>NZ_BMQJ01000001.1:0-590579 GCF_014648055.1 Streptosporangium pseudovulgare
AGAGCGAGAAGGTCGGGAACCTCAAGGGGTTCCTGGATGCGTGCGAACGACACACGACGGGGACCAGCGGGTACGGCGGAGGCGTTGCGCGAGGCTGCCAACAGGCGTCCTTCCGGAGAGCACGGATGGAATCGAACTTCGCGCACGCCAAAACGCCCCGGCGGGATCCAGGGCGTCGGAGGGCAGCGCGAGGCAGCAGCATAACGCAAATGGTAAACGAATGTCCACACCTACTAGGCATGTCAACCTCGGTGCCATCTTCAGGATGGCACAGCCCTGTCGAACTCGTCAACTCTCACGGACCCCGTCGTCTTCCGCGGGGCGTCCCGCGGAAGACGACGGGCGGCCCGGCTCGTGCCGGGCCGCCCGTGACACCGCCGCGGCGGCTACTTCCGCTTCGCCGCCCCCGAGGACTGCCGCTTCTCGCGGATCTTCATGGTGACCTCGATCGGGGACCCGGCGAAGCCGAACTCCTCGCGGATCCGCCGCTCGACGAAGCGGCGGTAGGTCTCCTCCAGGAAGCCGGAGGTGAACAGCACGAACTTGGGCGGCTCCGTCGACGCCTGCGTGGCGAAGAGGATCTTCGGCTGCTTGCCGCCCCGGACCGGCGGCGGGGTCGCCGCGACCAGCTCGGTGAGGAAGGCGTTGAGCCGCGCCGTCGGGACGCGGGTGGACCAGGAGTCCAGCGCCTTCTCCAGCGCCGGGACGAGCCGGTCGACGTGCCAGCCGGTCATGGCGGAGATGTTGACCCGCAGCGCCCACGGGACGCGGACGAGCTGGCGGTCGATCTCCTTCTCCAGGTAGTAGCGGCGGTCCTCGTCGACGAGGTCCCACTTGTTGAACGCCACCACCATGGCCCGGCCGGACTCGATGACCAGGGAGATGATCCGCAGGTCCTGCTCGGTCAGCACCTCGCCGGCGTCGATGAGCACGACCGCGACCTCCGAGCGCTCCAGCGCAGCCCGGGTGCGCATGCTCGCGTAGAAGTCGGCGCCCTTCAGCTCGCGGTCACGGCGGCGGATGCCGGCGGTGTCCACGAAGCGCCACGTCCGGCCGCCGAGCTGGATCAGCTCGTCCACCGGATCGCGGGTGGTGCCGGCCATCGGGTCGACGAGGACGCGCTCCTCCCCCGCGAGCTTGTTCAGCAGCGAGGACTTGCCGACGTTGGGCTTGCCGACCAGGGCCACCCGGCGCGGGCCGCGCTCGGCCTCGAAGGTCTGCTTCGGAGTCTCAGGCAGCGCGTCGAGGACCACGTCGAGCAGGTCACCGCTGGACCGGCCGTGCAGGGCGGAGACCGGCTGCGGCTCGCCCAGGCCGAGGGACCACAGCGCGGCGGCCTCCAGCTCCATCTGCTGGTTGTCGACCTTGTTGGCGGCGAGGATGACCGGTTTGCCGGAGCCGCGCAGCACGTGGCCGACGATCTCGTCGGCGTCGGTCACGCCCACGGTCGCGTCCACCACGAACAGGATCACGTCGGCCAGGTCGGCCGCGATCTGCGCCTGCTCGGCGATCCGCAGGGCCATGCCGGTCGCGTCGGGGTCCCACCCGCCGGTGTCGACCACCGTGAACCTGCGCCCGCGCCAGGTCGCGTCGTAGGTGACCCGGTCGCGGGTCACGCCCGGAACGTCCTCCACGACCGCCTCGCGGCGGCCGATGATCCTGTTGACCAGGGTGGACTTGCCCACGTTGGGGCGGCCCACCACGGCCACGACCGGCTGCGGGCCCAGATCGGGGCCCGCCTCCGGGGAGCTGTCGTCGGTACCCGGATCGGTCAGCTCAGCCTCGATCCAGCCGCTTTCTTCGCTCACACTTTTTCCTTAATCAGACGGAGCACCTCGGCGATGACCTCTTCCAGGTTCAGCGCCGTGGTGTCGAGCTCGACGGCGTCTGCCGCCTTCGCCAGCGGGTCGGTCTTCCGCGTCGAGTCCAGGGTGTCGCGCCGGGCCATCGCGGCCTTCTGCGCCTCCACCGTGGTGCCGGTGAGCTCCGCCGTACGGCGAAGCGCCCGGGCCTCCGCGCTCGCGGTCAGGTAGATCTTGACCGGGGCCTCGGGGGCCACGACCGTGCCGATGTCACGGCCCTCGACGACGATGTCGCCCGCCCCGATGATCTCGCGCTGCTCGGCCACCAGCCGGCGCCGCACCTCGGGCACCGCGCTGACGGCGGAGACCGCCGCGGTGACCTCGGCCGTCCGGATGGGCCCGGCGGCGTCGACGCCGTCGACGGCGACCGTGGGCGCGTCGGGGTCGGTGCCCATCGAAAGGGCCGGTTCCGAGGCCCTGACCGCGATCGCCGCGGGGTCGGTGAGATCGACCTCTCCCTGCAGCATCCACCACGTGATCGCCCGGTACATCGCCCCGGTGTCGAGATAACGCAGCCCCAGCGCCCGCGCGACCCCGCGCGACGCGCTCGACTTGCCCGACCCCGAAGGACCGTCCATGGCGACGACCAGTCCGGCCACGGCGCCTCTCCCTTACAGCCCGCTTCAGTTGTCTGTACGAGGCTACCGGCAGCCGGGCCGCAACCTCGCATCGGAGGCCGGGCGAGGTCCGGGCGGCGGCCAGGAGGCCGGCGTCGGCGGGCCGGGGCAGGTGCCGGAGGTCAGGGCAGGTGCCAGCCGTGGGCGCGCAGCGCCTCCGACAGCGCCGGCACCGCCTCCGGCTGCACCAGCAGGTCCGCCGCGCCCAGCGGCAGGCCGGGGGCGTGCTCCAGCCGGACGTCCTCGATGTTGACGCCCGCGTCCCTGGCCACCTGGAACAGCCGGGCCAGCTCACCCGGACGGTCGCCGATGATGACCTGGACGGTCGCGTAGGCGCGCGCCGGGCCGCCGTGCTTGCCGGGGATGCGGCCGGTGCCCGCGACGCCGCGGCGCAGCAGCTCGGTGACCCTGCCCATGGCCTCCGGATCCGCCGGGGCGTCCGCCGCGCCCGGGGCGCTTTCGGCGTCGGGGCCCGCCGAGGCGCGCAGCGAGGCCGCGGCGGCGGCGAGATCGGCCGCCACCGCCTCCAGCACGTCGGCCACCGGCAGCGCGTTGCCCGACAGGATGCCCGTCCACAGGTTCGGGTCCCCGGCCGCGATGCGCGTGACGTCGCGGACGCCCTGCCCGGCCAGGCCGAGCGCGGCGGCCGGGGCCTCGGCGAGCCGGGCGGCCACCGCGGAGGCGGTCACGTGCGGGGCGTGCGAGACGACCGCGACGGCCCGGTCGTGCTCGACCGCCCCGACCTGTACGGCCTCGCCGCCGCAGAGCTTGATCAGCAGGCGCAGGGCCTCCACCGCGTCGGGCGAGGTCTCCGCCGTCGGGCACAGCGCCCAGGGGCGGCCCAGGAACAGGTCCGCGCGGGCCGCCGCGGGGCCCGAACGCTCCCGGCCCGCGAGCGGATGCCCGGCGACGTAGGTGGCCAGGTCGCAGCCGATCTCGGCGGCCTGCCGGAGCGGGAGCGCCTTGACGCTGGCGACGTCGGTGTAGAAACGGGCCGCCCCGGCCCGCTGCAGCTCGGCGAGCTGGCCCGCCACCGCCTGCGGCGGGACCGCGATGACCGCCATGTCCACGCTCTCACCGGCCCACTCGACGCCGGCGCCCAGCTCGCTGGCCAGCCGTACGGCGGCCGGGTCGCGGTCGGCGAGGTGGACGGTGACGCCCTGCCCGCGCAGGGCGAGGGCCACCGACGCGCCGATCAGGCCGGTGCCGACGACGAGGACGTTTTCGAGGCCGCTCACGTCTGTCCTTAAGGTGTTGAGACCCGCGGCGGGGCCGACGGGATCTCCGCGGGGATCGCGGCGGAGGCCGCCGTCCGGATCATCGTCCGGATCCCCGCCCGGATCACCGGCCGGACCGCCGGGTTCACTGGGCGATGTCCACCCGCAGGGCGACCGCGCCGCGCAGGTAGACGTGCTGGATCTCCGCGCGCGGCCGGTCGGTCTCCACGTGGGCCATCAGCCGGACGACACGGGGCAGCGCGCCCGGGACGCCGATCTCGGAGGCGCAGATCAGCGGGACGTCGTGGAAGCCGAGCTTGCGGGCGGCCAGCGCGGGGAACTCCGCGGTCAGGTCGGGGGTGGCGGTGAAGATGACGCTGATCACGTCGTCGGTGGTGAGCCTGTTGCGCTCCATCACCTCGGTGACCAGCTCGGTGACGCCGGACAGGATGGACTCCCGGTCGTTCCCGTCGACCTGGACCGCCCCGCGGATCGCCCGCATCATCGCCGTTCCTCCTTTGCGTGCCCGCCGGACCCGCCCGAGGCGGGACGGGTCCGGCGGGCCCCGAACGCGTGTGTATCCGAAGGTTACAGGCCGACGGCGGCGTAGAGCTCGCCGACTTCCCTGAGGGTCAGCGCCCGGACCGTGCCCGGCTTGAGGCGGCCGAGCTTGACCGGGCCGAACTCGATGCGGGCGAGGTCGATGACCGGGTGGCCGACCTCCTCCAGCATGCGGCGCACGACGTGCTTGCGGCCCTCGTGCAGGATGATCTCCACCAGCGCCTGCTGACCGTGCTCCTGGACCACGCTGAAGGAGTCGGCCCGGGCGATGCCGTCCTCCAGCTCGATGCCCTTCTGCAGGCGGCGGCCGAGATCGCGCTCGATCTTGCCCGGCACCTTCGCCCAGTACTTCTTCTGCACGCCGTAGCTGGGGTGGGTGAGCCGGTTGGCCAGCTCGCCGTCGTTGGTGAGGAGGATCAGGCCCTCGGTCTCGGTGTCGAGGCGGCCGACGTGGAAGAGCCGCTCGGTGCGGTCGGCGACGTAGTCGGCCAGCGAGGGACGGCCCTCGGGGTCGGACATGGTGCTGACGACGCCGATCGGCTTGTTGATCGCGAGGTAGACCAGGTCGGGCATGGTCGGCAGGCGCTTGCCGTCCACGTGGATGACCTGCTTGGCCGGGTCGACGCGGGCGCCGAAGCGGCGGACCACCTGACCGTCGACCGTCACGCGGCCCTCGCCGATCATCTCCTCGCAGGCCCGGCGGCTGGCCACGCCCGCCTGGGCGAGGACCTTCTGCAGCCGGACGCCGCCGGGGACCTCGGTGGTGTCGCGCTCGTCGGTGTAGCCGGCCTCGTAGAAGTCGGGGTCGCGGCGCGGCTGGCGGGCGGTCTTGAACCGGTCGTTCCCGGCCCCGCCGGGTCCGCGCCCGGCGGGCGCCCCGGACGCGCGGCCGGCCGGACCGCGGCGCTCGCCGTACGAGCCGGACCGGCCGCCGCCGATCGTCTGGACCTCGTCCCGCCGGCCGGTCCTGCCGTACCGGGCACGGGAACCGCCGCGGGGGGCGTCGTCACGGCGCGGGCCACCGGAACGCTCCTCACGGCGAGGGCCGCCCGAGCGGTCGTCACGGCGCGGCGCGTCGAAGCGCTCCTCACGGCCCGAACCGCCGAAACGGTCTTCGCGGCGCGGGCCACCGGAACGGTCGTCACGGCTGGAGCCGCCGAAGCGGTCGTCACGGCGCGGGCCGCCGAAGCGGTCGCGCGAACCACCGCGCTCGGCCCGGAAGCCCCCGCGATCGTCACGCCGGGGCGCGTCGGAGCGGTCGTCACGGCGGAAGCCGCCGGAACGGTCGTCACGGCGCGGCGCACCGGAACGGTCGTCACGACCGGAACCGCCGAAACCACCGGAACGGTCGTCACGGCGCGGGCCGCCGAAGCGGTCGCGCGAACCACCGCGCTCGGCCCGGAAGCCCCCGCGGTCGTCACGCCGGGGCGCGTCGGAACGGGAGCCGCCGCGCTCATCGCGGCGGAAGCCGCCGGAACGGTCGTCACGGCGCGGCGCGCCGGAACGCTCCTCGCGACCGGAACCGCCGATGCCGCCGGAACGGTCGTCACGGCGCGGGCCACCGAAGCGGTCGTCGCGGCGCGGGCCACCGAAGCGGTCGTCGCGGCGCGGGCCGCCGGGACGGTCGTCGCGGCCGGAGCCGTACCGGCTCCGCGAACCGCCGCGCTCGGCCCGGAAACCCTCACGGTCGTCACGCCGGGGCCCGTCGAACCGGTCGTCGCGGCGCGGGCCGCCGGAGCGGTCGTCGCGGCGCGGCGCGTCGGAGCGGAAACCGCCCCGGGATCCGCCGCGGAAGCCGCCGGCCCCGGATGCTCCTCGGGTGCCGCCGCCTCCGCGGGGGCCGCCGCCGCGCGGGGCTCCGCCGCGGCCTCGACCGCGTCCATCACCGGACGGGGTGCTACGCCTGTCGTTCACTGCTTCTGCTCCTCTAGGTTTTCCACGTCGTCGGGAAGGAACGGTGCCAGCTCGGGAAGCTCCTCAAGCTCCCGGAGGCCCATCCGTTCGAGAAAGTACGAGGTCGTGCGGTAAAGAAGGGCCTGGCTCTCGGAGTCGGTGCCGGCCTCCTCGACCAGCCCCCTCGCCACCAGCGTGCGCATCACGCCGTCGCTGTTGACGCCCCGGATCGCCGCCACCCTGGCCCGGCTGACCGGCTGGCGGTAGGCGACCACGGCCAGGGTCTCCAGCGCGGCCTGGGTGAGCCGCGCCTGCTGGCCGTCGCGGACGAACCGCTCCACGAGGGGCGCGTGCTCGGCCCGCGTGTAGAACCGCCAGCCGCCCGCGACCTCTCTCAGGTCGAAACCCCGTCCGGCGGCGGTGTATTCCGCCGACAGCGCGCGCAACGCGGCGGCGATCTCCGGAACGGGGCGTTCGAGCACCTGGGCGAGGGTCCGCTCGGCGACCGGTTCGTCCACCACGAGCAGGATGGCCTCCAGCCCGGCGCGCAGACCGGCCTCGGGCGCCACGTCGGTCATGAAGCTTCTTTCCTGCCGCTCTCGTCGTAGTCGTCCGCCACGGCGATGTCGCCGTCGTCGCTGCCCGTCCAGGTCACATGCAGCTCTCCCAGGGGCTCGATCTGCTCGAAGGAGACGGCAGCCTCCCGGTAGAGCTCCAGGACGGCCAGGAAACGCGCGACGACCTCGAAGGTGCCGGCGCAGTCGGAGGTGAGCGCCCGGAACGTCGCCCGGCGGATCCGCCTCAGCCGCTCGACAAGGATAACCGCCTGCTCGCGGACATTGGCGAGCGGCTGGTAGATGTGGGCGACCGACACCGAGGGCGGCGCCTTGGGGGTGAAGGCCCGTCGTGCGATCTCCGCGAGGCGCTCGGGGCCGATGCCCAGCACCAGTTCGGGCAGGAGACCGGCGAACCGCGCCTCCATGGGGACGAGCCGGGGGAAGCGCAGCGCCTCCTCGGCCATCCGGCCGGAGAAGACCTTCGCGACCTCCTTGTAGGCCCGGTACTGCAGGAGGCGGGCGAACAGCAGGTCGCGGGCCTCCAGCAGGGCGAGGTCCTCCTCGTCGTCCACCTCGCCGGACGGCAGCAGCCGGGCCGCCTTCAGGTCGAGCAGGGTCGCCGCGACGAGCAGGAAGTGGCTCGTCTGGTCGAGGTCCCACTCCGGTCCCCTGGCCCGGATGTAGGCGATGAACTCGTCGGTGACCTGGCTGAGAGAGACCTCGGTGATGTCCAGCTTGTGCTTGGCGATCAGGCCGAGCAGCAGGTCGAAGGGACCCTCGAAGACCTCCAGGCGGACCCGGAAGGTGTCGGCGGCCGGTTCCGGCCGCCCGGCCGGCTGTGGCTCCGGCTGCGGCTGCTCGGTCATCCCGCCATTGTCCCGCACCCCGGCCGCGCTCATCGCCCCCCGGCGCGCCGTCGCGCCCGTTCTCCCGGCGCCATCGCGCCCGTTCCCCGGCACGCCGCGGCGCCCGCCGTCGTCCGTGCCCGTCGCACCCGGCCGTCCCGGGTCGCGCTCACCGGCCCCGGGTGCCCCGCCCGCGGCCGCTCTCCGCCGTACGGCGGGTCACCGTTCCTGGGCGCGCTCCTCGGCGCTCCACCTGGCCAGGACCTCGCGGGCCAGCTCGCGGTAGGCGCTGGCGCCGAGCGAGGAGGGGTCGAAGCTGGTGATGGGCTCGCCGGCCACCGTGGCGTCCGGGAAGCGGACCGTACGGTTGATCACGGTGTGGAACACCTTCTCGTCGAACGCCTCGACCACCCGGGCCAGCACCTCGCGGCCGTGCAGGGTGCGCGCGTCGTACATGGTGGCGAGCAGGCCCTCGATGACCAGGTCCTCGTTGATGCGCTGCTGGACCTTCATGATGGTGTCCATGAGCAGCGCGACGCCGCGCAGCGCGAAGAACTCGCACTCCAGCGGGACCATGACGCCGTGCGCGCAGGCCAGCGCGTTGATCGTGAGCAGGCCCAGCGAGGGCTGGCAGTCGATCAGGCAGACGTCGTACTCGGGCAGCAGCGGCTTGATCACCCGGCCGAGCACCTGCTCGCGGGCGACCTCGGTGACGAGCTGGACCTCGGCCGCGGACAGGTCGATGTTGCTCGGCAGCAGGTCCATGCCCTCGACGCCGGTCTCCATCAGGACTTCCCTGGCGGTGATCTGCGGGTCCATCAGGAGGTTGTAGACCGTCAGGTCGAGCTGGTGGGGGTTGATGCCCAGGCCGACCGACAGGGCGCCCTGCGGGTCGAAGTCGACCAGCAGCACCCTCAGCCCGGCCTCGGCCAGCGCCGCGCCCAGGTTGATGGTGGTGGTGGTCTTGCCGACGCCGCCCTTCTGGTTCACCATGGCCACGATGCGCGCCGGTCCGTGCACCGTACGCGGGGGCGGGTCGGGGAAGACCGGGCGGGGCCGCCCGGTGGGGCCGAGGACTCCCCCCGGGTGAGGGGTCCCCGCGGTCTTGGTGTCGCCCCAGGGATTCTCGGGGTTTCCGGGGGTCGTTCCCCGAGCAGAACCGTCGGTGGTCACAGTCACCAGTTGAACCTCCCTGACGGCCTCGAACCGGACCGTCCGGACGGACACTATGGCGTCAACACGTATGCGGCAAGGCGGCACGCCCGAACGCGGACAAGCTCAATGCCGCGCGCGGGGGCGCGCGGCGGCGTACGCCTCCCGGAGCTTGTCGACCGTGACCAGGGTGTAGACCTGCGTGGTCGTCACCGAGGCGTGGCCGAGCAGCTCCTGAACCACCCTAACGTCCACACCCCCGTCTAGGAGGTGTGTTGCGAACGAATGTCGCAAGATATGGGGCGAGATTCCGTCCAGTCCCCCGCGCTCGGCGGCGGCCTGGAGCACCTCCCAGGCGCCCTGGCGGGTCAGCCGGCCGCCCCTGGCGTTGAGGAACAGCCCCGGACCGCCCCCGCCCTGAACGGCGATGCGGGGGCGCCCCCGGGTGAGGTAGGCGCCCAGCGCCTCCCTGGCGAAGCGGCCCAGCGGCACCGCGCGGACCCGCCCGTCCTTGCCGCGCAGCCGTACCCGCTGGATCTCGGCGCCCAGGTCGACGTCGTCCACGGCGAGCCCGACGGCCTCGGAGATGCGGGCGCCGGTGCCGTACAGCAGCTCCAGCAGCGCCCGGTTGCGCATGGTGAGCGGCGCGCCCTCGGGCCCGGCGGCGGCGATGAGCCGCTCCACCTCCGCCACGCTGATCGCCTTGGGCAGCCGCCGCAGACGGCGCGGCGGGCGCACCGCGTGCGCGGGGTCCTGCCCGGACAGGCCCTCGCGCAGCGCGAAGCGATGCAGGCCGCGTACGGCGGAGGCGGCACGCGCCACGGAGCTGGCGACGAGGGCCTGGTGGTCCTCGTCGCCGTCCCCGAGCGCGGTCAGGAAGGCCGTGACGTCGCCCTCGACGACCTCTCCGAGGGCGACGCGGCCGCGGCTCCTCAGGTGCGCGGTGTAGCGCAGGAGGTCACGGCGGTAGGAGGCCAGTGTGTTGGCGGCCAGCCCCCGCTCCACCGCGAGGTGGGCGAGGTAGCTCTCGAGGACGGCCTCCGTCTCGCTCAGGGTGTCCTCCTGTCATGCCTCCGGTGCGTCGGCGGGCCGCAGAGAGGCGAAAGCGTCCGCCGAAGCGGCGTATGCGGCGAGAATACCGGCCACGGCCTGGGAATTGTGGATCATTCCCGCCAGGGCACGCCGAACCGCTTCGGACAGGGGAATCCACACCACCGGCATGTCGGCCTCCTCATGCCGCCGGACGAAGTCCAGCTCCCCCTCGGGGATGGGGCTGAGGTCCCTGGCGAGGAAGATCCGGGTCCGCTCGTCCGTCATCCCCGGCGAGATGAAGGCGTCGACGAGGGTGTGCCAGGTCCGCGCGCGGTAGCCCGCCTCCTCGGCCAGCTCCCGCGCCGCCCCGGCGTGCAGCGGCTCGCCGTCGACGTCACGCAGCCCGGCGGGCAGCTCCCACAGCAGCCGCCGGGCCGGGTGGCGGTACTGGCGGATCATCAGGACCCGGTCCTCGTCGTCGAGCGCCACCACGGCCACCGACCCGGGGTGACGGACGTAGTCGCGGGCGACGACCTCGTCCTCGCCGTCCCCGCCCGGCATGACGACCCGGTCGGTCAGCGCGGTGATGACCCGCCCGGAGAAGTGCTCGGCCGAGGAGACGACCTTCCACTCCTCCGGGACGTCGACGACCTCGGGGACCCCGGGACCGGCGGAGGCGTCCGCCCGGTCCGCCGTCACCCGCCCGGAGTCGTCCGTACGGTCCGCCTGCGGTTCGGGGGCGCTCACTTGCCCCGCCCGGCCTTCGCCGTGGTGCCGCGGGCCTCGGCGTAGGCCAGGGCGGCGGCGACGAGGCCCTTGAACAGGGGGTGCGAGCGGGTGGGCCGGGAGCGGAACTCCGGGTGCGCCTGGGTGCCGATGAAGAACGGGTGGACGTCGGTGGGCAGTTCGGCGTACTCCACCAGGCGGCCGTCGGGCGACAGGCCGGAGAAGACCATGCCGATCTTCTCCAGGTCGGCGCGGTAGGCGTTGTTGACCTCGTAGCGGTGGCGGTGGCGCTCGTCGGCCCTGGCCTTGCCGTACAGCTGGCGGGCGAGGGAGCCCTCGGTGAGCTTGGCGGGGTAGAGGCCCAGCCGCATGGTGCCGCCCATGTCGCGGTCGCCGGCGACGACGTCCTTCTGGTCGGCCATGGTGGAGATCACCGGGTGCGGCGTCTCGGGGTCGAACTCGGTGCTGCCGGCGTCCTCGATGCCCGCGAGGTTGCGGGCGGCCTCGATGACCATGCACTGCATGCCCAGGCAGATGCCGAGCAGCGGGACCTTGTTCTCCCGGGCGTGCCGGACCGCGCCGAGCTTGCCCTCGATGCCGCGTACGCCGAAGCCGCCGGGGATGAGCACGCCGTCCACGCCGTCGAGCTCGCGGGCGGCGCCCTCGGGGGTCTCGCAGTCGTCGCTCTTGACCCAGCGGATGTTGACGCGGGCGTCGTTGGCGAAGCCGCCGGCGCGCATCGCCTCGGTGACCGACAGGTAGGCGTCGGGCAGGTCGATGTACTTGCCGACGAGCGCGATCGTGACCTCCCTGGCCGGGTGGTGCACCCGGCGCAGGAGCTGCTCCCACTCCTTCCAGACGACGTCGCGGAAGGGCAGGCCGAGGCGGCGGACGACGTAGGCGTCCAGGCCCTCGGTGTGCAGGACCTTGGGGATGTCGTAGATGCTCGCGGCGTCCACGGCCGAGACGACGGCGTCCTCGTCGACGTCGCACATCAGGCTGATCTTGCGCTTGATCGGGGTGGCGACCGGCCGGTCCGAGCGCAGGACGATGGCGTCGGGCTGGATGCCGATGCTGCGCAGCGCGGCCACGGAGTGCTGGGTCGGCTTGGTCTTCAGCTCGCCGCTCGGCCCGATGTACGGCAGCAGCGAGACGTGGAGGAAGAACACGTTGTCGCGGCCGACCTCGTGGCGGACCTGGCGGACGGCCTCGAGGAAGGGCAGCGACTCGATGTCGCCGACGGTGCCGCCGACCTCGGTGATGACCACGTCGACGTCGGGGCCGGCCATGGACCGGATGCGGTCCTTGATCTCGTTGGTGATGTGCGGGATGACCTGGACGGTGTCACCGAGGTACTCGCCGCGGCGCTCCTTGGCGATCACGTTGGAGTACACCTGGCCCGTGGTCACGTTCGCGGAGCCGTGCAGCTCGGTGTCGAGGAAGCGCTCGTAGTGGCCGACGTCGAGGTCGGTCTCGGCCCCGTCGTCGGTGACGAAGACCTCACCGTGCTGGAACGGGTTCATCGTCCCGGGGTCGACGTTGAGGTAGGGGTCGAGCTTCTGCATGGTGACTCGCAGGCCACGCAGCTTGAGAAGGCGTCCGAGGCTCGACGCCGTCAGTCCCTTGCCGAGACTGGAGGCGACGCCGCCGGTGACGAACAGATGCTTGGTTTGTGCGGCGCTGCGCAAGGAGTCTCCCGTGGTCGCGATAGAGCTGCAGGCACCCCCTGATGGGGGCCTACTGTCCACGGGCTCTCAGAATATCAAACGGCTGCCGCGAACCGCCCCGTCACCTGCCCTGCCCCGCATTTCCCGGGTAAACCCTCGAACGGTAACTTATCCCCCTATGTCACTACATGGGGTGTTGAGGCGCGTCCTCGGCACTCTTGTCCACCGCGGCTGGTCCGCGCTCCGCGCAGCCGGCGCGGTCACCCCGGCCAGCCCCGGCGGCTACCGGTTCCGCCGCCTGGGCGAGGGCGCCTGCCTGGCCTTTCCCATCGGCGCCGTCTTCGGCGAGCGGTGGATCGAGATCGGCGAGCACACCCTCGTCGGCGAGCGGGTCTCCATCTCCGCTGGCATGGGCCCCGGGGTGGACCTCGGCCCCGGCAGCGTCGTGCGGATCGGCGGCCACTGCTCCATCGGCCGGGGCGGCCACATCGTCGGGCACCAGTCGATCGACATCGGCGACCACGTCTTCACCGGCCCCTACGTCTACATCACCGACCAGAACCACGTCTACGACGACCCCGAGACGCCGATCGGCCGCCAGTGGCCCCGCAACAACCCCGTGGTCATCGGCTCCGGCTCCTGGCTGGGCACCGGCGCGATCATCCTGCCGGGCACCCGGATCGGCCGGCAGTGCGTGGTCGCCGCCGGAGCCGTGGTCCGCGGCGAGTTCCCCGACCACAGCGTGATCGCCGGCGTCCCGGCGAGGGTGGTCCGCCACCACGTCCCCGGCCACGGCTGGCTCCCACCCCACCTCGCCGCCGACGGCTCCCCCGGAGCCCCCGTGCCTCCCGGAGAGCCCGCGATCCCCGGAATCACCGTGACATCCGATGACGCGGTGACCTCGGGGACACCGTGATCCCCGTACCTCCCGGGGCCTCCGCCGCCGCCGCGGTCCGCCGAGACGGGATCTTTGCGCCGTGATCGTTCGTTGAGGGAAGGGCGACAGACGGAGGAGGCACGATGCTCGCGGCACTGACGGGCCTGGGGCTGTCCACGGCGGCCGGGCTCAACGCCTACATCCCGCTGCTGGTCGTCGGCGTGCTCGCCAACCTCACCGACGAGGTGCGGCTGCCGAACGAGTTCGCCTGGCTGTCCAACGGCTGGGTGCTCGCGATCATCGGCGTGCTGCTGCTCGCCGAGATCGTGCTCGACAAGGTCCCGGCGGTCGACAGCGTCAACGACATGATCCAGACGGTCGTCCGCCCGGCCTCCGGCGGCGTGGTGTTCAGCGCCACCGAGGCGGCGGCCCGGCTCGACGGCTCGGCCTGGATGAGCCACAACCCCTGGCTGAGCTGGGTGCTGGGCATCGCGATCGCGCTGGCCGTACACGTGATGAAGTCCACCGCCAGGCCGGTCGTCAACGTCTCCACCGCCGGGGTGGGCGCCCCCGTGGTCAGCACCCTGGAGGACGCCGGCTCGCTCGGCATGAGCCTGGTCGCCGTCTTCCTTCCGGTCCTGGTGATCGTCGGCGTGGCGATCCTCGCCCTGTTCGGCTGGTGGGCGATCCGCAGGGTACGGCGCCGCCGCGCCCTGCGCCGAAGTCCGACCTGACCCCGGCCCCGGCCCCACCGGGTCCTGCCCGGCCGCCCCAGCACAGGACGGGCGGCCCCGCGGCCGGATCCTCCCGCCCACGGCTCCGCCCCGTCCCCGGTCCCGGGGATATGCTCGAAGAACCCGTCTCGCCCCCGTCAGGAGGTGGCTCCCATCGGCACTTTCGTCACCATCGCGCTGGTGATCCTGCTGTTCGTCCTTCTCGCCTCGGCGGCCGGGATCTACCTCCTGGTCAAGGTCGGCAAGAAGGCCACCAAGGAGGCCCGCAAGGTCGGCGACCGGGTCGCCACCCACGTGGCGTCGATGGGCACCGGCGAGGCCGCCGAGGCCGAGCGGATGCGCATCGACCTGCGCCGGGAGGTCTCCCTGACCCGCCAGGCCGTCGAGCAGGCGTTGCGCGACGGCTGGGGCCTGGGCGACCTGCCCCACCTGATGGCCGAGATCGCCGTACAGGCCGACCAGCTCGACGCCCAACTCGGCCTCTACGCCCGGCACGCCCGCATGCCTTCCAACTCCGACCGCCACTCGTTCGGCCTGCTGCGCGACCACCACGCCAAGCTGACCGATTCCTGCTCCCGCATCCGAGCCGACCTGCTCAACGACCAGATGTCGCACTCGGCCGGGGTCATCGCCGACCTCCAGAGCCGCACCGACCTGGAGATCGAGGCCCGCCGCCGCGCCCCCGACCCGCTGGACCAGATCGACGAGCTCTACCGGCGCACCATGCTCAGCCGCCCCCAGCGGGAAGAGCCCCGCTGACGAAAGGCGGAGCGATCCACCCGGGACGGCTGCGGACGTCCGCCGGCTTCGACGTGGACATCGACCTCGATCTGAGCACGTACATGGACGGCAAGGCTCCGTAGGAGCCGCTCCACGTCCGTCTCCGCCCGCGCGGCGGCCCTCTCCCCGCCGCGGGCGTCCCGGCTCTCCCGTGCCAATGGGGTGTCCGCTGGTGCGCCGAAAAGGTGTCGTGCCGGATTTGGGATGATCGACCGGTGATCCCTCCCCCTACGGAAGCCGGCCGGGCATCGGCACGAGAACGTGTACGCCGCATCCTCGAAACCCCCCGCCTGCAGCGGGTCGTCATCGTCGTCATCGTCCTCAACGCGGTCACCATCGGCTGCGAGACCTCCTCGCTCCTCGTCGACCGGATCGGCGGCCTGCTGCACGTGATCGACCGGGTCACCCTGGCCGTCTTCGTCGCCGAACTCGCCGCCCGGCTGTACGCCTACCGTGGGAAGTTCTTCCGCGACCCGTGGAACTGGTTCGACACGCTCGTCGTGGCGGTCTCCTTCGCCCCCGCGTCGGCCTCCACCTCGGTGCTGCGCACACTGCGGATCGTGCGGGCGCTGCGCCTGGTGTCGGCCGTGCCCAGCATGCGGAAGGTCATCGGCGCCCTGATGGCGGCCGCCCCCGGCATGCTCTCGATCGTCGGCCTGATCATCCTGCTGGTGTACGTCTCGGCGGTGCTGGCGACGCACCTGTTCCGCGACACCGCTCCGCAGTACTTCGCCGAACTGCCCACCTCGCTGTTCTCCCTGTTCCAGGTCATGACCGGCGAGGGATGGCCCGACATCGCCTCCGAGGTGATGGGGCAGAAGCCCTGGGCGTGGGTGTTCTTCGTCGGCTACATCCCGCTGACCACCTTCGTGGTGCTGAACCTGTTCATCGCCGTCGTCGTCAACGCCATGGACGACCAGACCACCTCGGCCGAGGAGCAGCGCGTCGAGGACACGCTCACCGTCATCGCCGGGGAACTGGCCCGCCTGCACGCCAAGATCGACGAACTGCAGGCGTCCGCCGGCGACCGGCACCCCGGCGGGAAGGCCGCGGCGGAGTCCTCCGACATGGCCGGGCCCCGCTAGCCCACGGACCAGATCATGCCGTCGCTGAACGGCGTCGCCTCCCTGCCATGGGGGCTCACAGCGGGAAGGATCTCCTCGGGCCGCCCCGGAGGTCTCACTCCCGGGGCGGCCGGTCGGCTCAGGAGACGCCGGCCTCGCGCATGTCGCGGACCTCGCGCTTGAGCTCCTTGATCTCGTCGCGGAGCCGGGCGGCGACCTCGAACTGCAGGTCGGCCGCGGCCTGGTGCATCTGCTCGGTGAGCGAGGCGACCAGCTCCTCCAGCTGGGCCCGGGGCATCTCCCCGGCGATGGCCTTGGCGTGCTGGCCGGCGGCCTTGGAGGCGAAGCCGGGGACCGGCGCCTTGCCGCGCGTCTGCTGGCGGCCGCCGCCGCCGAGGAGCTGCTCGGT
This sequence comes from Streptosporangium pseudovulgare, assembly GCF_014648055.1. Classification (GTDB taxonomy): domain Bacteria; phylum Actinomycetota; class Actinomycetes; order Streptosporangiales; family Streptosporangiaceae; genus Streptosporangium; species Streptosporangium pseudovulgare. Next base: position 15,994 of record NZ_BMQJ01000001.1, read on the forward strand.
GTCGGCGTCCTCGCGGTTGAGCGAGTCGAGGATGTCGGCGATCTTCTTGCGGAGCGGCTGCGGGTCGATGCCGTGGGCCTCGTTGTAGGCGATCTGCTTGGCCCGGCGGCGGTTGGTCTCCTCGATCGCCCGCTCCATGGACGGGGTGATCCGGTCGGCGTACATGTGCACCTGGCCGGAGACGTTGCGGGCCGCGCGGCCGATCGTCTGGATCAGCGAGGTCTCCGAGCGCAGGAAGCCCTCCTTGTCGGCGTCGAGGATGGCCACCAGCGACACCTCCGGCAGGTCGAGGCCCTCACGCAGGAGGTTGATGCCGACCAGCACGTCGAACTCGCCGGAGCGCAGCTCGCGGAGCAGCTCGATGCGGCGCAGGGTGTCGACCTCGCTGTGGAGGTAGCGGACCCGGATGCCGAGCTCCAGGAGGTAGTCGGTGAGGTCCTCGGCCATCTTCTTGGTCAGCGTGGTGACGAGGGCCCGCTCGTCCTTCTCGGCGCGGATCCTGATCTCGTGGACGAGGTCGTCGATCTGCGACGTCGTGGGCTTTACGATCACCTCGGGGTCGACCAGGCCGGTCGGCCGGATGACCTGCTCGACCACGTCGCCGCCGGAGCGGCCCAGCTCGTAGGGGCCGGGGGTGGCCGAGAGGTAGACGGTCTGGCCGATCCGCTCCAGGAACTCCTCCCACTTCAGCGGGCGGTTGTCCATCGCGGACGGCAGCCGGAAGCCGTGCTCGACGAGCGTGCGCTTGCGGGAGGCGTCACCCTCGTACATCGCGCCGATCTGCGGCACGGTCTGGTGCGACTCGTCCAGCACGAGGAGGAAGTCCTCGGGGAAGTAGTCGAGCAGGGTGTTGGGGGCGCTGCCGGGGGCGCGGCCGTCCATGTGGCGCGAGTAGTTCTCGACGCCGGAGCAGGTGCCGATCTGGCGCAGCATCTCCAGGTCGTAGGTGGTGCGCATGCGCAGCCGCTGCGCCTCCAGGAGCTTGCCCTGGCGCTCCATCCTCTCCAGCGTCTCGGCCAGCTCGGCCTCGATGCCGGCGATGGCCTTCTCCATCCGCTCGGGGCCCGCGACGTAGTGGGAGGCCGGGAAGATGTAGACCTCGTCGTCGTCGGTGATCACCTCGCCGGTCAGCGGGTGCATCGTGGAGAGCTTCTCGATCTCGTCGCCGAACATCTCGATGCGCACGGCGAGCTCTTCGTACTTCGGGATGATCTCGATGGTGTCGCCGCGCACCCGGAAGGTGCCCCGGGTGAAGGCCAGGTCGTTGCGGGTGTACTGCATGTCGACCAGGCGGCGCAGCAGCCGGTCACGCTCGATCTCCTGGCCCACCTGGAGGCGGACCATGCGGTCGACGTACTCCTGCGGGGTGCCCAGGCCGTAGATGCACGACACCGACGCCACCACGATCGTGTCGCGGCGGGTCAGCAGCGAGTTGGTCGCCGAGTGGCGCAGCCGCTCGACCTCGTCGTTGATCGAGGAGTCCTTCTCAATGTAGGTGTCGCTCTGCGGGACGTACGCCTCGGGCTGGTAGTAGTCGTAGTACGAGACGAAGTACTCGACCGCGTTGTTCGGCATCATCTCGCGCAGCTCGTTGGCGAACTGCGCGGCGAGCGTCTTGTTGGGCTGGATGACCAGGGTCGGCCGCTGCAGCCGCTCGATCAGCCAGGCGATGGTGGCGGTCTTGCCGGTGCCCGTGGCGCCCAGCAGGACGGTGTCCTTGTCCCCCGCGCCCACGCGCCGCTCCAGATCGGCGATCGCTGCGGGCTGGTCGCCCGACGGGGTCATCTCGGTGACCACCTGGAAGGGCGCCACCTTGCGCTGCAAATCAGTTACCGGCCTCACTCCACCCACTGTAGGCGGGCCCACCGACATTTCCGCCCGGCCGCCCGCCCGGCCGACCGGCCGACCGCGGCCCGGCTGGACGGCCACGGCCCGGCGCGCGCGTACGGCGCGCGGGCCGCGCGTCCGCGGTCCGCCCGGCCGTACGGCGGGCCGCGCGTCCGCGATCCGTCCGGCCGTACGGGCACCTTCGGCCCGCCGGGCGCGTTGGGCGTAAAGAGAGCGTAAAAAAGGGCGTCCGAACGGGCGAGGGCGCGGGACGGAGACACGGGGTTGACGGGTGGCTTCCAGGATGGGCCGGACGGCTTCAATCCGGTGGCAAGCCGACGTCAAGCCCGGAGGACTTCACTGCCGGATACGGCTCCGCCACCCGGTGCCCCATCCTGATACGCCAAACAGAATCCCCCAAAGACTGATATATCGGACTATCTCGTACGACTACCCCCCGGAGGTCAGATGTCCCGGTCACAACAGGTCATGCGGACCGCTGCGGCGGCCGCCCAGGCGATAGGACAGGGAGGTGACCCGCGCCAGATGGCCGGCCAGGCCATGGGCCGGCTGGCGGGCCAGTTCACCGGCCAGGCGCCCGGCGAGAAGGGCTTCGCGCTCGACCCGGCCGACTTCGCCGCGGCCCGCGACCAGGACGTCTCCACCGGGACGGTCATCGAGGCCCGCAGCGCCTCACTGGCCGAGGCCGGTGAGATCCTCAGCCGGAGCTTCACCGCGGCCGGGCCGGACGGCCGGCCGGCCCACGTGATCTCACCGGTGGTGATCCCCAAGGGGACGACGGCGCGGTTGATCGTCCCGCTGGTGGTCCTGGCCGTCCTCGGCCTGGCCGGGCTGGTGGCCACCGGGCTGCCCGACGGCGCGCGGGTGCTGTTCGGCCCGCACTACTGGCTGGTCCTGGTGCTGGCCGCCGCGTTCCTGTGGTGGCGGCGCAGCGTGGTCATGGTCCCCGAGGGCGCCAAGGCGCTGATCACCAAGTTCGGCAAGCTCGTGCAGATCGCCGAGCCGGGCCGGGTGACGCTGTTCAACCCGTGGAAGCGGGTCAGCTACATCGTCAACACCACCCGCGAGTACCCCTTCAACGCGCCCATCAGCGAAGCCCCGACCCAGCAGGGCGTCAAGGCGAGCGTCGACCTGTTCCTGCAGTTCCGCATCGAGGACCCGGCCGAGTTCATCTTCGTCCTCGGCTCGGTCGCCGGCTTCCAGGCCAAGCTGCAGAACGCCATCAGCGAGGTCACCCGCTCCCTCATCTACGCCCAGCGCGCCGAGGAGATCTACGACCTGGTCGGCGAGAGCACCCTGGGCATGCTGGACAGCCTCAACCAGCAGTTCCTGCCCGCCGTACGGCTCACCGACGTGAACATCACGCACGCCGAGCCGACGAGCCAGGAGTACCGGATGGACCTCGCCGCCCCCGAGATGATCAGGGTGGCCAAGGAGGCGTACACCTACGAGTACGAGCTGCAGCTGCGCAAGGAGCAGAACGAGGGAGACCTCGTCAGGGAGCTCGCCGGGCTGCAGGAGCAGCTGTCGGCCATCCAGGCCGAGATAGCCGGATACCAGGCCCGGATGGACACCGCGCTGGAGCGCGCCTCCTACCAGGCCAAGGCGCAGGCGAGCCAGCGGCTGGTGGAGGCGGAGTCCACCGCCAAGGCCAACGCGGCGCTGCTGGAAGCGCAGGCGCTGGACATCCGGGCGCTGAGCGCGGCCCAGGCGCCGGAGATCCTGGACTACCGGTTCCAGCAGGACCTGCTCGACAAGCTGGAGGCGGTGGCCGCGCACCTGCCCCGGATGGTGCAGGTGGGCGAGCAGCCCGACATCGACCTGCTGACCCTGGCCAGGCAGCTCGTCGGCAGCCGCGACACGCAGCTGTTCTCCGAGCAGGACATGGCGGCCATCAGGGCGCGCGTCACCGAGATCGGCAGGCGGGTCGAGGAGCGCGGGTCGGAGATCGCCGCCCTGCTGAACCCGGCTCCGGAGACCGGCGGCGCGGGCGGCGGAACAGGCGGGACCGGCGGCACCGGTACGGCGGGCGGGACCGGCCCGGCCGGGACGTCGCAGGCGGGGCGGGCAGAGCCGTCGGAGCGGGCGCTCCGGGCGGCCGAGGCGCAGGGCGGGCCGGCGGCCCGGGAAGGTGAGGACGTGCGATGAGCGCGGAGTTCTCCAAGATCAAGGAATCCCTGGCCTCCTGGTCGGAGATCCGCCAGCTGCTGCGCGGCGGCGAGTCGGGCCGGCTGGTCCCGGTGGTCATCCCCAAGGACCGCCGCGGCTTCGCCTGGCTGACGCTGCCGTTCGCCGCGCTCTACCTCGCCGGCACGGCGGTGCTCGCCGGCGGGGTGATCTCCTTCCTGTCCGCGGTGGGCGCGGTGGTCCTGCTGCTGGCCTCGCTGGTCTGGGTGTGGCGGCGGGCGATCATCGAGATCGAGGAGGGCACCACCGGCGTGCGCAGCCGCTGGGGCGCGATCATCGGCACCCTGCCCCCGGGCCGCCACTACCTGTGGCTGCCGTGGGACCGGGTGGACGCGGTGGTGGACACCTCCACCGAGATCCCCTACTCGGCGCCGATCGTGGCCTGCCCGACCGCGGAGAACGTGCCGCTGAAGTCGATCGAGTTCTTCCTGAAGTTCCGCATCGTCGACCCGGTGGCCTTCGTCCGGACGATCGGGGCGAGCAACTTCGACCTCGTGCTGAGCAGCGCCGTACAGGACGCCATCCGCCAGCGCAGCCGCAGGGTGCACACCGAGCGCGCCTACGACCTGCGCGGGTCCGACGTCGGCGACATGCAGGAGCTGCTGACCCGCCAGCTCGGCCGGTACGGCGTGCGGATCACCGGCGCCAACATCCCCGACGTGCAGCTGCCCGACGCCTACCAGCAGCACCTGGCCACCCGGGAGAAGGTCGCCAAAGAGCTGTCGGCGTTCGAGCGGGAGTGGGAGCTCACCCGCAAGCGGCGGATCGACACCCTGCTGATGGAGATCGAGCGCGCCAAGAAGACGCGGGACGCGCGGATCGTGGAGGTGCGGGCCGCCGCCAACACCGCCCGCAAGGACGTCGCCCGCATGCTGGAGGAGCACGAGACCGAGGCCCAGCGGGTGCGCTGGGAGATCGAGGCGAAGGGCCGGGCCGAGCTCACCTCCGCCGAGAACGAGGCCCGGGGGCTGCGCAGGCTGGCCGACTCCTACCGCGACAACCGGGCGGTGCTCCAGTACGAGCTGGCCCGCCGCCGTCTCGACGTGGGGGCCAGGCTCGCCGAGAGCGCCCCGCGTCCCCTGGTGGTCCGCACCGACGGCACCTCCGGCGAGTCGTCGGCGCTGTCCACGATGCTCCTGGCCCAGCTCCTGCCGCGGATCGGCGGCATCGGCGACGGCGGCGCCGGGAGCGGGAACGGTGTGAACGGTGTGAACGGCCAGGGCAGGCCGTCCACCCAGCCCGGCTGAGCCCGTCCCGATCGAGCCCGTCCCCGGCCGGACCCCGCCCCGGCCGGGGCGTCCCGCCTCCGATCCGTCTCCGCGACGCGCGTCCCCATCGGGCGCGCCCATCCCGAACCCGTCCGGCCACGAGCGTCCCGGCCGGGCACGCCCCACTCCAGACCCGTTCCGACTCGCGCCTCCTGACCGGGCGCGTCCCACCTCACATCAGACGACACCCGGGGAGTCCCCATGGTTTTCCGCAAGCTGATGGCCGCGTTCGGCGCGGGCGTCGAAGTCGACACGATCCTGCAGAACTCCCACGTCCGCCCCGGCGAGATCCTGCGCGGGCGCGTCGACTTCCGCGGCGGCGGCTCCGACCACCAGGTCGAGGGCATCTTCATCGACTTCACCGCGGTCGTCGAGGTCGAGAGCGGCGACAACGAGCACCACGCGACCTACAGCTTCCTGCGCGAGCAGGTGGCCGGGCCGTTCCAGCTCGCGGCGGGCACGGCCCACTCGGCGCCGTTCGAGATCGCCGTCCCGTGGGAGACCCCGATCAGCGCCGTCGGCGGCCACCCGCTGCGCGGCATGCGGCTCGGCGTGGCCACCGAGCTGGCCCTGGCCGGGGCGCTGGACAAGGGCGACCTCGACCCGCTGTTCGTCAACCCGCTGCCCGCCCAGGACAACGTGCTCGGCGCGCTGAGCCGGATGGGCTTCCACTTCAAGAAGGCCGACCTGGAGCGGGGCACGCTGCGCGGCTCGCGGATGCCTTTCTTCCAGGAGATCGAGTACCACGCGGGCCACGAGTACGGCCGGCACTTCAGCGAGCTGGAGCTGACGTTCATCACCGGGCCGCACTCGATGGACGTCATCCTGGAGGCCGACAAGCGAGGCGGCTTCCTGTCGTCCGGCGGCGACACCTACGACCGGTTCACGGTCCGGCACGGCGACCATCCGGGCCAGGTGGAGCAGTCGCTGCGCGCGGGGCTGGAGTCGATGGCCCGCAGGCGCGGCTGGTTCTGACCATCCCGGTCACCCTCCCGTACGGCCGGCGCCCCGCCGGTGATCCGGCCGGCCGTACGGGGGACCCGGGCGTGGACGCCCGCTTTCCGGGAGAGCGTCGAGGCGGCCGGATCCCGTCCCGTTCCGTGCCTGGAGCGCGGCGGGATCCGGTCCTACTATGACGGCGGGGACATCGGCCGCGCGGGGCGGCGACCCGGGCGGGGCCGCGGATCGGGCAGGGCCGCGGGCGAAGCGTGAACCGGGGCGGATCGGACGGGACCGCGGACGAGACGCGGACCCGGCGGACCCGGCGGACCCGGCGGACCGGGCGGACCCGCGGACGGGCCGGTGGACCCGGTGAACGGGCGGGCGGACGGGCGGAGCGCGCATGGGTCGGATGGCACGGTTCGGGACATGGCTCGGCAAGAACGCCGACGGTTTCATCGCCCTGCTGCTCGCGGTGGGCGTCGGCGTGGTGGGCCTGCTGGACGACGCCATCGACAAGGCCGTGCGCGACCAGGTGATCGAGTCCGGGACCCTGCTGGTGCTGGCCCTGCTGACCACCGCGATCCTGCGTGACCGCTGGCGCCAGGAGCCGGCCGAGACGGCGATGCGGGAGAGCTTCGCCAGGACCGCCACGCTGCCGGAGCGGATGCAGCGGCTGGAGGGCGTGGTCTCCGATGCCGGGCGAGCGCTTGCGGACCTGTCGGTCGTCAAGGTCCTCAACGGCGCGGAGGAGATCGCCAAGGCGCACGCGGAGGCGCGCGCCGGCACCGACCGCTGGACCTTCAAGGGCGGTACGGGCACCTACCTCCGCGCGGTGACGCTGCCCGAGTGCGTGGCGGCCGCGCGGGCGCAGCGGCGCGCGCTGCTGATGCGCCTGGAGATCATCGACCCGGCCGACGAGCGGGTCTGCGAGGCGTACGCCCGCTTCCGCCGGTCAATGTCGCAGGAGCCGGACGGCACGGGCGAGGTCTGGACGGCCGAGCGCACCCGCAAGGAGGCGTTCGCCACCATCCTCGCGGGCTGCTGGTACCACCAGCGGTTCGGCCTGCTGGAGATCCACATCGGGCTGTCGGCCACGATGACGACGTTCCGCTGGGACCTGTCGGCCTCCTCACTGATCATCACCGGGGAGGACCCGCGGCGGGCGCTGCTCGCCGGGCGGCGGTCCTTCTACTACGACAGCTGCACCACCGAGCTGATGGCCAGCCTGGAGCAGGCCAGGAGGGTGCCGATCGAGCTGGCCAGGTCGGTCCCGCTCGGCGACGAGCCGACGATCGAGGAGGTGCGCAAGCTGTTCGAGACCCTCGGCCTGCCCCTCCCCCGGTCCTACACCGACAGGGATGTCGCCGACCTCACGCGCAAGGCGCTCCGGGCCAAGAATCCCTACCCCTGACGGGACGAGATGAGATACCAGGAGCTGTACGAGGAGATGACCGGCGGCCGCGGGGGCGAGGCCCTGCGCGGCTGGGCCGGGCGGGTGCTGCGGGACATCGCGTCGGGCGCCTCCCCGGTCGCCGGGGTCCGCCATCCGCTCGGGTTCCTCTGCCTGCCGCTGGAGCGGACCGGGGAGTACGGCGTGTGCCTGCACATCTGGTCCGGCGCGCTGCCGCGCGCCGCCTCCACCACCTCCCAGATCCACTGCCACAGCTGGGACCTGGTCAGCCACGTGCTGTACGGCCGGGTGGAGAACGTGCGCGCCGACGTCGGCGACGCGGGCGGCGGCGCGGGGGACGATGCGGGTGACGGCGCCGCGGGCGCGACCGGCGGGATCCCCGGGCACGCCGGAGAGGCCACGGGCGGAAACGGTGGAACACCCGGGCACGCCGGAGAGGCCACGGGCGGAGGCGGTGGGACGACCGTCCCGCCCGGGGCCACCCACCGGGTCTTCGAGGTCGTCAGCGACGCGGGCGGCGACCGCGTCCTGCCGACCCCGCGCACCGTCCGGTGCGCCCCCGGGGTGAGCGAGGTGTACGGGCCGGGCGAGACCTACACGCTGCCCGCCGGGGTGTTCCACTCCAGCGTCGTGCCCGGCGGGGAGACCGCCACGATCGCGCTGGGCCACGGCCGTCCCGGCCGCAGCGACCTGTCGCTCGGCCCGCTCGGGCTCGGCGCCCACCTGGTCCCCCGCCACCGCTGCGACGCGCGGGAGACCGCGCGGGCCGCGCTGCACGCGGCGGGGCGCCTGTCCTGACCGCCCACCGGGCGGACCGGCGGGCGCCGGTCCACGACACGACCGAGGAGGACCACATGGTTCGGCAGGCGAGCGAGGGCCGCGCCGGAGAAGGCGCCGCGGGACAGGACGAGGAGCACACCGGGAACGGCGCCGCAGAGCGGGACGAGGATCGCGCCGGAGACGGCGCCGCGGAGCGGGACGAGGATCGCGCCGCCGCGCCGACGGATCTGGAGCGCGCCCGCCGGGTCGCCGTGGACGCCGCGCGGGCGGCCGGCTGGCTGATCACCGAGGGCACCCGGGCGGCCCTCGTGGTCAACCCCAAGGGCGACGACGGCGACGTGGTCACCGACCTCGACCTCTCGTCGGAGAGGCTGCTGGTCGGCCGGGTCCTCTCGGCGTTCCCCGGGCACGCGGTGATCTCCGAGGAGGCGGGCGTGCTGGGTGAGGCCGGGTCGGAGTGGACGTGGGTCATCGATCCGCTCGACGGCACCAACAACGTGGCGATCGGCCTGCCTCTGTACGCCGTGGGCCTGGCGCTGTGCCGCGGCGGGCGGCCCGAGCTGGGGGTCGTGCACGAGCCGGTGACCGGCCGTACCTGGTCGGCCGTGCGGGGCCGGGGCGCGGTCGGCCCGGCGGGCCCGCTGTCGGCTCCGCCGTACCGGCCCGGCCGCTCCGGTCCGGTGCTGGCCTGGGTCCAGGGGTACGGCGTGCGGCGCGGCGACCCCGTGGCCACGGCGCTGAAGGCGGCGCTCGACCTGCGTGCCCGCCGGGTGCTGCGGCTGTGGGCCCCGCTGCTCGCCTGGGTGATGCTGGCCCGGGGGGACATCGACGGGATCGTGGGCTACCGGACCGGGGTCGTCGATCTGCCGGGCGGCCTGCTGATCGCACGGGAGGCCGGGGCGGTGGTCGGAGGCTTCGACGGCGCGCCGTTCGACCGCGTCCCGCTGGACGGGAGCGGGTGCGACTTCGTCGCCGGGCGGGCCGGGCTGCGGGAGGAGCTGCTGGAGGAGGTCCTGAAGGAGGCCGGGGCCGTCCAGGAGGCCGCACGCTGACCCCCGTGGGCTCCCCGGCCCCCCGCGGACCTCCGCGGACGTCAGGCGGTGAGCAGCAGCGCTGCCACGGCGGCGGCCACCCCGGTCACCGCCAGCCCGGCCCCGGCCAGCACGAACGTCAGCGGCGGCACCCGCACCGCGCGGCGGCGGCACCACTCGAACCACAGCAGGGTGGCCAGCGACGCCCAGGGGGTGATCACCGGCCCGATGTTGGTGCCGATGAGCAGGGCGAGGAGCTGGTCGCGGTTGCCGGGCGGGACGACCTTCTCCACCGCGGTGTAGGCGGGCAGGTTGTTGATCAGGTTGGCCAGCCCGCCGCCGGTGACCGCCGCCCGGTAGGCGCCGCCGGCGTCGCCCGCCGTGCCGGTCAGCGCGCCCATGAGGTCGGCCAGGCCGTACCGGCTCAGGGTGGGCACCACCAGGAACAGGCCGGTGACGAAGACCAGGAGCTGCCAGGGGAACAGGGCGAGGGTGAGCTTGGACCGGTCGCGCCAGGCGAAGGCGGCGACCATCAGCACCGCCGCGGCGAGGGCGGCGAGCTGGATCGGCAGCTCCAGCAGGAGCGCGGCGATGAACAGCACGCACACCGTGGCCGCGACGCGGAACAGCAGCGGGTCGGCGACCGGGACGGGACCGGGCGGGACGTAGCGGTCGGCGCCGCGCCGGCCGCGCCGCCAGAAGAACACCCACAGGAAGACCATGGTGACCGCGATCGAGACGGCCTGCGGCAGCCAGAGCCGCCCGGCGAACTCCTTGGTGGACATGCCCAGGCGGTCCATGGCGAGAAGGTTCGTCAGGTTCGACACCGGCAGCAGCAGGCTCGCGGTGTTGGCCAGCCAGACGGTGGTCATGGCCAGCGGCAGCGCGGCGATGCCGGTCCTGGCGACCAGGGCGAGCATGACCGGCGTCAGCAGCACGGCGGTGGTGTCGAGGTTGAGGAACATGGTGACCAGGGCGGCGAAGGCGGTGCACAGCAGGAACAGCGCCGCGTAGTTCCCCCGCCCGGCCGCCGCCAGCCGCGCCGCGATCACGTCGAAGACCTGGGCCTCCTTGATGAGCTCGGCCATCACGATCACCGCGCCGAGGAACAGCAGGATGGGCGCGATCCGTGTCAGCTCCGCCCGGGCGTCCCCGGAGGGCAGCAGGCCGGTCAGGACGGACAGGAGCCCCAGCGCCAGCAGGCCGATCCGAATCCAGTCCAGAACGCTCAGTCGCCGCAGCACACCGACCATGATCCACGAGGCCGGTCAAGATCGCACGCCTGCTCTTGATCGAACCCCTTCGAATCGCCGGTACGGCGGGCGATACTGGACTCCCGTTGGACGGCGGCGAGGGGTGTGATCGCTATGGCGCGCGACGACAGGCCGATCGACATCTTCGTCAGCTACTCCCCCGCCGACGAGCGCTGGGCGTCGTGGATCGCCTGGGAGCTGGAGGCCGCCGGTTACCGCACGATGATCCAGGCGTGGGACTTCGTGCCGGGGACCCAGTTCATCGAGTTCATGGACCGCGGTGTCAGCGAGGCCGCGCTGGTGGTCGCGGTGCTGTCGCGCAACTACCTCAGGTCGCGCTGGGGGCGGATGGAGTGGCAGGCCGCGCTGCGCGCCGACCCCGAGAACCCCTCCAACAAGCTGGTCACGATCCGGCTGGAGGACTGCCCGCTGGAGGGGCTGCTGGCCACGATCACCTGGGTGGACCTGGTCGGGGTGACCGGCGCCGACGAGGCGCGGGCGCTGCTGCTGAACCGGATCGAGCAGGCGCTGGCCGGCCGTGCCAAGCCGCTGGACCGGCCGTCCTTCCCCGTCGGGCCGGCCCTCTCCGGCGGCCCGGTCCTCACCGGCGGGACGGCGGCCGGCGCCGGCGAGGTCCCGGCGGCGCCGTCCCGGCACGGGCCGGCGCGGGCCCGCCGTACCCCGGTGGCGCCGCCCGCCTACCCGGCCGGGCCGCCGGCGCGGGGCCCGCGCGGGCCGGTGACGCTGCTGCACGTGGCGGGCCCCCGGTTCGGCCGGGGGCTGGCCGCCGAGGACGAGCCGCTGACGGCCGAGGAGCTGCAGCCGCGGATCTGGGCCGACCTGGCCCGGATGCGGGACGCCGGGGCGCCGCGGCCCGACCTGATGATCGTGACCGGTGACCTCACCGAGTCGGGCAGCCGCCGCGAGTTCGGTGAGGCCGCGGCGTTCCTGACCGGGCTGCGGGTGCTGCTCGGCCTGGAGCCGCAGCGGCTGGTGGTCGTGCCCGGCCCCCGCGACGTCACCAAGGCCGCCTGCCGGGCCTACTTCAGCAACTGCGAGGCCGACGACGTGCGCCCGCAGCCGCCCTACTGGCCCAAGTGGCGGCACTTCGCCGCCCTGTTCGAGGAGCTCTACCTGGGGCTCGACGGGCCGGAGTTCGACAGCGCCCAGCCGTGGACGCTCTTCGCCGTCCCCGACCTGAAGGTCGTGGTGGCCGGGCTCAACTCCACGATGGCGATGAGCCACCGTGAGGAGGATGGCTACGGCTTCGTCGGCGAGTCGCAGGCCGCGTGGTTCGCCGAGCGGCTGCGGCCGTTCGAGGAGGCGGGCTGGCTGCGGGTCGGCGCGGTCGGCCACCCGCCCGCCACGCCCCACCTGCGTGACGCCGCGACGGTCGAGCGGCTGCTGGCCGGGCGGCTCAACCTGCTGCTGCACGGCGCCGGCGGCACGCGCGGCGCATCCGCCGCCGACGGCCCGGAGACGGGGGGCGGCGCCGGGCCGCGGGACGTGCTGCGCCTGCCCGCCCTGGCCCCGGGACGCCACCGGATCATCGAGGTGACCGCGGACGGCCTGCGCCGCTGGGACCGCGACCGCGACGACCCGGCGCCCACCGAGGAGGTGACGCGCCGGTGGCACGCGACGGGGCTGACGTTCGCGCCGGCCGACTCCCCCGAGGGCCTCACCGGCCCCGCCGCCCTGCCGCCGGCCGGGCCCGTCCCTGCCGGGCCGGAGCGGGCGCCGTCCCCGTCGATGCTGCTGCTCGACCGGATCGCCGAGGTGTGCGAGGCCCGGCACGACCGGGTCAAGATCAGGAAGATTCCCGGCGAGGTGCCGCAGCTGCTGGTCACCTACCCCGAGGACGGCTTCGTCCGGCAGCTGCGGATCGGCGCGCACGCCGGGGAGCCGACCCGGCGCGAGGTGGAGGCGTTCGCCGGCCAGGTGCACGCCTCCGGGATGGAGCACGGCGCCGAGCTGGTCTACCAGGGGCCGCCGCCGTCGCCGGCGCTGCGCGAGGAGACGGCCCGGCGGGGGCTGCGGCTGCGCAGCTTCACCGAGTTCCAGGGGCTGATGGACCTGACGGGATACGTCGCCGACCAGTCGGCGCGGCTGCGCGCCGACCGGCGCTACCCGCCGGAGCTGTACGTGCCGCAGCGGTTCCGGGAGCTGGACCGCCCCGGCGGGCAGGTCCAGGAGGGCCTGACCGACGAGCTGATGCGGCTGCTGGCCGCCGACCACGGCCGGTTCCTGCTGCTGCTGGGCGACTTCGGGCACGGCAAGACCTTCGCGCTGCGCGAGCTGGCCCGGCGGATCCCGGTGGAGCTGCCGCACCTGGTGCCGATCCTGATCGAGCTGCGCTCCCTGGACAAGGCGCACTCGGTGGACGGGCTGGTCGCCGCGCACCTGGCCGGTCACGGCGAGGACGTCATCGACCTGAAGGCGTTCCACTACATGCTCCGCCAGGGTCGCGTGGTGCTGCTGTTCGACGGGTTCGACGAGCTGGTCACCCGGGTGACCTACGACCGCGCCGCCGACCACCTCGACACGCTGCTGCAGGCGGCCGAGGACAAGGCGAAGATCGTCGTGGCCGGCCGTACCCAGCATTTCAAGTCCAGCGCGCAGGTGCTGACCAAGCTCGGCGAGCGGGTTGGGCTGCTGCCGCAGCGGCGGCTGCTGAGCATCGAGGACTTCACCCGGCCGCAGATCCGCTCCTACCTCGTCAACCGCTACGGCGGCGACGAGGACGCGGCGGGCGACCGGTTCTCGCTGATGAGCGACATCGGGGACCTGCTGGGCCTGGCGAGCAACCCGCGGATGCTCGGCTTCATCGCCGACCTCGACGGGCAGCGCCTGGCCACCGTCGCCCGGGCCCGGCACACCATCAGCGCGGCGCTGCTGTACGAGGAGATCATCGACTCCTGGCTCGCCTTCGAGGAGCACCGGGTGCACGGCGTCCCGGGCGCGACCGCCGGGCTGCGCGCCCGGCAGCTGCACGAGGCGGTGACGGCGCTGGCGCTGCGGCTGTGGGAGAGCGGCGAGGCGTACCTGCGGCCCGCCGAGCTGGCCGAGGCCGCCGAGACGCTGACCGGCCTGGCCGACGGGCAGCTGACCGGCGGGCAGACCGCGCACGCGGTCGGGACGGGCAGCCTGCTGGTCCGCACCGAGGAGGGCCTGTTCGGGTTCATCCACTCCTCCGTCATGGAGTGGCTGGTCGCCCGGCACGTCGCCGCGACGTTCCCCGACCCGGCGGCGCTCGCCCGCAGGCCGCTGTCGCAGCTGACGGTGGAGTTCCTGTGCGACCTGGCCGACGTGCGCGCCTGCCGGTCCTGGGCGGCCGGGGTGCTGGCCGACCCGGACGCCGGCGACGTCTCCCGGGCCAACGCCGTCAGGATCACCACCAGGCTGCGCACGCCCGCGATGACCGACCTGCGGGGCGCCGTGCTGCGCGGCGAGGACCTGTCCGAGCGTGACCTGCGGGAGGTCGACCTCACCGGCGCCGACCTGACCGACGCCGTCCTCGCCGGGACCGACCTGTCGCGCGCCGTGCTGCGCGGCGCGCGGCTGACCGGGGCCCTGCTGGACGAGGCCAGGCTCACCGGCGCCGACCTGCGCGGCGCCGACCTGACCCGGGCCCGGCTGGCCAGGGCGGACCTGCGGGACGCGGCGCTGGCGGGCAGCCGCTGGCGGCGGGCCGCGCTGATCGACGTCACCGGTACGGTGACCGGCGTCCCGGAGCTGCGCGGCGCCGCGATCGCGCCGGGCCACCCGGTGGAGATCGAGCTCGCCCCGGCGGCGATCGGCGTGCCGTACGGCTACCACTTCCAGACCAGCAGGCTGCCCGAGCCCGTGGCCTACAGCCCCGACGGCGATACCGTGGCGATCTGCGGCGACGACGGCGGGGTGCTGCTGTGCGACAGCTCCACGGGCCTGCCGATCAGGAACCTGCGCGGCCACCGCGGGCGGGTCTACGCCGTCACCTTCGACGACTCGGGCGACCTGCTGGCCACCGGGGCGAGCGACGGCACGGTCCGGCTGTGGGACCCGGTCACCGCGCAGGCGTCCCACGTGCTCACCGGGCACCGCGACGGGGTGTGGCCGGTGCTGTTCGGCCCCGGCGGGCGGCTGGTGGCGGCCGGCGGCGCCGACGGCGTGGTGCGGCTCTGGGACACCGCCACCGGCCTGCCGTACCGGGAGCTGGCCGGGCACCGGGCGCCGATCTACACCGCGGCGTTCGACGCAGGCGGCGGCACGCTCGTCACCGGCGACGCCGGCGGGACGATCCGGATGTGGGACGTGCGGTCCGGCGCGCTCGCCCGGACCCTGACCGGCCACCGCGGCCCGGTGTACCGCGTCGCCTACGACCCCGGCGGCACGCTCCTGGCGGCCGGGGACCGCGAGGGCGTGGTGCGGATCTGGGACCCCCGCGACGGGCGGGTCCTGCACGAGCTGACCGGGCACGCCGGCCGCGTCTACGCGCTGGCCTTCGCCCCGTCCGGGCGGCTGATGGCGACCGGCGACACCGAGGGCGCGATCCGGCTGTGGGACCCGGCCACCGGCGCCTCGCGGGGCGTGCGCGCCGGGCACCGCGCGGCGGTCTACCAGGTCGCGTTCAGCCCCGACTCCGCGCTGCTGGCCAGCGCCGACTCCGACGGCGCGGTCCACCTGCGCGACGTCTCCGACGACCGGGGCCGGGTGGAGCTGACCGGGCACCGCGGCTCGGTCTGGCCGTTCGCCTTCCGGCCCGACGGCGGCCAGCTCGCCACCGTCAGCAACGACGGCACGGCCCGGCTGTGGGACCCGGTCACCGGGCAGTGCCGGCACGTGCTGCGCGGCCACGGGCGGAAGATCACCTCGGTGCGGTTCAGCGGCGACGGCAGCATGCTGGCGACCAGCGGCAACGACGGGGTCGTGCGGGTCTGGGAGCCGCGCACCGGCCGCCGCCTGCGGGAGCTCACCGGGCAGGCCGACCGGCTCATCTCCGCCGACTTCAGCCCGGCCGGCCCCACGCTCGCCACCGCCAGCAACGACGGCGGGGTGCACTTCTGGAACGCCGCCACCGGCGACTACGAGCGGGAGCTGGACGTCGAGACCGACCACGTGTGGGCGGAGGCGTTCAGTCCCGCCGGGGACCACATCGCCACCGCCAACGACGACGACAGCGTCTGCGTCTGGTACCGGCCGAGCGGCCGGCGGGTCGTCAGGCTCGCCGACCACCACGGCCGGGTCCGCTCCATCGCGTTCAGCCCGGACGGCGAGCGCCTGGCGACCGGCTGCGACGACCGGCTGGTGCGGATCTGGGACGTCGGGAGCGGCGAGTGCGTCGCCGTCCTGGAGGGGCACACCGACCGGGTGTACGCGGTGACCTTCAGCCCGGACGGCCATGAGCTGCTCAGCGCCGGCAACGACGGCCAGGCCCTGGTGTGGGACCTGCGGCGGGAACGCCCGGAGCTCCGGCACGCCCTCACCCGCGGCTCCGGGCGGCTGTGGACCGCCGCCTGCAGCCCCGACGGCTCGCTGCTGGCCACCGGCGGCGACGACCTGTCGGTGCGGCTGTGGGACGCCCGCACCGGCCGGCACCTGCACTCCCTCACCGGGCACACCCGGCGGATCTGGTCGCTGGCCTTCACTCCCGGCGGGGACCTGCTGGCCAGCGCGGGCGACGACGGCGTGGTGATCCTGTGGGATCTGCGTCCCGGTACGGCTCCCGCCCGGCGGGTCTCGCTCCTGGGATTGGCCGAGGGGTGGGCGGCGATCGCGCCGGACGGGCGGTACAAGCTGGTGGGCGACGTGGCGGGCCAGTTCTGGTACGCCGTGGGGACCCGCCGGTTCGAGCCGGGGGAACTGGACGCCTACCTGCCGGTGGCCGGCCGGATCCCGCTGGACGCCGAGTTCTGACGTCCGGCCCCGGGCCGCGCGGGCCTCTCGCGGTGGGACGGGCGCCGGAGCGGCCCGGCGGACGGCTCCCGGGCGGCGCGGGCGGGCTCAGGCACGGGCACGGGCGGGCTCAGGCGCGGGCACGGGCACGGGTGGTCAGGCGCGGGCGCGGACGGGCTCAGGCGCGGGCACGGGCGGGCTCAGGCGCGGGCACGGGCGGTCAGCTCGGCCCAGACCTCCTCGGCGCGGGCCGCCAGCTCCTTCAGCGACCCCTCGTTCCGCACGACGACGTCGGCGACCTTCAGCCGGTCCTCACGGCTCGCCTGGGCGGCGATCCGGGCCTCGGCGTCCTGCCTGGCCATGCCGCGCAGCTCCACCAGCCGGGCGATCCGGACGTCGTCGGCGGCGTCCACCACCACGACCACGTCGTACATGGGGGCGAGGCCGTTCTCGGCGAGCAGCGGGACGTCGTAGACCACGATCGCGTCCGCGTCCGCCCGGTCCTGCAGCTCGGCGACGCGCGCGCCGACCAGCGGGTGCACGATGCCGTTGAGGACGGCGAGCTTCCCGGGGTCGGAGAAGACGATCGAGCCGAGCTTCGGCCGGTCGAGCGTGCCGTCGGCACGGAGGATCCCGGCGCCGAAGGCCTCGACGACCCGGGCCAGCCCCTCGGTTCCGGGTTCGACCACCTCGCGGGCGATCCGGTCGGCGTCGATCACCACGGCCCCCAGGGAGGCCAGCCGCCGCGACACCTCGCTCTTGCCGGACCCGATTCCGCCGGTAAGTCCCACCTTCAGCATGACGGGCAGCATAACGCGGCCCGCTCCGGGGGACGGGATCGCGGGAGCGGACTCGGCGGGGGTGCCCCCGTGTGCGCCGGCCCCGGCGGACGGTTCCCGGGCGGGTCAGGGTTCGCGGCGCAGGTGGACCAGGGTGAGGTGGTCGCTCATCCGCTCCCGGCGGGTCTCGCGGTAGCCGTGACGCCGGTACAGCCTGAGGTTGCCCTCCGACAGGTGACCGGTGAACAGGTCGAACGCCCGCGCGGACGCGGCCTCGGCGTGGAGGGCGGCCAGCAGCGCCCCGCCGACGCCGCGGCCCTGGGCGTCGGGTGCGACCACGAGACGGCCGACCAGGCAGGTGGTGCCGGACATCCGCCCGCGGACCGCACCGACGATCCGTTTCCCCTGGCGGGCGACGAGGACGACGCCGGTCTCGACGGCCGCGCGGACCTGCTCGGCCGACTCCACCAGCGGCGGGATGAACGGATCCCCGTAGAGCTGGGCCTCGCTGACGTAGGCGGCCCGCTGCACGGTCAGGATCTCTCCGGCGTCCCCGGGTCCGGCCCGTTCGATCATGGTCACGGCCGCCACCCTACGGCACCGCCGTACCGTACGGCGGGCGCGGGTCTCCACGGTCCGGAGCGCGGTTCCGGCCGCCTCCGGCCGCCGGAACATGAAAAAGGACCCCGCCGAAGCGGGGTCCTTCCTCACATCACTCGCTCAGGGCGTACGCCCGGTGGGACCGGTGTCAGCTCTGGCCGCCGGCGAGCTTCTCGCGCAGAGCGGCGAGAGCCTCGTCGGAGGCGAGGGCACCGGCCGCCGGAGCGGAGGAGCTGCTGCTGCCGCCGCCCGAACCGGCGGACTGGGTCTCACCGGTGTAGGACGTCGGAGCGGCCTCGGCCTCGGCGTCGGCCTTGCGGGCCTCTTCGATCTGGCGCTTGTGAGCCTCGAAGCGGTTCTGGGCCTCGGCGTACTGCCGCTCCCACTCCTCGCGCTGCTTGTCGAAGCCCTCGAGCCACTCGCCGGTCTCGGAGTCGAAGCCCTCGGGGTAGATGTAGTTGCCCTGGTCGTCGTAGGTCGCCGCCATGCCGTACAGCGTGGGGTCGAACTCGACGTCGGCGCCCATCGCGGACTCGTTCGCCTGCTTGAGCGACAGGGAGATCCGGCGACGGTCGAGGTCGATGTCGATGATCTTGACGAAGATCTCCTCGCCGACCGTGACGACCTGCTCCGGGATCTCGACGTGACGCTCGGCCAGCTCGGAGATGTGGACGAGGCCCTCGATGCCCTCCTCGACCCGGACGAACGCGCCGAACGGCACCAGCTTGGTGACCCGGCCGGGAACGACCTGGCCGATCTGGTGGGTGCGGGCGAACTGCTGCCAGGGGTCCTCCTGCGTCGCCTTGAGCGACAGGGAGACCCGCTCGCGCTCCATGTCGACGTCGAGAACCTCGACGGTGACCTCCTGGCCGACCTCGACGACCTCGGACGGGTGGTCGATGTGCTTCCAGGACAGCTCCGAGACGTGCACCAGACCGTCGACGCCGCCGAGGTCGACGAACGCGCCGAAGTTGACGATCGAGGAGACGA
Source organism: Streptosporangium pseudovulgare (assembly GCF_014648055.1). Taxonomy (GTDB): domain Bacteria; phylum Actinomycetota; class Actinomycetes; order Streptosporangiales; family Streptosporangiaceae; genus Streptosporangium; species Streptosporangium pseudovulgare. The sequence goes on from NZ_BMQJ01000001.1 coordinate 34,954, forward strand.
CGCCCTTGCGGACCTGACCCTTCTGCAGGGTGTTGAGGAAGGTCTGGCGAACCTCGGACTGGGTCTGCTCCAGCCAGGCGCGGCGGGACAGGACCACGTTGTTGCGGTTCTTGTCGAGCTCGATGATCTTCGCCTCGAGCTCGCGGCCGACGTACGGCTGCAGGTCGCGGACCCGGCGCATCTCGACCAGGGACGCCGGCAGGAAGCCACGGAGGCCGATGTCGAGGATGAGACCACCCTTGACGACCTCGATGACGGTGCCGGTGACGATGCCGTCCTCGTCCTTGATCTTCTCGATCGTGCCCCAGGCCCGCTCGTACTGAGCGCGCTTCTTGGACAGGATCAGACGGCCTTCCTTGTCCTCCTTCTGGAGAACGAGCGCCTCGACGTGCTCGCCAACCTCGACGACATCCGCCGGATCGACATCATGCTTGATCGAGAGCTCACGCGAGGGGATGACACCCTCGGTCTTGTAGCCGATGTCGAGCAAAACTTCGTCTCGATCGACCTTGACGACGGTGCCCTCGACGATGTCGCCGTCGTTGAAGTACTTGATGGTCAGGTCGATCGCTGCGAGGAACTCTTCCTCGGACCCGATGTCGTTGACCGCTACCTGCGGGGTGCTCGAGGTGGCCTCAGTGCTGCTCGTCATGTGTGGAAGTGCTCCGAACGCGGACAGATGTCGATGTGGCGAACACGCAGCAGGCCTCTTACCGATCAGCCGGAGAATCCGAAGGATGACGCCGATCTGATCGAGCGCGAGCCCACTCGGTCCGAGACACGCACGAGCCCACAGCGCAGCGATCAGCATATGAGACCAGACGAGCCTGGTCAATCCGGGGGCACGACACGCCGGGGGTCGGGACCGGAAATCAGCTGATCCGGACCGTGATCGGGGTCGCTCAGTAGACGATCACCCGTCCCCTGTTCCGGGAACTGATCTTACCGCGAAGTCCTTTGGGAACGGAGATGTGGGCCGGATCACCGTCGGCGGTGTAGCGCCGGCCGGGGTGGTCGCGCAGCCACTCCAGCCAGTACTGCGAGCACCATCGACGACATTCGCCTTTTTTACCGTTGCTTTGGATCCGCTGGATGGCCCGCCAGTCGTATCCCTTGGTGAACGGCGACTCCGAGGGCTGCGCCCCGGCCAGGAAGACGCCCTTGAACCGGTAGGGGACGCCGTCCCACTTGCCGGCCTGCACGAAGGACCTCTTGCGCGGCATCGCGCCGTAGGGCAGGGCCATCGTCTCCGACGGCCCGACTCCGAGCCGGCCGAGCAGCCGCTCCGTCCGCGCGAGCTGCTCGGCGATCTTCTTCTTCGGCATGGCGGGGAGGTAGGGGTGGCGCCAGGTGTGGTTGGCGACCTCGAACCCGTGGGAGGCCAGCCAGCCCACCGCGCGCTTCTGGTCCTTCTCCGCGCGCAGCCCGAACGGCTCCCGGTTGACCCAGAAGGTCGCCACCGGGCGGAAGCCCGGGTGCCTCCTGGCGACGTCGTAGATGACCCCGACGGCGGTGTCCTTGACCGGCATTCCGGAGTCGTCCAGCGCGAAGTGGCTGGGGTGGCCGTCGTCGAAGGTCAGCACGACCGGGTGCTTGCCGGCCGGGATGTCCATCCGGCCGGTGACGAACTCGCGCGCGGTGACCGGCACGTAGTCGTCCTCGGCGAGCCTCTCCAGCTCCTTGCGCAGCTGGGCGGGCGTGCGGTCGATGGAGGCGGCGCGCTTGGCGACGATCCGGTGGTACATCAGCACCGGGACCATCCCGGCCTCGTTGGCCCCGACCTGCCGGGCGAACTCCGGGGTGGCCGGGACGGGCGGTGGCAGATCGGCCGACGGCAGGACGGGGTTCGCGGACTCCGAGGAGCCCGGAGACCCCGAGGGGCCCGGCGCGGCGGACGGTGAATCCGTCGCCCGTCCCCTCGTCCAGTCGGCCACCGGCGTGGTCGCCGGGGGCAGCACCAGGAGCGCCACCACCGCGACGGCCACCACCAGCACGTTCACCAGCATGATGACCTGTGCGAACGGCGTCAGACTCCGCACGAAACCCCCGTGACGTCGAAGATGTCGGCTCGATGACCCACCCTAGAGCAGATCCGGGCGGGCCGGACGATCCCCGCCGTCCGGGCTCAGTGGCCGGCGTCCTCCCAGGTGCGCCCGACGCCCACGGAGACCTCCAGCGGGACCCGCAGGGAGTAGGCGGCGTTCATCCGGCCGACGACCAGGTCGCGCAGCGTGTCGAGCTCTCCGGGCGCCACCTCGAACACGAGCTCGTCGTGGACCTGGAGCAGCATCCGCGACCGCAGCCCCGCCTCCTTGACCGCGCGGTGGACGCCCAGCATGGCGACCTTGATGATGTCGGCCGCCGACCCCTGGATCGGGGCGTTCAGCGCCATCCGCTCGGCCATCTCGCGGCGCTGGCGGTTGTCGCTGTTGAGGTCGGGGAGGTAGCGGCGGCGGCCCAGGATGGTCTCGGTGTAGCCGTCCTGCCGGGCCTGCGCGACGATCGCGTTGAGGAAGTCGCGGACGCCGCCGAACTCCTCGAAGTACTCCTCCTTCAGGCCCCTGGCCTCGGCCACCGGGATGTTCAGCTGCGCCGACAGCCCGTAGTCGGACAGGCCGTAGGCCAGGCCGTAGTTCATCGCCTTGATCTTGGCGCGCATCTCCCCGGTGACCTCGCCGGGGGCGATGTCGAACACCCGCGCGGCGGTGGCCTTGTGGAAGTCGTGGCCCGACTCGAAGGCCGCGATCAGCGACTCGTCGCCGGACAGGTGCGCCATGATCCGCAGCTCGATCTGGCTGTAGTCGGCCGTCAGCAGCGTCTCGTAGCCGGAGCCGACCACGAAGCCCTGCCGGATCCGGCGGCCCTCCACGGTGCGGATCGGGATGTTCTGCAGGTTGGGCTTCTCGGAGCTGAGCCGCCCGGTGGCCGCGACGATCTGGTTGAAGGTGGTGTGGATCCGCCCGTCGTCGGCGACCTCCTTGATCAGGCCCTCGACGGTGACCTTGAGCTTGGCCTGGTCGCGGTGACGGAGCATGATCGTCGGCAGCTCGTGGTCGGTCTGGGTGGCCAGCCAGGCCAGCGCGTCGGCGTCGGTGGTGTAGCCCGTCTTGGTCTTCTTGGTCTTGGGCAGCCCGAGCCTGACGAACAGGATCTCCTGCAGCTGCTTGGGCGAGCCGAGGTTGAACTGCTCGCCGACGCAGGCGTGCGCCGCCTCCACGGCCTGCTTGACCGCGGCGCCGAACTCGGCCTCCAGCCGGCCGAGGTGGTCGCCGTCGGCGGCGATCCCGGCCCGCTCCATCTCGGCCAGCACGCCCACCAGCGGCAGCTCCACGTCGCGCAGCAGGCCGGCGCCGCCGCGCGTCCCCAGGAACGCCTCCAGCGCGTCGGCCAGCTCGGCGACGGCCAGCGCCCGCAGGCCCAGGTCGCGGGCGGCCTCCTCCTCAAGGTCGTCGAACAGGCTCGCCTGGCCGCCGTCGTCGGCCTGACCGCGCAGCTCCCGCTGGAGGTAGGAGCGCGCCAGGTCCTCCAGCGGGAAGGCGCGCTGCCCCGGCATGGCGAGGTAGGCGGCCAGCGCCGTGTCGCACGTCAGGCCGCGCAGCTCCATCCCCTGCGCCCACAGCGCCAGCATGGGGCCCTTGGCGTCGTGGACGGCCTTGGCCGCCGACTCGTCGGCCAGCCACGCCCGCAGCGCCGCCTCGTCGGACTCGGTGAGCGCCACGGGGTCGACGAAGGCCGCGCGGCGCGGCGCGCCGTCGCCCGGCGCGGCGATCGCGATGCCGTCCAGGCGGCCGGTGCCCTTGGCGTAGGAGCCGGTGAAGGCCAGGCCCGCGCGGTGACCCGGGCCGGTGGGCAGCCCCGCGAGCCAGGCGGCGACCTCACCGGGGCCGAGCCGCACGACGTCGACCTCGAACGCCTCACCGCCCTCGCCCGTGGTCTCGGCCGTGCCGAGCGTCTTGAACAGCCGGTCGCGGATCTCGCCGCGGAACTCCAGCGTGTCGAGGATCTTGTCGATCTCCCCGCGGTCCCACCGGCCGATCGTCAGCGCCGCGACGTCCTGCTCCAGCGGCGCGTCGCGCAGCAGGTGGGTGAGGCGGCGGTTGAGCAGCACCTGGTCGAGGTGGGCCCGCAGCTTGTCGCCGACCTTGCCGGTGACCTCGTCGACCCGGTTCACCAGCTCCTCCAGCGAGCCGAACTCGCGGATCCACTTGGCGGCGGTCTTCTCCCCCACGCCCGGGATGTTGGGGAGGTTGTCGCTGCTGTCGCCGCGGATCGCGGCGAAGTCGGGGTACTGCACCGGGGTGAGGCCGTACTTCTCCTCGACGGCCTCGGGCGTGAACCTCGTCATGTTGCTGATCCCCACCCGGGTCATCAGCACCGTGATCCGGTCGTCGACGAGCTGCAGCGCGTCGCGGTCGCCGGTGACGACCAGCACGCTCATCCCCTGGTCGGCGGCGCGGGTGGCGAGCGTGGCGATCAGGTCGTCGGCCTCGTATCCCGGCAGCGACAGGTGCGGGACGCGCAGCGCGTCGAGCATCTCGTGGATGAGGCTCATCTGGCTGCGGAAGCTGTCGGGGCTCGCGCTGCGGTTGGCCTTGTAGGGGGTGTACTCCTCGTGCCGGAACGTCGGCTCCGACCGGTCGAAGCAGACCGCCACGTGCGTGGGCTGCTCGTCGCGGAGCACGTTGACCAGCATCGACGTGAAACCGTAGACCGCGTTGGTCGTCTGCCCGGTCGTCGTGGAGAAGTTCTCCTCCGGCAGGGCGTAGAACGCCCGGTAGGCCAGGGAGTGACCGTCCAGCAGCAGCAGACACGGACGAGAGGGGGTCGCTTCGTTCTTCGGCACACCAAAAGCCTAGTCTCCTGGTGCGACAGAAAACCTGAGCCGGCACGACAGGAGGCATCCCCTTGACCATGACGGACCCCGACGAGGTCGCCCGCCGGCTGCAGGAGCGGCTCGGCGCCTCCCACGCCAACACCCTGGTCGACCGGATGGGCATCGAGATCGTCGAGGCCGGCCCGGACCGGGTGGTCGGCCGGATGCCGGTCGAGGGCAACGTCCAGCCGTACGGCCTGCTGCACGGCGGCGCCTCCTGCGTGCTGGCCGAGACCCTCGGCTCGACCGGGGCGGCGCTGTTCGCCGGGCCCGGCCGGATCGCGGTGGGCGTCGAGATCAACGCCTCCCACCACCGCTCGGCCACCTCCGGCCACGTCACCGGCGTCGCCACCCGGACCCACGGCGGCCGGACGCTCGCCACCTACGACATCCGGATCACCGACGAGCAGGACCGCCTGGTGTGCACCTCGCGCCTGACCTGCGTGCTGCGCGACCGCTGACCCCGTACGGGCCCGCGCCGTCCGCGCCGTCCGCGCCGTCCGCGCCGTCCGCGCCGCCCGCGGTCCTCCCGGGCCGCGCGGGACCGGCGGGCCCCCGGCCGCGCGCCCGCCCCGCGTAGGACCGCCCCGCGTGGGACCGCCTCACGCGGGACCGCCGATCCTTTACGTTGCGAGGCCGGATCCGGGCCGCACATCTTTGCACTATCGGCACATGGGTCGCTACGGTGGGTGACAGCGGTGCCCGCGGGGAGGCCGAGTAGAAAACGCGCAGGGTCGGGGAAGCTCTGCACGGCGCCAAAGGCCTCCCCCGGGCCCCGGGAACGGCCTCACGGCCCGCACCGGGGTGCGGGGCCGCGAGGGCCGCTCGGGACGCCTCAGACGTCGGTGTGGGTCGGGTCCAGCACCCGGCGCAGGAACGCCTTGGTGCGCTCCTGCTGCGGGTCGCCGATCACCTGGGCGGCCTGGCCGTCCTCGACGATCACCCCGCCGTCCATGAAGACCACCCGGTCGGCGACGTCGCGGGCGAACGCCATCTCGTGGGTGACCACGAGCATGGTCATCCCCTCCTCGGCCAGCTTGCGCATGACCGCCAGCACGTCGCCGACCAGCTCGGGGTCCAGCGCCGAGGTGGGCTCGTCGAAGAGCATCAGCGCCGGGTTCATGGCCAGCGCCCGGGCGATGGCCACCCGCTGCTGCTGGCCGCCGGACAGCTGCGCCGGGTAGGCGTCGCACTTCTCGGCGATGCCGACCTTCTCCAGGTTCTCCCGGGCGACCCGTTCGGCCTCGGCCTTCCCGCGCTTCAGCACCCGCCGCTGGGCGATCATCACGTTCTCCAGCACGGTCATGTGCGGGAACAGGTTGAACTGCTGGAAGACCATGCCGACCCGGCGGCGGGCCGCGTCGAGGTCGACGTCGGGGTCGGTCAGCTCGACGCCCTCCAGGACCACCCGGCCGGAGGTGGGCTGCTCCAGGAGGTTCACGCACCGCAGCAGCGTCGACTTGCCCGACCCCGAGGGGCCGATGACGCAGACGACCTGGCCGGGCTCGACGGAGAAGTCGATGCCCTTGAGGACCTCCAGCTCACCGAACGACTTGTGCAGGTCGCGGATCTCGACCGCGTGCTCCACCCCGCTCACCGTCCCTTCACCTGACGACGCTCCAGCCGGGAGGCGAGGTAGCCCAGCGGAATGGTGACCAGGAGATACGTGATGCCGACCACCAGGATGGGGGTGGCGTTGGCGTAGGTGGACGCCATGTCGTTGCCGAACTTCGTCAGCTCGACGTACTCGCCGGACACGCCGAGGAACAGCACCAGCGAGGAGTCCTTGAGCAGCGCCACGAACTGGTTGGTCGTCGGCGGGATCACGATCCGCACCGCCTGCGGGATGACGATGCTGACCATGGCCCTGGCGTGTGACATGCCCAGCGAGCGGGCCGCCTCCATCTGCCCCCTGGGTACGGCCTGCAGGCCCGCGCGGAGCGTCTCGGCCATGTAGGCCGCGCCGACGACCGTCAGGCCCAGGATGCCCTGGCCGTAGGTGCCGCCCGGGACCTCGAAGCCCGGCAGCGCCAGCGGCAGGAACAGGATGAACAGGAAGATCAGCACCGCGGGCAGCCCGCGGAAGATCTCGATGTAGGCGACGGCGATCCACCGGTAGGGGCGCACCGACGACATCCGCATCAGGGCGAACAGCAGGCCCAGCAGGAAGGCGAAGACGAAGCCGCCCACCGAGTAGATGATCGTGTTCTTCAGCGCGACCGTGAACAGGTCCGGGAACATCTCCCGGGCGACCTCGCCCTTGGCGAAGTTCTGGCCGAGCGGGCCCCACTCGACGCGCAGCGCGAGGAAGACCACCACGGCGACCAGCACGACGTACTGGACGGCCCGGCTGATCCGTTGCTTCTTGCGGGGGCTGAGGCCCGCCCGGCCGGAGGGGGTTCCGGCCGGACGGGACGGCTCAGCCGTCTTGAGATGGTCGGTCATCGATCAGCCGAGCTCTCCGGGCTTCTTGCCGAACCACTTCATGAAGATCTCGTCGTAGGTGCCGTCCGACTTGGCGGTGGCGATCGACTCGTTGATGGTCTTCAGCAGGACGGGGTCGGCGCCCTTCTTCAGGCCGACGCCGTACTGCTCGCCGGTGTCCAGACTGGCGACCATCTCGAACTTGTCGGCGATCTCCGGCTTCTTCAGCCAGGTCAGCACGACCGGCAGGTCCTGGACGATCACGTCGACCTGGCCCGACTGCAGGCCCAGCAGCTCCTTGGGCGAGTCGGCGAACTCCTTGGGGTTGAGACCCTGCTTCTTGACGTAGTCGAGGCCCGTGGTGGAGGCCTGCGCGCCGAGCCGCAGGTTCTTGCTCTTGATGTCCTCAAGGGAGGCGACACCGCTGCCCTTCTTCGCCAGCAGCGCCTGGGTGGCGTCGAAGTAGGGGTCGGAGAAGTCGATGTTGGCCTTGCGCTCCGGCGTGATCGTCATGCCGGCCGCGGCCGCGTCGCACTTGCCGGTCGCCATCGCCGCGCCGCTCTTGATGACGGCGAAGTCGATGTCCACGATCTCCTGCGTCAGACCGAGCTTCTTGGCCGCCAGGTCCATGATGTCGACGTCGAAGCCGACGGTCTTGTCGCCCTGCTTGAACTGGAAGGGCTCATAGGGGAGGTTGGTGCAGACGGTCAGCTTGCCGGGGTTGACCACCTTGACGCCACTGCCCGCGGCGGACGCGTTCGACGAGGCGCCCCCGCTCGACGCGGTGGTGTCGCCACCGTCACCGCCACAGGCCGACAGGCCGAGCGCGCCGGCGACGACCATGGCGCCCACCGCCAGCGTCCGACGGCGGAGAACAGAACTCAGGCCCACAACGGCCTCCTTACGGATCGGTGTCGCATCCGGAAACAGATACCTCAGTGCTGGGAATGCTTTCCCAGCTGCATGGCCATGCAGATCACCGATACGACACAATTCGGACAACAGTCACGTTCGGAGCCGCCCGGTCGCCGCCCTGTACCGGCATCGATCCCGGCGCCTCCTTCATCCGACGGCCAACGCCCGGTTTCGCGCCGGCCTGTGAGAACGCGACCGGTCAGGCCGCGTCCCAGAACAATGTAAACGAACTATATTCGCACTTCAGAGCGGTGTGTTCCCGTTCACACGCTCCCCACCGGACGCCCCGGGGCCCGGACGCCGGCCGGGACCGGCGGCCCCGACGCGGTTCGCGCGCCCGCGCCGGACTCATTGATCTCCGCGACCGCCTCGGTTACGTTGCCCGATGTGCGCAACCCCCCTACCGCGTTCGCCGGTGCCGCGCTGACCGTGCTCCTGCTCTCCGGTTGCTCGGCGGCGGACCCGCCGGCCCCGGCGGCGACCGCCGCCCGCGGCGCCTCCCCCGCGCCCGCCTACGACCTGCCGCCCCGCCACGTACGGCCCGGCGAACGGGCCGTGCACGCCGCCCCGGTCACCGACGGCGACACCCGCTTCCAGGTCATCGGCCTGCAGACCGGCCTCGACGGTTTCGTCGGCAGCCACGGCGAGTGGCAGGCCAAGGGCCAGTACGTGGTCGTGCGGATCGTCGCCGAGAACCCCGGCCGCACCAACTCCCGGTTCGACGCCAAACGCCAGCGGCTCCTCACCGCGGACGGCGCCGTCCATTCCGTCAACGCCTTCGCCCAGGCCATCAAGCGCCAGCCCGACACCCTGCCCCTCGGCGCCGAGGTCAGGATCGAGATGGACCTGTGGTTCGACATCCCCAAGGACGCCCGGGTCACCGGCATCCGCCTGTTCGGCGACCCGCCGCTCGGCGTCGGCGGCACCACCAAGGGCGCCGAGGTGCCGCTCCGCTGACCCCCGGGGACTCCGGGGGCCGGCGAAGGGCGGGGAGCCGCGGGCGGCCCGCGCCGGCCGTACGGCCCGGGCCGCGGGGCTCACCCCCGCGGCGGCGGACCGGACCGGCCGGCGCGGGACGTCACGCCTCCGGCGCGTCGCTCCGCTCCCCGGACACGGCCGGCTCCTCGGACACGGCCGGTTCCCGGGACACGGCCGGCTCCTCCGGCGCGTCGTGCCCCAGGCCGCCGCCGAGATAGGCGGCCTGCACGTCCGGGTCGTTCAGCAGGTCGGCGGCGGGCGCGCTCTTGACCACCTTGCCGGTCTCCAGCACGTACGCCCGGTGCGCCAGCTTCAGCGCCTGCTGGGCGTTCTGCTCCACCAGCAGCACCGTGGTGCCCCGGCGGTTGATCTCCTCGATGATGGAGAAGATCTGCTGCACCATCAGCGGCGCCAGACCCATCGACGGCTCGTCCAGCAGCAGCACCTTCGGCTTTGCCATCAGCGCGCGGCCGATCGCGAGCATCTGCTGCTCACCGCCGGACATCGTGCCGGCCGCCTGGTTGCGGCGCTCGGCCAGCCGCGGGAACAGCTCGTACGCCTCCGCCAGCTCGGCGGAGAAGTCACCCGAGCGGGTGTAGGCGCCCATCAGCAGGTTGTCGTGCACCGTCATGCCGGGGAAGACACCGCGGCCCTCGGGGGCCTGCCCCAGGCCCGCCACGACCCGCTTGTGGCCCGGCATCCTGGAGATGTCCTTGCCGTCGAAGACGATGCTGCCCGACGTCAGGCCCCGCAGGCCCGAGATCGTCTTCAGGGTCGTGGTCTTGCCCGCCCCGTTCGCCCCGATGAGCGTGACGATCTCACCCTCGTTCACCTCGACCGAGATGCCCTTGAGAGCCTCGATCTTGCCGTAGTGGACGTGGATGTCCTTGACCTCAAGAAGCATCTGCGGGAGCCCCCAAATACGCCTCGACGACCCGGGGGTCGTTCCGCACCTCATCCGGCAGCCCGTCGGCGATCTTCTGGCCGAAGTCCAGCACCGCGATGCGGTCGCTGATGCCCATGATGAGGCTCATGTCGTGCTCGATGATCAGAATCGTCCGGCCGGCGTCCCGGATGTCCCGGATCAGCTGCTGCAGCGCCACCTTCTCCGCCGGGTTCATGCCCGCGGCCGGCTCGTCCAGCAGCAGCAGCTTCGGGTCCGTCGCCAGCGCGCGGGCGATCTCCAGCCGCCGCTGGTCACCGTAGGGCAGGTTCTTGGCGTAGTCGTGCGCCCGATGGGAGACCCCGACGAAGTCGAGCAGCTCCATCGCCAGCGCCCGGCCCTGCCGCTCGGCCTGCCGGTGCCAGGGCAGGCCCAGCGCCACGCTGACCATGCCCGCGCGGTGGTGGACATCGGAGCCCACCATCACGTTCTCCAGCGCCGTCATGTTGTGGAACAGGCGGATGTTCTGGAACGTCCGGGCGACACCACGCTTCGTGATCTTGAAGCGCTTGAGACCGCTGATCCTCTCGCCCCCGAACAGCACCTGGCCCTCCGTGGGCCGGTACACCCCGGTCACCACGTTGAAGACCGTCGTCTTGCCCGCGCCGTTCGGACCGATCAGGGCGAAGATCTCCCCCTCACCGATCGTCAGGCCCACGTCCTTCAGCGCCGTGACACCGCCGAACCGCATCGTCAGCCCCTGCAGCTCCAGCAGCGCGCGACGGCCCTCCCGGCCCGCCTCCGCGTTCGCCCCCGTGCTCACCTCGGTGCTCACCTGGAGGCCACCTCCTCACCGTGCGACTCCGGCCCGGGCACCTCGGCACCGAGCGTCCCCATCCCGCCGGAGCCCTCCTTGAACTCCGCCTTGCGCTGCCGCGACGGCAACAGCCCCTCCGGACGGAAGATCATCAGCGCCACGAGCACCGCACCGAAGATCAGCATGCGGTAGTCCTTCAGCTCCCGGAACCGCTCCGGCAGCCACGCCACCACGAACGCCCCCAGCATGACGCCCGGCAGGTTGCCCGAACCGCCCATGACCACCGCCGCCAGGATCGTCGCCGACAGCAGGAACTGGAAGTCGTTCGGATTCAGCGACACCGACTTCGCCGCCCACAGCACACCCATCGCGCCACCGATCGACGCGCCGATCGCGAACGCCAGCATCTTGAACCGGAACGTCGGCACGCCCATCACCTCGGCCGCGTCCTCGTCCTCACGGATCGCCGCCCACGCACGCCCGACCCGGCTCTTCTCCCACCGCTTCACCAGAATGATCACGATGACCGCCAGCGCCACCAGCAGGTAGTAGTACGGCCGCGGATCCAGCACGCCGTACTTGAACACCTTGACGCCGAACAGCTCGAAGTCCTCACTCAGGTTCGGCGGGTGCGGAATGCCGCTGATACCCGTCGGACCGCCGATCGAGTCGGTGTTACGGGCCGTGATCCGGATGATCTCACCGAAGCCCAGCGTGACGATCGCCAGATAGTCACCGCGCAGCCGCAGCGTCGGGGCGCCCAGCGTGATGCCCGACAGGGCGCAGATCCCGATGCCCACCACCAGGATCACCCAGAAGTCCCAGCCCATCCTGGTGCCCAGCAACGCCATCGCGTAGCCGCCCACCGCGTAGAACGCGACGAAACCCAGGTCGAGCAGACCCGCCTGGCCCACCACCACGTTCAGGCCGATCGCCAGCACCACGTACGTGCCGATCGGGAAGAACAGGATCGTCGCCCAGTCGGTGTCGGGCGACATGAAACTGCCGATGCTCTCCGACGGCAGCAGCAACGCACAGACGATCAGCAGCAGATAGACGATCCACCGCTGCCAGCCCGGCGCCCGCAGCCACCGGTCGTGCACGACGTCACCGAAGTGACCCAACTGATGGCGGAAACCCGCCGAGGAAGTCTTCTTGTTCATGCGCGCGCCTGCTGGAGTGATTCACCGAGGATTCCGGTGGGACGGAACATCAGGACCAGGATCAGGATCGTGAAGGAGATCACGTGCTTCCAGTCGGAACCGACGAGGATCGCACCGTAGTTCTCCACCAGACCCAGCACGACCCCGCCGACCAGCGCACCACGCAGGTTGCCGATACCGCCCAGCACCGCCGCGGTGAACGCCTTGATACCGAAGAGGAACCCGATGTAGTAGTTCGTGTTCTCATACGAGATCAGGTACAGCGCGCCGGCCACACCGGCCATCGCGCCGCCGATGAGGAACGTCATCCGGACGATGTTGTTGATGTCCACCCCCATCAGGGTGGCCGCCTCCGGATTCTGCGCGGTCGCACGGATACCACGGCCGATCTTCGTCCGGTTCACCAGCGCGTCCAGCGCGATCATCATGCCGATCGCCGCGACGATCACCACCACCTGGTCCACCCGCACCGGATGACCCGCGATCGAGAAAAGCTCCGACCGCTCCATCAACCGGGGCAGACCCATCTGGATACGGCCCCGCTCCGGACGGTCGAACACCCCCGGAATCACCACCAGGGCGAACAGCTCCTGGAGGAAGATCGAGGCGCCGATCGCCGAGATGAGAGCCGCCAGCCGCGACGCACCACGCTTGCGCAGCGGCTTGTACGCCACCTGCTCCAGCGCGATCGCCGTACCCGCCGACGCCAGCATGCCCGCCACGATCATCGCCAGGATCACACCCACCAGCGCGATGCCGGTGAGCGTCGAGTCGATGCCCAACGTGAACGGGACGAACATCGCGCCGAACGTACCGATCATGAACACTTCGGAATGCGCGAAATTGATCAACCGCAGCACGCCGTACACCATCGTGTAGCCGAGTGCGATCAGAGCGTAAATGGAACCGAAGGCCAGGCCGTCGATCGACGCCGGCCAGAATTGATTGATGAAGTCACTGAACACTTGGGGGATACCACTTCCAGCGGGGGTCGCCTGCACTGCCGGTAGCCCACGTCACCGGCCCGGGCCTCGTGAACCCGACCCGGACGCACAAGGGGAGCGGGACCGCACTTCGGCGCTCCCGCTCCCCGCGCGTCGACTACCTACTCTTCTCGTCGGCCGGCGCTAGCCCAGCTTCGCCTCGGACGCCTTGCCCAGCAGCGTGATCGCGCCGTTCTTCACCTGGTACATGTAGATGTCCTTGGCCTCGACCTCGCCGTTGGCCCCGAACTTCACCTGCTTGGAGACACCCGCCAGATCAACGGTCTTGATGAACTCGTTGATCTTCTCCGGGGTGGTGTTGCCCGCCTTCACCGCCTCCACGATGACCGACGCGGCGTCGTAACCCTCCGCCGCGTAGATCGCCGGGTCGGCGCTGTAGGCCGCCTTGTAGGCGTCCGCGAACTTCTTCACCTTCTCGTCGGTCACATCCGCCGTGGCGATGTAGCAGGGGCAGCCCACCAGCGCGCCCTCGGCGTTCGGCGCACCGGCGCCGTCGATCAGGCCCTTGTCCAGCGAACCGTCGGCCGAGAAGAACTTCGCGTCCTTCACGCCCTTGTCACGCAGCTGCTTCAGCAGGTTGCCCGCCGCCGCGTAGTAACCACCGAAGAAGATCGAGTCCGGCTTGGTCGCCGCGACCTTGTTCACCACCGAGGAGAAGTCGCTCTCCTGCGGGTCCAGCGAGTCGGTGGTGACCTTCACACCCTTGGTCTCCAGCTGCCCCTTGACCGCGTCGGCCAGCGGCTTGCCGTAGTCCGACTTGTCGTCGATCACGAACGCGTTCTTCGACGCCGCGGCACCCGCGATGAAGTCCGCGATACCGGGACCCTGCACGCTGTCGTTCGGAAGGATGCGGTGCCAGTACTTCCAGCCGTTCTGCGCCAGCTTCGTGTTCGTCGCCGACGCCGTGATGCTGGGCAGCTGCGCCTCCTCCAGCACCGGCCCCACCTGCGCCGACTCACCCGAGAAAGCCGGGCCGATCATGGCCGCGACCTTGTCGTTCTTGATCGCCTGCTGCGCCAGACCGACGGCCTTGGAACCGTCACCCTGGCTGTCGTACTCGACCAGCTCGATCTTCGTCGCCGGGTTCGTCTTGTTGTACTCGTCGAACACGAGCTTCGCGCCGTTCTTCGGCGGAATGACGATGCCGGAGTTCGGGCCGGTCAGGTCTCCCATGAAACCGATCTTGACCGTGCCGGAGGCCGCACCGGAGCCGCCCTCCGAAGGCTCCGCGCTCGAGCCACCGTCACTACAGGCGGCGAGACCGAGAGAGAGCGCCAGACCGGCAGCGAGCAACCCACCGAGGCGAGCAGTCCTAGGCCGCAAAGTTGCCTTCCTTTCGCCCGGACCCCCGAGTCGGGACCGGGTTCACAGATGCCCTCCCTGACGGAGTGGCCAGGGGGTTGTTGACGGTTAGTACAACCAGCCCATGTCACGGGTCGATACAGGAAGGGCCACCGTAACCGTTTCGTTATTACACCGATCCTTTACGGCTACCCGGGCAAAAGCCATGGTCATCCACGACCCCGCACCGCATCGGAAGATCACTCCAAGTACGCAAAAGACCCGCGCACCCCCTCGAACCCGAAGAGCACGCGGGCCCCGAAACCCACGAAACACCGGCACCCCGGCACCCGCCGCAACGGGCACAGCACCCACCTCGAACCTGCCCCCGACCCCACCACCCGGCCCAGGACCACCGGCTCCCACACCGGCCGCCCACCCCGAACGCCCACCCCCGAACCGGCCACCCCGACAGCCCGCCCCCGAGCGGACCATCCAGGAACAGACCGGCTACGAACAACCCACCCGCAGACGGATCAACCCTCCGACGGACCCTGCTCCTCCCCCGGCCCCTCCGACACACCGTCGACCACGATCTGCGCCACCTGACGCATGCTCAACCGCCGATCCATCGACGCCTTCTGAATCCACCGGAACGCCTGCGGCTCGGACCAGCCATGCTGCGCCATCAGCAGCCCCTTCGCCCGCTCCACCAACTTCCGCGTCTCCAGCCGATCCGACAGCGTCCCGACCTCACGCTCCAGCGCCGCGATCTCCTCATGCCGGCTCACCGCCATCTCGATCGCCGGCACCAGATCCGACTTCGTGAACGGCTTCACCAGATACGCCATCGCCCCGGCATCCCGCGCACGCTCCACCAGATCACGCTGCGAGAACGCCGTCAGAATCAGACACGGCGCGATCCGCCGCGCCACGATCTGCTCCGCCGCCGAGATACCGTCCAGCACCGGCATCTTCACATCCAGGATCACCAGATCCGGCCGGTGCTCGGCCGCCAACTGCACCGCGGCCTCACCGTCCGCCGCCTCGGCGACGACGGCGTAACCGTCCTCTTCCAGCATCTCCTTGAGATCGAGGCGGATCAGGGCCTCGTCTTCCGCGATCACCACTCGCCGCTGCGTACTCACGAGCAAGAGGGTACCGACGTCCGCTAGATTGGGACCACGCCGGTGTCCGAGTCCGATCCAGTTCTGGGTAAGCTCTAGCCGACGACAAAACCGGACAAGTCCAGATATATCAGCCGGAATGGCGAAATGGCATACGCGGACGCCTCAAAAGCGTCTACCCGAGAGGGTGTGCGGGTTCGAGTCCCGCTTCCGGCACCTATAGAAACTTCGCCCTGATTCAAAACCACCCCTGTCAGCTACCTGGCACCCCAGGTCGACCACTCTCTGCATCCAGTCAAAAACTGTCAGTGGCCGTTGGCATGGTTTACCTATGCACCCCCGCAGAATTGTTGATCGCGCACTCCACCTCTCCTCCTGCGGCCTCAACGACCGGCAGGTGGCCGAAATCTGCGGCGTCTCCCTCGGCGCTGTGCAGAAATGGAGAACGGGAGTGCGCCGTGCACGGGAAGAAGAAGACGGAAGGAAACTGCGTTCTTGCCCACGCTGTCATAACCGGATACTTGACGAGGAGGCCTACTCCTACCTACTCGGTCTGTATCTCGGCGATGGCCACATCGCGCTCTGCCGCAAGGGCGTTTACCAGCTCTCCCTCTCCTGCTGCGACAGTTGGCCAGGACTTATCGAAGAAGCGGCGAAAACACTGGCCGCGGTGATGCCTACATCGTCGGTGAGCCGACGGCAGAAGACAGGATGCACCGAGGTGAAAAGCCTCTCCAAGCACTGGGCGTGCCTCTTCCCTCAACATGGACCAGGACGCAAGCACCTCAGGAAGATCTTGCTGGAAGCGTGGCAAGAGAAGATCGTCGAAGCACACCCGGGACCGTTCGTTCGAGGCCTAATGCACTCGGATGGCTATCGCGGCATGAACCGGGTTCGGCATCGGATCAATGGAGTAGACCACTGGTACGAGTATCCACGCTACCTTTTCAAGAACGAATCCAAGGACATCCTGGAGATTTGCGCCAAGGCATTAGACCTGCTTCGCGTGAGTTGGCGCTATTCACGCTATAACACCATCTCCGTCGCCAGGCGGGAGGCCGTCGCGCGGCTGGACGAGTTCGTGGGGCCGAAGTACTGAGGGGATGTCCGGCGCCCGATGCTCCGGCGGCCTGAGGCGCCGGAGCGCCGGAACCCCGGAGCGCACGCGGCCGGTTCCGCGCCTCCGGACCCCATCCCCGGCAGGGGGATGATCCGCTCCTCGCGGTCGGCCGGTCGGCCCCCGGTTCGACCGGGCCGGGGCCGCCCTTCCGGTACGGCCGCCTTCCGGGCGCGGAGGCGGGGTGGTGCGAGATGAAGGCGCGGCACGGAGCGGGCGAGGACACGGGGACGGGAGCGGACGGCGACACCGAGGAGAGGGCGGCACGGGGCAGGCCGGCGCGGGGTGCGTCCGGGGAGGGGACCGGCCAGGGGCGCGGGGGTCGGCCGGGGGTGGGGACCGGCCGGGGGCGCGGGGTTCGGCGGGTGGGAGGGCCCGGAGGGGCTTCGGGGGCATAAGACCGAAATATGGCGAAATATGTTTATGTCCGAAATACCGTTTTCGGTCACTTGCTCTTCGTAGCCCACTACTGCGCTCGGTGTCCGACAGGTGAGACGCGAGGCAACGCCGCGGGGCCGACCGGCCCGGCTCTCCGCGTTATCCCGCCGTGACATGCGGTTATGTCAAGCCGTTCCCAGGGTTCACGGTCTTCGCTCGGACCCGAAACCGGAATTCGAACACGCTTGAAGATTCATCTCTTGACGCGGATTGCCCCGGAACCGTAGGAATAACGTGCCTTACCACTATTGATACTTTACGGGGCAAAACCCCTGTTTAGGACTATGGGGGGTGGATGCTCGAAGCGATGCGGGAGGACCCCTCGTCCGCCTCGTTGCCAGGTACGCGACACGTCTCATCTCCGGCGGAGACGCCTGCGGGAACACCCGTGGGAACACCGCCGGCGACCCCGGTTCCCGTCGAATGGACGTCGGGACCGCCCCATGTCTCCCCCCGAACCACGCTGTGCGACCTCATCGCCGCGCAGGCCGCCCGTTCCCCCGACGCCCCGGCCGTCCGCCAGTGGGACGCCCTTCTCACCTACCGTGACCTGATTTCCTCGGCCACCGCGCTGGCGGCTCGGCTGCGTGCCCTCGGGGTCGGCCCCGAGGTCCGGGTGGGGTTGTGCCTGCGGCGCACCCCGCTCATGCCGGTGGCGGCGCTCGGCGTGATGCTGGCGGGCGGCGCCTACGTCCCGCTGGACCCGGGGCATCCCCGTCGCCGGCTCCAGGAGGTGATCGAGGACGCGGCGATCGGCGTGGTCGTGGCCGACGAGGACGGCCGCGGCCTGCTGCGGGAGTGCGGGCGCACGCTGGTCGTTCCGGAGATCGTGTCGTCCCCCGCCGGTTCCTCCCCCGGGCCGTCTCCCGCCGAGCCGTCTCCTGGACCGTCCTCCGCCGGTCTTTCCCCCGCGGGTCCGCTCCCCTCCGAACCGATCCTCACCGGCCGGCTTCCCGCCGGATCGTCCTCCGGGGCCCCCGGCTCCGGGGTTTCGGTCTCCGACGGGGTTCCGGTCTTCGGGGACGCCCGTCCCGGCGACGCCGCGTACGTGCTGTACACCTCGGGTTCGACGGGCCGCCCCAAGGGCGTGGTGGTGGACCATGCCTCGGCGGTGGCGTTCGTGACGGCGGCGGTGGCGCGTTTCGGGCTGGACGCCTCGTGCCGGTCGATCGCGTTCTCGGCGCTGGGGTTCGACGTGTCGGTGCTCGACATGTTCGCGCCGCTGACGGCGGGCGGGTGCGTGCAGCTCGTGCCGGACGGGGACAGAGTGGATCCGGGCCGGTTGCAGCGGTTCCTGGAGGAGCACGAGGTCACGTGGGGGTTCGTGCCGCCCGCTCTGCTTCCGCTGGTGGATCCGGCGCGGCTGCCGTGTCTGCGGGATCTGGTGACGGCCGGGGAGCCTCCGGGGCCGGAGCAGGTGGCGCGGTGGTCGGCGTACGCGCGGTTCCACAACTGGTACGGGCCGACGGAGACGACGGTGTGCGTGGTGGGGGCGGAGCTGTCGGGGGTGTGGGACAGGCCGCTGCCGATCGGCCGCCCGCTGGCCGGCTGCCGGGCGCACGTGCTGGACGAGGGGATGCGGGAGTGCCCGGTGGGGGTGCCGGGTGAGCTGCACATCGGCGGTCCGCAGGTGAGCCGGGGGTACCTGGGTCGTCCGGGGCTGACGGCCGAGCGGTTCGTGCCCGATCCGTTCTCGGCTGAGCCCGGCGCGCGGCTGTACCGGACGGGTGACCGGGTGGCCTGGCAGGAGGACGGCCGGATCGCGTTCATGGGGCGGCTGGACCGACAGGTGAAGGTCCAGGGGCAGCGGGTGGAGATCGGCGAGGTCGAGTCGGTGGTGCGGGCTCATCCGGGAGTGCTTCAGGCGGTGGTGGACGCGCCCGGGGAGCTGGTGGCGTATGTGGCGCCGCTGGACGCGCCGGACCTGGTCGCGTTGCGGGAGCACTGCGCGTCGCGGCTGCCGCCGTACATGGTGCCGACGAGGGTGGTGCGGGTGGCGGCGTTGCCGCTGAACGCGTCGGGGAAGGTGGATCTGGGCGCGCTGCGGGCCGCGTACGGGCCGGTGGCCGCCGGGTCCGGTGCGGCGGCCGGGTTCGCGGACGGTACGGCCGGCTCATCCGGCGCCCCGGGACCCGCCGGGGGCACAAGGTCTTCCCGACCGGCGAGGTCGGCCGGGCAGGCGGGCTCCGCCGGGGACGCGGCGTCGGCCGGGGACGGCGGGCTGGCGGCGATCTGGTCGCGGGTGCTGCAGGCTCTGCCGCCGGAGGCGGATGACGACTTCTTCGCCGTCGGCGGGCACTCGCTGCGTGCGATGCGGCTGGTGGCGGCGGTCCGGGCGGAGCTGGGGCGGGAGATCTCGGTCGAGGACGTCCATTCGGCCCGGGTGTACGGCGCGCTGGCGGCGAGGGTGGCGGGCGCGCCGCGTGTCGGCGGGTCCGGCCGGGGCGGGGGTCGCGCGGAGGACGGGGCTCTTCCGGAGGGCGAGGATGTCCGGGACGGCGTCCCCGGGGCTTCCGGTGCCGCCGTGGGGCCGGTGCCGCCGGCCGGTGCCGCCGGTTCCGACGCGGAGCCGGTGCTGTCGGCGGCGCAGCGGCGCATGTGGTTCGTGGAGCGGCTGGCGCCGGACACCCCCGCGCACAACATCGCGATGGCGGAGCGGGTGCGGGGCCCGCTGGACGCGGGTGCCCTGGGGCGGGCGCTGGGGGCGGTGGTGGCCCGGCACGAGGCGTTGCGGTGGCGGGTTCCGGCGGAGGACGGTGTGCCGCGGGTGTCGGTGGCTCCGGCGGGGCCGGTGCCGTTGCCCGTGGAGGATCTGTCCGCTCTCGCGGCGGACGCGCGGGAGGCGGCGCTGGCGCGGGTGCTGGACCGCGAGGCCCGGGAGCGGTTCGACCTGGCGGCGGGGCCGCTGCTGCGGGCCAGGCTGGTGCGGCTGGCGGCGGACGAGCACGTGGTGGCGGTGACGGTGCACCACATCGTGTTCGACGGCTGGTCGCAGGATGTGTTCTTCCGGGATCTGGGCGTGGCCTACCGGGGCGGGGCTCTGGAGCCGGTGGGGGTCTCGTTCGGCGACTACGTGCGGTGGGCGCGGGAGCGGGACGGCGGAGCCTCCAGGGCGGGGCTCCCCGCTGCCGGGGCCTCCGTTGCCGGGGCCTCCGTTGCCGGGGCCTCCGGGGACGGGGCCTCTGACGGCGGGACCTCCGGGGGTGGAGTCCCCGCGGGTGGAGCCTCCGGGGAGACGCTGGAGTGGTGGCGTGCTCACCTGGAGGGCGCGCCGACGGTGGTGGACCTGCCGCGGGACGCGCCGCGTCCGCCGGTGCAGACGTTCCGCGGCGCCGTACGGCGGGCGGGGCTGGACGGTGAGCTGGGCGGGCGCGTCAGGCGGCTGGCGGCGGAGCTGGGGGTGACGCCGTACCCGGTGCTGCTGGCGGCGTTCGGCGAGCTGGTGGCCCGGTTGACCGGTGAGCGGGACCTGCTGGTCGGCACGCCGTACGCCGATCGGGGGCGCGCGGCGTTCGCGGAGCTGGTGGGGATGTGCGTGCGGATGCTGCCGCTGCGGTTGCGCCAGGACGGCGACGCGTCCTTCGCCGAGTCCGTGCTGCGGTGCCGGGACGAGCTGGCGGAGGTGGTGGCGCAGGGGGACGTGCCGCTGGAGCGGGTGGTGGAGGCGTTGCGGGTGCCCCGGGATCTGGGGCGGAACCCGGTGACGCAGGTGTTGTTCAACATGTACGACTTCGCCGGGGCGAAGCTGGACCTGCCGGGATGTACGGCGGAGCCGCTGGCGGCGGGCCTGCCGGGTTCGCTGTTCGACCTGACGCTGTACGTCGCGGCGGAGCCGGGGCCCGGACCGGGCTCGGAGGTGGATTCGGGGCCGGAGCCGGGGCCCAGGCCGGGGTCCGCGGGGGGTTACGCCCTGCAGCTGGTGTACAACCCGGATCTGTTCTCGGCGGCGCGGATGGAGGCCCTGCTGGCGGGCTACGCGTCCCTGCTCGCGGATCTGCTGGCGCGTCCGGATGATCCGGTGCGGCTGGCGCGGATGACGGAGGGCCCGGGGTCCGCAGGAGGCCGGAAGCACACGGGACCCGTGGGATCCACGGCCGAGGAGCACGCGGGACCCGTGGGATCCACGGCCGAGGAGCGCCCGGAGGACCCGAAGGACCCGGAGGACCCGGAGGACGTAGAGCCGGTGGGGTCCGGGCCGCTGCCGGTGTGGGACGGTCCCGGCCTGTCGGAGTCGCTGCGCGCGGACGCGGTGGCGGAGGGTTCGGGGCGGGTGCTGGACGGCGCGGCGCTGGCGTCGCTGCGGGACCGGGTGGCCGGGGCGGTGCGCGGGGCGGGGGTGGAGCCGGGGCGGGCGGTGGCGGTGCTGGCGTCGCGGGTTCCCGAGTTGCCGGGCGTGCTGCTGGGCGTGCTGGCGAGCGGGGCGAGGTGGGTGGTCCTCGATCCGGCGTATCCGGTGGCGGTGCTGGCGCGTCAGGCGGAGGCCGCGGGGGCGGTGGCGGTGCTGCGCTGCCCGGGGGCTCCGGACAGCGCGGACCTGCCGATGCCCGCGGGACTGCGGGAGATCACACCCTCCGGCGGATGGGAGACCGTGCCGCCCGGCGGGCGGGAGACCGTACTCCCTGAGGCGCGGGAGGTCACGCCGTCCGACGCGGCGGAGGCCGTGCCGGCCGGCTCGCGGGAGTCCGTGCCGTCTGACGCGGAGGAGGCCGCGTCATCCGGATCGCGGGAGTCCGTGCCGTCTGACGGGTGGGGGGTCGTGTCGTCCGGCGCGGGTGCGCCGGGGGCGGGGCCGGGGCGAGGTCCGGTGCGGGGGTATCTGTCGCTGACGTCGGGCACGACGGGTGAGCCCAAGCCGGTGGTGACGGGTGAGGGTCCGCTGGCGCACTTCGCGCACTGGTACGTGGAGACGTTCGGGGTGTCGCCGGCCGACCGTTTCGCGTTGCTGTCGGGGCTCGCGCACGATCCGGCGCTGCGGGACCTGTTCGTGCCGCTGGTGGCGGGTGCGCGGCTGTGCGTTCCCGAGGCGGCGACGGTGCGTGATCCGCTGCGGCTGGTGGAGTGGCTGCGTGAGCGCCGCGTGACCGTGCTGCATCTGACGCCGCAGCTGGCGCGGATGCTGTGCGGGACGGGCGGGGTGCTGCCGGAGGTGCGGCTGGTCGCGACGGGGGGTGATCGTCTCACCTTCGCCGACGCCGTGCGGTTGCGTCGTCTGGCTCCTGCGGCGCGTGTGGTGGCGTTCTACGGCACGACGGAGACTCCGCAGGCGCACGCCTGGTACGAGGTTCCGCCCGGCGCGGCGGAGAGCGCGGAGCCGGTGCCGGCCGGGCGTGGGGTCGAGGGCAGCGAGTTGCTGGTGCTGGCCGGGCACGGTGGCCGGGCGGGGGTGGGTGAGCTGGGCGAGGTGGTGGTGCGCAGCGCCAACCTCTCGGACGGCTACCTCGACGCCGAGCTGACCCGGGCGCGGTTCACCGCGGAGGGTTTCCGGACCGGCGACCTGGGGCGGTTGAACCCGGACGGGACGGTGACGCTCGCCGGGCGGCGGGACGACCAGGTGAAGGTGCGGGGTTTCCGGGTGGAGCCGGGCGAGGTGGAGGCGGCGCTGGCGGCTCATCCGGCGGTGCGGTCCGCGGCGGTCGTGGCGGTGGCCGGTGCCGGTGGCGGGCGTGGGGCGGTGCTGTACGGCTACGCCGTCCCGGTCAGACCGGGGGTGTCGTCCGCGCGGCTGCTGGAGCATCTGCGGGGGGTGCTGCCGGAGTACGCGGTGCCCGCCGGGGTGGAGGTGGTGGCGGCGTTGCCGTTGACGCCGAACGGCAAGGTGGATCGTGCCGCGTTGCGCCTGCGGGCGCCCGGTCCGGCGGCGATGTCGGCGGGGCGGGGCCACGCCCCGGGCGGCGGTCCCGGCGGTGGTCCGGCCGGTGTTGCGGGACCCGATCCGGCGGCGATGTCCGCGGGGCGGGGCCACGGCCCGGCCGGTGGTCCCGGTGACGGGCCGGCCGGTGGTCCCGGTGGCGGCCCGGCCAGGGTGCCGGGGCGCGGTGCGGGTGGTGGTCCGGGCGGGGAGCCCTCGGGGCCGACGGAGCGGGCGGTGGCCGAGGTGTGGCGGGCCGTGCTCGGCGTGCCCCGGGTGCGGGCGACGGACAACTTCTTCGAGATCGGCGGTCATTCGCTGGCGATCGCCGCGGTGCAGGCGCGGCTGGCGGGAGTGCTCGGCCGGGAGGTCCCGGTCGTGGATCTGTTCCGTCATCCGACCGTGCGGGCCCTGGCGGCGCATCTGGACGGCGGGGCTGACAGCCCGGGTCTGGACCGGGCCGCGCGGCGGCTCGCCGTACGGCGGGACCGGATGAGGGGGCGGGCCCGCAGACCTGACTGAGCCGGGCGGTCCCGCCGTACGGCGGGACCGCGCCGCGTGCGGTGCCCGCGCCCGGCCTCGGGTGCCGGAGAGGAAAGCCGCAGAGGAAAGCCGAAGAACCACAGAAAGCCGGATAAAGCGCCCCCGAAGAGGACCAAGAGGGACCGCCGTGCCGGCGGGCCACGGAACCGCGAGGCCCGCCGGGCCGCAGGAGAGCTCGTGAGTGAGAGGGAAGGGACCCAACGCATGGCCGAGGAACCCACGGTGGAGCCGATCGCGATCATCGGTCTTTCGTGCCGGGTGCCGGGAGCCGGGGACGCCGGGCAGTTCTGGCGCAACCTCGCCGACGGGGTGGAGTCGCTGACGCGGTTCACCCTGGAGGAGCAGCGGGCGCTGGGCGTCTCGGAGCGGGTGCTGGAGGACCCGAACTTCGTCCCGGCCGCGATGATGCTGGACGACCACCAGGATTTCGACGCCGCGTTCTTCGGCATGTCGATCCGGGAGGCGGAGATCCGGGATCCGCAGCACCGGCTCTTCCTGGAGCTGGCGCACACGGCGCTGGAGGACGCCGGTTACGACCCGTTCCGGTATCCGGGTGAGATCGGTGTCTACGCCGGGTCGGGTTCGGACTTCTACCAGTGGATCAACATCCGCAGCAACGCCCAGGCGCACGCGAACGCGGGCTGGCTGGCCGTGATGGTGGGCAACCATGTCGACTACTGCGCCACGCTGGCGTCGTACAAGCTGGACCTGCGGGGTCCGAGTTACACGCTGCACACGGCGTGTTCGACGTCGCTGGTGGCGGTGCACGTGGCGGCGGAGGCGCTGCGCAACGGCGAGTGCGACATGGCGCTGGCGGGCAGCGCGATGCTGGACCTGCCGCAGGGGCAGGGGTACGTCTACGACGAGGACGGCATCGTCTCCCCCGACGGTCACTGCCGGGCCTTCGACGCGCAGGCGGCGGGCACGATCTGGGGCAGCGGCGGCGGGGTGGTGGTGCTGAAGCGGCTGTCGGAGGCGCTGGCCGACGGTGACAACGTCCGGGCCGTCGTCCTGGGCAACGCGATCAACAACGACGGGGCGGGCAAGGTCGGGTTCTCGGCGCCCAGCATGGACGGCCAGGCGGCCGTGGTCGCGCAGGCGCTGGGGGTCGGCGGGGTGGACCCGCGCACGGTGACGTACGTGGAGGCGCACGGCACGGGCACCGCGCTGGGCGACCCGATCGAGGTGGCGGCGCTGAGCAGCGTGTTCCAGCAGGACACGGCCGACCGGCAGTGGTGCGGCATCGGCTCGGTGAAGAGCAACATCGGGCACCTGGGCCAGTCGGCGGGCATCGCGAGCCTGATCAAGGCGGTGCTGGCGCTGGAGAACGGGCTGATCCCGCCGACGCTGCACTACCGGAGCCCGAACCCGAAGATCGATTTCGCGGCGAGCCCGTTCTACGTGGCGGCCGCGCCGACGAAGTGGGAGCGCGACGGTTTCCCGCGGCGGGCGGGGGTGAGCTCGTTCGGGATCGGCGGCACGAACGCGCACATCGTGCTGGAGGAGGCCCCGGTCGTCGGGCATGAGGACCCCGGCGGCCCGGAGGGGACACGGGCGGCGCATCTGCTGCGCCTGTCGGCGCGGACCGACACGGCGCTGGCGGCGGCGGCCGAGCGGCTGGCCGGGCATCTGGCGGAGCGTCCGGACCTGCGGCTGGGCGACGTGGCCCACACGCTGCGGGTGGGGCGCAGGGAGCTGCCGCGCAGGCTGGCGGTGGTGGCGTCCGACGTGGCCGACGCGGTGGCGGCGCTGGCCGATCCGCGGCGGGTGATCTCCGGTACGGCGTCGCGGCGCACCCCGGGGGTGGCGTTCCTGTTCTCCGGGCAGGGCTCGCAGTACGCGGGGATGGGCGCCGAGCTGTACCGCGCGGAGCGGGTGTTCGCCGAGGCGGTCGACGAATGCGCGGAGATCCTGCTGCCGGTGCTGGGCGAGGACCTGCGGGAGCTGATCTTCGACGGGAGCGAGGAGGCCGGGGAGCGGCTGCGGCGGACCGAGCTGACCCAGCCGGCGTTGTTCACGGTGGAGTACGCGCTGGCGGCGCTGTGGCGGTCGCTGGGCGTGGAGCCGGCGGCGATGATCGGTCACAGCGTCGGGGAGTACGTCGCGGCGACGGTGGCGGGGGTGTTCAGTCTGCCGGACGCGTTGCGGCTGGTGGCGGCCAGGGGGCGGCTGGTGCAGGGGCTGCCGGGCGGGTCGATGCTGGCGGTGCGGCTGATGCCGGAGGAGATCGGCCCGCTGCTGCCGGACGACGTGTCGGTCGCGGGGGTCAACGGTCCGGGGACGTGCGTGGTCGCGGGGCCGTCGGCGTCGATCGCGGAACTGGCGGCCGAGCTGGAGGAGGAGGGAGTGGGCGGGGTGGTGCTGCGCACCTCCCACGCCTTCCACTCGGCGATGATGGAGCCGGTTCTGGGGGAGTTCCGGGAGCTGGTGGCCTCGGTGGAGCGGTCGGCGCCGGGCCTGCCGTTCCTGTCGAACGTGACGGGCACCTGGATCACGGCGGAGGAGGCGACCGACCCGTCCTACTGGGCGCGGCACCTGCGTGAGCCGGTGCGGTTCGGCGACTGCGTGGCGAACCTGCTCGCCGACGGCGAGTGGATCATGATCGAGTGCGGTCCGGGCGGGCAGCTCGCCGGGCTGGCGGGGGCGCAGGTTCCGGCGGGCGGGGTGGCGCCGCTGACGTCGCTGCCCGGCCCGAAGGACGTGGGCGACGATGTGCGGGTGCTGTCGGCCGCCGTCGGGACGCTGTGGGTGAACGGCCTGGAGCTGGGCGAGTTCGGGGATCCGGGCCGCCGGGTGTCGCTGCCGGGTTACCCGTGGGAGCGGCGCAGGGCGTGGATCGACCCGGATCCGCAGGGGGCGTTCGTCGGCGGGGTGGCCAACCACGCGGCGCCGGCCGCTGGGGAGCTGCCGCTCGCGGAGTGGTTCAGTGTGCCGGTGTGGCGGCAGGCGGCGCCCGCGCCGGTGCCGTCCGCGCCGGTGGGCCGCGCACTGGTGTTCGCCGACGAGGGTTCGACGGCGCTGGTGGAGGCGTTGCGCGCGGCCGGGGCCGAGGTGACCGAGGTGCGGCCGGGTGCGGCGTTCTCGGCGTCGGAGGCGGGTTTCACCGTACGGCCGGCGGAGCGGGCCGACTACGACGCGTTGCTGGCGGAGCTGGGCGCGGTGCCGGGCAGGGTGGTGCACGCCTGGACGGCCGGCGGCGGCCCGGCGGACGGCGCCGGGGAGGTGTGGCGGGCGCAGGACCGGGGTTTCTTCAGCGTGCTGGCGCTGGTGCAGGCGCTGACGGCGGCGCAGCCCGCCGGTGAGGTCGAGCTGGACCTGGTGACCTCGGGGACCGAGGACGTCGTCGGCGGCGACCTGCTCCGGCCGGAGCACGCGACGCTGGCCGGTTTCCCCCGGGTGGTGCCGCTGGAGACGCCGTGGCTGCGGGTGCGGCACGTCGACGTGGACGCCGGCGGGCGGGGCGACTGGGCGCGGCACGCCGCGGCGGAGCTGGGCAGGCGGCCGGAGCCGGACGAGGCGGGGCTGCTGCCGTCGGTGGCGCTGCGGGGCGGGCGCCGCTGGCTGCGGCACTACGAGCCGGTGGAGGTGCCCGCCGTACCGGACGCGGCCGGGGCCGTGGAGGCCGGAGCCGGGGCCGTGGAGGCCGGAGCCGGGGCGGCGGGCGTCGCGAGCGCGGCGGAGGTCGTGGCCGGGGCGGCGGGTGCCGGGGCGGGGCCGCGGGACGGGCAGGTCTACCTGGTCACCGGCGGTCTGGGAGGCATCGGGATCTCGCTGGCCGCCGACCTGGCGTCCCGGGCGCGGGTGCGGCTGGCGCTGCTGTCGCGGTCCGGGCTGCCGGACCGGTCGGAGTGGGACGCGCACTCCACGGGCCGGGCGGGCCGGGCGATCGCGGCGATCCGGCGGATGGAGGCCGCCGGTGCCGAGGTGATGGTGCTCGCGGCCGACGTGACCCGCGCGGACGACATGCGGCGCGTCCGGGACGAGGTGCTGGCCCGGTTCGGCCGGGTGGACGTGGTGGTGCACGCGGCGGGGCTGCCCGGCGGCGGCATGGCCGAGGTCAAGGAGCGGGCGGCGGCCGAGGAGGTGCTGGCGCCCAAGGTGGCGGGCACGCTCGCGCTGCGCGACGCGTTCGGCGACCTCGACCTGGAGGCCGTGGTGCTGTGCTCGTCGATCACCGCGGTGGCGGGCGGGTTCGGGCAGGTCGACTACTGCGCGGCCAACAACTTCCTGGACGCCCACGCCAGGGGTGAGCACGGCTGGCGGGCGGCGTCGGTCGTGTCGGTCAACTGGGGCAGGTGGCTGGAGGTCGGCATGGCGGCCGAGGTCGCCGCTCCGGCCGGGTTCGTGGCGTTGCAGCGCGGCGACCGGATCCGGGCGGTGGACCATCCGATCCTGACGGCGCGGCACGAGCCGGACGGCGGTGACGGCCTGGGCTGGGTCGGCGGGCACCTCGCCCCCGAGACGCACTGGGTGCTGGAGGAGCACCGCATCTCCGGCGTGCCGGTGCTGCCGGGCACGGGGCACGTGGAGATGGCGCGGTGCGCGAGCGACGCGGTGCTGCCGCCGTCCGGCGGGGTGGTGGAGCTGCGTGACGTGGTGTTCGTCGAGCCGCTGTCGGTGGCCGACGGCGCGTCGGCGGAGATCCGGGTGGTGTTCGCGCCGGAGGCCGAGGGCGCGGAGTTCCAGGTGCGCAGCGTCATCGGCGGCCGGGAGCGGGTCCACGCGCGGGGCACGGCGGCCAGGGTCGATCCGGGGCCGGCACCGTACGTGGACGTGGCGGCGATCACCGCGCGGTGCGCCCCGGCGGGTGAGAACCAGGGCGGGGTGCCGCTGTCGGGGCTGCTGGAGCTCGGCCCGCACTGGGGTCGCAACATGCGGGAATGCCGCGTGGGGCGCAACGAGGCGCTGGGGTTGTTCGAGGCCGACGACCTGGTGGCGCTGGACCTGGACCGGTGGGGACTGCACCCGGCGCTGATGGACAGCGCGACGTCCTTCACCTGGGTGGACATCCAGGGGCACTACCTGCCGCTCGGATACGGGCGCATCACCGTCCGGGACCGGCTGCCGAGGTCGTTCTGGAGCCACATGCGGTTCCGCGACAGCGACACCGACGAGGTGCTCGCGGTGGACGTGACGTTCATCGGGATGGACGGCACGGTCCTGGCGGAGATGTCCGACTACGTGCTGCGGCGGATCGACACCGACGCCGTGGTGGCCGGGGTGACGGCCCACGCGGGTGCGCAGCGTGCGGCGGCGGCCGGTGAGGGCGTCCCGGACGGGCCGCCGACACCGGAGGCGCCGGCCGGGCGGGGCGGGCAGGACGCGGCGGCCGAGGCGGACGCGGCGGGCCAGGCGGGCATCCGCCCCGCCGACGGCGCCGAGGCGTTCCGCCGCCTGCTGGCCGTACCGCTGGGGCCGCAGGTGGTGGTCGCGGCGACGCCGCTGGCCGGCTATCTGGCGAACGTCGGCTCGGTCAACCAGGAGACGGTCGAGACGGAGCTGGACCCGGCGGCGGTGGCGGAGCGGCCCGCGCGGGCGGCGGACGACGACTACGTCGCGCCGCGCGGCGAGGTCGAGGCCGCCGTCGCCAGGCTGTGGGGCGAGGTGCTGGGCGGTGAACGCATCGGCGTCGACGACGACTTCTTCGAACTCGGCGGCAACTCGCTGATCGCGGTGCAGCTCATCGCGCTGATCCGCAAGGAGCTCGGCGTGCGGCTGCCGATGCGCAGCCTGTTCGAGGAGCCCACGGTCGCGGGGGTCACCGCGCTGATCGAGCAGACCCGCGCCGCCACGACGGCGGACGCCCCGTCCACGCCCACCGGTCAAACCGTCATCCCCCGGCTTCCCCGCAGGAGCGAGCAGCAGTGAGCGAGTCAGTCATGGACACGAACGCCGCCGGCGCCGAGACCGCCGACACGAAGGTCGTCGTCAACGACGAGGAGCAGTACTCCGTCTGGCCGGCCGGCCGGGACAACCCCGACGGCTGGCACGACGAGGGTTTCACCGGGTCCAGGGAGGAGTGTCTGGCCCACATCGAGCGGGTGTGGACCGACATGCGGCCGCGGAGCCTGCGCGAGGCCATGGCCGCGAGGGCGGGCGCCGACGCAGGCACGGGGACGGACGCGGACATGGGTACGGGCACCGGCGCGGACACGGGCACGGGCACGGACGTGGGCACCGGCGCGGACGCGGAGCCGGGCACGGACGTGGGCGCGGACGCGGACGCGGAGCCGGGCACGGACGTGGGCGCGGGCGCGGAGGCCGGGAGGTGAGCGGGCAGGCGGTGGACGTCTTCCCCTCGTCCTCCGGCCAGGAGCGGATGTGGTTCCTCGCCCGCTTCGAACCCGACCTGGCCGTCTACAACATCGGCATGCTCATCCCGATGAGCGCCCGGCAGCCGGTCGATCCGCGCCGGCTGGAGAGGGCCATCGCCCGGGTGGTGCGCCGCCACGAGGTGCTGCGCACGGTCTTCGAGTTCCGCGACGGCCAGGTGGTGCAGGTCGTCACGGGCGAGTCCCCCGAGGTGCGGCTGACCGAGACCGACCTGACCCACCTGCCGGAGGCGGAGCGGGAGGCCGAGCTGGCGCGGCTCGCCAAGGCCGACGCGGCCGAGCCGTTCACGCTGGACCGGGCGCCTCTGTGGCGGATGCGGCAGGTGCGGATGGCCGGCGACGACCTGCGGCTGGTCTGCGTGTTCGACCACACGGTCTTCGACGGGGTGTCGAGCCTGATCTTCGTCAACGAGATGGAGGAGTGCTATGACGCGCTGGGCGAGGGCCGGGAGCCGAGGCTTCCCGAGCTGCCCATCCAGTTCGCCGACTTCGCGGCGTGGCAGCGCGGCCGGCTGACCGGGGAGTTCGTCGAGGGCGAGCTGGCCCACTGGCGGGAGCGGCTCGCCGGGATCCCGGCCGACCTGGCGCTGCCCGCGGACCGGCCGCGCCCGCGCCGCCGTACCTACCACGGGGACATGCGGCTCGGCGTGTTCTCCGCGGAGCTGTCGGAGGGTGTGGAGCGGCTGGCCAAGGAGCTGAACGCCACGTTGTTCGTGGTGCTGCTCGCCGCGTTCGCGACCGTGCTGTCGCGGTGGTCCGGGCAGCGGGACATCGTGGTGGGCACGCCCGTGGCGGGGCGGCTGCTGCCGGAGACCGAGCCGGTCATCGGGATGTTCGTCAACGCCGTGGCGCTCCGTACCGACCTGGGCGGCGACCCGACGTTCGCCGAGGCGGTGTCGAGGGTGCGCGCCACGGTGGCCGACGCCCTGGACCACCAGGAGCTGCCGTTCGAGCGGCTGGTCGAGGCGTTGCAGCCGACGCGTGACCTGAGCGTGCCGCCGATCTACCAGGTGATGTTCAACCTGGCGGTGGACACCAACGAGGGCCAGATCGCCAACGGCACCGCCAAGGTGGACCTGCAGCTCGACCTGAACATGCGCGAGGGGCGGCTGCACACCCGGCTGGAGTACAGCACGGACCTGTTCGACCGGGCGACGATGGACCGGTTCGCGGCGAACCTGGAGACGCTGCTGGCGGGGGCCGTCGCCGACCCGCGCGCGCCGATCTCCCGGCTGCCGCTGCTCACCCCGGCGGAGCGGGAGCGGATCCTGGCGCTCGGCACCGGGACGGACGCCGGCTCCCCGGGGCACACCGCCGACGGCGCGGACGCGGCGGGCGCCGGGAGTACGGCGGGCGCCGCGAACACGGCGGGCCCGGACGGGGACCTCGCGGAGACGGGCCTCGCGGCAACGGATCTCGCGGCAACGGATCTCGCGGAGACGGGCCTCGCGGACGGCGGCGCGACGCTGGGCGCGCTCGTCGAGGCCCAGGCGGCCAGGACGCCCGGCGCCCCGGCCGTGGTGGCGGGCGACGTCACGCTGACCTACGCCGAGCTGGACGAGCGCGCCAACCGGCTGGCCCACTGGCTGCGCCGGATCGGCGTGGGCCCGGCCGCCCCGGTGGCGGTCTGCGCCGAGCGGTCGGCTGACCTGGTCGTCGCCCTGCTGGCCGTGGTGAAGGCGGGCGGGGCCTACGTCCCGCTGGACCCGGAGTACCCGCGGGCGCGGCTGGCGTTCATGCTGGCCGACAGCGGCGCCCGGGTGCTGCTGACCCAGCGGCACCTGCGTGACCTGCTTCCTCAGGGGGCGGTCAAGCCGGTGCTGCTGGACGAGCCCGGCGCCTGGGAGGACCAGCCGCCGCACGCCCCCGCCTTGGTCACCGGACCCGATCACCCCGCCTACGTGATCTACACCTCGGGGTCGACGGGCCGCCCCAAGGGGGTGGTCAACACCCACCGAGGGGTGGTCAACCGGCTCGACTGGATGCAGCGCAGGTTCGGCCTCGCCCCCGGCGAGGCGGTCATGCAGAAGACCCCGGCGAGCTTCGACGTGTCGGTCTGGGAGTTCTTCTGGCCCCTGGTCACCGGAGGTCTCCTGGTGGCGGCCCGGCCCGGCGGGCACCGCGACCCGGGCCACCAGCGTGACCTCGTCAAGGAGCACGCGGTGACGACGATGCACTTCGTGCCGTCGATGCTGGCGCTGTTCCTGGAGGAGGCCGGCATCGAGTCGTGCCGGTCGCTGCGGCGGGTGATCTGCAGCGGCGAGGAGCTGACGCCGCGCCTGGCGGACAGGTTCGCCGAGCGGCTGCCCGGCGTGGAGCTGCACAACCTCTACGGGCCGACGGAGGCCGCGGTGGACGTGTCGGCCTGGCGGGTGGAGCCGGGCCGGTCCCGGCACACGCTGCCGATCGGCCGGCCCATGCCCGGCAACCGGCTGTACGTCCTGGACGACCACCTCCGGCCGGTCCCGGTCGGCGTGCCGGGGCACCTGCACATCGGCGGGGTACAGGTCGCGCCGGGCTACGCGGGGCGGCCCGGCCTGACGGCCGACCGGTTCGTGCCCGACCCGTACGGCCCGCCCGGGTCGCGGATGTACGCCACCGGCGACGCGGCCAGGTGGAACGGCGAGGGCGACCTGGAGTTCCTGGGACGCCTGGACGACCAGGTGAAGGTGCACGGCTGGCGGGTCGAACCCGGTGAGATCGAGGCGCTGCTCGCCGAGCACCCGAAGGTACGGCGGGCGGTGGTGGCGCTGCGCGACGACGCCCCGGGCGGGCGCGGCCTGGTCGCCTACGTCGGCTGGGACGGCGATCCCGCCGCACTCACCGCCGAGCTGCGCAGGCACCTGGCCGGGCGGCTGCCCGCCGCGCTCGTCCCGCAGGCGTTCGTGGGGATCGACGACGTCCCGCTGACCCCCGGCGGCAAACTCGACCGCGACGCGCTGCCGTCGCCGGGCGGTACGGGCCGGGCCGACCTCGGCACGCCGTACGTGGCGGCGCGCACCCCGCTGGAGGAGGAGCTGTGCGCGCTCTGGGGGGAGCTGCTGGGCCGTGACCGGATCGGCGTCGAGGACGACTTCTTCCAGCTCGGCGGGCACTCGCTGCTGGCGGTGCTGCTGGTCACCCGCTACCGGGAGGACCACGGCGTGGAGATGCCGCTGCGGCGCTGCTTCGAGGTCACCACGGTGGCCGGGCACGCGCTGGCGCTGCTGGAGCTGCGGATGAGCGGAGACGACGAGCTGGAGGAACTGCTGGCCGCGTTGGAGGACCCGGCGGATGGGTGACCTGAGGGCGAGGCTGGCGCGGCTGAGTCCCGAGCAGCGGGCGGCGCTGGAGGAGAAACTGCGGCGGAAGGCGGCGCCGCCGCGGGAGGAGATCCCGCGGCGGCCGGAGCCCGGCGGCCCGGG
This sequence comes from Streptosporangium pseudovulgare, assembly GCF_014648055.1. Taxonomy (GTDB): domain Bacteria; phylum Actinomycetota; class Actinomycetes; order Streptosporangiales; family Streptosporangiaceae; genus Streptosporangium; species Streptosporangium pseudovulgare. The sequence goes on from NZ_BMQJ01000001.1 coordinate 68,101, forward strand.
GCCGCTGTCCTTCGGGCAGGAGCGGCTGTGGTTCCTGCAGCGGCTCGACCCGGCGGACGCCTCCTACAACATGTTCATGGTGCAGCGGCTGCGCGGGCCGGTCTCGGTGGACGCGCTGCGTCACGCCTTCGGCCGCCTGGTGGAACGGCACGAGACGCTGCGCACCCGCTTCACCGTCCGCGAGGGGCGGCCGGTGCAGGAGGCCGGCCCGCCGGAGCCGGTCGAGCCGGAGGTCTTCGATCTCGGCGCGGCCCCGGCGGCCGAGCGGGAGGACCTCGCGACCAGGCTGGTCGCCGACCTCACCAACCGGCCGTTCGACCTCGCGGCCGGGCCGCTGCTGCGGGTCCACCTGATCACGATGTCGCCGTCCGACCACGTGCTGTGCGTGGTGCTGCACCACATCGTGGCCGACGGCTGGTCGCTGAAGATCCTGCTGCGCGAGTTCGCCGCCTGCTACGCCGCCCGCCTGGAGGGGCGCGAGACCGAACTGCCGCCCGTCGCGCTGCGCTACTCCGACTACGCGGCCTGGCAGCGGGCGCGGCTGGACGAGACCGCCGTGCGGAAGCAGCTGGACTACTGGAGCGGACGGCTCGCCGGGGTGCCGGTCCTCGACGTCCCCACCGACCGGCCCCGGCCCGCGGTGCGGTCGTCGAACGGCGGCTACGAGGTGCGGCGGCTCGGCCGCGAGCTGACCGCCCGGCTGGAACGGCTGGCCGCCGAGGAGCGGTGCACACCGTTCATGGTGCTGCTGGCGGCGTTCCAGGCCCTGCTCGGGGCGCACTCCGGGCAGGACGACGTGTGCGTGGGCTCGGTGATCGCCGGGCGGGACCGTCCGGAGCTGGAGCAGGTCGTCGGGTTCTTCCCGAACACGCTCGCGCTGCGCGGCGACCTGTCCGGCGACCCCGGCTTCCGCGAGCTGCTCGGCCGCGTCCGGACGACCGTGCTGGAGGCGTTCGCCCACCAGGACATCCCGTTCGAGCGGCTGCTGAACGAGCTGCGGGTCGAGCGTGACCTGAGCACCACGCCGCTGTTCCAGGCAATGTTCGTGATGCAGGACCGGGAGGCGTCGGAGCTGGCGATCGCCGGGGTCGAGACCGACGTGTTCGACCCGGGGGCGCGGCAGGCGAAGTTCGACCTGATGCTGGACGTGACGCCGCGCTCCGGCTCGCTGTACGCGATGCTGTCCTACAACGCCGACCTGTTCGAGAGCGGCACGGTGTCCAGGATGTTGCGCAGGTACGAGCGGATGCTGGAGGCCGTGGTCGACGACCGCGACATCCCGCTGTCGCGGCTGCGCGCCGTGATGCTGCTGCCCGAGGACCGCGTCCCGGCCGTCATCGCGTCCCTGCCGTCCTCCCGGCGGACCGGCACGGACACCACGACGGACACGACGGACGTGACGGACGTGACGGACGTGACGGACGCGCCCGGCGGGCCCGGCACGGACGCCGCACACGGCGCGGACACCACGACGGGCACGGCGGGCGCGGATGACGCGCCCGTCGGGCCCGGCGGGCCCGGCACGGACCGCTCCGGGGACGCGGACCGCGCGGGCGGCGCGGCGACGGTGCTCGCCCTGTTCGACGCGCGGGCGCGGCTGGCCCCGGACGCGGTCGCGGTCAGCCATGGCGACCGGCGGATCGGCTACGGCGAGCTGCGCGACCACGCGGAGCGGCTGGCCGCGCGACTGGTCGCCGCCGGGGTGACGGCCGAGACGGTGGTCGGGGTGTGCGCCCGGCGGAGTCCCGAGCTGGTCGTCGCCCTGCTGGCCGTGCTGAAGGCGGGCGGCGCCTACCTCCCCCTGGACCCGGCCCACCCCGCCGGGCGGCTGCGCTGGATGCTGCGTGACGCGCGGGCGTCGCTGCTGCTCGCCCAGGGCGGCCTGCTGGAGTGCGACGACCTCCCGCTGATCACCTTGGACGGCGCCGCGGACGGCCCCCCGCTGATCACCCTGGACGGCGCCGCAGACGGCCCCCCGGCGGTCACCCTGAGCGGCGCCGCGGATGGTCCCCCGGTGATCACCCTGGACGGCGCCGCGGACGGATCGCCGCCCGCGGCCCCCTCCCCCCTCCCGGCACCCGCGGTCGTCTCCCCCGTCCCGCGGGCGGGCGATCCGGCGACCCTGGCGTACGTGATCTACACCTCCGGGTCGACCGGCCGTCCCAAGGGAGTGGAGGTCGAGCGGCGCGCGCTGGACGCGCGTGTCGCGTGGATGCGCCGCGAGTACGGCATCCGGCCCGGTGACCGGGTGCTGCAGTTCGCCTCCGCCGGGTTCGACACGCACGCCGAGGAGGTCTACCCCGCGCTCACCTCGGGGGCCGAGCTGGTGCTGGCCCCCGACGAGCCGCTGCCCGACTTCCTGCGGACCCCGCTGGGGCGGTCGCTGACCGTCATCGACCTGCCCACCTCCTACTGGCAGGAGCTGACCGCCGCCCGCGTCGCGTGGCCCGAGACGCTGCGCCTGCTCATCCTGGGTGCCGACCCGCTGCCCGCCCCGGCGCTCGCCGCCTGGTACGCCGCGCACGGCGAGCGGGTCACCCTGGTCAACAGCTACGGCCCCACCGAGACGACGATCATCGCCACCGCCGCCGAACTGGACCCCTCCGAGGCGTCCCGGCGGCCCACCGTGGGCCACGCGCTCACCGGCGGCCGCGTCCACGTGCTGGACGAGCACGGCTCGCCGGTCCCGGTCGGGGTGGCCGGTGAGCTGTGCGTCGGCGGGGCCGGGCTGGCGCGCGGCTACCGGGGGTCGCCCGCCCTGACCGCCGCCCGGTTCGTCCCCGACCCGTACGGCCCGGCGGGGTCGCGCCTCTACCGCACCGGCGACCGGGCGCGGCTGCGTCCGGACGGGCGGGTGGAGATCCTCGGCCGCGTCGACCGGCAGGTCAAGATCCGTGGTTACCGGATCGAACCCGGTGAGATCGAGGACCGCCTTCTGGCCCTCCCCGGGGTGGCGCGGGCGGTGGTGACGGTCCGGGAGGACGCCCCCGGCGACCGCCGCCTGGTCGCCTACGTCGTGCCCCAGGAGGATTCCGTACCCCGGGAGGAGTCCGTACTCCGGGAGGCGTCCCTGGACGGGAACGGCCCGGCGGGCGACGAGGCACCCGGGCGTCCGGCGGGCGACGACCCGCTCGGGCGCCCGGCGGGAAACGAGCCGGCCGGACCTCTTCCGGAGGACGAGCCGGCCGGAGACCTGGCGGAGGACGAGCTGCTCGCGCGGCTGGCGGCGGAGCTGCCGCCGTACATGGTGCCCGGCGCCGTCGTGGTCGTGGACCGCATCCCGCTGACCCCCTCGGGCAAGGTCGACCAGACGGCGCTGCCCGTTCCCGGGCCGCGCGCGGGGCACGCCCACCTGCCCCCGGCCACCGCCACCGAGGAGCTGGTGTGCTCGGTGTGGGCCGAGGTTCTCGGGGCCGAAAGGGTCGGCGCGCTCGACGACTTCTTCCGGCTCGGCGGCCATTCGCTGCTGGTCACCCGGGCGGTCACCCGGCTCTCGGCCGCGACGGGCCTGGACGTGCCGCTCAAGCTCGTCTTCACCCACCCGTCGGCCCGGCGGCTCGCCCGCGAGCTGGACCTGCTCGCCGGGGACGGCCAGGCGGGCGGACCGAACCCGCTCGCCGGGGACGGCCAGGCGGGCCCCGCCCTGTCCCGGCGGCCGGAGGGCACGGCGCCGCCGCTGTCGTTCGCGCAGGAACGCATCTGGTTCATGGAGGAGCTCACCCCCGGCACCTCGACGTACGTGCTTCCCGCCGCGGTACGGCTGCGCGAGCCGGTGGACGCCGCGGCCCTGCAGGACCGGCTGGACGACGCCGTGGCCCGGCACGAGAGCCTGCGCATGCGCTTCCCCGCCGCCCCGGACGGGCGGCCGGAGGTCCGCGTCGTCCCCGCCGGGCACCCGGACGCGCGGGTCCCGCTGCGCGTCGCCGAGGCCGGCTCCGCCGGGGAGGCGCGCGAGATCGCCGCCGCCGACGCGGAGCGTCCCTTCGACCTGGCCGCCGGTCCGCCGCTGCGGGTGACGCTCGTACGGCTCGGACCCGCCGACCACGTCCTGGTGGTCGCCGTGCACCACATCGTCGCCGACGGCTGGTCGGCCGAGATCCTGCTCGGCGAGTTGCTCGGCGGGACGCGGCGGCCGTGTGCGCCGCGCGCCGGGTACGGCGACTACGCGCTCCGGCAGCGTGAGCGGCTGGCCGGGCCGTACCTGGAGCGGCATCTGGACTTCTGGCGGGAGGAGCTGGCCGGGCTGCCCGCGCTGGACCTGCCTGCGGACGCGCCCAGGGCCGTACGGCCGGCGCACCGGGGGGCGTGGCACGACCTGCGGCTGGACGCCGGCCTCGTCGCCGGGCTGACGGAGCTGGCCCGCGCCCGCGGCGCGACCCTCTACATGGCGCTGCTGGCGGCGTTCCAGGCGACGCTCGCCCGCTGGTCCGGGCAGCGCGACTTCGCGGTGGGCTCCCCGCTGTCCGGGCGGGACCTGGCCGAGCTGGAGGACATGGTCGGGCTGTTCGTCAACCTGCTGCCGATGCGGGCCCGCCTATCCGGCGACCCGGACTTCGGGGGGCTGCTCGACCGCACCCGGGACGCCGTGCTGGAGGTCTACGCCCACCAGGAGCTGCCGTTCGAGAAGCTCGTCGCCGAGCTGGACGTGGCCAGGGACACGAGCCGCCCGCCGCTGGCGCAGGTGCTGTTCGCCCTGCAGAGCTACCTGGACACGATGCCCCGGACGGGCTCGACGGACTCGGCGGACTCGGCGGGCTGGGTGGACTCGGCGGGCTCGACGGGCTGGGTGGACTCGGCGGGCTCCCCGGGGTCCGCGGGGTCTGCAGGGTCCGCGGAGGCCGCGGGGACGCATGGCGGGCGGCGGGCGGAGCCGTTCGCGCTGCGCACCACCACGGCCCGGTTCGACCTGGAGCTGTACGCCGCGGAGACCGGTGACGGCGTGGCGGCCAGGTTCGTCTACGACCGCGACCTGTTCCGGCCGGACACCGTCGAGCGTCTCGCAGGCGGTTTCCTCTCGCTGCTCCGCGCCGTCGTCGCCGCCCCGGACACCCCGCTGTCGGAGCTGGAGGTGCTCCCGGCGGAGGAGCGGGACCTGGTGCTGAACCGGTGGAACGCCACCCGCCGGGACCATCCGGGCGGCACGCTGCACGGCCTGTTCGAGGAGCAGGCGGCGCGCACCCCCGACGCCACGGCGGTGGTGTCCGAGGAGGGGACGCTGACCTACGCCGAGCTGGACGCGCGGGCGACCCTGCTGGCCGCCGGCCTGGTGGGCGGTGGGACGGGGCCGGACTCCGTGGTCGCCGTGCGCGCCGAACGCTCGCTCGACCTGCCCGTGCGCCTGCTCGCCGTGCTCAAGGCGGGCGGGGCCTACCTGCCCCTGGATCCCGGTCTGCCGGAGCGACGCGTCCGGCTCATGCTGGACGAGGCCGGCGCGAGGGAGCTCACCGCGGTCCTGGAACGCGCCCCCGGGCCGGGGCCGTCCGTCGCGGAGGCCGCCTTGGAGGACGTCCCGGAGGACTCCCTCGCGTATGTGATCTTCACGTCCGGGTCGACCGGCCGCCCCAAGGGCGTCGGGGTCTCCCACCGCGCCATCGTCAACCGGCTGCGCTGGATGCAGGAGACCTACCGCCTCACCCCCGCCGACCGGGTGCTGCACAAGACCCCGGCCGGGTTCGACGTGTCGGTGTGGGAGCTGTTCTGGCCGCTGATCACCGGCGCGGCGCTGGTGGTCGCCCGGCCCGGCGGCCATCGCGATCCGGCCTACCTGCGCGACCTCGTGCGGAGCCGGGGCGTCACCACGGCGCACTTCGTTCCGTCCATGCTGGCAGCCTTCACCGCCGAGGAGGGGATCGAGGACTGCCGGTCGCTGCGCCGGGTGATCTGCAGCGGCGAGGAGCTGACGGCCGCCGCCGCGCGGCGGCTGACCGACCGGCTGCCCGGGGTGGAGCTGCACAACCTGTACGGTCCCACCGAGGCCGCGGTGGACGTCTCCTGGCACCGCTACTCGCCGGGTGAGGAGACCGTGCCGATCGGCCGCCCGGTGGACAACACCCGGCTGTACGTGCTGGACGACACGCTGCGGCCGGTGCCGGTGGGCACGCCGGGACAGCTGTTCATCGGCGGCGTCCAACTCGCCCGCGGCTACCTCGGCAGACCCGCTCTCACCGCCGAACGCTTCCTGCCCGACCCCTACGGACCCCCCGGCTCCCGCCTCTACGCCACCGGAGACCGCGCCCGCTGGCGCCCCGACGGCGAACTCGACTACCTCGGCCGCCTCGACGACCAACTCAAGATCCGCGGCATGCGCGTCGAACCCGGCGAGATCGAGGCCGTCCTCGCCCGGCACCCCGGCCTGGAGGCCTCCGCGGTCGGCGTGCGGCGTGACGCCGCCGGGGCGCGCCTGGTCGGCTACGCCGTCTGGCATGACGGGGACGGGGACGGGGACGGGGGCTCCGGCGCGGAGCGTCCCGACCTCCGCGAGTGGCTCCGCCGGGAGCTGCCCGAGCATATGGTCCCGTCGGTGTGGGTGACGCTGGACGCCCTGCCGCTCACCGCCAACGGCAAGCTCGACCGGGCCGCGCTGCCCGTACCGGACGGCCGCGGCGGTCTTCCCCCGGAGCCGCCCCGCACCGACGCGGAACGCGACGTGGCCGAGGTGTGGCGGGAGGTGCTGGGCGTGGACGGGATCGGCCGCGACGACGGCTTCTTCGCCGTGGGCGGCGACTCCATCCGCAGCCTGTCGGTGGTGGCCGGGCTGCGGCGCCGGGGCTACCGGCTCGACCTGCAGCGGCTGTTCACCCACCAGACCGTCGCGGAGCTGGCCGCCGCACTCACCCGCGGCGACGGACCGGAGCCGGCCGACGCGCCGGCGACGGAGGCGTTCGGCCTGCTCGGTCCGGAGGACCTGGCCAAACTCACGGGAGGCGACCGATGATCGAGGACGCGTATCCGCTGGCCGCGCTGCAGGCCGGCATGCTGTACCACAGCGAGCTCGACACCGGCGGCTCCACCTACCACGACCTGATGACGATCACCGTGCGCGGTGGTCTCGACGCCGCCGCGCTGGAGCGGGCGCTGGCCGAGGTCGCCGCCCGGCACCCGGTGCTGCGCACCTCCTTCGACCTGACCGGATTCAGCGAGCCGCTGCAGCTCGTCCACGACGCGGCCGTCATCCCGCTGGGGGTCACCGACCTGCGCGGCGACGGGGCGCGGGAGCGGCTGGCCGAGTGGCGGGAGGCGGAGAAGCGCACCGGGTTCGACTGGGCGTCTCCCCCGCTGATGCGCGCCCACGCCCACGTGCTGGGCGACGGCGAGTTCGCGTTCAGTCTCAGCTTCCACCACGCGATCCTCGACGGCTGGAGCGTCGCCGCCCTGGTCACCGAGATCCTGCGCCGCTACACCGCCGGTCCGCGGGAGCGGGCCGGCGGCCTCGCCCCGCCGCGGGCGACGTTCCGGGACCTGGTGGCGGCCGAGCGGGCCGCCGTGGCCTCGGAGCGGGCGCGGGAGTTCTGGCGGGAGCGGGTGGCGGACGCCCCGGACTGCCGCCTGCCGAGGCTGCCCGGGTTCCCCTCGGGCGGACCGCGCGCCACCGAGGTGCTGGCCGTACCGGTGCCCGCGCCCGCGGTGGCCGCGCTGGAACGCGACGCCCGTGAGCTGCGGGTCCCGCCGCGCACGATCCTGCTGACGGCCTTCCTGCTGGCGCTGGGCCTGGTGACCGGTGAGCGCGAGGTGATGACCGGCGTGCTGGGGCACGGCAGGCCGGAGAGCGAGGGCGGCGGCGAGGTGCTCGGCCTGTTCCTCAACACGCTGCCGCTGCGGGTACGGCTGGACGCCGCCGACCGGGCCGAGCTGGTGCGGCGGGTGTTCGACGCGGAGGTGGCGGCGGTGCCGTACCGGCACTATCCGCTGTTCGAGATCCAGCGGCTCGCCGGCCGCTCCCCCCTGCTGGACACGCTGTTCGACTTCAGGGACTTCCACGTGTACGGCGGGCTGCCCGAGGACGGCCCAGCCGTCACCGGACAGGAGTTCTTCGAGCAGACCGACGTGCCGTGCACGGTGGCCTTCGTCCGGGTCCCGGGCGGCGGGTTGACGCTCACCGTCTCCTACGACGGCGCGCAGTTCCCGCGCGGGCAGATGGAGGCCCTGGCCGCTCACGTGCTGACGGCGGTCACCGGTGCGCCGCAGGTCGGCGAGGCCGACGTCGCGGCGGTCACCCGCTGGAACGCCACCGGCCGCGACCACGCCGGGGGCACCCTGCACGGCCTGGTGCTCGCCCGCGCGGCCGCGGTCCCGGACGCCCCGGCGGTGGGCTTCGCGGGCGAGTGGATCACCTACCGCGAGCTGGCGCGGCGGGCGTCGCGGGTGGCGGCGGCGCTGCGTGAGGCCGGGGTTCGGGCCGGCGAGCCGGTCGGCGTCCACCTGGAGCGGAGCCCGGACCTGCCCGCCGCCCTGCTGGGCGTGCTGGCGGCCGGTGGCGCGTATCTGCCGATGGAGCCGGGGCACCCGGCCGGGCGGCTGCGGGACATGCTGGCCGACGCCGGTGCCTCGGTGGTGCTCACCTCCGCCGCCCTCGCCGGGCAGGCCCCGCCGGCCGCCCGCACGGTGACGCTGCCGGACGGCTGGGACGGCGAACCGCTTCCGGCGGACGCCGCGACGCCCGCCGCGGACGGGCCCGGGAATGCCACCGGCTCCGGACCGTCCACCGCGAGGGACGCCGCCGGCTCCGGACCGTCCGCCGGGAAGGACGCCGCCGTCCCGGGGCCGTCCACCGCGAAGGACGCCGCCGGCTCCGAGCCGTTCACCGGGGAGGACGTCCCGGAGGACTCCCTCGCGTATGTGATCTTCACCTCCGGATCGACCGGTCGCCCCAAGGGCGTCGGGGTCTCCCACCGCGCCATCGTCAACCGGCTGCGCTGGATGCAGGAGACCTACCGCCTCACCCCCACCGATCGAGTGCTGCACAAGACGCCGACGTCGTTCGACGTGTCGGTGTGGGAGCTGTTCTGGCCGCTGATCACCGGCGCGGGACTGGTGGTCGCCGAGCCGGGCGGCCACTACGACCCCGGCCGCATCGCCGAACTGATCGCCGGCGAGGGGGTCACCACGGCACATTTCGTGCCGTCGATGCTGGAGGCGTTCCTCGACCTGCCGGAGGACCTGCTGGGAGACCTTCCGGAGGACGGTGACTCACCCGAGGACCGTGACCCGCTCAAGGACCTGCCGGAGGACCCGCCGGGGCGGACCGCGGGCGGGTTGCGCAGGGTGGTGTGCTCGGGCGAGGCGCTCCCGGCCGACCTGGTGCGCCGTTTCGCCGACCGGCTGCCCGGGGTGGAGCTGCACAACCTGTACGGTCCCACCGAGGCCGCGGTGGACGTCTCCTGGCACCGGTGCGACCCGGCCGAGCCGGTGGTCCCGATCGGCCGCCCGGTGGACAACACCCGTCTCGAGGTGCTCGACGATCGGATGGCGCGGGTGCCGGTGGGCACGCCGGGACAGCTGTTCATCGGCGGCGTCCAACTCGCCCGCGGCTACCTCGGCAGACCCGCCCTCACCGCCGAACGCTTCCTGCCCGACCCCTACGGACCCCCCGGCTCCCGCCTCTACGCCACCGGAGACCGCGCCCGCTGGCGCCCCGACGGCGAACTCGACTACCTCGGCCGCCTCGACGACCAACTCAAGATCCGCGGCATGCGCGTCGAACCCGGCGAGATCGAGGCCGTCCTGCTCGACCAGCCCGAGGTGCGCGCCGCGGCGGTCGTCGCCGACGGCGACCGCCTGGTCGGTTACGTCGTGACCGGCGGTGCTCCGGTGGAGTGGCGGTCGCGGCTGCGGAACCGGCTGCCCGAGCACATGATCCCGTCGGCGTGGGTGACGCTGGACGCCCTGCCGCTCACCGCCAACGGCAAGCTCGACCGGGCCGCGCTGCCCGCGCCGGAACGGCCGGAGCCGGATCGGTACCGGGTGCCGCCCAGGGATCCGGTGGAGGGCCGGCTGGCCGCCGTCTGGGAGGACGTGCTCGGCGTCACCGCGGTCGGCGTGTTCGACGACTTCTTCGACCTGGGCGGGCACTCGCTGCTGGCGCTGCGGCTGGCCACGCGGATCCGGCGGGAGTTCGGCAGGGAGCTGCCGGTGGCCGCCGTGCTGGCCTCGCCGACCGTCGCGGGCCTGGCCGACGTGCTGCGCGGACCGGAGGACCTGGCGGCCGGGCAGCGGATCGTCACGCTCAACGCCGGTGGCGACCGGCCGCCGATCTTCCTGGTGCACGCGCTCGGCGGGCAGGTCTTCCGGTACCTGCCGCTGGCCCGCAGGCTCGGCCCCGACCAGCCGGTGTACGCGATCGCCGCCAGCGGCCTGGCCTCCGGCGAGGAGCCCCACCCGACCATGGCCGAGATGGTCGACGACTACGTGGCGCGGCTGCGCGAGCTGCGGCCCGCCGGGCCGTACGTGCTGGGGGGCTTCTGCATCGGCGGCAACATCGCGCTGGAGACGGCCAGGCGGCTACGCGCCCTCGGCGAGGAGGTGCCTCTGGTGGTGCTGTTCTACTCGGACGCCGACGAGCCGGTGATCACCAGCTCGCTGGAGGACGACGCCTCGCTCATGACGCACGCGCTGGCCGGCGGGCCGCTGGAGACGGACGCGGCCGAGTTCGCGGGCCTCGGCCCGGAGGAGATGCTGCTGGCGGTCATCGAGGCCGCCGGCCGGGAGCGGCGGCTGGCCCCGGACACCGCCGACGTCGAGCAGGCGCGGCGCTACCTGCGGGTGTTCCGGGCCAACGCGCACGCCGTCGGCCGCTACCGCCACGACCCCTACGACGGGGACGTGGCGCTGTTCGCGCCCGTCGGCGACCGGCCCGACCTGGGCTGGAGGTCCGTGGTCAAGGGGACGCTCGCGATCGAGCCCATTCCCGGCGAGCGCGTGGTCGTCCTTTTCGAACCCCTGGTCGCCGAGGCGGCCGCCAAAGTGAGGAGCTGGATCGACGATGGTGTCACCGGAGGCTGAGCGCGCGCGGGAGGCCGGGGACGGTCCCGGGACGGCCGGAGACGGGGGCGGGGGCACGCTCTGGCGCAACCACGACTTCCTGCGGCTCTGGGCCGGGCAGGCCCTGTCCCAGGCCGGTTCGCAGATCTCCTACGTGGCGATCCCGCTGGTCGCCGTCGTCACCCTGGGCGCGAGCGCGACCGAGATGGGGGTGCTCGGCGCGCTGGTCCGGCTGCCGATGCTGGGGTTCCTGCTGTTCGGCGTCTACGTCGACCGGATGCGCAAGCGCCCGGTGCTGATCTGGACCGACCTGGGCCGGGCCGTGGTGCTGGCGCTGGTGCCGCTGCTGTACGTGATGGACTCCCTGACGCTGGGCGCGCTGTACGCGGTGGTGTTCGCGCTCAGCCTGCTGTCGGTGCTCTTCCAGGTCGCCTACCGCTCCTACTTCCCCTCGCTGGTGCCGCTGTCGCACCTGGCGGAGGGCAACGGCAAGCTGCAGCTCAGCGAGTCGCTGGCGCAGACCGCCGGTCCGGGCGCCGCGTCGGCGCTGCTGAAGGTCATGGCCGCGCCGATGCTGATCCTGATCGACGTGTTCTCCTACCTGTTCTCCGCGGCGGCGGTGCTGCTGATCCGCCGCCCCGAGGCCCGGCCCGAGCCGGACGACGAGACGGCCGGCAGCGTGCACCGGGCCATCTGGGCCGGTTTCCGCTGGGTGATGACGCAGCCGATGATCCGCCCGCTGGCGATCGCCAGCGGCCTGTACTCGTTCTTCGTCATGGGCGCGATGCAGTCGATCTACATCCTGTTCCTGCTCAGGGGCGGCCCCGACCTGCCGCCGGAGTGGGTGGGCGCCGTCATGGCGACCGGCGGGGTGGGCGCGATCCTCGGCGCGACGCTGTCGGTGCGGACGATGCGCCGCCTGGGCCTCGGCCCGACCCTGCTGTGGAGCACGGTGATCGGCAACTGCTCGCTGCTGCTGGTGCCGTTCGCCTCCGGCTCCGTCTGGACGGCCGCGGTGATGCTCGGCGCGTCCCAGTTCGTCGTCTGGGCCTGCAACCAGGTCTTCTTCGTCAGCAACATGACGCTGGTGCAGTCGATCACCCCGCCGCGCATGCAGGCCAGGGTGATCGGCACGATCTACTCCCTCGGCCTGATCCCCGCGCCGCTCGGGGCGCTGGGCGCCGGTCTGCTCGGTGACGCCGTCGGCCTGCGCTTCGCCATCCTCGTCGCGGTGGTCGCCGGCGCCATCCTGCCGATCCTGCTGCTGGTCTTCTCCCCCATCCCGGGGACGAAGGAGATCCCCGCCGGACCCCGGGACTAGGGCCCGTTCCGCGGGCCTTCCCGCCCACCGCGGCCGTCCAGTGGAGATCCGCGGGACGGGTCCCAGGAGTGACGACCGGGGGCGCCGGCCGATCGTGTGAGGGGCGGCCGGCCGGCGCCGGCGCCGGCGGTGCGGGGTCGGCGGCGGTCGTGGTGCCGCGGCCATGCCGGTGGCTTCGGCCTCACGGCCGCGCCTGCTTCGGCAGGGTGAGGATCTCGGCTCCGTCGTCGGTGATGGCGATCGTGTGCTCGCTGTGGGCCGTCCGGCAGCCGGTCGCGCTTCGGAGCGTCCACCCGTCGGCGTCGGTGACGAGCCTGGCGGTGTCCGCCATGACCCACGGCTCCAGGGCGAGCAGCAGCCCGGGGCGCAGCTTGTACCCACGGCCGGGCCGTCCGGTGTTCGGGACGTGCGGGTCTTGGTGCATCGTCGATCCGATGCCGTGGCCGCCGAACTCGGTGTTGATCGGGTACCCCGCCTCGCTGAGGACCGTGCCGATGGCGTGGGAGATGTCGCCGACACGGACCCCGGGCCCGGCGGCGGCGATCCCCGCGGCCAGCGCGCGTTCGGTCGCACTGATCATCGCGACGCTCTCCGGGGGCTTCGTGTCGCCCACGATGAAGCTGATGGCGGCGTCCGCGGCGACTCCGCCTTTGGAGACGGCGAGGTCGAGTGTCAGCAGATCGCCGTCGGCGAGCGTGTAGTCGTACGGCCGTCCGTGGAGTACGGCGTCGTTGACGGCCGTGCAGATGTAGTGGCCGAACGGGCCGCGTCCGAAGGACGGCTCGTAGTCGACGTAACAGGACAGCGCCCCCGCCTCGGCGATCATGGTCTTGGTCCACCGGTCGATGTCCAGGAGGCTCGTGCCGACCGTGCTGCGGCTCTTCAGCGTCTGCAGGATGTCGGCGACCAGGGCGCCCGTGTCCCTTGCCCGGGACAGGAGGGTGGGGTTCAGGATCTCGATCATGCGGCGCCCTTCTCATGCAACCAATAACTATACCGGCCATACTATACCGGTACTAGAATCGGAGTCATGGTCAGACTGCCGCTCACTCCCGCAGAGGTCGAACGCGGACAGCGCCTCGGCGCCCTCCTACGCCGGGCCAGGGGAGAGCGCTCGATGCTCGGGACCGCGCTCGACGCACGCGTCTCACCGGAGACCCTCCGGAAGATCGAGTCGGGCCGCGTGGCCACCCCCGCCTTCCCGACCATCGCGGCGATCGCCGGGGTCCTCGGCCTCTCCCTCGACGAGGTGTGGGCCGAGATCAGCCGGCCCGAACGCGATGCCGAGCCGACCGGCCCCGGTCACGGCACCCGTGAGCGGATGGCCTCCTAGTCCTCGATTCCGCGGAACGGGGCTCAGGCCACCAGGCCCGCGACGAGTTCCAGCTGCTCCAGGCGGAGCCGCAGGGTGGGGGTGACCAGGCCGACGACCAGGCCGGTCGCCCCCGCCTCCCGGTAGGCGGCGACCCGCTCGCGCAGCTTGCCCGGCGGACCGCACATCGTCATCGCGTCGACCAGCGCGTCGGGCAGCAGGGACATCGCCTCGCCCTGCCGCCCGGCCAGGAACGCCTCCTGCACCGCCTCGGCCTCCTCGCCGAACCCCAGGGTGCGGGCCAGGCGGTTGTAGAAGTTGGTCCGGCGCGAGCCCATGCCCCCCAGGTAGAGGGCGAGCATGGGGCGCATCATGTCGTAGGCCAGCTCCTCGTCCTCGTCCACCATGGCCAGGACCATCGGGACCACGTCGAAGCCGTCCAGGCTCCGGCCCGCCCGTTCGGCGCCCCGGCTCAGCTCGGCCGTGCGCTCGGCGAGGTGGCCGGGCGGGAAGTGGATGGCCAGCCAGCCGTCGGCCAGCTCACCGGCGAGGGCCGTCGTCCTGGGCCCCATGGCGGCCAGGTAGACGGGCAGCCGCTCCTGCGCCGGGGACACCGCGAGCGAGAGCTCCTTACCCTGGCCGCCGGGCAGCGGCAGCGTCATGGTCGGCCCCGAGTGGCTCACCGGCCGCCCGGACAGGGCGAGCCGCAGCACCGACAGGTAGTCGCGCGCCCGCTCCACCGGCCGGTCGAAGGGCTCGCCGTGCCAGCCCTCCACGACCTGGGGTCCGGACACGCCCACGCCCAGCCGGGCCCGGCCGCCGGAGACCTGGTCGATCGTGGCGGCCGTCATCGCCGCGACCACGGGCTTGCGCCCCGACATCTGCAGCACGCCGGTGCCCAGGCCGATCCGCTCGGTACGGCCCGCGATCCAGGCCATGAGGCTCGCCGGGTCCGTGCCGTAGGTCTCGGCGGCCCACACCGAGTCGTACCCCAGCCGCTCGGCCTCGCGGACGAGGGCGAGGTGGTCGGTGGGGCCGAGTCCGGCCCCGCCCCAGTAGCTCATGCTGTAGCCCAGACGCATCCGATCTCCTCGGTGATGGCGGCGGCCAGCCGGTCGGGAGCCTCCTCGGCCAGCCAGTGAGAGGCGTCGAGCTCACGCAGCGACGGCCGGTGGACGCTCTGCCTGCGCCAGCCGAGCAGCCCGCCCCTGGAGACCGAGCGGTCGCGCCCGCCGTACAAGACGGTGATGGGGACGGGCAGCGGCGGCGCGGGGACGTGCCGGTAGCCGGCGAGCATGCCGAAGTCGGCGCGGAGCGCGGGTTCGAGGATGGGCCTGAGCGCCTCGCGCTCGGCGACCTCGGCCGGGACCCCGCCGAGCTCGATCAGCTGCTCCCAGAACAGCCACGACGGCAGGGACGGCAGCCTGCGCAGCAGGAGCGCGACGTCCGGCGCGGCGAAGGAGCCCACCAGCAGCCGTTCTGGCAGGGGCGGGCGCTCCGCGGCCGGTCCCGGGGCGAACCCCGCCCGCGAGCCGGCACCCGGCGACGGTCCGGAGGCGGACCTCCCGGGCGCCGGTGGCGGTCCGCCGGGTGCGGACAGCTCGGGTGTCGGTGGCGGTCCGCCGGGTGCGGACAGCTCGGTCAGGCGGCGGCAGACCAGGTACGCCAGCAGCGCGCCGCTGCAGTAGCCGAACAGCGCGTACGGCGGGCGCGCGGTGGCCAGCAGGTCGCGGGCCAGGTCCTCGACGAGCCCGTCGAGGTCGTCGCGGGGCGGCTCGGCCAGCCTGGCCTGCCTGCCCGGCAGGTTCACCGACCACACCTCGACCTCGGGCGGGAAGGCGGCGGCCGGCCCGGTGAGCGACGCCGGGCCTCCCCCGGCGTTGGGGAAGGCGTACAGCCGGACGCGGCCCCCGGGCCGCTCCCCGACCGGCACGAACCACGGCGCGGTCAACGGCCCGCTCCTTCCTCGGTCTCCCCGGCGGACGTCCCGGCCCGCCCGGTATGCGTCTCGGCCTGTTCGGTATGCGTCCTGACCCCTGCGGGGAATGCCCCGGTCCGCCCGGCGGACGTCCCGGCGAACGCGGCCAGCCCGGCCGGGGTGGGGTGGTCGAAGATCGCGCGCACCCCGATCGGGTGCCCCACGAGCTCCTCCAGCGGGGCGATCAGCCGTACGGCGAGCACCGAGTGCCCCCCGCTGAGGAAGAAGTTGTCGTGCTCGCCGAGCCCGGGGCGCCCGAGCGCCTCCCGCCAGAGCCGCAGGACCCCGTCCACCAGCCGCGAACCCGTCGCGTCGGGCACCGCCGCCGGGTGCTCCTCCTCGGGCACGGTGAGACCCCGGTAGTCGATCTTGCCGTTGCCGGTCTCCGGGAAGCGGTCGACGAGCACGAACCCCGAGGGGACCGCATAGTCGGGCAGGCGGGTCCGGGCGTGGCGCCACAGCTCCTCACGCCAGGCCGCCCGGTCGGACGGCTCCCGCGCGGGCCGCACGAACGCCGTCATCGTGTCGCCGCGGACGACCACGGCGGCGGCCCCGACCGTCTCGTGGTCGTGCAGGACCGCCTCGACCTCGCCCAGCTCGATCCGGTGCCCGCGCAGCTTGACCTGCCGGTCGTCACGGCCGAGCAGTTCGAGGGTTCCGTCGTGCCGGAGCCTGGCCAGGTCGCCGGTCCGGTAGAAACGGCCGTGGCGGGGGTGCGCGCCGAACCGCTCGGCGGTCAGCTCGGGCCGGTTGACGTATCCCGCGGCGACCCCGTCGCCCGCCACGCACAGTTCCCCGGGGACCCCCGGCGGGGCCTCGCGCCCGTCGGCGTCCCGGACGAAGATCCGGGTGTTGGCGAGCGGCGCGCCGATCGGCACCGGATCGCGCGGAGCCTCCGCGATCTCGGCCGCGGTGGACCAGATGGTCGTCTCGGTGGGCCCGTAGACGTTGAACAGGCGGCAGCCCAGCGCCAGCAGGTCCCTGGCGAGCGCCGCCGGCAGGGGCTCCCCGCCGCACAGCACGGTCCGCCCGGCCAGCTCGCCGCCCGCCTCCGGTACGGCGAGCCGCCACGCCGTCGGCGTGGCCTGCACGACGCGCACGTCCCGCGCCACGACGAGGTCCAGGAGCCCGCGCGGGCGGAGCCGGTCGGCGTCGGAGGCGATGACCAGGGTGCCGCCGCAGGCCAGCGGCAACAGCAGTTCCAGGGCCGAGATGTCGAAGGAGGGGGTGGTGGACCACAGCACCCGGGCCGCGGCGTCCGGCCCCAGCCGCTCGGCGAAGTCCAGGACGAGGTTGGCCAGGTTGCCGTGGGTCACGGCCACGCCCTTGGGCCGCCCGGTGGACCCTGAGGTGTAGATCACGTACGCGAGCGCGTCCCCGGCGGCCGGAGCGGACGCGGACGCGGTGGCCGGGACGGGCACGTGATCGGCGAGGACCGCGGCGTCGTGGACGGTCCCGGAGGCGGGCGCGGAGCCGGTTCCGGGCGGGGCGGAGCCGGTTCCGGGCGGGGCGGAGCCGTACGGAACCGTCAGGACGGGGACCTCCCCCGCCCACGGGACCCCGCCGGGGGCGATCACCAGGCGGGCCCCGGCGTCCCGGACCTGGTAGGCCAGGCGCAGCTCCGGGTGACCCGGGTCCAGGGGCAGGTAGGCGGCTCCGGCCGCCCACACGCCGAGCACGGCCGCCACCAGCTCCACCGAGCGTCCGAGGCCGAGCGCCACGATGTCACCGGGCCCGACCCCGCGCGCGAGGAGCGCGTCCCTGACACCCGCGGCGGCGTCCAGCAGCTCCCCGTAGCGGACCTCCCGGTCGCCGTCGACGACGGCGACGGCGTCCCCCCGGTGGGCGGCGATCCGCTCCGGCAGCGCGGGCGGGCCGCTCCGGCGGCGGCCGGTGTCGTTCAGGCGGTCCAGCAGCGCCCGGTCCCCGGGGGAGAACGCCTCCAGGGCGCGCTGCGGCCGTTCGGGGTCCTCGGCCGCCTGCCGCAGCAGCGAGGCCATCCGTGCGACGAAGGCGGTGATCTCGGTCTCGTCGTGGACCTCCGTGCTGTGCCACACCCGGACGGTGAGCCGGTCCGGCTCGTGTACGGCGATGCACTGCAGGTCCAGGCGGCTGCGGTCGAAGAGGTCCTCGACGTATTCGGGCACGGAGCCCTGGATGCTCACCCGCTCGTCGGTCCACGGCCGGTAGTTGAACATGTGCCGGAAGAGCGGCACCCGCCAGTCGCCGGTGCCGTGCCCGCGTTCGACGAGGACGGCCTCGACGGAGGCGTCGGCGTGCTCCACCCCCTCGAAGAAGGCGTCCTCCACCCTCCTGACCAGGGCCGCGAAACCCTCCCGCGGATCGGTCCGCACCCGCAGGGGCATCGTGCTGACGCCGTAGCCGACGTGGTCGCGTGTCGCGGCGGTCCTGGTGCCGACCGGCACGCCGACCACCATGTCGGGGCCTGCCCCGTGGCAGCGCAGGGCGAGCAGGAAGGCGCTCGTCAGCACCATGTTGTCGGTGGTGCGCAGCCGGGTCCGCAGGGTGTCCAGCGCCCGCCGGGTCTCCGCGTCCATCTCCCAGGAGCAGGTGTGCCCGGCGAACGTGGGCCGTACCGGAGAGGGCCGGCTGCCGGGCAGCAGCATGGCGGCCGGGTCGGCGCCCTCCAGCCGGTCGAGCCAGTAGCCGATCGACTCCCGCGACGCCCGGCCCGGCTCCAGCATCGGGGCGGGGCCGGCGAGCCCGGCGGGCAGCGGCGCCCGGCCCGTCTGGGCGTCGTAGAAGGCGCCCAGCTCCTCGACGAGGAACTGCATCGACGTCGCGTCGACCACGATGTGGTGGGCGACCAGGCAGACCACGCTTCCGCCGCCGTCCGGCAGCGTGAAGTGGCCCGCCCGGAACAGCAGGTCCCCGGCGAGGTCGAAGGGCTCGTCCAGGAACGCCTGCAGGTCGGCGACCATCGTCTCCTCCGTGGTCGCCGCGCTCGCCAGCGTGATCCGGGCGTCCTGCGGCGCGGTGAGGTGCCGGACCGGGGCTCCGTCCACCTCGGGGAACCGCAGGCGCAGGGCCGGGTGCCGCCGGAGGAGACGGTTGACGGCGTTCTGCAGGGGGAAGCGGCGCAGCGGCTCGCGGGTCCGGAACGCCACCGCCAGGTTGGAGACGCCGCTCCCGCCCGCCAGCTGTTCCAGCACCCAGAACGAGTACGGCACGGCCCCCGGCGGGCGCGGGGGCTCGGCCGGCTCCGGCAGCCCTTCGAGCCCGCCCGCCTTCCTCGTGGACCCTCCGGGTCCGCCCGCCTGTCCCGCCGGTCCTTCGGCCCTGCCGGTCCGCTCCGCAGGCCCTTCGAGCCCGCCCGCCTGTCCCGCCGGTTCTTCGGCGACCGCCTCCTCCGGGGTGGGATCGGAACCGCCGGGGATGGACAACCGCTGAAGGGGGTGGTCGGGGTCGAGCGCCTCCCAGTCGACCCGGCAGCCGAGCGTCCACAGCCGCGCGAGCGCCGTCGCCAGGCCGTGCCGGTCGTCTCCGCAGTCGATCGCCGGCCCGCCCGGGGAGGCCGCGGCCGGGCCGAGGACGAGGGTGGGTTCCCCACCCGTCCCCGGGGTACCGGGGACGGGTGTCCCGCCGCCGGCCGTCCCGCTGAGCCCCGGCGCCCCGTCCACCCCCGCGAGACCGGGGGCGGCCGCCCCGCCGGCTCCCGGCGTCCCGTCCGTCCCCGCCGGGCCGGGGGCCGCGGTCCCACCGCCGACCACCCGGGCGACCGCCTCGCCGATCTCCAGTGTCCCGGCGACGGCGGCGGCCGCGATCTCCCCCACGCCCTCCCCCTCACCGGCTCCCAGGCCGACTCCCGAGCAGGCGGCGGGCGTGACGCCCCAGCCGATCAGGGTGGCCGCAAGCGAGCAGGTCACCGCGAAGGTGACCGGGGCGTCGTCCCGCTTCCCGGCGAGCCATTCGTCGTGGAGGTCGATCCCGTGCCGTTCGAACTCCTCCAGGCAGACGTCCATTGACTCGGTGAACAGCCGCTCCATCCCGTACAGGGCGGCGCCCAGCCGTCCGGTCCCGCCCGGCGGGAAGACGAACCGCACCCCGATGCCGTCCTGGACGGGATCGGGGGCCGTGGCGGCGGCGGTGAGGGCGCGCGCGGCCTCGGCCGCGGTCGAGCAGACGACCGCCCCCCGGAACTGATGCGGCGTGCGGCCCCGCTGGAGCGTGGCGACGGCGTCGGCGAACCGCTCCTGGGGAAGCGACGCGAAGAAGCCGGCCAGGCTTCGCCGTACGGCGTCGGCCTCCTCCGCGGTGCGCCCGGACCAGACGACCACGCGGGGCCCGGCGGCGGACGACGGGGGAACCGGCGGAAGGCCCTCCCCCGCCACCGGGTGACCGGACGCGGAGTCCGTGTCGAGTACGGCGCGCACGGGATCGCCGTCGAGAAGCGCCTCCCCCAGCCTCCGCAGTGCGACCGCGCGGTCCGCCGGTCCGAGCCCGGCCAGGGCGGCGCCCGCCCGGGTGACCGCCACGTCGCACCCTCCGGACAGCAGGGCCCGGCACGCGGCCTCCACGCTCTCGTGCAGGGCGAGGACTCCGGGGGGCCGCGACGGGTCGTGCCCGGCGTCGCCCAGCGCGGCCTCGGCGGACGCCGTGGAGAGCGGTCCGCGCGGCCCCGTGCCGATCACCGCGACCGACCGGCGTCCCGTCACCGGGACGCTCCGGGCCCCCGGCGGATGCGGGCCCGGACGTCCCTTCGGCCGCCGCCGGACGGGCGGGGCCGCGAGGGGTCGTCTCCGGCCTGCTCCGGAGCTCCGCCCGCCGGGAAGCCGCCCGTCGGGGAACCGGGTGCCGGGGAGCCGCCGGTCGGGCCTCCCGGCGCCGGTACGCCGGCGCCGGTACGGGCGCTTTCGACGAGGCGGCCGAGGGCCCGCGCGTTGGGACGGGTGAACATCGCGGTGACCGGAATGTCGATCTCGAACGTGCCGGTGATGTCCGCGTGCAGCTCGACCAGGGCCATCGAGTTGAGCCCGGCCTCGAAGAAGTTCTCGTCGGGGTCGACCGGCCGGCCGAGCCGGCTTTCGATCATCCCGGTGACCCGGTCGGCGATCGGAACGGGCCGTCCCGGGCGTCCCCGGACGTCCGCGGCGCCCCTCGCGCCGCCGCCATGCTGTTCTCCCGGGTCCACCGGCCGACTGCCCTGGATCATCCGCAACCCTTCGCTCGGCGTCGGGCGCACCGCCGCACGGGCGCCCTGTGCCGATCTTCTTGAAGGATTCAGGACACGACAAGACCGTATTTTTCGGCCTTTGTCATTCGGGGCGCGACCGGGTCACCGGATCAGCGGTTCCCCGCGGAGAGGCCGATGCGGATCTCCTCGGCGGTGAGCCGGGCGAAGGCGTGGCCGAGCTCCTCCAGGCGGTGCCGGGGAAGCGCCGCGGCGAGGGCGGGGAGGATCCCCTCCTCCTCGGCGGCGAAGTGGCGGGTGATCATGTCGGCGAGGTCGTCCAGCTGCGGCTCGAAATCCGTGGCGGTGGGGGCGATGTCCAGCAGGTGGAGGAGCCTCTGCTCGGCGCGCTGGTGCTCGTCGACGGAGTGGCGGGCGTGTTCGGTCTCCCGCGGATCCACCCTGGTGATCTCGGGGTAGACGATCTCCTCCTCGCCCCGGTCGTGGGCGACGAGCTTGGCGGCGAGTTCGACGAGCAGGGCGGGGCGTGCCGCCGGTTCCCGGCGAAGCCGATCGAAGATCGCTCTGATGTCGCGATGGTCCGCGATGATCATGCTGATGACGTCCCGTGCCATGATCCCCTCCTTCGTCCGGGGCCGCCTACCCGGGAGGAGGGGGCCTACACCCGCCGCGAGGAGAATTCTTCGCGGCGGGCGCCGGGCCTGGTCAGGAGAGGTGCGAGACCGCGGCTCCGATGGTGTGGACGCGCAGGGCGTTGGTGGAGCCGGGCGAGCCGGGGGGCGATCCGGCCACGATGACGACCTTGTCGCCCTTCTCCAGCCGGGCGTGGGCCAGCAGGGCGGCCTCGACCTGCCGGACCATGTCGTCGGTGTGGTGGACGAACGGCACCTCGAACGTCTCGACACCCCAGCTCAGCGCGAGCTGACTGCGGACGTGCGGGGAGGAGGTGAAGGCCAGCAGCGGGATCGGCGAGCGGTAGCGGGCCAGGCGGCGGGCGGTCTCACCGGACATGGTGAAGGCGACCAGGGCCTTGGCGCCGACGATGGCGCCGACCTCGGCGGCGGCGCGGGCGATGGCGCCGCCGGTGGTCTCGGGCAGGCGGTCGAGGCTGTGGGTGGCCTTGAGGGCTCTCTTCTCGGCCGCGCTGGCGATGCGGCTCATGGTCTCGACGGCCTGGACCGGGTACTGGCCGACCGAGGTCTCGCCGGAGAGCATGACCGCGTCGGTGCCGTCCATCACGGCGTAGGCGACGTCGGACGCCTCGGCGCGGGTGGGCCGCGGAGAGCTGATCATGGAGTCGAGCATCTGGGTGGCGACGATGACCGGGCGGGCCTTCTCGCGGCAGAGCTCGATGGCGCGCTGCTGGACGATCGGCACCTCTTCGAGGGGCAGCTCGACGCCGAGGTCGCCGCGGGCGACCATGATGCCGTCGAACGCCTCGACGATCTCGGGGAGCCGCTGGACGGCCTGCGGCTTCTCGATCTTGGCGAGCAGCGGGAGGCGGACGGCCTCCTGCTCCATGATGTTGCGCACCACGTCGGCGTCGGAGGGACGGCGGACGAA
Source organism: Streptosporangium pseudovulgare (assembly GCF_014648055.1). GTDB lineage: Bacteria > Actinomycetota > Actinomycetes > Streptosporangiales > Streptosporangiaceae > Streptosporangium > Streptosporangium pseudovulgare. Next base: position 90,404 of record NZ_BMQJ01000001.1, read on the forward strand.
GGACAGCGCGATCATGTCGAAGCCGGTGCGCAGCGCCCAGCGCAGGTCGGTCTCGTCCTTGTCGGTGAGCGCGGGGGCGCTGACGTTGACGCCGGGGAGGTTGAGGCCCTTGTTGTCGGAGATCATGCCGCCGGTGACCACACGGGTGGTGACGCGGGGGCCGTCGACGCGGGTCACCTCGAGGTGGACCCGGCCGTCGTCGACGAGGATGCTGTCGCCGGGGCGGACGTCGTTGGGCAGGCCGAGGTAGGTGGTGGAGACCTGGTCCCGGTCGCCGGGGACCTCTTCGGTGGTGATGGTGAAGACGTCACCGAAGCCGAGGCGGATCGGTCCCTCCTCGAACTTGCCGACCCGGATCTTGGGGCCCTGGAGGTCGGCCAGCACGCCTACGCCGCGGCCGAGCTCGGCGGCGGCCTCCCGGACCCTGTCGTAGACCTCTTTGTGCAGCTCGTGGCTGCCGTGGCTGAGGTTGAAACGGGCCACGTCCATGCCTGCGGCGATGAGCTCGCGCAGGCGTTCGGGTGAGGATGTGGCAGGGCCGAGGGTGCAGACGATTTTCGCGCGACGAGTCACGGTTCCCAGCCTAATTGGTACAGACCACCTGGTCGTTACATTGCCCGGAGCAGGCATGAAAAACTCGGTGACCTCAACGCTACCGGCCGGGGGCGGCGATGGCGAACCGGCCTCCCCTCCCCGGCGGGTCACCCGCGGTCACCGCCGCGGGTCCCCGCGCGGCGGCCGTACGGCGTGCGCGCCCGGCCGTGCGGCCCGGGACGCGGAGCCGTACGACCGGGGCGCGAGCCGTACGGCCCGGGGGTCAGGGCTCGACGGTGGCGGCCCTGGCGGCGTCGACGATGCCCCTGCCGTAGAAGCCGTTGCGGTCCTTGGTCCCCTCGCACGTCTGGATGTCGTCGTCGTCGATGACGCGGTAGACGAAGCGGCGCGGCGAGGGGCAGGACTGCTTGGACGCGGTGGCGTACAGCAGGCGCTGGACGTCGGCGGGCGGCATGGTGAGACCGCCCTTCCCCGGTTTGCCGAAGCGGCTGATCAGGATGGCGGCGACGCCGGTGGCGTGCGGGGCGGCCATGGAGGTGCCGGCGAGGTACTGGTAGTAGGCGCAGGTGCCGCCGTGGCAGTCGCGGACGACGGAGGGGGAGGCGGGCCGGCCGTTGCGGGAGATCAGGCCCTGGGCGCGGAGGGCGCGCTCGGGGGCGGCGGCCAGGATGGTCCTGGTCTCGTCGAAGCCGCGGCCGTCGAGCTCGTCGCCGCCGGGCGCGGCGAGGTCGGTCTGCTCGACGCCGTAGTCGGAGTAGTAGGCCTTGCGCTTGCTGGGGCCGAGGGCCGCGACGGAGATGACGCCCTTCGACTCGGCCGGGACGTTCAGGCAGGAGTTGTCGATCCGGCGGGTGCGCTGCGCCTTGGCGGGGTAGTCGGGGCTCTCGGTGTCGGTCCGGGGCCTGCCGAGGTCGGTGGACTCGTTGCCGAGGGCGCTGATGAGGGTGACGCCGCGCTTGCGGGCGTAGTCGAGGGCGCGCTGCATGCCGGTGATGACGCCGCGCTGTTCGAGCTGCTCGGCCTTGGAGTCGGCGGGGTTGGCGCGGCAGTTGAACAGCCAGGGGTCGATGTAGTAGCTCATGTTGACCACGTCGATCCCGGCGTCGGCGGCGTAGGTGAGGGCGTCGAGGCTGGGCTTGAGGAAGAACAGGCCGGAGTCCTGGCCGGCGCGCAGGTTGACGAGGGTGACGCCGGGGGCGACGCCGGCGACGCCGAGCCCGTTGATGGGCGAGGCGATCGTGCTGGCCACGTGGGTGCCGTGGCCGTCGTCGTCCCAGTCGACGGGGTCCTTGCAGCCGGGGAACTCGCAGGGGCCGTCGAGGGTCGCGCCGGTGGAGTCCTTGGGCCGGTCGGTGACGAAGTTGCGGCTGAGGGCGCGGTCGAAGTTGGGGGCGATGTCGGGGTGCTTGCCGTCGATGCCGGTGTCGATGACGCCGACGAGCACCTTCCTGTTGCCCGGGGCGGTGGCGTGGGAGCCGGTGGCGGTGGCGCCGATCATCTTCATGTCCCACTGCCGGGAGGCCAGCGGCTCGGCGGTGGGCGCGGCCCGGTCTGTGCGCGAGGCGGGCGGCGCGGCCCGGCCGGCGTGGGAGGCGGCGCCGGCGGCGTGGCCCGCGCCGCCGCTCCGGGAGTCGCGGGAAGCACGGGGACCGGTGGCCGCGAAGGCGGAGGCGGAGGCCGGGAGGGCCGGGACGGACGCCGCGAAGCCGATGGCGCGGTCGGAGGAGACGCCCGCGACGGCGCCGCTGGCGGCCAGGCGCTCGACGAAACGGTCGCCGGGGCCCCGGGCGGTGACGTAGCCGAGCCTGGACTCGGTGGCGGTCGCCGTGCCGCCGGCCGCGCCGATCGCGGCGACCGCCCGGTCGTGCCCGCCGCCGGGGTAGAAGACGAGGTAGTCGCGGAGCCCTCCGGTCTCGGCCGACGCGCCGCCGGGTGGTCCGCCCACCGTGAGGGTGCTCGCCAGGGCGACCACCGCCGTCACGCCCGACAGGTTCCTGCTCCAGCGACTCATCCGATCCCCTCCACGGCTGTCCGGACCAAGGGGCCATCCTTCCCGGTATTCGACCGCTCAGGCAACGCGGGCGTCGTTCCGACGGGTCTTTTCGGTATGGCGGGGAGGCCTCGGGGCCCCGGGGCCCCGAGGCCGGGCCGGGTTCCGGGAGGGGCGGAGGTAGGGTCCCGGAAGGACATGATCCAGGAGGCGATATGGACATCGTGAACCCCGCCGTCAACGACTACGTGCTGGCCCACTCCACCCCGGCGGACGACGTGCTGCGGGATCTGGCGGCCGAGACGCGGAAGGCGTTCTCCGACTTCACGAGCATGCAGATCACGCAGGACGAGGGCGCGTTCCTGACCATGCTGGTGCGGCTGGTGGGGGCGCGGCGGGCCGTCGAGGTGGGGGTGTTCACCGGATACTCGTCGATCTGCATCGCCCGCGGGCTGCCCGCGGACGGGCGGCTGCTGGCCTGTGACGTCAGCGAGGAGTGGACCTCGGTGGCCCGGCGCTACTGGGAACGGGCGGGCGTGGCGGACCGGATCGACCTGCGGATCGCCCCGGCGCTGGAGACGCTCCGGGCGCTGCCGGCCGACCCGGTGATCGACTTCGCGTTCATCGACGCCGACAAGGTGAACTACCCCTCGTACTACGAGGAGCTGGTCACCCGGCTGCGGCCGGGCGGTCTGATCGTGCTGGACAACGTGCTGCGTTCCGGCCGGGTGCTGGACGAGTCCTCCCAGGATGAGCCGGACGTCGTGATGCGCCGGATGAACGACATCGTGGTGTCCGACGACCGCGTCGAGTCGGTGATGCTGCCGATGCGCGACGGTGTGACGCTCGCCCGGCGGCGCTGAGCGCGGCCCCGCGCGGGAAGGGCGGGCAGGGACTCCGAATCGAGCCCTGGCCCCGGTGACGGCGCGGCCCCGCGCGGGGCGGGCGGGTGCGGGGAGGGCGGGCGCGCTCCGCTCCCGGCGCGGTCTCCCGGACGCGGTCTCCCGGACGCGGTAGAGGCCGCGCGCCCCGGTGCGGGACGCGCGGCCTCCGTGGTGCCGTGGTGTCGTGTGGTCCGCGCCGGAGGTTCCCGGCGCGGGCGTCAGACCAGCGGGCGGGCGGTCGGCGGGATCGCCCTGGGCAGGGCCGTGTCGCCGGTGAGGTAGCGGTCGACGGCCGAGGCGGCCGAGCGGCCCTCGGCGATCGCCCACACGATCAGCGACTGGCCGCGGCCCATGTCGCCGGCGACGAACACGCCGTCCACCGTGGACATGTAGGAGGCGTCGCGGGCGACGTTGCCGCGGGCGTCGAAGAAGCCCTCGCCGCCGTCCTCGGCCAGGTCGGACAGCAGGGACCCCTGCTCCGGGCCGAGGAAGCCCATGGCCAGCGTGACGAGCTGGGCCGGGATCTCCCGCTCGGTGCCGGGGATCGGCGCGAAGCCGCTCGCCGGTCCCTCGACGTCGACCAGGCGCAGCGCCCTGATGTTCCCGTCGTCGTCGCCGACGAACTCGGTGGTGGAGGCGGCGTAGACGCGGGTGCCGCCGCCCTCGGTGAGCTCCTCGTGGGCGCTCTCCATCTTGAACAGGATGGGGTAGGTGGGCCACGGCTGGCTGCCGGGGCGCTCCGCCGGGGGCCTGGGCATGATCTCCAGCTGGGTGACCGACGCGGCGCCCTGGCGGATCGCGGTGCCGATGCAGTCGGCGCCGGTGTCGCCGCCGCCGATCACGACGACGTGCTTGCCCGCGGCGTCGATCGCCGGGGCCTGCCGGTCGCCCTCCTGGACCCGGTTGGCCTCGGGGAGGTACTCCATCGCCTGGTGGACGCCGCCCAGGTCGCGGCCGGCGACCGGCAGGTCGCGCCACCGGGTGGCGCCGCCGGCCAGCACGACGGCGTCGAACTCCTCGCGCAGCTGCGCCGCGGTGACGTCGACGCCGACGTCGACGCCGGTGCGGAACTCGGTGCCCTCCGCCCGCATCTGCTCCAGGCGGCGCTCGATGTGGCGCTTCTCCATCTTGAACTCGGGGATGCCGTAGCGCAGCAGGCCGCCGATCCGGTCGGCGCGCTCGAAGACCACGACGTCGTGCCCGGCCCGGGTGAGCTGCTGGGCGGCGGCCAGTCCGGCGGGGCCGGAGCCGACGACCGCGACGCGCCTGCCGGTGCGGACGGCCGGGGGCGCGGGGGCGACCCACCCCTCGGCGAAGGCGCGGTCGATGATCTCGACCTCGACCCGCTTGATGGTGACGGGGTCCGAGTTGATGCCGAGCACGCACGCCGCCTCGCACGGGGCGGGGCACAGGCGGCCGGTGAACTCGGGGAAGTTGTTGGTCGCGTGCAGCCGTTCGGCGGCCTCCCGCCAGTCGTCGCGGTAGACCAGGTCGTTCCACTCGGGAACGAGGTTGCCCAGCGGGCAGCCGTTGTGGCAGAACGGGATGCCGCAGTCCATGCAGCGTGAGGCCTGCCTGGTCAGCGCGGGCCGCGGGAAGTCCTGGTAGACCTCCTTCCAGTCGCGGATGCGCACGTCCACCGGGCGGCGGGCCGGCAGCTCGCGCCCGTGCGTGAGGAAACCCTTCGGGTCGGCCATCGGTTACGCCCCCTTCTATCCCTGTACGGCGGCCGCCATGACGGCCTCGTCGATGTCTCGTCCTTCGAGCCGGGCGGCCTCGGCGGCCGTCAGGACCCGCTTGTAGTCGGTCGGCATGATCTTGCTGAACCGGCCGGAGTCCCAGTCGGCGAGCAGGGCCCTGGCGACCGTGGAGCCGGTCTCGGCCAGGTGCCGCTCCAGGAGCCCGCGCAGCTCCTCGGCGTCGTCGTCGCCGAGGGCCTCGATCTCCACCATCTCCCGGTTGACGCGGGCGGCGTCGAGGTCGAGCAGGTAGGCGACGCCTCCGGACATGCCGGCCGCGAAGTTGCGGCCGGTGGGCCCGAGGACGACGACCCGGCCGCCGGTCATGTACTCGCAGCCGTGGTCGCCGACGCCCTCGACGACCGCGGTGGCGCCGGAGTTGCGGACGCAGAACCGTTCGCCGGCCACGCCGCGGACGAACATCTCACCGGAGGTCGCGCCGTACAGGGCGACGTTGCCGGCGATGATGTGGCCCTCCAGCGGGGCCTCCTCGTGCGGCCGCAGCGTGACGCGGCCGCCGGACAGGCCCTTGCCGGCGTAGTCGTTGGTGTCGCCGGTGAGGCGCAGCGTGACGCCGCGGGGCAGGAAGGCCCCGAAGGAGTTGCCCGCCGAGCCGGTGAAGCGGATGTCGACGGTGTCGTCGGGCAGGCCCGCGCCGCCGTACCGCCTGGTCACCTCGTGGCCGAGCATGGTGCCGACCGTACGGTTGACGTTGCGGATGGGCAGTTCCAGCGTGACGGGGCGGCCGTCGTTCAGCGCACCCTCGGCGAGCTGGATCAGGGTGTTGTCCAGGGCCGCGGCGAGCCCGTGGTCCTGCTCGCGGACGCGGCGCAGCGACGCTCCGCCGGGCAGTTCCGGGCGGTGCAGGATCGGCGACAGGTCCAGGCCCGCGGCCTTCCAGTGGTTCTCCGCCGAGGCGGTGTCCAGCAGCTCGGCGTGGCCCACGGCCTCCTCCAGGCTGCGGAAGCCCAGGGCGGCGAGGTACTCGCGGATCTCCTCGGCGATGAACTCGAAGAAGTTGACCACGAACTCGGGCCGGCCGGAGAAGCGCTTGCGCAGCTCGGGGTTCTGGGTGGCGACGCCGACCGGGCAGGTGTCGAGGTGGCAGACGCGCATCATCACGCAGCCGGAGACGACCAGCGGGGCGGTGGCGAAGCCGTACTCCTCGGCGCCGAGCAGCGCGGCGATGACCACGTCGCGGCCGGTCTTGAGCTGGCCGTCGACCTGGACGACGATGCGGTCGCGCAGGCCGTTGAGCAGCAGCGTCTGCTGGGTCTCGGCCAGGCCGAGCTCCCAGGGGGCGCCGGCGTGCTTGAGCGAGGTCAGCGGGGAGGCGCCGGTGCCGCCGTCGTGGCCGGAGATCAGCACGACGTCGGCGTGGGCCTTGGACACGCCCGCCGCGACCGTGCCGACGCCGACCTCGGCGACGAGCTTGACGTGCACGCGCGCCGCGGGGTTGGCGTTCTTCAGGTCGTGGATGAGCTGGGCGAGGTCCTCGATGGAGTAGATGTCGTGGTGCGGCGGCGGCGAGATGAGGCCGACGCCGGGGGTGGAGTGCCGGGTCTTGGCGATCCACGGGTAGACCTTGTGGCCCGGGAGCTGGCCGCCCTCGCCGGGCTTGGCGCCCTGGGCCATCTTGATCTGGATGTCGTCGGCGTTGACGAGGTACTCGGAGGTCACGCCGAACCGGCCGGAGGCGACCTGCTTGATGGCCGAGCGGCGCTCGGGGTCGCGCAGCCGCTCGGGGTCCTCGCCGCCCTCGCCGGTGTTGGACTTGCCGCCCAGGCGGTTCATCGCGATGGCGAGGGTCTCGTGGGCCTCCATCGAGATGGAGCCGTAGGACATGGCGCCGGTGGAGAACCGCTTGACGATCTCGGAGACCGGCTCGACCTCCTCGATCGGGACCGGCTCGCGGACGCCCTCGCGGAGCCGGAACAGGCCGCGCAGCGTCATGAGCCTCTCGGCCTGGGAGTCCACCATGGAGGTGTACTCCTTGAAGATCTCGTAGCGACGCGAGCGGGTGGCGTGCTGCAGCTTGAAGACGGTCTCGGGGTTGAACAGGTGCGGCTCGCCCTCGCGGCGCCACTGGTACTCCCCGCCGACCTCCAGGCGGCGGTGGGCGTTGTCCACGCGCGGGTGGGCGCGGCGGTGGCGCCGCGCGACCTCCTCGGCGAGGACGTCGAAGCCGACGCCGCCCAGGCGGGAGGTGGTCCCGGCGAAGCAGGTGTCGATGACCTCGGCGCCGAGGCCGAGGGCCTCGAAGATCTGCGCGCCGGTGTAGGAGGCGACGGTGGACACGCCCATCTTGGACATGACCTTCAGGACGCCCTTGCCGTACGCCTTGATGAGGTTGCGCACGGCCTTGGCGGGGTCGCCGGCGAGCGCGCCGGTGGCGACCATGTCCTCGACGGTCTCGATGGCGAGGTAGGGGTTGACCGCGCCGGCGCCGTAGCCGATGAGCAGCGCCATGTGGTGGGCCTCGCGGGCCTCGCCGGTCTCGATGACCAGGCCGACCCGGGTGCGGGTCTTCTCGGCGATGAGGTGGTGGTGGACCGCGCCGGTGAGCAGCAGCGACGGGATCGGCGCGAGGGTCTCCGTGGAGCCGCGGTCGGACAGCACGATGACGCGGGCGCCGCCCTCGATCGCGGCGGAGACCTCGGCGCGGATCTCGTCCAGGCGGCGCAGCAGCGCCTCTCCCCCGCCGGCGACCTCGTACAGGCCGGAGACGACGTGCGGGTGGAAGCCGGGCAGCGCGCCCTCGTCGTTGATGTGGATGATCTTCGCGAGCTCGTCATTGTCGATCACCGGGTACGGCAGGACGAGCTGGCGGCAGGAGGCCGGTCCGGGCTCCAGCAGGTTGCCCTCGGGGCCGAGGGTGCTGGACAGGGAGGTGACGAGCTCCTCGCGGATGGCGTCCAGCGGCGGGTTGGTGACCTGCGCGAACAGCTGGCTGAAGTAGTCGAACAGCAGCCGGGGCCTCTCGCTCAGCACCGCGACCGGGGTGTCGGTGCCCATCGAGCCGATCGGCTCGGCGCCGGCCCTGGCCATCGGGGCCAGGATGATCCGCAGCTCCTCCTCGGTGTAGCCGAAGGTCTGCTGGCGCCTGACCAGCGCGCCGTGGCTGGGGATCTCGCGGGAGCGGGCGGGCAGTTCCTCGAAGCGGACCAGCCCGGCGTGCAGCCACTCGGCGTAGGGCAGCTCGGCGGCCAGCTCCGCCTTGATCTCGTCGTCCTCGATGATCTTTCCGCGGGCGGTGTCGACGAGGAACATCCGGCCGGGCTGCAGGCGGCCCTTGCGGACCACGTCCTGCGGCGGGATGTCGAGCACGCCGGCCTCGGAGGCGAGCACGACGAGGCCGTCGGCGGTGACCCAGAACCGGCCGGGACGCAGGCCGTTGCGGTCGAGGACCGCGCCGACCAGGGTGCCGTCGGAGAAGGTGATCGAGGCGGGGCCGTCCCACGCCTCCATGAGGGTGGAGTGGAACTCGTAGAAGGCCCGCCGCGCGGGGTCCATCTCGGTGTGGTTCTCCCACGCCTCGGGGATCATCATCAGCACCGCGTGCGGCAGCGAGCGCCCGGTGAGGTGGAGCAGCTCCAGCGTCTCGTCGAAGGAGGCGGTGTCGGAACCGTCGGGGTCGCAGATCGGAAAGAGCCGCGACAGGTCGCCCGGGATCGCGGCGGTCTCCAGCATGGCCTCGCGGGCCCGCATCCAGTTGCGGTTGCCCCGGACCGTGTTGATCTCGCCGTTGTGGGCGACGTAGCGGTAGGGGTGGGCCAGCGGCCACGACGGGAAGGTGTTGGTCGAGAAGCGCGAGTGGACCAGCGAGATCGCGGTCTCGTAGCGCTCGTCGGTCAGGTCGGGGAAGAACCGCTCGACCTGGCCGGGGGTGAGCATGCCCTTGTAGACGATCGTCCGGGAGCTCAGCGAGGGGAAGTAGACGTCCGCCTCGTGCTCGGCCCGCTTGCGCAGGCAGAAGGCGAGCCGGTCCAGTTCCAGGCCTCGCCCGCCTTCGGCGGAGGCGACGAAGAGCTGCCGGAAGGACGGCATCACCGCGCGGGCGCTGGGCCCGGGCAGCGACGGGTCGGTCGGCACGTCGCGCCAGCCGAGGACGGTCAGCCCCTCCTCCGCGGCGATCTCCTCGATCAGCCGCACGGCGGTCTCACGGGCCTCGGGATCGGCGGGCAGGAAGGCGGTGCCGACGGCGTAGGAGCCCGCCTCGGGGAGCGGGAAACCGGTCACGGCGCGCAGGAACGCGTCGGGGATCTGGGTGAGGATCCCGGCTCCGTCGCCGGTGTCCGGCTCGCTCCCCTGGGCCCCGCGGTGGTCGAGGTTGCACAGGGCGGTCAGGGCCTTGACGACGATGTCGTGGCTGCGGCGCCCGGCCACGTCGGCGACCATGGCGACCCCGCAGGCGTCGTGCTCGTGCTCGGGGTGGTACAGGCCCTGGGGCTCGGGGAAGCCGAAGTGGGCAGCAGGCATTGAATCCCTCCCGTCGTCTCACTACTCTGGATCAAGCAAGGGACGACGTTGGCCCTGCTGCGTAATGTTTTGACATTACAGTACCCCGTCCAAAACACGGCCGTCCTGTCCACATAGTGACCATTTGACAGATGTTTTACGGTTTTCGCCCCCTTTACGGTGACTCTCCGCTCCGGCGGGTCGGTGACGGGCGGATGACGCGCGGATCACGGTCCCGTGCCGCGTACGGCGGCGCGGGACGCCCCGCCGTACGCCTCTAGGGTTGAGCCATGGAAGGGATCGAAGACCTCATCGCGCGGGCCGGCGTGGACGGCAGGCGGCCGCGGGCGGTGCTCGCGGCGCTGGCCGACGGCCGCTGGTGGACGCTGGCCGACCTGGTCCGTGAGACGGCGACGTCCCGGCGGACCGTCGAGGCGCTGCTGCGCGAGGTCGAACTGGAGCGCTCCGGCGACCGGTTCCGGCTGACGCGCCCGCCGTCCGGGATCGCCGGCGTCACGAGGGAGACCGCGCCGGCCGACCCGGTGGCCCACCTGCTGCCCGGCCACGCCGACCTGGTCGCGACGATGGAGGAGCTGATCGCCCGGGCGCCGCGCGGCCGCCAGGCGCTCGACCACGTCGCCGCGACCGCCGACACCGTGGTCCGGCGGGCGCTGCTGATGGACGCCCGGTTCTGGCTGGACGGCGCGCGGCTGCTGTGCGTGGGCGACCACGACCTGACCTCGCTGGCGACCGCGCTGCTGCACCCGGGCGTCGAGATCACCGTCGTGGACATCGACGAGCGCATCCTGGACCACATCTCCGGCCACGCCGAACGGCTCGGCCTGGCCGTCCGGACCCGCTGGGCCGACCTGCGCCTGGGCCTGCCCGCCTCGGCGCACGCCTGGGCCGACCTGGCGATCACCGACCCGCCCTACACCCCCGAGGGGATCGGCCTGTTCACCGCGCGCGCCGTGCAGGGACTGCGCGACCGCGAGCAGGGCCGCGTCCTGCTGGCGTACGGCGCGAGCGAACGCACCCCGGCCCTGGCCTGGAAGGTCCAGCACTCCCTGTCCCAGCTCAACCTCGTCAGCGAGGCGATCTACCCGGACTTCAACCGCTACTTCGGCGCCGAGGCCATCGGCTCGGCCGCCGACCTGTACGTCCTGCGGCCCACCACCAAGACCTGGCCCGCCGTCGCGGCCCGCGTCGACGGCCTCAGCGCCGCGATCTACACCCACGGCCCCCAGTCGGTCGAGTCGGCTGGGGCGGCCGGTTCGGCCGTGCGGGCCGCCGCGCCGGACCCCGGGGAGGCGCCCGAGGTGCTGGTCGGCGAATGGCCCAAGGACGTCCTCCCCCGGGTCCGGCGCACGCGGCTGGCCACCTGGCTGTCCAAGCCGCACGCCGGCGACCCGCGCCGCGTGGCGATCGCCGTGCCCGCCGGGATGGAGGCGGCCCTCCCCCGGCTGCTGCTGGCCACCCGCGCCCGCGAGGTGCGGGTCACGCTCGCCGAGCCGCCCGGCGGCCTGCCCGGCGCGCCGCTGACGTCCCTGTACGAGCTGGCCGCCGAGGGCCCCGTCGTGCGCGCCGTACGGCTGGCGCCCCCGGAGACGGACGAGGGTCGCGTCCTGCGGCACATCCTGGACAACGCCCACGGCAAGCTCGCCAACACCTGGCGCGAGGGCCTCATCCGGATCCGGGACGGCCTGACCAAGAGGCAGGCCAGGGCCCTGGTGGAGGCCGCCGCGCCGTGGGCGGGCGAGGTGACCGTCCTGGAGCTGCCCGCCGGCCGCCTCGCCGGGCTGCCGGCCGCGGTACGGGCGTCGGTGCGGGCGGCGGAGGAGACCGGCGCGGGATCCGTCAGCGCGTCAGGCGACGCTGGACGGCCAGACTGAGGCTGTCGAGCGCCACCTGCGGGTAGGTCAGGTCCACCCGGCCCCCGCCGCCCACCGGGCCGACCCAGCTCACGGTGACGTAGTGCCCCAGGGCCCGCACCTGCGCCCAGCTCCGCGCGGCGCCGAAGCCGGCCGGGACTCCGGGGGCGAGACGCACGAAACCGCCGCCGCCGTCCCGGGGACCGGAGAACACCCGCACCAGCCGGTCGGCGGCGGCCGCGTCGGCCAGGTTGAAGATGACGAACTGCCCGAATACCCGGCCGTCGGCGGTGGCGTAGCGGGCACGCAGCGCCTGGCCGCACCCGGCGACCGCCTCCTCGGCGTCCCCCCACACCGCCGCGGCGCAGTCGGTGAGCGTCTCGGTGCCCTGGCGGGCGAGGGTGGCCCCGCCCGCGGCCACCGACCCGGTGGGGAAGACCTCGCCGGCGGTCAGCGGGGCGGGGTCGGCGGCGCGGGTGGCGATCGGCGCGTAGATGGCGCTGGTCGTCTCGCTGCGCAGGGTCACCGGCCGCGGGAGGTCCCCGCCTCGCAGCCACAGGAAGGCCGCCGCCCCCGCGGCGACGACCGGCACGGCGACGGCTGCGGCGATCCACTTGCGCATGACGCACCAGCCTACTGGGACGCGGGGGACGCCCGGGGCCGGAGCGGCGATCCGGGCCGCCGGGACGTGCGCGGACGCGCCCCGGCCGGGGCCGCCCGGCCGGGGCGTCCCGGCCGGGGGCGTCTCAAACGGGGGCGTCGCGCCGTACGGAGACGGGGACCCGGGAGGTCAGGAGGCCGGGTCGGCCGCGACGACGCGGCGGAACACGGCCCTCTCCGCGCCGCGGACCGCCAGGGTCAGCGTGACGAAGTCGTCCCTGGGGCCGGGCTCGGCGCCGTCGGCGCGGCCGACCCAGGCCAGGCCGGCGTAGTGGCCCATGGCGTAACCGCTGCCCTCGGTGTATCCCCCGGACGGGAAGACCGCCTTACCCGACTGCGGCGCCTTGACCCAGCCGCCCCGGTACGCCGTGGTCATCTCCTGGACGAGCCCGTCGGCGGAGGCGGCGTCGCGGAGGTTGAACAGGGCGTACATCGCGACGTAGCGGCCGTCGGCGCTGGTGTAGAGACCCCGGGCGACCTGCGTGCACCCGCCCCGGGCGAGCCGGTCGGCGAGCTGCCCCCAGGCCGCCCCCGGGCAGTCGGCGCCCAGGTCGGTGGCGGCCAGCCGCAGGGTGACCTTGCCCTCCTTGACGGTCTTGGCCGCGAAGACGTCCTTGACCGTCAGCGGCTTGGGGTCGGCCTTGCTCTGCGCGATCGGTGCGAACAGCTTCGGTGACGCCCAGCCCTTGTAGACGTCGGGCCTGGGCTGGGTGACCAGCGCGGCGGTGGTGGCCCGCTCGGGCACGACGTCCTGGCCCAGCGAACCGACGATGAGGACCATGGCGACGATGGTGCCCACCACCCCGGCCAGCACCGCGGCCGCGACGACGGCCCGCCGCTGGAACGGGGTCAGACCCCACTCCTCCAGCCGGGAGCCGCTGTCGAAGCGGTTCTCGGACCGGGATTTCTCGGAGCGGGACTTCTCCGGGCGGGGCTTCTCGGAACGGGACCTCTCCTGGCGGGACCTGCCACGGGCCCTGGACCCCCGGCCGGCCGCGGACCCCGCGCTCCTCGCGGTCTCCCCCGCGGACTCCGCGATCCCCGTGGCCTCTGTGGTCCCCCACGGGTCCGCCGCGGCGGACGCGGGCGGGACGGCGGAGGCGGCCCGGGCGGGCCTCCCCGGGAAAGCGGGGGCGCCCCCGGCGTACGCCTCCCGGAAGAAGGAGTCGTCCGCGGCGGGGCCGGGCGGGAAGGGGCCGTCCAGGAAGGGGGTGTCCGGGGCGGCGGAGCCGGGCGGGAAGGGGACGCCCGGAGCCTCGGGGGCGGCCGGTCTGTCGGCTCTGGAGGCGCCGCGGCGGCGCTTGCGCCCGGGGGGAGTCGTCACAGGCCGGTTCCTCCCAGGAGGCTGCCCAGGCCGAACGTCAGCGCCGCGGCGACCACGCCGACCAGGAGCTGGCGCAGGCCGCTGTACCACCAGCTGCGCGCGGTGACCCGGGAGACCAGGGCGCCCGCGCCGAACAGGGCCAGGCAGGACAGCACCGCCGGCCAGACCAGGCTGGTGACGCCCAGGAGGTACGGAAGGAGCGGCAGCAGCGCGCCCACGCTGAAGGACAGGAAGGAGGAGATCGCGGCGGTCTTCGGCGAGGGGAGGTCGTCCAGGGTGACTCCCAGCTCGGCGCTGGCGTGCACCTCCAGCGCCTTCTCCGGATTGAGGGAGATCTGCCGGGCCACCTCGGCGGCCAGCGCGGGTTCGACGCCGCGCGACTCGTAGAGCCTGGCCAGCTCGTCCTGCTCGGCCTGCGGGTTGCGCTCCAGCTCGCGCCGCTCGATGTCGATCTCGGCGATGGCGAGCTCGCGCTGGCTGGCCACCGAGACGTACTCACCGCCGGCCATCGAGAACGCGCCCGCCGCCAGCCCCGCCACCCCTGCCAGCACGACGACCTTGGTGCTGGAGGTGCCGCCGGCCACGCCGGCGATCAGGGCGAAATTGGAGACGAGACCGTCCATCGCGCCGAACACCGAGGGCCGCAGCCAACCGCCGTTGACGTCACGGTGCTCGTGATGGATCTCGGCACGCGTGCCGGACCCTCCGCTCATCGTTTCTCTTTCCGACCGTCGGACGCAGCCTCCGCGACCCCCTTCCGGGAGTCGGCGGGCTCTTCCGGCCCGTCGGCCTGGTCCGCCGGGTGCGCCGGATCGGCGCCCCCTCCGGTGTCCAAGGCTAGCCCGGCCGACACTATGCCCGGTTCGTCGGCCTTACCCGGTTCGTCTGCCGGATCGGTCCCGCTCGCCGTACCGGTCTCGTCTTCCGCGCCCGGCTCGTCCGCCGCGGCGGCCTCGTGCCCGTCGGCCTGACCGGCCGGGTGGGCGGGGTCGGCGGGCGGCTCACCGCCGGGGCCGGTGGCGAGGACCCGCTCCTCGCCGGTCTTGCCGCGGGCGTACCAGAAGTAGGCCAGCGCCGCGAGGAACAGCACGACCGAGGTCCACTGGTTGAGCCGCAGGCCCAGGATGTGGTGGGCCTCGTCGATGCGCATGCCCTCGATCCAGAACCGGCCCGCGGTGTAGCCCGCGACGTACAGGGCGAACACCCTGGCGTGGCGCAGCGCGAACCTGCGGCCCGCCCAGACCAGGAGGAGGGCCAGCGCCAGGTCCCACAGCGACTCGTACAGGAACGTGGGGTGGTAGGTGGAGACCCCGGGGATCGTGCCCGGCCGGTCGGGGTCGATCTCCAGCCCCCACGGCAGGTCGGTCGGCCCGCCGAACAGCTCCTGGTTGAAGTAGTTGCCCCAGCGGCCGATGCCCTGGGCCACCGCGATGCCGGGGGCGACGGCGTCGGCCACCGCGGACAGGGAGATGCCCCGCCTGCGGCAGCCGAACCACACGCCGAGCGCGCCGAGCGCGATGGCGCCCCAGATGCCCAGCCCGCCGTTCCAGATGAACAGCGCGTCGATGGGCCTGTTGGGGGCGTCCGGCGCGAAGTAGAGCTGCCAGTCGGTGATGACGTGGTAGAGACGTCCGCCCACCAGGCCGAACGGCACGGCCCAGACGGCGAGGTCGACGATCGTGCCCGGGGTCCCGCCGCGGGCCCGCCAGCGGCGTTCGCCGATGGCGACGGCGACGATGACACCGAGCACGATGCACAGCGCGTAGGCCCTGACGGGGACGACGCCGAAGAGATGCCAGACACCTTGGGAAGGGCTGGGAATCGAGGCGAGGGGCATGTCAGGTGACGTTACCGTGTCGCGGGCTACTTGGCCGCATCAACGACCTCCTGACGCAGTTCCGCCGGGCGGAACGCCACCTCGTTGTCGACCTCCTTACCGTCGAGCTTGAGCGTCGGGGTTCCCTTCAGCTTCGCCTGGTCGAGGACCCTGGCGCTGGCGGCGAGGTGGGCCTGCGCCTTCTCCTGGCCGGTCACGCACCGCTCGAAGCCGGGGTCGGTGACGCCGGCGTCCCTGCCCCAGGCGACCAGGTCCTCCAGCGAGAAGCCCGGGGTGTTCTCCGCCGGCTGCTTCCTGAACAGCTGGTCGTGGAACCTGGACCACGGGGCGCCGCCGGGGATGCAGCGCGCGGCGGCGCCGGCGCGCAGCGAGTTGCCGCGGGTGACGCCCTTGTTCATGTCCTCGGGGAAGATCGTGATCGGGTGGTAGACCACCTTCGCCTTGCCCTCGGTCGCGAGGTTCTTGATCGTGGAGCCGCTGGTCTCCTCCAGGGCCCTGCAGGCCGGGCACTGGAAGTCCTCGTAGACCTCGAGCACCGGCTTGTTCACGCCCGGCCTGGCCATCACCACCGAGCCGTCGGCGGCGACGCTGATCGGGGCGAGCGCCCCGGTGGACTCCTCGGGCTTGCTGCCCTGGGCGGCGAACCACCAGCCGGCGCCGATGACGCCGAAGGTGACGACGGCGGCGGCGACGATGGTCACGATGCGGCGGAGCCGCTCCCTGCGCCGCTCCTCCTCGCGCTGCGCCTTGATCCGGTCGCGGACCGACTGGTCACGCGCGGCCTTGCCCATCAGCGGTTCTCCTTCACATGGGGCTCCTCCTCGTCGCCCTCGGCGTCGTACACCTCCCGCCCGGGGGTCAGTCCCAGCGCGGAGTCGAGCGCGAGCCGGCCCGGCGGGAACCAGGCGACGACCACGCCGAGCGCGAAGAGACCGGCGTCGCGCAGGATCGTGAGGAGGTAGTCGGGCTCGGCCCCGGCCTTGAGCTGACCGCCGCCGCCGAAGCAGCCGCAGTCGATGCGCAGCCCGCGCGCCCACGCCGAGGCGATGCCGATGACGAACGCGAGCATCAGCAGCATGGAGATCATGCCCGCGACGCGCGTGAGCAGCCCGACGACCAGCAACACCCCTACGACGATCTCCAGGATGGGAAGGCCGTAGCCGACCACCTTGGCCAACGATTCAGGAAGCAGTTCGTATGCCTCGACCGCCTGGACGGAGAGCACGGGAGTGCCGATCTTCTGCCAACCTGCGGCGATCAGCACACCCGCGAGCACCAACCGCGAAACGGTCGTCACCCAGGGTAGCGCCGAAATCGCGCGCCGTGTTCCCACGCTGGTGGGCTTCTCGGAAGTCACGAGCATCATCGTCTCCTATTCCAGGCCCCCGCCTGCGCTCGTCGCGGAATCCCCCGCCATCTCGCGGAGATCCCATCACGGGCCCGGTAAGCGTCGGATAAGCCTGCGGCGGACGGCCGCGGGCCACCCGGCTTCGGACGTGGCCGAGCGGGGCGACCTGGGAATTTTATCCGAGATAGGGCTCTGAGCTGCGGATATGCCGATCGGAGACGATTCTTTGCGGCTCTGGGCGCCGGCCCGCGCATCGGGGCGGCCCCCGCCCGTCCGGCGGCCGCCGGGGCCCGGCGTGTCACCACCGCGGACCACGGCGGCACGCGGCCGGCGGCGGCACACGGCGACGGCACACGGCGACGGCGGCACGCGGCCGGTGCGCGGGATGTCGCGCGGCCGGGCCGTACGGCCGGCGGCGCGCGATGGGCGGCGCATGAAACGTCACGCGGCCGGTGCCGTACGCCCGCGGGCGTACGGCACCGGCCGCGCGTGGTCAGCGGCGCGTGGTCAGCGGCGGCGGACGCCCTCGGCGAGTTCGGCGGCGAGCTCGCGGACCGACGCCAGGCCGGCGGCCTCGTCGGAGGCGTCCAGCAGGCGGCGGATGAAGGCCGAGCCGACGATGACGCCGTCGGCGTATCCGGCCACCTCGGCGGCCTGGTCGCCGGTGCCGACGCCCAGGCCGACGCAGACCGGCAGGCCGGTGTGCGGGCGGGTCCGCTCGACCAGGCCCCGGGCGGCGGAGCCGACCTGGTCGCGGGCGCCGGTGACGCCCATCAGGGAGGCGGCGTAGACGAAGCCGGTGCAGCAGTCGACGACGGCCTTGATGCGCTCCTCGGTGGAGCTGGGCGCGACGAGGAAGACCGTGTCGATCCCGGCGGCGGCGCTGGCCTCGCGCCAGACGCCGGACTCCTCGGGCGTCAGGTCGGGCGTGATGGTGCCCGTCCCGCCGGCGCTCGCCAGGTCACGGGCGAACCGCTCGGCGCCGTAGCGGTCGATCGGGTTCCAGTACGTCATGACCAGGGTGGCGGCGCCCGTCGCGGCGACGCCCTCGACGGTGCGCATCACGTCGGCGATACGGGTGCCGTTGGTCAGCGCCCGGTGGACGGCCGCCTGGATCGTCGGGCCGTCCATGAGCGGGTCGGAGTACGGCAGGCCGATCTCGATCACGTCGCAGCCGGCCTCCACCATGGCGGAGGCGGCCGCGACGGCGCCCTCCACGGTCGGGAAGCCGGCCGGGAGATATCCGATCAGGGCGGCGCGGTCGTCCGCCTTCGCCTTGGCGAACACCGTCTGAAGAGTCGTCATCGCTGGTTCCAGTCGCGCGGTTCGGGCCCGTTCCTCCCCCGCCCCGTGCCGGGGTGGGGGCGGGCCGGTCGTCAGAGGTTGAAGTACTTCATGGCGGTGCCCATGTCCTTGTCACCGCGGCCGGAGAGGTTGACCAGGATGATCGCCTCGGGGCCCAGCTCGCGGCCGAGCTTGAGGGCCCCGGCCAGGGCGTGGGAGGACTCGATCGCCGGGATGATGCCCTCGGTGCGGGCGAGCAGCGCGAACGCCTCCATCGCCTCGGCGTCGGTGACGCCGTGGTAGGTGGCGCGGCCGGTGTCCTTGAGCCAGGCGTGCTCGGGGCCGACGCCGGGGTAGTCGAGGCCGGCGGAGATCGAGTGGGACTCGATCGTCTGGCCCTCGTCATCCTGCAGCACGTAGGTGCGCGCGCCGTGCAGGACGCCGACGGAGCCCTGGGTGAGGGTGAGGGCGTGCTCGCCGGTCTCGGCGCCCCGGCCGCCGGCCTCGTAGCCGTGCAGCTGGACGTCCTCGTCGCCGATGAAGGCGTGGAAGATGCCGATCGCGTTGGATCCGCCGCCGACCGCGGCGGCCACGGCGTCCGGCAGCCGGCCGGTGAGCTCCAGCATCTGGCGGCGGGCCTCGACGCCGATGACGCGGGCGAAGTCGCGGACGATCTCCGGGAATGGGTGGGGACCGGCGATGGTGCCGAACAGGTAGTGGGTGTGGTCGACGTTGGCCACCCAGTCGCGGAACGCCTCGTTGATGGCGTCCTTGAGGGTCTGGCTGCCGTTGGCGACCGGCACGACGGTGGCGCCGAGCAGCTTCATGCGGGCGACGTTGAGCGCCTGGCGCTCGCAGTCGACGGCCCCCATGTAGATCACGCACTCCAGGCCGAGCAGGGCGGCGGCGGTCGCGGTGGCGACGCCGTGCTGGCCCGCCCCGGTCTCGGCGATCACCCGGGTCTTGCCGAGGCGCCTGGTGAGCAGGGCCTGGCCGAGCACATTGTTGATCTTGTGTGCGCCGGTGTGGGTGAGGTCCTCGCGCTTGAGGATGATGCGGGCCCCACCGGCCTGCTCGGCGAACCGCGGCACCTCGGTGAGCGTGGTCGGCCGCCCGGCGTAGGTGCGCAGCAGGTGGTCGAACTCGTGGATGAAGGCGGGGTCGTTCTTGGCCTTCTCGTACTCGGCGGCGACCTCGTCGAGCGCCGGGATCAGGGCCTCCGGCACGTAGCGGCCGCCGAAGACGCCGAACTTGCCCCGGACGTCGGGGTCGTCGCCGTACACGCCGTTACCGGCGAGGTCGGCGGGGGTCAGGATGGTTGCCTCTGTCACTGCTCACTGCCCCTCGGGTCGGGATGCGGGGTGGGCTCCGGCGGTGACGAGGTCGACCACCGCGGCCCGCGGGTCCTTGCCGGTGACCAGGCTCTCGCCCACCAGGACGGCGTCGGCGCCGGCCCTGGCGTAGGCGAGCAGGTCGTGGGGGCCGCGCACCCCCGACTCGGCGACCTTGATGACGCCCTCGGGGATCTTGGCGGCCAGCTTGGCGAAGACGTCGCGGTCCACTTCGAGGGTCTTGAGGTTGCGCGCGTTGACGCCGATGATCTTCGCCCCGGCTTCGACCGCCCGGTCGAGCTCCTCCTCGGTGTGCACCTCGACCAGCGGGGCCAGCCCGATCGACTCGGCCCGCTCGATGAGGGAGACCAGCGCGTTCTGCTCCAGGGCGGCCACGATCAGCAGCGCCAGGTCGGCGCCGTAGGCCCGGGCCTCCCACAGCTGGTAGGAGGTGACGACGAAGTCCTTGCGCAGCACGGGGATGTCGACGACGGCGCGGACGGCCGCCAGGTCGTCGAGGCTGCCGCCGAACCGGCGCCGCTCGGTCAGGACACTGATCACGTGGGCGCCGCCCGCCTCGTAGTCCCCGGCGAGCGCGGCGGGGTCGGCGATCGCGGCCAGCGCGCCCTTGGACGGGCTCGACCGCTTGACCTCGGCGATGACGGCCACCTGGTCCCCGCCGAGCGCCGCGTAGGCGTCACGGGGCGGGGCGGCCCGGCGGGCGCGCTCCTTGAGCTCCTCCAGCGATACCGATCGCTGCCGCTCGGCGAGGTCGGCGCGCACCCCGTCGAGGATTTCGTCCAGCACGCTCACCTGACCTCCTCGCGAAACTCGGAGGTCAGGTCAGCGAACCCTGCCGTGACCGCGGTCCGCTCGCTCCACTCGCTCACGAGTAAGGCCCCTCCCGAATCGATTGCCCTTGTCCAGCCGATGGTATCGGGCTTGCCGGGTCCACCTGCCACGGGGGACACCGTAGCCGACTATGGGGCTAGGAATTCCCCAAAAGGTACATTCCGCAATATCCAAAAAAGGATCATTAAAGCCAGAAATGACCATACATAGTTAGCTTGTACGGATTTCATGGCGAACGGCCGACCCCGCCAGGAAAGCAGGACCCACCGGCCCCACACCAGCGCCGCCACCGGCACCAGCGCCACGACGAACGGGTTGAACCCCAGTGCCGAGGCCGGGTCGCCGTGGACGAGCGCGTGCACCGCCCGCAGCCCCCCGCAGCCCGGGCAGTACAGGCCGGTGAGGGCCAGGAACGGGCACGGCGGATAGTGACCGGGCTCGCCGGGGTCGACGGCCCCGACGTAGGCGGCCGCCAGGGCCACCGCCGCGGCGGCGGCCAGCGGGACCGCCAGGGACCTCGCCCGCGACCCCCGCGGGACCACGCCCCCGTCCGTCGCCATCGCCTCGCCCGCACCTCCGCCCTGCCCGCGCGTCCTCATCACCGGGACGACCTTCACCGGCCACGATACTCAACCCCGGGCCGGCGCCCCGCCGCCGACCCGGCGGCGGGGCGGGCGCGCGCCGCCGATCCCGGGCCGGATCCGGGAAGACCCCTGGAAAGCGCCGCCCGTGCGCGGGCCGTACGGGAGGCCGGACGCGGACCGCGCGAGGCCCGGCCGCCGGACGGCCGCCACGCGCCGGTCAGCGCGCCGGTCAGACCCCCGTCGTGTAGACCGCGCCCGCGAAGAGCCCGATGGCGGCGAACCACATCAGCAGCAGGATCACCCAGGTGGCGATGCCGAAGTAGGACAGGACCAGTCCGGCGATCGCCATGCCCCGCCCCTCCTCGCCGCTGCGCTTGATCTGGCTCAGCGAGACGTGGCCGAGCACCACGCCCACGATCGAGGTGGTCCCGCACAGGAACAGACCCGAGATGCCCAGGATCAGCGCGGCGATGGCCATGCCGTTGTTGCCGCGGGGCGGCGGCGGGCCGTACCCGTAGGGGTCGTAGCCGCCGGGCGGCCCGTACCCGCCCGGCGCGCCGTAGCCGTTCCCCGAGCCGTACCCGCTCCCCCCGCCGTAACCGTCCGCCGGGCCGTAGCCGCCGGAGGAACCGTAACCGCCGGAGGGAGGTCCATAACCGCCGGACTGGTTCCCGTAATTCATGAAATACCCCCTTTGTCGACACCGCGGGGCGAAATCCTAGTGAAGAATGGGCGGTCCCATCAGTCCACGCCCTTTTCCGTGCACAGGTCGTGACCTCGCGGCGGGCCCGGGACGCGCGGTGTTCAGGACGGGCGCGGCGTACCCGGGTCGTCCGGCCCGCCCGGCGCCCCGGGGTCGTCCGGCGTCTCGGGGTCGGCCGTCGGGTCGGCGCCCCGGTCGATCGCGTCCCACAGCGCCCGCTCGCCGGTGCCCCGGGCGGCGGCGCGGTCCGCCCCGCCGGAGCGTTCGTAACGGTCGGACATGCCGGGCCAGCCGCCTCCCCTGACGGCGGCCGCCACTCCCCCGGCCAGCAGGACCAGGCCCCCCACGCCGGCCACCACCGGCCAGGCCGGGACCGCGGCGACCAGCCCGCCGGTCTGTCCGGCCGCTCCGGTGGCCTGCTCGGCGGCGACCGCGGCCGCCGCGGCCGGGCGGGATCCGGCCCAGGCCGCCGCCACCGCCCCGGCCCCGCACACCGCCATCACGCCGCCGACGATCCTGCGCCACACCCCCCTGGTCGCGAGCACCGCGACGACCGCGGCGAGCGACGCCCAGGCCGCCGGCCCCAGCGCGGGAGCCACGTCCGCCGCGGCGACCGGCACCGCGCGGGCGCCGTACGTCACGGTGAACCAGTCACGGCCGGAGGCGAGCAGCACCAGCCCGGCTCCCGCCGCGCACACCGCCACCCAGGTCCACAGCGCCCGCGCGGCCGTCACCCGGACGTCACCTCGAGCCGATCGGCGTCGAAGCAGGTGCGGTCGCCGGTGTGGCAGGCCGCGCCCACCTGGTCGACCTTGAGCAGGATCGTGTCGCCGTCGCAGTCGAGGGCGGCGGACCTGACGTGCTGGACGTGACCGGAGGTGTCGCCCTTCACCCAGTAGGCGCCGCGGCTGCGCGACCAGTAGGTGGCGCGGCCCGTGGTGAGGGTGCGGTGCAGCGCCTCGTCGTCCATCCAGGCGAGCATCAGCACCTCGCCGGTGTCGTACTGCTGGACGACGGCGGGCACCAGCCCGTCGCCGGTGCGCTTCAGCCGGGCCGCGATGGCGGGGTCAAGGGACATGCCGCAATTCTGCCGCAGCGGGGGGCCGGGCCGCCGCCCGGTCCCCGCACCGGCCGTACGGTCGCCGCGCGCCGGACGCCCCGCCGTGCCTCAGCGGGCGCGGTCGTCGTCGAGCAGATCGGCCGCCTGGACGACGATCCTGGGGTCGGGCACGCCCACGACCTCCCGGTCCTTGTCCGTGTAGTCGAACAGGCTGAGCACGTGGCGCATCGCCTCGATGCGGGCGCGCTTCTTGTCGTTGCTCTTGATCACCGTCCACGGCGCCGCCTCCGTGTCGGTGTGCAGGAACATGTCCTCCTTGGCCTGGGTGTACTCCTCCCACTTGTCGAGGGAGGCCAGGTCCATGGGCGACAGCTTCCACTGCCGGACCGGGTCCACCTGGCGGATCACGAAGCGGGTGCGCTGCTCGGAGCGGGACACCGAGAACCAGAACTTCACCAGGTGGACGCCGTCGCGGACGAGCATGCGCTCGAACTCGGGGGTCTGCTCCAGGAACTCCAGGTAGTCGTCGGGCGAGACGAAGCCCATCACCCGCTCCACCCCGGCGCGGTTGTACCAGGAACGGTCGAAGAAGACCATCTCGCCGGCGGCCGGCAGGTGGGAGATGTAGCGCTGGAAGTACCACTGGGTGCTCTCGCGCTCGTTGGGCTTCTCCAGGGCGACGACGGTGGCGCCGCGCGGGTTGAGGTGCTCCATGAACCGCTTGATGGTGCCGCCCTTGCCGGCCGCGTCGCGCCCCTCGAACAGGATCACCAGCCGCCCGCCGGTGTCCTTGATCCAGTACTGCAGCTTCAGCAGCTCGATCTGGAGGAGCCGCTTGAGCCGGTCGTACTCCGCCCGGCCCATCCGCTCGCCGTAGGGGTACTTCTCCCGCCAGGTGTCGACCGGGCTGCCGTCCTCCCTGACCAGCACGGGGTCGTCGTCGTCATCGTCCAGGACCCTCAGGTCGGACATCTCGTCGAGCAGTTCGCTGCGGGCCGCCGCGGAGCGCACGTCGAGCACCGGCGGCCGCTGCTCCTGCGCTCCCTCGTCGGTCAGGTCCGTCATCGATGTTCTCCCCGTGGCGCGGATGTCGGGTTCACACCACAGGCACTACCTCACCGCCCGCGCGCTAATCCTCGGCGCCGCCACCGGAACGGCGCCGCCACCTGGACGGCGGCACCGCCGGACGGCGGCACCGCCGGACGGCGGCACCGCCGGACGGCGGGGGCACCGTTCCGGTGGCGGTGCCGGGGGCCGTGACCCCGGCGACCCCCGGGCGACCCCCGGCGACCCCCGGGACGGCCCTCAGGAGCGGGCCGCCGCGACCCAGGAGGCGTGCAGGTCGGCGTAGACGCCGCCCTGGCGGACCAGTTCGGCGTGCGGGCCGCGCTGCACGATCCGGCCCCGGTCGAAGACCAGCACCTCGTCGGCCGCCTCCGCGGTGGACAGCCGGTGGGCGATGGAGACGGCCGTACGGCCCCGCGTGACGCCCTCCAGCGCGCGGGCCAGCCGTACCTCCGTGGCGGGGTCCACCGCGGAGGTGGCCTCGTCGAGCAGGAGCAGGTCGGGGTCGGCGAGGTAGGCGCGGGCGAGGGCGACGAGCTGCCGCTCGCCCGACGACAGCGACTCGCCCCGCTGGCCGACGGGGGTGGCCAGCCCGGCGGGCAGCCCCTCCAGCCAGTCGGCGAGCCCCAGCTCGGTCAGGGCCAGCGTGATCTCCTCGTCGGTCGCCGGCGGGCGGCCGAAGCGGATGTTGTCGGCGAGGGTGCCGTCGAACAGGAAGCCGTCCTGCGGCACCATGACGATCCGCTCGCGCAGCGAGGAGAAGCGGATCCGGCGCAGGTCCTCGCCGTCCACGGTGACCCGGCCGGAGACCGGGTCCATCAGGCGGGTCAGCAGCTTGGCGAAGGTGGTCTTGCCCGAGCCGGTCTCCCCCACCACCGCGATCCGCGAGCGCGGCGGGATCTCGACGGACACGTCGCTCAGCACCGGGGGGCCGCCGGGGTAGGAGAAGGACACGTCCTCGAAGGCGACGGAGATGGGGCCGCGCGGCAGCTCGACCCCGTCCGGGCCCGGGTCGGCCACGTCGGGCGGGGTGTCCAGCACGCCCAGGACGCGCCGCCAGCCGGCCACCGCGTTCTGGGCGTCGCTGAGCACCTCGGTGGCGGTCTGCAGGGGCGAGACGAACAGGGTGATCAGGAACAGGAAGGCGACCAGGCTGCCGGCGGTCATCTCGCCGGAGACGCCCAGCCGCACCCCGAGCAGCACCACGCCGGCGACGGTCGCCGCCGCGACGATCTCCGTCACCGGGAACACCGTGGCGACGATCCGCTGCGCGCGGGTCTGCGCGGCCCTGCTGGCGTCGATCGCGGCGTCCAGCCGCTCGGCGGTGCGGGCCTCGGAGGCGTGGGCGCGGATCACCGCGGCGCCCACGACCGACTCGCTGACCGCGGCCAGCATGTCGCCGGCCCGCTCGCGGACCAGCGTGTAGGCGCCCGACAGCCACCGCTGGAAGCGCGGCAGCACGATCATCAGGGGCAGGAAGCAGGCCCACACCAGCAGGGTGAGCTGCCAGGAGTAGACCGCCATCAGGACGGTCGCGACCAGGAGCTGCCCCATCGAGATGATGATCATCAGGCCGCCCCACTGCATGAACGTGCTGATCTGGTCCACGTCGCCGGTGACGCGGGAGACCAGGGCGCCGCGGCGCTCGGAGTTCTGGGTGAGCACCGACAGGTCGTGCACATGGCGGAAGCCGCGCACCCGCAACGTGGCCAGGGACGCCTCGGTGACCCGGTAGAGGCGGACGTTCATCAGGTACGCGCACAGCGCGGTGAGCACCACGGCCACCGCGCACAGCAGCACGGCGGAGCGGATGTAGGGCACGTCCGGGACCGACCCCTTGAGCCCCCGGTCGATGGTCTGCTGGACGGCGATCGGCACGATCACCTTGCCGACCGTCGCGACCACGGCCAGGGCGAGCGTCCCGGCCAGGCCCTTGCGGAACTCGGGCGTGAGCGACAGCCCGTGGCGTACGGTGGCCAGCGCCGAGCGCTCGGTCCCCTGAAGCGAACTCACGCTCTGACCTCCTCTTCTTCCGTTTCCTCCGTGACGGCCCCGGTCGCGGCCCCGGGGGTCCCCGTCCCGGCCTCGTCCAGCGCCTCGCGCTCGGCCTCCTCGCGCTCGTAGGCGGTGACGAGGTTCCGGTAGCCCTCGCAGCGGCCGATCAGCTCCTCGTGCGGGCCCCGGTCGACGACGCGGCCGTGTTCCAGGTAGACCACCTCGTCGGCCAGGGCGATGGTGGCCATCCGGTAGGCCACGACGACCACGGTCGAGGCGCGGGCCGCGTCGCGCAGGCCGTACAGGATCTTGGCCTCCACCTGCGGGTCGACGCTGGAGGTGGCGTCGTCCAGGACGAGCAGCCGGGGGTGGCGGACCAGCGCGCGGGCCAGGGCCAGGCGCTGGCGCTGTCCGCCGGACAGGGACGCGCCGCGCTCGCCGAGCCTGGTGTCGAGCCCGTCGGGCAGCGCGCCGACGAAGCCGTCGGCCTGGGCCAGGCGCAGCGCCTCCCGGACCTCCTCGTCGGTGACCGGCAGGCCGAGGGTGACGTTGCCGCGCACGGTGTCGTCGAACAGGAACGTCTGCTGCGGCACCAGCGCGACCGCGGCGCTGACCTCGCCGCGGGCGGCCTCGCGCAGGTCCGTCCCGTCGATCAGGACGGCGCCCTCCGCCGGGTCCACCAGGCGGACGAAGGTCTGCGCGAGCGTGGACTTGCCCGAGCCGGTGGGCCCGACCAGCGCCACGGTGCGGCCGGGCTCGACGGTGAGGTCCACCCCGTGCAGCACCTCGGCGTCGCCGTAGGCGTAGCGGAGGCCGCGGATCTCCAACCTGGCCGGCGCCTCGCCGCGCAACTCGGCGTGGCCGTGGGCCATGGAGCCCGTCGCGGACAGCACGGCCTGGACCCGCTCGTAGCCGACGACCGCGCGGGGCAGCTCGGCCAGCACCCAGCCCAGCGCCCGGATCGGCCAGGACAGCAGGGTGAACAGGTAGGCCACCTCGACGAGGGTCCCCGGGGTGACCGCGCCGCTCTCCAGGCGCATCGAGCCGATCAGCAGCACGGCGAGCACGCCGAGGGTGGGCAGCGCCTCCAGCAGCGGGTCGAACAGGCCGCGGACCCGGCCGACGGCGACGTTGGCGTCGCGCAGCTCCCCGGCGCGGGCGCGGAACCGCGCGGTCTCCTCGTCCTCGCGGCCGAGGGTCTTGACGACCAGGGCGCCGTCGAAGCTCTCGTGCGCGATCTCGCTGACCTCGGCGCGGAGCTGCTGGGCGCGGGTGGCCAGGGGGCTGAGCCGGCGCTGGTAGACCAGGTTCAGCACGGCGATCGCGGGGAAGATCAGGAAGCCGACGAGCGCGAGGACCGGGTCGGTGAGGACCATCGAGACGGCCGCGGTGACCAGCATGACGACCACGCCGACCGCCATCGGCAGCGGCGCCAGCGGCGCCCAGGCGGCCTCGGCGTCGGAGCTCGCGTTGGACAGCAGCTGCCCGGTGGGGTGGCGGTGGTGCCACGCCAGGGGCAGCCTCAGGTACTGGCGGGTGACGCCGCGCCGGGAGGCGGCCTGCATCCGGTACTGCATGACGCCGGCGAAGTAACGTCGTCCGGCCACGCCGAACGCCTTGAGCACCGACACGCCGACGATCAGGGTGGCGCCGAGGGCGAGCGCGCCGCCGCCGACCCCTCCCTGCCGGAACGAGGCGAGCACCACGTGCTCGGTCGCCCAGCCCAGCGCCCACGCCGACGCGACCGTCATCACGCCGTACAGGGCGCTGGCCAGGACGGCGGCCGTGAAGACCGCCTTCTCGGCCCGGATGGCCACCCCGAGGACGCGGAGCCCTTTACGCATGACCGCCGAGGTCACCTTGCTCGCCACTCGGGAGGTGTCCTTTCAGAGAGGAGAAGCGGGGGGTACGTTTCCACGTAAGTCACTATCACGCCAGATCATGTCCTTATTCCCGCCGGGCCTCCTCCGGGCCTTCTCCGGAGCGCCCGTCACCGGCGAAATCGTCCGGGCCCGGGGGGTTGTTAGGATCGCCGAATGACCCACGCCCGCGCCGAACGCGCCGCGCTGAGCGACCTGTTCCTCCAGGTCGGCCCGGACGCCCCCACCCTGTGCGAGGGGTGGACGGCCTTCGACCTGGCGGCCCACCTCGTGCTGCGCGAACGCCGCCCGGACGCCGCGGGCGGCATCGCGATCCGGCGGCTGGCCGGCCGCACCGCCGCGGTGCAGGAGTCCCTCAAGGCCCGGCACGGCTACGCCGGCCTGGTGGAGCTGGTCCGCTCCGGCCCGGCGGGACTGTACGGCCTCGTCCCCGGCCTGGACCGCGCGGTCAACGCCGTGGAGCTGTTCGTCCACCACGAGGACGTACGGCGGGCGCAGCCGGGCTGGGAGCCGCGGGAGCTGTCCCCGGGCTTCGAGGAACTGCTGTGGAAGCGGCTGCGCGGCCTCGGCCGCCTGCTGCTGCGCAGGTCGCCGGTGGGCGTGGTGCTGCGCCGCACCGGCGGCCCGGCCGGCGGGGGCTCCCGCGACGTGCTGCTCGGCGGGCCCCGGGGCGGCGCGCGGGTGGAGGTGTCGGGCCGGCCCGGTGAGCTGGTGCTGTTCTGTTTCGGCCGTCAGCCGTACGCCAGGGTCGAGCCGGCCGGTTCCCCGGAGGCGGTGGCGCGCCTGCGGGACGCCTCCCTGGGGGTCTAGCCGGCCGGACCGTCTGGACCGGCCGGTCCGCTCAGCCGTCCCCGCCTCCGGAGCCGTCCCGGCCCCGCGAACCGTCCCGGGGCCCTGAGCCGTCACCGCCCCGCGGGTCGTCACCGCCCTGGGGACCGCCACCGCCCTTCGGGCAGCGGGGCCCCTCCGAGTCGTCGCCGAACAGGCGGGCCGAGGCCTCGGCCTGGGCGATCCGCCGCAGCGCGGCGACCAGCGCGTCGCCGAGGGAGGTCCCGACCACGACCAGCTCGACCATGCCCTCCAGGTCCGTCCGCTCGGCCACGGCCGCGACGTCGGCCCGCGCGATCAGCTCCGCCGCCCGGGCGTACTCGTCGAGACGGTCCAGCATGCCGTCGTAGCCCAGTCCCGCCGCGGTGAGCAGCACGCCGGTGACGGCCTGCATCGCGGGGCTGTCGGACTCCTCCTCCCAGCCGTGGCGCTCGATCAGCTCCCTGGCCCGGCGCTCGGCCCTGTCCCACTCCTCGCCCTCACCGGGCTCCCTGCGGGGGGTGACCGCCTTCTGCGCGACGCCGAGCTGGTCGTGCAGGCTGCGGCCGGGCTCGCCGAGATGGGCGAGCAGCTCGCGGATGTCGGCGATGGACAGCCCGGCGTAGTCGGCCAGGGCCCGCACCAGCATGATGCGGCGCACGTGCCGCTGATCGTATCTGGCCTGGTTGGGGCTGGTCCGCTCCCCGCTGGGGAGCAGCCCCTCCCGCAGATAGAACTTGATCATCGGCACGGAGACGCCCGTCGTCCGACTCAGCTCCGCCATCCGCACAGCGTCCTCCTCTTGTGGTCCCCTCCGAGTTTAGCTATAGATAATAGATATATCTGTTATCCGTTCGGAAGGACGCCCCGTGCCGCGCCCGCACCGCCCCCTGCTGTTCATGTCCGCCGTCATGGCCGCCCTCGCGGTCGTCGCGACGGGCGGCCTCCTCCTCGACGACCGCACCCTGGACGGCACGCCCGTCTGGGCCAAGCCGCTGAAGTTCGCCCTCTCGCTCGGGATCTACGGGGTCACCTGGTCATGGCTGCTCTCCCTCGTCCCCCCGGCGACGCGGGCCGCCCGATGGAGCCGGTGGCTGGGCACCGCCCTGGCCGCCGCCGCGCTGGCCGAGATGGCGGTCATCGTCATCCAGGCGGCCCGGGGGCGGCGCAGCCACTTCAACGTCTCCACCCCGCTGGACTCCGCCCTGTACTCCGCCATGGGCACCACCATCATCGTGCTGATGGTCGCCAACGTCCTGGCGGCGGTCCTGGTGGCGCGTGGACGGCGGGTGGAGGCGGCGGACACCTGGGCGGTCCGCATCGGGCTGGCCGTCTCCGCCGCGGGCATGGCCCTGGGCTACCTGATGGTCCGGCCCAGCGCCGCCCAGCTCGCCGCCCCCGTGGTCACCGCCGTCGGCGCGCACGGCGTCGGCGTCGCCGACGGCGGGCCGGGCCTGCCCCTCCTGGGGTGGAGCACCACCGGCGGCGACCTGCGCGTCCCGCACTTCGTCGGCATGCACGCCCTGCAGGCCCTGCCGCTGCTCGCCCTCGCCGCCCGCCGCGTCGCCGACCGGACGGCCCGGCTGCGCCTGGTCGCCGCCGGCGGCCTCGGCTACGCCGGGCTGACCGCCCTGGTGACCTGGCAGGCGCTGCGCGGCCAGCCGCTGCTGCGGCCCGACGGCCCGACCCTGGCCGCCGCCGGGCTGCTCCTGGCCGTCACCGCGGCCGTCGCCCTCCCCGCCCTGCCGTTCCTGTCCGCGCCCGCCGCCCGGCGGGCCGTGGCCGCGACCCCCGCCGAGGTGAAGCCGTGACCGAGACCCTCTTCCAGCTCAGCTTCCTGGCCGCCGCGCCCTTCTGGGCCCTGATGATCGTCGCGCCGGCGTGGTCGCGCACCCGGCGGGTCATCGGCTCGCCGCTGATCGTGCTGCCCTCGCTCGCGGTGTGCCTGACGCTGCTCGTCCCCCTGCTGGCGGACTTCTGGCCCGTGGTGACCCGCCCCACCCTGTCCGGCCTCGTCGCGCTGACCCGCGACCCGCAGGCGCTGGCCGCCCTGTGGGCGCAGATCATCTCGTGGGACCTGCTCGTGGGCCGGTGGATCTATCTCGACAGCCGGGAGAGGGGGATCCATCCGCTGGTGACGGCGCCGATCCTGATCTCCGCGATCCTGCTGTCCCCCCTATCCCTACCGGTATATCTGACCCTGAGGGGTTGGACATCGCGGCGTCCCGACCGCACGATAGCGAAGGCGCGTCATGCCGAACCCGTGAAACCGCAATGGCCGGTCGAAGCGGGACAGGTATGATGATCAAAATCCGGGAGCCACTCGGGCCGAAGATGCCAAAGATCATTAAAATCCGGGTATATACGGCTGGGACGGGAACTGCAGGAGGCCCCCAATGCAGGTCAAGAAGATCCTCACCTATGTGGCGATAGCCTTCGTGGCCTTTTATCTCTTCACCAAACCGGCCCAGGCGGCGGAGGCGGTGAACGGCGTCTTCGACGGGATCATCAGGGGGGCCGACCAACTCGCCGTGTTCTTCACACGTGTGCTGACCTAGCCCGGCGGGTCCGCCCCGACCTTCCCAGGCGCTCCCGCCGACCCCGCGGGAGCGCACGGCATCCCGGCACCGCGTCCACCATGACGCCATCGTGACGCCTCCGGCGTCCCCTCAGGCGCCCCCGGGACCACCGGAACGACGCGGGGACACCGCGGAGACGCCGCCGGAGACCCCCGGTGAGTCCACGACGGCCCCATGGCGTCACCGGCGCCGCCCCGATGTGCTTCCGCCGTACCGCCGGACGTGTTACGCACGAGACATGGCAGATCGTCACAGCGTGACCGGAACCCACCCGCTCGACCCGGACGAGCGGCGCGTCCTCGAACGCGCCGAGACCGAGGGCATCGAACTGGTCCGCTTCCTGTACGCCGACCACGGAGGCGTCATCCGCGGCAAGGCCGCCTCCCGCTCCCGGCTCGCCGAGCGGCTCGGCTCGGGCATCGGCCACACCGTGGCGATGATGGCGATGAACATGCTCGACCAGCTCCAGAAGGTCGAGCACCTCGGCCCGGTCGGCGAGGTGCGCATCGTCCCCGACCCGGCCACCTTCGTCGCCCTCCCCTACGCCCCCGGCGCCGCCGCCATGGTGTCGGACCTGCGCCGCCCCGACGGCTCCCCCTGGGAGGCCTGCCCGCGCACCTTCCTGCGGGAGGCGATCGACGCCCTGGCCGCCGAGGGTCACACCCTGGTCGCCGCCTACGAGCCGGAGTTCACCCTCGGCCGCCGCGTGCCGCCCCCGTCCGGCGGCCTCGACCGGCTGGTCCCCGTCGACGACAGCCTGTGCTACGCCACCCCCGGCTTCAACCAGGCCCACGACTACACGATGCGGCTGGTGCGCGCCCTGCAGGGCCAGGGGCTGCACGTCGAGCACTACCACCCCGAGCTGGGCCACGGCCAGCAGGAGCTGTCGATCCGCCACGCCCCCGCGCTGCGCGCCGCCGACAACCACGTGACCTACCGCGAGACCGTCCGCGGCGTGGCCTCCGCCATGGGACTGTGGGCCTCCCTGGCCCCCAAGCCGCTGGCCGACCAGGCCGGCAACGGCGCCCACCTGCACCTTTCCCTGTGGGACCGGGACCTGCGGGTCAACGCCTTCGGTGACGCCGGCGACCGCTACGGCCTCTCGCCCCTCGCCTACCGCTTCATCGGCGGCCTCCTCGCCCACCTGCCCGCCCTGACCGCGCTGACCTGCGGCTCGGTCAACGGCTTCCGGCGGCTGACGCCCGGGATGTGGTCGAGCGCCCACGTCTGCTACGGCATGGACAACCGGGAGGCCGCGGTGCGGATCTGCTCCCCCGTGGGCGGCGACGCCGAGGCGGCGGCCAACCTGGAGTTCAAACCCTCCGACTCCTCGGCCAACCCCTACCTGTCGCTGGGCGCCGTCATCCACGCCGGCCTGGACGGCATCCGCCGCGGCCTCGACCCCGGCGACCCGGTCGACGTCGACCCCGCCACCCTCCCCGAGGGGAGCGTGCCCCGGCTGCCCGCGACGCTCGCGGAGGCCCTGGACGCGCTGGAGGCCGACGAGCTCCTCATGAACGCCCTCGGCCCGCTGCGCGCCACGGCCTACCTGGCCGTCAAACGCTCCGAGGCCCGCGCCTTCGCCCTCCAGGACGCCGACTACGAACTCTTCCACCACTTCCGCGTCTTCTGATCCGCCGGGGCACACCGGTGGCCGCGGGCAGCCCCTCCCACCCATGCGGGTGATCTCCAGCATGGGCATGCCGGAGGCGTCATCGCCGCCGACACGTCGTGGTTTCCGCCCCCGCCGCGGCATATGCCGCGAACCTCATGGTCAACGCGTTGCCCGACTCGTCTCATCTCACTGTGAGACGCCCGGGAATCTCGATACCGTGGCAGGTATGAGCGTTGCACACGAGTCCGAACCCCACGGAGCGCTTCCCTGGGCTCCGCGGTACTGGACCGCGGACGAGTTCATGACCCATGACTTCGGCGACATCGGCCGCCGCTTCGAGCTTGAGGACGGCTGCATCGTCATGACCCCCGCCCTCTCGATCCGCCACCAGCGCATCGCCCGCCGGCTCATCAACGCCATCGAGGCGTGCCTGCGGGACGGCGATCTGGACCTGGACGTGGAGGGACCGGTCAACTACCGCCTCAACGCCGACACCGTGTTCGCTCCCGACATCGCCGTCTTCCGCCGGGACACGGACAGCGACCTCTACGTGGAACCGCACGAGATCGAGATCCTCGCGGAGGTCACATCCACCAACTCCAACCGCGATCGCCTGACCAAGATGAACCGCTACGCGCGGACCAAATGCGAGTGGTACTGGATCATCGACCAGAACACGCTGGTCATCGATGTCCATCGGATCGAGGGTGACATCTACCGGCAGGTGGCCTCCCTCACACCTGGCACCGCCGCCACCCTGCCCGGTCCCGTCCCCCTGACGATCGACCCCGGCACCCTGGTTTGATCGTCCCCCCTCATGAGCCGGCGGACGACGGCCGCCGGCTCTTCCATCGCCTCCGCGCCTTCTGACCCGCCGGAACCCCTCCTCGGGGCACACCGGCGGCGGCCGCGGAAATCTCCTCCCCCGCCCGTCCCCGTAGTGATCGCCCCGCTTCCGTTCGCACGTTCCCGTGGCCGCTCCCTCCCCGCTCGCAGCGCGGCGGACGGCACCGTCCCGGTGATTCCGGGCGGCGCTTTTCCGGGGTTTCACGCCGTAATTCGCAGCGGATTGTCAGAAGGGGGGCGTATGGTGCGCGAATGCACTCTCCGCAGTACCCCGGCCAGTCACCGCAGCCCGACCGGCCCGCACAACCCGGTCAGTGGCCCGGGCAGCACCCGCAGCAACCCGGACAGCAGCCTGGGCAGTGGGCCAACGGACCCGGCGGGCCGGGTGGATCAGACGGACCGCAGCCGCACCGGCAGTCCGGCCAGTGGCCCGGCGCTCCCGGGCAGCCCGGGCCCGCGCAGCAGCCCGGCGGCCAGTGGCCGGGACAGGCCGGTGGCCGGCCCGATGGTCAGTGGCCGGAGCAGGCCGGTGGACAACCCGGCGGTCAGTGGCCGGGGCAGGGCGGCGGACAGCCCGGCGGCCAGTGGCCGGGACAGCAGCCGCAGCCCCCGCAGCAGCCGTACGGCTCGCCGGCCCCGCCGTACGGCCCGCAGGGGCGGCACCCGTACCCGCCCCAGTCCCAGCCGCAGATGCACCCGCCCCGGCAGGACGGCCCGCAGGGCTGGCAGCA
This sequence comes from Streptosporangium pseudovulgare, assembly GCF_014648055.1. Taxonomy (GTDB): domain Bacteria; phylum Actinomycetota; class Actinomycetes; order Streptosporangiales; family Streptosporangiaceae; genus Streptosporangium; species Streptosporangium pseudovulgare. Next base: position 124,402 of record NZ_BMQJ01000001.1, read on the forward strand.
CCCGCAGCCGAACCCGGCGGCGTGGGCGCCGCCGAGCTGGCAGCCCGGAGCGCAGCCTCCCAGGAAGGGCGGCGGCCGGAAGGCGGCGCTGCTCGCGGCCGGCGGCGTGCTGGTCCTGGCGGCCGCGATCGGCGGTGTGGTGGTCTTCACCGGCGACGACGACCCCGTGGCGGCCCAACCGGCGGTGACCACCGTGCCGCGGGAGGAGCCGACGGGGCGGCCGCGGGCGACCGAGGAGCCTGAGCCCAGCTCGAGGCCGACCTCGGAGCCGGAGTCCAGCTCGGGCGGCGGGCAGCAGGCGGAGAACGAGGAGATCTTCCTGACGACCGTGCGGCAGCGGCCCGCGCTGAAGCAGGCCGACTCGGCCACGCTCCTGCGGCTCGGCCGGTCGATGTGCAAGGCCCTGGACGACGGCAAGAGCCTCACCGACGTCGCGACCGGCAACTCCGACCGCTACGGGCTGGAGACCTCGGCGTTCATGACGGGCGCGGCCATCGTGGCGCTGTGCCCCCGCCACCGCAGCCTGGTCCCGAGCTGAGCCCCCGTCCGCCTGCCGGCGCCCGGGCCGGCCAGGCGGGACCCGCCGGAAGGCGGGAGCGCGGGCCGATGTCTCCGTGCGCCACACATACCGCCATGCCGGACACCGCGAAAACGGTCGCGCGCTTCCGGCGTGAGAAGCGATCCGGGGCCGCCCCGCGGGGCGGCCCCGGCGGCCTCAGCGGACGGGGTGACCCGCCGCGCGCAGGGTGTCCTTCACCTCGCCGATCTTGAGCTGGCCGAAGTGGAACACCGACGCCGCCAGCACCGCGTCGGCCCCGGCCTCCACCGCAGGAGGGAAGTCCGCCAGCTTCCCCGCGCCACCGCTGGCGATCACCGGGATCGACACGACCGCCCGCACCGCCCGGATCATCTCCAGGTCGTAGCCGTCGCGGGTGCCGTCGCCGTCCATGGAGTTGAGCAGGATCTCCCCCGCCCCCAGCTCCTCACCGCGCCGGGCCCACTCCACCGCGTCAATGCCCGTGCCGCGGCGACCGCCGTGCGTGGTCACCTCGAAACCGGACGGCGTCGGCGGCCCGTCCACCACCCGGCGGGCGTCCACCGACAGCACCACGCACTGCGCGCCGTACCGCCGCGACGCCTCCGTCAGCAGCTCCGGCCGGGCGATGGCCGCGGTGTTCAGGCCCACCTTGTCCGCACCGGCCCGCAGCAGCCGGTCGACGTCCTCCACCGAACGCACTCCCCCGCCGACCGTCAGCGGGATGAAGACCTGCTCGGCCGTACGGCGCACCACGTCGTACATCGTCGAACGGTCGGAACTGGAGGCCGTGATGTCGAGGAACGTCAGCTCGTCGGCCCCCTCGGCGTCGTAGCGGCGGGCCAGCTCGACCGGGTCCCCCGCGTCGCGCAGGTTCTCGAAGTTGACGCCCTTGACCACCCGCCCGGCGTCCACGTCCAGGCAGGGGATCACTCGCACCGCGACGGTCATCTCAATCTCCTTGTATCACGCGGGCACTCGTCACGAGCGCCTCGCGGTAGGCGTCGACCTCCACCTCGACCAGCATGCGCGGGTCGATCAGGCCCGCCACCCGCACCCCGGTGCAGGCGGGCCGCACGCCGCCGAACAGCTCGGCGTGCGCCCGGCCGACCTCGTCGTAGTGGTCGTCGTCGACCACGAAGTAGCGGACCCGCACCACGTCGCGGCGCGACAGGCCCGCCTGCTCGATCGCGTCGAGCGCGACGCCGAAGGCGGTCAGCGCCTGCCGGTAGGCGTCGCCGACGTGCCGCACCTCGCCCTCGACGGCGGCCGTGCAGCCCGAGACGATCACCCACGGCCCGGCCACCACCGCGCGGGCGTAGCCGTACCGTTCCTCCCAGACGCCGCCGCTGAACACCCGCGTGCCCGAGCGGCGGCTCGTCGTGTGCCCCCCGATGTGCCGCATCGTCAGGATCTCACCGCCGCCAGCGCGTCCTCCAGGGAGAACGCCTGCGCGTACAGGGCCTTGCCCACGATCGCGCCCTCGACGCCGATCGGCGTCAGCGCGGCCAGGGCCCGCAGGTCGTCCAGCGACGACACGCCGCCGCTGGCCACCACCGGCCTGTCGGTGCGGGCGCAGATCTCCCGCAGCAGGTCGAGGTTGGGGCCGCGCAGCGTGCCGTCCTTGGTCACGTCGGTCACCACGTAGCGGGGGCAGCCGTCGGCCTCCAGACGCTCCAGCACCTCCCACAGGTCGCCGCCCTCCTTGGTCCATCCCCGGCCGGCCAGGGTGGTGCCCCGGACGTCGAGGCCGACCGCGATCCGCTCGCCGTAGCGGGCGATGGCCTTGGCGCACCAGGTCGGGTTCTCCAGGGCGGCGGTGCCGATGTTCACCCGGCGGCAGCCGGTGGCCAGCGCGGCCTCCAGGGAGGCGTCGTCGCGAATGCCGCCGGACAGCTCGACCTTGACGTCGAGCGCGCCCACGACGGTGGCGACCAACTCGCGGTTGGAGCCCCGGCCGAAGGCGGCGTCCAGATCGACCAGATGGACCCACTCCGCGCCGGCCTCCTGCCAGGCGAGCGCCGCCGAGAGGGGGTCGCCGTAGGAGGTCTCGGTGCCCGCCTCCCCCTGGACCAGGCGGACCGCCTGCCCGTCGGCGACGTCCACGGCGGGCAGCAACTCTAGCGACATCTGATCAGGACCTCCGGTCGAAGACAAGGATGACGAAAAGCGGCGCGAACAGCGCCGAAAGCACCAGCACGCCCAGCCGCGCGGCCCACGAGGACCACAGCAGCCAGGCGATCACCTGCACGACGAGGAACAGGACCGCGACCACGCCGTTCTGCGCCCGGCGACGGCGTGCCCGGATGCCGCCCTGCGCGGCGATCCGGACGGGCCTGCGGCGCAGCGGGGCGGTGACCCTGCCGATCCGCCGGCGCCGCCGGGCCAGCCGGGCCTCCCGCTCCGCGCGGAGCGCCGCCTGGCGGGCCTGCTCGGCCTCCCGCTCGGCCCTGCGCCGGGCGCGTTCCCTGCTCACCGCGGCCCGCCCCGGCCCACCGGCCCCGCAGCGGAGCCCGGGGGCCACGCGGAAGACCGCGAGGACCGCACGGGAGGCCGCGGGAGCCCCGCGGAACCGGGAGTGACGGGCCGCGACTCGCCGTGACCGACTCTACCCGCGGCCACCGGCCGCCCACTGCGGTTCGCGGCGGACATCCGCCCCGCCTGCCCGGCCGCTCACCCGAGACTGCCGAGCCAGTTGGCCAGCAGCTCGGCACCGGCGTCACCGGACTTCTCCGGGTGGAACTGGGTCGCCGACAGCGGGCCGTTCTCCACCGCCGCGACGAACGGCGTGCCGTGCTCGGCCCAGGTGACCAGGGGCGGGGTGAAGCCGTCGCCCACCGGCATGTCCCAGGACCGCACGCCGTAGGAGTGGACGAAGTAGAACCGGGTGCCGGGGTCGATCCCGCCGAACAGCACGCTGCCCTCCGGCGCCGCGACCGTGTTCCACCCCATGTGCGGCAGGACCGGCGCCGCGAGGCGCTCGACCGTGCCCGGCCACTCGCCGCAGCCCTCGGTGACCACCCCGTGCTCGACGCCCGTGCCGAACAGGATCTGCATGCCGACGCAGATGCCCAGCACCGGCCGGCCCGCGGCCAGCCGCCGGTCGATGATCTGGTCGCCCCGCACCCCGCGCAGCCCCGCCATGCAGGCGGCGAACGCGCCGACGCCCGGGACGACGAGGCCGTCGGCCTCCATCGCCGCGGTGTAGTCGGACGTCACCGTCACCTCGGCGCCGACGCGGGCCAGCGCCCGCTCGGCCGAACGCAGGTTGCCCGATCCGTAGTCCAGGACCGTTACCTTCTTCACCACCACAGCACCGCCGCCGTCGTCGCCATCGCCGCCAGGACGGCCAGCAGCAGCGCGCCCTTCTTCAGCCCCTGCTTGTAGAACGAGACGATCCCGCCGACCAGGAACAGCGCCACGAAGGCCATGGCGACGGCCGTCCAGTTGTCGCTCACGAGCCCTCCCCCGCGCCCGCGGGGCCCGCGAGGATCACAGGACACCCTTGGTGCTCGGCACCCCGCTGGCGCGCGGGTCGAACTCCGACGCCTCGCGCAGCGCCCGGGCCAGCGCCTTGAACTGCGCCTCCACGATGTGGTGGGCGTTGCGGCCGTAGGGGACGTGGACGTGCAGGCAGATCGCGGCCTGCGCGACGAACGACTCCAGGATGTGCCGGGTCATCGTCGTGTCGTAGTCGGGGCCGATCATCGGGGCCATGCCCGCGGGCTCGGTGTGCACGAGGTACGGGCGCCCCGACAGGTCGACCGTGACCTGCGCCAGCGCCTCGTCCAGCGGGCACGACGCGCTGCCGAACCGCCGGATACCCGACTTGTCGCCCAGGGCCTCGCGGAACGCCGCGCCCAGCGCGATCGAGGTGTCCTCGATCGTGTGATGGGAGTCGATGTGCAGGTCGCCCTCGGTCTTCACGGTCAGGTCGAACAGGCCGTGCTTGCCGAGCTGGTTCAGCATGTGGTCGTAGAACCCCACGCCCGTGGACACCTCGACCTGCCCGGTGCCGTCCAGGTTGACCTCCACCAGCACCGAGGTCTCCTTGGTGCCGCGCTCCACCCGGCCGCGGCGCTCCGGGACGTCTCCGGCGGGACTGCTCACAGGATCTCCTCCAGGGCGGCGCGGAACGCCGCCATCTCCTCGCTCGTACCGATCGAAACCCGCAGCCACCCGGGCGGGCCCACCTCCCGGATCAGCACCCCCCGGTCCAGGAGGGCCTGCCAGGCCGCGTGCCGGTCGTCGAACCGGCCGAACAACACGAAGTTGGCGTCCGAGTCGGCGACCGCGAGGCCCCTGCCGCGCAGCCACGTCACCGTGGCGTCGCGCTCGGCCCGCAGCGCGTCGACCGTGCCGAGCAGCTCGCGGCCGTGGGACAGCGCCACTCGCGCCGCCGCCTGGGTGAGCGTCGACAGGTGGTACGGCAGGCGCACCAGCAGCAGCGCCTCGATCACCGCCGGGTCCGCCGCGAGATAACCCAGCCGGGTCCCCGCCATCGCGAACGCCTTCGACATCGTCCGCGTGACGATGAGCCTGGGGTGGTCCGGCAGCAGGGTCAGCGCCGACGGGGTGCCGGTCCGGGCGAACTCGAAGTACGCCTCGTCCACCACCACCATGCCCGGCGCCGCCCGCACGACCCGCGCGACCACCTCCGGGTCCAGCGCGGTGCCGGTCGGGTTGTTCGGCGAGGTCAGGAACACGATGGCGGGCCGGTGCTCCTCGATCGCCGCCACGGCCTTGTCCGGGTCGATCCCGAAGTCGTCCTCGCGCGCCGCCGGGACCCACTCGGTCGAGGCGCCCAGGGCCAGGAGCCGGTGCACCGAGTAGGAGGGCTCGAAGCCCATCGCGGTGCGGCCCGGCCCGCCGAAGGCCAGCAGGATCTGCTGGATCACCTCGTTGGAGCCGTTGGCCGCCCACACCCGCTCACCGGTCAGGCCGTGCCCGAGATAGGCGGCCAGGTCCGCGCGCAGCGCCGTCGCGTCGCGGTCGGGGTAGCGGTTGAGCTCGCCCGCGCCGCGCCGTACCGCCTCGGCCAGATCGGCGACCAGCGCCTCCGACGGGCCGTAGGGGTTCTCGTTGGTGTTGAGCCGGACCGGGACGTCGATCTGCGGGGCGCCGTACGGCGACAGCCCCCGCAGGTCGTCGCGGATCGGCAGGTCTTCGAGCCTCATGAGGGGATCTCCCAGTCGAACCGGGCACGGACCGCCGCGCCGTGCGCGGGGAGGTCCTCGGCGTCGGCCAGCACGCACACGTGCGCGGCGGACTCGGCGAGGGCCTCGCGGCTGTAGTCCACGACGTGGACGCCGCGCAGGAAGGTCTGCACCGACAGGCCCGACGAGTGGCAGGCGCAGCCGCCGGTGGGCAGCACGTGGTTGGACCCAGCGAGGTAGTCGCCGAGCGAGACCGGGGCGTAGGGGCCGATGAAGATCGCACCGGCGTTGCGGACCCGCGCGGCCAGCGCCGCGGCGTCGGCCGTCTGGATCTCCAGGTGCTCGGCGGCGTAGGCGTCCACCACCCGCAGGCCCGCCTCCATGTCGTCCACCAGGAGGATCCCCGACTGCCGGCCCGCCAGCGCCTCGGTGATCCGCTCGGAGTGCTTGGTCGCGGCGACCTGCCGGGGCAGCTCGCGCTCCACCGCGTCGGCCAGCTCCGCCGAGTCGGTGACCAGCACCGCCGCGGCGATCGTGTCGTGCTCGGCCTGGCTGATCAGGTCGGCCGCGACGTGCACCGGGTCGGCCGTGCGGTCGGCGAGGATCGCGATCTCGGTGGGACCGGCCTCGGAGTCGATGCCGATGCGGCCCTTGAGCAGCCGCTTGGCCGCCGCCACCCAGATGTTGCCCGGACCGGTGACCATGGTGGCCGGCCGGCACTCCTCGGTGCCGTAGGCGAACATCGCCACCGCCTGCGCGCCGCCCACGGCGTACACCTCGTCCACCCCGAGCAGCGCGCACGCGGCCAGGATCGTGGGGTGCGGCAGGCCGCCGAACTCCCGCTGCGCGGGCGAGGTGACCGCCAGCGAGGCCACCCCGGCCTCCTGCGCGGGCACCACGTTCATCACCACGCTGGAGGGGTACACCGCCCGGCCGCCCGGCACGTAGAGGCCCACGCGGTCGACCGGCACCCAGCGCTCGGTCACCGTGCCGCCGGGCACCACCCGCGTGGTGACGTCGGAGCGCCGCTGGTCGCGGTGGACCAGCCGGGCGCGGCGGATCGACTCCTCCAGCGCCTGGCGGACCCGCGGGTCCAGCGACTCCAGCGCGGCGGCGATCGCCTCGGCCGGGACGCGGGTGGACGTGAGCTCGACGCCGTCGAACCTCGCGGTCAGCTCCCGCACCGCCTCGGCCCCGCGATGATGCACGTCCTCGCAGATCGGCCGCACCTTCTCCAGGGCGGCTTCGACGTCGAGCTCGGCACGGGGCAGCACGTCTCGCAGGTCCTCCGGGAGGACTCCGCGCAGGTCGGTACGGGAAATCACCCGTCCAGTCTACGGATGCCCGCCACCGGCCGGGGTTCCGTCCGGCATCCGGACATCGCCTTTACGATGTAGATTTCTACCAGACACTAGACTCCGCCCGTGAGCAAGAGCAGGAACAAGGGCGGCCAGGGCACCCCGGCGACGGTCGCGCTGGCCAAGGCGGGGATCGGCTTCACCCTCCACCCCTACGAGCACGACGCGAACGCCCAGGCCTACGGCGAGGAGGCGGCCGACGCGCTCGGCGTGCCGTACGAGCGGATCTTCAAGACGCTCGTGGCCGAGGTCGAGGGCGGCCTGGCGGTCGCGGTGGTGCCGGTGGCGGGCAAACTCGACCTCAAGGCGTTCGCCGCGGCGCTGGGGAGCAAGCGGGCCGCGATGGCCGACGCCGCCAAGGTCGAGCGCGTCACCGGCTACGTCGTGGGCGGGATCAGCCCGCTGGGCCAGCGCAGGCCGCTGCCGACGGTGGTCGACGCCTCGGCGCTGGGTTTCGAGACGATCTACTTCTCGGCCGGGCGGCGCGGGCTGCAGATCGAGACGGCCCCCGCGGAGCTGGTCCGCCTGACCGCGGCGGTCACCGCGCCCATCGGCAAGACGGGCTGACCCGGGCGGCCACCGCGCCCACCGGCGAGACGGGCCGGCGCCCGGTCCCGCGCGTTGTCGAGGGTTGCCGGTGCCCTCGGCGGTCCCCCCGGGCCAGACTCCGGGCGGGACCGCACACGATCGGGGGAGAAAATGATCTACCTGACCGCCGTCGAGATGGCCCGGCTGCTGCGCGCCCGCGAGATCAGCGCGGTGGAGCTGCTGGAGGTGCACCTGCGCCGGATCGAGGAGGTCGGCCCGCGCGTCAACGCGATCGTCACGCTGGTGGCCGAGCGCGCCCTGCGGGAGGCCGGGGAGGCCGACCGCGACCTGGCGCGCGGCCACTGGCGCGGGCCGCTGCACGGCCTGCCCGTCGCGCACAAGGACCTCGCCGACACCGCCGGGATCCGCACCACGTACGGCTCGCCGCTGTTCGCCGGCCACGTCCCCACCGCCGACGCGCCCATCGTGCGCCGGATGCGCGCGGCCGGGGCGATCACGGTCGGCAAGACCAACACCCCGGAGTTCGGCACCGGCTCGCACACCGTGAACGCGCTGTTCGGCGCCACCCGCAACCCGTACGACCTGTCGAGGTCGGCGGGCGGCAGCAGCGGCGGCGCGGCGGCGGCCCTGGCGAGCGGGATGGTCGCCCTGGCCGACGGCTCCGACATGGGCGGCTCGCTGCGCAACCCGGCCTCGTTCTGCAACGTGGTGGGGCTGCGGCCCACGCCGGGGCGGGTGCCGTCCACCTCGGACACCGCGGCGTGGTTCACCCTCGGCGTGCCCGGCCCGATGGCCCGCACCGTGGACGACCTCGCGCTGATGATGAGCGCGGTGGCCGGGTTCGACCCCGCCTCCCCGCTGTCGATCGCCGAGAGCGGCGCGGTCTTCGCGGGCCCCTGGGGCGAGGAGGACCTGTCCGGGGTGCGGATCGCCTGGAGCCCCGACCTGGGCGGCCTGCCGGTGGACCCGGAGACGGCGAAGGTCACCGCGGAGGCGCCGCGGGTGCTGGAGGGCCTGGGCGCCCGGGTGGAACAGGTGGACCTGGACCTCTCCGACGCGGAGGACGCCTTCCGGACCTACCGGGCCTGGTACTACGCGCTGTCCTACGGCGACCTGCCGCCCGGCGGCCTCGGGGAGAACGTCCGCTGGAACGTCGAACGGGGCCGCGAGGTGACCGGCGCCGACCTGGCCAGGGCCGAGCGGCTGCGCAGCGGCCTGTACCGGCGGATGAGCGACTTCTTCGAGACCTACGACCTCCTGGTCGCGCCGGTCAGCCAGGTGCCGCCGTTCCCGGTGGAGCAGCCGTACGTCTCGGAGGTCGCCGGGCAGGCGATGCCCGACTACCTGGCGTGGATGCGCTCGGCCTACTGGATCAGCGTGCTGCACGCCCCGGCCGCGTCGGTGCCGTGCGGCTTCACCTCCGGCGGGCTGCCGGTGGGCGTGCAGTTCGTCGGGCGGCCCTTCGCCGACCTGCGGGTGCTGCGGCTGGCCCGCGCCTTCGAACAGGCCACCGGCCACGGCCTGCGCCGCCCGCCCTGCCGCTGACGCGGGGGCCGGCGGTCCAGCGGGGCGTAGCAGGGTAGGGGGTCAGCGGTCCAGCGGGCCGTAGCCGGGCAGCGGGCCGTACGGTTCCTCGCCGCCGAAGGGGCGGCGCAGCGGCGAGTCGCGGTAGCCGGCGATGGCCTCCAGCGCGAAGAACAGGCCGGCGGCGAGCGTCGGCCAGACGTAGAGCACGCCGTGGGCGGTGAGGTTCAGCGGCCCCGGCACCAGCTGCACCCCCGCCGGCGCGGAGCCGACGACGTCCGCCGCGCCGAGGTTCAGCGCCCGGCCGGCCGCCAGAGCCAGGTGGGAGCCGAGCAGGCCGCCCGCGGCCAGGCCGAGCACCACCGCGACCGGGCGTCGCCGGCGCGACAGCGCGTATCCGGCGACGCCGCAGGCCACGCCCAGGACGCCGGTGACGACGGCGAACCAGCCGTCGGCCGCGATGAGGGCCTGGGTGGTGGGGTCGGCCAGGACCCTGCCCTGTCCGGTCACCGCGTACGGCGGGCGGGGGGCCAGCAGCGACCACACCGCACCGGCCGCCACGCCCAGCGCCGCGAGCGCCAGCACGGTGACGGCGAAGTCACGCACGTGTCGCAATGTGGTTCCCCTCACCCTCTGTACTGATGCGCCCGATGTTACCCATGACCCGCCCGGTGCTCCCGGTGAGCGGGGGTGAATCCCGTTACGCTGTCCGGGTGAGCGAAGAGGTATGGCTGATCGAACCCTCCGGACCGCTACGGGGCGACGTCGAGGTCCGCGGGTCGAAGAACGGCGTTTCCAAGCACATGGTCGCCGCGATGCTCGGCATCGGGGAGAGCACGATCCACAACGCCCCCGAGGTGGGCGAGGTGGAGATCACCGCGAGGATGCTGCGGGCGCTGGGCATCGACGTGGAGATCACCTCCCGGGCGATCACCATCGCCCAGGGGGAGCAGATCAACCCGCACGTCCCGGCGGCGTTCACCGGTCTGAACCGGATCCCCATCCTGATGCTGGGCCCCCTGCTGCACCTGGCGGGTGAGGCGTTCGTGCCGCTGGTCGGCGGCGACCCGATCGGGCGGCGGCCCGTCGACTACCACGTCGAGGCGCTGCGCGCGATGGGCGCCGAGGTCGAGGTGAGCGACACCGGGGTGTACGCCAAGGCCAAGCGGCTGCGCGGCACCCGGCTGGAGCTCCCGTACCCGAGCGTGGGCGCGACGGAGACGATCCTGATGTCGGCGGTGCTGGCCGAGGGCAAGACCGTCCTCAAGGGCGCGGCCATGGAGCCCGAGGTCGTCGAGCTCGCCCTGTTCCTGCAGCGCATGGGCGCGCGCATCGAGCTCAGCCCGGACCGGCGCATCGTGATCGAGGGCGTGGAGCGGCTGCGCGGCGCGTCCACCTGGCTGAACGGCGACCGGATCGAGGCGTTCTCCTACCTCGCGGCCGGGCTCATCACCGGCGGCGAGGTGCGGGTGCACGGCTGCCCCCAGGACCGCCTGGTCACCGCGATCACCACCCTGGCGCGGATGGGCGCCGAACTGGACATCACCGACGACTACGTGTCGGCCTCGGCCCCGGACGGCCTGCGGGCGGCGGCGGTGCAGACCGACACCCACCCGGGGTTCATGACCGACTGGCAGACGCCGCTGATGGTGCTGTTCACCCAGGCCCAGGGCATGTCCGTGCTGCACGAGACGGTGTTCGAGAACCGCCTGGTCTACGTGCCGGCGCTGCAGAAGATGGGCTGCGAGATCGAGGTCTTCGACGTGTGCCTGGGCGGCCCCGCGTGCCGCTACCACGACACCAACGCCAAGCACTCGGCGGTCGTGCGCGGCGTGTCGAAGCTGCGCGGCGCCGACGTGACGCTGCCCGACATCCGGGCGGGCTTCTCGGCGGTGCTGGCGGGCGCGGCGGCGGAGGGCACCTCCACGCTGCGCGGGGTGCACCACATCGAGCGGGGATACCACCGCCCGTTCGAGCAGTTCGCCTCCCTCGGGCTGAAGATCAGCAGGGAGAACGCCCCCGAACGTTGACTTCCTCCCGGCCCTGAAGGACCGGGATTCCCCGTGCCGCCGGCGCGGCATACTGCCGCGCTCGTGGCCGAGGTGGTTGACGCTTCACAGACCGGGTGGCCCCGAGGTCTCCACGCCCTGACACGGCATGCCCTGCCGCCTTGATGTTCTTGGCCGCGTTCACATCGGCGTGCTCGCGATGGCCGCAGGAGGTGCAGGCGAACCGCGCTTGGCTCTCACGCGATGCCGTATCCACCACCTTGCACGCCGAGCACGTCTGGGACGTGTACGCCGCCGGGACCTTGATTATCTTCGTGCCCGTGTAGCGGGAGGCCGAGGTGACGGCGAGTTCGAGCCCGTACCAGCCCTTATCCAAGATCGCCCGATTGAGGCCGGACTTTTGGGCGACCCCCGATGCGGGCTGCTCGACGGTGCCCTTCGCGGACATCGTCATGTTCCGCGTCCGCAGGTCTTCCAGCACGACCGTGCCGTACCGGCTGGTGAGCGTCGCGGCGAGCTGTGCGTTGAAGTCCGCGCGGCGGGATCGGACCCGCCGCATGACCGTGCCGATCTTCGCGACCACCGTCCTGCGCCGGTTGGAGCCCCTGCGCGTGCGGGCGAGTTGCTGCTGCAAGCGGCGATACCGCTGCGCTTCACCGGAGGTGATGAACGGCCGGTCGTGGAAGTCGCCGTCGCTCGTGGTGGCGGCGACCACAACTCCCCGGTCGACACCCACCGCCGGGCCAGGGTGCGCCTCGGGGGTGGCCAGCCCGTCTTCGACGAGGAAGACGACCGGTCAGCACGTGCCGCCCCCTTCCTGATCAACTCCCCGAATCGAACACATTATCGTCTGGTCCATGGCCAACGCCGCCGAATACCGTCGCGGGCGACACATTGTTTCCGCGCTCCACGCCCATCTGGTCTTTGTCACCAAATACCGGTGGAACGTGTTCGACGACGCGATGCTCCGCCGCTGCGAAGACATCATGGTCGAGGTGTGCGACAGCTTCGCGGCCGAACTGCGCGAGTTCAATGGCGAAGACGACCATGTGCACCTCCTCTTGCGCTGCCCGCCCAAGGTCTCCATCAGCAGACCGGTCCACTCCCTCAAAGGCGTCTCCTCGCACTACCTGCGAAAAGAGTTCACTGGGCGGGTCAACCGGGCCATCATGCACGGCCACTTCTGGTCGCCGTCCTACTTCGCCGCGTCCTGCGGCGGCGCACCATTGACCATCATCAAGGCCTGCATCGAACAACAGCGCCGACCGGCCTGAGGTCACCAATCCGCGCTTCGCGCTCCGATCCGTCCCGGCTCCGCCGGGCCATCCCCCACCGGGGACCGGATTCATCCCCGGCCTGAAGGTCGAGGCTTTCTCCGGATTCCCGGTAAATTCTTCCGGCCGGACGTTTGGCTTTGATCAACCGGACGCACGTTACTATGCGTGACATCGCCACCACCGGAGGTGAGACGAAGCCTCATCGCCTGCCTGCGGGGCCTGCTCATCTGCGGTGTGCTCGGCGGGTTGCTGTCCGCCGTCGCGGTGCTGCCGCTGGCGGGCGGCGCCGGTCTGGCCAGCAACGAGGTGGCCGCCACGCTGCTCGACCTGCCGCCCAGCCCGCACGAGGAGCCGCTCCCCCAGCGGACGGTCCTCCTGGACCGCAACGGCCGCAAGTTCGCGCAGTTCTACACGGAGAACCGCACGATCGTGCCGCTGGAGCGGGTCGCGCCGGTCATGCGGCAGGCGATCGTGGCGATCGAGGACGCGCGCTTCTACGAGCACGCGGGCCTGGACGTCAAGGGGACGCTGCGCGCGCTGATCGCCAACACCCAGGCCGGCGGGGTACGGCAGGGCGGCTCCTCGCTCACCCAGCAGCTCGTCAAGAACATCCTGGTGGAGAACGCCGAGACCGACGCCGAGCGCGACCAGGCCAGGGCGCCGAACCTCAAACGGAAGATCATCGAGCTGCGGTACGCGCTGGCGATGGAGAAGAAGTACAGCAAGGCCGAGATCCTGGAGCGCTATCTCAACATCGCCTACTTCGGCGCGGGGGCGTTCGGGGTGGAGGCGGCGGCCCAGCGGTTCTTCTCGGTCCCGGCCTCGAAGCTGAACCTGCGGCAGGCCGCGACGCTGGCCGGGGCGGTGCGCACGCCGTACGCCACCGACCCGTCGCTGGGCAGGCAGCGGCGGATGCGGCTGCGTGAGCGCCGGAACATCGTGCTGGACCGGATGGCCCAGCTCGGCATGGTCTCCCGGGCGGAGGCCGAGGAGGCCAAGCGGTCCTCGCTGCGGATCCGGCTGAAGTCCGAGCCGGGCGGGTGCGCGGGCAGCGACTACCCGTACTTCTGCCTGTACGTGCACCGGGAGCTTCTGAACAACCCCGTCTTCGGCGCCGGCCGCGCCGAGCGGGAACGCCGCCTGGCCAGGGGCGGCATCGTGCTGCGCACCACGCTGGACCCGGTCGCCCAGCGGGCCGCGCAGCGGGCGATCTCCGCGCGGGTCGGGGCCAGGGACACCGAGGTCGCGGCCGAGGCCATGGTGGAGCCGGGGACGGGGCGGATCCGGGCGATGGCGGCCAGCAAGAAGTACGGCCGCAACTCCGGCAACGCCAACGACGGCCCCCGCACCACCTACAACCTGCCGGCCGACGTGGCGCACGGCGGCGGCCTGGGCTTCCAGGCCGGGTCGACCTTCAAGGCGTTCACCCTGGCCACCGCGCTGAAGCAGGGCTGGCGGTTCGACGACGGCTTCGACACCCCGGGCAGCTTCACCCCCGACCACGGTTTCGTCGACTGCCGGGGCCGCAAGGTCAACGACCCCGGCGCCGAGATCCTCAACGCCAGCGGGGAGGGCACCGGCGGGCCGTACAGCATCTCCACAGGCACGTGGAAGTCGGTGAACATCTTCTACATGATGCTGGAGCAGCGGGTCGGGCTGTGCAACGTGGTCACGACGGCCAAGTCGCTCGGCGTCGCCCGCGCGGACGGCAAACCCCTGCGCGAGGTGCCGACCTTCACCCTCGGGGTGAACGAGATGGACCCGGTGACGGTCGCGGCGTCGTTCGCCGCGTTCGCCGCCCGGGGCCGCTACTGCCACCCGATGGCGATCACCGAGATCGCCGAGCAGGGGGGCCGGCGCATCGAGGTGCCGCCGAGCTGCGGCCGGGCCATCGAGCCCTACCTGGCCGACGCGGTCAACCACGTGCTGTCGGGGGTGTTCACCAAGGGCACCATGACGGGGCAGGGCATCGGCCGGGACGCGGCGGGCAAGACCGGCACCAACAACGGCTACACCTCGGCGTGGTTCGCCGGCTACACCCCCGACCTGGCCGCGGCGGTCAGCCTGGGCGACATCCGCGGCTCCTACCGCTACCCGCTGCGCGACGTGACGATCGGCGGCGAGTACTACGGCCAGGTCCAGGGCGCCTCCCTGCCGGGCCCCATCTGGGTGGCCTCCATGGAGGCCGCGCTGCGCGGCGTCCCCGAGCGGCACTTCCACGCCCCCGACATGCGGCGCTTCGGCGGCGGGCACACCCCGGGCCTGGAGAAGGCCGAGGAGGCCGAGAAGAAGCGGCGTGAGGAGGCCGGCCGGGGCGGCGGGTGGCGCGACGGCGAGCGGGAGCCCATCGGCCGCCGGGAGGGCCGGTGGCGGCGCGGCCACCGGGACCGGTTCTCGGCCGAGCGCGCCTACCGGGTGTGGCGGGAGGAGTGGCGCCGCTGGCGGCGCGACCACGGCTGAGCCCGTACGGCGCCGCGCCCGGCAGCCGCCCCGGCCTGGACGGCGGGAGGCCCTTACCGCTTGACGAGGACCCGGTCGACCGGGAACGGGGTGAAGGGCCGTTCGCCCGCCGCGAGCGTCGTGCCGGAGCCGCACAGCGCCTGGAGCAGGTGGGCTCCGAGCGCGGCGTTGATCGGGTGCGGCTGCGGGACGCCGTTCTCGTCGAAGCGCTCGTACTTCATCAGGTTGAGCCCGGCGGAGACCTGGCGGCGGCCGTCGGGGCTGGACAGGCTGAACGTCCCCATGCCCCAGACGGCCCCGTCGTGGCCCCAGAACCGGCCGCACGGCAGGTCCTGGGCGTAGATGCCGAGGCCGTAGTGCATCACGGTCCGGCCCTGGCCGTCGAGGACCGGCACCGTGGTGCGCATCTGGGCGAGCTGGGCGGGGGCGAGGAGACCGCCGCCCAGCAGGACCCGGTAGAACCGGTCGAGGTCGTCCATCGTCGAGACGATCGCGCCCGCCGTGCCCGCCCAGGACATGTCGTAGACGCTGTAGTCGCGCGGCGGGTCGATGAGGCCGTAGAACGACTCGTAGGCCCCCGAGTGCGGCCCGGGGATCCGCGGGGTGCCCGGGAAGGACGTGTCGCGCAGGCCGGCGGCGCGGATCACGTGCCGGGTGATGTACTCCTCGGCGCCGGTGCCGGTCACCTTCTCCAGGAGCAGGCCGGCGATGACGTAGTTGGTGTTGGAGTAGGACCACCTCTGTCCCGGCTCCCCGGTGGGCGGCGCCTGCAGGCCGTAGGACACCAGTTCCTCCGGGCGGAACCGGCGGAACCGGTTGTCGTCCAGGCTGGCGGTGGACCCCTGGAGGAGGGAGGGGAAGGCGCCGGCGACGTGGTCGCCGATGCCGCTGGTGTGGTTGAGGAGCATGCGCACGGTGATCTTCCGGCCGCGCTCCCCGGGGATCAGGCCGGGCAGGTAGCGGGCGACCGGCGTGTCCAGGTCGATCCGTCCCCGCCCGGCCTGCTGGAGGATCGCCACCGCGGTGAAGGTCTTGGTGATGCTGCCGACCCGGTGGAGCATCCGCGGGTCGGCCGGGCGGCCGGTACGGACGTCGGCGAGCCCGGCCGCGCCGCTCCAGCGCGCGCCGCCGTCCCGCACGGCGGAGTAGAGGCCGTACATCCCGGCTTCGCGGACCGCGTCGAGACTGCGCCGGAGCGCCTCGCGGTCGAGCGCGTCCCGCGTCCCGGCGGGGGTCGTGGCCGGCGGCGCGTCCGGCGCCGCGGCGGGGGTCGTGACGGGCCCGGCCGCCGCGGCGGCCGGGGTCTCCCGGACCGCCTGGACCGCCGCGGCGGGTACGGCGGGCACGGCGGCCCAGGTCAGGAACGCCGCGCTCAGCCCGGCGGTCATCGCTCGTCCACGGCGGGGGGATCGTCCGGAGGTCATCCGTGTGGCTCCTCGTTACGGGGGATGCGACGTTCCGATCATCACACCCCCGATCCCGCCTTTCCTCCCGTTTCCGGATGATCCTGCGGTCATCCGCCGGGACGACGCCTCGCCCCCGCCGGGACGGCGGTCTCAGGCACCCAGGCAGGCCGGGCCGAGGAGTTGCTTCAGGTCGCCCATCAGGGCCGGGGACAGGGCGACGCGCAGGCGGTCGTCGAGCCGCATGACGGTCGTCCGGGGGCCGTTGTGGACCTGCAGGTGGACCTCGGTGGTGCCCGGGTGGGTGGTCAGGACCTCCTTCAGCCGCCCCACCACGGGCGGGGTGCAGCGGGTGAGCGGCATGCTGACGACCAGGGGGCCGCCGCCCTCGACCGAGAGGTCGGGGGCGGTCACCTCCATCGCGATGATCTTGCCGACGTCCTCGCGCTTGTCCAGGCGGCCCTTGACGAAGACGATCGCGTCCTCGGCGAGGATCGTCGAGCAGAGCTGGTACGTCGAGGGGAAGACCATCACCTCGATGGCGCCCGCCAGGTCCTCCAGCGTGGTCAGGACCCAGGTGTCGCCCTTCTTGGTGACCTTGCGCTGCACGCCGC
Source organism: Streptosporangium pseudovulgare (assembly GCF_014648055.1). Taxonomy (GTDB): domain Bacteria; phylum Actinomycetota; class Actinomycetes; order Streptosporangiales; family Streptosporangiaceae; genus Streptosporangium; species Streptosporangium pseudovulgare. The sequence goes on from NZ_BMQJ01000001.1 coordinate 141,287, forward strand.
TCAGGATGCCGCCGACGGTGACGATCTGCCCGTCCGGGCGGTTCTCGTCCTGGAGCGCGGCGACCGAGCAGTCCGCGCCGGAGGCGAGGATGTGCTCCACGCCGAACAGCGGGTGGTCGGAGACGTACAGGCCGAGCATCTCCCGCTCGAACGCCAGCAGGGTGGTCTTGTCCCACTCCCCCGGCGGGATCTGCACGTCGAAGGTCTGGTCCTCGGCGCCCTCGACCGCGCCGAACAGGGAGTCCTGGCCGATCGCCTCGTTCCTCTTGATGTCGATGATCGCGTCGACGGCCTGCTCGTGGACCAGGACCAGGCCCTTGCGGACGTGCCCGAACGAGTCGAACGCGCCGGCCTTGATCAGCGACTCGATGACGCGCTTGTTGCAGACGATCGCCGGGACCTTGCGCAGGAAGTCCTTGAAGTCGGCGAAGCGGCCCTTCTCCTTGCGCGCGGACAGGATCCCGTCGACGACGTTGCCGCCGACGTTGCGGATGGCCGACAGGCCGAAGCGGACGTCGGAGCCGCGCGGGGTGAAGTCGAAGTCGGAGTCGTTGACGTCCGGCGGGAGCACCTTGATGCCCATGCGGCGGCACTCGTTGAGGTAGAGGGCCGACTTGTCCTTGTCGTCCTTGACGGAGGTCAGCAGCGCCGCCATGTACTCGGCGGGGTGGTTGGCCTTGAGGTAGCCGGTCCAGTACGCGACGAGGCCGTAGCCGGCGGTGTGGGCCTTGTTGAAGGCGTAGTCGGAGAAGGGCAGCAGGATGTCCCACAGGGACTTGATGGCCGCGGCGGAGAAGCCGTTGTCCTTCATGCCGCGCTCGAAGAACTCGTACTGCTTGTCCAGCTCCGACTTCTTCTTCTTGCCCATCGCGCGGCGGAGCAGGTCGGCGCCTCCGAGGGAGTAGCCGGCGACCTTCTGCGCGATGGCCATGACCTGCTCCTGATAGACGATCAGGCCGTAGGTCGTGTCGAGGATCTCCTTGAGCGGCTCCTCCAGCTCCGGGTGGATCGGGATGATCTCCTGCTGGCCGTTCTTGCGCAGCGCGTAGTTGGTGTGCGAGTTGGCGCCCATCGGGCCGGGCCGGTAGAGCGCGAGGGCGGCGGAGATGTCCTCGAAGTTGTCCGGCCGCATCAGGCGCAGCAGCGAGCGCATGCCGCCGCCGTCGAGCTGGAACACGCCGAGGGTGTCGCCGCGGGCCAGCAGCTCGTAGGTCCTGCGGTCGTCCAGCGGCAGCTTGAGCAGGTCGATCATGGTGCCGGTGTTGGCCTCGATGGCCTTGAGGCAGTCGTCGATGATCGTGAGGTTGCGCAGGCCCAGGAAGTCCATCTTCAGCAGGCCGAGCGTCTCGCAGGTCGGGTAGTCGAACTGCGTGATGATCGCGCCGTCGGAGTCGCGGCGCATGATCGGGATGTGGTCGGTCAGCACCTCCGACGACATGATGACGCCCGCGGCGTGCACGCCGGTCTGCCGGATCAGGCCCTCCAGGCCCCGGCCGAGGTCGACCGCCGCCTTGACGTCGACGTCCTCCTCGTACAGCTTGCGCAGCTCGCCGGCCTCGTTGTACCGGGGGTGGTCCTTGTCGAAGATGCCGGAGAGCGGGATGTCCTTGCCCATCACCGCGGGCGGGAACGCCTTGGAGACCCGGTCGCCCAGCGCGTACGGATACCCCAGGACGCGGGCCGCGTCCTTGATGGCGGCCTTCGCCTTGATGGTGCCGAAGGTGGCGATCATCGCGACCTTGTCGGAGCCCCACTTCTCGGTCACGTAGCGGATCACGTCACCGCGCCGGCGCTCGTCGAAGTCGATGTCGACGTCGGGCATGGAGACGCGCTCGGGGTTGAGGAACCGCTCGAAGATCAGGCCGTGCGGGATCGGGTCGAGGTCGGTGATGCCGAGGGCGTAGGCCACCAGCGAGCCCGCCGCCGAGCCACGGCCCGGGCCGACCCGGATGCCGTTGTTCTTGGCCCACATGATGAAGTCGGCGACCACGAGGAAGTAGGACGGGAAGCCCATCTGGACGATGACGCCCAGTTCCTTCTCGGCCCAGGCGCGGTGCTCCTCGTCGACCCCCTCGGGGAAGCGGCGCTTCATGCCCTCCCAGACCTGCTGCCGGAAGAACTCCTCCTCGGTCATGCCGTCGGGCACCGGGAAGGTCGGCATCAGGTTCTTGAAACCGAACATGCCGGTCGGGTCGACCTTCTCGGCGACCAGCAGGGTGTTGCGGCAGCCCTCGGCCCACAGGTCGGAGGAGTCGACGGCGCGCATCTCGTCGGCGGTCTTGATGTAGTAGCCGCTGCCGTCGAAGCGGAACCGGTCGGGGTCCGACAGCTGCTTGCCCGTCTGGATGCACAGCAGGGCGTCGTGGGAGGAGGCGTCGGACTCGTAGGTGTAGTGGGAGTCGTTGGTGACCAGCGGCGGGATGCCCAGCTCCCTGGAGATGCGGGTCAGGCCGTCGCGGACCCGGCGCTCGATGTCGAGCCCGTGGTCCATGATCTCCAGGTAGTAGTTGTCCCTGCCGAACAGCTCCTGGTACTTCGCCGCGGCGGCGAGGGCCTCGTCGTACTGGCCCAGGCGCAGCCGGGTCTGCACCTCGCCGGACGGGCAGCCGGTGGTGGCCATCAGGCCCTCCGAGTGCTCGGCGAGGATCTCGGCGTCCATCCGGGCCCACTTGCGGACGAAGCCCTCGGTGTAGGCCCGGGAGGAGAGCTTCATCAGGTTCTTCAGGCCGCGCTCGTTGCGCGCCCAGATCGTCATGTGGGTGTAGTAGCCGCCCGCCGAGACGTCGTCCCTCTTCTGGTGCGGCTCGCCCCACAGCACCGGCTTCTTCTGGTGCCGCGAGGCCGGGGCGACGTACGCCTCGATGCCGATGATCGGCTTGATCCCCGCCCCGGTGGCCTGCCTGTAGAAGTCGTAGGCGCCGTGCATGTTGCCGTGGTCGGTGATCGCGATGGCGGGCATGCCCAGGTCACCGACCTGCTTGAACATCTGCTTCAGACGGGCGGCTCCATCGAGCATGGAGTACTCCGTGTGAACGTGAAGATGGACAAACGAGTCCGGCATGCGGCCTCTCCCTCCCCTGGTCGCTTCTCGGCGTGGGAAGCCTACGCGCGTCCGGGCCCTCATCGGGTGCCGCCTCGCGCCGAAGCGGGGTCAACGCTCGGCTACCTTAAGTGATGGCCTATCTGAGCTGGGCGAACAGGGGGATCACGTGAAGACCGACGAGGGCTATCGCCCCGCGCTCGGCAACCGCCAGGTGCAGATGATCGCGATCGGCGGCGCCATCGGCGTCGGGCTGTTCCTGGGCTCCGGCGGGCGCCTGCAGGCGAGCGGGCCGGCGCTGGTGCTGTCGTACGCGGTCGCCGGGCTGGCGGCCTTCTTCGTGATGCGCGCCCTGGGCGAGCTGGTGCTCCACCGGCCCACCTCCGGCTCCTTCGTAGACTACGCCGCCGAGTTCATCGGCCCGTGGGCGGCCTTCGCCAGCGGCTGGATGTACTGGGTCAACTGGGCCTTCACCGGCATCGCCGAGCTGACCGCGATCTCCATCTACGTGCAGATGTGGGCGCCGGACTTCCCCCGGTGGCTCACCGCGCTCGTCGCGCTGGGGTTCGTGCTGATCGTCAACCTGCTGTCGGTGCGGCTCTTCGGCGAGCTGGAGTTCTGGTTCGCGCTGCTGAAGGTGCTGGCCATCTGCGCGTTCCTGGTGGTCGGGCTGGCGGTCGTGCTGCTGGGCACGAAGGTGGGCGGGACGCCCGCGGGGGTCGGCAACCTCACCTCGCACGGCGGTTTCTTCTCCATGGGGTTCCCGCCGGTGCTGATGAGCCTGCAGTCGGTCGTCTTCGCCTACTCGGCGATCGAGCTGGTCGGCATCGCCGCCGGCGAGACGAGGAACCCCGAGAAGGTCATGCCCAAGGCCATCAACAGCGTGATCTGGCGTATCGGGATCTTCTACGTCGGCTCGGTGCTGCTGCTGTGCATGGCGCTGCCGTGGACGTCCTACGGTCCCGGCCAGTCTCCGTTCGTGACGGTCTTCTCCGCCCTGGGCGTGCCCTGGGCCGCCGACGCGATGAACCTGGTCGTGATCACCGCGGCGTTGTCGTCGTGCAACTCGGGCCTGTACTCCACCGGCCGGATCCTGCGGGCCATGGCGGTCAAGGGCGAGGCGCCCGCCGTCGCGGGCCGCCTCAGCTCGCGTCACGTGCCCTTCGGGGGCATCCTCATCACCGCGGGGGTGCTGCTGGCCGGGGTGGTGCTGTACTACTTCGTCCCCGAGCGCGCCTTCAACATCGCCACCGCCGTCGCGTCCCTCGGCGTGATCACCACCTGGGCCACCCTGGTCTACTGCCAGCTGCGGCTGCGCCGCGCCGCCCAGCGGGGCCTCGTCGAGCGGCCGTCCTTCCGGATGCCCGGCTCGCCGTACACCAACTGGCTCACGCTGGCCTTCCTCGCGCTGGTGGTGGTGCTCATGGCGTTCGCCGACCCCGACCAGCGCATCGCCTTCTTCTGCGTCCCGGTCCTGGTCGCGGCGATCGCCCTGGGCTGGCGCGTCGTCGGTTCCCGCCGCCGCGCCCGGGCCCCGCTGGCCGACCACACGCCCGGCTGACCCCGGGCCTCCGCCACGCGCCGCCCGGCCGTACGGCGGGCGCGCGTTCCGGGGCGGCCCACGGCGTCTCAGGACGTACGACGGGCCCACGGCGTACGGCGAGCCCCCCGCGTACGGCACGGCGCGCGGGTCAGCCCCCGTCCCGGGCCCGGTGCTCCTCGGCCACGTGCAGGCCCGCCTCGATGACGGCCTTCATGATGGGCGCGAGCCGCGCCTCGCCCAGGGTGGGGGCGCGGCGGGCCATCTCGGCGACCAGGCGGCGCTCGCGGTCGGGGTCGCGGCCGGCGAAGCCGCCGACCGGCTTGAGCCGCTGGATGACCCCGGCGAGCCCGACCCGGCGCTCCAGCAGGACGGCGAGGGCGGCGTCGACGCGGTCGATGGCGCCGCGGGCGGCCGGGATCGAGCCGGGCGTCTCCGGGCGGGTCAGCGCCCCGACGACCCGGGCGGCCTCCAGCGCCCCGCGGACGGCCTCCCCGGAGGCGCCGGGCGACAGCAGCAGGCCGTCGGCGCCGGCGGCGACCGCCGCCGCGGCCAGGCCCGTGTCCTCCCCGAGGCCCGCGACGACGGGCCGGCCGGACCTCTCGCGGGCGGCGCGCAGCAACGCCAGGTCGGGGGCCGGGTCCGCGACGCGCGCCCGGCCGCCGCTCTCGCACAGCACGATCCGGTCGTTGCCCTCGGCCGCGCACTGCCCGGCCACGGCCAGCCACTCCTCCAGCGTCGCGGCGGGGCCTCGCTGGACCATCACGGGCAGGCCGATCCGGGCGGCCGCGCGGACCAGCGGCAGGTCGCGCGTCCAGGCCGCGCCGACCACCACCGCGTCGGCCGCCGCGGCGATCGCCGGCAGGTCGCCCGCGGCGGACGGCTCGACGAGGAGCGGGCCCTCCCACCCGGCCCGGACCAGGGCCAGCGCCTCGTCCGCCGGCTCCCGGCGGGCCCGCAGGTCGAGCAGCAGCGCCTCGGCGCCCGGCCCGCCGATCACCACGACGGGCCCCTCCCCCACGGTGAGCGCCCCCAGGCGCACGGCCCGGCGTTCCAAGTCTGCGGTCAACATCACGGCTCCCTGGCTGGGCCGGCGCGCCCCGCGAGCCGGCGGATCGGAGAAACAAAAAAGGCAGAGATCTCAATGTCTCTGCCTGTGGCCGGCTCCGGAAGGTCGCTACGTCACGTCGTCACGACCGGCTCCCCGGAGCCGGCCCGATAAACGCGAAGTGGCATGTCATGGCATCGACGATAGGCCATCTTCCGGCGACACGCCAGTTGGTGAGCAGATTTGTCTCATATGCCGAACACACGGGGCGCGAGAGAGTCGATCACCCCACCTGGCCTGTGAGAGTATTCGGTGGCTTAGAAAGGGGTAGGTGCGGTTGATGGCCGAAGCACAACCTGAGGGACGTCGCGTTGCCTCCCGCTACCACCTGCTCGAACCCATCGGCCGGGGTGGCATGGGCATCGTCTGGCGGGCCCACGACGAGCTGCTCGACCGCGAGGTCGCGGTCAAGGAGGTCCGCTACGCCGACACGCTCGGCGAGGACAACCAGGAGAACTTCAACCGGCGGACCAAGCGCGAGGCCCGCGCCGCCGGGCGGCTGACGCACCCCAACGTGGTGGTCGTCCACGACGTCGTCGAGGAGGACGGCCGGCCCTGGATCGTCATGCAGCTGGTGGAGTCCCGCGCCCTCGGCAAGGTGCTGCGGCAGGACGGCCCGCTGCCGCCCGAGCGGGTCGCGGAGATAGGGCTCCAGGTTCTCGACGCGCTGCGCGCCGCGCACGCCCAGGGCGTGCTGCACCGCGACGTCAAGCCCGAGAACGTGCTGCTGGCCGACGACGGCCGCGTGGTCCTCACCGACTTCGGCATCGCGACGCTGGAGGCGGAGACCGCGCTGACCATGACCGGCATCGCGGGCACGCCCGCGTTCATCGCGCCGGAGCGGATCAAGGGCGGCAGCGCCCAGCGCGAGTCCGACCTGTGGTCCCTCGGGGCGACGCTGTACGCGGCCGTGGAGGGCCGGGCCCCGCACGACCGCGGCGGGGCGCTGCCGACCATGCACGCCGTGCTGAACGACGAGCCCGACCCCCCGGCGCGCGCGGGGCGGCTGGCCCCGGTCCTGGAGGGGCTGCTCCGCAAGGACCCGGCGCGGCGCCTGTCGTACGACGAGGCGGAGCGGATGCTGCGCGAGGTCGCCGAGGGCGGTCGGCGGAGCGCGCCGGCCGGGGGGTCCCGGGAGCCCGCGAGGACGGCCGTCATGCCGGTCGCCGAGGCGCCGGACGCCCCGGATCCACGCGAGGCACGGGAGGCGCCGGAGTCCCCCGACGACGCGGCGGCCGCGGCGACCGACCCGCAGATCCGCCTGGAGGCGGGCGGCCCGCCGTCCACCGGGGCCAGGCTCGGCACGACCGCGCCGGCGGCGGAGGAGGACGTCCCGTCCGTCCCGGCGCCGGCGCCGCCCGCGACCCCGGCCCCGACCGGCCGCGCGCCGTCGGCCAAGGCGGGACGCGAACCCGTCCCGCCGGTGCGGCGCGCCGGGCCGGACCCCGCGCCCGCCGCCCGGCCGGAGCGGGAGCCCGAGCCGCGCGAGGCCGTTCCGGCGCCCAGGCCGGAGCCCGTCGTCCCCCCGGCGCGCCGGGAGCCCGCGCGGTCCCGGCCGTCCGCGCCGCCGACCGTGTCGTCCGCGGCGTCGTCCGCGCCACCCACCGTGCCGCCGTCCGCGGCGCCCGACATGCTGCCCACCTCGCCCGGGGGCGGCGGGGGATCCGGGTCCGCGCTGCGGTGGGCCCTGCTGATCGTCCCGGCGATCCTGCTGGTCGGGGCGCTCGCGGCGTGGCTCGGGATGCGAAGCGCCGAGAACGACGGCGACTCCCCGGCCTCGCGGGCCGGCCGGTCGGCCGAGCCCGCCGGCACCTCGAAGACCTCCGGGGCGTCCGGGCAGGCCACCTCCGGCCCCACGTCCTCCGAGTCCCCGGGCGCCGGCGAGAGCCCGAGCGCCGACCCCTCCCCGTCCCCCTCGGCCTCGGAGACCGGCGGAGAGGACGACGAGGAGGAGAAGAAGAAGGACGAGCCCGCGCTGCCCGCGGGCTGGCGCATGCACAAGGACTCCAACGGCTTCTCCATCGGGTTGCCCAAGGGCTGGCACGAGGACAAGCGGGTCGGCAAGCAGGTGTGGTTCCGCAGCCCCGACCGGACGAGCTTCGTGTTCGTCGAGTACGTCGACAAGGCCGGGCCCGACCCCAAGAAGGACTGGGAGAACCAGGAGTCCTACAGCCGCGGCAGGTTCCCCGGCTACAAGCGGGTCCGCATCGAGAACGTCGACTACATGGAGAAGGCCGCCGACTGGGAGTTCACCTGGAACACGAGCTCGGGCAAGGCCCGGGTCCTCAACCGGGGGTTCGTCACCAAGGGCGGCCGGGGGTACGCGATCTACTGGCACACCCTCGCGTCGAAGTGGGACGAGAACATGCACTACTTCAAGGGGTTCACCGAGTCCTTCTCCTCGAAAAAGTGAGATTCGCCCCGACGGGCTACGATGCCTGGGTTTGGGAGGGGCGGCGACAATGACCGAACGGAAGGTGGCGGGCCGGTACCACCTGATCGAACCCATTGGCGAGGGCGGCATGGGCGTCGTGTGGCGCGCCCACGACGAGCTCCTCGACCGGATCGTGGCGATCAAGGAGGTCCGCTACCGCGACGTCGACGGCGCCGCCCGGGCGGACCTGAACCGGCGGACCATCCGCGAGGCCAGGAGCGCCGGGCGGCTCGACCACCCGTCTGTGATCATCATTCACGACGTGGTGGAGGAGGACGGCCGTCCCTGGATCATCATGCAGCTGGTCCGGTCGCGGTCACTGGGACAGGTCGTCCGCGCCGGGGGGCCGCTGCCGCCCGGACGGGTGGCGGCCGTGGGGACGCAGGTGCTGGGCGCGCTGCTCGCGGCGCACACCGCCGGGGTGCTGCACCGCGACGTCAAGCCCGAGAACGTGCTGCTGGCCGACGACGGCCGCGTGGTGCTCACCGACTTCGGCATCGCCTCGATGGCGCAGGAGACGGGGATCACCCGGACCGGCGGGGTCGTCGGCACCCCGGCGTTCCTGCCGCCCGAGCGGCTCCACGGGCTGCCCGCCACCCCCGCGTCGGACCTGTGGTCCCTCGGGGCGACGCTGTACGCGGCCGTGGAGGGCCGCCCGCCGTTCGAGCGCGCCACGGCCGCGGCGACCATGATGGCCGTCCTGCACGGCGAACCCGCGCCCCTGTCGCACGCAGGGCCGCTCGCCACCGCGATCCTGGGGCTGATGGCCAGGGAGCCCGCGGAGCGGATGCCGGCCGATCAGGCCATGGCGCTGCTCACCCGGGCGTCCTCCGCGGCGCCCACCGGAAGCGAGGCGGGCGTTCTCCCGGCGGCGGGCGCCGGGGAGCCCGCCGGGCCCGCCGGGCCCGCCGGGCCGCCGACGAGGCCCTCGGGCCGCGGCTCCCGGGCGGCCCGCTCCGGGGAGCGGTCCCGTCCCGCCGAGACCGCGCCGCAGGGGTCCCACCCGCGGTACGAACCGCGGGACGAGGGGGCGCGGCACGACCTCCAGCCGGGGCGGCACGCCTTCCCCGACGGCCCCGCCGCCGTCCCGGGGCACACGTTCCCGGAGGCCCCGCGGGCCCTCCACGAGGGTCACGGGCACCGGGGACTGCCGGGTCACCCCGGCGCGCCGGCGTACCGGGACGAGGCGCCGTACGGGGGCCTCCCGCCGTACGGCGGCGGCCAGGAGCGGAACGGGCCGCCGCACCCGGGTGGGCACGGCGGCGCCCCGGCGGCGTATCCGGAGGCGCCGCGCCACGTCGGCCCGCACGGCGCCGCGCCGTACACGGGGAGCCCGCACGGAGCCGCGCCCTACGGAGGGGACCCGCACGGAGCCGCGCCGCACGTGGGGAGCCCTCATGGGGCCTCGCCGCACGCGGAGAGCCCCGCTCACCCCGGCCCGCCGCAGCCCGGGACGCCGTACCGGGAGGTCGCGGCGCACCGGGAGGCGCCGCCGTACCCTGGCGGCCCGGCGCACGGCGGCGACCCGGAGCGGCCCGGTTACCGGAGCGCTCCGACGCAGGCCGGGCACGGAGCGCACCCGGACGCCTCGCCGTACCCGGACGGGCGGCCGGACCGCGGGCGGGCCGCCGGGGACGACGCGCCCGGGGACCGGCGCTTCCCGGTGGCGCAGGCCGCGCTGGTGGCCGGTTCCGCCGCGCTCGCCGTGCTGCTCGGTGTCGGCGGCTGGCTGGTGTTCCAGGACTGGCGGCCCGCGACCGGGACGGTCAAGGAGACGTCCGCCCCGTCCGGCGAGGCGACCACCTCCCCCCGGCCCTCCGGGACGCCCCGCCCGACCGCCTCTCCGTCGGCGGGCACGGGCCGGACGACGCCCAGGGGCTGGCGGACCTACCGCGACCGGCTGGGCTTCACGGTCGACGTGCCGCGCGGCTGGACCGCCCGGCGGTTCCCCGACCGGGACCGCGTGGAGTTCCGGGCCCCGGGGTCGAAGACGTTCCTGTGGATCGAGTCGACCGAGGACCCGGAGAAGGATCCGGTCCGGCACTGGCTGAAGGTCGAGCGGAGCGGGCGGGCCAGGCAGCTGTGGCCCGGCTACCGCCGCATCGGCATCAGCGCGCGGACGTACCTCTCCCGGAGCGCCGCCGACTGGGAGTTCACCTACCTCAAGGGCGGGGTCCGCATGCACGTCCTCGACCGGGGGTTCCACACGGCCACCGGCCGCCCGTACGCGATCTACGTGGAGAGCCCCGAGTCCGACTGGAACCGGGCCCTCTTCGACAACATCGTCCGGGGCTTCCGGCCCTGACCGGGACCCGGGGGCGGGGCGCCGCGTGCCCGGACGCGGCGGCACCCCGTCTCACCACCTGGAATGCTGAAATGACCATTTATGACGGCACATAACCTCGATGACATGGATGAAACCACTCGGTCCTCGGCGGTCCGTGACGGCCTCGGGGTGGGGATCGCCGTGGGACTGGCCGGGCTGGCGTTCGGCGCCGCTGCGGCGACCGCCGGACTGACCGTCGCGCAGGCGTGCGCGCTGAGTGTGTTCGCCTTCACCGGGGCCTCGCAGTTCGCCCTGGTCGGGGTGGTCGCGGGCGGCGGCAGCCTCGTCGCGGGCACCGCGGGCGCGCTGCTGCTCGGCGCCCGCAACGGCCTGTACGGCCTGCGCATGGCGGATCTCCTGGGCGTACGGGGCTGGCGGCGGCTGCCGGTCGCACACGGCGTGATCGACGAGACGACGGCCGTGTCCCTGGCCCAGCCCGACGCGAGGGCGGCCAGGACCGGGTTCTTCGTCACGTTCGCCACCCTCTACCTGACGTGGAACGCCACCACGCTGCTCGGCGCGGCCGGGGTCTCCCGCCTGGCCGACCCGGACGTGCTCGGCCTGGACGCCGTGGGCCCCGCGACCTTCCTCGCCATCCTGTGGCCCCGGCTCACCGGGGGCGGGCCCGACGTCCGCACGCTGCGGCTGATCGCGGGCGGCGGCGCGGCGGCGGCGCTGGCCACCACGCCGTTCACCCCGCCGGGCGTGCCCGTGCTGATCGCCGCGGCGGCCGTGCTCGCCGTGGTGCTGAGGAGGCCCGCGTGAGCGGCACGGGCCTCTGGTGGGCCGTCGTGGCGACCTGCGCCGGGTGCTACGTGCTCAAGCTCGCCGGGCTGTCGGCCCCGCGCCGGGTGCTCGACCATCCCCGGGTGCAGCGGTTCGCGGCGCTGGTTCCGGTCGCGCTGCTGGCCGCGCTGGTCGCGGTGCAGACCTTCGCCCAGGGCCGGGCGCTCCACTTCGACCTGCCGCGCACCGCCGGGCTCGGCGCGGCCGTCGTCGCCCTGCTGCTGCGCGCGCCCTTCCTGGTCGTCCTGGCCGCCGCCGCGGTCGTCACGGCCGTGCTGCGCCACCTGCTCGCCTGAGGACGGATCCCGCTCCGGGGTTTCGGGAATGCGATGGTAAATCCTGGGTATTCGGCACCCCATGACCGATTCTCAGGTGATCATCGGCTCCCGATACCGGCTGCTGGAGCAGATCGGCCGGGGAGGCATGGGCACGGTCTGGCGGGCACGTGACGAGGTGCTCGGCCGGGACGTCGCGGTCAAGGAGGTCATCCCCTCCCCCGACCTCTCCAGCCTGGAGCGTGAGATCTTCACCTTACGGACGCTGAGGGAGGCCCGCGCCGCCGGACGCATCGGCCACCCGGGCGTCGCGACGGTCTACGACGTCATCGAGGAGAGCGACCGTCCCTGGATCGTCATGCAGCTCGTGGACTCCAGGACACTGGGGGCCGTGGTCCGCGAGGACGGCCCGCTGCCGCCCAGGCGGGTGGCGGAGATCGCGCTCGACGTGCTCGGGGCGCTGGTCGCCGCCCACCGGGTGGGCGTGCTGCACCGCGACGTCAAACCCGACAACGTCCTGATCGCGAGGAACGGCCGGGCCGTACTGACGGACTTCGGCATCGCGATGCTGGAGGGCGACTCGTCGGTCACCCGGACCGGGGCGCTCATCGGCACCCCGGCGTTCATCGCGCCCGAGCGGGCCGGCGGGGGACCGGCGGAGTTCGCCTCCGACCTGTGGTCGCTCGGCGTGACCATGTACATGGCCGTCGAGGGCCGCTCCCCCTTCGAGCGGGCGCATCCGCTGGCGACGCTCAGCGCCGTCATGCACCAGGACCCGCCGCCGCTGCGGTCCGCCGGGCCGCTGGCGCCGGCGATCTTCGGCCTGCTCGGCAAGGACCCGGCGCGGCGCATGACCGCCGAGGAGCTCCAGATCCACCTGCAGGCGATCGTGAGCGGGGCCGAGCCGCAGCCCACCGCGCCCGTCGCGCTCACGGCGGGCGCGGTCCCGCGGCCCCGGGCCGCGTCCGGCGCCCTGCCCGGCGCGGCGGCCGCGGCGGCGGGAGCGGAGGCCACGCCGCCGCCGGAGTCCCCCGGCCGGCCCCCCGGGTACGCCCCGGGCGGCCCGCCACGGCGGCGGCTGCCGGGTGGCGCCCTGGTGGCCGCGGCGCTCGCCGCGACCCTGGCCTCCGGCGCCTTCGCCTGGGTGAACGTCACCGACCCCGGATCCGCGACCATACGGCAGACCGTCCCGGCGAGCGTCCCCGTCAAGAAGAAGACCCCGGAGAAGACCCCGGAGAAGGCCAAGCCGTCCGAGGCCCCCGCCACGAAGGAGCCGACCGGCACCCGCACCGGCGTCCGCGACGACGGCGGGACCGGGCGCTCCGCCACATCGCCTCCGACGGGGCCCCGGCAGGGCGGCGACGCCCGGCGGGACGGCGCGGGCGGGGCCGAGGACGCCCCGGCCCCGAAGCCGGACGACAAGCCGTCGAATGACCCCGGGAAGGGGGCGGAGAAGGAGGCGGGGAAGAAGCCGGAGAAGAACTCCGGTGAGAAGCCGGAGAAGCCGAAGGACCAGGGAAAAGCACCGGAGGACTCCGGCAAGGACGACAGCCAGGAGTCCGGCAGGGGACCGGCGGAGGAGGACACGCGAAATCAGGGGGAGAACCAGGGCGGGGACTCGGTCGATCCGTACAGCGAACCGAACGCCACGGGGGGAAAGGCGCCGGAGGCCGGCACGGAAAAGGTCACGGTCCTGGCGGGCGGTAGGGGCGCCGGGTGACCCGGGACCGGGAGACCGCCCCGGGGGCGGACGGCCCGGCCGGTCTCCGGGACCCGTCCGGCGGATCGTCACCACGACGAGGGTCCGCCGGGCAGGCCCCGGAGACCGGTCACGGTGAGCCCGCGGACCGGTCCTTTCGGCGCGGGCCCCGGAAGACCGTCAGAAGTCCGCGCCGACGAGCTCCAGCGCGCGCGCCAGGTCCTCGGGGTAGTCGGTCGTGAACGTCATCCACTCCCCCGTCACCGGGTGCTCGAAGGCCAGCGAGACCGCGTGCAGCCACTGCCGGGTCACGCCCAGCCGCGCGGCCAGCTTGGGGTCGGCGCCGTACAGCATGTCGCCGACGCAGGGGTGGCGCAGCGCCGACATGTGGACCCGGATCTGGTGGGTCCGGCCCGTCTCCAGCTTGATGTCCAGCAGCGACGCGGCGCGGAACGCCTCGATCGTGTCGTAGTGGGTGACCGAGTCCTTGCCGCCCGCCACGACCGCGAACCGGCCGTCGCCGACCGGGTGACGGTCGATGGGCGCGTCCACCGTGCCGCGCAGCGGGTCGGGGTGGCCCTGGACCAGCGCGTGGTAGCGCTTGTCGACGGTGCGTTCCTTGAAGGCCCGCTTCAGGCGGGAGTAGGCGATCTCGCTCTTGGCCACGACCATGGCACCGGTGGTGTTGGCGTCGAGGCGGTGCACGATGCCCTGCCGCTCGGCGGCGCCGCTGGTCGCCACCCGGTGTCCGGTGCCGAGCAGGCCGCCGATCACGGTGGGCCCGGTCCAGCCGACGGTGGGGTGGGCGGCCACGCCGACCGGTTTGTTGACGACGACGATGTCGTCGTCCTCGTAGACGATCGTCATGCCGGGGACCGGCTCGGCGACCGGCATCGGCGTGGTGGGCGGGGGCGGCAGCATGACGTCCAGCCACGCGCCCGCGTGGACCCGGTCGGACTTGGCCGCGGGCGAGCCGTCCACCAGCACGTCCCCGGCGGCGACCAGCTCCGCCGCGCGGGTGCGGGACAACCCGAACAGCCGGGACAGCGCCGCGTCGAGGCGCTCGCCCTCCAGGCCGTCGGGAACGGGGAGACTCCGCTGTTCAGCCATCACTTCTCTGCTCTTCCGGTGTCGCGGGTGCCGTCGATCTGGTAGCCCCTCCAGGCGAGGAAGACGGCCAGGATCCCACCGCAGACGATCGCCGAGTCGGCGACGTTGAAGACCGGGAAGTGGCCGGGGAAGGTCTCGATGAAGTCGACCACGTGCCCCTGGAACGGCGAGGGCCGGCCGAAGCCCGAGGGCCAGCGCAGGAGCCGGTCGGTCAGGTTGCCGAGCGCCCCGCCGAGCATCAGCGCGAGCGTGACGGCCCACGGCAGGCTGCGCAGGTGCCGCGCGGTCCGCAGGATGGCGACCACCACGGCGGCGGCGACGAACGTGAAGACGATCGTCATGCCGGTGCCGATGCTGAACGCGGCCCCCGAGTTGAAGATCACCCGGAACTGGAGGAGGCCGGGGATGAGGACGAGGGGATCGCGGCCCTCCAGCGTCCTCAGCACGACCGTCTTGGTGAGCAGGTCCAGGCCGTAGACGATCGGGACGATCGTGGCGAGGACGGCGATCCTCCGCCTGCCCGGCGGGGCGGCCGTCACCGCCCCCTCCGCCGGGCCGCCGGTCAGCGGCGCTCCTCCCGCTGCTTGCAGGCCACGCACAGCGTCGCCCTCGGGAACGCCAGCAGACGTTCCTTGCCGATCTGCTTGTGGCACGATTCGCACACTCCGTAGGTACCCGCGTCGATCCGGGCGATCGCCCGCTCATTCTGCGCGACCAGGTCGCGTGAATTCAGGGTAAGGGCGATCTCACGTTCTCGTTCATACGTCCGCGCCCCGGCGTCCGCCTGGTCGTCCCCCGCTCCGTCGGTCACGTCGCGGGCGGCGATCTCGCTCTCCGCCTTGACGATCTCCTTGGTGAGCTCTTCGATCTCCCCGGCCAGGCGCTCGCGGACCTCCGCCAGTTCCTCGGCCGACCAGGTGGCGGAACCGTCCTGCGACGGCCCCGCGGCGCTCTCGTCTGCGCGCACAGTCGCGGCCATGCCGGCCTCCTCGTTCGATCGGACCGTAACCCGATGCGGTAAACGGTGCGGGCAGCTTAGGTCCGCGATAACAGAACGGCAAACGACCCGCCCACATGTTTACCACTCCCGTACCATCCGGCCCCGTGCTCTCCCTCCCGCGCACGCGGACGATATACGGGAAGCTTCCGGCGGGCGGGTGCGTTATCGTGGGAGTTCGCAAAGGCGTTGACGGGGACGAGTACGTCCGGGCCTCCCTCGCGCGAGCGACCCGGGGACGGTGTGAGCCCGGGGCGAGAACCCGGACGGAAATCACCCCCGAGCCGCCGGAGGAACGGCCCGCGACGGGCTCAGTAGAACCGGCAGCGACCCGAAGGAAGAGGGCCTCCCTCCGCCGTTCCCCGGCGGCGAGGGGCCAAGGAGGGTGGTACCGCGGGGCCGCGAGGTCTCGTCCCTCCACGCCACTGCCAGCACCAGCGTGGAGGTCCCGCCCGTCATGTCAGCCCGCTTCCGTCCCCTTCCCGCGCAGGTCGACCTGCCCGCGCTCGAACACGAGGTGCTCGGCCGCTGGCGTGACGGCAAGGTCTTCGAGCGCTCGGTCGAGCAGAACGCCGGCGGCCCCACGTGGGTCTTCTACGAGGGCCCGCCCACCGCGAACGGCATGCCCGGCGTCCACCACGTCGAGGCCCGCGTCTTCAAGGACCTCTTCCCCCGCTACAAGTCGATGCAGGGCTACAGCGTGCCGCGCAAGGCCGGCTGGGACTGCCACGGCCTGCCCGTCGAGGTGGCGGTGGAGAAGGAGCTCGGCCTGTCCGGCAAGAAGGACATCGAGTCGTACGGCGTGGCCGACTTCAACGCCCGGTGCCGCGAGTCGGTGCTGCGGCACGTGGACGCCTTCGAAGAGATGACCGAGCGGATGGGCTACTGGATCGACCTGTCCCAGGCCTACCGCACGATGGACCCCGACTACGTCGAGTCGGTCTGGTGGTCGCTCAAGGTCGTCTTCGACAAGGGCCTGCTGTTCCGCGACTTCCGCATCACCCCCTACTGCCCGCGCTGCGGCACCGGCCTGTCCGACCACGAGCTGGGCCAGCCGGGCGGCTACGAGACCGTCTCCAGCCCGTCGGTCTACGTCCGCATGCCCGCCACCTCCGGCCCGCTGGCCGACCTCGGCGCCTCGCTGCTGATCTGGACCACCACGCCGTGGACGCTGGTGTCCAACACCGCGGTGGCCGTGCACCCCGACGTCACCTACGTCGCGGCGCGCCCCGCCGGGTCCGACGAGGTGCTGGTGGTGGCCGAGCCGCTGCTGGCCGCCGTCCTGGGCGAGGGGGCCGAGGTGCTGGCCTCCTTCCTGGGCGCCGACCTGGAGCACACCTCCTACTCCCGCCCGTTCGAGCTGGTGGACATCCCCGGCGCCCACTACGTGGTGCTCGGCGACTACGTCACGACCGAGGACGGCACCGGCCTGGTCCACCAGGCCCCGGCGTTCGGCGCCGACGACATGACGACCTGCAAGCGGTACGGCCTGCCGGTGGTCAATCCGGTCGGCCCGGACGGCCGCTTCCTCGACACCGTCCCCCTGGTCGGCGGCCGGTTCTTCAAGGACGCCGACGACGACCTGACCGCCGACCTGGCCGCTCGCGGCCTGCTGTACCGCGGCGGCCACTTCGAGCACAGCTACCCGCACTGCTGGCGCTGCCACACCGCGCTGCTGTACTACGCGCTGCCCGCCTGGTACATCCGGACCACCGCGATCAAGGACCAGCTCCTCGCCGAGAACGAGAAGACCAGCTGGTACCCCGAGACGATCAAGTGGGGCCGCTTCGGCGAGTGGCTGCGCAACAACGTCGACTGGTCGCTGTCGCGGTCGCGTTACTGGGGCACGCCGCTGCCGCTGTGGGTCTGCTCCGCCGACGACTCGCACGTCACGTGCGTGGGCTCGCTGGAGGAGCTGGGCCGGCTGGCGGGCCGCGACGTGTCCGCGCTCGACCCGCACCGCCCCTACGTCGACGACGTCACCCTGCCCTGCCCCGACTGCGGGGCCGAGGCGCGCAGGGTTCCGGACGTGATCGACGCCTGGTACGACTCCGGGTCGATGCCGTTCGCCCAGTGGGGCGCTCCGCTGCGCAACGCCGAGATGCTGGAGAAGGCCTACCCGGCGCAGTTCATCTGCGAGGCCACCGACCAGACCCGCGGCTGGTTCTACTCGCTGATGGCGGTCGGCACGCTGGTCTTCGGCCGGTCCTCCTACGAGAACGTGCTCTGCCTCGGCCTGATCCTCGCCGAGGACGGCCGCAAGATGAGCAAGCACCTCGGCAACGTGCTGCAGCCGATCCCGCTGATGGACCGGCACGGCGCCGACGCGCTGCGCTGGTACATGGCCTGCGCCGGCTCCCCGTGGGCCGCCCGCCGGGTCGGCCACGCGGCCCTGGAGGAGATCGTCCGCAAGGTCCTGCTGACCTACTGGAACACCGCGGCGTTCTTCACCCTGTACGCCGACGCCGAGTCCTGGACGCCGGCGGCGCTCGCCGAAGCCCCCTCCCCCGCCGACCGGCCGCTGATCGACCGCTGGGCGCTGGCCGAGCTGCACCGTACGGTCGCCGAGGTGACGGCGTCGCTGGACGACTTCGACACCGCCCGGGCCGGGCGGCGGCTGACGGAGTTCCTCGACGACCTGTCCAACTGGTACGTGCGGCGTTCCCGCCGCCGGTTCTGGTCCGGCGACGTCTCCGCGTTCGCCACGCTCTACGAGTGCCTGGAGACCGTGACCCGGCTGATGGCGCCGGTGGCGCCGTTCCTCACCGACTACGTCTGGGACGTCCTGCGCGGTGACGACGCCCCCGCCTCGGTCCACCTGGCCTCCTGGCCCGTCGCGGACCCCGCGCTGCTGGACCCGGAGCTGTCGGAGCAGATGGCGCTGGTGCGCCGCCTGGTGGAGCTGGGCCGCTCGGCCCGCGCCTCCAGCGGGGTCAGGACCCGCCAGCCGCTCGGCCGGGCGCTGGTGGGCGCCCGCGGGTGGGCGGCCCTGTCGCCCGAGCTGCGCGAGCTGATCGCCGACGAGCTCAACGTGCAGACGCTGGAGGACCTGTCCGGCATCGGGGCCGACCTGGTCTCCTTCACCGTCAAGCCCAACTTCCGGGCGCTGGGCAAGCGGTTCGGCTCGCAGACCAAGCTCGTGGCCGCGGCCGTCACCTCCGCCGACGCGACCGGGCTCGCCCACGCGCTCCGCGCGGGCTCGGCCGTCACGGTCGAGGCCGCCGAGCTGGGCCCGGTGGAGCTGACCGCCGACGAGGTCATCGTCACCGAGCAGCCGAAGGCCGGCTGGGCGGTCGAGACGGGTGCCATCGGCACCGGGACCGGCGAGACGGTCGCCCTCGACCTGGCGATCACCGACGAGCTGCGCCGCGCCGGCCTGGTCCGCGAGGTCGTCCGCCTGCTCCAGGACGCCCGCAAGTCGACGGGCCTGTCCATCTCCGACCGGATCGACGTGTGGTGGTCGGCCGACGACGCCGACCTGGCCGAGACCCTGCGGGCCCAGGGCTCGGTCGTGGCCGACGAGGTGCTGGCCGTCTCCTTCACCGAGGGGAGCGCCGACGGGCCCGCCGTGCACCGCGACGACGACCTCGGGCTCGCGTTCCAGCTCCGCCGTACGGCCTGAGCCCTTCCGGTGGTCCTCCCGCAGCGGCGGGAGGACCACCGGAGGAGACGCGGGTGAGAAAGCCGAAGGGCCGCCGGGAGGGTCTCCCGGCGGCCCTTCGGCGTCGTTCGGGCTCAGCCCTGGCCGGCGCGGCAGACCGTGCAGCCGCTCAGCCCGGCCTCCTCGGCCTCGGCCACGGTCATCGTCTCGATGCCGTCGTCGTCTCCTCCCCCGACCAGGGGGCAGGACGGGTCGTGGAAGCGGCGGGTGCCGACGATCACCTTGACCGTCCCGGCGGGCGGCTCGTCCCGGACGGCGGGGAACCCCCGGGGCGCGGTGTCGTCGTCGGCGGTGTCCTCTTCGCCGGAGGCGTCGGCGGTCACGGCGGCGTCGTCGCCGTCCGCGGGACCGGAGGAGGCCGAGGACTTTCCGGAGGGATCCGAAGGTCCCGGGGAGTCGCTCTCGCCGGAGCCGGAAGCCTCAGAGGCCTCGGAGTCGTCGGTCCCGCCGGAGGCGCCGGCTTTGCCCGGGGCATCGGTCTCGTCCGGGGCATCGGTCTCGTCCGAGGCGCCGGTCTTGACCGAGGCGTCGGGTTCCGCCGAGGTGGAGTCGGCCGTCGACCGGGACCCGGCGCGCCCGGGAGCGGTCTCGGCCGGCTCCACCGGCTCGGAGTCGCCGGCCGCCCGTGCGGGGGCGGGCCGGCTCGTGGCCTTCCGGCTCTCGGCGGAAGGCGTCCCGGCGGTTTCGCGGTCACCGGGGACGGACCCGCCGCGCTCCGCGGAGCCGTCCGGGGCCGGTTCGGCCTCCTCGTCGGCCGGGGCCTCGTCGTGCGGGACGGGCTCGGCCTCCTCGTCGGCCGGGGCGCCGGCCGCCTGCTCGCCGGCCTCCGCCCGGAGGTCGACGGCCGGGAACTCGCCGGTCTCGGGCTCGGCGTCCTCGGTTCCGCTCTGCTCCGGCTGCTCGATCGCGGTCTTTCCGGACGCGGCCTTCGCGGACCCGGTCGCGGTGGACCCGGCCTCGGCAGGCGCGTCCCCGGACCTGACGGCCTCCGGCTTCGCGGCCTCGGACTCAACGGCCTCGGGCTCGGCCGGCTCGGCCGGCTCGGGCTTGCCGGGCCTCGGCTTCGCGGCCTCGGGCTCGGCGGCCTCGGGCTCAGTGGGCTCGGGCTTGCCGGGCTTCGGCTTGGCGGCCTCGGGCTCGGCGGGCGTGGCACCGGCCGGAGCGGGCCCGGAGGTCGTCCGCTCGGCCGCCGGACCGGCCGCGCCACGGCTGAACCAGCTCGTGGCATCGGGGTCGTCGGAGGTCTCCGGCGCGGGCCGCGGGGGCCGGGCGGGAGACGGCGGGGCGGCCGTCCCCGAGGCGCCGGAAGACGGGCCGGCCTGCGCGTCCGGTGCGGCGGACGCCTGGGCGGCGGGCCGGGTCGCCGGAGCCGGGGGTGCCGGCTCGGCGGGCGAGGCCACGGCGGCGGAGGCCGCCGGGGTCACCGAGGTCGCCGGGGGCACCGGGGCCGCGGACTGGTCGGGAAGGCACGTGGTGCAGGGCGTGAAGCCCTCCTCCCGCGCCTCCTCCTGGGTGAGCTCCTCGTGGTTCCGGCCGGTGAGCTGCCGGCATCCCGCGACGTGGTAGCGCCTGCGCCCCGGGACCACCAGGACGATCGCCCCGGCGTCCGGCAGGCCCCGCCTCGCGGCGGGAGCGGTGGCGGCGACCCGGCCCGGCCGAGGCCGAGCCGGGGCGGTCGCCGTCTGCCGCGCCATCGGGTGGGGGACCGGCGTGGCCGGTCGGCCCGGTGGCATGTGCGGCGCGGGCACGGGGCCGGTGGGCGCCGGCTCCCTGGGCTGGAGCGGAGGGGCCGCTCCGGCGCGCCCGCCGGGGAACAGTTCGTGGCGGCGTAACAACGCCCCGATCACCAGGAAGACCGCGGACAGCACGCTGATCGCGATCGACCACATGACCAGAAAAGGTTTGGCCAGCACGAATCCCACAATGAGCAGGACGATGGCCGTGAGGACCAGACCGGCGCTGATGAGGATCACAGGGGAACTCCCGGATACGGGTCAGGGGGATGACCCGACACCCTAGCGCCGGTCGTTGTGGGGACCGTCAACGCCCTGGAAGGCGCCCGAGTGCTGCGCCGGCTCGCCGCCGAACGGACCCGCGGTGTTCTGCATCGGCTGCGGACCGCCCGGCGTCACGGCGTGGGACATGGCCGGGGGACCGCCCACGATCGGGAACGCGCCGCTGCCCTCGCCCGCGACGTTCAGCTCGGCGAGCTGGTTCTCCAGGTAGAGCTTCAGGCGGCTGCGGTACTCCCGCTCGAAGCTGCGCAGCTCCTCGACCTTGCGCTCCAGCTCGTCGCGGTTCTGCACCAGCGAGCCCATGGCCTGCCGGTGCCGCTCCTGCGCGTCGCGCTCCAGCGTCTCGGCCCGTGCGCGGGCGTCGCCGATGACCTGCTCGGCCTGGCGGCGGGCCTTGCCGAGGATCTCGTCGGCCTCGCGGCGGGCCCGGGTCACCGTCTCGTCCGCCTCCCGGCGGGCGTCGGCGATCGCCTGGTCGGCCGTCTGCTGGGCCAGCGCGAGCACCCGGGCCGCGGTGTCCATGTTGTCCTCGGCCTGCGGCATGCCCATGGCGACGGGGACGGGCTGCTGGTGCTGGACGGGCTCCGGAGCGCGCATCGGCTCCGGCTGCTGCATCATCATCTCGGGCTTGGGCTCGGCGACGGGGGCGGGAGCCATGGCCATGTTGACGTTGCCGGGCACCTTGCCCCGCAGGCACTCCGCCAGCTTGGCGCGGAGCTCCTCGTTCTCCTGGATGAGGCGGTCCAGCTCGGACTCGACCTCGTCGAGGAAGGCGTCAACCTCTTCCTCGTCGTACCCCGGCCTCAGCCGGGTCGTACTGAACTGCTTGTTCCGCACATCAGCGGGCGTCAGCGGCATTTCGGTCTCCTTGGCGCGCTTGGAGTCTGTCCGGAGGGACGGTACCCGATCAACGAAGCGCGGACACGAGTCGGATCAAGACCAAGACCACAATGAACAGCACTGTGAAGCTTAGGTCAAAGGCCACCGTACCCAACCGGAGTGGTGGAATGAAACGGCGGAGGAACTTGAGAGGTGGGTCGGTGACCGTGTACACGGCCTCCGCCAAGACGAGCACGACCCCGGTGGGCCGCCACTGGTGCGCGAACGCCTGCACCGTCTCAAAGATCATTCTGCCGATCAGCAGAACCAGATAGAGGGAGAGGACGATGACCAAGATCTCGCTAACGATCCCCAAGGTCCGCCCTCGTCTCTGATCCGCTCCGCCGCCACCGGTCTTGTCTGGACCTGTCCGGCCGGTCACTGTTCATGGTGGAACTCTAGCTCTGGTTGAAGAACCCGCGTTCCGCGATTCGGGCCTTGTCCTCGGCGGTCACCTCGACATTGGCTGGGGACAACAGGAACACCTTGTTGGTAACACGTTCAATGCTGCCATGTAGGCCAAAGACCAGACCTGCCGCGAAATCCACAAGCCTCTTGGCGTCGCTGTCAACCATCTCGGTCAGATTCATGATGACCGGGGTGCCGTCGCGGAAATGCTCCCCGATTGTCCGGGCCTCGTTGTAGGTGCGCGGATGAAGCGTGGTGATGCGCGCCAGATCGGTCGTACGACGCTCGATGACAGCCGTCGCGGGCCTCGGGGCGGGCACCCCGGGATCGGCGTCGTCCTCGCGGTCCTGGACCGCGCCGGGACGCTCCTCCCCCGTCCGCCGCGAGTCGTCGAACTCCTCGTACTCCTCGTCGGAATAGCTGTCGTATCTGTCGTAGCGGTCGTCCTCCACAAGACCGAGGTAGACCGCCATCTTGCGCATCGCGCCGGCCATCGCTGCTTCTTCCTCCGCCTTACTTCGCTTTGCCTGGGGCGGTAGCCGCACCCCCTTGGAGCTCACCACCGATCGACCTCTATCCGGGTACGCGGACGCCAAGGTCCACTTGAAGGGACATTACCTGACCAAGGGCTTCCGGCGACCGAGCAACGCCGTACCGACACGCAGGTGTGTCGCGCCGTTGGCGATGGCCTCCGTCATATCGCCGCTCATCCCCGCCGATATGACGTCCGCCCCCGGGTGGGTCTTCCGTACGGCCTCCGCGATCTCCCTCAGCCGGGCGAAGGCTCCGGACGGGTCCCCGCCCAGCGGCGCGACCGCCATCACCCCGCCCAGCCTCAGCCCGCCGGTCCCGGCGACCGCGTCGGCGAGCTCCGGGACCTCCTCCGGCCGCGCGCCACCGCGTCCGGGATCGCCGTCCAGCGCGACCTGCACCAGGCAGGTGACCTCCCGGCCCGCCCGAACCGCCTCCCGGCCCAGCGCGGACACCAGCCGGAGCCGGTCCACCGAGTGGACGACGTCGGCGTAGGAGACCACCGATCGGGCCTTGTTGGTCTGCAGCTGGCCGATGAAGTGCCAGGTCAGCCCCAGGTCGGCGCACTCGTGCGCCTTGGCCGAAGCCTCCTGGTCGCGGTTCTCCCCCACGTCGGCCACACCCAGCTCGGCCAGCAGCCGCACGTCGGAGGCCGGGTAGGTCTTGCTCACCGCGACGAGCGTCAGCTCCTCGCGCCTGCGGCCGGCGGCCCGGCATGCCTCGGCGATGTCCGCCTCGACCCTGGCCAGACCGGCCGCGATCTCTTCACGTCGCGTTGTATCCGTCACTTCTCCGCCGCTCGAACCCGACAAACCGGCGGAACCCATTCTTCCCTGTCACGGCCGGGCATCCCGCGGGCCCCCCGGCCGTGAGCAAAGTCACTTCAGGAAGTCGGGAACGTCGAGCTCCTCCTCCTGCTCCTCGAAGACCACCGGACGCCGCCGGGCGGTGTCCGGGATCCGCGCGGAGATCGGCGTGGGAGCGGGCGGTTCGGGCGCCGGGCGCGGGATCGACACCGGCGAGGCCGCCGGCTCCTCGGCGCGCGGCGGCTCGGGCTGCTCGGCCGGCGCGTGGACGGGCGCGGCGGGCTGGACCGGGTGGATCTGCTGGGCCGCCGGGGCCGGCGCGGGCTGGGGCTCGGCCGCCGGGGCAGGCTGCGGCGGGGTCACCGGGCGGACCGGCGCGGGCGGGGGCTCGGCCCGGAACTCCGGCCGCGGCTCGGCCTTCACCGTGGGCGCGGCCGGGCGGGACGGCGGGGCCGCCGCGGGAGCCGTGGCCGGGCGGGCGGGCGGCTGCTGTTGCTGCGGCCGCGCCGCCTGCGGCACGGCTTTCTTCGCCTCCGCGACGGGCTCGTCGAAGCCGGCCGCGATCACGGTGACGCGGACCTCGTCGCCGAGGGCGTCGTCGATGACCGTGCCGAAGATGATGTTGGCGTCCGGCGCCGCCGCGTTGGAGACGAGCTGGGCGGCCTCGTTGATCTCGAACAGGCCGAGGTCGGAGCCGCCCGCGATCGACAGCAGCACGCCGTGCGCGCCGTCGATGCTGGCCTCCAGCAGCGGGCTGGAGACGGCCATCTCCGCCGCCGCGACCGACCGGTCGTCGCCGCGCGCGTGGCCGATGCCCATGAGCGCCGAGCCCGCGCCGGACATCACCGACTTCACGTCGGCGAAGTCCAGGTTGATCAGACCGGGCGTGGTGATCAGGTCGGTGATGCCCTGGACACCGGAGAGCAGCACCTGGTCGGCCGCCTTGAAGGCGTCCAGCACGCTCACCTGCCGGTCGGAGATCGACAGCAGCCGGTCGTTCGGGATCACGATGAGGGTGTCGACCTCCTCGCGCAGGGTCTCGATGCCCGCCTCGGCCTGCATCGCCCGGCGCCGGCCCTCGAAGCTGAACGGCCGGGTGACCACACCGATGGTCAGGGCGCCCAGGGACCGCGCGATGTTGGCCACCACGGGGGCGCCGCCGGTGCCGGTGCCACCGCCCTCACCGGCGGTGACGAAGACCATGTCGGCGCCCTTGAGGACCTCTTCGATCTCCTCGCGGTGGTCCTCGGCCGCCTTGCGCCCGACCTCGGGGTTGGCGCCCGCGCCGAGGCCGCGGGTGAGCTCGCGCCCCACGTCGAGCTTGACGTCGGCGTCACTCATCAGCAGCGCCTGAGCGTCGGTATTGATGGCGATGAACTCGACGCCCTTGAGTCCCTCCTCGATCATCCGGTTGACGGCGTTGACTCCGCCTCCGCCGATTCCTACAACCTTGATGACCGCGAGGTAGTTCTGCGGTGCTGCCACGACGAGGGGCCTTTCCGCTCGTTGACTTGCAATTTCCCGCGGCACGGGGTCCCGTGCCGTCGCTTTCAAAACTCTCACCCTCAAGTTGAGATTTAGATTTATGTCAACCTGAGGAGTGATACGGACAGTAGGAGTTACGCTCCGGGCGGGTCAACTAACCGGGCCGCAAGCGCGCCCGGCGTGTCGCGCGCTGTCCTTTTCCCGGCGCCCGCGGCGGGGACGTCACTTCACCGTCACGACCTCGGGGGAACTCACGTCGTAGGTGTCCGCCCGGCTCCTCAGGAGCGTGGCGAGGATCCGCGCCTTGTCCGCGGAACGGTCGCGCCCGCCCCACACCACCGTGCGGCCGTCCTTCAGCCGCAGCGAGACGGTCTCGGGCGAGGGCGCGGCCACCTCCGCGACCCGCCCGGTCAGGCTCCCCGGCAGCGCCCCGACCACGGCCAGCGCCGCGACGGTCGCCGGATCGCCCGCCCCCGGGCGGTCCACCCGCAGCGTCGGAAGGCCCGGCGGCGCGACGTCCCTGACCTCGATCACCACGCCGTGGCGGTCCACCAGTGCGGCACGGCCCCCCTGCGGCACCACCGCCGCCGGCCTGCGCTCCACGACCCTGACCGCCAGCGTGCCCGGCCAGTCGCGGCTGACGGAGACCGACTCGACCCGGCGGATCGCACCCACCTTGGCCCTGACCTCGGCCACGTCCACGGTGGCGAGCGGCCGGCCGTCGGCCACGCCCGTGGCCCGCCGGATCTCCTCGACCGGCAGGACCGCGTTGCCCGTCACCCGGATCTCCCGCACGCCGAGGACCGGCGAGAAGAACACCAGCCACACGACGCTGCCCACCACACCCGCGGTGAGCAGGCCGAGGAAGGCCGTGCGCCAGACTCCGCTCAAAGGTCGCTCACCGCTCCTCCCTCGCTCCGCGGGCCGCTCGTCCCTCACGGACCACTCCGCTCCCGCGTCCGGCTCGCTCCCGGCTCAAAGGTCGCTCACCGCTCTCCCCAGCCCCCCCTGCCCGGGTCACCGCGTGGCCAGCTCCGCCACGATCCGCGGGCCCAGCTCGGTCACGTCGCCCGCCCCCATGGTGAGCACGATGTCACCGGCCCTGGCCCGCTCCGCCACCAGGGCGGGGACGCTCTCCCGCTGCGGCGCGTAGCTCACCCGTTCCTCCGGGAGCGGCACCTTGCCCGCGACCAGGGCCCCGGAGACGCCCGGCTCGGGGTCCTCCCGCGCGCCGTAGACGTCCAGGACGACCACCTCGTCGGCCAGGCCGAGGGCGGCGCCGAACTCGTCGGCGAAGAACCGCGTCCGGGAGTACAGGTGCGGCTGGAAGACCGCGATGACCCTGCCGGAGCCGGAGAAGGACGCCACCACGTCCCGCGCCGCGCGCAGGTCGGCCGCCAGCTCGGTCGGGTGGTGGGCGTAGCTGTCGAAGACCGCGACCCCGCCGGCCTCGCCCTTGGCCTCGAACCGGCGCTTGGCCCCGGTGAAGGCGGCCAGGCCGTCGCGGATGTCGTCGAAGGAGACGCCCAGCTCGGCCGCGACGGCGATGACCGCGGCGGCGTTGAGGGCGTTGTGCCGGCCCGGTACGGCCAGCCTGACCCGGCCCAGGCCGCCGACCGTGAAGGTGACGCCCAGGCCGTCCGGGGTGATGTCGCCCACCCGCAGGTCGGCGTCCTCGGTCTCGCCGTACGTGACGACCTTCAGGCCGCGGGCGCGGGCCACCGGCGCCAGAGCCGCGGAGCCCGGATCGTCGGCGCAGAGCACCATGGTCCGGCCGACCCGCTCGACGAAGCGGGCGAAGCTGTCGTAGACCGCGCGGGGGTCGCCGTAGTTGTCCAGGTGGTCGGGCTCCACGTTGGTCACCACGGCGATGTCCGGGGCCAGCATCAGGAAGGAGCCGTCGCTCTCGTCGGCCTCGGCGGCGAAGATCTCCCCGGCGCCCTCGTCGGCGCCCAGCCCGGTGGTCACCAGCTGCCCGCCGACGCAGTAGGACGGGTCGGCGCCGCACTTCTGCAGCGCCACCGTCAGCATCGACGTGGTGGTGGTCTTGCCGTGGGTGCCCGCCAGGGCGACACCGGTCCGGCCCGCCATGACCGAGGCCAGCGCGGCGGCCCGCGGGATCACCCGCAGGCCCTGGCGCAGCGCCTCACCCAGCTCCGGGTTGGAGTCGCGGATCGCGGTGGAGACCACGACCGTGTCGACGTTCTGGACGTGCGAGGCGGCGTGGCCGATGTGGACCCTCGCCCCCAGTCCCCGAAGCTCGTTGACCATCTCGGAGCCGCGGGAGTCACTGCCGGAGACCCGCACACCGCGCTTGAGCAGGATGCGGGCGATGCCGGACATGCCGGCACCACCGATCCCGATGAAGTGGACCCGCCCCAGGTCTTCGGCCGCGACCGGATCCACCAACTTGACCAGGCTCATCGGCCGCTCACCACTCCCCGACTCCCGTTCATCGGTCGTTCACCGTTCCCCGCCCAAAAATCGCTCCCCGCTCAAAATCACTCACCACTCCCCGCTCGCTCCGCGGGCCGCTCGTCCCTCACGGACCACTCCGCTCCCACGTCGGGCTCGCTCCCCGCTCAAGGTCGCTCACCACTCCCCGCTCCCCGTCACGCCACGCCCCGCGCGATCTGCAGCACCCGCCGGGCCAGCGCCATGTCGGCGTCCTTGCTGCCCATCCGGGAGGCGGCCTCCGACATGGCGACCACCCGCTCCGGGTCGGACAGCACGGGCAGCACGTTGTGGATGATCCACTCCGCGGTCAGCTCGGCGTCGTCGACCAGCAGGCCGCCCCCTGCCTGCACGATCGGCTCGGCGTTGAGCCGCTGCTCGCCGTTGCCGTGCGGGAGCGGGACGTACGCCGCGGGCAGGCCCACCGCGGTCAGTTCGGCGCAGGTGATGGCGCCGCCGCGGCACAGCGCGAAGTCGGCGGCGGCGTAGGCGAGGTCCATCCGGTCGACGTACTGCAGCACGACGTACTGGGGGTCGCCGGGCGGCGGCTCCTCCTCCAGCGTGTTGTTCGGGCCGATGATGTGCAGCACCTGGATCCCCGCGCGGCGCAGCGCCGGGGCCGCGGCCAGGGCCGCCCGGTTGATCGAGCGCGCCCCCTGGGAGCCGCCGGTGACCAGCAGCGTCGGCAGGTCGGCCTCAAGGCCGAACCAGGAGCGCGCCTTGTCGCCCATGGACAGCCGGTCCAGCGAGGTGATGCCACGGCGGAGCGGGATCCCGATGTGCTCGGCGCCGGACAGCGGCGTGTCCCGCTGGCCGATGAACACGTGGTCGGTCAGCCGCGCGCCCAGCCGGTTGGCCAGGCCGGGCCGCGGGTTGGCCTCGTGCACCACGATCGGCACGCCGCGGCGGCGCGCCCCGAGGTAGGCGGGGGTCGCGACGTAGCCGCCGAACCCGACGAGGACGTCGGCCCGGACCCGCTCCATGATGCCCGCCGCGGCGCCGATCGCGCCCGCCAGGCGGCCGGGCACGGTCAGCAGCTGCGGGGTGAGCGACCGGGGCAGCGGCACGGCGGGCACGAGCTCCAGCTCGTATCCCCGGGCCGGCACCAGCCGCGTCTCCAGGCCGCGTTCGGTGCCGAGGCAGGTGATCCCGATGCCGGGATCGAGTTGGCGCAGCGCGTCGGCCAGGGCCAGCGCCGGTTCGATGTGACCAGCCGTCCCGCCGCCGGCGAGGACCACCCTCATGTCGGTCCCTTCACATATCGTCTTCCGTTGGCCGGCCGCCGTGTGCGGGCCGGACCACCCAGGCCAAGCCAGCTTAGGCCCCGCGCCGCCGGTCCCGGGCCACGCGCGGCCAGGGCCTCACGCGCGCCGGGCTCCTGTTTGGCGAAGCTCAGCAGCATCCCGAGGGCGGCCAGCGTGGGCAACAGGGCCGACCCGCCGTAGGAGACCAGCGGCAGCGGGATGCCGGTGATGGGCACCACGCCGATCACCGCGCCGATGTTGACGATCGCCTGCCCGACGATCCAGGCCACGATGGCGGCGGCGGCGAGCCGGACGAAGGTGTCCTTCACCCGGACGGCCACCCGCAGCCCGGCGTAGCCCAGCAGCCCGAAGAGGGCCACCACCACCAGGGTGCCCATCAGGCCGAGCTCCTCACCGATGATGGAGAAGATGAAGTCGCTCTCGGCGTGCGGGATCCAGCTCCACTTCTGCCGGCTGGAGCCCAGCCCCAGCCCGAACCAGCCGCCGCTGCCCATGGCGATCTGCCCCTGGACGGCCTGGTAGCCCTCCTTCTGGGCGTACTTCCACGGGTTCAGCCACGCCTGGACCCGGTCCAGGCGGTACCCCTCGGTGCTGATCATGACGACGGCCGCCAGCGCCGAGACGGCCATGATGCCGCCGAACAGCCGCAGCGGCGCCCCGACCACCCACAGCAGGGCCAGGAAGATCATCATCAGCACGATCGTGGTGCCGAGGTCGCTGCCCAGCATGACCAGCAGGGCCAGGATGACCGCGCCGGGCATGAGCGGGATGAACAGGTGGCGCCACTCGATCGTCCCGGAGCGCGCCCGGCGCGCCAGCAGGTCGGCCCCCCACAGCGCGAACGCGAGCTTGGCCGGCTCCGACGGCTGGATGGTCAGCTCGCCGATGTAGATCCACCGCTGTGCTCCGAGCTCCGACTGGCCGATGAACAGCACCAGGACCAACCCCAGCACCGCCAGGACCATCAGCGGATAGCCCGCGAGCCGGAAGTACCGGACGGGGAGCCTCGAACAGATCCACATCAGCAGCAGCCCCAGGAGCATCGCGATGAGCTGCCGCCCGAACAGGGCGAACGCCGACCCCCTGGTCTGGAGCGCCTCGATGCTCGACGCCGACAGGACCATCATCAGCCCCAAAGCCATCAGCAGTGCGCTGACGCCTGCGAGCAGGTAATACGAGAAGAGAGGGCGCCCCAACAGCTCCCTCATCCGCGCAAGCTGCTCTCGGGGAGTGTCAGAGTCCGCCGTTCGATCGGATCTGAAGATCATTCACCGCACCCCACGCAAGGCTAAAGAGATCAAATATCCATGTTGATCGGCATGTCCACGAATGATCCTATGAGCGAGCCGGGATCATGGCCCGAACGGCAGGCGAGCCGGTCGGCCGCCGAGTCCAGGTCATCGTCCGCGACCGGTTCGGCGGCGACCGCTACGGCCCGGCACCCGGTCAGGGCTCCACCTCCGCCCCGGCCCTGGGCCGGTACGAGCGGCTCGCCGTCCGCCAGGCGAGGATCTTGAGGGTGTGGTCCCATGCGCTCTCAGGATCCTCGCGGCCCGTGCAGCCGCCTCAGAACGGCTTCGGCGAACGCGGTCCCGCGGGCGCCGTAGTTGGGGAACATGTCGAGGGAGGCTCCGGCGGGGGCGAGCAGCACGGTGTCCCCGGGGGTGGCGAGCCGGGCGGCTTCGGTGACGACGCGATCCATGACCCCAGTGTCTTGCCCCGCCACCTCCACCACCGGGACATTCTCGGCGTGTCGCGCCAGAGCCCGCCGGATCCGCTCGCGGTCGGCGCCCAGCAGCACCGCGCCGCGCAGCCGCGGCGCGGCCCGCCGTACCAGGTCGTCGACGTCGGCGCCCTTGAGCTGGCCGCCGGCGACCCAGACGATCGAGGAGTAGGCGGCGAGCGAGGCGGCGGCGGCGTGCGGGTTGGTGGCCTTGGAGTCGTCGACGTAGTCGACGCCGCCCACGGTCGCGACGTGCGCGATGCGGTGCGGGTCGGGGACGAAGTCGGCCAGGCCCCGCCGTACGGCCTCCGGGGGCACCCCGTAGGAGCGGGCCATGGTCGCGGCGGCGAGCGCGTTGGCGACGTTGTGCGGCGCGAACGGCCGGATGTCGGCGAAGCCCGCCAGCTCGGCGGCCTCGCGCTCCGGGTCGGCGGTGAACGCCCGGTCCACCAGCAGGTCCTCGACCACGCCGACCTGTCCGGGCCGCGGCACGTCGAGCGTGAAGCCGACGACGCGGGCGGCCCCGCCGGCGTACGGCTCGGCCAGGCGGGCCGGCCACTCGTCGTCGGCGTTCCAGACCACCGTGCCGGCCCGCTCGAAGATCCGCCCCTTGTCCCGGGCGTACGCCTCCAGGGAGCCGTGCCAGTCGAGGTGGTCGGGCGCCACGTTGAGCACGGCGGCGGTGTGCGGGGCCAGGCTGGGCGAGCGGTGCAGCTGGAAGCTGGACAGCTCCACGGCCAGCACGTCCCAGGGCTCGCCGACGGCCTCCACGACGGGGGTGCCGACGTTTCCGGCGGCGAGCGCGCGGTGCCCGGCGGCGGACAGCATGGCGGCGAGCATCCGGACCACGGTGGTCTTGCCGTTGGTGCCGGTCAACGCCAGCCACGGCGCCGCGCCGGCCGGGCGCAGCCGCCAGCCGAGCTCGACCTCGCTGATCACCTCGATCCCGGCCGCCGCGGCGGCGGCCATCACGGGATGGTGCGGCGGCCAGCCGGTGGTGACGACCAGGGAGGCGCCGGCGGGCACCCCGGCGGGCTCGCCGAACCGGACCTCGACGCCCAGCCCGGCCAGCTCCGCCGCGGCGGCCCTGGCCTGCTCACCGTCGCGGCCCTCCAGGACGACGACCTTCGCGCCCCGCCCGGCCAGCACGCGGGCGGCGGCGGTCCCGGAGACGCCGAGCCCGGCGACGACGACCGTGCCCCCGGCGCCTCCGTCGCCTCCGTCGCCCCCGATGCCGGTGGGATCCGCGGCCGTCACGGCTTGGGCATCCATTCGACGTAGAACAGCCCGAGGCCGGCGGCGGCGCACAGGGCCGCGATCAGCCAGAAGCGGACCACGATGGTCGTCTCGGCCCAGCCCGACAGCTCGAAGTGGTGCTGGAGCGGCGCCATCCGGAAGACCCGTTTGCCGGTCATCTTGAAGAACCCGACCTGGATGATCACCGACATCGTGATGACCACGCACATGCCGGCGAGGATGATCAGCAGGCCCTGGGTGCGGGTGGTGATGGCCAGGCCCGCGATCACGCCGCCCAGGGCCAGCGAGCCGGTGTCACCCATGAAGATCTTGGCGGGCGGGGCGTTCCACCACAGGAAGCCGACCAGCGCGCCGAGCACGGCGGCGGCGACCACGGCCAGGTCGAGCGGGTCGCGGACCCAGTAGCAGTTGGGGCTGAGCTGGACGGTGCAGCTGTTGCGCAGCTGCCAGTTGCCGATCAGCACGTAGGAGGCGAGCACCACGCCGGTCGCGCCGCTGGCCAGGCCGTCGAGGCCGTCGGTGAGGTTCACCGCGTTGGAGAAGCCCACGATCATGATGAGCACCCAGATCGTGAACCCGATGATGCCGATGGAGGGGCCGAAGTCCCGCAGGAACGACAGCCGGGTCTCGGCGGGGGTGATGAGGTAGGCGTTGGGGAAGCGGGTCACCAGGACCGCGAAGACCGCGCCGACGATGAGCTGGCCCAGCGCCTTGGCGCCGCTGCGCAGGCCCAGGCTGCGCTGCTTGTAGATCTTGATGAAGTCGTCGAGGAAGCCGACCATGCCCAGGCCGGTCATCAGGAACAGCACCAGCAGCGCCGAGACGGTGGGCTGGGTCCAGGCGACCAGGTGGGCGCAGGCGAACCCGATCAGCGCCGCGATCACGATCACGGTGCCGCCCATGGTGGGGGTGCCGCGCTTGTCGTGGTGGCCGGAGGGGCCCTCCTCCCGGATGCTCTGGCCGTAGCCGCGCCGGGAGAACAGGCGGATCGCCAGCGGCGTGCCGAACATGGACAGCAGCAGGCTGACCGCCGCCGCGATGAGGATCTCCCTCATCGGCGGTCACCCCCGAGCAGGGCCTCGGCCACCCGCTCCAGGCCGGCCACGCGCGAACCCTTGACCAGCACCACGTCGCCGGGCGCGAGGAGCGCCGAGACCTCGGCGACGGCCGTCTCGACGTCGGGGACGTGCGTTATCCGGGGGACGTGCCCGCCCGCGGCACGGGCGTCCTCGGCGGCGGCCCTGGCCCCGGCCAGGACGGGCCCGGCGTCGGCGCCGACGACGAACAGGGCTTCGAGGCCCGCGGCGGCGGCCGTCCGGCCCACGCCCTCGTTCAGCTCGGCGCCGTGCTCGCCCAGCTCGCTCGGGGAGGAGATGACCGCGAGACGGCGTCGGCCCCCGGCGATGGCTCCGAGGGCGCCGAACGCGGCGCGCATGGACTCGGGGTTGGCGTTGTAGGCGTCGTTGACGACGGTGACGCCGTCCGCCCGGTCGGTGACCTCCATCCGCCAGCGGCTGCGGGGCTCGGCCTCCGACAGCTCCTCGGCGATGGTGGCGACCGGCAGCCCCAGCTCGTAGGCGGCGGCCGCCGCGGCGAGCGCGTTGTCCACGGCGTGCTCGCCGTACAGGCGCAGGGTGACCGGCGCGGCCCCGGAGGGGGTGCGCAGCGTGAAGGAGGCGCGACCGCGCCCGTCGAGGGTGACGCCCTCGGCCCGCACCGCGGCGGTCTCGCCGCGGCCGTACCAGGTGACCCGGGCGCGGGTCCGGTCGGCCATCGCGGCCACCAGCGGGTCGTCGGCGTTCAGTACGGCGACGCCGTCGGCGGGCAGCGCCTCGACCAGCTCGCCCTTGGCCTTGGCGATGGCGTCCCGGCCGCCGAAGACCCCGATGTGCGCGCTGCCGACGTTGAGGACCACGCCGATCTTCGGCGGGGCGATCCTGGCGAGGTGGGCGATGTGCCCGACCCCCCGGGCGCTGAGCTCCAGCACCAGGTAGCGGGTGCTCTCGTCGGCCCGCAGCACCGTCAGGGGGTGGCCGATCTCGTTGTTGTACGAGCCGACCGGCGCGACCGTGGGGCCGATCCGCGCGGTGAGGCGGGCCAGCAGGTCCTTGGTGGTGGTCTTGCCCGCCGAGCCCGTCACGCCGATGACCGTGGCCGCCGGCAGCCCGGCGCAGACCGCCGTGGCCAGGTCGGCCAGGGCCCCCACGACGTCGCCGACGACGACCGCGGGGGCCTCGACGGGCCGGGAGGCCAGCACGGCGACGGCGCCCGCCTCCACGGCGGCCGCGGCGAAGTCGTGCCCGTCGGACCGCTCGCCCTTGACGGCGACGAACAGCGACCCCGGCTCGACGGCCCGGGAGTCCACGACGACCGGGCCGCGTACGACCGCGCGGGGGTCGGCCATGCCCGCGAGGGCGCCCGAGGTGATCTCGGCGATCCTGCCCAGCGGCAACGGGATCATGATGAGGCTTCCTTACTCTCCATACACGCCTGGCGCCCGGTACGGCTCCGCCGTCTGCCGATCGCGTCGGCCACCACTTGCCTGTCATCGAACGGGAGGACCCGGTCGCCGACGTACTGGCCCTGCTCGTGCCCCTTGCCGGCCACGACGACCACGTCGCCGGGGCCCGCACGGCCGATCGCCAGATCGATGGCCGCGGCCCGGTCCGGCTCAATGATCACATGGGCCCGCTCCTCCGGGGACACGCCGAGGATCCCGTCCATCATCTCGGCCAGGATCCGCAGGGGGTCCTCCGAGCGGGGGTTGTCGCTGGTGAGAATGGCCACATCGGCCAGCCGGGCGGCGGCGGCGCCCATCATGGGACGCTTGCCGCGGTCGCGGTCGCCGCCGCAGCCCAGCACCACGGTCAGCCGGCCCTCGGTGACCTCGCGCAGCGAGCGCAGCACCGACTCCACGGCCCCGGGCTTGTGGGAGTAGTCCACGATGGCCTCGAAGCCGTCGGCGCCCGGCACCCGCTCCATCCTGCCGGGCACCCCGGCCAGCGTGCCGATCCCGGCCGCCGCGGCGCGCAGCGGCACCCCCGCCTCCACCAGGGCGACGATCGCGCCGAGGGCGTTGGCGACGTTGAACGGGCCGGGCAGCGCCACCGTGGCGTCCTCCTCGACGCCGCCGGGGCCCACCACGCGGAAGGAGCTGCCGTCGCCGCTCAGGCGCACGTCGGCGGCGCGCCAGTCGGCCTCCGCGGCCCCCTGGGCGGAGAAGGTGGTCATCGGGATCTTCGCCGTGCCGAGGAGCTCGCGGCCGTGGGCGTCGTCGATGTTGACGACCCCGGCGCGGCTCATCTCGGGGGTGAACAGCCGGGCCTTGGCGGCGAAGTAGTCGTCGAGGTCGCGGTGGAAGTCGAGGTGGTCCTGCGACAGGTTGGTGAACAGCGCGACGTCGTAGAGGATCCCGTCGACGCGGCCGAGGGCCAGCGCGTGGCTGGAGACCTCCATCGCGGCGGCGGTGACGCCCCGCTCGCGCATGAGGGCGAACAGGCCCTGCAGGTCGCTGGCCTCCGGGGTGGTCAGTGTGGACGCGAAGCGCAGGTCGCCGGCGCGGATCTCCACGCCGCCGACCAGGCCGGTGGTGTGCCCGGCGGCCCGCAGCCCGGCCTCCAGCAGGAAGGTGCTGGTGGACTTGCCGCTGGTGCCGGTGACGCCGATGAGCGTGATGGCGGCGGCGGGCGCGCCGTACACCCAGGAGGAGACCTGGCCGAGCACGGCGCGCGGGTCGGGCACGACGAGGACCGGCAGGCCGGTCGCGACCGCCGCCTCCCGGCCCGCCTGGTCGGTCAGGATCGCGGTGGCGCCGGCGGCGAGCGCCTGGGCGCAGAAGTCGGCGCCGTGGGCCGTGGCGCCCGGCAGCGCGACGTAGAGGTCTCCGCGCCGGACCCGGCGGGAGTCGATGGTGACCCCGGACACCGCGGCGAGCGGCGCCCGCGACGTGCCGGAGGGCGCGCCGAGCAGGCTCGCCAGCCCCGACAGTGGCCGGGGCGAACTGGTTGAGGGTCGCATGGACGACGGGGGACGCACGGCGAGAGCGTACCTTCCCTCGTCAGCGGCCGGTGCGGATCGGCACCGAGGCCGACGGCCTGGTCGCGGTGGGCGGGATCTTCTGGCTCTTCAACGCGAACGTCATCACTTTCTTGAATACCGGGGCTGCGACCTCTCCACCGTAGTGGGCTTTCTGAGGATCTTGGACGACCGCCAGGACCACCAGGCGGGGGGCGTCCGCCGGGGCGAAGCCGACGAACGTCGAGGTGTACCCGCAGTATCCCTGGCACTCGGCGTCGTAGCGCATCGCGGTGCCGGTCTTGCCCGCCACCCGGTAGCCATCGATGGCGGCCAGGTTGCCGGTGCCCTCGGCGCCGACCGCGGCCTCCAGCATCCCGGCGACGTCCCTGGCGGCGCGCTCGCTGATGACCCGGGTCCGCGCGGCGGGCGCGGCCGGGGCGAACGCGCCCCGCTCGTCGGTGGTGCCTGCCACGATCGTCGGGGTGACGCGCACGCCGCCGTTGGCGATGGTCTGGTAGACGCTGGCCGTCTGCAGCGCGGTGACCGAGACGCCCTGGCCGTAGGCGATCGTGCAGCGCTGGCTGCCCGACCAGTTCCGCCAGTCGGGCAGCAGGCCGCCCTCCTCGCGGTACAGGCCGCTGCCCGGCTTGGCGCCGAACCCGAAGCGCCGCATCATCTCGTACAGCCGCTGGTCGCCGATCTTCTGCGCGGCCATGATCGTCCCGACGTTGCTGGAGGTCGCGACCACGCCGGAGAAGGTCAGCCGCTCCACGGAGTGCGGGTGGGAGTCGCGCAGCACCTGGTCGGCGCACCGGATGTTGTCCGGGACCCGCATGGCGGTGTCCGGCCGCAGCGCGCCCGACTCCAGGGCGGCCGCCGCGGTGATGACCTTGTTGGTGCTGCCCGGCTCGAACACGTCGGTCACGGCGCGGTTCACCCAGTCCTCGGGCGAGGTCCGCCGCCAGTCGTTCAGGTCGAGCTCGGGGGCGTTGGCCATGGCGTACACGCGGCCGTCGCGGGCGTCCATCACGATGACGCTGCCGGTGCGGGCACCGGTGGCCTTCACCTCCTCGGCGATCGCCTTCTGGGCGGCCCACTGGATGTCGCGGTCGATGGTGAGCCGGACGTCCCTGCCCTCGACGGGCGCCTTGACCGTGCTGCGGGTCATCGGGATGCGCTGCCCAGCGCGGCCGGTCTCGATGATCTGCTCGCCGTCGCGGCCGGCGAGCAGGGTGTCGTAGGTGCTCTCCAGCCCGCTCAGGCCGTTCCCGTCGTCGCCGACGAAGCCGAGGAGGGTCCCGGCGAGGTCGCCGCCGGGGTAGTCGCGCACGTACCGGCTCCGGGTGCCGAGCCCTTTGAACTTGAGCTTCGAGGCCCCCTGCATGATCCGCCCGGCCACGGACGGCTCCACGGCGGAGGCCAGCTTCTGGTAGCGGCTGCCGGGTACGGCGAGCTTGGCCGCGATGTCCTGCTTGGGCTGGCCCAGCTCCGTGGCGAGGAAGGTGGCCATCTGGTCGCGCATGGCCGGCTTGACCTCGGAGGGGTCGACGTAGACCTCGCGCGCCTCCCGGGTCAGCGCGAGCTCGTGCCCGGCCGCGTCGGTGATGGAGCCGCGGCGGGCGGTCAGCTTCTCGCCCTGGACCCGCTGCTTGGCCGCCTCGGCGGCGTAGACCTTGGAATCGAGGCCCTGGAGCTGGATGAGCCGCCCGGCGAAGATGGACAGCACGAAGGTCATCGCGATCAGGCCGACGCTGATCCGCCGGCCGGGGTTGCCCAGGCGCAGCGTCGCGGGCGGGCGCGCGGGCGGCCTGGGCGGCCTGCCGCCGCCTCCGTTCCCGCCGGTCGCCGGGGCGGGCCGGGGCGGGCGCGCCTGGTCGCCGGCCGGGCGGACGCGCGGCCGGCCCGCGGGGCCCGCCGGCTCCTCGGGGCGCGGGGATCGGCCCGGCCTGCGGGGCGCCTCGGGCCCCGGCGGGCGGCCGGGCCTGCCCGCCGCGCCGGTGGGGACGGGCCTGCCGGTCGCGGGCCGGCCGGAGGCCGGGTGCTTCGCTGAGGCCGGGTGTTTCGCGGAGGCGGAGGACTTCGGAGAGGCGGGGGGCTTCCCGGAGGCGGAGCCGGTCCTGGTGGCCGGAGGCTTCGCGGAGGCGGATCCGGGCCGCCCGCCGCGGGCGGGGCCGTCCCCGGTGTCGCGGGCCGGCGACCCGGCGCGGGGCCTGCCCGGCGGTACGGCGGAGCCACCGGTCCGGCCGGCGGAGGCGGATCCGCCCGCGCCGCCGGAGCGGGCGTTCCGGCCCC
Organism: Streptosporangium pseudovulgare; assembly: GCF_014648055.1. GTDB lineage: Bacteria > Actinomycetota > Actinomycetes > Streptosporangiales > Streptosporangiaceae > Streptosporangium > Streptosporangium pseudovulgare. Next base: position 179,395 of record NZ_BMQJ01000001.1, read on the forward strand.
CGGCTCCCTCCGCGCGGGAAGGCCGCCCGGACGCGGGCTCCGGGCGCGGGGAACGGCCGGACGAGCCCTCGGGGCGCGCGGGCTTGCCGGGCGACCGGCCGCGGGAGGACCCGCCCGCCCCGCCGGTCTCCTCGCGGCGCCCGGATCCCTCGGCGCGCCGGGGCCCGCCGGAGCGCCCGGAGGCGTCCGGGCGCCGGCCGGAGCCCTCCGGGGACGGCTGCCCGCCGGACGGGGAGGACCCGCCCCGGCCGCCGGGGCCGTCCTGCTCGGGACCGCCCCGGCCGGACGTCCCCCTGGAGGCGTCCGGGCCGCCCGGTCTGCCGGGCCGGCCCGGCCCCTTCGGGACCCGGCGGCCGGATCCTCCGGCGGGGCCGCCGGAGCCGCCACGGCCCGGGCCGGAGCCCCGCCCGCCGGTCTCCCTCACCTGCCCGTGCCCTCCACCCGCTCGCGCGTGACGGGCGCCTGGCCCTGGCTGGCGACCCGGCTGTCGATCGTGTTCATGCTGTCCCAGTCGCGGTTCTGGCCCTGCAGCTCGGCTCGCTTGGCGAGCTCTTCGGGCGTGTCGAGCCGGGCGTTCTCGTTCTCGCGATCCGCCTTCTGCTGCTGGAGCTCGCTGATGCCGTCGCGCAGCTCGTTGAGGCGGTAGGAGTCCTGGGCGAGGACGACGTTCAGCAGCAGCAGGCTGACCAGCCCGCCGCAGAGGAGGCCCACCACGAGCAGCACGAAGGGAGCGCGCGGCGGCCGGCCCTGCCGGGACGGCCGCGCCGTACGGGCGGCGGGGGGCCGGGCGGCGGACCTGCTCGGCGCGGACCTGCTCGGCGCGGCCTTGGCGGGCGCGGCGGGCTTGACGGGCGCGGCGGACCGGCCCTGAGCGGGCTTGGCGGGTCCGACGGGCCGGCTCGGGGCGGGCGCGGCGGGCTTGGCGGGCGCGGCGGCCCCGCGTCCCCGCGGCACGGCGCGGGAGACGCGCCCGGGCCGCGCGGCGCGGACGTCTGTGTCACTCCTCGTCAACTGCCTCACGGATCCTCTCTGCAGCCCGGCACCGGGCGGAGGCCGCCCGCGGGTTGCGGGCCACCTCCTCTTCGCTCGGGAGTTCGGCACCCCTCGTCAGCAGCGCGAACCGCGGCTGGTGGGCCGGCAACGGGACCGGCAGCCCGGGAGGGCTGGTGTCCCTGGTCCGGGCCGCCAGGACCTGCTTGGTCAGCCGGTCCTCAAGGGAGTGGTAGGCGAGCACCACCACGCGCCCGCCAAGCGTCAGGGCGTCGAGCGCCGCGGGGAGCGCACGTTCCAGCGCCGTCAACTCCGCGTTCACCTCGATCCTCAACGCCTGGAATGTTCTCTTGGCCGGGTTGCCCCCGGTCCGTCGCGTGGCGGCGGGGATCGCCGTACGGACGATCTCCGCGAGCCGCTTGGTAGACGTTATGGCCTCGTTGCCCCTTTCTTTGATGATTAGGCGCGCGACACGCGGGGCGAATCGCTCCTCGCCGTAATCCCGCAGGATCCGGATGAGCTCGGCGGCCGAGTACGTGTTGACGACCACCTCGGCCGTCAGCTCCTGGTCGGGGTCCATCCGCATGTCCAGGGGCGCGTCGTAGGAGTAGGCGAAGCCCCGCTCGGCCTCGTCGAGCTGGGGCGAGGAGACGCCCAGGTCGAACAGGACGGCGTCGACCCGGGGCCGGCCCAGCCGGGCCAGCACCTCGGGCAGCTCGTCGGAGACCGCGCGGACCAAAGTGATCCGGTCGGCGTACGGCACCAGCCGGGCGGTGGAACGCTCGATGGCGGCGGGGTCGCGGTCGATGCCGATCAGATGCAGCGAGGGGTGGGCGGCCAGCAGCGCCTCGGCGTGGCCGCCGAGGCCGAGGTTGGCGTCGACGGCCACCGGGGCCGGACCCGCCAGTGCGGGGGCCAGCAGTTCGAGCACGCGATCGAGCATCACGGGCACGTGGCCGCCCGGAGCCGCACCCGGGCCCGGAAGATCGGACATGTCGTTGTCAGCGCGCATGAAGCGCAAACCCCCTCTTGCCGCCTCGCTCGCGGATGTGCGGCGACGCTCACCGGTGTTCCTGCTGGTCCCCACCACGGGCCGCCCGGCCAGGTCCCCATCCGCACCCGCGTGCCGGCCCGTCACCTGACACCGGGGAAGGTGCATCAGCTGACGGGCGCGTGGTTGCGGGTGGAGACCTCGCCGAACGACTTTCTCACCGATGAGTCGACCGTGGAGTCACAAGATCCCTGGCAGCACCTCCTCCGACAGGTCGGAAAAGGCCTGCTCCTGCTCGGCCAGATAGGCGTCCCAGGCACCCGAGGCCCAGATCTCCAGGCGGGTGTTGGCGCCGATGACCGCGCAGTCACGGCTCAGGCCGGCGTACTCGCGCAGGGGCTGCGGGACGGTGATCCGGCCCTGCTTGTCGGCGACCTCGTCGGACGCGCTGGCGAAGAGGACGCGGCTGTAGTCGCGGACCGCCTTGGCGGTCACCGGCGCGGTGCGCAGAGCCTCGGTGATGCGCCTGAACTCCTCTACGGGAAAGACGTAGAGGCAGCGCTCCTGGCCTTTGGTGATCACCAGACCCTCCGCCAGCTCCTCGCGGTACTTCGCCGGCAGGAACAGCCGTCCCTTGTCATCGAGACGCGGATGGTGAGTGCCGAGGAACACCGGCCCCACCTCCCGTGCCTTGCGGAGGGCAGACCACTTTCGTCCCTGCTCTCCACTGCGCACCACCATACTCCACTTCTCTCCACCGTCAACTGATTCCGCATCTCCCGGCGATCGACTTCGGCGAAGAAATCCCAGGTCAGGAGGGGTGGAGCGAAGTGGAGGGGGTGGGCGGCCCCGGCACGTCACGGGCGTGTCGGGAAGACGGCCCATGGCCGAACGATCATGAAATCGGCGGACCGGCGGGGATCCGCCGCGGACCCGGCGCGGCCGAGAGCCCGAAATGAGGTTTCATGCCCGCATCGGGTCGCCGGGGAACTTCCGGCATCGTAATGTCGGTACCCACAATGAAAAGGGGCGCTAAAAGCCCCGAAATATGACCCCCGGCGCAAAACCGCCGCACCCTCATGGAGGCCTGGTGGCAGTAACCCATGACGTCTCTCCCCGGCTCGACGAGCTGGTGGTCACGGCCCAGCGGATCCACCAGGCGATCGAGTCGGTGATCGAAGGCAAAGGCGACGTCGTCCGCCTCACCCTCACCGTTCTCCTCGCCGAAGGCCATCTGCTCATCGAGGACGTGCCGGGAGTCGGCAAGACCATGCTCGCCAAGGCGTTGGCGCGGTCCATCGACTGCCCGGTGCGCCGGATCCAGTTCACCCCCGACCTGCTGCCCAGCGACATCACCGGCGTCAGCGCCTACAACCAGCAGACCAGGGAGTTCGAGTTCAAGCCCGGACCGGTGTTCGCCAACATCGTGGTGGGCGACGAGATCAACCGGGCCTCGCCGAAGACCCAGTCGGCGCTGCTGGAGTGCATGGAGGAGCGCCAGGTCACCGTGGACGGCTCGACCTACGTGCTGGAGGGCCCCTTCATGGTGATCGCCACCCAGAACCCCATCGAGATGGAGGGCACCTATCCCCTTCCCGAGGCGCAGCGCGACCGCTTCACCGCCCGGATCGCGATGGGCTACCCCGAGGCGGGCGCCGAGCTGGAGATGCTCGACGTGCACGGCGCCGCCTCCCCGCTGGACAAGCTGGAGCCGGTGGCGACCACCGCCGAGGTGCGGGCGCTGATCGACGCGGTGCGCGCCGTCTACGTCTCCCAGCCGGTCAAGAAGTACGCCGTCGACCTGGTGACCGCCACCCGCACCTCCCCCGACCTGCGGCTGGGCGCCTCCCCCCGGTCGACCCTGCAGCTGGTCCGGGCCGCCCGGGCGCACGCCGCGCTCTCCGGCCGCGACTACGTCATCCCCGACGACCTCCAGGAGCTGAGCGTCCCCGTGCTCGCCCACCGGCTGCTGCCCAGCGTCGAGGCCCAGGGCCAGCGCCGGATGCCCGAGCAGGTGGTGGCCGAGCTGGTCCGGCGGGTGCCCGTCCCCGAGGCCCCGGCCAAGTGACCTCGGGACTCAGGGCCCTGACGTCGCGCGGCCGGTCGTTCATCGCCTCCGGCCTCGCGGCGATGCTGTGCGCCGTCGTCCTCGGGGAGCAGGACCTTCTCAGGATCGGCGTGCTGATCGCCGCCCTGCCGCTGCTGGCGGCCGTGGTGGTGGCCCGCACCCGCTACCGGCTGAGCTGCGCGCGGCGGCTGGACCCGCCCAGGACCGAGACCGGCAGCGACGCCACCGTGACGCTCCGCCTGGAGAACATCACCCGGCTGCCGACCGGCCTGCTGCTGATCGAGGACACCGTCCCCTACGCGCTCGGGGCGCGTCCCAGGTTCATCCTGGACCGGGTCGAGTCGCGCGGCATCCGGGAGATCGACTACCGGGTGCGGTCCGACCTGCGCGGCCGCTTCCCCATCGGGCCGCTGACGGTCCGGATCAGCGACCCGTTCGGCCTGGTGGAGCTGACCAGGTCGTTCACCATCAGCGACACCCTCGTGGTGACCCCGCGGGTGGTGGCGCTGCCGCACGTCCGCCTCTCCGGCGAGTGGAGCGGCGGAGGCGAGAGCCGTACCAGGAGCGTCGCCGCGGCCGGCGACGACGACGTCGCGCCCCGCGAGTACCGGCAGGGCGACGACCTGCGGCGGGTGCACTGGCGCTCGACCGCCCGGTACGGCGAGCTGATGGTGCGGCGCGAGGAGCAGCAGTGGCAGAGCCGCGGCGCGCTCCTGCTGGACACCCGCAGGTACGCGCACCGCGGCGAGGGGCCCCGCTCGTCGTTCGAGGTGGCGGTCTCGGCCGCGGCGTCCATCGGGGTCCACCTCGCCCGCGAGGGGCTGGGCCTGCGGCTGGTCACCGACCAGGGCGCCCAGCACCTGGACGACGTCGGGGCGAGCTGGTCGCTGCTGGACGCCCTGGCCGTGGTGCGCACCGGCTCCGCCCGCTCGCTGGAGTACGGCGTGGGCGCGCTGCGGCAGGGCGGCGGCGACGGCCTGGTGGTGGCCGTGCTCGGCGGGATCGACGTGGAGCAGGCCGAGGCCCTGGCCCGGCTCAGGCACGGCAACATGACCGGGGTGGCCGTGCTGCTGGACGTGGCCGGGTGGGAGCGTCCGGAGCTCGGTTCGAACGAGGAGTACCGGGCGGCGCAGGCCGTCCTCGCCGGGGCGGGCTGGCGCGTCGTGCGCCTGCCGTCCGGTGTCTCGATCGCCGACGTGTGGCCGGAGGCCGGGCAGCGCGGGCGGTTCGCGACCAGTGGAGGTGCCGTATGAGGCTTCAGGGACGGTCCGCACCCGGCGGAGGCGCCGTATGAGGCTCACCGCCGCGGCGGGCGTGGCCACCGGAGCGGTCGCGATCGCGCTCTATCCCCTGTTCTCCGGCGGCGCCTGGTTCTGGTCGAGCCTCGGGGTCATCCTGGTGGTGACCGGGGCCGGCCTGCTGGCCGGCCGCTACACCATGCCGAACTGGCTGGTGCCGCCGCTCCAGCTGCTGGCCGTCCTGATCTTCCTGACCGCGGCCTTCGCCCGGGAGCAGGCGTGGGGCGTCCTGGTGCCCACCGTCTCGTCCGTGCGCGCGCTGGGCGGGTTGCTGGCCACCGGCTTCGCCGACATCCAGCGTTACGCCGCCCCGGTGCCGCCGAACCCCGGCATCGTCCTGCTGACCTGCGGCGGCGTCGGCCTGATCGCGATCGTCGTCGACCTGCTGGCGGTCCGGATGCGCCGGGCCGCACTGGCCGGGCTGCCGCTGCTGACGCTGTTCACCGTCCCGGCGGCGGTGATCGCCGACCCGATCAACTGGCTGGCGTTCATCATCGCGGCCGCCGGCTACCTCGGGCTGCTGGCCGCCGACGGGCGGGAACGGATCAGCCACTGGGGCAGGGCCGTGCTGGTGCGCCGGGCCCCCTCCTTCGTCGCGCCGAGACCGTCCGACGCCGAGGCGGGGACGCTGCGCATGTCGGGCAAGCGCATCGGCTTCGCCGCGGTCGCGCTGGCCGTCCTGGTGCCCGCGCTGCTGCCCGCCCTGGAGCCCGATCCGCTGTTCGGCTTCGGCGTGGGCAACGGCAGGGGGCGGGGCGGCAACTCGATCAGCGTCTCCAACCCGATGGTCAGCATGCGGGGGCTGCTGTCGCTGCCGGAGAACTCCACCGTGCTGAGCTACACGAGCAGCGACGGCCTGTCCCGCTACCTGCGGACGTACGCCCTGGACATCTTCGACGGCGAGCAGTGGACGATGTCGGACCCGCACGGCCGCCCCGAGGACCGCACCTCGGAGGGGCCGCTGCCCGCGCCGCCGGGGCTCGCCCCGGCCACGCCGGTCACCCGGGCCACCACCACGATCGCGGTGAGCGAGGACGTCAGGGGCATGAGTTTCCTGCCGCTGCCGTATCCCGCGGGCCGGGTCGACATCGAGGGCGACTGGCGGTCCGACCGGGACACGCTCATGGTGTTCTCCGCCCGCGAAACCGCCGAGGGGATGACCTACCGGGTCACCACCGCCGAGCCCAGCCCCACCGCCGAGGCGCTCAGGGCGGCCGGGCCCCCGCCCGCCTCGGTCGGCGAGCGCTACCTCCGGCTGCCCCCGGGCCTGCCGCGGGAGGTCCGCGCGCTGGCCAGGCGGGTGACGAAGGACGACGCGGGCCCGTACGAGAAGGCGATCCAGCTCCAGGAGTTCTTCACCAAGGAGGGCGGCTTCACCTACAGCCTCGCCACGCGGGGGCACACCGGCTCCGCGCTGGCGGACTTCCTGCTGCGCAGCCGGACCGGCTACTGCGAGCAGTTCGCCGCCTCGATGGCGGTGCTGGCCCGGGTCCTGGGCATCCCCGCCCGGGTCGCCATCGGCTACACCGGCGGCACCAACGTCTCCGGCGTCTGGCAGGTGCGCGCCCACGACTCGCACGCCTGGCCCGAGCTGTACTTCGAGGGGACCGGCTGGCTGCGGTTCGAGCCCACCCCCGCCGGGTCGGCGGGCCAGGGCACCGCGTCGGTGCCCGTCTACACCCGCCCCCAGGTGACCACGGACGGCTCCGACGGGCCGGATTCCACCCCGGATACGGGTTCGAGCGGCACGGACACGCCGCGCGACCCCTCGGCCCGCTCCCGCGACGACCGGACGCTGCAGCGCGACCTCACCGGGGTGCCGGTCGCGGTGGACGAGGGGGTGCCGGTCGCCGCCTGGATCGGTCTCGGCCTGCTGGCCGTGCTGCTGGTGGCGCTGGTGCCGGCGGCGCTCCGCTGGGAGCTGCGCGCCCGGCGCCGCAGGTCCCTCTCCCGGGGCCCGTCCGGAGCGCCCGGCGGCCCGTCCGGGGTTCCCGGCGGCCCGTCCGCGCCGGCTCCCGCCGGGGCGGCGGAGGTCCGGGCCGGCCGCGGCGCTCCGGAGGGGGCGGTTTCGGCGGCCTGGGCCGAACTGGACGACGCCCTGTGCGACTACGGCATGGGCCGGCTGCCGAGCGAGAGCCCCCGCGCGCTGGCCGGGCGGCTGGCCGGGCAGCATGGGTTCGACGCCGACGAGGCCGCCGCGCTGACCAGGATCGCCACCCTGGTGGAGCGGATGATGTTCGCCCGGACCCCCGGCGAGACCGGCCCGCTGCGGGAGGACCTGCGTCTGGTACGGCGCGCGCTGGCGGCCCGGGTGACGCGGGGCCGGCGGATCCGCGCTGTGCTGCTGCCGCCGTCCACGCTCCTGCGGATGCGCCGGGCGGGCGGACGCCTGCTGGAGGCCACCGAGCGGCTGGAGGGCGCACGGCTGCGGCTGACGGCCAGGCTGGACGGCCTGACCGGCGGGCGGCTGACCGGCCGCGTCTGACCACTGGATCGGAACGGGCCGCCTCCCTGACGGAGGCGGCCCGGACGGACCCTAGCGATCATCGTGCCGGCGGCGCCAGCGCTCCTCCATCCGTTCCATGAAGGTCTGCCGGGGCCCCGGGCGGCGGCCCGCCCGGCCCCTCTGCCGGCCCGGCTTGGCCCCTGAAGCGTCGCCGAAGCCGTTCATCCGCTTCCAGCTGGACAGACCCCAAAGACACGCGGCGAGCATGACCACGAAACCGCCGACGCCGATGGGGATCTTGTTGATCACGACGCCGACCATCAGCAGGGCGATGCCGAGGACGAAGCCGATGGAGGCTTTCACCAGGCGGCGCCGGTAATGGCTGCGCGGGTCACTGATCCTGACGGTGTTGGCCCACTTCGGGTCCTCGGCGTAGAGGGCCTGCTCGATCTGGTCGAGCAAGCGCTGCTCGTGCTCAGAGAGCGGCACGGCGCCTCCCAAGGACAGCCCCAGGACGGGGAAGACGGTGACGGACGACACGGGGTGTCCGAACCTCGCGGTCGGTTATCCCCAGAATACGAGGCTGTAGACGTAGACGAAAGAAAACGTCCAACGTAGTCCAAACCGGAGGTGACGTCATAGATCTATTTCATCAAACGGAGGGCGGACAAGAGAAGCCGGGAGCACCACATCTCGTCCGAACCTGCGGGCCGCCCGGTCCATGGCCCGCTCCGCCTCCCGCCAGCCCTTCTCCCGCTCGTCCAGCCCGAGCTGCCGGGGCGTCTCGGCGGCGGAGCGGAGGTTCTCCACCCGCACCCCGACCAGCCGCAGCGGCGTCCGGCCCAGGCCAGAGGCGGTGTACAGCTCGCAGGCGACGGTGTAGAGGTCACGGGCGACGTCGGTGGGCTCCCGCAGGGTCCGCGACCGGGTGATGGTGCTGAAGTCGGCGCGGCGGAGCTTGACGCTGACCGTGCGGCCCACGTGACCGCCCTCGCGCAGCCGGGCCGCGACCCGCTCCGACAGGCGCAGCAACTCGCGGCGGATCTCCACCGGGTCGCCGACATCTGTGGCGAACGTCTCCTCGGCGCCGATGCTCTTGTCGGGCACGTCGGCCCGCACCGGGCGCGGATCGCGCCCCCAGGCCAGCTCGGCCAGGTGCGTCCCGGCCGCCTGGCCCAGCTCGCGCCGCAGGGCGTCGACCGGGGTGTGGGCGAGGTCGCCGACCGTCTTGATGCCGAGCCGTACCAGGGAGCGCTCGGTGCGCTCGCCGACGCCCCACAGGGCCGCGACGGGCAGGGGGTGGAGGAAGTCGACGACCTCGCCGGCGGGCACCACCAGCAGGCCGTCGGGCTTGCAGTGCTGGGAGGCGAGCTTCGCCACGAACTTGCTGCCGGCCACCCCGACCGAGCAGGTGATCCCGTGCTCCCGGACGACCCGCTCGCGGATCGCCGCGGCGATCACGGCGGGACGGCCGAGCCGCTTGCGGGCCCCGCCGACGTCGAGGAACGCCTCGTCGGAGGCGATCGGCTCCACGTCGGGGGTGATCGAGCGGAAGATCTCCATGACGCCGCGGGAGACCTCCGCGTACTTGTGCCGGCTGGGCGGGATGACCACCGCCCGGGGGCAGAGCCGGCGGGCCCGGGTCATGGGCATCGCCGAGTGCACCCCGAACCGCCTGGCCTCGTACGTCGCGCTGAGCACCACGCCCCGCGCGCCGGGATCACCGATGATGACGGGGACGCCGCGCAGCTCGGGACGCTCACGCAGCTCGACGCTCGCGTAGAAGGCGTCCATGTCGACGTGCAGGATCGGGCAGCCGGTGTCGTCGGTGCCGAGCGCCGGCCCGGGACGTGGCACCTGCTGTTTCCTCGACACCCCGCCATCCTATGGGAACAGGCGTTCGCCACAACCCTCATCGGTGGCCGAGGACGTGCAGCTGGGTCGCGATGTCCCGGAGCACCGGGTGCGCGGCGGCCGCCTGCTCCAGCGCGACCAGCGCGCGCGCCGCGCCCGGCTCGCCGTCGAGCAGCCGGCTGGGCACCAGGTCGGCGAAGATCCGCACGCCGTGGGCGTCGCCGGGGGTGAATCCGGCCCCGGTGAGGAGCCGGGACAGGGCCTCGCGGGTGAAGCGGCGGGGCGTGGGGTCGCGGTCTCCCCAGCGGCCCTCAGGGTCGCCCAGGACCTCGCGGGCCTCGTCGAACCGGCCGGCGACCGAACGGTGCAGCGCGGCGGCGACCGGGTTGGCGGCCAGCACGCTGATCACGCCGCCCGCGCGCAGCAGGCCGCCCATGGCGGTCAGCGCCCCCGCGGGGTCCTCGACGTACTCCAGCACGCTGTGGCACAGCACCAGGTCGGCGGAACCGGCCGGTAGCAGGTCGCCGAGGTCGGCGGCGTCGCCCTGCAGGGCGCGCACGCCCACCCCCGCCTCCGCGGCGCGCCGCTCCAGGGCCGCCAGCGAGTCGGGGCTGGGGTCGACGACCGTGACGGCGTGCCCCAGCTCGGCCAGCGGTACGGCGAAGCCCCCCGTGCCGCCCCCGGCGTCGACGATGTCGAGCCGGTCCCGGCCGGTGGCGGACGACCGTTCGGCGAGCACCGCCCGCAGGACGTCCCAGACCACGGCGGTGCGGACCGCCGGGGTACCTGACTGCCGTGAAGTGCCTACGGCGCGCAACTTCGGATCGCCTCCCTCTGGCCGGTGACCAGCCCAGCCTACGGCCGCTCCCGTGTACGGCCCCCGGCGGCCCTCCGGGGAACCGGGGGCGGCGGGGGCGCAGGGGCCCCGGCCGGAACGGGCCCTACAGCGCCAGGGAGGGCTTGAGCTGCTTGAACCGCGCCATCAGCCCGTTGACGAACTGCGGCGACTCATCGGTGGACAGCTCCGAGGCCAGACCGACCCACTCGCTGATGACGACGCCCTCGGGGACGTCGGGCATCCACAGCAGCTCGTAGGTGCCGCCGCGCAGCAGGTTGCGGTCGACCGCGGGCATGCGGTCGAGGGTCCAGCCCTCGGAGTACGTGGTGATCAGCTCGTCGATGCGGTCACGGTGACGGCACACGCCCTCGACGATCGCCGCGGTGTACTCGTTGACCGGCGGGTCGGCCCGCTCCAGGCGCTCCGCGAGGATCTTGAGAGGGTCCTCGCCGCGCGCCTCCGACTCGAACAGGATGTCGAGCGCGCGCCTGCGCGCCTTACCGCGTGCCGACATCAGGCGCGGCCGAGGTAATCGCCGGTGCGGGTGTCGACCTTGACCTTCTCGCCGGTCGTGATGAACAGCGGCACCTTGATCTCGGCGCCGGTCTCCAGCTTGGCGGGCTTGGTGCCACCGGTGGAGCGGTCGCCCTGCAGGCCCGGCTCGGTCTCGGCGATGGTCAGCTCGACGGCCGCCGGGAGCTCGACGTACAGGACGTTGCCCTCGTTGATCGCCACGGTGGCGAGCATGTTCTCCAGCAGGTAGTTCGCGGCGTCGCCGACCGCGACCCGGGAGACGTTGAGCATGTCGTAGGTCTCGGTGTCCATGAACACGAACTCGTCGCCGTCCATGTAGGAGAACTGCATCTCCCGCTTGTCGACGTTGGCCACCTCGACCTTGACGCCCGCGTTGAAGGTCTTGTCCACGACCTTGCCCGACAGGATGTTCTTCAGCTTGGTGCGGACGAACGCACCACCCTTGCCGGGCTTGACGTGCTGGAACTCCACGACGGTCCAGAGCTCGCCGCCGTCGAGCTTGAGCACCAGGCCGTTCTTGAGGTCGTTCGTCGTCGCCACTAGTTTCTCCTGCGTACGGCCGCTCTTAAAGGACAAGCAGCTCTTTGGTCGTCCGTGTGAGAAGTTCCGGTCCGTCATCACGTGTCACGAGCGTGTCCTCGATGCGGACGCCGCCCCTGCCAGGTATGTAGACCCCGGGCTCAACGGTGACCGGTACTCGATCCTCTAGTCTAGCGTGCCCGCGCCCCGGATCGGTCTTCGCGGCGGCCGGGGCCGGGGACAGGAACGGCACCTCGTGGATCTCCAGCCCGACGCCGTGCCCGAGGCCGTGGCCGAAGTGCCCGCCGTGGCCGGCCGCGGTGATGAGGTCGCGGGCGGCGGCGTCCACCTCGTGGGTGGCGGCGCCGGGCCGTACGGCCTCGCGGCCCGCGCGCTGGGCGGCGCGGACCAGGTCGTACAGCTCGCGCTGCCAGTCGGCGGGCTCGCCGATCGCCACCGTCCGGGTCATGTCGGCGTGGTAGCCGCCGTAGCGCGCCCCGAAGTCCATCGTGACGAGGTCGCCGCGGGCGAGGGGCCGGTCCGAGGGCGAGTGGTGCGGGATGGAGCCGTTGGGCCCGCTCGCCACGATCGTGGCGAAGGCGGGCGCGTCGGCGCCCAGGTCCGTCATGAGGCGCTCCAGCGCCCGGGCGATCTCCCGCTCGGTCAGGCCGGGCCTCAGCGTGGGAAGCAGTTCGGCGAACGCCCGGTCGGTCAGCTCGCACGCGGTGCGCAGCAGGCCGATCTCCTCGTCGTCCTTGACCCGGCGCACCGACTCCACCAGGCCGGACAGCCGCAGCAGGTCCCCGCCCAGCGCGAAGTAGGCGTCCGCCGTCATCCGGTGCGCCTCGACGGCGAGGCGGCCGGGCGGCGAGCCGTCCAGGGCGGCCGTGGCCAGGACCCCGGCGACGTCGCGGTCCTCGATCACCTCGACGTCGGGGCAGACCCGCCGGGCGGTCTCGGCGTAGCGGGAGTCGGTGGCGAGCGCGGCGCGGGCGTCGGCCCGGACGAGCAGGGCCGCGTTGGAGCTGTCCAGGCCGGTCAGGTAGCGGACGTTGACGGCGCCGGTGACCAGGATCGCGTCCGCCTCGCAGGCGGGGAGCAGGGCCGCCAGGCGCTCGCGGCGCCGGGCATGAGTGACGGTCATTAAGGCATGGTATTGCCGGTTTCGCGATTCTTCCCGCGCCACCCGGCCGGGACGGGCACACGCCGTACGGATCACCGGCGGACAGGGGCGGGGCACCCGCGCGGGCGCCCGGTGCGGAACGCGCGGAGGGCGGGCCCCGGTGGACCGGGACCCGCCCTCAGGCGCGAGGCGTCAGGCCGGAACGGGCTCCGCTCCGCCGCGACCGGGGGTGGGAGCGGGGGCGGGGGCCTCGTCCAGCGGCTGCGGCGGGGCGTTGAGGATCGCCTCGTCGAGCCTGCCCTCGGAGCGGGCCACGATGACCGGCACGACCATCTGGCCGGCCACGTTGGTGGCGGTGCGGATCATGTCGAGGATCGGGTCGATCGCCAGCAGCAGGCCGACGCCCTCAAGCGGCAGGCCGAGCGTGCTGAGGGTGAGGGTGAGCATCACGATCGCGCCGGTCAGGCCGGCGGTGGCGGCGGAGCCGACCACGGAGACGAACGCGATCAGCAGGTAGTCGCCGACTCCGAGCGGGACGCCGAACACCTGGGCCACGAAGATCGCGGCGAGGGCCGGGTAGATCGCGGCGCAGCCGTCCATCTTGGTGGTCGCCCCGAACGGCACGGCGAAGGAGGCGTAGTCGCGGTCCACGCCGAGGCGCTCGGTGGTGACGCGCTGGGTGAGCGGCATGGTGCCGACCGAGGAGCGGGAGACGAAGGCCAGCTCGATGGCGGGCCAGGCGTTGCGGTAGAAGGTCAGCGGGCTGACCTTGCCGGCGAGGGCCAGCAGCAGCGGGTAGCTGACGAACAGGACCAGGGCGCAGCCGATGTAGACGCCCGCGCTGAACTTGGCGAGGGGGGCCAGCAGGTCCCAGCCGTAGGTGGCGATGGACTTGCCGATGAGTCCGGCGGTGCCGATCGGGGCCAGCCGGATGATCCACCACAGGGCCTTCTGGACCAGCTCCAGGACGGACTGGCCGAGGTCGAGGAACGGCTTGGCCTTCTCCCCCACCGCGATGGCGGCGGCGCCGAGGACGGCCCCCAGGAAGACGATCTGCAGGACGTTGACCTCGGTGAAGGAGGTCACGATGTTGGTCGGGATGATTCCGGTCAGGAAGTCGACCCAGGTGCCGGCGCCCTCCAGGTCGGGGGCCTTGGCGCCCGCCGTGGAGATGGTGACGCCCTGGCCCGGGTTGAGCAGCAGCCCGAGGCCGATACCGAACGCCACGGCGATCAGCGAGCTGCCCAGGAACCACATCAGCGTCTTGCCTGCCAGCCGGGCGGCGCCGTTGACGTTGCGCAGGTTGGCCACGCTGACGATGACGGCGGTGAAGACCAGCGGCGGGACGGCCAGCTTGAGGAGCTGGACGAAGATCTTGCCGACCTCGGTCAGGGTGGCGGTGAGCCAGGAGACGTCGCCGGCCCGGGCGACGAAGCCGAGGACGATGCCGACGGCCAGGCCCAGCAGTAGTTGCAGGGAGAAGGAGAACTTCTTCATGAAAAGACTTTCGGGAAGAAGGCACGCCGGAGCGGACGCGGTCGTGCCGGTGAGGAAAAGGGGGTGATCGAGGGTGGACCGGGGTCAGCGACAGAGACGGCTGCTGGTGCGGCACAGATCGACGTGCAGCCGCTCGACGAGCCACACGATCACCGGAGAGAACCTCACGAGGGGGTAGAACCGACCCGTTCGCCCCATGATTCCCCCTTTCTCTGTGATCCACCTCACATTTCAGGAAAGATCAGGGGGTTTGTCAACGGCCGACGAGCCGGAGAACGACGGAACCCGGGGCGGTCGCGCGGACGGAGGACGGCGCGGGCGGCGCGATCCGCCGCGGACGGCGCGGGTGATGCGGGTGGCGTGAGCGGTGTGGGCGGCGCGGGCCCGTACGGATGGCGCGAACGGCGTGACCCGGCGCGGGCTCGTGCGGGTGGCGCGGACGGCGTGGCCCGGCGGGCCGCCGGGACACGAGAAGGGGGTACGGCCGGAGCCGTACCCCCTTCGGGAAAAGGCGCGCGGGGTCAGGACGCGAGGTCCCTGACCTTCTCGATCAGCCGGACCCGCTCGGCGTGCGTACGGCCCAGCGGGGCGACGTTGATCGTGGTGACGCCCGAGTCCCGCATCACCTGCAGGCGCTCGCGGACGTGGCTCTCCGGGCCGATCAGCGACATCTGCTCCAGCAGCTCCCTCGGGACGAGCGCGGCGGCCTCGTCCTTCTTGCCGTCGAGGTAGAGGTTCTGGATCTGCTCGGCCTCCTTCTCGTAGCCGTAGCGGCGGGCGAGGTCGTTGTAGAAGTTCTTGCCCTTGGCGCCCATGCCGCCGATGTAGAGGGCGGCCATCGGCCGGCCCAGCTCCAGCCACTCCGACACGTCCTCGCCGATGGCCAGCGGCGCCTGGGCGATGACGTCGAGCTCACCCAGGGCCGGGTCGCGCCTGGCCTTCCCCGCGGCCAGGGACGCCCCCCAGACGTCGGCGGCCTTCTCCGGCATGTAGAAGATCGGCTCCCAGCCCTCCGCCAGCTCGGCGGCCAGCTCGACGTTCTTGGGCCCGATGGCGGCGATCACGATGGGGATGCGGTCCCGGACCGGACGGTTGATGATCTTCAGGGGCTTGCCCAGGCCGGTGCCCTGGTCCGCGGGCAGCGGAACGTTGTAGTACCTGCCCTCGTAGGTCAGGCGCTCGCGCCTCCAGACCCGGCGGCAGATCTCCACGACCTCGCGGGTACGGCCCAGCGGCGCGGTGTACGGCACGCCGTGGAAGCCCTCGATGACCTGCGGCCCCGAGGCGCCCAGGCCCAGGGTGAAGCGGCCGTCGGAGACGTAGTCCATGCCGGCGGCGGTCATGGCCAGCAGGGTCGGGGTGCGGGAGTAGATCGGCAGGATGCCGGAGGCGATCTGCAGCCGTTCCGTCCTCGCCGCGATGTAGCCCATCTGGCTCACCGCGTCGAAGCTGTACGCCTCGGCCACGAAGACGATGTCGAGCCCCGCCTTCTCGTAGTCGGCCAGTTCGGCCACCGTCTCCTTGAAGCCCCCCGAGTAGTTCAGGGCCATGCCGATGCGCATCGTGAGATCGTCCTTCCGCACGCGTCCGGGCCCGCCCGCGGGCCTTTTTCCGGCTTACGCGGTCACCCGGGCGGCCCGGGGAAACCGAATGTTGTTCCGCTGCCTTCGCGGAACAGGCTATCGACTCACCGGCCGGCCACCAAGCGCCCCCCTTCGCGCCGCGAAGCCGGTAGCGTACGCGTTCCGGGGGCAGTGGAGGATCATGGTCAGGCGGGCGGGGAGCAGCGCAGTGCTCGAGCGGATGATCATCGTGTTGGCGGGGGCGCTGGCCCTGGTCCTCGGCGGCCACGGGCTCCTGCCGGACCTCGGCGGGTTCACGCCGGTTCTGGAGAGCGGGCTGCCCTGGCTCGGCGTCGCCGTGCCGCTCCTGCTGCTGGGCGCGCTGCCGGCCCGCTCGTGGAAGGCCGTCGCCGCCGCGCTGGTCCCGGCGGCCGTGTGGGGGGTCATGTTCGGCCCCGCCCTGCTGCGCAGGCCGCCCGGCGGGCCGAGCGACCTGTCGGTCGCCACGCTCAACGTGGGGGTGACCAACGCCGCCTCCGGGCGGGCCGTACGGGCCCTGGCCGAGAGCAGGGACCTCGTCGCCGTGCAGGAGCTCACCCAGGGCGGCCCGGCGGCCAAAGCGCTCGGCGAGGTCCTCCCGTACCACTACCAGGTCACGACGGTGGGCCTGTGGAGCCGGTTCCCGATCATCGAGGCCCGCAAGGCGGACATCGGCCTGGCCTGGGCGCGGGCGCTGCGGGCCGTGCTGAGCACCCCCAAGGGCAGGGTGACCGTCTACGTCATGCACCTGGCCTCGGCCCGTCCCGGCGAGACGGCCATGCGCGACAAGAACCTCTCCTACGTCCGGCGGATCATCGACGCCGACACCAGCCGGCGCCTGCTCCTGCTCGGCGACCTCAACACCGCCACCACCGACCGCAACCGCTCCGGCCTGGTGCCCCCGCTGCTGGACGCCCAGCAGGAGGCGGGGTCGGGGTTCGGCTTCACCTGGCCGGCGTCCTTCCCCGTCACCCGGCCCGACCACATCCTCTACCGCGGCCTGGTCGCCACCGGCGCGGCGGTCGAGGAGGCCGCGGGCAGCGACCACCGCGCGGCCGTGGCCACCCTGCGCTTCTAGGTTCCGTCCACGAGAGGTCCCGCCCGGATCACGGCCGTGACGGCACGGCGGCCGGCACGGCCCGCGGCGTCCGGCGCGCGGGTCACCGCTCCCGCAGCGCCGACAGGTCGGCCGGGGTGTCGATGTCGGCCGGGTCGCCCACGTCGTCGCAGGCCACCGCGACGACCAGCTCGGCGTGGGCCCGCAGGAACGGCCGGGCGCCGACGTCGCCGGTCGCCATCGCGGCGACCCGCCCGAAGTGTTCCCTCGCGATCAGCACCGGGTTCCTCGGCGCCCCGCCGTAGGCGGCGACGGCCACCGACGCGCCCTGCCGCGCGGCCCGGATCAGCCGCCGCACCGCCTCCGGTCCGACGAACGGCTGGTCCACCAGGGCGATCACGACCCGCTCGGCGTCGTCCGGCAGCGCGGCCAGGCCGGCGCGCAGGGAGGAGCCCATGCCGGTGCGCCACCGGGGGTTGCGCACCGTCACCGCCCCGCGCACCTGCGCGGTCGCGGCCCCGAGCACGACGACCACCGGGTGGCAGCCGCCCTCGCGCAGCGTCCGCACCCCGCGGTCGACCAGCCGCTCCCCCCGGAACTCGACCAGCGCCTTGGGCGTGCCGAGCCGCGAGCCCGCCCCGGCGGCCAGCAGCAGCCCGGCGGTGACCGGCTCGGCGGGCCCGCCCGCCCCGTGGATCTCCGGGTCCGGGGTGCCCGGGGCCTCTGGGGCGCCTGGGGCGCTTGGGGTCCCTCGGGTCACCGCCGGACCCCGTCCCCGTGGATGCGCCCGGAGCCGCCGGTGAGCGGCCGCCCTGAACCGCCCCAGCGCAGCTGGACCAGCTCGGCGGCGATGGAGACCGCCGTCTCCTCGGGGGTCCGCGCGCCCAGGTCGAGCCCGATCGGCGAGCGCAACCGCTCCAGCTCGGCCTCCCCCAGCCCGGCCTGCCGCAGCCGCTCCAGACGGTCCTCGTGGGTACGGCGCGAGCCCATCGCGCCGACGTAGCCGGCCGGGGTGCGCAGCGCGACCTCCAGCAGCGGCACGTCGAAGCGGGGGTCGTGGGTGAGCACGCAGATCGCGGTGCGCTCGTCCACGGTGATCGAGGTCAGGTAGTCGTGCGGCCACCTGACCACGACCTCGTCGGCGTCCGGGAAGCGCCTGGCCGTGGCGAAGACCGGCCGGGCGTCGCAGACGACCACGTGGTAGCCGAGGAACTTGCCGATCCTGGCCACCGCGGCGGCGAAGTCGATCGCGCCGAAGACCAGCATCCGGGGCGGCGGGGCGAAGGAGTGCACGAAGACCGCCAGGTCGTCGAGCCGCCGCTCGCCGTGCGGGCCGTACCGGCGGATCCCGGTGATCCCCTGGGCGAGCATGCCGCGGGCGTCGTCGTCGACGGCGTCGTCCAGCCGGTCCCCGCCGAGGGAGCCGGAGGCCCGGTCCGGCCAGACGATCCGGCGGGCGCCGGTCCGGCCGGGCCCGGACAGCACGGTCGCCACCGCCACCGGCTCGCGGGCGGAGACCGACCCGGCCACCTCCCCCAGCTCGGGGAACGCCTCGCGCGAGACCGGCTCGACGAACACGTCGAGGATGCCCCCGCAGGTCAGACCGGCCGAGAAGGCGTCGTCGTCGCTCACGCCGTACCGCTGCAGGACCGGGACGCCGGAGGCGGCCACCTCGCGGGCCAGCTCGTAGACGGCGCCCTCGACGCAGCCGCCCGAGACGCTGCCCTCGGCCTCCTCGCCGGACACGGCCATGGCGGCGCCCGGCGGGCGGGGCGCGCTGCGGAAGGTGCTCACCACGGTGGCCAGGCCGAACGTCTCACCGGCCGCCCACCACCGCACGATCTGCGACAACACGTCACGCATGAGCCCCTCCCAGAAGCGCGGCCAGTTCCTCGAACGCCGCCAGGCTGTGCCCGGCGACGAAGTCGTCGACGTACGGCAGGGCCGCGCGCATCCCGGCGGTGAGCGGCCGGTAGCCCTCCCGCCCCCGGTGCGGGTTGACCCAGACCACCCGGTGCGCCACCCGCGACAGCCGGGCCATCTGGGCGCCCAGCAGCGAGACGTCGCCGCGTTCCCACCCGTCGGAGGCGATGACCACGGTCGCGCCGCGGGCGTCGTTCAGCGCGAGGAGCCGGCGCAGCTCCTCCCCGAGGCGGGTGCCGCCGCTCCAGTCGGGGACGGCGCGGGACACGGCGTCCATCGCGGCGGCGGGGTCGCGGCGGCGCAGCTC
Organism: Streptosporangium pseudovulgare; assembly: GCF_014648055.1. Taxonomy (GTDB): domain Bacteria; phylum Actinomycetota; class Actinomycetes; order Streptosporangiales; family Streptosporangiaceae; genus Streptosporangium; species Streptosporangium pseudovulgare. Next base: position 198,441 of record NZ_BMQJ01000001.1, read on the forward strand.
GGCGGTGACGCGGGTGAGGCGGGTGCCGGCGCTGAACACCTCGGTGGCCCCGGGCTCGGTGGCGACGAGAGCGTGGCCGAAGCGCAGCAGCGTGTCGGCGTAGGGGGTCATGGAGCCGCTGACGTCGACCACCAGCACGACCCGGCGGGGCCTGGTGCGGTGGACGCGGCGGCGCAGCCGGGCGGTCTCCCCGCCGCGCCGCAGGGTCTCGCGGATCGTCGCGGCGGGGTCGAGCCGTCCCCGCCGGGACGGCCGGGACCGCCGCGACCTGCGCCGCTCGCGCCCGGCCCGGAGCAGGGCCAGCAGCCGGTGCACCTCGGCCAGTTCGGCCGCGGTCAGCCTGGCCACGTCCCGGTTGCGCAGCACCTCCAGCTCGCTGGCGCCGGCCGGCCGCGCCGCGGACTCCCGCTCGCCGCCGTCGCCGGACTCACCGGCGAGGGTGGCGACGTGCCGGGTGACGGTCACCGTCGCGGACCGGGCGGGACCCGCCCGCAGGCCCCCGAAGTAGGCCGCGAACACCCGGTCGTAGCGGGGCAGGTCCTCGGCGGAGGCGCACAGGGTGAGCCGGCCGGCCCAGTAGACGTCCCCGGGCCGGGCGGCGTCCAGGTGGGACAGCGCGCGCAGCAGCCCCTGGGTCCTGGTGTGGTCGGCGGGCACCCCTGCGGCCCGGAGCGTCCGGGCGAAACCGGTCATGACGGCGACCAGGTCGCGGCCGGCCGGATCACGAGCGGCCGGATCACGGGCAGCCGGATCACGGGCAGCCGGATCGCAGGCGGCCGGATCGCGGGCGTCAGCGGCGGAGGTCATCGAACAGCCCGTTCCCGAGCGCGGCCTCGTGGTCCTCCCGGTGCTTGAGCAGGGCGCCGAGCGTGGCGGCGGCCAGGGCGGGGTCGAGGTCGCGGGCGCCGAGGGTCAGCAGGGCCTCGGTCCAGTCGAGGGTCTCGGCGATCCCCGGCGGTTTGACCAGCTCGGCCCCGCGCAGCCGCCCGGCCGCGCGGGCGACCTGCCGGGCGAGCGTCTCGGAACAGGCGGGAAGGCGGCGCAGCAGGATCGCGACCTCCCGGTCGAAGGAGGGGTGCTCCAGCCAGTGGTAGAGGCAGCGCCGTTTCAGGGCGTCGTGCACCTCGCGGGTGCGGTTGGAGGTCAGCACGACGACCGGGGGGCGCTCGGCGCGGATCGTGCCGAGCTCCGGGACGGAGATCGCGAAGTCGGAGAGCACTTCGAGCAGGATCGCCTCGAACTCCACGTCGGCCCGGTCGATCTCGTCGATCAGCAGCACGCTGGGCCAGGTCTCGATCGCCCGCAGCAGCGGCCGGGCGACCAGGAAGCGCCGGTCGTAGACCTCCGTCTCCAGGCGGGCCGGGTCGGCGGCCCCGCCCGCCTCGGCGGCCTTGAGGTGCAGGAGCTGGCGGGCGAAGTCCCAGTCGTAGAGGGCCTGGGGGCCGTCGAGGCCCTCGTAGCACTGCAACCTGATCAGCGGCGCGTCCAGCACGGCGGCCAGGGCCCTGGCCAGCTCGGTCTTGCCGACCCCCGCCGCGCCCTCCAGCAGCAGCGGGCGGCCCATCCGCAGCGCCAGGAAGGCGGCGGTGGCCAGCCCCTCGTCGGCGAGGTACGCCTGCCGGTCGAGCAGCCCGGCCAGCTCGCCGGGCGAGCCGAGGTCTGACGCGTCGGTCGTCCGCACCACATCAGGCTACGCCCGCCCACCCGTTTCCAGGGGTTCCGGCGGTGTCCGGTTCCGGCGGATTCCGCGGTACGGCGGACCCGGCGGATCAACCCGTCCCGGCGGATCAGCCGGTCCCGGCGGCGCTCGACGGATCCCGGATCCGGCGGCCCCATCGGGTGGACCTGGCCCGGCGGCGCTCAGCGACGCCCGATGGCGCTCGGTGGCGTCCGGTGGCACCCGGTGGTGCTCAGCGGCGCTCGTCGGTCTCCCCGCGCTCCCGGATGAGCGCCAGCAGCTCGCGGACCTGCCGTACGGTCCGGTCCTTCTCCGAGCCCTGCAGGCCCATGGCGCCGACGGTCGCGCCGTCGGCGAAGTCGATCTTCGCCCAGGGCTCGCTGTCGACCAGCGTCACCCCCAGGACCTCGGGCCACTCGTAGCGGTGCACCCGCAGCGGGTTGACCACGGTGACGCCCCGCTCGTCGGCCTCCACCCGGCATCTCCCGAGCAGGTGCAGCAGCCAGGCGATCATCCCACCGAGCGCGACCATCGCGATCCGGTCGGCCAGGCCGAACGGCTCGGGCAGCACGAACGCCATCACCAGCGCGCCCAGCACGACCACCCCGGCGAAACCGTAGGCCACGACCCGCCCCTTCTTCGGCCGCCACACGACGGGCAGCGCGGGCGCGGGGACGCTCTCGGGGCTCACTGGACGATCACGATCCTTCGGGAAACCGCCGCTCAGAGCGGTTGTGACGGCTATCACGGCACCTGACGAAATCTATCGCACACCCCGGCGGCCCGTGCCCCCGGCTCGGCCGGGCCGCGCCGCGGCGGACCGGCGGGCGCCCGTACGGCACGGGCCGCCCGGCCGCGGCGGGACCGGCGGACCGGCCCGCGGACCCCGGGAGCGACCGGAGCGACCCTGGAAGCAGGCCGAACGCCCCGGAAGCGGCCGGAGCGATCCCGGAAGCGGGCCGGATCCCGGAAGCGGACCCCGGAAGCGGCCGGAGCGATCCCGGAAGCGGGCCGGATCCCGGAAGCGGGCCCCGGGAGCGGCCGGGACCCGCGGGGTCCCTAGCGGGACGCCTCTCCGGGGGCGAGGTCGCGCAGCAGCAGCGCGGTCTCCAGGGCGGCGACGGTGGCCTCGTAGCCCTTGTCCTCCTTGCTGCCCGGCAGCCCGGCGCGGTCGAGCGCCTGCTGGAGGGTGTCACAGGTCAGCACGCCGTTGCCGACCGGCGTCCGCTCGTCGAGGGAGATCCGGGTCAGGCCGGAGGTCACCGAGTCGCAGACGTAGTCGAAGTGGGCGGTCTCCCCGCGGATCACCGCTCCGAGGGCGACGACCGCGTCGCAGCGGGCGGCCAGCGCCTGGGCCACGACGGGGATCTCCAGCGACCCGGCCACCCGGACCACGGTCTCGGCGGCGCCGCTGTCCCGGGCGGCCTGGACGGCCCGCTCCACGAGCCGGTCGGTGATCTCCGCGTGCCACCGGGCGGCCACGATGCCGACGGTCAGCCCGGCGGCGTCGGCGGCGTCGGCCGGGGGCCTTCCGGTGCCGCTCACGCGTCCTCCCGCCCGCCGCGGACGCCCGGCATGACCGGCACGACCGGCACGTCCGACGCGCCCTCGGCGCCCGGCACGTCCGCCGCGTCCCACGTGCCAGGTGCGCCCTGTATACCCGGTGTGCCCTCTGTGCCCGGCACGACCGGTGCGCCGGGCGCGGTCCGCCCGCCGATCCCCCCTGTCATCGCCCCTCCCGGCGGTTCCTGTCCGATGTCGTGGCCGAGGCGGTCGCGCTTGGCCGTGAGGTACCTCTCGTTGTACGGGTTCAGCGCCACCGGCATCGGCTCGCGGCCGAGCACCTTGACGCCGTAGCCGTCCATCCCGCGCAGCTTGGCCGGGTTGTTGGTGAGCAGCCGGACCGACTTCACGCCCAGGTCGGAGAGGATCTGCCCGGCGTTGGAGAACTCGCGGGCGTCCACCGGCAGCCCGAGCTCCAGGTTGGCGTCCACGGTGTCGCTGCCGGCGTCCTGCAGGCTGTAGGCGCGGAGCTTGGCCAGCAGCCCGATGCCGCGGCCCTCGTGGCCGCGCAGGTACACGACCACCCCGCGGCCCTCCTCGGCGATCATCGACATGGCGTTGTCGAGCTGCACCCCGCAGTCGCAGCGCAGCGAGCCGAGCACGTCGCCGGTCAGGCACTCGGAATGGGCCCGGACCAGGACGTTCTCACCGTCCTCCAGGTCACCGTAGACGAGGGCGAGGTGCTCGCCGCCGTCCAGGGCGCTGGAGTAGCCGTAGGCGCGCCACATGCCGTGCCGGTTCGGCAGCCGGGTCTCGGCGACCCGGGTCACCATCCGCTCGGTCCTGCGGCGGAACTCGGCGAGCTGCTCGATGGAGACCAGCGCCAGGTCGTGCTCGTCGCAGAACTCGCGCAGCTCGGGCAGCCGCTTCATGGTGCCGTCGTCGTTGACGACCTCGGCGAGCGCGCCCGCCGGGGTCAGCCCGGCCAGCCTGGCGAGGTCCACGGCCGCCTCGGTGTGGCCGCGCCGCACCAGCACGCCGCCGTCGCGGTAGCGCAGCGGGAAGACGTGGCCGGGCCGTACCAGCTCGTAGGGCTCGGTCGCCGAGTCGCACAGGGTGCGGATCGTCTTGGCCCGGTCGGCGGCGGAGATGCCGGTGGTCACGCCGTCGCGGGCGTCCACGCTGATCGTGTAGGCGGTGCGCAGCCGCTCGCGGTTGTCGCTGACCATCAGCGGCAGACCGAGCCGGTCGAGGGCCTCACCGGGCATCGACACGCAGATCACGCCGCTGGTGTGGCGGATGGTGAAGGCCAGCAGCTGCGGGGTGGCACGGGCCGCGGCGAAGATGATGTCACCCTCGTTCTCGCGGTTCTCGTCGTCGACGACCACGACGGGGCGGCCGTCGCGGATGTCGTTGATGGCCCGTTCGATCGGGTCGAGCACGGTCACAGCGCCTCCTCGGGGACGAGTGCCGCCCGGGAGGAGCGGTACTCCTTGAGCCAGTTCAGGAACCCGGCCAGGACGAGCACGAAGAACACCCCGTACACCGCCCCGGACACGACGAGTCCGGACTTGAAGGACAGCGGCACGCCGACCAGGTCGACGGCCACCCAGACGATCCAGAAGTCGACCAGCGCCCGCCCCTGCGCCCAGGTGGCGACGGCGCTGCCGACGAAGATGTAGGCGTCGGCGGCGACCAGGTAGTAGCCCTTGGGCGGGGGGACGGCCGCGCCCCACGACAGCTTGGCGACGTAGAAGACGACGCCCACCGCGATCGTGCCGACCAGCAGGGTCGCGATCATCCCGGCGCGTTCGGCGGCCCGCGCGGGCCGTACCGGCAGGCTCCCGCCGTCGCGGGTGCCACGCGACCACCGCCACCAGCCGTAGACCGCGAGGCCGCCGAACATGGTCTGCTTGAGCACGTTTCCGGTGAGGTGGGCGTTCGCGTAGGTGATGAACAGCAGGACCGCGGCGGTGAGCTGCACCGGCCAGGTCCACAGCGACTTGCGGATCGCCAGCAGCACCGTGGCCAGGGCGGCGACGTTGCCGATCAGGTCGGTCCAGAGCACCTTCGTGCCGAAGATCTCGAATCCCGTGTTCGCCCAGTTCACGACGCGGCTCCGGGGACGTAGCCGGCGGTCAGCTTCTCCACGTGCTTGGCGATGACGTCGGCCTCCAGGTTCACCGGGTCGCCCGGCCGCTTGGCGCCGAGGGTGGTGAGCCGCAGCGTGGTAGGGATCAGACTGACGGTGAGGCTCTCGCCGTCCACGCCCGCCACGGTCAGGCTGACGCCGTCCACCGCGATCGAGCCCTTCTCGACCACGTAGCGGTTCAGCTCGGCCGGCAGCGAGATCCTGACGACCTCCCAGTGCTCGCCCGGTTCGCGCGACAGCAGCGTGCCGGTGCCGTCGACGTGGCCCTGGACGATGTGACCGCCCAGGCGCGCGTCGGCGCGGACGGCCCGCTCCAGGTTGACCGGGGAGCCGGGCCGCAGCGCCCCGAGGGAGCTGCGGTCCAGGGTCTCCTTCATCACGTCGGCGGTGAAGACGTCGCCGTCCACCTCCACCACGGTCAGGCAGACGCCGTTGACGGCGATCGAGTCGCCGTGCCGGGCGTCGGCGGTCACGACCGGGCCGCGGACCGACAGCCGCGCCGCGTCCGGCAGCGGCTCGACCGCGGCGATCTCGCCGAGCTCCTCAACGATTCCGGTGAACATCCGCATCTCCTCGAAGGGGTATCGGCCGGGCGGTGAGCCGCAGGTCCGGGCCGGTGGGGGTGACATCCTCGAACTCCAGCCGGTGGGTGCCGGCGATCGTGGCGACGCCGGCCGGTCCGAGCGCGGCGGCCCCCGCGCCCAGCAGCGCGGGCGCGAGGTAGCCGACGACCCGGTCCACCAGGCCCTCGCGCAGGAACGAGCCCGCGAGTGTGGGGCCGCCCTCCAGCAGCACGCCGACGACCTCCCGGCGGCGCAGCTCGGCGAGCAGCTCCGCCAGGTCGAGGCCGTACGGCTCGCGCCGCGGCAGCCGCACCACCTCGGCCCGCCCGGCGACGGCCCTGACCGCGACGGGGTCGGCGTCGGCGGCGACCGCCACCAGGGTGGGCGCCCCGTCGTCCAGGACGCGGGCGCCGGCGGGGGTGCGGGCGGCGGAGTCGACGACCACGCGCAGCGGCTGCCGGGCGGGCGGCCCGCCGGCGGGGCGGGCGGTCAGGAGAGGGTCGTCGGCGAGGACGGTGCCGATGCCCGCCACGACCGCGTCGGCCTCGGCGCGCAGGCGGTGCACGTCGGCGCGGGCCTCGGGGGAGGTGATCCACTGGCTGGTGCCGTCGGCGGCGGCGGAGCGGCCGTCCATCGTCGCGGCGTACTTCCAGGTGACGTGCGGGCGGCCGAGCCGTACGGAGGTCAGCCACTCGGCGTTGCCGCGCTCGGCCTCGGCGGTGAGGACGCCGGTCTCCACCGTCACCCCGTGCCGCCGCAGGCGCTCGGCGCCGCCGGCCGCCTCCGGGTTGGGGTCGCGCACCGCGACGACGACGCGGGCGACGCCCGCCGCCAGCAGCGCGGCGGAGCAGGGCCCGGTGCGCCCGGTGTGGTCGCAGGGTTCGAGGGTGACGTAGGCGGTGCCGCCCCGGGCGCGCTCGCCGGCGGCGCGCAGCGCGACCACCTCGGCGTGGGGGCCGCCGGCGTGGGCGTGGAACCCCTCCCCCGCCACCCGGCCCGAGGCGTCGAGGACGACGCATCCGACCACGGGGTTGGGGCTGGTGGTACCGCGTCCGCGCGCGGCGAGCTCGATCGCCCGGCGCATGTGCGCCAGATCAGTCACCCGGGTCTCCTCGTCGCCAGTAGCTTTGCCTGCCACGGCGGCCCCGGGGGAGATCACGACGGAACGCGCGCCGCTCGCGGCGGCGGCCCGCACCGTCATCGGCGGAAGGGTGCCCGAAGACACTTCTCCCGCTCGCGCGCTTCCTCCCATCCGGACTTTAACCGTCGGTCCCGGAATTCCACCGGGTCAACCGGTCGATGGATTCGACCGGGTCGCGGACTGTAACCGCCGGTTCGGAGTTTCACCGACCCCGGAGCACGCTGCTCTTGCCTTTCGGGGAGCGCCTCGCCGAAGGTCGGCGTCCCCGTACATCAGTGTGCCACGCGCGGCAAACCGCATGGAACACCCCTACCGGATGCCGGAACCCCCTCAAAGGCGGCCCGGACGGCTCAGGCGGCCCGCCCGGCCGTCAGACGCCGCGCCCGGCGGGCGTCGGGGCTGTAGCGCACCGGGGTGGGGACCAGGCCGATGCCGGTCTGCAGTGCCCGCAGGGTGGCGGTGGCCCACAGGTCGCCGAACGGCGTGCCGGGCAGGCCGTACAGCCTGCGTGCCCAGCGCGGCATGGTGGCGAAGGCCAGCACGGTCAGCGCGGGCAGGACCGGCTTGAACGGCAGGAGGTACGGCGGGAGCGGCGCGCTGATGGACTGGGTGATCGACTGGCGCAGCGGGTGCGGCACCTCGGGGGCGAAGTAAAGGCCGGGACGGCGGGCCTCGATGTAGTCGCGCATCTCGCGGACCGAGCCGGGCACGGCGTCCGGGCTGAGGCCGACGACCTCGGCGGCGCGCCGCTGCTCGGCCACGAACCGGTCGGCGTCGGCGTCGCTCAGCCGCACCCCGGCCCGCCGGGCCACCGACAGGTAGGAGTCGACCTCGCCGACGTGGACCCAGGACAGCGCGTCGGGGTCGTCGAGGCGGTAGCGCTCCCCGGTGTCGGGGTCGAAGGCCCGGAGCCGGGAGTGGATCTTCCTGACCCTGGCCCCGGCCGCGGCGACCTCGGCGGTCGTGCCGTAGGTCCGCACCCGGACGAACTCGGAGGTGCGCAGGAAGCGGGACCACGCCTCGGCCGGGTCCATCAACGCGGAGTTCTGCGCGACCCCGCGCATCGCCCTGGGGTGCAGGCCCTGCATCAGCAGCGCCCTGAACCCGCCGACCAGCAGGATCGGCTCGCCCATCACGCGCCAGGTCACCGAGCCCGGTCCGAACAGCCCGTGATCCATGCGTCACCTCCCGTCGTGAACGCGTGGGCACCCCCGGGTGACCGGGGGCGACACGTCTCGGGCCTATGACACAAGCATGACAGAACTCCGGCGGGGGCGGATGGGCCGGTCAGGCGTTCTCCCCGGCCGGGCGCCCACCGGTCAGGCGTTCCCACCGGCCGGGCCGGTCAGGCGTTCTCGCCGGCCGGGCCGGTCTTGGCTGCGACGGAGCGCAGGACGTCCACCGCGTGGGCCGGGTCGTCGGCGCCGTAGACGGCGTTGCCCGCCACGAAGACGTCCGCGCCCGCCTCCGCGCAGCGCTCGATGGTGCTCTCCGACACGCCCCCGTCCACCTGCAGCCAGAGCCGGCCGCCGTGCGCGTCGATCAGCTCGCGGGACCGGCGGATCTTGGGCAGCACCATGTCGAGGAACCTCTGCCCGCCGAAGCCGGGCTCGACCGTCATGAGCAGCAGCATGTCGATCTCACCGAGCAGGTCCTCGTACGGCTCGACGGGGGTGGCCGGGTTCAGCGCGAGGCCCGCGCGCGCCCCGGCGGAGCGGATCTCGCGCAGGGTGCGGACCGGCGCCTTGGCGGCCTCGGCGTGGATCGTCACGCTGCCCGCGCCCGCCTCGGCGTAGGCCGGGGCCCAGCGGTCCGGGTCCTCGATCATGAGGTGGCAGTCGAGCGGCAGCGAGGTGGCCTTGAGCAGCGACTCCACGACCGGCAGGCCGAGGGTCAGGTTGGGCACGAAGTGGTTGTCCATGACGTCCACGTGCAGCCAGTCGGCGTTGGGGACCGCCGCGGCCGCCTCGGCGAGACGGGCGAAGTCGGCGGACAGGATGCTGGGTGAGATCTGTACGGCCATGATGCGGCCGAGTCTATTGGGCGGCCCCCGCCGGCCCTTCCCCGGCCGCCCCGGTCACCCCACCGGCCCTCTTGACCACCCCGCCGGCCCTTCGGCCCTCACGACCACCCCGCCGGCCCTCCGGCCCTCACGACCACCCCGCCGGCCCTCCGGCCCTCACGACCACCCCGCCGACCCGCCGACCCTCCGACCCGCCGACCCTCCGGCCCTTCGGCCCTTCGGCCCTCACGACCATCCCGCCCGGCCCTTCGGCCCTCTTGACCACCCCGCCGGCCCTCCGGCCCCGGTCACGTCACCAGCGGTCCTCCCCGTCCGTTCCACCGCCCTCCGTCGTCTCGCCCCCTCACCGCCCGGCGAGCGCCGTTCCCGCGCCGGGCCGCCCCGGACATCGGACACCGGACGCCGCATCCCGGAACGTCGTAGATGATCTACGTTCGTGGGTGTTCTAATCTGGAAGCCGATGCCGGAGCCGGTGCTCGCCCCCGCTCCCCGCCGGGCCGCGCGGCTCGCCGGGCGCGCCGGGCTCGCCCTGACCGGCTCCGCCGTCGCGGCCGTGCTGCTCCTCTGCCTGGCGGGTCCCTCGGCCGCGGTGCCCGCCCTCGGCGGCGACGGCCCGCCCTGGTCCTTCACGGCCGCGCCCGCCGCCACCCCGGTGATCCTGCTGTGCGCCGCGGCGATCGCCGCCGGCGCGCTGGGGACCGGCGCCGGGCTGTACGCGCTGCGCCGGGGCTGGCGTCCCGCGCCGGGCCCGATGCTCGCGGCCTCGGCGGCGGCCGTCCTCGCCCTCGTCCTCGTACCGCCCGCCGGTTCGACCGACGTGCTCAACTACGCGGTCTACGGGCGCATCGCCGTGCTGGGACACGACCCGTACGTGACGGCCCCGGCGTGGCTGCACGCCGTGGGCGACCCGGTCGGCGCGTTCGCCCCGCCGGCCTGGCGGAACGCCCCGTCGGTGTACGGGCCGGTGGCCACCTGGGCGCAGCAGGCCGCCTCGTGGCTGGGCGGCGCGTCGATGGCCCGCACGGTCTTCGCCTGGAAGGCGATGGCCGGGCTGGCGTTCCTGCTGTCGGCGCTCCTCCTGGACCGGCTGGCCGGGCCCGGTCGCGACCGTCGGGTCCGCGCCCACCTGCTGTGGAGCCTCAACCCGCTGATGCTGTGGCACATGGTGGCCGGCGGTCACGTCGACGGGCTGGGGACGCTCCTGCTGCTCGGGGCCTTCCTCACCGCCCGCCGTGGCGGCCTGGGCACCGGTCCGCGCGGCGACTCGGGCGGCCGGGGCGGCGGTCCGGGAGGCGGCGCGGGCGGCTGGGGCGGAGTGGGCGGCGGCCTGGCGGCGGGCGTGCTGCTCGGCGCGGCGGCCGCCGTCAAGGCGCCGTTCGCGCTGGCCGGGGCCGGTCTGTTCTGGGCGGCCCGCCGGTCGCCCGCCGCGCTGGCGGCCACGGCCGCCGGGACGCTCGCGGCCCTGGCGGCGGCATACGCCACGCGGGGCCCGGAGGCGCTGGCGAACGTCGCCGGCAAGGTCGCCTCCCGCGCGCTGGCCGACCCGTGGCGGGTGGCCGCGGCGGCGCTCGGCGAGGGGCCGGAGGCCGCCGCGCTGGAGGGGCGGCTCGCCCTCGGCGCGGCCGTCCTGGCCGCCGCGCTGCTGTGCCTCCGGCTGCCCGCGGCGCCGTCCGGACCGCAGTCCGTACCACAGACCGGATCGCAGGCCGGATCGCAGGCGTGGTCACGGGCAGGGGCGTACGCCGGGCTGCAGGCCGCCGTACGGCCGGCGCTGGCGTGCTGCCTGGGCTGGCTGCTCACCTCGCCGATGCAGCACCCCTGGTACGACGCCCTGCTGTTCCCGCTCCTCGCGCTCATGCCCGCCTGCCGCCTCGACGGGCTGATGCTGGTCCGCGGCGTCGTGACGAGCCTCGTCTACCTGCCCGGCGCCGTGGGACTGCTCACGCTCCCGCCCACCCCGCTCGTCCGCTGGGTCGCCGAGGTCTACCGCCCCTGGGTGGCCCCGCTGGCCTCCGACGTCGTCATCGCCTGCGTCGTGGCGCTGGCCCTGGCCGGGCGGCTGGGCGCCCGGCCGCTGCCGCCGGGCCCCGCGCTCCCCGCCGGAGCGGGACGCGCGGGTCAGAGGACGAGCTGAACGTCGTACTCCGCCATCCAGGCGTTGAGCTGCAGCAGTCCCTCCAGCTGAGCCCGGACCCCGCCCGGGGCGCCGCCGGGGCCGGCGGGCCGGGCGAGCGCGTCCCTCACCTTGCCGAAATCGATCAGCGGCGCGGCGGGGATGTCACGGCGGTCGAGCAGCCGGGCCGCGCGCTCACGCAGCGCCGCGTCGTAGCCGGGGTCCTGCGTGGAGGGGTAGGGGCTCTTGCGGCGCTCCAGGACCGAGCGGGGCAGCACGTCGGCCGTGGCGGCGCGCAGCAGGCTCTTCTCCCGCCCGTCGAAGGTCTTCATCGACCAGGGCGTGTTGAAGACGTACTCCACCAGGCGGTGGTCGCAGAACGGCACCCTGACTTCCAGCCCCACGGCCATGCTCATGCGGTCCTTGCGGTCGAGGAGGACCTGCACGAACCGGGTGAGGTGCAGGTGGCAGATCTCCCGCATGCGCCGCTCCAGGCCTCTCTCGCCCGGCAGGCGCGGCGACTCGGCGAGCGCCTGGCGGTAGCTCTCGGCGCGGTAGGCGGGCAGGTCGAGCTTGCGCAGCAGGGAGTCGTCGAGGAGGGCGGCCAGCCCGCCGAACCGCCCGGCCCCCGGCGTCACCAGCCACGGGAAGGTGTCGGCGGCGACCGTCTCCGGGTCGTGGAACCAGCGGTAGCCGCCGAACACCTCGTCGGCGGACTCCCCGGACAGCGCCACGGTGGAGTGCCGGCGGACCGCCGTGAACAGCAGCAGCAGGGAGGCGTCCATGTCCCCGATGCCGGTGGGCAGGTCGCGGGCCCGCAGGACCGCGGCGCGCACGGAGTGGTCCATGAGGTCGGCGGAGTCGAGCGTGATGTCGCTGTGGTCGGGGGCGACGTGCCGTACGACGTCGTGGACGTAGGGCGCGTCGGGGGTGTCGCGCATCTCGTCGGGCTGGAAGTTGTCGCTGTAGCCGGCGAAGTCGACGGCGAACGACCGGATGCCGCCCGCGCCGTGCTCCTTCGACGCCTTCGCGGCCAGCGCGGTGATGGCGCTGGAGTCGAGGCCGCCGGACAGCAGGGTGCACAGCGGCACGTCGGAGACGAGCTGGCGCTCGACGATGTCGTCCAGCAGTCCGCGCACGGTCCGGACGGTGGTGTCGAGGTCGTCGGTGTGCTCGCGCGCCTCCAGCCGCCAGTAGCGGCGCCGGGTCAGGCCCCGGCGGCTCACCGTGACGATCTGGCCGGGACGGACCTCGTGCATGCCCCGGTAGATCGCGTGCTCGGGCGTCTTGACGAGTGAGAGCAGCTCGCGCAGGCCGTCGGCGTCGACCGCCGCCGGGCGGGCGAGCGGGTTGGCGAGGATCGCCTTGGGTTCGGAGCCGAACAGCACGCCCGCCGGGGTCGGCCGGTAGTACAGCGGTTTGACGCCCATCCGGTCGCGGACCAGCAGCAGTTCCTCGCGGCGGATGTCCCAGATCGCGAAGGCGAACATGCCGTTCAGCCGGGTGACGAAGTCGTCGCCCCACTGAAGGTAGGCACGCAGCACGACCTCGGTGTCGCTGCGGGTGCGGAAGCGGTGGCCGCGGGCGGCGAGCTCGTCGCGCAGCTCCCGGAAGTTGTAGACCTCTCCGCTGTAGGTGATGGCGGCCAGCGGCCGGCCGTCCTCCTCGGCGACCATCGGCTGCCGGCCGCCCTCGATGTCGATCACGGCCAGCCGCCGGTGTCCCAGCGCCACGTGCGGGGCCAGCCACAGCCCCTCGTCGTCGGGTCCCCGGCAGGCCATGGTGGCGGTCATGGCCAGGGCGGTGCGACCCGCCTGCCCGAGGTCGCGGTCGAAGTCCACCCAACCGGAGATTCCGCACATTTTCCGCACCTCGTCCCGTCGCCGGTCGTCACGCGCCCGGGACGGCCCGCCGTACCCGCCGCCACGTCGGTGCGGCGGCCGGTGAGCGCCCGCGAACGCGCAAAAGACCATTGGAACCCGGTGAGGCCGTCAGGTCCACAGGGACGCGCCAGCGAGTCCGCGGCGCGCCGGACCCGGCCCGGCCCCCCTGTCCCGTCTCCCAGCGTACGGTCGCCCGCCCCGGGGACGGCCGCCACGCCCGGTGCGCGGCCGATCCGCCCGGCGGGCCGGGGAGCGGAAGGCGGTTCGGCGGCCGGGCGGGCCGCCGGGCCGGACGGCCCGGCGGGAAGCGGCTCAGCAGCGGCGCAGCAGGGCCAGGAACATCGCGTCGGTGCCGTGCCGATGAGGCCAGAACTGGGCGTACGGGCCCTCGCCCAGCCCCTCGATCCCGGGGAGGTACGCGCGGGCGTCGAGGGCCTCGACGTCGTCGCGGCGGCGCAGCAGGTCGCCGACCACGGTGGAGGTCTCGGCCAGGTGCGGCGAGCAGGTGACGTAGGCGACGACCCCGCCGGGCCGGACGGCCTCCAGGGCCGAGTCCAGCAGCGCGCGCTGCAGCCGTCCCAGCTCGGGCAGGCTGCGCGGGTCGCGCCGCCAGCGGGCCTCCGGCCGGCGGCGCAGCGCGCCCAGGCCGGTGCAGGGGGCGTCGACCATGACCCGGTCGAACGCCCCGGCCCGCCAGGCGGGGACCGTGCCGTCCGCGGTGATCACCGCCGCCTCGCGGGTGGCCTGCCGGACCAGCCGGGCGCGGTGGTACTGCAGCTCGGCGGCGAGCAGCCGGGCCCCGCCCCCGAAACCGGCCGGCCCCTCCGGGCCGTCCCCGCCGGCTCCGGCCGCCGTGGCCGCGGGCTCCCCGGCTCCGGTGACCGTACCGGCTCCGGCGTCGAGGGCGGCCGGGTCGCCGTGCGTGGCGATCGCGTCGAGCAGGCCCGCCTTGCCGCCGGGCCCCGCGCACAGGTCGAGCCAGCGGGTGTCGCGGCCGGACACCGGGACGCGGGTCAGGGCCAGCGCGACGAGCTGGCTCGCCTCGTCCTGTACGGCGGCGCGCGTCTCGGCCACCGCCGGGACGGAGCCGGGGTCTCCCTCGGGGAGGTGGGCGGCGTAGGGGGAGTACGCGGCGGGCCGGGCGCCGGCCAGGAACAGCTCCTCGACCGACGCGCGGCCGGGACGGGCGACCAGCGTGACGCGGGGGCGCTCGTTGTCGGCGGCCAGCAGCGCGGCCGTCTCGTCGAAGCCGCCGCCCACGGCGTCGCGCAGCGCGGTGACGATCCACCGGGGATGGCTGTGGACCACGGCCAGGTGGCCGACCGGGTCGGCCTCCGGGTCGGGGGCCACGATCTCCAACCACTGCTCGCGCGATCGGGTCGCCACCCTGCGCAGCACCGCGTTGGCGTACTTCGACGCGCCGACGCCGACGCGGAGCCGTACCAGGTCGACGGTGGTGCCCACGGCGGCGTGCGGCGGCACCCGGGTGCCGAGGAGCTGGTGGACGCCGAGGCGCAGGGCATCGAGCAGCGGCGGGTCCACCTCCTCGGGGGCGCGGTCGCTGCAGGCGGCGATGACCTCGTCGTAGGTGCCGAGGCCGCGCAGGGTGCCGTAGGCCAGCTCGGTGGCCAGGCCGGCGTCGCGCCCGGTCAGGCGGCGTTCCCGCAGCAGCGCGGGCATCAGCAGGTTGGCGTAGGCGTCGCGCTCGTCGACGGCGCGCAGCAGGTCGTAGGCGGTGTTGCGCGACTCGTCGCGCACCGGCCGCCGCGGACGGCCGCCGCCCGCGCCCCGGCCGCCCTGGCCGCCCTGGCCGCCGTTCCGGCCGGGACCGTGCCCGCCGCGTCCGCCACCGCGTCCGCCGCCGTGCCCGCCGTTTCCGCCTCGCCCGCCGCCTCCGGCGTTTCCGCCGCGGGACGCGCCGCCGTTCCCCCGGCCGCTCACGACGCGCCGCCCATGAGGTCGTCGTCGCCGGGCCGCACGCCGCGGGCCCACTCCAGGGCGCTCATCACGCGCTTGCCCTGCGGCTGCACCTCGCCCAGCTCGACCGGGCAGGTGGCCGTGCCGACCAGCACGGACCTCTTGGACGCCAGGATCCGGCCGGGGAGCGGGGCGTCCGGGCCGGCGGCCTCGGGGGCGGGCCGCACCGGGCCGAGCTTGAGCCGCTGGCCGCGGAACTCCGTCCACGCGCCGGGGCCGGGCGTGCAGGCGCGGATCAGCCGGTCGATCCGCATGGCGGGCGCCGACCAGTCGACCCTGGCGTCGTCCACGGTGATCTTCTTGGTGAAGCTCACCCCCTCGGGGGGCTGCGGGACGGCCTCCAGCGTGCCGTCCTCGATCCCGTCGAGGGTGGCGGCGAGCAGCCCGGCGCCGGACTCGGCGAGCCGGGCGAGCAGGGCGCCGCTGGTGTCGGAGGCGCGGATCTCCTCGGTGAGGACGCCGTAGACCGGGCCGGCGTCCATCTCCTTGACGAGCCGGAAGGTGGTCGCGCCGGTGATCTCGTCGCCGTGCAGGATCGCGTGCTGCACCGGGGCGGCGCCCCGCCAGGCGGGCAGCAGCGAGAAGTGCAGGTTGACCCAGCCGTGGCGCGGGACGTCGAGGGTGGCCTGCGGCAGCAGCGCGCCGTAGGCGACCACCGGGCAGCAGTCGGGGGCGATCAGGCGCAGCCGCTCCAGGAACTCCGGGTCGCCCGCCTTCTGCGGCCGGAGGATCTCGATGCCCGACTCCTCCGCCAGCTCCGCGACGGGGCTCGGGTGGACCTTCCGGCCGCGGCCGGACTGGGCGTCCGGCCGGGTGACGACGGCGGCCACCTCGTGGCGTGAGGAGTCGAGCAGGGCCCGCAGCGAGGGCAGGGCGATGTCCGGGGTACCGGCGAAGACCAGGCGCAAGGTTCCTACAGAGCCTTCCCGTGGGTGGTGTGCGGGGAGAACTTGATCGCGGGCGCGGCCACCCCGTTCCACTCGGCCTCGCGGATCGCCTTCATGGCGAGCTTGCGCTGCTTCGCGTCCATCCGGTCGATGAACAGGATGCCGTCGAGGTGGTCGGTCTCGTGCTGGAAGCAGCGGGCCATCAGGTCGGTGCCCTCAAGGGTGACGGGCTCGCCGTGCATGTTGAACCCCTTGGCCACGGCCCGGATCGCCCGGGGCGTGGGGAACGACAGGCCGGGGAAGGACAGGCAGCCCTCCTCGCCCTCGGTGTCCTGGTCGTCGGACAGGTCGAGGTTGGGGTTGATCAGGTGCCCGAGCTGGTCGTCCACGTAGTAGGTGAAGACGCGCAGTCCGACGCCGATCTGGGGCGCCGCCAGGCCGGCCCCGGGGGCGTCCATCATCGTGTCGGTGAGGTCCTTGACGAGCTTGCGCAGCTCCTTGTCGAAGTCCTTCACCGGCTCCGCGGGGGTGCGCAGCACCGGGTCGCCGAAAAGGCGGATCGACTGAATGGCCAACAGGCTCTCCTCACGCTTTTAAGGGGATTCCCCCAAGTCTAAGGGCCCGGACCGGGTCCACCGGGCCCGTCGGCCCGGCGCCGGTCCGGCCGGGAACGCGCCGGGCGGAGGCCCGGCGGCGGGGTCGTGTCCCCCGCGGATCGGACCGGCCCGGCCCACCGTGGCCGGGATGTCGCCGGCGAGGACCGCCGCCCCCGGCCGGGCACGCGTCCGTGTCCGCCGTGAACGGGTCTCCCCGGCCGGGCGGCGGGCGGGTCAGCGCGAGCGGGTCTTCATCGCGGCCTTGCGGGCGGCCTTGGCGACGGCCGGCTCGCCGTGCCGGGCGGCCAGCAGGTCGAGTACGGCGAGCGTCTCGGGGTGACCGGCGCGGGCCATCTCCTCGATCACCCGGACCGGGTCCTCGCCGGGTTCGAGCAGGTCGAACTCGCGCGCCACGTCGGCGGCCCGGCCGGGGCAGGTCATCGCGGCGAGGGTGTCGACGGTGAGCCAGGTGCGGTCGGTGAGCGTGAGGGCGGGCGCGGGCAGGTCGCGGATGTGCAGCCAGGAGGCGGCGTAACGCCACATCGCGGGCTCGGCGAGCGCCTCCCGCAGCGGGACCTCGGCCTCGGGGCCGAGCTCCTCCAGGATGGAGCCGACGGTGGCGCGCTGGGCGGCCGTGCCGGACGCGGCGATCTTGACCAGCTCCCGGGCCGCGGCCTCGGGGGCGCGGGACGCGAGCCACACCGCGACGGCGCTGGGGGCGGCCGAGCGGTTGGTGATCGCCTCGACCAGCTCGGCGGCGTCGAGGCCGGCGAAGACCGCGACCTCGGACGCGGTGGGCGCGTCGTGGCCCTCGCGCCGCAGGTCCTGGCGGACGGCCCACATGCCGAGCGGGGTCAGCCGGGGCAGGCCCGCCCCGGAGGTCTCGACGAGCCCGCAGTAGCCCAGCAGCTCCAGCGCCGACTCCAGCTCGGCGGGCAGCGCGGCGGCCAGCGCCCGCATCTCCGCCGGGCGGGCCTGGCAGGCCACCTCGTGGGACTGCAGGATGCCCTTGACGAGCGTGGCGCGGGACAGGCCGTCGTGCACGGCGTACATCGTGGCGAGCATCTCGGCCAGGTGGTCGTCGACCACGGCGGAGCCGGTCAGCGACTCGTCGGCGCGGTCCAGGACGTCCATCACCACGCCGTCCCAGAACTCCAGCAGCGCCGCGGGGGGCAGCGAGGCCGACAGCGCCAGCGGGCCGGGCGACGCCACGCCCCGCATGATGCGGATCATGCGGGTGTTGACCGCGACGACCCACAGCAGGTGCAGCCGCGCCGGGCCGGGCAGGCCGAGCTCGGCGCAGGGCAGGAACGGGTCGGGCAGCAGGCCCTCGGGCGTCACCTGGCGGGTGCCGGTCCACGTGGCCAGCCGCCGGGCGTCGCGCACCAGCGGGACCTCCAGGACGGCGGCCGCCAGCTCCCCGTCGGGGGCGAGCCGGACCGGCGGGAAGCTCAGCGCGTCGGGGCCGCAACCGGGGCAGTCGCAGTCGCCGCCGTCCGCGGCGACCTCGTCGAGGACGGCGGCACGCGCCTCGCGCGACCCCGATCCCAGCTCCTCCACGAGCCTGCGCAGCTCACCGAGATCGAAGACGTTGCCGGAGTTCCCGCTCTTTGCCACCCGAGCAACTTACTGCACTCGGGCCCCACGGGTGTACGGCTAACCGATGGCGCGGGAACGCGCCTTGAAAGCGGCCTTGCGGGCGGCCTTGGCGGTGGCCTGGTCCCGCATGGAGCGGCCGAGCAGCTCCAGGACCTCGACGACCTCGGGGTGGTCCACCCGCCACATCTCCTCGATCACGTGGGCCGGCGGGCCGGAGGCCGAGATGTTCTCGGCGAACGCCTCGGGGTCGTCCTCGGCGGCGGAGATGGCCAGGGCGAGCATGTCCACGCTCATCCACAGCGCCTCGTCGGGGGTGAGCGCCGGCGCGGGCAGTCCTCTGGCGGAGAGCCAGTGGATGGCGTGCGGGCGCAGCTCGGCCTCGTCCAGACGGCCGCGGACCGCCTCCTCGGCCTCCGGGCCGAGCCGGTCGACGATCGACACCGCGACGCCCCTGACGACCGACTGCGCGCCGGAGGCCGCGTCGAGCAGCTCGGCGGCGGCCTCCAGCGGGGGCCTGCCGCTCAGCCAGCCCTCGATGTCGGCCTCGGCCATCTCCTCGGGGATGCCCGACAGCAGCTCCTCGATGAGCTCGGGGGCGCCGACGGCGACCATGTCGGCCACCTCGGGCGCCTCGATGCCGAAGTCACCGTACAGCTTCCGCATGCCCCACACGGCCAGCGGGGTCAGCTCCAGGACCTCCGGGGCCGCGCCGTCGTCCTCGCCGGCGCCGCCGCCGTCCTCGCCGTCGGGGTGGTCGTCCACGCCGGCCTCGGCCAGCCCGCAGTAGGCCAGCCGCCGCACGAGCGCCGAGAGGTCCACCGGCCCGTCGTCCAGCAGCCCGACCCCCTCCAGGTGCTCGGCGACCGCGGGCAGCGGCACGGGCTCCTGGAGGCGGTACGCCATGTCCAGCAGGGTGTAGATCTCCTCGTCGAGGGCCGGGTGCCCGGTGACGGCGCCGCCGGTGCCGGAGGTCAGCAGGAAGCCCACGACCGCCGCCCAGACGTCGAGCGGGCCGGGGTCCTCGCCGTCGAAGACGGCGGTGCGCTCGACCCGCACCAGGCCCGTGTGCACCGCGAGGTCCCACAGCAGGGCCGGGTCGGCCACCCCGAGCTGGGCGCGGGCCTCGGCGGCGTCGCGGACCCGTAGCCGCCCCCTGACGGTCGGCGTGCGGCCCCCGGCCAGCATCCACTGGGCCAGTCGCCGGGCGTCCCGCACCAGGGGCACCCGCAGGGCGTCGGAGGCCAGCTCCTCGCGGGGCGCGAGCCGTACCGGCGGGAGCGGCGGGGAGCAGGCGGGGCAGTCGCACGACCCGGCGTCGTGCTCCCCGTCCGGCCCGTCGACCTCGGCCGCCGACGACACCGACACGTCGCCCTGCTCCAGCGAGTCGGCGCCCATGGCGCTGAACAGGCTCTTGGCCATGCCGAACAGGGAGGTGTCGGCGAGCGCCACCGGCATCTCCGGCTCGATCCGGTCGAGGGTGGAGCGCATCCGCGCGGCCATCTTGCCGCCGATCTCCTCGGTGGCGAGCAGGAAGTCGACGAGCGTCCGGGCGGCGGCGACGGTCTCGGCGGCGCTCTCCGGCGGGGCGATGACCTTCCGCGGATAGATGTCGAGCAGCAGTTCCTCGAAAGTGACCGGGGTGAAATCCCCCAGTTCGTGCACGTTCAGATAGTCGCTCGCGTAGTCGCAGAGCAGCCGGACCTCGTCGACGTCGACGTCGACGCCCCGCGCGCGCCCCCACTCGCGCAGGTCGGCGACGGCCCGATTCACCCATTCGATCGACACAGGGGAAAATTAACGGCTTACCGACGGCACCGCGAATCGGGGAAACACGTCAAATCACATCGAGAGGGTCAATGCACACCCGGACCGGCTCCGGGCTCTTGCGTGCCGAGCGCACTCCGACGGCCCCTTTCAGCGCGGCGGCGAGCGCCGTCCCCGATGCCCATGAGACCCGTACCATGGCGCGTTCCCGCACCTGGTCGCCCCTGTGCGTCTCGACCGGGACGGGTCCCAGGACCTGCGCCCCGTCCGGCAGCGCCACCTCGCCGAGCATCTCCCTGACCGCCGCCGGCGAGCCGGTGAGGGTCGCCATCCGCACCGCCGGGGGGAAACCCAGTTCTGTCCTGTCGGCCAGTTCCCGTTCGGCGTGGGTGATGGGATCCCAGCGCAGCAGCGCCTGCACGGCCGGCACCGCGGAGTCGGCCATGACGACCAGCTCGGCGCGGGGCCGCAGCAGCGCCGCGGCGTTCATCCAGCGGCGCAGCGTCTCCTCGGCGGCCCGCAGGTCGGGCCGGCCGAGCAGGGCCCAGCCGTCCAGCAGCACGGCGGCGGCGTAGCCCTCCTCGGCCACCGGCTCGGCCCCGGGCGTGGCGACCACCAGCGCCCGGCCCGGGCCGACCGTGGTCAGCACGCCGTCCCGGCCGGAGGTCCGCACCGGGACCGAGGGGAAGGCGCGCCCCAACTCCTCCGCCGTCCGGCGGACCCCGACGACCTGCGCGCGCACCCGGGACGCGCCGCAGGCCTCGCAGCGCCAGTCGCCGGCGATCCGCCCGCACCAGCGGCAGTACGGCACGGCGTGACCCGACCGCAGGGCGAGCGGCCCCGAGCAGTGCCCGCAGCGGGCCCGCGCCCGGCAGTTCATGCAGGCCAGCGCGGGGAGATAACCGCGCCGCGGGACCTGCACCAGCACCGGGCCGCGCTCCAGGCCGGCCCGCAGGGCCCGCCAGGCGAGGCTGGGCAGCCGGGCGGCCCGCGCCGCCTCGTCCCTGGCCAGCTCCGCGTCCTCGCCGGCCGGCCGTACCCAGGGCGCCCTGGCACGGGCCGTCTGCCGGGCGGCGACGAGGGCGCCGGCCCAGCCGGTGGCCAGCAGCCGGGTGGCCTCGGCGGTACGGGCGTACCCGCCGACGAGCAGGCCGGCGCGGCTCTGGTGGGCGCGCAGCGCCAGCACCTCGCGGGCGTGCGGGTACGGCGCGAGCCGCTCGGCGTGCAGGTCGTCGCCGTCGTCCCAGATGACCGCCAGCCCGAGGCCGGCGACCGGGGCGAACGCCGCGCCCCTGGTGCCGACGACGGCGCGCACCCGCCCCCGGGCGACCCGCAGCCATCGGCGGTAGCGCTCGGCGGGCCCCAGGTCGGCGGTGAGGGCGACGTGCGCGCCCGGGCCCAGGACGGCCGTCAGCGCCGCGTCGGCCAGCGCCACGTCCTTGCCGTCGGGCACCACCACGAGCGCCCCCCGGCCGCCGCGGAGGGTCTCCCGTACGGCGACCGCGACGGCGCGGGGCCAATCGGGGCCGTCGCCGGTGACGCCGGGCAGCGCGGTCCACACGGCGCGCGGAGCCCGTCCTTCGGCCAGGGCCGAGAGGAACGCCTCCCCGTCGGGGTAGTCGGCCCAGGGGCCGGGGCCGCCGGACGTGTCGTCCCCCGGGGCGGAACCCGCGGGCGTTTCCCCGGAAGCCGGGCCGCCCGCGCCCGGCGCGGAGCCGGGATCGCCGGACGCCTCCCCGGGAGCGAAACCGGGACCGCCGGTCGTCTCCCCGGGAGCGGAGCCGGGACCGCCGGTCGTCTCTCCGGGAGCTGACCCGCCCGGAACGGGACCCGCGCCTCCGGGGGCGTCCCCGGAGGCGGCGCCGCCCGGGGCCGGGGCCGTGCCGGGGCCGCCGGGCGCCTCCGGCCGTTCCTCCGCCTCCACCCGGGCATGGCGCGGGGGCACGGCCAGGCGCAGCACGTCGGCCATGGCCCCGGCGTAGCGGTCGGCCACGGCGCGGGCCAGCGCGGCGATCTCGGGGGTGAGCACCGGCTCCGGGGAGACCACCCGCTCCAGGCGGGCCAGCCTGCCCTGGTGCTCGCTGGCCTCGGTCCGCTCCAGCAGGAACCCGTCCACGAGCTTGCCCGCGAAGCGGACGCGGACCCGCACGCCCGGCACCGCCTCGGCGTCCATGGCGGCCGGGACGAGATAGTCGAACGGCCGGTCGAGGTGGGGCAGCGGGGTGTCCACGGCGACCCTGGCGACCGGCAGCACGGCGGCCGGCTCCGGCACCCCCCTGGCGGGCTCCCCGGCCCGCCGCGCGGCACCCGGCGCGGTCTCTCCGGCCCGTCGCGCCGCACCCGGCGCCGCCTCCCCGGCCCGCTCCCCGCGCACGGCGTCGAGCGGCAGCAGCGCGCCCTCGTCGCAGGAGGGACGGGCGACGGGTGCGGGTCGGGTCTCGGTCACCCACCTGGTCTACCAGACCCGGACGCCCCGCCGGGCACGGGAGAATCACCCCACCCGGCGGCGGGCGCCCGGGCCGCGCCTGCGCCGCGCCACCGGGTGGAAGACGCGTGAAGGCCAGTGGGTCACGCCCGACACGGGGCGCGTCCCGGCGACAATCAGGCGGAAGGGGACCCCTCCCAAGTTCCACCCGAACGCTGCGGAAAGCCGGGACACGCGTGGTGCCCCACTGGCCGCGTCCATGATGACGGCCCGGCCGGGCGTTCCGCATCGGTTGATGTGCCTATACGGAGCTCGTCCCCGACCGTCCCCTGGCCCGTCCCCGGCCGTCCCCTGGCCCGCCCCTGTGCGCCCCCTCGCCCGTCCCTGTGCGTCCTCCGGCCCGCCCCTGTGCGTCCCCGGCCGTCTCCGCGGCCCGGCAGTCTCGGGAGGCGGGGGCCGGTCGCCGTACCGGGGCCGGCCCTGTCACCGGCCGCGTCACCGGCCGTTCAGGCCGGCCGCCGTACGGTGACCGCGCCGTCACCGGTCCCCGGACCGGCGGCCGGGTCACCGTACGGTGTCGTCCCCGGAGGCGCGCGCGGGCGGCGGACGGTCGCTCTCGGCCACCCAGGCGGCCACCTGGGTACGGGAGGCCAGCCCTCCCTTGGCGAGGATGTTGCGGACGTGGGCGTCCACGGTGCGCTTGGCGATGCCCAGCCGCATGGCGATCTGCGGGTTCGACAACCCCTCGGTGATCAGCTCGGCCACCTGGAGCTCCCGGGCGCTGAGCGTCCCGGCGACCGCCTGCCTCGTCCGCGCCGACTGGAGGGCCCCGCAGGCCGGCCGCCACACGCCACGCGGCTGCCGCGACGCGGACGGCCGCACCCGGTGCCCCGCCGGGCGCTCGGAGTGCTCGGCGGACTCGGAGAGCTCAGGGCGCTCCAGGCGCTTCAGGTTCTCAGGGTGCTCCAGGCGCTCCAGGTGCTTCGGGTTCTCAGGGTGCTCGGGGCTCCCCGGACGCTCGAAGTGCCCCGGGTCCTCGGGGCCGAACCGCCGGTAGGACTCCGGCATCCGGTAGCGGTTCCCCGGCTCGCGCAGCACCACCGACGACTCGACCAGCCCGGCCAGCACCGGCGCCACCCGGTCCGCCCCGAGCGCCGCCGCGCAGGCCCGCTCGGCGCCGGCCAGGTCGAAGGGGCCGGGCAGGGCCGCGAGCAGCGACCACATCGTCCGCTGCTCGGCGTCGCACAGCCGGTGGCTCCACTGCACGGCCGCCCGCAGGCCCCGGTGACGCGGCAGCACGCTCCTGCTCACCCCGCCCAGCAGGGTGAACCGGTGGCGCAGTTCCTCCAGCAGGTCCCCGGCCGACATCGAGCGCATCCGGGCGGCGGCCAGCTCGACGGCCAGCGGCAGCCCGTCCAGCCGGGCGCAGATCTCGGCGACCGCCGGCGCGGCGGCGGCGGTCAGCACGAAGCCGGGATCGGCGGCCACCGCCCGGTCCTCGAACAGCCGCACGGCGTCCGCGGGCGGCAGCGGCGCCAGCCGCAGCACCCGTTCCCCCGGCAGGCCGAGCGGCCTGCGGCTGGTGGCCACCACGGTGACCCCGGGCGCGCCGGTCACCAGTGCCCCGGCCAGCCGGGCCGCCTCGCCGAGGACGTGCTCGCAGGTGTCGAGGACGATGAGCGTCCGTCTGTCACGCGGCCTCGGGGCCGCCGGAGCCGCACCCGCCGGAGCCGGGTCTCCGGGAGCCGCGTCCTCGGTGACCGCGTCCCGCGCCGTGCCCGGCGCGGCGTCCCGGAACCCGCCCTCTCCCGCCTCCGGCACCGCGTCCCGTGCCCCGTCCGGCGCCGCCTCCCCCGCTTCGCCCCGCGCCGTGTTCCGTGCCGGGAAGGGCGCGTGCCGCCCCAGCGTCGCGGCGACGGCCGCCGCGGGGTCGTCCGCGCCCGACAGCTCGACCCGCCACACCCCGCCGGGGAACAGGCGGCGCAGGCCGCCGGCCAGGCGCAGCGCGGTGCGGGTCTTGCCCACCCCCGCGGGGCCGGTGACGGTCAGGAGCCGCGCGCCGGCCAGCAGGCGCGCGCCGTCGGCCAGTTCCCCGGCCCGTCCCACGAAGCTGGACAGGTCCACCGGGAGGTTCCCCGCCCGCCGTCTCCCCGGCCGTGCCGTCATCGCCGCACCCCCTCTCCGTCTCCGGCTCTTCGCTTCTCCGGATCTCCGGCGGAACAGAACCTAGCAGCCGGCGCTCACGCGTCCCGGCGGCGCCGGGTCGCCCAGGCCGCGATCTGGGCGCGCGCCGAGAAGCCCAGCTTGGCCAGGATGTGCCCGACGTGCGAGTCGACGGTCCGCTGGACGACCATCAGCCGGTGGGCGATCTGCCGGTTGGTCAGCCCGTCGGCGACCAGTTCGGCCACCTCCCGCTCCCTGCGGGTCAGCGGCGCCCAGTCCCCGGCGTCCCGTACGGCACCGCCCCGCGCGCCCACCGTGTCTCCGGCGTCCCCGGCGGTTCCCCCGGGCTCCTCGCCCAGCGCGTAGGCGACCGCCTCCGTGAGGCCCATCCCCGCACCCTCGCGGGCCGCCCGTTCGGCCTCCCGGGACGGAAGACCCCTGTCCACCACCTCGGCCCAGCGGGCGCTGTCGGCCGTCATCGCCGGGTAGCCCCGCTCCGGCAGCCCCTTGTCGCTCCGGCCGGCCCGCGCCGCGGCGAGCAGCCGCCCCGCCCGGGGCAGATCGCCGTCGCAGGCCGCGGCACAGCCCAGCAGCTCCAGGCAGAAGACGATGCCCACCGCGTCCGCCAGCCGCCGCTTGACCCGCAGGGAGTCGCGCGCGTACGCCGCGGCCAGGCCGGCGTCGCCATCGGCCAGCGCGACCAGGCCCAGGCCGTAGTCGGCGTAGGCGCTCGCCCACTCCTCCCCCAGCTCGGCGCAGATCCGGCGGCACTCCAGGAAGACCTCCCCGGCCCGCGCCGTCTCCCCGCCCCAGGCGAGGCTCGTTCCCAGCTCGATCAGCGCCGGCAGGAACACCTCCGGCACCTCCCCGTCGGGGACGAGCCGCTCGGCCGCCTCGCCCAGCATGCGCTCCGCGCCGCGCGTGTCGCCCTCCAGGAAGGCCACCGTGCCGCTCATCTTGAGATGGACCAGGGGGATCAGGGGATCTCCGGGCGGGGAGTGCCTGTCGCACTCCTCCAGCAGCGACCGGGCCGACTCCAGGTCTCCGCGGGCCTCGGCGATGTAGACGAGGGTGAGCGTCCCCCAGGCGCGGGCGTCGTCCCACGGCCCGGGAAGGGCCAGCAGCCGCTCCAGGTGGTGGCGGCCCTCCCGGAGCATCCCGCAGGCCACCCAGAGGTACCACAGCGCGGCGGCCGTCATCAGGCCGGTCTCGCGCAGGGCGGCGTCCTCGGCGCACAGGTCCAGGGCCGCCCGCAGGTTGGGCCAGTCCCGCCGGACCCGGATCCACATCCGCAGCTGGTCGCCGTACCGGCCGGCGCGCCGGCCCCGCTGCGCCAGGCCGGCGTAGTACTCCAGGTGGCGGCGGCGCAGCCGTTCCCGGTCGACGCCCCCGGCCGCGACGCCGTACTCGCGGATGATGCCCGGCAGCCGGTAGACGGTGTCCTCCTCCTGCCTGACCGGCACGACGATCGACTTGTCCACCAGCCCCAGCAGCGCCGGAAGCACCCGTTCGGGGGGCAGCTCCCCGTCGGCGCACACCGCCTCGGCCGCGGCCGCGTCGAAGGCGGAGACGAAGACCGGCAGCCGCGCCCACAGCAGCCGCTCGTCGGCGGTGCACAGCTCGTGGCTCCACTCGACGGTGGCCCCGACGGTCGGGTGCCGCCCGCCTGCCGTACGGCCCGCCAGCAGCCAGAGCCGGTCATCGAGGAAGCGCAGGATCAGCCCCAGCGGGATCTCGCGGGCCCGGGCGGCGGCCAGCTCGATGGCCAGCGGGATCCCCTCCAGCCTGACGCAGATCTCGGCGATCCTGGCGGCGTCGGCGTCGGTGGGCGCGTAGCCGGGGTTCGCCGCGGTGACCCGCTGCAGGAACAGCGCGACCGCGTCGTGCCGGGCGAGCGCGGCCAGGGAGGTCCCGGCCCGCGGGCCGGGCAGCGCCATCGGCGGCAGCGCCACGATGTGCTCGCCCGGCACGCCGAGCGGCTGCCTGCTGGTGGCCAGGATCCTCAGCTCGGGGCTGTTCTCCAGCAGGGTCTGCGCCAGCGCCGCGCAGGCGTCCACCAGGTGCTCGCAGGAGTCGAGGACCAGCAGCGCCTGCCGGTCACCGAGGTGCCCGGCCAGCCCCGGGTCCCCGGGACCGGCGAGCGTGCCGGTCGGGTCGAGCGCCCGGGCCACGGCCCGCTCCAGGTGGCCGGGGTCGCCGACCCCGGCCAGCTCCACGACGTGGACGCCGTCGGCGAAGGCCCGGCGCACCCCGGAGGCGGCCTCCACCGCCACCCGCGACTTGCCGACGCCCGCCACACCGGTGACGGTGACCAGCCTCGACGCCTGAAGGAGGCGCTTGATCTGGCGGACCTCCTTCTTGCGCCCCACGAAACCTGTGATCTCCACGGGCGGTTCGCCCGCCCCCGACCGCCCGTCCACGTTCTCCCCCAAGATCCTTCAAGGAGAAACTACTCCCCGCCGGTGGCCGGCTCGCGATCAAGGTCGCCGGAACGGCGCAGCCCCCGTGAGCCGTCTCACGGGGGCTGCCGGGCGGATCCGGTCCGCGGTCCGGTCTACAGGCCGGCGGCGGTGCGCAGGGCGTCGGCCCGGTCGGTCGCCTCCCAGGAGAACTCCGGCCGGCCGAAGTGGCCGTAGGCGGAGGTCGCCGAGTAGATCGGGCGCAGCAGGTCGAGGTCGCGGATGATCGCGGCCGGGCGCAGGTCGAAGACCTTGAGCACGGCCTCCTGGATCTTCTCGATCGGCGCCTTCTCGGTGCCGAAGGTCTCGACGAAGACGCCGACCGGGTGCGCCTTGCCGATGGCGTAGGCGACCTGGACCTCGGCGCGGTCGGCCAGACCGGCGGCCACGATGTTCTTGGCGACCCACCGCATGGCGTAGGCGGCCGAGCGGTCCACCTTGGACGGGTCCTTGCCGGAGAAGGCGCCGCCGCCGTGGCGGGCCATGCCGCCGTAGGTGTCCACGATGATCTTGCGGCCGGTCAGGCCGGCGTCGCCCATGGGGCCGCCGATCTCGAAGCGGCCGGTGGGGTTGACCAGCAGGCGGTAGCCCTCGGTGTCGATGTCCAGGCCGGCGAGCACCGGGTCGACCACGTGCTCCTTGATGTCCGGCGCCAGCATCTCCTTGAGGTCGATCTCGGCCGCGTGCTGGGTGGAGACGACGACGGTGTCGAGGCGGACCGGCTTGTCACCGTCGTACTCGATGGTGACCTGGGTCTTGCCGTCCGGGCGGAGGTAGGGGACGGTGCCGTTCTTGCGGACCTGGGACAGGCGCTCGGACAGGCGGTGGGCGAGGGTGATCGGCAGCGGCATCAGCTCGGGGGTCTCCCGGCAGGCGTAGCCGAACATCAGGCCCTGGTCCCCGGCTCCCTGGCGGTCCAGCTCGTCGCCGGCCTCGCCCTCGCGGGCCTCGTAGGCGTCGTCGACGCCCTGGGCGATGTCGGGCGACTGGGCTCCGATGGACACCGAGACGCCGCAGGAGGCGCCGTCGAAGCCCTTGTGGGAGGCGTCGTAGCCGATGTCGAGGATCTTCTCCCGGATGAGACCGGGGATGTCGACGTAGGTCTCCGTCGTCACCTCTCCGGCGACGTGGACCTGGCCGGTGGTGATCAGCGTCTCGACCGCGACGCGGCTCCTGGGGTCACCCTTGAGCATGGCGTCGAGAATCGCGTCACTGATCTGGTCGGCGATCTTGTCCGGGTGGCCCTCTGTGACCGACTCGGAGGTGAACAGGCGACGGGACAAGTCAGTGGCTCCTCATGCAGCGGCTGCTGGCGTTCAGGGCTCTGGCATCGGCACGACGCCAGTAGCGCTTCGCCGAAGTCTAGCCCCACCTGTGACGGCGCCGCGAAACCATCACGTTCGTATCATCTCGTGTCGGGCCCGGCGTCAGCACCTCGTATCGTGCCGCTGTGTTCATGGCGACGCTAGCGCGTCGCGGCTCGGGGCTCTTAGCCCGGCGTCTTCCCTCGTCACTCCGCCGCTCCGCGGCTGCGCTCCTCAGTCCAGACACCGGCGCCCCTCGCGGGCTCATGGCGACACTTCGTGTCGCGGCTCGGGGGCTCTTGATCCGGTGCCTTCCCTCGTCACTCCGCCGCTCCGCGGCTGCGCTCCTCAGTCCAGACACCGGCGCCCCTCGCGGGCTCATGGCGACGCTGCGCGTCGCGGCTCGGGGGTCAGAGGTCAGAGGTCGGGGAGCGGGTCCGGGGGCAGCGTCTCGGGTGCGAAGACCTCGGCGTCCGCGGCGGCGACCACCGCCGCGTACTCCTCCTCGATCTCGAAGACCATGCCGCCCAGCGCGATGGCCGCGCCCACCGAGAACTCGACCGGCCCCAGACGGGTACGGCGCGCGTGCGTGGCGTACACCGAGGTCGGCATGTCCCGGTCGAAGAACCGGGTGGACAGCACGAAGATCGACCGGCTGGAGACCACGATCAGGAACGTGGCCATCCCCGGCGAGCCCACCGACAGGGCGGGCAGGACGTAGCGGATGTCATCACCGGGGGGCAGCAGGGCGCGGCACCGGGCCCGGACGGCGGCGGACACCGGCATGGTCGACTCCTCCCCGCCGGACGCGTTCCACGACCTTCCGGACGCAGTATCCGCCGGGAGGGGAGCCCCGGCAAGCACCGGCGGGCGGCCGGTCAGGCCAGGCGTTCGGCGACGAGGTCCCAGACCACGTCGGCGAGGTCCTCCTTGGGGCCGCGAGGCACCTCCGCCCGCTCCCCGTCCGCGCCCAGCACCACGGCCGCGTTGTCCGGGGTGCCGAAGGCCAGCCCCGCGCCCACCTGGTTGACGACGAGCAGGTCGCAGCCCTTGCGGGCGAGCTTGGCCCGGCCGTTGGCCAGGACGTCGTCGGTCTCGGCGGCGAAGCCCACGATGACCCGCGGGTACGGTTTGAGCCCCTCGCGGCGGCGCTCCCCCAGCTCGGCGAGGATGTCGGGGTTCTCGACCAGGTGGACCGGCTCGGGCCCGGCCGAGGTCTTCTTGATCTTCGAGTCGTGCGGCGCGGCGGGCCGGAAGTCGGCCACGGCGGCGGCCATGACGATCGCGTCGGCGCCCTCCAGCGCCGCCAGGACGGCCTCGCGCAGCTCCAGGGCCGACTCCACCCGGACCACCGTCGCCCCGGCCGGGTCGGGCAGCGAGACGTTGGCGGCCACCAGGGTGACCTCCGCCCCGCGGGCGACGGCCGTGCGGGCCAGGGCGTACCCCTGCAGGCCCGAGGAGCGGTTGCCGATGAAGCGGACCGGGTCGATGGCCTCGCGGGTGCCGCCGGCGGAGACCACCAGGCGGCGGCCGGCCAGGTCGGCGCCGCGCCCGCGCAGCGCCCGGCGGCAGACCTCGAAGATCTCGCGGGGGTCGGGCAGCCGGCCGCGGCCGGTGTCGGCGCCGGTCAGGCGGCCCACGGCGGGGTCGATGACGATCGCGCCGCGCTCGCGGAGCGTGGCGACGTTGGCCCTGGTCGCCGGGTGCTCCCACATCTCGGTGTGCATCGCGGGGGCGAACACCACCGGGCACCGCGCGGTGAGCAGGGTGTTGGTCAGCAGGTCGCCGGCCAGCCCGTGGGCGGCGCGGGCGAGCACGTCGGCGGTGGCGGGCGCCACCACCACCAGGTCGGCGCCCTGGCCGATCCGGACGTGCGGGACCTCGTGCACCGAGTCCCAGACGTCGGTGGCGACCGGGTTGCCGGACAGCGCGGCCCAGGTCGGCTCGCCGACGAACCTCAGGGCCTCGCGGGTCGGGACGACCCGGACATCGTGGCCGGACTCGGTGAACAGGCGCAGCAGTTCGCACGCCTTGTAGGCGGCGATGCCCGCGCTGACGCCGAGAACGACGGAGGGGCGGCGCGGCCGGCCCTCCGCACGCGCCGCGGCGTCCGCGGGAACGCCGGGCGGGTCACCGGCCGGATCGCCGATCGGGCCGGCGTCCGGCGCGGCCGGGCGGCCCGCCGTCACGCCCTCGCCAGACGTCATCGGTGCGACTAGCCCTCGATCGGCTCGGCGGTGAGCAGGCCCTCGCTGACCTCGCGCAGCGCGATGGACAGCGGCTTCTCCTGCGCGTGGGTCTCGACCAGCGGGCCGACGTACTCGAGCAGGCCCTCGCCGAGCTGCGAGTAGTAGGCGTTGATCTGCCGCGCCCGCTTCGAACCGAAGATCACGAGGCTGTACTTGCTGTCGACGATGTCCAGCAGCGCGTCGATCGACGGGTTGGTGATGCCTTCGGAATAGGAGGAGGCGTTGGTAGCCACGTGTGATTTCCCCTAGCTAGGTGAACGGCCGGGGCGCGAGGCCTCGGGAGCATCAGCCATCAAGGCTATCAGCCGGTGGCATACATCCTGGACGGACGTGTTGACAAGGGTCAGGTCGAATTCGCACTCGGCCGCCATCTCGACGCGGCCGGCCGCGAGGCGCCGCTCGATGACGTCCTCGGGCTCGGTGCCCCTGCCGCGCAGGCGCTTCTCCAGCTCCTCCCAGGTCGGGGGGGCCAGGAAGACCAGGAGGGCCTCGGGCATGGTCGCGCGCACCTGCCGCGCGCCCTGCAGGTCGATCTCCAGTACGGCGGGCACCCCGGCTGCGAGCTTCTCCAGCACCGGGCCGCGCGGCGTGCCGTACCGGTTGCCGGCGAACTCGGCCCACTCCAGCAGTTCGCCGGAGGCGACGAGGCGGTCGAACTCCTCGTCGTCGGCGAAGAAGTACTCCACGCCGTGGGTCTCGCCCGGACGGGGCTTCCTGGTGGTCACCGAGACCGACAGCCACACCTCGGGGTGTGCCCGCCGGAGCTCGGCGACGACCGTGGACTTGCCGACGCCCGACGGCCCCGAGAGGACCGTCAGGCGCCTGCCGGTCGGGCCGGGGAGGGCTCGCACCCGCTCCCGGCCCGCGGCCGAGGGGGTGGAGCCGCCGGACCCGCTTTCAGCGGCTTTCCCCGAGGCAGGGCTTCCGCCCTGCCGCGTCGTTCCGGACACTCCAGACCCCCCGTGATGACATTTCCCACCGAAGCGGGGCGAACATGGTCGTACTTGAACCGAGACTAGCTCTCGGCTCCGCCGAACTCACGCTCGAGTGAAGCCCGCTGGTTGGCACCCAGGCCCCGCACGCGGCGGGACTCTGCGATACCGAGCCGCTCCATGAGCTGCTTGGCGCGGACCTTGCCCACGCCGGGGAGCGACTCCAGAAGGGCCGAGACCTTCATCTTGCCGATGACGTCGTCAGCCTGCCCGTCTTTGAGCACCTCAGCCAGAGAGATGGCGCCGTGCTTGAGACGGTTCTTAACCTCGGCACGCTCTCGGCGGGCCTTGGCAGCCTTCTCTAGGGCTGCGGCGCGCTGCTCAGGGGTAAGGGGAGGAAGAGCCACGCCGGGTCACCTCGAATTTCCTGTCGATGTACTCGGACGGGAAGGGAAACTAGCTGGTCATGACGCTTCAAGCAACGTCAAGGCCAGTTTCTCCCCTTAGAAAATCTACTTTGTCGCCCTGCGTGACGAGATTGTGACGCAGTGTCGATGAAAGTACGGTCTACGCGGCGTTTTCAGCGACGAAGATCACACTCGCCGATCGCCCGCCGCGGCGCTCCGCCGGAGGGCCGCGGCGATGCCCGCGGCCGCCGCGCCGGGGTCGGCCGAACCGGTGATCGGGCGGCCGATCACGAGCAGGTCGGCCCCGTCGGCGAACGCCTGCTCCGGCGTGGCCACCCGCGCCTGGTCCTGGCTTCCGGAGCCCGCGGGGCGCACCCCGGGGGTGATCAGGATGATGTCCGGCCCCACCTCCCCGCGCACCGCGGCGACCTCCTGCGGCGAGCAGACGAGCGCCTGGGCGCCCGCGCCGACGGCCATGGCCGCCAGGCGGCGCACCGCGTCGCCGGGCGGGCCGGCGAGGCCGATCCGCTCCAGGTCGGCCTCCGACAGCGACGTGAGCACCGTCACGGCCGCGATCCTCGTGTCCGGAAGGGCCTGTACGGCCTCTGAGATCATCGTGGGGCCGCCCGCGGCGTGGACGGTCAGGATGGCCGGCCTGAGCCGTCCTACGGCCCTCGCGGCGCCGGCGACGGTGTTGGGGATGTCGTGCAGCTTCAGGTCGAGGAAGATGTCGACGCCGCTCGCTCCGCGCACCGAGGCGATCACCTCGGGGCCGTAGCGGAGGTAGAGCTCCAGTCCGACCTTGATCGTGCTGACGTGGGGCGTCACCAGGCTCGCCCAGCGGGCCGCGGTCTCCAGGTCGGGCGCGTCCAGGGCTACGGCGATGGGTGCGGGCCTCACAGGGAACTCTCCTCCAGGTCTGTACGGTGCCGGGTCGACGCACCCGGCGGGCGGTGGGCCAGCCCGACGGCGTCGGCGAGCCGGTTGAACCCCCGGGCCGCCAGCAACTCCTCCAGCTCACGCAGGATCCGTATGCAGGCGTAGGGGTCGTGGAACAGGGCGGTGCCCACGGCGACGACGCAGGCGCCCGCCAGGATGAGCTCGAAGGCGTCCCGGCCGGTCAGCACGCCGCCCATGCCGATGATGGGCACGCTGGGCAGCGCGGCGTGCACCTGCCACACGCAGCGTACGGCCAGCGGCCGCACGGCGGGGCCGGACAGCCCCCCGGTGACCGCGGCGAGCGCGGGCCGCATGGTCTCGGTGTCGATGCTCATGCCGAGCGGATTGTTGATCATCGAGAGGGCGTCGGCGCCGC
The DNA here is from genome assembly GCF_014648055.1 of Streptosporangium pseudovulgare. Lineage (GTDB taxonomy): Bacteria > Actinomycetota > Actinomycetes > Streptosporangiales > Streptosporangiaceae > Streptosporangium > Streptosporangium pseudovulgare. Next base: position 231,574 of record NZ_BMQJ01000001.1, read on the forward strand.
CGTCCACGCACGCGCGGGCGACGCTGACGATGTCCGGCACGTCCGGGGAGAGCTTGGCCACCACGGGCACGTCGTAGCGCATCACCGAGCGCACCGAGGCGATCACCTCGGCCGAGGCGGCGCCGTCGCGGGCGAAGACCCGGCCGCGGTCCTCGATGTTGGGACACGACAGGTTGACCTCCACGGCGGTCACCCCGGGCGCGTCGGTGAGCCTGCGGGCCAGGGCGGTGTACTCGGCCACGGTGCCGCCGCCGATGGAGACCACCGTCCGGACGCTCCTCTGGGCCAGCCAGGGCAGCTCGCGCTCCAGGAAGGCGTCCACGCCCGGCCCCTGGAGCCCGACGGCGTTCAGCATGCCCGAGGGCGTCTCGGCCATCCTGGGCGTCGGACGGCCCGCCCTGGGGGCCATCGTGATCGACCGCGTGGTGAGCGCGCCGATGCGGCCCAGGTCGAAGAACTGCGCCAGCTCGGCGCCCGACGCGGCGCACCCGGCGGCCGTGGTGATCGGGTTGACCAGCTCCACGTGCCCCAGGTACGTGCGCATGTCAACCGGCATGCCGTGATCCCCCACCGGGCGCTCCCAGCGCGTCGAACGGGATCGTTCCGACGTCGTCGAACCGGACGCGCTCGCCCCGGAAGACCGGGCCCTCGACGCACGAGCGGACCATCCGGGTGACTCCGTCGTCCCCGATGACCGGCAGCACGCACGTCATGCACACGCCGGTCCCGCACGCCATCCGCTCCTCCACGGCCACCTGGACCGGGATGTCGAACTCGACCGCCACGGCGGTGACGCCGCGCAGCATCGCCATCGGGCCGCACGCGTAGACCGCGTCGGCCCGCACGTCGGCGATCACCCCGGGCAGCACGTCGGTGACCTTGCCGCGCATCCCCACCGAGCCGTCCTCGGTGGTCAGCGTGGTGGTCTCCCCCATCCGGCGGGCGCGCAGCGCGCCGAACACCCGGTCGGCGGAGGCCGCGCCGAGCACGAAGTCGACCCGGCAGCCGCGCCGCTGGAGCGCGTCGGCCAGCGGGAACAGCGCGGCCGAGCCGTACTCCCCACCGGCCAGGACGCAGCCCACCGGGTCGCGGGGCAGCGGGAAGGGACGGCCGAGCGGGCCGACCAGGTCGAGCGTGTCGCGGGCCCGGCGCTCGGCCAGCCACTCGGTGCCCGGGCCGCGCACGGTGAAGACGAACTCCACGGTGCCGCCGTAGTCGGGCTTGACGTCGTGGACGAAGAAGACACGGCGGGTCAGCGACGACGTCCGCGCGCCGCCGACCGCCACCGCCACGAAGTGACCGGGCCGGAAGCGCTCGGCGATGCCGGGCGCCACCACGGTCAGCGCATGGTAAGCGTCGACCCGGCGCGTCGTCAGCACCGTGCCGGTCACCTGCACCGGAGTAACAGGCGTCTTCCTCACCTCCGCCTGGGGCGTCCGCCCCGCAGATCCGCCGTGCCCGTGGTCTCCTTCGCTCGCCCCCTGTCCGTCCCCTCCCGGTCACCCCCTCATCCGGCGGTGTCCACGGTCGCGTTCGGCTCCTCGCTCACTTCGCGGACGGCTCATTCTTCACCGGCCACTCCGCTCGCTCATCCCCTCATCCGCCCGCCCACACGGTCGCGTTCGGCTCCTCGCTCACTTCGCGGACGGCTCATTCTTCACCGGCCACTCCGCTCGCTCATCCCCTCATCCGCTCCGCGTGCTCCTGGAGGGACCGTACCCCCACGTCCCCGCGGACGATCGCCTGGATGCCCTGCACGGCGGCGGCCAGGCCCTGGACGGTCGTGATGCACGGGATGCCCCGCAGCACGGCCGCGGTGCGGATCTCGTAGCCGTCCAGCCGCGGCCCGGACTGGCCGGGGCTGCCGAAGGGCGTGTTCACGATGAGGTCCACCTCGCCGTCCAGGATCCGCCGGCCGATGGTCGGTTCACCGTCGGGGCCCGGCCCGTCACTCTGCTTGCGCACGATCTTGGCATGGACGCCGTTGCGGCGCAGCACTTCGGCGGTACCCTCGCTGGCCAGGATCTCGAAGCCGAGATCGGCGAGCGCCTTCACCGGGAAGATCATGGCGCGCTTGTCCCGGTTCGCCACCGATACGAACGCCCGCCCCTTGACCGGAAGCGAGCCGTAGGCGGCGGCCTGCGACTTGGCGAAGGCGATGCCGAAGAACTCGTCGATGCCCATCACCTCGCCGGTGGAGCGCATCTCCGGGCCCAGCACCGTGTCCACCGCGTCGTTCATGCTGCGGATGAACCGGTTGAACGGCAGCACCGCCTCCTTGACCGCGATGGGCGCGTCCAGCGGCAGGGTGCCGCCGTCGCCCTCGGCCGGGAGCATGCCCTCGGCGCGCAGCTCGGCGATCTTCGCCCCCATCATCACCCGGGCCGCCGCCTTGGCCAGCGGCACCGCGGTGGCCTTGGAGACGAACGGCACCGTACGGCTGGCGCGCGGGTTGGCCTCCAGCACGTACAGGATGTTCGCCGACATGGCGTACTGCACGTTGATCAGGCCGCGCACGCCCACGCCGCGGGCGATGGCCTCGGTGGCCGCGCGGATGCGCTTGATGTCGTGGCTGCCCAGCGTCATCGGCGGCAGCGAGCACGCCGAGTCGCCGGAGTGGATGCCGGCCTCCTCGATGTGCTCCATGACGCCGCCGAGGTAGAGCTCCTCGCCGTCGAACAGGGCGTCCACGTCGATCTCGACGGCCTCGTCGAGGAACTTGTCCACCAGCACCGGGTGGTCGCTGACGGCTCCGGCCCGGGACATGTAGGTGACCAGCGTCTCGTCGTCGTAGACGATGGCCATGCCGGCGCCGCCGAGGACGTAGGAGGGCCGCACCAGCACCGGGTAGCCGATCTCGGCGGCGATCTCCAGGGCTTCCTGCTCGCCGGTCGCGGTGCCGTGCCGGGGCGCGGGCAGGCCCGCCTCGGCCAGGACCCGGCCGAACGCGCCGCGCTCCTCGGCCAGGTGGATCGACTCCGGCGAGGTGCCGACGATCGGGACGCCGGCGTCCTTGAGCGCCTGCGCCAGGCCCAGCGGGGTCTGGCCGCCGAGCTGGACGATGACGCCCGCGACCGTGCCGCTCTGCTGCTCGGCGTGGACGACCTCCAGGACGTCCTCCAGGGTGAGCGGCTCGAAGTAGAGCCGGTCGGAGGTGTCGTAGTCGGTGGAGACCGTCTCGGGGTTGCAGTTGACCATGACGGTCTCGTAGCCGGCCTTCGACAGCTCGAAGGAGGCGTGCACGCACGCGTAGTCGAACTCGATGCCCTGGCCGATGCGGTTGGGCCCGGAGCCGAGGATGATGACCTTGGGCCGCTCGCCCGGCGGGACCTCGGTCTCCTCGTCGTAGGTGGAGTACAGGTAGGGCGTCTGCGCGGCGAACTCGGCGGCGCAGGTGTCCACCGTGTTGTAGACCGGCCGCACGCCGAGCGCGTGGCGCAGGTCGCGCACCCGCTCCTCGGTCATGTCGCACAGCTCGGCGATCTGCGCGTCGCTGAAGCCGTTCCGCTTGGCCAGGGTCAGCGCCTCCGCGTCGAGCCGCGGGGTCCGGCGCAGCTCGGCGGCGACCTCCTCGATGGCGAAGAGCTGGTCGAGGAACCACGGGTCCACCGAGGTGGCCTCGAACAGCTCCTCGGGCGTCGCCCCGGCCCGGATGGCCTGCTGCATGGTGCGCAGGCGGCCGTCGTGGGGGTCGCGGCAGGCGGCGAGCAGCGCGCCCTTGTCGCCCGGCTCCCCGGCCCAGGTGAAGACCGCGTCCTTCTTCTCCAGGGAGCGCAGCGCCTTCTGCAGGGCCTCGGGGAAGGACCGGCCGATGGCCATGGCCTCGCCGACCGACTTCATGTGGGTCGTCAGCGTCGCGTCGGCCCCGGGGAACTTGTCGAAGGCGAAGCGGGGGACCTTGACCACGATGTAGTCGAGCGAGGGCTCGAACGACGCCGGGGTCTCCCGGGTGATGTCGTTGGGGATCTCGTCCAGGGTGTAGCCGATGGCGAGCTTGGCCGCGATCTTGGCGATCGGGAAGCCGGTGGCCTTCGAGGCCAGCGCGCTGGAGCGGGAGACCCGGGGGTTCATCTCGATGACGACCATGCGGCCGGTGCTCGGGTCGACCGCGAACTGGATGTTGCAGCCGCCGGTGTCCACGCCGACCTCGCGGATGACCGCGATGGCGACGTCGCGCATGTTCTGGTACTCGCGGTCGGTCAGGGTCAGCGCGGGGGCCACGGTGACGCTGTCGCCGGTGTGCACGCCCATCGGGTCGAGGTTCTCGATGGAGCAGACGATGACGACGTTGTCGGCCCTGTCGCGCATCACCTCCAGCTCGTACTCCTTCCAGCCGAGGATGGACTCCTCCAGGAGCACCTCGCTGGTCGGGGAGGCGTCGAGGCCGGCCCCGGCGATGCGGCGCAGGCCGTCCTCGTCGTGGGCGAAGCCGGAGCCGACGCCGCCCATGGTGAAGGAGGGGCGCACCACCAGCGGGTAGCCCAGCTCCGCCGCGGCGGCCAGGCACTCGTCCATGGTGTGGCAGACGACCGAGCGGGCCGACTCGGCGTTCAGGCCCCGCTCGGCGGCGACCTTGGCGACGATGGCCTTGAACATCTCGCGGTTCTCGCCCGCCTGGATGGCGTCGACGTCGGCGCCGATCAGCTCGACGCCGTACTCCTTGAGCACCCCGGCCTCGTGCAGCGCGATCGCGGTGTTCAACGCGGTCTGACCGCCGAGGGTGGGCAGCAGGGCGTCCGGCCGCTCCTTCGCGATGATCTTCTCGACGATCTCCGGGGTGATCGGCTCGACGTAGGTGGCGTCGGCGAACTCCGGGTCCGTCATGATCGTGGCCGGGTTGCTGTTGACGAGGATGACGCGGAAGCCCTCGGCGCGCAGCACGCGGCATGCCTGGGTGCCGGAGTAGTCGAACTCGCAGGCCTGGCCGATCACGATCGGCCCGGAGCCGATCACCATGACCGACCGGATGTCCGTACGCTTAGGCATCCTTACCACCCTCCGTATTCATGGTCGCGTTCGGCTCCTCACTCGCTGCGCGGCCGGCTCCTTCGTCGCCGCCCACTCCGCTCGCTCGTCCCCTCTCCTGCTCCATCAGGTCGCAGAACCGGTCGAACAGCCCCGCGGAGTCGTGCGGGCCGGCCGCCGCCTCGGGGTGGTACTGGACGCTGAAGGCCGGCCGGTCGACGAGCCGCAGCCCCTCGACGCAGTCGTCGTTGAGGTTGACGTGGCTGACCTCCGCCGGGCCGTACGGCGTGTCGAACGGGCCGTCCAGCGGCGCCCGTACGGCGAAGCCGTGGTTGTGCGCGGAGATCTCCACCTTGCCGGTGCTCCGGTCCTGGACCGGCTGGTTGACGCCGCGGTGGCCGTAGCGCAGCTTGTAGGTGCCCAGGCCCAGGGCCCGGCCGAAGATCTGGTTGCCGAAGCAGATGCCGAAGAACGGCCGGCCCGCGGCGAGGACGCCGCGCAGCGCCTCGACGGCGCCGTCGGCGGTGGCCGGGTCGCCGGGGCCGTTGGAGAAGAACACGCCGTCGGGGTCGACGGCGAGGATGTCCTCGGCGGTGCTGGAGGCCGGCAGGACGTGCACCTCGCAGCCGCGCTCGGCCATCCGGTGCGGGGTCATCGACTTGATCCCGAGGTCCACGGCCGCCACGGTGAAGCGCTTGGCGCCGATCGCCGGCACCACGTACGGCTCGGCGGTGGAGACCTCCTCCGCCAGGTCGGCGCCCTCCATGCCGGGGCTGCGCCGGACCCGCTCGACCAGCTCCTCGACGGGGGCGAGGGCGTCGCCGGAGAAGATCCCGGCGCGCATGGCCCCGCGCTCGCGCAGGTGGCGGGTGAGGGCCCGGGTGCCGGAGATGGCGATGCCGACGACGCCCTGCTCCCGGAGGTAGTCGTCGAGGGAGCGGCGGGCGCGCCAGCTGGAGGAGACGCGGGCGGGCTCGCGGACGACGTAGCCGGCGACCCAGACCCGCGAGGACTCGGGGTCCTCGTCGTTGACGCCGGTGTTGCCGATGTGCGGCGCGGTCATCGCGACGATCTGGCGGTGGTACGAGGGGTCGGTGAGCGTCTCCTGGTAGCCGGTCATCCCGGTGTTGAAGACCATCTCGCCGAAGGTCTCTCCCTCGGCGCCGTAGGGCGCCCCTTGGAAGACGCGGCCGTCTTCCAGCACTAGCACTGCGGTCACTCGAAAACCCCGATCATATCGGTCACTGCTCCGCAAAGTATGAAATATCAGGCATGTTGGTGGAGGCTGCCTCCACGATGTGAGACGCGCCGTTCCGTCCGGCTCCGCCCGCCCGTTCCCCGGGCACGGGCCGGTCGCCGCGCGCCTCCCCCGGCGCTCCGCGCCCTCCGCGGGCCGGGGCCGGGCGGCCCCGTCGCCCGCCGCGCGGGTGGACCGTACGGCGGGCGGCGGGCCGGATGTCAGACGAGCTTGCCGTCCAGGACGGTCGGTCTGCCGCGCAGGAGGGTGGCCACGACCCGGCCGGGCAGGGTCCTGCCCTCGTACGGCGTGTTGCGGCTGCGCGAGGCGAAGGCCGAGGGGTCCACCCCGGCGCGCGCCGAGGCGTCGTAGAGCGTGATGTTGGCCGGGGCGCCCGCCTCGACGGGGCGGCCGTGACCGGCCAGGCGGCCGATCCTGGCCGGGGCGTACGACATGCGCTCGGCGACACCCGACCAGTCAAGCAGGCCGGTCTCCACCATGGCCTCGTGAACCACCGACAGCGCCGTCTCCAGCCCGATCATGCCCATCGCCGCGGCGGACCACTCGGTCTCCTTGTCCTCGACCGGGTGCGGGGCGTGGTCGGTGGCGACGCAGTCGATCGTGCCGTCGGCCAGCGCGAGGCGCAGCGCCTCGACGTCGGCGCGGGTGCGCAGCGGCGGGTTGACCTTGTAGATCGGGTTGTAGGCGCCGACCGGGGAGTCCTCGACGAGGTCGTCGGTCAGCAGCAGGTGGTGCGGGGTCACCTCGGCGGTGACGTCCCAGCCCTTGGACTTGGCCCACCGGATGATCTCCACCGAGCCGGCGGTGGAGACGTGGCAGACGTGCAGCCGGGAGCCGACGTGCGCGGCCAGCAGGCAGTCGCGGGCGATGATCGCCTCCTCGGCGACCGCGGGCCAGCCGGTCAGGCCGAGCCTGCCGGAGACCGCGCCCTCGTTCATCTGCGCGCCGGCGGTCAGCCGCGGCTCCTGGGCGTGCTGGGCGATCACGCCGTCGAACGCCTTGACGTACTCCAGGGCGCGGCGCATGAGCACCGCGTCGGAGACACACTTGCCGTCGTCGGAGAAGACCCGCACCCGGGCCGCGGAGTCGGCCATCGCGCCGAGCTCGGCGAGCCGCTCGCCCTCCAGGCCGACGGTGACGGCGCCGACCGGGCGCACGTCGCAGTGGCCGGCCTCCTGGCCCAGGCGCCAGACCTGCTCGACGACGCCGGCGGTGTCGGCCACCGGGTCGGTGTTGGCCATGGCGTGCACGGCGGTGTAGCCGCCCAGGGCGGCGGCGCGGGTGCCGGTCTCGACGGTCTCGGCGTCCTCCCGGCCCGGCTCGCGCAGGTGGGTGTGCAGGTCGACGAGGCCCGGCAGGGCGATGAGGCCCCGGGCGTCGATCGTCTCGTCGCCGGTCAGCCCCTGGCCGACCTCCTCGATGATCCCGTCGCGGATGAGGATGTCGGCCGGCTCGCCGCCGAGGATCCTCGCTCCCTTGACGACGGTGCTTCGCTGCTCGCTCACTGTCGGATCTCCCCCCCGAGGTCGGCGCCGCCCAGCAGCAGGTACAGGACGGCCATGCGCGTGGTCACCCCGTTGGCGACCTGCTCGACGATCGTCGAGCGCGGTGAGTCGGCCACCTCGGCCGCGATCTCCATGCCCCGGTTCATCGGGCCGGGGTGCATCACGATGGCGTCGTCGTGCATCCTGGCGACGCGGTCGCGGTCGAGGCCGTAGCGGCGGCTGTACTCCCGCTCGGTGGGGAAGAACGCGGCGTTCATCCGCTCGCGCTGGACGCGCAGCATCATCACCACGTCCGACTTGGGCAGCATGGCGTCGAGGTCGTAGGAGACCTCGCAGGGCCAGGAGCCGACGTTCACCGGCAGCAGGGTCGGCGGGGCGACCAGGGTCACCTCGGCGCCGAGCGTGCTCAGCAGCAGCACGTTGGAGCGGGCCACCCGGCTGTGCAGCACGTCACCGACGATGGTGACCCTCCTGCCGTCCAGCGGGCCCAGGCGGCGGCGCATGGTGAAGGCGTCGAGCAGCGCCTGGGTGGGGTGCTCGTGGGTGCCGTCGCCGGCGTTGACGACGCTGCCGCGGACCCAGCCGGCCAGGCGGTGCGGCGCGCCGGAGGCGCTGTGCCGGATGACGACGGCGTCGGCGCCCATCGCCTCCAGGGTCAGCGCGGTGTCCTTGAGCGACTCGCCCTTGGAGACGCTGGAGCCCTTGGCCGAGAAGTTGATCACGTCGGCCGACAGGCGCTTGGCCGCCGCCTCGAAGGAGATGCGGGTCCGGGTGGAGTCCTCGAAGAAGAGGTTCACCACGGTACGGCCGCGCAGCGTCGGCAGCTTCTTGATCGAGCGGTCCGAGATCTTGGCCAGCTCGTCGGCGGTGTCGAGGATGAGCAGGGCGTCGTCGCGGCTCAGGTCGGCCGCGGAGATGAGGTGGCGCTTCACCGTTCCTCCCCCTTCAGCAGCAGGACGGCGTCGCGGCCGTCGTTCTCCTCCAGGTAGACCTTGACGATCTCGGACTTGGAGGTGGGGAGGTTCTTGCCCACGTAGTCGGCGCGGATGGGCAGCTCGCGGTGGCCGCGGTCGACCAGGGCGGCGAGCTGCACGGCCTGCGGGCGGCCCAGGTCGTTGAGCGCGTCGAGCGCGGAGCGGACCGTGCGGCCGGAGAAGAGGACGTCGTCGACGAGGACGACGACCTTGCCGTCGATGCCGTCGGCGGGCAGTTCGGTGCGGCCGAGGGCCCTGGCCGGGCGCAGCCGCAGGTCGTCGCGGTACATCGTGATGTCGAGCGATCCGACCGGCACCGGGCGGCCCTCGAAGCGCCCGATGTGGCCGGCCAGGCGGCGGGCCAGGTGGACGCCCCGGGTGGGGATGCCGAGGAGGACGATGTCCTCGGCGCCCTTGGTGCGTTCGAGGATCTCGTGGGAGATGCGGATCAGGGCGCGGTTGATGTCGGGTCCCTCGAGGACCGCGCGCGCGTCCTGGGCATGCGAAACGGCGTCAGCCAAAAGAACACCACCTTTCCCGCCTCACGGGACGGGTCTTAAAGGAAGTTGACGGCTTCACGGTAGCAGGCGCGCCGCGATGCCTCCCAACCAGCCCCTCCATACCCCCAACAGCACCATACTGGGATATAGATCATTTAAAGTCACATAAATGACCTTAAGTCTCATCGGATGATAAATAACCCAGCGGTTCCCGCATTCCCGGGCACGGCCGGGGGGCCGGCCCGCGGCGCGCCCCCTCACAGCGAATCCTCTTTATGGCAATACATGGTGTTTCGCCCGTTACATCCCCGGGGACCCCTTCCTTGCCGCCGGCGAACTCCGAGGACAGAGGCGACACGTGCGCGGGGGGCGCGAGATGGAGCGATCGTCCGAGGGCCGTCCGCCGGGTGCGGCGGCCGGGCCCGCACCCGGCGGCGGTGAGGCGGGGGCCTCCGGCGCCGGGCGCGGCACGCTCGGTCTCCCCGCGGCCGTCTCCCTGGTCGTCGGCAACATCGTGGGCACCGGCGTGTTCCTGCTGCCGGCCGCGCTCGCCGCCTACGGCACCGTCAGCATCCTGGCGATGGCCCTGGTGTCGGTCGGCGCCATCGCCCTGGCGATGGTGTTCGGCAGGCTCGGCGCGCGGGTGCCCACGGACGGAGGGCCGTACGCCTACGCCAAGGACGCCTTCGGCGAGTTCCCCGGCTTCTGGAACGCCTGGTCGTTCTGGCTCACCGCCTGGATCGGCAACGCCGCGATCGCCGTCGTCTGGGTCAACTACGCCGACTACTTCCTGGGCTGGGAATCCCCGGCCGGGCAGACCCTGCTCGCGCTCGCCGCCCTGTGGGTCCCCGCGATGGTCAACCTGAGCGGTGTGCGCAACATCGGCGCCTTCGCCGTGGTCACCACGGTCCTGAAGTTCATCCCGCTGGTCTTCGTCGCCGTCGCCGGGATGTTCTTCGTCCGCGCCGCCAACTTCGGCTCCTTCAACGCCACCGGCGGCAGCTGGCTCGCCGCCCTGTCCACCGCGGGCGCGCTCGCCCTGTTCATCTACTCCGGCGTCGAGAGCGTCACCATCGTGGCCGAGCGGATCAGGGACCCGGCCCGCAACGTCGGCCGGGCCAGCGTCTACGGCGTGCTGATCTGCACCGCGATGTACCTGCTCAGCACCATCGCCATCTTCGGGATCATCCCTCAGCAGACGCTCGCCCACTCCAGGGCGCCGTTCGCCGACGCGATCAACGCCATGTTCGGCGGCGGCGTCGGGGGCGGCGTCATGGCGGCCTGCGCCGTCGTCTCCGGGATCGGCGCGATCAACGGCTGGACCATGCTGGTGGCCGAGATGCCCATGGCCGCGGCCAGGGACGGGCTGTTCCCCCGCGTCTTCGCCCGGGAGTCGCGGCGCGGCTCCCCGTGGTTCGGCGTCGTCGTGGGCACCGTCCTGACCTCCCTGGTCGTGGTCTACAACTACTTCGGCACCACCCGGGGCTTCGAGAAGATCCTGTTGATCGGCACCTTCACCACCGTCGTCCCCTACTTCTTCTCCGCCGCGGCCCAGCTCTTCTGGCTGGTCACCGGGGCACGCCGGGTCAGCGGGGCCCGGCTGGGCCGCGACCTGGCCATCGCCGTCACGGCGCTGCTGTTCGGCTTCTGGATGCTGTACGGCGCCGGCCAGGAGGCCGCCTTCATCGGCTTCCTGATGATGCTCGTGGGTATCCCCGTCTACATCTGGACGAAGGCGAGACGCGGGGAGTACGGCACCCGGGAGACGGCACCCGCCCCGCCGCGCGGGCGGCCCGGATGACGACCGCCGGGGAAAACCCGGAAAACCGGGAAGACCACGGAGAACCGGGCCGAGACGCACCCGGGGAGCATCGAGGAACACGGAGGATGAAAGAGATGACCTTCCACGTCGACTCCGAGGTGGGCAGGCTCCGCCGGGTCCTGCTGGACCGGCCCGAACTGGCCCTGCGCCGCCTCACCCCCTCCAACAAGGAGGACTTCCTCTTCGACGAGGTGCTGTGGGTGGAGCGCGCGATGGAGGAGCACCGGGAGTTCGAGCGCATCCTGCGCGAGCGGGACGTCACCGTGCACCTGCTGGCCGACCTGCTGCGCGAGACCATCGAGATCCCCGAGGCGCGCAAGTACATCCTCGACAACATCATCGACGAGCGCTACTTCGGGCCGATGGCCGTCGACGCGCTGCGCAACGCGCTCGACTCGATGGAGGCGGCCGACCTGCAGCGCTACCTCGTCGGCGGCATCACCAAGCGCGAGCTGGTGGAGCGGGGCACCGATCCCAAGAGCCTGGCCTTCCACACGCGCGACGCCGACGGGTTCGTCCTGCCGCCGCTGCCCAACCACCTGTTCACCCGCGACACCTCCTGCTGGATCTACGGCGGCGTGTCGATCAACGCCATGCGCAGGAAGGCCCGCCAGCGCGAGACCGTCAACTACCAGGCGGTCTACCGCTACCACCCGATGTTCGCCCCCGGCTACGACCGGCCGGGCGACGACGGCTACGACGTCTGGATGCCCGGCATGTCCGCGGCGCCCGCCACCATCGAGGGCGGCGACGTCCTGGTCATCGGCCGGGGGGCGGTCCTGGTCGGGATGAGCGAGCGCACCAGGCCGGAGGCGGTCGAGATGCTCGCGCGCAGCCTGTTCGCGCGGGGCGGGGCCGAGCGGATCGTCGCGCTGCACCTGCCGAAGGCCAGGGCGTTCATGCACCTGGACACCGTCATGACGAACGTGGACGTCGGGGTGTTCACCAAGTTCGCCGGTCTCGGCATGCTGCCCTCCTACACGGTCGAGCCCGGCGACACCGAGAAGGAGCTCAAGATCACCGACCACGCCCCCGAGGACATGCACCGGGCCATCGCCCGCGCCATCGGGCTGGACGACATCGAGATCCTCACCCCCACGCAGGACGTCTACGCGGCCGAGCGGGAGCAGTGGGACGACGGCTGCAACATGCTGGCCGTCGAGCCGGGCGTGGTCATCGGCTACGAGCGCAACACCACCACCAACGAGCACCTGAGGGCCAACGGCATCGAGGTGATCACGACCCCGGGCGGCGAGCTCGGCCGGGGCCGGGGAGGCCCGCGCTGCATGAGCTGCCCCCTCGAACGCGACGGCATCTGAGGTTCCCGGCGGCCGCCCGGACGCCGCGGCGGGACGGCGGAGGGACAGGAGAGACAGGAGAGACGGGACGACATGGCACTCAACCTGCGCAACCGCAGCTTCCTCAAGGAGCTCGACTTCACCCCTGAGGAGCTGGCCTTCCTGGTCCGGCTGTCGGCCGTTCTCAAGGCCGCCAAGTACGCCGGGACCGAGAAGCCCCGCCTCACGGGGAAGAACATCGCGCTGATCTTCGAGAAGACCTCCACCCGGACCCGGTGCGCGTTCGAGGTCGCCGCCCACGACCAGGGCGCCCACGCCACCTACCTCGACCCCGCCGGCACGCAGATGGGCCACAAGGAGTCGGTCAGGGACACCGCCCGGGTGCTGGGCAGGATGTTCGACGGCATCGAGTACCGCGGCAGCAGGCAGGCCGACGTCGAGGAGCTCGCCGCCTGCTCCGGCGTGCCGGTCTGGAACGGCCTCACCGACGAGTGGCACCCCACGCAGATGATCGCCGACATGCTCACCATGCGCGAGCACGGCGACCGGCCGCTGCGCAAGGTCTCCTTCGCCTACCTCGGCGACGCCCGCAACAACATGGGCCACTCGCTGCTGGTCACCGGCGCGATGTTCGGCATGGACACGCGGATCGTGGCGCCCCGGGCGCTGTGGCCGGACGCCGAGGCGGTCGTCCGGCCCGCCGAGGAGATCGCCGGGCGGACCGGCGCCCGGCTCACCGTCACCGAGGACGTGGCGGAGGGCGTGCGGGGCGTGGACTTCCTCTACACCGACGTGTGGGTGTCCATGGGCGAGCCCAAGGAGGTCTGGGACGAGCGCATCGCGCTGCTCATGCCGTACCAGGTGAACGCGGAGACGGTGCGGGCCACGGGGAACCCCGGGGTGCGGTTCATGCACTGCCTGCCGGCCTTCCACAACCGCGAGACCCGCGTCGGCGCGGAGCTGTACGCCAGGACCGGCCACGAGGCCCTGGAGGTCACCGACGAGGTCTTCGAGTCGCCCCGGTCGATCGTCTTCGACCAGGCGGAGAACCGCCTGCACACCATCAAGGCCATCATGGTGGCCACCCTGGGAGGCTGAGCGTGCGCGTCCTGGTAGCCCTCGGAGGAAACGCCCTGCTGCGGCGGGGACAGCGGCCCGACGCCGACGCCCAGCGGGAGAACGTCCGCCTCGCCGCGGCGTCGCTGGCGAGGCTGGCCGTCGAGCACGAGCTCATCGTCACCCACGGCAACGGCCCCCAGGTGGGCGTGCTGGCCCTGGAGAGCGCCCACGACCCCAACCTGAGCCGGCCGTACCCGCTGGACACGATCGGCGCCGAGACGCAGGGCATGATCGGCTACTGGCTGCTGCAGGCGCTGCAGAACGCCCTGCCGGGGCGCCAGGTCGCCTCGCTGATCAACCAGACGCTCGTCTCGGCGGTGGACCCCGCCTTCGACGACCCCACCAAGTTCGTCGGCCAGGTCTACGAGAAGGAGGAGGCGGAGAAGCTGGCCGCCGAGTACGGCTGGACCGTCAAGCGGGACGGCGCCCACTGGCGCAGGGTGGTGCCCTCCCCGGCCCCGCAGCGGGTGGTGGAGACCCGGCTCATCCGCCGCCTGGTCCGCGACGGCGTCCTGACGATCTGCGCCGGCGGCGGCGGCGTCCCGGTCATCCGCAACGAGGTCGGCCGGCTCCAGGGGATCGAGGCGGTGGTGGACAAGGACCTGACGGCCTCGGTGCTCGCCGAGGCGCTGGAGGCGGACGTGTTCATGTCGCTGACCGACGTGCCGCGGGTCGCCAGGCACTTCGGCACCCCGCGGCAGGAGGAGATCGGCCACACCACGCCCCACGAGCTGCGCGCCGAGCACTTCCCGGCGGGCTCGATGGGGCCCAAGGTCGAGGCGGTCGCCCGGTTCGTCGAGACGACCGGCGACATGGCGGCGATCGGCAGGCTGGAGGACGCGGCGCTGATCCTGGAGGGGAAGGCCGGCACGATCGTCACGCCCAACGCCACCTGGCCGCTGGCCAGCACGCTGTGACCGCGCGGGACCGGCCGCGGCGGCGTCCGGGGCCTGCCGTACGGCCCGGCGGCGTTCGGGGCGCCCGGCCGGGGTAGTGCCCTCCGCGAAGGACGAGAGGGACGAGAAGGGCGCGGGCCGCGCGCCGCGCGGGACGAGGGGAAGGGGGGCCGGATGGTCTCCATGGCGCGCCGGCTGCTGCGCACCAAGCCGGCCGACGAGATCGTCGCCGAGGGCGGTCACGGCGAGGGCGGCGAGCTCCGCCGGACCATGACCATGTGGCAGCTGACCCTCTTCAGCGTCGGCGCCACCCTCGGCACCGGCATCTTCGTCATCCTCGGCCAGGCCGTGCCGAAGGCGGGCCCGGCGGTGGTGACCTCCTTCGTGCTGGCCGCCGTCACCGCGCTGTTCTCCGCGCTGTCCTACGCCGAGCTGGCCGGCACGATCCCGGTCTCCGGTTCGTCGTACTCCTACGCCTACGCGACGATGGGCGAGCTGGTGGCGTGGGTGTGCGGCTGGTGCCTGATGCTGGAGTACGCGGTCTCGGTGGCGGCCGTGGCGGTCGGCTGGGGCGAGTACCTCAACCGTTTCCTTTCGGACCTGGCCGGCACCCGCCTGCCCGACGCCATCACCCACTCCCCCGGCGACCAGGGCGGCGTGCTCAACCTCACCGCGATCCTGATCGTGCTGCTGGCCACCTGGCTGCTGCTGCGCGGCGCCTCCGAGAGCGCCACCGCCAACGCCTTCTTCGTGCTCATCAAGATCGCGGTGCTGGCGTTCTTCTGCGTGGTGGCCTTCAGCGCGTTCAGCACGGGCAACCTCACGCCGTTCGCCCCGCTGGGCGTGGCCGGCGTCACCGCCGCCGCCTCGCAGGTGTTCTTCTCCTACATCGGCTTCGACGCCGCCTCCACGGCCGGCGAGGAGGCGCGCGATCCCAGGCGCGACCTGCCGCGGGCGATCATCCTGTCCCTCGTCATCGTCACGACCGTCTACGTCGCCGTGGCGCTGTCGGCCGTCGGCGCCATGCACTGGCGGCTGTTCGACCCGAAAACCACCGAGGCCAGCCTCGCCCTGGTCGCCGACCGGGCCACCGGCGCGACCTGGCCGGGGATCATCATCTCCTTCGGCGCGGTCGTCGCCATCGCCAGCGTCGTCCTCACCGTCCTGTACGGCCAGACCCGCATCCTGTTCGCGATGTCGCGCGACGGCCTGATCCCGAAGGTCTTCCAGAGGGTGGACCCGCGCCGCCAGGTCCCGGTCGCCAACACCCTCATCGTGGCCCTGTTCGTCTCGGTGCTGGCCGGGTTCGTCCCGCTCGGCCAGCTCGCCGAGGCGACCAGCATCGGCACCCTGTTCGCCTTCGCGATCGTCAACGCGGGCGTTCTCGTGCTGCGCCGGACCCGCCCGGAGCTGCCGCGCAGTTTCCGGACGCCGTTCTTCCCGGTCACCCCGATCCTCGGCGTGATCTTCTGCTTCGTCGTGATGGCCGGGCTCGCGTCCGTCACCTGGCTCGCGTTCGCGGCCTGGATGGCCGTCGGCCTGCTCGCCTACCTCCTGTACGGCTACCGCCACTCCCGTCTCAACCGGAGCGTCCGATGAAGATCGAGCACATCCTCGCCGGGTTCATCCCCGAGACACGGGGCAGGGACGGGCTGGCGCTGGCCGTGCTGCTGGCCAGGCAGGCCGGGGCGCGGCTGACCGTCGCCCACGTCCATCCGCCCGCCTGGCCCACGCCGGGCCCCGGGAAGGTCGACGCCGAGTGGCGGGCCTACATCACCGCGCAGGCCGCCCAGGCGCTGCAGCAGGCACGGCTGGCCCTGGCCGACGTGCGGGACGTGCCGATCGACTACGTCCTGGAGGCGGACCGCGGCAGCGGGCGCGGGCTGGTCAGGCTCGCCGGGCGGCTCGGCGCCGACGCGGTGGTCATCGGCTCCGCGCCCCGGGGCGCCCGGAGCCGCATCGCGCTGGGCAGCACCGCCGACCAGCTCCTGCACGCCTCCCCGGTGCCCGTCGCCCTGGCCCCGCGCGGGTACGCCGAGGACCGCCCGCCCGCGATCCGGCGGCTGGCCGTGGCCTACCGCCGCGACCCCGCCTCCGACGCCGCCGTACGGCCGGCCGCGGAGATCGCCGCGGCGCTGGGGACGCCGCTGCACCTGATCACCCTGGTCGTGAGCCGGGGGATGCGGGTGAAGGCGGCCGAGCAGACGCTCGACCGGCTGCGCGAGCGGGCCGCCGCCGACCTCCGGGAGGCCGCGCGCGGGTGCGGCGCCGAGGTCACGACGCAGGTGCTGGAGGGCGGGGACGTCGCGGCCGCGCTCGGCGGCGCCGAGTGCGGGGGCTCGCTGCTGGTCTGCGCCTCCAGCACGACCGGCCCGCTGCGCCGGGTCTTCCTCGGCGACACGTCGATGAAGATCATACGCGCGTCGGCGTGCCCGGTGATGATGCTGCCCCGCACCCCGCCGCCGAGGCCCGCCGAACCGGCCGGAAGCGCCCGGAGCGCCGTGCCGTCCGGCACGGCGACCCATGGGGCCGTATCGCCCATGCGGGACAACTGCGGCCTTTGAGGCGGAACCCATCGGACCGGATTCCGCATCTTTTTTCCAATCAGCTTGACCTTGGGCGTCCACAGCTTTACCGTCACTGTCCGTAACCGCACCTCGCGGCCTTATCGGGTAAACCCTGACGCTCCAGTCACCGAAGGTCCCTGCCCCGCGCACCAACCCAGCGGGTTGGGGCATAAGTTGCGAGGGAGCACAATCAAGTGAAAGCAGTGCATAACAGAGCCGGGGGGCCACACTATGCCGTCTGAGTACGCCAAGTCGCTGGGTGCACGACTCCGTGCCATCCGCACCCAGCAGGGCCTGTCCCTGCACGGAGTCGAAGAGAAGTCCCGTGGGCGCTGGAAGGCGGTCGTGGTCGGCTCCTACGAGCGCGGCGACCGCGCCGTGACGGTCCAGAAGCTTGCCGAGCTGGCTGATTTCTACGGTGTGCCGGTTTCGGAGCTGCTGCCCGGCGGCGCCGCCCCGAGCCCGCTCGGCCCGACGCCGAAGCTTGTCATCGACCTTGAGCGCCTTGCCCAGCTCCCCAAGGAGAAGGCCGGCGCGCTGGCCCGTTACGCCGCCACCATCCAGAGCCAGCGTGGTGACTACAACGGCAAGGTGCTGTCCATCCGCCAGGAGGACCTCCGCTCCCTGGCGGTGATCTACGACAAGTCCCCGGCCGAGCTCACCGAGGAGCTCATCAACTGGGGCGTGCTCGACCCCGAGGCGCGCCGCGCCGTCGAGTCGTTCTGACCCCTTCCGTGGGCGCGCCGCCGATGGCGCGCCCACGGCCGCGGAGCGCGACACGCCGTCTCTCCGGGAGATCACTCGCATCTCGCCACGGAGGACCTCCACTGTGGTAGGAAAAGGCAAATACGGCGTTTAGCGAGATGTGGTGAACATGGCACGGAGAGAGGATCGGCACGATCACTCTCCTCCGTCCCCGAAAAGCCGCCTCGACGTCGTCATGGCGGTGCTCGGCTCGACCAAGACACGTGCCTTCCTGCGCCTGCTGACCTCCGTCGGGGCCAGCAGGACCCAGGACACCCTCCGGCTGCTGCCCTTCGTCGTCATGGCCGTGGTCGCCCTGGCCGACCTCGGCTCGGGCCCGGAGACCGGACTGCTCCCCCTGCTGGCCCTCGGCCCGGCCTTCGCCAGCGTCGCCTGCGGCCTGGGCAGGACGACGGTGGTCGGAATCGTCGCGCTGGCGCTGTGCGTCGCCCTCGGCCTGCACTACCAGGTCCTGTGGAGCTCCCGCACCAACATCACCATGATGGCCATCCTGGGCGTCACCGTGGCCGGGGTGCTGGCCAGCGCCGGCCGGCTCCGCCACGAGCGGCAGCTCGCCGACGTCCGCTCGGTGGCCGAGGCCGCCCAGCGGGTGCTGCTGCGGCCGGTGCCCCGCCGGGCCGGACCCGAGATCGGCGTGGCCGTCTCCTACACCTCCGCCACCGCCGAGGCCCGGATCGGCGGCGACCTGTACGACGTGGTCACCACCCCGCACGGGGTGCGGATCGTCGTCGGGGACGTGCAGGGCAAGGGCCTGGAGGCGGTGGAGACGGCCGCGGTGGTGCTGGGCGCCTTCCGGGAGGCCGCCCACGACGAGACCGGGCTGCTGGGCGTGGTGACCCGCCTGGAGAACGCCCTGAGCAGGGAGCTGTCGGGCGAGCAGTTCGTGACGGCGATCCTCGCCGAGATCACCGGCGACGCCTCCATCACCGTCGTCAACTGCGGTCATCCGCCGCCCATGATGCTGGGAGCCGACGGCAGGCAGTGGTTCGCCGAACCACCCGAGGAGGCGCTGCCCCTGGGCATGGGCGCGCTGCGGGTCAGCGAGCCGAAGCCGCACCGCGTCCCCTTCGAGCCCGGGGAGCAGGTGCTCTTCTACACCGACGGGGTCATCGAGGCGCGCAACGGGGCGGGCGACTTCTATCCGCTGGAGGCTCGGGCGCACCTGCTGAGCGGATCGGATCCGCAACTGGCACTGGACGCCCTGCGCGCCGACCTGCTGCGGCACGTGGGCCGTCCGCTGGGCGACGACGCCGCGATGCTCCTGCTGCGCCACCGGGCGGACCGTCAGGCGGACGCCTCGGCCCCCTCGGCGGTCTCCTGAGCGCCCGGCCGGGCGCGCGGCGGGAAGGGGTCAGCCGGCCAGCGGGACGCTGCCGGGCAGGGTGGGCTGGACGGGCACGCCGAGCATCTTCTCGACGGTGGTGACGAACCGCTCCGCCTCGGAGATCAGCTCCTCGGCGTCGCGCGCCGACACCACGCGCGTCATGCCGGCCTCGGCCGAGGCGCGCTTGGTGGCGCTCATCTCGAAGTAGGGGGCCCAGTCGGCCAGCCGGGGCTCCGCCTCGGGCAGCAGCTCCCAGGCGCTGCGCAGCCTGCGCCTGCGGCCGTCCATGGGGCGCGGCCGGGCGGCCAGGACCGCGGCGGCGGCACGCAGGGCCGCCAGGTGGGCCGCGACGTAACGGGTGGCGGGGGTCGTCGCGGCGGCGGCCTCCTCCAGGCAGTCGCGCGCATCGGCCAGATGCGCCCGGACCGTGGGCGACAGCCGGGGCCCGCCCGAGTCGCCGGGTCGATGGATCATGCGCTTCAACCTCCTTGGTCGCAAGCGGCTCCCGGCGTTCTCACCGGTGATGTCAAGGCTCGCAGACACCACCGACAAATCCGCCGGGCGGCCGGACGAGGAGCTTCCCCTCTCCCCGTCCGGTTCCGGTGCGCCGGCGCCGCCGTGACGGCGGCGCCGCCGGACGGCCGCCCCTGGACGCGAGCCGCGAGTCTCACGCCTTTACATCGAACATAAATTCGATCATCTGTGCTGTCAAGCAAAGCAGCGAACAAAGGTTCGATCCCCCGGAGAAGCGAAAACCCCGGGAGACGGGGATCTCCCGGGGTTCTCCGCCCCGAGCAGGGGCTCGGAGACGGCCGGAGGGCCTCTCCGCGGGGCCGCCGCGCCGGTCCCGCGACGGGAACGGCGGACGCGCCCCGCGGGGCTACCGCGCGAACCTCCCGCGCACGTGCACCGGCACCCCGGTGCCGAGCAGCTTGGGCAGCGCCGACGCGACGTTCATCGGCAGCCGCACGCAGCCGTGCGAGGCCGGGGCCAGCGGCACCGACAGCGCGCCGTGCAGGGCGATGCCGCCGTTGAAGAAGATCGGGTTGTACAGCTTGCCGAGGTAGGAGGTGTGCCAGCCGCTCCGCCGCCAGGTCGTCCGGTAGTCGCCCGTCGGCGTGCGGGCGTCGCCGCAGAACCGCTGGGTCCGGCCGTTCCAGGTGGCCGTCTCGCAGTAGGGGATCCCGCTGCCGGAGGAGATGTGGCTGATCAGCCGCACCCTCCCGCCGACGTACAGGACCATCACCTGCTGGGTGAGGTTCACCTCGACCCGGGTCGCCCGGCCGCCCGGCACGAGCACCCTCGGGGCGCGCGGGGCCTCCAGCGCCCGCCACGTCCTGCTCGCCACGGTGCTGGTCGGCGCGATGCCGTTGACCTTCTGGAAGGCCCACAGCGCGGTCAGAGTGCTCCCGCCGTACCGGCCGTCGACGGTTCCCGGCAGGTAGCCGAGCTGCCGCAGCCGCGTCTGGAGCATCCTGACCTCGGCCCCCTTGGCGCCGAGCCGGAGCGTCCGGCCGGGCGCGGTGAACGCGGGCGCCGCCATCGGGGCCGCGGCCGCGGCGGCCGGGGCCGTGGCGACCACGGCCGCGGTGACCGGGACCGCGGCGGCCGGAAGGGCGCCCGCCGGGGTCCGGGGAGCCGCCGCGGCGCTCGCGAGGCCGGGCGAGGAGACGAGGAGGGCCGCCGCCGCCAGCGCGGCCGCTCCGAGCCGCCGTCGGACTCTCATTCGCGTCATCTCCCTCTTCACTGCGATTTTCGGATCAAGGGACCATAGTGCACCGGCGTCTCGTCCCCGTCACGGGTAAATGAGACGGCATGCGCTGGTCGAACGTTTAGAGTGGCCGCGTGCCAGAAAAGTTGCATCCGAACGTGGAGAAGGTCGCCGCGGTCCTCCGCGAGCACGGCGCCACCGGTGAGATCGTGGTGTTCGAGGAGGCGACCCCGACCGCGGCGACGGCCGCGGCCCGGCTGGGCTGCGAGGTCGGCGCGATCGCCAACAGCCTGGTCTTCGACGCCGACGGCGAGCCGCTCCTGGTGCTCACCAGCGGCGCGCACCGGGTGGACACCGCCCTGGTGGCCCGGACGGTCGGCGTTGCGAAGGTACGGCGTGCGAGCCCCGACTTCGTCCGCGCGGCCACCGGCCAGGTGATCGGCGGGGTGGCTCCGGTCGGCCACCCCGCCCCCCTGCGGACCCTGGTCGACACCTGGCTCGACCGGTACGAGACGGTGTGGGCGGCGGCGGGCCACCCGCACACGGTCTTCCCCACGTCCTTCGCCGAGCTGCTCCGCCTCACCGGGGGCGTCGCGGCCGAGGTGGAGGAGAAGACCACCGCCGGGTAGGAGTGCCGCACCGCCGGGGAGGCCGCCGGGCGTTCTTTTCCCGGCTCAGTCCGGTTCGGGCGGCATCGTCCCTGCTAGGGTGCGTAAGGTGATCGGACTGCGCCGGGTCGGCCCCACTGAGTTCACCGCCCGGCTGGACGCGGTCCTCGCCGTCTACACCGCGGCGATGCGCCCGCCCGAGGACCAGGTCCCCGGCCGCAGGACGATCATGGAGAACCACTCCGTCCAGCCCGGATTCTCCTGCGTGTTCGCGGAGGACGCCGCGGGCACGCCGGTAGGCCTCGCCTACGGCTTCCACGGGGTCCCCGGGCAGTGGTGGCACGACGTGGTCATGCGGGCCCTCGCCGACCGGAACGGCGAGGGGAGCGCGCGGGGCTGGCTGGGGGACGCCTTCGACCTCGCCGAGGTCCACGTCCACCCCGACCACCAGGGCAGGGGAATCGGCCGGGCGATGGTCGTCGCGGTCTGCGGCGGCCGCCCGGAGCGCACCGCCGTGCTGTCGACCCGCGACCGGCCCACCACGGCCAGGCACCTCTACCACAGCATGGGCTTCGTCGACCTGCTCACCCGGTTCGTCTTCCCGGGCGGCCACGAGCGCTACGCCATCCTCGGGACGGTGCTCCCCCTCAAGCCGATGGCCGGACGGCCCGCGGACACGTGAACCGGGCGACCCGGGGGCGCGTGACGCGTGAACCGGGCCCGGGCGTCGATGCCGCCACCGTCTGCCACCCGGGACGGCCCGCGGGCGCGTGAACCGGGCTGCCCGGGGGGCGCGTGAGGCCGCCCGCCGCGCCGTCCGGACTCCGCCCGCGTGCCCCGCGACCGGCCTGAGGGCCTGAGACGCCTCAGGCGGTCAGGGAGGCGGCCTGCGGGGCGGCGGGGGCGCCGGGGACGATGTCGAGCGCCCGGAAGACCTCGCGGGTCGCGCTGGAGCGGTTGAAGGTGATGAAGTGGATGCCCGGCGCGCCCTCGGCGAGGAGCGTCCGGCACAGCTCGACGGCGTGCTCGATGCCCAGGCGGCGCACGGCGGCGGGGTCGTCGGCGACGGCCTCGAACCGCGCCGCGACCTCCGGCGGGAACGGCGCTCCCGACAGCTGCTCGGACCGGGCGATCGTGCTCATCTGCGTGACGGGCATGATGCCCGGGATGATCGGCGTGTCGCAGCCGGCGGCCGCCACCCGGTCGCGCAGCCGGAGGTAGTCCTCGGCGCGGAAGAACATCTGGGTGATCGCGTAGTCGGCGCCCGCGCGGCACTTGCGCACGAAGTACTCGGTGTCGGCCTCGATCGTGGCCGACCTGGGGTGCTTGTAGGGGAAGGCGGCCACGCCCACGCAGAAGTCGCCGGCCTGACGGATCAGCCGGACGAGCTCCTCGGCGTACTGGACGCCCTCGGGGTGGCGCACCCACTCGCCGGCGGGGTCGCCGGGCGGGTCGCCCCGCACCGCGAGGATGTTGCGCACGCCCGCGCCGGCGAACCGGCCGACCAGGTGACGCAGCTCACGCAGGGAGTGGTTGACCGCGGTGAAGTGGGCGACCGGGGTCAGCGTGGTCTCGTGGGCGAGCCGCTCCACGATCTCCACGGTGCGGTCGCGGGTGCCGCCGCCCGCGCCGTAGGTCACCGACACGAAGGTGGGGCGCAGCGCCTCCAGCTCCCGGATGACGCGCCAGAGCTGGCGCTCGCCCTCGGCGTTCTTCGGCGGGAAGAACTCGAAGGAGAAGGAGCGGCCACCGGCGGCGAGAAGCTCGCGGACGGTGGGCACGCGATCGGGGAGGACGGACGGGCGACCCAGAGCCATGCCCCTAGGGTACTTGGCGCGCCGCCGCCCGCCGTACTTGTCGGATGCGCTTCGTGACGCGTCGCCCTGTTTCCGGGGGCGCGGTCGCGCCGCGTCACCGGATCCGCGGTGGCGAGGTCGCCCGCGCGGCCCGGTTCCCGGCGCCTCCCCTGCTCGGGCGGCCTTTCGGGCGTTCCTTCCCCCGGTAACGGCGCGTGCGAAACGCCGTAGTGTCCCGCCGATAGGAATCCGTCCGCTTGGACCGATAATGTCTGGGCATGACCACTTCCGCAGCCACGCTCGACATCGTCCGCCTTGAGGTGGATCGCGCCCTCCGGGAGTTCGTCGACCGGCAGCGGCCCCAGGTCAGCGCACCTGAGGCGGCCCCGCTCATCTCCGCCGCCGAGGACTTCCTCTCCTCGGGGAAGCGGCTGCGCCCGGCCTTCTGCTACTGGGGCTGGCGCGGCGCGGGCGGTGAGAACGACCCGGCGTTCTTCAACGCGGCCGCGTCCCTGGAGCTCCTCCAGGCGAGCGCGCTGGTCCACGACGACGTGATGGACGCCAGCGACATGCGCCGGGGCATGCCGGCGGCGCACCGCAGGTTCCAGTCACTGCACGAGGACGCCGGCTGGCACGGCTCGGCCGAGCAGTTCGGCCTGGGCGCCGCCATCCTGCTGGGCAACCTGATGCTCATCTGGTCGGGTGAGATGTGGCGGTCCAGCGGACTGCCGCCGGCCGCCCTGGCCGCGGCCCAGGACGTCCACGACCACATGCGCACCGAGCTGATGTGCGGCCAGTACCTGGACCTGCTGGAGCAGGCCCACGGCGAGGGCACCTTCGACAGCGCGCTGCGGGTCGCCCTGTTCAAGAGCGGGAAGTACTCGGTGGAGCAGCCGCTCAGGCTGGGCCTGGTGCTGGCCACGCGGGGACGCGAGCCGTGGATCGACCGGCTCTGCGAGGAGTACGGCCAGTGCGTGGGCATCGCCTTCCAGCTCCGCGACGACATCCTCGGCGTGTTCGGCGACCCGCTGGAGACCGGCAAGCCGGCCGGCGACGACCTGCGCGAGGGCAAGCGGACCATGCTCATCGCCCGCACCCTCGCCGCGGCCTCCCCCGCCCAGGCCGCCCAGGTGCGCGCCATGCTCGGCGACCCGGCGCTGGACGCGTCCGGGGTGGACCGGCTGCGGCAGATCATCCAGGAGACCGGGGCGCTCGCCGCGTGCGAGCGCCTGATCCAGGAGTACCTCGACGACGCCCTGCGCTCGCTGGAGCACGCCCCGATCACCTCGGAGGCCCGCACGGCGCTGGCCGAGCTGGCCGTGGCCGCGACGTCCCGCCGCACCTGACCGGCCCGCCGTACGGCGCGCAAGGACCACCCGTCCGGGCACGCACGCCCCGTCGTGCGGGCACCGGCGGACCGCCGTACGGCCCCGGGGCATGGCACACGCGGATCGGGGCACAGCGCGACCGGGCGCGGCCGGGCCGTACGGCCGGCTCGGCCGCGTGCGGTCAGACCCCGGCGGTCAGCCGCCGCCTGAACTCCTCGGCGGCGGCCTTGGGGTCGTCGGCCTCGGTGATGGCCCGTACCACCACGACCCGGCGCACGCCGTACGACATGACCTCGTCGAGGTTGGCGAGGTCGATGCCGCCGATGCCGAACCAGGGCCGGTCGGTCGCGAGGGCCGCGGCGTGCCGGAGCAGGCCGGGGCCCGGGGCGGGCCGCCCGGGCTTGGTGGGCGTCGGCCAGATCGGGCCGCAGCAGAAGTAGTCGACGCCGGGCTCGACGGCCGCGGCGGACGCCTCCTCGGGGGCGTGGGTGGAACGCCCGATGAGGATGTCGTCGCCGAGGATGTCGCGGGCGACCGGCACGGGCAGGTCGTCCTGGCCGAGGTGGAGCACGTCGGGCCGGGCCGCGTAGGCGATGTCGGCGCGGTCGTTGACCGCCAGCAGCCGGCCGTGCCGGTCGCAGGCGTCGCGGAAGACCTCCAGCAGCGCCAGCTCCTCGCGGGCCTCCAGGCCCTTCTCGCGGAGCTGGACGATGTCGACGCCGCCGCTCAGGGCGGCGTCGAGGAAGTCGGCGAGGTCACCGCGGTCGCGGCGGCCGTCGGTGCAGAGGTACAGGCGGGCGTCAGAAAGCGAGGGCCTGGGCACGTCTCTTGACCTCGGTGTGGCGGCCCGCGGCGATCGCCTCCACCGGCGATCCCGGCAGGCTGTCGTCCGGAGTGAAGAGCCAGCGCAACGACTCGACGTCGTCGTATCCGGCGTCGAGCAGCACGGTGAGCGTGCCCGGCAGTCCCTTCAGGACGTCGCCGTCGGACAGGAACACGGCCGGGATCTGGGGTTCTCCCCCGCCCCGGCGCACCCCGATGAGCTTGCGGTCCTTGAGGAGCTGCTTGGCGCGGCCGGCACTGAGGCCGAGCCTCCGGGCCACCTCGGTCAGGGTGAGCCACTCGCCCACCAGCTGGTCGGTCTCCCGGTCGATCTGCGCAACAGAAAGCGTCACGAATCCACCACTACCACATCGAGCCTTTCGCCAAACACCGGTGCGGGTCACGCCGCGCAGTCGCGCAACGCTACCGCAGGGTCGGCCAGGCGCTCGACGTCGAGGGGCCGGCCGCCCTCGATGAGGCGCCTGCCCTGGACCAGGTCGCGGGGCCGGTCGACGGACAGCACCGCGACGAGCCGGTCGCGGTCGTCCACCCAGCAGGCCCCCCACTTCGGATCGGCCCCGGGGTCGCCGCGCATGACCAGGCGGCCGCCGTCGTGCCGGCCGGCGTACTGGACCATGTGGCCGAACTGCTCCGACCAGAAGTAGGGAACCGGGTCGTAGACCGCCTCCTCCCCCATCAGGGAGGCCACGGCCACCTCGGGGGCGTTCAGCGCGGTGTCCCAGTGCTCGACCCGCAGGCGGCGGCCGTAGCGGCGCGACCACCAGGCGGCGCAGTCGCCCACCGCGACGACGCCGGGCAGCGAGGTGCGCAGGTGCTCGTCGGTGACGACGCCGTCGTCGAGCCCGACGCCGGAGCCGGCCAGCCACTCGACCGCGGGGCGGACGCCGACACCGGTGACGACCACGTCGGCCTCGACCGCCGAGCCGTCGGCCAGAGTCAGCCCGCCGTGGTCGACGGAGGCGACCGCGGTGCCGAGCCGCAGGTCCACGCCCGCCTGCTCGTACCAGGGGACGGTCCAGGCGCCGACCGGGCCGAGCGCGGCGGCCAGCGGGACGTCGGCGGCCTCGACCACGGTGACCTCGCAGCCGGCCCGGCGCGCGGCGGTGGTCACCTCGGCGCCGATCCAGCCCGCGCCGACGACGGCGATCCTGACCCCCGGCGCGAACAGGGCGCGCAGCCCGAGGGCGTCGTCGATCGTGCGCAGGACGTGCTGCGGGCCGTCGCCGAGCAGCCGGACCGGGCGGGCGCCGGTGGCGATGACCAGCCCGTCGTAGGGAAGCTCGCCCTCGGTGGTCTCCACCACGCCGGGCCGCAACCCCTTGGCGGCCGCTCCCGGGCGGAAGGAGACCTCCAGGGCGCCGAGATCGGAGTCGACGACCGTGGAGTCGGTGCCGCCGAGCAGGACAGCCTTCGACAAGGGGGGGCGGTCGTACGGCCGGTGCCGCTCCTCCCCGATCAGGGTGATCGTGCCGGCGAACCCGTGGGCCCGTAACGCCTCGACGCTGCGCACGCCGGCCAGGCCGGCGCCAACCACCACGACATGATTCACACCTCATCAGCCTAGGCGTCCGGAGGACCCTCGGCTATCTGCTACGTGCGCTGAAACCGGCATTCAACCCACACGGGGCGCTACACCCGCGTCGGGGCGGCCGGAGGCACCCCTTATGGTTGGGATGTCAAGACGCGCGGGAGCCCGGCACGCACCGGGCTGAGAGGAGGGCCGCGAGACCGCCGAAGAGCGCGGAGCCACGCACCGCGACCGGAATCGCCCCTGATGGGCGCGGCCGGGCGACGCGGGCGGGCCGCGACCGGGCGTGACCGCGAGCGGGCCCTCGACCGCCAGGAACCTGATCCGGGTCATGCCGGCGAAGGGAGCGGGATGGGAATGCCGCAGCGGTTCGACCTCCTGGTCGTGGGCGGAGGGGTGATCGGTCTCTCGGTGGCCTGGCGCGCCGCCAGAGGGGGCCTGCGGGCCGCGGTGATGGACCCGGCCCCCGCCTCCGGCGCCTCGCACGCGGCGGCGGGCATGCTGGCGCCGGTGAGCGAGGTCACCTACACCGAGGAGCCCCTGCTGCGGCTGGGCCTGGCCTCGCTGGACAGGTGGCCGTCGTTCGCCGCGGAGCTCGCCGCCGACGCCGGCTGCGAGGTGGGCGACCTCGACTACCGCGACGGCGGCACCCTCGATGTCGCCTTCGGCGCCGACGACATGGCGGCGCTGGAGGAGATCGCCGCGTTCGCCACCGGGCTGGGGCTGCCCGCCCGGCGGCTGACCGGCCGCGAGTGCCGCCGCCTGGAGCCGATGCTGGCCCCGTCCGTCCGCGGCGGCATGCTCGCCGAGAGGGACGCCTGGGTGGACCCCAGGAAGGTCACCGCGGCCCTGCTGACGGCCCTGGAGCGCCGGGGCGTCACCCTGCTGCGGACGCGCGCCGCCGCCCTGGAGACGTCCGCCGGGCGGGTCACCGGGGTACGGCCGGCCGCCGGCGGGACCGTCGGGGCCGACCGGGTGGTCCTGGCGACCGGGGCGTGGTCCGGGGGCCCCGGCGGCGCGGGCGCGCCCGCCGCGATCGAGGGCCTGCCGCCCGGGATCCTGCCGCCGGTACGCCCGGTCAAGGGCCAGATCATGCGGCTGCGCTCCCCCGAGCCGATCCTGGGGCGCTGCGTGCGCGGCACGGTCCACGGCTCGCACGTCTACCTCGTCCCGCGCGCGGACGGCGAGCTGGTCGTCGGGGCCACCCAGGAGGAGATGGGCTTCGACACCAGGGTGACGGCCGGCGGGCTGTGGGAGCTGCTGCGCGACGCCCGGGAGCTGCTCCCCGGGGTGACCGAGCTGGAGCTCTCGGACGCGGTCGCGGGCCTGCGCCCCGGCACGCCGGACAACCTCCCGGTGATCGGCCCGGCCGGCCCGCCGGGCCTGTGGCTGGCCACCGGCCACCACCGCAACGGGGTGCTGCTCGCCCCGCTGACCGCCGACCTGTGCGCCGGCGACGGCGACCCCGGCCTTCTGAAGATCTGCTCACCTCTCCGCTTCCAGGAGCATCGTTGAACGTGACCATCAACGGCGTCGCGCGCGAGCTGCCCTCCGGGGCCACCGTCGCCGAGGCCGTGAAGACCCTGACCGAGACCCGGAACGGGGTGGCCGTCGCCGTGAACGGCGAGGTCGTCTCGCGGGGCGCGTGGGACTCCACCGCGCTCGCCGACGCGGACGCGGTCGAGGTGCTCACCGCGGTGCAGGGAGGCTGAGGGACGTGGACGACGACCTGATCATCGGCGGCGAGAAGTTCGCCTCCCGGCTCATCATGGGCACCGGCGGCGCGCCCTCGCTGGAGGTCCTGGACGCCGCGCTGGCCGCCTCGGGCACCGAGCTGACCACGGTGGCGATGCGGCGGCTGGACCCGTCGGCCCGCGGCTCCGTCCTCGACGTGCTGCGCCGCCGCGGCATCAGGGTCCTGCCCAACACCGCCGGCTGCTTCACCGCCCAGGAGGCGGTGCTGACCGCCCGGCTGGCCAGGGAGGCCCTGGAGACGGACTGGGTCAAGCTGGAGGTCATCTCCGACGAGCGCACCCTGCTGCCCGACCCGATCGAGACCTTCGACGCGGCCGAGCGGCTGGTGGCCGACGGGTTCACGGTGCTGCCGTACATCGGGGACGACCCGGCCCTGGCGCGCCGGCTGGAGCAGGCGGGCTGCGCGGCGGTGATGCCGCTCGGCGCGCCGATCGGCTCCGGCCTGGGCATCCGCAACCCGCACAACATCGAGCTGATCGTGGAGGCGGCCGGGGTGCCGGTGATCCTGGACGCCGGGATCGGCACCGCCAGCGACGCGGCCCTGGCGATGGAGCTGGGCTGCGACGCGGTGCTGCTGGCGACCGCGGTGACCCGGGCCCAGCGGCCCGACCTGATGGCGCAGGCCATGCGGTCGGCGGTCGCCGCGGGGCGGGCCGCCCGCCTGGCGGGCCGGATCCCCCGGCGCCGCTACGCGGAGGCGTCCTCTCCCATGACCCCCTGAGCGGGCCTCCCCGCCGCCCGGGCGTATGGCGGCGGGCGGCGGTACGCCTCGTGGGGGGTGCGCGGCGGCGGGCGGTGCACCCCTCATGAGGGCCGTCCCCGGGCCCCGGCCGGGGACGGCCGGCCGGGGGCGGAGCGTCGGCGACGGGTACAGTGATCCGCCCCGTGGACCTCGGAATGCCCTGGGAATCCGCAGAAAACAGTCAACTTCTCGGCATCGGTTTGGAACACCGGCACCCTGTGGACGCCAAAACGCCCGTAAACTCAGCCGGGTGGACACGACGGTTACTGACCCCCTGGTCGGGAGACTCCTCGACGGGCGTTACCGCGTCGAGTCCCGGATCGCCCGAGGCGGGATGGCGACCGTCTACCTGGCCATGGACATCCGGCTCGACCGCACGGTCGCCGTGAAGGTGATGCACCGATCCCTCGCCGAGGACCCCTCCTTCGTCCGGCGGTTCATCGGCGAGGCGAAGTCGGTGGCGAGCCTGTCGCACCCCAACGTGGTGCACGTCTTCGACCAGGGCACCGACGGCGGCAACGTCTACCTGTCGATGGAGTACGTCCCGGGGCGCACCCTGCGCGACGTGCTCCGCTCCCGCGGCAGGCTGCCCGCCCGCGAGGCCCTGGAGGTCATCATCCCGGTGCTCGCCGCGCTGGGCGCCGCGCACCAGACGGGGATGATCCACCGCGACGTCAAGCCGGAGAACGTCCTCCTCAGCGACGACGGCCGGATCAAGGTGGTGGACTTCGGCCTGGCCCGCGCGATCGAGGCGACCAACCAGACGCGGACCGGCGTCATGATCGGGACCATCGCCTACATGTCGCCCGAGCAGGTGACGGCGGCGGCCGCCGACGCCCGCAGCGACGTCTACGCGGCCGGGATCATGCTGTTCGAGCTCCTCACCGGCAGCCAGCCGTACGAGGGCGACACCCCGATGTCGGTGGCCTACCGGCACGTCCACGACACCGTTCCGCTGCCGTCCAGCCTGCTGCCCGACATCCCCCCGCAGCTCGACGCTCTGGTGGCCAGGGCCACGGCCCGCGACCCCGAGGGCCGTCCGGCGGACGCCACCGCGATGCTGGTCGCCGCGGTGGAGGCGCACCGGGCGCTGCCCATGGACAGCGGCCCGGCGCCGCAGGTCCCGGTCGCCCCGGTACGGCCCGCGGAGCACCCGGGGCCGGCGGGCGCCACCATGGTGCAGCCGGCCGTCAACCACACCCTGGTCCAGCCGCGCGGCGAACTGCTCACCACCCCCGCCGCAGGCCACCCCGGCACCCCGGCCGGGCCGGAGCCGCGGGCGGCCGCGCGGCGCGGCGGGTCCCGGCGGCCCACGTGGTTCCTGATCGCGCTGGCCCTGGTCATGGTGGCCGGGATCGGCCTGACCGGCTGGTGGTTCTCCCAGACCCGCACGATCAAGGTGCCCGACTCGCTGGTGGGCATGAACGTCAAGCTGGCCCAGAGCGAGGCCGAACGGCTCGGCTTCACCGTCGTGGTCGGCCAGGCCCAGTACGACGAGAAGGTCCCCAAGGACAACGTCCTGTCGACCGACCCGGTCGGCGGCACCGAGGTCGAGCCGAAGTCGCGGCTCACCCTGGTCGCCTCGGCGGGCCCCAAGCGGGTCCCGGTGCCCAACGTCGTCGGCATGGACCAGAACGCGGCCCGGTCGAAGCTCGCCGAGGTCAAGCTGGTCACCGGGAACATCCGGCGGCAGGGCAGTGACACCGTGCCGCGCAACCAGGTCATCCGGACCATCCCGGCGGTGGGCAACCCCGTCAAGGAGGGCAGCAAGGTCTCCCTGGTGGTCAGCGCGGGCCTGCTCCTGCCGGACGTCAAGGGCATGCCCCGCGACCAGGCCGACGCCACGCTGCGCACCGCGGGCTTCCTGCCGGAGTTCGTCGAGCAGACCGACGCCGCCACCCCCTGCACGGTCATCGCGCAGGACCCCCAGCCCGGGGCCGAGGTGGACAAGGGCGCCGTCGTGCGGATGACCCTCTCCCAGTGCAACAACCCCGGCTGGCACTGGCCGTGGGAGAACGACGGCCAGCCCGGCGAGGGCGACGGCAAGCAGGTGGTCGTCATCCCCAACGTGATGTTCAAAGAGGTCAAGGCGGCCCGCGACGAGCTGCGCGCCGCGGGGGTGACGGTGAAGATGCGCAAGGGCCTGGGCCGGGGGATGGTGGTGGCGCAGCTCCCGGGGGCCGGCCAGCAGGTCCCGCCGGGCACCGAGGTGACGCTCTGGTTCTGAGCGGCGCGCGCTTCGACCGGTCGCGTGCTCGGCGGGTCGCGGGCCTGTCCGTCCGTACGGCTCGCGGCCGGTCACGCCGTTCCGGATGGCACGGCTCGCCACCGGTCGCGCGTCACGGCCGGCCGTACGGCTCAGGGCCGGTGGAGCAGGCCGTGCAGGCGGACCCGGGCGAGGCCGCCGTCGGGGAAGACGTCCACCCTGACGTGGGTGGTCACCGGCGCGTCCGCGAGGCGGAAGCGGTGGCGCGTGTCGGGCAGCAGCGGGGTCCTGGGCAGCAGCTCCGTCCAGGTACGGCCGTCGGCCGTCCCCCGGAGCGACACGGCGGCCGGGGCGTTGAACAGCAGGTTCGTCGTGTCGATCTCGGCGAGCCGGATGACGCCGGGCCCGGCCAGGCGGATCACCAGCCAGTCGTTGCCGCCGTCGCGGCGGCGGGCCGTCTCCCAGCCCTCGGCCTGGTGCCGGGCGAGGCCGGGGGCTATGACGTTGCCGGGCGGGGAGTAGAACCCGTCGGAGCAGCCGGTGACCAGCCCGCCGTTCTCCAGCGCGGCCAGGTCCAGACCCAGGCCGTCGTAGACCGTCAGGTCCGGCCTGGCCTCGCCGTGCACGCGCAGCCGGGCCACGCCGCCGTCGGGGAAGATGTTCAGCCGCACGTGGGTGCGGCGCCGTTCCCCGGTCACCGTGAAGCGGTGCTCGGCGTCCCCGGTGAGTGCGGCGCGCGGGACGATCTCCTCCCATTCGGCGCCGGCCAGCTCCGCCGCGGTGGGGTGGCCGGTCACCTCGGCCGCCTCGACGGAGGCGTGCGCCGGGTGGTTGGCCCTGAACCAGGCGGTGTCGATCACGACGCCGCGGACCACGCCGGGCACGCCGAGGCGGACCACGGCCCAGTCGTGGCCGGGCTCGCGCCGCCGCCGGGTCTCCCAGCCGTCGTAGACCTGGCCCTTGGCGCCGAAGGTGTGCGCCTGGAAGCCGGGCGGGCCGGGCCGGATGAGGTTCTCCCGCTCGGCGAAGGACTCGTCGCTGGCCGCGACGACCGAGCCGCCGTGGGTGCGCAGCGCCAGGTCGGGCAGGGTGGTGAAGTCGTTCACGACGGGGTCCTTCCGGTGCCGGGGCGGGAGGGCGTGCGAGGACGCGCCGCGGGCGGCTCCGACCGGCCTGGCTCGGGCTCGCCGGGTCCCGGGGCGCCGGGGCCGAGCTCGGGCTCGGGCTCGGGCTCGGTCCGTTCCGGGGTGCCGGTGCCGGGCTCGGCCCGTTCCGGGGCGGGTCGCCGCAGCAGGACCCCGCCGGGCTCGCCGTCGGACCCGCTGTCGGACCCGCTGTCGGACCCGCCGCCCGTGAGGCGGCCGCGCAGCCAGGTGGCGCGGACCGCGCCCCGCAGCGTCCTGCCGTGGTACGGCGTGACCGGATTGCGGTGGTGCAGGGCGGCGGCGTCCACGGTGTGCTCGGCGTCGGGATCGAAGGCCACCAGGTCGGCGTCGCGGCCCGCCTCGATCACACCCTTGCGGGTCAGGCCGGCCAGCGCCGCGGGGCCGGCGGCCATCCACCGGACGACGTGCTCCAGGCCGTATCCGCGCCGCGCCGCCTCGGTCCAGACGACGGACAGGCCGAGCTGGAGGGAGGAGACACCACCCCAGGCACGGGCGAAGTCGGGCACCTTCAGATCCGGCGTGGACGGCGAGTGGTCGGAGACGACACAGCTCAGCACCCCCTCGGCGAGCCCGCGCCAGAGCGCGTCGCGGTTGGCCGCCGAGCGGATCGGCGGACAGCACTTGAACGCGGTGCCGCCGGGCGGCACCTCCTCGGCGGTCAGCGCCAGGTAGTGCGGGCAGGTCTCGGCGGTGATCCGCACGCCCCGCGCCCGTGCCGCGGCCAGCGGCTCCAGGCACAGCGCCGAGGACACGTGCAGGATGTGGACCCGCGCGCCGGTCTCCCCGGCCAGCGCCACGACCCGCTCGACCGCCCGCCGCTCGGCCTCGCCGGGCCGGGAGCCGAGGAAATCGGCGTAGCCGGGCCCGGCGGGATCGGCGAGCAGCGCCGGGTCCTCGGCGTGGACGACCAGCAGGCCGTCGAAGGAGGCGATCTCCGCCATGGCCCGCCGCAGCCCCGCGTCGTCGAGCGGCGGGAACTCCTCCACGCCCGACGGCGACAGGAAGCACTTGAAGCCGAACACGCCGGCCTCGTGCAGCGGCCGCAGGGCGGCGGCGTTCCCGGGGATCGCGCCGCCCCAGAAGCCGACGTCCACCGCGCACCGGCCCCCGGCGGCCCGCCTCTTGACGTCGAGCGCGGCCACGTCCACGGTCGGCGGCAACGAGTTGAGCGGCATGTCCACGATCGTGGTGACGCCGCCGGCCGCGGCGGCCCGGGTGGCCGACGCGAAGCCCTCCCAGTGGGTCCGGCCGGGCTCGTTGACGTGCACGTGGGTGTCGACCAGGCCCGGCAGCAGCGCGACGTCGCCGAGGTCGACCCGTTCGGCGGCGTCCGGGGGCGCGTCGTGGGGGTGCAGGCCGGTGATCCTGCCGTCCCATACGGCCACCGCCGCCGGGGCCTGGCCGCCGGGCAGCACCACCCGGCGGGACCGGACCACCAGGTCCGGTCTCCGCTCGTCCGCTCCCCGGCTCTCGCGGGCCCCGGCGATGGTCACAGGTGTTCCGCGGTGATCCGGCGCGCGAGGCGCTCCAGCAGCGGGCCCGCCTGCGCCATGCACACCTCCGGGTCGGGTTCGAGGTCGGTGAGGGCGTAGGCGGCCGAGATGCCGGCCGCGGCCAGCTCCTCGTCGCCCAGCGTCCGGCGCCCGCACACCGCGACGACCGGGACCCCCGCCTTGGCCGCCGCCGCCGCGACGCCCGCGGGGGCCTTGCCGCGCAGGGTCTGCTCGTCCAGCGACCCCTCCCCGGTGACCACCAGGCGGGCGCCGGGGAGCCGGTCGTGGAAGCGCAGCAGGTCGAGCAGGTACTCGATGCCCGGCCGCAGGTCCGCCCCGAGGAAGGCCAGCGCGGCGAAGCCCACTCCCCCGGCGGCGCCCGCGCCGGGCCGGGCGGCCACGCCCATGGCGCGCACGACGCCGTCGTGCTCGGCGGCGCCGGCCAGGCCGTGGGTGTGCGCGGCGACCGCGGCGAGCCGTACCAGGCCCTTCTCCAGCAGCGCGACGTCCTCGGGGCCGGCGCCCTTCTGCGGGCCGTACACGGCGGCGGCGCCGTGCGGGCCGAGCAGCGGGTTGTCCACGTCACCGGCGACGACATACTCCACGCCGCCGGACGGGCCGAGCCCGGACGCCTCGAACCCGGAGGCGTCGATCCTGTCGAGATCGGTCAGGGCCGCGCCGCCCGGGGGCAGCTCCCGCCCGTCCGCGTCCAGGAACCGGACGCCGAGCGCCGCCATCATGCCGGTGCCGCCGTCGGTGCAGGCGCTGCCGCCCAGGCCGAGCACGATCCGCCGCGCGCCGCGCCGTACGGCGTGGGCGATCAGCTCGCCGGTTCCCCGGCTGGTCGCGGTGAGCGCCCGCGGCCCGTCCGGCAGGCGGCGCAGCCCGGACGCCTCGGCCAGCTCGACCACGGCCGTCGGCGTCCCGCCGGCCTCGCGCCAGGCGTAGGCGGCGCGGACCGGTTCCCCGGTGGGCCCGGTGACCTCGGCCTCGACACGGCCGAACCCGGCGGCGACGGCCGCGTCCACGGTGCCGTCACCGCCGTCGGCCACCGGCACCGCGACCGTGGCGACGTCCGGGCCGAGCCCGGCGGCCACCCGCGCCGCGACCTCGGCCGCGGTCAGCGACCCCTTGAACTTGTCCGGGGCGATGACGACGTGTCCCGACGACTCAGACAACCCTGCTCCCTGGTGTACGGCGGGCCGGTGCGGCCCGCCCGGCACACCCGGGCGGCACCGGTCCCGGCCCGGTGAGGTGGGCCACCATCATCACATCCCTTCGGAAAGGGGTTTCCAGGGTGTCCCGGGTTCTCCGGGCGTCCCGGATTCTCCGGGCGTCCCGGGTTCTCCGGGCGTCCCGGGTTCTCCGGGCGTCCCGAGTTCTCCGGGCGTCCCGAGTTCTCCGGGCGTCCCGGGTTCTCCCGGCGTCCCGGATTCTCCGGATACCACGGACGTCACGGGCGCGGGGGCGGGGGCGGGACGCCCCGCTCGCCGGCCAGGCGCATGAGGCGGCGATGGGCCTCGACGCCCGCCCGGCCGAGCTCGTCCTGCGGCGCCGTGCGCAGCTCGTCGTCCGCCACGACCGTCTCGCCGCCCACCAGAAGCCGGGCCAGCGGCGGTTGCCGGGTGCCGAGGACCAGGGCGTGCACCGGGTCGGCGACGGCCCCGGCGAAGGAGTCGATCCGCCACAGCGCGATGTCGGCGAGCTTGCCCGGCTCCAGGGAGCCGAGCTCCGCCTCGCGGCCCAGGTTCCGCGCCCCGCCGAGGGTGGCGGCCGAGAGGGCCTGCCGGGCGGTCAGCGCCGTGGGACCGTACCTCGCCCGCTGGAACAGCAGCGCCTGGCGCATCTCCCCGGCCAGCGAGGTCAGCTCGGCCGAGGCGCTGCCGTCCACGCCGAGGCCGACGTTCGCGCCGCGGCGGAGCAGCTCCGAGACCCGGGCGATCCCCGCGCCGAGCCGCCCGTTGGAGCTGGGGCAGTGCGCGGTGCCGGTGCCGGTGCCGGCGAGCCGGACGATGTCGGCGTCGCTCAGGTGGACGGCGTGGGCGAACCACACATCCGGGCCGAGCCAGCCGAGCTTCTCCATGTGGTCCACCGGGCGCACGCCGTACCGGGCCAGGCAGTGCTCCTCCTCGTCGAGGGTCTCGGCGAGGTGGGTGTGCAGGCGCACGCCCCTGTCCCTGGCCAGCGCGGCGGACTCGGTCATCAGCTCGGTGCTGACCGAGAACGGCGAGCAGGGCGCGACCGCCACCCGCAGCTTCGAGGAGAAGGAGGGGTCGTGGTGGGCGTCGATCGCCTCGGCGGTCGCGGTGAGGATCGTGTCGAGGTCCTCCACCACCTCGTCCGGGGGCAGGCCGCCGTCGGAGACGCCGCGGTCCATGGAGCCCCGGGCGGGGTGGAAGCGGACGCCGACCGCGCGGGCCGCGTCGATCTCGGCGGCGAGCAGGTCCCCGCGCCCGGCGGGGAAGACGTAGTGGTGGTCCGCGGAGGTGGTGCAGCCGGACAGGGCGAGGTGGGCCAGGCCGGCGCCGGCCGCCCCCCTGACGACCTCGGCGTCCATCGCCGCCCAGACGGGGTAGAGCGCCACCAGCCACTCGAACAGCGTGGCCTCCCGGGCGAACCCCTGGGAGGCCCACTGGTAGAGGTGGTGGTGGGCGTTGACCAGGCCCGGCGTGGCCAGGCAGCCGGTGCCGTCGACCCGGCGCGCGCCGGGGAGGTCCGGCGCCGGCCCCGGGCCGATCGACTCGATCCGGTCGCCCCGGACGACGATGTGGCCCGAGGGGATCTCCGGGCCGGTCACCGGGACGAGGTAGGCGTTCTCGATCACCAGCACGCCGCCCGGGAGGTCGCCGGGGAGCCTGTGGCCGGTCACGGGGTCGCCGCCTTCCGCGTGGCGGCGAGCCGTACCGCGTCGAGGATCTTCTCATAGCCGGTGCATCGGCACAGGTTGCCCGCCAGCGCCTCGCGGATCTGGGCGTCGGTGGGCCGGGGCGTCCGGTTCAGCAGGTCGTGGGCCTGCACGACGAGGCCGGGGGTGCAGAAGCCGCACTGGACGGCGCCGCACTCGGTGAACGCCTCCTGCACCGGGTCGAGCCGGCCGTCCCCGGCCAGCCCCTCGACCGTGCGGACCTCGCGGCTCTCCGCCTGCCCGGCCGCGACCAGGCAGGCACAGACGGGCAGGCCGTCGAGGTAGACCGTGCAGGAGCCGCACTCGCCCTGCTCGCAGGCGTTCTTGGAGCCGGGCAGCCCCAGCCGCTCGCGCAGGACGTACAGCAGGCTCTCGCCCTCCCAGACGTCGTCGGCCGTACGGTGCCGGCCGTTGACGGTGAGGCTGACGCGCATCAACCCGCCTCCCTTCGGGGTTTCTCCGGATCACCGGGGTCTCCGGGTGCCACGGGGCCGCCGGGCCGCCGCACCCGGCCGCGCGGCCCATCGTGCGGCCCCTCGTGCGGACCGGCCGCCCACAGGTCGTGCCAGGCCCAGGTCAGGGTGCGGCGCGCCAGCACGGCGACGGCGTGCCTGCGGTAGGCGGCGGTGCCGCGCACGTCGTCGATGGGCGAGGCCGCCCCGGCGGCCAGCTCGCCGAACCGCCGGGGCAGCCCGGGGTCGAGCCGGCCGGTGTCCCAGTCGAGCTCGGCGGCGAGGAACTCCTCGGCCGCGACCGCCCGGCGCGGGGTGGGGGCGGCCGACCCGATGCCGGTGCCGGCCCGCCGCTCGGCGGGGTGCAGGGCCAGCGCGAACGAGCAGACCGCGATCACCATGGCGTTGCGGGTGCCGACCTTGGAGAAGTACTGCGGGCCGCCCGCCGGGCGCGTCCAGAACGCCCGGATCAGCTCGTCGGGCTCCAGGGCGCTGCGCTTGACACCGAGGTAGAACTCCTCCGCCGGGATCATCCGCACCCCCCGGGCGGCCGACTCGACCTCGATCTCGGCGCCGGCGGCGAGCAGCGGCGGGTGGCCGTCCCCGGCGGGCGAGGCCGCGCCGAGGTTGCCGCCCACGGTG
Organism: Streptosporangium pseudovulgare; assembly: GCF_014648055.1. Taxonomy (GTDB): domain Bacteria; phylum Actinomycetota; class Actinomycetes; order Streptosporangiales; family Streptosporangiaceae; genus Streptosporangium; species Streptosporangium pseudovulgare. The sequence continues at coordinate 269,742 of NZ_BMQJ01000001.1, forward strand.
CCCCGGTTGCGGATCTGCGGCGAGCCGACCGTGCGGGCGGCCTGCGCCAGCCCGGGCAGCCGGTCCCCCAGCTCGGCGATCAGCCGCGCGTACGTCACGCCCGCGCCGACCCGGAGCCGCCCGTCCTCCTCGGCGCTCCACTCGCCGAGTGCGGCCACCCGGTTCAGGTCGAGCAGCGCGTCGGGCCGGCGGACGTCGAAGTTGAGCTCGACCATCACGTCGGTGCCGCCCTGGACGGGCACGGCCCCGGGCCGCTCCGCCTTGGCCTCCAGCGCCTCGGCCCAGGTCGCGGGTCTCAGGAAGTCCATCGTCATTCCCAGGCGAAGCGGGCGTCGGGGGCCGCGTCGTCGAGGACGGTGCCCTCGATCAGCCCGTAGGGGCGGTCGGCGGCGTGGAAGACCTCGCCCGGGTTGTCCAGTCCGAACGGGGTCAGGTCCACCGCGAAGTGGTGCCGGTTGGGCATCGCCAGCCGTACCTCGCAGATCCCGGGGCACGTCCGGAGCACCAGGCCGCCCATCGCGTAGAGGGTCTGCTGCAGCGAGAGGCTGTACGTCCCGGCGAACGCCTCCAGCAGGCGGTTCCGCACCTCCTCGTACGACTCGCCGAAGCCGTACGGCCGGGGCGGCACGGGTGGGCCGGGCTGCGCGGACGGCCTGGACGCCCCGGGCGGCGCGGACGGTCCGGACGCCCCGGACGGTTCGTGCGCTCCGGATGCTCTGGACGCTCCGGATGATTCGGGCCGTTCAGGCGGTTCGGGCGGTTCGGTGGCGGGCCGGAAGCCGTCCGGCAGGTGCCGCCACCGGGCCGAGACCTCGGTGGCCAGGACGCGGTCCCGGGTGGGCGGCAGGGTGGTGTACTCGTCCTGGATGAAGCCGTGGAACTCCGAGCCGGTGGAGTTCAGCACCACCAGGTCCCGCAGGCCCGAGACCACGGTGGAAGTGCCGTCGCGGTCGTGGTGGACGACGCAGGTGCGCACCTCCCGCCCCGAGCGGACGAAGGAGTGCCGCTCGTCCCCGCCGTCCGGCGGGGGGACGCGGTCCCAGAAGTACTCCTCGATCTCCACCCGGGCGTGGTGGATCGAGGGGTGGGCGTCCACGTGGTGGCGGGCCAGCAGCAGCGCGAAGTCCTCGATCTGGTCCACGCCGTGTTTCCTGGCGAAGGCGTAGACGACGTTCTTCTGCGTGTCGGTCGGCAGGACCGCGGAGTTGTCCCCGGTCAGGTGCGCGTCGTCCATGGCCCCGGAGAGGGACGTGCGGACGTTGAGGTCCTTGATGTGGTGGACGACGCCGTCCCGGACGACGCGGACCAGGCGGATCTCCGCCTTGCCGTAACGGTTGGGTCCCAGCACGACCGCCATGCCTCGTCTCAGCTCCCTCGGTACGTCGAATAGGCGAACGGGCTCAGCAGCAGGGGGACGTGGTGGTGCTCGGCGGGGTCGGCGACGGTGAAGTCGACCGTCACCTCCGGGTAGAAGGTCACGATCCCCTGGGCGGCGTAGTACTCGCCGGTGGCGAAGACCAGCCGGTGGGCGCCCGTCTCGGTCGTCGTCCAGCCGCCGATCCGGCCGTCGGCGCCGGTGACGCCGTCGGCCAGCACCTTCCCGCCGTGCTCCAGCCGTACGGCGACGCCCGCCGCGGGACGGCCGAGTGAGGCGTCCAGGACGTGGGTGGACAGGCTCACGCGACTCCCTCCCCCGCGTCCGGGCGGGCTCCCGCCCCGGGGCTCCCGTGTCTCCCCGGCCCGGCCGCCCGGTGGGTCCCCGTCCCGGGGCGTCCGGCCGTCACGCCGTCCCCTCCGGGTCCTCCAGCAGCCGCGCCACGCGCAGCCGGGCGATCCCGGCCAGTTCGGTCCGCACGACGTCCCGCTCGGTCTCCTCGTCGTTGCGCAGCCGCGCCCGCAGGCGGTCCAGCATCTCCCCGGCGGTCAGGCCGGCGGCGCGGACCAGGTAGATGTGGCCGAAGCGCGCCTCGTAGGCGCGGTTGCCCTCGGCCAGCGCGGCGAGCACGGCGGGGTCCGCTCCCGCCACCCCGGACTGCTCCCGCCGCGACCAGGACGCCTCCCGCCCGCCCGCGCCGGGCGGCGCCGGGCCGCAGCCGTCACCTGCCGCGTCCCGGCTCGCCGCGCCCGCCCCGCCCGCGCCGGGACCGGTCACACCGTGAGCGACGGTGCCGGGACCGGTCGCGCCGGACGCGGCTCCGCCGTCGCGGGGCGGTTCGCCGATCCTGGGGTGGGCGGCCAGCGCCGTCAGCACCTCCGGCCAGGGCAGGCCGAGCACGGCCGCCTCGACCGCCGACTCCAGCGCGGCGAGGTCGCGGTAGGGGCGCCGGGCGGCCACCTCCCGGGCGAAGACCGGGGACGCGCAGCACGCCAGCAGCCCGGCCTCGGCCCCGGCGGCCCCGAGCGCGTTGAACCCGGCGGGCCCCGCCGGCGCGGCGGCGTCGATGTTCGGCATGTGAGCAGTACACACAGCGCCGCCGCCCCGGTCCAGCAGCGGGAACTCCCAACCGGGCTAAAGGTTCGTCCCGGATTTTCGTGTCATGCTCCAAAAGGCCGGCGACGGGACGGCGGGCCGCGGGAAGGCGGCCCGGCCCCGCGACGGGCTCGCGGGCCGCAACGGGACGGCGGGCCGCGACCGGCCCCCGGGTCACAGCGGGGCGGCGGGCCGCGACCGGCCCCCGGGTTCCGGGCCGCCTGTCGGAGCGGTGACGAACCGGTCACCTCCGGAGGACGCCCGGGATGTCGCCGGGGAGCGGCCGGGAGACGTCGGATCCAGCGCCTAAACTGACGGCACCATGTCTTCTCTCTCCCTCATCGGCGGACACGTCTCCGTCACCGGCGGCCTGGGCAAGGGCGGCCTGAAGTGCGCCGCCGACATCGGCGCCGAAATGATCCAGGTGTTCGTCACCAACCCGCGCGGCTGGGCGCTCGCCGACGGCGACCCCGCCCAGGACGCCCTGCTGCGCGAGTCGGGCATGCTGTCCTTCATCCACCTTCCCTACCTCGTCAACATGGGCACGCCGAGCGCCGAGACCCTGGAGAAGTCCGTGGCCGTCGTCCGGCACGGCCTCCGGCGGGCGTACGCGATCGGCGCCCCCGGCGTGGTGGTCCACACCGGCTCGGCGGTCAGCCAGTCGCGTGACGACGCCATGCGCCAGCTCCACGAGTACCTGCTCCCCCTGCTCGACGAGATCCCCGAGGACGGCCCCGACCTGCTGCTGGAGCCGATGGCCGGGCAGGGCGCGATGCTGTGCGCGACCGTCCAGGACCTGGAGGCCTACCTCGCGGCCCTCGACTGGCATCCCAAGGCGGGCGTCTGCCTCGACACCTGCCACGCCTTCGCCGCGGGCCACGACCTCTCGACCGCCGAGGGGGTCACCGAGACGCTCGACGCGCTGCACGCGGTCGCCCCCGGACGGCTCCGGCTGATCCACGCCAACGACTCCAAGGACCCCCACGGGTCGAAGAAGGACCGCCACGAGAACATCGGCGCCGGTCACATCGGCATCGACCCGTTCGCCGTCCTGATGCGCCACCCGGTCGCGGCGGGCATCCCGCTGTGCGTGGAGACCCCGGGCGGCCCGGAGAAGCACCGCGAGGACATCGAGCTGCTGAAGAAGCTCCGCGACACGCCCGGCGCCTGACACCCGGCGTCTTCGGTACGGCGGGCCGCGGCGCGGGCCCGCCGTACCGCGGGAGCCGTGATCACCGCGCGAAGAGGCCGCCGCACCGCGGGAGACGGGGGTCGTCACCACCGCGTGAAGAGGTCACCGCGCGAAAGAGCCGCCGTACCGCGGGAGACGGGGGTCGTGACCACCGCGTGAAGAGGACACCGCGCGAAGGGATCGGCCGGCCCCGCCGTTCAGCGCAGCCCGGCGGCGCTCAGCGCCAGCGCGACGACGGCCCCGTCGGCCGGGGCCCGCACGTCCCGCCCGGTCAGCTCCCTGAACCTCGCGAACCGGTGCTGGACCGTGTTGCGGTGGCAGTACAGCGCGGCGGCGGTGTCGGCGATCGACCCGGTGCCCGCCAGGTGGGTCCGCACGGTCTCCAGCAGCCGGTCGCGCTCGGCCTCCCCGACGGCGGCCAGCGGGCCCAGCACCCGGCCGGCGAGTTCGGCGGCCAGTTCGGGGCTGTGCGCGGCGAAGACGTCCAGCCAGCGGTCCTCCAGGCGCAGGGGTCCCCCGGCGCCCGGCCGGACGGTCCGCGCCGCCGCCGCGGCCAGCCGTACGGCGTGCGGGACCTTCGCGAGGCCGTCCACCGGCGGCGACACCCCGCAGGGCACCTCCCGCAGAAAGCCCAGCACGGCCTTCTCCGGGTTGGCCGGCCTGGCGGAGAGCTGGACGACGAGCACGTCGCCGGTGGGCGATTCGTGGCGGTGGCCGCGCAGGCCCGAGGCGGCCACCGCGGTGGCGGCGGCGCGCAGCCCGGCGCCCATCACCGGGTCGGCCACCGCCACGGAGAACCGCCCCGCGACGTCGAGGCCGAGCACCCGCCCGGCGTCGCGCACCACGTCGGGATTGCGGCCATCGTTGTCGAGCAGCCGGGCGAACCACGCGCGCCGCTGGTCCTCGCGCTGCCGTCCCATCTCCAGCACCGCCCGCTGGTAGCCCGCCATCAGGCCGGTGACGTGCTGCTCCACCGCCTCCCAGACCAGGTGGGCGCCGCCCAGCAGCTCGGTCAGGTCGTCGGGACCGGCCCGTTCGACGAGGCTCTGCCACAGCGCCCGCGCGTCCAGCCGGCCCGCGGCCAGCAGGGACTGAAGCGGCACGCCCTGGCCGGCGCGCCGCTCCCCCAGCCACTCGGAGTGCGCGGCCAGTTCGGGCGGGGTGGTGCCCTCGGCGAGGCGGCGCAGGATGAGCGCGAACCCGATCCGCGCGCCCTCCTCGACCTCCTCCCGCGGCACCAGCCCCCGGTCGTACGGCGAAAGCGCCATCACCTTGTCGGCCCAGGCCGTGATGACCTCCTCCAGGTCGGCGAGGCGGGCGAGGGCGAGCCGGGAGAGCACGGGATTGGTCACATGCACAATTTAGCGGCCGGTTCACGCGGTGTATGACCGTTGGCTACCCATTTGACCTGCCCATACGGTGGGCGGAAACCCCAGGCCATCGGAGGGCGGTACCGGCGCTGTGCACCTGACACCCCGTGAGCAGGAACGGCTCACCATCTTCACGGTCGCCGAACTGGCGCGCCGCCGCAGGAGCCGGGGCCGCCGCCTCAACGCCCCCGAGGCGATCGCCCTGATCTGCGACGAGATCCTGGAGCGGGCCTGGGACGGGGAGAGCCTGGAGGAGGTCGTCTCCGCGGCCCGGACCCTCCTGACCGCCGACGACGTGATGGACGGCGTGCCGTCCCTGGTCACGCACGTGCAGGTGGAGGCGCTGTTCCCCAGCGGCACCGCCCTGGTCGCGGTGGACGCGCCGTTCGGCGCCCCCGCCGGGCGGGGACCCGGCTGGGTGGAGACCGGCGAGGGGGCGGTGGAGCTCAACGCCGGGCGCGAGCGGTCCGCGCTGACCGTCCGCAACGAGGGCGACCGCACCGTCTACGTCTCCTCGCACTTCCCGCTGACCGAGGTGAACGCCGCCCTGGTCCTTGACCGGGAGCGGGCCGCGGGGATGCGGCTGGACATCCCGGCGGGGACGGCGACGGCCTTCCCGCCGGGCGAGACCGTGGAGGTTCACATCGTGCGGAGGTCGTCATGAGCCAGGTCACCCGCGGCACCTACAACGCGCTGTACGGCCCGACCGCCGGCGACCGGATCCGGCTGGGCGACACCTGCCTGTGGGTCGAGGTCGAGCACGACGACGTCGTCCACGGTGACGAGCTGCTGGGCGGCTGCGGCAAGACCCTGCGCGACGGCCTGCTGGCCGCCCCGCGCGGCGACCGCGAGTCCGCGCTCGACCTGGTGGTGGCCGGGGTCGTGCTGATGGACCCGGTGCTGGGCGTGCGCAAGACCCACATCGGCGTCAAGGACGGCCGGATCGTGCCGTTCGAGGGCGCGGTCATCGACTCCCACACCGCGATCGTGACGGGCGAGGGGCTGATCGCCACCCCCGGCGTCGTGGACTCGCACGTGCACCTGTCGTCGCCCGAGATCGCCCCGGCGGCGCTGGCCTCCGGCGTCACGACGGTCGTGGGCATGGGCCTGGGCGGGGTGTGGGACGTCGGCTGCAACCCGGCGCACAACCTGCACACGCTGATGAGCTCCTGGCGCGGCACCCCGCTGAACGTCGCGTTCCTGGCCCGGGGCTCCTCCAGCTCCGCGACGCTGCTGGAGGAGGCGGTGCTGGCCGGGGCCGGCGGCTTCAAGATCCATGAGGACTTCGGGGCGACCCCGCGCATCGTGGACACCTGCCTGGGCGTGGCCGAGCAGGCGGACCTGCCGGTGGCGCTGCACTCGGACTCGATGAACGAGTCGGGTTATCTCGCCGACACGGTCGCCGCCACGCGGGGCCGTACGGTGCACGCCTACCACGTCGAGGGCGGCGGCGGCCACCCGGATCTGCTGGAGGTCCTCTCCGAGCCGCACATCCTGGCCTCCTCCACCACGCCGACCATCCCCTACACGGTCAACACGGCCGGCGAGCTGTTCCCGATGACCATGACCGTGCACCGGCAGAACCACCACATCGACAGCGACGTGGAGGTCACGATGAGCCGGCTGCGGGTGCACGGCATCGCCGCCGAGAACGTGCTGCACGACCTGGGCGCGATCAGCATCGTCAACTCCGACTCGATGGGCATGGGCCGGGTGGCCGAGACCGTCCGCCGCACCTGGCAGGTCGCCCACCTGCAGGCGCTGCGCGCCGGTGAGGGCGGCCCCGGCCTGCCGGACGGCCGGGCCGGCAACGAGCGGGTGCTGCGCTACCTGGCCAAGCTGACGCTGAACCCGGCGGTCGCGCACGGCATGGCCCACGAGGTCGGCACCCTGCTGCCGGGGCGGCTGGCCGACATCGTGCTGTGGCACCCGGCGTGGTTCGGCACCAAGCCCGAACTGGTGCTCAAGGGCGGCTTCGTGGCCCACGGCGTCTCGGGCAGCGGCTCGGGCTCGACCCGGCTGACCCAGCCGCGCTCCTACCGCCCCTACTTCGGCGGGCTCGGCGACGCGCCGAGCCTGCTGTCACGGATCTTCGTCGCCCACGAGGCGCTGGAGTCCGCCGAGGCCCGCGACGCGCTGCCCACCGGCGTGCGGTACGCGGCCGTCCGGCGGTCACGCGGTCTGACCAGGGCCGACATGTGCCGCAACACCGCGACCCCGCGGGTCGAGGTGCCCCGCGAGCCCGGCCCCGTCCTGGTGGACGGCGCCGAGGTGGACCTGGCGCCCGCGACCGAGGTCCCGCTCGCCCGTCTCCATCACTTCGCCTAGACCCCCTGGTGATCCCCATATGAGTTCCCCGAACGCCCGCGGCGCGGGCATCGCGTCCTTCGTCGGCACCTCCATCGAGTGGTACGACTTCTACATCTACGGCACCGCCTCGGCCCTGGTCTTCGGCAGGCTCTTCTTCCCCGAGGCCAGCCCGGCCGCCGGGGTGATGGCCTCCTTCGCCACCTTCTGGGTGGGCTTCCTGGCCCGCCCGCTGGGCGGCGTGGTCTTCGGCCACCTCGGCGACCGCATCGGCCGCAAGCGCACCCTGGTGGCCACGCTGCTGCTGATGGGCGGCGCGACCACGCTGGTGGGCGTGCTGCCCACCTACGCGACGGCCGGGGTGCTCGCCCCGGTCCTGCTGGCGGCGCTGCGCCTGGTGCAGGGCATCGCGGTCGGCGGCGAGTGGGGCGGCGCGGTGCTGATCGCCGCCGAGCACGCCGGGCCGAAGCGGATCTTCTACGCGGCCTTCGCCCAGCAGGGCTCCCCCGCCGGGTCGATCCTCGCCACCGGCATGTTCGCGCTGGTCAGCCTCATGCCCGACGAGAGCTTCATGTCGTACGGCTGGCGCCTCCCGTTCCTGGCGTCGGCCGTGCTGCTGGTGGTGGGCCTGGTCATCCGGCTGCGGGTGGAGGAGTCGCCGGAGTTCGTGCGGATGCGCGAGCAGCGCGAGGTCGCCAAGCTGCCGGTCGCGGAGGTGTTCCGCTCGGCGTGGCCGCTGGTGCTGCTGGGCATCGGCGCGAGCGGCGTCGGCATCGCCTCCGCCTACTTCACCAACACCTTCATCCTGTCGTGGGCCACCACCGACCTGGGCATCGCCAAGAGCACCATGCTGAACGTGCTGCTCATCGTGGCGGTCGTGCAGTTCGTCACCCAGCCGATCGGCGCGGTGCTCGGCCAGCGGATGGGCGCCGCCCGCTTCATGCTGGCCGTCCTCGGCGTGCTGATCGTCTGTACCCCGGTCACGTTCGTCATGGTGGGCACCGGCAGCCCGGTGCTGGTCACGCTCGGCCTGGCGCTGAGCATCGTGTTCAGCGGCTCGTCCTACGCGGCGCTGGCCGGGTTCCTCGCCGAGGCGTTCCCCGCGCGGGTCCGCTACACCGGCATCTCCCTGGCCTACCAGCTCTGCGGCGCGCTGATCGGCGGCACCACCCCGATGATCGCCCAGGCGCTGCTGGAGTCGACCGGGTCGATCTGGCCGGTCGTCGCGCAGTACCTCGTCATCATCGTGCTCACCATGGCCTGCGTCGCCGCGCTGCGCCGCCGTTCGGCGGTCGCCGCGGAGCCGGTCCCGGCGAGCGCCTGAGAAGAAGAAGTCCGAGCACGGCCCCTTCGCCGAAGGGGGCGGAGGGAAAGGATCGTCATGCGCCTGGACGCCCTGTTCGTCAACGGCCGGTTCGCCACGCTGGACCCCGGCCGGCCCGAGGCCACCCGGCTGGGGGTGTTCGGCGGCCGGGTCGCCGGCCTGGACGAGGAGCTGGACGGGGTCACCGCCGACGTGGTGGTCGACCTCGGCGGCGCCCGGGTGGTGCCGGGCTTCAACGACGCCCACCACCACCTGAGCATGCGCGGGCAGCGGCTGCGCGAGCTGAACCTGCGGGCCGGCCAGGTCTCCTCGCTGGAGGAGCTGTACGCCAAGGTCGCCGAGCGGGCGGCCGGGCTGCCGCCGGACGCGTGGGTGCGCGGCGCCGGCTACGACCAGAACAAGCTGGGCGGGCGGCACCCCACCCGTGAGGCCCTCGACAAGGCGTCGGGCGGGCGGCCGGTCTGGCTGCAGCACGTCTCGGCGCACATGGGCGTCGCCAGTACCGCGGCGTTCGCCCTGATGGGCTTCTCCCGGCTGGAGGACGTCCCGGACGTCCCCGGCGGCACGGTCGGTCGCGACGCGGCGGGCCTGCCGGACGGCCTGCTCGCCGAGCAGGCCCAGGACCTCGCCCTCCGGGTGCTGCGGCCGGTCCCCCACGACGACTTCGTCGAGGGCATCGGGCTCGCCAGCCGGGTGGCCGCTGCCGAGGGCCTGACCAGCTTCGCCGAGCCCGGCGTGGGCCGCGGCCTGGCCGGCAACGGCGCCTGGGACGTGGCCGCCTTCCAGGAGGCCGTACGGCGCGGCCTGCTGCTGCAGCGTGCCACCCTCATGCCGGGCTCGCCCAACCTGCACGAGGTGGGCCCGGAGGAGTTCGGGCTGGACCTCGGGATCGGCACCGGGCTCGGGGACGAGCGGCTGCGGATCGGCCCCGTCAAGCTGTTCTCCGACGGCTCGCTGATCGGCAGGACCGCCGCCATGTGCTGCGACTACCAGGGCGAGCCGGGCAACCGGGGGCTGCTGCAGGAGGAGGCCGAGGCACTGCGCGCGTTCGTCCTGCGCGCCCACGCCTCCGGCTGGCAGATCGCCGCGCACGCCATCGGCGACCACGCGGTCGAGGTGATCCTGGACGCCTACGAGGAGGCCCAGGCCGCGCGTCCGCGGCCCGGGATCCGCCACCGGATCGAGCACTGCGCGGTCACCAGTGAGGAGCAGGTGGCCAGGATCGCCCGGCTGGGCGTGGTCCCGGTCCCGCAGGGCCGGTTCATCTCCGAGCTGGGCGACGGCATGCTCGCCGCGCTGGGCCCGGAACGCTCGCGCGGCTGCTACCGGCAGCGGTCGTTCCTCGACGCGGGGATCACGCTGCCCGGCAGCTCCGACTGCCCGGTGGCCGACGGCGCGCCGCTGCTCGGCATCCACGACCTCGTCAACCAGCGGACCGCGTCCGGCGCCCCGTTCAACCCGGACGAGGCGCTGACCGTCACGCAGGCGCTGCGCGCCTACACGGTCGGCTCGGCGTACGCGGAGCACGAGGAGCACCGCAAGGGCACCCTCGCCCGGGGCATGCTCGCCGACTTCGCCGTGCTGTCGGACGACCTGCTCGCGGTGCCCGCCGAGCGCATCCGCGATCTGACGGTGCTGGCCACCGCGGTGGGCGGCGTCCTGGTCCACGACGCGGCGGGGTTCGCCCGCTGACACCGTCCCCTCCGGACCGCCGCGCCACCCCCCGTGACGCGGCGGTCCCCCGCCGCCCGCGCCTTCCCCCGGTGGCGCGGGCGGCCCCCGCGCCGCCGGACGGGTCGCGCCGGTCGGCGAAGCCGAGCGGGACGCCCGTTCCCGCGATCCGGCCGCCCCCGCGGACCGGATCACGGCTCCCCGCCGCCGGAGGCGGCGCGGGCGTCCCGTCGCACCGGAGCCGGCCGGGCCCTCCCCCGAGCCCGGCGCGGGTGGCGCGAGGAATCGGCCACCCGGAATCCCGCCGCGTCAGACCACGTCAGGGGCCTTCCGGCCCCTCGTCCCCCCCGCTGACCCGGCGGTTTCGGCTCTCCGGTTGTGAGAACACTAGAGCGGCGCCCCCGCGGGTGAACCGGGGTTCACGCGCAGCGCGGTCAGCGGCGCGTAGTTGTCGCCGTACGGAGGGTGCCGACGCGACGAGCGGCGTCCGGGAGACGACGAACGGTCGCCGGAGACCCCATGAGCCCCGTCCGCACCATGAGACACATGAGCATCGAGGTCCGGGACTCACGATCCGCCGGCCGCGCCGGAGGGCACCGGCCGGTCCTGGAACTGGCGGACGAGCCGCTCGCGGACCTGCCGGGTGTGGCGGCGGCTGACCGGCAGGGTCTCCTCGCCCACCTGGAGCACCACCCGGCCGCCGTCGAAGCGCAGCTCGCTGACGTGCCGCGCCGACACCAGCGTGCTGCGGTGGACGCGGATGAAGCCGGAGGCGGCCCAGCGCCGCTCCAGCGCGGCCAGCGACATCCGTACGAGGTAGGCGCCGTCCACGGTGTGCAGCCGGACGTAGTCGCCCTTGGCCTCGGCGAACCGGACGGTCTGCCGGGCCACGAACCTGGTCCGGCCGCCCAGTTCGACCGGGATGACGTCCTCGGCGGGCGGCTCCCCCTGGGGCGACGGGGACGCGGCGGACTCCAGGCGGCGCACGGCCTCGGCCAGCCGGTCGGTCCGCACCGGCTTGAGGAGGTAGTCGACCGCCTCCACCTCGAACGCCTGGAGCGCGCAGTCCTCGTGGGCGGTGACGAACACCAGGCGGGGCGGGTTGGGGAAGGCGCCGATGAGCCGGGCCAGGTCGAAGCCGCCGAGGCCGGGCATCCGGACGTCGAGGAACACCCCGTCGAGCCGCTCTCCGGAGCCGACCATCTGCACCATGTCCTGGAGCGCGGTGACCCCGCCCTCGGCGGTGGTGACGTGCTCGATGCGGGGGTCCTGGCGCAGGAGGTGGGCCAGCTCCTCCAGCGCGGGGACCTCGTCGTCGACGGCCAGGACTCGCAGCATGCCCCCACGCTGCTCTGGAACCGCGCTCACCGCAAGAGACATGTCAACTTTAGGTAATGCTATGACTACAAATAGCTATTGAAGGGGAGGGGCTCAGGGGAGGAGCTTGGGGACGCGCAGCCGGACGGTCGTCCCCGCGCCCGGCGCGGTCTCCAGGACCAGCCCGTACTCCTCACCGTAGATGCGGCGGAGCCGCACGTCCACGTTGGACAGGCCGATGCCGCCCCCGTCCCTCCGGTCACCCGGTTCGGCGCCCAGGAGCGTCCTGGCGCGCTCCGGGTCCATCCCGAGGCCGTCGTCGGCCACGCTGATGTGGGCCTCGCGCCCGGCGTCCACGGCCACCACCCGCACCCGCCCCGCGCCGCCGCACAGGGCGGTGCCGTGCTTGATGGCGTTCTCCACCAGCGGTTGCACGCACAGGAACGGGACCGGCACCGACAGCACCTCGGGGGCGACCTCGACGGTGAAGCGGAGCCGGTCGCCGAACCGGGCGCGTTCCAGCTGCAGGTAGCGGTCCACGCAGTGCAGCTCGTCGGCCAGGGTGGTGAGGTCGCCGCCGCTGCGCAGCGCGTACCGGGTGAAGTCGGCGAAGTCGACCAGCAGCTCGCGGGCGTGCTCGGGGTCGGTGCGCACGAACGAGGCGATGGTGGTCAGGCAGTTGTAGACGAAGTGCGGGGAGATCTGCGCGCGCAGCGCCCGGGTCTCCGCCTCCGTCGCGCGCCGCCTGGAGGCGTCCAGCTCGGCCAGCTCCAGCTGGCCGGAGACCCAGCGGGCCAGTTCGGCGACGGTCCGGGCCAGCGGCTCGCCGGCCTCGGCGCCGTAGGCGGCCAGCGCGCCCACCGCCCGGCCGTCCACCGTCAGCGGCGCGACCGCCGCCCCCCGTACGGCGCAGCCCGGCGTGCCGCAGGCCGCGGCGTCCCCCGCCACGGTGAGCGGACGGCCCGCGGCGAGCGCGGCGCGGGCGTGCCGGACCGCGTGGCCGCGGTGGCAGCCGGCCGCGCCGTCCCAGGCGAGGACCCCCTCGGTGTCGGTCACCGCGACGGCGTCGGCGCCCAGCAGGGTGCGCAGGTGGCGGACCGCCTCGCGGGCGGAGCCGCGGTTCAGGCCGGTCCGCAGCGACGGGGCCGCCCGCGCCGCGACGTGCAGGGTGGCGAAGGTGGCCTCAGCCGCCTCGGCCGCCTCCTCCGGTGGCCCCTGCGGCCCCCGGTGGGCGGCCGCCCACCGGGACAGGACGAACCCGAGGAGCACACTGGCGGCGCACAGGAGCGCCCAGCCGCTGGTCGACATGGCACAAACCGTAGTCAAACCATTACGGCCCATCACGGGAAAACCCGGATCAGGGTGGGCCTTCGCCTGGTTCCTCCTGATACGAGTAGCGCTGCTCGCTCCAGGGATCGGCGACGTTGTGGTAGCCGCGGTCCTCCCAGAAGCCGCGCCGGTCCTCGACCATGTACTCCACGGCCCGCACCCACTTGACGCTCTTCCACGCGTACAGGTGGGGGACGACCAGCCGGACCGGGAAGCCGCGCTCGGGGGAGAGGGGCGTGCCGTCCAGCTCCAGCGCGAAGATCGTGTGATCGCGGGTGAAGTCGGCCATGCGCACGTTGGCGCTGTAGCCGTACTCGGCCCAGATCATCACGTGCCTGGCCTCGGGCGCCGGCGGGGCCAGCTCCATCAGCGTCGTGGCGGCCACCCCGCCCCACTCGTTGCCCATGATCGAGAACTTGGTGACGCAGTGGAAGTCGGCGAGGACCGTGGTGCGGGGCAGCTCGGAGAACTGCGGCCAGGTGAACCGGTGCTGCCCGCCGGAGGCTGTCGCCCCCATGACCTGGAACTCCCACGTCGCCGGGCGGAACGTCGGCACCCTGCCGTAGTGGATCACCGGTCGGCCCCGGGGGACGTACTGTCCCGGAGGCAGGCGAGGTTCCTCCCGTGGAGGTTCGGACTGCTCCACCATCATTCCCCTCGCCTTCCCCGACGGCACGGGGTAATCCTGCCACCGCGCCTCCGGCGCCGTTCCGGTGCCCCCTCCCGCGGTTCACGGCGCGGACCGGCCACCGGGGCGCGGGGCGGCGGCTCACGGGGTGGAGCGGCGTGGTTCGCGGGCCGTCGGCGTGGTTCGCGGGCCGTCGGCGTGGTTCACGGGCCGTCGGCGTGGTTCACGGGCGGGCCGCGGTTCGCGGGCCGTCGGTGGTTCACGGGGCGGACCGGCGCCGGTCGTGCGCTAGTATTGCCCGCGATGCGTACCGCGTTCTGGTTTTGGTATGGCGACGGACCCGTAGGTCGGACCGATCGCCACCGGATGCTGCGCTGACATCCAGGCGAACGAAGGCCCCGGGTCCACCAAGGACCCGGGGCCTTCGCATTTCCCCGGGGCCCTTCGGAGGATCTCCCGCCGGTCTTCGGCGAACTTCCACCAAGGAGAGACATGGTCATCGTCATGAGTCCCGGCGCGACCCCCTCGGACGTCGAGGCGATCGTGGAGGTCATCGGCACGGCCGGCGGCGAGGCGTTCGTCAGCCGGGGCGTGAGCCGCACGATCATCGGCCTGGTGGGCGACGTCGCCCGGTTCGAGGCCCTCGACCTGCGCGCCATGGCCGGGGTGGCGGACGTGATGCGGGTGAGCACGCCGTACAAGCTGGTCAGCCGGGAGAACCACCCCGAGCGGTCCACGGTCCGGGTCGGCGGCGTGCCCATCGGACCCGGCACGGTGACCCTCATCGCCGGGCCGTGCGCGGTGGAGACGCCCGAGCAGACCCTCCAGGCCGCCGAGATGGCGAAGGCGGCGGGCGCGACCCTGCTGCGGGGCGGCGCCTACAAGCCCCGCACCTCCCCCTACGCCTTCCAGGGCCTCGGCGAGGCGGGCCTGCGCATCCTGGCCGACGTGCGCGAGGAGACGGGCCTGCCGGTGGTGACCGAGGTCGTCGACGCCCACGACGTCGAGCTGGTCGCCTCCTACGCCGACATGCTCCAGGTCGGCACCCGCAACGCGCAGAACTTCGCCCTGCTGCAGGCGGTCGGCGCGTCGGGCAGGCCGGTCATGCTCAAGCGCGGCATGAACGCCACCATCGAGGAGTGGCTGATGGCGGCCGAGTACATCGCCCAGCGCGGCAACCTGGACGTCGTGCTGTGCGAGCGCGGGATCCGCACATTCGAGACCGCCACCCGCAACACCCTGGACGTCTCGGCCGTGCCGGTCGCCCAGCGCCTGTCGCACCTGCCGGTGATCGTCGACCCGTCCCACTCCGGCGGCCGGCGCGACCTGGTGCTCCCGCTCACCCGCGCCGCCGTCGCGGTGGGCGCCGACGGCGTGATCATCGACGTCCACCCGCACCCGGAGCAGGCGCTCTGCGACGGACCCCAGGCGCTGGTGGACGGCGACCTCGCCGAACTGGCCGACGTCATGCGGCGGTTCCCGGCGCTGCTGGGCAAGACGGCCGCCGGCGAGCTGCTGACGTCCGCCTGACACCCGCTCCCGCGCCCCGCCGGACCGGCTCAGTCTTCGATCTTGTACTCCTGGAGGGAGCCGGCGAGCTGTACGGCGAGCTCCTCGGCGTCGAGCCGCCGCTCGATCTGCTTCAGGTCGGCGATCTTCGCGGCGGTCTCGGCCCGGCGGGGCGCCAGGAGGGTGCAGCAGTCCTCGTCGGGGAGCTCGGAGATCTCCAGGGTGCCGATGCGCCGGGCCTCGGCCATGATCTCCGTCTTGTCCAGGCCGATGAGCGGGCGCAGGATCGGCATGTCCACCGCGTCGTCCTGGGCGGTGATGTTCTGCAGGGTCTGCGAGGAGACCTGGCCGAGGGAGTCGCCGGTGATCAGCGCTCCGGCGCGGAGCCGGCGGGCGACCTCCTCGCCCGTCTTGAGCATCAGGCGCCGCTGGGCGATGACCGCCAGGCGGTCCTGCCCGGACGCCTTGATCGACTGCTGGGCCTTGCCGAACGGCACCACCCACAACCGGGACCTGCCCTGGAACCTGTCCAGCGCCCGCACCAGCGCGTACGCCTTGTAGATCGACTCCGAAGTGGTGAACGGGATGCCGGAGAAGTGCAGGAAGTCGACCCGCAGGCCGCGGCGCATCATCCGGTAGGCCGCGACGGGCGAGTCGATGCCGCCGGACATCAGGACCAGGCCGCGACCGCTGACGCCGACCGGCAGGCCGCCCTGGCCGGGCAGGCCGCCGGTGAAGACGAACACCTCGTCGCGGTCGACCTCGATGGAGACCACCAGGCCGGGGTTCTTCAGGTCGACCGGCAGGCCGTAGATGTCGTTGATCTCCCCGCCGACCGTGCGGTCGAGCTGCATGGACGTCAGCGGGAAGCGCTTGTCACGGCGGCGGGAGCGGACGGCGAAGGAGACGCCGCGCCTGACGTCCTCCCGGTCGGCCAGCAGCTCGATCGCCGCCTTGGTCACCGCGCCGGGGTCCTTCTCCACCCGCCAGGCCCGGTGGACCCAGACCAGACCGGGGACGCAGGCGACCCGCCGGGCCACCTCGTCGGCGACCTCGACGCCGGTGCCGTCCGGCAGGAAGATCGCGATGACGCCGTGTCGCTGGCGCACGTCCAGCTTCAGGCCGAAGCCCTTCAGCGCCGCCTTGATGTTGGACTGAAGCTGCCGCTCGAAAAGCTCGCGGTTGTCTCCCTTGAGGACGACCTCGCCCAATTTGAGCAGCACGCAGGGCTCGCCCAAGGCGGACATGGTCATGGTGCAACCTCCGGTGGCGCTTCGAGGGGAATGTAGGGGCATGGCCAAGTCTGGCGCGGTACCGCGTAAAGGCAATGGCTCGACCTCGCCACTTTAGTCGCCGTCATGACCTGTCAGCGCCCGCACAGCGCCCGCACGGAGGCGGGACGGAGGCGGGACGGAGGTGGACAGGCGGGCACGCGGAGGGACACGGGCGGGTTCGGGGCCGAGGCGGGGCGGGATCGGGAACGGAGGGCACAGAGGGCACACGGAGGGCACAGAGGGCACACGGCGGAGGGCACGGAGGGCGCCGGAGGCGCGGGCGGCACGGGGCGGCGGGCCGGACCGGCCGCCCGCACGGCACGGGAAAACGCCGCGCAGGAGGACCCGGCGCGGGAAAAGCGGCGCGGGGATACGCCGCACGAGGACACGCGACATGACACGCACGCGACACGTGACGCATGCGACGCGAGAGTGCCGGAGCGAAAAGCCCAGCCGAAAGTCCCGGCGCGAAGGGCGCGGCGGAGAACCGGCGAGAAAGACCGGTCCCGAAAATTCGACCTCGAAATGCGGGCTCCGGGACGCGGAACGGCCCGGGACGCGGAACGGCTCCACGGTGCGGGCGCTCCTTTTCCACGCGCCCCTCGGGGCGGGAGGAAAAGGAGCGCCACGGCCGTTCAGCGATTCTTCGGCATCGGTGCCGACCGGGGCGGATCAGCCGCCTCCGCCACCACCGCCACCACCACCGCCGCCGCCACCGCCACCACCGCCGCCGCCGACGGTGTTGATGTTGGTGTTGGTGTTGGAGACGTTGGCGCCGCCGCCGCCACCTCCGCCGCCGCCGCCTCCACCGCCACCACCGCCACCACCGCCGCCTCCACCGCCTCCACCGCCACCGCCGCCACCGCCGCCTCCGCCGCCGCCGCGACGGGCGAAGCACCTCTCAGGGTTCCTCTTCCTCCAGCAGGGCGTCGCCGCGGAGACGAGGGCGGACGTGGAAGCGGTCTCGACGGTGGTTCCGGCACTGGCCGGCTGGGCGGACATCGTCACGGGGACGGCGAGGGCGGAGGCCAGCAACGCGCCGGCGGCGATCGCGTTCTTCGTCTTGGTCATCGGAGATCACTCCATGTCGTACGGGGCCGGCCCGGCCGACACCCGGGGCTGAGTGAGACGTGGAATCGGCGCCGAAGACGGCGCCGAAGCGGCTCAGAACCGCAAGTCCCACGGTAAGTCGCGGAAAGTCCGGCGCTTATCACACCGAAGCAAAAGCATTGATCCGCACGAATTACCTTTCGATTCAACCCGGAAACCGAAAGAAATCACTCGGTCACCGTATGTAGCGACCATTCGATGACGGGCTTTCTCCGCGAAGATTCTCCACGCCCCCGGGACGCAATGGCCGGGTAGGTCATCACGGCCCGTTCCCGCGGCCTGGGGGAAATGATTCCGCCCGGCTTCTGAAGCGGAAAGACGGGAGTTACCGCCGTTTGGGGATGGCGACGGCGGTGTCCGGCCCGGGCGCGCGCGTCGCCCCGGATGCGCGCGTCGCCCGCACCGGGACCGCCGTCACCTTCGCGCCGGGACCGCCGTCGCCGTGACGCGGACGCCGGTCACGACGAGGCCCAGGCAGACCAGCGCCACGACGGCCACCACCGTCAGCATGACCGGGTAGGAGAGCCACGCCGCCAGGCTGGCCAGCACGGTGGGGAGCAGGAAACCCGAGTAGGCGAGCGTGTAGTAGACGCCGGTCAGGCCGGCCAGATCGTCCGCGCCGGCCATCCGCTGTATCTCCTGCAGCCCGGAGACCATCGCGATGCCGTAGCCGGCTCCCAGGGCGATGGCGGCGGCCGCCGCCAGCCACGGCGACAGCAGCAGCGCGTTCGCCGCGCACAGCGCCGCGCCGAGGAGCATCACCGTCATCGCCGCCACCGGAGCCCGTCCCGTACGGGTGGCGCCCTCCTCGCCGTGCAGCCTCTTGGCCACCGGCTGCACGGCCACGCCCACGCCCAGGGTCAGCACCGTGAGGCCGGTCGCGTACGCCAGCCCCCAGTGCCCCACGCGGAAGCCGACCAGCTGGGGCATGACCGCGTACGCCAGCCCGGCCGCGCCGAACACCCACGGCGCCATCGGCAGGATCACGAGCCGGAACCGCCTGCGGGCCGGCGCGGGGACGCGCAGGTCGCTCGCGAGCGCCGCGAGGAGGTCCCGGACCGAGCCCGTGGCGTGCGGGAGCGGCGGCCGGGTCTCCGGCACCCGCAGGAGCAGCACGGGGATCGCCGCGGCGAGGAGAAGGTGGACGACGTACGGGGTCACCATGGGCCACGGCCCCCACTGGGCCAGCGCGCCCGCGACACCCGCGCCGAGCGCGAACCCGGCCGTCTGGCACAGCGCGGCACGGCGCGCGGCGAGCCCGCTGTCCGCCCCGGTCGACAGTTCCTTCACCCAGCTGCTGCCGACCGACATGGCGGTGCCGACCGCGACGCCGATGATCAGCCGGCCCGCGTAGATGGCCCAGGCGCTCTGGCCGCCGAAGCAGAGCACCAGGCTCGCGACGGCCGAGGCGACGGCGCCCGCCACCAGCACGGGGCGCCGCCCGCGCCGGTCCGAGACGGGCCCGGCGAGCAGGAGACCCGGCACGAGCCCGACGACGTACGCGCCGAGGAAGGCGTCGACGCTGAGCGCGGAGTAGCCGCCCAGCCGGCGGTACATCAGCAGCAGCGGGGTGAACTGGTTGCCGCCCCAGCCGCAGGCGAACATCGCCGCGGCGACGATCCGCCAGGAGTCCGATCGGGGTGCGGTGGCAGGCGACGGGACGGCCTGCTGGGTTTCGAGCATGGGGAGGGTAGAACCTTACGCGTCGTTTGCCGGGTACGGCTGAGGCCGTACGGAATGGTGGACGGCCGGGGCTTCGTCGCTTGCCCCGGACGGCCACGGCGAGCCGTGCGTCGCCGTGAGGTGGCCCAGCAGGGCCGAGGCGAAGGCGGCGCCGTCGCCGTCGCGGAGGTGGCCGAGGAGGGCCTCGTGCTCGTCGGCCAGCAGGGAGAGCCGCTCCGGCCGCGGTCTCAGCGCGGAGATGCTCATGCGCCGCTGCCGGTCGCCGAGGGTGGCGTAGAACCGGCCGGCCAGCCGGTTCCCGGACGCTTCGACGATGCAACGGTGGAACGACTCGTCGGCGTCGGCGAACCGGTCGACGTCGGCGGTCTCGGCGAGGGCGCGCTGGCGTCGCAGCAGCTCCCGCATCCTCTCGTGGTGCTCGTCCGGCAGGCCGGTGCGCGCGATGCGCTCCGCCGCGGACCGTTCGAGCGCCAGCCGCAGCTCCAGCACGTCCGCCGCCTCTCCCGGCGGCACCGGCGCCACCACCGCGCCGCGCTTGGGGTGGAGCGTCAGCAGCTCCTCCGACTCAAGGCGCAGGAACGCCTCCCGGACGGGCGTCCTGCTCACGCGCACCCGCTCGGCGATCTCCCCCTCGCTGATGAGGCTGCCGCCGGGCAGTTCGCCGGAGAGGATCAGCTCCTTGGTCACCGTGTACGCGGTGTGGGCGGCGGAGGGGCGCTTCGCGGATTCGGCCATGCAAAAGAGCCTACCAGCATAGATACAGTGTTGTATCTATGCTGATAGGCAAGAGACCCGGCGACTCCCGTCAGCCGAAGAAGACCTCCGCCTCCTCGTAGCGTCCGACCGGCACCGTCTTCAGCTCCTTGGTGGCCTCGCCGAGGCCGGCCCGGACGATGTCGGTGCCCCGGAGCGCCACCATGACGCCGAACTCGCCGTCGTGGACGGCGTCGATGGCCTGCAGACCGAACCGGGTGGCCAGGACCCGGTCGAAGGCCGTGGGCGTGCCGCCGCGCTGGATGTGGCCGAGCACGGTGGTGCGGGCCTCCTTGCCGGTCCGCTTCTCGATCTCCTTGGCCAGCATCTCGCCGATGCCGCCCAGCCGGACGTGGCCGAACGCGTCGAGCTCGCCGGCCTGGAGGGTCATCTGGCCCTCGATCGGGTGGGCGCCCTCGGCGACCACGATGATCGGCGCGTACCGGGTCTGGAAGCGGGACTCGACGTAGGCGCAGACCCGGTCGATGTCGAACGGCTTCTCCGGGATGAGGATGACGTTGGCGCCTCCCGCCATGCCCGCGTGCAGGGCGATCCACCCGGCGTGGCGGCCCATCACCTCGCAGATCAGCGCCCTGTGGTGGGACTCGGCGGTGGTGTGCAGCCGGTCGATCGCCTCGACGGCGATGTTGACGGCCGTGTCGAACCCGAAGGTGTAGTCGGTGGCGTTCAGGTCGTTGTCGATGGTCTTCGGCACGCCGACGACCTTGACGCCCTGGTCGAAGAGCCGCTTGGCGACGCCGAGGGTGTCCTCGCCGCCGATGGCGATCAGGGCGTCGACCCCGGCCTCGGCCAGGTTGCCCTTGATCTTCTCGACACCGCCTTCGATCTTGAGGGGGTTGGTCCGGGAGGAGCCCAGGATGGTCCCGCCGCGTGGCAGGATGCCCCGGACCGCCTGGATGTCCAGCGGCACCGTCTCACCTTCGAGCGGGCCGCGCCAGCCGTCGCAGAATCCGACGAACTCGTGTCCGTAGACGCCCACACCTTTGCGCACGACGGCGCGGATCACGGCGTTCAGTCCGGGGCAGTCGCCGCCCCCAGTTAGCACTCCGATACGCATGGCATCCTCCGGTGGTTCCGAAACAAGACAGCCAGAACGAGTGGGGTGACACGACCGGCGGGGTCTCCCGCGCCGACCTCACGCATTCTGCCTGCTGAAAGACCAATGGTCTAGACCAAATGGAGGAGACTTCGACGTTGTCCGCGCCTCCCCTGGCCGGTGCGCCCGCGGGCCCGTTTCCAGGCGTCAGCGGCACCGGGCCGGGCCGGTGCGGCCGGGGAGACACGAGGGGGTACCTTCCCCCATCCGGGCCGCGCGACACGGGCCCCGCCGCGTGATCCGGGCCGGGTCAGCGCGCGCCGAGGCCCACCGTGGCGAGGTTGTCCTCGGCCGGGTGGCTGCGCCCGGCCGGACCGGCGGCGAAGGCCCGCAGGATGTTCACCGTGCTGCGGCGGACGAACGCCCTGGCCTGCCCGGTGACGCCGTGCCCGCAGCGGGCGCCGCGCAGCGCGCAGACCCAGCGCATCGTGCCGGAGTTGAACACCCCGGCGCCGCTCGGCGCGGTGTAGTAGGCGCTGTGCGCGACCGTGGACCGCCCGCCGCAGTCGACGGGCGAGACCGACAGCACCTCCATGGGGCGGGGCGCGTCCCGGCCGATCCGGTCGGTCTCCACCCCCGCCATGCCGGGGAAGCGGGTGCCGCGCCGTACGCCGGTGCCCCGGAAGATCCAGCTCCCCGGGCGGTGGACCACGTAGGCGGCCTCGGCGGGAAAGCAGTCGTACATCGGCCCGGTCAGCGAACTCTCCGGGCGGTGGTCGCGCCACAGGTCGGTACGGGGGTCCTCGGCGGCGTCCTTGTGGCAGACGACCAGCCGGCCGGGGCCCAACCGCGTCGCGGCGAACCTGATCCGCCAGTAGACGGCGTTGGCGCCGAGGAAGGCGACGTTGACGCCCCGGTCACGGGCGGTCTCGACGGCGCGGCGCATGCGCGGCGACCAGTACTCGTCGTGCCCCAGGGAGACCAGGCCCCGGGCGCCGTCGAGGGCGTGCGGGTCGTCGTCCAGGTCCACGCTGGTGAGGTAGGCGAGCGGGACGCCGGTGCGCTCGGCGAGGGCGATGGCGTCGTACTCCATGTCCAGGAACAGCCGGGCGCCGGAGGTGTCGTAGGGGCGGTCGAAGCTGACCGCCCGGGAACGGTCCTCGAACCCCCCGGGACCGACGTAGAGGCTGCGGCCGCCCCAGTAGTTGTACGCCTGCCAGGTGGTGACCGCGTTGACGACCGCCATGCTCCCCCGCGCCGAGGCGGACCTGACGGTGACGGGGACGTAGCGGCTGCCTCCGGTGGCGGCGTCCAGGCGGACCAGGTAGGAACCCGCGGGCCAGCCGGTGGTGTCCACCTCCGGTCCCGGCGTCCAGTGGGCGGCGGTCACCGTGCGGGTCGCGGCGACGACCTTCGGGGCCGGCTGCCGGACGCCTGGCAGCCCGGCCACCCGCCACACCCGCCGCGCGCCGGCCCCGCCGTACCAGCCCATCCGGAAGGCCGTGGCGGTGTAGCGGTCGGCCGTGGTCGAGACGTACAGCCGGAACCTCTCCCCCGGCAGCACGCTGACCCGGTCGGCGAACCCCTCGATCTCGTGCGCGGTCCCGAGGCGGCGCACCCGCCAGTTCGGATCGCCCGGCCTGGCGTTCTCGGCGGCGGTGGCGCCCCCGGCGGGGTCCCCGGCGTCCCCGGGGTTTCCCGCGGCGGCGGGCCCGCCGCGGGGATCACCGGGCGCGGCGGAGCGGGAGCCGGAGGGCGCGAGGGTGCCGGCGGGGTGACGGGTGGCGGCCGCGCACCCGATGACCAGAGCCATGGTCACCAGCAGGGTGACCGCCAGATGCGAGGGCACGCGAGACATGCCCGGCATCATCGCCGCCCGCCGGGCGCCCCGCCCGCGACTTGACCGGTCCTTGGCCCACCCGTGGAGGAACCGTCAGGACGGCGGCAGGACGCACGAGGGCGTGCCGACGGCGAACACCTCCGCGGCCTCTCCCGGGACGCCGTCCCTCATCGGCAGTACGGCCACGCCCGCGGACCGCTGGTTGGCCACGTACATCCGGTCCCCGGCGACGGCGAAGTGCCGGGGCCACGCGCCGCCGCAGGGCACCTCGGCGACCCGCTCCAGGCCGGGCGCGGAGAACACCGCGATCGTGTCGGGGCCCCGGTTGGCGACGTAGACGAAGCGCCCGTCCCCGGACGCCTCCAGGTGCGAGGGGTGGTTCTCGCCGCCGGCCGCGCTGGCCGGGACGGCCCGGACCTCCCGCCAGCCGTCGTCGCCGGCGTCGTAGGCGCGGACCGTGCCGTCCAGCTCCCCGGCGACGTACCAGCGGTCCCCCATCCGGGCCATGTGCCGGGGGCCCATGCCCCCGGCCAGCCGTACCGGGCCGCCGGGGTGCGGCGTCACCCGGGCCCCGGCCCGGCCGGGGTCCGCGACCAGGTAGCGGCGGATCTCGTCGGCGCCCAGGTCGGAGACGTACAGGACGCCGTCGGGCCCGAAGACGGACTGGTGGGCGTGGGAGTCCTCACGGTGCGGGAACACCTGGGGGGCGGCGATGGCGCCGGCCTCGTCGATCGGGTACACGCTGACCACGCCGTCGCCGTAGTTGGCCACCGACAGCAGGGTCCCGGAGGGGTCGAGGGCCAGGTGGCAGGGGGTGTTCCCCTCGCTGGGCCGCCGGTCGGTCTCGGTGAGCGTCCCGTCGGCGGCGCGGGCGAAGACGGCGACCGTGCCGGGCTCGTCCTCGCCCACCGCGTACAGGACCGGCAGCCGGGGGTGGACGGCGAGGAACGACGGGCTCGGGGCGGGCGTCTCCGCGACCCGGGTGAGGCCGGCCGGCTCCATCAGGGTGATCCCCGGGCCGGTGCCCTCGGCCCCCGGCGTGCCGCCCGGTGTGTAGCCGCCGATGTACGTGATCTCCGCCATCATGCTCCCGCCGCCGTGGGGCCGGCGCGCGCCGCCCCCGAACCCTTTCTGACTCCCGTGCCGTTCCGGGCCTTCCCGGGCCCTCCCGGGCGCTTCCGGACCCTCCCGGGCGCTCCCGGACCCTCCCGGGCCTTTTCGCCCGTCCCGGCCAGTCTGCGAAACTAGCGCACCCTCTGCCCGTTCCGGGAGGCGCCCCTCCGAGGAGGACCGGAAGGCCCACCGCCGCCCCGGGGCGGTTCGGCGGGCCCGCACCCCCTCCGCGGGAGACCGGACGGTCCCGGCTGATGCCGGGCGATCCGGCTCACACGGGCGGTTCGGGTTCATGCCCACCCGGAGGACACCCGGAGGACACCGGGAAGACACCGGGAAGACACCGAGAGGACGTCGGGAGGACGTCGGGAGGGCACCGCGTACCACCTTCCCGTGAGGATTCGATCAATTCGTTGACTCGATCATAGGAATGATTGATCCTGTCATGCATGGTTTCGGACATCGACCGCCGCGTGGCGGAGATCCGCGCGTTCAACCGCTTCTACACGGGCGTCATCGGCGTGCTCCACCAGGGCATCCTGGACACCCCCTACTCCCTCACCGAGGTGAGGGTGCTGTTCGAGCTGAACGGCGGAGACCGGACGGAGACCGGCGAGCTGCGGCGGCTGCTCGGTCTCGACGCCGGTTACCTGAGCAGGATCCTCGGGCGGTTCGAGAGCGACGGCCTGGTCACCCGCGAACGGTCGGCGGCCGACGCGCGGCGGCAGGTGGTCTCGCTGACCGCCGCCGG
The DNA here is from genome assembly GCF_014648055.1 of Streptosporangium pseudovulgare. Taxonomy (GTDB): domain Bacteria; phylum Actinomycetota; class Actinomycetes; order Streptosporangiales; family Streptosporangiaceae; genus Streptosporangium; species Streptosporangium pseudovulgare. The sequence continues at coordinate 294,440 of NZ_BMQJ01000001.1, forward strand.
CCGCGCCACGTTCGCGACCCTCGACGAGCGCTCGGCGGCCGAGGTGCGGGGCCTGCTGGAGGGGATCACCGAGGAGGACGCGCGGCGGCTGGTGGCGAGCATGGCGGCCATCCGGGAGGTCCTCGCCCCCGCCCGGCGGGCGGAGCCGTACGTCATCCGCCCGCCGCGCCCCGGCGACCTGGGATGGGTGGTGCACCGGCACGGCGTGCTCTACAGCCAGGAGTACGGCTGGGGCGCCGACTTCGAGGCGCTGGTGGCCAGGATCGTGGCCGACTACGTGGACCACCACGACCCCCGGCGCGAGGCCGGATGGATCGCCGAGGTGGACGGCGAGCGGGCCGGGTGCGTGTTCTGCGTCCGCAAGGACGACAGGACGGCGCTGCTGCGCATGCTGCTGGTCGAGCCGTCCGCCCGGGGGCTGGGGATCGGCGGGCGGCTCGTCGGCGAGTGCGTGGCCTTCGCCCGGGCGACGGGTTACCGGCGCATGGAGCTGTCGACCAGGAGCGTGCTGACCACCGCCCGGCGGATCTACCGCGCGACGGGCTTCGAACCGGTCGAGGAGCGGGTGTCCGGGGACGTCGTCGAGGAGATCTGGGCGATGGACCTCTGACGCGCTCCGCCCGGGAGACGTGGCGTGGCGGAGACCGGGCCGCCCACCGGGGCGCGCGCCGGGCCGCGCGCCGGGCGAGGGCAAAGTTCCCGTAAGCACGCGGGCGGGAGTCCTTCAAATCGGGCCGCCCTATCCTCAAGATCCGCATCCGGGGACGCCCGCGGGTCCACAGTGGATCCACCATGGATCTCACGCGGACCCGCGTGGATCTCGCGTGGACCGTGGACCCCCGTGCGGGTCCCACGGACCCCGCGTGGGTCCGGCGTGAGACCCCCCGCCGCCGCCCCGGGAGGACCGTTGAGCGAGGGACTCGCGTTCGCCGACCCGATCCCCGAGACCCCCGGGACCGCCACCCGGACGGGCGCGCGACGGGCCCTGGTCTTCCTGGACTCGCCGCCCGCCACACCCGACCGGCCCTTCGACCCCCCGGCCGCCGGGCGGCCGGACACCCGCCTGGCGGCGGTGCTGCGCGCCGAGGGCTTCACCGTCGACGCCCGCCCCGGCGAGGGCGCGCGGGCCGACGGCGGCCGGGTATGGGACTTCCTGCGGTCGGCCGGGGACGGCGACGTGCTGATGATCCGGCTGCCCGGCGGCAACGCCTGGACCTCCGGCCAGCTCGGCTCCATGATCGGCGCGTTCGGCCGGCGGGTCGGCGAGTCGGCTGCGGCGGCCGTGCTGCTGGTCATGGACTTCGGCTGGAGCGCACTGGACGGCTCGGCCCCGCCGGTCAGGCAGCTCGGCGTGGCCGGTGAGCCCCGCCTGTCCGCGGCGGCGCTCACCCTGGCCCTGCGCTTCGGCGAACCCGCCCACGGCCCCGCCCCCAGCCTGACCGGCGTCCTGGCCGACGGCCTGGCCGCCCTGGCCGCCGATCCGGCGCGCGGCGCGGTCACCGTCGGCGATCTGCACGCCCACGCGCTGCGCCACTACGCCGCCGTCTCCTCCCCCCGCACCCCCATCCTGCTGGCGTACGGCCCCGCCGCGGACGTCCCGCTGACCCGGCTCCGTCCCCCGGCCGCGCCCGCGCCCTCGCCGGTGCACGCCGCCTTCGCCCGCACCCTCACCGTGCTCGGCGACCCCGCTCCCCCGGTCTCGGGCACCGAGATCGTCCGGCGGGTCTACGAGCTGCACCTGAGCGAGCACGCCCGGCAGGTGCTGCGCGGCGCCTCCCTGCTGGAGGAGGGCGAGCCGGTCGAGGAGATCCTCGGCGACGCCGCCGAGCTGCGGCACTGGGGGCTGCTCGGCGAGAAGGCCCTGTTCGCCCACCCCGACGTGCGGGCCTTCGGCTACTCCCGGCTGAGCCCGGCGGAGCGGGCGCGGACGTCGGCTCTGCTGCGGCGGTGGCGGGCCGGGCGGCGGGCCGTACAGCCCCGGGCCAGGCTCACCGCCGACCGGTGGACCACCGACGACCAGCTCGGCCACCGGATCTACGCCGAGGCGATCGCCGCGTTCGTCCGCCACCCCGAGACCCGGCCGCCGCTCACCATCGGCGTCAAGGGCCCGTGGGGCGCCGGCAAGACCTCCCTGATGCGGATGATCCAGGACCTCCTGGACCCTGGGGCCGCCGGGGACGGCCCCGCCGAGATCCACCTGCCGGACCCCGGCGGGGCGGGCGACCTGACCAACGCCGAGGTGCTGTCCAGGGCCGGTCGGCGGCGGCGCGGCGGCGCGGGCCGGGCCGAACCCGGGGCCCTGCCGGTGCGGCGGGCCGACTGGCGGCCGACGGTGTGGTTCAACCCGTGGATGTACCAGAGCGGGGAGCAGGTCTGGGCCGGGCTGGCTCACGAGATCATCAGCCAGGTCACCCGGCGGCTGCCCCGCACCGAACGGGAGCGGTTCTGGCTGGAGCTGAACCTGTCCAGGATCGACCCCGAGGCGGTCCGCCGCCGCGCCTACCAGCTCGCGGTGACCCGGCTGGTGCCGCTCGCCCTCGGCCTGATCGCCGCCCTGGTCCTCACCGGCGCGCTGCTCGCCGGGGCCGCGCTGCTGCCGGCGTTCGCCGTCCTGCTGCGGAACGCGGCCGCCGCGGTCGGCGCGGCCGGGGCGGTCACCGCCGTCGGGGCGGGAGCCGTACGGCTGGCGAGGTTCTTCGGGGAGTCGGCCGGCAACGCCTTCTGCGACCTGGTCAGCCAGCCGGACCTGTTCGCCCCCGGCTCGGCCGACGGCCCGGCGGGCGAGCTGCTGAGCGGCCCCGGTTACCGGTCCAGGGCCGGTTTCCTGCACCTGGTGCAGACCGACATGCGGCAGGTGCTCGACCTGGTGGCCACCGAGGAGCGGCCCCTGGTGGTGTTCGTCGACGACCTGGACCGGTGCTCGCCGGGAACGGTGGCGCAGGTCATCGAGGCGATCAACCTGTTCCTCGCCGGGGAGTTCCCCAACTGCGTGTTCGTGCTGGCCATGGAGCCGGAGGTGGTGGCCGCGCATGTCGAGGCCGCCTACCGGGAGCTGGCCGAGACGCTGCCGGACGACGGGCGGTCCGGGCTGGGCTGGCGGTTCCTGGAGAAGATCGTGCAGCTGCCGCTGAGCGTGCCGCTGCTGGACGACGCCGACCGGCTGCCGGCCTTCGTCCGGGCGCTGCTGGGCATGCCGGAGGTCACCGACGCCGCGGGGACGGGTTCCGGCGGGGAGGCCGGGGACCGGCGCTCCGCGGGGCACGGCGGGGCCGAAGGCGGGCGATGTGAGGGCGGTCACGGCGAAACCGGCGGTCACGGTGGGATCGACGGAGCCGGGCGCGGGAACGGCTCCGGGCATTCGGCCGGGAACGGGGCCGGCGGGGACGCCGAGGACGGGAGTGGCGACGGGGACGCCGAGGACGCGGGCGGGGACGGGAACGCCGCCGGGACGCCCTGCCCCGACGTCCCCGGGGCGCGCGCACCGGTCGACGTGCCGCTCGCCGTACCCCGGCCGGGGCCGGTGAGGCCGCCGGACCCGTCGCTGGTGAGCCGCCTGGAGGACGCGATCTGGGCGCTCCGGCCGACGGCCGCGACCCTGGACGAGGCGGCGCGGCGGGCCCAGGAGGAGCTGGGCGTGGACTGCTCGGACGCGATCGGCGGGCTGGCCACCGCGACCCGTGAGGCGGCCGACAGGGTCTTCGACGAGCTCTACAGCGACGAGAACGCCTACCGGGCCATCGAGTTCGTCCTGCCTGCCCTGATGTTCTTCAACCCCCGGGAGATCAAGCGCTACGTCAACGTCTTCCGCTTCTACTCGTTCATCGCCTACCGGCGGACGCTCGCCGGGGCCGCCCCCGCCTCCGACGGGGAGGTCGCCAAGCTGGCGGCGCTGACCATCCACTGGCCGCACCTGCTGACCTCCCTGGCCCGGGAGACGGGCGGGACGACCGCGCTGGAGCGGCTGGAGGCGGCCGCGGGCGACGACGCCGCCTGGGAACGGGCCGTACGCGAGTGCGGGCTGGCGGCGGTCCGAGAGGCGGGACCCCCGGGGCCGTACGGATCTCCGGGACCGTCCGGGCCGTGGGGGCCGCCGGGGACGCCGGGGGCGGACGGCGACGGGGACGTCGCCCACCTGGATCCGCTGCGGAACCTGCTGCGCTTCCCGCACCCCGTCGCCGCCCTGGCCCGCCACCTTCTCTGAACGCCCCGCCTCCCGGGGCGGCCGGCGCCGTACGGCCGGCCTACTTGCGGCCCCGGGCGGAGGGTCCCCGCCAGGCGGGGACGTTCCCGGATCCGCGGCCGGGCTGGCGCAGCGTCTCCTTGCGGGGACCGGCGGCCTGGTCGCGGCGGCGCTTGCGCATGATCAGCCATCCGGCCCCGAGAACGGCGAGCCCGAGGGGCGTTCTGGAGAGCCAGCGGGTCGCCACGAGCTGCAGAATCCTCTTCATCTTCTCCCTCTCTCAGCTAGCCTCCGTCCCCTCTACCCCGGCCCCCGCCCCGCATGCCAGGCGGCGGCCTCGGCCGCCCGGCCCGCGGTCATGGCGGCCGACCTGCCCGGACCTGCCCGGACCTGCTATTACCGTGAACGGGTGCGCGCAGTCCTCCCCCGACGACCCCGCCCCCGGACCGGAAGCGGCACGGCCGCCCCATGGCGCCGCCGGGTGGCCGTCGCCGTCCCCCCGACGGTGGCCGCCGCCATCGCCGGATGGGGGATCACCGTGCCGTCGCTGTGGCGGGACGAGTCGGTCACCGGCATGGCCGCCCGCATGTCCCTGCCCGAACTGCGGGCGCTCCTCGCCGACATCGACACCGTCCACGCCCTGTACTACCTGCTCATGCGGCCGTTCGCCGCGCTCGGCGCCTCCGGCCCCGTCGAGCTGATGCTGCGGCTGCCGTCGCTGCTCGCATTCGCCGCCGCCGCGTACGGCGTGGCCGTCCTGGGCCGCCGCCTCGCCGGTCCGGCGGCCGGCCTGTGGAGCGGCCTGCTGTACGCCGTCCTGCCGATCATGTCCCGCTACGCCCAGGAGGCGCGCGGATACGCGCTGGTCAGCGCGGTCGCCGTGCTGGCCACGTGGCTGCTCGTCGCGGCGCTGGAGCGGCCGTCACGGCGGCGGTTCGCCGGGTACGGGGCGGCGGTCGCCCTGCTCGGGTGGTTGCACCTGTACGCCCTGCTCCTGCTGGCCGCGCACGCCGTCGCCGTACTCGCCGCCGGACGGGCCGTCCCCGGGACGCGGCCGCCGCGGCGACCCCGGTCCTCTCCCACGTCGCACCCGCCGCGAGGGCCGCTGCGGCCGCCATGGCCGTCGTGGCTGCTCGCCGTGGCCGGCGCCGGGGTCGCGCTGGCGCCGCTCGTGGTGGTCGCGGCCGGGCAGCGGGACACCCAGCTGTTCTGGCTGCGCTCCCCCGGCCCGCCGGAGCTGGCGGCCTTCCCGATCGAGGTGGCCGGGAGCGCGGCCGGGGCGGCGGCGGTGTTCGGCCTGGCGATGTGGGGCGGGTGGTCGGCCCGCCGTACGCCGCTCGTCGCGGCCTGGGCCGTCCTGCCGTTCGCGATCTCGTTCGCCGTGTCGCAGGTGGTGCCGGTCTACCATCCCCGGTACGTGCTGGTCGTGGTCCCCGGGGTCGCGCTCGCCGCAGGGATCGGCCTGACCCGCCTCGCCGCGGCCGCGGGCCGATGGCGGTTCGCGGTCGCCGTGCCCGCCGTCCTGCTCGTCGCCGCGACGGCCCTCCCGGCGCACGAGGCGCTCCGCACGCCGGACAGCCGCCCCGACGACCTGCGGTCCCTGGCCGCCACCCTCGACGCCGAGGTGCGGCCCGGTGACCGGGTGCTCTTCGTGCCGTACCGGTACCGGCTGTTCGTCGCCGTCTACGGCGGGCCGTACGAGCGTCTGGTGGACCTCACCCGGGCGCCCGGCCGGTACGGCCCGCGCACCGCCGCCGAGTTCACCGCCGCGGCGGCCGGGGCGAGCCGGATCTGGCTGGTCTCGGCGCGGATCGGCAAGGTCTACGCCGCCGACCCGCGCCTGGTGACGCTCCGGAGCGCCTTCTCCGCCGCCGGACCGGCCAGGCGGTTCGGCTCCGTCCGTCTCACGCTCTACCGGCCCCGCGAGGCCGAGCGGCGCCGCGCCGGGGTGGAGCGGCGGCCCGCCGCGTCACCGGCCTCCCCCGGCGCCGTCACCTCCGCCCCCGCGCCGCCCGCCTGACGGACGACGGCCGACTCCGCTGCCGCATCGCCGAAGAGCAGGTGAAGCCCCATTCCGGACGGGTCCGGGACCCTGCTCCGGACGCCCTGTGGGCACGCTCCCATATCCCAGGAGAGCGCTTTCTCCTATCCTTGGCCGATGGAGCTAGCGGAGATCCGCACCTACCCCGTCAAGTCCGCCAAAGGCATCCTCCGCCCATCCGCCCGGGTCCTCCCCTGGGGTCTGGAAGGCGACCGCCGCTGGGGCGTGGTGGACCCGCTGGGAGAGCTGATCTGGGTGGGCGAACACCCCCGGCTCCTCTCCGTCTCGGCTGCCGAAACCCCCGACGGCGGCCTCCGCCTGTCGGCGAAGGGCATGGGCGACCTCGAGGTCCCCCCGGCCACCGGCGGCACGATCCGGATGGGTTGCTCCAATCTCGACCGGGCCGTGCTCGCCCACGCCGACGCCCATGAATGGTTCACCCGCCTGCTCGGCAGGCCCGCCCGCCTCATCTGGCTGGACGAGCCCGGGCCCCGGACCGGCACCGGGGAGTACGGCGGTCTCTGGGACGGACCCCTTCATCTCGTCTCCAGGAGTTCGCTCCAGCGCCTGGACGACTGGATCGCCGAAGGCGCCATGGAACGCCGGGAGCATCCCCCGGGCCCCCTCGACATCGCCCGCTTCCGGCCCAACGCCGTCATCGACGGTGCGGAACCCTTCGCGGAGGACGCCTGGACGTCGGTCCGCATCGGCGGGATCGACTTCCGCGTCTCGGAGTCGTGCGACCGCTGCGCCGCCACCATCTGGGATCCCGCCACCCAGGAGCGCGGCAAGGAACCCCTGAGGACCCTGGCCGAGCACCGCCGCTGGGACGGAAAGACCTGGTTCGGCATCCGCCTGGTGCCCAGGAACCTCGGCGAGCTGAGAGTCGGCGACGACGTCCGGCCGGGCTAGCCGGTCAGGCGCTCCGGGACTGCCCGGGGCCGCCTTCGACGGCGGACGAGCCCCCGGACGGCTCCGCGGCCTAACCCTTCGGGCCCGGCTTCCACTCCTGGGCGAGGAGACCGAGCAGCACCTGGTCCAGGAACTCGCCCATCACCCAGGCCGACGAGCGCAGCACGCCCTCGCGGACGAATCCGTTGCGCTCGGCGGAGCGCAGCATCGCGGCGTTGTCCGCCAGCGTCTCGACCTGCAGCCGCTGCAGGCCGCGCACGACGAAACCGTAGTGGCACAGCACCGCGACCACGTCGGTGCCGTAGCCCTTGCCACGGGCCGCCGGCCGCAGCCCCAGCCCGATGTGCGCCGACCTGTTGTGGTCGTCGATGCCCCACAGCGTCGCGGCGCCGACCAGCGTGCCGCCGTCCAGCTCCACGACCGAGAAGGAGGCGTGCCCCTGCTCCTTGTCGTCCACCGCGAACTGTGAATCCTTCGAGCCGGGCGTGATCGGCCGCCACGGCCGGCCCACGGCCCGCGAGGTGTTGGCCACGTCGTCGTAGAGCTCGGTCTGCAGAATCGGGATGTCGTCCTCGTGCCGGGCCCTGAGCCCGACCCTGTCACCTCTCAGCACGCGAGCTTCCTATCGGACCCGGACGGCCGGCGGCAAACCGATAGGAACCCCCATCCGCCGGCGACACCTCCAGCGCTCACCGCATCAGGAATCTCCAAGCCGCTTTCCGGAACTCCACTCGCGCCCTTACGGCGGCACGACATCAACAGTACTGTTGATGTATGGCCATGCCCTTGGAAGAAGTGCCGTTCACCGAGCTTCTCCGTCAGCCCGGCGAGACAGCCGAGCGGTTGTCGCGTGTGCGCGCCGTACGGCTGCGCCGGCGCGACTCCGACGACCTCGTCCTCATGACCGCCGAACGCGCGGAGGGCGAGAACGAGGTGATCGGCCTCACCGCGAAGCTTCTCGCCGCCCTCTTCCACGACGATGCGGGCGGCGCCGAGATCCTGCGGCGCGTCTTCCCGGACGTCCTGCCCTGGACCCGGTTCCTCCCCGCCCCGGCCGTGGAGGAGTTGCTCGCCTCCCTCAGCGAGATCGCGCCCGCCGCCGCCAGCCTGGGCAATCTCGCCCCGGTCACCCAGCTCCTCGTCGAGTGGCGGCACACCGCCGAGATCTACGCCGATCCCCAGCTCTTCGCGGCTCTCACCACACCACGCGGGGACGACTTCGGCCCGGTCCCCCGTCCCGGCGACGAGGCCACCGGCGGAGCGAGTTTGTGAGCCCCCGGCGTGGCGACCGGGCGGCCCCTCCACCTCGTGGGGGCGAATGGACCCTGCGGTTTGAGAACTCCCAGGCCGCAGACGACTGGGAGATGCTGTGCAAGCAGGCTCCGGGCAACACCCGGCGGGCCTGGGACGAGATTTCCGCCGATCCCCGACCCACGCCGAGCCATCGCCATCATCCGCTCCACCATGATCTGGCCACCGTCTCCTTCAAGGGACGGGTTCTGGACCAGTGGCAGTACGAGGTGACGGGCGGTGGACGTGTCTGGTATCTGATCGACGACACCACCCGCACAGCTTGGATCACCTATGCCAGCCCCGCTCATCCCAGAGCCACGGATCGCTGAAGGGTCAGGCGACCGGCCACTGCCTGATGATCCAACAGCGGATCGACCGCGGGGAACGGCGCTCCGGTCGTCATGGCGGCCGGAGCGCCCGGGAGCGCGCTCCGGCCCCGATCGGGGCCGGAGCGCCGGGGACGCGCCGGGCGGATCCGGCGCGGCGCGGCGAACCTAGCGCTGGGCCTCCAGCATCCAGTGGTGCTTCTCCAGGTCCTGGGTGATCTCGATGAGGATGTCCTGGGTCACCGGGTCCGGCTTCTCGGTGGCGGCGACGCGCTCCCGCATCCGGCGGATGATGGACCCGAGGATGTCCGTCATCGCGGCGACGACCTTGCCGTCGTTGATGTAGCCCGCTTCCAGCTGCGGCAGCTCGTTCGTGTTGGCCAGCGTGGACGGCCGGCCGTCGGGGTTGCATCCCAGCGCCACCGCGCGTTCGGCGACGGTGTCGGCGTGCTCCCGGGCGGCCGCGACGATCTCGTCGAGCTGCAGGTGCAGGGAGCGGAAGTTGTGGCCGATCACGTTCCAGTGCGCCTGCTTGCCCAGGAGCGAGAGGTTCAGCAGGTCGACGAGCGACCCCTGGAGAGTCTCGCCGATGACCTTCTTGTTCTCGGGAGTGAGCGGGCTGGTGATCGTGGACATGAGATATCTCCCCGTTCTCGTCTTATGTCCTTCTATGTCCCAAACGCCCATACCCACCGAACGGCTCCTTATGTTGACAGTGTCACATTGACAGTGTCACTGTGGAAGCATGGAGTGGACGATCGGCGAACTGGCCGAGCAGGCGACGGCCCTGCTGGGTCCCACCGCCCAGCTCAGCGGGCGCGTCAGGGACGTGCCCAACGAGCGCCTCATCCGGTGGTACGCCACGATCGGGCTCCTCGACCCGCCCCTGACCCGCCGGGGCCGCGTCGCCCTGTACGGCAGGCGCCACCTGCTCCAGCTCGTCGCCGTCAAGCGGCGCCAGGCCGAGGGCCGGACCATCGCCGAGATCCAGGCCGAGCTGGCCGGAGCCACCGACCGGACACTGGAGGCGATCGCCGACATCCCCGAGCCGTCCGCGGGGTCACCCGCCGGGCCGTCCGCCGAGCCACCGGCCGCGCCGCGCGCCGCGCGCCCGCGCTTCTGGGCCACGCCGCCCGCCGCGACCGGAGCCGCGCCCGCCCCTCCCCCGCGCCCGGCGGCGCCCGGGGCCACCGGGCGATCCCTCCGGCGTGCGCCTCACCCGGCCGGGGCGCGACCCGCACCCCTCCCGGAGGCCGCACCGCCTGCCCCCGCATCCACATCCACCGCGCCGCCGCCGGCCGTGACCGTCCACGGCGTACGGCTCGCACCGGGCGTGACGCTGCTGCTCGACGGCGGCCGCGCGCCCTCCCCGGACGACCTCACCGCGATCGGCGCCGCGTCCCGGGCGCTCCTCGCGGTCCTGCGTGAACACGACCTCATCCCTCCGGAAGGAGAGCAGCGATGATCAGCTCGATAGGAACGCTCAGCCCGGAGGAGTACGCGCCGGTCCCGGACGCCGGGCTGGGCGCGCTCGCCACCGAACGCGGCAACCTGCCGCTGGAGAGCGTGGACGTCACCGCCGCGGTGTCCGGGCTGGTCGCCGGGGCCGAGGTGACCCAGGTCTTCCGCAACCCGCACGACGTGGCGCTGGAGGCCACCTACGTCTTCCCACTGCCCGACCGGGCCGCCGTCACCGCCTTCCGGATGGAGGCGGACGGCCGGGTCGTCGAGGGGATCCTCAAGGAGCGGGGGCAGGCCAGGGCCGACTACGACCGGGCCCTCGCCGAGGGCAGGCGGGCCGCGATCGCCGAGGAGGACCGGCCCGACGTCTTCACCATCAGGGTCGGCAACATCGTGCCCGGCGAGCGGGTCACCGTACGCCTGACGCTCAGCCAGCCGCTGCCGTACGAGGACGGAGCCGCGACCTTCCGCTTCCCGCTGGTCGTGGCCCCGCGCTACATCCCCGGCGCCCCGCTCGACGGCGAGCGGGCCGGCGACGGCCGGTCACCGGACACCGACGCGGTCCCGGACGCCTCCCGGATCACTCCCCCGGTGCTGCTGCCCGGTTTCCCGGCCCCGGTACGGCTCTCGCTCGCGGTCACCGTCGATCCGGCCGGGCTGGAGCTGCGGGAGATCCGCTCCAGCCTGCACGCGGTCCTCCAGGAGGACGGCGCGGAGGGCGTGACGGTCGGCCTGCGGCCCGGCGAGCGGCTGGACCGCGACTTCGTCCTGCGCCTGGCCTTCGACGCCTCGACCTCCCTGACGCTGGTCCCCGACCCGGCCGGATCGGCCGGCGGAGCGCGCGAACCGTCCGCCGGAGCGGACGGGACGGGCGCCGAGGCGGCCGGGCAGGTTCCCGGTACGGGCGGAACGCCTTCCGGCACGACCGAACCGGCCGGGGGGACGTTCGCGCTGACCGTCGTGCCCGGTCCCGCGCCCGCCGCGACCGGTTCCAAGGACGTCGTGCTCGTCCTCGACCGCTCGGGCAGCATGGGCGGCTGGAAGATGGTCGCCGCCCGGCGGGCCGCCGCGCGCATCGTCGACACCCTCACCGACGGCGACCGGTTCGCCGTGCTGTCCTTCGACCACGTGGTGGAACGGCCGGCCGGGCTGGGCGAGGGACTGGTGGAGGCGACCGACCGCAACCGCTACCGGGCGGTCGAGCACCTGGCCCGGCTGGAGGCGCGCGGCGGCACCGAGATGCTGGCCCCGCTGGAGGAGGCCGTCGCGCTGCTGAACGGCCGCCCGGGTCCCGTGTCCCCCGGACGCCCCGGAGCGCCCGGGGACCCCGCCCGGACGGCCGGCGCCGTACCCTCCGCCGGTTCCGCGCCCTCCGGCGGCCCCGCCGGTCCGGCCGGTGCCGTCGGTTCTGCCAACGCCGCCGGTCCGGCCGACCGCGTCCTGGTCCTGGTGACCGACGGTCAGGTCGGCAACGAGGACCAGATCCTGGAGCGGATCGGCGGCGGGCTGGCGGGGGCGCGGGTGCACACGGTCGGCATCGACCGCGCGGTCAACGCCGGGTTCCTCGGCAGGCTGGCCGGGCTCGGCGCGGGCCGCTGCGAGCTGGTGGAGTCGGAGGACCGGCTGGACGAGGCGATGGAGCACATCCACCGCAGGATCGCCGCCCCGCTGGTCACCGACCTGTCCCTCGAGGCCGACGGGCTGAGCCTCGTCCCGGACACGACCGGCCGCCTCGGCTCGATCCACCACGGCGTGCCGCTGACCGTCCACGGCCGGTACCGGGGGGACGCGGCCGGAGCGCTGACCGTCCGGGGACTGGACGCCGCCGGGCGGCCGTGGGAGCGCAGGGTCACCGGCGTCCGGGGGAGCAACCCGGCCGTGCGGGCGATCTGGGCGCGCGCCCGGCTGCGCGAGCTGGAGGACCGCTACGCCGCCGGGGACCGATCCCTGGAGGAGGAGATCGTGGCGACCTCCCTCGGGTACGGCGTGCTCTGCCGGTTCACCGCCTTCGTCGCGGTCGACTCCAGGGTCGTCGCCGAGGGCGGCCCGGAGCACCACGTGATCCAGCCGGTGGAACCGCCCTCCGGCTGGGCGGGATCGGGCGGCGCGCCGATGGCGATGATGCAGGCCGCGATGCCCATGATGCCGGTCGCGGTCACCGGGCCGATGCCGGCGCCCGGCGGCCCGGCCCCGTCCGGCCCTTCCCCGGAGTTCGGCGGCCCCGCCCCGGCCTTCGCGTCCGCCCCGGGCTTCGCCCGCGCGGCGAAGGCGCCGGCCACGCGGGTGTCCGGTACGGCCCGGCCGTCGGAGACGTTGCGGGTCAGGCTCGGCGAGGAGCTGGAGCGGCTGCGCGCCGCGGAGTCCCTCCCGGCGGCGGCGAAGCTGCGCTACCTGGACGACCTGGGCAGCCGCCTCGCCGCCCTCGCCGCGTACCTGGGCGGCCACACCGGGCTCGCGGCCCTGGCCGAGGAGCTGCAGGCCGGCGGCGACCCGGACGCGCTGTGGCGCCGGGCCGTCGAGGTTCTGTCCGCCCTCCGTGACTCCGCCGGATCCGGCGGGCCGGGTGAGCCGGGTAAACCGGGTGAGTCGGGCGGGCCGGGCGGGACCGGCGGCTCCGGGGACTCCGATGGGCCCGGCCGGCGCCGGCCGTTCTGGAAGCGCTGAGAAACGGTCCCTCCGGACGGCCGGGCCGGGTGCCCGGCCGCCCGGAAAACGCCGGGCTCCCCGGCTGACCGGTGGGTTACAGTGCCGGGGTGACCAGCCCGATTTTTGCGCTTTGCGATGAGTATGTGACCCGCTCGGCGGCCCTCGACCCGGTCCACGCCGGCATGGAAGGCGTGGACGTCCCGTTCGCCCCGGCCACCGACTACAGCCCGGAGGGCCACGCCGCCCGCGCGTCGCTGATGAAGGAGACCCTGTCCAGGCTCTCCTCCCTGGAGCCGCTCGGCGAGGCCGACGTGCGGGCCGCCGCCCACCTGCGGGAACGGCTGGAGGCCGAGCTGGCCCTGCACGAGACCGGCGAGCACCTCCGCGCGGTGTGCGCGCCGTTCGGGCTGGTCTGCGAGCTGTGGGAGAGCACCGACCTGCTGCCGCACCGCACCGAGGACGAGTGGCGCGACGTCGCGACGCGGCTCGCGGCCATCCCCGGCATGCTCCGGGGCTGGCAGACGAGCCTCTCCACGGGTCTGGACCAGGGGCTGCGGGCCGCGCGCCGGCAGGCGCTGGAGGCCGCGGTCCAGGCCGCGCGTTTCGCGGAGGACCGCACGCACGGGTCCCTGGTGGACGCCTACGGCGACGGTCCGCTCCGGGACGAGCTCGCCGAGAGCGCCGCCGCCGCGCACGCGGGCTACGCCGAGGCCGCCCGCTACCTGCGCGAGGAGTACGCGCCCCGGGCGAGCGAGGCCGACGGGGTCGGCGCCGAGCGGTACGCCGTGCACTCGCGCCTCCAGCTCGGCGCCGACATCGACCTGGTCGACGCATACGAGTGGGGCTGGGCCGAACTGGCCCGCATCGAGGCCGAGCTGGCCGCCGAGGCCGACCGGGTGCGGCCGGGCGCCTCGGTGGAGGAGGCGACCGCGATCCTCAACGAGACCTACTACGTCGAGGGCCGGGACGCCTACCGGGAATGGCTGCAGGAGCGCCACGACCGGGCGATCGAGCAACTGCACGGCACCCACTTCGACATCGCCGAGCCGCTGCGCCGGGTGGACGTCGTGCTGTCCTTCGACGCCAGCGCGGGCGCGGCCTCCTACATGAGCCCCAGCGAGGACCTGTCCCGGCCTGGTCGCACCAACTGGCCCGTGACCCCGGGACGGGACCGGTTCGAGGTCTGGAACGAGCTGACCACCGTCTTCCACGAGGGGGTCCCGGGCCACCACCTCCAGATCGGCACCACGCGGGTGGTCGGCGACGGCCTGTCGCGCTTCGGCCTGGCCTCCTGGGTGAGCGGGCACGGCGAGGGCTGGGCGCTGTACGCCGAGCGGCTGGCCGACGAGCTGGGCTGGTTCGACGAACCGGGCACCCGGCTGGGCATGCTGGCCGGGTCGGCCCTGCGGGCGGCCCGGGTCGTCATCGACCTCGGCGTCCACCTGGACCTGCCGCTGCCCGACGGCTCCCGGTGGACCTTCGAGCGGGCGTGCGAGGTGCTGCGGGACCGCGGCCGCTGCGAGCCGCACCGGGTGCACAACGAGGTGGTCCGCTACTTCGGCTGGCCCGCGCAGGCCCCCTCCTACAAGCTCGGCGAGCGTGCCTGGCTGGCCGCCCGTGAGGAGGCCCGGCAGCGGCTGGGCGCCGGCTTCGACCTGCGGCGCTGGCACACCGCGGCGCTGGAGCTGGGCCCGGTGGGCCTGTCGAGCCTCACCGAGGCCCTGCGCCGGCTCTGACCGGTGGGGCGGACCGGTCCGCCCCACCCCGCCCCGGCCTCGCGGGCCGGTCCGCCTACGCCCGGACCCGCCGTACGGCGCGGCCCGGCGTACGGCGCGGCGTCGCGGACCGGCCGCCGGACGGGCGGGTGGCCGGTCCGCGGTAAACCCACGTCGATCACATGGATTTATTACCTCCGCCCCCAGTTATCCGCGGGGTGGCGGGAATGCTGTCCTCCCGGCCCGGGCGGGCCCTTTCCGAAGATCTTCCGGACGGCGGGACGTCGCCTCCGGTGCCTTAGGGTGGCGAGATGGTGATTCTGGACGGCGGACTGGCCACACATCTGGAGACGCTCGGCGCGGACCTCAAGGACGAGCTCTGGTCGGCGAAACTGCTGGTGGAGGACCCTTCGGTGATCCGGCGGGCGCATCTCGACTACTTCCGCGCCGGAGCCAACGTCGCGATCACGTCGAGTTACCAGGCCAGCGTCCCGGCGTTCATGCGCCGCGGGCTGAGCGCCGCCGAAGCCGAGAACCTGATCCTGCTGTCCGTTCGCCTGGCCATGGAGGCCCGCGACCAGTACGGCGAGGGCACCGTGGCGGCGAGCGTGGGACCGTACGGGGCCTCCCTCGCCAACGGCGCCGAGTACACCGGTGACTACGACCTCGACGAGGACGGTCTGGCCGACTGGCACCGGGACCGCTGGCACATCCTCGCCGGCAGCGGCGCCGACCTGATGGCCTGCGAGACCATCCCCTCCTACACGGAGGCCAGGGCGCTGGCCCGGCTGTTCGCCGAGACCCCCCGGATGCGGGGATGGGTGAGCTTCTCCTGCCGGGACGGCGAGCACATCAACGACGGCACCCCGCTCAAGGAGGCCGCCGCGCTGTTCGCCGGCACCCCGCAGGTGATCACGGTCGGCGTGAACTGCACGGCGCCGCGGCACGTCAACAGCCTCATCGGGCAGATCCAGGGCAAGCCCGTGATCGTCTACCCCAACTCCGGTGAGACCTGGGACCCGGCGGGCCGCCGCTGGCTCGGCCTGGCCGACCCGGTCGAGTTCGGCGCCGCGGCGGCCGAGTGGCACGCCGCCGGCTCGAACTTCATCGGCGGCTGCTGCCGTACCACGCCGGAGCACATCCGCCAGATCCGGCGGCACCTGAGGACCGGATGAGCGGCGGGCCCTCCCGGGCGGTTCCGGGGAAGCCGCCCATCCCTGGCGCAAACGGCGGCCAATCGCGACAATAACCCCAACAATACCGTTTCGTACCGCCGGTACGGCGCGGCACCGGCCGGGTCCTCCCGGCCTCCGCGCACGCCCCGATCCCGGGAGACCTCTTGTTCGTCGACATGCCGCTGGCCCAGCTGCTGGAGTACCGCCCCGACCGTCACGAGCCCGAGGGGTTCGACGCCTTCTGGGAGCGCACCCTGGCCGAGACCCGCGCCCACGACCTGGGCGCGGTCTTCACCGAGGTGGAGACCGATCTCGCGCTGGTGCGCGTCTTCGACGTCCGCTACGCGGGTTTCGGCGGGCACGAGATCCGGGGCTGGCTGCTCGCTCCGGCCGCGGCCGAGGGGCCGCTGCCGTGCGTGGTGCAGTACATCGGCTACGGCGGCGGCCGGGGCCTGCCGCACGACTGGCTGACCTGGCCCGCGGCCGGCTGGGCGATCTTCGTGATGGACTCGCGCGGGCAGGGCGGCGGCTGGCGCGTCGGCGACACCCCCGACCCGGTGGGCGGCACCGGCCCGGAGGTGAGCGGCAAGCTCACCCACGGAGTGCTCGACCCGGACGACTACTACTACCGGCGCCTGTACACCGACGGGGTCCGGGCCGTCGAGGCCGCCCGGACCCACCCCCTGGTGGACCCCTCCCGCGTGGTCGTCTCGGGCGGCAGCCAGGGCGGCGCCATCGCGATGGCGGTCAGCTCGATGGTCCCGGACCTGCTGTTCGCCTTCATCGACGTGCCGTTCATGTCCCACATCCGCCACGCCGCCGTGATCACCGACGAGGACCCCTACGCCGAGCTCGGGCGCTTCCTGAAGTCGCACCGCCACCGCTTCGACCAGGTGTTCGCCACCCTCGACCACTTCGACGGCGTGAACTTCGCGGCCCGCAACACCACCCCGGCGCTCTTCTCGGTGGGGCTGCGCGACGGCGTCACCCCGCCGTCCACGGTGTTCGCGGCCTACAACCACTACGCGGGCCCGAAGGACATCCGGGTCTGGCACTTCAACGGGCACGAGGGCGGCGAGTCCGCCCAGGTGACCGAGCACCTGAGGGTGGCGCGGAAGCTGCCGGACGGCCGCTGAGCGCGGCGGGGCCGCCGGTCCGGTCTCCCGTACGGAAGACCGGACCGGAGCCCGTACGGGAAGCCGGATCGGCGGCCGTCGGGAGGCCGGGCGGAAATGGCGGCGGCGGTCAGCCGGTGAAGGCGCGGGCCAGCGCGAAGCCGACGGTCGCCGCGCCCAGGCCGGCGGCGACCGAGGCGGCGACGTTGGCGGCGGCGAGCGTCCTGGACCCGCTCTCGGCCAGCCGCAGCGTCTCGTAGGAGAACGTCGAGTAGGTCGTCAGCGCGCCGCAGAGGCCGGCGCCGAGCAGCAACTGCGGGCCGGTGCCCACGGCCCCGGACAGCACCGCCCCGGTCAGCGCGCCCAGCATCAGCGAGCCGGCCATGTTGACGACGAGGGTGCCCCAGGGGAAGGCCGTGGCGTGGCGGGCCTGGACGGCGCGGTCGGTGAGGTAGCGCAGGGGCGCGCCGAGGGCGCCCCCGAGCAGCACCAGCAGCCAGCTCATCGCGACCTCCCGCCGGTCCTCGGCCTCCCCGGCCCCTCCCCGGCTCCCCCTGATCCCCGCGCCCTCTCCGCCTCCCGCGTCCTCCGCGCCTCCGACGGCGTCCGCCGCTCCGCCGCTCCGGCACCGCTTCCGGCTCCGGCACCGCTTCCGGCCTCGCTCCCCGAACCGGCTCCGGGCAGGAGCCTGCGGGTGACACGCGACCCGGCGGTCACCGCGATCAGGGCCGCCACGGGGGTGGCCGCGAGGTAGGCGAGGGCGACGCCGGACCGCCCGCCGAGCAGCAGGCCCTGGATGTCCACGGAGAAGGTGGAGAAGGTGGTGAACCCGCCCAGCACCCCGGTGCCCAGGAACGGCCGGACCCAGGCCGGTGCCGCCGGCGCGGCGGCCAGGACCGCCATGAGGACGCCGATCAGCAGGCAGCCGACCGCGTTGACGCCCAGTGTGGTCCACGGGAAGGAGCCGTCCGGGGTGGGCCACAGCAGGCCGGCGCCGTACCGGGCCGTCGCTCCGGCGGCACCGCCGACGGCGACGAACGCCAGGACGACGTGGTGCGAGCGGCTCAGTTCGCCCCGCTGGCGTTCGTCGGTGAGATCGACGTCGGGATCGATGGGCTCGGCGGCCATGACAGCCAGCTTAGGGTCCGCCCGGCGGGCTTCCTCCACTCCCGGGCCCTCCCCGGCGGCCGTCCGGGGCCGCTCCCGTCACGGCGAGGAGTCACCGGACGGAGGTCCTAGTCGTGCCCGGGGTCCTTGGCGCTCTTGGCCGCCTTGGCCTCCTTGGCCGCGCGGGCGGCCTCCTTCGCCGCCTCCTTGGCGGCACGGGCGGTGTCCTTGGCGGCGCGGGCCGCCTCGGCCTTGGCGGTGGCGGCGTACTTGTCGACGTACTCCTGGCCGGAGAGCTCCATCAGCGCGTACATGATCTCGTCGGTGACGGCCCGCAGGACGAGGTGGTCCTCCTCCATCCCGTAGTAGCGGGAGAAGTCGAGCGGCTTGCCGAACCTCACCCCCGGGCGGATGCCCAGCTTGGGCAGCGGGCGGCCGGGGGGCATCATCTCGAAGGTGTTGACCATCACCCACGGGACGACCGGCACGCGGGACTCCAGCGCCAGGCGGGCCACACCGGTCTTGCCCTTGTAGAGGCGGCCGTCGTGGGTACGGGTGCCCTCCGGGTAGATCGCGAGCACGTGCCCCTCGGAGAGGATGCGCTTGCCGGTGCGCAGCGCCGCCTCGCTGGCCTTGCCGCCGGAGCGGTCGATCGGGACGGTGCCCACGCCGCTGAAGAACGCCTTGCTGGCGAGCCCCTTGAGGCCGCTGCCGGTGAAGTAGTCGGACTTGCCGAGGGAGATCACCTTGCGTGGCAGGGGCAGCGCCCCGAAGAAGTGGTCGGCGAACGACAGGTGGTTGCCGGCCAGGATCACCGGCCCTTCGACGGGTACGTTCTCCACCCCTTCCGCCCAGGGGCGGAAGATGAGATGGAGGAAGGGCCAGAGGATGGCCTTCAGCACCCAGTAGAACACGCGGGGCTCCTTCGGTTGACAGGCGTGGAACTGGAGTTATCTTCGCACTTTCGGACTCAGCCAACTACACCGCGAAACCACCCAAATCCACCCCTCGCAAAACACGGTCCACTCGTGCGACGATCGGGCGGACCTGACAAGGAGCTGCGATGCCAGTCATGCCTGGTGCGGAACCGTACCACCACAGAGGTGGGCAGATCGGCGTGCTGCTCTGTCATGGTTTCACCGGTTCGCCCCAGTCGCTGCGCCCCTGGGGCGAATATCTCGCCGCGGCCGGTCTGACCGTGTCGCTGCCCCGGCTGCCGGGCCACGGCACCACCTGGCAGGAGATGAGCCACACCCGCTGGGAGGACTGGTACGCCGAACTGGACAAGGCACTGGCCCGGCTGCGGGCCGACTGCGCCGAGGTGTTCGTGATGGGCCTGTCGCTGGGCGGCTGCCTGGCGCTGCGGCTGGCCGAGGTGCACGGCGAGGGGATCAGGGGCGTGGTGGTCGTCAACCCTTCGGTGGCCAACGACGTCCCACTGCTGAGGCTCGCGCCGCTGCTGCGGCTGGTGGTCTCCTCCGTGCCGGGAGTGGCCGGGGACATCAAGAAGGAGGGGGTGTCCGAACTGGGGTACACGCGCACGCCGGTCAAGGCCGCCGCCACCCTCCCCCGGCTGTGGGCCCTGACCCAGGCCGACCTGGGAAGGATCACCCAGCCGGTGCTGGTCTTCCACAGTCCGCAGGACCATGTGGTGAAACCGACCAGTGTACGTATTCTGCGTGAGAGGCTGACGAGGGGGAATCTCGATGTGGTGGAACTCCGCGACAGCTATCACGTCGCGACGCTCGACAACGACGCCGAACAGATCTTTGCGAGGAGCCTGGAGTTCATCGACACGAACGCCTCTGTACCCTTGCAGGGAAGTTGAACGCGGGTGGGGGATGTGCGGTTTCCGGGAGAAAGAGGCCGCCCGATGAGTAACGGGCCCAGCTAAGTGACACCGCAGAGCGATGAGGACGAGGTCTGGCGTCAGATCGTCGCGTCCTTCAACGACACCGCCGAGCGCGACTCGGCGGATCAGCCGTGGCCGGACAGCGAGAACCTCCCGGCGGAGCCTTCCCGGCGGGTGGTCAAGCGCTCGGACGAGGAACTCCTCGCCGAGGCCGAATACGGCGACGGCGACGCTCCCGGCGGCGACGGCCAGGAGGACCGGGAGAACCGGGAGGACCCGGACGACGAGGGCCACTACGTGCCCCCGCCGCCGCCCCCGCTGCCCAAGACCGACGCCACCACGAAGATCGCCTGGCTCGGCCTGTTCGGCGGTCCCGCCTACCTGCTGCTCAGCGCCGCCCTCGACTGGAGCCTGCCCGGCTGGGTGCTCTTCACCGCGGTCGCCGCGTTCATCGGCGGCTTCGTGGCGCTGGTGGTGCGGATGGGCGACGGCCCGCCCAGCGATTCCGGCTGGGACGACGGCGCCGTGGTCTGACCCGGCGCGGCCGGGACATCACGGTACGGCGCCGGCCGGACGACGGCGGCCGGAGAACGGCCGCGGCCGGGGGAACGGCGGCCGGGCGGGAAAGCTCGGCCGGGCGGGCCCGGAGCGGTCAGGACTTGGCCCGCTCCGGGACGCCGAACCGCTCGATCACGTCGGTGTAGCGGCCCTTGGGGTCCACGACGTGGCCCACGGCCAGCACGCCGCCGTCCTTGGGGAGGTAGGCGACCGACTGGAGCCGGACGGTGCGCCGGGACTCGGCCGGGGCGCCGTGCACGGACTTGATCGTGCGGCCGTCGTAGCGCAGCAGGAACGCCTCCCCCGGCCGCTTCAGGTCCACGCCGGAGATCCAGAAGTGCCCCTTGTGGTCGCCGGTGACCCCGTACAGGTTCATCCGGTCGCCGCGCACGCGCACCCGGGACCACTTCTTGCCGTTCCACGACAGGATCAGCGGGCCGGCCTCGCCGGACTCCCCCCGGTAGACGCCGCCGACCGCCAGCGCCCGCTTCGGCCCGTCGATGTGGATGTCGCGGAGGTAACCGTCGGGGATGTCGGGGGCCTTGACGGTCTTCCACCGCCCGTCGGAGAGCCGGGCGAGCAGCGGCCCGTCGCCGTCGTCGCCCACCGCCCAGCCGTCGTCCTTGCCGGAGAGCGCCACGCCGTACAGCGTGCCCTCGTTCTTGAGCTTGGTGACCTTCCGCTTGGCGGAGGTCACCGTGAGGATCATCGGCTGCTTGCCGCGGCGGCCGACCGAGACCATCCGGCCGCCGCCCGCGGCCACCCCGCCCAGCCAGTCGCCCACGCGCAGCTCGTCGACGGCGAACCGGTCGAAGCCCGTGCCGTCCCCCCGCGCCAGGTACGGCAGGCCGTCGTGGCCCTCGCCGACGGCCCACAGCTCCGTCGGGGAGGCCGCGGCGATCGAGCGCAGGACGCCGGCTCCGGTGGGGTCGTTGCGGACGCCGACCTCGCTCCAGGCCGAGCCGTCCCAGTGGGCGATCGCCCCGCGACTCTGCCAGATGTCCCAGACGCTCTGCTGGCCCACGGCCCAGGCGCTGCTCGCCGAGAGCCCGACCACGTCGGACAGCGACCCGTCACTGCTCAGGCGGGCGCTGGTCGGCGTCTGCCAGACGCCCCCGGCCGAGGGCGGGTCGGCGGGCTCGGCGAGTGCGGCGGGCGGGTGCGAGGACAACAGGAGCATGCCTCCCGCGCACAGCGCCAGCGCACGCCGCGGAAGGCGACGGGTCATGCACCAAATGGTACGGGGCCCGAGGGGATCACGTGCGCCGCTCCCCCGTCCGGGGCGCCGGGGAGGGGCTCAGCCGCTCCGGCCGGCCGTACGGCTCAGCTCCGCGACCACCGGAAGGTGGTCGGTGGCCGCCACCAGGTCGGCGGGGTCGGCCTCGCCCCCGCCGCAGGACACGACCCGCAGGTCACCGGCGGCGAAGATCGCGTCGATGCGCAGCCGCGGCCCGCGCGCCGGGAAGGTGAGGCCGTCGCCGCGCGGCGAGACGGGGTGGCAGTCGGTCAGCCGCCCGGCGAGGTAGCGCCAGGTCGGCTCGTGGGACTGCTCGTTGAGGTCCCCGGCGAGCACCGGCAGGGCGTCGAAGCGGCTGGCCGTCGCGCGCAGCAGGGCCAGCGCCTCGACCGCGTGGTACAGGCGGGCGCCCCGGTCGAGGTCGAGGTGGACCGAGCCGACCGCCAGCCGCTGCCCGCGCGCCTCCACCACGGCGATCGCGACCGCGCGCCGCTCCAGGCCGGGGAACCACCGCAGGTGGTGCCCTGTGCCGTGCAGCACCCGCACGTCCGGGCCGACGAGGACGGCCACCCCTCCGGAGCGGCGGCCGGCGGCCGGTGTCAGCCCTCCGGAGGAGGCCAGCTCCCGGCGCCTGCGCCGCCAGCGCAGGAAGCGGGGCGCCTCCTGCACGCAGAGCACGTCGGCGCGGAGTGCGGCGATCACCCGGCTCAGCGCGGCGGTGTCGTCCTTCATGGAGCGCACGTTGTAGCCGGCGATCCTGATCGTCACCGCGTCACCGCCCGGCGTCCGCCGCCGTCCCGCACCGTCACGGTCCGGCACCTGCCCCGCGTCCGCCGCCCGACACCTTTCGGCGCCCGGCGCCCGTCAGAGCCGCCTGGCGAGGTCGGCCGCGCCGACCAGGCCCGCGGAGGCGCCCAGCTCGGCGAGGCGGATCTCGACCGGCGGGCGGTGCCCCCTGCCGGTCACGATCCGCGCGTAGGTGTCGCGGACCTCGTCGAACCAGAACTCCGCGGCACGCGAGACGCCGCCGCCGAGCACGAAGCAGCCGGGGTCGAGGACCGCGGTGAGGTCGGCCAGTCCCTGGGCGAGCCACCCGGCGATCGAGGAGAACGCGGCCAGCGCGGCCGGGTCTCCCTCGCCCGCCGCCTGGGTGACCTCCTGGCCCTCGATCCGGTCGGGCGTGCCGCCGGCGATCTCCAGCAGCCGGGCCGCCCGGCCCGGCTCGGCCGTGGCGATCTCCTTGGCCTCGTGGACCAGGGCGTTGCCGCTGGCGTACTGCTCCCAGCAGCCGAGGTTGCCGCATCCGCACAGGCGTCCGCCGGGGACCGCCTGTATGTGGCCCAGCTCGGCGCCCATGCCCCAGCGCCCCCGGTAGAGGGCGCCGTCGAGCACGATGCCACCGCCGATGCCGGTGCCGACGGTCACGCACACCAGGTGGGTCTCGCCGCGCCCGGCGCCGAACCGGGACTCCGCCCAGGCCATCGCGTTGGCGTCGTTCTCCACCACGACGGGCAGGCCGACGAGGTCGGAGACCTTCTTCTGCAGCGGCTCCTCCCGCCAGGCCAGGTTGGGGGCGAAGCGCACGACGGAGCGCGTCTCGTCGACGAACCCGGCGGCGCCGAGCCCCACGGCCTCGACCGAGCGGCCCTTCGACAGCTCCCTGACCACCTCGGCGATGGTCTCGGCGACCTTCTCGGGGCTCTGGGCCGGGGTGGGCCTCAGCAGGTTCTCGACGATGCGGCCGTCCTCGTCGACCACGCCCGCCGCGACCTTGGTGCCGCCGATGTCAACGCCGATGGTCAGCGCCATTTTCTCAACCTCTCTCGCCGGGGTCCGCCCCCGGTCGTTCCGCTCCGGGGGTCACCCCAGGTCGATGTGCTCCACCGGGGTCTCGTCACGACGGCGCTCCCGGGCCCGCTGCGCGGGCGAGGGCCGGTTGAGGCCGTCCACGGCGGTCCTGAAGGCGGCGAACAGCTCGCTGCCCGCCTGCACCAGGTGGTCGGTGACCGCGACGCCCGACTCCCGTTCCCGGTCCCGCCGGTCCGCCATCGCCCGGCAGACGGGGCAGGCCCGGCAGATGTACTCGTCGTGCCCGGACACCGCCTCCTCCCAGACGTCCCGGCCGGCCGTGCGGCCGCCGCCGAAGACGCCGCCCACGGTGTCCCGGACGTCCCGGACGGCGCCCTTGACCAGGGTCCTGCCCAGCTCCCTGGCGGCCCGCTGCTGGAGGGAGTCGAAGAGCTTGAACGCCTCCTCGACGGCGCTGCCCAGCGGGTCCCCGGCGTCGCCGCGCGCGTCGCTCCGCGCGCCGCGCGCCTCGTCCCGCGCTCCGCCGCGTGAGTCGTCCCGCACGTCGTCCCGCACCGCGTCGCTCACGTCGCCCCACACGTCGTCCCGCGCGTCGGCCCCGGCGTTCTCCGCCTTGCCGGTCTTGTCGGTCATGTCAGTCATCTGGCCCTCCCGACTCGAACCGTACCCGGAGAAACCCGTCGCGGAGCACGGCCTCGCGCACCCGCCTGCGGGACAGGGCCGCGGGCAGAGCCAGCACCCGCCGGTGGGAGCCGGCGGTGACGATCAGCTCGTCGCCCTTGCGCGCCAGGTCCACCTCGCCCCGCTCGGCGAGCGGCAGCGCCAGGACCAGCTCTCCCTCGGGGGTGATCCGCAGCGGCGGGTCCCCGGCGGGCGGCGCGAAGGGGTCGGTCCGGCCGTACACGGCCTCGGCGACCTCGGCGAGGGCGTCGGCGCCGACCGGCTCGGCGTCGAGGTAGGGCACAGTGTGCAGGGGCAGCGGGGAGAACGACTGGCGGATCTCCGCCAGGTGGCCGGTCTGGGCCTTCACCCAGCCGCGCCGCCACGGGTCGGCCCCGCCCGCGGGGAAGACCCGGTTGGCGATCACCGCGTCGACGCGGTAGCCGTACAGGCTGAGCGAGGTGAGCGTGCGGCGGGCCTCGGCCAGCACGACGGCCTCGGGGGTGAGGACCAGCCGGACGCTGGCGTCGGGGCCGGTGAGCAGCTCCCGGACCTCCATCAGGCTCCGGTGCAGGCGCTCCCCCGCGCCGAGCACGTGATCCTCGGGCACGTTCACCTGGGCCACCCTGCGGACCACCGGCGAGAGCGCGCGCAGCAGCCGCCGGCCGGTCGGCAGCAGCCGGTTCACGTGCCAGTCGAGGGCCTCGGGCAGGGCGAGCAGCCGGAGCGTCTCGGCGGTGGGCGCGCAGTCGACGACGATCACGTCCCACCGGCCGTCGCGGGCCTGCTCGCGCAGCTCCAGCAGCGCGATGACCTCCTCCGCGCCGGGCAGCACCGTGATCTCCTCGGCGGTGATCTCGTCCAGGCCGAGGTCGGCGAGGACGTCCCTGGCGTAGTCGCGCAGCTCGCCCCACTGGCGCTCCAGCGCCTTCTGGGTGTCCACCTGGTACAGGTGCAGGCCGGGCTCGACCTCGGCGGGGCCGTCCCCGGCCGTCACGCCCAGCGCGTCGGCCAGCGAGTGCGCGGTGTCGGTGGAGAGCACCAGCGTCCTCCGCCCCGAGCGGGCGGCGAGGGTGGCGGTGGCGGCCGCCACGGTCGTCTTGCCGACGCCGCCCTTGCCGGTGAACAGCAGGACCCGGCTCACGCGGCCTCCCGGCCCGCCGCCGCACCGCCCGAGACGGCCGTCCCGAGGCCCGGCACGACCGGGACGGCCGCCGTACGGCCCGGCGCGGCCGTACGGCCCGCCGCCGGAGCCCGGCCGCCGCGCCTCATGAGGCCTCGACGCGCTTCTTCAGTCCCTTCAGGGCGGTGTCGACGATGACCTTCTCGGCCTTCCGTCTGATCATGCCGATCATCGGGACCTTGAGGTCCGCGGCGAGCTCGTACGTCACCTCGGTGCCGCTGCCCCGCTCGGCCAGGACGTAACGTCCGGTGAGCCCGGAGATCATCCGGCCCTCCTTCGCGATCCGCCAGCCGACGGACTCCTCGCCTTCCCAGGTGTAGGCGAGGGTGTACTCGTCGTTGATGACGCCCGCGTCCAGGACGAACCTGACCTCGGCCGGGCGGCCGTCCGGCCCGGTGGACAGGACCTCGGCCTCCTTCACCTGGCCGGCCCACCGGGGATAGGAGGAGAAGTCGGCGATCACGGCCATGACGGCCGGGCGGGCGGCGTCGATCGTGATGCTGGAGGAGGTGCGATCAGCCATGGGGTTACCGTACTCGTTCCCGGTTTCCCCGCGGACCTCCGGCGCACCGCGCCGTTCCCTCCCGGATGACGCCGATCCTCCCTCCCGGATGGCGCCGGTCCGGCCGCCCGGACCGCGTCGCCCTCCCCCGGGCCACCGTCGCGGCGTCCGGCTCACCACTCCAGGACGAAGGGCGTCCCCCGGCCGCGGAAGTGGCCCACGTTGAGGCACTCGGTCCGGCCGATCCGGGTGCGGGGCGACAGGGGCTGGTGGACGTGGCCGAACAGGGCGTAGCGCGGCTGGGTCCGCCTGATCGCCTCCAGCGTGGCCTCGCTGCCCCGCTCGAAGCGCCGGGCGACCACGTCGTAGAGCAGCTCGGGGACGGCCGGGGGGATGTGGCAGCAGAGCACGTCCACCTCGCCGACGGCCTCCACCTTGCGGGCGAACTCCTCGTCGTCGATCTCGTTCGGCGTCCGGTACGGCGTGCGCAGCCCGCCCCCGACGAAGCCGAACCGCAGGCCGCCGATCTCCACCGTCTCCCCGTCGAGCACGCGGTGGCCCTCCCGCAGGTAGTCGGGCCACAGGCGGGGCAGGTCCACGTTGCCGTGGGTGAGGTAGGCCGGGACCGGCATCGCGGCGAAGATCTCCTCGTACTGCCGGCGGACGGCGCGCTCGATGTGGTCGCGGGGGTCGCCGCCGAGGGAGGCCCACAGCGCCGCCGACATCTCCCGCGCCTCGCCGAACCGCCTGGCGGTGCGCAGCGTGATGAGGCGGGCGGCCTGCTCGGCGCCGAACAGCTCGGCGAAGATGCCCCGGGAGTGGTCGTCGTAGTCGACGAACAGGATGAGGTCCCCGAGGCAGAGGAGCGCGTCGGCCCCCTCTCCCGCGCGGGCCAGGACGTCGGTCCTACCGTGCACATCACTGACGACATGAACCCGCATGACCGACATACTAACCAGCCCAAGAAAGCGGACATAAGTAACAACTAAGCCGCGACCGGTACGGCGCGGCCGCCCCGGACGGTCGGGCTGATAGCGTGAATCCGCCTCGGACAACGCCTGTTTGGCGGGCCTTACCCACGCGTAACATGTCGCGTCGAACCTTCAGGCAGACCCATCGATCCGTGCGACCTCGAGGAGTGCCCGTGCGCGAGTACAGCGTCCCCGTGCTGGTGGACGTCCCCCCCTCCGCCAATCTGACCGACACGCTCTTCCAGCGCGCCGATCGGGAGCCGGGCACCGTGGTCATGCGCCGCAAGGTCGGCGAGGAGTGGAGGGACGTCACCGCCGGGGAGTTCCGCGACCAGGTCGCCGCCCTGGCCAAGGGCCTGATCGCCGCCGGGATCGAGCCGGGCGACCGGGTCGCCCTGATGTCGCGCACCCGCTACGAGTGGACCGTCGCCGACTACGCGATCTGGGCCGCCGGCGCGGTCGGCGTGCCGATCTACGAGACCTCCTCCGCCGACCAGGTGAGGTGGATCGTCTCCGACAGCGGCGCCAGGGCCGCCTTCGTGGAGCTCGCCTCGCACGAGGAGACGGTCCGCGAGGTGATGGACGAGCTGCCGGGCCTCAAGGACGTCTGGCGCATCGACGACGGCGCCCTGGAGGAGCTGGGCACGGCCGGCGCAGAGGTGTCCGACGAGACCCTGACCGAGCGCAGGACCTCCCGCGGCATCGCCGACCTGGCCACCATCGTCTACACCTCCGGCACCACCGGACGGCCCAAGGGCTGCCGGCTGACCCACGACAACCTGCTGTTCACCGCGCGGAACGTGGCGGCCGGCCCGCTGGAGGCCCTGTTCACCAGCGAGGACCGGGCGGCGCTGCTGTTCCTGCCCCTCGCGCACGTCTTCGCCCGCATGATCGAGATCGTGCTCGTCGAGACGGGCACGATCATCTCCCACACCCCCAACATGAAGAACGTCGCGCCCGACCTGCAGGGCACCCGGCCGACGTTCCTGCTGGGCGTGCCCCGGGTCTTCGAGAAGGTCTACAACAGCGCCGAGCAGACGGCCGCCGCCAGCGGCAAGGGCAAGATCTTCCACGCCGCCGTCGACGTCGCCATCGCCTGGAGCCGCGCCGAGTCCGCGGGCGGCGCCGGGCTCGGCCTGCGGATCAGGCGCGCCGTGTTCGACCGGCTGGTGTACCGCAGGCTCCGCGCGGCCACCGGCGGCAGGCTGTCGGCCGCGGTGTCGGGCGGCTCGGCACTGGGCGAGCGGCTCGGCCACTTCTTCCGCGGCGCGGGCATCGAGGTCTTCGAGGGCTGGGGCCTGACCGAGACCTCCGCGCCGTCCGCGGTCAACATGCCCGGCGCCAACAAGATCGGCACCGTCGGCAAGCCGTTCCCGGGCGTCACGCTCGCCGTCGCCGACGACGGCGAGATCCTGATCAAGGGCCGCCACGTCTTCCACGGTTACTGGAAGGACGAGAAGGCCACCGCCGAGGTGATCGACGCCGACGGCTGGTTCCACAGCGGCGACGTCGGCGAGCTGGACAAGGACGGCTACCTCCGCATCACCGGCCGCAAGAAGGAGATCATCATCACCGCCGCCGGCAAGAACGTCGCGCCCGGCCCGCTGGAGGACCTCATCCGCGCCCACCCGCTGGTCAGCCAGGCGATGGTGGTCGGCGACGGCCGGCCGTTCGTCTCCGCGCTCGTCACCCTCGACCCCGAGGCGCTGGAGCAATGGAAGAAGACCAACGACAGGGAGGGCGCCTCCCTGGCCGAACTCAGCGCCGACCCGGCCGTCCTCGCCGAGGTGCAGAAGGCGGTGGACACCGCCAACCGCTCGGTGTCCAAGGCCGAGCAGATCAAGAAGTTCACGGTGCTCGACACCGACCTCACCGAGGAGACCGGGCACGTCACGCCCAGCCTCAAGATCAAGCGCAACATCGTGATGCGCGACTTCGCCGACCGGATCGACGCCCTGTACGGCTGACACCGCACGGCCGGCGCGGCCCCGCCCCGCCGCACGACCGGCGTCCGACCCGCCGCGGGCCGGGCGCCGCCGTACCCGACGCCCGGCTCACGGCCCGGCGGGCGCCGGATCCCGCAGCAGCTCGGCGAAGCGGGCGGACACCAGGTCCCAGCCCCACTCGCGGGCGACCCAGTCGCGCCCCCGCTCGCCCATCTTCCGCGCCCGCTCCGGGTCCTCCAGCAGCCCGGTCACGGCCCGCGCCACCTCCCGCGGGCGGGTGCCGTCCACCACCACGCCGGTCTCGCCCGGCAGGACCGCGTCCGGGGCCCCGCCGGAGGAGCCCGCCACCACGGGCAGTCCGCTGGCCGACGCCTCCAGGTAGACGATGCCGAGCCCCTCGACGTCGATGCCGCCCAGCCGGGTACGGCACGGCATGGCGAACACGTCCCCGGCGTCGAGGTGGGCCGGCAGCGCCGCCCACGGCACCGGCCCGGTGATCCGCACCGCGTCGCCCAGCGGCCGGGCCAGCCGTTCCAGGGTGCGGCGGTACGGGCCGCCGCCGACGATCAGCAGCACGGCCTCCGGCACGGCCCGCAGCACGAGCGGCCAGGCCCGCAGCAGGACGTCCTGGCCCTTGCGCGGCACCAGCCTGGACAGGCAGACCACGACCGGCCGCTCCCCCAGGCCCAGCGCCGCGCGCACCTCGTGCCCACCCGCGCCGGGCCGGAACGCCCCGGTGTCGACGCCGGGCGCGAGCCGGGCCAGCCTGTCCGCGGGGATCACCCGCTCCAGCCTCCGCCGGGTGTACTCCCCCAGATAGGTGACCACGTCGGCGTGCTCGCCGATCCTCGCCAGCAGCCCGCGGGCGCCGGGGACGCCGGCCCAGGCCGCCTCGTGCCCGTGGGTGACCATGACGATCCGGCGGGCCCCGGCGGCGCGCATCGCGGGCGCGAGCATCCCGAGCGGGGCCGCCGCCCCGAACACCACCGTGTCGCAGCCGTACGCGGCCACGGCCTCGGCGGCCCGGCGGGCGACCCCGCGGGTGGGCAGCATCAGCGAGGTGGGGTGCCGCACGACCGGGTACGGCCTGCGGGCGTCGAAGTCCTCGCAGCCGGGCCAGCGCGGGGCGTAGACGACCACCGACCCCGGCGGGCGGCCGGCGGCCAGGCCGTGCACGAACGCCTGGATGCCCCCGGGCCGGGGCGGGAAGTCGTTGGTGAGGAACAGCGCGCGGCTCACGGCTCCGGGACGCCGTTCAGCAGGGCCCATGAGCGCGCCATGGCGATCCGCTGCGGCGTCGTCGGGTGAGAACCATAGAGAACATATTCCAGGAGGTCGGGCGAGAGATCGGAGATATTGGTGACCGCCAGGCGCCGCTGCATCGCGACGAACGTCTCCGGGTCCCGGGTCAGCTCCAGCGCGTGCGCGTCGGCGCGGGCCTCGATCTGCCTGCTGACCAGGTTCTGCGCCGGCCCGGACAGCACCGTGGCCAGGCTCAGCAGCCCCATGATCAGCCCCACCGCCCGCGGGTCGGCCGCCGAGGCGACGCCGGCGCGCCGCCGCACGGGGCCCGCGGCGAGCGCCAGGTACAGCAGGCAGGCGCCGAAGGCGGCGCCCAGCCCCCCGACGAGCGTGCCGTACAGCACGTCGCCCGCCTTGGCGTGGCCCAGCTCGTGCGCCACCACCAGCTCGACCTCCCTGGCGGGCGCCCGGAGCAGGGTGTCGTAGACCACGATCCTGCGGGTCGCGCCGAACCCGGAGACGTAGGCGTTGAGCGCGGTGGTGCGCCGGGAGGCGTCGGCGACCAGGACGTCCTCGACGGGCACGCCGTCGCGGGCGGCCATGGCCAGCAGGTCGTCGCGCAGCGGCCCGGCGGCCATCGGCGTGAAGTCGTTGAAGATCGGCTCGATGACCACCGGGTAGGCGAAGGACGCGGCCACGGTCAGTGTGAACGCGCCGATCGCGGCGGGTATCCACCAGCGCCGGAAGCGCCGGGCCAGCGCCACCACCGCGAGCACCATGACCGCGAGCAGCGCGGTCCGGACGCCGATGTCCTTGAGCCGGTCCGCGGTCCACGACGGCCACGTCTGAGTGGACAGGCCGTAGGCGCGCAGTTGCGTCTCCGACCACATGCCCAGCGGCCAGCGCAGGGCCTCGACCGCCGCCGACAGCCCGGCGACGCCGAGCAGCGCCCGCACCCACCAGGGTCCGCGCAGCCGGCCGAGCAGCCGGGCGCCCAGCGGAGTGGCCACCAGTACCCCGGCGGCCAGGAGGGTCAGCCCGAGCGACAGGTAGGCGGGCGCGGCGAGCGCGGCGTCGAACGCCTCGGAGCGGGCGATCCGCCCGGCGGTGAAGTCGCGCGCCGGGTCCGGCGCGACGGCCGGGGCGGCGGACGGCAGGGCCCGCCAGGGGGTGGTGAGCGCCACGACCGCGAGCGTGGCCGCGCCCAGGGCGGCCAGCGCCCATCCGGCGGCCCGCACTCCCACGGGCACGACTGCCGTCGCTGCCGTCGCCGCCGCGTCCGGCGTGTCCGGCGTGTCCGGCGTCGCCGGGCCCGTCGCGGGGTCCGTCATCGGGTCCCTCCGAGCCGCGGGGACCCCGCTCTCGGGCATGGGGAGGACGTCAACCCAGCTCCCTTCTCAGGTGGTCGCGCCAGCCGGCGGTGAACTCCGCCGGGGACAGGCCCGGCACGCCGCCGACATCGCTACCGTAGAGCCTCACCAGGGCCCGCTCGCCGTACCGCTGCGCGACATAGCGGCAGGCGAGCCACGCCTCCTCGTACGCCTGCGCCCGCCGCGGGGCGCCCGCCGCGAAGTCGGCGGGGCCGGGGAGCCGCGCGGGCAGCCGGCCCGCGCGCACCTCGGCGGCCAGTTCGGCGGCGGCCGTCGCGGTCGCGATCCCGGCGTCACGGTAGCCGACGTAGTCGGCGAACCCCTCCGACAGCCAGACCGGCACCCGGCCGCCGCGGGTGGCGCCGGTGGCCACGTGGGTGAGCTCGTGGGCGAGCACCACGTCGCGGCCGGTCCCGCTCAGCCTGGCGTACCCCGACGGCAGGACGATCACCCGGCCCGCGTCCGCCAGCGCGGCCAGGCCGGCGACGGCGGCGGGCGCGGCGCCGGCCAGCGCCGCCGCCTCGGCGTCGTCGGCGGGGAACAGGACCACCGCCCGGACCGGCCCCCAGACCTCGAGGACCGTACGGCGGGCGCGGTCGGCCCTGGCCGCCAGGTCGGCGAGGCGGGACGGCGGGACGCGGTGGCCGATCACGACCGAGTGCTCGCCGCGGACGGTGACGGAGTCGCCGGGCCACGGGTCGCGCGGCGCGGGAGACGGGCTCGCACCGGTGACCAGGGCGGCGCCCGCCAGCGTCAGGATCCCGGCGAGCACGGCACGACGCTCCGCCGGGCCGCGCAGCTCTGTCGGGACGCGCACACGCCCGATGGTAGCGACGGGCCCCGGACGCCGACCGGCGGCGTCCCGGTGGCGCGGCGGGCGCGCCGCGGGGTCCGGCGACGTCGCGGTCCGGCCCGGACCGGACCGGACCCGGACACGCGGCGGCCCCGCCCGTCCCTTCGCGGGACGGGCGGGGCCGTCTTCCCGGTCACCCCCTGGCGGGCGGCGGCCGGGATCCGTCAGGCTCCGGGCCGGACCGCCCCGGAGAAGGCGGACCGGTAGTACCCCTTCAGGGGGACGACCCTGACGGTCTTGCCGCTGCTCGGCGAGTGGACCATCCTGCCCTTGCCGACGTACATGCCCACGTGGCCCTTGCCGTAGAAGAACAGCAGGTCACCGGGGCGCAGGCTGCTCCACGAGACCTTCTTCCGCACGGATCGGTACTGGCTGGTCGTGACCCTGGGGAGGGAGACGCCGGCCTTGCGCCACGCGTACCGGACGAGACCGGAGCAGTCGAACGCGCCGGGACCGGAGGCTCCCCACCGGTACGGATCGCCGATCTGCTTCTTGGCCGTCGAGACGGCCCTCGCGGCCTTCACCTTCTGCAGCGCGGCCCTGCTCAGCGTGGTCTTCTTCTTCGCCTTCGCCGTCTTCTTGGCGCTGGTGTGCGCCGTGGAGGCGGCGGAGGCGGCGACCGGGCTCTCAACCCGAGAGGCGGTGCTTCTGACCTGGAGAACGGAGCCGGTTTCCGTGTCGGCCAGCGCGGCCGTGGAGCCCATTGTGACCGCTCCGGCGGAGGCGGTCACGGTGAGGGCGAAACCACTGGCGCAAACGCGAAAAAGGCGCGACGAACGGGGGTTACGCAGGGTGGTAGACAGGATTTCTCCTTGGGACTTCCGCTGACGCCTACCGGGTTAGCTGACGGGTTCGGGCAGGGAAGAAGCCCTACGGCGCGTCGGACGCGCCGATTCACCCCTGGCCGCGTTCCGCGGCCGGTGGGTCCCCGGTTCCGTGCCTCCTGGCTGCACGGATTCGGCCAGCCGCCGCAGGTGGGAGTGTCTCTCGCAGGGCGCGGCGGCCGTATGGATCTTTTATGGGCTCCGGCATGACGGGCCGGGCTCGGCGCGGCGGCATGGCTTGCTCGCCGCGACGCCAGAAGTTACCCCCGCCCCTCGGGATTCGGCAAAGGAATCGCAAAAGATACATAGATCGACAACGCTTCCGATGATCGCCGAG
Source organism: Streptosporangium pseudovulgare (assembly GCF_014648055.1). Classification (GTDB taxonomy): domain Bacteria; phylum Actinomycetota; class Actinomycetes; order Streptosporangiales; family Streptosporangiaceae; genus Streptosporangium; species Streptosporangium pseudovulgare. Next base: position 327,755 of record NZ_BMQJ01000001.1, read on the forward strand.
TCGCTGTTCAGAGGCCGATTTCACCGGACGAATATGATGCTCGTCACACTTCTGTGATCAGCCGTAAAAATCATGATTTCTGTGACGCATATCACGTAATGGTTAAGATCATTGGCGGAATGGCCGGCCGACCCGGGGACGGACGCGCCACGGAGACGACAAGCCCGGGGACGGGCGCGCGGGCTCTGGCGCTCCATGTCGCCGTCGCGGCGTTCCGGGCGGGGGTGATGAGCTCCGTTCCCAGGTCGCCGGGCCAGGCGACGCGACCATCATGCCGCCGCCTCCTCATGCCCGGCTCGCGGGGGGACTCCGTGTATCGCGGACGTATCGAAAACCGCATACGCCGCTGCAACGGTCCGGCGTCTTCGGTGAAGGCGTGAACCATCACGCATCACCGTCGGCGCCGGCTTCGGTGTCCGGGAAAGGACCATGATCATGAATTCGGATTCGGTACCTGGCATCGACCGGCGGCGGCTGGTCAAATGGGGCGGGCTGGCGGCCGCCGGCGTGGTGGCGGCCGGCACGCCGCTGGTGAGCGCCGGGACCGGCCACGCCGACTCGTCCGGGCCCGGCCGGATCCCGCCGGACACCCTGCCCGGCGGGGCCTATGACCGGTACGTGGCGCGGCTGGCCGCCGAGGGCAGGTTCTCCGGTGTGGTGCTGCTGTCGCACCGGGGCCGGACGGTGCTGTCCCGCAGCTACGGCATGGCGGACGAGAAGAGAGGGATCCGCAACCACGAGGGCACCGCGTTCAGTCTCAGTTCGGCCGGCAAACCGTTCCACGCGGTGGCCGTTCTGCAGCTGGCGCAGCGAGGCAGGTTGCAGCTGACCGACACGGTGGGCGAACACCTGACGGGCTTCGCCCCGGAGATCGCCGACCGGGTGACCATCCACCACCTGCTGTCCGGCACCTCGGGGCTGGACATGCCGGACGAGGACGTGCAACGCGTCTTCCAGAGCCGGGACGAGGTGCACGACCACTACGTGCGGCGGGCCCGGCAGGCGAGACCGGTGGGCGTCCCGGGCACTCCCACCACCGCTCACGCGGAGGCCGAGGTCACCATTCCCGCGCTGATCGTGGAGGCCGTGACCGGCATGACGTACTGGGACTACGTCCAGGAGAACATCTTCAAGCGCTGCGGCATGACCGGCTCGGCGTTCCGCACCAGGCCGCAGTGGCTCACCGGCGAGCACATCGCGCACCCGTACATGAAGCTGGCCGACGGCAGCGTGGTGGACGCCCTCCGCAACCTGGACAAGGGCAGCCCGTACCCGTACGTACTGGGCAAAAATCCGGGCCGCAGCTTCATCGACGCCCCCGGGGACGGCGGCTTCGCCACCGCGCCGGATCTGGTCCGGTTCGCACACGCGCTGCGCGACGGCACGGTGCTGGACCGGCCCTGGGCCGACGTGCTCACCGCGGCCAAGATCCCCCACCAACCGGCGTCGTTCGGGTCGTACGGGATCCCGGTCAGCATCGTCAACGGCCAGTGGGTGTTCCAGCGTGCCGGCGGCAACCCCGGCGTCGGCGCCAACTGGAGCATCTACCCCGGCACCGGCTGGGTCGGCGTCATCCTCTCCAACCGCGACTCCGACGGCGTGTCGCTGCAGGACATGATCGGGCGGGAGACGCAGGCCGTCACCGGGGCTTCGCCCGGCGACGGGGGTGGTGGCTGAAACGGTCCGGCGGCGGAGGTGCCGGGCGGAGGTGCCGGGCACTCCGTGTATCGCGGACGTATCCGAAATCGGATACGTCACCGCAACGGCCCTCCATCTCCAATGGGAGACATGAACCGAAGTGCATCCCTGTCAGCACCGCTCCGCCGCGCGCGCGGCATCGTGCTCGCCGACCTGGCGGTCCTCGGCCTGGCGGGGCTGGTGTTCGTCGTACGGCGGCCGCTCATGATGTCCGCCCCGACATGCATGGCCGGCCGATGGCACGGCTGCCTCGACACGGAGAACGGCGTGCTGCTCATGACGCTGGTCGCGCTGCCGCCGGCCGCTCTGGCGGCGTGGGCTCTGGCGCGCCGCCGGCGTGCCGCCGGCGCCGCGTCGGCGTGGCGGACGTCGCTGGCCGAGGTGGGCATGGTCTACGGGACGGTGCCGTTCGTATGGATGACCATGATGCCGGGCCCGGGGGCGGGCATCGTCCCCGGCCGGGTGAGTCTGGTCCCGCTGCGGGATCTGCTCACCATGGGGCCCGTCGGCATCGGCGGCAACCTGCTGGTGTTCGCGGCGCTGGGGTTCTTCGCCCCGATGCGGTTCGCGGCGCTGGCGTCCGCGCCGCGGATCCTGGCGCTCGGGGCGGGCTGCTCGGTCGTGGTCGAAACCGCACAGTACGTCCTGTGGCTGGACCGGGTGTCGTCGGTGGACGACGTGCTGGTCAACGCCGCCGGCGCCGCGCTGGCCGCGCTGGCGTCGCGCCGCTGGTGGCGCACCACCGCGGAAGCGCCGCCGGACCGGTCTCGCCCCGCGCCGGCGTCGGCGGACTGAGCCGCGTGTCCGATGTGCGCGTCTTCGCATACCCCGGCGATATGTCGTGCTGCCTAGGCTTCAGACATGCGCGTACTGATCGTGGAGGACGAGCCCTACCTGGCCGAGGCCGTCCGTGACGGTCTGCGGCTGGAGGCGATCGCCGCCGACATCGCCGGCGACGGCGACTCCGCCCTGGAACTGCTCAGCGTCAACTCCTACGACCTCGCGGTCCTCGACCGCGACATCCCCGGCCCCTCCGGCGACGAGATCGCCCGGCACATCGTCGCCTCCGGCAGCGGCATCCCGATCCTCATGCTCACCGCCGCCGACCGGATCGACGACAAGGCTTCCGGATTCGGGCTCGGCGCCGACGACTACCTCACCAAACCGTTCGACCTTCGAGAGCTCGTGATGCGGCTGAGGGCGCTCGACCGCAGGCGCGCGCACGCCCGGCCCCCGGTCAGGGAGATCGCGGGCCTGCGGGTGGACCCCTTCCGCCGGGAGGTCTTCCGGGACGGACGCTACGTGGCGCTCACCCGCAAGCAGTTCGCCGTGCTCGAAGTCCTCGTCGCCGCCGAAGGCGGTGTCGTCAGCGCCGAAGAGCTGCTGGAGCGGGCCTGGGACGGGAACGCCGACCCCTTCACCAACGCCGTCCGCATCACCGTCTCCGCATTGCGCAAACGACTCGGCGAACCATGGCTCATCGCCACGGTGCCCGGCGTCGGCTACCGAATCGACACCGGCATCGACACCGGCACCGGCGCCGGCACAGGGCACGGACCCCGCCCGCCCCGGCGGCACCCGTGACCAGGCGCCCGGGGCTCAGCGCCCGGCTGAGACTCACCATCAGCTACGCCGGGTTCCTCCTGCTCGCCGGCGCTCTCCTGCTGGCCGTGGTGTGGGTGTTCCTGCTGCGCTACGTGCCCGACGGCACGCTCATGACCGGGCCGAGGGGCGGCGGGCCCGGGGCGCCGGCCCCGCGGCTCATCCCCAACCGCACCGACCTCCAGCGCGCCTTCGTCCCCCGCGCGGCCCAGGCACTGGCCTTTCTGCTGGCGTTCGGCCTGCTGGGCGGATGGGTCCTCGCCGGCCGGATGCTCGCGCCGCTCACCCAGATCACGGACGCGGTCCGGGCGGCCGGGAACGGGTCGCTGTCCCACCGGATCCGCCTGAAGGGCCGCCAGGACGAATTCCGGGAACTCTCCGACGCGTTCGACTCGATGCTCGAACAACTGGAGTCCCATGTCGCCGAGCAACGGAGGTTCGCCGCGAACGCCTCCCACGAGCTGCGAACCCCGCTGGCGATCTCGCGGACGCTCCTCGACGTCGCCCGCCGGGACCCCACGCGGAACCGGGACGAACTCATCGAACGCCTGCGCACCGTCAACCAGCGGGCGATCGGCCTCACCGAGGCCCTCCTGCTGCTCGGCCGCGGCGACCGCGGGAACTTCACCCGCGAGGGCGTCGACCTCTCCCTCCTCGCCGAAGAGGCCGCCGAGACCCTGCTTCCCCTCGCCGAACAGCGCCGGATCACGCTGGACGTCACCGGCGGGGCGGCCCGGACCGACGGCTCCGCCGAGCTCCTGCTGCGGATGGTGACGAACCTCGTCCAGAACGCCATCGTCCACAACCTCCCCTCCGGCGGCACCGTGACGGTCCACACCGAGGCGCACGACGGCACGAGCGTGCTGCGGGTCGAGAACACGGGTCGCCGGCTCCCACCGGAACTGGTGCCGACCCTCACCGAACCCTTCCGGCGCGGAACGGAGCGTGTACGCACCGGCGAACACGCCGGCGTCGGGCTCGGCCTGGCCATCGTGCGCAGCATCGTCCGCGCCCACGACGGGGCCCTCGACCTCGTCCCCCGCCCCGACGGGGGTCTCCTCGTCACGGTGCGGCTTCCCGGCACGCCGACGGCCGGGACCGGCCCGGCCTCGTCGGCCTCGCGGTCGACGCGCCCCGGAGAGGGCCGGCTCAGGGACGGACGGCGCCGACCAGGCCGCTGCGCAGGGGAGAGATCTTGACGACGTCGCCGGTCTGCGGGGCGTGGACCATCTTCCCGCCGCCGACGTAGATGCCGACGTGCCCCAGGCCGTGGCTGAAGACGAGGTCCCCGGGCTGGAGGGAGCTCACCGGCACCCGGCGGCTCGCCCCCCAGCTCCACTGCTCCCAGGTCGTGCGGGGCAGGCTGACGCCCCCGCTGCGCCAGGACGCCTGGACGAGCCCGGAGCAGTCCCAGCCGCCCGGCCCCGTCCCGCCGAACCGGTAGGGCTTGCCGATCTGGGCGTAGGCGAAGGCGAGGGCGGTGCGGGCGTTGCCGGAGGCCGGGCCGTTGTACTTCATCCCGGTGCTGTTGGGATCGCCCTGCTGGTAGGTGCCCAGCTCGTTCAGGAGCTTGGTCTGGGCCCTGACCATCTTCTCGACCTTGGCCTTCTCACCGGCCAGCTCGTCACGTGTCTTGTCGGCCTCGCTGAGGGCGGCCTTGGCCTGATTCCGGTTGTCGCGCAGCGTCTTGGTCGCCTCGTCGAAGGCGTTGAGGTACCGGGCGCGGGCGGCGGCCATCTGGTCGGCCGCGGCCATGCTGCTCAGCAGGGCCCCGGGGTCGCCCTGGTTGATCAGGCCCTCCCAGCCGGTCACGGAGCCGTACTGGTAGGAGCTGACCGCCATCATGATGAGCTCCTTGCGCAGGTCGGCGACCTTGGCCGTCTGGCGGGCGAGGTCACCGTCCAGCGCCTTGTACTTCTTGCGGGCCTTCTTCCACTTCTCGCCCGCCTGGTTGTACTTCTCAACGATCTTGTCCGCCTGGTCGTTGAGCTTCGCCAGCTTCCGCTTGGCCTCGGCGAGCGTGGGCCTCGGATCGGCGGCCGCGCCGCCCATCGGCACCAGGAACAGCGCGAGGGCGAGCCCCGCGGCCACCGGTACACGTCCGAACCAAACCGGCTTACCCGCCACGGCCACAGTGCCGCCTCCCCAGTGCGAAGACCTGGGGCGAAATAGTACAGAACAGGTAAGGACTGGCTCACCTTTTTGGGGGTTTTACTTGGTTTCGAAGCGATCTCTCCCGATGGTCCGGCGCCCCCGGCCGGCCGGCCCGCCCGGCGCGGCGGCGCCGGCGCGGGAGAGGCGGGCACGGAAGGGGCCGGAACGGCCCGGGAAGGGCCCCGGAGCCCCGGGGGGACCATCTCCCGTGGCCGTCGGCGGCGTGCGAGCCTCAGGTGCGCCCGAGACGCCGCAGCAGCAGCACCGAGGGCACCGGCCGGGCGCCCATCCGGCGGACCGACTCGGCCACCTCCCGGTCGGAGGAGACCACCGCGACGGCGCGGCCGACCGGCTCGGCGCGGACGAGCTGGCGGATGAGGTCGTCGGCGATCTGCCCCGGGGAGCTGAACATCACCCGCACCCCCCGCGGGGCCGACACCGGCACCGGGCCGTTCAGCTCGGCGCCGTCGAAGACGCAGGTCAGCTCGACCCGGGTCTGCGCGTACAGCGCACCGAGGCCGGTGAGCAGCCGGGCGCGCTGGTCGGCCAGGGTGAGCGTGCCGTACCCGGTCTTGGTGACGTTGTAGCCGTCCACGATCACGTGGATCTGCGGCAGCGCGAGCAGCTGGTCGAGCAGGGCCGGGTCGTCGTCGGCGAGCGCCCGCGCGGGCACCGCCTGGGCCCCCTGCCCGCCGGGCGCCACCGAGAGCACCGAGTCGGCGGGCCGGTTGATGCCGGAGGGCAGGGCGAGCTCCCGGCGCAGCCCGGCGGCGGCGTCCTGAAGGGCGTCGAGCAGCATGCGGACCTTGGCGTCCTCCAGGCTGCGGCCCTCGCGGGCGGCCCGGCGGCTGGTCTCCAGCTGCCGCTCGGCGTCGGCGAGGCGCTCGCGCAGGCGGCGCAGCTCGCTCTCCCCCGCGCTGCCCGCCGACGCGGCGGCGGCCTTGGCCTCGCGGGCCTCCTCCTCCGCCTCGGCGGCCCGCGCCTCGGCGGCCCGGGCGCGCTCACGGGCGTCGTGCAGCCGGCGGCGCAGGTCGGAGATCTCCGAACGGGCGCCCTTGAGCTGCTCGCGCAGCCGTTCGCCCTCCTCCTTGGCGGCGGCCTTCTGCGCGGCGAGCTGCTCGCGCAGCCGGGTGACGGTCTGCTCCATCGCCGAGCCCTCGGCCACGGCGGCCGACCGCTCCAGGTCGTCGCGGGCGGCCTCGACCATGTCCGCCCAGCCGGGCGGGCGCGTGAGGTAGGCCGCGGCGGCCACCAGGGACGGCTCTGCCGCCGGCGGCGCCACGCCCTCGGCGAGGCTCGCCACCAGGTCGGGCCACTCGGCCGCCAGCGCCTCGGCGACCAGTTCCCGGAACTCCTTGTCGTTCTCCAGCTGGGCGGCGATCGGCGCGCCTCCCAGCCTGGCCCGCTTGCGCGGGTCGAACCTCGCGATCCCCTTGAGCTGGGAGGGCACGGCGGCGGCGGGCATCGCCCCCAGGATCTGCGCCGCCAGCTCCACGACGTGTGAGCGGACCTGCTCGGGTAACGGACGAGACAGGCCCTCTCCGGCTGAACTCATCACGGGCCCCTACTCGGATCGGTCTTGACGTCAAGGGTACGGCCAGCCCGCGACGGCACCGACCTGAGCGGAGATCACCGGCTCCGGCCCGACCGGCGCGCGCCGGGGGCCGGACGGCGAATGTCGGTGGCGGCTTCTATGGTCTTGAGCCGTGGAGTACGCCGTACAGGGAACGCTGGACGAGCTGGGCACCCCCCTCGACCAGATCACGTTCGTCGTGTTCGACCTGGAGACCACCGGTGTCTCCGCGGCCGAGCACGCGATCACCGAGATCGGAGCGGTCAAGGTCAGGGGCGGCGAGATCCTGGGCGAGTTCGCCACGCTGGTCGACCCCGGGTCCCCCATCCCGCCGTTCATCTCCGTGCTGACCGGCATCACCGACAGCATGGTCGTGGCCGCCCCGAAGATCGAGGCGGTGCTGCCGTCCTTCCTGGAGTTCGCCCGCGGGACGACGCTGGTGGCGCACAACGCCGGGTTCGACGTGGGCTTCGTCAAGGCGGCCTGCGCCGCCCACGGCCATCCCCCGCCCGACCACCCGGTGGTCGACACCGTCGTGCTGGCCCGCCGGCTGCTGACCCGCGACGAGGCCCCCAACTGCAAGCTGGCCACGCTGGCCCGGCTCTTCAGCGGCACCGAGCCCCGCCACCGCGCCCTGGCCGACGCCCGCGCCACGGTGGACGTGCTGCACGCGCTGCTGGAGCGGGCCGGCTCCTTCGGCGTGCACACCCTGGAGGAGCTGCGCGGCTTCACCCGCGCGCCCACCCCCGAGCAGCGCCGCAAGCGCCACCTCGCCGACGCGGTGCCCGCCGCCCCGGGTGTCTACGTCTTCGAGGACCACCGCGGCGACCCGCTGTACGTCGGCAAGAGCGTCGACCTGCGCACCCGCGTGCGCAGTTACTTCACCGCGAGCGAGACCCGTCCGCGGATCCGCGAGATGGTCGGGCTGGCCGAGCGGGTCCGGCCCATCGTCTGCGCGACCCCGCTGGAGGCCGAGGTCAGGGAGCTGCGGCTGATCGGCTCGGCCAAACCGCGCTACAACCGCCGCTCGCGCTTCCCCGAGCGGGCGGTCTGGCTGAAGCTGACCGTCGAGCCCTTCCCCCGCCTGTCGATCGTCCGCGAGGTCAGGGACGACGGCGCCGCCTACCTCGGCCCGTTCGGCGGCTCCCGCGCCGCCGAGGACGCCCGCGTCGCCCTGCACGAGACGTTCCCGCTGCGGCAGTGCGCCGAGCGGATCACCGTCCGCACCCGGCGCCCGGCCTGCGCCCTGTTCGGCATCGGCCGGTGCGGCGCGCCCTGCGAGGGCCGCCAGAGCGCCGAGGAGTACGGCGAGCTCGCCGAGGCCGCGCGCCGGGCGATGGAGCTGGACGCCTCCGCGGTCTTCGCCGCGATGGAGACGCGGATGACGCGCCTGTCGCTCGACCAGCGCTACGAGGAGGCCGCGGCCGACCGCGACCGGCTGGCCGCCTACGTCCGGGTCGCCGCGCGCATGCAGCGGCTGCGGGCGCTGACCGCCCTCCCCCAGCTCGTCGCCGCCGCCCCCGTGGCGGACGGCGCCTGGGAGGTCCACGTCGTACGGCACGGGCGGCTGGTCTCGGCCGGGGTCATGGCCCGCGGCGTCCACCCCACGCCCTTCGTGGAGGCGCTGGTGGCCACGGCCGAGACCGTCGTGCCGGGGCCCGGCCCGCTGCCGGCCGCCCTGGCCGAGGAGACCGAGTGCGTGCTGCGCTGGCTGGAGGGCCCCGGCGTGCGGCTGGTGCAGGTGGAGGGCACCTGGAGCCTGCCGGTGCGCGGGGCGGGGCGGCTGCGGGCCCGCATCGACCACGCCTACCGTGGAATCGAGTCCCACCGGCCGCGTGAGGGCCGCCCGGAGCGCTGATAGCTTCTGAGACTGCAAGCCGCACTCAACGAGGAGGAAGCCCGTGGTCACCGCGATCGTGCACATCACCGCCGAGGTGGACCGGATCCCCGAGGTCGCCCAGACGATCGCCGAGCTCGACGGGGTGAGCGAGGTGTACTCCATAACCGGTGAGTACGACCTGATGGCGATGGTGCGCGTCCCCACCTACGAGGAGATCGCCGAGGTCATCCCGGGCCGGATCAACAAGGTGCCCGGGGTGCTGCACACCGAGACCAACGTCGCCTTCCGCACCTACTCCCGGCACGACCTCGACGCCGCCTTCTCGATCGGTCTCGGCGAGTCCGACTGACGTCTCCCCGGCCGGCTTCCGCGAGCCGGGCCCGGCCGGTTCGGGGCCGGGCTCCCGGCCGGGCGCGGGTCCGGGCCCGGCCCGCGGGAGCCCGGCCCGGGGCTCAGGCCCGCTTCAGCGACCGGCTGGCGGCGATCCAGCGGTCGAGGAGGGCGGCGGCGGCGCCGGAGTCGACGGCCTCCACGGCGCGGGCGTAGGCGGCCGTCATCGCGGCGTCCAGGTCGTCACCCGGGCCGTCGTGGGCGACCAGCGCGGCGGCGGCGTTGAGCAGCACCGCGTCGCGGACCGGCCCGGTCCTGCCGCCGACCAGGTCGCGGACGGCCTGGGCGTTGAAGACCACGTCGCCGCCGCGCAGCGCGTCCGGGGCCGACCTGGGGATGTCCAGCACGGCCGGGTCGAAGACGGTCTGCGTGGCGGCGCCCTCGCGCACCACCCAGACCGTGGAGGTGGTGGCGGTGGTGAGCTCGTCCAGCCCGTCGTCGCCCCGGAAGACCAGCGCCGACACCCCGCGCTCGGCGAACACGCCGGCGATCACCGGGAGCATGCGCGGCTCGAAGATGCCGATCGCCTGGGCCTGGGGCCGGGCCGGGTTGGTCAGCGGGCCCAGGAAGTTGAACACCGTCGGGACGGCCAGCTCCTTGCGGGCCGGGCCGGCGAAGCGCAGCGCCGGGTGGTAGAAGGCCGCGAAGCAGAAGGCGATGCCCACCTCGGCGGCCAGCCGGGCGGTGGCGGCGGGCGGCAGGTCGAGCACGATCCCGAGGTGCTCCAGCACGTCGGCGGCGCCCACGGAGGAGGACGCCGAGCGGTTGCCGTGCTTGACGACCCGCGCGCCCGCGGCGGCGGCCACGATCGCGGCCATCGTGGAGACGTTGACGGTGTGGGCGCGGTCGCCTCCGGTGCCGACGATGTCGACGACGCGGCCCTCGACGGTCAGCGGCGTGGCGTGCTCCAGCATCGTGCGAGCCAGGCCGGTCACCTCCGCGACCGTCTCCCCCTTGGCCCGCAGCGCCACGGCGAAGCCGGCGACCTGCGCGGGCGTGGCCGTACCGGACATGATCTCGTTCATCGCCCAGGCGGTCTCGTCCGCCGTCAGGTGCTCACCGGCGATCAGGGCCGACAGCAGCGCGGGCCAGGTGGTGCGCGCGTCCATGAGGGGTCTCCAGCGGGTGGGTCAGTGGGCGGTCAGGCGGTCGGACAGCCGCCGGCGCATCAGACCGGCGATGGCGTCGGCGAGCGTCACCGGGTCGATCGGCTGCGGTACGACGGCGTCGGCCCGCGACCACTCCGCCAGCCAGCGGTCGTCCCGGCGGGCGATCAGCAGGCAGATCGGCGGGCAGTCGTAGACCTCGTCCTTGGCCTGGCGGGCCACCCCCATGCCGCCGGCCGGCTGGGCCTCCGCGTCGAGCACCGCCACGTCGATCTCGCCGGAGTCGAAGTGCTGGACGACCTTGGCGTGGGTGGCGCACTCCACGATCTCCACGAGGGGCACGTCGGCGGCCGGGCGCCTGCCGACGGCCTGCCGCACCTTCTCCCGGGTGGCGGCGTCGTCGCTGTAGACGAGGACCCTCATCTTGTCGTCGGTGCTCACGGTCTGCGCTCACTCATCCCTTGTCGATGTATGGTCACCTGGGATGCTACCGGTCACCTCGCCTGCGGACCCAGGGCGGAGGTGCTGACGGACGGAAAACTCCGTTCGTCCTGTTTAAGATGGCATTCAGGCCCCCTATCGGGGGGCCGTGCGGCGACCCGACCAGGGGAGCCGCAATAATGCTGGGCGTGGCGACAGCATCCGCAATCTCAACGACGACGACAGCACACTCGTCCCGCAGGCCCGACCTGGTCAGCGTGGGGACGATCGTCTGGCTGTCCTCCGAGCTCATGTTCTTCGCGGCGCTGTTCGCGATGTACTTCACCATCCGGTCAGTGAGCATCGGCCGGGGCATGCCCTGGCCCGAGGCTCATCTGAACGTCCAGTTCTCGCTGGTCAACACGATCATCCTGGTCCTGTCGAGTGTGACCTGCCAGCTTGGCGTGTGGGCGGCCGAGAAGGGCCAGGTCGCCAAGCTGCGCTTCTGGTACATCGTCAGCTTCCTGATGGGCGCCGTGTTCGTCGGCGGCCAGCTGTACGAGTACAGCCAGCTGGTCCACGAGGGGCACACCCTGTCGCACTCCGCGTACGACTCGGTGTTCTACCTGACCACGGGCTTCCACGGCCTTCACGTGACCGGTGGACTGATCGCGTTCCTCTTCATGCTGGGACGCACGTACGCCGCGAAGCGCTTCACCCGTGAGCAGGCGACCAGCGCGATCGTCGTGTCCTACTACTGGCACTTCGTCGACGTGGTCTGGATTGGCCTTTTCGTGACCATCTACGGCATTCACTAAGGAATCGGGGATCTCTGTGACTAGGATCACCGCTGGACGGCGGCATCCCCTCGCGAGATACGCCGTCCTGCTTCTGGCTCTCGGGCTGCTCGGAGGTCTCTACACCTTCGTGGCCTCGACGACGGGGCGCGCCGACGCCTCCATCGCGGCGGGCCGGGCCGACGACGTAGCCGAGGGCAAGAAGCTCTTCCAGCAGAGCTGCGCCAGCTGCCACGGCCTCAACGCCGAGGGCAGCAACGTGGCCCCGTCGCTGGTCGGCGTCGGCGCCGCGGCCGTCGACTTCCAGGTCAGCAGCGGCCGCATGCCGCTGGCCAGGCCCGAGGCCCAGGCGCCGCGCAAGCCGCCGCCCCCGTGGGTCAACGAGACGACCATCCGCCAGCTCTCGGCCTACGTCGAGTCGCTGGGCGGCGGCCCCACCGTCCCCGCGCCCGAGCAGGTCGACCCGGCCAAGGGCGACCAGGCCAAGGGCGGCGAGCTGTTCCGGGCGAACTGCATCCAGTGCCACAACTTCGTCGGCGCCGGCGGCGCTCTGACCCGGGGCAAGTACGCCCCGAACCTGTCGGAGTCCACCCCGACGCAGATCTACGAGGCCATGATCACCGGCCCGCAGGCCATGCCGGTGTTCAACGACAGCATCATCACGCCCGAGCAGAAGCGGGACATGATCGCCTACATCACGGGCGTCCGCAGCCAGGTCGACCCCGGCGGCGCGGGCCTCGGCCGCATCGGCCCGGTCACCGAGGGTCTGACGGCCTGGATCGTCGGTCTCAGCCTGCTCGTCCTGGCCGCCATCTGGATCACCGCGAAGAAGCGACAGGCCAAATGACTGACAACAACCACGACATCGAACAGCCCGAGGGCCGCGTCCCCAAGCGCGTGATCGGCACTCCCTCACCCGCCACGGGCACGTCCGTGCTCGGCGGCGACGAGCGCCCCGGGGACCGGGGTGTCCCCGGGGTCGTCCCGCAGAGCGAGGAGACCGCGAGGAAGGGCGAGCGGATCGCCGCTTTCTGCTTCCTGCTGACCCTGCTCGGGGGCATCGCCTTCATCGTCTCCTACGTGGTCTTCCAGGTCGGGGACATCGACTCCGCGCGCACCTCCAACGTGGCCCTGGGCGGCTCGCTCGCCCTCGCGCTGCTGTCCATGGCCGCCGGCATGGTGGTCTGGGTCCGCCTGGTCATGCCGAAGTACAACATGGTCCAGGAGCGCCACACCATGGCCTCCGACGGCCAGACCCGCGAGTACGTCACCGAGACGTTCAAGCACGGCGTCGACGAGAGCGGCTTCGTCAAGCGGCCGCTGCTGCGCCGTACGCTGCTGCTCGCCGCGGCCCCGCTGGGCCTGGTGCCGCTGGTCGTCCTGCGCGACCTCGGCCCCCGCTACAGCGACTTCCCCGAGAAGCTCCGGCACACCGTCTGGGGCGAGAAGACCAAGAACGGCAAGCCGCGCAGGCTCGTCGTCGAGGGCACCGGCGCGCCGATCCGCGCGGCGGACTTCAACTCCCCCGGCGGCATCCTCTCCGTGGTGCCCGAAGGGTACGAGCACGACCTGAACGCGCTGGCCAAGGCCACGCTGATCCTGCTCAAGTTCCGGCCGGAGGAGCTCAAGTCCGGCACGAACCTGAACTGGACGCACGACGGCATCGTGGCGTACTCGAAGATCTGCACGCACGTCGGCTGCCCCGCGGCCCTGTACGAGCAGACCACGCACCACATCCTGTGCCCGTGCCACCAGTCCACCTTCGACGCCGCCGACGGCGCCAAGGTGATCTTCGGCCCGGCCGCCCGGCCTCTGCCCCAGCTCCCCATCGCCGTCGACGAGGAGGGCTTCCTCGTCGCCACGGCGGACTTCGCCGTCCCGCCCGGTCCCAGCTTCTGGGAGCGCGGGGACGCCGAGGCGACGGTCCGTGAGAACGGAGGCCACGCGTGAGCATCACGACCGTTCCGAAGCCCATCGCGGGAACGAGTTCCTTCCTCGACGACCGCCTGGGGGCCGGAAACTTCCTCAAGCGCAACCTGAGGAAGATCTTCCCCGACCACTGGTCCTTCCTGCTGGGTGAGATCGCCCTCTACTCGTTCATCGTCCTGCTGCTGACCGGCACGTTCCTGACGTTCTTCTTCAAGCCCAGCATGGGCGAGGTCCCCTACGAGGGCTCCTACGAGCCGCTCCAGGGCATCATGATGTCCGAGGCGTACGCCTCGTCGCTGCACATCAGCTTCGACGTGCGCGGCGGCCTGCTGATGCGGCAGATGCACCACTGGGCGGCCCTGCTGTTCATCGGCGGCATGATGGTGCACTCGCTCCGCGTGTTCTTCACCGGTGCGTACCGCAAGCCGCGCGAGCTGAACTGGCTGATCGGCGTCCTGCTGCTGACGCTGGCCCTGTTCGAGGGCCTGACCGGCTACTCCCTCCCCGACGACCTGCTCTCCGGCGCCGGTCTGCGGATCACCGAGGGTGTGGCGATCTCGCTGCCGCTGGTCGGCACCTGGATCACGTTCTTCCTCTTCGGTGGCGAGTACCCCGGCGAGGACGTGATCTCCCGGTTCTACTCGCTGCACATCCTGCTCATCCCGGGCATCCTCCTGGCGCTCATCACCGCCCACCTGATCCTGATGTGGGTGCAGAAGCACACCCAGATGCCGGGCAAGGGCCGGACGAACGAGAACGTCGTCGGTGCCCCGTTCTACCCCGCCTTCATGGTCAAGGCCGGCGCCTACACCATGTTCACCTTCGGTGTCATCGCGCTGCTGGGCGCCTTCGCCCAGATCAACCCGATCTGGTTGTTCGGCCCCTACACCCCGGCGGACATCTCGGCCGGCTCGCAGCCCGACTTCTACATGGGCTTCCTGGAGGGCTCGCTCCGCCTGATGCCCGCGTGGGAGATCAACATCGCCGGCTTCACCCTGCCGATGAGCGTGCTGATCCCGGCGCTGGTCCCGATGGGGATCATCATGACGGGCCTGGCGCTGTACCCGTTCATCGAGCAGTGGGTCACCGGCGACCGGCGCGAGCACCACATCGCCGACCGTCCCCGCAACAACCCGCACCGCACCTCGATCGGCATGGCGGCGGTCACCTTCTACGGCGTCCTGTGGCTGCTGGGCGCCAACGACGAGCTGGCCTCGTTCTTCCACATCTCGCTGAACGCGACCACCTACGTCGGCCGGGTGCTGGTCTTCCTCGGCCCGGCGATCGCCTACTACATCACCTACCGGATCTGCCTCGGCCTGCAGCGCAGCGACGCCGCGGTCATCGGGCACGGCGTGGAGTCGGGCGTCATCAAGCGCCTGCCCACCGGTGAGTACATCGAGGTCCACGTCCCGCCGAACCCGGGCATCGAGGCCCACATGCGCGGCAAGGCGCCGGTCCCGATGCTCCCCGGCGCCGACGGCGACGGTGACGGCGAGCGCAACGGCGTGCCGCCCAAGCAGTTGCGCGGCCCGCTCGGCAGGCTCCGCGTCAAGATGAGCCGGGCCTACGGCGGTGAGAAGATCCCGCTGGACGACGGCCACGGCCACGGCGAGGAGCACGCCGCGATCGGGTCGGGCGAGGACAGGTCCCTCACCCACTGACCCACCGCTGATCCGCCACGGCAGAAGGGCCCGGACACCGCCACGGTGTCCGGGCCCTTCTCCGTCTCCGCACGGCCTCTCAGGGCTCTTCCGCGGGGGTCCCGGACCCCGGCGTCCTCACGGCCGCCCGGTACGTCCGTACGGGCTCGTCGGCCCCTCGATCGGGGCGAGCCCCCTCAGGGCCACCCAGGACGTCCGTACGGGCTCACCGGCCGTTCTCCCGGGAGTGGGGCGGCGGTCGCCCGTACGGCCCGCTCAGGGCGTCCGGCAGACGGTCACAGCTCCTCGGTGACGAAGTGCTTGGTGCTGCTCCACTTCAGCCATTCCTTCCAGTTCTCCTGCCACTGCCCCCAGCCGTTGGTGGGCTCCAGCGGGCGCGGCGAGCCGGTGATGATGATCGGGTCGCCGATCAGCGTGTTGTCGAGGAACCACTTGGCGTCCGCCGGGCTGACGTTGACGCAGCCGTGGCTGACGTTGGAGTTGCCCTGCGAGCCGACCGACCAGGGCGCGGCGTGGACGTACTCGCCGCTGTTGGAGATCCGCACCGTGTCGTAGACGGTCATCTGGTAGTAGCCCGACTCGCCGGGGCCGATCCCGGGCGAGGTCATGACCGTGACGTTCTCCCGCGACATGGCCAGGTGGATGCCGTTGGTCGTGTAGTACTTCCACACGCCGCCCTGGCCGGCGCTCATCGGCATCACCCGCACCTTCCTGCCGTCGCGTCTGACGGTCAGGTAGTGGGTGTCGGTGCTGCCCCGGGTGATCTGCGAGCGGCCGATCTTGAAGTCCAGCGTGAGGTTCCGCTTGCCGTACAGGCCCTTGCCGCCGCGAACCCCGGCGAGGCGGGCCTCCAGCCTGACCTTGGTGTGGGCCGGCCAGAAGGTCTTGGGGCGGAAGTGGACGGTCTTGTCGTCGAACCAGTGCCAGGCGCCGGAGACCGGCTTGGACGCGGTGACCACCAGGTTCCGCTCGACCGAGACGCGGTCGGTGATCGGCTTGTCGAAGGTGAGCATGATCGGCATGCCGACGCCGACGGTCAGCCCGGTGTCGTTCTTGTTCGGCTGGACGCTCTCGATCGAGAAGGCCTCCTGGGGCTTGACCGTCGAGAAGGAGCTGGTGGTCTGGGTGAGCTTCCCGTCGGGGTTCACCGCGGTCACCGTGACCCGGTAGGAGGCCCCCGGCGGGATCGTGCCCCAGCTGTGCCAGCGGGTGCCGTCGGCGCTCAGCGCGCCCCGCAGGGGGCCCTTCCGGCCCGTGACGGTGACGTCCTTCAGGGTGCCGCCGCGCGCGGAGACCAGGATGGTCGCGTCGGTCGGCACGTTGACGGCCCCGTTGAGAGGGGTCACGGCGACGGCGGCGTCGGCGCGCGGCGTGGCGCCCGGCGTGCCCGCCGTCCGGGTGGAGGTGGTCTCCGAGCAGGAGGAGGCCGCCAGCGCCAGGGCCAGCAGGCTCACCCCCCATATCGGACCACGGATCGCCTGCCGCACATGAACTCCCTGTCCCGGTACTGAACCACTAATTCAGTTATTACCCGGAGTAAGGGGATCACTACGGAGGACATCCGTCTTGTGCAGCTAACAAACGCCAAAAAGCGGACCACGGAAACTTTCCGTGGCCCGCTTCCGGGTCCTGCCTCCGCGGGCCCCCGCTGTGGCGGGGGTCCGCGGAGGCCGGGTCCCGCGGGGTCGGGGACCGGCGAGGCCGGTCAGTGGGAGAAGTGCCCCCGGTAGTACTCGAAGACGAAGCCGATCATGCTCATGATGACCGCGAAGACGCCGATCATGAACAGCCACCAGCCGATGACCAGGCCGACCGCGGTGAGCGCGACGGCCAGGCAGACGAACAGCGGCCACCAGCTGTGCGGGCTGAAGAAGCCGAGTTCTCCGGCGCCGTCGGCGATCTCACCCTGCTTGTCGTCCTCGGGCTGGTCACCGATGCGGCGGGCGGTGTACATCAGGTAGTAGCCGATCATGAAGGCGAAGCCCACCGAGATGGCCATCGCCGTCGTGCCGACCGGCTCCTTGGACCAGTACCAGTAGACGACGTCCACCGCGGCGAAGAAGACGCCGCAGAGGATGAACAACCAGCCCTGAACCTTCATCGGGCGTCCTCCAGCTCACGCGGAGCGGTCACGTACGGGTACTTGAGGTCGAATGCCGGACGCTCGGAGCGGATGCGCGGCAGCGAGGTGAAGTTGTGCCGCGGCGGCGGGCAGGAGGTCGCCCACTCCAGGGAGTTGCAGTAACCCCACGGGTCGTCCACCGTGACCTTCGGCGCGTACTTGGCCGTCTTCCAGACGTTGTAGAGGAACGGCAGCGTGGAGGCGCCGAGGATGAAGGCGCCGACCGAGGAGATCATGTTCAGGTCGGTGAAGCCGTCGATCGGGCTGTAGTCGGCGTAGCGGCGCGGGAAGCCCTCGGCACCCAGCCAGTGCTGCACCAGGAAGGTGGTGTGGAAGCCGATGAACAGCGTCCAGAAGTGCCACTTGCCCAGCCGGTCGTCCAGCATCTTGCCGGTGAACTTCGGCCACCAGAAGTAGAAGCCGGAGAACATCGCGAACACCACGGTGCCGAAGACGACGTAGTGGAAGTGCGCCACCACGAAGTAGGAGTCCGACACCTGGAAGTCCAGCGGCGGCGAGGCGAGGATGACACCGGTCAGACCACCGAAGAGGAAGGTGACCAGGAAGCCGATGGCGAACAGCATCGGCGACTCGAACGACAGGTGGCCCCGCCACATGGTGCCGATCCAGTTGAAGAACTTCACCCCGGTCGGGACCGCGATGAGGAACGTCATGAACGAGAAGAACGGCAGCAGCACCTGGCCGGTGGGGAACATGTGGTGCGCCCACACGGTGATCGACAGACCGGCGATGACGATGGTCGCGCCGACCAGGCTGATGTAGCCGAACAGCGGCTTGCGGCTGAAGACCGGGATGACCTCGGTCACGATGCCGAAGAACGGCAGCGCGATGATGTACACCTCGGGATGGCCGAAGAACCAGAACAGGTGCTGCCACAGGATCGGCCCGCCGGTCTCGGTGGCGAAGATCTGTGCGCCGAGCTTGCGGTCGGCCTCCAGGGCCAGCAGGGCGGCGGCGAGCACCGGGAAGGCCATCAGCACCAGGATCGAGGTGAGCAGGACGTTCCAGGTGAACAGCGGCATGCGGAACATGGTCATGCCGGGGGCGCGCATGGTGACGATCGTGGTGATGAAGTTCACCGCGCCGAGGATCGTGCCCAGACCGGAGATGACCAGGCCGCAGATCCACAGGTCGCCGCCGACGCCGGGCGAGCTGATCGCGTTCGACAGCGGGGTGTAGGCGAACCAGCCGAAGTCGGCGGCGCCGCCCGGGGTGAGGAAGCCCGACAGGGCGATGAGGCTGCCGAAGGTGAACAGCCAGTAGCTCACCATGTTCAGCCGGGGGAAGGCCACGTCCGGCGCGCCGATCTGCAGCGGCATCAGCTCGTTGGCGAAGCCGGCGAACAGCGGCGTGGCGAACATGAGCAGCATCACCGTGCCGTGCATGGTGAACAGCTGGTTGAACTGCTCGTTGGTGGTCACCTGCAGGCCCGGCTGGGCCAGCTCCGCCCGCATGATCAGCGCCATCACGCCGCCGATCAGGAAGAACGCGAACGAAGTGATGAGGTAGAGGTGCCCAATGATCTTGTGATCGGTGGAGGACAGCCACTTCGCGATGACGGAGCCCTTGCGGTCCGGCACCGGGATGGAGGTGAGGGGTTCGTTAAGTGCGGTCACTGGGCACCCGCCTGACTAGCGACGTACTGGTCGAACTCGGCCTGGGGGACGAGCTTCACCGAGAACAGCATGCGACTGTGGTCCACGCCGCACAGCTCGGCGCATCGGCCGGCGTAGACGGCGGGCTTGTTGAGCGTGTCGACCTCGAACCTGTTCACCACGCCCGGGATCACGTCACGCTTGAAGTGGAAGGCCGGCACCCAGAAGGAGTGGATGACGTCCGGCGACTGCAGCTCGAACTCGACCTTCCTGTCGACCGGGAGCACCAGCTGGGGGCCGGCGGTGTAGTCGCTGACCGGCCGGCCGACGACCTGCACCTGCTTGCCGTTGTAGTCGGTCGTGAAGCGCCAGCTCCACTGGAACGCCTCGACCTTCACCTTCACGTCCGGCTTGCCGGACATCTTGTCGATGTAGGTCTCGTCCCGGGCGGTGAAGTAGAAGAACACGCCGACCATGATGATCGGCACCACCGTGTAGAGGATCTCGATCGGGAGGTTGTAGCGGACCTGGGGAGGCAGCTCCTCCTTCGAGTTCTTCCTCTTACGGTGGAAGGCCACGGACCACAGGATCAGGCCCCACACGACCACACCGGTGGCGAGAGCGGCGATCCAGGATCCGTTCCACAGACTCTGGACCGTCTCGGCCTGCTTGGTGATGCCGACGGGCATGCCGGCGCGCTTCCACTCATCGGCACTGCACGCCGTCGCGGACACCAGCAGCAGCGCCAGAGCGGCAGCGCGTGGCACCCGGCGGCGGGCCAACGGACGCCGTGCAGAACGGCGGGTCGGACTCACGGATCGCCTACCCCACAGATGAAGCCCAGAAGTCACTTCTGGGCGGTCGTTTGTTCGTATTAACAACTCGTAGTTCACAGCTTTACGCTGGAGGACACACTAGCGCGGACCCGCCTCGCCCCCCCGCGCAGCCCCCGGTTCCACCACGCGGTGCGACGATGGGGGAATGGCGTACTTCGACGCGGCCTCCACCGAACCGCTGCATCCCCAGGCGCGCGAGGCGCTGATCGAGGCGCTCGACGCCGGCTGGGCCGACCCGGCTCGGCTGTACGGTCCCGCCCGCCGCGCAAGGATGTTACTGGAACAGGCGCGTGCCGAGGTCGCCGAGGTGATCGGCGCCCGGCCCGACGAGGTCTCCTTCACCGCCTCCGGCACCCAGGCGGCGCACCTGGGCGTGCTCGGCGCGCTCCTGGGCCGCCGCCGGGCGGGCCGCCGCCTGGTGGTCTCCGCGGTCGAGCACTCCGCGGTGCTGCACGCCGCCGCGCTGCACGAGCGTGACGGCGGCACGGTCGAGACGGTCGGCGTGAACCGGGCCGGCGCGGTCGACCCGGCCGCCTTCGGCGCGGCCGTCGGCGCCGGGGACACCGCCCTGGCCTGCCTGCAGAGCGCCAACCACGAGGTGGGGACCCTGCAGCCGGTGGCCGAGGCGGCGGCCGCGTGCGCCGAGGCGGGCGTGCCGCTGCTGGTGGACGCCGCGCAGACCGTCGGCCGGGCGCCGGTGCCCGCCGGCTGGTCGGTGCTGGCCGCGAGCGCGCACAAGTGGGGCGGTCCGGCCGGGGTCGGGGTGCTGGCGGTCCGCAAGGGCGTCCGGTGGCGTTCCCCGCTGCCGGAGGACGACCGGGAGCGGCGACGGGTCCCGGGCTTCGAGAACGTGCCGGCGATCATCGCCGCGGCCGTCGCGCTGCGGGCCGTCGCCGCCGACGCGGCCCGGGAGTCGGCCCGCCTCTCCGCTCTCGTGGACCGGATCAGGAGCGAGGTGCGGAGGACCGTTCCGGACGTCGAGGTCATCGGCGACCCCGTGGCCCGCGCCCCGCACATTGTCACCTTTTCGTGTCTTTACGTGGACGGTGAGGCCCTGTTGACAGAGTTGGATAGGGCGGGGTTCGCCGTGTCGTCCGGCAGTTCGTGTACGGCGAGCACGCTTCGCCCGTCGCATGTTCTGGAGGCCATGGGGGTGCTGACACACGGGAACCTCCGGGTGTCGCTGCCCCGGGGAGCCTCCGCGGCGGACGTCGACCGTTTCCTCGCCGTCCTGCCGGACGTGGTGAAGAGGATCCGCGAGGACGCGGGAATGCAGCCGTGACGGACCATTCTTCGGGGAGTGAAGTGACATGACGGCCGGCCAGACGACCGCGGAGGGGGCCGGGCAGCCCCCGGCGCTGACCATCGACGCGCTGGGCAAGAAGTGCCCGATCCCGATCATCATGCTCGCCCAGCAGATCAACGACGTCCCGCGTGAGGCGATCGTGTCGGTCCTCGCCGACGATCCCGCGGCGTTCACCGACATCCCGGCCTGGTGCCGGCTCAAGTCGCACCACCACGTGGCCAGCCACGAGCTCCCCTCGGGCGGCTGGGCCATCCACGTGCGGCGCAACTACTGAGGCCGCCGGGCCCGGGACGGGCCGCCCGCCGCCGGGGCCCGCCGTGCCGTACGGCGGGCACGGCGGCGCCCCGGCCGCCGCGGAAGCGCGGTGACGCCGCGCCCGGACGGACCGGACGGCCGAGGCCGCCGGGTTCCGTTCGCGGGTCGCCCCGCCCGCCGCGGGGCGATCCGCGGAGCGGGTTCTAGGGGTGCTGGCAGCGCACGTGGCGGGAGATCTCGTCGGCGGCCTCCGAGCCGTAGGCGGCGGCGAAGCGGTCGAGGAAGACCCGCTGGCCGAGGCGGTACTCCTGCCCGCCGACGTGCTCCAGGACGTGGGTGGCGGTGAGGTTGCCGAGCTGGCCGCAGCGCTCCAGGGACAGGCCCCAGGCCAGGCCGGCCAGGAACCCGGCGCGGAAACCGTCGCCGACGCCGGTGGGGTCGGCCTTGCCCAGCTCGGGGACGGCCGGGACACGCAGGATCGGCTCGCCCCTGCGCTCGATCGCGACGCCCTTGGGGCCGAGCGTGGTGACGCGGACCTCGACGCGGTCGAGCACCTCCTCGGCGGACAGCCCGGTCTTCTGCTCGATCATGCCCTTCTCGTAGTCGTTGCTGAACAGGTAGGCGGCGCCGTCCAGCAGCGGGCGGATGTCGTCACCGGACATGCGGGCGATCTGCTGGGAGAAGTCGGCGGCGAAGGGGATGCCGCGCCGGCGGGCCTCCTCGGTGTGCCGCAGCATCGCGTCGGGGTCGTTCGGGCCGACCAGCACCAGGTCGAGGCCGCCGAGCCGCTCGGCGATCGGGCCGAGCTCGATCAGCCGCGCCTCGGCCATCGCGCCGGTGTAGAAGGAGGCGATCTGGTTGTGGTCGTCGTCGGTGGTGCACAGGAACCGGGCCGTGTGGTGCAGCTCGGAGGTGTGCACGGAGTCGCAGTCGACGCCGTGCCGCTCCAGCCAGGACCGGTAGTCGGCGAAGTCGGCGCCGACCGCGCCGACGAGGACGGGCCGCAGACCGAGGCACCCCATGCCGAAGGCGATGTTGGCCGCGCAGCCGCCACGGCGGATCTGCAGGTCGTCCACGAGGAACGACAGGGACACCCGATCGAGCTGGCCGGCGATCAGCTGGTCGCTGAAGCGCCCCGGGAAGGTCATCAGGTGGTCGGTCGCGATGGAACCGGTGACGGCGATGCGCACGGGGTTCTTCTCCTCGTTGTCGGCATCTGGAAGATGGTCGGGGGGCGGTTGCAGGCGTGCGGACACACGACGGCCCCGCCGGGTGAGTCAGCTCACCCGGCGGGGCCATCGTATTGCGACTAGTTGAAAGAGTCGCCGCAGGCGCACGAGCCCGTGGCGTTGGGGTTGTCGATCGTGAAGCCCTGCTTCTCGATCGTGTCGACGAAGTCGATCGTCGCGCCCGTGAGGTAGGGGGCGCTCATCCGGTCGGTGACCACGCTGACCCCGCCGAAGTCGGAGACGATGTCGCCGTCCATCGAACGGTCGTCGAAGAAGAGCTGGTAGCGCAGGCCGGAGCAGCCGCCGGGCTGCACGGCCACGCGCAGCTGGAGCCCCTCCTCGCCCTGCTGCTCCAGCAGGCTCTTGACCTTGGCGGCGGCGGCGTCGCTGAGGATCAGGCCCTGCGCCGTGGTCTCGCTGCTCTCAACCGACATGTGGTGACTCCCGCGTCTGCGTCAACCGCCCGGTCGGGACGGTTGTCTGTTTCTGACGTCCTACTAAGACGCTACCAACACCTGCGCGGGCCTACACATTCCTGCGGGCTCCGGTCTCCCGCCGCCGCCCCGCCCCGGCCGGGGCCGCCGGCCCGTGCGGACCCCGCCCGTACGGGCGCGGCGCGACCGGCCGTACGGCCGTGGCCCCGGCTCGGCGCGGCCCCCGGCCGGACGACCGTGACCGCCCCGATCAGGACGTTCACCCCGATCGACTCCCCCGGGAACAAAAACCCCCGGCCGTGTGTCATCATTAGTCGTCACTTCGACGATAAGGGGGTGGTGGTCGTGACGACCACCGAGACCGGCCTTCCGCTCTTCGTCCTCGGCCGGGGAACCGACCCGCACAGCGAGCGCGGTGTCGACTGCCCCGGCGAGCTGCCGCCCGCGTCCGACCCGGCGCTGGTGGAGCGGGCCCGGCGGGCCAAGGCCGCGCTGGGCGAGCGGGTCTTCGTGCTGGGCCACCACTACCAGCGCGACGAGGTCATCCAGTTCGCCGACGTGACCGGCGACTCGTTCAAGCTGGCCCGCGAAGCCGCCGCCCGGCCCGACGCCGAGTACATCGTCTTCTGCGGCGTCCACTTCATGGCCGAGTCGGCCGACATCCTCACCTCCGACGCGCAGAGGGTCGTCCTGCCCGACCTCGCCGCCGGCTGCTCCATGGCCGACATGGCCACCTTCGACCAGGTCGAGGAGTGCTGGGAGGCGCTGCAGGACGCCGGGATCGCCGACGTCACCGTCCCGGTCACCTACATGAACTCCAGCGCCGACATCAAGGCGTTCTGCGGGCGCAACGGCGGCGCCGTCTGCACCTCCTCCAACGCCCGGCGCGCCCTCGACTGGGCCTTCTCGCGCGGCGAGAAGGTGCTGTTCCTGCCCGACCAGCACCTGGGGCGCAACACCGCGGTGCTGGAGATGGGCCTGTCCCTGGACGACTGCGTCGTCTACAACCCGCACCGGCCGAACGGCGGGCTGACCGCCGGGCAGCTGGAGAACGCCAAGATGATCCTGTGGAAGGGGCACTGCTCGGTGCACGGCCGCTTCAGCGCGGGGTGCGTCGACGACGTCCGGGAGCGCATCCCCGGCGTCAACGTGCTGGTCCACCCCGAGTGCCGCCACGAGGTGGTCACCAAGGCCGACCACATCGGCTCCACCGAGCACATCATCGAGACGCTGCGGCGGGCGCCGGCGGGCTCCGCCTGGGCCGTGGGCACCGAGCTGAACCTGGTGAAGAGGCTCGCCCGGATGTTCCCCGACAAGAACGTCACCTTCCTCGACCGGACCGTCTGCTATTGCTCGACGATGAACCGGATCGACCTGCCGCACCTGGTGTGGGCGCTGGAGTCCCTCGCCGCCGGGCAGGTCGTCAACCAGATCACGGTCGACGACGACACCGCGCACTGGGCGAAGGTCGCCCTCGACCGGATGCTCGCGCTGCCCTGACGGCCCCGGGGCCGCCTGGGAGCCGTCGGGGACGGCGCCCGGCGCGGCCGCCGCCGTGACGGTCCCGGCCGCCGCTTCCCCGGCGGCCGGGGGCGGGCGGCTACAGCATCATCGAGTAGACCACCTGGACGTGCACCGAGACGTTCTGCTGGCCCGGGCTGATCGAGCTGCGGTCGGCCATCCCCGCGGCGGCGAACATGATGGGCCGCGGCGGCGTGACGTCCTGCTCCCTGATCGTCAGGACGTCGCCGAGCGTGCCGCCGGCCAGCCTCGCGTACTGCTGGGCGCGGGCCTTGGCGTCGGCGAACGCCAGGTCCCGGGCGGCCCGCAGCGCGGCGTTGTTGTCGGAGAGCTCGAAGGAGACGCCGTTCAACCGGGCCTCGGGCCCGACGGAGACGACCGTGTCCACCGCCTTGTCGGCGTTGTCGAGGTCGCGCACCACGACCTCGACGCCCTGCGCCGCCCGGTATCCGGCGATCTTCGGGTAGTCGTCGTACACCGGGGCGAGGGAGAGCTCGGTGGTCCGCAGGTCCTTGGGGGCGATGCCCGCGTCGAGCAGCGCCTGGGTCAGCCTGGCGGCGGCCTGGCGGGCCTGGGAGAACGCCTGTCCCGGCGTGTCGGTGCGCACCTCGACGCCGGCGTTGAGCCGCATGATGTCAGGGGTGACGAGCAGCTCGCCCTCTCCCATGACCGTGACCTTCGGCGGGTAGTCGTCCGCCGTCGCCCGCGCCGCTCCGACGGCGGGGCCGGCGCCGGGATCGACGCCGGCCAGGGCCGTGCCGCACATGCCCGCGGTGGCGATCGCCGCCGCCGCCGTGGCGGCGGCCAGGGCGTGAGATATCTTGATCATGGGGTCATGGCACCACGGGGCGGCGGGCCCGCCGGGGAGCCGCCCGCGCGCCCTGTCATGTCTTGAAGAGCAGATTACGGCGTGTTCCCGCCGCCGGGCCGGCGCGTCGCGGCGCCGCTGAAGCCCCGGCGCGCCACGAGGCCGCTGAAGACCCGGCACGCCGTGCCGCCGAAGACCCGGCACGCCGCGGCGCCGCTAAAGGCCCGGGGCGCCCCAGAGGGGGAACCAGCGGTCGAGGTCGGGCTCGACGGGCAGCTCGTCCTCCAGCGCGGCGCGCACCTGGAGTTCCAGTGCGCCGTCGCGGTGCTGCCCCGACAGGGGGGCGAACGGGTAGAAGGTGCCGCGCTTGTACAGATAGACCAGCGCCAGGCCGCGGCCGGTCGGGGCGGAGAAGCAGACCAGCGAGCACAGCAGGGACGGGCCGAACCCGGCCGACTCCAGGGAGGAGTTGACCGCGTGCAGGTCGGTGACCAGCTCGCCGAGCCGGTCGGGCGAATGGCGCATGAACAGCCAGGTGTAGCCGTAGGGGTCCTGCGTCTCCTCGACCGCCGGGCCGTTGCCGGCGGCGAGCAGGTCCACGACCTCCTCCTGCAGCCGGTTGAACGCCTCACCCTCGGCGGAGCGGAAACAGACCGACCCGTGCCCGCTCGGCGCCAGCCCGGTCGCCGCCTGCAGCGTCACCGCCGCCGACGGCAGCGCGAACAGCGCGTCCAGGTCCGGCTGCGCCGGCTCGGTACGGCCCAGCATCGCGTCCCACCACCGCTTCACCGCGTCACACCCCCCGGCCCAGGTCGGCGGAGATCCTGGCGAGCTGCTCCAGCCGCCGCTCCAGCGGCGGGTGGGTGGCCAGCAGCGCGGCCATGGCCGTGCGCCCCGACACCGCGGGGGCGAAGAAGAAGGCGTTGAACGGCTCGGCCTCGCGCAGGTCGCGGGTCGGGATGCGGGCCATGTCCCCGCTGATCTTGGTGAGCGCGCTCGCCAGCGTCGAGGGGCGGCCGGTCAGCAGCGCGCCGGCCCGGTCGGCCGCCAGCTCGCGGTAGCGCGACAGGGCGCGGATCAGCAGGAAGCTCACCGCGTACACCACGACCGACACCAGCAGGATGATCAGCCCGACCGGCGGGCCGCCCCGGTCGTCACGGGCACGCCCGCCCAGGCCGCTGTAGAGGGCGACCCGGGTCATCAGCCCGGCGACCACCCCGAGGAAGGAGGCGATCGTCATGACGGCGACGTCCCGGTGGGCCACGTGGGACATCTCGTGGGCGAGGACGCCCTCCAGCTCCGGCTCGTCCAGCCGGCGCATCAGGCCGGTCGTCACGCAGACCACCGAGGTGCGCTGGTTACGGCCGGTGGCGAACGCGTTCGGGACGTCCGAATCGGCGATCGCCACCCGCGGCTTCGGCATGTCGGCCAGCGCGCACAGGCGGTCGACCAGGGCGTGCAGGGCGGGGGCCTCCCGCGGTTCGACCACCCGCCCGTGCATGGCGAACAGGGCGATGCGGTCGGAGGCGAAGAACTGCACCAGAAGGATGCCGCCCGCGATGAGCAGCACCACGACCGCCCGGACGCCCAGGGAGATCAGCACGCTCACGAACACGACGTACAGCAGCCCGAGCAGGAACATGGTCAGGACCATGCGCCTGGTCAGACCCCGATCTTGGACAAATCGATCGCGAGCTGCCGTCATATGGACAAACTAACCGGGAATCAGCCCCTCATCCCCGAGCATCTCCCGTACTTCGTCCATGGAAGCGTCGGCCGGAGGCAAAATCAGCTCCGAGGACTCCAGACTGTCGTCCGGCAGCGGCTTGCCCACGTGGCGGATCTTGTCGAGCAGGTCGTGCAGGCAGCCCCGGAAGGCTCCCTCGTCACCGGACTCGATCGCGGCCTCCAGCCGGCCGTCGAGCGCGTTGAGGACGTCGAGGTCCTCCGGGGCGATCTGGACCTGCCCCTCACCCATGATGCGAACGATCACCGGCCCTCCCCCGGCTGGCCGTACTCCTGGGTCGGCTGCGCGTGCGGCCGCGGCTGCTGCTGCGGCGCCTGCTGGTAGGAGGGGGCCTGGCCCTGCTGCGCCGGGCCGGACTCGATCGCGCCCTGGGGCGCCGGGCCCTGTCCCAGCTCGGCCTTCATCCGGGCGAGCTCCAGCTCCACGTCGCGTCCGCCGCCCATGCGGTCGAGCTCGGCCTGGATGTCGTCGCCGCGCTGGCCGCTGAAGTCGTCGAGCGCGCCGCTGGCGAGCAGCTCGTCGATGGCGCCCGCGCGGGCCTGCATCGAGGCGGTCTTGTCCTCGGCCCGCTGGATCGCCAGGCCGACGTCGCCCATCTCCTCGGAGATGCCGGAGAACGCCTCGTTGATCCGCGTCTGCGCCTCGGCGGCGGTGTAGGTGGCCTTGATGGTCTCCTTGCGGGTGCGGAAGGAGTCGACCTTGGCCTGCAGGCGGTGGGAGGCCGTGGTGAGCTTCTCCTCCTCGCCCTGGAGGTTGTCGTGCTGGACCCGCAGGTCGGCGATCTGCGTCTGCAGGGCGCCGCGGCGGGTCAGCGCCTCGCGCGCCAGGTCCTCGCGGCCCACGCTGAGCGCCTTGCGGCCCTGGTCCTCAAGCTTGCGGGCCTGGGCCTCGATCTGGTTGATCTGCAGCTCCACCCGCTTACGCGAGGTCGCGACGTCGGCGACCCCCCGGCGCACCTTCTGCAACAACTCCAACTGCCGCTGGTAGGAGTAGTCGAGGGTCTCGCGTGGATCCTCCATCTTGTCCAAGGCGTTGTTCGCCTTGGACCTGAAGATCATGGAAAGTCTCTTCATCACGCTCATGCGCGTCGGCCGTCCCCTTCTTCAAATGCGCTTCGGGTCACCCGGGTGTTCTCCGGCCCCCTGGGAGAACAACCGGAATCCACCTAGGTTCACCCTACGCATAACGTACGGGGGCGTCACTAAGTTGCAGTCCCGGTAGGCTGGCGATGTGTTCCGACGTACCCAGACCACCGCGGACGACTCCCCCGCCTCCGCTCCCGATCCTAAACCTGCGGGCAAGGGGCGTCCCACACCCAAGCGCCGCGACGCCGAGGGCCGCCGCCGCCAGCCGGTGACCGCCCCCAAGGACCGCAAAGAGGCCTACCGCCAGCTCCGCGAACGCCAGGCCAAGGAGCGCGTCAGGGCGCGCGAGGGCATGATGCGCGGCGAGGAGCGTTACCTCCCGGCCCGCGACCAGGGCCCGGTCCGCAAGTTCGCCCGCGACTGGGTCGACTCCCGCCGCCTCGTCAGCCAGTACTTCCTGCCGTTCATGGTGGTGGTCCTGCTGATCACCTGGATCCCCTTCCCCGACCAGAACTTCCGCAACGCCGTCAACATCGCCGTCGTCACGATCGGCTGGCCGATCATGATGGTGGGCGTGGTGCTGGCCTCGGTCTGGGTGGCCTGGCGGGTCAAGAAGCTCGCGGCGGAGAAGTTCCCCGGCGAGAACATCCGGGGCGTCGGCTTCTACGCCGCCATGCGGGGGCTGCAGATCCGCAAGCTGCGCTTCCCGCCGCCCACCGTCCTGCCCGGCGGCAGGCCCGTCCCGCCGAAGAAGTAGACGCGGCGGCCCGAGAAGACGGCGGACGGACGGCGGCCCTCGAAGGCCGGCGCCCGCGACCCCGCCCTCCTCTCCGGGACGCTGCCGGCGAAGCAGATCGAAAAGCGGCGGCCCCATGATCACAGATGTGATCATGGGGCCGCCGTCGTTGTTCCCGCTCGCGGAGGGCGGGGCATTCTCGTCATGTCAGGGGCGGGTTTCCCGCCCGCTCCGTCCCGGCGGCGGTCAGCCGATCCATATCCAGAGCTCGTACTTCGGGCTTCCCTGCCAGCCGCTGGCGTAGTACCTGCACTCGTAACGGCGGGAGGACGCCTGACCGTCCCTCTTGCAGGCGTTATAGCCCGCGGCGTCACCGTAGTAGTACCCCTGGTAACTCCACTGCCCTGCGGCGACGCTCGATGAGGCGGTGGTCGGCGCGGCGGCGGCGGGTGCCGAGGTCAGCAGGGCGGGACCGGTGGTGAGGGCGAGGATCGTCCCCGTGAGGGCAAGGCCGCGCTTCCAGGCGGACATGGGCTCTCCGATCACCGTGTCAGACAATATTTTACATTCATGATCTTGGCGTGGTCGTGAGGGTGACGTCTAGCGCTCAGCGCTGAGTTCATGCCGACAGCGGGAAGCTCCACCCTCCGCGGGGACGCTGTCGGTGAATCGATCAACAGGTCACGCGGCCGGACGCGGAGCCGCGAAGGGGGAGGTCCGATACGGCGGCGCCGCGCCGTACCGCCGCCCGGCCGCCGCCTCAGCTGTCCGGCACGTCCCAGCGGAGCTCGCCGTCGACCGCCAGGGGCTTCCAGTACCCGATGGTCCCGCCCGTCTCCAGGGCGTCGGCCATGGCCTTCAGCAGCGCGTAGTAGGAGCGGACCGGGACGCCCCCGGGCTCGAAGTCCAGCTGCCCCTCGTGGTCGTGCTCCCCGACGTCGCGGATCAGCGAGTCGGCCACCAGGTGGTTTCCGCTGCCGTCGGCGCCGAACGGGATCATCCGCCCGTCCCACCACTCCGTCCGCGGGTCCGACGGACCCGCGGTGTCGTCGGTGTCGTCGATCCCGCACAGCATGCGCCAGGTGTCGCGGATCTCGCGCACGCTCATGAGCCCGTTGTCCAGCGGCCCGAACGGCCAGGCCCGCCCCGCCGCGACCGTGCCGTCGTGCCGCAGCAGGGAGGCCCGCAGGTCGTTGGGGAAGCGCAGGCCCATCTGCGCCTCGGCGACCGCGATGGTCCGGGCCCTGCCGGGTCCGGCGAGCGTCCTGTAGGTCTTCGGCGCGTTCCTCCGCAGCCACCGCTCGATCCGCGCCCACTGCCGGTTCACCGCCCGGGTGACCCGGGGCGGCACGGCCCGCACGCGGGGCCGGGCGGTCCCGGGACGGCAGTCGGCGTCGGGGGCCCCGGAGTCCCCGTACGGCCCGGCCGTACCCTCCGGGGAGCCGGTCTCCATGGGGTACGGGCCCCCCGTCGCCTCGGCGCGAGCCGCCAGGTCGCCCTCGAAGCCGCCCGGATCCTCCCCGGGGTATGGATACGACTCCTCCGTGAGGGTCTGGCAGGTGAACACGGCACCCCAGCCGGGCTCACAGGCCGGCGCGTCCTCGACGTGGTCCTTCTCCGCGCGCACCGCCCTCGCCCCGGCTCCCCCCGAGAAGACGTTGCTCTCCAGGGCCTGCGCTCCGGCGGCCAGCAGGACCAGCGCCGCGGCCACCGCGCCCCAGCGGGTCAGGCGGCGCCGGACCGGGCCGTCGAGGGGACGTCGCGGCGGCCGTTCCGCGGTCAGGAAGCGGGGCAGGCGGGCCCCGGACCCGTAGCGCCTCAGGTCGTCGGCGGTGGGGACGCCGAGGATCGGGACGGGCGGCCACTGCCCCTCGGACTTCGGCCCGGGTCCCGGCGCGGGCGGGGAGACGGGCGCGGGGGCGGAGACCGGTCGCGGACCTGCGGCGGGAGCGGCCGGACGGCCCCGCAGGCGCATGATCACCACGACGATCACCGCCGCGGCGGCGGCCACGAGGCCGAGCCGTACCCATCGAGAAGTGATCAAGCGCAGCACGCCGGGCAGAGTATCCCGAATCGGTCGGTCGGATGGCACCTACTAGGGTCGGCGTATGGAATTTCGGCATCTCGGCCGCAGCGGTCTCATGGTCAGCGAGATCAGCTACGGCAACTGGATCACCCATGGCTCCCAGGTCGAGGAGGACGCCGCCAAGGCGTGCGTGCAGGCGGCGCTCGACGAGGGGATCACCACTTTCGACACCGCCGACGTCTACGCCGGCACCAAGGCGGAGGAGGTTCTGGGCCGCGCCCTGAAGGGCGTCCGCCGCGAGTCCCTGGAGATCTTCACCAAGGTCTTCTGGCCCACCGGCCCCGGCCCGAACGACCGTGGTCTGTCCCGCAAGCACATCACCGAGTCCATCCACGGCTCGCTGCGCCGCCTGCAGACCGACTACGTGGACCTGTACCAGGCCCACCGCTTCGACAACGAGACGCCGCTCGAGGAGACCCTCAAGACCTTCGACGACCTCGTACGGCAGGGCAAGGTCCTCTACGTCGGCGTCAGCGAGTGGACCGCCGAGCAGATCGGCCGGGCCCTGAAGATCGCCGACGAGATGGGCTTCGACCGCCTGGTCTCCAACCAGCCGCAGTACTCGATGCTGTGGCGGGTCATCGAGTCCGAGGTCGTCCCCCTCTGCGAGAAGGAGGGCCTCAGTCAGGTCGTCTGGTCGCCGATCGCGCAGGGCGTGCTCACCGGCAAGTATCTTCCGGGCCAGCCGCCGCCGGCCGGCTCCCGGGCCACCGACGCGAGCGGCGGCAACTTCATCTCCCGCATGCTGACCGACGACGTGCTCACCCGCGTCCAGGAGCTGAAGCCGATCGCCGCCGACCTGGGGCTGAGCATGGCCCAGCTCGCGGTGGCGTGGGTGCTGCAGAACCAGAACGTGGCCTCCGCCATCATCGGCGCGACCAAGCCCGAGCAGGTGCGTGACAACGTCAAGGCGTCGGGTGTGAAGCTGGACGCCGAGGTGCTCAAGAAGATCGACGACATCCTCGACCCGATCGTCGAGCGGGACCCGGCCAAGACCGTCAGCCCCGCGAAGCGCCCGTAGTCACCGCGGTCACCGGGGTCACCCGGGTCACCGCGCCCGCCGCGGGACCATGGGCCGTGGCGGCCCGGTGCGGCCGCCACGGCCACCGGCTCAGGAGCCGGGGCCCTCACCGGATCGCCGCCCGACGGCTCCGGTTCGTCGCCCAGCCCCGGGACGCACGCCCCGGCCTCGTCGGCCTCGTCGGCCCCGGGCGGCCGCGTCTCAGGCCGGGCGCAGCGACATCCTCGCGTACTCCACCCGGTCGCCCTCCAGGAGGCTGACGCTCTCGACGCCCGCCTCCAGCAGCTCGCGCCACGTCTCGCCGAGCCACGACTCCGCGTCCGCCTGACTGGTGAACGTCTCGGACGGCACGGCCTCCACGGTCACCGGGTCGCCGTTCGCGTCCTCGTAACGCCAGTACCACGCCATGTCCCGCGCTCCTTCCGCCGATGCCGCCGGCGCCCTCCGACCGCTCAGCGAACCCTACCTCGCCGGTCGTCCCCGGGCATGATCGCGGGGCCGCCGCCCGTACGCTGGGGCGGTGAAAGTCCTGATCTCCGGTACGGCGCGCGGCGGAGGATGGCCCGTCCCGGGCTGCGGGTGCGCCTCGTGCGGCCGCCTCTCCCCCGGCCACCGCCGCCCCACCGAGGTCGTCGTCGCCGAGGCGCCCGTCCCCCTGACCGGTTCCGCCACGGGCGTCCCCTCCCACGCCCCGGCCCCCGGACACGCCCCGGCCCCCGGATCCGCCTCCGGAACGGCTTCCGGGCCCGTCCTCGGAGCCGCCGGCGCCGTACGGCTCCCGCTCGCGGCCGGCGGCCCGCCGCCGGGGTGCCGGGTCTCGGCCACCGCCGACGGCCTCGTCCTCGTCGTCCCCGGTGGCGGCCGGATCCTCGACACGACGGCCTCGCCCGTCCCGCCCCCCTCGTCCCCCGCGCCGGCCCCCGGCCCCTCCGCGGCCCCGGACGGCGCGCGGGGGGACGCCTGCGACCTGGTGCTGATGGACGTGCTGGACCGGCCGGAACGGCTCGGGGACATGCGGCGGCGGGGGGTGGTGGACGAGTGGACGCGCGTGGTGGCCGTGGACGTGGACCACCGGGTGCCGACGGAGGCCGAGCTCGCCCGGCGGGCCGCGCTGTGGGGGGTGCTGGCCGTACCGGACGGGACGGTCCTCGACCTCGCCGGGCCCGCACCCGCCCGCGCCCCGCTGCCGCCGCGGACCCTGCTGCTGGGCGGGGCGCGGTCGGGCAAGTCGGCCGAGGCCGAGCTGCGGCTGGCGGCCGAACCCGAGGTCCTCTACGTGGCGACCGGGCCGTCCGGCGACGGCGACGCCGAGTGGGCCCGCCGTGTGCGGGCCCACCGCGACCGCCGGCCGGCCCACTGGGGCACGGCCGAGACGATCGACCTCGCCGGCCTGCTGCGGACCCCGGGGCCGCCCCTGCTCGTCGACGGGCTCGGCACCTGGGTGGCCGCGGTCTTCGACGAGAACGGCGCCTGGCCGGGCGACCCGGAGGACACGGAACGCACCGACGACGAGAACGGCCCGGACGGCGCGCGGGGCGAGGACCACACGGACGGCGCAGACGGTGCAGGCGGCACGGGCGGTGCAGGCGGCCTGGGGGCGGTCTCCGCCCGGTGCGACGAGCTGGTCGCCGCCTGGCGGGAGACCCGCCGCCGGGTGGTGGCCGTCTCCGACGAGACCGGCCTGGGCGTGGTGCCCGCCACGGCCGGCGGCCGGATGTTCCGCGACATCCTGGGCCGGCTGAACCAGCGGCTGGCCCTGGAGTCGGAGGAGGTGGCCCTCGTGGTGGCCGGCCGCCTCCTCCCCCTGCCCGTCTGACCCCGCGGCCGCCGGACGACGGGTGACAGGTGACGGGCGGCTACGATCGGCGGTCATGTCCGCAGGCCCCTCCTCGCCCCGCCCGTCCACGTTCGCGGACGGGCTCCGCCTGGCGGTCGGCACGCTGAGCGTCCTGCCGGTCCGGTCGCCGGGGGTGGTCGACCGCCGGGCCGCCGGGGTCGCGATGACGGCCGCGCCGCTCGTGGGCGCGCTGCTCGGGGCGATCGGCGCCGCCGTGCTCGCGGCGGCGCTGTGGGCCGGGGTCTCGCCGCTTCCGGCGTCGGTGCTGGCCGTGGGCTCCCTGGCGCTGCTGACCCGGGGCCTGCACCTGGACGGCCTGGCCGATCTGGCCGACGGCCTGGGCAGCGGCAGGCCCGCGGACCGCGCGCTGGAGATCATGAAGCGGTCCGACATCGGCCCGTTCGGCGTCGTGACGCTGGTCCTCACGCTGCTGCTCCAGGTCACGGCGCTGGAGGAGGCGGCCTCGGCGGGGCTGGGGCCGGTCTCGCTGGTGACGGCCTGCGCGGCGGGGCGGCTGGCGCTCACCTGGGCCTGCCTGCCGTCCGTCCCGCCGGCCCGCCCGGATGGGCTCGGCGCGACGGTCGCGGGCACCGTACGGCGCGGCGCCGCGCTGGCGGTGACCGCGCCGGTGCTCGCCGGGGTGACCGCCCTGGCGTACGGCGTGGCGTGGCGGGGGCCGTACGCCGTGCCGTGGTGGTGGTTCGCGCCGGCCGTGCTCATCGGGCTCCTCGCCGCCTGGGCGCTGCGGCGCAGGGCCGTGCGGCGGCTGGGCGGGGTCACCGGTGACGTGCTCGGCGCGCTCGTGGAGGTCGCGGCGACCGCCGCGCTGCTGGTGTGCGCGGCGGTCGCGGGCTGACCGTCGTTCAGACGGCGACGGGGGCGGGCGCGGTGACCGGGCGGAACAGGAACAGCGCGGCGGTCAGCACGGCGACCAGGGCCGAGCCGGCCAGGCCGGTGATCCCGGCGACGACCAGGTTGGGCGGCGCGGCGGCGTCGCCGACCAGCAGGACGAGGCCGGCCGAGGCGTTCAGCGCCCCGTGGCCGACGACCGCGGGCCAGACGCTGCCGGAGCGCAGGCGGAGCCAGCCGAGCAGGGCGCCGAAGGCCACGCAGAAGACGACGAACATCGGTGCGGCCCACGCGCCGAGCTCGGGATAGTTGTAGCCGCGCAGGGTGAGCGGGGCGTGCCAGGCGCCCCAGATCACCCCGGAGACCAGCAGCGCCCGCCAGGTGCCCAGCGGCATGAGCCTGGGCAGGAGCCAGCCGCGCCAGCCCCACTCCTCGCCGAAGGCCGCGATCGAGTTGATCAGCGGGGCGATCAGGAAGATCGAGACGACCTGGATGACGGCCATGATCGTGGGGTCGGGCTGCGCGGCCTGCCCCTGGCCCGCGCGGAGGAGGCCCTGGCGGAACAGGCTGAGGCCGTCCAGGTCGACGGAGAGCAGCCCGAGGGCGGCGCTCAGCGCGATCGCCACGGCGGCGAGGACGGGAACGCCGAGCCAGGCCGCCGCGACCAGCCCGAGGGCGCGGCCCCGGCGCTCGCCGAGGGTCAGCCCGGTGCGGCGGGCCCACTCGCGCGGGGAGGTCCCGGCTTCTCCGCGGTTCCTGCGGTACAGCCACACGGCAAGGACCCCGAAGGTGGGGGTGAACATCAGCACGATGCCGGCGACCGTGAACAGCGAGGAGCCCGTGGGGGCGTCGGCCAGCCAGACGGGCAGCGCGGCCAGCCAGGACAGGGCGAACGCGACGAGCAGGAACAGCGGGAGGTCAGCGGATCTGCGTGGCATGACGTCGCCTTTCGTGACTTCGGGGGCAGGGGGGATCGGGCCGTCCGGGCGGGTCGCGCGGCGGCGGCCTCAGCGGCGGCCTCGGCGGCGTGCTCGGCGCGGAGCGGGCGTCCGACGCGGGTCACGCGGCGGCGGCCTCGGCGGCGTAGGCGTTCAGCAGGGCCGCGGCGCGCTCGGCGTCGTCGACGGAGACGATGAGATCCCCGCCGCCGGCCCGCCGGACGACCAGGCACTCGCCGCCGCGCACCATGACGGCGAGCCGCCCGGTGCCGGGCAGGCCTCGCAGGCCCCAGCCGCCGACCTCGGCGGGGCTGCGCCGCTCCGCCGTGGCCCACGCGATCTTCTCGGTGGGGACCCGGAACGCGGGCCAGGAGAACGGGCCGAAGCCGACGCGCAGCCCGTCCGGGCCGACGCGGACGCGGACATCGCTCACCAGGGACACGATCGCCGCCAGTGGCAGCAGCGGCAGCAGGACGGCCCAGACGGCCTCCCCGGCCGGCGCCCCCAGGAGGAGGAACGTGCCGGAGACCACACCGGCCAGCAGCATCGCGGCCGACAGCCACGACATCCAGCGGTTGGCGGCGCGGCCCGCCCAGACCGCCCGCCGCCCCGGCCGCAGCCGCATGGTCGGCGCGTCCCCGGGCTCGACCGGCCGGTCGGGCTCGCCCCGGCCGAGGTAGCCGGCGAGCACGCCGGTCGAGAGGGCCGCGACGAGCACGGCGGGGATCGCCCAGCCGGGCATCGCGGCCTGCCGCCAGTCGGCGGCGTCGAGGTTGGCGAGGAGGATGGAGCCCGACACGCCCAGGGCGAACACCGACCCGCCGGCCAGGAAGCCCCACCAGCCGGCCCGTCCGCCCCGGCGGTTCAGCACCTCGCCGTGGGCGGCCGAGACGAGCAGGAACACCCAGGCGACGCCCCAGAGGACCAGGCTCGGCGCGAGGCCCGCGGCGAAGGACATCGAGCCGTCGACGCCGTTCGAGCCCCAGTGTGTGGCGAGGGGGTCGGGCAGGCGGTCGCGCAGCGCGAGGGGACCGGCGACCAGGGCCGCGCAGACGAGCGCGCCCCAGACGGCCGCGACGGTGACGGCGGTCCGGCGGTCCCGGCCGGAGCCGCCGGGCCGCCCGGAGGCGGAGCCGGTACGGCCGGCGGCGGCCCGCCCGGAACCCGTGCGGCCTGCGCCGGCCGGGACGTCGCCCGTGCCGGGGTTTCGGAAGGTCATGGCGTCTCCTCGGTCGGATGGGGGTCGGATGAGGGCCGGGTGCGGCCGGGCGGGAGGGGTTCCACCACGGGGGGCCGGGTCCGGGTCACGACAGCTCCCGGATGATGTGGATGACCTCTTCGGGGCCGTAGCCGTACCGGTCGGCCTCGGCGAGCAGCTCGCGTGCCGCCTCCTGCAGCGCCGCGCGCGCGTCGGGCCTGCTGAGCACGCTGACGCCGCGCCCGCGGCGGAACTCCAGCAGGCCCTCGTCGCGCAGCTCGCGCAGCGCCCGCAGCACCGTGTTGACGTTGATCCCGAGCGCGCCCGCCAGGTCCCGGGCGGGCGGGAGCCGGTCGCCCGGGGCGTAGGAGCCCTCGGCGATGGCCCGCCGGATCGACCCGGCCACCTGATCGTGCAGTGGGCGGGGATCGTTCAAGTCCAAAGTGAGCAGCATGGTGATAACTACAGTAGCACCATGCTCTTGATGGTGCTAATAAAAATGGTTTCATCCGGAGACTCACCGATTCGTAGGACGAACCCGCGTTTACGAGTTGCCCCCAAGCACGACTAGCATCGGGCGACGTGACCACTGTGCGGCTGAACTCAACTGACAACGCTGTCTCGTTTGATACCGATGCCCTGGTCGTCGGCGTCCACAGCAGCCCCGACGGTCCCGTCCCCGCTCCGGGGGCCGAGGGCCTCGACGACGCGCTCGGCGGCCGGCTGGCCGCGACCCTCGGCGCCATGGGCGTCAAGGGCAAGGCGGGCGAGATCGCGAAGGTTCCGACCTTCGGCGCGCTGAGCGCCCCCCTCCTGGTCGTCGCCGGTCTCGGCGACGCCCCCGAGGGCGACCACGACCCCGAGGTGCTGCGCCGCGCCGCGGGTGCCGCGACCCGCGCGCTGGCCGGGACCGCCCGGGCCGCGCTCGCCCTGCCCGCCGCCGACGCCGGGCGGACCGGGGCCGTCGCGCTGGGCGCCCTGCTCGGCGCCTACTCCTTCGACAGGTACCGCACCGGCGACGCGCCGACCGCCCCGGTCGGCGAGCTCACCGTGCTGAGCCGCGCCGAGGACGCCCAGGCCGCGGTCGACCGCGCCGTCACCGTGGCCGAGTCCGTCTCCCTCGTCCGCGACCTGGTCAACACCCCGCCCTCCGACCTGTGGCCGGCCCGCTTCGCCGAGATCGCCCAGGAGACCGGCTCGCAGGCGGGCCTGTCGGTGGAGGTCCTCGACGAGAACGAGCTCAAGGAGGCCGGGTTCGGCGGCATCGTCGCCGTCGGTCAGGGCTCGGCCAACCCGCCGCGCCTGGTCCGCCTCGCCTACAGCCACCCCGAGGCCACCAAGCGGGTCGCCTTCGTCGGCAAGGGCATCACCTTCGACTCCGGCGGCCTGTCCCTCAAGCCCACCGCCTCGATGGACTGGATGAAGTCCGACATGGGCGGCGCGGGCGCGGTCTTCGGCGCGCTCGTCGCGATCGCCAGGCTCGGCCTGAAGGTCAACGCGGTCGGCTACCTGTGCCTCGCGGAGAACATGCCGAGCGGCACCGCGCAGCGCCCCTCCGACGTCTTCACCAGCTACGCCGGCAAGACCGTCGAGGTCCTCGACACCGACGCCGAGGGCCGCCTGGTCCTGATCGACGGCATCGCCCGCGCCGGCGAGGACGAGCCCGACGTGATCGTGGACGTCGCCACGCTCACCGGCGCCCAGATCGTGGCGCTCGGCTGGCGTACGGCCGGCGTCATGGCCAACGACGACGAGCTGCGCGAGGCCGTCGTCGAGGTCGCCGGCGAGCAGGGCGAGGCCGCCTGGGGCATGCCCCTGCCGGAGGAGCTCCGCAAGGGCCTGGACTCCCCCGTCGCCGACATCGCCAACCTGCACCCCGAGCGCTTCGGCGGGATGCTGACCGCGGCCATCTTCCTGCGGGAGTTCGTGCCCGCCGGGGTGAGCTGGGCGCACATCGACATGGCCGGTCCCGCCTTCAACAAGGGCGAGCCGCACGGCTACA
The DNA here is from genome assembly GCF_014648055.1 of Streptosporangium pseudovulgare. GTDB lineage: Bacteria > Actinomycetota > Actinomycetes > Streptosporangiales > Streptosporangiaceae > Streptosporangium > Streptosporangium pseudovulgare. Next base: position 366,554 of record NZ_BMQJ01000001.1, read on the forward strand.
CCCCCAAGGGCGGCACCGGGGCGATCACCCGGACCCTCGTGGGCATCGCCGAGCGCTACGCGGGCTGACCGGCACACCGCCCCGGACGGTGCCCGCGAGCGGGCGGCGCGCGGGGCGGACAAATGAAAAGATGCGGTCGCCGGAGCCCGGCCGACGGGCCGGGTCCCGGCGCGAGCGGCGGTCCGCACCCCGCGGGGCGGACGCGCACGGCGCACCCGCGCCGTTCGCGGGGCGGGCCGGGCGCGACCGTGAAGACGGTATTTCGATCCGACAAGGAGCTTTCCTGTGGCTGATGGCAGCGGCCCCTACGACATCGTCGTCCTGGGGGGCGGCAGCGGGGGGTATGCCTGCGCTCTGCGGGCCGCCGAGCTGGGCAAGAGCGTCGCGCTGATCGAGAAGGACAAGATCGGCGGCACCTGCCTGCACCGGGGGTGCATCCCCACCAAGACCCTCCTGCACTCGGCGGAAGTGGCCGACGAGACCCGGGAGAGCGCGGCGTTCGGCGTCCGGGCCCGTTTCGAGGGCATCGACATGAACGGCGTCCACGCGTTCAAGGACAAGATCGTCAACCGCGCCTGGAAGGGCGTGCAGGGCCTGCTCAAGAGCAAGGGCATCACGATCGTCGAGGGTGAGGGCCGCCTGGCGGGCCCGAACCGCGTGGCCGTCGGCTCGGAGGTCTACGAGGGCCGCAACATCGTGCTGGCCACCGGCTCGGCGCCCCGGACGCTGCCCGGCCTGGAGATCGACGGCGAGCGGGTCATCACCAGCGAGCACGCCCTCAAGCTGGACCGCGTGCCGAGTTCGGTGGTCGTCCTGGGCGGCGGCGTCATCGGCGTGGAGTTCGCCAGCGTCTGGCGTTCCTTCGGCGCCGAGGTGACGATCGTCGAGGCGCTGCCGCACCTGCTGCCCCTGGAGGAGGAGTCCAGCTCCAAGCTGCTGGAGCGGGCCTTCCGCCGCCGCGGCATCAAGCAGGAGCTGGGCGTCTTCTTCGAGAGCGTCAAGACGACCGACACCGGCGTGGTCGTCACGCTCGCCGGCGGCAAGACCCTCGACGCCGAGCTGCTGCTCGTCGCCGTCGGCCGCGGCGCCGTCTCCTCCGGCATGGGCTTCGAGGAGGCCGGGATCGCGATCGAGCGCGGCACCGTCGTGGTGAACGAGTACTGCCAGACCAGTGTCCCGGGCGTCTACGCGGTGGGCGACCTCATCCCCACCCTGCAGCTCGCCCACGCCGGTTTCGCCGAGGGCATCCTGGTGGCCGAGCACATCGCCGGGCTGAACCCGGTGCCGATCGACTACGACGGCGTGCCGCGGATCACCTACTCCGACCCCGAGGTCGCCTCGGTCGGCATCACCTCCGCCCAGGCCCGGGAGCGCGGCCACGAGATCGTGGAGTTCACCTACGACCTGGCGGGCAACCCCAAGAGCCAGATCCTGCAGACGCAGGGCGCGGTCAAGGTCATCAGTGAGAAGGACGGCCCGGTGCTCGGCGTGCACATGGTCGGCCGCCGCGTCGGCGAGCTGGTGACCGAGGGTCAGCTGATCTACAACTGGGAGGCCCTGCCCTCCGAGGTCGCGCAGCTGATCCACGCCCATCCCACCCAGTCCGAGGCCGTCGGCGAGGCCATGCTGGCCCTGGCCGGCAAGCCGCTGCACGTCCACAACTAACCACCGGCCCTCACTCGGAAAGCACGAGAGAAGACACCAATGCCGAAGTCCGTACAGATGCCCCAGCTCGGCGAGAGCGTCACCGAGGGCACCGTCACCCGCTGGCTGAAGAAGGAAGGCGAGCGCGTCGAGGCCGACGAGCCGCTCCTCGAAGTCTCGACCGACAAGGTCGACACCGAGATCCCCTCCCCGGCGTCGGGCGTCCTCACCAAGATCGTCGTCGGTGAGGACGAGACCGTCGAGGTCGGCGCCGAGCTGGCGATCATCGACGAGGGCGGCACGGCCGCCGCGGCCCCGGCCCAGGAGGCCGCCCCGGCCGCCGAGCCGGAGCCGCAGCCCGAGCCCGAGCCGGCCCAGCCGATCTCGTCGATCCCGCAGCCCGCCCCGCAGGCGCCCGCCCCGGCCCCGCAGCCGCAGGTCCAGGCTCCCGCTCCGGCGCCCGCCCCGGCCCCCGCGCCGCAGGCCCCGGCTCCGCAGCAGGCGCCCGCCCCGCAGCAGCAGGCCCCGCAGGCTCCGGCCGGCGAGAGCCCGTACGTCACGCCGCTGGTGCGCAAGCTCGCCAGCGAGCACAACGTCGACCTGGAGACGCTGAACGGCACCGGCGTCGGCGGCCGCATCCGCAAGCAGGACGTCCTGGAGGCCGCCCGCAACCAGCGTGAGCAGGTTCAGGCCCAGGCTCCCGCCCCGCAGGCCGCCGCCCCGCAGGCGCAGCAGGCCCCGCAGGCCGCCGCCCCGGCTCCCGAGCCGGTCGCGGTGGACACCACGCTGCGCGGCCGTACCGAGAAGATGTCGCGGCTGCGCCAGACCATCGCCAAGCGCATGGTGGAGTCGCTGCAGGTCTCGGCCCAGCTCACCACCGTGGTCGAGGTCGACGTCACCAAGATCGCGCGGCTGCGCGACCGGGCGAAGGCCGAGTTCCAGCGGCGCGAGGGCGTCAAGCTGTCGTTCATGCCGTTCTTCGCCCTCGCCACCATCGAGGCGCTCAAGCAGCACCCGAAGCTGAACGCCACGATCAACAGCGAGACCAACGAGGTCACCTACTTCGACGCCGAGCACCTGGCCTTCGCGACCGACACCGAGCGCGGCCTGATCGTCCCGGTGATCAAGGACGCCGGTGACCTCAACATCGCCGGGCTGGCCCGTAAGATCGCCGACCTGGCCGAGCGCACCCGCACCAACAAGGTGAGCCCGGACGAGCTGACCGGCGGCACGTTCACGCTGACCAACACCGGCAGCCGCGGCGCGCTGTTCGACACGCCGATCCTCAACCAGCCGCAGGTCGGCATGCTGGGCACCGGCGCGGTCGTCAAGCGCCCGGTGGTCGTGGACACCCCCGACGGCGAGGTCATCGCCGTCCGCTCGATGGTGTACCTCGCGCTCAGCTACGACCACCGCCTGGTCGACGGCGCCGACGCCGCCCGCTTCCTGACGACGATCAAGCGTCGCCTGGAGGAGGGCCGCTTCGAGAACCAGCTGGGCCTGAACGCCTAGTCACTCCGGTTCCCCGTTCCGGGCCGGTCCGCGTCACGCGGGCCGGCCCGGTCCGTTCTCCCGGGACCCCGGCGATCCGGGCCGTCTCCCGGAAGGCCGTGACCCGGAAGGCCGTGGCCCGGAGTCCCGGCCGCCGTTCCGGGTCGGCGCGTCCGCCCGGAGTCCCCGGTCACCGCCGCAGCGCCGCGTGCCCGCCGGACGGTCCGCCGTCCCGGGCTCCGGTACGGCCGCGCCCGGGTGAATCCGGCGGCCTCCGCCTCCCGAAGACCGGAGGGGAGGTCGATTACATTGGACGATATGACGATCATCGTGACCGGCTCGTCGGGCCTGCTGGGATCCGCCCTGGTCCGGTCCCTGCGGGCCGACGGCACGCGGGTGGTCAGGCTCGTACGACGGGCGCCGCGGGGCCCGGACGAGGCGTTCTGGGACCCGGCGGAGGGGACTCTCGACCCGGCCGTGCTGGAGGGCGCCCGCGCCGTGGTCCACCTCGCCGGGGCGGGCATCGGCGACCGGCGCTGGAACGAGGCGTACAAGCGCGAGATCGTCCGCAGCCGGGTGGAGGGGACCGCGACCGTCGCCAGGGCCCTGGCGGAGCTGCCGGCCGGGCCGGCGCTGCTGTCGGCCTCGGCGACCGGTTTCTACGGCGACACCGGCGACCGCGAGGTGGATGAGACGTCCCCGGCGGGCTCCGGCTTCCTCGCCCGGGACGTCGTGGCACCCTGGGAGGCCGCGACCCGGCCCGCCGCCGAGGCGGGCGTCCGGGTGGCGCTGCTGCGCACCGGGCTGGTGCTGAGCCGCGACGGCGGCCTGCTGACCAGGATCCTGCCCCTCTTCCGGGCCGGGACGGGCGCCCCGCTGGGGTCCGGCCGGCAGTACATGTCGTGGATCTCCCTCGACGACTGGGTGGGGGCCGTGCGGTACATTCTGAACGACCCGGAGATGTCGGGGCCGGTCAACCTCACCGCGCCGGAACCGGTGACCAACGAGCGGTTCACCAGGGCGCTCGGGCGGGCCGTGCACCGGCCGACGATGCCGGTGGCCGTACCCGGCTTCATGTTGCGCGCGGTCCTCGGCGAGTTCGCCGAGGAGGGCGTGCTGATCGGCCAGCGGGTGCTGCCGCGGCGGCTGCTGGAGGCGGGGTACCCGTTCCGGCATATCCGTCTCGACGACGCACTCGCCGCCATACTCTAGGGTCCGTTTCCCCGGGGTCCGTTTCTCCGGGGCCCGTTTCCGCCGAAGTCATCGGGAGATCAACATATGGCCAGGTCCGGGCAGTCGCACATCCTCGCCATCGGGGGCGGCTCCTTCCGCCAGACCGAGCGCCACGGGTTCATCGAGGCGAGCCCGCTGCTGCGCTACGCCCTCGACCTGACCGGGCAGGACCGCCCCAGGCTGGGCCTGCTGGCCACCGCCACGGGTGACGACGCCGACTGGCTGCTGAAGATGTACGGCGCGTTCCGCGACTGGGACGTCGAGGTCAGCCACCTGACCGTGTTCCCGATGCCCAACGTCGCCGACCCGCGCGAGTGGATCCTCAGCCAGGACGCCATCTACGTCAGCGGCGGCAGCGTGGCCAACCTCGCGGCGCTGTGGCGGCTGCACGGCCTGGACGACGCGTTCGCCGAGGCGTGGCGGGCGGGCGTGGTGCTGTCCGGGCAGAGCGCCGGGGCGCTGTGCTGGCACGTGGGCGGCAACACCGACTCCTTCGGCCCCGAGCTCCGGGTGTGGGCCGACGGCCTCGGGCTGCTCCCCTACTCCTGCGGCGTGCACTACGACTCCGACCCGCAGCGCCGCGAGCTGCTGCACGGGTCGGTGGCCTCGGGCGAGCTGCCGGGCGGCTACGCCGCCGACGAGGGCGTCGGGCTGCACTACGTCGGCACCGAGTTCATCCAGGCCGTCACCGTCTCCCCGAAGGGCTACGCCTACCGGGTCGAGCACGACGGCGCCGGAGGGGTCAAAGAGCTCCGCATCGAGCCCCGGCTTCTCACCGCATGAGCGGGGCCGGGTCAACTACTCTTGGTACGTGAGTGACCTGGCGATAGTCCGTCTCGGTGTCGACTTCCCCTACGAACAGGCATGGGATCTTCAGCGGCGGCTCCACGCCCGCCGGGTGGCCGGTGAGATCCCCGACACCTGCCTGCTGCTCGAACACGCGCCGGTCTACACGGCCGGCAAGCGCACCGCCCCCGGCGAACGGCCCACGGATGGCACCCCGGTCATCGACGTCGACCGGGGTGGCCGGATCACCTGGCACGGTCCCGGCCAGCTCGTCGGCTACCCCATCGTCAAGCTCGGCGGGCCGCTCGACGTGGCCTCCTACGTCCGGCTGCTGGAGGAGACCCTGCTCGGCGTCTGCGCCGACTTCGGGGTGCCCGCCGTACAGGTGCCGGGGCGCAGCGGCGTCTGGGTGGCCGGCGACCCCTCGCACGGCCTGCCGGACCGCCGGGTCGGCGCGGTGGGCATCCGGGTGTCGCGGGGCGTGACGATGCACGGGTTCTCGCTCGACTGCGCCAACGACCCGAGCTGGTACAACCGGATCGTCCCGTGCGGGATCAGCGACGCCGGGGTGTCCTCCCTGTCGGCCGAGACCGGCCGCCGGATCGTGGTGGACGAGGTCACGCCGTACGCCGAGAAGCGCCTGGCCGAGGCGCTCGGCGCGCGGGCCTTCGAGTTGTTCGAGGAGGACCTCTTCCGCCCCTAGGCGCGCCGGGGGCGGCTCGGGAGGCGGGGCCGGGGAACCCCGGACCGGGGGGCGGGGCCCGAGGGCCCGATCCGCCGCGCGGGGCGGGCGGCGCGCCGCAGGTCGCCACGGGGTGCCGGGTGCGTCCGCTGTCCGCCGGGGACATAAGCTGAATGGCGTGACCGTTGCTCCTGAAGGCCGAAAGCTCCTCCGCCTGGAGGTTCGCAACAGCCAGACCCCCATCGAGCGCAAGCCCCCGTGGATCAAGACCCGGCTGAAGACGGGCCCTGAGTACACCGAGCTGAAGTCGCTGGTGAGACGCGAGGGTCTGCACACGGTTTGCGAAGAGGCCGGCTGTCCTAACATCTACGAGTGCTGGGAGGACCGCGAGGCCACGTTCCTCATCGGCGGCGACCAGTGCACCCGGCGCTGCGACTTCTGCCAGATCGACACCGGCAAGCCCGCCGAGTACGACACCGACGAGCCGCGCAGGGTCGCCGAGTCGGTCCAGCAGATGGGCCTGCGCTACGCCACCGTGACCGGCGTCGCCCGCGACGACCTGCCCGACGGCGGAGCGTGGCTGTACGCCGAGACCGCCCGGCAGATCCACGCGATGGTGCCCGGCTGCGGCGTCGAGCTGCTGGTGCCCGACTTCAACGGCGACCAGGCCCAGCTGGAGGAGGTCTTCTCCGCCCGGCCCGAGGTGTTCGCCCACAACATCGAGACCGTGCCGCGGATCTTCAAGCGCATCCGCCCCGCGTTCCGCTACGAGCGGTCCCTGGAAGTGATCACCAAGGCCCGGCGGGCCGGTCTGGTGACCAAGTCCAACCTGATCCTCGGCATGGGCGAGGAGCGCGAGGAGGTCCTGCAGGCCATGCGCGACCTCCACGAGGCCGGGTGCGACCTGCTGACCGTCACCCAGTACCTCCGCCCCACCCCGCGCCACCACCCGGTGGACCGCTGGGTGAAGCCGGAGGAGTTCGTCGAGCTGCAGAAGGAGGCCGAGGCCATCGGTTTCGCCGGGGTCCTGTCCGGCCCGCTGGTCCGCTCCTCCTACCGCGCCGGCCGTCTGTACCAGCAGGCCATCGAGGCCCGCCAGAACGCCTGAGGCCGTCGTACGGCCCGCCGTACCGCCGCGTGCCCGCGCCGCCGTACGGCTCCCGGCCGCGCCGCCGTGCGCCCGTGCCGCCGTGTGCTCACGGCGGCGCGGGCGGGGGCCGGACCGGTCGGCCACCAGGTCACGTTTTCATCTCTTGCCCACTCGATTTGTATCCTTCATAACTATGGCGAAGAAGCCCGAAGACCAAGAGCGCCCGGGGCGCGTCAAGCAGCTCCGCATGATCGCTCAGATCATCAAGCAGGCCAACCCCAAGGGGATGCCGATCGTCTACGCGTCGGCGCTCGGCACGCTTGTGCTGTTCGTCGTGCTCGGTCTGGTCACGGGCTGGTTCTGGTACCTCCTCCTCATCGGGGTGATGGCGGCCCTCATCGTCGGGCTGGTCGTCTTCGGCCAGCTCGCCCAGCGGGCCCAGTACTCCATGCTGCAGGGCCAGCCGGGCGCCGCCGCGGCGATCCTGCAGAGCATGCGCGGCAACTGGGAGGTGACCCCGGCCGTCGCGGTCAACCGCGACCAGGACATCGTTCACCGCGTGGTCGGCTACCCCGGCATCGTCCTGGTCTCCGAGGGACCGGGCTCGCGGGTGCAGCGGATGCTCGTCGCGGAGAAGAAGCGCGTCCAGCGGGTCGCGCTCGACGTCCCGGTCTACGACATCCAGTCCGGTGACGGCGAGGGGCAGATCCCGATCGCCAAGCTGCAGCGGCACCTGATGAAGCTGCCGCGCAACCTCAAGAAGCCCGCCGTCTACGAGGTCAACAACCGGCTGAAGGCGCTCCCGCAGACGCTGCCGATGCCCAAGGGCCCGCTGCCGCGCGGCGGCCGGATGCCCCGCCCGAAGATGCGCTGACGGGCCGGCCCGCCGATGGACCTCGCAGGGGTGGCACGGCGCCGGGTGGACGCCGCCGGCACCTCCCGGGCCAACCGCGGCTGGTGGGACTCCGCCGCCGACGACTACCAGGCCGAGCACGGCGGTTTCCTGCGCGACGCGGGCTTCGTCTGGTGCCCGGAGGGCCTGGACGAGGCCGACGCGCGCCTGCTGGGCGACGTCGGGGGCAAGGACGTCCTGGAGATCGGCTGCGGTGCCGGGCAGTGCGGCCGGTGGCTGACCGCGCAGGGCGCCAGGGTCGCGGCCTTCGACCTGTCCTTCCGTCAGCTCCAGCACTCCCGCCGGATCGACCTGGGCGGTGGCGGCGGCGAGCCGCTGCCGGTGGTCCAGGCCGACGCCGAGGCCATGCCGTTCGCCGGGGAGTCGTTTGACCTGGCGTGTTCGGCGTACGGCGCGCTGCCGTTCGTCGCCGACGCCGGGGCGGTGCTCCGCGAGGCCCGCCGGGTGCTGCGTCCCGGGGGGCGCCTGGTCTTCTCGGTCAGCCACCCGATCCGCTGGGCCTTCCCCGACGACCCGGGCCCGCGCGGCCTGACCGCCGACCGGTCCTACTTCGACCGCTCCCCGTACGTGGAGGTCGGCGACGACGGGCGGCCGTCCTACGTCGAGCACCACCGCACGCTGGCCGACTGGGTCGGGCACGTCGTCGCCTCCGGGCTGGTCCTGGAGGGGCTGGTGGAGCCGGAGTGGCCGGACGGCCACGAGCGCGAGTGGGGCGGCTGGAGCCCGTTGCGCGGCCGCCATCTGCCGGGCACCGCGATCTTCAGCTGCGCCCGGCCCGCCTGACCGCCGCTCCGCACCCTGGTCGCGGGTCTCGGTCGCGGAGCTCAGATGCGCACGACCACGGTGCCGGCCGCGCGGTCGTGCAGGCCGCGCTGGTCGCGGTCCCAGATCAGGGCCGGTACGGCCAGGCAGAGCAGCACCGTCCGCACCACCACGGAGAGGAAGGGCGGCCGTCCGCCGCCGAGCGCGGCGACCCGGATGCCGAGCAGGCGCATGCCGAAGGTCGTGCCGATCGTGCCGACCAGCAGGATGTACTCGGCCGCCAGGACCAGGAGCGGGACCCAGCTCCCCTGGGTGGGGTCGATCCGCAGCAGCCCCTGGGTGATGGCCCAGGCGCAGATCAGCCAGTCGATCACCAGCGCGCCGAGCCTGCGGCCGAACCCCGCGACCGACCCGCTGCCGTGCTCGGGCAGGCCGAGCCGTTCCCCCGGGTAACCGAGGTCGACTCCTGCCGATCGGACGCCGCCGAGCCACGTCTGGGTCCAGCGGGGTTGCCTGCTGCTCATGCCCCAACGGTATCCGCCCGTGCCGCCGCCCCCGAATCCGCCCGCGCCGGTTACCGGGACCGTACGGGCGGGGGCGGACAGGAGTCGGCGACTGGACGTGAAACTCCGGCAAAAGTCGATGTATCGGCGCAACCGGACGTGTCCGGGCGACTACCGTGGACGGAGGTCGTGCTTAACATGAGTGAAACAGTCGAGACACGGGGTGGTAACGGCGCAGTCCTACGTTCGGCACTGTCAGCCCGTGTCCCTTGGGAGGTTCGCGTGTTCAACTCCGCCGACGACGTCCTGAATTTCATCAGGGACGAAGGCGTGCAGTTCGTCGACGTCAGGTTCACCGACCTGCCGGGGACGACGCATCACTTCACCTTCCCCGCGGAGAACTTCGGGGCCGGCGTCTTCACCGACGGTCTGATGTTCGACGGCTCGTCCATCCGCGGCTTCCAGGCCATCCACGAGTCGGACATGCTGCTGCTGCCCGACCCGTCCACCGCGGTCCTGGACCCCTTCCGGCAGCACAAGACGCTCAACATCAACTTCTTCGTGCACGACCCGCTGACGGGCGAGGCCTACAGCCGCGACCCGCGCAACGTGGCCCGCAAGGCGGAGGAGTATCTCAAGGGCACCGGCATCGCCGACACGGTCTACTTCGGCCCCGAGGCCGAGTTCTACATCTTCGACGACGTGCGGTTCGAGACCAGCGCCCACTCGAGCTTCTACCACATCGACTCCATCGAGGGCGCCTGGAACACCGGCAAGGCCCAGGACGGCGGCAACCTCGGCTACAAGCCGCGCTTCAAGGGCGGCTACTTCCCGGTGCCGCCGATGGACCACTTCACCGACCTGCGCTCGGAAATGGTGCGCCGCCTCATCGACGCCGGCGTCGAGGTGGAGATGCAGCACCACGAGGTCGGCACCGCCGGCCAGGCGGAGATCGACTTCCGCTTCAACACGCTGCTCAAGTCCGCCGACACGATGATGCTGTACAAGTACATCGTCAAGAGCACGGCGCAGGAGTACGGCCACACGGTCACGTTCATGCCCAAGCCGATCTTCGGGGACAACGGCTCCGGCATGCACTGCCACCAGTCGCTGTGGAAGGACGGCGAGCCGCTGTTCTACGACGAGGTGGGCTACGCCGGCCTGTCGGACACCGCCCGCTACTACATCGGCGGCCTGCTCAGGCACGCCCCGTCGCTGCTGGCCTTCACCAACCCGACGATCAACTCCTACCACCGCCTGGTCCCGGGCTACGAGGCGCCGGTCAACCTGGTCTACTCCCAGCGCAACCGCTCGGCGTGCATCCGCATCCCGATCACCGGGTCCAACCCCAAGGCCAAGCGCATCGAGTTCCGCGTGCCGGACCCGTCCTGCAACCCGTACTTCGCCTTCGCCGCCCAGCTCATGGCCGGCATCGACGGCATCCGTAACAAGATCGAGCCGGCCGAGCCGGTCGACAAGGACCTGTACGAGCTTCCTCCGGAGGAGGCCCGTGACATCCCGCAGGTGCCGGGCTCGCTGCCGGAGGTGCTGGCCGCGCTGGAGGCCGACCACGAGTACCTGCTGGAGGGCGGCGTGTTCACGCCGGACCTGATCGAGACCTGGATCTCCTACAAGCGCGAGAACGAGATCGACCCGCTGCGTCTGCGCCCGCACCCGCACGAGTTCGAGCTGTACTACGACGTCTGACCGGTCACCGCGCGGCCGGCCTCGCGAGGAGTGACGCGAGGCCGGCGCCGCGCGGTCGTGGAATCGAAGAGCCCGTGGCAAGGCCGTGTGCCTTGCCACGGGCTTTCCGTTCTCTCCCCCGCTCCCGCCGATCCCCTCCCCGCTCCCGATGGCTCCTCCCCGCTCCCGCCGATCTCCCCGCTCCCGATGGCTCCTCCCGGTTCGGGCGGGTCGGTGAAAGGGACGATCGAGCGCGACTGGCGAGTGGATTAGGCAGAATTGACCTGACTTGCGCCGAGGAGCGGGGGTGAGCGGGATGGCGCGGATCTCGCGGAACGACCCGGACGGCCGGGCCGCGGTGGACACGGCGCGGCCCGGAGGCGGCACCGGACGCCGCGATCCGGCGGCCTTGGCGGACCCGACGGCCGCAGGCGGCCCGGACCGGCGCCGCAGGCGGGCGGTCGCGGCCGTGCTCGCGGGGGTCCTGGCGCTCACCAGCGGTTCCGCGCCTCTCCTGCCGGCCGCCCTGAACCGGGTGACGTCCATCGCCTTCTCGATCGAGGCCGGGGGCCACCGGCCGGGCTGGTCCGGCGGGTCGATCCCCTACTCCTGGGGCGGCGGCCACGACGCCGCGCCCGGCCCCTCCTACGGCACCTGCCAGGGCTACACCGGCCGGATCCGGCCCTGCCCGGCCACCACGACCCTGGGCCTCGACTGCTCCGGGCTGGCCAGGTGGGTCTACCACCTGGCCTACGGCCGCGACGTCCTGGGGCCGGGCAACACCGACGACCACGTCAGACGGCTCACCCGGGTGCCGGCCGACCAGGCCCGCCCCGGTGACCTGGTGTTCTACGGCAAGGTCGGCAAGCGTACGGTGAAGACGCACCACGTCGGCATCTACGTCGGCGGGGGTGAGATGGTGAACGCGCTGCGGACCGGCACCGAGGTGCGGATCGACCCGGTCACCGCCGTCAAGGGCCTCGCCGGCTACTTCCGCTACCTGCCCCCCTTGGGGCCCGAGGCGACCCCCCGGATCGGCGCCGTGGACCGTCCCGCCCTCCGTGACCGTCCGGGCGCCTTCCCGCTACGGTGAGGATCCCGCGAAGATGATCTCAGGAGTCCCCATGCGCCTCGGCGTCATGTTCGACCGCGACCTCCCCCCGGAGTCGCTCGTTCCCTTCTGCCGCCACCTCGACGCCACGGAGGTGGACGACGTCTGGGTGGTCGAGGACCTCGGCTGGACGGGGGCCATCTCGTCGGCCGCCACCGCGCTCGCCGTGACCGGGCGGATCCGGGTCGGCATCGGGATCACCCCGGCCCCGCTGCGCAACCCGGTCCTGCTGGCCATGGAGCTGGGCAACCTGGCGCGCATGCATCCGAACCGGCTCGCCGCCGGGATCGGCCACGGCGTCCAGGACTGGATGCGGCGGGCGGGCGCGGCCGTGCCCTCGCCGCTGACGCTGCTGGAGGAGACCGTCCTGGCGGTCCGGGCGCTGCTGCGCGGCGAGACGGTCACCACGCGGGGCCGGGCCGTACGGCTCGACGGGATGCGGCTGGTGCATCCGCCGGCTGTACCGCCGCCGGTGCTCGCCGGGGTGATGGGGCCGCGCTCGCTGGAGCTGTCCGGGCGGGTGGCGCAGGGGACGATCCTGCCGGAGGGGTTCGGCCCCGAGCGGATCGCCGGGGCCCGCGAGCTGATCGGCGCCGGCGGGCGCGGACCGGCGCTCCCCGCCCCGGGCGGCGGCGGGCGGGCCGCCGGCGGCGGTCCGGACGGCGAGCGCGGCCCGGACGGCGGTGACCGCCCGGACGGCGGCCACGAGGTGGCGGTGTTCACCCACCTGTACGTCGGCGACGACCCCGCGCGGGTCCGCGAGGCCGTCCGGCCCTCCGCCGAGGAGACGGCGTCGTTCCTGGGCATCGCCCCGGACGAGGCGCCGATGGCCGCGGGCACGGCGAAGGAGGCGGCCGAGCACGTCAGGGCGCTGTGGGCGGCGGGGGCCGGCACGGTGGTGCTCCGCCCGATCGGCGACGACCCCCTGGTCCACGTGGACCGGATCCTGGCGGCGCTGCGCGACGGCTGACCCCGCCCGGCGCGGAGACACCACGGGGACGGCCGCCGGAACCGCGGGGGACCGTCCCGGGCCGCCGCGCCGTCCCGGGCCGCCGTAGCCGTACCGGGCCCTATCCGGAGCGGCGGCCGCGCAGGCCGGTCAGGCGGCGCAGGACGTCCCACCAGAAGGACGCGCCGAACAGCAGGGCGACCACGGTGATCAGGTATCCGGGCCAGTGGCCGGGGCTGATCAGCCGGTCCCACCACGAGGCGCCGTTCCAGTTGAAAGAGGGGTCGCGCTCGCCGTCCGGGGGGATCGTCACGCTCACCAGGGAGTGGTCGAAGATCTTGACCAGCGCCGGCGAGCTGAACGCCTCGGTCACGCAGTCGTACGGCTCGGCGGTGCCGGACACGGCGCACTTCTCCCGCAGCGCCGCGAGGCCCTCGCCGCCGCCTCCGGCTATGGCGGCCACCCCGGCCCGGTAGGCGTTGTCGCGCAGCAGGGTCTTGCCGTACTCCAGGGAGTCCATGCCGAACACCAGCGTCAGCGCCAGCGCGAGGGCGAAGATCACCCACTTGACGTAGCGGCGGTACAGCCCGGACAGCCGTTCCATCTCGCCGTCGAACCAGCTCTCCACGCCCTTGCGGAACCGGCCGAGGTCGCGCTGGGCGCTCTCCCAGACGCCCCGCAGGTGGCCGGCCAGTGGGCTGCCGATGGCCTCCAGCTTGGCGAGCAGGCCCTCGACCCCGCCCTCCTCGGCGGCGACCAGCTCCATCACCGCCCCGGAGAACCGCTCGGGCGGGATGTCCGAGATGCTGGTCCGCGCGCCCTTGGGGTGGTCGATCTCACGCAGCCGCTCGTACAGACGCTCGGTCATGTCCACCCGCGGGGCGGGCACCGGCTCGACGACCGGCGGCGCGGGCTCCGCCTCGTGGCGGGGGCGCGGGTCGGCGCCGGAGAACGGCAGCCGGGCGAAGACGTCCGTCACCTTCGCCGGAACCCACGACCGGCCGTCCCCCCGGCCGCCGTCCAGGGTGTCACGGAGGTAGGCCCAGAGGAACTTGCTACGGATGCCGAACAGCCGGACGAGGGCCTCGTTGGCCCCGCTCACCATGAGCGAGAGGAACAGGAAGGCAAGCACCAGGCCGATGGCCAGGTCGATGTACACCGATATCAATGTGGATCACCCGCACCGTTGATACACGTCCGTCCCATCGGGCGCAACGGGATCGGCGAAAGAGACGGGGACGACCCGGAGCGGCCACAGCGAACCCTCGCACCGGGACACCGTCCCGGAGCGGCCCGCGGACCGGGATCATGGAGGCCGGCGGCGTCGGTCAGTCCTCGTAGAAAGCCCGTTCCATGACGCGCCGGGCGCGGCGGGTGACGCGGCGGTAGTCCTCCACGAAGTCCTCGGTGCCGTCCGGCGGGTAGCCCAGGGCCTGGGAGATGAGCGCGCGCTCGCGGACGTCCACCGGGATGGAGTCGGCGGCCCTGCCCCTGACCAGGACGATGGCGTTGCGGACGCGCGAGGCGAACCGCCACGCCTCGGCGAGCGCGGCCTCGTCGTCGGACGGCAGCAGGTCCTCGGCGACGGCGGCGCGCAGCGCCTCCAGGGTGCGGGTGGTCCGCAGCGACGGCAGCCGCCCGGCGTGGCGGAGCTGGAGGAGCTGGGCCACCCACTCCACGTCGGACAGCCCGCCCGGGCCGAGCTTGGTGTGCAGGGCCGGGTCGGCGCCGCGCGGCAGCCGCTCCGCCTCCATGCGGGCCTTGAGCCTGCGGATCTCCCGCACGGCGGGGTCGGGGATGCCGCCGGCCGGATAGCGCAGCGGGTCGGCCAGCTCCAGGAAGGCGACGCCGAGCGAGGCGTCGCCGGCCGAGAGCCTGGCCCGCAGCAGCGCCTGCGACTCCCACGGCGACGACCAGCGCCGGTAGTAGGCGGCGTAGGAGGCGAGGGTGCGCACCAGCGGCCCCTGGCGGCCCTCGGGGCGCAGGTCGGGGTCGATGAGCAGCGGCGGGTCGGGGGCGGGCAGCGCCAGCAGGCGCCGCAGCTCGTTGGCCACCGCGTGGGCGCCGGCGGTGGCGTCCCGCTCGGCGACGCCCTCCAGGGGCGAGTGAACGAACATCACGTCCGCGTCGCTGCCATAGGAGGGCTCGGCGCCGCCGAGGCGGCCCATGGCGATCACCGCGAACCTCGTGCCCAGCGGGGCGCGCCGTTCCATCTCGACCTTGTCGACCGCGGCGTCCAGCGCGGCCTGGAGGGTGGCGTCGTTCAGCGCCGACAGCGCCTGGCCGACCCGTTCGACGTCGAGGTGCCCGGTGAGGTCGGCGACGGCCGTGCGGAACAGCTCGCGGCGGCGCAGGCCGCGCACCGCGGCGACCGCGTTCTCGGCCGTCGTCTGGCGGCCCGCCGTGGCCCGCGCCTCGCTCAGCAGCGCCTCCGGGGGGCGGGGGGCCAGCTCGGCGTCCGAGCCGAGCATCGCCACCGCCTCGGGGGCGTTCAGCAGCAGCCCGGTGGCGTAGCGGCTGGTGCCCAGCAGCCGGGCGAGCCGCTCGGCCACCGCGGTCTCGTCGCGCAGCAGCCGCAGGTACCACGGGGTGGTGCCGAGTTCGTCGGAGACCTGCCGGAAGCCCAGCAGTCCGGCGTCGGGGTCGGGGGCGTCGGCGAACCAGCCGAGCATGACCGGCAGCAGGGTCCGCTGGATCGCCGCGCGGCGGGAGACGCCGCTGGTGAGGGCGCTGATGTGGCGCAGCGCCCCGGCGGGGTCGGTGTAGCCGAGCGCCTCCAGCCTCGCCTGGGCCGCGGCGGCCGACAGCCGGGTCTCGGACTCGGGCAGCCGGGCCACGGCCAGCAGCAGCGGCCGGTAGAACAGCTTCTCGTGCAGCCGCCGGGCCTCCATGGCGTGCCGCCGCCAGCGGGCGGTGAACGCCTCCACCGGGTCGCCGGCCATGCCCAGCGCCCGGCCCAGCCGCCGCAGGTCGGCGGGGTCCGCGGGCACGACGTGGGTACGGCGCAGCCGGTGGAGCTGGAGCAGGTGCTCGACCCGGCGCAGGAACGCGTACGCCTCGGCGAGGGCCTTGGCGTCGTCGCGGCCGACGTAGCCGCCGCGCGACAGGGCGGCGAGCGCGGGGAGTGTGGCGCGGCGGCGCAGCAGCGGGTCCAGACGGCCGTGAACGAGCTGGAGGAGCTGGACGGCGAACTCGATGTCGCGCAGGCCCCCGGGTCCCAGTTTGAGCTGGCGTTCGGCGGCCTCGCCGGTGTCCCTGCGGACGTGGTCCTCGACCCGCCGGCGCATGGCCTGCACGTCCTCGACGAACTTCTCGCGGGTGGCGGCCTGCCAGACCATCTCGTTCGCCGCCTCGACGTACCGCTCGCCGAGCTCGGTGTCGCCGGCGACCGGCCGGGCCTTCAGCAGCGCCTGGAACTCCCACGTCTTGGCCCAGCGCCGGTAGTAGGCCAGGTGGCTGGCGAGGGTGCGGACCAGCGGTCCGGCCTTGCCCTCGGGGCGCAGCGCGGCGTCCACCTCCCACAGCGCGCCCTCGGGGGTGGTGGCCGAGCAGGCCCGCATCATGCCCTGGGCCAGGCGGGTGGCGTGCCGGACCGCCTCGGTCTCGTCGCCGCCCTCCTCGGCCGGCTCGGCGACGAAGACGACGTCGACGTCGCTGATGTAGTTCAGCTCGCGGGCCCCGCACTTGCCCATCCCGATGACGGCCAGCCGTACCGCTTCGGAGCCGGGGTGCTCGGCCCGCGCGACGGCGAGGCCCGCCTCCAGCGCGGCCCCGGCCAGGTCGGACAGCTCGGAGGTGACCTCCGCGAGG
Organism: Streptosporangium pseudovulgare; assembly: GCF_014648055.1. Taxonomy (GTDB): domain Bacteria; phylum Actinomycetota; class Actinomycetes; order Streptosporangiales; family Streptosporangiaceae; genus Streptosporangium; species Streptosporangium pseudovulgare. Next base: position 383,214 of record NZ_BMQJ01000001.1, read on the forward strand.
GAGGCGGCGCCGGTGACGTCGCGGGCGGCCAGGTGGAGCAGCCGGCCGCGGTAGGCGACGCGCAGCGCCGACAGCGTCTCGGTGCCGTGCCCGGCTGCGCGGGGCCGGGGGTCGCCGGGGTCGGCGCCGACCGCGCGCAGCAGCCCGGCCCGCAGGTCCCGGGAGGCGGGGCGCCGTACGGCCCGCTCGCCGGCGAGGAGGGCGACGTGCTCGGGGTGCCTGACCAGGTGCTCGCCGAGGGCGGCGCTGACGCCGAGGACGCCGAGCAGCCTCGCGCGCAGGCCCGGGTCGGCGCGGAGCGCGCCGAGGAGGCCGGGGCCGGCGGAACCGCTCGGATCTCCAGAGCCGCCCGAGCCGCTCGGATCTCCAGAGCCGCCCGAGCCGCTCGGATCTCCGGAGCCGCCGGGGCCTCCGGGGTTCCGTTCGGCGAGCCGGGTGAGGGAGGTGAGGGCCAGGTCGGGGTCGGCCGTGCCGACCAGGGCGTCGAGCAGGTCCAGGTCACCGGCCGCCTCGGGTCCCAGCTCGCCGAGCAGCCGCTCGGCCCTGGCTCCGTCGGCGAAGCCGAGCCGGGCCAGCCGCCCGGCGGTCGTCTGCATGCGTGGCACGGTCTCCACCGGCCCTCCGTCGTCTTCACGGTCACGAGTCGTCTTCACGGTCACCAGCGCGGGTGACGCCCTGACGGTCCGCCCCGGCGGCCGGGGACGCACGGCGGTGACCTTCAGGACCTCATGACCGGATCTTACGGCGCGGCGCCGCGAGTCCCCGATGCCGCTTTCCGGGGGACGATGATGACCGGGCGGTGACCGGGGTGGCAGACTGGCCGGAACCTGGGTTCCGAGGAGAGTGTGGTGAGCCGGTGAGCGCTGTGAGTCCCGTCTTCGGCGAGGTCGCGGTCCCCGGCGGCGCGCTGCGCGTCGCGCGGTTCGGCACGGGGCCGCGCGTGGTCGTGGCGGTGCACGGCATCACCGCCTCCCTCATGTCCTGGGGCGCCGTCGCCCGGCGGCTGCCGGCCGACTGGTCGCTCGTCGCGATGGACCTGCGGGGCCGCGGCCACAGCGCCGATCTCCCCGGCCCGTACGGCCTGCCCCGCCACGCCGAGGACGTGAACCTGGTGGCCGACTCGGTGGGCGCGGCGCGGGACATCGTGCTGACCGGCCACTCGATGGGCGCCTACGTCGCCGCCCTCGCCGCGGCCGGCCGCGACTACGCGAAGGTCGTGCTGATCGACGGCGGGCTGCCGCTGCCGCAGGCCCCGGGCGCCGACCCCGACGCGGTGCTCGCCGCCACGCTCGGCCCGGCCCTCACCCGGCTGGAGCGGACCTTCCCCGGCGTCGAGGCGTACGTGGACTTCTTCCGCGCCCACCCGGCCTTCGCGGGCGCCTGGCGGCCGGAGGTGGAGGAGTACGTCCGCTACGACGCGACCGGCCCGGAGGGGGCCGTGCGCTCGCGGGTCCGGGCGGAACCGGTCCGCCAGGACGGCCGGTGGCTGCTCACCGAGGGAGAGGCGATCGGCGACGCGCTGCGCGCGGCGCGGTCGCCGCTGTCGCTGCTGCGGGCGCCGCGCGGGCTGCTGGACCAGCCGGTCGGCATGCTGCCCGAGGAGGTCGCGGCCGTCTGGGCAGGGCGGCTGCCCGGGCTGCGCGACGAGGTGGTCGACGACTGCAACCACTACACGATCCTGTTCGACGACCGCTGCGCCTCGCTGGTCGCCGACCGGCTGACCCGCTGATCCGCGGGCGCGCGGTCTCCCGGGACGGTTTCCGCGCCGGCCGGCCGCTGGGGCGGCTCCGGCGGGACGTGCCCGCGCCCGCCTCCGGGAGCGGGCCGCCCGCGCTCCTGGAGGACGGCCGCCCGCCGCGACGGCGGCGGGCGGGCCGGAGACCAGATGATCCGGAAGGATCGGCCGGCCGGAGGATCCGGTCGCCCGGAGGGTCAGGCGGGGGCGATCCAGGTGGCCTTGGCGGCGGCGACCAGGGTGCCGTCCACCTCGTACACGGCGCTCTCACCGAAGAGCTTGCGGCCCTCGCGGCCGGTGGCGCGGGCCACCACGGAGTAGGTGCCGCCGGGGTAGACGCGGCGGTGGACCCGCGCGGTGAGACGGCCGAGCAGGGCGAACTCGCCGGGCTTGAAATGCGCCCAGCCGGTGGCGCAGTCGAGCGCGGCCCAGACGACCGCGTCGGGGACGACGCCGTCGGTGTCGGTGACGGTCATCGGCACCCGCCAGCCGGCGGCCACCAGGCCGGTGTCGCCCACCGGGCCGGGGAAGATCCGCAGGCCGTCGCCGGGCGTGCGCAGACCGCAGGAGAAGCACCCGGGGAAGGCGTGGGCGGTGAAACCGGCGAAGCCGCCCTCGGCGCGGGCCGCCTCGTTGAACGGCACGAACCCCGGGGCTTCGAGCTCCTCGGCGACCGAGATGGCCTCCACCAGGAGGGCGCCGTCGTGGGTGAGGGTGGCGGTGTTGGCCAGGTGGCGCAGCTCCAGCTCGGTGTCGAGCGGGGTGGGCGCGTGCAGCGTGACCTCGACGGCCGAGTCGTGCCGGGCGCCGTGCGACGCCTCGGTGACCGTGCCCGCGATCCATCCGCCGTTCGCGGTGCCCTCCGGCCCGCGGAAACGCGCCGGAACGGTCAGCACGGTCTGCAGCTCGGCAGCCGTCGTCATGCCGCACCTCCTATTGCCTTCACGGCGATTGGTTCGTTAAGAAATCGTTTTGAACGGACCGACCGATTTTACCGGAGCCATCGCGTACCCGCCGAATCAGGGGTCCGTGACGTCCCGCCGGTCACGGGCGTTCCCCGGCCGCGGGGCGGCCGGCAGGTCTCGCCGGGAGACGCGGATCGCGGCGGCACGGGAGGGCAAGGATAGGGCACCGCGCGGCGCTTGCGCGGCCGGATTCCGGGTTTCGGTGAGATATGCTGCCCGTCACCGTCGCCTCACTAATGCCCTGGTTCATGCCGGTTCGTCCGGTGGACGGCCGGCCCCGCGGGTCGTGTCACCGATCTCCGCAGGCGGGGACAGCGGCTGTCGCGCGGCGGCGGCACGGTGACGAATCCGGTGCGCGAGGCTGGGCCCGGCGTGAAGAAGGGGTGTCAGATGACGCACTACGACGACGCCGAGCACGGGCCGGTGAGAGCGGGCGGGGCTCAGGTGTTCGCCGCCGACGACGAGGTCGGCAAGGACCTGGCGGTGGTGGACTGGCGGGCGACCCCGCTCGGGCCGCCGGCCGGGTGGCCGCAGAGCCTGCAGACGGCGGTGAGCATCCTGCTGGCGTCCCGGTTCCCCATGTGGCTGGCGTGGGGGCCGCAACTGACGTTCTTCTGCAACGCCGCCTACCGCCGCGACACCCTGGGCCGGAAGTACCCGTGGGCGCTGGGCCGGCCGGCCGACGAGGTGTGGGCGGAGATCTGGGCCGACATCGGCCCGCGGATCGGCACCGTGCTGGCGACGGGGAAGGCGACCTGGGACGAGGCCCTGCTGCTGTTCCTGGAGCGGGCCGGCTACCCGGAGGAGACCTATCACACGTTCTCCTACAGCCCCCTCAGGGACGACGCCGGCACGGTGGTCGGCATGCTGTGCGTCGTCAGCGAGGACACCGAGCGGGTCATCGGCGAGCGGCGGATGGCGACGCTGCGGGACCTCGGCTCCGATCCGAGCGTGGTCCGCACCGAGCAGGAGATGCTGGCCTTCGCCTGCCGCCAGCTCGGCCGTAACCTGCAGGACCTTCCGTTCACGCTGACCTACCTGCTCGACGACGGCTGCGCGCGGCTGGCGGGGACGACCGGGATCTCCGACGGGCACCCGGCCGCCCCGGCCGTCCTGCCGCTCGACGATCCGGACGGGGTGTGGCCCACGGCGGCGCCGACCCGCGGGGAGCCGGCGCTCGTGACACTCGGCGGCGACGCGTTCACCGGCCTCCCGTCCGGGGACTGGGCGGAGCCGCCCACGCAGGCGCTGGTGGTGCCGCTGCTGCAGCAGGGCGGCGCGCCGTACGGATTCCTGGTGGCCGCGCTCAACCGGTACCGGCCCCTGGACGACGCCTACCGCGGGTTCATCGAGCTGGCCGCGGGACATGTCGCGGCGGGGATCGCCAGTGCCCGCAGCTACCAGGCCCAGCAGCGGCGAGCCGAGGAGCTGGCCGAGCTGGACCGCGCGAAGACCGTCTTCTTCTCCAACATCAGCCATGAGTTCCGCACCCCCCTGACGCTGATCATGGGGCCGGTGGAGGAGCTGCGCACCCGCCTGCAGGGGGCCGACGCGCAGGTGCGCGACGAGCTGGAGGCCATCCGCCGCAACGGGCTGCGGCTGGGCAAGCTGGTCAACACCCTCCTGGACTTCTCCCGCATCGAGGCCGGCCGGATGCAGGCCCACTACGAGCCCGTCGACCTGGCCGCGGTCACCGCCGAGCTGGCCAGCCTCTTCCGCTCCGCCGTGGACAGGGCCGACCTGGAGTTCCAGGTCGACTGCGTCCCCACGGACGAGCCGGTGTACATCGACCGCGGCATGTGGGAGAAGGTGATCCTCAACCTTCTCAGCAACGCCCTGAAGTTCACCTTCGAGGGCTCGATCGGCGTCACGGTGCGCGGGGAGGGCGACCACGCGGTGGTGACCGTCGCCGACACGGGCATCGGCGTCCCGGCCGAGGAGGTGCCGCGGCTGTTCGAGCGGTTCCACCGCATCGAGAACGCCCGCTCGCGGTCCAACGAGGGAAGCGGCATCGGGCTGGCCCTCGTCCGGGAGCTGGTCGGCCTGCACGGCGGCACCATCGTCGCCGACAGCGTCGAGGGCGAGGGCACCCGCTTCACGATCAGCCTGCCGTTCGGCTCCGCGCACCTGCCTCCCGAGACGGTCGGGACGGCCGCCGACTCCGCCGCCGCGGGCTCCGTCTCCGCCGACCCCTACGTCCAGGAGGCGCTGCGCTGGCTGCCCGCGGACGACGCCGCGTTCACCGTGGACGCCGCGGAGACACCGCCCCACGACGCCTCCGCCTCCTCCGGCGCCGGCCCGGCCGTCTCGGCGCGGGTGCTGGTCGCCGACGACAACGCCGACATGCGCGACTACCTCGTCCGCCTTCTCAAGGGCGCCGGATACCGCGTCAGCACCGCGGGCGACGGGTGGGAGGCCCTGGACGCCATCCGCGCCGACGCGCCCGACCTCGTGGTCAGCGACGTGATGATGCCCCGCATGGACGGCCTGGCCCTGGTCTCGGCGCTGCGGAGCGACCCGCGCACCGCGGCCGTCCCCGTCCTGCTGCTGTCGGCGCGGGCGGGCCAGGAGGAGTCCATCGAGGGCCTGCAGGCCGGAGCCGACGACTACCTGGTCAAGCCGTTCGCCGCCGCGGAGCTGCTCGCCCGGGTACGGGCCAACATGGAGATGGCGCGTCTGCGCCAGCACCAGGCCCGCTGGCGCACCGCCCTGGTGGACTCGCTGCAGGAGGCGTTCTTCGTCTGCGACGAGAACGGCGCCGTCGTCGAGATCAACAGCGCGTTCACCGACGTCCTCGGCTACGGCCCGGAGGACCTGCCCTACGCGCCCGTCCACCCGTGGTGGCCGGACGCCGACGCCGACCCGGAGGCCCACCGGCAGGTCGCCGACGCCTTCTCCGACCTTCTCGGCCACGACAAGGGCGGCTACACCATCCCCGTCATCCACCGCGACGGGCACCGGGTGTGGGTCCGCGCCAGCTTCAACCACGCGCAGGACCCCGACACCGGGCGCCGCGTCGTCGTCGGCACGTTCCGCGACGTCACCGCCGAGCACTACGCCATCCAGCGTGAGAGCGCCCTCGCCTCGCTGAGCACGGCCCTGTCCCGGGCCGTGAGCCTCCCCGACGCGCTGGCCGGCGCCCTGCGGGAGCTGCACGGCCTGTGGCGCGCCCGGTGCGTGCTGGCCGCCGTCTTCGGCGGCGACGAACCCACCCTGACCGCCACCGACGAATCGTTGAGCTGGCACGGGCTCTCCGCCGAACACCGCCGGGCGCTCGCCGGCCTGCGGGAGCGGCCTCCGCTGGCTCCTGTCGCCGACCGCACCGGGATGGGCGTCCTGCTGGAGCACCCCGAGGGTCCGCTGGCGCTGTGGGTCGATCTGGGCGGCCACCGACCCTTCACCGGCGAGGACCAGCTGCTGCTGTCGCTGCTGGCCGGGTATCTCGCCCAGGGTCTGGTCCGCGCCCACCAGATCGACCAGCAACGCGAGACGGCGATCGCGCTGCAGCGCGCCATCCTCGGTCCCGCCCGGCTTCCCGACGGGTTCGCCGTCCGCTACGAGCCCGCCACCCGCCCCCTGGAGGTCGGCGGCGACTGGTACGACACCATCACCCTGCCCGACGGACGCATCGGCATCGTCGTCGGCGACTGCGTCGGGCACGGCGTGGAGGCCGCCGCCGTCATGGGGCAGCTGCGGAGCGCGTGCCGCGCGCTGCTCCTGCAGGACGCCAGTCCGGCCCGCACCCTCATGGCCCTGGACCACTTCGCCGCCGGCGTCCCCGGCGCGAAGTGCACCACCGCCTTCTGCGGCGTCCTCGACCCGGCGACCGGGCTCCTGACCTACTCCAGCGCCGGGCACCCGCCGGGCATCCTCGCCTACCCCGACGGCACCACCAGCCTGCTCGACGGCGGGCGTTCCATCCCCCTGGCCGCCCGGCCGGGCAGGACCCGCCCCGAGAGCGAGACCGTCATCCCCGCCCGCGCCACGCTCATGCTGTACACCGACGGCCTGGTCGAGCGTCGCCGCCATCCGCTGGACACCGGCATCGACCGGGCCAGCCGGGCCGTCCAGGACGGCCGGGACACCGCCATCGACGACCTCGCCACGCAGGTGATGAGCCGTCTGGCGCCCGCCGACGGCTACAACGACGACGTCGCCCTGCTGCTCTACCGCCACCCCACACCGCTGGAGGTGACCTTCCCCGCCGAGTCGTCCCAGCTCGCACCCGTCCGCAGCGCGCTGCGGAACTGGCTCACCCAGTGCGACCTGCCCGCCCAGACCATCCAGAACGTCCTCGTCGCCGCCGGTGAGGCGTGCGCCAACGCCATCGAGCACGGCCACCGCCACGCCCCCGGCGACACCGTCCGCCTGAGGGCCGAGGCGTTCGTCGACAACCTGCGCCTCACCGTCGCCGACAGCGGCCGATGGAAACTTCCCCAGCCCGAGGCGAACGCCCACCGCGGCCGCGGCGTCGCCCTGATGCGCGCCATGATGCAGCAGGTCACCATCACGCCCAGCCCGTCCGGCACCACCGTCGACATGCTCATGAGGATCGCCTGATGACCACGCCCCTTACCCTCACCCCCGGACACCGCCCGGACGGGGTCGCGCTCCTGACCGTCGCCGGTGAGATCGACATGAGCAACACCGACGTTCTCGCCGCCGCCCTCGACCGCGCCCCGGGCCCCCTGGTCCTCGACCTGACCGACGTCGAGTATCTCGACAGCGCGGGCCTGAGCGTCCTGTTCACCCACGCCGACCGCATCACGGTCATCGCCAACGACCTGCTGTCCCCCGTCCTGACCATCTCGGGGCTCGCCGAGCTCGCCACCGTCCACGACAGGAGACCCGAGTAGGCGCGCTTCGGGGGCCCGCCCGACGTCGCCGGCCGGGCCCCGGGGCCGTGGGACCCCGCCGGCGGTGTGCCGGGCCGGGGAGCCCCGCAGGTCAGAGCACCGGCAGGTAACGGCCCAGCTCGAACTCGGTGACCTGGCGGCGGTACTCGCGCCACTCGGCGCGCTTGTTGCGCAGGAAGTAGTCGAAGACGTGCTCGCCGAGGGTCTCGGCGACCAGTTCGCTGTGCTCCATGACCGAGATGGCCTCGTCAAGCGACTGCGGCAGCGGGCGGATGCCCAGCGCCCGGCGCTCGGCCGAGGTCAGCGCCCAGACGTCGTCCTCGGCGCCGGGGGGCATCTCGTAGCCGTCCTCGATGCCCTTCAGGCCGGCGGCCAGGATCACCGCGAAGGCGAGGTAGGGGTTGCAGGCCGAGTCCAGGGAGCGGAACTCGATGCGGGTCGAGCCGCCCTTGTGCGGCTTGTACATCGGCACCCGCACCAGGGCCGAGCGGTTGTTGTGGCCCCAGGAGATGTAGCTCGGCGCCTCGCCGCCGGCCCCGGCGATCGCCTCGGCGCCGCCCCACAGCCGCTTGTAGGAGTTGACCCACTGGTTGCACACGGCGGTGATCTCCGCGGCGTGCGCGAGCAGGCCGCCGATGAAGGAGCGGCCGACCTTGGAGAGCTGGTACTCCGCGCCGGGCTCGTAGAAGGCGTTGCGGTCGCCCTCGAACAGCGACATGTGGGTGTGCATGCCCGAGCCGGGCTGCTCGGTGAAGGGCTTGGGCATGAAGCTCGCCCAGATGCCCTGCTCCAGCGCGACCTCCTTCATGACGAGCCGGAACGTCATGATGTTGTCGGCGGTGGTCAGCGCGTCGGCGTAGCGCAGGTCGATCTCCTGCTGGCCGGGGCCGCCCTCGTGGTGGCTGTACTCGACGGAGATGCCCATCGACTCCAGCATCATGATCGCGTTGCGCCGGAAGTCGTGGCCGGAGCTGTGCGGGGTGTGGTCGAAGTAGCCGCCGTCGTCGATCGGCTCGGGACGGGCGCCCTTCTCCGGCCGCTCCTTCAGCAGGAAGAACTCGATCTCGGGGTGGGTGTAGAAGCTGAACCCCATGTCGGAGGCCTTGGCCAGGGTGCGCTTGAGCACCCAGCGCGGGTCGGCGTGGGAGGGTGACCCGTCCGGCATGAGGATGTCGCAGAACATCCTGGCCGCGCCGGGCATCTCGCTGCGCCAGGGCAGGATCTGGAACGTCGAGGGGTCGGGCTTGGCGAGCATGTCCGACTCGTAGACCCGGGCGAAGCCCTGGATCGACGAGCCGTCGAAGCCGATGCCCTCGGCGAAGGCCCCCTCCAGCTCGGCGGGTGCGATGGCCACCGACTTGAGGAAGCCCAGCACGTCGGTGAACCACAGCCGGATGAACCGGATGTCGCGTTCCTCAAGGGTGCGGAGAACGAACTCCTGCTGGCGGTCCACGGCTCCTCCTCCATTACCGACCGGGTGCGACACTCCTGGCCGCGTATCAGTCTGCCCGCTTCGTGTTTCGCACACGTTACGAGAAGAACGGCGGGAAGGCGCATCGGCCGCACCGCCCGCGGGCCCGGCGGCTGGCGCGTCCCGGCCGTCCGGCGTGACCGGTGGTGCGAGACTCCCAGCAGCCGGAACCGAGTTTGCCCAGGTCAAAGCGGCTAAAACCCCTCTGACCAGATCAAGGTGGTCACTCGTTCCCGGCCGGAACGGACCGATGTTCTCCCGGGGAGGAAGACGATGCGCACCGGACTGCGGCACGGACCTGCGGGCGGCACCGCGCCCGCCGCGCCGCCCATCTCGCTCACCGAGCGGCTCGCGGCGCTGGCCGTACCGTGCCCGGTGCACCCGTCGGTGCACCGGATCGAGGCGGCGGCCATCGCCTGGTCGCGGCGGCACGGCCTGCGGGCCGATCCCGGCGGGGGCGCGCACCTGCTGGCCGGAAGGGCGTTCGCCGGGTACGGCACGGACGCGGCCACGATGTTCGCCCGCTGGCTGGTCTGGATGTCCGCGGCGCGCGAGGACCCCGCGGCGCTGGCCGGGGTGCCGCGGGTGGCGCGCGGGGACGAGCCGGGCCCGGCGGCGGTGGAGCGGGCGTTCGCCGACCTGTGGCGGGCCTGCGCGCCGCGGATGAGCGACGGCTGGCGCGAGGGGTTCCTGGCCGGGCTGGCCGCCCAGTGCGCGGCGCTGCTCCGCGCCGCCGCGCCGGCGGCCGGGGACTACCCGCCGTTCGGCAGGGACCGCTTCGGCCGCTACCTGTTCGACCTGGTGGAGCCGTGCGCCGGGGTGGAGGCGCCCGCGGCCGTACGGCGGGGCCCGCACTGGGCGGCGGTCGTCGAGGCGAGCTGCGACGTGGTCACGTGGTGCGCGGACCTGATGGCCGGGGGCGGCTACCTGACGGCGGCGGCCGGGCTCCCCCGATCCGCGGCGGGGCTCACCGGTCCCACGGCGGGGCCCACCGGCTCCACGGCGGGGCTCACCGGCTCCACAGGCGGACAGAACGGCACGGTGGGGCCCGACGGCACGGCCGGACCCGATGGCGCGGGCGGCCGGGACGGCGTGTGCGGCGGGGACCCCGTGGCGTGGGTGACCGACCGGCTGGTCGAGCGGATGGACGACCTGTGGACGGCCGCCCGCGCGATCCCGCAGGTGGTGGAGCGGCGCGGCCTCGACACGGCCGCCGCCCGGGAGGTGATCCAGGTCACGTGCGCTTTCTTGACCATTCCCAGGGCCTACCTGGAATGGCTCTTGGAATCACCTCGCTATCGTCACCTAGCGTAATCGTTCGCGCCATTCACGTAACACGGGGGTCTACCGTGAGCACCGAACTTCTCAAGCACAAATTAGACCGCGCCTTCGGACACCTGGACGTCGACGGCGACGGCCGGGCCGTACGGGACGACATGCTCGGGCTGGGCGCCAGGATCCTGGTCGGTTTCGGAGAGTCACCGACCTCTCCGGCGGGCAACCGGCTCGTCGGCGGGCTGGAGGCGGTCTGGGCGACGCTGTCGGCCGCGACCGGCGGTGACGGCGTGATCTTCCCGGAGGGCTTCCGGGCCGGCATGATCTCGGCGTTCGTGGAGGGCGACCGGTTCGACCCGGTGTTCCGGCCCGCCGCCGAGGCGGTCGCGCGGCTCTGCGACACCGACGGGGACGGGTCGGTCCGGCCGGCCGGCCTGCGGATCGCGCTGACCGCCTTCGGCACCGCCCACGACGACGTGGACGTGGCGTTCGACCGGCTCGACCGCGACCGGGACGGGGTCATCGCGGTCGGCGAGCTGGTCGAGGCGGTCCGGCAGTACTACACCAGCGCCGACCCGAACGCGGCCGGCAACTGGCTCTTCGGGCCGCTGTAGTGCTCGCCAGGACATGCGGGGCGGCGCCCCGCGAGGTGGAGCGGTGGCCGTCCCGGGCCCACGCCCCCGTCACGGCCGCGTCCCTGCTCCTGCCCCTCGTCGAACGCGTCCCGGCGATGGGCGCGCCCTGCCGCATGCACCCCGCGATCGACCGGATCGGGGCGTCGCTCGCCGGGTGGGCCCGCGAGACGGGGCTGGAGCCGCCCCCGGGGGCGCGGTTCGAGCGGATGGCGGGCCGGGCGCTCGCCGACGCCGGCGAGGACGCGACACTGCTGTTCGCCAAGTGGCTGACCTGGCTGTTCTGCTTCGACGACGAGTGGGACGAGAAGCCGGCCGGGCGGGTGGCCGAGACCGTGGACGCCGCCTTCGCCCGCCTCGGCCTCATGACCCGGGCGTCGCCGCTCGTGCCGGGCGCGGCCGGGGAGCGCCCCCCCGTGGAGGCGTCGTTCGCCGGCCTGTGGCGGGCCACGGCGGGGCGGATGAGCGCCCGGTGGCGGCAGCGGTTCGCCCGGGGGCTGGTGGCCCAGGGGGCGGCCTGCCGCGCGGAGGCGGAGAACCGGTGCGCCGGGCGGGTGCCCTCGGCCGCGGAGTACCCGGCGCTGCGCCGGGGCACCGCGGGGCCGTACCTGTTCGACCTGGTGGAGCCCTGCCTGGGGGTGGAGGTGCCGCCGGGACTGCGGGAGAGCGTGACCTGGCGGACGCTGCTGGACGCCTGCAACGACGTGACGGCCTGGTGCAACGACGTGGCGTCGTATCCCAAGGAGCGGGCGAACGGCGACGTGCACAACTACGTGACGGTCGCCGCGAGGGCGTTCGGGCTCTCGGAGGCGGAGGCCGTCGCCTGGGTGAGCGACCGGATCGCCGAACGCGCCGAGGACCAGCGCGCCGCGGCCCGGCGGCTGCCCCGCCTGTTCGACCGGTTCGCGCTGTCGGCGGCCCAGGCCAGGGACGTCAGCAAGGTCGCGTGCGCCTTCCTGGCCGCGCCGCGGGCGCAACTGGAGTGGCTCCTGGAGTCCAGCCGGTACGACGCGGCCGGCCCGGCGGCCCGGGACGGGTACGGCCCGATGGCCCGGAGCGGGTAGGTACGGCGGCTCAGGGGACGCAGGCGAGGGAGTCGCCCACCGGGCTGCGGCGGTAGACGACCTCGCGGCCGAGACGGCGGCGGGTCACCAGCCCCCCGCCGGCCAGGACGGTGAGGTGCTGGCTGACCGCCCCGGGGGTGAGGTCCATCCGCCGGGCGAGCGCCGAGGTGGTCGCGGGCTCGCCCAGGGCGGTGAGGATCCGGGCCCGGGTACGGCCGAGCAGCGCGGCGAGGGCGTCGGGGGCGGGCGGCGGGCCGTCGGTCCACAGCGTGCCGACGCCCGTCGCCGGGTAGACGAGCATCGGCTGGTACGGCTCGACCATCGCGGCGGTGTCCGGCCAGTAGAAGGCGGTCGGCACGAGCACCAGGCCGTCGCCGCCGATCGGCGCCGAGTACTCCCAGTTCCGGACGACGGCGAGCCGGTCACCGCGCCAACTCACGTTCGGGTGCAGGTCGGCGAATAGCTCCCGGGCCCCGCCCGCGGCGAGCCTGCGGGAGCGGCGCAGCACGTCGGCCTCCAGCAGGCCGTGGACGCGCGGCCAGAACTCGGCGAACGCCGCCTCCCAGTACCGCTCCAGGGCGTCGGCGACGCGCGCCACCCCCGCCTCCGGGTCGGCGGTGAACCGTGCGACGATCCGGGGATCGGCCCCTTCCACCCAGCCCGCCTCCTCGGCCGCCCGCTCCGGGGGCGTGCGCCGTACTTGATCCAGTTCGGCGGCGAAGTCGGGCAGCGGGGTCTCGGGGGCCGGGGTGATGAAGTCGACGAGGTAACCGCGGACCGGGACCAGCGCGAACAGCTCCGCCATGTCGAGCGCGGCCACCCGGTCGCGCACCGCGCGCACCCACGGCAGGTGCAGGGAGTGCCGGGCCGGGTGGCGGATCACCCGCAGGCTGGCCACCAGCTCCCAGAGCGGGGAGAACGCGAAGCGGATCCGCGCGACGTCCTCGGGGGCGAAGATCCACTCGATGTGGCAGGACTTTTTAGGCACGGCTAAAAGATTCGCGCCCGGCCGCCCGCCTGTCCAATCCTGCCGCCATGACGAGCACGACCCTCGCCGGGCCCGGTTCCCCCGGCTCCCCCGGTCCCTCCGGCCCCTCCGGTTTCCTGCGGTCGAAGCTGGGCGGCCTGCCCCGGCCGTTCTGGGCGCTGTGGGCCGGCACGCTGGTGAACCGGGTGGGCATGATGGTCCAGCCGTTCATCGGCGTCTACCTGATCGAGTCCCGCGGCATGTCCCTGGCCGCGGCCGGCACGGTCATGACGGTGTTCGGGGCGGGCTCGCTGATCTCCCAGGTCCCGGCGGGCTGGCTGGCCGACCGGTACGGCAGGCGGATCACGCTGGCCGGCGGCATGACGGCGACCGCCACCGGCATGGCGGCGCTGGGCGCGAGCAGCTCGTTCCCGGCGATCGTGGCGTCGATGTTCGTGCTCGGCCTGGCGATCGACGCCTACCGGCCCGCCTCCAACGCGCTGGTGGCCGACCTCGTCTCCCCCGCGGACCGGCCGCGCGCCTACGGCCTGCTCTTCTGGGCGCTGAACCTGGGCTTCTCGGTGGCGATGGTCGCCGGGGGCTGGCTCGCCCGCGCCGGGTACGGCTGGATGTTCGCCGTCAACGCCCTCACCTCGCTGGCCTTCGGCCTGCTGGTGTGGCGGGCGGTGCCCGAGACGCTGCCCCGGCGCGCGGGCCGCACCGGGTCCCGGGGCGGGGACGGCGGGTCCCCGGACGGCGGCGGACTCCGGGGCGAGGGTGACCGGCTCCGGAACGGCGGGACGCCGGCCGGGGATCACGGCACGCCCCGGAACGGAGACGGCGGGACACCGGCCGAGGATCACGGCACGCCTCAGAACGGAGACGGCGGGACACCGGCCGAGGATCACGGCACGCCCCGGAACGGAGACGGCGGGACGCCGCCCGGGGATCGCGCCGGAGCGCCGCGCGGCGGGCTCGCCGCGCTGCTCGGCGACCGGCTGATGATCGCCTACTGCCTGATCTCCCTGCTGTACAACATGGCCTACTCCCAGGTGTTCACCACCCTGCCGGTGGCGATGAGCGGTTCGGGCTTCTCCACGGTCGACTACGGCCTGGTGATCGCGGTGAACGGCGTGCTGATCGTGATCCTGCAGCCGCTGACCGGCGACTGGGTCGGCAGGCGCGACCCCGGCACCGTGTTCGCCGCCGGACTGATCGTCATCAGCGCGGGCTTCGCGCTGACCGCCTTCGTCTCCAGCGTCGCCGGGTACGCGGTGGGCGTGGTCGTCTGGACGCTGGGCGAGATCCTCACCGCGGGGCTGCCGGGTGCGATCGTGGCGATCCTCGCCCCGCCCCACCTGCGCGGACGCTACGCCGGCATGTACGGCCTGGCCATGTCGGGCGGGGCGATGCTCGCCCCGCTGGCCGGGACCCACCTGCTCGCGGCCGGCCCCGTCACGCTGTGGCTGACCGTCGGCGGCGTCAACCTGGTCGCGGCGGCGGGCCTGCTCGCGATCCGCCCGGCCCTGCGCCGCCGCGCGGCCTCCCCGGAGGCGTGACCGCGGCGGCCGGCCCGCGGCGCCGGGCGCGTTGAGCCGTTGTTGATCCGATTGCTGTTCCCGCGCGGTACGGTCCCCCGGTCATGGAATGGAGGGCTGGGGCGATGCGCGAACCGAGCCGGGTCCCCCCGGGAACGGCGCCGGCCTGGGCGCGGAGCGCCGCGGCACCGGCACCGGCATCGACTGCGGCAGCGGCAGCGGCCGCCGCGCCGTCCGACGCACCCGCCGACTCCCGGCATAGCACTACATATTCGGTTATTTCACCCTTAAAGGGATTTTCCACTTTCGGGGTGAAGATCTGTGACCGAAGTGGTGCCGCCGCCCACCTTGAATGTGGGGTTTCGACTCCCGATGATTCTCTTCAGTCGGCGAACGATGGCAGGTGGGGCTGGTATGACATTGGACGCGGTGGCTCTACGCTTACGCCTGCGATGCTGACATTTCGGGCTCTGGGACCGTTCCAGGCATGCCATGGCGGGGACCCCGTCGATCTCGGCGGGCAGCGTCAGATGGCCGTGCTGGCCCGGCTGCTCGTCGCGGGCGGCCGTGCCGTACCGGTGAGCATGCTCATCGACGAGCTCTGGCCCGGCGAGCCCCCCGCCCAGGCCCTGTCCACCGTCCAGGGATACGTCTCGCGCCTGCGGCGCGCCCTGGAGCCCGGCCGCGCCCCCCGGGAGGAGGCGGAGGTCCTGGTCTCCGCCCCGCCCGGTTACGCGCTGCGCGCCGCCCCCGACCAGGTGGACACCTGGACGTTCGAGCGCGCGGTGAAGGCGACGGGCGAGCCGGCCGAGGTGTGGGAGCACCTGGGCCGGGCCCTCGCACTGTGGCGGGGACCTGCCCTGGCCGAGTTCTCCGACCTGCAGTGGGCGGCGACCGAGGCGGGCAGGCTGGAGGAGCTGCGGCTGGTCGCGGTGGAGCGCCGCGCCGACGCGGGCCTGCGGCTCGGGCAGTCCGGCGCGCTGGTGGCCGACCTGGAGGCCCACGCCTCCGCCCACCCGCTGCGGGAGGAGGCCTGGCGGCTGCTCGCGCTGGCGCTCTACCGCAGCGGCCGGCAGGGTGACGCGCTGGGCGCCCTGCGGCGCGCCCGTACGCTGCTGCGCGAGGAGCTGGGCCTGGACCTCGGCCCGGCCCTGCAGCGCCTGGAGTCCGACATGCTGGCGCAGGCCGCCCATCTGGACCTGCCGCCCGCGCCGCCCGCCGCCGGGGAGACCCGTGAGGCCCGCGAGGTCCGCGAGGTCCGCGAGGTCCGGGACACCGCGGCTTCCGCTTCCGCGGAGACGAGCGGGCCGCGGACGCTGCGCGTGGTGGTGGCCGACGACCAGGCGCTGGTCCGCACCGGCCTGCGGGTCGTGCTGGACAGCGAGCCCGGCTTCCAGCTGGTCGCCGAGGCCGAGGACGGCGAGCGGGCGATCGCGGCCGTCCGCGAGACCTCCCCCGACGTGGTGCTGATGGACATCCAGATGCCCCGGCTGGACGGCCTGACCGCCGCGCGGCGCATCCTGGCCGACGACGCGCCACCGAAGGTGATCATGATGACCACGTTCGGCACGGACGACAACCTGTACGCGGCGCTGCGGGCCGGGGTGAGCGGCTTCGTGCTCAAGACCTCCGCCCCCGAGCAGCTCATCAGCGCGATGCGGGCCGCGCAGGCGGGGGACGCGCTGATCGACCCCGCCGTCACCACCCGGCTGATCGCGGCCTTCGCCGGACGGGCCGACCCCTCGGTCCCGCCCGCCCTCGCCGGCCTCGGCGACACCGACCTGGACCTGATGAAGCTGGTCGCCCGGGGGCTCACCAACCGCCAGATCGCCGCGACCCTGTCGGTGTCCGAGCACTCGGTGGCGCAGTCGATGACCAGGCTCCTGGACCACCTCGGGCTGCACGACCGCGCCCAGCTCGTCGTCGCGGCCTACGAGTCGGGGCTGGTCAACCCCGGCGGACCGGGCAGGTAGCGGTGGCGGGGTGGTCCGCCCGGCGCGCGCTGCTCACCTCGCCCCGGCGGATCGTCGCCGTCGTGTCGGCCGTCGTGTCCGTCACGCTCACCGTCGCCGGCTACGTCACCTACCGGCAGCTCCCGCCGGGCTGGGCCTGGGACGTTCCCGCCACTCCGGACATGTCGGTCGGCGTGACCTTCCCGCTGGTGGGGGCGTTCCTGCTGGCCCACCGGTCGCGCCCGCCCACCGCGTGGCTGATGTGCCTGGGCGGCTTCGGCTGCGCGGTCAGCACCTTCGCCGGCGCCATGATGCTGCGCTCGGGCGCCGACGGCGCGATGGCGGCCGCCGGGTACTACCGCCACATCTCCGGCCTGGGCTGGATCTTCGGCGGAATCCTGCTGGCCACCGTACTGCCGCTGTACTCTCCCGACGGGCGGCTGCCGTCGCGGCGCTGGCGCCCGGTGGCGGCGCTGGCGTTCACGGTCATGGCGGCGGAGGGGTTCCGCGCGCTCACCCGCCCGACCCCGCCGCTCCGGAACTACCCGCTGCCGAGGGTCGTCCCGAACCCGTTCGCCGTCGAGGCGCTGGCCCCCCACATGGAGTGGATGCTCCTGGCCTCGACGTGGGCGATCAACGCCATGGCCGTCCTGGCCCTGGTCTCCCTGGCCGTCCGCTTCCGGGGCGCCGACCCGGTGCTGCGCCGCCAGATCGCCTGGCCGCTGAGCACGTTCGGCCTGTACGTCGTCGTCCTGCTCGGCGGTCCCGCCTGGTGGCTGCCGGCGACCGTCCTCACCGGGCTTATCCCGGTCTCCATCGCCTTCGCCGTGCTGCGCTACCGGCTCTACGGCATCGACACCGTGGCCGGCCGCGCCTTCGTGGCCGCCGGGCTGATCGCCGCGGTCAGCGTGGTCTACTTCGGTGCGGGCGCCGTGGCCGGGCTGTTCCTGTCCGACTACGCCCCGGTCGGCGGGGCGATCGCGGCGCTGTTCGCCGGCGCGGTCTTCCACCCGCTCCGCCGCGTGCTGCGGCTGTGGGCCGACCGGCTCCTGTACGGCACGCGCGGCGACCCGCGGGCGCTGACCGCGCGGCTGGCCGCGGAGGCCGCCCAGGCCGAGCCGGCGAACGCGCTCGCCGCCATGGCCGCGGTGATCCGCGACGTGCTGAGCGTCACCGGGGTCGCGGTCGAGGCGGACGGCGTGGAGGGCAGGGCGGCGGAGATCGGGCTGCTGGGCCCCACCCCGCGGGCGGTGCCGCTGGTCTGGCACGGGGAGCCGGTGGGGCGGTTGCTGCTGGGCTCCCCCGGCCCCCGCCGGTTCGCCGCCGCGCACAACGACCGGCTCATCGCGGCGGCCACGCCGTACGTGGCGGACGTCGTGCACGCCGTACGGATGACCGCCGACCTGCGGCGCTCCCGCGAGCGCATCCTGAGCGCCCGCGAGGAGGAGCGCCGCCGCCTGCGCCGCGACCTGCACGACGGGCTCGGGCACGCGCTGACCGACATGGCCATGTCGATCAACATGGCCAGGATCACCCTGCGCACCTCCCCCGACTCGGCCGACCTGCTGCTGGCCGAGCTGCGCGGCGCCATGGACACGGTCAGCCGGGAGGTCAGGGAGCTGGTGTACGGCCTGCGCCCGCCGACCCTGGACGAGCTGGGCCTGGCCGGGGCCGTACGGGCGCTGGCCGCCGAGGGGGATCCCGTGGTGGCCGTGGAGACGGCGGGCGAACTGTCCGACCTGCCCGCCGCCGCGGAGGTGGCCGCCTACCGGATCGCCCAGGAGGCGCTGACCAACATCCGCAAGCACGCCGGGGCCCGGACCGCGACGGTCTCGCTGGCCCGCGGGGAGTCGCTGACGGTACGGGTGCAGGACGACGGCAAGGGGCTGCCGGGGACGGCCCGCTCCGGTGTGGGCCTGCTGTCGATGCGCGAGCGCGCCGCCGAGCTGGGCGGAACGTGCGTGGTCGGCGCGGCCCCGGGCGGCGGCACCGTCGTGGAGGCCGTCCTGCCGCTTCCGGCGGGCCGCGAACCTCCGGTCCCGGCCGGGCGGCGGTGAGCCCTCCACCGGGCCGGAACGGGCCCCCGGCCCCGGACGGACGCGGGCCTTCGAGAACCCGGCCGGATGCGAACCTCCGATCCGCAGCCGGACGTGAGCCTTCGGCCCAGACGGGCGGAGACGACGTTCCGGTTCCGGTTCCGGTTCCGGTTCCGGGCGAATGTGAACCTTCTGCGCCGCTCGGCGCTCTAACAACGAGCAGACGAACCGTTCCGAGGAGACCGTTGTGAAATACCGGGCCCTGGTCGCCGGCGCCGCACTCGCCGTGACCGCCCCCGCTCTCTCCGCCCCCGCCCAGGCATCCGCCGGGACGGCCGCTTCCGCCGCGAACCCCGCGGCGGCCTCGGCCCCGGCCCGCGCGGCGGCCACCGTACGCGGCGTCTACTTCGACTACAAGGACGGCGGCGTCCAGGTGACGACCGGACCCGGCGGGCGACAGGTGACCATCCCGTCGAGCGGGGGTTCCTTCGTCGGGCAGTTCTCCGCGTCGCCGGACGGCGGGCGCGTCGCCTGGATCGACGACAAGGGCCGCCTGCACGTCAGGTCGGCCGCCGGGGACAAGGTCGTCGCCACCGGCGCGGCCTACGGCGGGCCGTGCGTGACCCCCGCCTGGAGCGCCGACGGCAGGCGGATCGCCTTCCCCAGGAGGGGCGATTCGGAAGCCGCGACGGTGGCCGCGGTCGGCGCCTCCGGCGGGCGGGTGACCGTCCTCGGCCGCACCCCCGGCCCCTGCCACCTGGCGTGGTCGGCCGACGGCCGGACGCTCGCCGGCTACGCCGGGGACACCGCCGGCGTCCACCTGCTCGACACCCGCACCCACCGCTCCCGCAAGGCGCCCGGCATCAGGCTCGCCAACCACGTGGGGAGCGTCTCGCCCGACGGGCGCCGGGTCGTGGTGAACGCGATCTCCGCGAACGCCCCGGGCGGCGACGGCTCCTGGCCCGCCTGGTACAGCCCGTCGGTCTACGACACGACGACCGGAAAGAAGATCGCCCTCCCGGTGAAGGGCAGGGCACTGAGCGCCCACTACCTGCGCGACGGCCGCCTGGCCGTCCGGGTGAAGGGCGCCTCGGCCAACACGCTCGTCGTCCTCGACCGCTCGGGGAAGGAGGTCCGGCGCGTCACCGAGCCCGCTTCGGCGCGGAGGCTCGGCCTGCTCGGCGTCACCGGCTGACGGATACGGGCCGCCCCCTTCCCCGGGCGGCCCGCACCGGCCGTTCCGGCGGGAGCCGCTCCCTCCCCGCACCGGTCGTTCGGCGGGAACCCCTCCCTCCCCGGACCGGCCGGTCCGGCGGGAGCGGTTCCCTCCCCGGACCGGCCGCCCGCCGGCTCCGGGGTGTCCCGATCGCCCCGCAACCGTCTCCCGCGAGGCCGGGAATAGGGTGGGGGCGTGGCTCAACTCCGTATCGCCCTGGCCCAGACCAACCCCGTCGTCGGCGACCTCGCCGGCAATGCGGACAGACTCGTCGAGTGGACCGGGCGCGCCGCGGACCGGGGCGCGCACCTGGTGGTCTTCACCGAGATGTTCCTGACCGGTTACCCGGCCGAGGACCTCGTGTTGCGCAGCTCGTTCGTGGAGGCGTCGATCGCCGCGATCGAGGACGTCGCCCGGCGGCTGGCCGACGAGGGCCTCGGCGAGATCCCGGTGGTGGTGGGCTACGTCGACCGGGCCGGCCTGGCGCCCCGGGTCGGGCAGCCCAAGGGCGCCCCGCTGGACGCCGCCGCGCTGCTGCACCGCGGCCGGGTCGTCACCAGGACCGCCAAGCACCACCTGCCGAACTACGGCGTCTTCGACGAGTACCGCTACTTCGTGCGCGGCGACCGCCTGCCGATCTTCCGCCTGCACGGGGTGGACGTGGCGATCGCCGTCTGCGAGGACCTGTGGCAGGACGGCGGGCCGGTCTCGGTCGTGGCCGAGGCGGGGGCCGGGCTGCTGGTGGTGCCGAACGCCTCGCCGTACGAGAGGGAGAAGGACGACGTCCGGCTGGAGCTGGTCTCCCGGCGGGCGCGGGAGGCGGGCTGCGCCCTCGCCTACGCCAACCAGGTCGGCGGGCAGGACGAACTGGTCTTCGACGGCGACTCGATCATCGTCTCGGCCTCCGGTGAGCTCGTCGCGCGGGCCGCGCAGTTCTCCGAGGAGCTCCTGGTCACCGACCTGGAACTGCCCGAGGCCCGGTACGGCGGGCTCGGGTCGTTCGAGGTGGACGCCCACGACGGCACGGTGATCACGGTGGAGCGGGTGGAGCTGGCCGCGTTCCCCGTCGAGCCGTACACCCCGCAGCCCCCCTCCGTGGCGCCGCACCTGGACGACCCCGCCGAGGTCTACTCGGCCCTGGTGCTCGGGCTTCGCGACTACGTCGCCAAGAACGGCTTCCGGTCGGTCATCCTGGGCCTGTCCGGCGGGATCGACTCGGCGCTGACCGCCACGATCGCCTCCGACGCCGTCGGCCCCGACCGGGTGCACGCGGTCATGCTGCCCTCGCTCCACTCCTCCGAGCACTCCCTGAGCGACGCCCGGGAGCTGGTGGACCGGCAGGGGATCAACGCCCGGATGGTGCCGATCGCCGACATCGTCGAGGCGTTCGAGAAGGAGATCGAGCTGTCCGGCCTGGCCGCGGAGAACCTCCAGGCCCGGGTGCGCGGCATGATCCTGATGGGCCTGTCCAACGAGCACGGCCACCTGGTGCTCACCACCGGCAACAAGAGCGAGCTGGCGGTCGGCTACTCCACCCTCTACGGCGACTCCGCCGGCGGCTTCGCGCCCCTCAAGGACGTGCTCAAGACCCAGGTCTGGGAGCTGTCCCGCTGGCGCAACGCCCAGGCGGGCACCTCCGGCGACTTCCTGTACGGCTTCGACCGGCCACCGATCCCGGAGAACTCCATCTCCAAGGAGCCGAGCGCGGAGCTGCGGCCCGGCCAGCGCGACACCGACTCCCTGCCGCCGTACGACGTGCTCGACCCGCTGCTCGGTGACTACGTCGAGAAGGACATGGGCTCGGCCCGGCTCGTCGCGGCCGGCCACGACCCGGAGCTGGTGGCCAGGGTCATCCGCCTGGTGGACCTCGCCGAGTACAAGCGCCGCCAGTACCCGCCGGGCCCGAAGATCACCCCGAAGAACTTCGGCCGCGACCGCCGCCTCCCCATCACCAACCGCTGGCGCGAACAGGCCCCCTGAGATCCGGGCGCCCGGCGGTGAGGACGGGACGGCGGACCGGCGCGGCACACCCCATGGCCATGATCGGCATGCCCGCACCACCGTCATGACGGCGGATCATCGCTGCGGCGTTCCGGTCCCATGACCTCGCGGTTCGAACCGAGCGGTCGCCGATCAGCCCTGAGACCTGCGCGGATGAATATCCGGCACCCGTGATTTCCCCTCGTACGGGCAGGAGCCGTGCGTACACTCGAAGGCATGACCGCCGCCCATGACTACGACGACGTACACCACCTCGTCGAGCAGCTGACCCCCGACCAACTGGTCGAGGTCCGCGCCCACGCGCTCCGGCTGGTCACCGGTCGCCGGACCTTCGTGCCGTGGAGCGAGCTCAGGCGCACCGCCGCCCGCCTGCCACGCATCGACTACGTCGAGTTCCGGAGCGACGTCGATGCCGCGATCGACTCCGACACCCTGCTCGGGGACGCTCGGTGAGTGACCCGCGCAACCTCCTGCTGGACACCTCCGCCGTCATCGATCTCGAGCGACTCGACGAGCAGTACATCGCCGGCACTCTCGGCTGCCGGCCAGGTGACCTGCGTCCGGCGATCAGCTCCGTCTCGATGGCCGAACTCGCGGCAGGTCCGCATGCGGCCAAGACCGCCGACGCGCGAGCCGTACGGCAGGCAGTGCTGCAGTGGGCGGAGTCCACCTTCGATCCGATCCCTTTCGACACCGACGCCGCCCGCGCCTACGGAATCATCTACGCGCTCGTGCTGGACCTCGGCCGCCAGCCGCGTAAGCGGCTGGCCGATCTGCTGATCGCGTCGGTCGCCGCGGCCAACGGCCTTCCCCTGGTGACCCGGAACCCTGGTGACTTCGCTGGGCTGGAGTCCCAGATTCAAGTGATCGCCGCCTGAAACGGCCTATACCGCTCCAGAACCCATCGCGTAGGACCTGAGCTGGGAGTTCTCCGAAAGGACGATGCGGCTCGGCGGTACTCGTTGATCAGTTCGCCGGAAAGGCGAGGCTTCCGTTCCGCGGAGGCTCGGTCAGCGAGGTAGGGCGCGCTCCAGGTAGGCGCGGAGGAGGCGCTTGGTCTCGGCGATGTAGGAGGGGTCGCCCCCGGGGGACTCGCGGAAGGCGAGTTTGAGGAGCGCGTCGGCGGCCTCGACGGCGACGCGGAGCGAACGGTTCAGGTCGCCCGCGTCGAGACCGTCCGCCGTCCCCGGGAGGAGCCGTCCGGCGAGATAGGTGGCGAGGGACTCGGCCACCGCGCGGTTCTCGCCGAAGTCGATGACCGCGAAACCCGGGACCGTGCGCTTCATCTCGACGTACTCGTCCACCACCAGGTCCACCGTGTCCGGCCAGTCCGCCGCCCCCGTGAGCCGCAGCTGGATCCGGGCCAGGAAACGCTCCAGGTTGCGCCGGGCCAGGGCGTCGGCCAGGCCGCGCTTGTCGCGGAAGAAACGGTAGATCGAGCCGATCGGCACCTCGGCGCGGGCCGCCACCGCCCGGGTGCTCAACGCGTCGTAGCCGCCCTCGTCGAGCAGGGCCGCCGCAGCGTCGAGCATCTGGTTCACCCGCTCCACGCTGCGTTGCTGGACCGGGCTTCTGCGTACGGAGGATCCCACGGCGTCCATCATGCCGCGAACAGCAGGATGAGCCCTCCGATGGTGTAGCAGACCATCAGGACCAGCAGCGGGATCTGCCCGGCGACCGCCTTCTCCGGCGGGAAGAGCCGTACGGACCGGTCGTGTGCGGCGACCACGCCGAGCACGTGGCCGGCCACGATGGCCAGCACCTGGACGGAGGCGATCGCGCCGGGGCCCACCACGTCCGGGTCCACGGTCCGGTCCAGGCCGAGCGAGAGGACGACCGCCCGCTGTCCCTCGATGACGAGGAGCGAGAAGTAGTGGGCGATCAGGTAGCCGACCGCGACGGGGACCAGCGAGTGGGCGAACAGCCGGGCCGCGCCGCGCCCGCCGGTCGCCCCGGCTCCCCCGCTCGCACGGCCTTCCCCGCTCGTACCGACCGCTCCGCCGGACGGCACGGCTCGCCCGCTCGCACGGCCTTCCCCGCTCGCGCCGACCGCTCCGCCGGACGGCACGGGTACGGCGGCGGCCCCGACCCGTCCGGCCCGGCCGATCAGTCCGGCGGCGGCGGTGCAGGCCCGGTAGAGGGCCGCCACGAGGCCGATCGCGGCGAGCAGGCCGAGCGTCCCGGTGACCGTACGGCCCAGCGGCCCGGTCTGCAGGAGTTCCACCCACCACGGGGAGTCGGAGAACCCGTCGTATCCGGTGGTGCCCAGCAGCACGCACACGACGGCGACCAGCCCCGGGGCCGGACGCAGGGCGTCGAGCCCGTCGAGGGGGTTGCGCAGGACCAGCCTGCCGTCGTCCCTGCGGCCGAGGGGCGAGAGGCGGCCGATCAGGGCGGAGTAGACCTCGAAGGCGTCGGCCCGGTCGAACCACCGCGTCCCGTACCGGAAGGCCGCGGCCAGGTGGGCGGCGCCGTACAGGGTGAAGAAGACGGCCAGCGTGGTCGTCGAGGCGGGGGCGGGCGAGGCCAGTTCCATCCAGGCGAAGGCGGTCAGGCCGAGCGCGGCGGGCCGGTAGCCGAACGGCGCGGGCCCCTTGTCCCGGCCGCCGAGCAGCAGGTGGATCGTGCGCAGCGGGTTGAGGAGCCGCCATACCGGCCCGAGCAGCAGCGACGCCGGGATCAGTCCGGTCCAGAGGATCACGTAGACCAGGTGGGCGGCCGGGTTCCGGCCGGGGTCGTCGGGCCCGAGGAGCGTCCAGGCCGCGGTGAAGACGGCCCCGGCCAGCCCGATGACCCGCAGCGTCCACCGGACCCGTGCCCCCTCGGGGAGCCGTACCGGCCGACCGGCCGCCCCGCCGCGGAACCGCGAGTCGGCCCAGAGCAGGGCGAGCCCGAGGAACGACACGAACAGCGCCGCGAACGCCCCGGCGAAGGCGTAGAACAGCGGGATCGGCAGGTCGTGCCGGCTCCCCAGCCCATGGGCGAGGACCCCGGTGACGTCGTGACCGGGAAGGCCGGCCAGGAGGCGGACCGGCGGCCGGGCCACGGCGTGGGACAGGACCCCGGTGACGTCGTGCCCGGTCAGCGCCTGCATCGGCGGCCCGGCCGTGGAGCGGGACAGGATCCCGGTGACGTCGTGGCCGGTCAGCGCGTGGATCGGCGGCCGGGCCGCGGTGTGGGCGAGGAGGCGCGTCATCGGATGACGAGCTGGGTCAGGACGAGGCCGGACTCGTGGGTCTCGACCTCGAACAGCCCGGTGCGGTCGGCGACGACGTCGAGGGTGACGGGCCTGCCGGGCTCCAGGCGGCGGGTGAGGTCGAAGCCGTGGACGTGGATCTCGTCGGCGACGTCGGAGGTGACGACCAGGCGGACCGCCTGTCCCCTGGTGACCTCGACGCGGCCGGGCGGCGGGGTCACCCGGCCGCCGGTGACGGTGATCTCGACCGTCGGCCCCTTGGGAGCGCCGTAGGCGTCGTAGGGCGGGGGCGCGGAGGCCACGCTGTGGTCGGTGCCGGGATTGTGGTGTCCGGTGGAGACGTTGCAGGCGGCCAGCAGCAGGCAGGCGCCCAGGGCCGCCACCGCCCGCCGCCTCACGCGGGCACCTCCTCGGCGGGGGCCGCCGCCGTACGGCTCGGCCTGCGGGCGAGCAGGACGACCGCCCAGAGGACCCAGACCCCGCAGAGCAGGCCCCGGATCCAGCCGGGGCCGACCGGCAGCAGCGGGATCATCACGACCGCCTTGTCGAACGCGTCGATCAGGGCGAGGACGCCGAGCACGACCGTGAACCAGCCGAACCCCCGGCCCCTCCGCGGCCCTCCGGCTCCGGTTTCCACTCCGGCGCCGGTCCCGCCGGCGGCCCCGGCTCCGGCCTCCCCGGCCCCGGCGGCGACCCCGGCTCCGGTCCCGCCGCGTGACCGGCCACCGGGCCGCAGCCACAGCAGGCCCGCGCCGATCCACCACGCCCCCATCAGCACCAGGGCGGCGGCGGGCAGCGGGGTGTGGCCGTAGGCCGCGCCGAGGACGTCCAGGGTCAGGCCCGTGAGCCCGGCGACCGTGACGGCCAGACCGGCCCGGGAGCGGAGCGCGCGGCGCCGGAGCAGGACCGCGACCAGGCCGAGCGCGAGGGAGCCGGCGAGGGCGAGCTGCACCTCGACCCTGGCCGCGCCCGCCGCGCCGTACCATTCGCAGCCGGCCGGGAGGCGCCGCTCGCGGATGCTGTAGTCGTTGCACAGGTAGCCCTTGGCGAGCTTGACCGGTTCGCCGAGGATCCGGGACGGCCCGGCCGAGCCGCAGGCGGGCAGCGCCCACGGGGTGGAGGGGCCGGCGTCGTCCTGCCAGCAGTTACCGGTCCCCTGCCCGTCCCACGAGACGCCGGCGCCGTTGGGGCGGCTCACGCCTTCGGGCGTGACGCCGAGGCGGTTGCCCTCGTAGAGGTTGTGGTGGGAGGTGTCGAACTGCTTGCCCAGGGCCCCCTCCCCGCGGATGAAGGCGGGCACCGCGAGCAGGTCGAAGGCGGCGGACTCGTGGCCCCAGATCCAGTTGTCGCGGAAGACGTTCCAGTTGCCGCCCGCGGTGATGATCCCGGTGCCCCGGGGCATGCCGATCTGGGGACAGACGACGCCCCGCTCGTAGCCGCGTTCGGCCGCGGGCTTGGCGCAGGTGCCGTCGGCGACGTACCGGTAGTAGTCCCGGTTGTTGTCGTGGATCCGGTTGCGCTCGAAGCGGGCGTGGTTCTGCGGCAGGCCCGGGTGCCCGGCGAACGCGCTGTCCATCGAGGCGCCGCCCATGTTGTCGAAGAACTCGTTGTCGTGGACGTACACCGAGTCGCCCGCCGTGCCGGAGTAGCCGACCATGTTGCCGTGGCTCTTGCAGCGCCGGATCTCGATGGAGTAGCGCGGCACGTCGTGGCCCCGGCCGTCGTTGATGTTCGAGGCGCTGCCCGGGTAGAGCCCGGAGTCGCCGTTGCCGTGCGACTCGCAGTCGGTGTAGAGGCCGTGGTCGCTGGCGAAGGTCAGGAAGCCGTACTCGTCGTTCCAGCGGGTGAGCATCGTGTCGATGACGAAGCCGTCGGCGGCGAGGATGTAGATCGAGTTGAACGTGGTCCGCTGGGCGGTGAAGTTGCGGAAGTAGATCCCGTTGGCCGTGTCGGCGCGGATCGCGTTGAGCTTCCGGTACTGCGCGTCGATGATCACGTCCGTCGGCTTAGCGCCGGTGCCCTCGATCTGCAGGTCCTTGATCCCGAGGATGGCGACCAGGTTCTGGTTGTGCGGGCACTGCCGCTGCTGCTCGTAGGAGAGGATCTGGTAGCCCCAGGCCGACCAGCGGGCGGGCAGGTGGGCGCAGGCGCCGGTGGGCTCCGGCAGGCTGGGCTCCTCCAGGTAGACGCCGGGCAGGATCGCGATGTTCATTCCGGGCCGGTCGACCTTGTCCACCGCCTCCTGCAGGTGGCGGTACCCCTGCCCCTGGCAGCGGTCGAACAGCTCCAGGTTGCGCCGCCTGAGGTCGGGCGGGAAGTCCGCGATCCGCCTGCCGAAGTCGGCGCGGTCGCTCTTGCAGACCAGCAGGTCGGGTTCCCCGGTACGGTGCACCGGGACGCTGCCCGTGCCGTCGGGGAGTTTCACGGGGCGTTCCTCGTGGGCGAGGGCCGCGGAGGCGGGCAGCAGCAGGGCGAGGGTCAGCGCGACGACGGTCGCGGCCCCGCGTAACGGGCGCATGGCCGCGAGAGTAGAACAATGTTCATCTTTTGCCCAGGCCTGTTTTCGGGCGCCGGGCCCGGGACCGGTCCCCCGGACGGGGCCGGCCCCCGGACGGACCGGTTCTCAGGCGGCGGGCGCCAGGCCGGCCAGGAGCTGGTCGACGATCCGCTCGGCGATGCCGGCCGGTGACTCCGTGGTCCCGTCGGGTCCCGCGTCGCGCATGTACCACGTGACGGTGCCGATCAGCGCCGCCATCGCGACGGGCACGTCGAGGTCGGCCCGGAGCTCGCCGGTGGCGGTACCCCTCCGCAGCACGGCGGCCAGCACCTCCCGGCGCGGCTCGATCAGGGCCTGGCGGACCCGCGCGACGAGACGCGGGTGCCGCTCGGCGTCGTTCATCACGATGCTCATCACGCACCGGCGGCGCGCGTCACACGAGTCGCGCACGACGACCTCGAGGTAGGCGACGAGATCCTCGCGGACCGACTCGCCCCGCAGCTCCGGCAGCGGCGACTTGAGCCGGGCGAGGGCGTCGACGCACAGGTCTTCCTTGTTGGCCCAGCGCCGGTAGATGGTGGTCTTGCCCACCCCGGCCCGGGCGGCGATCGCCTCGATCGACAGCTCGGCGATGTTCATGCCCTCGCCGAGCAGGTCGAGGGTGGCGTCGATGATCGCCTGTTCCGCCCGGGCGCTGCGGGGACGGCCCGCCGGGCGGGCCGCTCGCGTCTCGTCAGTCGTGCTCATCGCACGTCTACACTACTGCCGGTTCCCTGTCGCGGTCCCCCTCCCCGATTGCGGAGTCGGAGGCGGGAGCGACGGCCGCGCCGCCGTCGCCGGACGGCAGCCACCTGAGCGCCACCAGCGCCCCGATCAGCGTGATCGCCGCCGAGACCAGCGCGGTGACGTGCATGCCGTCCAGGAAGGCCGTCTTGGCGGGCTCCACCAGGGCCGCGCCGCGCGCGCCGAGGCTCTGGGCCACGCCCATCGTGTCCGTCAGCGACTCGCCCGCGACGTGCCTGAGCTTCTCGGGCAGCCCGGCCAGCGCGGGGGCGATCTCGTCGCGGTAGGTCGCCGACAGCACCGAGCCGAGCAGGGCCACGCCGAGCGCGCCCGCGACCTGCCGGACGGTGTTGCTCATGGCGGAGCCGACACCGGCCTTCTCCCTGGGCAGGGCCTCCATGATCGCGGTGGTCGCCGGCGGCATGATGTTGGCCATGGCCGCGCCCTGGACGAAGAAGACGATCTCGATGACCACGAGCGGCGTGCTTCGGTCCATCAGCGCGTAGGAGGCCAGCACGCCGGCCACGACGAGCATGCTCAGGGTGGCGGTCGGCTTGCCGCCGAAGCGGCGGACCATCCGCTGGCTGAGCGGGGCGAAGATGAGCTGGGCCGCGGCGAACGGGATCATCAGCGCGCCGGCCTGCAGCGGGGTGTGGCCGAGGACGACCTGCAGGTAGAAGACCAGGAAGAACATCGCGCCCATCATCGCGAAGAACACGATGCCGATCAGGCCGACCGCGGTGGCGAAGCGGGCGTCGCGGAAGTAGGTGACGTCGAAGGCCGGGTGGTCGACGCGGCGCTCGTACCAGACGAAGAGGCCCAGTACGGCCACGCCGAGGAGCGTCGGGACGAGCACCTCGGCGCTGGCGACGGTGGCCAGCTCGCCGCCCCGGATGATGCCGTAGGTGAGGGCGACCAGGCCGATGATGGACAGCAGCACGCCGGCCGGGTCGAGCCTGGACGGCCTGGGGTCGCGCGACTCGGGCACGACCAGGGTGATGAGCACCATGGCGACCAGGACGATCGGCAGGTTGATCAGGAAGACCGAGCCCCACCAGAAGTGCTCGATCAGCAGGCCGCCGGTGATCGGGCCGATCGCCACGGCGAGGCCGACACCCCCGGCCCACACGCCGATCGCCTTACCGCGCTCGTGCGGCGGGAAGACGTTGGAGATGATGGCGAGGGTCGCCGGCATGATCGCGGCGCCGCCGACCCCCATGAACGCCCGCGCCACGATGAGCTGGCCCGGGTCCTGGGCGTAGGCGCTGGCCAGCGAGGCGAGGCCGAAGAGCGCCATGCCGACCAGCAGCATGCGCCTGCGGCCGGTGCGGTCGCCGATGACCCCGAAGGTGAACAGCAGGCCCGCGAAGACGAGCGTGTAGGAGTTGATCGCCCATTCCATCTGGCTCTGGGTCGCGCCGAGTCCCTCCTCCGGGTCGGCGATCGTCTTGAGGGCGACGTTGAGGATCGTGTTGTCGAGGACGACGGCCAGGAGGCTGAAGACCAGCACTCCCAGTACCTGCCATCGTCTCGGGTGGCCGAGCTGCGGTTCCATGGGTCCCCGTTTTCGATACGATTAAGTTTCGCAACGTGACCGTATCGCTCCCACTTCCGATACGCAACTGTTTCGTTTCGTATTTACCGGATGTCAATCCTCCGGAAACATCCCGGGCCGGGTCCCGGGCCGGGCCGCCGGGAGGACCCCCGCCGGCCGGGCCGGGACCATCGCCTCAGCCCGGAGCCGGACCGCCGCCCGGACCGCCGCCAGCCGCCGAACCGCCGGCCCGGACCACCGGCCCGGCCCGGGCCGTCCCGGATTCACCGCACCGGGACGGAGCACCTCACACGACGGCGGCCACCGGCCGCTCCTCCGGGACCTCGGCCGGCATCCGCCGCCAGAAGGGCAGCGCGATCAGCACCATCCCCGTCGCCACCAGCCCGGCGGCGACGAAGGCCCAGCCCGGCCCGCCGTGGTCGATGATCGCCCCGGCGATCGGGGACGAGGCGGCGCCGCCGATCAGCAGCGCCGTGCCGTGCAGGCCCATCGCCTCTCCCCGCGCCGCGGCCGGGACCCGGTGGCTGAGGCCCTCGACCGTGGACGACAGTCCCGGCGCGCACAGCAGGCCGGCCGGCAGCAGCGCCAGCAGCAGCCACCGCCAGTCGCCGCTCACCAGCCCCACCGGCACGGTGAGCAGGCCCATCCCGCCGATCAGGACCAGCGGCGAGGCGCCCCGGGGCAGCGTGCCGTACACGAAGCCGCCGACCAGCGAGTACAGGCACCACACCCCGATGGCCAGGCCGGTCCACGCGGTGTCACCGGCGTCCTTCACCGCCGCCACCAGGGCCAGCTCGGAGGCGGTCAGCACGAACGTCGCCGCCGCGGCGGTGCCGAGCAGCGCGACGACGCCGGAGGTCAGCCACCGGCGGCGCGGCACCCGCTCCGCCGGGGCCGAGAGCTCCTCGGCCGAACGGGTCGGCGGGTTCAGCAGGATCAGGGCCGCGCCCGAGCCGGTCAGGCCGATCGCGACGGCGCACATCGTCCACGCGCTGCCCAGCTGCGTGACGCCGAGGACGCCGAGGGCGGGCCCGGTCATGTAGGAGAGCTCGACCATGATCGAGTCGAGGGAGAAGCCGATCCGGCGCTGGTGGGGCGGGACCAGGGCCGCCAGGCACTGCCGGATCACGCTGAACACCGGCAGGGCCAGCAACCCGGCCACCACCGAGGCGACGACCAGCACCGGGTACGGCAGCACCCACGCCGTGGACCAGAAGGCGAGCTGGGCGAAGGTGGTCACGAACAGCACCGGGCGCAGGCCGTACCGGTCGACGAACCGCCCGGCCAGCGGCGACCCGACGGCCATCCCCACCGTCGTGGCCGCGCCGGCCCCGCCTGCCTCCAGCCATCCCAGGCCGAGGGTGTTGTTGATGTGCAACGTCAGCGTGATGCCCGTCGCCGTGGACGGGATGCGGGCGATCATGCCCACCAGCAGCAGTGTTCGCACACCGGGAAGCGCGAGCAGACGACGGTAAGGTTCGATGGCCATTTTTATTGCTTACCTCCGGGTGCATTCTGTCCTATGCCCCCGACAAGATCGCCACTGGATTACCCGGCGGTGCGGGGGTGTTGCACCTTCGGAGCGCGTGCAATCATCGAAGACGTCCGGGGACGCCACTGGGGCGCCTCGAGACTTCACAGGGAGGCTCCCATGTCCTCTTCCGTCACAAGCCGGCCGACCGCTCTCTACGGCGGCCAGGCGGGACGAAGGGTCACCGTCCGCGACGTGGCCGCCGCCAAGGAGCGCGGCGAGAGGTGGCCGATGGTCACCGCGTACGACGCGATGACCGCGAAGGTGTTCGACGAGGCCGGAATCCCGGTGCTGCTCGTCGGCGACTCGGCCGCCATGGTCGTGTACGGCTACGACTCCACGCTGCCGGTCACCGTGGACGACCTGCTGCCGCTGACCGCGGCCGTGGTGCGCGGGTCGTCGCGGGCCATGGTGGTGGCCGACCTGCCGTTCGGCTCCTACCAGGCGTCCCCCCAGCAGGCCCTGGAGACGGCCGCCCGCTTCATGAAGGAGGGCGGGGCGCACGCGGTCAAGCTGGAGGGCGGCCGCCGGGTGCTGCCGCAGGTCGAGGCGCTGGTCTCGGCGGGCATCCCGGTCATGGCGCACCTCGGCCTGACCCCCCAGTCGGTCAACACCTTCGGCGGCTACCGCGTCCAGGGCCGCGGCCAGGCCGGCGACGAGCTGATGTCCGACGCCAAGGACCTGGAGTACGCCGGGGCCTTCGCAGTGGTTCTGGAGTGCGTCCCGGCCGAGCTCGCCGAGCGGGTCACCCGGTCGCTGTCGATCCCCACCGTCGGCATCGGCGCCGGGCCCTCCACCGACGCCCAGGTCCTCGTCTGGCAGGACCTGATGGGCCTGACCCCCCACCCCGCCAAGTTCGTCAAGAAGTACTTCGACCTCGCCGGGGAGATGGACCGGGCGGTCCGCGCCTTCGCCGACGAGGTGGCCGGCGGGGCCTTCCCGGCCGCCGAGCACAGCTACCACTGACGCGCCGCCGCGCCGCCGTACCGGCTCGCGGGCCGGTACGGCGGCGCGGTCAGGCCAGGGTCGAGGGGTCGGTGTTGCCGCCGCAGACGACCACGGCCACCCGCTCCCCGGGGGCCGGGACGTACGCCCCGCACCGCAGGGCCGCGTAGGCGGCGGCCCCGCCGTACTCGGCGGCCACCCGGAAGGACCGCCACAGCTCCAGCCGGGCGGCGGCGATGTCCTCGTCGCCGACCAGGACGCCGCGTACCCCCGCCGCACGGGCGAGGCCGTAGCCGATGGTCCCGATCCGGCTGGCGCCCAGGGAGTCGGCCGCGATCCCGCCGACCTCGACCCGGACCGGCCCGCCCGCCGCCAGGGCGCGGTCGAGGGTGGGGATGCGCTCGGGCTCGACGGCCACCACCCGCGCCCGGCCGTCCAGCGCGGCGACGATCCCGCCGAGCAGCCCGCCGCCGCCGACCGCGACGAGCACCGTTTCGACGCCCCCGGTCTGCTCCAGCAGCTCCAGCCCGGCCGTGCCCTGCCCGGCCACCACCTCGGCCTGGTCGTAGGCGTGGACCTCAAGGGCGCCGGTCTCGGCGGCCCGCTTGAGCGACGCCTCGTACGCCTCGGCGTAGACGGCGCCGGTCTGCGTGACCTCCGCGCCCAGCGCGCGCAGCCCGGCGACCTTCACCGGGCTGGAGACCGTGGGCACGAAGATCTCCGCCCGGACGCCCAGTTCCCGCGCGACGTACGCCACCGCCAGCCCGTGGTTGCCGCCGCTCGCCGCGATCAGCCCGGCCGCGGGCAGGTCGCCCGCGGCCAGCGCCCGGTTGAAGCCGCCCCGCACCTTGAACGACCCGGTGTGCTGGGTCAGCTCCAGCTTCAGGAACAGCTCCGGCGACACCTCCAGCACCGGCGTACGGCGGACCCGCCCGGCCAGGCGCCCGGCGGCCCGCGTCACGTCGTCGATCGACACGCTCATCGGTGGTCTCTCCCCGCCGTTCCCGGTCGGCGGTCCCTCACGAGAGGGCCTGGCTGAAGTCGGCCCAGAGGTCCTCGATGTGCTCGATGCCGACCGCGACCCGGACCGTGCCCTCGCCGATCCCGTGCCGGGCGAGCTCCTCAGCCGTCAGCGAGCGGTGCGAGGTGGTCGCCGGGTGCAGGATGAGCGTCTCGACGCCGCCGAGCGACGGGGCCAGCAGCGCCAGCCGTACCGAGCTCATGAACCTCTCCCCCGCGGCGCGCCCGCCGGCCAGGTCGAAGGAGAAGACGCCGCCGAAGTCCGGCAGCAGCTTGACCGCCAGCTCGTGCGAGGGGTGGGAGGGCAGGCCCGGCCAGTGGACGGCCGTGACGGCCGGGTGGTCCGCCAGGCGGGTGGCCAGCTCGCGCGTGTTGGCGCAGTGCCGCTCCATGCGCAGCGGCAGGGTCTGCATGCCGCGCAGCGTGAGCCAGGCCGCGAACGGGTCGGCGGTGGCGCCCAGCTCGACCGCGAAGTGCCACACCTTCCGGTACAGCTCGTCGGAGGCGAAGACCGCGACGCCGCCGAGGACGTCGGTGTGCCCGCTCAGGTACTTGGTGGAGGAGTGCACCACGACGTCCGCGCCGTGCTCCAGCGGGCGGCACAGGATCGGCGAGGCGAAGGTGTTGTCCACGACCGAGACCAGCCCGGCCTCGCGCGCCGCGGCGCACATCCCGGGCAGGTCGGCGACCTGGGTGACCGGGTTGGCGATGGTCTCCAGGTAGACGACCTTCGTCTCCGGCCGTACGGCCGCGCGCAGCGCCCCGGGGTCGTCCTCGGGCACGTAGGAGACCGTGATCCCGAACCTCGTGACCAGGTCGTTGATCATCCCGGCGGTGCCGCCGTAGAGGGCCCGCTGGGCGATCAGGTGGTCGCCCGGCTTGAGCAGGCCGAGCAGCACCGAGTTGATCGCCCCCATGCCCGAGGCGGTGGCCACGGCGCCGGCGCCGCCCTCCAGGCCGGCGACGGCCTCCTCCAGTGACCGGACGGTCGGGTTGGACAGCCGCCCGTAGACGAAGGGACCGTCCGGGCGGCTCATCCCGTCGGCGAAGACGGACGGGTCCTCGAAGACGAAGCCGGAGGTCTGGTAGATCGGCACCGCGATGGGCCGGCTGCCCTCAAGGGGCGGCTGCGGGTGGTGGACGACACGTGTCTCGGGGTGAAGCTCGCTCATGCGACCAGGATGACCCGCGGGGAGGCCCACTGTCAGATCCGGCACGACGGGACCGGCCCGTCATTCGACCGGATCACGCCCGGATCCGGGAGGACGGGACCCGGCCCGGGAGACCGGAGGGGGCGCAAGAGCCAGGAGAGCCAGGAGGGGTGGGAGAAGGTCCCGCGGGGGCTCCCGAACCTGGTCTTACGCGCTTTCCATACCTTCCAGGGGGATTTGTGAATTCCTCACTGTCGCCGGGCGCGTCCGCCCGCCAGCATCGGAGGCATGACAGCGATTCTGGTGGACGGCCTCCGTAAGCACTACGGGGACTTCGCCGCCGTCCGGGACGTCTCCTTCGACGTCTCGCAGGGCGAGGTCTTCGCTCTGCTCGGCCGTAACGGCGCCGGCAAGACCACGACCCTGGAGGTGCTGGCGGGCTTCGCGGCCCCCGACGCCGGCACGGTGCGCGTGCTCGGCCTCGACCCCGTCAAAGATCGCACGGAGGTACGGCGGAGCTGCGGCATCATGCTCCAGGAGGCCGGGTTCTTCCCCGACCTGACCGTGGCGCAGACCGTGGACGCCTGGCGCGACTTCGTCGCCGCCCCCCGGCCGCGTGACGAGGCCCTGGAGATGACCGGGCTGACCGCCAAGACCGGCACGAAGGTGCGGCAGCTCTCCGGCGGGGAGAAGCGCCGCCTGGACCTGGCCCTGGCCATCCTCAGCCGACCCGACGTGCTCTTCCTCGACGAGCCGACCACCGGCATGGACCCCGAGGCCCGCCGGAACACCTGGGACGTCATCCGCGACCTCGCCGGGCAGGGCACCACGGTCCTGCTCACCACGCACTACCTGGAGGAGGCCCAGCGGCTGGCCTCCCGTATGGCGATCATGGATCACGGGGAGGTCGTGGCGAGCGGCGGCATGGCCGAGACCCTCGCCGCCCAGACCGGCCGGGTCGCCTTCGAGCTCCCCGGCGCGGTCACGCCGGAGGAGCTGCCGCTCCCGCCGTCCTCGGTGGAGGGCCGGACCGCGGTGTACCGGATCGCCGACCCCGACCTCGCCGCGCGGACCCTGCTGAACTGGGCCGGCGAGCGCGGCCTGCGCCTGCACGGCCTGGAGGTCCGCACGGCGACCCTCGAAGACCTGTTCCTGGACCTCGCCGCGGACGCCGACGGGCGCCCGGAGAACGAGCACGCGAAGGAGGTGGCGTGACCATGGCGGCGCGCGATCTGGTGACGGTGGCCCGCTTCGACGCCCGCCTGTTCTGGCGGGACCGGACGGCGCTGGGCACATCCGTGACGCTCTTCCTGGTCCTGGGCGTCGGGCTGCCGGTGATGATGGACCGCCTCCAGCCGGGCCGCCCGGAGTTCGTGGCGGCCCAGCACGTCGGGATCCTGTCGATGCTGCTGGTCCTCGCGACGTTCGGCCAGGCGGCGACCACCCTGACCACCCGCCGCGAGCAGCTCCTCCTCAAGCGGCTGCGGGCCACCGGGCTGGCCGACCGCGACATCCTCGGCGGCGGGATCCTCAACCTCGTGCTGCAGAACACCCTGCTGACGGCGGTGGTCTCGGTCGCGCTGTACGCGCTGACGAGCCTGCCGGTCCCGCGTGACCCGCTGCTGTTCCTGGTGGCGGTGGTCGCGGGCGCCGCCGTCCTGTGCCTGCTGGGCACGGCGTTCACCCCGCTCATCCCGCGCCCCGAGCTGGCCGGCGTCATGGCGATGCCGTTCTTCCTGCTCGCGGGCGTCGGCGCGGGCGGTTTCGGGCCGCTCACCGAGATGCTCCCCGGCTGGGTGAGCACGCTGCTCGGCCTGCTGCCCACCGACGCCATCGCCGACATCGCCCGGATCGCGTACGCGGCGGACGGCACCTTCGGCGGAGACCTCGCGGCGGCGGCCGGGCCCGCGCTCAAACTCGCCGTCTGGGCGGCGATCGGGTTCTTCGCGCTCACCCGCTGGTTCCGCTGGGACCCCCGGAAGCAATAATCACCGTGACATGCGAATGACCCCTCAGCGCCTGGCCGTCGGCCTGGTCGCCCTCATCTCCGTCGGGTACACGGTCTTCCCGGTGATCTACATCTCCCGGTACTGCGGTCCGGTGGGGATCGCCGTGCTCGCCGTCGGGTTCCCGGCGTTCTTCGTCCCCCATTTCCGGCACATCCGCGCCGCCCTGCGCGGCGCGGAACCGGGCGGCCCGTCCGCCGGGCTCGCGGTGCAGGCGCTCGCCACCTTCCTCCCGTTCGCGATCCTGCCGGGGCAGATGGGGTACTGGTGGACGGGGATGCCGCCCATCCTGCTGGGCTCGGCGCTGCTGCGGCTGCGCCCGCCGCTCGCCCTCGGCTGCCTGGCGGTGCTGGTGCCGGCCGTCTTCGCGCTGAACTGGTACTACGCCTACCCCGAAGCGAAGATGACCGCCGCCTTCTACAGTCTCATCACACTCACGGTGACCGGCTTCGTGATCTACGGGGTGACCCGGCTGGTCGTGGTCAGCCGGGAGCTGGCCCGGGCGCGGACCGAGCTGGCCGAGGCCGCGGTGCTCCGGGAGCGGCTGCGCATCTCCCGCGACCTGCACGACGGCCTGGGCAGCAGCCTGACCGCCGTCGCGCTCAAGGGCGATCTCGCGCGCAGGCTGGTCAGGCGCGACCCCGCCGCGGCCGAGGCGGAGCTGGCCGAGCTGGTCGGCGTGGCCAGGGAGGCGGCCCAGGACGTGCGGCAGGTGGCGCGGGGCTACCGGGAGATGTCGCTGACCGGGGAGGTGCACCGGGCGGTGGCG
Source organism: Streptosporangium pseudovulgare (assembly GCF_014648055.1). Classification (GTDB taxonomy): domain Bacteria; phylum Actinomycetota; class Actinomycetes; order Streptosporangiales; family Streptosporangiaceae; genus Streptosporangium; species Streptosporangium pseudovulgare. The sequence goes on from NZ_BMQJ01000001.1 coordinate 420,375, forward strand.
CTGCTGGAGGCGTCCGGGGTGAGCTGCCGGACCGACCTGGCCGGCGTCGGGGTCTCGCGCGAGGCCGACGAGGCGCTGGCCTGGGCGGTGCGCGAGGCGGTCACCAACGTGGTACGGCACAGCCAGGCGACGACCTGCTCGATCAGCACCTCCGCGCGCGGCGGCGCCGTACGGCTGGAGGTGGTCAACGACCGCGCCCGCGGGCACGCGGCGGACGGCGGCGGGCTGACCGGCCTGAGGGAACGGGCGTCGGGACTGGGCGGCTCGGTCGTGGCCGAACGCGTCGGCGACGGTTTCCGGCTCGTCATGGAGCTGCCCGCGGCACCGGGGACCCCGCGGAGGCGGGCGGACCAGAGCCGGCGGGTGCGGAGGGGCCCGGAGACGGCCGCCGGGGACGGGGACGCCGCCGCAGGGGATCAGGCGACGACGACGGGGGACGCGGCGGTGACGACGTGATCAGGGTCCTGCTCGCCGAGGACATGCACATGATCCGGGCCGCGCTCGGGGCGCTGCTGCGGCTGGAGCCCGACATCGAGGTGGTCGCCGAGGTGACCCGCGGCGACGAGATCGTCGACGCGGCCCTGAGGTCCCGGCCGGACGTGGCGGTGCTGGACATCGAACTGCCGGGGATCGACGGCATCACCGCCTCGGTGGAGCTGCGGGAGAGGGTGCCCGGCTGCCGGGTCCTGGTGCTCACCGCGATGGGACAGCCCGGCCAGGTCCACCGGGCCCTGGCCGGGGGCATCGAGGCGTTCCTGGTCAAGGACGCCCCCGGTGACCGGCTGGCGGACGCGGTCCGGCGCACCGCCCAGGGGTTGCGGGTGCTGGACCCCGAGCTGGTCGCCTCGGCGCTCGCGTACGGCGCGAGCCCGCTGACCCCTCGCGAGACCGCCGTGCTGAAGGAGGCCGCCCGGGGCGCCCCGGCCGAGGAGATCGCCGGGCGGCTGCACCTGTCGGCCGGGACGGTCCGCAACTACCTGACCAGCGCCGTCTCCAAGACGGGCGCCCGCAACAAGGTCGACGCCATCCGGATCGCCGAGGACGCGGGCTGGATCTGACGGGCCGGGGTCGTGGGGCCGCCGGATCCGCCGGGTCCGCCGGGTCCGCCGGATCCGCCGGGCTCGTCGCGGCGGGCCCGCACCGCCGGACCCGGGGAGCCGTGACCGGCGGGCCGGCCGTCAGACGTCGGTGACCCGGAAGCCGGCGTGGGCCTTGTAGCGGCGGTTGATGGAGATGAGGTTGGCGGTCAGCCCCTCGACCTGGCGGGCGTTGCGCAGCCGCCCGCCGTACACGCCGCGGACGCCCGGGATGCGGCTCGCCAGCGCCTGGACCGTGTCGGTGGCCTCCCGGTCGTCGCCCAGCACGAGCACGTCCAGGTCGATCCGCTCCACCTCCGGGTCCAGCAGCAGGACGGCGGAGACGTGGTGGAAGGCGGCGACCACGCGGCTCTCCGGCAGGATCGAGGCGGCCTGCTGGGCGGCGCTGCCCTCCTCGACGTCCAGCGCGTAGGCGCCCCGCTTGTCGAAGCCGAGCGGGTTGACGCAGTCGACCACGATCTTGCCGGCCAGCTCGTCCCGCAGGGACTCCAGGGTGGGCCGGTGCCCCTCCCACGGGGTCGCCACGATCACCACGTCGGCCTCGGCGGCCACGGCCCGGTTGTCGGCGCCGCGGGCCGGCCCGCCGACGCTCTCGGCCGCCTCCCGCGCCCGGTCGGCGCTGCGCGAGCCGATCAGCACGGTGTGACCGGCCTGGGCGAACCGCCGGGCCAGCCCCTTGCCCTGGTCGCCGGTCCCGCCCAGGATGCCGATCGAGATGCCGCTCACGTCCGGGATATCAGTGCTCACTCATCGCTCCTCATGATCGTCGGCCGGCCGGACACCCGGGGACGTCCCGCCCCGTCATATCTCCAGATCATGCCAGGCACGTCCGGCGATCTCCTGGCGGGACCCCGGCGGCTGGTGCACGATGATCTGATGGACGCTCGGTCGGTCGCGCTCCTCCGCGACATCCTCGGCTCGACCGGCTGGGTGGAGCGCACCCGCGCGCTCGGCCTGGCCCTGCGCACCACCCGGTCACCCGGCGGCCTGCTGGTGGTCGGCACCCCCGCCGAGGAGCCCTGGCACCTGGCCGCGCACCTCGGGGACGAGGCCCGGCTGGCGGGCCTGCCGCAGCTCACCCCGACGCTGGTGCGCTGGAGCCCTCCCCCGGGCGCACCCGCGCACCTGCGGATCGGGATGGACCGGATCGAGCGGGCCCGGCGGGGCGAGACCCTGTTCGTGGTGACCGAGGACCGGGCCCCCGAGGCGCTGCTGGAGCGGGTCGGCGACGCCCGCCGTACCGGCGCGACGATCCTCGCCCTGGACGGCGGCGACCCCGACCTGGAGGGGCTGGCCCACGAGGCGCTGGCCGTCCCCGAGCGGGCGCCGCTGTCGTTCGACGGCGCCCAGCACCTGGTCAGCATGGCCGCGGGCGAGACCGGCCGGCGGCCGGGCCTGCGCGAGCGGCTGGCCCGGCTGCTGGAGAGGGTCAGCGGCCCCCAGGTCGCCGAGTGACGGCGCGACGGCCGTCATCCGGCCGGGGGCGGGCCGGCCGCTCCCCCGCGCGGTCATCGTCCGGCGCACCGCCCGGGACACGGCCGGCGACCTCCTCGATCGCCGGCCCCCGGCGCGGCCGGCCCGTCGTTCAGTCGTCGTCCCAGGCGCGGTCGGCCTCCCGCCACGCCTCGTTGCGCTCGGCCGCGGTCTTCATCGCGTCGGCCGCGGCCTCGCGGGTCCCGTAGGGGCCCATCCGGTCCTTGTTGGGGCAGCCCTCGTCGGGCTCGACCGCCATGTGCTTCAGGCAGAACCACCACTGATCGCTCATGGGGGCAATCCTGCCCAGTGGGAAGCCCAACTAGACTGGGGGACCATGACGACACTGCTCCAGCCCGGACGGATCTCACCCACCCGCAAGGTCCCCGCCGGCATCGCGCGGCCGGAGTACGTCGGGAAGAAAGCCCCCAGGCTCGGCGAGTCCGACATCAAGACCCCGGAGATCATCGAGCGGATGCGGGTGGCCGGAAAGCTCGCCGCCCAGGCCCTGGAGGAGGTCGGCCGGCACGTGGCGCCCGGCGTCACCACCGACGAGCTCGACCGGATCGGCCACGAGTTCCTCTGCGACCACGGCGCCTACCCCAGCACCCTCGGCTACCGCGGATACCCCAAGTCGCTGTGCACCTCGATCAACGAGGTGATCTGCCACGGCATCCCGGACGACACCGTGCTGCGCGACGGCGACATCGTCAACGTCGACATCACCGCCTTCATCGGCGGCGTGCACGGCGACACCGACGCCACCTTCCTGGTCGGCGACGTCGACGAGGAGTCGCGCCTGCTGGTCGAGCGCACCCGCGAGGCGACCGCCCGCGCCATCAAGGCCGTCGCCCCCGGCCGCCAGCTCAACGTCGTGGGCCGGGTCATCGAGGCCTACGCCAAGCGGTTCGGCTACGGCGTGGTCCGCGACTTCACCGGCCACGGCATCGGCACCACGTTCCACTCCGGCCTGATCGTGCCGCACTACGACGACCCGTCGCTGGCCGTCACGCTGGTGCCGGGCATGACGTTCACGATCGAGCCGATGCTGACCCTCGGCACCATCGAGTACGACGTCTGGCCGGACGGCTGGACCGCCGTGACCAAGGACCGCCGGCGGACCGCCCAGTTCGAGCACACCATCCTGGTCACCGAGACGGGCCACGAGATCCTGACGCTGCCCTGACGCCCTGACGCCCTGACGCCCCGCCGCTCCCGGTCCGCCTACCGGCGGGGCAGCGTCCCGGTGACGGTGGTGCCCTCCCCCTTGACGCCGTGGACGCTCAGCGTGCCGCCGAGGGCCTCGAACCGGCCGCGCATGGCGTCCACCCCGCGTCCGGCGGCCTGCCCGGCGAAACCGGCGCCGTCGTCGCTCACCGTCATCCGCAGGCCGCCGCGGCCCAGGGTGACCGCGACGGAGACCACCCGGGCCCGGCTGTGCCGTTCGACGTTGGCCAGGGCCTCCTCCAGCACCGCCAGTACGGCCCCGGTCACCTCGGCGGACGCCTCCTCCGCGGGCAGCGCCCAGGTCTCGACGGCGATCCCGGTGCGGCCGCTCCAGGCGTCCAGGCGCTCCCGGAGCTCCCCGGCGAGAGCCTGCCTCCGCCCCTCGCGCGTGCGTGGTTCCTCGGACACTCCTCGACCTTCCCGGCGCGCGTGGCGCCCGCCGGCCCTCCGGCCGGACACGTGGCTGATCCGTGAGCGGGCGTGGCGCGCCTCGTTGCGCGGCCGTCGCTGCGGATGCCCGAACCCCCCGGACTCAGGCTACCGGAGCCATCGCCGCGAAAGGGAGGAAGTGTCCGCCGTGCCGCCTACTCGGACCCGGCGGCGCGGTCCCGCCGGTTGAGCTTGGCGAGGTAGTCGTTGTAGGCGTCCAGCTCGGTGTCGCCGGTGCCGCCGGTGCGGGCCGCCACCGCGTCGGCCCGGCGGTCGTTGCGGCGGGCCTTGCGGTCGTCGTCGCGCCACCACTGGAAGCCCAGCGTGAGCAGCACGAGCAGCGTCGGGATCTCACCGAAGCCCCAGGTGATGGCGCCGCCCGTCTGCTGGTCCACCAGGGCGGAGGTGCCCCAGGCTCGGCCGAGCTGCTCGTACCACTCCGGGGCGAGGACGGTGCCCATGCTCATCAGCGCGATGCCGAAGAAGGCGTGGAAGGGCATCGTGACGAACAGCAGGAGCAGCTTGGCGTAGTGCGGCAGCCGGTGCGGCGCCGGGTCCACCCCGATGATCACCCAGAAGAACAGGGAGCCGCTGATCAGGAAGTGCAGCGTCATCGCGATGTGGCCGAGGTGCTCCTCCATCGCGGCGGGGAACAGCGGGGTGAAGTACAGGGCGTAGAACGACGCGATGAAGATCACCGTGGCGATCGCCGGGTGGGCCACGAAGCGGACGAACCTGCTGTGCAGGATCGTGGTCAGCCACTCGCGGGGGCCGCGGTCGCCGCGCCGGGCGGCGGGCTTGAGCGCGCGCAGCGCCAGCGTCACGGGGGCGCCCAGCACCAGCAGGATCGGCACCAGCATGGACAGCGTCATGTGCTCGGCCATGTGGGCGCTGAACAGCACCTTGGCGTAGCGGGCCACGCCGCTCTGGGTGGAGAGCACCAGGATCAGCACGCCGAGGAACCAGGAGACGGTACGCCCCCAGGGCCAGGAGTCGCCGCGCCGCCGGAGCCGTACGACCCCGGCGAGGTAGAGGCCGCCGAGGGCGGCCGCCACGGTGGCGAAGAACAGGTCGAACCACCACAGCGTGACCAGGTTGGCCACGGAGATCTCCGGCGGCATCGTGAAGCCGAGCGCCTCGAAGGCGCGGTCCACCGGCAGGATCGCGGGGGGCGGCGCGGTACGGCCCAGCGCGACCGCCAGCCCGACCGTCGCGAACATGACGAGAAGCTCGACGGAGGCGAACCGGGCGAACCCGCCGCGCCCGCCGCCGGCGAGCCCGGGGACGGTGCGCTTGCGGTGCCACCACCCGAAGACGCCGAGCAGCGCGAACGCCACGGTCTTGGCGACCAGCAGCAGGCCGTAGGCGGAGGTGAAGACCTCCGAGACCGAGGTGAGCCGCGCGATGACGCTGAACAGGCCGGACAGGCCCACCACGACGTAGCACCACAGCGCCATCGCCGAGAACCTGGCCGCGGCGACCTCCAGCTGCGGCTGCCGCCGCAGCGCGTGCACGCACAGAGCGGCGAGCCCGCCCACCCACAGGGCGAGGGCCAGCAGGTGGAGCGCCACGCCGGTGGTGGCCAGGTCGTGGTTGGGCGAGGAGGCGGAGTGGCCGGTCAGCGCGGGCGGCAGCATCGTCACCAGGGCGAGGGCCAGCAGCCCCGCGGCGGTGCCGACGGTGATCGCCCCCCGGGCGAACAGCGCGATCGCCACCCCGAACAGCACGACCAGGGTCAGGGAGATGCCCTGGGACACCTGGCTGGCGAAGCTGGTGAGCTCGTCGCCGCCGAGCACGTCGGCGACGGGCAGGCCCAGCACCTCCGACAGGGTGAACACCATCGTCGCGGCCGCCGCGCCGGCCCACACGAGCGCCGACCACGACGCGGCCCTGACGTAGCCGAGGGCCGACTTGCCGAGCAGGCCCTTGTCGACCGGGAAGAAGAAGGCGGCGGCCAGCAGCGTGCCCACGGTGACCACGCCCGCGGCGTCCATCGTGAGCTTGGCCAGCGGCAGGCCCCACCGGGTCACCGTGCCCTCGTCGGGCAGGCCGGGGATGATGCGCGGGGTCGCCGCGCCGCCGGCGAACATGGCGATCACCAGCGCGACGAGGGCCGCTCCGGCGACGGCGAGCGCCAGCCACACCGCCCGGGCGGTCCACCCCCGCCCGTCCGGCACGTCCGGTACGGCCCGCGCGGACTCCTCCCGGGTGCTCACGTCTGCTTCCGGCCCTTTCCTCGCAGGCTGAAGAACATGCCGATGCCGATGCCGGCCAGGCCGCCGACGATCAGCCACAGCCAGCCGGGCATCCCGCCCGAGGAGGCCGGCTCACCGGCCGCCGCCGGGGTCTGCGCCGGGGTCTGCGCCGCGTCCGTGGCGCCGGCGGTCTCCCCGGAGGCTCCCGGGCCGGAGACGGCCGGGGGCGTGGAGGCGGCCGGGGACGGCGACGCCTCGGCGGTGGCCGGGGCGGAGGGCGAGGGCGATCCCTCCAGCGTGAAGGGGATCTCCCCCTCGATCGGGTGACCGTCGGAGGAGACGACCCGGTAGGCGATGACGTAGCGGCCCGGCGGGAGGTCCGCCTTGACCTTCTGCGTCACCGTCGGGCCGTCGGCGACCGGCTTGCCGTCCTGGTGGGCGGCGTCGTCCGGGCCCCGGACGACCACGGCCGGGAAACGCACCGAGGCGGTGAACGTCAGCTTCACCTCGTCGAGGCTCTCGACCTTGGCGTCCTTGGCGGGCGAGCTGCTCTTGAGGGCGTCGTGGGCGAGGGCCGGCGAGGCGAACGCCGTGCCGAGTACGAGAGCGGCGAGGAGCGCGAGCACAGCCGCGACTGGGGAAGTCTTCATGGCGTTTCCCAGGCTACCGACGCCACCGAGCGGTCCCGAAGTCCCCGCCCCGGTCCCACGGCGCGCCGTGGGACGCCGTAGGACCGAGGGGACAGGGCGGGACAGTGTGAGGGCTGAGGTGCCGTGTCCTCCATAGGCACCGGCGGCCTACAGGTCGACGCAGGCCAGCGCCCGCCGGTAGGCGTCGGCCCCGCGCTTGGGCTCGTCGATCCGCTCCAGGACCTGCGCGGCGGTCAGCCAGAGGTGGGCGGTCTGCCGGGTGGGCGGCGCGTCCTCCAGCAGTCGGGACACCGCCGACAGCTCTCTCACGGCCTCCTCGTGCCTGCCGAGTTCGGCCATCACCTCCCCGGCCAGCAGGTGAGCCTCCGCCCGCAGGTCCTTGGGCATGTCGTCGCTCATGTTGAGCACGCTGCGGATGTGCCGATCGGCCTGCTCGATGTTGCCCAGCATCAGCTCTGCTCGGGCCAGGTGCTGGGCGCACATCATCTTGTCTGTCGCGTTGGCGGAGCTTTCCTGGAGAGCCACCTCCACCCGGGTCAGCATGTCGCGGCACGTCGCAGCGTCGGAAGGTTGAGCGATCAGACGGATATGCGCGTAGTCGTAACGCAGCTTGGCCACACCGTACGGCGTGCCGTTCTCGGAATAGATCGCGAGGGCCCGGTCCGCCAGCGTGATGGCTTCACTGAAACGACCGGTCTCCACAGCAATGATCGCTTCCGCCCAGAGCGCCAGGACCAGAGCACGCGGGGTGTCGACCAATTCCGCCGCAGCGAGCAGCTCGGCACCGAACTGATGCGCCCGGAGAAGGTCTCCACGTTCGGCATAGGCCGCCAGCAGGGCCGTGCCGAGTTCGATCAGCCCTTCGGTCCAGATGGGTCGGACGGCTCCGCCCAGGATGTCCTCGGCGGTCTGTACGGCTTGTGTCAGGTCACCGTGCTCGCGGTAGCAGCGGGTGAGTGCGATGGCGACCTCGATGTGCCGCTCGGGGGTCATCTCAGCCGAGGCGTTCCTACGCAGCCCGTTGAGGAGGTCGATCGCTCTCTCCAGATCACCGCAGGCCTCGGTGGCCAGCGCGAGGCCGTACTCGGCGTTCTGCCTCTGGTGGGGTAGGCTCGCGAGACCGCCGCCGTTGAGCAGTTCGGAGTAACGCGTGTGCGCCTCGGCGACCTCACCATTGTCCAAGGCCAGCTTGGCGTAGCTCAGCCCAAGCTCGATCTCTTCCATCTGCTCGGCCGTCACGCCGTTGACGAGATAGGTGAGGGAGCAGCCGAGCTTCTCCGCCAGAAGCTCCAGGACTGCGGGGGTCGGGGTGCGCTTGCCGCTCTCAATGAGAGAGACATAACTATCCGACAATTCCGGATGAGCGAGCTGGGCCTGAGAAAAACCACGCTGACGGCGCACCGCTTTAATGCGCTGCCCCACCGAGTCTTGACCAGTCACGTTACCCCTTGAAAAATATCGGTTGAGCAGCAGAACCCATGACAGGAGCCTCCCCCGTGCGCCGACGCCTCACCTTGTCTGCCCTCGCCATGCTCTTCGCGGCCGCATTCGCCGCCACAGGCAATGTTACGGCCGCGAGTGCCGAATCGTCTGCCCCTGAGTCCGTGAGTCACCAGTACGGCTGGGGCTGGCCTGGCTGAGACCCGCCTCTCGGGCAGACCGAGACAGCGCCGATCGGCTTCCACCCCGACACCTGGGGCTATGGACGACATCCCCGGGGCGAACAGGCGCTCCATACGCCTCGCGGCTCCCCACCGTGAGCGCATGGAGCGCCTGCGTCGTTCAACCGTAGGGCGGGCGGGTGTTGAGGATCGCCATCAGGCCACACTCGGCGAGCACAAGAACAGGCGGCCGCACTCCACAACAATCCATACGGAAAAACCACATCCTTCTCCGGCCTTCCCGACGGCACCCAGAAAAGATCTTCCTTCCCCACGAAAAACCAGAGACGAGCAACCCGGATTATTCAAACGAAAAAGAAGCCATAACGATAAACAATAAATTGACTATTTAATTGAATGTGAGTTTTTCTCCGGAGCCGCACAGGCCGGGAGGCCCGAAATTTTGGCGAGGACCTTCATCTCGTCTTCGTCTCGCCTTCAGGATCGCCTTCCGTCGCGGACGGATCCGCCTCCCGGCCAAGGTCGGGGCGGCATCTGCGCCACCACAAAGCGTAACCGCGAAGAGGAGGGGAGCGTTCCGTCACTCGAACACCGGCCCTCGGCGCCGAACAACCCCGCCACCCGCGCCCTCGAACCAACGCCGGCCCTCCAGCCGCCCGGGCGAGACCGGCTCGGCAACTTTAGTACACCGGCCGGTAACATCATGCAAGTAAAACAAGAATATACTAGAAATATATTACGAACAGCAATAGAGATGCCCTAACATCTTGATCGGTGAGCTGAATGCCATCAAGCTGGATGAATTCGTTGGAGACGTCCGGGAACCCTGGGCGCACTTGACCATGGGACTCAACGAATGACATTTCTGATGCTCGGCGGTCTGGAGGTTCGCAGCGACAGGGGGCAGATCATCCCGATCCCCCGCCTGAAACAGCGCCAGCTCCTCGTGGCGCTCCTCCTCAAGGCCAACACCCCGGCATCCTTCGAGTACCTGACGGACGCGCTCTGGGGCGACGACCCCCCGGCCTCTGCCGAGCAGAACCTCAAGACGTACGTCCACACGCTGCGGCGGCTCCTCTCCCCCGACGCCCCCCGCTCGGCCCCGATCGAGACCCAGGCGAACACCTATCTCGTCACCCTCGGCGAGGATGATCTCGACCTGCTGGCCTTCCGCGAGCACGTCCGCCGGGGAAGGCGCGCCACCCAGGGCCACCGGGCGGAGGCCGCTCACCACCACTACCAGCGGGCCCTCGACCTGTGGCGGGGTGATCCCTTCCCGAATGCCAGGGGAACCCGGGTCCTGAACGACGCGGCGGCCGGCCTGGGGGAGGAGCGTCTCGCCGCGCTGGAGGAGTTCTCGGAGATCCGGCTCGACCTGAAAAGATACGCGGAGGCGGTGCCGGACCTGCGCGCCGCGGCCGGCGCCAACCCGACGCGGGAGCGGCTCTGGGGGCAGCTCATGCTCGCCCTGCACGGAGCAGGGGATCGCGCCGCCGCCCTCCACGCCTATGAGCGGCTGGCGAAGGCCGTCATGGAGAGGACCGGGCTGGAGCCCTCCCCCACGCTCCGGGACCTCCACCGCCGGATCATCTCCTCCACCGAGGTCACCCGCCCGGCCTCTCCCGGACCGGAGCGTTCCACGGGGATCTCCGTGACCGCCGGGACCGTTCCGGTCCCCCACCAGTTGCCGCGCGACCCGGGCGGCTTCGTCGGCCGCGCCGAGGAACTGGTCCAGCTCAGGTCGTTGCTCTCCCCCTGGGACGGCGGGCGGCCCCACCACGTCGTCGCGATCACCGGGCCACCGGGGGCGGGCAAGTCCGCCCTGGCCATCCGGGCCGCGCACGCGGTCCGCGACCACTTCCCGGACGGGCAGCTCTACGCGAACCTGCACGGCGCGACTCCCGGCCTGCGACCGCTGGAACCCCTGGAGGTGCTCGGCAGGTTCCTGCGGGCCCTGGGGGTGGCCCCGCAGGCCGTGCCCACCGACGTCGACGAGGCCGCCGCGCTGTGGCGGAGCCTGCTCGACGGCAGGAACGTCCTCGTCGTGCTGGACGACGCCGTCGATCTCCCCCAGGTCCGCCCCCTGCTCTCGGTGCCGGAGGGCAACACCGTCCTGGTGAACAGCCGCCGGACCTTCGCCCTGGTCGACGACTGCGTCCACGTGCCGATCGGCCGGCTGCGGCAGGTGGAGGCGACCGCCATGCTGGCCAAGCTGACGGGCGCCGAGCGGACCGGGCGGGACCCGGAGGCCACGGAACGCCTGGTCGAACTGTGCGGCGGCCTGCCGCTGGCCGTGGCCGTCGCCGGGGCCCGGCTGGCGAACCGGCCCCGGTGGGAGGTCACCGACCTGGTGGAGCGGCTCCAGGACGAGCGGAGGCGGCTGCGGGAGCTGGAGGCGGGCGACATCGCGGTGCGGTCGAGCCTGGGGGTCAGCTACGACCTGCTCGCCGGAAGCGCCGACCCCCTCGACCGCGAGGCCGCCCGCGCGCTGCGCGCGCTGGGGGTGCTGCGGGTGCCCGACGTGACACCGCACGTCGTCGGCGCCCTCCTGGACGTCCCCGCCGACGAGGCCGAACGCGCCCTGGAACGGCTGGCCGACGGTCACCTCGTGGAGACCGACGGGGTGGGGAGATATCGACTGCACGACCTGGTGCGGCTGTTCGCTAGCGAGCAGGCGCTTCGGGAGGACAGCGAGACTGATCGTGACATCAAGCTGAGCCGGGCGCTGAGCTTCTACATCTCGACTGCCCACTCGGCGACGGAAATCATGCAATATCCCCGCATAGAATCAGCGGGAATCTCCGTGGACGCCGCTCCCCTCCCTCTTACCTCCAAGGACGAGGCTCAGGAGTGGTTGGAACGAGAGCGGGCCAGTCTCCTGTCCGCCGCGTCGCAGGCCATGGCCGCCATGGAGGAGCGGACGATCCGCCTCGGCGTCACCTTGGCCTTCACGCTCTACTGGTCTCTCCACTACTCCGGAGCCGGCTCAGATCTTCTTCTGATCAGCCATCAGACTCTTGAGGCGGGGCGGCGGCTGTGCGACCTCGGCATCGAGGCCAAGGCGCACAACTACGTAGGGGTCGCCCTGGACATGAACAACCGCTCCGGGGAGGCCGTGCCCCATATCCAGCGACAACTGGAACTCTGCCGGGAACTGTCCGATCCGCACGGCGAGCAGAAGGCCCTCGGCAGCCTGGCGGTGATCTACAGCTACCAGGAACGCTACGAGGAGATGCTCCACTGCGCCGAGGAGCAGCTGAGAGTGTCCAACGCGATCGGTCACCGGTCAGGGGAACACTACGCGATGGCCTACATCGGGCTGGCGCACCGTCGGCTGGGCCGGCTGGACCAGGCGCTGGCCGTCCTGAACGACGCCCTTGACAAGATTCACGAAGATGATGACAACCGCCCCTACCACGAAGCCATCGTGCTGGAAAAGCTCGGGGAGGTCCACGTCGACCGGGGGGACCCCGCCTCAGCCAAGACCTGTTACGAGAACGCACTGACCTGTGTGCGCGCCGTGAAAGCCAGCATCGCCGAGCCCTACCTGCTGCTCGGTCTGGCCCGTGCCTCGCGTCTCCTCGGTGAGATCGACGAGGCCGCGGGTCACCTGGCGCAATCGGCCGCCGGCGTACGAGAGATGGGAATCAAGGACCTGGACGGGCAACTGGCCGAGGAGGAGGCCGCGTTGCGGGAGGCGCGTGGTGAGGAGGCGGCCCCCGTCCGCCGGGTCATGACGCCCTGAGCGCCAGGAACAGGTCCACCCGGTCGGTCATCGTCGACAGGTCCCGCCCGGTCAGCTCCTCCACCCGGCGGATGCGGTAGCGGACCGTGTTGACGTGGACGTGCAGGCGCTCGGCGCAGGCGTTCCAGGACCCCGCGCAGTCGAGGAACACCTCAAGCGTCCGCAGCAGCTCCGACCGGTGGCGCCGGTCGTAGTCGAGGATCGGGTCCAGCGTCCTTTCGGTGAACGACCGCCGCACGTCGCCGGGAACCGTCGCCAGCAGCAGCGCGTGCGTGTAGATCTCGTCGCTGGTGACGACTCCCCCGCCGCGCGCCTCGGCCAGCCGCCGGGCGTGCCCGGCCTCCTCCAGGCCGCCCCGGAGCGCGGGCGAGCCGGTCAGCGCGGCGCTCACCCCGATCGACACCCGTAGGCCGGGCAGCCCCGCCGCCAGCACCTCCGTCCCGGCCCGCAGCGCCCCGGCCGGCTCGTCCGCCGTCCGGGGCCGCCCGCCGTCCGCGCGGTCCGGCGACCCTGCCGGGCCGGCGGCGGCCTGACCCGCCGGAGCGGGCCTGCCGGGGCCGCTCGCCGTACCGCGTGACGACCCGCCGGAGCCGCTCACCGCGCCGGCGGACAGCGGCACCAGCGCCAGCGCCCCGTCCGGTGTCACCGCGGCGGCCGTGGTCCGGGGGCGCAGCAGCTCCTCCAGGATCCGGCCGCCGAGCGCGGCCGGGTCGGCCTCCCGGGCCGCGCCGGGCCCGGTCACGGTCGCGCTCACCACGCGGTACGGCTCGGCCGGGCCGATCCCGCAGGTCCGCAGACCCGCCCCCAGCTCGGCGGGGTCGCCCGCCCCGGAGGCGGCCAGCGCGACGAGCTGCCCGGCGAGCCGGCGTTCGACCCGCCGTCCCTCCTCCATCCGGCCGCGTTCCAGCGCGACGCAGGCGGCCAGCTCGAAGCCCAGGTCCGTCTCGGCGATCAGGTCGCCGCCGCAGGCCAGCGTCCAGCCGGCGGCCCGGTGTTCGCGGCCCACGCCGAACAGGGTGAAAGTCCCGGCCGGAGTGCGGACCACGTGGGGCAGCCGGGGCGCGGTGAGGAACTCATGGGCGAGCCGGACGGCGACGGCCTCGCCGTCCGAGCCCCGTCCCGCCCCGGCTTCGGCCCGGGCGCCGGGAACGGCGGCCGTGCCCGTGTTCGGGAGCGTCCCGGCGATGACCGCGCCGGTGGCCGAGACGACCGCGCCGGTCATCCGAAGCTCGGCGTCCATCAGCGCGAACAGCTCCTCAAGGCCCGCGCCCTCGGCGACGGCGGCGACGATCCGGCGGTGGCGGCCGAGGGCGTCGCGCAGCTCTGCGTGCCGGGGGGTGATCGTCTCGGCGACGGTCCGGAAGGAGACCTCGACCGGCACCTCCATCAGCGGCAGGCCGTACTCCCGGCACGCCCGCACCAGGTCGTCGGGGACGGCGCCGAGCCAGGCCCGGCCGGCGCCGAGCGCGGCCACCCCGGCCTCGACCAGGCGGCGCACGAACCGTTCGGAGTCCTCGGGGCGGGTGCGCCACATGAGCCCGGAGAGCACCAGCTCGCCGGGCGACAGGTAGCGTCCCGGGTCGGGCAGGTCGGTGATCTGCACGCCGGTGAAGCTCCGGTCCAGGTGTTCCTCGCCCGCGAGGAGGGTGAGCCGGAGCTCCTCGACGGCGAGCAGGTCACGTATCCGCATAATTGGATGAAACTACAAGAACCACCGGTGGGCCCGTCCGGGGTTTCGTCGTGTCCTTGCCTGTCCGGACCCGGTTCCGGCTGCTGTACTGCAGGAATGAGCGGCACCGAGACCCGGCCGGACCGGGGTCAGAGCCGGGAGCGCGGGCACGGTCCGGGCGTCGGGCGCGATCTGGGCGTCGGGCACAGCGCGCCGCGCCCCGACGGGACGCTGAAGGTGACGGGCGAGTTCGCCTACTCCTCCGACCTCTACCTCGCGGACATGGTGTGGGGGGCGACGCTGCGCGGCCCGCATCCCTCGGCCCGGATCCGCTCCGTGGACGTGGGCCCGGCGCTGGCCATGCCCGGCGTGCTGGCGGCGCTGACCTGCGAGGATGTTCCGGGCGAGCTGTTCTACGGCCTGGACCGGCGCGATCAGCCGGTCCTGGCGGCCGACCGGGTCCGCTACCAGGGCGAGCCGGTCGCGATCGTCGCCGCCGACCATCCGGAGCGGGCGCGGCGGGCGGCCGCGGCGATCGTCGTGGACTACGAGGTCACCGAGGCGGTCACCGACCCGCGCCGGGCCGCCTTCGACCCGTCCTGCCCGGCGGTCCACGACGGCGGCAACGTGGTGCGCCACCAGCCGGTCCGGGTCGGCGGCGACTTCACGGCCCCGGTGGTGGTCACCGGGGAGTACGAGGTCGGCATGCAGGACCAGGCGTTCCTGGGGCCGGAGTCGGGGCTGGCCGTTCCGGCCGAGGACGGCGGCGTGGACCTGTTCGTCGCCACCCAGTGGCTGCACGTGGACCGCGACCAGATCGCGCCCTGCCTGGGCCTGCCGCCGGAGCTGGTACGGCTGACGCTGGCCGGGGTGGGCGGCGCGTTCGGAGCCCGCGAGGACCTGTCCATGCAGGTCCACGCGTGCATGCTGGCGCTGCGCACCGGGCGGCCGGTGAAGATGGTCTACGGCCGCCAGGAGTCGTTCTTCGGCCACGTCCACCGCCATCCGGCCCGGATGCGCTACGAGCACGGCGCGGACCTCGACGGCAGGCTGCGGTACGTCCGGGCGGAGATCCTGCTCGACGGCGGCGCCTACTGCTCCTCCACCCCCGCGGTCGTCGGCAACGCGGCGTCCCTCGGGGTGGGACCGTACGAGGTGCCGAACGTGTGGATCGACGCCTACGGCGTCTACACCAACAACCCGCCCTGCGGGGCGATGCGCGGGTTCGGCGCGGTGCAGGCGTGTTTCGCCTACGAGTCGCAGATGGACCGGCTGGCCGAGGCGTGCGGGCTGTCCCCGGTCGAGGTCAGGGTGCGCAACGCGGTGTCGCAGGGGTCGCGGCTGGCCACCGGGCAGGTGATCGACTCCCCCGCACCGCTGGCGGGCATGCTGCGCGAGCTCGCCGCCATGCCGCTGCCCCCGGAACCGTCCCGTACGGCCGGACCGGTCGCCGTGCCGCCGCCCGCCGGACCGGCCCGTGCGGCGGCCGCAACGAGCGTCCCGGACCCGGCGGGCGTCCGGGCCCCGGGTGCGGCGGCCACGCCGGACCTGCTGGACCTGCCCGGCGGCGTCGCGCAGACCACCCACGGCGAGGGGGTACGGCGCGGCGTCGGATACGGCGTGGGCATCAAGAACATCTGCTTCTCCGAGGGCTTCGACGACCACTCCACCGCCCGGGTCCGGGTGGAGCTGCTCGGCGGCGAGCCGCACGTCCTGGTGCGCACCGCCGCCGCCGAGGTGGGGCAGGGCCTGGTGACGGTCCAGGAGCAGATCGCCCGCACCGAGCTGGGCGTCGAACGGGTGACGGTCGCGCAGGCGGACACGACGGTCGGCTCGGCCGGGTCCACCTCGGCGTCGCGCCAGTCCTACGTCACCGGGGGTGCGGTACGGGCGGCCTGCCGGGCCGTACGGGAGCGGCTGGCGGTCCTGCGAGCGAACGGGGAGACGCTGGCGGAGACGCTGGAGCGGGCCGGGGCCGTCGAGGAGACCAGGGTCTACCGGCACCGGCCGACCTTCCCGATGGATCCGGTCACCGGTCAGGGCGACTCCCACGCCCAGCTCGCGCTGTGCGTGCACCGCGCCGTGGTGGACGTCGACGTCGAGCTGGGCCTGGTCAAGGTGGTGGAGCTGGCGGCCGTGCAGGACGTGGGCCGGGTGCTGAACCCGCTCGCCCTGGAGGGGCAGATCCACGGCGGCTCGGCGCAGGGGCTGGGGCTGGCCCTGATGGAGGAGGTCCAGGTCGTGGACGGGCGGGTGCTCAACCCGTCCTTCACCGACTACCTCATCCCCACGATCCTCGACATGCCGCCCATGCGGGTGTCGGTCCTGGCCAACCCCGACCCGCACGCCCCGTACGGCCTGCGGGGCGCGGGCGAGCCCCCGACGCTGTCGTCCACCCCGGCGGTGGCGGCGGCCGTGCGGGCGGCCACCGGGTTGCGGCTGCCCCGCGTGCCGATCCGCCCCCACGACATCGCGATGGACGGAAGCCGGTACGGTAACTGGGCGGGGGACCGGTCACTCTGACATAGCACTCAAACAGCAAAAATCCGGTCATCCCTGTTCGAAAGGGATTTCATGGACCGGTTCTTCGAGCTGACGGCGCGCGGGTCGACGGTGGGCCAGGAGGTCAGGGGCGGCCTGACCACATTCATGGCGATGGCCTACATCATCCTGCTGAACCCGCTCATCCTGGGCGGTGCCACCGACGTCACCGGGGCGAAGCTGTCGATCCCGCAGCTCACCACCTCCACCATCGTCGCCGCGGCGGTGAGCACGATCCTGATCGGCCTGGTGGGCAACGCCCCCTTCGGCGTGGCGGCCGGGCTGGGCCTGAACGCCGTGGTGGCCTACCAGGCCGCGCCGTACATGACGTGGGCGCAGGCGATGGGGCTGGTCGTGCTGGAGGGTGTGGTCATCATCCTGCTGGCCGTCTCCGGGGTGCGCCGGCTCATCATGAACTCGATCCCCCTGGCCCTGAAACACGCGATCAGCGTGGGCATCGGCATGTTCATCGCGCTGATCGGGCTGGTGGACGCCGGTTTCGTCGGCAAGGGCACGGGATCGCCGGTACAGCTCGGCACGACCGGTCACCTGACGGGCCTGCCGGTGGCGGTGTTCTGCTTCGGCCTGCTACTGGTGATCGTGCTGTTCGTCCGCAAGGTGCCGGGGGCCATCCTGATCGCCATCGTGGTCACCGCCGTGCTGGCGATCGTGGTCAACAGCGTGGCGAAGATCGACCCGGCGAGCTGGGGCGTCGTGGTGCCGAAGATCCCCGAAGGCGTGGTGGCCATGCCCGACTTCGGGCTGATCGGCAACATCGACCTGTTCGGCGGGTTCGCCCGGGCCGGGGTGGTGACCGCGCTGGTCGTGCTGTTCACGCTGGTGCTGTCGGGGTTCTTCGACGCGATGGGCACGATCATCGGGGTCAGCGACGAGGCCGGGCTGGTGGACGCCGAGGGCCGGGTGCCCCGGCTGGGCGCCATCCTGACCGTGGACGGCGTGTCCGCCGCGGTCGGCGGCTTCTCCAGCGCCTCGGCGAACACGGTGTTCGTCGAGTCGGCGGCCGGGGTCGGCGAGGGCGCCAGGACCGGCCTGGCGGCGGTGACCACCGGCGGCGTGTTCTTCGTGACGATGTTCTTCACCCCGCTGTCGTCGGTCGTCCCGGCCGCCGCGGCGGCCCCGGCGCTGGTGCTGGTGGGCGCGCTGATGATGACCCAGGCCAGGAACGTGCCGTGGGACGACCTGACGCTGGCCGTCCCGGCGTTCCTGACGATCGTCCTGATGCCGTTCACCTACAGCATCACCAACGGCGTCGGCGCCGGCGTGATCAGCTACACGGTCATCCAGGCGGCGCTCGGCCGCTCCCGCACCATCCCGTGGTTGCTCTGGGTGGTCTCGCTGGTCTTCGTGGCCTACTTCGGCATCGAGGGCATCCGGGCACTGGTCGAGTAGGCGTCCCGCCGGCGGGTCAGTTCCGGGTCTCGCAGGTGACGCCGTCGCCGTCCACGTCCCTGTACCAGCCGTACTCGACGTGCACGCCCCTGGTGTAGGGGCCGTACCCGGCGTCGACCGCCTCCTTGCACGTGCGGTACCGGGGGTTGTGGCCGTCGGCGGCGGGCGCGATGGCACCGTCCGGCGCGGTGGTCCGCCCGGTGCCCGTCGCGGAGTCGGTGGAGTCGGCCGGGGCGGTGGGGCGGTCCGCGGCCCCCGGCGGCGGGGTGGTCGCCGCGGGGGCGGCGGCGGGGGTCGTGGCGGGCGCGGCGGGCGGCGTCACCGGAGGCGTCGCGGGTTGCGTCGCCGGCTGGGTCGCCGGGGGCGTCGCGGGCTGGGTCGCGAGGGACGTCGCGGCCGGGTCGGAGCCCGCGGAGTCCGTGGAGCCCGGGGGCGTGAAGATCGACTGGTTCGGCTGGGGCTGCCCGGGGGGCGGTGTCGACGGGACGGTCGTGCCGGGGACGCCGCCCAGCCGGGAGACGAGGGCGTCCGCCTCCTCCTTGGTGGCGAATCCGGTGATGCTCAGGCTGTCGTCGGTGATCTCCTGGGCCACCCGCGGGGCCGACACCACCTTCTCCTGCACCACCATCGCGATCTGCTGGTTGAGCGCGTCCTTGGTCAGGTCGTTGATCAGATCGCGGAAGGCGGGGGCGAACGCGATCCTGACCGCGTAGCCGCCGTTCGCGTCGCGGACCGTCTCGATCTTCCGTACGGCGTTCACGCTGACCCCCTCGGCCAGCGTGTAGCAGGTCTGCCCCGCCTCGTCGGGCATGTCCTCGGCGTTGGCGCACGGGCCGGGCTGGACCGCGAGGACCGGCGCGAAGTGGATGGGCGCGGCCAGCCGCTGCGGCGGCTTGGCCCCGAGCGGCGCGTCGGGGTTCCGGGTCATCAGGACGGCGAGGGTGGCGAGCACGCCGGTGACCAGCACGACGACGACGAGGGCGGCGATCAGGACGCCCGTGGTGAGCCGGCTCGCCCGGGGGTCGCCGGGCGCCTCGGGACCGGGGACGGCCCCGGGCTCACCGGGCCCGGCCGGTCCGCGCGGGCCGGGCGGCACCGGCGGAACGGGCGGGATCGGCCCGGCCGGGCCCGGGACGCCCGGGGTGCCCGGGACGTCGTCTCCGGCGGGCCCGGGGGCGCCGCCGCCCGGACGGGACGCACCCCCCGGCGCGGGGCCCGGGGCGCCGGAGGGCGCGGCGCCGTACGTCCCGAGGACGTCCGGCATCCCGGCTGACGTGGGGTCGGGGGCCCCGGCGGGCCCCTCCGGACCCGGTGGGCCGAGGGGGGCGGTCAGGGGCGCGGTCAGGGGCTCCGCCCGCCCCGGGTGCGCGGGTGGAGCCCCCTTCGGCGCGGCCCGCCTGCCCGGACCGGCGTGCTTCCCCATCGGCATGTCTCCGCATCCCTCGCTGTGCTCGCGGCGAGCCTACCGATCAGTCAAAGGAGGGGGTAACCGGACGGTCAAGACGGCTTCCGGAAAGATGAGGAGCCACCGCGTTTGACAACCCGTCACCAAGGGGGGTCGATTCCTTGCAGCATGTGCGTAGTGCTCTCTTTGCAGGGAACCGAAAGTGAAGGAGGACACGGGCGCGAAACCTGGAGGTGCCATGAAGATCGCCGTTCCTCGCGAGGTAAAGGACCAGGAGTACCGGGTGGCCCTGACCCCCGCCGGAGCCCACGAGTTCGCCCGGCACGGCCACGAGGTCTTCGTCGAGAAGGACGCCGGAGCCGGGTCGTCCATCCCCGACTCCGACTTCGAGGCCGTGGGGGCGACCATCGTCGCCTCCGCGGACGACGTGTGGGCCGAAGGCGACCTGGTGCTGAAGGTCAAGGAGCCGGTCGCCGAGGAGTACCACCGGATGCGCAAGGAGCAGGTGCTGTTCACCTACCTGCACCTGGCGGCGTCGGAGCCGTGCACCAGGGCCATGCTGGACGCGGGCGTCACCGGGATCGCCTACGAGACCGTGCAGACCGCGAACGGCGCGCTGCCGCTGCTGGCCCCCATGTCGGAGGTCGCCGGGCGGCTCGCCGCGCAGGTGGGCGCCTACCACCTGATGCGGTCCGGCGGCGGACGCGGCGTCCTGATGGGCGGGGTGTCGGGCGTGCACGCGGCCAACGTGGTGGTGATCGGCGCCGGGGTGTCGGGGATGAACGCCGCGGTGATCGCACTGGGCATGCAGTCCGAGGTGGTTCTGCTGGACAAGAACATCGACCGGCTGCGCCAGGCCGACGTCATCTACCAGGGGCACTGCCAGACCGTCGCCTCCAACACCTTCGAGATCGAGCGCGCGGTCCTGTCCGCCGACCTGGTCATCGGGGCGGTCCTGGTGCCGGGCGCGAAGGCTCCGAAGCTCGTGAGCAACGAGCTGGTGGCGCAGATGAGGCCGGGCTCGGTCCTGGTGGACATCGCCATCGACCAGGGCGGCTGCTTCGAGGACTCCCGGCCGACCACGCACGCCGAGCCGACCTACCGGGTGCACGACTCGGTCTTCTACTGCGTGGCCAACATGCCGGGCGCGGTCCCGCACACCTCGACGTACGCGCTGACCAACGTGACCCTGCCCTACGCGGTGTCCATCGCCGACCTGGGCTGGCGGGAGGCGCTGCGCGGCGACCCCGCGCTGGCCCTGGGCCTGAACACGCACGAGGGGCACCTGACGAACGAGCCCGTGGCCGAGGCGCACGGGCTGGAGGCGGTGCCGCTGGACCGGATCCTGGCCTGACGCCCGCTCGCGCCGGGGGTCCGTCCCACCCGGCGCCCGCTTCCGCCTGACGCCCGCTCGCGCCGGGGATCCGTTCTCGTCCGGCGCGCGCTTCGGGCCGTCATCACGCCCGGGTGGATCCGCACCCGGGCCACACCCGTGTCCGCGTGAATCCCGGACCACCAGAAATCATCAGAAAGCGGTCAAACCACCGCTTTATTAACGATCTTCTTATCTGTGGCAATCTAACATACGATGCCCGGCCAAGTGTCGGCCTGCGGAGCCCGCGCCTGGACGACCGGCGGCGGAGCGCAGTCCCCTGCCCAGGAGAAGGATGATTCATGGTGGGAAACGTCGACCCGCGGGTCGGTACGGCACCGGTGCGCTCGCCCGGGTTGCTGACGGCGATGCGCCTGCTGACCCTCGTGGGCCTGGCGGTCTCCGTCTACCTCACCGTCGTCCACTACAACGACGTGCCGCTGATCTGCTCGGAGAGCGCGACGATCGACTGCGCCTCCGTCACCACCAGCGAGTACTCCAAGCTGTTCGGCATCCCCGTTCCCCTGCTGGGGCTGGTGTTCTTCGTCGGCTTCGGCGCGCTGGTCGTCCCGGCGGCGTGGCTTTCGGCCCACCCGGTCCTGCGCTGGGGGCGCCTCGCCTCCGTGATCGTCGGAACGTTGTTCGTGGTGTACCTCGTCACCGCCGAACTCCTCCTCGGCAAGATCTGCCTGTGGTGCACGGCCGTACACGTGATCACTGTGCTGCTGCTCGGCCTGGTGCTGACGGACGAGTACCGCAGGCTCGGCAGCGGGACCTGAGCACACCTGACCACCCTTTGAAAACCGAAATTCCCCAGGAGACGACACGATGAGCAAGAGCGCCCGGCAAGGAAACGCCAGGGAGAGGCTCGCGGAGGAGCGCAAGCGCCAGGCGGCCCGCGACAAGCAGCGCAAACTGCTGCTGGGTGTGGCCGGGGGCCTCGTCCTGGTGTCGGCGGCGGTGGTCGGGTTCGTCGTCGTCAAGAACAACTCCGGCGACGGCGGCGACGTGCCGAAGGCGGTCGCCTACACCGGGCCGCTGGCGCCGACCACCCGGCAGGAGGACGGGTCGATCCTCATGAGCAAGGAGGGCGTCACCGGCCCCACCCTGGTGGTCTTCGAGGACTTCCAGTGCCCCGCCTGCAAGAGCCTGGACGAGGCGGCGGGCGAGGCGCTGATGAAGGCCGCCGCGGAGGGCAAGGCCAAGGTGGTCTACCGCCCGTTCCAGCTTTTCAAGGCGCCCTCCTTCGCCGAGCCCCTGCCCTCGGTCTCGCGCCGCGGGGCGAACGCGGCGCTCTGCGCCCCCGCCGACAAGTGGGCCTCGTACGCCAAGACGCTGTACACCCACCAGCCGGTGGAGGGCAAGAACGGCTTCGAGAACGCGGAGCTGCTTTCCTGGGCCCGCGACCTCGGCTTCTACAGCGCGGACTTCGAGAAGTGCGTGACGGGGATGGAGAAGGCCGCCGACATCGACAAGGCCACCAAGTACGCCGAGGAGCAGAACGTGCAGGGCACGCCCACGCTGAAGCTCAACGGCAAGGACCTGACCCAGGAGCAGGTCGGGCAGATCGCCTCCTCCCCGGCCGCCCTGGACGAGATCCTGGCGGCGGCGGGCTCCTCCCCCGCCCCCTCCGACCAGTAGCCGCGGCCTCGGACGACACAGAAGGCGACACAGAAGGCGACACAGAAGGCGACACAGAAGAGGCCGCCGCCCGATGGGGCGGCGGCCTCTTCGTGTGACCGTGCGGGCCGCGGCGGCCGGGGACCGGGGGCCGGGGACCAGCGGCCGGAGATCGGCGGCCGGCGGCCGCCGATCAGGAACCGGTGGTCAGGAGCTCGGGCTGGGCGAGGCCGACGGCTCAGGCGACATGTCCGGCTTCGGGGAGTCCGACGCACCCGGAGAGGGAGCGTCCGACGCGCCGGGCGAAGGGGCGGCCGCCGGGATCGGCGCCTCGGCCGTGGTGGTGTCCACGCCGGCGCTGCAGGAGGCGCCCAGCTCGGGGGCCTGGTCGCCGCTGTTGCGGTACTTGGCGATGTACTTGGGCAGGCGCGGGTCGTCGGCGCTGTCCACCTTGAGCTGCCGGTTCCAGGAGCTGAGCACGATCTTCGCGGGCAGCCCCGGGTAGGGGCTCATCAGCATGTAGTCGCGGGAGGCGAGCTCCTTGAGCTTGTCCACCTGGTCCTTGGGCAGGTCGGGCCGGTAGGTGATCCACACGGCGCCGTGCTCCATCGAGTGGACGGCGTTCTCGTTGTTGATCGGCTGGTCGTAGACGGCGCAGGTCTGCCAGGCGGGGTTGTGCTCCCCGCCCATGGGCGGGTTCTCCTTGTAGGTCACCTTGGTCTCGACGTGCTGGGCGCCGGGGTAGGCGGCGGTGGCGACGGCGTCCAGCGAGGTGGTCGCCCGCACGTTGACCATGTAGAAGGCGACCGCACCGACGAGCAGGACGATGACGGCGCCACCGATGCCCCACATCGTGAAGGCGGTCCGGCGCTCCTTGCGCTTCTGCTCCGCACGCATCCGGGCAAGATGCTCCCGCCTCGCCTGCGTCTTGTCCTTCGACATCGACCCTCCATAGCGACCAATTCCGGGTCAGACTATGCCCTAGGCGGGTGTGCCAGGAATAAACAAATCACAACGTGTGACACAGCACCGATTCAACACAATGGGTACTCTGGGTGAGCGATGGAACCCCTTGTCGATGACGCACCCAAGCCCCGGCGCCGTACGGCGGTCGCCGCGTTGGCCGGAATCCTGGTCCTGGCGGTGGCCTTCCTGCTGGTCATGGGCCGCAACACCGACCCGACCGACGCCTCCGCCGAGGCCGGGTTCGCCCGCGACATGGCCACACACCACGCCCAGGCCGTGGAGATGGCCTTCATCGCCCGGGACGGCAGCACCGACGAGGACCTGCGGCGGTTCGCCTACGACATCATCGTCACGCAGACCGCCCAGCGTGGGATCTTCATGGGCTGGCTGCAGCAGTGGGACCTGGAGCAGTCGTCCGAACGGCCGCCGATGGCGTGGATGGCCGGCGGCCACGGCCACTCCGGGACGGCCGCCGCCCCGGCGGAGATGCCGGGCATGGCCACCCCAGAGCAGCTCAAGACACTCCGCGGGGCCGCCGGCAAGAATCAGGAGATCCTGTTCCTGCAGCTCATGATCCGGCACCACGAGGGCGGCGTGCAGATGGCCGAGGCCCTGCTCAGGCAGTCGGACCGCCCCGAGGTCGCGACGATGGCCCGGCACATCGTCGAAGGCCAGACGGGCGAGATCACGCTGATGACCGACATGCTCCGGAAGCGCGGCGCCCAGCCGCTGCCCCCCACGCGCTGACCGCCCCGCGACCGCCCGACCGCCCCTTCGACCGCCACCCCCTTGATTGCGCCGCGTTCCCGCACGGCCGGTCTCCGGCCGGAACGGTGTGGCGTGACCCGGCCCTGAGGAGACAGGACCCATGGTGAACGACGAGCCCGAGAACCGCCTGGAGGTGAGCATCTCGGCCGAGGTCGAGGCGGGGCAGTACGCCAACTTCGCCTCCGTGTGGCACACCGAGGACGGCTTCGTCCTCGACTTCGCGGTGATCACCAGACCGCCGCAGCTCGCCAACGACCCTTCCTCCGGCCAGCACTTCGTGAGCGTGCCGACCCGGATCGTCAGCCGCATCCGTCTCCCCCCGAGCCAGGTGTTCGAGCTGATGAAGGCGCTGGAGCAGCAGCTCACCGCCTACGAGAAGGAGACCGGCCAGAAGAACTGAGCCGCGGGGGACCCGTCCGCCGGAGTGGATCCCCCGCGGCTCGGCCGGCGCCGGGCGACGGCCGCCGCGGGCACGCCGTACCCTTCGGAGCCTCGCCCTCAGGGCTTCGCCCTCCGGGGCGACGCCCTTCGGAACGACCCGCCCTTCAGAGCGGCGCGCTCTTCAGAGGACCGCGGCGGAGGACGGTGCGGCCGTGGCCGGAACCGTCGAGGGCAGCGCGGTCGAGGGCAGGCCGATCGCCTGCCGGGCCGCGGCCATCAGGCCGGCCGTACGCTCGGCGGCCCGCGCCGCGCCGCCCGTCAGGATCCGCGACAGCTCGGCCGGGTCGGCCGACAGCTCGGCGTGCCGTTCCCGGATCGGCCGCAGCGTCTCCACCACCGCCTCGGCCACGTCCCGCTTCAGCGCGCCGTAGCCCTCGTAGGAGAACGACTCCACCGGCCTGCCGGTGCACGCCGACAGGATCGTGAGCAGGTTGGAGACGCCGGGCTTGTTCGCGGGGTCGTGGACGACCTCGCCGCCGGAGTCGGTCACCGCGCGCATGACCTTGCGGTGTGCATCCGCCGGGTCGTCGAGCAGGTAGATCGTCCCGGCTGATCCCCGCGACTTGCTCATCTTGGCGGTGGGGTCGGCCAGGTCCATCACCCGGGCCGCCACCGGCGGATGCACCGCCTCCGGCAGCGTGAACGTCTCGCCGTACCGGTGGTTGAAGCGCAGGGCCAGGTCGCGGGTCAGCTCGACGTGCTGGCGCTGGTCCTCCCCCACCGGCACCTGGTGCGCCCGGTGCAGCAGGATGTCGGCGGCCATCAGCGCGGGGTAGGTCAGCAGCGACAGCCGCACCTCCTCGTTGCCCGCCGACTTCTCCTTGAACTGGATCATCCGCCGCATCTCGCCGTAGTGGGCGGTGCACTCCAGCAGATAGGACAGCTCGGTGTGCGCGGGCACCTCCGACTGGATGTAGACGAGCGAGCGGTCCATCCCGCAGGCCAGCATCAGGGTGGCCATCTCCAGGGTGCGCTCCCGCAGCAGGGCGGGGTCGTGCTTGACGGTCAGCGCGTGCAGGTTGGCGACCGCGTAGACGCAGTCGGCCTCGTCCTGGAGCCGTACGGCGGGCAGCATCGCGCCCAGGAGGTTGCCGAGCGTGAGGTGGCCGCTGGCGGTGAAGGCGGAGAAAACACGTTTCGTCATGGTCGCTCCTTTTGGTGGAAGGAGGCCGTCCGCGCCCGGCGAGCCGTACAACGCGAAACGGCCGCCGGTTCACGGCGGCCGTTCGGGTGCGCAGTCAGGCTGGCAAGCGGGTCCGCCGAGGTGCGGCCCGCCACAGCCCTGTGCTGCGCGTCGTCATACCGACGACCTTATCTCCTCGGCCACCGCGGCGGCAAAAGCATCCACATCAGCCTCGGTGGTGTCGAAGGCGGTCATCCAGCGCACCTCGCCGGTGGCCTCGTTCCAGGTGTAGAAGCGGTAGCGCTTCTGCAGGCGCTCGGTGACGTCGCGCGGCAGGATCGCGAAGACCGCGTTGGCCTCCACCGGGCGCGGCACCTCCACCCCCGGGATCTCCCGGACGGCGTCGGCGAGCCGCCGCGCCATGGCGAGGGCGTTGCGGGCGCTGCGCCGCCACAGGTCCCCGGCGAGCAGCGCCTCGAACTGCACCGAGACGAACCGCATCTTGGAGGCGAGCTGCATCTGGGTCTTGCGGATGTAGCGCAGGCCGCGGACGGCGTCGGGGTTGAGCACCACGACGGCCTCGCCGAACATCATCCCGGCCTTGGTGCCGCCGAAGGACAGCACGTCCACGCCCGCGTCCGTGGTGAACGCGCGCATCGGCACGTCCAGCGCGGCGGCCGCGATCGTGATGCGGGAGCCGTCGAGGTGGACGAGCATGCCCAGGGAGTGGGCGTGGTCGCAGATCGCCCTGATCTCCTCGGGGGTGTAGAGGGTGCCCAGCTCGGTGGACTGCGTGATCGAGACGACCTTCGGCTGGGCGCGGTGCTCGTCGCCGAACCCCCACGCCTGCAGGTCGATGAGCTCGGGGGTGAGCTTGCCGTCCGGGGTGGGCACGGTCAGCAGCTTCAGGCCCGCCGCCCGCTCCGGCGCGCCGCCCTCGTCGGTGTGGATGTGCGCCGACTCGGCGCAGACCACCGCCTCCCAGTGCGCGGTCATCGCCCGCAGCGCCACCACGTTGGCGCCGGTGCCGTTGAACACCGGCCACACCTCGGCCGCCGGGCCGAAGTGCCGCCGGAAGACCTCCTGCAGCGCCTCGGTGTAGACATCGGCGCCGTAGGCGATCTGGTGGCCCTCGTTGGCCAGGGCGATCGCCTGGAGGATCTCCGGGTGGACTCCTGCGTAGTTGTCGCTGGCGAAGCTCTTCACCAGCGGGTCGTGCCTGCGGATGGCGTCGGTCACGTGTTCCCCTCGAACGGTACGGCCCGCCGTGCGCCGGCGGGCCGCTGTCGTGCGTCGTGCCCCCGCCCGCGGGCGGGGGACCTCGTGCGGTGCGGCGCCCGTCTCCGGGCGCCGCTCGTCGGTGTCGTCCCCGCGGGAGCTCCGCCCGCGGGTGTCCCCGCGGGAGTTATCCGCGGGTGAGGTCGATCCTGGTGCCGTTGGCGTCGGTGTCCCACAGCGCGTCGAACGCCTCGGCGAGGTCGGCGACGTCGGTGAAGCCGGGGAACTTCCGCTCCGGGCTCGCGGCGCGCATGGCGTCGCTCACCAGGGCCTTGACGACCAGGATATTCGCCGTGGCGTTCGTGCCGGACAGCGCGTCGGCGAAGGCCAGCGTCCACGCCTCGGAGGCGGCCTTGGCGGTGGCGTAGGCCGCGTTGCCCTGGGTGGGACGCTGGGCGCCCGTGGCCGAGACGATGGCGAACCGGCCCTTCTCGCTCGCCTTGAGCAGCGGTTCGAAGGCGAGCGTGACGTGCTGGAGGGTGCGGACCAGCAGGTCGTGCAGCAGGTCCCAATCCTCCAGCTTCGTCTCGGCGAAGGTCTTGCCGCCGCGCCAGCCGCCGACCAGGTGGGCGATGCCGTCCACGCGGCCGTGCTCGGCCTCGATGTCCCGGGCGAGCCGCTTCACGGCGTCGAGGTCGAGCAGGTCGACCGCGAGCGTGCCGTCGGCGCCGGACTTGTCGACGCCGATGACGGTGTGGCCCTTGTCGGTGAAGCGGCGGACGAACGCCTGGCCCGCGGGGCCCGCCGCGCCCGCAACGAGGATGATCATGCTCGGATCCCCTTCGTGGAGTCGATGACGTCGGTGAGCTTACGACGCAGGGCCTCGTAGAACATGCTCAGGGGGAACTCGTCGGGCAGCACCGCGTCCACCACCGCCTTCGGGAAGCCCTCCACCGGCAGCGCGTCCACCCCGCGCGCCCAGACCGAGGCCGGGTGCGGCTCGACGTAGGTCGCGACGAGCTGGTGCGCGGCCAGCCAGTGGGCGAGCTTGGAGCGGTCGATGCCGTCGCGGTAGAGCTTCTCCACCTCGGCGCGCAGGTCGGCGACGCCGCCGGCCACGCGGGTCCAGTCGATGCTCAGCCGGTTGTCGGTCCAGCGGACGATGTCGTTGCGGTGCAGGTAGGCGAAGAGGAGCTGCCCGCCCAGGCCGTCGTAGTTGCGGACCCGCTCACCGGTGATCGGGAAACGGAACAGCCGGTCGAACAGGATCGCGAGCTGGACGTAGCGGGCGTGCGGCACGCCCTCGGCCTCCAGCTTCACGGCCTCGCCGTACGCGGTCAGGTCGCAGCGCAGCTCCTCCAGGGAGTAGAGCCAGTACGGCATGCGCTGCTTGATCATGAACGGGTCGAACGGCAGGTCGCCGTGGCTGTGGGTGCGGTCGTGGATCAGATCCCACAGCACGAAGGTGTCCTGGGCCAGCTCCTGGGAGGCGATGAGCCGGGCGGCGTCCGGCGGCAGCGCCAGCTTCAGCGTGCTCGCGGCGGCGCCGCTGACCGCGCGGAACCGGGCCGCCTCGCGGTCGCAGAAGATGCCGCCCCAGGTGAACCGGGACGGGGTCTCGCGGACGGCGACGGTCTCCGGGAACAGCACCGCGGAGTTGGTGTCGTAGCCGGAGGTGAAGTCCTCGAAGGCGATCGGCACGAACAGCGGGTTGTCGTAGCGGGTGCGCTCCAGCTCGGCCAGCCACTCGGGCCAGACGGTGCGGATCCAGACGGCCTCCAGATAGCGGAAGGTCGTGCCGTTCTGGGTGTACATCGGGAAGACGACCAGGTGCTCCAGGCCGTCGACCCGCTGGGTGTCGGGGTGGAAGGCGTTGAGCGAGTCCAGGAAGTCGGGCACGCCCAGGCCCTGCTCGGCCCACCTGTTCAGGTCGGCGACGACCGCGGCGAGGTACGCCTCGTCGTGCGGGAAGCGGGGCGCGAGCCGGGTGACGTGACCGGCGATCTCGGCGACCAGCTCCGCCGCCCGCTCGTGGTCGCGCTCGACCGAGCCGTCCTTGGCCTGCAGCGGCTTCAGCGCCTCGACGGCCTCCTTCAGCTCGCGGAAGGCGGCCCGCGCCTCCGTCTCGCCGGTGGCGGCGGTCCGGGGGGCGGGGATCCGCGCGGCCCAGGTGACGAGGTTGCCCCACAGCGCGGCGTGGTCGTAGTCGCCGATCGAGTCGTCGCCGAACAGGTCGGAGTCGGCGAGCACGACGACGCGGCCCTCGCCGTGCCGTACGGCCACGGCCAGC
The DNA here is from genome assembly GCF_014648055.1 of Streptosporangium pseudovulgare. Taxonomy (GTDB): domain Bacteria; phylum Actinomycetota; class Actinomycetes; order Streptosporangiales; family Streptosporangiaceae; genus Streptosporangium; species Streptosporangium pseudovulgare. The sequence continues at coordinate 449,636 of NZ_BMQJ01000001.1, forward strand.
GGGCGGCCGGCCGGGTCGGCGGTGGGCGAGGTGGAGAACAGCACGGTCGCGTCCTCGGGGGCGGTGAGGACCCCGGCGCGGTAGAAGCAGGCGCGGCGGGCGCCGGCCAGCGGGTTCTCGCCCTCGGTCGCGGCGGGTGCGCCGAGGACCCAGGCGGCCACGCCGTTGTGGGCGTTGCGCGGGTCCTGGACGGTGAGGTGCTCGACGCCGACGCCGAAGCGGGCGAGCAGGTCGGTGAGGTTGCTGCCGTACTTCTCCTGCTCGCACTCGGCGAGCACGACCAGGCCGCCGCCGCCCCGGACGTGCTCCTCGATCGCGTCGAGCTCCTCCACGGGGAAGACGGGGCTGCCCAGGCCGGTGGTGCGCTCCCAACGGTCGGCCGACGGGTGGGCGATCACGAAGACGTCCTGCCCCGCCAGCAGGGCCGGGGTGATCGGCCCCTCGGTGTGCGCGGTCACGGTGTGGCCGAGGCGGCGCAGGACGTCGGCGGCGCGGGCGTAGCTGTTGTCGTCCGGATGCCCGGGATTCATCGTCTCGGCGACATCCCGGCGGATCGTCCATGACTCGCTGTGTGCCTCGTCGAAGAGCACCCGCGGGAACGCTCGCACGATAAATCCTCCCTTAGATCAGTCCTTGCACCGAAAAATATACACAACCTGTCCGATTTTTGGTATGTCCCTTACGGCACCCCTCGGACGGCAGGCGGGCCGCCCCGCCGGAGAAGCCGCGGCCGGACGGGGGTGCGGAGAGGTCGCGCCGCCGTCCGGATGACAGGCGGGCCGCCCCGGCCGGAGGCGTCGCGACCGGGTGGAGGAGAGAGGTGTCCGCGTGTGCCCGAGCGCCGCGCCGCGCCGCCGTCCGGGCGTCAGCGGTCCGCCGTACCGCCCACCGGGTGACGGCGCGCCGCCTCGTCGGCGCGGTCGAGCAGCGCCCGGCGCTCGGGTTCGGAGTGCGCCGCGGCCGCGGCCCGCCGGAACAGCGCGGCGGCCCGGTCGCGGTCGTCCCGGCCTCCCCTGCGGGCGGTGAGGTCCGCCTCGGCCGCGACGACGAGGGGATGGCCGTCCAGCGCGCCCCCCGCGCGGACCCGGGCGAGCAGGGCCAGCCCGGCCTCCGGCCCGTGCGCGTAGCCGTGCGCCACCGCGCGGTTCAGCTCGACCACCGGTGAGGGCTGGATCCGGGCCAGCCGGTCGTAACACGCGGCGATGGCCCGCCAGTCGGTGGCGTCGGCGGAGGCGGCGGTGGCGTGGCAGGCGGCGATCCGCGCCTGCAGCGCGTACGGGCCGTCCTGTGACGTGTACGGATCGTCCCGCGGCGCGCACGGGCCGCCCTCCGGCGCGCACGGATCGTCCTGCCGCGCGTACGGACCGCCCTGCGGCGTCTCCGCGAGGAGGCGCAGGCCCTCGGCGATCGCGGCGCGGTCCCAGCGGCGCCGGTCCTGCCGGTCCAGGGTCAGCAGGTCACCGCGGTCGTCGCGGCGGGCGTCGCGCCGGGAGTGCTGGAACAGGAACAGCGCCAGCAGCGCGGTCACCTCGCCCTCGCCGGGCATGAGCTCCCGCAGCAGCCGGGCCAGGCGGATCGCCTCGTCGGCGAACGCGGGCCGGCCGTCCGCGTTGTAGCCGTGGGTGAACAGCAGGTACAGCACGGCCAGGGCGCCGGGGAGCCGCTCGGCGAGCGCCGGGCCGGTCGGCACCCGGTAGGGGATCCCGGCGTCGGCGATCCTCGTCTTGGCCCGGGTCAGGCGGCGGGTCATGGCCGACTCGCCGACCAGGAAGACCCGCGCGATGTCGGCGGTCGGCACCCCGCAGACCGTCCGCAGCGTCAGCGCCACCCGCGCCTCCATGGAGAGCGCGGGATGGCAGCAGGTGAAGATCAGCCGCAGCCGGTCGTCCACGACCTCCTCCGCCGGCGGCTCCTCGGCGGCCGGGCCGGGACCGGTGAGGGCGAGCGCCGCCAGCTCGGCCAGCTTGCGGCGCTCGACCGACGCGCGGCGCAGCACGTCGATCGCGCGGTTGCGGGCCACCGTCATCAGCCAGCCACCCGGGTTGCCCGGCACGCCCTCCCGCGGCCACCGCTGCAGGGCGAGCGCCAGCGCCTCCTGGGCGCAGTCCTCGGCCAGCGTCCAGTCGGAGGTGACGCGGATCAGCGCGGCGACGATCCGCGGGCGGGCGTCGGCGCCCGCGGCCGCGACGGCGCCCGCCACGGCGGCCGCGGGCGTCGCGGGCACCGTGGCCGGCGTGGCCGGCGTGGCCGCGGGCGTCGTACCGGTCACGCCGTCAGTCGTCCAGGTCGACCAGCGGACGCAGCTCCAGCCGTCCGTTGCGGGCCATCGGGTGGGCGCGGGCCACCTCGATCGCCTCGTCCAGGTCCGCGCAATCCAGCAGGTCGTAGCCCACGATCACCTCCTTGGTCTCCGCGAACGGCCCGTCGGAGACCAGCAGCCGCCCGTTGCGGACCCGGACCGTGGTGGCCGCGGACGTCGGCCCCAGCACGCTGCCGTCCAGGCGGCGGCCCCGGGAGTCGTTCTCCGCCACCCACTTCTCGATGTCGGGCATGTCGCCGGTGTCGGTGTCGGGCTCGGTGTCGCTGCACACGAACATCATGTACTTCATCTTCGCTCCCAGGTGTCTCCTGTCGCTCCCCGGTGCCGGGGCTCACCACGATGACGAACCGGCCCCCCGCTTCCGGACGGCGTCACTCCAAAAAATCCGCGCTCCATCGATCTTCCAGGGGTCACCCGCAGCGACTCGGTACGGCGCGGCAGGGCGGCGGCCCCGACGGGGGCTTGCCGACCCGCACCGCCGCGACCCCGGGGAGCGGGACGACGTCGCGGCGTCCTCGACCCGGAGAACCGGGATCAACTCATCCATGTGATCATCTTTCCAGACCACGAGGAACGGGGCCGGGGTCCGCGTCATGCGGCCGATCGGCCCCCCGGCAACCCGCAGGGCAGCGACCGGTGGCTACGGCGGCAGCGTGAAGTGACCGCTCTGTACGGCACCGCGGCAGGCGAGCCCTGGACGACCGATCACCGAGGGCCCGTCCTGCCATGAACCGGTCAGACGGTGTCGTCGGTGCGGACCCAGCGGGTGAAGGCCGCCCACTCCCCCGGCGTGAACGCCAACGCCGGACCCGCTCTTTCCTTGTTCCGCCCTTCGATACGGAAGAAGCAGGGGCACCCGTCCGCCGATGAGGCCGTGCCGTGTCGGGGCCTTCAGTCGCCCTGCCAGTGCGAGGTGTGCGACGTGATGGCCTCCGGCACGCCGATCCGCCCGTCCCGCAGGACGAGTGGTGTGATCTCCGCGCTTTCGTGGAAGCGCATGTACCCGAGGAGGAATTCGACGCCGGCCGTCCGCGCGTCGAGCGAGGAGCGGCCGAGCCATTCCAGGAGTGTCCTGAGCCGGTAGAAATCGTCGGGATGCACTTCCTGGCGCACGGTCAGCGACCAGCCGTCCGGCCGCTCCCGTCTGAGCAGCTCGGCGACGAGTGCGCCTCCCACCCTCCCGGCGACGCCACGCTGCGCGAACACGGGCTCGGGTTCCTCGTCCTCCCACTCGCAGCCGGGGTCGTCGGGATCGCCGAGCGGACAGGTCGCCAGATGGTCGCCCGTGCCGATCGGCAGCCGTTCGGGGCGGGGCCCCTTCCCCATGTGCCACCGCAACTCGGCGAGTTCGTCGTCGGTGATGTCAGCGCGGACGTCCACCGACAGCACGAATTCGTATATGTCTCCCACGGCCCACATTATTGGGGGAGAAAACGGGTCAGGGTTCGCTGCGGGCACCGGCGAGGATGGCGTCCACCGTCTCGGCGGGGGTCTGGCCCGAGGTGTCGAGCCACAGGCCGATGCGGGGCGTCTCCTCGCGCAGCACGCGGTCCAGCTGCTCGATCGCCCACAGGTCGTAGGCGTCCTTGCCGCGCCCGGCCTCGCGGGCGGCCACGGCCTCCGGGCGCGGAGCGAGGACGACCACCCGGAGCGGGCGGATCCTGATCATCCCGACCGTCTCGGCCAGGAAACCGCCCAGGATGACGTCCTGCGCGACGACGGTGAACCCCGCCTCGGCATAGGTCTCGCTCACCTGGACGGTCAGCCGGTGTCGCAGCCGGAGCTGCCGCAGGGCCTCCTCCGACGGCTCCGGGGTCATCTCCTCCCGCCCGCCGACCACCATGCGGCGGAACGCGTCCCCCCGCACGTGCACCGAGCGCGGCAGCCGTTCGGCGAGCAGCTGAGCGACGGTCGACTTCCCCACCGCCTGGATACCAGTGATCAGAAACATCCTCGGCTCCTTGTCATTCCTGGATTCGCCGGACGGCCGGCGCACGTGGAGAGCCGTGCCCGTCGGCACGGCGGGATCATCACGATCAACCCGCCGGAGACCGTCTCCGGGACGCCGGCCGCTCGCCGCCGGCCCACGCCGTACGGTCGTCAGAGGCCGAGGTCGTCCAGTTCCTTCAGCAGCGCCGACCTCGGGCCCTGCGGCGGGGCGGCCGGGACCGACCGGGGGCGACGGCGGTCGCGGAACAGCCAGCCGCCCGCCAGTCCGGCGAGGAAGCCGAACACGTGGGCCTGCCAGCCGACGCCCTCCTGGGGCAGCAGCCCGGCGAACTGGTAGGCGAAGCACAGGGCCATGACCACGCCGACCACGATGTCGATCAGGTGCCGGTCGAACGCGCCGCGCACGAGGACGTAGCCGAAGTAGCCGAAGACGACGCCGCTCGCGCCCGCGCCGACGCTCTCCGGGCTGGAGGTGAACCAGGAGCCGAGGCCGCTGACCAGGACGATGAACCCCGTCACGCCGAGGAACCTCTTGACGCCCCGGTAGGCGGCCAGGAAGCCGAAGACGAACAGCGGCCCGGAGTTGCCCTCGATGTGGTCCCAGCCGAAGTGCAGGAACGGCGCCGAGACGATGTCGGGCAGGCTCTCCGGGTGCCACGCCCGGACGCCGTGCTCACGGCTCAGCGCGTAGCCCGACAGCCAGTTGGCGACCTGCAGCGCCCAGATGAGGGCCAGGAATCCGACCATCACCCAGAACGCCTTGCGGGCCTCCGCGACCATGATCTCCGCCGTACGGCCCTCGGTCTCCATTCGGTTCCTTCCTGGCTGCCCCGATCGCTGGAAGATCAGTATTCAGCCATCGGCTCCACCGGACGATCCGTTTCGCCGACATCGGCAGCGCCGTACCGCCGGGCCCGGCATGGGTCCCCCGGCGGTCACGGCAGGCGGGCGCGGAGCCATTCCAGGGCGGTCCGGCCCTGGGCCGCCTGGAAGGCGCGCAGGGTGGGGAGGCCCGGCGGGGCGGGCCGCCGGGAGTGGCCGACGAAGAAACCGGCGAGTGCGGCCAGCACCGCCGTCACCGCCTCCGGGTCGGCGTCCCGGGCGACCGGGCGGGCGGCGAAGACCTCCTCGCACGGCGGGCCGCCCTGCATCCGGACACTGGGCAGCATCAGCAGCAGGTCCAGCCACGGCGCCCCGACGAACGCCCACGGCCAGTCGACGACCATCACCTCGCCGGGGGTGAGCAGCAGGTTGTCGGCCCTGATGTCGCCGTGGAGCAGGGTCTCTCCCCTGGAGGCGGCCGGCCAGCCCGCCTCCAGGTCCGCCAGCGCGTCCAGGTGGCGCGCGGCCCAGGGGTCCAGCCCGGCCAGGTCGTCGGCGCCCTCGTCGCGGGCCGCGACCAGACGCCGCCATCCGTGGAACTCCTCGCCGAACCGCTCCTCGGGGGTGGGCGCCGCGATGGGCGACGGGGTCAGCGCGGCGGCCAGCCGATCCAGGGCGTCCAGCACCCGCTCCAGTTCGGCGGCGTGCCACGGCTCGGCGGGCGGGTGGCCGTCCACGTCCTCGAACAGCAGCGCCACCCAGCCGTCGGAGTCGAAGGAGGCCAGCAGCCTGGGCGCGGGCGCGGCGTCGGGGAGCGCCGCGGCGATGCGGATCTCCTGCCGGTGGATGTCGGCGCTGCGCGGGTTCGGCTCCGGGCCGACGACCTTGGCGAACGCGCGCCGCCCGTCCACCAGCCTCAGCCGTACGGCGGCGCCCGGCGAGAACCCTCCGGTCTGGGTCACGGCCTCGGCGACCGGCGCGCCCAGGTGGTCCTCGACGGCCAGGCGGATCTTCTCGGGCACGGCGTGCCAGGGCAGGCGGACGCCGGTGGCAGGAACGCTCATCAGTTACCTCCGAGGAAACCCCCGCCTTTAGGCGGGGGAGGAATCGGACCCCTGCGGAGCAGGGCAGGGGCAGGCGATTCGCCGCCAGGCGAACCGCCGTCTCGAACACACGCACGATCCTTAGATGATCCTGCGGTAAAATGTGAGGCATGGCGCAGACCGTGAAGCGGGCCTACAAGTACCGCTTCCACCCGACCCCCGAGCAGGCCGAAGAGCTTGCCCGGACGTTCGGCTGCGTCCGCCTGGTCTACAACAAGGCCCTCGAAGAGCGAACCCGCGCCTACACCCTCCAAGGGCGCCGCGTCTCCTACGTGGAGTCCTCGGCCGCGCTCACGGCGTGGAAGCGCACCGAGGAGCTGGCGTTCCTCAACGAGGTGTCCAGCGTTCCGTTGCAGCAGGCGCTCCGGCACTTGCAGGCCGGGTTCGCGAACTTCTTCGCCAAACGGGCCAAGTACCCGGCCTTCAAGTCCCGCAAGAAGTCCCGGCCCGGCGCCGAATACACCCGCAGCGCGTTCCGCTGGCGGGACGGCGCGCTGACGCTGGCGAAGATGGACGCCCCGCTTGACATCGTGTGGTCGCGTCCGCTGCCCGAGGGCGCCGAGCCGTCCACGGTCACCGTGTCGAAGGACACAGCGGGCCGCTGGTTCGTGTCCCTGCTGGTGGAGGAGAAGGTCAGTCCTCTCCCGCCCGTCGCGGCGAGCGTGGGGATCGACGCCGGGCTGAACCACCTGCTCACCCTCTCCACCGGCGAGAAGATCGCCAACCCGCGCCACGAACGCCGCGACCGGCGCAAGCTGGCCAAAGCACAGCGCGCGTTGTCCCGCAAGGCCACGGGCAGCGCGAACCGGGCCAGGGCGAAGCTGAAGGTCGCCCGCGTCCACGCCCGCATCACCGACCGGCGGCGGGACTTCCTGCACAAGCTCACCACTCGTCTCGTCCGTGAGAACCAAACGGTCGTGATTGAGGACCTCACCGTGCGCACCATGGTCAAGAACCACAGCCTGGCCCGCGCCATCTCCGACGCCTCCTGGCGTCAGATGCGCTCCATGCTGGAATACAAAGCGGCCTGGTACGGGCGGGAGCTGGTCGTGATCGACCGCTTCTTCCCCTCCTCGAAGCTGTGCTCGGCGTGCGGCACCGTGCGGGACAAGACGCCGCTGAATGTCCGGGAGTGGACCTGTGCCTGCGGCGCGGCCCACGATCGGGATGTCAACGCCGCGGCCAACATCCTCGCCGCCGGGCTGGCGGAGAGGTGAAACGCCTGTGGAGCCGGTGTAAGACCTCAACGAGAGTCCTCTCGGGCGGGCGACCGGCGGTGAAGCAGGAACCCCCACGGGTGACCGTGGGAATCCCCCTCGTTTACGAGGGGGAGGATGTCAAGTCCTCATCCTGGCGAAGGCGGGGCCTCGGATTCCATCCGTTTCTCCGACCGGCGACGCGGCCCTTGGGCCCGGCCGGCCGGGCGGCCGTGTCCCAGCTCTCCCACCGGGGCGACGGCGTGTGACCCTCCCGCGGTGCACCGCCAGACGGCCCGCCCGCGTTCCCAGGCGACGTGCAGGCCGCGGTCGTGCTCGGGGCAGACGGGCCAGACCGTCCAGGCCATCTCCATGACGACCTCCTGCACGGCGTCGGCGACCCCGGCGAGCCCTCCCCCGCCGGGCCGGATGCCGTTGCCCTGGGTCGCCCCCCGGAACTCCACCCAGGCGTCACCGCTGTCGTCCCAGTCGGGGACGACCAGCCGCAGCTCCCCGGTGATCCCGGCGGCGCGGAGGTCGCGCTCCACGACGCCGAGCTCCCGCTCCAGCTCCGTCCACAGGCCCGGGTCGAGGACGAAGCTCGGCCCGAAGCCGAGGTCGCCGAGCAGCCGCCGCCCCAGCCGGGCCACGTCGTCCGGCGTGAGGTGGGCGATCGGGCGTTCGACGACCTCGCGGGTGGCCTGACCGGTCCGGCCGCGCTCCTCCATCAGGAAGGCCAGCTCGACGACGAGTTCCACGTCGAGGTCGCCGTCGCGCAGTCCCGCGTGGATCAGCCCGCCCAGCTCCTCGATCCGCCCGCTCTGCTCGCCGGCCCACCCGCCGCCGTGAGAGATCATGCGCGCAGTCTGGCCGTCCGGCGCCGGCCCCGCAAGGGCGGCCTTCGGGGGGACGCGATCGGCCGCGTCCGCCGGCGCGCGTCGTCGACCGTGACGGCGTGACCGCCGCACCCGCGGTGAGCCGGCCGTATCGTCATGATCGATGTAACCCCCCGGGCGGGCCGGCGGGCGGGGGACGGCCGGGTCAGCGTTTCATCGCGCCGTCGGCGATGGCGTCGGCGGCGTTGCCGATGGCGACGCCGACGATCTCCAGGCGGCGGACCAGCTCGCGTTCCTTCATCGCCTCGGCGGTCAGCTTCCCGGAGAAGATGCGCGAGATCTCGTACTGGTACATCCTGCGGATCGCGCCGCCGGCCTTCTTGGCTTCCAGGGCGTCGTCGATCACCGCCGCGGGCCTGGCGGACAGGCCGGTCACCGCGTTCTCCAGCGCCTCGATGCCGACGATCACCTGGTCGAGCAGCGGCGAGAAGCGGATCTGGTCGGGCACGCGGTACAGGTGCGACTCCCGGACGAAGTCGCGCAGCGAGTCGAGCACGTCGTCGATGGCGCGCGACAGCCGGTACAGGTCCTCCCGGTCGATGGGCGTGACGACGGCGTCGGTCAGCTCCGCCACGAGCCGCCGGCGCTCCTCGTCGCCCAGGTGCTCGATGGCGCGCATCCGCTCGTGCGCGCCGGCCCTGCCGACCTCTCCCCCGATCATGGACAGGGCCAGCCAGGCGCCCTTCTTGGTGGCCTCCAGCTGGCCGATCAGCGCGTCGGCGAGCGTGCTGTCCATCCGGCCGGTCAGCAGGTCGCGGATCCGCCGCAGCCGCCGCCTCACAGCCCGGCCCCTCTCTCCGCCAGCCGTACGGCGAGCGCCGCCACCCCGGCCAGCAGCCCGCCGGCGGGCAGGGTCAGCGCCCAGGCGACGACGATCCTGAGCGCGGCGGGCCAGCGGACCCGGCCGCCGCCCCGGGAGACGCCCGCTCCGATCAGGGCGCCGGCGATGGCCTGTGTCATGCTCACCGGCATCCCCGCCGCGGCGCAGCCGACCACCGCGGCGCCGGAGGCCAGCTCGGCGGCGACGCCGTGCAGCGGCCGGGAGACGATGATCTCCCGGCTGAGCGTACGGCCGGCCCGGGGCAGGCCGTACAGCGTCCCGGCGGCGAACAGGACGGCCGCGGCGGACGTGACGGACAGCGGGGCCCGGGAGACGCCCAGCGCGATCATGAAGACGGAGAGCATCTTCTGTCCGTCGTTGGCCGCGTAGGCGACGCACTGCAGGGCGAACCCGGCCAGGTGCCAGCGGCGCAGACCGCGCCGGGTGGCGAGGCCCAGCAGCCGCGCCACGACCCAGGCGGCCAGCGCCCCGACGAACGGCGCGGCCAGGGCGACGGCCAGGACCAGCGCGACCGCCCCGCCGGAGACGGGCAGCCCCCAGCCGATGCCGGCGCCGGCCAGGCCGCCGACGACGGCGAGCGTGAGGCTGGTCGGGCGGCCCGAGCCGCTGAGCACCGCGACGACGACCAGCGCGGCGAGCACGGCGATCGTCATGGCCTGCCGGCCGCCCGGACCGCCGAACCCGCCCAGCCGGGTCACGAACGTCAGCGCCACCCGCTGGGAGGCCAGCGGCACGAGCACGAGCGCCGCCGTCAGGGCGAGGATGCCTGCCGCCGGGCGCACGCTGGGCAGTTTGAGGCCGGTCGCCAGCAGTGCGCCGCCGTCGTTCGCCCCGGACACGACCGCGAACACGCACGCGACCGCGCCCAGCACGACGGCGTCGAGCTGCACACGTCCCCCCATCCGGCCGGCGGCGGCGCCGCGTCGGGTGGCGCGCCGTCTCTTCAAGCTTGCCCGACGGGGCGTTCCCCGACTCCGTTTCCGGACGATTCCCCACCCGCACCCGTGATTGACAGGGGCCGCTTCGCGTCCCATTATGAACGAGCGTTCATGAACATGCGTTCATGACAACGGAGAAGCACGTACGGCCGCCCCGGGGCGGCCCCGAGAGGAGATCCGATGGGATCCGTCGTCAACACCCACCAGGCCGAGGCGTGGAACGGCTACGAGGGCGAGCACTGGGCCGGCAACCAGGACCGCTACGACGCCGTCAACAGCGGGTTCAACGACCACCTGCTCGGCGCGGCGGCCGTCGGCGAGGGCGACCGGGTGCTCGACATCGGGTGCGGCAACGGCCAGGTGACGCGCCTGGCCGCGCGGCGGGCCCCGCTCGGCCACGCCACCGGGGTGGACCTGTCGGCGCCGATGCTGGCGCGGGCACGGGCGAGTGCCGCCGCCGAGGGCCTGGCCAACGTGACCTTCGAGCAGGGGGACGCCCAGGTCCACCCCTTCCCCGGCGCCGGGTCCGACGTGGCCGTCAGCCGGTTCGGGATCATGTTCTTCGCCGACCCCGTGGCCGCGTTCGCCAACATCGGCCGCGCGCTGCGCCCCGGCGGGCGGCTCGCGTTCCTCTCCCTGCGCAGGATGGAGGACAACGAGCTGGGCGAGGTCTTCGCGGCGATGGCCCGGCACCTGCCGCGGCGGCCCGCCGCCGCCGAGCACGACGGGCCGGGGCCGGAGTCGCTGGCCGACCCCGGCCGTGTCCGGGAGGTGCTGTCCGGCGCCGGGTTCGGGAAGGTGGACGTGACGGCCGTGGACGCGCCCCAGCACTGGGGGCGTGACGCCGAGGACGCCGGGGCGTTCCTCGGCGCCTGGGGCCCGGTCCGCTTCCTGCTCGACCAGGTCGATCCGGCCGCCGCCGCCCACGCCCGCGAGGCGCTCGTCGAGGCGCTGCGCCCCTTCGAGCAGGCCGGCGCCGTACGGCTGCGCGGTGCCGCCTGGCTGGTCACCGCCGTCCGTCCCTGATCTCGCGGCCCGCCCGCCCGATCGGCCGGTCCGCCCGATCCGTCTCCGGACGCCGCGCGGCCCGCTCACCCGGCCGGGCCGCCCCCGGTTCCCGCCCCGGTCCCGCGGGGGCGGCCGGGGCGGGGACGCCTGACTACGATGAGACGCGATGTCACCGAGAAAAGCGGCCGTCCTGCGGGACGGCGAGGGCGAGCAGAGCCTGCGCGAGCACCTCGTCGCCGCCGCCGAGCGCCTGATCTCCCGGCGCGGCACGGCCGGGCTCACCGTACGGGAGATCGCCCGCGAGGCGCAGGTCGCCGACGGCGTCCTCTACAACCACTTCGCGGGTAAGGAGGAGCTGATCGCGCTCGCCCTGCACGCCCACGTCCGCAACGTCGAGCGGGCACTGGGCGGGCTGCCGGTCAGGGCGGGTGAGGGCGACGTCGAGGCCAACCTCCGCGCCTGCGTCGGGTACGGCCTGGCCCTGCACGCGGCGTTCCTGCCCGCGTTCGCGGGCCTGTTCTCCCAGCCCGAGGTCATGCGGCTGTTCGACAGCATGCCGAACCCGCTGGGAGACGGCCACGGGCTGAAGGCGGTCCTGGCCGGCTACCTGCGCGCCGAGCAGGACCTCGGCCGCCTGTCCCCGGACGCCTCCGCCGAAGCCACCGCGATGCTGATCGTCGGCGCCTGCCACGAGCAGGTCCTGCCGCGCCTGCTGTTCGGCTCCGGCCCGGCTCCGGCCGAGGCGGAGCCGGACTTCGCCGAGGGCGTCGTCACCACCCTCATGCGCGGCATCGCCCCGCGCCCCGCCTCCCGAGGGACCGGTTCCCCGGGTTCGCGAAGCCGGTGACGGCCGCTCCCGGCCGCCGCGTGCGGGCGGCGCCGGGAGAGCGGGGGCGTTAGCCCGCGCGGGGGACGGCGGATCAGTCGGGAGGCGGACGACCCGGGGCGGGGCCGCGGCCTACCTTCCTGTCGGACGGTCCGGAAAAGAGGGACCGTCGCGGGCGGCCCGGAAGAGGGACCGCCGTGGGCGGCCCGGAAGAGGGACCGTGACCGCGGCGGCTCCGGAAGAAGGGCCGTCGCAGGCGGCCCGGGAAGGGCCGCGAGCCCCGCACAGGCATCAGGGGCGCGGAAACGCCCCGCGGACGCGGGGCGGGAGACGCCCCGCGGACCCGCAAGGAAACCCCATGTTCAAGGACTCCGCCACGTTCCGGCGCGTCGCCTCCGGCACGCTGCTGATCGTCGCCCCCCTCCTGCAGGCGATCGCCGTCGTCATCGACCCCGGCACCTGGGGCGACAGCCGGGAGGCCGTCAGCTACGGCGACGACCCCGCGCTGGCCCAGGTCCAGTCGGTGCTGTACCACTGGGCCTACCTGCTGCTCGGCCTGGCCGCCCTCGCCCTGATGCACGTGATGCGCCGCCGCGCCGCGGTCTTCGGGCACATCATGGGCCCGCTGGTCGCCCTCGGCTTCGTCAACCTCTCGGGCCTGCTGCTCAGCGACCCGGTGGAGTGGTGGCTGGGCCGCCACTACAGCCCCGAGGAGGCCCAGCGCATCATGAACGAGATGATGGACCTCCCCGGCTTCGTCTTCGGCTTCCAGATGCCCTGGATCTTCCTCGCCGTCTTCGGCCTGCCGGTCCTGCTGGCCGGCGTCTGGCGGGCCGGGTTCGCGCACTGGTGGGTCCCGCTCGTCGCGGGGATCGGATACGTCACTTCCATGCTCGTCGAGTACGGTCCCGTCACCGTGGTGCTGTGGGCGGCCCCGGTGGTCGCGCTCGGCTCGCTCGGCGTGAAGATGCTCCGGATGAGCCGCGAGGAGTGGGTCTCGTACTACCCGACCGCGGCGCCGGGCCGTACGACCCCCGACTCGTACGCGAACACCACCGCCTGAGCCCGGTCACGCAGGTGGAGCTTCATCAGCACCCGGGCCACGTGGGTCTTGACCGTGGCCTCTCCGACGAAGAGCTCGCGGGCGATCTCGGCGTTGGTCAGGCCACGGGCCAGCAGGCGCAGGACCTCCAGCTCCCGGGGGGTGAGCTCGGCGAGGTGCGGCGGCGGCGCGGGCTCGTGGCGGCCGGCGAAGGAGGCGATGACGCGGGTGGTGACGGCCGGGTCGAGCAGCGCGTCACCGCCCACGACGACGCGGACGGCCTCCACGAGCTGCTCGGGCGGCGACACCTTGAGCAGGAAGCCGCTGGTGCCCGCGCGCAGTGCCGCGTAGAGGTTCTCGTCGGTATCGAAGGTGGTGAGCATGACGACCTTCGGCGGGTCGGGCCAGCCGAGGATCTGCCCGGCCGCGGCGAGGCCGTCCATGCGCGGCATGGAGATGTCCATCAGCACGACGTCCGGCCGGGTACGGCGGGCCACCGCGACGGCCTCCACGCCGTCGGACGCCTCGCCCACCACCTCCATGCCCGGCTCGCTCTCCACGACGAGCCGCAGCCCCGCGCGCACCATCGCCTGGTCGTCGGCGATCACGATGCGGACGACGCCGGTGTCCGTTCCCTGTCCGCTGTTCATCTCCGCTCCTCATCCGGCCGCGCCGCGGCCCGCAGGGATCGTCTGGTCTTCCCGCCCGGCCCGCGGGCCGGCTCACGCACCAGCCCACCCGGTCCGCCCAGCCCGCCCGGTCCGCCCGGTCCGCCCGGTCTATCGGGCCCGTCCACCGGCGAGCACCTCCTGCCTGGTCGGCAGGGACGCGTGGACCCGGAACCCGCCCCCGGGGCGCGGGCCCGCCTCGAAGCCGCCGCCGAACAGCTCGGCGCGCTCCCGCATGCCGATCAGGCCGTTGCCGGTCGACAGGCCGGCCGACAGCTCCGGCGCGGCGGTGCCGCCGCCGTCCACCACCTCGATCTCCAGGCGGTCGGGGAGGTAGGAGAGCGTGATCCGGATGTCGGACTCGCCGGCGTGCTTGACGGCGTTGGTGAGGGCCTCCTGCGCGATGCGGTAGGCCGACAGGTCCAGGCCCGGAGCGAGCCGTACCGGCTCGCCCGTCACGTCGAGGGCGACGCGCAGGCCCGAGGAGGCGAGCGTGCCGACCATGCCGGCGAGCATGTCCAGGCCCGGCTGCGGGATGGCCTCGTCCAGCGGCATGCGCAGCGCGCCGAGCATGACGCGCAGCTCCTCGACCGCCTCGCGGCCCATCCGCTCGATGCCGAGCAGCGCCTCGCCGTCCCCGGAGCCGGTACGGCGCAGCACCCCGGCCTGCATGACCATCATGCTGACGCTGTGCGCGACCACGTCGTGCAGTTCGCGGGCGATGCGGGTCCGCTCCTCGGCGACCGCCTCGGCGGCCCTGCGTTCCCTGTCACGTTCCACACGCTCGGCGTGCTCGGCCAGGCGGCGGGCCCGCGCGGCGTAGGCGTGCACGGCCAGGCCGGTGAGGTAGGCGGCGCCGAAGACGACCGTCAGGAAGATGACCTCGTCGAAGGGGAGCCAGCGGTGGTCGACCGCGCCGGAGTCGAAGACCAGGATCCCGGCCGCGGCCCAGGCGAGGCTCCGCTTGAGGTTCAGCTCGGCGCCGACCGTGTGGAAGACGATCAGCAGGGAGGCGAGCTGCCAGGTCTGGCACGCCTCGTAGCCCTGCCGGTGCCAGACGTACTGGGCGAGGATCATCAGGATGAAGACGGCGACGGGCACCCTGCGCCGGAACCAGATCAGCAGGCCCGTGACGAGGGCCTGGCCGATCCACCACAGCTCGGGGGTCTCGGCGGCGCCGTAGTCGGCCGCCACGGTGAACGCCTCCAGCGTGCCCAGGGCGATGACCGCGCAGCCGATCAACAGGTCGGGGGTGGGCACCGTGCGGAGGCGCCGGACGAGCGGAGCCGTACGGAGGAGCCGGGGAAGGGGGAGGGGAACCGCCATGCGGGGAGACTAGACCGCCGCGCCCCTTCTTCATATAGGGCGGATCGCCCGGCCAACCCGTTTGCAAGCCGCCTGCAAGTCAGAACGTCTGAAATGAGACACTTCGTACAAATCGGTCGGCGAGTGCGTCGTCGCACGCGGTCGGCGCGCAGAAGTAGATCACGAGGGCCGGTTCGTCCGGTCGCTCCACGGCCCAGCCGGTGAAGTCCAGCCGGCCGCCGCGCTGCGGGTCGGCGATCGACCCCTCCAGCCGCACGCCGGGCTGCCCGCCCACCCGCACCTGGACCACCTCGGAGAACACGTTGACCGTGCCCGGCAGCGACGACTGCAGGGTCTCCTGGAGCTGCTGGGCGTTCCCCCGCGGGTCGAGCGTGTCCAGCGTCTGCGCGTAGACGCCGACGGCGTCCTCCGGCGCGTCCCGGATGATCCGGTTGACGGTCGCCCAGTCGGCGGTGACCGGCGTGCCGAACAACGCCCGGAAGTCCTCCGCCCGGGGCGAGGCCACCACGAACACGTCGGCGTGCGGGCGCGGCTCCCAGCCGCCGGGATGCTCGAAGGCGATCGGCACGGCGGGCGAGCCCGGGTAGGAGGCCCACTCGTCGCCGCCGCGCAGGACCGTCGCCAGCGTCGCCACCAGTGCGATGATCAGCGCTATCGCCGCCGCCGCGCCGACGACGATCCGCCGGCCGCCGGGCCGCGCCGCCCCGCGCCCCGCCGGGCCGCCCTCCGGTGCCCCGCTCCCCCGCCCGGTCCGCTCCCCCGTCCGGTCCGCCCGCGCCTCGGGCCGCCCCGCCGTCCCCGCCGTCCCCGCCGTCCCCGCCGCCGGCACGGTGCCCGCGACGGACCCGTACGGCCGGCCGCTGATCGCGTCGCGCAACTCGGCGACGAACCGGGCGCAGGTGTCATAGCGCTGCTCGGGTGACTTGGCCAGCGCCCGCGCCATGACCCCGTCCACCTCCAGGGGCAGCTCGGGCCGGAGCGCGGTGAGCGGGGTGGGCGTCTCGGCGAGGTGCGCCCACAGCAGCGCGATCTCGTTGTCGCGCTCGAACGGCAGCCGTCCGGACAGCGCCTCGTAGACCACGCAGGCCAGGGCGTACTGGTCGCAGCGGCCGTCGATGCGCTCCTTGTTGATCTGTTCGGGGGCCATGTAGCGGGGCGTGCCGATGAACTGGTCGGTCTCGGTCAGCCCGGACAGCGAGGTGCGGTGCTTGGTGATGCCGAAGTCGGTGAGGTAGGCGTGGTCGCCCTCGGCGTGGCCGGCGATCAAGATGTTGGCGGGCTTGACGTCGCGGTGGATCAGGTCGTGCGCGTGCGCGGTGTCCAGTGCGGCGGCGACCTGGGCGAAGATCCGGTTGACCTGGCTGACCGGCATCGGCCCCCGGTCGTAGAACAGGCGCCGCAGGTCGGGCCCGTCGACGTAGCGCATCGCGATGTAGAGGGTGCCGTCGGCGGCGGCGTCGGCCTCGTAGATCGGGATGATGTTGGGGTGGTCCATGCTCGCGACCGTCCGCGACTCCAGCACGAAGCGCCGCCGGAACCGGTCGTCCTCGCTGAGCAGCGGGTTGAGGATCTTCAGCGCCACCCGGCGGTTGAGCCGGGGGTCCACCGCGAGGTAGACCACGGCCATGCCGCCCTTGCCGATGACGTCCTCGATGCGGTATCCGGCCATCTCCTGGCCGATCAGGCTTCTCTCGTTCACGGCCGTCACGTCTCACAGGGGTGGCCGCAGTAACCGCAGAACCGGTGCGCGGGCCCCAGTCGCATGCCGCAGGCGGTGCAGTACCGCTGCGAGCCCGTCCCGGTGGGCCGGGTCTCCTGCTCGGAGAGGGTGCCGGGGCCTCGGCCCTCCGCCGGTCCGCCGCCGGTCTCCGCGCTCCGGGTGCCCGTCCCGCCGGTCTCCGCGGCCCGGGTGCCCGTCCCGCCCGTGTCCGCGCTCCGGGTGCCCGTCCCGCCCGTGTCCGCTCCAGGGCCGCGGGCGACCAGCACCGAACGGCCGGGAGAGGAGGGCGTCCTGGGCAGCGCGGGGAAGGACCGGTTGACCGCCACCGTGGGGTCGGCCGCCTCCCCGGACGGCCGGAACGGCGGCGGGACGGGCGTCGGCGGCCCCGCCACCTCGGTCTCCTCCCCGGATGTCCCGGACGCCCCGGACGCCCCGGACGTCCCGGACGTCTCCGCCGCGGCGCCGCGGCGCCAGAGCAGCAGCGCGGCGGCCAGCACCGCGGCCACCAGCACGCCGCCTGCCGCGAGGAACATCCACAGGGGCGGCCCGCGACGGTCGTCGGCCGGGGACGACCGCGCCTGGGCGGCGCCCTTGTCCTCGGCGGTGCCGCGCTTGGCCTGGGCCTCCTTCAGGCGGGTCGCGGCCACGGTGTGCCCCGGGTACAGCTCCAGGACCCGCTGGAAGGCCGGTACGGCGTCGCCGTAGTAGCCGGTGTGGAAGCGGGTCAGCGCCTGCTCGAAGGCGGCGTCGATCGGGCCGCGCCGGGGCGTGACCCGGGCCTCGGCCAGCGCCCTGGCCACCTCGCGGACGCCGAGCATCCGGGCGTCGTCACCGCCACCGGTCAGCAGCCCGACGACCTCGCCCTTGTGGTCCTCGATCACCGGCCCGCCGAGCAGGCCCCGGTCGATGAGGGCGCCCAGCTTCTTCGGCTCGTCGGCCTTGCCCTCCGGGTCCTTGAAGCGCCGGCCGCCCTCGCCCGCACCGCCGGCGCGCAGGTGCGCGATGTCCACGGTCTCCGGCAGGTTCGCGGCGGGCCGCCCGGTGAAACCGGCGACCGACACCGGCGAGCCCTCCTTGTCGGGCACCGTGGCCGCCAGCGGGGCCGTGGGCATGCCCGCGCCGCCGTCGGCGCGGCCGGCCGGGGCCAGCACGGCGGGGCCGTCGGGGCTGTCGGCTGTGGTGACGATCTCCGCCTTGAACCCCTCCCGGTCGGGGGGAGAGATGTTCGGGAAGACGCGGATCTCGGTGCTCACGTCGAAGATGCAGGTCGCCGTGGGCCGCTTGGGCGGGTAGCACTCCTGCAGGTGGTGGTCGAGCCGGTCGTCCTTGACGTGGTGCCGCTCGAAGTCGGCGGGGATCTTGGCCTTGTGGTGGTCGGCGAAGATCCTGTTCGCGGCGTAGACCTCGATGTCCTTGGCGCTCTTGACCACCCGGGTGAGGGTGACGACGGCGCCCTCGGGGGTGACGACCGTCCCGGTGCCGGAGCCGATCGGCACCTCGTAGCTCCGCTCGACGTGGACGAGCTCGCCGATGTGGTCGAGCAGGGTGACGTCGACGTGCGCCGTCGCCTCGACCCGCACGACCGCGGGGGTCACCAGATCGGTGATCCCGCTGGGATGCTCGTGCGCCAGCGCGGGCGCCGTCGCGGCGACGGCCACACCGAGGCCGCCGAGGAACACCAGAGCCGAGCCCAACCGCCGCATGGCCACTCCACAGGGGGGATAAGGACAGCCTGGCAACCGTAGAGCAGAAGTCAAGGGCACGGAAGGGGTACGGAGAGAATCCGTCCGCTCACACCCGGGGAACCCGGCCCCACCTGGCCGGGAGGGCCCGGTTCAGCCGCGGGAGCGCAGGAGCACCGCCGGGTCGAAGCTCACCTCGAAGGGGGCCACCGGTCTCGCGGTCTCGCCGGCCTCGTACTTCACCGCGGGCTTGTACTCGTCGTCGGCCAGCTCGTGGACGTGCAGGCACGGCCCCTCGGCGAGTTCGATCCGCCAGTAGATGGGGATCCCGGCGGCGGCGTAGGCCGAACGCTTCATGTGCCGGTCGCGCTTGCGGGTGGTCGGGCTGACCAGCTCCACGGCCAGGAGGATGTCGTCGGGGGCGAACATGAGCTCCGTCTCCTCGACGGCCCCGGTCGGCACCACGACGAGGTCGGGGATGAAGAAGTCGCGGGGACCGATCCCGAGGTTGACCTCCGGCAGCGGCTCGAACTCCGGCGGCGCGGCATCCTCAAGAAGCCTCAGCAGGCGGGCGAGGGCGCGTTGGTGCATGGGGGTGGGAGAGGGGCTCACCAGAAGGCTCCCGTCGAAGAGCTCGTAGCGGTTCCCGTCGTCGGGGAACGTCAGCAGGTCGTCGACGCTGAACGGCGGTTTTCCGCGGAGAACCGTCCGTTCGGGGGCGTGCCCTGTCGTAGGTTCTGTCGTCGCCATAGCGGTCACCTGCCCAAGTATCGGGAGTCCGGCCCTCGCTCACATGGTAGTTCCGGAAATCTCCTCACCCTGAGTAATGTCCTGATCACTTCTCGTCCGGCCGCGGGGGCCTCGCCGTACGGCGGAGTGCCGATCACGTCCCGCCCAGTCGCGGGCGCCTCGCCGTACGGCGGAGTGGACGGCGCGGGCGACGCGGGCGCCCCAGAGCGAGCGCGGGCCGCCGAACGGTTCCTCGGGCCCGTCGTCGCGTACGGCCACGCAGACCGCGTCGGAGGCGGTGCCCGTGCAGGGGAATCCCTCCTCGACGAGCGCCTGGGTCTTGGCCTCGGTCACCGTCATGACCGTGTTGACCAGGGCGGCGTCGCTCATCGCGACCGGCACGGCCACGATGATGTTGATCGTGCCGGGCATGTGCATCGGGGCCAGTTCCGGGTCGGCGGCGCCCTCGGGGGCGGCGGCCCAGGTCGGGACGCGCAGCCCGGTGGTGGCGGCCACCTTCACTCCCCCGTCGGCGGCCCGGGTGAACCTCTCGACGGACGCGGCGGTCAGCATGCCGACGCCGCGGCCCGGCGGGGCCATCTCCAGCAGGTGCGCGACCGGGTCCATCCGCGCGTAGCCGCCCGGGACCTGGGCGTTGAGCACCCACTCCACCGGGCCGATGCCGCCGCCGACCATGGCCGAGGAGATCGCCCGCCAGCCGGGGCCGAACTCCCACAGCAGCGAGGCGAGCCGCACCCCGTCCTCGACACGGTGACTCAGCAGCACGGGCCCTCCTGGAGAACGCGGTGGATCAGCGGCACGGGTCCTCCGTGCGGGCGCCGGACCCGGACGGCGTGTCCGGGCGGCCCTCCCTGGCCGGGCGGCCCTCCCTGGCCGGGCGATCTTCCCGGTCCGGGCGATCTTCCCGGTCCGGGCGGTCCTCCCGGTCCGGGCGGCCTCGCCGTCCGGGGCGGCCGGGCCGTTCCAGGTGGACCTGCGGCCGGCCCGAGGGGTCCGTCTCGACGCGGACGTGGGCGTCGAAGTGCTCGGCGATCAGCTCACCGGTCAGCACCTCCGCCGGGGAGCCCGACGCGGCGACCCGGCCCCCGGCGACCAGCGTCATCATGTCGGCGTACTGGCCGGCGACGCCCAGGTCGTGCAGGGTCGTGACCACGGTCAGCCCGTCGGCGAGCCGGAGCCGGTCGACCAGCTCCAAGACCTGCTGCTGGTGCCCCAGGTCGAGGGCGGTGGTGGGTTCGTCGAGCAGGAGCACCGGGGCCTGCTGGACCAGCGCCCTGGCGAGCACGACGCGCTGGCGCTCGCCGCCGGACAGCCGGCCGAGCGGGCGGCGGGCCAGGGCCGACAGGTCGAGGCGCTCCAGCACCGACGCGGTCACCTCGCGGTCGCGGCGGCCCTCGCGCCCCAGGTAGGGGATGTACGGCGTGCGGCCCAGCAGGGCGTAGTCGAAGACGGTCATGTCGCCCGGCAGGGCGGGCGCCTGGGGGGCGTAGGCCAGCAGCCTCGCCCGCTCCCGGGGTTTGAGCGTGCGGACCGGCGTGCCGTCGATGAGCACCTCCCCCGAGTGGGGCAGCACCCCGGCGACCGCCTTGAGCAGCGTGGACTTGCCCGCGCCGTTGGCGCCGATGACGGCCAGCCAGCCGCCGCGGCGCACCCGCAGGCCGACGCCGGACAGCACGGTCCGCGTCTCCAGCACGACCTCGAGATCGCGCACCTCGACACCGCCCGCCGTGTCCCGGCCGTCCCTGTCGTCCGCGCCGTCCGCGCCGCTCCCATCCGCGGTTCGGCGGATCACCGCTCCCCCGTCCGTGTCCCGGCCGCTCACGCGTCCGCCCTCCTGGTCACGCGGAGCACGGCGACGAAGAACGGCGCGCCGACGAAGGCGGTGACCACGCCGATGGGCAGCTCGGCCGGGGCGAGGACGGTCCTGGCCAGGAGGTCGGCGAGGACCAGGAAGGCGCCGCCGCCGAGCAGCGAGAGCGGGAGGACGACCCGGTAGGACCCGCCGGCGAGGCGGCGGACCGCGTGCGGGACCACGATCCCCACGAAGCCGATCAGGCCGCTGACGGCCACCGCCGAGGCGGTGGCCAGCGAGGCGGCGAGCAGTACGGCGAAGCGGACCCTGGCCACGTTGAGTCCCAGGCTCGCGGCCTCGTCGTCGCCGACGGACAGGACGTCCAGCAGCCTGCCGTGCAGCAGCATGATCACCACCGAGACCGCCGCGTAGGGGGCGACCAGCCCGATCTGGCTCCAGCCTCCGCCGACGTTGCCGAGGATCCAGGAGTAGATGCGCTGCAGCTCCTCGACCCGGAGCTGCTGCAGGAAGGTCTGGATGGCGGTGAGGAAGGAGGACACGGCCACGCCCGCCAGGACGAGCGTGGCGGTGCCCCCGCCGCGGCCGGCGATGTTGCCCAGCGCGTAGGCGAGCAGGACGCCGCCGATCGCCCCGGCGAACGCGGCGGCCGGGATCAGCAGCGACTGGTCGTCGCCCCTGGCGAACACGACCGTCGCCGTGGTCGCCAGGCCCGCGCCCGCCGCGGCGCCCAGCAGGTACGGGTCGGCCAGCGGGTTGCGGAAGACGCCCTGGTAGGCGGCTCCGGCGCAGGCGAGCAGGCCGCCGACGACCGCGGCGAGCAGGACCCTGGGCAGCCGCAGCTCCCACAGCAGGCCCTGCTCGACCGGTGCCAGCCCCGGGTCGGCCGAGACGAACGGCAGCCAGTCGAGCAGCTGGAGCGCCACCTTCCCCGGCGGGATGTCGGCGGCGCCGACCAGCAGCGCGGCGAGGGCGCTCGCCAGGAGCGCCCCGACCGCGGTCAGCGCCGTCACCGGCCGGAGCCGGGCCGCGCGTCCCGGGTTTCCGGCGTGGTCACCGGTTTCCGCGCGGCGGGAGGACCCGGCCGGGCCGGCCGTTCCCCGGTCCGGGTCGTGCGGCGGCGGCCCCTCGGGAACGGCGTCCCCGTCGCGGGCGTCTTCCTCGGTGCGGACGGTGTCCCCGGCGCGGGCGCCGGGGACACCGGAGGAGCGGGCGGAGCGGGTCAACTAGTCGGCCGCGGCCTTCTGCACGGCCTCGCCGACCTTCTCGGCGAGGTCCACGACGCGCGGCCCCCAGCGGGAGGCGATGTCGTCGTCGAGTTCGACGACCCGGTCCTTCTCGACGGCCGAGAGCTTGGACCAGCCGGGGCGCTTGGCCAGGGTGGCCGCGGTCTGGGCGCAGCACTTGGTGTCGGCCAGGAAGACCAGGTCCGGGTCGGCCTGGGCGACGAACTCGGCGGAGAGCTTGGGGTAGCCGCCGGCCGGGTCGGGCGCCTTGTCCGCGATGTTGGTCAGGCCGAACAGCCCGTAGACCTGGCCGAGGAACGTGCTGGACGTCACCGAGTAGGGCGTGGTGTCCAGCTCGTGGTAGTAGGTGAGGTTCTTGTCCTTGGGCGCGGCGGCGGCCAGCTCGTCGATCCGCTTGCGCATCCCGGCCACGACCTCGTCGGCCTTGGGCTTGTTGCCGGTGGCGGCGCCGAGGTCGCCGATCTGGTCGTAGGTCTCGTCGAGCTTGGTGGCCGCGGGCTCCAGCAGGACGGGGACGTTGACCTTGGTCAGCTTGGCGACGATGCCGTCGATGTCGTTGGCGAGCACGACCAGGTCGGGCTTCTGGGCGATGATCGCCTCGGCGTTCGGCTTGAACCCCGACAGGTCGGTCTTGGGGGCCTCGGCCGGGTAGGTGGACTGGTCGTCCACCGCGACGACCTGGGCCCCGGCGCCGACGGCGAACAGGCTCTCGGTGGCGGTGGGCGACAGGGAGACGACGCGCTCGGGTCTCCTGGCGATGGTGACCGAGCCGTTGCCGGCCTGGACCGTGACGGGGAACCCGGCCGCCTGGGCGGCGGGCGCGGAGCTCCCACCCGATGAGGCGGCGGGGGACGAGGGGGACGAAGAGGAGTTCTGGCCGCATCCGGACAGGGCCAGCACGCCGAGGAGGGCGCCGGCGAGAACGGGGCGTACGGGCCTCAACCGAGGTCCTTTCAGTTGCCGGAACCGAGAGACCCGTAGAAGTGACGGATCACCCTTTTCCACGAGGGTTGACGACGTCGGCACAACGGAGGCGACCTGGCTCGGCCCCTTGGGGACCATGACAGTTGCGGGACAGCGCCGGACTCACACCGGACTTCGCTACACGCTGCGCGTCGGGCAAACGTTACCAATTCCCCGGGGAGCCGTGACATGGGGTCCTCGGATCGGCTCCACGCCGCCCGGTCACGGCCCCACGCCCCCGGGCCGCGCCCCGCGCCATCCGGGGACACCTTGCGCCGCCCGGGGACGTCCGGTCTCCGCCCGTGGTGCGGCGCGCGCCGCCGTACGGAGTCCCATGGCGCGGGGCGGCACGGCGCCCGGCGGTCAGGCCCGGGTGAGCTGCTCCTCGGCGGCCGAGATGATCTCCTGCAGGCGCAGGCCGTGGGCGGCGTCGAGGGGGTGGCCGCCCCCGCCGTGCACGGTCTCGGCGAACTCCGCGAGCATCACGGAGAAGACGTCGGGGCCGAGCCGGTCGCCGTCCATGGCCTCCGTGCCCAGCTTGCCGTAGACCTCGACGGCGGCGGGCGGCTTGTCGCCCGGCACGCTCATGCACAGCGACGCCTCGCTGACCGCGCCGCCCTCGTGCTCCAGCAGCAGGCCGACCCAGCCCCGCGTGTTGCCGTGGGCGCGGACCGCGGTGACCCGGCCGAGCGCGGCGTCCAGCATGTCGATCATGTGCGGGCCGACGTCGAGGATCGCGCCGCGCTCCAGCCGCCAGGGGCTGGTGAAGCCGCTGCCGAGCAGTGCGCCGGAGATGTGGGCCGCCCGGCCGCCGAAGGGCTCGATCGCCGAGACCCGGGCCAGGAACGCCCGGGTGGCCGGCGAGTAGCGCCAGGTGAGGACCATCTGGGAGGGCACCCCGGCCTCGGCGATGGCGTCCGCCAACCGCCGGGCGCCCTCCAGGTCGGCCGCGAGCGGCTTCTCCAGCAGCAGCGCCTTGCCCTCCTTGGCGGCGCGCACGCCCAGTTCGGCCTGTACGGCGGGCGGCACCGCGAACGCGACCGCCTCGCAACTGTCGAACAGCTCCTCGATCCGCTCGAAGACCGGGACGCCGAACCCGGCCGCCGCCCCGGGCCGCCGCGCCCACACGCCGGTCAGGCGGGTGTGCGGTCCGGCCGACAGCATCGGCGCGTGCACCTTCTCGGCCCACGGCCCGGCACCCACCAGGCCCACAGATATCGTCACGCCCCCAAGTTTCTCACGGGGCGGGCCGCCGGACGGGGGCGCTCCGCCGGAGCGGAGGGACCGGCCGGCGGCGGGGCCGGACGGCCGCGCGGGGCTCCCGCCGGGGCGGCGAGGACGCCGGACCGGCCATGCGAGGGGCGTTTCGGCCGGGGTGGCGGGAGCGCCGGGCCGGCCGTACCGGCATGATGGGTGGCATATGAGAGAGATGTTCCTGCTACGGCATGGCGAGACGGAGTGGAGCCGCAACGGCCGCCACACCGGGCGCACGGATCTGCCGCTGACCGAGAAGGGGGAGGCCCAGGCGCGGGCGCTCGCCCGGCTGGTCGCGGAGCGATCCTTCGACCTGGTGCTGGTCAGCCCGGCGGCGCGGGCCCGCCGTACGGCCGAGCTCGCCGGCCTCACCGACTACGAGATCGACCCCGACCTGTGGGAGTGGGACTACGGCGGGTACGAGGGGATCACCACCCCGGCGATCCGCGAGGACCGGCCCGGCTGGTATCTGTGGCGTGACGGGGTGGTCCCCGGCGACGCCGACCACCCCGGCGAGGGCGCGGCGGAGGTCGGGGCCCGCGCCGACCGGGTGATCGGCCGGGCCCGCGCCGCCGGCGGCGAGGTGGCGCTGGTGGCCCACGGGCACTTCCTGCGGGTGCTGTGCGCCCGCTGGCTGGACCTCCCTCCCACCGACGGCAGGCTCTTCCGGCTGGACACCGGCACCTACTCCCGGCTGGGGTACGAGCACGCCGAACCGGTCGTGCTCAGCTGGAACGCTCCGCTTTAGACCCCGTTTCCGGCGGCGGCACACCGCACGGGACCGACCGGTTCGTTCGGGTCATGCCGCTCGCCGGCCGGAGGTGGGGAACTCCCCGGCCTCGGGCGGCAGGCTCGTTCCGTGAGAGGGCGGGTGGGCGGGCGGGGCGGAACCGGAGTCTCCGGAAACGTCTCGATCCGCGACGCCGTCGTCGTGACCGTTTCCATCCCCTGAGAGTCCCGCGGCGCCCGTGCCGCCGCGGAGTTCGGAGTTCCGGCAGTGCTTTTCGACGTCACCCGCAGCGAGCTCGCCGGCGTCTTCGGCGAGGACCGGATCGCGACCCTGCCCGCCACCGCCTTCCCGCCCTCCGCCGCGGACACCGAGGGCGCCCGCCTCCTGCGGACCGTCGGCGTCCCCACCGGGACGCTCTGGCTGCGTGAGCCCGACGAGGACACCGGCCGGTTGCCCCTCGTCCAGGACGTCGTCGACGCCGAGGACTTCGAGGACGCCCCGGAGGACGCGGGCGAATGGCCCGTCATCGGCTGGCTGCTCAACGCCCACCTCGCCCTCGACCCCGGTTCCGGCAGGGTGCACGCCTTCGACGCCGACGAGGAGACCGTGCAGGCACTCCACACGGACGTCTCCTCCCTCGTCCAGGTCACCCTCCGGTTCCAGCGCCTGCTCGAGGAGTTCACCTTCAGCGGCGACGACGCCGACGAGGAGGCCGACTTCGAGCGCCTGGATCGCGAGGTGGAGCGTGTCCGTCAGGAGACGAGCGGCGTCGACCCGCTCCCCTTCCAGGACGACGAGACCGTCTGGTCGGTGGTCGGCGACGAGATCGCCGCGGGCCAGCGCTTCAAGGGCGACAGCCCGGGAGCCCGCTCGCTCTACGGGTGATGGACCTTCGATCCGGACGTGCCGCGGTCGACCGGATTCGGCCCCGTCGACGGCCCCCCTTTTCGCGGCCCGGTGGCGGGTGCCGGTTCGCCGGGGCCGGCCGCCGCGCCGGGTTGCGGCCCGCGGCCCGTCAGCCATTCGATGACCCCGAGGTGGCCGCGGCGGGCTTCCTCGAAGTGCCGCCACCGCCAGTAGCGGGGCTGGTCGCGCACCCCGGTGACCCACGTGCAGTAGGACACCGGGGCGGACGTCCCGTCCTCCGCGGCCGGCGAGGCCACACCGTAGGTGCGGATCACGACGCGCCCACCCGGTGCGAACAGCACGTCGTCGGACACGGGATACAAGGTCATCTGGTCGAGCACGGTGGAAACCCCCGATCAACTGTGGGACCCACTCTCGCCCCTCCTGCCGCTCCCCCGGTTACGCCTCCGGCGCGACCGGGTTAACCAGATGAGCCGGGTGTAAAAACACTGTTACACGGTGAGGCTGTCGAACTCCCCGTCCTTCACCCCGAGCACCAGGGCGCGGATCTCGTCGCGTGTGTAGATCAGGGCCGGGCCGTCGGGAAAACGCGAGTTGCGGACGGCGATGCTGCCGTCCGACAGCTCGGCCAGCTCGACGCAGTTGCCCTGCGAGTTGCTGTAGCGGCTCTTGCGCCACCTGGCTCCCGCCAGATCGGTGGCGGGCATGCCGTTGTAGGTCTTCTCCATTTAGATCTCTCCGAGAAGGTCGCCGAGGATCTCGGCGGTGCCCCCGGGCGTGGTGCTTTCCACGCACAGCTGCTCCATGGCCGTGAGGTAGGGGTCGACGTCCTCACGTTTGTCCAGGTAGAGGGCACCCCAGAGCTGCTCGACGTAAACGACGTCCGACAGGTCGGACTCGGGAAACCGTAAGATGCTGAACGCGCCCCCCTCGGCCGCGTGCATACCGAACCTGAAGGGCATCACCTGGAGGGTGATGTTGGGCAGCGCGGCGACCTCCAGCAGGTGCTGGATCTGCTCGCGCATGGTCTCCTTGCCCCCGATGGGCCGGCGCAGGGCCGCCTCGTCGATGACCGCCCACAGGCGCGGGCCGTCCTTGCGGGTGAAGCGCTCCTGCCGTTGCATCCGCATGTGCACACGGCGCTCGATCTCCGCCACCGGCGCGTCCGGGTAGCCGAGCCGGATCACGGTGCGCGCGTAGTCGGACGTCTGGAGCAGGCCGGGCACGAACTGCACCTCGTAGGTGCGGATCACGCTCGCCGCCTCCTCCAGCCCCACGTAGGTGGTGAACCAGTTCGGGAGCAGGTCGCCGTACTTGTGCCACCATCCGGGGGTGTTCGCCTCGCGGACCATCTCCAGCAGGCCGCGCCGTTCCGCGTCGTCGAGCACGCCGTACAGGGTGAGCAGGTCCTCCACGTCGCGGGTCTTGAAACCGACACGGCCGAGTTCCATCCGGCTGATCTTGGACTCCGAGGCGCGGATGTGGAATCCGGCGGCCCCGCGGCTGAGTCCCTTCTCCTCACGCAGGCGGCGCAGGCTTGCGCCGAGCATGATGCGCCGAACGGTGGAACCGGTACCGGGCGGGTCTATGGACACGTGGTGCTCCTCGCTCGCTTTCCTGATCGACAGTTTGTCACTTCGCGGCCCGTGACTTGCTTGGCCGCGGAAAATCCCCTTTCCGCGTTGATCGACCGACTTACCGGTAACCGTAGCGCTTGCACACGCCCAATGCACGTGCATTCGCTCTTGCA
Organism: Streptosporangium pseudovulgare; assembly: GCF_014648055.1. Taxonomy (GTDB): domain Bacteria; phylum Actinomycetota; class Actinomycetes; order Streptosporangiales; family Streptosporangiaceae; genus Streptosporangium; species Streptosporangium pseudovulgare. The sequence continues at coordinate 477,345 of NZ_BMQJ01000001.1, forward strand.
CCTGCACAGGAGTTTGCACCATGATGATCCATGTGCAGTCCGCTCAAACCGCTCCCCCCAGAACGTCGTGGACGGCGCTCGACTGGTGGCCGCCCGTGGGCTGGTGGCCCGACGCCGCGCGTGACCTCCTGTCCGGGTCCCCGGCTCCGGCCAGCGCCACCTTCGTGCTCCCCCCGAGCGCGGAGTCGGTCCACTCGGCGCGCAGCTTCGCCACCGGCACCCTGACCGGCTGGAACCTCGCCGACCTGAGCGAGAGCATGGAACTGATCGTCTCGGAGCTGGCCACCAACGCGTTCCGGCACGGCCTGCGGCTGGCCGAGAGGCGCGCCAAGGAGCCCATCAGACTCTCCCTGCTGCGCCGGGACGGCCTCGTGGTCTGCGCGCTCAACGACCCCGGCGCCGGCTTCCCCGCGCTCCGCGATCACTCCCCGCTGGACGTCGGCGGCCTCGGACTGCACATCGTCGACTCGCTCAGCCTCCGCTGGGGCTGGGCTCCGCTGGCCCCGTACGGCAAAATCGTCTGGGCCGTCCTCGGTTAGGCTCCGTGCCGTGGATCGTCCCGCCCGCCGCGGAGATCCACGGAACGGAGTCCGACCGGCCGCCGCGGGACGCCCCCGCCGGAGAACGGCCGGCCCCGTCCCGCGAGGCGGACCCGCCCCCTCGACCCGCCGCCGTCCCCCGGTGCCCCCTCCCCGGCCCTCCCGAAGTCCAGCCCCTCCCCGAAGCCCGCACACCCCACAGTCCTTCCCGGAAGGCGCCGCCTCTTCCCCTCATCTGGCGCCGGCCCGGTTCCGGGGCCGCCATCCGACTCCCCCTCGGGCGGCCCCGGGACCCGGCCAGAGAACAGATGGTCACCGGCGGGGAACTCATTGCATTCTGCGCGGTGCATGCCTCCCGGGATGCCCTCTGCATTACCGTGGATGCCTATGGCTCACGGAGAGTCCCCGCGCGAGATTCCTGAGAGAGCTGCGAGATGGACGATGACCTGCTCGGCTGGCTGAAGACCCTCGACGAAGACCGCCTCACCCGGCTGCTGGCCAACCGGCCGGACGCCATCGCCCCGCCGTGGCCCCGCCGCCTTGACACCCTCGCCCAGCGGCTGGGCAGCGGCTTCGCGGTGATCGGGGTCATGCGGGGCCTTCCGCTGCCCGCCATCGAGGTGGCGCAGGCGTCGCTCGCCCTCGGTGGCCGGGTCGGGCTGGAGGAGCTGGCCCGGTTCATGGGCGTCCCCGAGGCCGAGGTGGCCCCCTGGATCGACCGGCTGTTCGACCACGCCCTGGCCTGGCCCGACGCCGAGGGGCGCATCCGCGTCGCCGAGGGGGTCGCGCGGTGGTGGACCGCCCCCTGCGGGCTCGGCGAGCCGCTCACCCACTACCTGGACTCCTGGACGGTCAGCGCCGACGCGCTGCGGACCCTGGCCAGGACGCTCGGCCTGCCGCAGGGCCCCAAGCGCCGCACCGTCACCCGGATCATCGAGGTGCTGTCCGACCCCGGCCGGGTCACGGCCATGATCGGGCGAGCGCCGGAGGGCACCCGGCGGCTGCTGGAGGGGTTCGCCTGGGACGGCCCGGTCCGCGACGTCGACGGCGGGCGCTTCGTCACGCCGGGCACCCCGGAGAAATGGGCCGGCGACCACGGGCTGCTCTTCCGGCCGAGCTGGAACGTCGCCGAGATGCCCCGGGAGGTGGCGCTCGCCGTACGCGGCCCCGGCTACCACCCGCCCTTCACCCCCGTCCCGCCCGACCTCGCGGGCGTCCCGGTCGATCCCGAGACGGTCGACCACCTGATGATGCTCGCCGCCCCGCACGTGGTGGAACGCTGCTCGGCGATGCTGGAGAACACCGCCAAGGTCCCGCTGCCGCTGCTGAAGGCGGGCGGGATCGGCGTGCGCGAGGTCCGGCGGTTGGCCAGGGACACCGGCTGCGACGAGGACGAGACCCGGCTGCTGCTGGAGGTCTGCGCGGTGGCCCGGCTGCTGGCCTGGGACGAGCCGGCCGGCGGCCTGATGCCGACCGAGAAGTTCGACCGCTGGCGCCTGGACGACTCCGCCGCCCGGCTGCGGGTGCTGCTGTCGGCGTGGTGGCGGATGGAGCGCTCGTCGCTGCGCCGGGTGGACGGCAGGTACGGCACCGTGCTCGGCGACGACCTCGCCGGGGCCTCGGTCGCCCGCGCCCGGCGCGCCGTCCTCGGCGTGCTGGCCCGGCTGCCGGCGAGCACCGCGTGCACCGGCATGGACGGGCTCGTCAGGGCGGCCCACTGGCACGCCCCGCTGCTCGACATGCCGCTGCTCGCCGAGTGCGCCCCGGCCGTGCTGGAGGAGGCGCGGATGCTCGGGCTGGTCGCCTGCGACGCCGTCACCGACCTCGGCCGCGCGCTGGCCTCCCTGGACACCGTCGCCGGAGACGAGAACGACGACTGCGCGCCGGCGGTGGAGAACGACCCGGTGCTGGTGGAGTGCTCCGTCCGGGCGCTGGCCAGCGTGCGCCGCAGCGCGCTGTTCGGCGCCGACCTCACCGCCGTGGTGACCGGCCCGCCCTCCGCCGAGCTGGCCGAGCTGCTGGACCGCGCCGCCGACCGCGAGTCGCGCGGCACCGCGTCGGTGTGGCGGTTCACCCCGGCGAGCGTGCGCCGGGCGATGGACGCCGGGCACACCGCCGACGCGCTGCTGGCCGACCTGGCCGAGGTGGGCGCGGTGCCGCAGCCCCTCGACTACTTGGTGCGCGACGTGGCCAGGCGGCACGGCGAGGTCACCGTCACCACGGTCGCCTGCATCGTGCAGGCGTCCGACCCCGCCCTGCTGGCCGAGATCGCCGGGCACCGGCGGCTGTCCCGGCTGGGCCTGCGGCTGCTCGCGCCCACCGTGCTGGCCAGCGCGCAGCCCGCCGACCGGACCCTCGCCGCGCTCCGGGAGAACGGCTACGCGCCGGTCCCGGTCGAGGACACCGGGGAGATCACCGTCCGCCGCGCCCGCGTCGACGAGCCGCAGAACGGGCGGCTGATCCTGCTGCCCGGCGGCCGGGTCGCCGAGCTGGAGCAGCCGCCGCACCCGCTGGTCGAGCCGCCGCCGGACCCCGGCGAGCACGCCCGGCGGCTGCTGTCGGCCGAGAGCCACGTCGCCCAGGCCGGCGGCCGGACCTGGGCGGTCATCGGCCGGATGGCCTCCCGGCTGCCGACGGCCCAGCAGTCGCTGCTCGGCTTCGTGGTGGACCGCGGCGTCCGGGCCGCGATCACGCTCGCCGACGGCCTGACCGCCACGGTCAGCCACGGGGAGCTGCGCAGCGGCGTGCTCGACGCGTGGTGCGAGGAGGCGGGCGACTACCTGGAGTTCCCGCTGGCCGACATCATCGAGGTCCGCGGCGCCTACGCCTGATCCCGCCGGGATCCGCGGCGTCCGCACCCGGCCCCGCCGAAGCGGCCGCGGCCACCGCTGCCACTGTGGCCATCACGGTCATCACGACCATCACGGCCATCACGGCCGGAGGCGGAGAAAGGTGAGGCGGCGGTCGGCGTGCGCGGTTCCGGCCTCACCCCAGGACGATCGCCCGGACCGCCTCCCTGGCCCGTTCCTCGCCGTACTCGGCGACCAGGGCCGTCATGTGCTCGGCGGCCAGCGGGGCGAGCAGGGCGTGCGCCAGGGGGCCGGCGTCGCACCCGGGGCGGGCCTCGGCGAGCAGGATCGCCGCGTGGTGGCACCAGAACCGGTAGGCGCCGATCCGGTAGCGCGCGCCGGGGCTCGCGGTCTCCGACACGCGGACCAGGTCGAGGTGGCCGAGCAGGTGCTCGAGGTAGGCGTCCACGAACGCCGCGAGCCGTTCGGCGGCCGGGGCGCCGGGCCCGAGGGGCGCGGGCCCGGACAGGATCGCCGCCTGCAGTTCGCGCTCGCGCTCGTCGAGGAGCGCCACGGCCAGTCCCGACTTGTCGCCGAACCGCCGGAAGAGCGTGCCCTTGCCCACGCCCGCCTCCGCCGCGATCGCGTCCATCGAGACGCCGTCCACCCCCCTGTCCCGGAACAGCTTCGCCGCCGCCGCCAGCACCTTCGCCCGGTTGCGCGCGGCGTCGGCCCGCTCCCTGGGCCGCGTGGCGGGCGGCGCCGACGGCTCGCTTGACGAAGCGGACCGCGGTCCGTTAAATTCCATGTCGCTCACACAAGCGGACTATAGTCCACTTAAGGCCGGGGAGGCCAGCCATGACCGCACTGATCAGCCGTGACGAGCTCAGGACCGCGATCGAGACGGGCACCGTCGTCGTCGTGGACGCGCTCGGCGGCGACTACTACGCCCGGCAGCACCTGCCCGGCGCACTCGCCCTGGTCGAGAGCGAGGTGGCCGACCGCGCCGCCGAACTGCTCCCCGACAAGGACGCCGCCATCGTCACCTACTGCTCCAACCCCGCCTGCGGCAACAGCGAGGCGGTGGCCCGGCGGCTGACCGGCCTCGGCTACACCAACGTCCGCAAGTACCGCGAGGGCATCCAGGACTGGACCGAGGCGGGGCTGCCCGTCGAGTCGGGCGCCGCCGCCCGCTGACGGCGGTCAGCCGCGCACCCCGCAGCGGCGCACCGCCAGCAGGGCCAGCACCCGGGTGACGTCGCGCAGCTCGCGCAGGCCGACCCGCTCGCGGGGAGCGTGGGCGAGGCGGACGTCACCCGGGCCGTAGTGCAGAGTCGGCACCCCGCCCGCGGCGTAGAGACGCAGGTCGCTGCCGTACGGCGCCGCCGTCTCGGCCGGCCGGGCCCCGGTGACGTCGGCCACCGCCGCCGCGACCTGGGCCGGCAGCTCGTGCCCGGCGGGCACCCGGCCGCTCGCGAACCGCCCGCCGGGCCAGGTCACGACGGGCGGGTGCGCGCGCAGCCACGGGTCGTCGATCCCGGCGACCGCCTCCTCCAGGGCAAGACGGGCCTCGGCCGGGTCCTCGTCCAGCCGCACGCCCAGCCTGCCCTCGGCGACCAGCAGGTCGGGCACGCTGCTGGCCCAGTCACCCGCGCGGACCGTGCCGACCTCGATCGGGTAGGGGAGCGGATTGCCCGCGAAGATCGGATCGGGGTCGCGGTTGCGGTCGGCCTCCAGCCGCCGCAGCGCCGTGAGGACCGGCCAGAACGCCTCCAGCGCGTTGACGCCCTCGTAGCGGGTCGCGCCGTGGGCGGCTCGGCCGGCGACCTCGACGCGGAACGTCAGCGCGCCGGCCGTGGCGGTGATGACCGTCCCGCCGGTCGGCTCGGTGATCACCGCCGCCTCGCCGCGGTGGCCGCGCGCCAGGGTGGCGAACGCGCCCAGGCCGCCGTCCTCCTCGCTCACGACGCAGTGCACGGCCAGCGGCCGGGCCAGCCGTACGCCCGAGCGGTGGACGGCGGCGGCGACCGCGAGGTTGGCCGCCAGCCCGGCCTTCATGTCGCAGGCGCCCCGGCCGTGCAGGACGTCACCGGTGATCCGGGCGCCGAAGGGGTCGCCGCCCTCCCATTTGGCCAGGTCACCGGTGGGCACCACGTCCACGTGCCCCTGCAGGACCAGGGCGGGCTCGCCCTCGCCCCCGGTGACGGCGGCCACACCGTAGCCCTCGGTGCGCGGGGCCTCGGTGCCGGGGAACCCGGGGTCGGCGCGCAGGGCGTCCAGGTCGAGCTTCCAGACGTCGACGTCCATGCCCGCCTCGGCGAGCAGCCGCCCGCAGCGGTGCTGCAGCTCCGACTCGGCGTCGGTGCCGGTCACGCTGGGCGTCCGCACCAGCTCGGCCAGCAGCCGGACCGTCTCCGCCTCGTCGATCGCCGCCAGCACCCTCGCCTCGCCGGGGGACACCCCGCCCGCCACGCCCTCGCGCACGCCGTCAGCCTTCCATGGCGATCCGGCGGGCCAGCCCGAGGGGCAGACCGCCGGAGCCGGCCAGCGCGTCGTGGAAGGAACGCAGGTCGCCACGGCCCGCGGCGAGGTAGTCGGCGCGGATGCGGTCGATCTCCAGGGCGCCGGTGAGATACGACGGGGCCTGGGTGGGCCAGGCGCAGTAGCGGTTGACCTCACCCTTGGCCGTGCCCGGGGTCAGCGAGGTCCTCTCCGTCATGAAGGTCTCGGCCTCCTCGACGGTCATCTCGCCGCAGTGCAGGGAGACGTCCACGACGATGCGGGCCGCCCGGAAGAGGCGGAACTCCAGGTGGGCGAGCTCCTGGGCGGGGGTGGTGAAGTATCCCTCCTCCCGCATGACCTTCTCCACGTACAGGGCCCAGCCCTCGGTGAAGTACGGCGTGCGGAACAGCCTGCGGGCCCGGCGCGGGTTGCCCGCCATCCAGGACAGGTGCCAGTGGTGGCCGGGGTATGCCTCGTGGACGGCGATGGAGGGCATCTGCGCCCTGGCGTTGGTGCGCAGCCGCTGGCGCACCTGCTCGTCGGTGAACGAGTCGGGGGTGAACGGCACGAAGAAGTGCCCGAGCCGGGAGGTGGACAGCGGCGGGGGCATCATGTAGGAGGCGACGGCGAGGATGGGCCGCTGGAACTCCGGTGACGGCACCACCCGGCACTCCTCGCCGTCGGCGAAGGTCACCAGGCCGCGCTCGCGCACGAACCTCCTGGCCCGCTCGGTCTCGGCCTCGTACTCCGCCCGCATGTCCTCAAGGGTCGGCGGGTGGTCGTCCTGGAGAGCCGTGATGGCCGCGTGCCAGTCTCCGGAGCCGCCGGGCAGCAGCCGGGCGATCTCCCGCATCTCGGCGTCCAGCTCCTCGTACGCCTTCTGCCCCCGGCGCAGCAGCTCGTCGGCGCCGTAGCCGAGCATCTCCCGGTCGCGCAGCAGCGTGGAGTACAGTTCCTCGCCCATCCGCCAGGTCCCGGTGGCCCGGAAACCCTCCAGGAAGACGGCCAGCTCGTCGAAGGCCGCCGCCGCGGGCTCGGCCGCCGCCGCCAGCCTGGCCCGCAGGGCCTCGTCGGCGACCTGGCCGGGGATCGTCTCGGTGAGCAGGCGCCGGGCGGTCCGCGCCTGGCCCAGGCCCCGCTCGACCAGCAGGGGACTCGCCAGTTCGGGGTCGAGGTTGGCCCGGCAGGCCGAGAGGACGCCCGGCACCTCGGCGAGCCGGGCGACGGCGGCCTCGACCAGCTCGGCCTCGGGGGCCAGCCGGTGCATGAACGGGGTGAACATCGAGTTGAAGATCGGCCCCGTGTAGACCGACGGATCGCGCCGCCAGGCGGGCCAGGACCCCTGGGCCAGCTCGCCGCGCAGCCCGGACATCACCAGCTCGCGGTCGATCCGCTCCTCGAAGTCCCCGCCGGGGACCGCCTGGAGGCGCTCCAGCCAGCGGCGGGACTCGCGCTCGCGGGCGAGGATGCCCCCCTCCGTGAAGTCGCCGAGGGTCCTGTCACGGCCCTCGGCGCCCATGAGGGCGGCGAAGATGGGGTTGGCGTCGAGATACCAGTCGATGTAGTCGCCGACCGGGTCCGGGGAGAGCTCCGTCATGCTCCGTGAGCCTACTGCCGCGGGCCGGCTCCGGGCTTCGACGGGTGCCGCCCCGCCCGTCCCATAAGCTTCGTGGTGTGGGTGACCCGAAGTTCGAGATCCAGATGCTCCACGACCGCGTCATGGTGAAGGTGGAGCCGGAGTCAGAGGAACGGCGCAGCACGGCGGGGATCGTCATCCCGGCGACGGTGAAGATGGCCAACCGGCTCGTCTGGGGCCAGGTCTGCGGCGCGGGCGCGAACGTCCGCGCGGTCAAGGTCGGGGACAAGGTCCTGTTCAACCCCGAGGACCAGTACGAGGTCGAGGTGCACGGCCAGATCTACCTCGTCCTGCGCGAGCGCGACCTGCACGCCATCGCCACCCAGCAGACCGACAACGGCACCGGCCTGTACCTCTGACGCGCCCCGCCGGCGCCGGCCCGATCCCGCCGGCGCCGCTGAGCGCCCTCGCCCCTTTCCTCCCGGCGCGTGCGCGAATCGGCAAGGAACCGTGCGCGGGACGTCAATGACGGCCGCCGTCCGCCTCATTGCCGTGATTTCCGGCCGCCGGAAATCCGACCGGGGCCGGACCGGTCCGCCTCAGCCCTCACCGGCCCCGCGGTCCGCCCGCCGAACCGGAGAAGGGGAGGACACCCGTGCGCATCCGCCGCGACATCATCTGGCAGTGACCCGCCCGTGGCCGCCTCCCGCCGCGAGAGGCATGAGAACCCCGCACCCGCTCCGAGAAGGGAGGGGGCCATGCGCGTCCGCCACGACCTCATCTGGACCTGACCCGCGCGTGCCTTCCGAGGCCCGGCGCGTCCCCCCGATCCGGAAGGAGAGGTGCTCCGTGCGCATCCGCCGCGACATCGTCTGGACCTGACCCACGGCCCCGCCCCTTCCGCCCGGCACGAGAGAAAGGCCGACGCCCATGCGCATTCGCCGTGACGTCATCTGGAACTGATCCGCGCGTGATCGTCCACGCGTCGTGATCACGGGCGGACCACGCCGCCGTCGGTGACGTGGTCCGCCGTACGAGGGGCCGGCGACACACCCTCCTGTCACCGGCCCCTTCACGAACCGACGAGGAGAACGATGAGCGAGGCCGCCCGCCCGGCGACGTACCGGGCGGTCTTCGGCGTGGCGGAGTTCCGCGCGTTGTGGCTGACCGCGGTGCTGTCACGCGCCGGAACCCAGATCGCCCGGGTCGCCCTGGCGGTGCTCGCCTACCAGCGGACCGGATCGCCGGCCGTCACCGCGCTGGTCTACGCGCTGACCCTGCTGCCGGCCGTCATCGGCGGGTCCGTCCTGGGCGGGCTGGCCGACCGCTACCCGCGCCGCACGCTGCTGGCCGTCTGCGCCCTCTCCCGGGCGGCGCTCGTCGCGCTGATCGCCGTCCCCGGGATACCGCTGACGGTCCTGTGCGCCCTGGTGTTCCTCGTCCAGCTGATCGACTCGCCCGCGCGGACCGCGCAGATGGCGATGACCCCCGACATCCTGACCGGTGAGGCCTACTCCCTCGGCGTGGCGGCCCTCACCCTCACCAACCAGCTCATCGCCCTCGTCGCGTTCGCCGCCGGGGGCGTCCTGGTGGCGGCCCTCGGGCCGGGCGGCTCCCTGCTCGTCAACGCCGCCGCCTTCGCGCTGATGGCGCCGGTCGCCCGGTGGGGGCTGCGCCACCGGCCGGCGGCCCGGCCCGCCCGGCCCGGTGGGAGGCGGCGGTCTCGTGACCCGGAGGGCGGGGCCCGGGCGATCCTCGCCAGTCCCCCGCTGCGGAGCCTGCTCGCGCTGGCGCTGCTCGCCGGCTTCCACGTCGTGCCCGAGTCCCTGGCCGCGCCGTACGCCGCCGAGCTGGGGCTGGGCAGCCGGGAGGTGGGGCTGCTGATGGCCTCGATCCCGCTGGGCACCGTCGCGGGGGTCTTCCTGTTCACCCGGTTCGTCCCCCTGCCCGCGCGGCTCGCGTCGCTGGGGCCGCTCGCCGTGGCCGCCGGCCTCCCGCTGGTCCTGTCCGCGCTGCTCCCCGGCCTGGTGCCGGCGCTGGCGCTGTGGGCGCTCAGCGGGCTGCTCAGCGCCTACCAGGTGACGGCCAACACCGAGTTCACCAGGCTCGCCCCGCCCGAGCGGCGCGGCCGGCTGCTCGGGCTGGCCGGCTCGGCCCTCATCGGCGCGCAGGGGGTGGGCATGATCCTCGGCGGGGTCCTCGCCGGCCACCTCGGCGTCTCCCGGACGCTCGCGGTCGCGGGCGCGGGGGGCTGCCTCGCCGGTCTGCTCGCCGCGGCGGGCTGGCGGCGGGCCCGCCGTGCCCCGGAGGTTCACGCCGCGGCTCCGAGCGGGGCCGCGGCCTCCGGATGAGACCGCCGTACGGCCGGCGGCGCGGGGACGGCCCGCGACGCGGAGACGGCCCGCCGGGCGGCGAGGCGCGCTCGGCGGTCCGGAGGGGGCCGGGACGGTGGGTCAGGGGCGGGTGTAGCTGAGGTAGACCTTGGCCTTCCAGTCGGCGGCGGGGATGTCGGCCAGCACCCGTGTGCTCTTCCCGGTGAGGTCGGCGACGACGGCCCGGTAGGCGGCGCCGGACGGGACGACGGCGATGATGTGCTTGTCGTCCCACCAGCCCAGCAGGGCCTGGGCGCGGATGCTCACCTTGGCCGACAGTGCGCCCGTGGTGCGGTTCCAGACGCAGACGGGCTCGGTGTGGGTCAGCGGGCACCAGGTCAGGAAGGCGCTCCCGGAGGGCGAGAAGGCGTCCTCGCCCCCGGCGGGCGCGCCCGTCTTGGCGAAGGTGCGCCGGACGCGGCCGTCGAGGCCGTAGAAGCGGGTGCCGCCCTGGTACTCGGTCACCACCTCCGTGCCGCCGGGTCCCCAGCGGAACCTGGCGGCCCTGTCCGCCCCCGGCACGGTCACCGCCCGCGTGGTCCTCGTGGCGGCGTCGACGACCGCGAACCCGATGGTGTCCCAGCTCGTGCCGTTCTTCCGCTGGACGGTCAGCACCGCCTTGGCGCCGTCGCGCGACCAGTGGGCGAACTTGGCGATGAGCGGCCTGGCGACGGTCTGGACCTTCGAGCCGGTGTTCGCGGTCAGGTCGGCGAGGAGCACCGAGTCGTGGTCGTTGACGTAGGTGGTGGGCACCGCGACGGCTCTGCGTCCCTTCGGCGCGACCGTGATCTCCTGGTAGCCGGTCTGCTTGGCGAACCGGCCGTCGCGGCGGAGGTAGGCGACGTTGCCGAGGGTGTAGGAGGTCACCTTGACCGGGTCGGCCGTCTTCTCGTGGACGGTCACGCCCGTCCCGGTCAGCTTGACGTCGACCACCACCGCCGCGGCCGGCGCCGCGTGCGCGGCGGGCGCGAGGGCGGCGACCGGCGCCGCGGCGGCGGCCACGGCGGCGGCGCGGCGGACCGTCCGGCGGGCCGTTCGGCGGATCGTTCGGCGGAGACCAGCGATCATGGGCACGGCCGCAGCCTAAGCCGGATACACCTCATACTTCGTGATCTATAACGGATCGGTTGGCGTGACAAGGGTCCCGGGCGCGGCCCGCCCTCAGGGCAGGATCGCGTCGACGTAGCCGCCGTCCACCCTGAGGGCGCCGCCGGTGGTCGCGGACGCCTGGGGGGAGCTGAGGTAGACGACCATGTTGGCGATCTCCTCGGGCTCGATGAGCCGCCGCAGGAGCGACTGCGGGCGGTGCAGGCGCATGAACTCGCGCTGCGCCTCCTCCCAGGGCAGGCTCCGGTCCACCAGTTCGTAGACGAAGTCCTCCACTCCCCCGGTGTGGGTCGGCCCGACGATCACGGAGTTCACGGTGACGCCGGTTCCGGCGGCGGCCTTGGCGAACCCGCGGGACACGGCCAGCAGGGAGGTCTTCGACATGCCGTACTGGATCATCTCCGCCGGGATGACGACGGCGGAGTCGCTGGCGATGTTCTGCACCCTCCCCCAGCCCCGCTCCATCATCCCGGGCAGGTAGTGGCGGGTCAGCCGTACGGCGCTGAGGACGTTCACGTCGAAGTAGGCGCGCCACTCGGCGTCGGTGATCTCCAGGGGCGGGCGGGAGCCGTAGATGCCGAGGTTGTTGACGAGGATGTCGGCGTGGGGGACCTCGTCGGCCAGCGTGGCCGCGCCGTCCTCGGTGGCGAGGTCCCCGACGACCGTGACGATCTCGGCGTCCGGCGCCGTACCGCGCAGCCGCCCGGCCGCGTCCTCCAGGGAGGAGGCGCCGCGTCCGGTGAGGACGACCCGCGCGCCGGCCTGGGCCAGGCCGGTGGCGATGGCGTGACCGATGCCCTGGGAGGAGCCGGTGACGACCGCGGTCCTGTCGGTGAGGTCGATGCGCAACTGTGCCGCCTTCCCTTCACTCTCGTACGGCGAGGCGGGGACGGCCGTGCCGGCCCGTCCCCGCCTCGTTCGGGTGTCGTTCCCACGCCGTCCGGAAGACCGGTGCCCGGCGGCCGGGCGGACCGGTCGCCGGGCACCGCCCCGGACGGCAGAGGCCGCCCGGTCAGAAGTAACCGATGCCCTTGATGACCGCCGGGGTCTCGCCGAGGTTCTTGACCTTGAAGCGCAGGCAGGACTGGGCGAGGTGGGCCCGGGGGGTCGCCTGGGCGTCCCGGGCGGCCGTCCGGGAGGCGCCCTGGGTGTCCGTCTGGGTGGCGCCGCGGGTGTCCGTCTGGGCGGGGCCGCTCTGGGCGGCGTCGTCCTGGTCCGTACGGCCCAGGTTCCGGACGGCGCGCCGGGAGAGGGTCGCGGCGACCCGGGGCGCGTGGTCGTTGGGGGCGATCTCCACCTTTCCGATGGAACGGCCCCGGCAGTTGGCGACCCGCACCTCGGTGGGCACGTTGTTGTTCTCCAGCTTGACCAGCACGTTGCCGCGGTAGGCGGCCGTGGGCACGAGCTCGGGTGTGAGCATCACCTCCTGGCCGGGCATGACCCTGGCGCGCAGGTTGACCGAGTCGGCGTGGGCCGCGGTACCGGTCACCGCGACGATTCCGGCCGCCGCCAGGGCGATCATCGAAGACAGGGCACGCATCGAGTGTCACTCTCCTTTGTGTCCTTGGGGATCAGACTCAGAGAGACTACGGAGTGTGACGTATCGGAATCTCTATGTGACCGTCGGCTCGGGGTAAAGGCTGCTCGGGGATTCACCGGCGGGCCGTGCCCCGCGCCGGGTCCCGTCCGCCGCGGGCCGTACCCGGGCGGCGGGTTCAGCGGTCGAGGAGACGGCGGGCCTCCTCGACCAGGTCGATGTCCAGGGTCAGCTTGAGGCCGTAGTAGACGATGGCGGCGGCGGCGACGGCTGCGGCCAGGACGACGAGGATCCTGACCGTCCAGCCCCGGCGGCCGAGCCAGGCGGTCCACGCGGCGAGGGTCCGCCTGCCGAACTCCAGCAGCCGGCGGGCCCAGTGGAACTCGGTGGCCAGGACGGCGAGGCCGGCGAAGACCACCAGCCAGCCGGGGCCGGGGAACGGGACCATGATGAGGCCGCCGATGACCAGCACGGCGCCGATGACGCCGATGACGAACTTCAGGGTGAGGTGACCGGTGCGGGTGGACCGGATGCCGTCGAGCCACCCCTGGAGGCCGCGGCGGCGGACCGTCGCGTCCCCGCCGGGGCCGGGGTCCTCGCCCCCGGCCCCGGACGGGCCGCCGGTCTCGTCGCGGAGGTCCGCGGCCCTCGTCTGGCGGGCGGTCTCGCCCCGGGCGTCGGGCGTTCCACCGGAGATCGTCACGTACTCCCCCGTACGGTCGGTTTCGCTCCAGGATAGAGGGAGCGCCTCCGGCCGGTTCCCGCCGTTTTCCGGCCGGAGGCGCGCGGGATCAGTCCGCCGTGCAGGCGACGGTGGCCGGGACGCCGTTGGCTCCGGTCAAGGAGGCGCCGAACCCGAAGGTGGTGGACGCGCCGCCCGTCAGGTTCGCGTTCCAGCCGGCGTCCTTGACGGTCACGTCCGCGCCGGTCTGGGTGTGGGCGCCGTTCCAGAGCTGGGTGATCCTCTGGCCGTCGGGGAAGGTCCACCTGACCGTCCAGCCGTTGGTCGCCGAGGTGCCGGTGTTCTTCACCGTGACCTCGCCCTGGAACCCGCCGGGCCAGGAGTTGACGACCTTGTAGGCGGCGGTGCAGCCGCCCGGCTGGCCGCCGCCGGGCGCAGTGGTGAACGTGACCGGGTCGGAGGCGGCGGAGACGTTGCCCGCCGCGTCCCGGGCGACCACGTAGTAGGTGTGAGAGGTCGCCGGGGACAGGCCGGTGAGGGTGAACGTCGGCGAGGCGGGCGAGCCGGCCTTCACGTCGGTCGTCCCGGCCTCCCGGTAGACGTCGTAGCCGGTGACGCCGGTGTCGTCGGTGGAGGCCGTCCAGGTGAGCGTGGCGCCGGAGGAGGTGATCGACGAGGCGGACGGCCTGCCGGGCTTGGAAGGCGGGGCGGTGTCGTCGGGCGGCGGGACGGTCCCGGACGGGTCGGCGTACAGGACGCCCCGGCCGTTGGTGCCGAGGTAGACGCGCCCGTGGATCCGCGGGTCGCCGGTGATGGCGTCGCCCATGTTGCCGTACTGGTGCCGGTCGTCGTTGATCCGCACCCAGGTCGCGCCGGTGTCGTCGGAGCGGAAGACTCCGGCGGTGCCGTCCACCGTGGCGGCGATGTAGAGCGCCGGGTACGTCCTGCCCGGCGCGGCCTTGCCGAAGCCGACGCTGACGGCGTTCGTGACGGCCGGGAGCCTGGTGAAGGACGCGCCGCCGTTGACGGAGTGCCACAGGCCGCCCTCGCCGCCCGCGAGCCAGATGTCGCCCTTGACGCCGGGCAGGGCCTTGAACCTGACGTCGCCGGTGGCCGGCAGGCCGGTGGCGGCGGTGGCGGCGAAGGACGCGCCGCCGTTGACGCTGACGTGGAACCTCCCGGCGGCGAACCCGTAGAAGGTGTTCGGGTCCACCCGGTCGGACTCCACCACCGCGCCGGCGGGGATGCCGGTGGAGGCGGTCCAGGAGTTGCCGAAGCCCACCGAGTGGTGGACGGCCACGCCCTTGGGGGCCCAGACGAAGCGGGAGCCGTCGGCGGACGCCGCGACCGTGCCGCCCTGGTTGATCCCGCCCGGCTCGGTGCCCTGGAACCAGTTGGCTCCGCCGTCGGTGGAGAACGCGACGTGGCTGTCGTTCGGCCGGTCGGCGTCGGTGAAGTCGCCCGCCCGGACCATGATCGCCGGCTTGGTCTCGGCGTAGTCGAGGCTGGTCGTGGAGGTGAAGACGGGCGAGGTGAACATCATCGGCGGCACGGCGTCCAGGTCGGTGTGGCGGAAGCCGCCGATGTCGCCGAGGCCGCTGACCAGCGGCGCGCCGGTGGGTGGGCTGACCAGGTCGAGCACGGCGGTCTCCTCCAGGCCCCTGACCATGGGCTTGATGGTGAACTGGCCGCCGGTGTCCCACTTGAGGAGGTCCTCGGTGCCGTAGATCGTGGCGCCGGTGCCGTACATCATGCGGTTGGAGTCGAACGGGTCGATCTCCATGGACTCCGTCATCCAGCCGAGCTTGGGCGCGGTCTCCGGCGGCGACGGGTTGCCGCCGAAGGTGAGCCAGGGGGATGAGGAGACGTCCATCTTGTAGCGGAGGGTGCGCTCGGGGTAGCTCGCCCAGTCCCAGATCCGGGTCCAGGTCGCGCCGCCGTCGACGGAGCGGAAGAAGATCACGTCGGGCCACCAGGAGACCTGGGTGGCGACCATCAGGGTGCCGGGGTGCCGGCGGTCGACGGTGAGCCCGCTGTAGCCGAAGTAGTCGTCGGCCGAGGTGGAGGGGATCGGGCTGATCCGGGTCCACGCGCCGGTCGCGGTGTCCAGTTTCCAGACGTCGCCCTTGGCGCCGTCGTACGGCCCGCCGGTGTCGCTGGTGGCGATGTAGAGCGTGTGGCTCCCGGCGTCCAGGACGCCCTTGTGCGCGATGTATCCGGTGGGCTGCCCGGCGACCCGGGTCCAGGTGGCGCCGGCGTCGGCGGAGCTGTAGACCGTGTTGGCCTTGTCGGCGACACCGGCGTAGATCTTCTTGGTCGGGCTGCCCTTGGTCCCCGAGGAGGGGTCGAAGGTCACCCAGACCACGCCGGGCCGGTGGCTGAGGTAGCCGTTCGGGTCGCTCGGGTCCTGGGCGTAGTCGCCGGGGTTGGTGAAGGAGGCGACCTTGGCCCAGGTCGCGCCCTTGTCGGTGCTGCGCCACAGGCCGTTGCCGTCGGGCGCCCCGAGGTAGAGGACCCGGTTGTCGTTGGGGTCGACGGCCAGGCGCTCGCCCATGCCCCGGCCGGGCATGTTGCCGCCGAGCTTGAACGGCAGCGGGCTGGTCTGCCAGGTTCTGCCCCGGTCGGCCGAGCGCAGGATCGCGCCGTTGTTGGGGTCCCAGCCGTTGGTGTACATCCCGGCGGCGACGTAGACGCGGTCGGGTTCGACGGGGTCGGTGGCGAGGCTGACCACGCCGTTGTGACCCCACCGGTCGCGGCCCACCCAGTCGAGGAGCGGGGTCCAGCTCTTGGTCGCCTGCTCCCAGCGGTAGGCGCCGCCGATGTCGGTGCGGGCGTAGATCAGGTTCTTCTCGGCCTGGTTGAAGATGATCCCCGGCACGAACCCGCCGCCGTCGATCCGGACGTTCTTCCAGTCGTACGGCTGGGCCGCGGCCGCCGCCGTCCTCGCCGGGGCCCCGGCGGACGCGGGGAGCGTGCGGGCGGACGCCGTGGCGGCTCCCGCGGTTCCCCCGGTCCCTCCGGTTCCCCCGGCGACGGCCGCGCACGCCACCGAGGCGGCGGCGAGCACGCTGAACAGACTTCTTCGCATGTACGGCTTCCCTTCGCGGAGCAATGGTCAGACCGCCATGCACGGTCAGGGGGCGGGACCCTGACCTTCGACCGCCCGTGATGCACGTGCATGAACGCCCAGAGGGTCACATACCAGCGCACACTCCGTCAATAGTTTGCTAATCCAACTAAAGCCGGAAAGGTAAAGTCCTGTGGCCTTCTTCGATTTTCACCCCAAATATGGGCTAATGTCCGTTCATGCATGAGGCAAATCTCGTGATGACCGTCAACGGCCCGTGCCCCCCGCCGGCCATCGAGGGGGCGGTCCTCCCCCGCGAGCACCTCCGCAGCGACCTGCGCTGCGCGGCGGGCGCGGCCTCCGACCCCAACCGCTGGCTGGACGAGGAGGAGGCCGTCGTCGAGGAGCTACGCGACCTGCGCCGGTACGACGCCCTCGGCCTGGTCGTCGAGCTGAGCTGCATCGGCGCCGGGCGCGACGCCGCCGCCCTGGCCAAGGTCGCGGCGCGCAGCCGGGTCGGCGTGGTGGCCGGGACCGGCTTCTTCGCCGGCCCGTTCACGCCCGCCTGGGCGCTCGACGCCGACGTGGACACGCTCACCGCCCACCTGCTGGCCGAGATCCGCGACGGCCTGGACGGCACCGGCGTCCGGCCCGGCGTGATCGGCGAGATCGGCGCCTGGGACGGCGAGCCGTCCCCCGCCGAGGAGCGCTGCGCGGTCGCCGCCGCCCGGGCGTCCCTGGCATCGGGCCTGCCGGTCGCGGTCCACCACCGCGGCGCCGTGGCGCTGCTGGAGATCCTGCTCGGCGAGGGGCTGCCCGCCTGTCGCGTCAGCGTCGCCGACGCCGGGACCGACCGCGCGGTCCCCCGCAAGGTCGCCGAGGCCGGCGGCTACGTCTGCCTCTCCTCCCTCGGGCCGGACCGGCTCCGGCACGCCCTCGCCCTCGTCGAGGAGGGACACGCCC
Organism: Streptosporangium pseudovulgare; assembly: GCF_014648055.1. GTDB lineage: Bacteria > Actinomycetota > Actinomycetes > Streptosporangiales > Streptosporangiaceae > Streptosporangium > Streptosporangium pseudovulgare. The sequence continues at coordinate 494,479 of NZ_BMQJ01000001.1, forward strand.
ACCGGCTGCTGCTCAGCAGCGGCCTGTCGATGGTCTCGGAGATCGAGCGGTACGGCGGGGCCGGCTACGGCCACCTGTTCCGCACCTTCCTGCCCAGGATGCGCGAAGCTGGGATCACCGAGGACACCATCCGCCTGATCACCCGTGACAACCCCCTCCGCTGGCTGGCCCACCTGGAGCGGCGACACCTGGAGCAGTGATGTCGATCAAGGTCGCGAACGCCCCCGTCAACTTCGGGATCTACCGGGCCGACGACGCGCCGATAGGCCCGGCGACCATGCTCGGCGCGCTGGCCGGAGCCGGATACGACGGGATCGACTCAGGGCCGATCGGCTACCTGGGCATCGGCGAGAAGCTGCGGGAGCGGCTGGAGCGGGCCGGGATGGGCCTGGCCGGCGGCTGGGTGGACCTGCGCTACGAGGACGCCGGGGCGTTCTCGGCCGGCCTGCCGGGACTGGAGGCCGCCCTGGCGGTGTTCGCCGGCGCGGCGCCCGCCGACGGCCGGTTCGCGCCGCGGCCCACGCTCGCCTGTCCCGACCACCCGCCGCGGGTCGCCCGCGACGGCGCCCCGGGCCTGCCCGCCGCCGGGTGGGCGGGCTTCGCCGCCCGGGTCCAGGAGGCCGCCGACCGCTGCCGTGACCGGGGCCTGGAACCCGTCTTCCACCACCACCTCGGCACCCTGGTGGAGACCGCCGACGAGGTCGAGCGGCTGCTGGAGCTCACCGACGTCTCCCTCTGCCTGGACACCGGGCACCTGTGGCTGGCGGGCGGCGACCCGGTGGCGGCGCTGCGCGACTGGGGCGGCCGGATCCGGCAGGTCCACCTCAAGGACGCCAGCCGCGCGGCGCGCGACCGGGTACGGGCGGCCGGGGGCGACCTGGCCGCGGTGGTCGCGGGCGGCGGCTTCCCCGCCCTCGGGGCCGGGGAGGTCGACCTGGCCGGGGTCCTCGCCGGGCTGGACGGCTACGAGGGCTGGCTGGTCGTCGAGCAGGACGTGCCCGGCTCCGGCCAGGACATCCGCCGCATCCTGGACGACCAGCGCGCCAACCGCGACTGGCTGCGCGCCCGCGGTCTCTGACCCCTCCGGCGGAGAGGCCCCGGCCGTACGGCGGGCGCCCCGGGCGTACCGGGCGTACCGGGCGTACCGGGCCTCCCGCCGTGCGGCTCCGGCGGGCCGTACGGCCGGAACGCGCCCTTGCCGCGCGGCCGTACGGCGGGGCGCTCAGCCCGCGGGCTCGCACACCTCGCCGGCGCACGGGCGGGGACGCGGGCGGCCGACCATCAGCCGCGAGCCCGGCCCCCGGGCGGCCTCCACGTCGTCGGGGTTGGCCAGCGCGCAGCGGTCCAGGGACAGGCAGCCGCAGCCGATGCACTCGGTCAGGCCGTCGCGGAGCCGCTGGAGCTGCTTGATCCGGTCGTCCAGCTCCGACCGCCACGTCGCCGACAGCCTCGCCCAGTCATCGCGGGTGGGGGTGCGCTCCTCCGGCAGCGCCGACAGCGCGGCCTGGATCGTCTTCAGCGGGATGCCCACCCGCTGCGAGACCCGGATGAAGGCGATCCTGCGCAGCGTGTCGCGGGTGAAGCGGCGCTGGTTGCCGGCCGTGCGGCGGCTGTGGATCAACCCCTTGGCCTCGTAGAAGTGCAGCGCCGAGACGGCGACGCCGCTGCGGGTCGCGAGCTGGCCGACGGTGAGTTCGGAGTTGGGCACGGGCGCATCGTACCGCGACCTCCACCAATCTTGAGGTTCCACGGCGGCGGCACGGCGTTCACGCCGACGGGACACCGGAGACCTCGCCGGGCCGCGCGGGAACCGCGGTGCCCTCACCTCCCGAGGGTGCTCTCCCGGGGCACGAGGCGGTAGCCGGCCCGCGCCTCCCGGGGAGGCTGGCCCGGCCGGCCGTCGATGCGCTGCCGGAGCAGGTCGACCGCGATGCGGGCCAGCTCCGCCTTGTCGGGGGCGACGGTGGTGAGGGTCGGCGTGCTGTAGCGGCCGTCCTCGATGTCGTCGAGCCCGGCCAGTGCGACGTCCTCGGGCACCCGCAGCCCCGCGGCGAGGATCGTGCGCATCGCGCCCAGCGCCAGCAGGTCGTTGAAGCAGAACACCGCGTCGGGCCGCGGGTCCAGGGCCAGCAGGCCGGCCATCGCCGCCGCGCCCTCGGCCCGGTGGTAGCGCTCCACCTTCGCGACCGTCTCGGGCAGGCCGTGCTCGGCCAGGGCCTGGCGGTACCCGGCCAGGCGGAGCGGCGCCGTGCCGCTGGCGGAGTTGTCCTGCGCGCCGAGGGCGGCGATGCGGGTGCGGCCGAGGCCGATCAGGTGCTCGGTGACGTCGCGGGCCGCCCGGACGTTGTCGATGGCGACGTGGTCGGCCGGGCCGTCGTGGATCCGCTCGCCGAGCAGGACGAGGGCGGTGTCGTCGGTGCGGGCCGCCAGTTCCTCGGCTCCGATCGCGAAGGGGGTCAGGATGACCCCGTCCACCCGGTGGTCGCGGACCCCGTCGAGGACCCGCCGCTCCCGGTCCAGGTCGCCGTCGGTCTGCTCGATGACGACCAGCCACCGGTGCTCGGCCGCGGCGTCGATGACGAACCGGGACAGCTCCGCGAAGTAGGGCGCGTCGAGCTCCGGCAGGGCCAGGGCGATCACGCCGGTGCGCCCGCGCCGCAGGTTCCGCGCCGACAGGTTGGGGCGGTAGTCGAGCTCGGCGAGCACCTTCTCCACCTTCGCCCGGGTCTCGGGCGAGACGTGGGCGTACCCGTTGACGACGTTGGAGACGGTCTTCACCGACACCCCCGCCAGGCGCGCGATGTCGCGCAGGCTCACTCCCACGTCCTCGTCCCGTCCTCCCCGGTCGCGCTGCCTTCCCGGCCCGCGCGAGATGCGAACCCGTTGATCGTAACGCCCGGATATCGACTGCGGCAGCGACTGTTTACAACGTTGAAACAACGTTGTACAAACTTCCCTATTCACGCAAGCCCCCGCAAGAAGAGGTCTGCCGTGCCCCCCTCCGCCCGCCTCACCCTGGACCCCGCCTTCCGGATCGGCCCGGTGGAGCCCCGGCTCTTCGGCTCGTTCGTCGAGCACATGGGCCGCTGCGTCCACACCGGCGTCTTCGAGCCCGGCCACCCCCTGGCCGACGCCGACGGCTTCCGCACCGACGTGCTGGAGCTGACCCGCGAGCTCGGGGTCACCGTGGTCCGCTACCCCGGCGGCAACTTCGTCTCCAACTACCGCTGGGAGGACGGGGTCGGCCCCGTCCGGGAGCGGCCCACCCGCCTGGACCTGGCGTGGCGGAGCCTGGAGGGCAACCGCTTCGGCCTGAACGAGTTCATGGCGTGGGCCGCCAAGGCCGGGGCGGAGCCGATGATGGCGCTCAACCTGGGCACCCGCGGCGTAGCCGAGGCGCTGGAGCTGGTGGAGTACGCCAACTACCCCGGCGGCACCGCCCTGTCGGAGCTGCGCCGCTCGCACGGCGTGGACAAGCCGCACGACGTGCGGCTGTGGTGCCTGGGCAACGAGCTGGACGGCCCCTGGCAGATGGGGCACAAGACCGCCGCCGAGTACGGCCGGCTCGCCGCCGAGACCGCGCGGGCGCTCAAGCGCTTCGACCCCGGCCTGTCCCTGGTGGCCTGCGGCAGCTCCAACAGCGGCATGCCGACGTTCGGCTCGTGGGAGGCCGAGGTGCTGGAGGCCACCTACGAGATGGTCGACTACATCTCGCTGCACGCCTACTACGACCCCACGGACGGCGACGCCGACTCCTTCCTGGCCAGCGGCGCCGACATGGACCACATGATCCGCTCCATCGCCGCCACCGCCGACCACGTCGGCGCGAAGCTGCGCAGCAGGAAGAAGATCATGCTCTCCTTCGACGAGTGGAACGTCTGGTACCAGAGCCGGTTCGGCGGCGAGTCCTCGCTGGGGTGGGCCGAGCACCCCCGGCTGATCGAGGACACCTACGACGTCACCGACGCGGTCGTCGTCGGCAGCCTGCTGATCACGCTGCTGCGCAACGCCGACCGGGTCGGCGTCGCCTGCCAGGCCCAGCTCGCCAACGTCATCGCCCCGATCAGGACCGAGCCCGGCGGCCCGGCCTGGCGGCAGACCATCTTCCACCCGTTCGCGCTGACCGCCCGGCACGCCCGCGGCCAGGTGCTGCGGGTGGAGCCCGAGTGCGCGGTGATCCCCACCGCCAGGTACGGCGACGTCCCGGCGATCTGGGCCACCGCCACGCACGACGAGGCGACCGGCGAGACGACGCTCTTCGCCGTCAACCGCGACCGGAACGCCCCGTGCGACCTGGAGGTCGCCCTTCCCGGGGGAATGCGGGCGGTGGAGCACCTGGAGCTCGCCGACGACGACCCCTCGGCCGTCAACTCCGCCGAGGCGCCCGGCCGCGTCGCCCCCCGCCCCGGCTCCGGCGCCCGCGTCGAGGGCCGCCGCGCCTCGCTCCGGCTCTCCCCCTCCTCGTGGAACATCGTCCGCTTCGCCCTCGCGTCCCCCCAGGAGTGACAATGACCAGTCCGCTTTCCCGCCGCTCTTTCCTCGGCCTCTCGGGGGCCGTGGGACTCACCGCCGCGCTGACCGCCTGCGGAGGCGGCACCAAGATCGGGGCGGGCTCCTCCGCGCCCGCCTCCCCCGCGCCGGCGTTCTCCGGCGGGGAGTACACCGGCCCCAAGGTGACGCTCGACTACTGGAACGGCTTCACCGGCGGCGACGGCCCGCACATGCGGAAGATGCTGGACGAGTTCAACAAGCAGTTCGCCGGCCGCATCGAGGTCCGCAACGTCACCCGGCGCTGGGAGGACCTCTATCCGGCGATGCCGACGGCCATCGCCGCGGGCAAGGGCCCGGACGTGGCGGTCGTCCACATCGACTGGGTCGGCACCTTCGCCGCCCGCAGGACGCTGCTGCCGCTGGACGACGTGGTGAGCTCGCTCGGGCTGACCGAGTCCGACTACATCCCCGCCATCTGGAAGGCCGGCGTCTACCAGGACCAGCGCTACAGTGTGCCGCTGGACGTGCACTGCCTGGCCGACTACTGGAACACCGAGCACCTGGACAAGATCGGGCTGAAGGAGGCTCCCACCGACCGGGAGGGCTACGAGAAGGCGCTGACGGAGCTGAAGAAGGCCGGCGTCGCCAACCCGTTCTGGATGCCGAACAAGTGGCCGGCGCACCTGATGTTCATGAGCCTGCTGTGGCAGTTCGGCGGCGACCTCTACAGCGAGGACGGCGCCAGGGCGCTGTGGGGCGGGCCGGAGGGCGAGAAGGCCCTGGCCTGGATGGTCGAGCAGATCGACAGGGGCCACAGCCCCGCCGAGGTCGCCCAGGACAGCCAGTACGCCGCCTTCAAGAACGGCAAGGTCAGCCTCACCTGGGACGGCATCTGGCAGATCAACGACCTGAAGACCAACGCCCCGTCGCTGAAGTGGGGCATGTCCCCGATCCCGAACATCGGCGGCACCGCCGCCATGTGGAGCTCCTCGCACAACTTCGTGATGACCTCCCAGGCCGGCAAAGACCCCAACAAGGTCCAGGCCGCCAAGTTCTTCATCGACCACATGGGCCGCCTGTCGGCCGAGTGGGCCAGGGCCGGCATGATCCCGGCCCGCAACTCCGCCCGCCAGGACCCGCAGATCGCCGATCTGCCGCAGATCAAGCTGGCCGCCGACCCGGACGTGTTCCACTTCATCCCCGCCATCCCGGGCGTCGGCGACGTGCAGAGCAAGGCTCTCGAACTGGCCGTCGCCAAGGCCGTGCTGAAGCAGTCGTCCCCCGCCGAAGCGCTGAAGGAGGGCGTGGCCTCAGCGGACAAGCTGCTGGCCGACAACAAGCGGAAGTACGGTCGGTGAGCGGCCCGCCTGCCAGGGTGGAGGACCCGTCCGGGGCGGCGTCCCCGGGCGGGTCCCCCCGGACCGCGGGCAGGATGCGGTCCTGGACGCCGTACGCGTTCTGCGCCCCCTACCTCGTGCTGTTCGCCGTCTTCATGGTCCTGCCGATCGGCTTCGGGTTCTGGACGAGCCTGCACGAGTGGGACATCAACCTGCCGGCCAAGCCGTTCGTCGGGCTGGAGAACTACACCGACCTGTTCGACCCGGGGAGCGTCGACGGGTCGCGGTTCTGGTCGGCGATGCGGGCCACCGGGATCTTCACCGTCTTTTCCGTCCCGCTGCTGATCCTGCTGCCGCTGCTGGTGGCGCTGCTGATGAACGGCCGGTTCAGGGGGCGCAACCTCTACCGGGCCGTCTACTTCACCCCCTATGTGCTGGGCGTCGTGGTCGTCGGCGTCGTCTGGCAGTTCCTGCTGGACGGCAACATCGGCCTGGTCAACCACTACCTGGGCCTGGACGTGCAGTGGACCACCGACGTGCCGGCCGCCTGGGTCGCCCTCGTCGGGGTGACGGTGTGGTGGACGCTCGGCCTGAACGCGGTGATCTTCCTCGCCGGGCTGCAGGACATCCCCCGGGAGCTGCACGAGGCGGCGATGGTGGACGGCGCCTCGGCCTGGGACCGGTTCCGCGCGGTGACCCTGCCCGGCCTGCGGCCGGTCATGCTGTTCGTGGTCAACACCACGATCCTGGCCTCGGCCAACATGTTCGGCCAGTCCTACCTCATCACCCGGGGCGCCCCCGCGGACCAGACCAAGACGGCGATCTACCTGATCGCCGAGACCGGCCTGCGCCAGTTCGACATGGGCACCGCCTCGGCGATGAGCTTCATCCTCGCCGCCTTCCTGATGGTGGCCAGCGGGCTGGTCTTCGGCGCGTTCCGGGACAGGAGGAAGGCATGACCGGGGCCCTCGGGAAGGAAGGCGGGAAAGCCGTGACCGTGACCCCCACGATCTCCGCGGAGGGGGTGAAGCCGTGACCGGGGACGTCCGCCGGCTGCGCCGTACCCTGCTGCACCTGGTCCTCGCGGTGATCGCGGCGCTCTACCTGAGCCCGCTCGTCTACATGGTCGTCACCTCTTTCAAGACCCGCGAGGCCGCCGGCTCGACGGAGCCGCGGTGGGTGCCCGACCCGGTGACGCTCGACGCCTACCGGGAGATCCTCGGCAGCGCCGACAGCCCGGCGTTGCGCTGGTTCCTCAACAGCCTGGCCGCCGCCACCGGGCACGCGGTGCTCGTCCTGGTCACCGCCACGCCCGCCGCCTACGCGCTGGCCCGGCTCCGCTTCCGCGGCCGGAACCTGCTCTTCGGGACGATCGTGGCCACGCTGTTCGTGCCGCCGGTGGTGCTGCTGATCCCCAACTTCCTGATCGTCAACGAGCTGGCGTGGGTGGACAGCCTGCCCGCGGTGATCGTCCCGGCCGCGGCCGGCGCGTTCGGGGTGTTCTTCCTGCGGCAGTTCTTCATCACGCTGCCCGGGGAGCTGGAGGAGGCCGCGGAGCTGGACGGCGGCAACCGGTGGCAGATCTTCACCGCCATCGCGCTGCCGCTGGCCCGCCCCGCGCTGGTGACGCTGTTCCTGCTGTCGTTCCTGACGAACTGGAACGACTTCCTGTGGCCGCTGTACGTGCTGCTCAGCCCCGAGTCGCTGACCCTGCCCGCGGGCCTGGGCAACTTCCAGAGCGCCAACAGCGTCCGCTACGACCTGCTGATGGCCGGCGCGGTGATCGCCAGCGCCCCGGTGATCGTCCTCTATCTCGTCGCCCAGCGCTGGGTGATCGAGGGCATCTCCCGCTCGGGCCTGAAGGGGTGAGGGGCGCCCTAGCGGGCCGGGGCCGGGGCGGAATGGGCTCCCGGCCCCGGGGTACGGACGGAGTCCGGCCGGAGGGCCCGGGCGGATGACGGTGAGAATGGGCGCATGACGAGAGCACTGGTGCTGGGCGGCGGAGGAATCGCGGGCATCGCCTGGGAGGCGGGGATCGTGGCGGGTCTGCGGGAGGCGGGCCTGGACCTGGGAGAGGCCGGCCTGGTGGTCGGCACCTCGGCCGGGTCGGTGGTGGGGGCGCTCGTCGCCACCGGGGCCGACCTGGAGAGCGCGGTCGCCGCCGAGGCGGACGGGACGACCGGAGCCGGCGGGACGGGCGCCGGGACGGCGGCGCGGCCTGCCGTGGACATGGAGCCGGTGATGGCCGCCTTCGGCCTGCTGTACGACCCGTCGCTGGAGCCGCGGGAGGCCCGGCGGCGGATCGGCGAGCTGGCCCTGGCCGCCGAGGGCGCCGCCCGGATCGAGTCGGTCGGCGAGCGGCTGCCGGTGCAGGAGTGGCCGGACCGCCGGCTGCTGATCACCGCGGTCGACGCCGGGACCGGCGAGTTCACGGTCTGGGACCGCGGCTCCGGCGCGCCGCTGGCCGCGGCGGTCGCCTCCAGCTGCGCGGTCCCCTGCGTCTTCGCGCCGGTGGAGATCGGCGGGCGCCGCTACATGGACGGCGGGGTGCGCTCGGCCACCAACGCCGACCTGGCGGCGGGCAGCTCGGCCGTGGTCGTCCTGGAGCCGCTGGCGCACTTCACGCCCAGGACGCGCTACCGGGACGAGGTCGCCGAGCTGGGCGGCGTCCCGGTGGCCCACGTGGCGCCCGACGAGGCGGCCGTCGCCGTGTTCGGCGCCGACGTCCTCGACCCGGGTTTGTGGAAGCCCGCCTTCGAGGCCGGCCTCGCCCAGGCGGCCGCGGTCGCGGGCGAGGTGGCCCGGGTCTGGCGGGCCTGACCGCCGCCGCGCGGCCGGGGCCGGTCGTGCGGCCAGGACCGGTGGCGCGGCGGGCGGCGGGCCCGGCGCGGCAGGGCCGTACGGCGCGCTTCCCCGGTCTCGCGGGCGGCGGGCCGTACGGCGGCGCGGTGTCAGGGCAGGCAGCCGCGCACGCCGTACTTCGCGCCCCGGTTGAAGGAGGAGGTGCGCTGGGCGGCGGTGCCGTGGTCGGTCACGTCGGTCCAGGACGTCTCGTCGCCCAGCCTCCGGTGGATCTCGGCGATCTCCTCCAGGTCGCCCCGCTCGAACCGCAGCACGCCGTCGGCCGCGGCGCCGTACAGCACGGCGCCGGCCAGGCAGTCGGCCTGGAGCTCGTAGGTGGACATCACCAGCGAGTCGCGCAGCCGCGCCTGCACGGCGTGGCCCCACTCGTGGGCGACGACGAGGTACACCCACGCGTCGCCGATGCGGTACCCCTCTGCCATGAGGTCGAGGTCCCAGGCGATGTAGTCGTCCTCGATGCAGTACCAGGCGTTGTCGTAGCCGAGGCGCCGGCCTCCGCACAGCGGCGGCTTCGTCACGCCCCTGCGGTAGCCGCCGTACACGGCCGGGGGGTCGTACTTGCCGGTGAAGAACCGCGACCAGTGGGTCCGCCAGTAGCCGTCCACGACGTAGACCGCCGTGGAGACGTCCTGACCCATGTCGTCCGCGCTCCGCGCAGCCGCCGTGGCCGGGCCCGCCGGACCGGCCACCGCGGCCAGGGATGACAGGGCGACCACGAGGCAGAGCGCCTTCCACCGCCGCACGCGCACAGAAGCCTCCCGCCGGCCGGATCCTGCCTCGAAAGTAGGCGCGGATCGGGCGCGGCGGAAGACCGCGGAGCCGTATGGACGAAAGTTCTGCGAAGGGGCCGGAGGCCGGGCACATCACCGGCCCCCGCCGCGGCGCGCGGTCGCGACGGGGGCCGGCCGTACGGTCACCGCTGCCGGGCGCCCTCGCGCAGCCGTTCCGGATCGACGTCGCGCTCGGGGTGGCGGCGCAGGTACTCCTGCTCCAGCTCCCCGGTGCGCGTGGTGTGGTTCGCCAGCGCGTCGTCCGATCCGTGCATGAGCGTCTCCGTCCGCGTCTCGTGCATGTGCCGCAGCTCGCGGAGCAGGTCTTCCTCGGAGAGGTCCTTCGGGTCGATTCCCATCGTCATAGGGACTCGCCTACCCCGTCACCGCCCTCCCTCACCTTCCTCTCTCCCCTCCCGTCCCGCGCTGACGATCCCACCCACACCCGATTTCACTAAATTCCGTCAGATTTCATGACTCAGCCACATTGCGGGTATACCGCCGTCGCTTTACCGTCCCGGTATGGACCTCGAGCTTCGACACCTCAGGATCGTGCGGGCGGTCGCCGAGGCCGGGAGCGTCACCAAGGCCGCGACCCACCTCGGGCTGGCCCAGCCGGCGCTGACCGCCCAGATCAAGCGGATAGAGCGAGGCCTCGGGGGAGCCCTGTTCCGGCGCGACCACACCGGCGCGCGACCCACACCACTCGGCGAGCTGGTGCTGGCCAGGGCGAAGGTCCTGCTGCCCGCCGCCCGCGAACTCCAGGAGGAGGCGGTGCGGTTCGCCAACGCCGGCGGCACCGCGCCCAGCTACCGCCTGGGCTCCACCAACGGGCCGATCCTGGGCGGCCTGGTCGACCGGCTGGCCACCGAGTGGCCCTCGACACCGGTCAGCACCTGCACCTCGTGGTCGGCCAGGGAGCTCGCCACGATGGTCACGCTCGGCCGCCTCGACTTCGCGGTCGTCGGCACCTGCGGCGAGAGCCCGCCACCCCTGGAGGGCCCGGTGATGTGGCGGACGATCGGGCTGGACCCCGTATTCGTGCTGCTCGGCGAGAACCACCCGCTGGCCGGGCGCGAGGAGGTGGAGCTCTCCGAGCTGGCCGACGAGCGGTGGGCCGTCACCCCCGGCGACGGCTGTTTCGGCGACTGCTTCGCCGCCGCCTGCGCCCGCGCCGGCTTCACGCCCCTGACCATCTACGAGACCGACGTGGCCACGTGTCTGCACCTGGCCTCCGTCGGCCGCGCCGCCGTGCTGTGCCAGGCGACCTTCCAGCCGACCCCGGGGCTGACCGCGGTGCCGCTCGCCGGCGCGCCGCTGCGCTGGCGGCAGATCCTCGGCTGGCACCCGGAGGCGGCCCCCGCGCGGGTCGCGGACTCGGTCGCCGAGCACGCCAAGGCGGCCCACGCCGACGCGGTACGGCGCAACGCCTGCTACGCCTCCTGGCTGAGCCGCAACCCGCGCTTCGGCACCAGTCCCTGACCGGGCGTGTCACGGCGTCCACCCCGGTCGACCACAATGGTCGGATGAGCGAGGTTCTGACGCTGTGCGAGGGCGCGGTGCTGACGCACCTGGCCACCCGGGCCGAACTGGCGGCCGGTCGGCTGGCCGCCGCCGACGACCTGCGGCTGTGGGCGCGGCTGGCCGACGGCGAGGGGCTGCCGCTCGCCGGCGGCGGCCGGGTGCGCACCGTGGTCGAGGAGGGCGGGCCGTTCCTGGCCGGGCCGGCGGGCTGGCTGGCGGACGTGGCGGCCGAGGACGTCGTCGCGCTGCGCCTGCGCGGCGGCCGGCTGGAGCCGTCCACCGTGAAGCTCGACTCCTTTCCCGCCGACCGGGCGATGCTCGTCGCCCAGGAGTTCGGCGAGCGGGCGCTCGACGCGCTGCGCTCCTTCGCCGAGGGGATCGAGCCCTCCCCCGGCGTCCCGATCGACGCGGTGGTGCTGGAGCTGCTGGCCAGGGCCCCGGAGACCTTCGCCGACCCTCTCCCGCCGCTGGCGCCGCTGCTGCGGGGGGCCTCGCTGGAGGTACGGGGCGGCCGGGTGGGCGTCGTGGGCACCCCCTGGGACACCGGGTCGGTCGCCGGCCTCTCGCCGCTGGACATCATGCGGCTGACCCTGTCGCGCAGCGCGCTGCGCACCTACGACGAGGGGGCGGACCTGTCGAAGGCCGTCACGTACCTGTCGCGCTCACCGGAGGTGCTGGAGCGGATCGCCGACGAGGTCGAGCGCGAGCCCCTCTCCCCCCGGGTGCTGGAGGCGCTCCCCCGCACCGAGCCGGCCGCGCTGCTGCTGGCCGCCCGGTCCGCCGAGGGCGAGGGACGGTCGTTCGAGGCGGCCGGGCTCGTCGGGGAGGCGCTGTCCCTGGCGCCCGGCCTCGCGCCGGCCGAGCGGGACGCGGCCGAGTACGCCGCCTGCCGCACCGACCCCGGTGACCCGCTGCCCGCGCGGGCGGAGCACCTGTTCCGGCGGCTCGTCGCGTACGGTGACCGCCCGGCCCGCCGCCGCCTGGTGGACGACCTGGTGGCGCTGAGCGTCCGGGTGGCCGAGCCCGCCCTGGCCGACCTCGCGCTGTTCGAGAACGACGTGGTGGGAGAGTTCCTGGACGCGCGGGGCGTATGGCTGCGCGACGACGAGGTGGAGCTGCTGGAGTCCTGGCGGCGCACACCGCTGCGCCTGTGGGAGGTCCTGGGCGTCGAGGGGGAGGAGGTCACCCTGCGCGACGCCGGACCCGGGGGGAACGGGCCGGTGACGGTGACCGACGAGCTGCTGTCGCGCCAGGCCGTGCCCGGCGACCTGATGCTGACCCGGCTGCTGGGCGACGGCCGGGGACCGCGGGTCTTCGGCCACCCGTTCAAGGTGGCGCCGGAGCGGCGGGAGGAGATGCTGGAGCTGCTGACCGACCCGGTCGACCCCTACGCGGTGGCGGCCTTCTTCCGCCGGGCCCCGCGCCCGCCCGGCGCCCCCTGACGCGGGGCCGCGCGGCCGGCCGGACCGGCCGCGCGGCGGCGAGGAGCGCGTCGTCAGCCCTCGTAACCGCTCTCGCCTTCGTAACCCTTCTCGCCTTCGTAGGGCATCTCGCCCTCGTAGCCCTTCTGGCCCTCGTAGCTCTTCTCGCCTTCGTAACCCTTCTCGCCCTCGTAAGGCATCTCGCCTTCGTAACCCTTCTCGCTCTCGTAGCCCTTCTTGCTTTCGTTCTCATGGCCCATGTTCTCGTGGCCCATGTTCTCGTGGCCCATGTTCTCGTGGTGGCTCTTGTCCCAGTGGTGACTCTCGTCCCAATGTTGGCCCTTGTCCCAGCGGTGGCCCTCGTAGCCGTTGTCGCCCTTGCCGTCGCGGTCGCCGTACCCGCCGCCGTCACCGTCACCGGCTATGTACCTCTGGAAGGGCTCGCCGACGGCCACGCGGGCGGTGGCCGTGCCCGCCGCCGCGGGCTGGGCCGCCAGGGCGGCGGGGAAGACGAGGCCGGAGCCCGCCACGATGCCGGCGGCGAGAGCGTAGCTGATCCTGATCATGTGACCCCCCATGTCCGTTGGTCACGCCCGGGCGGCGCCCGGGCCGACGGGGCGCCGGGCCGGCCGCCGGGGTTCTCCCGGCGGCGCGGAGACGGCGTACAACTGGGATTCCACCCGGGCCGGAGCGGAAATCGGCGTCCTTCTCAGGAAAGGGGAAACCCTTGATCCGGCCGACTTACCATCCGGTAGCGGAGAATGACGGCGGGGACGGTTTTCGTCACGCTCGGTCAGCGACTCCGGAGCGAGGCTCGCCCTTCCGCGCCTTCCGTCGTCCGGCCGAACAGAACGGACCGGTAGATCGCCGCCGCCCCATGAGGCCGCCGTGCACCCCTCTTATGGCGAGGGCCGTACAAAAGTAACGATCATTTAGGCATAATGACGGGGAGAGTGGGCGTAAGTCGCCGTGGCCACGCGTGAACGAGGAGTGTTGACTGTGCGCATGCCGAGCGAGGCGAACGGTCCCGACGCGGGCGCGGGGGCGCTGCTGAAGATCCTGCGCGACGGTCAGGCCCGCACCCGGGCGGAGCTGGTGCAGCTCACCGGCCTGGCGAGATCGACGCTCGGGCAGCGTCTCGACGCGCTGGTGAGCCAGCGGTGGGTCGTCCCGGCCGAGGAGGCCATCTCCTCGGGGGGCCGCCCGGCCGTCGCCTTCACCTTCAACCGCTCGGCCCGCGTCGTCCTCGCCGCCGACCTCGGCGCGACCCACGCCCGGGTCGCGGTCACCGACCTCGGCACCGAGGTCCTCACCGAGCGCGCGGCGGAGGTGCCGATAGACCGCGGACCCGAGGAGACGCTTCGCTGGCTCCAGCGGACCTTCGAGGAGATGCTCGCCGAGAGCGGCCACACCGCCGGGGAGGTCTGCGGCATCGGGGTCGGCCTGCCCGGTCCGGTGGAGCACAGCTCCGGACGGCCGGTCAATCCGCCGATAATGCCGGGCTGGGACGGATTCCCCGTCCCGGAGTGGCTCGGGGAGCGGCTGGGCGCGCCCGTCCTGGTGGACAACGACGTCAACATCATGGCCCTGGGCGAGCACTGGGCCGCCCGCCCCGAGGCCGACCACCTCATCTTCGTCAAGGTCGGCACCGGGATCGGCTGCGGCATCATCAGCGACCGCCGCCTGCACCGGGGCGCCCAGGGCGCGGCCGGCGACATCGGCCACATCCAGGTCTCCCCCACCCTCGACGTCGTCTGCCGCTGCGGCAACCGCGGCTGCCTGGAGGCCGTGGCGAGCGGCGCGGCCGTGGCGGCCCGGCTGCGCGAGGCCGGCGTGGAGGCGACCGGGGGCCGCGACATCGTCCGGCTCGTCCGGAGCGGCAACACCCAGGCCGTCCAGCTCATCCGCCAGGCCGGCCGGGAGATCGGCGAGGTCCTCGCCTCGATCGTGAACTTCTTCAACCCCTCGGTGATCGTGGTCGGCGGCGACGTGGCCGAGGCCGGGGAGCAGATCCTCGCCGGTCTGCGCGAGGTCATCTACAGCAGGTCCCTGCCCCTGGCCACCCAGCACCTGACGATCACCGCCAGCGACCTGGGCGACCGCGCCGGAGTGATCGGCGCCGCCGTCATGGTCATCGAGCACGTCCTGGCCCCCGGCGCCGCCGACCACGCGCCCGGCCGCCCCTGACCGGCCGCGCCGGGCGGTGTTCCGATCGACCGGCGGCCACGGATCGTGGGACACTCGCCGCCCATGAACGCCGAAGTGATCCCGACCGCGCGCCTCACCCTCCTCCCGCTGGCGGTCGAGCACGCCGCCGAGATGGCCGAGGCGCTGGACGACCCCGCCCTGCACGAGTTCACCGGCGGCTCCCCCGCGACCGCCGGGGAACTGCGCGACCGCTACGCCCGCATGGTCGCCGGACCGCCCGGCGACGACGGCGCCTGGCTCAACTGGGTGATCCGCGTGACGGAGACCGGCCGCCTGGCCGGCTACGTCCAGGCCACCGTGACCCCCGGCCGGGCCTGGGTGGCCTGGGTCGTCGGCACCCCCTGGCAGGGCCGGGGCGTGGCGGCCGAGGCCGCGACCGCCATGGTCGCCTGGCTGCGGGAACACGGCGTGCGCTCCTTCGCCGCCGCCATCCACCCCGGCCACGCCGCCTCCGCGGCCGTGGCCCGCCACGCCGGCCTCACCCCGACCCCCGCCACCGTGGACGGCGAGATCATCTGGGAGTCCGCCTGACCATCTCTCATGGGCGGTAGGCGTCCCGACGGTGTTTGATCGCCTGGATCGTCACGGTCCTTTTGTCTTCATCGATGAGATAGACCACCCGGTAGGTGCCCCGGCGGGCGACATGCGGCCCCTCGTACGGCTCCTGGAGCGGTTTACCCACCCGCCACGGCTCGTCGGCGATCGCGCCGGTGATCAGCTCCCACGCCGCACCGGCCACCGACTCGGGCAGACCCGTCGCCAGGGCACGCCGGGCCGGTGGCGCGAGAAGGACGGTGTACCGATCGCTCACGCGCTCGCCCTGCCGAGGCGCGCCGCCATGACGGCGGTCATCTCCTCCTCGGACGTCAGGTCGCCCCTCGCCCCGGCGGTCTCCGCCTCCATCAGGTCAGCCCGCATCTCCGGGTCGGCGAGGATCTCCAGCGTTTCCTGCAGGGACTCCCACTCGGCCACGGACATGATCACCGCGTGAGGCCGTCCGTTACGCGTGATCGTGAAGTGGTCGTGTTCCCGGGCGGCCCGGTCGGCCAGTTCGGTCAGCCGGTCCTTCGCCTCGCTGATCGGAATCATCTCCATGATGAAACGATATCTTCTAGCCCGGAGATCAGCCAGAATTCCAGCCATTGGTGTCTGAGCCGTTCACCGGACCGGCTGGACGGCACCCTCAGCCGACCAGTTCCTCGGTGCGGCGGAGTTCGGCCTCGAACCAGGCGATGGTACGGCGCAGGCCCTCGGTGACGCCGACTTCGGCCCGCCAGCCCAGGCGGGTGGCGGCCAGGGTGGTGTCGGGGCAGCGCACGGCCGGGTCGTCGGCCGGGCGGTCGATGAAGCGGATCGGTGAGGCCGACCCGGTCAGCTCGATGACGGTGCGGGCCAGGTCGAGCATGGTGATCTCGGTGGGGTTGCCGATGTTGACCGGGCCGGGGAAGTCGCTGCCGGCCAGGGCGAGGATGCCCTCGATGGTGTCGTCGACGTAGCAGATGGAGCGGGTCTGGGAGCCGTCGCCGGTGACGGTGAGGGGTTCACCGCACAGGGCCTGGCGGATGAAGGTGGGGATGGCGCGGCCGTCGTGGGGCCGCATGCGGGGCCCGTAGGTATTGAAGATCCGCACGATGCCGGTGTCGGTGCCGTGGGTGTTGCGGTAGGCGGTGGTGAGGGACTCGGCGAAGCGTTTGGCCTCGTCGTAGACGCTGCGGGGGCCGACGGGGTTGACGTTGCCCCAGTAGGTCTCCGTCTGCGGGTGCTGCTGGGGGTCGCCGTAGACCTCGCTGGTGGAGGCCAGGACGAAGCGGGCGTTCTTCTCCCGGGCCAGGCCCAGGGCGTGCAGGGTGCCCAGGCTGCCGACCTTGAGGGTTTCGATGGGGTGGCGCAGGTAGTCGGCCGGGGAGGCGGCCGAGGCCAGGTGCAGGACGAGGTCGACGTCGCCGGGGACGTGGACGAACCCGGTCAGGTCGCATTCCAGCAGCCGGAAGGCGGGGCGGCCCAGGAGGTGGTCGACGTTGCGCGGCGATCCGGTCAGGAAGTTGTCCATGCAGATCACGGTGGCGCCACGGGCCAGCAGGCGTTCGCACAGGTAGGAGCCGAGGAAGCCGGCGCCTCCGGTGACCACTGCGCGTCGGGTGTTCATCGGACGGTCACCTCCAGTAGGTCGGTCGCGGCGTCGAGGACCTCCCCGACGCCGATGGTCAGCAGGACGGGGTCGGGACGGCCGGCGTGCGGGTCGCCGGGCGGGTGGCCGGGATCGCCGTGCCACAGGACCGTGTGGGGCCCTTCGGGCGGTCCCCACAGCGCGGGCGGCGTGGGTCCGAACAGCACGACCGAGGGCGTGCCGAACGCGCCGGCCAGGTGCGCAACGCCCGTGTCGCCGCAGACGACGAGCCGGGCGGAGGCGACCAGCGCGGCCAGCCCGGTGACGTCCGTACGGCCCGCCGCCACCGCCTCATCCGGCAGGCCGGCCGCGGCGGCCACCCGCCGGGCGAGGCCGCGTTCGGCGGCGGTCCCGGTGACCAGCACGTCGTGTCCGGCGTGGTGCAGCGCGGCGGCGACCGCGGCGAAGCGGTCCGGCGGCCAGCGCCGGGCGGGGTGGGCGGCCCCGGGGTGGACGATGACGGGACCCGGACCGGAGCGGGCCGGACCGGAAGGGGCCGGCCGTTCCGCCGTGGCGGACCGGTCCGGGGCGTGCTCGGCCGCGGACGGCGGCCTCAGGGTCAGGTCCGTGGGGTCGGCGGGGATGCCGTGCCAGGTCAGCAGGTCGCACCAGCGGACGCGTTCGTGCGCCTGGGCGGGCCAGGACGGGCCGGGCAGGAGGGGCAGGCCGGGGTGGGCGTGGCTGATCAGCCGCCTGGGGCGGGTGTCCAGCAGGGCGACGGTGCTCTGCGGACCGCTGCCGTGGAGGTTGACGGCCAGGTCGGGACGCTGGAGGGGGACGGGACCGGGTCCGGTGACGTCGAGCAGGTCGTCGCAGGCGCCGATGAGCGGCAGTAGGCCCGCCAGCGGGGCGGGGGCGGCGAGGGTGATGCGGTGGGCGGGGAAGGCGCGGCGCAGGGCGCGCAGGGCGGGAACCGCGGTGAGCAGGTCGCCCAGGCCCAGACCGCGCAGCACGACCATGACCGGCCGCCCGTCCCCGGCGGTGCCGCCGGGGGCGTCTCCGGGAACGGGCGCGGCACGGTCCGCGGGCGTGCCCGCTCCGGCGCCGGTCACGGCCATGAGGTCTCCGTGGCGGGGCAGACGACGAGTTCGCGGATCTCACAGCCGGCGGGCTGGGACAGGGCGAAGACCACGGCGGCCGCGACGTCCTCGGGGGCGTTGAGCCCGGCGTCGGGGCCGGGCCTGTACCGGTCGGGACGGTCGTCGAAGAAGCGGGTGCGCATGCCGCCGGGGACGAGCAGGGTGACGCCGACCCGTCCGGCGAGCTCGGCGGCCAGGGCGCGGGTGAGGCCGACCACGCCGAACTTGGAGGCGCAGTAGGCGGTGGCGTCGCTGAGGGCGCGCAGGCCCAGCGTGGAGGCGCAGGTGACGATCCGGCCGCCGGAGGCGGTCAGGTGGGGCAGGGCCGCGCGGATCGTCGCGGCGGTGCCGAGCAGGTTGACCGCGACGACCTTCTCCCAGGCGTCGGCGGGCACGTCCTCCAGACGGCCGCAGGCGTCGATGCCGGCGGCGGTGACGACCCCGTCGAGACCTCCGGCCGTCCCGGCCAGCTCGGCCACCGCCCGCTCCACCCGGTCACGGTCCGCCACGTCGGCCAGGACGTGGTCCACGCCGTTCCCGGGCGGGCGGACGTCGACGACCAGCGGCCGGCCGCCCTCCTTGGCCACGGCCTCGGCCACGGCCCGGCCCAGCCCGGACGATCCACCGGTGATCAGGATGTTCCCCAGCATGGACGTTCCCCCTCGGTCATCTGGCCGCCCTCGCGGCCGCGATCAGATTCGTCGTGGACCGGCCGGACACCAGCGGCAGGATCACGCTCTCTCCCCCGGTCCGGCGGACGGTCTCGGCCTCGGGCAGGTCCAGCGCCGTGTAGTCGCCGCCTTTGACCCACACGTCGGGGCGGAGCCGCTCGATCATCGCCACCGGGGTGTCCTCGTCGAACACGGCCACGGCGTCGACGCACTGCAGCGCGCGCAGCACCTCCACCCGGTCCCGCTGGCCGACCACGGGCCGCCCCGGGCCCTTCAGCCGCCGCACCGAGGCGTCGGAGTTGACGCATACGATCAGCGCGTCCCCCAGCGCCCGTGCCCGTCGCAGCAGGCTGACGTGCCCGGCGTGCAGCAGGTCGAAGCAGCCGCCGGTCGCGATCAGCCGCCCGCCGGTGGCCCGGACCACCTCGGCCACCTCCGGGGCCGTGCGCGGCCGGTCCCCGGGCGCGGGCGCGGGCGTCCGCACCGTCGCCGCCCCGCCGTTCTCCACGAACCGGGCGGCCTCGGCGACGCCGATCCCGACGGCCTCCTCCACCGGCGCGCCGGAGGCCAGCGCGAGCGCGGCGGCCCCGGAGAACCGGTCGCCCGCGCCGCAGGCGTCCGGGCCCGCCGAGCACACCGGCGGCGGCATCCGCGTGGACCGGCCGCCCCGCCGGGCCAGCACGGCGCCCTCCCCTCCCAGCGTGACGGCCACCGCCTCGGCGCGCAGCGTCCGGACGAGGTGGCGGGCCATCCGGTCGGGCGACAGGCGCGGCTGGGCGCTCAGCGTCCGGGCCTCGGACTCACTCGGGGTGACCAGCGTGCAGCCGGGAAGGGGCAGCGGTCCCCGCGGGTGCGGGTCCCACACCAGCGGCACGCCCGCCCCGCGCAGGAAGGGGCCCAGGACCTCGGAGACGCCGCGGCCGTAGTCGGACACCAGGACCGCGCCCGCGCCGCGGAGCAGCGACTCGACCTGCCCGGCCCGGCGGGCGTCGAGGGCCGGGTCCGCCCGGCCGTCACCGGTGTCGATGCGCAGCATGGTCTGCCCCCGGGCCCGCACCCGGGTCTTGGTGATCGTGGTGCCCTGCAGCGGCAGCCGGACCACCTCGACCCGGCCGGACAGCAGGCCCAGCAGGCAGCGGCCGGGGTGGTCGTCGCCGAAGGCGGCGACCAGGACCACCTCGGCGCCGCCCTCGGCGGCCAGCACCGCGGCGAGCCCCGCCCCGCCGGGGCGGCGGTGCTCGTGGCTGCCCGCCACGACCGGCACGGGGGCGTCGGGGCACAGCCGTTCGGCGTCGCCCTCGACGTCCACGTCGAGCAGCGTGTCCCCGATGACGACGATCGGCCGCGTGATCATCCGGTCGCCTCCTCCATCGCGTCCTCCACCGCGTCACAGAGCATGTGGATCACCGCGAGGTGCACCTCCTGCACGGTCGCGGTGTCCCCGGCGGGCACCGCCAGGACCTCGTCGCACAGCGCGGCCAGCGGGTTGGGCGCCGGGCCGGTCAGCGCCCAGGCCACGATGCCCGTCCGGCGGGCGGCGCGCGCCGCGGCCAGCACGTTCGGGCTGCGCCCGCTGGTGGACAGGCACATCAGCACGTCGCCGGGACGGCCGTGCGCCCGCACCTGGCGGGCGTAGACCTCCTCGGCGCCGAAGTCGTTGCCGATCGCGGTCACCGCCGAGGTGTCGGCGTGCAGCGGTATCGCCGCGTACGGTTCCCGGTCGGCGCGGTACCGGCCGACCAGCTCGGCGGTCAGGTGCTGGGCCTCGGCCGCCGAGCCGCCGTTGCCGCAGGCCAGCAGCCTGCCGCCGCCGCCCAGCACGGCCGCGAGCTTGCGGCCCCACACGGAGATCGTCGCCGCGTCGGCGTCCATCGCGCGGAGCGCGGTGCGCAGGCGCGACAGGTGCGGGTGCACGGTCATCCCCCCGCCACGGCGACCCGGGCCCCGCGGCCCGCGAGGACGTCCAGGTAGACCGACTCGGTGCGGGCCGCCACCCGCGGCCAGCCGTACCGGGTGACGGCGCGCCGCCGGCCGGCCTCGGCGAGCGACGCCCGCAGCTCGGGGCGGCCCAGCACGTCGAGCAGGGCCCGCGACAGGGCCCGCGGGTCGCGGGGCGGCACCAGCACGCCGCAGCCGGCGACGGTGTCGAGGTGTCCGCCGACCGAGGAGGCGACCACGGGCACCCCGCAGGCCATCGCCTCGACCGGGACCATCCCGAACGGCTCGTACCACGGAACGGTCACCAGCGCGTCGGCCGAGCGCATCAGCGCCGGCACCTCGGCGCGGCCGACGCTGCCCAGCAGGTGGACCCGGCCGGTCAGCCCGCAGGCCGTGGCCAGGCCGGCCAGCCGCACCGCCTCGTCGTCGCGCGGCGTGCCGCCGACGATGAGCAGCTCGGCGTCGGGCAGCCGGCACAGCGCCCGCACGACGGTGTCCAGCCCCTTGCGGGGGACCATCCGGCCGACGCAGAGCACCCGCGGCGCCGGGCCGCGCGGAGCGATCGGCCCGTCGGGGCGGAACAGCTCCAGGTCCACCCCGCAGGGCACCACGGCGATCCGTTCGTGGCCGACGCCCATGCGCAGCAGCTCGCTCACCTCGTCGCGGCAGGTCGCCACGATCGCGTGCGCCCGGCGCGCGATGTCGGTCTCGGCGGCGACGCGTCCGGGCGGGCTGGTGTCGGCCGGTCCCTGCCAGCGCCGCTTGACCACGCCCAGGGCGTGGAAGGTCTGCACGACCGGCACGCCGAGGTCCCGCGCCGCGGCGAGGGCGGCCAGCCCGCTCATCCAGAAGTGGGCGTGGACCACGTCGGGTGGCCGTTCGGCCCACCGCCGCGCCAGATGGGCGCCGAAGGCGGGCATGTACGGCAGCAGCTCGTCCTTGGGCAGGTCCTCGGCGGGCCCGGCGGGGACGTGCTCGACGGTCAGCCCGGGTCCGGCGGAGACGTGTTCCGGCTGGTCGGGCGCGGTGCGGCGGGTGTGCACGGTGACCTCGTGGCCCCGCTCGGCGAGGGCGGCGGCCAGGGCGGCGACGTGGACGTTCTGCCCGCCCGCGTCCACGCCGCCGACGGCCGCGAGGGGGTTGGCGTGCTCCGACACCAAAGCGATCCTCATGACACGACCTCCTTCACGCCTCACGGCACGGTCTCCCGCGCGGGCACCTTCGCCTCGGCCTCCTCCGCCGGCACCCTCACGGCCCTCTCCTCTGCCACGGCCCCCTTCACGGACGCCGTCACGGCACGGTCCTCTCCGCCGGCGCCCTCACCGCACGGTCCTCTCCGTCGGCGCCGTCACGGCACGGCCTCCCTCACGGGCGCCAGGCGGCCGACGGCCTCGACGACCCGCGCGGGCGACACCGACGACAGGCACGGGTGGCCGGACACCGGGCAGATCCGGGCGCGGCTTCCCGCGCACGGGGCGCCCTGGTCGCCGAGCAGCACGGACGGCACGCCGTACGGGGCCCAGCGAGCGGCCGGGACCACCGGGGCGAACAGGATGACCACCGGTGTGCCGACGGCCGCCGCCAGGTGGGCGGGGCCGGTGTTGGCCACCACGACCGCGCTCGCCCCGGCGAGCACGGCGGCCAGTTCGGCGAGGGACGTCCGTCCGCCGAGGTCCCGGACGGCCTCCGCGGTGTCCGGGACGACCCCTCCGGCGTCGGAGCCGCCCGTCCCGGCGTGCCCGGCGCCGCCTGCCACCCGCCGGGTCAGTTCGCACTCGCCCGGCCCCCCGGTGACGACGACCCGCCGGCCCGCGCGGACCAGCTCCCGGACCGCCTCGGCGCAGTGGCCCTCCGGCCAGGCCCGGGCCGGCGCGGAGGCGCCGGGGTGGACCACGACGTAGCCGGGCGGCCCGGTGAGGTGCGCGACCGACGGCAGCGGACGCCGTACGGCGAGCCGGCCGTCGTCGCCGGGCGGCAGGCCGAAGCCGGCGGCGCGGGCCACCGCGAGCATCCGCTCGGGTTCGGGTACGTCCACGGTCTCGTCCACGATGTGGCGGACGTCCAGCAGCGAGCCGGGGTAGTCCTCGCTGATCGCGGCGATCCGGGGCACCCCGGCCAGCCTGAGCAGCAGCGCCGGCGGCAGCGACGACTGGTGGAAGGAGGTGAGGATCAGCGCCTGGTCGGGGGCGATCTCCCGGATGAGCCGGATCAACCGGATGACGTGCGGGCCGGTCACCGGCTGCGGGTCGGGGTCGATCCACGGGGCCCGCCACTCCAGCACGCGGTCCACGCCGGGCAGCAGCCCGGCCGCGGCCCGGCCGTTGGGCCCGGCCAGCAGCACCACCCGGCGGGCCGACGCCGCGACGGCGCGGACGGCCGGACCGGCGAGCAGCACGTCCCCGGCGTTGTCGAGGCGGACGACCAGGACGGTGCCGGCCGGGGCGCGGGTCGCGGCGGTCGCGGCGGTCACAGTGGTCATGGTGGTCACAGCGGTCACGGTGGTCGCGGGGCGGGTCACGGCGGGCGTGGAGCGGGCCGCGTCGCCGTTCGCCGGGCCGCTCGCCGGGCCGTTCGCCGTGCCGTTCACGGGGCCCGTCACAGCCGGATCCGCAACTCGCCGTGCAGCCGGTGCGCGCAGGCCGCCGGCGGGATGAGCACGCTGGTGAGCAGCATCCGGCCGATCTCCGCGGGGGTGCGCGGCCCCGGGGCGATCCTGGCCCAGGCGAACTCGGCGGTCAGCGCCAGCCAGCCCGCTCCGGCCGCCGCCGCGGCTCCTCTGGCCAGCGCGCACGCCGGGCCCCGGCCCCGTTCCGGGAGGGCCGGACACCGGACCCGCCGGTCAGGTGCCCGTCCGGCCGCCCGGCCGCGGGCCGGTGCGCCGGGGCCGGTGATCCCGGCGATCATGGGCAGCGCGCCCGCGAGGAGCGCCAGCCCTCCGAGGCAGGTGGTCAGCGCGTGGCGGCGCAGCCGTCCGGAGCCGCTTCCGATGGCCGCCCGCCAGGCCGGGCCGTGCAGGTGGCGCATCAGCGCGTCGTCGGCGTTGCCGCGCTGGCGGCGCACGCTCGCCCACGGCCCGTCCTCGCGGACCGGATGGCTGGTGACGCGCTCGCCCTTGACCAGGCGGTAGCCGGCGGCCGTCACCCGCAGCGCGAGATCGGCGTCCTCCCGGTAGGCGCGCGGGAAGCGCTCGTCGAACCCGCCGACCCGCTCCAGCGCCTCGCGCCGGTAGGCCATGTCGGCGGTGATCCAGTGGGAGCCCGCGAGCCCGGCGGTGTTGCGCTCGTCGTCGGTCGGCCGCCGGCCCTCGGGCGGCGGCACGTGGATGCGGCCCTGGCTGCCCGCCACATCGGCGGGCAGGCCGTCCAGATCGGCGCGGAGCGCCTTCGCCCAGCCGGGAGCGGGCAGCACGTCGTCGTCCAGGAACACGATCCACGGGGTGTCCGCGGCCCGCCAGCCGGCGTTGCGGGCGGCGGCCGGCCCCCTGCCGCCCGAACGCACCGTCCGCACCCCGTCCGGCACCGGAAGGGGTTCGGCGCGGATGCCCTCCGGACGGTCGTCGGCGACGATGACGTCCAGGCCCGCGTCCAGCGCGGCGAGCGTCGCGGCGAGGCTCGGCCGGCCCACGGTCGGAACCACCACGGTGATCATGTGGCGAACACCCCCGTCCGGCGCACCAGGAACGGCCCCAGCGCCAGAACGTCCACCGGCGCCGACCCGAAACACTCCAGCGCGTCCCGCGGATCGTCGGCCATCGGCCGGCCCGCGGTGTTGAGGCTGGTGTTGACCAGCACGGGCAGCCCGGTGCGGGCCTCGAACTCCTCCAGCAACCGCGCCAGCAACGGCTCGCTCCCCGGCTCGACGGTCTGGACGCGGGCGGTGCCGTCCACGTGCACCACCGCCGGGATCCGGCTCCGCCACTCCGGCGCCACATCGTGGACGAACAGCATGTACGGGCTCGGCACCGGCCCCCGGCTGAAGATCCGTCCCGCGCGGTCGGCGAGCACCATGGGGGCGATGGGGCGGAACTGCTCGCGGCCCTTGACGTCGTTGAGCCGCTCGGTGTTGACCGCGTGCCCCGGATGCGCCAGCAACGACCGGTGCCCCAGCGCGCGGGGACCGTACTCGCTGCGGCCCTGGAACCACGCCACGATCCGGTCGGCGGCCAGTTCGTCGGCCACCGCCGCGGCCAGGTCCGCCGGCCGCTCGCAGGAGACGTTCGCGGTCCGCAGCCAGGCCGCCAGCTCCGCCTCGCTCCAGGACCGGCCGAGATCCGCGCCCGGCATCGGCGCGGCCGGCTCCCCCGCCGCCGCCGCCAGGTGCAGCGCGCCGCCCAGCGCGGTGCCGGCGTCCCCCGCGGCGGGCTGCACCCACACGTGCTCGAACGGGGTGGCCTCGGCGATGCGGGTGTTGGCCACGCAGTTCAGCGCCACCCCGCCGGCCATCGTCAGCACGCGCTGGCCGGTACGGCCGTGCAGCCACCGCGCCAGGTCCACCAGCACCTCCTCCAGCCTGGCCTGCACGCTGGCGGCGAGGTCGGCGTGCTCGCCCGTCCACTCCCGGTGCGGGCGCAGGGGTTTGGCGAAGGCGCTCCAGTCCACCGGTTCGGTGCGGAACCCGCCGTCCCCGGTGGGGTAGACGAGAGCGCGCAGCTCGGGCAGGAAGCGGGGGCGGCCGTAGGAGGCCAGCGCCATCACCTTGTACTCGTCGCTGGAGTGCAGGAATCCCAGGTGGGTGGTCAGGCTTTCGTACAGCAGGCCCAGCGAGTGCGGCAGTTCCTGGGCGGTGATGATCTCCAGGGAGCCGCCGCGATACGCGCCGGCCAGGTGGGAGACCGCCTCGCCGCGGCCGTCGCACACCAGGACGGCCGAGTCGGTGAACGGCGCGGCCAGGCCCGCGGAGGCGGCGTGCGCGATGTGGTGGGGTACGAAGCGCACCTGTGCCGCGTCCAGCCCCGGCAGCGCACCGGCGAGGAAGGACGGGGCGCGGCGGGCGTAGGTGGTGCGCAGCTCCTCCCAGCCCGGATCCTGGCCCGGCCCGCCGGGCACCACCAGGTCGGGGTCGTAGGAGTAGGCCACCGCGTCCAGGTCCTCCGGGCGCAGCCCGGCCCGGGCCAGGCACCAGGCCGCGGCCCGCTCGGGCAGTTCCCACGCCGAGAACGGCACCGGGCGCTTGCCGTGCTTGCGGCGGCTGAAGCGTTCCTCCTCGGCCGCCGCGACCACTTCCCCGTCGACGACCAACGCGGCGGCCGGATCATGAAAGATCGCATTTATCCCGAGAAATCTCATTGAGTCGCCTCTCGTGATGTAGTTACTTAACTACCGAGAGCAGCGCTTCTCAAAACGAACATTCCGGGAAAAGTGCCTCTAAGAGAAGCAAACATCACTAAACATCACTCTGTGGAGTTTTTCTCGTGGCCGACGGGCGCGGTGGGCCGCGCACGAGCCCGCCGGGCCGTCGCCGTCCGCCGGACGATGCGACCCCCGAGCGGGTCCACCGCCCGAGCGGGTCCACCGCCCGGGGGTCGCATCGTCCGAGCGGGTCCGCTCGGACGATGCGACCCCCGGACGGCGTCCCCGGGTCAACGTCCCTCGGTCCTGTCCAGGTCCCACGCCTCGGATCCGGCGACGCCCTTGCGGTCGTCGATCATCTGCGGCTCGGGGCCTTCCGTGTCGACGCCCTCCGGGGCCTCGGCTCCGGCCGTGTCCACCCGGTCGTCGGGCACCTGCGCCGGCGGGTTGTCGCGCTCCGGATCGGTCTCGGTCATGGGTGCTCTCCTGCCTCCTCGGAAGATCCCCCGGACCCGGACGCGGCGCGCCCGGCTTCCGGGAGGGCGTGGCCTTTCGCACGCGGAGGCTTCCCTATCCATCGGGCGGGCCCTTATAGCGGGCGGAGGTAAATATTGCGGAACCGGGCCGCCGCCCGAGCGGGAGGAAACCCGGCCGGCCCCCGTGCCGCCTACCGAAGACCGTCACACGAACGCCGAAGACCGTCACACGAGCGGGGAGAAGCCCGTCAGTCCCGCCGCGTCCCGGCCGCCGGAGGGGGTCGCCGCACGGGCAGGGAGAAACCCACGATCGCGATCTTGCGGATCACGGCCGTGAGCGCCGCGGTGGCGATCGCCGCCCAGGTCTGCGCCTGCGACAGGCGCAGCAGCCCCGCGGCGAGGAGGAAGTCCAGCAGCACCGCGACCGCGGTACGAGGCCCGGCGGCGGGCAGAGCCGCCAGCGCGGCGACCACCCCGGCGGCGACGATCAGGTTGACGACCGCCTGGACGATCTCTCCCATTCCCTGCACCACTGTCCTCTCCGACCTCTCCGTCCTCCCCGGCTCACCTGGCGGGCCCGGCGGCACCGTACCCGGTCCGCCGGACCCGGCGGGCTCCGGAGGGCGCCGGGCGCGGGGGCCGGGCGGCGCCGTACCTCATCGGCCGGGCCCTCCGGCGGATCCGGGCGCCGGGGGCCGGGCGGCGTCCACCGCGCGGCCCTCCCTTTCGATCTCCTTGCCGAGGAAGAAGTTCAGCGCCGTCCGGATGGTCGCGATCGCGGCGAGCTGGCCTATCTGGCCGAAGCTCGGCGCCACGGCCGTGCGCAGCACGTCCCCGGCGAGCTGGAACTCCAGCCCGAGGACGAGGAACCGCCCCAGGAACAGGCGTACGCTCACGAACCCCTGCTCCTCCCGCCGCACCGCGACCAGTAGGAACCGCACGAACGCCACGGCCGCGCCGGCGAAGATCACCAGCGCGCCCGCCGCCTCGACGAGGCGGACGAACAGGCTGACGACCTCCCGAAGCGTCTCCTCAGGCAGGAGTTCCGGCATGTGGTGCTGTTACCCGCCGCCGGGCACGCGGACCCCTCTGCGCCGGTACGGTCCGGTCGGTCCCGGAGCGTGAGTTCGCCGTCGCGCCGGGAGGCGTGAGATCGTTGCGCCCCATGAGCGGTTCGTTGACGATGCCCCGTGTCCTCCTGCTGGCCGTGCTCGCCGCCGGGCTCTCCGCCTGTTCGGCGGACGGCGGTGCGGCCGCTCCCCCGCCGTCCCCGGCGGTCTCCTCTCCCGCCACGGCGGAGAGCACCCCCGCCGGGGAGCCCTCGGCCTCCGCCTCCGCCGGGCCCACCTCCCCGGACGAGCCCTCGGACGGCCCCGCGGACGGTTCCGCGAAGCCGACGGCGGACTCCGACGTCGCCGCCCGGGATGACGAGGCCGGCGACGCGGAGCCGGCCATCTACCTGCTCGGCAGCCTCGGCATGAACCCGGCGCAGCCGGACACGCTGGACGTGCTGACCGGCGCCGGCGACACCCAGTCCGTCCCCCTCAGCCCGCAGGCCGTGGTGCTCGACCAGCAGGGCAGGATCTGCGACAAGGGGAAGGTGCCGCACCGCTGCACCGTGGGCCAGCTCAGGAAGGCGCTGGGCGCCCACAAAGCGGTCCGCGCCAAGGTGACGCTCAGGAAGGGGACCGCCGTGCTGGTCGAGGAGGTCACCGAGGGCTGACCGGTTCGAAAGGCCGGTTCCAAAGGCCGGTTCGAGAGGCCGGAGGACCGGGGGCGGACGATCGGCCCCGTCCGGGACCTTCCCGTCCGGGGCCTTCCCGCCCGAAGTCCTCAGGCCAGGCAGCGCAGGGCGTCCCGCAACTCCGGGTCGAGACGTCCCTCGGGCAGCCGGCCGACCGTGGCGTCGACGAACTCCGCCACGGGCAGTCGCTCGCTCCGGCCGTCCAACCGCACCGCGACCCGGTCGCCGTCCGGTTCGGCCCGGGCCGGGGAGTCCCGCTCGGTGAGGACGAACGCGCCCACCGCCGCCCGCCACCGGGCGCGCCCGCCGGCCTCGTCGTCCCCCACGGGCGCCCCGACGTCGTCGGCGTGGGTGGCGTACTCGGAGTCGTAGTGGAACGCCTGCAGGCCCACCGGGTACGGCCCGGCCATGGTCGGCAGCTCGGCATCGCGTCCCAGCTCGCGCATGCGCCGGCGCGTCTCCCCGTTGGCCCGGCGCCACTCGTCGAGCACCTCCTCGACGGGGACGTCGCGGCGGCGCCGTACGCACCATTCGTTGAAGCCGTTGTAGCCGCCGCCGACGCCCTCGCGTTCGAGCGTCGCGCGGAAGCCCTCCAGGTCGTCGTCCAGGCAGGCGTGGTTGTACATCTCCTCCCCGGCCAGGTGGGCGAGGACGTCCCGCACCGACCAGCCCCCGCACCGCGAGGGGCGGGCCCACCCCGCGGCGTCGAGCCCGGAGAAGAAGCGGTCCAGGCGGGCCGCCTCGGCGTCGAAGATGTCGAAGGGGTCGAGGGAGGCCAGGCGCGCCTCGGCGTTCTCCCGGCCGCCGCGCCCCGAAGTGTTCTCTGTGCTCATGCGGGTCCGGTACCCGTACGGCCCGCCCCCGAACGGCCCCGCCCGTCCGCCGTACGGCCCGCCCCCGAACGGCCACCCGTCCGCCGTACGGCTCGCCCTTTTGCCCGCGCGGAGGCTTGCCCGTGTCCAAAACGGGCACCCGGCTAGGACAGCAGTTCCGCGACGTGGAAGGACCCACCGGACATGGCCGACAGGCAGAGAGTCGTCATCGTGGGGGGCGGTTTCGCGGGGTTCACCGCCGCACGCACCCTCGCCCGCATGGCCCGGGGAGCCATCGAGATCGTCCTCGTCAACCCCACCGACTACTTCCTCTACCTCCCGTTGCTGCCCGAGGTGGCCGCGGGCATCCTCGACCCGCGCAAGGTCGCGATCCCGCTGGCGGGCAACTGCCCGGGGGTACGGCACCTGCTCGCCTCGGCCGAGTCCGTGGACGTCGAGGGCAGGCGGGTGACGTGCGTCGACGCCGAGGGCAACCGCCGCGACCTGTCCTACGACCGCCTGGTGCTGGCCGTCGGCAGCGTCAACAAGCTGCTGCCCGTCCCCGGGGTCGCCGAGCACGCGCACGGCTTCCGCAGCGTCGCCGAGGCCCTCTACCTGCGGGACCACCTGATCCGCCAGATCGAGCTGGCCGACGCCTCCGACGACCCCGAGGAGCGCCGGGCGCGCTGCACATTCGTCGTGGTGGGCGCCGGGTACACCGGGACCGAGGTGGCCGCCCAGGGGCAGCTGCTCACCCGCGACGCGGTCCGGCGGCGGCCGGGCCTGCGCGACCAGCCGATCCGCTGGATCCTCGCCGACCTGGCCCCGCGCATCCTGCCGGAGCTGGACCGGCGGCTGTCGGACACCGCGCAGCGCACCCTGTCCGAGCGCGGCGTGGAGATCCGCACCGGCACCAGCGTGGCCGAGGCGTACGCCGACGGGGTCAAGCTCTCCGACGGCGAGTTCGTGCCGACCCGTTCGCTGATCTGGTGCGTGGGCGTGCGGCCCGACCCGTTCGTGGAGTCGATGGGGCTGCCCACCGAGAAGGGCCGGCTGCTGGTGGACGAGTACATGAACGTCCCCGGCCACCCGGAGATCTTCGCCTGCGGCGACGCGGCGGCGGTGCCGGACCTGACCGATCCCGGCAAGTTCACCGCGATGACCGCCCAGCACGCCAGCCGCCAGGGCAAGCAGGTGGCCCGCAACGTCGCCGCCACCTACGGCCGCGCCGAGCGGAAGCCGTACCGGCACAACGACCTGGGGTTCGTCGTGGACCTGGGCGGGCTCAAGGCCGCGGCGAACCCGCTGGGCGTGCCGCTGTCGGGCCTGCCGGCCAAGGCGGTGACCCGGGGCTACCACCTGCTGGCCCTGCCGGGCGGCCGGGCCCGCATCGCGGGGAACTGGCTGCTGGACGCGCTGCTGCCGCGCCAGATGGTCCAGCTCGACCTCGTCCGGGGCGGTTCGGTCCCGCTGACCAGCGCCTCCCCTGAGCGGCCCGACGGCCTCAGCGGCCGCTGACCCGCTCTGGCCGCTGACCCGCTCTGACCGCTGACCCGCTCTGGCCGCTGACCCGCTCCGGCGGCGTGGCGGGCTCCACGCGCGGGCCACGGAGCCGTCCCCGCGTGTGACGGGC
Organism: Streptosporangium pseudovulgare; assembly: GCF_014648055.1. Lineage (GTDB taxonomy): Bacteria > Actinomycetota > Actinomycetes > Streptosporangiales > Streptosporangiaceae > Streptosporangium > Streptosporangium pseudovulgare. Next base: position 524,900 of record NZ_BMQJ01000001.1, read on the forward strand.
GACGACGGGGGCAGGGGCGGCGACCATGACGACGCAGTCTTACTGGATGGAATCGGCCCCCGGCCGGCCGCACGCGACCCTGGTGCAGGACCTGGAGGTCGACGTCGTGGTCGTCGGCGCGGGGATCACCGGGCTCAGCGCCGCCTGGGAGCTCCAGCGGGCGGGCCGTACGGTGGCGGTGGTGGAGGCGGGTCAGGTCGCGGGAGGCGTCACCGGCAACACGACCGCCAAGCTCACCGCCCAGCACACGCGGATCTACGCCCATCTGGAGAAGTCGGCGGGCGCGGAGGCCGCCCGGCTGTACGCCGCCTCCCAGCAGGCGGCGATCGAGCACCTGGTCGGCACGGCGCACGAGCTGGGGATCGACGCCGAGGTGGAGCGGATGCCCGCGTTCACCTACGCCGAGGCGGCCGACGGCGCCGAGGAGCTGTGCGCCGAGGCCGAGGCGGCGGCGCGGGCGGGGCTGCCCGCGTCGTTCGTCACCGAGACGCCGCTGCCGTTCCCGGTGGCCGGGGCGGTGCGGGTGGACGGCCAGGCGCAGTTCCACCCGCGCCGCTACCTCCTGGGCCTGGTCGACGCGCTGGTGGCCGGCGGCGCGCTGGTCTTCGAGCACAGCCGGGTGACGGAGCTGTCCGAGAGCGACCCGTGCCGCGTCACCACCGCCGACGGCGTCACCGTCACCGCCCGCGACGTGGTGGTGGCCACGCACTACCCGGTCTTCGACCGGGCGCTGCTGTTCTCCCGGATGGAGCCGAGCCGCGAGCTGGTCGTGGCGGCGGCCGTGCCCGCGGACCGGGCGCCCGAGGGCATGTTCGTCACCACCGAGGACAACACCCGCTCGGTCCGCACCGCCCCGTACGGCGAGGGCCGCCGGCTGCTGATCGTCACCGGCGAGGCGTTCAAGCCCGGCGCCGGGAGGGTCGGCGACCGCTTCGCCCGGCTCGCCTCCTGGATGGCCGACCGGTTCGGCGCCGAGCAGGTCTCCCACCGGTGGGCGGCCCAGGACGACCACACCACCGACCGGCTGCCGTTCGTCGGCCTCCTGCACCCGGGGGCCCGGCACGCCTACGTCGCCACCGGGTTCGGCGGGTGGGGCATGAGCAACGGGGTCATGGCGGGGCGGCTGCTGGCCGAGCTGATCACCGGGGGCGACTCCCCCTGGGCCGGGCTGTACGACCCCCGCCGGCTGCATCCGGTGCGCGAGGCGGGCGCGGCGCTGCGCATGCAGGCCACGGTGGCGCGGCACTTCGTCGCCGACCGCTTCGGCGCGGGACCTGCCGGGGACGCCGAGGCCCTCCGGCCGGGCGAGAGCGCGGTGCTCAAGATCGGCGGGGAGCGGTGCGCCGTCCACCGGGACGACGCCGGCCGCCTGCACGCCGTGTCCGCGGTGTGCACCCACATGGGATGCGTGGTGGGGTTCAACGACGCCGAGCGCGCCTGGGAGTGCCCCTGCCACGGCTCGCGCTTCGGCGTGGACGGCGAGGTCCTGCAGGGACCGGCCACCGAACCGCTGGCCCCGGTCGAGGGCCTCGCGACCGGCCCCGAAGCCGGTCCGCCGTACGGCTCCGCGGGTGCGGGCGGGTCTCAGCCCTCGGCGCCGAGCCACAGGTCGGGGCCGAAGACCTCGTAGTGGACGTCCCGCGCCGCCACGCCCGCGCCGATCAGCGCCGAGCGCGTCACCCGCATGAAGGGCAGCGGGCCGCACAGGTAGACGGTCGCCCCCTCGGGGATCTCCACCCCGGCGAGGTCCATCCACCCGGAGCGCTCCCCGTCGGCCGCGCCGTCCTCGTACCAGAGGATCCGCGTCGCGTCCGGCAGCGCGGCGACCAGCCGCTCGGTGTCCTCGCGCAGCGCGTGGTCGGCCGGGGAGCGGTCGGCGTGCAGTACCAGCACGCGCCGCGTGGAGCCGGTGCCGACCAGGTGCTCCAGCATCGCGACCATGGGGGTGCAGCCGATGCCGGCCGAGGCGAGCACGAGCGGGGCGTCGCCGTCCTCCAGGGCCACGTCGCCGAAGGGCGTCGTCAGGGTGAGCTCGTCCCCCTCGCGGACGGTGGCGTGCAGGAGGTTCGAGACCTCGCCGTCCGGGCCACCCTCACCGCGCACCCGCTTGACGGTGATGCGCCGGATGCCGTCGGAGTCCGTGCCGGACAGGCTGTACTGGCGGAGCTGGCGCACGCCGTCGGGCATGCGCGCCTCGACGCTGACGTACTGGCCGGGACGGGCGGGCGGGATCGGCCCGCCGTCGGCCGGGCGCAGCAGGAAGGAGACCACGTCGGGCGTCTCCTCGCGGCGCCCGACGACGCGCCACTGACGCCGGCTGTCGCCGTCGGCGATGCCCGCCTCGCCGTAGAGGCGGGCCTCCATGGCGATCAGCGAGCCGGCCATCAGCCAGTACACCTCGTCCCAGGCCGCGGCGACGTCCGGGGTGACGGCGTCGCCCAGCACCTCGGCGATCGCGCCGAAGAGGTACTTGTGGACGATCACGTACTGGTCGTCGGTGACCCCGAGCGAGGTGTGCTTGTGGGCGATGCGGGCCAGCAGCGCGTCGGGGCGCTCACCGGGGTTGTCCAGCAGCATCGTGGCGAACGCGGCGATGGAGCCGGCCAGGGCGCGGCGCTGCGCTCCGCTGGCCTGGTTGCCGCGGTTGAACAGGCCGTCGAGCAGTTCCGGCCGGTCGGCGAACATCGAGTCATAGAACCGGGCGGTGATGTCGTCGAGCGATGCTCCGATGACCGGCAGCGTGCTGCGGACGATCGCTGCGGACTCCGCGGACAGCATGTGACCTCCTACGACAGGTACGGGGGAGACGCGGCCAACTTAATTTGCATCTCACATACATATTAAAGACCGCGTTGCCGCCCCTCCCCCGGTGCCGGAAGTCACCCGTCATAGGGCCTAAAGTCACATCATCCGAAAACCCGCTGTTCAGCGGGGTTCCGCAAGGGCGATGTCCCCACCGGGACGTCAGACTGTGGCGGAAGACACGCCCGGCGTCACCCCGGAGGACCCCTCGAACGGCGTCCCGGGCACCACACCGGCCTCCGTTCCGGACGCGACCTCGCGCGGCACCCCTTCGGACGCGACCTCGCGCGTCGCCCCTTCGGACGCGACCTCGCGCGGCGCCCCGGACGGCTCGCCGGACGACACCCTCGGCGGCAGCAGGTCGATCAGCACCGGGCCGGTCGGCTCCGCCACCAGGTCGTCGATCGTGATCGGGTCGAGCGCGGCGTAGAACGCCTCCCTGGCCCGCGCCAGCGCCCCCCGCAGCCGGCACGCGGCCCGCAGCGGGCAGGGCACCGCGTCCTCGCAGCCCGCCACGTCGCCGTCCCCCTCCAGCGCGCGGACGATGGCGCCGACCGACGCCCGGTGACCCGCCCCGGTCAGCCGCAGCCCTCCCCCGCGCCCGCGCCGGGTGTCCACCAGCCCCATCTCGCTCAGCCGCGCCACCGCCTTGGCCGCGTGGGTGTACGGCACGGCCAGCACCTCGGCGACCGACCGGGTGGTGGGCTGCTCCTCGCCGTCCGCCACGGCCAGCCGCATCACGATGCGGAGCGAGATGTCGGTGAAGGCGGTCAGACGCATGCAATCACGGTATTCCGTCCCACCGGCTCCGACGACCGGCCGGGACGGCGGGACTCCGGGCCCGCCGCGGGGCGAACCGCGAGGCGGCATGAACACCGCGGGTGGACCGGCCGGACGCCCCTCACGGGTGGTGGACGCGACCGGCGCCGGCGGCATGGCGCTCCCCGCCGGCATGGCTTCCGCCGACATGCGGTGAGTACGGCTACGCGGCCCTGCCCATGTTCCTGATCCGGGCCGCCAGGGAGGCGGGATCGCTCCCGACCTGGACCACGATGCGGTCGAGCGGGCCTTCGCTCAGCTCCAGCCGGAGCGCCGCCCCGTCGCGCCCGGTCAGCCAGTACGACACTCCATCCGGTCCGGAGAAGGTGCCCGCCGTCAGGCCGGGGAACGACGTGGCGACGAAACGCATGCCGGGTGGATTCAGGCCGCCGATGTCCAGCACGGAGGCCCAGGCGATCGCGTCCGCGGGGACACGGATGCTCCAGCGGAACGAAAGGACCTTGAAAATGCCCCGCGGCCTGATCAGGATCTCCCTCCCCGACACCGTCACATCGGCCAGATCACCGTCCCTGGCGTGCAGCACGCCGTACAGGATCAGTGCGAGCAGGACCACGATGGGGAACAGCGCGGTGAGCAGGTCTGCGGCCACCCGTCCATCCTCATACCGCGCCGATCACCGGTCCAGTGGCCCGACGGCGCCCTCCGTCCACCGGTGACCCGGTCGGCGAACCGGATCCCCGTTCCCATGTCGGGGAAACTCATGTGCTCGACAACGCCGTGACCACCCGGCCCCGGTTGAAGCCCCGTCTCATCCGTTACCGGCCCCGCCTGACCGCCCCGGCCGGCCATCTCTTCCCGGAGGAGTGGCCCTGATCAGCACGACGCCGGTCGCGAACCCCAGCGCCACGCACAGCGGCGTGTACAGCAGCAGGTTGAGCCAGTAGAACGGGGTGCCGGTGTCCGTGCCCAGCCCGGAGGCCCACGCGAGGCCGAGCTCCGCACGTACGAGCAGCCCCCCGCCCAGCGCGAGCGTGACCACCTTGGCGGGCCGGCCGCCCTGCCCGCGAGAGACGGCGATCACCGACAGGGCGGCGACGGTGAGCACGGCGATCAGGGGCACGAGCGTCCGCGCCGTGAAGGGCGTCTCGAAGTCGAGCACCGCCAGGGAGAGCGCCCGCGGGTCCGCGGCCGGCCGGACCAGCCAGTACAGGTGAAGGAACGCGTCGGCCAGCAGGCCTGCGGCGACGAAGGCCGCCGGGAGTGAGATTCTCATATCCAGCAGGAGGCGCGGAAATCGCCGGTGGTTCCATGGAACCTCCGCCGCGATCGACGCCTCTGGATGGTTATGACGTGGCCTGTTGCTGATATGGACCCGGTACGAAGACTGCGAGTGCTCGCCTCCGCCATCTCCGGCGCGTGTGTGGTCGAGCGCGTCATCCCCGCCCCGTTCGAGGACATCTGGTCCGTGGTGAGCGCCCTGGAAGAGGAGTTCGGCACCTTCGAACCGGACATGCGCCACCTGACCGTCGTATCCGGTCACGGGAGCGAGCGCCTGGTGGTCAAGGCACGGAGCAGGTACGGCATGCGCGCCAGGTTCGACGTCGAGTTGTGTCCCGGCTGGTGCTGGATGCAGAGCAGGTTCCTGATCGTCGGCGTGGCGGCGGTACCGGTACCGGGAGGGACCCTGGTCGCGCAGACCGGAGGGGTCCGCGTTCCCGGCCGGGCGGCGCTGGTGCCCGTGGGCGTGCGGACCGCGGGCGAGAAGGCGTTGGCCAGACTCGAGGCCAAGGTCACGCGGCGATGAGCGCCGACCTGGTGCGGGCCGCGCAGGGCGGCGACACGATGGCCATGAACGACCTGCTGAGCGAGCTGACACCCTACCTCGGCAGGATCTGCGGGCCCATCGCGCTCGACAACGGGCCCGACGCCGTCCAGGAGGCACTGATCGCGATCTTCCGGAACCTGGGAAGCCTGCGTGATCCGCGGGCCCTGCACGGCTGGGCCCGGGCGATAGCCGTACGGGAAGCAGTCAGGATCGCCAGACGGCGGCACCAGGCGGTGGAGCTCACCGAGCTGCCGTCGAGGCAGGACGTCGAGAGCGCGGTGAACATCCGTGACGTGCTCAAGCGGCTGTCAGCCGAGCATCGGGCGGTGCTGGTCCTGCGTGACCTGGAAGGACTGCCGGAGGATGAAGCGGCGCGGCTGCTGCGCGTGCCGGAGGGGACGGTCAAGTCCCGTCTGCACCGCGCCCGCCGGAGCTTTCGCAACGCGTGGCGGTCGTAAGGAACCTCCCGACGCCCGCCCGCCTCCTTCTGGTGGAATCCCACAGAACGGAGAGCATCCATGAGACCTCGCACGCTCGTGGTCCTGAGCCTGATCATCACCCTGGCAGTCGGCGCCGCCCTTTACGGCGCGCACGGTTACCGCCCCGCGGTCGCGAGCTACCGGCCGCCCGCGAACGCGCGGTTCCTCGACACCCCGCTCGCTCGCTTCCACTACGTCAAGGAGGGCTCCGGAGCGCCGGTCGTCCTGCTCTCACCCGGGGCCTCCTGGACCTACGGCTGGCGCCGTCAGGTCCCGGAACTGGCCCGCGAGCACACGGTCTACGTGGTGGACCTGCCGGGCCAGGGCTTCACCCGGCTGAAGGACCGGAGCTTCACCTGGGACCTGAAGGGGATGACCAAGGCGATCGACGTGTTCCTGGACGCGGCGGGCATCCAGCGTGCCGCGCTCGGCGGGCTGTCGTGGAGCGGAGGCTGGGCGCTGGCCTACGCCCAGCGCCACCCCGGACGCGTCAGCCGCCTGCTCCTGCTGGCCCCGTCCGGCGCGAGCACCCGAGACACCTGGGTGTACGAACTCATGAAGTACCCGGTCATCGGGGAGCTGTGGAACAACTGGTACTACGCCGACAGGTCCAGCTCACGCTCCGCGCTCAACCGGATCCACATCAACCGGGGCCGCATCACCGAGGAGGACGTGGACGCGTTCTGGGCGCCCGGCACCTTCCCCGACAACTTGGAGAGCCAGATTCTGCTCGAACGCGGCCTGGACTGGCGGGAGACCCTCGCCGCCATGCCGGCCACCACCACGCCCGCCCTGGTGATCTGGGGACGCCGGGACACCGTCAACCCCGTGGGGCAGGCCCGGGAGTTCGCGCGCCGGATGCCCGCCGTGCAGGTGCGCGAACTCGACGGCTGCGGCCACGCGCTGACCACCGACTGTCCGGAGCAGGTCACCCGGCTGCTGGCGGGCTACCTGCGGCGATGACGCCGGGGGCGTTGCCTGCCATGTTCGCGGATGGTCCAGGCCCCCGGTGATCGGCCGCCTTACAGATGGGCCGGCAGCATGTCCAGCGGCCGCGGATCACGGTCTCCGGCCGCCGTGGCCGTCCTCCCCACCGGGCCGGAGGTGTGCTATCAATTAAATGACCGAACAGCGTGTTTTGGTCAAAATTCTCGGAACGGCTGGTTCGCACGGACATGACGGCACAGAACAGAACCCGCGACGGCTCGTCGACCGGCGCGGAAGACGGCCCGAGGGCCGCCACGGGAGACGGACCGGGAGGCGGCGCGGAAGACGGGCCGGAAGACGGCGCGAAAGGCGGGCCGGAAGACGCGGCGCGGCCCAGGCGGCCCGGCCGGCCACCGCGTGACGCCGCCCGCCACCTGGAGCGGGCGCACCGCATCCTCGACACCGCCGGCGAACTCGTCCTCGACCGGGGCTACGACGCCACCACCATCGGGGACATCGCCCGGCGCGCCGGGGTCGCCAAGGGCACGATCTACCTGCACTGGCGGACCCGCGAGGAGCTGTTCGCCGCGCTGCTGCGCCGGGAACGGGCCGAGATGGCGGCCGAGGTGCGGCAGCGCGCGGAGGACACCCCCGGCCGGCTCCGCGACCTGCTCGGCCTACTCGCCGCCGGGCTGCTCCGCAGACCTCTGCTGCGGGCGAGCCTCCTCGGCGACTCGGCGGTGCTGGGCGGGCTCACCCGGGCCAAGCGCGACGACCGGGCGGACGCCGAGCTGCGCGCCGGACTCGGCCCCTACCTCGCCGCGCTGACCCGGCACGGCGCGCTGCGGGCCGACCTGACGCCCGCCGAGCACGTGACGGCCCTCTCCTCCATCCTCTACGGGTTCCTGACCATCCCCCGCCTGCTGCCCGGGCCGTACGTCCCGGACGACGAGCGGCTGGCGGAGCTCGTCGCGGACGCCTGCGGCCGGACGATGGAGTCCGGCACGGCGCCCACCGATGACGACGCCCGCGAGATCCGGCGGGCGACCCTGCGGCACATCGACTTCGTCCTGGAAGGCGCGCGGCGGAAGCTGAGCCTGTCCCTGGGCACCGAGGAGACCCCCCGATGAACGTCATCCCGTTGTCCGACGCCGCCGACCTCGCGACCGCGGGCGGCAAGGGCGCCTCCCTCGCCCGGCTGGCCCGCGCGGGCCTGCCGGTCCCCGGCGGCTTCTGCGTCACCACCGGCGCCTACCGCGACTTCGTCTCCCGCGACGGCCTGCACGAGGAGATCATGCGCGCCGTCGCCGAGCTGCCCGCCGACCGGGCCGCCCGGCGGATCGCGGAGCTGTTCGCCGCCCGGGAGGTCCCCGCGGGGACCGCCGCGGAGATCCTCGCCGCCCACGCCGGGCTCGGCGACGACGTCCCGGTCGCGGTCCGGTCGTCGGCCACCGCCGAGGACCTGCCCGGGATGTCCTTCGCCGGGCAGCAGGACACCTACCTCAACATCCGCGCCGACGGCCTGGTCGCGGCGGTCGCGCGCTGCTGGGCGTCGCTGTGGACCGAGCGGGCCATCGCCTACCGGACCGGCCAGGGCGTCCCGCACGACGACGTGGCGCTGGCCGTGGTCGTCCAGGAGCTGGTGCCCGCCGACGCGGCCGGCGTCATGTTCACCGCCGACCCGGTCACCGGCGACCGCGACCGGATCGTGGTCAACGCCTCCTGGGGCCTGGGCGAGGCCGTCGTCGGCGGGCAGGTGACGCCCGACACCGTCGTGGTCGACCGGTCCACCGGCGAGGTCGCCGAGGAACACGTCGCCGACAAGACCGTCATGACGGTCCGCACGGCCGGCGGCACCCGCGAGGAGCCGGTCCCGGACGACCTGCGCCGCCGCCCCGTGCTCGACCGGGCGCGGGCCGTACGGCTGGCCCGGCTCGGCGGGGAGATCGAGGAGCTGTACGGCACGCCCATGGACGTCGAGTGGGCCCTGCACGACGGCACGCTGCACATCCTGCAGGCCCGCCCGGTCACCGGCCTGCGCCGGCCCGTCGAGGAGTGGAACGACACCCTCAAGGGCGACTACCTGTGGACCTCCGCCAACCTCGGCGAGGCCATCCCCGACGTGATGACGCCCTGCACCTGGTCGGTCGTGCGGCTCTTCATCGTCGAGGCCATGTCGGCCTCCGCGCTGCCCGGCTTCGACCTGGTCGGCAACATCGGCGGCCGGTTCTACATGAACCTGAGCGTGATGCACTCGTTCGCCGCGGCGCTGGGCATGAAGGGGCGGCTCGGCGCGACCGAGCAGGTCTTCGGCAGGCTCCCGCCCGGCCTGGACGTGCCGTCGCTGCCCGCCTCCCGCTGGGAGATCATCGGGGCCGTGCTGCCCATGGCCTTCACGCTGCGCCGGCGGGTGCGGGTCAACCTCGCGCGGATGCCCGCCTTCCTCGCCACGGCGCGGGAGCGCAACGCGCGGCTGCGCGGGCGGATCGCCGCGACGACCTCCCCCGGCGAGCTGGCCGCCCTGTGGGAGGGGGAGCTGCTGCCGTACCTGGTGGAGGCGTGCCGCGTCCTGGAGGCCGCCGGGCGGCAGGGCGGCGCGACCCTGGTCATGACCCGCGACCGGCTGCGCAGGCTGGTGGGCGAGATCGACGCCGAGGCGATGCTCACCGGGGCCGGGGCCGACGGGGAGCTGGCCAGTCTCGGCCCGATCGTCGGCCTGGGCAGGCTGGCCAGGGGCGAGATCGACCGGGAGACGTTCGCCCGCGAGTACGGGCACCGGGGTCCGCACGAGTTCGAGCTGTCGGCCCCCCGGCCCGGCGAGGACCCGCGGTGGATCGACGCGCAGCTCGCCGCCATGTCCGGGACCAAGCACCGGGAGGAGGAGCTGTTCGCCCGCCGGAGGGAGGCGGGTGAGGCGGCCTGGCGGCGGTTCGGGGAACGCTTCCCGCGCCGGGTCGCCGCCACGCGGCGGCGGGTGGCGCGGTGGAACGCGGTCGTCCGCGACCGCGAGGCGGCCCGCTCGGAGGTGATCCGGGCCTTCTGGGCGGTCCGTGACCTCGTGCTGCGGGCCGGGGAGCTCACCGGCCGCGGCGAGGACCTGTTCTTCCTGTCGATCCAGGAGGTCGTCGCCCTGCTGCGCGGCGACGAGCGCCCCCTGGACCAGGTCGAGGTACGGCGGGCGACCTACGAGCGCTACGCCGCGCTGCCCGCCTACCCCACGCTGATCGTCGGCCGCTTCGACCCCGAACGCTGGGCCGCCGACCCCGACCGGCGGCGCGACCTCTTCGACGCCCGGGGCGGCGGCGTGCCGGTGAGCGAGACGGTCACCGGGTTCCCCGGGGCGCCCGGGATCGTCGAGGGCACGGCCCGCGTCATCGACTCCCCCGAGGACGGCGACCGGCTCGCCCCGGGCGAGATCCTCGTGACGACGCTGACCAACATCGGCTGGACCCCGATGTTCCCCCGCGCCGCCGCCGTCGTCACCGACATGGGCGCGCCCCTGTCGCACGCCTCGATCGTCGCGCGCGAGCTGGGCATCCCGGCGGTGGTCGGCACCGGCAACGCGACCATGCGCCTGCGCGACGGCGACCGGATCAGGGTGGACGGCGAGCGCGGCACCGTGGAGGTGCTGGCCTCCTGACCACGACCCCTGGCAGGCGCTCCTGCCCTGGCACCGGCCGGTCGCCTGCCGGAGCCGTTCCTCCCGGAGAGCTACGGCGTCACAGGGTTTTGTGTGTGGGCCGGCCTGGTGGCCGGGGCTTGTGCCGACGCGTCTCGGTCCGTCGTGCCGGAGGTCCTAAGCTGTGCGGTCATGCGATGCCTCCCCCCGATCGGCGCCGGTCCGCGGCGCCCGGCCGCCGCCGCCCGCCGGACCGTCCTCGCGGTGGTCGCGTGCCTGACCGCGTGCGCGGCCGCGGCGCCGTACGGGACGACCGCGCGGGCCGCCTCGGCCACGACCCCGCACGCCGCCACACGGGTCGCCCCGGCCACCGCGCCGTACGGGACGGTCGGCCGGACCGTATCCGCCGGGAGCCCGTCGCTGGGGAGGGGAGGGCCGGCGGTCACGTCGTGCCCGGAGCCGCCGCTCGTCGACGGCGGGATCCCCCGGGGGCGCGAGTACCTCACCGCGGTCGTGAAGTGCCTGAACAGGTCGTGGTCCGGCCACTTCGCGCGTGCCGGGCTGCGTTTCCGCGCGCCCGCGGTCCGCTTCTACGAGGAGCCCGCCGAGCGCGTGTGCGGCGTGCCCTGGCCCACCGGCGCGGCGGCCTTCTACTGCACGGAGAAGGCCACGGTGGTGTTCCCGCTCACCGGCGACTGGATCGAGGGCCGGACCGACCTGTACCCGCTGAAGGTCGCGGCGCACGAGTACGGCCACCACCTGCAGAGCCTCACCGGCTTCCGGGCCCGCTACGAGGCCCGCGCCCGCGCGGACCGCGCCCGCCGGGCCGAGCTCAACCGCCGCTACGAGCTGCAGGCGGACTGCCTGTCGGGGGTGTTCCTGGGCAGCGTCCGGGACTCCCTGTCCCGCACCGCGCCGGACTGGGCGGCCCTGTCGCAGGCGATCCGGGCCGCCGGCGACGACGGTGACGACGGCCCGCGCACCCATGGCACCGGCGCCCACCGGGTCCACTGGTTCGACCGCGGTCTCCGCACGGTCTCCCCGGCCGCCTGCGACACCTGGGCGGCCCCGCCGTCCGCGGTGTCGTGACGGCGGGGCCGCCGCGACGCGCGGCGGCACGGCCGGTGACCGCACGGCGGGCGGCTACGGTGTGACGGGTACGGGCGGCACGCGGACGCCGGCCGGATGACGGGTCCGGGCGACGCGACGGGCGGCGGTGCGGTGAACGGGAACGGCGCGGGTGTCCCGGCGGGCGGGGGTGATGACAGGTGCTCAGACTGGACCGGCTGGTGAACGTCCTCGGCGGGTACGGCGCCCGCCTGTGCTGCGCCCCGGCGTCGCGGGCGGTGGAGCTGCGCAGCGTGGCGGTGCACGACCCGACCGACCCTCACCCCGCGACCGGCGACGTGTTCCTGTCGGTCGGCGTGGACTCGGCGGCCGACGCCGTACGGCTGGCCCGGGCGGCGCGGGCCGCCGCGGTGCTGGTGCGCGGGCGGCCGCCGCTGGACGAGGAGGCCCTGGCCGGTGCCCGGGACGCCGGGATCGCCGTGCTGCTGGTGGAGCCGGAGGTGTCGTGGAGCCAGCTGGCCGGCGTGGTGTACGGGCTGGTGGTCGAGGGCCGCCAGACCGACGCCGGGCGGGGGCCCACCGACCTGTTCGCCCTGGCCGACGCGCTGGCGGCCGAGGTCGGCTCCGCGGTGACGATCGAGGACCAGATGTCGCGGGTGCTGGCCTACTCCGGTTCGCAGCAGGCCGCCGACCCGGCACGGCTGGAGACGATCCTGGGCCGGCGGGTGCCGGAGGCGATGCGCCGGCTGTTCGAGCGCGGCGGCGTCTTCGCGCACCTGACGACCTCCGACGAGCCTCTGTTCGTCGAGCCCTCACCCGAACACGGCCTGCGGGGACGCATGGTGGTCGCGGTGCGCGCCGGACGCGAGCTGCTCGGCTCGATCTGGGTGGAGTGCGAGCGCCCGCTGCCCGAGGAGCGCCGGGTCGTCCTCGTGGACGGGGCGCGGGCCGTCGCGCTGCACCTGCTGCGGTCCCGGGTCGGCGCCGATCTGGAGCGCCAGGTGGAGTCGGACCTGGTCATCCGGCTGCTGGAGGGCACGGCCGAGGCGCCTTCCCTGGTCAGCAGGCTCGGCCTGCCCGGGGGCCGGTTCCGGGTGATCGCGTTGCAGGCCCACGTCGCCGAGGAGCGGCACGCGGCGATCCTGCTGGCCTTCGAACGCGCGACCACGGGGTTCGGCTGGTCCCGGCCGGGACGCAGCGCGCTGTTCGGCAACACCCTGTACACCGTGCTGCCCTGCGGCGGCGACCCCGGGCCCGCCCGCGACTGGCTCGCCTCGATCGTGAACGTCCTGCCGCGGCGGGTCACCGTGTTCGCCGGCGTCGGCGGGACCGCGGACCTGGGCCAGTTGCCCGCGAGCCGGCAAGAGGCCGACGAGAGCCTCGCCCTGCGGGCCGCCCGGCCCCGCGGCGACCTGGCGGTCGTCTACGACGAGTCGTGGGACGGGATCCTGTTGCAGCGCCTGCGGGCGGCCGCCTCCGCCGGGCGCGTCCCGGCCCGCGGACCCGTCGCCGAGCTGACCAGGCACGACGCCGAGCGCGGCACCCGGTACATCGCGACGCTGCGCGCCTGGCTGGAGGAGCAGGGGGACCCGGTCGCCGCCGGGAACCGCCTGGGCGTCCACCCCAACACCGTCCGCTACCGGCTGCGCCGGATGGGGGAGATCACGAATCTGCAGCTGGAGCTGCCGGAGAAGCGGCTGGCGATGATCATCGCGCTGGCCGCAGGGCAGGACGAGCGGCCCTGACCCCGGGCGGCGGTCCCGGCCTTCCGGCGTCCGCGACGACGGCTCCCGGGAACGTCCCGGCGGCTCCCCGGAGGTGAGGCGAGATCCCCGGCAACCTCCGGCGGCTCCCGAGGGTGCCGACGGCGGCCCGGGTGTTTGTCACGGCCGGACAAGCCCGGCGTCACCGGTTGTCCGGCGCCGACAGACCGCTCCCGCGCCGGGCACGTCATGCTCGTGCCACGCGGGCGAGACACGCGTCGGGCGTACGACGAGCGTACGTCCGCCGGACGCCGTACGTACGGCGAGCGGACGAGTCGGAGCGGAGAGGTTGTCATGGGCATCGAGGGACCGCGCACGGCGGTGGTGATCGGCGCCGGCGTGGTGGGACTGTCCACCGCCTGGTTCCTGCAGGAGCGCGGTGTGGAGGTCACCGTGGTGGACCGCGACGGCGTCGCCGCGGGCGCGTCGTGGGGCAACGCGGGCTGGCTCTCCCCGGGGCTGGCCATCCCGCTGAACGAGCCCGGGGTGCTGCGCTACGGCATGCGCTCCCTGCTGGACCCGAGCGCCCCGCTGCACGTTCCGGCCACACTGGACACGGGGCTGTGGTCCTTCCTCACGCGGTTCACCGTCAACTGCACCTGGCGGTCGTGGGGCCGCGCCGTGAAGGCCAACCTCCCGTTCAACGAGGAGTGCCTGGAGGCGTTCGACGTGCTCACCGCCAACGGCGTCGAGGCCCCCACGGTGGAGGCGCCGATCCTGGCCGGGTTCGAGACCTCGCGCCAGGCCGTGGGTCTCCTGCACGAGCTGCGCCGGATCAACCGGTCCGGGCTGCACATCGACTACGAGGTGCTCGACCGCGACCGCCTCGCCGGGTACGCGCCGCAGCTCTCCTCCGGGGTGCGGGTCGGGATCCGGCTGGACGGCCAGCGCTATGTCGATCCCGGGGAGTTCACCCGCTCGCTGGCCCGTTCCGTCGTCGCCCGCGGCGGCGTCATCCGGTCCGGTTTCCGGGTGACCGGGGTGGATGACGACGCGGGCCGGCTCACCGTCCGGTCCGGCGCGGGGGACGACGTCACCGCCGACGCCGTCGTCCTGGCCACCGGCGCCTGGCTGAACGTGCTCGGCCGGGAGTGGGGGGTGCGGACGCCGGTGCGCGCCGGACGCGGCTACTCCTTCACCGTGCCGACCGCCGAGCCGGTGCCCGGGCCGATCTACCTGCCCGCCGTACGCGTGGCCTGCACGCCGTACCAGGGCGGGCTGCGCGTCGCCGGGACGATGGAGTTCCGCGACGCGGACGCCCCCCTGGACCCGCGGCGCGTCCAGGCCATCATCGAGTCCGCCCGGCCGCTGCTGGCCGGCGTCTCCTGGGAGGAGCGCACCGACACCTGGGTCGGCCCGCGCCCCGTCACGCCCGACGGGCGGCCGCTCGTCGGCGCGACCAACGCGCCGGGACGGTTCGTCGCGGGCGGTCACGGCATGTGGGGGTTCACCCACGGGCCGGTGACCGGGCGCATGCTCGCCGAGCAGATCACCACCGGCAAGCAGCCCGAGGCCCTGCGCGACTTCGACCCCACCCGCTGAGGACCCCACCCGCAGAGGACCTCGTCCGCTGAGGACCTCATCGGCTGAGAACCCCACCCACTGAGCGAACCGCCGCCGTCCGCGCCGCCCGGCGCGGGCGGCGGCGGCGGCGTGAGAACCTTTGCCGTCTCCTGGCCGGTATGTGTCATTGGGCGGAGGCGATGGGACCAAAGACCCTGATGTCCGGGTGTGCCCTCCGGGGAAGGTGATCTCCGAGCGCTCGCCGCAAGGGATCGGAGGGTTTCGCCGCGATGAGGACCACCCCGCAGACCGCCCCGCGGGCGACCGGAGCCGGAGGGGGCGCGACGGTCGCGCTGATACTGGCGACGGTCGCGTTCGCGGTGAACTTCTGGGCCTGGGCCCTGCTCAGCCCGCTCGGCCCGGCCTACCAGGAGCTTCTCCGGCTGAGCCCCGGCGAGGTGTCGATCCTGGTCGCCGTCCCGGTCATCGTCGGGTCGCTGGGCCGGATCGTGCTGGGCGGGCTGACCGACCGCTACGGCGGGCGCGCGGTCTTCGCGGTGACGAGCCTGCTGGGCGTGGCCCCCGTGGTGTTCCTGGCCTTCGCCGAGAACTACCCGGCGCTGCTGACCGGCGGGTTCCTGCTCGGCATGACGGGGGCGACCTTCGCGATCGGCGTGCCGTACGTCAACGCGTGGTATCCGCCGGAGCGCCGCGGGCTGGCGCTGGGGATCTTCGGCATGGGCAACATCGGCACCGCGATCTCCGGCTTCGCCACCCCGTGGCTGGCGGACGCCTACGGACGCAGGGTGCCGTTCTTCGTGGTCGCCGCCGCGCTCGTCGTGGTCGGCGTGGTCTTCTGGGTGGTGGGCCGGAACGCCCCGGGCACCCGGCCGGCCGCCGAGCCGTTCACCACCCGGTTCCTCGCCGCGGCGCGGCTGCGCGTCACCCGTGAGCTGGCGGCGATGTACGCGCTGACCTTCGGCGGGTTCGTCGCCTTCGGCGTCTACCTGCCGCTGTACCTCAAAGCCGGTTACGGCCTGACCGCCCCTGACGCCGCGGCCAGGGCCGCCGGGTTCGTGGTTCTGGCCACCCTCGCCCGGCCCGCGGGCGGCTGGCTGGCCGACCGGCTGGGCGGCCGCCCGGTGCTGGCCGTGGCGCTGGCGGTCGTGACGGCGTGCGCGGTCGTGGTGGCCTTCACCCCGGCGTTGCCGCTGGCCACGGCCGCCTTCCTGGCCATGGCCGCGGCGCTCGGCGTGGGCAACGGCGCGGTGTTCGCCCTGCTGGGGCGGATGGTTCCGGGCCCGATGGTCGGCAGCGCGACCGGCGTGGTCGGCGCGGCCGGCGGGCTCGGCGGGTTCCTGCCGCCGATCGTGATGGGGCTGATCTACCAGGCGACCGGCTCCTACGCCATCGGGCTGATGCTGCTGGCGACGGTCGCCGCCGCCGCGTTCGTCTACTGCCGCTTCGCGCTCGGCGCGAAGGAGCCGAAGGAGGGCATCGCATGACCGCCATGGACGGACCCGTCAGCGACGCCCTGCTCCGGCTGGGCCGCCACCTGCGCCCCGGGGAGGTGTCCGCCGACCTGCGGACGCTGCACCGGATCGGCGGCCGTCAGGGCGACGCCTTCTACCGCGACCGGTGGAGCCACGACAAGGTGGTGCGCTCGACGCACGGGGTGAACTGCACCGGCTCCTGCTCGTGGAAGGTCTACGTCAAGGACGGGATCATCACCTGGGAGGCGCAGCAGACCGACTACCCCGGCGTCGGGCCGGACCGGCCGGCGTACGAGCCGCGCGGCTGCCCGCGGGGCGCCGCGTTCTCCTGGTACACCTACTCCCCCACCCGGGTCCGCTTCCCCTACGCCCGCGGCGTGCTGGTGGAGATGTACCGGGAGGCGAAGGCGCGGCTCGGCGACCCGGTGGCCGCCTGGGCCGACGTCGTCTCCGACCCGGTACGGCGCCGCCGCTACCAGTCGGCCAGGGGCAGGGGCGGCCTGGTCCGCGTCACCTGGGACGAGGCGACGGAGATGATCGCCGCAGCGCACGTGCACACGATCAGGGCGTACGGTCCCGACCGGGTCGCCGGGTTCTCCCCCATCCCCGCGATGTCCATGGTCTCCCACGCCGCGGGATCACGGTTCGTCTCGCTGATCGGCGGCGCCATGCTGTCGTTCTACGACTGGTACGCCGACCTGCCGGTCGCCTCCCCGCAGGTCTTCGGCGACCAGACCGACGTGCCGGAGTCGGCCGACTGGTGGGACGCCGCCTACTTGATGCTGTGGGGCTCCAACGTGCCGGTCACCCGTACCCCCGACGCGCACTACATGGCCGAGGCCCGCTACCGCGGCCAGAAGGTCGTGGTCGTCTCCCCCGACTACAGCGACGCGACCAAGTTCGCCGACGAGTGGCTGGCCCCGCACCCGGGCACCGACGGCGCGCTGGCCATGGCCATGGGGCACGTGATCCTGAAGGAGTTCTTCGTCGACCGGCGGACGCCGTACTTCGACGACTACGTCCGGCGCCACACCGACCTGCCGTTCCTGGTCGCGCTGGAGGAGCGCGACGGCTCCCTGGTGCCCGGGAAGTTCCTGACCGCCGCCGACCTCGGCGAGGAGGGGGCGGAGGCGGCGTTCAAGACGGTGCTCCTGGACCGGGCGACCGGCGGGCCGGCCGTGCCCAACGGCTCGCTCGGCTTCCGTTACTCCGCCGGGGGCGAGGGCCGCTGGAACCTCGACCTGGGGGACATCGACCCGGCGGCGTCCCTGCACGGCCTGCCCGGGGCCGAGGCCGTACCGGTCGCGCTGCCCCGGTTCGACGAGCCGGACGGCGACGGGGTGCTGCGCCGCGGGGTGCCCGCGCTGCGGGTCGCGGACCGCCTCGTCACCACGGTCTTCGACCTCCTGCTCGCCCAGTACGGCGTGGCCCGCCCCGGCCTGCCGGGCGGCTGGCCGGCCTCCTACGAGGACGCGGCCGAGCCGTACACCCCGGCCTGGCAGGAGGCGGTGACCGGGGTGCCGGCGGCGCGGGCGGCGCGGATCGCCCGCGAGTTCGCCCGCACGGCCGAGGAGTCCGGCGGCCGCTCGATGATCATCATGGGGGCGGGCGCCAACCACTGGTTCCACTCCGACACGATCTACCGGTCGTTCCTGGCGCTGACCACGCTGACCGGCTGCCAGGGCGTCAACGGCGGCGGCTGGGCGCACTACGTGGGTCAGGAGAAGTGCCGGCCCGTCACCGGCTGGGCGCAGCTCGCGGGCGGGCTCGACTGGGCGCGCCCGCCCCGGCAGATGATCGGCACCGCCTACTGGTACCTGCACACCGACCAGTGGCGCTACGACACCTACACCGCCGACACCGTCTCCTCACCGCTCGGCGACGGCTCGTTCGCCGGGAAGGCCACCGCGGACCTGCTGTCGCAGTCGGCCCGGCTGGGCTGGATGCCGTCGTACCCGACGTTCGACCGCAACCCCCTGGACCTGGCCGACGAGGCCGCCGCGGCCGGGCTGGAGCCGGGGCCGTACATCGCCGAGCGGGTCGCCTCGGGCGCCCTCGGCTTCGCCTGCGAGGACCCCGACGCGCCGGGCAACTGGCCGCGGGTGCTGACGGTGTGGCGGGCCAACCTGCTGGGCTCCTCGGCCAAGGGCAACGAGTACTTCCTGCGCCACCTGCTGGGCGCCGACTCCTCGGTGCGGGCGGAGGAGGCCGCGCCCGGCCGGCGGCCCGGCGACGTGCGCTGGCGCGAGGAGACGCCGCAGGGCAAGCTCGACCTGCTGCTGTCGCTGGACTTCCGCATGACGTCCACGACGCTGTTCTCCGACATCGTGCTGCCCGCCGCGACGTGGTACGAGAAGCACGACCTGTCGTCGACCGACATGCACCCGTTCGTCCACGCCTTCTCCCCCGCGATCGACCCGCCCTGGCAGACCCGCACCGACTTCGCCGCGTTCACCGCCATCGCGGAGGCGTTCAGCGCCCTGGCCCGCACCCATCTCGGGACGCGGCGGGACGTGGTGGCGGTGCCGCTGCTGCACGACACCCCCGACGAGCTGGCCACCCCGCACGGCCGGGTGCGCGACTGGCGGCTGACCGGGGAGACGCCCGTACCCGGCCGGGACTT
Source organism: Streptosporangium pseudovulgare (assembly GCF_014648055.1). GTDB lineage: Bacteria > Actinomycetota > Actinomycetes > Streptosporangiales > Streptosporangiaceae > Streptosporangium > Streptosporangium pseudovulgare. The sequence continues at coordinate 543,782 of NZ_BMQJ01000001.1, forward strand.
CCCGAAGATCGTGACGGTCGAGCGCGACTACGGCGCCGTCGCGGAGAAGATGGCCGCGCTCGGCCCCCTGGCGGACCGGCTCGGCGCCACGACCAAGGGCGTCACCTACGACGTGGCCGAGGAGGTGGACCGGCTGCGGAGCGTCAACGGCGCCGTCCGCGGCGGCGCGGCCGACGGCCGGCCGTCCCTGGCCCGCGACGTCGACATGTGCGAGGCGATCCTCGCCCTGTCGGGCACCACCAACGGGCGGCTGGCCGCGCAGGGGTTCGCCACGCTGGCCCGCCGTACCGGGACCTCCTTCGACGGCCTCGCCGACGAGCACAAACGGATCACCTTCGCCGACACCCAGGCCCGCCCGGTGCCGGTGACCACCTCCCCGGAGTGGTCGGGCAGCGAGACCGGCGGGCGCCGCTACTCGGCGTTCACCGTCAACGTCGAGCACCGCAAACCCTGGCACACCCTCACCGGCCGCCAGCACTTCTTCCTGGACCACGACTGGATGCACGAGGCCGGGGAGGCGCTTCCGGTCTACCGGCCGCCGCTGAACATGACCGCGCTGTTCGGCGAGCCGGGTCTCGGGGAGGGCGGCGCCGAGGGCGTCGTCGTGCGCTACCTCACCCCGCACTCCAAGTGGTCGATCCACTCCGAGTACCAGGACAACCTGCTGATGCTGTCGCTGTCGCGGGGCGGGCCGACCATCTGGATGAGCCCGGCCGACGCCGCCCGCGCGGGCATCGCCGACAACGACTGGGTGGAGGCGGTCAACCGCAACGGCGTGGTGGTGGCGCGGGCGGTCGTCTCGCACCGCATGCCGGCCGGGACGGTGTACATGTACCACGCCCAGGAGCGGGTGGTGGACGTGCCGAAGAGCGAGACCTCCGGCAGGCGCGGCGGCATCCACAACTCCCTGACCCGCCTGCTGGTCAAGCCGACCCACCTCATCGGCGGCTACGCCCAGCTCACGTTCGCCTTCAACTACCTGGGCCCGACCGGCAACCAGCGCGACGAGATCACGGTGGTCCGCCGCCGCTCGCAGGAGGTCGACTACTGATGCCCGCCACGGAACCGCGCCGCCCCTTCGAACCCTTCGCGCCTTTCGTGTCCTTCGTGTCCTTCGTGCCCTTCGTTCCCTTCGTGCCCTTCGTGCCCTTCGTGCCCTTCGTGCCCTTCGTGCCCTTCGAGCGGGAGGAGGTGGGTGGGCGATGACCAGGGTCATGGCGCAGCTCGCCATGGTGATGAACCTCGACAAGTGCATCGGCTGCCACACCTGCTCGGTCACCTGCAAGCAGGCGTGGACCAACCGGGCCGGCGTCGAGTACGTCTGGTTCAACAACGTCGAGACCCGCCCCGGCCAGGGCTACCCGCGCACCTACCAGGACCAGGAGAAGTGGAGGGGCGGCTGGGAGCTGAACCGGCGCGGCCGGCTGCGCCTGCGGGCCGGCGGGCGGCTGCGCAAGCTGCTGTCCATCTTCGCCAACCCGCTGATGCCGTCGATCCAGGACTACTACGAGCCCTGGACCTACGACTACGACCGGCTGTTCTCCGCCCCCGCGCAGGAGGACACCCCGGTCGCGCGGCCCAGGTCGCTCATCACCGGCGAGGACACCAAGATCACCTGGAGCGCCAACTGGGACGACGACCTGGCCGGCGGGCCGGAGCTGGCGCCCGCCGACCCGGTGCTGCGCAAGATCTCGGAGGAGGTGAAACTGGACTTCGAGCGGGCGTTCATGTTCTACCTGCCGCGCATCTGCGAGCACTGCCTCAACCCCTCGTGCGTGGCCTCCTGCCCCTCCGGCGCGATGTACAAGCGTTCCGAGGACGGCATCGTCCTGGTGGACCAGGACCGCTGCCGCGGCTGGCGGATGTGCGTGACCGGCTGCCCGTACAAGAAGGTGTACTTCAACCACCGCACCGGCAAGGCCGAGAAGTGCACCTTCTGCTACCCGCGGGTCGAGGTGGGCATCCCCACCGTCTGCTCCGAGACGTGCGTCGGGCGGCTGCGCTACATCGGCCTGCTGCTGTACGACGCCGACCGGGTCGCCGAGGCCGCCGCCGTACCGGACGAGAAGGACCTGTACGAGGCGCAGCGGAGCGTGCTGCTCGACCCGCACGACCCCGAGGTGATCGCGGCGGCCGGGGCGCAGGGCATCCCGGAGGACTGGCTGGAGGCCGCCCGCCGCTCCCCCGTGCACAAGCTGATCTTCAAGTACGGCGTCGCGCTGCCGCTGCATCCGGAGTACCGGACGATGCCGATGGTCTGGTACATCCCGCCGCTGTCGCCGGTCGTCGACGCGCTGGCCGGCACCGGCCACGACGGCGAGGACGCCGGCAACCTGTTCGGCGCCATCGACGCGCTGCGCATCCCGATCGGCTACCTGGCCGGGCTGTTCACCGCCGGCGACCCCGAACCGGTGCGCGCGGTGCTGCGCAGGCTGGCGGCGATGCGCTCCCACATGCGGCGCGACAACCTCGGGCAGGAGCCGGACCCCTCGATCGCCGAGTCCGTCGGCATGACCGGCGAGCGGATCGAGGAGATGTACCGGCTGCTGGCCATCGCCGCCTACGACGAGCGCTACGTCATCCCCCGGGCACACGCCGAGCAGGGCGCTCGGCTGGAGGAGACGGCCACCGGCTGCAGTCTCGACGTCGAGGGCGGCCCCGGCATGGGCGGCCCGTTCGGCGAGGCGTCCGGCCGACCCGCTCCGGTCTCCGTGGAGACCTTCCACGCGCTCAAGGAACGGCAGACCACCGAAGGCCTGGCCGAGGCGGACCGGCTCCGCGGCCGGGTCAACCTCCTCAACTGGGACGGCAAGGGCGTCCCCGAGGGCCTCTTCCCCCGCCACGACGCCGGCCCCGGTCACGACGACGGTTCCCATCATGACGGTCCCCGTCACGACGACGGCCCCCGCCACGATCACGAGAGGAAGTCATGAGCGCTCTCGACGACGCCGGGCTGCGCACCGTCCACATGGTGGCCTCGGTGCTGCTCGGCTACCCCGACGAACGGCTGTACGAGGCACGTCCGCTCCTTTCGAAGTCGGTGGAGACGCTCCCCTTCGGGGAGGTCCGCGCCCGGCTGGCCGCCTTCCTCCGCCACGTCGAATCCACCCCGCGGCGGGAGCTGGAGGCGCACTACGTGGCGACGTTCGACCTGAAACGGCGCTGCTGCCCGTACCTGACGTACTACACCTACGGCGACACCCGCAGGCGCGGCGCGGCGCTGCTGCGGTTCAGGCACGCGGTCCGCGCGGCGGGGTTCGACCTCTCCGGCGAGGAGCTGCCCGACCACCTGGCGGTGGTGTGCGAACTGTCGGCGCGCGGCGCCGCCGGGCCCGCCATGCGGCTGCTGCGCGAGCACCGCGCGGGCCTGGAGGTGCTCACCCGGGCTCTGCGGGAGGAGGGGTCGCCGTACGCCGACGTCGTGGCCGCGGTGCAGGCGACCCTTCCACCGGCCCGCCCGTGGGAGCGGGAGACGGCGCTGCGCCTGGCGGCCGAGGGACCGCCCGCCGAGGAGGTCGGGCTGGAGCCCTACTCGATCGCGGGAGGCGACCGGTGAACGCCCTGGACACGGCGCTGTGGGTGGTGGCCCCCTATGTGGCGCTGACCGTGTTCGCGCTCGGTCACGTGTGGCGCTACCGCTACGACAGGTTCGGCTGGACCACGCGCTCGTCGCAGATGTACGAGTCCCGGCTGCTGCGGGCCGGCAGCCCGCTGTTCCACTTCGGCCTGCTCCTGGTGATCCTCGGCCACGTCGGCGGGCTGGTGGTCCCCAAGGGCTGGACCGAGGCCGCCGGGGTGAGCGAGACGGCCTACCACGTCACGGCCGTCGTGCTCGGCACGCTGGCGGGCGTGGCGACCGTGGGCGGCCTGGCGATCCTGGTCTACCGGCGCCGTACCGTCGGCCCGGTGTTCACCGCCACGACCCGCAACGACAAGCTCATGTACGCGGTCCTCGCCCTGACCCTCGCGCTCGGCCTGGCCGCGACGGTCGTGGCCAACGTCCTCGGCGGCGGCTACGACTACCGCACGACGATCTCCCCGTGGTTCCGGTCGATCTTCTTCTTCCGTCCCGAGGGGGAGCTGATGGCGGGCGCCCCGCCGCTGTTCCGGCTGCACGCGCTCAGCGCGCTGGTGCTGTTCGCGATCTGGCCGTTCACCCGGCTGGTCCACGCGCTCACCGCGCCGGTCGGCTATCTCACCCGCCCCTACATCGTCTACCGCAGCCGGGACGACCGGCGCGGCCTGGCGGAGCCCCGGCGCGGGTGGGAACCGACCCGCTGACGGACCCGCTGACGGACCCGCGGGCCGCACGGCGGGCGGGCGTCCGCCGTACGGCCCGCCGCGCCGCCACCCGTCGCGCCGCCCCTCGTCGCCCCGCCTCTCGCCGTCTTGCTTCTCGCCGCGCCGCCTCTCGTCGCGCCGTCGACCGTGCCACCGGATATTTCCTGCTTTATGTGAACTTAAGGACTTTGGTCCCAGGCAGCCCGACCAAAGACTCTGCCGCGCCGACCGGCCGTCCGGGAAAGCTGATCCCCGCATGTACGACGCCACAGGGTCCGGAAGGGATTCCCACGATGATGACCGCCCGACAGGTCGCCCGGGAGAGAACCGGACGAGGACCGTCGGCCGCGCCGGCACCGGCGCCGGCACGAGCCGCGACGGGCGCCGCGTCGTCATGAGCGTTCTCGACGGCGGGGTGCGCACCGCCCACATGGTCGCCTCGGTACTGCTCGGACGGCCCGACGAGGGAATGCGGGAGGCGTGGCCGCTCCTGGCGAGGTCGGTCGCCACGCTCCCCTTCGGCGAGGTCCGCAACCGGCTGACCGCCTTCCTCGTCCACGTGGCGGCCACGTCCCAGACCGCCCTGGAGGCGCATCACGCCGCGGTGCTCGGCCCGGGGCGCAGCCGCCGGTTCCGCCTGGCCTCCCATTCCCCCGGCGACGCGGCCGGACGCCAGGAGGCTCTGCACCGGTTCGAGGACGCTTTCCGCACCGCGGGATTCGGCCTGTCCGGCGAGGAGCCGGCCGACCACCTGGCGGCGGTGTGCGAGCTGTCGGCCCGCGGCGCCGTGGAGCCGGCCGTGCAGCTGCTGCGCGAGCACCGCGCGGGCCTGGCGGAACTGCGCGGGGAACTGGAGGAGGAGGGGTCGCCGTACGCCCACATCGTGGCCGCGGTGCAGGCGACCATTCCCCCGGCCGGCCCGCGCGCGACGCCCGGTGCCCTGCGTCGCGCGGAGCCGGTTCACCGCCTGGTGACGCCGTACGGTGAACCGGCCCGGTTCACCACCCGGTGACGCCGGGAAGCCGGTCGAGGGGGACGGGTACGGGTCAGGCGGGCGCGAGGCGCTCGGCGGCCATGTCGCGCAGCCGGTCGGCGAACGCGAGCGCCTGCTCGGGCGTCATGCGCGGCTCGGGACCGACGTAGAAGACCACGATGTCGCCGTTGGGGGACGTCGTGGCCGCGAACGGGAGCGAAGGTGAGATGACCATGATGCGATCATTCTTGCCTGCCCCACCGACATTTCGCAGTTCGTTTAACCCGCCGCGACCGCTTCCGCTCGTCAGGACACCGTGCAGGGCGTGCCGTTCAGGGTGAACGCGGCCGGGGCCGGGTTGCCGGCGCCGTAGGAGCCGTTGAACCCGATGCCGGTCGAGGCGCCGGGGGCGAGGGAGGCGTTCCACGACAGGCTCGTCGCGGTGACGGCGGCTCCCGACTGCGACCAGGTCGCCGACCAGCCCTGGGTGACGCGCTGGTCGCCGGGGAAGGTGAACCGCAGCGTCCAGCCGTTGATCGCGGAGGTTCCGGTGTTGGCGACGGTGACGGTGGCCCCGAAGCCCCCGCCGCCCCAGTCGCCGGCGGCGTAGGTGACCCGGCAGCCGCTTCCGCCGTTCCCGCCGCTCGTGGTGACGTTCACCGTGCCGGACCGGGGCGAGCGGTTGCCCGCCGCGTCGCGCGCGTAGACCGCGAACGTGTACGCGGTGCCCGCGGACAGGCCGGTGACCGTCGCCGAGGGGGTCGCCGGTGTCGCCACCGTGGTCTCGGTCGTGCCCTGCACCCGTACGACGTCATAGGCCGTCACGCCGACGTCATCGCTCGACGCCGCCCAGGACAGTGTGACCTGGGAGGACGTCACCCCCGACGCGGCCGGCGCGCCGGGCGCGGACGGCGGGGCGGTGTCGGCGGGCGAGTCCCGGTAGGTCAGCCCGTGGCCGTAGGGGAAGAGCGGTGTCTTGCCGTCCCCGTCGTTGATCGGCTGCTGGCTCACGTCGCCCATCCAGGTCATCGGCAGCTTCCCGGTGGGCTTGACCGCTCCGAACAGGACGTCGGCGACGCCCCGCCCCTCGGTGCCCGGCAGCCACGAGGCCACCAGGGCGTCCCAGCCGGGCAGCTGGGCGGCGATGTCCAGCGGGCGGCCCGAGACCAGCACCACGACCAGCGGCACCCCGGCCTGGCGCAGCGTGTCGAGGGTGCGCAGGTCCGTGGCGTCCAGGCCCATGGATCCGGTGCGGTCGCCCTGGCCCTCGGCGTACGGGGTCTCGCCCACCACGGCGATCGCGGCCCGGTAGGAGCCGTCGACGCCGCTGCCGTCGCGGCTGTAGGTCACCGTCGCCGCCGAGCCGACGGTGTCGCGGATGCCCTGCAGGATGGTGGTGCCGGGGGTGATGTTCCCCGGGGAGCCCTGCCAGGAGACGGTCCAGCCGCCGCTCTGAATGCCGATGTCGTCGGCGCTCCTCCCCGCGACGAAGATCTTTCCGCCGGAGGCGGCCAGCGGCAGGACGTTCCCGCTGTTCTTCAGCAGCACCTGCGACTTCGCCACCGCCTGGCGGGCCAGGGCGCGGTGCGCCGCGCCGCCCACGGTGGAGGTGTAGGACCGGTCGGTCAGCGGCTTCTCGAAGAGGCCCAGCTCGAACTTCTTCGTGAGGACGCGCCGGACGGCATCGTCCACCCGTGAGGTCGCCACCCGCCCGGCCTGCACCTCGGCCCGCAGCAGGGTGATGAACTGCTTCCACGCCTGGGGCTCCATCACCATGTCGACGCCGGCGTTGACCGCGGTGCGCACGTCGGTGGCCGACAGCCCCTGGGCGCCGTCGATCTGGTCCACGCCGTTCCAGTCGGAGACGACGATCCCGGTGAAGCCCAGCTCGCCCTTGAGCACGGAGGTGATCAGGTACCGGTCGCCGTGCGTCTTCACGCCGTTCCAGCTGCTGAACGAGACCATCACCGAGCCCACCCCGCGTTCCACCGCGGCCTTGAACGGCGGCAGATGGATCGCCCGCAGCTCGGCCTCGGTCAGCCGGGTGTCACCCTGGTCGTCCCCGCCGATCGTGCCGCCGTCGCCGACGTAGTGCTTGGCGGTGGCCATCACCGAGGCCGGGCCGCCCAGCTCCGGCCCCTGCAGGCCGGTGACGATCGTCGTCATCGACGAGGGGAGCTCGGGCAGCTCGCCGAACGACTCGTAGGTGCGTCCCCACCGGTCGTCGCGTGCCACGCACACGCAGGGGGCGAAGTTCCAGTCGACGCCCGTGCCGGAAACCTCCTCTGCGACCGCCCGGCCGATCTGCCGCACCAGCTCGGGGTCCCGGGTGGCGCCGAGCCCGATGTTGTGGGGGAAGATCGTGGCGCCGACCACGTTGTTGTGGCCGTGCACCGCGTCCACGCCGTAGACGAGGGGGACGCCCAGCGGCGTGGCGAGAGCGGCCCGCTGGAAGCCGTCGTACATGTCGGCCCAGGAGGCGGCGTTGTTCGGGGAGGGCGCCGAGCCGCCGCCGGACAGCAGGGAGCCCAGCCGGTAGGCGGTGATGTCGGCGGCCGTGACGGAGCCGCGTTCCGCCTGGGTCATCTGGCCGATCTTCTCGTCCAGTGTCATCCGCGAGAGCAGGTCGGCGACCCGGGTCGCCACCGGCAGGGACGGGTCGCGGTAGGGCTCCCCCGCCGCGGCCCGGAGCGCGGCACCCGTTCCCGTCCCGGAGCCCGAACCGGACGCGGCTCCGGCCGCGGCCGTGGTGGTCGCCGCGGGGATCGACATCCCTGCGGCCAGCAGCGCGGCGGCGAGCACGGCGCGGAGCCGGGCCCGACGGCCGGACGGGAGGGAGATGCGCACTTCGGTCCCTTCGATGGGTCGTCGGCGGGGTGGGCGGCGTGCCGGTCGGCGGAACGGCCCGGGGGGGGTACGGCGAGCGCGCGTGCCGCACCCCCGGGCCGGGTCAGGACGCGGCGCAGGTGTAGCCGGAGGGCACCTGGACGCCGCCGCCGGGACGGGTGACCTGGAAGCCGAAGCTCGCCTTGGCGCCGGGCGCGAGGGAGCCGTTGTGGCTCGCGTTGCGAGCGGTGACGGTCTGCCCGCTGGTGGTCACGGTGGCGTTCCAGGAGCCGGAGAGCGTGTGCCCGGCCGGGAGGGTGAAGGTGACGGTCCAGCCGCTGGTCGGAGCGGAGCCGGTGTTGGTGACGGTGACCGGATCGACGACGTAGCCGTTGTACCACTGGGCCGGGGCGGTCCCGGCGGCCGAGCAGCCGCCCCCGCCGTTCCCGGGGTCGCCGCCGTCGCTCCCGCCGACGCTGTAGGAGAAGTTGTTCACCGCCAGGCCGGTCTGGCCCACCCACGGCTCGAAGCCCACCTGGACGCTGGTGAGGTACCACGACCGCTGGGCGTAGCCGCGGTTGATCGCGTCGTCGGCGAAGGTGCGCACGGCGAAGCCGATCGAGTTCGTCGCCGAGGTGCGGACGTAGGAGATCACGTTCCAGCCGATGTTGCCGTACCAGACCTCCCAGGTGGCCCCGGCGAGGCTGACCGTGCCCACCCGCGAGCCGACCGGCTGGATCGGCCCCGCGCGGTTGAGCCACACCATGATCTCGGCGCCGGTGTTCTGGCCGTCGGTCCGCGGGGTCGGATCGAACCAGATGTCGTAGGCGGCGTCGTACACCCCGCTGCCGGGGTAGGTCATGCTGACGCTGGTCTGGACGCCGTTGAACCGGCTGTCGCTGGCCCGCATCGGCAGGCCGCTGCCGGAGGTGCAGTTGGCGTAGTGGCAGCCGGCGTAGATCGACGGGTACGAGCCCGGCGCGCCGTTCGTCGGTTTGTTGTGGCTCGCCTGGGTGACGGTGAAGCCGGTACTCGTGACGTTGATGCACTGGGTCGTGTCGTCGCCCCAGTTGTTGTTCTGGACGATGTACCTGCCGTTCTGGATGGTGGTCGAGCCGTACTTCTCGCAGATGGTCGTGTCGGCGCGTGCCGGGGCGGTGACCGCTCCCGCCGCGAGGACCAGGCCGAGCGCGGCGAGGATCACCGCGACGGCCCGGCTCATGCCGCGTCGTTCTCTCGTGTCCGTCATGGTGCGCTGCTCCGGGGGTCGCGAACGTCTGTGGGGTCCCTCCTGCACGACGCACCATAAAGTCCGGTCTCTTCGCTGCAAACGGTCGCCCGGTCGTACCGCGCCGCGTCCGGCCGGTCACCAGGTGCGATCCTCACCGGCGGGTCGCGGGTCCCGTGAAAATTTCAGCCTCCACCCGGCCGAAAGCCGCCGGAAGCCCGCCGGAGGCCCGGGGCCGCCGCCCCGGGGCTCAGTGCTCCGGGCTCACCGCCCCGGGGCTCAGCGCTCCAGACTCACCGCCCCGGGGCTCAGCGCTCCGGGCCGTCCCAGCCGTGGAGCGCGAAGCCCCGCCCCTCCGCGATCGCCCGCAGGGCCGCCGCGGGGTAGTCGACCATGTCCGCGGGCAGCCCGTCCATCGGATACCAGGCCAGGCCGTCGCACTTGCCGGGTTCGGCGTTGTACGGCTCGCCGGTCCAGCGCTCGGCCCGGAAGAACAGCCCGACCCGGTCGGGGGCGCGGTGCATGACATGGACGAAGGTCAGGTCGGCCGGGTCGACGGTGACGCCGACCTCCTCCGCCGCCTCGCGGGCCGCGGCCCGGAGCACCGGCTCCCCGGCCTCCAGGTGCCCGCTGGGCAGGTGCCACAGGCCGTCGCCGTACCCGGTGTTCGCCCGCCGCCCGAGCAGCAGCGCGCCGTCGCGGACGAACATCACGTGCACGTCGACGATCGCGGTGAACCGGGTCGGGCGCACCCGGTGCGGCGCGGTCGCGACGCGCCGGTCGAGGGCCTGCGCCCACTTGACGGCGACGGCGGCGACCTGGATCAGCTCGCCGCGCAGCAGGTCGGGGTCGTCCTCGGCGAACGCCTCCAGGACCTCCTCGCGCAGGATGTGCCGCCAGGTGACCCCGCCGGCGCGCTTGGCCTCGTCGAGGTCGCGCTTGGCGCGGTCGGCGGCGGCCGTGCCCTCGGGACCGGTGCCGTCGGGATGCTCCTGCACCCCCCACATGGCGTCCTGCGCGGCCCGCTCGGCGGCGACGTCGGCGAGCACCCTCCTCAGGGATCCCGGCACGCCGGAGTCTCCGTCGGCCCTCACGCCCCACACCCTCTCCTCGCGCGTGCCCACCGCCCGGCCCCCGGCACGCCCGCCGTACGGTCGCGCCGGCGGAGCGGCGTTCGGCGGTGACGCCTCCGCGGACGGTCCGCCGCGGAGGCGTCACCGCCGACGACTAGTGACCGATCCGGGCGTCGCCGATGTCGACCGGGAGGGCGGGCCTGCCGTCCACCGGCGGTGTCGGGCCTCCCTCGACGGGCTGGATGCCACCGGCCGCGATGCGGTCCAGGGCGGCGAGACCGGCGGCGTCGACCGTCCCGAAGACCGTGTAGTTGGCCGCCAGCCCGGAGTCGCCGTAGACCAGGAAGAACTGGCTGCCGTTGGTGTCCGGCCCGGCGTTGGCCATGGCCAGCACTCCGCGCGCGTACGTCCTGCGCTGCCCGGTGGAGTCGCCCGGCCACGGCGGCAGATCGGTGGGCAGTTCGTCCTTGTACCGGTAGCCCGGTCCGCCCTCGCCGGTGAAGCCGGGGTCACCGCACTGCAGCACCTTCAACCGGTCATAGGCGGTCAGCCGGTGGCACGAGGTGGCGTCGTAGAACCTGTGCCGGATCAGGTGCACGAAGCTCTGCACCGTACAGGGAGCCTTGGCCGGGTCGAGGGTGAGCCCGATGTCGCCGTGGTTGGTCTTGAGGACCGCGGAGACGGGGCGGGTGGGGGTGCGACGCGGGTCCGGCGGCAGCGGCACCTTGCGCGCGGCCGGCTCGTCCGGGGTCGGGGTGTACTGGCACGGACCCTTCGTCGGCTTCGGCGGCCCGCCCCCGGACTCGGCCGCCGAAGCGGGCATCACTCCCGACGTGACCAGCGAGCCCGCCGCCGCAATGACCATCGCGGCGCGTACCGCGCGTCGCGGCAACGCTCTGTCGAACACGGTGACCTCCCGGGAGTTGATCGATGACCTCCTGAGGTCTAATCGATCTGACCGAGGACGTCAAGGATTCGGCTCGGCGCACCGGCGGGATGTGAGGAGGGCGGCCGCCGTGGAAGATTACGGGCCTGGCCTCCTCCCCGCGGCCGAAGCCCGGGGTCTCCGCGCTCAAGGAGTTTCGATGAGAATCACGCTGGTCACCGGGGACATCACCACCCAGAACGTCGACGCCGTCGTCAACGCCGCCAACTCCTCGCTCCTCGGGGGCGGCGGGGTCGACGGGGCGATCCACCGGCGCGGCGGCCCGGCGATCCTCGCCGAGTGCCGTGAGCTGCGCGCCTCCCGCTACATCCACGGGCTGCCGACCGGCATGGCGGTGGCCACCACCGCGGGCGAGCTGCCGGCCCGCTGGGTCATCCACACCGTCGGTCCCGTCTTCTCCGCCGGCGAGGACCGCTCGGAGCTGCTCGCCTCCTGCTACCGCGAGTCGCTGCGGGTCGCCGACGAGCTCGGCGCGGCCGGCGTCGCGTTCCCCGCGGTGTCGGCGGGGGTCTACGGCTGGCCGATGGACGACGCCGCCCGCATCGCGGTCGGCACCGTGAGCGTCACGGCCACTCGGGTGTCGGAAGTGCGGTTCGTCCTGTTCACCGCGGACGCCCACGCCGCCTTCGACCGGGCGCTCAGCCTGCTGGACCGGCCGTAGCCCCGCGCCCGACCGGCCGGACCCGCCGTGGTTCCGTGTCCGCCGGGCCGTACGGCGCGCCGGGGCGCTGAGGTGTCGGGGCGTACGGCGCGCCGGGGCGCTGAGGTGTCGGGGCGTCGCGCCCGTCAATCCGGTGGCCCGGCCTCGGCCGTACGTGGCATGGTGAGCCGGTGTCCGGAATGAGCAGACTTCCCCGTTCGGTCGCCGAGGCCGTGACCGCCGAGCGGAACGGCGCGGTGCTCCGTCACCTGTTCTTCTGGGGGCACCGGCCGCCACGCGGCGGGGGTGTCGGCCCGGGGTGTCTCAGCCAGTGGTGGGAGGCCCCCTTCACAGTGGACGGGCACGTCTTCCGCTCCGCGGAGCACTACATGATGGCCCACAAGGCGTGGTTGTTCGGCGACGACGAGACCGCCGGACGGATTCTCGGCGCCCGGCATCCCGGTGAGGTCAAGCGGCTCGGCCGCGAGGTCCGGGGCTTCGACGAGGCCGTCTGGCGCGAGCATCGCTACGGGATCGTGGTGCGCGGCGGTGTCGCGAAGTTCGGCGCGCACCCGGAGCTGAGGGAGTTCCTGCTGGGCACCCGCGGCCGGGTCCTGGTCGAGGCCAGCCCGGTGGACCGGATCTGGGGCATCGGGCTGGCGGCGGACGACGCGCGCGCCGCCTCCCCGGCCACCTGGCGGGGCCTCAACCTCCTCGGCTTCGCCCTCATGGACGCCCGCGACATCCTGGCGAACGGTGACCCGGCGGAACCGGGGACGGCCCTCCCCGCGGCGGGGTGATCCGGGGCCGGAGTCATCGAGGGGACGAGAAGGTGTATTCCAGACTAAAGGGATGATAACCCTAAAAGTCAAAATAGGGAACAATTCAAAAATAAGGCCAGCTTGGTGATGCAAGTCGACACCGATTAACAAAAAGGAGCCCAAGGAGAAGTCGCCAGATTTCTCCTTTTCGGCATCTAATTGGTGGAAAGTCGTAAGGCGCGTCTGATCGGCTGTACGGGATCTTCGACCCGTACGACCCCAAGGAACACGCGTGCGACTTCTCCCCCGAAGGCTCCCCATCGTGGCGGGCCTGGCCCTGACCGCGCTCGTCACGACCCAGCCGGGCATCGCCCAGGCCCGGCCGCCGCACGAGCGGCCCGTGGACGTGCAGCTGCTGTCCATCACCGACCTGCACGGCTACCTGCGCCCGCACGACGACGCGGCCAACGGCACCGTCAAGGACGCCGAGGGCAGGACGATCGTGGTCGGCGGCGCCCCCTACATCGCCACCCACCTGAAGCGGCTCCGGGCCGGCCACAAGAACTCGATCACCTTCTCCACCGGCGACAACTTCAGCGGCTGGCCGACCGAGGTCGCCTACCACGCCGACGAGCCGACCATCGAGTTCCTCAACCGCGTCGGCGTGGAGTTCAGCGCCGTCGGCAACCACGAGCTCGACCTGTCGCCGTCGTTCCTGCGCGACCACATGGGCAAGGGCCGCTGCTTCGGCGAGATCGACGTGGACAGCTGCTTCACCGACTCGACCGGCCGGCGCTTCCACGGCGCGGACTTCCCGTTCTCCGCGGCGAACGTCACCGCCAAGGGATCGGACAAGCCGCTGCTCGCGCCGTACGTCATCCGGTGGGTGAAGCCGGAGCGCGGGCCGAAGATCCCGGTGGGCTTCATCAACCTGACGACCCCCACCACGGTGAACGGCTCGACCTCCTACCAGCCGGGCCTGGACAACCTCCCGCTGGTGGAGACCGCCAACCGCTACGCCGCCGAGCTGAAGCGCCGGGGCGTGGAGGCGATCGTGGCCAACGTGCACGAGGGAGGCACGGCGGGCGACGTCTACGACCGGTGCAACGCCAACCCCACGGGCCCGGTGTTCGACTTCGCCCGGCAGGTCACCCCGGACATCGACGCGATCGTCACCGGCCACTGGCACGCCCTGTTCAACTGCTCGGTGCCGGACCCGGCGGGCGACCCGCGCCCGGTGGTCGAGGCGGCCAACCACGGCAGGCTGATCAACGAGATCAACCTGCGGATCGACCCGGCCACCCGGGACGTGATCCGCTCGGCGACCACCTCGGTCAACCACCCGGTCACCCGTGACGTGCCCGCCGACCCCGAGATGGTCACGCTCGTCGACCACTGGGTGAACCGCGGCGCGCAGACCTACGCCCGGCCGGTCGGCACGATCACCGGGGACCTCACGCGGACGCGCGACGCCGACGGCGAGAGCACGCTCGGCAACTTCGCCGCCGACGCCGAGTACGCCGACTCCCGGCGCACCCCGGGCGGGAACGCCGACCTCGCGATGGTCGCCGTCGCCCCGGTCAAGGGCTCGGTGGCGCTCCGCGGCGACCTGCGGTACGCCAAGGGGACCAACCCGGCCGACGCCGACGGCACGGTGCTGTTCGGCGAGGCGTGGTCGGCCTTCGGCTACGCCAACCCGGTGGTCACCGTCTCGGTCACCGGCGCGGCGATCGAGCAGGCGCTGGAGCAGCAGTGGCAGACCCAGGCGAACGGCTCGGTGCGTTTCGCCCCGCTGGCCGTCTCCGGCAACGTCCGATACTCCTACGACGCCACCCGGCCGGTCGGCGACCGGGTGAACCCCGCCGACGTCCTGATCGACGGCAGGCCCCTGGAGACCGGGCGCACCTACCGGCTCGCCGCCCTGGCCTACACCCTGATCGGCGATGACGGCTACACCGCGTTCGCCGGGTTCACCGACGCCGTGCGCGGCAGCCGCGACTACGAGGCGTTCCGCGCCCACTTCGCCCAGGGCCCCGTGACGCCCCCGGCCCTCGACCGGGCCACCGCGCTGCGCTGACCCCCGGCCGGCCGTACGGCCCGCGCGGCGGTCGTCACCGCGCGGGCCGTACGCCGAAAGGCCACGCGGGCCGTACGCCGAAAGGCCACGTGAGCCGTACCGTCCCCGTGGCCCGCGGAGACCGCCCACCGTGAGCGGCTCCCGGCGGGATGCGAGCCGTACTGTACTGATCATTCCAAAAGTGTTACGGTGACCGCATGGCACGGCCGAGGACGTTCGAC
Organism: Streptosporangium pseudovulgare; assembly: GCF_014648055.1. GTDB lineage: Bacteria > Actinomycetota > Actinomycetes > Streptosporangiales > Streptosporangiaceae > Streptosporangium > Streptosporangium pseudovulgare. The sequence goes on from NZ_BMQJ01000001.1 coordinate 558,808, forward strand.
GAGGACCGGGCCCTGGACGCGGCGATGCACGCCTTCTGGGAGAAGGGCTACGAGGCCACCTCGACCCAGGACCTGTGCGACGCCACCGGGCTGGGCCGCAGCAGCATCTACAACGCCTTCGCCAGCAAGCACGACCTGTTCAAGCGCGCGCTGGCCCGCTACATCGAGACCATGAACGCCGCCCAGTTCGCCGTCCTGGAGGACGAGAGCCGGCCCGGCGCGGAGCGGATCCGCACCCTGTTCGCCATGGTGATCGGCGACGACCCGGACGACCGTCGCGGCTGCCTGTCCGTCAACAGCGTCGTGGAGCTCGCCGGCCGCGACCCGGAGGCGGCCGGGATGCTGGAACGCGACACCGCGCGCCGACTGGCCGTCATGCGCGCGGCGCTGGAGGCCGGGCAGCGCGAGGGCGGCATCACCTCCTCCCGCGACGCCGGCTCCCTGGCCCGCTTCGTCAACGCGGTGATCGCGGGGCTGCGGGTCTCGGGCCAGGGAGGCGCCGGCCGCGCCACGCTGGAGGCCATTGTGGCGACGGCGATGGACGCGCTCACCGCCGAACCCGGCCCGGCCGATCCCGCCTCCCGCGAGCCCGCGCCTTCCGGCCCCGAGCCGGCCGGGCCGTCCGCCCCGGACAGGCCGTCCGCCCCGGACCGCTGACCACCGGCCCACCGGCCCACCCACCCCGAACCGCCGACCCGCCGGTCCACCGGCCCACCGGTCCATGACCGCTGAGCGCCGGCCCGGAACCCACCCCCGAAGCGCCGGCGCTCCACGCCGCCCTCCCATGTCCATGTTTTGAACCGATCAATACAAAACCGATGTCTCAAGGAGAACCGTGAGTCGCGCCGTGCACATGATGGCCCTCGGCATCTTCGCCATGGTGACCAGCGAGTTCGCCGTCGCCGGTCTGATGCCGCAGATCGCGGAGGGGCTGGGCGTCACCGTCCCGCAGGTCGGCTACCTCGTCACCGCCTTCGCGGCGGCCATGGCCGCAGGCGGCCCGTTCCTGACCGTGGCGCTGCTCCGGGTGAACCCGAAGACGGCGCTGACGGCGCTGTTCGCCGTCTTCCTGGCGGGCAACGTGCTGGCCGCCGTCGCCCCCGGCTACGGGGTCATGACGGTGGCGCGGGTGATCACCGGAGCCGCCTCCCAGGCGTTCTTCGGGATCTCGATCTCACTGTGCCTGCGGCTGGCGCGTCCCGAGGCACGGGGCCGGGCCGTCGCGACGGCCATGAACGGCCTGATGCTCGGCACGCTGCTCGGCATGCCGCTGTCCACCCTGATCGGTGAGCGGCTGGGCTGGCGCGCCGCCTTCTGGGCCGTCGGCGTCCTGACGGTGATCGCCGCCCTGGCCACGCTCGCCGCGGTGCCGCGCCTGGAGCGCGACGGCGACGGCGGGAACCTCCGGAGCGAACTGGCGGTCTTCCGCGCCCCGCGCCTGTGGCTGACGCTGTCCACCAGCACGTTCGTCATCGGCGCGACGTTCGCGGCCTTCACCTACTTCACCCCGGTCCTCACCGGGGTCACCGGCTTCGCCGCCGGTACCGTCCCGCTGCTGCTCGTCGCCTACGGCGCCGCCACCGTGGCCGGGAACGCCGTCGTCGGACGTCTCGCCGACCGGCACACCCTCGCCGTGCTGCTCTGCGGCCTGGTCCTGAACCTCGCCTTCCTCACCGGGTTCGCGCTGCTGGCCCATCTCCCGGTCCCCGCCGTGACGTTCATGATGGGGATCGGCCTGGCGGGGGTCACCCTCAACGCGGCGATGACCGCCCGCGTCCAGCGGGCCGGGAACGCCGGGCCGCTGGTCAACACCGTCCACACCTCCTTCATCACCCTCGGCGTCATCATCGGGTCCTGGGCCGGCGGGCTGGGCGTCGACCTCTTCGGCCTGCGCGCCCCGCTGTGGCTCGGCGCCGTCCTGGCCGCGATCGGGATCGCCACCCTCGTTCCCGACCTTCTCCGCCGCCGCCCGGCGCTCCCGGACGCGCCACGCGACGGCGCCCGGACCGACGGCGATCTACTTTCCGAGGCCGTGAGTTGAGGACGGCTTCGGGAACGCCTGGCCGTACGAACCGGACGCCGGGGGTAGAGGACCGGCAGGCCGCACGCCGCGGCGCCCGCGCCGTCCCACCGGCCGCCGCGGGCGTCCCGTCGGCCCGCCGGAGGACCCCGCACGGAAGGTGAGGACCAGCAGTGGCCCACGCATGCAGGAACGGCCTGATCGCCGGCGCCGCCGGAACCGTGACCCTCAACGCCCTGACCTATCTCGACATGGCCGTCCGCGGCCGGGGGCCGAGTTCCACGCCCGAGCAGGCCGCGGGGATCCTCGCCGGCAGGACCGGCCTCCACCTGGGCGAGGAGGAGACCGCCGAGCACCGCAAGGAGGGCATCGGCCCGCTGCTCGGCATGGCGGCCGGCCTCGGGGTGGGGGTGGCCTACGGGTTGTTCCGGCGGGCCGTGCCCTGTCTCCCCCGGCCGCTGGCCGTGCTCGCCGTGGGCGCGGCGGTCATGGTCGCGGGCAACGCGCCGATGGTGACGCTGGGGCTCACCGACCCTCGCGAGTGGGGGACGGAGGGCTGGCTGTCGGACCTGGTCCCGCACCTGGGCTACAGCATCGCCACCGTGGCGGCCTACGAGGCGATCAGCCGCTGACCGGCGCCCGGCCGGCCTGGTCCGGCCCCGCTCGGACCGGAACGCCGGAATCACCCCGGCCGGGCCGGAGCGCCGGGATCACCCCGGCCGGGCCGGAGCGCCGGGCCAGGGTGTCCAGGCCGCCGCGTTCAGGTCACCGCGTTCGGGCCGGCGTGTTCAGGCCGGGGCCATGAAGGTGCCCGGGCTGCCGTCGGTGGCCCGCCACTCCGGGCCGCGCTCCCGGCTCGCCCCGGCCAGTGCCTCGCGGACCCCTTCGGCGTCCTTGTCCGTGGCGTAGACGGGGGTGCCGGGCTGCTGGCGCCAGGAGTCGTCCAGGCCGCCGGCGTCCACCGGGTCGAAGCCGAGCTCGTCGATCAGGTCCATGACGACCCTTTTCGCGGCCTCGTCGTCGCCCGCGACCGGCAGGGCCACGCGCCCCGGGGCCCCGGCGGGACGGCCGTGCTCGGCGAGGTGCCGGGCATAGATGTTGTTGAACGCCTTGATCACCGGACGGCCGAGGCGCTTTTCCACCCAGCGGCTCTCCGGCAGGCCGGACTCGATCTCCTCGATGCGGCCGTCACGCTGCCGGGGGTAGTAGTTGCCGGTGTCGACGACGACCACGTCGTCCGGCACCCCGTCGAAGAGGCCGGGAGGCAGCTCGGGCACCCGGCACTCCGGGATCGTGACCACGACGAGGTCGGCCCCGCGCGACGCCTCCTCGACGGTCACCGCCTTCGCCCCGGTCTCCGAGGCCAGGTCGGCGAGGGTCTGCGGGCCGCGCGAGTTGGCCACCGTCACCTCGTGGCCGAGGTCCGTCAGCCGTCGGGTGAGGGCGCCGCCGATGTTTCCGGCGCCGATGATGCCGATCCTCATGGTCGCTCCAGGGATTCTCCGGGAATGCGGCGTGGCCGTCCGCTCCGGGCCCCGGGACGAGCGGGCCGGCGCGGCCCCGGACGGGCCGTGGAGGCGGGCGCCACCGGAAAACCGATCGTACGCGAAATGGCCGCCGTCGCGCGTTCCCGCCACGCAAAGGAATTCCCCTCCGGATTCCTGAGCGATTCACCGGAATTCGGGACGCGGCGGCGCGGACCGGAATTCCGGAACGCGTGCGGCGGGCGGGTGACCCGCCGCACACTGGACGCGGATCAGCAGCAGGGACGCCTGCCGCCGTCGGCCTTCGCGCCGGTCCAGACGCCGTCGCCTCCGCATCCGGCCACGCAGCTGCCCCTGGCGGGCGTCGCGTGCGCGGTCGCCTTACGGCCGAGAAGGGAGATGATCCGGTCGGTGACGCCGTTGACGAGCTTCATCTCAGAGACCTTTCTCCGGAACGGTTATTAATTTACCCATAGTCTTACTTCGATCAATTAAGTACGTCAATGCGCTCATTGTGAATTATTCCCGGCAGTCTCTCCGAGTCGCCTCACCACGACGCCCTGTATCCGGGCGGCGTCGAAGAATCCCTCCTGGCGGGAGTCCACGCTGTACCCCGGATTGTCCCCGAGCAGCACGAACCGGTCGCTCGGCACCGGTGTGCCCGCGGCCCCGGCCAGCGCCGGCCCGAGGCCGTCCGGCACCGGGTCGCCCGGCACGGCCGCCACCCGCTTGATCAGCAGCCGGCGGGCCGGCCGCCGCGGCCGGACGCCCTCGTACTCGGGCAGCACCACGACCACCTGCCCCGGCCGGACCCGCCCCGGCCGCACCGGCCTGGCCAGCACGCGGTCCCCGTCCGCGAAGGCCGGTTCCATGCTGGGCCCGCTGACCGTCGCCACCACGAGCCGCCGCGCCCACCGGACCGCCGCCGCGGCGGCCACGGCCAGGGCCGCGGGGATCAGCCACCACACGTCACACCACCGCCCTCGTCCCGTCCCGCCGGTCCCACACCGCATCGCCGTCCCCATGCCGGAACCGCCGACTCCATGTCACACCGCCGTCCTGGACCGGTATCCCGACGCCTGCAGGGTGAACAGCCGCGCGTACTCACCGCCGGCGGCGACCAGCTCGTCATGGCTTCCCTCCTCCACGACCACGCCTCCGGACAGCACCACGATGCGGTCGGCGTCCCGGACCGCGCCCAGGCGGTGCGAGATCAGCAGGCTCGTGAGGCCGTTCCGGTACTCCTTGAGGCTCGTGTGCACCTCGTGCTCGGCGGCGGCGTCCAGCCCGGCGCTCGGCTCGTCGAGGATGACGAGGTCCCGGTCGGCGCGCATGAAGGCGCGGGCCAGCGCGACGCGCTGCCGCTGCCCGCCGGACAGGCCGACCCCGACCGCCTCCCTGTCCACGTCGCTGGTGAACCGGCGGCTCAGCAGGGTCCGGTAGCCGTCCGGCAGCGCGGCGAGCGTCTCGTGCACCCCCGCGCGCCGGGCCGCCGCCTCGATGCGGTCCTGGTCGTTCAGCGCGTCCAGGTCGCCGACGCCGACGTTCTCGGCCGCGGTCAGCTCGTAGTCCATGTAGTCCTGGAACACGGCGCTGATCCGCCCGCGCAGCGCGTCCGGATCGGCCTCGCGGATGTCGACGCCGTCCCACAGCACCGCGCCCCGGGTCGGGTCGTAGAAGCGGCACAGCAGCTTGACCAGCGTGGACTTTCCCGCGCCATTGAGCCCCACCAGGGCGACGGCCCGGCCGTACGGGATCACCAGGTTCACCCCGCGCAGCACCCAGGGGTGGCCCTCGGAGTAGCGGAACCACACGTCCCGCAGCTCGATGCCCCGCCGCAGCGGCGGCAGGGCGGCCGGCCGTACGGCCACCGGCAGGTCCGGGACGCCCCGCAGCACCGTGAGGTAGTGCCGGAAGAGCAGCAGCGACTCGTGCGCCCTGGCGATGTCCTGCGCCACGCCGCCGAGCGCCGCCTGCACGCCCATGACGGCGGTGATGAACATCGCGACGTCACCGACACTCAGCCGGCCGGCGCGCGCCGCCGCGACCGCCCACATCAGGCCCGGCACCAGCACCGCGACGCCGACCAGGCCCAGGCCCGCCCGGACGGCGAACTCCCGGCGGTCCACCCGGCGCTGCGTCGCCTCGTGCGCCCGCCGTTCCGCCAGCATCCGGCCGCGCACGAACCCGCCCAGGCCGAGGAGGCGCACCTCCTTGGCGGCCCGTTCCGTCGCGAGCAGGTCCCGGTAGAAGATCTCCCGCCGCTCCGCCGGAGTGATCTCCCAGAACGCGGCCGCGCGGTGTTTGCCGAGCAGGAGCTCGGCGGCGAGCACCGGGACGCCGGACAGCAGCACGATCACCGCCATCAGCGGGCTCAGCGCGCTCACCAGGCCGAGCAGCCCGGAGATCGTGAGGGCGCTGCGCGAGACGCCGAGGAGGCCCTCGATCACCCGGTTCGGCCCGCGCCCGCCGGACTCGTCGGCGAGCTGCAGCCGGTCGAGGAAGGCCGGGTCCTCGAACGGGGCGAGACCGCGGATCCGCGCCACCGCGGTGAACAGCCGTTCCTTGGCGAGCGCGCCGATCTCCCGTTCCACCTCGGCGCGCAGGAACGTCCCGGCGGCGGTCAGCGCCATCGACCCGAGCACCGTGGCGCCCAGGGCCCCGGCGAGCAGCGCGGGTTCGCCGAGACTGGAGTCCCCGGTCAGGCCGTTGACGATCGCCCGGGTGAGCCACGCGGTGCCGACCGGCAGCGCCGCCGACACCAGGGTCACGACGACGTACAGCGCCAGCCGCCCGGGAGCCGCCCGTACGGCGAGCCGCGCCGCCTCGGCGATCCGGGCCGCCGTGCCGTCACCGGTTCGCGGCGGGGTCGCGGGCCCGCCGCCGGCCGGCGCCGTCACGGGCTCGTCGCCGACCGGCGACGGAACGGTGAAACCGGCGGGACCGGCGGGAGCGGCCCCGGGCTCCTCCCCGGTCCCCGACGGGCCGGTCACGGCCTCGCCGCCGCCAGGCCCGGCTCGTACCCGCTGGCCCGGATGGTGTGGTCGGGGTTGAGGACGCAGAACGCCGGGGTCGCGTAGAGATGGAAGGCGACCTGCACCGGGCCGCGTTTCTCCTCCACCACGACCCGCGCCACCGGGCCGAGCCGTGACGTCATCTCCACCGCCAGCTCCGGCGTGCCGCGCACCACCGCGAGCACCTGCCTCGGGTCGGACCTCCGCTCCGCCTCGGCGATGAACTGCGGCAGGCGGTCGTGGCAGACCTCGCAGTTCCAGTTGAAGAAGCCGACGTACACCTCGCCAGTGAGGTCCGCCCGCGTCAGCGGCTCGCCGTCGAGCGTGACCGTGGTGAAGTCACCGATCTCCACGCCGTCCGGCAGCATCGGCGGCACGCCCGCCTCCACCTCCGCCAGCCGGTCGGCCTGCTCCCTGACCTTGCGCAGCAGGCCGACGGTGAGCAGCAGGTTGAGCAGCGAGACCACGGTGAGTACGGCGACGAGAGCTGTCATGGGTTCTCCTATCGCTTGTGTTCCGCGCCGGCCGGAACAGCGCGACGAGGTCGTCGATCACGGTCACCAGGACGCCCGCGACGAGGCCGGCCAGCCCGGCGACCGCTGCCTCGCCGAACTCCGGGCCCCGTCCGGCGGGAGAGGCGGCGGAGGCCGCCAGGCCCAGCAGCGCCACCGCGACGAGCACCAGGTTGCGGGCCACGTGGCCGGCGCCCAGCGGCGTCTCGGACCGGCCGAAGCACGAGCACGGTTCCCGGTTGCCCCGGGCGAGTGACATCGCGATGCCGGCGGTGAACGCGGCCAGCAGCGCGGCGGCCACGCCGAACCCCGCCGTCCCCGCCGCCCGCGCCGGTACGGCCAGCAGCAGCACGATCACCACCTCGGCCGCCGTGAACACCAGCGCCGCGGGCCGTACCAGGCCCGGGGGCAGCACCTCCATCCGGCGCAGCGACCGCACGAAGGCGCCGAACCGGCCCGGACCGCCCAGCTTCCCGGCGGCGGCGATGAGGAAGATGACACCGATCATGAATCGGCACCCGATGACCAGATGAACCACGGCTCCGCCTTCCGGAATGGGGGGAGGAAGACCGGCGGACGTATCGGCGGACATGTCAGCAGGGAAACGATGATCTTAACCGGACCATGACACGGTATGTCGATACACCGCATTCCGCCAGCCCCTCCCGCACCGGCGTTCGTGTCCCGGGTGGAACCCGGAGAGCCGCGCGCCCGCCCTGTCCTGGTCGTCGGGACAGGGCCCGCCCGGACAGCCGGGCGGGCGTCGGTGGCTATGCTCGGAAACGCCACTGTCCGGCGTGCTGGAGGCGGGCGATGACGGAACGCAAGCCACTCGGTGTCAACTTCGAGACGTGGGTCGACCGGCAGATTCGCGAGGCCGCGGAGCGCGGCGCGTTCGACGGCCTGCCCGGCGCGGGCAAACCGCTGCCCGGCGAGGGCGAGCCGTACGAGGAGATGTGGTGGATCAAACAGAAGCTCCACTCGGAGGGTCTGTCGTTCCCGCTGCCCGGCACGCTCGCCCTGCGTAAGAAGGCCGAGGAGGCGCGGGGCGCGGCCGCCGAGGCGCGCTCGGAGGACGAGGTCCGCCGGATCATCGGGGAGATCAACGAGGAGATCGTCGAGGGGCACCGCAAGGCCCTGTCCGGTCCCCCGCTGAACCTGATGCCCTTCGACGTCGAGGAGGCCGTCCGCGACTGGCGCGACCGTCACCCGGTCCGGGAGGAGACCCCCGAGCCCGCTCCCCCGCGGAGGAGACGGGGGTTGTTCGGCCGGTTCCGCCGGAGAGGATGACGCCGCCGGGCTGTTCGCCGGGGACGACGGCCGGGTGGCCGGGCGACGACGGCGGGCCCCCGCCCGCCGGGCAGGCGGACGGGGGCCCGGGAGCCGGGTGGTGGAACCGCGTCAGTTGATCGTGACGATCGTCCCGGAGCCGTTGGGGTACTCGACGTAGCCGGTGTTCGTCCGCGGCGTCGCCTTCGTCCAGGAGGCCGTCACCGGGATCGGCGTGCCGACGGTCACCTTCGGCTTGTTCGGCGTCAGGGTGAGCGTGCCGCGCGCGTTGTCGGCGGTCACGAGGTTGACCTGGGTGAGGAAGTCCGTGGACGTGGTCCCGGGCAGGTCACCGAGGGTGAGCACGACCAGGGTGTGCCTGCCGGGGCGCGGGTGGGGCAGCACGGCGCGGGAGTCGCCGTCCAGGTCGAACACCCACGACTCGAACTCGCGCGTGCCGTTCTCCTCGTAGAAGAGGAGTCCGCCGACCTGGGCCTCGGGGTTCGCCGCCCTGAGCTTGAACGAGACGGCCTTGGCGTTTTCGGGGATCGTGACCGGGATGTCGCGGCCCCACACCTCGCTCTCGTTGACGGTGCCGGGCACCTCGTCCGCCGACACGAGACCGTACGGGGTGATCGAGAACTTCTTCGTCCCGGGCGTCACCTCGAAGTTCACCGAGCCGTCGGTGCCGGCGCCCTTCACCTCGGCGGGCGCCCGCGCGCTCAGCGGGGTGGCGACGATCGCGCTGCGCACGGTCGTGCCCGCGCCGGTCCACGTGAGCCGCCCGACGACGGTGTCCGTGGGGGTCGACGGGAGCATCTCCATGGTGACGGTGAACTCCTTGGTCTCGCCCGCCTTCTTGAAGACCAGCGTGGACGGCTTGACCTTGGTCTTGAGACCGGGCAGTTCGATCGCCGAGTGGTAGACGCCCGGGGTGACGGCGGTGACCCTGCGGGTGACCGTCCGCGAGCCGAAGAGGCTGCCGACGGAGATCGTCGGGTAGTTCACGTCGGTCCCGGCCAGCGGCTTGGCGCCGGTGCCGGTGCTGACGCCCAGGCCCTCCAGGTAGCCGTACCAGTCCTCGGCGCCCGCGTCGTAGACCAGGCCCGGCGTGAGCATGCGGGCCGGGTCGACGTGACCGGCGCCCTGGGCGAACACGTCCGGGGTCTTGGTGTCGTAGGCGGTGGTCATCATGGCCGACTTGATCGCCATCGGTGACAGGAGGGGATTCTTGCCGAGGTAGAGGGCGGCCAGGCCGGCGATGTGCGGGGTGGCCATCGAGGTGCCGGAGTAGAAGTCGAAGTCCTTGCCGCCGTTGCCGGGAGGCGCCACGGCGGCCAGGATCGCCACGCCCGGCGCGGTGACGTCCGGCTTGATCAGGTCACCGTTGTTGCTGAGCGAGGGGCCGCGCGAGGAGAAACTCGCGACCTCCGGGTACGACGCGCCGCCGGAGGCGGCCGGGGCGAACGTGGCCGTCGCGCCCGCGGTGGCCGCGTAGCCGGCGACCTTGTCCGCGTCGGGGGCGTTGACGTGCACGGTCGGCACGGCGTGCAGGTCGGCGTCGGCGCTCTGGTCGGTCGGGTTGCCCAGCACCATGCCGACGCCTCCGGCCCGCTTGACCTCGGCCGACTTGTCCACGCGGGCCGTGGTCCCGCGCAGGCAGTAGACGATCTTCCCGGCGGTCTTGGCGGGGTCGAGCGAGCCGGCCGCGCAGATCTGCGCGTCGGACTCGGTGGCCGTGTCCGTCTTCACCGACAGGGCCGTGACCAGCGGCTTGGGCCCGAACGGGGCGACGACCGTGGTGCTCACGCCGCGGACGACCGTGCCGTCGCCGAGCCGGACCTCGGCCTGCCAGGGCGCGATCGTGCCGGCCGCGACCGTCGTCGTCCACGGCATCGTGTTGTCCAGCGTGGACGGGTCCGGGCCGGAGTTGCCACCCGCCGTCGCGACGAAGACGCCGGCCTCGGCGGCGGCCAGGAAGGCGCGCTGGACCGGGTCGTCGGCCGACGACTCGAACATGCCGCCGACCGAGTAGTTGATCACATCGACGCCGTCGGCGACCGCCTGGTCGACGGCCGCCATGAGGTCGGAGGAGTAGCCGCCCGTGGTGCCGCCGTCCTTGCCCTGCCAGAGGGCCTTGTAGACGGCGATGGCCGCACCGGGTGCGACGCCGGAGATCGCACCGTAGTCGACGCCGTTGGCCGTGGCCTGGACGGCGTGGTCGCCCGCCGCGGTGCCGGCGGTGTGCGAGCCGTGGCCCTGCGCGTCCCGCGGGGAGACGTAGTCGGCGCGCTTGTCCGGCGGGTTGCCCTTCAGCCACTGCTCGCCGAAGTACCGGGCGCTGATGACCTTCTGGTTGCACAGGTTCGCGGCGAACTCCTCGCCGGTCTGGCACAGGCCGATGAAGGTGGACCCGTCGGCCTTCTTCATGACCGTGACCCCGTCCTTCAGGTAGGGCCGGTACGGGTCGGCTTTCGTGGGCGGCTCCGTGCCGAGGGCCGGGGCGGCGAAGGAGGGGTTCTCCGGCCAGATGCCGGTGTCGATGACGCCGACGACGACGCCCTTGCCCGCCTTGCCGGTGCCGCCGAGCTTCGCCCACAGGCCGGCGTCGCCCGACAGGCCGAGGAAGTCGGTGGAGTTGCGGTCGTCCAGGGCCTTGCGCAGGGTGTCGGGGACGACGGACACCACGCCCTGGGTCGCGTGCAGCCGCAGCGCCTGGGCCGGGGTGAGCTGGGCGGTGAAGCTGTTGGAGGCGACCGCGTGGTGGCCGGTGGCGGCGGCGCCGACGCTGCGGGCCACCTGGTTCTGCCGGTCGGTCAGGCGGTCGCGGTAGCGCCTGGCGTGGGAACTGGTGGTGTCGACCTTCTTGCCCTTGCGGCCCCTGGTGGGGGCGATGCCCTCCGTGCCGCCGTCGTAGGTGGCCAGCGGCGGTTCGGCGAGGGTGACGATGTACGGGGCGGGAGCTGCCGCGGGGTCGGGGGGCGCCGCCGCGGCGGCGGGCTGGGCGACGGCCGGGGCGATGGCGGTGACCGCCAGCGCGGCGGCCAGCGCCGACACACGATGGACGCGGGGGTTGCGGAACATTGCGCCTCTGGGGGGATGAGCCTGGTCACCCGTCCGGGGAGGATCACCGGAGGGCCGCTACGGAGTCAAGCGTCCGGCGTTGATCCCTGTCGAGATATAGTGCTGGCATTTTCGGCCACATGACCAAAAACGACATTTCGGCAGGTGCTCCGTGGGCGATCGGTCCGTGCTCGGCGCCGTGGGCGTCACGGACTTCGACGAACGGGTGTACCGGCTGCTGCTGCGCCGGCCCGGCCGGCGGACCGGGGAGATGGCCGCCGAGCTCGGCGTCGGCCCGGCCCGGGTGCGTTCCGCGCTGGCCCGCCTGGCCGATGCCGGGCTGCTGCGCCGCGGCGGACCCGGCCGGTACGAGGCGGTGCCCCCGGAGGCGGCGATCGAGTGGCTGGTGGACCGGCGGCGGCTGGAGGCCGAGGCGCGGCTGGCCGCGGTCAGGACGGTCGTCTCGGACTTCACCCAGCTCTACCACTCGGGCCGGATGGAGGCCGGCCCGGCCGGGGTCGTGGAGGTCCTGGCGGGAGAGGAGGCCGTCAAGCGGGTCGTCACCGAGCTGCAGCGGACGGTCGGCACCGAGCTGCTCGGCTTCGACCGCCCGCCCTACGTGGGCCGCCCTGACGACTCGACGGACACCAACGAGTCGGAGCTGGAGACCACCCGGAGCCTGCTGACGCGTGGCGTGGACATCCGCGTGGTCTACTGCGCCGACTCCCTGTACCGTCCGGGCCGCCTGGAGACCCTGGTACGGCTGGCCGAGGAGGGCGAACGCTCCCGCTTCGTCGAGCACCTGCCGTTCAAGCTGCGCATCGCCGACCGCAGGGTCGGCCTGTTCCCGCTGGTGGACGGGGTCTACGACAACATCGCGCTGCTGCACCCCTCCCGGCTGCTCGACGCGCTCGTCGAGCTGTTCGAGGTCTACTGGGAACGCGGCCGGCCGCTGACGGGCCTGCCGCAGACGACGGACGAGCGGCCGCCCGAGGAGGACCTGCTCGTGCTGCGGTTGCTGAACGCCGGTCTCAAGGACGAGGCCATCGGCCGGCACCTGGGCGTCAGCGCGCGGACGGCCACCCGCAAGATCGCCGCCGTGATCGAGCGGCTCGGCGTGACGACCCGCTTCCAGGCCGGCGCGGCGGCCGCCGCCCGCGGCTGGCTCTGACGAGCCGCGGGTCGGTCCGATCGCGCCACATCCCCGCGACGGTGATGAGCCAGGCGCTGTTCCCCGGCCGCTGACGTCCTCCTCGTTCCTCTGTCCCCGGCGTACGGCCGGTCACCGGAGGTCCCCCCGGGGTCCTCGTCGTCCCGCCCCCGGCGTCCTCAGTCACCGGCGTCCTCAGCCGTCGGCGTCCCCCTCGTTGCCCTGTCCCCGGGCGGTCATGCGGGAGGCCCGTTCGGAGGTCCACGTCGAATGCGTCTGGGAGGGCTCCCGCTGGTCGTCCCAGATCCGGCTACCGTCGAGGTCGAGCATGCCCACGGGGACGTCGATGGTGATCCCCGGCCGCGGGTACGGGGCGTCGGGGAGCCGATAGGCCGCGCCGTCGGCGGGACGGCCGGCCCGCCAGGCGGTGCCCGCCCCCGGCCGGTGCGGCGCCAGCCCGAGCATGGTCGGGGTGTTGAACAGCACCACCGCGTCCTGCCCGTCCACGGTCACCGGCTTGCCGCGGTGCCCGTCCGGACGCCAGTCGGCGTTCTCGTCGGTCAGCGTCAGCTCGCCGTACGAGACGCCGCCTCCGCTTCCCCGGGCCTCCGGCGCGGCCCGGCGGCCGTTGTTGCGGATCCGGTTGGCGGTGAACGCGCAGTGGTCCAGCCCCGCGTCGACCCGGATGCCGTCCAGCCCGTTGTCGCGGACGGAGTTGCCGTCGAGCACGAGGTCGACCGCCGGGCCGGAGTAACCCCTGCCCAGGGAGTGGTGCCAGTAGCCGTAGCGGCCGTTGGAGCTGATCCGGCTGCCGCTGATCTCGTAGGGGCCGGGGGTGTTGCCGATGCTGACGCCGTCGCGCAGGTTGCCGTCGATGATGCAGTTGACGACCATGCCGCCCCGGCCGGCGATCCCCGAGGTGCCCTGGGCGGAGATGTCGAACCCCGCCTCGTGGTTGCCGATCATCGTGCAGCCGGTCACCACGAGACCGTCGGCGCCCCAGTCCGAGATCCCGAAGCGGTTGTCCTCCACGTGGCAGGCGGTGATCCGGATGCCGCGCGGCGGCGTCCACGCCGCGTCCTGCAGTTCGAGGAAGATCCCGTTGGTGCCGTTGCCGCGGGCCGTGCAGGAGGTGACGGTCAGCCGTTCGGTGCCGCCCCAGCCGCCGATGCCGATGCCGATGCCCGCCCCGCCCGCCTCCTCGCCGGTGTCGAGCCGTCCGCACCGCTCGGCCAGGACCGCGTCCACCACGGTGTCCTGCAGGTAGTCGCAGCCCAGCCCGGTTCCCGGGGTGTCGTGGATCCAGAGGTCACGGAAACGGCCGCGCAGCACGTACTGCAGGCCCATGCCCTTGGCCAGCGGGTCGTATCCCTCCAGGAGCATCGCCGAGCCGTCGATCTCGAAGGAGGCGAAGACGCAGTCGGCCAGGTGGTTGTCCGGGCCGGCGCCGTGCTGGAGGGCGGTGAACCACATCAGCGGCGTCGGCGTCCCGGGGGCACCGGGGTTGGCGAGCCGGAAGCGGGTCACCTGCATCCCGGCGCCGACCAGCGAGACGCCCGAGCACCACACCGTCGCGGCGTCCAGCATGCGGTAGTCCCCCGGCGGCGCGTAGATCATCCTCGGCCGGCCGTCCCTGCGGTACGCCGCGCCGAGCCGGTCGACCAGCGCGGCGAGGGCGGGCTGGTCGTTGGTGACGCCGTCCCCGGTCAGGCCGTGCTCCCGGGCGTCGTAGACCCGGCACGCGTCGGCGCCGATCCCCTTCGGGCCCTCGTCCATCCCCTCGCCATACCCGGGGCCCCGCGCCGTATGCCCAGGTCAAGCCGTATGCCTCCGTCGGGCCGTACGCCTTCGTCAGGCCGTGTGCTCGGTCAGGGGTCAGGCCGAAAGAACGCGCGGGGCATGGGGGCCGGCGCGCCGGCCCGGTGACGTGATCGCGGAAGCTGGCGGCGGGCGGCGATGCCGCGGGTCAGAGATCCGGGCCGGTGACGTAGTCGCGGAAGCGGGCGGCCGGGGCGGGCAGCGGGCGGTCGGTGCGCCAGGTCAGGCCGATGGTACGGCGGGCGCCCTCGGAGGCGATGGGAAGCCCGACGGTGCCCGACTGCCCGGCGAAGGGCTCGGGGACGATCGCCACGCCGAGCCCGGCGGCGACGAGGCCCTCGATGGTGGCGAGGTCCTGGCTCTCGAACGAGATCGCCGGAGAGACCCCCGCGTCCCGCAGGAGGGCGTCGACCAGGAAGCGGTAGCCGAAGCCGGCCGGTGTGGTGACGAGCTCCTCGCCGGCCAGCTCCTCCAGCCGGACCCGTCCGCGGTCCCGCAGGCGGTGGCCGGACGGCACGACGAGCACCAGCCGCTCCTCCTGCAGGGGGTGCCAGCCGTGTTCGCCGGGCGGGCGGGGGGAGGTGATGGCGAGGTCCACGGCCCCGGTGCCGAGGTCGCGGCCGATCTCGTGGGCGGGCTCCTGGCTCAGCAGCACCCGCACCCGGGGCGCGTGCCCGTGGAAGGAGCGGAGCAGCCGGGGGACGAGCGAGGTGGCGATGGAGTCGAGGAAGGCCAGCCGCACCACCCCGGTGTCCGGGTCCAGCACGCTCCCGAGGTCGGAGAGCAGCTGGTCGTAGCGGGCGGTGAGGTCCCGCGCGGCGGCCACCACGATCTCCCCGACGGGCGTCAGGTGCACGCCGCCGTGCGCCCGTTCGAACACGCGGGCGCCGAGCTCGGCCTCCACGCGGGCCAGGGCCCGCGACAGCGTCGGCTGGCTGGTACGGAGGACGGCGGCGGTGTCGGTGACGTGCCCGTGGTCGGCGAGCGCGACCAGCCAGGCGAGATCCCGGAGCAGCACGGATGAATCATACGCGTCGCGTATCGAAAACGACCGGAACGCACATTGGACGTATCAGGTGCCGCGGCCGAGACTCGGAAGGTCAGTGAGAATCCACCACACCGAGGAACAGACAGGTATGAGTCGGCACACCGTGGAGGCGGCGCCCCGGCCGAGTGCCCCGCCGGAGGGCTACCTGCCCGGGTCGCGCGCCTACCGGCGCGTGGTCGTGGCGCTGTTCGCGGCCGGGGTGGCCACCTTCGCCCTGCTGTACAGCACCCAGGCGATCCTGCCCGAGCTCTCGGCGCAGTTCGGGGTCTCCATCGGGGACAGCACGCTGAGCGTCTCGCTGACCACGCTGGGCCTGGGGGTCGCCCTGCTGGTCGCCGGTCCCGCGTCCGACGTGCTGGGCCGCACCCGCCTCATCCACCTGTCCGTCACGGCCTCCGCCGTCGTGGCGGCGGGGTGCGCGCTGGCCCCCGGCTGGTCCGCCCTGCTCGCGCTGCGCCTGCTCCAGGGCGTCGTGCTGGCCGGGCTGCCCGCCGTGGCGACCGCCTACCTGCGCGAGGAACTGCACCCCTCGACACACGCCCGCGCCGCCGGGCTGTACGTCGGCGGCACCGCCCTGGGCGGCATGATCGGCCGGCTCGTGACGGGCGCCGTGGGAGAGGCCGCCGGCTGGCGCTGGGCGCTCGCCGCGGCCGCGGTCCTCGGCCTGGCGTGCGCCGTCGCCGTCCGCCTGCTGCTCCCCCGCTCGCGCGGGTTCGTCCCCGCCCCGGCCGGCGCCCGCGCGCTGCTGCGCATGAGCCTGCGCGCGGTCTCCGACCCGGGGCTGGTGACCCTCTACGCCATCGGCGGCTGCTCCATGGGAGCCCTCGTCGCCGTGTTCAACACCGTCGGTTTCCGGCTCCAGGGGCCGCCGTTCGGCCTCGGCCTCGGCGTCGCGAGCCTGGTGTTCCTCGTCTACCCGCTCGGCACCCTCAGCTCCACCGCCTTCGGCCGGCTCGCCGACGTCCGCGGGCGTCGCGCCGTACTGCCGCTGGGCTGCCTCCTCGCCGTCGCCGGAGCCCTGCTGACCCTGCCGTCCTCGCTGCCGGTCGTCGTGGCCGGGCTGGCGCTCCTCACCGCGGGTTTCTTCGCCGTCCACGGCCTCGCCAGCGGGTGGGTGCCCGCCCGCGCGCACGCCGGCGGCGTGTCCACCGGCCAGGCCGCCTCGCTCTACCTGTTCACGTACTACCTGGGCTCGTCGGTCTTCGGCAGCCTCGCCGGCCCCGCCTGGACGGCCGCCGCCTGGCCGGGCGTCGTCGCGCTCGCCACCGTGCTCCTGCTGGCCACCGGGGTGCTGGCCGCGCTGCTGCGCCGGACACCGGCCCTGCCGGGAGTGCGGGCCCGCTGAGACCCCGGGCCGAGAGGAGCCGGCTAGCGCTGAAAGTGCCAGAACAGCATCGACGGCGTCCCGGCGACGGCCGCGTGCGCCGCCTCGGGTGCCAGGTCGCACAGGGCCCACGGCCACACGTCCCACGGCTCCAGGACGCCGGTCCGTTCGCGCGGCTCCCCCGGCGGATGCCTGGGCTCCTCGCAGCGCCGCACCTGGAGTCCCGCCGCCAGCGCGGCCCGCACGTAGTCCCCGACCAGGTGGCGGTAGGTGGCCACCCTCCCGGGCCGGCCGTCCGGCAGCCGCACGGGCGGGATCACTCCCCGCGCCACGCCCTCGGGGTGGATGTCAGCGATCACCACATGCCCGCCGGGCCGCGACACCCGGGCGAACTCGGCGAGCACCGGGTCCAGCACGGGCACGTGCGTCAACGCCAGCGCGCAGACCACCAGGTCGACGGACGCGTCGGGCAGCGGCAGGGAGGACAGGTCGCCCAGCCGGAACTCCGCCCGCGGCACCCTGCGGCGCGCCCGCTCCAGCATGTCGGGCGAGGCGTCCACGCCGCACACCCGATGGCCTCGACCGGCCAGGTAAGCAGCCATCCTGCCGGTGCCGCACGCCGCGTCCAGGGCGTCGCCGACCGGCAGTGCGTCGACGACCTCCCTGATGAAGGGCTCGTCGAGGTCGAACGTGGCGTTGGGCCCGTCGTAGGTCCGCGACCAGATCCGGTAGCCCTCCACGGCGTCCACGCGGGCCACCTCGACGGCGGCGTCGGCCAGGGAGCCGTCGTCGAGGAACCTGCGGATCTCGGCCAGGCGCGCTTCGACGAACGCCCGGTCGTGTTCGCCGGCGTAGGCCCGCATCAGGGCGATGCCCTCCAGCCCGAGCACGTACGCCAGAGGATGCTCGTAGATCACCGTGACACGCTAACGACGACCACCGCGCGGACGCCATCGAATTCGAGCCGGACGGGCATGCGCTCGATACCCGCGACGAGGCCCGTTCGTGACGACCGTGCCACACCGGTCACGGAAAAGGCGTTCACGCTCCGGCCCGGATGTGGGCCGTACCCGCTGAGGGTGATCGGCGGTTCACGCGTCGAGGTCCGCCTGAAGCGAGACGTGCATGGGAGCGAACCCGCGTGCCTTGTAGAAGCGGATGGCGTCGGTGTTGGCCGCGTAGGCGGACACGACGGCCTGGTTCGCGCCCCGCTCCCCGGCCCACGCGAAGAATCCTTCGACGAGCCGGGCCCCCACGCCGTGCCCCCGATGCTCCTCGTCCACCCGCATGCTGACCAGCTCGGCCACGACGGCGTCCGGACGGAGCTCGTCCCGGCCCCGCAGCCGGGCGGTGAGATGGCCGGCCACCGGCCCGTCAGGCGAACCGGCCCGGGCGAGCAGCGCCAGGCTTCCCTCGCCCGTCACCATCCCCCGGTAGTAGTCGTGCCCGTCCCTCGCTGGCCAGTCCACGTCCATGAACGGATCCCGCCTGCCGCCGTCCTCCCGGAAGAGCGCGGCGGCCGAGGCGACGAGCGCGGGCACGTCCTCGACCCGCGCCGTCGTGAGTATGACCTCCACACCGACGACAGTAACGATCATGATTAATCATGTAAATCGGATCGAGGTCCGAGGCGGGACCTCGCCGCCGTGGGGGCCGTACCGTCGGCGTGCCGGTGGGGTGGCGTCCGGGAGTCAGCCGGTCTGATCACCGGATCGGACCGATCGGCGTTCCCAGGCCAGGGCGGCGACCACACCGATGGCATAGGCGACCAGGTCCCATGGGTCGGGGAACGCGCCGACCAGGACACCGCCGATGCCCGGCGGGGTCATGCCGACTATTTGGTAGAACTCGACGGCGGCGGCGATCGCGGCCGTGGCCAGCGTGCGGCGTGCGGCGGTGGTGCGCCACAGCAGCCCCAGGAACGCGTAGACCAGCATGGTGGCGCCGACGTCACTCACATAACCGCGGATGAACGGTTGTCCCGGGCCCCGGTAGAAGAGGGCGAACGCGCCGACGGCAAGGGCGACGCCGCCCAGAAGGACCATGGCGCGGCGCATGGGATCGACATCTTCTCCGAACTTAACGATCAGGACGAACCGATCATAGAGCTTGTCCCCTGGACGGTGACTCGTTTGGCGAGTGTAGACGCCGATCTCATTGACGATGCCGTCCTCCGTCTGTCCCTGCGAGTTGATCACGTGGACCGTCTCGTCGCCGAGGGTCCCGGTGGCGGGCGGCGCGGGGAACGACGGATATGCAGGTCAGCGGCGCGTCTTCCAGGCTGTGCCCAAAGGCCCTCACGGGGGCTCCGACCTGCATATCCGTCGAAGATCTCCCCGGTAGCACCGGGACCACCGGGACCCGGTGAAGGCCGTTGCCCGGCGGGGCAACGGCCTTCACCGTTCCGATGCGGGTGGAGGTGTTGTGACCTGCAGGCGATGACCGTCACCTGGATGTGCCGTGTACAGCGCTCTCTTCGGCGGGGTCCTGGTCGGCCGGGTCGGCTTGCGGGCGCGCGTTGCGCAGTGCGGTCTCGACGCGGCGGTTGCTGGTCATGGTCGCGGTGACGGCGGTCATGGTGAGCAGGAGGCCGGCGGCGGCGTAGAGCGGGGTGCGCAGGTCGTAGGTGGTGGCCAGCCAGCCGCCGAGGAAGGCGCCGAAGGGGGCGGCGCACATGGCGAGCATGCGGGAGGTGGAGGCGACGCGTCCCATCAGGTGGGCCGGGACGATGGCCTGCCGGAGGGAGGGGCCGAGCACCATCGTGGCGCCCATGCCCGCCCCGCAGACGGCGAGCGCGAGCCCGGCCACGTACGGGTTCGGGGCGGAGGCGAGCCCCAGGATGGCGAGGCCCTCGATTGCGGCGGTGCAGGTCAGCGCGGTGCCGGTGCCCAGGCGCCGGCCGAGGAAGGAGGCGATGCCCGCGCCGAGCAGGCCGCCGGTGGCCTCGGCGGTGAGGAGCAGGCCGAAGCCCAAGGCGCCGACGCCGAGACGTTCGCGGGCGAACAGGGCCAGCACGGTCTCCACGGCGAGGAAGGCGACGTTCCCGACCGCCGGACGGAGCGCGAGCCCGAGCAGCAGCCGGTCCCGGAAGACGTAGGAGGCCCCGGCCCGCGCCTGCCGGAGCAGCGACTCGCGGGCGCTTGCGGCCGGGCGCGGCACGGCGGGCAGCGACCGGACGAGCAGTGCGGACAGCGCGAACGACACCGCGTCGGCGAGCAGCGGAACCGAACGTCCGAGCGCGAGCAGCGCGCTGCCCGCGGGCGGTCCGGCGAAGCCGGAGGCCGTGGTCTGGGCGCCGCGCAGGCGAGCGTTGGCGCGCTCCAGCCGGGTGGGGTCGCGGCCGAGCAGATCCGGCAGGTACGCCGTGGCGGCCGTGTCGAAGAACAGCCCGCCGAGGGCGAGCAGGAACGCGACGGCCGCCAGCAGCGGGATGCTCAGCACGTCGAGCGCCGCCGCCGCGGCGGGCACGGCGAGCAGCGTCGCACGCGCCGTGTCCGTGACCCACATCGTGCGGCGGCGGTCCCAGCGGTCCACCAGCGCACCGCCGAGCACTCCGAACAGCAGCCAGGGCAGTGTGCCGGCGGCCGTGACGACGGCCAGCGCCATCGGATCCCGCGTCAACGTCAATGCCAGCAGCGGCAGCGCGGCATGCGTCACGCCGTCACCGAGCGAGGACACCGTCTGCGCGGTCCACAGCCGCCCGAACCCGGCGGGCAGCTTCGCTGCACCATTTGTCAGATTCGGGGTCACTTGGCGTCCCCCTCGACCTGCCGGCGCGGAGTCGGCCGGAACAGCGCGAAGACCAGCGACACGTCTGGAAGCGATGGATCGGACAGCGTCCGGTACTCATCCGCCAGTGCCTGCAGGCGCGCCCCCAGCTCCGTGAACTGCTCCTCGGTGAGTCGCAGATGTGCCATCCGTACGTGCCGCTCACCGTCCACCGGCGACGCCTCCAGGTCCGCCACCGCATTCCGCAGCAGCACGTCCGGCTGCCCCGGCCCTGGATCCGGCAGCTCGATCGACCGCGCGGCCATCGCGTAGTACCGCTCGGTGACCCCTCTCACTTTCCGCGTCCGCACCACCTTCACCAGGCCGGCCCGCTCCAGCAGCCGCACGTGATAGCTGGAACTCCCCTTCGCAAGGCCCACCCGCTGGGCGATCTGCGTGATCGTCGCCGGCTCGAAGCGGAGCACGGCCATGATCCGGTGACGCGTGAGATTGGAGACGGCGCGTAGCTGCTCGTCAGTGGTGACGTGAAACGTCTCGGGGAGATCATCGGTAGGCACGCGGAAAATGGTCAACGATTCTTGACCATTGCGCAAGGGGTTCAGGCCCAGCGATACGGCGCTGATCCAACGGATCCATCCCGAGCTGTGCTCACGCCCGGCACGCCCTCCTCGGCGACGGTGTGCAGCCGCGCGCCCGCGGGAGCCTCCTCCAGGGCCAGCCGGTAGAGGCGGGCGGCGTCCAGCCGGTGCACGCTCGGCCACCGGTGATCTGACGTGAGAACGGAGGTGATGCCTCCCTCTGCCCGGCCGGCCGCGGTGTGGGCGCGCTCGCCCGCGTCACGTCGGGCGGGTGATGATCACCCGGCGCAGGCCGTACACGGCGGCGCCGGCGGCGAGCACCGTGGCCCCGGCGATCACCGAGGAGAGCGGCAGGGCGAAGGCCAGGACCAGACAGCCGGCCAGGCCGACGGCGGGGATCAGCCGTGCCGGGCGGCCCTCGGCCCGGGTGAGGGTCCACGCGCCGGCGTTGGCGATGGCGTAGTAGACCAGCACGCCGAAGGAGGAGAAGCCGATCGCGCCGCGCAGGTCCGCCGTAGCGGCCAGGATCGCCACGATCGCGCCGATGACCAGCTCGGCGCGGTGCGGGACCTTGAAGCGGGGGTGGACGGCGGCCAGCACGTGTGGCAGGTGCCGGTCGCGGGCCATGGCCAGCGTGGTGCGGGAGACGCCCAGGATCAGCGCCAGCAGCGAGCCGGTCGCGGCCACCGCGGCACCCGCGCCGACCAGCGGCGCCAGGGCGGGCAGTCCGGCGGCACGGGCGGCTTCGGCCAGCGGGGCGGTCGCCCGGCCCAGGCCGGTGCTGCCCAGCACGGTCAGCGCCGCCACCGCGACCGCCGCGTAGACCACGAGGGTCAGGCCGAGCGCGAGCGGGATGGCCCGGGGGATGATCCGGGCCGGGTCACGCACCTCCTCGCCCAGCGTGGCGATGCGGGCATACCCGGCGAAGGCGAAGAACAGCAGCCCCGCCGCTTCGAGCACACCGGTGACGGTGGCGTCCGAGGTCACGTCCAGGCGGGTGGCGTCCGCGGCGCCGGAGGTGAGGCAGGCCACCGCGACCGCGGCCAGCACGGCCACCACCACGGCGACGATCCCCCTGGTCAGCCACACCGTCTTGTGCATCCCGGCGTAGTTGACCGCGGTGAGCGCCACCACGGCGGCCACCGCGACCGCGTGCGCGTGCTCCGGCCACAGATAGGAGCCCACGGTCAGCGCCATCGCCGCGCACGAGGCGGTCTTGCCGACCACGAACCCCCACCCGGCCAGATAGCCCCAGAAGTCCCCCAGGCGCTCGCGCCCGTAGACGTAGGTGCCGCCCGAGGCGGGATAGCGGGCGGCCAGCCGGGCCGAGGAGGTCGCGTTGCAGTAGGCGACCACCGCCGCCAGCGCCAGCCCGAGCAACAGCCCCGAGCCGGCCGCACGCGCCGCCGGCGCGAAGGCGGCGAAGACACCAGCGCCGATCATCGAGCCCAGTCCGATGACGACCGCGTCGGCCAGGCCCAGGCGGCGCTCAAGCAGCCCCTGGCCGGTGGGGGTGGGTGTGCTCGCCACGATCGGTCTCTCCCTGGAACGGTTCCCGACATCGGGTCACATACTGTCCGGCCGTCCTCGGGGATCGGCCGGGATGGTGCGGGGCGTGGCGGCGTCGCTCAGGGCGTGGGCGCGGGCCGCCGGGCGCGCTGGAACAGCTCGATGAGGTTGCCTGCCGGGTCGGCCAGCAGGATCTGGCGTCCGCCGGGGCCGGTGACCACGTCGCTGCGGAACGGCAGGCCCGCCTCACGCAGCCGGGCGATCTCGGCGTCCAGGTCGTCGACGACCAGGTGGATCCGGTTGCGGCCCGCGGCGTCGGCGTCGGCGGGTGTGACGCGGGCGCCGGAACTGGCGGGTCCGGACAACAGCAGCCGCAGCGGCCCGCGTACCACGTCGGCGAAGGCGGGCGCCGCGCTGAAGCCGAGGGTGAAGCCGAGGTGGATGGTGTAGAAGTCGATGGCCGCTTGGACGTCGTCGACGATGTAGCGGACGCCGGCGACCTGATCGGCTGGCATCATGGCTGGACCTCCCGGTGCGGGGTGGGGAAAAGGACGGGGTGCAGGTATCGGATGCGGGTGTCGATCTCCGCTGCGGTGCGGTCGAACGCGGCGTAGCCGTCCTCGGCGGTGTCGCCGCCGTCGGCCGGGTCGGGGACGCTCCAGTGCAGGCGCCGCGGATGGCCGTTGAAGTCGGGGCAGACCTCGCGCACCTTGTCGCACAGGCTGATCACGTAGTCGAAGCGGTGGCCGGCCAGCGTGCTCAGATGCCGTGGGCGCCGGTCGGCGATGTCGATGCCGTACCGCCGGCGCAGCACGCGGACGGCGTCGGGGTGCAGGCACGCTTTGGGGTGACTGCCGGCGCTGGTCACCTCGGCCCGGTCACCGGCATGGTGGCGCAGCAGGGCCTCGGCGATGGGTGAACGAGCGCTGTTGCCGGTGCATGTGAACAACACGGAGGGCCTCGCCGGAGCTTCGGCCGCGCTCGTCCCGGCCGCGGTCACCGTCTCGGCGGAAAGCAGGCGCAGCGCGGGATGCAGGGCGTCGCCGGCGGCGGCCAGCGCGTGCGCGCAGCGCTCCAGGTCCAGGTGGTAGTAGCTGTCGCGGCCGTCGAAGCTGCTGCGGCGGGCGTTGACCAGGCCGGCCGAGCGCAGCAGCCGCAGATGGTAGGAGACCAGGTTCTGCGGTTGGCCGACCAGGGTGACCAGTTCCCGTACGCGCAGATCGCTGCGCGCCAGTTCGCTCAACAGCCGCCAGCGCACCTGGTGGGCGGCCAACCGGACGAACGGCGGGGGAACGGGTTGACCGGACGGCACCATGCCCGCATATTACATCAAACTGTTTTGATTGATCTGGCTTCACTCGCCCACCAGGGCCTGGCGCCGGACGGCGGGGCCCTCCGCCCGCGCCCGCGCGATGAGCCCTTGAGCAGCGAGTCCGCCCACGTCAGAGCCTTGAAGGAAGATCTCCCGCCAGCCGAACAAGGGCGGGAGTCTGCACGCGCTGCGCCGCGACCTGCACTACGCCCAGCAGGGCACCATTCATGGAGGTGAGGGTGGTCGCCGGCGTGAACGGCGTGCAGCGCGATCCGCAGGAGCGTGGCCTTAACGATCTTGCGGTCAGCGAAGGCCGCGTCCAGGTCGGCCGGGTCGAACGCGGTGATCCGATTCCATAGGGCCAGGTACGGCGAAGCCGCATGTCGCGCCTGCAGGCGACCACCCGGCGCACCGCCTCGGCGGCATCGAGGGCCTCCCGCTCCAGAAGCAGCCGGCGGGCGAGGGTGGACCGGTTGAGCTCGCGCGTGGCGAGCATGCCGTCATTCCTCCTCGACCGGCAGGGTCGGGTAGTCCGTCATGGGATACAGGCCGACGGCGAATCCGTAGGTCGTCTCACCGGAGCGGGGCAGCAGGTCGAACTCCTGCACGAGGTCCTTGATCCGGTGCCAGAACTCGGTGGCCCGATCCGGCGGGATGCGGGCATGCCGGATGAACGCGTACAGCTGGTGAGCCTGATAGGCCGCGGCGGATTCCCTGGCCGCGACCTCGAAGTCGTTGAAGTCCAGCGGCAGCGGGCCGCCGCCCGGAGCTTGGCCGACGCCGACGTAGAACATCCGGGCCGTACGGCCGTAGTAGCGCTCGTCGATCGCCCGTACCCGCCGGGTCCGTACCACGTACAGCAGCCCGGCCTCGGCCAGAACGTTGACATGGTGCGCGACCGTGCTCTTGGGCCGTTTGACCGCGGTGGCCAGTTCGGTCACGGTCGCGGCCCGCTCGTGCAGGAGGCCGAGGATCGTGGTCCGCAGCGGATCGCCGATGGCCCGGACCTGCTCTGGAGTGGTGAGCACGATCGTGTCGGCGAGCTCGTAGTCGGGAACATTGTTTGACATATCCAGAATAATCTATCATCTTCGATTGTCCGAGATATTTGGTTCATAGGGAGGCGGCCGCATGGCGGAGATCTTGCTGTTTCACCACGTTCAGGGGCAGACGATTGGATTCCTCCGCTTTGCCGATGAGCTGCGCCAGGCCGGGCACACTGTGCACACCCCGGACCTCTTCGCCGGGCGCACCTTCGCCGGCCTGGACGACGGCCAGGCCCATGCCGAGAAGATCGGCTTCGACACGCTTCTCGAGCAGGGCGTCCGCACTGCCGACACCCTGCCGAACGAGATGGTGTACGCCGGCTGGTCGCTCGGCGTCATGGCCGCCCAGACGCTGGCGCAGACCCGGCCGGGGGCCCGCGGGGCACTGCTCTTCGAGGCCTGCCTACCCGCCTCAGAGTGGCCGGAGGAGCTGCCCGTGCAGATCCACGGCATGGACGCCGACCCTCTTTTCGCCGGCGAAGGCGACCTTGACGCGGCCCGCACGCTGGTCGCCTCGGCCAAGCACGGTGAGCTGTACGTCTACTCGGGTGACCGGCACCTGTTCGCCGACGCGAGCCTGCCCTCCTATGACGCCCACGCGGCCGCGCTGCTCATGCGCCGCGCACTCGACTTCCTCGGCCCGACCGCACCGTGACGGACAGGCCGCCTTCGAGGCGTGCGCGGGTGGCGGGCGATGCCGGCATGCGCCCCGGCGACCCTGCGGCGCACCGGTCTTGTTACCTTCTCCTGCCGGCACTCGTCATAGGGGCGACGACCGAATACGAACGGTCGCCGCACCAACGAGTGAAGCGAGGACAGGATGCTGAACAACATCATGTACGTGACGGTCTACGTCACCGATCAGGACCGCGCGCTGGAGTTCTACGCCGAGGGACTCGGCCTGGAGAAGCGGGTCGACTTCTCCGGTCCCGACGGACGGTTCCTCACCGTCGGCGTTCCCGACAGCCCGGTACAGATCCTCCTGTGGTCGCACGCGGCGGCCGCGGGACGACCGGGCAACGGCAGCCAGGACGGCGCGCCCGGTCCGCTGATCCTCGAATCCGACGACTTGCGGAAGGATTTCGAGAGCATGCGCCGGCGCGGCGTCACCTTTGAAGAGCCCGAACCCGTGGACTATCCGTTCGGGGTCCGCATCGAGGCGGTGGACCCGGACGGCAACCGGGTCTCGCTCCGTCAGCAGCGAACGCCGCGCAAGCCGTGACCACCCACCCGTCCGGCTTCGTGGCCGAGGCGTTCGAAGCCCAGCGCGATCGGTTGCGCGCCCTCGCGTTCCGCGTGCTGGGCTCGCACGCCGACGCCGAGGACGTGGTCCAGGAGGCCTGGATGCGCCTGGTCCGCCAGGACGAGGCGACCATCGGCAACCTGGCGGGGTGGCTGACCACCGTGGTGGGCCGCATCAGCCTGGACCTCCTGAGATCCCGTCAAGCCCACCCCGAGACCGCCTACGGGCACGAGTTCACCGACCTCGTGGTGACGCCCGCCGACGAACCCGCGCCGGACGAGCAGGTGGCTCTGGCCGACTCGGTCGGCTTCGCCCTGCTCGTCGTGCTGGACTCGCTCACCCCGAACGAGCGCCTGGCGTTCGTCCTGCACGACATGTTCGCGGTCCCGTTCCAGGAAATCGGCCACATCCTGGGTAAATCCGCCGATGCCACCAAGATGATCGCCAGCCGCGCCCGCCGCAAGGTCCAAGCCACGGACCGGCCGGCGGGCCCCGGCCGCGAGCATCAAGAGGTCGTCCAGGCCTTCCGCGCCGCCGCCCTCGGTGGCGACTTCGAAGCGCTCCTGCGGGTCCTCGACCCGAACGTGAAGCTGACCGTCGACACCCCCGGCGGCATGGTCGTCACCCTCGGCGCCACCGAGGTCGCCGCCGGCGCCCGCATGTTCTCCGGCGAGGTCGCCCGCCAACGACCCGTGCTGGTCAACGGCATCCCCGGGCACATGTCCTGGCGCTCGGACGGAACGCCTCTGTCCGCCATCGCCTTCACCGTCGCCGAAGGCCGGATCACCGGCATCCACATCGTCGTCGACCCTGCCGAACTCGCCTCGATCCAGCTGCCCGGCCCGGCCTGAGCCGGTGCCGTCAGGGTCGGCCCGTGCATGGCACGTCATCCCGGGCCGACCGAGCGAGTTCCTCAGAACGGCGGCGTCGCCGAGGCGCCGGGCCCGGCAGAGGCCGCACGGCTGCCATCGACACGGCGGCCGCTCCGTGCACGCCACTGCAAACGAGCAGGTCAGGGACACATTCGAAATGGCCACGAGAGGTAGGGCGGGCGGGACTCGAACCCGCGACCCAGGGATTATGAGTCCCCTGCTCTAACCGGCTGAGCTACCGCCCCTCGCGCGCATGCCGTACTGCGGCATTCAACCAAAGGTCGGGCCCGTTCGCACATCCGGCGGGCACGGCGCGTTCAAGCTGTGACCTTCGGGGACTTCTGGGGACCTTCGAGGTCGGAGGGGCGTTCCGGACTCGCTACCCTACGGAGGGACCTTGTTGAGGAGTGTTTGACCATGCGCGTTGTTGATGCTTTTCGTGAGTCCTTCGGCACGGAGCCTCAGGGGGTGTGGCACGCTCCGGGGCGGGTCAACCTGATCGGCGAGCACACCGACTACAACGACGGGCTGGTCCTGCCGTTCGCGGTGCCGTGGGGGGTCACCGCGGCGGTCTCGCCGCGCGATGACGGCGTCGTACGGCTGCGCTCGCTCCAGGCGGCCGAGCCGGGGGGCGTCGAGACCGTCGAGGACCCGAAGGGGGCCGCGGGCTGGGCCCGTTACGCCGTCGGGGTGTTCTGGGCGCTGCGCGAGGAGGGGCGCCCGGTGCGGGGCGCCGACCTGGTGATCGACGGGAACGTCCCGCAGGGGGCGGGGCTGTCGTCCAGCGCGGCACTGGAGGTGGCGGTCGGCATCGCCCTCAACGACCTGTACGGCCTGGGCATGACGAAGATGGAGGTCGCCCGGGTCGCGCAGCGGGCCGAGAACGACTTCGTGGGCATGCCGTGCGGGATCATGGATCAGGCCGCCTCCGCGCTCGCCGAGGAGGGCAGGGCGCTCTTCCTCGACTGCCGGAGCCTGGGGAGCAGGAACGTCCCGTTCGACCTCGCCGCGCACGGCCTGCGGCTGCTGATCATCAACACCGGGGTCCGCCACGAGCTGGCCGACGGCCAGTACGCCCGGCGCCGGCGCGACTGCGAGGACGCCGCCAGGCGTCTGGGCGTGGCCGCGCTGCGCGACGTGACCGACCTGGCGGACGCCCTGGGGCGGCTCAGCGGCGACGAGCGCAGGCGCACCCAGCACGTGGTGACCGAGAACCACCGGGTCGAGGCGGTGATCGGGCTGCTGCGGGCCGGGGCCGTCCAGGAGATCGGCGCCCTGCTGAACGCCTCCCACCTGTCGCTGCGCGACCAGTTCGAGGTGTCCTGCCCGGAGCTGGACGTGGCCGTGGAGGCGGCGGTCCGCGGTGGGGCACGGGGGGCGCGGATGACCGGCGGCGGGTTCGGCGGGTCGGCCATCGCACTGGTCGCCGAGGACCGGGTGCAGGCAGTACAGGATTCGGTGGTCCTCGCCTACGCCGAGCGCGGCTGGGCCCGGCCGGAGATCTACCCCGCCGTCCCGGCCGCCGGAGCCCGTCGCCTCCGGTGATCAATCTCTGTTACCTTGGTAACATGGTAACAGTTGAGCGGGTCCAGACCGGGCTGCGCATCGAGAAGAACGTCCTGAAGGTCCTCAAGGGCCTCGCGGAATACCTGGACATCTCCCTCGGCGACCTCGTCGAGGGCGTCGTCCTGCACTCCTTCGAGGGCAAGGCGCCCTTCTCCGAGGAGACCATGGCGAAGATCGAGCAGCTCAGGGCCGTCTACGGGCTGACCCTGACCTCCGCCGACGCGCACCGGCTGGAGGAGGGGCGATGAGACTCACCGGCACGCTCACCGTCCCCCTCCCCCCGCGCGAGGCGTTCCGCCTGTTCACCGCGCGCGGCGAGCAGGACTGGGTCGAAGGCTGGGAACCGCGCTTCCCGGTCCCCGTCGAGGACGACACGGTGCCCGGCACCGTCTTCGAGACCGACGCCGACGGCGTGACGACCACCTGGGTCGTCACCGCCCGCGAGGAGCACTCCCGCATCTCCTACGCCCGCGTCACCCCCGGCCACCGGGCCGGGACCGTGACGGTCGCCCTGGCGGCGGACGGGGACCGCAGCGAGGTGACGGTCACCTACGACCTCACCCCGTTCGGCGACGGGGCGGCCCGGGAGCTGGCGGAGTTCGCCGACGGCTACCGGGCCTTCCTCCGCTCCTGGCAGGACGACATCGAGGCGTTCCTGCGCGGCGCCTGACGGCCCGCCGGTCGTGCCGCGCCGGAAGCGGGGAATGCGCGAACAGCCGTCGCCCCGTATCGTCGAGGGATGTCCTCCGAGATCGTGAACGTGGTCTACCGCAAGTACGACGGCTCCCTGCACTGGCACCACCCCGCCGTGCTCCTCGGCGAGGACGAGCACGGCGTCTGGACCGGCTGCCCGGTGGGCACCGTCGCCCGCCGGGGTCACGAGTCGTCCGTCACCTGGAAGCACGCGTCCGTGATGCTCTTCCCCCGCGACGCCTGGTGGACGGCCTGCTTCAACGCCGCGCCGTACAAGGCGGAGATCTACTGCGACATCTCGACCGTGCCGCAGTGGCGGGACGGCGAGGTGACCATGGTCGACCTCGACCTCGACGTGCTGCGCATGCGCGACGGGCGGATCATCCTGGACGACGAGGACGAGTTCGAGGAGCACCGGGTCCGTTACGCCTACCCGCCCGAGGTCGTCGACGGCGCCCGCGCCTCGGCCGCCCTGCTGCTGGAGGCCGTCACCGCCCGCACCGAACCCTTCGGTCCCGCGCCCCGCTGGCTCTCGCTGGTCTCATGACCTGAGGCCGGGAGGGTCGTCCGGGGGCGGCCCTCCACGCCCCCGGATCGGGTTCGCGCCGGGTGGGGCGCACGGGGGCCGGGCACCGCGGAAAAGGGAACGGGAACGGGGGCGTCAGAGCGGGGGGAAGCGGGGAGCGCGGCGTTCCAGGAAGGCCGCCACGCCCTCGGTGACGTCGGGGCGGCCGAACGACTCCGTCATCAGGCGGACCGCGGCGGCCTCCGCCTCCTCCAGGGTCCGGTTCCAGTCGCCCCGGATCTGGCGCTTCATGACGGCCATCGACGTCGGCGAGCTGTGGAGCGCCAGCTCGCGGGCGTAGGCCGCGGTCTCCGCCAGGAGGCTCTCCCCCGGCACCGAGCGGCTGACCAGCCCCAGCTCGTACGCCTCGGCCCCGGTGAACGTACGGCCGGACAGCAGCAGGTCCATGGCCCGCGCCTGGCCGATCAGCCGGGGCAGGATCCACGACAGGCCGTACTCGGCGATCAGGCCGCGCCGGGCGAAGGCGGTGGTCCACTTCGCCTCGTCCGCGGTGAAGACCAGGTCGCAGGCGAGGGCGCAGACCATGCCGAGTCCGGCGCAGGCGCCGTTGACCGCGGCGATGACGGGCTTGCCGAGCGTGGCCGGGAGGGTGACGGAGCGCCGGTCGGGCTCGCCCTCCCTGCGGTAGGAGCCGTTCAGGACCGCGGTGAGGTCCTCGAAGTCCGCGCCCGCGCAGAAGCCCCGGCCCGCGCCGGTCACGACGACCACCCGGACCGCCGGGTCCCGCTCCGCCTCGGCGAGCAGGTCGAAGTAGCGGCGTCCCATCGCGTCGGTCCACGCGTTGAGGCGGTCGGGACGGTTGAACGTCAGCGTCAGCACGCCCCCGTCGATCGACGACAGCACCGGATCCGCCATGCCCGCCCGCCCCTTCCCTCGGCCGTTCGCATCGGAGCGCCTTCCGATACCGGGGAACGCTCCCGCGCCGCCGGGCATCCCGTCACCGGGCGTGCGCCGACCAGAACACCGAACCATGTTCTGCTCAGCCCCGCAACGCCACCCGCCGAACGGCACGGCTCCGCCATCCGGACCGGCGGAACCCCCGCGCCGCTCCGCCCCGGGCCCGCGAGGCCCCGCGCCGCCCGGTCACCGGGGCCGGGCGGCGCGTACGGCCTCGGCGCTCGCGGTGTCGCCCCGCTCCTCCAGCCCGGCGATGACGCCGTCGATGTCCGGCCCCGGCCGGTTCTGGCTGAGCTTGAACTTCGCCTCGACGCGGCTGATGACCACCTCGACCCCGACGATGGCCCGCAGCTGGCCTGCGACGAACGTCGCGGGGGCGTCGTCCACCGACCAGGCCGGGTCGTTCCCCGCCTCGTGCAGCTCGGTGAGCCTGCGGACCACCGCCTCCGTCCAGGCCGGGTCGTCGTGGACGACCAGCCGGCCGTAGACGTGGGCGGTGACGTAGTTCCAGGTCGGCACCACGCGTCCGTGCTCGGCCTTCGAGGCGTACCACGAGGGCGTGACATAGGCGTCCGGGCCGCGGACGATGACGAGGGCCTCGCCCTCGGCGGGCTGCCGCCACTGCTCGTTGTTGCGGGCGAGGTGACCGAGCAGCGCCCCGTGCGGCCCGGCGTCCGGGTCGTACACGAACGGCAGGAACGTCGCGAGGAGCCCTGCCGGGGTCACGGTGACCAGGTCCGCCGCGCCCGGATCGGCCAGGAGGTCGCGTACGGCGTCGGCGTCGGGGGCGAAGTGGGCGGGGACGTACATGGTCTTCTCTCCGTTCCGGTCGAGGAGGTCCGGCAGGGGCTGGAGGCGCCGACGGGTGACACGACCGGACGGCGGGAACGCGGAAGGCCCCGGGAGCGGGGCTCCCGGGGCCTTCGTTGGCTCCCGCGATAGGACTCGAACCTATAACCTGCCGGTTAACAGCCGGCTGCTCTGCCGATTGAGCTACACGGGATTGCGGCTCTGCGCTGGTCGGGGGGGGGGGGGGGGA
>NZ_BMQJ01000001.1:590740-910435 GCF_014648055.1 Streptosporangium pseudovulgare
GTCGGAGAGGACCGCCCGTCCATGGGTAGGGGGTCCTCGCGAAGCGCGGATGTGGAGGTTGAGATGTATCGACTGATGTTCGGGGCGGGTCTCGCGGTGGGCTACGTCCTGGGAAGCCGGGCCGGCCGGCAGCGCTATGAGCAGATCAAGCGCATGGCCGAGCGGGTGGCCGACAGCCCCGCCGTACAGGAGGCCGCCGGCCTCGTCGGCGCACGGGTTTCGAAGGCCACCGACATGGCCAGGACCAAGGTGGGTGGTGTGGCCAAGAACAAGCTGCCCTTCCTGCAGTCCGAGAACGGCTCGCAGGCCGGTGAGATCGACGACACGGGCACCGGCTGGCCGCAGAAGGAGACCCAGACCGCGGCCGGGCCCTACTAGACCGCAAGGTGCGTGAGCACGACGAAGGCCCCTTTCCCGGGGGCCTTCGTCGTGTCCGGGGCGGAAGGGCGGCCGGCCCCGCCACGGGGCGTCTTCCCCGGGCCGGTCCCGCCGTGAAACGTCTCTCCGGGCCACCGGGCGGCCGTCAGACGCCGAAGCTGCGGCGGGCCTCCTCAAGCGCCTGCTCGGCCAGGGCCCGCAGGCCCGGGTCATCGGGGTCCATGCCGCTGTCGAAGATGAACTCCCAGACCGTCCGGTCGTCGTCGGTCCTCCTGGCCACCAGCCGCACTCCCCCGCGCGCGTCCAGCGGGGCGTACCGGCTGACCACGATCGATGCGGTCACCCGCTCCCGCACGGCCTCCGGGACGCGGCCGGGCTCGGGCAGCAGCGCCCGGTGCTCCTCGCCCGACGTGGTGACCACCGTCAGGCCCTCCTCGTCCCACAGCCCCCGGTCCACCCGGAACCACGGCAGCCGGGTCCCCCGGATGTAGAGCGCCCGGTCGGTGGCGATGACGTAGCCGTCGGGTCCCTCGGCGTAGGTGAGCACCCGGTCGGGCGGCGTGACCGCCTCGCGGACTGCGGCGGGCATGCGGTTGAAGAGCTTCATACGGCCACGCTATCGGCGAGCAGGTCGAGGGTGAGGGCGGCCGAGGCGGAGAAGTCGCGGCTGCCCCGGCCGCTGCCGTCGAAGGGGTCGAAGCACTCGCGGAAACCCGCCTGCCGTACCAGGCGCAGGGTGCCGGCGGCCAGCAGCCGGGCCAGCTCGGTACGGCCGTGCGCGTCGGCCGCCCGCAGCAGCAGCCAGTTGGTGATCACCCAGGACGGCCCCCGCCAGTAGCGGGAGCGGTCGAACTGCGGGGAGCGGATCTCGCAGCTCGGCACCGGGTATCCGGCGGCGCCCATGAACCTGGGCGACTCCAGCACGCCCACCAGCGTGGCCACCAGGTCGGACGGCAGCCCCGGGTCGAGCAGGGGCCCGAACGAACCGACCGCGCAGACCGGGCTGAGCCGTCCGGCCCGCAGGTCGCGGGCGTGGAAGAGGCCGTCGAGCCAGAGGCGGTCCAGCAGCGCCGCGCGGATCCGCTCCGCCGCCTCCCGGTGCGGCGCGGGATCGGCCCCCGCCACCGGCGCCAGCTCGGCGAGCGCCTCGCACGAGGCCAGCCAGATCCCGTTGAACATCGGATCCTCGACCGCGAAGGGGTGGTCGCGCAGGTAGGCGGGGTCGTAGCCGGAGTCGCGGTAGCGGGCGGCCAGCCAGACGTAACGGTCGTGGTGACCGGTCTGCGCCTCACCGCGCTGCTCCCGGCCGTGGTAGGCGGGGCGCAGCGGCGGCAGCGCGTCCAGCGGGGCGTCCCAGACGGGACTGTCGTCCATCCCCGACTCCCAGGGATGCACGATCGCCGCCAGCCCTCCCCCGCCGAGGTCCCGGGTGGCGGCGAGGTGGTCGTGCTGCGCGACGAGCATCGGGTACACCAGGCGGACCAGCGCCGCGGCCTCGTCGCGGTCGGTCGCGTGCCGCCACACCCACCACAGGGCCAGGGCCTGCGACGGCGGCTGGGTCAGCCCGGAGGTGGACACCCGGTTCGGGGCCTCCGGGCGGTCCCGCGACCGCCAGAACGAGGGGCCGGGGAAGTATGTCTCGGCGTGGGAGTGGCGGGAGGGTTGGGAGGGGTGGAAGACGATGTGCGGCACCATGCCGGTGCTCCACCGGCCCTCCATCAGGCTGAGCAGCTCCGTGCCGGCCCGGCGGGTGTCCCAGCGGGCCAGGCCGGTGACGACGAAGGCCGCATCCCAGTTCCACTGGTGCGGGTAGAGGCCGGGCGCGGGCACGGTGCAGGAGCCCGTCCGGTTCGCGCCGAGCACGGACCACGCCTCGCGCCCGAGCGCGCCGTTGTCCAACGCGGGCCGCGCTTCCATTCGCCCAGTCTGCTCCCGCATCGACGAGGAGAACAAGGTTCGGATCTGCTATCGGCTGGTTCACACCCTGCTGCCGGGGCGGCCCGGTGTTCCCGCCCCGGCGCTCCGGCCGCTCCGGCGCACCGCCGCGGGGCCGTACCGCCGCGGGTCGCGGGCGCGCCGGGAGCGCCCAGGGCCGCTCCGGGAACGGCTCCGGGAACGGCTCCGGGAACGGCTCCGGGAACGGCGAAGGCCCCGGGGAGCTGAGGTCGCTCCCGGGGCCTTCGCCGTACGGATGTCCCGCCGGACGCTCAGTCGAGGTAGTCGCGGAGCATCTGGGCGCGGGTCGGGTGGCGGAGCTTGGCCAGTGTCTTGGACTCGATCTGGCGGATCCGCTCCCGCGTCACGCCGAACTCCCGGCCGACCTCCTCCAGTGTCCGGGGGTGGCCGTCGGCCAGGCCGAAGCGCAGCTGGATGATGCGCTGCTCACGCTCGGACAGCGTCGCGAGGATGTCGTCGAGCTGGTCCTGCAGCATGATGAAGGCGGCCGCCTCCATCGGCACGACGGCGTCGGCGTCCTCGATGAAGTCACCGAGGTCGGAGTCCTCCTCCCCGATCGGCGACTGCAGCGAGACGGGCTCCTGGGCGATGCGCTGGATCTCGATCACCCGCTCGATCGGGAGGTCCATCTCCAGCGCGATCTCCTCGGGCGCGGGCTCGCGGCCGAGGTCCTGGTGGAGCTGGCGCTGGACCCGGACGAGCTTGTTGATCGTCTCGACCATGTGCACCGGAATGCGAATGGTGCGCGCCTGGTCGGCGATCGCCCGCGTGATCGCCTGGCGAATCCACCACGTGGCGTACGTGGAGAACTTGTAGCCCTTGGTGTAGTCGAATTTCTCGACCGCCCGGATGAGCCCGAGGTTGCCCTCCTGGATAAGGTCCAGGAACAGCATCCCGCGGCCCACATATCTTTTGGCTATCGAGACGACGAGCCGCAGATTGGCCTCGATGAGGCGCTGCTTGGCGCGATTGCCCTCCCAGACGAGCTCCCGGAACTCCGGGAAGACCAGGCGCGAGGCGGCGCCGGTCAGCTTGTCCTCGGCGAACAGCCCGGCCTCGATCGACTTGGCGAGCTCCACCTCCTCCTCGGCGGTGAGCAGCGGCACCCGACCGATCTCCCGCAGGTAGATGCGGACCAGATCGCTGGTCGGCGCGCGTCTGCCGACGTCCTCCTCATCCGGGCGGCCCGGTTCCTCGTCGCCCTGGGGCTCGAGGACCTCCACTCCCTGTTCGGCGAGCATCCGTACGACGCGTTCGAGCGCGTCGGACGGCAGCTCGGACTTGTCGAGAGCGGCGGCCACGTCATCGACCGTGACGCTCCCGCGCTCCCTTCCCTTCGCGACGAGGTCGGCCACCTGGTCTACCGATGGCGGCCCACTTGGCAGCACCGATGCACCCACGGGAGACAGTCTGCTGTATTAGGCAGTCAAAATGGCAGACCCATTTTTGTAACCGAAGGTAAGGCCGCGATCATTATCGAATCGAGACCTCATTAGGGTTTGGCCGAATGACGGCATGGAAATCAAAGACCATTACGCTTCAGCTTCCCGCGGCGCGTTCCCGCAGCACCCGCCGCTGCTGCTCCATCGCGACCAGCTCGCCGAACAGGCGGTTGTACTCCTGCTGCTCCTCGACCGGGTTGGTCCGCTCCATCCGCGACTTCAGCCGCTCGATCTCCCGCGACACCGAGATGAGCTCCAGGGCGGCCAGCATGGCCGAGGCGTAGCGCTCCTCGATCTCCACGCCGACGCGCAGCTCCTCCACGGCGAAGCGGGTCACCGTACCGCGCAGGTCGTCGGGCGCCCCGGCGAGCAGGCGGTCGACCCACTCGCGCCCGCCCGGCCCGGCGGCGGCCGCGCCCCCGGCGGCGGTGATCAGCCTGTGCAGGGCGGCGTGCTCGGGCAGCGTGAACGCCTCGGCGCCG
Organism: Streptosporangium pseudovulgare; assembly: GCF_014648055.1. Classification (GTDB taxonomy): domain Bacteria; phylum Actinomycetota; class Actinomycetes; order Streptosporangiales; family Streptosporangiaceae; genus Streptosporangium; species Streptosporangium pseudovulgare. The sequence continues at coordinate 594,999 of NZ_BMQJ01000001.1, forward strand.
ACCGCGTCGAACCCGGGGCCGAGCAGCGCGGGACGCTGTACGGCCAGCTTCAGCACCTCCGCCTCGGTCCGCACACCCGGGTCGGTGAGGTCGGAGACCTTCCTCGGCCCGGCGGGCCGCTGGGGCCGCTGCTGCTGCCGGTCGGCGGAGACGGAGATCTCGGCGATGCGGTCCATGACGAACCGCTCGTTGTTGAAGCCCAGCCACCGGTCGAGGTCGACGGCGTACAGCTGGCGCAGGGCGCGGTCCTTGATGCCGGCCACGATCGGCGCGGCGGCGTCCAGGGCGGACAGCCGGCCCTCGTTGGTCGTCACGTCGTAACGGGAGATCACGCTGCGGATCGCGAACGCGAACAGCGGCTCGCGGGAGGCGATCAGCTCGCGCACCGCGGCCTCGCCGCGCCCGGTGCGCAGGTCGCACGGGTCGAGTCCGTCGGGCTGCACGGCCACGAAGGTCTGGGTGACGAACTTCTGCTCGTCGGCGAAGGCCCGCAGCGCCGCCTTCTGGCCGGCCGCGTCGCCGTCGAAGGTGAAGATCACCTCACCGTGGGATCCCGACTGGTCGAGCAGCAGCCGCCGCAGCACCTTGATGTGCTCGGCGCCGAACGCGGTGCCGCAGGTCGCCACCGCCGTCGGCACGCCCGACAGGTGGCAGGCCATCACATCGGTGTAGCCCTCGACGATCACCGCCTGGGAGCGCCGGGAGATCTCCCGCTTGGCGAGGTCGACGCCGTAGAGGACCTCGCTCTTCTTGTAGAGGGGGCTCTCGGGGGTGTTGAGGTATTTCGGGCCGTCCTCGGCGTCGTTGAGCTTGCGCGCGCCGAAGCCGATCACGTCGCCGGTGATGTCGCGGATCGGCCAGATGAGCCGCCCGCGGAACCGGTCGATCGGGCCCCGGCGCCCCTCCTTGGCCAGCCCTCCCTTGACCAGCTCGGCGGCGGTGAACCCGCGGGCCATCAGGTGCCGGGTGAGCGCCTCCCACTCGGCGGGGGCGTATCCCACGCCGAAGCGCTCGGCGTCGGCCCGCTCGAACCCGCGCTCCGACAGGAACCTGCGCCCGGCCGCCGCCTCCGGGGCGGTCAGCCTGGAGGCGTAGAACTCCGCCGCCGCCCGGTGCGCCTCGATCAGCCGGCTGCGCTCGCCCTGCTCCCGGCCGGGGACGTATCCCCCCTGCTCGTAGCGGAGCTGGATGCCCGCGCGGTTCGCCAGCTGCTCGACGGCCTCGGCGAACGACAGGTGCTCCAGCCGCCGGACGAAGGTGATGACGTCGCCGCCCTCGCCGCAGCCGAAGCAGTACCAGTAGCCGCGGGCGGGCGTGACGTTGAACGACGGGCTCTTCTCGTCGTGGAAGGGGCACAGCCCCTTCAGGTTGCCGCCGCCCGCGTTGCGGAGCTGGATGTGCTCGCCCACGATGTCGGCGATCGGTGAGCGCTCCCGTACGAGCGCGATGTCGTCGTCACTGATCCGGCCTGCCACGCCGCGAGTCTAGTCGGGCGTCCCGACAGGTCGGCGTCCCCGCGGCGTCCCCGAGGCGTCCTCACGGCTTCTCCGTGGCGCCCCCGCAGCGGGGCCACGGCGCGGCAGACTTTCCCAAATGGTTCATGACGGGCAATGAGGTCGGTTACAAATGTAAGGGCTGTTTCTCGATAGGTTACGCGGGTGGAGATCATGCGATCGGGGCACAAAGCACGACTGGCCGCCGTGACCGGCGCGGTGCTCGTCACCGGGGCCTGCGGCTCGGCCGGCGGGACAACGAGCGTCAGCGCGCGACCGGCCGCCCTTTCCCAGGCGGTCGCCGCGACGGCCACGACGGCTCCGACGGCCCCGGAGACCCCGGCGGCGACGGGAAGCCCGGCGCCGGAGGCCACGGGAGCGGCCACGGCGACGCCCGTCCCCCGGGTGCCGCCGCAGACCCTGCGGCGCCCCAAGGCCGACGAGCCGGTGCAGGTGCCGCCGCCCAAGCTCTCCAACTTCACCTACGCCTTCCCCGTCCAGGGGTGCCGGGTGACCTACCAGAGCCAGCTCCTCGTGCTGCCCAAGACCACCATCTGGGCGGCCAAGGGCTGCTCGTTCGTCTCCCCGGTGAACGGCGTGGTCGGCGAGGTCAACGTCAAGAACCGGTGGACCGCCTCCACCGACCGGGGTGCCGACCGCGAGGGCCGCTTCGTGACCGTCATCGGCGACGACGGCGTGCGCTACCTCGGCGGTCACCTGGAGCGGGTCGCCCCGGGGATCGTCCCGGGCCGGAGGGTGACCGCCGGCCAGATCCTCGGCCAGGTCGGCAACTCGGGCAACGCCCGTTCCACGGCCAGCAACCTCTACTTCGCGATCTCCTGGAAGACCGACCCCTCGCTCTGGTGGGTACGGCGCGGCATGGTCAACCCGTGGAACTACCTGGACGCCTGGCTCAACGGCAACCGCACCCTGTCCCCGCACGACGAGATGACGGCCGTCAGGAACCGGACCGGCGCGGCGCCCAAGTGCACGACCCTGTGCGCCTCGAAGCCGAAGCCGAAGTCCAAGCCCACCGAGCGCCCGCCGCGGCCCGACGACAAGCACATCACGGTGGGCACGCTCAGCGGCGGCTGACCTCCGTACCCTCCGTACGGCCCGGCCGTGCGACCGGCCCGGACCCCGCCGACCCGAGGGGACGCATGACCCGACGGACGCGGCCGGGCCGGGTGCATGACCGGGTGAGGCCGTGGCCCGCGCCGGTCAGTGGGTCCCGCCCGTCAGGCGCCGGTGCCAGGTGACGGCCGCGGTGTCCGACAGCGAGGCGACCTGGTCGACGACCACCCGCAGCCGCCCGGCGTCGTCGGCGGCCCTGGCGAAGGCCGCCCGCAGGGCGGGCTCCAGCGTCTCCGGGGCGCCCCGCATGATCAGGTCGGCCAGCTCGCGGATGAGCTCGCGCTGCCTGGCCTGGTTGGCGTGGTGGACGTCGCGGGTCATCACGTAGTGGGCGGTGAGCCCCTTCAGCACCGCGCACTCCAGCCGGGTGGTCCTCGGCACGATGAGGCCGGCGTCGTGGCGGCCCGCCGCCGGGCCGTACGCCTCCCGGGTGGCCACCTGCGCCGACCGGCACAGGTGGCCGATGAGCTCGCTGGTCAGGGCCTTGAGCGCGGCGAGGTCGCCGAGGGAGCCGTCGAAGTGGCGGGGCCAGATCGGCTGGGCGACCAGGCGGGCGAAGACGTGCTCCAGCTCGCCGGGGTCGGCGTCCGGGGCGTACCAGGAGGCGGTGGTCACGCACACCTCGCGGCGCTCGGCGGGGTCGCGCAGGGCCGCGAGCACGACGTCCCCGGCGTGCAGGGCGTCCTCCAGGTCGTGCACGGAGTAGGCGACGTCGTCGGCCCAGTCCATGATCTGGGCCTCGAAGCTGACCCGCCGCTCGGGCGCGCCCTCCCTGATCCAGGTGAAGATGGGCAGGTCGTCGTCGTAGGCGCAGTACTTGGGGCTCGTCCGGCGCGTCCAGGGATACTTGATCGTGGCGTCCAGGGAGGCGCGGGTGAGGTTGAGCCCGGCGCTGCGGCCGTCCTCGGTGAGGACCTTCGCCTCCAGCCGGGTCAGCAGGCGCAGGCTCTGCGCGTTGCCCTCGAACCCGCCGCACGGGGCCGCGACCTCGTCGAGCGCGGCCTCCCCGTTGTGCCCGAACGGCGGGTGGCCGAGGTCGTGGGCCAGGCAGGCGGTCTCCATCAGGTCGGGGTCGCGGCCGAGCGCCTGCCCCATCTCCCGGCCGATCTGCGCGCACTCCAGCGAGTGGGTCAGCCGGGTGCGGGGGATGTGCTGCCCGCTGCCGAGCGTCTCGCCCGGCCCGACCACCTGGGTCTTGGCGGCCAGCCGCCGCAGGCCCGCGCTGTGCAGCACCCGCGCCCGGTCGCGTTCGAACGGCCCTCGCTCCGGGTTGCCGGGGGGTTCCGGCACCCATCTGGCCTGGTCATGTTCGTCGTAACCGTGCATAAGTGCAGTGATTTTATCCAGCGTCCGCCGATCCATTCCGAACTATAGGAAAACGTCGGACGCCACACCGGCGGCGGCCCGGCGGGCGGGTCCCGCGTCACGCGGGCCGCCCACCGGGCCCTCCCGGCCTCCCGGGCTCTCCTGAGTCTTCTAGGCCCCGGTCTCCCGGTCTCCCGGTCTCCCGGTCTCCCGGAGGGTCAGCGGGTGTCGGAGTCCGCGCAGACCAGGGCGGCACGGCCCGCCTCCAGCCGGGCCACCGGGATGCGGAACGGCGAGCAGGAGACGTAGTCCAGCCCGGTCTCGTGGCAGAAGTGGATGGAGTCGGGGTCGCCGCCGTGCTCGCCGCAGATGCCGAGCTTGATGCCGGGGCGGGTCCGGCGGCCCTCCTCGGCGGCGAGCCGTACGAGCCGGCCCACGCCGTCGCGGTCCAGCGACTCGAACGGGGAGACGCCGAAGACGCCCAGCTCCAGGTAGCGGGAGAAGAACGCGGCCTCGACGTCGTCGCGGGAGAAGCCCCAGGTCATCTGGGTGAGGTCGTTGGTGCCGAAGGAGAAGAACTCGGCGGCCTCGGCGATCTGCCCGGCGGTCAGCGCCGCCCGCGGCACCTCGATCATCGTGCCGACCAGGGCCTCGACGCCGGTCTCGGCCAGGATCGCCCGCGCCTCGTCCCGGACGTTCTCCAGCTCCTGCACGGCGGCGACGAGCGGGATCATGATCTCCGCGCGGGTCCCCCCGACGGCCTTGGCCGCCTCGGCGATCGCCCGGACCTGCATGGCGAACAGGCCGGGGATGACCAGGCCGAGCCGTACGCCGCGCAGACCCAGCATCGGGTTCTGCTCGTGCAGCCGCTTGACGGCGGCGAGCAGCTTGAGGTCCTTCTCCTCGGCCCGGTCCCCCGCGAGGGCGACCTTCACCGACAGGTCGGTGCAGTCGGGCAGGAACTCGTGCAGCGGCGGGTCGAGCAGGCGGATCGTGACCGGCAGGCCCTTCATCTCCCGGAAGAGCTCCACGAAGTCGCCCTGCTGCAGCGGGCGGAGGGCCTCCAGCGCCCGCTCGCGCTCGGCGTCGGTCTCGGCCAGGATCAGCTCCTCGACGAGCTGCCGCCGGTCGCCGAGGAACATGTGCTCGGTACGGCACAGCCCGATGCCCTGGGCGCCGAACCGGCGGGCGCGGGCGGCGTCCTCGGCGTTGTCGGCGTTGGCCCGCACCTCCAGCCGCCGCATCCCGTCGGCGTGCCGCATGACGCGGTCCACCGCCCGCACCAGCTCGTCCTCGTGGTCGCCCGAGCCCTCGAAGTACTCCACGACCTGGGAGTCCACCACGGGCACCTCGCCGAGGTAGACCGCGCCGGTGGAGCCGTCGATGGAGATGACGTCGCCCTCGTTGACCACGACGCCGCCGGGGGCGGTGAACGAGCGGCCCTGGATGGAGACCTCCAGCTCCTCGGCGCCGCAGACACAGGTCTTTCCCATGCCGCGGGCCACCACGGCCGCGTGCGAGGTCTTGCCGCCGCGGCTGGTCAGCACCCCCTGGGCGGCGATCATGCCGGCCAGGTCGTCGGGGTTGGTCTCGCGGCGGACCAGGATGACGTTCTCCCCCCTGTCCGCGAGCTCGACGGCCCGCTCGGAGGAGAAGACGGCCTTGCCGACGGCCGCGCCCGGGGAGGCGTTCATCCCCTTGGCGATCTTCTTGGCGTCGGCGTCCCCGGCGAAGCGGGGGAACATGAGCTGGGCGAGCTGGTCGCCGGTGACCCGGGTGACGGCCTCGTCCATGCTGATCATGCCCTGCTCGGCGAGCTGTACGGCGATGCGGAACGCCGCGCCCGCGGTCCGCTTGCCGACCCGGGTCTGCAGCATCCACAGTTTGCCGCGTTCGACCGTGAACTCGATGTCGCACAGGTCGCGGTAGTGGTTCTCCAGCGTGGCCATGATCTGCATGAGCTCGTCGTAGACGGGCTTGTCGATGCGCTCCAGCTCCTGCAGCGACAGGGTGTTGCGGATGCCCGCGACGACGTCCTCGCCCTGGGCGTTCTGCAGGTAGTCGCCGTAGACGCCCTGGTGGCCGGTGCCGGGGTCGCGGGTGAAGGCCACACCGGTGCCGGAGTCCATGCCGCAGTTGCCGAAGACCATGGAGCAGACGTTGACCGCGGTGCCGAGGTCGGCGGGGATGCGTTCCTGGCGGCGGTAGAGGATGGCGCGCGGGGCGTTCCACGACCTGAAGACGGCCTCGACCGCCATGCGCATCTGGCGGTGCGGGTCGGCGGGGAAGTCCTCGCCGGTCTGGTCGCGGACGATGCCCTTGTAGGTCTCGACGAGGCGCTGGAAGTCGGCGGCCTCCAGGTCGAGGTCGTCGCGGCCGGCCTTGAGCGCCTCCAGGGCGTCGTCGAACAGCTCGCCGTCGATGCCCTGGACGGTCTTGCCGAACATCTGGATGAGGCGCCGGTAGGAGTCCCAGGCGAAGCGCTCGTTGCCGCTGGACTGCTTGGCCAGGCCGTGCACCGACTCGTCGTTCAGCCCGATGTTGAGGACGGTCTCCATCATGCCCGGCATGGAGAACCTGGCCCCGGAGCGCACGCTGACCAGCAGCGGATCGTCCGCCTGTCCCAGGCGGCGGCCCATCTTCGCCTCCAGCGCCGAAAGGTGCCGGGAGACCTCCTCCTCCAGCCCGTCCGGGAGCCGGCCCTCCGTCAGGAAGTGGCGGCACGCCTCGGTGGTGATGGTGAAGCCGGGGGGCACCGGCAGGCCGAGATTGGTCATCTCCGCCAGGTTGGCCCCCTTACCGCCGAGCAGATCTTTGAGATCTTTGTTGCCCTCGGTGAAGTCGTAAACGTACTTGGGCACGGCTGCTCCTTCTGCGACTTCAAGCGACGTGTGTCACCGCCTCACTCCGGACTCTACCGATGAAAAAGATGATGAAACGTCACCCATCGGTATGCAGTGTGTTTTGGCCTGTCAGGGGGTGTTTGACGGTCTAATCCAATCCAAAGGAGAGCCAAATAAACCGTCATATCGGCCCGCCGTAGAATTGGTTTATACCAATTGGTGTAAACCAATTCACCGGGCATTCACGCGTCTTCCGCCCCGGGCGTCCGCACGGCCCCGCCCGGGGCGAGGTCCCCGGAGAACGCGTACGGCCCCCGCCTCCCAAAGGAGGCGGGGGCCGTACGGAACGGGACGGGACGCCGGGCCGGCCGGCGGCGGGTCAGTCGTTGAGGTGCTTGCGGAGGTAGGAGTCGACCTGGTCGAGGGCCACGCGCTCCTGGGCCATCGAGTCGCGCTCGCGGATGGTCACCGCCTGGTCCTCAAGGGTGTCGAAGTCGACGGTGACGCAGAACGGCGTGCCGATCTCGTCCTGGCGGCGGTAGCGGCGGCCGATGGCGCCCGCGTCGTCGAACTCGACGTTCCAGCGGCGGCGCAGCGCCGCCGCCAGGTCGCGGGCCTTGGGCGACAGGTCGGCGTTGCGTGACAGCGGCAGCACGGCCACCTTGACCGGGGCGAGGCGGTGGTCCAGGCGCATGACCGTGCGCTTCTCCATGACGCCCTTGGCGTTGGGCGCCTCGTCCTCGGTGTAGGCGTCGATCAGGAAGGTGAGCGTGGCGCGGTCGACGCCGGCCGCCGGCTCGATCACGTACGGGACGTAGCGCTCGCCGGTCTCCTGCTCGAAGAAGCTGAGGTCGGTGCCGGAGGCCTTGCCGTGCGCGGTCAGGTCGAAGTCGGTGCGGTTGGCGACGCCCTCCAGCTCACCCCACTCGCTGCCGGTGAAGTTGAAGCGGTACTCGATGTCGACGGTCCGCTTGGAGTAGTGCGACAGTTTCTCCTGCGGGTGCTCGTACAGCCGGAGGTTCTCGGGGTTGATGCCGAGGTCGGTGTACCAGCGGTAGCGCTCGTCGATCCAGTACTGGTGCCACTCCTCGTCGCTGCCGGGCTTGACGAAGAACTCCATCTCCATCTGCTCGAACTCGCGGGTGCGGAAGATGAAGTTGCCCGGGGTGATCTCGTTGCGGAACGACTTGCCGATCTGGCCGATGCCGAACGGGACCTTCCTGCGCGCCGACTGCTGCACGTTGAGGTAGTTGATGAAGATGCCCTGGGCGGTCTCGGGCCGCAGGTAGGCCAGGCCGGACTCGTCCTCGACCGCGCCGAGGTAGGTCTTCAGCAGGCCGCTGAACTGCCGGGGCTCGGTGAAGGCGCCCTTGTTGCCGCAGTTGGGGCAGGTGATGTCGGCGAGCCCGCGCTCCGGGGCGTGGCCGTGCTTCTCCTCGAAGGCCTCCTCGAGGTGGTCGGCGCGGTAGCGCTTGTGGCACGACTGGCACTCGGTGAGCGGGTCGGTGAAGGTCTCGACGTGACCGCTGGCCTGCCACACCTCGGGGGCCAGGATCACGCAGGAGTCGAGGCCGACCACGTCGTCGCGGCCCTGCACCACGGCCTTCCACCACTGCCGCTTGACGTTGTTCTTGAGCTCCACTCCCAGCGGGCCGTAGTCCCAGGAGGCGCGCAGGCCGCCGTAGATCTCGCTGGAGGGGTAGACAAGACCACGTCGCTTGGCGAGGCTGACGATGGTGTCCATGATGTCCGTACGGCGTGCCATAAGGGAAAATCTCCATCCGGCTGGAGGTCGGCGAGGAATCGTTGGGCTCCAGCTTAGGGGAGCCGGGCGGGCGGGGTGCCCGCCCGGACCGGCCCGTCCGTCTTGTCATTGAAAAGCCCGCGGGAACGTTCCGGGAAAATCCACCGGCGACGGTCCGCCGGTTTCCCGGAGCCCGCCCCCCCGGCGGTGGCCCGTCAGGCCCGCGCGACGTCCTCGAAGGCGCTCGGCTCGTTGATCATCAGCGTCATGAGCGGGTACATCGCCATCCGGGCCGCGCCCAGCGCCCGCCGGTAGAACCCGGCCCCCTCCCACTCGCTGACCAGCGCCCACAGCTCCGGGTCGTCCACCGACCTGGTCACCCGGCCCCTGATGTGACCGGGCTGGGCGGCCAGCGTGTCGGCGATGTCGTGGGCCTGGGCCAGGAACTCCCCGGTCCGGGCGGCGGGCACCGAGTAGCGGATGACTGCGAGCATCCGCCCAGCATGCCAGAACCGCCCGGAAGGGCCGCGCGTGCCGCCGCGGGGAGGGCCCGTGCCGCGCGCGCCGTCGGAGAGAGGGCCGCGCCGCGCGTGCCGCCGCGGGGAGGGCGGCGTTAGGCTCGGGCCGTGGCCGACAAACGAAGTCAGCGCCCCGCGCACCCTCTGGCCAGAAGCCGTCCCCCGGAGCGAGGACGCCCCCGGGGCGGCCGACCGCTCCCGCCGGGCGAGCACTTCCTCACCCCGGGCGCCACGGGCCTGCGGCGCACGGTCGAGCGGCGCAGCGCGGCGCCGCTGGTCTTCCTGTTCGGGCTTCCCCGGTGGATCCTGCCCGCGCTGCTGGTGGTGCTGCTCCTGGCAGGCTTCGCGGTGCCGTCCGCCTGGGGCGGGGTGGCGGTGCTGCCGGTGCTGGCGTTCGTCGTCTGGCTGGCCTACATGTCGTGGCCGTCGCTGGGGGTGAAGGGGCGCGTCCTGCGGGTGGTGCTGGTCACCTTCCTGGTCCTGCTGGTCGCCGACCGCTTCGGAGTCTTCTAGCCTGATTTTGACAATCATTTTCATTCACGTCCATACTGATGGACATGAAGTCGGATTTCCCCCGACGTATGCCCATGCATACCGCCGGTGCGCTCGCCCTGATGACCGTCCTCGCCACCACCGCGGCCTGCGGCTCCGGTTCGGCCGACTCCGGGAAAGCGGAGGGTGCGTTCGGCGTCAGCGCGGCCATGTACCCGCTGCAGTGGCTGACCGAGCGGGTGGGCGGGCCCGACATCGCCGTCACCGGCCTGGCCAAGCCCGGCGTCGAGCCGCACGACCTGGAGCTGTCGCCCATCCAGGTGGCCCGGCTGGAGGAGACCGGACTCGTCGTCTACATCAGGGGCGTGCAGCCCGCGGTGGACGAGGCGGTCGAGCAGCACGCCGCCGACCGGGGGTTCGACGCGGCGACCGCGGTTCGGACCCTCCCCGCGACCGCCGGGGACGAGCACGCCCACGAGCACGCCGGCGAGACGGGCGAGGAACACGCCGGCGAACACGGCGACGGGACGGGCGAGGAGCACGCCGGCGAGCACGGCGACGAGCACGCCGGGGAGGGCGGCTCCCCGATCTCCTACGACCCGCACATCTGGCTTGACCCGTCCCGCTTCGCGACGGTCGCCACCAAGCTGGGCGAGCGGCTCGCCGCCGCCGACCCCGCCCACGCCCAGGGGTACCGGGAGCGCGCCGCCAAGGTGGCGGCCGAGCTGACCGCCCTGGACGGCGAGATGACGCGGGGCCTGCGCACGTGCGCCTCGAACGCGATCGTCACCAGCCACGCCGCCTTCGCCTATCTCGCCGACCGCTACCGGCTCCGCCAGATCGGGGTCAGCGGCGTCAACCCGGACGCCGAGCCCGCCCCCGCCCGCCTCGCCCAGGTGGCCGAGGTGGCCCGCCGGGAGAAAGTGACTACCATTTTCACCGAGAGCCTCGTCAGCCCCAAGGTCGCCGAGGTCCTCGCCAGCGAGGTCGGCGCGAAGACGGCCGTCCTCGACCCCATCGAGAGCCGGCCGGCGAGCGGCGACTACACCTCCGCCATGCGCCGCAACCTCACCGCACTCCAGGCAGCGCTCCGCTGCGCGTAAGGGCCATCGTGACTTCTGATCAAGCGGTTTTCACCATGAAGGGCGGCCAGGTGAGCCTGGACCGCCGCCCGGTGCTCCGCGGCATCGACCTGACCATCGAACCCGGCGAGGTCGTGTCCGTGCTGGGCGCGAACGGATCGGGCAAGTCCACCCTCATCCGCGCGCTGCTCGGCCTGACCCCGCTGACCGGCGGCACCACCCTCCTGTACGGCAGGCCGCCCGCCCGGTTCCGCGACTGGCGGCGGATCGGCTACGTGCCCCAGCGGCTGTCGGTGGGCGGCGGCGTGCCGACCACCATCCGCGAGGTCGTCGCCTCCGGCAGGATCGCCCGGCAGCGGCGGTTCCGCCCGACGAGCGCGGCCGACCGCGAGGCGACCGAACGGGCCCTCGCCGCCGTGGGCCTGGCCGACCGGGCCGGCGACCCGGTCCAGGCCCTGTCGGGCGGCCAGCAGCAGCGGGTGCTGATCGCCCGGGCCCTGGCCGGAGAACCCGACACCTACGTCATGGACGAGCCCACGGCCGGGGTGGACGCCGACAGCCAGCAGCTCCTCGCCGACACCCTGTCCGCGCTCGTCGCCCAGGGCAGGACGGTCCTGCTGGTCGCGCACGAACTGGGCCCCATGGAGCCGCTGATCACCCGCGCCGTGGTGCTGCGCGACGGCTGCGTCTGCCACGACGGCCCGCCGCCGCACGCCGTCGGCGCCCACGCCCTGCCCGGCCACGACCACGTGCACCCGCACGCCGAGGAGAACCCCGTGAGCACGCTCGACTGGAGGCCCACGCCGTGATCGAACTACTGAGCCTGGGCCTCATGCGGCGAGCGCTGACCGCGGCCCTGCTGGTCGGCCTGGCCGCCCCGGCCATCGGCACGTTCATCGTCCAGCGCCGCCTGGCCCTGCTCGGTGACGGCATCGGCCACGTCGCCCTGACCGGCGTGGCGCTCGGCTTCCTGACCGGCACCGCACCCGTGCTGACCGCGGTGGCGGTCTCGGTGCTGGGCGCCGTGACGATCGAGCTGGTCCGGGCGCGCGGCAGGACCAGCGGCGACGTGGCGCTCGCCCTGCTGTTCTACGGCGGCATCGCCGGGGGCGCGCTGCTCATCTCGCTGGCCCCCGGCGGCAGCAACACCACCCTGATGTCCTACCTGTTCGGCTCGATCAGCAGCGTCACCGCCCAGGACGTGTGGGCGATCGGCCTGCTGGCCGCGGCCGTGCTCGGCGTGGTCGCCGTCTTCGGGCGCGAGCTGTACGTGCTGTGCCAGGACGAGGAGGTCGCCAGGGCCAGCGGCCTGCCGGTGCGCTTCCTCAGCCTGCTGATCGCCGTCACCGCCGCGCTGACCGTGGTCATCGCCATGCGGGTGGTGGGCCTGCTGCTGGTCAGCGCGCTGATGGTGGTCCCGGTGGCGACCAGCCAGCAGTTCACCCGGGGGTTCCGGGCCACGATGCTGCTGTCCATGGTCTTCGGGGTGCTCGCCACGGTCGGCGGACTCACCTCGTCGTTCTACGTGGAGGTGCCGCCGGGTGCGATCATCGTGGTGGTCGCCCTCGCGGGGTTCGTCCTCGCCCTGGGGCTCGGTAGATTCGTACGCCGCAGCCGATCACAGGAGTCCACGCCATGAGCAGCAGGCGCGATGCCGTCCACGCCGTCCTTCGCAGCAGCGAAGGTTTTCGCAGTGCCCAGGACGTGTACGCCGAGATGCGCGCGCAGGGCGCGAAGATCGGCCTGACCACGGTCTACCGGGCGCTGCAGAACCTCGCCGACGGCGGTCAGGTCGACATGCTCCGGACGGACGACGGGGAGTCCGTCTACCGCGCCTGCGCCAGCGGCGACCACCATCACCACCTGGTCTGCCGCGTCTGCGGGCGGACGGTCGAGGTGGCCGGGCCCGTGGTGGAGCGGTGGGCCGAGGCGGTCGGGGCCGAGCACGGCTTCACCGAGGTCACCCACACGGTCGAGGTCTTCGGCACCTGCGGCTCCTGCTCGGCGGCGAAGGCGGCCGGAACGGCGGCCCGCTCCTGACCGGCCCCGCGGCGTCCGTCCGTGAGATGCCCCCGCGGGGCCGTTCGCGGGATACGCTTCCGAAACGGCCGGTCGCCGTGTGCGTTCCCGCGAAAACCACATATAACAGGGGTCAACATGCCATTCGCCCATGACATGGTGTACTCACTCGCCACTCTGATCGACCTGATCAACACCTCCCCCTCCGTCGGAGGTGAGGAGGGGCTGGACGACCTGCGGGCGCTCGGCGAGTTCGTGGAACGTCAGCAGGTGAGCAACGTCGGCAGGCTGCGGGCCGCCGACCTGACCGAGGTCCGGGCCCTGCGCGAGTCCTTCCACCGGGTCATCGTCGCCCCCGACCGGGCCACCGTGATCATCCGGCTGAACACGCTGCTGGGCGGCACCAGGATCACCCCCACCCTGGCCGAGCACGACGGCCACCCCCTGCACATCCACTACTTCGCGCCGGGCGCGTCGCTCGCCGAGCGGCTGTCGGCCGACCTCGGCGTCGCCCTGGCCCACCTGCTCGTCGAGGACGAGTGGGAGCGCCTGCGGAGCTGCTCGGCCCCCGACTGCGACCACTTCTTCCTGGACGAGTCGCGCAACCGCTCGCGCGTCTACTGCGACAGCCGCACCTGCGGCAACCGCATGCACGTCGCCGCCTACCGCGCCCGCCGCCGCGCCTGAGCCCCGTCCGCCCGACGCCGGGCCCGGCGGCCCGGCGTCACGCACACGATGTCAGCGGGAGACCTCGTTGGGCACCGCTCCGCCGTACCGGCGGTCGCGCTTGGCGTAGGTCTCGCACGCCTCCCACAGGTCGCGGCGGTCGAAGTCGGGCCACAGGCGGTTGAGGAAGACCATCTCGGCGTAGGCACTCTGCCAGAGCAGGAAGTTGGAGGTGCGCTGCTCGCCGGAGGAGCGCACGAACAGGTCGACGTCGGGGATCTCCGGCTCGTCGAGGTAGCGGGCGAAGGTCGACTCCTTGACCCGGTCGGGCTTGACGCGCCCGGCGGCGATGTCGGCGGCCAGGCGGACCGCGGCGTCCACGATCTCGGCGCGGCCGCCGTAGTTGACGCAGAACTGCAGGGTCAGGGTGGAGTTGCGCTCGGTCATCCGCTCGGCGTCCTGCAGCTCGCCGATGACGCTCTTCCACAGCCGCCCGGGGCGGCCCGCCCAGCGGACCCGTACGCCCATCGCGTGGAGCTGGTCGCGGCGGCGGCGGATGACGTCGCGGTTGAAGCCCATCAGGAAGCGCACCTCGTCCGGGGAGCGCTTCCAGTTCTCGGTGGAGAAGGCGTAGGCCGACAGGTAGGGGACGCCCAGCTCGATGGCGCCCTCGATCACGTCGAAGAGCGACGCCTCGCCCGCCTTGTGGCCCTCGGTGCGCGGCAGCCCGCGCTGCTTGGCCCACCGGCCGTTGCCGTCCATCACGATCGCCACGTGCCGGGGCACCAGGTCGCGCGGGATGGGGGGCGGGACGGCTCCGGAGGGGTGCGGTGCCGGAGGGCGGACGTTCACCGGAACCTCCCGAGGAAGCCCTGTCCTTCAGGCCAGGAAGGAATCAAAAGCGGGAGGGCCGCCAAGGCCCGAACCCGTCTTGACCGCTCAGTCATTTCGGTCGGCTTCTTTCTGCGTCGTGTAGCCGTAGCCGTCTGCGCGCTGGAGATGACGGACATGTTTGTGGTTGATTCCGGCGACGCGGCCGTGCCGGGTGGTGATGTCGAAGAAACCAGAGGAGCGGACCAGGACCCGGCCGAGGTGAACCCCGGCTTTCCTACCCGTCGGGACGTTCGCCCGGACCAGGTCGCCGGTCTGGAAGCCGTGGTGCCGCTTGCTCCGCGGCCGGGTAAGGCGGGGGAAACCGTAGCGGTCCGGGGTGGTGCGGGCGTAGGCACCGCGCCCGGTCGCCGTGACCACCAGGAGCGCCGACGGCCACCCGGTCACCGTCTCCAGCCAACCGACGTGCAACGCGTCCAGGGTGTGGGACTTCGGTGCGCCGGTCCGGGAGCGGTTCCACTTGGTGCGCCCGCCGGAGGCCGTCGCGACCGGCGGGCCGGTCGCCTCCAGTGCCCGCCACAGCGCCCACCGGGTGGCGTTGAGGGCCGCGGCGTCACGCAGCGGAGCCTTCGCCCGCGCGAGGATCCTCGCCAGAAGTGCGGGCTTGGTCTTCAGGAACTCCTCGATCGGGGTGGCGTTCTTGGCCTGGTTGCACGGAACGCAGGCCAGGGTGAGGTTGGCGATCCGGCCGGAGCCGCCGCGGGAGCGCGGGTGGATGTGGTCGATGTTCAACGGCACCCCGGTCGCACCGCAGTAGGCGCACCTGCGGCCCCACGTGGTCAGCAGGTACTCGCGGACCTCGTACCCGGCGAGCGTGCCCCGCTGGTATTCCACCCCTTCGAGCGCCCTGTCGGCCGACAGGGCGTGGGTGTCGAACGCAGCCCGTTCCATGTGGACGGCGGTGACCGGCGCCCAGCGTCTCAGGCGGCCCACCCAGGACATGGTGGTGTCCACGCGGTGCTGAAGAGACGGTGCCAGCCATCCTTCAGGTCTGGTGCGGTTGCGGAAGCGGGGAGCGCGGTAGCGCAGGTTGCGCGACCTGCGCCCCCGGCGGCGGGCGGCCCGCGCGGTGAGCCTGTCGCGGATCCGCCCGCCCCGGTGATCGAGCTGGAGGGCGTACACGCCGGTCCTGCTCTCGTCGTGCTCGGTGAACACGGCGATGCCGGTGTGCTTGGAACCGGGGTCGATGCCGACCGCGACCCCCTGAACGGTGGAGTCGGCGGCGGCACGATCTTTGAGCCGGATGACGAACGGGGTGTGACGGTGCACCACGGCCCGACCGGAACGCAGGAGTTTGCGGGCGCAGGCCGGGCTCGTGGGTTGTAGCGGCCGGCCGTGCCTGTCGAGGACGAACACGGCCGGGTGGGCTTGACTGCCCGCTCCCTTCCCGGCCGAAGCCGGGCCGGGGTGACGCCGCGGCGGACGGGTGCCGTCCGCTGCGGTCTCCCCTCGCCCATGTCGAACACCAGGTACCGCCGTGTGGCGGTGTCCGTGAGCCGTTTCGTCCCGACCCTGCGGGGTGTCTGCTCCCACGGATTCCAGAGCGGCGGGCTGAGGAAGCACCCGCCGGTGGGTCTGCTGTCTTGTGTTCAACGTAGCCATCACAACGCACCTCCTTGAGCTGATGGCTGGGGCTGGTCAACATGGGGCATCGGTACGCGGTGCGGCGCCTCAAGCCCCGGCCTTCAATCCAGGGTCGTTGACGAGGCTGGCTCCCTTTCTACGTGCCGAAGAGAGCGTATTCCGTGTTCGAGGTGCCATTGGAGATACGCGGCCACCAGGCCGCTGCACTCGGCGCGGTGGCGCCCCTCGGAGGCGTCGGCGGTCGCCCAGTCGCCCTTGAGCAGCGCGCTCATCAGGGCGATGGTCTCCCCCGCGGGTACGGCGGAGCCGGCCGGGCGGCACGCGCCGCACACCACTCCCCCGGCCACGATGGCGAACGCCCGCACCGCGGGGGCCTTGCACCGGGCGCACGCCTCCAGAGCCGGGGCGTAGCCGGCGACGGCCAGCGAGCGCAGGAAGTAGGCGTCGAGCACCAGCCTGGGTTCGTGCCCGCCGGAGCCGAGCGTGCGCAGGCCGCCGACCAGCAGCAGGAACTGGCGAAGCGCGGGCTCCTTCTCCCCCATGATCAACCGGTCGGCGGTCTCCAGCATCGCGCTGCCCGCGGTGTAGCGGGGGTAGTCGTGGACGAGCGCCTCGCCGTACGGGTGGATCGTCTCGGCCTGGGTGATCACGTCGAGGGTGCGGCCGTTGTGCAACTGGAGGTCGACGTGGGTGAACGGCTCCAGCCGGGCGCCGAAGCGGGACATGGTGCGCCGGACGCCCTTGGCGACGCCGCGGACCTTGCCGGTGCGCCTGGTCAGGACGGTGACGATGCGGTCGGCCTCGCCCAGCTTGTGGGTGCGCAGCACGATGCCCTCGTCACGGTACAGACTCACCGGATCAGTTTAGTGCGGTGACCGGGACGAAAGGCCGTTTTACCCGGTTCACCGGCACGGAACGATCACGAGTGCGCGTTGTTCACCCGAAACTAACTAAACTTTGGCTCTCGGCGAACCCCCCGCCTTGATGTTCCACCCCCGCCCCCGCACGAAAGGGTGCCATGCCCCGCGTGGTCCTGCTGGGTTCATCGCCCGGCCACGATGACGTCCCCGGCCAGCCGGCGCCGCCCGCCGCGCTGACGCTGCCCGCGCTCCCCGGCTGCCCCACGGTGATCGGCAAGCTGCACGGACAGCTCGCCTCCCTCGACCCGGCACCGGTGACGATCGCCCGCGTCGCCGACGCGCCGGCCTACCGCGGCTTCCCCGGCACGCTCGTCGAGACCGCGGATCTGGCCGGCGACCTGCGCGCCCTGGCCGACGCGGTCGAGGACAGCGAGGAGAACCTGCTGATCCTCCCGTCCAACTCGCTGATCCACGACGAGCTGATCTACCAGATCACCAAGTCGAAGCGCGGCGCGCTGGCGCTGATCGCCAAGGAGCCCCGCGAGGACCGCGAGGAGGACGAGAACGGCGACCTCATCGTCCCGGACGTCCCGATCAGCGAGGCCGAGCCGGAGATCGGCGAGCGGGTGTACGAGGGCCTGCCGGTCCGGCTGCGCGCCGCCAGGTCCCGGATCATCTCCGTCGGCTCGGCGTTCCACGCCGTGACCCGGCCCAACGCCATCGCACTCGGCCCGCTGCACCTGCACCGCAAGCACGCGCCCACGCTGGCCGAGGCCGCCCGCGAGCTGGCGGACATGGCCCACCTGTTCGGCCCCGAGGACGACCTGGTCCAGCTCCTGGTCCTGGGCCTGGTGCGGCGGGGCGTCTCGGTCGGCATCCGCGGCCGCCGCGACCTGTTCTTCCGCCGGGTCACCTCGCCCGAGCAGGCCGACGAGGCCGTGGCCGAGATGGCGACCTTCGACGAGGACCGCGCCCGGCTGAACAACGCGGTCAAGGGCGCCGACGGCTTCTTCACCACCTTCTTCGTCAGCACCTACTCGCGGTTCATCGCCCGCTGGGCGGCCCGGCGCGGGCTCACCCCGAACCAGGTCACGCTGATCTCGATCGCCCTGGGCGTGGCGTCGGCGGCGTGCTTCGCCACCGGCGCGCGGGCCGGGATGATCGCCGGTGGCATCCTGATCTACTTCGCGTTCGTGTTCGACTGCGTGGACGGCCAGGTCGCCCGGTACGCCCGCAAGTTCGGGGTGCTCGGCGCGTGGCTGGACGCCACCTTCGACCGCTTCAAGGAGTACGTGGTCTTCGCGGGCCTGGCGATCGGCGCGGCCGTGTCCGGTGTCGGCGACGTGTGGACGCTCGCGCTGGTGGCGCTGGCCCTGCAGTCCGCCAAGCACCTGCTGGACTTCTCCTTCGGCGCCGCCAACCGGCGCAAGCCGCCGTCGCCGCTGCCGTCGATGCCCCTGTCGATCAGCCCCGACACCGACCTGCGCCTGGCGCTGGAGCAGCGCCGGATCGCACGCAGCGGCGGCATCCGCGGGCTGCTGAGGATGTGGAGCAAGGCCGGCAGGAACCGCGCCGTGTACTGGGCCCGCAAGATGATCGTCTTCCCGATCGGTGAGCGCTTCGCGGCCATCGCGATCGTCAGCGCCCTCTTCGACGCCCGGATCACCTTCATCACGCTGATCATCTGGGGCGGCATCGCCGCCACCTACACGCTCACCGGACGTCTGATGAGGTCGCTCGCATGATCACCCAACCGCAGACCACGCCCGTCCCGGACCCGTACGAGGAGCGGCTGCGCATCCAGACCGCCCGTCTGCTCGCCTACCGCGACGACGGTCCGCTGGTGACGGCGCTGCGCGGCAGGATCGGTCCCGGGCTGCCCGCGGTGCCCGCCGCGGTCGCCGCGCTCGTGCTGATCATCGCGATGGCGGCGGCCGGGATGCTCAAGGACGGCCCGGTCCTGCTGCTCCCGCCGGTGGTGATGCTCGTCCTCGTGCTGCCGACCGCGGCCCGTGACCACCTGGGCAGGATCGACTGGCTGCTGCCGCCGCTGATCCGGGCCACCGAGTTCCTCACGATCATCCTGATCGGCCTGGCGGCGGACGCGCCCAAGTGGCTGATGTACGTGCTGCTGTACGTGATCGGCTACCACACCTACGACACGGTGTACCGCACCCGGCAGAGCATCTGGCCGCCCGACTGGGTGTTCCGGGCGGGCCTGGGCTGGGAGATCCGGCTGCTGCTGATCGGCGCCGGCGCGGCGCTGGGCGTGCTGACCTGGGTGCTGGCCGCGCTGACCGTCTATCTCGGCGTGCTGTTCGCCGTGGAGAGCGTGACGAGCTGGGTGCGCCTCGACAAGCAGTCGGCGATGCAGGCCAGCGCGAGCGACGACCTGGAGGCCTCCCCCGAGGAGGCGCAGGAGCAGGTGACGGGCGAGCCCGCCTGATCCGCCGCACCGGTCTCGCGGAAGGGGCCGCGGTGATCCCCGGATCCGGGGATCACCGCGGCCCCTTCGCCGTCTCCGGCGCGGCCCCGGGGCGTGCGCCGGGGTCCGGGCGGCGTCCGCGTCCCACCCGTGCCGCGGACGGTCTCGTTCCGGGCCGCCTCCCGGGGCGGGACCGCCTCCCGGGGCCGGGGCGCCGCGACCAGCGGGTGACCACGGCCGCCGCCACGACGGCGAGCACGACATCGGCGACGACGCCCGGCCAGGTCTCGGGCCTCATCCAGTACAGGCCCGACAGGAGCCACGCGGCCGCGCCGACCGCCCAGGGGCCGGGTGCGCGCCGTCATGACGCCCCGATCCGGTCGGCGGCGACGAGCACGGCGGCGCCCAGGACCGCCAGGCTCAGGTTCGCGTAGACCTCGTAGCCGGTCAGGAAGTCCAGGCGGGGGATGACGACGCGGTTGAAGAGGTTGAGGAGCCCTCCCATGAACGGCTGGACGAACAGGCGGTCGATCGTCCCGCTGACGCCCTGGAGGATCATGACGAATCCGATGAACTGAACGGCTTTGCCCATGGATCCGACGCTAGGGACCGCCGTCCCGGCGGAGATCGGCCGTCGGGATGCCCCGCTCCGACCGGCGTCGCCGTTCCCGGGCGCCGCCGCGGACGAAGGTAGGTGGCCGGTGCGACTTTGGTATCGCCCGCCGCCCGCGACGGGCGGCATCCCCGTTCCGGCTTCTAGGCTTTCGGGGGATGAACGGATCCGAACCCGCCGCCGGGGTCCGGCGGAGCCCGCGCGACTGGGCCGTGGACCTCCTGCTGTTCCTGCTGGCGGTGGTCTTCGGGCTCGTGATGTCGGAGATGCGGCTGGAGGTCTACCCCCGGCCGGAGAAGTGGCTGTTCCACCTCGACCAGGTCACCGGCGCGCTGGGCTGCGCCGCGCTGTGGCTGCGCCGCCGCCGGCCGGTCGAGTTGGCCGTCGTGCTGACGGTCCTGTCGTCGTTCTCCGAGACGGTCGGCGGCGCGATGCTGGCCGCGCTGTTCACGGTCGCCGTGCACCGGCCGCCGCGCACCACGTCGGCGGTCTTCTCACTGAGCCTGGTGGCGGCGCTGGGTTTCGCCGTGCTGCGCCCCGAGCCCGAGGACCCTCCTCTCCTGGTGTTCCTGCTGGGCCTCTCGTTCCAGGGGGCCGCGGTGGGGTGGGGCCTGTTCGTCCACCACCGGCGCAGGCTCGCGGCGTCGCTGCGCGACCGCGCCGCGCGGGCTGAGACCGAGGCGGTGCTCCGCGCCGAGCAGGCCCAGCACCGGACCCGCGAGGCGATCGCCCGGGAGATCCACGACGTCCTCGGCCACCGGCTGTCGCTGCTGAGCGTGCACGCCGGCGCGCTGGAGTACAACCCCGGCGCCCCGCCCGAGGACGTCGCCCGGGCGGCCAGGGTGATCCGGGAGAGCGCTCACCAGGCGCTGCAGGACCTGCGCGAGGTCATCGGCGTGCTCCGGGCACCGGTCGGCGAACTGCCGCAGCCCACCCTCGCCGACGTCCGGGAGCTGGTCGCCGAGTCGAGCCGGGCGGGCATGGAGGTGACCTTCGGCGAGGACCTCCCCGGGACCGCCCCCGACCCGGCGGGCCGCACCGCGTACCGGATCGTCCAGGAGGGGCTGACCAACGCGCGCAAGCACGCCCCCGGCGCCCGGGTGACGGTCCGGCTCGCGGGGGCGCCGGGGGCGGGGCTGACCGTCGAGGTGCGCAACACCGCTCCGCCCGGAGCACCCGGCGCCGCGCCGGGCGCACCGGACGCCTCGGGGCCCGCGCACGGCGACCCTACGTCCACGACGCCCGTGTACGGCGGGCCCGGCTCGCCCGCGTCCGCCGAGCCCGCGGGGCCCACCGGGCCGGCGGTGTCCGCGTACGGCGGGCCCGGCTCGTCCGTGTCCGGCGCGGGGCCGGGGCAGGGTCTGGCCGGCCTGGCCGAACGCGTCGCCCTGGCGGGCGGCCGCCTGGAGCACGGGCCCGGCGACGCGGGCGGCTGGCGGCTGGCGGCCTGGCTACCATGGCCGCCATGACCGGTTCCGCCCCCGCGCAGGTCGGCGTGCTCATCGCCGACGACGATCCCCTGGTCCGCGCCGGTCTGGTGATGATGCTGGGCGGCGCCCCCGACATCCGCGTGGTCGCCGAGGCGGGCGATGGGGCCGAGGCCCTCCGTCTCGTCGACCGGCACGCCCCCGACGTGGTCCTGATGGACATCAGGATGCCCTCGATGGACGGGCTGGCCGCCACCGAGAGGCTGCGCGCCCGGGGCGGCGCGCCGGAGGTCATCGTGCTGACCACCTTCGACGCCGACGAGCACGTCCTGCGCGCCCTGCGCGCCGGAGCGGCCGGGTTCCTGCTCAAGGACACCCCGCCCGGTGAGATCGTGACCGCGATACGCCAGGTGGCGCGGGGGTATCCGGTGCTGTCGCCCTCGGTGACCCGCCGCCTCATCGACCGGGTGGCCGATCCCGCTCCCGACCTGCGGCGCGCCCGCGCCAGGGAGCGCCTGGCCGGGCTGAACGACCGTGAGCGGCAGGTCTCCGTCGCGGTCGGACAGGGCCGGTCCAACGCCGAGATCGGGGCGACGCTCTTCCTCAGCGTGCCCACGGTCAAGACGCACGTCTCCAGCGTCCTCGCCAAGCTCGGCCTCAACAACCGCGTCCAGATCGCGCTGCTGGTCCACGAGGCGGGGCTCCTCGACGACCACGGCTGAGGCGACCATGGCCGAGGCGGTCGCGGCGGGGCGGGCGCGGGCACGGGCGCGGCGGGCCGTACGGTCCCGGCCGGGCGGTCGTGCCCGGGACGGCCGCGGGCGGGCCGTACGGCCCGCTGTGTTAGAAAGCAGCGGTGGAGTTGGACCGGCTTGACCGTGACATCATCGGGGCGCTCGTCGAGGACGCCCGCGCCACCTACGCGGAGATCGGGCAGCGGGTGGGCCTGTCGGCGTCGGCCGTGAAGCGCCGCGTCGACCGGCTGCGCGACCGGGGGGCGATCACCGGGTTCACCGCGCGGGTGGAGCCCACGGCGCTCGGGTGGACCACCGAGGCGTACGTGGAGCTGTTCTGCGCGGGCAAGACCTCGCCGCCGGAGATCGGGGTGGCCGTGGCCCGCCATCCGGAGGTGGTCTCCGCCTGCACCATCACCGGCGAGGCCGACGCGCTGCTGCACATCAGGGCCACCGACGTCCGGCACGTGGAGCGGGTGATCGAGCGGATCGCGGCGGAGCCGTTCGTGGTGCGGACGAAGAGCTCCATCGTGCTCTCCCGGCTCATCGACACCCCGCTCATCGTCACGCACAACGAATCCCCGTTCCCCCCGTGAAACACGCAAGGAATCGGCGCGAACGCGCATGGTCGTGCTCTTGGCCCGCGTGAACCCGCGTTCCTAGGCTGTAGCCGTTCTCACCGCGACGGTCTCAGCCGATGGCCGCCGCCGTTTCCCACCACGACGTCCTTTGCGGGGTTTCGCATGTCCAAGCACTACCTCATGTGCCGGCCCGACCATTTCGCGGTGGAGTACGCGATCAACCCGTGGATGCACCCGGAGGCGGGCGCCGACCGGGACCTGGCGATCCGGCAGTGGGAGACCCTCCGGAAGGTCTACCTCGAGCTCGGGCACGAGGTCAGCCTGATCGAGCCGATCGAGGGCCTGCCCGACATGGTGTTCGCGGCCAACGGCGCGCTGGTCGTCCGCGGCCGGGTGTACGGTGCGCGGTTCACCTACCCGCAGCGCGCCGCCGAGGGGCCCGCCTACCTGAACTGGTTCGCCTCCAACGGCTACGAGCCGGTGTGCGAGCCGGCCTTCACCAACGAGGGCGAGGGCGACTTCCTCACGCTCGACGACGTGATCCTGGCCGGGACCGGTTTCCGCACCGACATCACCGCGCACAAGGAGGCCCAGGAGTTCCTCGGCCTGCCGGTGGTGACGCTGCAGCTCGTGGACCCGCGCTTCTACCACCTCGACACCGCGCTTTTCCCGCTAAACGGACATAACGTGGCATACTTCCCAGGGGCCTTCTCGGCGGGCAGCCAGGAGGTGCTCCGCACCATGTTCCCCGAGGCCGTCATCGCCACCGAGGACGACGCGACCGTCCTGGGGCTCAACGCGGTCAGCGACGGGACCAACGTAGTGATCAACACGGAGGCGGCCGACCTCCAACTGGAGCTCAAGCGCCGCGGTTTCGAGGTCGTGCCCGTCGACCTTTCGGAGCTGCGCAAGGCGGGCGGCGGACCCAAGTGCTGCACGCTGGAGATCCGGGGATGAACACAGGCAGGACGGCCTGACAGCAAGGAACCGCACCAGAGGAACGGCGAACATCGGATGACCAGCACCAACGAGTTCATCGAACTCAGCGAGCGCCGCAGCGCGCACAACTACCACCCGCTCCCCATCGTGATCCAGGAGGCGCAGGGCGCCTGGGTGACCGACGTGGAGGGCAAGCGGTTCCTGGACTGCCTGTCCGGTTACTCCTCGCTGAACTTCGGCCACGGGAATCCGAAGATCATCGCGGCGGCCCAGGAGCAGCTGTCCAGGCTCACCCTCACCAGCCGCGCGTTCTTCCACGACCAGTTCGCCGCCTTCGCGGCCGGGCTGGGCGACCTCACCGGCAAGGACATGGTCCTGCCGATGAACACCGGCGCCGAGGCCGTGGAGACCGCGATCAAGGTGGCCCGCAAGTGGGGTTACGAGGTCAAGGGCGTGACGCCGGACCGGGCCAACATCATCGTGATGGAGGACAACTTCCACGGCCGCACCACCACGATCGTCGGCTTCTCCACCGACCCCGACGCGCGCGGCGGCTTCGGCCCCTACACCCCGGGCTTCAGGATCGTGAAGTACGGCTCGGTCGAGGCGATCCGCGAGGCGATCGACGAGGACACCGTCGCCGTGCTGCTGGAGCCCATCCAGGGCGAGGCCGGCGTGCTGGTCCCGCCGGACGGCTACCTCACCCAGGTGCGGGAGCTGTGCACCGAGCGGAACGTCCTGATGATCGCCGACGAGATCCAGTCCGGCCTCGGCCGCACCGGCGACACCTTCGCCTGCGACCACGAGGGCGTCATCCCGGACGTCTACGTGCTGGGCAAGGCCCTGGGCGGCGGCGTCGTCCCCGTCTCGGCGATCGCCGCCGACGAGGACGTCCTCGGCGTGATCAGGCCGGGCCAGCACGGGTCCACCTTCGGCGGCAACCCGCTGGCCTGCGCGGTGGCGTGCGCCGTCATCGAGATGCTCGGCACCGGCGAGTACCAGGCGCGGGCCAGGGAGCTCGGCGCGGTCATGCACGAGCGGCTGCGGGCGCTCATCGGCCACGGCGTGGTGGCCGTGCGCGGCCGCGGCCTGTGGGCGGGCGTGGACGTCGACCCGTCCGTGGCGGGAGGCCGCGAGGTCTCCGAGGCGCTGATGCGCCGCGGCGTCCTCGCCAAGGACACCCACGGCTCGACCATCCGGCTCGCCCCGCCGATCGTCGTCTCCGAGGAGGACCTCGTCTGGGCCGTCGACCAGCTCGCCGACGCCATCGCCGAACTCACGAGGTGACCGCCCCCGGTACGGCCCCGCCCGGCGGCGCGGGCCGTACCGGTCATCACTCCCAGGCGCGCAGGAGATCCTCGGGGCCGTAGGCGGCCGCCAGGCCACCCGCCGTCGTCCCTGATCGGGA
This sequence comes from Streptosporangium pseudovulgare, assembly GCF_014648055.1. Lineage (GTDB taxonomy): Bacteria > Actinomycetota > Actinomycetes > Streptosporangiales > Streptosporangiaceae > Streptosporangium > Streptosporangium pseudovulgare. The sequence goes on from NZ_BMQJ01000001.1 coordinate 619,757, forward strand.
AACGGCGATCATCGGAAGGGGCGTCGCCCCCGCGACGGCCCCCTGCGCCTGTGCCGGCCGGGCCAGGTCGTGATCGTCGAAGGGTTGCTCCTGGAGCCACTTCACCGAACCGACGAAGAAGAGCCGTCTGGCGACGGGCCCGCGATCGGCTCCGACGATGTCTATTTCCACGTCGTTCGTGCGAGTCCAGAAAGAGCCCACCTCGACCACGCCGGGGAAGGTCTCGCCGGGCAGCAGGCGGGCCAGAGCCTCGCGTACCACGGGTTCCACCGCTCGCCCGCGCCGGTAGAACGGCCTGCCGTAACCGGTGAGCGCCTCCGTCATCGACAGGTCCGAACCGATCAGGATCAGCAGGACGGGCTTCCGCTCGAAGAACCTGTCCCAGGCCCGTTGCAACGTACCCTCGAAGCCGGGGTCTCGCTGCGCGAGACAGGGAACCTCGTCGATCACCACCACGGAGGCCCGGTCATCGGGCAGCACCTGGCTCAGTAGGTGAAATGCCCCGTCCCAGGTGTTCACCGGGGTTTCGGCGAGCAACGTCCGTTCCCGGACCCCGGAAAGCGCGGCGTCCTTGCGGAACTGCTCCGGTTCCCGCTTCACCCGCACCCCGCCGGCGGTGTGGTACAGCACCGGCGCGCCGACGGCCGCCCCCCTTCTCCGCCCGCTCAGGCTTCTTCACCGAGCCGGAAATTCTGCCTGTTCCAGCGGACACGTATGGGTTGAACCCCGAAAAGCGCAGAAGGGCTGACAAGGACGATGCGTGGCTGAAGCACATGAGACAGACGACCGATCCCGGTTCGAGGCCGTGTACCGGAAGACGTACGAGCAACTCCTCGGATACGCCGTACGCCGGTGCTCCTCACCCGAGGACGCGGCCGATGTCGTGGCCGAGACCTATGTGGTCGCCTGGCGGCGGGTGGACGAGCTTCCGCACGGCGACGCCGGCAGGCTCTGGTTGTACGGCGTGGCCCGGCGGATCCTGGCCAACCACCGCCGCGGCGAGCGGCGCAGGGCCACCCGGCACGCCGAACTCGTCGCCGAGGCCGAGCACCTCTACGCCGCGTCCTCTCCCCGGAGTGCGCCGGACAAGGTGGGCGAGGCCATGGACATGCTCACGGACGACGACCGCGAACTGCTGGCCCTGGCCGTCTGGGAGGAACTCGACCCCGGAGAGATCGCCGAGGTACTGGGCTGTTCGCGCAACGCCGCCCGCATTCGCCTGCATCGGGCCCGCAAGCGCTTCACCAGGGCGCTGGAGGAGACCCGCCCATCGGCCCGTTTCGAGTCCCGGCCGCTCATCGAGAAGGAGTCGCAGTGAACAACGACCAGCTCTTCAGGAGCCGGGCGAGGGTGCTCGACGAGGACCTGGCCGGCCGGGCGTCCACCGCGGGGGCGGACGCGCTGCTGGCGGAGATCGTCGCACTGGAGCCGGTTCCGGCCCGGCGACGGCGGATGCCCTCTCCCCGCCGCGCCCTGCTCGGCCTGGCCGCGGCCGCCGTCCTGGCGGGAGCCCTGGTCGTCGGACCGTCCCTGCTCGGGGCGTCCGAACAGGTGTACGCCAGTCAGGCCGTGACGATCGACCGCGTCGGCGACGAGTTCGCCTTCTACTTCACCGAGGGGGATCCCGATCCCGTGGAGCTGGAGAAGGCCTTCCGCAAGGTCGGCCTGGACGAGCTCACGGTGACGCTGATCCCCGTCTCGCCGCGGCAGCCGAGTCCCGTCTTCGGATTCGAGAAGTCCGACCCCCACGCGAAGGCGACGTTCACCGGAGGCGACTGTTCCGAGCGGGTCGCTGACTGCCTGACGGCCTTCAGCGTCACCGCGGACATCAAGGGGCCCGCGGAGGTCCGGCTGGGCCGCCCGGCGAAGCCCGGCGAGAAGTACGCCTACCCCGCCGACGCCGGCTGGCCGGGCGAGGCGCTGTCCGGGGTGACGCTCCAGGGGCGTTCGGCGGCCGAGGCCGCACGCGTCGTCCGCGAGCGCCGCCTGAAGGTGGCGTACAACCTCGACTGGCCGCTGCGGAACGGCGACGAAGGCGTTCAGTTCGAGCAGGATGTCCCCGCCTCCCGGATCGACCCGGGCTGGTCGGTGGCGAAGGCGGAAAGCTACAACGACGGCGTGATCGTCCTGCACGTCGAGCCGGGTCCGGACGCGACCCCGCCGCCCGGATTCTGAGGCGGCCGCGTCACCCGCCCTCGGCGGCGCCCCGGCCGCGCGCCGTACCGCGGCGGCTCCGGGGCGGCGCCGTGTCAGGGCGGGCCGTGTCAGGGCAGCCGGACCGTGCTGACCTCGGAGATCTCGGTGGCCGCCGCGGTGTCCCAGCGGGCCGACGGCGGATCGGTGTCCAGCGTCAGGGTGGCCACCGCGTTGGAGAACCACGGCCCGTGGGCGATCCGCCACTTCATGGACGGCTTGGGGATCCTCGCCAGACGCGCCAGCCAGCCGCCGATCAGGGTGGCGACGCCGAACTGGGCGACGATGTTGGCCAGGCGGAGCGTACGGCTCAGCGGATTGCGGATCGGGGAGCAGACGAGCTGGTAGACCGGCAGCCCGTCGGCCTTGGCGACGTAGGAGTAGTGCACGTCGCCGGACAGGATGATCACCGGCTTGTCCGTCCGCGCCAGCAGCCGGGCCATGTCCTCGAAGGAGCGGCGGAAGGCCGCCCAGTGCTCCAGGTCGACGTACTGGCGCAGCCTCTCCGACCAGCGCGCCACTCTGGGACCCCAGCCGCCCTGGGCCAGCTTCTCGTTCCAGTTCTGGATGTGGTGGATCCCGGCGGGCAGCAGGAACGGCACCGACGTGCCGATCAGGAAGCGCTTCACGCCCTCCCGCCGGAGCTGCTCGGTGAACCACTCCCACTCCACCGGGTCGATCATGCGCCGGTCCCCCGGGTCGAGCTGGCGGGCGCACCGGGAGTCGAGCATGATCAGGCGGGTGTCGCCGAGGTCGCGGGCGTAGCTCCACCGGTTGTCGGTCGGGACGGTGTCGGCGTGCTCGGCGAACGCGTCGAGGATCTCCGCCCCGTCGCCCTCGGCCTTGCACAACCTGGTCAGCACGTCGTCGGAGGCGCGCTCCTCGGGCGACATGTTGCCCAGGTGCTGGTAGACCCAGTAGGCGCCGAGCCCGGAGATCACCCGGCGCGGCCACCACGGCACCCGGGCCATCTGCTCGCGCCAGGTGGCGGAGGTGTTCCAGTCGTCGCGCAGGTCGTGGTCATCGAAGATCATCGCGGTGGGAACCGTGGACAGGAGCCAGCGGATCTCGGGGTCGGTCCACGCCTGGCGGTACAGCTCGGCGTACTCCTCGAAGTCGGCGATCTCCCCGGCCGGCTCGCCGTCCCGGCGGTTCTTGATGAACTCCAGCATCTCGCTGGACGGCTCGTCGGCGTAGACCTGGTCGCCGAGCAGCAGGAGCAGGTCGGGCCAGTCCTCCTCCGGCGCCCCCATCATCGTGCAGCCGTAGGCGCGCAGCACGTCCACGCCGTGGGAGATGGTGTGCAGCGTGTCGTGCGGGACGCTGGTGCGGCACGAGCCGAACATCACCCGGCGGGGACCGCCCGGCCCGAGGAGGCGGATGCGGCTGGGCGGCTGGTCGGGCAGCGGCCAGACGACGTGCCCGTCGAGGCGGACCTCGTAGGTCCCCTCATGGGCGACGTCGACGATCGCGTAGTGGTGGCCGTGCACGGTGAACGTCGCCGCCCGCGACCGCGTCCCGCCGACCTCGACGGTCACCTCGCAGGGTTCGCTGGTCTCCACCCACACCGACGCATCGGTCTCGTCCACGTAGCGCAGCATCGGACCGACGACAAGTTCCGGCACCTCAGACCCCTCAAACAGTACAGAACGGCAGGCTTCTACGGAGAAGCCTGCCGGATCGGCGCGTTCCCCTCGCCCGGTTCGCCTGATCTGATCGGTGGCAACGGATCAGGCCCGCAAGCAGGGGAACGCACAAAAAACGTTCATACGAACGCAACATGCCCTGCTTGGCGGGCAAAAAACCCGTTACTAATGTGATCGTCACCAACAGTTCCGGGCGGGGCAACGGCGCCCCGCCCGCCCTACGGAGGCTGTCCTTCATGACCACCATGGTGCCGTCAACGACGCCGGCGACCACTCTCATCGGCCCGGGCCGACAGGCGCTCGACTCCGCGTTACTCCAGCTCGACCGGGCCGCCGACCGGCTCGGACTCGACGACGGCCTGCGCACGATGCTGGCCACGCCCCGCCGCTCGCTCACCGTCTCGGTGCCCGTCCGCCGCGAGGACGGCCGGATGGACGTCGTGCAGGGCTTCCGGGTGCAGCACAACACCACCCGCGGCCCCGCCAAGGGCGGCGTCCGCTTCCACCCCTCCACCGACATCCACGAGGTCACCGCGCTGGCCATGTGGATGACGTGGAAGTGCGCCCTGGTCGGCATCCCGTACGGCGGCGCCAAGGGCGGCGTCGCCGTGGACCCGGCCTCGCTGAGCACGCGGGAGCTGGAGCGGGTCACCCGCCGCTACGTCAACGAGATCATGCCGATCATCGGCCCGGACCGGGACATCCCGGCACCCGACGTCGGCACCGACGAGCAGACCATGGCCTGGATCATGGACACCTACTCCATCAACGCCGGCCGTCCCGTGCCGGGCGTGGTGACCGGCAAGCCCATGATCCTCGGCGGCTCCGCCGGGCGGGCCGGGGCCACCTCGCGCGGCGTGCTGATCTCCGCGCTCAAGGCCCTGGGGGGCTCCCCGGCCGGCCGTACCGTCGCGGTGCAGGGGTTCGGCAAGGTCGGCGCGGGCGCGGCGCGGTACTTCGCCGACGCCGGTTGCCGCGTGGTGGCGGTCTCCGACGTCACCGGGGCCGTGGTGGACCGTTCCGGCCTGGACGTCGACGCCCTGCGGGCGTGGGCCGAGGAGACCGGCGGCGTGTACGGCTACCGCCACGCCGACGCCCTTTCCCACGACGAGCTGCTGGAACTCGACGTGGACGTGCTGGTGCCCGCGGCGCTGGAGGGCGTGATCACGGCGCAGAACGCGTCCCGGATCAGGGCCCGGCTGGTCGTCGAGGGCGCCAACGGCCCCACCACGCCCGAGGCCGACCGGATCCTCGCGGACGCCGGGACCACGGTGGTCCCCGACATCCTGGCCAACGCGGGCGGGGTGATCGTCTCCTACCTGGAGTGGGTGCAGAACCTCCAGGCGTGCTCCTGGAGCGCGAGCGAGGTGGACGCCAAGCTGCGCGGGCTGATGGAGGACGCCTTCGACGCGGTCGCGGCGATGTCCGCCGAGCGCGGCATCACCCTGCGCGAGGCGGCGCACGTCATCGGCGTGGGCCGGGTCGCCGAGACCCACCGGATGCGCGGGCTCTACCCCTGAGCCGCCTCCCGGACTGAGGGGCCGGTCCGCCCGGAGCGGGCCGGTCGGGCGCGGACACGCCGGTCAGGGGGGCGGGTGTGCCCGTCACCGGACGGCCCGCGTCCGTTCCACGGGTCCCCGCCGCAGGGCTCCCTTCGGTGGAGCCCCGCGGCGGGGGCGGGACCTGCGGGCCGGAACCCGGGGCCGGCCGCGCGGAGCCTAGAACGGGTCGGTCGCCGGGTGGATCGCCGCCCGCACGATGTCCTCGCAGATCTCGTGGGTGGCCAGGGCGTCGCCGGCGTCGACGACGGCGCCGGAGCGGACCGCGTCGAGGAACTCCAGACAGACCCGCTCGATGCCGCGCTGCTCACCGACCGAAACCCAGTCGCCGCGCCGGGTCAGCGTCTCTCCTCCGGTGTAGTCGATCACGTCGGCCAGGTTGACCACCCGGCGTTTGGCGCCCCCGCCCATGACCTCCACGGTCTCCTCGGACGCGCCGCTCGTCCTGCTCATGATCCCGAAGGCGGTGAAGCCGTCGCCGGACAGCTCCAGCGTCACGTGTTCCAGCAGGCCGTCGGCGACCCGGGTGCGGATCCGGGTGTGCTCGACCGGTCCGGGCGCCAGGAACCTGAGCGTGTCCACGACGTGGACGAAGTCGTCGAAGACCGCGGTGCGCGGGTCCTCGGCGCGGTCCCTGCGGTTCTTCTGCATGACCACCAGGTCGCGGGGCAGATCGAGCAGCTCCCGGTAGGACGGCGCCCGGCGGCGGTTGAAGCCGACCAGCAGCGACCGCCGCATGTCGCGGGCCAGCCGTACCAGGCGCTCGGACTCGGCGTAGGTGTAGGCGATCGGCTTGTCGAGGTAGACGTGGACGCCCGCCCGGAGCAGCGGCTCGACGACCTTGACATGCGCGGCGGTCGCGGCGTGCACGAAGGCCGCCTCGACCCCGGCCTCGATCACCTCGTCCACCGAGGTGGAACGTGACGCTATCCGGTAGGCGTCGCCCAGACGGTCGAGGGTGTCGCGGTTACGGGTGCTGAGGTGGATGTCGAGGCCGGGCTGTGCGGACAGTACGGGCAGGTACGCCTTCTCCGCGATGTCCCCCAGGCCGATCATGGCGATCTGCATGCTCAGAGGGTACGGCCTACGCCGCCGCCGCGAGACGGTTCCGCCACCATGCGATCGTCGAGGTCAGCGCCTCGTCGAGCGGGGTGGGCGACATGCCGAAGGTCGTCTGGAAATCGGTGGAGTCGAGAACGAAGGGCCGGGTGAACTGGTACCGCAGCTCCTCCAGCTCGCCGAGCATGGGTGAGAAGGCGCCCGCGGTGCGGAGCAGCCAGTGCGGCATCGCCCTGACGCCGGGGTTGCGGACACCGGCCAGCGCGCACAGCCGGTCGGCGACCCGCGCGGCGGACAGCGGCGCGTCGGTGGGGACGTGCCAGGCGCGTCCCCAGACCCGGTCGTCCCCGGCCGCCGTCACCAGGGCCCGCGCCACGTCGGGGGTGTAGGTCCAGCTGTGCGGCTGCTCGGGATCGCCGACGAAGCGGACGACCCTGCCCGAGAGCAGCCGGGGGACGAACCTGTCGCCCAGGTGCGCCTGGTCCAGCGAGCCGGGGCCGAAGTAGTCGGAGGCCCGCAGCTCGGTCACCCTGACCCGGCCGGCCTCGTGCGCGGCGAGGGCGTCGTGCCACAGGCGCACCCGGACGGCGCCCTTGGCGCTGGGCGGGGTGAGCGGGTCGCTCTCGCGCATCGGCCGGTCGGGGGCGGCGTAGCCGTACAGGCAGCCGAGGATGACGTATCCGGCGCCGGAGGTCTCGGCGGCGCCCAGCATGGAGGCGGCCATCCCGGGCCACGTCTCGGCCCAGCGGTGGTAGGGCGGGTTGACGCAGTTGAACAGGGTGGCGGCGCCCCGGGTGAGGCCGGCCATCCGGTCGCGGTCGGCCACGTCCGCGGCGACCCGGCGGACGCCCGGCAGCTCGGGCCCGGAGCCGGACCGGCTGACGAGGACGACCTCGTCGCCCCGCTCGGCCAGCAGCCGGGCCACCTGCGAGCCGACCTGCCCGGCTCCCGCGACGACGTGCTTGCTCATGCTCGTTCTCCTTCTCACTGGTCTTTCAGCGGCCTTCATCGGTTCTCATCGGCTCTCACTGCTTCCGGTCGGCTCTCGCCGGCTCTCACTGCTTCCGACTGGTCCTCGCCGGCTCTCACTGGTTCCACAGCAGCCGCAGCGCGGCGTTGACGACGTAGACCGCGGCGAGCAGCGCGCCCGCACCGGGACGGCCGGCCGCCACCAGGGCCACGGCGCCGCCGCCGAACCAGACGACCTCCAGGGCGACCCGGCCGAGCCCGGTGGCCGGGATCGCCGCGTTGGCGCCGCCGCCCGCGCCGAAGACCGCCCAGACCACGGCGAACGCCACCGGGGCGCCCAGGCCGAGGAGCAGCCGCATCGGCCAGTTCGGGCCGGTGGTGAAGCCCCAGACCCCCGCCGCGACGAGGACGCCCAGCTCCAGCAGGAACATGACGAGGAGGTTCGCGCCTTTGGCGAGGTTCAGCATGGGGGGCTCCGATGAGATTGACGCTTCGTTGCGAGAGCAATGCTCTCTCAGGAGAGCATCGCTCGTCAAGAGCAGTGCTCTCTTTTATTTTCGCCGCTCTGATATCGTCCTGGCCATGAGCTCAAGCCGAACAGCACGGGAACGGGTCAGAGCCGAGCTGACCAGGGAGATCGCCGACATCGCGCGCCGGCAGCTCGCCACCGAGGGAGCCACGGGGCTCTCACTGCGGGCGGTCGCCCGGGAGATGGGCATGGTCTCCTCGGCGATCTACCGCTACTTCCCCTCCCGGGACGACCTGCTCACGACCCTGATCATCGACGGCTACAACGCCCTCGGCGAGGCCGTGGAGAACGCCGACGCGGCCACGCACCGCGAGGACCACACCGGCCGGTGGCTGGCGGTCTGCCACGCCGTACGGGACTGGGCGCTGGCCCACCCGCACGAGTACGCCCTGCTGTACGGCTCGCCCGTGCCCGGCTACCAGGCGCCGCAGGACACCGTCGCCGCGGCCGTGCGCGACACCGTCGTCTACGGCCGCATCATCTCCGAAGCCTTCCACGCCGGGGCGCTGAACCCGCCGGACGTCGCCCCTCCCCCACCGGCGGCGTTCGCCGAGGACGCCACCCGGGTGCGGGAGATCATCTCGGACATCCCCGACGACGTGGTCGCCCGCGCCCTGGTCGCCTGGACCGGCCTGTTCGGCTGGGTCAGCTTCGAGCTGTTCGGCCAGTTCAACGGCGCGATCCTCAACCGCGACCCGGCCTTCGACCACGCCATGCGCTCCCACGCCGCCTACCTCGGCCTGCCCCTCTGACCCCTTCGTGGCGCGGCTCCCGGCCTGTCCCCCTGAGCCCGCCCCGGTGCGGCTCCCCGCCGGACCCGGGAGCCGCACCACGAGGCGGGGGGCGGCCCGTCGGTCACGGAGTCGCCGGGCAGGGGGTCCCGGTCGAAGGAGTTCCGCCACCGTTCCCGGCCGAAGGAGCTCCGTCGCAATGATCGTCTAGGCTGGGCGGCCGTGGAGTATTTCGTGTACGGCCGCGACCGCCCCGGCACGTTCGGGCTCAAGGTGAGACTGAGCGAGGAGCACTGGTCCTTCATGGACGGGTACGCCGAACTGCTGGTCGCCCGCGGCCCCACGATGACCGGCCATGGCGACGGGGCCGAGCCGACCGGCAGCCTGCACATCGTCGACCTTCCGGACACCGAAGCCGCCCGCACGTTCGCCTACGAGGAGCCGTACCACCGGGCCGGCATCTTCGAGTCGGTGCTGCTGTGCCGCTTCCGCAACGTCCTGGGCCGCACCATGTGGGAATTCACCGACGCCGTGGACGACTACGGCCGGTTTCTGGTGATCGCCATGGGCGAGTCGGCCCCCGCGCCGGTCACGTCGAAACACCTGATCGTGCACGGCGAACTCCTCTCCCTCGACGGCGAGACGCGGCTCGGCCAGGCGGCCCTGGTGGAGGCGCCGGACCGCGAGGCCGCCGCGGCGCTGCTGCCGTCCGGCGGTGACGACGGCCGTACGGAGGCCCATCCCTGGCGCTTCGGCGGCAGACCCGCTCAGGACCCCTAAGTTCTGTTTCATAGGGCATTGAGCCACTGGTTGATCGCAGCGATGACGACGACGGCTTCGTGGCGTACGGCGAGCCTGTCGTAACGGGTTGCCATGCCGCGGCTGCCTTTGAGCAGGTTGATGCCGCATTCCATGGCGTGGCGCAGCCGGTAGAGCGCGGGGTCGAAGGCGAGTGGGCGGCCTCCCTCCGACCCCTCTTGGCCGACCGCCGCCGTCGAGTCATCGTTCATGGTGCCACGGCTCGGTCCCGGCCTCGCCCGCACTCAGCTCCGCTGACGACCGTTCCGATCCTCCTCCGGCGCCGTCACCGGGAGTCGGTCGCGGAGCGCATCCCGTCGATGCCGAAGGCCAACAGGCGCTCGCCCTGTGCGGGCGATGTCTGTTCCCCAACCCAGGAAACCGAGTTGATCAGGGCGTAAAGGTCTGAGGCGGTGACATCGGCGCGCATGCCTCCGGCGGCCTGCGCACGGTTGAGGAGCTGTTCGCCGGCGGTGAGCACCGCTTGGCAGGCGGCATGCAGGTGCGAGGTCTCGTCCTCGATGCTGCGCATCAGCGAGGTCACCAGCCCCCGGTAGACCGTGGTGTGCGCCATAGCCGCGCGCGCCCAGATGAGCAACGCCTCGTCCGCGGACGGGTGATCGAGGAGATCGCGGGCCTTGTCGGACAACGCTTGCATGCGGTCGCGCAGCAACGCCTCCAGCAGCGCCTGCCTGGTGGGGAAATGGCTGTAAAGGGTTCCGTTCGCCACGCCGGCGCGCCGGGCGATCTCCTCCAGCGAGGCTTCAACGCCATGTTCAGCGAAGATCGTGGCCGCTTCGGCCAGCAACCGTTCGTAGTTGCGGCGCGCGTCAGCGCGCATCCTGCGCCGCGGCGCAGGATCGACGGTCGTCATGAGCGCTCCCGGATTGCTAAGTTGAGGCTGTCTCAATATATTTCTTGAGACAGCCTCAGTTTACTACCCCGCGAAAGGACCCTTCGGTGAACGCTGCCGGCAACCCCATCCTCGTGACCGGTGCGACCGGACGCCAAGGCGGTGCCACCGCCACCCGTCTCCTGGCCGCAGGCCGGCCGGTACGCGCCCTCGTCCGCGACCCGGACTCCCCAGCCGCCCGGACGCTGAGAGCCCAAGGCGCCGAGCTGCACACCGGGAACCTCGACGATCCCGGCTCGCTCGCGGCGGCCGCCGCCGGCGTCCACGGCATCTTCGCGGTCACGCCCGACGACGATGACGTCGAACGCGAGATCCGCCGCGGCCGTGATCTCGCCGACGCCGCGGCGGCAGCCGGCGTCTCCCACTTCGTGTTCGCCTCGGTCGGCGGGGCCGACCGAGGCACCGGCATCCCCTACTGGGAGAGCAAATGGCAGATCGAGCAGCACATACGCGCGCTCGGCCTACCCGCGACGATCCTGCGTCCGGTCCGCTTCATGGAGAACCACACCATTCCCGGCCTGCCTCTCGGCGGCATCGTCGACGGAGAGCTCAGGCACCTGTTCGACCCGGAGACACCGGTGCAACTCATCGCCGCCACCGACATCGGCGCCCTGGCCCGCCTCGCCTTCACTCGCCCGCAGGAGTACCTCGGACAGGCGATCGAGATCGCCGGCGACGAGCTGACCCCCAACCGGACGGTGGAACTCATCAGCCGCAGCCTCGGACGCGAGATCACCTACCGGCAGGTCTCCATCGACGGCACCGGACTGGGCCCGGAGACGCAGCGCGCCTTCAGGGACGAGCGCGGTCTGTGGCGAGCCGACATCGCGGCGCTGCGTGAACGCCACCCCGGCCTGCTGGACTTCCAGACCTGGCTCGAACACGGCGGAGCCGAACAGATCCGAGCCCTGCTCCAGGACTCACCAGGCCGTGTTTCGAAAGGTCATGTGTGAGGCGCGTCGATGATCGTTGAACGAAGAGGTCTCCGGTAGTTGGTTCAACTACCAAGAACGAAATACCGGAGACCTCGTGGCCAGCGTGGTGGTGACGAGGGAGACCGCCGGCCCCTTTCGCGGAGACATGAAAAAGCCCCCGACGAGGGTGGGACGGGTCTCGTCGGGGGCGGGTCCGGCCGGCCACGGGGAAGGCTGGGGCCGGACGTACGGTGGCGGCCTCGCCTCTCACCCCTCCGCGGAAAGGCGAGGCCGCCCGGCTTCCCGATCGGCGGGTACGCGATCGATCGGGAAGTCTCGTCCGCCTCCTAGCCGGATCGCCCGGAGGTCGGCTCGGAGACGGACGGGTTCTTCGGATCCTCCGAGTGGGGTACGGCCCGGATGGCGCACCAGACCGTACGGCCCAGGCCAGGGCCGAGCTCGCGCGCACCCCACTCCAGGGAGAGCTCGCGGATGATCAGTAGTCCTCGGCCGCCCTCCGCGTACGGCTCCCTGCGGACATGGGGACCGGAGAACAGCGACCCCGGGTCGTTGACCTCGATGTAGACGACCTCCCCGGTGGCGCTGAGGGTGAGGCCGATGAAATCACCGGGGCCCGAGCCGGAATGCCGGATCGCGTTGGTCACCAGCTCCGACGCCGCGAGCACGACGTCGTCGACCGCCGGATGATCGTCACCGAGCCATCCGCGCACCTCGGAACGGGCACGTGAGACGGACTCGTGGACGCCCGGCAGACCGGTCCGGCCGAGAACCTTCGGCTCCGTGCTCGGCGCTTTCATGACTTCACCCCCTTGAAGGGTTTCTCCTCGTTCAGCCTTACGAGCATCCCGAATCTCAGCTACATTCGGTAGTCGATTGACTTCTTAGAGTCATGAACAGTTGCACTGAAAGGCCGGTTGAAGCCGCCGTCCCCCCGGGAGGCAACATGCCGAAAGAGATGGAACTCTGCCCCGCCGACTCGCCGACCGCCCTATTCGGTTTCGAGCTGCGCCGGCATCGCAAGGCTCGTGGATGGTCGCAGATCAAGCTGTCGAAGGCGGTGCCGTACTCGGTCGGCACGATCAGCATGATCGAGACCGCGAAGCGGTCACCGTCCGAGGAGTTCGCGCGCTACTGCGACGAGGCCCTGGAGGCGGAGGGCGCCCTGATGCGGCTCTGGCCGATGGTCAGCCACGCCGCGGCCCCGCCGTGGTTCCGGCCATGGCTCGATGTGGAGGCCACGGCGGAGGCGATCCGCACCTGGGAGCCGCTGATCATTCCGGGCCTGCTCCAGACCGAGGAGTACGCAAGGGCCATGCTGAGCGGTGAACCAGGCGTGTCACCAGAGCAGGTGGAAGAACACGTGACCGCGCGAATGGAACGCCAGTCGATCCTCAGACGTCCCAAGCCTCCGATGTTCTGGGTGGTCCTGGATGAGGGCGTTCTTCATCGTCCGATCGGCAGTCCCGCCGTGATGGCGGCCCAGTTGGAGCATCTTCTTCGAGCAGGTCAATCACCTCGGATCACGATCCAGGTGCTCCAGCTCAGGGCTTACTCCACCACCGGTCTGCTCGGCGGCTTCGCCATCGCCCAGACACACGGGACACCCGATACGGCATACGTGGAGGCGGCTTCCGACGCTCAAGTAACCGATTGGGCGGAGACCGTCAAGACCTTAGCATTCAGGTACGAAGGGATCCGCTCCGAAGCACTCCCCCAACGCGAGTCCCTAGAGCTGATCAAGGAGACGATTCAACGATGGACGGACTGACCGAGGAGCTACGGGCAGCCACGTGGGCCAAGTCCTCCCTTTCGGGCAGTAATGGCGGAAACTGCGTGGAGGTGGCGAAGCTGTCCGGGGGCCGCAGGGGCGTCCGCGACAGCAAGAACCTGGCCGGTCCCGCCCTGGTTCTCACCCCCGGCGCATGGGCTGATTTCCTCGCAACGCTGAAGAACGGCGAACTCGACTAACCGCCGAACACGAACACCGGAAAGGCGCCCTTTGTGGCCGGCTCGGCACCCGAGACCCGGCCGATTCCGTATCGGGCCCTCATTCTCTGGAACGGGCGAACAGTTCGAGATGGGAGCAGCGGATACAGCGGAACGCCTCGATGATCCAGCGCGTCTTTCCCATACGCTTGGCATTGCCGAGCGGACCGCGCTCCAGGGAACCTGCGATCCAGCGACCGTATCCCCGTGAGTACTCGCCGGCGTCCTCGACGAATCCCGGCTCCAGGTCCGTACCGTCACATTGAGTACAGCGCATGTTCATGGTTACCAGTCTCCCGCCGATTGCCGGAACACCTTGAACCGTACTGCCCAGGGCCTTGGTGAGGTTCCTTCCGGGACCGCGGCCCGGCTACGGCGGGCACCGCGGGCGGCGTACAGCACGGGGTGATCCGTACCGCCCCGAGAGTAGGCCGTTTGCCTCCGGCCGGCGGACGACGAAACGGACCGCGTCGGACACCATCGCCAGTGACCGTCCGATGACGGGCGGAGGCGATGGACAAGAAGGAGCGAAACCGTGCGCAAGGTCTACGTCGCGCTGGCCGGCCTGCTGCTGGCCGCCGTGGTCGTGCAGTTCTACTTCGCGGCGGTCGGCGCGTTCGACAGGCCGATGGAGGAGGACTCGTTCGCGCTGCACAACATGGTGGGCAGGATGGTCATCCCGATCCTGTCGCTGCTGGCCACCGTGGCCGCGGCGCTGGCCAGGGCGCCGGGGCGGCTGATCGCGCTCACCCTGCTGCCGCTGGGCCTGGTGGTCGTCCAGGTGCTGATCGTGGTCCTGGGCAGGGCGCTGAACGACGACACCGGCTACACCACCACCGCGAGCCTGGTCGTCCTCGGCCTGCACGCGGTCAACGGCATGGCCGTCGTGGGCTCGGCCGGGACGATCCTCCGGCAGGCCAGGGCACTGGCGGCGGCCCCGGCCGGGGCGACGTCCGGAGGGACGGCACCGGAAGAGCCCGCGGCGCGCGTGCCATGAGCGTCGGCACCCTCATCACGTTCGACCTGCTGGTCGCGGTCCTGACCGCCGCGACGTGGCTGGGGGCGGGCGCGGCGGCGGCCGCCCGGCGGTCCGGGATCGCGCTGGCCCTGTTCGTCGCGGCGGCCGTCCTGTCGGTGGCCCGCGCCGCCACCGCCGCCGTGCTGGCCGGTGCGGGCTGGTGGTTCGTCCAGGAGAAGATCACCCTCACGATCCCGCTGCTCGCCGTCGCCGCGGTCGTCGCGGCGACGGTGGCGGGACCGCACCTGGTCAGGGCGGCCCGCGGCGGCCGGGCCGACCTCGTGGGGCGGCCCGCCGTCGTCGTCCCACTGCTGGGCGCCGGCTACGCGGCCGCGGCCGGGCCGGTGTACGCGCTACTGCTCGGCTACCCGGCGGCCTGGAGCGCCGGGCTGGTCACGGTGGCCCTGGTCGGGGCGGCGGTGCTCCTCACCTGGCGGATCGTCTCGGCGCCCGGGTCCCTGCCGGCGCCCATCGCCAGGGCCGCCGTCGCGGCGGCCCTGGCGGCGGGGCTCGCCGGGACGGGGCTGGCGTTCGTCTCGGCCCCCGAGACCGACGCGGGCGGCGGCCCGCCGACCGGTCACCTGGCCGCCGGGCACCCGGCGGACGGCCGTACGGCGGGCGCGGCCGGAACCCGCACCGCCGATGAGCACGCGACCGGCACGGGCGCGGTGCACGCGGCGGGTACGGACACCACGGGAGAGCACGCAGCGAAGACGCACGGGAACGGCGGGAACGCCACGGGAGAGCACGCGCCGGAGGCGCACGAAGCCGGGGCGGGAGACACCCGGCCGGTGACCGCGCTGCGCGGGCCCTCCGAACCCGCGCCGGGCGGCACGACGCGCCGGTTCGCGCTGACCGCCCGCACCGCCACCGTCACCCTGTCCTCCGGGCGCCGCGTGGCCGCGTGGACCTTCGACGGCAAGGTGCCGGGCCCGCCGATCACCGCCGCCGAAGGCGACCTGGTCGAGGTACGGCTGCGCAACGCCGACGTCGCGTCGGGCGTGACGATCCACTGGCACGGCTACGACGTGCCCGCCGGCGAGGACGGCGTCCCGGGCCTGACCCAGGACGCCGTACGCCCCGGCCAGGAGTTCACCTACCGGTTCCTGGCCACTCAGGTGGGGACCTACTGGTACCACACACACGAGGTCTCCGACGTCGGCGTCCGGAAGGGTCTCTACGGCATGCTGGTGGTCACCCCCCGTGCCGGCGGATCGGCCGATCACGTCTCCGGGCCCGGCTCGGGTTCGGCGTCCGACGGGGAGACCGGGCGGGTTCGGGACGGCGGGGCCGGGTCCGGCGGGCCGGCCGCGTCCACGCCGGGCCTGGACCTCACCCTGCCGGTGCACACCTTCGGGGGTGTGACGGTGCTCGGCGACCACGACCGGACGATCGAACGGTCCGCCGCCCCCGGTACCCCCGTACGGCTGCGCCTGGTCAACACCGACAACACTCCGCACCGGTTCACCCTGGCGGGCACGCCGTACCGGCTGGTGGCCGTGGACGGGCAGGACCTGAACGGCCCCGGCGAGCTGGGCCGGGTCGGGCTGCGGCTGCCCGCGGGAGGCCGCTACGACCTCGCGTTCACCATGCCCGCGGCGCGGACGGTGCTGCTCGCGGTGGACGACCGTACGGAGGGTCTGCGGCTGTCGCCGCAGGAAGTCGCCGGGTCCGCGGGCGCCTCGGGGAGCGCCGGGGACGGCGCGGGCTGGCCGGAGCTCGACCTCACCCGGTACGGGACCCCGGCCGGCACGCCGTTCGGCCCCGGCAGCCGCTTCGACAGGCGGTTCACCCTCGTGCTCGACCGCGGCCTGACGTTCTCCGGTGGCCGGCCGCTGTACGCGCACACGGTCAACGGCCGTGCGTTCCCGTCCATCCCCACCCAGGTCGTCAGGGACGGTGAACTCGTCCGCTTCACCGTCGTCAACCGGAGCCGCGACACCCACCCCTGGCACCTGCACGGTCACCGGGTGCTGGTGCTCTCCCGCGACGGGCGGGCGACGGGCGGCAGCCCGCTGTGGCTGGACACCTTCGACGTGCGCCCCGGCGAGGTGTGGGAGGTCGCCTTCCGCGCCGCCAACCCGGGCCTGTGGATGAACCACTGCCACAACCTCGCCCACGCCGACCAGGGGATGGTCCTGCACCTGGACTACGAGGGCGTGACCACCCCGTTCCACGGCGCCCACGGCGGCTGAGAACTTCTCACCCGGCTCGGGCCGCCCCGCCCCGGACACGATGCGGCGGGCCCGTCGGTCCCGGAGTTCCGAGATCGGCCGAGCCGTCCACGCCTCGGACCCGCCGCGCCCCGGACACGGCGCGGCGGGCCGTCATCCCGCGAGGAGCCTGCGCAGCACCCCCTGGAACACCTGTCCCGGCCTCTGCTGCTCACCGTGCAGGGCGTTCAGGACGAGGAGTCCGCCGGTCAGCGCGGGGATCACCCACTGCACGACGCGCAGCCGCTTCTGGGCGCCGGCGACGTCCGGCGGGGTCTCGGCGCAGGGTTCGACGCCCGACTCCGCGGGGACGTCGCCAGCCTGCTCGATCTTCGCGCCGAGCATCCTGCTGCAGCCGGTCACCGCCAGCGCCGCACCGCTGAGCACCGTCTTGCCGATGGTGTTCCCGGCCACCCCCTTCTGCGTCGCGACGCGGCCCTTGTTCGCCGCCAGCAGGCCGATGGAGCCGGCGAGGTACATGGCGATGCCCGCGGCGTTGACCGGGGTCCACTTGCTCCATCCGACGTTCGCCACCCGGGTCCGTTCGCGCCTGTCGCTGACCGCTCCGGACGCGCCGTTCAGGCCGACGGCGCCCATCAGCGAGCCGCCGAACCACATGGCCAGTCCCAGGTCGTGCATGGAGCGCACGACGGTGTTGCGTTGCATGCCTTTCCCCCCGTCCAAGGTGACGGACCGCCGATCTCCGGCCGATGGCGCCACGCCGTCACCGCGATGGGGGTTCACTACCCCGCTTCGGGTATGCGGTCGGCTCTCATCGCGCGATGTCCCGGGCAAGGTTGGACCGGGACCGGGACCGGGACCGAGACCGGGGCCGGGACCGGGACCGGGCCGAGGCCGGAACCGGCGACGGAGAGGAGGGCGGAGCGGGGGCGGTGTCAGAGCCGGGCCCCGGCCGGGACCGGGGCCGGGCCGAGCCGGGGCCCGGGCTCCCCTTCAGGCGAGGCGCACCCCGACCTGGAGGTTTCCGCACAGCGCCTTGGAGTAGGGGCAGTGCTCGTGGGCCCGCCGGACGAGGCGGCCGGCGAGGTCCGGGTCCACGCCCGGCAGGCTGACCACCACGTCGACACCGATCGCGTAGTCGTCGTGCTTCCCGCGCTTGCGCAGCTCGACGGCCGTCTCGACGATGCAGTCCGCGGTGCTCACCCCTTCCCGGCCGGCGACCAGCGCGAGGGAGTTGTGGAAGCAGGTGGCGTACGCCGCCGCCAGGAGCTGCTCGGGGTTGGGCGCGCCGCCGGGCCCGCCGAGCTGCCGGGGGGCCTTCACCGGGAGGTCGAGCATACCGTCCTCGGTCGTCACCCGCCCCGCGCCGTCCGTGGAGAAGGCTCGGGCCGTGTAGAGGGTGACGTAGCCGTCGCCACCCCTGTCCTGAGGCCCGCTGACGCCGCTCCGCGGTCCACCGGCGTCGACCGCGCCCCGGGGTCCGCCGACGCCGCTCCGCGGTTCGCCGGCGTCGGCCGGGGCCCGGGGTCCGCCGACGCGGATCTCGGCCTCGACGCCGGGTCCCGAGTAGTCGGAGGCGTCGGCCGACGGCCGGTCGGAGACCGCCGACCTGCTCGGCGCGGCGGCCTCGTTGGGCATCCCCTGTCCGAATCGCACGTCATCGTTCATGATCGTCCCCCGATCCCCCGACCCCCGCGCTCGGTACGGCCGGGCACCCCGTCGCGGCGGGCTCGCCGTACCGCGCAGGGCCATGACCTGCGCGAATTACTCGAAATGGTGCTTATCTACCCCTCGTGCGGGGACCGACACGGGGCGCGGCCCGGCCCCGGAGGCGGTCCGGGCGAGGCGGAAGCCGATCGGCGGCGAAGGGCCAGGCGAGGCCGGCCCCGCGGAGAACCGGTCGGGGCCGCAGCCGACCTCCGAAGGCGAGCCGGGGCCGGCCTGCGAGGAGAGCCGGTTGAGCCGGCAGGAGGCCGTTTCGGGAGAAGTTCGCCGGCCGTTGTCCGGATCTTCAGGCCGCCGTTCCCGGCCCCGCCATCGACCCGTCCAGGATCTCTGCCGGGACTTGGAAACCGGCACCGAATCGGCCGTGCAATGCACTATCCGGTGGCGTACCGTCTCCACAAGACCGTCCCGTTCGAGAAATACGACGGATAAGGCTGATTCCGTCGCTCTGTGAGGAGTGATCCATGCCGAGAAGGTTCCTGTCCGCACTGGCCGCGGCGGCCGCCATGGCCACCACGACGATCATCGGAGGCGGCGTGGCCACGGCGAGCGACACGACCGCGGCAGGCGACACGACCCCGGCGAGCGGCACGACCGCGGCGAGCGACGGTACCTGCGCGACCGCCCCGAACACCCCCGTCACCACGGACGCCGTCTTCAGCGAGCCCGTCGGGGGCGACCCGGCCGCCATCGTGCGCAGGCTCTGCGGCCTGATCCACCAGACCCCCGCCGGGGCGCGGATCCAGGTCGCGCACTTCGTCATGTCCGGTACGGCCGGTACGGAGTTCGCCGACGAGCTCGCCAGAGCCCACCGGCGCGGCGTCGAGGTGCGGGTGATCCTGGACGGTGACAGGCGAGGCGCCACCGTGGCGTCGCGCCTGGCGGCCGAGCTGGGCACGGACACCTCGGCCGGATCGTGGGTGCACGTCTGCACCGGCCCGATGTCGGGCGGCACGGCGGCCTGCATCGGGGACAAGGGCCAGCACAACAAGTTCTACACGTTCTCCCGGACGGGCGGGGCCTCGAACGTGGTCGTGCAGTCGTCGGCCAACCTCACCGACCTGAACTCCACGACGTACTGGAACAACGCCGTCGTCCTGACCGGGAACCGGAGGCTGTACCAGGCGTATGACGGCTACTTCGCCGACCTCGCGGCGGAGCGGAAGAACCTCGACTACTACCGCGTCGTCACCACCGGCGCGGCCGGCGGCTCGGTGCGGGCCCACTTCTTCCCGCGGGCGGGCACGGACGCCTCCACCGACCCCGTCGCCGAGTACCTCGACAAGGTCTCCTGCGAGGGCCGCACGAAGATCCGCGTCGGGATGTCGGAGTGGGACACCTACCGCGTCGCGATCCCCGAGCGGCTCCGCGACCTGGCCGCCCGGGGCTGCTCGGTGCAGATCGTCTACGGGATCATGGACGACGAGGTGAAGCGGCTCCTGCTGGCCGAGCCCCGCGTCGAGCTGCGCGCCCTCGGCGACGGGAACGCGCTGCCCGGCCGCATCCACTCCAAGTACCTGCTCGTCGAGGGCTCCTACGACGGAGACCGGAACGCCCACTGGGTCTTCACCGGCAGCCACAACTACAACGAGACGTCGCTGCGCCGCAACGACGAGACCATGCTGCGGCTCAACGACAAGGTCGTCTACCAGCGCTACGTCGCCAACTTCGAGAAGGCCCGCGCCGCCGCCGTACCGGTGTCCGCGGCCTGAGCCGACCCTCCGGTGCGATCCCGCCGGGCGTTCGCGGCGCGGCGCCCGCCGCGGGACGCCCTCTCACACGCCGACCGCACGTGAGAGGGACCGGAGCACGCCGTACGGCCGTCGCCTCAGGGCCGGGCAGCACGCCGTACGGCCGGCGCCCCGGGGTCCCGGCCGTACGGGTGAGCCCGCCCGGCCGGGACCGGGTCCTCAGCGGGCGGCGCGGTTGACCGCGGAGATGACGGCCTTGAGCGAGGCGGTGGTGGTGTTGGCGTCGATGCCCACACCCCACAGCACCTGGCCCGCCACCTCGCACTCGATGTAGGAGGCCGCCTTGGCGTCGGTGCCGGCGCTCAGGGCGTGCTCGGCGTAGTCCAGGACGCGTACCGGGAAGCCGCTCCGCGTCAGGGCGTCGCAGAAGGCGGAGATGGGGCCGTTGCCCACGCCCTCGACCTCGCGGATCTCGCCGTCCAGCCGCAGGTCGACGCTGATGACGTCCTTCTCGTCGACCGTGGACACGCCGCGGTGCGCCAGCAGGCCCAGCCTGCCCCAGGGGCGCGCCGGGTTCGGCAGGTACTCGTCGGCGAAGACCTCCCACATCTCGGCCGGGTTCACCTCGCCGCCGAGGGTGTCGGTACGGGCCTGGACGACCCGGGAGAACTCGATCTGCAGGCGGCGCGGCAGGTCGAGGCTGTGGTCGGCCTTCATGATGTAGGCGACGCCACCCTTGCCGGACTGGCTGTTGACCCTGATGACCGCCTCGTAGGTGCGGCCGATGTCCTTGGGGTCGATCGGCAGGTACGGCACCGCCCACGAGAACTCGTCCACCGGCACGCCCGCGGCGGCCGCGTCGCGCTCCAGGTGCTCCAGGCCCTTCTTGATCGCGTCCTGGTGGGACCCGGAGAAGGCGGTGTAGACCAGCTCGCCGCCCCAGGGGTGGCGGGGGTGGACCGGCAGCTGGGTGCAGTACTCGGTGACCCGGCGGATCTCGTCGATGTCGGACAGGTCGATCTCGGGGTCGACGCCCTGGGAGAACAGGTTCATCCCCAGCGTGACCAGGCACACGTTGCCGGTGCGCTCGCCGTTGCCGAACAGGCAGCCCTCGATGCGGTCGGCCCCGGCCATGTATCCCAGCTCGGCGGCGGCCACGGCGGTGCCCCGGTCGTTGTGCGGGTGCAGGGACAGCACGATCGAGTCGCGGTAGGCGAGATTGCGGTGCATCCACTCGATCTGGTCGGCGTAGACGTTGGGGGTGGCCATCTCCACGGTGGCCGGCAGGTTCACGATGACCTTGCGGTCGGGGGTGGGCTGCCAGACGTCGTTGACGGCGTTGCAGACCTCCACGGCGTACTCCAGCTCGGTCCCGGTGAAGGACTCGGGCGAGTACTGGAAGTAGATCTCGGTGTCCTCCAGCTCGGCCGCCAGCTTCTTGCACAGCTTGGCGCCCTCGACCGCGATCGCGGTGATGCCGTCGCGGTCCTGACCGAACACCACGCGGCGCTGCAGCGTGGAGGTGGAGTTGTACAGGTGGACGATGGCCTGCCTGGCGCCGCGCAGCGACTCGAAGGTCCGCTCGATCAGCTCGGGCCTGGCCTGGGTCAGAACCTGGATCACCACGTCCTCGGGGACGCGGTCCTCTTCGATGATCTGCCGTACGAAGTCGAAGTCGGTCTGCGAGGCGGCGGGGAAGCCCACCTCGATCTCCTTGTAGCCGATCTTCACCAGCAGCTCGAACATCTTGAGCTTGCGGTGGGCGTCCATCGGGTCGATCAGCGCCTGGTTGCCGTCACGCAGGTCCACCGCGCACCACCGGGGCGCGGTCTCGATGACCTTGCCGGGCCAGGTGCGGTCGTCGAGCCTGACCGGGGTGAAGGGCTGGTAACGCCGGAACGGCATGGGGCTGGGCTGCTGCTGCGGATACATGCAATGGCTCCTCGACGTGGAAAACGATCGTGGCCGACGCGCATGGCTCGCTCCGCGACGAGGGGGCCGGCCTCTTACAGGCCCTCGTCGCGGCAGCTAAGAAGCAGCCCGCGCAGCATGTCTAGCACGTTAGCAGACTGTCCCAAATCCACACCCGCGGATCTCAGAAACCGAGACGTCCCAGGTCACAGGAGATGTGTGACACGGCGCCCTCGACCGTGGAGCCCCCGTCCGGCCCGGTACGCCATCCGGGGCGGAGCCGTACCGATCGGGTTAGATTGACGCTACCGTCCAATCCGATCTGGGGAGACCATGAAGGACACCGACATTCTCGCCCATATCCACGACCTCATCGAGGAGGAGCACGACCTGCGCCGGCGGCTGGCCTCCGGCGGGATCTCCTCGTACGAGGAGAACAACCGGATCCGGCAGGTCGAGGAGGCCCTCGACCAGGCGTGGGACCTGCTGCGGCAGCGCCGGGCGCGCCGGGACGCCGGGGAGGACCCCGACTCGGCGGCGCCGCGCCCGGTCGGCGAGGTGGAGGGTTACCGCCAGTAGGAGCCGGTAGGAGCCGGTGGAAGCTGGCGGGAACCGGCGGGAGCCCGCCGGTGGGCGCCCGCCGGTAGGAGCCGGTGAAGCCGGTAGAAGCCCGCCGTCAGGAGCCGCCGTCCGGCCGTCCCCGGCGCCCGCGACCGGCACGGTCCGCGCGGTTAGACTGCGGCCATGCCCCGAGCCCTCACGTCGCCGTTGCGACGAGCCGTCGGCGTGGCCGCGGGCGTGCCGACCGGCCTGGCCGGGCTGGGGTGGGTCTGCGTCTCCTGGGCGGTCGGGGGCGAGCGCGCGCGGAGGGCGACGGCCGCGCTGGTCGGTCTGGAACGGCTCCGCCTGGCTTCCTGGTACGACCACCACCGCGCCGGTGGCGCCGGCGGGCGCGGCGGGCGCGCCTATCTCCTGCTGCGAGGCGCCCTCGGCGTCCTGGGCGGCTATCTGGTTTTCGCGGGCATGTTCCTGGCCGTCCTCCTGCTGTACGGCGGGGCGGGGCAGCTCGTCTCGGGGGAGGCCCACCCCATCCCCCTCCGGTTGCCCGGTGTGCGGGTGACCGGGGACAGCTCGGTGTACGGCATCGTCCTCGGCCTGACCGCGCTGGCGCTGTCCGTCGGCTGGGGCGCCGTCCTGGTCGGCCTGGAGCGCCGGCTGGCCGACCGTTTCGCGCCCTTCGGGCGGGACGAGGTGATGAGAGGCCGGATCGCCGAGCTGACCGCCTCGCGCTCCGGGATCGTGCGGGCCGTCGACGACGAGCGCCGCCGGATCGAGCGCGACCTGCACGACGGGGTCCAGCAGCGAGGGGTGACGCTGGCGATGCTGCTGGGGCGGGCACGGCACGCCGCCGAGCCCGCCCTGATCGACGAGGCGTACGCCGAGGCACGGCGGCTGCTCGACGAGCTGCGCGACGTGGCGTGGCGGATCTACCCGGCCGAGCTGGACTCGCGGGGCCTGCGCGCCGCGCTGGACGAGGTGGCGCATCGATCCGCGGTACCGGTGACGGTCGTCCACGACCCACCCGGGCGGCTCGCGCCGGAGCAGGAGACCTGCGTCTACTTCGTGGTCAGGGAGGCCGTCACCAACGCGAACAAGCACGCCGGGGCGGGTGCGATCCTGGTCGGCCTGCGGGTGACGGAGGAGGAGGCGACCGTGACGGTCTCCGACGACGGCCGGGGCGGCGCCGACCCGGACGGCGGCGGCCTCGCCGGGCTGGCCCGGCGGGTGCGGGCGCTCGACGGGACGTTCGCGGTGGACAGCCCGCCGGGCGGCCCGACGACGGTGACGGTGAGGCTGCCGTGCGCCTGATCCTCGCCGACGACTCCGTGCTGTTCCGCGAGGGGCTGGCCCGGCTGCTGCGGGACGCCGGGCACGAGGTGACGACCGTGGGCGACGCCGCCGCGCTCCTGGAGTCCGTGGCCGGAGCGCAGCCGGAGGCGGTGATCGTCGACGTGCGGATGCCGCCGTCGCACACCGACGACGGGTTGCGGGCCGCCCTGGAGATCCGCGGCCGGTGGCCGGACGTCGGTGTGCTCGTGCTGTCGCAGTACGTCGAGCCGTCCTCCGCCTCCCGGCTGCTCGCCGGCTCCGGGGAGGGCCTCGGTTACCTGCTCAAGGACCGGGTGTCAGAGGTGGCCGGGTTCATCGCGTCACTGGAGCGGATCGGCTCCGGCGGCACGGTGTTCGATCCCGAGGTGGTCCGGCGGCTGCTCGCCCGCGCCCCGCTGGACACGCTGACCGACCGCGAGCGGGCCGTCCTGGAGCACCTGGCCCAGGGCATGGTCAACACCGCGATCGCCGAGCGGCTGCACGTGTCGCAGAGCACGGTCGAGAAGCACGTCAACGCCGTCTTCGACAAGCTCGGGCTCTCCCGGACCCCCGGCTACAGCCGCCGGGTGCTGGCGGTCCTGCGGTATCTCGACGTCTGAACCAGGCGCGCCGCCACCAGCACCGGGCCCGCGACCGCGGCCGTCACCAGCCAGGCCATGAAGCTCGGGTAGATGTAGACCACCTGGATCCAGGAGATGTCGCTCCCCCGGGCGAGGATCCGGAAGACCGGCACGGCGGTCGCGCACAGCGCCGGCGGCCCCAGATAGGGCAGCAGCCCCAGCCACCACCGCCACCCGGAGCGGCGGGCGGCCCACCGCCCGGAGCGGGCCACCCCCCGCGCCGCCAGCCCGACGGTCGCCAGGAGCAGCAGCGCGAACACGAGATCCGTGACGAAGAAGGGCGAGGCGGGGATCTCCGGCTCCTCCCCCTCGATCAGGGCGACCAGGCCGTCCATCAGGGCTCCGGCGTCGGCGAAGGCCATGCCGGTGTTCGCCATGACCGCGACGCCGTACCCGGACGCCGGCATCAGCAGCTGCTCGGCGGTGGCGGTGAACAGGTCGCCGCCGTGCTCCACGACGGGGGTGCCGCGCTCCGTCTTGCCGAGCATCCAGCCGAGGGCGTACTCGTCGTTCTGCGCGGAGGGGGTGCGCATCTCCTTGATGGTCCGCGGGGGGATGCGGCCGTCCCGCTGCGCGATCAGCCACTGGGCCATGTCGTTCGCGGTGGTGAGGACGCCGCCGGAGCCGTTGCCGAACGCGGTGGGCTCCGGCAGGGCGATGGCCCGGCCGAGGATGTACAGGTGTCCGCGTGAGCCGGGTGGCAGGTCCTGGTCGGTGTCGACCGTCCGGCTGTGGCGCATGCCGAGCGGGGCGAACACCTGCGCGTCGAGATACTCGGCGAACGGCCGGCCGCTCACCACCTCGACGAGCCGCGCGGCGACCTGGTAGTTGGTGTTGTGGTAGCTGAAGACGGTTCCCGGTTCCGCGGCGAGCCTCGCCGTCCTGAGCCGGGCCACCGCGCCCTTCAGCGTGGAGGGCTGGGGCAGGCTCCGCTCGCGGAAGGCCGTGTCCGCCATGCCCGACGTCTGGTGGAGCAGCTGCCGTACGGTGATCTCCGCCGCCCGGGGGTCGGCCATCGTGAACTCGGGCAGGTGGCGGCGGACCGGGTCGTCGAGCCCGATCCTGCCCGCCTCCACCAGCCGCATCACGGCCAGGGCGGTGAAGGACTTGCTGACCGAGGCGACGGGCATCGGGGTGTCCGCCGTCACCGGTTCGCCCGTGGCGGTCACGCCGTACCCCGAGACGTGGACGACCTCCGTTCCCCTGGTGACCGCCACGGCCGCCCCGGGCAGCCCCGTCTCCTCGCGGTAGTCCGCGACGAACGCGGCGATCGCCGCGGGGGTGACGCCGCCGGGCGGGGCGGCTTCGGGTGGGGTCCCGGGCAGGACGGCTCCGGCCGTGGGAAGCACGGCCATACAGATCGCGATGAGAGTTCTCAGAAACACCCGCCGGACGCTAGCCTCCCGCTCCGGCCCGGGACCATTGCGAAAAACCTCCGTTCTCGCGGTGGGAAACCGCCGTACGGCGGGCCGCCGGTCGCCGGCGGGCCCATCCGGACGGCCAACGTCGCCGTGCGCCGCCCCGGACGGCGGACCCGTCCGGACGGCCGGGATGCCGCCGCGCGCCGCCCCGGACGACGGCGGGCGGGCAGGGCCGGAGACCCGCTCAGTCGGCGGAGCGGCCCTGGCAGCGCGGGTCGGCCGGCGTCTGCAGCGGAGCCGGGGCCAGCCACGACAGCACGTTCTTCTCGACGTACCAGCCGTGCAGGTTCACCCAGGTCACGGGCGCCTCGTCGGGATCGGGGCAGAGCACCTTCGACTCCAGCCGGTCGCCGCGGACGAAGCTCACCTGGCCGTCGCGTCCCAGCACGGTCACCATCTGGTCGTCACTGGTGACCAGGTAGCCCACGAGCACCCGCGGCGCGTCCCGTTCCTCGTCCGCCGTCATCTGGAACGCCGTCAGCGGCAGGATCGGCGCCTTCATCACCACCACGCCCACCAGGAACGGTGTGAAGACCGCCACGACGACGGCGAGCCCGTGGGTGAGCAGCCGGGCGAGCACCCTCGGCACCGGGCCGGTCAGCAGGCCCGCGATCCCGGGCGGCAGGAGGAGCAGGATCGAGGTGGTCACGTCCCGCGCGGCGATCGCCTGGCCGATGGCGGGCCACAGCGCGGCGTAGACGAGCACGGCGGCCACCGCGGGCAGGACGTAGCAGACGGCCACCCGCAGCGTCCTCCTGCCGGGGAAGCGGTCGCGCACCGTCAGCCCGGCGGTGGTCAGCGCCAGCATCTCCAGCGTGGGCAGGAACCGCAGTTCCCAGGAGACCAGGCCCACCGCCACCGCCAGCGCCACCACCCAGCCGGGCAGGCGCTCGGCGGCGCGCAGCAACCAGGAGGAGCGGTCCGCGCCGGTCCAGCCCCGCGTGCTGATCCAGTACAGGGCGCCGAGCATCCGCCCGCTCAGGACGAGGGCCGGCAGGATCCACACGGTCGTCAGCAGCACGGCGGTGAGCAGGCCCAGCGGGCTGATGTTCTGCACCAGCAGCAGCAGGGTCTGGGTGTCCTGGCGGCTGGCATACCACAGCCGCATGGTGAGCAGGAGCAGCGGGAAGGCCGGGAGCAGCGCGAGCAGCCACTCCTGGTTCCTGGGGTGCTCTCTGGACGTGCGCTTGGTCCGCCCGATGCCGCTCAACGGGTCGGGCACTCCTGGACGGGAAGCGTCCGCTCCCACGGCCATCGGCGTACCTCCGGAGGCAGCGCGCAGGGCTGTTCGGCCTGCGCCACGTTCACCCCGGGGTTGGCCGCCAGCAGCGGGTCGATGTACGTCCGGTACGCCTGCTCCCACCGCTGGTCCTGGGGGTCCGCGTAGGAGCGGTAGAGCGAGAGGTCGACCAGCGTGCGCAGGGCGGCGTTGGGGCCGGCGTTGACCGCCCACATCTCCGTCTTCTCCAGCGCGATGTCATGGTGGAGCAGCCCGCCGCCGGACTCGGCGACGAACCCGGCCAGGAGCGCCGCGTCGGTGGTCACCGCGTCGAACTCCTTCTTCTTGAGGCCTTCGACGCAGTCGCTGATGAGGTTCCGGGCGGTGACGGTGGCCCTGGTCGCCCGCTCCAGCGCGATCTCGGAGGTCGAGGTGCCCAGCGTGCAGACCTTCCTGCCCTCCAGCTGCCCCAGCGAGGTGATCTTCCCGGGATAGTCGGACCGGGTCACCACGGACTGCTCGGTGTAGAGGTAGGGCGTGCTGAAGCCGACCGCCGGGTCCTGCCGCCGCTCGGGCGTCATGCTGAAGGTGGCGACCACCAGGTCCACCTTGACGAACCGGCCCTGTTCGTCCTGGGCCTGCATGCGCGCCCTGTCCTCGGTCTCGATGGACAGGAAGTCGACCTTGTCCGGTGAGAAGCCCAGGTCGGCGGCGATCATGTAGGCGATCTGGATGTCGAACCCGGTGAAGGCGCGCCTGCCCGTCTTCTCCTGGAGCGCGATGCCGGGGGTGTCGGACTTCACGCCGATCCGGAGCCGGTCCTTGTTGAACAGCCCGGCCCGCTCCCGCAGCTCCGCCTCGGTGGGCGGCCCCTTCACCATCAGGACGGACGCGCCGACCACGACCGCGGCCAGGACCAGGGCGATCCAGGCGGCGATCCGAAAGCGGCGGAACCTCTTGATCGGCTGTGGCTCCGGCTGCGGGAACGGGTCGGGCACGGGATCGGCCGGGGGGTGCGGCGGCGCGTCGGCCCGTGGATCGGGCGTGCCCGCCGGCGAGCCGGGACGCCACCGCTTCCCGGCGAACAGACCGGCCTTTCCGGACGGCGCCGTCGCGTCCTCATGCTCTTCGGTCATAACCCCACGGACCCCCTGCTCGTTAGGCAGGCTATGACGTGGCTCCGGCCGGGAGGGGGCTCTTCATCAAGACGAGATCAAACCGCCTCCCGCCGAAGTGACCGGAATACCCCCTAAGATCCAGTACCGAATGTCAGGAACGGGGGATGGTGACTCCTCCGCTCCCCTAGGGGAGCGGCTTCTCGCTTTCCTCGGCCGAGGTAGGCGACGGACAAGCCCTGCCCGTTTCGAACGCATGGACCATATCAAGGAAGCGATTCCCCTGCCGGGCGAACCCGTCAGGGGGATGCTGGACGGGATGGATCTCATCATCGGGCCGTACCGCGTGACCGGCAGGCTGTGGCAGGACGCCGCCGGTGAGGCCTTCCTCGCCCACGACCCCGCCGGCCGGCAGGTCGTGGTCAAGGTCCTCGACCCGGCCCTGACCGCCGATCCCGGCGTCCGGTGGCGCTTCCAGCAGGAGACGGGCGCCGCGGCCCGGGTCGCCCCGCGCTGCGTCGTCCCGCTGGTCTCGGCGGGGTTCGACGGTGACCGCGCCTACGTCGTCACCGAGCACGTCGAGGGCCCCTCCCTGCGCGAGCGGGTCGAGGGGCAGGGCCCCCTGGCGGGGCCGGGCCTCAGCTCGCTGGCCGTGTCCGTCGCCGTCGCCCTGCAGGCGATCCACGCCGCGGGCGTCACGCACGGGCGGCTGACGCCGTCCGACATCCTGATGAGCCCGCTCGGGCCGAGGGTGGGCGGTTTCGGTCTCTCCTTCCTTCCCCTCCACGACCCCCGCCACGACGCCCCCGGCAGCGGTACGCCGCCCGAACGGGCGCGCGGCGAGGCGGCCACCGCGGCTTCGGACGTGTTCTCGTGGGGCGCGGCCGTCCTGTACGCGGCGACGGGACGCGAGCCGTACGGCGATGCCGGGCGCGAGCCGTACGGCGATGCCGGCGACCCCGAGGAGACCGCGCGGGTCGTCCGCCCCCGGCCCGACCTGACCGGCCTGCCCGGCCCGCTGCGCGACCTCGTGGCGAGCGCCCTCGCCGAGGATCCCGGCCGCCGCCCGGACGTGCGCGACATCGTCCGCGCCCTGACCGGCGTCAGCGATCCGGCCGCCGCGTCGGTCCCGCCCAGGCCGCCCGCCGCGAACGGGACTCCCGCCGGGCCGTCCACCGCCGCCGGATCGCCCGCCGCCACGGGCCTCGTGCCGGTCCCGCCCACCGGCCGCCAGGTGCCCGCCCCGCCTGACCTCGGTCAGGGACCGGTCGCCCCGCCCGTCATCGGTCAGGGACCGGTCGCCCCGTCGCCCGCCGTGGCCGGGACCCCCGCCGGACCGCCCGCCGCGGGGGCCGCGCCGGTTCCGCCGCCCGCCGTTCCCCAGCCGGTCTCCCTGCCCGTTCCCGGTCCGGGGGTCGCCCCGCCACCGGTCGCGGCGGCTCCGGGTCAGGCCCCGCCGCCCGCCGTACCGGCCGTCTCCGGGTATCCGGGCGCGGCCCGCCGTACCGACGCGGCGGCGGCCTCCGACACGGCGCGGCAGGTCAGGCGGCATCTCATCCCCGCCGCGGCGGGTCTGGTCCTCGCCGGGGTCATCGCCGGGGCCGCCTGGCTCCTGCCCCGGGACCCGGCGCCCGGCGACGTCGCGTCGCAGGCCCTGCCCACCGCTCCGGCGAGCGCCGGGCCCGCCCCGGTGACGGCGTCGCCCACATCGTCGCCCACATCGTCGCCCCCGCCCTCGCCGGCGCCCGCGCGGCGCACCGCCCGGCCCACCACCGAGCGCGCCCTGCCGTTCCAGGACGACTTCGGCGGCGCCGGCGGCTGGAGCAGCACGGCGGCGGGGAACGCCGGGAAGCACCGGCCGGACCACGGCGCCTACCGGCTCACCGTCCGGGCCGGCGCGAGCCTCCCGGTCACCGCCCCCGTCACCGCCTCGCTGCGGAACGCCGTCATCACCGTGAAGGCGCGCCTGCTCTCCGGCAAGGGGGACTTCGGGGTGTTCTGCCGCGGCCGGAAGTCGACGGACGAGCGCTACGAGTTCGCGCTCACCGGCGACGGCGGCGCCTCGATCACCCGGAGTGGCGAGGCGCCGTCGGCGGTGCGGCGCGTCCCGGGGCTGCGTCCCGGCCGGCTCACCGTCCTGCAGGCGGTCTGCCGCGGCGGCGTGACGGGGACCACGCTGAGCCTGCGGGTCAACGGCAAGGAGGTCATCTCCCGGGTGGACCGGGCCCGGCCGCTGACCGCCGGTTCCATCGGTGTCTTCGCCCGGGGCCGGCGCGGCGGTTCCGGCCTGGACGTCGCGTTCAACTCCTTCGCGGCCCGCCCCTGAGTCCTCCGGCCCGGCGGGGGAGGGTCGGCGCCGACCTCACCGCCCGGCACCGGGGCTCGCCGCGGTTCGCGCCCGAGCCGGCCGCCCGAGCCGCTCGGCGGTACGGCCGGGCTTCGCCCCGTGCGGCAGGGCCCGCCGCATCCGGCGCCGTCAGTCGTAGAAGCCCAGCCGGCGCAGCTGCTTGGGGTCGCGCTGCCAGTCCTTGGCGACGCTGATGCGCAGGTCGAGGTACACCCGGGTGCCGAGCAGCGCCTCGATGTGGCCGCGGGCCCGGCTGCCGACCTCCTTGAGGCGGCTGCCCTTGTGCCCGATCACGATGGCCTTCTGCGAGGGCCGCTCGACGAACATGTGGGCGTAGATGTCGAGCAGGTCGTCGCGGCCCTCGCGGGGCACCATCTCGTCGACGACGACCGCGATGGAGTGCGGCAGCTCGTCGCGGACGCCCTCCAGGGCCGCCTCCCGGATCAGCTCGCCCACCAGCACCTGCTCGGGCTCGTCGGTGAGCTGCCCGCCCTCGTACAGCGGCGGGCTGGCCGGGAGCCTGCCGACCAGCACGTCGCGCAGCACGTCGAGCCGCTCCCCGGACTCCGCCGAGACCGGGACGATCTCCTCGAACTCGGCGAGCTGCGACACGGCCATCAGCTGCGCGGCGATCTGCTCGCGGGTCGCCAGGTCGCACTTGGTGACGACGGCGACGACCGGGGTCTTCTTGACGGCGGCGAGCTTCTCGGCGATGAACCGGTCGCCCTTGCCGATGGGCTCGTTGGCCGGCACGCAGAAGCCGATCACGTCCACCTCGGTGAGCGTGGACAGCACCAGGCTGTCGAGCCGCTCGCCCAGGAGGGTCCGGGGACGGTGCAGGCCGGGGGTGTCGACGATGATGAGCTGGGCGTCCGGGCGGTGCACGATGCCCCGGATGACGCGACGGGTCGTCTGCGGCTTGGAGGAGGTGATGGCCACCTTGGTGCCGACCAACGCGTTCATCAGCGTTGATTTGCCGACGTTGGGCCGTCCGACGAAACAGGCGAAACCGGCGTGGAAATCAGCGGCTGGAGAACTCACGTCACCCATTGTCCCCGATCGTCGGCTCAGCTCTGACGCGGTGTCCCGTCCGGACCGGCCACCAGCAGCCGCTCGCCGCCCATGTCGCGCACGGCCCGCTCGTCCTCCGGGGAGGGGCCTTCACCCGCGGTGACCAGCGCCGCGGCCTCCAGGGACTCCGCGCCGCTGGAGACGGCCATGGCCACGGCGACCTGCAGCGCCGACAGCGTCAGCGAGGGCAGCGCCACATTGGTCGCCACGTAGGTCCGGCCCGTCTCGTCGCGCACCGCGGCCCCCTCGGCGGTGCCGTTGCGGGCGCGGGCGGAACGGGCCAGCACGATGATCTTGTTGTCCTCGGGGTCGAGGTTCGCGTCGCTCACGGCACAAGGGTATTCAGCCGCCGGATCAGGCGGAGAGCCGGCCGACCACGAGCCGGGCGAGCCGCCGGGTGCTCTCCTCGTCGATCCCGGCCATTCCGCTGTGCACCAGCGAGACGACGGTGTTGCCGACGCGGGCGAAGACCACGTGCAGCTCGTACGGGTAGCCGTTCAGCCGGCCGCGCAGTCTCCCGGCCCGCACGTCGCCGGGCACGTCCACCTCCAGGGGGGAGACCCGCAGCGAGGTGCCACGACCGGCGAGGGGGCCGGCCGCCACCGGGCAGCCGTCCAGGGCGTCGGAGATCTCGGCGAAGCGGAGGGCGGCGCCGGTGCCGGTGTAGGACACCAGGGCGACCCCGGCCAGCTCACCCACGTCGTCGCCCTGGTAGGTCACGGTGACCCGGGGCTCGGCGGTACGGCGCGGCGAGCCGCCTCCGGCCATGTTCAGGACGGTCCGGCACTCGGGGTTCTCCGCGCGGAACGGGGGCCGCCAGCCGTCCCGCGGCCGGGCCGAGAACCCCTCCGGCATGTCCTCCTGGAGCGGCAGCAGGCCGCGCAGCCGCGCCTGCTCCGCCCTGGCGTCCGCCCGGGTGTACCGCGCCGGCCCGGTGCCGCACGCGATCGGGGCCACCGCCAGCAGCCCGCAGACCGCGACCGCGACGGCGGCCCGGATCCCCGGGGTCCGAGTCCCCCGCCCCATGTCCGTTCCCCCGATGTCGGGCGCGGGCCCCCGCCCCCGCCGATCCGCTTCCTTCCCTCTTGGCAAAAGCGGCAATCATCGGCAAACACCCAGGACCCCGCCAACCCGCCTCACACGCCTCCTGTACGGCGACGCGGGCCGGTCCCGGGCCGGGGCCCGGAACCCCGGCCCCGGCCCGATGTCCGGGTCTCTCAGGCCCTGCTCTGGTCGTGCTCCGGGGCGGTCTCGGCCGGGTCGGCCTCCTCCTCCGGGGGGACCCGCCGGACGAGGACCGTGCCGATCCGGTTGCGCCGCCCGGCGAGGCTCTCGGCCGTCAGGCTGAGGCCGTTCACGACGGCCTCGGAGCCGGCGATCGGCACCCGGCCCAGCGCGTGGGCCAGCAGGCCTCCGACGGTCTCCACGTCGTCGACCTCCAGCTCGGCGTCGAACAGGTCCTCCAGGTCTCCCACGGGGAGCCGGGCGGTCACCCGGACCGAACCGTCCTGCAGCGGCTCGACGCGCGGGGCCTCCTGGTCGTACTCGTCGGTGATCTCCCCGACGATCTCCTCCAGGATGTCCTCGATCGTCACCAGGCCGGCCGTCCCGCCGTACTCGTCGATCACGATGGCCTGGTGGATCCGGCGGGCCTGCATCTCCCGCAGGAGCTGGTCGATCGGCTTGCTCTCGGGGACGTAGGCGGCCGGACGCATGATCGTCTCGACCTGCTCGGCGCGGCCCGCCTCGCCCGCCTCCTGCACCCGGCGCACGATGTCCCTGAGATAGGCGATGCCGATGACGTCGTCCTCGTTCTCGCCGACCACCGGGATGCGGGAGAAGCCGCTGCGCAGTGCGAGCGACAGGCCCTGGTGCAGGGTCTTGCCGCGCTCGATGAACACCATGTCGGTGCGGGGCACCATGACCTCGCGGACGATGGTGTCGCCGAGCTCGAAGACCGAATGGATCATCTCCCGCTCGTCCGGCTCGATGACCCTGCGCTCCTCGGCCAGGTCGACCAGGTCGCGCAGCTCGGCCTCGGAGGTGAACGGCCCCTCCCGGAAGCCCTTGCCGGGCGTCAGGGCGTTGCCCAGCAGGATGAGCAGCTTGGGCAGCGGGCCGAAGATCCGGGTGAGGCCGTACACCGGGGAGGCGCTGGCCAGCGCGACCGGCTCGGCGTGCTGGCGGCCCAGCGTGCGCGGGGAGACGCCGACGATGACGTAGCTGACGACGATCATGATCGCCGCGGCGGCGGTGTAGGCCCAGCCCTGGTCGCCGAGCCAGTCGATGCACAGCAGCGTGACGATCACCGTGGCGATCATCTCGCAGCTCAGCCGGATCAGGAGCAGCAGGTTGAGGTAGCGGGGCGGGTCGGCGACGATCTCCTGCAGCCGCGCGGAGCCCCGGCGCCCCTCGCGGACGAACTCCTCGGCCCGGACCCGCGAGATGCGCGTCAGCGCCGTCTCCGCGCTGGCTATCAGGCCGGCGACCACGACCAGGACGACCGCCGAGAACAACCACCCATTGGCACCGTTCACCGCTGGGCGCGCACCTCCCGCCACGATTCGAGCAGTTCGGCCTGGAGGCCGAACATCTCCTTGTGCTCCTCCGGCTCGGCATGGTCGTAGCCGAGCAGGTGGAGGATGCCGTGGGTGCACAGCAGCTCCAGCTCGGCCTCGGTGCCGTGTCCCGCCTCGGCCCCCTGCCTGGCGGCGACCTGCGGGCACAGCACCACGTCACCGAGGAGGGCAGGGTCGGCGGGGGAGTCGCCCTCCTGCCGGGCGCCGCTGCCGCCGCCGGGCCGCAGCTCGTCCATCGGGAAGGACAGCACGTCCGTCGGGCCGGGCTCCCCCATCCACTGCTCGTGCAGAACCGCCATGGCCTCTTCGTCGACGATGAGGATCGACAGCTCGGCGAGCGGGTTGATGTCCATCCGCTCCAGCACATGGCCGGCCAGCGAGACGATGAGGCCCTCGTCGACCTCGACGCCGGACTCGTTGTTGACCTCGATGCTCACCGGTCGTTCTCCACTACTTTCACGATCTTCCTCGGGGACGCTTGGCCACGCCCTTGATCGGCTGCGGCGCGCTCTGCCGCTGCGACTCGTCGTAACGGCCGTAGGCGTCGACGATGTCGCTCACCAGCCTGTGCCGGACCACGTCGGCGCTGGTCAGCCTACTGAAATGAATGTCAGGGATGCCGTCGAGGATGTCCTGCACCACCCGCAGGCCGCTCTGGGTGCCGCCCGGCAGGTCGACCTGGGTGACGTCGCCGGTGACGACGATCTTGGAGTTGAAGCCCAGGCGGGTCAGGAACATCTTCATCTGCTCGGGCGAGGTGTTCTGCGCCTCGTCCAGGATGATGTAGGCGTCGTTGAGCGTACGGCCGCGCATGTAGGCCAGCGGGGCGACCTCGATCGTGCCGGCCGCCATCAGCCGGGGGATCGACTCGGGGTCGAGCATGTCGTGCAGCGCGTCGTACAGCGGGCGCAGGTAGGGGTCGATCTTCTCGTACAGCGTGCCGGGCAGGAAGCCCAGCCGCTCCCCCGCCTCGACCGCCGGGCGGGTGAGGATGATCCGGTTGACCTTCTTCTCCTGCAGGGCCCGCACGGCCTTGGCCATCGCGAGGTAGGTCTTGCCGGTGCCCGCCGGGCCGATGCCGAAGACGATGGTGTGCCTGTCGATCGCGTCGACGTACCGCTTCTGGTTCACCGTCTTCGGGCGGATGGTCCGGCCCCGGGAGGAGATGATGTCGAGGGAGAGCACCTCCGCGGGGCGCTCGGAGGTCATCCGCAGCATCGCGATGCTGCGCTCCACAGCGTCCGCCGTGAGCTCGGCGCCGCCGCGGACGAGCTCGGTGAGCTCCTCGAAGAGACGCACGACGGTGCCGCTCTCCTCCGGGCTGCCGGTGATGGTGATCTCGTTGCCCCGGACGTGGATGTCGGCCCGGAAGGCTCCCTCGATGACCCGCAACAGCTCGTCGCCCGAGCCCAGCAGGCTGACCATCGAGTGCTCGTCCGGAATCACCACCTTCGCCTGGGTGCGCCCGGGGGTCTTCGACCGCGGCGACGTTCTGTTGGAATCGTTTGTCTCGGACATAGGCGGGCCTTTCGGCCTGTTCGCCTCCAGATATCGGAGTGTGACTTCTACGCCATGGTATCCGCGATGGGCGCCGTGACGCCTCCCGGTTGTCAGCCGGGCGGCCAGTTCAGGTCGCGCCCGCCGACCACGTGTCCGTGCACGTGGAAGACGGTCTGACCGGCGCCGGGACCGGTGTTGAAGACCAGCCGGTAACCGGACTCGGCGATCCCCTCCTGCTCGGCGACCTCGTGGGCGGCCCTGATCACCTCGTCGGTGAGCCCGTCGTCGGCGGCGGCCAGGGCCGCGGCGGTGGGGTAATGGTCCTTCGGCACCACCAGCACGTGGGTCGGCGCCTGCGGATTCACGTCACGGAAGGCCAGCGTGCGGTCGGTCTCGTGAACGATCCGCGCGGGGATCTCCTTGGCCACGATCCTGCAGAACAGGCAGTCGGCTTCACTCACCATGCGGGCACCCTATCCGGTCCGGGCGTTGCCAATCGGTGATGGTCCATCCCCGGCGAAGAAAGATCCACACGGATATGGTGGATGTGCGAAACTTCAACAACTACAGACCATTGCGATTCGCACGACATGGCCGCCGGGCCGAGGACACGACTGGGTCATGCCCCCTAATGAACCGGAAGAGCGTAAACCCTCTGGGAAGGCCGAGCGTCCCACTGATGTGACCACCGAGACCCTCGTGGCCGACAGGTCGCTCGGGGCGGTGCCCGTCGGCTGGGACGCCGACATGGCCGTGACCGCGCTCTACAGCGCGCACTATCGGTCGCTCGTGCGTCTCGCTGTTCTGCTCGTCCGCGATGTGGCAACCGCGGAGGAGGTCGTGCAGGACGCGTTCGTCGCCATCCACGGCGCCTGGCGCCGGCTGCGCGACACCGACAAGGCACTCGCCTACCTGCGCCAATCGGTCGTCAACCGATCTCGTTCGGTGCTGCGGCACCGGGCGGTCGTGGAGAAGTACGCCCCCAAGGGCATGCCGGACGCGCCGAGCGCCGAGAACGGCGCGATCGGCGAGTTCGAGCGCTCCGCCGTCATCGAGGCGCTGCGCGCCCTGCCCGCCCGGCAGCGCGAGGCACTGGTCCTGCGCTATTACGGTGACCTGTCCGAGGCACAGATCGCCGACGCGATGGGAATCAGCAAAGGCGCGGTCAAGAGCCACACGGCTCGCGGCATGGCCGCCCTACGAACCACACTGGAGCAACTGTCATGACCGAGTCCCCCGATGAGTACGGCGAGCTGCTGCGCCGTGCCCTCAACGCGGAGGCGAACTCGGTCGTTCCCTCCCCCGACGGACTGGAGATCATCCGGGCCCGGATCGAGCGTCGCGGGCTCCGCGGACTCCGCGGGCTGATGTGGTGGCGCGCCGGCGCCTCCGTCGCTGGAGCGGTCCTTGTCGCGGCGACCGTCGTGATGATGGTCCCCCAGCTGCGCGAGCAGGTGATCCAGGAGGTCTACAGCGGCGAGGTGAACTTCACCCAGTCCACCGCGCCCGACATGTCGGCCACCTCACGGCCGCCGGCGAACAACGACAACCGGGTCCCGGTCGTCCCCAGGACGTCCAGCGCCCCGCCCCCGCCGGAGCCGACCGAGCGTTCCAGGAGCACGGCGCCGAGCGTGAAGGCGACCCCGACGCCCAAGGCGACCCCCACGCCTGAGCCCACCCCGTCGGACGGCTGCCCCACGACGCCCGCGGACGACACCGCGCCCGGCGACGTCTCCGAGGAGTGCCCGACCACGCCGACCGCGGCGCCCGAGCCCACCGGCCAGTCCGAGAGCCCGTGCCCGCCGTCCGGCTGCCCCCAGCCGGACGAGCAGCCCCCCACGCCGAGCGAGGGCGCGCCCACCCCGGTGAGCCACTGACCGGCGGCGATCCGCCGCCGGTCGCCTACCAGCGGCCGGTGCGCGCCTGGAGCACCGCCGCGGCCGCGACCCCGGCCGTCGAGGTGCGCAGCACCGTCGGCCCGAGCAGCACCGGCGCGGCCCCGGCGGCGCGGAAGGCGGCGATCTCCTCCTCGGAGACCCCGCCCTCGGGGCCGACGACCACCACGATGTCCCCGTCGGCGGGCAGCGGGAGGCCGGACAGCGGCGAGGCGGCCTCCTCGTGCAGCACGACGCCCAACGCCGCCGCCGACAACAGGGCGGCGACCTCGGCGGTCCTCGCCGGGTCGGTCACCTCGGGCAGGTGGAAGCGGCGCGACTGCTTGGCCGCCTCCCGCGCCGTGGACCGCCAGCGGGCCAGCGACCTGGCCGCCCGCTCCCCCTTCCACTGGGTGACGCAGCGGGCCGCGGCCCAGGGCACGATCACGTCCACCCCGGCCTCGGTCATCATCTCCACGGCCAGCTCGCCCCGGTCGCCCTTGGGCAGGCCCTGGACGACGACCAGGCGGGGACGCGGCGCGGGCACCTCGTAGCGGCGCAGCACCCGCACCCGCAGGGAGTCCTTGCCGGCGTCGTCCACCACGCACTCGGCCACCGCGCCCGCGCCGTCGGTCAGATCGAGGCGCTCCCCGGCGCGCAACCGCCGTACGGCGGCCGCGTGCCGGCCCTCCGGGCCGGCGAGAGTGAACCCCTCCCGGCCCAGGTCGGCCGGATCGGCCAGGAAGACCGGCGCCGTCATGCGGCGGCGGGGACGCCGCGGCGGACCCGGGAGGCGCCGCCCGCGCCCCGCCGGGGAGCGCCGGCGGCCGCCGGGTCAGCGGCCATTGAAGGCGTCCCGCAGGCGGGAGAAGAAGCCCTGCTGGCCCGGGGCGAACTTGCCGGGCGGGCGCTCCTCGCCGCGCAGCCTGGCCAGCTCGCGCAGCAGCTCCTCCTGGGCGGGGTCGAGCTTGGCGGGGGTCTCGACGTTGACGTGGACCAGCAGGTCGCCGCGGCCGGTCTCGTTGAGCCGCTGGACGCCGCGGCCGTAGAGCGGGATCGTCTGGCCGGACTGGGTGCCGGGCCGGATGTCCAGCTCCTCGTTGCCGTCGAGGGTCTCCATGACCAGGATGGTGCCGAGCGCGGCGGCGGTCATCGGGATCTGCACGGTGCAGTGCAGGTCGTCGCCCCGCCGCTCGAAGACATCGTGCGGGCGCTCGACGATCTCCAGGAACAGGTCGCCGGGCGGGCCGCCGCCGGGGCCGACCTCACCCTCGCCGGCGAGCTGGATGTGGGTGCCGTCCTCCACTCCCGCGGGGATGCGGACCTTGATGGTCCGCCGGGTGCGGACCCGGCCGTCGCCGGAGCACTCCTGGCAGGGGTTACGGATGATCGAGCCGAACCCGCCGCACTGGGGGCAGGGCCGGGACGTCATGACCTGGCCGAGGAAGGACCTGGTGACCTGGGAGACCTCACCGCGGCCGTGGCACATGTCGCAGGTGTCGGGGTGGGTGCCGGGCGCGGCGCCCGCACCCGAGCAGACCTCGCAGAGCACGGCGGTGTCGACGACCAGCTCGCGGGTGGTTCCGAAGGCCGCCTCGCGCAGGTCCAGCTCCACCCGGATGGTGGCGTTGCGGCCCCGGCGGGCGCGTGAGCGCGGCCCGCGACCGCCGCCGCCGGCCGCCGCGCCGAAGAAGGCGTCCATGATGTCGCTGAACGGGAAGCCCGCGCCGAAGCCCCCGGCGCCCGCGCCCCCGCCGGGAGCGAACGGGTCGGCACCCATGTCGTACATCTGCCGCTTGCTGGGATCGGACAGGACCTCGTAGGCCTGCGTGATCTCCTTGAACCTCTCCTGCGTCTCAGGATCGGGGTTCACGTCGGGGTGCAGCTCGCGCGCCAGCCTGCGGTAGGCCTTCTTGATCTCCTCCGCACTGGCGTCACGGCGTACCCCGAGGGTGCCGTAGTAGTCGCTCTTAGCCACTTAGTTGACCTCTTAGGATGCAGCCAGGATCTGGCTGACGTAGCGTGCCACCGCGCGCACCGCGCCCATCGTGACCGGGTAGTCCATTCGCGTCGGGCCCAGCACGCCGAGCCTGGCCAGTTGCTTGTCCCCCGAACCGTACCCGGCGACGACGATGGACGTGCCCTGGAGACCGGTGTAGGGGTTCTCCGAGCCGATCCGCACCGTCAGCGCCGACAGGTCCGAGGTCTCTCCGAGCAGGCGCATCAGCACGACCTGCTCCTCCAGGGCCTCCAGCACGTCGCGGAGGCCGACGCTGAGGTCGGCTCCCGCGAGGTTGGCCGCCCCGGCGAAGACGATCTTCTCATCGTGCCGCTCGACCAGCGACTCCAGCAGCACCGACAGGATCGTGGCGGCGAGCGGGCGGTCCTCGGTCGGCAGCCGCGAGGGCAGATCGGCCACCCTGTCGGGGACCTCGGTCAGCCCGCAGCCGTCGAGGGAGGCGTTGAGCGTCGCGCGCAGGTGCGCGACGCGGGTCTCGTCGACCACCTCGGGCAGCTCGACGACGCGCTGCTCGACCCGGCCGGTGTTGGTGATGAGGACGAACATCAGCCGGCGCTCGCTCAGCGGGACCAGCTCGACGTGCCGGACCGTGGAGTGCGTCAGCGTGGGGTACTGCACCACGGCGACCTGGCGGGTGAGCTGCGCCAGCAGCCGCACCGTGCGGGTCACGACGTCGTCGATGTCCACCGCGCCGGCGAGGAAGCTCTCGATCGCCCTTCGCTCCGCGCCCGACAGCGGCTTGACCTGGGAGAGCCGGTCGACGAACAGCCGGTAGCCCTTGTCGGTGGGCACCCGCCCCGCGCTGGTGTGCGGCTGGGCGATGTATCCCTGCTCCTCCAGCACCGCCATGTCGTTGCGGATGGTGGCGGGCGAGACGCCGAGATTGTGCCGCTCGGCGAGCGCCTTCGACCCCACCGGCTCGTTGGTGGACACGTAGTCCTCGACGATGGCCCGAAGCACCGCAAGCCTGCGGTCATCGACCAACGTGCTCACCTCCTTGCCCTGCGCCGAACCGGGAACGCGGAGTCTGGCACTCTGTGTTCCCGAGTGCCAAGTGTACGGCTCTTGCCGACGGGGTGCGATAAGGCGACGGCCCTTTGCTAGCGTCCCCTTGATCGGCGAGGTGCGAGGAGGTGCGGCCGGCGTGTACGAGCGCGACGTGCTGGCGGGTGACTGGCGGCGTCCGGGCAGGGGGACGATCCCGCAGGTCCCCGCCGAGATCGACCTGGTCGTGGAGGACGCCGACGGCGGCTTCTGCGGCGCCGTGGTGGCCTGCGACAAGGAGGCCGTCACCCTGGAGGACCGGTTCGGGCGGCGGCGCGTCTTCCCGCTGGAGCCGGCCGCGTTCCTGCTGGAGGGCCGGGTCGTGACCCTGGTACGGCCGGCCGCCGCGCCCCGCGCCCCGCGGCGCAGCGCCTCCGGCTCCATCGCCGTGGAGGGCCTGCGCGCCCGGGTGGCCAGGGAGAGCCGGATCTACGTCGAGGGCGTGCACGACGCCGCGCTGGTGGAGAAGGTCTGGGGCCACGACCTGCGCGTCGAGGGCGTGGTGGTGGAGTACCTCGAAGGGGTGGACCACCTGCCGGAGATCGTCGAGGAGTTCGGTCCGGGCCCGGAGCGCCGCCTGGGCGTGCTGGTCGACCACCTGGTCGCCGGGTCCAAGGAGAGCCGGATCGCCGACCGGGTGGCCTCGCCGTACGTGCTGGTCGTCGGGCACCCGTTCGTGGACGTCTGGCAGGCGGTCAAGCCGTCGGTGCTGGGCATCGGCGCCTGGCCGCGGGTGCCGCGCGGCGTGCCGTGGAAGGAGGGGGTCGTCGCCGCCCTGGGCTGGGACCTCGCCCCGGCCGACGCCTGGCGGCGCATCCTCGGCTCGGTCACCACCTACGCCGACCTGGAGCCGGAACTCCTCGGCCCGGTCGAGCGGCTCATCGACTTCGTGACCGTCCCGCAGGAGGACGGCTGAGACCGGTGCCCGGCGCGGTCAGGTGAGGTCGCGGACCAGGGCGTCGGCCAGCAGCCGGCCGCGCAGCGTCAGCACCGCCCGGCCCGCCTTGAACGGCTCGACCTCCAGCAGCCCGTCGGCCAGCGCCCGGGCGACCACCGGCGGCCGCTCGATCTCCGCCAGGGGGAAGCCCTGGGCGAGCCGCAGCTCCAGCATCAGCCGCTCGACCGCCCGGTCCTCGGCCGACAGCACCTCGCGGGCGTAGGCGGGTGAGACGCCCTCGGCCAGGCGGCGGGCGTAGGCGGCCGGGTGCTTGACGTTCCACCAGCGGGTGCCGCCCACGTGGCTGTGCGCGCCGGGACCGACGCCCCACCAGTCGCCGCCCGTCCAGTAGAGGAGGTTGTGCCGGCAGCGCGCGGCCTCCGAGGTCGCCCAGTTGGACACCTCGTACCAGTCGAAGCCCGCCTCGGCGAGCATGGCGTCGGCGATGAGGTAGCGGTCGGCGGCCACGTCGTCGTCGGGCATCGGCAGCTCGCCGCGCCTGATCCTGGCCGCCAGGCGGGTGCCGTCCTCCACGATCAGCGAGTAGGCCGACACGTGGTCGGGCCCGGCCTCGATCGCCGCGGCCAGCGAGGCCCGCCAGTCGTCGTCGCTCTCGCCGGGCGTGCCGTAGATCAGGTCGAGGTTGACGTGGTCGAACCCGGCCTCCCTGGCCTCCCGTACGGCGTGCGCCGCCCGGCCCGGGGTGTGGCGGCGCTCCAGCACCCGCAGCACGTGCTCGCGGGCGCTCTGCATGCCGAAGCTCACCCGGGTGAACCCTCCGTCGCGCAGCCCGGCGAGGTAGGCACGGTCCACCGACTCGGGGTTGGCCTCGGTGGTCACCTCGGCGCCGGGGGCGAGCCCGAACTCCTCGTCGATGGCGCCGAGGATGCGGACCAGGTCGGCCGCGGGCAGCAGGGTGGGGGTGCCGCCTCCGAAGAACACCGTCTCGACCGGCAGGTCCGCGTCGCCGAGGACGGCCCGCGCCCGCCGCACCTCCGCGACGGCGGTCGCGGCGTAGTCGGCGTGCGAGGCGCCGGGCCCCAGCTCGGAGGCGGTGTAGGTGTTGAAGTCGCAGTAGCCGCAGCGGGTCACGCAGAACGGCACGTGGACGTAGAAGCCGAACGGCCGCTCACCGAGCCCGCGCAGCGCGCTGCCGGGGAGCCGGCCGGAGGCCGGTACGGGGTCGCCGTCGGGAAGTGTGGATGGCACGGGTCAAGTCTGCCGCCCCGGGACGGATGCCCGGTACCGCGCCCCCACCGGCCGGGCGGCCTCGTCGTACGCGCCGACCGCCGGGACCCCGCCCGCCGCTCCCCCGGCGGCGGGCGGCGGGGACCCTACTTCTTGGTCTTGTCGGAGGAGGAGGACTCGGTGGACAGCGCGGCGACGAAGGCCTCCTGGGGGACCTCCACCCGGCCGACCATCTTCATCCGCTTCTTGCCTTCCTTCTGCTTCTCCAGCAGCTTGCGCTTACGGGAGATGTCGCCGCCGTAGCACTTGGCGAGGACGTCCTTGCGGATGGCGCGGATGTTCTCGCGGGCGATGACCCGGGCGCCGATCGCGGCCTGGATCGGCACCTCGAACTGCTGCCTCGGGATGAGCTCGCGCAGCTTCTTGGCCATCTCCACGCCATAGCCGTACGCCTTGTCCTTGTGGACGATGGCGCTGAAGGCGTCGACGGCCTCGCCCTGGAGCAGGATGTCGACCTTCACCAGGTCGGCCTCCTGCTCGCCGTACGGCTCGTAGTCGAGCGAGGCGTAGCCGCGGGTGCGGGACTTGAGCTGGTCGAAGAAGTCGAAGATGATCTCGCCGAGCGGCATGGTGTAGCGGATCTCGACGCGGTCCTCGGACAGGTAGTCCATGCCCTGCAGGGCGCCCCGGCGGTTCTGGCAGAGCTCCATGATGGCGCCGATGAACTCCGACGGGACCAGCACTGTCGCCTTCGTCACCGGCTCGAAGACCTTGTCCACCTTGCCGGTGGGGAACTCCGAGGGGTTGGTGACGTCGACCTCCTTGCCGTCCTCCATGATCACCCGGTAGACCACGTTCGGCGCGGTGGAGATGAGCGAGAGGTTGAACTCCCGCTCCAGGCGCTCGCGGACGATCTCCATGTGGAGCAGGCCGAGGAAGCCGCAGCGGAAGCCGAAGCCCAGGGCGGCGGAGGTCTCCGGTTCGTAGACCAGGGCGGCGTCGTTGAGCTGGAGCTTGTCCAGGGCCTCGCGCAGCTCGGGGTAGTCGTCGCCGTCGATCGGGTAGAGGCCGGAGAAGACCATCGGCTTGGGGTGCTCGTAGCCGCCGAGCGCCTCGGTGGCGGCCCGGGCGGCCGACGTCACCGTGTCACCGACCCGCGACTGGCGGACGTCCTTCACGCCGGTGATGAGGTAGCCCACCTCACCGACGCCCAGGCCCTTGTCCGCGATCTTCGGCTCCGGCGAGATGACGCCGATCTCCAGCGTCTCGTGCGAGGCGCCGGTGGACATCATCTGGATGCGCTCGCGCTTGCCCAGGTGGCCGTCCATGACGCGGACGTAGGTGACCACGCCGCGGTAGGTGTCGTAGACCGAGTCGAAGATCAGCGCGCGGGCGGCGGCGTCGGCGTCGCCG
Source organism: Streptosporangium pseudovulgare (assembly GCF_014648055.1). GTDB lineage: Bacteria > Actinomycetota > Actinomycetes > Streptosporangiales > Streptosporangiaceae > Streptosporangium > Streptosporangium pseudovulgare. Next base: position 663,832 of record NZ_BMQJ01000001.1, read on the forward strand.
ACCGGGGCCGGCACCTTCTCGACCACGTGGTCCAGCAGCTCCCGGACGCCCACGCCGGTCTTGCCGGAGACCTTCAGCACCTCCTCCGGCTCGCAGCCGATGAGGTGGGCCAGCTCGGCGGCGTACTTCTCCGGCTGGGCGGCGGGCAGGTCGATCTTGTTGAGCACCGGGATGATCGTCAGGTCGGCGTTCATCGCCAGGTAGAGGTTGGCCAGCGTCTGCGCCTCGATGCCCTGCGCCGCGTCGACCAGCAGGATCGCGCCCTCGCACGCCTGCAGCGACCGGGAGACCTCGTAGGTGAAGTCGACGTGCCCCGGGGTGTCGATCATGTTGAGGACGTAGTCGGTCTCGCCGGCCTTCCACGGCAGCCGGACCGCCTGCGACTTGATGGTGATGCCGCGCTCGCGCTCGATGTCCATCCGGTCGAGGTACTGGGCGCGCATGGAGCGGTCGTCGACCACGCCGGTGATCTGCAGCATGCGGTCGGCAAGGGTGGACTTGCCGTGGTCGATGTGCGCGATGATGCAGAAATTGCGGATCACCGCGGGATCGGTCTGGCCAGGCTGAATGCGCACCGGTGTCCGTTTCGCAGTATTGACGTGATCTACGGCTGGCATCCCAGCCGTCTTCCATGGTGACATGTCCGGGTGATTGCCCGGACCAGAGCACGGCGCGGCCTGCGGTTTCTCGCGGTGGTGGCGGCCGTCCTCCTTGTGCTCCCGGGGGTGGCCGCGGCCACCCTCACCCTGCAGTTTACCGGGACCCCGGCGTCCTGGGCGAAGACGAGCGGCCACGACGCCCTGTGGCTGGGCCACGCCTGGGTGGACGGCCGCAAGAGCGCGGCGGACCTCAGGCGCCTGGCCGACCGGCTGCGCCGGACCGGGATCAGGGACGTGTACGTCCACACCGGGCCGTTCAACGCCGACGGCTCGCTGCCCGACCGGAGTCCAGGGGCGCGCGACTTCGTGAAGCGGTGGCACGCCGAGCTGCCGGATGTGCGGGTGTCGGCGTGGCTCGGGCAGAAGGTGGACGGCTTCCTGGACCTCGACGACCGGGCCACCCGGGACCGGGTCGTGGAGAGCGCGCGCTCGGTCATGGCGCTGGGCTTCGACGGCGTCCACTACAACTTCGAGCCGGTCGGCGACGGCGACGCCGACTTCCTGGACCTGCTGGAACGCACCCGCCCGGTCCTCGGCGACGGCCCGCTGTCCACCTCCACCCCGCAGATCGAGCCGTTCCCGCTGACCCGGCCGGTGGTGCGGGGCGTCATCGGCCACGACAAGTACTGGTCGCCGGCCTACTTCCGGCAGGTCGCGGCCCGCGTCGACCAGGTCGCGATCATGACCTACGACTCCTTCCTCCCCTCCGAGCTGCTCTACGGCGGCCACGTCGTACGGCAGGCCGTCTTCGCCCTGGACCTCGTGCCCTCGGACAAGACCCTGCTCATCGGCGCGCCCGCCTACCACGACCACGGCGCGTCGTGGTCCGACGGGGCCGAGAGCGTCGCGACGGCGGCGCGGGGCGCGCGGCTGGCGCTGACCGCCCACGGCGAGCGCCGCGAGCGGTTCGGGCTGGCGCTGTACGTGGACTTCGCCGCCACGGACCAGGACTGGGAGGAGTACCGGCGGTTCTGGTTCCGACCCTGATGGAAGAAGGGTAAGCTTGCCAGGCATCCTTCTGACCCGGCTGTCGATTTGAGCGATCGTCCGGTCCGTTGGTAGCCTGTTCAACTGCGTGTGGCGCGCCCTCTCTGCCCGCGCGCCCCACTCCGACAACTTTCACCGAGGCTTCTTCGTGGCGAACATCAAGTCCCAGATCAAGCGCAACCGGCAGAACGAGAAGGCCCGGCTGCGTAACAAGGCTGTCAAGTCGTCCCTGAAGACGGCGGTCCGCAAGTTCCGCGAAGCCGCCGAGCAGGGCAACGTCGACGAGGCCATCGCGCTGCAGCGCGCCGCCTCCCGCCAGCTGGACAAGGCCGCCAGCAAGGGCGTCATTCACAAGAACCAGGCTGCCAACCGCAAGTCGGCGATCGCCCAGCGCGTCGCCGCCCTGTCGGCCGCCAAGTAATCCCGGTTCTTTCGGAGCGCCGCGTCCCCTCGGGGCCGCGGCGCTCCGGCGTTTCCGGCCCACCCCGCGTCCCGCCCCGCCGACCGCGGAGATCCGCGGAACGGGACCTACCGGCCGGTACGGCTGGCGACGACGGTCTGGATCAAGTGCTCCAGCGCGTAGGCCGGGTCGGCGCCGCCGCCCTTGACCTGGGCGTCGGCCGCGGCGACGGCCTGCAGGGCGCGGGCGATGCCCTCGGGGCCCCAGCCGTTCAGCTGCTTCCTGGTCCGGTCGATCTTCCATGGCGGCATGCCGAGGTGGCTCGCGAGCTGCCCGCCCCGCAGATTGCGCGGAGCGCCGCCCACCTTGGCCAGCGAGCGCAGGCCCCCCGCGAGCGCGCTGACCAGCAGGACCGGGGCCGTGCCGGTGGCCAGCGCCCAGCGGAGCTGCTCCAGCGCGTCCCCCAGCCGGCCCTCCACCGCCGAGTCGGCCACGGTGAACCCGCTGACCTCCGCCTGCCCCCGGTGGTAGCGGGCGACGGCGGCCTCGTCGATGGTCTTGCCGGGGGTGTCGAAGGCGAGCTGGTTGCAGGCCGCGGCCAGCTCCCTCAGGTCGTTGCCGACCGCGTCGAGCAGCGCGGCCGCCGCGTCCGCGCCGATGGACCGCCCTGCCCGCTTCATCTCGGTCCTGATGAACGCCAGCCGCTCGGCCGGCTTGGTCAGCTTGGTGACGGTGACCACGTGGGCGCCGGCCTTCCTGACGCCGTCGGCCAGTGCCTTTCCCTTGGCCCCGCCGGCGTGCGCGAGCACCAGCACGGTGTCCTCGGCCGGGTGTGCGGCGTAGGAGACGACTTCGGTGACGACGTCCTTGACGAGGTCCTGGGCGGAGCGGATCACCACCACGGCCCCGCCGCCGAACAGCGACGGCGAGGACAACCGGGTCAGCTCCCCCGGCTCGACCTTCGCCCCGACCAGGTCGTGGACCTCCGCGCCGGGGTCGGCGGCACGGCACGCCGCGATCACTTCGCCCACCGCGCGATCGGCCAGCAACTCCTCGTCGCCGACCACCAGTGTCACCCGTGCCGGGTCGTTCGCCGCCATGCCCAGCAGCATGCCACGTGCGGGTGACCGAATCGCAATCAGCAAGCCGTTCGCAACCCGGATGCGGTCGTTCTCGGGCACGCTGTGGAGCAGCCGAAGGGGATGAATGATGATGCGCTCCGCCGTCTGCCGTAACACCTGTCCGCGCTGCGGGTCGCCCCTCGACGAGGGGCCCGTCGTGTACCGCTGCGCGTGCTGCGGCCGTTCGGTCTACGCCGCCGACGTGAACACCGAGTTCCGCCGCCCGGCCCCGCCCCCGGCTCCGGTCTCAGTCCCGCTTCCGGCTCCGGTTCCGGTTCCGGCTCCGGTTCCGGCTCCGGCCTGAGACAGCCGCCGGGAGGCGCCCGGCGGAACCTCACGGCGGGGGTCCGCGTCCTCTGACGACGACCGCCAGGCCGTCCTTCCCTGCCACCACGGCGAGGTCCCCCGACAGGTCGGTGCGGTAGACCCGCACGCCCAGGTGACTGAGCCGGGCCAGGGTCGCGGGGGCGGGGTGGCCGTAGTCGTTGCCCGCCCCGACGCTGATCAGTGCGGCCCGGGCACCGGTGGCCGCGAGGAAGCCGGGGTCGCCCCTGGCGGACCCGTGGTGGGGGACCTTGAGAACGTCGGCCCTGGGCAGGCCCCGCCGCAGCAGCTCCGCCTGGGCCTCCGTCTCGGCGTCCCCGCTGAGCAGCGCCGACCCCGCCGCCCAGCTCACGTGGACCACGACGCTGGCGTTGTTCACGGCCGTCTCCTCCCCTCCGCCGGCGGCGGACGCGCCCTCCGGCGGGCCGATGACCGTGAGCCGGGAGGGGCCGAAGGTCCAGCTCACGCCCGGCCGCGCCGCCCACTCGGGAATCCGCCGGCGGGCGAGGTCACCGCTCAGCCGGAGCCGCCCGGGCCCGGATCCCCCGTACGGGGTGACGACCACCGCTCCCACCTCGCGCCCCCGGAGGACCCCGTCCAGGCCGCCGATGTGGTCGAGGTGCGGATGGGTGAGGATGACCAGCGGCACCTGGCGGATCCCCATGGCCCGCAGGCACCGGTCGGTGGACACCGGATCGGGCCCGGCGTCGACCACCACGGCCCGCCCGGGGCCGGCGGCCACCAGGAGGGCGTCTCCCTGGCCGACGTCGCAGGCGACCAGCAGCCAGCGTTCGGGCGGCCAGCCGGACACGGCCGGCCCGGCCACGGCCGCTGCGGCGGCCGCGCCGACCGCCAGGGCGAGGACGACCAGGCGCGGCCGCCGGTGACGCAGCACCAGGACGGCGACGGGCACGGTGACGGCCAGCGCCACCAGACCTGGCACGCCGCCCGGCCACGGGATCACCCCCAGCGGGAGCCCGGCGGCCCGCCCGGCCACCGCGATGATCCACCCGGTGGCCAGGCCCGCAGGGCGGACCAGCAGCCGGGCGAGGTCCATCTGCACGGGTGCGACCAGCGCGGCGAGGAACCCGATCAGCGTGGCGGGCGCGACGGCGGGCCCGGCGAGGAGGTTCGCCGGGATCGCCACCGGTGCGAGCTGTCCGGCCATCAGGACCAGCACGGGGGTGACGGCGGCCTGCGCCGCCGCGGGCACGGCGATCGCCTCCGCGGCCCAGCGGGGCAGCCGGGTGGCGAGGCGGTCGCGCCAGCGCGGTGCGAGGAGCAGGATGCCGCCCGTGGCGCAGACCGACAGCGCGAAGCCGTAGGAGCGGGCGAGGACGGGGTCGAAGAGGATCAGCCCGAGGACCGTCGCCGACAGGGCCGCCACCCCGTCGCGGGACCGGCCGGTACCCAGCGCCACCGCCGCGACGAGGCCCATGACGAGGGCGCGCAGCACGCTGGGCGACGGCCGGGCCACCACGGCGAAGGAGAGCATGGCCACCGCCGCGAGCACCGCCCTGGCCGGCAGGGGGAGTCCCGCGACACGGGCCAGGGCGATCGCCGCTCCGGCCACGATCGCCAGGTTGGCTCCGGAGACCGCGGTGAGGTGGCTGAGCCCTGCGGCTTTGAAGTCGGCCGTGACCTGCCGGTCCATCCCGGAGACGTCACCGGCCACCAGTCCGGGCAGCAGGCCGCGCTCGTCGGGCGGCAGCACCGCGGCGGCTTCCCGCAGGCCGGAGCGGAGCGCCCCGGCCACCCGCTGCTCCCAGGAGGGCGCGCCGAGGATCCGCGGCGGCCCGCGCACGAGCACCACGGCGGCGAGCAACTCGGCGGAGTCCGCGTGGACGAACCGGCCCCGGACGGCGACCCGCTGGCTGGGCAGCAGCGGCCGCCACTCCCCGCCCGTGGTGAGCAGCATCACCGGGGCGCGCAGCGACATCCTGCCGTGCGCCGTCTCGACCGACTCGACCCTCGCGGGCACCGCGAAGCTCTCCCCGCGGTAGGGGCCCGCGCGCCGGGGCAGCTCCCGGGGGTCGCCCGTCAGCACCGCCTCGATCCCCGCCGGGGCTCCGCTCCTGACCAGCTCGGCCACCGGGCCCGTGCCGACGGCGTGGACCCGGAACGCCACCGTCCCGGCGACCGCGGCGACGCAGCCCAGCACCGCGAGGACCGTGTTCCGCCAGGCGGGGTGCACTCTCAGCACACGCGCGCCCGTGGCCGTACCGAGAGCCGCCGCGGCGGCGAGCACGGCGGTGACGGCGCCCGCCGGGGCCGGGCAGCCGAGAAGGACGAGAGCGGTCGCCCACGAGGCGAGCGCGGGCAGGGCGAGCCGCGGAGTCCGGTCGAGGATCCGTGCCACACCACTCATCCGGTCCCTCCGGCCGAGAATCCGCGCCACACCACTCATCCGGTCCCTCAGGTTGAGAATTCGTGTCAAACCCGCACCCTGTCCTTCATCTCGGCGTACTTCCGGTCGCCGATGCCGCTGACCTCGCGGAGCTGCTCTACGGCGCGGAACCCGCCGTGGCCGTCGCGGTATTCGACGATGCGGCGGGCCAGCACCTCGCCGACGCCCGGCAGCTGTTCGAGCTGTTGCGGGGTGGCGGTGTTGAGGTCGATGACGGCCTCCGCGGGATCGACCCCGACCGGCGGCGCGGTGGCGGGTCCCGGTGCGCCGACGTCGATCTGTTCGCCGTCGACGAGCCTGCGGGCGAGGTTGAGGTGGCCGGTGCCGGCCCCTCGGCGGACGCCCCCGGCGGCCCGGACCGCGTCGGTGACCCGGGAACCCGCGGGCAGGGTGATCACACCCGGACGGCGGACCTTGCCGGTGACGTGGACCACGACCTCGGGGACGACTCCAGGTGCCCGACCGGCTCCCGCGGCACCCGGCCCCGGAGGCTGCGAGCCCTGCCGCGCGAGGTCGGGCGGCGCGGAGGGAGGTGAGGGCGCCGGAGCCACGAGCGGAGCGCCGGAGACGGGGACGGGGACGGGCGGGGTGAGCGGCTCGGGCTCGGGCTGGGACCGCCAGGCGTAGAGACCGCCCGCGACGGCCGCGGCCAGGGCGACGAGGAGGAGCAGGCGCAGGCCGGGACCGCTCGGTGCGAGTGCGGGGGCCTGCGCGGCGACGGCCGTACGGAGGGCCTGGAAGGAGGAGGGAGCGGAAGGGGGGACGTGTGGGGGCGGGACGGTGGGGCCGGGCGCCGTCAGCGCCCGTAGCCGTGACTCGGCCCGGAATCGCTCGGTGTCGTGGTCGGTGATCCGCACATCCGGGACGCTACGGCGGCCTCACCGGCCGAATCCGCGCCGAATCCCGTTCTGGGGATAACCCGCTCTCCCAGGCGGCCTGTGGAAAAGCCCCACCCGGTTTCGCCCGGTCCCGGTGCCTCGGGGAACGCGGGCTCCCGAGGTCCGGCGCTGGAGGAAGCCGGAAGAAGAGGGCGGGCCGGTGAGGAATTCCGCGGGCCGACGACCAACGGGGCGGTGAGGAGTCCCGCGGGCCGACGACCGACGGGGCGGTAAGAGGCTCAGCAGTGCGGGGAGACCGTCAGGCCGAGCATGCCGGGGCCCACGTGGGCACCGATCACCGCGCCGACCTCCACCACGGTCACCGAGGCGAGCCCGGGGACGCGCTGGGGCAGCCGCGCGGCCATGGCGCCGGCGCGGTCCTCCGCGGCGAGGTGCTGGACGGCGATGTCCACCGGGCCGCTCCCCGCGGCCTGGACGGCGAGGTCCTCAAGGCGGGCGATGGCCCGGGAGGCGGTACGGACCTTCTCCAGGGGGACGATCACGCCGTCGGCGATGTGCAGCAGCGGCTTGGTCCGCAGTGCGGAGCCGAGCAGCGTGGCCGCCGCGCCGATCCGGCCTCCCCTGCGCAGGTGTTCGAGGGTGTCGACGTAGAAGAAGGTGCGGGTCGCCTTCATGCGGCGGCGGGCGGCGTCGGCCACCTCGGTCCGCCTGGCGCCCCGCGCGGCGGCCTCGGCGGCGGCGAGGACGGGGAAGCCGAGACCCATGGCGATCGACCGGCTGTCGACGACCTCGACGGGCACCAGCGAGTCCTCGGCCCCGGCGCGGGCCGCCTCGACCGTGCCGGACATCTCCCCCGACAGGTGGATGGAGACGATCCCGGCCGCGCCCCGCGCGGCGGCGGCCTCGTAGGCGTCCGCGAAGCGCTGGGGCGCGGGCCTGGAGGTCGTCACCGGAGCCCACTCGCCGAGCGCGTCGTTCATCCCCGCGCCGTCGATCTGGGCCACGTCGTCGAGTCCTCTGCCGCCGACGACGACCTGCAGCGGCACCACGGTGATCCCCAGACGGGAGACCGCCTCCTCGGGGAGGTAGGCGGTGGAGTCGGTGACGACGGCGACCGATGGCGGCATATGCCGAGATTACCCGGCGGGACCGGCCGGATGCGGGGCGCCGTCGCCCGACCCGGCGGGCGGCGATCCGGTGACCGGACCGCCTTGATCACTGGATCGGCCCGTCCACCGGACCACCCCGCTCACCGGACCGCCCCGACCACCGAAGCAGCCCGGTGACCGGACCGCCCCGACCACCGGAGCAGCCCGATCAACGGACCGGGACGGTCACTGGACCGGGACTCCGCCGCGCCAGACGCGGCGGGGCTTGAGGCCGAAGGCCCAGGCGAAGGCGCCCTCGTGGTCGGCGTCCCACTGGACGATGTCGGCCAGTCGTCCGGGTGCCAGGACGCCCCGGTCGGGGGCGCCCAGGACGGTGGCCCCGCCGAGGGTGGCCGCGCGGAGCGCGTCGCCGACGCTCATACCGAAGGCCGCCACGGCGAGACTGATGACCAGGGACATCGAGGTGATGCCGCAGTGGCCGGGGTTGTGGTCGCTGCCGAGTGCGACCGTGACGCCCTGGCCCAGCATCCGGCGCACCGGGGGCAGGCTGCCGTGCTGGAGGGCGGTGCCCGGGCAGACCACGGCGGGAACGCCGTATCTGGCCATCAGCGCGATGTCGTCGTCGGAGGTGTGGTGGAGCAGGTCGGCCGACGCGCAGCCCATCTCCGCGGCGAGCTGCACGGCGCCGCGGCGGCTGTGGGCACCGGCGTGGATGCGGGGCAGCAGGCCGACGTTGCGGCCGGAGGCGAGCACCCAGCGGGCCTCGTCGGTGGTGAAGTGGCCCTCGTCGCAGTAGACGTCGACGCTGTCGGCCCCGGCCGCCGCCGCGTCGGCGCACCAGGAGCCCACGGCCTCGACGTAGTCGCGCTGGCGGCCGAAGTACTCCGGGGGGACGACGTTCGCGGCCATGAACGTGACGTGCACGCGCGGCATCATCGGCTCCTTCTCCAGCTCGCGCAGGAGCCGCACGTCGGCCAGCTCGCCGTCGCGGGTGAGGTGGTAGCCGGTCTTGGCCTCGACGGTGGTGGTGCCGCTGAGCAGCCACTCGCGCAGGCGCTCGCGGACGCCGTTGCACATGGTCCACGGGTCGGTGCCGCGGGTCACGGTGACGGTGGAGCCGACGCCGCCGCCGGCGGCGGTGATCGCGGACATCGACGAGCCGCTGGAGCGCATCGCCATCTCGGCGTAGCGGTTGCCCGCGTAGACCGGGTGGGTGTGGGCGTCGATCAGGCCGGGGGTGACCAGCGCGCCGCCGAGGTTCTCCACGTGGTCGACGTCGACGATGTCGTCCACCACACCGGGGACGCTCTGCGGGAGGTCGGCCGCGCGGCCGACCCAGGCGATCCGGTCGTTGTGCACGAGGATCGCGCCGTTGCTGCAGACGTCGTTGCCGGTCCAGAGCCGGCCGATGTTGGTCAGGAGGCGGACCGTCATCGCATCACCGCCTTGTGCGCGGGGGAAGGCGTCGGGGAGGAGACCTCTCGCGGCCGGACCGGGCCGCCCCGGCCGATGCCGGACGCCGTGCCCGCCGGGACCGCTGTGCATCCGGACGACATCGGGGGGTCTCCTGCTCTTATCCGCTTGCTCGTTGGTGGGGCGGCGGTGGCGCCGGGATCATGATCAGGCGATTTCAGTTCAGTTACGTTATTTCACAAGTGAGCTTGCTGTACAGGCTAATTGGGAAGAACGCCGCTTCACCGTGACCACCGCCTACCGGCCGGCCCGGTGGCCGCACCCGGAGTCGGGGGCCCTCTCGCAGCTCAGGCCACTTTTTCCTCATCCGTAACAGCGGACCCCGGACCACCTTCCGGCGTGCTGTCTTGCCGAAGTTTTTATCATGGCGACCCCGCCCCTGGCGAGAAAATGTCGCTTTTAATAACTTCTGTACGATTCCTTGGGACCCTCAGTCCATTCCATAGAGGCCGCCGACCGCAAGAGGAACCATTGAAATGCAGTCGGCGGAATATCTAGTCTGAGCATCCGCGGCGACGAGGACGCCTCCGGCGCGTGACCGGAAACGGTCACCCCTGCGGCGCGAAACCACCCGGCGCGACGGCCCGCACGCCGCGGAACCATCCCGCGCGTACGGCTCCGCACGGCGGAGGACCGAGGACGCCACGACGGCCCCGCGCGACGGCCCCGGCGCGCCCCCTCCTCCTGCGCCAAGCCCCCCTACCAGCAAAAATGCCATCGAAGTGGGGCCTAGCATGTAATCTTTCGTGGAACCACCCGTCAGCTGTAAGCATGGGAGCTACCTTGTCGGTCTCCGCGGACGCCGGTCGGCATCGCATCGAAACACTTCTTGCCACGAACGAAGACCAGATCTTCAGGCGTTGGCTTGAGATAGCGGGAGCTTCCTCCAGCGGGCACGTCGACCGTGGGAACCTCAACGGTCAGCTTCGTGAACTCTACAACGCCCTCGTCCGGTCGTTCGGCGACTCCGGCCGGCCGGGTGAGTCCAGCGAACTGCGCGGGCTCCTCGCCGAACTCTCCCGCAACCGCGCCCGCCAGGGCTTCACCCCGACCGAGACCGCCACCGTGGTGTTCGGGCTGAAGGAGGCGGTCTACGAGAGCACCGGTGATGACGGCTCCTCCGAGGCGCTGCAGGGCTTCCTCTGGTTCTCCCGGCTCGTCGACGACCTGGGCCTCTTCACCATGGAGACCTACAGCGCGACCCGAGAGAAGATCATCCTCGACCAGGCCGAGCAGCTCCTCGAGCTCTCCACCCCCGTGGTCAAGCTCTGGGAGGGCATCGTCGCCGTGCCGCTGGTCGGCACGCTCGACTCGGCCAGGACCCAGGTCGTGATGGAGAAGCTGCTGCAGACGCTGGTGGACACCGGCTCCGAGCACGCGGTCATCGACATCACGGGCGTGCCCGCGGTGGACACCCAGGTCGCCCAGCACCTCCTCAAGACGGTGGTGGCGGCCCGGCTGATGGGCGCCGAGTGCGTGATCTCCGGCATCCGCCCGCAGATCGCCCACACCATCGTCACGCTGGGCATCGAGTTCGGCGACATCGTGACCAAGGCCACGCTCGCCGACGCCCTCGCCCACGCGCTGCGCGAGAGCGGCGTCGAGATCGTCAGAAATCGCGGGTCCCGCGTCGCCCTGCGGACCGTGGAGGAATGATGGATCGCGTACCCGTCCTCAAGCTCGGCGACATCCTGATCGTCTCCATCCAGATCGACCTCCAGGACCAGAGCGTGCTCGCGCTCCAGGAGGACCTGGCGAACAAGGTGGTGGAGACCGGCGCCCGCGGTGTGATCATCGACATCACCGCCGTGGAGATCGTCGACTCGTTCATCGGCCGCATGCTGGCGACCATCGCGGCCATCTCCCGCATGCTCGACGCCGAGACGGTCGTCGTGGGCATGCGGCCCGCCGTGGCGATCACTCTCGTGGAGCTGGGCCTTTCGCTGGGCGGCGTGCGCACCGCCCTCAACCTTGAAAAGGGTGTCGCATTGCTGAACCACATCGACGGCTCCGAGATCGCCACGGCAACACGGTGACCACCCCCGCCGAGATGCCCATCCACGGCAACAGCGACATCGTGCTGATCCGCCAGCGCGTCAGGACCGCCGCCGTGGAGGTCGGCCTCTCCCTCGTCGACCAGACGAAGGTCGTGACCGCGGCCAGCGAGCTGGCCCGTAACGCCCTGGTCTACGCGGGGGGCGGGCAGGTTCGGATCGAGGTCGTGCACAACGGCGTGCGACGGGGCCTGCGGCTCGCCTTCAGCGACGACGGCCCCGGTATCCCCGACCTCGACCAGGCGCTCACCGACGGGTGGACCACCGGCGGCGGACTCGGGCTCGGACTCAGCGGCTCACGCCGGCTGATGGACGAGTTCGAGCTCAAATCGGCTCCCGGCGAGGGGACGCTGGTGACGGTGACCAAATGGGCAAGGTGATCCGTTCCCAGAACGACACCTGGCTGCGGGCCGAGGACGCCAGCGCGATCGGCGCCCTGCGGCGGGTCGCGGTCACGCTCGCCGAGGGGCGGGGGTTCGGCGAGGAGGACGCCGGACGGGTCGCGGTCGCGGTGAGCGAGGCCGCGTCCAACCTGGTCAAGCACGCGGTCGAGGGGGTCATGCTGATCCGGCCGCACCCGGAGCTGCCCGAGGCGATCGAGGTCGTCGCGCTCGACCGGGGACCGGGCATGCGCGACGTCACCCGCGCCCTGCGCGACGGTTACTCCACCACGGGCACCCTCGGCATCGGCCTCGGCGGCATCGCCCGCATGGCCAGTGGGTACGAGGTTCACTCCATGCCCGGCCGGGGCACTGTGCTCGGCATGTACTTCGCCACCCGTGGCGCCCCGCGGCCCGAGGCCCGGGTCAGCGGGGTCACTCGTCCCATCGGCGAGGAGATGGTCTGCGGCGACGCGTTCGCGGTCGTCGAGACCGGCGCCACGACGACCGTGATGCTCTGCGACGGGCTCGGGCACGGCGACTTCGCCGCCCAGGCGTCGCAGGAGGCGGTGCGGCTGTTCCTGCAGGACGCGGACCGGCCCCCGGTCACCCTCCTCGAACGGCTGCACGCCGGCATGCGGCAGACCAGGGGCGGCGCCGCGGCGGTGGCCCACGTCGACCGGGCCGCGGGCAGGATCACCTTCGCCGGGCTCGGCAACGTCTCCGCCTGGATCGCGTCCCAGGACGGCCGCCAGGGGATGATCTCGGTGCCGGGCATCGCCGGGCACCAGGCCCGCACCCTGCGCCAGTACGAATACGACATGCCGCCGGAAGGCGTGGTCGTGCTCCATTCCGACGGGCTGTCGGACCGCTGGGACATCACCTCCTACCCGGGGCTCGTCACCCGCTCCCCCTCCGTCGTCGCCGCCACGCTGCTGCGGGACGCCGGGACCCGCAGGGACGACGCCTGCGTGGTCGCGGTGAGGACCGGCACATGACGGGCCGGACGACCGGCGAGGAGCTGATCCGGATCCGCGTCCGCGACGACTCCGACATCTTCGTCATGCGGAAACTCGGCCGCGAGGCGGCGGAGGCGGTCGGGCTGGCCCCCCAGGACCAGATCCGGGTGGCCACCGCGCTGAGCGAGATCAGCCGGGAGGTGCTGGGCGAGGGCCGCGAGGCGTACGCCGCGTTCCTGCTGGACGGCGAGGCCCTGGTCGTGACCATTGATCTTCCCGCGGCAGCCGGTTTCCGGTCGGCGGACGGCGTGACGCTGGCGGGGCGTCTCCTCGACGAGATCGAGTTCGACCCCGCCGGGGGACGGGTGAAGATGCTGAAACGGCTTCCCGCGGGGCGGCCCGACCTTTCGGTGGCGGAGATCCGCGCGCGGCTCGCCAGGCTGACACCGGCGACCGCCGTCGACGAGCTGCGGCAGCAGAACCGCGAGCTCGCCGAGACCCTCCAGGAGGTCCTGCAGCTCAACGCCGAGCTCCAGGAGACCAACCAGGGCGTGGTCGCCCTGTACAACCAGCTCTCCGAGGAGCTGGAGGAGACCAACCGCGGCGTGGTCGCCCTGTACGCCGAACTCGACGAGAAGTCCCGGCAGCTCCGGGCGGCGAGCGACGCCAAGAACAGGTTCTGGGCCACGGTCAGCCACGAGCTGCGCACCCCGCTGAACTCGATCATCGGCCTCGTCCGGCTCCTGGTGGGCCCCGGGGGCGAGCCGCTGGCCGAGGAGCAGCGTCACCAGGTCCAGCTCATCGGCTCCTCGGCCGAGACGTTGCTGACGATGGTCAGCGAGCTGCTCGACATGGCCAAGGCCGAGTCCGGGCGGCTCGAACCGCAGTCGTCCCGGGTCGACCTCGTCGCGCTGACCGAGCGGTTGCGGATGACGCTGCACCCCACCAGCGGGAACGACCGGATCGCGCTCTCGGTGGACATCCCCGGCGAGGCGTCGGAGATGCTGGTGGACGAGGTGATGCTCACCCGGATCCTGCGGAACCTGCTGTCCAACGCGCTGAAGTTCACCCAGGAGGGCGAGGTCAGGCTCGGCGTGCGGGCCGACGCCCCCACCCAGGAGATGGTCTTCACCGTGACCGACACCGGCGTCGGCATCCCCGAGGAGCACCTGGAGCGGGTCTTCGAGGAGTTCTTCCAGGTCCCGGGACCGATCCAGGTGCGGGTGAAGGGCACCGGCCTCGGCCTGCCGTACGCGCGCCGCCTGGCCGAGGCGATGGGTGGCACGCTCCAACTGGACAGCGCCCTCGGCGAGGGCACCCGGGTCACCGTACGGCTGCCGCACCGGCAGGACGGGGAGCCGGTGGTCGGGCGGGTGCTCGTCGTCGACGACAACGAGGAGTTCCGGGCCACCGTACGGCGCATGCTCGCCGGGTTCGCCGCCCACGTCGACGAGGCCCCGGACGGGGAGGTCGCGCTGGAGATGATGGCGCACGAGCGGCCCGACCTCGCGCTGGTGGACCTGTTCATGCCCCGCCTCGACGGCGCGGCGCTGATCGAGCGGATGGCCTCCGACGAGCGGCTCCGCGACGTGCCGGTGATCGTCGTGACCCTCGCGACCTCCCACCAGTACCCCCAGGGCGTCAGCAGGGTCCTGTCCAAGCAGGGGCTGCGGAAGGAAAACCTGCTGGAGACCGTACGAGAGGCTCTGGGGCGTGACGATGCCTGACGGACCGGCGACCGTGCTGGTCGTGGACGACACACCGACCAAGCTCTACATCCTGTCCAGCTGGCTGCGCCGCTCCGGGCACGAGGTGCTGCAGGCCACCGGCGGCGTGGAGGCGCTGGGCAAGGTCCGGGACCTCCGCCCCGACCTGGTGGTCCTGGACGTACGGCTGCCCGACATGAGCGGCTACGAGGTCTGCGAGCGGATCAAGGCCGACGAGGCGACGTCCTCGATCCCGGTCATCCAGATCTCCGGGGCGGCGATCACCCCCGCCGACCGGACCCAGGGGCTGGAACGCGGGGCCGACGCCTACCTCGCCGAGCCGGTCGAGCCGGACGAGTTCGCCGCCACGGTCGAGGCGACGCTGCGCTACTACCGCGCCCGGCAGCGGGCCGAGCGGATGGCGAACCGGCTGGCGACCCTCACCGAGGTCACCCTGGAGATGAACTCCGCCGACACCTTCGAGGCCCTGCTGAGCACGGCCGTCGAGGGCGCCTCCCGGATCCTCGGCCGGCGCGCCGGGGCGCTGGCGATCCCGCCGGACGGCCGGACCCGCAGGTTCGTCGCGACGCCGCCGTCCACCGTGGCCGTCTCCAAGGCCGTCGCTCCCGACCTGCTGCTCCGGATCGGCGCGATGTCGCTGGGCAACGCCGCGGGGACCCAGGTGTTCACGGCCCCGGCGGAGGAGTGGCTGCAGCTGATGCCCGACGCCGGCGTCGGCGGCGGCGATGACGGCGACGGCGGCGGCGATGCCACGGCCGTGTTCTGCCGGACCAAGGTCGGCCGCCCGCCGGTCTGCCTGGGGGTGTACGCGGCCCCGCCGCTGGACCCGGACGAGACCAACATCCTGCGTCAGCTCGGCCAGGCCCTGGCCCTCACCGCCGACGCCCTGCGCGCCTACGCCGAGGAGCACGCGATCGCCCTGACGCTGCAGCGGAGCCTGTTGCCGGCTCGGATCCCGGACACCCCGGGGCTGGAGATCAGCTGGCGTTACCAGCCGGCCGTCGACAACGTCGAGGTCGGCGGCGACTTCTACGAGGTGCTGCGGCTGGGCGACCAGGTCCTGCTGGCCATCGGCGACGTGCAGGGGCACTCCCTGGTGGCCGCGACGGTCATGGCGGAGCTCCGCCACGCGCTGCGCGCCTCCCTGCTCGGCCCCGTGGACCTGAGCGCGTCCATGGCGTTGCTGAACAACGTGCTGCGGTGCTACCACCGGCGCATGACCGCGACCGTGTGCCTGGTCCTGATCAATCCCGCGACCGGCGAAATGGAGATCGCCAACGCGGGACACATCCCGCCGCTGCTGATCGGCGGCGAGACCCGCTACCACGGTCTGGGCAACCTGCTGCTGGGGGTGGCGGACGAGACCTACCGCGTCGACCGGCTCACCCTGGGCGAGGAGGAGTCCGTGCTGATGTTCACCGACGGGCTCATCGAGGACCGCGACAAGCTGCTCGACGAGAGCCTGGAGATCGTTCGGTCCATGGCCGAGGCGTCCGACGAGGGCCTGGAGCCGTTCTGCGACCGGCTGATCCGGCAGTTCGGCGCCCGCGAGGACGACGTCGCCCTCGTGGCGTTCCGCCGCACGAAGGCCGCCTGAGACCGTACGGAGGCCGCCTGAGACCGCACGAGGACCGGCCGGGACCGCACGAGGACCGGCCGGGACCGCACGAGGACCGGCCGGGCCGGCGGGCGCCTCGCGGGCCCGGCTCGGGGCCGAAGGCCGTCTGAGGGCCCCGGACACGGCTCGGGGCCGGTCCGGCGACGCGGACCGGCCCCGAGGGGACGGCGGATCAGACGGTCTCGACCGGCTTGGCGGTCCGCTCCAGCTCCGCGAAGAGGGCGGGCAGGACCCTGGCGTGCAGGATCGTGCCGTCCTCGGTGTGCTCCACGCCGAGGACCTCGCCCTCGGCGTGGGCGCGGGAGATCAGGTCACCGCGCTGGTACGGCACCAGCATCCTGACCTCCTGGTCGAAGCGGGGCAGCTCGCGCTCGATGACGGCCATCAGCTCGTCGATCCCGGCGCCGGTGCGGGCCGAGACCACGACGGTGTGCTTCTCCCGCGCGGTCAGCTGGGCCAGCACCACCGGGTCGGCGACGTCGGCCTTGTTGACGACCACGATCTCCGGGATGTCCAGCGCGCCCTCGATGTCGGAGAGCACGGATCGCACGGCGGCGAGCTGGGACTCCGGGTCGGGGTGCGAGCCGTCCACCACGTGCAGGATCAGGTCGGCGTCGCCGACCTCCTCCAGCGTGGAACGGAACGCCTCGACGAGCTGGTGCGGCAGGTGCCGGACGAACCCGACGGTGTCGGCCAGCGTGAACAGGCGGCCGTCGGGGGTGTGCGCCCGGCGGACGGTCGGGTCCAGCGTGGCGAACAGCGCGTCCTCGACCAGCACACCGGCACCGGTCAGCCGGTTCAGCAGGGACGACTTGCCGGCGTTGGTGTAACCGGCGATGGCCACGGCGGGGACCTCGCGCTGCACTCGGCGTGCCCGCTTGGTCTCGCGCGCGGTGGTCATCTCGGCGATCTGCCGGCGCAGCTTGGCCATCCGCTCGCGGATCCGGCGGCGGTCCAGCTCGATCTTCGTCTCACCGGGGCCGCGGCCGCCGATGCCGACGCCGCCCGCGGCGCGCCCGCCGACCTGGCGGGACAGGTTGCCACCCCAGCCGCGCAGCCGCGGCAGCAGGTAGTTGAGCTGGGCCAGCTCGACCTGGGCCTTGCCCTCGCGGCTCTTGGCGTGCTGGGCGAAGATGTCCAGGATCAGCATGGTCCGGTCGATGACCTTGACCTTGACGACGTCTTCGAGCTGGCGGAGCTGGCCGGGGCTCAGCTCGCCGTCGCAGATGACGGTGTCGGCGCCGGTGACCGAGACGACGTCGGCGAGCTCCTGTGCCTTCCCCGAGCCGATGTAGGTCGCCGTGTCGGGCTTCTGGCGGCGCTGGATCAGACCTTCCAGCACCTCGGAACCCGCGGTCTCGGCGAGCAGCTTCAGCTCCAGGAGAGAGTTCTCGGCGTCCGCCGCCGTGCCGGAGGTCCAGACGCCGACCAGAACGACCCGCTCGAGTCGCAGCCGGCGGTATTCGACCTCGGTGATGTCCTCAAGCTCGGTGGAGAGTCCCACGACCCGGCGCAGTGCCTGGCGGTCGGCCAGGTCCAGCTCACCGGTGTCGATCGGCTCGTCGAACAGGTCGATGTCCAGCGGCTCACGAGTGTCTATGTCGTTGCTCCATTCAGATGCATGGTTCATACGCGTCCTCATCTCATAGAGAACAACGCCTGAACCCTCCGGGTATCTTCCCTCGATGGTGCCACGTGGGCACCGCCATTCTCACCCGGTTATCGGCTGTTTCGCGGTAAGGACCCGCAGCGCGTCCCGGTCGTTCCGCCGTCGCCGGGCCGGGATCCGCGCCGCCCGCCACCCGCCGCCCGCCGTACGCGGGCAGGGCCGTGCCGTTCGGGAGGGAAGGTCCGGGAGGGAAGGTCCGGGAGGGGAGGTTCAGGAGGGCAGCACGTCGATGTTCCCCGAGCCGCTGCGCGCCTCGACCTTCCTGGGGGAGGCCGGGTCGTTTCCGACCTGGACGGTCTTGTCGCCCGAACCGGTGTCGAGGGTCAGCGCGTAGGTGTTCCGCGGCAGCCGCAGGGTGACGTCGCCCGAGTCGGACCTGGCGGCGACCCGGTCCGGCGCGGCGTCGAACATCGCCTCGACCGTCCCCGAGCCGGTCTCGGCGGTGAACCGCCGGGAGGCCAGGGAGTGGGCGGCGATGTCGCCGGAGCCGCTCTCGGCCCGCACATCCTCGCCCTTCAGGCTCCGCAGGGTGACGTTGCCCGAGCCGGTCTCGGCGGTGAGCTCCCCGACCTCCGAGGAGCCGGCCTCGATGTCGCCGGAACCGGTCTTCGCGGTCGCCTTCGTCCCCTTCAGACCGCGGAGGGTGACGTTGCCCGAGCCGGTGTCGGCCGTGACGTCCAGCCCCCGCGGGATCTCGATCTTGTAGTGGACCTCGCAGCCGCGGGCGCATTCCTGGCGCAGGGTGAGCGTGCCGCCCTGGACCGGGTGCTCGGTCTCGGGCCGCCGGCTGCCGCGCCAGCGGAGCGTCTCGGTGACGTGGACGCCCTGCCGGTCCGAGGCGCCGACCACGATGTCCCCCGAGTCCGTGGTGACGTCCAGGACCTTCAGGGAACCGGTGACGTCGTAGGAGACGACGTCCTGCTCGGACGGGCCGAAGCCGATGCCGACCCCGCAGCCGGAGAGCAGGGCGACGGCGCCCAGGAGCGCCCCGGCGACGACCAGGTTCTTCTTCATGGGTCCCTTTCCTCGGCACGCCTCGGCCCGGGGGGTCTCCGCCCGTCCCGCGCCTCGGCCCCTCCCCGCCGCGGGGAGGCGGGATCAACTCTCACACGGCCCGGCGGCCGGGAGCATCCGGGACTCCCCCGAGCACACCCTGAGGAATCCCCCACCGTTGACCGGCAGGGATCCGCCCAGTAGCGTCTATTCCACATCCCAGAATTATTTTTCCGCTATACGGAAAGGAAGCGCATGGACGGCGTTGAGATCACCGGCCCCGTGCTGGACAGGTTCGACGAGATCCTCACGCCGGAGGCGCTGGCCTTCGTGGCCGCCCTCCAGCGCGAGTTCGGCCCCCGCCGTCTCGACCTGCTGCGCGCCCGCCAGGAGCGGCAGGCGCGGCTGTCGGCGGGCGGCACCCTGGACTTCCTGCCCGAGACCGCGCACGTGCGCGAGTCGGAGTGGACGGTCGCCCCGCCCGCGCCCGGCCTGGTGGACCGCCGCGTGGAGATCACCGGCCCGGTGGACCGGAAGATGACGATCAACGCGCTGAACTCCGGGGCGAAGGTGTGGCTGGCCGACTTCGAGGACGCCAACGCCCCCACCTGGGAGAACACCGTCAACGGCCAGCTCAATCTGCGCGACGCGCTGGACCGGGCCATCGACTTCTCCTCCGGCGGCAAGAGCTACGCGCTCGGGCCGGACGAGGAGCTGGCCACCATCGTGGTCCGCCCGCGCGGCTGGCACCTGGACGAGAAGCACGTCGTCGTCGACGGGTCCCCGGCCTCCGGCTCGCTCGTCGACTTCGGTCTCTACTTCTTCCACTGCGCCCGGCGGCAGATCGACAAGGGCAGGGGCCCCTACTTCTACCTGCCGAAGATGGAGTCGCACCTGGAGGCCCGCCTCTGGAACGACGTCTTCGTCCGGGCCCAGGAGCTGCTCGGCGTCCCGCGCGGCACGATCCGCGCGACCGTCCTCATCGAGACCTACCCCGCGGCGTTCGAGATGGAGGAGATCCTCTACGAGCTGCGCGAGCACTCCGCCGGCCTCAACGCGGGCCGCTGGGACTACCTGTTCAGCGTGATCAAGAAGTTCCGCACCCGGGGCCGGGAGTTCCTGCTGCCCGAGCGGAACTCGGTGACCATGACCGCGCCGTTCATGCGCGCCTACACCGAGCTGCTGGTCCGCACCTGTCACAGGCGGGGCGCGCACGCGATCGGCGGCATGGCGGCCTTCATCCCCTCCCGCCGGGACCCGGAGGTGAACCGGGTCGCGCTGGAGAAGGTCAGGGCCGACAAGACCCGCGAGTCGGGCGACGGCTTCGACGGGTCCTGGGTGGCCCACCCCGACCTGGTGCCGATCTGCCGCGATGTGTTCGACGGCGTGCTCGGCGACCGTCCCAACCAGCTCGACCGGCTGCGCGAGGACGTCCGGGTGACGGCCGAGGACCTGCTGGCGGTCTCCAAGACGCCGGGTGAGATCACCGAGGCCGGGCTGCGCAACAACGTGGACGTGGCGCTGCGCTACCTGGCGGCCTGGATGGGCGGGCAGGGCGCGGTGGCGATCCACAACCTGATGGAGGACGCCGCCACGGCGGAGATCTCCCGGTCGCAGATCTGGCAGTGGATCCACAACGACATCGAGCTGGCCGACACCGGGGCCGTGGTCACCAGGGAGCTCGTCGAGCGGATCATCGACGAGGAGCTCGACGGGATCAAGGCGGAGCCGGGCTACGACGAGGCCCGTTACGCCCAGGCCACCGCCCTGTTCAAGGAGGTCGCCCTGGACGACGACTTCGCCGAGTTCCTGACCCTGCCCGCCTACGCGCGGATGCCCTGAGGCGGTGTGACCACGCGGGGGACACGGAAGGAGGGGCGATGGCGGCGGAGCCGCTCGCGGAGCTGACCCGGCGGCTGGAGGAGGCCCTCGGCCGCGGATCGGTGATCACCGATCCGGTACGGCTGCGCACCTACGAGTGCGACGGGCTGACCCACCACCGGGCCGTCCCCGGCGTCGTCGTGCTGCCGGAGACGACCGAGCAGGTCGCGGCCGTGGTACGGCTCTGCGCCGCCCGCGGCGTGCCGTTCGTGGCCAGGGGCGCCGGCACCGGCCTGTCGGGCGGCGCGCTGCCCCGCACCGACGGGGTGCTGATCGTCACCTCCAGGATGCGGCGCATTCTGTCGGTCGACATGGCCGCCCGGCGGGCCGTGGTGGAGCCGGGGGTCACCAACCTCGCGATCACCGAGGCCGTGCGCGACCTGGGCTACTACTACGCGCCCGACCCCTCCAGCCAGCAGGTCTGCTCGATCGGCGGCAACGTGGCGGAGAACTCCGGCGGCGCGCACTGCCTGAAGTACGGCTTCACGGTCAACCACGTGCTCGGCCTGGAGGTCGTCACCCCCGACGGCGAGATCGTCGAACTGTCGGACGACGACCCCGGCTACGACCTGCTGGGGGTGTTCGTCGGCTCGGAGGGCACGCTCGGCATCGCCACCAAGATCACCGTACGGCTGACCCGGGCGCCGGAGGCCGTGACGACGCTGCTGGCCGCCTTCGACGGCATCGAGCGGGGCGGCCGGGCGGTGTCGGCGATCATCGGCGGCGGCATCGTGCCCGCCGCCATCGAGATGATGGACGCCCTGGCGATCGAGGCGGCCGAGGCCGCGGTGGCCTGCGCCTACCCCGAGGGCGCCGGGGCGGTGCTCATCGTCGAGCTCGACGGGCCCGCCACGGAGGTGGCCCGCCAGTACGAGGAGGTGACCCGGATCTGCCGGGAGACCGGCGCGTTCGAGCTGCGGACCGCCGACAGTCCGGAGGAGCGCGCCGCGATCTGGAAGGGCCGCAGGTCCGCCTTCGCCGCGGTGGGCCGGATCAGCCCCGCCTACATCGTGCAGGACGGGGTGGTGCCCCGGACCGCGCTGCCCGGGGTGCTGGCGAGCATCGACCGGCTGTCGCGGGAGCACGGCATCCGGGTGGCCAACGTCTTCCACGCCGGGGACGGCAACCTGCACCCGCTGGTGCTGTTCGACGACGCCCGGCCGGGGGAGGCCGAGCGGGCCGCGCTGGTCTCGGGGCGGATCCTCGACCTGTGCCTGGAGCACGGCGGGTCCATCACCGGCGAGCACGGCGTCGGCGTGGATAAATCCCGATATATGCCGAAGATGTTCTCAGAAGACGATCTCGACACCATGCAGCGGGTGCGCTGCGCCTTCGACCCCCGGAGCCTGTCGAACCCCGGCAAGGTCTTCCCCACCCCCCGCCTGTGCGGCGAGGTCCCCGGGGTCCGCAGAGGCGCGCACCCTCTGGTCGAGTCAGGACGGGCGGAGCAGTTCTGATGGACGGCCGGCGCGAGGACACACCACAGGGGACCGCACCGTACGGAACGGCCGCGCACGAGGCCGCCGCGCCGTACGGGACGGCCGCACGCGAGGTCACCGCACCGTACGAGACGGTCGCGCACGAGGCCGCCGCGCCGTACGGGACGGGGGTCGCGGTCCGGGAGGCCGGGCCCGGCGACGCCGTGTCCGGCGTCCGGCCCCGCTGGGTGGCGCTGCCGGAGAGCACCGGGGAGGTCGCCGCGCTGCTGCGCCACGCGGCCGCGCACGACCTCGCCGTGGTCCCGGCGGGCGGCGGCACCAAGCCGCACCGGGGCCTGCCGCCCGAACGCTGCGACCTGGTGGTCGGCACCGGCCGCCTCGACGGGGTGCTGGAACACGCCGCGGGCGACCTGATCGTCCGTGTCCTGGCCGGCACGACCATGGAGACGCTGGCCGCCGTCCTCGCCGGACGGGGACAGCGGCTCTGCCTCGACGTCCCCGCCGGCGGCGCCACGGTCGGCGGCACGCTCGCCACCGCCGAGGCGGGCCCGCTGCGGTTCCGCTACGGCACCGCCCGCGACCTGCTGATCGGCGTCACCGTCGTGCTGGCCGACGGCACGGTCGCCAGGTCCGGCGGCAAGGTCGTCAAGAACGTCGCCGGATACGACCTGGGCAAGCTGTTCACCGGCTCCCACGGCACGCTCGGCGTCATCACCGAGGCGGTCTTCCGCCTCAACCCCGTGCCGCCCGCCCGCCGCTGGGTCGTCGCGGAGCCGGCCGTGTCCGGTTCGCCGTCCTGTTCGCCGTCCTGTTCGCAGGGGAGCGCGCTGGACACGCTGGCCGGGCTGCTGGCCGCCTCCCCCGCCGAGCCGAGCGCGATCGAGGCCGACCTTCCCGGCCCCGGCCGGGAGCCCTCGCTCGCCGTCCTGGTCGAGGGGACCGCGGCCGAGGAGCGGGCGCGCGCCGTACGGGACCTGATGGACGGCCACGGCCCGGCGCGGGTCACCGATGAGGCGCCCGCGTGGTGGGGGGTGCCGCCCGGCGAGGAGACGCTGCTGGAGCTGCGGTTCCCGCCCGGTCGGGCCGGCGGTGCGCTGCGGGCCGTGGCGGCCGGCGTCCTGCCCGCCCGGGTGCGCGGGTCGGTCGCGTCGGGCGTCCTGCGGGCCGGGCTGCCCTCCGGCGTCGCGCCGCCGGAGTTCGCGGGGTTCGTGACGTCCGTCCGGGACGGCCTGGCCGGCCTCGGCGGCAGGCTGACCGTCGTCGCCGCGCCGCCCGCGCTGATGACCGCCGTCGACCCCTGGGGGCCGGTGAGCGCGCTGCCGCTGATGCGGCGGGTCAGGGAGCGCCTCGACCCCGGCCGCAGGATGTCCCCCGGCCGCCTCCCCGGAGGGATCTGACATGGACCCCGAACTGATCGCCGACTGCGTGCACTGCGGGTTCTGCCTGCCGACCTGCCCGACGTACGTGCTGTGGGGCGAGGAGATGGACTCCCCCCGCGGCCGGATCCACCTGATGGGCCAGCACGTCGGCGGCACCCCGCTGACCCCGGAGATGGCCGGGCACTTCGACGCGTGCCTGGGCTGCATGGCCTGCGTGACCGCCTGCCCCTCCGGGGTGCGCTACGACCGGCTCATCGAGCAGACCCGTGCCGTGGTGGAGCGCGAGCACGTCAGGGAGCCCGCCGACCGGGCGCTGCGGGAGATCGTCTTCCAGCTCTTCCCCTACCCCCGGCGGCTGCGGGCGCTACGGCTGCCGCTGCGCCTGTCCGCGGGGGCGCGCCGCCGGATCGCGCCGCGGCTGGAGCGGATCAACCCGTCCCTGGCGGCCATGGCCGGTCTCGCCCCCGACGTGCCGGACCGGGTACGGCTGCCGCGCCGGGTCAGGGCCGTCGGCCGGCGCAGGGCCACGGTCGGGATGCTCACCGGATGCGTGCAGGGCGAGTTCTTCCCGCAGGTGAACGCGGCCACCGCCCGGGTGCTCGCGATGGAGGGCTGCGACGTGGTCATCCCGCCGTCGCAGGGGTGCTGCGGGGCGCTGTCGCTGCACGCGGGGCGTGAGGAGCAGGCCGTACGGCTCGCCCGCCGGACGATCGCCGCCTTCGAGCGGGCCGGCGTGGACACGGTGGTGGTCAACGCGGCGGGCTGCGGATCGACCATGAAGCAGTACGCCGAGATCCTCGGCGGCGAGTGGGCCGAGCGGGCCCGCGCGATCCGGACCGCCGACCTGGCCGAGTATCTGGCCGCCCTCGGCCCGGTGGCCCCGCGGCACCCGCTGCGGCTCTCGGTGGCCTACCATGACGCCTGCCACCTGGCGCACGCCCAGGGGATACGGTCGGAGCCGCGCACGCTGCTGGCCGCCATCCCGGGCCTCACGGTGCGGGAGGTCGCCGAGGCCGCCGTGTGCTGCGGTTCGGCGGGCACCTACAACCTGCTGCAGCCCGAGGCGGCGCGCGAGCTGGGCGACCGCAAGGCCGAGCGGGTGCTGGCCACCGGGGCCGACCTGCTGGTCTCGGCCAACCCGGGCTGCACCATGCAGATCACCGCGGCCCTGCGCCGCCGGGGCGGCCCGGAGCTGCCGGTCGCGCACACCGCGCAGGTCCTGGACGCCTCCCTGCGGGGCCTGGCGAAGGTGCCGTGAGCGTAGGACGGATCGGACAGGGGGATCGCATGAGCGGCGTGCAGTCGGTCGACCGGGCACTGGACGTGCTGGAGGCGCTGGCCGAGCGGGGCGGCGAGGCCACGCTGTCGGAGATCGCCGCCGGGACGGGCCTGCCGTACGGGACGATCCACCGGCTGCTGCGCGCGCTGGTCGACCGCGGGTACGTCCGCCAGGACGAGGGCCGCCGGTACGCGCTGGGCGGCGCGCTGCTGCGGCTCAGCGGGGTGGCCGAGCGCATGGTCGGCACCTGGGCGCAGCCGTACCTGGCGAAGCTGGTCGAGCTGTCCGGCGAGACGGCCAACCTCGCGGTGCTGGAGGGCGACTTCGTGGTCTACGTCGCCCAGGTGCCCTCCCCGCGGCGGTTGCGGATGTTCGCCGAGGTCGGCAGGCGGGTGCTGCCGCACAGCACGGCCGTGGGCAAGGTCCTGATGGCCGCGCGGCCGGACACCGAGGTGGCCTCCATCGTGGAGCGGACCGGCATGCCGCGGCGGACCGCCAACACCATCACCGACCTGCCCGGCATGCTCGCGGAGCTGGAGCGGGTACGCGGGCGCGGCTACGCGACGGACCTGGGCGAGGAGGAGCTGGGCGTGCACTGCCTGGCCGTCGGGGTGCGTGACGGCTCGCGGGTGGTGGCCGCGATGTCGGTGTCCGGCCCGGCCGAGCGGATCGACGCCCTCGACCGGGAGGAGCTGGCCGGGGGCATGAGGGAGATCGCCGAGGCGTTCCGCGCCGAACTCGGCTTCTGACCGCCGGGTCCGCGCCTGGTCTGCGCCCGGTCCGCTTCCGCGCCGGGTCCGCGCCGGACCCGGGCACGCGGACGGCGGGGAGGGCCGGGCCGGGACGGGCCGGGACGCGCGGACGGTGGGGAGGGCCGGGACGGGACGGATACCGCGCGGCCAAGGGCGGGCGCGGGATCAGTCGTCGAGGGTGTGCACCGGGGTGCCCGAGGCCGAGCAGCGGACCTCGACCTTCACCTCGCCGGACTCCGACTCGAACTCGACGCGGGCCCGGCGGTCCGGCCCCCGGTCCACCTTGTCGACGTGGAAGCCCTGCGCCGGACTCCACGACCGCAGGGTCACCATTCCACCGTCGCAGCGGGCGATCACGTTCCCGCCCGCCGTGGCGATCAGCCGGCTGCGGCCGGGCGGCGGCCCGGCGGCGGTGGGCGCGGGGGTCACGGGGGTCATGGGGGTCGCAGAAACGGCCGTGGAGACGGCCGTGGGGGTGGCTGACGGCCCGGCGGCGGTCGGGGCGGCGGGGTCTTCGGCGGGGGCGTCCGCGGGCGCCTCGGTCACGGTGGTGGACGCCGGCCCGGCGGCGGTCGGGTCTGCCGAGGGGGCGGATCCCGCGGCGGTGACGTCCGCGGCCGGGGTCGCGCGGGCGAGCGCCTCGCGGACCTCCCGCGCGGACAGCGGACGACCGGCGGAGTCGGCCAGCGGCTCGCCGAGGACACCGATCACCGTTACGCCCGCCCCGGTCGCGATGGCGGCGGTGATCAGCCAGCCCGCGGCGGCGGCGAGGGGAATGCGCCTGCTCACGGGTCC
Source organism: Streptosporangium pseudovulgare (assembly GCF_014648055.1). Classification (GTDB taxonomy): domain Bacteria; phylum Actinomycetota; class Actinomycetes; order Streptosporangiales; family Streptosporangiaceae; genus Streptosporangium; species Streptosporangium pseudovulgare. The sequence goes on from NZ_BMQJ01000001.1 coordinate 690,076, forward strand.
CACTCTCCCAGCGCGATGGATAAGGCGTGGTTAAGACGTCGATAACGTGCTTATGCCGAGGGTCACAACCGGGCTACCGTTGCGGCAAATGTCCAATGTGCTGCTCATCGAAGACGACGCCGTGATCCGCGACTCGCTCACCCGCGCCCTGCGCGACCGGGGCCACGCGGTGGCGTCGGCCGCCGCCGCCCTCGACGGTCTCCGACTGGCCGTCGAGGAGCGCCCCGACCTGGTCGTGCTCGATCTGGGCCTGCCCGACCTCGACGGCCTCGACCTGCTGCGCATGCTCCGGGCGGTCAGCCGGATCCCGGTGATCGTGGCGACCGCCCGGGACGGCGAGGCGGAGATGGTCCGGCTGCTCGACGCCGGAGCCGACGACTACGTGGTGAAGCCGTTCACCGCCGCCCAGCTCGACGCCCGGATCCGGGCGGTGCTCCGGCGCGCCGGCGCCGGCCGTGCCGACGGCGCGGTGACCGTCGGGGCCCTGCGGGTGGACGCCCGCACCCGGGAGGCGAGCCTGGACGGCGCGCCGCTGGACCTCAGCCCCAAGGAGTTCGACCTGCTCCACTACCTGGCCTCCCGGCCCGGCGAGGTGGTCACCAAGCGGGAGCTGCTCACCCACGTCTGGCAGATCCCCTACGGCGGCGCCGACAAGACGGTGGACGTCCACCTCTCCTGGCTCCGCCGCAAGCTGGGCGAGACCTCCGCGGCCCCCCGGTACCTGCACACCGTGCGCGGCGTCGGCGTACGGCTGGCCGCCCCGGCATGAGGCGCTGGCTGGCCCTGCTGGTCGCGGCGACCACCTCCCTCGTCCTGATCGCCCTGCTCGTCCCGCTCGCGCTGCTGGTCCGCACGGCGGCCGAGGGCCGGGCGATGAGCGCCGCCGAGAGCGAGGCCGACTCGGTGGCCGTGACGGTCGGCTCGGTGGACACCGAGACGCTGCGGCTCGGCACCGAGCGGGCGGCGCACCCGGTGACGGTCTTCTTCCCGGACGGGCGGGTCGTCGGCGCCTCCGCCCGGCGCTCCCCCGCCGTCGAGCTGGCCGCCCGGGGCCGCAGCGTCACGGCCGCGGTGCCGGGCGGGCGGGAGGTCCTGGTCGCCGTCCAGGGCGTGCCGGGCGGCACTGCCGTGGTGCGGGTCCACCTGAGCGACGCCGACCTGACCGAGGGCGTGGCGCGGGTGTGGGCCGGGCTGGCGGCCCTCGGCGTGGCCCTGGCCGGGCTCGGCGTCCTGGTCGCCGACCGGCTGGCCCGCGCGGTGACCGGGCCGGTCTCGGCCCTGGCCGGGGTGTCGCACCGGCTGGCCCGCGGCGACCTGGCGGCCAGGACCGTGCCCGGCGGCCCGCCGGAGGTCCGGGCGGTCGGCCTCGCGCTGAACCACCTCGCCGAGCGCATCACCGGCCTGCTCGCCGAGGAGCGGGAGAACGCGGCCGACCTGTCCCACCGGCTGCGCACCCCGCTGACCGGGCTGCGGCTGGAGGCGGAGTCACTGGCCGACCCCGGTGAGGCGGCCCGGATCGAGGCCCGGGTGGACGCCCTGGAGCGGGCCGTCACCTCGGTGATCGTCGAGGCCAGGCGGCGGACGCGGGACCGGGCCGGCTGCGACGCGGCGGCGGTCGTCTCGGCCCGGGTCGCGTTCTGGTCGGTGCTGGCCGAGGACCAGGGCCGGCGGCTCGATCTCGACCTGGCCCCGGGGCCGCTCGCCGTCGCGGTCCCCGCCGACGAGCTGGCCGCCTGCGTGGACGCGCTGCTGGGCAACGTGTTCGCGCACACCCCCGAGGGGGCGGGCCTCGCCGTACGGCTGGCCGCGGCGGACGGCGGCGCGCTGCTGACCGTGTCCGACGACGGGCCCGGCTTCGGCACCGCCGCGCCGCCGGAACGCGGCAGGAGCGGCGCCGGATCGACCGGTCTCGGCCTCGACATCGCCCGCCGCACGGCCGAGTCGTCGGGCGGCTCGCTGTCCCTGGGCGCCTCCGCGACGGGCGGCGCGAGCGTCACCCTCCTGCTGGGCGGAGCGTAGGGTCCGCACGGGTCCGCACGGCACGGCCGCGTCCCGGGGACGGCGCGGCGCGTCCGGAGGGCGGCGATCCGGCGGGCGTGACGTTCCGGCGGGTGGTGCACGGCGAAGGCGTGACGCCCTTCGGGGCCGGCGGCGCCCCGGCAAAGAGTGCGGCTTGTTTTAGGGCGGGCTTAGCGCGGCGCTATCGTGATCGCGGCGAACCTGGGCACATGAGACAGATCACCAAGGTCGCCCTCGCGACCGCCGCCACCGCGACCACCGCAGCCCTCCTGTTCGGCGAGGGCGGGACCGTCCTCGCCGCCGCCCGGCCCGCGGCCGGCGCCCCCCTCTCCGCCGGCGCCGCGGCGGCCACCACCGTGGCGGTGCCCGCCGCGGCGACCATCACCACCGCGGGCATCTCCTACCGCGAGGCCGTACGGATCGCCCGGAAGCGGGTGCCCGGCGCCCGGGTGACCGAGGTCGAGCGGGAGTGGGAGCACGGCCGCCGGGTCTGGAAGGTCGAGCTGCGCAAGGGCCGCTGGGAGTACGAGGTCCACGTGTCGACCGCCACCGGGCAGGTCACCCGGGTCAAGCGGAAGCTGGACGACTGATCAGCAGGACTTCAGGACGGTCCGCATGGCGTCCTTCTCCGCGGACGTCACCCACAGGTCGTACTTGACCTTCACCTGGATCTGACGGGAGACGTAGGCGCACCGGTAGGCGCGGCGCGGCGGCAACCAGGTCGCCGCGTCGCCCGCACCCTTCTGGCTGTTCAGCGGGCCGTCCACGGCCAGCAGGTTCAGCGGGTCGTTGGCCAGTTCCTTGCGCTTGCTCTCCGGCAACTGCCGGGCGCCCTTCTGCCAGGCGTCGGCGAGGGCGACCACGTGGTCGATCTGCACCGCCGAGCTGGTCTTCTGGCCGCGCTCGAAATTGATCGTCTTACCGCTGTAGGGGTCGTCCAGGACGCCGCTCACCACGATGCAGTCGTGGGTTCCGGACTTGAACTTCTCGTCCTTCAGGTCGCGCTTGAGGATGTCGTTGCGGGTGTCGCAGCCGTTGTGGTCGACGTCCGACCATGCGGGCCCGAACTCATCGCGGTCGAAGCCGGTCAGCGGGGCCCGGCCCTTGACCTGCAGCCTGTCGAGATCCTTGAGCGCCTGGGCCGCGGACTTCCCGCCGGCCGCGCCCTGCCCGTCGCCGGGGGCCGCCCCGGTCAGACCGCCGCAGCCGGCCAGCGTGAACACCGTCACCGCGGCGACCGCGCCCCGTCCCAGCGCCGATCGCATCATGCCACCTCTCACACCGCTTCGTTACCCATGAAGTGGCAAAGTACCCCACCACCGACAGGGAGCCACCAAAACCTCAACCCTGCGGTGAGCCCGAAGCGGGAGGACATCTCCTACTTGGCCATGCTTCGTCCCCCGGCCCTCCCTGCGGCTCAGGCCCGGCCGTAGGAGTCTTCCAGCCGCTCGATGTCGTCCTCGTCGAAGTGGCCGAAGGCGATCTCCAGGATCCGGGTGGCCGGTCCCGAGGAGCTGAGGCGGTGGGTCTGGCCCGCCCGGATCAGCACCCGGTCACCGACGGCCGGCTCGATCCGCTCACCGTCGATCTCGAACACCGCGCCGGGGTCGATGGCGACCCAGAGCTCGTCGCGGTGCTCGTGCCGCTGCAGGCTGAGCCGCTGCCCGGCCGCCACCTCGATGATCTTCACCGTGGATTCCTCGTTGAGCGTGTACCGCTCGAACCCGCCCCAGGGACGCTCATCCCGGATAACCGCGCCGAGCCGGTCGATCTGCTGCAAGTCTCCTCCATTCACTCCCCCCGAGCATGTCAGGCGACTCGGGTAAGAGGCACTCTCGCATGCCTTCATGACGAACGCACATGTTCCGCGTGAACGGGCGGCTCGCCCCGGCCAGGTGACGGGCCGGTCAGGTGACGGGCCGGTCAGGTGACGAGGATCCCGCCGTCCACCGGGATCACCGCGCCGGTCACGTAGGAGCCGGCGTCGGAGGCGAGGAAGACCGCGGCGGCGACGAGCTCGGCAGGGTCGCCCGCGCGGCCCATCAGCACCCGTGTCTCCAGCTGCCGGGCCATGTACTCCGGGGCGTACTGCTCGGTCATCTCCGAGGCGAAGAACCCCGGCTCCAGGCAGTTCACCCGGATGCCCCGGCGGCCCGTCCACTGCTGGGCCAGGTCCCGGGTGAGGCCGATGACGCCCGCCTTGGACGCGCTGTAGGCCGCCTGCGGCAGCCCGGCCGTCGTCTCCCCCAGGATGCTGCCGACGTTGACGATCGAGGAGCCGGGACGCATGACCTGGGCGCAGGCCTGGGCCATCCAGTAGGTGCCGTGCAGGTTGACGTCCACGACCCGGCGGAACTGCTCGGGGGTCTCCCTGAGGGCCGGCACCGCCGTGCCGACGCCCGCGTTGTTGATCAGGACGTCCACCGCGCCCAGCTCGGCGACGGCGGTCTCCACCAGCCTCCGGCAGTCGTCGGGGCTGGTCACGTCGGTCTGTACGGCGACGCACCGCCTGCCGGTCTCCTCGACCAGCGCGCGGGTCTCATCCAGGCGCTCCCTGCGGCGCGCGCCGATCACGACGTCCGCGCCCGCCTCGGCCAGACCGCGGGCGAACGCCACGCCCAGCCCCGAGGAGGCCCCGGTGACGATCGCTACCTTGCCGTCCAGCCGGAATCGGTCCAGCATCCGGTTCCTCCCCGTTCGCGGAAATTACCGAATGAGATTCTAGAGGTGAACGCCGACCGCCCGTGAGGGGGCTCCGTCCGGCCTCGGCACGGTCGTGTCGGTGGACGGGAACGCCGACCGCCCGTGAGGGGGCTTCCCTCACGGGCGGTCGATGTACGCGCGGCGCTCCGGGCCGGCGGTTCCGGCCCTTCGCGGCTTCGGCCTCCTACAGGCCGTACTCCTTGACGATGCGCTCGTGCCGCTCCACCTCGACGTCGATCGACCGGGCCAGGTCGAGCCAGGCCAGCGGGTGGACCCAGCGCTCGGTGGCGTCGTCGAGCAGGGCGTCCACCTCGACCGGGGTCACGTTCGGCGGCACCGCGATCCAGCCGAAGACCCCGGGGACCCGCTCGCCGTTGGCCGGGTTGGTCACGGTGTAGTTCTCGTCGCTGTAGACCCACATCGGCCAGCCGCGCTCGGCCAGGACCTCGTTGAACTCGGCCCAGTCGGCCTCGCTCGGGGCCGCGCCGTCGAAGAACCAGCTCGTGTAGCCGCCGGGACGGAGCATGCTGACCGCGGCGAACGGCGGGATGAAGCTCTCCCGCTCCTCCGGCTTCTCCGGGATCGGCTCCAGCAGCTGCGGGTCGAAGACGACGAGGTCACCGGCGTTGTAGTCCATACCGGGAGGCTGCGGGATGGCCAGGCGGGCCGTGGCCGGGCCGGTGCGCAGGCTGATGACCGCCCGCTGGCTGCCGTCGGGCGCGGGGAGGATGACGCGCACCAGGCCCAGCTCCTCCTCGATCGGCCCCTCGGTCGACTGCAGCGGCATGCCGACCTTGGCGGCGCCCAGCCGTACCGTCTCCCAGTCCTCGGCGGCCGTCGCCATGGTGATCATCCGCCAGATGTCCTCGGCCTCGGCCTCGTCGGAGTCGATGATCTCCTTCAGGATCGCGGCGCCCTTGGCGTTGTCGCCGGACTGCTGCACGGCGCCGGCCCACAGCCGCCTCGCCTCGATGCCCGCGCCGGCGGTCACCGCCGCCTCGGCCTCGGCGGCGGCCTGCTCCCAGCGCTCCCGCGCCCGGTGCAGGCGGCCCAGGGCCAGGTGGCGCTGCCCGGCGGGCAGCATCTCGGCCAGCTGCTCCAGCCGCTCGTCCTGGCGGGCCTCGACCAGCAGGCCGGTGATGTAGGCGAGGTCCTGCGGGTCGGCCGTCGCGACGTCGCCGGATCCGACCAGAAGGGTCCAGTAGGTGTCGGCGCCCTGGGAGGGGTAGCCGAGGAAGCCCATCGTGGTGGTCTGCCGCCGGGTGGCCTCCAGGTCACGTCCGGCCAGCGGGGCCAGCCAGCCCGCCCAGCGCTCGGGGTCGGCGTTGAAGCCGTCGGCGGCGTCGAAGTAGGCGACCAGTTCGGCCTCGGGGCCGGGGGCCGGGATCGGGGTGGCCGCGTCGGCGGCGGCGCGCAGCTCGGCGACCCGTCCGGCGACGTCACCGGACTCGCGCAGCTCACCGGCCGCGGATCCGGCGAGGTCGGCGAGCAGCCGGGCCTGCCAGACGCCCTGCCGGGCGACGGCCAGGTGACCGGAGATGATCGCGAGCTCGACCCGGGCGCGGTGTCCGCCCATCATGGCGAAGTAGTCGATCCACTGCTTGAGCACCCGGCCGAGCTGCCAGCTGTTGGTGATCTGCTCCGAGCCGGAGAGGAGGCGGATGGCCCGCGCCCACTCCAGCCACACCCGCGGGTGGTCGGCCACCACGTCGAGGTCGGGCAGCGCCTCGACGGCCTCCGGCACCCTGCCGAGCGTGGCGAGCGTGAACGCCCGCAGCACGCCCTCGCGGTGCGCCTTGGCCACCGGGTCGTCGGGCTTGAAGTCGGTCGCGGCGTCCAGCGCGGTCAGCGCGTCCTCCGGGCGCCCGGCGGCCAGCAGCGCGCGGGCCGAGGCGGCCCCCAGCTCCCAGCTCGCCTCGCGGCCGGCCTCGCGCAGCGCCGCCACGGCGGCCTCGGCGTGGGCGACCGCCTCCACCGGGCGGCCGGCGTCGATCAGGGCGGCGACGTGCTGCTCGGCCACGGCGGCGAAGGCCGGGGAGGCGGGCGCGACGTCGAGGGCGCCCAGGGACGCGAGCCGCTCCGCGGCGTAGCCGGGGCCGTCGGTGTTCGCCTGCGTGGCGGCCAGCGCGATGACGGCTCCGGGGGCCGCCGGGCAGTCGCGGACGTCCTCGCGCCGGGCGAACTCGGCCAGCGCCTCGGCGTCGGCGAGGGCGACCGCGCCCTGGGCGCGGTCACCGATCCGGCCGACCAGGTGCCAGTAACGGGCGTAGAACTCGAGCCAGGGCTGCCCCATGGTTCCCGCCTGCTGGGCGATGGCCGGCGCGAGCACGTCGAGCTGCGCGTACCGGCCCTCCAGTGCCTGGGCGGGCACGTCGCCGATCGCCATCGCCAGGCCGGTGTTCCCGTCTTCGTGCAGTTGCCGCTGGGTGTCGCCGACCCAGGACCAGATGTCCACGTCCATGGGACGTCAGTCTGCCAGGTCGGCGACCATGCCCCAAACGACTTGACCATCTCGCCAGGTCCGATGCCCCGGCCGGTCCGGTCGTGCCCCTTTCGCCACCCGGCCCGGTCATGCCCCGGCCGGTCCGGCCCCGTTGTGCCCCCTCCGCCGTCCGGCCCGGTCGTGCCCCGTCCGCCGTACGGCCGGCCGTCAGATGAGGATCTCCCCCGAGGCGACCAGCACCGCGGGTCCCGCGAGGTGGCTGGTGTGCTCGTCGAGGGTGACGGTGAGGGTGCCGCCGGGGACCTCCACCTCCCAGGTGCCGGTGGTCTCCCCCGCCAGCCGCGCGGCCGCCACCGCCGAGGCCACGGTGCCGGTCCCGCACGACCGCGTCTCGCCCACGCCTCTCTCGTGGACCCGCATCACGACCCGGCGCGGGCCCACCGCGTTGAGCAGCTCGACGTTCACCCCGTGCGGGAACACCTCGGGGTCGAACGCGGGCTGCCGGGTCAGGTCGAGCCCGGCCACCGGGTCACCGATCACACAGGCCAGGTGCGGGTTGCCCATGTCGACGCGGACACCCTCGTACTCGCGGCCCCCCACGACCGCCCGGCTCTCCCCCAGCACCCGGGGCGCGCCCATGTCCACGCTCACGTCGCCCCCGCCGCGGGCCAGCCGTACGCGCTTGACCCCGGCGCGGGTCGCCACGCCGAACTCGCCCTCGTCCGCCAGCCCCGACTCGACCAGGTAGCGGGCGAAGACGCGCGTCCCGTTGCCGCACATCTCCGCGACGCCGCCGTCGGCGTTGCGGTAGTCCATGAACCACTCGGCCTCGCCGGCCTGGTCGGCCACCTCCGGGCTGAGCTTCGTCCGCGTCACGCGCAGCACGCCGTCGGCGCCGATCCCGGCGCGCCGGTCGCACAGCGCGGCCACCCTCGCCGCCGACAGCTCCAGCTCGCCGTCGGGGTCGGGGAGGATCACAAAGTCGTTCTCGGTGCCGTGGCCCTTCACGAATCGCATGTCCCAACTGTAGGCACGCCGCGGATCGGGAGGAGAATCGCGGACCCGCCCCGGACCGATCGCGAGCGCCCCCGGACGGACCGGGCCGGATCGCGAGCGCCCTCGAACGGACCGGGCCGGATCGCGAGCGTCCCCGGACGGACCGGGCCGGATCGCGAACATCTCCGGACGGACCGGGCCGGGTCGCGGGCAGGCCCCGGAGGTCACCTCGCCGGCGCGGCGTCCTCCACCACGGCCAGCGCGCGGCCGAGCAGGCCGGGGTCCTCCTGCGGGAGCCACACCACCCGCGGGTCGCGGCGGAACCACGACTCCTGGCGCCGGACGAACCTGCGGGTCGCCCGGATCGTCTCCGCCTTCGCCTGCTCCTCGGTCCACTCGCCGGCGAGGAAGCGGAGCACCTGGGCGTAGCCCAGCGCGCGGCTCGCCGTACGGCCCTCGGCCAGGCCGCGCCGCAGCAGCGACCGCACCTCGTCCACCAGCCCGGCCTCCCACATGCGCTCCACGCGCAGCGCCACCCGCTCGTCCAGCACGTCCCTCGGCACCTCGACGCCGATCTGCACGCTGTCGTAGACGGCGTCGTAGGAGGGCATCGTGGCCGAGAAGGGACGTCCGGAGATCTCGATGACCTCCAGTGCGCGGACGATCCTGCGGCCGTTGCCCGGCAGGATCGCCCCGGCCGCCTTCGGGTCGCGCTCGCGCAGCCGCTCGTACAGCGGGGCCGGGCCGAGGCGCTCCAGCTCGGCTTCCAGGCGGGCGCGGACCTCCGGGTCGGTGCCGGGGAACTCCAGGTCGTCGAGGGCGGCCCGCACGTACAGCCCGGACCCGCCGGCCAGGATCGGCACGGTCCCCTTCGCCCGCAGCTCCTCGATCAGCGGCCGGGCCATCGCCTGGTACTCGGCCACGCTCGCGGTCTCGGTGACGTCCCAGACGTCGAGCAGGTGGTGGGGGACCCCGCGCCGCTCCGCCGGGGTCAGTTTCGCCGTGCCGATGTCCATGCCCCGGTACAGCTGCATGGAGTCGGTGTTGATCACCTCACCGCCCAGCCGGAGGGCGAGGTCGACGGCGAGATCCGACTTTCCGGCCGCCGTGGGGCCGACGACGGCGATGACTGGTAGCTGACGCACGGGACAAGTGTGTCAACCTCCCGGGTATGGGTGAGCCCGCTGGGTATGCATCCGGTTGACCTCAGGTCACGTCGAACGGGGGACACAGCCATGTCGATCATGCAGAAGCTCAGGGAGATGCTGCGGGGCAACCCACGGGCCGGGGAGTTCGCCAGGAAGGGCATCGACAAGGCCGAGCGGATGGCCAAGCAGAAGAGCCACGGCAAGTACGACGACAAGATCAACCTCGCGGCGCAGAAGGCCCGGAAGGCGGCCGAGAGGATGACCGCCCGGCCCGGCGAGCCCGGCCGGACCGGCGGGTACGGCGAGGCGGGCACCGCCGCGGGATACGGCGAGCACGGCACGTCGCCCGGCCGGCCCGAGGCCGACACCGACGCGCCGCCGGCTCCCGGCCGTCCCGGGACGCCGCCGGCTCCTTAGGACCCCGGGTCCGCTTCCCCGGCCGGCCCGGCCGGAGGTCAGCCCCAGTCGAGCATCGGCTGCAGGTAGCCCTCCAGGGTCAGCAGCCACCGCTTGGACTCCACGCCCTCGCCGCCGCTGAAACCGCCCAGGCCGTTCCCGGCGACGACCCGGTGGCAGGGGACGATGACGGGGATCGGGTTGGCGCCCATGATCGAGCCGATGGCCCGCGCGGGGACGCCCGTCCCGCTGCGGGCGGCGAGCTCGCCGTAGGTCACGGCCTCGCCGTACCCGACCGTCTCGTACAGGGTGCCCAGCACCCTGCGCTGCACCGGCGTGGTCAGCCGCCAGTCCACCGGCGACCCGAACACCCGCAGCTCCCCCGCGTAGTAGCGGGCCAGCTCGTCCAGCACGGGGGCCGTGCGCGCGGGGTCGCAGACCTCGGCCAGCCCCAGGCGGACGAGCAGCCGTTCCCGCAGTTCCCCGTCGCGGCCACCGCTCCAGCCGATGCCGGCCACCCCGTCCTCGGTGACGGCGGCCAGCATGTCCCCCAGCGGGGTCGGGACGCTTCCGAACGCCACCGTTCCTACCATGTGCACCGTGTCCCTTCGCGAACTCGTCGTCCTCGGCACCTCAAGCGCGGTCCCCACCCGCCACCGTAACCACAACGGATATCTCCTGAGATGGGATGGTGAGGGGTTCCTGTTCGATCCCGGAGAGGGTACCCAGCGCCAGATGATCCGGGCGGGCGTCGGCTCCCACGACGTCACCTGGATCTGCGTCACCCACTTCCACGGCGACCACTGCCTGGGGGTCCCGGGCGTCGTCCAGCGCATCGCCAGGGACGGCGTCACCCACCGGGTGCGGGCGGCCTACCCCGCGAGCGGCGAGACCTACTGGCGGCGGCTGCGCCACGCCAGCGTCTTCGCCGACACCTCGGTGATCGACGAGTGCCCGTTCTCGGGTCCGGCGCCGTCCTTCGACGCCGGGCCGGTGACCCTCACCGCCCGGCCGCTCTCCCACCCCGTCGAGTCCTACGGCTACCGCCTCGACGAGCCGGACGGCCGGCGGATGCTTCCCGGGCGGCTCGCCGAGCGCGGCGTCCGGGGCCCGGCGATCGGGGAGCTCCAGCGCGAGGGCTCGGTGCGGGCCCCGGACGGGTCGGTCGTGCTCCTCTCCGAGTGCAGTGAGCCCCGTCCCGGCCAGAGCGCGGCGTTCGTCATGGACACCGCGCTGTGCGACGGCGTCTTCGCGCTCGCCGAGGGCGTGGACCTGCTGGTGATCGAGTCCACGTTCCTGTCCCCGGAGTCGGACCTCGCCACGCGGTACGGTCACCTGACCGCGGCCCAGGCCGGCCGGGTCGCCGCCGAGTCCGGGGTGCGCCGCCTGGTGCTGACCCACGTCTCCGAACGCTACGACGCCGCCGACGAGCCCCGCTTCACGGAGGAGGCGCGCCTGGCCTTCGACGGCGAGGTGGTGCTCGCCCACGACCTGATGCGTGTCCCGGTCCCGCGCCGCGATCATCCGGTCCAGCGGGCGACGAAGTAGCCGACGCCGTAGGGGGCGGCGTGGTGGAGCACCTCGCCGTTCAGTGCGCCGCCCGCCCCGGCGAGGACCTGGAGGGCGGCGCGGCCGGCCACCTGCAGCCCGGCGGCCTCGTCCGGGTCGAGCGCCGCGAGTTCCGGGGCCGCGCTCCGGGCCAGCGCGCCGACGATCGCGGCCTCGTACGGCTCGGCGCGGGGGTCGAGGTATCCGGGGGACTTCTCCGTCAGACAGGCCGAGCCGTCGGCCATGACGAGCATCGCCACCCGGCCGGGCCCGCCCGCCAGCCGCGCGCCGAGCGCGGCGCACTCCGCCGCCGGGGCGTCGAACGGCACCGTGTGGAAGGCCGAGGCGGCCATTCCCGCCCGGTCGAGCAGCCAGCGCCCGATCGTCAGGGAGAGGGGCAGGACCGGCTCTCCCTTCCCGGTCCGGACGCCGGCGCCCCAGGGCGCGAGGCTCCCGGAGGCGTCTGCCCCGTGGTCACCGGCCTGATCCGCTCCGCCGACCACCACGATCCGGTCGGGGCGGGAGTCGCGCAGCGCGCCCAGCGCGGCCGCGCAGGCCGCACGGAGGTCGTCGAGCTCGGGGCTCGCCGCCCCGGCGAGCTCGGGGACCAGCAGCGGCGGGTGAGGACACACGGCGGCGGCGACAAGCACCCGGCCAGACTAAGGGATCGCGTGCCTGACGCCGCCGCCGGTCGTCAGTGGGTGGGAGACAGCGGGGGGACGGAGCCGGGGGGGCCGTCCGAGCGGGGGTCGGTGAAGCCGTCCTCGCCCGAGGACTGCCCGGTGCCGCTCTGGTGCTCCTTGGACGGTGTGGACGAGTTCGTCTTGCCGTTCGTCGTCCTGCCGTTCGCCGTCTTGCCGGTCGATGAGCCGGAGCCGCTCTGCGAGCCGCTTGCGGCCGCGCCGTCGCCGCCGCCGGCGCCCTCGGCGCCCGACCCGTCGTATCCGCTCGATCCGCTGAAATCACCGACTTCGCCGGACTCATCCGATCCGCCGGACTCGGCGGATCCGTCCGAGGAGGCGTCTCCGGACTGCGTGCCGGACTCGCCGGAGGCCGGGTCCTGCCGGGCCTCCTGGCTGGTTCCGGTGCCCTTCGGCGCCGCCGGGCCGGCGGGGTCGTCGCCGCCGGCGACGGCGAAGACGATGCCGCCGCCCACGACGGCGGCCACCGCCACTCCGGCGACGGCGGAGGCGACGGTCATGGCCGGACCGCGCTTCCGCCTGCGGGTGGGGGCGGGCTTGCCGGTGGGTTCACCGGCGGGGGAAGGCTCACCGGCGGGGCCGGCGAGGATCTCGGTCTCCCCGAGCTGCCGGGGGTGATCCGGCGGGAAGGGAACGGGGCCTCCGGGCTGTCGGGGACGGCCCGGAGACGAAGGGTCATGATCTCCGAGCTGTTGAGGGTGACCCGGAGACGAGGGGACATGATCTCCAGGCTGTTGAGGGTGACCCGGAGATGAGGGGACGCGCATTCGGAACAACTCCTGCGGTTATCGGGGGGAAACCTCCACGGCTTCCGCGGGCGCCGAATCACACTAGCCACAGGAAAGGTGTGATCGCACACCGATCACAACGGAATCACGACTTGTCATCGACGGGATCATGCAGGGTCGCGGCGGCCGGAGACGTCCCGGCGGCACCCCGGAAAACCGTCCCGACCGGCGGTTCGGCGAACGGTCCCGCGCCGGGCGCGCGGGACCGGGAACGCCGGGACGCCGGCCGGAGAAATCGTGCGGGTCAGGAGCGGACGGAGCAGCCCGGCGCCTCCTGCGGCAGCGGGGCGGGCCGGCCGATCGCCGGCATGCCGAGCAGGACGCCCCCGCCGGAGACGGCCGGGGCGGTCTGCCGGGCCTCCCAGGCGTCGCCCGCGCGGGTACGGCGCAGGCCCAGCATCGGGCCGTCGGCGACCAGGTGGTGCGGTGCCGCGTAGGTGATCTCCACGGCGACCATGTCGCCGGGGCGCGGCGTCCCGGCGGCGTCGCCGTCCCGGGCGCTCGGCGTGAAGTGCACCAGACGGTTGTCGGGGGCGCGGCCGGACAGGCGGTGGGTCGCCTCGTCCTTGCGGCCCTCGCCCTCGGCCACCAGCACCTCGACCGTCCGGCCGACCTGCTTCTTGTTCTCCTCCCAGGAGATCTCGGTCTGCAGGGCGACGAGGCGCTCGTAGCGCTCCTGCACGACCTCCTTGGGGACCTGGCCGTCCATGGTGGCGGCGGGCGTGCCGGGCCGGATGGAGTACTGGAAGGTGAAGGCGTTGGCGAAGCGCGAGGCGCGCACGACGTCGAGGGTGGCCTGGAAGTCCTCCTCGGTCTCGCCGGGGAAGCCCACGATGATGTCGGTGGAGATGGCCGCGTCCGGCATGGCCGCGCGGACCCGCTCGATGATGCCGAGGTAGCGCTCGGCGCGGTAGGAGCGGCGCATCGCCTTCAGGACGCGGTCGGAGCCCGACTGCAGCGGCATGTGGAGCTGGTGCATCACGTTGGGCGTCTCGGCCATCGCGGCGATGACGTCGTCGGTGAAGGCGGCCGGGTGCGGGCTGGTGAAGCGGACGCGCTCCAGCCCGTCGACGTCACCGCAGGCGCGCAGCAGCTTGCCGAAGGCGAAGCGGTCGCCGAACTCCACGCCGTAGGTGTTGACGTTCTGGCCGAGGAGCGTGATCTCCAGGACCCCCTGGCCGACCAGGGTGCGCACCTCGTTGAGGACGTCGCCGGGGCGGCGGTCCTTCTCCTTGCCGCGCAGCGACGGCACGATGCAGAACGTGCAGGTGTTGTTGCAGCCGACCGAGACCGACACCCAGGCGGCGTAGGCGGACTCCCGCTTGGTGGGCAGCGTGCTGGGGAAGGTCTCCAGCGACTCCTTGATCTCGACCTGCGCCTCCTGCTGGACGCGGGCCCGCTCCAGCAGCACCGGCAACGAGCCGATGTTGTGGGTGCCGAACACCACGTCCACCCAGGGCGCCCTGCGGACGATCTCCCCCTGGTCCTTCTGGGCCAGGCAGCCGCCCACGGCGATCTGCATGCCGGGCCTGCTCACCTTCGTCGGGCGCAGGTGGCCGAGGTTGCCGTAAAGGCGGTTGTCGGCGTTCTCCCGGACGGCGCAGGTGTTGAACACGACCACGTCGGCCGTCTCCCCCTCGGACACCGGGACGTATCCGGCGTCTTCGAGAAGGCCCGACAGGCGCTCGGAGTCGTGCACGTTCATCTGGCACCCGTAGGTACGGACCTCGTACGTGCGGGGGCTCTCCACGGTGGCAGTCATCTCAACAGACAAGGGTAGGCGCTCCACGAGGCCCCCCGGTACGACCGCCGTCATCCGTACTCCCGGTAGAAGACGCGTCACGCAAGGTGTCCACGGCGGATCGGGGCGCCCTCTTTCCGGGGGCGGGGTGACGAGCGGCCGCCGATCGTGTCCGCCCGACGCCTCGACGGGTCCGGCGGCCACCGGGTCGCCGCCGGGCCCACCGGACCGTGCGAACCGGTACCCGATCCGGCGGGTCTCGCTCGGATCTGACACTCCGGAACGGACCTGACACGAATTCGTTTGGTTTTCATGGCATATCTCCAGGTCGTGACCTTATTGGTACCGCAGGGTTAGCCCGAGGTGCCCTTCACGGCTTTACGTTGTGCTCCATGACGGAGAACGGGGACGCGACTCCTCTTGTCGTGCTCAAGGACGTGAACAAACATTTCGGCAGCCTTCACGTCCTGCGCGACATCAACCTGACCATCTCCCGCGGCGAGGTCGTGGTCGTCATCGGCCCCTCGGGCAGCGGCAAGTCGACTCTGTGCCGGGCGATCAACCGGCTGGAGACCATCGACGGGGGAACGATCACCTTCGACGGGCAGCCGCTCGCGGCCGAGGGCAAGGCCCTGGCCCGGCTGCGGTCGGAGGTCGGCATGGTGTTCCAGTCCTTCAACCTGTTCGCGCACAAGACGATCCTCGAGAACGTCACACTGGGGCCGATCAAGGTGCGGGGCGTCGCCAGGGCCGAGGCCGAGCGCCGGGGCATGGAGCTGCTGGAACGGGTCGGGATCGGCGCGCAGGCGTCGAAGTACCCGGCGCAGCTCTCCGGCGGCCAGCAGCAGCGGGTGGCCATCGCCCGCGCCCTCGCCATGGACCCCAAGATGATCCTCTTCGACGAGCCGACGTCCGCACTGGACCCGGAGATGGTCCAGGAGGTGCTCGACGTCATGGTGCGGCTCGCCTCCGAGGGCATGACGATGGTGGTCGTCACCCACGAGATGGGTTTCGCCCGCCGCGCGGCCGACCGGGTGGTGTTCATGGCCGACGGCCAGATCGTCGAGGAGAACGCCCCCGACGAGTTCTTCACCGCCCCCCGGACCGACCGCGCCAAGGACTTCCTCTCCAAGATCCTTACGCACTGACGGCTCTGACCCCCCTTTTTTGACGAAAGACGAGGTAGCAGTATGCGTGTACGTCGTGTTGGAGCCGTGGTGCTCGCGGCGGCGGCGATGGCGGCCGGCCTGACCGCGTGCAGCGGCGGCGGTGACGACAAGTTCGTCGTGGGCATCAAGTTCGACCAGCCCGGCCTCGGCCAGAAGCAGCCCGACGGCTCGTTCAAGGGCTTCGACGTCGACGTGGCGAAGTACCTCGCCAAGGAGCTCGGCTACGCCGACGACAAGGTGGAGTTCAAGGAGGCCATCTCGGCCAACCGCGAGTCGTTCATCCAGCAGGGCCAGGTCAAGATCGTGATCGCCACGTACTCGATCACCGACGACCGCAAGAAGAAGGTCGGCTTCGCCGGACCCTACCTGGTGACCGGCCAGGACATCCTGACCCGCGCGGACGACACGTCGATCAACAGCGTGGAGGACCTGAAGGCCAAGAAGGTCTGCGGCGCCCAGGGCTCGTCCTCGCCCGCGCGCCTGGTCGAGAAGTTCGGCGACGCCTGGAAGGGCCAGTACCTCACCGAGCAGCAGGGCTACGGCGCCTGCCTGCCGCTGCTGGAGAACAAGCAGGTGGACGCGATCTCCACCGACGCGACGATCCTCGCCGGGTTCGCCGCCCAGTCGCCCGGCAAGTTCCGCCTCGTCGGCAAGCCCTTCTCCGAGGAGAAGTACGGCGTCGGCGTCAAGATGGACGACAAGGACACCCGCGAGAAGCTCAACAAGGCGATCGAGAAGATGTTCCAGGACGGCAGCTGGAAGAAGGCCGTCGACGCCAACTTCGGCGAGTTCGGCAAGTTCTTCGCGAACCCGCCCACCGTGGAGCGGTACTGACGGGCACTGATCGACACTGATCGGCCATGAGTCGGCCGGGGCGTCCCCACGCGCCCCGGCCGACGGCCATTGGAGGGACGAGTGCAGGCACTCATCGACGAATTCCCGGTCATCCGGGACGCCTTCTGGCTGACGATACGGCTCACGCTGGCCAGCGGGTTCATGGCGCTCGTGCTCGGGACGATCCTCGCCGCGATGCGGGTCAGCCCGCTGCCCGTACTGCGGACGATCGGCACGGCGTACGTCAACATCGTGCGGAACACCCCGCTGACCCTGGTGATCGTGTTCTGCGGCCTGGGCCTGGGGCTGGTCCTGGACGTCTCGTTCTCCACGAGCCTGTCCACCAACTACCTCTGGCTGTCGATCATCGGCCTGTCGGCCTACACGGCGGCGTTCGTCTGCGAGGCGATCAGGGCCGGGATCAACACGGTGCCGGTCGGCCAGGCGGAGGCGGCCCGGGCCATCGGCCTGACCTTCATGCAGAACCTGCGGCTGATCGTGCTGCCCCAGGCGCTGCGGTCGGTGGTCGCGCCGCTGGGCAGCATCCTGATCGCGCTGATCAAGAACACCACGGTCGCCGCCGCCATCGGCGTCGGCGAGGCGTCGCTGACCATGAAGACGTTGTTCGAGGCGCACGGCGACGCGGTCGTGCCGATCTTCTTCGGGTTCGCGGTGGCGTTCCTGGTCCTGACCCTGCCCACCGGACTGCTGTTCACCTGGCTGTCCAAGCGACTGGCGGTGATCCGATGAGCAGCACCACCCTGACCGCGGAGCCCAAGCCGGCGCGCGAGCGGACCCGCTCCGCCGAGCGGGTCAGCGTCCTGTACGACGTGCCCGGGCCGAAGGCGCGGCTGCGCAACACCGTGCTCACGGTCCTGGTGGTCCTCGTCGCGCTGTTCGCCGTCTACGCGCTGGTCACGAAGCTCGACGAGAAGAACCAGCTCGACGGGGCCCTGTGGACCCCCTTCCTCCGGGGCGACGTGTGGGTCAACCTCATCCTCCCCGGCCTGCTGAACACCCTCAGCGCCGCGCTGGTCGCCGCGGTGATCGCCGTGCCGTTCGGCTTCGTGTTCGGCATCGCCCGGCTGTCCGAGCACTCCTGGATCCGCGTTCCCGCGGGCGCCGTGGTCGAGTTCTTCCGGGCGATCCCGCTGCTGATGATGATCTTCGCGGTGATGTACGGCGGAAGCGCGGTCTTCGGGCTGACCGTGACCCCGTTCACGGCCGTGGTGACCGGCCTGGTCCTCTACAACGGGTCGGTGCTGGCGGAGATCGTGCGGTCCGGCATCCAGTCCGTGCCGCGCGGCCAGTCGGAGGCGGCGCTGGCGATCGGGCTGCGCAAGGGGCAGGTCATGCGGATGATCCTGCTTCCGCAGGCGGTCACGGCCATGATGCCGGCGATCGTGGCGCAGCTCGTCGTGCTGCTGAAGGACACGGCCCTGGGCTTCATCGTCTCCTTCGAGGACCTGCTGAACGCGGGCGCGCGGGTGCTGCCGTCCAACTTCAACAACATCATCCCCGCGGTGATGGTCATCGCGGTCGTCTACATCATCATCAACCTGATCGTCGGCGCCCTGGCCACGTGGCTGGAGCGGCGCAGCCGCCGCAGCCGCAGGACGGCCGCCCGGCCGGTCGCCCCGGCCGACTCCGTCGCCGCCCCCGGCGCACCGGGCGGCGTGGCCGCTCCCGGCATGCCGGGCGGCGTGACCACCGGGGACGACTAGCCCCGGCCTTCCCCGGGCGCCGGTACGGCGGCGCCCGCGACCGGCCTTTCCGAGGGCGGTCACCGCGACTCGCGGTGGCCGCCCTCCGCCGTTTCCCGGAACCGCCCGGAAGCCGTACCGGGTCACGCCGGCCGTACCGGGGTCGCGGTGCCGTACCGGGGTCGCGGTGCCGTACCGGGTCGCGCCGGCCGTACCGGGGTCGCGGTGCCGTGCCGGGGTCGCGGTGCCGTGCCGGAGGGCCGGGGTCCGACGCCCGCGCCGGATGGGGGCCATATCGGCGACACGCGCCGAGTTATCGGGCAGGATGACGTCATGTCCCCCGAGCAGGCCGTCCTGCCGTACGCCACCTGGCCTTCTCCGATATCCACCGCCGAGGTGGCCCGGTCCGGGCTGCGCCCGGCGTACCCGACGGTGGCCGGCGAGCAGGTGTGGTGGACCGAGGACCGCCCCGCCGAGGGCGGGCGGACCACGATCATGCGGCGCGACCCCGACGGCGCGCTCCACGAGCTGCTGGCCGCGCCGTGGAGCGCCCGAACCCGCGTCCACGAGTACGGCGGGCGCTCCTACGCGGTCGTCCCCGGCGGCGGCGTGGTGTTCGCCAACCTCGCCGACCAGCGCCTTCACCTGGTGTTCGCGGACGGCGAGCCCCGTCCGATCACGCCGGAGCCCGACCGGGACGCGGCGCTCCGCTACGCGGACATGACCGTCCGCGACGGCCGGGTCTGGTGCGTCCGGGAGCGGCACCACGACGACGGCCGGGTGAGCCGTTCGATCGTCTCGGTCCCGCTGGACGGCTCCGCCGAGCCGCACGAGCACGTCGGCGGGAGCGACTTCTACGCCTACCCGGAGCTCTCCCCCGACGGGGAGCACCTGGCCTACATCTGCTGGGACCACCCGCGCATGCCGTGGAACGGTACAGAGCTGCGGATCACCCGCCTGGCGGACGGCCGCTCGCGGACGCTCTGCGGCGGGCCCTCCGAGTCGGTGCTGGCCCCCCGCTGGTGCGGCGACCGCCACCTGTACCTCGTCTCCGACCGGTCGGGCTGGTGGAACCTCTACCGGATCGCACTGGACGGCACCGCCCCGGAGGCACTCCGCCCGGCGGAGGAGGAGTTCGCCGGGCCGCTGTGGCAGCTCGGCGCCCACCCCTACGCCGTGCTGGACGACGGGCGGATCGCGGTCCTGCACGGGCGGGGAGACCTGCGGCTGGGCGTCCTCGACCCGGCCGACGGCACGCTGACCGACCTGGACGTGCCCTACGCCGGCTGGGCCCCGGCCCTCGACCGAGACGGGCGCTCACTCGCCGGGATCGGGTACGGCCCGGCGACGCCCCGCTCGGTCGTTCGCCTGGATCTGCCGACCGGACACGCCGAGGAGCTCCGGCAGGACGCCGAGGAGCCTCCGGAGACCGCCTACCTCCCGGTCGCGCGGAGCGTGGAGTTCGAGGGCCGGTCCGGCCGGCGGGTCCACGCGTTCGTCCACCCGCCGTCGAACCCGCGGTGCCGCGGGGAGGGCGCCCCTCCCTACATCGTGTCCGTCCACGGCGGCCCCACCTCGCACAGCACGAGCGCACCCGAGCTGGAGAAGGCGTTCTTCACCAGCCGGGGCATCGGCGTGCTCGACGTCAACTACGGCGGCTCCACCGGATACGGCCGCGCCTACCGCGACCGGCTGCGCGGCGAGTGGGGGGTGGTGGACGTCGAGGACGTGATCGCCGCCGCCGGATGGCTGGCGGCTCAGGGGCTGGCCGATCCGGCACGGATCGCGATCCGGGGCGGCAGCGCGGGCGGCTGGACCGCCATGGCGGCCTGCTGCGCCTCCGGCGCGTTCGCCGGCGGTGTCTCCTACTACGGGGTGAGCGCGCTCGGCCCGCTCGTCGCCGCCACCCACGACTTCGAGTCCCGCTACGTCGAGTGGCTCGTCGGCCCGGAGGACCCCGCCCTGTACGCCTCCCGCGAGCCGCTCGCCCGGGTCGCCGGGGTGAGCTGCCCGATGCTGCTCCTGCAGGGTCTCTCCGACCCGGTGGTGCCGCCCGCCCAGTCGCGGGCGTTCGCCGACGCGCTCGCCGAGCGCGGCGTCCCGTGCACCTACATGACCTTCGAGGGCGAGGCCCACGGTTTCCGCCGCGTGGAGACCCGCAGCGCGGCCCTGGCCACCGAGCTCGCCTTCTACCAGCAGATCTTCCGCGGCTGAGAGCCCGGCGCCGGCCCGTCCCGGCCGGCCCGCGGACCGGCGGGCATGGGCCGGCGGGTACGGACCGACAGACACGGACCGACGGGCACGAACCGGCGGGTTCGACCTCCGTCAAGGCCGTCCGGCGGGCCGGAGGGCCGGAGGGCACGGACCGGCCAGGATGGGCGGGAGCCGCGGGTCGGAGGGCGCGGACCGGCAGGACGGGCGGGACGGCGGGTTCAGCGTGCGAACTCGGTGGCGCGGGACTCCCGCACGACCGTGATGCGGATCTGCCCGGGGTAGGTGAGCTCCTCCTCCACCTGCTTGGCCACGTCGCGGGCGATCACCTGGGCCTGGATGTCGTCCACCGCGTCGGGCTTCACCATGACGCGGACCTCCCGGCCGGCCTGCATGGCGAAGACCTTGTCGACGCCGTCGTAGGAGGTGGCGATCTCCTCCAGCCGCTCCAGCCGCTTGACGTAGGCCTCCAGCGACTCGCGCCGGGCGCCCGGCCGGCCGCCGCTGATGGCGTCGGCCGCCTGGGTCAGCACCGCCTCGACGGTCTTGACCTCCACCTCGTTGTGGTGGGCCTCGATGGCGTGGACGACGTCCTCATGCTCGCCGTACCTTCTGGCGATCTCCGCGCCGATGAGCGCGTGGCTGCCCTCGACCTCGTGGGTGAGGGCCTTGCCGATGTCGTGCAGGACGGTGCAGCGCTTGAGCAGCGTCGGGTCGAGCCGCAGCTCGGCGGCCATGATCCCGGCGATGTGGGCCGACTCGATGAGGTGGCCCAGCACGTTCTGGCCGTAGGAGGTGCGGTAGCGGAGCTGGCCGAGCAGGGTGACCAGCTCCGGGTGCATGTCGGTGAGGCCCAGCTCCACCAGGGCGTCCTCGCCGGCGCGTACGCACAGCTCCCGGACCTCCGCCTTGCTGCGCTCGTACGCCTCCTCGATCCGCTGAGGGTGGATGCGCCCGTCGAGCACGAGCTTCTCCAGGGTCAGCCGGGCGGTCTCCCGGCGAACCGGATCGAAGCACGACAGGAGGACCGCCTCGGGCGTGTCGTCGATGATGAGGTTGACCCCGGTCGTCGTCTCGAAGGCGCGGATGTTGCGGCCCTCGCGGCCGATGATGCGGCCCTTCATCTCGTCGCCCGGCAGGTGCAGGACACTGACGACCGACTCGGCGGTCTGCTCGGTGGCCACCCGCTGGACCGCCAGGGTGACGATCTTGGTGGCGCGCTTCTCGCCCTCCTTGCGGGCGTCGCCCTCGATCTGCCGGATGATCAGGGCGGCCTCGCGCTTGGCCTGGTTCTCGATCTCCCGCACCAGTTCGGTCTTGGCCTCGTCGCCGGTGAGGCCGGCGACGCGCTCCAGGACGGCCCTGCGCTCCTCGGCGACCCGGTCCAGCTCCTCCCGGCGGGCGGCCAGCTCGGTCTCGGTCTCGGCGAGCTTGCGGGCCCGCTCGGCCTGGCGCCTCGCCTCCTCGTCCAGGCGCTGCTCCCGCTCGGCCAGCCGGTTCTCCCTGCGCTCCAGGTCGGAGCGGAGCTCCTTGATCTCGTACTTCAGGCCCCGGCTCTCCGCCTCGGCCTCCTTGCGCAGCTCCGCGGCCGCCTCGACGGCCAGCTCGGACCTGCGCAGGATCTCCCCGGCGTCGTTCTCCGCCTTGGCGCGGATGTCGGCGGCCTCCCGCCGGGCGGCCTCCAGCTCGGTCTGAACCTCGGCCATCTGCGCGGGAGAAGGGCCTATCGGCCCGCCACCGGTACGGCGCAGCAACACGATCAGCGCGACTATCGTCACCACCGAAAGAACCGCGACGGCCCCGGTCAGTATGACGACCACAATCGGATCCATGCGCGCCCCGCCCTCCTCGCGTCGCGGATATCAAGCATGCGAGGGGTCACACGCACGGCACGGAGAAGTCAGGCGGTGTCGTCACCGCGGCAGGTGCCGACCGAGGGTCCACTCCACACCGGCTGATCACGCCGGCGCATTGTCCGCCCTCATCCGCCGCATTTGTTCGCCCGTAATCAACCGTTATGACAATCCGCGCTGCGCGGAGTAACTCCTCACTGTCGTCGAGGCTAAGCGTCAAACAGGTAACGGGCAAGCAAAGGCGCACCCTGAACCGGAGGCCTCACCAAAAGGATGATCAGGGAACCCGGAACGGAGGGCTAGTCGAAGGGATGATCGAGGTCGTCGGGGAAGGCCGGGCCGTCCGACTCCTCGTTCTCCAGGGCTTCGCGGACCACGCGGAACGCCAGCCCCGGGCCGTATCCCTTACGGGCGAGCATGCCCGCCAGCCTGCGGGTCCGGACGGCACGATCCAGACCCCGGGTGGCGGAGAGCTTGCGCGCCACCAGCCTGCGGGCGGTCTCCTCCTCCTGCTCGGGGTCGAGCTGCTCCACGGCCTCCTTCACCGTGTCCTCGTCGACCCCGCGGTGCCGGAGCTCCGAGGCGAGCGCCCTGCGGGCCAGCCCCCGCCCGGTGTGGCGCGAGCTCACCCAGGCGGCGGCGAACGCCTCGTCATCGATGAGC
Organism: Streptosporangium pseudovulgare; assembly: GCF_014648055.1. Taxonomy (GTDB): domain Bacteria; phylum Actinomycetota; class Actinomycetes; order Streptosporangiales; family Streptosporangiaceae; genus Streptosporangium; species Streptosporangium pseudovulgare. Next base: position 712,992 of record NZ_BMQJ01000001.1, read on the forward strand.
CCGACCTCGGAGAACCGTTCGAGCACCGCCTCGGCCGCCTCGTCCGGCACCTCGCGCTTGCGCAACGCCTCGGCGAGCTGCGCCCGGGTGCGCGGCCCCATGGTCAGCAACCGCAGGCAGATGGCACGCGCCACCGCCTGCGGGTCGGCGTCGGGTCCCTGGCTCGCCGGGGAACCCTCGACCGGCCCGTCCGGGAGTCGTCCGTCGGGGGCGCTCCGGGAACGCCTCCCTCCGCGCCGGCCCTCGCGCCTTCCTCCCTTCCGGGAGGGACCCGAGGGCTCGGGCACGTCGGGCCAGGCGCCCCAGTCCCGCGGCCCGGCCTGGTCGGCCGGACCGGGGTCAGGCCCCGTCGGTCCCGTCGTCATCGGCCGGTCCCGGATCAGACGTCACCCGGCTTGGGGGTCGCCTTGGAACCCCGGCCGGACGCGGCGGGAGCGGGAGCGGGAGCAGGAGCGGCGGGCGGGGCGGCCGGGCTGTCGATGCGCGGGCCGATGCCGAGCTTCTCCTTGATCTTCTTCTCGATCTCGTTGGCCATGTCGGGGTGGTTCCGCAGGAAGTTGCGGGCGTTCTCCTTGCCCTGGCCGAGCTGGTCGCCCTCGTAGGTGTACCAGGCGCCGGACTTGCGGACGAAGCCGTGCTCGACACCCATGTCGATCAGACCGCCCTCGCGGGAGATGCCGACGCCGTAGAGGATGTCGAAGTCGGCCACGCGGAAGGGCGGGGCCATCTTGTTCTTGACGACCTTCACCCGGGTGCGGTTGCCGACCGCCTCCGTGCCGTCCTTGAGCGTCTCGATGCGGCGGATGTCGAGACGGACCGAGGCGTAGAACTTCAGCGCCTTTCCACCGGTCGTGGTCTCGGGCGAGCCGAACATGACGCCGATCTTCTCGCGGAGCTGGTTGATGAAGATCGCCGTGGTGCCGGTGCTGTTGAGCGCGCCGGCCACCTTGCGCAGGGCCTGGGACATCAGGCGCGCCTGGAGACCGACGTGGCTGTCGCCCATCTCGCCCTCGATCTCGGCCTTGGGCACCAGGGCCGCGACCGAGTCGATGACCAGCAGGTCGACGGCGCCGGACCGGATCAGCATGTCGGCGATCTCCAGCGCCTGCTCACCGGTGTCGGGCTGGGAGACGAGCAGCGCGTCGGTGTCGACGCCCAGCTTCTTGGCGTACTCGGGGTCGAGGGCGTGCTCGGCGTCGATGAACGCCGCGATGCCCCCGGCCTTCTGGGCGTTGGCCACCGCGTGCAGGGCGACCGTGGTCTTACCCGAGGACTCGGGACCGTAGATCTCGATGATGCGGCCGCGCGGGAACCCGCCGATGCCGAGGGCGACGTCGAGCGCGATGGAGCTGGTCGGGATCACTTCGATGGGCGCCCGCGCCTCGTCGCCGAGACGCATGACGGAGCCCTTGCCGAACTGCCGCTCGATCTGGGCGAGAGCGGTCTCGAGCGCCTTCTCGCGGTCGTTAGCTGCCATGGGAGCCCCCCTGGAGGGTCACGGGATGAATCGGTTGCCAGAAAGCTACGGGGTGCGACCGACATTTTCTGGAAGAGCACGCCATCGGTGGCGGCGTGTCCAATATAGCCGAACGATTGTTCGATCGAGGTTCGACGCCCCCGCCCGTCCCCCGCCCGTCCCACGGTGCCCCGCGTCGCGGAGCGGACCGGCGCCGGCCGGCGGCTCAGCGCAGGCCGGCGGCGACGTCGGACACCTTGCACACGGCCCGCCAGACGTCCTTGGCGGCGACGCCTTCGGCCAGCGCCTGGTTCACCGTCCTGCCGTCCAGGTCGGCGATGACGTAGTCGCGGGCCCACGACTCGGCGTAGGCGTCACCGAAGTGGAGTCTCATCCGGTTCCAGAAGTCCGACAGGCGCATGGCTCCAGTGTGGCCCCTCCCCACGGTGCTCGTGACCGGACGCCCCGGAGGCCGTGCTCCGGGCGGGCGGTTCTGTCGGTGGCGGAGGGCAGTATGGATCCGTGACCGGCTCAGCGCTCGACCACTTCGGCCCGATGACCAGGGAATGGTTCGCCGGCGCCTTCGCCGCGCCCACCGCCGCCCAGGAGGGGGCGTGGGCCTCGATCGCCCGCGGGGACAACACCCTCGTCGTCGCGCCCACCGGCTCCGGCAAGACGCTGGCGGCGTTCCTGTGGTCGCTCGACCGGCTGGCCGCCGAGCGCGCGGCCGAGGCCGACTGCGCGGACGGTAACGCGGACGGCGACGCGGACGGCGGGCCGGGCTCCGCGACCCCGTCCGGCGGGGCCGCGCGGGGCGCCCGCGACTCCGGCGGCCGGCGGGGCACGCGGGGCTCCGGTGGGTCCCGTGGGCACTCAGGCCAGGGCGGCGAGGCCGCCCGGCGCTGCCGGGTGCTCTACGTGTCGCCGCTCAAGGCGCTGGCGGTCGACGTCGAGCGCAACCTCCGGGCGCCGCTGACCGGGCTGCGGCAGACCGCCCGGCGGCTCGGGCTGCCGGCGCCGGAGATCTCCGTGGCGATCCGGTCGGGCGACACCTCGCCGGAGGAACGGCGCCGGTTCGCGGCCAGGCCCGCCGACATCCTCATCACCACCCCCGAGTCGCTGTTCCTGCTGCTGACCAGCCAGGCCCGCGAGGCGCTGCGCGGGGTGGAGACGGTCATCGTCGACGAGGTGCACGCGGTGGCGGGCACCAAGCGCGGCGCCCACCTGGCCCTCACCCTGGAGCGGCTCGACGCGCTGCTCCCCGCCCCCGCGCAGCGCGTCGGGCTGTCGGCGACCGTGCGCCCGGTGAGCGAGGTCGCCGAGTTCCTCGGCGGCCCCCGCCCGGCCGTCGTGGTGCAGCCCCCCTCGGAGAAGGAGATCGAGATCGAGGTCGTCGTCCCGGTCGAGGACATGACCGAGCTCGACTCCGCCCCGACGCGGCCGTCCTCCGGCGACGGCGACGGTCCCGGCGGAGGTCCCGGCGGAGGTCCCGGCGGAGGTCCCGGTGACGGTGCCGACGATCTCGGCGACGACCGCTGGCTCACCGAGCCGCCCGCCCGGCGGTCCATCTGGCCGCACGTCGAGGAGCGGCTGTTCGACCTGATCGGCGCCCACCGCTCGACGATCGTGTTCGCCAACTCCCGGCGGCTGGCCGAGCGGCTCTGCACCCGGCTCAACGAGCTGGCCTGGGAGCGGCGGCCCGGCGACACCGGCGGCACGGGGGAGGCCGGCTCCCCGCCGCCCACCTCGTCCGCCGCCCCGGCGGAGATGATGGCGCAGGCGGGCGCGTCCAAGGGCGTGGTCCCGGAGATCGTCCGGGCCCACCACGGGTCGGTGTCGAAGCAGGAGCGCGCGGCGATCGAGGACGCCCTCAAGTCCGGGCGGCTGCCCGCCGTCGTCGCGACCTCCAGCCTGGAGCTCGGCATCGACATGGGCGCGGTCGACCTGGTCGCCTGCGTGGAGTCGCCGCCGAGCGTCTCCAGCGGCCTGCAGCGGATCGGCCGGGCCGGCCACCGGGTGGGGGCGGTCTCCCGCGGCGTGATCTTCCCCAAGTACCGCGGCGACCTGGTGCAGACGGCGGTGGTGGCCGAGCGGATGCGCGCCGGGGAGATCGAGGAGATGCGCTACCCCCGCAACCCGCTCGACGTGCTCGCCCAGCAGATCGTGGCGATGACGGCGCTCGACGAGTGGACGGTGGACGACCTGGAGGCCCTGGTACGGCGGGCCGCGCCGTACCGGACGCTGCCCCGCGGCGCCCTGGAGGCGACGCTCGACATGCTCGCCGGGCGCTACCCGAGCGAGGAGTTCGCCGAGCTGCGCCCGCGGATCGTCTGGGACCGCGTCACGGGCGTCCTGCGGGGCCGGCCCGGGGCTCAGCGGCTGGCCGTGACCAACGGCGGCACGATCCCCGACCGGGGGCTGTTCGGCGTGTTCCTGGCCGGGGAGAAGTCCTCGCGGGTGGGCGAGCTGGACGAGGAGATGGTCTACGAGTCGCGGGTGGGCGACGTCTTCGTGCTGGGCGCGACGTCCTGGCGGATCGAGGACATCACGGCCGACCGGGTCCTGGTCTCCCCCGCGCCCGGAAGGCCGGGCAAGCTGCCGTTCTGGCACGGTGACAGCGCGGGCCGCCCGGCGGAGCTGGGCCGGGCGATCGGCGCCTTCCTCCGCGAGGTGTCCGCCTCGGAAGACGGGGCGCCGGAGCGGATCCGGGCGGCCGGGTTCGACGGGTTCGCCGCGGCCAACCTCCTTTCCTATCTCGCCGAGCAGCGGGAGGCCACGGGATACGTCCCCGACGACCGGACGCTGGTGGTCGAACGGTTCCACGACGAGCTGGGCGACTGGCGCGTCGTGCTGCACTCGCCGTACGGCGCGCGGGTGCACGCGCCGTGGGCCCTGGCGATCGGACGGCGGCTGCGCGAGCGCTACGGCGTCGACGTCCAGGCGATCCACTCCGACGACGGGATCGTGCTGCGCATCCCGGACACGCTCTCCGACCCCCCGTCCGACGTCGCGGTCTTCGACGCCGAGGAGATCGAGCGGATCGTCACCGAGGAGCTCGGCGGCTCGGCGCTGTTCGCCGCGCGCTTCCGGGAGTGCGCGGGGCGGTCCCTGCTGCTGCCGCGCCGCACGCCCGGCAGGCGCACCCCGCTGTGGCAGCAGCGGCAGCGGGCCTCGCACCTGCTGGCCGTGGCGAGCCGCTACGCCTCGTTCCCGGTCGTGCTGGAGACGATGCGCGAGTGCCTGCAGGACGTCTTCGACGTGCCGGGCCTGGTCCGGCTCATGCGCGACATCGCGGCGCGGCGGGTGCGGCTGGTCGAGGTGGAGACCTCCCAGGCGTCGCCGTTCGCCGCGTCGCTGCTGTTCAACTATGTCGGCGCGTTCATGTACGAGGGCGACGCCCCGCTGGCCGAGCGCCGCGCCCAGGCGCTGGCGCTCGACACGACCCTGCTGGCCGAGCTGCTGGGCCAGGCCGACCTGCGCGAGCTGCTCGACCCCGACGTCATCGCCGACACCGAGCGCGAGCTGGCGCGGCTCGACCGGCCGCTGCGCGACGCCGAGGACCTCGCCGACCTGCTGCGCTCGCACGGCCCGCTGCTCGCCGAGGACGTCGGCCTGCGCGGGGGCGACCCGGCGTGGCTGGCCGGCCTGGAGGAGGCCCGGCGGGCGATCAGGGTGCGGATCGCCGGTCAGGAGCGGTGGGCGGCGATCGAGGACGCCTCCCGGCTGCGCGACGCGCTCGGCGTGCCGCTGCCGGTCGGCGTGCCGCAGGCGTTCCTGGAGCCGGTGGACGACCCGCTGGGCGATCTGGTCGCCCGGCACGCCCGCACCCGCGCCCCGTTCGCGGCGGCCACGGCCGCGACGCGGTTCGGCCTGGGGCAGGCGGTCGTCACCGACGCGCTGCGCCGCCTGGCCGCGGCGGGCCGGGTGGTGAGCGGGGAGTTCCGGCCCGGCGGCCGGGGCGAGGAGTGGTGCGACGCCGGGGTGCTGCGGCTGCTGCGCCGCAGGTCGCTGGCCCGGCTCCGCAAGGAGGTCGAGCCGGTCTCCCCCGAGACGCTCGCGGCCTTCGCCCCCGCCTGGCACGGCGTCACCGGCGCCTCCCGGGGGAGCAGGCCGCCGATCGACGCGCTGGTGGGCGCGATCGAGCAGCTCCAGGGCGCGGCGGTGCCCGCCTCCGCGCTGGAGACGCTGGTCCTGCCCTCCCGGGTGCCGGGATACGACCCGTCGTTGCTGGACGAGCTGACCTCCTCGGGCGAGGTCGTCTGGGCCGGTCAGGGATCGCTGCCGGGCGCGGACGGCTGGGTGGCGCTGTACTTCGCCGACACCGCGCCCCTGCTGATGCCCGAGCCGCTGGAGATCACCATGACCCCGCTGCACGAGGCGGTCCTGTCCGCCCTCGGCGGCGGGGGCGCCCTGTTCTTCCGCGAGCTGGGCGCCCGCGCCGGCGCGCTCCTCGCGTCCGGCCTGCCCCCGGACGACGTGGTGCTCACGGCCGCGGTGTGGGACCTCGTGTGGGCGGGCCGGGTCACCGGTGACACGCTGGCGCCGCTGCGCGCCACGCTCGGCACCGGGCGCCCGGCGCACCGCCCGGCCACCACCCGCAGGCGGCGGCCGGTGCTGCCCAGCCGTAGCGGCCCGCCGACCGTGAGCGGGCGCTGGTGGCTGCTGCCGGAGCCCGCGGGGGACGCCACCCAGCGGGCGCACGCCCAGGCCGAGACGCTGCTGGAGCGGCACGGCGTGGTGACCCGGGGCGCGGTGGCCGCCGAGCGGCTGCCCGGCGGGTTCGCCGCCGTCTACCAGGTCCTGCGCGCGTTCGAGGAGAGCGGCCGCTGCCGCCGGGGCTACTTCGTCGAGGGCCTGGGCGGGGCGCAGTTCGCCCTGCCGGGCGCCGTGGACCGCATGCGCGCCGCGGCGAGCCCGCTCCGGCCCGCCGAGCCGGCCCCCGACCTCTGGAGCACCCGGAAGCCCGTGGCGGACGCGCCGCGGGCGGTGGTGCTGGCCGCCGCCGACCCGGCCAACCCGTACGGCGCCGCCCTGCCGTGGCCTCCCCATCCCGGGGAGGTGTCCCACAAGCCGGGCCGCAAGGCGGGCTCCCTGGTGGTGCTCGTCGACGGGCACCTGGTGCTCTACGTCGAGCGCGGCGGCAAGACCCTGCTGTCCTTCACCGGCGGTGAGCGGCTGCGGCCCGCCGTGGACGCCCTGGCGCTGGCGGTGCGCGACGGCGCCCTCGGAAAGCTGACCGTGGAGCGCGCGGACGGCTCGGCCGTGGGCGACTCCCCCCTGGCCGCCGCGCTGGAGGCCGCCGGGTTCCATCCGACCCCGCGCGGCCTGCGCCTGCGCGCCTGACCGGAGACCGCCGTACGGTTCCGGGAGCATCCGCTCGCGGGCCCGGCCCGGGCCGGTCGGACGGTCTCGGGAACCACCCGCTCGCAGGCCCGGCCGGGGCCGGTCAGACGGTCTCGGAGAAGACCTGCTCGCGGGCCTGGCCGAGGGCCGAGACCAGGGCTCCGCGCAGCACCGGGTTGCCCTCGACCCGTGAGACCACGACCCGCGGCCGGCTCGGGCAGATCCTGGCCACCGCCTCCTCGACCCTGGCCGCGAGCGTGGGGCCGCCGGCCCGGCCGACGTCGCCGCTGAGCACGACCAGGCCGGGGTCCAGCACCACCGAGACCGCCGCCACGCCGACGGCCAGCCGGCCGGCCAGCTCGACGAGGAAGTCCTCCGCGCCCTCCTCGACGGCCGCGCGGACGTGGTCGCCCAGGGACGCGGACACGTCGGAGAGAGTGACCCCGCGCGAGCCGTTCGCGGAACCCGCCGCGTCGCCGCCGCCGATCCCGGTCCCTGAGACCGGCACGGAGACCGGCATGGAGACCGGCGCGCGGCCGGAGCCGATGCCGTGCGCGCCGGCAAGGCCGCGCACGGCGTCCCCGCCGACCAGACGCTGGAAGGAGCCGGACTGCGGCTCGTGCACGTCGGTGGGGAGCGGTTCCCCCGGCACCGGGAGCCAGCCGATCTCGCCCGCGCCGCCGGTGAAGCCCCGGTGCAGCCGCCCGCCGAGCATTACCCCGAGTCCCTGGCCGACCCCGGCCCAGACGAGCACGAAGTCGTCCAGGCCCGCGGCGGCGCCGTGGACGTGCTCGGCCAGCGCGGCGAGGTTGACGTCGTTCTCTATCCGCACCGGGACGTCGAGGGCGTCGCGGAGCCCGGCGAGCACCCCCACGTGCCAGGACGGCAGGTCGAAGGAGAAGCGGACGTCGCCGGTGCCCGGGTCGACGACGCCACGGGTGCCGATCACGAAGGCGCGCAGCCGGGAGCGGGTGATGCCGGCCGACGCGCAGACCTTGTCGACGGCGCCGCAGACGAGGCGGACCGGGTCCTCGTGGCCGTTGGGGTCCACCGACACCTCGGCCACGGTCTCGCCGGTGATGTCGGCCACCGCCGCGCTGACCCGGTCGGGTTGGACGTCCAGGCCGGCGGCGTACGCGCACGACGGCACGAGGCCGTAGAGGGCGGCGTTGGGGCCGCGACCGCCCGCCTGCTCGCCGACCACCGCGACGAGCTCGCGCTCCTCCAGGCGGGCCAGCAGCTGCCCCGCGGTGACCTTGGACAGGCCGGTGTGCTCTCCCAGCTCGGCCCGGGTCAGGGGTCCGCCGGCCAGCAGCAGTTCCAGCGCCGCCCGATCGTTGAGCTGGCGCAGCAGCCGGGGTGTTCCCGGGCGTCTGGGCAAGGTCCGCTCCCCCCGTCACGATCCGCTAACGGTCGTTTCTTTTAAGAAAGTTTATTGTTAGTTTAACCATGGTCAGCCCGCAGGCGACAGTCCCGCGGGCCACAGGACGCCCACTCCGCCCGGAGCGCGCTCAGGTCGCGGGGACCCGAGCCGACAGCCCGAAGAGCGTCACCCCCGTTGAAAGCCGGAAAGGGAGAACTCCAGTGAAGTTCGCGAGAATCGCCACCACGACGGCCGCCACCGCCGCCCTCGCGCTGGGCCTGGCCGCCTGCAGCGGCTCTGATTCGTCCGATGGCGCCGCCACCTCCGGGGCGTCGGCGCCGGCCGCATCCGGCCCCAAGTACGCCGGTCAGACGCTCACCGTGTGGCGGCTCGGCGACAGCAACCCCGCCGCCCAGAAGTACATGGACGAGCTGAACGCGGCCTTCGAGAAGGAGTCCGGCGCCAAGGTCAACCTCGAGTGGATCCCCTGGCCCCAGGTGAACGACAAGTTCACCGCCGCCGCCGCGGGCGGCGCCGGCCCGGACGTCACCGAGATCGGCAACGACCAGGTGCCGCTCTGGCAGAGCCAGGAGGCGCTGTCCCCGATCACCCCGCTCCTGCAGGCCGGCGACCAGGCGGAGATCCCGAAGAACCTCCTCGGCCTGGAGACCATCGACGGCGAGGTCTACGCCGTCCCGTGGGGCGCGGGCTCCCGCGCGGTGCTCTACCGCAAGGACTGGTTCAAGGATCTCGGCATCGAGGTTCCGAAGACCTGGGACGAGGTCGTCGCCGCGGCCAAGAAGATCCAGGAGAAGAAGGGCAAGGACGTCGACGGCTTCGCCTTCAACGGCGGCTCCGACGCCAACCACCTGCTCGCCGCGTTCGCCTGGTCCGAGGGCGGCGAGTACGCCGTCAAGGAGGGCGACAAGTGGGTCGGCAAGGTGACCGACCCCGCGTTCAAGGCCGGCTTCGCCACCTACACGGGTCTGGTCACCGACGGCCTGTCCGGAAAGTCGCGCCTCACCCAGAACACGGTGGACATCCGTAAGCGGTTCGCCAACGACAAGGTCGGCATGTACCTGACCGCCGGCTGGGACCTGCCGGGCATCGAGGAGGACAGCAAGGGCAAGCTGAAGGGCGACAAGCTGGCCTTCTTCCCGCTCCCCGCCAAGTCCGGCGGCGAGGCCCCGTCCTTCTTCGGCGGCAACGACATCACCGTCTGGGGCGGCGCGAAGAACAAGGAAATGGCGGCCGACTACGTCAAGCTGGCCACGAACAAGGAGTGGGCCGGCCGTTACGCCTCCGAGGGCGGCCTGCTGCCGATCTACCCCGAGGCGCTGGCGAAGCTGAAGGACGACCCGGCGCAGGCCCCGTTCGCCGCCGCCTTCGCCAAGGCCAAGGCGTTCCCCGCCGACCCCAACTGGACCGAGGCCAACGAGACCAAGGCCGTGCTGCAGAACGCCGCCCGGTCGGTCATCGAGGGCAAGGCCACCGCCGACGAGGCCCTGGCCAAGGCCAACGGGGAAATCGAAGAGATCCTGAACCAGTAGCGCGATGACGAACACGTCCACGGTCGCCCGGGGCGGGGGCGCGTCCCCCGCCCCGGGGCGGCGCCGCCACGCCCCGCAACGTCCCGCCAAGGCCCGCGGGCTCTCCCCCCGGGCCGTCCCCTACGTCCTGCTCGCGCCCGGCCTGCTGGTGATCGCCGGGCTGCTGCTCTACCCGCTGGGGCAGATGATCGTCATCTCCTTCCAGAAGGTGGGGATCCCCCAGATCAACGGGAAGAAGCCGGCGACCTGGGAGGGCTGGGACAACTACACCAGGGTCCTCGACAACGAGATCTTCTGGTCCTCCCTCCGCAACACCCTCGTGTTCGCGGCCGTCACGGTGGCCCTGACGCTGGTCCTCGGGACCGCGGTCGGCACCCTGCTCAACCGGCTGAGCAAGAAGATGTCCACCTTCGTGGTCATCGGCATCATGTCGGCCTGGGCCGTGCCACCGGTCGCCCAGGGCGTCATCTGGCGATGGCTCTTCGACGCCGACGCCGGAATGATCAACTGGGCGCTGAACCTCCTGCCCGACGGGCTGTCGGAGCTGCTGTTCGGGCGGTCCGACTGGACCGGTGAGCCGTGGCTGAACGACGCGTTCACCATCTACCTCGTGTTGATCGTCTGCGTGCTCTGGTCGTCGTTCCCGTTCGTCGCCGTGTCGGTGCTCGCCGGTCTCAAGGGCATCCCCGCGGAGCTCTACGAGGCGGCCCGGGTCGACGGCGCCACCCCCTGGCGGATCTTCCGGAAGATCACCTTCCCGCTGCTCAAGCCGGTCTTCTCGGTGCTGACGATCCTGTCCATCATCTGGGACTTCAAGGTCTTCAGCCAGCTGTACGTGCTGATGGGCGGGCCGACCAACCGCGAGGCGTTCAACCTGTCGATCTTCTCCTTCGCCGAGGCGTTCCGCAGCCCGCCGAAGATGGGCGTCGGAGCGGCGATCGCGGTGATCCTGACGCTGATCCTGCTCGTCGTCACCGCCGTCTACATCAGGCAGATCGTCAAGACGGAGGACCTGCGATGACCCCGTTCGCCCGCAAGCGCCTGACGAGGATCGCGCTGAACGCGGCCGGCCTGCTGGTCTTCCTGTTCGCGGTGTTCCCCGTCTACTGGATGGTCTCGACCTCCTTCAAGGCCAACGACCAGATCTTCACCACCGACTTCATCCCGTTCCCCACCCACTTCACCGTCGAACACGTGGACCGGGTGCTCAGCGAGGGCGTGGCCGGCAACTCCATCTGGCTCTACATGCGCAACAGCGCGATCGTCGCCCTGGGCACCGTCCTCATCGGCGCCGCGCTCGCGCTGCTGGCGGCCACCGCCATCGCCCGCTTCACGTTCCGGGGCCGTACGAGCTTCCTGATCCTGCTGCTCATCGTGCAGATGATCCCGGCGGAGGCCCTGCTCATCCCGCTCTTCCTCAACGTCAAGCGGCTCGGCCTGTACGACCAGCTGCTGGGCCTGATCGTCATCAACGTCGGCCTGACGCTGCCGTTCGGCATCTGGATGCTGCGCACGTTCGTCGCCGCGGTGCCCAAGTCTCTGGAGGAGGCCGCCTGGATCGACGGCGCCAGCCGGATGACGACCTTCTGGCGGGTGCTGTTCCCGCTGGTGGCCCCCGGCCTGGTGGCGACGAGCATCTTCTCGTTCATCACCGCGTGGAACGAGCTGATCTTCGCGCTCATCCTGATGTCGGACTCCTCGGGCTACACGATGCCCGTCGCGCTGCAGTTCTTCTTCGGCCAGCGCGGCACCGACTGGGGCGCCATCATGGCCGGCTCCACGATGATGACGATCCCCGTCGTCGTCTTCTTCCTCCTGGTGCAGCGGCGGATGGTCTCCGGCCTCGTCGCGGGCGCCGTCAAGGGCTGACCCCGGCGCCGGTACGGCCCCGCGCCCGCGCGGTGCGGGCCGTACGGCACGCCACCGGCGGCCGGGCCCGCACCGCACGGCCCCGCCGCCCCCGCCCCTCCATCAGGCCACTTCTCCCGGAAACTTCCCAGGTAAGGAGCGTTCCAGCGCCATGTCCGAGTTCAGCGCGAGTCCCGGCGACCGCGGCCTTCACCGCCTTGCGGCCGGCACGCTGCTCGCCGCCTTCCAGGGCGTCACCGCCCCAGAGTGGGTCGTGCGGGAGTTGGAGGCCGGCCTCGGCGGCGTCACCCTCTTCGGCTTCAACGTCGCGGGCCCCGACCGGCTGGCGGCCCTCACCGCGCGGCTGCGCGAGGCGGGCGAGCCGGTCATCTCACTGGACGAGGAGGGCGGCGACGTCACCCGCCTCGACTACCACGTGGGCAGCCCCTACCCCGGCAACGCCGCCCTGGGCGCCGTCGACGACGTCGAGCTGACCCGGCGCGTGCACCGGGCGATCGGCGACGACCTGGCCCGCTGCGGGATCAACCTCGACATGGCCCCGTCCGCGGACGTCAACAGCGCCGACGACAACCCGGTGATCGGCACCCGCTCGTTCGGGTCGGACCCCGCCCTGGTGGCCCGGCACACCGTCGCCGCGGTGCGGGGGCTGCAGTCGGCCGGGGTGGCCGCCTGCGTCAAGCACTTCCCCGGTCACGGCGCCACCCTCCAGGACTCCCACCTGGAGGTGCCGCTCGTCGACGCCTCTCCGGAGCTGCTGCGCGCGCGCGAACTGGTGCCCTTCCGCGCCGCGATCGACGCCGGAACCAAGTCGATCATGACCGCGCACGTCCGCGTCCCGGCGCTGACCGGCGCGCTCCCCGCCACGCTGTCACCGGCCGCGCTGACCGGGCTGCTCCGCGGCGAGCTGGGCTACGACGGGGTGGTCGTCTCCGACGCCCTCGACATGCGGGCGGTCACCGACGCCTACGGCCTGGTGGACGGCGCGGTGCTCTCCCTGGCCGCCGGAACCGACCTGCTCTGCCTCGGGCCGCTGCCGACGGAGGAGGACACCCGCCGGATCGTCGCCGGGATCGTCGCCGCGGTGCGGGACGGCCGTCTGCCCGGGGAGCGTCTGGAGGAGGCGGCCGAGCGGGTGGCGCGGCTGCGCGCCTGGTTCGCCGCGTCCCGGGCGGACGCGGCGGCGGCGGGCGCGGCGGGCATGGACGGGGAGCGGGTGGTCGGCCTGGCTGCGGCCCGCCGGGCGGTCAGCCTCACCGGGACCGCGGCCCCGCTCGTCGATCCGCTGGTGGTGGAGATGGAGACCCCGCCGACCATCGCGGTGGGGGACGTGCCATGGGGGTTCACCCCGCTGCTGCCCCGCGCGGAGGTCGTGCGGGTCCGGCCGGAGGACGCCGACGTGCCGGACCTGCTGGCACGCGCCGCGGGCCGCTCCCTGGTCGTGGTGGTCAAGGACGCCCACCGCCACGCCGTCGGCCGTTCGGTGATATCGGCGCTGCTGGCCGCCCGCCCGGACGCGACGGTGGTGGAGATGGGCCTGCCGGTCTGGCGGCCCGAGGGCGTGACCTACCTCGCCACGTACGGCGCCGCCCGGGCCAACGCCCAGGCCGCCGCCGAACTGCTCGGCGTCTGACGGTCCCGGCGACCGGACCGGCCGGGCCGGTCGTACAGGGGCGGGCGGGAACGGCACGGCCGTCCAAGCAGGGCGGAGGCGGCGCGGCCGTACGAGCAGGGCGGGAACGGCGCGGCCGTACGGATGCTCGGGCGGCGTGGGCGGTTCAGGACGCGAAGAGCTCCTCGCGCGCCTGCTCCAGCGCCGCCAGCACGGCGCCGCGCAGCACCGGGTCACCCTCGACCTCGCCGGACACCACCCGGGGACGCACCGGGCACATCCGGGCCACGGCCTCCTCGATCCTGAAGGTCAGCTCGCCGCCGCCCGCCCGGCTGACCTCGCCGGCGAGCACCACGAGCCCGGGGTCCAGCACCACGCACACCGACGCCACGCCCAGCGCCAGCCGCCGGGCGATCTCGTCCAGCAGCGGCCGGCCGCGCTCTCCCGCCTCGACGGCCGCCGCCACGCATTCGGCCGCGCCGCGCCCGGCGAAGCCGTGCGTCCGGGCCAGTTCGGTCACCGCCTCGTCGGTGACCAGCGACTGCAGCCCTCCGGCGAGGGACGGCATGCGCCCGGGGACCTCCCGCACGTCCTCGGCGAGCGGCACGCCCGGCACCGGCAGGTAACCGATCTCCCCGGCGCTGCCGGAACGGCCGCGGTGCAGCCGGCCACCGAGGACGACGCCGAGGCCGATGCCGCGGTCCACCCAGAGCAGCACGAAGTCGTCGGCCCGCCGCGCCGCGCCCAGGGCGCGCTCGGCGACGGCCACCAGGTTCACGTCGTTCTCGATCCTGACGTCGCGGCGCAGGTCGCGGGCGAGCCGCTGGTGGATGCCCTCGCGCCAGCCCGGCAGGTCGAAGGAGAACCGGACGTCCCCGGTGCGGGGATCGACGACGCCGGGGGTGCCGATCACGACCGCCCGCAACCTGGCCAGGGCGACCTTGGCGGACCGGCACGCCTTGACCATCGCGCTGTGCACGAGGGCGACCGGGTCGTCGTGCCCGTCCGGGGCGACCGTCACCTCGGCCACGATATCGCCGCTGATATCGGCGACGGCGGTGGTGACGAATTCCGGCCCGACGGCCAGGCCCGCGACATAGGCGGAAGACGGAATAACCCCATAAAGAGCGGCATTCGGCCCTCGTCCTCCCGCCTGCTCCCCGGTCACCTCGACCAGTCCGCGCTCTTCGAGCCGGGCCAGCGTCTGGGACGCCGTCACCTTGGAAAGGCCGGTCAGCTCGCCGATCTGCCCCCGGGTCAGGGGACCGGAGTCGAGCAGGAGCTCCAGGGCGGCCCGGTCGTTGATCTCCCGCAGAAGCCTGGGCACGCCAGGACGTCGCTCCATACGCATGCTCTCTTGTCCGCCGTTTCCCCGTCGCTTTTGCATTCAGGCGAGAAGCGTTCGCATTAGTCAATAAAGGTTCCTGACAGCTTAGCCGCGCGGGGGCCGACGCGGGTTCCCGCCGACGGCCGCGCCGTACCGCCGCGGGTTCCCGCCGACGATCGGGCCGTACCGCCGCGGTTCCCGCCGGCGCGCCATACCTCCGGTGGTCTCCGCGGACGGCCGTGCCGTACCTCCGCGGGACCCGTGGCCCGCACGGCGCGGCCGCCCGCCACCGGGACACGCCCGGCGCCATGGCATCCCCTCATCATGACGCTTCAGGCGTGGTTCGTCACGGAGTGTCACGGGCGCCCCCGCCGGACGGACCGGGCGCCGGCCGCAGAGGCGACATGTTCGGCTCTTCCGATCCCTGGCGCCTAAGCAGTCAATAGCAGGCGGGATAATCGACTACATGCGCCTATCTGCTCGTGTCGACTATGCCCTTCGTGCCGCCGCCGAACTCGCCGCCGCCGGTGACGGACCGACCACGGTGGGCGAGCTGGCCAAGGAGCAGGACATGCCGCCGAAGTATCTGGAGAACATCCTGCTGCAGATGCGCCGGGCCGGCCTGGTCCGCGGCCAGCGCGGCCCCGAGGGCGGCTACGTGCTGGCCCGCCCGGCGCGGGAGATCACCCTGGCCGACGTGATCCGCGCGGTGGACGGCCCGCTGGCCAACGTCCGGGGCGAGCGGCCCGAGCACGTCGGCTACCGCGGCCCCGCCGAGTCGCTGCAGAAGGTCTGGATCGCGCTGCGCGCCAGCGAGCGGGCCATCCTGGAGGAGGTCACGCTCGACAGCGTGGCCACCGGCATGCTCCCCGAGCGCGTCATGACCCTCGCCGCCGACCCCTCCGCCTGGGACTGAGCCGGCCCCATGCCCGAGGGCGACGTCGTCTACCGCACCGCGAGGCGGCTCGGCCGGGCGCTCGACGGCCGGGTCCTGGTCAGGTCCGACTTCCGCGTCCCGCGGTACGCCACCGCCGACCTGACCGGCAGGCGGGTCCTTGAGACCGTCTCGCGCGGCAAGCACCTGCTCACCCGGGTGGAGGGAGACCTCACCGTCCACACCCACCTGCGGATGGAGGGGAGCTGGCAGATATCGCCCGCCGGGCGGCGCCTCCCCCCGGGTGACGTGGTCCGCCTCGTGCTGGCGAACACCGAGTGGCAGGCGGCGGGGGTACGGCTCGGCATGGTGGACCTGGTGGCGACCGCCGAGGAGCATCGGCTGGTCGGGCATCTGGGCCCCGACCCGCTGGGGCCCGACTGGGACGTGGCGGAGGCCGCGCGGCGACTCGCGCGCGATCCCCGGGCGACCATCGGCGAGGCGCTGCTCGACCAGCGCAACCTCGCGGGGGTCGGCACCGTCTACCGGGCCGAGACGCTCTTCCTCGCGGGGGTCTCGCCGTGGCGGCCGGTGGGTGAGATCGAAGATGTGGAAAGGATCGCCGTGCTCGCGCGGCGGCTGCTGCACGCCAATCGCGACCGGGCGACCAGGGCGACGACGGGCGACCCGCGCGCGGGACGGGACATG
Organism: Streptosporangium pseudovulgare; assembly: GCF_014648055.1. Lineage (GTDB taxonomy): Bacteria > Actinomycetota > Actinomycetes > Streptosporangiales > Streptosporangiaceae > Streptosporangium > Streptosporangium pseudovulgare. The sequence continues at coordinate 729,091 of NZ_BMQJ01000001.1, forward strand.
TGGGTGTACGGCAGGGCAGGAAGGTCATGCCTGCGCTGCGGGCATCGGATCAGTCGTGGCGAGATGGGGGCACAGCCGCAGGAACGGCTGATCTTCTGGTGCCGTCACTGTCAGCCGGGAGAACCGGCCGGCTAGGCGGCGACCATGTCGTTGACCTCGGGGAACACATCCTCGGAAAGAGAGCCGGGCACGGTCTCGGCGATCGGCAGGCGCTCCCGCTCGGGAACGTCGCCGGCGAGCACCGGGGCGTGCTGGAGCTCGGCCAGGGCGAACTGGTCGGAGACCTCACGGAGCACCTGCGACAGCGGCACCCCGAGGGCGCCGCAGATCGACGCGAGCAGTTCCGAGGACGCCTCCTTCTGGCCACGCTCCACCTCGGAGAGATATCCGAGGGAGACACGGGCCAACGTGGAAACCTCACGCAGGGTGCGACTCTGCCGCACCCGCAGTCGCCGCAGCACGTCACCGAGCAGCTGACGCAGCAGGACCATCTGTCGCTCCCTCCCCAGCGCGGGAGCCTGGGCGACCCCCCGCGCGATCGGTTCGTGCCGCCCGTTCGTGCGCGACCCTTGGTACATACTCCTCGCCGTCATCATCGCTTGACCTTTACATCACTCACAGTTCCACCGTACCCGCATCCACCGATGCGACGGCAGACCACGGTGAGCATGTTCGCTGGGGACGTAACGCGGTAATCACCCGGAATGTTCCCTCATGCTCGTCTCCAGAACTCTCCGCAGAAGGTCCACTGCCTCGATCACCGTCGACCGCCGGATCTCGTCACGCGTTCCGGCGAGGTTCAGATCTTCCTGCCATACCCGCCCATCCGAACCGCTAACGGCCAAATGCACGGTACCGACCGGTTTTCCGTCCTGCGGGTCGGGCCCGGCCACCCCGGTCGAGGCCAGGCCGTAGGAGGCGCCGGTGAGCCGGCGGACGCCGTCCGCCATGGCCGCGGCGACGTCCGGGTGGACCGCCCCCTCCCGCGCCAGCAGGTCGGCGGGGACGCCCAGGAGGCGGTGCTTGAGCTCGGTGGCGTAGGAGATGACACCACCGGCGAAGGCGGCCGACGCGCCGGGCGGGACGGTGAGGGCCGCGCCGATCAGCCCCGCGGTCAGCGACTCGGCCACCGCCACCGTCTCCCCCCGGCGGACGAGCAGGGACAGCACCTCGGCGGCGGGCGGGACGCGGCCCATCAGGCCTCCCTCGCCTGCTTCGCCACCTGCCGCAGCTTCACCGCGCGGACGACGTAGTCGACCCCCGTCGCCACGGTCACCACGACCGCGGCGCCCATCACGATCCAGCGGAGCACATCCGGCATGCCCGGCCACATGTAGAGGGCGATCGCGGCGATCTGCAGGACGGTCTTCACCTTCCCGCCGTAGCTGGCCGGGATGACCCCGTGCCGGATCACCGCGAACCGCAGGAGGGTCACACCCAGCTCCCGGCCGAGGATCACGACGGTGACCCACCACGGAAGCTCGCCCAGGACCGACAGGCTGATCAGCGCGGCGCCGGTCAGCGCCTTGTCCGCGATCGGATCAGCGATCTTCCCGAAGTCGGTGACCAGGCCGTAGCGGCGGGCCAGCTCGCCGTCCAGCAGGTCGGTGAGCGAGGCCACCAGGAAGACCACCAGCGCGGTGATCCGCCAGCCGTCCCCCTCCAGGAAGAGGCACACCACGAAGAGCGGGACCATCGCCAGACGGAGCACCGTGACGACGTTGGCGATGTTCCAGGCGCTCGGCCTGGGACCCATGGACGCCGAGGTCGATCCGGTGCCGGTCTCTGGCGTGTTGGTCATACGCTCTCCCGGCCGGGCGGCGCGCTCACGGAGCGGCCTTGATTCGGGCGATCAGGTCGACCCCCTCGGAGTCGACGACGATGGCCCGCACGATCTGCCCCGGCACCAGGCCGATGCCCTGGACCGTGACGGAGCCGTCCACCTCGGGCCCCTGGTGGGCCGCCCGCCCCTCGTAGCCGCCGTCACCGAGGTCCTCCTCGACGAGGACGTCCACCTCGGTGCCGATGCGCTCCTCGGCCCGCTGGGCCATGAGCTCGTCGGCCAGCTCGGTGAGCGCGGCCACCCGGGCGTCGACGACCTCCTGGTCGAGCTTGCCGGGCAGGGACGCCGCCTCGGTGCCCTCCTCGTCGGAGTAACCGAAGACGCCGATGACGTCGAGCCGGGCCTCCTGCAGGAAGTCGACCAGCTCGCCGAACTCCTCCTCGGTCTCACCGGGGAAACCGACGATGAAGTTGGACCGCACGCCCGCCTCCGGAGCGGCCGCGCGGATGGTCTCCAGCAGGTCGAGGAAGCGCCGGGGGTCTCCGAAGCGGCGCATCCTGCGCAGCACCGTGCCGCTGGCGTGCTGGAAGGACAGGTCGAAGTAGGGCGCCACACCCTCGGTCGAGGAGATCGCCTCCAGCAGGCCCGGACGGAGCTCGGCGGGCTGGAGGTAGCTGGCCCGCACCCGCTCGATCCCCTCGACGGCGGCCAGGGCCGGCAGCAGCCTCTCCAGGGCCCGCAGGTCACCGAGGTCCTTGCCGTAGGAGGTGGAGTTCTCGCTGACGAGGACGAGCTCCCTGACGCCCTCGCCGGCCAGCCAGGCCGCCTCGGCGAGGATCTCCTCCGGCTTCCGCGACACGTAGGCGCCGCGGAAGGCGGGGATGGCGCAGAAGGTGCACCTCCGGTCACAGCCGGAGGCCAGCTTCAGCGAGGCCACCGGGCCGTCTCCGAGGCGTTTGCGCAGCGGGCGGGGGCCGCTGGCCGGGGCCAGGCCCTCGGGCAGGTCGCCGTGGCCGGGGATGTGGGATTTGGGAGCGGCGGCGCGCTCGACCGGCGAGATCGGCAGCAGCGTCCGGCGGTCGCGCGGGCTGTGCGGGACGAGCGGCCTGTCGGCCAGCACGTCGTCCAGCCGCGCGCCGATCTGGGTGTAGTCGTCGAAGGAGATGACGGCCGACGCCTCGGGCAGCGCGTCGGCGAGCTGGTCGCCGTAGCGTTCGGCCATGCAGCCCGCGGCGACCACCTTGGCGCCGGAGTCGGCCGCGGCGAGCAGCGTGTCGATGGAGTCCTTTTTCGCTGAGTCGATGAAGCCGCAGGTGTTGACGACGATGACGTCCGGATCGTCGTCGCCCACCTGCCAACCGGCAGCCTCAAGGCGCGCCGCGAGCTCTTCGGAGTCGACCTCGTTGCGCGCGCAACCCAGTGTGATCAGCGATGCGGTTCGGCGGGATGACATGGTGAACACTACGGTATCGGGAGTTGGCCACCATCGGCGCACTCCCCCTCCCCCAGGTTCCCCCTCCGGGCCTCTCTGGAAGGCTCCCCCGGCCCTGCCCGCTTCCCCGTACGGTCAGGGCTTGGAAGCCTTGTAGGAGTGTTTGAGCACCTCTCCCCCGGAGCCCGGGACACCGAGGTCCACGCCGTTCATCCGGACCGAGAAGGCCCCGGCGTCACCGAAGGTGACCTTCAGCGCCTTCTGTGCCCGCCACACGGACGCCTGCCCGGCCGTCATCCGGCCGGAGAAGAGCCGGTGCCCGGCCGCGTCCTTGACGTCGAGCCAGGACGGACGTCTCGCCGTGATCTGGAGGACCACCTCGCCCTGCTTCGGGGCGAGCGCCGCACCGGCCCGGCGCTGGCCGCCGGCCAGCGGCCGCGCGTGCGCCGAGTGCGGCGCGGCCGACTTCTTGGCCGGGCGGATGTCGGCGGTCGGGGTCTCCTCCCCGCCCATCATCTTCACCACGCCGAACACCACGAGGATGGCCAGCGCCACCCCCATGGCCATCGTCCAGTTGGGTGAACGGCGCTCCCGGATGTTGATCGGCTTGTCGGCCTGGAAGACGCTGGCCGCCCGCACCGGCAGCGGGACGCCCCCGTGCAGCTCGTCGTACTCGTGCACCATGGCCTCGGGATCCAGCCCGAGGACCTTGGAGATGTTGCGTATGTGACCCCGCGCGTAGAAGTCGCCCCCGCAGTGCGAGAAGTCGTCGCGTTCCATCGCGTGGATCAGTGCCTCGCGCACGCGCGTGCGCGCGCTCAACTGCCCGACGGTCATGCCCGCCGTCCGGCGCGCCTCTGCCAGACTGCCGCCAATGCTCATGCCGCACGCCCCCCAGCCCCCGACGTAGCGTAGTGAGTCATATTCAATCAGTAATCGGGGGGACTGTGTATGCCGGGGGGGGTCATCACCCTCTCAAGTCGGCCAGGAGACCCGGCAGGTCGTCGGGTTTGACCAGCACCTCCCTGGCCTTCGACCCCTCGCTCGGCCCGACGACGTTGCGGCTCTCCAGCAGGTCCATCAGCCGGCCCGCCTTGGCGAAGCCCACCCGCAGCTTGCGCTGGAGCATGGAGGTGGAGCCGAACTGGGTGGTGACGATCAGCTCGGCCGCCTGGACCAGCAGTTCGAGGTCGTCGCCGATGTCCTCGTCGATCTCCTTCTTGGCGGTGGCGGCGGCGGTGACGTCGTCGCGGTACTCGGCCTGCATCTGGGCCTTGCAGTGCGCGACGATCTCGACGATCTCCTTCTCGGAGACGAAGGCGTTCTGCAGCCGCATGGGTTTGCTCGCGCCCATCGGCAGGAACAGCGCGTCACCCTGTCCGACGAGTTTCTCGGCGCCGGGCTGGTCGAGGATGACGCGGCTGTCGGCCAGGCTGGAGGTGGCGAACGCCAGCCGGGACGGCACGTTCGCCTTGATCAGGCCGGTGACGACGTCCACCGACGGCCGCTGGGTGGCGATGACCAGGTGGATTCCGGCGGCGCGGGCGAGCTGGGTGATGCGGACGATGGAGTCCTCGACGTCGCGCGGGGCGACCATCATCAGGTCGGCGAGCTCGTCCACGATCACCAGCAGGTACGGGTAGGGCTGGTAGACCCGCTCGCTGCCGGGCGGCGGCACGAGCTTGCCCGCGCGCACCGCCTTGTTGAAGTCGTCGACGTGCCGGAAGCCGCTGGCGGCCAGGTCGTCGTAGCGGCGGTCCATTTCGCCCACCACCCACTCCAGGGCCTCGGCGGCCTTCTTGGGGTTGGTGATGATCGGCGTGATGAGGTGCGGGATGCCCTCGTAGACGCTCAGCTCGACCCGCTTGGGGTCGACCAGGACCATCCGCACCTCGTCGGGCGTGGCGCGCATCAGGACCGAGGAGATGAGGCCGTTGACGCAGACCGACTTTCCGGCGCCGGTGGCGCCCGCGATGAGCAGGTGCGGCATCTTGGCCAGGTTGGCCACGATCGTGCGGCCCTCGACGTCCTTGCCCAGGCCGACGATCATGGGGTGCTCGTCGGCCTGGGCGACCTGGGAGCGCAGGATGTCGCCCAGCGACACGAGGTCCTTGTCGGTGTTGGGGATCTCCACCCCGATCGCCGACTTGCCGGGGATCGGGCTCAGGATGCGGACGTCGGCCGACTTGACCGCGTAGGCGATGTTCTTGGTGAGCGCGGTGACCTTCTCGACCTTGACCGCCGGGCCCAGCTCGATCTCGTAGCGCGTCACCGTCGGGCCACGGGTGAACCCGATCACCTGGGCGTCGATGGCGAACTGCTCCAGGACGCTGGTCAGCGCGTTGACCACGACGGTGTTGGCCTTGGTCTGCGGCTTCGGGGCACTGCCGGGGCGCAGGAGCTGGGTGTCGGGCAGCGTGTACGGGCCCGACTGCGAGGAGAGCACGAGCTGCTCGACCTTGCGCGGCGCCGGGGTCGGCGCGGGCGGCTCGACCGGCGCGGTCCTGGGCGCGGGCGGCTCCTCCACCAGCCCCGGCACGATCTCCGGCGAGTGCTCGGCGGCCCGCTCGCCCGTCTCGGTGAGCAGCGGCGTGTCGTACGGCCGGGCGCCCTCGGGCCCCTCCCGGCCCTCCTCGCCCCCGCCCTCGCGGTCGTCGCGGGACCGCTCGCCGGGCTTCTTGCGCGCCGGGCGTTTGCGCGGCTCGCGGGTCCGGGCCGGGAGGTCCCGGTTGAAGAGCATGTGCCGGATCTCGGTCAGCCGTTCCGGGACGCGGTGCACCGGGGTGGCGGTGATCACCAGGACGCCGAAGCCCGCCAGGATCAGCAGCAGCGGGACGGTGATGAAGGCGGGCAGGATGCTCGCCGGGGGCGCGGAGACGATGAACCCGATCATGCCGCCCGCGGCGGCGACCTTGTCCATGCCGTCGGCGCCGCCCCCCGACGGGTACGGCGTGCCGTGCGCCACGTGCACGACGCCGAGCAGCCCGGCCACGAGGGCGGACCAGCCGATGCCCATCCGGCCGGTGTCGGCGTTCTCGTCCGGGTGCCGCAGCAGCCGCCAGGCCAGCAGCGCCACCAGGATCGGCGCCAGCCAGGCGAGCGAGCCGAACGCCCCGCGCATGAAGCCGTTGACGATCTCCGAGAACGTCCCGGTGGTCTCCCGCCAGATCAGCGCCGCCAGCACGATCGCCCCGGAGAAGACGGCCAGCCCGAGCCCGTCGCGGCGGTGGACGGGGTCGAGCTCACGGGCGTTCTGCCCCATGGCCCGCGCCGCGCTGCCGACGGCCCCGGCGAGCAGCATCCAGATCCCCATGAGCAGCTTGCCGAACATGATGAAGACCCAGCTGATCGGGTCGGGCTGCGAGGGTGCGGACCTGCGGGCGGCGGGCTTCGCCCGCGCGGCGGCCGCCCGCCTGGCGGGGGCCGTACGGGAGGAGGCGGACCTCGCCCGGCCGGGGCCTCCCTTGGCCGGGGACTTGCCTGAAGGTCGGGACGTACGGGTGGCCATGGTAGCGAGGCTAACGAGCCCGGGGGCGGATCGCGCGGCGGCGCGCCGGGGAGGACCGAAGAAGCCGGGAGGACCGGAGAAGCCGGGGAGGACCGGGGAAGCCGGAGACCGGGGAAGCAGGCAGGCCGGGGAAACCGGAAGGCGCCGGGCGGACGGTGGAACCGTTCCGCCCGGCGCCGGGGAGATCCCGGAGGGGATCAGGAGTAGGAGATGTCGGAGGAGGAGTAGAGGCAGTTCACCCCGTCGGCGCCGCTGCCGGTGTGGCTCGGTTCCCCGCTGGTCACGCCCTTGTACTTGTCGCAGATCACGACCTTGCGGCTGGAGTCGTCGACGATGCGGATCGAGGAGAACCTGGCGGTGTCGCCGTAGTTGGTGTTGATGCCGGCGATCACCTTGCCCGGGGTCGTCGCCACCACGTTGGAGATGACCACGTTGCGCTGGTACTGCTTGGAGCAGTTGCCGCAGGACCGGTAGAGCTTGCCGAAGTTCTCGACCCGGAAGTTCTTTATGTACATCGTGCCCGGGCCGTTGTGCTGGAAGACCTTGTCGCTGGCGGATCTGGCGCCGCCGCCGTCGATGGTCATCGTCTGGGAGGCGGAGGTGCCCTTGAAGGTGGCGGCGTCCTCGCCGACGTCCTCCCACCAGACGTTCCTGAGCGTGCAGGTGCCCGTGCAGTGGATGCCGTCGGCCGCGGGCGCGCCGAGGATCACGTTCTGCAGCGTGGCGCCGTCGGCCAGCTTGAAGATCGGGTCCTGGCCCTCGCCCTGCCCGCCGTCACCGAGGTCGCCGGTGCCGTAGTAGCGCTTCATGCCGCCGTCCATCGAACCGCTGACGTTGATGGTGGAGCCGACGGCCTGCTGGCCGTTCGGCGAGGGCCAGGAGCCGGTCGGCGGGGTCGTCGGGCCGGTGGTGGGGGTGACCGTGGGGGTCGGGGAAGGGCCGGGGCCGGAGCCGGCGGGCTTGAGGGTCCACTGCTTGCTCGCCGCCGAGTCGCAGGAGTTCTGCTTGACCGTGCTCCCCTCGGCGTTGAGGCACTTGGCGCTGCCGGCGTTGACGACCCGGTAGTTCGAGCCGCCGACGGTCAGATCCCAGCCCTGGAAAGCGCTTCCCGAACAGGCCTGCTGAATGACGGGTTTGCCCGCCGAGGTACTGGCGCCCTGGATGTCGGCGCACTTGCCGCTGTGCGAGGCGACCAGCTTCTGGCCGCCGGAGGCGGACGAGAGCTGCCAGATCTGGCTGGCGGCGCCGTTGCACGAGGACTGGGTCAGCGCCGCGCCGTCGGACGCCGAGGCGCCCGTCACGTCGAGGCAGAGTCCGCTGGAGGAGTTCACCAGCGTGTAGGACCCGGAGGCCGGCGCGGCGGAGGCGGGGAGTTGCAACCCCACCACCGCGCCGACCGCGAGCAACGCCGCGGCGCCCGCCACGACGCAAGCCCGGAGCCTGCTGTTCGTCGACACGATCATCTCCCTTGTGAGCCTGGCTCGTTGAGCCTGTCAGGTGGGCCGAAGGTTGTTTCACAACATAGGACCACTTCCCGTGGAATGGAACAGTCGGAACCGGCCAATCTTCGGGATCGAAGGAAAGCGCATTCCGTCCTATGTATTGACATGATGTTTCGTGTAATAGAACCTCCTCACCAACGAGGCGTTGGGAGGAGACTTCATGTCCGCACTCGACTGGTCCGTTCTGGGCGCGTACTTCCTGGTCATGGTGGGCATCGGCGTGTGGTCGAGGAGCCGGATCAGAAGCGTGATCGACTTCTTCACCGCCGGAGGCCGGATCCCCTGGTGGCTGTCCGGCATCTCCCACCACATGTCGGGCTACAGCGCGGTCATGTTCGTGGCGTTCGCCGCGGTGGCCTACACCTACGGCCTGGCCATGTACGTCTGGTGGGCGCTGACGATCGGCATCGGCGTCGGCATCGGCGCGTTCCTGTGGGCGGCCCGGTGGAACCGGCTGAGGTCCCGGCACGGCGTCGTCTCACCGCTGGAGTACCTCGCCCGCCGCTACGACCTGCCCACCCAGCAGGTGCTCGCCTACAGCGGCGCGCTGCTGAAGGTCGTCGACATCGCGGCCAAGTGGGTGGCGATCGCCATCCTGCTCCGGGGCTTCACCGGGATGCCGATCTTCTGGGGCATCACGATCACCGGCGTCGTCACCCTCGTCTACATCACGGCCGGCGGCCTGTGGGCCGACGTGCTGACCGACTTCGGGCAGTTCGTCATCCAGGGCGTCGCGGGCGTCGCCATGTTCGTCGCGATCATGAGCCACCTGGACGGCGTGGCGACCCTGTGGACGATGTGGGACAGGCTGCCCCCGGGACACGGCGACCCGTTCGCCGGGCCGTACACCACGACGTTCTTCCTCGCCCTGCTGTTCATCAAGACCTTCGAGTACAACGGCGGCATGTGGAACCTGGCCCAGCGCTACATGGCCTCACCCTCGGGCTCGGCGGCCAGGCGGTCGGCGCTGCTGTCCAGCGCGCTGTGGCTCGTCTGGCCGCTGGTGCTGTTCATCCCGATGTTCGCGGCTCCCCTCATCGTTCCGGGCCTGGCCGACCCCGAGGAGGCCTACGTACGGCTGGCCCAGACCCTGCTGCCGCAGGGCGTGATCGGCCTGGTGCTCGCCGGCTTCTTCTCGCACACCATGGCCATGGTCGCCTCCGACGCCAACGTGATCTCCTCCGTGATCACCAGGGACATCGCGCCGGCGATCGTCCGCCGGGTGCGCGACCTGTCGGCGCGGGCGGAGCTGACCTTCGCCCGGGTGACCACGTTCGTCTTCGTGCTGGTGAGCATGACGATCGCGATCGCCACCCAGGGCGAGGGCGTGGTGCTGAAGATCGTCGTGGACCTGGTCGCGGCCACGATGGGGCCGATCTCCATCCCGCTGATGCTGGGCATGCTCCCCTGGTTCAAGCGGAGCGGCCCCACCGCCGCGATCGTCTCCTGGGCGGCGGGGCTGGGCGTCTGGGCGTACGTCAAGTGGATCCTGGAGTCCAAGGACACCGCGATGGTGGTCGGGGTGCCGCTGGCCACGTCGCTGGTCCTCTACGTGGTGGTCGGGCTGCTGAGGCCGGAGAACCGGGCCGACCGCGACGCCCTGGTCGACTCCCTGGGCGACGACACCGAGCCGGAGCGGGCCGCCGCGGGCGCCTGACCGCGGCGCCGGGGCGGGCCGTACCCGCGCCGGAGACCGCGCGGGCCGCCCCGGACGCCCGATCGCGCCACCGGGGCGGCCCCGCCGCCTCGCCACGCGGACGGGAGGGCCCGTCGCCGCCCGGTGCCTCACCGGACGGCGGCGGGGCGTTCCCTCCCGCCCGCGCCTACCTGTCGGACTCCAGGACGCCGCCGTTGGCGACGTCGGACCTCTCGATCTCCGTGAAGACGATGCGCACCGCCTCCGGACGGACCTTGAGGATGTCCACGGCGGCCTGGGTCACCGCGCTGACGAACTCCCTGCGCTGGTCGAGGGTGCGGCCCGAGAGCAGTTCGACGGTGATGTTCGGCATGCTGAACCTCCACTCCGATCTGTTGCGTTACATGAGAGCACATCCCATTACATGAAACAATATGGAAACGTGCGCACCTGTCCCGCCGGACCGGGCGGAGCGGCGGGTGACCGGGCGGCGGCGCCGTACGGAGCGGGAAGAGGGTCAGCGGGCCCGGGGCGGGTCGGGGGCGCCGAGGGCCTGCGAGACCTCCCGGGCGGCGCTCACCACCTCGGGGGCGAGCCGCTCGATCTCCTCGCGGCCGAGGTCCATCGCGAGGGCGGAGATGGAGATGCCGCCGAGCACCCGGCCCGTGTGGTCGAGGACCGGGGCGCCGACGCACAGCACGCCCGGGAGGTTCTCCTCGTCGTCCAGGGCGTACCCGCGGGCCCGGACCACGGCGAGGTGGGCCAGCAGGTCGTCCGCGGTCACCAGGGTGTTGGGCGTCCGCCCCGGCAGCCCCGCGCGGGCGCAGATCTCCCGCACCTCCTCCTCCGGGAGCTGCGACAGCACGGCCTTGCCGATGGCGGTGCAGTGCAGGGGCAGGCTCATGCCGATCCGCGAGGGCATCTGGTACGGCCGGCGGCCCTCCAGCTTGTCGACGTAGACCGCCTCGTCCCCGCTGCGGACGGCGAAGTGCGTGGTGTAGCCGGTGCGCTCGTGCAGCGCCCGCAGCGCCCCGGCCGCCTGCCGTGCCGGGTCGAAGCGGTTCATGACCCGGCCCGCCAGGGTGAGGATCCGGGGGCCGGGCTCGTAGCCCCCGGAACCGTCGGACCGCGCGAAGCCCCACTCGACGAGCGACTGGAGGATACGGTGGACCGTCGACTTCGACACGCCCGTCACCGCGGCGATGTCGGTCACGCGGTGGTGCTCGGCGATCGCCTCCAGCACCGCCAGCGCCTTGTCAATAGAACTGCCTTCCCTGACCACGCTGCGAGCCTACTGGTCAGCGCGCCAACCAGCCTCCGTCCACCGCCAGCAGATGGCCGTTGACGTAGTCGGACGCGGAGGAGGCGAGGAAGACCGCCGCGCCCACGAGATCCTCCGGCGCACCCCAGCGGCCCGCCGGGATGCGCCCGGCGATCTCGGCCTCCCGCACCCGGTCCTCGCGCAGCCGCCGGGTGTTCTCCGTCGCGATGTAACCGGGGGCGATCGCGTTGACCTGCACGCCGGAGGCGGCCCACTCGCAGGCCAGCGCCCTGGTCAGCCCGGCGACGGCGTGCTTGGAGGCCGTGTAGCCGGGGACGTTGATCCCGCCCTGGAACGACAGCATCGAGGCGATCATGATGATCTTCCCCGAGCGCCGGGCGAGCATCCCCGCGCCGACCGCCCGGCTGAGCAGGAAGACCGCGTCGAGGTTGACGTCGAGCACGTCGCGGAAGTCGGCGTAGGAGTGCCCGGCCGCCGGGGCCCGGCGGATGATCCCGGCGTTGTTGACCAGCACGTCGACCGGGCCCAGCCGCTCGGCGGCCTCCGGGATCCGCCCCGGGTCGGACAGGTCGAGGATCCAGCGCGTCGCCCGCCGGCCGGTCCTGCGGACCTCGGCCTCGACCTCGTCCAGGTCGTCGTCCCGCCCGTGCAGCACCAGGTCGGCCCCGGCGGCCGCCAGGCCCACCGCGACCGCCCGGCCGATCCCGGTCCGGGCGCCGGTGACGAGCGCGGTCCTGCCCTCCAGCGAGAACATCAGCGCATCTCACCGATCGCGACCTGCTCCACGTCGTCGTACGCCTGGTTCTCCCCGCCCATCGCCCAGACGAAGGAGTAGCTGTGCGTGCCGAAACCGCAGTGCACCGACCAGGGCGGCGAGATCACCGCCTGGCGGTCGGCGACCACGAGGTTGCGGGTCTCGTCGGGGCGCCCCATCAGGTGGATCACCCGCTGGTCGGCGGGCAGATCGAAGTAGAAGTAGACCTCGGTCCTGCGCTCGTGGGTGTGGCAGGGCATGGTGTTCCACATGCTGCCGGGCGCGAGCACGGTCACGCCGAGCACGAGCTGGCAGCTCCGGATGCCCTCGGCGTGGACGTACTTGTGGATCGTGCGCTCGTTGGAGCCCTCGGGGGAGCCCAGCCGTACGGGCTCGGCGTCCTCCAGGGTGGTCTTCATCGTGGGGAGGGAGGCGTGCGCGGGGGTGGAGACGAGGTAGAACGGGCCGCCCTCGAACGTCACCTCCCGCGCCCCCATCCCGGCGTACAGGCACTCCTTCCCGGACAGCTCGTACGGCGTGCCGTCCACCGTCACCGTGCCCGTCTCGCCCACGTTGACCACGCCCAGCTCGCGGCGCTCCAGGAAGTACCCGGCCCGCAGCCCGTCGGGGCAGGGCAGCTCCAGCGGCCCGTCGCCGGGCAGCGCGCCGCCGACGACGATGCGGTCGTGGTGCGAGTGGACCAGGCGGACCTCCCCGGGCACGAAGAGCTGCTCCGCCAGGAAGCGGCGGCGCAGCCACTCGGTGGTCGCGCCGGGGATCTGGTCGGGCGCCGTGGCGTGCCGTACCTCCATCGACCCTCCATGTTCTCTGTTGATCAGAGTTGTTCTATTACATGGAATTAAAGCCTGTTACATAGAACATGTCGAGCGTACGGCGCAGCTCCTCGCGGGCTTGCCCCTGACGCGCGGGTCAAGGGTTAACGTCGCGACGCCGCACACCCCCCGGCCTCCCGCATTCCCCCACTCCACAGAGGAACATCGCATGCCCACTCCGCCGCGTGTCTCCCGCGAAGTCCGGCTGGCCGCCCTGCCCGACGGCCTGCCGGGCCCGGAGCACTTCGAGATCGCCGAGACCCCACTGCCGGCGCCCGGGGACGGCCAGGCCCTGGTCAGGAACCGCTTCTTCCACGTGTTCGCCGCGCTGCGCACCCTCATCGGCGAGGGCGTGGACGGTGCGCCGTTCCCGCCGCTGCGCCCCGGAGACACCCTGTTCGGGGCAGCCGTCGGCGAGGTCGTCTCGGCCCCCGAGGGCAGCGGGCTGCGCCCCGGCGACCTGGTCTCGCACTGGCTCGGGTGGCGCGAGTACGCGGCCGTGGACGTCACAGGCTGCACCCCGCTGGACGGCTCCCTGCCCGATCCGGCCGCCCACCTGGCACCGGGCCGGTTGGCCTACACCGCACTGACCAGGGACGCCGAGATCCGGCCCGGCGACACGGTCTTCGTCTCGGGCGGCGGCGGGGCGGTCGGCTCGATGGCCGGGCAGATCGCCCGGCTGCTCGGCGCGGGCCGGGTGATCGGCAGCGCCGGCTCGCCGGAGAAGGCCGCGCGGCTGGTCTCCGAACTCGGCTACGACGCGGCAGTGGTCCGCGGCGCGGGCCCGATCGGCGAGCAGCTCGCGCGGGTCGCGCCCGACGGCGTCGACGTACTGCTGGACAACGTCGGCGGCGAGCAACTGCGGGCCGCGGTGGCGGCGGCCCGGCCCGGGGCACGGTTCGTCCTGGTCGGCGCGCTGTCCGGTCAGCTGTCTCCGCACGGTTCCGGCACCGAGGCGCCGGTCGAGCTGGACTCCTACCGGCTCATCCTCAGGCAGGTCACGATCCGCGGCTTCGGCGGCTTCGGCGGCTCTGAGGAGCTCTCACGGTGGAATGAGCGCTTCGGCGGCTGGCTGCGCTCCGGCGACCTCGTCTTCCCGCACGTGCGGGTCCGCGGCATCGAGAACGCCCCGCGGACGCTGCACGAGGTGTTCCACGGCCGGCACCTCGGCACCGTTATCGTGGAGCTCTAGGTTCTGCTCGTGGATCCTCGTTACGGCGGAGATTCACAAAACAGGACCCGGGCCCCGCCGGGGCGGGGCCGCGGAACGCGAGAACCCGGGTGCCGGAGGGCTGATGAGGATCGGCGACGCGGCGGCCGCGGCGGGGACCACCCCGCGCGCGCTGCGCTTCTACGAGCAGCGCGGGCTGCTGCCCCCGCCGCCGCGCACGGCGTCCGGGCAGCGGGAGTACGGCCCCCGCGAGGTGGCCCGGATACGAATCGTCCGCGAGCTGCTGTCCCTCGGGCTGACCGTCGAGGACGTGCGGAGCCGCGCCGATCGCCTCCACCTCCTGGAGGGCGACGACCCGCCGTACGACGCCCCCGGGTGCGCCGAGGGCAGGGGGGTCGTCGGACGCCGGCTCGCGGCGCTCGACGAGGAGATCGCCCGCCTGACCCGGCTGCGCGAGCGGCTCGCCACCCGGACCGGCGTCCAGGACACCGTGGCCCCGTAGCCGCGTGGCCCCGTGACCGCACGCCCGCGTACAGCGTGCCCTCGCGGCCTCACGGTCCGACGGAAAAGGGGTTCCCGCCACACGGCGGGAACCCCTCCGGAACGCGGGACCGTCAGACCTCGATGATCACCGGGACGATCATCGGGCGGCGGCGGTAGGTGTCGCTCACCCACCGGCCGACGGTCCTGCGGACCACCCGGCGGATCTGCTGGGCGTCGGCGACCCCGTCGGCCGCGTTGTTCTCCAGCGCCCTCTCGATCTGCGGCAGGATCTCGTCGAACATGTCCGGGTCGATGCCGGAGCCCCGGGCGTGGATCTCCGGGCCGCCGGCCAGCTTGCCGGTGGCGGAGTCGACCACGATGACGATGGAGATGAAGCCCTCCTCGCCCAGGATCCGCCGGTCCTTCAGCGCGAAGTCGGTGACGTCGCCCACGGAGGTGCCGTCCACGTAGACGTACCCGGCGGAGACCGCGCCGGTGAGCCGGGCGCGGCCGTCGACGAGGTCCACCACGACGCCGTCCTCGGCGATCACGATGTGGTCGCGCGGCACCCCGGTCAGCGCGGCCAGCTCGGCGTGCGCCCGCATGTGCCGCCACTCGCCGTGCACCGGCATGAAGTTGGACGGCCGGGTCACGTTGAGCAGGTACAGCAGCTCGCCCGCGGCGGCGTGCCCGGAGACGTGCACCTTCGCGTTGCCCTTGTGCACCACGCGGGCGCCCCACCGGGTCAGGCCGTTGATCACCCGGTTGACGGCGGTCTCGTTGCCCGGCACCAGCGAGGACGCCATCAGCACGGTGTCGCCCTCGGCGATCCGGATCGGGTGGTCGCGGTTGGCCATGCGCGACAGCGCGGCCATCGGCTCGCCCTGGGAGCCGGTGCAGATCAGCACCAGGTCCTCCGGCGGGAGGGCCTCGACGTCCCTGGAGTCGATGATCAGCTCCGGCGGCACCTTCAGGTAGCCCAGGTCGCGGGCGATGCCCATGTTGCGGATCATCGAGCGGCCGACCAGCGCGACCTTGCGGCCGTGGTTGGCCGCGGCGTCCATCACCTGCTGGACCCGGTGCACGTGGGAGGCGAAGCTCGCCACGATCACGCGCTTCTGCGCGGTGCGGATCACCTCGTCGATGACCGGCGCGATCTCCCGCTCGCTGGTGACGAACCCCGGCACCTCGGCGTTGGTCGAGTCGGACATCAGCAGGTCCACGCCCTCGGCCCCGAGCCTGGCGAAGCCCCCCAGGTCGGTCAGGCGGCCGTCCATCGGCAGCTGGTCCATCCGGAAGTCACCGGTGTGCAGCACCAGCCCGGCCGACGTCCTGATCGCGACGGCGAGCGCGTCCGGGATCGAGTGGTTGACCGCGAAGAACTCGGTCTCGAACGGCCCGAACCGGTGCCGCTCTCCCTCGACGACCTCGACCTTGACCGGCTGGATGCGGTGCTCGGTGAGCTTGGCCTCCACCAGCGCCAGCGTCAGCCTCGATCCCACGATCGGGATGTCACGCCGCTCGCGCAGCAGGTACGGCACGGCGCCGATGTGGTCCTCGTGGCCGTGGGTCAGCACCAGCGCCTCGACGTCGTCCATCCGGTCGCGGATGTATTCGAAGTCGGGAAGGATCAGGTCGATGCCGGGCTGCTCGGGCTCGGGGAACAGCACCCCGCAGTCGACGATCAGCAGGCGTCCGTCGTGCTCGAAGACCGCCATGTTGCGGCCGATCTCCCCGAGGCCGCCCAGCGCGACGATGCGCAGCCCGCCCTCGGCCAGCGGCGGCGGCGTCCCGAGATCCGGGTGGGGGTGGCTCATCCGGTCACCCCTTCCCGGTGCGCCGCGAATCCCTCACCGGGTGCCGCGGACCTCGGCCGGACGGGGTGCCCCCCACGTTCTCCATGTTCTCTGTGGCTCAAGCTTCCGTTCCTCCCCACTGCGGCCACCTGCGGCCGCCACGTTTCCTTTGTCATGCAACCCCGTCGGGCAGCTTCACGCCGCCCGCGACCAAGTCTTCTCGCAACCGCGCGACCTGCTGCTCCGTGGCCTCCGCCAGGGGCGGCCGCACGGATCCGGCCGGGCGGCCCAGCAGGGCCAGCGCCGCCTTCGCCATGATCGCCCCGCCGGCCTGCGTCATGATCCCGGAGATCACCGGGAGCAGCCTGCGGTGTACGGCGAGCGCGCCCGAGACGTCGCCCGCGCGGTACCGCTCCATCAGGGCGGCGATGTCCGCGCCCGCCACGTGCCCGATCACGCTGACGCAGCCCGCGGCGCCGACCGACAGCCACGGCAGGTTGAGCGCGTCGTCACCCGAGTAGAACGCCAGGCCCGTCGCGGCCATCACCTGCGAGGCGGCGAACAGGTCGGCCTTGGCGTCCTTGACCGCGACGATCCGCTCGTGGGCCGCCAGCCGCAGGAGGGTCTCGGTCGCGATCGGCACGCCGGTGCGTCCCGGGATGTCGTACAGCATGACGGGCAAACCGGTGGCGTCGGCGACGGCGGTGAAGTGGCGGTGGAGCCCCTCCTGCGGCGGCTTGCTGTAGTACGGGGTGACCACCAGCAGGCCGTGCGCCCCGGCCCGCTCCGCGGCCCTGGCCAGCTCGACGCTGTGGCGGGTGTCGTTGCTGCCCGCCCCGGCGACGACCACGGCGCGGTCACCGACCGTCTCGACGACGGCGCGCAGGAGACGCTCCTTCTCCTCGTCGGAGGTCGTGGGCGACTCGCCCGTCGTGCCGCTCACGACGAGGCCGTCGTTGCGCTGCTCGTCCACCAGATAGGCCGCCAGGCGCCGAGCCCCCTCATAGTCGACCGAGCCGTCCTCGGCGAACGGCGTGACCATCGCGGTCAGCATGCGCCCGAAGGGCGCGTCAGAGGCTCTCGTCGGCGCTGTCATAGACCGAACGGTACCCGGACTCCCTCAAAACGGTTGACCCCGCCACCCCGTCCGCGCTACTCACGAGGACGGGCCGGTGAGGACGGATCGGCTCGCGACGCTCCGCCGCAGGCGACGGGCATGGACGCGGGCGCGGACGCGGCGGCCGCCGGAGCGGGCCGTTCCCGCTCCCGGGACGTCTTCCCCGTCGGCTCCCGAGCCACACCCCACAGTACTCGAAGCCTTCCCGGGGTGACGGTCAGGCGAGACCGGAGCAGCCCGGTTTTCCCACTTTTATGGCAAAAAAATCTTCAACATACGCCATGTCGGGTCACCGACCGGACGTCGTTGCTCACCGGACATGCGAGAGACCGCCGATATGTGCTCGGGGGTACACACATCGGCGGTCTCTTCCGTTGAATCGGGGCCGCTTACTCGGGCGTTACACGGTCTCTGAGATATTTTCTGGCGCTTTCGGCGGAAGGCAAAGTTGGGGCTCCAAACAGTCACGATCACCCTCCGTGTCGTCGCGTATACGACAGGATGAGGCGACGCCCGCCGACCCCTGGGATGGACATCGTGGCAACCTCCGATCCTGTCTACCTGCGCGTCGTCGCCGACATCCGCCGCCAGATCGTCGACGGCTCCCTGCTCCCCGGCGCGCCCGTCCCCTCCCGCGCCCAGCTCACCCGCAAGTACGGCGTGGGCGAGACCGCGGCCCGGCACGCGCTGCGCGTGCTCGCCGCCGAGGGCCTGATCGTCGGCCGCGTCGGCTCCGGCCACTACGTGCGGGCCCAGCCGGTGCTGCTGCCCCTGCACCGCTGGCGCCTCCACGACCACCACGTCCCCTTCGGCGCCGACCCCGGTCCCGAGGACGTGCGCGTCACCTGCGACCGCCGATCCGATACGGCCACGGCCACCCCCGACATCGCCCTGCGCCTGCGTCTGGGCGGCTGCGCCACGGTGGCTCGCACCCACTACGTCTTCCGCGGCGACGGCAGGCCGATCCAGCTCGCCACCTCCTACGAGCCCGCCGGGCTCGGCGAGCCCGGTCCCGGCGCCGGCTTCGGCTCCGTCCTGGGCTCCAGCCTTGGTTCAGGTCCCGGCGCCGGTCCCGATGAGCATCTCCGCGGGCCGGCCGGCCGCCTCGCCGCCCTCGGCATCAAGGTCACCGAGATCGTGGAACAGGTCCGCACCCGCGTCCCCCAGCCCGCCGAGAGCGACGCGCTCGCCCTGCCCGCGGGCGTCCACGTCCTGCACGTGGAGCGCACCCACTGGGCCGGCGACCGCCCGGTCGAGACCAGCGACATCGTCATCCCGGGCGACCGCTTCCGCCTGATCTACACTCACGCGGTCCAGCAGTAGACCCGCTCCGCGAGCCTTGCGGGCCATGCGGGCCATGCGGGCCATGCGGGCCATGCGGGCCATGCGGGCCATGCGGGCCATGCGGGCCGCCGTGGAACGCCGTACGACGAAACCGGATTCCCGCCGCGGCGGGCCCGAGAGGTCCCGCGGGCCCCGTGGACTCCCTTGGTCCCGGGCAGGCCGGAATGTCGGCGGCCCCTGGTACAACCGACCTGGTTTCCCGAGCCGGAGGTGCCTCGCGTGCGCGTCAAGGACATGCCCCCCAGCGACCAGCCTCGCGAGCGGCTCCTGTCGAACGGCGCGACCGCGCTGGCCGACCGGGAGCTGCTCGCACTGCTGATCGGCTCGGGGAGCCGGGGCACCAACGCGGTGGAGCTCGCCTCCCACCTGATCGCGCACTGCGGCGACCTTCGCGGACTGGCCCGCTCCGACGCCCACCGCCTGATGTCCGTCCCCGGCATCGGCCCCGCCAAGGCCGCCCGGGTGATCGCCGCCTTCCACCTGGTGCGCCAGGCGCAGTCGGAGCCGGAGCGGCGGCGGATCACCTGCTCGGGAGACCTCGCCGCGGTCACCGCGCCGCTGCTGCGCGGCCTCGGCCGCGAGCGCGTGGTCGTCGTGGTCTGCGACGCCGGGGGCGCGGTGACCCGCCGGGCGGTCGTCAGCGAGGGCGGCGGAGACCACGTCCCGGTGTCCGTCCGCGAGATCGTCAGCACGGCCCTGACCTCGGGCGGCATCTCCTTCGGCCTCGCCCACAACCACCCCGGCGGCTCCCTCGATCCCAGCCCCGACGATCTGGAGCTCACCGCGCGCCTGCGCGAGGCGGCCGAGACCGTCGGTCTCCGCTTCCTGGACCATGTGATCGTCACCGACACCGCCTGGCGCCGGGTCGGCCTCGGCACCCCCTGACGACGTCTCCGAGGTGGTTCGGAGTGAGGGCGCCGTGCCACCCGGACGGCACGGCGCCCCACCCCGGGCCTGTTCGCGGACCCCTCCCCCGCCGTGGCCGGCCAGGCGTCTCCTCACGACATCGTGAGGAGACGTCCGGCCGATCCTCGCCACGGCGGAAACCCGCGGAACAGGACCGGACCCGGCGAGCCGATGGAGCGTGGGAAGCGACTCGCCGGACGGCCGGGCCCCGGCGGGCGGCATGGGGTCGCCCGCCGGGGATTCCTGTGGTCCCGCATCGGCCCTCCACCGATGCGGGACCGCCTCCCGCCTCGAGCGCCATGGCCCCCCAAGAGACGGGTGGTTGGTATGCCCGGCGGCGGGAGACCTCTGCGCGTCCCGCCGCCGGGCACGTTCATCGGCCGTCACCGCGCGGCGCCGGCCAGCAGGCGGCGCCAGAGCTCCTGCGTCCGGCTTGCGATCTCCCACGGTGACTCGTGGACGACCGTCACGCCGTTCCGCCGCTCCGTTCGCCGTACGAACATCAGCCCTCCCGCCTGACACAGCTCGTAGAACGTGGCCAGGCAGTCGCAGGTGTGCTCCTTCACCCGCACCCGCGAGGTCCTCGGCCGCTCGGGCCGCCAGTCGACCAGCCCGTGCTCCGAGTTCGGCGAAGCGGGATGAAGGCTGTGATGAACCTCCTCCAGCCTGCCGAGCGCCTTCCCGCCCCTCCGCTGCTTGGCCACGCCCTAACTATATGTCTAGTCGTATCTCTCCGTCAAAGCCTGAACGTCTTGTCTCTTAGACGTACCGTTATGGCAGGGCTCGTGTCTGTTCGTCTACCTTTTCAATGTGCTCGACTACGATGGAGACACCCACCTCTACCTCCAGATCGCCGAGATCATCCGGGAGCGGATCGCCGAGGGAAAGCTCTCCCCTGGCCATCCCGTCGCCAGCGAGACCGCCATCAGAGATGAGTTCGGCGTCGCGAGGACGACCGCCAGGCGAGCGGTGCGACTGCTGCGCGAGGAAGGGCTCCTCTACACCGTTCAAGGTGAGGGCACTTTCGTGGGGCCTCCCGGCGAGGGAACCCGGCAGCCGAGGAAGACGCCGATGTACCGGCAGATCGCGGAAGACATGATCGAACGCATCCGCAGCGGCGCCATCCGGCCACGTCGCCCCATCCCCAGTGAGATGACCCTGACCCAGGAGTACGACGTGGCGCGGGAGACCGCCCGCCGGGCCGTCGCCCTCCTCCGCGAGCAGGGATGGATCTACACCGTGCCGCAGCGCGGAAGCTTCGTCTCCCCGCAGGAGAGAAATGGCCCGCCGAATGATCCGGCCTTCCCGGGGCCGTCCGCTCCCTCATATCGGGGCGCCGGTCTTCCCACCCGCCGATCACCGCATTCGGTATGTACGGACGTCCTCCCCCGTCTAGAGCTCGGTCGTGCTCGATCGAGACGGTCCCATACCGCTCTACAAGCAGATCGCCGAGGTGATCCGCGAGCGGATCCTGGGCGGGGAGATCATCCCCGGCGAAGCCGTGCCCAGCGAGACGGAGTTGGAAAGCGAGTACGGCATCGCCCGCACGACCGCGCGGCGCGTCGCCCGGGAGCTACGCGAACAGGGGCTCGTCCACACGGTCCGAGGCGAAGGCACCTTCGTCGGCGAGCCGGACGTACCACGCGAACCCCGTAGGACACCCCGTTATCAGCGGATAGCCGAAGATGTCGTCGGCCGCATCCGGCGGAGCGACTTCCCACCGAACCGCGCCATCCCCAGCGAGAAGGCGCTCATGGCGCAGTACGGCGTCGCCAAGGCCACCGTCCGGAACGCCGTGGCGCACCTCCGCGAGCAGGGATGGGTCTTCACCGTCTCCCATCGCGGCACGTACGTCTCCCCCGAGGAGAAGTGGCCCGGCGCTGCGGCCGGGCGCTGAGCCCCGGAGCCTCCGGAGCCCTGGAGTGCCGCGCTCTCCGGGCTATCCCGGCGACTTGGCGGCGACGACGCCGAAC
This sequence comes from Streptosporangium pseudovulgare, assembly GCF_014648055.1. Taxonomy (GTDB): domain Bacteria; phylum Actinomycetota; class Actinomycetes; order Streptosporangiales; family Streptosporangiaceae; genus Streptosporangium; species Streptosporangium pseudovulgare. The sequence continues at coordinate 750,611 of NZ_BMQJ01000001.1, forward strand.
GGGTTGATCGCCGGGGCCTTCTCGAAGAGGTCCGGGGCCTGCTCCGACAGCGCCCGGATCAGCTCACCCGACATGTGGGCGGTGCGGGCCTCCTCGTCGGGGAACGCGCCGAAGATCGCGTACAGGGTGGAGCCCAGGCGCATGGCGAACCAGTCCGTGGTCCCCGGCTCCTTCTCGACGAGTTGGAGGGCCTCGGTCAGGAAGCCCTCCGCCGCCTCCTCCTTGCCCGGCTTGACTTCCAGCAGGGTGAGCAATCCCAGGGTGACCATGTCGCCTCCCGCGGGTCTCTCCGATGAAGGACCTCTCACCCTCAGCGTTCCCAGACCGGGACCATGGCTACCGGATTCACCCGCGGGATCACGCGCCGGCGCGTGAGCGCAGGGCCGCGAGGGCCCGGTCGGCGTGGACGCGCATGTTCGTCTCGCTGTGCACGACCTCCAGCACGCGGCGGTCGGTGTCGATGACGAAGGTCATCCGGCGGGTCAGGAACGGCCCGGCCGCGAAGGTACGGCGGACGCCCAGCGCGCGGGCGACGGCGCCGCCGGGGTCGGACAGCAGGGGGAAGCCCAGCCCGTAGGTGTCGGCGAACCTCTTCTGCCGGGCGACACCGTCGCGGCTGATCCCGACCGGGTGGGCCCCCAGCGCGGCGAAGTCGCCGGCCAGGTCGCGGAAGTGGCAGCTCTCGGCCGTGCAGCCGGAGGTCATGGCGGCCGGGTAGAAGAACAGCACCACCGGCCCTTCCGCCAGCAGGTCGCTGAGGCGCCGCGCCTTACCGGTCTCGTCGGGAAGTTCGAAGTCCTCGACCACGTCCCCGACCGCGGGCCCACCACTCATGCCTCGTCCTTCCCTCGCGCCGCCGGCGCGTCCTCTCCCGCCCTGGAGCGGGACCGTGCCCCGGTTCTCCGGCCCCCCATTGTGGGGTGGGCGACGGCCCGCGGAACAGGGCCCCGGCGACCGGCCGTACGGGGCTTTCCACGGGGCCGGCGGCGGTGGCCGCCCCAGTGAAGCGGCGTGCTAGCGTCGCCGCCCATGACGGAGAACGTGTACGTGGGCAACGCCGGCGTGGACGCCCCCGGTGACCGCGGCTGGCTGCTCGGGCACTTCAAGCCGGTCGGCGACGTACGGCACAGCGAGGACGTGGAGATCAAGTGGGGCGTGCACCCTCGCGGCGACGAGCGCGCGGAGTGGGTGCGGGGCGAGAAGCGCACCGCGCTGCTGGTGCTGATCAGCGGGCGGTTCCGGGTGGAGCTGCCCGGACGCAGCGTGGTCCTGGCCGAGCAGGGTGACTACGTGGTGTGGGGGCAGGGCGTGGACCACTCCTGGTACGCCGAGGAGGAGTCGGTGGTGCTGACCGTGCGCTGGCCGTCCGTCCCCGGCTACGCCGTCTCCTGAGTCCTTATCGGCATCACCGCGGGCCCCGGCGGAGTGAACCGTAACCCGCCCGTCCGCGCGCGTGCCCGCTCCGCGCGCCAGCATCGGGGCATGAGCGCTGAATCCCGGACCGTCACCTTTCCCGACGGCCGTCACCTGACCTGCGACACCTGTGGCAACGAACAGTTCGAGCAGCATTCCTGGAAGCTGCAGACCACGGGGATGACCTTCATGAACCTCGACTGGGCCAACCGCGACGCGACCTGCTACGTGTGCTCGGCCTGCCGGCGGATCCACTGGTTCCACCTCTGATCCGCCGGCCGGCGCGCGCCGGCGCCCGGCATCGGGCGTCCGGTGCCGGGTGCCCGCTCAGAACACCGGGATGATGTCGTCCGGGTCGAGGACGTCGACCTGGACGCCGTCGATGTCGAGCTCGGGGATCGCGGGGAACTCGATGCCCCAGCGCTGCACGATGACCCGGATCTTGGCCATCGCCACCCGCCAGTTGTCGGCCTGCTCCTCGTAGGAGAGCACCCCCAGGCCCGCGTCGCGCGCGTGGCCCATCAGGACGCGGTGGTTGGCCAGGAAGTACGGCGGAAGCTCCCAGAAGCCGTCCGGCGGCTCCCACAGGATCATGGACAGGAACACGAACCCCGCCCGGAGCTGCCGGGTGATCAGCGTGCGGGTGTCGTCGGTGAGGCCGGGCCACTCCTTGTCGAGGATGGTCATGCAGATCTGCAGGTGGCGGGACTCGTCACGGCCGATGCGGTGGAACATCTCGCTGAAGACCGGGTGTCTGGTGCCGCTCGCCATGCCGCGGAAGAGGGTGGAGGCCGCCATCTCCCCCATCATGAAGCTGGTGAACAGCACCGGCAGGGTGTACTTGCCGACGGCGCTGTTGTAGCCGGTCCAGTAGCGGCCGCCGTTGTGGTAGAGCCAGCCGATGTTGTTGTGGGCGGCCTTCTCCAGGTCGGTGACCGGGGTCCAGTCGAGCGGGCCGCCCGGCCACAGCCTGGCGATGGCGCGCTGGCAGCACTCCTCGTGGTTCATCTCGTCGCGGGTGATCGAGAAGAAGCACTTGCGGACTGGGTCCTCCTCGTGCTTCTCGAACGCCTGGATGGTGGCGCGGGCGAAGACCGCCGGGCCGGAGGCGTCGAAGTTGGCCAGCACGGAGAACCAGTACATGATCCCGAGCCGCTGCTCGGTCGTGAAGGCGGCCGGGTCGAGGTCGTCCCAGGGCAGGTCCGCCGGGTTCCAGACCATGCGCTTGGACTTCTCGTAGATGGCCGCCAGCTTCTCGGTCTCGACCCGCCATTCCATCGGGTAGATGTTCGGTTGGGGAACCGCGGGGGCGGGCCAGAACCCGCCCTCGGGAACCGTCAGGTCCGCCATGATGCCACCCCTTCGGCCGCCCGGTTGTGACAGGCACAGCTCACATCCTGCGCCCGGATGTCACAATCTTTCAAGAGCGTGCCCGCTGGGAGGCGGCGACACACGCGAGCACCGCGACGGCCGCCACGACCGTGACCGGCCCGAACCGCTCGCCCATCAGGAGCCAGGCCCACACCAGCGTCAGCAGCGGCTGGGCGAGCTGGGTCTGGCCGGCACGGGCGATGCCGCCCGCGGCCAGGCCGGCGTACCAGGGGATGAAGCCGAGGAACATGGAGAACAGGCCGACGTAGGCGAATCCCGCGACCGACACCGCGTCCGGCCGCGACTCCGTCGCCAGCGCCAGCGCGACGGTCACCGGGACGGTGAGGGGCGCGGCGACGACGAGGGCGTGGGAGATGACCCGTGAACCGGGGATCTCGCGGGCGAGCCGGCCGCCCTCGGTGTAGCCGACGGCGGCCGACACGAGCGCGCCGACGAGCAGCAGGTCGGCCCCGGTGACGTGGCCGCCGCCCCGGCTGAGGGTGAAGGCGGTGATCGCCGCGGCGCCCAGGGCGCACGTCGCCCAGAACAGCGGCCGGGGCCGCTCCCCGCCGCGTACGGCGGCGCAGGCGGCGGTGGCGGCGGGCAGCAGCCCGATGACCACCGCGGCGTGGGAGGCGCTCGCCCCGGCGTCGAGCGCCAGGCCGCTGAAGAGGGGGAAGCCGATCACGACGCCGGCCACGATGAGCAGGTAGGAGCCGAGCAGGCGACGGGGCGGCAGCAGGGGCGCCCGGGTGGCGAGGAGGAAGACCAGCGCCGCGGCGGCGGCGACGGCGGCCCGGCCGACGGCCACGAGATAGGGGTCGAAGCCCCTCATCGCGAACGCCGTGGCCGGGAACGACATGGAGAACGTCAGCACGCCGAGTCCGGCGAGGAGGGTGCCGCGCCACGCCGTACCCGGCAGAGCCTCCGGGTGGGGCACCGCTACTCGATTCCGGACAATAGCGCTACTCTTAACCATCATGAATGACGATAGCAGTATCGTCCGATTGGCGGCCAGCATCAGGGAGACCGCGGCCCGGATGCGCCCCGGCGACCGGCTGCCGTCGAGCCGCGAGCTGGTGCGGGCCTACGGCGTGAGCCCGGTGACCGTGTCGCGGGCCCTGGGACGGCTCGCCGCCGAGGGCCGGGTGGTGGTCAGGCCCGGCAGCGGCACCTACGTCGCCGCCGCCGCTCCCCGCCCGGACGACGCGGCGGACCTGTCCTGGCAGACGGTGGCCCTCGGTGACCGGGTGGTGGACGACGCCGCGGTGAGCGGTCTGCTCACCCCCGCGCCGGAGGGCGTCGTCCCGCTCACCGGCGGCTATCTCCCGGAGGCGCTGCGGCCGGAGCGGGCGCTGTCGGCCGCGGCCTCCCGCGCGGCACGCCGTCCCGGCGTCTGGGACACGCCGCCGCTGAACGGCCTGGCCGGACTGCGCGGGTGGTTCGCCCGGGAGGTCGGCGGCGGCATGACCGCGGCCGACGTCCTGGTGGCCGCCGGGGGCCAGGCCGCCCTGACCCACGCCTTCCGCGCGCTGGCCGCGCCGGGCACACCCGTCCTCGTCGAGACGCCCACCTACCCGGGCGCGCTCGCCGCCGCGCGGGCGGCCGGGCTGCGGGCCACGGCCGTGCCGGTGGACCGCGACGGGGTGCGGCCGGAGCTGCTCGCGGAGGCGTTCGCGGTGACGGGCGCCCGGATCTTCTACTGCCAGCCCACCCTGCACAACCCCACCGGCGCGACACTGCCCCTGGACCGGCGGCGCCAGGTGCTCGCGGTGGCGCGGGCCGCCGGGGCGTTCGTCGTCGAGGACGACTACGCCAGATACCTGACGACCTCTCCCGCCCCGCCCCCGCTGGTCGCGCTGGACTCCCACGGCACCGTCGTGCACGTCAACTCGCTGACCAAGCCGCTGTCGGCGGGCATGCGGGTCGCCGGGGTCGTCGCCCGCGGGCCCGCCGCGCTGCGGCTGCGGGCGAGCCAGGTCGTGGAGTCGTTCTTCGTGCCCAGGCTGCTCCAGGAGACGGCGCTGGAGCTCGTCGGCTCCCCCGCCTGGCCCCGCCACCTGGCGACGCTGGGCGCCGAGCTGGCGGCCCGCAGGACCGCGCTGGTCACGGAGCTCACCGCCCGCCTGCCGGCCGCCGGGATCCACCTCGTGCCCGCGGGCGGACTCCACCTGTGGTTACGGCTGCCGGCCGGCACCGACGAGGACGCGGTGGTGGAGGCGGCCCGGCGGGCGGGCGTCACGGTCAGTCCCGGCCGCATCTACCACCCGGCCGAGCCCCCCGGGCCGCGCATCCGGGTGACCCACTCGGCCGCCGCCCACGCGGTGGAGCTGGCCGAGGGGGTGCGGCGGCTGGCGGCCGCGCTGGAGGAGACCCGCTGACGGACCCGTACGGCGGCACCTGTCCGCCCTGCGGAAACACCATCGAACCGGTCACGATGGAGTCGCACGGAATACAACCCTCTAATGCCATACAGTGGTTGCGAAGAGGTGATCGCCCCGATGAACGATCCTGCCGCCCTGGTCTGCGACTTCGTGAACACCTATGACGTCGAGAGCGGCACCGACGCGGTCCCGTCCCCCGCCGCGCTGGCCGCCTGGCTCGCCGGGCGCGGACTGACCGCGCCGTCCGACGCGGCCACCGGTGACGACCTCGCCCTCGCCGTCGCCCTGCGGGAGACCCTGCGCGAGGCGCTCCGCCGCAACCACGACGCCCGCGCCGCCGATGCCCCCGACGGCTCCGGCGGCTCCGGCGGCTCCGGCGGCTCCGGCGGTCCCGACGGGCCGGGGGGCGACGGCGCCGCCGGCGGGCGGCCCGGCCCCCCGTCGCGGGTCTTCGCCGGGCTCCCGCTGCGGGTGGCCCTGACGGCCGGCGGACCGGCCCTGGAGCCGGTCGCGGAGGGGGTGCCCGCGGGTCTGGCGCGGATCGCGGCGGCGGTGATGGCCGCGCACGCCGCCGGGATGTGGCCCAGACTGAAGGTGTGCACCGAGAGCACCTGCCAGTGGGCGTTCGTCGACTCCTCGAAGAACCGCTCACGGTCCTGGTGTTCCATGAGGGTGTGCGGCAACCGCACAAAGACCCGGGCATATCGGGCACGGCGCCAGGCGGAGACCGGATCGCGTCATCTACGAGCCGGATTCCCCGATACGGTGTAGGGGCCTGTCTCACGGATCACCGTGCCTGATGCCCGCTCGCGTGGCCGGAGAACCGCGAGGCAGCGCGTCCTGAGGCGACGGCACGGCAGCAAAGGAGCGGGCCGAGATGGCAGACGTAGGCGTGCGGGTGGCTCGGCACGATGATGTCGCCGCGGTGACGAGCACCCAGATTCGCGCCTGGAAATACGGTTACCGGGACTTCCTTCCCGAGGGACCGCTCGAGCAGATGACCAATGCGGCGGCCGAGGCGATGTGGCGGCGCCAGTGGGACGAGGCGATCACCAGCCCGCCGTCCTCCCGCCACCGGGTGCTGGTGGCGGTCGAGCAGGTCGTCCTCGACACCGACGCGTTCCCCGCGCTCGGCCCCGGCGGGATCGAGGCGGCCGCGGCGATGCGAGGCGCCGAGCGCGTGGTGGGCCTTGCCTCCCACGCCCCGGCCGAGGACCCCGACCTGAACCCGGACACCACGGCGGAGATGCTCAGCTTCCTGGTGGATCCCGACTACGTCCGGCGGGGGCACGGCAGCCGCCTGCTCAACGCGACGGTCGACTACCTCCGCGACGACGGCTACCAAACCATCGTGACGTGGGCCTTCGCCGACAACCACCGGACCCTCGGGTTCCTGGAATCGGCGGGGTGGGGTGAGGACGGCGCCGAGCGGGTCCTTAACATGGGGCGGCCGGTGCGGATGGTCCGCCTGGCCACCGACATCAGCTGAACGCCGGCGCGCGCCGGTCCGGGGCCGCGAGGCGTCCGGGGCGGCCGCGGACCGGTGACAACGCCCGAGAGGAACCCCGCAGCCCATGGCCACCCCGAGCCAGTGGATCGCCGGAGCACGTCCGCGTACCCTTCCCGCCGCCGTCGTCCCCGTCGCCGTCGGCACCGGCGTCGCGATCGGGGACGACGGGGCGGTGTGGTGGCGCGCCCTGATCGCCCTGTTCGTGGCGCTCGCCCTGCAGATCGGGGTGAACTACTCCAACGACTACAGCGACGGCGTGCGCGGCACCGACGACCAGCGGGTCGGGCCGATGCGCCTGGTCGGCTCGGGGGCGGCGGCCCCCCGTCAGGTCCTCGCCGCGGCCCTGGGCTGCTTCGCCGCCGCCGCGGTGGCGGGGCTGGCGCTGGTCCTGGTCACCCGGGCGTGGTGGCTGCTGGCGGTGGGCGCGCTGGCGATCGCGGCGGCCTGGTTCTACACCGGCGGCTCCCGGCCCTACGGCTACCGCGCGCTCGGCGAGCTGTCGGTGTTCGTGTTCTTCGGTCTGGTGGCGACGGCGGGCACGACGTTCGTCCAGCTCGAACGGCTCTCCTGGACCGCTCTGGCGGCCTCCGTGCCGGTCGGCCTGCTGGCCTGCGCGATGCTGGTGATCAACAACCTGCGCGACATCACCACCGACGGCCCGGCGGGCAAGCGCACCATGGCCGTGGTGCTGGGCGACAGCCGCACCCGCGTCCTCTACACCCTCTGCCTGGTCCTGCCGCTGGCCGTCGCGCTCGTCATGGCGGTGTGGCGGCCGTTCGGGGCGCTGGCCATCCTGTCCGCGCCGCTGGCGATCGCCCCGGTGCTGTTCGTCGGGCGCGGCGCCACCGGCCCGGCCCTGATCGCCACGCTCCAGCAGACGGGCCGCTTCCAGCTCGCCTTCGGCCTGCTGTTCACCGTCGGCCTCGCCCTCTGACCTTCGGTACGGCCCGGCCGGCGGCCCCGGCGCCCGGCCGCCGGGCACCGCGCCCCGATGTCACATCGGGGCGCGCCCTCTCGTCCTTCCCGTGAAAGCACGGAAGAAGGAGGGGGAAACATGTCCCGCATCGTGATCGTCGGCGGGGGGTTCGCGGGGGTCTGGAGTGCCGTCGCGGCGGCCCGCACGCGTGGGGATGGGAAGAGCCCGCGCATCACGCTCGTCACCCCGGACGACGACCTCGTGCTACGTCCCCGGCTGCACCGGCTCGACCCGGACGCCGCCCGCGTGCCGCTGAAGCGGATCCTGGCGCCGGTGGGCGTGGAGCACCTGCGCGCGAAGGTGACGGGCATCGACATCTCGGGACACCGCGTCACCGCGGACGGCCACGAGATCGGCTACGACCGCCTGGTGCTGGCCTCCGGCAGCCGCCTGGTGCGCCCCGGCCTGCCGGGCGCCGAGCACCTGTTCGACGTCGACACCGCCGAGGGCACGGCCCGGCTCGCAAGCCGCCTGCGGGGGCTGGACGATTTCACGGCCGTGGTCGTCGGGGCCGGATTCACCGGCCTGGAGGTCGCCACCGAGCTCGCCGCCCGCGGGAACGTGGTGCTGGTGGAGCGCGCGGACGTCGTCGGTCCCGACCTCGGGCCCGGACCGCGCCCGGTGATCGAGGCGGCCCTGGCCGACCTGGGGATCCGGACCCTGCTCGGCACGACCGTCGCCGCCGTGGACGCCGGGGGCGTGACCCTCGCCGAGGGCACCCGGATCGCGGCCGACGCGGTCGTCTGGACGGGAGGCGTGCAGGCCGGCCCGCTCACCGCGCTGGTCCCCGGCGAGCGGGACCACCTGGGCCGCCTCGCGGTGGACCGGCATCTGCGGGTCCGCGGGGAGGCCACCGGTGACGTCTTCGCCGCCGGGGACGTCGCCGCCGCCCTCGCCGAACCCGGCCACCATGTCCTGCAGTGCTGCCAGCACGCCGTGCCGATGGGGAAGGTGGCGGGCCGCAACGCCGCCGCCGACCTGCTCGGGCTGCCGCCGGAGGACTTCGCGCCCGATCCGTACGTCACCTGCCTGGACCTCGGGGCCGCCGGGGCGGTGACCACCGCGGGCTGGGACCGCACGGTCCGGCTGACCGGGGCGGCGGCCAAGGAACGGAAGGAGCTGATCCTGAGGATGATCCGGCCGCCGCTCGACGACGCCGGGGAGATCTTCCGCGCGGCCTCCCGTCAGGGCGTGGGCGTCCCTCGCTGATCCCCGTGCCCCGCCGTCCCGGCCCGGGAGCCGGAGACGGCGGGGGCGGGACCGGCACGGCCGCACCCGGGACGGCGACGCGGCACACCCTGGACGGCGGCGCGACCGCGGCCCGGGTACGGCCGCGACCGCACGTCGAGACGGACCACGGGAACCGGCCCGGCCGGCGAGGCGGGGCTCAGCCGGACAGCGGGCGGCGCATCACCACGCGGGGCGCGAGCTCGATGCCCAGCTCGCGTTCATGCGCCACCAGCGCGGCCATCTCCGGCCCCCACTCGGCGGGGTCCAGTACGGCGAAGCCCCGCCGGGCGTACCAGGGCGCGTTCCACGGCACGTCCCGGAACGTCGTCAGCGTCACGGCTGCCGCGCCGGTCGAGGCCGCGTGGTCGCAGACCGCCTCCAGCAGCCGTCCCCCGATGCCGCGCCGCCCGTGATCGGGGTGGACGGCGAGCTGATCGAGGTGGACGTCGCCGTCCACCCGGCCGATCATGGCGAAGCCGACCGGCGGCGTGCCGGCCACCAGGACCCGCGACGGGTCGCCGGCCTCCTCGATCATCGTGGTGCCCGGCGGGAAGGTGATGCCCACCGCGGCGAACACTCCGTCCGCGGCGGTCTCCACCGCGGCCAGCCCGGCCAGCTCCCCCGCCTCGGCCCAGCGCACCCCGGCTGGGTCCGGGCGTCGATCTCCTGTCACGGAACCGGAGGATACCGGGGACGCGTGCCTCCTCGCCGGGTGACCGGGCCGTTGGGAAGGCCCGCGGCAGCCGGGTGCCCGGGATCTCGGGACGCCGGGGGATCCGGCGGAGGTCCGGAGTTCGGCGCCCGCGCCCCGGACGACGCGACAGAACGCCTCCGCGCCCCGGACGACGCGAGAGGACACCTCAGCGCTTCGGACGACCTCAGCGCCCCGGACGCCACGAAGGGACGCCTCCACGCCCCGGACGACGCGAGAGGACACCTCAGCGCCCCGGACGACATGAAAGGACGCCTCCACGCCCCGGACGACGCGAGAGGGCGCCTTTGCGCCCGGACGGCACGAAGGACGGCATCGGACGGCCCGCCGGGCCCGTCAGATGCCGCCGGACGGGCCCAGGACGGCCGCTCAGAGGTCGAGCAGGTGCTCCAGGCCCACGGTCAGCCCCGGCGTCTCCCGCACCCGGCGCACGCCCAGCAGGACGCCGGGAGTGAACGACGAGCGGTTCATGGTGTCGTGGCGGATGGTGAGGGTCTCGCCGTCCCCGCCCATCAGCACCTCCTGGTGGGCGATCAGCCCGGCCAGCCGTACGGCGTGGACGTGGACCCCGTCCACCTCGGCGCCGCGCGCGCCGTCCAGCTCGGCGCTGGTGGCGTCGGGCATCGGCCCGGTCCCGGCCTTGCGCCGCGCCTCGGCGACCAGCTCGGCCGTACGGCGGGCGGTGCCGGAGGGCGCGTCGGCCTTGTTCGGGTGGTGCAGCTCGATGATCTCGACGGAGTCGAAGTAGCGGGCGGCCTGCTGGGCGAAGCGCATCATCAGCACGGCCGCGATGCCGAAGTTGGGGGCGATCAGCGCGTTGACGCCGGGGTTGGCGTCGAGCCAGCCGCGCACGGTGGCCAGGCGGCCGGCGTCGAAGCCGGTGGTGCCGACCACCGGGTGGACGCCGTGGGCGATGCACCATTCGAGGTTGCCCATGACGACGTCGGGGTGGGTGAAGTCCACCACCACGTCGCAGCCGGTGAGCCCCTCGATCGGGTCGCCCTTGTCGAGGGGGGCGACCAGCTCCAGGTCACCGGCGGCCTCGACGGCCTTGCACACTTCCCTGCCGACGCGTCCGCGCGCGCCCAGAACTCCAACCCTGATCACGGCCACCAGGTTATACCGTCGGCCGTCCCGCCCCTCGCGAGCGCCGCCCCGCGCGGCGGGGCGACGCCACGGGAACGGCCCGGACGCGGCCCGGATGCGGAACGGCCCGAGCGAGAGACAGCCCCGACATGAGGCGAAACGGAGCGCAACGACCCGGACGCGGGACGACACGGACGCGGAACGGCCTGGACCTGGGACGACACGATCCCGGACGCGGAACGGCCCCGGCGCTCGGGAGCGCCGGGGCCGTCCGTCGGGCGTGGGACCGACTGCCCTGGGAGGGCCGCCGGTCAGCCGGTCAGAGCCGCGCTGAAGTCCTTGCCCTCGTAGGGGCCGATGACCGCGAGGCTCATCGGGCGGCTGAGGACGTCACGGGCGACGGCGGTGATCTCCTCGGGGGTGACCGCGTCGATCCGGGCGAGGATCTCGTCCACCGACAGGTGCTCGTCGAAGACCAGCTCGCCCTTGCCGATCCTGGACATCCGGGAGCCGGTGTCCTCCAGGCCCAGCACCAGGCCGCCGCGCATCTGCCCCTTGCCCCGGGTGATCTCCTCCTCGGAGATGCCCTCGGCGGTGACCCGCAGGAGCTCCTCGCGGCAGATCTTCAGCACCTCGTCGATCTTCGACGGCAGGCAGCCGACGTAGACGCCGAACTGGCCGGTGTCGGCGTAGGAGGAGGTGTAGGAGTACGCCGAGTAGGCGAGCCCCCGCTTCTCCCGGATCTCCTGGAACAGCCGCGAGGACATGCCGCCGCCGAGCGCCGCGTTCAGCACGCCGAGCGCGAAGCGGCGGTCGTCGGTGCGGACCAGGCCGGTCGTGCCGAGGACCAGGTTGGCCTGCTCTGTCGGCCGGTGCAGCACCCGGACGCCGGAGCGCGACTCGACGCCGGGCCCCGAGACGCGCGGCGGAACCGGCGCGGCGTCCCCGCCGAGGGCTCCCGCCCGCTCGTAGGCGGCGGCGACCAGCTCCACGACCCGCTCGTGGGTGACGTTGCCCGCCACCGCCACGACGGTGTGCGTGGGCAGGTAGTACCGCCGGTAGTACTCGGCGATCCGGTCGCGGTCGATGGCGTTGATCGACTCGACCGTGCCGAGGATCGGCCGGCCGACGGGCGTGTCGCCGTACAGCTCCGCGGAGAACTGCTCGTGCACCACGTCCGACGGGTCGTCGTCGTGCATGGCGATCTCTTCGAGGATCACGCCGCGCTCGGCCTCGACGTCCTCGGGGGTGATGACCGAGGAGGTCACCACGTCGGAGAGGACGTCGATCGCCACCTGGAGGTCCTCGTCGAGGACCCGCGCGTAGTAGCAGGTGTACTCCTTGGCGGTGAAGGCGTTGATCTCACCGCCGATGCCCTCGATCGCCGCGGAGATCTCCAGCGCGTCCCGCGTGGGGGTGCCCTTGAACAGCAGGTGCTCAAGGAAGTGGGAGGCCCCCATGTGCTCGGGGGTCTCGTCCCTCGATCCGATGCCGACCCACATGCCGACCGCGACGGAACGCACGGTCGGCATGGACTCGGTCACCACCCGGAGCCCACCGGGGAGGACGGTGCGCCGCACCACCCCGGCGCCGTCCTTGCCGGGGTGCAGAGTGGTCGTGATCACGAGTTGCGGTCTTCCCCCCCGCGGCTGCCGCCGCCGCTGCTGCTGCGGGTGCGGGTGCGGGTGCGGCGCGGCCGCTCCTCACCCGACGCGGCCGCCGGGGCGGTGGACGCGACGGGAGCGTCGTCACCCGACTCCGGGGTGCCGGCCTCGCCCTTGGCCTCCGCCTCCCGCTCGACGACCTCGACCGGGACCAGGGACAGCTTGCCGCGCGAGTCGATCTCGGCGATCTCCACCTGGATCTTCTCACCGACGTTCATGACGTCCTCGACGTTCTCGATGCGCTTGCCGCCGTGCAGCTTGCGGATCTGGGAGACGTGCAGCAGGCCGTCCTTGCCCGGCATGAGGGAGATGAAGGCGCCGAAGGCGGCGATCTTGACGACCGTGCCCAGGTAGCGCTCCCCGACCTCCGGCATGTGCGGGTTGGCGATGGCGTTGATCGCCGACCGGGCCGCCTCGGCGGACGGGCCGTCGGTGGCGCCGATGTAGATCGTGCCGTCGTCCTCGATCGTGATCTCGGCGCCGGTGTCGTCCTGGATCTGGTTGATCATCTTGCCCTTCGGGCCGATGACCTCGCCGATCTTGTCGACCGGGACCTTGATCGTGATGATGCGCGGCGCGGTGGCGTTCATCTCCGCCGGAGAGTCGATGGCCTCCTGCATCACGTCGATGATGGCCAGCCGCGCGCCCTTGGCCTGCTTCAGCGCGGCGCCCAGGACCGAGGCGGGGATGCCGTCGAGCTTGGTGTCGAGCTGGAGCGCGGTGATGACGTCCTTGGTGCCGGCGACCTTGAAGTCCATGTCGCCCATGGCGTCCTCGGCGCCGAGGATGTCGGTCAGCGTGACGTACTGGTCGCCCTCGTTGATCAGGCCCATCGCGATGCCCGCGACGATGCCCTTGAGCGGGACGCCCGCGTCGAGCAGCGCCATCGTCGAGGCGCAGACCGAGCCCATGGAGGTCGAGCCGTTGGAGCCGAGCGCCTCGGAGACCTGGCGGATCGCGTAGGGGAACTCCTCGCGGGCCGGCAGGACCGGGATGAGCGCCCGCTCGGCGAGCGCGCCGTGGCCGATCTCGCGGCGCTTGGGCGAACCCACGCGGCCGGTCTCGCCGGTGGAGTAGGGCGGGAAGTTGTAGTTGTGCATGTAGCGCTTGGTGCGCTCGGGGTTGAGCGTGTCGATCATCTGCTCCATGCGGAGCATGTTCAGCGTCGTGATGCCCAGGATCTGGGTCTCACCGCGCTCGAACAGGGCCGAGCCGTGCACCCGGGGCACGACGTGGACCTCGGCGTTGAGCTGGCGGATGTCCTTGACCCCGCGGCCGTCGATGCGGACGCCCTCGCTGATGACCCGCTCGCGCATGAGCTTCTTGGTCACCGTGCGGAAGGCCGCGGAGATCTCCTTCTCGCGGCCCTCGAAGTCGGCGCCCAGCTTCTCCAGCGCCAGGGCCTTGACGCGGTCGAGCTCGGCCTCGCGCTCCTGCTTGCCGGCGATGGTCAGCGCCGCGGCGAGCTCGCTGCGGATCGCGGTGGTCACCGCCTCCAGGACGTCGTCCTGGTAGTCGAGGAACAGCGGGTACTCGGCGGTCTCCTTCGCGGCGACCTTGGCGATCCTGGCCTGCGCGTCGCACAGCACCTTGATGAACGGCTTGGCCGCCTCAAGGCCCTGCGCCACGGTCTCCTCGGTCGGCGCGACGGCGCCCTCGGCGACGAGCTTGAGCGTGTCGCGGGTGGACTCGGCCTCGACCATCATGATCGCGACGTCGCCGTCCTCCAGGACGCGGCCGGCGACCACCATGTCGAAGGTGGCGCGCTCCAGCTCCGGGTGCGTCGGGAACGCGACCCACTGGCCGTCGATCAGCGCGACGCGGACGCCGCCGATCGGGCCGGAGAAGGGCAGCCCGGCGAGCTGGGTGGACAGGGACGCGGCGTTGATCGCGACCACGTCGTACAGGTGGTCGGGGTGCAGCGCCATGACGGTCGCCACGACCTGGATCTCGTTGCGCAGGCCCTTGACGAACGACGGGCGCAGCGGGCGGTCGATCAGCCGGCAGGTGAGGATGGCGTCCTCGGAGGGACGGCCCTCACGGCGGAAGAAGGAGCCGGGGATGCGGCCCGCGGCGTACATCCGCTCCTCGACGTCGACCGTCAGCGGGAAGAAGTCGAGGTTCTCCTTGGGATGCTTGGAGGCGGTGGTGGCCGAAAGGACCATCGTCTCGTCGTCGAGGTAGACGACGGCGGAGCCCGCCGCCTGGCGCGCCAGCCGCCCGGTCTCGAACCGGACGGTACGCGTGCCGAATGAGCCGTTGTCGATGACGGCTTCGCTGTTGTGGACACCCTCCACGGGGGACCTCCTTGTGGGATCGGTCGCCCGCGCCCGGTCAGGCACGCGTGCCGCGCCTGATCGCTTTCGTGCCGGCCTCCCCGTAGGTGCAGCGCCGGTCTTCGATCGAAGCGCCCGGTTCCGTACGGCTCTCGCCGTGATGACCGGGGGCCACTACCGAGGACCGGCCCTCCCACGCCGTGGGGCGCGCTTGCTGGCGGACGCGGGGCAGTTGTCTCGGCTGTTCAGTTTTGCGCACCGGGCCGGTGTCCCCATGGCGCGACGCGCCGGACACCGCCCGATGAGGCCGGGGAGCGGCGCGTACGCCGCTCCCCGATCATTCTATCGCCGCAGGCCGAGCCGCTCGATGAGCGAGCGGTAACGCTCGATGTCCTTGCTGGCGAGGTACTTGAGCAGACGGCGACGACGACCGACGAGCAGCAGCAGGCCGCGGCGGCTGTGGTGGTCGTGCTTGTGCACCTTCAGGTGCTCGGTGAGCTCGCTGATGCGCTTGCTGAGCAGCGCGATCTGCACCTCGGGGGAACCGGTGTCGGTCTCGCCCTTGGCGTACTCACCGATGATCTGCTTCTTTGCTGCGGTGTCGAGCGACACGTCTCTCCTTGAACCTCTACGGGCACGCGGGATCTCAGATGCCCGAACGACCATGCGTGCCTACAGTCGCCGTGGCGGTGTCAGCACCGGCGTCGCGACCTCGTCGACATCGCCGGTTACAGAACTGACATGCCAGATTACCACCCGGCTCCAAGGTCTCGCACATCCGGCGCCGCGCGCCCCCGGGCGCCCGGCGTCATGCCCGCTGATACCCCTCGCGGCCCGTTCCATGCCCGCCGGTGGGAACCGGGGCCCCCGGGACGGCTCAGAAGGAGTCGGGAGGGGTCCAGACGGAGGTGAGACGGCGGGCCTCGTCGACGTCGGCCCGCATCTGCCCGATGAGCGCCTCGACCGAGTCGAACCTGAGGTTGTCGCGGAGCCGCGGTCCGAAGTCGACGGCCACGTGGGCGCCGTACAGCTCCAGGTCGTCGCGGTCGAGCGCGTACGCCTCGACGGTGCGGGGCACGCCCTCGAAGGTCGGGTTGGTGCCCACGGAGATCGCGGCGGGCCAGCGCTCACCGTCGTAGGCGACGGGGAGGTTGCCGTTCGGGACGCACTGCAGCCAGCCGGCGTAGACACCGTCGGCGGGGATCGCGGTGAAGGCGGGCGACTCGACGTTGGCGGTGGGGAAGCCGAGCTGCCGGCCCCGCTGGTAGCCCCGGACCACCACGCCCTCGACCCGATGGGGGCGGCCGAGCGCCACCGCGACGGCCTCGGTGTCGCCGGCGGCCAGCCGGTCCCGGATGAGGGTGGAGGAGATGATCCCCCCGTTGCTCACCAGCGGGACGGCCTCGGCCACGAAGTCGTACTTCTCGCCGAGCGTCTGCAGCGTCTCGATGTCGCCGGCGGCCTTGTGGCCGAACCGGAAGTTCTCGCCGACCACGACACCGCCGGCGTGCAGCCGGTCGACCAGGATGGTCTGCACGAACTCGTCCGGGCTCATCCGGGAGAACTCCAGCGTGAACGGCAGCACGCAGACCGCGTCCACGCCGAGCGCGGCCAGCAGCTCGGTGCGGTGCCGGGGCGTCGTCAGCCTCAGCGGGTGCGTGCCCGGCCGCACCACCTCCTCCGGGTGGGGGTCGAAGGTGATCACGACCGAGGACATGCCGAGCTCGCGGGCCATCTCCACGGCACGGGTCACCATCTTCTGGTGACCGCGGTGGACCCCGTCGAAGACGCCGATCGTGATGACGGACCTGCCCCAGTCCCCGGGCACGTCTTCCAATCCGTGCCAGCCTCGCACCGCAGCCTCTTCCCTCGTACCGGATCGACTTCCTAAAGCCTGCCACGTTCCGGGGGCTTTCCCGCAACCGGGGAGGCCGACGGAGATGACAGGCCACCTTACCTCGGACGGGGGAGCCGCCCTCCCGGGCACCGCCCTCAGCGCACGAAGACGCACCGTGCCCGGGGCACGAAGACGCGCCATGTTCAGGGCACGGAGACGCGCCGTGCCCAGAGCACGAAGACGCGCCGTGTTCAGGGGTCAGGGCACGAAGACCGCCAGCGACCTGGTGGACCTGCCGCGCTCCTCGACCAGCGCCAGGAGCGTGCCGTCCGGGCCGAACACCCCGATCGGCCCCTCACCGGCCCCCAGGGCGGGCAGCCGCCCGCCGTGCCCGACGACGGCCGCCTCCTCGGCGGTCACGTCCCGCCGTGGGAAGGCCGCGGCCACCGCCTCGGCCATCGGCGTGATCACGCAGTCCGCGGCGAGCTGCTCGATGGTCCGGGCCGCCGACAGGTCGTAGGGGCCCACCCGGGTGCGGCGCAGGAACGTCAGGTGCCCCCCGGTGCCCAGCGCGGCGCCCAGGTCGCGGGCCAGCGCCCGGATGTAGGTGCCGCTGGAGCAGGTCACCGAGGCGTCGACGTCGACGACGTCGCCCTCGCGGCGGACGGCGGTGACCTCGAAGGCCGACACCGTGACCGGCCGCCCCCGCAGTTCGACCTCCTCCCCCGCCCGGACCCGCTTGTAGGCCCGCTCGCCGTTCACCTTGATGGCGCTGACCTGCGGCGGGACCTGCGTGATCCGGCCGGTCAGCGCGGCGATGCCCTCGGCGATCCCCTCGTCGGAGACGTGTGCGGCGGACGCGGTGGCGGTGACCTCGCCCTCGGCGTCGTCGGTGTTGGTGGACACCCCGAGCCGGATCGTGGCGTCGTAGCCCTTCTCGGTGAGCGCGAGGTGCCCCAGCAGCCGGGTGGCCTTCTCCACGCCGACCACCAGCACCCCGGTGGCCATCGGGTCCAGCGTGCCGGCGTGCCCCACCCGGCGGGTGCCGGCGATGCCGCGGAGCTTGCCGACGACGTCGTGGGAGGTCCATCCGGCGGGCTTGTCCACCACGATCAGCCCGCTCGGCGGCGGGGTGCGCTTGGCGCGAGCCGTACTCATGTCGGGGTCGTCCTTCTGCGAGAGCCTCTGCGGGAGCTTCGGCGGGGTTCTTCCGGGCGCGGGTTCTTCCGGGCGCGGGTGGTCCGGGTCGGGTTCTCCGGTGCGGGTTCTCGGCGCGGTCCCTCCGGGCGCGGGGTTCCTCAGGCGGCGCGGCGCAGCAGCGCGCGGAAGGCGGCCATCGTCTGCTCGACGGGCTGGTGGGAGGTGAAGCCCGCCGCCTTGGCGTGCCCGCCGCCGCCCAGCGTGGCGCAGACGCGGGAGAGGTCGATCCCGCCCTTGGAGCGGGTGGAGACCTGCCAGGCGCCCCCGTCGTCCTCCTTGAGGATCACCGCCACGTCCGCGTCGTCGGTGCGGCGGACCACGTCGATGATGCCCTCCACCTCGTGGTACGGCAGGCCGTAGGCCGCCCGGTCGTCGCGGGTGACGTACGTCCAGACCAGCCCCAGGCCGTCGCCCGTCTCCGGTTCCAGGACCACCCGCTCCAGGGCGAGGCCGAGCACCCGGAGGTAGCCGAACGGGGAGCGGTCCCACAGTTCCCGGGCGATCTCCTCGGGGTTCAGGCCGGTGGCGATGAGCCGCCCGGCCATGGCGTGCACCTCGGAGGTGGTCGAGGAGTGCCGGAACGACCCGGTGTCGGTGACCAGCCCGGCGTACAGGCAGGTCGCGATGTCGCGGTCGACCGGCAGGCCGAGCCGCCGGATCAGCTCCTCGGCGAGCACCGCGGTGGCCGCGGCTCCGGGGTCGACCAGGTTGAGCGTGCCGAAGCCGACGTGGGACGGGTGGTGGTCGACCACCACCAGCTCGCGCGCCTTGCCCGCGACGCGGGCCAGCTCGCCCAGCCGGTCGGCGGTGGGCGCGTCGAAGGAGATCATCAGCTCGGGCGCGGCGGGGTAGTCGTCGGGGTCGACGAGGAGGTCCTGGCCCGGCAGGAAACGCAGCAGCCGGGGCACTGTGAAGCCGCGTTCCCCGAAGGAGGCCACGACCCGCTTGCCCACCGCCCGCAGCGCCAGCCCGACCGCCAGGGTCGAGCCGAGCGCGTCGCCGTCCGGGGAGATGTGGCAGGCCAGCGCGACCTCCTCGGCGGAGGAGACCAGCTCGACGGCCCGGTCCCAGTCACGGCCGGGAACCGGGCCCTCGTCACGCGGCTGCGGCGTCACGTCGCCGAGCGTCCCGCGCGCTCGGACGGCTCGCCCTCGGCCTCCTCGGCCTCCTCGGAGCCGTCCCTGTCCTCGGGCCTGCGGTAGGGGTCGGCGTCACCGGCGTGCCGCGCGGTCTCCGCCCGCCTGGCGATCTCGGCGTCCCTGGCCCTCGCCTCGGCGAACAGGTCGTCGAGGTGCCGGGCGTTGTCGGGGAGGGGGTCGTGGGTGAACAGCAGCGTCGGCGTGTGCCGCAGTCCGGTCTGGCGGCCCACCTCCGAGCGGATGAGCCCCTTGGCGCTCTCCAGCGCCGCCGCCGAGTCGGCCCGCTCGGCCTCGGAGCCGAACACGGTGTAGAACACCGTCGCCTCACTCAGGTCGTTGGTGACCCGCGTGTCGGTCACCGTCACGAAACCGAGCCGAGGGTCCTTGATCCGGCGCTCCAGCATCTCGGCGACGATCTGCTGGATCCGGTCGGCGATCTTACGTGCGCGTCCTGCGTCCATGTTCGCTCTCCCCCCTTCTCACAGTACGGCCGGACGCAAGCGGGGGGCGGCCGGCCGTCTGCGGCTAGTCCTCGTTGTCGTTGTAGAGCCGCTGCCTGGCCGACAGCAGCTCGATCTCCGGGTGGAACGCGACCAGGCGCTCGCAGTCGTCCATGACCGCGCCGCAGTTCGCGGCGGTCGCCGAGACGACCGCGATTCCGATCTCCGTACGGCGGTGCAGGTCCAGATGGCCGGTCTCGGCGACGGCCACACCCGGGAACCGTCGCTGCACCTCGGCGATGATGGGTCGCACCACGGAGCGCTTCTGCTTCAGCGAGTGGACGTCGCCGAGCAGGATGTCCAGTGTGAGGGCACCTACATACATGTCGGATCACGCCACGAGTGTCGTCGTGCCGCCGGCGGGCGCGGGACCGCCCGCCGGCCGGTGGCCCCCGCCCACGAGGTGGGCGGGGGCCTTCCGGCCGGCGGGCGGCCCGTCACCGGACCGGGACATCAGACGCGCGGCTTCTCCCGCATCTCGAACGTCTCGATGACGTCGTCGATCTTGATGTCGCTGTAGCCGACACCGATACCGCACTCGAAGCCCTCGCGGACCTCGGTCGCGTCGTCCTTGAACCGGCGCAGCGAGGAGACCGTGAGGTTGTCGGAGATGACGACCCCGTTGCGGATGAGCCTCGCCTTGCTGTTGCGGACGATCGTGCCCGAGCGGACCAGCGCACCGGCGATGTTGCCGATCTTCGGCACCTTGAAGACCTCGCGGACTTCGGCGGTGCCCATCTGGACCTCTTCGAACTCGGGCTTGAGCATGCCCTTGAGGGCCGCCTCGATCTCCTCGATCGCCTGGTAGATGACCGAGTAGTAGCGGATGTCGACGCCCTCGCGCTCGGCCAGGTCGCGCGCCCGGACCTCCGGACGCACGTTGAAGCCGATGATGACGGCGTTGTCGTCGGCGACGGCCAGGTTGACGTCGTACTCGGTGATGGCGCCGACGGCGCGGTGGAGCACCCGCAGGCGCACCTCGTCACCGACGTCGATCTTGAGCAGGGCGTCCTCGAGGGCCTCGACCGAACCGGAGACGTCACCCTTGATGATGAGCTTGAGCTCGTCGACCTGGCCCTTCTCCATCTCGCTGAAGAGCTCTTCGAGGGTGCGGCGACGGCCGGACCTGGCCATGTCCGCGGTGCGCTTGCGCGCCGCCCGCTGCTGGGCGATCTGACGCGCCATGCGGTCGTCGGTGACGACGATGAAGTTGTCACCGGCGCCCGGCACCGCGGTCAGACCGAGGACCTGGACCGGACGCGACGGGCCGGCCTCGTCGATCGACACGCCGTTGTCGTCCAGCATCGCCCGGACGCGGCCGAAGGCCTCGCCACAGACGATCGAGTCGCCGACGCGGAGCGTGCCGCGCTGCACCAGCACGGTCGCGACCGGGCCGCGGCCCCTGTCGAGGTGCGCCTCGATGGCGACGCCCTGGGCGTCCATCGCGTCGTTGGCCCGCAGGTCCAGCTCGGCGTCCGCGGTGAGCAGGATGGCCTCGAGCAGGTCGTCGATGCCGGTCCCGTTCTTGGCGGAGATGTCGACGAACAGCGTGTTGCCGCCGTACTCCTCTGCCACCAGGCCGTACTCGGTGAGCTGGGCACGGACCTTGTTGGGGTCGGCGCCCTCCTTGTCGACCTTGTTGACCGCGACCACGACCGGAACCTCGGCCGCCTGGGCGTGGTTCAGCGCCTCGATGGTCTGCGGCTTCACACCGTCGTCGGCCGCGACCACCAGGACGGCGATGTCGGTGACCTTGGCACCTCGGGCACGCATGGCGGTGAACGCCTCGTGACCCGGGGTGTCGATGAAGGTGATCTTCCGGTCTTCGCCCTCGTGCTCGGCGGCGATCTGGTAGGCGCCGATGTGCTGGGTGATGCCACCGGCCTCCCGCGCCACCTCGTTGGTGTGCCGGATCGCGTCGAGCAGCTTGGTCTTACCGTGGTCGACGTGACCCATGACGGTCACCACCGGCGGACGCGCGACCAGGTCGCCCTCGTCGCCCTCGTCCTCGCCGAACTCGATGTCGAAGGACTCGAGGAGCTCGCGGTCCTCCTCCTCCGGGCTGACAACGAGCAGGTTGTAGTCCAGCTCGGCGGCCAGGAGCTGCAGCGTCTCCTCGTTGACCGACTGCGTGGCGGTCACCATCTCGCCCAGGTGCAGCATGATCTGCACCAGGGACGCCGGGTTCGCGCCGATCTTGTCGGCGAAGTCCGCCAGGGAGGCGCCGCGCGACAGCCGGATCGTCTGGCCGTTGCCGCGCTGGACCTGCACGCCGCCGATCGCCGGGGCCTGCATGTTGTCGAACTCTTGACGCCGCTGGCGCTTGGACTTGCGACCGCGGGTCGGGCGTCCGCCCGGACGGCCGAAGGCGCCCGCCGTGCCGCCACCGCGGCCACGGCCACCGCCGCCACCGGGACGGCCGGCGAACCCGCCGCCACCGCCACCGGGACCACCGGTGCCGACGCCGGGACGGCCACCGCCGCCACCCGGACGGCCGGCGAACCCGCCGCCACCCGGACGGCCACCGCCGCCACCGGGACGACCGGCGCCGCCACCGGGACGGCCACCGCCGCCACCGGGACGACCGGCGCCACCGCCGGGACCGGCGGGACGGCCCTGGGGCATCATCATCGGGCTGGGACGCGGACCGCCGGGACGCGGGCCGGCGACACCGGCGCCGCCACCCGGACGCGGACCACCCGCGCCGGGACCCGGACGCGGTCCGGCCGCGCCGGGCGGGCCGGGGCGGGGCCCCGGACGCGGTCCGGCGCCCTCGCGCTGTCCCTGCTCGCGGGGACCGCCGTCGCGCGGACCGGGACGCGGGCCGCGGTCGCCCGGGCCTCCGTCACGGCCGCCGGGACGCGGCGGACGGGCCTGGCCCATGCCGCTGGCGTTCGAGGAGAACGGGTTGTTGCCGGGACGCGGGCCACGCGGACCCGGACGCGGACCCGGCTTGGGACCGCCGGCGCCGGCACCGGAACGCGGAGCCGAGGGGGCGCCGCCGGGACCGCCCGCGGGGCGGCCCTCCGGACGCGCCGCCTCGGGACGCGGACCCGGCTTG
This sequence comes from Streptosporangium pseudovulgare, assembly GCF_014648055.1. Lineage (GTDB taxonomy): Bacteria > Actinomycetota > Actinomycetes > Streptosporangiales > Streptosporangiaceae > Streptosporangium > Streptosporangium pseudovulgare. Next base: position 772,970 of record NZ_BMQJ01000001.1, read on the forward strand.
GGGCCGGGAGCCGGGCGCGGACCCGGCTTGGGGCCGGGAGCCGGGCGCGCGGCCTCGGGCCGGGGCGCCTCGAAGCGCGGCGGCTGGACCGGCGAGGCCGGCGGCTGCTGCTGAGGCTGGGGCTGGGAGACCTGCGGGGCCTGCTGAGCCTGCGGCGCGGGGGCCGCGGGACGGGCCGCGGGGCCGGGCCGCGGGCCCGGCCTGGGAACAGGTCCCGGCCTGGGAACTGAGGATCGCGGCGCCGCGGGGGCGCCGGTTCCGGCCTGGCCTTCGGCCGGCCGGGGTGCCGCCTGCGGCGGCCTGGACGGCCTGTTGCCGCCCCTGTCGGACGACCCCTTGGCGGGGCCGCCCAAAGCTTCGGTGAGCCGACGGACCACCGGCGCCTCGATGGTCGAGGACGCCGAACGCACGAACTCGCCCATCTCCTGGAGCTTGGCCATGACGACCTTGCTCTCGACGCCGAACTCCTTGGCGAGCTCGTATACCCGGACCTTCGCCACTGCACTCCCTTACTCGGCCCGGGAGGCACAGCCGCCGGACCGTCGTTACGTAGACGTACTCATCGCCGCATGCTCATCAGGCGCTCATAGCTATCTGACCAGCCCATCAACTCGGCGTCCTACATGACAGTTGGCAACCATTTCACCCGATCCTTTCGGAGTGGAGCTCTTCCAGGTGAGCCCGTACCGGCGACGGGTCGAGCGGTCCCGCGACGCGAAACGCCCGCGGAAACGCCCGCCGCCGCTCGGCGAGCTCCAGGCAGCTCAGGGAGGGGTGCAGTGAAGCACCACGCCCGTGGAGCCGTCTTCGCAGGTCGGGGACGATGACGCCCTCGACCGCCACCAGGCGGAGCAGCTCGGAGGAAACCGTGCGAACCCGGCACCCCACACACGTTCGCAGTGGGGCGGCCTGGTCACCATATTCCAGCTTACCGCGTGGGCGCATCTGCGGAACCGGCCGCCTCCCCCGTCTGGGTGTCGGACCGGATGTCGATGCGCCACCCGGTGAGGCGATTGGCCAGCCGGGCGTTCTGCCCCTCCTTGCCGATCGCCAGGGAGAGCTGGTAGTCCGGCACGGTCACGCGGGCGGCACGCCCCTCGGTGTCGATCACCTCGACATGCGAAACACGCGAGGGCGACAGGGCATTCCCGACGAACTCCGCCGGGTCCTCCGACCAGTCGATGATGTCGATCTTCTCACCGTGGAGTTCGGCCATCACGTTGCGCACCCGCGAGCCCATCGGGCCGATGCAGGCGCCCTTGGCGTTGACGCCGGGCCGCCGGGAGCGGACCGCGATCTTCGTACGGTGGCCCGCCTCGCGGGCGATGGCCGCGATCTCGACGGTGCCGTCGGCGATCTCCGGCACCTCCAGGGCGAACAGCTTCTTCACCAGGCCGGGGTGGGTGCGCGACAGGGTCACCGACGGCCCCTTGGGGCCCTTCTTGACCTGCACGACGTAGCAGCGGATGCGCTCGCCGTGGACGTACTCCTCGCCCGGCACCTGCTCGTTGTGCGGCAGCACGGCCTCGATCTTGCCGAGGTCGACCAGGACGACCCGCGGGTCCTTGCCCTGCTGGATGATCCCGGCCACCAGCTCGCCCTCGCGGCTGGCGAACTCGCCGAAGTTGATCTCGTCCTCGGCGTCCCGGAGCTGCTGCAGGATGACCTGCTTGGCGGTGGTCGCGGCGATGCGGCTGAAGTTGCCCGGGGTGTCGTCGTACTCCCGGAGCACCTGGCCGCCGTCGTCCAGCTCGGCGGCGTAAATGGTCACGTGCCCGGTCTTGCGGTCGAGCTCGGCGCGGGCCTTGGCCGCCGCCCCCTCGCTCCGGAAGTACGCGATCAGCAGCGCGTCCTCGATGGCCTTGACGACCAGGTCGAAGGAGATGTCCTTCTCGCGTTCCAGGCTGCGCAGGACGCTCATGTCGATGTCCACGAGGCTCCCCCTTAGCCCTCGTCGCCGTCTTCGCCGTCGTCTTCGGCGTCGTCGAACCGGCGGAACTCCACCTGCACCCGTCCTCGGGTCAGGTCCTCGTACTCGACGCGGCGCGGCGTGCCCGCCACGTCGAACTCCACGCCGGTCTCGTCGGTGGCGACGATCCGGCCCTCCACGCTCGTGCCGTCCCGCAGGTCGGCCTTGACCAGCCGCCGCACCGCCCGGCGCCAGTGGCGCGGCTCGGTGAGCGGACGGTCGACCCCGGGGGAGGAGACCTCCAGCACGTAGGGGGAGCCTCCCATCACGTCCCCGGCGTCCAGCGCCTCGGAGACGGCCTGGCTGACCTCGGCGACGTCGTCCAGGCTGACGCCGCCGTCGCGGTCGACGACGACACGCAGCAGGCGCCGCTTGCCCGCCGGAGTGACCGTGACGTCCTCCAGGTCGAGCCCGGAGGCGAGGGCGACGGGTTCCAGGAGCTTCATCAGGCGGTCGCGGGATGTGGCGCTGCCCATGCCGACCTCCCATTTTCACGATCTACAGCCGGGCGGACCTCGCCCTTGCGGTTCACAAGCCTATCCACATCAGGGCGCGGAAGAAGCGCCACTCGGCGCGGCGAGCCCGTCCGAGAAGCGCGGTGAATGGTTTCCCAGCCCTTACGATGCTAGATGCGTCAGCAGCTCACCCGTACCCGGAGGTCGTCCGTGCGTTTCCTGTCCCGGCGTGACCTGCTGCGGGACACCGCCGTCGGGGCCGCCGCCGCGACGGTCGCCGCGACGGTCGGCGGATGCGCCGCCGAGGAGCCCGAGCACCAGCGCGCCGAGCCGCCCGACCCGGATACCGTGCTGCTCAGGCAGCTCATCGCCGACAAGGAGCGGATCATCGGGCTGTACGCCTCCGCTCCCTCGGCCAAGCTCCTGCCCTTCAGGCGGCGGCACGAGGCCCACCTCGCCGAGCTGCGCCGGAGACTTCCCTCCGCCGCCCGGGGCGCCGGGGTCTCCGCGACGCCGGGGCCCTCCGGGGGCGCCGCCGCATCTTCCGCGCCGTCCGCCTCCGGGACGCCCGCGCCGGAGCCCCGCGCCTCCCTGCGGAGCCTGCGGGCCGCCGAGCGGAAGGCCGCCGACTCGCGCCCCCGGCAGGCCGAGGGCGCCTCACCCGCGCTGGCCCAGCTGGTCGCCTCCATCGGCGCCTGCGAGGCCGCCCACGCCGTGGCCCTGGCGAGGCCGCTGTGAGGGCCCCGGACATCGCGCGGAACGCGAGGCCGGCGGGGGCCGCCGGGCCCGCCGGAACGGTGGGGGCCGCGGGGGCGGTCGCGCCGGCTCGGCTCGCCGCGCCGGTCACCCCCGCCCCCGGAGCCGGCGGGGGGCTCGACACGGCGCTGGCGGCCGAGCACGCGGCCGTCTACGCCTACGGAGTCCTCGCCGCGCGGGCCGAGGGGGCGCTGCGCTCCACCATGACCGCCGCCTTCACCGCCCACCGCGCCCGCCGCGACCGGCTCCGCGCCATGATCATCGAGCGTGGCGGCACCCCGGCCGAGCCCGACGCGAGCTACCGGCTGCCCGCCGTACCCTCCACCCCCGACCAGGTGGTGGAGCTGGCCGTGTCGGTGGAGCGGGGGGTGACCGCCGCCTACCTCGAGACCGTCGCGTCCGGCGACCCGGCCGTCCGGCGGATGGCCGCGCTGGCCATGCAGGAGTGCGTCGTGCGGGCGTACGGCCTGCGCCCGGAGATCGAGACCTTCCCCGGCATGCCCGCCCCCGCGTCCCCCTCCCCCGCTCCCACCCCGGCGCCGTCCCCGCCGTCCTGAACACGGGCCCCGCGCGGCCTTGGACCCCGTGTGGGCGCCCGGTGCGGCCCGGGATCCTCGGACTCGACCCAGTCCGGGCCACCTCAGGGGCCGTTCGACACGGCTCGGGATCACATGGTCCGTTTGCCGCCGATCACCCGGGTAGCTGGAAGGGGCAGACGGTCAAGGAGGAAGCAATGGGCTGGGAATACAGGAAGTCGCTGAAGTTCGGTCCGCTCCGTCTCAACCTGTCGCGCCGCGGCGTCGGGCACAGCTGGGGCAACCGGGCCTTCCGCGTCACGAAGGGCGCCGACGGCAGGAAGACGCTGAGCGTGAACCTGCCCGGCGGGTTCCACTGGCGCAAGACCCTCAGCGGCTCCCGCTGAGCCGCCTCCGTCCGGGGGTGCGTGACGTCTCCCGCCCCCGGACGGGCGCGCGGCGTCTCCCGCCGCGTCCGGACGGGCACGCCGCGCTCGGACCGGGCACACCGCGTTTCCCGCCCCTCTCCGAGGGCACAGTCGCCACGTGACGGATAAAACGGACATAGGGGATGACCGTGTCACGGTGACCCCGTGCGAGGACGGGCCGCTGCTACTGCGGGGCCCGTTCGTCCTCACCACCCAGGACGGCGCCGTCATCGACCCAGGCCGGTCCACGGTGGCGCTGTGCCGCTGCGGGCGATCGGCGGCCAAGCCCTTCTGCGACGGCTCGCATCGGCCCGCCCGCTTCCGCGCCCCGAGCGAGCCCGAGCCGCCCGCCTGACGGCGCCCCCGACCCCGGGTCTCCGGTCCCGCGGCGCGCTCCCCGCCCGAGCTCTCCCGCCGGGTGACGCTCTCCCGGCCAGGAGGTCTCCGCCGGGCCGTGCTCCCCCGCTCCGGACGCCTCGGTCCAGACGGCTCCGGACGCCTCGGTCCGGGCCGCTCCGGCCACGCCGGGCCGGCCGGTCCGGCGGTTCCGGTGCGCCTTGATCCATCGGACCGAGTGCGCCGCCGTCCGCATCCGGCGGCCCGCGTACGGCACGCCGCCGAGGAACAGCCGCGCCGCCAGCGCCAGCCAGGCGCAGACCGCCCGCTCCAGCAGCCACACCGGCGCGAACAGCGCGGCGGAGAAGGGGAAGACCCACCGCCCGCCGGCCCGGCGGCGACCGGTCTCGGCGGCCCCGACCGCCAGCCCGGCGCAGACCAGGACCCTCCCGTACCTGCGGCGCGACAGCGCGACGGCCAGCGCGGGCAGCACGGACAGGAACGCCGCCAGGCGGACGGGCTGCGCGAGGTCGTCGTAGGCCTGCCGGACGCGCTGGGACCAGAACCGGGCCGGGTCCGGCGGCAGGCGGCGGACGTACAGGCCGAGCGGGCGGCACTCCCGCCCGCCGTGGGCGCGGACCGTGCGGATGAGCTCCAGGTTCTCGAACAACACGTCGCCGTCGTAGCCGCCCATCTCGTGGAAGACCGACCGGCGCACGCCGAAGGTGCCCGGGTAGTCGGCGCCGAAGGCGCGGTTGAGGAGGGTCCTGGCGGTGTCCCAGCGGGCGTGCCAGGGCAGCGGGTCGAAGTGGTTCTGCGGCCTGACCAGGTCGGCCCGTCCGAGCAGGGCGCCGATCGCGGCCAGTTCCGCCGCGCCGTAGCGCACGTCGTCGTCGGCGATGACCACGCGCTCGGCGCGGGCCCGGCGCATCCCGGTGACCACCCCGTTGACCTTGCCGTTGACGAAGGCGAGGTCGTCGTCGGGCCGGAGGTGCTCGGCGATCCCGGCCCAGGCGGCGGCGTGCCGCTCGAAGACCGGGGGCGGGGAGCCGTCGACGACGATGACCCGCGCGTGGCGGGCGAGCCGGCGCAGGTAGCCCGTCAGCTCCGCCAGGCCCGCCTCGTCGCCGTCGTCCCAGCGCAGCGGCAGGACGTAGTCGAGGCCGGGGCCTCCCGTCCGGCCGCCGTCCGTCATCGGCCGCTCACCGCCAGACCGGTCCCGTGCGGTCCGCTCCCGTTCCGCCCGGTCCCGCGCGGCCCGGCCCCGTCCGGGGCGGTCTCATCCGGGGCGGTCTCGTCCGGGGCGGTCTCGTCCGGGGCGGTCCCGCGCGGTACGGCGTCGCGCAGCGAGGTGACCCCGCGCTCCCAGCTTCCCAGGAGATGCTCGGCGAAGAGCCGGTCCAGGGTGAGGGCGCACGCCGCGCCGTACAGGACGTCGGCGGCCAGGTCGGGGCGGTCGGCGGCGAACGCGCCGCACATGTCGTGCGCGGCGATCTGCTCGTGGACCGCGTCGGCCTGCACGTGCTCGACGTAGAAGCGGCAGGCCGCGTCGTCGCCGCCGAGGCGGCGCAGTCCCCGGGCGTACCTGCGGTTGGGGACCGAGGAGGTCATCTCGAAGGCCGCGAGGTGGCCCAGCAGCGCGCCCCGGTGCCGCCGGTGCAGCCCGAACAGCGAGATGACGTTGCCGGTCGCCAGCGTGACCGCCGGGACCCGGTCGAGGTGGGCGCCGTAGGAGTCGTCCAGGCCGAGACCGCGCATCGTGGCCCGGAACAGCTCCGAGTGCATGCGTCCGGGCCGGCCGCCGCCGTACTCGTCGGCCTGGATCTCCACGAGGGCGGCCTTGGCCGGACCGCGCAGCCGTGGGATCGCCCAGGTGTGCGGGTCGGCCTCCTTGAGGTGGTAGACGGAGCGGTGGACAACGAACTCACGGAACCGCTCCAGGTCGGCCCGCCGTTCCAGGAACGCCGCCAGTGACGGACCGCCGTCGGCGGCGGCCACCAGTTCGGCGAGCGCCCGGCGCATGCGCGCGGGCGTCCCCGGCGGTACGGCGGGCGGCCGGGGCACGGCCTGCGCGAGACCCGCCTCGAACCGCCGTTCCAGCGTCCGCCGGACCGCCAGCAGCGACGGCTCCCACTCCCAGTCCTCGGCCACCTCGCCGAACCCCTGGTAGTGCAGCTCGTAGCAGGCGAAGAGGGCGAGCTGGAGGTCCTCGTCCCCGATGGGCGGTCCCCCCTCGGGTTCCGGCGCCGGACCGAGGTCGTGCGGCGGGCGGACCAGCCGGTCGAAGAGGAAGTCGGTGAGAGGCCCCCGAGGGGCGGGTAGCTGCATTTCACGGAACTCCAGGGCGGTACGGCGGTGACGGGGCCCGGGGCCGGCCCGGGAGGCGTCGCGGGGACGCCTCGGGGACGGTTCCGGGGACGGTTCCGGAGACGCGGCGGGTCCGGTTCAGCGCCGGTAGACCGACACGTGCCCCCGGCTGTCGCCGGTGAACGGGGCGGCCTGCCAGTCGGACCAGCGGTGTTCGAGCCGCATGCCCGCCAGGCGTGCCATGAGGTCGAGCTCGGCGGGCCAGGCGTAGCGGTGGTTGGCGGGCAGCAGCCGCACCTCGCCGGAGGCCAGGACGATCTTGGTGGTGTACATCATCTGGTCGGCGGGTGACAGCCGGGCCGCCTCGGCGACCACCCCGTCCTCGCGCAGCGACACCAGCCGCAGCGCCGTGCCGTGGCGGAACGCCCCCACGTCGGGCACCCACGCCTCGACCACGAACCGGCCGCCGGGCACGAGGTGGGCGGCGGCGTTGCGGAAGCAGTCGACCTGGGCGTCCTGCGAGGGCAGCGCGTAGATCGTGTTGTAGGCGAGGAGGACGAGGCCGAACTCACCGTCGACCCGGGTGGTGGAGAAGTCGCCCAGCGTCACCGGGACGCGGTCGCCGCCGGGCTTGGCGCGCAGCACCGCCGTCATCTCGGCCGAGCCGTCGATGCCCGCGACGGTGAGCCCCCTGGCGGCCAGCGGGAGGGCCAGCCGGCCGGTGCCGACACCGAACTCCAGGACGGCCCGGCCCTCGGCCAGCTCCTGCAGCCGGTCCACCGCGGGCTCGGTGGGCAGGTGCGTCACGACCTCGTCGTAGACGTCGGCGGCGGCGCGGCCGTAGGCGGAAGGGTCGAACTCCTGCACCATGCGTCCCCCACCCCCCGAACTGCACAAAAAGAACTTTCCCTTCCATAAGCTCACAAAAACCCCCGTGCCCGGTCCGGGGGACGGACCGGGCACGGGGGCTTCGGGTGTGCGGGACCTCAGGCGCGGCAGGCGGCCTCGACGCGGTCGGCGGCCTCGGCGACGGGGATCTCCTCCTTCGCGCCGGTGGCGCGGTCGCGCAGCTCGACGACGCCCTGGGCCAGGCCGCGCCCGACGATCAGAATCGTCGGCATGCCGAGCAGCTCGGCGTCCTTGAACTTCACGCCCGGGGAGACGCCCGCGCGGTCGTCCAGCAGGACGCGCAGGCCGCGCGCCTCCAGCTCCCCGGCGATCCGGCCGGCGACCTCGATCTGGTCGTCCTTGCCGGTGCCGACGATGTGGACGTCGGCCGGGGCGACCTCGCGGGTCCAGCGCAGGCCCAGCTCGTCGTGCCGCTGCTCGGTCAGCACGGCCACGGCGCGGGAGACGCCGACGCCGTAGGAGCCCATGGTGATGCGGATCGGCTTGCCGTCGGGGCCGAGGGCGTCGAGCTTGGCCGCGTCGGCGTACTTGCGGCCGAGTTGGAAGATGTGGCCGATCTCGATGCCGCGGTCGATGGACAGGCCGGAGCCGCAGACCGGGCAGGCGTCGCCCGCCTTGACCTCGGCGGCCTCGATCGTGCCGTCGGCGACGAAGTCGCGCCCGGCGACGACGTTCACCGCGTGCCGGCCCGGCTCGTTGGCGCCGGTCACCCACGCGCTGCCGTCCACCACGCGGGGGTCGACGAGGTAGCGGATGCCGAGGTCCCTGAGCACCTGGGGGCCGATGTAGCCGCGGACCAGGCCGGGGTGCTTGACGAAGTCCTCGGCCTCGAAGATGGCGGGCTCGCCGGGGGCGAGCGCCGCCTCCAGGCGCTTGAAGTCGACCTCGCGGTCGCCGGGCACGCCGATCACCAGGGTCTCGGTCTTGTCGGAGCCGGGCGTCGTGACCTTGACCACGACGTTCTTGAGCGTCCGGTCCGCGGTGACGTCCAGGCCGTGGTGGGTGTTGAGGTGCGCGACCAGCGTCTCGATGGTCGGCGTGCCGGGGGTGTCGAGGACCTCCAGGGCGGGCTGCTCGCCGGTGACCGCGGCCGGGGCCGGGGTGGTGACCGCCTCGGCGTTGGCCGCGTAGCCGCAGCTGTGGCAGGCCACGAAGGTGTCCTCGCCGGTCTCGGCGGGGGCGAGGAACTCCTCGGAGGCCGAGCCGCCCATCGCCCCGGAGGTGGCGAAGCAGATGCGGTAGTCGATGCCGAGCCGGTCGAAGATGCGGATGTAGGTCTCGCGGTGCCGCTCGTAGGAGCGCTTGAGACCGTCGTCGTCGAGGTCGAAGGAGTAGGAGTCCTTCATGACGAACTCGCGACCACGCAGGATCCCGGCCCGGGGACGGGCCTCGTCGCGGTACTTCGTCTGGATCTGGTACAGCGTCACCGGGTAGTCCTTGTAGGAGGAGTACTCCCCCTTGACCATGTCGGTGAACATCTCCTCGTGGGTGGGCCCGAGGAGGTAGTCGACGCCCTTGCGGTCCTTGAGGCGGAAGAGCAGGTCGCCGTACTCGGTCCAGCGACCGGTGTTCTCGTAGTACTCGCGCGGCAGCAGGGCGGGGAAGAGCACCTCCTGGCCGCCCATGCGGTCCATCTCCTCGCGCACGACGCGCGCGACGTTCTCCAGGACCATCTTGCCGAGCGGCAGCCAGGAGTAGATGCCGGGCGCGACGCGGCGGACGTATCCGGCGCGGACGAGCAGCTTGTGGCTCGGGACCTCCGCGTCTGCCGGGTCGTCCCTCAGAGTTCGAAGAAACAGCGACGACATGCGCAGCAGCACGGCTACTCCTACCTAGCAGGGATCGAATGGCTACAGGCTATCGAGTCGCGCAACCGGGTTGCCGGTCATCCGGCGTTCCCCGGCGTTCCCCGGCGCCCTGACGCCCCGCGCGGGCCGCGGCCCGCGCGGCCGTCCCACGGCTCGGAGGAACGCCGCTCGGAGCAACGCCGCTCAGAGGAACGCCGCTCAGAGGAACGCCGCTCGGGTGAACACCGCTCAGAGGAATGCGGCGCAGGCGCCCATGATGGCGAGCACCACCGCGGCCGAGCGGGCGCGGCCCCACCCGCGGCGGGTCGTGACGAGCAGGCCCAGCACCAGCACCCCGACGACCAGGGTCTTCCACGGCCAGAAGCCCGGGACGTACTCCGGCCCGCCGGGCAGCGCCTTGTCCAGGCCGTCGAGCGCGACGAGCCCGGCCAGCACGCCGCCCGCCAGGTCGCCCCACAGGGTGCCGCGCCGGGCGAGATGGGCCAGGACGCCGATCACGACCAGGGTCGCCACCGTGACGTTCATGGCGGCGCCGCTGCCCGCGCCCAGGAGCATGGCCCCGGGGTCGAAGAACGTGGCGGCCAGCAGCGACAGCAGCGGGCCGAAGGTGGCCAGCGCGCAGCTCAGCGCCGCCCAGCCGAGACCGGCGGCGGTGTATCCCGCCACGACGACGAGCAGCACGTAGGCGTAGGGCTCGTAGAGCGAGCCCAGCGGATTGTGCGTGTGCGACAGCACCGCGCCCAGGCTGCCGAGCAGCATCCCCACGATGAGCGACAGCACCATGTGCAGCACGATGCCGCGCTGCCGGCGGTCCAGTTCCGCGCAGTCCACCTTCCCGCAGTCGTACTCGAAGGTTGGTTCAAGCTGTGCCACAGATCCCCCGATCATCACCTGCTCGTGGCCCCGGAAAGCATATGTGACCTGCAAGAATGCACAAAATTCCACCAAGCGCCGTTAAATCGGGACAGCTCCCGGCGGTGCCGCTCCACGCGGACTCCGCCGGGACGCTTTCCGCCTCCCCGGCGGGCCGCTCTGGCGGCGACGGCTCCGGTGGTACAGAGTCGGGGGTGAGAGCCGTCGATACGGTCGTCGCCGGCGCGGGGCCACCGCCCCGGAGCACCCCGGACCGCCCCGGGCCTTCCGGTCCACCGGGGCGGGACCCACGCCCGCGACGTCCGACGCCGAGGAGGCCGCGTGTCACTGCGAGTGGCGATTGTCGGGTCGGGCCCCGCCGGGATCTACACCGCCGAGGCGCTGACGAAACAGGCGGGCGCCGGGGTCGAGGTGGACGTCCTGGAACGGCTGCCCACGCCGTACGGGCTGGTCCGGTACGGCGTGGCCCCCGACCACACCTCCATCAAGTCGATCGCCGGATACCTGCGCCGGGTGCTGGAGCTGCCCAACGTCCGGTTCCTGGGCGGCGTGGAGTTCGGCCGGGACGTGGGCGCCGCCGACCTGCTCGGCTGCTACGACGCCGTGGTCTACTGCACCGGCGCGATGGTGGACCGGCGGATGGGGATCCCCGGCGAGGACCTGCCGGGCAGCGTGGCGGCCACCGACTTCGTGAACTGGTACTGCGGCCACCCCGACATGCCGGCCGACCGGTTCGTCCTCGACTGCCCCGAGGTCGCGGTGGTCGGCGTGGGCAACGTGGCGGTGGACGTGGTGCGGATCCTGGCCAAGACCGCCGAGGAGCTGCGCGCCACCGACGTCCCGGAGGAGGTGCTGGCCCGCCTGGCCGGCAGCCGGGTCAGGACCGTCCACATGCTCGGCCGCCGCGGGCCGGAGCACGCCAAGTTCACCCTCAAGGAGCTGCGGGAGCTGGGCGAGCTGGCCAACGCCGACGTGTGCGTGCGGCAGGAGGAGGCGGTGGCCGACGTCACGGGCCTGCCGCGGCAGGTGCGGGGCAACGTCGAGGTGCTGCGGGGCTGGGCCGCCCGCGACCCGGCGGGCCGTCCCCGGCGGCTGGAGGTGCGGTTCTGGATGCGCCCGGTGGAGATCCTCGGGGAGGACCGGGTGACGGGCCTGCGACTGGAGCGCACCCGCCTTTCGGGTGGCCGGGTCGTGGGCACCGGCGAGTTCGAGACCCTCCCTGTGGGCATGGTGCTGCGCTCGGTCGGCTACCGCAGCGTCCCGCTGCCCGGCGTGCCGTTCTCCGAGGAGACCATGACCGTGCCGAACGAGGCCGGGCGGGTCCGCGACCGCGAGTACGTCGCGGGATGGCTCAAGCGCGGTCCCACCGGGGTGATCGGCACCAACAAGTCCGACGCCGCCGAGACGGTCCGCACCCTCCTCGCCGACCTCGCCGGTCTCGCCCGCGACCCGGTGCGGCGCGGCGACATCGACGCCCTGCTGGCCTCCCGGGACGTCTCCCCGATCACCTACCGGGAGTGGCTGGCCATCGAGGCGGCCGAGGCCGAGCTGGCGCGGAGCCTGGGACGCGGCGAGCGCGTCAAGCTCCTGGGCCTGGCCGCCATGCACGCCGCCTCGGGCCGCTGAGCCGTACGGCGGGCGTGTCCACCCGGAGGGCGTCCGGCGCGTCCACTTCAGGCACGTCCGAAAGCCCCCCGAACGCCCATCACGCACCACAAGGAGCAACCCCCATGCGCGTCACGCTCGGCGACCCGCTGGCTCTGATACCCGGCTTCGAGCAGGCCCACCGCCGGCAGACGGCGACCTACCCCCCGGCCTCCCCGGAGGAGATGGGGTGGCAGCCGGTGCACACCGTCTACGTGCCCGCCGACCGCTTCGACGCGGGCACGGTCGCGGCCTGGGGCGAGGCCGCGCTGGACCTGATGCGCCGGCACCTGTCCAGGAAGGACATGGCCCGGTTCTTCGAGATGCACGAGCAGACGGCCAGGGCCGTGCACGAGAGGGTGACGGCGAAGCTCGCCGCCGAACCGGTCGAGGACCTGCGGATCGACTTCGAGGACGGCTACGGCGGGAGTCCCGCCGAGGAGGACGGCCACGCCGTCCGGGCCGCCGAGGCGGTCGCCGCCATGCACGCCGGTGGAACGCTCCCCCGCCGGTGGGGGCTGCGGGTGAAGTCGTTCGCCGACGGCGACCCGGCCAGGAGCGTCCGGACGCTGGACGCCTTCCTCACCGGGGTGGTCGAGCGGGCGGGTCACCTGCCCCCGGGGTTCGTGGTCACCTTCCCCAAGGTGCTGATGAGGGACTACCTGGAACAGTTCGCCGCCTGCCTCGCCGCCCTGGAGAAGGGGCTGGGGCTGGGTGAGGGCGAGCTGCGGTTCGAGATGCAGGTCGAGGCCGTCCAGACGCTGCGATTCCTCGACGCCGGGCTGGTCGCCGCACTCGGCGGCAGGCTGGCCGCCGCGCACTTCGGCGTCTTCGACTACACGGCGAGCTGCTCGCTGCCCCCGCACGAGCAGCGGCTGGACCACCCCGCGTGCGACCACGCCCGCCAGGTCATGCGGACGGCGTTCGCCGGGACCGGGGTGGAGCTGTCGGACGGCTCGCTGGCCGCCGCGCCCGCCTCCGACGACCGGTACGCCGTGCGCAACCTGTGGTGGCGGCACGTGAGCCTGATCCGGCACTCCCTGTCGGACGGCTTCTACCAGGGCTGGGACATGCACCCGGCGCACCTGGTCAGCCGCTACGTCGCGGTCTACCACTTCCACCTGTCCCGCTACGACGAGTACCTCGGCAGGGTGCAGGCCTGGGAGGAGCGGCGCGCGGCCGAGGGCGGGACGCTGGAGGAGCCCGCCACGATCAGGACGGTGGCCGCCGCCCTGCGCCGCGCCGACCTGGCCCTCGGGAACGCCTGACCCCGGGTCCGGCCCGGCCGGGCGCGGCGGACCGCCCGTCCGGCGGGGCCGTGCGGCGAGGAACCGCGCGGCGGGCGGGCCGTGCGGCGGACGTCAGTCGATCAGCGTCCGCCACTGGCGGACGCGGTGCGGGTCCACCGGGTGGGACCACGACGCCCGTACGGCGCTGCCGACGTGGAAGGCCCGCACGCCGTACTCCTGCAGAACCGGGACGTGGGACGGCCGCAGCCCGCCACCCGCCATGATCAGCGGCCCGTCTCCGGCGGAGCAGCGGGCCCGGAGAACGTCCAGGCCGTCCCGCACGCCGCCGGGGGCGCCCGAGGTGAGCACGGTGGCGAGGTTGGGCAGCAGCCGTACGGCCCGCCAGCTCGCCCTGACGTCGGCGGCGTGGTCGACGGCACGGTGGAAGGTCCACGGCAGCGGTGTGACGGCGTGGATGAGCGCCTCGGTGGCGGCCAGGTCGACCGCCCCCGCGGCGTCGAGGAAACCGAACACGAACCCGGCCGCGCCCGCGTCGGCGAGGGCCCGGGCGTCGCGCCGCAGGCCCTCCAGCGACTCGGGCGTGGCCAGGAACGACGCCTCACCGCGCAGCATGACCATCTGTGGCAGCGCGCATTCCTTGGAGATCGCGGCGACCGTCTCCACCGCCGGGGTGAGCCCGTCGGCCGCCATGTCCGCCACGATCTCCAGGCGGTCGGCGCCGCCCTCCTCCGCCGCGACGGCGTCGCGCACGTCGAGGGCGATCACCTCAAGCAAGGATCTGGTCATGGAGGTGAGGCTATCTGATGGCTTTGTCCTGGGATCTCCTTGGTTCAGCGGCGCCGTTCCAGAGACGGTCCATGGCCTCTCATCGACGGACCCCGACGGTCCGCGGTGAACCGCCGTCCTCCGCGCCGGTCCCGCCGGCCACGGCCGGCTCACCCGGGACGGCCGGCGGGCCGGTCAGCGGGCCGCGGAGGTCGGCGAACGGCAGCGCACCGGCGAGGACGTCGCCGCGCAGGCCGCCCGCCCTCTGGAACAGCGCCCCGGAGGCGCGGTGCGGCAGGTCCACCGTGCGCAGGTGGGTGAAGCGCTGGCCGCGGTAGTACCGCTGGAGCCCGGGGTTGTCCTTGGAGCAGTCGAGGCGCAGCCACCTGCGGCCCGCCGCCAGGGCCCGCAGTCCCGCCCAGTCGAGCAGGGCCTGCCCCAGGCCGAGCCCCGCGTAGGCGCGGGAGACGGACAGCTTGTGGACGTAGAGCGCCGTCCCGGGAGCGTCCTCGGCGGTCCAGAACTCGGGGTCGGCGTGGCCGTCCAGGGCGAGGGTGGCCGCGGGGCCGTCCTCGCCGTCGAGCACGTACATGGTTCCCTCCTCGATCAGCGGGCTGATGCGCTCGGCCGGGAAGCCCCCCGCGGGCCACTGCCGCACGCCGCGACGGTTGAGCCAGTCGGCGGTCTCGGCCAGGAGCGCGAGCACGCCCGCGAGGTCGCTTCCGTCCGCCCGGCGCAGAGTGAGACGGGCGGTGGTGGTGGGGTGGGTGGGGCGAGCGGTACCGGAGTGCATGGTGCATCCCTTCGTTGCGATGGGTGGATGAGAGGACACGGAGAGTGCCGGTCCGATGGCATACGGCGACCGTGTCCGGCCAGGCGGAACGCCTAGGGGTCGAAGACGCGTAAGGGGAACGCGGAGGGGGGCCGGGAGCAGGTTCCGGCGGAGAGGGCCCGGCGGCGGCGGCCGGGGAGCCGATGGCCCTCGGGGGCCGCCCGGCGGCGGCGCCCGGAACCGGGCCGGTGGTGATCCATGGGGCCGGACCGGTGACGACCCGGGCGGCCGGCCCGGTGACGAGCCTCGGAGGCGTCCCGGCGGCGGCGCCCGGGGCCGGACGCGAGTGGGGAGGGAACGCCGTGCCCGCCGGGACCGCGGGCGCGGCCCGGTCCTCGCCCGCGGGGCGGGCGGGACTGGGGCCGCCCCGTCAGGGCGGTCACGGAGGCGTCAACGGCTTTCCAGCTCGTACCTGATCAGATGCTTGTCGGCGGGCAGCACGGACACCGCGACGCGCACCGGGGCGTCGGAGGAGTCGTAGCCGACCCGGACGTAGACCATGACCGGCGTGCCCTGCTGGAGCTGTAGCCGGTCCGCCTCCGAGCTGGTGGGCATGCGCGCCCAGATGTCGTCGACGACCCGGACCTGGGGGTGGCCGAGCTCCGCCAGCACCCGGTTGGCCCCCCGGGTGATGTCGCCGGGGCGGGCGATCTCGGAGTCGGAGACCAGCTCCAGCGGGAAGTAGGAGTCGTTGGTGTTGTACGGCTGGCCGTCCACGAACCGCAGTCGGCGGCGGACCACGGCGTGCTCGTCGTCGGCCAGTTCCAGCCTGCTGGCGATCTCCTCGGCCGGCCGTACGATCGCGACCTCGATGTGCTGGCCGGGCGAGCGTCCCTCCTGGGAGACGGCCCAGGCGAACGCCTCGCGGGTCTCCCCCGGCTGGGGCCGCAGCTCGCGCTGGGGATGCATGAGCAGCGGGCGGCGCTCCCTGACCACGGTCCCCCGGCGGGGGGTGCGGGTGACCAGGCCCTCGTTGACCAGCTCGCCCAGGGCGAGCCGCACGGTGTTCCTGCTCACCTGATGGGTCAGCATGAGCTCCGCCTCGGTCGGCAGCTGATCCCCCGGTCCGAGCGCACCGGAGTAGATGGTCCTCCTGAGTTCGGAGGCCACCTGCTGATACAGCGTTGACCGTGGCATTAAGTCCCCTTTGTGCCAACAAACTAGACGATCTGGTTCTAGCGGGAAACCGGCCCTTGACCCAACCTCCCGCAACCCGCATCATCCAATCGTTGGTACAAATCCATCGAAAGGTCGGCGAGGGGGTGAAGGTCCCGGTGTTGCCGGTCCCCGTGGACGCGCCATATGTGCCCTGGCGCGAACCCCGCGAGGCAACGCGTTTACTGCGCTACGCGCTGCACCGCCAGGGGTTCACCCACACCTACCAGAGCAACGGGAACGGGATGTCGGTCCTCTCGGTCCAGACAGACCTGACCGTCTGGTGCAGAAGCGGGCTCTTCGTCTGGGACGAGGAAGGCCGCGAGACCTGCCACCCCGCCGACGACCCCGCGGGGGCGGCCCGCGTCATCTCCCTGCACTACCGGAGACCCGCGTTCGCCGCCCCCGTCCGGGAGAGGACGGGCTTTCGCGCCCCCGCCTCTCCCGTCGCCTACTCCGTGCGCGACTGAACGGCCCGAGGACCCCACCCCTCGCCGGGGTCCTCGGGCCGGCGCGCCGGGGCGGAGCGCGTCCTGGCGGGTCCCCCACGCCCGCCAGGACGCGTATCCCGCGCCCTCCGCACCCTCGGCCCCGGCTCCTTCCGGCGTGGCTCCTCCCGTCCCATGTCTCTCCGCCTCGGAGTCCCCGGCCGCAAGCGTCCCCGCCGCCCCGCCCTCCATGGCGGAGATCCGGAGGGCCCGGCGGGCCCGGGGGGCCCGGCGCGCGTCCCGGGCCGCGGATGCGACCATGGGCTCCTACGCGACCCGGGCACCGGAGCCGGGCCGCCGCCCACGCGCCGCCCCCGAGGGACGCGGGGCCGGCCTCGACGGAGTCAGCATGCACAGCGGCCTTCCCCAGGACCCGCCAGGCGATCGGGACACGCCCCGTAGCGCACCCGGCGGGGCGCCCGGCCGGTGGGGCGCGCCCGGCGGCCCGGAGACACGCGAAGGCCCGGAGACGCGCGAAGGTCCGGAGACGCGCGAAGGTCCGGAGACGCGCGGCGGCCCGCGAACGGCCGGAGGGCCGGGGGGCCGCCCGTGGGGTGTCGACGAGCGGCGGTTCCGCTCGGTGCTCGGTCACTTCGCCACCGGCGTCGTCGCCGTCACCGCGCTCGCCCCCGGCGGCCGCCCGCACGGCCTGGCCGTCGGCTCCTTCACCTCCGTCTCCCTCGACCCCCCGCTGGTGGCCTTCTGCGTGGGCAGGACCAGCACGAGCTGGCCGCACCTTCGGGCCGCGGACGTCCTGACGGTCAACGTGCTCGCCGAACACCAGCGGCCGGTCTGCGACGCCCTTGCCACCAGCGGCGGGGACAAGTTCGCCGGCCTGGACTGGACCCCCTCCCCCGCGGGCAACCCGGTGTTCGACGGGGCGCTGGCCTGGATCGACTGCTCGGTCGAGGTCGAGTATCCCGCCGGGGACCACATGATCGTGGTCTGCCGGGTGCGTGACCTGGACGTCCACGCGGGTGGCGGGCCGCTGGTGTTCTTCCGGGGCCGCTACGGCGCGCTCCGCCCCTGACACCTCCCCATCCTCCGCCCCTCCGTCCATCTCCACCCTTCGCCCCTTCGCCCCTTCGCCCCTTCGCCCTTTCGCCCTTTCGCCCCTGAGGATCTCCCCGACCCGGTTTCCGGCACCCGCCTGCCCGCCATGCCTGTCCGCCTCCGGCGCCCCGTCCCGGCATCCCCGCCCCGGCCTCCCCACCCCGGCATCCCCCACCGCTCCCCGCACCGGCGGAAGACGGGGACAATTGCCGGGTGCGATTCGGGATTCTGGGGACCACACAGGCGTGGCGGGACGACGAGGGCGAGGTGAACCTCGGGGGGCCGGCCCGGCGGGCGCTGCTGACCCTGCTGCTGGCCCGGCCCGGAGAGGCGGTGGCGGCCGATCGCCTCATCGACGACCTGTACGGCGAGCGGCCGCCGGACGGCGCCGGGCACGCCCTGCAGTCGCAGATCTCCCGGCTGCGCCGGGCCCTGGGCCCCGGCGCGATGATCGAGGCGGCCCCGCCGGGCTACCGGCTCGCGGCCGGCCCCGGCGACGTGGACGCCCACCGCTTCGAACGGCTGGCCGACGAGGGGCGGCGGGCGCTCACGACCGGGGACGCGGCGCGGGCCGCCACGCTGCTGCGCGAGGCCCTGAACCTGTGGCGGGGGCCGGCCCTGGCCGACGCCGCCGCGGCCGGGTCCGTCCAGGCCCTGGTCACGCGGCTGGAGGAGCTCAGGCTGGGCGCGCTGGAGGACCGGGTCGAGGCGGACCTGCGCCTGGGCGGGCACCGCTCCGCCGTACCGGAGCTGCGGGAGCTGGCGGACCGGCATCCGCTGCGGGAGCGGCTGCGCGGCCTGCTCATGCGGGCCCTCGCGGCCGACGGCAGGCAGGCCGAGGCGCTGGTGGCCTTCGAGGAGACCCGGCGGCTGCTGGCCGACGAGCTCGGCGCCGACCCCTCCGCCGGGCTGGCCGCGATCCACCGGTCCATCCTCCGGGGAGAGGCGCCCGCCGTCCCCGGCCCGACCGCACCGTCCGGGGCGTCCGCACCTCCCATGACGGCCATGACGGCCGGGACGCCCGGGATGCCCGGAACGCCCGGGACGCCCGGGATGGATGGGGCGTTCGTGTCTCCCGTGACGGCCGGAGCCCTCGAAGAGACCGGTGTGCCGGGACCGTCCGCCTCGGGCGCGCCTCCCGCGCCGCCCGCGCTCGCCGCGCCGCCCGCGCAGCTGACGAGCTTCGTCGGCCGTACCGGGGACCTCACCGAGATCGCCCGCCTCCTGGACTCCGCGCGCCTGGTCACCCTGCTCGGCCCCGGCGGCGCGGGCAAGACCCGGCTGGCGGTCGAGGCGGTGAGCGGCCGGTCCGGCGTCTGCTTCGTCGAGCTGGCGCCGCTGCGTGACGGCGCGGAGCTGCCGCGGGCCCTGCTCGGCGCGCTCGGCCTGCGCGAGGGCGGGCTGCTCGCCGTACCGGCCGGGACCACTCCCCTGTTCCGGCTGGTCGCGGCGCTGGCCGACCGGCCTCCGCTGCTGGTCCTCGACAACTGCGAGCACGTCGTCGCGGCCGTCGCCGAGCTGGCCGGGCACCTGCTGGCCGCCTGCCCCGGGTTGCGCGTCCTGGCCACCAGCCGCGAACCGCTCGGCATCACCGGCGAGCACCTGTGGCCGGTCCGCCCGCTGGCGCCGGACCAGGCGGCGCGCCTGTTCACCGACCGGGCCTCGGCCGTACGGCCCGGCTTCGCCCGGACCGAAGCCCGGACCGAAGCCGGGAACGAAGCCGGGAACGAAGCCGGAACCGAGGCCGAAACGGAGGCCGTGCGGCGCGTCTGCGCGGCGCTCGACGGCCTGCCGCTGGCGATCGAACTGGCCGCGGCGAGGACCCGCACCCACGACGTGACGGAGATCGCCGCCCGCCTGGACGACCGGTTCCGCCTGCTGTCGCGCGGCAGCCGCGTGGCCGACGCCAGGCACCGGACGCTGCGCGCGGTCGTGGCGTGGAGCTGGGACCTGCTGAGCGAGGAGGAGCGGGTCGTGGCCAGGCGGCTGACGGTCTTCTCCGGCGGCGCGACCGCCGGGGCCGCGGGGCGCGTCTGCGGGATCGAGGACGCCGAGGACGTGCTCGACTCATTGGCCGACAAGTCCTTCGTGGAGTTCGGCGGCGGGCGCTACCGCATGCTGGAGACGATCCGCGCCTACTGCGCCGAACGGCTGGAGGAGGCCGGGGAGGCCGGCGCCGTACGGCGGGCGCACGCCGGCCACTTCCTGGATCTGGTCAGGGACGCCGCGCCCGGCCTGCTGCGCGCCGGGCAGCTCCGCCGGCTGGAGGTCCTCACCGCCGAGCACGAGAACCTCCACGCGGCACTGCGCTGGGCCGTCGAGGCCGGGGAGACCGGGACCGGCCTGGGCCTGCTGGGGGCCATGTCGGGCTATCTGTGGATGCGCGGCATGCGTTCCTCGGTGACGGCACAGGCCGTCGCGCTGCTGGAGGAGATCGGCCCCGACCCCGACCCGGCGTTCGGGGACGACTACGTCATGTGCGCGCTCACCGCCGCGGCCGGCGAGGCCGGCAGGCGGGCGTGGGAGCGTCACCGGGGGGCCGCGGAGGCGATCGTCCTGCGCCCGGACCGGCCTCGGCGCAATCCGCTCACCGCGTTCCTGTGGCCGATGCTCAACAGCGGCGGGTCCGGTGAGGACGTGGAGGTCGCCCTCGCGGTGATCACACGCGGGCGGATCTCCCCCGACCCGTGGGAGCGGGCGGCCGCCTGCCTGGTCTGGGGCTACCCGCAGCTGGCGAGCGGTGACTTCGCCCAGGCCGAGCGGGAGTTCACCGCCGCCGCCGACGCCTTCCGGGCGCTCGGCGACCGCTGGGGGACGGCGCTGGCCCTGGACGCGCTGGCGGGGCTGGCCGGATGGTGCGACGACCCGGCGCGGGCGATCGCGCTGACCGACGAGGCGCTGACCCTCACCGAGGAGCTGGGGGCGGACGAGGACAGTTCGGACCTGCTGTGCAACCGGGGCGACCACCGGGTCCGCCTGGCTCACCTCGTCGGGGCGCGCGCCGACTACGCGCGGGCCGCCGGGCTGGCGCGCCGCGCGGGCAGCCCCACCTGCCTGGCCGCCGCGCTGCGCGGCCTCGGTGACATCGCCCGGCTGGAAGGAGACCTGACCGGGGCGCGGAGGCTGTACGAGGAGGCGCTGGAGCGTTTCGACCCGCACTGGGTCAGGAGCGTGGGCAACCGCGTGGGCGCCCTCGTCGGGCTCGGCCGGGTCGAGGAGTGCCGGGGCCGGATCGCCGAGGCGCGGGCGCGGTACCGGCAGGCCGTCGAGCTGGCGGTGAGATCGGGGCCGCTTCCCGACGGCGCCCGGGCGGTGGAGTACCTCGCCGGGACCGCGCTGGCCGAGGGCGACGCCGCCTCGGCGGCCCGGCTGCTCGGCGCGGCCACCGCGCTGCGCGGCGTCACGGCCACCGGGGACCCGGACGCGGCCCGGACGGCATCCGCCGCGCGGGACGCGCTGGGTGAGCGGGCGTACGAGGCGGCCCGCCGCGAGGGGCTGCGGCTGACCCCGGAGGAGGCGCTGCGCCTGGCCGGGGTGTCCGAGCACGTCATCCGTTCCTCGCCGGCCCTCGGCTTCGCCGCCGAGGGCTGAGAGCGCGGGACGCGCCGGAACGGCGGGCGGACGGCGGGCGGAAGGCGGGGTGACGGCCGGTGGAGCGGCGGGGGCACCGGCGGGTGGCGACCGGCGGCGGGCGCCGGTGAACCGTCGGCGAACCGGCCAGTGGACCTCCGGTGAGCGGCCGGTGAGGCGCGGCGGGAGGCGGTGAGGCGGGGGTGAGGGCGCGGTGAGCGCCCCCGGACAGGCTCGCCGTCATGAACACCACTTCGCGGCCCGAGAACAAGCCCGAGAACAAGCCCAGGAACAAGAACGTCCTGATCTCCGGCGCGAGCGTCGCCGGCCCCGCCCTCGCCTACTGGCTGCGCCGTCACGGCTTCACCCCCACCGTGGTGGAGCGGGCGCCCGCGCTGCGCGACGGCGGCTACGCGGTCGACTTCCGCGGCCAGGCCCACCTGACCGTCCTGGAGCGGATGGGCATCCTGGACGACGTCCGGCGCGCCCGGACGGGCATGGGCGCGATGTGGTACGTCAACGAGTCCGGGAAGAAGCTGGCCGCGATGCCCGCCGACCTCTTCAGCGGCGACATCGAGATCCTCCGCGGCGACCTGGCCCGCATCCTGTACGAGGCGACCCGGGACGACGTCGAGTACGTCTTCGGCGACTCCATAGCCGCCATGACGGAGGACGACCACGGCGTCGAGGTCACCTTCGAGCGGGGCGCTCCCCGCAGGTTCGACCTCGTGGTGGGCGCCGACGGCCTGCACTCGACGGTGCGCTCACTGGCCTTCGGCCCGGAGTCCCGGTACGTGAAGGACCTGGGGCTGCACTGCGCGGTCTTCACCACCGACAACTTCCTCGGACTCGACCACACCGGGCACCTGTACAATACCCCCGGCAGGCTCGTCGGCCTCTACAGCTCCCGGAACAACACCGAGGCCAAGGCCGTGTTCTACTTCGGCTCGCCGGAGCGGCCCTACGACCGCCACGACACCGGGCAGCAGAAGAAGATCCTCGCCGAGACGTTCGCCGGGGTCGGCTGGGAGACCCCGCGGCTGCTGCAGGCGATGTGGGACGCGCCCGACTTCTACTTCGACTCCATCAGCCAGGTCCGCATGGACGGCTGGTCGCGCGGCCGGGCCGTACTGCTCGGCGACGCCGCCGCCTCCCCCTCGCCGCTGTCGGGCATGGGCACCGGCCTGGCCATGGTGGGGGCGTACGTCCTGGCCGGGGAGCTGGCGGCGGCCGGCGGCGACCACCGTACGGCGTTCGCCCGCTACGAGGCGGAGATGCGCGGCTACGCCGACGGCTGCCAGAAAGGGGCCGAGGGGACCGCGAAGGTGATGGTCCCGGAGAACCGCTTCGTCGCCTGGTTCATGAACCAGAACTACCGGCTGCTGCCGTACGTGCCGTGGAAGGGGATGATCGCCAGGGGGGTCCGCAGGACGGCTGAGGCGATCACCTTGAAAAACTACGGCCTCTGACCCGGCGTCACCCTGGGTACCACAGCACCATGGAGCGAACGGCACGATCCGGTGGTCCCGGTCTCCGCACTGCCGGGGGCCGGGGCGCGGAAAGCCGATGATCGCGGTCATCCTGGCCCTGTGCGCCGCCGCGTGCAACGCCACCGCGTCGGTGCTGCAGCGCAAGGCGGCACGCGCCCTCCCGGAGAGCGGGGTGTCCGGCCTCACGCTGGCCTGGCGGCTGGTGCGGACCCCGGTGTGGCTGGGCGGCATCGGCGCGCTCATCGGAGGCTTCCTCTTCCAGGCCGCGGCACTGGACACCGGCGGCCTCACGCTCGTGCAACCCCTCCTCATCACCGAGCTGCCCTTCACGATCGCCCTCGCCGCGAAGGTCTTCGACATCCGGCCGAACCTGGAGACGTGGCTGGCCATCGGCTCCCTGACCGGAGGACTCGCCCTCCTGCTGGCGGCCGCCTCCCCCTCACCCGGGCGGAGCTATCCCGACCCGGACGAATGGCTGATCACCGTCACGGTGACGGTCTGCGTGGCGGGGGGCCTCATCGCGGTGGCGAAGGCCTCCCGCGGACACCTCCGCGCGGCCCTGCTCGGCACCGCCTCCGCCCTGGGATTCGCCTTCACCGCCACGCTGATGAAGGAGGCCACCCATGTCCTCTCCACGGAGGGGACCGGGGTGCTGACCACCTGGTCGCCGTACGCCATGGCCGCGGCCGGCCTGGTGAGCGTGGTGCTCCTGCAGGAGGCGCTGCGAAGCGGAAGCCTGGTGGTCGTGCAGCCGGCGCTCAGCGTCGTCGATCCGGTGATCAGCATCGTGTACGGCGTCGTGCTGTTCGACGAGACGATCCGGCTGGGTCCGTGGGTCGTGGCGGAGCTGGCCGGTCTGGGACTGATCCTCTACGGCACCGTACGGCTGGCCCGCTCGCGGTTCATCCAAGGATGAGCCGCGGCACCGGCGACCAGCGAACGATGACCGGTGACCGGCGACCGGCGAACGGCGAACGGCGGTCGCCGGTCGCCCGGCATCGGCTCCCCGGGGCGGCGCGCCGGTCAGCGTCCCGGAACGGGAGGATCCGCGAGGCCGAAGAACGACTCGACGGGCGGCGCGGCGAACAGCGCCGCCGCCCGGGCCGCCCACCGGTCGCGTTCCCCGTCGCGCCCCAGCCGGTCCAGCACGGCGGGCAGCTCCCCGGGGCCGGGGACGTACACGCTCAGCCCGGCTCGCGCCATGGCCAGGACGCCGTCCCTGCCGTGCCCGGGGATCGGCCGGCAGGAGACGACCGGCACCCCGGCCGCCATCGCCTCCCGGCACGTCAGGCCCGCCGCGTTGTCCACCAGCGCGTAGGCGGCGGCCATCAGCCCCGGCATGTCGTCGCACCAGCCGAGGGCGATCGCGGTGCGTGCCAGGCGGCGGCGCAGCTCCCGGTTGCGCCCGCACAGCACGACGGGCACGTACCGTCCCGAACCCGCCAGGACTCCGGCCGTCTCCTCCACCTCCCCCACGCCCCACGAGCCCGCCGAGACCAGGACCAGCCGCTCCTCCGCCCGCACGCCGGGCGGGAGCCACGCCGGACCGGAACCGGAACCGGTGCCGGGGGCCGAGCCGGGGCCGGGGCCGGAACCGGGGGTGAAGCCGGTGTCAGGGCCGGCGCCGGGGCCGGGGCGGTGGAACCCCGGGCGTACGACGGGGGCGTGGCAGGCGGCCGGGCGGCCGGTGGCGGCCCGCACGGCGCGCGCGGTCGCCCGGTCCGGGCACAGGTAGCGGTCGTTGCCCGGGTGCAGCCAGAGGCGGTGCGCCGCGAAGTCGGTCAGCAGGACCGTGCTGTGCGCCCGCAGGAGGCCGCGCCGCCGCAGGTGCCCGGCCGCCTGCGCGGCCAGATGGAAGGTCGAGACGACCTCGGACGGCGGTCTGCGGCGTACCAGCCGGCGCAGCCCGGCCGCGGCCAGGAGCGTCAGCGGCGACACCGGGGACGTCCGGCCCGGCGCGGGCACCGCACCTGGTCCGCCCCCGCCCTCCGCCCGCTCGGGTTCCCCGTCCGCGCCGAGCCATCCGTCCACGCCGAGCCGCCCGTCCGCCTCAGGCGTCCCGTCCGCCTCGGACGTCCCGTTCCGTACGGGCGTCCGGCCGGGTGTGAAGAAGACCCGGTAGATCAGCGCGTACATCCAGGGGGCCGAGCGCATCATCCAGCCGTACCACCGGCGCAGTCCCGCCCCCAGCCGGAGCGGCAGCAGCTCCAGCACGTCGGCCACCTCGGCGTCGACGCCCCCGGCCGACAGCCGCCTGGCCAGCTCCGCCGCGACCGCGTCGTGCCCGGCGCCCATGCTCGCGCTGAGGATCAGCACCGTGCGCCGCGTTGGCATCGCGTCCCCTCTCGCGCAGACTCTGAAGGGTGAGACGTTCCGCGCCGGTCCCGGCCGGCTCCGGTGAACCGGGTCGCGGGAGGACGGGCCTCGGGAAGGCGGGCCGTGCCGCGCCGGCCGCGCACACGCCCGGGGCGGCGGGCCGGGCCGCGCTGGCGGTCGCGGGCCTGGCGCTGCTCCACGCGGGACCGGCGGCGACCTGGCTGCCCGCCGTACGGCGCCTGCTGCCCGGACTGGCCGGGGCGGGGGCGGCCGACCACGTCGCCCTGACCTTCGACGACGGGCCCGACCCGCGCTCCACCCCGCGTTTCCTCGACGAGCTGGCGCGGCTCGGCTGCCGGGCCACGTTCTTCGTGCTCGGCGAGATGCTCGAACGCCATCCCGCGCTGGGCCGGCGCGTCGTCGCCGACGGCCACGAGATCGCGGTGCACGGCTGGCACCACGGCAACGCCCTCGCCGCCCCGCCGGGCCGGACGGCGGCCGAGATCGGCGGGGCGGCCCGGCTGGTGGCGGACGTCACCGGCGTCCGCCCCGCCTGGTACCGGCCGCCCTACGGCGTGCTCAGCGCCGAGGCCCTGGTCGCCGCGCGGGTCCTGGGCCTGCGCCCGGTGCTGTGGACCGCCTGGGGTCGCGACTGGACCCGGTCGGCGACGCCGTCCTCCGTGCTGTCGGCCCTGGCCCCCGGCCTGCGCGGCGGGGCCACGCTCCTGCTGCACGACTCCGACCACACCTCCGCTCCCGGGTCCTGGCGCTCGGGGCTCGGCGCCCTGCCGGAGCTGGTGGGGCGCTGCCGCTCCGCGGGCCTGCGGGTCGGGCCGCTGCGGGACCACGGCGTCAGCGACTTCGGCGGTTCCAGCGGCTTCGGCGGCACTGCCCGCTGCCATCCGATCCTCCACGACGCCCCCGAGACCGCCGCGCCGGGAAACACGGGCGACGCGGAAAACACCCCGGGCACCCTGGAACGGCTTTCATGACAATCCACTACCTACCACCCGGAAGGAAAAGCCCGGCGCTTTCCAATGACTAGGTAAGGGCAAAACATCAAACGCTCTCCCACCTCATTTCCGGTAAACATCAATGGGCCGCAAGCCCATGTTTGCCCTGCACGACGAGGGACATCCTCTGTTCATGCATTCGGGGGAGGGCGATGCGGCGGGCGTCACGCCCAAAGCACACGGGGAGAATTTCCCGGTGGCCGCACTGGTACTGCCGCGCGATATCCGCCGTCACCTCCTTTCGGTGTACGGCTTCGCGCGGTTCGTCGACGACGTCGGTGACGAGGGCCGCGTCCGCGACCCGCTGCGGCTGCTCGACGACGTCGACGCCGACCTCGACCTCCTGTACGCCGGGCGGCTCCCCCGCCTGCCGGTCGTCCGCGCCCTGACACCGGTCGTCGAGACCCGCGCCGTCCCCGCCGAGCCGTTCCACCGGCTGGTCGAGGCCAACCGGCGCGACCAGACCGTCGGCCGGTACGGCACCTTCGAGGACCTGCTGGCCTACTGCGAGCTGTCGGCGAACCCCGTCGGCCACATCGTGCTGCACGTCTTCGGCCTGGCGACCGCCGGGCGGATGGCCCTGTCCGACCGCGTCTGCACGGCGCTGCAGATCGTCGAGCACTGCCAGGACGTGGGTGAGGACCACGCGCGGGGCCGCGTCTACCTCCCCGAGGAGGACCTGCGCCGGTTCGGCTGCGGTGAGCGCGACCTCGCCGGGGGGACCACCCCGGCGAGGTTGCGCGACGTCGTCGCCCTCCAGACGACGCGGGCCGAGCGGCTGCTCGACGAGGGGGAACCGCTCGTCTCCTCGGTGGGAGGCGCCGCCCGCGTCGCCGTGGCGGGTTACGTCGCGGGCGGCAGGGCCACCGTCGCGGCGCTGAGACGGGCCGGTCACGACGTCGTCGGGCGGGCCGTGCGCCCGCACCGCGTCCGGCTTCTCTCGACGTGGCTGGGCGTCCTGGCACGAGGCACACGAGGGGGGAACGGCCGTGGACGTCTCTGACGCCTACCGGCACTGCGAGCAGGTCGTCAGCCGGGAGGCGCGCAACTTCTTCTACGGCATGCGGCTGCTGCCGCCGCCCAAGCGCCGCGCGCTCAGCGCCGTCTACGCGTTCGCCCGCCGGATCGACGACATCGCCGACGGGGACGAGCCTGCCGATCGGCGTCTCGCGCGGCTGCGCGAGGCGCGGGCGGCACTGGACACGGTGTGCTCCGGGGTGCCGGAGCCCTACGGCCTGCGCGAGCCCACCGGGGTGCCGGAGCCCGCCGGAGTACCTGAGCGCACCGGCGCGCGGGAACCCTCCGGAACCCGGGACGGCTCCGGGGCGCCGGAGCCGTCCGGCGTCCGCGCCGCGCCCGGCTGGCCGCCGCCCGGCCCCGAGGACCCGGTGCTGGTCGCGCTGCGTCACGCCGCCCTGTGCCATCCCATCCCCCTGCGGGCGTTCGGGGAGCTGATCGACGGGTGCGCCGCGGACGTGCGGGGGACGGGTTACGCGCGGTTCGAGGAGCTGCTGGCGTACTGCCGGTGCGTCGCCGGGTCGATCGGGCGGCTGTCGCTCGGCGTCTTCGGCGTCCAGGGCGACCGGGACGTCCGCGAGGCCGAGCCGCTGGCCGACGCGCTGGGGGTGGCGCTGCAGATCACGAACATCCTCAGGGACGTGCGCGAGGACCGGCTGGCCGGGCGGATCTACCTTCCCGCCGAGGACCTCGACCGGTTCGGGTGCACCCTGGACGTCGACTCATCCGGCGGGCTCACCGACCCGCCGGACCGGCTCGCAGCCCTGGTGCGGTTCGAGGCCGACCGGGCGCGCGGCTGGTTCGCCGAGGGCATGCGCCTGCTGACCGTACTGGACGGGCGCAGCGCGGCGTGCACGGCGGCGATGGCCGGCATCTACCGGTGCCTGCTCGGCGGGATCGCGGCGGACCCCGCCGGGGCGCTGGCCACGCGGCTGTCGCTGCCCCCGTGGCGGAAGGCGATGGTGGCGGTGGGCGCGCTCGCGGGGACGGTCCGATGAGGGGCGGCGGCACGGCGCCGGGCGGTCCGGCGGGGAGCGGTCAGGACGGTCCTGTGGAGAGCACGCCGGACGGTCCCGGTGGAGGCACCCCGGACGGCCCGGCGTGGGACCCTCCGGCGGGGAGCGTCCCGGCCCGGGACGGCGCTCCGGTCGTGGTCGTCGGCGGCGGCCTGGCGGGCATCGCCGCCGCCGTCGCGCTCGGGGAGGCCGGTCACCGCGTGACCCTGTTCGAGGCCCGGCCGAGGCTGGGCGGCGCGACCCACTCCTTCAACCGCGGCGGCCTGACGGTCGACAACGGCCAGCACGTGTTCCTGCGCTGCTGCACGGCCTACCGGGGTCTGCTCGACCGGCTCGGCCGCACCGGGCTGGTGCACCTGCAGGACCGGTTCGACGTGCCGGTGCTCACCCCCTGGGGGCGGTCCGGGCGGCTGCGGCGCACGGCCCTGCCGGGGCCGTTCCACCTGCTGCCGGCGCTGGCGCGGTACCCGCTGCTGGGACCGGCCGACCGGCTGCGCGCGATGCGGGCCTCGCTGGCCCTGCGCCGGCTCGACCCGGCGGACCCCGCGCTGGACCGGATCGACCTCGGGAGCTGGCTGGCCGCCCACGGGCAGAGCGACGCCGCGCTGCGGGCGCTGTGGGAGCTGTTCGCGATGGCGGCGCTGAACGCCGCCGTCGAGGACGTGGCCCTGGGCCCGGCCGTGATGGTCTTCAGGACGGCGCTGTTCGGCCGGGCGGACGCGGCCGACATCGGGCTGCCCGCCGTACCCCTGGGCGAGCTGCACGGCGCCGCGGCGCGGGCCGCCGTCGAGCGGCTCGGCGGCGCGGTTCACCTGTCGTCGAAGGTCACCGCCGTCGGGCCCGGCCCGGCGGTCACCGTGGGCGGCGGCCGGGTCGAGGCGTCCGCCGTCATCGTGGCCACGCCGCACGAGCAGGCCGCGGCGTTGCTCCCCGAGGACGCCGTGCCCGGCGTCCGGCGCTGGAGCGGCCTGGACGCGAGCCCGATCGTCAACGTGCACGTCGTCTACGACCGGCGGGTCACCGAGACGCCGTTCGCGGCGGTCGTGGGCTCTCCCGTGCAGTGGGTCTTCGACCGGTCGCGGGTGGCGGGGCTGGAACGCGGCCAGTACCTCGCCGTGTCGGTCTCGGCGGCGGACCGCTGGATCGACACGCCCACCGCGCTGCTGCGGGCCGTGTTCGAGCCCGCCCTGGAACGGATCTTCCCCGCCGCCCGGCGGGCCGAGGTCGTCGACTTCTTCGTCACCAGGGAGCGTCGCGCCACCTTCCGCCAGGGTCCCGGCAGCGGCGCGCTCCGTCCCGGAGCCGCCACCCGGTGGCCCGGGGTCTTCCTCGCCGGCGCGTGGACCGACACGGGCTGGCCCGACACCATGGAGGCCGCCGTGCGCAGCGGGCTCTGCGCGGCCCGCCTGGCCGGACGCCACCTCGGCGGGCCGGCGGCCCGGCCTCCCCGGACGTCCCACCACCGGGAGGCACTGACATGACCACCGAGACCGCCGGGGACACCGGAGAGGCCACCGCGACCGACGGAACCACCGGGGTCTCCGGGATCGCCGGGATCGCCGGGATCGCCGGGATCGCCGAGATCACAGCGATCACAGCGATCACCACGGCCGCCCCGGCCACCCCGGCCGCCGGAACCGCCGTGCCCCTCGCCACCCCGGTGATCGCCGCGTCGGCCGTGACCGTCGCGCCGGCCGGGATGACCGGCCTGGCCGGACGCGCCGCGCTCGCCCTGGACGCGGCGTGCGAGCACCTGCTCGGCCTGCAGTCCCCCGAGGGGTGGTGGAAGGGCGAGCTGCAGACCAACGTGACCATGGACGCCGAGGACCTGCTGCTGCGGGAGTTCCTCGGCATCCGCACCGAGGAGGACACCGCCGCGTCGGCCCGGTGGATCCGCTCCGAGCAGCGCGGCGACGGGACGTGGGCCACCTTCCACGACGGGCCCGGCGACCTGTCCACCACGGTGGAGGCGTACACGGCGCTGCGACTCGCCGGCGACCCGCCCGATGCCGCCCACATGCGGGCCGCGGCCGGTTTCGTCCGGGACATGGGAGGCGTCGAGGCGGCCCGGGTGTTCACCCGGATCTGGCTGGCGCTGTTCGGGCGGTGGCCGTGGGAGCGGCTTCCGGCGCTCCCCCCGGAGATGATCTTCCTGCCGCCGTGGTTCCCGCTCAACGTCTACGACTGGGCCTGCTGGGCCCGGCAGACGGTCGTGCCGCTCACCGTCGTGGCCGCCCACCGGCCCGTGCGGCCGCTCCCGTTCGACCTGGGCGAGCTGCGCACCGGCCGCCATCCCGGCGGGCGGCCCCGCCCCGGATGGGAGGCGGCGTTCACCACCCTCGACCGGGTCCTGCGCCGGTACGAGCGGCGGCCCGTCCCGGGCCTGCGGCGGGCCGCGCTGCGCCGCGCCGCCGAGTGGATCGTCGCGCGGCAGGAGGCCGACGGGTCGTGGGGCGGCATCCAGCCGCCCTGGGTGTACTCGCTGATCGCCCTTCACCTCCAGGGCTACCACCTCGACCACCCGGTGATGCGGAAGGGCGTGGGGGCGCTCGACCGCTTCACGATCAGGGACGGCGGGACCCGCAGGCTGGAGGCGTGCCAGTCCCCGGTGTGGGACACCGTGCTCGCGGTCAACGGCCTGCTGGACGCGGGCCTGCCCGGCGACCACCCGGCCCTGCTGCGGGCCGCCGGCTGGGTGCTCGCCGAGGAGATCCGCGGGCCGGGCGACTGGTCGGTGCGACGGCCGGACCTGCCGCCCGGCGGGTGGGCGTTCGAGTTCGACAACGACGGCTACCCCGACATCGACGACACCGCCGAGGCGGTCCTCGCCCTGCGCCGGGTGCGCCACCCGGGGGTACGGCCGGCCGTCGACCGGGCGGTGCGCTGGATGACCGGCATGGCCTCCCGCGACGGCGGCTACGGCGCCTTCGACGCCGACAACACCCGCGTGCTGTGCACGAAGCTGCCGTTCTGCGACTTCGGCGAGGTCATCGACCCGCCGTCCGCCGACGTCACCGCCCACGTCGCCGAGGCGCTCGCCCACGAGGCCCCCGGCTCCCCCGCCCTGCGGCGGGCCGTGGTGTGGCTGCTGCGGGCGCAGGAGGCCGGCGGGTCGTGGTTCGGCCGCTGGGGCGTCAACCACGTCTACGGCACCGGGGCGGTGGTGCCCGCGCTCGTCGCGGCCGGCGTGCGGCCGGACGGCCCCTGGATCCGGCGGGCCGTCGCCTGGCTGGAGCGCCACCAGAACGCCGACGGCGGCTGGGGCGAGGACCTCCGCTCCTACACCGACCCGGCGTGGATCGGGCGCGGCGCGTCCACGCCCTCGCAGACGGCGTGGGCGCTGCTGGCGCTGCTCGCCGCCGGGGAACGCTCGCCGGCGGTGGACCGGGGCGTGGCGTGGCTGGCCGACCACCAGCGGCCGGACGGCACGTGGGACGAG
Source organism: Streptosporangium pseudovulgare (assembly GCF_014648055.1). GTDB lineage: Bacteria > Actinomycetota > Actinomycetes > Streptosporangiales > Streptosporangiaceae > Streptosporangium > Streptosporangium pseudovulgare. Next base: position 804,374 of record NZ_BMQJ01000001.1, read on the forward strand.
CCGTACTTCACCGGGACCGGCTTCCCCGGCGACTTCTCCATCAACTACCACCTCTACCGGCTCGTCTTCCCGGTCAGCGCGCTCGGCCGCTACCTGGGCCGGGAGCGGCGGGCCGATACGGGAAGCGGCCCCTCCCCGGACAGGGCGGACCGGGAGCGGCGGGCCGGTGCGGGGGGCGGGGAGGTGCCGCCGTGACCGCCCTGCTGGTCTGCACCGCCCTGGGGATCGAGGCGCGGGCCGTACGGCACGGCCTGCCGGCCGGGGACGCGCTGGTGCTCCGCACCGGGATGGGACCGGAGCGGGCCGCGCGGGCGGCGGCGCGGCTGCCGTCCGCGGACGCGCTGGCCGTGGCCGGATTCGGCGGCGCCGTGCGGGAGGACCTGCGTGCGGGCGACGTGCTGGTGGCGACCGAGGTCCGCTTCGGGGAGCGGGCGCTGCCCTGCCCCTGGGCGCCGCTCCTCGCCGCCGAGCTGGCCCGGCACGGCCTGCCGGTGCGGACCGGGCCGCTGGTGACCTGCGGCCACGTGGTGACCGGCGCCGAACGGGGGCTGCTCGCCGAGCGGGGGGCGCTGGCCGTCGACATGGAGACCTGGCCGCTCGCGGAGGCGGCGGGCGGCCTGCCGTTCGCCGCGCTGCGCGTCATCGCCGACACCGCCGACGTCCGGTCGCCGTGGGCGGTCCCGGCGTACGGCGTCGTGGCGTACCGGGTGCTGCGGCGGATCGGCCCGGCGCTGGTCCGCTGGGCGGCACACGCCTCCGGCGCCGACCACACGACGGGCGCCGACCACACGACGGGCGCCGACCGCGCGGCGGACGACGACCACGTGATGGACGACGACCACACGACGGGCGCCGACCGCGCGATGGACGCCGACCGCGCGGCGGACGCCGACCGCGCGGCGGACGACGACCTCGCGACGGGCGCCGGCCGCGGAACAGGACCGGACGCGGACGACGGCTCCGCGCCCCGGAAAGAACGTCCGTTTCCGTCATCCAGGGAGGGGTGATCCGGATGGCGATGCCAGTACGCCAGTGCCTGCGCATCGGCGGTTACATCCTCGGCCAGCGACTTCGCGGGCGGACGAGGTTCCCGCTCCTGCTGGAGCTGGAGCCCCTGTTCGCGTGCAACCTGGCCTGTTCGGGCTGCGGGAAGATCCAGCATCCCGCGGGGGTGCTGAAACAGCGCATGGACGTCGCGCGGGCCGTGGCCGCCGCCGAGGAGTGCGGCGCTCCCATGGTGTCGATCGCGGGCGGGGAGCCGCTGATGCACCCGCGGATCGGGGAGCTCGTCCGGGAGCTGGTCTCCCGGAAGAAGTACGTGTTCCTGTGCACCAACGCGCTGCTGATCCCGCGCAAGATCGACGAGTTCGAGCCCTCGCCGTACTTCGCCTGGACGGTCCACCTGGACGGCCTGCGCGAGCGTCACGACGAGTCCGTGTGCAAGGAGGGGGTGTTCGACGCGGCCGTCGCCGCGGTCCGGGAGTGCCGGCGGCGCGGCTTCCGGGTCACCACGAACACCACCTTCTTCAACACCGACAGCCCGCAGACCGTCATCGAGGTGCTCGACTACCTCAACGACGAGCTGAAGGTCGACCAGATGATGATCTCCCCCGGGTACGCGTACGAGAAGGCGCCCGACCAGGACCGCTTCCTCGGCGTGCGGGAGACGCGGGAGCTGTTCCGCAAGGCGTTCTCCGGCGGGAACCGGCGGCGGTGGAGGTTCAACCACACGCCCCTGTTCCTGGACTTCCTGGAGGGCAGGGCCGACTTCCCGTGCACGGCCTGGGCCATCCCGTCCTACTCGGTGTTCGGCTGGCAGCGGCCCTGCTACCTCATGGCCGACGGCTACGCGGCGACCTACCGGGAGCTGCTGGAGGAGACCGACTGGGATTCCTACGGACGGGGCCGCGACCCGCGGTGCGCCAACTGCATGGCCCACTGCGGATACGAGCCGACGGCCGTCTTCGCCACGCTGTCCTCCCTGCGGGAGTCGCTGCGTGCGCTGCGCGAGGCCTGAACCGGCCCCCGGGGCGCCACCGTTCCGCGGGCGGCGGAGGTCACCGTCGGATGTGCGGCGGCGGTCACCGTCCCGCGGGCGGCCGAGGTCACCGTCGGGTGTGCGGCGGTCACCGTTCCGCGGACAGTCCGGCGAGCGCCCGGAAGGGGCCGGGGGCCGCGCCCCTCAGCCGAGCCGGGAAGCGCAGCCAGCCGGGGACGTACGACTCGGTACGGCCGCGCTCGACGGCCGTGACGATCGCCCGGGCGACCCGCTCGGCGGGGATCGGCGCCGGCCACCGGCGGGTGTACGGCGTGCCGCGCCGTTCGAAGAACGGGGTGTCCACCACGCCGGGCAGCACGACCGACACGCCGACCCCGCGCAGCTCGTACCGGAGGCTCTCGGCGAAGCAGAGGAGGCCGGCCTTGGTCGCCGCGTACACCGCCTCCCCCGGCACGCCGACCGCCCCGGCGATCGACGCGACGAAGACGACGTGTCCCCGCCCGCGTTCCACCATGGCGGGCAGCAGGAGGCGGGTCAGCCGGATGGGGGCGGTCAGGTTGCCCGCGACCAGGCGTTCGATGGCGTCGTCCGGCATCGTCTCCAGCGGCCCGGCCCACCCGGCGCCGGCGTTGGCGACCAGGACGTCCACCGGCCCGGCCCGCCGGGCCAGGTCCGCGGCGTCCGTCACCAGGTCGCCGGCCAGCGCCCGCCCGCCGGTCCCGGCGGCGACGGCGTCCAGCCTGCCGGGGTCGCGGCCGGCCAGCACCAGGCGGGCCCCGGCCGCCGCCATGGCCCGCGCGGTCGCGGCCCCGATGCCGGACGACGCGCCGGTGATCAGCACACGGGCGCCCGCGATTCTCATGGTCACACCACCCTCGTCACCGGGGGGAGACCGGAACATCATCAACGCCGTCAACGCCGTCTCCGGCGTCCTTCCCCGCGGCGGCCCGCCGTACGCGTCGCCGCACCGGTGAGGCGCCGGAGACGTGGGGAGCGGAGCAGGGCGTGTCCGGGGCGTCCGGGGTATGGGGAGCGGAGGGGCCGAGCCGCGGCGGCGGGCGAGGGCCGGGGAGGCAGGAGGGCGGGCCGATGGCCGGAGTGAGCGAGACAGAGGCGGATCGGTGACCGGAGTGAGCGAGACAGAGGCGGATCGGTGACCGGAGTGAGCGGGACGGAGGCGGGCCGGTGAGCGGGACGGCGGTGCGGCACCCCGTCTTCGCGCGCTGTTACATCGGCGTCAGCGAGACGCTGGAGCGGCTCGGCCTGGCCGGGCGCCGCCGGGAGCTGCTGGCCGGCCTGTCCGGCCGGGTGATCGAGGTCGGGGCGGGGAACGGCCTGAACTTCGCCCACTACCCGCCGGCCGTGACCGGCGTGCTCGCCGTCGAGCCGGAGCCGGAGCTGCGCCGCCGGGCCGCGCGGGCGGCGCGCCGGGCCCCGGTCCCGGTCGAGGTGGTCGCCGGGCTGGCCGACCGGCTTCCCGCCCGGGACCGGAGCTTCGACGCCGCGGTGGCGTCGCTGGTGCTGTGCTCGCTGCCCGACCCGGTGGCCGGGCTGCGGGAGGTGCGCCGGGTGCTCGTCCCCGGCGGGCGGCTGCGCTTCCTGGAGCACGTGCGCGCCGACTCCCCCGGCCTGGCCCGCGTCCAGCGCCTGCTGGACGCGACGGTCTGGCCCCGGCTGGCGGGCGGCTGCCACACCGGCCGGGACAGCGCCGCGGCCGTCCGGGCGGCCGGGTTCACCATCACCGCGCTGGACCGGTTCGTCTTCGCCGGGGTCCCCACCCCGATCTCCGTCCTCGTTCTCGGTACGGCCTCGGCCCCGCCCGCCGGCTGACCTCCGTCCGGACCGGCACCGGATCGGAGCCGTCCCGCCGCGTCCGGCTCGTATCCCCCATCGCATCCGGCCCATTCCGGTGTCCCGGACCCGCCCGTGACCTCGTGTTTCCCGGCTGCCGACGCCCCGGGTTGGCGGGGCTTCCCCGTTCCCCCTATCGTGCGCGCCATGACCGACGATGGGCGCTCGGCCCACATCCTCGACGTGCTGGTCACCGAGTTCGGTGACGCCATGAAGCGCGACCCCGCCGCCTTCCGGCGCAAGTTCCGGAAGATGGCCGCCTCCCCCTTCGCCTTCTACCGCGGCAGCGCGGCCCTGTTCTACGCGGACATGACGGGGTCGTTCGCCGACGACGCGTTCCTCGACGAGCGGACGAGGCGGGTGTGGATCCACGGTGACCTGCACGCCGAGAACTTCGGGACCTACATGAACGCCTCGGGCGTCCTGGTCTTCAACGTCAACGACTTCGACGAGGCGTACGTCGGCCCCTACGTCTGGGATCTCAAGCGGTTCGCGGCCAGCGTCGCGCTCATCGGATACGCCAAGGCCCTGTCGGACGAGGCGATCACCGGCCTGGTGACCGGCTTCGCCCACGCCTACCTGACCGAGCTGACCGCCATCTCCGAGGGCGGGGACGACGCGATCGGCTCGCTGACCCTGGAGACCACCACCGGCGTGCTCCACCGGGTGCTGCAGCTCGCCCGGCTGAACACGCGGGTGGCGCTGCTGGACGCCGAGACCACCGTCGAGGACTTCGACCGCAGGTTCGCCGTGATGGAGGGCCGCCGCCCCGTCGACGACGAGACCCGGCAGGCGGTGGAGGCGGCCTTCCGCGACTATCTGACCACGCTGCCCGAGGTCTCGCCGGTCGAGCACAGGATCAAGGACTTCGCGCTCCGCACGGGCGTCGGCATCGGCTCGGCGGGGCTGCCGTCGTACAACATGCTGCTGGAGGGCCACACCCAGGCCCTGGAGAACGACGTCATCCTTTATATGAAGCAGGCGCAGGTCCCGGCGGTCGCCCGGTACATCACCGACGAGCGGGTGAGCGGCTACTTCAGGCACCAGGGCCACCGTACGGCCGAGTCGCAGCGGGCCCTGCAGGCGTACGCCGACCCCTGGCTCGGCCACACCACGCTGAACGGCGTGGGCCAGCTCGTGGCCGAGGTCTCCCCCTACTCCGCCGACCTCGACTGGGGCGACGTCAACGAGCCCGAGGACCTCGCCTCGGTGATCGGGGACCTGGGCCGGGCGGTGGCCCGCATGCACTCGGTGGCCGACGACGAGTCCAGCCACGACCTGGTCGACTTCTCCACCGAGGACGCGATCGTCGCGGTGATCGGCGGCGACGCCGCCGGTTTCACCGCCATGCTCGTCGGCTTCGCGCACGCCTACGGCGTGCGGGCCAGGGCCGACCACCAGCTCTTCGTGGATCTCTTCCGCAACGGCCGTCTCCCCGGCCTCTGACCGCGCCCGCGCGACCCGCCCTGGATGCTCCGGACGCTCCGGACGTCCGTACGGCGGGCCGCGCGGGCAGCCGTGCCGGGCCGTGTCCTGCCGTGCCGGGCCGAAGACCGTGCCGGGCCGTGTCAGACCTCGGTCGGCCTCTCGTAGCCCTCGGCCTCCCCGTAGACGTGCTCGTCGGGGTCGGACTCCGGCTGGCCCGCCGGGTCGGTCTCCGACGTGGTGAACTCGCCCGCGATGTCGGGCTCGGCGTACGCCTCGGGATCGTCCCGCCGGTCGGCGAGCGACCTGTTCTCCTCTGGCTGTGACATGTGTTCCCCTCCTCCTCGTGCGGGGAGGATGTGCCCGCCGGGAGCCGGTGTATGTCCCGGCGGGCTCGGAAGGGCGCGGGCGTCAGGAGCGGGCCGGGGCGGTGGCCTCCGCGTAGTGGCAGGCCACGTGGGCCTCCCCCGACGACGGCGCGGCGGGCAGGATGTCCAGGAGCTGAGACCTGCACCGCCCGTCCACCCCCGCCTCGGCCGCTGCTCCGGAGGCGAGGACCTGGCAGCGCGGGTGGAAGCGGCAGCCGCCGGGGATGCGGGTCGGGTCCGGCGGCTCGCCGCCCAGCACCACGGGCTCGGGCGACTCCGGCAGTACCGACAGCAGCGCCTGGGTGTAGGGGTGCGACGGCGAGGTCAGGATCTGCTCGACGGGCCCGGACTCGACGATCCGGCCGAGATACATCACCGCGACGCGGTCGGCGATGTTCCAGGCCAGTCCGAGGTCGTGCGTGACGACCAGCGCCGACAGGCCCAGCTCGTCGCGCAGCCGCAGCAGCAGGGCGAGGATCTCCCCGCGCACCGAGGCGTCCAGCGAGGCCACCGGCTCGTCGGCGATCAGCACCCCGGGGTCGAGGGCCAGCGCGCCGGCGATGACGACGCGCTGGCGCTGGCCGCCGGACAGCTCGTGCGGGTAGGACTGCAGGAACCGCTCGGGCGGGCGCAGCCCGGCCCGGGACAGCGCCGAGACGACCCGCTCGTGCTCGTCGGCCATGCCGTGGATGCGCGGTCCCTCGGCCACCGCCTCGTAGACGGTGTGCCGGGGGTTGAGCGACCCCATCGGGTCCTGGAGCACCAGCTGCACCTCGCGCCGGTAGGCCTTCAGGGCCCGCGAGGAGTAGTTCAGTGGGGCGCCGTCGTAGCGGACCTCACCGGAGGTGGGGCGCTCCAGCCCGAGCAGGGTGCGCGCCAGGGTCGTCTTGCCGCAGCCGGACTCGCCGACCAGGGCGACGATCTCCCGCCGGCCGACGGCGAGGTTGACCCCGTCGACCGCGCGGGCGCGCCGTCCACGCGCGTTGAACTCCACGCGCAGGTCACGGGCCTCCAGCAGGGGGGTCTCGGCGTCCGTGCCGCCGTTTCGCCCGTTCACTGGACCTCCTTCGCCGGTCGCATGACCGGAATGTCGTGCTCGACGGCGTCGGCGCCGTGCTCTCCCGCGCCGGTCTGCGTGCCGGTCTGCGTGCCGATCTCCACGCCGCCGCCTCCGCCGGTGCCGGCCGGTACGGCGTGCGCCCCGTTCGGCGGTTCCCCGGGGCCGTCCGCGCGTCCTCCGGGACTGTCCGAAAGCTCCCCGGGGCCGTCCGGGACCTCCCCGGAGCCCGCCGGCAGGTCCTCGGGCAGCGCCGGGTCCGGCAGGACGTGCACGCACGCGGCCCGGCGCCCCTCCCCGGCGGGCCACAGCTCGATCGGCCGCGACGCGCACGAGGGCAGGGCGACGTCGCAGCGCGGGTGGAAGGAGCAGCCGGACGGCAGGTGCATGGGGTCGGGCGGGTCACCGGCCAGGCCCCGGGGCGACAGCCGGGAGGCGGGGTCGCCGACCGTGGGGAAGGCCGCCGACAGCGCGCGGCTGTAGGGATGGCGGGCGTCGGCGAACACCTCCCGCGAGGGCCCGTGCTCCACCACCTGGCCCGCGTACATGACCGCCAGCCGGTCGCACATGGAGGCCAGGACCGACAGGTCGTGCGAGATCATGATCATGCTGATGCCGTGCTCGGCGATGAGCGAGCGGATCAGTGTGAGCACCTGCGCCTGGATCATCACATCCAGCGCGGTCGTCGGCTCGTCGGCGATGATCAGACGCGGCGAGCAGGCCAGCGCCATGGCGATCATCACGCGCTGGCGCTGCCCGCCCGACAGTTCGTGCGGGTAGTTGCGGCCCCGCCAGGCGGGCAGGCCGACCTGCTCCAGCAGCTCGGCGACCCTGCGCCGGGCCTGGGCGGCGGTGGCCTTGCCGTGCACCAGCAACGGCTCGGCGATCTGCTCGTCGATGCGGCGCACCGGGTTCAGGGCGTGCTGCGCCCCCTGGAAGACGACCGACGCCGACGCCCAGCGGACCGCGCGCAGCCGTCCCCACTTCATGGTGAGGACGTCCTCGCCGTCGAGCAGGATCTCGCCGGTCACCCGGGCGTCGCGGGGCAGCAGCCGCAGCAGGGCCATGGCCAGCGTCGACTTGCCCGACCCCGACTCCCCGGCGACGCCGAGGGCCTGGCCGGCCGCGAGGTCCAGGGAGACCCCCCGTACGGCCGGAACCTCGCCGGAGGCGACCCGGTAGGTCACCGAGACGTCGCGAAGCTGAAGCAGGCTCATCGGGAAACCCCCCGCAGGCGTGGGTTGAGTACGGCCTCCAGTGCCCGGCCGCACAGCGTGAACGCCATCACGACCGCGACGATGCACAGACCCGGCGCGAGGATGTACCACCAGGCGCCGGCGGTGGCGGCGCCCCAGTCGTAGGAGCCGCGCAGCAGGCCGCCCCACGACACCTGGCCGGAGGAGGCGCCGAGGAAGGCCAGCGTCGACTCGGTGACGATGGCGTGCGCCACCTGGAGGGTGGTGTTGGCCAGCACCAGCGGGGCGACGTTCGGCAGCACGTGGCGGGTCATGACGTGCCAGTGCCCGGCGCCCAGCGCGCGGGACCGCTCGATGTACGGCCTGGCCTCCACCGACAGCGTCTGCGCCCGGATCTGCCTGGCCGTGGACGCCCAGGACGTCACGCCGATCGCCACGATGATCGTGACGATGCTGCCACCGAGGATGGCCGCGAGAACCAGGGCCAGCACGAGCGAGGGCAGGACCAGGAACCAGTCGGTGATCCGCATCAGCACGGCGGAGGTCCAGCCTCGGAAGTGGCCGGCCGTGATGCCGACCACCGTGCCGATGACCATGCTGAGCAGCGCCGCCAGGAAGCCGACGAGCAGCGAGACCCGCGAGCCCCACAGCACCATCAGCAGGACCGACCGGCCCGACTCGTCGGTGCCGAACGGGAACTCCAGGCTCGGGGGTGCCATCTTCGCGCCGGTCGCCTGGGTGACGTCGAGTCCGGCGGAGTCGGTGAGCAGCGGGGTCAGGAGGGCCAGGAGGACGGCCACGATCAGGATCGCCGCGCCGTACAGTCCGGCGCGCTGGCGGCGGTACTCGCGCCAGAAGCGTGCCAGCGCGAGCCTGCGGCGGGCCCGGGCGAGGCCGGCGGTGTTGACCGCGCCGGCGGCGCCCGCCGTGCTCCCCGCGCCGGTCGTGCTCCCGCCGCCCGGGTTCCCGGTGCTCCCGGTGCTCCCCGGGTTCGCGGTGTTCGGAGTGCTCACGCCGACCTCACCCTCGGGTCCAGGACGCGGTAGGCCACGTCGGCGAGCGTGTTCATGATGATCACGGCGGTGCACACCACGATGAACGTCCCCTGCATGACGGCGAAATCAGGGCCCTTGATGGCCTCGTAGAACAGCAGGCCCAGGCCCGGCCAGGAGTAGACGGTCTCCACCGACACCGCCCCGCCGACGACGAAGCCGATGTTGATGAACACCAGCGTGATGGTCGGCAGCAGCGCGTTGGGCACCGCGTGCCGGCGGCGCACCTGGTCGTCGCGCAGGCCCTTGGCGCGGGCGGTGGTCACGTAGTCCTGGCCGATCTCGTCCAGCAGCGAGGACCGCATGACCAGCAGGTACTGGGCGTAGACCACGGCGACCAGGGTCAGGCACGGCAGCGTCAGGTGCAGGGCGACGTGCGGGATGTAGGCCAGGCCGTCGGGCGCGTCCACGCCCTCCATGCCGCGGGTGGGGAAGATCCCCGGGATCGGGCCGATGCCGGCGGCGAAGACCATCAGCAGCAGCAGGCCGAGCCAGAACGTCGGCACCGACCACAGCACGAGCGAGACGCCGGTGGACATCCGGTCGAACCGGCTGCCGTGCTTCCACGCCGCCCGGGTGCCCTGCCACAGGCCCAGGCTGACCGAGATGACCAGGCCGGTGCCGACCAGCACCAGCGTGGGACCCAGCCGCTCGCCGATGAGGTCGAGGACCGGGCGCCGGTACTCGTAGGAGGTGCCGAAGTCCAGGCGCAGGGTCCGCAGCACGAAGTCGAGGAACTGCTGCATCAGGGGCTTGTCCAGGCCCATCTGGCGGCGCAGCAGGTCGAGCTGGTCCGGGCTGAGCGGCACGTTGCGCGTGTAGGCGATCGCGGGGTCGCCGGGGATCAGCCGGAACAGGAAGAACGTCGCGACGATGACCATGCCGATGCTGAGCAGGGCCCCGCCGAGTTTCGTCAGCGCGTAGCGCAGCACCCCCCGATGGGCGCTGCGTTCCATGGCGGGGCCCGCCGCCGCGGTCGCGGCGGCGGGCTCCGTGTCGAGAGGTGCCGTCATCGAGACGCTACTCGCGGTCGTCGGTGACGGAACGGCGGCGGCGGCGGGCCAGGAAGAAGCCCAGGGCGCCGATGACCACGACGGCCACGATGCCGCCGATGATCGGGCCGGTGCTGGAGCCGCCGTCATCGGCGGAACCCGCGGCCGCCGGGGCCGGGGCGTCCAGCGAGTAGATCGGCCAGTGGCCGCTGGCGCCGTAGAAGAGGCCCTTGTCCTCCGGCATCGGGGTGATGTTGGAGATCCGGTCCTTGCGGTAGCCCTCCAGGTCGTTCTGGTAGTAGAGGGCGATCACCGGGGCGTCGGTGTAGAGCTGCTTCTCCATCTTCTTGACGATCTCGGTGCGCTTGGCGCGGTCGAGCTCGCTGAGCTGCTCCTGGTAGAGCTTCTCGTAGTCGGGGTTGCAGTAGAACGACTCGGTGCCGCCGCCGTCGCCGCTGGCCGTGGGCCTGCGGCTGCACAGGTGGGTGGCGAGGATCTCCTCGGGGTCGGGGTTGACCGACCAGCCGCTGATCGCGATGTCGAACAGGCCGGTGAAGCCGGTCTCCTCGGTGAACTTGGTCGAGTCCAGCTTCCTGGTGGTCAGCGTGATGCCGATCTGCTTGAGCCAGCCGGTGAGGTACTGGGCGAGCTTCTCCTCGACGGGCAGGTCGGTGTGGATGCTGAACCGCATCTCCAGCTTGCGCTTGCCGTCGGGCATGGTCCGGACGCCGTCCGGGCCCTTCTTGTAGCCGGCGTCGTCGAGGATCTTGTTGGCCTTGTCGATGTCGAAGGTGACCTTCTCGTCACCCTCGGCCTGCCAGAAGAAGTCCTTGTACATCGGCGGGATGATCGACCCGTCGGCGGGCACGGCCAGGCCGTTCTGCACCTGGTCGACCAGGGCCTGCTTGTCGATCGCGTAGTGGATGGCCTGGCGGACCTTCGGGTCCTTCAGCGCCGGGTGGCCGTCGCCGACCGGCTTGTCGTCGATCGTGGTGGCGCCGTGGTTGATCTGGAGGTAGGCGGCCCGGCGGCCGTTGCCGTTCCACTGCACGATGTTCGGGTCGCCCTTGAGCGCCTCGTACTGCGGGGCGTCCAGGCGGCCGATCAGGTCGATGTCGCCCTTCTTCAGGCCGGTGATGGCGGCCTCGGGGTTCTCGTAGAAGACGACGTCCAGCTCGTCGATCTTGGGCTTGCCCCGCCAGTAGTCGGGGTTGGCCTCAAGCCTGACGTAGGCGTCCTTCTTGTGCTCGACCGCGATGAAGGGGCCGCTGCCGACGATCGGGTACTGGTCGTTCTGGAACTTGCCGGGGTCGCCGGCCTTCTCCCAGACGTGCTTGGGCACGATCGGGATGGGGTTGTCCAGCATCGACGCCTGCGGCTTCTTGGTCTTGATGACCAGGGTCCGGTCGTCGGTGGCGGTGACGCTCTCGAAGTTCTCCACGGCCGGGCCGTTGCCCTGCTTGGCCGCGTCGTTCGTCATGATCGTGTTGAACGTCCACGCGACGTCCTGCGCGGTGACCGGCTGGCCGTCGGACCACTTGGTGTCGCGGATCTTGAAGGTCCACGTCAGCTTGTCGTCGGAGGTCTCCCACGACTCGGCCAGCTCGGGGCTCGGCTCCAGCGTCTTGGGGTCGGGGACCGTGAGGTAGCTGTAGATCCACCGGTGGACCGACGAGGAGACCAGCCGGACCGCCAGGAACGGGCTCATCGAGTCGACGGCCTGCGTCGCGCCGATGCGGACGATCTTCTTTCCGGCCGCGGGAGCCTTCTGCTGTACGGTCTGCGCCCGAGTGGCCTGTGTCTGCGCCTGCCCTTGCGCAGCGGGGAGTGTGGCCACCACCAGCGCCACGCCCAGCGCCGCGAGGCGCCCGCCCAATCTGGTCATCGTTTCTGTCCCACCTTCGAACCGGTGAATCGTTGTAGAAGAAGGCACACCATAGGGACGGCGCGTGTCAACGAATGGTGGAAGATTGTTTCACTCTCGTTTCCTGGCGTGATATTTCTTTTCAGTCACGGCCCGAACCCCCGGTGAGACGGGGCTTGACGGCGCACGGGTGGCTGTGGGAAGCGGCGGCGGACGGTCCGGAAAGGGCGTTCGACGAAGTCCGGAAGGGGTGCCCCGCACGGCCGGGAAGCGCACCGGAGGCGGCTCCGCGTCCTCCCGGCGCGGCCCTCACGCCGCGGCCCTCGCACCCTCCCGGCGGATCGGGAGGCGGGGCGGAGCGGCATGGACGATGAAGCCGCCGGTACGGCATGCTGCAGAACATGACTCTGTTCTCCGTGGAAGGCAAGACGGTCGTCGTCACCGGCGGCTCCCGGGGCATCGGCCGAATGATCGCGGCGGGCTTCGTGCAGGCCGGGGCCACCGTCTACATCTCCTCGCGCAAGGCCGCCGAGGCGGAGAAGACCGCCGCCGAGTTGGGTTGCGTCGCCGTACCGGCCGACCTGTCCACCGAGGACGGCGCCGCCGCGCTGACGGAGGCGGTCTCGGCGCGCGAGTCGCGGCTGGACGTTCTGGTCAACAACGCCGGCGCCACCTGGGGGGCGCCCCTTGAGGAGTATCCCGAGGCGGCCTTCGACAAGCTCTGGGGGATCAACGTCAAGGGCGTGTTCGGCCTGACCCGGCGGTTCCTGCCGCTGCTGCGCGCCGCCGCGAGCCCCGGCGACCCGGCCAGGGTGATCAACGTCGGCTCTGTGGACGGCATCCGCGTCCCGGCCATGGAGACCTACGCCTACTCGGCGACCAAGGCGGCCGTCCACATGCTGACCCGGCACCTGGCCCAGCGGCTCGCCGCCGACTCGATCACGGTCAACGCCATCGCGCCCGGGCCGTTCGAGTCGAAGATGATGGCGTTCGCGCTGAACGACCCGGCGACCCGCTCGGCGGTCGAGTCGCACGTGCCGCTCGGCCGGATCGGCACCCCCGAGGACATGGCCGGGACCGCGATCTTCCTCGCCTCGCGGGCGGGGGCCTACCTGACCGGGACGGTCATCCCGGTGGACGGCGGGATCACCGCGCACGGCTGACCCGCTCCCGCCGCCGGCGACGATGCCGAGACGAGCCCCGTACGGCGTGCGCCCCACTGCGCCGGGGCGCACGCCGTATCGGTTCCCTCCCCGGACGGCTCGCGCGCCGTACCGGCTCCTCCTCGGACGGCTCGCGCGCCACGTCGAGCCTTCCCGTCAGGACCGCGCGGGGCGCGGCGGGCGGGTCAGATCGCGTCGGCGAGGGCGCGGGCGAGGCGCTCGGCGGCGCCGGGCGCGTAGCGCAGGAACAGGTAGGGCTCGGTCAGCTCCAGCTCGATGAGGACCGGGGTCCCGTCGGCCAGGCGGACCATGTCGACGCGGGCGTAGAGCAGGTCCGGCAGCTCACCGAGCACCCGTTCGGCCAACGCGACCTGGTCGGCCGCGGGGTCGCGCAGCTCGGCCCGGCTGTTCTGCCGATCGGTGGCGGACCCGGCGGTCAGCGCCGCGCTGCGCCGTACGGCGTGGCTGAACCGGCCGCCGAAGTACACCAGCGAGGTCTCCCCCTCGGCCTCGACCATGTCCAGGTACGGCTGGACCATCGCGGTCCGGCCCTCGGCGGCGATCCGGGCGGCGTGGGCCTCGGCCTTGCCGCGGTCGCCGGTCCTGATCGTGTCGCGCGCCCCGGCCGAGACGGCGGGCTTGACCACGTACTCGTCCAGGGCCGGCAGGTCGGGCGTCTCCCCCGGCCCGACCCAGTGAGTCGGGATGAAGGGCGCGTCCAGGTCCCGCATGTAGGTCTTGTCGGTGTTGCGCTCCAGCACGGCGGCCGGGTTCAGCAGCCGGGTGACCCGCTCGACGCGACGGGCCCAGCCGAGGAACTCCTCGCGGCGGTCGATGTAGTCCCAGGGGGAACGGACCACGACGGCGTCGAAGCCGGCCCAGTCCGCCTCGGGGTCGTCCCAGCGCACGACGCGCCCGGCGATCCCGGCCTCGGCCCAGGCCGCGAGAGCGGTCTCCTTCTCGTCGTCCATCCCGTCCGGGTCGGCGAATGTCACATAGGCCGCGGAAACGCTCACTTGATGCCCCATACGTAAGTGATCAAAGAATCATATGAACATTACATAAAACGGAGCATTTCCACAGAATTGGTGACGCCTAGGCCGGAAGGCGGCAGAGACCACCGACGGGTACGGCCTGGGCCGGAAGGCTGCGTTCGCCGAGTCCGGATCAGCTCTTGGGGAGCGTGCCCAGGGCCTGGGCGACGATGGTCGCGGTGTCGGCGATGGCCTGGTTGTCGTTGGTCGCCTTGGCGGCCCGGCGGGTGGTGTAGATCGCCATGACCAGCGGGGCCTTGGCCTTCTCCGGCCAGACGACGGCGATGTCGTTCGTCGCGCCGTGGTACGAGCTCGCGCCGGTCTTGTCGCCGACGGTCCAGGTCTTGGGCAGCCCGGCGCGGATGCGCTTGTCACCGGTCTTGTTCGCGCGCAGCCATCCGTTCAGCCGCGCCCGGTCCTTGGCGTTCAGCGCGTCGCCGAGCGTCAGCTCGCGCAGGTCGGCCGCGATGGCCGCCGGGGTGGTGGTGTCCCGCTTCTCCTTGGGACTCCAGATGTTCAGCTCGGTCTCCCAGCGGTCCAGGCGGGAGATCGGGTCCTTGAGGGTGCGGAAGTACCGGGTGAGTCCGGCCGGGCCGCCGATCTGCTTCAGCAGCATGTTGCCGGCCGTGTTGTCGCTCTCGGTGATGGCCGCGTCGCACAGCTCGGCGACGGTCAGCCCGTCCTCCACGTGGTCCTCGGTGACCGGCGAGTTCTCCTTCACCTCGTCCTGCGTCCAGTGGACGACCTTGTCCATCAGACCGGGTTCGGTCGTACGGGCCTTCTGCAGCACCGCGGCGGCGGCCACCGCCTTGAATGTGGACAGCAGCGGGAAACGCTCCCCGGCCCGGTAGGTGATCTTCTTACCGGTGGCCGTGTCGACGGCGTAGACGCCGATGCGACCGTCGAACGACGCCTCCAGCGCGCGCAGCCGCCGGCCGGCCTCGGCCTGGCCGGACGGCGCGGCGGCCTGCCGGACCTGCGCCGTCGGTGCGTGGACGGCCGCGGCGGGGGTCTGGACGGCCGCCGTGGCCGTGCCCGGGCCGTAGATCGTGCCACCCGCCAGAACGGAGACGGTCAGCGCGGCGGCCTTCAACGCCGCGGGGAAACGCCGGGTGTGCAGGGGTCGCATTCCGCGTCCTTAGCTCTCGACAACAACGGAGCTGCGAGCACACCAGAGGGGATCGGTGGATGTCCAATATTCGTATGACCGCGACATCGATACCGCGATCGATATGAAAGCAGGTCAAGGCCACCACAAAGACGATCATGGATGGCCGGAGCGGCGCGGTTCCCGCGGCGTGCCCTCGGCCCATCCAGCTCCGGCAGGCGGCCCGTCCGCCGCGGACCCCGGCCCGGGAGGCGCGGAGACGGCGGGGCGGGGCCGGGACCGGGACCGGGACCGGCCGGACGGCCCTCGCCCGACCTCCTCGCGGAAGCGAACCGGGGAAGACAAACGGGGTGGGGGTATGTTACAGTCTCGCCCGAAGATACCCCCTGGGGGTACAAGAGAAGGAGGACGGACATGTGCACTGCGTGCGCGTGCGGCACGGAGACCGCTCGGACCGAGGCGCCCGCTGAGGCGGGCACGGCGGACGGCAGGACCTATTCGGTGAGCGGGATGACCTGCGGACATTGCGTCTCGTCGGTCTCCGGCGAGATCGGCAAGGTCGGCGGTGTCACCGGCGTGGCCGTCGATCTCCCCACCGGTTCGGTCACCGTCAACGGCTCGGGATTCACCGACGAGGAGATCCGCGCCGCGGTGGAGCAGGCGGGCTACGCGCTGGCGAGCCGGTCCTAGAGGGGCGGGTCCCGGAAGAAGGCGGTGGGCGTGCACCGGCATGCACGCCCACCCGCCCGAAGCCCTCGTTCATCGCCGCCTTCGGAGCCGGCCGCCGATCGGCACGGGTGGCGGCCGTCCGCTGAAGGGACGGCCACCCGTACCGGGCATCGAACACGACGACCGAACCGGAGTACGGCTCAGCGCGAGACGTCGAACTCCCCGGCCTTGACCCCACCGACGAAGGCCCGCCAACCGATGGGGCTGAAGAGCAGTTTGGGACCGTCGGGGTCCTTGCTGTCGCGGACGGCGACCACCCCGGACAGATTGGCGGCCACCTCGACGCACTGACCGCCGTTTCCGCCGGAAAGCGATGATTTTTGCCACACGGCATTACTCAGGTCCATTCCCGCCTCGCATCGTCGATCATCTTGAGGGACATGTGCTCAGGGTAGGCCCATAGCCGGATCGTTTCATAGCGCTTCCAGGTCGCCGCCACGGATTCCGGGTCCATCGTGACATGCCCCTCGGTCGAGGAGTCCACATGGACGGTATCCGGCTGTCCATGCGGAAGCTCGGCGATCATGAATGCGCCGAGAAGCCCGACAAGGCATTTCGGGTCCACTATTTGCAGGAAGATGTTCGGCCTCTGTGCGGCATCGAGAAGATGGCCGAGTTGTCCGCGCATCACCTCGGCGTCGCCCACCTGCCGACGGAGGACGCCCGCGTCGATGAGGAAGAGAAGGGAGAAGGAGTCTTGTCGCTCCAGCACTCCCTGCCGATCCATTCGGTTCTTCACCCGCTCCTCTATCTCCTCGGGGTTGGTGTGCGGCTCCTGGCTGAAGATGTGGCGGGCGTATGCCTCCGTCTGGAGGAGACCGGGCACCAGGAGCGGGTCCCAGGAGCGCAGGACCAGGGCGGTGGGCTCGATCTCCTCGGCCCAGTCGCGGAACCAGATCGGACTGCGGGACTGGGAGACGATGCTCTGGTAGATACGGGTGAACGACGAGGCGTTGGGCGGCTTGAAGAGCTGGTCCAGCCGTTCGGCGTCGGATCTCGACGGAGTGCGGGTGGCCCCTTCCAGACGGCTGATCTGGGTCTGGGTGCAACCCAGGCGGGCGGCGACGGCGGCCTGGGAGAGCTGCTCGGCCTCACGCAGCCGGCGCATCTCGGCGCCGAACCGCACGCGCGGGGAACCGGGGTCCAAAGGCGGCACGATGTCCATCGCGTTCCCTCCCGAATTAGAAAAAACGGACCTATTATTCGATCGTCGATATCTGACCCGGCATGGCTATGCCAGTCGCCGTCATCACCCGTTCTGGAACGGTCTCCCGATCCACTGATCGGCTGGCTGCGGGCAAGGCATTCTAGGCACAGAAAGTCGAGTCACAATAGCGCGACAGAGAAAGTCGCCCATCACTTCATGGAGCGGAAGGGATGGCCGGTCAATGCCGCGGCGACCTTTGGACGTTTGCCCTCGCGGCGGAAGGCATCGGAGGGTGAGGCCGCGGCGATGGGCGATTCGCCGACCATCGGAGGTGCGGCGAGTCCAACCCTCGAATCGGCCGATCGATCCAAAAACGGTCACTGCTGACAAATGGGTGACCGAAGGGTGTGGCGCGGCCGGGCGGAGTGGGCGAAGATTGGGATGTCCCGGTCTCCGCCGCCCCGGAGGTGCTGAATGCGTGTCACCCGACTGCTGGCCATCGGCTTGGCGCTGGCCATGGCGGCCTCGGGATGCGCTTCCGAGCCGTCGCTGAAGGATGCGGCGGCCGAACTGCAGAAGGACGCACAACGCCTGGAGAACGACGACGTCTTCAAGAACCCATTGAAGAAGCTGGCCATCTTGGAGCGGCCGGACCGAGATATCCCTTGCGACAAGGGTAAATTCAGGCGCGTAATGCGGGCTGTGGCAGATTACGAGCGTAAAACTCCCGACGTGGACGGCCATCTGGATTTAGCTCAAGGGCTCATGGAGAATACCCTTGCCCGGGTTCTCGGATACAGATTGGATCCTGATCCCAGCCAAACAGATGCCGAGGATGGCCGGTTCATCTACGGCGCGAAGGAGAACCCGGGGATAAGGGTAATCGTGTATGTAGCCCCCGAAGCCCCTACCTGGCGCCTGCATGCGACGACGGCATGCCTGCCACGCTGAAATGAATATTAGCCCCAGATGCCCAGTGATTCCTTGGCTTGTTCACTAGTCTGGAACCTCGAGGAGTCTTCAACCTTTGTGTCCAAGCTGTCATTGGCGTCCATCCAGCGCTCGTAGGGGATCAGCTTCTCCCGAAGGGCCTGCTCCCACGTCTTATCGCCACTGGCTTCTCGTTTCGCTTCAGCGAGTAGTTCATCGTAGGTCTTGAGACCACCGGTGCTCTTGCTGACGAGATCGACCGGCGGGTCGCTCGCCGGATAGCCAGCCTCATGGAGTATTTGTGCCATGTCATACTTCTGACGGAGGACGAAATCCGACCGAACTCCAGTGGCCTTCTCGACTCGGGTCTCGAAGCTGTCAGCCCAATCATCAAGGAGGGTGCTGACACCATAGGCCTTGGTCAGCTCCCAGCCCGCCTCGACGGCGCCTCCCACAACAGGCAGCCGATCGATTCCGAGTGACAGGGTGTTCTTGGTGATGTCACGGATCAGGTCGTCTGTGGCGTCTCGCTCGCCGCGCACGTCCAACGTCGCCTTGAACTCGATGCCAGCCAGATCCCCGAACATTTTGGAAATCCTCTCAAAGCGGTTCTCATCAGACTTCGCGTCCAAGCGTCCTGCTGCCGTCAACGTGTCGTAGCGGAACCGGGCTGCGGCTGCGTCGAAGTCACCGGTGAGCCGTTCGTCCCCGACGAAGGTCTTGAGGAAGCGGTGGGTGTCGCCGGGGCTGAGGTAGAACACCGGGGTCACCCCTGGAAGAGCGGTCCAGTTCTCCGGGGTCTTCATACCGGAGGTCCGGTCCACGGCCTTGTCGAAACGGGCACCTGAGGTCACCTCGTGGATGTACGACGTGGCGATGGTGACCATGGAGTCCCTGGCGACCGCCGGTAGGCCGTCCCCGAACGACCCCGTCGCCCTCATGACGTCCAACGCGAAGGCCCCGGCCCCCGGGCCGTGCTGTCCGGGTTTCTCGGTCTTCGCCTCGGTGCCCGCTTCCATGGCCTGGCCGAAGGCGTCGGCCACCTCGTCCCCGGTGCCCGCCCCCTTGGCGTAGCCGAGGAACCGCTTCATCTTCTCGACCTGGGTCAGCTTCACCTCGCCCCCGCCCATCTCGGCGAAGGCGGTCCGTACGGCGGCGGCGTCCCCGGCGAGCACCTCCAGTCCCAGGGCGACCAGGTCCGAGGGCAGGCCGTACGCCGTGGTCTCGGCGGGAACGCCGGCCCGCCAGTCCTGCCGGGGGTTCTTGGTGAAGTCGTCCAGGACCAGGCTTCGGGCCGCCGCGCTGCGGACGTCCGTGGGGGCGCCTGCGCCCTTGAGCAGCGCGAGGCGCTGCCAGGCGGCGGCCTTGCTCCCGGCCGGTTCCGTCAGATCGGTCTTCACCCTGGCGAACGCCGGAACGAGGACCGGGGCGCGCAGCGCCGCGCCGAGGGCTTCACCGAACGCCGCGAGGTCCTTCCTGGCGGTCTTGCTGCCGGTGGCCGCGATGAGGCCTGGCAGGGTGTCGCGGACCTTCGGCGACAGCAGGGCGTAGAAGGCGGCTGCGGCCTGAGGGTTCTTCGCCAGGGCCGCCACTTCGCCGGCGTGCTCGTGGATCAGCTCGGCCTGGAAGTCGCCCTCGAAGTTGACGAAGATGTTGCCGTACATGAGCGCCAGGCCCCGGGCGGTCTCCAGGGCCTCCAGGTCGGCGGGGAACCGGACGAGCGAGGACGAGCCTCCCGCGCCGCCCGGTTCGGGGGCGCCCGCGCCCAGGTCGGTGATCAGGTCGATCCGGCGGTTCAGCATGGACACCTGCTCGCCGCCCCAGCCCGCGATGTCGGTGATCTCCCGCAGTTCCGGAGCGCTGATCCCGTACTGCCGCAGCCTGCCGTCGAACTCCCGGCTGAAGGCGGTCAGCCGGTCGGCCGCGCCGCGCAGGGAGGACGCCAGCCGCCCCATCTCCTCGGGGTCGATGCCGCAGAACTCGTCGGTGGATGCCACCGGGACGTCCCCCTTTCGATCGTTGGGGGCCGGTCAGGTGCGGCCGGCCGCCTCCCGGCGCATGGCGTTCGCCTGCGATTCGGTCACCATGGCGGGCTGGCGGCGCAGCTCCTCCTCGATCGCATCGACCACCCGTTGGGCGAGCTGCCCGAGCCGCCGGTGCCTGGCCTCCAGTTCGGCGGTCCACGCGGTGGCGGTCGGTCCCGTCCAGACCTGCCCCGACCGCATCGCCGCGGAGGCGGGCCGGTATGCCCGCCGTACCTCTTCGCCCCGGTCCGCGGCCTCCGCCAGCAGGCGTCTCAGCTCCGCGTGCCGGGGATTGGGCACCATCGGCTCGGCCACACCGCCCCCGTCCTTTCCAGGACCCCGATGAAAACAGACCGCTGAATACCGTTGAATACCACAGTAGGTATTGATCGTTCACGCCGACAAGGTTCGGGTGGCGTTTGCCCTATTTTCCCCGGTCCGATCCACCGTTGTTCACGGGATTCCGTTTCGAAGCTCCACGACTTTGAACCCGGCCGAGCGGGACTTCATGGAAATGAGACGGCACCTTGGTCTCCGTGATCTGGAGACCGAGGTGCCCGCGTATCAGGGGGAAGTGCCCGGCCGCCCCGGGTGCGATACCGGGGCGGGGCACGCCTCAGTGGTGGAGGGGATGCCGCCGTTCGAGCGCCGCGCCCTCGACGTCCACGTTCGGCATGATCCGGTCGAGCCACTTCGGGATCCACCAGGCCGACTTGCCGAGCAGGTTCATGAGCGCCGGCATCAGCAGCAGTCGCACGATGAACGCGTCCAGGAGCACCCCGAAGGCCAGGCCGAACCCGACCGAGCGGATGATGATCGACTCACTGAACACGAACCCGCCGAACACCGCCACCATGATGATGCCCGCCGCTATGACCACCGAGCGGCCGGCGCGCAGGCCCTGCATGACCGCGAGACGCGCCGGTGACCCGTGCACGTACGCCTCGCGCATGCCGGAGGCGAGGAACAGCTGGTAGTCCATCGCGAGGCCGAACAGGATGCCGACCAGGATCACCGGCAGGAAGCTCAGGATCGGGCCGACTCCGTCGATGCCGAGCGGACCGGCGAACCAGCCCCACTGGAACACGGCGACGACCGCGCCGAAGGTCGCCAGCAGCGACAGGATGAACCCGCCGGTCGCGACCAGCGGCACCAGGAACGAGCGGAAGACCACGATCATGATGAGAAGCGACAGGCCGACCACGATCGTGAGGTACAGCGGCAGGACCTCCGCGAGGCTTTCGGAGATGTCGATGTTGATCGCCGCCTGGCCCGCCACGCCGAGCGATGCGTCGCCGTTCACGGCTTCCACGAAGACGGGCTTCATCGTGCGCAGGTCACGGACGAGCTGCTCGGTCGATTCGCTGTTCGGCCCTTCGGAGGGCACGACCTGGAACGCTATGACCTTCTTGTCGCCGGACACGCCGGCGGGGGCGACGGCGGCTATGTCGTCGAGGTCCGTGAGGGCGTCCGCGACGGCCGCCTCGGCCGTGGTGAGGTCGTCGTCCGACACCGCGGCCGGGAGGGTGGCGACCACGATGAGCGGCCCGTTCGCACCCGCGCCGAATTCGCGCTCGGTGACGGTGAAGGCCGTGTTCGTGGTCGACCCGTTCGGCTCGGACGAACCGTCGGGAAGGCCGAGCCGCATGGACAGAGCCGGGATCGCGACGACGAGCAGGGCGGCCACCGAGACGAGGGCCGTCACGACCGCACGCCACATCGGCATGGGCCTGACGGGCTTGCTCACCGGCACGGCGGACGGCGCGGCATCCGCCGCGGCCGGAGCCGCCGGCACGCGTTCACGGTTCCTGCGGGAGAGCACGCGCATGTCCGTGAGCCCGAGCAGGGCGGGCGTGAGCGTGATCGCGACGAGTACGGCGATCAGCACGCACGCGGCGCCGACCGTGCCCATCAGGCCGAGGAACGGGACGCCGGTGATGTTGAGCGCGAGCAGGGCGACGATCACGGTCGACCCGGCGAACACGACGGCGTTGCCGGCGGTTCCGTTGGCGAGACCGATGGACTCGTGGACGTCGACGCCCTGCAGCAGCTGCTTGCGGTGGCGGTTGACGATGAACAGCGAGTAGTCGATCCCGACGGCCAGGCCCAGCATGACGCCGAGGACCGGGGTCACCGAGGCCATCTGCACCATGCCCGAGAAGGCGAGGGCCGCCAGGACACCGGTGGCCACGCCGACGAGTGCCGTGGCGATCGGGAACGACGCGGCCACGACGCTGCCGAGCATGACGAGCAGGACGACCGCGGCGATCACGACGCCGACCGCTTCGCCGACGCCGATGATCTGCGGGACGCCCTGCGCGATGTCGGTGGAGAAGTCGGCCTCGACACCGTCGATCGGCTTCGACGTGAAGTGGTCGATGACCCCGTCCTTCGTCTCGGGGGCCAGCTCCATGCGGGGCTCGGTGAACGCGATCGTCACCCGGGCGGCGGAGCCGTCCTCCGAGACCATGCGGATCTTCGACGCGTGGGTGAGCAGGCGCTCGCCGAGCGCGAGCTCCTCGTCGTTCCCCTTGAGCTCGGCACGCGAATCGTCGATCTTCTTCTGCTGCTTCGCGAGCGTCGCCTTCTGCTTGTCCAGCAGCTTCTGCTGCGCGTCGAGCGCCGCGAGCCGCTGCGCCGGCGCGCCCGCCGCCTTCATCTGCTTGCGTGCCGCGTCGAGCCGGGTCTGGGCGTCCGCGAGCTGCTTCGCCCCGGCGTCCAGCTGCGACTGGCCGTCGTCCAGCCGGGCGCGGCCGTCCTTGATCTGCTGCTTGCCGTCGGCGAGTTTCCGCTCCTGGTCCGCCCGCTGCCGCTCGGTCTCGAACGGGTCGACGACCTGCGCGACGCCCTTCAGGCGGCCGGCGTCCGTGACCAGTGCGCTGATCCGTCCCTGCTGCTCCTGGGTGAACGCCGAGCCGTCGGCGGTGTGGAACACGACGGTGCCGGACGCCCCGGCGAAGTCGGGGAGCGTGTCGCTGAGCTCGTCGATGACCTTCGACGAGGCCGTGTTGGGGATGTCGAAGTTCGAGGTCAGCGTTCCGGAACCGGCCGCGAAGCTCACGCCGGCCAGGATCAGCAGCGCCACCCACGCGCCGATCGTGATCCACGCGCGCCGTGCGGCGGCCCTGCCCAGCCGGTAGAGGAGTTCGGCCATGTATTCGTCCCTTCAAAGTTCCCGGGAATAGTAATACGCAACGCACCGTATTGGTGAATTTGTTAGCATGAGGGCCATGCCGAACCAACGTCGCGGGGCGCCCCGCAGCGAAAGCGCGCGACTGGCGATCCTTCAGGCGACCGCGAGGCTGTTCGCCCAGCGGGGCTATGAGCACCTGTCGATCGAAGGGATCGCCGCCGAGGCGGGGGTGAGCAAGCAGACGATCTACCGCTGGTGGCCGGCCAAGAGCGATCTCGTGGCGGACTGCCTCCTGGACGGGATGCTGCTGCCGTCCCGGCTGACGATCCCGGACACCGGGGATCTGCGCGCCGATCTCATCGCGTGGCTGGAGCAGCTCTTCCAGCTTCTCCAGGAGCCGGACGGGCGCGGACTGATGATCTCGCTGATCGCCGCCGCGACGGCGAACGAGCAGATCGGCGGCCGGCTGCGGGACAGCCTCGGTGGAGAGTCCTCGCTCGTCGCGCGCCTCGCCACGGGGGTCGAGGCCGGCCAGCTGCGCGACGACGCGCCCGTCGCGGAACTGGGCGAGGCCCTGGTGGGCGCCATGATCGTCAAGGCCCTCAGCGGGCGCCCCGGGGAGAGTGCGGACGCCGTACGGCTCGTCGACGCCCTTCTGGTCCCGCCGGACTGACCGCGCGGCTCAGGTCATGACATCTGCGAGCGTCACCCGCGGCGACCGGCCGGAGTTCGCGGGACGACGACGCGGGTCATGACGTGTGCGAGCGTCGCCCGCGCCCCCGAGCCGTCCCCGCGACGGCCGGGGCACCCGTAAGGTTGGCCCGAGTTGCCGGGACGGAGTCAGTAGGGGCGGGTATGCCGGATGTGACGCCGGATCTGATCGCGGGGCGGTATCGGCTCGTGGAGCGGATCGGCCGGGGCGCCGTGGCCGAGGTGTGGCGGGGATACGACCACCGGCTCGACGTGGCGGTCGCCGTCAAGATCCTCGACCTGCCGGCCGGCGGTGTCGCCGCGGCCGAGCGGTTCGCCCGCGAGATACGGGCGGCGGCGCAGATCGTGCACCCCAACACGGTCACCCTGCTGGACGTCGGCCAGGAGGCGAACCGCCGCTTCATGGTCATGGAGCTGCTGACCGGCCGCCACCTCGCCGCCGAACTGGCGGCGCGCGGCCCGCTGCCGGTGGCCGAGACCTGCCTCCTGCTCGCCCAGGCCGCGGCGGGACTGGCGGCGGCGCACCGCGCCGGGGTGGTGCACCGCGACATCAAGCCCGCCAACCTCCACCTGAGCGGTGACGGCACGCTGAAGGTCGTCGACTTCGGTCTCGCGCGCATCGCCGGCGAAGCCACTCGGCTGACCACGGCCGGCACCATCGTGGGCACCGCCGCCTACCTGGCGCCCGAGCAGATCGGCGAGTCCGGCGGGGAGGCCGCCTCCGACCTGTACGGGCTCGGCTGCGTCGCCTACGAACTGCTGTGCGGGCGCCCGCCGTTCACCGGCTCGGTGCCCGAGCTGGTCCACCAGCACGTCCACCGCTCCCCCGACCCGCTCGGCGCCTACCGGCCGGGCGTCCCCGCCGAGCTGGAACGGCTCGTCATGGCCATGCTCGCCAAGAACCCGGGTGAGCGGCCCACCGGCGCCGAGCAGGTGCGTCAGGTCCTGGACGGCATCGCCCGCACGGTCCGCCCCCCGGCTCGCCCCGCCGCCCCGGCCGCCCGCCCGGCCGGTCCCCCCGTACGGCCCGCCTTCCCGGCACCGCCCGCCCCGTCCGGCGCCCACCCGGCCGATCCCCCGGTGGCGGCCCGCGCGGGCGACACCACCGTGTTCGCGGCCCCGCCGGTCCCGCCGGTCGCTCCGCCCGCCGTACGGCCCGGCCGGTCCGCCGGGGCGAAAGGGGACCGGCGGCTCCTCCTCCAGGTCGGCGCGGCCCTCGCGGCCATCGTGATCGCCACTCTGGGGGCGGCGACCCTGTTCTCGGGCTCGTCCGGCTCCGAGGGGACGGCCGCCACCGCCACCGTGTCCGCCGCCGCCCCCGTGGAGCCGGTCCGCGAGCGGGAGCCCTCCGCCACCCCGACCACTCCGCCCACGGCACGGCCGACCCCCACGCCGACGCCCGCGCCGACCCGTACGGCGGCCCCGGCCCGGCCCGCCGTACGGGATCCGCGTGCCTGGCTGGCGGCCTTCGACCGAGCCGTGACCGCCCAGCAGGAGCGCGGCGGCATCGATCCGCGCCTGGCGCGCAGGACGCACCAGAGGATCCGGGAGGCGTCCCGCAAGCTCGCCGAGGGCAAGGCCCGGGAGGCGGGCAGGAAGATCCAGGAGGCGGGGTGGGACCTGCTGAAGGCCCGCAGCAAGGGCAGGCTCGCCGACGGCCCCCTGACCGCGTTCCTCGGCGGCGCCGGCCTCGACGCGTCCAGGGGCCACGCCTCCAGGAAGGACGATGACGACTAGGGCGCGTCAGGACGCCGGGACCGTGTCCGCCCGCCGGGGCGCGAAGGCGGCGAGCGGGTTGCGCAGCGTGCCGACCAGTTGCAGCGCGGCCGACGGGTCGGCGAGGTCCACCATCTGCCGGTTGTCGCGCAGCTGGAGCCGGTTGAGGCAGGACAGCGCGAACTCCGCCGCGAACAGGTCGTACCGGGCGAACCGGTCGGCCAGGTGAGTGGCGCGTCCCTGGTACGCGAGGGCGCATTCGGCCACCGTGCCCCAGAACTCCTCCTGCGTGAGCAGCCCCCGTTCGGCGAGGATGACGTTGAGGTAGCGCAGGAAGCCGTCGAACACGTCGGTGAAGACGGACAGCAGCCGCATGTCCTCCGGCACGTCGGCGCGGATGCGTTCGACGGACTCGGGCAGGGGCGCGTCGGCGTCCATGACGACGATCTCCTCGGCGATGTCCTTGAAGATCACCCGGTTCACCGCGTCGTCGGCGAGCACCAGGATGACGTTCTCACCGTGCGGCATGAACGCCAGGTCGTACGCGTAGAACGCGTGCAGCAGCGGGGTGAGGTAGGCGTCCAGGTAGCGGCGCAGCCATACCCGTGGCGGCAGCCCGGAGCGTTCGACGAGCTCCGCGGCCAGGGAGTGGCCCTGCTGGTCGACGTGCAGCAGCGAGGCCATGGTGGCGAGCCGTTCGCCGGGCCGCAGCGCCGGCACCGGGCTCTCGCGCCACAGCGCGGCGAGCATCTTGCGGTAGGGCGAGTAACGGTCGGTGGCCGCCTCGAACTGCCGGTGCCGGTAACCGATCGCGGCGCGTTCGCGCAGGATGGTGAGCCCGCTCGCCCGGAACACCTCGTCGCCCGCGATCAGCTCCGCCAGCCAGTCGTTGATGGCGGGGGTGGCCCGCATGTACGCCGCGGACAGTCCGCGCATGAAGCCCATGTTCAGCACCGACACGGCGGTCTTGACGTAGTGCCGCGCCGGGTCGGAGACGTTGAAGAAGGTGCGGATCGACTGCTGGGCCACGTACTCGTCGGGTCCGCGGCCGAGGAGGACCAGCCGGCGGGTGGCGAGCTCACCGGCGAAGGTCACCGACAGCCTGTTCCACCACTGCCACGGGTGCACCGGCAGAAGCAGGTAGTCGGCCGGGTCGAGGCCGAGGTCGGCCAGGGTGGCGGCGAACGCGGCGACGGTGTCCGCGCCGAGCTCGTCGCGGACATGGCGGTCGTAGTCGGTGTCCGCGCTGCAGGTGAACGTGGCGTGGTCGCGGTGCGCGGCCAGCCAGACCAGCCGCACCGGCGCCGCCACCTCCGGTGCGTACCGGTGGTAGTCGTCGGCGCCGAAGCCGATCCGGCCGTTGTTGGCGACGAAGCCGGGGTGTCCCTCGGTCATTCCGGACTCGATGGCCTGGAAGTCGGCGGCGGCCAGTTCCCGGGCGCACCGGGTGCGGTGGCCGAGCTTCCAGGCGCTGCTCGCCAGGGTGGCGGTGATCTCCTCCAGGTACACCGGCAGGATCTCGTCGCGCAGTCCGAGCGCGCCGCGCATGTCGAGGCAGAGGTCCAGCGCGTCCAGTGGCAGTTCAGCGCCGGCCCGGTGCCGGGTGATGCCGTCCGCGTCGATCTCCCAGTGGTCGAGGGCGTACACACGGGCGGTGAACCGGTACTCCACCGCGCCGTCGTCGCTGCGGACCGAGAAGCCGTCGCCGTCGGGGACCGGGGTCAGCAGCCGCTCGTGGACGAACTCGGCGAGCGCCTTGCGCACGAGCAGCCGGTTGGCGCGCTCCCAGTGCGCGGGGGTGAGGTGGGCGATGGCGGCGTGGGTCACGTGGATACTCCGGTGGCGGCGAGGAACTGCGCGCGGGTGCACACGCTGAGCAGTGCGGTCTTCTCTGGCTTGGTGATCGGGCCGACGGCGGTGAAGCCGACGGCGGCGTTGAGGGTGTGGACGGCGGTGTTGCGGACGTCGGGTTCGACGACCACCCGGCGTACGGCGGGGTCGGCGAAGAGCCAGGCCATCACTGTGGTGATCACCGCACGGGTGAAGCCGTGCACCGGCGTCCCGGTCGGAGCGGTGAGGAAGTGCATGCCGACGTCGCCGTCCTCGGGCTCGTACAGTCCGGCCAGCTCGACGTGCCGGGGGTCGTAGCGTTCGGCCAGGAACGCCGGCTCGCCGCGGTACAGGCCCAGATGCGCCTCGTGGTGCGGGTGCGCGGCGATGCGCCGGTACTCGGCGGCGACGGCGGCCACGTCGGCGTCCTGCATCATCCAGTACACCGCCTTGGGGTGCGTCACCCAGCGGTGCAGGAGCTCGATGTCGGCCTCGACGTCGAGCGGGCGCAGCGAGTACTCGCCGTGAACGAAGGCGGCGGTCATGCCGGCGCCCCCGCCGGCGTCCCTGTCGGCGCCTCCTCCGTTGGTGCCTCCTCCGTTGGTGCCTCCTCTGTTGGTGCCTCCGTCGGCGCGCCGAACTCCTGGAAGGCGATGCTCCTCTCGATCGGGTAGTGCTCGCGGCCGAGCAGCTCACGCACGATCGACGAGTTGCGGTAGGCGCCCATGCCGAGATCCGGCGAGGTGACGCTGTGCGTGTGCGTACCGGCGTTCTGCACGAAGACGCCGCGGCCGGTGACGTCGATGCTGTAGTTGCGGGCCACGTCGTAGCGGCCGGCCGCGTCCCACCGGATCCGGTCCCTGATCGGCTCCAGGAACGCCGGCGTGGTGTGCCGGTATCCGGTGGCCAGCACCAGGGCCTCGGTGGTCAGCGTGAATTCGCGCCCCTGCTCCTCGTGGCGCAGATCCAGGGTGTACGTGCCGGTGGCCTCGTCGTGGGCGGCGCCGGTCAGCGCGGTGTTGGTCAGCAGCCGGGTGGGCACCGGCCGGTCGACGCTCTTGGCGTACAGCAGGTCGTAGATGGCGTTGACCAGTCCGGCGCTGATCCCCTTGAACAGTCCCTTCTGCTCGCTCTCCAGGCGGTACCGGGTCGGCTCGGGCAGCGCGTGGAAGTAGTCGATGTAGTCCGGTGACGTCATCTCCAGCGTCAGCTTCGTGTACTCCAGCGGGAAGAACCGCGGCGACCGGGTGATCCAGTTGAGCTGGTATCCGTCGGTCTCGATGGTGCCGAGCAGGTCGTGGTAGACCTCGGCGGCGCTCTGCCCGCTGCCGACGACGGTGATGCTGCGCTTGCGGCGCAGGGCGTCGCGGTGCGTCAGGTACGCCGAGTTGTGCACCACGTGGCCGTCGAGGTTCCGGCAGGCCTCCGGGATGTGCGGCTGCGTCCCGGTCCCGAGGACGAGACGCCGGGCGCGGTACGTGTGCCGCTCGCCGGCCCGGACGACGTAGAGCTCGTCCCGGTCGTCGTAGCGCACCTCGGTCACGGCCTGGCCGAAACGCACGTTGCTCAGCCGGCCCGCGACCCAGCGGCAGTAGTCGTTGTACTCGCTGCGCAGCGGATAGAAGTCCTCCCGGATGTAGAAGGGGTAGAGACGCCCGGCCTGCTTGAGGTAGTTGAGGAACGAGTACGGCGACGTCGGGTCGGCGAGGGTCACCAGGTCGCAGAGGAAGGGCGTCTGCAGGTGCGTGCCGTCCATCACCATCCCGGTGTGCCAGCCGAAGTCCGCCTGCGGGCGGGCCTCCAGGAACAGCCCGTCCAGTCCGGCGATCGGCTCGGTCAGGCAGGCCAGCCCCAGATTGAACGGGCCCAGCCCGATCGCGATGAAGTCGTGGGTCGACATGGCGGGTCTCCCGGTGGTCGAGTGGCGGGTCACGAGGCGGTGCAGGCGGGCATCGGGCCGATCGCACGCTCGACGTACCGGTCGGCGTGCTCGGCGACGAGTTCCACGACGGCGGCGACGTCGTCGATCGTCGTCTCGGGGTTGAGCAGGGTGAACTTGAGGAAGTGCCGGCCGTCGACCGTGGTGCCCGCGACCACCGCGTCGCCGGAGGCGGCCAGCGCCGCCCGGGCGTGCAGGTTGGCCTCGTCGGCGTACGCACGCCCCGGCCCGGTCGGCAGGTAGCGGAACACGACGGTGCTCAGCTGCGAGCGGGTGACGACCTCGAAGCGGGGGTCCTCGCCGAGGAGACTCCAGGCGGCCGCGGCACGGTCCACCACGTCGTCGAAGAGTTCGCCGATCGCGTCGGCGCCCATGACGCGCAGGGTCATCCACAGCTTGAGCGCGTCGAAGCGGCGGGTGGTCTGCAGGCTCTTGTTCACCTGGTTGGGAATGCGCTCGGCCACCATCCGCTCGGGGTTGAGGTAGTCGGCGTGGTGGGTGGCGTGCCGCAGGGCGCGGCCGTCGCGCACCAGCAGTGCGCTGGAGCTGACCGGCTGGAAGAAGGACTTGTGGTAGTCCACGGTGACCGAGTCGGCCCGCTCGATGCCGTCGAGCAGGTGGCGGCGGGTGCGTGAGGCCAGCAGTCCGCATCCGTACGCGGCGTCGACGTGCAGCCACACGCCGGCCGCCGCGCAGCGCCGGGCGATTTCGGGCAGCGGGTCGATCGAGCCGAAGTCGGTGGTGCCGGCGGTGGCGACCACGGCCATGACGGTGAGGCCGTCACGGCGGCAGCGGTCGAGCGCGCGGTCGAGCGCCGCCGGGCGCATCCGCCGGTCCGCGTCGACCTCGACGGTGACGACCGCGTCGGGGGCCAGGCCGAGCAGCTTCGCCGACTTCTGCACGCTGAAGTGGCCGGCGGCGGAGGCCAGGACGCGCAGCCGGGGCAGCGTCTCCGCGCGCGGCGGCCCGGACGCGGCGAGTGCCTCCTCCCGGGCCAGCAGCAGGGCCTGCAGGTTGGACTGGCTGCCGCCGCTGGTGAAGACGCCGTCGGCGAGCGGGCCGAGGCCGATCCGCTGGGCGGTCCAGTCGATCAGACGCTGCTCGATCAGGGTGCCGCCCGCGCTCTGGTCCCAGGTGTCCAGCGAGGAGTTGACCGCGGACAGCACCGTCTCGCCCAGCAACGCCGGGATCACCACCGGGCAGTTGAGGTGGGCCAGGTAGCGGGGGTGATGGAAGTACACCGCGTCGCGCAGGTACACGTCGTTCAACTCGTCCAGGGCGGCGGCCGCGTCGCCCAGGGGCCGGTCGAGGTCGACCGTGGCGACCTTCAGGGCGAGGTGCTCCGGGGCGATCCCGGTGAACGGCCGATCGGCCCCGGCGATCCGGGTGGCGACACGGGCCGCGCCGTCGGTGACCGTGCGCAGGTACCGATCGGCCGTGGCGTTGGTGAGCAGATGCTCGCGGGCAGCGGGCGGCATTGGGTCTTCCTCCGTGGGTTACGAGGGCTCGGGCGGCAGCGGCCGGATCGGCTGGACGGTGGCGGGCGTACGAGTGGATCAACCTTCACGCTTCCTCCGGTAAGGGCATCCTTAGTTAGGAGAGGGTAACCTAAGGAGGATCATGTGAGGAGGGGTGCCGCCCGACGGAATCAGTGGGGCATTCCACATATGTGGGGCGACACCGTCGAGGATCTGGCCTACGCGCAGGGTTCTACGGCCGTCACCGATCGCGCCTGGCAGGTGCAGACCGAGAAATGGCGATCCGAGGGCCGACTGGCCGAACGACTGGGCCCCGCACACGTGCCCTGGGACCGTTTCGCCCGGCGGGCCCGGCTGGACGACACCGCCCGCCGCTGCTTCCAGCGACTGCTCCCGGAGACCAGGCGCTGGATCGAGGCCTACGTGGACGGCGTCAACGACGCCCTGCCGCACGCCGGCGCCTCGGAGTTCGGCGCGACCGGCTGCACTCCCGACCCGTGGCGGCCCTGGTCGCCGCTCGGCGTCTTCCTCGTTCAGCACATCCTCTTCTCGACCTTCCCGAACAAGCTGTGGCGTGCCCACGTCAGCGCCACCCTGGGCCCCGAGGCCGGCGACCTCTTCGCCATGGAGGGGCCGGCGGGCGCGGGCAGCAACGCCTGGGCGGTGGCGGGGGACCCGGGCACCGGACGGCCCACCGTGATCGCCGGCGACCCGCACCGCGTACTCGAACTGCCGGGGATCTACCAGCAGGTCCGCCTCTCCTGCCCCGAATTCGACGTGGCCGGGCTGGCCTTCCCCGGCGTTCCGGGCGTGCCGCACTTCGGCCACGCCGGCCCGGTCGCCTGGGCCGTCACCAACGCCATGGCCGACTACCAGGACCTCTACCGCGAACGGCTGCGCCGCCGCGACGGGCGGATCGAGGTCCGGGAGGTGGACGGCTGGACCGCCGTGCCGCACCACGTCGAGCGGATCGCGGTACGCGGCGGCGACCCGGTCGAGG
The DNA here is from genome assembly GCF_014648055.1 of Streptosporangium pseudovulgare. Lineage (GTDB taxonomy): Bacteria > Actinomycetota > Actinomycetes > Streptosporangiales > Streptosporangiaceae > Streptosporangium > Streptosporangium pseudovulgare. Next base: position 836,120 of record NZ_BMQJ01000001.1, read on the forward strand.
TTGAGATCATCGAAACGGCACGCGGCCCGGTCATCGACGTCGACCGGACCACCGGCGAGGCGATCAGCCTGCGTACGCCCACCCGTGCCGGCGGCGAACTGGGCTTCGACGCGCTGCTGCCGCTGCTGCGCGCCCGCCGCGCCGGCGACGTCGCCGAGGCCCTGCGCGACCGGCTCCTCGCCTGGCCCGGCCGCATGGACGCCGGCAGCGCCGACGCCGGCGCGTTCGCCGCCTGGCGGGCCGCCCTCGCCCGGCGGCTGGCGGAGGAGCCCGTCCTGCGGCCGCTGCGGGCGCCGAGCGCCTTCGACGAACGCTTCGCCCCGTGGACCGACCCGGCCACGCGCGTGGGTCTGGCCCTCGGCCGCCGTCGCGGCTCTGCGCGCCCGCGTCCGGCTCGCCGGCGACAACGACGCGGTCCTGGCCACCGGCAGCGTGCCCGGGGTGTCCGACGTCTGCCGGCGCGGCCCGGTCGCCCGCTACGTCTGGCAGGTGGGCGACCGGGCCGCCAGCCGATGGATCGTCCCGTTCGGATCCTCCGGCCGCGCCGACGACCCGCATTTCCTCGACCAGTCGGCGCACTGGGCCGCCGGCGATCTCATCCCCCTGGAAGGAGACCCGACGATGGCCGTGGTCGTGTACGAAGAGGACCTGCCTGGCATGGGCCGGTTGAGCCTGACCGTGCTGAACCCGAAGACGGACGCCGAACTGGTGCACGGCTGGGTCACTCAGCCCCGCGCCACGTACTGGGGCATGCTCGACCACTCCGTCGAGCAGGTCCGGGAGATCTACGAGCTGGTCGACGGCCTGCCCACCCACCACGCGTTCCTGATCCGGCTCGACGACCGGCCGATCGGGCTGTTCCAGAGCTACGAGCCGGACGCCGACCCGGTCGGCGAGCGCTACGACGTGCGATCCGGTGACGTCGGCATGCACCTGTTGCTCGCACCCGGGCAGCAGCCGCCCCGCGGTCTGACCGGGGCGGTGGTCCCGGCCCTGATCCGGTTCCTGTTCCGCGACCCCGAGGCGCGACGCCTGGTCGTCGAGCCCGACGTCCGCAACGAGCGGGCCCTGAACCGGCTGAAGATCACCGGCTTCACCTTCGAGAGCGAGATCGACATGCCGACCAAGCGGGCGCAGCTGGCGTTCCTCACGCGCGAGCGGTTCACCGCGCTGTTCGGCGACCACGCGGCCGCCCGGCGCACGGGACCCCCGGCCCCGTAGCCGCTTGCGACACCGGCCTTCTCAGGCACGCAGCCGGGCGGCGAAGCCGTCAAGGAGGGCGTCGAGGGCGTAGTCGAAGCGGGACTGGTGGTCTTCGGGGGCGCCGAGTCCTTCGGCGACGGCGTGGGCGATCAGCGGGAAGCCGGTGGTGTCCAGGGCGGGTTCGTCCTGGCCGGGCGGCGGGACCTCGGCCAGCGTGTGGCCGACGACGAAGGTGATCGTCGCCGTGATGGCGTGGAACGCCTCCCGCAGGCCGAACCCCGCTTCCCGCAGGACCGCCACGCCCGCCTCCAGCACCTGTAGCGCCTCCGGGCCGCTCACCGGCCGGCCGGCCACCAGGGGCAGCACCCCGGGGTGCCGCAGCAGCTCGCGCCGGTACCCCACCGCCGCCTCGCGCAGCATCGACCGCCAGGGCGTGCCGGGCGCGGGCGGCTCGGCCACGGCCCGGCTCAGGACCCGCTCGACCAGCCCGTCGAGCAGCGCCTCCTTGTTCGGCACGTAGTAGTACAGCGTCATCGCCTCGACGCCGATCTCCGCCCCGAGCCTGCGCATCGTCAGCCCTTTGACCCCGATCTCGTCGACCAGGGCGAGCGCCGCGTCGAGCACACGCTCGCGGGACAGCTTCCCGCGCTCCATGCCACCGCCTCACCGCTTGACTTTCTTACAGCATAAGAGAGATTATCGGCGAGTTCTTTCTTACGGCGTAAGAAACGGATGGAATCATGCCTCGACGCTGGAAGATCCTCGCCGTCCTGTGCCTCAGCCTGTTCGTGGTCGTCCTCGACAACACGGTGCTGAACGTGGCGGTGCCGTCGCTCATGCACGACCTGCCCGCCTCCGTCGCCGCGACCCAGTGGATCGTCGACGCCTACTCGCTGGTCTTCGCCGGCCTGCTCCTCACGGCCGGCTCGTGGGCCGACCGCCGGGGACGCCGGCGGGCCCTGCTGTACGGCTTCGCGCTCTTCGGCCTCGGTTCGCTCGGAGCGGCCCTCGCCCGCGACGCCGGAACACTGATCGCGCTGCGCGGCCTGATGGGGGCCGGAGGCGCGCTCGTCATGCCGAGCACCCTTTCGATCATCGCCCAGGTCTTCGACGAGGAGGAGCGGCCCAAGGCCATGGGCATCTGGGGTGCGACCGGCATGCTGGGCCTGGCCCTCGGACCCACGCTCGGTGGGCTGCTCATCCAGCGCTTCGGGTGGGACTCGGTGTTCCTGATCAACGTCCCCGTCGCCGCCGTCGCCGTCGTGGCCGCCCTCGCCGTCGTACCCGAGTCGTCCGACCCGCGCCCCGGCGAGCACGCCGACGTGCCGGGGGCGGTCCTGTCCGGGCTCGGCATCGCCGCCCTCGTGTGGACGGTCATCTCGATCCCCGGGCACGGTGTGACGAGCCCCGTGGTGCTCGGGGGCCTCGCCGTCGCCGTCACGGCACTCGCCGGCTTCGCCGTCCGGGAACGCCGGGCCGCCCACCCGATGCTCGACCTCGCCCTTTTCGGACGTCCCGGGTTCTCTGCCGCGACCGTGGTGATCGCGCTGCTGGCGCTCGCGCTGTCCGGCCTGACCTTCGTGCTGACGCAGTACCTCCAGCTCGTCCTCGGCTATTCGGCGATGCGGGCCGGCCTCGCGCTCGTGCCGGCGGCGGTCCTCGCCGCGATCGGCAACGGCCTGGGCGGCGCCCTGGCCGGGCGCATCGGATCGAACCGCACGGCGGCGCTCGGCCTGTCCCTCACCGCCGGGGGGTTCGCGCTGATGGCATCCACGTCGCAGGGCAGCGGCTACCCTCACCTGCTCGCGGTCATGGTCCCGCTGTGCCTCGGCCTCGGCGTCACCGGACCGGCCGCGTACGAGGCGCTGCTCGGGGCGGTGCCGCGCTCGCAGGCCGGGGTGGCCGCGGCGCTCAACGACGCGGTACAGGAGGTCGGCACCACCCTGGGGGTGGCGGTGCTGGGAAGCGTCGTCTCGGCGGTGTACGCGGCGAGCCTCCCCTCGGGCGCTCCGGCGGGGGCCCGGGAGTCGCTGGCGGGCGCGTTGCGGCTCGGCCTCGGCGACACGGCGCGCGCGGCCTTCGTGCACGCGGTCGACGCCGGATCGTGGGCCGCCGCGGGCATCCTCGTCGCGACGGCCGCGCTCGCCCTCGCCAGGCTCGGCCGGCACACCTCCTCGGGCGCCGTCCCCACCGCCCCCGAACCGGCCGCAGCCCACGGCTGAACCGCCTGGAGCAGCGGGGTCCCGGCCGCCCGCTGACCTCGTCGGCCGCGACGGCTCAGGCCCCGCCCGTCAGTCCCGGCGCCGCCGTCCGGCCCGCGCCCGGATGGCGGCGGTGGCGGCGTTCAGCTCGTGCTCGTCCTTGATGGTGACGTTCCCCTCGTAGGTGACGCCGCTCGGCGGGTCGTCGTGGCCCAGCGGGTCGGCGTCCCAGAAGTTGCCCCGGTAGACGACGTTCTCCAGCGGCGGCCCCACGTGCAGCACGGCCGTGTTGTCGGCGCGGGCGACGACGTTGCCCTCGACCGTCACCCACGAGGCCCCGTAGTCGGTGTAGAGCCCGAAGTTGTACGGCGTGCGGGTGTCCTCGATGACGTTGCCCCGCACCAGCGCGCCGTTGCCGTGCGAGTCGCCCTGCGGCCCGGACAGGTAGATCCCGCCGCCGTCGGCCAGGACCTGCATGGTGCCGGCGGTGCGGTTGTTCAGGATCCGGGTGCCCTCGCCGGGTCCGGCCGTGATCCCGCAGTGCGGCACGTCGCCGATCTCGTTGTGCGCGACGACGCAGCCGGACGCCCCCATGATCGAGATCCCGGGCGATCCGCTGTATTCGAGCCCGATGCCGCGCACCAGGTTGTCCTCGATCACCGTGCCCCGGCTGCCGGACACCACGACGGCCCCGGCGGAGAGGGTGTCGAAGTCGCAGCCGCGCACGGTGAGCCCTTCGCCGCCGGACACGCCCAGCCCGGACGCCCCGAGCCGGGTGAACCGGCAGCCCTCGACCACCGCGTCCACGGTGTCCTCGAAGACGACACAGGCGGGAATCGTCACGGAAGCGGCGGGATACGTCACGGATGCCCCCTCCCCCAGGACCGCCACCTCGACACCGCCGCCCTCGTAGTAGCCGCTGCCGTGGTAGTGCACGAAGCCCTCGGGACGGCTCGGGCGCAGCCAGGTCGCGTCGGCGAACACCAGCCCCAGGAAGGCCGTCCCCCGCGCGCCGGCCACGCGCAGCAGGGTCTCCAGCACCGGGGCGACCACCCGGGTGCGCGCCGGGTCCTCACCGGGGCGAGGCAGGTAGCGCAGCACGTGGTCGCCGGGGCGGGAGCGGTCGAGCACGAAGGTGCCCGGCTCGCGCAGGAAGCTCGGGTCGTTCTCGATCCGGGTGGGCAGGCCGGGACCGGCGGAGGTGACGCCGTCCCACGTGGAGTTGTACAGCTCGGCGGCCCAGTCGAAGGCGGGCCGGGCCATGGTGATCGCCGTCAGGCCGCCGTCGCGGGAGACGTCCGCGACGCCCAGGCGGGCCTCCGTCCACGGGTAGACGCCCCGGTGGACGAACTCCACGTCGCGGGGGCTGCGCCAGCCGAGCGGCTCGGCGCTGTCGGTGACGTAGCCGGTCGCGGTCGCGGCCGGGGACGAGCCCGGCAGGCCCGGGATGCCGGCGCGGACGGCGCGGCGGCCGTCGACGTGGAGCTGGCGGGTCTCCAGGTCGCCGACCTCGGCCGCCCAGACGCCGTCGCGCTCGTGCCATCCGGTGATCGTCCGGCCTCCGCTCAGCACGGCTTCCTCCCGCGCGGGGGTGCCGTACCCGTACACCTGGTAGACGACGCCCGAGTCGGCCTCGGTGAGTTCGAGGGGCCGGGCGAGTTCGTGGGTGCCGCCCCGGAGCAGGACGACGACGTCTCCGCCCGCCTCCCTGGCGGCCGACCGGGCCCGTTCCAGGGTGGCGAAGGGGCGTTCGAGGGAGCCGGGCCAGGAGTCGTCTCCGTCGGGGGCGACGTGAAGATGGAACATGCTTGACCGCCTTTGCTGTTTATGCCGTAAACAAGGTATTACACCATAAACAAAGGAGGTGCCAATGGCGCAGGGCAGAGCCGGGGATCCCGACCACGGGGTGGAGCTGCTGTGGCGGGAGGCGGAACGCGAGCCGCGACCGGGCCTCAGCCTGCGCCGGATCGTGCGCGCCGCCATCGAGCTGGCCGACGCCGAGGGCCTGGAGGGGCTGTCGATGCGCAAGGTCGCCGACCGGCTCGGCTTCACGACCATGTCGCTGTACCGGCACGTTCCCGGGCGCGACCAGCTCGTGGACCTGATGCGGGACGAAGTCCTGGGCGAGGTGCTCGCCGGGGCGCCGGAGGAGGGACCGGGCGCCGGGGGGAGCTGGCGGGAGCGGCTCGCGGAGGTGGCCCGGCAGGGGTGGGAGCTCCGCGGGCGGCACCCCTGGCTGGCCGAGGTGCGCGGCTCCCGCCACCTGCCGGGCCCCAACGCCGTGGCCCACTACGACTACATGCTCGGCACGCTGACCGGCACCGCGCTGCGGCCGTCCGAGGTGATCGCGGTGATCGACCTGCTCGGCCGGTTCGTGGACGCCGAGGCCCTGCTCCTGGCCGAGACGCGGCGCGAGGAGCGGCGCAGCGGCGTGTCCGAGCAGGACTGGTGGGGCGCTCGCGACTCCCTGTACGAACGGCTCGGCCGCTACCCCACGCTCACCCGCCTGTGGGAGACGGGCGGCTGGGACCGTCCGGAGGACTCCTTCGCGTTCGGCCTGCGCCGTCTCCTGGACGGTGTCGAGGTGCTCGTCCGCGAACGCGAGAACGAACGTGACGAAACTCGTGACGAAACTCGCCCGGAAAGCTGCCCCGAATGCGGCACCCTGCTGGACGCCGCCCCCTCGGGCCGCCCCCGCGTGTACTGCTCGCGGGCCTGCCGGCAGCGCGCCTACCGCAGGCGCAGGGCCGACGCCTAGGAACGGCCCGGACGAGCAGGCCCCGCATCCGTACGACCCGGGCGCCACGGCGGGCGCCGCACCCGATCCGAGCGGGCATGGAATGTCGGGTCCGGTCTGGTTCGCCGCGCCTAGCGTGATGACTCGAAAGAGAAGGAGACGGGGATGCTGGACCGGCTGAACCAGGCCATGCGACACATCGAGGAGCACCTCGACGAGCGGATCGACGTCGCCGAGCTGGCGCGGATCGCCGTCACGTCGGAGTACCACTTCCGGAGGATGTTCTCCGCGCTGGCCGGCATGCCGCTGTCGGAGTACGTCCGCCGCCGGCGGCTCAGCGTCGCCGGGGCCCTGGTGATCGCCGGGGAGGAGACGCTGCTCGACGTGGCGGTGCGGTACGGCTACGGCTCGGGCGAGGCGTTCGCCCGCGCGTTCCGCGCCGTGCACGGCATCGGCCCCGGCGAGGCCAGGCGGACCGGCGCGGCCCTGCGCTTCCAGCCCCCCATGTCCTTCCGCCTCGTCATCGAAGGGAGCATGAGCATGCGGTACCGGATCGTGGAGAAGGACGGGTTCCGCGTGGTCGGCAGGAAGGCGCGGATCCCCCTCGTCCACCTGGGGGTGAACCAGCCGATGGCCGACCACGTCCGGAGCGTCGACCAGGAGACGCTGGGGCGGATGGCGGCGCTCTCCGACCAGGAGCCGCGGGGGATCGTCTCGGTGTGCGACGACATCGACCCCGGCCGCGCGGAGGGCAGCGAGCTGGACTACTACCACGGCGTGGTGACCGGCGCCGAGGCGCCCGGGGACCTGGACGCCCTCGTCGTCCCGGCGGGGACGTGGGTGGTCTTCGAGAGCTCGGGACCGGTCCCGGAGGCGCTGCAGCGCATCTGGGCGGACGCCTACTCGCAGTGGTTCCCGTCCAACCCGTACCGCACCAGGCCGGGGCCGGAGATCATGCTGCTCACCCGGATGTCGCAGGACGGCAAGGAGGCCGCCGCCGAGCTGTGGCTGCCCGTGGAGCGGACCGAGGGCTGATCGGCCCGCGGAACCCACCCGCCCGCGGGAGACGCGCGTCCGGGGTGGGCCGTCCGGCGGTCCCGTGCGGACCCGCCCGCGGGGAAACCGTTGGTCACCGGTCCGGGGCGGGGAGGATCATGGCTGTCATGAGCCTCCCCGTCATCTCCGAGATCCCGACCGGGCCGGTGCCCGTCCCCGCCGTCGTCGCGGCGCTCGCCGGCGACGACACCGTCACCCCGGTGTGGCGCAACGAGCTCGGCGGCCTGACGTTCCGCCTCCAGGGCGCCTCCGGCGGCGACCGTTACGTCAAGTGGGTCGCCGCGGGCACCCCGGAGATCGACCTCGCCGGTGAGGCGGAGCGCCTGGCCTGGGCGCGGCGGTGGGTGACCGTCCCGCGGGTCGTCGAGCACGGCGCGGACGCCGACGGCGCGTGGCTGGTCACGGCGGCGATCCCCGGCCGGTCGGCGGTGGACCCCCGGTGGACCGCCGACCCGGCGACCGCGGCCGCCGCGATCGGCCGGGGACTGCGCCTGCTGCACGACGCCCTGCCCGTGGAGGAGTGCCCGTTCGACTGGAGCGTCGAGCGGCGGCTCGTCCGCGCGGACGAGCGCATCGCCGCCGGTGAGGGACCGGCCGACGACCTCGCCGCGCACGGGTGCGCCGACCTCGCCGAGGCCCGGGCGCGCATCGGCGCTCCGCCCCCGATCGACCGCCCGGTCGTCTGCCACGGTGACGCGTGCGCCCCCAACACCCTGCTGCGCGACGACGGCGCGTTCGCCGCGCACGTCGACCTCGGCTCGCTCGGCGTGGCCGACCGGTGGGCCGACCTCGCGGTCGCGGCGTGGAGCACGGAGTGGGACTACGGCCCGGGATACGACGGCGTTCTCTACGACGCGTACGGGATCGCCCCGGACCCCGAGCGCATCGCCTACTACCGCCTGCTGTGGGACATGGCCTGACCGGCCGCGTCCGCCCGGCCTCCGTGACGGACGGCCGGGCGGTGCGGGTCTCCCGTTCGGTGATTCGTTCTGCCCGGTTCTGGCGTTATCTCCGCCTTGACGCTTCTTTCGAGAAGGGTGCCCTTTACGAAGTAAGTCAGATTTAGCCGTCAGAGCCCGCGCACCCGGCGAGCAGCTCGGCGGCGGCCTGACCGCAGACGCGGGCGGCGCCGTACGTCGCCAGGTGGACCGCGCCGAGATCGCAGCGGTCGGGCAGTCCCATCTCGACCACGACGGCGTCCGGACGGGCGGCCAGCAGGTGTTCGAGGACGGCGGTCTGCCAGGCGTGGCGGTGGGCGTCGCGGACGACGGCGACCAGGGGGCGGCCGGCCGCCGTGGCCAGGGCGGCCTCGGTCGCTCCCCCGGTGGCCTCCGGGGCGGTCAGGCGGGTCACCGTGGTGCCGGGCAGCAGCTTGCCGAGCGGCTCGCCGACGCCCCAGGGGGTGTGCGGGTCGATGGCGAGGTTCATCTCGGGGGCGAGTTCGAGCACGTGGGGCGGGGCGGGCAGCGGGATGACGGCGGCCGAGGAACGCCGGGTGACCCGCAGCGCACGCCGGGCGGCGGCCAGGCCGACGGGAACGCCCCCGGGGCGCACGGACGCCTCCGGGGCCGGGGAACCGACCGGCACGACGGTACGGCCGGCGGCGGGCCCCCCGGGGGACGCGGAGGCGGCGGACCGGCGGGCGGGTCCCGCGGAGCCGGCCCAGAGGGCCAGCTCGCAGACCCGCTCGGCCGCGTCGGCCAGCCGTTCCTCGGGGAGCCTGCCCTCGATCACGGCGTCGGCGATGGCGTCGCGCACCTCGACGGCGGTCCGCTCGTCGGCGTGCTCGCCGCCCACGCAGATCGCGTCGGCCCCGGCGGCGATGGCCAGCGCGGACGCGCCGCCGATGCCGTGGGGCCCGGAGACCGCCTCCATCTCGATGCCGTCGGTGACGATGACGCCCTCGAAGCCCAGCTCGTCGCGGAGCAGGTCGCGCAGCAACGGGCCGCTGAGCGTGGCGGGCATGACGGGGTCGAGCGCCGGGACCAGCAGGTGACCGGTCATGACCGCCCGCACCCCCTCGGCCACGGCCGCGCGGAAGGGCGGCAGCACCACCTCGCGCAGCTCGTCGGCGTCGGCGCCGATGAGCGGCAGGCCGTGGTGGGAGTCGACGGAGGTGTCGCCATGCCCGGGGAAGTGCTTGGCGCAGGCGGCGACCCCGGCCGACTGCAGGCCGCGGATCCAGGCGGCGGTGTGCCGGGCGACCAGGGCCGGGCCGGCGCCGAAGGAACGCAGCCCGATGACCGGGTTGCGCGGGTTGGAGTTCACGTCCGCCGAAGGGGCGAAGTCGAGGTTGATCCCGGCCAGGGCGAGATCGCGCCCGAGGTCGCGGGCGATCTCCTCGGTGAGGCCGGGATCGTCCACCACGCCCAGGGCGAAGTTCCCCGGCCTGCTGCTGCCGGTGGCGGCCTCCAGACGGGTGACCTCCCCCGCCTCCTCGTCGATCCCGACGAGGACCTGCGGGTTCTCCGCGCGCAGCGCCGCGGTGAGGTCCGCGACCTGGCTCGGGGAGGCGATGTTGCGGGAGAAGAGCACCACTCCGGTCAGGCCGTCGGACAGCCGCCGCCGGAGCCAGTCGGGCGGGGTCCTCCCCTCGAACCCGGGGAGAACGACGGTGTCCGCCAGGCGAAGCAGCTCTCGGCCGCGCTTCATGCATCCTCCTCGCCCGGCGACGGCGTCTCCTGCCGTGGGCGCGCGGGCAGCACGTTGTCCCAGGGGCCTTCCCGGCGAGAGCGCTCTCCCGGGACTCCCCGCAAATCTAATAGGAAAGTTTACTAATTACCAGTGGGCTGACCGTGGGCCTTCACCCCGGTCACCGGTCCCGTTCCCCCGCAGCCGTCCCACCCCCGCGCGCCCCGCCCGCCCTCCGGAGCACACGCCGACACGTCGGGACGGAGCCCGGCGCCGGGCCGGCATTGACTAAAGTCAACGGCGGCCGGCGACGTTCGGCGACGGCCGGCCGCACCTCCCGTTCCCTACGGTCATCAGCACCATCTGGAACGACACGGAGGAAGCGTGCCCAACGAGATCGAAGACGTCCCCGACGTGAGCGCCGAGTGGTACCGGCAGATCACCGCGTTCGCCCGGACCACCCCGCACTGGTTCCAGGAGCTGGCCGAGGTCGGCACCGAGGCCGTACTGCTGGTCTTCGCCGTCCTGTATCTCGCCGCCTGGTGGCGGGCCAGACGGCGCAGCGACCGGGCCATGGCGCTGGCGCTCCTCGCCCCCGCCGCGATGGTGGCGTCCTACCTGGTCAGCGAGATCGTCAAGGACGTGCTGCGGATCGACCGCCCCTGCCGCCTGGTCCACGGCGTGGTCACCCTCACCCCGTGCCCGGAGTTCGGGGACTGGTCGCTGCCGAGCAACCACGCGACGCTCGCCGGGGCCACCGCCGTGGCACTGGCCGTCGCCTGGCGCCGCACGCTGCTCTACGTGCCGGTGCTGGCGGCGCTGGGGGCCTTCTCCCGGGTGTTCGTCGGCGTCCACTTCCCGCACGACGTCCTGGCCGGCCTGCTGCTCGGCGCGGTGGTGGCGCCACTGGTCATGTGGGCCCTGGCCGTCCCGGTGACGCGGCTGGTCGGCCGGTGGCGCGCGCACGCCACCCTCCGGACGCTGGTGCTGGACACCAGGACGGCCCGCCGCTAGGACCCGTTCCGTGGACCCCCGCCACGGCTCCACGGAACAGGTCCCGGAGCCCATGACCTCGTCCGCGCCGGGGGAACACCCGATCCGCCGGGAAACCACGCCGCCCCCCCTTGTGCGGCGGGCACCGACAAGCGATCATGAATGCCCGTGACGAAAAAGATCTTCTCCAGCATCGCCGGTATCGCTCTCGGGGCCACCGCCCTCATCGGCGCCACCGCCTCCCCCGCCGCCGCGGTGAGCGGCTGCACCAAGACCGCGAGCACCAACAACTCGGTGAGCGTCAGATGCACCAGCGGGCTTGAGACCTACTTCCGGGTCTACGGCTACTTCTGCTCCACCTCGTCCTGCTCCTACCTGCCGGGCTCCCTGGTCTCCATAGGCAGCACGAGCAAGGCCAGCAGCGGCGCCTACTACAGCGGCAAGTGGTACGTGAAGGGCTGCTACTCGACCGACGGCTGCTGAACCTCCGGGCCTGGACCTCCGGGGTCCAGGCCTCGGCCCGCCTCCCCGCGCCTCTCAGGGCGCCTCGGCACCGCCGGGTACGGGGGCCCCGCGCCCCGGCCGCCTCGCCGCGGCGGAGTCCGCTCAGGACCGCGCGGCCAGCCCCGCCTCGTGGGCCAGGATGGCGGCCTGCACCCGGTTGCGCACGCCGAGCCGGCCCAGGATCGTGCTCACGTACGTCTTGACGCTGCCCTCGGCCAGGTGCAGGCGGCGGGCGATCTCCGCGTTGGACAGCCCCGCACCGAGCAGGCCGAGGACCTCCCGCTCGCGGCCGGTGAGCGCGCCGATCCGGTCGCGGGCGGCGGCGCTCCTGGCGAGCCGGTCGCCGGCGATGCCGTCGATCACCCGGGAGGCGACCCGGGGCGACAGATAGGCGGCGCCCTCGGCGACCGCCCGCACCCCGAGCAGGAACTCGCGCGGGTCACCGGTCTTGAGCAGGAACCCGGCCGCGCCGTCACCGAGCGCCCTGGCGATGGCGGCGTCCTCACCGAAGGCGGTCATGATCAGCACCGCCGTGCCGGGGGCGACCCGGCGCAGCTCGGGGACCGCGGCCAGCCCGTCGAGGCCGGGCATCCGGATGTCCACCAGCGCGACGTCCGGCCGGTGGGCGCACACCAGCTCGACCAGGGACCGGCCGTCGCCGGCCTCGGCGACCACCTCGATCCCGGGATCGGCGGACAGGATCATCCGCACCCCCGCACGGACCACGGCCTCGTCGTCGGCCAGCACGACCCGGACCACCATGTCCCCCTCTTCCGAACCCCGCGACCCCGCGACCCCGCTGCCCTCCGGCCCGGCGGCCCGGCGGCCCGGCGGCCCGGCGGCCCGGCGGACCCCGCCCCGCCGCCCGACTCTACGGAACCCGGCCGACGGGCAGGAAATCCTTGCCCACCAGCCGCCCGCCCGCGAAGCACAGCCGGTACAGCTCCCCGCTCCGCGCACCGAAGGGGTCGGCGTGCGTGCCGTAGTACCGGCACCGGGCCCCCGCGGGCACCGGCGGCTCCCCCGCCGCCGGGCCGTCGATCCGCGTCCTGGCCGGGAGCAGGGCCTCCGCCGCGGCCTGCTCCATGCCCACCCGGATCCGCGCGAAGCCGGCCGGGGACAGCACGGAGGTGGCGGCGTCGTAGGCGGTGTACCCCACCACGGCGGCCGCCGTCCCGATGACCGTGAGCAGGGTGGCGGTGAGCGCCACCGCCCGGGTGCGGCGCACCCGGCGCCGGGCCCGCCGCAGGTGGTCGGCGGACGGCACGGGGACGTCCCGCACCGGACCGGGGACGCGGGGCAGCCTGGCCGTCAGCTCGAATCCGCCGGCCCGCTCCCCCGCGTGGAGCGACCCGCCGCACAGGCGCACCCGCTCGGCCAGCCCGACGAGCCCGTACCCCCCGCCCGGTCCCGCACCGCCCGGGTCCGCCGCCCCCACCGCCGCTCCCGCCCCGTTTCCCGGCCGGTCCGGGTCCGCCGGGCCGGCCCCGGCCGCACGGATGCCCGCGGCGCGGGGCGGCGGGCCGCCGAGGACGGTCACCACTGTCACCACGGTCTCGTCCGCGGTCCGGTCGAGCCGGACCGTCACCGGCGCTCCGGCCGCGTGCTTGGCCGCGTTGGTCAGGCCCTCCTGCACGACCCGCCGTACGGCCTGCCGGGCCATCGGGGCGAGGCCGTCCTCCCCGGGGCCGCGCAGTTCGACGTCCATGCCCGCCGCCCGAGCCCGCTCGACGAGGTCGGCGACGCCGTGCCGTACCGGGTCGGGGACGGTGTCGTCGCGGAGCACCTCGACGATCTCCCGGAGGCGGCCGGCGGCGGCGGTGACCGCCGACCGGGCCTGTCCGGCGATCTCCCGGTGGCGTTCAGCGAGGTCGGGGGCCACCTCCAGCGCGCCGATCCGCAGCGCGACCAGGCTCAGCTCGTGGCCCAGCAGGTCGTGCATGTCCCCGGCGATGCGGGCGCGCTCGCGCAGCCGTACCTGCTCGGCGACGGCGCGCTGCTCGCGCTCCAGCCGTTCGGCCCGTTCCCAGCCCGCGCGGGCCAGCTCCAGGTGCTGGTGCCGGGCGTGCCCCGCCAGCCAGGGGACGACCCCGAACAGGGCGACTCCGGCGACCGTCACGAACCAGTCCCCGGTGTCGCGGCTCAGCACCGGTACGGCGAGCACCGTCACGGCCGTGCCGGCGCCCAGCGCGATCAGCGCGGGCCGCACCCGCGGCACGCGCAGGCCCGCCAGGTAGCTCATGACGGCCAGCGCCGGGAAGCAGCCCACCGCCTTGCCGGTCCCGGCCGCGGCCAGCCAGAGCGCCGCGGTGACGAGCATCGCCGGGAGCGGGCGCGACCGGCCCAGCGCCACGGCCGCCCCGATGACGGCGGCCCCGGCGGCGATCTCCCAGGGGGTGTAGCGGTCGGCCAGCAGGACGGACCGGCCGCCCCACAGCAGGGGCAGGCACAGCACCGCCCACAGCAGGACATCCCCGGCCACCGTCGCCTTCCGCCTCACGCGGGCCACGGTATCCGGCCCCTGGTCCGCCGGGGAAAACGAGCGTGAGCTGGTGTGTTCCGGTGAACAAGCGATTGCGCAAAGGACCATAATGGGTGACGTGAACCCGCGAAAGAACTCCGGCGGCACGACCAGTGCCCCGGCCAGGCGCCAGGGCGCGGCCAGGCGCGCGACCGCGTCCGGCTCGGCCTCCGAGCGCCGTGACCACCTCGTCCAGCTGGCCGCCGAGCTCTTCGCCCGCAAGGGATTCCAGGCCACGACCGTCCGCGAGATCGCGGTGGAGGCCGGCATCCTGTCCGGGAGTCTCTATCACCACTTCGACTCCAAGGAGTCGATCGTCGACGAGGTGCTGACCACCTTCCTCGACGACCTGGTGGGCCGCTACCGCGCCGTGCTGGCGCGCGGGGGCGAACCGGGCGAGGTCCTGGCGGAGATGGTCCGCACCGGGTTCGCCGCGCTGGAGCCGCACCGCGCCGCGGTCACCGTCATGCAGAACGACTGGAACTACCTGCGATCCCTGCCCGGCGACCGCTTCGGCTACCTGGTGAAGGCCGAGGAGGAGGTCGAGCGGATGTGGATCGAGCAGATCAAGCGGGGCCAGGCCACCGGCGGGATCCGCCCCGACGTCGATCCCAAGCTCACCTACCGCATGATCCGCGACACCATCTGGGTCGCGGTCCGCTGGTTCCGGCCGGACGGCCGCCTCGACACCGCGGCCATCGCCGAGCACTACATCATGATCCTCTTCGACGGCCTGGCCACCGGCGAGCGCGGCAGCCACCCGGGCTGACGGCCCGCGGGCCACGAGCCGGGCGCCCCGCCCCGTGCCGTCCGGGTGACGGCCGCTCCCGGACGGCGGTTTCCGGGCCCGGCTTGACGCCCGGGGACGGAACCGACACGGTGATGCGAACCGGCACGGCGACGCCCGGCGGCCGGCGGGGGCTGGCCGGCGGCGGAGCCGAGGAGGATCCGGCGACGAGCCGGCGAGGAGCTGACCATGAGCGCCGGGCGGGCCACGCGCGGGGACGGCGCGGCGGACGGGGAGTGATGGACACACTGCACAAGGCCGTGCGGATCGCCCTGACGGAGGCGGCGGACCCGGGCAAGGCAGAGGCGATGCGGGCCTACATGAAGTCGGATATGCCCTTCCTCGGGGCCCAGGCGGTGCCGCGCCGTACCGCGCTCCGGAGGGTCTTCGGCGAGCACCCGCTGCGGGACGCGCGCGAGTGGCGCGAGGCGGCGCTGACGCTGTGGCGGGACGCCGAGTACCGCGAGGAGCGCTACGCCGCGATCGAGCTGACCGGTTTCCGCCTCTACCGGGCCCACCAGACGCTCGACGCGCTGCCGATGTACGAGGAGATGATCGTCACCGGGGCGTGGTGGGACTACGTCGACGAGCTGGCCGTCCACCGTGTCGGCGGCCTGCTGGCGGCCTTCCCCGACGTCATGCGCCCGCTCGTGCTGCGCTGGGCCCGCGACCGCGACCTGTGGCGGCGCCGTACGGCCATCCTGTGCCAGAACCGGTTCCGGGGGGCCACCGACCCCGGCCTGCTCTACGCCTGCATCGAGCCGAGCCTGTCCGACAACGACTTCTTCGCCCGCAAGGCGATCGGCTGGGCGCTGCGCGAGTACGCCAGGAGCAATCCCGGCGAGGTGCTCCGCTACGTCGACCACATGGGCATCACCGGCCTGAGCCGCCGCGAGGCCCTGAAGAACCTGACGGATCCCAGGAACCCCGGGGGCCCGAAGAGCCCGAAGAGCCCGGCGGTGTGAGGGCCCGGATGCCCGGCCCTCCTCCGCCCGGGTGCCCCGCCCTCCTCCGCCCGGCCGCCGGGCTGAGGGCAGAGGGCAGAGGACGGGGGACGGGGGACGGGGGACGGGGGATGGCGCGTCAGCGGGGCGTCACTTGAGCGCCCCGGCGGTCAGGCCCTTCTGGATCTGGCTCTGGAAGATCGTGTAGACCACGAGCATCGGCAGGATCGCCATGCTGAGCGCCGCGAACAGGGCCGACCAGTCGGCGTCGTAGCCCGCGGCGGTGGAGATGTCGGCGATGCCCTGGGTGAGCACCCACTTGCTCCGGTCGGAGTTGAGCAGCACCAGCGGGAGCTGGTACTGGTTCCACTGCCCCAGCACGTTGAAGATCGTCACGCTGACGATGCCCGGCCGGGCCATGGGCAGCATGATCTGGAAGAACACCCGGGTGTGCGAGGCCCCGTCCACGAAGGCGGCCTCGGCCACCGCACCGGGCAGCGTCCGGAAGAACGCCGCCAGGAAGAACACGGTGAACGGCAGCGAGTAGGCGATGTAGACCAGGACCAGCCCGGCGTGGGTGTTCAGCCCGATGAACGGCCCGACCACCGGCAGCGTCCCCATGTTCTGCACGACGAAGAACAGCGGGGTCAGCGCGAGGTAGACCGGGAAGGCCAGGCCGGAGACGAACAGGAGATAGATCGCCCGGTTGCCGACGAACCGGTAGCGGGCCAGTACGTAGGCCGCCATGGAGCCGAACAGCATGGTGCCGAACACGCCGAACGCCACGACGACCACGCTGTTGATCATGTACTGGCCGATGTGGGCCTGGTCCCACGCCCGCGCCCAGTTGTCGAGGCGCAGGGCGGCCGGCAGCGACCAGGCGTCGCCGAAGATCTCGTCCTCGCTCTTGACCGACGCCAGGAAGGTCCACGCGATCGGGACCACGACCAGGACCGTCCACACCAGCAGCGCGAGGTGCGTCAGGACCCCGAACGGGCCGAGCCGCCGCCTGCGCTCCTCCCGGGCGAGGGCCCGGCTGCGGGGTATCGCCGCTTCCGCCACTAGAACTCGATTCGCTCACGCCGCGACAGGCGCAGGGCCAGCGCCGCGAACCCGATGGTGAAGAAGAAGAGCACCACGCCCATCGCCGAGGCGTAGCCGAACTTGAAGTACTGGAAGGCCGTCCGGTAGATCTCCGCGGCCATCACGGTCGTGGAGTGGTCGGGCCCGCCGTGCTCGGCCGTCATCACCCACACGACGGCGAAGACGTCCAGCGCCGCGATGCCGAGGTAGACCCAGCCGACCTGGATGGTGTCCCACAGCAGGGGCAGGGTGATCCGGAAGAAGAGCTGCGCTCCCCCGGCGCCGTCGATCGCCGCCGCCTCGAACAGGTCACGCGGGATGGAGGCGATGCCGGCCGAGAACAGCACCACGTAGAAGCCGACCGCCTGCCAGACGAGCACGCCGAGGATCGACCACAGCGCCACGCCGGTGTCGGACAGGAAGCCGACGGGCTCGAACCCGAGGGCGATCAGCGGCGCGTTGAGCATGCCGCTCCGGTCGGGCCGGAAGACCTGCTGGAACAGCACCGCGACCACGGCCACGGCCAGCACCTGGGGGAAGAAGAACACCACCCGGTAGAACTTCGACCCCCACACGCCCGCGGCGCCGCCCCGTCCCCCGGCGTTGAGCAGGAACGCGAAGAAGAGAGCGATACCGACGGTGAGCAGCGGCATCAGGATCAGCAGGAGCAGGTTGTGGCCGACCGCCGTCCAGAAGACGTCGTCCGCAAAAAGCCTGCGGAAGTTCTCCAGGCCGACGAACGCCGGGGACGCGGTGACCCCGCGCCAGTCGGTGAGCGCGATGTAGAACGCCTGCGCGTAGGGGGCGATCACATAGATCAGGTACAGCGCCACCGGGACCGCGAGGAACCCGGTGACGAACCTCAGCCTGCCGTGGTTCACCGGCCGTCCTCCGCTTCCCCGGCCGCCGCGCCCGGCGCGCCCACCGCATCCACCGCATCCACCGCGGGCTCCGGACGCGCCGGACGCGCCGGACCCGGGGCCCGCGCCGTACGCGCCGTGCCCTGCCGTACCGCCGGCCGTCCGGCCGTGCCGCCGCTCACCCCGGTTACCTCGAGAACTTCTTCACGGAGGAGTCGTTCTTGATGGAGTCGGCCTTCTTCTGCACGCGGTCCGTCCACTGGTCGACGGTCAGCTTGCCGCTCATGAGCTGCCCGGTCGCGGCGGCCACCTCGTCGTGCATCTCGACGTACCACTTGCGGAACAGGAACCAGACGGTGTTGTCACCGGCCGCGGTCAGCGCGTCGGAGGAGCTCTTCAGGCCCGGCTTCAGGGTGCGTCCCTCGCCGGCGCCCTTGACGATGGTGAGCGTGGAGACCATCTCCATGAACTTGCCGGCGCCCTCCTTGGAGAGCATCGCGCGCATGTACTCCATGCCCGCCCGGGGGTTGCCCGACTTGGACGGCACGATGTACTCCTCGCCCGGCCGGGCGTGCACCGTGCCGTACGGCAGGGCGTCGGAGGAGGTGAAGTCCGGCAGCGGGAACATCGCGTAGTCGAAGTCGGCGGGGGTGGTGTCCTTCTGCTCGTTCTCCAGCCAGGAGCCGCAGGGCAGCATGGCGACCTGGCCCTTGTTCTGGGCGGTCTGGGTCTGGATGTGGTCCAGGCCGGCGGTGCCCTGGAGGAGGTACTTGGCGCCGAGCTCGGCGAAGGCGGTGGCGGCCTGCTTGACCGGCTCGGCCTTCCAGGCGCCGTCCTCCAGGTTGTCGATGTTCTTCAGCACGTCCTTGCCGCCGATCTTCGCGGCGAGGGTGAGGATGGTCTCGTAGATGTAGAAGGGGTGCTTGCCGGCGTAGGTGAACGGCGCGATCTTGCCGGCCTTCTTGATGGTCTCGCAGAGCTTGAGGAACTCGTCCCAGGTCTTGGGCGGCTGCCAGCCCTCGGCGTCGAAGAGCTTCTTGGAGTACCAGATGCCCCAGACGGTGGTGGCGTAGTTGAGGACGTACGGCGTGCCGTCGTAGCTGCCCAGCTCGATCGCGACGGGGTCGATCGTGTCGCGCACCTTGACGGCCGGGTCGTCCCAGCTCGGCGCGTCGAACAGCGGTGTGAGGTCGGCGAGCTGGCCGTCCTGGACGAGGGCGCCGAAGTCCATGGCGTCGGCGCCGGAGTTGTTGATGAACTCCGGGGGGTTTCCGCCGGCGAAGCGCGGCTGGAGGGTCTTGGCGATCTCCTTGGTCGCGTTGTGCTTGATCTCCAGCTTGGAGTGCTTGGCCTTGACCAGTGCTTCGTGGACGTCCTTGGCGTAGGCGTCGCCGAAGCCGCCGTCGAAGATCCAGATCTCCAGGGGTTTGTCCTCGGCGAAGCCGAGCGGGTTGGCCGCGCTGGTGGCTCCGGCGGCCGGCGCGGGCTGGGAGGCTCCGCCGTTGCCCGCGGGGGTGGCGCAGGCGGACAGCGCGGGCAGCGCGATTCCCGCGAGGACCGCGCTGCGCAGCAGCTCGCGCCGGGACAGTTGGGTCATTCTTCCTCCTGGGGGGTGATCAGGCACCTCGCCGGATCCTTCCGGCGTAGCGGTTCTCAAGGTCGCGGTTGTGCTCGTCGCCGCCGGTCACGTTGACGGACCGGTAGATCGGCGGCGTGCGGCCCGCCCCGGCCAGGGCGCGCACCACCTCGGCGACGACCATCTGGGCCAGCAGCGCGGAGGTGATGGTGGAGACCGCGCCGAACGTGCCGCCGCCCGGCAGCGGCATGATCGCGTCGCCGTACGGCGCGCCGTTGTCGAGGACCACGTCGGCGAGGTCGAGGAGCTTGCGGCCCGAGGGGTGGCGGGAGGTCATCTCCGTGCTGTGCCGTACGGAGGTCACGGCGACCAGGCCGTGACCCTTCTCCTTGACGATGGAGGCCAGCTCCACCACCGAGCCGTTCACCCCCGAGCTGGAGATCAGCACGAACGCGTCCTGGGGCCGCACGGGGGCGAGGTCGTAGATCCGCCGGGCGACGCCGGGGTCGCGTTCCAGCTCGCCGGGGGCGCCGAGGAGCACGTCCACGGGGGCTCCGCCGTACAGGACGAGGTCGCGCAGCGAGAGCCGGTTGGTGGGCACGAGCCCGCCGGCGCGGCCGGCGATCTCCATCGCGATGGCCTCGGAGTGGCCGGAGCCGAACGCCTGGATGACGCCGTCGTCCAGGACGGACGCGGTCAGCAGCGCCGCGGCCCGCCCCACGGCCTCCGCCTGCGTGCGGACGACCTCGTCCACCAGCGCCCGCGCCTCGCGGGCGTAGTCCGCGGCTCCGATCTCCATGCCGGTCCCCACTCGTCAGCTCCTTTCCACGCGGTGGCTTTCGAGCACCCGGATGGTGAGCTCGAACGCCCGGTCGGTCTGCTCGTAGGTGCGCTGCGCGACGGCGACGTAGACGGTGTCGAGGACGAACAGCTGGGAGTGGACGGCGGCCAGGCCGCCCAGCCGGAAGGTGGTCTCCCTGCTGGCGGTGGTCAGCACCAGACGGGCGAGGTCGGCCAGCGGGGAGCGGGCGAAGGAGGTGACGGCGACGGTCGTCGCGCCCCGGGCCGCGGCCTCGGCGAGCGGCTCCAGGACCTCGCGGGTGCGGCCCCGGTGGGAGACGCCGATCGCGACGTCGCCGGGGGCCAGCAGCGCCGCCTCGGCGAGGGACTCGTGGGCGTCGGCGTGGCTCCAGCAGGGCATCCCGATCCGGCGCAGCCGCCCGGCCATCATGCTCGCCGCGGCCCCGCTGGTGGAGACGCCGAAGATCAGTGTCCGGCGGGCGGCGACGACGGCGTCGGCGACCCGCGCGACGGCGGCGGCGTCGAGCTGGGCCGCGGTCTCCTGGATGAGCCGGGAGTCGGTGGCGGCCATCACGCCGATCGCGACGTCCAAGGGGTCGGTGGGGGCGATCTCGTGGCCGACGCCGGCGTCCCAGTGGGCCTGCGCGGCCCGCCCGGTCTCGGTGGCCAGCGCGACCCGCAGCCCGGCGTAGCCGGTGAAGCCGAAGACCCGGCAGAACCGGGTGACGGTCGCCGGGGAGCTGCCGCTGCGCTCGGCGAGCGCCATGATCGTGGAGCGGGCGGCCGCGGCGGGGTCGGCCAGGATGGCCTCGCCGACCCGGCGGAGGGCTCCGGGCAGCGTGGGCGTCTCGGTCTGGATGCGTCCGAGCGCGCCTGCGGCCACAGACATTCCTTTCACCAGCCGGGAGGTTGGATGAAAATTATTCTTACCGGGGGGTTACGTCAACCCCCTGCTGCTTTCCGGTGAAAAGCGACATGTCAGAGAAGGAAATCCCGCGAATTCTCGAAAATCACGCGGATTTCGCCTGGTTCCCCGGCCTTCCTACCATTCCGGCGCATCGCGGCCGGTCCGCCTCGGCCCGGCTCGCCGCTCCGGCGGCGGCCCGGGCCGCCGATACCATCCGGTCATGCGGATCTCCCAGCTCAGCGCCGCCACGGACGTCCCCGTCCCGACCATCAAGTACTACCTGCGCGAGGGCCTCCTCCCTCCCGGGGAGCAGACGTCGGCCACCCGGGCGGAGTACGGCGAGGGCCACGTGCGCCGGCTGCGCCTGATCCGCGCGCTGCTGGAGGTGGGCCGGCTGCCCATCGCCGCCATCCGCAGGGTGCTCGCCGCCGTGGACGACGAGAGCCTGGACATGCACACCGTGCTCGGCACCGCCCACTACGCCCTCGCGCCGGCGGTCGAGCCGCGGCCCGACGACGAGGACTGGCGGCGCGCCCGCGCCGAGGTGGACCGGCTGGTCGACGACCTCGACTGGCGGGTCACCCCCCTCGCGCCCGCCCGCGACGAGCTGGCCCAGGCCGTCCTGACCCTCGGCCGGCTCGGCATGCCCGCCACCGGCGAGAGGCTGCGGTCCTACGCCGAGGCCGCGCTCCGGCTGGTCACCGAGCGCGAGACCGGCGTCATCCCCTTCGACGGTCCCCGGGAGAGCGCGGTCGAGGCGCTGGTGGTCCTGACCGTGGTGTACGGCCGGGTCTTCGACGCCATGCGCCGCCTGGCCCAGGAGTCGGTCTCGGCGGACCGCTTCGAGGCCGCCGACTCACCGGACTGAACGCCGGGCCCGCCACCGGGCCGGACGCCGGGCTGGACGCCGGACCGGGGCCCCCAACCGGACATAACGTCAAAAATCCGCCAAACGGGCATCGGTAACATCCTGTTCACATACGGGCAACAGCCGGGAAACCGCTCCTTGCGAGTCTGGAAGCACACCAGACCTCTCCCTCCTCAAGGAAGTCCGCGGATGACCTTCAAGGCCGAATACATCTGGATCGACGGCACCAAGCCGACCGCCAAGCTGCGTTCCAAGACCAGAATCCTGGCGGACGGCGCCGAGCTCCCCCTCTGGGGCTTCGACGGTTCCAGCACCAACCAGGCCGAGGGCTCGTCCTCCGACCGCGTGCTCAAGCCGGTCTTCACCTGCCCGGACCCGATCCGCGGCGGCGACAACGTGCTGGTGCTCTGCGAGGTCCTCAACACCGACATGACCCCGCACGTCAGCAACACCCGGGCCACGCTCGTGGAGGTCGCCGAGCGGTTCGCCGACCAGGAGTCCTGGTTCGGCATCGAGCAGGAGTACACCTTCTTCAAGGAGGGCCGCCCGCTCGGCTTCCCGCAGGGCGGCTTCCCCGCCCCGCAGGGCGGCTACTACTGCGGCGTCGGCGCCGACGAGGTCTTCGGCCGCGACGTCGTCGAGAAGCACCTCGACCTGTGCCTGGAGGCCGGCCTGGCGATCTCCGGCATCAACGCCGAGGTCATGCCGGGCCAGTGGGAGTTCCAGGTCGGCCCGGCCGGACCCGTCGAGGTCGCCGACCACCTGTGGATGGCCCGCTGGCTGCTCTACCGTGTCGCCGAGGACTTCGACATCGCCGCCACGCTCGACGCCAAGCCGGTGAAGGGTGACTGGAACGGCGCCGGCGCGCACACGAACTTCTCCACCAAGGCGATGCGCGAGGGCTACGACGCGATCATCACCGCCTGCGAGGCGCTCGCCGAGAACGCGCTGGAGCACATCAAGAACTACGGCGCCGACGTCGAGGACCGCCTCACCGGCCACCACGAGACCGCCCGGTGGGACCAGTTCAGCTACGGCGTCTCCGACCGCGGCGCCTCGGTGCGCATCCCGTGGCAGGTCGAGGCGGACAAGAAGGGCTACATCGAGGACCGCCGCCCCAACGCCAACGTCGACCCCTACACGGTCACCCGCCTCATGGTGGACACCTGCTGCACGGCCCTGGAGAAGGCCGGCCAGGTCTGACCCTCCCGCACCGGCGCGTCACGTCCGGGCCGCGGCCGCCCCCACCGGGGACGGCCGCGGCCCTTCGCCGTTTCCGGGGGTCTTCCGTACGGCGGCCCGGCGGAAAGCCCGCGCGGCCCGAAAACCCCGCGCGGCCCGAAAGCTCCGTGCCGTCCGAAAGCCCCGCGCGGCCCGAAAACCCCGCCTGGCCCGAAGGTCCCGCGCGGCCCGAAAGCCCGGCAGGGCCGGAGAACCCGGCGGTGAGCGGCCCCACGGGACGGCCGCCGGGTGAGCGGTCCGGAGCCGGGTCCACGACTCCGACCTGGAATATGGAACCGAATTTGGCGGTTTGGGACAACACTAAATGGTGACAGCGCGCCGTAGCATGACTGCGATGCGAGACGTCGTGGAACAGTTGCAGCGCCTGGGCATGTCGGGATATGAGGCCAAGGCGTACGTCACGCTGGTCGGGGCCGGACGGCCGCTCAACGGGTACGAGGTGGCCAAGCGCTCGGGCGTGCCGCGCAGCACGGTCTACGAGACGCTGGGCAAGCTGGTGTCCCGGGGCGCCGCCTACGAGCTGCACGAGGAGGAGGGCGCCGTCGGCTACCAGCCGCTGCCGCCCGCGGCCCTGCTGGAGCGCATGCGCCGGGAGTTCGACGACTCGATGGAGTCGCTGCAGTCCTCGCTGCCCACGATCGCCGCGCCGCCCGAGGTGCCGCCGACCCACAACCTCAGGGACGCCGAGTCGCTGCTCACCCGCGCCGGGGACGTGGTGGCCGCCGCCCGCTCCGCCCTGCTCGTCGCCGCCTGGCCGGAGGAGACGGCGCTGCTGTCCCCTCTGGTCGGCAGGGCCGCGAAGCGCGGGGTCGAGGTGTCGGCGACGTGCCTCGGGACCGAGCCGGACAGGGCGGGAGACCGGGCCTGCGAGGACGACGGGAGCCGCCTCCTCGTCGTCGTGGGCGACCGCCGGGAGGCCCTGATCGGCGGCCTGGCGAACGGCGCGGGCTGGGGCGTCTACACCCAGGACCGCGCCGTGGTGCTGCTGGCCGCGCAGTACGTCGTCGGCCGCCGCTGATCTCCAGGGCGTCCGAATATTGATATGTCCTCCTATGACATCCTTCAAGGAGGCGCCGTATCCCTGGAAGGCAGACAATGGATAAACCGGTCATCGTTACGGTTGACGACGACCCGGGCGTGTCGCGGTCGGTCGCGCGTGACCTGCGCCGCCGCTACAGCCACTCCTACCGCGTCGTCCGGGCCGAGACGGCGGCCCAGGGCATGGAGAGCCT
Organism: Streptosporangium pseudovulgare; assembly: GCF_014648055.1. GTDB lineage: Bacteria > Actinomycetota > Actinomycetes > Streptosporangiales > Streptosporangiaceae > Streptosporangium > Streptosporangium pseudovulgare. Next base: position 860,266 of record NZ_BMQJ01000001.1, read on the forward strand.
CCGCGAGCTGCGGCTGCGCGGCGACGACGTCGCGATCGTCCTCGCCGACTACCGCATGCCCCAGATGAACGGCGTGGAGTTCCTGGAGCAGGCCATGGACCTGTACCCCCACGCCCGCCGTGTGCTCCTCACCGCCTACGCCGACACCGACGCGGCGATCCAGGCGATCAACGTCGTGGACCTCGACCACTACATGCTCAAGCCGTGGGACCCGCCGGAGGAGAACCTCTACCCGGTGCTGGACGCCCAGCTCGACGCCTGGCAGCGGACCGACCGGCGTGAGACCGGCGAGCTGCGGGTGGTGGGCGCCCGCTGGTCGGCGCGATCCTACGAGGTCCGCGACTTCCTGTCACGCAACCAGGTGCCCTACCGCTGGCTGCTGGCCGACGCCCCCGAGGGCGCCGAGCTGCTCGCCGCGGCGGGCGAGACGGACACGGCCCCGCCGGCCGACCGGCTGCCGGTGGTGGTCACGGCCGAGGGCGTGACGCTCACCGCCCCCTCCGTCCCGGAGCTGGCCGCGGCCGTCGGACTGTCCACCACCCCGGCCACCGACTTCTACGACCTGGTCGTCATCGGCGGCGGCCCCGGCGGGCTGGGCGCGGCGGTCTACGGGGCCTCCGAGGGGCTGCGCACGGTACTGGTCGAGCAGCACGCCTCCGGCGGTCAGGCCGGGCAGAGCTCCCGCATCGAGAACTACCTCGGCTTCCCCGACGGCCTGTCCGGCGCCCAGCTCGCCGACCGCGCCCGCCGCCAGGCCCTGAAGTTCGGCGCCGAGCTGCTCACCGCCCGCCAGGTCACCAGCCTGGAGGCCAGGGGCCGGGCGCGGGTGATCGGCTTCGCCGACGGCGGCAGCATCGCGGCGCACACCGTGATCCTGGCCACCGGCGTCGCCTACCGGCGGCTCACGGCCCCCGGCCTCGACGGTTTCATCGGCTCCGGCTGCTACTACGGCGCGGCCCTGACCGAGGCTTCCGAGTGCGCCGGCAGCGACGTCTACGTCGTCGGCGCGGCCAACTCGGCCGGGCAGTGCGCGGTCCACCTGTCGAAGTACGCCCGCACGGTCCATCTCCTGGTCAGGGGCGACTCGCTGGAGAGGTCCATGTCGCACTACCTGATCGAGCAGATCTCCGGGCTGCGGAACGTCGAGGTGCACACCGGGACCGAGATCACCGCCGCCGAGGGCGAGGGCCACCTGGAGCGGCTGGTCCTCAAGGGGCCGGACGGCGAGCGGGCGGTGGACACCGAGCGGTTGTTCGTCTTCATCGGCGCCGAGCCGTTCACCGACTGGCTCGGCGACACGGTCGAGCGGGACGACCGGGGCTTCGTCCTCACCGGACCGGACCTGACCGCCGGCGGGAACCGTCCCCGCAACTGGCCGCTCCAGCGCGAGCCGTACCACCTGGAGACCAACGTCCCCGGTGTGTTCGCCGCCGGGGACGTGCGGGCCGACTCCATCAAGCGGGTCGCCTCGGCCGTCGGCGAGGGGGCCATGGCGGTGGCGCTGGTCCACCGTTACCTGGAGAAGGCCTGACCCCGCCCCCTCCCGGAGGGGGGAGGGGGTCCCCGGCTCACGCCGCTCGGTCGCCCGGCGGGTGATCGAGTCCTACGCGGCCGGCACCGGCCGGGTTCGGATCGGTCCGGGGGTCATCACGCGGGCCGAGTCCTCGCCCCCGGGGGACACTGCTCCATACCTGATGAACCGCGCCGAATCGGGTGACGGGGTCCTTCGGCCGGGGAGGATGTCACATGGGGAGAACTCAGCGGTAGCGGGCGATCATGGGGCCGAAGTGCTTTCCATAGGCCAAGCCGACCGCGTAGACCGTCCCCGTTCCGGGCACCGCGCTCACCGCGGAGACCTCGACCTCACGCCTGCGGTTCACCCCCGCCATCCGCGGTAGCCCGGTCCGGCTGCCGTCGGGTCCGATGCGAATGGTCCCGCTCAGGCCGCCCTCGTCGGCCTCCTGGTCGACCAGGATGATCCCGCCCGCGCCATCGGAGCCGGACGCGGAGACCTCGGCCGGGCTCCGCACCCACGACCAGGCTGTGCCGTCCCAGTGCATGGCGATCGAGGAGGTGACGCTGCCGTCCTCGTAGTCGAAATCGCTGCGGGTACCGGTCGCCCACACGTCGCCGGGACCGTGGGCGACGACATGGGTGAGCCTGATCGACGGAATACTGCCGTCCGGCTTGCCCTCGCTGTTCATCGCCCGGCTCGGCGTGCGGTCCTCGGGCGCGGGGACCAGCCGCCATGACCGGCCGTCCCAGCGCATGGTCGCCGCCTGCGAGCCGGAGCCCCCCTGCTCGGACGGCGGGCCGGTGCCGCCGACCGCCCACACCTGGCCGGGCGCCGCCGCCGACACCGACGCCGCCCAGGCAGGCAGGCGCGTGACCGTCCAGGCCCGCCCGTCCCAGTGCGCGGCGTGGTCCCCGACCGTCAGCCACACATCGTCGGGCGCGAGGGCGGCGGCACCGGTCCCTTCGCCCGCGTTGTAGTCCATGTCCGGTAGCGGAACCCGGCTCCAGCGCTCTCCGTCCCAGTGGTGCGCGGCCACCGCGGCGGTGGCCGCGAAGATCCAGGCGTCGCGCGGTCCGGTCGCCACCAGCGCGGGAAACCTCTCGTGATCCCTGTGGTCCCAGGTCACCTCGGGTGCCGGACGCTCACGCCAGCGCCGGCCGTCGAAGTGCAGAAGCAGCAGCTTGCCGATGCCTTCGTACGGGCCGCCGAGCGCCCACACGTCGCGCGGACCGCTGGCCGCGACCGCTTGCAGATCGATTCCGCGCTGGTCGCCGACGTACTCGAGCCGCCAGCCCCGGCCCCGGGCGGTGCGGACCGGAGAAGGCGCGGGGATCGCCGTGGTGACGCCGGGGGAGGCGGCGGCCGGCGCGTGCACGTCTCGCGATGGCGCGGCGGTGCACCCGGCGCCCAGGACGGCGGCCGCGCACAACGCCGTCAGGCGCTTGGCACCGCCCACGGCACGGGATGACCGAGACGGGCGGTGACCTCGTTCGACGACCTTCCGCTGCACCGGCGCGGCGACCTCTGCGGCGATCTCCAGATCCGGCACCCTGCAACCCTTCGATGGCGTACGTGGCTTCCCGGCAGTGTACGGAGCGACGTCCACCCCCGAGGGCCGCACGCCGCGATCAACGATCATGCTCGCATGTTCATCGGCCTCCTCTCCTGATCGGAAGGACCCCGCCGCCCGGTTCGGCGTGACCTCCCGGAAACGGTCGGCCCATCCGGCCTGGCCCGGAACTCGCTATATGCTCCAGGGAATCGGGCAGCAGAGTCATGAAGGCCGGGGCATCTCCTCCGGTCCGTTCGGTGAGCGGGGCGCGGGCCCGTGACGTCGCGAGGGCCGGGAGGAAGACCGCATGACCGATCCGGAAGTGCTCAGAGGGCTGTTCCTGTTCGAGAGGCTCGACGACGAGAAGATCGCCTGGCTGGCCTCCCACGGCGAGGAGCGCGACTACGACGCGGGTGAGACGGTCGTACGGCAGGGCGACCCCGCCGAGTCCTTCTTCGTGCTCATCGACGGCGAGGTCATGATGACCACCGAGACCCCCGCCGGGCCGGTCTCCATGGCCCCCACCTCCCAGCCCGGCGTCTACGCAGGGGCGATCTCGGCCTACCTCGGCGACCGCGCCCCGGACTCCTACGCCCACTCGCTGCGCGCGACCAAGCCGTCGCGGCTCTTCGTGCTCCCCGCCCGGAAGTACGGCCACATGATCGGCGAGTGGTTCCCGATGGCGGTGCACCTGCTCGACGGGGTGCGCCTCGGCGGGCTCGCCCAGCGGGACTTCATCGACCGCAGGCAGCGGCTGACCGCGCTCGGCACGATCACCGCCGGGCTCACCCACGAGCTCAACAACCCGGCGGCCGCGGCCGTGCGCGCCGTGGGCGAACTGCGGGAGATGGTCCGCTCGTCGCGGCGGGAGCTGGCCGCGCTGGCCGAGGCGGGCATCCCCGCCGACCGGCTGCGCGCCCTGATCGACCTTCAGGAGGGCTGTACGGACGGTGCCGTGGAGGCGCCCGCGCGGTCCCCGCTGGAGATCTCCGACGCCGAGGACGCGCTGGGCGAGGCGCTGGAGGAGGCCGGGGTGCCGGACGGCTGGGAGCTGGCCCCGGCGCTGGTGAGCGCGGGCTTCGGCCCCGACGGGCTGGACGCGGTGCGCGAGTCGGTCGGCGAGGAGCACCTGCCCGGCGCGGTGCGCTGGCTCTCGGAGGCCATCGAGATCGGTCAGATGCTGGACGAGGTGACCGACGCGACCGGGCGGATCTCCTCGCTGCTGGCCTCCGCCAAGCAGTACTCGCAGATGGACCGCGCGCCGTACCAGACGGTGGACGTGCGGGAGCTGCTGGACAGCACTCTCGCCATGTTCAAGGGCAAGATCCCGCCCGGGGTGAGCGTGGCGACCGACTACGACCCGGAGCTGCCGCCGATCCCCGGCTACGCCGGGGAGCTCAACCAGGTGTGGACCAACCTGATCCACAACGCGCTGGACGCGATGAACGGCAGCGGCACGCTGACCGTCCGCACCCGCGTGGAACACGACACCACCGCCCTGGTGGAGGTCTGCGACACCGGCCCCGGCGTCCCGGAGCACCTGCACGAGCGGATCTTCGAGCCGTTCTTCACCACCAAGGCCGTCGGCGAGGGCACCGGGCTGGGACTGGACATCTCCTACCGCATCGTGGCCGGCCGGCACGGCGGCGACCTGCGGGTGGAGTCGGTGCCCGGCGACACCCGCTTCCAGGTACGGCTCCCGCTCACCGAACCGCCCGCCTGAACGTCCGGCGGGAGCCGGAGCGGGGTCCGGGAGGCGGGCGCGGGAGCCGGGGTGGGGGCGGGAGACCAGGCGCGGGCCGGACGGCCCGGCGGATCAGGGGCCGTGGACGCCCTTGACCGTCTCCATCAGGCGGGCGAGGACCCGGCCTCCGGAGACGCGCACGCCGTCGTGCTCCCACTCGTTGGTCACCCAGGCCCGCACGCCGCCCACGGCGCGGGCCGTCTCCATCGACAGTCCCTCGTCGACGTACATGTCGTCGTAGTAGACGGCGGCGGCGACCGGGACCCGGTTGTCCGCCAGCCGTACCGGGTCGTAGAGGGCGGGCCAGTCGGAGCGGGCGGCGATGATCTCGGCGGCGCCCTTGAAGGGGCGGAGCGCGGCGATCTCGTCGAACATCCAGGGATAGATCATCTCCCCGGTGGGCAGCAGCGGCCGGGCGTCCTCGGAGAACTCCTCCGGAAGCAGGCGGTGCGCGGCCCAGGCGGTGGCGCCGCCCTGGGCGTAGATCGACTCGTGCAGGACCGCGTAGAGCGGGTTGCCGACGAAGCCGGTGGCCATCATGACCTCGTAGCGGAACAGGTCGGAGAGCCGGTCGCCGGTCCACGCCTCGTCGAGCATCCAGTGCAGGCGGTCGGCGCCGTCGCCCATCCCCAGGCACATGCCGAGGCTCTGCAGGCGGCGCACGGTCAGCCGGTCGCCGTCGGGCAGCAGGACCTCCCGGTCGCGCAGGTGGTCGGCGATCGCGTCCAGGCGGGCGGAGTCGCCGGGGTGGCGGGCGAAGTACCGCTCGACCTTGGCGCGGACCCTGGGGTAGGTCCGCGCGTAGACGTCGTCGGCGCTCGCCGTGAGCCCGGCCAGGCCGCCGGTGACGTAGCAGGCCGAGAGCCCCTCGGGCGCCCGCGACAGGTAGGTCAGCGTGACGAACCCGCCGTAGCTCTGGCCGAGGGTCTCCCACGGCCGCCCGCCGCACAGCTCGCGGCGGATCAGCTCGGCGTCGTCGACGATCGCGTCGGCGCGGAAGTGCGCGAGGCGGGCGGCCAGCCCGGCGTCGGTGCCGGAGACGGCGGCGGTGGCGGTGGCGACCGGGGTGCTGCGGCCGGTTCCCCGCTGGTCGAGCAGGAGCACCCGGTGGGTCCTCAGCGCGTGCCCCAGCCAGCCGTCCGCGCCGGTCGGCCGCGGCGACTTGCCGCCCGGCCCGCCCTGCAGGAAGAGCATCCACGGCAGGTCCTCGCCCTGCCTGGCCGGGTCCACCGCCTCCCGGGCGAAGACCTCGATGGTCTCGCCTCCGGGGTCGGCGTGGTCGAGGGGGACGGTGAAGACGTGGTCGGTGAGGGCCACACCGGGCAGCAGGACGGTCACCCGCCGAACGGTACCGGAAAGCGGCGGGGCGGGCCGTCCCCGGCCCGTCCGGGCGGAAGGCCCGTGAGGCGTCCGTCCCGGACGCGCCGGGACGGGCGCCGGAGAGGCGGGCTCCTCGCCGCGCGCCTGCTCGGCGTTCCCCGGGCGGGCGTCTACGATTCGAGGCCGTGACGATCGACCACGGCGGAGACGTCCCCGCCTACCGGAAGCTCGCTGACGTCCTCCGGGCGCAGATCACCCGCGGCGAGCTGGAGATGGACCGCCCGATCCCCTCCGTGGAGGACCTCGGGGAGCGGTACGGCCTCGACCCCGAGGACGTGCGGCGGGGGATCCAGGTGCTCCGGGACGAGGGGCTCCTCTACACGCTGGAGGGCACGGGGGACTTCGTGTCCTCCCGCGCCGAGGAGACCGGCGGCGGCTGACCCGCGCCCACCGGGCCGCGGACCGCACAGGACCGCACAGGGCCGGACGGGCCCCGGGCGCACCGGACCACGGGCACACCGAGCCACGGCGCACGGGACCGCGGGCGCACGGGGCCGGACGGGTTCAGCCCGCCGGCGGCTCGTCTCCCCCGGCGACGAACGCCCTGGCCAGCAGGTAGCAGCCCAGCGAGAGGACGGCCCACACCGCGGTGGCGGCGGTCAGCGCCGCCCACAGCGGCCACCGGCCGGCCAGCGCGGCGGCGATGACCGCGGCGAAGCCGAACAGCCCCACCGCGCCGAAGGTCGCGCCCCGGGCCTCGTTGCAGGCCTGACGCAGGCTCTCCTCCTTGGCGACCAGTGTCAGCGACGCCATCAGGATCGCCGGGAAGGCCAGGAAGAGGCCGCCGAACCGCGGGCCGGCCACCGTGGCGACCACCCCGGCGAGGGCGGACACCCCGGCGCCGAACGCGAACCGGATCAGCCAGTCACGCGGTCCGGTCTTTCCGAGCTCGCGGGGGACGAGCCGTACCTCGTCGTCGCCGCACCGCTCATCACTCCGCCCGCGGTCGCCGCCGGAGCCGCCGGAGCCGCCGCGGCTGTTGTGATCACCGCGGCCATCACGGTCGTCACGGCCGTCACATTCGTCACGGCCGTCACGGTCGTTGTGATCATCGCGGTCGTCACGGAGACCGTTCGTCACGGCCACACCACCAGGTAACCCGCCACGGCCACGGCCAGCCAGACGCCCAGCGCGGCCGACGACCCCTTCCAGACGCCCCACCGCTTCAGCAGCGGCACCCCCGCCAGGCAGTAGGCGACGAACGCGACCGCCCCGACCGTCATGCCCAGGGCCGCCTGGCGGACGTCGGACACCCCGCTGAGCCAGGCCGTCACCAGCATGCCGCCCAGGGCCACGGACGGAGCCGCGGAGAACACGCCCGCCAGCCTCTTCGGAGCGATCATCTCCGCCAGCGCGGCGAACAGCAGCACGAACAACCCGCCCGCCGCGGCCTTGAGCAACACCTGGACGACTTCGAGCCCCATGGCACTTCCTCCCCCGGGCGCCCTTCACCCAGGTCACCACGCTGCCCGCGGTTCCGCCGATCATGCCCTCCGCCACGCCGTACGGCCGCCGGAACCCGGCACCGGATCCAGCCCGTTCCCGGCGTGCGCCGCCCGGAGCGGCGCACGTCAGGGCCTGTCGTCCTCGCCCCAGGCCCGGCGGATGGCGACCGGCAGGCCGTAGGGCCGCCCCCGGGGGGCGGCGACCCCCGGGTCCTGGCGCAGCTCCTTCACCAGGGCCAGGCAGAGCAGGAGCATGACGATCACGAACGGCAGCGCGACCAGGATCGTGGCGCGCTGCAGCCCGTCCAGGCCGCCGGCCAGCAGGAGCACCAGGGCGACCGCGCCGGTCAGCACACCCCACATCACTACCAGCGGCCTGGGCGGGTGGAGCGACCCCCGGCTGGACAGCGAGCCGAGGACGAGCGCGGCCGCGTCCGCGCCGCTGACGAAGTAGAGCGCGACGAGGATCACGGTGATCGCGGTGGTGAGCAGGGTCAGGGGCAGGTGGTGGAGCAGCGTGAACATCGCCGACTCCGGTCCCTCGGTGAGGGTCGCGGAGAAGTCCGCCGTACCCGCGCGCTGGAACCACACGGCGGCGCCGCCGCTGATGACGAACCAGACCACGCTGACGCCGGACGGGACGAGCAGAACGCCGACCACGAACTCGCGGACGGTCCGCCCCCGGGAGATCCGGGCGATGAAGGCCCCGACGAACGGCGCCCACGACATCCACCACGCCCAGTAGAAGATGGTCCAGGTCCCGAGCCATTTCTTGTCGATGAACGCCCCCGTCCGCGAGGACATCGGGAGGAGGTCCTGCAGGTAGCCGCCGACCGACGCGGGGAGCAGGTCGAGGGTGGCGACGGTCGGGCCGAAGACGAAGATGAGCACGGCCAGGACGGCGGCCAGGTAGATGTTGGCGGTGCTCAGCCACTGCACGCCCCGGTGCACGCCGGTCGCGGCCGAGACGACGAACGCGGCGGTCAGCACGATGATGACGATCACCTCCAGTCGCCGGCCGCTGAGCCCGAACAGCTCGTTGATGCCGTACTCCACCTGCAGGGCTCCCAGTCCCAGGCTGGTGGCGGTGCCGAAGACCGTGGCGAGGACGGCCAGCAGGTCCAGCACCCGTCCCGTGTGCGGCCGGGGCCTGCCGCCGAACAGCGGGGTGAAGGCGTCGCTGAACCGGTTGCCGCGACCCATCCGGAAGGTCGAGTACGCCAGGGCCAGGCCGGTGATCGCGTAGATGGCCCAGGGGTGCAGGGTCCAGTGGAACAGCGAGTACTCCATCGCGACCCGCGCGGCCTCCGCCGAGCCCGCCGTGACGCCCAGTCCCGGAGGCGGCCTGAGCAGGTGCGTGATCGGCTCGGCGACGCCGTAGAACATGAGGCCGATGCCCATGCCGGCGCTGAACATCATCGCGACCCACGCGAGGTTGGAGAACTCGGGGGTCTCGTCGTCCCTGCCGAGGCGGATCGTGCCGTACCTGCTCGCCGCCAGCACGACCGCCAGGACCAGGAAGAGGTCGGCGGCGACCACGAACAGCCAGCCGAAGGCGTCCAGCACCCAGCCGAGCGCGTTCGTGCCCGCCGTGTCCAGCGAGCCCGGGGAGAACACTCCCCACGCCACCATCGCGAGCAGCAGCGCCACGGCGACCGCCACCAGCGGGGCATCGAGTTTCCGCATGGAACCGGGCCCCCGTCATCGACACATCCCCCGTACTCGCCTTACTGCCCGGTGCGAAGTTCGCGAACCGTGACAACCACCCCGGGGGGTGAGACCGTCGAACAATCGACGGCGCTCGGAGGGGGACTGGATGGTTCCGGGATACCGCGAGGTGCGAGAGCTCGGCAGCGGGGGCGGCGGCCGCGTGGTGCTGGCCACCTACGAGGCCACCGGCGCCTACGTGGCCATCAAGTATCTCGGCGCCTCCCTGCGGGACTCCCCCGGGTTCCTGTCCGGGTTCCGGCGGGACGCCCGCGTCCTGGCGGAGCTGCGGGACCCCAACGTGGTCTCGCTCCACGAGTACTACGAGGACGTGATCCAGGCCGCGATCGTGATGGAGCTGGTGGACGGCGTCTCGCTCCGGAGGATCCTGGCCCGGCACGGCGCCCTCGGCCCCGAGGCCGCGCTGGTGGTGCTGCGGGACTCGCTGGCCGGCCTCGCGGCCGCGCACGCCGCCGGGGTCGCGCACCGCGGCCACCGGCCGGAGAACGTGCTCGTCCAGGCGGACGGCACCGGCAAGCTGGCGGACCTCGGCGTCGCCGCCCGCACCGCCGAGCCGGGGCCGCCGGGCGGGCCGCCCCACGCGGTGTCCGAGCGGCGGGACGGGCGCCCGGCCGGCCCGGCGGGCGACCTGTACGCGGCCGCGTGCGTGTTCTTCGAGTGCCTCACCGGGCACCCGCCGTACGGCACGGCGCCCACAGAGCCCGCGGAACCCGCGGAGCTCGGGCATCGGCACCGGACCGCGCCGGTCCCGGTGGAGGCGGTTCCGGCCTCGGCGCGCGAGCTCCGCGAGCTGATGGCGCGCGGCCTGGCCGAGGACCCGGCGGACCGGCCGGCCACGGCCCGGGAGTTCGCCGCGGACCTGGAGGCGGTCGCGTCCGCCGCCTGCGGACCCGGCTGGGAGCGGCGTGGGCGGCAGCGCCTGGCCGAGCTCGCCATCGGGCTGGCGCTGGCGTTCCCGCTGGCCAGAACCGTGCCGAAGACGTGCGTCCCGAGGCCGCCGAACGCGGCCGGGCGGCCGGGCGGGACGCGCCGCCCCCGGCTCGGCCCGCGGATCGTGGCGGCGGCGGGGGTGATCGGCGTCGCGGTCACCACCGGGCTGGTGGTCGCGGGCCGGATCCCCGACCGGCTCGCCTCGGACACGGTATTCACCCCCGCGCCGGGACACCCCGCGGGCGGCGGCACGGCGGCCTCCGGCGACCGGAGGACGACCCGGCCGGCCGCCCACGAACGGTCCCGGGGTTCCGTCGTCCCCAGCCCCTCCCCCGGGCCGCCGAGGAGCGCGGCCCCCGGCCGGACCGTGCCGCCCGCGCCCACCGGGCCAGGCGGGCGCACGGACCGGCCCGTCTCTCCGGCGCCCACCGGCGGACCCGGGCGTCCGGACCCCACCGCGCGGCCGAGCCGTCCGGAGCCCACCCCGACGGGCAGTGGTCGGGGCCGCCCGAAACCCACCGCGACGGAGGACCGGCCGAGCTCCACCCCGACGGCCACCGCCTCCGGCCGGCCGAGCCCGACGGGATCGACGGCCTCGCCGGGCACTCCGTCCCCGGCCGGGCCCTCGCCCACCCCCTCCCCCGGCGCCCCGGCCGCGGAGGTGGAGATCATCTCGTTCGACGGCGCCGAGATCGGCCTCCGGGTGCGGGCCGCGGGCACCTCCGCGGTGACCGTGCGGCTGGGGTTCGCCCAGAAGGTCGTCGGCGGCGAGGGCGGGCTGACCGGCGACGTCCGCACCCTGACGCTGTCCGGCCTGACGGAGTACACCCGCCGTGTCCCCGGGGAGTTCGCCGCCCTTCCCCCGTGCGGGGAGTACGTCCACCGGCTGGTGACGGCCACCGTCGTCCCCGGCGGTGAGATGCGCTCCCGGGACGTACGGCTGGGCCTGCCCGCCTGCGGGCCTTCCGGGCGCTCCGGCGTCTCCGGACTTTCGGGTTCCTCCGGTTCCCCCGGTCCTTCGGGACCGGGGACGGACCGGGACCGCGCCGGGACGGACCCCGGCCCCGGCGTCTCCGTGACGGACGGCCTCGCGGAGGCGGACGACTTCGCGGGGGCGGAGGGCCTCGCGGGGGCGGAGGGCCGGGCGGAGGCGGACGGCCGGGCGGGGACGGGCAGCCTCGCGGGCGGACGGCCTCCCGGCCGGGCGGCCGGGGTTCCGGCCCCGCCGGAAACCGGGCGAAGCGCGGCGGGTACCCAGGTTTCACAAAAAATCACCTTGAACCGCGTCTTGTAGCTGGAAACCGGCATCGCTAGCTTGTCGATCGACAACCGACCCCCGCGGAGGCTCCTTTGACCAAGCTTGGCAACGTCCTGATCCCCGTGGCCGACATGGGAGAGGCGATCGCCTTCTACTCCGGGACGCTCGGCCTGGCGGTGCGCTTCCGCGACGGCGACCGGTTCGCGGCCCTGGACGGGGGCGGCGCCACGGTCGCGCTGGTGGCGGCGGAGGAGCGGGTGGCCGGGGAGGTCACCGCGCCGTCCTACCGGGTGGACGACGTCGCGCGGGCCGTACGGGAGCTGGCGGACGCGGGCGCGACGGTGGTGCGTGATCCGGAGGCGGGGCCGCACGAGACGAGGGCGGTGCTCCGCGACCCCTCGGGGAACGTCCTTGTCCTCTACGCACCCATCTGACCCGCCTTACCCAGTTTGAAGATCTGTGCACGCTTTACCGTGACGTAACCTAATCTTGAAGTATGTAACCTCTCCCGTCACGGAAGACACTGGCCAATGGTGCCGCCACACGCGCCCCGGTCCCTCTCCGGCCGGCCCGCGTGAACGCACCATCGTTCGACCCCATCCCCGATGCCCAGGTCGCGAGGGCGGCGCGACCACACACGCACGGCCATCGGGGTTCTCGCGAAACTCTCTATGACCCCTGAGATGCACAAGTTCATCGAGCTGCTGGAAAGTCAGCTCGGTTACTCCGAGAAGTCGGACGGATACACGAAGTTCGGCGGCTGGTACGACGGCACCGTGGAGTCGAAGGACGACTACACCTCCGCCCCCTGGTGCGACATGTACCTGTCGTGGGCGGCGCACAAGCTCGGCTACGAGAGCTGGGTGGGGCAGTTCGCCTACACCGTCTACCACGCGCGGTGGTTCAAGGAGCAGGACGCCTGGGGCACCACCCCGAAGCCCGGCGCCATCGTCTTCTTCGACTGGGGCGGCTCGAACAAGATCGACCGCATCGACCACGTGGGGATCGTCACCCGGGTCGAGGGCCGGAAGATCCACACGATCGAGGGCAACGTCGACGGCGGGGTCGCCAAGCGCAAGGTGCGCGACACCGACAAGGTCGTCGGCTACGGCTACCCCGAGAAGATCAAGGCCCGGCTGGAGAAGGAGGCGGCCGAGAAGAAGACCGTCATCACCTCCTCCGACGTCCGGGCCGACAACTCGGTGGAGGTCTCGCCCGACCCCGGCGTGCTGGCGTTGTTCGCCCTGCCCGACCCCGTACCGGTCGAGAAGGCCGGCCCCAAGACCACCGCCAAGACCACCGCCAAGGCCGCCCCCAAGCACGCCAAGGGCCCCGGCAAGCACGCCGCCCCCTCCCCGTCCCCCGCCCGGCCCGAAACCGCCACGACCACGACCACGACCGTCAACGGCGCCGGTACGGCGGACGCCACCGGCGCCACCGGTGCCACCGGCACGACGGGCGCGACGGCGGGGATCACCGGCACGACGGCCGGACAGGCCACCGCGCCGTCCGGGGGATCGGCCGGAAAGCACGCCAAGCCGGCCACCGCGGACACCAAGGCGCTCGCCGCGGACCCGGTCGCCTCCGGCCGCGACCTGTCGCTGCCCGCCCCCCAGCTCGGCAGCCCGACCGTCCTCGCGCCGGTCCTGCTCACCGCGATGGCGATGATCGCCCACGCCAGGATCAAGCAGTCGCGGACCCGGCTCGCCCTCGTCGGCGCGACCCCCGCGGCCCCGTCGCGGAAGGCGCCCGCCCGCCGGGCCCCCGGCCGCCGCCGCGCCCCGGGCCGCCGCCGGATGACCAAGAACGCGCCCGCCTCGGCCCCGGTCGTCTCCCCCGTCTCGGCCGTCGAGCCGCGGACCGCCGGGACGGTCCTCCCGGAGATCACGGCCGCGTCCCTCCCCGAGATCACGACCGCGTCGCCGGCCGTCTCGACGACCACCGCGGCGGTCCCGCCGGCCGAGCGCGCCGTCGTCACGACCCCGCCGCTGCACATCCACCGGGCCGACGAGATCCTGCCGGCCGCCCTCGCCCGTACCGGCTCCCACGGCGCGGAGGGCGAGTCCTTCCCGGCCGCGGCCAGCCTCACGCGTGCCGAGGAGACCGACCTGGCCGCCCTCCTCGCCCGCGTGAGCGAGACCGCGGAGAGCTGGCTCTCCGGCGCCTCCGGGGGCCGTTCCCCCGACGTCCCCGAGAGCTGGTTCTCCCCCATGCCGGAGAGCCGGTCCGCGGCCGTCTCCGGGAGCTGGTTCTCCCCCGTTCCGGAGAGCCGGTCCGGCGCGGCCGGGGACACCGGAAGGCCCGAGCGGGCTCCGGGCCGGGAGACCTCCCCGGTCCGCCGCCACGACGGTCCCAGGGTGCCCTACCAGGGCAGGCGCCGGCTGCGCGAGCATCCCGCCGAGTCCCCCGCCTTCACGCCGGACGCCCCGCCGCGGGGCCGGCGGCACCGGCGCGAGCACCCGTTGGAGACGTCCGCCTTCGCGGCGGACGCCCCGCTGCGGGGCCGGCGGCACCGGCGTTCCGAGCCCGTGGTCAGCACGACCGTCCGGCTCGGGCCCGCCGTCCCGGCCGCCCGCACCTGGCCCGGGGACGTCCCGGCCCGATCCGCGGACGTTCTCCTCCAGGGGGACGTCATGGCCGGCGGTGACGCCCCGGTGCCCGGCGGCTACCGGGGACGCCGCCGGGCGAAGGTCCCCGAGCGGGTGTGACCGCCGTCGCTCCCGGCCCTCCGAGTGGCCCGGGAGTGGCGCGCTCACGGGGAGTGGCCCGGGAGCGGCGCGCTCGCGGGTCTCCGGATGCCCGTGGGAACGCCCGGAGTCCCGCCGGGCCTCCGGGGGCGGCGCCTCAGCGTCCGTCGTCCGGGTGCCGGCCGATGTCGCGGCGCAGCCGTTCCAGCTCCGCCTCCAGGCCGGCGATCCGGGTGTCGGCGCCGGGACCGGACCGCGACGGGGCCTGACCGTACGGCGGCTGCGGGCCGGAGGCCGGGTCGCCCTCCGGCCCCATCGGGAGGGGGTGCGGCGAGCGCCGCGAGTGGACGGGCTGCCGCGGCCCGCCGTACGGGTCGTGCCCGCCGTACGGGTCGGCGCCGTACGGGTCGTACCGCCCGGACCGGTCGTCGTAGGGCACGGGTCCGTGCCCCGCCGACGGGGGGACCTGGTGCGCGCCGTACGGGATCTGCGGGAAGGACGGCGCCGGAGCCTTCGGCCGCCGTCTGCGCCCGAGCACGGCGGCCAGCGCGCCGAGCGCGACCACGAGCGCCAGGCCGCCGCCCCACAGCAGCCACGGCAGGATCGGGCTGGAGCTCCTGTCCCGGCCCGCGGTGATGGCCTGCTGGGAGTCGGAGATGTAGCGGGCGACGTAGGGGTGGTTCGGGTGCAGCGCCTGGACCTCCCGGAACTTCGGCAGCGCCTCGGAGTAGTGGTCGGCGAAGAACAGCTCCAGCGCCTCGTTGTAGTTCTTCGTCGTCACCGACTCGGCGGGCCTGATGTTCTTCTCGTTCAGCTTCTCCTTGACGACGCCGACCGGCAGCACGAAGCTCTCCCCCTCGGTGGAGCCTCCGTCCTGCTGGATCAGTCCGCCGACCAGGATGCCGATGACCTTGCCGTCCCTGCTGAACACCGGGCCGCCCGAGTTCCCCGGGTAGGAGGGCGCCTGCGTCTGGATGTACGGCACGCCCTCGGGGGTCTGCCGTGTGGCGTTGTAGGGGCCCTCGGTGAACGCGGGTTCGAGCTTGGACTCGATGTTGAAGATCGAGGTCTGCGTCACCGTGCCGGGGAACCCGCTGATGTAGAGCGTGTCGCCGACCCGCACGTCGGAGTCGGCGCCCAGCGGCACGGTCGGCAGGTTGCTCATGCCGTTGGCCTTGAGGATCGCGACGTCCTTGCCCGGGTAGACCGTCCCCTTGGCGACCAGTTCGATGGGGATCGCCTTGGCGGTCTTGTCCACGCCGCCGCCCGGCAGGCTCTGCAGCAGGGACAGCGAGCTCTCGACGTTACGGATCTTGATGTTGTCGGCGTTCCAGATCTGGAAGATCTTGGCGGCGGTCCGGACGATCTCGTCGTCGGAGGCGAACTCGCCGAGCCCGGCCACCAGGTCGGCGGCGTCCTTCTTGTTGATCTTGTCGAGTGCCTGGGACGCGAAGGTCCGCGCCAGCTCGGCGTCCTCCTGGCCGACGCAGTGGGCGGCCGTCACCATGTAGCCGTCCGGCGTGACCCACCAGCCCGTGCACAGCCCGCCCGCGGTGGCCTTCACGACCCGCTCCGGCTTCCCCGGTGAGAAGTAGCGGCCCGGGTTCCTGGCCATCTGCTGGACGACCCACCGGTAGATGCTGTTGTCGTCGGAGGAGATCTTGCCGGACTGGACGGCCTCGACCCCCTGCATGGTCAGACTCCTGATCGCCTGCGGCTTCGCCACCGGAGTCGGCACCGCGACGTCGGCGGCGTAGGACACCGACGTGAGCTGCACGGCCGGATGCGTCCGGGCCGCCAGCCGCGTTCCCACGGGAATCTCCGGATCCTTCGGGGCCGCCAGGGCGGCTCCCGGCGACGCCAGGACGCCGGTCAGGACCAGTCCCGCCAGCCCGGCCGCGACGGTTGTTCGTGCCTGCATTCGCTTGCTCTCCCCAAACTCGCTTTCCGGAGCGGGAGCATTCCGGGCACGACTTGGGGAGGACTTGGAACCGGCTGGCAGCCCCGCCCGCGCGCACCGGCGGGGCCGGGCCGGGGCGCGGGCGGGAGGCCGGTGCGACGCGGGTTCCGACGGCGCGGGAGGCGGCGGCTCCCGGCCACGGAGCCGCGGACCGGGAGCTCCGGCCGCGGACCGGAAGCTCCGGCCGGGGACCGGACCTCTCCGGCCGGAGGACTCAGGAGGCGAGGGCGATCAGAACGCGAAGACCTCGCCGGTCGCCCTGCGCAGCTCGCAGGAGTTGGGGTAGGTCCGCTGGAACCGGACGGGCCGGCCGTTCCAGAAGCCGTACGCGCTCACCCTGACCGGCTGGTACAGGCGCGGGCAGAAGACCGGAGACATCGAACCGACGTAGGCCGGGTTGCCCTGCGCCGGGTACAGCTGCGCGCACGCCGCGACCGGGTTGGGGTGCGTGCCACGCGCCGGCCCGCAGCTCAGCGAGACGGTCCGCGGCTGGCTGAACGGCCCGTAGGCCCTGGCGACCGACAGCGTGAGCTGCCTGACGCCGGGGTAGGGCGGCCTGGGCGGCCCCACGGGCGGGCGCGGCAGGGGCGGAGGCGGTACGGGCCGGCCGGCTCCGTGCGGCATGGGCCCGGGTGGCGGCGGCTGGAGGCCGTCCGGGTCCGTCGGCCCCTGCCAGGCGGGGTCTGCCTGGGCCTGCGCGGAGTTCGGACCGTACCCGGGCCCGTACCCGGGGTCGCCGGGTCCGGCGGCCGCCTGTGCGGCGGTGACGACACCGCCGAGCAGGGACAGACCGGTGACGGTCATACACAAGAGACGTCGCATGGAATCCCCAAAGAAGACGCGTTTCCTGAAGACCAGAAAAGGGGTTTTCCAGTCTTTTCGGGGGGATGATGTGCGCCCTGACCAGCGGAAATGGTATATCCGCCAAGGCCGAGACGTCGCACGGCGACTCGCCCCCGGACGTCATCTACGACTCGTTTTTCCGGCACTGAACCGTTTACTGATGGTTTCAGAATGAGGTCCGGAGACGGCGTGGGCAGATGACGAGGTCGGAACCTTACACGTCGTGGTCGTCTTCGCGCCGGTGAACGGCGCGTTCATGGGGCAGGGCTGACCAGTCCCGTTCGGTAGGCGATGACGACCAGCTGCGCACGGTCGCGCGCACCCAGTTTCACCATCGCGTGGCTGACATGGGTGCGCACGGTGGCCGGGCTGAGAAACAACTCGTTACCGATCTCGTGGTTGCTCAGCCCCTGTCCTACCAGGGCCGTCACTTCACGCTCGCGCTCGGTCAGCACCGCGAGCCGCTCCTCCGCGGCCCGTGCGACCTGGCGTCGCGCAGCGAACTGGCCGATGAGACGCCGGGTGATCCGCGGCGCGAGCAGCGCGTCTCCGACGGCGACCACCCGGACGGCGTGCAGGAGCTCCGACGGCCCGGCGTCTTTGAGCAGGAAACCGCTGGCACCGGCCTGCAGTGCGTCGAAGACGTAGTCGTCGGTGTCGTAGGTGGTGAGGATGAGGACGCGGACCTGTTCCAGTCCGCGCGTCCCGGCGATCTGCGCGGTGGCCTGAATCCCGTCCAGCTTGGGCATGCGGATGTCCATGAGGACCACGTCGGGACGGGTGGCGCGGGTCCGCTCGACGGCTTCGTGGCCGTTGGTGGCTTCTCCCACCACCGCGATGTCGTCCTCGAGATCGAGCAGGACCTTGAACCCGGAACGCACGAGAGCCTCATCGTCGGCGACCAGCACCCTGATCGGAGCGTTCGCCGATGGGGACCCCGCCGCGGCGTTCACAGGCGCGACCCGCTCGGCGCGAGGGGCAGTCGTGCCTTGACTTCGAACCCGCCGCCCGGAAGCGGCCTGGCGTCGAGTTCGCCGCCCAGCAGTTGACAGCGCTCGCGCATGCCGAGGATCCCGCGGCCGAGCTTGGCCGGTAGGTGCGGGTCGGCGGGGACATCGCCTGGGGCGGCACGGCGGCCCTCATCGGTCACGCGGATCTCCAAGGTTTCGATCCCGGGGTTCATCGCCACCCGCACCCGAGTCGGGCCGACATGGCGGATCACGTTGGTGATCGATTCCTGCAGGATCCGGTAGGCGACACTCCCCACCGCGTTCGGCAGCGGTGCCGCGGGTGAGGTCTCCTCGAGCTCGATGTCGAGCCCGGCCTCGCGTGCCTTGGCGGTCAGTTCCTCGATCTGCCCCAGCCCGGGGTACGGCAGGCGCTCATTGTCGTCGTCACGGAGTACGCCGAGGATGGCTCGCATCTCCTGCAGTGCCCGGGAACTGGTCTGCTCGATCGCTCGCAGCGCCTCGCGCGCCACTTCCGGCTTCTTGTCGAGTACGTGCGCGGTGACACCGGACTGGACGTTGATGATCGCTATGGCGTGCGCGACGGTGTCGTGGACCTCGCGCGCGATCCGGAGCCGTTCGGCGTCGACCCGAGCCCGCGTCTCCTCCTCGCGGGTCCGTTCGGCCAGCTCAGCGCGCTCCTGAGCATCGGCCGCGATGACCCGCCGGGACCGGACGGACTCGCCGAGAGCCACGCTCATGACCGACGCGCCGATACGGAAGAACACCCAGCCGATGGCGGCGCGCGGCTCGATGTCGGCAGCGGCGACCAGCCAGCCGATGGCGAGCACCGTGGTCCCCACGCCGGCCGTCACCAGCGACCGGCGCCCGTCACCGTAAGCGGCGAGGGTGTACAGGGCGACGAAGAGCCCGAGCCAGCCGGGCCCGTCAGGGAAGTCGAGGGTGTAGTACACCAGGCTGGCGAGCGCGGCGGTGACGAACACCGGCACCGGCCACCGGCGGCGGACGGCGACCGCCACGCCGCTCACGACCAGCAGGACATATCCCAGGTGTCCGAGGTCGCTGAGGGGCCGCGAGGCCCCCTCGGCGGCGATCTTCGCCAGGGTGCCCTGAACCTGCATCACGGTGACGAAGAGCGCGAGCAGCACATCCTGCGCCGACGCAGGCAGGCGCAACGACGTGGCGCGGTGTTCCATGCCGCGATCCTACGGTTCGTGCGCGCGAGAACGCTCCGCCCAGACGCGCGTACCGCCTACCACGGCGGGTGTATGTGAGCAGGAGTCGTCTACGCGGAACTGCCTGGACGCCGCCGCCCGCGGTCGGAGGCGGCGACGCCTCGACGACGCGATGATCGACCCCGTGAAGTGGGCGGCCCGCTGCGCTTCGGCTCGCCCGGGGATGGCGCCGGCCACTTGAACAGGTGTGTTTCGCCGGCTGGAGATGAGGACTCATATGCAAGGACAGCTACGTCGATCAGTCACGTCAATCGCCGCCCTGGCGCTCGGCGCGGTGCTGACCGCAGGAATGTCGCCGTCCGCCCCGGCGGCGGCCGAGACCGGTCCCGGGGCAGCGGGCAGGGCCAAGTCGGCGGCGGCCACGGCGGCACCCGCTTTCCCCGCGTTCGTGCGTCTGCCTGCCGATCAGGCGGCGCATCCGGACGCACGCCAGGAATGGTGGTACATGGTCGGACACGTCAACGCCCGTGGCCACCGGTTCGGCTACCAGGTCACGATCGGCGGCGCCGGTAGACCGCAGGTCATGATCGCGATTACTGACAAGACGACTGGCGCGTTCTACACGGAGAGCAAGAGCTACCCGCTCGACCAGACCAGTTTTTCCACTACCGAGCTGGACATACGCACGCCGACGGCGACGCTGTCCGGGCCCATGGAGGCGATGCGCCTGCGCGCCACGCTGCCGGTCGGCGAAATCGATCTGACGCTCAAGGCGCAGGGGCCCGTGCTGTACAACAACGGGACCGGGCTGATCCCCTTCCTCGGCGGCACGAGCTACTACTACTCCCTGCCCAGCCTGGCGACGCAGGGAACGCTCAAGGTGGACGACCGCACCTATCCGGTGACCGGGGAGTCGTGGATGGACCGCCAGTGGGGTTCCTGGGACTGGAGCACCATGCAGAAGTGGACCTGGATGGCTGTGCAGTTGTCCAACGGCGACCGGGTCAACCTCTGGGACCTGTTCGGCGAGGGCAATGAGTTCCCCTACGCGACCGTGCTGCGCCGGGACGGAACCCACGAGGTCGTCGCGGTGAATCGGCTCGCTGACACCACCTCCGGCTTCTGGACCAGCCCCACCAGCAAGCAGCGGTACGGCACGCGGTGGATCGTGAACATCCCCGCGCTGGACACCAGCCTCACCGTCACCGCCAAGCCGGGAGCCGAACTCCAGAGCGCCTTCGGCGGCCTCTACGAGAGCCCGGCCACGGTCACCGGACGATACCGGGGCAAGCCGATCAGCGGGCAGGCGTTCGTCGAGCAGAACGGCAATTGGCGATAGCGCTTCAACGGTTGCCCGGCCCCTGAAGACGGCGGGGCGCCTCCGGCGTCGCGGTCGCCCTGGTCGTCCACGAGCGCAGGCGACTGGCCGCGGTCTGAACCCGGCCGCGCCGGCCGCCGCGCCCGGACGGCGGCCGCCGCGGTCAGCCCAGGCCGGCGCCGACGAGCCGGCCGCGCGGCTCCTCCGCCGGGGTCTCCTCCTCCTCGTCGTGCCCCTCCACGGAGAGGTTCGGCAGGATCCGGTCCAGCCACCGCGGGCACCACCAGTTGAGCCTGCCGAGCAGGGCCATGGTCGACGGCACCAGGAGGCCGCGGATGACGGTGGCGTCCACCGCGACGGCGACGGCGAGACCGACACCGAAGATCTTGACCATGGGATCGGGGTAGGCGATGAAGGCCACGAAGACGGCCACCATGATCAGGGCCGCGGAGGTGATGACCCGGCCGGTCGAGCCCAGCCCCTCGGCCACCGCCCGCCGGTTGTCGCCGTGCCGCAGGTACGCCTGCCGTACGGCGGTGAGCAGGAAGACCTCGTAGTCCATCGACAGGCCGAACAGCACCGCGAACAGCATCAGCGGGATGTAGCTGTCGATCGGCACCGTGAAGAAGACCGCGGTGAGGAAGGAGTCGTCCACGCCGACCGGCGGGTCCATGCCGACCAGGGCGCTGCCCAGGCCGAAGGAGAAGACCAGCGACAGCGCGCCGAACGCCGCGCCGAGCGAGACCAGGTTCATCACCGCGGCCTTGATCGCCACCACGGGCGACCGGAACGCCAGGAGCAGCAGCACCGCGCTCAGCGCCACCACGACGGCCATGACGACCGGGGTGCGCTCGGCCATCCGCGCGTTCGCGTCGGCCATGCCCGCCACCTGGCCGCCCACGTGCACCTCGGCCCCGTCGAGGCGGATCGCGCGCACACCCTCGACCACGTCCAGCGCCCGCGGGTCGCCGGGGCCGTAGTCGGGGATCGCCTGGACCAGCGCGGCGGTGCCGGCGTCGTTCAGAACGGGGTCGGCGACGTGCGCCACGCCGTCGACCGCGGCCACCTTCCTCTTGAGCTCCTTGAGCACGGCCGGCTCGGACTCCGGGTCCGTGACCTTCCCGTCGAGCGAGGCCACCACGATCAGCGGCCCGTTGAACCCCGGCCCGAACCCGGCCTCCAGCAGCTCGTAGGCGCGGCGGGCGTCGGTGCCCTTCTCGGCGTAGCCGTCGTCGAGCGTGCCGAGCCTCAGCCCGAGGGCGGGGGCGGTCAGCGCGCCGAGGATCACGACGCTGAGCGCGAGGACCCGCCAGGGGCGGCGGGCGACCCAGGTGCCGAGCGCCGACCAGCCGGAGGCGCCGTGACCGCCCCTCCGGCCGCCCGCGAACGGCAGGCGCAGCGCGTTCACCCGGTGCCCGAGCAGGCCGAGGAGCGCGGGCACCAGGGTGACCGCGGTGACCACCGCGCAGACGACCGAGATGCCGGTGATCCAGCCGAGCGTCTGCAGCATCGGGAACCCGGCGAGCATGAGCGCGCTGAGTGCGATGATCACCGTGCCGCCCGCGAAGACCACCGCGCCGCCGGAGCTCGCCACGACCCGGCGCACCGCCTCGTGGACCGGCACCCCGGAGGCCAGCAGCCCGCGGTGCCGGCTCAGCAGGAAGAGCGCGTAGTCGATGCCGACGCCGAGCCCGATCATCGTCGCCATGATGGAGGCCTGCTTCGGCACGTCCACGAGGTGCCCGAGCAGGCTGATCAGGCCCAGACCGGTCGCGATGCTGACCAGCGCCGTGAAGATCGGGATCATCGCGGCCACCACCGTGCCGAACGCGAAGAGCAGCACCAGCAGCGCGCAGAGCACACCGATGATCTCACTGGTCCCCGTCTTGATCTCCTTGTCGGCCGGGCTGGAGGCGACGGCGGGCACCGCCTCGATCCCGGCCGCCCGCACGGGGGCCGCCGCGTCCGAGATCTGGCGGCTGATCTCGGCCACCTTGTCGGTGTCGTGGCCCTGGAGCTTGACGGTGATGAGGCCGATCTGGAGGCTGGAGGCCAGACCGCCGGTCCGGTAGGGGGTCTGCACCTCGGTCACGTTCGGCAGCGCGCGGATCTCGTCCATCGCCCGCTGGACCGCGTTCTTGCGGCTCTGGACGGTGAGGGGCCCGTCCGGCGAGTAGAGCACCATCTGGACCGTGCCGCCCGTGTCGTAGCCGGGGCCGAAGCCCTCGCGCATCAGGTCGTGCGCCCGCTGGGCGTCGGTGCCGGGGATGGCGACGTCGTTGTTCACCGGGCCGGGGAACAGCAGCGAGCCCGCGGTGAGCAGCACCGCCACGGCGACCCACAGCGCCAGCACGGCCCTGCCGTGCCGCGCGCACCAACTTCCCAGCCGCCCCAGCAAGCCCGACATCGGTGACCGTCCCCTTGAGAACTCTCGAAACCGGCGCGGGCCTCGTACGGCACGCGAAATCCCAGGAGAGCGTATTGCGAATTATCACGAAATAAGGGATCTTGACAGTGAATGAGACGATGAACACACTCGTCCACCGAACCCCGCGCGTATCAATCCCCACCGGGTCATCTCATAGCGCCGCTCACGTCCCACCGGCCCCAAAAATCCCATGGATCCCGCCGGTCACGCCGTCGCGACGCCTCGCCCCCCGCTCCGATCCGCTCCGCCCGGCTCAGCCTCACCCGGTTCGGCCCTCACCCGGCTCAGTCCTCGCCCACCGGGCCCTCCGACGGGCCGGGGTGTTCCGTGGCGGACGGGTCCGGCGGGGCGGAGGGGTCCGGCCCGTCGGAGGGCTCCCCGGGCCCCGGCCCGGACTGCCCGGCGACACCGACGGTGATCACGACCGTGGCGCCCGGCGCGGCGCACCCGCCCGGCGCCGGGTCCTGCTCCAGTACCTTCCCGTCCCGCCCCGGGTCGTCGACGAGCCGGGGCAGGAGCCGTACGGCGAGGCCCACCTCGCTCAGCGCGTCACGCGCGGCCTCCGCCGTCCGCCCCGCCAGCGAGGGCACCGGTGTGCCGCGCCGGGACACGACGAGCGCGACCCCGTCGCCGGAGGAGACCCGCGAGCCCGCGCCGGGGGTGCTGGCGAGCACCTCTCCCCGCGGCCGTGCCGAGCAGCGCGTGGTGACCTCCCCCCGGACCAGGCCCGCCCGGGTGAGAGCCGCCACGGCGGCCTCCGTGTCCAGGCCGGCCAGCCGCGGGACGGCCACCCCCGCCGAGATCTCCAGATCGACCCTGCTCCCCCGGGCGACGGTGGCCCGCGCCTCCGGCCGGCTCCCCACGACCTGCCCGATCCGCCGGTCGGAGTCGGTCCGGGTGAGCGCGCCCAGGACCAGCCCGGCCCTCCTGATGAGCCGCGACGCCTCGGCGTGGCCGAGCCCGGCGAGCACCGGAACGGTCACCCGTGGAGCGGCCGGCGGCGGGGTGGAGGCGCTCTCCGCCGGCGGGACGGAGGTCTTCCCCGTCCGGGACCTCGTGGGCGGGATGAGCGGCGCGGTGACGCCGGACGGGATCTCGGGCGGGCCGGCCGTCCGGTCGGGACGCGCGGTGAGCCGATCCCGTACGCCGGCCTCGGCGGACGGCCCGATCAGCCCGTCGCCCATGGCCTGGTTCCCGCCCCCGCCCACCGCGGGGATCAGCGTCCCCGCCAGCACCGCCGCGCTGACCAGCAGCGCCCCGGACATCGCGACGGAGGCCCTGGTGACCGCCCTCCGGGAGCGGGCGGGCGGCTCGGTCGCCCTGGCGGGGAAGGCGCCGGGTCCCGGCGGGCCGTCGTGGCCCGCCGCGCGCCCGGCGGACGACGGACCCGCCGCCCGCCCCGCGAACGGCGAAGGGTCCACCGCCTGCCCGGCGAGCGAGGGGAAACCCGGCGGAGGGCCCGGCGCCCGGTCCGGCGGCGGCCCGGTACGGCCCGCCGCGCGGCCCGCGGGCGGCGTGACGTCCGGCGCCGGCACTCCGCCGTCCTCGCCGAGGAGCGCGAGCAGCAGCTCCCGGCTCGTGGGGCGGTCGCGGAAGTCCTTGGCCAGGCAGCCCGCGACCAGCCTGCCGAGCCAGCCGTCCAGGCGGCCCAGCTCCGGGGGCGCGGTGAGAACGCGGTGCAGCACGGCCGCGACCGAGTCCTGGCCGAACGGGGGCCAGGCGTTGGCCGCGAAGCACATGGTGGCGCCCCAGGCGAAGACGTCGGCCGCCGGGCCCACCTCGGCCCCCTCCACCTGCTCGGGCGCCATGTATGCGGGGGTGCCCGCGCCGCCGGCCACCGGGGCGGCGCCGGTGTCCAGCGCCCTGGCCAGGCCGAAGTCGATCACCCTGGGGCCGTCCGGGCCGAGCAGCACGTTCTGCGGCTTGAAGTCGCGGTGCACGATCCCGGCCCGATGGATGGCGGCCAGCGCGGTGGCCGTGCCGATCGCCAGGCGCTCCAGGGCGCCACCCGAACGGGGGCCGCCGAGCTCGACCTCCCGCTGGAGCGAGGGGCCGTCGACGAACTCGCTGACGATGTAGGGGCGGTCACCCGCCAGCCCGGCGTCGACCACCTGGGCGATGCAGAACCGGGCGACCTGCTTGGCCAGCTCGGCCTCGCGCAGGAAGGCGTGCCGGTCCTCCCCGAGCGACCGGTACAGCAGCTTGACGGCGTAGCGCTCGTCCCCGCCGGCGGGGTGCGCGGCGAGGTAGACCGTTCCCTGGCCGCCCTCCCCCAGGCGGCCGATGATCTCGTACTCCCCGAGTCTCCCGGGGTCCGCTGACGTGAGCGGCTCCGTAGTCGGCACGTGAGCCTCCCTCCCCCGCCGTCGCCCCTTCCCTCCACTCAAGAAGAGGTGTCCCCGGCAGTCAACGGTGACCAGGCCACCGGCGACCGGACCGTGACACTCATGTGATGCTCAGGTCAGTGCCTTTCCGCCCGAAACCGGCCCCGGCCACGACCGGCCCCGCCCGAAACCGGTTCCACCCGAAACCGGTCCTGTCTGAGACCGATGCCATCTGAGACCGGCCCCACCCGAGACCGGCCCCACCCGAGACCGGCTCCGCCTGGAACCGGTGCCCGCCGCCCGCCCCCGGGCGACCCGGTAGCCTGGCGAGGTGCTGGAACAGATCACGGCGACCCGTTACGTGACGCCCCTGCGGGAGGGCGGGTCGCTGCCCGGGGTGGTCGAGGCCGACGACCTCGGCACCTACGTCGTGAAGTTCCGGGGCGCCGGTCAGGGCCGCCGGGTGCTCGTCGCCGAGGTCATCGGCGCCGAGCTGGCCAGGCGGCTCGGCTTCCGCACCCCCGAGCTGAGGATGATCGAAATCGATCCCCAGCTCGGCGCCCGCGAACCCGACGAGGAGATCCAGGACCTGCTCAAGGCCAGCGAGGGCGCCAACCTCGCGGTCGACTTCCTGCCCGGGGCGCTGGGCTTCGAGCCCCTGACCTGGCCGCCCGACCCGGAGTTCGCCTCCCGGCTGATCTGGTTCGACGCGCTGATCCACAACGTCGACCGGAGCTGGCGCAACCCCAACCTGCTGCTGTGGCACGGCGACGTCTGGCTGATCGACCACGGCGCGGCCCTGTGGTTCCACCACAACTGGCCCACCGCCGACCCCCGGCGCGGCTTCCGCGCCGACGACCACGTGCTGGCCCCCTTCGCCACCGAGACGGCGCGGGCCGACTCCGAGCTCGCCCCGCTGATCACCCGGGACCTCCTCGACGCGGTGGTGGACGAGGTCCCCGACGAGTGGCTGGAGGGCGAGCCGGGCTTCGACGGCGCGCAGGCCGTACGGCAGGCGTACGTCGACCACCTGCTGGCCCGCGTCCAGGAGCCGCGGACATGGGTGCCCGAGCCGCCCGCCGAGCCGGGACAGGCTCCGCGGCGGGAGAGGAAGACCGGCTCGGTGGGCGCGTTCTGGAGGGACAACCGGTGAAGGACGTCTACGAGTACGCCGTGATCCGGGTCATCCCCCGCGTCGAGCGCGGCGAGCTGATCAACGCCGGGGTGCTGCTCTACTGCCAGCCGCGCGGCTACCTGTGCGCGCGGGTGGAGCTGGACGAGGCGCGGCTGCGCGCCCTGGACCCCCGGGCGGACGTCGAGGGGGTACGGCAGGCCCTGGGCGTCTACCAGCGGTCCTGCACCGCCGACGCGGGCCCGCTGGCCGCCGAGCCGCTGGGCGGCAGGTTCCGCTGGCTGACCGCGCCGCGCAGCACGATCGTGCAGACCGGCCCGGTCCACGCCGGTCTCACCGCCGACCCCGACGCGGAGCTGGAGCGCCTGCTGACCTGCCTGGTACGCGGCGTCTGACCCGGCGCGGCGGGCCTCCCCCGCCCCGTCACGGCCCGGCCGCCGCGCCCGGGACGGCCTGACCGGTCAGAACAGCACCGACATGAAGGTGCCGACCTCCTCGAACCCGGCCCTGCGGTAGACGGCCCTGGCGGGGGCGTTGTAGTCGTTGACGTACAGCGAGACCACGGGTGCGAAGCAGTCGAGCGCGTGCTTGACCACGGCGGCCATCCCGGCCACCGCGTGCCCCCTGCCCCGCAGGCCGGGGTGGACCCACACGCCCTGCACCTGGCAGGCCAGCGGCGTCACCGCGCCGATCTCGGCCTTGAAGACGACCCGGCCGTCCTCGATCCGCGCGTAGGAGCGGCCGATGCGGATCAGCTCGGCGACCCGGGAGCGGTACAGCGCGCCGCCGTCCCCGGCCTCCGGGGAGACGCCCACCTCCTCGGTGAACATCGCCACGCAGGCCGGCAGGAGGATGTCGAACTCGTCCGGCCGGACCCGCCTGACCAGCGGGTCGATCGGCACCGGCGACGGCCGGGCCGCCGCCATCACCGGTTGCGCCCAGCGGACGGCCCGCGCCGGACCCCAGTGGGGCTCCAGCCGCTCCCAGAGCGGCCTGATGGCCTCGACCGGACCGACGATCGACGAGCATCGGCGGCCCTGCCTGCGGGCGCGGTCGGCGAAGGCGTGCACGGCGTCGTGGCCGGCGTTGACCGGCACCAGGTTGGCGCCGGCGTAGCAGAGGGCGGTCAGGCCGCCGCGCGGTCCGAAGCCCCACATCTGCCCGCCGAGCCGGGCCGGGCTGAGCCCGACGGCACGGACCCGGGAGGCCACGAAGACGTTGGCCACCGGGTCGGCGTCGAGCAACGCCAGAACCTCGTCACGGTCGTTGTCGTCGAGTACGCGCGACGCCATCGTGCGGAGCATCACGGCCTCAGCCTACGCGACCCCCTCGATTTTGGCAGGAACCAACTCAGAGGCCGTCATCCCCCCATGGCGATCGGCCGGGCCACCGGGCGGTCCTCGACGGGCACGGGCTCGGGGTTTCCGGCGCAGCGGACGTCGGCGGCGATTCCGGGACGACGTGCCGCGCCGTACGCGGCCCCCGTCCCGGTACCGGCGGCTCCGATCCCGGCTGTCCCGGCCCCGGCGGCCCCGGTACGGCGGGCGTCACCGGACGCGGCCGGCCGCGCGGACGTCGCCGACGGGGCGGGCGCGGGCAGGGTGCCGTCCCTGAGGTAGGCGAACAGGCGGCGGTCCACGCACGCGTTCCCGTCGAAGGCGACGCCGTGGTTACCGCTCGTCGCGCTCACCAGCCGGGAGGCGGTGAACAGCCGGCGCAGCCGCAGCGCCCCGTCGTACGGCGTGGCGGCGTCCCGCTCGGCCTGGATGAGCATGATCGGCGGGAGCCTCGGGTCGTCCCGCAGCCTGACCGGTGTACCGCCCCGCTGGGGCCAGAACGCGCAGGGAGCGTTGTACCAGGCGTTCGACCAGGTGAGGAAGGGCGCCCTGGCGTGCATCCGCGTCATGTCCCGCCGCCAGGCGCCCCAGTCGCGCGGCCAGGCGGCGTCGCGGCACTGCACCGCGAGGTAGACCGCGTAGCTGTTCTCGGCGGCGGCGTCGGTCTCCACGTTGCGGCGGTGGGCGGCGAGCAGCGGCCCGGCGTCCCCCTTGCGGACGTAGGCGGAGAACGCCCTGGCGAACTGGGGCCAGACCAGGTCGGAGTAGCCGGCGACGGTGTAGAGGTCGTCGAGCTCGCTCGGGCCGAGCCTGCCCCCGGCCGGGTGGGCGCGCAGCCGGTCGCGCATGGCGTACCAGGCGAAGGAGACGGCCTTCTGGGTCGGGCCGAGCCGGTAGACGTCGTTGTGGCGGGCCGTCCACCGCAGGAAGTCCTGGTGCCGCCGGTCGAAGGTGACGTTCTGCGCGAGGTTGGACTCGTACCAGATTCCCTCGGGGTCCACCACGCTGTCCAGGACCATCCGCCCGACCCGGTCGGGGAAGAGCGTGGCGTAGACCGCGCCGAGATAGGTGCCGTAGGAGTAGCCGAGATAGCTGATCCGCCGCTCGCCGAGCGCCTCCCGGATCGCGTCCATGTCGCGGGCGGAGTTCTCGGTGGTCATGTACGGCAGCAGCCAGTTCCACCGGCTCCCGCACGCCTCGGCGTACCGGCGGGCGCGGCCGACCAGCACGCCCTCCTCCCGGCGGTCGCGCGGCACGTAGTCGGGGCGGGGGGCCTCGTAGAGCTTCTCGGGGCTCATGCAGCGCAGCGCGGGCCGGCTCCTGCCGACGCCCCGCGGGTCGAAGCCCACCACGTCGAACCGGCCGGACAGACCGGGAGGGAGCTGGGCGGCGACCCGCCGGGCCAGGTCGCGGCCTGAGGCGCCGGGCCCACCCGGGTTGACCAGCAGCACGCCCAGGTGGTCGCGGCCCGGCGCGACCGTCCCGCGGATCCGGGTCAGGGCCAGGCTGATCGTCCGGGACGGGTCGCCGTAGTCGAGCGGCACCCGCACCGAGGCGCACTCCTCCTCGTTCGCCGCCCGGCCGGGGACGGCCGGGGGCCCGAAGATCCCGGTGCCGCGCTGCCCGCCGCAGGGTTTCCAGACCAGCTCGTCCCGCCGCTGCGCCGCCGCCCCCTGAGGCGCTCCGAGCCCGGCGGCCAGCAGCGCGATGCCCGCGACGACCCCGATGACCCTTTTCACATCGTCCCCCTACTTCTACGGCAGAGGTGATGGTCTCCCGGGATGCGACGGGGCCACCGGCGACACGGCCGGTTCTTTACCGTCGGGCGCCCGGCCGATTACCTCCCGCGTGAGGAACGCGGGAGGGACGCGGGAGGGACGGCTGAGCCCGGCGCCGCCTCGCGGACGGCGACGTTCCCGGGATGGCCGGCGAACCGGCCCCGAGGCGTACGGGCTAGCCGACGACGACCTGGGCGCCGGGGCCGTCCTCGTCGTCGAGGTCGACCTCCACGCCCATCTCCTCGGCCAGGCGCAGGGCCTCCTCGATGAGGGTCTCGACGATCTGCGACTCGGGGACGGTCTTGATGACCTCGCCCTTGACGAAGATCTGGCCCTTGCCGTTGCCGGAGGCGACGCCGAGGTCGGCCTCGCGGGCCTCGCCGGGGCCGTTGACGACGCAGCCCATCACCGCGACGCGCAGCGGGACCTTCAGCCCGGCGAGCCCGGCCTGCACCTGCTCGGCCAGGGTGTAGACGTCGACCTGGGCGCGGCCGCAGGACGGGCAGGAGACGATCTCCAGGCCGCGCTCGCGCAGGCCCAGCGACTCCAGGATCGCGGTGCCGACCTTGATCTCCTCGACCGGCGGGGCCGACAGCGACACCCGGATGGTGTCGCCGATGCCCTCGGCCAGCAGCGCGCCGAACGCGACGGCGGACTTGATCGTGCCCTGGAACGCCGGGCCCGCCTCGGTGACGCCGAGGTGCAGGGGGTAGTCGCAGCGGGCGGCGAGCAGGCGGTACGCCTGGACCATCACGACCGGGTCGTTGTGCTTGACCGAGATCTTGATGTCGCGGAAGCCGTGCTCCTCGAACAGCGAGCACTCCCACAGCGCCGACTCCACCAGCGCCTCGGGGGTGGCCTTGCCGTACTTCTCCAGCAGGCGGCGGTCGAGCGAGCCGGCGTTGACGCCGATCCGGATCGGCACGCCGTGGTCGGACGCGGCGCGGGCGATCTCGCCGACCTTGTCGTCGAACTTCTTGATGTTCCCGGGGTTGACCCGGACCGCCGCGCAGCCCGCCTCGATCGCGGCGAAGACGTACTTCGGCTGGAAGTGGATGTCGGCGATCACCGGGATCTGCGACTTCTTCGCGATGATCGGCAGCGCTTCGGCGTCGTCCTGGGACGGCACGGCGACGCGGACGATCTGGCAGCCCGACGCGGTCAGCTCGGCGATCTGCTGCAGCGTGGCGTTGATGTCGGCGGTGACCGTGGTGGTCATCGACTGCACCGAGACCGGCGCGTCCCCGCCGACCGGCACGGACCCGACCATGATCTGGCGGGATTTGCGACGCTCGGCGATCGGCCTGGTCCTCACGGACGGCATACCGAGTGCAACAGAAGTCATTTTTCAGCCCTTGTGAAAGTCGACGGCGCTCACAGTTTAGGCAGCCCCGGTGAGCTCCCGGGCACGAACCCGCGCCCAGGTGTCGGCGGCGAGCACCTCCTCGACCGAACCGGCCTCGGTGACGGTGTGCTCGGCGACCACCGCGGCCACGGTGTCGACGATGCCGGGGAACGGCAGCCGGCCGGCCAGGAACGCCTCCACGCAGACCTCGTTCGC
This sequence comes from Streptosporangium pseudovulgare, assembly GCF_014648055.1. Lineage (GTDB taxonomy): Bacteria > Actinomycetota > Actinomycetes > Streptosporangiales > Streptosporangiaceae > Streptosporangium > Streptosporangium pseudovulgare. The sequence continues at coordinate 891,330 of NZ_BMQJ01000001.1, forward strand.
GGCGTTGTAGACGGCCGGGGCGGTGCCGCCGGCCTCGCCGACGTGCCGGGCCAGCGCGACGGCGGGGAACGCCTCGTCGTCGAGCGGTTCGAAGGTCCAGGTGTGGGCGCGGGTCCAGTCGACCGGGGAGGCGGCGCCGGCGACCCGGCCGGGCCAGCCCAGGGCGAGGGAGATCGGCAGCCGCATGTCGGGCGGGCTGGCCTGGGCGACGACCGAGCCGTCGGTGAACTCGACCATGGAGTGGATCATCGACTGCGGGTGGACCACGACGGTGATGCGGTCGAAGCCGATGTCGAACAGCAGGTGCGCCTCGATGACCTCCAGGCCCTTGTTGACCAGCGTGGCGGAGTTCACCGTGATGACCGGCCCCATCGACCAGGTCGGGTGGGCCAGCGCCTGCTCCGGGGTGACCCCGGTGAGCTCGGCGCGCGGCCTGCCGCGGAAGGGGCCGCCGCTCGCGGTGACGATCAGCCGGCGTACGGCCGAGGGGTCGTGGCCGGTGGGGCTCGCCGCCCACAGGCACTGGGCGAGCGCGCTGTGCTCGGAGTCGACCGGGATCAGCTGTCCCGGCCCGGCCAGGCGCTTGACCAGCGGGCCGCCGACGATCAGGGACTCCTTGTTGGCGAGGGCCAGCGTGCGGCCCGCCTTCAGCGCCGCCAGCGTCGAGGTCAGCCCCAGCGCGCCGGTGATGCCGTTGAGCACCACATCGGACGGCCAGGCCGCGGCCTCGGCGACGCCCTCGGGCCCGGCGAGGACCTTCGCGGTCACGCCGAGGGCGGACAGGGCCTCGCGCAGCGCGGGGACGGCCGCGGGGTCGGCGACGGCCACCGCCTCGGGCCGGAACTCGGCCGCCTGGCGGGCCAGCAGGTCGACGCGGGCGCCCCCGGCGGCGAGCGCGGCGACCCGGAACCCGCCCGGGTTGCGGGCGATGACGTCGAGGGACTGGGTTCCGATGGAGCCGGTCGAGCCGAGCAGGACGACGGAGCGTGTCATGTCTGGGTCCACGGCCCCATTCTCGCGGCTCCCGCCCACCGGTCGCGCCCGTGCCCGGCGGCCGGTTCTGCGGAACACGGGAGACGGGCGATAAAAAGCGAGATTTAAGTCCGAATTTAAATATAGCAATACTCGTAAATCTTGAGAAATGCAGACATGTGGCGCACTAGCTTCCCGACTCATCGTTCAGGTTTTTCGGAGGTAGAGAAATGCGCCGTACGGCACGTCTGGTCCCCACCCTCACGCTCGCCGCGGGCAGCGTCCTGCTGCCCGCGACGTTCGCCCACGGCGCATCGGCGGCCGCCGCACCCGGCGCGTCGGCGGCCGCGCACGACCCGTCGGCGGCGGACGCGCACGGCGCCGCCGCTGCACGGGCCGCCTCGCGGCCCGCCGCGCACGCCGCGGCGAAGACCGCCCCGGAGCCGGTCGGGAAGGAGGCCGCCGACACGCGGAGCGAGCAGCTCGCCGTCCGCCGCTACTGGACCGAGGCGAAGATGGAGTCCGCCAAGCCGCTCGACGCGCTCGCGCCCGGAAAGGAAGGAGTCCGGCTCACCGCGGCCGCGACCGCCGCGCAGGCCGCGGCCGACCCGGTCGAGATCCCGGCCACCCGCCCGGGGGGCGGGACCGCGACGCCCGCCGCCGCGGCGGCCGCGCGCGCATCCAGCGGAGCCGCGTGGACCCGCGGCGGGACGGTGACCAGGACCGCCGGGCGGGTGTTCTTCACCTACCAGGGCCGCAACGCCTCCTGCTCGGCCACCGCCGTCACCGGTGACAACAGGAGCACGGTGCTCACCGCCGGGCACTGCGTGCGGATGGGCGGCGCCTTCCACACCAACTGGGTGTTCGTCCCCGGCTACGCGAACGGCCTGCGCCCGTACGGCACCTGGGTGGCGACCGCCCTCTACACCACCCCGCAGTGGAACAACGGCGAGGACGTCAACTACGACGTGGCCGCCGCCGTGGTGGCCCCGCTGGACGGCAGGTCGCTGACCGACGTCGTCGGCGGGCAGGGCGTCTCCTTCAACCAGCCCCGCAGGCAGCGGATGCACGCCTTCGGCTACCCCGCCGCCGCTCCCTACGACGGCTCCAAACTGGTCTACTGCGCCGGCCAGACGTTCGACGACTTCATGATGTCCCGCGACATCGGCCTGAACTGCACCATGAACGGCGGGTCGAGCGGCGGCCCCTGGTTCACCGGCTTCGACGAGAGCACCGGGCTGGGCACGGTGAACTCCGTCAACAGCTTCAAGTACGGCTTCGCCGGCGGATGGATGTTCGGCCCGTACTTCGGCGCCGAGGCCCGCGACGTCTACGAGGCCGCCCAGGGAGCGACCACGCCCTGAGGACCGGGATCCGGGAGGCGGGCGGCCTCCTCGGGCCCGTCCCCGCACCGGGCCGGATCGCGGGGCCGTCCGGGCCACCGGGAGCGGCGCGCCACCATGCCTCATTGACCGAAAGTAGTCACAACGACACACCACGTAGTGCAAAATCGGGTCTCATGACCTCAAGCCTCCCCCTGCTTGCGGGTGCCGCGCTCGTCGCCGGGCTCGTCGGCGGCCCCGCGGCCCGTCCCGTGACCGACGCGGCGCCCCTCGGAACCGGCCGGGCGGGTCCGGCCGTCGCCGTCCCCCGGGTCCACCCGGCGGACGCGACCGGCTCGACCGGCGTGAACGGCGTGAACGGCGTGCCCGGCGAGAGCGATCCGGTCGCCCCGGCCTCCTCGGTCGCGGCCGAGGTCGCCGACGTGGTGGAGCACGCGGCCGCGGACGACGCCCCCGGCCACCGGCGGGTGCTCGACTACTGGACCCCGCAACGGATGGCGGCGGCCGTCCCGATCGGCGTACTCGGGAAGGTGACGGGGTTGCTGGGCGGCGGGCGCGCCGCCACCGGCGGCGACCGCCCGGCCGCTCCCGCCGCCGGTCGTCCCGGGGCCCTCACCGTGAAGGGTCTTCCGGCCGCTCCCGCCGTGAAGGGCCGTCCCGCCGCTCCGGCCGCCGGAGGCGACCGCCGGGCCGTTTCCGCGCACGACCGCCGGGCCGTTTCCGCGCATGAGCGCCCGGCCGCCGCGAACGAGCGTCTGGCCGCACCCGCGGCCGGAACCCGGCGGGCCGCCCCGGTCACCGGGGCCCGCTGGGTCACCGGCGGTTCGGTCGCCCAGACCGTCGGGCGGGTCTTCCTCACCGTCGGCGGCGTCGACTACGTGTGCTCGGCCGGCTCCGTCCGGAGCGCCAACCGCGACCTGGTGGTGACCGCCGGGCACTGCGTCAAGGACGGCGCCGGCGCCTGGGCGGACAACTGGGTCTTCGTGCCCGGTTACGACCGGGGGCGGCAGCCGTACGGGCAGTTCACCGCCCGCCGCATGTTCGTCGCCGGTCCCTGGGCGCGCGGCGCCGACGACAGCTACGACGTGGGCATGGTGGCGCTGAACACCAGGAACGGCAGGCACCTCGGCGACGTGGTGGGGGCCCAGGAGATCGCCTTCGGCACCCCCCGGGGCCGCCCGGCCCACGGCTTCGGCTTCCCCGCCGACGCCCCCTACGACGGCGAGCACCTGGTCTACTGCGCCGGCCCCGTGCACGACGACCCGCACGAGCAGACCGCCGACCAGGGCATGCGCTGCGACATGACCGCCGGCTCCAGCGGCGGCCCCTGGCTGACCGGCTTCGACGCCGTCACCGGCCGCGGCACGATCACCTCGGTGAGCAGCTTCAAGTACAGCGACGACCACGGCACGATGTACGGCCCCTACTTCGGGAGCACCGTCAGGGATCTGCACACCGTCGCCGAACGGTCCTGACGGCGGCCGGCCCGGAAACCGCCTGGGACTCCCGGCCCGCTGGTCGGGAGTCCCCGGACAGCCCCGGCCGCGCCCGGGAGACCGGCGGCGGCCGGAAAGCGCGCGGCCCGCGGCCCCGGGGCGGGGGTCGCGGGCCGCGCGGTGGGACGGCTCGGAGAGCGGGGCCGGGTCATGCCGGCCCGGCGGCCTCCGTCAGAGGGAGGACAGGCCGGTGAGGACCATGACCTTCTCGTAGGTGAGGTCCTCCATGGCCGAGCGGACGCCCTCGCGTCCGACGCCGGAGTCCTTGACGCCGCCGTAGGGCATCTGGTCGGCGCGGTAGGACGGGACGTCGCCGATGATCACGCCGCCGACCTCCAGCTCCCGGTTGGCGCGGAAGGCGATGTCGAGGTTGCGGGTGAACACCCCGGCCTGCAGGCCGTACCTGGAGTCGTTGACCGCGGCGAACGCCTCGTCGACGCCGGAGACGGTCTGGACGGTCATGACCGGGCCGAAGACCTCCTCGCAGCCGAGCTTGGTGTCGCGCGGCACGTCGGCGAGGACGGTCGGGGCGACGGTGGCGCCGTCGCGGGTGCCGCCGGTCAGCAGCCGGGCGCCGGCCGCGACGGCCTCCTTGACCCAGCTCTCGACGCGCTCGGCGGCCTCGACGGAGACGAGCGGCCCGACCTGGGTCTTCTCGTCGGCGGGGTCGCCGGTGACCAGGGCCTCCACCGCCGGGATCAGCTTGGCGAGGAACGCCTCGCTCACCTGCTCCTCGACGATGACCCGCTGGACCGAGATGCAGCTCTGCCCGGCCTGGTAGTTGGAGAACAGCGCCGTCCGGGAGGCGGCCCAGTCGAGGTCGGCGTCGGCGAGCACGACGGCCGCGGCGTTGCCGCCCAGCTCCAGCGTGACGTGCTTGCGCGGCACCTGGTCCATGATGGCGTAGCCGACCGGCCCGGACCCGGTGAAGGAGACGACCGGCAGGCGCGGGTCCTCGACGAGGGCGGAGGCGCGGTCGTTCGGGACGGGCAGGACGGAGAACATGCCCGCGGGCAGGTCGGTCTCGGCCAGGATCTCCCCCAGCACCAGGGACGACAGCGGCGTCGCCGGGGCGGGCTTGACGATGATCGGGGCGCCGACCGCGATGGCGGGGGCGACCTTGTGGGCCACCAGGTTCAGCGGGAAGTTGAACGGGGTGATCGCCAGGACCGGCCCGTGCGGGACGCGGGAGACGTAGGCGAGGCGGCCCGCGGAGGCGGCCTCGGTGTCCAGGCGCACGGTCTCGCCGTTGAGGCGGCGGGCCTCCTCGGCGGCGAACTGGAAGGTGGAGATGGCGCGGCCGACCTCGCCGCGGGCCCAGAAGATGGGCTTGCCGTTCTCCTCCATGATGAGCCGGGCGATCTCCTCGGCCCGCTCGGTCAGGCGGCGCACGACATGGGTGAGGGCCGCGGCCCGCACGTGGAGGGGCAGCGCGGCGGCCTGCTTGCGTACGGCGTCGGCCGCGGCGACGGCCTCCTCGACCTGCTCGGGGGTCGGCACGGAGCAGACGCCGACGACACGGCCGTCATGGGAGTTGGTCACGGTGAGCTCGGCGTCCCCCGTGGCGGGGCGGCCGGCGAGCCAGAAGGGGCGCACGTCCATGGCTCAGACGCTATGTCACGGCCCCCGGGACGGTGTTACTCCACCATGCACAAGACCCTTGCGCCGTCGCGCCGTTACGCATAAAAATATCTCGCTCTCTGCCTGTAACGGAAACAGGGCCAATTATGGATATTTCTGAGATGGCACCTGTTTCACGGAGCGCGGCCCCGATCACGTCACCGATCGCCACCACCCGAGAACAGAAGGGCATGGTCGCATGACCTCTACGGCGCCACGCGGCCTTCAGGGCGCCTACCTGATCGGCGAGCGCGCCGGCCAGGACGAACTGCGCGGCAGGCTGCTCGACGTGGCCAGCCAGCTTCTGATCACCGTCGGCCCGGAGAGCCTGTCGATGCGCCGTATCGCCGCCGAGGCCGGGTGCTCGACGACCGTCATCTACACCATGTTCGGCAGCAAGGAGGGGCTGGCCGAGGCCCTGTACCTGGAGGGCTTCGAACGGTTCCGGCGACGGCTGGAGGCGGTGCCGCCGCACCGCAACGCGCTGGAGCACCTGACCGCGCTCGGCCCCGCCTACCGGGAGGCCGCGCTCGCCGAGCCCGGGTACTACGCGCTGATGTTCGAGCGGGCCATTCCCGGCTTCGCGCCGAGCGAGCGGGCCAGGACCCTCGCCAGGGCGGCGCTGAACGTCCTCGACCGGGTGATCGCCGACTGCATCTCGGCGGGTTATCTCATCCCGACCCAGCCCAGGAAGATCGCCGACGCCCTGTGGGCGGCGGCCCAGGGCGCGATCGGCCTGGAGCGCGCCGGGCACCTGCGCGACGGCCACACCTACCAGACCGTCACCTACGCCACCATCTCCCGCTACCTCGCCGACCGGCCCTGACCTCCCGGCCGCGCTGTCCGTCCCCGACCGGCCCTGACCCCGGCCGCCCTGACCGTTCCCGGCCTCCTCGGCCGCCCTGACCGTCCCCGACCCGATCCGCCCGGGACCGCCCGGCCCGGCCTGTCGTGCCCGTCCCGCGTCCCGGTCGGCGGGTCCGCGGCGGTCAGCCCGCGACGGCCAGCGCGACCCACAGCTCGGCGCGGGCCGCCGGGTCGTCGAGGTCACGGCCGAGGAGCTCGGCGACCCGGCGCATGCGGTAGCGCAGGGTGTGCCGGTGCACACCGAGCTGCTGAGCCGCCGCGTCCCAGTGGCCGTTGCAGGCGAGGTAGGCGCGCAGCGACTCCAGCAGGTCGGCGCGCGAGCCGTACTCGCGCAGGGGGGCGAGCAGCGCCGTGGCGAACGCCGCGCTCGCCTCCGGGTCGATCAGGGCGAGGAGGCCCTGCCCGGCGAGGTCGGCGAAGCGCATGACCCCGGCCGAGGCGCGCCGGGCGGCGGCGAGCGCCCGGTCGGCCTGGTCGAGCCCGGCGCGCAGGTCGTCGAGGGCGACCGGGGCGCCGATCCCGACCGGGCCGTGCTCGGCCAGCGCCGCGGCGGTCTCCTCCGCGCGGTCCCCGGCCACGACGACCACCGTCCGGCCGTCGAGGGGGGCGGCGAACTCGGACCCGGCGGCCTCCAGCACCGCCTCGGCGTCGCCGGCCGCGCAGAGCACGGTCAACGGCCCGTCCGGCAGCCCGTCGCCCAGCCGTTCCAGCGCCTCGACCCCGGCCCGCGCCTGCCCGGCGAGCAGCAGCCCGAGCACCGCCGAGCGGACCCGCCGCTCGGCGGCCAGGTGCTCCCGGCCGTGCTCGACGGCGAGGGTCAGCAGCGAGCCGGCGGCGTTGACCACGGTGTGCGCGACCGGGGTGAACGGCCGCTCCAGGCCGACGGCGAAGAAGCCCCTGACCCGGCGGGCGCCGAGCGGCTGCACGATGACGTACTCCCCCGGCGTGGACAGCGACAGGCTCGCGGGCGCGCCGCCCCCGGGGGCCTTGCGGAGGCGTTCCAGCTCGGGACGGAGGGCGGCGACCCGGGAGGCGCCCCGGCCGGTGGCGTGCCGTACGGCTCCGGACTCGTCGAGCAGGACGGCCCAGCCGCCGAGCTCGCGGGCCAGGCGGTCGATGACCGCGCGCGGCCCCTCGGGGCGCAGCGCGGCGCGGGTGAGGCGTCCCTGCGCGGCGAAGGCGCGGCTGATCTCGTCGTACTGCTCGGCCGCGATCAGGTCGCTGACCAGCTTGCTGATGGCGACGAAGGGCGTGTCGCGGGGCACCTCGACGAGCGGCAGCCCGGCCCGCGCCGCCGCGGCCACCAGTTCGGCGGGGACCGTCTCGTGCCCCAGGCCGACGCCGAGCCCGAGGCCGGTGACGCCCTTGCCGACCAGCCGGGCGACGTACGGCGCGGCGTTGCCGGCGTCCAGGCGCATGCCAGTGGTCAGCACCAGCTCGCCGCCCTCCAGGAAGGGCGTCGGGTCCTCCAGTTCGCTGACCGCGACCCAGCTCACCGGACGGTCGAGGCCGTCGTGGCCGGCGAGCACGCCGAGCCGGAGCGGCAGGCGCCGCACGACGGTGCGGAGCGTCGGCGCCACGATCCACCTCCGGTTTGTACGTTACGTCCAGCATGCTCTTCGCAATTTTGCCATAGTGCATCATCAGCACACCGGCGGACGCGACATACCTTCGCACTATGAGCACCGTCACCCAGGGCGGCCCCTCGCTTCCCCAGGAGCGCCGGGTCGTCACCGAGATCCCCGGCCCCAAGTCGCGCGAGATGTTCGCCCGCAAGCAGGCCTCCGTCCCCCAGGGCATCGGCACCACCCTGCCGGTCTTCGTGACGCACGCCGGTGGCGGTGTCGTCGTGGACGCGGACGGCAACTCCCTCATCGACTTCGGCTCCGGCATCGCGGTGACCAGCGTCGGCAACGCGGCTCCGCGCGTGGTCGAGCGGGTCACCCGGCAGGTCGCCGACTTCACCCACACCTGCTTCATGGTCACGCCGTACGAGTCGTACGTCGAGGTCTGCGAGAAGCTCAACGCGCTGACCCCCGGCGACCACGAGAAGCGGACCTTCCTCCTCAACAGCGGCGCCGAGGCCGTGGAGAACGCGGTCAAGGTCGCCCGCAGCGCCACCGGGCGCGACGCGGTCGTGGTGTTCGACCACGGCTACCACGGCCGGACGCTGCTCACCATGACGCTGACCGCCAAGAACATGCCCTACAAGCAGGGCTTCGGGCCGTTCGCCCCCGAGGTCTACCGGGTGCCGCTGGCCTACCCCTACCGCTGGCCGACGGGGCCTGAGAACTGCGCCGAGGAGGCCGCGGCCCAGGCCATCGACCAGATCAGCAAGCAGATCGGCGCGCAGAACGTGGCCGCCGTGGTGATCGAGCCCATCGCGGGCGAGGGTGGCTTCATCGAGCCCGCCAAGGGCTTCCTGCCGCGGATCGTGGAGTTCTGCCGCGAGAACGGCATCGTCTTCATCGCCGACGAGGTCCAGACCGGCTTCGCCCGGACCGGCAACCTGTTCGCCTGCGAGGACGAGGGCATCGTCCCGGACATCATCGTGACCGCCAAGGGCATCGCGGGCGGCCTGCCGCTGTCGGCCGTCACCGGCCGCGCCGAGCTGCTCGACAAGGTCCACCCGGGCGGCCTGGGCGGCACCTACGGCGGCAACCCGCTGGCCTGCGAGGCGGCGCTGGGCGTGATCGAGACCATCGAGGCCGACGACCTGGTCGGCAGGGCCCGCCACATCGGTGAGGTCATGCTGCCCCGGCTGCGCGCCCTCGCCGAGCGCAACCCGGTGGTCGGCGACGTGCGCGGCCGCGGCGCCATGATCGCCATCGAGCTGGTCGTCCCCGGCACCAAGGACCCGCACCCCACCGCGGCGGGCGAGATCGCCAAGCGGTGCCACGCCGAGGGCCTGCTCGTGCTGACCGCCGGCACCTACGGCAACGTGCTGCGGTTCCTGCCGCCGCTGGTCATGCCCGACCACCTGCTGGAGGAGGGCCTGACCATCCTGGAGAAGGCCATCAGCGAGGTCTGACCATTTACATCCCCATAAAAGGGGCACCCGGCTTGATGCCAGGTGCCCCTTTTGCTGCTATACGGCATGCGCGCGGGACGTGATTTAACCGCCCCTTGGCCCATAGCACGACGACCACGGGAGATCGCGGCGTTATAACGGTTGCGATACGAGATCGCAGATCACGACCGGAGGCGCGATGAGCCGGCGGCCGACCAGAGGGGGGCAGGACGCCATGACCTTCGATCCCGAGGGCCTGACCCGCACCCAGCGGGAGGGCGACGCCTGCGTGGTCTGTCACAAGAAGTGGCCGCGCCCGCGCATCAGGATCGGGCGGCTGCCCGACGAGGCGGCGCTGTTCGCCTGCCCGGAGTGCGCCGACGCTCTGCTGCAGGACCCGAGGGAGAACGTCCACCCGCTGCCCCGCCGCGCGGCCTTCTTCTAGAGCCCCCGCGTTTCCGGGCCCTCTCCCGCCTCGCCGTGAAGGGCCCGAAAAGGGCCGTGCCCTCCCCCGCCGGAGCGGGGAAGGGCACGGGAAAGCGGTCCTGCGCGGGTATCACCGGGCAGTGGCGCCTACTTGGTGAAGCCGATCTTCGTCCAGTCCTTGTCGGCGTAGCCGAACGAACCGTAGTTCGCCAGGTTCTTCTTGGCGGCGTGGATGTCGGGGCGCTGGTAGATCGGGAGGGTGTGCACCTCGTCCCAGATCAGCTTGTCGGCCTGGTTGCCCAGCTCCACGGCCTTGGCCGGGTCCATCTCGCCACCCGCCTGCTCGATGACCTGGTCGAGCTCGGGGGTGCCGATGCGCGGGAAGTTGCTGCCGTAGTTGTCAGGGCCGGTCGGCGTCTTGTAGATCTGCGGCAGGCCGCCCAGCGGGAACGGCGTGCCCAGCCACGAGAACGGCGCGATGTCGAAGTTGCCGGGGATGATGAAGTCGTCGAAGAACTTGTCACCCGGCACCGGCTCGACGGTGACCTTGACGCCGACCTCCTTCAGCATCGCCTGGGTGAGCTCGCCCTCCTGCTTGGACAGCGCCAGGTCGGCCGGGACGATGAAGCGGAGGTTGAGCTCCTTGCCGTCCTTCTTGCGGTACTCGCCCTCCTGCTTCCAGCCGGCGGCGTCCAGCAGCTGCTTGGCCTTCTCCGGGTTGTACTTGCCGAGCTCCCCGGAGTTGTCCACGTAACCCTTCTGGGTGTTCATGTAGACGTGGTTGTTGAGGAGCTGGATCGGCCAGTCCATGTCCTTGAGGTCGGACTGGGCGATGGCCTCGCGGTTGATGCCCAGCACGATGGCCTGGCGGACCGACTTGTCCTTCAGCTGCTCCGAGGAGCCGTTGATGGTGAAGTGGCGCCAGTTCGGGGCCGCCGCCTTGCGGATGTCGACGTTCGGCACCTCCTTGGCCCGCTTGAGGTCGGCGGCGTTCGCCGGGATCTCCACCGCGTCGATCTCGCCGTTGGCGAAGGCGCCGATCATGGCGGTCTGGTCGATGGCCCGGAAGATGACCTTGTCGAGCTTGGCCTTCTGGCCCCACCACTTGTCGTCACGGACGAGGGTGGCGGTCTTGGCGGTCTGGTCCATGGACTCGACCTTGAACGGGCCGGCGGTGACCGGGATCTTGTCGATCCAGCCCTTGTTGAAGTGCTCGGGCGTGTCGTTCGTCGAGGCCGGGTAGAGCGGCGAGAACATGCCCTTCCAGTCGGGGTAGTTCTTGGAGAAGGTGACCACCACCTCCTTGTCGGAGGCGCCCTTCTCCACCGACTCGACGCGGTCGTAGCCCTCGGTGGAGGAGACCTGGTACTTCTTGTTCCCGCCGTTCAGCGCCTTCCACTGGGCGACGAAGTCCTTGTAGGTGATCGGCGTGCCGTCCGACCAGGTCGCCTTCTCGTTGAGCTTGTAGGTGACGACCTGCTTGCCGCTACCGAGGTCCATCTTCCACTCGGTGACGTAGTCCGGGTTGTTGGTGACCTCGGCCTTGTCGTCGGCGATGCCGATCAGCGGCATCAGCGGCTCGATCACGTCGTCGGTGCTGGCGTTGGTGCCGTTCACCTGGTTGTAGTTCCACTGCTCCTGCCACTGGCTGAGGCCGAGCTTCACCACGCCGCCGTCGGCGACCTGGTCGTAGGAGACCGGGTTGATCGTGCTGCCGGGCAGCTCGGCGGCCTGCTGCTGGGCGGCCTGGCTCGACTCGGCCTTCGGCGTGTCGCCGCTGCCGCCGCCGCAGGCGGTGAGGGCCATGGCCAGGAGCGCGCCTCCGGCTGCGGCCTTGTAACCAACCTTCACGTGTTCCTCCATCGGGGATTCATCAGGAGACCGCGGTCTCGGGTACCTCGGTCACCTCGGGGTAGTGGCAGGCGGCGCCGTGATCGGCGGCGGGCGCGAGCCGGGTGACAATGGGCTCTTCGGTGTCGCACCGGCGCGCGTCCTCGGCGCTCAGCCGGGCGCGCTTGGGGCAGCGGGTGCGGAACCGGCAGGCCGACGGCGGCGATGCCGGGCTGGGCAGGTCGCCCTCCAGCAGGATCCGTTCGCGCGAGCGCTCCAGGTTCGGGTCGGGCAGCGGGATGGCCGACAGCAGCGCCCGCGTGTAGGGGTGCGCGGGCCTGGCGTAGACCTCCTCGACCGTGCCGACCTCGGCGATCTTGCCGAGGTACATCACGGCCACCCGGTCGGCGATGTGCCGGACCACCGACAGGTCGTGGGCGACGAAGAGGTAGGACAGGCCGAGCTTGACCTTCAGGTCCTCCAGCAGGTTGATCACACCCGCCTGGATGGACACGTCCAGTGCCGACACCGGCTCGTCCAGCACGATCAGCTTCGGCTCCAGCGCCAGGGCGCGGGCGATGCCGATGCGCTGGCGCTGGCCGCCGGAGAAGTGCTGCGGGTAGCGCTCGGCGTGGGACGGCTCCAGGCCGACCAGGGTGAGCAGCTCGGCGACCCGGGCCGGCACGTCCTTGCGGCCGTGCGCGCGCAGCGGCTCGGCGAGGATGTCGCCGACCGGCATCCTGGGGTCGAGCGCGGCCATCGGGTCCTGGAAGACGATCTGCAGGTCCCGGCGGAGCGCGGTGCGCTCGCCCCGGCCCAGCTTGGCGCTGTCCTTGCCCAGCACGACGATCGTGCCGTCCTGGGGCGCCTCCAGCTGCATGATCTGCTGCAGGGTGGTGGTCTTGCCGCAGCCGGACTCGCCGACCAGGCCCAGCGTCTCGCCCTCGGCGATGTCGAAGCTGATGCCGTCCACCGCGTGCACGGTGCCGACCCGGCGCTTGAACACCGCGCCCTTCATGAGCGGGTAGTGCCGGACCAGGTCCTCGACCTTGAGCACCGTCTCCCGCTCGGCGCGCGGCCGGGAGGCCTCCGTCTCGGCGGGAGGCTCGGGAACGGGGTAGATCGTGGCGCCGTCGAGGTTCTTCAGCTCGATCTCGTGCGCGCGGATGCAGGCCGCCCGGCGGCTGCCGGGGCCCACCGGCTCCAGCTCGGGCTCGCCGTCGTCGCAGGCGTCCACCTTCATCGGGCAGCGCGGCGCGAACGGGCAGCCGGGCGGCAGCGCGGCCGGGGAGGGCGGGTTGCCCTCGATCGGGATCAGCCGCGCCGACGGGCGGTCCATCCGCGGGATCGAGGCGAGCAGCCCCATCGTGTACGGCATGCGCGGGCGGTAGTAGATCTCGTCCACGCCGCCCAGCTCGACCGGCCGGCCGGCGTACATGACCAGCACCCGGTCGGCCAGGCCGGCGACGACCCCCAGGTCATGGGTGATCATCACGATGCCCGCGCCGGTCTCCCGCTGCGCGGTCTTGAGCACCTCCAGCACCTGGGCCTGGATGGTGACGTCGAGCGCGGTGGTCGGCTCGTCGCAGATCAGCACGTCGGGGTCGTTGGCGATGGCCATGGCGATCATCGCGCGCTGGCGCATGCCGCCGGAGAACTCGTGCGGGAACGCCTTGGCCCGGACGTCCGGGTGCGGGATGCCGACCAGGTCCAGCAGCTCGACGGCCCGCTTGGCGGCCTTGTCCTTGCCGACCTTCTGGTGGATCCGCACCGCCTCGGCGATCTGGGCGCCGATGGTGTAGACGGGGGTGAAGGCCGACAGCGGGTCCTGGAAGATCATGCCGATGGACTTGCCGCGGAGCCGGGTGAGCTCCTCCTCCGGCATGCCGATCAGCTCCTGGCCGTGGAGCTTGACCGAGCCGCTGATCTCGGCGCCCTCGGGCAGCAGGCCCATCACGGCCAGCGAGGTCACCGACTTGCCGGAACCCGACTCGCCGACGATGCCGAGCACTTCGCCCCGGCCGAGCCGGTAGCTCACGCCCCGGACGGCCTTGATGCCGCCGCGGAAGGTGACGTTGAGGTCGTTCACCTCGAGAATCGTCATGAGTTGCTCCCCGGGTCGAGCGCGTCGCGCAGGCCGTCGCCGATGAGGTTGACGCTGAGCACCAGCAGCACGAGCAGGCCGGACGGGAAGAGGAAGAGCCAGGAGTATCCCGGGACCTTGTCGCTTCCCGCCGCGATCAGCGTGCCGAGCGAGACGTCGGGCGGCTGGACGCCGAACCCGAAGAACGACAGCCCGGCCTCGCCGATGATCGCGGCACTCACGTTCAGCGTGGCGTCGATGATCAGCAGGGAGGAGAGGTTCGGCACGACGTGCCGGATGATGATCTTCCAGCCGGGGATGCCCATGTAGCGGGCGGCCAGAATGTACTCCCGCTCCCGCAGGGAGAGCGTCATGCTCCGCACCACCCGGGAGGTGATCATCCAGGAGAACGCGGCCAGCAGGAGCACGAACCAGAGCCAGGAGCCGCCCCTGAGGTTCGGCGAGACGATCGCGATGATCAGGAAGCTGGGCAGCACGAGCAGCAGGTCCGCGCCCCACATCAGGGCCTTGTCCAGCCAGCCGCCGAAGTAGCCGGCCGAGGCGCCGACGAGCGCGGCGAGACCGGTGGAGATGAGCGCGACGAGGAAGCCGATGACGATCGACTTCTGCATGCCGTGCAGGGCCACCGCGTAGACGTCCTGGCCGATCTGGGTGGTGCCCCACCAGTGGTCGGCCGAGGGCGGCTCCATGAACGCCGTGAAGTCCTTCTCCAGCCAGTCGTGCGGGCCGAAGAACGGGCCGACGTAGGCCAGGAGCAGGAGCAGGAGCAACGCGATCAGGCCGTAGCGGGTCTGCCGGTTGCGCAGCATGCGGGCGAAAACGACCTTGGAACGCATCTCAGCTCACCCGCACCCGGGGGTCGAGGGCCGCCACGATGAAGTCCGACAGCAGTCCCGCGAAGAGCACGCACACGGCGGCGAACAGGTTCACCGCGGCGACCGCGTTGGTGTCGTTCTGCTGGATCGAGTCCACCAGCCAGGCGCCCATGCCGTTCCAGCCGAAGATCTTCTCGGTGAAGATCGCGCCGGTCAGCAGCGTGCCGAAGGTGAAGGCGAAGTAGGTCGCGGCCGGCACCAGCGCGGTCCGCAGCGCGTGCTTGAGCAGCGCCGCCTTGCGGCTGAGGCCCTTGGCCCGGGCGGTGCGGACGAAGTCCTGGCCCAGCACGTCCAGCATCATGTTGCGCTGGATGCGGCTGTAGAAGGCGATCTGCCCGAGGCACAGGGAGATGGTCGGCAGGATCAGGTGGTTGAGCCGGCTGAGCGTCTGGTCCCAGCCGCTCAGCCCCGGGGTGTACTCGCCGGTGTACTCCAGCTTGGTGCCCAGCAGCTCGTTCATCCCGACTGCTCCGATGGTGAGCATCTTCGCCATCACGAAGACCGGGACCGCCATGATGACGAAGGCCGCCACACCGATGACCCGGTCGCTGACCCGGTACTGTCTGATCGCCGCGAAGGCCCCGACGGCCACGCCGATCCCCGAGCCGAGGACCGTTCCGATGAGCAGCAGCCGCAGGCTGACGCCGATCCGGCGGCCCATCTCATCGTTGACCGACTTGCCCTGCCAGGTCTTGCCGAGATCGCCGGTGACGACTCCGGAGACCCAGGTGACATAGCGCTCGAAGACGGGCTTCTTGTCGTTGAGGTTGTAGTCGTCCAGCGTCGAGTCGATGACGGCCTCCGCCACCGGTGGCTGACGGCCTTCGTACTTCGCCCTGGGGTTGAGACTGGTCGCGGCGAGGAAGTACGCCATGCTCGCGGCGATCGCCACCAGCAGGACGTTGCTGACCAGCCGCTTCAGCAGGTAGGCGCCCATCGTCCTCCCCTCATATATCGCCCGGGAACGCGAGGGACGGCGGCGGTTCACCGCGCGGTGGACAGCACCTGATCCCACTTAGCGCATGGTTGATCCCGCTATGTCTCTTTTAATGCGGGATGAGCGAAACCATACCTGGGGGCAGTGATTAGAACCGACGGTGGGGGGTAACGATCCGGATTCGAGATGTCCAGATCTCGTGACACATCGTCGTCTCCGCAGGTCAGAGCCCTCGCCGTCAACGCCTCCGAGCGCCGCCCGGCCCCGGGAACGCCGAAGAGGCGGCCCCGGAAACCGGGACCGCCTCGGTGCGCGGAAGCCGTACCGCCTCGGTGCGCGGAAGCCCTACGGCCCCGGTGCGCGGAAGCCGTACGGCAGGACCTTCGCGGCCCGCGCGGCCGTACGGCGGAGCCGCCTGCGCCCGCGCGAGCCGTACGTCAGGACCGCCGGACGGCTCAGGCGGGCTGGAGCGCCGCCGCGAGCTGGTCGCGCATGCCCCACGGGGAGCCGTAGTCGCCCAGCAGATCCAGGAACGGCACCGCGTCGAACGCCTCGGGCCCCAGCACCCCGGAGCCGGTCCAGACGCCGGTGGCCAGCAGCTCCAGCGCGACCACCGGGTGCAGGGCGGTCTGCCAGACCACGGCCTGGCAGCCGTACTCCCGCATCGACCACTCGTTGTCGACCACGTGGTACAGGTAGACCTCGCGCGGCTCGCCGTCCTTGCCGACGCCCTTCACCCAGGTGCCGGCGCAGGTCTTGCCGCGCATCCGGTCGCCGAGGGTGGCCGGGTCGGGCAGGCTGGCGGCGACCACGTCGCGGGGCGAGGTCTCGACGCCGCCGACGCGGATCTTGCCGGCGTTGTCCAGGCCGAGCTTGTGCAGGGTCTTCAGCACCCCGATGAACTCCTCGCCCAGGCCGTACTTGAACGTCACACGCCTGGCGTCGACCCAGCGCGGGACGAGCAGCACCTCCTCGTGCTCGACGTTCACGCACTCCACCGGGCCGATGCCCTCGGGGAAGTCGAACACCTCCGGCTCGCTGAACGGCTCGGTGGTGCGCCAGCCGCCGTCCTCCCAGATGACCGGCGGGTTGAGGCACTCCTCGATGGTGGTCCAGATCGAGAAGGTCGGCGCGAAGTCGTAGCCGTCCACCACCAGGTTGGCCCCGTCGCGGATCCCGATCTCGTCGATGCTCTCGAAGAGGTGGTCGGCGGCGTAGCGGGCGAACACGTCGGCCAGGCCCGGCTCGACCCCCATGCCGACCAGGGCCAGCAGGCCCCGGTCGCGCCAGGCGCCGTCCAGCGCGAACTGCTCGTCGCCCAGCTTCACCCCGGGCAGCTCGTACGGCCGCTGGGGATGGGGGCGCGACAGCGACATGGCCATGTCCAGGTAGTGCGCGCCGGCGTTCAGCGCCGCCCGGAACAGGGGCATGGTGAAACGCGGATCCACGGCGTTGAAGAGGACGTCGCAGCGGTGCTCGGCCAGGGCCGCCTCCACCGCGGCCTGGTCGGAGGCGTCCAGCGTGATGGCGCTGAACCGCGGATCGGCGACCTTGGCCACCGCGGCGGCGGCCCGGCTCTGTTGGGAGTCGGCCACCACGATGTGTTCGAAGAAATGTCGGCGCGCGGCGATCGGGACGACGGCGGACCCGACGCCGCCGGCTCCCACAAGGAGGATTCTCATGGCCCGATCCTACTCACTGACTGGTTGACCAGCCAATAACGAAGACATAAATTCGCCACTGAATCCATCGTTGATCACGATCAGAACCACGGAAACCGTGGTGATTCGACTCCATGACAGACATGCTTGGGGGCCCGCCTGACGGGCACACCCGGGGACGAGGCGGGCGCTCCGGGGGTCGGGGGAAACACCCGGAGCGCCCCTGACGGGCCACACCCGGCGGGGGACGGGCGCGCCCGCGGCTCGTCAGGCGCGGGTCACCGGCGGGTCACGGGGAAGCCGGTCATTCCACCAGGTCCTTCCACCGCTTCGTCCAGTCGGTGTAGTCAGTGCATTCCCCGCCCGCGCCGCCGCAATCCTTCGATGGGCGAACGGCAAAGAAGACGCGCTTCAGCCACGCCGCGTCCCCGGCGTGGTGGGCGTCGCAGACGCGCCGCGCCTCGCCGCCGCACGCCTTGGGGTTCGCCGGGGCGAGACCGGTCCAGGCCGCGGCCGCGCGCTGCGCGGTCGGCGAGGTGATCCAGTCGAGCCACCGGTAGGCGCAGTTCGGGCTGGCGGCGCCGGAGGAGAGCATCCAGGAGTCGGCCCACCCGGTCATCGGCGCGTCACCGAGCGCCTTCACCGGGCGGCCCGCCCGCGCGAAGAGGTCGGCGTGGTACGGCAGGGCCCCGCCGAGCCGTACCCGGTCCGTCGCGAAGGCCCGGATCGCGTCCAGGGAGTCGCGCCAGTAGACCCGGCCGGGTCCGTCGTGCCGGGAGACCAGCTCCACGGCCGCGTCGAGCTGCTTCGGCGTGAGCTGGAACGGGTCGCCGATCTTCAGGTCCGGCCGCGTCTCCTTCAGCGCGAGCGCGGCCCCGGCGAGGCTCATCGGGGTGTCCCTGATCGCCACCCGCTCGTCGTCGTAGAGGTCCTGCGGGCCCTTCGGCCGCTCGCCCCGGTAGAGGACCTCGTCGGCGCTCCACAGGTACGGCACGCCGAAGACCTCCTCCCCCCGCCGCGTCGAGGGCAGCTCGCGCAGCCGCTCCGGAACGTCCTTGTAGGAGGTGAGGAGGCCGGTGTCGATCGGCGCGGCCTTCCCCTCGGCGATCAGTTGCCCGGCCAGCTCGGGCGGGGGCGAGACGACGTCGTAGGACCCCGGCCGGAACTTCGCCGCCATCTCCTCCGCCGACCTCACCCGGTCCAGCCGGACGACCCGGCAGCCGGTGCGGTTCTCGAAGGACGAGACCCAGTCGACCCCGGTCAGGGTCGTGCCGTACTCGACGTGGCCCTGGAAGGTGAGCACCCGCAGGATGCCCTCGCCCTTGCCGATCGAGGCCGAGGGCTTCGGCGACGGGCTCCGGCCGTCCGGGACGCCGGTCGTCCTGGGGCGCGGGGTGGCGCCGCGGTCCGGTGTCACGGTGGACGCCGGGGAGGGCGAGCCGGTGGACGCGGGCGCGGCGTTCCGGGCGGGGGCCGCGCCCACGGTCTCGGCGGAGATCACGCCCCCGTCGGAGGTCACGCTGCCCGCCGCCACGCACGCGGCCAGCGCCAGGCCGCCCGCCAGTGCGCCCCGGCGTGTACGGCGCGGCCCGTCCCTGCCCACGAATAAGTCCCCTTACCGACGCGTCGACATCTGTGCGGAGCCTACCCGCCCGCGCCCGGCCCGGCGGGGACTCGCGGGCGAGTCCCCGCCGGCGCCCCGGGCCCGGGTCCGCCCCGTCCGCCGTGCCCGGCGGACGGGGCGAGGTCTCAGGCGTTGGTGGGGAAGCCGAGGTTGACGCCGCCGTGGCTGGGGTCGAGCCAGCGGGAGGTGACGACCTTGCCCCGGGTGTAGAAGTGCACGCCCTCGGCGCCGTGGACGTGGGTGTCACCGAAGAGCGACGCCTTCCAGCCGCCGAAGCTGTAGAAGGCCATCGGCACCGGGATCGGCACGTTGATGCCGATCATGCCGACCTCCACCTCGTT
>NZ_BMQJ01000002.1:0-655204 GCF_014648055.1 Streptosporangium pseudovulgare
CGCCAGATCGCGCACCGGGCCCGCCGGCACGTCGATGCCCGGCGGCCTCGCGAGGTGGTCTCCCCGGGCCAGGCCCGGGCGGTGCTGGAGTCCTTCCGGCGCGCGCTCGAAACCAGGGACCTGCGGGGCCTGCTCGACGTGCTCGCCCCCGAGGTCGTCCTGGTGAGCGACGGCGGCGGCGTCAAGCAGGCCGCGCCGCGGCCGATCACCGGTGCCGGCAAGGTGGCCCGCATGATCGTCGGCGGCCTCGGCAGGGCCCGGATCGCGCTCACCAGCGAGTCCACCGTGGTCAACGGCAACCCGGCGCTCCTCCTGCGCGTGGACGGCGAGATCGACGGTGTCATAGCGGTCCGGGTCGAGGACGCCCGCATCACCGGCCTCTACTACGTCCGCAACCCGCGGAAGCTGACCCGGATCGCATCCGAGACCCCCCTCACGCTGAAGTGATCCTTCAGCCGCCGCTCCATGATCACGGCATCGCGACGGTGCGGAGCCCCGAGCGAAGGCGTCCGCTCATCGGCACAAGCGCGAACCGGCCGCCCCGTCACCACGTAAATCACGCAAACGTTCTCTTCGAGGAGTAGATATGGCCGTTCAGGCCCCGCAGGCAGCCGACGCACCGCAGTCACCCTGGCCGACGGTGGCCAGGGCGGTCGTCCTGCTCACGGCGAGCATTTCCGTGCTGCTCACCGCCTTCGCCTGGCCGTCGGTGCGCTCATCGGTACACGACGTGCCGATCGCCGTCGCGGGCCCGGCCGCCGCGGCCGGGCGAGTCAGCACCGCTCTCGGCCAACGCCTGCCGGGCGGCTTCGAGATCACCGAGGTCGCCGACACAGCGGCCGCCGAACGGTTGATCCGCGAACGGGAGGTGTACGGGGCGATCGACGTCAGCTCCGGCACTCCGCAGGTCATCACGGCCTCCGCCGCCAGCGCGGCGGTCGCGCAGACCCTGCAGGGCATCGCGACCGCGCTCGGTCAGGCGCAGGCGCAGGGTGCCGACCCGGCGGTCGCCGCCCGTGACCTCGTCGCCCTGCCGGCCGACGACCCGCGCGGCGCCGGCCTGGCCGCCGGGGCCTTGCCCCTGGCCATGGGCGGCCTGCTCGCCGTACTGCTGCTGACCAGACTCGTCCGCGGCACCGCCCGCCGGGTCACCGGAGCGCTCGCCTTCGCGATCGCCGGCGGCCTGGCCGTGGCGGCGATCCTGCAGTTCTGGCTCGGCTCGCTCAGCGGCGCTTACCTGGCCAACAGCGGCGCCATCGCCCTGACCATCGCGGCCACCTCACTGAGCATCCTCGGGCTGGAGTCACTGCTCGGGTACGTCGGCTTCGGTCTCGGCGCCGTCGCCATGATGCTCATCGGCAATCCCCTGTCGGGTGCCGCGACCGCACCCGAGATGCTGCCCGGCTGGTCCGGCGTCCTCGGCCAGCTGCTGCCGCCCGGGGCGGGCGGCCGGTTGCTGCGCTCCACCGCCTTCTTCGACGGCCACGGCGCCGCCCACTCCGTCATCGTCCTGGTCGCCTGGCTCGCGCTCGGTGTCGTGCTGTGCCTGGCCGGCGGCCTGCGCGCGCGCCGCGCCGCCACCGCCACCCCGGCCGCGGCCGGGGTGGCGGTGGCCGCGGCCGCGGCCGCAGGTGGGAACGTCGCAGGCCCGCCCACCATCCGGAACGCCGCAGGCTCGCCCACCACCCGGACGGTCAGGCGGTGAAGTGCCCGACGAGGTGGTCCACCACGTCGGACGGCAGGCCGCGGCGGGCGTGGACGGCCCGCTGTCGGGCCGCCCCGGTGCCCTCCCCGCCCAGCCGGGCCAGCCGCTCGGTCACCATGTCCAGGTCGCCGGTCAGCTCCAGCGCGGGCCGGATGTGGCGCAGCAACGCGCCGACCCGGTCGGCGGCGGGGTGCCGCTCGCCGGTGAGCGGATCGATGCCGTGGCCGTCCATGCCGTCGCGGGCCGCCTGCCAGTAGGCGGCGCGCAGCAGCGCCTCCGGCGGGCGCGGTCCGGGGTCCCCGTCGCCGATCCGCTCCAGCGCCGTCACCACCAGGCCCCTGACCACGGCGGCGAGCAGCGCCGACTCCCCGGCGGTGGCGGGCACGTCGGCCACCCGCACCTCCAGGGTGGGCAGCCGCGCCGAGGGCCGGACGTCCCAGAAGATCGTGCCGGGGTCCACCAGCACCCCGGCGTCCGTCAGGGTGGCGACGAGCCGGTCGAACTCCTCCGGTTCGGCGAAGTACGGCGGCGGCCCGGCGACCGGCCACTTGTTCCAGCACAGCACCCGCCAGGCGGCGTAACCGGTGTCGCGGCCGGCCCACAGCGGGGAGTTGGCCGTCATCGCGATCAGCACCGGCAGCCACGGCCGCAGGTGGTTGCCCGCCAGCACCGCCCGCGCCCGGTCAGGCAGGTGGACGTGGACGTGCCCGGCGCAGATGCTCTGCTCGTCGTGCAGCGTCCGGTAGGCGGCGATGCCGAGGTCGTAACGCGAGTCGTCGACGATCGGCGGCGGGACGACGTCGCCCAGCACGGGCGTTCCCGAGGCGACCACCGCCAGCCCCTCGCGGGCCGCCGCCGAGGCCATGGCCGCCCGCATCTCGCGCAACCGCTCCGCCAGGCCGGCGGAGTCGGCGCAGGGCGGTGTCTTGGCCTCCACCTGGAACCGGATGATCTCGGTGCTCGCGCGGTCCCCCAGGACGGCGGCGGCGCGCTTGGCCACCTCCGCGGCCCGGGGCGTCACGGCCCGCGTCACCGGATCGACGACGAAGTACTCCTCCTCCACCCCCATCAGGGGGCGGACGGGGTCGAAGGGCACGGGGGGCGGGGTCTGCGCGGTCGCCGTCATCTCTCGCTCCAGGCCGGGGGTGTGCGGGCGGCGGTGCCACGGTATCGGCCCGGCCCCGGCGCGGCGGCACAATCGGGCGGCACGTCCCCGGCTCCGGCGGGTTCTGGGGGTTCCCGGGGGTTTTCAGGGGGTTCCGGTGGCTGCCGGCGGCCGGGGCCGGAAACCGGGCGGCGCGTCCTCGGACCCGATGGGCGCCGGGGTCGCCGGGGTCGCCGGGGAGTTTCAGGGGGTTCCGGTGGCCGTGCCCGCCGCCGGCGGCAGGGAGCCGGGCCGGGCGGCGGACGGCTCCGCGGACGGGCCGGTCGACAGGCCGGCGGGCGGCTCCGCGGGCACGTCGAGGAGCACCTCGTGTTCGGCCACCCCCATGAACGCCGCCGACAGCACTGCCCGGTGGTCGGCGTCGACGGGGTGGGCCGAGTCCCGGAAGGCGGCGATCGACCGTGCCGGGTCCTCCTCCTCCATGACGTAGACCATGAGCGGCCCGTCGGAGGTGGGGACCAGCAGGACGGTCTCGTGCCGCACGCCCTCGTCGGCGAAGGTCGCCAGGAGCTCGCCCCTGCGGGGGCCGGACAGCTCGGCGAACCACGCGCGCAGCCGGTCCACCTGCTCCGGCCGTACCTTGCTGACGCTCACTCGCAGCATCGTCCACCACCTCTTCCGTCGTGTCCGGTTCTTTCCGTTCCCCCGGCCCCGCCCCCTGTCCCCCCGCCCGTCCCCGTCCGTCTCCGGCCGCCAGATGGCCGCCGATGGCCTCCGGTGAGCGCCGATGGCCTCCGATGGGCGCCGATGGGCGCCGCGCTCAGCCGAGCCTGTCCAGCCAGGCGAAGAACCGGGGGAAGACCTTCCTGGCGGCATGGTCGGTGAGCATCCCGTGGCCCTCGCCCTCGATGCCGACCCATTCCGACCCGGCCGGCAGTTCGCCCAGGTGGGCGCGGACCGCGCCGGCGGGGATGCGCGGATCCTCCTCCCCGTGCGCGACGAAGTGCGGCGCGGCGGCGGGCGCCGCGTCCGGCGCGAGGCGGTCGCCGGCCGTGCGCAGGAAGGCCCGCACCCCGTCGTGGCCGGAGTCGCCGAGGTCGGTGAACCGCAGGAACCCGCCGAGCAGGAAGACCCCGCGCACCCGGGGGGACAGGCGCGCGACCCGGGCCGCGAGGTAACCCCCGTAACTCATCCCACCGGCCACGACCGGCCCGGTCGCGACCTGGCGCAGTACGGCGAGCACGTCGTCGGCGTCGTCCACTCCGTAGCGGCCGGGCGGCGGCGGGCGCAGCGCCGGGTCCAGCACGTTGCTCCCCCGCACGTTCGGCTGGACGACGCGCCAGCCGGCCAGCGCCAGCGACTCGGCGAAGGGCGACCAGGTCCCCAGGTTCACCCCGTTCGGGCCGCCGTGCAGCAGCAGCACCGTGCCGCGCGCCGTACCGGGCGGGTCGCGCAGCAGGCACGGCAGCGGGCAGCACGGCCCCTGCAGCACGGTGTGGCGTGCGGGCGGGGGCGCCTGGCCGCGGGGCGGGTCGGGCCGCAGCCGCAGCCCTCCCGCGGCGAGCTCGGCGCTCTCCCCCGCCCACAGCCGCCGGGGCTGCCCGGCCGACGTCCAGCTCAGGCCGGCGACCCCGTCGCCGGCCAGCACGTCGCCCACCACGGCCGCGCCGGGCCCGGTCAGGCGGCGCCGTGCCCCGGTGCGGGTGTGCCAGGCGTAGGCCGCCCGGCCCGGCCACGTCTCCGCGACCACGACGACCTCCTCCGGTGACAGCCACGGCCCGACGGAGGTCACCGGGCCGTCCCAGTGCGAGACGCCGCCGCCGTCCACGCACACCACGCGCCTGGCCGGTCCCCGGCGCAGCAGCACGGCGATCCTGTCGCGGCGCGGCGAGTCCGGCACGACCGCCTCGACCACGGCGCGCGGCGGCAGCAGCACCTCGCCGAGGACCGGGTGGACCACCCTCCCGCCGCGGCCCGCCGGGCCGGGAGCCGGCGCCGGCTCCCGGCCCGCGACCGGAACCGGAACAGGAACCGGGAGCGGGACCGTCTCCTCGCCGAACCGTTCGGCGGCCAGGTCGCGTGACGCGTCGGCCGTCAGCCGCTCCCCGTCCCACCGGGGGCGGCGGTGCCACCGCGGCCCGGTGGTGAGCGGCGTCCACCGCCCGCCGGTGAGCAGCGCCAGATGGCGGCCGGACCAGGCGTCGGCGCTCACCACCGGCCCGGCCGGGGTGAGCGCGAACGCCGGGCCGTCGCCGTCGAGCTGGGAGCGGCGGAACGGGTCCGGCAGCGACGCGGTGATCCGCTCCGTCCGCTCCGGCAGCGGGATGACGTCCGGCATCGTGCCTCCTGTCCATGGCCGTCAGGGTCGTCGAGATCGCCGGGGTCGCCGGGGGGTGCGCTCCGTCAGGACGGCGCGTACCGCTTGGCCCGCAGGACGGCGGGGACGACGCGTTCGCCGATCACCAGGTTCACCCGATCGCCGGGCCGGTGGTTCTCGACCCACACGTCCAGGTCGTCGAGGCTGTCGAAGAGGAAGTCGTCGGCGGCGCGGATGACGTCGCCGGGGCGCACCCCGGCGACGTCGGCGGGCGCGCCGAGCGCCACGTCCTGCACCAGCATGCCCTCGCCGGCGACGGCCCCGACGGGGATGACCCCCAGCTCGGTGCGGTGCATGGTGTGGTAGTTGTGCGGGGTCTCGTCGAGGTAGTCGCCGAGCAGGTCCAGGAAGTGGTCCCAGTGGTGCAGGAACCCGTCGCGCTCGAACCTGCCGTTGCCCTCCTCGGGGAAGCCGTCCTGCCGGAGCGTCAGACGGGTACGGCCGGCGTCGTCGTCGGCCAGCTCGAAGACCATGGTCACCTCAGCGTCGCAGGCGATCAGGCCGACGGTCAGCTCCAGCCGGCGGTGCGTCTCCAGGGCGCCGATCCGCCCGGTGTAGGCGGTCGGCCTGCGGGCGCCCGCGTCGTAGAGCCAGCAGAAGGCGGCGCCCGGCCGTTCCGGCATGACGCTGGCGACCACGCCGAGCCAGTGCTCGGCGGCGGCGGGGTCGAAGATGGCCCGCCAGACCTTCTCGCGGGGGTGGTTCAGGACGCGTTCGAAGCTGTTGCCCACCATTGACTGCTCCTTGTCGGTTGCGCGGCGGTTGCGTGGGTCGGTGCGGCGGTGCTCATGCCGGTGCTCGTGTCCGGGTCGGTGCGGCGGTGCTCATCCCCGGCCGGCGGCCGGTTCTCCGACCAGCTCGGCGACGCGGGATCGGGTGATCGTGGCGGCGGCGAACACGGCGAGCGCCAGCATGATCGCTCCCGCGACGACGAACGACGCGCGCAGGCCGGCGGCCGAGGCGAGGAGGCCCCCCAGCAGCGCGCCGAAGGGCATCCCCCCGTAGGTGACCAGCCGGTGGGCGCCGGTGACCCGGCCGAGGAGGTGGTCGGGTGTGCCGGACTGCCGCAGCGACATCTGGTTGACGTTCCAGATCGCGGCGGCGAACCCGGCCAGGACCTCCGCGGCGCCCGCGGTCCACGCGTCCGGGGCGACCGCGGTGGCCAGGCACGCGGCGCCCGCCACGACCAGGGCGAGGCGGAGGCTGACCGCCGTGCCGAACCACGCGTTGAGCCGGCCGGCCTGCGCGGCGCCGAAGAGGCTGCCGAACGACCCCACGGCCAGCAGCAGGCTGAACCCGAAGGCCCCCAGGCCGAGCTCCTGCTGGGCGAACAGCACGAAGATCGCGGTCTGCGCCAGGCAGGCGACGTTGAACAGGCCCGCCACGGCGGTGATCGACCGCAGCACCGGCTGCCGCCACAGCCAGGAGCAGCCCTCGGCGACGGCCCGCCACAGTCCCGTCTCGCCGTAGGCGTTGCGGGAGACGTGGTAGTCGCCGCGCATCCTGCGCAGCAGCGCGGCACTGAGCAGGAACGACAGCGCGTCGCCGACGAACGGCAGCGCCCGGGAGAAGCCGAACAGCAGCCCGCCGAGGGGAGGCCCGGCGAACGACTCGACGGTGGTCCTGGTCCCCACCAGCCAGGAGTTGGCCCGCCGGATGCGGTCGGGGTCGCCGGAGACCACCTTGGGCAGCACGGCGGTGTTGCTGCTGTCGAAGACGGTGTCGGCGACCGCGATGAGGAAGCCGACGGCCATCAGCAGCCCGATGCTCGCGAAGCCCGCCGCGACGGCCACCGCCAGCACGCCGGTGAGGGCGGCCCGCACCAGGTCCGCCAGCCACATGGCGCGCTTACGGTCCCACCTGTCGGCCATCGCCCCGGCCGGCAGGGCGAACAGCAGCCAGGGCAGCCTCCCGACGACCACCACGGAGGCGACCACCACCGGGTCGGTGGAGAGCGTGGCGGCCAGCAGCGGCAGCGCCGCCGAGGAGATGCCGTTGCCCAGCAGCGACACCGCCGAGGCGCCCCACAGCATGGGGAAGTCCGGCGCCAGGGACAGCGCGCCGGGCCGCCGGGTGGGTCGCGGCGCCCCGGTTCCGGGGATCGTGTCCGTCATCGTCGTCCCTCCTCAGGCCGCCGGTCGTACCGCTCTCCGGGTGCTCCGGCGGGCGGCCCGCCGGGTGATCCGGATGGCGCGGCGGGGCCGGTGTCGAACCGCAGCAGGCCGTGCCCCAGGAGCTCGGCCACCAGCCGCCGGCACTCCCCGGCGTCCGGGCCGCCCTCGGCGGCCGCCTCCCGGGCGAGGTCGCCCACCCGCCAGGGGCGGCGGCCGAGCAGGCGGCGCAGCAGCGGCTCGCAGCGGGCGTCGAAGTCGTAGCGCAGGCCGCCCGACAGCAGGGTCCGCCGGCGCCCGTCCCCGCCGTGCGCCACCGGCCGGGGGGCGGCCAGGACGACGACGGCGTCCGGCGGGCAGCCGCCGGACAGGTCGGTCACCGCGTGCGGCAGCAGGTGGCGGGGGCGCGCCGCGGCCCGCCCGTCCCGCTCGGCGACGTACCGGCCGAACCCCTCGGCGCCGAGCAGCTCGCCGATCCCGTCGAGCAGCCGGGACAGCCGGCCGGCGAGCTCGTCGTCCCACCCGCCGAGCGGCAGGTCGAGCCGGGCGTCGGGGTGGCCCAGCTGCCGGTCGACCGCCCAGCGCAGCAGGTCGCGGACCACCGGCCGCCGGATGCCGAACGTCAGGTGCACGGTGGTGCCGCCGACCGGCCGGACCGCGTGCCAGTGGCCCCGCGGCACGTACAGCGCCTGGCCCTCGGTCAGCTCGAACTGCCGCAGGGGCCGGGGCGGGCACTCGTTGAGGGGGCCGTCGCCCGGCAGCGGCGCGGGACGGCCGACGCCGTACAGCCGCCATTCCTTGCGCCCGTAGACCTGCAGGATGATGCCGTCGTGGTCGTCCCAGTGCGGGTCGAACGCCCCGACCTGCCCCCAGGAGGCGTAGAGGTTGACGAACACCTCGGCGCGCAGGTCGTGTTCGAGCCGCTCGGCCAGCTCCCGCACCGCGGGCACCGCCTCGTCCACCGACCCGAACACCAGCGTCGCGCCCTCGCGCAGCCGGGCGTGCAGCTTGGCGCTGGACACCCGCATCGCCGGTTCGCGGCCGACGCCCCTGCCGGGGATCGTCTCCAGGTAGGAGGACGGCGGCAGTGAGGCGTTGCCCCGCGCCACCTGCATCCGCAGCGGCCACGCCCGGTGCCCGTCGAGCAGCCGGTCGAGCTCCGGCCAGGGCAGCAGGTGGTGGAACCGCCCCGGGTCGCCGGGATCGCCGGGGTCGAGGTGGCAGTCGCGTCCCCAGTGCCGGTCGAGGAACTCCGCGACGGGCAGGGCGGTGATGATCTCCTCCAGGGCGTGCCGGCCGCCCGGTTCGGGGTCGCCGGGGCGCAGGCCGTCCAGGTCGGGCAGGGCCTCCAGCGGCCGGACGGTGAGCAGTCCGCCGGTTCCGGGCCGCTCCGGGCCGCAGTCGGCGAGATGCTCACCGGTTCCGGTCTCCTCCGGGGCGGGGGGCCTGCGCGTGCCGGTCATCGTCCCTCCCCTGCCGGGCTCGGGCGGGCGGTCAGGCGGGCGGCCGGGTCGAGGTCGAGGCAGAGCAGGCGGTCCTCCTCGGCGTCGCCGGGGCGTCCCAGCCGCTCGGAGCAGTCGGCCGCGGCGGCGGCGGCCATCGCCCCGCGCAGCGTGCCCGACCCCGCGGCCCGCCGGAACGCCCCGCGGGCGCCCTCCCAGTCGCCGCGTCCGGCGAGGTAGGCGCCGACGGCGTACAGCGGCTCGGGATCGACCGGGTCCAGGGCGCGGA
This sequence comes from Streptosporangium pseudovulgare, assembly GCF_014648055.1. Classification (GTDB taxonomy): domain Bacteria; phylum Actinomycetota; class Actinomycetes; order Streptosporangiales; family Streptosporangiaceae; genus Streptosporangium; species Streptosporangium pseudovulgare. The sequence continues at coordinate 9,030 of NZ_BMQJ01000002.1, forward strand.
GCTGCGCCACGGCGTCGGCGGGGGCGCTCGCCTCGCCGGTGAGGGTGTCGAGCTTCAGGTGGGCCTCCAGGACCAGTCCCCGGTTCTCCGCCCGGTAGTGGGCCCGCACCGGGTCCGGCGCGCACCGTGCCATGTCCTCGTCGTGGCTCAGCGCCAGGCGCATGTGCTCGACCACCGGCTCGCGGTCGCCGCCGGACAGCTCGTGCAGCGCGGCGGCGCGGTGGTAGCGGCTCGTCACCAGGTGCGCCAGCCAGTCGGGTTCGGCGTCCAGGCCGTCGGCCGCCCGGCGCGCCGCGGCCAGCCACCGGGCCGCCTCCGCCCGGTCGCCGCCGCCGCGGGAGCGGGTGGAGACCAGCTGCAGGGCGGCGAGCGTGCGCAGCGCGGGCCGGGCGGCGTTCTCGGCCAGCCAGCCGAAGACGCGGGCCGGGACGGGCGAGGCGCGGTTGAGTTGGTAGGCGGCCCGGGACGCCTCGTAGGCCAGCTGCTGCGACAGCGGGTCGGCGGCGGCGGTGAGGGTGCCGACGAGGCTGACGACGTGGCGGTGGAAGCCGAGCTGGGTGAGCAGCGCGACCACCACGACCCTGCGGGCCGGCGGCAGCGCCGGCCAGCGCTCCAGCGCGGTCACCAGGGCCTGCCAGCGGGGGGTGCGCAGCCGCCCGGCCAGGCCGGCGGGCCGCTCGCACCGGTGTCCGACGGCCCTGGCCTGCGCCACGACCTGGTAGCGGGAGCTGGTCACCGACACGGTGGCGAACCAGTTGGGCGCCATCTCCTCGGCCTCCCCGGTGAGCATCCGCGCCAGGTGTACGGCGTGCCGCGACCGCAGCGGGGCCGGGTCGGCGTCGCCCAGGTCGATCCACGCCCTCCAGCGCCGGGCGAGCTCGGCCGTGTCGAGCACCCGCGGCCCGGCGAAGCGGAGCTCCCCGAAGGAGACGGAGTCGTCGCGGTGGTAGGCGAACTTGGGCACGTGACCTCCTAGGCGAGCGGGCACGCCAGGCCGGCGGGCGGGGTGAGCGGTTGGAAGACCTCCGAGCCGTGGCACACCACGCGGTGCACCGCGTACGGCCCGACCGAGGGCAGCCGCACTTCGGCGGGCTGGCGGCCGAACAGGGCCTCGGCGGTCTCCAGCAGGCCGGCCGGGGTGACGGGGGCGGTCCGGGGCTCGCCGGCGCCCACGGTCCGCCGCCGCACGAAGTCCAGGTGCCGCGGGCCGGCGGCGGCCGCGGCGAGCCCTCTGTCGCGGTCCCGGTCGCCCGGCCGCGCGGAGCCTCCGTCCCTGGCGCCCGGGTACACGGAGCCTCCGTCCCCGGCGCCCGGCCGCGCGGGGTCCCGGTCCGGGCCGCCCGGCCGCGCGGAGTCCCCGTCATGGTCATGGCCGCCCGGCCGCGCGGGGCCTCGCGGGGCGGAGAGGGCGAGACGGTTGCCCACCGCCTCGTAGACCGCGTGCCGTACGGCGGCGGCGGTGTCCCCCCGGGCGGCGGCGCCGCAGGTCAGCGCGGTGCCGTCGGAGCGGTGCAGGAAGGCCGTCACGACGTCGGGCGACAGCCCCGCCACGCGGAGCGTCCGGAGGGTGACGCCGCCGTCCCGCAGCGCGCCGGTCAGGCCCGGCGGCAGCACGGCGTCGTGCAGGTGGTCCAGCTCCTCGAACCGGATGTCCCCGGTCCGCCAGCCGCGCTCCAGCACGTGCCGTTCGATCACCTCCAGCAGCGCGGCCGTGCGCGCCCGCTCCGGGTCGGCGCCGGCGGCGGTGCCGGCCGACGTCTGCACGCACCAGCGGATCTCCGGCGGCGGAGGGTCCCAGCCGAGGAAGACGGCCTGGGCGGGCACGGCGACCTCCGTACCGTCGCGCATGCCGTGGCCGGCCACCCAGGACGTCGGCGGGGAGCCGGCGGCGGCGTGCGCGGCCGGTGCGATCCGGGGCCGGTCGCCGGGGCCGGCCAGGACCGGCAGCGCGCCGGCGGCCGACAGGTGGCTCACGTGCTGGGCGTACTCCCCCGCCGCGCGGCGGGCGGCCCGGCCGGGGTCGGCGTCACAGGCGCCGCCGCTGACGCCGGCGCCGTCGGCCGTCCAGGCCACGTGCAGGATCCCGCCGACCAGCGGGCGCACGATGGGCCGCGGCGCGGCGTCGCCCTGGTCCATGGTCTCCCTCTCCTCAAGCCGGCACACCCGGGGGTCCGGGCGCGGGGGCGTCAACACGGCGACCCGCCCCGCAGCGCCCTCGGATCACGCGCCGCCCGGTCGCGGGGCGGCTACGGTCTCGTCGCGCGGCACGTCAGTACGACTTGTTGCCGAGCACGTCGAACTCCTGCGCCTCCTCGTCGACCTGACCGAGGTCCCAGCTGATCTCCATACCGTTCACCTCCTTCCTCAGCTCTCACTCCTTTTCGATCGTGATCCACGGGGTCGGCCGGGTGCACCTTCCGGTGTGCTGGAGCCCGCCGCGGGCCGGGCGCGGGCGGCCGGGAAATGTCGGGGCGATCTTCTAAGCTGGGCCCATGGCACGAGCAAACGACGCCGTCGCGGCCGCCCTGGAGGAGTACGCCGAGCTGTTCGCGATGACCGGCGGCGACGCCTTCCGGGTGCGCAGCTACCAGAAGGCGGCCAAGGCGATCGCCGGTTTCCCCGAGGACATCGCGGCCACGGCCGTGCGCTCGGTGCCGGGGGTGGGCGAGGCGATCGCCAAGAAGGTCGAGGAGTTCCTCATCAGGGGCAGCTTCCGCCAGCTCGACGACCTGCGCGGGAAGGTCCCGGAGGGCGTCAGGCGGCTCACCCGCGTCCCCTCTCTGGGGCCGAAGAAGGCGGTCTTCCTCTTCCAGGAGCTGGGCATCGACTCCCCCGAGGCCCTGACCGAGGCGATCGGGCAGGGGCGGCTGCGGGGCGTCAGGGGCTTCGGCCCCAAGACGGAGGCCAACCTGCTGCACGGCCTGGAGCAGCTGGAGCTGGCCGGCGCCCGGGTGGACATCGGCACCGCCATGGACCTCGCCGAGCAGATCATCGCCTCGCTCGACGCCGAGCGGATCGCCTACGCCGGGTCGCTGCGCCGGATGAAGGAGACCATCGGCGACATCGACATCCTGGCGGTCGGCCCGGAGAGCCTGATGGACGACTTCCGGGGCATGCCGTACGTCGCGGAGGTCATCGCCTCCGGCGAGAAGAAGACCTCGGTCCGCACGACGCAGGGCGTGCAGGTGGACCTGCGGCTGGTCCCGGCCGCCTCGTGGGGCGCGGCCATGCAGTACTTCACCGGTTCCAAGGAGCACAACGTGCACCTGCGGGAGCTGGTGGTGAAGCGGGGCTGGAAGCTGTCGGAGTACGGCCTGTTCGACGGCGACCGGGTGATCGCCGCCGAGCGCGAGGAGGACGTCTACGAGGCGCTCGGCATGCCGTGGATCCCGCCGACGCTGCGCGAGGACGGCGGGGAGATCGACGCGGCGCTCGCCGGGGAGCTGCCGGACCTGGTCACCGTCGCCGACCTGCGGGGCGACCTGCACACCCACACCGACCTGACCGACGGCATCGCCACGCTCGAGGAGATGGTGGCGGCCGCCGCCGCGCGCGGCTACTCCTACTACGCCGTCACCGACCACGCCCCGGACCTGGCGATGCAGCGGATGACCCTGGAGCGGGCGCTGGAGCAGCGCGAGCGGCTGCGCCGCCTGCAGGCGGACCATCCGGACATGCGGCTGCTGCACGGCACCGAGCTGAACATCGGCCCCGACGGGTCGGTGGACTGGCCGGAGGAGGTCCTGGCCGGCTTCGACGTGTGCGTGGCCAGCGTGCACTCCCACTTCACCCAGTCACGCGAGGAGATGACGCGGCGGTTCATCGCGGCCTGCGAGAATCCGCGGGTCCACATCATCGGCCACCCCACCACCCGCCGGATCGGCCGGCGCCCGCCGGTGGACGCCGACTGGGACGAGGTGTTCCGCGCCGCCGCGCGCACCGGCACCGCGATGGAGATCGACTCCGCCGCCGAACGCTCCGACCTGCCCTCCGACCTCGTACGGCTGGCGCGGCATCATGGGGTGAGGTTCTCCATCGACAGCGACGCCCACTCCGTGCCGGGGCTCGCGGGCCAGCGGTTCGGGGTCGGCGTGGCGCAGCGGGGCTGGCTGACCGCCGACGACGTGATCAACACCTGGCCGCTGGAGCGGCTGCTGGGCTTCCTGGGCCGCTGACGGCCGCCCGCCGGGAACCGCGCCGTCCCCGCCCGCCGGGGACGGCCGTTCCCGGGACGACATGGTTCCCGGGGATGGCGTGGTTCCCGGAGGGGCATGGTTCCCGGGGAGGACCCGGCCGCCGGGAGCGACACCGGGAGCGACATCGGGAGCGACGAGGTGGCGGGAGGTGACACGCCCGTCACGCCCCCTGCACAATTACACGGTTATCTGGTAGGGAATAAATGTAACCGGGGAAGGGGAGCAGCATGCCGTACACGGCCGAGAGCGGGACGGGACAGCGCCATGGAACCCGCGGGGACGGCGTCCCCGGGATCGTCAAGCCGCTGCCGCCGGAGCTGTTCGTCGCGCACGACACCAACGCCGAGACGCGCTGGGAGGCGATGGGCGGCGTCGGCTACCACGTGCCCGCCGAACGCTTCTTCGTGCGCAACCACACCTCCACCCCGATCATCGACGCCGCCGCCTGGCGGCTGCGGCTGCACGGCTCCGGCCTGCGCGCGCCCCGCGACTTCGGCTACGCCGAGTTGCTGTCGCTGCCGGCGGTGACGCGGGACGTGATGATCGAGTGCGCGGGCAACGGCCGCAGCCTGTTCGCCTCCCAGCAGGGCCAGGAGGTCATCGGCACCCCCTGGCGGCTCGGCGCCGCCGGCGTGGCCCGCTGGCGCGGGGTGCCGCTGTCCACGGTGCTCCGGCTGGCCGGCGTCACCCCCGACGCGGTCGACGTCATGCCGCGCGGCCTCGACCCGCACTACGTCGAGGCGGGCGTCGACTTCGGCAGGGTGCGCAGGCCGATCCCGGTGGCCAAGGCGCTCGACGACGTGATCCTCGCCTACGAGATGAACGGCCGCCCGCTGCCGCCCGACCACGGCTACCCGGTGCGGCTGGTCGTGCCGTCCTGGATCGGCCTGGCGTCGATCAAGTGGGTGGGCGACATCGAGGTCTCCGCCTCGCCCCTGAGCTCGCCGTGGACCACCGAGTTCTACCGGATGTTCGGCGCCGCCTACCCGCCGCGGGGCGGCGAGCCGCTGAGCACGCAGAACATCAGGAGCGCCTTCGAGCTGGCGTGGGGGGCCAGGCTCGCCGCCGGGCACCCGCACGTGCTGCGCGGCCGCTCGTGGTCGGGCGGCGGCCGGATCACCGGGGTGCAGGTGAGCCTGGACGGCGGCGCCACCTGGCGCCCGGCCCAGCTGCACGGCTCACACCTCTCCCCCGCCTGGGTCCGCTGGCACGTCACCTGGTGTCCCCGCGTCACGGGACCGTACGAGCTGATGGCCAGGGCGGTCGACGAGACGGGGGCCGTCCAGCCGGACCGCACGCCGCACAACCGTTTCGGATACCTGTTCGACGCGGTCGTCCGCCATCCGGTGACCGTGGTGAACGCCTGAGCGGTGAACGACCTGAGCCGCGAATGTCCTGAGCCACGAACGACCGGACCGCGAACACCTGAGCGAGAAACGCCGGTGATTTCCACTCCGCAGCGATCACATGGAATTCCCGTACGCAGTTCTTACCCCTTCAAAAGGTCACGGGTCATTTCCCTTGGAGCGCGGAGGTATTAGCTGATCAGGCAAGACAAGCCGCCGGAATCCATGGTCGGTCCGCCGGATCCCATCCGGAAAGGACGCCTGGCGTCGCACAGGGGAAACGAGGGGGAAACGAACCGGGGCGATGATGGCCGCACCTGTTCTTCCACCAGTCGTTTTCCGCCGGGAGGGCCGACCGATGCGACAGCTGTCCGCGCTGGACGCGCAGTTCCTGCACGCCGAGTCGGCGACCACCGCGGCCCATCTCGCCGGGGTCGCGATCCTGGACGCCGCCCGCTCCCCCGGTGGCGCCGTGACCCGCGACGACGTCATCAGGCTGCTGCGTGAGCGGCTGCACCTGATCCCGGCGTTGCGGCTGCGGCTGGCCGAGGTGCCGTTCGGCCTCGACCGGCCGTACTGGACGGAGGCCGCCGGCCTCGACGTCGCCGACCACGTCCACGAGGTCGTGCTGCCGCTGCCCGGCGACGAGTCCCAGCTCGCCGACGAGATCACCCGCATCCACGAGCGCCGCCTCGACCGGTCGCGCCCGCTGTGGGAGATGCACCTCATCCAGGGGCTGAGCGGCGGCCGGGCCGCCCTGTACACCAAGGTCCACCACTGCGCGGTCGACGGGATGTCGGGCGCGGAGATCCTGGCCTGCCTGCTGGACCTCACATCCGAGATCCGCCCGGTCCCCGCGCCCGAGCCCCCGGGCCCGCCGCCGCCCGCCCCTGACCCGGCGGAGATGCTGGCCGTGGCCGTGGCCAGGTCGGTCGCCCACCCCGCCAGGGCGCTGCGCTCCCTGGGCCGGCTGGCGGCCGACCTCGACGCGATCCCGCTGCTCGGGGCGCTGCCCGCGGCCCGGACGGTGGCCGCCGCGGCCCGGTTGATCATCGGTGGTGACGCCGGGCTGCCGGAGATGCCGCCCCTGGTCGCCCCGCCCACCCCGTTCAACGGCCCGATCAGCGCCCGGCGGCGCTTCTCCTACGGCGCGCTGCCCCTCTCCGAGGTCAAGCGGGTCGCCCGGACCTTCGGGCTCAGCGTCAACGACGTGGTCATGACGCTGTGCGCCTCGGCGCTGCGCTCCTGGCTGCGCGAGCGCGACGTGCTGCCCGCCGAACCGCTGGTCGCCGCGGTCCCGGTCGCGGTCCGTACGGCGGGCGCCCGCGGTGGAGCCGGGGCCGAGACGGGGGCCGGGGTCGGGGTCGGCAACCGGCTCTCGGCCATGGTCGCCCCGCTGGCGACCGACGTCGCCTGCCCCCTGGAGCGGCTGCGGGTCACCGGGGAGGCGATGCGCCGGGCCAAGCGGCGCTTCGCGGCCGCGCCCGCCACCTGGCTGGACGAGCTGTCGGCGGTGCTGCCCGCCCCGGTCACGGCCGTGGCGACCCCGGCGGTCTTCCGGCTGGCCTCGATCGTGCTGCCGCCGATCAACCTGATCGTCTCCAACGTGCCGGGGCCGCAGTTCCCGCTGTACCTGTGCGGCGCCCGGGTCCTGGGCTACTACCCGATGTCGGTGCTGACCGACATGACCGGCGGGGTCAACATCACCTGCTTCTCCTACGACGGCTCGCTCGGGTTCGGCGTGCTGGCCTGCCCGGACCGGGTGGCGGACGTCTGGCGGCTCATGGGCCACCTGCAGGAGGCGATGGACGAACTGGTCGAGCTGGCCGGAACGGCGGACACCCACCCGGCCCCGCCCGCCGCGCCGGTCACGGTCGCGGACCCGGTCACGGTCGCGGACCCGGTGACGGTCGCGGACCCGGTGACGGTCACGGGCCCGTTGACGGTCGCGGGCCCGGTGGCGATCCCGGACCCGGTGACGGTCCCGGCGTCGCCGACGGCCGCGGATCCGGCTCCGGACCCGGTGACGGTCCCGGGCACGGCCCCGGGCACGGCCCCGGTGGCGGACCCGGTGGCGGTGCCGGCACCGGCCTGAAGCGGGGTTCAGCCCAGGGCGTGGGCGATCAGCTCGGCGACCGCGTCGGGGTCGATGGCGTGCCCGGTGAGCTGACAGAGGTTCTCCTGGTAGAGGAGCACCGCGGCGAAGGTGACGGCGGCGACCTCCAGCCGGGCGGCGTCGCCGCGCGGGGTCGGCAGCGCCAGCCCCAGGGCGAACCGGGCCCGCCGGATGATCTCTCCGTTCAGGCGGCCCAGCCGCTCGCGGACCGACCCGTGCGTGTCGGCCTCGCGGAACAGGATGCGGCGCATCGCCGGGGAGGCGCGCAGCGGCAGCCGCCGGGCCAGCTTCGACAGCGTCCCGGCCGCGTCACCGGGGACGGCCTCCACCTCGGGGGCCTCCTCCACGAGCGTGCGCTCGTCGACCAGCGTGACCAGCACGTCGATCTTCCTGGGGAAGTAGTGGAAGACCAGGCCCTTGGGCACGTCGGCGACCCGGGCGATCTCCGCCGTCGAGGTCGCCTCGTAGCCGCCCCCGGCGAACAGCGTCTCGGCGGCGTCGAGGATGCGGGTGCGCGCGCCGGGATCGGCGCCGCCACGCTCACGTCCGGACCGCGCGCCGGGGTCGGCGCCGTCACTTTCGCGTCCGGACCGCGTATCGGGATCGGCACCGTCACGCTCGCGTCCGGTCCCGCCCCGCCGCTGCCTGAAGCCGTTCACACGCCGACCATAACCGCGGGTCCGGCCGGATTTCCATGCCGCCGGAGGGAGATCACCGTACGGCCCGCCGCCCGGCTCCGCCGTACGCGGGAACGCACCGGCCGGCGTGGGGGGACGCGGCGCGGCGGGCGCCGCCGGGCCCGGGCCGGCCGCGCGGCGCACCGGCCCGGGTCCGGCGGGGCCCCGGAGTCACGCGGGCAGGAGGCAAATACAGTTGCCACATGAGCTTTTCCGAACTCAACCTCTTCCCGCTCTGCCTGGGCGGCAACGTCTTCGGCTGGACCGCCGGCCGCGAGGACTCCTTCGCCGTTCTGGACGCCTACGCCGAGGCTGGCGGTAACTTCGTCGACACCGCCGACGTGTACTCCGCGTGGGCCCCCGGGCACAGCGGCGGGGAGTCGGAGACCATCATCGGCGAGTGGCTCGACGCCCGCGGCAACCGCGACCGGATCGTGCTGGCCACCAAGGTCGGCATGCTGGGCAGCCGTCGCGGCCTGTCGGCGAAGAACATCCGCCTGGCCGTCGAGGACTCCCTGCGCAGGCTGCGGACCGATTACATCGACCTGTACTGGGCGCACATCGACGACGCCGACACCCCGCTGGAGGAGACGCTCGGCACGTTCGGCGAGCTGATCGGCGAGGGCAAGATCCGCAACATCGGCGCCTCCAACTACGGTCCCGAGCGGCTGGCCGAGGCCCTGGACGTCTCCGAGCGCGAGGGGCTGCCCCGCTACGGGGTGCTGCAGCAGCACTACAACCTGGTGGAGCGCGACTACGAAGGGGCGCTGCGCGACGTGGTGGCGGCCCGGGGGCTGACCAGCACGCCGTACCTCGGCCTGGCCCGCGGCTTCCTGACCGGCAAGTACCGGCCCGGGGTCGAGGTGGACAGCCCCCGCGCCGACTCCGCCGCCCGCTACCTGGAGGAGGAGCGGGGCCGCCGGGTGCTCGCCGCGCTGGACGAGGTGGCCGCCGCCCACGACGCCGTCCCGGCCACCGTCGCGCTCGCCTGGCTGGCCGCCCAGCCCACGGTGGCCGCGCCCATCGCCAGCGCCCGCAACGTCGAGCAGCTCAGGCCGCTGCTGGCCGTCGCCGAGCTGGAGCTGACCGACGACGACCTGAAGCTGCTGGACGAGGCGTCCCGCTGACGGTGCGGGGGTCCCGCGGTGTCCTCTCCGGACGCCGCGAGACCCCCGCCGGTGCCGCGGGACCCGCCGGGCCCCGCGGCGCGGTCAGTGCTGGGCGGCCTTCTCCGCGCCGACGCCGGTGAGCGAGCGGACCTCGATCTCGGCGTACTTGGCGGCGTTGTGCTCCTTGCTGAGCACGGTCCCGAGGTAGCCGAACAGGAAGCCCAGCGGGATCGAGACCAGGCCGGGGTTGCTGAGCGGGAACCAGGAGAAGTCCGCGCCCGGGATCAGCGAGGTCTCCGCGCCCGACACGACCGGCGAGAAGATCACCAGCAGCAGCGCGGAGGCCAGGCCGCCGTAGATGGCCCAGACGGCGCCGGAGGTGTTGAACCGGCGCCAGAACAGGCTGTAGAGGATCGCCGGCAGGTTGCCCGAGGCGGCGACCGCGAAGGCCAGCGCCACCAGGAACGCCACGTTCTGCTTCTGGGCGAGGATGCCCAGGCCGATGGCGACCGCGCCGATGACGAAGGCGGCGATCCGGGCGACCGCGATCTCCTCCCGGTCGGTGGTCTGGCCGCGCTTGAAGACGTGGGCGTACAGGTCGTGGGCGAAGCTGGAGGAGGAGGCCAGCGTCAGCCCGGCGACGACCGCCAGGATCGTGGCGAAGGCGACCGCGGCGATCACCGCCAGCAGGATCGTGCCGCCCACCTCGCCGAAGACGGCCCGGCCGATCGCCTCGGCGAGCATCGGCGCGGCGGTGTTGCCGGCCTTGTCCTGCGCGGCGATGGCCTTGCCGCCGACCAGCGCCGCCGCGCCGAAGCCCAGCACGAGGGTCAGCAGATAGAACACGCCGATGATGCCGATGCCCCACAGCACCGACTTGCGGGCCTCCTTGGCGGTGGGGACGGTGTAGAAGCGGATCAGGATGTGCGGCAGGCCCGCGGTGCCCAGCACCAGCGCCAGGCCCAGGCTGATCAGGTCGAGCTTGCCGGCCAGGCCCTGCGCCTCGGTGCCGTACTTGCCGCCCGGGTTGAGGAACGCCTCACCCTTGCCGCTCTGCGCGGCGGCGTCGCCGAGCAGCCCGGAGAGGTTGAACCCGTACTTGCCGAGCACCAGCAGGGTGATCAGGGTCGCGCCGCCCATGAGCAGCACGGCCTTGACGATCTGCACCCAGGTGGTGCCCTTCATGCCGCCGACGACCACGTAGACGATCATCAGCAGGCCCACGGCGACGATGGTGAGCGCCTTGCCCGCCGGGGAGGTGACGCCGAGCAGCAGGCCGACCAGCGCGCCCGCGCCGACCATCTGGGCCAGCAGGTAGAAGATCGACACCACGATGGTGGAGACGCCCGCCGCGGTGCGCACCGGGCGCGGGCTCATCCGGAAGGCCAGCACGTCGGCCATGGTGAACTTGCCGGAGTTGCGCATCAGCTCGGCGACCAGCAGCAGCGCCACCAGCCAGGCGACCAGGAAGCCGATCGAGTACAGGAAGCCGTCGTAGCCCGACAGCGCGATGGTCCCAGCGATGCCCAGGAAGCTCGCGGCCGACATGTAGTCGCCGCCGATCGCCAGGCCGTTCTGCGCGCCGCTGAAGGACCGGTTGCCGGCGTAGAAGCCCGCGGCGTCCTTGGTGCTGCGGCTGGCCCGGAAGGTGATGCCCAGGGTGATGGCGACGAAGAGCAGGAACAGGATCGTGGACAGCGTCTGGTGGCTCATTCGGTCCCGCCCTTCACGTCGGTCCTGCCCTCGGCCTCGTGGCGGATCTCGTCGGCCAGCGGGTCGAGCCTCCGGGCGGCGTGCCGGGAGTAGGCCCAGGCGATGAGGAACGTCGAGACGAACTGCAGCAGGCCGAAGATCAGCGCCACGTTGATGTTGCCGAGGACCTTCGTGCCCATGAAACCGCGAGCCCAGGCCGACAACACGACGTACAGCAGGTACCACACCAGGAACACCGCGGTCATCGGGAACACCCACGCCCGGAAGCGCCGCTTCAGCTCCTGGAACCGCTCCTCACTCTGGATCTGTTCATATAGAGATGAATCATGTTGTCTGGTGGTCACCGGACCTCCCACGCATGTGATCTGGGTCACCGACAACGTAGGAGGAGGGGTTCTCCGGCGAGGAGACCCGGCGGCGGACTCGTCGCCCAGCCGCCGCCGGACGGCGTTCAACCGGCCACGGCCCGCGGTGAACGGCCCGATCCCTGCGCCGAACGGTACGCCGTACCCGGCCCGGTCCGGCCTCCGCCCCTCCCGGGGACCCGGTCAGGCGGCGCTCGGGCGCCCGGCCGGGGACCTCATGGACCGGGCCCGCAGGGCGTGCGCCCCGGCCAGGCACACCGTCACCCCCACCACGCCCAGCAGGACGCGGTGGTCGAAGAGCGACACCAGCACCGCCCCCGCCGCCAGGGACGCCAGCTGGACGACGCCCGCGACCGCGTCGAAGGCGGCCGAGACCCTCCCGACCAGGTGCCCGGGGCTGCGCCGCTGCGTCAGCGTCGCCTCGGCCACCCCCGCCAGCGTCAGCCCGGCTCCCCCCGCCGCCATCGCGGCGAGCACGACCGCCCCGGCCGGCACCGTCCACAGCAGCACGGCCACGCCGTACAGGGCGATGCCGGCGCCGATCGCGAACAGCTCGCCGCAGCGGGCGATCACCGTCGCCGCGCCCAGACCGCCGATGATCGCACCGACGCCCATCGCGGTGGAGGTGACCGCGGTGAACTCCGGCGGCCGGCCCAGGCCGTGCTCGATCACCGCGAAGATCAGCGACTCGGTGGCGCCCGCGACCGCGAACATCATGCAGAACGCCGTCACGGTACGGCGCAGCAGCGGATCACCGGCCAGGTGCCGGGCGCCGGCCAGGAACTCGTCCCGCGGGCGGCCCCGCGGCGCGACCGGCACCGGCGGCGGCGCGGGCAGCAGCGCGAAGGCCGCGGCGGCCACCACGAAGGTGGCCACGTCGAACAGCACCACCGCACCGATGCCCCAGGCCGCGTAGACGGCCATGCCGAACAGCGGCCCGACCAGGCGCAGCCCCTGCCGGGCGGTCTGCAGCGCGCCGTTGGCCCCGGCGAGCGACTCCGCCGGCAGGATGGCCTTCAGCAGCCCGCCGAGCGCCCCGGACGTCGCGGCGTACGACAGCCCCATGGCGGCCGAGACCGGGTAGACCAGCCAGAAGGTGCCGGGCCCGGTCACCGCGGCGAGCGGGGTGATCGCCACGGCCGCCAGCAGGCAGGTCGCGACCAGGAACCTCCTGCGGTCCACCCGGTCGATCACATAGCCGATCAGCGGCGACAAGCACAGCGGAACGGTGAAGAAGAACAGGGTCAGCCCGGCGGCGCCGTCGGAGCCGGTGAGCTTCTTCGCCAGGACCGCCGGGATCAGCAGCAGCGACGCGTCCCCCAGCAGGCTGGTGACCATCGCGAGGTAGACGATCCGGAACCGCCGGTCGCGCAGGGCCGCGCGCATCACCGCTGACCGGCGAGCCGCCGCGCGGCCCGTCCCGTCGGCAGCACCGGAACGGCGCTGTGCACCATCGCGAACGTGTCCAGACCGGGAACGATCACGGTGAGCACCGGGCAACGGACGCGCCCGGGATTCCAGCGGAAGGCGTAGGCGGCGAATCCCGCGGCCTCCATCCGCCCGAGGACCGCGGCGATCCGGCCCGCCACGCCCCGCCGCCGTTCGGACCGCTCGTCCATACGCTCCCGCTCCGTCAGATGGTCATCCGCCGTCCGGTCCGCCCGGTCCGCCCGGTCCTCCGTACCCGCCCGCCGTTCCTCCCCGCCCGGCCAGGGGCCGGGCACCAGGCGCGGGCCCAGCGGCCCGGGATCGAGCCGCGCGCACCGCTCCAGCAGCGGCCAGCGCCGCAGGCTCTCCAGCCTGCGCGCCAGGGTCAGGTCCACCCCGAGCGACATGTTGAACGACGACTGGACCACCTCGCTCAGCGCGCGTTCCACCGCGTACTCCGGGTCGAGCGAGGCCCCCGAGCCGATCACCCCGGGGTACGGCCCGGCCCGGGAGGGGATCGCGCAGTAGGCGGGGATGCCCAGGTCGGAAGTCATGTCGATGACCAGCGGCGGCGCCCCGAGGCGCGTCCGCGCCTCGGCGTGCAGGCGGCGCAGGTCACCCGGCAGCCCGCCCGGGTCGATGACCCGGATCGGCGCGGCCCCGTCGAGGTACCAGTCGAGCAGGGCGTGCGACAGGGCGTCCCGCTCGACGACCTCCAGCAGCCCGTGCAGGACGGCTTCGGCCTCGGTCACCCCGGCGGCGGTGCCGCTGTCGTAGGCGTACCGCAGGTAGGACTCGTAGCGCAGGTCGTCACCGGGGACGGGATGGCTGCGGCAGGACGGCGACCGGGCGAAGGCCGGATACCAGATCGCCCGGCGCCCCGGAGAAGGACCTCCCTCGGGGGACGACGCGGCCCCGGCCCGCCCGGGGCCGGCGACCAGCCCGGACGTCCGCGGAGACTCCCCCGAAGGCTCCCCCAGCGGCTCGGCCCGTAGACAGGCCACGGCGACACCGGGATGGTCGCGGGCGAGGCGGTGGAGCATCTCCTCACCGCGCAGCTCCGGCTGGGCCACCACGGCCTCCACCGGCAGCACCCGCACCCGGCCGGTGTCCCGGGCGAGCGCGGCCTGTCCCCGATCGTGTTCGAGGTGCTGCCAGGCCTCGAACAACGCGCTCACCCTGCTCTGCCCGCCGGCCCCCTTGCCCAGGGACGCCGTCACGACCTTCCCCGACCGGTCACGGACGGTGCAGCGGTGGACGGGGAACTCCGGCGAGCCGGCGGAGACGAACTCCGCCGACAGGCCGGAGCCGGCGAACATCTCCTCGATGACGGACAACGCCTCCGTCAGGCCGGTCTCACGCTCCCGCTGGGCGCGTGCCACCGGCCGTCAGCGGGCGCCGGTGAGCACGCCGGGCGCGAACCGCACGGAGAAGAACTCATCGAGAAGAAGCGTCTCGGCGGGGCTGAAGGAGAAGGACGCCTCAAGCTGGAAGCCGTCCTCCCCGGTGAGGCACCGGCCGTTGGAGTTGCTGTTGCCCATCGCACGCTCCCCACCTCGAAACGGACCTTTTCCGATCATTCCTTCACACGTCATGATCCGCGTCAAGGGCCGCCGGGACACCGGCCGCCCCTGTCCGGATCAGGGGGAACGGGGCCGCCAGTCGCCCCGGTCCAGGTTGAGGGTCTCGGGGGTGTGCAGGCGCACCATCGTGCGCGCCACCCCCGGCGGGATGCGACCCGGCGTCAGCAGCGAGACCACGATCATCACCCCGAAGGCCACCGGCACCGTCCACGCCGCGGGCTGCGCCAGCAACGCCCCGGCCAGCCCCGTGTGCGGGCCGCCGCCGATCGTCAGCAGCACCGCACCGCCGGCCAGCCCACCGCCCGCCAGCAACCCGGCCATCGCCCCGGCCGAGGTCAGCCGCCGCCACCAGATGCCCAGCACCAGCAGCGGGCAGAAGGAGGAGGCCGCAACCGCGAACGCCAGCCCCACCACGTCGGCCACCGGCAGCGTGCGCGCCCACGTCGCCAGGCCCAGCGGCACCGCCACCGCCACCACCGCCGCCGCGCGGAACGAGCGGACCCCGCCCCTGAGGATGTCCTGGCCGATCACCCCCGCCACCGACACCGTCAGCCCCGAGGAGGTCGACAGGAACGCCGCGAACGCCCCCGCCGTGACCAGCGCCCCCAGCAGGTCGCCCACCACTCCCCCGATCACCCGGCCGGGCAGCGCCAGCACCACCGTGTCACCGCCCGCCAGCTCCGGGACGTAGATCCGGCCCAGCGCGCCGTAGACCGCCGGCAGCAGGTAGAACACCCCCAGCAGGGTCAGCACCACCAGCGTCGTACGGCGCGCCGCCCGCCCGTCGGGGTTGGTGTAGAACCGCACCAGCACGTGCGGCAGCCCCATCGTGCCCAGGAACGTCGCCAGGATCAGCGAGTACGTCGAGTACAGCCCGTACTCCTTGCCGCTGGCCAGCGGCAGCGCCCAGGTCGCCGCGTCACCCGCGCTCAGGCCCGGGGCGCCGTCCGCCCGCCAGGCCACCAGCAGGAACACCACCGGAACGGCCAGCGCGGTCAGCTTCAGCCAGTACTGGAACGCCTGCACGAAAGTGATCGACCGCATGCCGCCCGACACCACGTTGACCGCCACCACCACCGCCACCAGCGACCCGCCGATCCACTCCGGCGCGCCGGTGATGGCCCGCAGCACCAGGCCCGCGCTCTGGAACTGCGGCATCAGGTACAGCCACCCGATCAGCACCACCAGCACCCCGGCCAGCCGGCGCACCGCCATCGACTCCAGCCGCGCCTCCGCGAAGTCCGGCAGCGTGTAGGCCCCGGAACGGCGCAGCGGCGCCGAGACCAGCACCAGCAGCACCAGGTACCCGCCCGTCCACCCCACCGGCAGCCACAGCATGTCCGCGCCGTAGGTGAGGATCAGCCCGGCGACCCCCAGGAAACTCGCCGCCGACAGGTACTCCCCGCCGATGGCCGAGGCGTTCCACAGCGGCGAGACCGTCCGGGAGGCGACGTAGAAGTCCGAGGTGGTCCGCGACAGCCGCACGCCGAACGTCCCGATCAGCACCGCCGCCAGCATCACCAGGACCACGGCGGTCACACCGTACGCCGCGTTCACCGGCCGCCCGCCCGATCCGACCCGGACTCCGCGACCGGATCCGCGACCGGACCCGCCCCCGCATCCGGATCACGTCCGCCCGGCCGGTCCACCGGCCCGGCGGAACACCGCTCGTCACGCCCGCCCGGCCGGTCCACCAGCTCGGCGAAGTGCCGCTCGTTGCGTTCGGCCTGCCGCACGTACAGCCACGCCCCGGCCACGAACCCCGGGTAGACCAGCCCCGCCAGCAGCGCCCACGGCACCGGCACCCCGAGAAGACGCGCCGACCCCAGCTCCGGCACCAGCATGAACAGCAGCGGCAGCCCGCCGGCCACGCACCCCAGCACCGTGCAGACGAACAAGGCCAGCCGGAACTGCGTCCGCACCAGCGACCTCATGTAGACCTCGCCCAGCCGCGTCTGCTCGTCGATCTCCCGCGTCGCCGGATACCGCGGATGCCGGGCCGCGGTGGTCCGCGGGCTGGTCACCACCTCGCGCCGCGGCCGCGGCCGCTCCCCCTCCCTGCTCTCCCGGCCCTCCCGGCCCACCGCCCGGGTGAACCGCTCGGCCATCCGCCGCCGCGGCTCCGGCTCCTCCCGCGGCTCGGCCTCCCTGCCCTCCCTGCTCATTCGCCCCTGCCCCGGCGGGCCCGGCGCACCAGCAGGTCACGAAGCTCGCGGGTGTGCCGGCGGCTGACCGGGATCTCACTGCCTCCGACCCGCACCACGCACCGGCCCGAGTCGATGTGCAGCTCGTCGATGTGCTTGACCGCCACCAGATGACTGCGGTGCACCCGTACGAACCCCGCCGCCGACCAGCGCTCCTCCAGCGTGGCCAGCGAGATGCGCACCAGATGGCTGCCGGCGGCCGTGTGCAGCCGCGCGTAGTCGCCCTGCGCCTCCACGTAGCGCACTTCGGCGCTGGAGACGAACCGGGTGACGCCCCCCAGCTCCACCGGGATCGTCTCCGGCTCGGCCCGGCCCGCGCCGTCCCCGTCCGGCAGCTCCGCCGCCACGCACACCCGCCGGATCGCCTCCGCCAGCCGCTCCGGCCTGACCGGCTTCAGCAGGTAGTCCTCGGCCTTGATCTCGAAGGCGTCGACCGCGTGCTCCTCGTACGCCGTCACGAACACCACCCGCGGCGGGTTGGCGAACTGCGACAGCAGCCTGCCCAGCACCACCCCGTCCAGCCCCCGCATCCGGATGTCCAGGAACACCGCGTCCACCGGCCGCCCCTCGGCGATCGCCCGGTCCAGGACCCGCAACGCAGCCGCGCCGTCCCTGGCCAGGAAGACCTCACCGATCCGCGGGTCGTCCCGCAGCAGGTAGGCCAGATCCTCCAGGGCGGGAAGCTCGTCGTCCACCGCCAGCACGCGCAGGCCGGTCACGGTCACCTCTCGACGTCGTTCACATGCGAATCCCTAGAGGGTGATGAACCAGACATCAAGTGTCAACAGTCTCCGCCGGCCCTCCGAGGGGACCGCCCTCCGCCGCGCATCCGGCTCAGTTGGCCGACACTCCCGGGTGGTACTTGGGAACCCGCACGCTGACCTTGGTCCCGGCGCCCCTGCCGGTCTCCACGACCAGCCCGAACTCGTCACCGTAGACCTGACGCAGCCGCTCGTCCACGTTCGCCAGCCCCACCCCGCCGGCCCCGGAACGCATCTCGGTGTCCCCCGCCAGGATCCGGCGCAGCCGCTCCGGATCCATCCCGACCCCGTCGTCCTCCACGCTGATTCGGCACTCGGCGCCCGCGTCCTCCGCGATGATCGCGATGCACCCCGTCCCCGGCTTGCTCTCCAGGCCGTGCCGTACCGCGTTCTCCACCAGCGGCTGCAGGCACAGGAACGGCACCGCCACCGCCAGCACCTCCGGGGCGATCCGCAGGGTCACCTGGAGCTGGTCGCCGAACCGGGCCCGCTCCAGGGTGAGGTACCGGTCGATGGAGTGCAGTTCCTCGGCCAGCGTGGTGAACTCCCCGTGCCGCCGGAAGGAGTACCGGGTGAAGTCCGCGAAGTCCAGCAGCAGGTCCCGCGAGCGATCCGGATCGGACCGCACGAAGCTCGCGATGGTCGTCAGCGAGTTGTAGATGAAGTGCGGGGAGATCTGCGCCCGCAGCGCCCGCACCTCCGCCTCCATCAGCCGCGTCCTGGACCGGTCGAGCTCGGCCAGCTCCAGCTGGGAGTCCACCCAGCTCGCCACCTCGTGGGCCGCCCGGACCAGCCCCGCCGAGGCGTGCCCGCCGTAGGCCGCCAGCGACCCGACCACCCGGCCGTCGGTGGTGAGCGGCACCACCACGGCGAACCTGATCGGGCACTCGGGGATCTCGCACGAGACGACCTCCGGCCCCAGCACCCGGGTGCGGCCGCCCGCCAGGGTCCTGGCCGCGTGCCCGAACGCCTCCGGGGCGTGGTGGTCGCCCTCGCCGTCGTAGACCAGCAGCCGCTCCCCGTCGGTGATCGCCAGCGCCGGGGAGCCGAGCAGCTCGCGCAGGTGCCGGGACGCCTTCTGCGCCCCGGCCTCGGTCAGCCCGGCCCGCAGCGGCGGCGCGGCGAGCGAGGCGGTGTGCAGGGTCTCGAACGTGGCCCGCTCGGCCGGGCTGCTGCCCAGCTCCCGCCGGCCGCGCAGCACCCGCCACAGCACCAGCGCCGGGACGCCGACCAGGACCGCCACCACCAGCACCGCGACGAGGGGTTCCACCTGCCGGACCCTACCGCCGGGATCGTTGTACGGCCAGCGCTGCTTCACAACGTAGATCAATACGGTGCCACGGACGGCCGGCAGGTGCCCGGCGGCTCTTTACATCGTTGAATACAACGTTGTAGAAACGGCTGGACACGATCATCGGGGGCGAGGAACCGAGGAGAGACCCGTGCGCACCAGAACCGTCCGCCGCGCCCTCGCGGTCGCGGCCGGAGCCGCCTGCCTCCTGGCGGCGGCCCCCGCCCCGGCGCAGAGCACCGTCCATCCGCGGGGCGTCGCCCCGGCGCAGGGCGCCGTCCGGCAGCAGGGCACCGTCCCGACGCCGGCCGCCGCCCGGGACCGGGGCGCCGCCGACCCGGCCAGGACGCCGCGGGGCACGTACGCCAACCCGGTCAGCCGGGACTTCGCCGACACCTTCGCCGACCCCTCGGTCATCCGGGGCGACGACGGCTGGTGGTACGCCTACGGCACCAGCGACCCGCTGCGGGAGGGCGAGGGCACCCGCCATCTGCTGCCCGTCTCCCGCTCCCGCGACCTGGTCCGCTGGACCCACGTCGGTGACGCCTTCACCGAGGAGACCATGCCCTCCTGGGCCGACACCGCGGGCGGCGCGAGCCTGTGGGCGCCCGACATCCGCAAGGTGGGCCGCGAGTACCGGCTCTACTACGTGGTCACCCAGACCACCGTCACCGGCGAGCCGAACGACAACGCGATCGGCATGGCCACCGCGCCCACCCCGGCCGGCCCCTGGACCGACTCCGGCGCGCCGGTCGTCGGGCCCCGCAGGGGCTCCGGCGGCGAGGGCGACTTCAAGTGGACCTTCGACCCGGCCCTGGCCGTCGACACCGACGGCGCCCAGTACCTCGTCTACGGCTCCTACTACGGCGGCGTCTTCATCACCAGGCTCGACGCCACCGGCAGGCGCGCGGTGGGCGAGCCCACCATGATCGCCATCGACAACCGCTTCGAGGGCGGCTACCTGGTCCGCCACGACGGCTACTGGTACCTGTTCGCCTCCTCCGCCGACTGCTGCGCGGGCCCGACGACCGGCTACAGCGTCTACGCCGGCCGCTCCCGCGACATCACCGGCCCCTACCTCGACCGCCAGGGCGTGCCGCTGAACACCTCCAGGGCCGGTGGCACGATCGTCATCGCCCCCAACGGCAACCGCTGGGTCGGCACCGGGCACAACGCCGTCCTGACCGACGGCACGGGCCAGGACTGGCTGCTCTACCACGCCATCGACCGCTCCGACCCCTACCTCGACGAACCGTACGGCGTCAACGAGCGCCCCATGCTGATGGACCGGCTCGACTGGATCGACGGCTGGCCGACCGTGCGGGGCGGCCGCTGGGCCTCCGAGGACCCCCAGCCCGCGCCCGGCCGCCGGGACCCGCACCGCGGGCCCGCGCCGGACCCGGTCCCCGGCCCGGTGGACCGCGCCCGCAGCGACGACTTCGACGGTACGGCCCTGCGCCACGGCTGGTCGTGGGTCCGCTCCCCGCAGGGCGAGCTCCGCGACGGGGCGCTGCACTGGCCCACGCAGGCCGTCGAGCTCAACCGGGACGACAACACCGCCTCGGTGCTGCTGCGCGACGTGCCCCGGGGCGACTGGACGGCCGAGACCAGGCTGACCATCGACCTGGGGACCGACACCGTCCGCAACTACCAGCAGGCGGGCCTGATCGCCTACGCCGGGGACGACCTCTACACCAAGCTCGTCCACGCCGCGATCTGGAACACCCGCCAGACCGAGTTCGGCAAGGAGACGCCCTACGCCGGCCGGATCGCCTACGGCGGCACGATCGTCGGCCCGCCCGCCGAGACCACCTGGCTGCGCCTCGTCCACCGGGTGGACCCGCGCGACGGCGAGCACGAGCTGCGCGCGGCCACCAGCCGCGACGGGCGCGAGTGGGTCCACGGCGGCGTGTGGACGCTGCCGGCCGGGGCCGACGTGCGCGTCGGGCTCATCTCGATGGGAGGGGCCGGAGCCACCGCGCGGTTCGACTATTTCCGCCTCTACCGCCGCTGACCGCCCGCCGGGCTTCAGACGGACGGCCCCAGGGCCCGGCGGATGCGCTCGGCGTAGGACTCGGCCTCGTCGTCGCCGTCGTAGCGGACGCGGGGCCAGAAGAAGCCGCGCAGGCCGTCCTTGCGGTTGCGGGGGACGACGTGGACGTGCAGGTGCGGCACGCTCTGGCTGATCCGGTTGTTCATCGCCACGAACGTGCCGCCCGCCGCGAGGCCGCGCTCGACGGCGGCGGAGACGGCCCGAACCCGCTCGAAGAACGGGCCGACCAGCGGCGCCGGCAGCTCGGGGAGCGTCTCGACGTGGCGGGCGGGCACCACGAGGACGTGCCCCTTGAAGACCGGCCGCCGGTCCAGGAAGGCCGTGGCCACACCGTCGGAGAGCACCACCGGCGCCGGCTGCTCCCCCGCCGCGATGGCGCAGAACGCGCACGCCGTCTCCGCCGCGCCGGAAGCAGTCATCCCGGAGGTCTCCGCCATCGCCCCAGCATAGAAGGCGGCGATGGCGGAGACCTCCGTCAGGAGGCGACCTTCGTGGTGACCGTACGGCTGAAGCGGTAGTTGCAGAACTTCGCCCGCGCCTGGGCGCGGGTGTGCCGCCGCGCGTAGTCCTGCTCGTTGAGCCCGTCGAAGCTGTCGAAGCCGAGGGTCGCCCTGGCCTTCCCGTGACCCTTGGCCGCGAGGCGGGCGGAGAGCACGATCCTGCCCTGGTTGGGGATCCTGCCGCGGGTCTCGCACCAGACGCCGTCGGCGTGCCGTCCGCAGGGGAAGGTCGCCAGCCGTTTGCCCGCGGTGTCGAACAGCACCGCCTGTGAGGGCCCGCGGGCCCCCTTGGGGAAGGAGCCGCCCACCCAGTAGTAGCCCCAGTAGGGGGCGAAGGACGGCGTCCAGGTCGTGGAGTAGTCCAGGACGTAGGTGACCTCCCGACCGGGGGCGGCGCGGGAGGCGCCCCGGACGGTCAGGTCGAAGGCGATGAGCGCCTCCCGCTCGCACTTCCTGGCGCTGAGGCAGCCGGCGTCGGCGGACGACGCCGGGGACAGCGCGGTCACGACGAGGGCGAGTCCCGCGGCGATTCCGAGAGCACGGCGCATGTGACCTCCTGGGGGGTCCGGCCGGGAGGGCGGGGCCGTACGGTCCCGCCCTCCGACGGATATGCCTGCATCGGCACTGAGGACAACGGACACGGCTCCGGAACGGTTCAGCCGGCCCCGGATCCCGAAGGCGACGGACGCGGGCCCGAGGCGGTCCGGCCGGCTTCCGGGTCCTCCGTGCGCGCCCCGCGACCCCGTGGCGGCGGGCCGCGCCCCGGGTTTCCGGGCGGACGGAAGGGAGAGGGGGTCCGCCGTCCACCCGGAAGCGGCCAGACTACTCCCCGCCGATCGAGGCCGGTCGCCCCCCGTCCCCCGGCGGGACAGGGGGCTCGACCGGCCTGCTCACCACCTGCGTCGCCGCGCGACCATCCGCCGTACGGTCACCCTGCGGGTCCTGACCCGGTTCCGGCGCAGCGACCGGAACGCGAGCAGGGCCAGGGCCGCCGCCGCCGCGGCCGCCGCGGCGGCCGGCGTCCGGCCCGCGGTGTTCGTGAGCTGGACGGGCGCCCTCTCCTTCACGCGGCCGACCACCTCCGGCGCCGCGCCCCGCACCCGGCTCACCATCCGGTCGGCGCCCTGCCTGACGCGGGCCTTGACGTCGGTCTTGTGCACCAGGGCCTCCACGGTGTCGCCCAGCTGGCGGCGGGAGTTCTCGATGTCGCGGCGCACGGACTCCTTGGTGTCCTTGACCGCGCCCCTGCCGCCCCGCGCCGGGGCCCTGCCGTCGGTCATCGTCCCGCCGGGCGCGGTCATGCCGGCCGGTCCCGCGCCCGCCGTGCCCACGCCGCTCGCCGCCGTGCCGGTCCCGACCGCGCCGGACCGGCCTCCGGCGGCGTTCCCCCCGGTGGCGCCCCCCACGGTGGCGGACGGCCCGGCGGCCCCGGGCCCGGCGGCGCCGCCGGGCGCCGTCCCGGTGCGCTCGCCCGCCGAGGCGTCGGGAATCGGGAGGTACGGCGTCTTCGGCGGGATGTCCAGCGACTGTCTCTCGTCCGGCGGCACCGGCATGCCGACCGGTTCCCGGCGGGAGCCGGTGGTGCCGGCCTCCGGACGCTCCCGGCCGCCCCTGCCCGGATCGGTTTCGGTCATCGGTGCGCCCTCTCCCTCACCGTGTCGATGTCGTGCCTGACGCTCTCGATGGTGTGCCGCGGGGCCGGCGGGCCGGCCTCGGACACCTGATGCTTGCCCAGCAGGCCGAGGATCGCGGCCAGCACCAGCAGCACCACGCCTATGATCAGCGCGGACAGCCAGCCCGGCAGGACCAGTGCGAGGGCCAGGATCGCCGCGGCGACCAGGGCTCCGCCCCCGTACAGCGCCATGGCGCCCGCTCCACCGAACAACCCGGCGCCGAGCCCGGCGTGCCTGCCCTTCTCCGCCAGTTCGAGCTTGGCCAGGCGTAACTCGTCCCGGACCAGGCGTGAGACGTCCTGTGAGAGCTGACGGACCAGCTCCCCGGTGGACAGGGTCTCCTTCTGAGTGTCGGTCATGGCATGCCTCTCCTCCCTGCAGGAGAAGCGCCTACCCCCTCCTGCCATGGCAAACATCCCCGGCGGCGGCCGGTCGCGAGCCGCCGCGCGGCCTCGCGCCCGGCGCTCGCGGCGGTCGCGCCGTCACCGCGGGGAGGAGCGCGCCTGCGCCGGTGACGGCTCGTACGCCGCCGGGAAGGGAGCGGCGGACCGCCCCTCCCCACCCGTCCGCGCGTCCCGTGGACCGGGGCCGCGCGGATTCATGATCGATGTGACCGGCGTGAATACCGGTTCGATTCTGGCCATACCCACCTGCCGTTCGACGGCAACCGGTTACCCGCCGTCATTCGGCGGAGCGGCCCGGGACACGCCGGGCCCGAGGCGCGGCCGGTCCGGGCCCGCTCGACGGCCGCACCCGCCGCCGGCGGCGGACGTGGCGAGGGCGGTGAGGGCGGTGAGGGCGGCGCGGCCGGTCAGCCGGGCAGCGGGACGAGCATCCGGTGGGGGCGGCGCAGGGCCACGCTGACCGGGTCGTCGCGGAGGAGGTCGGCGCCGGGGCCGGGCCGTACCTCGGTCTCCTCCAGCGGGGGACGCCCGCCGCACGAGGGGCAGAGCCCGTGGGGGTCGATGCGGGCGCCGCAGGTGACGTGGTGGAAGACCCGGTAGGGGCCGGCCTTCGAGAGGTTCCGCTCGCCCCACTGGGCGAGCAGGTACACCGGGCCCCACAGCTCGCGGCCCATCTCGGTCAGGACGTACTCGTCGCGCGGGGGCGACTGCGAGTAGCGGACCCGCTCCAGCACCCCGGCGTCCACCAGCGTCTGGAGCCGCTGCGACAGGACGGCCCGCGGGATGCCGAGGTGGGCGAGGAAGTCGCCGTAGCGGCGCACGCCGTACAGCGCGTCGCGGACCACGAGCAGCGTCCAGCGCTCCCCGACGAGTTCCAGGGCACGCGCGAGGGTGCAGTCCTGCCCTTGGTAGTTCTTGCCGAGCGCCATGGCCCCATGCTAGTTCGCTCACCGAACCCACGCGCCGCACGACCGATGCAGGTTCATTCACCGAACTGACCCGTGCTACGGTTTCCGTCAGTTCATTCAATGAACCTTGGAGGCTTCCCCATGGCAATCGCCGCGCCCGGGCGCGCACCGGACACCGCCCCGGCCCCCGGCCCGACCCTCGTGCTCGCCTGCGCCGCGACGCTGCTGGCGCTGGTCAACTACACCGTCCCGGCGGCGACACTGCCCCAGATGGCCCGGGACCTCGGCTCGGGCCCCACGGGACCGGCCTGGCTGCTGAACGGCATCTCGCTGGGCCTGGCGGCGGCGCTGCTGGTCACCGGGGACATGGCCGACGCCTACGGACGGCGGCGCGTCTACCTCGCCGGGCTGTGGACGCTGGCCGCCACCGCCGTCGCGGCGGCCCTGGCGACCGGAACCGGGATGTTCGTCGCCGCCCGGATGGCGCAGGGGGCTGCCAGCGCGGCGGTGCTCACCGCCGGCCTGGGCGTCCTCGGGCACGCCTTCCCCGACGGTCCCGAGCGCCTGCGCGCCACCGGCCGCTACGGGGCCATGATCGGCCTGGGCATCGCCATCGGGCCGCTGCTCTCCAGCGCGCTGGCCACCGCGGTGAGCTGGCGGGCGGTCCACTGGGTGGTCGCCGCGGCCTCCGCGGCTCTGGCGCTGACGGCGGCCGGCCGGCTGCCGGAGTCGCGGGCCGCGACGCGCCGGCCGCCGGACGTGCCGGGCGCGCTCCTGCTGGCCTCGGGCCTCGCCGCGCTGGTCACCGCCGTCACCGAGGGACGCGCCGGCTGGGGCCGGCCGGTCGTGGCCGTCGCCTTCGCCGCCGCGGCGCTGCTGCTGGGCTCCTTCGTCGCGGTCGAACGGCGCCGCCGGCTCCCCCTGCTCGACCTGGGGCTCTTCCGGCATCCCCTGTTCGTCGTCTCCACCGGCGGGGCGCTCGTCGTCGGGACGGTCGTGATCGGGCTGATGAGCTTCCTGCCGACGGTGCTGCAGCTCTCCCGGGGCCTGACCCCGCTGGGCGGCGCCGTGCTGCTGGCCGTCTGGTCGGGGGTCTCGTTCCTGACCGCCCTGCAGGCCCGCCGCCTGCCGCTGACCGGCGGAGGCGGCCTGGCGCTGGGGCTGCTGCTGTCGGCCGCGGGCACGCTCGCGCTGCTGGGCGCCGCCGCCCACGCCCCCTGGGCCCGGGTGGCGGCCGGGCTGGTCGTCGCCGGGACGGGCAGCGGCCTGATCAACGCGGCGCTCACCCGGCTGGCGATCGAGAGCGTGCCCGCCCACCGGGCCGGGATGGGGTCGGGGGCGGGCAACACCGCCCGCTACGTCGGCTCGACGCTGGGCGTGGCGCTGATGGCCGCGGTGGTCGGCGCGGCGGGCCCGCGGACGGGCACCGACATCGCCCTGCTGGCCTGCGCACTGGTGGCGGCCGTGGCCGGCGCCGGGATCGCGGCCGCCGCGCGGCTCACCGGTCGCGGCGGAACACGACCACCAGCACCCGCAGCGCGAGGATCGCGCTGATCACCAGCAGGTTTTGACGTCCTCCCCGCCTTGAAAGGCGGGGATTCTCCCCTGCCAGGCCGCCGAGAACGCGGGCGGCTTGGAGTGGGTTCCTGCTTCGCCGGGTCGTGCCACCGCAAGCGGTGGTCTCACCGTCCCTCCACAGGCGTTTAGCCTGTCCGCCCGTCCGGCGGCCAGGATGTTGATCGCCGCGTTGACGTCCCGGTCGTGGACCACGCCGCACGGGCAGGTCCACGACCGGACGGAAAGCGGCATGGACGCGGCGAGGGCACCGCACGCCGAGCACAGCTTCGACGACGGGAACCAGCGGTCGATCTTCGCGAAGGTCCGCCCGTACCGGGCGGCCTTGTACTCCAGCATCCCGACGAACTGCGACCAGCCCGCATCATGCACACTCTTGGCCAGCCTCGTGCGCGCCAGGCCCTTCACCGACAGGTTCTCCACGTAGATCGCTTGGTTGTCGCGGATCAACGCGGTGGAGAGCTTGTGGGCGAAGTCGCGGCGCGCGTCGGCCACCCGGGCGTGCGCCCGCGCGACCCTGACGACGGCCTTCGTGCGGTTGTTCGACCCCTTCACCGTGCGGCTGAGGGCCTGCTGGGCTTTACGCAGGCGGCGCTCCGCCCGCCGCAGGAAGCGCGGGTTGTCCACCTTCGAGCCGTCCGATGCGACCGCGAAGTGCGTCAATCCCAGGTCGATGCCCACCTCGGCGGCGGCCTGGGGAAGCGGTTCGTCGGTCGTCTCGACCACGAACGACGCGAAGTACCTCCCGGCCGCGTCCTTGATGACCGTCACCGACGACGGCTCGGACGGCAGGCCGCGTGACCAGCGCACCGGAACATCCCCGATCTTCGGCAGGCGCAGCCTGCCGCCCGCCGTGACGGTGAACCGGGCGTTGCGGGTGAACCGGATCGCCTGCCGGTCGTCCTTGCGTGACCGGAACCGGGGCGGCGCGACCTTCGGACCCTTCCGCTTCCCGGCGACCGAGGCGAAGAAGTTCCGATAGGCGGTGTTCAGATCGGCGAGCGCCTGCTGAAGCAGGACGGCCGACACCTCGCCCAGCCATGCCCGTTCGGGCGTCTTCTTCGCCTCGGTGATGACCCGCTTGGACAACTCCCCATCCGAGACGTACGGCAGGCCCACCTCACGCGCCGCCCGGCGTGCGCGCAGCCCGTCGTTGAACACCACGCGGGCGCACCCGAACGCCCGCGCCAGCACTTCACGCTGGGCGGCGTCCGGGGAAAGCCGGTACCGGTAACGCAGCCGCACGGCCATCATCGTGCCACTCGGCCATGACCGGGCGTAGGGGAATCCGGGCGATCCGTGAACACATCGGCGCCCGCGCCGACGCCGCCCACCACCCCGGCGAACACACCATCGCCGAACGCGGGCGGCCGGCCCTTCGCCGTCCCGGTGCCCTACGCCTGGTGGGCCGAGCGGCAAGACCAGGAAGGCCAGGACACGCTCGCGCCCTGGCGGGCACTCCCGCGTGGGCCTTCACCTCCGCACCTGAAGGCCGGAACACTGGCCCGCATTGCGGTAGCCGATGAGCTGGTGGAGACCGACGTCGGCGGTGACCGGCGGGCCCGGGTCGGTGCCGAGCAGCAGCGCGTCGCTCACCCCGAGACAGGTCGCCGACGCCGGAGGCGCGGCCCCACCGGGTGCGCCGCTCCAGCGTCCGGGCCAGGCGGTAGCGGCGTGACGCCCTGGTCGTTCACGTCCACCGCGCCGGAGAACGCCTTCATCAGCGGCCCGAGGACCAGGGCCACCAGTCCCCCGGCCAGGAGCGTGCGGACCACCCCGAACCGCAGGTCGAGCAGCCGCCGGGTGACCACGGCGAACCCGCCCACCAGCAACAGGGCGGTGACCGCGAAGGCCACCGCCGTCAGAACACCCACAACCGCCCGCCGTTCCGATCACCGTAAGAGCATCGGCGGACAGACTAGGTCATTCCCGGGCGAGGGTATGAAGGTGAAGTTCGACGCCGCCCTCCGCGTCGTGCCGGTCCGGCTCGTCCGGCACCTCCACCGGAGGGAACCCGGCGGGAGGCGGGTTCTCCACGGACGGGGCGTGTCGGGTCGCGTGGAAAGTCTGTTACGCCAGATCATGAGACCCTTGCTCTACTTGCCGAACGCGATGGGAAGGGCGGCACGCTAGAAATGGCACAGATCGTCGGCGGCGGACGCCCGGTCAACGACGCCGAGCGACGGGTGATCGCCCATCTGCGGGACAACGCCCCCGACGACTGGCTGCTGCTGCACAACATCGAGGTGCCGCGCGACGGCGACGTCTTCGAGGTGGACCTGGTGGTCCTGACCGGCCACTCCCTGTGCGTGATCGACGTCAAGGGGACGCGCGGACGGATCGAGGTCGCCGGCTCACGGTGGTTCCCGGCGCGGCGGGAGGCGTTCGGCTCCCCCGTGACCAAGCTGCGCGGCACCGGGCGGGCGCTGAAGGGCCTGCTGGTCCGGCAGCGGCGGGAGCTGGATCGGGTGTACGTCGACAGCCTCGTCGTGCTGACCGGGCCCGACGCCGAACTGGTCGACCCGGCCGGCCGCGACCTGCGGCACGTCACCGACCTCGACGGGCTGATCCCCACGCTGCGCGACGTCTCCCGGATCAGGCGGGGCTGCACCCCCGACGCCGTGCCGTACCGGGCCGCGATCCTGGAGGCGCTGAACGGCGCCGTACGGCGGTCCACCGCGCCGCCGCGGTTCGGCAACTGGGAGGTGGAGGAGGAGCTCGGCGGGGACGCCCGGGTCACCGAGTACCGCGCGTTCAACGCCACGGTCCCGGGCAGCGAGACGGTGCTGCTGCGGGTGTACCGGGCCGACCCGCTGGCCGAGGAGGAGCCGCGCGCGGCCGAGCGGCGCCTGATCACCAACGCCTACCAGGCCCTCACCAGGATCCCGCCGCACCCGTGCGTCGTCCGCGCGCGGGACTTCTTCGCCGTCGACGACGAGAGCCGGTTCGTGCTGGTCCTCGACGACGTGCACGGCCAGGCCCTGCAGCTGCGCCTGACCGCGTCCCGGCGGGCGCTGCCCACCGCCGCCCGGCTCGACGTGCTGGAGGACATGCTGGCGGGCCTGGCCCACGTCCACGCCAACAACGTCATCCACCGGGCGCTCAGCCCCGCGTGGGTGCTGGTGACCGAGGACGGCCGGGCGATGCTGACCGGGTTCGACTACGCCAAGCCCGGCCCCCGGCCGTACACGGTCGCCAGCGAACTGCCCAACGTCCTCGACACCCCCTACGTCGCCCCCGAGTGCCACGCCGGGCCCGAGCGGATGACGGCCGCCTCCGACGTGTACGCGGCGGGGGTCATCGGCTTCCACCTGCTCGCCGGGCGGCTGCCGTCGGGGAGCCCGGACGCCGAGGCCCCGCTGGACGACGTCCCGCCGCAGGTGACGGACCTGCTGCGGCGGATGCGCGACCACTCCCCGGACAAGCGGCCGGGCGCCGCCGAGGCCCTTGAGGACCTGCGGCGGGCGCGGGTGGGGCTGCCGCCCGGGGAGCGGGCGGCGGAGCGTGACCCCGTGCTGCTCGACCGGATCCGCGGCAGGTTCCGCCGCCTGTCCGGCCGCCGCACGTAACGGCGGCTAGCGCCGGGGCCCCGCCGCCCGGTTCCCCCGGAGGCGGGCCATCAGCTCGCGCGCCCGCTGCTGGTTGCGCGGGTCCCGGGCCATCACCTTGACCCGCTCGACGGTCCTGCGGCCCTGCGGGCCGGCCAGGTATCGCCGGATACGGTCGATCATGGTCGCCATCGTGTCCTCCCATCGCTTTCCGAAGGGAGCTTCCCCGGCGATCCGCGTCCAATCCGGAGTGCCCGTCCCGGGAACCCGGAACGGGGCGCGGGAGCGGCACGAAAAGGGCACGGAGAACGGCCCGGGGAGCGGCGGAGCGGGCGGCCCGGCGCTCCCCGGTCGCCCGGCGCCGGGCGACCGGGCGGCCGGGGGCCGGGCGACCGGGGGCCGGACGGCTCGGGACCGGGCGCTCAGGAGTCGACGAACTCCTCGGGGACCATCACCCGCAGGCCGTTCGGGATGGTCCGGATGGTGATCGGCGTCATCAGGCGGACCTCGCCGTCGACGTCGGCGGCCATCGGCGGGTCGGTCTCCAGGAGCATCTCCCGGCCGACGACGAAGGGGCCGCCCGCGAGGCTGCGCCAGCGGCCGGTGGCGGCGCGGATCAGGGTCTCCACGACCAGCCGGAGGCGCTTGCCCGAGCCGAGCTGGTAGGCGACGAGCAGGCCGTTGTCGATGCTGATGTCCCTGGCCACCTGCCAGCCGCCGTGGAAGCGGCCGTTGGCGATGTTGAGCTGGTGGGTGAGCAGCTCGTGGCGGTGGCCGTCCACCGTGATGGCGGCGCGGAAGGGCCGGTGCCCGGGGAGGATCGTCAGGGCGGTCAGGGGGTAGGCCGGGCGCCCGAGGACGCGCTTGAGCCAGGGCCGCACCTTGCCGGCCACCTCGACGGAGACGCCGAAGCTCGCGAGGTTGGCGAACTCCCGGTCACCGGCGACACCCAGGTCGATGTCGGCGACCTTGCCGGTGCGGAACACCCGGACCGCCCCGGGCAGGTCCAGCGGGAGGCCGAGGCTGCGGGCGAAGTTGTTGGTGGTGCCCAGCGGCAGCAGGCCGAGGGCGACGTCGCGGTGGGCGACGTGCTTGACCGCGGCGCTGAGCGTGCCGTCGCCGCCGCCGACGGCCAGCAGGTCGGGGCGTTCGTCCAGCGCCGCGTCCAGCGTGGCCCGCAGGCCGCGGGGATCGTCGACGGTGAAGGTGCGGACCGGTTTGAAACCCTCCGCGTGCAGCGCGCGGACGACCTCGGGGAAGAGGCGGCGGCCGCGGCGCGAACGCGTGTTGACGACCAGGCAGATCCTGCCCTTCGTCCGGATGGCCTCGGTGTGCTCGGCCTTGCTTCGGAGCTCTGCCACGTGTCCCTCTCCGCCTCGGCGTTCCTGCCGCTCAAATGGTATGGCCCCGCCGTCGGTGACGGCGGGGCCATACACGGTTCTCCGGCCGGTGATCCGGGCCGTCCGGGTGGTCCGGACGGCCCGGGACCGGGCGGTCAGGCGGTCAGGCGGGCCTTCCGGGTCACTTGGACGGCGGGGTCACCTGGATGATCGCCCCGAGGTTGCCGGGCAGCGGGGTGACCAGCTTGAGCTTCACACCCAGCGCCTTGCCCTCGTCGCCGGGGTTGCCGGTGCCGAGGACGTGGCCGTCGCCCAGGTCACTGCCGTACAGGTCGGTGGCCGGGGTGCCGTCGGGGTTGACGACCCGGGTGCTGTAGGGCTGGTCGCCCTTGGACGGGACGACCACCGAGGCGTCGAAGTCGCGGTAGTAGAGGCCGCCGTCACGGAACTCGAAGCCCGGGACCCAGGTCTTGGCGTCGGTGAACTCGTGCACCCCGTTCTGGGCCGGCAGCTTGCTGCAGTAGGCGCTGAACGGCTCGTTCGCACCCTCGATGCACTCGGTGAAGGGGTAGGTCTTGCCGAAGGAGAACGCCGCGTTCGAGGTCTGCATACGGCCGGGCAGGTTCTTCAGCACGGTCGGGTCCTTCTGCGCCCCCTCGCCGTTCCGGCGGAGCGGGTCGAAGTGGGAGTCGACCAGGAGGAGGCTGCCCTTGGAGCCGATGCTCGGCGCCAGGTCCAGGTTGTTGACGATGGAGTTGTTGGTGTAGGTCGAGTCGCGGTACCACACCAGCATGCCGGGCGCGTTGTACTTGACCTTCTCCACCTTCCACGCGCCGTCGCGGGAGTAGTTGGTGGTGTAGGTGTACTGCAGGCCCTTGTCGAAGCCGTCGAAGTTGCGCCACTCCGCGAGGTAGAAGCGGGAGATCTCGCGGTAGCCGTCGTTGACGATCCAGCCCTGGCCGTGGGTGTTGGTGAAGGTGCCGCCGCTGGTGGTCCAGCCGTTGTTGCCGCCCTCGACGTCGTCGCTCCAGACGGTCTGGCCGCCGTTGGTGAGCGCGAAGTCGTCCACGTGCCAGCTGCGCGGGGTGAAGGCCGCGTCGGTGTTGTAGACCAGGCGCAGCTTGATGTTCTTGCCCGCGAACGGGGCCAGGTCGACGTAGTCGTGCCGCCAGCCGTCGGTGTTGCCGGTGAGGCCGTACTTGCGGTTGTTGAACTTGGCGAGGTTCTTGTTCGGGTCGGGGTAGTCGTCACCGGTCGAGACCAGGGCGCCGCCCTCGGTGTAGACCTTCAGCTGGCTCCAGGTGGAGCCGCCGTCGGTGGACGCCTCGACGAAGCCGAAGTCCCAGTCCTGCTCGATCTCGTAGTTGTTCCAGAGCCAGAACTTCACGTCGGGGCCGGCCGGGACCTGGACGTCGCGGGCGAGCTTGACGTCGCCCCACTCCTGGTCGAGGTTGGACCACCACATCTTGGTGCCGCTGTGCGGCTCGATCATCTTCAGCGGCGCGCTGGGCACGTTCACCCGGACGCCGTCCTGGGTGAGCTTGGGCGTGCGCGACGCCTGGCCGATCGTCACGAGACGGGAGGAGTCACCGGCGTTGAAGACCTTGGGGTTGGCCCAGCCGAGGACCCACTTGTCCCAGATGCCCATGTGGGTGGGCATGGACTGGAAGATCGGGCCGCTGTGCGAGCCGCTGGACATCAGGTCCCAGAAGTCGACCGCGGAGGATCCCTGGCCGGTGGTGTCGTACAGGTCCGGCAGGCCCAGGTCGTGGCCGTACTCGTGGGCGAAGACGCCGACGCCGGAGTCCTCCGGCTGGACGATGTAGTTGGAGATCTTCACGTCCTTGCCGGGCACCTTGTAGCCGCCGGCCACCGCGCTGGAGTGCGCCCAGATCGCGTAGGGGCCCTCGGCGCCGCCGTCGGAGGACTTGTCCTTGCCGGCGTGGACCAGCACCAGGTGGTCCACCACGCCGTCGGGCTCGGCGAAGTTGCCGTCACCGTCGGCGTCGGCGACGTCCTCGACGTCGTAGTCGGCCCAGGGGAAGTTCGGGTCGGCGGCGGCGAGGGAGTTGACCGCGTCGATGGCGAGCTGGCCCGGGCCGAGCGGGTTGCTCGGGTGACCGGTCATGTCCTGGGGCTCCTGGCCGCAGGCGCGGGCGCCGTAGTAGGCCTCCGAGTGCGGGACCTTGATCCACGGGCTCGCCTGGCCGCTGACGGTGTAGGCGCCCTTGGACATCTCCTCGTACATGTTCTTCATGGTGTAACCGGAGATGTCGATGCCCTTGCGGCCGTCCCGGGGGTCGGTCAGGTCGGGGCGGACCCGCTCGGTGATGCCCTTGGAGCTGTAAAGCATCTTGTTGAAGTGCTCGGGGCTGAAGTCCGGCACCCAGAAGCTGTTGTTGTCCTTGTTCGCCAGCTTCGCCGGGTCGGGGATCTTGTTGTGCAGCGGACCGTTGAGCAGGGTGCCCGGCGGCTCGGTCACGCACGTGTCGTCGGTCACGCTCTTGGGACGGCTGAAGCCCGAGAAGTCGTCGTTCGCCTTGTCGTCGAACTCCACCAGAAGGGTGAGGAGCTTGGCCTGCTTGGCGACCTTCGACTTCTTGAACAGGAACTCGGCCGGGTTGAGCCCGGTCTTGATCGCCTGGGCCTCGCGGGCGGCCAGCACCCGGGCCGCGGTGGGGTTGCCCTCGGAATACTTGCGGTTGACCTTCTTCGCCGCGGTGGCCTGACGAGCCTTGGCTCGCGAGCCGGGAACGGCCGGGTCGGCCACCTCCGGCTCCTCCCTGGGCGGCGCGTAGTTGATGTAGTAGTCGGCCGCGGTCGGCTGGTACCGGGCGACCGAAGTGTCGGCCTGCGCCGACTGGCCGCCGACGGCCAGTCCCGCGGCGGCCAGGCCGACGACAGGCACCAGCGCGAGAACGCGCCTGCGGATGCCTCTGCCTCTGCTGGACAACGCATACCCTCCCTGCCCGGGTTCGCCGGGCGCGGACATCCCTGCGTGCCGTGTGCACGCGCCGACGGGGACGTTAGACGAGAAGGTAAAGCAGGAGTAAAGACGTCGGCTTTATGTTGTGAAACTGTAATTGAGAGGCTTTTGTCGCGTAAATACGTTATGTCGGTCCTTGATCTTTTATCAAGGACCAATCGGCAGGTCGGACCCGGTGGACCACACGGCGGCCGGCCGTACGGCGGGCGAGGGCACGGCGGGCGGGGACACGGCGGGCGAGGGCACGGCGGCCAGCCCGTACGGCGGGCGGGGGCACGGCGGGTGGTCCGGGACTCCCGGGCACGGCGACGCCCCGGCACCGGGGTGCCGGGGCGTCGGGACGGCGTCAGCGCGACGTCAGGGCGGGAGGGGCCGGGCGGTCCCGGATCTCCTCGTGCGGGACGGCCGCGACCGGCCCGCCGGACGACCGGCCGTGCGGGCGGTCAGATCTCCTCCTTCGGGGCGGTCGGATCGAGCTGGCGCGGCTGGGTCTTCACCCTGGGGTGGTGCAGGTCGAAGGCCGGCCGCTCGGACCGGATGCGCGGCAGCGAGGTGAAGTTGTGCCGCGGCGGCGGGCAGGAGGTCGCCCACTCCAGGGAGTTGCCGAACCCCCAGGGGTCGTCCATGGTGACCCGGTCCGCGTGGCGGTGGGACCACCAGACGTTGTAGAAGAACGGCAGCGTGGAGGCGCCGAGGACGAACGCCCCGATCGAGGAGATCATGTTCAGGCCGGTGAAGCCGTCGATCGGGCTGTAGTCGGCGTAGCGGCGCGGGAAGCCGGCCGCGCCCAGCCAGTGCTGGACCAGGAAGGTGGTGTGGAAGCCGATGAACAGCATCCAGAAGTGGATCTTTCCGAGCTTCTCGTTCATCATCCGCCCGGTCAGCTTGGGCCACCAGAAGTAGAAGCCCGCGAACATCGCGAACACCACGGTGCCGAAGACGACGTAGTGGAAGTGCGCCACCACGAAGTAGGAGTCGGTCACGTGGAAGTCCAGCGGCGGCGAACCCAGGATGACACCGGTCAGGCCTCCGAACAGGAACGTGACCAGGAAGCCGACGGCGAACAGCATGGGTGTGGCGAAGACCAGGTGGCCGCGCCACATGGTGCCGGTCCAGTTGAAGAACTTCACGCCGGTCGGGACCGCGATGAGGAACGTCATGAACGAGAAGAACGGCAGCAGCACCTGGCCGGTCGGGAACATGTGGTGCGCCCACACGGTCATCGACAGCCCCGCGATGGCCATGGTCGCGCCGACCAGGCCGATGTAGCCGAAGATGGGCTTGCGGCTGAAGACCGGGAGGACCTCGGTCACGATGCCGAAGAACGGCAGCGCGATGATGTACACCTCGGGATGGCCGAAGAACCAGAACAGGTGCTGCCACAGGATCGGCCCGCCGGTGGCCGGGGCGTAGATCTGGGCGTCGAACTTCCGGTCGATCAGCAGGGCCAGCAGGGCGGCGGCGAGCACCGGGAAGGCCATCAGCACCATCATCGAGGTGAGCAGGACGTTCCAGGTGAAGATGGGCATCCGGAACATGGTCATGCCGGGAGCGCGCATGCAGATGATCGTGGTGATGAAGTTGACCGCGCCGAGGATCGTGCCCAGGCCGCTGATGACCAGGCCGACGATCCACAGGTCGCCGCCGACGCCGGGCGAGCCGACCGTGCTCGACAGCGGGGTGTAGGCGAACCAGCCGAAGCTGGCCGCGCCGCCCGGGGTGAGGAACCCCGAGACGGCGATGATGCCGCCGAAGGCGAACAGCCAGTAGCTCACCATGTTCAGCCGGGGGAAGGCCACGTCCGGCGCGCCGATCTGCAGCGGCATGATCGCGTTGGCGAAGCCGGCGAACAGCGGCGTGGCGAACAGCAGCAGCATCACCGCGCCGTGCATGGTGAACATCTGGTTGTACTGCTCCTGGCTGACGAACTGTATGCCGGGGTGGAACAGCTCCGCACGGATGACCATCGCCATGAGCCCGGCGAGCACGAAGAACACGAACGACGTGATCAGGTAGAGGTTCCCGATGATCTTGTGGTCGGTCGTGGTCAGCCACGACACGATCAACGACCCCTTGGCGGTGGGCGCGAGCGCGGGCCGCTGCTGCACAGATGTCACAGCCGGCTCCTTCCGGTTGGCGACAGCCGGATACGGCGGAACTCCCCGTTCGTTCACCAGCCCTCTGCCCGGTACGGACAATCCGAACACACGGCACGATGAGCTACATAGTCAACTAATCTTCTCAATGAGGCAATTAATTCTAAAAAGCACATTTACAGGGATAATTCGCCTTATTTTCGGAATTCTCGCACCGGGCCGGACCGCAGCCGCACCCGGGTCGCCCGCTCCCTCTCCGCACCCGCTCCGCGCCCCCGCCCTCTCCCCGCCCCCTCCATGCCCCTCCCCCGCCTCCGCGTCCGGCGCGCCCCTCCCCCGCCTCCGCGTCCGGCACCCGGTCCGGGCGGCCCGGCCTGAGGGCTTACAGTCCCCTTGTGACTGCTATCACCGAACTCACCGCCGCGCTCGCACCCGGAAAGATCCTGACCGACCCCGACGTGACCGACTCCTACGCCCGGGACCGGACCTTCCTGGAGCCGGGCAAGCCCCTGGCCGTCGTGCTCGCCGAGACCCGCGACGACGTGGTGGCCGTCATGCGCTGGGCGACCCGGCACCGGGTGCCGGTGGTGCCGCGGGGCGCCGGGACCGGCCTGGCGGGCGGGGCCACCTCGGTGGACGGCGGCGTGGTGCTGGCGCTGCACAAGATGACCGCGATCCGGGAGCTGTCCCCGGCCGACGAGATCGCCGTGGTGGAGCCCGGCGTCATCACCGCCGACCTGGACAGGGCCGCCCGCGAGCACGGGCTGATGTACGCGCCCGACCCCTCCTCCTACGAGATCTCCACGATCGGCGGCAACCTCGCCACCAACGCGGGCGGGCTGCGGTGCGTGAAGTACGGCGTGACCCGCGACTCGGCGCTGGGCCTGGAGGTCGTCCTGGCCGACGGGCGGGTCGTCGACACCGGCAGGCGCACGGTCAAGGGCGTGACGGGCTACGACCTGACCGGCCTGTTCATCGGCTCGGAGGGGACGCTCGGGGTCATCACGGCGGCCACCGTACGGCTGCGCCGCGCCCCGGCCACCTATCCGGCGACGATCGCCGCCGAGTTCACCTCCCTGCGGGACGCCGCCGCCGCGGTCTCGGCGATCATCGCGGCCGGGTGCCAGCCGTCACTGCTGGAGATGCTCGACCGGACCACGCTGGAGGCCGTCGAGGCCTGGCGGAGCATCGGGCTGGAGCCCGCCACCAAGGCGATGCTGATCGGGCAGGCGGACTCCGCCGACGCCGAGGCCGTCTCCGCGCGGATGGCGGAGCTGTGCGAGGCCAACGGGGCGTCCTTCGTGGCGGCCTCCTCCAGCCCCGAGGAGGCCCAGGAGCTGATCTGGGTCCGCCGGATGGCCTACCAGGCCAAGGAACAGCTGGGGAAGTGCCTGGTGGAGGACGTGTGCGTGCCGCGCTCGGCGCTGCCGTTCATGATCGAGAAGATCGAGGCCATCGCGGCGCGGCATGACGCCCTGATCGCCACGGTCGCCCACGCCGGTGACGGCAACCTGCACCCGGTCTTCATCTTCGACCACGCCCTGCCCGAGCCGCCGCCGAACGTGTGGGCCGCGGCCGACGAGGTCTTCCGGGAGGCGCTGGCCATGGGCGGCACGCTCACCGGCGAGCACGGCGTCGGGCTGCTGAAGCGGCGCTGGCTGGCGCTGGAGACCGGCCCGGTCACCGAGGAGCTGCACCACGGGATCAAGCGGCTCTTCGACCCGCTCGGCATCCTCAACCCCGGCAAGGCCATCTGAGCCGCGCTCCCGGCGGCCCTCCCGGCGGTCCGGGCGGGCCGCCGGGGGCCCGGTACGGCGGGGCGCCCGTTCGCCGGGGTCGCGGAAACTCCGGCGGCCCGCCCCGGCGGCGATGTCCGGCGGAAAACATCCGCCCCGGGGCTCACGCTGGTAGCGTGCTGCACCACATAAACCTGTTTTTCGCTTTTGTCGGGGGTCGTCGTGGTAGAGCCGCTCTCAGCGGGGGATCCCCCGCGGCTGGGCCAGTACGAGCTGACCGGCCGCCTGGGGGAGGGCGGTCAGGGGGTCGTCTTCCTCGGGCGCGGACCGGCGGGCGAGCAGGTCGCCGTCAAACTCCTGCACCACGGCCTGGCGTCCGACCCCGAGGCCCGGTCGCGGTTCCTGCGGGAGGTCTCGGTCGCCCAGCGGGTCGCCCGGTTCTGCACCGCCTCGGTGCTCCACGCCGACCTGGCGGGCAGCCAGCCGTACGTCGTCAGCGAGTACGTTCCGGGGCCGTCGCTGCGGCAGCTGGTCCTCACCGAGGGCCCGCGCAGGGGCGCCGCGCTCGACCGCCTCGCGATGAGCACGGCCACCGCGCTGTCGGCGATCCACCGGGCCGGGATCCTGCACCGGGACTTCAAGCCCGCCAACGTGCTGATGGGGCCGGAGGGCCCCGTCGTGATCGACTTCGGCATCGCCAGGGCGCTGGACTCCCCCGGCCTGACCTCCACCGGGACGGCCGTGGGCACGCCGTCCTATCTCGCCCCCGAACAGCTCGGCGACGGCGAGGTGACGGCCGCCGCCGACGTGTTCGCCTGGGGCGTCACGATGGTCTTCGCCGCGACCGGCAAGCCCGCGTTCGGCGCGGACTCCATCCCGGTGGTGATGAACCGGATCCTCACCGCCGCACCCGACCTCGGCGCACTGGACGGGCAGCTGCGCTCCCTGGTGACCGCGTGCCTGTCCAAGGACCCGGCGGCCCGGCCCACCGCCGAGGAGCTGGTGGGCCACCTGATGGGCGCGACGATCCCCTCCCCCGCCCACCTGCGGGACCAGCCCCCGCAGGCCCGGCCCGCATCGCCGCCCCCGGCCGGACCCGCCTCCGCCCCGCCGGGTCCGGCGGGTCCCGCCCCGGTCACCGCCGGTCCCCCGTACCCCGGGCGCGGCCCCGGCGCGGCCGCCCCCGGCGGCCCGCACCCCGGCGGTGCTCCCGCCCCGGCCGCCCCCGGCGACCCGGCCCGGCCGGGCAGGCCCGCGCCGAAACCACGCCGGCCGAGCGGCCTCCTGCTCGCGAGCGTGGCGGGCGTGGCCGCGCTGGCGGTCGCCACGGGCACCGTGGTGATCCTCAACGGCGACGAGCGGACCTCGGCCGCCGAGGCCGCCAAGACCGCCGAGCCGTCGAACCCCACGCGGCAGGCCGGGGAGCCCGAGGAGCCCGAGGCGGAGCTCACCCCCGACGAGCCGCCCGCGGCGTGGAAGTCGCCCACGCCGAAGGCGAGCCCCTCACCCACCGCCCAGGCAGGCCGGGGGCGGACGGTCGCCCCCCAGCCCCCCAGGCCGTCCGAGCCGACGGCCACCAGGGCGGGCGGCGGCTCCGGCGACCGCGAGCGGGCGCGGAAGACCGCGGAACCGGACCCGAACGCGGTGGAGCCGGGCGACCCGCCGTCCGATTCCACCGAGAAGCCGGCCACCGCGCCGCCGCGGGCCACCACCAAGCCGACGACCGCCCCCCTCCCGAAGCCGACGGCCACGACCGCGAAGCCGACGACCAAGCCCAAGCCCGCACCGAAGCCGAACCCCTACACCGCGACCGGCGTCTGCGGCTCCGGCTACAAGGTGATCGACTCCCACGCCCTGTCGTCCTCGGCGACCGTCTACCTGCTCTACAGCTCCGGCGCGGGCCGCAACTGCGTGGTGACCATGTCGAAGTACGTGGTCCCGGAGAAGATCACCATGAACGCGATCCTCCAGGTGAAGGGCGGCTCCTCCGGCAGCAACCCGGGCCCCTTCACCGCCTACGCCGGGCCGGTGCGGCTCCCCGGCGCCGGCAAGTGCGTCATCTGGGGCGGCTCGTACGGCTCGGCGACGTGGAAGAGCGGCTGGAGCCACTGCGGCTGAGCCCCGGAGAGGCCGGACCGGGTCCCGGCGGCATGCCGCGGGCCGGGCCGGCGGGAGGTCCGGCCGATCGCTTCCGCCGCCTCACGTGCGCCTTCGCCGCTTTCGCGTCGACACGCGTCGTCGCCCCTGTCGGAGCGCCTGAGCGTCGGCTACCTTGCTG
Organism: Streptosporangium pseudovulgare; assembly: GCF_014648055.1. Taxonomy (GTDB): domain Bacteria; phylum Actinomycetota; class Actinomycetes; order Streptosporangiales; family Streptosporangiaceae; genus Streptosporangium; species Streptosporangium pseudovulgare. Next base: position 48,916 of record NZ_BMQJ01000002.1, read on the forward strand.
GGGTGATCGTCAACTCTGGGACGGCGGCCGGGCGGGATCACCCGGCGCGCGGCGGGCGGGGCAGGCGGGGCGGGCGGACGGACACCGGGCGGGACACCCGGTGAGCCGGCTGGACACCTCCGGGGACGACTACCGGGCGCGGCGCGCGGCGATGCTCGCCAAACTGGCCGAACTCGACGCCGAGCACGCCAGGGCGGTCGCCGGGGGCGGCCCGAAGTACGTCGAGCGGCACCGCGCGCGGGGCGGGCTGCTCGCCCGGGAGCGGATCGAGCTGCTCGTCGACCCCGACTCGGCCTTCCTGGAGCTCTCGCCGCTGGCGGGCTGGGGCACCGAATTCCCCGTCGGGGCGAGCGTGGTAACCGGGATCGGCGTGGTCGAGGGCGTCGAGTGCGTGATCGTCGCCAACGACCCCACCGTGCGGGGCGGCTCCACCAACCCCTGGACGCTGCGCAAGACGCTGCGCGCCGCCGACATCGCCCTGGCCAACCGGCTGCCGCTGATCAACCTGGTGGAGTCCGGCGGGGCCGACCTGCCCACCCAGAAGGAGATCTTCATCCCCGGCGGGCGGGTCTTCCGGAACCTGACCCGGCTGTCGGCCGCCGGCATCCCGACCGTCGCCCTGGTGTTCGGCAGCTCGACCGCCGGCGGCGCCTACGTTCCCGGGCTGAGCGACCACGTGGTGATGGTCCGCGAGCGGGCGAAGGTCTTCCTGGGCGGGCCGCCGCTGGTGAAGATGGCCACCGGTGAGGAGGCCGAGGAGGAGGCGCTGGGCGGCGCCGAGATGCACGCCCGGGTCAGCGGCCTCGCCGACCACCTCGCCGACGACGAGCACGACGCGCTGCGCATCGGGCGGCGGATCGTGCGCAATCTCAACCACCGCAGGGCGGGCCCGGCTCCCGGGCCGGTGCGCGAGCCCCGCCACGACGCCGACGAGCTGCTCGGCATCGTCCCCGAGGACCTGCGGATCCCCTTCGACCCGCGCGAGGTGATCGTGCGGATCGTGGACGGCGGCGAGTTCGACGAGTTCAAGCCGCTGTACGGCACGAGCCTGGTGACCGGCTGGGCGCGGCTGCACGGCCACCCGGTCGGGATCCTGGCCAACGCCCGGGGCGTGCTGTTCAGCGAGGAGTCCCAGAAGGCCGCCCAGTTCATCCAGCTCGCGAACCAGGCCCGCACGCCGCTGGTCTTCCTGCAGAACACCACGGGCTACATGGTCGGCACGGACTACGAGCGGGGCGGCATCGTCAAGCACGGCTCCATGATGATCAACGCGGTGGCCAACTCGACGGTCCCGCACCTCACGGTCGTCATGGGCGCCTCCTACGGCGCCGGCAACTACGGCATGTGCGGCCGGGCCTACGACCCCCGGTTCCTGTTCACCTGGCCGAGCGCGAAGTCGGCCGTGATGGGACCGGCGCAGCTCGCCGGGGTGCTGTCCATCGTGGGCCGCGCCGCGGCGCGGGCCCGGGGACAGGACTACGACGAGGCGGGCGACGCGGCCATGCGCGAGATGGTCGAGCGGCAGATCGAGGCCGAGTCGCTGCCGTTCTTCCTGTCCGGCCGCCTGTACGACGACGGGGTCATCGACCCCCGCGACACCCGCACCGTCCTCGGCCTGTGCCTGTCGGCCGTCGGCAACGCCCCCGTCCCGGAGCCCGCGGGCTTCGGCGTCTTCCGGATGTGAGCCCGTGCCCCTGACCCCTCCGGTGATCGGACGCCTCCTGGTCGCCAACCGCGGCGAGATCGCCCGCCGTGTCCTCCGTACCTGCCGTGACCTCGGCATCGAGACCGTCGCGGTGTTCTCCGACGCCGACGCCGGCGCCCCCCACGCCGCCGAGGCCGACCACGCCGTGCGGCTGCCCGGCGCCGAGCCCGCCGTCACGTACCTGTCCGCGGCGAAGGTCGTCGAGGCCGCCCTGCGGACCGGGGCCGACGCGGTCCACCCCGGCTACGGCTTCCTGTCGGAGAACGCCGCGTTCGCGCGGGCCGTGCTGGACGCCGGCCTGACGTGGATCGGCCCGCCCCCGGAGGCCGTGGCCGCCATGGGCTCCAAGATCCGGGCCAAGGCGCTGATGGCCGCGGCCGGGGTCCCCGTGCTCCCCGGTTTCACCGCCGGGCCGGACCGCTCCGCCGACGACCTCGAACGCGACGTGCGGGCCCTCATCGAGCGCGGTCCGGCCTCCGCCGGGCGAAGGGCGCTGCTGGTGAAGGCGTCGGCCGGGGGCGGCGGGCGCGGAATGCGGATCGTGGAGCCGGGCGGCGACCTCGCCGCCGCGATCGAGTCGGCCCGGAGGGAGGCCGAGGCGGCGTTCGGTGACGGGACGGTCTTCGTCGAGCCGCTCCTGGAGCGGGCCCGGCACGTCGAGGTCCAGATCATGGCCGACCGCCACGGGACGGTGTGGGCGCTGGGCGAGCGGGAGTGCTCGATCCAGCGGCGGCACCAGAAGGTGATCGAGGAGGCCCCGTCCCCGGCGATCTCCCCCGCGGCGCGGGTGCGGCTGTGCCACGCGGCGGTCACCGCGGCCAGGGCCGTCGGATACGTCGGGGCGGGCACGGTGGAGTTCCTCGTCGCGGACGACACCGTCGCGTTCCTGGAGATGAACACCCGCCTGCAGGTCGAGCATCCCGTCACCGAGTGCGTGCACGGCGTCGACCTGGTGGAGCTGCAGATCCGGGTGGCCGAGGGCGCGCGGCTGCCCGAGGCGCCCCCGCGGGCGACGGGCCACGCCGTCGAGGCGCGGCTGTACGCCGAGGACCCCGGGCGCGACTGGCTGCCGCAGGCCGGCGTCCTGCACCTCCTGGACGTCCCCGGGGTGGACGTCCGCTTCGCCCCGCCGCCGCCCGGCGCGTCCCGCTGCCTGCGCCTGGACTCCGGCGTCGGGAACGGCTGCGAGATCGGCGTCCACTACGACCCGATGCTCGCCAAGGTCGTCTCCTACGCCCCCGACCGGGCCGAGGCCGTACGCCGGCTCGCCGCGGCCCTGGCGGGCGCGCGGATCCACGGCCTCGTCACCAACCGCGACCTGCTGGTGCGGGTCCTGCGGCACGAGGCGTTCCGCGCCGGGAACACCCACACCGGCTTCCTCACCGAGCACGACCTGACCGCCGCACCCGCCGCACCCGCCGAGTCCGCCGAGTCCGCCGTTCCCCTGTCGGCCCTGGCCGCGGCCCTGGCGCAGGCGGCGGCCAACCGTGCCGCCGCCCCCGTGCAGGCCGGGCTGCCCGCCGGGTGGCGCAACGTGGTCTCCCAGCCCCGCCGTACGGACTTCGCCGAGGCGCGGGTCTCCTACCTGCTCACCCGGGACGGGCTGCGGGCCGAGGGCCTGCCGGACACGAGCCTGGTCTCCGCCGCCCCGGACCTGGTGGTCCTGGAGACCTCCGGCGTACGGCACCGCTTCGCCGTCGCCCGCTACGACGGCGTGACGCACGTGGACTCCCCCCTCGGCCCGGTACGGCTCACACCGCTGCCCCGGCTCCCCGAGCCGGCCGGGCGCACGGCCCCGGGCTCCCTGCTCGCGCCCATGCCCGGTACGGTGCTGCGCGTCGAGGTCAAGCCCGCCGGCCTCGTCACCGCGGGGCAGACGGTCCTGGTGCTGGAGGCGATGAAGATGGAGCACCGGATCGCCGCCCCGGCGGCCGGCACGGTCTCCGCGGTGAACGTCGCCCCGGGCGACCGGGTCGAGGCGGGCGCCGTACTGGCAGTGATCGAGGAGAGTGGTGGATGAACGCCGTTGACGAGCCGCCGGTGGAGCGCCTGGTGCGCGGGGAGGTGTCCGGCGGGATCGCGACGATCACGCTCGACTCGCCGCGCAACCGCAACGCGCTGTCGGTGCGGCTGCTGGGCGAGCTGCGGGACCACCTCGACCGGGCGCTCGCCGACGACGGCGTGCGGGTGATCGTGCTGACCGGGGCCGGCCCGGTGTTCTGCGCGGGCGCGGACCTCAAGGAGCAGCGGCTCGGGCCGGGGGCGGCCAAGGACGCCCCGGTGACCGCGTCCTTCCCGGAGATCATGCGGGTGATCTGGGAGAGCCCCAAGCCGGTGATCTGCCGGCTGAACGGCACCGCCCGCGCCGGCGGGCTGGGCCTGGTGGCCGCCTGCGACTTCGCGGTCGCGCCGGACACGGCGTCGTTCGCGTTCACCGAGGTGCGGCTCGGCGTGGTCCCGGCGATGATCTCGGTGACCGTGCTGCGGCGGCTGGACCCGCGGGCCGCGGCCGAGTACCTCATGACCGGGGAGACCTTCGACGCCGCCCGCGCCCAGGAGATCGGCCTGCTCACCCGCGCCGTGCCCGAGGCCGATCTGGACCGCACGGTCGCCCACTACGCCGGCATGCTGCTGCGCGGCGGCCCCGAGGCGCTCGCGCTGACCAAGCGGCTGGTGCGGACCGTGCCGGCGATGCCGCTGGAGGAGGGCATGCGCCGCATGGCCGAGCTGTCGGCCGAGCGGTTCACCTCCGCCGAGGGCCAGGAGGGCATCGCCGCGTTCATGGAGAAGCGCCCGGCGTCCTGGGTGCCGCGGGAGGCCTGACGGCCTTCCGCCGGCCGTACGGTGCCCCGCCCGCGTCCCGTCCCGTTCCGCCCGTGTCCCGCCCGCGTCTCGTCCCGTCCCGTCCGCCGCGGTCTTCGCAGGAGGTCCGATGCTGCGCGTCGCGAACTGCTCCGGTTTCTACGGCGACCGCCTGTCGGCCGCCCGGGAGATGGTGGAGGGCGGCCCGATCGACGTCCTCACCGGCGACTGGCTCGCCGAGCTGACCATGCTGATCCTGGCCGGGAACCGCGCGAAGGGCCGCCCCGGGTACGCGACCACCTTCCTGCGGCAGCTGGAGGAGGTCCTCGGCACGTGCGTGGAGCAGGGCGTCAGGATCGTCTCCAACGCGGGCGGCCTCGACCCGGCCGGGTGCGCCGGGGCGGTGGCCGGGCTGGCGGACCGGCTCGGGCTGCGGGTGCGGGTCGCCCATGTCACCGGGGACGACCTGTCCGGCGGTGACCTGCGCGGCGCGCGCGACCCGGACACCGGGGAGCGGCCGGCCGCGACCCCGCTGACCGCCAACGCCTACCTGGGCGGCCGGCCGATCGCCGCCGCCCTGTCGGCCGGCGCGGACGTGGTGGTGACCGGCCGGGTCACCGACGCCGCGCTGGTCACCGGCCCGGGGATCTGGCGGTACGGCTGGCGACCCGACGACCACGACGCGCTGGCCGGGTCGGTGGTCGCCGGGCACGTCATCGAGTGCGGCTGCCAGGCGACCGGCGGGAACTACGCCTTCTTCCGGGAGGTGCCCGACCCGGCGCGCTGCGGGTTCCCGCTGGTGGAGCTCGCGGCCGACGGTTCCTGCGTGGTCACCAAACATCCCGGGACCGGGGGCCTGGTGTCGGTCGGGACCGTCACGGCGCAGCTGCTGTACGAGATCGGCTCCCCGCGCTACCTCGGCCCCGACGCGGTGGCGCGGTTCGACACGATCGAGCTGGAGCAGCAGGGGCCGGACCGGGTCCGGATCTCCGGGGTGCGCGGCGAGGCCCCGCCGCCGGACCTGAAGGTGGCGCTCACCTACCCGGCCGGATACCGCAACACCATGACCCTGGTCCTGACCGGCCTGGACATCGAGGCCAAGGCCCGGCTCGCCGAGGAGGCCGTCTGGGCCCGCGTGCCGAAGGAGACCTTCGACGAGGTCCACGTCGAACTCGTCCCGCTCGGCGCCGGCCTCTCCCCCGCCGGGGGAACGGCCCTGCTCCGTATCACGGTGCTGGACGCCGACCCCGGGAAGGCCGGGCGCGTCTTCTCCTCGGCCGTCGTGGAGACGGCCCTGGCGAGCTACCCGGGCTGCTACGCCCTGACCCCGCCGGGGAACGCCACGCCGTACGGCGTCTACCGGCCCGCCCTGATCCCGGCGGAGACCGTGCGGCCCCGGGTCTGGCTCGACGGCGAGGAGGTGGGCGGGGACGGCGCCGGGCCGTACGGGACGGGCGCTCCGGGACGGCCGGGCGGCCAGGAGGCGCCCGGGCTGCCTGGACCGGCCCCGGCGGGACCGGAGGCGGAGGAGAGCCGGCCGGCCCGTGAGGACGGCGGGCCGGCGGCGGAACGGGTTCCACAGGGCGTGAACGGCGATCCGGCGGCGGAACGGGTACCGCCGGGCGCGGAAGACGTCCTCGTGACGGAACGGGTACCGCCGGGCGCGGAAGACGATCTGGCGACGGTGCGGGTGCCGCTGGGGACGATCGTGGGCGCCCGGTCGGGCGACAAGGGCGGTGACGCCAATCTGGGGGTGTGGGTGAGCACGCCCGAGCGGTTCGGGTGGCTGGCCGGCCACCTGACGGCGGAGCGCCTGGCCCGGCTCCTCCCGGCCGTCGCGGGCCTGCGGATCGAGCGATTCGAGCTGCCGAACCTCCTGGCGCTCAACTTCGTCGTCCACGGTCTGCTGGGCCTGGGCGTCTCGGCCGGCACCCGCCTGGACGCCCAGGCCAAGGCGCTCGGCGAGGAGTTGCGCGCCGCGCTCACGGACGTCCCCCGAACCCTGCTGTGAGGCCCCCGCGGACCCGTGACCACGCGTGGACCCCGCGGACCCGTGACCACGCGTGGACCCCGCGTGCCCGTGGCCACGCGCGGACCCCGCCCCTGTCCGGTCCCGGCCCGTCACCGGACACGGTCCATCGCCCGGCCGGCCGGCTCGCCACCGGGCGCGCCCGGATACGGTCCGGAATCCGCCGCCCGCCGGCGGGCGGCCCACCGCCGGAGACGGCCCGCCACCGGGTGCGGCCCGTCGCCGGTCGCGGTCCGTCGCCGGATACGGACCGACAACAATTCGGTCTGTCGGCGCTCAGAATCCCGAAAAACGCGCTCGCAACCCTAGGATTGCTCGCAATTGCGACGTGATCGTTGCCTAGGGAAGGATCGAGTCATGCGTTTGCGGTTCCTCGGCTCCACGTCGGAGGCGGGCGCCTGCCCCTCCCTCTACGAGACCGACCGCGGCACCATCGTCGTCCAGGGCCTCCATGTCACCGACCCCGTGACGCTGGCCGACCTCCGGCACGTCCTCGACGGCGAGACCGCGGTCGAGGTGCCGAGGGAGCTGCTCGTGGACATCGCCCGCCGGGTGCTCCCCTCGGATTGATCACGATTGCACCACGCTCTATGGCATGATCGGTTCTTTCGGGTCTACCCTCGTGCGGTCATGTGACGGCCGTGCCCGAAAAGAGGGACCGGCCCCGGTGCGAGTGGTGGCGTCCGGCCCGTACGGCCGACGGAGGAGACGACGGGTGAACGGGTTCCAGGAGGGCCGGACCGAGCTCGGCATGCAGCTGCGGCGGCTTCGCGAGTCGGCCGGACTGTCCGGCAAGGATCTCGCCGAGCGGCTCAGGTGGCAGGCGTCGAAGGTCTCCCGCCTGGAGAACGCCCGCCAGACCCCCACCGAGGAGGACGTCACCCAGTGGGGGTGCGCCCTCCAGGCCGCCCCCGGCACGGTCGAGGAGCTGGTCGAGCAGGTCAAGGCGCTGCTGGAGCGGCAGGACTCCTGGCGGCAGCGGCACCGCAGCGGCCTGGCCACGTTCCAGGAGGACATCCGCGACCGGGAGATGCGGACCTCGCTGTTCCGGGTGTTCGAGCCGGGCATCGTCATCGGCCTGCTGCAGACCACCGAGTACGCCCGGGGCGTCTTCACCCGGCTCAAGCGCATCTACCGGGCGCCGGACGAGATCGACGCCGCCATCCGGGTGCGGATGAAGCGCCAGGAGATCCTCTACGACCAGAGCAAGACGTTCCGTTTCGTCCTGCCCGAGGCCGCCCTGCGCTACCGGCTGGCGTCGCCGGAGGTGATGCGGGGCCAGATCGACCGGCTGCTGGCCGTGACCACGCTGCCCAACGTGGAGTTCGGCGTCATCCCCTTCGAGGCGCCCCTGCCCTCGGCGCTGCTCAACGGCTTCTGGATCTACGACAGGGAGCTGGCCGCGGTGCCGACGAGAACCCGCGAGCTCCTCCTGCGCGACCCCGAGGACGTCGAGTTCTACGAGACGACGTTCGACGAGCTCCACGGGGTCGCGGCCTTCGGGGAGCAGGCCAGGGCGGTGATGGCCCGGGTGCTGGATGATTTGTCCGGGCAATCAGCGGATTAATCCCCGCAATTGCTTGATCAGAGTGCCAAGATCGTGCAATTCTCTGTTCGACGACGGAGGTGACGCACGATGCTCGACACGCTGTCCTGCCTGGAGCAGTTCGCCACGGCCACCCGGCGGCACGCCGACCTGTCGGTGCAGAGGATGTCGTTCGGAGACCCGGCGTACGTATGCGTCCGCAACCGCTTCAGCGCCACCCTCTCCGAGACCGTGACGTGCTCGTCCGACGGGGGTTTCATCACCTCGTGGGGATACCGGCTCGGCGACACCGGCAACGTCGAGGGCGCCGCCGCCCGCCTGGCCTTCCTGCTCGCGGCCATGCCCGCCTGATCCGCGCGTCCGGGCCGTCCGGGCCATCCGGGCCGGACGGACCGGTTCCGCCCGGCCCTCGGTACGGGTCCGGTCCGGCGTCGCCCGCCCGGCTCACGCACCCGGGCGACCCGGGTCCCGGCCCGAGCCGTCCGGATTCAGATCGGCACGGGCCCGGCGGTCGCCTCGGGGCCGTCGGGGCCCTCCGGGACGTCGGAGGCGGGGAAGACCGAGGGGTCCAGCCCGACCTCGCGGGCCGCGGCGACCCGGGCGTGGTGCAGGAGCCGGCCGCGCGACATGTTCCCGGTGTGCAGGGTGTAGCGGACCACCAGGCCGTCGAGCATGCCGTCGAGCCGCTCCGCCGCCCCCTGGGGGTCGTCGCAGACGAACTCGCCCCGCTCCACCCCTTCGGCGATCACCTGGGCGAGGGTCTCGATCCAGCCGCTCTCCAGTTCCAGCAGGATGTCGCGGACGTGCGGCTCACGCACCCCGACGGCCCAGGCGTCGAGCCAGAGGATCCAGCTCTGGTCGGACCGGGAGGCGGGGATGTAGAAGCGCAGGATCCGGTCGAGCTTCTCGACGGAGCCGCCGGGCCCGGCGCCGATCTCCCTCAGCCGCTGGACCTCCGCCTCGCTGGTGCTGCGGAGCATCTCGGTGATGAGGTCGTTCTTGGTGGCGAAGTGATAGTGGATCAGGCCGCCGCTCACGTTCGTCGCCCGGGCGATGTCGGCGACCCGGGTGCTGGCCAGACCCCGTTCGAGCACGACCCGCCGGGCGGCTTCGAGCAGCTCCGCCCTCCGCTGGTCGGCCTGGTCGGCGCGGCTGCCCCGCGCTCCCTCTCCGCTCTGCACTGCGCAAGAGTAACAGGAGCGCGGGACACCGGTCCGAATGCTATTGACTGAGTGTTCAGTCAATGATATCCGGACCGGTTCCGCGCCGGATTCCGGTTCGTCCCCGGCGGTTCAACCGCAGCGGTAGAGGGGCCGGTCCTCTCCGGTCCCGCCGTACTCGGCCGCCGGGACGACGGCGCAGTTCGCCTGGACCCAGGCGAGCGCCTCCGAGTTCCCCCGGCCCCCGGGCCCGCCGGGTCCGCCTGACGGGCCCGCCGCGTCCGGAGCGCCGGAACCCTCGGCCGTCCCCGCGGAGCGGCCGGACCCACCGGACGTGCCGGACTCACCCGGCCCGTCCGACCCGCCCCGGCCGCCGGAACCGCCGGGACCGCCGCCGGGCAGCACGTACCGGAGCCGCCCCGAGGAGACGAACTCCTTGATCCTGGCCATGCTCATGGCCGGATCCGAGCCGCTGAAGCCGCCCATCGCGATGACGGGCCGGCCGGTGGACAGGATGGCCGACGCGGCGCTCTGCGCGCTGTCCACGGCCACCAGCCAGGTCGCGCCGCCCTGGTTCCGCTCCAGGTAGTCGAGCAGCTTCCGGTCGATCTCTCCGCCGGGGCCGCCCCTGACCAGGCGCGGCCCGGACGCGCCGGAGCCGTCGCCGGTCCCCTCGCCGGAGGAACGCTCCCCCGCCTCGCCGGGCAGGGCGTTCCCGGGGCCGTCCGCGCCGGTCCCCTCAAGGAAGCGGCCGGGCACGCCCCGGGCGCCGCCCGGCATGCCGGGCATGCCGCTTCCGGCCGGGCCGGCCGTGGGATTGGTGCCCATGACGGGCGAGCCCAGCGGGGTCAGCGCGTACGCGGCGGGACCGGCGAGGCCGGTGAACGACCCGGTGACCAGTACGGTCGCCGCGACCAGCCGCCGGGCACGCCCGCCGAGGCGGGTCAGGAGCAGCGCCGCCGCCGCGACCGCCGCCGCGGCGGCGACCACCCACGCCAGCCACGGCGCGAAGTCCGGGCTGCGGCGCAGCACCGCGAAGGACCACGCCCCGGTGACCGCGAGGCCGCCCGCGAGCACCGCGGCCCAGGCCCGCGAGCGCCGGGCCGCCCGCCACATCAGCACCCCGCCGACGCCGGTCAGCGCGGCGACCGCCGGGGCCATCGCGGTGGTGTAGTACGGGTGGAAGATGCCCTCGGCGAAGCTGAAGACCACGTAGTGGACGGCCAGCCAGCCGCCCCACAGCAGCAGGGCCGCGCGGGCGCCGCGCAGGGAGCCGCGGAAGGCCAGGACGAGCCCGGCGACCAGGGCGAGCGCGGCGAACGGCAGGAGCCAGGAGATCTGCCCGGCCAGGATGTCGTTGAACAGGCGCCCGGCGCCCGGCGCGCCGCCGAACCCGCCGCCCCCGCCGGGGCCGCCCAGCAGATACCGGGGAAGGCCCTCCGGCGGGTCCGCGGGCACGCCCGTGGGCGGGTTCCCCGCCGCGCCGCGTCCCGGCGGCCCTCCCTCACCGCCGAAGATCCGGCCCAGGCCGTTGTAGCCGACGACCAGGTCCCAGACGGAGTTGTCGGAGCTGCCGCCGACGTAGGGGCGGCTTCCGGCCGGCCACAGGTCCACGATCGCCATCCACCACGCGCTGGAGCCGACCAGCGCCGCCCCGGCGGCCGACAGCCGGCCCAGGCGGCGGGCCACCGTACCGGGGGCCAGGAACAGATGGACCGCGGCGAACGCCGGGACCACCAGGTACGCCTGGAGCATCTTGGTGTTGAAAGCCAGGCCGACGGCGACGGCGGACAGCACGAGGGTGCGCGTCCGGCCGGTGCGGACCGACTCCTGGCAGAGCCACGCGGCGGCCACCAGCAGCAGGACGAGGACGGTGTCGGGGTTGTTGTCCCGGTTGATCGCCACCGTGATCGGGGTCAGCGTCATCACCAGGGCGGCGAGCAGGGCGGCCGCGTGGCCCGCCGTGCCGGGCAGCGCGCGCCGCACCGCGGAGTACAGGACCCCCACGGCCGCGACGCCGGCCAGCGCCTGGGGCAGGAGCATGCTCCACGTCCCGAACCCGAAGATCCTCGCCGGCAGCCCCATCACCCACAGCGCGAGGGGCGGCTTGTCCACGGTGATGAACGACCCGGCGTCCAGCGCGCCGAAGAAGAACGCCTTCCAGCTCCGGGTGCCCGACAGGATCGCGGCGGCGTAGTAGTCGTTGGCGTACCCGTTGCGGCCGAGCGCCCAGGTGTACAGGACGGCGGCCGACGCGAGCACCGCCCACAGGCCGGGCCTCGCCCAGCGGGGGTCGCCGGGGGCGCCGAGGGCCGCCCGCCGCACGGCGGCGCGGAACCTCCCGCCGTCCGGCGGCGTCGCGGTGACGACGGCGGGTGCGGCGGTGGCGGGACCGGGCGAGGTGTCCGGCGCTCCGGCCCGGAAGGTCTCCCGCGCGGAGCCGGACGGGGTGCCGGGGACGTCCCCGGGGGTGACGCGGGCGCTCATCGGACGACCTCCCCGGCGGAACCGGTCGTCCCGGCGGAGCCGGAGGCGTTCGTCCCGGTGGAGCCGGAGGCGTTCGCCCGGCGCGGGTTGAAGACCCAGACGCGCAGCAGCACGAAGCGGGCCAGTGTGGCCAGCGCGTTGGCCGCGACGAGCGCGACGACCTCGGCCGTGGCGGAGGCGCCGGGCAGCAGGCGGCCGAGCAGCGCCAGGCCGCCGGTGCTCAGCAGCAGCCCGACGGCGAACGCCAGGCCGCCTTCGAGCTGGTGGCGCAGCGCGCCGGCGCGGCCGGTGACGCCGAAGGTGAAGCGCCGGTTGGCGGCGGTGTTGGCGACGGCGGCGACGAACAGCGCCACCGCGTTGGCCGTCACCGCGGGCGTCACCTGGCGCAGGGCGACGAACAGGCCCAGGTGCGCCAGGGTGCTGACGGCGCCGACGACGGCGAAGCCGGAGAGCTGGCGGGCCATGCCCCGGGGGAGGCGGGCCGCGCGGACCCGCGGCGGCACCGGCAGGCGGGCCGCGCCCCGCAGGGCCCTCCTCGCCACCCTGGCCATCCCCCGCAGGTCGTCCAGGGCGGTGCGCGGGATGTCCACCCGGCTGTCGGGGTCGTCCACCCAGTCGACCGGCACCTCGTGGATGCGCAGGCCGTGCCCCTCGGCCAGGAGCAGCAGCTCGGTGTCGAAGAACCACTCCTCGTCCTCGACCGCCGGCAGCAGCGCCTGGACGACCTCGGTGCGGCCCGCCTTGAACCCGCACTGGGCGTCGGAGAAGCCGGCCCCCATCGCCGAGCGCAGCAGCAGGTTGTAGGCACGGGAGATCAGCTCCCGCTTCGGGCCGCGGACCACGTTGGCGTTCCTGGCCAGCCGGGTGCCGATGGCCAGGTCGCTGTGGCCCGACAGCAGCGGGGCGACCAGCGGCAGGAAGGCGTCCAGGCCGGTGGACAGGTCGACGTCCATGTAGGCGACGACGTCGGCGTCGCTGGCCGACCACACCCGCCGCAGCGCCCGCCCACGACCCTTGGCGTCCAGGTGGACGGCCCGCACGTGGGGCAGCTCGCGCTCCAGGCGCGTGGCGATCTCCCAGGTGGCGTCGGTGCTGGCGTTGTCGGCGATCGTCACGCGGAAGCCGTAGGGGAAGGTGCCGGTCAGGTAGGCGTGCAGGCGGCGGACGCTGGCATCGAGCACCCGCTGCTCGTTGTGGACGGGAACCACGACCTCGACCAGCCGGGTCCGCGCCGGTGCCGTCACCCCCATCACACCGCCCTCCGTGAGCCGGGACTCGGATCTCTTCTCATGGGCCCAAGGCTCACCCGGCGGTCTTTGACGGACCTGAGGCGTCCGTTAACGGCCGGTGAGAAAATCCGTGAAGGCGTCTGAGGATGCTGAAGCGATCTTGCAAACGACTGGGATCCGCGCTGACCTTCCATGGCCCGGCCCGGCCCGGCCCGGCCCGGCCCGGCGGGAACGGGGACCGGCCGGCGAGGACCGGCGGCGGCCCGGGACCGGCTCGCCGGCAGGAAAGGGAAGGGCCGGGGGCGGCGTCACGCCTCGCGGGCCGCGCCGGGCAGGCGCATCCGGGCCAGGATCCCGCCGCCCGGGGCGTTCTCCAGGGCGACCCGCCCCCCGGCCTCCCGTACGGTCTGCGCCACGATGGCCAGTCCCAGCCCGGAGCCGGGCATGCTCCGCGCCGACGACGACCGCCAGAACCGGTCGAACACGTAGGGCAGTTCCTCGGGCGGGATGCCCGGCCCCGCGTCCCGCACGGTCAGCTCGCCGTCGCGCAGCCGTACGGTGACCGGGCCCCCGGAGAACTTCACGGCGTTGTCCAGCAGGTTAACCACCGCCCGCTCCATGGCGGCCTGGTCGCCGTGGACGTACCAGGGGGCGAGGCCGGTCTCGATGGACGTGCCGGGGGCGCGGAGCCGGGCGCGGCGGACGGCGGACTCCACCACCTCGTGGAAGGCGAACTCCACGTGCGGCTCGTGGTCGCCGTCCCCGCGGGCGAGCTGGAGCAGGTCCCCCACCAGCGTGGACAGCTCCTCGAACTGCGCCTTCAACCCGGCCAGCAGCCTGCGCTTGGGCTCGGTGTCCAGCGGGCGGCCGGTGTTCTCGCTGCGCAGCAGCAGGTCGACGTTGGTGCGCAGGCTGGTGAGGGGGGTGCGCAGCTCGTGCCCGGCGTCGGCGATCAGCCGCCGCTGCCGCTCGCGGGAGCCGGCCAGCGCCGCGGTCATCGCGTTGAACGAGGCGCCGAGGCGGGCGATCTCGTCGGTGCCCTCCACGGGGATGCGGGTGCCGAGGTCCTCGGTCCTGGCGACGTGCTCGACGGCCTCGGCCAGCCGGCCGACCGGGCGCAGCGCCGTACGGGAGACCAGCAGCCCGGCCCAGGCGGCGCCGACCACGCCGAGGGCGGCCACCCCGGCGAGGATCCAGGCGAGCGTGGTCAGCGTGGACTGGAACTCGGCCAGCGACCGCGACTCCATCACCGCCAGGCCCGATCCGGCGCCCGTGGTGAGCACCCGCACCGGGGTGCCGTCCTCGGCGGCGCCGTCCCGCAGCGCCCACCTTCCCTCGGGGGCGGCGGCCAGGGTGCGGTCGGCCGGGGTCACCGTGACGGCGAGCCCGCCGACGACGCACCTGCCTCCCTGCGCGTCGATCACCTGCACCGGGAGGACCCGCGGCGGCCTGGGCCGGTCCGGGAACGTGCCCGGGGGGGACCCGGGCAGATCGGGCAGCGGGGGGAGGGCGGGCAGGTTGCCCGCGCAGTAGTCCTGCATCCACTGGGCGCCGGCCGACGCTCCCTTGGGCTTCTCCAGCAGGGAACGGTCCACCTGGTTCAGCAGCGCGCCGCGGACGATGAACCAGCAGGCGCCCGCGCACACCGCGATCGCCAGCGCGACGGCCGCCGCGACCAGCAGGGTCAGCCGCGAGCGCAGGGAGCGGCGGCGTCTCACGGCGCGGCCCGCAGGACGTAGCCGACGCCCCGGACGGTGTGGATCAGGCGGGGACGGCCGCCCGCCTCGGTCTTGCGGCGCAGGTACATGATGTAGACGTCGAGGGAGTTGGACGACGGCTCGAAGTCGAAGCCCCACACCTCGCTGAGGATCTGCTCGCGGGTGAGCACCTGGCGCGGGTGCAGCATGAACAGCTCCAGCAGCAGATACTCGGTGCGGGTCAGCTCCAGCCGTCCGCCCGCCCGGGTGACCTCCCGGCCCGCGGTGTCCATCCGCAGGTCGCCGCAGGCCAGCACGGCATCGCCGAAACCACCGGGGCCGCCCGGACCGCCGCCGCCGGGCGCGGCGGAGGCGGCGAGGGCGCCGCGGCGCAGCAGCGCCCTGACCCGGGCCAGCAGCTCGTCCAGCTCGAACGGTTTGACCAGGTAGTCGTCGGCCCCGGCGTCCAGCCCGGACACCCGGTCGCCGACCGCGTCGCGGGCGGTGAGCATGAGCACCGGAACGTGGTTGCCGGCCGCCCGGAGCCGCCGGCACGCGGTCAGGCCGTCCAGGCGGGGCATCATCACGTCCAGCAGCACCAGCTCGTACGGTTCCCGGGCGAGGACGGCCAGGGCCTCCTGCCCGTCGGGGGCGACGCCGACGTGGTAGCCCTCGAACTCCAGGCTGCTCTGCAGCGCCTCCCTGAGCGCGGGCTCGTCGTCCACGACCAGCACCCGCGCCGCACCACCGTCACCCATGGCCCCCACGCTAGACGCCCGACATGAGAGCCCGATGAACGCCCGCTCCCTGTTTCACCCCCGCCGGCCCGCCGGTCATCGGGGCGGGCCGGGCCGTACGGCCGCGCTCAGGACGGGACGGCGCTCGAGGACGGCGCTCAGGACAGGACGGCCATGGCGGCGTTGTGGCCGGGGATGCCGCTGACGCCGCCGCCGCGCCGGGCGCCCGCGCCGCAGAGCAGGACGCGCTCGAAGGCGGTCTCCACCCCCCACTTGCCCGGCTCGCCGTACGGCCACGACAGGTCACGGTGGAAGATGTGCCCGCCGGGCAGTCCCGCCTCGTCCTCCAGGTCCACCGGGGTCTTGACCTCCAGACACGGGCTCCCGTCGGGGGCGCGCAGCAGGCAGTCCCCGATCGGCTCGGCGAGCACGGAGTCGACGGAGGCGAGGGTGGCCCGCAGCGCGGCCTCGCGCGCCCCGGCCGGGTCCTCGCGGAACAGCCGGGCCGGCATGTGCAGGCCGAACAGGGTCATCGTCTGCGCCCCGGCGGCGCGCAGGTCCGCGCCGAGGATGGACGGGTCGGTCAGCGAGTGGCAGTAGACCTCGGCCGGGGGCAGGGCGGGGATCCGCCCGGCGGACGCCTCGGCGTACGCGCGGGCGAGCTGTTCGCGGCCCTCGTTGATGTGGAAGGTGCCGCTGAAGGCCGCCACCGGGTCGACCTCGGCGTCCCTGAGCCGCGGCAGCCGGGAGAGCACCATGTTGACCTTCAGCTGCGACCCCTCCGGCGCGGACCCGTCGCCGCCGAGCAGCCGGGCGAGCACGGCGGGCGGCACGTTCGCCAGGACCCGCGTGCCGCGCACCGCATGCTCGCCGCCGGTGTCGCGGAAGGTCACCTCGCCCGAGGAGGGGTCGACGGCGAGCACCTCGGCGCCGGTCAGGATCTCGGCCCCGGCCGAGCGCGCGGCGTCGGCGAGACCGCCGGAGACCGCGCCCATGCCGCCGACCGGGACGTTCCAGTCGCCGGTGCCGTCGCCGATCACGTGGTAGAGCAGGCAGCGGTTGGCCAGCAGGCCGTCGTCGCCGGGGTCGGCGAAGGTGCCGATCAGGGCGTCGGTGAGCACCACCCCCCGTACGGTGTCGTCGGCGAAGCGCTCGTCCACGACCTCGCCGATCGGCCGCTCGAACAGCTCCCGCCACGCCTCCTCGCCGACGAGGTCGCGCATGGCCCGGCGGTCCATGAGGGGGTGCAGCAGGGTCGGCGCGACGCGTCCGGCGACGTGCCCGGTCAGCGCGTAGAAGCGCCGCCAGGCCGCGAGGTCGGCCTCTCCTCCGGTCACCCGGGCGAATGAGGCCGCGGTGCGGGCCTCGTCGCCGTGGTCGACCAGCAGGCCGGTGTCCCCGGCGGGGGTGTAGGAGGCGTAGCGGCGGCGGCGCAGCTCCAGCCGGAGCCCGAGGTCGGAGACGATCTTCGAGGGCAGCAGGCTGACGAGGTAGGAGTAGCGCGACAGGCGGGCGTCCACGCCGGGGAAGGCCCGCGCCGAGACCGCGAGGCCGCCCACGTGGTCCAGGCGCTCCAGCACCAGGACCCGGCGGCCCGCGCGGGCGAGGTAGGCGGCGGCGACCAGGCCGTTGTGGCCGCCTCCCACGATCACTGCGTCGTAGCGGGAACGGAACACGCGTCACCCCTTGGGAGGTTCTGGGACCGGGCTGGGACCGGGGGATCGGGCCGGGTGCGGCCGCGGGTCAGAGGCCCGTCTGCCGGTGCGGTTCCGGACGGAGCGCGTCCGCCACCTCGATGAGCGCCATGCCCGGCACCATATAGCGAAGGCGACAAAACGGTCTATAGGTCATTTCTGTTTACCGCTCAGGCGGTAAGGCGGGTACTCCTCCGGAGAGAGGGAGGTGTCACCGGCCGCCGCGCTCCCGCCGCCGGTGGGAGGCGTCGACCCCGGGAAGGGAACGGGACCCCGCCGCGCCCCGCGCCGCGCGACCGGCGCGCGGGCGCGGCGTTCCCGGCGGCTCTACGGGTGGACGTCCCACCGGGACGGCCGTAACGTGATCACCCCGGAAGCAGCAATCCCGGTTACACCGTTCCAAAAGGGCGACGAGCCGGCCCGCACAGGGAGACAGAGACCGCTCATGCGTACCACCCACCAGCCCATCGAAAGCGCGCTCCGACCGTCCGGCGAGGTGGCCGAGGCACTGGAGCGGGGCGCCCCGGTCGTGGCTCTGGAGTCCACGATCATCTCCCACGGCCTGCCCCAGCCCCGCAACCTCGAGGTCGCGGCCGAGCTGGAGCGGATCGTCCGGGACGCCGGGGCGGTGCCCGCGACGATCGCGGTGCTGGACGGGGTGGCGCGCATCGGCCTGGACGAGGGCGAGCTGGAGCGGATCGCCACCGAACCGGGGCTGCGCAAGCTCGGCTTCCGCGATCTGCCCGCCGCCGCCGCGCTGCGGGCCAGCGGCGCGACGACGGTATCGGCGACCTCGTTCCTGGCCGCCCGCGCGGGCATCCGGGTCTTCGCCACCGGCGGCCTGGGCGGCGTGCACCGCGGCTGGGTCGAGACCCAGGACGAGTCGGCCGACATCGACATGCTGAGCCGTACCCGCATCACCGTCGTCTGCGCGGGGGTGAAGTCGATCCTGGACGTCCCGGCGACCCTGCAGCGGTTCGAGACGCGCGGGATCACCGTCGCCGGTTTCGGCACCGACGAGTTCCCCGGCTTCTACCTGCACACCTCCGGCGAGCGCGTGGACTGGCGGATCGAGACCCCGGAGGAGGCGGCGGGCGTCATGCGGGCCCAGGACGCGCTCGGCGGGCCGGAGACCGCACTGATCGTCGCCAACCCGGTGCCGCGCGACCGGCAGCTCGACCCGGCCCTGCACGACCGGGTGCTCGCCGAGGCGCTGGAGGCGGCCGAACGGCAGGGCGTCAGCGGCCAGGCGATCACCCCGTTCCTGCTGAGCTACCTCGTCAAGGGCACCGACGGCGCCTCCCTGGAGGCCAACCTGGCGGCCGTGCGGGGCAACGCCCGCGTCGCCGGGCTGATCGCGGCGGCGTGGAGCAGGGGAAACTGAGGACGCCGTGAGCACAGCCGGTCTGCTGGTCATCGGTGACGTGGTCACCGACGTCGTCGCGCTCCACGGCGGCACCGCCCTGGCCCACCTGGCCGTCGGGACCGACACGGCGGCCGACATCGTGCTGCGCCCGGGCGGCTCGGGGGCCAACACGGCCTCCTGGGCCGCCCACCTGGGCGCCGACGCGCGGATCCTGACCCGGGTCGGCTTCGACACGGGCGAGTGGCACGCCGCCGAGCTGCGGCGCCGGGGGGTGCGCCCGCACCTGCGGGTGGACCCTGAGCGGCCGACCGCGGTGGTGATCGCCATGGTCGACGTGACCGGCGAGCGCTCCATGCTCACCAACCGGGGCGCGGGCGGGCACATCGGCGTCGACGACTGGGACGAGAGCCTGCTCGACGGGGTCGGCCACCTGCACCTCTCGGGCTACACCCTGTTCGCCGAGCCGGGGCTCCAGCTCTCCCGGCTGGCCCTGGCGGAGGCCGCCCGGCGCGGCGTCACGGCCAGCGTCGATCCGGCTTCGACGGGGTTCCTGCGGTCCTTCGGCGCCGGGCGGTTCGTCGAGGAGACCCTGTCCGCCCGGCTGATCGTCCCGAACCTCGACGAGGCGCGCCTGCTCACCGGCGAGTCCTCCCCCGAGCGCGCCGCCGAGCGGCTGAGCCTGCGGTACGGCGCGGCCGCCGTGAAGCTCGGCTCCCGGGGGGCGCTGATGGCCCGCGGTGGAAAGTTGACCGCCCGGGTTCCCGGACTGCCCGCGGAAGTGGTTGACTCGACCGGGGCCGGTGACGCGTTCGCCGCGGGCCTGTTGACCGCCCTGCTGAGAGGGGCTGACGACGAGGCCGCGCTGGACGCGGGGCGCCGGGCCGGAGCCGAGGCGGTGGCCGCCGTCGGCGGACGGCCGCGCGTCGCCGGGTCCGAAGTGGGTACCAACCAGCTTTATCCTCTTATCACCAATTGATAGCTTGCGGCGTAAGCTGCACCATCAGCCACATGCGTCACTTTGGGGAGGTTGCGGTCCACCGATGGATGCCGATTCATCGATCTGCCTGAGTGATCTGGTACCGGCCCTGCGCTGGAGCAGGCCCCAGCAGGTCGCCGAAGCCCTCTCCGATCCCCGCCTGCCCGCCGGCTGGTGGTCCTCGGTCACCCTCACCAAGGCCCTCGGCACCGCCGGGCTCGACTGGATCTGCGACCGGCTCGCCCGGCTCTCCGTGTCGCGCTGGGATCACCTGCCGCTGAGCGACGTGCTGCCCGCCCTGCACGTCCACACCGTCGACCCCACCCTGCCCGGGTGGCCGGAGCCGGCCCGCGCGGCCATCTCCGCGCTGGGCGGCTGGGCCCGGCTGCGCCGGCTGACCTCCGCCGACCTGGGCGGCGCGCCCGGTCAGGCCACCCCCGAGGTCGTGGTGACGGCCGTGTTCCAGGAGGTGCTGGGCCGGGTTCCCGGGATCTCCGGGGTCGCCGAGCAGGCCGGGACGGCCGCCGGAACGGCCGTGGAGAACCGCCCGGTCACCGGGCAGACGCCCGCCCCCGCGGCGGCTCCGGCGGCCCCGGAGCGGCAGGCCCCGGCCGCGCCGTCCGCGCCGCCCGCGGTCTCGGTGCCCGCGCAGTCCCCCGCGCCCGCCGCGCCGCAGCCCGCCGCGCCGGCCGTACCGCAGGCCGCGCCCGCCGCGGCGCAGGAGCCGGCGCGGCCGCAGGTGGATCTCGGCGACTACCCGCTGGTCCGCCTGGTGGAGAACATGTTCCGCGGCTGGAACCCGCTGGAGCTCGCGGTCGCCGTGGAACGGCTGTTCGCCGTCGATCCGATCAGCCTGCGCGCGCTCGCCCACCGGCTCGACGCCGGCCGCGACGCGCTGTCGGCGGCCCAGCGCACCGCCGAGGAGCGCATCCTGCTGTGGCTGCGCTCACCGGAGTCGGCCCCGCTCACCGGCCACATGTTCGGGCTCACCGAGTGGCTGGGCGCGGCGGCGACCGAGGAGCAGCTCATCGCGGCCGACCCGGCGCACCCGATCGAGGTCCCCACGCTCCGCACGCCGCTGTGGCGGGTGCTGGTCACGCTCATGCCCGACCGGCGGCTCCAGGACGGCTGGCTGGTCGTCGGCGACCTCGGCGGCCTGCGCGACCGGACCCGCAAGTTGCTGGCCGGGCAGCCGTCCGACGCCGACGTGGTCGCGCTCATGGAGCGCCAGCTCGGCATCCGCGCCCACTCCGCCCCGGCGTGGCTGGTCGCCCTCAACAACTCCCCGGCCGGGAGCGAGGGCGCCCCGCAGGGCGGCGCCGGCTCCCCCGGCCAGGGCGGGCAGCTCCCGCGCCGCACCCCGGGCGCCAACGCCCACCACCACCGCGGCGGCCAGCCGGTTCCGCAGGTCAGCCCCGACTCCATCGACCCGCGCGCCGCGCTGGCGACCCTGTCGGCCCTGTCCGGCAACGGCCGCCCGCATCTGGTCTCCAGCCGCCGGGCCCCGCTGCACCCGCCGGCCGGTCCGCCGAGCTCCTCCGGCCCGGTCACCGACCCGAGCCGCTGGCAGCGGATCGAGGTGACCAGCGAGCACCTGCGGGGCGGCCCGGTGGCGGTGCCCGAGGGGTACGCCACCAGGCTCGGCATGCGCCCGGGCACGCTCCTGTCGGTGACCGGCCCCGGCGACAACGCGGTGGTGCTGGTCTGGCGCGACCAGCCGGTCTTCGACTCGCTCCAGCCGGTGCTCATGCGCCTGAACGCCCGGCCGGGCGACCAGGTGTACGTCACCGTGGACGGCTACCGCCTGGAGGCCCAGCTTCCGGGCTGAGCCGCCCGGCCGTCCCCCGCGGCCCCGGCCGGAGGTCGGGGCCGTTCCCTTCGTCCCGTGGGCACCGCCGCGGTGCGGCATCGCACCGCGGCGGTCCCGTGCGGCGTCCGCCCCCCCCCTGGCACGGGCTCCCCCGTGCCGGGCGTTCTCGTCCGCGCCGGGCGTTCCCCGCCCGTTCTCCCGAGCCGGGTGTTCCCCGCCCGCACCCCCGCGCCGGAGCTCCCCGGCCGCGCACCCCCGCGCCGGAGCTCCCCGGCCGCGCATCACGCGCCCGATGTCCGGCCGCCCACGCTCCCGTGCCGGGCGGGTCCGTCTCAGACGGTCACGGCCTCGGTCCGGCGGCCACGCCGCCACAGGCCGTCCGCGGCCAGCGCCCCGCCGCCGCTGAAGCCGATGGCCAGGGCCGCCGCGGCGAGGGCCAGGACGAACTCGTATCCCCCCTTGTCGGCCGCGAAGCCGTTGGCCCCGTGGACGAAGACGATCGCGCCGATCATGTCCAGGGCGAGCAGGACGCCGAACACCGGCAGCGCCGCGCCGACGATGAGCGCGATCCCGCCGACGACCTCCAGCACGGCCACCGCCGGAGCGGCCAGGCCCGGCAGCGGAATCCCGATCTGCTCGAAGAACGCCGTCGTCCCGGAGATCCCCATGGTGGTGAACTTCTGCCACCCGTGGACGAGGAAGATCACTCCGATGCCGATCCGCCCCAGCAGCAGGGCGAAGGGCCGAATCCGGTCGAGCATTGCCGCTCCTTCGTTAGTTCCAATTTGAACCAAACCTAGCCGGTAGTTCAAATTCGAACAACCCATACACTGGATCCGTGACGGACACCCCATGGCTGAGCGAGGCCGAGATGAGCGCCTGGATGGCCTATCTCACCGCCTCTCACCTGCTTGAACGGCGCATCGAGGAGCAGCTGAAGGCCGACTCGGGGCTGACCCACGCCCAGTACGAGATCCTCGCCAAGCTCTCGGCCGCCCCCGGGCGCCGCATGCGCATGACCGAGCTCGCACGCAGCGCCGTGGTCTCCAAGAGCGGGCTCACCTACCAGGTCGGCCGGCTGGAGAAACGCGGCCTCGTCGCGCGGACGGCCTGCCCCTCCGACGAGCGGGGCGTCCTCGCCGTGCTGACCGACCAGGGCATGCGCTGCCTGGAGAAGACCGCCCCCGGCCACGTGGCCGTCGTCCGCGCGTTCCTGATCGACCAGCTCACCCCCGAGGAGCTGGCCGGCATGACGCGGATCATGTCCAAGGCCGCGGCGGTGATGGCGTCCCCCTACGGGGACGATCCCATGGGCACGACGGGCACGACGAGTACGGCGGGCATGGCGGGCACGACGGGCACGACGGGCATGGCGGGCACGACGGGCACGACGGGCACGACGGGCATGGCGGGCACGACGAGTACGGCGGGCACCGGCGCGGCCGGCGCCTGAACGCCGCCGACGTCCGAACGGCGGGAACGAGACGGGCACGCACGAGACCGCCCCGCGGCGCCGTGAGGGCCGCAGGGCGGGAGGAGAGCCGGTACGGCCCGCGCTCGGGAGCGCTCGGTCCGCGCGAGCCGTACCGTTCCGGGACCGCGCCGCCGGGTCAGGCGGCGGCGCAGCCGACCGAGGCCGGCACGCCGGATGCTCCGGGCGCGTTGCCGGTGAAGCCGAAGGACGTGGTGGTCCCGGACGGGAGGGCGCCGTTGTAGTCGGCGTTCCGCACCGTGACGGCGGCGCCGCTCTGGGTGTACTTCCCGTTCCAGAGCTGGGTGACGGTCTGGCCGCCGGGGAAGGTCCAGCTCACCGTCCAGCCGTTGATGCCCTGGGCGCCGGTGTTCCGTACCGTCACCTCGGCCTGGAAGCCGCCCTGCCAGGAGCTGACGATCCTGTAGTCGGCCGCGCAGGACCGGTCTCCGGGCGGGGGCGTGGTGGGGGTCTGGGTCGGGGTGGAGGTGGGCGTGACGGTCGGGGTCGCCGTCGGGGTGACGGTCGGGGTCGGCGAGGTGGAGGGCTGCGGCGCCGCCATGGCCAGGTCGTAGGCCCGCTGCGGCACGAACTGCCCGGCAGGGCCGATGCAGCCGTCCGACTCGCCGGGAAGCTTGATCCAGAGGAACGCGTCGATCATCGGGTCGCCGGTGCCGGTCGTGCTCGGCGTGCCGATCGCCCGGCCCGCCGGGTCACACCACTCGCTGCCCTGTGGCCCGTTGCCGTTGCGGCTGGTGTCGATCACGGCGCGCAGCCGGGAGACGCCGGTGGCGGAGATGACGTTCTTCGCGTACGCGACCTCGGTGGAGGTCCAGCGGTAGTTGGAGACGTTGAGGGAGAAGCCGTCACCGCTGTCGGCGATGCCGGCCGCCTTCAGCCGGGCCGCGGCGTCGGAGGCCGACAGCCAGCCCGAGTGGCCGATGTCGAAGTAGACCTTCGCCGCCGACGAGGCGGCCTTGAGCTTCTTCCCGGCGTACGCCATGGAGGCGTTGGTCTCCTGCTGCTGGGCCGAGCTCATGCAGTTCGTCATGATCGGCAGGACGTCGGGCTCCAGGATGATCGACGCCGGGCGTCCCTGCAGGCCCGCCGCGACCTCGTCGATCCACTGCCGGTAGGCCGTGTGGCTCGGCGCGCCGCCGGCGCTGGCGCCGCTGCAGTCGCGGTTGGGGATGTTGTAGACCACCAGGATGGGCGTCTTGCCGGCGCTCGCGGCGGCGCCGACGAACGCCGACACCTGGCCGCGCACGGTGGAGGTGTTGGTCGTGGTGAACCACCGGGCCTGCGGGACGGCGGCGATCCGGTCGCGGATGACCGGCGTGCGGGAGTCGCCGGGGTTGGCCGCGACCCACTTGGCCGCGCCGGTGTCCGGGTCGACGTAGAAGGAGGAGTCGGCCGCGGCGGCGCCGGAGGCCACTGAGGCCATGGAGGCCAGGGACGCCGCGACGCCGGTCGCCACGGCGAGGGCCGCGCCGAGTGCGGCCAGGATCGGCCTTCTTCGCATGGGGGACTCCTTGGACGGGGGGTGGGAGCGCTCCCACATTAACGAGTCCGCCTCCCCCGCCTCCAGCGAAGGCCGTCCACCCCCGCCGGTCCGCAGTCACGACCTGCGGCTACGGCTCCCGGAACCGTTGAAAGTTTCACTCCCCACAGAGAACGGAGATCATGAACCGGCGGCCGGCGGCCGAGGCCGGGCACCTCCCGGTGACCGAGGAGGAGATCCCGGCCGAGCGGGATCTCTGCATGCGGTGCGACCGATAGATGGCACCATTTATCCCACTCGCACCAAGGAGCTCATGTGTTTGGGATCGTTCGGCCGTGCCGGCACGGGATGTGCGGCGGGCTGTTCAAGGAGTGGATGGCCCACCTGTGCGGGCTCTGCCTGGCCCTGCGGGACGAGCACGGCCACGCCGCCCGGCTGGTGACCAACTACGACGGCCTGCTCGTCTCGGTCCTCACCGAGGCGCAGACGACCACCCCCGCCGCGCGCCGCCGGGCCGGGGCGTGCGCTCTGCGCGGCTTCAAGGGCGCCGACGTCGCCGAGGCCGAAGGGGTACGGCTGGCCGCGGCGGTCTCGCTGATCCTGGCGGCCGGCAAGGTCGCCGACCACGTCGCCGACGGCGACGGCGCCTACGCCCGTCGCCCCGTGGCCCTCGTCGCCGGGAAGGTCGCCGCCCGCTGGTCCGCCGCGGGCACCCGTACGGCCGGCGACCTGGGATTCGTCCCCGAGCCGCTGCTGCGCGCGGCCGAGGCGCAGACGCGTCTGGAGGGCACCCCGGGCCTGGGACTGCCGGCGCTCACCGCGCCCACCGGGGAGGCGGTCGCCGCCGCCTTCGGGCACACGGCGCTGCTCGCCGGCAAACCGCACAACCGCGAGACGCTCATGGAGGCGGGACGCCACTTCGGCCGCCTGGCCCACCTGCTCGACGCGGTGGAGGACCTGGCCGCCGACCGGGCGACGGGCGCCTACAACCCGCTGACGGCCTCCGGCACCGACCTCGCCGCCGCCCGGCGGCACGCCGACGACGCGCTGCTCGGCCTGGAGCTGGCCGTGGCCGACCTCGACCTGGAGCGGCGCACGCTGGTGCGGGCGCTGCTGGTGAAGGAGACCCGGCGCTCGGCCGATCGCGTCTTCGCCCTGGCGGACCGGGAACGGCAGGAGGACCCCGGGGCGCCCGGACCTCCCGAGGCGCCGCCGCGTGACCCGCGCCTCAAGCCCGACCCGGGGGGCCTGCTGTCGATGGCGTGCGCCGCGATGGCCTGCTGCACCTGCGGGCTGTACCGGCCGCCGTGGGACGAGGAGCGCTACAGGTCGTGCTGGGACCGCTGCGACTGCAGCGGGTGCGACGCGTGCTCGAACTGCGGGAACTGCTGCGACTGCTGTAGCTGCTGCGGCGACGACGGGTGCGGCTGCGACGGCTGCGGCTGCGACTGCTGACCGTACGGAAAGCTCGCTCCCTCAGGCGCTCGGCCACGTTCGCCGAGGGCCGGACCGAGGTCCTCCCCGCGGTGGCCGCGCGCCGAAGTCCTCCCCGCGGTGGCCGGGCCGACGCTCCGGCCACCGTACCGGCGGGTCAGAGGTCGGACAGGCCCAGTTCGCGGGCGATGAGCATGCGCTGGACCTCGCTCGTGCCCTCGCCGATCTCCAGGATCTTGGCGTCGCGGTAGAAGCGGCCGACCGGATACTCGTTCATGAAGCCGTACCCGCCGAAGATCTGCGTGGCGTCGCGGGCGTTGTCCATGGCGGCGTTGCTGGAGACGAGCTTGGCGATGGCCGCCTCCTTCTTGAAGGGCTCCCCGGCCAGCATCCGCTCGGCGGCGTGGTAGTAGGCCAGGCGGGCGGTGTGGGTCCGGGTCTCCATGTCGGCGATCTTGAACTGGATGGCCTGGTAGTGGCCGATCGGGTGGCCGAACGCCTGACGCTCGCGGACGTAGCGCAGGCACTCGTCCACGCAGCCCTGGGCCAGGCCGACCGAGAGCGCGGCGATGGCGACGCGGCCCTCGTCGAGGGTCTGCAGGAACTGGGCGTAGCCCCTGCCCCGCTCGCCGAGCAGGTTGGCCGACGGGACCCGGCAGTCGGAGAAGGACAGCTCGCGGGTGTCGGAGGCGTTCCAGCCGACCTTGGAGTACTTCTTGGAGACGGTGAAGCCGGGCGTGCCCGACGGCACCAGGATCGTGGAGATCTCCGGCCTGCCGTCCGCGCGGCGGCCGGTGATGGCGGCCACCCCGACGACGCCGGTGATGTCGGTGCCGGAGTTGGTGATGAACGCCTTGGAACCGTTGATCACCCACTCACCGCCGTCCAGCACGGCGGTGGTGCGCATACCGCCGGGCACGTCGGAGCCACCGCCCGGCTCGGTGAGGCCGAAGGCGCCGAGCGCCTCGCCCGCCGCCAGCCGGGGCAGCCACTCGGCGCGCTGGGCGTCGGTGCCGAACCGGTAGATCGGCATCGCGCCCAGCGACACCGCGGCCTCCAGGGTGATGGCCACGCTGGAGTCGACCCGGGCCAGCTCCTCCAGGGCGAGGCACAGGGCGAAGTAGTCGCCGCCCATGCCGCCGTGCTCCTCGGGGATCGGCAGGCCGAACAGGCCCATCGCGCCCATCTGCCGCACGATGTCGTAGGGGAACTCCTCGCGCTCGTAGAAGTCCCCGATCACCGGGGCGACCACGTCGCGGGCGAACGCCTCGACGGTCTTGCGCAGCTCCTCGTACTCGTCGCCGAGCTTGGGCATCGTCACTACTCCTTGACGTCGTGGTCGGCCGTACCGCCGGTGGGGGTCTCCCCCAGCGCCTGGACGACCCGGGACGGGCTGGGACGGCCGAGCCTCGCGGCCAGCCAGGTACTGGTCTCCACCAGCGAGGCGAGGTCGAGACCCGTCTCGACGCCGAGGCCGTGCAGCATCCACACCAGGTCCTCGGTGGCGAGGTTGCCGGTGGCGCTGTCGGCGTACGGGCAGCCGCCGATGCCGCCGGTGGAGGCGTCGACCACGGTCACGCCCGCCCGCAGCGCGGCCAGGGTGTTGGCCAGGGCCTGGCCGTAGGTGTCGTGGAAGTGCACGGCCAGCCGCGAGGGCCCGCCGAACGCGCCGATCAGCGCGGTGACGTGCCCGGGGGTGCCGACGCCGATCGTGTCGCCGAGCGACAGCTCGAAGCAGCCCATGTCGAGCAGCCTGCGGCCGACCTCGACCACCTGGCCGACCGGGGTGGGGCCCTCCCAGGGGTCGCCGAAGCACATCGACACGTACGCCCTGACCCGCAGGCCGTTCTCCAGCGCCCGCGCCACGACCGGCTCGAACATCTCGAACTGCGAGGCGAGCGTGCGGTTGAGGTTGCGGCGGGCGAAGGTCTCGGTGGCGCTGGCGAAGACCGCGATCTCCTCGACGCCGTGCTCCAGCGCCCGGTCCAGGCCGCGCTCGTTGGGGACGAGCACCGGGTAGCGCACGCCGGGGACCTTCTCGACGAGGCCCAGCAGCTCGGCGGCGTCGGCGAGCTGGGGCACCCACTTGGGGTGCACGAAGCTGGTCGTCTCGATCACGCGGTGCCCGGCCGCGGCCAGCCGGGTGACGAACTCGGCCTTGACCTCGACGGGTACGACCGCCTTCTCGTTCTGCAGCCCGTCGCGCGGCCCGACCTCGTAGACCGTGACCCGGTCGGGCAGCCCGGCCTCCCGGACCGCGTACGGCTCGCGCATCACGCCTCCCGTCCCGGCGCGGCGGCGATGTGCCGCCCGCGCGCCGTGTCCCGTCCCGCCGCGACCGTGTACGGCCCGCGCGTCACCGCTCCTCCTTCTCGTCCCGCGGCCGGACGACCGCCAGCACGGCGTCCATGTCGACCGCCTGGCCGGCCCGCGCCGGCAGCTCGGCGACGACTCCGGCGATCGGCGCGGTCACGGTGTGCTCCATCTTCATCGCCTCGACGATGACCAGCGGCTGGCCCTCCGCGACGCTCTCCCCGACCCCGGCCTTGACCACCAGGACCGTGCCGGGCATGGGGCTGCGGACCACGCCGTCGGCGGCGCCGCCCGCGCCCGCGCGGTCCCCGGGGTCGCCCAGGTGGTGGCGGGTCAGGGCCCAGGCGGCGCCGTCGCGGCCCAGCCAGACGGTGTCGCCGTCACGGGCGACGGCGTAGCGCCTGCGGACGCCGTCCAGGGTGACGAGCAGGTCGTCGCCGTCCAGGACCAGCGTCGCCCGTACGGCGCCGGCGTCCCCTTGAGGCCCGGCGGCGCGGGCCGTCCCCGCGGCCTCTGCGTTCCCGGCGTCCCCGGCGCCCCGGTCCTCACCGGCCCCGCCGGCGGCCGGGCTCACCTCGGCTCCGGCGGGAGACCCGGGGAGCCCGCGCACCCGCACCTCGGACACGCCGTCGCGGCTCTCCAGCCGCCACGCGGTCCACGCCGCGCCCCCGAGCCGCCAGCCGTCGGGCACGTCCCACGGGTCGGCCGGCGCGGCGGGCACCCGCTCGTGGTGCAGGAGCAGGGCGGCGGCGACCGGCACGTCGGCGGGGACGGCCCCGCCCGCGGCGAGCTCGCCGAGGTGGCGCTCGACCAGGCCGGTGTCGAGGGCTCCGGAGACCACCTCGGGGTGGGTGAGCAGGGCGCGCAGGAAGGAGACGTTGGTCGGCACGCCGAGCACGACCGTCCCGGCGAGCGCCCCGTCCAGCCGCCGCAGCGCGCTCGCCCGGTCGGGACCCCAGGCGATCACCTTGGACAGCATCGGGTCGTAGTCGCTGCCGACGGTCCCGCCGGTCATCAGGCCGGAGTCGACCCGGACGCCCTCGGGCTCGCGCAGCGCCAGGACCCGGCCGCCGGTCGGCAGGAAGCCCCGGGAGGGGTCCTCGGCGTAGACGCGGGCCTCCACGGCGTGGCCGCGCAGCCGTACCTCGTCCTGGGTGAGCGGCAGCGGCTCGCCGGCGGCGGCCCGCAGCTGCAGCTCGACCAGGTCCAGACCGGTGACCAGCTCGGTGACCGGGTGCTCGACCTGCAGGCGGGTGTTCATCTCCATGAAGTAGTAGTCGCCGGTGGCGCCCTGGACGATGAACTCGACGGTGCCGGCGCCGACGTAGCCGACGGCCCTGGCCGCCTCGACCGCCGCCGCGCCCATGCGGGCCCGGGCGGCGTCGTCGAGCAGCGGGGACGGCGCCTCCTCGATGATCTTCTGGTGGCGGCGCTGAAGGCTGCACTCGCGCTCGCCGAGGTGGACGACGTTGCCGTGCGCGTCGGCCATCACCTGGATCTCGATGTGGCGGGGGTTGTCCACGAACCGCTCGATCAGCAGGGTCGCGTCGCCGAACGCGGCGGCGGCCGTACGGCGGGCCGACGCCAGCGCCTCGGGCAGCTCCCCGGCGGAGCGCACCAGCACCATGCCCTTGCCGCCGCCGCCCGCGGACGGCTTGATCAGCGCGGGGAAGCCGACCCGCTCGGCCGCCGCGACGAGGTCGTCGCCGGGTTCGGCGCCGCCGGGCACGACGGGGACCCCGGCGGCGGCCACGGTCTCCTTGGCCCGGATCTTGTCGCCCATGGCCTCGATGGCCTCGGGCGGCGGGCCGGCGAACACCAGGCCGGCCTCGGCGCAGCGCCGGGCGAAGACGGCGTTCTCCGCCAGGAAGCCGTATCCGGGGTGCACGGCCTGGGCGCCGGTCGCCGCGGCGGCGGCCAGGATCCGGTCGATGTCGAGGTAGCCGCCGCCGAGCCGGACCGCGACGTCGGCCTCGCGGACGTGCCGGGCGCCGGCGTCGGCGTCGCTGTACACGGCGACGGAGCGGACTCCGAGCCTCCGGAGCGTCCGGATGACGCGCAGGGCGATCTCGCCGCGGTTGGCGATCAGGACGGTGTCGAACATCCCGGACCGGGCGGGGGCCGGGGCCGGGCGGCCCCGGCCGGTGTCCGCCGCCGGGCCGGTCGCCGTGGGACCGGTCACCGCCGGACCGGGCGCCGGGCCGGCCGCCGGGACGGTCTCGGGACGGTTCGCCGCCGGGTCGTTCGCTGTCGGGTTCGTCATGGGGCACTCACATCCGGAAGACGCCGTAGCCGACGGGGTCGAGGGGGGCGTTGGCCGCGGCGGACAGGGCCAGGCCCAGGACGGTGCGGGTGTCGAGGGGGTCGATGACGCCGTCGTCCCAGAGCCGGGCGGTGGAGTAGTAGGGGTTGCCCTGGTCCTCGTACTGCCTGCGGATGGCGTCGGGGTCGGCGTCGCCGACCGTGGACAGCACGTTGGCGGCCTGCTCGCCGCCCATCACGGAGATGCGGGCGTTCGGCCACATCCACAGGAACCGGGGCGAGTATGCCCGCCCGGCCATGGCGTAGTTGCCCGCGCCGAACGAGCCGCCGACGACCACCGTGAACTTGGGCACCCGGGCGCAGGCGACCGCGGTGACCATCTTGGCGCCGTGCTTGGCGATGCCGCCGGCCTCGTAGGCCCGGCCGACCATGAACCCGCTGATGTTCTGCAGGAAGACCAGGGGGACGGAGCGGCGGTCGCACAGCTCGATGAAGTGCGCGCCCTTGAGGGCGGACTCGGCGAACAGGATGCCGTTGTTGGCGATGATCCCCACCGGGTGGCCGTGGATGCGGGCGAAACCGGTGACGAGGGTGGCGCCGTACTCGGCCTTGAACTCGCCGAACCGGCTGCCGTCCACGATCCGGGCGATGACCTCGCGCACGTCGTAGGGGACGCGGGTGTCGGCCGGGACGATCCCGTACAGGTCGCGGGGGTCGTGCGCGGGCTCCTCCGGGGCGACGCGCTCCCACGGCGCGGGGGTGCGCGGGGCGAGGGTGGAGACGATGTCGCGGACGATCCGCAGCGCGTGGGAGTCGTCCTCGGCCAGGTGGTCGGTGACGCCGCTGACCCGCGAGTGCAGGTCGCCGCCGCCGAGTTCCTCGGCGGTGACCTCCTCGCCGGTGGCGGCCTTCACCAGCGGCGGCCCGCCCAGGAAGATCGTGCCCTGGTCGCGCACGATGACCGCCTCGTCGCTCATCGCCGGGACGTAGGCGCCGCCGGCCGTGCAGGAGCCGAGGACGGCGGCGATCTGCGGGATGCCGCGCGCCGACATGGTGGCCTGGTTGTAGAAGATCCGGCCGAAGTGCTCGCGGTCGGGGAAGACCTCGTCCTGGCGGGGCAGGAACGCGCCGCCGGAGTCGACGAGGTAGACGCACGGCAGGTGGTTGTGGAGGGCGACCTCCTGTGCCCTCAGGTGCTTCTTGACCGTCATCGGGTAGTAGGTGCCGCCCTTGACGGTGGCGTCGTTGGCGACGACCACGCACTCGCGGCCGGAGACGCGGCCGACGCCGGTGATGATCCCGGCCGCCGGGGCGTCGTCGCCGTACATCCCGTTCGCGGCGAGCTGGGACAGCTCCAGGAAGCGCGAGCCCGGGTCCAGGAGGGTGTCGACCCGGTCGCGGGGCAGCAGCTTG
Source organism: Streptosporangium pseudovulgare (assembly GCF_014648055.1). Classification (GTDB taxonomy): domain Bacteria; phylum Actinomycetota; class Actinomycetes; order Streptosporangiales; family Streptosporangiaceae; genus Streptosporangium; species Streptosporangium pseudovulgare. The sequence goes on from NZ_BMQJ01000002.1 coordinate 80,548, forward strand.
CCGCGCGAGACGTGCCTGGCCCGCGACCGCTCCGGGCCGCCCAGCGCGGCGACGGCGACGCGTTCGCGCAGCTCGGCCACCAGCCGCTCGTTGACCTCGGCGTTGGCCTTGAAGGCGTCACCGCCCGGATCGCAGGTGCTTCGCAGCACCGGCCAGCCACTCATGCGCTCTCCTCTTCGGCGCGGCGGCCCGGCCGTCACGACCGCGACCGCCGCCCGGCCGCGTCGCCGCGGGCCGGTGGGTGACAACGTCGTCTTCACCGAAGATGTTAGTCATCGTTAACGTCAGCGTCTACCATGCGAGGGTGACGACCGCTCCGGCCTCCGCTCGCGCCCGCGGCTCGCGACGCGCGGAGATACTCGACGCCGCCGCCGCGCTGTTCGCCGCGCGCGGCTTCCACGGCGTGTCCATCGAGGACATCGGCGGCGCGGTCGGCGTCTCGGGCCCCGCCCTCTACCGGCACTTCAGCGGCAAGGAGGCCCTGCTGGCCGAGATGCTGCTGGACGTCAGCGAGCGCCTGCACGCCTCGGCGGGAAGGTGCGTCACCGAGGCCCCGGACGCCGAGCACGCCCTGGACGCCCTGCTCAACGGGCAGATCGAGTTCGCGCTCAGCCATCCGGCGCTGATCACCGTGCACGACCGCGAGCTCGGCAACGTCCCCGAGCCCGCCCGGCGCCGGATCAGGCGCCTGCAGCGGCTGTACGTGGAGGAGTGGGTGACCGTGCTGAGCGAGATCTACCCCTCGTGCCCCGCGGCGCGGCTGCGCGCCGCCACCCACGCCGTCTTCGGGCTGCTCAACTCCACGCCGCACAGCGCGGGCGACCTCGCGCCGGAGCTGATGGCCGGCCTGCTGCGCGGGATGGCCCGGGCGGCGCTCGCCGCGGTCGTGGTTAAGGAACGCTAACGGCGGCGGACCCGTGGGTCCGCCGCCGTCAATGACTCAGGCGGGGCCGCCGAGCCGGATGGGGTGTCAGGCGCCCGGAGCCTCCATCGGACGCGGCAGCGGGTGCGGGGGCGGGTACGGGGGCGGGTAGGGCGGCCTCGGGTACGGAGGACGCACCACCGGCGGGTACGGCGGCCTCGGGTACGGCGGGTAGTACACCGGTGGCCGTGGATACGGGTACGGCGGGTAGTACACCGGCGGCCGTGGATACGGGTACGGCGGGTAGTACACCGGCGGCCGCGGGTAGCTCGCGGGCACGCAGTCGTACTGCGGGCACGGCAGCGTCAGGCACTGCCTGGGATGGGGCACGCAGACCCGGCCGGGACCGCAGTTGGCGTACGCGCACGGCGACCCCGGCTGGCAGGCGGCCGCCTCCTTGGCCGCCCCCCGCGCCGCGGCCGTCCCCTCGGCCTCGGCGACCGTCACGCGGCCGGCGGGCGCCGACGCGGCCTCGGCCGCCACCGCCGAGGTGGCGGCCATCGATCCGGCCACGGTGATCGCGGCCAGAAGCGGAATAAGTTTTCGGAGCATTCCTCCCCCTTGTCATGATCGGTGCTGCTCTGAATAGATGCTCGCACCGGCCGCGTTTGCTGACGGCAAAACGACCTTCAGAAAGGCGGATGGCTTCCCCGATAAAGGGGGCTGATCATCTCGATCCACGCATGAGCGATGGGGAAGAAATATCGCGGTATTCAGCTATAAGACCAGGCCATAGCGGCTGTAGGGGTGAATCACCATATGAGATGATTTAGAGCCGGAAAGGGCCGGGCGGGCAGCCAAGGGCGCCCCAAAAAGCCCGCCATCACATGGGATTCATCCGGGGATCGTGAAAAATGGCCCGGCCACGTCGTCCGGGAGCGCGGCCCGCACCGAAGACACGCGCAGCGGGGCACGCTGACAGAGGGCGGGGGCCGGGGGAACCGGAGCCGGACACGCGGGCGGCCCGGGCGCCGAAGCACCCGGGCCGCATCCGGACCGGCCGGCGCCGCCCCCGGCTGGGACGGCGCCGGAGCGGGCGTCAGCGCCTGATCACCTTGACGTAGTCGCTGCCGCTGGAGTCGGGACGGAAGTCGTCGTCACCGGCGAAGACGAACTTCCAGTGACCCGACCGGTACGCCCTGGCCTTGGTGTAGAGGTGGCCGGCCCCGTTGGACCACGCGTTCTTGACGCGCTGCCACTTGCTCGACCCCGCGGGCTTGAAGTACAGGCCCACCTTGGCGCGGTAGCCCTCCCAGCCGGAGTCGTCGACCTGGAGCCTGCCGGTGAAGGTCAGGTACCGGCCGTGGCGGACGGGCTCCGGCGAGGCGTTGAACCGGATGACACGGCTGGTGCCGCGCTCCGGCTCCGGCTGCGGCTCCAGGACCCGCACGTGGTCGGTGCCGCTGGAGGCCCCGTCGACGTAACGGCCGCCGTCGAACACGGCCCGCCAGGTCCCGGACCGCTCGGCGGTCCCGCTCTCGGAGAACCTGCCGTACCGGTCGGTCCGGTCGGAGCCGACCTTCTCCCACCGCGAGGAGCCGTCGGCGCGGAACAGGATGTCGACCGTACGGCCCGCGTAGCCGTGCCAGCCGTGCCGGCCGTAGGCGAGCAGGCGCCCGTTGACGCTGAGCCTGGCACCCTTGCGCACCGGCTCGGGCCAGGCGTTGAACTCGGCGATCCTGGTGTCGAGGACCCGCCTCACGACGTCGACGGTGAACCGGCCGCTCTCGGTGTCCTCCTTGCCGTTCTCACCGTGGGCGACGGCGATGTAGCTCCACCGCCCCTCCCTGTCCTCGGTGTCGAAGGTCTTGGTCGCGGTCCACTTCGACTCCAGGCCGTGCGGAGCGGGCTTGACCTCCAGGGGCGTCCAGTCCCCGCCGGGCGCCTTGATCTTGAAGTCGACCTTGCCGGCCCCCGAGGTGGTGAAGGTGAACTCCGCCCCGACCGGCGATCCGGTGACCAGGATCGGGTCGGGGTCGATCTTCACGCTGGAGACGACGGGGTCCGCCGCGGTCGCCGCGACCGCCGAGACCGTTGTGGCCGCCACGGCGGAGGGTGCCAGGGCGAGTGCCCCGACGCCCACGGTCAGCGCGACGGCGGCTCTGGTGCGTTGCAACATTCGGGTGTCCTCCCGTTGGTTGAACGCGGCATGAGGGTGCCACGTCGTACTTCAAGTAGACGTACTAGACAGGTCATGCGTTGTTAAACATGACAAACTGTTAAGAACTGCCGTCAATTGCATCGTTCCGCCGTTGTCCGGCAGGTCAAAGAGGCCAAGCGCGGGACGGCGACCGGGACGAAGGACATAATCGAGCTGTGGCGCGCGACACTGTTGAAACACACTTCGCCGAGGCCGTGACCGCTCTCACCGCGGGGACGCCGCGGGATCCCCTGCTCCCCGTGCGGGAGGGCACCACCCTGACCGGGGCCCGCTGCCGGGAGCTGTTCGAGTTCCAGCTCGGCAGCAGGCTCCTCGACGTCACCGCACGCCGGCTCCGCGAGCAGGGCGAGGGCTTCTACACCATCGGCTCCGCCGGACACGAGGGCAACGCCGCGGTCGCCGCGGCGCTGCGCCCCACCGACCCCGCGCTGCTGCACTACCGCTCCGGGGCCTTCTACCTCGCCAGGTCGGCGATGGCCGGGCGCCTGCCCGAGGAGGGGCTGCGCGACGTGCTGCTCGGCCTGACCGCCGCCGCCGAGGAGCCGATCGCGGGGGGCCGCCACAAGGTCTTCGGCCACCCCCGGCTGGCCGTGATCCCGCAGACCTCCACGATCGCCAGCCACCTGCCGCGCGCGGTCGGCGTGGCGTTCGCCATCGAGCGCGCCCGGACGCTCGGCGTGCCGGGCGCCTGGCCGCAGGACGCCGTCGCGGTGTGCAGCCTCGGCGACGCCTCGGTCAACCACGCCAGCGCCCTGTCCGGCCTGAACACCGCCGCCTACGCCGCCTACCAGCGGCTGGGGCTGCCCCTGCTGTTCGTCTGCGAGGACAACGGCCTGGGCATCAGCGTGCGCACCCCCGCGGGGTGGGTGGAGGCCGCCCATCACCCGCTGCTGCCGTACTTCGCGGCCGACGGCTGCGACCTGGCCGACGTCCACGACGTCGCGGCCGCGGCCGCCGAGCACGTCCGGACCCGCCGCTCCCCGGCCCTGCTGCACCTGCGCACCGTGCGGCTGATGGGCCACGCCGGGTCCGACGTGGAGATGTCCTACCGGACCAAGCGCGAGATCGACGCCGACCTGGCGCGCGACCCGCTCGTCGTCACGGCCCGGCTGCTGGTCGAGGCGGGCCTGACCACGCCCGACGAGATCCTGGCGCACTACGAGACGATGCGCGAGCACCTGCTCAAGATGGCGCTGGAGAGCTCGCGGCGGCCCAGGCTCGCCTCCGCCGCCGAGATCGTCGAACCGCTGGCCCCCCGCTCGCCCGAGCGGGTCGCCGCGGCCGTCTCGGCCGCCTCGACGGCCGCGCCCTCCCGGGAGAAGGCGTTCGGCGGCAGGCTCCCGGAGCGGGAGGGGCCGCTGACCCTCTCCCAGGCGATCAACCGGACCCTGGCCGACGCCCTGGCCGCCGACCCCGGCATGCTGGTGTTCGGCGAGGACGTCGCCCGCAAGGGCGGCGTCTACGGCGTCACCCGGGGGCTTCAGCGGCGCTTCGGCGCCGGCCAGGTGTTCGACACCCTCCTCGACGAGCAGACCGTCCTCGGCCTCGCGCTCGGCACGGGCGTCTCCGGGCTGCTGCCGGTGCCCGAGATCCAGTATCTCGCCTACCTGCACAACGCCCTCGACCAGATCAGGGGCGAGGCGGCGACGCTGTCGTTCTTCTCCCGCGGCGCCTTCCGCAACCCGATGGTGGTCCGCGTCGCCTCCTACGCCTACCAGAAGGGCTTCGGCGGCCACTTCCACAACGACAACTCCGTCGCCGCGCTGCGCGACATCCCCGGCCTGGTCGTGGCCTCCCCCGCCCGGCCCGACGACGCGGCCTCGATGCTGCGCACCTGCCTGGCCGCCGCCCGCGCCGACGGCGGCGTCTGCGTCTTCCTGGAGCCGATCGCCCTGTACAACACCCGCGACCTGTTCGACGACGGCGACAACGGCTGGCTCTCGCCGTACGCCCCGCCGTCGCGCTGGGCCGAGACGCACGTCCCGATCGGGCGGGCCCGCAGCTACGGCGAGGGCCGCGACCTGACCATCGTGACGTTCGGCAACGGCGTGCGGATGAGCCTGCGCGCCGCGGTACGGCTCACCGCCGAGGGCTACGGCTGCCGGGTCGTGGACCTGCGCTGGCTGTCCCCGCTCCCGGTGGACGACCTGATGCGCGCGGCCGAGCTGACCGGCAACGTGCTGATCGCCGACGAGACCCGCCGCACCGGCGGGGTCTCCGAGGGCGTCGTCACCGAACTGCTCGACGCGGGCTTCACCGGCAGGATCGCCCGGGTGACCTCCTCCGACAGCTTCATCCCGCTGGGGGACGCCTCGCGGCACGTGCTGCTGTCGGAAGACGACATCGAGGCCGCCGCCCGCAAACTGCTCGGCTGACCCTCCGCCGCGACCCGCGCGGGAATCGGCCGCCCGGCCGCGCCCCGGGAATCACCGAACACACCCGCGGACCACTCCGGACCGTGTTCAATTGGTTCCACACCGTTTCGAATTTTCGGCCCGCCCCCGGTCACGTGACCCTCCACACCGACGTCAACCAGGAGGCACTCATGTTCGGAGGAACCATGAAGACCATCGATCAGCGAGTGAGCGATCTTGAGGCCTGGGCTTTCAGGACGAAAGTGGAGCTGGCCCGCATCAGGGAGGCCCTGGACGCTCTCCGTGTGACCGCCGAGGGGAGGTCCGCAGGCGCTTCCCTGCACGCCCGGGTGGACTCCATGGACGGCAAGCTGGAGTTGATCCTGGCCAAGTCGAACTGATGTCTCGTGGCGGGGGTACGGGACCACGCTCCGGGCCCCCGCCGAGCGGTTCTACAGCCAGTCGCGGCGTTTGAAGACAAGGTAGAGCGTGACGCAGACGGCCGCCATCAGCAGCACGGCGAACGGGTAGCCGAAGGCCCAGTGCAGCTCCGGTATGTGGTCGAAGTTCATGCCGTAGATGGTGCCGACGAGGGTGGGGGCGAACAGGATCGCCGCCCAGGCGGAGATCTTCTTGACCTCCTCGTTCTGCGCGTTGCTGGCCTCGGTGAGCCGGGTCATGTGCTCGTTCTGGGCCTGGGCGACCATGGTGGAGTTGACCACGAGGATGTCGTGGAGCATCTGGCGGAAGCCGCTGACCCGCTCCGACACGGTGATGGCGTGGTCGGCGACGTCGCGCAGGTAGCGCTGCAGCTCCTGGTCCATCCCGTACTTGTCGGCGCCCGCGATGAACCCCTCGATCATGCCGAGCAGCGGCCGGGTGGCCCGCTGGAACTCGATGACCTCCCGGGACAGCTCGTAGATGCGGCGGGAGACGCCTGGTTCGTTGCCGAAGACCTGCACCTCGATCTCGTCGATGTCGTTCTGCAGGCCGGCCACCACCGGCGCGTAGCCGTCCACGACCGCGTCCACGACGGCGTAGAGCACCGCCTGGGGGCCCTGGCGGAGCAGGTCGGGGTCGGCCTCCATGCGCCGGCGGACCTGGGACAGGTCGGGGGCCTCGCTGTGCCGTACGGTGATCACGAAGTTGCGGCCGACGAACAGGTGCAGCTCGCCGAAGTCGACCTCCTCGGTCTCGTCGACGTAGCGGGCCGGGCGCAGCACCACGAAGAGGGTCTCCCCGTAGCGGTCGGCCTTGGGACGCTGGTGGGCGACGATGGCGTCCTCGACGGCCAGCTCGTGCAGGTCGAACTCCTCGGCGACGTTGTAGATCACCCCGTCCTCGGGGCGGTAGAAGCCGATCCAGGCCATGCTGCCGGGGGTGCTCTTCAGGCACTCGAACGCCTCGGGCAGCGATCCCGGCGTGGCGGCCCGCCGCCCGTCGACGTAGATCGCGTTGTCGATGACGTGCGACCGGGCGGAGACCGGCCCGGCCTCGGCGGAGCGGGGGTCCATCGACCGCTCGGGGGAGTCGCGCTCGACGTCGGGGCGGCCGCGCATCCGGCTCCGCATGCCCAGTATCCGCCGGTCAGCCACCTGCTCCTCCTCGTCCGCCCCGCCGGGCGCCCCGATCCTGTGCGTGCCCGCGCCGTCTACCCGGGCGGTCGCCGGGAAACCCACGGGACGCGGTTCGCCCCGCGGGCCGGGGCCCCGTCTCCCCCTCGGCACCCCGGATCCCGCTTCGTCTCCTTTCGACCTTATCGCCGGTAGACCAAGCCTCATGGGACGCTTTGCTCCGGCGACGTTGAGGAGAAGCGAACGTTGAACGAGGTCTGGGAGTCCTTGACCGCGGCCCAGGCGGGGCCGCCCCCGTGGGCCGTGCTGCTGTCGGCGGCGGTCGCGCTGGCGACGGTGGCGTGGTCCGGGTCGTGGCACCTGTCCAGGGGGCTGATCACCATCGCGCACGAGGGCGGCCACGCGCTGGCGGCGCTGCTCACCCGGCGCAAGCTGCAGGGCATCCGGCTGCACTCGGACACTTCGGGGGTCACCTTGACCCGGGGCAGGCCGCGCGGGCCGGGGATGATCCTGACCGCCGCCGCCGGCTACGTCACCCCGTCGCTGCTGGGCGTGGGCGGGGCCTGGCTGACCGCCACCGGCCACGTGGCGATCCTGATCGCGGTGGTGATCGGGCTGCTCGCCGCCATGCTGCTGCTGATCCGCAACCTGTTCGGCGCGGTGAGCCTGCTGGCGACCGGTGGGGCGATCTTCGCCGTCACGTGGTACTCCCCGCCCGGCGTGGACGCGGTCCTCGCCTGCCTGGCCGTGTGGTTCCTGCTGTTCGGCGGCGTCCGGCCGATCCTGGAGCTGCGGCGCAAGCGGAGCCGGGGCCACGCCCCCGACTCCGACGCCGACCAGCTCGCCCGGCTGACCTTCCTGCCCGGCGGGTTCTGGGTGCTGCTGTTCCTGCTGGTGGCCTGCGCCTGCCTGGCGGGCGGGGCCTGGCTGCTGAACCCGCTGCCCTGGCCCGCCTAGGTTCCGTGAGCTCCGCCGCGCCGGGGGGCCGGACCGGCCCCGAGACCCGTCACGCTCGGTGACGACCCAGGAAGGCAAACCAACTCTGTTACCCGATATATACCCACATACTCGCATTGAACGTGGTAATTTCGGTCGATACGAGAAACATCTTCGGTCTCCGACTCGGCGGCGCGGAAAGTTTCCCTGAGCAACTTTCACATACCTCACATAAGCGCAGGTCAGACCAAATGTCATGACTTGACTCATGAGTTTTACACGTGTGAGACGTGCAACTTGTAACTGGTGATTTCTCGGGTTATCCGGAATTCTCTCCCCTGGAAGACAGCAGGGAGATTGCCGTGAATGACCACTATGAGCTTTATTGCCTAGCGGACCCGATCTTCTACGACACTCTCGACAGTGACCGGAGCGAGCACCCGGACTTCCCGCTCGCCGGCCGGGAGGTGCCGGGCGGTTGGGCGCACCAGGCGACGGACACGTGGATGCACTACGCGCCCCTCGACGCCAGGACGCCGAGACAGGGCTGGAAGATCCACGTGTCGGCGTGCCTGGACGACGCCGAGCGGGCGATGGAGCTGGTCTGGGACTACTGCGTGCCCCGCGGGATCGCGTTCAAGTTCCTGCGCAGCCGGCCGGTCGTGACGATGCTGAACTCCAAGGCGGCCCCCCGCGGGTCCAGCGGCAAGCTGGTGACGATCTACCCCGTGGACGAGGCGCAGCTGGAGCTCACGCTGAAGGAGCTGCACGAGCTGCTCCGCGGCGTCCACGGCCCCTACATCCTCAGTGACCTGCGCTACGGCGAGGGCCCGCTCTTCGTGCGCTACGGCGGTTTCGCCTCCCGGCACTGCCTGGACGCCAAGGGCGAGGCGGTGCTCGCGATCGAGGACGCCGACGGCCGGCTGGTGCCCGACGTGCGCGGGCCGTCCTTCTCCGTGCCGTCCTGGGTGACGTTGCCGGAGTTCCTGGAACCGCACCTCGCGGCCCGCAACGCGGTCACCACCGGCGGCCTGCCGTACGAGGTCGAGAGCGTCATGCACTTCTCCAACGGCGGAGGGGTCTACCTCGGGCGGGAGCGCCGCGGCGGCAGGCGCGTGGTGCTGAAGGAGGCCCGCCCGCACGCCGGCCTCGACGCCGCTGGCCGCGACGCGGTGGCGCGCCTGGGACACGAGCGCGACATGCTGGAGCGCCTGTCCGGGCTGGACTGCGTGCCCGAGCTGATCGACTACTTCGTCCTCGGCGAGCACCACTTCCTGGTGCAGGAGTTCGTCGACGGCAACCCCCTGCAGCGGCAGCTGGTGCAGCGCTACCCCCTCACCCGGGCCGGCTGCGACGCCGGGACCCTCGCCGAGTACACCGCGTGGGTCATGGAGACGCTCCCGGCGGTCCGGCGGGCCGTCGAGGCGCTGCACGAGCGCGGCGTGGTCTTCGGCGACCTGCATCCCAACAACATCCTCATCACCGACGAGGGCCGCCTGGTCATGATCGACTACGAGGTGGCGACCCTCGCCGAGGACCGCGGCCGCGCCGCCCTGGGCCATCCCGCCTTCAACGCGCCGCCCGGCCGCCAGGGCGTCGAGATCGACGACTACGCGCTGGCCTGCCTGTGCTTCGGCCTGTTCGCGCCGCAGCTCACCGTCACCCAGTCGCTCGACCGGGCCAAGGTGTTCCAGCTCGCCGAGCTCGTCACCGAGACCTTCCCGGTGCCGCCGGAGGTGGTTCAGGAGGCGGTCCGCACCATCGTCGGCGACGACCCGGTGACGGCGCGGCCCCTCCCCCGGCTCGCCCCGGACGGCTGGCCCGCGCTGCGGGACGCCATGTGCCGGGCGATCCTGGCGAGCGCCACCCCCGGACGCGACGACCGTCTCTTCCCCGGTGACGTGGCCCAGTTCAGGCCCGGCGGCGGCCTGAACCTCGCGTACGGCGCGGCCGGCGTGCTCTACGCGCTGGACGCCGCCGGGACCGAGGTCCGCCCCGAGCACGTGGAGTGGCTGCGCCGCCGCGCGGCGTCCCCCGTCTCCGGGACCGGCGTCGGGTTCTACGACGGGCTGCACGGCGTCGCCTACGTCCTCGACCGGCTCGGGCACCGCCAGGACGCGCTCGACGCGGTCGAGGTGGCCATGCGGGAGAAGTGGGAGGGGCTGGAACCCGGCCTGTTCGGCGGCCTCGCCGGTGTCGGGCTGAACCTCCTGCACCTGGCCGGCACGACCGGTGAGCAGACGCTCGCCGACCTGGCGCTGCGCGCCGTCGGCGTCTGCGCCGACCGGCTCGGCGGGGTGGAGGACGTGCCGGAGACCAGCGGCGGCGGCGACCCGCGGGCCGGGCTGATGTACGGCTCGTCCGGGCCCGCCCTCCTCTTCCTGCACGCCTACGAGCGGACCGGCGACGCCGGGCTGCTCGACCTGGCGGCCGTGGCGCTCCGGCAGGACCTGCGGCGCTGCGTCACCGTCCAGGACGGCTCGCTGCAGGTCACGCAGGGGTGGCGCACGCTGCCCTACCTGGACGAGGGATCGGCCGGCATCGGCCTGGCCCTCGCCCGCTACCTGGCCCACCGCGACGACGACGGCTTCCGGACCGCGCTGCGGGGCTGCATGCGCGCCGCCCGGAGCCGCTACTACGTCCAGCCGGGGCTGTTCACCGGCCGGGCCGGCATGATCGCGGCTCTGGCCGCGGTCCCGGAGCCCGCGGAGCCCGCGGAGCTCGCGGAGCCCGCGCCGGGCGACCCCGCCCGCACCGGCGCCGGCGCCGGTTCCGGGACCGCCACCGACCTCGCCGAGCAGATCCGGGGACTGGGCTGGCACGCGCTGTCGTACGGCGACGGCCTGGCCTTCCCCGGTGACCAGCTGCTCAGGCTTTCGATGGACTTCGCGACCGGCACGGCCGGAGTCCTGTTCGCGATGAGCTCCGCGCTGGGCGACCGGCGGGTGCTCCTTCCCTTTGTCGAGCCGCCCGGCGGCGCGGGTGCCCTGTCCACGGCACTGCCCGCGCATGGATCCGCCGAGCGGCTTTCCCCCTGCGAGCCTTCGAAGGAGGTGTGACAACAGCATGGTACTTCTCGACCTCCAGAGCCTGGAAGCCCCCAACGGGGGTGGCGGTGGCGGTGGCGGCAGCTCGCTGACCGTTCTCGGTTGCGAGTCCCACACGCCGAGCAACCTGAGCCTGCTCCTGTGCCACTGATCCTCTTCCCGATCGCCAGAAACGGAGTAACACCATGGTTCTTCTCGACCTCCAGGCTCTTGAGGCTCCCGGCGGCGGCCACGGCGGTGGCGGCGGCAGCACGCTGACCGTCCTCGGTTGCGAGTCCCAGACGCCGAGCAACCTGAGCGCCCTGCTCTGCCACTAGTCGTCCCCGATCACAAGAAAGAGGTAAGGAAAATGGTTCTTCTCGACCTTCAGGCTCTTGAGGCTCCCGGCGGCGGCCACGGCGGTGGCGGCGGCAGCTCGCTGACCGTCCTGGGCTGCGAGTCCTACACGCCGAGCAACCTGAGCCTGCTGCTCTGCCACTAGTGACACCCCGTGCCCGGGGCGGCCGATGACGGCGGCCGTCCCGGGCACGGCCCGTTCCGGGGACTTTTCCGAGCCCCGCCGAGCGGGCCCCAGGATCTTTCGAGCGAAGGAGGGACCGGTGCGGACGGCGGACCGGCTGCTCGCCCAGACCGTACGGCGCGGCGGCCCCTGGCTGGGTGTCCTCGCCGTCTCCTCCGTCGCCGGGGCGCTGGCCGAGCTGGCGCTCCCCTACGCGCTGGGCCGGGCCGTCGACGCCCTGGTCGCGGCCGGCCCGGCGGGCGGGGCCTGGACCTGGGCGGGCGTCTGCGCGGCGCTCGTGGCCGGGGCGGTCGCCTGCGACGCCCTGGGCGTCTGGGGTGCCGGGGCGAGCGGCGCCCAGGCCACGGCGTGGCTCCGCCTGCGGGCCCTGCGGCACGTCCTCGGAGCCGGGCCCGCGCTGACCCGCCGTCTCCCCGAAGGGGACCTCGTCACCCGGATGGGGGTGAACGCCGAGGAGGCCGGACGGGCGCCGGAGGCGCTCGTCACCGCGGCGGCGCTGGTGATCCCCTCGGCGGGCGGCATCGTGGCGCTCACTCTCATCGACGTCCGGCTGGCCCTGACCCTGGTCTGCGGCCTCGTCCTGATCACCTTCGTGCTGCGGGCGTTCCTGCGGGCCGGCACCTCGATCGCCGGCGGCTACCAGGAGGCCCAGGGCGACATCGCCGCCCGCCTGGTCGACGCCCTCGCCGGGGCCCGGACGATCGCCGCCGCGGGCACCGAGGCGGTGGAGAAGGCCCGGGTGCTGGCCGCGCTGCCCCGGCTGCGCGGGCACGCCATGGACATGTGGCGGGCCAACGCGAGCGCCGGCGTGCGGGCGGGCGCCGTGGTGCCGCTGCTGGAGGTGGCCGTGCTGGCGGTGGGCGGGCTGCGGCTGGCGGACGGCGGGCTGACCGCGGGCGAGCTGTACTCCGCCGCCCGCTACGTCGTGCTCGGCGCCGGCATCGGCTCGGCGCTCGGCCAGGTCGCCCGGCTGGCCCGGGCGCGCGCCGCGGCCGGCCGGATCACCGAGCTGACCGCCGGGACCCCGCGGGCCTACGGCGAGAGCCCGCTGCCGGCCGGTCCCGGAACGCTGGAGCTGCGCGGTGTGCGCGCCGAGGGGCTCGGCGAGATCGACCTGGTCGTCCCGGGCGGCTGCTCGGTGGCGGTGGTCGGGCGCTCCGGCAGCGGCAAGTCGGTCCTGGCCGCGCTCGCCGGGCGGCTGGCCGACCCCGCCGCCGGGACGGTCCTGCTGGACGGGGTGCCGCTGCCCCGGCTGTCGCCCGGGGCGCTGCGCCGGGCGGCGGGCTACGCCTTCGAACGCCCGGTGCTGGTCGGCGACACCGTCGAGGACGCCGTCGGCCTGGGCCTGGACGAGCCGGACCCGCGGGCCGTGCGCCGGGCCGCCCGGGAGGCGTGCGCCGACGCGTTCGTCCGGCGGCTCCCCCTGGGGTACGGCACGCGCCTGGACGACGCCCCGATGTCGGGCGGGGAGCGGCAGCGCCTGGGGCTGGCGCGGGCGTTCGCGCACGGGCGGCGGCTGCTCGTCCTGGACGACGCCACCTCCAGCCTCGACACCGTCACCGAGCGGCAGGTCGCCGCGGCGCTGGCCGGGCGGCTGGGCGGCCGTACCCGGCTGGTCGTGACGCACCGCGCCGCGACCGCGGCGGCGGCGGACCGGGTGATCTGGCTGGACGGCGGGCGGGTGCGCGGCTACGGCACGCACCGGACTCTGTGGGAGGACCCGGCGTACCGCGCGGTCTTCCAGGCGGACGACCCGCCTCCCGGGCCTCCCGGACCCCCCGGGCCTCCCGGATCCGCCTCCGGCCCGCCCGGCCCGCCCGGCCCGCCCGGTCCCGTCGTGGCCGCCCCGTCGCCGGCCGCGTCGCCGGCCGTGTCACCGCGGGCGCCGTCCGCGCAGGGGACGCCGTGAACCGCCCGGTCCGCCGGGCGCTCCGCCGCGACCCTCGCCTGCTGGTCAGGCTCGCCGCGTGGTCGGTGGCGGAGACCGCGCCCGCCCTCGTCGTGGGCCTGGCCGTGGCGCGGGCGATCGACGACGGTTTCGCCGCGGGCCGGCCCGGCACCGGTTTCGCCTGGCTGGCGGTCCTCGCCGCCGCCTGGCTGGTGGGCGCGGCGGGCGCGCGGCAGGTCGTGCTGGCCGTCGCCGCGATCGTGGAGCCGTTCCGGGAGGACCTGCTCGGCCACGTCGTGGAGAGCGCGCTGGACCGCGCGTCCGCCGCCGGGCACGGGCCGGGCGCCGCGGCCGTGGCCCGGTCCAACCTCCAGGTGGAGCTGGCCCGTGACGCCTTCGCCTCGGTCATCACGGTGGTCAGGTCGTTCGCCTTCACCGTGGTGAGCGTGGTGCTGGGGCTGGGCGCGCTGGTCCCCGAGGTGCTGGTGCTGGTGCTGCCGCCGTTCGCGGCCGGCGTCGGGCTGTTCCTGCTGTCGCTGCCGGCCATGGCCCGGCGGCAGCGGGAGTTCCTGCTGGCCGACGAGCGCACCGCCGGGTCGCTGGCCGCCGCGGTGGGCGCTCTGCGGGACATCACCGCCTGCGCGGCGGAGGACAGGGTGGCCGCCTCCGTCGGCGCGCGGGTGGCCGGGCAGGCCGCCGCGGGACGGTCGCTGGCCCGGGTGACCGCCCTGCGCACGCTGTCGCTGGCGGTGGGCGGCCGGCTGCCGGTCCTGCTGATACTGGCTGGCACCCCCTGGCTGCTGTCGCGGGGGGCCGGGGCCGGGGTGGTCCTCGGCGCCCTGGCGTACGTGACGCAGTCGCTGGCCCCGGCGCTGGGCAATCTCGTGCAGGGGCTGGGGATCAGCGGCGTGCGGCTGCGGGTGTCGCTGGACCGCATCCTGCGGCCGGACGTCCCGACCGGCCCCGCCTCCCCCGCTCTCCCGGCCGCCTCCCCCGCTCTCCCGGCCGCCGCCTCCGGGCGCCCGGCCCTCTCCACCGGTCCCCTCGTCTCCGCCTCCGGGTCCCAGGCCCTCTCCGCCGGCCCGCAACCTCCCTCCCCCGAGCGCCCGGTCCCCTCCCCCGGTCCCGCGGCTCCGCCGTACGGTCCGGCGGCCGGGCGGGTCGCCGCCCGGAACGTGCACGCCGAGCTGCGCGAGGTCGCCTTCGCGTACGGCCCGCACGCCGAGCCGGTGATCTCCGGCCTGGACCTGTCGATCCCCGAGGGCGACCACCTCGCCGTGGTGGGACCCAGCGGCATCGGCAAGTCGACGCTGGGCGCGCTGCTGGCCGGGGTGCTGCGGCCCGGCGCGGGCCGCGTCGAGGTCGGCGGCGTCCCCGCCGACCTGCTCGATCCGGCCTGCCGGGTGCTGATCCCCCAGGAGGCGTACGTCTTCCGGGGCACGCTGTGGGACAACCTCACCTACCTGGCGCCGGCGTCGCGCGAGGAGGTGGACGCCGCCGCCCGCGAGGTGGGCCTGACCGCGCTGGCGGAGCGGCTGGGCGGCTACGACGCCGAGGTGTCCTCCGGTGCGCTGTCCCCGGCCGAGCGGCAGCTCGTCGCCCTGACCCGCGCCCATCTGTCCCCGGCCTGCCTGGTGATCCTCGACGAGGCGACGTGCCACCTGGACCCGGCGGCCGAGGCCCGCGCGGAGGAGGCGTTCGCCCGCCGCGGCGGCACCCTCGTCGTCATCGCGCACCGGCTGACGTCGGCGACGCGGGCGCGGCGGATCCTCGTCATGGACGGCACCAGCGTCCGGCTCGGCGGGCACGCGGAGCTGCTCGCCGCCTCCCCCCTCTACGCCGACCTGGTCGGCCACTGGAACCCCGCGACCCCACAGGAGCCGGTGCTGTGATCCATCCCCCCGCCGAGCGGCAGCCGATCGTCGACCACCTGCACGGGCACGCGGTGGCCGACCCCTACCGGTGGCTGGAGGACGCCGGTGATCCCCGGACGCGGGAGTGGCTGGCCGCGCAGGAGAGGCTGTGGCGCGGCCACGCGGACACGCTCGCCGGTCGCGCGGCGTGGCACGGGCGGGTGGCCCGGCTCATGTCCGCGGGGATGGCGGGGCCGCCGCTGTGGCGGGGCGGTCGCCGGTTCTTCCTGCGCCGCGAGGCGGGCCAGGAGCACGCCGTGCTGTACACCGCCGGACCGGACGGGGCCGAGCGGGCGCTGGTCGACCCGGCGGGGCTCGACCCGTCGGGGCTGACCACCCTCGACTCCTGGCAGCCCGACCTGGACGGCCGGCTGCTGGCCTACCAGGTCTCCAGGAACGGCGATGAGCGTTCGGAGCTGCGGGTCCTCGACGTCGCCACCGGGCGGCAGGTGGACGGTCCGATCGACCGCTGCCGCTACGCGCCCGTGGTCTGGCTGCCCGGCGGGAAGGCGTTCTTCTACGTGCGCGCGCGGCGGGTGTGCCTGCACCGGCTGGGCGTCCCCGCCGGCGACGAAGCGGTGATCTGCGGCGACGAGCGGTCCTACGGCCTGGGGACGAGCGCCGACGGCCGCTGGCTGACGGTCTCGGCGGCCTCCGGCGGCGGCAACGACCTGTGGCTGGCCGACCTGTCGTCCGGGCCGCCGGAACGCCCCGGGCTGCGGGTGGTCCAGGAGGGGACGGCCGCGGCGACGGTGCCCGCGGTGGGCCCGGACGGGCGGCTGTACCTGCTGACCACCCTGGACGCCCCCCGGGGACGGCTGTGCGTCGCCGATCCGGCGCGGCCCGGCGTGGCGGACTGGCGGGAGCTGGTCGGCCCCGACCCGGAGGCGGTGACCGGCGACTTCGCGTTCGCCGGGGAGCCCGGCGCGCCGGTGCTGCTCGTCGGCCGTACCCGGCACGCGATCAGTGAGATCGCCGTGCACGACCCGGCCACGGGTGGAAGGCTGGGCGAGGTGCCGCTGCCCGGCCTCGGCGCGGCCGGGCGGATGTTCACCCGCCCCGAGGGCGGCCCCGAGGTGTGGTTCACCTACACCGACGGCGTCACTCCGACGAGCGTGCACCGCTACGACACCCGCACCGGGCGGACCACGCCGTGGGCCGCCGCGCCCGGCGCCGTCGAGGTGCCCGGGATCGTCTCCCGCCGGCTCGTCTGCGCCTCCCGGGACGGCACGCCCGTGCGGATGGTGGTGCTCGCCCGGCCCGGCTCCGGCCCGCGGCCCGCGGTCCTGTACGGCTACGGCGGGTTCGGCCGGCCGATGACGCCTTCGTACTCGGCCTACATCCTGCCCTGGGTCGAGGCCGGGGGCGTGTTCGTCCTGGCCCAGCTGCGCGGCGGCGGCGAGGAGGGCGCGGGCTGGCACCGCGACGGGGCGCTCGACCGCAAGCAGAACGCCGTCGACGACCTGGTGGCGGTGGCCGGGCACCTCGTCGCCGAGGGCTGGACCGCCCCCGACCGGCTGGGCCTGTGCGGCGAGTCCAACGGCGGGCTGGTGGCCGCGGCGGCCCTGACGCAGCGCCCCGACCTGTTCGCCGCCGCGGTCTGCTCGGCCCCGCTGACGGACATGGTCCGCTACGAGCGGTCCGGCCTGGGCCCGGCCTGGCGGGCGGAGTACGGCTCGGCCGACGACCCCGAGCAGCTCGGATGGCTGCTGGGCTACTCCCCCTACCACCGGGTGCGTGAGGGCGTGGACTACCCCGCGACGCTGCTGGCCGCCTTCGGCGGCGACTCCCGTGTGGACCCCATGCACGCGCGCAAGCTGTGCGCGGCGCTGCAGTGGGCGACCTCGGGGACACGACCGGTCCTGCTGCGCCACGAGGAGGGCGTCGGGCACGCGGCGCGGTCGGCGAGCCGGTCGGTGGGGCTGGCGGGCGACCTGCTGGCCTTCCTCGCCGAGCACACCGGCCTGCGGCTCACCCAGGATCCCGGCCCGGGGTCCGGGGCGGGCGTCGCGCCGGAGCCGTCCCCCGAGGCCTCGGGGCCGTCGCCGTACGCGCCGCCGGTCGCGGACGGGACCGGCCGGGCGCCCGGGGCCGGTCAGGCGCCCTGACCGGGGAGCGTGCCCGGCAGCCCCGGCGTGACCAGGCCGCACTGGTAGGCCAGGACGACGAGCTGGGCGCGGTCGCGGGCCCCCAGCTTGGTCATCGCCCGGCTGACGTGGGTCTTGGCGGTGGCCGGGCTGATCACCATGTGCGCGGCGATCTCGTCGTTGGACAGGCCGTGCGCCACCAGCGCCATCACCTCGCGTTCCCGGTTGGTCAGGACGTCCAGCCCGGTGGCGGAGGCCAGCGGGCGGCGGGCGACGAACTCGCCGATCAGGCGGCGGGTGACGGCCGGGGCGAGCAGCGCGTCGCCCCGCGCCGCGACGCGGACGCCGTGCAGCAGGTCGGCCGGCTCGGTGTCCTTGACCAGGAACCCGGTGGCGCCGGCGCGCAGCGCGTCGAAGACGTACTCGTCGAGGCCGTAGTTGGTGAGGATCACCACGTGCACCCCGGCCAGGGCGGGGTCGGCTGCGATCCGCCGGGTCGTCTCGATGCCGTCCATCACCGGCATCTGCACGTCGACGAGCGCGACGTCGGGCAGGTGCTCGCGGACCAGGGCGAGGCCCCTCGCCCCGTCCCCCGCCTCGCCGACCACCTGGAGGTCGTCCTCGGCCTCCAGCAGGGCGCGGAACCCCGCGCGGATGAGCGGCTGGTCGTCGACCAGGAGCACCCGGATCACGACGCGCCTCCCGCGGGGGCGGCGTCCCCGCCGATCCGTACGGCCGGCCCGCCGGGACGGCGGGCGACGCGCGTCCCCGCCTGCCCACCGGGGCGGCGGGTGACGCCCGTCCCCGCCGCGGGAGCCGCCTCCGTCGCCTCCGTCGCCGCCGGGCGCCGCTCGGACATGATCCTCATACCGGAACAGTAGAGCCCGGCCGGACGTCTTTCGTCCGCTCCCGGTCGCGGTCCCGCCGTACTCCCGGGGTGGTATCCGCGCCGTGCCCGCGGCGTCCGCGACCGCCTTCACGGCGTGACACGGCAGGGTGACCGAGTCGGTGTCGGACTTCGGCGTGGCCGCCGGGGTCTGCGCGACAGGTTTCGTCTCAGCCGGAGCGGCGGCGCGCTTGAGGTTCTCGATGCAGGGCCGCCAGGCAGCACGGCAGGTGGACCCTCCGGTGCCGGAGGGCTCGACCGGTGACAACGGTTCTCCGCACTCGATGGCGAAGCCGGCCCCGGCAAAGATCGCTCGCCGATTTTGACGAGTGGGCGCGCGCCCATTAATAATGGGCGCGCGGTCACTCTATCGCCGCCATGAAGGGAGGACGTGTTCATGGAGACCTCGGATATGACGGATGTCGTCATCGTCGGCGCAGGTCCGGTGGGGCTCACGTTGGCGTGCGACCTCGCCCGCCGCGACCTCCGCGTGCGGATCATCGATCGTGCCACCGCGTATCCGGTCGGAACGCGGGCTCGCGGCATCCGGGCCCGCACCCAAGAGGTGTTCGAGGACATCGGCGTGCTCGGCCGCCTGACCGAACACGCCGAGCCGCCTCTTCCCACGCGCTTCTACGATGCGCAGGGGCACGTGGTGCGCGAGGCGGTGATGTACGACGCTCCCCCGGTGCCGGGCGCGCCCTACCCGGGCAGCCTGATGGTGGGGCAGCAGTTCACCGAGGCGGCCCTGCGCGAGAAGCTGGCATCGCTCGGCATCCGGGTGGAACTCGGCGGCGAACTGGTCGAACTCGCACAGGATCGCGACCAGGTCACGGCATCCGTCCGATTCGACGGGCATCGCCGGGACATCCGGGCACGCTACCTGGTCGGATGCGACGGCGGCGGCAGCACCGTGCGCAAGCAGGTCGGGATCAGCTTCCTCGGGGAGACGTGGGAGCGGCAGCGGATGCTGTTCGGCAATCTCCGCGTCGACGGACTGGACGCCTCGGTCGCGCATATGTGGGCCAACGGCCTGACCCTGTCCCCGATGCCGAGGAGCGGAACCTGGTTCTTCACCGCGCCGCTGCCGCCGGACGGTGACCAGGGGCCGTCCTCGGTCTCGGTGGAGACCTTTGCCCACATCTTCTCGCAGCGAGTCGGGATGTCCGGGGTGCGGTTCCATGATGCGGTCTACCTTTCGGTGTACCAGGTCAACATCCGTATGGTGGACCGATATCGGGACGGCCGCGTCTTCCTGGCGGGAGACGCGGCCCATGTGCACACGCCCGCCGGTGGCCAGGGCATGAATACGGGTGTTCAAGACGCCTACAACCTCGGCTGGAAACTCGCGCACGTCTTGCGGGGAGCGCCCGAATCGCTGCTGGACACGTATGAGGAGGAGCGTCTGCCGATCGCCGGGCACGTGCTGGCCTCGACCACCGCTCGGGGCAGGTTCTGGGCCGGCAACGACTCCGCACGCGTGTCGGAGCGCATTGTCGGCGCGTTCCAAGGCCGGGACCCGTTCAGCGACGTCAGCCAGCTGAGCATCACCTACCGGGGCAGCAGCCTGGCCCGCGACTTGGACGAGGCGATCGGCATCCGTGCCGGCGATCGCGCCCCGGACGCCCACTGCATCGAGTCAGCGAGCGACGAGCATGTGAGGCTGTTCGATCTGTTTCACGGCACGCATTTCACGCTGCTCGCCTTCGGCCCCAGGCCCGCACCTCGGGTGGGCGAGGGCCGACGCGGCGATGTACACACGTATCGCATTCTCCCCCCGGGGCTCCCATACGGCGGCAGCGAAAATGCGCTCATCGACTCGGCGGGGGAGGCGCACGGTCTCTACGGGGTCGACGGCGACGGGCTCGTGCTGATCCGCCCTGACGGCTACATCGCCCTCGCGGGAGGCGACTGGGATGACCGGTCCGTGTCCGGCTACTTCGAATGTGTGACCGGCGATCGAGCGCACGCCTTCGAACGTGGGCCGCAGGGTCTGGGGGTTCCATCCTGATGCGCGGTGTGGCCGCGGCAGTCGCGCCGCCGGCATGACCCGCCGTCGATGGATGAACGGGCAGCGGCAGCGGTAGAGTGACCATGCGCCACACGAAGTAGGCGCACGCTCATTCGTCAACTGCTCGCAGGAGGACTCATGCCGACGGGTGTGGCCCTACGCGATGCACGGGCGCGGCTGTTCGCCGCCGCCGAGCGGATCCTGATACGCGACGGCGCCGGCGGGCTGACCAGTCGCGCCGTGACGGAGGAGGCGGGGGTCGCCAAGGGAGTGCTGCACCGGCACTTCGCGGACTTCGACGACTTCCTGGCCGGGCTCGTCCGTGACCGCATCGCCCGGCTCGAAGCGGAGACCGACGAGCTGACCGAGGCGGCCGGCTCGGCCACACTGGTCTCCAACCTGGTCGAGGCTCTGACCCGCATCTTCACGCCGGTGAACCTGGGTCTGGTGGGCGTTGTGATCGCCCGTGACGATCTGCGGTCCCGATTGCGCGCGACGACCCCGCACGGCATCCCGATCCTCACCGAGGCCGGCACCGGCCTCTCGGCCTACCTGGATGCTGAGCGCCGCATCGGGCGTGTCACGGCAGGCACGGATGTCCGCACGCTTGCCCTGACCCTGATCGGCACCGGTCACCTGCTGTTCGCCGGGGAACTCGGCGCGCTGCCCGACGCCTCGGCCGTCCGGGAGATCGTCGAGGCGATCACCGTCGGTGCAGAGCCAGGGATTCGTCCCTGACAGATCGTCACGGTCGGAAAGTGCGATCGCCACGGTGGCCTGTCCCTCGAATCTGTTACGTCCCGGGCGGCGTCGCGCCGCCGCGCCGAGCTTCCCCCCTGACCCAAGGCCAACCTCAACCATGATCTAGCTCACCGCTGCTCTGGGAGTTCGAGACGGCTTCGGGAGCCGGCCGCCGTCCCCCGCCGCCGCGGGGACGGCGGGCGGCGGCGGTGCGGGTCGCGTCTCCTCCCGGGCGGGGGCGCCGACGGTCATCGTCCCTCCGCCTTAACCGGTCTCGCCGCGGGGTGCAGGTGGCCGCGCAGGAAGGCGAGGATCTCGCGGCGTGCGGGCCGGGCGGCCGGGACCAGTCCGGGCATGCTGAGGAAGCCGTGGATGGCCTTCCGGTGGCAGGTCAGCCGGGCGTCGGTGCCGTCGGCGCGGAGCCGTTCGACATATCGGCGTCCCTGGTCGTCCGCGGGGTCCAGCGTGCCGGTGACGACCAGCGTCGGCGGCAGGCCGGCGAGGTTCTCGAACCTCACCGGCGACACGCTGCGTGAGTCGAGGGCCGGGGGCACGCTCAGCCTGCGAGCCATGCGCCACTCGGACAGCGAGAACCCGGGGTTGCCGGCGTTCGCGGCGAGCGAGGGGTAGTCGGCCATGGTGTCGGACCAGTCCGTGCCCGGGTAGGCCAGCACCTGGGCGTGCAGCGGCGGGCCGTCCTCGCGGGCGCGCAACGCGACGAGCGCGGCGAGTGTTCCGCCGGCGCTCTCACCGAAGACCGCGACGGCGGCCGGGTCGACGCCCCAGCCGTCCGGGTCCTCGAGAATCCGGACGAGTGTGTCGTAGCCGTCCTCGATCGGCGCCGGCAGCGGGTGCTCGGGGGCGAGGCGGTAGTCCACCGACACGACCACCGCCGGGCAGTGGGCCGCGAGGTGGCTGTTGAGCCAGTCGTTCTGCGCGGGGACTCCCACGATGAAGCCACCGCCGTGGAACGAGAGGATCAACGGCAGCCTCGGACCGGCGTCCTTCGGACGATGCACCCGCAGCTTCAGGCGACGGCCCGGAAGGGCGATCGTGCGCTCCTCGATGCGGGCACGGCGGTCGGGCAGGCCGGTGATGATCCGTGTCACCCGGGACGATCGGATGCGGTTGACCTTCTGCCTCGCGGCGATCACCTGGTCGTCGGTGAGCGACTCCCAGTCCAGGGTGTCCCTGAGGATGACGCGGGCGCCCAGCGGGGCCTTTTCTTTCAAGGTTGTCCTTCCGGATGAAGACGTCAGGGGGTGGGGACGGGGGTCTGATTCGGGCTTCGGGCCACTTCCGCGGCCGGGGAGCCGGTCCGGGCTCCGGGCCGTTCCTCCGGCCGGGGTCCGGCCTAGGGTTCGGTCCGTTTCTCCAGCCGGCTGCCGTGGGGCAGGGTGACGGTCATGATGTTGCTGGGGATGTCCAGCTCGATGCGGTGCCACCGCCCGCGCGGGACGATGGCGGCGGTTCCGGCCAGGAGCCTGATCTCTTCCTCCTCCTGGTCCGGCCGCTCCGGGCGGAGGTAGAGGCGCATCTTCCCGATGAGGCAGGACACGATCTCCTCGGCCTCGGGGTGGACCTCCCAGTGGTCGGCGTGGACGTCGGCGCCGGTCTTCGCGTGGAAGGCCGTCAGCCGCCAGCCGTCCAGGCCGGGGTCCGCCGCTCTCCTCCCGGCGTGGATCTCACCGCCCTGGTGAAGGTGGACGACGGACGCGAAGAGATCGATCGGGGCGGCGGTCATACGAGGATTTCCTTCCGGTGGGCGTCGGCCTGTCCGGTCCGTGACGGTGGGCTGATCCGGGGCAGGACGACGAGGGCGATGAGGGCGGCGGCGGCCAGGAGCACGGCGCTGAGCGTCAGGCCGAGCGCGTACCCGGCGTTGAGGGCCTCGGGCGTGGTGATCGGGCCGGTGCGGTCGTGCGCGACGGCGCCGAGGGCGGCCAGCCCGAGCGAGGCGCCGATCTGGCGTGAGCTGTTGAGCAGGCCCGAGGCGGTGCCGGTCTCGTGGGGCGCGACGCCGGCGGTGGCGGTGGAGACGACCGGTGCGAGGCAGAGCCCGAAGCCGGCGCCGGCGACGATCGAGGGCCCCAGGACGTCGGTGACGAAGGCGCCGTCCGGGCTGATCAGGCCGAACCAGGCGAAGCCCGTGGCGGTCAGCAGCCCGCCGGCGGCCATGAGGGTCCGCGGCGCGAGACGGTAGCCGAGCCTGACGGCCAGCACGGAGCCGGCGGCCACGGCGAGGGCGAACGGCAGGAACTCGGCCCCGGTCAGGGCCGGCCCGGTCCCGAGGACTCGTTGCAGGTAGAGGGACACGAAGTAGAAGGACGAGGCCATGGCCGCCCCGACCAGGAGGTTGTAGGCGTTCGCGCCGGCGACCGAGCGGTTGGCGAACAGGCCGAGCCGGAGCAGCGGTTCGCGGGCGGTGGTCCGCTCGACGCGGACGAACGCCGCCAGCAGCGCGACGGCGACCGCCAGGGTCGTCAGGGTGACCGGCGAGGACCACGGGTACCGGTCGGTGCGGACGACGCCGAACACCAGCAGGGTCATGCCCGCGGTGGCCAGGACGGCGCCGAGGACGTCCGGGCGGCCGCCGCGGGCCGGGGGCGGGCCGGCGGTGACGCCGCGCCGGGCCAGAACCAGGGCGCACGCGGCCATCGGCACGTTCACGAACATCACCCAGCGCCAGCCGGCGTACTCGGTGAGCAGGCCGCCGATCAGGACGCCGAGGGCGCCCCCGGCGGCGTTCGTCGCGCTCCACACCCCGAAGGCCCGGACGCGGGCCCTGCCCGCGGGGAACGTCGCGGTCAGCAGCGCCAGCGCGGCCGGGGCCAGCGCGGCGGCCCCGACGCCCTGCGCGGCGCGGGCGGCGACCAGATGGCCGGGTTCCTGGGCGAAGCCGCCGGCGAGCGAGGCGAGGCCGAACAGGCCGAGCCCGAACAGCAGGACGCGCCTGCGGCCGTACCGGTCGGCGGCCTTGCCGCCCAGGAGGAGCAGCCCGCCGAAGGTGAGCGCGTAAGCGTGGATCACCCAGGTCAGGCCCGCCGCGCTGAAGCCGAGACCGGTGGCGATCCGCGGAAGTCCGACGTTCACCACCGACAGGTCCAGTGACACCATGAACTGCACGACGGCCACCGCGGCGAGGGTGATCCCCGGCCGGGCGGCCCCTCCCCCTGTCGCCTCCCCGCCTCTCAGCACGGCTCGGCTCTCCGCGTGGTCCCCATGGCCGCGGACCCGCCCGTACGGCGTCCGGGTGCGGGGGGTGACGGCCGGCGGCTCCCCGGGCTCACCTGGCGGAGCCCGCTCTTTGCTCGGATCGTGTGCATGCCGGACATCGTGCTGTCCGGGCCGGTCGGCGGTCGTCATGCCCGGGAAGGCTCCTCCGCCTGACACCGGGGAGGCAGGAGCGGCCCCGGTACATCCTGGGGAGTAGGGATTCGTTACGACGTACCGGGGACGACCTCCGGCGGGAAAGATCGTAATCTGCACGGATGAGGTCTGTGGAAGGGTGGCGGCCGCTCGCCCAGGACGGCCTGCTCGCCGCGGTGATGGCCGCCCTGCTGTCGGTCGTCGTGCTCGGCACGCCGGGCGCGGGCGCGGTGGATCTCGCGGCCGTCCTCGCCGGTTCGCTCGCGCTCGTCGCCTGGCGGCGGGCGCCCCTGGTGGCGTTGCTCGTCGTCACGGCCTGCATGCTCGTCGTCACGGCGCGCGTCCCGGCGGGCCCGCCGGCCTCCTTCCCCGTGCTGGTGTCGGTGTTCGCCACGGTACGGGTCGGCCATCGGCTGGCTCCGGCGCTGGCGAGCGTGGTCTTCCTGAGCGTGGGACTGGCGGTGAGCCTGCCCGGCGCCGACGGGCCCGTGCAGGTCCTCCAGGACGCCTCGCTGCTGGTCGGCTGGTTCGTGGCGGCCGGTGTGGCGGCGACGGTGACCCGGCACCGGCAGGCGTACCTGGAGGAGGCCGAACGGCGGGCCGCCGAGGCCGAGCGCACCCGCGAGGAGGCGGCCCGGCGCCGTGCGGGTGAGGAGCGGCTGCGCATCGCCAGGGAGCTGCACGACTCGCTCACCCACAGCATCTCGATCATCAAGGTCCAGGCCGGGGTGGCCGTCCACCTGGCGCGCAAGCGCGGCGAGGACGTGCCGCCCGCGCTGCTGGCCATCCAGGAGGCCAGCGGTGACGCCATGCGCGAGCTGCGCGCCACCCTGGAGGTGCTGCGCGACCCCGGCGGATCCGACGGCTCCGGCGGCTCCGGCGCCGGCGCCGAGGTCACGGCCAGCGGTCTCGACCGGCTCGGCGACCTGGTGGAGCGGGCCCGCTCGGCCGGGCTGCCGGTCACGGTGACGATCTCCGGCGAGCGGCGGGAGCTGCCGGCCGAGGTGGACCGGGCCGCGTACCGGATCGTCCAGGAGGCGCTCACCAACGTCTCCAGGCACGCCGGCGGGGCGGCCGCGGCGGTGCGCGTCGGCTACGCCGGCGAGGAGCTGGTCGTGCAGGTCGACGACGACGGCGGGGCCGACCCGGCCGCGCCGCCCGTGCCCGGCACGGGCCTGCTCGGCATGCGCGAGCGCGTCGCGGCGCTCGGTGGCCGGCTGCGCGCCGCGCCCCGCCCCGGGGGCGGCTTCACCGTACGCGCCGAGCTTCCCCTCGGGGAGCCCGTGCGCGCCGAGCTCCCTCTGGGAGGGGCGTCGTGATCCACGAGCGGCCCCGGCCTCGGAGGCGCACCGGTTCGCCCCGGACGGCTGGGTCCAGCGGGCCGGTTCGATCACCCTGATGATTCCGCAGGGGTGGAGACGTCACCGGCCGGTGTCCCGCCGTCAACGGATGGACGTTTTTTGATCTTGGTGTGATGATGGGCCGCCATGCCGTCCGCAGCGAAAGACGAGAGAACGATGACCTCCGTTCCGATGAGGACCGCGATCGTCACAGGGGTGAGCCGGCGCGTCGGCATCGGCTACGCCGTCGCCCGTGAGCTGGCCTCCGTGCCGATGAACGTCCTCGCCTGCTCGTGGTCGCCGCACGACGCCGAACAGTCCTGGGGCGCCGACCCGCTGGGCGCGGAGGGGGTCGTCGCGGCGCTGCGGGAGGAGCTGCCCGAGGGCGCCGGGACGGTCGCCCACCTGGCGGCCGACCTGGCCGACCCGGCGGCGCCCGCCGGGATCGTCGCCGCCGCCCGCGAGCGGTTCGGCCGGGTGGACGTCCTGGTCGCCAACCACGCCCGCAGCTCCGAGGCCGGGATCGGCGAGCTGACCGCCGAGGAGCTCGACCTGTGCTGGGCGGTCAACGTCCGGGCGACCCTGCTGCTGGTGCAGGAGTTCGCCGCCCAGCCCGACCTGGACGGCGGGCGGATCATCACGTTCACCTCCGGCCAGCACCTGGAGCCGATGCCCACCGAGCTGCCCTACATCGCCACCAAGGGCGCCGTGCAGCAGCTGACGATGAGCCTGGCCGCCCCGCTGAGCGCCCGCGGCATCACCGTCAACTGCGTCAACCCGGGACCCGTCGACACGGGATACGCCTCGCCCGAGGACCGGGAGTGGCTGTCCGGCCGGCATCCGCGGGGCCGGTGGGGCACGGCGGAGGAGACCGCCGGGCTGGTGCGGTGGCTGGCCGGCGACGAGGCCTCCTGGATCACCGGCCAGACGATCGTCAGCGACGGCGGCTGGTCGCTCCGCAACGGGGTGCCGCCCCGCGCCGGCGCCCCCGCCCGGCCGCCGGATCCGTCCGGCGGCCGGTGAACGGGCGGTCGCCGGACGGGACGGCCGCCCTCCGCCCGGCGGGCGATGCGCGGGGCGGGGGTCCACTCCGCCGGGGCCGACGTGCGGCGCCCGCCCGGCGGGACGGGGATGTCGGGGGAAGGCCCTACGGTATTGGGCGTGCCAGAGACCGACCAGGAGATCACTCTCGACGCGGCCCTCACCGAGGAGGCCGTGCTGTCGACCTACCGGCGGATGTTCGCCGCGCTCGCCCGCGACAGCGGCGCGGTGGTGGACGACCCCGTGCTGGTCGACATCGCCGAGACGCTGTTCGCGGCGTTCGCCGAGGCCGGCGAGGAGTGGCTCACCCACGAGCAGATGCGCCACGTCTGCCGGGCCTACCCGCTGGAGATGTTCGAGAACCGCCTGCGGGTGCTCAAGGGCCTCGGCGCGATCCGCGAGGTGTTCCCCAAGCCCAACCAGCTCCGCTACCGGGCGTCGTTCACCAGCGTGGTGGGGCTGATGTTCGTCCGGCGGATGATGGCCGACGGCGGCCAGTCGGAGATGCACCGGCTGCTGGCGCTGGAGGACCTCAACGTCGCCGACCCCCGTACGACCATGGAGGAGGCGCGCCTCAGCGCGCGGAACCTGTCACGGGCCTTCCGGCTGTGGGCGCTGGAGCTGATCACGCTGGTCGGCGGCACCATCGAGGAGCTGCGCGAGCAGGCGCCCAAGCTGTGGGGCACCGAGGAGATCGCCCGCCGGGCGCAGAGCCTGCACGCGACCATCCTGACCCGCTGGCCCGAGCTCGACCGCACCTGCACCGAGCTGCGCGCCGCGATCTACGCCTACAGCGACGCCTCCCGCCGCGCCGCCGGGCGCCTGGCCGATTCGGCCGGCACGACGCGGAACCTCACGCTGCTGCCCGCCGAGACCTGGCGGACGTTCGCGCAGACCGCCGACAAGGAGCGGCTCGCGGCCGTGCTGGACGGCTTCGCCTTCGACGCCCCGGCGCCCTGGCACGACCCGGCGGCGATCGTCCGGGCGGTGGACGAGAGCCCCCGCCCGGCTCCGGCGCAGCCCACTCCCCCGCGTTCGATCGTGCCCGATCCCGGCCCGGCCGGCTCCCAGGACGCCGAGGCCGGCGACGGCGTCCTCGGCCGCCTGGCCGCCGTCGCCGAGTCGGTCCTCGCCGGGCGGCCGTCCGCCCCGCTGGAGGAGGCGCTCGCCGCGGGCGGCGAGTGGGTCTCGGCGCGCCGCCTGCTGGCCGACCTCGTCTCGGCCGACCTGCGCCCGGAGTCGCCCTACCGGCTGCGCTGGTCCGACGGCCTGACGGCGGCCCCGGGCGCGGAGCCCGCGTGGCTGTCGCACGGTCACCTGGAGAGGACGGACGTAATGACGGAGAGGGCGCCCGATCCGGTGCGCGGCCGTCCGGGGAGAGCGGGCGAGGCGCCCGATCCGGTGCGGGGCCGTCCGGAGGGTTCGGAAGGTCCGGAGAGGACGGATGATGACGCCTGAGCTGATGCACGCGCGTGCCCGGTCCGCCGGGCCGCTGCCGCTGGGCCCCGGCGAGCCCGCCCCGGCCGGCATGCTCCGGGCGGGCCTCGGCGACGGCACGGGTACGGCGCTGCCGGCCTGGCCCGACGGCGCGACGCCGTCGCTGCTGGAGGAGTACCAGGTCGCGCCGGTGGCGGTGGAACGCTCCGGGGAGACCCGGCGGGTGCTGGCGGCGGCGCTGAGGTGCTGCTGGACCGACCTCGCCGCCGACCCGTGGCCGGGCTCGCCCGCGCCGGTGGACGAGGTGCTGGCGGCCTACCGCGCCCTCATCGGGCGCGGCGACGACCTGATGCGCAACTGGGCCGTCGGCGCGCTGCGCCGCCTGCACGACTCGGCCTGGCTGACGGTGGAGGCCGGCGTGGTACGGCTCGGCCCGCGCTGCGCGTCCTGGCCCGCCGAGTCGCACGCGCAGCTCCGGGAGCTGCTGCGCCGCCTGCCTTCCGGCGCGGAGGGCGCCGTCCGGCCCGTCGTGCTCCCGGTCCTCGCCGGGGACGGCGAGGGGGCCCGGGAGGCGGCGGACGGCCCGGACGGGGACGCCGGGGAGCCCGGCGGGGTCGCGGCGGACGCGACGGCCGGGGGGCTCGGAGAGGTCGCGGCGGGCGCGGCGGCCGGGGAGGTCGCGGCGGCCTCGGAGGTCACCGCCGCCGCGGACCTGGACGCCGACCTGCTGGAGGCGTTCGACGAGCGGCGCCGGGCCGAGATCGTCGCGGCGTTCATGGCGGTCGAGCACGCCGCCGAGCCGGTCCACGAGGCCCGCTTCCCGGCGCTGCGCGACCCGGCGCCGCGCCGTACGGTCGCCGAGATGCTGCGGCGGCGCGGCCGGGTGCTCGTCCAGGGCCGCGAGACGTGGATCTCGGGATACGCCGACGAGGTGGGCGCCGCGGTGAGCGGGACGGTCGGCGAGGCCGAGCGGGCGGTGCTGACACTGGTGCTGGTCCACTCGGTGGCGATCCCCCGGGCCGAGGGCGTGCTGCCCGCCGACAGCTGGCTGTCGCCGTTCCCCGCGCCGGTGGAGGAGCTGCGGCGGCACACCCGGCTGCCGGTCGGCGCGCTGGACGCGGCGCTGCGGACGCTGCGGCACGCGGGCCTGGTGACGCAGGTCAAGGCCGGTGAGGAGGCGGGCGGCTATGTTCCCGGCCCGCAGTTCCACCGGCTGACCCCGGCGGCCAGGCGCCGCCTGCAGGAGGAGCTCATCCTGGCCGCGGGGCCGCACACCCCGCTGGCCACCGCCATTCGGGCGAACCGTCGAGGAAGGGGAACACAGGGGTGACCACCGGACAGCCGGAACGGGCCGCGCGGGCGGGACGGGGCGCGAGGGGCCGCCGCGCGGCCGGCGCCGTCGAGGACACCGCGGGAAGCACCGCCGGAAGCACGGCCACGGAACCGTCCAGAATGGCGGAGACGGCGGAGACGGCGGAGGCCGCGGCGGCACGGGCGC
Source organism: Streptosporangium pseudovulgare (assembly GCF_014648055.1). Classification (GTDB taxonomy): domain Bacteria; phylum Actinomycetota; class Actinomycetes; order Streptosporangiales; family Streptosporangiaceae; genus Streptosporangium; species Streptosporangium pseudovulgare. Next base: position 110,273 of record NZ_BMQJ01000002.1, read on the forward strand.
GCGGCAGCCAGATCGGCCTGGTGCCGGTGGAGGTCAGGCCCGTCGCGCCCGACCACGACGTGGTCGGCGACCGCGTGCTGATCGCCGTGCAGGCGGTCAACATCTCGCGGCTGTCGACCCACCCGGTGCCGCTCGTGCCCGGCACGCTGATCGTGGTGGCCGGGGCGGGCCCGAAGGACTCCAACGGCGCGGGCAAGTCGTCGTTCATCGCGATGATCACCGCGTTGCTCGGTGACGAGCAGTGGCGCTTCGCCTCCGGCGCCAAGGCGGTGGCGGAACTGCTGTTCAACGCCGAGCTGGCGGCGGGCGGCGGCGCCGGGACGTGGGCCAGCGCCGACCACGGCTACATCGTGGGCGTCTTCGCCCCGCCCGGCTCGGTGGACGACGCGGTCACGGTGTGGCTGCGGGTCAACCAGGAGGCCCCGCACCTGGAGATCCGGGTGACCCCGGGCATCAGACCGGCCTCGGCGCCCTCGGAGGCGGAACGGGTGGCACTGGCCGACCAGGTGTGGGCGTCGCTGCCGCGCTCGGCGGGCCGCCGTGACGTGGTGGCGCGCGACCTGACGAGGTTCCTGTACGGCGACCGCGTCAGGTGCGTGTCGTTCCTGTCCACCTCGGTGCGCAGCAAGGTCGCCACGAACCTGCTGTCCCAGCCGCTGAACGAGATCTCCCCGGAGCGGGTGTTCGAGGCGATCGCCGCGCTGACCGGCCTGGACGCCGAGCTGGACCAGGAGCGGGAGGCCCGGCGCGACGAGCACGCCAGGCGGGTGCGGGCGACGCGGGCAGCGGAGCTGCTGACGGACTTCGAGGAGGAGTCCCGGGAGCTGCTTTCGACCTTCGACCGGCGCGACCGGGCCCGGGTGCGGCTGGCCGGGGCGATGCGTTCCTGGCGGGGGCGGCTGGCGCGCAGGCTCGCCGACGCGGCCCGCCGGGACGAGGCGCTCGCCGCCGAGCTGGAGCGGCTGCGCGAGACGGGCGGCCGCGCGGCCGAGGCGATCGAGACGGTGAAGGCGGAGATCGCCACGCTCCGGGACGACTCGCTGGAGCGCGCCCTGGCCGGGGCCCGCCGGGAGCTGGCCGCGTTGCAGGCCCGCGCGGCCAAGCTGGACGCCGACCGGGCGGTGGCGGAGAACGCGGCCGACGAGCTGCGCGCCCGCGTCCCCGGGCTGGAGGAGCAGCGGCGGCTGGCCGACGGCCGCGACGTGGCGACGGCCGAGGCCGAGCTGGAGCGGGCCAGGGTCGTTCTCAACGAGGCGCTGAAGGCGCTGGGCGTGGCCGACCGCGAGGTGGACGAGGCGAAGGCCGCGCTGGACGACGCCGAGGGCGGCCCGGCGGCGGCGCAGCTCGACGCGCTCGCCGCGGCCGGGGTCCGGGCGACCGGCCTGCTCGACGCGATCGACGTCGCCGAGCAGGCCCGCGACGACGAGGCCGCGGCGGACCAGGCGGGACGGGCGCTCCTGGCCGCCCGGGGCTGGCCGCAGGAGCACGCGGTGATCGTGGACGCCGCCGACCTTCCCGAGGCGGCGCGGACGCTGACCGCGCTGCCCGGGTCGGTGCTGGTCAGCGCGGCGGGCATCACGGTCGTGGGGTCGTTCGAGGCGGTCGCCACCGGCCGCGAGGCACGGATCAAGGCCGCCGAGCAGCGGCTGCACCGGGCGCGGGACGTGCAGGAGGCCGCCGCCGAGGCCGTACGGACCGCCGAGGACAGCATGGCGGAGGCGGCCCGGCGGCTGGAGGGGGCGCGCGCCGCGGTGCGGCTGGCCGACGTCGAGCGGCGGCTCGCCGAGCGGCGTGAGGTCCTCACCGGCCTCGTCGCGGCCCTGGCCGAGGCCGCGCCGCGGGTGGCCGAGGCCGAGCGGGAGGTCGCCGCGCTCGACTTCCGCGCCCGCACCAGGAGCATGGAGATCGAGCGCCTGGAGGGCCGCCGGGCGCGGCACGAGGCCGAGCGCGACCAGGCCGCCGAGCAGGCGGCGAAGGTGCAGTCCGACCGTGACGCGCTCGCGCTGGACGCGATGGCCGCCGACTGGGGCGGCACGGTCGCCGGGGCCGGTGAGTGGCTGGAGGCGCTGGGCGAGGACGAGCGTCCGCTGACGGCCGAGGAGTGGTGGCGGGCGGCCGAACGCCACCTCGACGAGGCGCTGCGCGACACCTTCCCCGGCGAGGACGAGGAGATGCCCGAGGAGCTGCGGTTCCTGATCAGGGAGCGGACCGAGCCGGGGGCCGGGCGCACCGCGCGCGAGCAGGCCACGTTCCCCGGTGTCTGCGCGGCGCTGGCGTCCTACCTGCGCGGCCAGGAGGAGTACGAGCGCCACCAGCGCCGCCAGATCGAGACCCAGCTGGAGACCCGCCGCCGCGACCTGTCCGCCGCCGCCAAGGGGGCGGAGGAGGCGGCGCAGTCCACCGCCGTGCACCGGGCCGCGCTGACCGCGGCGGTCAAGGCGCGGCTGGCGCGGGTCGCCGAGGAGTTCGAACGGCTCGACCTGGCCTACGGCGGCTACGGCGCGACGCTGGACTTCCCGGTGCCGCCCGCGCCCGCCGACCCCGAGCAGCGCTGGGCGTGGCGGGTGACGCCCCGCTGGCGGCGCGGCGAGGGGCAGGGCTACGTGCCGTACAACCGGCGGGCCAACACCGCGCTGATGGACGAGAAGGCGGTGAAGCTGGTCTGCGCGGCGGCGATCGCCTCCTCCGGCGGCGGCCACCTGTGCCTGGTCCTGGACGAGCTGGGCCGCAACCTCGGAAAGGAGCACCGCAGGGAGGCCGTGGCGCTGTTCCGCCGGATCGGCGAGACGTACGGGATCACGGTGGTCGGCGCGCTGCAGGACGACATGGAGCCCTACGCGGTCGACGCCTGCGGCCAGTACGTCAAGCTGCGCCGGTCCTCCGACGCGATGCCGTACAACGAACCGCCGGTGATCATCGGTCATGATCGCCACGCCGAGCGGGTGCGTGCCCTGGCGGCGGCGGTGAGCAGATAACCTCTGCGCAGGTTCTATTTCGGAAGTATCGGGGGAAACGGTGTCGGCGACACCGCTGGAGCAGGCACCTCCGCGGCGTGACCTGTATCTGACCATGGCGCTGGCGCTGCGCGTGGGCGAGTTGCTGCTCGGCAGCGGCGAGTCCAACGAGACGGTCTCCGGCGCCATGCGCCGCATCACCGACGCGTACGGCGTGCCGCACAGCGAGGCCGACGTCAACCTGTCGGCCATCACGCTGTCGCACGTCCCGGCGGACGGCGGCGTGCCGGTCACCGTCGAGCGGCGGGTCCGCCGCCGGCTGCCCGACTACGACCGGCTGATCGCGGTGCACGCCCTGGTCGCCGAGGCCGCCGCGGGGGCGCTGCCGCTGGAGGAGGCGCAGGCGCGGCTGCGGCGGATCACCCGGCGGGTGCGGGTGTACCCCGCCTGGTTCCTGGTGACGGCGGTCGCGACGGTGGCCGCCTCGGCGAGCATCCTGGTCGGCGGCGGCCTGCGGGTCGCGCTCGCCGCGTTCGCCGCCACCGTGCTGGGCGACCGGGCCAGCGCGTGGCTGGCGGGCCGGGGCGTGGCCGAGTTCTTCCAGATCGCGGTGGCGGCCATGCTGGGCTCGCTGGCGGCGGTGCTGCTGATCGCGCTCGGCGTGCAGGTGCGGGCCGAGGCGGTGGTGGTCGGCGCGGTCGTCGCGCTGCTGCCGGGACGGCTGATGGTGGCCTGCGTGCAGGACGGCATCGCCGGCGAGTACGTCACGGCGACGGGCCGGCTGTTCGAGGTCTTCTTCGTCCTCGCCGCGGTCGTCTCCGGGATCGGCGTCACCCTGTACACCGCGGTCCGCCTGGGCGTGCCGCTGAGCGTGGAGAACGTGCCGGCCGCGCCGCTGCTGCTGGAGCCGGCGCAGCTGCTGGGGTCGGCCGGGGTGACGCTGTCGTTCGCGGTGGCGCTGCTCGTGCCGCCCCGGCACCTGGTGGCCGCGGTGATCGGCGGCACGCTGGCGTGGGTGGTCTTCGTGCTGCTGTGCGGCGGGGACGTGCCGGTCGTGCTGGCCACGGCCGTCGCCGCGGCGGCCGTGGGCCTGTTCGGCTCGGCGTACGCCAGGGCGGCCAAGGTGCCGTCGCTGGTGATCACGATCCCGGCGATCGGCACGCTGCTGCCGGGAACGGCCCTGTACCGCGGCATGCTGGAGACCAACCTCGGCCACCCCGACGCGGGCATGTCCAGCCTGCTGCAGGCCCTGTCGACCGCCCTCGCCCTGGGCGCCGGGGTCATGCTCGGCGCGGAGATCATGCGGGCGGTCACCGGGTCCGACCTGGCCCGGCGGGTACGGCCGGCCGCCCGGCGGGCGCGCAGGCCGTTCATCCCGCGCCCGGCGGCCCGCCGCACCCGCGGCTCCTGACCGCCCTGCCGCACGGCGGGCCTGGTCCACCCGCCGTCGCGCGGGTCGAGCGCGTAAGGGGGACCGGCGGGGGCGGCGACGGTCCACAGGCCGCCCACCGGCTCCACGCGCGCCGCGGTCAGGGTTCGGCCCGGCCGGTCGCCCACGCCCACGCGGCGATCGCGACGCGGTTCCTGGCGCCGGTCTTGCGCTGGATGGCGGCGATGTGGTTCTTCACGGTGCCCGGGGACAGGAAGATCTCGGCGGCGATCTCGGCGTTGGTCCTGCCCCGCGCGACCAGGGTCACGATCTCGTCCTCCCTCTCGGTGAGGACCACGCCGGAGGTCTCGCGCGGCCGTTCGTGCCGGCGTAGCAGCCGGACGGTGAGCTGCGGGCTGATGAGCACGTCGCCGCTCATCGCGGCCCGGACGGCCTCGATGAGCAACGTCGGGCCGGAGCGTTTGAGGATGAACCCGGCGGCGCCGTACCGCAGCGCGGCATGGACGTACTCGTCCAGCCCGAAGGTGGTGAGGACCACGACGTGGATGCCGGTGCCGGCCAGCGCGCGGGTCACCTCGATCCCGTCGGCTCCGGGCATGCGGATGTCGGTGAGCACCACGTCAGGCCTGATCGCCTTGGCGGTGTCGATCGCGGTGCGCCCGTCGGCGGCCTCAGCCACCACGGTCATGTCGGGCTGGGCGTCGAGGATCAGGCGGAAGGCGCCGCGGATGCCTTCCTGGTCGTCGGCGATGAGGATGCGGGTGACCACTCCGGCGATTGTTCCAGCGGCAGGCGGGCGGTCAGCGACCACCCCTCGGGTACGGCTCCGGCGACCAGCTCGCCGCCGTGGGCCCGGACGAGCGAGGCCAGGGCGGGCAGGCCGGTTCCGCCGCGCCGGGCGGCCGGGGCGCGCGTCACGCCGTCGTTGGTCATCGTGACCGTCAGGACGCCGGACGACGCGTCGACGCCCAGCTCCACCCGTCCGGCCCGCGGGGCGTGCCGCCGGATGTTGGTCATCCCCTCGACCACGACCCGGTAGGCCAGCGCGGCGGTCTCCGGCGGAGCCGCCACCGCCGGATCCATGCGCAGGTCGACCCGCGCCGGTCCGGCGGCGGAGAACCGTTCGGCCGCCTCCCGGATGCCGCCCAGGTCACCGCCGGGGGTGTGGGGCCGGTCGTGGCGCAGCGTGTCCAGTGTCCGGTCCAGCATGGACAGCGCCCGCTGGCCCGCGGCCTCGACGCGTTCGAGCGCCTGCCGGGGATCGCCCGCCACGAGGCCCGCCTGGGCGTGCGCCACCATCTCGCTGATGTCGTGCGCCAGATAGTCGTGCAGGTCCCCGGCGAGCCGCAGCCGCAGGGCCAGGCGGGTGCCGGCCACCGCGCGCTCCTGTCGTGCGTCGAGAGAGCGCAGGTAACCGCCGACGGCGGCGGCCAGCAGCGCGCCCAGCCCCCAGAACGCGCACACGCCCACCCCTTCCAGCGGCGAGGCGGGCGCGAACACACGCAGCGGCCAGACGGCCGCCGCCAGGCCCGCCGCCGAAGCGGCCACCGCCGCCCGCCGGGACGGCGCGTACCGGACGGCCAGGCCGGCCGACACCATCAGCGCCGCGCTCTCGGCCATGCCGAGCGCGTCGGCGCCGGGCGCCGGCCGCGCCACGTGGGCCAGATGGGCCAGGTGGGCCAGCGTGGCGGCCACCGACACACCCGCCGCCGCCAGAGCCGACGCGGCCGGACCCGGCCGGGAACGAGGCCGGAACCCGCTCACGGCCACCCCGGCGGCGACCACCGCCGGCACCACGGCGACAACCCACATCACGATCACCCGTGTGACGATACGCGTGTCCCGCGCCGCCCGGAGGAGTGCCGAACGGCACCGGTTCCGGCGGCGAAGGGTGCCGAACGGCATCTGGCCCACCCTCCCGCCGTGCCGGAAGGCTGACCACATGACGATCTTCACTTCTCGCCGGCCGGGATACGCGGCGGCACTGTGGGCGCTCGCCTACGGCGTGCTCGGGGCCGGGTGGGCGCTGGGCGCGCCCGGTTACCCGTGGGGGGCCGCCGACCCCGACCCGGACCGGGCCCTGTCGATCCTGGCCGGGTCGACGCCGGACTTCGGCTGGGTGATCGCCGCCTGCTGCCTGCCGGTCGCCGCCACGGCGTGGGCGCTGACCCGCCCGGGCGACCGCCGCGCACCGTTGTTCCTGGCCTGGCCGATCGCCGCGCTCCTGATCCTGGTGATCCCCGACTCGCGGCTCATGATGGGCGTCGCCTACACGCCGCTGCTGCTGGCCGCCCCCCTCTTCGGCTGGGACCTGGGCGGCGCCACCTTCGCCGACGCCTGGCCCTGGCCGGTGCTCAACCAGCTCGTGTGCGTGCTGGGCGGCCTGCTGCTGGCCGCCGCGGCGCTGGCCTACGCGCGCGGCCGCAAGGACCGGCGCCGCTGGTTCACCCCGGAGCGGGGGCGCGTCGCGGTGTACGTGGCGGTCGGGGTGCCGCTGGTGTACTGCGCCACCCGGTGGGCGTGGGCCCTCGGCATCCCGCTCGGCGTGAGCGCGGAGTTCCTGGCCGAGGGCGAGGACGGCCTGTGGCTGTTCGGCGCCTACCTGGCGACCTTCGGCGCGCTCGGCGGCCTGCTCACCCTCGGCCTGACCCAGCGGTGGGGCGAGATCTTCCCGCGCTGGATCCCGTGGCTGCGCGGCAGGAGGGTGCCGCCGCCGCTCGCGGTCATCCCGGCCGGGTTCGTCTCGATCATCGTCACCGTGGCCGGGCTGACCTACATCCGCTGGACCGCCGCCGGCCGGTTCGCCCTGGCCGAGTGGGGGGCATGGCTGCCGGAGTGCTTCTGGCCCGTCTGGGGGGCCGCGCTGGCCACCGCCACCGTCTGCTACCACCTGCGCCGCGGGCGTGACGCGCACCGCGAGGCGGCCGGCCGTACCCCGTGACCGGCGGGGGTCAGACGCCGGCCACAGAGAGGGTGGAGCCGCGGCGTTCCTTGCGGACTCGCAGCTGCGCCGGGACGCGGGTGCGCAGCTCGGCGACGTGGCTGACGATGCCCACGGCCCGGCCGCCGTCGCGCAGGCCGTCGAGGATGTCGAGGACGCCGTCGAGGGTGTCCTCGTCGAGCGTGCCGAAGCCCTCGTCGACGAAGAGCGTGCCGATCTCCACTCCGCCGGCCTCGGCGGTCACCACGTCGGCCAGGCCCAGCGCGAGCGCCAGCGAGGTGATGAAGCTCTCCCCGCCGGACAGCGTCGCCGGATCGCGGTCCACGCCGGTCCAGCCGTCCAGGATCCGCAGGCCCAGCCCGCCGCCGGATCTGCTGCGGTCCCCGGCGGAGCGGCCGAGGTTGTGCTCCAGCAGGTAACGCCCGCCGGACATGTGGTCGAGCCGTTCGTTGGCCGCCGCGACCACCTGGCGCAGCCGCTCGCCGAGGACGTAGGACGACAGCCGCATGTTCCACCGGTTGTCGGTGGAGTTGCCGCCGGTGAGGGCGGCCATCCGCTCGGTCAGGCGGTGCCGTTCGGCGGCGGGCAGCCAGCGGTCCAGGCATCCCTCCAGCTCGGCGCGGAGCACGGCCAGCCGCTCCCGGCGGGCCTCGGCGCCGTGCAGGGCGGAGCGCAGGCCGGCGTGGGCCTCGTCTGCGGCGTCGTGGTCCCGCCGCAGCCCGTCGAGGTCGGGCTCGGGCTCCGCGGCGGCGGCGATCAGCTCCGGGTCGGCCAGCATGGCGGTGACGGCGGCGCGCTCCTCGTCGAGCTCGCGCAGCCGCGCGGCCTTCTCCTCCTGCTCCGCGGGCGGGCGGACCGCCGAACGGGCGTCGTCGACGCATCGGAAGCCCGCCTCGGCGACGGCGGCCAGGGCGCGGGTCCGCGCCGCCTCCAGCTCGGCGGCGGTGACCCGCTCCTCCCTGGCGGCCTCGGCCGCCTCCCTGAGCAGCTCCGCCTCGTCGGCCAGCCGGTCCAGCCGGTGGGTCAGGCTCGGGTCGTCGCCGCGGGCCTCGTCGAGGCGCGCGGCCAGCCGCTCCGCCTCGGCGGTGAGCTTGTCGGCGTGCGTACGGCGGGCGGCCAGGGTGACCGCCAGCTCACGCGAACGCTCCCGCGCCGCCTCCAGCTCGGCCGCGGTCCGGCCGGCCTCCTCGGCCAGCGCCGGTTCGGCCGCCGCGGACCCCCGCAGCCCGGCCAGGGCCCGCTCGGCCTCCTCCAGCCCGGCCGCGGCGTCCGCCACGGTCAGGTCGGCGGCGGAGCACGCGTCGCGGTGGGCGGCCTCGACGTCGGCGGCACGGACGGCGGCGGCGAGCGCGGCGGCCAGCAGCGCGGCCTCCCCGGCGAGCCGGTCGCGGCGGTCCTGGACCGTGGGGTCGGCGCCGCGGGCGTCGTCCAGCCGGGCGGTCAGCCGGTCGTGCTCGGCCCGCCAGCCGGACCGGCGGGCGCCGCCCTCGGCCAGCGCGCGGGCGGCCTCGGCGGCCCGCCGCCGCGTGTCGTCCAACTCGGCCGCGAGGCGGCCGGCCTCCGCGGCGAGCGCGGCCTCGGTCCCGGCCGCGGCGGACAGGTCCGCCAGCTCGCGGCGGGCCTCGCCGAGGGCCTCCTCTGCGGCGGTCACCGTGAGGTCCCCGGCGGCGGCGAGGGCCTCGCCGAGCCGGGAGTCCAGGGCGGTGACGGCGACCTCGGCGGCCCGCCGCCGTTCGGCCGCGGCGTCGTAGGCGCTCTGTGCGGCGCGTTCGTCCTCGGCGGTGGGGGCCTCGGCGGCGGGCGCGGCCGGGGCGGGATGGTCGGGCGAGCCGCAGACGGCGCAGGGCTCGCCGGGTCGGAGCTTGGCCGCCAGTTCGGCCGCCATGCCGTCGATCCGGGCCTGGCGGAGGTCGAGGTGACGGTCGCGGAGCCGCTGCGCGTGGTCGGTGGCCCCGGCCAGGGCCGTACGGGCCTCGGCCAGCTCCGCGCGGAGCCCGTCGCGGCGGCGGGCGGCGTCGAGCCGGGCGGCGGCGGCGTCCACGACGGCCCGCGCGGCGGGCACCCGGGCCACCCGCGATCTGACCTCGGTCAGCCGGGCGGTCACGTCGTCCAGCGCGACGGGGAGGTCCCGCTGGGCCTCCTGGAGCGCGGCCTCCCGCGCCTCGGCGCCGGCCAGCTCGGCGTCCAGGCCGGCCAGCAGGCCCTCCAGCTGGGCGAGGTGCTCCTCGTCGGCTCGCAGACCCTCCAGGGCGGCCAGTTCCTCGCCGCGCTCGCGCTCGCGGGCGGCGAGCGCCTCGCGCGGCCCGGCGGGGTCCGCGGCCGGGCGGAGGGCGTCCGGGAGGGCGGCGAGCCGGGCGGTGACGTCCCGGCGGGCCTCCGCCAGCTCGGCGGCGAGGCGGTCGCGGTGCTCGGCCGCCGTCAGGCGGGCGGCGGCGGTCTGCCGGACGGCCTCGGCGGCCGGGACGCGCGCCGCGTCGAGGCGGACCGCGACCAAGCGGGCCTCGGCGTCCTCGCGCAGGCCGGGCAGGACCGCGAGGCGGGCGTCGGTCTCGGCCTGGGCCGCGCCCAGGGCGGTGATCTCGGCGTCGGCGCGCTCGCGCTCCTCGCGGATCCGCGCCAGGCGCGCCTCCTCGGCGCGCAGCTCCGCCAGCCGGCTGATCTCGGCGCGGCGGTCGCCTTCCAGGCCGGCCAGGCGGTCGGGGGTGACGTCGGCGGCGATCGCGACGTCCACGGCGTCCGCACCGCCGGCGGCGATCGCACCGGTCGCACCGGCCACGGTGATCGCGGCGGCCGCGGCGTTCTCGTCGCCCGCGGCGGCCCTGGCGTTCGCTGCGGCCGCGGCGTCGCCGGAGACGCCGAGCAGGGGCAGGGCGCGGGCGAGGGCGTCGGCGGCCATGTCATGGGCCTTGCCGGCGGCCTCGGCGCGCTGCTCGACGGCCTGCAGGAGGGGCAGCACCCGGTCGGCGCGGGCCGCCTCCGCGAGGATGATCTCCAGGTCGGCCCGCTCCTCGGCGGTCTCCTCCAGGGCGTGGCCGCGCGCCAGCGCGTCAGCGTGGCGCCGCCGCCGGTCGGCCAGGGCCATGCCCCGCTCCAGCTCCGCGCGGGCCCGCCGTACCGCCGCCTCGCTGTCGGCGCGGGCCAGGCCCGCCCGGGCGGCCTCCCGCGCGGCGAGCGTCTCCAGGGCCGCGGCCCAGCCCCGCGGGTCGTCCTCGGGGTCCGGAGCCGGGGCGGGGACGGCGGCGGTGCGCCCGGCGTCCCCGGCGTCCCCGGCTTCCGGTGTGTGCTCGGCGGAGGCGTCTCCGCTCGCCGCATCCCCGGCGGAGGCGTCTCCGCTCGCCGCATCCCCGGCGGTGGCGGGCGTCCCGGACGCCTCGGAGCCGGCGGCCAGGGCGGCGAGGAGGGCCGGGCCCGCGGCCTCCTCCAGGCGCTGGACGGCGAAGTCGACCTCCCTGCGCAGCGTCTGCTGCTCGCGGTGGGCCTCGGTCCGCCGTTCGGCCAGCCAGGTCTCGGCGGCGGCGTAGAGCCGTACGGAGAACAGGCGCTCCAGGACCCGGCGGCGGTCCTCCCCGTCGGCGCGCAGGAACCGGGCGAAGTCGCCCTGGGGCAGCATCGCCACCTGGAAGAACTGGTCGGCGTTCATGCCCAGCAGGTTGCCGATCAGCTCCCCGGCCTCGTCGACCCGGGTGGTCAGCCCGAGCCACTCCCCCGAGGGGAGGAGCTCCTGCAGCACGGCCTTCTCGTTCTCGCGCGTGGTGCCGACGCCCTTCTTCTTGGGGCGCTGCCAGGCGGGCGAGCGGGTGATCTTCAGCCGCCGCCCCCGGAGGGTGACCTCCAGGGCGACGCTCGGTCCCCGGCCGGGCGGGGCGTGGTCGCAGCGCAGGCTCTTGGCGCTGTCGCGCCTGCCCGGCACCCTGCCGTACAGGGCGTAGCAGAGCGCGTCCAGCACCGTGGTCTTGCCCGCGCCGGTGGGGCCCTGGATCAGGAACAGCCCGGCTTCGGTGAGGGCGTCGAAGTCGATCTCCTCCTCACCGGGGAAGGAGCCGAAGGCACTGATCCACAGACGGTGCGGGCGCATCTACGCCATCGCCTCCTTGACACGGCAGGCCTCGACGGCCTCCTGGAGCAACCGGGTCTCCTGATCGTCGGCGGCCTCGCCGCGCACCTCGCGGACGAAGTCGAGCGCCACTTCGATCTCGGGGCGGCCGGCCAGCCGCGGCCGCGCCACGGTCTCGCGGACGCCGCCCTCCGGTTCGAAGGAGAGCGCCAGGGTGTGCTCGAAGCGGGCCCGGAGCCGTTCCATGGCGCCCTTCGGCCGGATCGGGTCGGTGAGCGTCACGTGGAGCCAGTGGTCCTCGTGGCGGGCGTGCTCGGCCGCGGTGAGCAGGTCGTCGAGGCGGCCCCTGAGCGTGCCGACCGGGCGGGGCACCGGCGCCTCGGCGAACTCGGCGCTCACCTCGCCGCCGGGCGCCAGGTCCACCAGCCAGGAGCCCTTGACCTGGCCCTCCTCGGAGAAGGAGTAGGCGATCGGGGAACCGGAGTAGCGCACGGTCTCGCTCATCCGCTGGCGGCCGTGCAGGTGGCCCAGCGCGACGTAGTCGACGCCGTCGAAGGCCGAGACCGGGACGTGGGCGACGCCGCCGACGCTGATGTCGCGCTCGCTGTCGCTGGCCCGGCCGCCGGTCACGAAGGCGTGGGCCAGGACGACCGACCGGCCGCCCCGGCGCGCCAGGTCGGCGCGGACCAGGGACATGGCGTGCCCGAGCGCCGCGGTGTGGGTGCGCTCGGGCAGCTCCCACGGGCCGCGCACCAGCTCCGGCTCCAGGTACGGGATGCCGTAGAACGCCACGTCGTCGATCACCACGGGCTCGCCGGCCCAGTCGGGGTCGGTGCGCAGGTGGACCCCGGCGGCGTCCATCAGGCCGGCGCCGAACCCGAGGCGGCGCGCGGAGTCGTGGTTGCCGCTGATCAGCACCGTGCGGACGCCCTCGGCTGCCAGCCGCCGCAGCGCCTCGTCGCACAGCCGCACCGCGTCGACCGAGGGCAGCGCGCGGTCGTAGACGTCACCGGAGACCACGACCACGTCCACCTTCTCGGACCGGACCGTCTCGATCAGGTGGTCGACGAAGACCCCCTGGGCGGCCAGGAGGCTCTCGCGGTGGAACGAACGGCCCAGGTGCCAGTCCGAGGTGTGCAGCAGGCGCATGTCACCTGAAGCTAACAGGCCACGGCGGCAAATGTGGCTTCTTGCGTCACATGGGAAACGCCCCATGTCCTGCGGGCACGGGGCTGGGTACTCTGGATGATCAGGGAGACCGTACCGGTCGCGTACCGGCCGTGGGGTTCTCCCGCGAGGCGGGTGACGATCGGGAAGCGGGTCGGCATGCGGGTTGGCCGGGGCGCGGTGGGCGCCGCCGCGGGCGTATCCATGATCATTCTCGCGCTGGTGGGCTATGTCCTGCCACCGCCGTTCGACCCCGCGCCGCTGAGCGCCGGGCCCGTCTTCCGGTCGCTGCCCGCCCAGCCCACGGCCGAGCTGCGGCCGGTGTCCGCGACCACCCCGATCACCACGCGGGACATCACCGTCGACGTCGGGGACGTGACCCTGGAGGCCACCGTGCGGGCGCCCCTGACACCCGGCCGGCACCCGGCCATGGTGTTCGTCCAGGGGGCCGGTCCCGGCCTGCGCGGGGAGTTCGCCACCCAGGCCGAGTGGCTGGCCAGGGCGGGGATCGTCACGCTGGCCTACGACAAGCGCACGGCCGGCTACGACTTCCGCGACCGCGACTTCGACCTGCTCGCCGACGACGCGCTGCGCATGCTGTCCCGGCTGCGCGAGCGCCCCGACGTCGATCCGGCCCGGACGGGCCTGTGGGGGGTGAGCGAGGGCAGCTGGGTGGTCCCGATCGCGGCGGCCAGGAGCGACGACGTCGCCTTCGCCGTGCTGGTGTCGGCGCCCAACGTCTCACCGCTGCGGCAGGTCACATGGGCGATGGGCGAGCAGCTCGACCGGCTGCACGCGCCCGGCGGGGTACGCGACCTCATCATCAGGGCGATGAGCGCGGTCCACATGAACTTCCTGCGCTACGACGGGGCGCCCGTGCTGCGCCGGGTCCGTCAGCCGGTCCTCGCCCTGTACGGCACGCGCGACCCGTCGATCCCGTTCGTGGAGAGCAGCCGGGCGCTCACCGACGCGCTCGCCGCGGGCGGCAACGCCGACTACACGATCCGATACCTGGACGGCGCCGACCACGGGATGCGGATCCACGGCGGCCCGTTCGTCCGGGCCTACCTGCCGACCCTGGCGAACTGGGTCAACGGCCTGCCCGGCACCGCTCGGCCGGCCGTGCACGTCGCCGGCGCCACCCCCGTCCAGCGGTTCGAGGCCAGCGACCCGCCCAGCGCCCCCTGGTACGCCGGGGGCGCGGTCGTGACGTTCGTGCTCTGCCTGACCCTCGCCGGGTACGTCGCCGGGCCGGTGGCGGAGATGGTGGTGCGGCTGCGCGGCCGGCGGCCGCACGCCGAGACCTGCGCGCTGGTGTGGCCGCCGATCCGCCGCCGGCTGCGCCGGATGGCGTGGACCGGCGCGGGGCTGCTGGCCGCGGTGGCGGCGTTCATCACGCTGCTGGTGCTGTTCTCGGTCAACCAGGCGGGAGCGTGGCCGGCGGTGCTCTCCGGCTGGCTCGTCATCCGGATCCTCGCGGTGCTCATGCTGGTGCAGGAGATCACCGCCGTCGCGGCGGTCGCCTCCGGGATCGGGCAGGGCTGGCGGCCGAGCCGCGCGCAGCGTGTGGCGATGGCGGGGGTGCTGGGCGGCACCGGAGTGCTGCTGGTGGCCGGCGCCTACTACAGCCTGTTCGCCTTCCCCTGGTAGCGGCCGGCCGGGGCGGCGCGCCGTACGGGCGGGCGGGTCCGGCGGACTCGTGAGAGCGGCCGGGCGGGTCCGCCGGTCAGACGTAGCAGGTGAGCCAGCGGTCCATCTCGGTGAACACCTGCCTGCGGACCGGCTCGGCCGACAGCGCGAGGTCGTGCACGCCGCCGGCCACCCGCACGCACGTCACGTGGTGCCCGATCCTGGTCGCCCAGTGGGCGATCTGCTCCGGGTCGAGCACGACGTCGGCGGCCTGGGCCTCCGGCGCGAAGTCGCGCAGCCGCAGTCCCCTGGCGGCGCAGAGCACCAGGACAGGGACGTCCACCCGCAGTCCGGCGTGCAGGCGCCGCTGGGCCCGGCGGATCGCGGCCAGCCAGGCCGCGTGCACCGGGAAACCGCCGATCGGCTTCCACTCCAGGTCGAAGTCCCACTCGCCGTGGTGGTCGCGGTGCAGGCTGGTGCCGTAGGCGGTGGCGGCGCCGAGGGGCAGTACGGCGTGCCGCGGCATCCTCGCCATCGGCCCCCTCAGCAGGTCGGCCGCGATCCGCAGCGGGGCGGGGACGTTGAGGTCGAGGAAGGGGCTGTTCAGCATCAGTCCCTGGACGAGGCCGCGGCCGCGGACCCGGTCGGCCCAGAGCGCGGTCACCAGGCCGCCGGTGGAGTGGGCGTTGAGGACGACCGTGCGGTGGCCGTCCCGCTCGCGGACGAGCCGGACCGCCTCGTCGATCTCCGGGAAGTACTCGGTGACGCTGCGCACGAACCCGCGGGTCTGGTGCGGCAGCAGCGAGCGGCCGTACTTGCGCAGGTCGAGGGCGTAGAAGTCGAGCCCCTTGGCGGCGAAGTGCTCGGCCAGGTGGGTCTGGAAGAAGTAGTCGGTGAACCCGTGGACGTACAGCACGGCGCCGCGCGCCGGTGCGGCGGCGCGGCGACGCACCAGCGTGGCGACGACCTCCCCCTCGTCGTCGTCGGCCATGGGCAGGACGGTGAGCTCGTAGCCGGGGCCGAGGACGTCGGTCATGGGGCCGGCACCCCCATCGGTCCGGTCCCCGGAGAGGGGTTCGGGGGCGGCGGCGCCGTGCTCGGTCTCGGGGGAGGACATGGGCGGCATCCTATTTCAGGACGATCCGCTTCAGGACGATCGGCGGGACGGCCGCCCACGGACCATGAGCCGATCTCCTGCCATCGCCCGGCGAGTACCAGAGGCTCACACGGCGATGCGTCTGTCCTGTGCCGTGCCGTGGAGGCGTCCCGGCGGGGGCTTCCGGCCGCGGGCGATCGGCAGGAGGTCCTGACAGGATGCGTCGTTCGCGGTGCGGCTCGTGCCTCCGCTGCCCGAAGCCGGGGTGCCCTAGAGTCGCCGCATGCGACGAAGGACAGGACTGGCGATGGCCGGGGCCGCGGCCCTGATCTGGGGCGAGTGGTTGAACTGGCGCTGGTCTCGGGCTCTCGTGGGAAGCGGTGAGGGCGATTCCGAGGCCGTGGTCGTGCTGGGCTACCGGAACCCCCAGGCGACGGCGAACTTCGTCAACCGCTGGCGGGTCCGCGCCGGCATTCGCTCCATCGCCGCCGGCCGCCCGCATGGCACTCGCGTGATCTTCAGCGGCGGTGCGGCCGGCGGCGCCGCCGCGGAGGCCCGGCTGATGGCCGACTACGCGAAGTCGGTGCTCAAGTTCGACGGCACAGTGCTCCTTGAGGACCGAAGCGCGACGACATGGGAGAACATCGCGAACGTGATCCCACTGCTTGAGGACGTCGACCGCATCAAGATCGCCTCTCAGCCGGCTCACGCGCTCAAGGCCCGCGCGTACTTACGGCGACGGCGCCCTGATCTGGCCAGGAGGCTCGTGCGTGCGGATGACTACCGCCCTGGCGAGTGGATGGTCGTCAAGCCGCTGCTGGCTCTGTACGGACTCTGGACGCTTCGGGGTCTCAAGGCCGACGAACGGAAGGTCTCGCCGTAGGCGGCCGCTGTCGCGCCGGCGCACTAATGGTGGTTCTTGAGGGCCGCTGTCGCGTCGGCGTCACGAACGGTGGTTCTTGAGCCCACGTTCGATCGGCCCGCGGATCATGGGTCCGCTCGCTCCTCCCCCGGTCGCCCGTCAGGCCGCGTACGACTCCTTGGCCAGGCGGCGGACGCGGGACTCGTCGACGTTGTGGCCCAGGCCCGGCTGGGTGAGCGGCACCGCCACCACCCCGCCGGAGGCGCCGACCGGCGGCGTCACGATCTGGGCGCTGCGCGGCGGCTCGGCCACGTCGCACGGCAGGTCGCAGCCCGGCAGACTGGCCGCGGCGACCGTGGCCGCCCGCGCGAGCCCGCCGCCCTGCCCGCCGGCGCAGGAGATCTCCCAGCCCGCGGCGACGGCGTGGTCGTGGGCCCGGCGCACCTCACGCAGCGACCCCATCGCCGCGGGGCGCAGCAGCAGCGCCCGCCCGGCCCCGGCGGCGATCGCCTCGCACAGCCCGGCCACCGAGGGGACCTCCAGCAGGACCGGCGCGGCGACGCGCTCCTGCAGGTCGGCGTGGTCGGCGAAGCCGGCCGGCCCGGTGAAGGGGCGCTCGATGGCGGAGAGCGTGTAGCCGTCCAGCGCCTCCAGCGCGCCGACGTCGGTGTAGGCGCCGTGGGCGTCGACGCCGATGCCCAGCGCCGGGTACGCCTGGCGGACGGCGCGCAGCGGCTCGATGTCCCAGCCGGGATGGACGTCCAGGGTGACGTGGGTGTACCCCGCGCAGACGTGGCGGTTCACCCGGGCGACCAGGCTGTCCAGGTCGCGTTCGGCGGCGATCCGGACGGTCGCGGTCAGGTAGGTGCGGTTGCCGCCCAGCGCGTGGGCCAGCGGCACGCCGCGCATCCGGGCCCACAGGTCCCAGCAGGCCATGTCGGAGGCGGAGCCCCCGGGGACCACGCCCAGCTCGTCGGGGTGCTCCCAGTCGACGCCGATCAGCGCCCTGCTGAGCCCCTCCTCCATCGCCGCCCACGTCTTGGCGTCGGGATCGACGACCTCGCCCCATCCGGTCATGCCCCCGTAGTCGGTGAGCCGGACCATGAGGCTCTCGGGCCGCCTGCCGTACGGCAGGACCACCCGGAACACTTCGAGCTCACGTACCCGCGGCATGCACTCCCCCTGATCTCCCCGAGGCGCTGAGACACGAATCCCGCCCGAAGGCGGGACTCCGTCTCAACACGGAGGAGAGCGGCGTTCTTCCCACGCTTCAACGGTAGTCGCCGAGAAATCGGATTCCTCCCCGGCCTTCAGGCCGGGGAGGAATCCAGCCTCCCGCGTAGCGCAGACCGGCTGCCGATGCGGCGGCGGGCGGGCATGCCGAAGTTCAAGAAGAAGCACCTCGCCGCCCCGACGCTGAACTACACCCGGCGGGGTTTCCGGCTCAAGGAGGGCCGCCTGCACCTGGCCGGGGGCATCGCGGTGACGGTGGTGTGGTCGCGGGACCTGCCCGCCGAACCGTCCAGCGTGCGGATCCACCGCGACCCCGTCGGCCACCTCTACCCCTCCTTCGTCGTGCCCGCGCGTGTCGAGGAGCTGCCTGCCACCGGCCGGGCGATCGGCATCGACTGGGGCGTCAAAGACATCGCCGCCACCACCACCAGCGACGCCCATGACCTGCCGCACCCTCAGTACGGGCGGGCGGCGGCGGCGAAGCTGGCGCGGTATCAGAAGATGATGGCTCGCCGCAGGCCGCCGAAGGGCAGGCCCGCCTCCACCGGCTACCGTAAGGCCGCCCGCCAAGCCGCCAAGGCCCACAGGAAGGTCGCCCGGCAGCGCGCCGACGCCGCCCGCAAGTGGGCCAAGAAGGTCGTGCGCGACCACGACGTCCTGGCGGTGGAGGACTTCACGCCGAAGTTCCTGGCACGCTCCACGATGGCGCGCAAGGCCGCCGACGGCGCGATCGGCGCCACCAAGAACGCCCTGATCGAGATGGCCCGCAAACACGGCCGCATCGTTCATCTGGTCAATCCCGCGCACACCACCATGGACTGCGCAGGCTGCGGAGCGAGAACCAAGCACGCCCTGCCGCTGTCGGAACGCACCTACACCTGCACCGCGTGCGGAGTCTCCTGTCCCAGGGACAAGAACTCCGCCCGCGTGATGCTTCTCCGGGCTGGTCTGGACCCGGTCGGCGTCGAGGGCGTAAGACCTGACGGGCCGCCGGCCCGTCAGGCGGCCTGAGCCGGGAATCCCCTCCCTTCAGGGAGGGGAGCAGTCAAGTTCTGACCCTGCCCGCGACGAGTGCCCCGGCCGCCGCCATCAGGGCGACGAGGGCGAAGCAGAGCACGTAGGTGAGGGCCGCGGCGCCGAGGACGGCCTGCACCGCGCCGGCGACCGCGATCGAGACGACGGTGTAGACCGACTCCGCCACGCCCATCGACGCGCTGTTCTCCCCCTCCTCCCCCGGCCGTGACAGCTCCAGGACCAGCACCGACAGCGTCGGGTACACGATCCCGATGCCGAGGCCCGCGATGATCTCGGCGAGGAACGCGACGGCGACCGGGACCGCCGTGAAGACGGTGACGGCCATCAGCGCGAGGCCCACGGTGATGAGCACCATGCCGGACCGCAGGACGAGCACCCGGTCCATCCGCTTGCGTCCCACCAGCCACGAGCCGAACGACCAGCTCAGCGCGCCGCCGGTCAGCGTGAGACCGGCCATGGTGAGCGTCAGGCCGCGCTGCTGGTTGAGCATCAGCGGCAGGAACGCCTCGCCGCCCATGACCGCGCCCGCCGCGATCCCGCGCAGCCCGACCACCGCGGGCAGGCCGCGGGCGGCTCGCAGCGCGCCGGTGGGCAGCAGCCGGGGCAGCGATCCGGCCAGCAGCGCCAGGCCCACGAGGAGCAGGAGCAGTCCGGCGCCGCGGGCCGCGCCGCCGTACTGCATGAGCGCCGCGCCGGCCGCCGCCAGCATCGCCCAGCCGAGGCGCCGCCCGATCGGGGTCCGCTCCCCCCGCGGCGGCCGCTCCGACATCGGCGTGGTGGTCAGGCCCCGCAGGAGCAGCAGCGCGGCCGGGAGGACGAGCACGGCCACGCCGGCGAAGATCCAGCGCCAGCCGGCGCTCTCCACGACGAATCCGGCGACGGCCGGGCCGACCATGGACGGCACCACCCAGGCGGTGGCGAAGACGGAGAACACCCGGGGGTGCAGCTCCGCCGGGTAGACCCGGGAGACCAGCACGTACATCGAGACCTGGAAGACACCGCCGCCGAACCCCTGGACGAACCGGCCGGCGATGAACACGTCCATCGTCGGCGCGGCCCCGGCCACCACCAGCCCCACGACGAAGGTCGCCACGCCGGTCCACAGCGGCGCGACCGGCCCGGAGACGTCGCTCCACCGCCCGCCCAGCACCGTGGCGACCACCCCGGCGGCCAGCGCCCCGCTGAACGCCAGCGCGTACAGCCCCTGCCCGTGCAGCTCGTCCGCCACGACCGGCATGGCGGTCGCCACCGCCAGGTACTCGAACGCGACAAGGGTGATGATCGCCACCAGGCCCACGGTCAGGGCGCGGTGGCGTCTGGCGAAGATTCCCTCCGCCGGTACGGCGGTCGTTGCAGAAGTCACGAAAGGGAGATTACGGCGGGCATCCGCGCGCGGCGTCGGCCGTACGGCCGGACCTTGGTCCTAGGTCCGGCCCTGTCCGCGGGCCGGGACCGGCCGTGGCCTGAGACCGGGTTCCGCGGCGCGAAGGCGGTGCGAGGCGCCCGGCGGGGACGGGGCCGCCGTGCCCGTCCCCGCCGGTGGTCAGGTGGCCGCGCGGCCCAGCTCCCGCTCGGCCCACCCGCCGATGTCGCGCCGCTCGATCGCGGCGGCCATCAGTCCGGGGAAGGCGTCGGGGGTGCAGGCGAACGCGGGAACGCCCAGCGCGGCCAGCGCGGCGGCGTTGTCGCGGTCGTAGAAGGGCGCGCCCTCGTCCGACAGCGCGAGCAGCACGATCACCTGGACCCCGGCCGCCGTCATCTGCGCGACCCGGCGCAGCATCTCCTCCCGCACGCCGCCCTCGTACAGGTCGCTGATCAGGATGAAGATGGAGTCGGTGGGCCGGGTGATGAGACCCTGGCCGTAGGCGATGGCGCGGTTGATGTCGGTGCCGCCGCCGAGCTGGGTGCCGAACAGCAGCTCCACCGGGTCGTGGAGCTGGTCGGTGAGGTCGACGACCGAGGTGTCGAAGACCACCAGCGACGTCCTCAGCGAACGCATCGAGGCGAGGACCGCGCCGAAGACGCTGGAGTAGACGACGGAGGCCGCCATCGACCCGCTCTGGTCGATGCACAGCACGACCTCGCGCTGGACGGCGCGCTGCCGCCTGCCGTACCCGACCAGTCTGGAGGGCACCACGGTGCCGCGCTCGGGCAGGTAGTTCTTGAGATTCGCCCGGATCGTACGGTCCCAGTCGATGTCGGCGACCCGCCTGGGGCGGTGGGTCCGCGCCGAGCGGTCCAGCGCCCCGGTGACGACCGCCCGGGTCTTCTGGGTGAGCCGCCGTTCCAGCTCCGCGACGACCTTGCGGACCACCGCCCGGGCCGACTCGCGCGCCCGCTCGGGCATCACCCGGTTCAGCGACAGGAGGGTGCCGACCAGGTGCATGTCCGGCTCGACGGCCTCCAGCATCTCCGGCTCCAGCAGCAGCCGGGTGAGGTTCAGCCGCTCGACGGCGTCCTTCTGCATGACCTGGACGACGGTCGAGGGGAAGTAGGAGCGGATGTCGCCCAGCCAGCGCGCCACCCTGGGCGCCGAGGCGCCCAGGCCGCCGCTCCGCTCCCCCTGGCCCTCGCCGCCGTCGCGGTTGTAAAGAGCGGCCAGGGCGCCGTCCATCCGGGCGTCGGCGCCGGACAGCGCGCACCCGGTGCCGTCGGCGTCCCCGCCGAGCACGAGCCGCCAGCGGCGCAGCCTCTCGTCGGCCGCCGGATCGGCGTCCTCCGCGGTCACCGCGGTCGCCGTGGTCACGGCCGGGTCGGTCGCGGGAGCGGCCGGGTCGGTCGCGGGAGCGGTCACCGGGTCTCCGTTCGTCTCGGGTGCGGTCACCGGGGCCCTCCCGGAGGGGTCTCGGGGCCTCGCGTGGTTCCGCGGGCGGTCATGGGGTCTCCGTCCTTCCCAGCAGCGCCAGCACGGTCCGCACCGCGGCGGCCGCGCGTGCCTCGTCGATCTCGTCGGCCGCCGCGGCGGCCGTCTCCCGGGTGCCGAGCGCTCGGACCCGGGAGCCGATCGAGCGCCGCTCCGGCGCGGCGAAGGCGCCGAACGTCCTGCGCAGCAGCGGCAGCACGTCCACGAACGCCTCCGGGGCGAGGCCGGCCAGCCACCCGTCGACCAGCCCGAGCAACCGGGCGTCGTGGACGAGCAGCAGGCCGCCGCCGGACAGGAAGCCCTCGATCCAGGCCGCCGCGCGGGCCGGCGGGTGCCCCGCCGACGTGGACAGCGCCATCCGCCGGCCCGCCTCCGCGTCGTCGAGGTCCCCGGCGTCCAGCAGGATCCTGGTGAGCCGTCCCTCGATCAGCCCGTGCAGGCCGGAACGGCCGGACAGACCGCGCAGCGCGGCCGTCCACCGGCCGCGCGGCGTCCCGTCACCGGAGACGCCGTCGGCGGGGCCGTCATCGAGGAGGGCGACGGCCGCGTGCACCTCGTCGATGTGACGCAGCAGGTCGCGGGCGGCGTCGTCGTCCAGGCCGGTGACCGCCGCGCCCAGCCCGACGCAGATCCGGGTGAGCAGGGCGTCGACGATCGCGGCCAGGCCCTCGGCGGGCGTGCCGCGCACGTCGCCGTAGCGCCGGGCGCGCACCATCGCCGGGAGCGCGGCCATCAGGTGCGTGACGTCGCTGTCGAGCGCCGCCCGCGCCGCCAGCGTGTCGAGGACGTACGGCAGCGCGTCCGGCAGGTCGGCCAGCAGGCACCGCTCGACGAGCCCGGTGAGGTCGGCCAGCGACACCCGGCCGGACCCCTGCCCGCCGGAGGGGCCGGAACCGCCGGGGCCCGGCCCGGGACCCGCCGTGCCACCGGGGGACCCGCCGGGGCCGGACGGGCCGGTGTTCGGTCCGCCGTCCGCCAGGTCGCGGGCCCGCGCGGAGGCCGCGGCCGGGACGGTGGTGCCCCAGGCGCCCGCCTCGATCAGGTCGACGTCGAACTCCGGCCGCCAGACGAGCGTCCACGACTCGCGGAAGGTGCCCTTGCCGCGGCTGCGCGCCGGGACGCCCCAGTCGACGCCGAGCAGCCGCAGCCGGTGCAGCAGCCTGCTGCGGTCGAGGTCGAGGGGTTTGCGCAGGTCGAGGTCGAGCTCGCGGTCGAGGGCCTCCGGCTTGAGCCGGAGACGCCGCTGCTCCTCGCGCAGATGGCGCTGGAGCGGCACCATCGGCGTCGAGTCGGGGACGTGGCCGAGCCGCTCCCCCACGACCATGCGCCGCCGGATCAGCTCCACCGGCAGGTCGTCGCCCTCGCACAGCACGGCCCGGGCCGCCTCGACGACCTCCGCGAGCCCGGCCAGGGGCCGGCCGCGCAGCACGGCCAGGCTCCCGGCCAGCCGTACCGCCTCGATGACGTGCGCCGAGGAGACCGGCAGACCCTCGTCGCGCAGCACGCCCGCGGCGGCGGCCAGCCACCGTTCCACCGGGCGGTCGGCGGAGGCGAACAGGTGGTGGTACCAGCCCGGTGACGTCACCCCGGCGCCGTAGCCGCTCCAGGCGGCCAGCCTGCCGTACGTCCACGGCACCCAGGTGATCTCGGCCTTGACCTTGGGCAGTCCCCGCAGCAGCGCGTCGTCGGCCTTGACCGGGGGCAGCCCGGCGCCCCAGGCGCCGTCCCTGCCGGGGACGCCGGTCAGGGCGGGGACGTGCCAGGCGCCGCAGACGACGGCGATCCGCTCGAACCCCTCCTTGACGGCCCTGCGGATCGTGCGCCGCATGTACGCCTCGCGCCGGGCCTCGCGGACGTCGGGGACGTGCCCGTCGCGGACCGCCGCCATCGCCTCGGCGATCACCTCGAACGGCGTGTCGCCCCGGTGCTCGACCGCGTCCTCCCACCAGCGTTCCGGGTCGTCGTATCCGGCGGCGCAGGCGAGGGCCGCGATCGGGTCGACCGGTACGGCCGGCGCCCCGGACTCCGGCGCGGCCGCTCCGGGCCCGCCTTCGCCGGGGCCTCCGCCGGCGGGGCCGTCCGGTGAGCCGTCCCGGTCGAGGGCGAGGCCGTGGGCGGCGGGCAGGTCGCAGAAGCGGACCGGGACGCCCGTCCGCACGGCGTGCCGGATCGCCTGCCACTCGGGGGAGAACTCCGCGAACGGCCAGAACGCCGCCCTGGCCGGCTCTCCGGGCACGTGGGCCAGCAGAGCGACCGGGGGCCGGAGGCCCGGGTCGGCGGCCAGCCCGGCCAGCGCGTCCGCCTCGGGCGGCCCCTCGATGAGCACGATGTCCGGCTTGAGGCGTTCGAGCTCGTCTCTCAGGGACCGCGCGGACCCCGGCCCGTGATGCCGGATCCCCAGCACCGAAACGCTCATCGGCCGCCCCCGGCCACCGGGACCGCCACCCGGCCGCGAGCCGGACCGCCCGGAGGACGCGCCGCCCCGGCCCGCGGCGCGGTCCGCCCCGGCGTCGCGGCCCCGGCGGAGGGCGCCGTCTCAGTCCGCATCGCGGCAGGCCCGGTAGAAGTCACGCCAGTCCTCGCGTTCGCGGACGACGGTCTCGAGGTATTCGCGCCAGACGACGCGGTCGGAGACCGGGTCCTGGACGACGGCGCCGACGATCCCGGCGGCGACGTCGGAGGGGCGCAGCACCCCGTCACCGAAGTGCGCGGCCAGGGCGATGCCGTTGGTGAGGACGGAGATCGCCTCGGCGGTGCTGAGCGTGCCGCTGGGCGACTTGACCTTGGTGCGGCCGTCCTCGGTGACGCCGGCGCGCAGCTCGCGGAAGACCGTGACGACGCGGCGGATCTCGGCGAGGCCGGTCAGGGTCTCGGGCAGCTCCAGGGAGCGGCCGAGCTGCTCGACGCGGCGCGAGACGATGTCCACCTCCTCCTCGGCGGTGGCCGGGACCGGCAGCACGACGGTGTTGAACCTGCGGCGCAGCGCGCTGGACAGCTCGTTGACGCCCCGGTCGCGGTCGTTGGCGGTCGCGATGACGTTGAAACCGCGCGCGGCCTGCACCTCCTCGTTGAGCTCGGGGATCGGCAGCGTCTTCTCCGACAGTACGGTGATCAGCGCGTCCTGGACGTCGGAGGGCATGCGGGTCAGCTCCTCCACCCGGGCGATCCTGCCCTCGGCCATCGCGCGCATCACCGGGCTCGGGGTGATCGCCTCGCGGGACGGCCCCTCGGCGAGCAGCCGGGCGTAGTTCCAGCCGTAGCGGACGGCCTCCTCGGCGGTGCCGGCCGTGCCCTGCACCAGGAGCGTCGAGTCGCCGCTGATCGCGGCGGCCAGGTGCTCCGACAGCCAGGTCTTGGCGGTGCCGGGCACGCCGAGCAGCAGCAGCGCGCGGTCGGTGGCGAGGGTGGCCACGGCGACCTCCACGATGCGCCGGGGGCCGATGTACTTGGGGGTGACCGCCTCGCCGTCGCCCATGACGTACGTCGTCACCGCCCACGGCGACAGCTTCCAGCCCGGTGGCCGGGGTCGGTCGTCGTCCTTCGCGAGGATCTCCAGCTCGTCCGCGAACTGGTCTTCGGCGTGGGCCCGCAGAACCGTTGTCAAGAAAGCTCCTTCACCATGTCGTAGCGGAAACGCAGGAGGGCGGCGACCTCCTGGACGGGCGGTTCGGGCGAGAGCCGCTCGGCCTCGCCGTACAGGGCGGGGTCGACGCGCTCGCCGGCGAGCCTGGTCAGCTCGCCGAGGTTCCAGGGCTGCGTGCCGGAGACCTCGATGATCTTCTCCAGCACGGCGGACGCCAGCTCGGGCCCCCAGGGCGCGGCGGCGCCCCCGAGGACCATGATCAGCTGACCGTCGAGGCCGTGCCGCCGGACGAAGCCGGCGGCGACGCGCTCCCGCTCGGCGGCGGGCAGTACGGCCAGCAGGTCGGCGAGCGGGTCGTGGGCGAACAGCTCCCGCGCCCACTCGGGGTCGCCCTGCAGGACGGCGGCCCGCACCCATCCCGCCATGACCTCGCGCCCCCAGTCGGTGATCCTCATGCGGACGAGCTCGCCGGGCGGGCGGCCGAGCAGCCGCGGCCACACCCCGAGCGGGGTGCGCGCCACCGCCTGCTGGAGCCACCAGCTCCGCTCGCCGGTGCCGTGCGGCGGCCTGGCGCGGATGCCGTCGCGTTCCGTCGCGGCGTCACAGGCGGTGGGCGGGGTGACGCGGATCCGGCCGTCCTCGACGGAGAACCACCCCGTGACCCGCTCGGCCATCCGCGCGGCCAGCCGCGAGCCGGGCAGCCGGGTGAGCAGGTCGGCGGCCAGCTGGCGGACCTCCCGGCGGCGGTCGTCGAGGGCGGCCTCCAGGAACGGCTCGTCGTCCGGCGAGAGCCGGTCGGCGAGGATCTCCAGGAACGCCGCACGGTCGCCGGGGGTCTCCTTCGCCCACCCCCGGGTGAGCAGGCTCCTGGCCGCCGCCGGGTCGGCCGCCCGCAGCGCGGCCAGGAAGGCGCGGCGGTCGCCGGGAGCGCCCAGCTCCCAGACGTCCGGCGCGCCGCCGGAGCCGCCGGGGACGGCGCCGGCCCCGGCCGTGGCGGTGGGAACGGGGGCGGTGGGCTCGTTCAGCAGGAAGCCCCAGGCGAGGTTGAGACCGGCCAGCCACCGGCCCCGGTTTCCGGCGAGGACGCCGAGGTGGGGCCGGATCGACCGGTCGCGGGCGGCCTGGTCGAGGAGCTCCGGCAGCAGGTGCGGCGGGACACGGCGGCCGTGCCCGGCCGCGACGCGCAGCCACTCGGGAAGCAGCCTCGGCTGCTCGCCGCCGAGGATCCTGGCGAGCCGGTCGGCCGCCGGGCGGGAGACCCCCGGCCGGTCCTCGGGCGGGGCGGCGGCCACCGGCTCGGCGGCCAGGGGACGGCGGCCCGCCCGCATCCGCACGGTCTGCACGGCGGCGCGTTCGAGCAGTTCGGCCTCCGGGGCCGCCGTACCGGCCAGGGGACGGCGGTCGGTGCCGACCAGCGCGGTGGAGACCAGCTCCTCCCATTCGGGCGGGGCGTTCACCAGGACCTCCCGGGGATCGTCCCGGCCCACGAGCCGGAACGGACGGAACGGACAGGGCGGGCGAGGCGGGCGGTCACAGGACGATCACCCGTCCTTCCTCGTCCCAGGCGGTGAGGGGGCGCAGTCCCTCCGGGGTCCATTCGGCGGCGACGGTCAGCGGGTGGCCGCCGGAGGCGGCGATCAGCCGCCAGGGCGTGCCGCAGGAGGGGTGCAGCGCCAGCGCGCCGTCCGGGCCGGTCAGCGCCCGCAGACCGCTCCCGGCGGGGACCGCCGCGTCGAGCACCACGGGCCAGGAGTCGGTCCAGGGGTCCGCGGCGAGGGCGCGGGCCACCTCGTCCAGCGCCTCGTCCACCGTGGAGCCCGGCGGGGGGCCGGCGGAGACCTGGGGGGCATGGTCGTGGCGGGCGGCGACCAGGGCGCGCAGCGGGCACGAGCCGGGGTAGAACGCCAGGTCGGCGTCCATGGTCGTGCCGGTGACGAGGGAGGCGTCGAGGGCCTGGCCGGCCGGGGCGAACGACAGGACGAGCGCGGCCCGGCCGGTGGACCGGCCGCGCAGCCAGACCCGGCGGGCGGTGATCCGGTCGTGCTCGGTGTCACGGCGCCCGAGGACGTCCCACCGGTCGCGGACCGGCTCACCGGCCAGGACCTCCTCCTTGGCGACGGGGAAGCCGACCCGCTCGCGGACCGTCCGCAGCAGTGCGGCGTCGAGCCCGCCCGCCGCGTCCGCCGGACCGGCGGCCGGGGTGAGACGCCGGTGGGCCACGGCCAGCAGGTGCAGCAGGGCGTACTCGCCGAGGAGGCGGGCGGGCCAGTCGTCGCCGGTCAGCACCGCGCCCAGGCGGGAGACGGCTCCGGCGGCGGCCGGGGCCTGGGCGTCGACGAGGCGTTTGGCGAGGTCGTCCCACTGGTCGTGCCGCCGGGAGGTGGCGAGACCCTGCCTGACCTGGTCGGCGAGCCAGCGCTCCAGCTCCGCCAGGCCCGCCGCCACGCGCTGCTCGCGCTGCGCGGCCCGCCGGGCGTCGGCGGGGCCCGGCCCGGCCGCCACGGCCGCGCCGCCCGCCCGGCCCGCGCCGGCCTCGCCGCCCGCCGCCGCGCCGCCGCCCGTCACCGCCTCGCCGTCGCCCGCGTCATCGCCGTCCGCCGGGGCGGACGCCCGGACCGCCGCCCCGGCCGTGCGGTCGCGCCGCCGGTCGAGCCACTCCGCGGCCCAGTCGGCGGGCCCGGCGGCGTCCGGGACGCCGCCGGCCGACCACAGCAGGAGCAGTCCGAGGGCGTGCTTGCAGGGGAACTTCCGGCTCGGGCAGCTGCAGCGGTAGGCGGGCTCGGACAGGTCCACGCACGCCAGGTAGGGCTTGGAGCCGCTGCCCCTGCACTCCCCCCACAGCGCGTCCGCCGTGGCCCCGGCGCCCGACCACTTGCCGGGCGAGGAGACCCCCTGGGCCGCCTTCTGGGACGACGCGTCGGGCGCGAGGGCCAGCACCTGGTCTCGGTTCCACCGTTCGGTCACGTCCCGAACGCTAGCCAGCCCCACCGACAAATCCCCACCCTGGAACGGCGTTCCTTCACCCGCGCGTCCCTTCCCACGGGATATCCCCCTCGCCGCTTTCCTCCGCCCCGTCCCGCGCCACCGGGATGGCAGACTGTCCGGTGCCCGCGCCGCGAAGCGGCCGGACCCGCCCCGCGCCGGAGGTGCCTGATGACCGTTCCCGCCCGCCCGCCGCTCGCCGAGACGCTCGGGCTGTTGCCGCACCCGGAGGGCGGGTGGTACCGGGAGACCTGGCGGACCTCCCTCGACGTCACCCCGCCCGGGTACGGCGGGCCCCGGGCCACGGCCACCGGGATCTACTTCCTGCTGGAGCCGGGTGAGGAGTCGCGCCCGCACGTGGTCCGCTCCGACGAGGTGTGGCTGTGGCACCGGGGCGGTCCTCTGCTCCTCGTCCTCGGCGGCCACGAGGGGCAGCCGACCCGGACCGTCGTCCTCGGGCCGCGGGTGGAGGAGGGGCAGGTCCCCCAGGCGGTGGTCCCCGGCGGCACCTGGCAGGCGGCCCGGCCCGCCGGGGACGAGGGGGTCCTGGTGAGCTGCGTGGTCTCCCCCGGCTTCGACTTCGCCGACTTCCGGATGGCCTGACCGGCGGCCGTCCCCCGCCCGCTCCGCCCATCCCCCGGAACGGCGTGCCCGGCGGGGTGTGACGGCGCGGCCGGCTGCGGGGACAATGCCGTCAGAGAACCCACACGAGGAGGTCGACGGTGACCGGCGAGATCAGCTCCGTGATCGGTGGCAAGCAGGCGGCGGGCGGCACGGACTACGACTCGATCAACCCTTCCCGCGTCGACGAGGTGGTCGCGCGGGTCCGGCTGGCCGACGCGGAGACGTTCTCCTCCGCCTGCCGTACGGCGGCCGCGGCGCAGCGGGAGTGGGCGCGCG
This sequence comes from Streptosporangium pseudovulgare, assembly GCF_014648055.1. Classification (GTDB taxonomy): domain Bacteria; phylum Actinomycetota; class Actinomycetes; order Streptosporangiales; family Streptosporangiaceae; genus Streptosporangium; species Streptosporangium pseudovulgare. The sequence goes on from NZ_BMQJ01000002.1 coordinate 138,962, forward strand.
TCCCCGCGCCCGTCCGGGGGCGGGTGATCGCGTCGATCGGGCGGCTGGTGGAGGCCAACGCCGAGTCCCTGGCCCGGCTGGTGACGCGCGAGATCGGCAAGCCGTACGCCGAGGCGCTGGGTGAGGTCCGCGAGATCGTCGACACCTGCGACTTCTTCCTGGGCGAGGGGCGGCGCCTCTACGGGCAGACGGTGCCCTCGGAGATGCCTGACAAGAACCTGTTCACCTTCCGGGTCCCGGTCGGGGTGGCCGCGGTGATCACGGCGGGCAACTTCCCGGTCGCGGTGCCGTCGTGGTACCTGGTGCCCGCGCTGCTGGCCGGGAACGCGGTCGTGTGGAAGCCGGCCGAGTACGCCGCGGCGTCCGCCGAGGCGCTGTACCGGCTGTTCGCCGCCTCGGGGCTGCCCGACGGCGTGCTGAACCTGGTGTTCGCCGACGGCGCCGCGACGTTCGAGGGCCTTGGGGCGGCGCTGGGCGAGGGCACGGTGCACAAGGTCGGGTTCACCGGCTCCACCGAGGTGGGCCGCAGGATCGGCGAGCTGTGCGGGCGCCACCTGCAGTCGCCCTGCCTTGAGCTCGGCGGCAAGAACCCGATGGTGGTGGCGGCCGACGCCGACCTCGACCTGGCGGTGGAGGGGGCGCTGTTCTCCGGGTTCGGCACGGCCGGGCAGCGCTGCACCTCCCTGGGCACGGCCATCGTGCACGAGAGCGTCCACGACGAGTTCCTCGACCGCCTCACGCGCGCGCTGGCCGCCGCCGAGATCGGCGACCCGGCGGGCGACGTGCTGTGCGGGCCGCTCCTCGATCACCGGTTCGCCTCCCGCTACGAGGAGTATCTCGGCTGGATCCAGCCGCACCACAAGGTCGTCTCCGGTCCGACCGGCCGGATCACCGCCGACAACCCGCGCGGGGACTTCACCGGCGAGGGCGGCCTGTACTACCACCCGGTGATCGTGGACGGCGTGCGCCCCGGCGACCGGCTGTTCCTGGAGGAGACCTTCGGCCCGATCATCGGCGTGACCTCCTTCCCGACCCTGGAGGAGGCGCTGGATCTGGCCAACCGTCCCGGGTACGGGCTCTCCTCCTCCGTCTACACCACCGACCCCGCGACGGCCTTCCGGTTCCGCGAGGGCATCAGGGCGGGCATGGTCAGCGTGAACAACTCCACCTCCGGGGCCGAGGCGCACCTGCCCTTCGGCGGGAACGGCAAGTCCGGCAACGGCAGCCGCCAGTCGGGGATGTGGGTGCTGGACCAGTTCACCCGCTGGCAGGCGATGAACTGGGACCACTCCGGCAGGCTGCAGAAGGCCCAGATGGACGTGGCGGAGATCGTGCCGGATGTGAACTTCCGCCTGTGACTTTGCCGTTCCGGGGGGTTCTCCCCATCGGAAGAGCGGCATCCCCTTTGCGAGGGACACGACGGCCCGCGCCGTACTCCGGGAACGCCCGGGAACGGCCGGGCCGTCGCGCACCTGGCGGCCGTCAGGCGCGCCGGGGCACGTGGGAGGTCGTGAGCTGCGGCGCGGCCTCCCACGGTCTGTACGGCACGGCCCGCGGGCTCACACGGAGCCGACCACGCATTTCATTATTCGAGACGTTCTTTCTTGAAATGCGAGATGGCTGTTACGGTCGATCCGTCCGGCACCCGGCCGACCGAGGAAGTGATCTCCCCATGACAGCTGAGCACGCGGTGTACACCCACGGCCATCACGAGTCCGTGCTGCGGTCCCACAGGTGGCGGACCGCGGAGAACTCCGCCGCCCATCTCCTGCCGCACCTGAGGCCGGGGATGTCCCTGCTGGACGTCGGCTGCGGCCCCGGGACCATCACCGTGGACCTGGCCGGGCGGGTCGCGCCGGGGACGACCACCGCGGTGGAGGTCACCGCGGAGGCGCTGGCGCTGGCCCGCGCGGAGGCCGGGCGGCGGGGCGCCTCCGGTGTCGAGTTCGTCGTCTCCGACGTGCACGCGCTGGACTTCCCCGACGACACCTTCGACGTCGTCCACGCCCACCAGGTCCTGCAGCACGTCGGCGACCCCGTACGGGCGCTGCGGGAGATGCGCAGGGTGTGCCGGCCGGGCGGGATCGTGGCGGTGCGCGACAGCGACTACGCCGCGTTCGCCTGGTTCCCCCGGCTGCCCGAGCTGGACGAGTGGATGGACCTCTACCGGCGGGTGGCCAGGGCGTGCGGCGGCGAGCCGGACGCGGGACGGCGGCTGCTGTCGTGGGCGCGCGCGGCCGGCTTCACCGACATCACCGCCACCTCCTCGACCTGGTGCTTCGCCACGCCCGAGGACCGCGCCTGGTGGGGCGGGATGTGGGCCGAGCGGGTGCTGCGCTCGGACATGGCCCGTCACGCCCTGTCCTCGGGAGCCGCCACCGAGGACGACCTGCGCCGCCTGTCCGAGGGCTGGCTGAGGTGGGCGGGCGACGAGGACGGCTGGCTGTCGCTGCTCCACGGCGAGCTGGTCTGCCGCGCCTGAGCGCCGGGGCGCCGTCGACGGCGGGACGCCGGCCGGGGACGTCAGGCGGGAGCGGGACGCCGGCCCGGGGCGGCGGCCGGACCCTCCCCCGCGCCGCAGTACCGCGCCGCCCCGCCGATGATCCGGTGGACGCAGCCGGAGTACTCCAGGAAGCGGAGCACGGCCTCCCGGTTGCGGGCGGTCTGCGGGGCGATCCGCCCACCGGGCGGGTAGAAGCCGGGGGCGCCGCGGGCCGGGTACATCTCGAAGGTGTAGCTGAAGATCTTGAAGGTGCCCCACATCCAGTCGCCGAGCGTTCCGTCCATGACGTAGCGGTCCCCGGCCTGGCGGGGGGTGTAGCCGTTGACGGCGGCCATGCTCCGGCCGAGCGCGGCGTACGCCGCGCGGTCGTCCCGGGTCAGGCCCGGGGCGGTGTCGGCGCGGGTGTGGCCGTACGGCCACATGATCAGCTCGCCGTAGGAGTGCCAGTCGATGTGCGCCCTGATCTGCTGGACGCCGTCCACCACGCGGCCGCGCACCCAGTCGGCGGCCGCCCTGACCTCGGGGGCCGACTCGCTCGCCGGGCCCCGGTAGGTCTGGGCGGCGGGCGAGCCCGAGGAGCCGCCGCAGCAGCCCCACAGGTAGGGCCAGTTGCGGTTCAGGTCGGTGCCCACGGCGGAGGAGCCCGGGGCGGGCTGGCGGTTCTTGCGCCAGCCGCGGCGGGAGCCGCCCGCGAGGTCGTACTCGCCGCCGTCCGGGTTGAGGTCCGGCATGATCCAGATCTCGTGCCCGTCGACCAGCCCGGTGATCCGCTCGTCCCGGCCGTAGCCCTCGGTGAGCAGGTGGAGGAGGTAGAGCGCCATCTCGACGGTGAGGTGCTCCCGGGCGTGCTGGTGGTGGGTGAACAGGACCTCGGGCTCGTCCTCGTCCACGGCGACGTTGTCGCTGATCTTGACGACGAGCAGGTCGCGGCCCTCGTAGGAGGTGCCGTAGACGGCGCTGCGGGCGATGCCGGGGTGGGCCGCGACGATCCGGCCCGCCTCCGCCACCGTCTCGGCGTAGGAGTGGTACCCGGAGCCGCCCGCCGGGGAGCCGGGGAGCGAGGCGCGCGAGACCGGGACACGGGGAGCCTGGGCATGGGGAGCCCGGGCATGGGGAGCCCGGGCACGGAGAACCGGGGCACGGGAAGCCGGGGCGTGAAGGGCCGGGGCGTGAAGGGCCGGGGCGTGAAGGGCCGGGGCGTGAAGGGCCGGGGCGTGAAGGGCCGGGGCGTGAAGGGCGACCCCGCCCAGGCACGCCAGGGCCAGGAACGTGCGCGCCACGATCGGCCGGCGTCTCATCGGTGTCCCCCGGACACCTGATCCAAGCGGCCGCCGCGCGTCCGCGCCGGGAGACGGGCGGAGCCGTTGACGGGTCATGACCCGGATTTCGGCTCCGGCCTACCCGGCCCGGGGGGAGCGGTCCCGATCCGTCCGGCGCCGGCCGGGAGGGCCGGGGCGCGGGCCGGTCGCGGAACCGTGGCCGTCGTCAGAAATCGACCTCGAACCAGAGGGTGCGGGGGCCGCCGTGGCAGCCGTCGTCGACGCCCCAACGGCCGGCGAGCAGGTCGACCAGGAACATCCCGCGGCCGCTCTCCGCGTCGGGGTCGTTGCGCACGTGCGGCGCCGAGGCGCCCGAGCCGGCGTCGGAGACCTCGACGAGGACGACCCCGGCCCCGAGCTCCACGGTCATCGTGACCGCGCCGCCGCCGCCCGACCCGGAGTGCACGACCGAGTTGGTGACCACCTCGCTGACGAGGAGGACGACGTCCTCGTACGCGGGGTGGCACTCCCCCAGGAGCTCCCGGACCCGGTGCCGGGCCACCGACACCGACTCCGGGACGCCCCGCAGGGTGAGTGTTAATCGAGGTTGAACCGTCTGCTGCCGCGTTGTCATGATCGGCCTCGCTCCCCGGACCCGCACATTCCCATGCGCGTCGCGCTCTGAGATGGCACACTCACTCACGGTGAACTGTTCTACCAGGGACTTCAATAGCTCATATTGAAATTCCACAGTTTTCTTGTCCAAGGACGGAGATACGTGCATGGCTACCCGGCGCAGTCCGACAGCTCGGCATCGCCGTCTCATGGCCGAGTTGACGCGGTTGAGGGAGGACAGCGGGCTGTCACGGGCGGAGGTGGCGGAGCGGATCGGCTCCACCGACACCACCGTCTGGAGATACGAGACGGGTCTCACCCGTCCCAAACCCTCCGACGTGGCGGCCCTCACCGATGTGTACGGCGTGACGGGCGCGGCCCGGGAGACCCTGGTGCAGATGGCCAGGGAGGCCCGGCAGCGTGGCTGGTGGCATCGCCACCGGCAGACTCTGAAACCCGGCTTCGACTCGTACATCGGGCTGGAGGCGGAGGCGTCGGTGGTGCGCTCCTACGAGCCACTGGTCGTCCCCGGCCTGATGCAGACCGAGGCCTACGCGCGTGCCGTCATCGAGGTGACCACCGTGACCCACGCCCCTCCTGAAGTCGATGAGAAGGTCACCGTACGCATCTCACGCCAGCAGTTGCTGCACGGCCCCGGCGAGCCGATCCAGCTGGTCTCCGTGCTCGACGAGGCGGTGCTCCGCCGCCAGGTCGGCGGGCCGAAGGTGATGCGCGAGCAACTGGAGCACCTCGTCGATCTCGGCAAGCTGCCCAACGTGGAGATCCGGGTCATCCCGTTCTCCGCGGGGGCGCACGCCGCGATGGACGGCCCGTTCTGCCTGCTGGGCTTTCCCGAGCCCGGCGATCTCGACCTGGTCTATCTGGAGCAGGCGGCGAGCGGGCTCGTCCTGGAGGATCCGGACGAGGTGCGCCGGTACACGCTCATGTTCGGGAGCCTCACCGCGATGGCTCTCAGGGCGGACGCCTCGGCCGCCTTCATCGCGGAGCTGGCGAAGAAATGTTCCAACCAGCGATAGGAAGAAAGAGTGCAGAGGTCCACCATGGATCTGTCCAGCGTCGCGTGGCGCAAGAGCAGCCGCAGTACCGGAGGGAACTGCGTCGAAGTGGCGATCGTGCCCGGTGACCCGGCTGTGGCGGCCCACAAGGCCCAGGCGGACGAGCTCTACCTCGTCCGTGACTCCAAGGATCCGGACGGCCCGGCCCTGGCGTTCACCCAGGGCGAGTGGGACGCCTTCGTCGGCGGGGTCAAGGACGGCGAGTTCGGCTGACAGATCTCCCCGGGGGGACCGGTCCGCCGGCTCCCCGGTCCGGCCGGAGGCTCCCGCCGCCGGCACCGACAACAGGGCCGGGAGTCCCCTCGGGGGCTCCCGGCCCTTCCCGTTCCTCCTCCGCCGGCACCCGATCGTCGTGTAACGTCCGCCGCCCATTTAAACGACATAGTGATAAATATCCGGACCGAAGGTCGGCAGTGGCTTTTCCCGGAGCGGGAAATGACCAACGATGGATGGGGTGAGACGCCACCCATCGTGCTCGTCCCCGGCCGACCGGCCGGCGACGGACCTGGAGTTCGCATGAACCAGCGTTCGGACGACAGCACCCGCGACCGCCGGGCGCGCGGATTGGAGATCATGAGACGGGTCCACGGCGGGGACGACGCCGGAGACGGTTCCGCGGCGGCCGGCGTGGGCCGGGGCGAGGGCTCCGGCGACTTCTTCGGCATGACCGTGGAGCACCTGTTCGGCGAGGTGTGGTCCCGGGAGGGGCTGAGCATGCGCGACCGCAGGCTCCTCCTGCTCGGCCTCCTCGTCGGCCAGGGCATGGACGACCTCGTGGAGATCCAGCTCGACGCGGCGCTGCGGACCGGCGAGCTCACCCCGGACGAGCTCCGCGAGATCGTCGTCTTCCTCACTCACTACGCCGGGTGGCCCCGCGGCTCCCGGCTCAACACCCAGGTCGAGGAGCTGATCGCCCGTGTCATGCGCGCGTAGCGGACCGCGCGGTGGCATGCCGTACGGCCCGCCGCGCGGGACGCGGAGCCCGGCCGCCCGTGCCCGCGCGGGCCGTACGGGGACGGGCGGGACGGTTCAGAGGTGCTCGACGTTGGGCCCCCGGCAGCGGCGGCGCGTGTCGAAGACGAACGGGCTCACCCGTTGGACCCGCTCGTAGTCGAAGCGGTCGTGGTCGGTGAGGACGACCACCGCGTCCGCCTCCGACAGCTCCCGTTCGGTCGCCGCGACCAGCTCGATCCCGGGCGGCGCGAGGTAGGCGTCCACGTGGGGGTCGGCGGCCCGCACGTCCGCGCCCAGCTTGACCAGGGCCCTGGCCACCTCGATCGCGGGCGACTCGCGGCAGTCCCCGGCGTTGGCCTTGTAGGCCAGGCCGAGCAGGAGCACCCGGCTGCCCCGCAGCGGCCGGCCCTGCCGGTTCAGCGCGAGGATGAGCCGGTGCACGACGTGGTCGGGCATGTGGTCGTTGATGTCGTTGGCCAGCTCCACGAAGCGGAAGTTGTGCCCCAGGGCGCGCTTGACCTTCCACGACAGGTAGGAGGGGTCGATCGGCAGGCAGTGCCCGCCGACGCCGGGGCCGGGGGTGAAGCGCAGGTAGCCGAACGGCTTGGTGGAGGCGGCGTCGATGGCCTCCCAGACGTCGATCCCGAGTTGCTGCGCGAAGATGGAGAGCTCGTTCACCAGGGCGATGTTGACGTGCCTGAAGGTGTTCTCCAGGAGCTTGCACAGCTCGGCCACCTGGAGCGAGGAGACGCAGACGACGTCCCGCACGATGCGCCCGTAGAACTCGGAGACCTTCCGCAGGGACGCCTGGTCGATCCCGGACACGACCTTGGGGGTGTTCTCCAGGTGCCAGTGCGGATTGCCGGGATCGATGCGTTCGGGGCTGTAGCCGAGGAAGAAGTCCTCGGGCGTGCACAGTCCCGACCCCTCCTCCAGCAGCGGCCGCAGGTACTCCTCCGTGGTCCCGGGATAGGTGGTGGACTCCAGGATCATCGTGGCGCCGGGCCGCAGGAGCGGGGCGATCGACTCGCCGGCCGAGCCGATGTGCCTGAGGTCGGGGACGCCCTCGCGCAGGGGCGTCGGCACGGTGATCACACAGACGTCGAAGCCCTCGGCGTCGGCGTAGTCCGTGCTGGCGAGGTAGCGGCCCGAGCGGTGGGCCGCCGACAGCGTCTCGTCACCGACGTCCTCGACGTACGACTCGGCGGCGTTCAGCCGCTTGACCCGCCAGTCGTCGACGTCGACGCCCACCACGTCGAAACCCGCGTCGACGGCCCGCATCGCCAGCGGCAGCCCTACGTATCCCTGGCCGACAACGACCAGCTTCTCCCCCATATCCGCACCCCCATCACTTAGAGCGATATACCCCCGACTGTAAGAGTCCGGCGCGCTTGCGACGCCGTTTCGGTCGCGGTCCGGGCGTGTCGCCCCCCGGCGGGACCGTGACGGCGCCGGAGGCGCGACGGAAAGACCACCATTCGTAATTTATAAACCGAATAATGGGCGGAATGGCGGGTGAGTAAATTATATTCCATCGACGCGCTAAAAGACGTCTTTCGTGCTTTTCCGGAGACCTGGACGCACCCGCACCGAGGCACAGTCGTCTGCGTACGGCGCGGCGCCCTCCGCCGGCACGGCGTATCCGCGCGTTCTCCCGCACCGCCCGCCGTGGGCGCGCCGGACCGCGGACGCGGCGAACGACACACGAACCGGGCGGGCGCCGCGAGATCTCACAGCCGGCTTCAGGCCACGGGGCACACCGGACGCCTGACCCGGCACGGAGCCAGCGAGGAGTTGTGTCGTATGTCCGATCCCTATCGCGATGCCGTCGGCCCGCAGACCGGGATGACCGCCGCGCCACAGGAGCCACGGCGCGGAAGGAGCCGCCGATGGCCACTGACGCGCCCAGGCCGGACGGCCGGCCGCGCCGCGCGACCCGCGCGGCGGGTCGCCACCGCGCCCGGGGGGAGAGCCGGCCGGTCGAGGGTCCTGCCGCGGAACGGTCCCCGCGCCTGGCTGAGGACCTCCGTCACCGCCGCTCTCGTGCTGGGCGTGGTCGCCGGGACGCAGTCCGGCGCGGCGGCGACACCGCCTCTGGGCATCGGCAGCGCCATGCCCTTCGCGGCGCTGGCCGGAACCGCGGTCGTCAACACCAACCTCACCTCGATCACCGGGGACCTCGGGGTGAGCCCGGGCTCGTCGGTGGTCGGCTTTCCCCCCGGCACCGTGTCGGGCGCCATCCACGGCGCCGACGCCGTCGCGGCCCAGGCCAAGGCCGATCTGGTCGTCGCCTACAACAGCGCGGCCGGGCGGACGCCCGACGCCACCCTGGCCCCGCAACTGGGCGGGACGACCGTGAACCCGGGCGTCTACAACTCCACCGACGGGACCTTCGCGATCAACGGCACGCTCACCCTCGACGCGCAGGGCGACCCGGACGCCGTCTTCATCTTCCAGGCGTCCAGCCTCACCACGGCCAACGTCAGCAACGTCAGCCTCCTTCGCGGCGCGCAGGCGAACAACCTCTTCTGGCAGGTCAGCGGCAACGCGACCCTGGGCACGTACTCCACCTTCCGGGGGAACCTCCTGGACCGGAACTCGGTCACGGTGAACGGCGGCGCGGCCGTCTTCGGCCGCGTGTTCGCCCTCAACGGCACGATCAGCACCCAGGGCACCACGAGCCTGCCGGCCACCCGCATCACCGTGCCGAACGACCCGCCGACCACCACGACCCTGGCCTCGTCCCCCAACCCCGTCTGGGTGGACCGGCCGGTCACCTTCACCGCCACGGTGGCGGCGACCAGCGGCACGGTCGTCCCCGCCGGCGAGGTGGTCTTCAAGGACGGCCCGACCATCATCGGCTCGGCCTACCACAGCGGTCTGGCCCCGGCCACGTTCACGACCTCGGGCCTGTCGGCGGGCGACCATCACATCACCGCCGTCTACCTGGGCGGGGACACCTTCGACCACGAGGCCGTGATCCACTTCGCCCCGAGCACGTCGCCCGAGCTGATCCAGTCCGTGTCGGACAGCCTGTGGGACAAGAAGGCCACACCGGCGGTCCCGGCCCAGCCCGACTCCCAGGACGTCACGATCGGGGTGAAGTTCAAGCCCGCCACGGACGGCGTCATCACCGGCGTGCGCTTCTACAAGGCGCCGCAGAACATCGGAACCCACTTCGGGAGCCTGTGGACCAGCGGCGGCACCCTGCTCGCGAACGCGACCTTCACCAACGAGACCGCCTCCGGCTGGCAGCAGGTGAACTTCGCCACACCGGTCCCGGTCACCGCGGGCACCACCTACGTCGCCTCCTACTACACCGGCGGCCGCTACTCGGTGACCAGGCCCTACTTCACCGCGCCGTACGTCAACGGCCTGCTCACCGGTCTGGCGGACGGCGCCGAGGGCGGCAACGGCGTGTACACCTACGGCCCGGCGAACGCCTTCCCGACGAGCACCTTCCAGGCCTCCAACTACTGGGTCGACGTGGTGTTCAGGCCGTCGAACAGCCTGTGGGACGCCACGGCCACACCGGCGGTCCCGGCCCAGCCCGACTCCCAGGACGTCTCGGTCGGGGTGAAGTTCAAGCCCGCCACGAACGGCGTCATCACCGGCGTCCGCTTCTACAAGGCGCCGCAGAACACCGGGACCCACATCGGAGGCCTGTGGACCAGCGGCGGCACCCTGCTCGCCAGCGCGACCTTCACCAACGAGACCGCCTCCGGCTGGCAGCAGGTGAACTTCGCCACACCGGTCCCGGTCACCGCCGGCACCACCTACGTCGCCTCCTACCACACCGGAGGCCGCTACTCGCTGAACAGGCCCTACTTCACCGCGCCGTACACCAACGGCCCGCTCACCGCGCTCGCGGACGGCGCCGAGGGCGGCAACGGCGTGTACACCTACAGCCCGGCGAACGCCTTCCCGACGAGCACCGTCCAGGCCTCCAACTACTGGGTCGACGTGGTGTTCGAAAGCACCTGACGCCGCGCCCACCGCGGCCGGCCGCGTCGCGGAGGCGCCTTCCGGCGCCCCGCGACGCGGCCCCGGGCCTCCCGGCTCCCCAGGAAAGCGGAATCCCAAAAGCCATGGAATATCGCTGATACCGGTATAGGCGGCTTGGAAACCATCGAGCGGCAAAAGTAAAACCTGTGTGATCCTTCCCCAGGAAATGGGGTGTGATGTGTGGCGACGGTCCGGTTTGTTGTTCACTGCGGCAGTGAGCCCAACCCAAGTGATGACAGTCCCCTTCAACCGGACGCATATCTCAGAAAACGAGTTCGACTATCTCGCGGAGGCCGTGCGCGGGGGATCGACCTCCGGAGACGGGCCGTTCACCCGCCGGGCCGCCGGCCTCCTGGAGAAGCTGACCGGGTCAGGCCGTGCGCTGCTGACCACCTCCTGCACGCACGCGCTGGAGCTGTCGGCGATCCTGCTGGACCTGCGGCCCGGCGACGAGGTGATCATGCCGTCGTTCACCTTCGTGTCGACGGCCAACGCCTACGCCCTGCGCGGGGCCGTACCGGTGTTCGTCGACTGCAGGCCCGACACCCTGAACCTCGACGAACGCCTGGTCGAGGCCGCGATCACCGACCGCACGCGGGCCGTGGTGGCCGTCCACTACGCGGGTGTCGGCTGCGCGATGGAGGTCATCGGCGGGCTCGCGGAACGCCACGGCCTGGCTCTCGTCGAGGACAACGCCCACGGGCTGGGCGGGTCCTATCGGGGCCGGCCCCTCGGGTCGTTCGGGAGCATGTCGGCGCAGAGCTTCCACGAGACGAAGAACGTCCAGTGCGGGGAGGGCGGCGCGTTGCTCCTGAACGACGCCGGCCTCGTCGCGCGGGCCGAGATCGTCCGGGAGAAGGGGACGGATCGCAGCCGGTTCTTCCGCGGCCAGGTGGACAGGTACCGGTGGGTCGACATCGGTTCGAGCTATCTGTCGTCCGACGTCCTCGCCGCGCTGCTGACCTCCCAGCTGGAGTCCTTCGAGGAGATCCAGTCCCGGCGGCACGCCGTGTGGCGGAGGTACCACGAGGAGCTGGCGGACTGGGCGGCGGAGAACGGGGTCTCCCAGCCGATGGTCCCGGACGGCTGCGAGCATCCCGCGCACCTGTACTACCTGCTGCTGCCGGACCTGGACGACCGCCAGGCGTTCATCGCCCACCTTTCGGGCAGGGGCGTGCAGGCGGCGTTCCACTACCAGCCGCTGCACACCGCCCCCGCGGGCGTGCGGTACGGGCGGGTGGCGCCGGGCGGCTGCCCGGTCACCGAGGACGTCGCGGACCGTCTCGTACGGCTGCCGCTGTTCGCCGACCTGGACGAGGCCGGCGTGACCCACGTGATCGACGCCGTCCGGGCCCACCGGGTGCGCTGATCCCGCTCCCGTCTCCCGACCACCGTTCGGAGTGACCGCCGTATGGTCGAAACCGCACGTCAGCAAGCCCGCGACGGGACCGCGCGTCCCGGACGGCGGGCTCCGATCCCCGCGCTCGGGGGACGTCGCACCGGATACCTGGCGGCCGGCGCGATGACGGCCGTGATCTATCACGTCCTCCTCGGCCTGGAGCTGCTCGCCACCGACGGCGCGGTTCCCTACGTGGTCCTGCTCGTGGCCGGCCACCTGGCCACCTCGTTGATCGTCTATCCCTGGTACAGGCTGGTGGTCTTCCGGGCCTCCGGAAGCTCGTGGGTCATCGGTTACCTGCGGTTCTACACGGTGGGGCTGGGTTTCCTGGCGGCATCCGTCGCCGGCGTCCCGCTCCTGGTCGAGCTCGCCGGCGCCCCGGTCCTGGTGGCGCAGGGCCTGATCGTGATCGCGAGCCCGCCGCTGGGCTACGTCGTCCACCGGACCTGGACCTTCTCCGGCGGCGGGGAGGCCCGGCCCTGGAAACGCATCCCGTGCTCTTCGACGGAACGCAGGGCGTCGTCGAGCCGTCCGCCGGAACCGCACGGACATCCGGACGGGCGGACCGTCCTGCGCCCAGGAATCCCTCACGGAAGGACCCAAGGATCATGAAGGCGCTCGTTCTGGCGGGCGGTAAGGGATCGAGGCTGCGTCCACTGACCTACACCTCGGCGAAGCAGCTGGTCCCCGTCGCCAACAAACCGGTGCTCTACTACGGGCTCGAAGCGATCCGGGACGCGGGCATCCGCAGCGTCGGCATCGTCGTCGGCGACACGGCTCACGAGATCCGGGAAGCGGTCGGGGACGGCTCGCGGTTCGGCCTCGACGTGACCTACATTCCCCAGGAGGCCCCCCTGGGCCTCGCCCACTGCGTCCTGATCGCCCGGGAGTTCCTCGGCGACGAGCCGTTCGTGATGTATCTGGGGGACAACTTCCTGGTGGACGGCATCGCCGGCCTGGTGGATGCCTTCCGCGGGTCGGGCAACGACGCCCAGATCCTGCTCACCAAGGTCGCCGAACCGCAGTTCTACGGGGTCGCGGAGCTCGGGCCGGACGGTGAGATCATCGGGCTGGAGGAGAAGCCGGAGCACCCGCGCAGCGACCTCGCGATCGTGGGGGTCTACACCTTCTCCCCCGCCGTCCACGAGGCGGTCCGGGCGATCACGCCCTCCGCCCGCGGCGAGCTGGAGATCACGGACGCGATCAAGTGGCTCATGGACAACGGCGGCCGCGTCCGCTCGCACTTCGTCAGCGGATACTGGAAGGACATCGGGCGCCTGCAGGACATGCTGGAGTGCAACCGCATCGTCCTGGAGGCGATCGAACCGAACGTCCGGGGAACCGTGGACGGGTTCTCGGAGATATCGGGACGCGTCCTCATCGAGCCGGGGGCGCTGGTGGAGAACTCGGTGATCCGGGGGCCCGCGGTCGTCGGGGCCGACAGCAAGATCATCAGCTCGTACATCGGCCCCTACACCTCGATCGGCGCGAGGTGCGTGCTGGAGAACGCCGACGTGCAGTACAGCATAGTTCTGGAGGACTCCGCCATCAGAGGCGTCCCGGGGCTCACCTACTCCCTGATCGGCCGGAACGTCGAGGTCAGCCGGGCCAGGGGGGTTCCCAACACACATCAGCTCATGGTCGGCGACCACAGCAGAATCCAGGTGCGGGCATGAAGATCCTCGTTTCGGGCGGCGCCGGATTCATCGGCTCCCACTACGTGCGCTCACTGCTGTCCGGCGAGTACCCCGGCTACGAGAACGTCCAGGTGACGGTGCTGGACAAGCTCACGTACGCGGGCAACCCGGCGAACCTGCACCCGGTCGCCGGGCATCCGCGCTTCACGTTCGTCAGGGGGGACATCACCGACGTCGGGCTGCTCGCCGACGTGGTGCCCGGCCACCACGTGATCGTCAACTTCGCGGCCGAGACGCACGTCGACCGCTCGATAACCGGCCCCGAGGACTTCGTGGTCACCAACGTCCACGGCACGCAGCGGCTCCTCCAGGCGGCGCTCGACACCGGCGTGCGCACGGTCGTCCAGGTCTCCACCGACGAGGTGTACGGGTCCATCGCCGAGGGGTCCTGGACCGAGTCCGAGCCCGTGCTGCCCAACTCCCCCTACGCGGCCTCGAAGGCGGGAGCCGACCTGCTGTGCCGCGCCTACCACCGGACCTACGGGCTCGACGTACGGGTGACCCGCTGTTGCAACAACTACGGCCCCCACCAGTACCCGGAGAAGCTCATTCCGCTCTTCGTCACCAACCTGATCGACGGGCGGCGGGTGCCCCTGTACGGCGACGGCCGGCACGTCCGTGAATGGCTGCACGTCGACGACCACTGCCGGGGCATCCAGCTCGTGCTGGACAAGGGTTCGGGCGGCGAGATCTACAACATCGGCGGCGGCGTCGAGCTGACCAACCGCGAGCTCACGGAACGCCTGCTGGCCGCCTTCGGCGTGGGCTGGGAGATGGTCGAGCCGGTGCCGGACAGGCTCGGGCACGACCGGCGCTACGCCCTGGACAGCGGCAAGATCGAGCAGATCGGCTACGCGCCCCTCGTCGGCTTCGACGAGGGACTCGCCCGGACCGTGCGGTGGTACCGCGACCACCAGGAATGGTGGCGCCCGCTGAAGAGGACCGGCTGACGGCCGCCGGGCGCCGGGGTCGCCGGGCACCCCGGCGCCCCGGCCACGCCTCCCGGGTCCGCCGCGCCCGGGTACCCAGGCGCGCCTGGCAAGGCCGCGGCTACCTGTCGTCTGTACGGTTCCCGGAAAGGTGTGGGCCATGGAGGCCACTCAGATTCGCCGCACGGTCGAGGTGGAGGACCGGCACTGGTGGTATCGCGAGCGACGCGCCATCCTCGCGCGTGAGCTCCGCGAGCTCCGCCGGATCGGCGTGCCCGGCAGGGCGCTCGACATCGGCGCGGCCGGGGGCGGCAACACCCGCGTGCTCGTCGGGCACGGGTGGGACGCGCTGGCCGCGGACTACTCGGAGACCGCGGTGGAGCTCGCCCGCGCGCGCGGTCTGCAGGCGGTCCACGCCGACGCCCGGGACCTGCCGCTGCCCGACATGCGGTTCGATCTCGTCCTGGCGTTCGACGTGCTGGAGCACATCAGGGAGGACCGTGAGGCCGTCCGCGAGATCGTGCGCGTGCTCCGGCCGGGAGGGACCGCGCTGATCACGGTTCCGTGCGACATGGCCCTGTGGTCGGCGCACGACGTCGCCTCCTCCCACGTCCGCCGGTACACCCGGGAGGGCCTGAACACCCTGCTGACCGGGGAGGGCCTGGTCATCGACCGCCTGTGGAGCTGGAACGTCCTGCTGAGACCGGTCGTCGCCTGGCGCAGGAAGCGCATCACCGGATCCGACGTCACGGAGACGTCGCACCTGGTCAACATGGGTCTCGGCGCCGTCGTCATGGCCGAGAGGTACCTGCCGGTCAAGTCGCTTCCCGGGGTCTCCCTCATCGCGAGGGCGCACCGTCCCCGGGCTGCCGCGGGACACCCGCCCCGCTGACGCCTCCCCGGCCGGGTCCGCGTCACCGGGTGCCGCCGCGCGGCGGCACCCGGTGACGCGGAGCCCCCGGGCTCACCGGGCCGGGCGCAGCACCGAGTAGAGGGCCTGGTCGTGCCAGCGGCCGTCCCGCCACTGGGCGCGGCGCAGGATCCCCTCGCACTCGAATCCCGCCTTCTCCAGGGCGCGCCGCTCGCCGTGGTTGGCGACGTCGGTGAACGCCTGGACGCGCTCGGCCCGGGTGTGGGCGAACAGGTAGTCCACGAGCTGGCCCTGGGCCCGGGTGCCGACCCCCTTGCCGCGGAAGCCGGAGAAGACGCAGATGCCCAGCGCCCAGCACCAGCAGGTGGCGTCGGGCCCCCAGCTGGTCATCCACCACACCACCCAGCCGGCCGGGTCGCCGTTGACGTCGATGGTGAGGCGTCCGGAGCCGGGGGCGAGGAGTCCGTTCTCGGCGAACTCCCGGCGCAGCGCGTGCGGGGAACGGTGCCCGTACCACTGGAACTCGCCCCTGAGCTCCGGGGTGGCCCGTTCCGTTTCGAAGGCGTCCAGGTCCTCCTCGCGGACCGGCCGCAACATGATCTCCATGACCTTCCTCTCAGGGACGAGCCGGTGCCCGCCGTGGCGTGCCCGGCGGAGTGGTCTTCAGGTGCTCGGCGGCCTTCGGCCCGGTGTTGAGGATGAGGTCGAGGACGCTCACCCGGTGGTCGAACGGCGGATGGAGCTGCGGGTACTCGGGGTAGCCCGAGTAGTCGAACCACCGAACGCCGATTCCCGCTCTCCGGAAGAGGTCCTCGTCGAGGTAGGCCCGCGCGGCCGGGCCGGTGACGTACTCGGTGGCGCCCGCCTTGCGGCACAGGTCGACGAGGCGCTCCGTCTTCGTCCCCGCCGCGCGGTAGTCGGCGGACCGGCGCAGTTCGGTGCCGATGCCGAGGATCGAGCAGATGCCCTCCAGGAAGTGCCGGTTCACCTCGGACAGCCGGTCGCCTCCGCATTCGAGGTAGAGCCTTTCCAGGACCGGGGCGAACTCGTCGAAGCAGGGGGCCTTCCGGTAGCTCTGCGCGAGAATCCGCCAGTGCGCGACGTTCCAGCCCGGGTCGGCGACCGTCATCTCGCTGATCAGCCGGCTGCGGGGGCCGCTCCTGAGCGGGATCGAGAGCCACCGGGGACCCGTCGCCGTCTTTATGCGGTTACGGTTGCGCCAGTCCCTGTCGGTGTACTGCACATCGTCGAGGAGGATGAACTCGTCGACGCCGGCGATCAGATCGAAGTACCCCTTCCACGGGATGTAGTTCGACTGCACTATCGCGACGCGTTTCACGCGCTCCACCCCTCCGGCCCGTCCGGGTACCGCGTTCGTCCCCGCCGGGGTCACCGGGCGGGTCCCAGCGTCCGTGAGTGCCGGCCCCCGGGTGGGCTGAGGTGCCCCCCGTCGGCGTCGGAGGTCATCGACAGGCCGGGGCCGTGACTTTCGGACCGTTCGCGGATGATGTACGTCGGGCGTCCCATCCGCTCCGCGTGGATTCGGCCGAGGTACTCCCCGATCACGCCGAGGGCGACCATCTGGGCGGAGGCGAACAGCGTGATCATGGTCGCCGTCGAGGTGAACCCCTTGACCGTGGTGTCCCCGCACCAGTAGCTCCAGAGGAAGACCGCGAGGAGGACGGTGCCGAGTACCCCCGTCAGCAGCCCGCAGTAGGTGACCAGGCGGAGCGGGATGCTGCTGTAGGCGACCAGGACGCCGATCGCGTGCCGGACGAGCATCGGAACGGTGTAGTTGGAGTGCCCGACGGACCGGTGCTCGATGTTCACCCGGACGGTCCCGATCCGCGTGGTCGCCCACGAGAACGCGATGTCGATCTGGGTGTACGGTCCCGTGACCCCGTCCAGCGCCTCCCGGAGAAAGCTGCGAAAGGCGCGGAACGAGCAGATGTCCCCGCTGTTCTCCCCGCCGAACCGCCCGGAGAGCCCGATCTTGAGGGATCTGGAGGCGAGGTCGCGCAGGAGTCCGTGCGTTCCGGAGCGCGGGACCGCGTAGACGAGGTCGAGGTCGGGCCGGAGGGCCGCCAGGAGCCGGGGGACCTCCTCCGGCGGATGCTGGAGATCGTCGTCCATGGTCACCACGACGTCGTAACGGACGCTGCGGATACCGGCGACGAGGGCGTTGTGCTGCCCGTAGTTCCGGGCCAGCAGCAGCGCACGGACCGTTTCGTGCCGGTCGGCGAGCTCTTGGGCCGCTTCCCACGTGTCGTCCGGCGAGCCGTCGACGACGAGCACCACCTCGAACGCGGAGGCCACGTCCGGCAGAACGGCGAGGAGGCGGCCGACCAGTGCCGGAAGCGTCCGCGCCGATCGATAACACGGGATCACGACGGATACGCGGGTCATGGCAGCAGTCTCACGAATGCCGGACCGGCTTACCGGGAGCGCAGGTTCGGATTTACCTTATATTGGCGAAGCCCGGGATGAATCCGAGTTGTTTCACATCACCGGAAAGACGAGCCGGGGGCCGCGACGAACCGGGTTCTTCTGGTGATCGCCGCTCCAGAGGAATTTCACGTCAGATGTCCGTCGAATATGGGAATCGCCGCTTCTACCAGTAATACCGGCCAGAGGGTGATCTCGTTATTTTTCGCTTACCGGCCTCACCGGTGAAGGCTCATCCAGGTACGCGAGCGGGGGTTGCACATGCGGGACGACGAGAAGAGACGCGGCGCGAGACGGCGGCGGACGGTCCCGATCGCCGTACTGGCCCTCGGCGTCTGCGTCGCGGCCGCGATCGGCCTGCCCCAGGCCGCCTGGGCGCAGTCCCGCACCCCGGGCGCCGAGCGGGGCGCGGCGAGGGCCGACTGCCCCCCGACCTCCGAGATCTGCCTGGAGAACAGCCTCCCCGGCAACCCCTACAGCGAGTGGAACGTGCCCGGGGCCGGCAGCAGCAACATCCAGGGCTACCCGGTCCAGATGAGCGTCAACAAGGGGGAGACCGCGCAGTTCAAGGTGAGCACCCCCGCGGCCGCCTACCGCATGGACATCTACCGCGTCGGATACTACGGCGGCATGGGGGCGCGGAAGATCACCACGATCAGGCCCTCCGTGCCGCTGCCCCAGACGCAGCCGGCCTGCCTGAGCGACGCGGTGACCGGACTGATCGACTGCGGCAACTGGAGCGTGTCCGCCTCCTGGGCGGTGCCGGGTGACGCCGTCTCCGGGGTCTACCTCGCCAACATGGTCAGGGAGGACGGGGTGAGCGGCGTCAGCCAGCTCATATTCGTCGTCCGGGACGACTCGGGCGGCTCGGACCTGCTGGTCCAGACCGCCGACGCGACCTGGCAGGCGTACAACACCTACGGCGGGAACAGCCTGTACGTGGGCAGTCCCGCCGGACGCGCCTTCAAGGTCAGCTACAACCGCCCGGTCATCACCCGCGCCAAGTGGCCGGAGACCTACTTCTTCGACTCCGAGTACCCGATGGTCCGGTGGCTTGAGGCCAACGGCTACGACGTGAGCTACACCTCCAGCATCGACACCGCCTCACGGGGCGCGGAGCTGCTGGAGCACAAGGTGTTCTTCGCCATGGGCCACGCCGAGTACTGGTCCAACGACATGCGGGACAACGTGCAGAACGCCCGGGACGCGGGCATCAACCTCGCCTTCTTCACCGGAAACGACATCTTCTGGAAGACGAGGTGGGAGAACAGCATCGACAGCGCCGGCGTCCCGTTCCGCACGCTCGTCTGCTACAAGGAGACCCTGGCCAACGCCAAGATCGACCCGAGCCCCCAGTGGACCGGCACGTGGCGGGACCCCCGTTTCTCCCCGCCCTCGAACGGCGGCAGACCGGAGAACGCCGTCACCGGCACCCTGTACCGGGTCAACGGCAACGTCAACGACTCGATAGTCGTCCCCGCGGAGTACGGCCCCATGCGCCTCTGGCGCAACACGTCGATCGCGACCCTCCAGCCCGGTGAGCAGGCGGTGTTCCCCGCCGGGACGCTGGGGTACGAGTGGAACGAGACGCCGGAGGACGCGTCCACCCCGCAGGGGCCGGTGAAGCTCTCCCAGACGACGCTGGCCTACCCCACCCAGATCCTGCTCGACTTCGGCGGCACGTACGGCGCCGGGGTGGCCACGCACCACCTGACGCTCTACAAGGTCACGAGCGGCGCGCTCGTCTTCGGCGCGGGGACCATCCAGTGGTCGTGGGGCCTGGACGCCAACCACGACCGGGGAGCCGGAACCCCCACGGACATCCGGATGCAGCAGGCGACGGTCAACCTCCTCGCCGACATGCGGGCCCAGCCGGCGTCCCTCCAGGCGGGCCTGGTCCCGGCGACCCCGTCGACGGACGTCACCCCCCCGACGTCGGCCATCACCTCCCCGTCGAGCGGCGCCTCGGTGGCGGGGCAGACGCCCGTCTCGATCCAGGGGACGGCGGTCGACACCGGAGGCGGCGTCGTGGCGGGCGTCGAGGTCTCGGTCGACGGCGGCGGCACGTGGCAGCAGGCGACGGGCCGCGCGAACTGGAGGTTCGACTGGACGACCGGCGCCCCCGGCCCGGTGACGATCCTGTCCCGGGCGGTGGACGACATCGGCAACGTCCAGAAGACCCCGACCGTCCTGAACGTCACCGTCAACGCGGGATGCCCCTGCACCATCTGGCCGCCGGACGCCACACCCGCCGAAGCCTCGAAGAACGACCCCGTGGGAATCGAGGTCGGGGTCAGGTTCCGCTCGGCGAGCGAGGGCTTCATCACGGGGATCAGGTTCTACAAGGGCCCGACCAACACCGGAACGCACATCGGCAACCTCTGGACCAACACGGGGACGCTCCTGGCGACCGCGACGTTCACCGACGAGACGGCGGACGGCTGGCAGCAGGTGAGCTTCCCGGCGCCCGTCCCGGTGCGCGCCGGCATCACCTACGTCGCCTCCTACTTCGCGCCCAGGGGAAACTACGCGGTGACGAGGGACTACTTCAACAAGGCCTACTCGAACGGCCTGCTCACCGCGCTCGCGAACGGCACGGACGGCGGCAACGGCCTGTACACCTACAGCAAGGTGAGCACCTTCCCGACCAGCACCTACCGGGCGACCAACGCATGGGTCGACGTGGTGTTCACGGCGTCGAGCAGCCTCTGGGACGACACGGCGGTGCCGGCCGTCCCGACCCAGCCCGACTCCAAGGCGGTCGCCCTCGGCCTGAAGTTCCAGGCGTCGGTACCGGGCTTCATCAGGGGGATCAGGTTCTACAAGGGCCCGCAGAACACCGGAGCCCACACCGGAAGCCTGTGGACCCTCGACGGCCGGCTGCTCGGGAGCGTCACCTTCACCGGCGAGACCGCGTCCGGGTGGCAGCAGGCGATCTTCCCCACGCCCATCCCGATCGACGCGAGCACCACCTACGTGATCTCCTACCACACGACGTCGGGGTACTACTCGGTCACGAGACCGTACTTCACCACGCAGTACTCGCGCGGCCGGCTCACCGCCCTCGCCGACGGCGCGGCCGGAGGAAACGGCGTGTACACCTACAGCGGGACGAACGTCTTCCCGACCAGCACCTACAAGGCCGCCAACTACTGGGTCGACGTGCTCTTCGACGGCACCCAGACCCCGGCCGCCGCCGCCGCGGCGGCGGCCCCGCGCCGGAGTTCCGCCCCGGACGCCGCGGGGCCGTCCGCGGCGGGCGCCGGCGGCTCCCGCGACGCCGCGCCGGAGAGAAGCCGGCCCTCGCCGCGGGGGGCCGGCGCACCGGCCGCCGCCCGCCTCGCGTGACCGGATCGGAGCGCGCGCATGAGAATAGTCCGGGTGAGCTACCGGGTGCCGCCCGAGCGGGGCGGCAAGGAGCGGCACGTCGACTGCCTCACCCGGGAACAGCTGGGCCGCGGCCACGAGGTGGCGCTCGCCTTCCGGCGCGGGAGCACCGTGCCGGAGGGGGCGGCCGTGCTGCCGCTCCGGCCGACCGTGCTGTCCCGGGCGCTCGCGACGAGGTCCGACGTCCTCGCGTTCGCGGCCGAGGTGGCGCACGCGCTGCGGCACGCCGGCCGGGCCGATCTGGTGCACCTGCACGGGGACCACGTCGAGGCGGCCGTCCTGGGACCGTTCTGCCGGCGACGCGGCGTGCCGCTGGTGCTCACCGTGCACGGCGCCCTCTCCCGGCGCCACCACCGGGTGGCGCGCAGGGCGCTGGGCGCGGTCGACGCGTTCATCGCCCTGGGGTCCCGGCCGGCGCGCGACCTGGTGGAGCTCGGCGCCGACCCGCGCCGCGTCCTGACCATGTCGAGCGGGCTGGACCTCGCGGGCATGCCGCGCCCCGGGCCCCCGGCGGCGCGGGAGCCGGGCCTGGTCGTCAGCGTCGGTTCCCTGGACCCGGTGAAGAACCACGATCTCGTGATCGAGGCGGTGCGCCTCGTCCGCCGTACCAGGCCGGAGGTCCGCCTGGTCATCGCCGGTGACGGCCCGGAGCGGAGCCGGCTGTCGCGGCTCTCGGAGGCGGGCGGCCCGATCGAGCTGGCCGGCCCGCTCTCCCGGGACGAGGTGTACGGACTGCTCCGGCGGGCGCAGGTCTTCGTCCTCGCCTCGCGCCGCCTTCCCGGCAAGGGAGAGGGGGTGCCGACCGCGGCGCTGGAGGCGCTGGCCCTCGGCACCCCCGTGGTCCTCTCGTCCGAGGCCTCCCTCGACCCGGTCGTCCGGGACGGCGGAGCCTACCGCACGTTCGAATCCGGCTCGCTGGACGGGCTGGTCTCGGCCCTCGGCGCGGTGCTCGACGACGAGGAGGCACGCGACCGGATGAGCGCGCGC
The DNA here is from genome assembly GCF_014648055.1 of Streptosporangium pseudovulgare. Lineage (GTDB taxonomy): Bacteria > Actinomycetota > Actinomycetes > Streptosporangiales > Streptosporangiaceae > Streptosporangium > Streptosporangium pseudovulgare. Next base: position 161,089 of record NZ_BMQJ01000002.1, read on the forward strand.
GGGCCGCGGGCGGTGGCGGACCTGGGCTGGCCGGCGGTCGCGAGCCGGGTCGAGGAGTGGTACCGCGTCGCCTTGGACACCGCTCTGGACGCCGCCCCGGACGCGGCACGGCCCGGCGGCGGGCGGTGAGACCCGGTGAGACCCGCCGCCGGTCACGGCCGCCGTGCGAGCACCGTCCGGACGCCGCGCCCGGCGCAGGAGAGCAACGAGACCACGGAACGCAGGTCGGAGGGCCGGGGCAGCAGGTCCCGCGCACCGGCTCCGGCCGTCCGGGCGAACCACAGCACCTCGGCCACCGCCATGGCGGTGTAGCTCACGCTGGAGGCCAGCGCGGCCCCGGCGGCGCCGTACCGCGGTATCAGCACGGCGTTCATCCCGAGGTTCGCCGCGAGGGCGCCCACGGCGACGGAGGCCATCGCCATGGGGCGGCGCAGCCGTACCAGGTACTGCTCGACCGGCCGCAGAAGCGACCACGCGACCATCCCGGGGGCGAGGACGAGCAGCGGCGTCACGCTCCCCGCGAAGGGGGCGCCGTACAGCAGGGGGATCAGCGTCGGCGAGGCGACCGCCAGCGCGCCGACGCTGATCGAGGAGAGCAGCAGGTTGAGGCGGAGCGTGCGCAGGGTGGCCCCCTGGGCGGACGATTCGTCCTCGACCGCCTGGTGGGGCAGCGTGACCTGTGCCATCGCGTCCGTCGGGATCCTCGCGAGGGACAGGAACGCCATCGCGGTGGTGTACAGGCCCACCTCGGCCGGTGACACGAAGGCGTTCAGCAGCAGGACGTCGACGGTCAGCAGCAGGTGGAAGGCGACCGGCCCTATGTGGTAGCGGCCGGACAGCGAGAGCTGCTCGCGGGCGAGCGCCGCCTCCCCGCGTACGGCGGAGCGGCCGAGCGACCGGACGAACAGCGCGAAGGGCACGACCGTGGAGGCCGACCAGCAGACGACCACGATCGGAAGGGTGAGCCGCCCGACGACCGCGAGCGCCAGGATCGGGAGGTACAGGACGAGCGCCGCCGTGACCACCGATCGGTTGACCAGCCCGTTCTGGGACCCGAGGAGCAGGATCCCCTTGAGGTTGACCGCCGCGACCCCGAACGGCACCGTGGCGAGGGCCATGATCATGAGATGCGGCGCCGGGAGGGGGATGAGGGCGAGCACGACCCCGAGGGCGACCAGGCCGGCCGCGAGGCCGAGGGTCAGTCCGAGGATCAGGGCGTTGCCCGCGAGGAACCGGCGGCGTTCGCGGACCGGCCAGAACACCATCTGCGACCTTCCCACCGAGAGGTGGCCCAGGGCGATCGCCATCCCGGCGGTGGTCGTGATCGTCGCGTAGACGCCCCGGCCCTCGGGCAGCAGGGCACGTGCCAGGAAGACCCCCGCCATCGCCGCCAGGGCGAGCGGCAGCGCCTGGCTGACCATGGTCTGGACGACCCTCGCGAGGTGGTCCTCGTTCATGACCGGGGCGGGGAGGACGGGCCGCCCGGGGTCGCGTGTCCGGCTACCGCGCACGGCGGGCCCTCAGGAGCCTGCGGTACAGGACGATGTGCTCCTCGGCGACGACGTCCATGCCGAGGTTCTTCCGCACCCAGGCGCGTGCCGCGTTCCCCAGCGACAGGGCGAGGCCGGGGTCGTCGAGCAGCCGGACGACGCCCTCGGCCAGGGCCGCCGGGTCCGCGGGGGGCACGAGGACGCCGCGGTCCTCCAGCAGTTCGGGGGTGCCGCCCACCGCGGTGGCGACGATCGGCCGGCCCGCGGCCATCGCCTCCATGACCGCGTTGCTCAGCCCCTCGGAGACCGACGGGAGGACAACCACGTCGGCGCGGGCCAGGAGTCCCCCGGTGTCCACGCGGAATCCCAGGAACCGGACGTCCACCCCGAGCGCGCTCGCCTGCTCCTCAAGACGCCGGCGCTCGGCGCCGTCCCCGACGAGCACGAACGTGCACGGACGGCCGCTCCGGGAGAGCAGCGCGGCGGCGTCGATGAGGAACCGGTGGCCCTTGTTCTCGCTGAGACGCGCCACGCACACGATCAGGGGCAGCGCCGTGTCGACGTGTTCCGGCTCGACCGGGTCGAACGCCGGGTCCGGAAGCCCGTTGTAGATCACGCTCACCTTGCGGGCCGGTACGCCCTCGACCTCCCGGGTGCCCTTCGCGATGGCCACCGCGTTGGCGACGACCTGGTCGGTGATGGCCGTCACGGCTCTTTCGAGGGCGACGTACCCCGGGCGCCGCGGCTTGAGGTAGCCCTGTGTGCGTCGTCCCGTGACCACGACCGGAACCCGCGCTAACCGCGCGGCGACGGCCCCCAGGACGTAACCCTCGTAGAGGAACCCGTGCAGGACGTCGGGCCGGAGCCGTCTCAGCAGCCTGACGAGACGGAGGAACGCCGCCAGGTTCCGGGCGAGACCCACCGGGCCGGGCGACCGGCGGGAGAAGCCGAGACGGTGCACCGCGATCCCCTCGGCGAGGAGGGCCGCCTCACGCGGCCCGCCCTTCGACAGGACGAACACGTGCGTCTCGACGCCCCTGCGGTGCAGCTCCCCCGCGAGCAGGACCAGCTGTTTCTCCGCGCCTCCCAGCCCCAGGTGCCCCGTGACGAGTACGACACGCTGAACATCGGCTTCGTCTTCCACCGCCATGACAGGCCCTTCGCTCGGAACGACATCGACCTTCGCTTCTTTCGCGGGAGGCGCCGTCGCACCCCGCGACGGGCCCGGGGAGGAGCTCATGTCCGTGAGCCCGGGGCGGCGGACGCCGCCGCGTCCGCGGCCTGGGCGGGAGGATCGTCCTCCCGGAACGGCGTCCTGGTCCACGCGATCGCGGACAGCAGGCTCGTGACCATCACGATGGGCATGCGCTGGCGGAAGATGAGACCTATGTTCGACATGGTGGTCGCGTACGCGACCGTGCCCGGGATGACGAAGAGCATGATGATCAGCAGCATTCTCCGGTCGTAGCGCCACAGCCGGCGGAACCCTTCGGCCGCGCAGTAGAGGAGGTAGTACCAGAGCACGGTGTCCACCTTCCCGAACTGCAGCGCCAGGCTGCCGGACATCCAGGGGAACGGGGCCAGGACCGTGTAGACGATCTTCGGGCCGAGCGCGTTCCAGGCGTCGCCGTCGTCTTCGAAGACCACCCCCGAGCCGCCCTCCGCGTTGGCGAACCGGACCTGTGCCGACTGGCCGCGCTCCAGTTGCTCCTGCAGGATCTCGGCGGCGGGAAGCTCGCCGGTGCCCTGGACGGCGACCAGGACGGGCACGGCGAGCGCGGCCACGACGAGAAGGGTCCGCGGGGAGACGGCGCGCCTGATCCGGGCGACGCCGAGGAGCAGCGGCAGGCCGCACATGAACACCATGTACGGGCGCACGTGCCAGAGCGCCCACAGCAGCGGGGTGAGCAGCAACAGCTTGCGCATGCCGAACCGCTGCATGTTCGAGGCGGCGAGGGCGAGGCAGGCCAGGACGAGGAACGCGTTGAGACCGTCCTTGAACGTGTCGGACGTGTGCAGCAGGAACCCCGGGAGGAAGGCCGTGATGACGAGCAGCCGGAACGCCGCGCGCTCGTCGGCGCCGACGAGCCGCGCGAACCTGTACATGACGACGCACAGCCCGCAGGCGATGAGCGCGACGACGGCCGTGCACGCCAGCGGTGCCCGCCCGCCGCACAGGTACACGACGATCGCGAAGAGGTGGCAGGGCACCGAGATGGAATATATGGGGCCGACCTGCTCGGAACTGACGAACTGCACCCCGTGGTGTCTCCAGTACTCGGCGATCTCCACGGCCTTGGCCTCGTAGTAGAGGTTGTCCCCGCCGTAGTCGATGAAGCCGGACCGCGTCACCAGGACGTTGACGGCCAGCCGGACGACGAAGGCGGCCATCAGCACGGAGAGGATCCTCCCTGCCAGCCGCGCCTCGAAGCTCGCGTGGACCATGAGAATGAGCGTCACCGCGACGACGGCGACGACGATGTACTCCATGACGGATCACCTGGTATTCGTCGGCTCGCTGCGCGCGGTCCCGGCCGGGGACGTCCGGCTCCGGGACCCGAGGCGATTCGGGTGGCGGACCGGGAGGGTCGCGGAAGGCTCACGACGGGCGCCGCGGCGTCCCGGCGCGTGGCCGGCGGTCACGAGCAGACCTCGTCGTACAGCCTGTCGAACCATTCCGCCGCCCGGCCGATGTCCATGAGCCCGGCGCTGTCGCGGGCGCCCTCGCGAAGGCGCGCGTGGACTTCGGGACGCATCGCCCGCAGGATGCCCTCGGCGAGGGCGTCCGGGTCCCCGGGCCGGGTGAGCAGGCCGTTCCGCTCGTGCTCCACCAGGTCGGGCACTCCGCCGACGGCGGTGGACACCACGGGCACCCCCGCGGCGAGGGCCTCCATGACGACGACCGGGAGGCCCTCGTAGTCGGAGCTGAGCACGAGGAGGTCGGCGGCGGCGACCAGGTGACCGGCCTCCGCCACGTGTCCCACGAGTCGCACGCCGTCCAGTCCGAGTTCGGCGACGCGCTGGGCCACCGGCGCGCGCAGCGGGCCGGACCCGGCGAGCAGGAACATCGCGCGCGGCTCCTGGGCGATCACCTTCGCCGCGGCCTCGACGAGCAGCGCGTGGTTCTTCTGCGGGCGGAGATTGGCCGCGTGCACGATGAGGAAGGCCCCCTCGGGAACGTCCCACTCCCTCCTGGTCCGTTCCGCCCGCTGCGCCCGGCGGCGCTGTTCCTCGACCCGGACGCCGTGCACGCGGACGGACAGGTTCCGCGCGCGGGCGCTGGTGCGCGCCGCGGCGACCTGCGGGGAGACCGCCACGGTCCGGCTGTCCAGCCAGGCGGTCGCCTGGTCGAGCACCATCGTCAGGGGCCGGTACCGGACGTTGTGGACGGTCGAGATCAGAACCGGGCGGGTCCTCCACAACCGGGACGCCGGCCGGAGCAGCGACGCCGGAAGGGGAGAGTGGATGTTGAGCACGTCGGGCTCCAGCCGTCTGACCTCCCGTACGAGATGAACGAGGCGGAGCGGGCGGGGGCGGGAGGTGAGGTCGACGACGCGGATGCCCGCCGCTCGCAGCCGCCCGGTCAGCTCCGCGGTGTCCGCCGTCATGCACACGACGGTGTAGCGCCTGCCCGAGGGAGGCGTGGCGAGCAGCCGCTCCACGAGCAGGACCTCGGCGCCGCCCACATCGAGTGTTTTGATCACCTCGCAGACGTGTGCGCCGCTCACCGCGCCGCCCCGGGCGGGCGGGTCCTCTCTCTGCTCTCTCATGTCTCGAACAACCTCTCCGTGTGGCCGCGGCCGCGGGCCAAAGGTCTCCTGGTCAGGTTCCACGCCGTCCCGCGGCCGCGGAGGGGTGGCGCGCCGCCTCGGGCGCCGTCCATGTCCCCCGCCGCGTCCCCCGCGGACGCCGGGACGGTCACGCGCCGGAGCCGTCCGGCAGCGAGTAGACGGCGTAGCCGCCGGAACGGAACCGGAGCCGCGCGAAGTCCCCGATCCGGGACCCCGGGTCCAGGCGGCTCTCGTCCGCGAAGAGCCAGCGCACTCCGTAACGGTCGCGCAGTGACCGGATCGCGGCCTCCGACGGGGTCCGGAAGGCCGCGTCGTTCGACCGGATCCGGTCGGCGTCCCAGAACGGGAGGTTCTGGAAGCGCTGCCCCGGGTGCCAGCGGCTCAGGTTCGTCGTCGTGTACGCCCATCCCTCGACCAGCACGCGCCGTTCGGTCAGCGCGCTCACCCAGAAGTGGCGGCTGTCGCACGGACTCTCGTACCCCCAGCGGCAGTGCGCGTTGGTGGCGACCAGGTCGTCCGGGTCCGAGTGGTCGCGCAGCCACCGCCCCGCGGTCAGGGCGCCCGGCGGGACCGCGCTGACCGGCACCCAGCGGCCCGCCTGCCGGTCGACGCCCTCCGCGCCGCCGGCGGTGGAGAGCGCGCGGGCGCCCCAGGCGGCGGGCATGCCCGCGGCGGAGACCGCGAAGATCACGAAAGCCCAGAGGCGGACTCCGCGCCGTCCCATGGCGAACAGGACCGCCACCGCGAGGGCGACGGCGGCCAGCAGGGCGAGGTAGGGCCGGTACAGGGCGGTGTCCGGCTGGCCGGAGGCCAGGGGAACCCGGACGCCGCAGAGAACACGGATCAGCCAGGCGGCCGACAGCCCGGCGGCGACCGCGACGGCCACCCGCCAGGGAGACGTCCGCGCCCGTCTCCCGATCACGACGAGACCGTAGGCGGCGACGGCCGTCAGGTAGGGGTAGGCCCCGCCGAGGAAGTAGACCTGGCTCATGGAGCAGTGCCCGAACACGAACAGCACGCCGAGCCCGGCGGCGCCCATGCCGAGCATGAGGACCACTCCCGGCTCGGCGAGCGTGCGCCGCCTGCCCAGCAGCCCCAGGACCCCGCACCAGATGACGGCCCAGCACATCAGGTACAGGAGCGCGACGCCCAGCACCGAGGTCCACGCCGGCTCGGCGGTCTCCCCCAGGCCGGTCAGCTCGCGCCAGGTGACGCGCATCAGGGCGAAGGGGTCGACCACCATTCCCTGCCGTGCCTGGCCGAACAGCACGAAGCCGGCGTAGAGGGAACACGCCGCGGTCATCCCCAGCGCGGCGAGCGTGGGCCAGGGCGGCCGGCGCCGCCTGATCGCCTCGACCGTGCCCGCCGCCACCAGTCCCGCGGCGAGCAGGGGAAGGTATATGGCCTTGGCCCCCATGACGGCCACGAGGAAGAGACCCAGCAGCAGCCACCTGCCGGCGCCCCGCCGCCGGCGTCCCAGGAGGTCGAGCAGGAGAAGGACGACCGGGGCGAACAGCAGCGCCCCGAACGTCTGGGACGGGCTCGTCCACGACTGGACCTTCCAGGTGAACACCCCGACGCTCGGGCCGAGGTAGAGGTCGGGGGCCGTCACGAAGAACGTTCCCGTGACGGTCAGCAGGGCCCCGGCCCACGATCCCGTGACACGCCTTCCGATCATCCCCAGGATGACCGCGAGCGCGGCCAGCATGGGCAGCATGGCCAGCCGGAACAGCAGCACCAGCGGCTCCGTCCCGGTCACCCAGCTCGCCGCCGCGAGGTGGGCGTAGACGAACCAGTGGTAGAGGAGGGGTTCCCCGGCGACCATCGGCGCCGTGGGCGGCATGTGGTGCTTCACCTCGCCGACGAGGGCCAGGTGGAACGGCAGGTCGGTGTTGGATCCGCCGATCTGCGGCCAGGTGAGGCCGTACTTGAAGAAGGTGAGGGCGCTCCAGGCGAGCAGGGACGCGAGGATCAGCGAGAGGGACCACGACCACCAGAGCGGCGTACGGATCCGGGGCGCGCCGGTCCAGTGTCTCCGCAGCCGGGGGACCGCGAGGAAGATCGCGTAGGTGGTGACCGGCCACGCCAGGACGAGCAGCGGCGCGCCCAGGGAGCGGGCGGCGATGTAGGCGGGCACCTCCACGGCGTAGCCGAGCGTCACGCCCAGGGCGATCTCCTCCGCCGCCGTACGGCGGCCTCTGTACAGCGCCCGGAGCAGCAGTACCCCGGGAAGCGCGAGACACAGCGCGACATAGACCCCGAAAAACGCGATGTCCCGTACGGAGACTCCGTAAATCCACAGCACGGCCACCATGCAGGCGGTCAGTAGCACGGCCGGCAGAAACGCCGGAACCCGCCCCGGCGTCCGGCGCCATGGAGAACGCCGCTTTTCCGGGGGAATCCCGCTCGTTCGAGCTTCTTCCAGCGGTTCGCGCGGCGCGGACGTGAAACCCTGAGGCGGCGAAGCGTTGACCATGGGGGCAATCCTCGCGGTCCGCCCTTGTCCGGAGCGTCGGGAACACTCGCGCACAGAATGTCCTTGCCACTCCTTTATGCGGAGCCGCCGGTCCGGCCCTCGCCGGGGGCGGGGCCCGCCGGACCGGCCGGTCACCTGCCGGAAAGACCTGGGTACGGCCTCCGCGGCGGGCCCGCGCCCGAGCCGCCGGGACGGACAGGGCAATGCACATGAAGCGCAAGAAAGACCCGGAAAGAATCAATAAATAGCTATGCCCCTTTTTTCGCCCTTCGCATGCTTTGCAGGGAAAGGCTAAGAGCTAACCGTCCTGATCATGCACAGGTAGGGAATGTGGAAACTTTTCGCCGCCAGCGCGACACGAGCGGCGAACGGATCAAACATCGAGCTAGCTTCTTCGGGTGACCCAGGTCCATCACCGAGGAGCCCGCATGAAGCCGGACGCTCGAATTCGTGTCATGGAAATCATCGCGCGCATGAATGTCGGCGGCCCGGCCACCCAGGTCGTGGGATTGTGCGAGCGGCTGAACTCCGAGGAGTTCGACCACCGCCTCTACACCGGCCACACCGACGGCGGCGAGAGCGACCATCTCCGGCTTCGGGACGTGGCGGTGCCGGTGCACCAGGTTCCGGGCCTGGGCCGGTCCATCAGGCCGTCCGACGACTACCACGCGCTGGTCCACCTGGTCAGGGCCATGAGGGCGTTCCGCCCGCACATCGTGCACACCCGGACGGCCAAGGCCGGCGCCCTCGGGCGCACCGCCGCCGGCCTGGCACGCGTCGGCTCGGCCCGGGTGCACGTGTTCCACGGTCACCTCCTGCACGGCTACTTCTCCCCCGCCCGGCGCCGCCTCTACGTGCAGGCGGAACGGTTCCTGGCGCCCATGTCCGACCGGCTGGTGACCGTCGGGGACCGGGTCCGCGACGACCTGCTCGCCGCCGGAATCGGCCGCCCGGAGCAGTACACCGTGATCGCGCCGGGAGTACGGCTGGGGCCGGTCCCCACCCGCGAGGCCGCCCGCGCCGCCCTGGGGCTGCCGCCGGACGCGCCCGTCGTCGCGTACGTGGGCCGGCTCACCCGGGTGAAACGGCCCGACCGCTTCCTCGCCGTGGCCGGCGAGGTTCTCCGGCGCCTCCCCGACTGCCGGTTCGTCGTCTGCGGGGGCGGCGAGCTCAGGAAGGACGTCGAGCAGGACATCGGGCCCATGCGGGACTCCGTCCGTCTCCTGGGATGGAGAAGGGACGTGGAGACGGTCTACGCCGCGGCCGACGTGGTCCTGCTGACCTCCGACAACGAGGGCACGCCGCTGAGCCTCATCGAGGCGGGGATGGCGGCGACCCCCGTCGTCTCCACCCGCGTGGGGAGCGTCGACGAGGTCGTCCGGGACGGGCACACCGGCCTGCTCGCCACGACCGACGCCGGCGAACTGGCCGCGCACACCGTCCGGCTGCTCTCCGACCGGGCGCTCGCGCACCGGATGGGCGAGTCGGCCCGCCGGTGGACGACGGCCTCGTTCGGGGTGGAACGCCTGGTCGCGGACACCGAAGCCCTTTACCGGTCGCTGCGCGGCGCGTCCCGGTACCGCCATACCTCGAAGGGGACGAACAGATGAGAATCCTGGTCACGGGCGGCGCCGGCTTCATCGGCGCGAACACATGCCGGGCGTTCACCGCCCGGCCGGAGGTCGAACGCGTCACGGTGCTGGACGACCTGAGCAGCGGAGACCTCGCCAACCTGGACGGCGTCGGGGTGGAGTTCGTGAAGGGCAGCATCCTGGACCGGGACCTCCTGGCCGACCTCGCCGCCGACGCCACCACGGTGATCCACCTGGCCGCGCGGCCCTCGGTGCCCCGGTCCCTGGCCGATCCCGTGGCCTCGCACACCGTCAACGCCACGGGCACCCTCAACGTCCTGGAGGCGTGCCGGGAGACGGCGCCACAGGTGATCCTCGCCTCGTCGTCCTCGGTGTACGGGAACCGGCCGGAGCCGTACAAGCACGAGGACCTCCCCACCCGGCCGCTCAGCCCGTACGGCGCGAGCAAGCTCGCCGCCGAGGCCTACGCCCTGGCGTACGCCGAAAGCTACGGCCTGCCGGTCCTGCCGTTCCGGTTCTTCAACGTCTACGGCCCCATGCAGGCCGCGGACCACGCCTACGCGGCCGTCATCCCGGCGTTCGTCTCCGCGGCCCTGCGCGGCCGTCCGGTGTCGATCCACGGTGACGGGAACCAGGCGCGGGACTTCACCTACGTGGGGTCGGTGACCGACGTCCTCGTCGACGCGGCCGTCCGCCGGGTCACGAGCCGAAGGCCGGTGAACCTCGCCTTCGGGACCCGGGTCTCCCTGCTGTACCTGAGGCGGCTCCTCTCCGAGGTCCTGGACAGGCCGATCGAGGCGGACTTCCTGCCGCCCAGGACGGGCGACATCCGGGAGTCCCAGGCCTCCCCCGACCTGCTGCGCGACCTGTTCCCCGATGTGCGGCCGGTGCCGCTCGAAGACGGGCTCCGCATGACGGCGGCCTGGTTCGAGCCGGCGGCGGTCCCGCCCACCGGGGCATGACCCGGCGCACGCACCCGATCCACCCTTCTCCCCTCGGCCATAGAAATCTCTCCAGCGCGTAATAGGGGAAGCCGTGAGCAAGCTAACCGGGAGCACCTATCTGATAACGGGCGGCAGCGGGTTCGTGGGATCGCATCTCACCGACGCGCTGCTCGCCCGCGGTGACTCCGTCATGATCCTGGACAACCTGTCGACCGGGCGGCTGGACAACCTCCGGCCGCATCCCCGCCTGCACTTCGTGCAGGGGTCGGTGCTGGACGAACTCGTGGTCGACGAGCTGGTCCACCGCTGCGACGTCGTGGTCCACCTGGCGGCCGCGGTCGGCGTCAAGCTGATCGTCGAGCAGCCGCTGAGATGCCTGACGACGAACATCCGCGGCTCGGAGAACGTCATCGAGGCCGCGCACCGGTACCGGAAAAAGATCATGATCACCAGTACGAGTGAGATCTACGGCAAGAACTCCAGCGGGCCGCTCCACGAGCTCTCCGACCGCATCCTGGGCAGCCCGGCGGTGGTCAGATGGGCCTACAGCACGGCCAAGGCCGTCGACGAGATCCTGGCCAACGCCTACCACAGGGAGCGCGACCTCCCGACGGTCATCGTCAGGCTGTTCAACACGGTGGGGCCGCGGCAGAGCCCGGCCTACGGCATGGTCATCCCCCGCCTCGTCAGGCAGGCGCTCAGCGGCGCCCCGCTCACGGTCTTCGGCGACGGCACCCAGACCAGGTGCTTCGCCCACGTCAAGGACGTGGTCAACGCGCTGCTCCGGCTCCTCGACCACGAGGACGCGATCGGCCAGACCTTCAACGTCGGTGCCAGCGACGAGGTGAGCATCCTGGAACTCGCCAAGCTGATCATCGAGCTCACCGGGAGCACGTCCGGGATCGACCTCATCCCGTACGCCGAGGCGTACGAGGCGGGCTTCGAGGACATGGAACGCCGGGTCCCCGACACCACGAGGCTCCGCGCGCTCACCGGGTGGGTGCCCCGGCTGTCGCTGGACGACATCCTCACGGACACCGTCGCCGAGGCCCGCGCCGATCTGGCGACGTCGCCGCGGTGAACGGCGTCACCGTCCTCGGCACCGGGGTGGCGGCCTTCCTGCTGACCGCCGTGTCCACCCGGCCGCTGGGGCGTCTCGCACTGCGCTGGGGCATCACCGACCACCCGGGGGGCTACAAGACGCACGAGCGGCCGATCCCCTACCTGGGCGGCGTGGCGATCATGCTGGGCACGATCGTCCCGTTCGCCGCCGTGGTGGGCCTGGACGACGTCCGGGTCACCGCGATCGTGCTCGCGGCCGCCGCCGTGGCGTTCCTGGGCCTGGTCGACGACTTCTCGCCGCTCTCCCTGCTCATCCGGCTGGCCGTCGAGGTGGTGGCCGCCACCGGGGTCGTGGTGGGCGGGGTTCAGGCGTCCCTGACCGAGTCGTGGGCGGACGGGCCGCTCACCGTGCTGTGGATCGTCGTGATCACCAACTCGTTCAACCTGCTCGACAACATGGACGGCGCCCTCGGCGCCATCTCGGCGGCCGGTGCGGCCTGCCTGGCGGGGACGGCCTTCGTGTGCGCCCAACCGGCGGCCGGGGTGCTGCTGGTGACCCTGGCCCTGGCCAGCCTGGGATTCCTGCCGCACAACTGGGCGCCGGCGAAGGTGTTCATGGGGGACTCCGGATCGTTGTTCATCGGATTCGTCTTCGCCTGCTCATCCGCCCTGCTGGTCACCGGGAAGGGGACGGGCGCGGTGATAGCGGGCCTGCTGCTGTCGACCTTCGTCGCAACCGTCGACACCGGGGTCGTGCTCCTGTCACGCCAGCTGGCCGGCCGCCCGCTGCTCCGGGGCGGCAACGACCACATGTCCCACCGCCTGCGCCGGATCGGCCTCGGCACGAGGGCGACGGCCGCCGTCCTCGCCCTCATGGCGGCTCTCACCGGCGTGCTCGGCCTGGCGACGGCCCTGAACTGGATCTCGCCGCTCACCGTGGCCGTCGCCGCCGTCGGGGCCGTCCTCATCCTCATCGGCCTGCCGCAACGAGTGCGGGTCTACTCCTCCGACCGGGCGCGCAGCCGCCCGGCGACCATCCTGGAAAGGCGGCGATAGACCGGTGGAACTGCTCTACTACGTACGGCTCGCACGCAGGAACTGGCTGCTCATCCTGCTGGCACTGGTCATCGCGGTCCCCACGGCGCTCGCCGTGACCGCGAACACCCCGCCCAAGTACACGGCGACGATCTCCATGATGGTCTACAGCGAGGACCGGGAGGGCAGCCTCTCCACCGCCTACCAGGCGGGGATGCTGTCCCAGCAGCGGGTGCAGTCGTACGCCCGGTTGCTGACCAGCCGCCGCATGCTCGACAGGATCGCCGAAGGCGGTGACGTCCGGCGCCTCCAGGAGAACATCACCGCGGAGTCCATCCCCGCCACGGTGCTCATCCGGGCCACGGTCGCCGACACCGACCCCGTGCGCGCCGCGCGGCTGGCCAACGCCCTGGGAACCGGCTTCCCCAAGCTGATCAGCGAGATCGAGCGGCCGATCTCCCCCGGGCGTTCCGTCGTCAGGGTGACCATGGTGGACCCGGCGGACGTCCCCACGGAGCCGGTCAGCCCCAGGCCGCTGGTCAACCTGGCGCTCGCCCTGGTGGCCGCGCTGTTCCTCTCCGTCGGCTCGATCATCCTGCGTGACCGCCTGGACACGACCGTCAAGACACACGAGGTGCTGCGGCTGACGTCGAAGAGCTCGATCCTCGGGACCATCGGCTACGAGCGGAACGCGCGGCGCCAGCCTCTCATCGTCCGCGACCGCGGCCGCTCGTCCAGGGCCGAGGCGTTCCGCTCGTTGCGCACCAACCTGCAGTTCATCGGCGTCGACCGGCAGCCCCGGTCACTGGTGGTCACCAGTTGCCTGCCGGGCGAGGGGAAGTCCTCGATCGCCACCAACCTGTCGATCACACTCGCGCAGGCCGGCTGGCGGGTGATCCTGGTGGACGGCGACCTGCGCCGCCCGCGCATCCCGCACTACCTCGGCATCGAGGGCGCGGCCGGCCTCACGGACGTGCTGATCGGGAAGACGGCGCTGCGGGACGTCGTCCAGACCTGGGGGGAGCCGGGCCTGTCGGTCCTGCCGAGCGGTCAGATCCCGCCGAACCCGAGCGAGCTGCTCGCCTCGCAGGCGATGCGCACGCTGCTCGGCCAGCTCATGGAGAGCCACGACATGGTGATCATCGACGCGCCGCCGCTGCTGCCCGTGACCGACGCCGCGGCGCTCGCGGCGATCTGTGACGGCGCGCTGCTCATCGCGCGGTACGGCAGGACCCGGCGGGAGCACCTCGTCCGCGCCGTGGAACTGCTGTCGTCGATCAACGCCCGCCTGGTGGGGGCCGTCCTGAACTTCGTCCCGGTCAGGAGGAGCAACTACCACGGCTACGGCTACGGTTACGGCTACGAACCCGGGACGAACACCGAGGTCAAGACTCCCGTGGGTGTGTGAGCAACCGGAGCGGGACGGCGAGCGCCTCGGCGATCCTCCGGCTCGCCGTCCTGTGGGCCCGCCGGGAACCGCCGTGGGGGTCGGGGATGTCGGGCCGCTCCACCGGGACCAGCCCGCGCAGGGCCCTCGCCTCGGCGACCAGTGTGCGCGCCCGCCGTACGGGGTCCCGGTGGCGGAGGACCGTCCCGGGCGGCACGGCTCCGGACAGGACCCCGAACTCGGCGATGGTGAAGGCCCGCGTGGCGGCCGCGGGCAGCAGCTGCACCGCCCGGGCGCGGTGCTCGGAGGCGGCGGTCAGCACGAGATCGGCGGCGGCCACCAGCTCGGGGGTGAGCGGCCGGGCGGCGAAGCCGCCGGGATCACCGCCGAGCCGGACCAGTGACTCCCGCGCGCGTCCGGCCATCCGGCCTCCCGGCTCGGCGTGGGTTCCCGCGCTGCTCACCCGGATCGGTGAGGCCGGTCCCAGGACCGACCTGGCCAGCCGCTCCGCCACCGGGGAGCGGCAGATGTTGCCCGTGCACACGAACAGGATGTGAAACCCGGCATCGCCCGCGGCATCGTCACCGTTCGTACGTTCCCCCACCGTCATGAGACTCGCACGTCCCTCCACCGTCACGAAGCGCAGCCTCGCCGGTCCTCGGTGACCCGGGTGCGCTGCGGATGGACCAGCGGCTGCACCGGGACCACGGGAGGCTCGGCGGAGACGGGTTCGGCCAGCTCGAACTCCAGCGTCCTCGTCTGCCGGGGGGCGAACTCCACCAGGGTGGAGTAGACCGGATGGGACCGCTCCTCGTTCCGGGTGACCGGTACGCGCTCGCCGTCGAGCCACACCGCCCTGACCTTCGTGCCGACCGCCGCGTAGAGCGACACCCATGACAGGTTGGCGCCGGGGACGTACCGGTCCCCCGTGGAGTCCAGGCGGTTGGTGACATAGGGGGGCAGCTCTTCCCTCGGAACGTCGTTGGTGAGCCGGATCCGCACCTCGCTGAGGCGCAGCCCGATCCCGCCCAGGCACCGTCCCAGCTCGTAGCCGACGGAGCGCTTCAGGTAGTAGTCGAGCTTGCCGCCGGCCGAGTTGTTGACCACCAGCTCGGCGAAGGGCCCCGGCCGTCGCGGCAGCACGCCGCCGACCGGCGTCTCGGCCAGGAGCCGCTGCTCGTCGTCCCGGCGGCTCCACACCTGGATCCTCCGCTCCCGCACCATCCGGGTCATGACCGGCAGCAGTCTCATCGGGTCGGTGAACGCGGCGGGCAGTCTCCGGCTGACGGCGGCGGCGATCCCGAGGAGGAACCGCTTGCGCGCCGCGGGGTCGGGGTAACGGGCGTAGGCCTGCCGCTCGGTGAGGTCGACGACGTTGGCGGCGGTCACCGCCTCGCCGCCGGGCAGGGTGACCGGGCCGATGAGTTCCAGCAGGTGGGACAGGCCGACCGGGTCGGTCGCGATGGCGCCGTCCAGCCGCAGGTGATGCCGCCGTTCCCACAGGCCGGTCCAGGCGGCCGCGGCGTAGGGGAAGTGCGGGGAGAGGTTGGAGACGGACAGCAGCCTCGTCGCGTACGGCCCGTAGTGCGCCCGGAACCGCGCTCCGTGCTCGACGACGGGGACGGGGCTCGCGATGGTTCCCGTCTGGGCGGAGAACCGGCCGGCGCGGATCTCGCCCGCGTCGGCCGTCAGGATGCCGAACGCGCCGACCATGCCTCCGGTGCCCCGCGCCTCGGCGTTGGTCTGGAAGGCCAGGAAGTAACGCCGCGGGCCGTGGCCCCCCAGTAGCGGGGGCAGCAGGGCGGCCGCCGTCGCGGCGTCGCCGAGGCCGTCACGCAGCCGGTCGATCTCCTGCAGGGCGGTGTTCCGCGCCCGGTCCAGTTCGTCGACTCCGGTGTCGGCCGGGGTCGCCGCCAGGCGGGCGCCCGCCCGTCCGAGCCGGGTGACCGAGTCGTCCAGGATCGGCGCCGCCCCGTCGAGCGCCGTCAGCAGGCGTCCCGTGTCACCCGTGCGGGTCCCGGCCGTGAGGACCGCGGCGCCCGCCTGCCGCACGTCCGTCAGGACGTCGGTCAGCTCCGCCGCGCTCTCGGCCAGTCCCCGCACGGCCGTCGCGATCCCCCCCACCACCGGGGCGTGCGCGATCAGCGACCAGTCCGGGCCGCCGGTGAGCCGGGCCGCCTCGGCGGCGTGCCATCGGGCGTCCCGCAGCGGCCCGGCCGTCAGCTCCAGGTCGCCCGAGGCCGCCACCGTGCGCAACCGGAGAAGCGCGTTCCTCGTCGCCTCCAGATGGTCCCGGGCGGCCAGCCCGAGATGAGCCGCCCAGCCTCCGGCGGGCACGGTGACGGCGGTGAGAGCCAGCAGGCTCATCACGGCTGTCCGGCGGTGTCTCCTATCCGGCATCGGAGGATCGGCGACGCCTCACGGAGAGCAGGACGCCCGTCGCGCCCACGGCCAGCAGGCCGCCGCCCGCGGCGGCGATGAGTCCCACGGGCGCTCCGGTGAACGGCAGTTCCGCGGCCTGGCTGCTCACCTGTTTCCGCGCCTCGCATCCCGGGCCGCACCCGCCGCCCCCGCAGCCCCCGCCGCAGTCGTCGTCATCGTCGTCGTCATCGTCGTCATCGCCGAGACCGCGGATGGGATCGAATCCGTCTCCCGGCGGGACGTCGTCCGCGGCCTTCGTCGGCCTGACCAGCAGGTCCAACGGATCCTCGTCCTCGTCCTCCGCGTCCGGGTCCCTTTCGTCGGCGTTCGCCAGCGCTTCCAGCAGCGCCGCGTCCGCCAGGTCGTCGAAGAAGTCCCCCGGCCCGAAAGGACGCGGCGGATAAGGCTTCATCTCATCACCGGGCGACTGTGCCGCCGAGGCGGCGGCGGCCACCGCACCGGCGGTCCCTAAGACGGGCGCGCCCGCGAGGGCGGCCGCCAGCAGAATTGGCACGGCGTGTCTTCTGGTCATTCCGAATTCCCCCGTATCGTCGATCCAGGCCCCGGTTCCACCGTCGGAACACGAGCGACATGTCCCCGCAACCCGTTATATTCGCCCAGACATCACACGAACGGCGCGGCTCACGGCGCTTGCCGAACGATCGGCGGTTGTTCTCCGTTATTTGACGGTCGGCTCATTTGACGCTCGGCGGGACCGCGCATCGACCCGGAAGGCGGCGCGCTCCGGCCGGACGGGACGCGCGGCGGCGTGATCTCTAGACTGCGTGCATGCCCACCGCACTGATCACTGGCGCGACGGCCGGCATCGGCGCCGCGTTCGCCCGCCGCCTGGCCGCCGACGGCTTCTCACTCGTCCTGGTCGCCCGCGACGAGGAGCGTCTGCGCTCCTCCGCCGAGACCCTTCACCGCCGCTACGGCGTCAAGACCGAGACGCTGCCCGCCGACCTCGCCGTCGACGAGGACATCGCGAAGGTCGAGGAACGACTGCGCGAGGGGGTGGAGCTGCTCGTCAACAACGCCGGGTTCGGCCACCCCGGCTCCTTCCTCGACGTGCCGGTGGCCGACGAGGTGCGGATGCTGAAGGTGCACTGCGAGGCGGTGCTGCGGCTGACGCTGGCGGCGCTGCCGGGGATGCGCGAGCGCGACCGCGGCGCGGTGGTCAACGTGGCGTCGGTGGCGGCGTTCTTCACCCGCGGCACCTACAGCGCCTCCAAGGCGTGGGTGGTGAACTTCAGCGAGTCCGCCGCCGCCGAGCTGACCGGAACCCGGGTGCGGGTGATGGCGCTGTGCCCGGGGTTCGTGCGCACCGAGTTCCACGACCGCGCCTCGATGGACACCTCCGGCATCCCCGGCTTCCTGTGGCTGTCGGCGGACAAGGTGGTGGCCGCGGCCATGCGCGACCTGGCCCTCGGAGCGCGGGTGAGCGTGCCGGACATTCGTTACAAGGTGATCGTCGGGGTCGGCAGGCTGGTCCCCCGTGGCCTGACCGGCCAGGTCTCCCGCCGCCTCGGGCGCCGCTAGGTTCCGTTCCCCGGAGTCACGGGGCCGCCGCCGGCCGGCTCCGTGACTCCGGTTCCGGGCCCCGGTCCTGAGCCGGCCGGCGGACACGAAAGGGCCCGCGCCACGGGAGGGGGTCGTGGCGCGGGCCCTTTCGGCTCACCGAGGGTGGACGGGAGCGGTCCCCCGGGGACGGTCAGACGCGGGCGTTGGCCGGGTGCCCGACCGCCAGGCCGGAGGTCGGGTCGAAGAAGTGCAGGTTGTGGGTGTCGACGACCAGCTCGATGTTCTGGCCGGGGCGGACGTGGCTGCGGGAGTTGACCCGGGCCGTCCACAGCGACTTGTCACCCACCAGCGGCAGCGCCGCCTCCTCGTCGTCGCCCGCGTCGGCGGCGGCGACGGTGTCCTGGTGCTGGACCGGCGGGGCGTCGATGAGGAACAGCACGTTGATCTCCGAGCCCAGCTCCTCGGTGACCTCGGCGCGGACCGGCAGCCGGGCCCAGCCGCCGGCGTGGCCGTTGGCGATGACGGCGTCGTCGAAGTCGGAGGGGCGGATGCCCAGGATGAGCTTCTTGCCGATGTACTGGTCCAGACCCGGCTTCTCGGTGAAGGTCTCCTGCGGCACCGGGAGGTTGAAGCCGGCGAAGGCGACCGAGGCCCCGCCGTCGCCGCGCACCAGCTCGGCGTTGACGAAGTTCATCGACGGGGAGCCCATGAAGCCCGCGACGAACAGGTTGACCGGGTTGTCGAAGAGGTTCTGCGGGGTGTCGACCTGCTGGAGCAGGCCGTCGCGCAGGACGCAGACGCGGTCGCCGAGGGTCATGGCCTCGACCTGGTCGTGGGTGACGTAGACGGTGGTCACGCCGAGCCGCTCGTGCAGGGTGTTGAGGGAGGCGCGCATGGAGACGCGGAGCTTGGCGTCCAGGTTGGACAGCGGCTCGTCCATGAGGAAGGCCTGCGGCTCGCGCACGATGGCGCGGCCCATCGCGACACGCTGGCGCTGACCACCGGACAGGGCGGCCGGCTTGCGCTTGAGGTACTGCTCCAGGCCGAGCATCTTGGCGGCCTCGTTGACCCGCTTGGAGATCTCCGCCTTGGGCATCTTGCGGAGCTTCAGACCGAACGCGAGGTTCTCCTCGACGGTCATGTGCGGGTAGAGCGCGTAGTTCTGGAAGACCATGGCGATGTCGCGGTCCTTCGGCGGCAGGTGGTTGACCACCCGGTCGCCGATGATGATCTCGCCGCCGCTGATGTCCTCGAGCCCGGCGATCATGCGCAGCGCGGTGGACTTGCCGCAGCCGGAGGGGCCGACCAGCACCATGAACTCACCATCCTTGATCTCAAGGTTGATGCTGTTCACGGCTTTCACGCCACCCGCGTAGATCTTGTCGACGTTCCTGAGAACGATGGATGCCATCACAGTCCTTCGCGCCTCGGGCCAACCCCGCGTTCACCCGATGTGGATACGTTTTCATGCATCTCATCGGAACGGGGCACCCCTGTCAAGGGTTTGTCCCGATTTCAGCTTGTCCAGCGCCCCGAAGACGCCGCTCCGCACTGGATCGAATACGGAAAACATGATGGAATCGTTTCCATGAGCATGCGTCGTACGACCATCAAGGACGTCGCCGAGGCGGCGGGGGTCGGGGTGGCCACCGTGTCGCGGGTCCTGTCCGGCGGCTCGGCCAGCCCGGAGACCAGGGAGCGGGTGCTGACGGTCGCGACCCAGCTCGACTACCGGCCCAGCGCGCTCGGCCGCAACCTGCGCCAGCGGCGCTCCGGCGGGATCGGCCTGCTGGTGCCCGACGTCACCGACAGCTTCTACGGCCGCCTGGCCGACGGCGTGCTGGCCTGCGCCCGCTCGGCCGGCGAGCCGGTGATCCTGGGCGCCACCGGCGACGATCCCGAGCGCGAGGCCGAGATGGTCGGCATGCTGCTGGAGCAGGGCGTGGGCCGGATGATCGCGATCCCCTCCGGGAGCGGGGAGATCTGGGAGCCCACCCTGCGCACCGGGCTGACGACGGTGTTCGCGCACCGGGTGCCGGCCGGGCGCGGCGACGTGCCCGCCGTCCTGGCCGACGACCGGGCGGGCGTGCGGACCGCGGTGGACTACCTGACGGGGCTGGGCCACCGCCGCATCGCCTACCTGGGCGGGCCGGGGCAGGAGCAGCGCGTGGCGGCCTTCCGCGAGGCGCTCGGCCCCCTGGTGGACGAGGAGCTCCTCGTCTTCGCCCGCGGCAGTCGCGACTCCGCCTACGCCGCCGCGGCCGGGCTCCTCCAGCGCCGCCCCGACCTCACCGCCGTGCTCGCCGGGGGCAACCTGCTGGGCGAGGCGGCCGTGCTCGCCGCCCGGGAGCTGGATCTGCGGGTGCCCAGGGACCTGTCGCTGGTCATGTTCGACGACGTTCCCTGGGCCGAGCTGTGCGCTCCCCCGCTGACCGTGATCGCCCAGCCGGCCCAGGACATCGGGTACCGGGCGGCCGAACTGGTGCTGCGCGGGGGCGGCCGGCGCCCCCGCGGCGTGCTGCTGCCGACCGAGCTGGTCGTGCGGGGCAGCTGCGCCCCTAGAGGGACTTCTCGATCGCCGCGATGACGGCGGGGTCGCCGGGCTCGACGCGGGGCCGGAACCTCGCCAGCACCTCCCCCTCCCTGGAGACCAGGAACTTCTCGAAGTTCCACTGCACGTCCCCGGCCTCGCCGTCGGCGTCGGCGGCCGTGGTCAGCGCGGCGTAGAGCGGGTGCCGGTCCTCGCCGTTGACGTCGGTCTTGGCCAGCAGCGGGAAGTCCACGCCGTAGGTGGCCGAGCAGAACTCCCGGATCTCCTCCGGACCGCCGGGCTCCTGGCCCATGAACTGGTTGCACGGCACCCCGACGACGGTCAGGCCCCGCTCACGGTAGGCGCGCTGGAGCTCGACGAGGCCGGCGTACTGGGGGGTGAGCCCGCACCGGGAGGCCACGTTCACGACGAGCACGGGCCCGTCACCGGTCAGCTCACCGAGCGTGGTGGGGGCGTCATCGAGCGTGCGGACGGAAATATCACGAATTCTCATGATCTGCAGCTTATTCCCGCTGTCACATTCAAGAGTTATGACGCCCGCCCCGGGAAATGTGACACAGCTCATAGGCGGTGCGCCCAGCCCCTCGCCGATATCTTGATCGAACTCTAACCGATCTTTGACATGGATCTTGACTTTCCCTGTCGGCTTGGCCCGTCCCGGGGGCGCTGCGGCATCGTGTCGGCGTCCCCCAGCCAGACGAACCAGACGAAAGGGATACGCCTATGCCGACGCTCCGCCGTACCGGTGTCCTGCTGGCCTCCTCGGCGCTGGCCCTCAGCGCCGGGGTCGCCACCCAGTCCTCCCCCGCCCTCGCCTCCGCCACCCGCACCTCGGCGCAGGCCAACAAGGCCATCGGCGCGTCCATGGTCGCGGCGCGGGGATGGAGCA
This sequence comes from Streptosporangium pseudovulgare, assembly GCF_014648055.1. Taxonomy (GTDB): domain Bacteria; phylum Actinomycetota; class Actinomycetes; order Streptosporangiales; family Streptosporangiaceae; genus Streptosporangium; species Streptosporangium pseudovulgare. The sequence goes on from NZ_BMQJ01000002.1 coordinate 182,251, forward strand.
GGGCGCAGTTCGGCTGCCTGAGCCTGCTCTGGGCGAGGGAGAGCGGCTGGAACCACCGGGCCAGCAACCGCTACTCCGGCGCCTACGGCATCCCCCAGGCCCTGCCCGGAGGGAAGATGGCCAGCGCCGGGCGCGACTGGCGCACCAACCCCAGAACCCAGATCAAATGGGGTCTTTCGTACATCAAGCAGCGTTACGGCACGCCGTGCGGGGCATGGACGCACTTCCGCTCCCACGGTTGGTATTGATCCAAACCCCATCCCGGGCCGATCTTCATCCCTTCCCCCCGCATAGTGGAACGGCGGCCGGCAAGAAAGCCGTCGCCGAACCGCCCGGGTACCGACAAGAACCCGCAAACATCCTTCCTTCGCGTGCCGCAGTCGGCGACCGGCGCTCTCCGCGCGTACTAGAAAGCGCCGTAGAGAGATCGCCGCGGGCCTCATGCCGGAATCGGGCCGGCGAGACCGCGCGGGCTTCCGCATCCGAGCCACGGGTGCCGGAACGTCGAGCGGCGGGGGAGCACCGTCTCCCCCGCCGCCTCCCGCACGCGGCCAGCGAAAAAGGACTGATGTGGACAGTTATCGCGTTCTGCGTAACGCAGTTGTGACCATGCTCGCCACCTCCACCATGGTGGGCCCGGCGGCGATCGGGTGGGCCGAGGAGCTCGCGGAACCCGTCCTGCGGAAGCAGGCCGGGGCGATGGTGCACCGCGGCACCTGGTTCACCCGGGCCAAGCCCGTCAGGCTCGCCGCGAGGACCGCCAGCAGCAGGAACAGGGCGATCGCCTTCCGTCTGCTGGCCCGGCGCGCGTGGTCCTACGACCAGTTCCGATGTCTCGACAGCCTGTGGACCCGGGAGAGCGGCTGGAACCACCAGGCCCACAACCCCTCCTCGGGCGCCTACGGCATTCCCCAGGCCCTGCCGGGCTCGAAGATGAGCGGCAGCGGCGGGGACTGGCGGTCGAACCCCGCCACCCAGATCCACTGGGGGCTGGGCTACATCAAGAGCCGTTACGGGACGCCGTGCGGCGCGTGGGGTCACTTCCAGGCGAGCAACTGGTACTGACGCGCGGTGCGGAGTGCCCAGGGGAAGGGAGCACTCCCGCCGGCGGCGGACCGGAAGACCGCAGAGAGGACCGTCCGGCCCGGCGGGCCCACCCGAACCGCCGGAGCCGTCCGGACCACCGGGACCGTACGGACCGCCGGAACCACCCGGACCGGCGGGACCGTACGGACACCGGAGCCGGACCACCGGCGCCCGGGGCTCACGAGGCCCCGGGCGTCACCCCGTCAGCCGTACGGCTTCAGCTGCACGGCGACGGCCTGGATGAGCATCTCCAGGCCGAACTCGAACTCCGCCTCGTGGTCGCAGTCGGCCAGCGGCCCGGCCAACCCGCTCACCTGCGGGAACAGCAGCGGATCCGCGTCGGCCACCGCGATGTCGGGGCGGTGCACCGGGGCGAACGTCGGGGTCACGCCGACCTCGCGCAGCAACGAGCCCACGATGTAGGCGATGAACACCCGCAGGACGCGCACGGCCTCCCGCCCGCCGAACCCGGCGTCGCGCAGTGTGGACAGCGCCCGCTCCACCGGCAGCAGCCCGGCGGTCGAGTTCAGCTGGCGGCTGACCACCACCATCGTGCAGCGCGGGTAGTGGTGGGCGATCTGCCGGAACGCCCGCGCCTGCATCCGCACCCGGTCGGTCCACTCGGCGTCGGGGTCGTCGGTGAACTCGATCTGCGAGAGCACAGCCTCGGCCACGCCGTCCAGCAGGGCCGACTTGCTGGGCACGTGGTTGTAGAGCGACATGACGCCCACGCCCAGGTCCGCAGCGATCCTGCGCATGGACACGGCGTCGGCGCCCTCGCGCTCGATCAGGTCGATGGCGGCGGCGACGATGCGCGGGCGGGACAGCGGCTCGGCGGGCATGGCGCCATTGTCTCCTCTCCTCACGCACGCGTGCCCGTCCCTTGACGCGCGCGCGGCACGGGTGCCAGTCTCGCAAGTGTACGTACGGTGTACGTCCCTGGAGGCCAGATGTCGACGCACGACCTGTACGCGATCCCCGCCGAGCTTTCCACGTGGGACGTCGAGGCGGCCGGAGCCGCCCGCTTCACGTGGGAGTACGACGAGGGCCGGGACCGCATGCTCGCCCTCTACCAGAAGGGCAAGGACAAGCAGTGGGACTCCGTCAAGCGCATCGACTGGGACCTTGAGGTCGATCCGTACGACGTGCTCGGCGTCCCCGACACCACCATCGCCATCTACGGCACGCCGCTGTGGGACAGGATGGACGAGAAGCAGCGCAAGGACGTCCGCCTGCACAACGCCTCATGGCAGTTCTCCCAGTTCCTGCACGGCGAGCAGGGCGCGATGATCTGCTCGGCGCGGATCGTGGAGTCGGTCCCCGACCTCGACTCCAAGTTCTACGCCGCCACCCAGACCATGGACGAGGCCCGGCACGCCGAGACCTACGCCCGCTTCCTTCAGGAGAAGGTCGGGCACGCCTACCCCATCAACCCCCACCTGAAGGCGCTGCTGGACAGCACGCTGAGCGACTCGCGCTGGGACATGCCCTACCTCGGCATGCAGGTGCTCATCGAGGGCCTGGCGCTGGCGGCCTTCGGGGTGATGCGCGACATCACCACCAAGCCGCTGCCCAAGCAGATCCTCGCCTACGTGATGCAGGACGAGGCCCGGCACGTGGCCTTCGGCCGGATGGCGCTGCGCGACTACTACCGCCAGCTCAGCGAGACCGAGCTGCGTGAGCGCGAGGACTTCGTCATCGAGGGCTGCTACCTCATGCGCGACCGGCTGCGCGGCCGGGAGACGTGGGAGACCATCGGCCTGAGCCGGGCCGAGGTCGCCCAGGCCATGGAGGCCGTCGACCAGTCGGAGTACATGAAGCTGTTCCGCTCCCTGCTGTTCAGCCGCATCGTCCCCTGCGTCAAGGACATCGGCCTGTGGAGCCCGCGCCTGCAGCAGGCCTACGCCGACATGGGGGTCCTGGACATGGCGGGCCAGAACCTGGACGCCCTCATGAGGCAGGACGAGGACATCGCCGAGCGGCTCGACGCCGAACGGTTCGCCGCCGAGGAGACCGAGCGCCGCGACGAGGTGGCCGAGACGGTGGCCCTCGGCGGCTCCTGACCACCGCATCCCGCCGGCCGGCGCCCTCCTGCCCGGCCGGCGCCCTCCTGCCCGGCCGGCGTCCTCCCCGCCCGGCGGCGGCGACATCAACGACCGCACTCGGTTCACAGCCGCGACGGAGGCCGTTCCGGCGCCGCGAGCCGGCTCCGGCGGGTTCCGCACCCGCCCCGATCACGTGATCGCCCCGGCCCCGCATCCGCCCCGATCACGTGATCGCCCCGGCCCCGCATCCGCCCCGGCCACGTCATCGCCCCGGCCCCGCATCCGCCCCGGCCACGTCATCGCCCCGGCCCCGCATCCGCCCCGGCCACGTCATCGCCGACAGGGGCTGCGGCTCCCGCGTCATCCGCGCCCACCTGCGCCGACGAGGCGTCAGCGCGACCATCCCCGAACGCGCCGAGGCTCGCCTCCAGCTATCGCCGCCCTAATGCCACTTGCTGGCAATTGCAACTTATGTGCAGAATGTGGTGCTTTCGCGCACGATGATCGTTCGACCTCGAACCTCCGGAGACTCACCACATGAGCCGCCCGCCTCGTATCACCCCGGCCATTGGCGACAACGCGCCGCCGAAGGCGGTATCACGATCATGAGAAGGCTGTTCGTCCTGGTAGCGGCTCTGACGCTGACCGCCTGCTCACCGGCTCCCGCCACTCAGGAGACCGGCCGGGAGGCCGGGCAGGCGGCGGCGCCGCAGGCCGGTTTCCCGGTCACGGTGGAGAACTGCGGACGCAAGCTCACGTTCGACAGGCCACCCGCCAAGGTGGTGACCGGCTACCACCCCGCCCTGGAGACCCTGCTCGCCCTCGGCCTGGGCGACCGAATCGCCGGGCGCACGAACTTCTCCGAGAGCCCGTTCCTGCCGGGGCAGAAGGAGCAGTACGTCAAGATCCCGGAGATCTCCGACACGATCATGCTGCCGCAGAAAGAGGTCATGCTCGCCCAGGGCGCGGACTTCGTCCTGGACAACGCGATGGCCGGCTTCGACGCCGCCGGCGGTTACGCCACCGTAGAGGAGCTGGACGCGGCCGGCTCCCTGGTGTACATCCTGGGCGGCTGGTGCAGCCCCGAGGAGGTGCTCGAGTTCACCATCGACGACACCTACGCCGACCTGCGCAATCTCGGCTCGATCTTCGGTGTCCCCGACCGTGCCGACGCGCTGATCAGCGAACTTCGGGGCGGGCTCGCCGACGTCACGAAGCGCGTCGCCGGCCGTACCCCGGTCAGGGTGCTGGCCGCCGACGGCGGTAAGGGCCCGGTCAACGCCTACGGCGGCGCGGGCATCACCAACCAGATGATCACCGCCGCCGGTGGGACGAACGTGCTGGCCGACGTCAAAGGCGACTACACCGAGGTCAGCGCCGAGAAAGTCAGCGCGGCCCAACCCGAAGCCGTCCTGATCAGCGACTACGCCACCCTGCGCGGCGAGGACATGCCGAGCTCGCCGGCCAAGGCCGCCGAGGCCTTCGCCATCGCCAGGAACAGCCCGGCCGCCAAGGACCGGCGCTACCTCGCGCTTCCCGTGGCGGCCCAGCACCCCGGCTACCGCAACATCCTGACCATCGCCGACATCGCCCGCTTCCTGCACCCCGACGCGTTCGCCCGGTGACCAGCGCAACCCGGCAGAGCCCGGCACAGACCGGGCTCGTGCCGAAGAACCGCCGCGCGAGCGGGTTCCCCCTGCTCATCGCCGCGCTCGCCGTCGCCGTCGTCGCCTCGACCTGGCTGGCGGTGAGCATCGGCGCGGTGCACGTCGCCCTGCCCGAAGCCTGGGGCATCGTCGCCGACCGCCTCCTCCCCGGCGTCCCGGCCGACGGGGCGCCACGCACCTGGACCCCGGCGCAGGAGCAGATCGTATGGGAGTTCCGGCTGCCACGCGCGCTACTGGCGCTCCTGGTCGGGGCCGGGCTGGCGGTGGTCGGGGCGGTGCTGCAGGCCCTGGTACGCAACCCGCTGGCCGACCCGTTCCTGCTCGGCATCTCCTCCGGCGCCTCGTTCGGCGCGGTGCTCGTGCTGATCCTGGGCGCCTCGGCGCTGGGCGGGCTCTCACTGTCGGCCGCGGCCTTCGCCGGATCCCTGCTCTCGCTCGCCCTGGTGTACGTGCTGGCGCAGCGGTCCGGCCGCCTGTCCCCGTCCCGGCTCGTGCTGGCCGGGGTGGCGCTGGCGTACCTGTTCCAGGCCGCCTACAGCTTCGTCCTGCAACTGGCGCAGAGCGGCCGGGCCGCCCAGCAGGTGCTGTTCTGGCTGATGGGCAGCCTCGGCGGCGCCCGCTGGCACATGCTGCCGCTGCCGGCCGTCGTCCTCGCCGCCGGGGTGACGTACCTGCTGCTGCAGCACCGCCCGCTGAACGCGCTCGCCGCCGGAGAGGAGACGGCCGTCTCGCTCGGCGTGAACGTGCACCGCTTCCGCCTGACCCTGTTCGTGCTGACCTCGCTGCTGGTCGGCGTGCTGGTGGCCACCAGCGGTGCGATCGCGTTCGTCGGCCTGATCGTGCCGCACGCCGCCCGGCTGCTCGTGGGCGCCGACCACCGCCGCGTGCTGCCCGTCGCCGCCCTGCTCGGAGCCGTGTTCCTGCAGCTCGTGGACATCGCCGCGCGCACCGTCAACGCGCCGCAGGAACTGGCGCTCAGCATCGTCACCGCCCTGTTCGGCGTGCCGTTCTTCCTGTGGCTGCTGCGCCGCCGCTCCGTGGACCGGGCGGTGAGCGTCACGTGAAGCTCGACCTGCGCGGCGTGTCCGTCGCGCTCGACGGCCACCCGATCGTGCACGAGGCCGACCTGCTGGTGGACGACGGCGAGTTCGTCGGCCTGGTCGGGCCGAACGGCTGCGGCAAGTCCACCCTGCTCCGTTCGGTCTACCGGGCGCTGCGCCCCGCCGCCGGGCTCATCGCCGTGGACGGTGACGACGTGCACCGGCTGCCCGCCCGCCAGGCCGCCCGGCGCACCGCCGTGGTCGCCCAGGAGATCCCGGCCGACCTCGACTTCACGGTGGCCGAGATCGTCTTCATGGGCCGCACCCCGTACAAGGCCGACGCCGCCGCCGACGAGGAGCTGTGCGCGCGGGCGCTGGAGCGCGTCGGCCTGACCGGCGCCGCCGAGCGGATCTTCGCCACCCTGTCCGGCGGGGAGAAACAACGCGTCCTCCTCGCCCGCGCCCTGGCCCAGCAGACCCGCCTGCTCCTGCTGGACGAGCCCACCTCCCACCTCGACGTCCGCCACCAGCTGGAGATCCTGCATCTCGTGCGCGAGCTGGGCATCGCCACCCTGGCCGTGCTGCACGACCTCAACCAGGCCGCCGCCTTCTGCGACCGCCTCTATGTGATGAACGCCGGCCGCATCATGGCCGGCGGGCCACCCGGCCAGGTCCTCACCCCGGACCTGATCCGTCAGGTGTACGGCGTGCGCGCCGTACACCGCACCCAGCTCGTCTTCGAGCGGCTCAAGGAGGAGCGGTGATCCCCCGGCTGCTGGCCCTGTCGCCGTCCATCCGGTGGCGCCTGGCAGGGCTCGTGCTGTTGCTGCTGTCCATCACGGCCACCTACGTCGGCCAGGGCGTGCTCGTCGCCCAGGCCCTGTCCCGCATCTTCGCCGGGCACGGCGCGGGCTCGATCATCTGGCTCGTCGCCGCGGTCGTCGCCCTGCAGCTCGTCCGCAGCGCCGCGCTGGCCGTGCGCGAGCCTGTCGCGCTGCGGGCCTCGGGCGCCGTCAAGGCCGAGCTGCGCCGCCGCCTGACCGCCAAGCTGCTGCGGCTCGGCCCCGCCCACGCCCAGCGCGGACGCACCGGCTCCGCGCAGACCACTCTTGTGGACGGCATCGAGACCACCGACGCCTACATCAGCAGGTTCCTGCCCCAGGTGATCGCCGCCGTCCTCGGCGCGGTCGCGGTGACCGCGTACCTGTTCACCCTGGATCCGCTGGTCGGCGCCGTCGTCCTGGCCTGCGCGCTGCTCATGCCGGTGCTGCCGCTGGTGTCGGACCGCGTGCTGCGGGACCGCAACGCGGCCTGGCTCCGCGGCTACAAGGGCCTGTACGCCGAGAACCTGGACGCGCTGCAGGGCATGGCCACGCTCAAGGCGTTCAACGCCAGTGGCCGCCGCGGCGCCGAGCTGGCCCGCCTGGCCGAGCGGTTCTGCCGCGACTCGATCCGGCTCATGGCCGTCGTCGTCGGCTACGTCGGCGGTGTGGCGTTCATCATCGGCCTGGGCACCGCCGTGGCGCTCGGCACCGGGGCGATGAGGCTGGCCGCCGGCGAGCTGACCGTCACCGAACTGCTGCTCGTTCTGCTGCTCACCGCCGAGAGTTTCCGGCCGCTGAAGGAACTGGAGGCGGCCTACCACTCCAGCCACAGCGCCGTCCCCTCGCTCAAGGCCGTCTTCGAGATCCTCGACACCCCCGAACCCGCGCAGGGCACCACCCCGCTCGACCTGACCGGACCCCCCTCGCTGACCTTCGACGACGTCCTGTTCAGCTACCCCGGCCGCGACCGCCCCGCCCTCGACCGTTTCACCCTCGACATCGCACCGGGCGAACGCGTCGCCCTCGTCGGCCGCTCAGGAGCAGGCAAGACCACCGTCGCCTCCCTGCTGCTGCGCTTCTTCGACCCCGGCACAGGGCGGGTGAGCATCAACGGCGTCGACATCCGCGACCTCCCCCTCGACCGGCTGCGCGCCCTGGTCGCCGTGGTGTCCCAGGACACCTACCTCTTCCACGGCACCGTCCGGCGCAACCTCGCCCTCGCCCGCCCCGGCGCCACCGCCGATCAGCTCGAAGCCGCCGCCCGCGCCGCCCGGGCACACGACTTCATCGCCGCCCTGCCCGACGGCTACGACACCGTCGTGGGAGAGCGCGGCCTGAAGCTGTCCGGCGGCGAACGTCAGCGCATCGCCATCGCCCGCGCCCTGCTCAAGGACGCCCCCATCCTCGTCCTCGACGAGGCCACCTCCGCCGTGGACGCCGCCAACGAGGCCGCCATCCAGCACGCACTGGACGCCCTGTCCGGCGGCCGGACCACGCTGATGATCGCCCACCGGCTGTCCACCGTCCAAGGTGCCGACCGGGTCATCGTCATGGCCGACGGCCGCATCCAGGAGGCCGGGCCACCTGGTGAACTCCTGGCCGGTCAGGGCGCCTACGCCCGCCTGGTCGCAGCGCAGAACGGAGCCACCCGATGACAGCCGCCACCGCCGTCGCGCTCGACCGTCCCGGCGGGTCCCGGTTCCGGCCCGTCCTGGCCCTGCTCGGCCCGCACCGGCCCCTGCTGCTGGCCGCGATCGTCAGCGGCGTCGCCCACCATCTGGTCGTCCTCGCCTCCGCCGGTGTCGGCGCGTGGGTCGTCAGCCGCGCCATCACCGGAGCCGCACCCGGCGACCTGCGTGGCGGCCTGGTCGTTCTCGGCCTCCTCCTGCCCTTCCTGGCTCTCACCCCGTGGCTGGAGTCCTACCTCGCGCACGTGGCCGCCTTCCGCGTGCTGGCCGACGTCCGCGGCCGCGTCTACGCCGCCTTCGAACGCCTCGCCCCCGGCTACCTCCTCCAACGCCGCTCCGGCGACCTCGGCGCCGCCGCCATCTCCGACGTCGAGCAGCTGGAGCTCTGGTTCGCCCACACCCTCAGCCCGCTGGTCAGCGCCGTCACCGTCCCCGTCGCCGCGCTGAGTGCCCTGGCCGTCTTCCATCCCGCCCTCGCCGCAGCCCTCGCGCCCGCTCTGATCCTGCTCGCCCTCCTACCCGCCTGGCTGCGCAAACGGGCCGCCGCCCAGGGCGCGAGGCTGCGCGCCGAACTCGGCGAGTTCAACGCCGAAGCCGTCGACACCCTTCAGGGCCTGCGGGAGCTGCTCACCTCCGGCGCCGGAGCCCGCCAGCTCGACCGCCTCGGCGAGCAGAACCAGCGGCTCCTGGAGGCCAAACTCGCCCACGGCCGCCGCTCCGGCCTCGAACACGCCGCCACCAACGCCGCCACCACGCTCGGCATGCTCGCCGTGCTCGTCACCGCCGCCCTGCTGACCTCGGCGGGCAGCCTGCAACCGGCGTTGTTCCCCGTCGCCGTCGTCCTGGCCGCCACCACCTTCGCCCCGGTCGTCGCCGTCACCGACGTGGCCCGCGACCTCAACCTCGTCGTCGCCGCCGGGGATCGCATCATGACCGTCCTGAACACCCCAGCCCCGGTCACCGACCGCGTCACCGCCCCGCCCTCCGGCCCCATCGAGCCGCACGTCCGCTTCGAGGCGGTCCGTTTCCGCTACGCCCCCGGCTTGCCCGAAGCACTCGCCGGCGGCACCTTCGACATCGCCCCCGGCGAGACCGTCGCCCTGGTCGGCCACTCCGGAGCGGGCAAATCCACCTGCGCCAGCCTCCTCATGCGCATGTGGGACGTCACCGCCGGCACGATCACCATCGGCGGCCACGACATCCGCGACTTCCCCCAGGACGATCTACGCCGCCTGATCACCCTCGTCCCCCAGGACGTCCACCTGTTCGACGTCTCGCTGCGTGACAACATCCGCCTCGGCCGCCCCGAGGCCACCGACGAAGAGGTGGAGACCGCCGCCCGCGCCGCCCACGCCCACACGTTCGTCACCGGCCTGCCCGACGGCTACGACACCCTGCCCGGCGAACTCGGCGCACGCCTGTCCGGCGGCCAGCGCCAGCGCATCGCCATCGCCCGCGCCCTCCTCAAGGACGCCCCCATCCTGATCATGGATGAGGCCGTCTCCAACCTCGACGCCGAAAGCGAGCAGGAGGTCGCCGCCATGACCGCGGCCCGCCGCGACCGCACCACCCTGGTCATCGCCCACCGCCTGTCCACCATCCGCACCGCCGACCGCATCGTCGTCCTGGACGACGGCCGGGTCGCCGAAATCGGCACGCACGCCGAACTCCTCGCCACCCGTGGCGCCTATACGCGGCTCCTCGCCACCCAACTCGCCGGCTGATCACCTCAGGCATCGCCACCCGCCACGACGAGCTCACCTGCCATCGCCCGCCTGCCGCCATGGCTCAGACGATCCGCGGAACAGGTCCTAGCGGGTGAGGACGAAACCGATCGCGCCGGCGGCGACGGCCATCGTGCCGAGCCAGGCGATGACGGCGTCGGCGCGGTCGTCGAGGGGCAGGCCCTCGTGCAGGGCCCGCTGGACGCGCCGGTAGCGGACGCCGATGCGGGACAGCAGCAGCGCCCCGCAGAGGGCGGCCAGGACGAAGGGGAACGCGACGGCCGGCTGGACGCCGGTGCGCAGGACGATGCCCCCGGCGCCCAGACCGCCGACGGCGAGCGTGGCGGCGGTGCGCATCCAGGCCAGCCGGGTGCGCTCGTTCTGCAGTCCCTCGTCCCACAGGTTGTTCATCGGGTCACCTCCGGCGCGGGCTCCGGCCTCCGGCGCGGCGGGCACCGTCAGCGGCCCAGCAGGATGAGGATCAGGGCGAGCACCGCCACGACGGCCACGCCGTACCCCAGGATGGAGGCGAGGGCCGGAGGCGGGAGCGGGGCGGCGTTGCGCAGCGCGTGCTGCACGCGGCGCCAGCGCGGGTAGGCCATCGCGGCCGAGACCGCCGACAGGAACACCAGGACGACGGCGAGGGTCGTCCGCATCCAGGGCACGAAGACGTCCTCGGGGACCGCCGCCATGGCGACGCCGCCCGCGCTCAGCGCCAGCGAGGTGCTGAGCCAGGTCAGGAAGGTGCGTTCGTTCGCGAGCGTGAACCGGGGGTCCGGTTCTTCACCAGGGGCCTTCATAAAATCGACGGTATTTCCCCGATATTTCCCATAGAGAACTCGGGATCCCGTTTGAGCCTCGCGTGGAGGCCGCCGCCGCGGGACCGGCGGGTTCCCGGACGGCCCGCAGGCCCCCGGGAGACGGCCCGGCGGGCCCCCGGGAGGCGGACAGGCGGGTTCTCCCGCGGCGGGCCGGACGGATCAGGAGCAGGCGGAGCCCAGCTGCTCGACCCAGCGCGCCGAGTCGGCCGCGGTCTTCTGCGCCGCGTCGACGGCGCTGTTGACGTCGGTGACGTTCACCTTCCGCAGGTCGGCGGCCACCCCGTCGGCGGCCTCCTTCAGCGTGGTGTTGGCGGCCTGGTCCGCGAGGTCGCCCAGCTTGGCGGCGCCGTCGTTCAGCGCCTTCTCCAGCGCGGCGGGGTCGTCGGTCAGGCTGGTGGCCTTGCGCACCGTGTCGGTGACGATGCCGGTGGCCTGCAGGCACTGCTGCGCCTTGTCGACGCCCTGGCTCACCTCCTGCAGTTCGGAACATCCCGTGGTGACCAGAACGGCGGCCAGCGCGGCGGCGGCGAGAGCGGGGACGCGTCGCGTAGAGGGTCGCATGCCCAGACCCTACCCGGCGGATCCGTACGGCGAGCGGCACCGCGAGGACACGTGTCCCGCCGGACCGGCGGGGACCGCCGACCGATGAGAACCACCGACCGGCGGGGGCGGCCGACCGGTGAGAACCGCCGACCGGCGGGGACCGTACGATCGTCCCTCGGCGGGGCCGCCCGGCCGCCGCCGGACGCCCCGGGCGGAGACCGTACGATCTGCGTGAGGCGTCCTCGACCAAAGGGGGGAAAATGACCGACTGCGAACACCTGACCGGGGCCGGGGATCCGTCCCCTCGCACCCCCGAGGGGTGCGAGGAGTGCCTGAGGACCGGCATGCGCTGGGTCCACCTGCGCAGGTGCCTGGACTGCGGGCACATCGGCTGCTGCGACTCCTCGCCCGGCCGGCACTCCACCGCCCACTTCCGGGAGACGGGCCACCCGGTCATCGCCTCGTTCGAGCCGGGCGAGGCCTGGCGGTGGTGCTTCGTCGACGAGACGCTCGGCTAGGTTCCGTTCCGCCGGTCGTCCCGCCCGCCGCGGCCGCGCGGGCGGAGATCCACGGAACGGAACCCGGAGCGCGCCCCGGTCCCGGGTTCCCGGGGCCGGGGCGCGCCCGTCAGGCGTCCTCCGGGGCCCCCGCCTCCAGCAGGCGGCCCCCGGAGAGCCGCAACCGGCGGTTCACCCCGATCTCGGCGAGGAACCGCTCGTCGTGGCTGACCACCACGAACGCCCCCCGGTACGCCTGAAGCGCGCTCTCCAGCCGGCCGACGCTCACCAGGTCGAGGTTGTTGGTGGGCTCGTCCAGCAGCAGGAACCGGGGCGCCGGCTCGGCGTACAGGACGCAGGCCAGCGTGGCGCGCAGCCGCTCGCCGCCGGAGAGCGCCCCCACCGGGAGGTGGGCGCGGGAACCGCGGAACAGGAAGCGGGCCAGCAGGTTCATCCGGTCGGCCTGGGGCATCCCGGGCGCGAACGCGGCGAGGTTCTCCGCCACGGTGCGGTCGAGGTCGAGCAGGTCCAGCCGCTGGGACAGGTAGGCGACGCGGCCGGCGGCCCTTCTGACCGGGCCGCCCTCCGGCTCCACGTCGCCGCCGAGCACGCGGAGCAGGGTGGTCTTGCCGGCGCCGTTGGGCCCGGTCAGCGAGATGCGTTCGGGACCCCGGACGGTCAGGTCGACCCCCTGCCCGGCGAAGAGCGGCCGGTCGCCGCGGCGGACCTGCATGCGCTCGCCGTGGAAGACCGTGCGCCCGGCCGGGACCTCGGTCCCCGGCAGGTCCAGCGCGATCCTCTGGTCGTCGCGCAGGGCCCGGCTCGCCTCGTCGAGACGCGCCCTGGCGTCCTCGACCCGCGCGGAGTGCGCCTGGCCCGCCCGGCCCGCCGACTCCTGGGCGCCGCGCTTCATGTTCCCGGCGAAGATACGCGGCAGGCCGGCGTTCTTCAGGTTGCGGGCGGCGTTGCCCGCCCGGCGCTCGGCCCGCTCACGGGCCTGCTGCATCTCCCGCTTCTCCCGCTTCAGCTCCTGCTCGGCGCTGCGGACGGTCCGCTCGGCGGCCTCCTGCTCCGCGCGCACCGCCTCCTCGTAGGCGGTGAAGTTCCCCCCGTAGGAGCGCAGCTCTCCCCGGTCGAGCTCGGCGATGCGGTCCATCCGGTCGAGCAGCGCCCGGTCGTGGCTGACCAGCAGCAGGCAGCCGGTCCAGTCGTCGAGCACGTCGTGCAGCCCGCGGCGGGCGTCGAGGTCGAGGTTGTTGGTCGGCTCGTCGAGCAGCAGCACGTCGGGCCGCTTCAGCAGCTGCGCGGCGAGCCCGAGGGAGACGGCCTGGCCGCCGCTGAGCGTGCGCAGGCGGCGGCCGAAGTCGAGGTCCGCGAGGCCGAGCCGGTCGAGCTGGGCGCGGGTGCGCTCCTCGACGTCCCAGTCGTCGCCGATCACGGTGAAGTGCTCCTCGGCGGCGTCCCCGGACTCGATGGCGTCCAGGGCCGCGATCACCGGGGCGATCCCGAGGACCTCGGCCACGGTCAGGTCGCCGGACAGGGGCAGGCTCTGCGGCAGGTAGCCGAGCACGCCCCCGACGGTGACACCGCCGCCGGTCGGCCGGTACTCACCGGCGATCAGTTTGAGCAGGGTGGTCTTGCCCGCGCCGTTGGGGGCGACCAGGCCGGTGCGGCCGGGGCCCACGGTGAAGGACAGCTCCTGGAAGACGGAGGTGCCGTCGGGCCAGGAGAAGGACAGGTTGGAACAGACGACGAAGGCGTCGGACATGAAAGAAGACCTCGTACGGAAGCGGGCGCGTCAAGGACGCCCGGCGGGCGGCAGGGATCGATGAAACGTCGACATGGCCCCGACGGCGGCGATCACGCGCCTGCCGTGGGCCGGCCACTTCCGGTGTCACCCGGAGATGTCGAGGTCCCCTGCCATTCCCGGTCTCCCATCGCTCACGGTCATAGGTCCCGTCCACGATAGCACCGGCGTCCGGACCACCGGTCCCGCGGCCGGGCCCCGGGACGTCGCCCGCGGCGCGCGGACGGGCCCAGGAGCCGCCCGCGGCACACGCCGGGAACCGCGTACGGCGCGCGGGCGGGCCTTTCGGGAACGGGCCTACTCCCGCTCCAGGTTGGCCTCCTCGAAGTCGAGTTCCCGGATGACCCGGCGCAGCACCTCGTCGTCGATGCGGCCCTCGTCGCGGAGCCGTACGAGCACGTCGCGCTCGACCGCCAGCATCTCCCTGCGCAGCCGCCGGTAGAGGCCGCTGGGCGTCTCCTCGCCCTCGGGGCCGGTCCCGCCGCCGAGCCGCTCCCAGGCGGCGAGCGGCTGGTGCTCGGTCCGCTTCCTGAGCAGCCGCACCACGTGCTCGCCGGACTCGGGGACCCCCTCGGCGGCCAGTTCCTCCAGCCGGGCGAGCGAGGCGGTGGCGGCCTGCTGCTTGGCGCCGGCCTCGGCGAGGTTGTCGGCGAAGATCTCCTGCTCGTTGGAGACCCGCAGCCGGCTGATGAGCGCCGGGAACGACAGGCCCTGGATCAGCAGCGTGCCGATCACCACCGCGAACGTGAGGAAGAGGATCGTGGGCCGGCCCGGGAACTCCTCGGGCAGGGCGAAGGCCGCGGCGAGCGAGACCACCCCGCGCATGCCGGCCCAGCTCACGATGAGCGTCCCCGGCCAGGACGGCGGTTTCGGCTCGTTCCGCCGGACCCGGGCCGACAGCCTCCTCGGCAGGTGGATGCTGGGCACGACCCACACGGCCCTGGCCAGCACCGTGGCCGCGAAGACGGCCAGCGCCATCCCGGCGAGCCTCCACGGGTCCTCCCCGCCCAGCGCGCTCATGATCGGCCACAGCTGCAGGCCGATCAGCATGAACACGATCGTCTCCAGGAAGAACCCCATGACCCGCCACACGGCGCCGGACAGCAGCCTGGTGCCGAAGCCCGCCGAGGGCATCCTGTGCCCGACGGACAGTCCGACGATCACCACGGAGACCACCCCGGAGGTGTGGACGATCTCGGCCGTCAGGTACGCCCCGAACGGGATGAGCAGCATGACGGTGTTCTCGGTGAGCGGGTCGCGCAGCAGCCGCAGCAGCCGGTTCAGCAGCCAGGAGAGCGCGACGCCGATCACGACGCCGCCCGCCGCGGCGTACAGGAACCTGCCCGCCGCCTCCGGCCAGGTGATCCCGGCGCCCAGCGCGGCGGAGACGGCCACCCGGTAGACGGTGAGCGCGGTGGCGTCGTTGAACAGGCTCTCCCCCACCAGGATGGAGACCACCCGGCGGGGCAGCCCGAGCCGGCGGGCCACCGCGACCGCGGCGACCGCGTCGGGCGGCGCCACGATGGCGCCCAGCGCGAAGGCCGCGGCCACCGGCAGCTCCGGCAGCAGCAGGTGGGTCACCCAGCCGACGACCAGGGTGGTGAACAGCACCAGCCCGATCGACAGCAGCGCGACCGGCCGGCGGACGGCCTTGAGCCTGGTGTAGGAGCTGTCGATCGCGGCGGAGTAGAGCAGCGGGGGCAGGAACACCAGCAGGATCAGCTCGGGGTCCAGCTGGTAACCGGGCACCACCGGCGAGAGCACCAGCCCGGCCAGCACCAGCAGCAGCGGCGCCGACCACTCGCGCCGTCTGGCGACGGCGGCCACCGCGATGGCGATGACCGGAACGAGCAGCAGCTGGAGTACGGACTCCTGACTCAT
This sequence comes from Streptosporangium pseudovulgare, assembly GCF_014648055.1. GTDB lineage: Bacteria > Actinomycetota > Actinomycetes > Streptosporangiales > Streptosporangiaceae > Streptosporangium > Streptosporangium pseudovulgare. The sequence continues at coordinate 197,874 of NZ_BMQJ01000002.1, forward strand.
CGGCTCCCCCGAGCACGGTGATCCCGGGCGTCTGCCCCGGGATCACCAGTCGTGACGGTCGTCCCGCTCGTCGCGGCGGCGCTCCTCGTACCCCTGGTCGGGGCGGAGCCGCTCACCGGTGGAGTGCGGCGGGTCCGGGACGTACGGGCGCGGCATCCGCGCCTCCTGCCGGCCGTGCAGCCCCAGCGGGTCGGGGTCGGGCTGCCTGCCGCCCAGGCCGAGCGGGTCGGACGGGTCGACCCCCTGCTGGTATCCGGCGGGCGGCGAGCCGTACAGGTCGCGCAGGTCCGCGGGGTGGCCGGCCGTACCCGGCTGCGGGGCGCCCGGGACGCCGCCGGGGTACGGGTCGGCCTGGGGGGCGGGGTAGCCGTAGGGGTCGGAGCGCTCGGACGGGCCGGCGTCGTAGGCCGACTGGCGCTGCTGCGCCGCGAAGCCGAACGGGTCGGTGGAGTGCGGCTGCCCCTGGGGCGTCGCGCCCGGGGCGGCGTAGGGGTCGGGGTGCGCGGAGCGGGACGGGTACCGCTCGGCGTGCGGGGCGTATGGGTCGGGCTGCCGGTGGGCGGCCGGGGAGTCGTACGGACCGGGCTGGGTGGGCGGCCCGCCGTAGGGGTCGGACGGGTCGGGCCCCGCACCGTAGGCGTCGGGCCCGGAGGCCGGGGCGGCGAACGGGTCCGGCTGCCGGGACGCGTAGCGGTCGCCGCCGGGCATCTGGTAGGCGGGCTCGCCGGAGGCCGGGCCCAGCGGCTCGGCGGGGTACGGGCGGCCGTACGACAGCGAGTCGCCCACGATCATGTTCTCCCGGGGCACCGCGTCGCCGGAGCCGTAGTCGGCGCGGGCGGGGTCACCGGAGCCGTAGTCGGCGCCGCGGGCCGGGGAGCGGTCCGGGGGCGGCGGCACGGCCCCCCGGGCCACCAGCACGTCGTTGGGGCCGTGGGCGGGCACCGGGCGGTCGTCCTGCGGCTCGGGCTGGGCGACGGCGTCGGGATACTGCCGGTCCGGATCGGGATACTGCCGGTCATCGGGATACGGCTGCGGCTGGGCGTAGTCCTCGGGGCGGGGGCGGGCGTACTGCCCGGTGCCGGGCAGCTCGCCGGCCGCCGGGAACTCCCCGGAGACGGGGAAGCCCGCGGGATCGCCGTGCCCGGCGGGCGCGGCCTGGGCCGCCTGGGCCGCCTGCCCTCCCGGCGGCACGGCCTGCGGCTGGTCGTCCACCTCGTCGGGGTACTGGCCCCCGGCCTGGATGAACCCCTCGTCGAGGGCGTCCACCAGACGGCCGACGTCGTTCAGCGGCATGCGGAAACTGGCGGTGCACATCTCCCCGCGCCACAGGCTCAGGACCAGCGTGCCTTCGTGCCAGGTGACCCGTAGAACCCGCTCCTGGCCACGCTCGTCAAAGAACACCTCGCCGAACGACGGCAACGGGACAACTTCCGACATGGAGGACATCGTGCTTCAACCAGCCTTTATTCGTCCACTCGACCCCGGGAAACTCTACCGAACCGGTCCTTTCGTCCCCATCTTTCACCACGGTGACACCGAAACGGACGATCTCCTTTCGACCGAGGGCGCTCCGGCGGCCGGGTGCCGGGTGCCGGGTGCCGGGTGCCGGAGCCAGTCTGCCACGCGACATGGGACATGGCTTCCGGAATGCCGGGACGCGTCCGCGCGCTCACCGGCCGGAGCGGCGGCGATCGTCGTGGGGACCGAGTACGGTTGGCTGTCGTGCCGACCGACTCCATCACCCACGCCGAAGCCGACGACGCCTCCTCGCAGGAGCTCCTGCCCCCCGTCGAGGAGTTGCTGAGCACCGCCGTCAAGGCGGTCGGAGGGGTCGAGCGGCCCGGTCAGCTCACGATGGCGCGGGCCGTCCAGCGGGCCATCGACAAGGGCGAGCACCTGGCCGTCCAGGCCGGCACCGGCACCGGCAAGTCCCTCGCCTACCTGATCCCCTCGGTCCGGCACGCGATGACCTCCGACGGCGCCGTGGTGGTCTCCACCGCCACCATCGCGCTCCAGCGCCAGCTCGTCGACCGCGACCTGCCCCGGCTGGCCGAGGCACTCTCCCCGCACCTGCCGCACGAGCCCACGTTCGCGATCCTCAAGGGCCGCCGCAACTACCTGTGCCGCTACAAGGCCACCGCGGGGTGGCCCGAGGACGAGCAGGACCAGCTCTTCGACCCGCGTGAGGTGAGCGTGACCGGGCGGATGGTCCAGCGCATCCAGGAGTGGGCCGAGGAGACCGAGACCGGCGACCGTGACGAGCTGGTGCCCGGCGTCAACGAGCAGGCCTGGCGGCAGTTCTCGGTGAGCGCCAGGGAGTGCCTGGGCGCCACCCGCTGCCCCAGCGGGGCCGAGTGCTTCGCCGAGCTGGCCCGCGCCCGCGCCGGGGAGTCCGACATCGTCGTCACCAACCACGCGCTGCTGGCGATCGACGCGATGGAGGACTTCCCGCTGCTGCCCGAGCACGAGGTGGTCGTGGTGGACGAGGCCCACGAGCTGGTCGACCGGGTCACCTCCGTGGTCAGCGGCGAGCTGTCGGAGACCATGGTCATGGCGGCCGTGCGGCGGGTGGGGCGGCTGATCGACCAGCCGACCTCCGACCGCCTCATGGAGGCGGGCGAGGACCTCAAGGCCCTGCTGGCCGCCGCGCCGCCCGGCCGGCTCGACGAGCTGCCCCAGGTGCTCGGCCTGACCCTCGCCCTGATCCGCGACGCGGCGTGGGCGTGCATCACCTCCCTGGGCCCGCGCCAGGGAGGCGACAAGGACGACCCCGAGGGCGCCGGGCTGCGCAAGGCGGCCTTCACCGCCCTGGACGAGGTCCACGACACCGCCCAGCGGATCCTCGACGCCTTCGGCCACGCCGAGGAGATCGACCGGGCCGAGGTCGTCTGGCTGGACGCCGGCACCGACCGCCGCCCGCCCGTGCTGCGGATCGCCCCGCTGACCGTGGCGGGGATGCTGCGCGACAAGCTCTTCGGCGACCGTACGGTGGTCCTGACCTCCGCGACGCTCGCCCTGGGCGGCGCATTCGACGGCTTGGCCCGCCAGTGGGGCCTCGGCACCGGCGACCGTTCCAGGGACGCCGCCGAGGGCGACTCCGGGGAGGGCGCCGGCGGCGCGGACAAGACCACTGGAAAGCCGGACAAGAAGGGCGGAAAGCGCGCGAAGGGCTGGACCGGCCTCGACGTCGGCTCGCCGTTCGACCACCCGCGCAGCGGCATCCTCTACGTCGCCAGGCATCTGCCCCAGCCGGGCCGCGACGGCCTGCCCGAGGCGTACCTGGAGGAGATCACCGAGCTGATCGAGGCGGCCGGCGGCCGGACCCTCGGCCTGTTCTCCTCGATGCGCGCCGCCAAGGCCGCCACCGAGGCGCTGCGCGACCGGCTGAGCGTGCCGCTGCTGTGCCAGGGCGACGACTCCACCATGCTGCTGGTCAAGCAGTTCGCCGAGGACGAGCCGACCTGCCTGTTCGGCACCCTGTCGCTGTGGCAGGGGGTGGACGTTCCGGGGCCGTCGCTGCGGCTGGTCATCATCGACCGCATCCCGTTCCCCCGGCCCGACGACCCGCTGACCTCCGCCCGCCAGCGGCACGTGGCGGCCAAGGGCGGCAACGGCTTCATGGCGGTCGCCGCCACCCACGCCGCCCTGCTGCTCGCGCAGGGGGCGGGCCGCCTGCTGCGCAGCCAGCACGACAAGGGCGTGGTCGCGGTCCTCGACCCCCGGCTGGCCACCGCCCGCTACGCCGGCTTCCTGCGCGACTCCCTGCCGCCGTTCTGGCCCACCAACGACCCGGAGAAGGTCCGCCAGGCGCTGCGGCGGCTCGCGGACTCCTGACGGACCCCGCGCCCGGCCCCGGTACGGCGTGCGCCGGACCGGGCCGGGGGCCGGAGCCCGGCGCTCCCTCCCCCGCGGGGGATCAGCGGAACAGCTCCAGGTCGGGGCGCTTGGGGTCGAGGCCGTCGCCGGAGGAGCGCCTGCGGATCCGGCGGACCACCCACGGGCCGAAGTGCTCGCGCAGCCACTGGATGTCCTCGCGGCGCTTGGCCGCCGGATCGACGTGGCCGAGCGGCGGCCAGGTCTTCCGCCAGTCGTCGTCGGCGTCGATCCCGAGCACCTCGCACACCTTGGCGGCCACCATCCGGTGGCCCTCCTCGTTCATGTGCAGGCGGTCCTCGCTCCAGGCCCGCCAGTCGCGCAGCCCCTGCATCGACCACTGGTCCACCAGGTGGCAGCCGTGCAGGTCGGCGATGGACCGGAGGTGCATGAAGAAGATCGCGAAGGTGCCGCGGGCGCGGCGCATGATCGGGGTGTCGCGCGGGTCCACGCCGGTGAACAGCAGCACCTCGGCGCCGGTGGCCCGCAGCTCGCGCACGGCCGTCGCGATCTTCTTGGCCATCCGGTCGGGATCGCTGCCGGGCCGCAGCAGGTCGTTGCCGCCGGCGCAGAAGCTGACCAGGTCGGGGCGCATCTCGATCGCCCGCGGCAGCTGCTCGGCGATGATCTGGTCGATGAGCTTGCCGCGCACGGCCAGGTTGGCGTAGCGGAACTCCGGGTCGAGCGCGGCCAGCCGCTCGGCCACCCGGTCGGCCCAGCCGCGGAAGGCCCCGTCGATCCCGGGGTCGTTCATGCCCTCGGTGAAGCTGTCGCCGACGGCGACGAAGGAACGGTAACCCATCACGCCTCCTCCGCGATGGCGCGCAGCGCGAGCACGTAGGACCGGAGGCCGAAGCCCGCGACGGTGCCGGTGGCCACCCCTGCGACGACCGAGTTGTGGCGGAACTCCTCCCGCGCGGCCGGGTTGGAGATGTGCACCTCGACGAGGGGCGCGGTGCGCTGGGCGATGGCGTCGCGCAGCGCGTAGGAGTAGTGGGTGAACGCCGCCGGGTTCAGCACCACCGGGGTCCGCGAGTCGGCCGCCTCGTGCAGCCAGCCCACCAGCTCGGCCTCGTCGTCGGTCTGCCGGACGTCCACCGACAGGCCCAGCTCCCTGCCGGCCTCCCGGCAGAGCTCCACCAGGTCCTCGAAGGTCTCCGCGCCGTAGACGTCGGGCTCTCTCGTGCCGAGCCGCGACAGGTTGGGGCCGTTGAACACGTAGACGGATCTCATTGCACCGATCTTCCTCGTCACCGCGCGGCCCGCCGGGGCCGTGCCTTCCGTGCTGCGGTCCGCCGGGCCGAGCCCTCCCCGCGCGCCTCGCCCGCGCGTCTTCCGTACGTCTCCCCGTACGGCGGGACGGCGCGGGAGCCGCCGGGAGGCGGCTCCGGGGCCGCGGGACCGCGGGACCGCCGTGGGACCGCCGCCGAGGGGGCCGGGTCCGCGGGGGCGGGCCGGCCGGGGGCTACCGGGCGATCTCGTGGTAGGCGGCCTCGAGCAGTTCCTCGGGCGGATCCTCCAGCGGAGACACCTTAGCCAGGTCGTCCAGGACGACGAAACGCAGCCTGGCCCCGCGGCTCTTCTTGTCCAGGCGCATGTGGTCGCGCAGCTCCGGCCAGGCCTCGCGGCGGTAGGCCGTGGGCAGCCCGACCGACGTCAGGATCGAGCGGGTCCGCTCCACGATCGCCGTGCCGATCCGGCCGTCCAGCCGGGACAGCTCGGCGGCGTAGACCATGCCGATGGCCACGGCCTCGCCGTGGCGCATCCGGTAGTCCTCGGCCCGCTCGATGGCGTGGGCGAGGGTGTGACCGTAGTTGAGGATCTCCCGCAGGCCGCTCTCGCGCAGATCGGCGCCGACGACGTCGGCCTTGACCCGCACCTTGCGCTCGATCAGCTCGCGGGTGTGCCGTCCCTCGGGGTGCCGGGCGCCCTCGGGGTCGTCCTCGATGAGCGCCAGGATCTCCGGGTCGGCGATGAAACCGCCCTTGATGACCTCGGCCAGGCCCGCGACGTAGTCGTCGCGGGGCACCGAGAGCAGCGTGGCGAGGTCGCACAGGACGCCGGCCGGCGGGTGGAAGGAGCCCACGAGGTTCTTGCCCTCGGGGGTGTTGATCCCGGTCTTGCCGCCGACCGCCGCGTCGACCATGCCGAGCAGGGTGGTCGGCACCTGCACGACCTTGACGCCGCGCAGCCAGGTCGCGGCGGCGAACCCGGCGAGGTCGGTGGTCGCTCCCCCGCCCACGCCGACCACGGCGTCGGAGCGGGTCATGCCGTGCCGGCCGAACTCCGACCACAGGCCGGCGACCACCTCGGCCGTCTTGGCCCGCTCGCCGTCGGGCACCGGCAGCGCGACGACCTCGTACCCGGCCGATTCCAGGGCGCCGTGGACCGGACGCGCGATCTCCGGCAGGCTCACGGGGTGGATCACCGCGACGGTGCGGACCCCCGCGCCGAGCAGGCCGCCCAGCTCGCCGAGCACGCCGGCGCCGACGACGACGTCGTAGGGGGCCGCCCCGCCGACCCTGATCCTGGAGACGGTCACGGCCGCAGCCCCTTCGCGATCTCGTCGGCGACCTCGCCCGGCTCGCGGTCGTCGGTGGCCACGACGACGGTGGCCAGGCCCTCGTAGACCGGGCGGCGCTCGTCCATGAGCTTCTTCAGCCGGCTGCGCGGGTTCAGCACGAGCAGCGGCCGCGCCGAGGCCAGGCCCACCCGCTGGACCGCCTGCGACAGGCCGACCTCCAGGTAGACCACCGGGTGGCCGGCCAGCAGCTCCCGCGTCTCCTCGGAGAGGACCGCGCCTCCGCCGAGGGCCAGCACGCCGTCGTGCTCGGCCAGCGCCCGCCGTACGGCCTCGGCCTCCAGCTCGCGGAAGCGCTCCTCGCCGTCCTCGACGAAGATGTCGCTGACGGGCTTGCCCGCCACGGCCTCGACGTCGGCGTCGGTGTCGCGGAAGGCGGTGCCGAGCCGTCCTGCGAGCAGCCTGCCGACGGTCGACTTGCCCGCTCCCGGGGGGCCGATCAGAACTGCGCGGGGACTCACCGTGTCTCCTTCTCCGTGGCTTTCTCCATGGTCTTCCGCCTGGCGGCGCGCCCGGTCACTTGATCACCATCGAGGACAGGTAGCCGGCGAGGTTGCGGGCGACCTCCTCGACCGAGTCGCCGCCGAACTTCTCCAGCGCGGCGTCGGCCAGGACGAGCGCGACCATCGCCTCGGCGACGATCGCGGCGGCCGGTACGGCGCACACGTCGGAACGCTCGTGGTGGGCCTTGGCCGCCTCACCGGTCAGCACGTCGATCGTGGCCAGCGCCCGGGGGACGGTGGAGATCGGCTTCATCGCCGCGCTCACCCGCAGCGGCTCGCCGTTGGTCATGCCGCCCTCCACGCCGCCGGCGCGGTTGGTGATCCGGCGGACCCCCTCGGAGGTGTTCTCGATCTCGTCGTGGGCCCGGGAGCCGGGGCGGCGGGCGGTCTCGAAGCCGTCGCCGAGGGCGACGCCCTTGATCGCCTGGATGCCCATCAGGGCCGCGGCGAGGCGGGCGTCGAGGCGGCGGTCCCAGTGGGTGTAGCTGCCCAGGCCCGGCGGCAGGCCGTAGGCGACGACCTCGACGACGCCGCCGAGGGTGTCGCCGTCCTTGTGCGCCCGGTCGATCTCGGCGACCATGGCGGCGCTGCCGGCCGGGTCGGCGCAGCGCACCGGGTCGGCGTCGATCCTCGCCAGGTCGTCCGGTCCGGGCAGGGTCTCGGAGGTCGTGCCGGCCCCGCCGATCGACAGGACGTGGCTGACGATGTCGACGCCGAGGGCCTGCTTGAGGAACTTCTTCGCGACCTGGCCGAGGGCGACCCGGGCGGCGGTCTCGCGGGCGCTGGCGCGGTCCAGGACCGGGCGGGCGTCGTCGAAGCCGTACTTCTGCATGCCCGCCAGGTCGGCGTGGCCGGGGCGCGGGCGCGAGCGCGGCGCGTTGCGGGCCTGGCCCTCCAGCAGCGCCGGGTCCACCGGGTCGGCCGCCATGACCGTCTCCCACTTGGGCCACTCGGTGTTGCCCACGCGGAGGGCGACAGGGCTGCCGAGCGTGCGGCCGTGCCGTACGCCGCCGACGATGGTCACCACGTCCTGCTCGAACTTCATCCGGGCGCCGCGGCCATAGCCGAGGCGGCGCCTGGCCAGCGCCTCGTCGATGTCGGCCGTGGTCACCTCCACCCCGGCGGGCAGGCCTTCGAGGATCGCGACGAGCTCGGGGCCGTGGGACTCTCCTGCGGTCAACCAGCGCAACATGATGACAAGTCTTCCACGTGCCGCCCACTGGAATGGCCGCAGCTCACCTGGTGAGACACCGGCCCGTACGGCGGGCCGCGTCGTACGGGCCCCCGCGTCCCGGCCGCGTGTGGAACGTCCGGTTCCGCCACGCGGCCGGCGATCCGGGCGGCGGTGCCGGGCGGGGACCAGAGGAGCGGGGCGGGGATCCGGGCGGCGGTGCCGGGCGGGGATCAGAGGAGCGGGGCGGCGAGGACCGCCGCGAACGCGCCGAAGGCCATGAACGGGCCGAACGGGATCTCGCTGCGGCGGCCCGCGCGGCGCGTGGCCAGCAGGGCGACGCCGTAGACGCCTCCCGCCAGGAAGCCCAGGAACGTGCCGGCGACGAGGACGCCCCAGCCGAGCCAGCCGAGCGCGGTGCCGAGGCTCGCGGCGAGCTTGACGTCGCCCAGCCCCATCCCCGCCGGGTTGACCAGGAAGAGCAGCAGGTAGAAGGCCGCCAGCGCGAGCCCGCCGAGCCCGGCCCGCGGCAGGTCGTCCCACCGTCCCCCGGCCGCGGCGGACACCGTCAGCAGGACGCCGGTGCCGAGGTAGGCGGCGAGCGTGAGCCGGTCGGGCAGCCGGCGGACGGCCGCGTCGACGAAGGCCAGCACGACGCAGACCCCGGCCAGCCAGCAGAGGGCGAGGAGTCCGGCGGCCCGCGCGGCGACGGCCCGCGCGCCGCCGTCCCAGAGGCCGCCCGGCCAGGCAGGGTCGAGGCCGGGGGTGACGGCCCGCCAGGCGAGCACGGCGAGGACCAGCCCGGTGACGGCCTCCACGGTGAACGGCGGCGGCCCGGACCGGGCGGAGCACCCGCGCCGGGGCGGTTCCCCCTCGGGCACGGAGTGCCGCACGACCAGGACGCGCGACCACAGCCCGATCAGCACTCCGGCGAGGGCCGCCGCGGCGGGGAGGAGGACCACCGCTCGACCATAGTCCGGGCGGGCCGGTCGCGCCCGCCGTACGGCCGCGGCCGGGTGGCCCGCCGCGTCCACCGGGCGGTCACGGCCCGCCGCACGCCGCGGCCGGGGGCCCGGCGTGCGGCCGGAGGGTCAGGCCCGCCTGCGCCAGGGCAGGCCGGCGTGGGCGACCATGACCGAGGGCAAGCTGAGGTCAGGCCCGCCTGCGCCAGGGCAGGCCGAACCGCCTGCGCCCGGACGTCCCGGCGGCCCGCGCGGGCTCGTGGGCCCCGGCCGCCTCGGGGGCGGAGGGGACGTCCGCCATCCGTGCCACGGTGGCCTCCGGGCCCAGCCCGCCGACGTCGCCCGACGCGACCGCGGCGAGGGCCCGCAGGACGGCCCCCTCGATCACGAACGGTACGGGTCCCGCCACGTCGAGCACCACCGCCGCGGCCTCCTCGTGGACCGCGGCCTGGCAGATCAGCGGCGCGGTGGTCTGGATGGGCCGGGCGTCCGGGCGCCAGAGGCGGAGCGACTCGGCCCCGGTGAAGGCCGGCACGGCCTCCCGCCCGTCCTTGCCGACGAGCTTCGGCAGGGCCATCTCGCTCTCCTTCTCCTGGCGCAGCCCGTGCTCGCCGACCTCGGAGGAGGTCAGCAGGGCCACCACCGGGACGAGCAGCCGCGCACCGGACAGCGACGCCACCACGGCGCCGGCGTCGGCCGTACCGGACGAGAACGCGGCGAGCGCGGACGCCAGGGCGGCGTCGGCGGCGCCGTCGTCGTCGGGGACCAGGGGCTGCGGGATGCTCGGCACGAATCCGGAGCCTACCGGCGCCCCCGGCCGGTCCGGACGGGGGGCGGCGCCGGGCCGGGCGGCGGCCCCGGTCGCCCGCGGCCCCGCGGGACGGGGCGGGCACGATGCGGCCGTGACCGGCTCGCGGACCCGCGGCCCTGGCGGGGCGGGGATCCGTTCCGCCCGCGGCGGTCACAGGCCGCTGTCGCCGTTGACCGCCCCGTGGCTGCTGCTGCCGTTGGCCGCCCCGTCGGCGCTGCCGTCGAGGATGTGCACGACGGCGGCCTCGGACAGTGTCCTCCCCACATGGCGGGGCCCGCCGCCGTTGGCGGCCCCGTCGGCGCTGCCGGCGAAGACGTACCCGGCGGAGACGGCCCCGGCCACCGTGCCGGCCACGGCGGTCTCGATCGACGCCGCGGTGGGCGCGGCGATGACGGAGAGCACCGTCGTCCCGGCCGCGAGAGTGTTCCTGAGTCCGATCATCACAGCTCACCTCCGATCGGATCGACCGCGTCGCCGGGCGACGCCCGTGAGAGCGGGATCGGCGTCGCCCGGACGGCGACTCCGGCTCCCGGACCCGGGGGCCGGGGCCCGTCACACGGTTCCCGGTCGCGGCGCGGAGCCTTCGAGACGGCCGCGCCGGGCGGAATCGACCCCTCATGAGTAAAGCTAGGCGGGACGCCGCCGGGGAGGGTAGGAACATCGCCCCCAGGCCGGAGGGTGGGGGCGATGCTCCCAGGAACGTCGCTCCCACCTGCGGGAACAGGTCGTCCGGCCGGTTGGTTGACGTGAGAGAACCAGTAGGGAGCGCCGGCAGGCGAAAAACCGGATCTGGTGGAGAGATGGGCAGGAAAAACATCCTCGGCGAGTTCCTGCGGGCTCGCCGCGAGGCTTTGAACCCCGTAGAGGTGGGACTTCTGCACTCCGGTCCCCGCCGCACCCCGGGGCTGCGCCGCGAAGAGGTGGCGATGTTCGCCGGGATGAGCACCGACTACTACATCCGCCTGGAACAGGGACGGGAACGCCACCCGTCGGAGCAGGTGATCGGCGCCCTGGTGCGGGCGCTGCGCCTCGACCCCGACGCCGCCGCCTACCTGCACGAGCTGGCGCACCCCGGACCGAGGCTGGGTGACGGGGACGGCCAGGTACGGCAGGTCAGCCCCGAGGTGCTGCGGCTGATCGGCAGCTGGCCGTACACCCCGGCGCTGGTGATCGACCGCTGCATGGACGTGCTGGCGGAGAACCGGCTGGCCGCCGCCCTCTTCGCGGACCGGGAGCACGCCGGCAACCTCATGCGCATGGTCTTCCTGGACTCCGCCACGCGGAGCCTGTACCGGGAGTTCGGCCTGGACTGGGAGGCGGTCGCCCACGCCAAGGTGGTCCGCCTGCGCACCGCCGCGGGGTCGGACCTCGACGACCCCAGGCTCGTCGAGCTGGTCGGCGAGCTGTCCCGGAGGAGCCCGGAGTTCCGCCGGCTGTGGGCGCGCCAGGACGTCTCCCACGTTCCCCGCGCGGTCACCCCGCTGCGCCACCGCGTCGCCGGGGACATGATGCTGAGCTGCGAGGTGTTCGACATCACCAGCGCCCCGGGTCAGCAGCTCGTCGTCGTCCACGCCGAGCCGTCCAGCCCTTCGGAGCAGGCCCTGATCATGCTCGGCCGCGACGTCATGGCGTCCGGCCGCGACACGGCCGGCGCCCTGTTGCCGATGGTCCGCTGCTGAGCCCCGGGGGCGGGGCCGCAGGACCGCCGGGGCTGCCGGGCCGGGTCCCCGGTCCGGGTCCCCGGTCCCGGAGTCACCCCAGGTCGGCGATGGCGGCCACCGGACCGCCCCCGCTCGGGCCCTGGTGGACCGCGGCGACCGAGACGAAGACCGCGGGATCGCCGGTGACGGAGGCCGCGACGCCGCCGACCGCCGCCTTGATCTGGCGGTGCCAGTGGACGTCGGAGTCATCCAGCATGATGTTGCGGCGTCCCCGTACCCTGCCCGACGGGTCGGCCTCGCACTTCATGAACACGTTGACCAGCCTGCCGCCCAGGTCGGACGGGTGCGGGCGCTCAGGCAGCTCGATGCCGCTCGCGCGGATGGCCGCCCAGATGCCGTCGGCGTCCAGGGCGTCCCGCATGACGGAGTGTCCGACGCGGTAGCGGCCGCCGATGCCGCGCACGTTGCCGACGACCACGATCTGCGCGCGATCCAGTTCGACGCCCGAGGAGCAGGACGCGACGGAGGAGTACAGCGACAGGTCGCGGTGGATCCGGTCGGCGGAGGGCGTCTCGATCTCGCCGAGCGCGACCGCCACGCCGAGCGCGGTGGTGGAGTTGGAGATGTCCATCGACGCGCCGGTGTCGTCGGTGACCACCTCCTTGCCGCGCGACCGGGCGTCCTCGATGGTGGCCAGGGTCAGCAGGGGGGTCTTGGTCTGCACGTAGTGGACGTCGGCCGGGTCGTCGATCCCGGCGGTCTTCATCGCCTCCCGCACGCCGGCGGCGACCTTCTCGATCATGGCCGGGCGGCCGATGTCCTCGGGGAGGATGACGTCGCTCATCGCGATGCCGACGCTGAGGCGCGGCTCGTCGCTCGGCTCGGCGTTCGCCGTGGTGGCGAAGACGGTGGCGTGCGGGCTGAGCACGCCGTCGGTGCCACCGGACCACACCAGCGGCACGCTCTCGGGCGAGGGGTGGCCCTTGGCGGCCAGGACCTCGCGGAAGGCGCGGTCGGCCAGGATGCGGGTGTAGTCGTTCACCCCTCCGTTGCCCTCGGTCTTGCCGATCACCGCGAGCACCCGGTGCGCCTCGATCACCCCGTCGTCGATGAGCCGGGCCAGTCCGGAGGCGTCGGTGACGCTCTCGATGGCGACCTTCCGCACTTCGATGGGTTCCGGCATCCCTGCCGCCTTTCCGTCGGGTCGTGTCCGTGTCCGTGTCCGTGTCCGTGCTCGGCACCGGTCTCCCGGCGGTCCCGCCCACCGCGCTCCGGGGGCGGCGCCCGGACCGGGCACCGTCCCGCCTGCCCGTCCGTCTGTTCGTCTGTTCGTTCGTCCGTCCGGGGCGGGGCGGGGACCCGGTGGCGAGGGTTCCATGGTGCCCCCGGCGGCCCGGCCGCGGTGCGCGCCACGCGCGGCCGGGCGCGGCGGGGATCGCCCGGCCGGGACCCGCGAGGGTTCGCCCCGGCCGGACCGGCCGCCCCACACCGCGACGCTAACGGGCCGGTACGGCCCGGCTCATGGGCACTCCTTGCCCAAGGCGGGACCGCTCTTCGACAGAACTCACCGACACGCACCGACGCTCACCGGAGCCGTCCGGGGTCCGGCCGGGTTCTCCGCCCCAGCCGCCCCTCTCACCCCAAACGCCCATATATCGGGTTAAACACCTCATACAAGGGCAAACACGGGTAAGACAGTCACACAGCGGAGGGGAGCCAGGAGCGATGACGACACCGGGACCCACCCCCGCGACGGGTGATGTTCACTGAGGTCGGCCACTGGCTGGAGGCCCGTACGAGCCTGTCGGACGACTGGCCCCCCGAGGCGGTGACGGCGGCCAAGGGAGACCACCGGGTGAGCGTCGTGCTGCCCGCCCGGAACGAGGAGAGCACCGTCGGGAAGATCGTCGGACGGATCCGGCGTGACCTGCAGGAGCGCCTTCCGCTGGTCGACGAGCTCGTGGTGGTGGACTCCCACTCGCACGACGCGACCGCCCGGAGGGCCGCGGAGGCAGGCGCCCGCGTCGTCTTCCAGAACGCCCCACTGCCCCGGTACGGCGCCATGACCGGCAAGGGCGACGCCCTCTGGAAGGCGCTCGCCGTCACGACCGGCGACGTGGTCGTCTTCGTGGACGCCGACCTGCGCGACTTCTCCTCGCACTTCGTCACCGGGCTGCTCGGCCCGCTCCTGTCGGACCCCTCGGTGGCCTACGTCAAGGGTTGCTACGACCGGCCGCTCACCGAGGGCGCGGTCTCGCGGCCGCACGCGGGCGGGAGGGTGACCGAGCTGGTCGCCCGGCCGCTGATCAACCTGCACTGGCCCGAGCTGGCCGGTTTCCGCCAGCCGCTGGCGGGCGAGTACGCGGGCCGCCGCGCCACGCTGGAACGGATCCCCTTCGTCACCGGGTACGGCGTCGAGCTGGCCCTGCTCATCGACCTGCTCGGCCTGGTGGGGCTGGACGCCCTCGCGCAGGTCGATCTCGGCGTGCGGGCCCACTCCCACCAGACGCTCGACGCGCTCGGGCAGATGGCCGCGCACATCATGCTCACCGCCTGGACGCGGCTGGAACGCCAGGGGCGCGTGCCCGCCTCCGCCGTGCCGTACCACGAGATCCTGCAGTTCCCCACGTCGGGCGACGACCGGCGGCCGCGGGTGAGCGACGTGAGCGTGCACGAGCGTCCGCCGCTGATCACCGTGCCCGAGTACGTCGAGGGCCTCCACCCGGACCCGGAGCCGGAGTGAGGGCGGCGCACGGAGCCGGGGCGGGAAGCGCGTCCGGAGCCGGGGCGGGGGCGGCACCGGACGCGGGGCGGGAAGCGCGCCGGACGCCGCCTCCGCCCGTCGGCGGCCCGGTCCTTGTCCGGCCCGGCATGATTTCGTAATATCTGAGCAACTGTTCAAGTGTTGACGAGACGGGACGCGGAATGGGTCACGGACACGGCCACGGGCACGCGCACGGTGCGGGCACGGACCGCCGCCTGCTTACGGCGGCGCTGGCACTGCTGGTCGTCTTCATGGCGGTCGAGGTCGTCGTGGGCGTCGTCGCCAACTCCATCGCGCTGATCTCCGACGCCGGGCACATGCTCACCGACGCCGCCTCCATCGCGCTCGCCCTGTTCGCGATGCGCCTGGCCGCCCGCCCGGCCAGCGGCGCCTACACCTTCGGCTGGAAGCGCGCGGAGATCCTGTCGGCGGCGGCCAACGGGCTGACGTTCGTGCTGCTCGTCGCCTACTTCGTCTACGAGGCGGTGCAGCGGCTCATCGAGCCGCCGAAGGTCGCGGCCCCCCTGGTCGTCGGCACGGCCCTGACCGGGATCGCGGTCAACGCCGTGGCCTCCTGGCTCATCTCCCGGGCCGACCGGACCAGCCTCAACGTCGAGGGCGCCTTCCAGCACATCCTCAACGACATGTACGCCTTCATCGCGACGGTGGTGGCGGGCGTCGTCGTCTGGGTCACCGGGTGGGGCCGGGCCGACGCGGTCGCCGCCCTGGTGGTGGCGGCGCTGATGGCCAAGGCCGCCTACGGCCTGCTGCGCGAGGCCGGCCGCGTGCTGTTCGAGGCCGCGCCTTCGGGCGCGCCCCCGGCCGAGGTCGGCGCCGCGATCTGCGACCACCCCGACGTCACGGGGGTGGAGGACCTGCACGTGTGGACGGTGACCAGCGGCTTCCCCGCACTGTCGGCCCACGTGTCGGTACGGCCCGGCGGAGACTGCCACCGGGTCCGGCGCGAGCTCGCCGACCTGCTGCACGAGCGCTTCCAGATCGAGCACACCACGCTGCAGGTCGACCACGTCCCCGGCACGGCCTGCCGGATCGCCGGGGCCAGGCCGTAACGGACCGGCAAGCCGGGACCGAGCCGTAGCGAACCGGGGCAGGCCGCAACGGACCGGTGGGCCGGGACCGGGCGCAGCGAACCGGGGCAGGCCGTAGCGGACCGGCGGGCCGGGGTCAGGGCGCCAGGCACGCCTGGAAGACGGCGGTGAGCCGCCCGACCACGGCCTCCCGGTCCGGCGCCTCCAGTTCGCCCTTGCCGTAGAGCTGGCTCAGCATGCTCACCCCGGTGATCATCGCGGTGGCGACGGTCGCCCGGAAGGCCGCGTCGCCGCCGGGCAGGCGCGCGGCCAGCGGCTCCAGGATCGCCGACCTGACCCGGTCGCGGATGATCTCGTGGGTCTCGGCGCAGCCCGACGACCTGACGAGCGCCGACATGATCAGGCTGCCCTGGTCCGACCTGAGCCGGTCGGCGACGTACTCCGCCAGGCGGCGGGGCAGGTCCTCGGACGGGACCTCCAGCACGCCGGGAAAGCGCCCCTGTACGGCCAGCACCTCGGCGAACAGCTCCCGCTTGCTGCCGAAGTAGCGGTTGATCAGCGCGATGTTGGCATCGGCCTCGGCGGCGATCAGCCGCATCGTCACCTGGTCGTAGCCCAGTTCGGTGAACAGCCGGCGGGCGGCGTCGAGGATGCGCCGCCGGGTGCCCTCCCGGTCTCGCTGCCGTGTCTCGTCCACCTCAGGGTCCTTCCGGATTTGACCAGTAAACAAGCGTCTACTAACTTCATATGTATCGTACATACATTGGGGGCTGCTTCATGCTGACTGGACAAAAGGTCCAGGCCGAGACCGCACCGCATTTCACGCACAAACAGGTGCTGGAGATCCTGGTCGGGCTGATGCTCGCCATGCTGACGTCGATGATCTCGACCTCCGTGGTGGGAACCGCGCTGCCGACCATCGTCGGCAAGCTCGGCGGTCAGGAGCAGCTCTCCTGGGTCGCCAGCGCGACCCTGCTGACCATGACGGCCTCCACCCCGCTGTGGGGAAAGCTGTCCGACCTGTACGGGCGCAAGTTCATGTTCCAGGCCGCCCTGCTGGTCTTCCTGTTCTCCTCGGTGGCCGCGGGCTTCTCCCAGAACATGGGACAGCTCATCGCGGCCCGCGCCGTACAGGGTATCGGCGCCGGCGGCCTGGCCGCACTGCCGCAGATCATCCTCGGCGACGTGGTGGAGCCCCGCGAGCGGGGCCGCTACTCCGGCTACATCGGCGCCGTCTTCGGCGTCTCCACCGTGGCCGGGCCGCTGCTCGGCGGCTTCATCGTCGACAACATGTCCTGGCGCTGGACGTTCTGGATCTGCGTGCCGCTGGCCGTGGTGGCGTTCGTCGTCATCCAGAAGGTGCTCAAGCTGCCGTTCGTCCGCCGCGACACCAAGGTCGACTGGTGGGGCGCCACCTTCATCACCGGCGGCACCACCGCGCTGATGCTGCTGCTGTCCCTCGGCGGCAAGGAGTTCGCCTGGAACTCCGGCTGGACCTACGCCCTGGGCGGGCTCAGCGTGGTCATGTTCGTGATCGCCGTCTTCGCCGAGCGCCGGGCCGCCGACCCGATCCTGCCGCCGCACCTGTTCCGCAACCACACCTTCGTGCTCACCAGCGTCACCTCCCTGCTGGTCGGCGCCGCCATGTTCGGCGCGCTGATGTTCCTGCCGCAGTACCTGCAGATCGTCAAGGGCATGAGCCCCACCGGCTCGGGCCTGATGACCCTGCCCATGGTGCTCGGCCTGCTGACCGCCTCGATCTCGACCGGCCGGATCGTCAGCCGGACCGGCAGGTGGAAGATCTTCCCGGTGCTCGGCATGGTGCTGGTCGCGGCCGGCCTGTTCCTTCTCTCCCGTCTGCACGTGGACAGCTCGCTGGTGGTCGTCGGCCTCGACGTGGCGGTGCTCGGCATCGGCCTGGGCGCCACGATGCAGATCCTGATCCTCGCCGCGCAGAACTCCGTCGACCGCCGCGACATGGCCTCCACCACCTCGGGCGTGACGTTCTTCCGTTCCCTCGGCGGCGCGGTCGGCGTGGCGGCCTTCGGCGCCATCCTGACGAACCGGCTCAGCTCCGAGATCGTCTCCCTCGCACGGGAGGCGCACCTGCGCCTCACCGGCGGCGGCACGCCCAGCCTCGGCGCGCCCGACGACATCCGCAAGCTGCCCGCCCCCGTGCTGGACATCGTCCTGGAGGCCTTCACCCGGGCCATGCAGATGGTCTTCCTGGTCGGCGTGCCGATCGCCCTGGTCGCCGTGGTGACCGCCCTGATGCTGAAGGAGGTGCCGCTGCGCTCGGCCCGGGGCCCCCGCCCCGAGACCGCCGACCCCTCGGCTCCCCCGGTCACGGTCGACTGACCTTCCCCCGGCCTCCCCGGCCTCCCTGGCTTCTCCGGAACCCTCCCGGAACGCGAACGGGCGGGCGTCCTTCCAAAGGACGCCCGCCCGTTCTCCGTGCGGGAGGAGAACCTCAGACGGCGGCCAGGGCCGCCTCGGCCTCCAGCGTCGCGGCGACGGCGTTGACCACCGCGGCGATCCGGACGGCCTCCTGGATCTGCTCGCGGGGCATGCCGGCCTGGCGCAGCACCTGCTCGTGCGACTCCAGGCACCGGCCGCAGCCGCCGATCGCGGAGACCGCGAGCGACCACAGCTCGAAGTCGACCTTCTCGACGCCGGGGTTGCCGATGATCGTCATCCGGAGCTTGGCCGGCATGGTGGCGTACGTCTCGTCACCGATCAGGTGCATCGACCGGTAGTAGACGTTGTTCATCGCCATGATCGAGGCGGCGCCCTTGGCGGCGGTGAACGCCTCGGCCGACAGGGTGTCGGCCGCCTCGGAGGCGATCTCGGCGATCACCCGCTGGGACCTGGTGGCCACCGCGCAGGCGAGCAGCGTCCCCCAGAGCTGCTGCTCGGTCAGCGAGGAGGTGGTGACCAGCGACCCGAGGTTGAGCTTGACGTCCTTGGCGTAGGCCGGCAGAGCGTCCTTCAGGCTGTCGACCGGCATCAGGCGCCGGCCATCAGCTTCTGGGCGTCCAGACCGGCGTCGCCCTTGTTCCAGTTGCAGGGGCACAGCTCGTCCGACTGCAGCGCGTCGAGGACCCGCAGGACCTCCTTGACGTTGCGGCCGACCGAACCGGCGGTCACCATGACGAACTGGATCTCGTTGTTCGGGTCCACGATGAAGGTGGCGCGCTGGGCGACGCCGTCCTCGCCCAGGATGCCCAGGGCCTCGGACAGCTCCCGCTTGATGTCGGACATCATCGGGAAGGGCAGCTCACGCAGGTCCGGGTGGTCCTTGCGCCAGGCGTGGTGGACGTACTCGGAGTCGACGGAGAAGCCCAGCACCTGGGCGTCCCGGTCGGCGAACTCACCCTCGAGGCGGCCGAACTCGGCGATCTCGGTCGGGCAGACGAAGGTGAAGTCCTTCGGCCACGCGAAGTAGACCTTCCACTTGCCCTCGTAGGACTTGTGGGTGATGTCGGCGAACGCGTTGTCGGCGTCCAGGGAGACGCACGCGGTCAGCTCGAACTCAGGGAAGTGGTCACCGATGGTGAGCAAGTCCGGATCTCCTTTGAAGAGGACTTCGTTGTCGGTGCCCTACCCTGCCGCATCTAGCATTGATCCGTGAAATCGAACGACCGGACCAATCCGAGAGGTGTTTCCTATCAGTGATCCCGTCCCCACCCTGGCCCAGCTGCGCGCCTTCCTCGCCGTGGCCGATCATCTGCACTTCAGGGAGGCGGCCGCGTCGCTCCGGATGAGCCAGCCCGCTTTGTCGGGAGCCGTCTCGGCCCTGGAGGAGACTTTGCAGGCCCGGCTGCTGGAGCGCACCACCAGGAAGGTGCTGCTGACCCCGGCCGGCGAGCGGGTGGCCGAGCACGCCGCGCGGGTCATGGCGGCGGTGGAGGACCTGGTGGAGGAGGTGGCGCAGACCCGGGAGCCGTTCCGCGGCCCGGCACACCTCGGGGTGATCCCCACGGTCGCGCCGTACGTGCTGCCCGTGCTGCTGCCGATGTTCGCCCGCGAGTTCCCCCGGCTCAAGCTGACCGTGCACGAGGCCAAGACCGAGACCATCCTGGAGGAGGTGCGCGAGGGCCGCCTCGACATGGTGCTGCTCGCGCTGCCGACCGACGCCACGGGGCTGGTCGAGGAGCCCCTCTACGAGGAGGACTTCCTGCTCGCCGTACCCGCGGACCACCCCCTGGCCGCCGGGTCGGGGCCGGTGGACCGCGAGACGCTCAAGGGGCTGGACATCGTGCTGCTCAACCAGGGCCACTGCCTGCGTGAGCAGGCCATCGACGTCTGCCGCGAGGTCGGCGCCCGCGCCACCGCCACGACGTACGCGACCAGCCTGCCGACGCTGGTGCAGCTCGTGACGGGCGGGCTCGGGGTGACCCTGCTGCCGGAGTCGGCGGTCCCGGTGGAGACGGGCAGGCGCTCGCGGCCGGCGCTGCGCCGCTTCCGCGACCCGGTCCCAGGCCGCACCATCGGCCTGGCCTACCGCGCCAGCTCCGCCCGCACCGCCGAGTACGCCCAGATCGCCACCGCCATCCGCACGGCCCTGCGCGCCAGACGCCTGCCGATCCGGATCGTCCCCTGACCGCCCCGGCCGAGCGAGCTACCTCACGAAGCCCCGGATCACCTCGGCGATCTCATTGATCTCGGTGAGCTTGCCTGAGGCGACCTCGATCACGAAATCATAGGCGGCGTCGTCGTCCTCCGGGTCAACCTCGATGCCGTTCTTGGCACAGAAGGCATACATGGTGAGCCATGCCGCGCGCTTGTTCCCGTCGACGAACGGATGATTGGTGACGATCGAGTGGAGCAACGCCGCCGCTTTGGAGAACAGATCGGGATACGCGTCCTGACCGAACAGGGAGGTCTGCGGACGAAGCAACGCCGCTTCAAGAAGACCGATATCACGGACCTGGATCGGCCCCCCGACTGACCGGCGCGCGATCCGCAGCCCTTGCTCCAGGGTGATGAAGACCGTCATTCTCCGAGCCTGCGCAATAGGTCCGCGAAGCGGCGAGCCCCCCGCTCGGCGATTTCGTCGGTGAGGTCGTCATCGGCCGCCCGCGCGAGGTACTCCTCGATTGCGTGCAATGCCACCTGCTGCATGCTCCGCCCCTCCTTGTCCGCTCGCCGCCGGAGAGCTTCAGCCTGGTCGTCCGAGAGTCGCAAGGTCATAGCCATGCTCCCATCGTAGAACGTGCCTGGTATCAAAGCGATACCAGGCACGGAAAGCATAGTCGTGATTACTCGGCGTCGCCTTCGGTTTTACCGAGGCGGGTCAGGCGGTGGACGGCCTCGTCGATGACCTCGTCCTTCTTACAGAAGGCGAAGCGGACGAAGTGGGCGCCCCGTTCCGGGCGGGCGTAGAAGACCTGGGTGGGGATGGCCACCACGCCCGCCAGCGACGGCAGGTCGCGGGTGAGGGCCAGACCGTCGGCGAGGCCGAGCGGCCGGATGTCGGCCTGGACGAAGTAGGTCCCGGCCGGGCGGTAGACGTCGAACCCGGCCGCGGCGAGCCCGGCGCCCAGCCGGTCGCGCTTGGCCTGAAGGCCGTCGCGCAGCGCGGCGACCCACTCCATCTCGTGGCGCAGGCCGTGGGCCACGGCGAGCTGCCAGGGGGCGGCGGCGGTGAAGGTGAGGAACTGCTTGACGGTCTGCACGGCCCGGACCAGCTCCGGCGGCGCGCACACCCAGCCGGTCTTCCAGCCGGTCACCGAGAAGGTCTTGCCCGCCGAGGAGATCGTCACGGTGCGCTCGCGCATGCCGGGGAAGGTGGCGAGGGGGACGTGCTCGACGCCGTCGAAGGTGAGGTGCTCGTAGACCTCGTCGGTGACGGCGACCAGGTCGCGCTCCCGGCACAGATCGGCGATTTCCTCCAGTTCCGCGCGGGTGAGGACCGTGCCGGTCGGGTTGTGCGGGGAGTTGACCAGGATCGCCCGGGTCCGGGGGCTCACCGCGGCGCGCAGCTCGGCCGGGTCGAAGGTGAAGCGGCCGCCGTCCGGGCGCAGGGTGACCGGCCTCAGCACGGCCCCGGCCAGGGCGATCGCGGCGGCGTAGGAGTCGTAGTACGGCTCGAAGGCGATCACCTCGTCGCCGGGCTCGCACAGCGCCAGGACCGACGCGGCGACCGCCTCGGTGGCCCCGACGGTCACCAGGATCTCCCCGTCGGGGTCGTAGGCGAGGCCGTAGTGCTCCTTGCGGTGCTCGGAGACGGCCTGGCGCAGCTCGGGGACGCCCGGACCGGGCGGGTACTGGTTGTGCCCCTCCCGGACCGCCGACGCCGCCCGCTCCAGCATCGCCGCCGGGCCGTCGGTGTCGGGGAAGCCCTGCCCGAGGTTGATCGAACCGGTCCGTACGGCCAGCGCCGACATCTCCGCGAAGATCGTCGTGCCGAACCCGCGCATCCGCGCCACCAGGGGATCGTTCACCCGCCCAGGGTAACCGGCCCCGGATCCGCCGATCGAGCGCGAACCGGGCCCCGCCTCCGGTACTTTTCACCGCATGATCATCTGGCTGAACGGCACCTTCGGCGCGGGTAAGACGACCACCGCCGGGGAGCTCGTCAAGCTCGTCCCGGACGCGCGGCTCTTCGACCCCGAAGTGGTCGGCTTCATGCTCCGCTACCTGAAGGTCCTGCCCGAGGTGCCGGACTTCCAGCAGTGGCCCGCCTGGCGCGACCTGGTCGTGGAGACCGCCGTCCGGCTGCTCGACCACGTCGGCGGGGTGCTCGTCGCCCCGCAGACGGTCCTGGTCAAGGGGTACTGGGCGGAGATCCGCGATGGCCTGGGGAAGGCCGGCGTCCCCGTCCGCCACTTCCTGCTCCACACCGACGAGGACACGCTCATCCACCGGATCGAGACCGACACCGTGGAGACCGGGGCCCGGCAGTGGCGCCTGGACCACCTCCCCCGCTACCGCGACGCCCTGCCCTGGCTGCGGCGGGCGGCGGAGGTCGTCGACACGACCGGGGTCGCGCCGGAGCGGGTGGCCCGCCTGGTCGCCTCCGCCGCGGGATACAGGTGACCGGCGCCGGCCGGCCCCGGGCGCGCGGCTCCCGCCCGGGGCCGGAACCCCGCGGGCGGTCCCGCCCGGACGCGGACCCCGCCCGGACCCGGGAGGGTCAGGCCCGGCCGGCGATGACGTCGCGGTACCAGCGGTAGCTGGCCTTGGGCGTGCGGGCCTGGGTGGCGTAGTCGACGTGCACCAGGCCGAACCGGGCGGCGTATCCCCGGGCCCATTCGAAGTTGTCCAGCAGCGACCAGCAGAAGTAGCCGCGCACGTCCACCCCGTCGTCGAGGGCGGCGCGGGTGGCGGCCAGGTGCGCGGAGAGGTAGGCGACGCGGCCGGTGTCGTCGAGGCCGCCGTCGTCGCCGTAGCCGTTCTCGGTGACGAAGACCGGTGGCAGGCGGGGGAAGCGGGCGGCGAGGCCGGTGAGGGTGTCGCGCAGGCCGTCCGGCTCGATCCGCCAGCCCAGCCCGGTGACCGGCGGACCGTCCGGTGCGACCGTGCGGACGCCGATGTCGAAGGCCGAGCGCAGCGCCGGGTCGGGCTGGGCGTACGGCGCGGCGGCGGCGTGGATCGGGTAGTAGTAGTTGACCCCGAGGAAGTCCAGCGGCTCCGAGATCACCGCGAGGTCGCCGTCGTGGCGGAAGGAGAAGTCGCTGATCTCCCCGTAGACCTCGGCCATGTCCCCGGGGTAGGCGCCGCCGAGCAGCGGCTCGGTGAACTGCCGGTTGACCATCAGGTCCATCCGGCGGGCGGCGGCCGCGTCCTCGGCCGACGGGCTCGCCGGCACGGCGGGCGACATGTTGAGCGTGACGCCGATCCGCTCCCCCGGGCGGGCCCGCTCCCGCAGCCGGGCGACCGCCAGGCCGTGCCCGACCAGCAGGTGGTGCGCCGCCGCCAGCGCGCCGTGTCCCTCGCGGGCGCCGGGCGCGTGGCGGCCCTCGGCGTATCCGGTGACGGCGGAGCAGTAGGGCTCGTTCAGCGTGGTCCAGTACGGCACGCCCTCCAGGGCCTCGTGCACGACGGCGGCGTAGTCGGCGAACCGCTCGGCGGTGTCGCGGACCCGCCAGCCGCCCCGCTCCTCCAGCGCCTGGGGCAGGTCCCAGTGGTAGAGGGTGACGAACGGCGTGACGCCGCGCTCGCGGAGCGCGTCGACGAGGCGACGGTAGAAGTCGAGGCCGCGCCGTTCGGGACGGCCGCCGCCCTCGGGGAGGATCCTCGGCCAGGCCACCGACAGCCGGTAGGCGCCGACGCCGAGACCGGCGAGGAGCTCCACGTCCTCGGGCCAGCGGCGGTAGTGGTCGCAGGCGGGGTCGCCCGACTCCCCCGCCGCCGTCGCGCCGGGCACCCGGCAGAAGGCGTCCCAGATCGACGGGCCCCGGCCGTCGGCGTCGACGGCCCCCTCGATCTGGTAGGCCGAGGTGGCCACGCCCCAGACGAACCCGGCCGGGAAGCCCCCGGCCACCGGGGCGCGCTCTTCGGTCGCCGTCATCGGAGAACCCCCTGGAAGGCCGGTCGCGGAAAGGGTCGGAAGAGGAGGGGAGCCGACGGCCCTGACCGCCCCCGGCTCCCCCGGCTCATCCCGGCTCGCCCGGCGACGGGGCCCGCGGCCCCTCGGGGAGGGGACGCGGCCGTCCCCGGCGGACGGGGCGTTCCGGGGAACGCGGGCCCGCCCGCCGGGAAAACGAGCGACTCGTCGGATTTCATATGGGAAACGCCTCCGTGTCAACCCGGTGAACCATTCCTGATCGGCCTTCCGTACCCCTGGTGAGCAGCGGACCCGCCTCTGCCATCCGGAGAGGTGATTTATCTGTAACCGGTTACATGAAACCGGTTACAGAGATGCGGTAGCGTGCGGCCGTGGCAACGATCCGAGACCTGGCCCGCCGGTGCGGCGTGTCGGTGGCGACCGTCTCCCGCGTCTTCAACAACCCCGACGCGGTGACCCGCGAGACGCGCGAGGCCGTCCTGCGCGCCGCCGCTCTCCTGGGCTACACCCCGAGCGCGCCGGCGCGGACCCTCGCCACCAAGCGGTCGTGCATGGTCGGCCTCGCGTGGGACACCGGCCACCGCGGCCCCGGATGGCGCCACCCCTTCCTCCAGGAGCTCCTCGTCGGCCTGAAGACCGCGCTGAGCGAGCGGGGATACCACCTGCTGATGCTCGCCGCCGGCGAGGACGCCGACGGCCACCTGCGGGCCGTGCGACGGCACAGCCTCGACGGCGTGGTGTTCATCGACGACGGCACCGCCGACCCCGCCCTCACCCGGCTGGCCGAGTCCGGCGTGCCCTGCGTCTCGCTGGACCGCCCGGTCACCGGCCGCCGGGCGACGTACGTCACCTCCGACAACGCGGGGGGCGCCGCCGCCGCCGTACGGCACCTGCACGAGCGGGGCCGGCGGCGGATCGCCACGATCGCCGGACCCGGCCGCACGCACCCGGGGGCCGAACGGCTGGCCGGCTACCGCGCCGCGCTCGCCGCCCTCGGCCTGCCGGTGCGCGAGGAGTACGTCGTGGAGGGCGACTTCTACCTCGGCGGCGGGCACGCCGCCATGCGGCGCCTGCTGGCGCTGGACGAACGCCCCGACGCCGTCTTCGCCGCGGGCGACGAGATGGCGATCGGCGCCGTCCGGGCCGCCCTGGAGGCGGGGCTGGACGTCCCCGGCGACGTCGCGGTGGCGGGGTTCGACGACATCGAACCGGCCTCGCTGGTCCGGCCCGCCCTGACGACCGTCGCCCAGGACAGGGCGGGGTTCGGCGCGGCCGCCGCCGCCGCGCTCATCTCCATGATCGACGACCCGGACGCCGCGGCGCCGCCGCCCACGGTGCTGCCCGCCCGGCTGGTCGTCCGTGAGACGAGCGGGCCGCCCCGCGCCGGATGACCTCCCGGCCCGCCGGATCCGGCCGTACGGCGGGTCCCGGCGGCCGCACGGCGGGGCCGGCCGCACGGCGGGGCCGGCCGCACGGCGGGGCCGGCCGCACGGCGGGGCCGGCGGCCGGGACGCGCACCGCCCGGGTGGTCTCCCCGTCCGGCCGCCGGTCTGGTTGTCTGGACTGCGTGAGCGAGACCCGACCCGCCGGGACGCCCCCGGCCACCGCGGCGCGCAGGCTGCACGAGCTGGACGTCCTGCGCGGCTTCGCGGTGTGCGGGATCATGGTGGTCAACGCCTGGCAGCACACCCGCGCGCACCTGCCGTCCCCGGACCGCGACGCGGTCGACTGGGGCGTCGAGAACCTCCTGCAGGGCAGGTTCTACCCGATCTTCTCGTTCCTGTTCGGGCTGAGCTTCGTGCTGTTCCTGCGGTCGGCGGCCGGGCGGTCGCGGCGCCCGCGGGCGGTGCTGCTGCGCAGGCTGGCGGTGCTGGCCTGCTTCGGCGCGCTCCACCGGCTGGTCAACCCGGACGAGGTGCTGCTGCCGTACGCGGTCTTCGGGGCGGCCGTCCTGCTGCCCGCCTCCTTCCTCCCCCGGGCGGCCGTGGCGGCGCTGGGCACGGCGGCCACCGCCTGGGCGGTGAACGAGGGCGGCGGGCTGATCCTGGTGCCGGGGCTGTTCCTGCTGGGCGCGGCACTGATGCGGTACGCCCCGCCGGAGCGGCTGCTGCCGCCCGCCTTCGCGGTCTCCGCGGTCCTGGCGGTGGCGCTCACCGTCCTGTGGTTCCGCACCGCCGCCGACCCGGCCCTGTTCCACCGGGGCACCTACCCGGCGGCCGGGCTGGCCGCGGCGGCGGCCTACTGCACCGGACTGCCGCTGCTCCTGCGGACCCGGGCCCGCCGCGCCCTGCTGGCGGCCCTGGCGCCGCTCGGCCGGATGGCGCTGACGAACTACCTGCTCAGCACCGCGGCGATCCTCGCGGCGCTGCCGCTGCTGCTGGCCGTCCCCACCAGGGCGGGCGTGCTCGCGCTGTCGGCGGTCGTGCTGGCGGCGCAGATCGTCCTCAGCCGCCTGTGGCTGCGGCGGTTCCGCTACGGCCCCGCCGAGTGGCTGTGGCGGTGCCTGACGTGGCTGGAGCGGGTGCCGAACCGCCGGGTAGTGTCACAGACGTCGACGGCTCCCTCCGCCTAGGACCCGTCAGGCGGATCTCCGCCGCGGCGGGTCCCGGCGGGCGGGGGCCACACCGAGCAGGAGGTTCCGGTGACGCGCATCGCCCTGTGTCAGATCCCCGTCGATGAGGAGCCCGCCGTCAACCTGCGCCGCGCGCGCGAGGCGATGGAGCGGGCCGCCGCCGACGGCGCCGAGCTGGCGATCTTCCCCGAGGCCACCCTCACCCGGTACGGCAAGCGGATCACCGACCTGGCCGAGCCGCTGGACGGTCCCTTCGTCACCGGGCTGGCCGAGGCGGCCCGCGCGCACCGCATGGCCGTGATCGCGGGCGTGTTCGAACCCGGTGGGCAGCCGGACGGGCCGGGGGGCGGCCGGGTGCACAACACCGCGGTGGCGCTCGGCCCGTCCGGTGAGATCGCCGCGGCCTACCGGAAGATCCACCTGTTCGACTCCTTCGGGGCCCGCGAGTCGGAGCTGGTCGCACCGGGCGGCACGCCGGCGGTGGTGGAGCTGGCCGGCCTGCGGATCGGCCTCGTCACCTGCTACGACGTCCGCTTCCCCGAGCTGGGCCGGGCCCTGGTGGACCGGGGGGCCGAGGTGCTGGCGGTGATCGCGGCGTGGGGGTCCGGCCCGATGAAGGAGGAGCACTGGGCGACCCTGGTGCGGGCCCGGGCGATCGAGAACACGGTCTGGGTGGCGGCCGTGGGCCAGGCCCCCAACCCCGCGTCCCGCGACGGCTTCGGCGTCGGCCGCAGCATGCTGGTCGACCCCATGGGCGTCGTCCGCGCCGACCTGGGCCCGGCCCCCGGGGTGCTGACGTCCGTACTCGACCCTCAGATCACGATTGACACCCGGAATGCCCTGCCGTGCCTGGAACACCGGCGGCTCGGAGCCGGCGGATCGTAAAATGCGACCGTGAGTGATCCACCTGGGCGCAGAACGCAGATGCAGAAGGTCATTCCGCCTCGGCTGCTCGTGCCCTACCTGTCAGGCAGGCGGACCGTCATCTCGGGATACGTCTACCGGGTGCAGGACTGCGCCCGCCTGACCACCCCCGCCCAGCTCTTCATGGGCCTCGACCTGGGTTTCGAGGGCTCGGAGCTGACCGTCACGACCCCGGAGATCTACCTCATGCGCTGGTTCGCCCGCGACATCGACAGCTACGTCGTGCCGTACGGCCCGCACATGGGTGGCGACTGGAACGATGCACCGCCGTTCACCGGGAACGGCTTCACGACCTCGCGCGAGCATGTCGTGCCGCAGTTCCACACCATGCCCGTGCCGATCCCGGCCGGGGCGGAGATCGTCCACGTGACCGCGGACGGCGAGCGCCCGTTCGGCGTCTACGACGGCCTGACCTGGCGGCCGGCGGCATGAGCGACGAGATCGAGCCGGTGGCGTCGGGTTTCGTCGCCCACTACGGCGGGCGGACCCACGTCGCGGCCCTCGGCCCGGGCGCCTCGGAGGTCACCCTGTTCGACGAGGAGGCCCGGGAGGGCTTCGAGCCCGCCTCCGGGTACTGGCGGGCCGTGGTGGAGCGCGAGGACCTCGACCGGCTGGTGCTGGTCCGCACGACGGGCTCGTTCGGCGGCGAGCCGTGCCTCGTCCTCGACGTCTCCGAGGAGAACGGCGAGGAGAGCCTGCACATCGCCTACACCGGCCACAGCGGCCTCAAGGCCGAGGCGCTGGGCTACTGGATGGTGGACCACGGCGCCTACGAGGTCGTCGTGCCGCGCGAGGAGGTCTTCTCCGTCCGCGTCGAGCGCGTCCCCGTCCCCCTCACCCTTCCCGCCGCCGAGGAGTGACCCGGGACCGGTTCCGCCCGGTCCCGGCGGTCTTTTTCCGGTAGGGCCCTGTCAACCGGCGGGACCGCCGGGTGTCTCGGTAACGTGATCGACGTTTCCGACATCCCAGGCGTCTCGTCCGGGGCGCCGCCCTCGTTCGCCGAGCTGTTCGCGGCGCACCATCCCTCGATGGTGCGCCTGGCCGGGCTGCTCGGCGCCGACGACCCCGAGGACATCGCCCAGGAGGCGTTCGCCCGCCTCCACGCGCGGCGGACCCGGCTGCGCGACGGCGGCGCGGCCGTCGCCTATGTCCGGTCCATCGTCTGCAACCTGACCCGCAGCCGGCTGCGTCACCTGCGGCTGGCACGGCTGCGCCGCCCCGAGCCGCCGCCGGACGCGCACAGCGGCGAGCATCTCGCCCTCGTCGCCGAGCGGCACCGGGAGCTCCTCGCCGCCGTCGACCGGCTCCCCCGCCGCCAGCGCGAGGCCGTCGTCCTGCGCTACTGGCTCAACCTCTCTGAACGGGAGATCGCCGACGCCATGGGCGTCTCCCTCGGTTCCGTCAAGACGCACACCAGCCGCGGTCTGGCCGCCCTCGGCAGGGCTCTCGGGGAGGAATCATGAACGATCTGGAGGAGCGGCTGCGCGCCGCGCTCGACGCCCGCGCCGAGACCTACGGCACCGCCCCCGACGCCTACGCCGAGACCGTCTCCCGCGCCCGCGGGACGCGGCGTCGCAGGCTCGCCCTGGTCCCGGTGGCCGCCGCCGTGGCCGCGGTGACCGCCGTGGCGGTGTTCCTGGGCGCGGGCGGCGGTTCCGGGGCGGGCATCGCCACCGGAGCCGTCGAGGAGCCGGGCCCCTACCGGCGGTCCATCACCGAGAACCCTCCGGTCGGCGAACCGGTGACGGTCAGGGATCCGGCGGAGAACAGGCCGGTGATCATGTGGTTCTCCGGTGGGACCGCTCCCGGCGGCCTCCGGTTCTGCGACCTCGTCCAGCAGGCGTCCGGCGGGACGTCGGGCGGCTGCTCGAAGGTGCCTCCGGCAGGTCACGAGCACGAGAACGCCTGGCGGCTGGACCCCTTCCACTCGCGCTGGCCGCGCCGGCCGGTCGAGCTGGGCTACGGCGCCGCCCGCCCGGCGGTGACGAGGGTCGAGGCCGTCACCGGGGACGGCGCCCGGATCCCCGGCACCGTCCACCGGCCCGGCGGCGCGCCGCTGGCGGTGTGGACCGTGTCCTTCCCGGCCGACGCCGGGGTGACGCGCTTCGAGTTCCTCGACGGCGACGGCAGGGTCGTGCAGCGGATCAGGCGGGACGCCCCCATGTCGCCCCCGGAGCTCGCGAAACCGCCCGCCGGGCCGGCCGCCGACATGCCCGGCGGCCTCACCGCGCGCTTCTACACCGATCCCGAGCGGACGGTCCTCTGGTGGCGCGGCGGCGACGTCGTGGGGATGAACCTGATCGAGCCCGGACACCTCCTGACCGACCTCGGGGGCAAGGAGACACCGGTCGACCTGCGGTTGCACGACGGTCTCTGGTACGGCGTCGCCCGCCCCGGAACCGCCCGGGTCGCGCTGATCCTCCGGGACGGAACATCGGCCGGCGCCGTCGCGGTCGCCGACCCGTGGGGCAGCGGCGTCGCGCTGTTCTCCGGCACGTACCGGCGTCCCGATCCGTATCTGGAGGGCTTCCAGGTCGTCGGCTACGACGCGGTGGGGGCCGAGATCTGGCACGACACGGTGCCGGCCGTCACCCCGATCCGGCCGGAGCCCGCTCCCGGGGCTTCCGGAACTCCCGGGACCTCCGGGGCCCCGGAGGCGTCCCGGCCGGCGGGGTCTCCTCAGCCCACCCCGAGCCGCCGGTAGCGGGCCAGGCGCGCGGCGAGGCGGTCGGCGGGCGGGACGGCCAGCAGGCCGGCGATCTCGTGTTCGAGGGCGGCGGACACCCGGCGGCAGAACGCCTCCGGCTCGTAGGCGGCGTCGGGGAGTTCGGGGATGACCCGGTCCACGATGCCGTCGCGCCGCAGGTCGGTGGACTTCACGCCCTGGGCGGCGGCGATCTCGGGGGCGAAGTCCACGCTGCGGTACAGCAGCGCCGAGGCGCCCTCGGGGGGCAGCGGGGACAGCCAGGCGTGCTGGGCGCACAGCACCCGGTCGGCCGGGAGCAGGGAGAGCGCGGCGCCCCCGGCTCCCTCGCCGAGCAGCAGGCAGACGGTCGGGGCGTCGAGCGTCACCAGGTCGGCCAGCGACCGGGCGATCTCGGCGGCGAGGCCGCCCTCCTCGGCGGCCTTCGACAGCGCCGCCCCGGAGGTGTCGACCACGGTGACCAGCGGCAGGCCCAGCTCCGAGGCCAGGCGCATGCCGCGCCGGGCGACCCGAAGCCCGGCCGGGCCGAGCGGGGCCCCGGACCGCCGCCGCCCGCGGTCCTGGCCGAGCACGACGGCGGGGGCCTCGCCGAAGCGGGCCAGGGCGATGAGCAGGCCGGGGTCGTTCTCCCCCTCGCCGGTGCCGTTGAGCGGGGTGACGTCGGAGGCGCCGTGGCGCAGCAGGGCCCGCACCCCGGGACGGTCGTCGCGGCGGGAGCGGATGACCGCCTCCCACGCCTCGACCGGCTGGGCCGGCTCGTCCGCCTCGGGCTCCTTGACCCGTATCTCGCGCGGCGCGCACAGCACGGCCAGCACGCCGGCGGCGATCCGCCGGACGTCCTCGGCGGAGACGACCGCGTCGATCAGGCCGTGGGCGAAGAGGTTCTCGGCGACCTGGACGCCCTCGGGGAACGGGTAGCCGTGCAGCGACTCGAACACCCGGGGCCCGAGGAACCCGATGAGCGCGCCCGGCTCGGCCGCGGTGACGTGCCCGAGCGAGCCCCAGGAGGCGAAGACCCCGCCGGTGGTGGGGTGGCGCAGGTAGACGATGTACGGCAGGCCCGCGGCGCGGTGCGCGGCGACCGCGGCGGTGATCTTCACCATCTGGGTGAAGGCCAGCGCGCCCTCCTGCATGCGGGTGCCGCCGGAGGCGGGCGCGGCCAGCAGCGGGAGCCGCTCGGCGGTGGCCCGCTCGACGGCCGCGGTGAGCCGTTCGGCCGCGGCCACCCCGATCGACCCGGCGAGGAAGGAGAACTCGCAGGCGACGACCGCGACCCGGCGGCCGTCCAGCAGCCCCTCGCCGGTGACGACCGACTCGTCGTATCCGCTCCGGGCGCGGGCCGCGGCCAGCTCCTCGGCGTAGTCGGACCCGTTCGGGGCCGGTTCGGCGGGCGGGGCGTCCCACGACCGCCACGTCCCCGGGTCGAGGACGATGTCGATCATGGTGCGGGCGTCGGGACGGGTCGGGCTCATCGAGATCCTCCGGTTCCGGCCGGGAGGAGGGCGTCAGCCTTCACGCTCCTCCAGCCACGCGAGGACCTCGTCGTTGTGCTGGCCCAGGACCGGTGGGGCGGTGTGCCGGGCGGGCGGCTCGCCGTCGAAGCGCAGCGGCGGGCCGGGCAGTTCGATGGCGCCGAGCACGGGGTGGTCCACCTCGATGAGGAGGCCCTGCGAGCGGGTCTGCTCCCAGGCGTAGACCTCGTCGATGGACCTGACCGTCCCGGCGGACACGCCGGCCGCGTCCAGCGCGGCCAGCCAGTGGGCGCGACCGTGCCCGGCCAGCGTCCGCTCGATGTCGGCGACGAGCTCGTCGCGGTGCTCGCACCTGTCGCGGTTCGTCGCGTATCCGGGGGCGGCGGAGTCGAGGCCCAGCAGCGCGGCCACCTTCCGCCACTGCGCGTCGTTGCCCGCGGCGATCTGGATCATGCCGTCGGCGCAGCGGAACGCGCCGTAGGGGGCGATGGAGGGGTGGTGGTTGCCGACGCCCACGGGGACCTCGCCCGCGACGGTCCAGGCCGTGCCGTGGTAGGCGTGCACGGCGGCGACCGAGGCCAGCAGGGAGGTGCGCACGACCTTGCCGCGCCCGGTCCGTTCCCGCTCGTAGAGGGCGGCGGCCACGCCGTAGGCGCCGTGGATGCCGGCCAGCAGGTCGGCGATGGGAGAGCCGACCCGGTACGGCTCGCCGGGCGGGCCGGTGACGCTCATCAGCCCGGCCTCGCCCTGGGCGATCTGGTCGTACCCGGGACGGCCGCCCTCGGGGCCGTCGTGGCCGAACCCGGTGATCGACAGGATGACCAGGCGGGGGTTGAGCTCGTGCAGCCGCTCGACGGAGAAGCCCAGGCGGTCCAGGACGCCGGTGCGGAAGTTCTCGACCAGCACGTCGCTCCGCCGTACCAGGCGCTCGACGAGGGCTCTGCCCCCGGGTGTCTTGAGGTCGGCGGTGACGGAGCGTTTGTTGCGGTTGGCGGCGAGGAAATAGGTGGAGACGTCGGCGTCGGGACCGACGAACGGCGGGCCCCAGCCTCTCGACTCGTCGCCGCCGTCGGGGTGCTCGACCTTGATCACCAGGGCGCCCAGGTCGCCGAGCATCTGCGCGGCGTGCGGCCCCGCGAGCGCGCGCGACAGGTCGAGGACGACGATGTCTCCGAGGGCTCCATGCAAGATCAACCTCCGTCGGTGGTGGTCGAGCCTAGTCGAACCTGGGCGGGGAAATCATTCTCCGTCATCGGCGGGGCCGCTCCGTACCCCGGACCGCCGCGGCTTCCCACTAAACCATGACAGAAGTGAAAAATGTTGTCAGAAACCGCGGTCTCCCTGGGTATCCGCAGGTTTTTCCCCGGCTTTCCAGTGGTTTCTAATGGAAAGGTGGATGTCATCTCCTTCGAGAATCTCGCCCGGACGATTCTGGAACTGCCGCCGTCATGCGGCCCGGTCCGCGTCGTCGCGGTGGACGGGCCCGGCGGGTCCGGCAAGACGACCTTCGCCGGGCGGCTGGCGCGGACCCTGAACGCCCAGGTGGTCCACAGCGACGACTTCCCGGTGCCGTGGAACGAGCCGCCGGTGGCCTGGTTCCGGCACGTGGAGGAAGGCGTGCTCACCCCCCTGGCGGCCGGCGAGCCCGGCGGCTACCGCCGCTACGACTGGGTCCGGGAGACCCACACCGACTGGGTGGAGGTGCCGGTCGCGCCGGTGCTGCTGCTGGAGGGGGTGAGCACGGCCCGGCGCGACACCCCGGCCGCCCTCACCGTCTGGGTGGAGGCGCCCGGCGACCTCCGGCTGGCGCGCGCCCTGGCCAGGGACGGCGCCGAGTTCGCGCCGCAGTGGAGCCGGTGGACGCGGTCCGAGCAGGAGTGGTTCGCCGCCGACGGCACCCGCGAACGGGCCGACCTCCTCGTCGACGGCGCCGCCGTACCGGGCGAGTTCGTCCTGATCACCCCGGCCGGCGAGGACACCCCCGGCTGACCCCCGGCTCAGTCCTGCGCCGGCACGGTCGCGCAGGGGGCGTCGCCGCAGACGTCGACCACCAGGCCGTCCCGCAGGAAGTGGGCCTTCTGCACCCGTGCCCGGACGTCGTGGCGCGGATCCTCGTGCGGGTCGTGGCCGTACCGCGGGTCCAGCGGGGGGACGTTCGCCGTCGGCGGGGCGGGCGTGCCGCTGTCCCAGACGACCAGCGCCGACCCCTCGTACGGCTCGCGGGGCAGCGCCCGCAGTCCCCAGAACGGCGTCACGTCCGGGCTGCGGCCCTCGGCGAGCGCGGGCCGGTGGACCCGGGCCCCGATCGTGCGGGCCTCCACCTCGGCGGTCACCGTGGCGACCTGGTGGTCGCCGAAGGCGGCGTGCAGCAGCACGCGGTGGCGGGGCGAGCCGGGCAGCGGGTCGTCGGTCAGGTGCTGGGCGTAGCCGTTCGTCTCGGCCCGGTCCCACAGCATCTGCATCAGCGCGAAGCAGACCTGCTGGGTGAGCTTGTCCGGGTAGGCGGCGTCCATGAGCCGCTGGAACGGCTGGAAGTCGACGCTGCGGTTGAGCAGCGTGCTGTAGTTCATCCCCGGCACGCCCAGCACGGCGTTGCGCACGTCGGGAGAGACGGCGACCAGCGCGCCGCCCGCGATGCCCCCCTGGCTGTTGCCGTCGTAGGCGAGACCGGCCCGCCGGTCGATCAGCGCCCTGCCGTGCCCGTCCTGGAAGGCGTCGTGGCCCGCGAAGCCGTCCTTGGCGGTCATCGCCCGGCCGAGGAGGACGAAGTTCAGCAGGCTCTGCTGGAGGCGGTCGGTGACCGTGCCGAACCGGGAGAGGTCCGCGAACACGCCCGCCACGTGCTGGACGTCCTCCTCCGCCATGCCGATCCACTTGGTCGCGCAGAAGACGAAGCCGTGCTCGGCGGCCATCGCCCGCACATTGGCCGCGCGCACCTCGGTGGCCCGGCCCAGCAGGCCGTGGCCGTACAGGGCGGCGCGGGCGGGCCGCCGGAACGCCGAGCGCGGGATCTCGCACTGGTACTGCGCCTTCAGCGTGTCGCCGAGCGGGCGGGGCAGCCCGTCGGGACCCCGGTTGAGGCTCGACCCGGGCGGGCCGCCGGGCTTGTCGAGGTAGTTGGGGACGGAGATCTCGCCGGTGACCTCACGGGCGATGCCCGGGTCCTGCTCGGGCGTGAAGTCGGTGACGGAGCCGACCGTGAACTCCGGCGAGCGGCCGTGCAGCGAGCGCAGCGTCCGGTCGCGCATGGCGAGCACCGGCCCGGCGATGCCCTCATCGCTGGCGACGGTGAAGTCCCAGGCCAGGTAGAGGCTCCCGGCGTCAACCCCGGCCCGGCCGAGGTCCTCGACCGTACGGCGCAGCGCCCGCTGCCGGGTGGCGAGCGGGTCCCGCGCGGGCAGGTCGTCGCCGAGGAGCCGGGCGAAGGTCTCCGGCGCCGGGATGTCGCGCCCGGCGGCGTCCTTGAGCCCGCGCAGGGCGACGGCGTAGCGGTGGCCCTCCCGGAAGTTGCGCGCCGGCCGGACGATCAGCGCCCGGCGGACCGGGTCGGCGGCGTTCGCGTCCAGCTCCGCCCAGTACGGCCAGCGCTCCCCGGTACGGGTGTCCACGATCACGACGGGGGCGTCGCGGCGCAGCGACCACCCGATGTCGGTGACCGGCGCGGCGCCCGTCTTGCCCAGGTCGATCCCGGGGACGTGGGCCAGCAGCATGGACCCGGGTGAGAAGCCGTCGGCGGCGTTCCACTGCGCCGGGTCGACGGGAACGCCCGCCGCGTTGCGCGGCATCGCCTCGGCCGCGAGGTTCACCCGCAGCCCGGTGCGGGTGCGCGCCCGGGTGGTGAACCAGTCGTTGGGGAACGGCAGCAGGCACTCGGCGCCGGCGACGGGATCGCATCCGGCGGTGCCCGGGGCGGGCGGCACGGGCTGGACGGGCTCGGCGTGCGCGGCGGTCTTCGAGAGGGTCGTCGCGACGGCCTCGGAGAGGGACTTCGCGGCGGCCCTGGAGAGGGTCTGCGCGGTGGCCCCGGAAAGGGTCTCCGCGGCGGCTTTCGCCGCGGTCCTCGCGGGAACGGGACCGGTCTCCGCGGGGGCGGGCGTGGCCGTGATCGATAAGCAAGCCGTGGCCAGCGCGAGGCTCGCCACCACCGATCGCAGGCGCATGCGCGTCCCATCCCGTCTCCCGGATCGCCCCGGGTGCGGCGACGATCACGAATGCCCAACCGAAGCAGATCCCAGGACGATCCACTCGTCAATGGGAGATCACAGGATGACGTCAAAGTGTGTCGAACCCGTTGTAAGAGCCCGCGCGACGGAGGCGCGGCTTGACACGCGCCGAGGAAGCCTTCACCATTCCCCTAATCAATTAGTGAAAGGTGGCGGCGTGATCGAATTCCGCCTCGACCGAGGGTCGGGGGTGGCGACCTACCTCCAGCTCGTCCAGCAGGTACGCCACGCCCTCCGCCTCGGCGTGCTGCAACCCGGCGACCGGCTGCCCACCGCCAAGGAGGTCGTGGCCCAGCTCGCCATCAACCCCAACACCGTGCTCAAGGCCTACCGCGAGCTGGAACGGGAGGGCCTGGTCACCGGGCGGCCGGGCCTCGGCACGTTCGTGCAGCGGTCGCTGGGCCAGACCTCCATGGGCGACCGCGCCCGGCTGCGCGCCGAACTGGTCCACTGGGTGCGCGACGGCCGCCAGGCCGGCCTGACGCTGGAGGACCTGGAGGCGCTCATCGCCTCGGTCCTGACCGACTCCTTCCGGCAGGAGATCGCATGAACACGCTGGAAGCCCCCTCCTTCCGGCGGGGGGGTCGCATGAACGCGCTGGAGACCACCGGCCTGGGCATGCGCCACCGGCGCACCTGGGCGCTGCGCGACTGCTCGGTGGCGGTCCCGGCCGGCCGGGTCGCCGCCCTGGTCGGACCGAACGGCGCGGGCAAGACCACCCTGCTCCGGCTCGCCGTCGGCCTGCTCACCCCCACCGCGGGACAGGTCCGGGTCTTCGGCCGCCCGGCCCGCGAGAGCGGGGAGCGGATGGCGTTCGTGGCCCAGAACAAACCGCTCTACACCGGGTTCCGGGTGTCGGAGATGCTCCGGTTCGGACGCGGGCTCAACCCCCGCTGGGACGACGCGGCGGCCCGGCGGCGGCTGACCGAGCTGGGCATCCCGCTCGACCGCAGGGTCGGCCGGCTCTCCGGCGGCCAGCGGACGCAGGTGGCGCTGACCGTCGCGCTGGCCAAGCGCCCCGACCTGCTGGTGCTGGACGAGCCGCTGGCCGACCTGGACCCGCTGGCCCGCGACGACGTGACACGCGGCCTGATGGGCGCGGTGGCCGAGACCGGGCTGACGGTGCTGCTGTCCTCACACGTCGTCTCCGAACTGGAGGGCGTCTGCGACTGGCTGGTCGTGGTCAACGGCGGCCGGGTCCAGGTCAGCGGCGACATCGACGACCTGACGGCCCGGCACAGCCTGCTGACCGGACCGGCCGAGACCGCCGACGCGCTCGCCGCCCGGCTGCCGGTGGTCTCCCGGAGCGGCGCCGGACGGCAGGCCACCCTGCTCGTCCGCGACGACGCGCCGCCGCCCGACCCGCGCTGGAGCGCCCGCCCCGTGACGCTGGAGGAGATGGTGCTGGCCTACCTCCGCGCCCCCGACGCCGCGGCGCTCCCCCGCCCCGCCCTGTCCCCCGTGCACTGACCCCCGTACCCGGGCCCCACTCCTGCCGGGCCACTCGCGGCTTCCCGCCCTGTCCCCGCACACTGCCCCGTACCCGGGCCCGCCACTCCTGCCGGGCCGCTCGCGTCTCCCCGCCCTGTCCCCCGCGCACCGACGTCGAGTCCCTTCGAGAGGAACCCCCCTTGTTCTGGCTGACCTGGCGGCAGCACCGCGCGCAGATCCTGGTGACCGGCGGGCTGCTGCTCGCCCTGGGCCTGCTGATGCTCGTCTCGGCCCTGCGCGCCACCGCCTACCTCGCCGAGTACGCTCCGCCCGGCTGCCCCGGCCCCGCGGTCTCCTGCTCGGCCGTGAACCATGTGGTCTACACCGACCACTACCGGCCCGTCTTCTTCGTCTTCGGCCTGCTGCCCATATTCGGCGCCGCGCTGATCGGCGTGTTCTGGGGGGCGCCGCTGCTGGCCGCGGAGTTCGAACGCGGCACCAACGCCCTGGCCTGGACGCAGGCGGTGCCGATCCGGCGCTGGCTGACGGTCAAGTTCGGCATGCTCGGCGCGCTGGTGGCCGGTGCCGCCCTGGCGCTGTCGGCGATGGTCAGTACGTGGCGGAATGTCTTCTCCGGTGTGACGGGCGACGTCACGATGGAACCCGGGAACTTCACCATCACCGGAATCGTCCCGGCCGCGTGGTGGCTGTTCGCGTTCGCGGTCGGCGCCGCCGCCGGAACGGTGACGCGCCGCACCCTCGCCGCGATGGCGGTGACCGTCGCGGTGATCTGCCTGGCTCTGCCCGCCGTCTTCTTCAGCCGCTCCTCCTACGCCGAACCGGCGCGGGTCGTCACCGCCGACCGGTCGTCGGTCGCCCACGGCGGGGGCACCCTCGTCCGGGAGTCCTGGGTGGACCCCTCGGGCCGGGAGCTGACGGCCCCGCCCCCGCCTCCCTGCCCGCTGCCGGCCGGCGTGGACGCCCGGTCCGACCGGGCCCAGTTGCTCGGGGAGGAGTGCCTGGTCGGCTCCGGCTACCGGCACGCCGTCTACTACCATCCCGTTGACCGGTTCTGGCGCTTCCAGTGGACCGAGACGGCCATCCTGCTCGCCGGTGCCCTCGCCTTCGGCGCCCTCGCCGTACTCCGCACCCTCCGCCGCCGCGGCTGAACCGCACCGCCCCGGCACCCGGGTCGTCCGGGGCCGTCACCCGAGGTCCACCTCGGCGTACGGCAGGCCGCCGGACAGCGATGGGAAGCCGGGGCCGCGGTCGAAGAAGGACGCGGTCCCGGGGAGGGCGGCGCGAAGCCGCGCGCGGCGCAGGGCGGTGGCCTCGGCGTCGACCGGCGGCCCGTCCGCGAACTCCGCGAGGTCCACGAGCCCCGCGCGGCCGTAGCCGCCTGGGGCGTCCGGCCCTCCGGACCCGCCGGAAAGGCGCAGGACCACCCCGTAGTCGTCGCGGGCGCTCTCCGGCGAGACCTTGCCGTCGCGGACGTCGGCGGCCACCGCCTCCGGGTCGCGATCCAGTGGGCAGCCCCAGCCGCCGCCCCCGGTGGTGCGCACCCGGATGACCTCCCCGGCGCGGACCGGGGCGTCGTCCACCAGGCCCTCCATCACCCGGCCCTCGATCTCCACGGAGAACGGCCGCCCGGCCCGCCCGCCGTTCACCCCCCAGCACGACAGGATCGACCGGTCCGCGATGGACATGAACGAGGCGTCGCGCAGCATCCGCACGTGCTTGTCATAGCCGAGGCCGCCCCGGTGCAGGCCGGGGCCGCCGGAGTCGCGCGCCAGGCCCAGCCGCTCGACCCGCAGCGGCCAGCGGGACTCCGCGAACTCCACCGGGATGTTGCGCGAGTCGGGCACGACGTGGACGGTGTCCTCGCCGTCCGCGTACCACCGGCCGCCCGAGCCGCCGCCGAGGACCTCCCGCATCAGGTACGGCGCGCCGTCCGCGCCGGTCCCGTGGACGCCCGTGTAGCGGATGGTCTCCTGGTCGGCCGGCATCCGCCCGCCGGTGGCCTTGGCCAGCACCCCGGCCAGCACGCCGAGCAGCCGCAGGATCACGAACGTGCGGGCGTTGGTGGGGGCCGGGAAGATCGGGGTGAGCAGTGTGCCCTTCTCCGGGAAGCGCATCCCGATCAGCGGGACGACGCCCTCGTTGACGTCCAGCTCGGCCATCCGCTCGGGGGTGTCGGCGAGGTTGCGCAGGATCGGCGCGAGCCACTTCTTCAGGAACACCCCGTCGGCGTAGTCGCCCGCGTGGTTGATCGGCCCCCTGGCCTGCGGCGAGGTGCCGGTGAAGTCGATGACCAGCGGCGCGGCGGCGGAATGGTCGACGGTGAGGGTGATCCGCTGGGCGTGCAGCCGGGGCGGGTCGACGCCGTCGTGCTCGGCGTAGTCCTCCCAGACGTGGACCCCTTCGGGGATCTTCGCCAGCAGCTCCCTGCGGAACGTCTCGGCGGTGTTCGCGATGATCGCGTCGAAGCACGCCTCGACCGCCTCGCGCCCGTAACGGGCGAACAGCTCCGCCAGCCGCCGGGCGCCCATCAGGCAGGCCGAGCACTCGGCGTCCAGGTCACCGGCCAGCGAGTCCGGCATCCGGGAGTTGCGGGTCATGATGGTGAGCGCCGCCCGGTTGGGCACGCCCCGGTCCCACAGCCTGATCGGCGGGACCATGAGGCCCTCCTCGAACACGCTGCGCGCGTGCGAGGGCATCGACCCCGGGACCGCCCCGCCGATGTCGTCGTGGTGCCCGAACGCCTGCACGAAGGCCACCACGGCGCCTTCGTGGAAGACCGGAACCGTCACGCACAGGTCGGGCAGGTGGCCGATGCCGCCCTCGGACAGGTAGACGTCGTTGTGGAAGAACACGTCGCCGGGGTTCATCTCCGCGATCGGGAAGTCGCGGACCACGGGCTGGACCAGCGCCGAGTACGACCTGCCGGTGAGCTTGCGCAGCCGCGCGTCGTGGATGCCGGCGCGGAAGTCGTGGGCGTCGCGGATCATCGGCGAGCGGGCGGTGCGCGCGATGGCGGTCTCGACCTCCCGTTCCACCGAGGCGAGCGTGCCCTCGACGATCTCCACCAGCACCGGATCGGCCGTGCTCATCGGTCGCTCACCACTCCTCGCCCGCTTCTCCCCCGCTCAGGGTTCACGGCGCACCTCCAGGTTCCCGTACTCGTCCATCCGCGCCGTGAAGCCCGGGTGCAGCGGCAGCGTGGAGCCGTACTCCTCGATGACCGCCGGGCCGCGGACGGTCATCCCGGGGGCCAGCGCGGTGCGGCGGTGGACCGGCACCCGCGCCCACCCGTCGTGGAAGACCTCCCGGACCGCCGCCGGCGGCGGGGGTTCCGCCGCGCCGTACGGCCTGCGCCGGACGGCCGGACGGGTGATCGGGCCGATGCCGGAGACACGGAGGTTGACCCATTCGACGCCGTGGCGGGGGTCGTCGCGGTAGCCGTACCCGTACAGCCGCCGGTGGGCCTCGTGGAAACGGTCGAGCACCTCGGCCCGCCACGCCTCGTCCGGCGGCCCGGCCGGGACGGGCACCCGCACCTCGTAGGCCTGGCCGTAGTAGCGCAGGTCGGCGCTGCGGGCGTAGACGTGCCGGTCGGCGGGGAAGCCCTCGCGGGTCAGGGCCTCGGCGGCCCGCCCCTCCAGCTCACCGAAGACGTCGGCGGCGTCGGCGAGGGAGAGGTCCCGGGTGACGAAGGTGCGCACGTAGTCGTCCTTGACGTCCACGGTGAGCAGGCCGAACGCCGACACGTTGCCCGGGTCGGGCGGCAGCAGCACTGACGGCAGGCCGAGGATGTCGATCAGGCGGCACGCCAGCAGCGGTCCCGAGCCGCCGAACGCCACCATGGGGAAGTCGCGCACGTCCAGGCCCCGCCCGACGGTGATCCGGCGGATCGCGTTGGACTGGTTGAAGGCGCTGATCTCCAGGATGCCGACGGCGGTCCGCTCGGCGCTCAGCCCGAGCTTGCCCGCCAGCTCCTCGACGCCCCGCCGCGCGGCGCCGGCGTCGAGCGGGATCTCCCCGCCCAGCAGGTACGGCGGGACCCGGCCGAGGAACACGTGCGCGTCGGTGACGGTGACGTCGGTGCCGCCGCGGCCGTAGCAGAGCGGCCCGGGGTCGGCCCCGGCCGACCGGGGGCCGGCCTTGAGCGTGCCCTCGGGCGAGATCCACGCGACGGAGCCCCCGCCCGCGCCGACGGTCACGATGTCGATCATCGGGATCTTGCACGGGTAGCGGCCGACGGAACCCTCCGTGGTCAGCGACGGCTCGCCGTCGACCACCACCGCGACGTCGGTGGAGGTGCCGCCGCCGTCCAGGGTGATCACCGACGGATGACCGGCGGTGGAGGCGATCAGCGCGGCGCCGAGCGCGCCCGCCGCCGGACCGGAGAGCACCGTGGTGACGGGCCGGTGCACGACCTCAGCCGCCGACAGCACGCCGCCGTTGCTCTTCATGACCGAGAAGGGCATGCCGAGCCGGTCGGCGAGCCCGGCGATGTAGCGGCGCACGGTCGGCTTGACGGCGGCGTCCACCAGGGTCGTGACGGACCGCTCGTACTCGCGGTACTCGCGCAGCACGTCACTGGAGATCGAGACGACCGCCTCGGGGTGCTCCCGCGCCAGGACCTCGCGCATGCGCAGCTCGTGCGCGGGGTCGGCGTAGGAGTGCAGGAAGCACACGCCGATCGCGGTGATCCCCCGCTCCCGGAACCACCTGGCCGCCGCCACGGCCTGTTCGACGTCGAACGGCCGGACCTCGGCACCGGTGTGGTCCAGGCGCCCGCCGACGGTCCTGACCCGGTGCACCGGGACGATCCGCGGCGGCTTGACCCAGAAGTAGGAGTTGCCGTAGCCGTCCGGGACGCTCTGCCGGGCGATCTCCAGGATGAACTCGAACCCCTCGGTGGTGACGAACCCCAGACCGGAGACGCGGTCCTCCAGGAGCTGGTTGGTTGCCACGGTCGTACCGTGGACGACCGCGGTCACGTCCTCCATGCCCCCGGCGCCGGCCGCGGCGAGGACCTTGCGCACCCCCTCCATGAACCCGTCCGCCGGGTCGGCGGGCGTGGAGGGGGTCTTGACGGTGGTGATCTCCCCGGTCCGCTCGTCCACCGCGACCACGTCGGTGAACGTGCCGCCGGTGTCGACCCCGATACGGACGCTGCGCATGCTCCCGTGTCTACCCAGTACGGCGGGACCGGCGAATCGGCGGAGAATGCCGAAGCCGCGCGGAGCCGTTGGGCAGTCTTCGGCGAACCGGCGGGGAACTCCCGGGCGGCCTTCGATGACGGCAGGTACGGCCTTCGGCACCAGCCGACCGTCGGCCGCCGGGGTTTCCCCTGTCTTGAGACGGCCGCGCCGCCGCACAGGGCCGCTCCACCGCCGACCGCTCAGAGGGCTGCACCAGGACCGGGACACCGCTCACCGTCCCAGGTGAAACTCAATGGTGACCCACCTGTGCCCACCGCCATGATGTCCTGATGCGCAAGGCGACCGCTTACCATGACGCACTCGGCGACTTCTTCGCCAAGCATGCCGACACGAGCCCGTACAACGCCTACACCGATAGACCCGCGATGCTGCGACTCGCAGGCGATGTTTCCGGGGCAAGAATCCTGGATGCCGGCTGTGGGGCGGGCCACTACGCGGCCGAACTTTCGGCCCGCGGCGCCCAAGTGGTCGGAATCGAGGGCAGCGCCACGCTGCTGCGCCACGCACAGGCACGCGTGAACGGTCACGCGGAACTACTCCTCCACGATCTGGAAGAGCCGCTCGACTTCGCCGCTGACGCATCGTTCGACGGTGCGGTCTGTGCCCTCGTATACGAGCACATCAGAAACCGGGTGCAACTACTGGGCGAACTGCGCCGCGTCCTGCGGCCAGGTGGGTGGCTCCTGGTATCGACCACTCATCCCACAGCCGACTGGCGCCACTTCGGAGGCTCGTACTTCAGCCACGACTGGAGGGACCTGCCTCTTGGAGATGGCGAGCTCTCCATCCACTACCAGCGCATGCCGTTGGAGACCTTCTTGGGCGAGCTGTTGGCCGCAGGGTTCGTGCTGGAGCAACTGGTCGAACCCCGCCCGGCGGCCGGCCTGCGGGAGGTCGATGAAGCCGCCTACGACAAGCTTCACCAAGCGCCGTCCTTCCTCACCGTGAAACTGCGGCGTCCCTGATCGCAGTCAGTGGAGCTCCACCCCTGCCGTACAGGAACAACCGCCTCCGGCTGGGGCGCTCCGGCTCCGGAGTGGTCGCCATGTCAGGTGGTCGGACCGCAACCGATGCGGAG
This sequence comes from Streptosporangium pseudovulgare, assembly GCF_014648055.1. Classification (GTDB taxonomy): domain Bacteria; phylum Actinomycetota; class Actinomycetes; order Streptosporangiales; family Streptosporangiaceae; genus Streptosporangium; species Streptosporangium pseudovulgare. The sequence continues at coordinate 241,393 of NZ_BMQJ01000002.1, forward strand.
ATGTCAGGTGCGGGTCGGCAGGTCCCAGGAGCGAGAGGCGGCCGCCTTCTTCTGATTCGCAGGTTCAGAGCTCGAGTTCGACAGAGAAGCGGGTAAGGCGGTCCCGAACCAATCGTCGGCGTTCCACGGGAAGGCGGTGAGCATTCATCGCCGTCCGTAGGAGATCAGGGTCGAATCCGTGGGCGCCCATGTGATCGAGGAGAGGTTCGTAGCGATCAGGCCGATCCCGTAGGAGTTCCGTGGCCAGCCGGAGTTCCAGGCGGACCACGGGGACGCGGTGAGAGTCGCACGGGATCACGACGTAGTGCCGCCATGGGCCGGGGCCGACGCATTCCAGCCCGTCCGAGTCGGCCCGCCGCTCGACGGTGCTGATCTCTGTCGTCACCCCGTTGATCTCGTACCTGGTGAAGTACTGCGAAGACTCCGGGAGCCAGGCGGCCGGATAGAGGCACGGAAACGATGAGAGGGCAGCGGCGAACGTGTCCACGTCCTCCCGCCGGGCCACCAGGAGATCGATGTCCCCGGCCGGGAGACGGACGCCCTGCAGGAGAGCGGCGCCGGTGCCGCCCACCCGGTAGTCGAGGTCGGCGCCTACGGCCCTCAGGGCCGTGAGCGCCGTGTCCAACGTGGTCATGACGTCCGTCAGTCGCAGAGATGGTTCGCCGTCGCCCATGACCACGAGCCTACGCAAGCAGTTCGGAGGTGCGCCGGCCGCCGCCATCCCGGCCCCGAACCGCTCGGCCGTCTCCGATGACAGCCACTCACGCCGCTCCGCTCGGCGGGAGGTGTGCCCGCCGCGCCGCGCGTACCTCGTACCCCCGCTCTGCCACCGGGGGTAACACGGGCATCGCGGCCCATGCCCTGCCCCGGTAACCGGATGGCGAAGACCTTCTCCGAAACGTCGCTCTGCGACCTTTTCTCGCCATACTCGCAGCATTCCCGCATCGGAATCCGATCTCCTGCCGACGTCCGATAAGGACCGAAACCGGTGATCGTTCAGTATGTCAACATAGGGCTGCCGTGTTACGAGACAACATATAGACTGACCGATAAGCCGAGATCGATCTGGAGAATGCCGGATGCTTAGAAGCAGAGTCCTTCGCTGGCCGATCGAACGACTTCTCACGAAGCACGCCCAGAGAGTCCTCGACCTGGCCGCCGAAGAAGCCTCCAGGGAGCATGCCGAACGAGTGGCACCGCAACACATACTGCTCGGTCTTGTCAAGAACAGATCCGGAGTAGGAGTTCACTGCCTGGTGGAGCTCGGCATCGACCTTGATGCGCTGGGCAGTGAACTCGCCGATGTACGACATGTCGACCGGCCGGCCATGAACGCACGGCCGGCCTTCGACGACCGCACCGAAGCCGTCTTACAACAGGCGCGACTCCAGGCGCATGCCCTGAGACATCGATATATCGGCACCGAGCATTTGATGCTGGGCCTGGTCGAAGGGGATCAAGGCAGGGCTTCAGACGTGCTGACGCGCCTCGGGGTCACATATTCATCTCTACGCGACCAGGTAGTGAACACGCTGAGAAACCCTCCCCCTCCCGGCTGGGCAAGACCCTAGGTTTCCGGTGCCCACCTGAAATGCGGGAGTGTGGCCGGGAACAGATCGCCGCTCCAGGCCACACTTCGCAGCTTGACGTGGCTAACAGCCGCAGCCGGTTACACACATCCCATTACAGGCGTACTTGTAGAGGAGGCCGCACCCGTCATACGTCACCGAGCAGCTCGGCAGCTGGGAACAGACCTTATTGGCGCCCGTGGGCCAGTAGCAGAGATCGTACATGGTGGAGCATTCGCACGTTACCAGCACGCCGGCATCGCCCGAGTTCGCCGTTTCGGCGGCCGACTTGTCCGCTGGGCCCAGGATGGCGACCGCTGCGATCGCCTCGTCTTGGCCGAACGCTTCGATCATCTCTTGGAGGAGCCGCTCGTCCCCGGGGTCGACCTTCTCCCGGACGCGGGTCGTGAACGTGCGCAGCTCGGCCACGTGGGCATCCACCTTGGCCAGGACCGCCTGCTGCTGATCCGTCAGGTTCGGATGGGCCGAGCGGAAATTCGCGATGTGGTCGGCCCACAGTCGTTGCCTGACCGCCGGGTCAAGTTCGTGATAGATCGCCCGGCGATAGGTGATGCTGTGCGTCGAGAATTTTTCATAGGTCTTGGGCAGCCGGTCCCTGTTAGCCGCAACCCACTTCTCCGCACGGCCGATCTCGTCTGCAAGAGCCGGCGCCCTACCCGTAAGGACGATACCTATCGCAATGCCCGCGCCCGCGCCGACCCGGAAAAACCGACGCCTTGCCAGCATCGTTTCTCCATGCTCGGCCGCGCGGCTCGCCCGAGCGAGATCACCCAGGGCGGAGAAGAGCTTGACGGCCGCCCGGACACCGAGTCGCGAGAGAAGCCGAACACCCATCGCGAGGCCGGTCCACGCCTGGACCTCGTCTCCCTCAACTCGAATGAGCGTAGGAACGTAAGGAGCATCCGCTCCAAGCGCGCGCGTACGGAATTCCTTCACCTGAAGGTGCGCCAGAGGCAAGACCTCCAGCTTCTCTCCCGCAGCAGATTTCGCCGCCTTCGCGATCTCGGCACAGCGACCGCACGAAGCATCGAAACCTAATATCCATCGTGCAGATGAGCTCATGGATCCCTTCTTCCCGGTGCGTTTCTCTTCCCTGACGGAATTTGGCGCGCAGGATGGGCGGCAGCTTCCATCACCCGCAAAAGAATGTGCAACGGGCGGACATCTCGGCGCCGTTTTGCTTCTCTCGAAACGGATCATCCCCAAGGGGCAGATAGGAGTCAAGGGCAGCTCTAAGGAAAATTTCCGAAGAATCAAACCTCTGTACCACTCCGGTTGGGCTCGTGGAGCCCCTTTGAGCCGTGGTGCCCGTATGACCCCGGTAGTGGAGCGAGGCTCATGAGGTGAGCGCAGCGCGGTGGTCACGCTTCCGCCGAGCAAGAATGGCGTTAACGGCTGCCCCGGAGACGGCCGAGCGGTTCACGCGAAAGGAGCCCACCGTGGCCATCACCCGGAATCCGCGGTCACCGGGTGGGCGGTACGGCGGTGGCACGGTCACATCCACGGACGCGACCCGAACGAAGACCCACCTCCGCGCGTTCGTCTCCACGACGCCCGGCGGAAACCGCCGAAGGAGCCTGGGCATGAGGATCCTTCGTGCCAGGAGAGTCTCCGCGAACAACCCGGAATAACGATCTGCTCCTCAAGGGGGGATCGCGCAGGGCATATACGGAATGATCGTTGGCGACCAAGAACAGAGGAAGCGATTTTCCATGGCGAGAGGTCCTGTCGCCGCTCGGAGCGCGGTCCTCTTGAAAGCCGGCGGGGACTCCTGGGCACCGCTCTCCGGGGGTCGGCGGGAACTCCCGGACCGCCGCGATCGCTGAACAGATGACCGTCATCCCCGACGCGGAAGGCACCGCCCGTGCGCAGCTCATTCTTCGGCAACATGGACCAGGGCCAGGTCCCCGGTCACTTCGTCCTGCAGAACGCCAAGATGCTGCGGGTGCAGCTCAACGGCGAGGTGCTGGCGCGGCAGGGGTCGATGGTCGCCTTCCAGGGGAAGATGGACTTCGACTACGAGGGCGGCGGGGTCGGCAAGCTGCTGAAGAAGATGGTCACCGGCGAGGGCGCGCCGCTGATGCGGGTCCGCGGGCAGGGCATGCTCTTCCTCGCCGACAACGCCCAGGACGTGCACCTGTTCTACCTGGAGAACGAGGCGATCACCGTCAACGGGACGAACCTGCTGGCCTTCGACCCGCAGCTCACCTGGGACATCCGCCGGGTGCAGGGCGCGGGCGTCGCGGCCGGGGGGCTGTTCAACACGACGCTCACCGGCACCGGCTGGGTCGCGGTCACCGCGCACGGCACGCCGGCGCTGCTCGACACCTCCTGGGGTCCGACGTTCGCCGACAGCCAGTCGGCGGTGTGCTGGAGCGCCGGGCTGGGCGTGGGGATCAACCGCACCTTCAAGGCGGGGGCCCTCATCGGGCGCGGAAGCGGCGAGGCCGTACAGCTCGCCTTTCAGGGGCAGGGGTTCGTCCTGGTCCAGGCCAGTGAGGGGCCGATCGTGCCGCAGCCGCGCGGCTGAACCGCCGGAAGGCGAAAGGCGCCGGAAGAGCGCGGGAAGCGCCGGGAGGCGACAGAAGGCGCCGGGAAGCGCCGGAGAGCGGTGGCGAACGGGCCGCCCGGCGGGAGAGCTCTCCCGCCGGGCGGCCCGGCGTGCGAGGGTCCGTACGGGGCGGGTCGCGATCCGTCCCGTACGGGGACGGTCAGCGGCGGCGCGGCCCCATGATGGAGCTGATCACCGCGTCCGCGTCGTGCGCGTGGACCTTCGCGGCCAGCCGGATGGCCATCTCGTTGGTACGGCGCAGCTCGGCCTCGGCCCGGTCCTTGCCGGACTGGCCGACCTGGACGCCGAAGTAGGCGCCGATGATCGCGCCCGACACCCCGACCAGGCCGGCGAACGGCGCGGCGCTCTCGCCGGCGCGCATGCTGATCACGACGAACGCGACGAGGATGACCAGCAGTCCGGTGAGGACGACGTAGAACCCGTAGCGCCAGCGGGCCGCCTCGGCCTTGGCCGCGACGACCTCGTCCTCGGTCATCATCGCGGTGAGCGCGGGGATCTCCGCGGTCTCGGCTGAGCCGGCCGGACCGGCGCCCGAGGGCGTCGCCGGGACGGTTGCGGCGGGTTTCCGGCCCACGGAGTTCCGGTCGACGCCGTCGACGGGGGGCATGGAGGGTTTGGTGGTCGTCACGGGCGCTCCCACTCTCTCAAGGTCAAAAGGGGATCTCCCTCTCTGTTCACATGGTGCCGGATCCGGCCGAACTCGGCGGTGCCGGCAAAGGACCTGTTAATTCCTACCAGCGCACCGTCCGCCCAAACACCCCGCCCTGACCCACTAGGCTGGCGGGCCGTGACCGAATCGTCCGCGCTTTCGACTGTTCCCCCCAGGACCCGGGACGGGGTGCTGCGCTTCTACTTCGGCCCGATGGACTGCGGCAAGTCCACGCTGGCCCTGCAGATGAACTACAACCACGGCCGCCAGGGCAGGCGCGGCCTCGTGCTGACCAAGCACGACCGCTCGGGCGGGCCGAAGGTCACCAGCCGGATCGGGCTGGACAGCGAGGCCATCGAGGTGGTGGACGACCTCGACCTGGTGGACCTGGTCCGGCGGCACGGGCCCGTCGACTACGTCATCTGCGACGAGGCGTGCTTCTACACCGTGGAGCAGATCGAGCAGCTCGCCGACCTCGCCGACCACCACGGCGTCGACGTCTATGCCTTCGGGCTGGCCTCCGACTTCCGTTCGCAGATGTTCCCCGCCGCCCAGCGCCTGTTCGAGCTGGCCGACGAGATCAGCCGCCTGCAGGTCGAGGTCCTGTGCTGGTGCGGGCGTCCCGGCCTGCTGAACGCCCGCGTGGTCGGCGACAGGATGGTCCGCACCGGCGAGCAGGTCGTCATCGGCGACACCGACGCCGCCCTGATCCGCTACCGGGTGCTGTGCCGGCGGCACCACCGCGCGGGCGACCTCGGCGAGGGCTGAGCGCGCCGGGCCGAACCCGCCGGAGCCGCCGGATCGGACGCGGTCCCAGGCCGGCCCGGCCCCGGACCGCCGAAACCGCTGAAGCCGCTGAAGCCGCTGAAGCCGCCGGATCGGACGCGGCCCCGGGCCGGCCGTACCCCGCGTGACCCCGGACCGCCGGACGGACGGGAGCGGCGAACGCTAACGGGAGTCGTCGGCGATGTCCTCCAGACGGGCGGCGAGCCGGTCGGCGTCGCCGTCGACCAGCGCGGACACCGCCCGCCACCAGGCGAACCACTCGCCGCTGCGCCACATCCAGTCGACCCGGTCGACCGCGGCCACCACGTCGCCCCTGGTCCGCCACGGCTCGCCGGCCTGCCGCGCGGAGGCGCCGTTGTCCAGGGCCCAGGCGCGCAGGGTCCGGGCGGCGTCATCGTCGACGGGATCGGCGTAGGGGTCGGGGTCCTCCTCCAGCCGGTGCGGGCCGAGGCCGGCCGCCACGCCCCAGCTCCACTGGGCCTCGGCGGGGCGGGAGTAGCGCAGGGAGGCGAAGTCGAGGTTGGAGCCCAGCTCGCCGTCGGGGCGTCTGACCACCAGCGCGTCGAGCCGGCCGCCCGCGTCGAAGGAGACGACGAAGCGCCGGCCGGGCTCGGCGTCCGGCGGCAGGCCGACGCGGTCCTCGGCCTGCCAGGAGTTCAGGTCGGCCGACGCCGCGGGCGGGCCCCACACCTCGTCGGCGGCATCGTCGGCGATCCAGGCGGCGAGCATCTCCAGCACGGTCAGGTCGGTCCACGGGTCGATGGCGGTCGCGGCCGCCAGCGCCTCGTCGGGCGCGGGCAGCTTGTCGCCGCGGGGCCGCCGCCACCACTCCTCCCCCAGATCGCGGGTGCCGACCAGCAGGGCGGCCACCGCCGAGAGCTCGGTGGAGCGGCGGGTGAGCGGCGCTCCACGTGCCAGCTCCACGCAGTGTTCGACACGACCGGCCCCCAGCGCCGTCTCCGCCTCGCGGAGCAGGGCGCCGGCCTGGGGCCGCTCCGTGCCCAGCAGGCTCGTGACGAGCCTTCTGGCCTCGGTCCGGGCATCCTCCGCACGTGCCTCCCGCATACCCGCCACGTTACGCCGGGGGACCCTCAGGCGCGAGGCTCCCCGGCCGGGATGGCCGTGCCGTCCTCGGGTCCGCCGCCGCGGTAGGCGGCGCGGCCGACCATGTAGGCGGCCACCGCGGCGGTGATGACCTGGAAGACCGCGGCCAGCAGCAGCGGCCCGGCGGTCGCCCAGGTGGGGCGGTGCAGCCACATGGCCAGCAGCACCAGGTGCAGGCTGAGCACCTGGGGTTTGGTCGCGGCGTGCATGCGGGCGAGGGTGGCCGGGAAGCGGACCATCCCCACCCCGGCGACGAACGCCAGCGCGGCACCCAGCAGCAGGCACACCGTGGCGGCGACGTCCAGGGCGTTCACCGCGTCCGCCCGGCGGAGAAACCGGCTGCGGCCCCGGCCGCGGTCTCTGTCGCGACCCCCGCGGTGGTCGCCGCGGCGAGGACCGCCGGGCGTCCGGCCGCCGTCACCGGGCCCGCCCGGCGAAGAACCTGGCCAGCGAGACCGATCCGACGAACCCCAGCAGGGTCAGCACCGGCAGCAGCGGCAGCGCCGAGTACTGGCCGCGCGCGACCGCCGCCGCGCCGATCGCGCACATCACCACGGCGGTCAGCACGTCCAGGGCGATCGCGCGGTCCAGCATGGACGGGCCGCGCACCAGCCGGTACAGCGTCATCGCCGCCGCGCCGCCGAGCAGCGCCAGCACCACCGGGTACACCATCGCCGTCATCGCAGCTCCTCCCTGTCGGCGGTGGTGCCGAAGGCCGCCACGATGCGCGCCTCCAGCTTCGCCACGTCCTCCCGCGTCCTCCCCTGCACGTCCCCGGTGAGCCCGAGGACGTGCAGGATCAGTTCCCCGTCCGCCAGGCGGGCCTCCAGCACGAGGCTGCCGGGCAGCGCCGACAGCGCCACCACGGTCAGCACCGCCATCACCTCCGAGGAGGTGCGCAGCCGTACCTCGACGATCTCCATCGGCGGCACCGTGCCGAAGCGCAGCGCCCAGAACGCGACCCGGGCGCTGGAGATCACCAGGTCGGCGGCGAAGACGGCCAGGAAGACCAGCAGCCGGGCCGGGTGGATCCGCAGCGCGGGCTTACGGGCCGGAAGCGGCAGCAGCCAGACGACGGCCAGCGCGGCGAGCAGCCCGCCCAGGACGTTGGCGACGCTCAGCTCGCCCCACAGCAGCAGCCAGACCACCGTCAGCCAGGCCACCGTGCGGGGCGGGACGGGCCTGCCGAACAGCCGGGGCGCGCGGTCGCCGTCCGGCCGGCTCACCGGCCGCTCCCCAGGACGGCCGAGATGTACGGCCGGCGGGCCAGCAGCTCCGCGGCGGTCCGTACGGTGAACGCGCTCAGCGGCCCGGCCAGCACGGTGTAGGAGAGGCCCAGCGCCACCAGCGCGGCCGTGGCGCCGATCATCGGGGGCGGCATCCGCACGCTGGTGACGATCTCCCGGCCGGTGATCCCCTCGGTGCCCCGCGCCCGGCCCGCGCCTGCCGCACCGGGGCCGCGGGCCTCACCGGGACCGTCCGGGCCACCGGGACCGCCGGGTCCGCCGGGTCCGCCGGGTCCGCCGCGCTCCCCGGGGTCACCCGCCCCCTCGGATCCCCCCGCGCCTTCCGGGGACTCCGCGTCCTCGGAACCCTCCGCGCCCCCGGAGCCCTCCGCGTCTTCGGGGGTCTCCTCCCCCTCCAGTACGGTGCCCGCCCCGGCCACGTCCGGCGGCGGCGTCCGCCAGAACGCCCTGTTCCACGTCATGGCCACCGCGTACAGGGTCAGCAGGCTGGTCACCAGCCCCCCTGCGACCAGGGTCAGCGCCACCGGGCTCCCGTCGGCCACCCCCGCCCGGACCAGCGCCAGCTTGCCCAGGAAACCCGACATCGGGGGGATTCCGGCGAGGTTCATCGCGGGGACGAAGAAGAGCACCGAGATCAGCGGTGCGAGGCCCAGCAGCCCGCCCAGGCGGTCCACCGAGGTGGTGCCGGTGCGGCGCTCGATCATCCCGGCCACCAGGAACAGGCTGGTCTGCACGGTGATGTGGTGGACGGCGTAGAGGACCGCGCCGGCCATCCCGCCGACGGAGAAGAGCGCGACGCCGAAGACCATGTAGCCGATGTGGCTGACCAGGGTGAAGGAGAGCATCCGCTTGATGTCGGTCTGGGCGGCCGCCCCGAGCACCCCCAGCAGCATGGTGGCCAGCGCCGCCCACATCAGCAGGCCGCCCACCGGGCCGCCGGGGAACAGCAGCGCCTCCAGCCGGATGATCGAGTAGACGCCGACCTTGGTCAGCAGCCCGGCGAACAGCGCCGTCGCCGGTGCGGGCGCGGTCGGGTAGGAGTCGGGCAGCCACCCCGACATCGGGAAGACCGCGGCCTTGACCACGAAGACCAGCAGCAGCGTCAGCTCCACCAGCAGCCTCACCGAGCCCGGCAGCGGCGTGAACCGCTCGGCGAGCTGGGCCATGGAGACGGTGCCGGTCGCGCCGTAGGTCACCGCGATGGCGACCAGGAACAGCATCGACGACACCAGGGCCACCACCGCGTAGGTGGCGCCCGCCCGGACCCGCGACTCCGTCCCGCCGAAGGTGAGCAGCACGTACGACCCGCTGAGCAGCATCTCGAAGGCGACGAAGAGGTTGAACAGGTCCCCGGTCAGGAACGCGTCGGACACGCCGGCGGACATGATCAGGTAGGCCGGGTGGAAGATCGCCAGCGGGGCGGCCTGCTCCTGGTCGGCGTACGCCTGCGCCTGCGAGAAGACCATCACGCACAGCGTCACCGCCGAGGAGACCGTCAGCATGACGGTGGCGAGCCGGTCGGCGACCAGCGAGATGCCGAACGGCGCCGGCCAGCCCCCGGCGTTCGTCACCAGCGGCCCCTGCCGGTCGGCCGCCACCAGCAGGACCAGCGACACCGCCAGCACGACCGCGAGGGTGCCCACGCTGATGAACGCCTGGGTCCGGCGCAGCCGGCCGCCGATGGCCAGCTTCAGGGCGGCGGCCAGCAGCGGCAGCACCACGGGCACGGGGACCAGCGACTCCATCAGTCGTCGCCCTCCAGGTCCGGGTCCTCGGCCCTGGCCTGCCGGGCCCGGTCGGCCCGGATGGCGGCCCGCATCTGCTTCCGGGCCTCGCGGCGGCGGACCTTCAGCCGCTCGCGGACCTCCCGTTCGTGTTCGGCGAGCTCCCGCTCCCTGCGGGCGAAGTCCTCGCGGATCCGGCGGACCCGCTCGTGGCGTTCGCGCCGGGACTCCTCCTCGGCGCGCCGGGCCTCGGCACGTCGTTCGGCGACCCGCTCGGGGGGCAGCGCCTCCCCGTGCTCGCGGACCCAGCGGTCGAGCTCGGCGCCGGTCTCGTCGATCCGCCGCCGCATCTCCCGGGCCGCCCGGCGTTCACGTTCGTGCCGGGCGGCGTTCAGGCGAACCAGCTCGGCGCGCTGCCCGGCGACCAGCCCGCGGTAGGCCCTCCGCCGTTCGCGCACCGCCTCGGCGATCTCGCCGCGCTGGGAGCGCAGCCGCACCCGGCGGTCCTCGGTGTCGTCCTGCACCTCGTCGCCGCCGGTGAGCTGCCAGGACCGGTGGACCATGGACAGCAGGAACGCGGTGACGCCCATGGTGATCACGATGGAGGTGAGCACCATGGCCTGCGGCAGCGGGTCGGCCATCCGGCCGGGGGCGGACCTGCCGAGGATCGGCGGGTCCCCCGGCGGGCCGGAGACCGTGACGATCAGCAGGTTCACCCCGTTGCCGAGGAGGATGACGCCGGCCAGCAGCCGCACCAGGCTGCGTTCCAGGAGGAGCGACGCGCCGGCCGCGACCAGCGTCGCGGAGGCGGCGATCGGCAGCAGCGGGACGCTCACCGGGCCTCCTCCTCGATCTGCCGGTCCAGTTCGGCGCCCAGGCTGCGCAGGATGTCCTGCACCATGCCGAGCACCGTCAGGTAGATCCCGAGGTCGAACAGCAGCACGGTGGACAGGTGGACCTTCCCGACCAGCGGGACGGCCAGGTCGGCGGAGAACGCGCGCAGCGGCGCGCCGCCGAACGCCATGCCCAGGGCCGCGGTCGCCACCGACAGCAGCAGGCCCAGTCCCATCAGCACCCCGGCGCCGGTCGGCGCGGCGACGGCCAGCTCGTAACGGCCTCCGGCGAGGTAGCGGACGACCAGGGAGAGCCCGGCCACGATGCCGCCGGCGAATCCGCCGCCCACCGAGCCGTGCCCGGTGAACAGCAGGAAGACCGAGACGAGCAGCAGGGTGTGGAAGATCATCCTCGCCACGACCTCCAGGACGGCGGCCCGTTCGCCGGGCGGCAGGGTCGCCGTCAGCCAGTAGGTCCGGCCCGGTGGCCTGCGGTGCCCGGCCGGTGGCCGCTCCAGCGCGTACGTGCGGCGGCGCAGGAAGACCAGGCTGGTCACCCCCAGGGTGAGGACGACGAGGACGGTGGTCTCCCCGAGGGTGTCCCAGGCCCTGATGTCCACCAGCAGCGCGCTGACGATGTTGGTGGCCCCCGACCGTTCCGCCGGACCGGCCAGCAGCGTCCCGATCGGCGTCTCCGACCGCGCGTTGACCGCCAGCACCCCCGCACCGGCCGCCACGAGGCCGGTGACCAGCCCGAGCGCGGCGCGTACGGCCGGCGGCACCCTGGGCCGCTGCTCCTCCTCCGGGACGATCGGGAGCCTGCGCAGCACCAGCACGAACGCCACCAGGCTCAGCGTCTCGACGAGGAGCTGGGTCATCGCCAGGTCGGGTGAGCCGTGGGCGAGGAACAGCAGCGCGGTGCCGTACCCGGTCAGCCCGACCAGCAGCGCGAGCACGATGTGGGAGCGGGCGAACGGGGCCAGGACGGCCGTGGCGGCGAGGAGGACCCCGACGACGGGCTGCTCGGCGCGCTTCCACAGGACGACGACCGGTCCCGCGGTGGTGACCGGTCCGTGCAGCAGCGCGAAGGCCGCGATGCCCGCCAGGGTGGCGAACGCGATCATGAGGTAGTCGGGGAGGGAGCCGCGCTGGACGACGCCGGTGAGCTGCCCGGCGAAGCGGTTCGTGCCCCGCACGAGCGCCCAGTAGACCCGGCCGGAGTCGATCGTGCGCAGCAGCCGTCCGGCCCGCGCCCCCCTGTCCCCGGCGGCGAAGAGCAGCGCGCCCGCGGCCAGGGCGGCGGCGGACAGCAGCAGCGGGACGGGCGCGCCGCTCCACAGCGCGAGGTGGGCGTCGTGGCCGGGGACGGCGAAGGTGGCGGTGTAGGGGTCCATGGCCCGGCCGTACCAGGAGGCGAAGGGGGCGGCGGCCAGTCCGAGCACGGCGAGCAGGGCGGGCGGCAGGAACGTCGCGGCGCCGTAGGGGGCGAGCGGGGTCGGCTCCCTGCCCGGCGGGCTCCCGAAGGCCCCGGTGAGGAAGCGCAGGCTGTAGGCGGCGGTCAGCGCCGAGCCGAGCACCACCCCGGCCAGCGTCGCCGACCGGCCGAGCCCGCCGCCGAGCAGCGACTCGAAGGCCGCCTCCTTGGCGGAGAACCCGAAGAAGGGCGGCAGGCCCGCCATGGAGGCCGCGGCGGCCGTCGCGACCGCGCACAGCCAGGGCGCCGAGCGCCGCAGGCCGCTCAGCTCGCGCAGGTCCCGGGTGCCGGCCGCGTGGTCGACGATCCCGACGACCAGGAACAGCGACGCCTTGAACAGGGCGTGCGCGCCCAGCATGGCGGCGCCCGCGAGCGCGGCGCCGCGGGTGGCGGTGTCGAACAGCACGGTCAGGAAGCCGAGCTGGCTCACCGTGCCGTAGGCGAGCAGCCGTTTGAGGTCGTTCTCGCGCAGGGCCCGCCAGCCGCCCAGCACCATCGTGAGCAGGCCGAGCGACACGGCCGCCACCCGCCACGGAACCGCCTCGCCGAAGGCCGGGCTGAGCCTGGCCAGCAGGTAGACGCCGGCCTTGACCATCGCCGCGGCGTGCAGGTAGGCCGAGACCGGGGTCGGCGCGGCCATCGCGGCGGGCAGCCACATGCTGAACGGGAAGATCGCCGACTTCGACAGCGCCCCGGTCATGACGAGCGCCAGCGCGGCGGGCACCGTCCCGCCGGCCGGGGGGTGCGCGACGAGCTGCGAGATCCGGTAGGTGCCGGCCGCCTCGCCCAGCATGACGAACCCGGCGAGCATGGCCAGCCCGCCGAAGGTGGTGACGGTGAGCGCCTGCAGCGCGGCCCGGCGCCCGGCCCGGCTCGCCGGGTCCTGGCCGATCAGCAGGTAGGAGAAGAGGGTGGTCAGCTCCCAGAACACGTACAGCAGGAGCAGGTCGTCGGCGGCCACCAGGCCGAGCATGGCCCCGGCGAAGGCCACCAGCGCCCCGCCGAACCTGCCGAGCCCTTCCTCTCCGGCGGAGAAGTAGCGGGAGCAGTACAGCAGCACCAGCGCGCCGATCCCGGTGACCAGCGTCATCATCAGCAGGCTCAGCGCGTCGGCGCGGAAGGACAGGCCCAGCCCCAGCGCGGGCGCCCAGTCGTGGTGCGAGGCGACGGGCGTGCCCGTGACGACGGCCCACAGCGTGTAGGCGAACCCGCACGCGGGCGGCAGGGCGAGCACGAGGAAGGCGTCGCGGCCGAACCGGCGAACCAGGGCCGGGGCGCACACCGCCGCGACGGCGTGCAGGATCAGCAGCGGCTCCATGGTCTCCCGGGCCCGTCGTCGGCCGACAGTCCGACGGTGCCACCGGATCCGCCGCGCCGCCGTACGGGCGCGCGGCCCCTTGACGGGAAAAGCCCCGGCCCTTCACCGGGGCATGAGGCCCCGCCGGGTACGGCTCAGCGGCGGTGGCCGGCGCGGCCCAGCAGCCAGCCGATCACCGCGCTGCCGAGCGCGACCCCGGCGCCCATCCCGAACGCGGCGAGGACCGGCCAGGCGGGGCCGGCCGCGGCGGATCGCGGGGCGGGCCGGACGGCGGGACGCTCGTAGACCCGCGGCCCGGCCTGGGCCGCCTCTTCGGTGAGGGCCGCCGGGCCGGCCTGGGCGGGGACCGCGACGGTCCCCGGGACGGCCGCCACGGCCCCGGCGGCCCCGGCGGCTCCGGCGGCCCCGGCGGCTCCGATCGCGGGAGCGGAGAGGTGGCTTTCGACGGCGGAGAAGAACTCGCCCGCGGTCTTCTTCGCCACCGAGCCGAGCACGCGCTGGCCGACACCCCCGATCATGCCGCCGACCACCGCCTCGGCGTCGTAGTCGACCCTGGTGCCGTCCCCGGCGTCGCTGAGGCGGATCTCGACGGTGGCGTCGACCGTGCCGGGGGCACCCTGCCCCCGGGCCCGGAGCACGAACCGCTTCGGCGCGTCGGGGTCGGTCAGCGTCACCTCCCCCTGGTAGACGCCCTTGATCGAGGCGACCCCGGCGGTGACCGTCATCCGGTAGGCGCCGGGCCCCGTCTCCTCCAGGCGCTCGCAGCCCGGGATCGTGCGCACGAGCACGGCCGGGTCCTGGAGCGCGGACCACACGCGGTCCCTGTCGATGCCGAGCACGGCACTGCCTGCGACCTTCATCAGGTTCCTTCCGGCGCGGAGACCCCGGGCCTCAGCCGTGGGGAGGACGTCAACCCAGCACTGTAGGCATCCGCCCGCCGCGCCGGTAGGGCGACACGTGCCGTCGGCGTGGCGGGCGATCGGCGGCGAGCCGCCCGCCCGGCGTGCGGGGGCCCACCGGCCGGGAGCGTCCGGCGTCGTGGCCGGGACCTTCTCGCCGGGCCGGTGGGCCCAGGTCAGAGCGCTAGGCGGTCAGGACGACCTTGTTGCACTCGTTCTCCTTGTTCTTGAACATCTCGTAGGCCTGCGGGGCGTCCTCCAGCCGCATGCGGTGGCTGATCACGAAGCTGGGATCGAGGTCGCCGTTGCGGATCCGGTCCATCAGCGGCCTCATGTACCGCTGCACGTGGCACTGGCCGGCCTTCAGGGTCAGCGACCGGTTCATGATCGCGCCCATCGGGAACTTGTCGACGAAGCCGCCGTAGACGCCGATCACCGAGACGGTCCCGCCGTTGCGGCAGGCCAGGATCGCCTGGCGCAGGGCGTACGGCCGGTCGGTCTCCAGGTGGGTCGCCTGCTTGGTGCGGTCGTAGGCGTACATGGCCGGGTTGCCGTGGTGGGCCTCCATGCCGACGGCGTCGATGCAGGCGTCCGGGCCACGGCCGGCGGTCATGTCCCGCAGCGCCTCCAGGACGTCGACCTCCTCGTAGTTGAGCGTCTCGGCGCCCGCGCGCTCGGCGTGGTGCAGCCGGTAGGGGAGGCGGTCGATGCAGATGACCCGCTCGGCGCCCATCAAGCGGGCGCTGACGGCCGCGAGCTGGCCGACCGGGCCGGCCCCCCAGATGGCGACGACGTCTCCGGGTTTGATCTCGCACATCTCCGCGCCCATCCAGCCGGTGGGCAGGATGTCGGACAGGAACAGCACCTTCTCGTCCGGCAGGCCGTCCTCGACCTTGATCGGCCCCACATCGGCGAAGGGAACCCTGGCGTACTCCGCCTGGCCCCCGGCGTAGCCGCCGAGCATGTGCGAGTAGCCGAAGATCCCCGCCGGGGAGTGGCCCATGAGCTTCTCCGCCACGCCCGCGTTGGGGTTGGAGTTCTCGCACACCGAGTACATGCCGTTCTGGCAGGACAGGCAGTTGCCGCAGGCGATCGGGAAGGGGACGACCACCCGGTCGCCGACCCTCAGGTTGCGCACCTGCGGGCCCACCTCCACCACCTCGCCCATGAACTCGTGGCCGAGGATGTCGCCCTTCTTCATCGTCGGCACGTACCCGTCGTACAGGTGCAGGTCCGAGCCGCAGATCGCGGTCGAGGTGACGCGGACGACGGCGTCGCGGGCGTTGACGATCCCCGGGTCCGGGACGTTCCGGACCTCGACGGTGTTGCGGCCCATCCAGCATGTGGCTTTCATGTCTCCCCCTCACCCCACCGGCTGGGCGGGACGCTGTACGGCCTGCCGGAGCGCGCGGGTGCCCTCCGGGCTGCCCTCGGACCGCACCACCTCCCCGGTCTCCAGGACCTGCTTGAACCGGCGCAGGTCGTCACGGACCTGCTGCTCGGGGTGCTCGCCCAGCAGCCGGGCCAGCGCGAGTCCCGCCTTGCCGCCCGGCGGGTCGTACCGCAGGCTCACCCGCACCTCGGTGCCCCGGCCGCCCGGGGCGTCGGTGAACCGCACCGTCCCGCTGTTGGGCACCGTCGCCCGTCCCGTGGACCGCCACGAGATCAGCTCGCCCGGGCGGTCCTCGGTGATCTCCGCGTCCCACTGCACGCTCTTGCCCGCCGGTCCCCGCGCCGTCCAGTGCGACCGCCCGTCCCCGATCACCTCCACCGACTCCAGGTGCGTCATGAACCGCGGAAGGTGCCCGAAGTCGCGCCAGTACCGGTACACCTCCTCGCGGCGATGGTTGATCGTCACCGCCGCCCGCAGGTCCCGGACCCGTTCGCCCAGCTCACGGCCCTGCCGCTCCCGGGCGGCCGTGCCGCGCCGGCCGGCCCGCGCCGCGGCGTACACGGCGACGGCGAGCCCGGTGGCCGCCGTGAGGGCCCCGATGCGGCCGCCCGCGCCGCCGCCACGCCGGCCCCGGCCGGCCTTCATGCGGCCCGGCGCCATCATGTGCCTCATGCCGCCCATGCCGTGGCCCGGCGCCATCATCCGCCTCATGCCGCCCATGCCGTGGCCCGGCGCCATCATGCGCCTCATGCCGCCCATGCGGTGGTGGTCCCCCATCCCGTGGGCGTGCCCGCGGCCTCCCGGGTACGGGATCACGTGCAGGAACTCCCGCCGGCCGGTCGGCGCCAGCATCGTACGGATCCGGCCGGCGATGCCCCGGCCGGTGCCGGGCGGCGTCATGTGGAGCAGGTCCCGCGCCCCGGGCGGCGGGATCACGTGCCGGAACTCCCGCCCGCCGGTCGGCGCCAGCGCCCGCCGCAGCCCGCGGGGAAGCCCCCGGCCGCCCGCCATCGGCAGCCCGCGGAGCATGCCTCCCGCTCCCGGCGACGGGATGGCGTGCAGGAACTCCCGGCCGCCGGTGGGCATGAGCCTCCGCCGCAGGCCGCGGCCGGACGTGCCGCCCATCATCGGCATGGCCTGGATGAACTCCCGCCCACCCGTCGGCGCCAGCCTCCGGTAGACCCGGCCGGCGGTCTTCGGCGCGACGATGTGCGCCAGGCCCAGGCCGATGCCGGCCCAGCCCAGCACGCGGGCGAGAGGGTCGGCGGTGTGCTTTTCTTCATGGGTCATGTGGTCCTCGCATGGCTGGTCGCTTCTCCGTTCCCGGTCCCCCGGCGGCTCGGTCCCGCGGCCGCTTCCGGCGGCCGGACCGCTCCGGCGCGGCCACCGTCCGGCGCGGCCCGGCAGGCGGGAACGGCCGGTGGCGAACCTCCCGGTAACCGCAGGTATTACCCCTCCTGACATGGGAAGACACTGATTCCCCGGCCCGGAATGGGTCAGGAGATCCCAACATCGCCGGACTCTCCGCCGACCCCGGCCGGCCCCTCCGGGAGACGTAATCCCTCATTTCCGATAAATGCCTCATATGGCGATTTCTGTGACGACCGGTCCCCGGCCCCTGGCAGGATGGTGCGCCATGGCATCGGGGAGATCATGGATGGCCGGGGCGGCGGTCGTGCTCGCGGTCGTGACGGCGGGCACGGGCTGCGGCCAGAGGAACACGGGCGCGGACGACGACGCGGCGGGCGGCCGGGAGAGCGCCGCCCGCGCCTCCTCCCCCGCCGAATCCGCCTCGCCGTCCCCCTCGGGGCCGCCCGGGGCACTGCCCGCGCCGGGTGAGGTGGACCGGATCCCCACGCCCGCCGACGGGCTGCCGCCCGTGATCAGCTCCATCCCCACCAAGCGGAAGGTCGTCTTCCTCACCATCGACGACGGCTGGGAGCAGGACCCCGGGTTCCTGGCGCAGGTCCGCGAGCAGCGGATCCCGATCGCGGCCTTCGTCACCCGCGACGCCGTCGAGGCCAGGGGCGCGACCGACCCGACCGCCCAGGGAGGCAGGTACCTCGGCGCCGGGAAGTGGGACTACGTGCGCGACCTGCGCGAGGCGGGGGCGACGATCGAGGACCACACGCTGACCCATCCCAACATGCCCACGCTCGGCTACGAGCGGCAGAAGGCGGAGATCTGCGGCACCGCCAAGCTGGTCCGGAAACACGTCGGCGAGGCGCCCAGGCTGTTCCGCCCGCCGTTCGGCAGCTTCAACACCCTGACGCGCAGGGCGGCCAAGGCGTGCGGCATGGACGCGCTGCTGCTCTGGACGGCGACCGTGCAGCCGGGCGGGAAGATCGCCTACCAGGTGCCGGACAAGAAGCTCCGCCCCGGCGACGTGCTGCTGCTGCACTTCCGGCCGAACCTGTCCCGCGACTTCCGCGTCCTGGTCAGGAAGATCCAGCGCCGGGGCTTCGAGCTCGGCAACCTCCACGCGTACCTGGAGGCCGCGGGCCGCCGGCCCTGATCCCCTCGGGGTCCACCGACCGGCGTACCCGGAAATCCCCCGGGCGGCTGACGCGCCGCCCGCCCCCGCGGCGCCAGCATGGACCCAGCGCGCCCCGGGGCCCTGCGGCCCGGAGCGCGCCCGGCGGAACGGGGCAGTGGTCCCGTCCCGCCGGGCCGCCGGGGAACGGTTCCCCGGCGTCGCGCAGGGGAGGACCGGCGCCGCGGGCCGGAGGGGGCGATCTCGGCCCGATCCGGAGTGCGGTCCGGATCGGGCCATGTGACGAAGATCGCATCAGCTCGCGGCGCCGGCGCCCCTCCTTGCTCTACAGCTTGTAGTACTACTAGGGGTAGCACTACGGCTCGTAGAGCTTTGACCCGTGAGGGGAAGATGGACGCACTGGACCTGGCGCGGTGGCAGTTCGGAATCACCACCGTCTACCACTTTCTTTTCGTACCCCTGACCATCGGCCTGGGTGTTTTCGTGGCCGGTCTGCAGACCGCCTGGCACCGCACCGGTCAGGAGCGCTACCTGACGCTCACCAAGTTCTTCGGGAAGCTCTTCCTGATCAACTTCGCGATGGGCGTGGTGACCGGCATCGTGCAGGAGTTCCAGTTCGGGATGAACTGGAGTGAGTACTCCGTCTTCGTCGGCGACGTCTTCGGCGCCCCGCTGGCGCTGGAGGCGCTGCTGGCGTTCTTCCTGGAGTCGACGTTCCTGGGTCTGTGGATCTTCGGGTGGGACCGGCTTCCCAAGCGCGTCCACCTCGCCACCATCTGGGCGGCGGTGATCGGCTCCAACCTCTCGGCCTACTTCATCCTCGCCGCCAACGCCTGGATGAAGCACCCGGTCGGCTACGAGGTGGTCGGCGGCCGGGCCCGCATGACGGACCTGTGGGCCGTGCTCACCAACCCCACCGCCCTCGCCCAGGTTCCCCACGTGGTCGGCGCGGCGTTCATCGTCGCCGGCGGGTTCGTGCTGGCCGTTTGCGGCTACCGCATCCTGCGCGAGCGGCGCCTCGACCCCGTGCGGCGCGGCCAGGAGGGCATGTGGCGCACGCCGATGCGCGCCGCGCTGGTCATGACGGCGATCGCCGGCGCCGTCGTCGCCTTCACCGGCGACACGTCCGCCAAGCTCCTGAACGAGCAGCAGCCGATGAAGCTGGCCGCCGCCGAAGGGCTCCGGCACAGCACCGCGGGCGCGCCGTTCTCCCCCGTTCCCGGGGTCGAGCTGCCCAACGTCCTCAGCTTCCTGGCCACCGGCGACATCGACGCCGTCATCCGGGGCACCGACGACCTGCAGGCCGCCTACGCCCAGCAGTTCGGCCCGGCCGACTACATCCCCAACCTGCCCGTCGTCTACTGGTCCTTCCGCGTGATGATCGTCTTCGGCATGGCGACCGTGGCCCTGTCGGTCCTCGGCCTGTGGCTGACCCGCCGGCGCCGCCGCGACCCGCGCCCGCGCCCGCTGCCCGCCTGGTTCGCCCGCGCCTGCCTGCTGGCCCTGCCGCTGCCGACCCTCGCGATGACCGCCGGCTGGCTGCTCGGCGAGATCGGCCGCCAGCCCTGGACCGTCCAGGGCGAACTGCTCACCGCCGCGAGCGTCTCCCCCGGCGTCAGCCTCGCCGAGGTCGCCATCTCCCTGGCGGTCTTCACGATCCTGTACGGCGCGCTCGCCCTGGCCGAGGCCGTACTGCTGGTCCGTCACGTCAAGGCGGGACCCGAGCCCGCCGCCCCCGGCCCCCTCACGCCGCCCTCGCGCGACGGCGACGAGGACCGCACCGCCCTGCTCCAGCCGACCCTGATGTACTGAGCGGACAACGCACATGGAACTGACGACCTTCTGGTTCATCGTCATCGCCTTCCTGTGGACCGGCTTCTTCGTCCTGGAGGGCTTCGACTTCGGCGTCGGCATGCTGGCCCCGGCGCTGTCGCGGAACGAGGCCGAGCGCAAGCAGGTGCTCGGCACCATCGGCCCGGTCTGGGACGGCAACGAGGTGTGGCTGATCACCGCGGTCGGCGCGATGTTCGCCGCGTTCCCCGCCTGGTACGCCGGCCTGCTCAGCGAGTTCTACCTGCCGCTCGTGCTGGTCCTGGTCGGGCTGATCGTGCGCGGCGTCGGCCTGGAGTGGCGGGGCAAGGTGCACCACGCCGCGGACCGCCGCTGGTGCGACCTGGGCATCGTGGTGGGCAGCGCGCTCCCCGCCTTCCTGTGGGGCGCCGTCTTCGCCGACCTGCTGCGGGGCAGCGCGGTCGCCGCGCTGGTCGGCGGCGTCCTCTCGCTCTCGCTGTTCGCCCTGCACGGCGCGGTCTTCGTCGCCCTGAAGACCACCGGCCCGGTGCGGGCCCGCGCCCGCCGCGCCGCGATGGCCGCCTCGGTGGTGGCGCTGCCCGCCGCCGTGGTGGCGCTGCCGGGCATCCCCCCGGCGGGCACCGCCTGGGCCTCGGCGCCGTGGCCGTGGGCGTGCGCGCTGGCCGCGGTCGCCGTCCTGGCCGCGGGGGTCGCGCTGACCTGGCGGGGCAGGGACGGCTGGGCGTTCACCGCCACCGCCTCCGCCATCGTCCTGACCGGCGCCGCGCTGTTCACCACCCTGTCCGCGGCCCCCATGCCGGGCATGACCATCGCCGAGGCCGCCTCGGGCCCCTACACGCTGGGCATGCTGACCTGGATCGGCCTGATCGCGCTGCCGTTCGTGCTCGGCTACCAGGGGTGGACCTACTGGGTGTTCCGCAAGCGCCTGGTCGCCGAGGTCTCCCGGCCCGAGGCCCCGGTCCGGGTCTGAGACCCGGGCTCAAGCCTCCCGGCGGGACCGCGCGGGACCGGGTGTCCTGACAACGGACGGCGCGCCGTCCTCCCCGCCCGCCGTCCCACCGGCTCCGCACCGGAACACCGTGACCACGGCCGCCACCGCGGCCGTGGTCGTTTCCGTGCCCGCGACGGCCGCCGTTATCACTGCGAGATCTGACATTCTCCGGCCGGTGGAGTTGGGAAACAGAGGCATTGACTTCCAGTGAAAAGATCGCAAACATGCCTCGGTGACCACCCCCAGCCTGTTCCGGCACCGGAACTTCTCGCTCCTGTTCGGAGCGGACACGATCAGTCAGATCGGCACGCAAGTCAGCAACCTCGCACTGCCACTGGTCGCGGTGCTCGCGCTGCACGCGAGCGAGTTCGAGACCGGCTTGCTGGCCGCCGCGCAGACGGCGGCCTTCCTGCTGGTCGGGCTGCCGGCCGGGGTGTGGGTGGACCGGATGCCGCGCCGGCGGATCCTGGTCTCCGCCGACCTGGTCCGGGCCGTGCTGCTGGCCTCGGTGCCGCTCGCCTGGTGGTTCGGCGCGCTGAGCCTGCCCCAGCTGTACGCCGTGGCGCTCGGTTCGGGCCTGGCCACGGTCTTCTTCGACGTCGCCTACCAGAGCTACCTGCCGAGCCTGGTCGGCAGGGACCGCCTGATGGACGGCAACGCCAAGCTGGAGATCGTCCGCAACTCGGCGCAGATCGCCGGCCCGGCCGTCGGCGGCGGGCTGATCCAGCTGCTCACCGCGCCGATCGCGGTGGTGCTGGACGCCGTCAGCTTCCTGGGCTCGGCGCTGATGCTGGGGCGGATCGACGCCACCGAGCAGGTGCCGGCCCGCAGCGAGCGGCGGGGGCTGCTGAAGGAGATCGGCGAGGGCCTGCGGTACGTGGCCTCCCACCGCATCCTGCGGCTGATCGCCGCCTCCACCGCCATGGCGAACTTCGCCAACGGCATGATGGCCGCCGTCGAGATGATCTTCCTGACCCGGGTGGTCGGCCTGTCCCCCGGCGCGATCGGCGTGCTGTTCTCGGTGGTGTCCGTCGGCGGCCTGACCGGCGCGGCGCTCGTGGGGCCGATGAGCCGCCGGGTCGGCTCGGCCCGGATCATCTGGCTGTCCATCATGGTGACGACGCCGTTCACCGCCCTGGTGCCGCTGACCGAGCCCGGCTGGCGGATCTCGCTGTTCGCGATCGGCGCGTTCGTCCAGTCGATCGGCGTGGTGCTCTACAACGTCGGCCAGGTCACCTTCCGCCAGAGCGTCACCCCCGAGCGCATGCTCGGCCGGATGAACGCCACCATGCGCTTCCTGGTG
Organism: Streptosporangium pseudovulgare; assembly: GCF_014648055.1. Lineage (GTDB taxonomy): Bacteria > Actinomycetota > Actinomycetes > Streptosporangiales > Streptosporangiaceae > Streptosporangium > Streptosporangium pseudovulgare. The sequence continues at coordinate 263,581 of NZ_BMQJ01000002.1, forward strand.
TGGGGCACGCTGCCCCTCGGCGGCCTGGCCGGCGGCCTGCTGGGCGAGCAGTTCGGCGCCCGCGCCACGCTGTGGGTGGTCGTGGCGATCACCGTGCTGGCGGTGGTGCCGCCGGTGCTCTCCCCGCTGCGCACCATGCGCGACCTGCCGCCGGTCCCGGACCCGGACGGGCCCGGGACGGAGGACCGGGCGGCCGGGGAGGCGGCGGAGGAGGTTCCGCTGATCGGAGAGGCGGCGGCCGGGATCCCGGTGACCGAGCGGCCCGTCCCGGCGGACGACCCCGCCTCCGGCCCCGCATCGGCCCCCGCACCGGACAGCGGCCCGGGTCCCGACGGGGACGGGACCTCCGCACGGGACGACGCCGGGCCCCGGCCGGGCCCCGCGGGCGACTCCTGACACCGCTCCCCCGCTCCCGCACCCCTGTCCACGGACCGTACGGCCCGGGCGGCGCGAGGCGGGCGGATCGGTACCGCGACGGCGCCTGTGGAGGCGGGCGGCCGCGTCCGCGGCGGTGGGAACGGCGCCGGCCGTACGGCGCGAGGCGGAACGGTACGGCGCGGCTCAGCCGGCCGCGCGGCGCAGGTCGAACAGCTCCGACGGGGAGATCGGCATCCGGTCGATCCGGATGCCCTCGGCGTCCTCCACCGCCGAGGCGATCACCGCCGACACCGGGATGACCCCGGCCTCCCCTGCCCCCTTGATGCCCAGGGGGTTCAGCGGGGACGGAGTCCGCAGGTGCGCGGTCTCGATCCGCGGCACCTCGGTGACGTAGGGCATCAGGAAGTCCATGAACGAGGCGTTCAGCAGCTGCCCGTGCTCGTCGTAGACCATGCGCTCGTACAGCGCGCCGCCCACCCCCTGGGCGACGCCGCCGTGGATCTGCCCCTCGACGATCATCGGGTTGACCAGGTTGCCGCAGTCGTGGACGACGGCGTAGCGCAGGACGCGGATCTCGGCGGTCAGCGGGTCGGTCTCGACGATCGCCGCGTGCATGCCGGAGGCGAAGGTCGAGCGGATCGGCGAGTAGTAGTCGCGTCCCTCCAGCCCCGGCTCCTCCCCCTCGGCCACCGGCGGCCGGTCGGGGGAGGGCGTCCCGGCGAACTGGGTGGCGCGGGCCGTCTCGGCGTCGAAGGCGTAGCGCAGCGGGTTGGCCAGTACCGCCACCGTGGCCAGCGGCACGGCCACGCCGGGCGTGCCGGCCACCCGGACCTCGCCGTCGACGATCTCCAGGTCGCCCGGGTCGGCCTCCAGCGCGTCGGCGGCGATCCGCAGCGCCTTCTCCCGCACCCTGCGGCAGGCCAGCGCGATCGCGTTGCCGCTCATCACCGCGGCCCGCGAGGCGAACGTGCCGACCGCGTAGCCGAACCTGCGGGTGTCGCCGGTGACCACCGAGACCCGCTCCAGCGGCACGCCCAGCTCGGCCGCGGCGATCTGGGCGAACGCGGTCTCGTGGCCCTGACCCTGGGAGGTCAGGCCGGTGGAGACGTGCACCCGGCCGTCGGAGGTGATCTGGACGTGGCCGCCCTCGTAGGGGCCGACGCCGGTGCCCTCCACGTAGCAGCCGAGCCCGATGCCCAGGCGCCGCCCCTCGGCCGCGGCGCGGGCCCTGAGCTCGCCGAAGGAGTCCCAGCCGATGAGCTCCTTGAGCATCCGCAGCGACTCGGGGTAGTCGCCGCTGTCGTAGATCAGCGGGCGGCCGTCCTGGAAGGTCAGGCCCTGGTCGTAGGGGAACTCGTCCGGCTGGATGAAGTTGGCCTCGCGCACCGCCGTACGGTCCAGGCCGAGATGGGCGGCGATGCGGTCCATGGTCCGCTCCATGCAGAAGGCCGCCTGCGGGCGGCCCGCCCCCCGGTACGGTGTGACCTGGACGGTGTTGGTGTAGACGGAGGAGAACTCGACCCGGTAGGCGCCGAGCCGGTACGGGCCCGGAAGCTGGGTGGCGGTGATGATCGGCACGATGATCCCGTACGGCGTGTAGGCCCCGTGGTCGTGCAGGATCGTCACGTCCAGGCCCAGCACCCGGCCCGCGTCGTCGAAGCCGACCCGCACGTGCTGCACCTGGGCCCGCTCGTGGGCGGAGGAGACGAAGTGCTCGCGCCGGTCCTCGGTCCACTTGACCTCGCGGCCGAGCAGCATGGCGGCCCAGGGGACGAGGACCTCCTCCGGCCACGGATGGACGATCTTGACGCCGAACCCGCCGCCCACGTCGGGGGCGATGACCTCGACCTTGGTCAGCGGCAGGCCCAGCCGGGCCGCGACCGCCATCCGGACGCTGGTGGAGGTCTGGGTGCTGGAGTAGATCCGCAGGGAGCGGTCGTCGGCGTCCCACCGGGCGTAGACCCCGCGGCCCTCCAGCGGCATGGAGGCGCTGCGCTCGATGTCGAGGCGGAAGGACAGGGTGTGCGGGGCGGCGTCGATCGCCTCCCGGGCGCCGAGCCCGGCCGCCGAGGGCACCTCCTGCACCAGGTGCGCGCCGACGTTGCCCGGCACGTCGTCGTGGACGAGCCGGGCCGAGCGCGTCGCCTCCTCCACGCCGACGACGGCCTCGGCGGGCTCGTAGTCGACCCGGATGAGCGCGCAGGCGTCCTCGGCGAGGTAGCGGTCGCGGGCGACGACCATCACGACCGGCTCGCCGACGTGCCGTACGACGTCGCGGGCCAGCGGGCGGGCGGTGCGGCCGCGGGTCAGCGCCGGATGCGGGATGAGCAGCGGCAGCGGCGCGCCGACCTCCTCCGGCAGGTCCTCCCAGGTGTAGATCGCCACCAGTCCCTCGACCTCGATCGCCGCGGAGACGTCGATGTCGAGGATGCGGGCGCGGGCGTGCGGGGAGCGGACGAAGGCCGCCTCCAGCGCGCCCGCGCCGAGGTCGTCCAGGTAGCGGCCCCGCCCGGTGAGCAGGCGCGGGTCCTCGCGGCGCGGCACCGGCTCGCCGAACAGCCTGGTCGTCATGCCCCCTCCGCCCCGGTGTCCCCGGACGTCCGGACGGGCCCGGACGGCCACCCGGCCGGGCCGCCGTCACCCTTCCCGGCGATGAGCTCGGCGGCGCGGCGGACGGACCTGACGATGTTCTGGTAGCCCGTGCAGCGGCAGAGGTTGCCGGAGAGCCCCTCCAGCACCTCCTCCTCGCTCGGCGCCGGGTTGTCGCGCAGCAGGGCGGTGACCGTGCACAGGAAGCCCGGGGTGCAGAAGCCGCACTGCAGGCCGTGGCACTCGGCGAAGGCCCGCTGCACCGGCGACGGCTCCCCGTCCGGCCCGGCCAGCCCCTCCACCGTGGTGATCTCGTGGCCGTCGGCGGTGGCGGCCAGCGTCAGGCAGGAACGCACCGGCTCGCCGTCCAGCAGCACGGTGCAGCAGCCGCAGACCCCGTGCTCGCACCCGACGTGGGTGCCGGTCAGCCCGAGGTCGTGACGCAGGCAGTCGGACAGCAGGCGCCTTCCGGGCACCTCGGCCCGCCGGACCACCCCGTTCACGGTCAGTGTGACCGCGATGTTCGTCATCGGCTCACCGCTCCTCACCGCTCGTCGCCGCGTCCGGGCCCCGGCTCACCGTCTCCCGGCCGCCGCGCCGCCCGCCGGGCCGTACGGCCCGCTCACCGCCTCGTACCCACGTCATCCGCCGCGGACGCCGCCGCCTCCCGCAGCGCCCGCTCGGCCAGGACGCAGGTCAGGTGCCGCCGGTAGGCGGCGCTCGCGTGGATGTCGTCCTCCGGCTCGACCCGCCCCGCCACGGCCCGCGCCGCCGCGGCCCAGCCGTCCGCGAAGGCCCCGGCTCCGGAGGTCCCCGTCCCGGCTGCTCCGGAGACCGCTGCTCCGGAGACCACGGCCGGGGAGGTTCCGGCGACGTGGCCGGTGACGTCCACCACGACCGGAACCGGGCCCGCGCTCACGCACACCGCCCGGGCGGCGGTGACGCGCAGGCCGTCGTCCAGGCTGACCAGCGCCGCGACCCCGGCCAGGGCGTAGTCGCCGTGCCGCCGCGCCACCTCGTGGAAGGCGGTGCCGCAGCGCGGGCCGAGGGCGGGGAAGAACGCCGAGACGGCCAGCTCGCCCGGCTCGGCGGCCGACTCCAGGGGGCCGGTGAAGAAACCGGCGGCCGGGACGTCGCGGACCGCGCCGGGCCGGGCCAGCCGTACCGAACCGCCGAGGAGGGCCAGCACCGCGGGCAGCTCGGCGGCGGGGTCGGCGTGCACCAGGCTGCCGACGACCGTGCCCCGGTTGCGGATCACCGGGTGGGCGACCAGCCGCAGCGCCTGGCGCAGCAGCGGCTGGGCGGCGGCCGCCCCGGCCGACCGCTCCACGCGGGCGTGCCTGGCCAGCGCGCCGACCCGCACGCCCCCCGGTTCGGCCTCGACCGTGTCCAGCTCGGTGAGCCGGTTGACGTCGACGAGGTGACCGGGGGCGACCAGCCGCATGTTCAGCAGGGGGATCAGGCTCTGGCCTCCCGCGAGCACCTTGCCCTCCGGCCCGGCCGCGGCCAGGACCTCCATCGCCTCGGCGACGGAGCGGGGGGCGTGGTACTCGAACGGAGGCGGCTTCATCCAGGGATCTCCCACGTCGGCACGTTCGTCCCGGGGCTTCCCGCACCCGGCCGTCCGGCCCGGGACGGGCCGTGTCCGGCCGCCGCCCCGGCGTCTCTCCCGCCCGGCCGTCCGGCCCGGGACCCGCGGCGCCCGTCCGTCATCCCGGGATCTCTCCTACCCGGCCGTCCGGCCCGGGACCCGCGGCGCCCGTCCGTCATCCCGATGCCTCCCGGGTCTGCCCGGCCCCCTCCGCCGGGACCTCCGCGGCCCCGCTCTGCCGGGAGACGACCCGCAGCAGGTGGTAGCCGCCCACGACGACGACGGTGCCCAGGGCGATGCCCTCCAGCACGAAGTCGGAGCCGAACATCTGCTTGACCGGGCCGATGGCGAGGATGATGCCCGCCCCGATCGGGACCATGTTGACCGGGTTGGAGAAGTCGACGCGGTTCTCGATCCAGATCTTCGCGCCGAGCAGGCCGATCATGCCGTAGAGGATCACCGTGATGCCGCCGAGCACGCCGTTCGGGGTGGCCGCCACCAGCGCGCCGAACTTCGGGCACAGGCCGAAGAGGATCGCGATGACGGCCGCGATGTAGTAGGCGGCCGTGGAGTAGACCCGGGTGGCGGCCATGACGCCGATGTTCTCGGCGTAGGTGGTGGTCGGGGAGCCGCCGAAGGCGGTGGCGACCACGGTGGTGACGCCGTCGGCGGCGATCGCCCGGCCCAGGTAGGGGTCGACGTCGGCGCCGGTCATCTCGCCGACCGCCTTGACGTGGCCGACGTTCTCGGCGATCAGCGCGATCACCGCGGGCAGCACCAGCAGCGCGGCCGAGACCTTGATGTCGGGCAGGTGCATGTTCGGCAGGCCGATCCAGTCGGCGCTCGCCACCGCGTCGAGGTTCACCCGGGGGTGGGTGTCGATCTTCCCGGTCCCGGCGTTGTAGGCGGTGATGTCGCCGAGGACGCGGTCGGCCGCCCAGGACAGCACGAAGCCGATGACCAGCCCGAGGAGGATGCCGATCCGCCCGATGAACCCGCGGAACGCCACGACGATCAGGAACGTGACGATCATGGTGATCAGCGCGATCCACTGGTCGCTGGGCCAGTAGACGTCGGCGACGACGTAGGCCAGGCCGAACCCGATCAGCATGACGACGCCGCCGGTGACGACCGGCGGGAACACCCGGTGGATGATCTGCACGCCGACGAAGTGGATGGCCAGGCCCACCAGGGCCAGCACCAGGCCGACCAGCAGGATCGCCCCGGTGACGACCGCGTCGCCGGCCGGGGTGTCGCCGCCGTACAGCGCCCGGATGGCCAGCACGCCGCCCACGAACGAGGCGCTGCTGCCGAGGTAGCTGGGGATCTTCCCGCGCACGATGAGCAGGAACATGATCGTCGCCACGCCCGAGAACATGATGGCGACGTTGGGGTCGAGCCCCATGACGAGAGGGAAGACGAACGTGGCGCCGAACATCGCGACGACGTGCTGGGCCCCGAACCCGATCATCCGCGGCCACGACAGCCGCTCGTCCGGCCGCACCACCTCGCCGGGTGCCAGGTGCCTGCCGTCACCGTGCTTGGTCCAACCTGCAACCATCAAGCCCTACCTTTCACCGGGCCGTCGGTCGGTGGCCGCCCCGTAGGCATCCCTCCCGAATCCCAAGCTGTTCGCTGCGGGCACCTTAGGCCCGCCCTGTCACTTCTCGCACTGGCACGAACTGCCGAAACCGATCATCCCGGCCGGCAGCCGGATCCCGGCCGCCGTCCCACTCCCCCGGCGGGCCCAACGGGCCGTGACGGCCTTACCGGGCGGCGACCACCCGGATCTCGAAACCCTCGCCGGTCACGACCTGACCTCCGCGGATCTTGCGGGTCTTCCGGGTCTCGACCTCACCGTCGACCATGACGTTCCCCTCCGCGATGAAGTGCTTGGCCTGGCCCCCGGTGTCGGTGACGGCGCAGTACTTCAGCAGGTCGCAGAGCGGGATGTAGTCGGTTTCCAGCTCGAAGGTCTCGTTCACCCTCCAGAGTCTAGATGCCGCGCATCCGCAGGACGTGCAGGGCCAGCGTGAGGTTCAGCCGCAGGTGGGCGTCCTCGGTGAAGCCCCCCAGCATGCGTTCCAGCTTGCCGATCCGGTAACGCAGCGTGTTGTAGTGGAAGTGCAGCCTGCGGGCCGTCTCGGCGACGTTGAGGTTGGTCTCCAGCAGCACCTGGAGGGTCCGCCGCAGGTCGGCGTTCTCGGGGTCGTCGTCGGAGGCGAGCGGGCCGAGGGTCTCGCGGACGAAGGCGTGCAGCTCGCCGGTGTCGCCGACCAGCGACAGCAGGCGGTAGACGCCGAGCTGGTCGAAGTGGGCGACCGCGCCGGGGCCGTGGAGTTGCCGGCCCACCCGGGCCGCCTTCAGCGCCTGGCCGTACGCGTCGGGCAGCCCCTCGACGGCCGGGGCGGTACGGCTGGCGCCCGTGGAGAAGGTCGCGGGCGCGCACTCGGCGAAGGCCGCGGCGGCGTCCTTGGCCAGGCGCGCGACGTCGGCGGCGGCGTCCACGACGGCGACGACCTCGTGGGAGAAACCCGCCACCGCGCCGCGCGGGTCGTGGCGGCGCACCGCCGCGGCCCAGCAGGCCGGCAGGCGGTCCTGGGCGGCGCGCTCGTCGCCGCCGGGGTCGAGCTCGGCCACCAGCACGGTGACCGGGCGCTCCAGCTCCCAGCCGAAGGTCCGGGCGCGCGCCGCGACGCGGGCGGGATCGCCGTCCCGGCCGGTCAGCACGTCGCGCAGGAAATCGGCGCGGTACTTGCTCTCCACCGCGTTGACCGCCTCCTGCCGGGTCACGACCAGCGCGGCGACCGTGGCGGCACGTTCCAGAATGCCGACGTCGCTGTCGGCGATCGAGCCGACCGGCCCGCAGGCGACGATACGGCCGTGGTGGTGGCCGCCCGCGACGACGGGAACGGAGGTGCGGCTGCCCTCCGGGGCGCTGCGCAGCGCGGCCAGGTGTTCGGCGGGCCCGGCGGCGGCGAGCGTGCGGTCGCCCCGGTCGAGCACGGCCACCGCCACCCCGAGCAGCCCGGCGACCTCCGCCGTCACCTCCCGCAGGCCGCCGCCGGCCAGCACGACCTGCACCAGCGCCCGGTGGGCCTCCTCGGCGCGGGCCAGCACCGCGGCCTGCCGGTTGAGGATGTCGGTGAGGACCTGGTTGAGGATGTCGTCGAACCCGACGCCGTCGGGGAGCCGGATCAGCGGGAACCCCAGGCGGTCGGCCTGCTCCGCCATCTCCGCGGGCAGCCGGTCGAGGTAGCGGCCCGGCTTGACGGCGAGCGCCGCCAGGCCCCGCTCGTCGAGGTCGGCCACCAGCCGGTCGAGCGACTGCGGGGTGTTGCGCAGCGGGTAGCCGGTGGTGAGCAGCAGCTCGTGCGGCTTGACCCAGGCCAGGATGTCGGGGACCTCCATCACGTTGAGCCGCTGCACGATCCGGCCCAGCCCGCGCTCCCCGGCGATCAGCCGCGCCCCGGCCAGCGCGGAGACGCCCAGCACCTCCCCGACCGCGACACCGTGGATGATCGTTCCGGTGCTCGCCGGCCGCACGGGAGGTTCCATGCGCTGATTCTGACCGATGGGACCCCTGTCAGGAAGAGCCAACTCTCCGGCCGAGCGTTGGCATCTTTACCCGTACGACCCGCCTCACCTGCCGTTCTACGGTCGGCTCGACGGGGGACGGCCGGCGGGGAGGCGGGATGAGCGTCACGGCACGCCCGAGGGGACCGCGGTCGTCCCCGGTGCGGGCGGACGCGACCGGCGCGGCGAGCGCGGCCCTGCGGCCGGTGCTGGAGGTGCCCCGGCGGCCCGCGCGGGTGCTGGCGGCGTTCCCCTCGGCGATCTATCTGGAGGTCCGTGCGGGACCTGAGCCGCGCGTGGTGGCGGTGACGACCGGCGGGGCCGTCCGGCTGCCCAACGCGCTGATGACCACCGGGACGCTGCCGCCGGCCTCCGCGGGCGGCGAGGCGTGGGTCGGCGACGGCGCGGTGGAGCTGGAACGGCTGCGCCTGCGGGTGCGGCGCTGGTGGGATCCGGCGCCGCCGCCGGACCCGGCCGGCCCGGCGCGGCTGGCCGCCGCGCTGCCGGTGCTGGCCGGGGTGTGCGACCGGTCGCCGCGGCGGCCGGGGCTGGAGGGCTCCGACGCCGCCGGGCTGCTGGCCGCCGGGTGCGCGCGGGCCTCGCTGCCCGACTGCGTCGCGGCCGCCGAACGCCTCGTCGGGCTGGGTCCCGGGCTGACCCCGAGCGGCGACGACGTGCTCGCCGGGACGCTCGTGGCGCTGCGCCACCTGGGGACGGCGGCCGGGGCGCGCCGCGCCGTCCGGCTGGCCGACCGGCTGGGCGCGGCGGTCGCCTTCGACGCGCGCGGCCGGACCACCGCGGTCTCGGCCACGCTGCTGCACTGCGCCACGCGGGGCCAGGCGTGCGCGGAGGTGCTGGCCGTCCTCCGGGGTCTGACCGGCGGGCGGCCCCTTGAGCCCGCGCTGGAGCGGCTGCTCCGGCTCGGCCACACCTCCGGGGCCGACCTCGCCTGGGGCCTGCGCATCGGCCTGGCCGCCGTCGTCGCGCTCGCCGGGGACGGAGCGAACGGAGCCGCACGGGCCGGTGACAGGGCGAACGGAGCCACGCGGGCCCGGGACGGAGCGAACGGAGCCACACGGGCCGGAGGGTGGGGCGGATGAGCGCCGATCTGGTCCGGGTGCGCGCGGGCGCCTACCACGACTCGGTCACCCTGATGCGGGTCAGCCGGACGGCCGCCGACCTGCCCGGCGTCGAGGTCGCCCTGGTGGCGATGGCCACCGGCCTCAACCGCGGCGTCGCCGCCGACCTGGGTTTCGGCCTGCCCGAGGCCGGTCCGGGCGACCTGCTGGTCGCGCTGCGGGGTGAGGACCCGGCCGCCCTGGAGGCCGCCGCCGCCGAGCTGGACCGGCTGCTGGCCGGCCTCGCGAGCCGTACGGCGGGCGGCGGTGACGGCGGCCCGGCCGGCCTGGACGGCCCCGGCGGATTCGGCGGCTTCGGGGGCTGCTTCGGCGGTGCGGCCGGGTTCGCCCCGCGCACGGTCGGCGCCGCCGCCCGCGCACTCGCCGCGGACCCCGGCCCGGCGCTGGCCCTGGTCTCGGTGCCGGGACCGTACGCCTTCGCCGAGGCGATGGACGCGATCGAGGCCGGCCTGCCGGTGATGATCTTCAGTGACAACGTGCCCGTCGAGCAGGAGGTGCTGCTCAAGCGGCGGGCCGCCGAGCGGGACGTGCTGGTCATGGGGCCCGACTGCGGCACCGCGGTGATCGGCGGGACCGGCCTGGGCTTCGCCAACGTGCTGCGGCCCGGCCCGGTCGGGATCGTCGCCGCCTCCGGCACCGGCGCGCAGCAGATCTCCTGCCTGCTGGACCTGGCGGGCGTGGGCGTGCGGCACGTGCTCGGCGTGGGCGGCCGGGACCTGTCGGCGGAGGTGGGCGGGCTGTCCACGCTCCGGGCCCTCGCCGCGCTCGACGCCGACCCGGCGACCGAGCTGATCGTCCTGGTCTCCAAGCCCCCCGCCCCGGAGGTGGCCCGGACGGTGCGGGACGCCGCCGCCGGGCTCGCCACGCCGGTGGTGGGCGCCCTGCTCGGCCCCGGGGGCGGCGACCTGACCGCGGCGGCCGAGAGCGTCCTGCGCGCGCTGGGGGCGCCGGTCCCCGCCTGGCCCTCCTGGCCCGCCCCGGGACCGGCCCGCCGGAAGACCGGGGACGGCGGGGCACGGGGCCCGGACGGCCCGGACGGCCCGGACGGCCCGAATGACGCGAACGGTCCCGGGGAGCCGGCCGGCCGGGACGGCGCGACGCTGCACGGCCTGTACGCCGGGGGCACCCTGTGCGCCGAGGCCCGGCTGGTGGCCGGGGCCGGGCGGTTCACCGACTTCGGCGACGACGCCTACACCCGCGGCCGGGCCCACCCGATGATCGACCCCACGCTGCGGCTGGAGGCCCTGGCCGGCGTGCCGGCCGGTGACGTCGCGCTCCTGGACGTGGTCCTCGGGCACGGCGCCGATCCCGACCCCGCGCGGCGGCTCGCCCCCGCCGTCGCCGCGGCCGTCGCCCGGGGGACGGCGGTGGTGGTGGCGCTGGTCGGCACCGAGGGCGACCCGCAGGGACTCGGCGGCCAGGCCGGGGCGCTGCGCGCGGCCGGGGCGGCGGTGTTCGCCTCCAACGCCCGGGCGGCCCGGCACGCCGCGGCCCTGACCGCGGGTGTCCGATGACGGCCCGCGAGCCCTCCCGGGGACACCCGGCGACCCACCGGCCCGGCGACCGCCCCGCGGGCCGTTCCGCACGTGGAGGACGCCCATGACGATGCCCCTGCTCTCCGGAGAGCCCCGGGTGATCACGGCCGGCGCCGAGCCGCTCGGCGAGGCACTGGACGCGCAGGCCGTACCGAGGGTCCGGGTGGACTGGCGCCCGCCGATGCCGGGCACCGGCGCCGACCTCGCCCGGGTGCTGGCCGACCCGCGCAGGGTCGAGGCCAACGAGGTCGCCGTCGGCCGCCTGGTGTCCGCCCGGCCCCGCCTGGTCACCGTACGGCCGGCGCGCGAGGCGCTGGACCTGCCGCCGGGCACCTTCCTGCACGCCGGGCCGCCGATCACCTGGGAGCGGGCCTCGGGGCCGATGCGCGGCGCGCTCGTCGGGGCGGCGCTGCTGGAAGGGCTGGCCGGCGACCCCGAGGAGGCCGGGAGGCTGCTGGCCGCCGGGCGCGTCCGGCTGGAGCCCTGCCACCGCCACCGGACCGTGGGGCCGATGGCGGGGGTGGTCAGCCCGTCGATGTGGATGCTGGAGGTACGCGACGCCGAGCACGGCGGCACCGCCTTCTGCTCGCTCAACGAGGGGCTGGGCAAGGTGCTGCGCTACGGCGCCTACGGCCCGGAGGTGCTGCGGCGGCTCACCTGGATGGGCGAGGTCCTGGGACCGGTGCTGCGGGCCGCGCTGGAGCTGACCGGGCCGCTGGACCTCGGGGCGCTGATCGCCCAGGCCCTGCAGATGGGCGACGAGCTGCACAACCGCAACCGCGCCGCCACGTCACTGCTGGTGCGCGAGCTGGCCGCGGCGATCGTGGACGCCGCGCCGGGCCGGGCGGCCGAGGTGCTGCGCTTCGTGCACGGCAACGACCACTTCTTCCTCAACGCGGGCATGGCGGCCTGCAAGGTGAGCGCCGACGCCGCCCGGGACGTGCCCGGCTCCACCGTGGTCGTGGCGATGGCCCGCAACGGCACCGACTTCGGGATCCAGGTCTCCGGGCTGGGCGACCGCTGGTTCACCGGCCCGGCGGGCGTGCCGGACGGGCTGTACCTCGGCGCGTACGGCCCGGCCGACGCCAACCCCGACATCGGCGACTCCACCATCACCGAGACGGCCGGCCTGGGCGGCTTCGCGATGGCGGCGGCCCCGGCGATCGTCAGGTTCGTCGGCGGCGACGTGCCGGACGCGATGCGGGCCACCCGGTCCATGTACGAGATCACCCTCGCCGAGCACCCCGCCTACCGGATCCCCGTCCTCGGCTTCCGCGGCACGCCGGTGGGCGTCGACGTCGCCCTGGTCGCCCGGACGGGACTGCTGCCCGCGGTCAACACCGGCATCGCGGGCCGGGTCGCGGGCACCGGGCAGGTGGGCGCCGGTCTGGTGAGCCCGCCCGCGTCGGCCTTCACAACGGCCCTGACAGCCCTCGCCGAGGCGGCCGGACCCGGCGGCGGCCCGGAGCGCTGACCCCGGGGCCGGGCGACCGGCGGCCGGGCCTCCGGTCCGCCGCGGGCCGCGGCGCGTCGTACGACGTCAGCCCGGATGTCCGGGAAGCGGCGGGCCGTGGCGGGCGGGCATGGGCGATGCCACCCGCGAATGGTTTGCCGGACATCAACTTTCATTACTGAATGTAAGACTTATATTGTGTCCAGCCTCACAGATCAGGCTGCCTGCGGGGGGACTGGAGACGATGACCGATCGCTTGACCGGTGACGCCCCTGTCGGACCGGACGGCGAACCTGTCCCGCCGGGCGCGGTCCCGGGGCCGGACAGGCTGATCGGCAGGCGTTACCGGCTGGTGTCGCCGGTGGGCCGCGGCGGTCTGGGACGGGTGTGGCACGCCTACGACGTGCTGCTCGACCGCGACGTCGCGATCAAGGAGCTGATCCTGCCCCCCGGGCTCGACCCCGCGGGCACGCGGGCCGCCCACCGGCGCATGATCCACGAGGCCCGTTCGGTGGCCCGGCTCAGCCACCCGGGCATCGCCGCCGTCCACGACGTCGCCGAGGAGGACGGCCGCCCCTGGATCGTGATGGAGCTGGTCCGCGGCTGGTCCCTGGAGCAGGCCGTACGGCGGGGCGGGCCGCTGCCGGTGTCGCAGGCCGCCGAGATCGGCGTCCGGGTCCTCGACGCGCTGCGCCACGCCCACGCCGCCGGGATCCTGCACCGCGACGTCAAGCCCGGCAACGTGCTGCTGACCGCCGACCGGGTGGTGCTCACCGACTTCGGCATCGCCGCGCTGGAGGACGACGGCGCCGCCCCCCTGGCCGGGCTGCTGGTGGGCTCGCCCGCCTACGTCCCGCCGGAGCGCCTGACCGGCCGGGCGGCCACCCCCGCCGCCGACCTGTGGGCGTTCGGCGCCACGCTGTACACCGCGGTCGAGGGCCGCCCTCCGTACGAGGGACCCGACGCGATGACGGTGCTCAACGAGATCCTCTCCGGCGAGCCCGTCCGGCCGGTACGGGCCGGGACGCTGGCTCCGGTCCTGGAGGGGCTGCTGCGCAGGGACCCCGACGGCCGGATGACCGTCGCCGAGGCGGCCCGCCTGCTGGAACAGGCGCTGACCGGCACGTCCGGTCCGCCCGGCCAGTCCGGCCCGTCCGGTCTGTCCGGCCACGACGCCGAGCCGCCCGGTCACGCCGCCGCGCGGGAACCCCTCCCCGCCCCCACCACACGGGATCCCCTCCCGGGCTCTCCTGGACAGGCGTCCTTCCCCGGCTCTCCCGGGCAGACGTCCTTCCCGGCTCCTCCGGCGCAGGACCCCTTCCGCGCCGCTCCCGGGCACGCGCCCCTCCCCTCCCAGGATTCCTTCCCGGGCGCCTCCGGGCAGGCGCCCCTCCCGGCGTCCGCCGCCCAGGACCCCTTCCTGAGCCCTTCCGGGCAGGATCCCTTCCTCACCTCCTCCGAGCGGTTCCCCGCCTCCGGCGCTCAGGCGCCCTTCCCCGCCGACGTCCCGGCGGCCCGCCCCGCGTCCCCGCGGGCCCCTTCACCCGGGCCGATGCCGTCGCGGATCATCGAGACCCCCTCCGGCCCGGTGCGGGTGCCCTACGACCCGCAGGCCGCGTCCGGCCCTGAGACGGCCCCCTTCCCGGGCCCGCCGTCCGGCGGCTCTCCGTCCGGAATGCGCGGCTACGACGCGCTGCGCAGCTCCTCCGCGGACTTCTCCTCCCCCTTTTTCGGAGACCCCCCGCCCGACTCCCCCGCCGGTACGGCCGGCGCCTCCCCGCGGCCGCCCGAGGGGAACGCTCCAGCGGCCCGGCCGGCCGCCGGCGCGCCCTTGCGCGGCCGGCGGCACGCGGCGCCGGAGGACCCCGGCGCCCCCGGCGCGCGGCGGCGGGACGGCCGGTCCGGCGGCCGCCTGACACCGCGGATGCTGGCGGCGGGTGGGGCCGCGGCGCTGCTGCTGGTGATCGTCGCGCTGGTCCTGCTGCTGCCCCGCGCCTCGGACACCCCGGCGCTCCCGGCCGCCACCACGAGCCCCGGCGCCGCCGCCTCGGCGCCCGCCGACCCGGCGACCCCGGACCGGCCGCGGACCGAGGTCCCCGACGGATACCGGCGGCTCAGCGAGGCCGGCGTCGCGGCGGCGCTGCCCAAGGGCTGGGCCGCCAAGCCGGGCGACGACGGCGGCACCGTGTTCACCGGCCCCAGGAACAGCGGGCGGAGCGTCACCGTCACCCCCGTCCCGGTGACCGACCCGATGACCGCGCTGCGCCGCGCCGACCGGAACGGCCTGGACGAGTACACCGAGGTCGGCCTCTCCCGGGTGCCCTACCGCGGCTGGAAGGCCGCCGATCTGGAGTACACCTACGCGGTGTCCGACGGCGCCGTGCCCATGCACGGGCTCACCCGGTACGTCACGGTGGACGACGCGACCGCCTACCGCATCACGTTCGCCGTGCAGGACCTCGACTGGGGGAAGAGCGCGGCGTTCCGGCAGGTCTTCCTCGACACCTTCACCCCGAACGCCTGACCCCCGCCCCCTGCGCCTCCGTCCGCCCGGCCGCCCGGCTCGCCCGCGCCCCGGTCGCCGGGCGGACCAGGCAGACCGGGCGGACGGCGCGACCGCGCGCCCGGGGGGACCGGAATATCGCTTCAGATGGCGTCATGAGTGATGGCAGACTTCACGCGTGACGCGCACCCCCTCCTCCATCCCAGAAAAAGACAATATTTCCCCTGAAAGCCGGATGAACATCGCGGCGGTGCAGCGGCGGACCCTCGCGGTGCTGTCCGTCGCGCAGATCACCGGCGGGGTCGGGGTCGCCGTCGGCACGGCCCTCAGCTCGCTGGTGGTCGCCAAGCTGTCCGGCTCGGTGGCGATCAGCGGCCTGGCCGGGACCTCCAGCGTGCTCGGTGCCGCGCTGCTGGCCCTGCCCACCGCCGGTGCCGCGAACCGGGGCGGCCGCCGGGCCGGGCTGGCCCTGGCCTACGCCTGCGCGGTGCTCGGCTGCCTGGTCGCACTGCTCGCCATCGCCACGCGCGTGTGGCCCCTGCTCCTCGTCGGCCTGGTGCTGTTCGGCGGCGGCAGCGCGGGCAACCTCGCCTCCCGCTACTCCGCGACCGACCTGTCGGCCCCCGGCCACTCGGCCCGCCACCTGGCGTGGGTCGTGTGGGCCGCCACCATCGGCTCGGTCACCGGCCCCAACCTGGCCGAACCCGCCGAACACCTCGGCCGCCGGCTCGGCCTGGCCCCCGACGCCGGCCCCTTCGCGCTCTCCCTGCTGGCGTTCGCGCTCGCGCTGGCCGTCGTGCTGGTGGCGCTGCGGCCCGACCCGCTGCTGCTGGCCCGCGCGACCTCCCCGGGCTCCCCCGCCCCCGGCTCTCCCGCCGCCTCCGCGCAGACCCCGACCCCGACCCCGACCCCGGCCACGGCCCGGAGCCGGAGCCGGGGCGGGCTGCGCGCCGGCTGGCGGGCCCTGCGCGAGAGCCCGGTCGCCTCCCGGGCGCTCGTGGCGATCGCGGTCGCCCACACCGCGATGGTGTCGGTCATGTCCATGACCCCGGTGCACCTCGACCACGACGGCGCCGGCTACCGGACCATCGGCGTCGTCCTCAGCGTGCACATCGCCGGCATGTTCGTCCTGTCGCCGGTGGTCGGCTGGCTGGCCGACCGGATCGGCCGGACCCGCGTGCTCGTCCTCGGCATGGGCGTCCTCCTGGCCGCCGCCCTCCTCGCGGGCGGGGCCGGGCCGCACGACATCGGCCGGGTGACCGCCGGGCTCGGCCTGCTCGGCGTCGGCTGGTCCTGCGGCCTGATCGCGGGCTCGGCGATGCTCACCGAGGCCGTGCCGCTGGAGCGCCGCCCCGCCGTCCAGGGCCTGTCGGACCTGCTGATGAACGTCTGCGGCGCGGGCGGCACGATCGTCGCCGGGCTGATCGTGAGCGGCCTGTCCTACGGCACGCTCGGCACGGCCACGGCGGTCATGGTGACCGTCACCGCCGCCTGGCTGGCCCTCACCACCCGGCCCGCGCGCACCGCCTGACCTCCCGGCTCCCCGTACGGGCACCGGCCGTCGGCGCCCGTACGGCCCCGGACTCCTGACCCGGCGAGCCGCCGCACGGGCCGCACGGCCCGCGAGGTGCCGCGCCCGTCGTCACTTGGCGTCGGCGTAGCAGCGCACCGCGACCGCCTGCATCGGGAAACGCACCGGCGTCGCACCGAACAGCAGTCGCGTCGCCTCCCCGGCCGCCCGGCCCACCGCCGCGACGACCTCCTCGGCCAGCTCGGCCGGGCAGTGCACCATCACCTCGTCGTGCTGGAAGAACACCAGCCGCGCCGGGTCCGGCAGCAGCCCGCGCAGCACCGCCAGCAGCGACAGCGCCCACTCCGCCGCGGTCGCCTGGACCACGAAGTTGCGGGTGAACCGGCCCCGGTCGCGCGCCGCGCGCCTGCCCTCCGGACCCGAGACCAGCTCCTTCCAGCGCGCCGACGGCGGCGGGCAGGTGCGGCCGAGCCACGACCTCACCAGCCGCCCCTCCTCGCCGCTGCGCGCCGCCTCCTCGACGAACCGGTACGCCTGCGGGAAGCGCTGCCGCATCACGGCCAGCAGCGTGGGGGCGTCGCCGCTGGTCCCGCCGTACATGGCCGACAGCATGGCGATCTTCGCGTGGGCGCGGTCACCGCCGAACGCCCCCGCCAGAGCCTGGTACAGGTCGGCCTCCCCGGCCGCGCGGGCCAGCCCGCCGTCCCCGGCCATCGCGGCCAGCACCCGCGGCTCCAGCTGCGCCGCGTCGGCCACGACGAGCGTCCAGCCCTCGTCGGCCACCACCACCCGGCGCATCACCTTGGGGATCTGCAGCGCCCCGCCGCCGCTGGTGGCCCACCTGCCCGACACGACGCCGCCGACGACGTACTCGGGCCGGAAGCGGTCGTCGCGCACCCACTGGTCGGCCCAGGCCCAGCCGTGGAAGCTGTGGATCCGCGCCAGCTCCTTGTAGGTCAGCAGGGGCGCGACCCCGGGGTGGTCGACCTTCTTGATCTCGTGGGCCCGGGTGGAGGCCACCGGCACCCCCGCCGCCTTGAAGGCCCGGACGATCTGCTGCGGGGAGTCGGGGTTGAACGGCGTGCCGAAGGCCGCCGACACCTGATCGGCCAGCGCCTGCAGCTTCGCCGGGCGCATGCCGTGCACCGGGCGCGGGCCGAGCAGCTCGGCCAGCAGCGCGTCGTGCGCGTCGCGCCGCCAGGGCATGCCGTCGCGGCTCATCTCCTCGGCGATCAGCGCCCCGGCCGACTCGGCCGCGACCAGCAACCGGAACCGGTGCGGGTCGGCGGTGGCCCCGATCCGCCGGAGCTGGTCGGCGAGGACCTCGGCCACCGGCCCGGCGTCCGGCGCGGGCGGCTCATCCTCGAACAGCGCGGCCTGACGCGCCCGCTCCCCGCCGGGCGCCTGGTGGTCGTCGTCGGGCACCGGAAGGCCGTGCAGCCGGGCGTGCGCCGCCGCGGCCGAGCGGGGCTCGCCGTACCGCCCCTCGTATCCCAGCAGCAGGCCCTCGGTCAGCGCCAGGTCGTGGCAGCGGCCCACCCGCACCCCGGCGTCGAGCAGGGCGGGATAGACCGCGCGGGTGTCGGCCCAGACCCAGCGCGGCCGCCCGCCCGCCGCGCCCGGAGCCGCCTCCCGCCCGGCGCCCGGCCCGGG
Source organism: Streptosporangium pseudovulgare (assembly GCF_014648055.1). Taxonomy (GTDB): domain Bacteria; phylum Actinomycetota; class Actinomycetes; order Streptosporangiales; family Streptosporangiaceae; genus Streptosporangium; species Streptosporangium pseudovulgare. Next base: position 281,529 of record NZ_BMQJ01000002.1, read on the forward strand.
AACGGCCCGCGCCCCGGACTCCGGCGCGCCCGGGACGGCCCGCGCCCCGGACTCCGGCGCGCCCGGGACGGCCCGCGCCCCGGACCCCGTCTCAAGCTCCCGGACGGCCGCCGCCAGGTCGGCGACGGTCCGCGCCTCGCCCCCGGCGGGCAGCAGGACGCCACCGCTCCCCGGACCGGCCGCCACTGCCACGTGCATGAGGCCAGCCTGCCACGCCGCCCCGACACTTTCGCTCAGGCGAGCGGTATCACCACCTCGTCCTCGAGCGGGGGTTCGAGTTCCTGCTCCAGGCAGCCGGTCGCGGCGAAGCACCGGATCGTCAGAGCCTCCGGGGTCACCGAGACGTGCAGGAAGCTCTTGAAGAACGGCGGGGTGTCCCAGTCGGACAGCTCCGACAGGTAGCGGTGGAACGTCCGGCCCACCGGCAGCCGGAACGGCATCGGCAGGCCGCCGAGGATCCGCGCCGCCCACCTCATCCGCGCCGTGACGGGCACGGGCGGGACGTCCCGGACGGGGGTGACGCCGATCCGTCGCGACATCACCGCCGCGCTCTCGGCCGGCGTGAGGTAGAGCCAGCGCATCCGCAGCCGGTCGCTGTAGAGCCTGCTGTAGAACGACAGCGAGTCGCCGCGCAGCGGGTAGCAGCGGTAGTCGTCCTCGCTGACGCCGCCCACCGTGACCCTGGGGATCGTGTGGGTGGCGTGCATGAACGCCCCGGAGCCGCCGGCCACGATGTACTGGATCGTCCGGCCGCCCCTGCTGACCGGGAAACGCTGGTAGTTGTGCACGTCCCCGCCGATCGCGGCGACGTAGTTGTGCGCGGGGTCGGCGACGATGTCGTCGATCGTGCCGCCCCCCTCCAGCGCCGACGGCCTGTACTCGTCACGGACGTAGACGGGCTTGCCGGTGATCAGCATCTTGGGCCGCGGGTCCCGTGACACCTCGCGCAGCCACCGCGCCTGCCCGGCGTCCAGCGCGCCGCCGATCCCGGTGTCCACCCCCACGACGAGCAGCGAGGGGGTCTCCAGCGCCCAGTACGGCCCGGGCTGCACGGCCCGCTGGCCGGGCTTGGACCGGCGCTCGCGCGCCCGCTCCAGCGCCGCCTCGTCGATCATGTCCGGCTTGCGCCACAGCAGGCCCCGCAGCCCGGAGGGCGACAGCCGGAAGCCCTGCCGCTCGGCCTTCAGCGCCGGGGCCTCGCAGAAGACGCGCATGAAGCCGCCGAGCCCGTCGTACCAGTCATGGTTTCCGGGCACGGCGTAGATCGGCGCGGGGTAGTCCTGGTACGGGCGGAAGAACTTGACGTCGTAGTCGTTGCCCGACCCGGCGGGGTAGATCACGTCGCTGGCGATGACGGCGAAGGAGGTGCCCTGCCCGATCTTCAGCATCCCCGGGACGACCGCGTACTGCGAGGCGTCCCCCTCCCCCGTGTCCCCCAGGACCAGGAAGGAGAACTCCGGGCCGACGTCCACCGGGATCCGCATGGCCGGATCCGCGCCCCGCTCCCGCTGGGCGGCCACCCAGCGGGCACGCACCTCGCCGGACGGATCCCCGAACAGGGCCGCCAGGACCTCGTTCCTCGACCGCCACAGGGCGCGCGGGTTCAGCCAGGAGAAGCTCTCCCGCCCGGGGAGCATGTCCCGGAACGTACCCACCCGGGCGCACGACCAGCCCGCGCCCTCCTCCGACACCCGGGAGGAGCCGTCACGTCCGCGTCTCGCGGCCCGACCGATATCGACCATGACCGTATTTTGACCTTGATCTCGGACAGGCGCAGCGTTAAGCGGGTACAGGGGCCGCGATGCAGACCTTCCTTCCCTATCCCGATTTCGCCACCACCGCACGGGTCCTCGACCCCCGGCGGCTCGGCAAGCAGCGGGTGGAGACCATCCAGGTGCTGCGCGCGCTGACCGTCCCGGGGTACGGCTGGCGCCACCACCCGGCGGTGCGGATGTGGGCCGGGTACGAGGAGGCTCTGGTCAGGTACGGCCTGGAGGTCTGCGAGCGGTGGTGCGCCGGGGGCCGGGCCGACACCTGCGCGGACACGCTGACGCGGGAGCTGGCCGATCTCCTCGGCGTCGCCGCGCCCCGCTCCCAGGCGGAGCTCGCCGCCGCCGGGGAGCTGCCGCCCTGGCTGGGCGACCCGGAGCTGCACCTCAGCCACCGCTCGGCGCTGCTGCGCAAGTCGCCCGAGTTCTACCGCCCGATCTTCGGTGACGAGCCGGACGGGCTGCCCTACATCTGGCCGCTCTCCGACCGCCCGCGGCGTCCACCGTCCGCGGGAGCGGGCTGACCGGCCTTCGGCAGGGGGTCGTTCCTGCTTTGTCCGCACCCGATGCCTTTACAATGTAGATTTTCTGCTGGCCGCGACCGGCGCCGTCAGGGCAGCCGGCCGATGGTGAAGTCGTCGACGTACACCCGCGTCCCGGTACCCGCCGTGGGCCACTGTCCCGCCGCCACCCCGAACCGCGGCGGGCCGACGGCCCTTTTGACCTCGGTGTCCACGACCTGCGTCACCAGCCGATCGCCGGCCCACAGGCCGAGCCGTATCTCGCCGTCGCCGCGCGCGCACTCGGCCCGCAGCGGCACCGCGCCCTTCCGGAAGCCGGGGATCGGCACGTCGGCGGTCAGATCCCAGCCGGTCCCCTCCGCGGTCTTGTGGATCCTGGCCCGGCCCGACGGGCTGAACTCCAGGGTGTAGAAGAAGTCGTCGATCTTCTCCTCGCTCTTGGTGTACTCGCAGACGATCCCGGTCCAGGTGCCGTAGTCGGCCGCCTGGGTGATGCCGATCGTGGCGCCGACCAGCACCCGATCGGGGATCTCGGCGTTGACCGGGGCCATGCCCCACCGGTCGGGCTCCGAGGTGCTGGTCAGCATGGTGTAGCGGCCGTCCCCGGTGTAGCCCTGGGAGGAGTCGACCGCGGTGGAGTCGTTGCTCCAGCCCGTGGTGTCGGAGGCGAAGTCCTCCCGGTACAGCACGTCCTCGACCTCCGGCGGCCCCGTGGAGAGCGCGCGGAGCCCCAGCACCGCCACCGCTCCCAGGGCGAGGGCGCCCGCCGCTCCGGCCACGGCGTACGTCCGCCGCCCACGCCATCCGCGCCGCGGGCCCGTCGCGTCCGCCCGCTCCGCCACCCGGGTGACCGCCGGGGCCAGAGCGGAGAGGTCGAACCGCAGGGTGCCGGCCACCTTGGCGGTGTCCTCCGCGTCGCTCTGCCCGACCAGTTCCGACAGCAGTTCCTTGGCGGTCGGCCGGGAGGCCGGATCCCTGTCGAGCGCCGCCCCGACCAGGCCGCGCAGCCCGGCGTCGAGCCCGCCGAGGTCCGGGGTGTGATTCAGGACGCGGTAGGGGATCTCGTGGACGCTTCCGGCGGCGAAGGGCGAGCGGCCCGTCGCGGCGGCGGCCACCACGCATCCCCAGGCGAAGACGTCCGCCGGCGGGCCCGCCGACTGCCCGGAGAACCGCTCCGGGGCCATGTAGGCGGGGGTGCCGATGAGCTGGTTCGTCGCGGTGTGCCCGTCACCCGTGTCCAGGGCACGGGCGATGCCGAAGTCGATCACTCTGGGCCCCAGCGGGGACAGCAGCACGTTGGCGGGCTTGAGGTCGCGGTGGACGACCCCCGCGCCGTGGATCGCGGTCAGGGCGGTCGCCACCCCGACGGCCAGCGCCTCCAGGTCGGATCCGCGCAGCAGGGTCTGCTGACGCAGCACGCGTTCGAGGTCGGGCCCGGCGACGTACTCGGTCACCAGCCAGAGCGGGTCCCCGTTCAGCCGCGCGTCCAGGACCGGCGCGGTGCAGAACCGGCTGACCCTCCGGGCCGCGGCCACCTCGTTGCGGAACCGCGCCACGAACTCCGGATCGGCGGCCAGGACCGGGTTGATCACCTTGATCGCCACCGGCCCCGACGGACTCTCACCGAAGTAGACGGTCCCCATGCCCCCTCGGCCCAGGCGCCCGGCGACGCGGTAGGGGCCGAGCACTGTCGGATCGGAGGGCTCAAGACCGAGCACAGGGGGCGGACCGTAAGCCGTCACGGCAAATGATCATAGATCGGCCACTCCGGCGGGGACGGACATTTTCCCGGAAAATCCGGGGAAGTCCGGACCGGCCGGCGCCGGCCGTACGGTCACCCGGCGATCAACACACCCGGGTTCAGGATGCCGTCCGGGTCCAGCCGGTCCTTGATCCCCCGGAGGATCTCCACGCCCAGCTCGCCGATCTCGGCGGCGTAGGCGTCCCGGTGGTCGCGGCCGACGCCGTGGTGGTGGGAGATCGTGCCCCCGGCCGCGACGATCGCCTCGTTCGCCGCCTTCTTGGCCGTCTCCCACTGCCCCAGCGGGTCGGCCGACTGGGCCGTGACGACCGTGAAGTACAGCGAGGCGCCCGTGCCGTACACGTGGGAGACGTGGCACATCACCAGCGGCGAGCCCAGGGAGCCCTGGAGCGACAGCCGTACGGCGTCGTAGAGGCCGGGCAGGGCGGACCAGAACCCGGCCGTCTCCAGCGTCTCCACGGTGGCCCCGGCCCCGAGCAGGGAGTCGCGCAGGTAGGGGGCGGAGTAGCGGCCCCGGGCCCACGACTCGCCCGGGCCCGGGCCCAGGCAGGTGCCGCCGAGCCCGGCCAGCACGGCCGCGGCGGCGTCCCGCCGCGCCCGCGTCTCCCCGGGCTCGCCCTCGTAGCCCGCGACGGCCAGGCAGCCCGCGTCGGCCGCGAGGCCGCCCAGCTCGTCCGGCCTGGCCAGGCCGACCATCGTCTCGGTCTCGTCGGACAGGCGCAACACGGTGGGCACCGGGCCGTCCTGGGCGAGACGCCGCAGCGCGGCCGTGCCCTCCGCGAACGACGCGAACCGCCAGCCCTCGTAGAGACGCTCGGCGGGGACCCGGCGCACCCGCAGCCGCAGCGAGGTGATCACCCCGAACGCGCCCTCGGAGCCGAGGATCACCTGGCGCAGGTCGGGCCCGGCGGCCGACTTGGGCGCGCGGCCCAGCTCCAGGGTGCCGCGCGGGGTCGCCACGGTCATGCCGACGACCATGTCGTCGAACCGGCCGTAGCCCGCCGACGCCTGCCCGCTGGAGCGGGCCGCGGCGAAGCCGCCCAGCGTCGCGTACTCGTACGACTGGGGGAAGTGCCCCAGGGTGAACCCGTGCCCGGCCAGCAGCCGCTCCGCCTGCGGCGCGCGCAGCCCCGGCTCCAGCTCGGCGACCATGGACTCGGCGTCCACCGACACCAGCCGGTTCAGCCGTGAGACGTCGAGCGCGACGACCCCGGCGAAGCCGCGCCGGTCGGCCGCCAGGCCGCCGACGACCGAGGTGCCGCCGCCGAACGGCACGACGGCCACCCGGTGCGCGGCGCAGATCCGCAGCACCGCCAGCACCTCGTCGTGGGAGCCGGGCAGCACGACGGCGTCGGGGGCGTCCGAGCCGTCCCCGGCGCGGATGCGCAGCAGGTCGGGGGTGGACTTGCCCCGGGTGTGCCGGACGCGGGCCTCGTGGTCGCGGCGGACGTGCCCGGCGCCGACGGCGTCCTCCAGCCCGGCCACGACCGGCGCGGGGAGCGCCGGGCCGGGCAGCCGCACCTCGCCGAGGGCCGCGGCGGGGGTGTCCGGCGCGCGGACGCCCAGCAGGTCGCCCAGCAGGCGGCGGACCGGTTCGGGCAGCTCGGCGGCCCGCGCGGGGTCGCCCCAGCCCGACCAGAGCATCGGTTCGGCGGCGGTCGTCGGAATCTCCACGTCTACACTGTGACAGATGACGTCCATCCGTCACAATGTGGTCATGGACACCGGCGGCCCCGCCCGCGACTCAGACCCCGGCGGCGCCCTCTCCGGTCCCGGAACGGCCGACGGCCCCGATCCCGGCACGACCCGGCGCGCTCCCGCCCCGGCACGCGGCCCCGTCGCCGGAGCGGCCCGCGAGGCGGCGCGCGACCCGGTCCTCGATCCCGTCCTCGACGCCGCCCGCGAGATGGTGCTCGCGGTCGGCGTGCGGCGCACCACGCTCACCGATGTGGCGCGGCGGGCCGGGGTGTCCCGGATGACGATCTACCGCCGCTGGCCGGACGTCCGCGCGCTGGTCGCCGACCTGATGACCCGCGAGTGGACGCTCGTCGCCGGCCGGTTCGCCGGGGACGACCCGGTCGCCGCGGCGGTCGGGGCGGTGCGGGCCCTGCGCGGCCACCCGCTCTGGCGGAAGATCGTCGAGGTGGATCCCGAGCTGCTCCTGCCGTACCTGCTGCATCGCCGGGGGGCCAGCCAGGACGCCATGCTGGCGCTCGTGGCGGAGTCCGTCGCGCGCGGGCAGGAGCTGGGCGCCGTACGGCCCGGCGACCCGGCGCGGCTGGCCGGGACCGTGCTGCTGACCGCCCAGTCGTTCCTGATGTCGGGCCCGGCCGTGCTCGCCCCGGCCTCCCCCGGCGAGCTGGACGACGAACTCGCCACACTCCTGGAGAGGTACCTGCGACCGTGAGCTCCCCCGCCCCCGGCTTCCCCGGCCCGTCGCTTCCGGGCTCCTCCCTCAACGCCGCCCGCCGGGCACGCGAGCTGGCCGAGACGCGCGGCCTCGTGGTCGACGTGCTGGTGGTCGGCCTGGGCGCGACCGGCGCGGGGGCGGCGCTCGACGCCGCCTCCCGCGGCCTGTCGGTGGCCGCGATCGACGCCTGCGACCTGGCGTTCGGCACCTCCCGGTGGAGCTCGAAGATGATCCACGGTGGGCTGCGCTACCTGGCCAGGGGGCAGGTCGGGGTGGCTCGGGAGAGCGCGGTGGAGCGCGGCGTGCTGCTCGCCCGCACCGCGCCGCACCTGGTGCGGGCCGCGCCGTACCTGCTGCCGCTGACCCCGCGGGTCTCCCGTTCCGCGGCGGCGACGGTGATGGCCGGCTACCGGCTCGGCGACGGGCTGCGGGCGGCGGCCGGCACGCCCCGCGCGCTGCTGCCCGGCCCCGCGCGGGTCTCCGCCCGGCGGGCGCTGGAGCTGGCCGCGCCGCTGGCGCCGGACGGCCTGCGCGGCGCGCTGCTGTCCTGGGACGGGCGGCTGAGCGACGACGCGCGCCTGGTGGTGGCGCTGGCGAGGACGGCCGCCGCGCACGGGGCCAGGATCCTGACCCGCTGCCGGGCCCTCGCGCTGGCCGGGGACGGAGCCGAGGTCCGCGACGAGCTGACCGGCGACGTCTTCACGATCCGCGCCCGGGCGACGGTCAACGCCACCGGGGTCTGGGCCGCCGGCCTCGACCCGGGCATCCCGCTGCGGCCCTCGCGCGGCACCCACCTCGTGCTGCGCCCGGAGATCCTTCCCGGCCTGCGGGCCGGGCTGCACGTGCCGATCCCCGGGGAGGGCAACCGGTTCGCGCTGGTCCTGCCCCAGCACGACGGCCGCGTCTACGTCGGCCTGACCGACGAGCCGGTGGACGGGCCGGTCCCCGACGTGCCGGAGGCGCCGGAGGAGGACGTGGCGTTCCTGCTCGGCGTGCTCAACTCGGTGCTGGCCGCGGAGATCCGGCGCGAGGACGTCGCCGGGGCCTTCGCCGGGCTGCGCCCGCTCCTCGGCGGGGGCGGGCGGGGCGGGGACGGCGGGCGCACCGCCGACCTGTCGCGGCGGCACGCGCTGCTGACCTCCCCCGGCGGGGTGGTCACGGTCGTGGGCGGCAAGCTGACCACCTACCGGCGGATGGCCGAGGACGCGGTCGACCTCGCGGTGCGGCTGCGGGGCCTGCCCGCCGGGGCGAGCCGTACGGCGCGGCTGCCCCTCGTCGGGTACCTGCCGCCGGGCACGGCGGTGCGGGGGCGGCTGGCGGCGCGGTACGGCGCCGAGGCGGCGGCGGTGCGGTCGCTGGCGGCCGGCGACCCGGCGCTGGCCGAGCCGCTGCCGACCGGCGTCACCGGCGCCGAGCTGGTCTGGGCGGTCCGGCACGAGGGGGCGCTGGACGCCGGGGACCTCCTCGACCGCCGGACCCGGATCGGCCTCGTGCCGGAGGACAGGGCGGCGGCCATGCCCGCGGCCCTGGCCGCCCTGGAACACGGGACCGCCTGACCCCGGCCGCCCTGGAACACGGGACCGGCTGACCCCGGCCGCCCTGGAACGCGGGAACGGCCGGCCCCGGACGCTCCAGAACGCGGGAACGGCCGGCCCCGGACGCCCTGGAACACAGGGCCGGTCCTCGGACACCTTGGGACACAGGGCCGGCCCCGGACGCCCTGGGACGCGGGACCGGAGGGCCCGGAACACGGGTCGTTCGGCCCTTGACGGCGTGCGGATTTCCGTCCACCTCTTGACAGGATCTCCTGACCGTGCTTTGGGCGGGATATTTCTCACAGGGATCTCTCAGCCCCGAAGCCTTGACACCGGACCGCCCTCGGCCCTCCTCCAGTGCGCCGTCCGTGGTGCGGCGGAACAGAGCACATTCGCACCCCACGCGACACTCGCCGATCAATTAGGTTAGTCTCACCTAAGTCGAAGGAGGGGTGCGTGAGCTCGGGGTGCGTTTCGGGGGCGGACAGGCGGGCGTGGGCCGGAAGTTGCTCGCATCCTGCGGGCTGTCACACCGGTGACCTGCCGGTTCTTGCCAGCGCGACGGTGGGGGCCCGCTTCTGGCTGCTCATCGAGCACTCCGGCCCGTGGGCCTCGCACCTGGAGGACTGCCGGCTGCCCGAGGGAATTCACGCGCTTATCAGACGGGCGCAGGACCTCGGCGTCCGGCCCCAGCTCATCCGCCGCCCGGGGCACCGGAAGCCCGTGATGGGCGGGATCCACGTCATGGTCGCCGACGCCACGGCCCCCGAGCCGTGGATCGCCGAGGGCGTCATCGCAGGTCCATCCGATCTTGACATGGACGCGCTGGTGGCCGGAGTGGTCCCGGAGTCCTGCATACTTGTGAGTGAGCCGGTTTTTCTGGTGTGCACGCATGCCAAGCGCAACGCGTGCTGCGCCCGCATTGGACTGCCCCTGGCTCGGTCCTTGGCAGAGGTTTTGCCGGACAGAATATGGGAAACATCACATGTTGGCGGCGATCGCTATGCCGCCAACCTCGTGTGCTTGCCACACGGGCTTTACTACGGCAGCATGTCTCAGGCTGCTGCGATCGCGGCAGTCGATGCGTACCGGTCCGGCGAGGTCATCCTCGACCGTTTCCGGGGACGCGCGGGCATCCCCGAGCCGTCGCAGGCCGCTGAGCATTTCGTCCGCGCCCATACGGGCGAGCTCTCGGTCGGTGGAGTGGCCGTGGAGTCCTCCAGGTCGGACGGCGTCACCACCGAAGTCCTCGTGCGCGGTGGCGACACTCGTTTCCGGGTGGTGGTCGAGCCCATGACGCTCACAACGCCATGTGGTACGGCTTGCGCCGAGACGGTCACCACCTATCGGCTGGTCACGCTGGACAGGCTCACGCCTGTGCGGTACGCCACGCCCGCTCTCGCCTGACCTGAGGGAACATCACGGGCAGTCCCGGCGTTGGACTCAGGGACGCCACAAACGTCCAATGCGGCATCAACCCGAATTACCTCTCACGTAAAAGGTGGTTTTCTCATGTCTCAGGTACGCCGGCAGACCGCCCGTCCTCGGCCCAGCTGGGGCTGGCAGGATGACGCCGCGTGCCGGGGTGAGGACCTCGTGCTCTTCTTCGGTCCCGACGGCGAGCGCCAGCCTGAGCGCGACATCCGCGAGCGGAAGGCCAAGGCCATCTGCGCCCAGTGCCCCGTCCGCGCCGAGTGCCTCGACTACGCGCTGTCGCGTCCGGAGAAGTACGGCACCTGGGGCGGCCTGAACGAGGACGAGCGCGCCTCCGAGCGTCGCCGTCGCATGCGCCGTGCCGCCAGCGCCGGCATCAGCGCCGTCGCCTGAGCAACACCTCCACCCGGCTTCCCCCGCGTGTGATCTCGCCGTTCCGGCGCGGGATCACACGTCGCCGTACGATCAGGGTGTTCCGCCCAGGAGGCGGAACACCCGGCAGGTAAGGTCCTTCCCGGTTCCGCCTCCCGCGGCTCCTTTCCGGCGATCTCGCCGGATTCGCCTCACGCCTCCCGCGGCCTTCGGTCCGGCCGGTCGTCCCGGTGGACCCCTCCGCTTCCCGAAGCCCCCGCCCGGCCCTCCGGCGGACGGGGGCTTCGGCGTCTCACCCCCGGCCGGCCCCGTGCGCAGGGCGTTCCCGGCCGGACCCGCCCGCGGATCCCGCTCGGGCCGGGCGGGCCGGGCGGCGCGCCGTGCCCGCCCGGCCGGGTGACACGCCTAGGGCCGGCTCCGGCCGGGCTTGCGCATCTCCTTGTGGATGGTCTTCCACCTGTTCTGCAGCTCCTTGCGCAGCCGCGGGTCGCTCCGCGACGCCATCCAGACGGCCTCGCGCCGCAGCTTGTGCCAGCTCTCCAGCCGGCGCTCGGACAGCGTGCCGTCCTCGATGGCGGCGACCACGGCGCAGCCCGGCTCGGCGCGGTGCTCGCAGTCGGCGAACCGGCACTCCGCGGCGAGGTCCTCGATGTCGGAGAAGGCCATGTCCACCCCCTCGGCCATGTCGTACAGGCCGATGCGCCGGATCCCCGGCGTGTCGATGACCAGCCCGCCGCCGGGCAGCCGGATGAGCTCGCGGTGGACCGTGGTGTGCCGGCCGCGGCCGTCGCCCGCCCGGACCCGCTGGGTCTCCATGACCTCCTCCCCGGCCAGCGCGTTGACCAGCGTCGACTTGCCCGCGCCGGAGGCGCCGAGCACGACGGCGGTGCGCCTGCCGTCCAGGTGGCCGCGCACGATGTCCACGCCCTCCCCGGTGACGGAGCAGACCGCGTGCACGTCCGCCCCCGGGGCCGCCTCGGCGACCTCCTCCAGCAGGTGGGGCAGGGCGTCCCCGATGAGGTCGGACTTGGTGACGAGCACCACCGGCCGTCCCCCGCTCTCCCAGGCCAGCGCCAGCAGGCGCTCGATCCGGCCCAGGTCGGCGGTGTCGGTGGCGTGCAGGGCGGGCTCGGCGACGAACACGACGTCGACGTTGGCGGCGAGCACCTGCCCCTGGGAGTCGCCGGACAGGCCGCCCCGCGACGTCCTGCCGACGCCGCCGCGGACGAAGGCGGTACGGCGGGGCAGCAGCGCCGCGAGCTCGAAGCGGCCCTCGGGCAGCCGGCGCAGTCCCGCCCAGTCGCCGACGCAGGGCAGCGCGACGGGGTCGGCGGCGGCGGCCCGCCGTACGGAGGCGCCGTAGTGGGCCTGGAAGGGGCCCTCGGCGGTCAGCACCTCGGCGGCGCCGCGGTCGACGCGGGCCACCCGGGCGGGCAGCAGGCCGTCGGGGAGATCGGCGGCGATGGAGTCGTCCCAGCCGAGGCGGGACAGCGATACGGAAGAAGCGAACAGGTCCGGAGCGGACAACGTGGGTACACCCTTTGCGAAAGGGGCGCCCGCGGCCAGGAGTCGGTCAGGCGGGCACCCGGAGGTCGGTTGACGGCAGGCTGCTCAGAAAGGCCCGCATAGTCCTCACCTCCGTTGCTCGCGGCCGCCCGTCCTCGGGCGGCGCCGTGACCGGCACCCGGCGGGTTCCGTCGCGCGGTTGATCCGCACGACGGAATCTATCGCGAAACCCGCCCTCGGACGCAAACCCTTTTTTCCGCCCGTTCCAGGACCCGCCCCGTTCCAGGACCCGCCCCGTTCCTGCACCCGCCCCGTTCCCGCGCCCGGCGCGGGCCGCCTACAGGCCGGGAGCCGGGAAGCGGGAGGTGAGCTCCCGGACCTCGCCCTGCACGCGGGTGATGACGCGCTCGGCCTCGTCCTGGTCCTTGGCCAGCGCGGAGACGACCTGGTCCATCCAGGCGCCGATCTGCCGCATCTCGGCGACGCCCATGCCCCGGCTGGTCACACCGGCGGTGCCGATGCGGATGCCGGACGGGTCGAACGGCTTGCGCGGGTCGAACGGCACGGTGTTGTAGTTGGTCTCCAGCCCGGCCCGGTCCATCGCCTGGGCGGCGGGCTTGCCGCCGATGCCCTTGGGCGTCAGGTCCAGCAGGATGAGGTGGTTGTCGGTGCCGCCGGAGACGAGGTCGAAGCCGCGGCCCAGGAGCTCCTCGGCCAGCGCCTGGGAGTTCACCACGACCTGGTGGGCGTAGTCCTTGAACTCGTCGGTCGCCGCCTCCTTCAGCGCCACCGCGATCGCCGCGGTGGTGTGGTTGTGCGGGCCGCCCTGCAGGCCGGGGAAGACGGCCTTGTTCAGCGCGGTGGCGTGCTCGTCGGCGGTGGCCATGAGCATGGCGCCGCGCGGGCCGCGCAGCGTCTTGTGGGTGGTGGTGGAGATGACGTCGGCGTGGCCGACCGGCGAGGGGTGGGCGCCGCCGGCCACCAGGCCGGCGATGTGGGCGATGTCGGCGGCGAGCACCGCGCCGACCTCGCGGGCGATCTCGGCGAAGGCCGGGAAGTCGATCGTGCGCGGGATCGCGGTGCCGCCGCAGAAGATCAGCTTGGGCCGCTCACGCAGGGCGATCTCGCGGACCTCGTCCATGTCGACACGGCCGGTGTCGCGGCGCACGCCGTAGCGGACCGGGTTGAACCACTTGCCGGTGGCCGAGACCGACCAGCCGTGGGTGAGGTGGCCGCCGAACGGCAGGCCCATGCCCATGACGGTGTCGCCCGGCTGGAGGAAGGCGAGGTAGATCGCCAGGTTGGCGGGCGAGCCGGAGTAGGGCTGGACGTTGGCGTGGTTGACGCCGAACAGGGACTTGGCCCGCTCGATGGCGAGGGTCTCGATCTGGTCGATGACCTGCTGGCCCTCGTAGTACCGCTTGCCCGGGTAGCCCTCGGAGTACTTGTTGGTGAGAACGGTGCCGGTGGCCTCGAGAACCGCCTTGGAGACGTAGTTCTCGGAGGCGATCAGCTTGACGGTGTCGGCCTGACGGCGCTCCTCGGCCTTGATCAGCTCGGCGATCTGCGGATCGACGCTCGAAAGAGAACTCATGCGCCTTCACTCCCCTGTCGGCATTGACATCGTGTGGAGGACCCAGGCGCGCGGCCCTCCGCTTTCCGCTCCCCGGTGGTCGCTCCCACCCAATGCGCCAGTCGCGCTTCAGACGATAGCGGACTGACCGGTGCGAGTGGCCCGGCCTGCGCCGTCAACGGGCCACAGGCGGTCCACCTCGGCGTTCAGCGTGGCCCCGATGAGGACGGCCAGCGCCGTGATGTACAGCCACAGCAGCACCGCGATGGGGGCGGCGAGCGAGCCGTAGACCGACACCGGGGAGAACCAGGCGGCGAGGACCTCCCGCAGCACGGCGGCGCAGGCGATCCAGATGATCAGCGCGAGCACGGCCCCCGGCAGCTCCCGCCACCAGCGCGTCCGCACCGGGACGCTCACGTGGTAGAGCAGGGTCAGGAAGATCACCGAGCCGATGACGACGACCGGCCAGTAGAGGCCGTCGACCAGGGCGGCGTAGTCGCGGGGCAGGACGCCGTGCAGCACCACCGGCCCCAGGACGAGCACCGGCATGATCAGCAGCCCGATGAGCAGGCCCGCGACGTAGAGGCCGAAGGACATCAGGCGGGTGCGGATGATGCCGCGCTCGTCGCCGAGGCCGTAGGCGACCGAGATCAGGTCCACGTAGACGAACAGGGCGCGCGAGCCCGACCAGAGGGCCAGCAGGAAGCCCAGGGAGATCAGCGGGACCTGTTTCTGGGGGTTCAGGACGTCGTCGACGAGCGGGGTGACGACGGTGTTGACGGCGTTGTCGGTGAACAGCAGGTGGGCCTGGGACTGGATCCAGGCCCGGACGTCCTGCACCGCCGCCGGGCCGATCGCCCCGGTGAGCCGGCCGACGAGGCCGATCAGGCCGAGGGTGAACGGCGGCAGCGACAGCAGCGCGAAGAAGGCCGCCTCCCCGGCCAGGCCGGTGACGCGGTAGGCGATGCCCGCGTTGGTGGTGGCGGTGGCGAGGGCCCAGGTGCCCGTGCCGCGCAGCCAGGTCAGCCCGGCCCGCAGCCGGGCCACGCGTCCACGCGATGTGGGCTTCTCCGGCCCCGGCCGGTGCGCCTGGGCATCAGTGGACGTCATGCCACACAACGGTATGCCCAGGGCTTCTTGATCACGAACCTCGGGCGGCGGTCCCCGCGCGTGTCCGCCGGCCGGCCGCCGGGCCCGGCCCGCGGCTCCCCGGGCTCCGGGCCGGGGGGCGCGCCGCGGAACGCCGTCGGCTCCCGGTCTCCGGGCCGGGGGGGCGCGCCGCGGGACGCCGTCGGCCCCCGGTCTCCGGGCCGGGAGCGCGTCAGCGCCGGTAGATCAGCGCCGGGTCGTCCACCGGGACGATCCGGGCGCCCAGCGGCAGCAGGGAGACGGGGATCAGCTTGATGTTGGCGACCGCCAGCGGGATGCCGATCACCGACAGGAAGAGCGGTATCGACGTCAGCAGGTGCCCGATGGCCAGCCAGATCCCGGCCACGACGCACCAGATCACGTTTCCGATCGCCGACATCGCGCCCGCCCGGGGGTCGCGCACCACGGTCCGGCCGAAGGGCCACAGCGCGAAGGCGGCGATCCGGAACGAGGCGATGCCGAACGGGATCGTGACGATCAGGATGCAGCAGATGATGCCCGCGAGGACGTAGCCGGCGGCCATCCATATCCCGGCGAACACCAGCCAGATCACGTTGAGCAAGGTCCTCATTCTTCGAGGATGGCAGGCCGGATCGGGATGGTTCCATCGGGTATGTCCCGAACCTTCCCCCGAGGTCGTCCGGTCTCCTTCCGTGGCCGCCCCGGGGGCGGACGGCACAATGGAGGAATGATCTGCGACCGGTGCAAGGAGAGCCACCACGACGAGTGCCGGGGCGGTTCGTGGTGCGACTGCCAGCACAAGACCCCCGAGCAGGCCGGGAAGGCCAAGGAGTCGGGGCTGGGCTGGCCGCGCCAGGGGTGAGGCGGCGGAGGCCGCCGTACCGGGTGAGCCGCGCGGCGGGAGGCCGCCCGCGGCCCGCGGGACCCGCGAGGGGCTCCGTGCCGGACTCCGTGCCGGGCCAAGGTTGGCCCTGGCGGCGGTCCAGAGTGTGGACCGCACATTGGACATCTCCCACCATCACGGTATCGTCTTAGACATGCCAGCGGACCCGTTGCTCGTCGTGCGACGCCACGTCGACCTCCTGCGTGTCCGCAGCGCCATCTGTTGTGACGTCCGTTGACCGACGCCCACCGCTGATTTCATCCGGCTGCGGGCGCGCGACAGGCGTCCTTCTTCCCTGAAGCGAAGCGACCCCCGTACTCGACGGCGAGGCGGGAGGTTCGCCACCTGCGCGTGCCCAAGATCATTCAACCGATCGTAAGGACGCGCACATGACGACCCCGGCCAGGCCGGTCAACCGGCACCACAAGCGCCCGCGCGGCGAGGGTCAGTGGGCTCTCGGTTACCGCGAACCGTTGAACAAGAACGAAGAGAACAAGAAGAACGACGACGGGCTCAACGTCCGTCAGCGGATCATCGACATCTACTCCAAGTACGGCTTCGACTCCATCGACCCCGCCGACCTGCGGGGCCGGATGCGCTGGTACGGCCTCTACACCCAGCGCCGGCCCGGCATCGACGGCGGCAAGACCGCGATCCTGGAGCCGGAGGAGCTCGACGACCGCTACTTCATGCTCCGGGTCCGCATCGACGGCGGCCGCCTGGACCTGCGGCAGCTTCGTACCATCGCCGACATCTCCAACCTGTACGGCCGCGGCACCGCCGACGTCACCGACCGGCAGAACATCCAGCTCCACTGGATCGAGATCGAGTCCGTCCCCGACATCTGGGAGCGGCTGGAGGCGGTGGGCCTGTCCACCACCGAGGCGTGCGGTGACACCCCCCGCGTCATCCTGGGCTGCCCGCTGGCCGGGATCGACGGCGAGGAGGTGCTCGACGGCACCCCGCACATCCGCGAGATCCACGACGCCTACATCGGCGACCCGGCGTACTCCAACCTGCCGCGCAAGTTCAAGACCGCGGTGAGCGGCTGCCCGGCGCACTGCACCGTGCACGAGATCAACGACGTGGCGTTCGTCGGCGTCGTCAACGAGCGCGGCGAGGCCGGCTACGACCTGTGGGTGGGCGGCGGCCTGTCCACGAACCCGATGCTGGCCAAGCGGCTGGGCGTCTTCGTCACCCCCGAGCAGGTCTCGGCCGTCTACGGCGGCGTGATCGGCATCTTCCGCGACTACGGCTACCGCCGCCTGCGCCACCGGGCGCGGCTGAAGTTCCTGGTCAACGACTGGGGCGTGGAGCGCTTCCGGGAGATCCTCCAGACGGAGTACCTCGGGTACGCCCTGCCCGACGGCCCGGCGCCCGAGCAGCCGCGCGGCGGCCGCCGCGACCACGTCGGCGTCTTCCCGCAGAAGGACGGCAACTTCTACGTCGGCTTCGCGCCCAGGGTCGGCCGGCTCAGCGGCGACACGCTGCACCTGATCGCCGACATCGCCGAGCGGCACGGCTCGGACCGGGTGCACACCACGGTCGAGCAGAAGATGGTCATCCTGGACGTCGCGCCCGACCGGGTGGACAGCCTCGTCGCCGAGCTGGAGGCCAACGACCTGCGGGTCAACCCCTCCACCTTCCGCCGCCAGACCATGGCGTGCACCGGCATCGAGTTCTGCAAGCTGGCGATCGTCGAGACCAAGGCCACCGCGTCCGACCTGATCGACGAGCTGGAGCGGCGGCTGCCGGACTTCACCGAGCCGCTGACCATCAACGTCAACGGCTGCCCCAACTCCTGCGCGCGCATCCAGGTCGCCGACATCGGCCTGAAGGGCCAGCTCGTCGTCAACGACGAGGGTGAGCAGGTCGAGGGCTTCCAGATCCACCTGGGCGGCTCCCTGGGGGTCAACGCCGGCTTCGGCCGCAAGGTCCGGGGCCTGAAGGCCACCGCCGCGGAGCTCCCCGACTACGTCGAGCGCGTGGTGCGCAACTTCGAGAAGCAGCGCGACGAGGGCGAGACGTTCTCCGAGTGGGTGCAGCGGGCCGACGAGGCGGACCTCAAGTGAGGCGCGGCGCCGTACGGCGGAGCGGCCGGAGGGGGCGGCGATGAGCGAGCGAGCGGTCCCCTTCCACTGCCCCTACTGCGGCGAGGAGGACCTGGAGCCCTACGAGGGCGACGGCGGCTGGTACTGCCGCTCGTGCGCCCGCGCCTTCCGGCTGAAGTTCCTCGGGATCGGGGTGCGGTCGTGACCGGCCGCGGCGCGGCGGACGGAACGGGCCGGCGCGGGCGCGGCGCGACGAGCGGGGCGGTGAACGGGGCGGCCGGTGCGGTGCGAGCGGCACGGGCGGCCCGTACGGCGGATTGGGAGTGGTGAACGTGAGCATCGTTGACATCGAGATCGGCCTGAACCGGCAGCGGGCCGGGTTCGACCTGCAGGACATCGCCGAGTCCGCGGCGGTGTTCCTGGAGGACGCCCCGGCCCTGGAGATCATCCGGTGGGCGGCGGCAACCTTCGGCGACCGGCTCTGCCTGACCTCCTCGATGAGCGACGCCCTGCTGATCGACCTGGTCAGCCGGGTGAAGCCGGGGATCGACGTGTTGTTCATCGACACGGGTTACCACTTCGCCGAGACGATCGGCACCCGTGACGCGGTGCGGCAGGTCTACGACGTGAACGTGATCGACGTCAAGCCGTCCCGCACGGTCGCCGAGCAGGAGCGCGACCTCGGGCCGCGGCTGTTCGGCCGCAACCCCGACCTGTGCTGCTACCTGCGCAAGGTGGAGCCGCTCAACCGGGCGCTGGAGCCATACCTCGCCTGGGTGTCCGGCATCCGCCGCGACGAGGCGGTCACCCGCTCGGACGTCAAGGTCGTGGAGTGGGACACCAAGCGCCAGATGGTGAAGATCAACCCGATCGCCCGCTGGACGCAGGACGACGTCGACAACTACATGGCCGACAACGGCGTGCTGATCAACCCGCTGCACTACGACGACTACCCCTCGATCGGCTGCGCGCCCTGCACCCGGCAGGTCGCCCCCGGCGAGGACCCGCGCAGCGGCCGCTGGTCCGGGATGGCCAAGACGGAATGCGGGCTTCATCTGTGACGCCGCCCGTCCCCGGCGCCCCGCCGGTGACGCCGCTGGTCGCGGTGGCGCACGGGTCGCGTGACCCGCGCGCCGCGGCGACGGTGGAGGCGCTGCTCGGCCTCCTGCGGCGGGCGCGGCCGGAGCTCCCGGTGCGCGCCGCCTACCTCGACCACGCCGCCCCGACGCTCGCCGCGGCGCTGTCCGGGCTGGACGAGGCGGTGGTGGTGCCACTGCTGCTCACCGCGGCCTACCACAGCCGGGTGGACATCCCCGGGGCGCTGGCCGAGATCACCTCCCGCCGCCCGGCGCTGCGCGTCCGGGTCGGCGGCACGCTGGGGCCGCACCCGCTGCTGGTCACCGCCCTGGAGCGCCGGCTGGCCGAGGCCGGGGTCGAGCCGGGCGACCCGGACACCGCGGTGGTGCTGGTGTCGGCGGGCTCCAGCGACCGGCGGGCCAACGCGACGGTCGCCGCCGTCGCCGCGGACTGGGCGCGCCGGCGCGGCTGGTGGTCGGTGGGCGTCGCCTACGCCTCGGCCGCCGAGCCCGCCCCGGAGCGGGAGGTCCGCCGCCTGCTCGCGGCGGGGGCCCCGCGGGTCGCGGTGGCGCCGTACCTGCTGGCCCCCGGCCACTTCGCCGACCGGACCCGTGACGCCTCGCTCGCCGCGGGCGCGGCCGTCGTCGCCGAGGTGCTCGGCGCGTCCCCCGAGGTCGCGGCCGTCCTGGCGGAGCGCCACGACGAGGCCGTACGGCGCCACCCGGCGTCCGTCTCGGCCTGACCTCCCGGTGAGACCTCGGCCTGACCTCCCGGTGAGACCGGGGCTCGCCGGGGCCGGGCCCGCAGACCTCGGCGGCTCCCGCACTCCGAGGCCCCGAGACCAGCGATCCCGGGGTCCGAGCCCCCGGGGACCGGTGCCTCAGCCGCCTTCCCCGCCGCTTCCCGGATTCGGCTTCGCGCCGTCCCGGCCGTCCCCGGGGCAGCGCACCACGACGATCCGGCCGTCGAGCGGGTCCGTCACGACGACGGCGCCCGGGCAGACGGGCTCGACCCCGATCTCGTCGGCGAAGCGGCAGCCGGGGCCGCCGTCGCAGGGCTCGGTCCGGGTGAGCGTGACGGTGACGCTGATGTCGGCCCGGGTCTTCGGGGCGTCCGCGACGACCTGCCGGGCGTCCCGGTCGCCGGTCACCGGCCGGCCCAGCCTCCGCACCGAGCCGGGCGGGACCACCGCGATCTCCAGCCGCCTGACCTCGGACTCCGGGAACAGGGCGGTCTGGCTCTTCGAGCGGTCCAGGTCCGCCGGCAGCTCGCGGCAGGACTGGGCGTTGCGGTACTTCCCGTCCTCCCAGTGGAGGAGCTCCGCGCCGAACGGGCAGTGGACCGCGACCTGCGTCATCGTCCCGTACGGCCGCGCGGGCAGGTCGAGGGACAGGCGCTCGCCCATGGTGGAGAACCGCTTCTCCAGGACGACGTCGTCGACATAGCGGGCGCCGTACCGGGGCGTCGGCTGGGCCATGACGCCGGTCCAGACGTCATCGGGGACGGCGGTGACGCCGCCGCCGGGCAGGGTGAGCGCCGCGACGACGGCGAGGCCCGCCGCGAGGGTCCCGCCCAGCGCCGCGGCGCGGCGGCGCCTGATCCGCCGGACCCGCCGGTCGACGTCGGCGACGGTCACGCCCCCGCGGTGGCCGTCGTCGCCCTCGGCCGCCAGGATCTCGCGCAGTTCCGGCTCTGTGATCGTCAACTCGGCTCCCCTGAGGTGGTCGCGGCGATCGCCGCGGGATCGACGCGCAGCTTCGCCAGGGCCCGGCTGGCCTGGCTGCGGACGGTGGCCGCCGAGCAGCCGAGGATCTCGGCGATCCGCGGGTCGGGCAGGTCGGCGAAGTAGCGCAGCACGACCACGGCCCGCTGCCGGTCGGGCAGCGCCGCCAGGGCCTGCCGTACGGCCTCGCGCGTGCCGACCTCGCCGGTGCGGTCCTCCCCCGCCGTGTCGGGCAGCGTCCCGGTGGGCACCTCGCCCCGCCAGCGGCGCCTCCACCAGGAGGCGTGGGTGTTGGTGAGGATGCGGTAGACGTAGGGGTCGGGGTCGTCGCCCACCCGCCGCCAGGCGAGCCACGCCTTGGCCAGTGCCGTCTGCAGCAGGTCCTCGGCCGTGCCCCAGTCGCGGCACAGCAGGTACGCGGCCTGCAGCAGGCGGGCCGAGCGCTGCTCGACGTACCGCTCGAAATCGGCTCTGTCTCGCACGCGCCGTCCTCGGTGTCTCGGTGACCTTCCACCGATCACTACGCTCCGGCCGCCCCGGGACGTTGCACGCCTCGAACGGGTCTTCCCGGGAACGGCCCGGGACGGGGGCCGCCGGGAGGATCAGTAACCGCGGTCGCGCCGCTCCTCACGCTCCTGGGCGCGGCGCTCGCGGCGCTCCCACCGCTCCTCGCGGCGGGGGTCCCATCCGTGCGGAGGCAGGGGCAGCCGCGGCCGCTCCGGCAGCTCGCCGTACGCCCGCTGCCAGTGCTCCTTCCAGGCCGCCCACGCCTTCTCGATCGGGCGCGCCCGCGAGTCGCCGACCACCTTGATCTCACCCATGAGCGCGTAGGCCCGCACCCGGACGAGCGGCGCCCGCATGCCCTCGGGAGCTTCGATGACCTGGACCTTCTTCTCCCCCATGAACACGAAACCGTCGATCTCGACGTCCACGCCGTCGGGAACGATGATCTTCACCGATCCCATGACCGCGGTGGCGAAGATGTCGACCACGTCGGTGCGGACCTCGGCCTGGCGCAGGTCGATCGTGACCTCGCCCATCACCGCGGCCGCGCCCAGCTCCCGGTCGATCCGCCACTTGCCACGGCGCTTGGACTCGCTCATGACCGCCACGAGCCAGCGCCGCGCCCGGCCGCCCTCCGGCCGCACCGGAGCGGGGGCGTGGGCGTGGGCGGGCCCCGGGCCCTGCGCCGGGGGCAGGTCGGAGGTGAGGGCGGCGAGGTCGGCGTGGGTGACGGCGGTGTAGGCCGCCTCGGTGCGCTCGGTCAGCTCCCCGAGGGTCAGCCGCCCCTCGACGGAGGCGACGCGCAGCAGCTCGACCGCGGCCTCCCGCTCGGCGTCGGAGACACGCATCCCACCCGGATCACTCATGAATCACAACATATCGCGATACAGGCGATCGGTGGATCCCCATCGGGCAGGAGAACACGCCCGGCGCCTATCATCCGGAAGATGTACGCAGAACTTCTGGACGCGGTGACCGGGAACGACGCCGAGAAGGTCGAGCGCCTGCTCCGGGACGGCGCAGCCCCCGACCCGGACGGCGCCGGGGAGACGACCGCCCTGTACCGGGCCGCGACCGGCGGCCACGTGACGATCGCGCGGGCCCTGCTGGCCGCCGGGGCCGACCCGAACCGGATCGGCGGCGGCGAGGACGAGGGCCTGCCGCTGTGCGGCGCCGCCGCCTGGGGCCGCACCGAGACCGTGGAGGCGCTGCTGGCCGCGGGGGCCGACCCGAACCTCCGGGAGAGCCACGGCTGGACCGCCCTGCTGTGGGCCGCGGCCAACGGCCACGCCGGGACCGCCCGGGCCCTGCTCGCGGCCGGAGCCTCCGCCGAGGACGCCAACGACGGCGGGGAGACCGCGCTGACCCTGGCCACCCGGCGCGGCGCGCTGGGCGTGGTCCGCGCGCTGCTGGACTCCGGGGCCGACCCCACGCGAGCCGACGGCGAGGGCGACACGCCCCTGTCCATCGCCTACGACTGGCTCGGCACCCACCTGGAGAGCGCGCTGCTGGAGCAGCTCGCCGAGCAGGCGCCCAAGGACGCGGACCTCACGGTGAGCCGCGCCCGCGCCGAGGACGGCACCGACCTGGTGACCGTCACGGCGGCGCGGCCGGACGGCGGGGCCTCCGAGATCGTCTGCCAGCGCGGCCACGCGGCCGTCGCGACCCTGCTGGAGGACGCGACCGGCGAGCGTCTGCCGTTCGGGGACCTGGTCGGGCGGGCGCTGCCGTACCGTGACGTCGACGAGGAGGCCGAGACCTGGTGGACGGTGGCCGACTCGCTGAGCCGGCGGGCCGACGAGGAGACCTTCGAGGCGGCGGCGGAGCTGTCCGTGAGCGAGGACCCGCGGCGGCGGGAGTTCGCCGCCGACGTGCTGTCGCAGTTCGGCTTCGACGGGGACGAGCGGCCGTTCCTGGAGCGGACGCTGCCGATCCTGCGGCGGATGGCCGTGGCCGAGGGCGACGAGCGGGTGCTGCGCTCGGTGCTCGGCGCGCTCGGCAACCACGCCGACCCGCGCGCCCTGCCCGAGGTGCTGTCGATCATCACCGCCGAGGGCTGGACCCGTACCCAGGCCGACCCTGCCGCGCTGGCCGCCGTCCTGCCGCCGGGCCACGCCGAGGGGCTGGCGCTGCTCGTCTCGATGACGGAGGACCCCGACGAGGAGGTGCGCGACTGGGCCGCCACCGCCCTGGCCGGCCTGGCGGAGCATCGCGAGGAGGTCCGCGCCGCGCTGGCCGCGCGGGGACTCTGAGCGGGGAGGTCCGCGCCGCGCGGGGACTCCGAGCGGGACACCGCGGGGAGGTCCGCGCCGCGCTCGCCGCGCGGGGACTTTGAGATGATGCCGGAACCCGGCGAAAAGGGCCGGGCCGGCATCCTCGGAGGCACCCGTGATCCCTGACGCGACCCACGAGGTCTTCAACCAGGCACCCCCGTTCACCGGCCACGACGTCTCGGCCGACCCGGCGCTCCTCGAAGGTGTGACGCGCGAGGGCGCCGGCTGGGCCGTCGGCGAGCTGGGCCGGCTCGGCACGCTCGCCGGCTCCGAGGAGGCCGCCGAGTGGGGGCGGCTGGCCAACGAGCATCCGCCGGTGCTGCGCACCCACGACCGCTACGGCAACCGGATCGACGAGGTGGAGTTCCACCCCGCCTGGCACGAGCTGATGACGGTCGCCGTGGAGAACGGCCTGCACGCCGCCCCGTGGGCCGACACCCGGCCCGGCGCCCACGTGGCCCGCGCCGCCGGGTTCCACGTCTGGAGCCAGGCCGAGGCCGGGCACGGCTGCCCGATCTCCATGACCTACGCCGCGGTCCCGGCGCTGCGCCACTCCCCCGGCCTGGCCGCCGAGTGGGAGCCCCTGCTGGCCTCCCGCCACTACGACTTCGGGCTGCGCCCGCCGCTCGGCAAACGCGGCGTGCTCGCCGGGATGGGCATGACCGAGAAGCAGGGCGGCTCCGACGTCCGCGCCGGCACCACCCGCGCCGAGCCCCTGGGCGACGGCTCCTACGTCCTGACCGGGCACAAGTGGTTCAACTCCGCCCCGATGTGCGACGTGTTCCTGGTCCTGGCCCAGGCGCCCGGCGGGCTGACGTGCTTCCTGCTGCCCCGCGTGCTGCCCGACGGCACCCGCAACGCCATGCGGCTGATGCGGCTGAAGGACAAGCTGGGCAACAAGTCCAACGCCAGCGCCGAGGTCGAGTACCACCGCGCGCTCGCCTGGCCGGTCGGCGAGGAGGGCCGGGGCGTGCGGACCATCCTGGAGATGGTCAACATGACCAGGCTCGACTGCGTGATCGGTTCGGCGGCCGGCATGCGGTACGGCGTGACCCGGGCCGTCCACCACGCCGCGCACCGCGCCGCGTTCGGCCGGAGGCTGGCCGACCAGCCGCTGATGCGCAACGTCCTGGCCGACCTGGCGCTGGAGTCGGAGGCCGCGACCACGCTGATGATCCGGCTGGCCGGCGCCACCGACCGGGCCGTGGCCGGGGACGCCGCCGAGACGGCGCTGCGCCGTACGGCGCTGGCGGTCGGCAAGTACTGGGTCTGCAAGCGCGGCCCGGCGCACGCGGCCGAGGCGATGGAGTGCCTGGGCGGCAACGGCTACGTCGAGGAGTCGCAGATGCCCCGGCTGTTCCGCGAGTCGCCGCTGAACGGCATCTGGGAGGGCTCGGGGAACGTGGCCGCGCTGGACGTGCTGCGTGCCCTGCGGCGCGAGCCGGAGGCGCTGGACGCCTTCCTCGCCGAGGTGGCGCTCGCCGCCGGGGCCGACCGGCGCCTGGACGAGGCCGCGGAGCGGCTGGGCAAGACCCTCGCCGACCCGGCCGAGGCCGAGCTGCGCGCCCGCTCCGTCGCCGAGGACATGGCGCTGGTGCTGCAGGGCTCCCTGCTGGTACGGCACGCGCCGGCGGCCGTCGCCGACGCCTTCTGCGCCTCCCGCCTCGCGGGCGGGGGCGGCCGGGCGTTCGGCACGCTCCCGGCGGGCCTGGACCTGGACGCGATCATCGAGCGGGCCGCCGTACGGCCCGCCGCCTCCTCCGAGGGCTCCGGCGCCGGGTCCTGAGCCGGACGGGCGTCGGCCCCGGAGCGGGCGCGAGGTCTCCGGGAGCGGCGGGTCCCGGCCGCCGTGGCGACGGCGAGTAGGGTCTGTCGGGTAAACCCATGATCGAAAGGATTACCGCAATGGCGACGACTCGTACCGCGACGACCCAGTGGAAGGGCGCCCTCCTCGACGGCTCGGGCACCGTCTCGCTCGACACCTCGGGCGTGGGCAGGTTCGACGTGTCCTGGCCCTCCCGGGCCGAGCAGGCGAACGGCAAGACCTCGCCCGAGGAGCTGATCGCGGCGGCGCACTCCGCCTGCTTCTCGATGGCCCTGTCCCACGGCCTGGCGCAGGCGGGCACCCCGCCGCAGACGGTGGAGACCAAGGCCGACGTGACCTTCCAGCCGGGCGAGGGCATCACCGGCATCGTCCTGTCGGTCCGCGCCCAGGTGCCGGGCCTGTCCGCCGAGGAGTTCCGGACCGCCGCCGAGAACGCCAAGGCGAACTGCCCGGTGAGCAAGGCCCTGGCGGGGACGACCATCACCCTCGACGCCGAGCTGGTGGGCTGACCGCCGCTCTGTCCACCCTGTCCGCCCCGCCCGCCCGGCTCCCCCGGTTCCTACCGGTTCCTCTTGGTTCCTCCCGGGCGGGAGGACGCGGGCGAGCACGTAGACTCTGCCGGAAGCTCTCCGGCGGCACGCCGCGCGGGGGATCGGGCGCCCAGGGTCGTGCCCCCGGTCCCCGCGGGCCGGCCGGGGCCCGCCGCCCACCGGGGTGAGGAACGGGCGGCCGGGGAGCCCCCGTGAGCGCGGCGTCGCCGCCGAGGACGGGCCACGACGGCGTGGCCGTCCGTCTCCCCCGACGACGCGAACATGGCGCGAATGGGACACGGGTCCGCGACACCCTGCACACGAAGGTGTGATTGGAGGAGAATAGGGCTACATGCGCGAAACATGGCCGGGAGAGCCGTACCCCCTCGGCGCCACCTGGGACGGTGCGGGGACCAACTTCTCCCTGTTCTCCGAGGTGGCCGAGCGGGTAGAGCTGTGCCTCTTCGACGACGACGGCCGCGAGGAGCGGATCGACCTCCCCGAGGCCGACGGGTTCGTCTGGCACGGCTACCTCCCGGGCGTCATGCCCGGCCAGCGGTACGGCTACCGCGTCCACGGCCCGTACGAGCCCTCCCAGGGGCACCGCTGCAACCCCGCCAAGCTGCTCATCGACCCCTACGCCAAGGCCGTCGAGGGCGAGGTCGAGTGGAACGAGGCGCTGTTCTCCTACGCCTTCACCGACCCGTCCGTGCGCAACGACGACGACAGCGCCCCGTTCATGCCGAAGAACGTGGTGGTCAACCCGTTCTTCGACTGGGGCGACGACCGGCTGCCCCGCACGCCGTACCACCAGACCGTGATCTACGAGGCGCACGTGCGCGGGCTGACCATGCGCCACCCGGCCGTCCCACCCGAGCAGCGCGGCACCTACGCGGGGCTCGCCCACCCGGCGGTCATCGAGCACCTGCGGAGCCTGGGCGTCACCGCGGTCGAGCTGATGCCGGTGCACCAGTTCGTGCCCGAGCACGCCATGGTCGCCCGGGGGCTGACGAACTACTGGGGCTACAACACCATCGCCTACCTCGCCCCGCACGCCGCCTACGCCTCCTCGGACCGGCGCGGCGAGCAGGTGATGGAGTTCAAGGCGATGGTCCGGTCGCTGCACGAGGCGGGGATCGAGGTCATCCTCGACGTGGTCTACAACCACACCGCCGAGGGCGACCACATGGGCCCCACGCTGGGCTTCCGGGGCATCGACAACGCCGCCTACTACCGGCTGCACGACGGCGACCGGCGCTACCACCTCGACTACACCGGCTGCGGCAACTCCCTCAACGTCCGCTCCCCGCACGCGCTGCAGCTCATCATGGACTCGCTGCGCTACTGGGTGCTGGAGATGCACGTGGACGGCTTCCGGTTCGACCTGGCCGCCGCCCTGGCCCGGGAGCTGCACGACGTCGACCGGCTGAGCGCGTTCTTCGACCTGATCCAGCAGGACCCGGTGATCTCCCAGGTGAAGCTGATCGCCGAGCCGTGGGACGTCGGCCCCGGCGGCTACCAGGTCGGCAACTTCCCGCCGCTGTGGACGGAGTGGAACGGCAAGTACCGCGACACCGTCCGCGACTTCTGGCGGGGCAACGGCTCGGCGCTGCCGGAGTTCGCCTCCCGGCTGACCGGCTCGGCCGACCTGTACGCCTCCTCCGGGCGCCGCCCGGTGGCCTCCATCAACTTCGTCACCTGCCACGACGGGTTCACACTGAACGACCTGGTCTCCTACGACCGCAAGCACAACGAGGCCAACGCCGAGAACAACCGCGACGGCACCGACGACAACCGGTCGTGGAACTGCGGCGCCGAGGGGCCGGTGGACGACGAGGAGGTCAACCGCCTGCGCCGCCGCCAGCGCCGCAACTTCCTGACCACCCTGTTCGTCTCGCAGGGCGTGCCGATGCTCACCGCCGGGGACGAGTTCGGCCGCACCCAGGGCGGCAACAACAACGCCTACTGCCAGGACAACGAGGTCTCCTGGGTCGACTGGTCGCTCGCCGGGTGCGAGCGCGACCTGCTGGAGTTCGTCCGGAGCCTGGCGCGGCTGCGGCGCGAGCACCCCGTCTTCCAGCGGCGCCGGTTCTTCCACGGCCGCCGGGCCGACGACGGCACGCGCGACATCGTCTGGTTCACCCCGTCGGGTGAGGAGATGACGGCCTCCGACTGGCACACCGGCTACGCCAAGTCGCTCGCGGTCTTCCTGAACGGCGACGCCATCACCGAGCCGGGCCCGCGCGGCGAGCGGATCACCGACGACTCGTTCCTGCTGCTGGTCAACGCCCATCACGAGGACATGACGTTCACCGTCCCCGGGGAGCGGTACGGCAGGCGGTGGGAGTCCGTGCTGGACACCGCCGAGGAGCGGCCCGCCGAGGCGGCCGGGGCGGCCGGGGAGTCCTGGCCGGCCGACGCCAAGGTCACGGTGACCTCGCGCTCGGTGCGGATCCTCCGCGGCCGCCGGGACTGACCCGCTCCGGCCGCGCCGCCCGGGTCCCGTACCCGGCGGTGCCCGCCGCCCGGCATGGCACCGCGTCCGGCACGGCCCGTCCGGTACGGCCCCGTGTCCGGTACATCCCGTCCGGTACGGTGCGGGCCCGCCGCCGGACCCGGGGCCCAGGGGGTATGCCAAGGTAGGGGGATGCGCCTCATCCATCCCGCCCCCGGCCCCGTCCCCGGCGGGGACGCCGAGCCCGACCTCGCGGAACTCTACGCCTACCCCGGCGACCGGTGGCTCCGGCTCAACATGGTGGCCAGCGCCGACGGCGGGACCTGGCTGGACGGGCTGTCCGGCGGGTTGTCCGGCCGGGGCGACCGGAAGGTCTTCGGGGTGCTGCGCGGGCTGGCCGACGTCGTCATGGCCGGCGCGGCGACCGTGCGGGCCGAGGGGTACGGCCCGGCCAAGCCCAGGAAGTCGTGGGCGGCGCTGCGCGCGGGCCGTACGGCCGTCCCGCCGATCGCGGTGGTCACCGCGAGCCTGGAGCTGGACCTGTCGGGCCCGCTGTTCACCGAGGCCGACCCGGACGCGCGGACGATCGTCGTCACCTGCGAGGCGGCCCCCCGCGACCGGCGCGAGGAGACGGCCCGGCACGCCGAGGTGATCGTCGCCGGCCGGGACCGGGTGGACCTCGCCCTGGCGGTCAAGGAGCTGGGCGGGCGCGGCCTGGGGCGGGTGCTGTGCGAGGGCGGGGCCAGGCTCAACGCCCAGCTCGCCGCGGCCGGCCTGGTGGACGAGCTGTGCCTGACGGTGAGCCCGCTGATGATCGGCGGGGACGCCGCCCGGGTCCTCGACGGCCCGGCCTCCCCGACCCGGCTGCGCCTGGCCCACGTCCTGGAGGACGAGGGGTTCCTGATCACCCGTTACGTCAGGGAGGGCTGAGCGGCGGCGATCCCGGGCGCCGTCTCCCATGAGCGCCGGTCTCCCGGGGGTCAGGCTCCCGTGAGCGCCGGACTCCCCCGGACGCCGTTCCCGTGGGCGCCGGGCTCTCGTGGACATCGGGCGAAATAAACGATATATCTCGCTCCATGGAGAAGAGATCCCCCACCGGTGACGAGCTGCGCGCCTCCGTCGAGGCCCGCCGGGAGCTGGGACCCGAGTACGAGGACTCCCTCATCGAGGGGTTCCTGGACAAGATGGGCCAGGAGATCGACCGGCGGGTGGAGGAGCGGGTCGCCGCCCGCGTCCCGCAGCAGAAGCCGAAGGCCCCCGCGGTCCGGCCGGGTGTGGACGCCGGGCAGCGCCTGGCCCTGGCGATCGTCTCCATCGTCTTCGGCGTCGGCAGCACGCTCGCCTTCACCATCGCCGACAGGAGCGCCGGCCCGATGGTCCTCGTCTGGTTCGGGATCATCGTGGTGAACATCGCCTTCGCCGTCGGCTCCCGCCGCTGACCTTCCGCGCGGAGCCGCGGACCGGGAAGGGGGGCGCGGGCGGGGGTCCGGAGGGCATGCCGACTCCGGGACCGTACGGAGGTGAGGGGGTCGGGCGGTCCGCCCCGGAGTCACCTCGGCGGCGGGACCGGGCTCTCGACGGGGCGGACCGCGCGACCACCCGTCCGCTCACCGGTCGAACGCTGGCGCATCGTCCGGCCGACGGCCACCTGGCCGTCCGGTTGGCCCATGGACGGCCCGACGGATGGTCTGACCCCTCAGCGGGAGGGTGAACCCTCCACATCTGCTAAGACGCAAAATCCGACATAAATGGATGCTTCACCACAAAGATTTTTTTCCCGGCATTTCGGGCGCGCTGTCTCGGCGGGAACCCCCTCCGCATAGGCTGAGGGGATGGACAAGGTGGTCAAGAGCGACGCCGAGTGGCGCGCCCAGCTCTCTCCCGAGGAGTATCAGGTACTCCGCCAGGCAGGCACCGAGCGCCCCTTCACCGGGGAGTACGTCGACACCAAGACCGTGGGCGTCTACAGCTGCCGGGCCTGCGGCGCCGAGCTGTTCCGGTCCGACACCAAGTTCGAGAGCCACTGCGGCTGGCCGAGCTTCTACGAGCCGTCGAAGTCGGACGCGGTGACCCTCATCGAGGACCGCTCGCTCGGCATGGTCCGGGTCGAGGTCCGCTGCGCCGCCTGCGACTCGCACCTCGGGCACGTCTTCCACGGCGAGGGGTACGGCACCCCCACCGACGACCGCTACTGCATCAACTCCGTGTCGCTGCGGCTGGAGCCGGCCGACGGCTGACGGTCTCCCGCCGGGCCGGGCACGGCGCGGACGGCCCGGCGTCCGGCCGGTCCCATCCCGGCGGACCCCCGGTACGGCGAAGACCCGGTACGGCGAAGGCCCGCGGGGCGGGCCTAACCGCCGGGCCTGGGATAGGTGACGCGGCAGTCGGAGTCGCCGGGGCCGAGGATGTTGGCCAGGACGGGGTTGCCGTTCTCGCCGAACCTCGCCTGGACGAAGACGACGGGGTTCACCGAGCCGAGTTCCCCCACGAGATAGTCGAGACCGGTCTCGCACAGCTTGATCGCCTGCTTGGAGTTGTCCGCCGTCTCCGGCAGGTCGGTGTAGATCCGCAGGTAGCCGCCGACGACCCGGATGTCCTTGACCCGCTTCGTCGCCTTGTGCGCCGCGAAGTAGGCGAACGCCCTCGGGTCGCTGTGCCTGGACGGACCGTCCGCCTTGGCCGCGTCGCCGGACCCGTGGCCGCTGCCCGCCTTGCCTCCCGGCAGCACGCCCACCGCCCTGCCGTCCCCGGCGCCCTGCTGCGGCGCGGCCAGGAGGTGCTTCTGCGCCTCCGGGACGGGCGGCGGGTCCGCGGCGAGCATCGAGCGGCCCAGCGCCAGGACCGCGACCGCCAGCGCGGTCGCGCCGACCGAGATCTCCAGGACCCGCGGCCGGGCCCTTCTCCTGCGGCGCCCGCCTCCGCGCCCCGTGGACCGTGCCAGACCCGCGCCCGTGTTCACCTTTGGCCTCACATCGACAGGTGTTTTCCCCGAGTATGACAATGCCGGGGGAACTAATCGAGCGTTTCACCGGATTCGCCGGGCGTCCCGGCCCGGACGTCCCCGCGCCGGGCGGGACGGCCCGGACCGGCCGCTTCCGGCGGGCGCGTGCGGGCCGGGCGGGTCGTACGAGCCGGGCGCGTACGGCGGGTCCGGCGCGGGCCTACGGCAGCGCCGCCACCAGCTCGCCGACGGGCTTGCGGATGCCGGTGTAGAAGGGGATCTCCACCCGGGTGTGCCTGCGGGCCTCGGCGCCGCGCAGGGTGCGCATCAGGTCGACGATGCGGTGCAGGTCGTCGGCCTCGAAGGCGAGCATCCACTCGTAGTCGTTCAGCGAGAAGCAGGCGACGGTGTTGGCCCGCACGTCGGGGTAGTCGCGGGCCATCCGGCCATGCTCGGCCAGCATGCGGCGCCGGTCGGCGTCGTCCAGGAGGTACCACTCCAGGGAGCGGACGAACGGGTAGACGCTGACGTAGCCCCGCGGCTCCTCCTCGGCGAGGAACGCCGGGATGTGGGACTTGTTGAACTCGGCCGGGCGGTGCAGCGCCATGGCCGACCAGACCGGCTCGGTCAGCTCCCCCAGCGCGGTGCGGCGGAAGCGCGAGTAGGTCTCCTGCAGGTCCTCCGGGGTCGGCGCGTGCCACCAGAACATGAAGTCCGCGTCGGCCCGGAAGCCGGCCACGTCGTACAGGCCGCGGGTGACCACGTCCTTCTCCGCCGCCTGCGCCAGGAGGGCCTCGACCTCCTCGGCCATGCCCTCGCGTCCGGTCGCCGGGCAGCGCTCGCGCAACCTGAAGACCGACCACATCGTGTAGCGGATCACGTGGTTCAGGTCGCGCGCCTTGGGCCTCGGGTTCCCGTCCGTCGTCCTCACCCCTCCGGGAGCCCCTCGGGGCTCCGTGGTTCTCGTCGTTCTCGTCGTTCTCGTCGTGTTCGCCGTCTCGGCCGTCTCCGGCCGCCCGTTCAGCGGGCCTTCGACTCTTCCTTCCGCCATTCTCCCGCGGGGTCCAGGTGGTCCAGAATCCGGGCCGCCGCCGTACGGGCGGTGGAGATGACGGCCGGGACGCCGACGCCGTCGTAGGCGGCGCCGCACAGCGCCAGGCCGGGCCGGTCCGCGACGGCCGCGCGGATGCGGGCGACCCGGTCGAGGTGGCCCACCTCGTACTGCGGCAGGGAGCCGCCCCAGCGGGTCACCCGGGAGTCGAGCGGCAGCCCGCACACGCCCATGACCTCGGCCATCTCGGCCGTCGCCAGGGCCACCAGCTCGGTGTCCTCGCGCTGGAGCACCGCCTCCTCGCCCAGGCGGCCGATCGAGCAGCGCAGCAGGACGAGATCGGGGTCGGCCTCGGCCAGGTGCGGCCACTTGACGGAGCTGAACGTGACGGCCTTGACCGGGCGGCGGTCGACCGCCGGGACGAGGTAGCCGCTCCCCTCGGGCAGCCGGGGGAACGCCGCGCGCGGGTAGGCCAGGCTGACGATGGCCATGCTCGCGTACTCGATCCGGGCCAGCTCGGCCGCGGCCGCCGGAGCCTCCCCCGCCAGCAGGCGGCTCGTCGGGGTGGCCGGGGTGGCGAGGACCACGGCGTCGGCCTCGACGACCTCCGGATCGGGCACCGGCCCGGTCACCAGCCGCCAGCCGTCCCCGGTGCGCCGCAGCTCCCGCACGGTGACGCCGGTCCGCACCAGCGCGCCGGAGGCGGCGGCGACCGCCCCGGGCAGGCTGCCCATCCCCTCGTGCAGGGAGGTGAAGACGGGCCCGGCGTCCTTGGGCGCTTCGGCGGCGATGTGGCGGGCGGCGTTGAGCAGCGACCGCTCCGAGCGGGCCGCCATGGCGATCTTCGGCATCGTCGCGTCCAGCGAGAGCCGTTCGACCCGGCCCGCGTAGACGCCGCCGAGCAGCGGCTCGACCAGGCGGTCGACCACCTCGGCGCCCATCCGGGCGCGGATGTAGGCGGCCACCGACACGTCGGTGTCGATGAGCGTGGCCGGCAGCACGAGGTCCAGCGGCGTGCGCGCGAGGCCGCCCGGCGACAGGATGCCCGACCTGGCCAGCGCCCCCAGGTCGGAGGGGACGCCCATGACCTGCCCGGCGGGCAGCGGCCGGGGCGTGCCGCGGGTGAGGATGGCGCCCCGGGTGGTGCCGGGCGTCCGCAGCTCGTCGCCCAGGCCGGCCAGCCGGGCCAGCTCCTTGCCCTCGGGCCGCCGGGCGAGCATCGCCTCGGCCCCGACGTCCACCTGGACCCCGGCGAGCTCGGCGGCCAGGAGTTTGCCGCCGACCCGCGGGGCGCTGTCGAGCACGGTCACCCGCACGCGGTCCCCGGCCCGTCCGAGATACCACGCCGCGGCCAGCCCCGCGATCCCCCCGCCGACGACCACCACGTGGTGACGCTTGCGTTCCATGGGTGTTGACCGTACCCCCCACCGTGGCCGCCCCGGCATCCGCCACCCCCGTGATCGCGCGGTGCGGAGACCGAGACGGCATCGTGACCGCGCGTGCTCAACCCCACCGGACGAACCTCCGTCAATCAGGACATGAACAGATTCCGGTACGGCTTACGGCCGGCGATCGCGCTGGCGGCCACGATGCTGGCGCTGACCGCGTGCGGCAGCGGCGGGAGCGTCAAGATGACCTCGCAGTCGAGTGAGGCCGCGCCCGCCGTCGCCAGGGACGCCGCGCAGGACCAGGGTTACGCCGACTCGGCGTCCTCCGGGGGCGGCGCGGAGAGGAAGAGCTCGGCCGCCACGGGGGCGCCGGCCGAGCAGGTGGACCCGGTCCCGCAGGACCGGCAGATCGTCTACACGGCCGAGCTGACGGTCCGGGTCAAGGACGTCGCCGCCGCGTCGGACCGGGCGCGCGGGCTCGTCGACGCCTCCGGCGGCTACCTCGCCACCGAGCGGTCCGGCTCCTCCAACGGCGACCAGGGCAGCGCGAACCTGGTCTTCAAGATCCCGCCGTCGGCCTACCCCGGCGTGCTGGAGCGCCTGGGCAGGGAACTCGGCGTCCGCGAGGCGGTGCGGCAGAACACCAAGGACGTCACCGAGCAGGTGGCCGACGTCGACAGCCGGGTGCGGTCGGCGAAGGCGTCGCTGGACTCGCTGCGCGCCCTGCTGAAGCGGGCGAACAAGATCGGTGAGGTGCTGGAGATCGAGCGGGAGATCTCCAGCCGCGAGACGGAGCTGGAGGCGCTCCAGGCCCGGCAGCGGTCGCTCGCCGCCAGGACGAGCATGGCGACGCTGACGCTGAACCTGGTCGGCCCCGAGGTCGTGGTCCCCGAGCCGGAGGACGAGTCGTCGGGTTTCCTGGGGGGCCTGCGGACGGGCTGGCGGAGCTTCGTCGAGGCCCTGAAGATCGGCCTGACCGTGCTGGGCGTGCTGCTGCCCTGGACGATCGCGGCCGGGCTGGTGTGGCTGGTGGTGGCGTTCGTGCTGCGCCGTACCCGCCGCAACACCCGCCGCGGCCGTCCGGGCCGCCCGACCCCGCCGCCGCACCCCGCGCCTGAACCCTCGCCTTCGTCCGGACCCGTGCCCGGACTCGACCCCGGCCCCGACACCGACACCGACACCGACCCGGGTTCCCCCGGCGAGCGGCGGGAGCGGGAGGAGCCGGCCGCCGAACGGCCGTAGGAGCCCGGGGTCCGGCCGCAGCGCGGACCCCGGGAAGCGCGGGTCAGCGGGTCAGCGGGCGGACGTCTCGTGCACGAAGTCGGTGAGGCGGGCGAGCTGGCCGGGGTCGGCGCCGGGCGGCACGCCGTGCCCGAGGTTGAAGACGTGGCCCTCGGCCTTGGCGCCGCGGGCCAGGACGTCGGCCGCGCGCCGCTCGACGACCTCCCAGGGGGCGAACAGGACCGCCGGGTCGAGGTTGCCCTGCAGCGCCCGGCCCGGCCCCACGCGCCGGGCGGCCTCGTCGAGCGGGACCCGCCAGTCGACGCCGACCACGTCGGCGCCGGCCTCGCCGAGCAGGCCGAGCAGCTCGCCGGTGCCGACCCCGAAGTGGATGCGCGGGATGTCCAGGTCGGCCAGTACGGCGAAGATGCGGCTGGTGTAGGGCAGGACGAACTCGCGGTAGTCCTCGGGGGCGACCGCGCCCACCCAGGAGTCGAACAGCTGGACGGCCGAGGCTCCGGCCTCGGCCTGGACGCGCAGGAAGCCGATGGTGATCCCGGTCAGCCGGTCCATCAGGGCGTGCCACAGCCGCGGCTCGCCGTACATCATCGCCTTGGTGCGGTCGTGGCTCTTGGAGGGGCCTCCCTCGATGAGGTAGGAGGCCAGGGTGAACGGCGCGCCCGCGAAGCCGATGAGCGGGGTGGCGCCCAGCTCGCCGGTCAGCGCCCGGACGGCCTCGGTGACGTAGGGGACGTCGCCGGGTTCGAGGGGGCGCAGCGTCTCGACCGCGGTGGCGTCCCGGATCGGGTCGGCCACCACCGGGCCGACGCCGGGCTTGATGTCGAGGTCGATCCCGATCGCCTTGAGCGGCACCACGATGTCGCTGAAGAAGATGGCCGCGTCCACGCCGTAGCGGCGGACCGGCTGCATCGTGATCTCCACGATGAGGTCCGGGGTGGCGCACGCGGTGAGCATCGGCACCCCCTCGCGCACGGCCCGGTACTCGGGCAGTGAGCGGCCGGCCTGGCGCATGAACCACACGGGGGTGTGGGGGACGGGCCGTCGGCGGCAGGCGCGCAGGAACGGGGAGTCGGCAAGCTCGGGATTCACCCTTCCAGGGTGCCATGCCCAGGTCCCGGTCCGCTCACCCAGGCCGTCCTCGGGCGATCTAGGAGGAAATCACCAGTTATTCAATGAGATCATCCATAACAACGCCCAGGCACTTTCAAGTCGTGATGACGATAGGGTTCTACCGGTTTGGGTTCTTCGTCCCTCAGTTGAGAGCCGATCTGAAGCGCCCGGCGGCCGGGTCCGCCGTCCGGAGGGCACGAAGCGATCATGTTTCCGGGTACAGTTCCTCCCATCGACGAACCTGGCCCGGCCCCCGGCTGGTCCAAATGTTCGTCAAGTCACCGCGCGGCACCGATTCCGGCACCACTTTCGGGACACGCCGAGCACGTTGCGCGGAAATGTCGGCGCGACGTGCCAACGTCGGACCACGACCCGACGAAAGGCCTGTGCGATGTCCACGATGTCCATAACGTGGCGTTCACTCGAACACCGCGATGAGCACTGTGCTTCCTGCGCCGGCGACCGGGTTTTCGAGCAACCTCCCTGCCGCGACGGCCATGATCCCGGCGAGTGCCCGGAGTGGACGTGCGTCGAGTGCGGCCACGCGCTGTTCCTCGCGCCCCGGACGTTCTCCGGACCGTCCGGGCCCGCCGGCCCCCGCGACGGCGGGGTCTCCCGCGTCTCCTGCTCGCCGGCGGCGTCGGCTTGATCGCTTCCGATGGCTCCTACACCCACCCCGATGGTCCCCATGCGCTCACTTCCGACCTACGCTTCCGGTATGACCATCGGTGACGCCGCGCCCGTTCCCGCCGCCTTCCGGCGGGCGGCGGCCACGCTGCGCCCCACGGAGGTCAGACCGGAGATCGAGCTGGAGGACATCCCGGCCCCGCAGCGGCTGGCCCCGTACTCGGCCGCCGTCGGCGCGTCGGTCTACCGCGACGATGACGACGAGCTGGCCGTCGGCCGCCTCATCATGCTCTTCGACCCCGACGGCCAGCGCGGCTGGGACGGCCAGTTCCGGCTCGTCGCCTACGTCCGGGCCGACATGGAGCCGGAGATCACCGAGGATCCGCTGCTGGGCCCGGTCGCGTGGAGCTGGCTCACCGAGTCGCTCGACGCCCACGGCGCCGCCTACGCCGCGGCCGGCGGCACCGTCACCAGGGCGGTGTCGGAGGGCTTCGGCAACAAGGCCGAGGATCCGGTGACCACGGAGCTGGAGCTGCGCGCCTCCTGGTCCCCGCTGGAGGAAGACCTCTCCGGCCACGTCGCCGCCTGGTGCGACCTGATGTGCCTGGCGGCGGGCATGCCACCCCTGCCACCCGGCGTGGCGGCCCTGCCGCAGCGCCGTCGCGAAGATCCGGAGTCCTTTCGAACGTGACCGACGAGACAACCATCGTTCCGCTGCTTGAGCCCAGGGAGGGGATACCTCCCGTCGTCGAGAGTCCCGCCGAGCTCGCCCGCGTCGTGCGCGCCTTCGCCTCGGGCACCGGCCCCGTGGCGGTGGACGCCGAGCGGGCCTCCGGCTACCGCTACAGCGGCCGCGCCTACCTGGTGCAGCTGCGCCGGGCGGGTGCGGGCAGCGCGCTGATCGACCCGATCCGCTGCCCCGACCTGTCGGTGCTGGACGCGGCGCTGGCCGACGCCGAGGTGGTGCTGCACGCCGCCTCCCAGGACCTGCCGTGCCTGGCCGAGCTGGGCTTCCGGCCGCGCGCGCTGTTCGACACCGAGCTCGCCGGCCGGCTCCTCGGCTACGAGCGCGTCGGGCTCGGCCTGATGGTGGAGAACGTCCTCGGTCTCAGGCTGGAGAAGGGGTACTCCGCGGCCGACTGGTCCACCCGGCCGCTGCCCGAGGACTGGCTGCGCTACGCCGCCCTCGACGTCGAGGTGCTCGTCGAGCTGCGCGACGTGCTGTACGAGGAGCTGAAGGGGGCCGGCAAGCTGACGTGGGCGCAGGAGGAGTTCGCCGCCGTCCTGGCCCACCGGGCACCGGCCCCGCGCTCGGACCCCTGGCGGCGCACCTCCGGCATCCACAAGGTCCGCTCGCTGCGCGGGCTGGCCGTGGTCCGGGAGCTGTGGACGCTCCGCGACGGGTTCGCCCGCGAGGCCGATCTCGCCCCGGGCCGGGTGCTGCCCGACTCGGCGATCGTCACCGCGGCCCTGGAGCTGCCCCGCACCACCAAGGCCCTCACCGAGATCCCCCCGTTCACCGGCCGCAGCGCCCGCAAGCACCTGCGCGAGTGGCTGGCGGCGATCGGCAGGGCCCGCACCCTGCCGGAGTCGCAGCTCCCCCAGCCGAGCACGCCGGGTGACGGGCCGCCGCCCGCCAACCGGTGGATGGACCGCGACCCCGTGGCCGCCCGGCGGCTGGCCGCCGCCCGGGCCGTGGTGACCTCCCTGGCCGAGGAACACCACATGCCGGCGGAGAACCTCATCCAGCCGGACGCCGTGCGCCGCCTGACGTGGGAGCCGCCCCCGGCCGTCGACGAGGACAGCGTGGCGTCGCGGCTGCGCGAGCTGGGCGCCCGGGAGTGGCAGATCGAGCTGACCGCCGGTCCCGTCGCCAAGGCCCTGACGGAGCTGGAGGCCAAGGAGACGGGCTGAGCGCCCCGGAGCCGCCGGCGCGCCCGTTCCTGAGCCCGCCGGCGGTTCCGCCGCGTCCCCGCCGGAGCCGGACGCGTTCCGGAACGCCTTAGCCCGCGCGCCGGAACGCCCTTTCGCGTGCGCTCCGGGCGCCCCTCCGCTCGGGCCCCGGAGCGCTCTTCCGGGTGGGTTCCCGCCGCGGGTGACCGGGAAAACCCCCCGGGGATTCTTGCCGAAGAGGCGGCGGCTGCCGTACGGTGACTCGGAAAGCGCTTTCCATAGGAGGCAGGAGAAGGATGTCCCACCGAAGCATCGGCGTCGTGATGAATGGCGTCACCGGCCGCATGGGCTACCGCCAGCATCTGGTCCGCTCGGTCCTGGCGATCAACGAGCAGGGCGGCGTGGCGCTGTCCGACGGCGGCCGGGTGACGCTCAGGCCGGTGCTGGTGGGCCGCAACCCGGACAAGCTGGCCAAGCTGGCCGCCGACCACGGCATCGAGGAGTGGACCACCGAGCTCGACGCCGCCCTCGCCGACGAGTCCAACCTCATCTACTTCGACGCCCAGGTCACCCAGGCCCGGGTGAAGGCCGTCCTCGCGGCGATCGAGGCCGGCAAGCACGTCTACGCCGAGAAGCCGACCGCCGAGAACCACGGCGACGCCGTGGCGCTGGCCGAGGCCGCCGCCGCCCGGGGCGTCAAGAACGGCGTCGTGCAGGACAAGCTGTTCCTGCCGGGCCTGCTCAAGCTCAGGCGGCTGATCGACGGCGGCTTCTTCGGCCGGATCCTGTCGGTGCGCGGCGAGTTCGGCTACTGGGTCTTCGAGGGAGACTGGCAGGCCGCGCAGCGCCCGTCGTGGAACTACCGCGCCGAGGACGGCGGCGGCATCGTGCTGGACATGTTCCCGCACTGGACCTACGTGCTGGAGAACCTCTTCGGCCGGATCGAGTCGGTCTACGCCCGCGCCGTCACCCACGTCCCCGAGCGGGTGGACGAGCGGGGCGAGACCTACCCCGCCACCGCCGACGACGCCGCCTACGGCGTCTTCGAGCTGGAGGGCGGCGTCGTCGCCCAGATCAACTCCTCCTGGACCGTCCGGGTGAACCGGGACGAGCTGGTGGAGTTCCAGGTGGACGGCACGCACGGCAGCGCCGTCGCGGGGCTGCGCAACTGCCGGATCCAGCACCGGGCGGCCACCCCCAGGCCGGTCTGGAACCCCGACCTGCCCGTCACGGCGCGGTTCCGCGACGAGTGGCAGGAGGTGCCGGACAACGCCGAGTTCGACAACGGCTTCAAGACCCAGTGGGAGATGTTCGTCCGGCACGTGCTGGAGGACGCGCCGTTCCCGCACGACTTCGCCTCCGGCGCGCGCGGCGTCCGCGTCGCCGAGCTGGCCCTGCGCTCCTCCGCCGAGGGCCGCCGCCTGGCGATGGAGCAGTGATGCGGATCGATCTTCCCGGCGGGGAGCACACCCTGCGCGAGCCGGTCGCCTGGGAACGGCCCGCCGGCCCGCCCCGTGGCCGCGTCGTCTACGCCGCCGCGCACGTGGTGGCCGACCCGCTCGGCGACAACACCCCCGGCGCGCCCGCCGCCGTCGACTGGGACGCCACGCTGCGCTTCCGCCGCCACCTGTGGTCGTACGGCCTGCGCGTGGCCGACGCGATGGACACCGCGCAGCGCAACATGGGCCTGGACTGGCCGGCCACCCGCGAGCTGATCCGGCGCAGCGCCGCCGCGGCCGCGGAGCTCGGCGACCCGGCCGAGCTGGTGGCCTGCGGC
Organism: Streptosporangium pseudovulgare; assembly: GCF_014648055.1. Lineage (GTDB taxonomy): Bacteria > Actinomycetota > Actinomycetes > Streptosporangiales > Streptosporangiaceae > Streptosporangium > Streptosporangium pseudovulgare. The sequence goes on from NZ_BMQJ01000002.1 coordinate 320,871, forward strand.
GCGGGCACCGACCACGCGCCGGGCGCCGCGACCCTGGAGGAGGTCACGGCCGCCTACACCGAGCAGGTCGAGACCGTCCGCGAGGCCGGGGCCGGCGTGATCCTGATGGCCAGCCGGCAGCTCGCCGCGATCGCGCGGGGACCTGAGGACTACCACGCGGTCTACGGCAAGCTGCTGTCGCAGGCCGACCGCCCGGTGATCCTGCACTGGCTGGGCGAGATGTTCGACCCGAACCTGGCGGGCTACTGGGGTTCGCGGGACGTCGCCGAGGCCACCGCGTCGTTCCTGGAGCTGATCCGCGAGCACGCGGCGGTGGTCGAGGGCGTCAAGGTCTCGCTGCTGGACGCCGAGCACGAGGTCGCGCTGCGCGCGGCGCTGCCGGAGGGCGTGCGGCTCTACACCGGTGACGACTTCAACTACCCGTCGCTGATCGCCTCGGGCAGCCACGCGCTGCTGGGGATCTTCGACGCGATCGCCCCGGCCGCCGCGGCGGCCCTGGCCGCGCTCGACGCCGGGGACACCGCCCGCTACGAGGAGATCATGGGCCCGACGGTCCCGCTCTCCCGGAAGATCTTCGAGACGCCGACCTACCACTACAAGACCGGCATCGTCTTCCTGGCCTGGCTCAACGGCCACCAGGACGCCTTCGCCATGGTGAACGGCGCCCAGGCGTCGCGCTCGCTGCCGCACCTGGCCGAGGTGTTCCGCCTGGCCGACCGGGCCGGGCTGCTGGCCGACCCGGAGATGGCCGTGCACCGGATGCGGTCGCTGCTGGCGGTGCACGGATGCTGAGCGGACGGGCACGGACGCGGGCGGACCGGGCGCGGGCCGCGGCGGGAGAGGAGGCGGCCCGATGAGCCGTCTGTCGCTGAACCAGTGGACCACCAGGCGGTGGTCGGTGGCCGAGGCCGTCGAGGGCTGCGTACGGCACGGCGTCGGGGCGATCGGCCTGTGGCGGCAGGACGTCGCCGCGCAGGGGCTGGACGAGACCGTGAAGCTGGTGGCCGACGCGGGCCTGCGGGTCTCGTCGCTGTGCCGGGGCGGCTTCCTGACCTCCGGGGACAGGGAGGCGCTCGACGACAACCGGCGGGCGATCGACGAGGCCGCCACGCTGGGCGCGGCGTGCCTGGTCATGGTGGTCGGCGGCCTGCCGGGCGTGACGCCCGGCGAGCCCTCCCCCGCGGTGGACCGCGACCTCGCCGGGGCCAGGGAGCGCGTCGCCGAGGCGCTGGCCGCGCTGGTCCCGTACGCCGCCGAGCGGGGGGTACGGCTGGCGCTGGAGCCGCTGCACCCGATGTACTGCGCCGACCGGGCGGTGCTGTCCACCCTCGGGCAGGCGCTCGACCTGGCCGAGCCGTACCCGGCGGAGCGGGTCGGCGTGGTCGTCGACACCTTCCACGTGTGGTGGGACCCGCAGGTCCTGGCGCAGATCGCCCGGGCGGGCGAGCGGATCGCCTCCTACCAGGTGTGCGACCACCTGCACCCGCTCCCGGCCGACGTGCTGCTCGGCCGGGGCGTGATGGGCGACGGCGTGATCGACTTCGCGCCGCTGACCCGGGCGGTGGCCGAGGCGGGCTACACCGGGGACATCGAGGTGGAGATCTTCAACGCCGACGTGTGGGCCGCCGACCCCGACGAGGTCCTGGCCCGGGTGAAGGCGAGGTTCGCCGAGCTGATCGAGCGCTGAGGCCCGGCCCGGAGCACGTGGCGCTCCGGGCCGGCTCAGCCGAGGCGGCGGGTGCTCTCGCGGAGGACGACCTCGCCGGCCACGGCCTCGATCCGGGGGTCGGCGTCCGCGCCGTCCCCCGGCGGGGTGAGGGCCAGCTCCATCGCCCGCGCCCCCATGTCCGCCAGCGGCAGCCGTACGGTGGTCAGCTGCGGGACCAGGTCCCGCAGGGTGGAGATGTCGTCGAACCCGGCCACCGACACGTCGCCGGGCACGCTGACCCCCCGGTCCCGGAAGGACGCCAGCGCGCCCACCGCCATCACGTCGTTGACCGCGAACACGCAGGTGGCGTCGGAGACCTCGGTCGCCGCGGTGTGGCCGCCGTCGCGGTCGAAGGAGCCGTGGACGACCTGCGGGGCGGGCAGGCCCAGCTCGGCGAGCGCCCCGGCGAACCCCGCCAGCCGGTCCCGGGCGGTGAGCAGCCGCTCGGGCCCGGCGAGCACGGCGAAGCGGCGGTGCCCCAGGCCGGCGAGGGCCCGGGCCAGCCCGGCGGCGCCCTCGCGGTTGCCCGGCACCACGGTGTCGACGCCCAGCGACTCCTGGCCGACGCAGGCCACCCGGCCGCCGGTCTGCAGGTAGCGGTCGAGCTCCTGGCGCATCCTGCGGGTCAGGCCGGCGTCGTCGACCCTGGACCCGGTGAGCAGCACGGCGCGGACCCGCTGGGCGTTCAGGGTGGAGACGTAGGCGATCTCCCGTTCGGGGTCGCGGTGCGTGGTGCCCACCATGACCATGAACTCGTGGCTCTCGGCCACCCGCATGGCGCCGTCGGCGAGCGCGGCGAAGTAGGGGTCGGTGAGGTCGTGGACGACGAGGCCGATCACGTTGCTGGCGCCCCTGGCCAGCGTCTGGGCCGCCACGTTGGTGCGGTAGCCGAGCTGGTGGGCGGCCAGTTCGACCTTGGCCCGCAGCGACGCCCCCACCTGGCGGGTGCTGCCGTTGAGCACCCGCGAGGCCGTGGCGAGCGACACGCCGGCCTGCCGGGCGACATCTTCGAGAGTGACCATGGCGACCTCCAGGAAAACGATTTCCCAGTCTGCCGCAGATGCCGCCTCCCCGCACCCCGCCCGCGCGCGTCGGGCCCGGCCGCCGGCCTCCGCCCGTCTCCGGTTCCCGGCGGCGCGGGAGCACCGCCCGGGGCGTCTCGTACGCCTGATCCGCCCGCCTTTCCGGCCCCCGCGCGTGGCGGAGGGGGCGGGTCGTATGGGATGTTGTTACCCGCGAGTAGCATGGGGGGTGAAGCTACCCAGCAACGAGGAGCGAACCCGTGCCTTCGTCTCGTGACGTCGTATTCGTCGACGGTGTGCGCACGCCGTTCGGCAGGTCGGGTCCCAAGGGCCTGTATGCCGAGACGCGCGCCGACGACCTGGTCGTCCGCGTCATCCGTGAGCTGATCCGGCGCAACCCGAACCTGCCGCCCGAGCGGGTCGACGAGGTGGCCATCGCCGCCACCACGCAGATCGGCGACCAGGGACTGACCATCGGCCGGTCCGCCGCCGTGCTGGCCGGACTGCCCAAGAGCGTCCCCGGTTACGCGATCGACCGCATGTGCGCCGGCGCGATGACCGCGGTGACCACCGTCGCCGGAGGCATCGCCTTCGGCGCCTACGACGTCGCCATCGCCGGCGGCGTCGAGCACATGGGCCGCCACCCGATGGGCGAGGGCGTCGACCCCAACCCGCGGTTCCTGTCCGAGAAGCTCGTGGACGGCTCCGCCCTGGTCATGGGCATGACCGCGGAGAACCTGCACGACCGCTACCCGAACATCTCGAAGGAGCGCGCCGACGCCTTCGCCGTCGCCTCCCAGGAGAAGGTCGCCAAGGCCTACGCCGACGGCAGGATCCAGCCCGACCTCGTGCCGGTCGCCGTCCGGACCGCCGAGAAGGGCTGGGGCCTGGCCACCGCCGACGAGGCGCCCCGCCCCGGCACCACCATGGAGGGCCTGGCGACGCTGAAGACCCCGTTCCGCCCGCACGGCCGGGTCACCGCGGGCAACGCCTCCGGCATCAACGACGGCGCGACCGGCTGCATCGTGGCCGCCGCCGACACCGCCGCCGAGCTGGGCCTCACTCCCAAGATGCGGCTGGTCTCCTACGCCTTCGCCGGCGTGGACCCCGAGGTCATGGGCGTCGGCCCGATCCCGTCCACCGAGCGGGCGCTGCGCCTGGCCGGGCTGTCGATCTCCGACATCGGGCTCTTCGAGATCAACGAGGCCTTCGCCGTACAGGTGCTGGCGTTCCTGGAGCACTTCGGCATCGCCGACGACGACGCCCGGATCAATCCCTACGGCGGCGCCATCGCCTTCGGCCACCCGCTGGCCTCCTCGGGCGTTCGGCTGATGACGCAGCTCGCCCGCGAGTTCGGCGAGCGCCCCGACGTCCGGTACGGCGTCACCACGATGTGCGTCGGCATGGGCATGGGCGGAACGGTCATCTGGGAGAACCTCGCCTGGGAAGGTGCGAAGTGACGGACATCAGGGAAATCTTCAGCGACGAGGTCGTCACCCGCGCCATCGTCCGCGACGTGGAGCTGCCCGACGGCGCCGGCACCATGGCGCTGATCACGCTGGACAACGGCTTCGACCACACCAAGCCCTCCACGTTCGGCCCGGCCGGCCTCACCTCCCTGGCCGAGGCCCTCGACGCGATCGAGGCCCGCACCGACCTCGCGGCCGTGGGTGTCACCGGCAAGCCGTTCATCTTCGCCGTCGGCGCCGACCTCAAGGGCGCCGCGCTGGTCGCCGACCGCGACCAGGCGCTGGAGATCGGCCGGCTCGGGCACCGGGTGTTCCGCCGCCTGGGCGAGCTGAGCGTGCCGTCGTTCGCGTTCGTCAACGGCGCGGCCATGGGCGGCGGCCTGGAGATCGCCCTGCACTGCGCCTACCGGACGATCTCCTCCGGCGTTCCCGCGGTCGCCCTGCCCGAGTGCTTCCTCGGCCTGGTGCCCGGCTGGGGCGGCACCCAGCTCCTGCCCCGCCTGATCGGCCCGGCCGCGGCGCTGAAGCTGATCATCGAGAACCCGCTGTCGCAGAACCGGATGATCAAGGGCCGGGACGCCTTCGCCGCCGGCATCGCCGACGCGATGTTCGAGCCCGCCGACTTCCTGGAGGAGTCGCTGCGCTGGGCGGCCAAGGTGCTGCGCGGCGAGGTGACCGTCACGCGGACCGACCACACCGCCGAAAACTGGGCCAAGCCGATCGCCGACGCCCGCTTCCTGGTCGACATGAAGCTGCGCGGCGCCTCCCCCGCCCCCTACCGGGCGCTGGAGCTGGTCGAGCTGGCCCGCACCGCCTCCCGTGACGAGGGCTTCGCCGCCGAGGACGAGGCCCTGGCCGACCTGCTGATGAGCGACGAGCTGCGCGCCGGCCTGTACTCCTTCGACCTGGTGCAGCGCCGCGCCAAGCGGCCCGCCGGGGCCCCGGACAAGGCGCTGGCCCGCAAGGTCACCAAGGTCGGCGTCGTCGGCGCGGGCCTGATGGCCTCGCAGATGGCGCTGCTGTTCGCCCGCCGCCTGGAGGTCCCGGTCGTGCTGACCGACCTCGACCAGGCCCGCCTCGACAAGGGCGTCGGCTACGTCCACGGCGAGATCGACAAGCTGTTCGGCAAGGGCCGTGTCTCCGCCGACCAGGCCAACCGGCTCAAGGGCCTGGTGACGGGCTCGCTGACCAAGGACGCGTTCGCCGACGCCGACTTCGTCATCGAGGCGGTCTTCGAGGACATGAAGGTCAAGCAGCAGGTGTTCGCCGAGGTGGAGCAGGTCGTCTCCGCCGAGTGCGTGCTGGCCACCAACACCTCCTCGCTGTCGCTGACCGAGATGGCCGCCAAGCTGGAGCACCCCGAGCGGGTGGTGGGCTTCCACTTCTTCAACCCGGTCGCCGTGATGCCGCTGCTGGAGATCATCCGCGGCGAGAGGACCGACGACGCGACGCTCGCCACCGCCTTCGCCGTGGGCAGGACGCTGAAGAAGTCGTCGGTGCTGGTCAAGGACGCGCCCGCGTTCGTCGTCAACCGCATCCTGACCCGCTTCATGGGCGAGGTCATCGGCGCGGTGGACGAAGGCACCCCGCTGGAGACCGCCGACCACGCGCTGGACGGCCTCGGTCTGCCGATGAGCCCGTTCGCGCTGCTCCAGCTCGTCGGCCCGGCCGTCGCGCTGCACGTCGCCGAGACCATGCACCAGGCGTTCCCCGACCGCTTCGGCGTGTCGGAGAACCTCGCCCGGCTGGTGGCGGCGGGCAAGCCGGGCGTCTTCAAGCCCGACTTCACGCTCGACCCCGAGGCGGTCGCCTTCTTCGCGGGCGGCACCTCCCCGTCCACCGCGGAGGAGGTGCGGCTGCGCGCCCTGCGCGCCCTGGCGCAGGAGATCCGCATCATGCTCGACGAGGGCGTGGTGGCCGCGCCCCAGGACATCGACCTGTGCATGATCCTGGGCGCCGGCTGGCCGTTCCACCTGGGCGGCGTCACGCCGTACCTGGACCGCACCGGCATCGCCCAGCCGCGGTTCCTGCCGCCGGGCGTGGCGTCGCTCCCGGCCTGACCCGCGTGCGGGCCGGGGTCGCTCCCGGCCCGACCCGCGTGCGGGCCGCGCGGCGCTCCCCGGAGCGCGGCGCGGCCCGCTTCATGTCTCGCCCTTTTCGGACCCTCCTGTATGGCTTTCAGAGGAAAGGCCAGGCAGATCTCCCGGCCCGTGAGGAGCGAGCGGGAAGATCCTTGGCCATATCCCGGCAGGGTCCTTACCCGACACGGGGAACATCCCCGCCATGAGAACCGTCAAGATCGCTTCTGCGGTCGTGGTGTTCGCCCTCGCCGTCGTGTCGCACGCCGCCGAGTCATCCGTCCCGGACGGCCCCTCCAGCGTCTCGGACGACCTCGCCGCCGCCCTCGGCGGCTCCTCCCCCGCCTCGGACACCACCGCGCCCGGAGCCGGCCCGCCCCTCACGCTCACCCTCTCGGTCGCCGGCGGCCCGGCCAAGAGCGTCGTGCTGCGGTGCGGCGACACCGGGGACGGCGGCAGCCACCCGGACCCGGCCACGGCCTGCGGACTGCTGCGCCAGGTGGACGGCGACCTGCCGAGGCTCGCCTACGACATCGACATGATCTGCCCGCCGGAGTACGACCCGCACACCGTCGGCGCGTTCGGCACCTGGGCGGGCAGGACCGTCCGGTTCACCCGGACCTACGACAACGGCTGCGAGATGACGGCCCTCACCGGCCCGCTGTTCCGCTTCTGAGGCCCGTCCCGCTTTCCGGGAGCCGTCTGGCCTCCGAGCCCGTCCTGCTTTTCCGGGCCCATCCCGTTTTCCGGGCCCGTCCCGCCGCTAGAGGCCCGTCTTCCCGGCGCCCACCCCGCGGCCCGCCACCCGGCTGTGGCGGTAGCCGTACACGGCGTAGACGACGACGCCGAGGATCATCCACACCACGAACCGGATCCAGGTCTCCACCGGCAGGTTCAGCATCAGGTACACGCAGGCCAGCACCGACAGGATCGGCACCAGCGGCACCAGCGGGGTTCGGAAGGAACGCGGCAGGTCCGGCCGGGTGCGGCGGAGGATGACGACCGCGATCGAGACGATGACGAACGCGAACAGCGTGCCGATGTTGACCAGCTCGGCGATCGCCGACAGCGGCACCAGCCCGGCCAGCAGCGCGACCACGCCACCCGTCAGGATCGTGATCCGGTACGGCGTGCCGAACTTCGGGTGGACCCTGGCGAACCACCCGGGCAGCAGGTTGTCGCGGGACATCGCGAACGTCACCCGCGACTGCCCCAGCATGAGGATCATCACGACCGTGGTGAGCCCGGCCAGCGCGCCGATGCTGATGAGCGTGGCCGCCCACGTCTGGCCGACCGCCTTGAACGCGTCGGCCAGCGGCGCCGCCTCGCTGAGCCGCGAGTAGGGCTCCATGCCGACGACGACCAGGGAGACCGCGACGTACAGGACGGTGCAGATGACGAGCGAGCCGATGATGCCGATGGGCAGGTCACGCTGCGGGTTGCGGGTCTCCTCGGCGGCGGTGGCGACCACGTCGAAGCCGATGTAGGCGAAGAACACGATCGCGGCGGCGCTGAAGATGCCCATCACGCCGAAGGCGACCGGGCTGATGCCGAACACCACCTGGATCAGCGGCGCCGCCAGCCCCTCCACCGCGGGGGTCTGCTTGGCCGGCGGGATGAACGGGGTGTAGTTGGCCCCCTTGACGAAGAACAGCCCGGCCACGATGACGAGCAGCACCACGGTGACCTTGATGGCGACGACGACCAGGTTGAACCGGGACGAGAGCTTGACGCCCGCGACCAGGATCCCGGTCAGGACCAGCACGATCAGCGCCGCGGGCAGGTTGAAGGCCGCGCCCTCCCCGGCTATCGCGGTGGGCAGGGACAGCCCGGCCGACGCCAGCAGCGATGTCAGGTAGCCCGACCAGCCGACGGCGACGACCGCGGCGGCGAGCATGAGCTCCAGCGTCAGGTCCCAGCCGATGATCCAGGCGGGGAACTCACCGAGCGTGGCGAAGGCGAAGGTGTAGGCCGATCCGGCGACCGGGACGGTGGAGGCGAACTCGGCGTAGCACAGCGCGGCGAGCGCGCAGACGATGCCGGCTCCCACGAACGACAGGGCCACCGACGGCCCGGCCAGGTCCCTGGCGACCCGGCCGGTGAGCACGAAGATGCCGGTGCCGATGATGACGCCGATGCCGAAGACCGTCAGGTCCAGCGCGGACAGGTCCTTGCGCAACCGGTGCTCCGGCGCCTCGGTGTCCTCGATCGACTGCTCTACCGACTTGACGCGGAAAACGCCCACGGAATCCCCCTTGACCGTCCGGAGCCGCTGCGCCCCATGGGTCAGGTCATGCCCGTAGGATCAACTCCTGAACGGTCGCGATACGGGTTCTTCCCGGGAAAGCCTCCGGCCGCCGGCGTCCGCACCGGGACGGCGCGCCGGGCCGGCCCGCGACGGAGCCCGCCGCGCGGGACCGGCCCGCGAGGGGTCCGGCGCGTGGAACCCACCCGCGACGGAGTCCGGCGCGTAAGACCGGCCGCGGTCAGCGCGCCGGGTCGCTCTCCAGCGCCGGCGTCCGCCGCGCCACCGCCTCGGTGACCTCCCTGGCGATGTCCTGGGAGGTCAGCCCGATGTCGCTGAGGATCTTCGCCCGCTTGGCGTGGTCCAGGAACCGCTGCGGGACACCGTAGGTGCGGACCGGGACGTCGACGTCGGCGTCGCGCAACAGGCGGGCGACCGCGTCGCCCACACCGCCGACCCTGCCGTTGTCCTCGACCACCACGACCAGCCGGTGCGCCGCGGCGGCGGCCACCAGCGCCTCGTCCAGCGGCTTGACCCAGCGGGGGTCGACCACGGTGGCGGAGATCCCCTGCGCGTCCAGCAGCGCGGCGGCCTCCAGGCAGGTCTCGGCCATCGGGCCGACCGACACGAACAGCACGTCCAGCCCGCCGGCCGCCGGGGCGCCGTCCGCCGTGGAAGGCGCCGCGCCTTCCGCGGACAGGCCGGGGCCGCCCGCGCGCAGCACGTCCATCGTGCCGAGCCTGCCGGTCGCCTCGACCTCGCCGGGCACCGGGCCCTTGGGGTAGCGCACGACGGTGGGGCCGTCGTCGACGGCCACCGCCTCGGCCAGCAGCTCGCGCAGCCGCGGCTCGTCACGCGGCACGGCGATGGACAGGCCCGGGACGACCTGCAGGATCGACAGGTCCCACATGCCGTTGTGGCTGGCGCCGTCGTCGCCGGTGACGCCCGCCCGGTCCAGGACGACCGTGACCGGCAGCCGGTGCAGGGCGACGTCCATCAGCAGCTGGTCGAAGGCCCGGTTGAGGAACGTCGCGTAGACCGCCACCACCGGGTGCAGGCCGCCCAGCGCCAGGCCCGCGGCGCTGGTCAGCGCGTGCTGCTCGGCGATGCCGACGTCGTACAGGCGGTCGGGGAACGCCTCCGCGAACGGAGCCAGCCCGGTCGGGCCGAGCATCGCCGCGGTGATCGCCACGAGGTCCTTGCGCTCGGCGCCCAGCCGTACGATCTCCTGGCTGAAGACGTTGGTCCAGCCGTGCGGCTTGGGCTTCTCCTCGCCGGTCAGCGGGTCGAAGACGCCGGGCGAGTGGAAGCAGTCCTCGCCGTGGTTCTCGGCGAAGGAGTAGCCGAAGCCCTTCTTGGTGAGCACGTGCACGATGACCGGGCGGCGGAAGCCCCTGGCCTTACGCAGCGCGGCCTCCACCGCCTCCTCGTCGTGGCCGTCGACCAGCCCGATGTACTTCAGGCCGAGGTCCTCGAACATCACCTGCGGGGCCAGGACGTCCTTGAGCCCCTTCTTCACGCCGTGCAGCGCGTCGTAGACCGGCGGGCCGACGACCGGCACCTTCGTCAGGTTGTCCTTGACGAAGTCGAGCACGTCCTCGTAGCGCTGGGTGGCGCGCAGCGACGCCAGGTGGGAGGCGAGGCCGCCGATCGTCGGCGAGTAGGAGCGGCCGTTGTCGTTGACCACGATGATCAGCGGCAGGTCCCTGTTCGCCGCGATGTTGTTGAGCGCCTCCCAGGCCATGCCGCCGGTGAGCGCCCCGTCGCCGATCACCGCGACGACCGTGCGGTCGGCCTCGCGGCGCAGCTTGAACGCCTTGGCCAGGCCGTCGGCGTACGACAGCGCGGTGGAGGCGTGGGAGTTCTCGATGACGTCGTGCTCGGACTCGGCCTGGCTCGGGTAACCCGACAGGCCGCCCTCCTGGCGGAGCGTGTCGAACCGGTCGGCGCGGCCGGTGAGCATCTTGTGGACGTACGCCTGGTGGCCGGTGTCCCACAGGAGGGTGTCACGCGGCGAGTCGAACACCCGGTGCAGGGCGATCGTCAGCTCGACGACCCCCAGGTTGGGCCCCAGGTGGCCTCCGATGCGCGCCGTGGAGCTGACCAGTAGGTCGCGGATCTCGGCGGCGAGCCGCGGCAGCTCCTCGGCCCGCAGCAGCTTCAGGTCTCCCGGTCCCTTGACCGTTTCCAGAAGGCTGCCAGGCCGCCCGGTCCGCTCGCTCACGGAATCATCCCCTCTGTCCAGTCAGCATCTGGGACGAGTCTAGTTCGCGCGACGGCCCGTGCCTCCAAGACAGGGGATTCTGCACGTTCAGCGTGGGGTTTCCGCATGTTTTGTACACAGTTGGACTAGCCTTTGCCTCACCATGAGCACTTTCCCCTTCAGACAACTCTCGTCACTGGCAGTCGCTCCCCTGGCGTTCGGCCTGGTCATGGCCACCGGCACCGCCGAGGCCGCCACCGTCACCGCCCCCGCCGCCGGGGCCGCCGCCACCACGGCCACCACGGCGTCCACCACCGCCGCCACGGTGAAGGCTCCCCCGCGCGGCCGTACCGCCGCGACCGCCAACCCCCTTTACCGCACCGGTCTGCTCCCCAACGTCACCTGCGCCGCCGGGGAGATCCGCGCGGGCAGCGCCGCCTCCTACCGGGCCTTCATGACCAGGGTGAACCGCTGCCTGAACCTGGCGTGGAAGACCCAGTTCCGCAAGGCCGGCCTGTCCTTCGCCCAGCCCAGGCTCCGCTTCACCACCACCAAGGTGGGGAGCCCCTGCGGCAGGTGGCCGGGCGGCGCCGGCGGCTACTACTGCTCCAGCAACCGCACCATCTACATCGGCGTGTTCCGGTCGGTGCTGAAGCAGCCGTACGCGCCCAACAACGCGCAGTTCATGGCCCATGAGTACGCCCACCACGTGCAGCAGCTCGCCGGGATCATGGGCTACTACGGCCAGACCGTCTGGCGGGCCGGCACCTCCACCAAGCTCGCCTACTCCCGCCGTCTGGAGCTGCAGGCCGACTGCATGGGCGCGGCGTTCCTCCGCCAGATCTCCGACGACCTGCCGGTCCCGCAGGACCACTGGGACGCGATGATCCGCTGGACCGTCGAGAACGGCCAGAAGGTCTGGCCGACCAACGACCACGGCAAGGGCCGCAGCCAGGCCTACTGGCTGAACCGCGGCTTCAACTCCGGCTCGCCGTCGTCCTGCAACACCTGGACCGTCTCCAGCGCCCGGGTCGCCTGAGCCTCCTCCCGTTCCACCTGTTCCATCGTCCTCACCGCGCGGCCGTACCCCTTCTCCCAGGGGTACGGCCGCGCGTGTTTCCCGGGCGCGGACATCTTCAATCCGCTTTACCCCCGCTTTATGCCTCTATAGGGTTCATGATCATGCGTACCCCCCTCATCACCCTGCTCTCGGGCGTGTTCGCGGGCCTGCTGTTCACCGGCACGGCCGCCGCGGGCGTCACCGGGCAGGCCGCGGCCCCCGTGCCCACGGGCACGAAGGCCCTCACCAGCAACCCGATCTACAAGACCGGTTCCCTCGACGCCACCTCCTGCCAGGAGCAGCCCGTCAAGCCGGACGACCTCGACTCCTCCCGGGTCTACCTGGAGTTCGTCGTCGAGTGCCTCAACGACACCTGGAGCAGGCAGTTCGCCAAGGCCAAGCTGCCCTTCTCCAAGCCCGGCTTCCAGACCACCTCCCGGCTCGGCTACCCGACCGGCTGTGGACCGTTCCCGAAGGGCGCCCAGGCGGTCTACTGCGCGCAGACCAAGAGGATCACCTTCCTGCTGAACCCGTCCATCCTGTCGGAGTCGACCGAGCTGTTCCTGCTGGAGGTCGTCGCCCACGAGTACGGCCACCACGTGCAGCGGCTCTCCGGGATGACGGGCGCCCTCGACCACCGGAAGTACCGGACCAAGAAGGCCCTCCTCGCCGACATCCGGAAGATCGAGCTCCAGGCCGAGTGCCTCGGCGGCGCCTTCATCGGCAGCATCTGGCGCGACCTGGGCCGCAGCGAGTCCGACCTCCGCTACGTCGTCAGCTACGCCTACGACACCGTCAGCCACGGCAAGGCCCGGAACGTCGCCCACTGGCTGAACCGCGGCTTCACCCAGGAGAGCCCGGGCGCCTGCAACACCTGGACCGCCGCACCTTCCAAGGTCTCCTGACCCGCGCCGACGCCACCCTGGAGGCCATCCGGGGTGGTTCTTTTCCACCCGGAGGAAACTCCGCTCTCCCGCGACCGCGTCCGCCGGCGACTCCGGCGGAAACCTCCGGCGACACGCCGCTCACCGTGCGTAAGCTGATCCCGCCTGGACGCCCTCCACGTCACACGCCAGGCGACGCCCCCCATCGCCCGTGACAGCGAGGAGAAGAACGCGTTGAGCACGAATACGGAAGCACGGATCTCGCTCCTGGAGCGGGACGTCGCCGATCTGCGCACCTGGTCCCTGGAGCAGTCGAAGGTGTCGGTGGCGATCCTTGCGGCCCTCGGCGACCTCCAGAAGGGTCAGGAAGAACTCAGGAAGGGTCAGGAAGAACTCCGAGTCGAGGTCGGAGGACTCCAGAAGGGCCAGGAAGAGCTCCGTAAGGATCAGGAGGGGCTCAGAGCCGAGGTCGGAGGACTCCGGGAGGAACTTCACGCCGAGGTCAGAGAACTCCGGAAGGATCTCTACACCGAGGTCAGAAGCCTCCGGGGTGAGATCGGAGTAGTCCGGAGTGAAGTCGGAGGGCTCCGAAACGAGATCGGAGGGGTGAAGGAGGAGATCAAGGAGATCCGAGGGGATCTCGGAGCGGTCAAGCGGTCCGTCGGCAACCTCGAACTCTCGATGAAGCGCGTCGAAGGCGACGTGGCCGAGGTCAAGGCCGGTCACATCGAGCTGCGCAACCTGGTCGCCGGAATGGTCAGGTAACGGCGAGGGCCGCCGTCCCGCTGGCCCGGCGGGACGGCGGCCCGTCTCCTCACATCCCCTCGCCCGAGCCTCTGCCCTCCACGACGCACCCCATGCACGAACAAAGCCGCAATTTCCCACAAATGTTGAAAAGGCCGATGCAACAGGAGGGATCGGGCACAGCAGCGGCCCGCACCCCTCTCACCGCACCGGTACTCCCCCGCTCTCGTAGAGGTCCGCGCAGCGCAGCATGACCCCGCGGACGGTGACGGCCAGATCGTGCACGCCGTACACCATGTAGAGGCGGCGGCCGGTCTTCGGTGACGTGCGGCCGGTCCACCACCGGTAGACCGCGCCGTCCGTCCAGACCACCAGGTCGGCCCAGAGCAGCACCAGCGCCAGGCCGTACCCGCCGTGAACGTCGCCCTGGACGCCCCTGCCCGCCAGTTCGTCGCAAAGCCGCCACGCGGCCCGTACGGCCGGCGTCGTCACCAGCGCACCCTGCGCGTTCACCGTTCCCCGCCCCCCGAGAGATCCGCCGGGAACGCGGACGCGTTCCCTCCTGACAGTGTCGGGACGCCGCCACTCGGGGCAGTCAATTGATCACCAAGGGACCTGCCGATCTTGGTCCGGATCGGTTGTGGAACCCCGTACGGTTTCGTGGCGCTCTTTGCGGGACGGCCCGACAGGATGCCCATCTCAGAGCGGCCCGGCGGAGTGCTCACCGCGGGGGCAGCTCGGCCCAGACCGCGTGGCCCACCGCCTGCGTCCCCCTCACACCGACCCGTACGGCCAGACCGGCGACCAGCGCCAGGCCCCGGCCGTCCTCGGCGAGCTCATCGGCGTCGCGACGCGGGGCGAACCTCGGGGTCGCTCCCCAGCCGCAGTCGTAGACGGTGACCCGGATCGCGGAGATCCTGCGGGTCACCTCCACGATGAAGGTGCCGTACGGCTGCCCGCTGGCGGTGTGCGCGACGGCGTTAGCGGCCAGCTCGGCGACGATCTGCTCGGCATCGTCGCGGCGGGCGGAGTCCTCCAGCAGGAAGCGGACGAAGCGGCGGGCCTCGGGGATCTGGTCGGCGCGGCCGGGGAAGGTCCGCCGGTAGGTCATGCCGCCGCGCCACAGCCCCACCATGGCGTCCACCAGCATCGGCGCCACCTCACCGCAGGCAGGGGCGTCATCGTCGGGAGCAGGGATCGCCTCGTCGAAGATGGGGCTCGCCTCATCGGGAGTGGAACTCACCTCGTCAGGAGCAGGGCTCGCCTCGTCGGGGGCAGCGGTCATGTCGTCTCCTCGGATGCGTGTTCCTCGGGTGGGTGTCCTTGGGTGCGTGTCCTCGCGTGCGTGCGAAGAACCGTCCCGCACACGGTGACGCGGATCCCCCGCCGCGCCGACCCCCATCCGCGTCCGCCGGACCACCCCACCCAAACACCTCGTCGACCTGCGCCGACACCACCCCGGCCGCCCGCGCATCCCCACTTCTCCGCACGTCTGTCACACAAAGTGACGGATCGTTTACGATTTCCGTACGGTACGGCTCGGCTAAGGAGACCACCCATGTCAGGCGAGGGCTACCGGATCCTGCTCGACTGCCGGCGACACAGCACCGCACTGCGCGCCCGCGCCTTCACCTACGACCAGATCGCCGACGTCCTGGCCCTGGACCACCCCGTTAGCCCGCTGCGGCTCTACCGCTACGCCCACGGCCGCACCGCCGCCGACATCGTCGCCGCGCACAACGACCTCGACCCCGCCGGTACGGCGTGCCTGCGCGAGGCCCGGCTCTACGACTACGAGTCCTGGCCCGCCACCGGCCGCCGCCCACCCGCCCGCACCCTGGCCATCCTCGCCCGCCTCTACCAGACCACCGCCCGCCGCCTGGTCACCGAACGGGTCTACGCCACCTACCGCCCCCGCGACCGCGACCTCCTCGACCGCGCCGACCACCGCCACCTCGACACCCACCACCGCCCTCCTCACGAGGCACCCGCCCTGTTGGGCGTTCCTGGGACGGCTCACCTGCCAGGCATCGATCAGGCGACGCTTCCGGGCCTTGCACAGATCCCGTGGGGGCTCGCCCAGACGGCTCCCCCGCAACCGGCCATGACCTCTGACATGACCCACCTGTCCCCGTGTAACGAAGCCCTCGCCCCCTGGCCTCTGGCGTCCGGCCCCGGTGAGCGTGCCAGCATGAATCCACAGCCGCCCGTCGCCCCCGGCCCCTTCCCGGGCTCCCCGGGCGGCCCGCCCGCGCGCTTCACCGGCGGCTCGTTCGCAGGCGCCTCCGGCGTCCCACTGGCGGGTGCGGCGGACTGCACCGGACTGCTGCGCGCCCTCACCGCCGAGGAGGCCGACATCAAACGCCGCGACCTGCTCTTCGAACTCGCCCTGCTCCTCGGCGGCACCCCCGCCCTGCCCCTGCTGCGCCACCTGCCCCCAGATGACCGTGACCGCTTCGCCACCCTCGCCCGCCGGCACACCGCCGTCGATGACAGCGCCCTCGACCTGCTGGAACGCCTGACCGCCCGCCTATGGGCCCTGGACGAAGAACTCGGCCCCGCCAAGGTCCTGCCCGTGGCCGAGGCCAAACGCGCCCTCGTCGACGACCTGCTCCGCCACGCCACCCTCACCCCCGCACTGCGCACCCGCCTGCTGCGCCTGTACTGGAGCCTGTCCCACCTCACCGGCTGGAGCCGCTTCGACCTGCTCGACTACGAGGGTGCCACCCGCCGCTACACCGAGGGCCTGGCCGCCGCCCACGAACTCCGCAACCCCGCCCTCCTGGCGCACCTCCACGGCCTGCTCGCCCACATGGCGCTGCATCAGAAGAAGCCCACTGTCGCGCTGGATCACGTCTTCACCGCCGAAGGATGGGCGAAAGAGAGCGGCAACCGCCTCCAACAGTCGGCCACCGCCATCCAGGTCGCTCGGGCGATCGCCAGCGCCAAGCACGATCCGCATGCTCTCCTCCTCCTGGACCGCGCCACCGATCTCGCCGACAAGAGTCAAGGCGGATCAGACCTGCGGCACTTGTTCTGGCTCACCCCAGAGCGCGTCGCGTCCTACCGAACGTTCTGCCTCATCGAACTCAAACGCCCCGACCTGGCCATCTCCGAGGCACAGCGGAGATTGACCGCGATGGGACCGGACTCGGTTCGTGAACGAGGCATCCTGCAACTGGAATACGCCCTCGCTTTGATCGACCACCGCGAGATCCCCGAAGCCGCCACCATGATCGGCGAAGCTACACCAATCGTCACCCGCCATAGTTCCACCAGGCTTGCCCGCTCCGCACAGCAAGCTTACGCACGGCTTCAGCCTTGGCGAGACAACAAGTACGTGGTTTCCTTAAGCGAGCACTTCAACCGTCAGCTTTAATAATTATTTTGAAGCCACCTCGCAATTTAAGCACGACCGAAGACATCATCAAAAACACTGCCTCTATGCCCATAATAACTAGCATATAGATTACGTTTGATAGACATTGACGATCAAAATTGAATCTCTATCATTTGCTCCAACAATTACCTTTCTTAATTTATCCGAAAATTCTTTGGCGCTTAAAGAGTCGAGCGCATTAATATTTATATGTGCACCCTCCCAAGTGGTCGACTTCAGCATCACCCACCTGTTGGGTCTCTGCGACAAAATCACCCAATCGCGTTTCGCCAAAAGGTCGCTCGCCCTATTAAGAGAATCTTGGGAATCTACGCCACCAACATCAATAATAAGCTCGTTCGTAATTTCAACACCTCCTCCATATGCAAATCCTTCAACAATGTCCTCCCCTAAGACTTTTCCTATGCTACGTACATCGGCAAGAATAGCTTGATCCACTTGCGATATCCGAGGAGACAACCCGCATCCTGCCACCAGGATGCAAGCGCTGATAGCCAATGCGATCACTCTAAAGGCGCGGCTCGGTTCACATAAATATCTAGTCTCCATCAGCAACACCTTCTCGAGTTTCTTATCCCATCAGCCGCACGACTTGCCCGCATATGCGCATTGCCAAAATTCGTCAATTACCCCCAGGCGCACAAACCCATCTATCCACTCTCTCCGCCTTTTAGCAACTTCTTTGTTCTTTTCACTGCCGCCAAGCGGTCCGCCCTCCATCCATATTCTAAATTTATCATAAATTAGCTTAGTGGGATTCTTTAGATCTACAGTCACCCCCGAGCATCCGCAGTAGGCAATAGCCGCCTCCATGTCGTTAATATTTCTCTCGAAACCATCCGTCCCCATAATTCTTATCTCTTTCTTTAGATGAGCCATCCATGCAGCGGCCAAATGAATTGATCGAGGCACATCTTCATAAAGAAGGCGGGCAATTGCGAAAGAGCTTTTCTTGTCCCACCCCTCCTTCGGGTAATATTTGATCAGCATCTGCCGAGCCTTGTATATCTCTAGTTGCGGAAAGCCGATGGATGCACCCTCCCCCTTATTTTGCACGAGGTTCCACAGATAAGACTTGACGGCTCCCTCAATGCCTTCCCTTACCTCATCTTGAGTGCTCTCGTACAGGAGAACCGCCGTAAAAATAGACCGGTCAATGTGATGATTAAAAGCGGCCTTGTCTATAACTTTCCAATAAGGAAGCAAGTGTTTGTAGGCATCATAATTTTTAAACCTTACCGTCCTCTTAAGTTGGGAAGATTGGTAATAGACAGCCCCACCTGACGCAATCTTGACATTTTCGGGATCAAACTCGTTCAGTCCTCCAACCAACGCCCAACTGACAGCCAGCTGGCTTCCCGAAGCCGCAGGAGACCATACCTTCATATACTTATCCTGAGACTCCCTGTTAGCGTCCCAGAAATTAGGCTGATCCATCTCTCTGCCGTTAGGCATGACACCTAATCTTTTTGCTTCTTCATCCGAAAGAAGCGGACGGCTTTCATAATCATAGCCCGGTGAAGAAGTGTATTCACTCCACCATTGTTGGCGAACGAAAGTCTCGTAGCATATGCCACCACTACAGACATAGCCATCATCACCGCCAGTGTTAACCACACATGAGGCATAGCACTCAGAGCTGTGCCCGGTGGGGTCGCCGTTCGTGAGAGGACCGGCGTTGGCGTAGGTGTAGCGGTTAGCTTGAACCGACGGGTTCGGCTCCAAGGTCGCGGTGTCACGAGAGGCGAAGGTGCCGCTTCCCGGGCGGTACCAGCGGGCATGCATGTTCACCTTGCCGGTGTCCGGGTCGGTGTACTCGCCCTGATAGCCGAGTGTCCGCTGGGTGCCGGAGCGCTGGAACACCTCGCCGAAGGGGTCGTAGGCGGTCGAGTCGACCAAGGCGGTGCCGGAGAAGGTGCCCACCAGGTCGCCGTGCAGGTCGGTCATCGTGCCGAGTGCCGGGCCGCCGCCCTCCTGGAGGCTGAGCAGGCCGCCGGCCAGGTCGCGGCCGTACTTGGCCTGGAGCGCGCCGGCCCCGTCGGTGACGGTGGCGATGTCGTTGCTCAGCCCGGAGTAGACGAACCGCTGCTGGGCGGCGCCCTTGGTGCGGGAGGTCATCCGGCCCAGGGCGTCGTAGCCGTAGGCGGCGTCCCCGTCGGAGACCATCTGGTCGAAGGCGTCAAAGACGAGGTTCTTGGTGACGCCGCCGGTGGTCTCGGTGGTCACCGTACCGCGGGCGGTGTAGGTGTACTCGGTGCCGCCGCCGGACAGCAGGCGGTTGCGCTCGTCGTAGACGAAGGTCTTGTCCCCGGCCTTGATGCGGTTGCCCGCGTCGTCCCACTCGTAGGCGGTGGCCTTGCCGTCCGGGGCGGTCCAGGAGGTCAGGCGTCCGGAGTGGTCGTAGCCATAGGTGTTGACCCCGGCGCCCGCCGTACCGCTGGTGGTCTTGGTGATGAGGTTGTCGTCCTTGTCCCAGTCGTAGACGATCTTCGACAGTTGGGTGCCGCCGCTGTTCTTCAGCGTGTGGGAGGTGAGACGGTCCACGGCGTCGTAGGTGTAGCTCTGTGTGTTGACCGGGTTGGCGGAGGTCTGGCTGGTGAGCCGGTCGGCGTCGTCGTAGCCGTAGGTCCAGGTGCGGCCGGTGACCGGGTCGGTGGCGGTCTTCAGCCTGCTGGCGTCGTCGTAGGTGTAGGTGGACGTGCCGGCGGTGTCGACGCGCTGGGTGGTGTTGCCCAGGCCGTCGTAGGCGTAGGCCGCGACCTGGACAGTGGCCTTGGACACCTTGGTCAGCAGGCTGCGGTCGTTGTATTCGAGGGTGTAGTCGCCGATGGCGGTCAGCCGGCCGGCGGCGTCGTAGGTGAGGTTCCGCTCGGGGGTGTCCGCCCCGGCCCCGGCGCCGGTCTGCTTGGTGACCTGGCCGAGGTGGTCGAAGACGCGGTCGATGCGCACCCCGCCCGGCTGCAACGTGGTCACGGCGTTGCCCGCCGCGTCGTAGAGGGTGGTCCAAGTACGGTCGGCCGCGTTCGGGTGAGCGGTGGTGGCCGGTTCGACGACCGACTCGGCCAGGCCGAGGGTGTTGTAGGTGGTCCAGGTGGCGTTGCCGCGCCCGTCGGTGAGGCGGGTACGGGCGCCGGCGGCGTCGTAGCCGAACGTCGTAGTGATCGACTTGTCCGCGGAGACCGGCTCAACGAGCGAGGTCATCCGTCCGAGCGCGTCGAACGTCCGCCGGGTGACATGCCCCTCACCGGAGATGCTGCTGGTCGGGTTGCCGGCCGCGTCATGGCCGAAGCCCAGCGTACGGACGACCTTGCCGTTCTCGTCGAGGTCTTTGGCGCCGGTCTGCCGCCCGGCCAGGTCGTAGACGGCCTCGGTGGCATTCTTCAGCGGGTCGGTCACCTTGACCGTACGGCCCGCGAGGTCGTAGGCGACGGTGGACTTGTTGAGGTTCGGGTCGGTGCTGGCGGTGACCTCTCCAGCCGCGTTGACTTCGTAGCCGGTCACCTTGTTGTCCGGGGCGACGCTCTTGGTGAGATTGCCCGCGGTGTCGTAGCTCAGAGTCGTGGTGTAGGCGGCGGTGGTCGGCCTGCGCTCGATCCGCGTCTCGGTGATCTTCCGGCCGAGGTCGTCGTAGGTGGCCTCGTCACGGGCGCCGGTCGGGTCGATCGTGGCCAGTGGCTCACCCAGCAGGTCGAACTGGGTCACCCACTGCCCGCCCGGTCCCGAGGGGCCGGGGTCGGTGACCCGTACCGGGTTGCCCAGCGCGTCGTACTCGGTGGAGGTGACGTAGCCGCGCTCGTCGGTGACCTTGGTCTTCCGGCCCGCGGCGTCGTACTCGATGCCGACCTTCGGGGTGACCGCCTCGCCGCCCGGCGGGGTGTAGGGCGGAGAGGCCGCCGAGACGAGCCGACCGGCCTTGTCGAAGGTAGAGGTGAGCTTGCGGCCCTCCGCGTCGACGGTCTGGGTGGGCAGACCGGCGGTGTCGTAGCCGTACTTCTCCGTGGGACGGCCGTCGGCGGCCGACCCGGTCTTCTCGACCTTCACCCGCGGGGAGATCTTCTCCACGAGTTGTCCCGCGATGTCGTAGCGCATCTCGGTGGTGAAGTCGGCGGCGGTGGCGCCGGAGGCGTTGCCGCGCGGATCGGTGGCCGTGACCAGCAGGCCGCGGTCGTCATAGGTGCTGGTGGAGATCAGGTCGTCGTCGCCGTTCTCCACGGTCTGCCGCGTCACCTGGTTCAGCGCGTTGTAGGCGTAGAGGGTGGACTCCGTCCGGGTGCCGTCCGCGCCGGTGAGGGTCCTCTTTGTGACGTTGTTCGCCGCGTCGTACTCAAGGGCGGTCTTGCGCTTGAGCGTCGCGGGGTCGAACGTGGTCGAGGTCAGGCGGCTCGCGGCGTCGTAGACGTACTCGGTGGTGGCCTTGCCGCCGCCCTTGACCTGCTTGGTGAGGTTGCCGGCCGGGTCGTAGGTGTTGTCCTCCAGCACCACGTCGGTGGTGGTAGTGGTGGAGCCGTTCAGCTTGACGTCGTCGGCGATCACCTGGGAGAGCAGGTTGTCGGCGAAGTAGGTGTAGGAGGTCTTGCGGCCCATCGCGTCGACCTGGGCGGCCAGCCTGCCACCGGGGTCGTAGGATCGCGACTCCAGCACCACGTCCTTGGCGGGCTGCGGACTGACCGGGCTGCCGGTCCAGTTCTTCAGCGTCGTGGTGGCCGGCTCACCGCGCTTGGTGTAACCAAAGGTACGGACGACGCCCAGCTGGTCGGTCGTCGAGACGCGGGCACCGGTGGTGTCCCAGGCGGTACGGACCACGCTGCCCTCGGGGTCGGTCACCGTCTCCACCCGGCCGGAGGCGTCGTAGGTGTAGGTGGTGACGCGCTCCGGGTCCCCGCCGGTCAGGTCGGACAGGGTCTCGGTCAGCTTGTTGCCGTCGGCGTCGTAGGTGTAGGTGACCTTGGCGGTGTGGGTGACGTTGGTGACCTCGTTCTTCACCCCGGGCCCGGTCTGGGTGAGCATGCGCCCGAGACCGTCGTAGGTGAACGTCGTGGTCGCCCCGGTGGGGTGCGCCTCGGAGACCTCGGTTCGGGTGAGAACCCGGCCCACCGCGTCGTAGGTGAACTTCGTGACCAGGCCAGAGGGGCTGGTCTGCTCGGCCAGGTCACCGGCCGAGGTGTAGCGGTAGGTCGTCTCTTTGCCACGAGGATCGTGTCGCAGTTTGACCAGGCCCGCCGGGGCCGTGCCACCGCCGACGGCAGACTCACCACCGCTTGTGTATTCATAGGAGATTCCCCACCAGGGCCCACCGACGCTTTGGGGCCAGGTTTCGATGATCATCTGGCCCTTGTCGTCATACCACCACCGGTTGGCGTAGGTGCCATCCATGAAGTTCGCGGAACGCGCGTCCAGATGCGAGTTCAACCGATCGTTGCGGGGGTCGAACGGCTTGTCCGCATAAAGTTCGTAACCGAACCACTCCCAGAAGCAAGTCTGGGCGTCCCGGCACCGGTTACGGCCGATCAGGTTTCCTCGTTCATTATGAACAGTGATGGTGACATTGCCATTACGGTCAGTTACCTTGGAGGGGAATCCGCCGGTGTCGTATTCGTATTTCGTGGTCTTGCCGAGCTGGTCGGTCTCGCTGACCACTCGATAACCGCGCCAGGCGTCGTAAACGTATTTCAGCGGGTTGTTGTTCGGGTCTGTCACGGTGACCGTTGACTTCCCCGTCGCTGGCGCGTACTCCGGCGTGCCGATCTTCCAGGCCCCGCCGTTCTGGTCGGTGTGGGTGGTGATGCGTTCGGTTCCCGCATCGAAGGCATTGACGGCCCATACGCGCCCGGACGCCAAGGTGATCTTCGTCAGCTTGTGCGGCGCCTCGGTTCTCGCGGCGTAGTGCAGTGCGACCTCGGCGGTGGTGAGGGGCTTGCCGTAAACGGCCACCTCATCGATCAGGCCCCGGAACGGGAACGCCTGAGTCGCCGTCGGTGCGGGCACCGACGGCGAGACGCTTCCCTGAACCACACCGTTACCGACGCTGGCGTAGGGACGCCACAGCTTCGCCTGCGCGGTCAAAGTCCCGATCTGCAGACCGTCAAGGTACAACGTTTGATTTTCGCCTGCCGCGGTGAGTGCCACATGATGCCACTGGTCGTCGTTGACCGCCGCCACTGACGTCATCGGCGCGGCCACCGCCTCGAACGAGCCGCGCAGCTTGCCGTCGGTGCCGACATACAGCATGGGTCCGTACGCGACTCCACTACCGTTCGCCCGGTCTCCGGCAGCCATCAGCACACCCGACTGGGCGGTCTTGAACCACAGCTCGACCGAGGCGTGCTCACCCATCCGGGGAATGGTGAGTGCGGGCAAATTCACCACCGCGCTGGAGGAGAACTGCACCGAGGTGTCGGGGGAGCCGGCCAGCGCGCCGGGCTTGGCATACCCGGCCCCTTGATAGACGGCGTTGCCGGCGCCCAAGCCAAGGTCCGTGGCTGAGGCGCCCGATGCCTCGCCCAGACGCCAGTAACCGTACGGCTCGGCGTCCAGCACGCTTCCTCGATACAGAGAGCCGCTGTCGTAGGTGTAGCGGGTGCAGTTGGGAGCGGCGACCGGGGCGCACACCGCCGTCAACTTGTCGCCTTCGTAGTGGTAGGTCCAGGTGACGGGAGCGCCGTCGACCGGGTCGCTGGACACGCTCGCCACATGCGCACCGTTCCAGGTGAAGGTCAGTGACCGGCCACCTGGTGCGGTGACCTTCTCCAGCCTCCCGCCCGTGCCGTACACCAGATCCTGTGACCGGCCGAGGCTGTCGGTGACTTTGGTCAACCTTCCCTGGCCATCGAACACGTACGTGGTGGACGACTTGTCCATCAGCTTCCAGCCACCGTCGAGCTGGGCAAGGGTGGCGTACATCCCCGGCGGCGGCTGAAAACTGCCGTCCCCGTTAGCGACGAACCGTATGCGCCGCCCACCGGGGTCGGTGACCAGTACCGTCACCAGTTCTCCGCGCGCCTCCTGGACGAGCTTCATGTCCCACCGGCTCGACCAACCCGCGCCGAAGATCCCGTCGACGCGAGCATCCATGCTGTTATAGGAACGCGTCACCGACAACGGCGGTCCGGCGGTGGCGACCGACAGGTCAGTGGAGGAGGTGGTGTAGTTGCCGGCCTGTTGGTGGAACTCCTGGCCGTTGACCCCACGCGCGGCCAATTGGAAACCGATCACCGGCTGGCGCACACCGGTGGTGAAGGAGATCACCGGCGACGTCGTCTTCTTACCGTTGGAGGAGTCGGTGACGGCGACCTTCCACCAGTACTGCTTGCTCCAGGCGAGTTTGCCGACTGGAACCTTCCAGGTGTCGACGTCGTTACCCAGCACCCCCGAGGAGACGCAACCGGTTCCGGTCATCTGCTCGGTGTCGCAAACGGTGAATTCGTACTTGAGCGCGTAAGCGCCGGCATTGCTGTGAGCCTCGGCTCTTAGCATAGGAGTGCGCGACTCCACCAGCGCCTCATCGGCTGGAAACAGGTCGTCGAATGACGGGGGCGGGGGCGGGGGCGGCGTTGATGAGCACACCCCCTGATCGCCCCACACCCAACCGGAGTCACGCTCCGGCGGCGTCGATGACGAATGCTGGCTCAGCAGCATCCGCCATACCCGGCCACCGCTGGAGACAAGGTCGCCCTGGTCGTAAAGCATATACTGCACCCACGCCGGATACAGCGAACAACCAGGAGTTCCCGGTGGGAGGGTGGACGAGCATGGACCCTGATCGCTCCATCCGAGGTCGATCCCTCCCGGCGGGAAAGAAGTCCTACCCAAGTCACGTAAGGCCATCCATATGCGACTGTTGTAGGTGACCACGGTTTTATAGGCGTACCACGTGTTCTCCCGCCAGGACGGGTAGTCCGAGCAGTAGGTGCTGGCAAGGAGCGCGGTTTCTCCAGCCTCTCCGCCGGTGGCCGCATGCCACGAGGCGGCACCATCCTCCTGAACAGCATCTTGTGCATCAAAGCGCTTCTCAGCGGGAAGCGCTCCCTTGTGCTGCCTGGGGTCTTGCTTAATGGGTTCGGCCTTCGCCGAAGTCTCTGTAGCCGCAGAACCAACCAGCGATGGGAGGCCTTCGGCCGATCCGACCGACTGGCGCGGCGGATCGATTGGGTTCTGGGTCACCATTGCCGACCGGACGATGGCAGTCGCAGGCAATGCTGGAAGCAGAAGTAAGCCTGGCGCTGAAAGCACCAAGAGCATCACCGTCAGACACGCCCTACGGAATGCAGAAGCCCATGACGAACTCCGGCGCATACGCCGTCACTCTCCGAACAGTCCGCGCGACGGCGAAAGCCATCGCGTTTCTCCACCCCGCACGGTGACCACGCGGATGCGGGCCGACGGTTCGGAGGACAGCAGTCAGCAAACGATCAGAAGGTACACATGGAACGATCCGCTCCACAAGATCTACATAAGGAGCGGATAAGAAAAACAACGAAATAGAAAGCAGGAACGAAGGATTGTCACATGGATGATCACACAGAGTAAGAAATCCAGTGAACAGGGGGTCCTTAGGACGCGTTAAGGGATGACACTTTCAGCCCCGAGTGTCTTGGGATCGTACGACCACCTCCGGCCGACGGCGACGGTGACGGCGTCACACCGGTACCCACAACGCCGTACGGCAGGCC
Source organism: Streptosporangium pseudovulgare (assembly GCF_014648055.1). Classification (GTDB taxonomy): domain Bacteria; phylum Actinomycetota; class Actinomycetes; order Streptosporangiales; family Streptosporangiaceae; genus Streptosporangium; species Streptosporangium pseudovulgare. The sequence goes on from NZ_BMQJ01000002.1 coordinate 346,353, forward strand.
CACGCGGTGCCGTACGGCAGCCCGCGCGAACGGGTCACGTGCCGGAACGGGAATCAGGAGCCCGCGCGGGCCAGGGCTTCCAGGGGGTCGGCGAGGACCGGGGCGAAGGCGAGTTCGGCCGCGCCCATCAGGGTCGCGTCGTCGCCGAGGGCGGAGGTGCGCAGGCGCAGGCCCTCGCGTGAGGCGGAGAGGGCGTCGACGGCGAGGCGGCTGCGGACCTGGGCGGCGGAGCCGAGGTAGACCTCGCGGAGCATGCCGCCGAAGATGACCATCTCGGGGTTGAAGACGTTGACGAGGTTGGCGACGCCCAGGCCGAGCCAGTCGCCGACCCGGCTGAGGGCCGCCTGGGCGACGATGTCGCCCCGGTCGGCGGCGTCGACCACGGCCCGTACGGCGTCGCGGCCGATCAGGCGCTCACGACGACCGTCGGCCCCCGATCGGGGCGTCTCGTGTCCGTCGGCCCCCGATCCGGCCGCGATGGAGACGGCCCCCGGTCCGGCCGCTACAGGGACGGCGCCCGGTCCGGTCGCGACGGATACGGCGCCCGGCACCCGGCCCGCCGCCTCCAGCAGCGTCCGCTCCCCCACCTCCGCCTCCAGGCAGCCCAGGGAGCCGCACCCGCACAGGCGCCCCTTGGGGTTGACGACCATGTGCCCGATCTCGCCGCCGAAGCCGGCGTGGCCGCCGAGGAGCTGGCCGTTGACGATGATGCCGCCGCCGACGCCGACGTCGCCGTGCAGGTAGATCAGGTCACGGCAGCCGACGCCGACGCCGCGGGAGTGCTCGGCGAGGGCGGCGAGGTTGGCGTCGTTGCCGACCTTGACCGGCATGCCGAACGCGAGCCGGCGGGTCATCTCCTCGGCGAACGGCACGTCCTCGGCCGGGCCCATGTTGGGCCCGAACCGCACGACGCCGTTCCCGCGGTTCACGCCGCCGGAGAAGGCCGCGGCGGCGCCGACGCACACGGTGTCGGGGCGGGTCTTGCGGCGCATCTGCCGGGCGAAGCCGGCGAGCGGCCCGACGATCTCCTCCAGGGAGAAGGGGCCGCGACGCCGTACGGTCTCGCGGCGGTCGAGGATGGCGCCGCCCAGGCCGACGCGGGCTGCGACCAGCCGGTCGACGCCCACGTCGAAGGCGAACACGTAGACCCGCGCCGACTCCGGCCGCACCACCAGGGAGGGGCGGCCCGCCCGGCCGGTCTCCCTGGGCAGTTCCTCGCGGACCAGGCCGGCGGCGGTCAGGTCGGCGGTGAGAGCCATGATGGTGCTGCGGTTGAGGCCCATCCGGCTGGTGAGCTCCGCACGCGAGGTCGGGCCTCCGAGGTGGACGTGCCGGAGGAGGGCGCCGAGGTTGTGGCGCCGGATCTCCTCCTGGGAGGGGCCAGCCCGCATCGCGTGGGTTTCCTTCGGGGGATCGGGGTCGCTGCTCACCTTAGACCAGTGGCGGCGGCCCTCTTGCGTGACAGGGCGTCGACCCCGGCGGCCAGCAGCAGGACCGCACCGGTGACGACGTACTTGACGCCGGAGCTGTAGCCCATCAGGCCCATGCCGTTCTCGATGACGGCCACCACGGTGCCGCCGAGAATGGCGTCCAGCACGCGGCCCTTGCCGCCGAAGAGGCTGGTGCCGCCGATCACGGCCGCGCCGACCGCGTACAGCAGCACGTTGCTGCCGCCGGTGTTGGGGTCGACGGAGCTGGCGCGGGAGGCGGCGATGATGCCGCCGACGGCGGCCATGCCGGAGCAGATGACGAACGCGCTGATCTTCATCCGGTCGACGTTGATGCCGGCCCGGCGCGCGGCCTCGGCGTTGCCGCCGACCGCGTACAGGTGGCGGCCGTACGCGGTGCGGCGCAGGACGAACGTCCCCAGCACCAGCAGGAGCACGATGATCGGCACGACGATCGGCACACCGGTCAGCGACACGACCGCGGGGTTGCGGCTGCGTTCCAGGTTGAGGATGTAGACGGCGACGCCGCCGAGCACGGCGAGGGCGCCCACCCGGGCGGCGATCAGCGCGATCGGGTCGGCGACCAGTCCGCGGGAGGCCCGCTTGCGCGCCCGGAGGAGCTGGAGCGCGGCGTAGCCGACGACGCCGAGGGCCAGCAGCGCCCAGCCCAGCACGGGCGGGAGGTACTTGTTGGCGATGGCGACGATCGTCTGGTCGCGGATGGAGATGTTGGTGCCGCCCTTGACCAGCAGCAGGACGAGTCCCTGGAAGCCGAGGAAGGCGGCGAGGGTGACGACGAAGGACGGGATGCCGAGTTTGGCGACGACCGTGCCGAGGGCGGCTCCGATCACCACGCCGGTGAGGATGGCCGCGGCGACCGCGACGTACCAGGGCAGGCCCTGCTCGGTGAGGAGGATCGCGAGGACAGAGGCGCAGACGCCGCTGGCGAAGCCCGCCGACAGGTCGATCTCACCGAGCAGCAGGACGAAGACGAGGCCCATGGCGATGACGGTGATCGCGGCGCCCTGGGTGAGGAGGTTGGCGAAGTTGCCCGGGGTGAGGAAGGAGGGCCGCAGGATCGAGAAGACCGTGCACAGCACGACCAGGCCGAACACTGCGGGAAGCGCGCCCATGTCGCCGCCGCGCACCCGCTCGGCGTAGCCGCGGACGCTGCCGCTGATGGTGGGGGCCTCGGTCGCGCGCGGCGAGGCGATCGTGTCGGTCATGCGCTGACTCCGTTGGTGAGGCCGAGGTCGCCGCTCCGGCCGGAGGTGATCAGTTCGACGACCTGCGCGTGGGTGACGTCGGACGTCCTGACCTGCGCGGCCATCCGGCCGAGGTAGAGGGCGGCGATCCGGTCGGACACGGCGAACACGTCGTTCATGTTGTGCGAGATGAGCACGACGGCCAGTCCCTGGTCGGCCAGGCGGCGGACCAGTTCGAGGACCTGCGCGGTCTGGGCGACGCCGAGCGCGGCGGTCGGCTCGTCGAGGATGACGACCTTGCTGTTCCAGAGCACGGCCTTGGCGATGGCCACGGTCTGGCGCTGGCCGCCGGAGAGGCTGGAGACGTGCTGGCGGATGGACTTGACGGTTCTGACCGACAGGCTCTCCAGGGTCCTGGCGGCCATCTCCTCCATGGTGTCCTCGTCGAGGACGATGCCGCGCCGGTGCTCGCGGCCGAGGAACATGTTCTGGACGATGTCGAGGTTGTCGCAGAGCGCGAGGTCCTGGTAGACGATCTCGATGCCGAGCTCGGCGGCGTCGCGGGGGCTGTTGATCTGGACGGTCTTGCCGTCGAAGAAGTACTCGCCGGAGTCGACGGCGTGGATGCCGCCGATGCACTTGACGAGGGTGGACTTGCCGGCGCCGTTGTCGCCGACCAGCGCGGTGACCTCTCCGGGGTGGACGGAGAAGTCGACGTCATGCAGGACCTGGACGGGGCCGAAGCTCTTGTCGATCCCGCGGAGTTCCAGTACGGGGGTCATGGGGGTTTTTCTCCCTGTGCTCGTTGCGCGCGGCCCTTTCGAGGCCCGGCCGTTCACCGCCGGGCTGTTCGCGGTCCGGCTTTCACCGCCGGGCCGTTCGCCGTTCGGCTTTCACCGCCGGGCCGGCGCCCGCCTGGCCGAGGGGTACGGCGGAGCCGCGCCCGGGCGGGGTGCGCCCGCCTCCCGTGAGGCGGGCGGGCGCACCCCGGCGCATCGTTACTGGATTCCGGCCTCGGTGCACTTGTCGGCGAAGTCGCCGGTGCACAGCTCGTCCTTGGTCACGTAGCCGTCCGCCACGACGTCCTTGACGTTGTCGAAGTAGATGGCCTGCGGGTCCAGCAGGACGGCCGGGACGTCCGCGCCGCTCTCGGTGTCCTTGACGCTGCCGGTCGCGGCCGGCTTCTCGCCCTTGGCGAGGGCGATGGCGAGCTGGGAGGCGGCGTCGGCCTCCTTCTTGATGGCCTTGTAGACCGTCATGCACTGGTCACCGGCGAGGATGTTCTGCAGGCCCTGCACGGTGGCGTCCTGACCGGTGACCGGGACCTTGCCGTTGAGGTTGTTCTTCTTCAGCACGGTGATGGCGGCGTTGCCGAGGCCGTCGTTGGCGGCGAGCACGCCGGCGATCTTCGGCTGCTCGGTCAGCATCTGCTCGAAGATCGTGCCGGCCTGGGTGTTGTCCCAGTCGGGCACCGACTGGTCGGGGCCCTTCTTGTAGTCGCCGGAGTCGTACTTCGGCTTGAGCACGCCGTCGTAGCCGTTCTTGAAGAGCGTGGCGTTGTTGTCGGTGGGCGAGCCGTTGAGCTCGGCGACGATCGGCTTGTCGGCCTTCTTCTCGGTGAGGCACTTGACGAGGCCCTCACCCTGCAGCGTGCCGACCTTGGTGTTGTCGAAGCTGACGTAGTAGGCGGCGCCGCCGCCCAGGGTGAGGCGGTCGTAGTCGATGGTGGCCACGCCCTGGGACTTGGCCTTGTCCAGCACGGCCTTGCCGGTGCCGCTGTCGAGGTTGACGATCATCAGCACGGTCGCGCCGTTGGTGATCATCTGGTCGGCGATGGTCTGGAACTGGGTCTTGTCGCCCTGGGCGTTCTGGATGTCGTAGGCGACGCCCGCGGCCTTGAAGGCCTCTTCCAGATACTTGCGGTCTGCCGTCTCCCACCGGGCGGAGGACTTGCTGTCGGGCAGGATGACGCCGACCTTGCCGGCGGTCTTGGCTCCGGCGTCCGCGGAGGAGGCGGCGCCGTCCGGGGCGGCGGTGGTGGCGCCGTCGTCTCCGCAGGCGGCGAGGCCGAAGGTCAGGAGCGCGGCGGCGGCGGTCAGGCTGAGGATCCCCTTGCGCATCGTGCACGGGTCCTTTCGTCATGGGGACGGGGGGTAGGGGTACGGCATGCCGGATCAGCGGGTACGGCCGGCCGGGGTCGGCCTGCCATCCCGTTGAATGTTGTTTGCCGCAACGTATTCCGCCGTTGGCCAGAGCACCAGACCTTTCGTCGGTAAAGTTTGTTGTCTCCGGTAACAATCCAGAAACGCGCACTTAACCCAGCGTGCTGGTGACGATCAGCGTGAGCGCGGAGACGGCGGCCAGCGCGAGGATCGCGGCCCTGACCCGCCCGCCGTCCAGGAAGCGCCGCAGCGGCCTGGACACCGCGAACCCCGCGACGAGGAAGGGGATCAGCAGCGCCCCGAAGGAGAGCGCCCGCGCCGGGAGCCTGTCCACGAACGCGAGGACGGCCAGCGACTGGCAGGCGCTGATCATGAAGAACATCGCGAGCGTGGCCCGGATCTGCGGGCCCTTGGCGCTCTGGTAGACCAGGGCCATCGGCGGGCCGCCGATCCCGGTCGCCGTGCCGGTGATCCCGGAGATGAAGCCCGCCCCGGTGACGGTGCCGCCGGTACGGCGCACCGCCACCGCCCGCCCGGTCAGGCCGACCGCGAGCAGCACCATCGCCCCGACGAGGACGCCCAGGGCCCGCGTGGAGACGTAAAGGACGACCAGGCCGCCCAGGAGGCTGCCGGGTACTCGGCCCAGGAGGGCGAACCCCAGGCCCCGCCAGTCCACTCTGCGCCACTCCGCGGCCAGCGTGAACAGCGGCAGCGTGGCGTTCACGACCTGGGCGGCCCCGGGCATGAGCGTGGGGTCGAGCAGCGTGATCAGCGGGGCGGCCACCAGGCCCAGTCCGAAGCCGATCGCCCCCTGCACGACCGCTCCGGCGAAGACCGCCAGGCCCGCGCAGACGACGACGAAAGTTTCATGAGTCACGGGGCGACGGTAGAGCCCGGGTTCCTGTCGCCGAAAAGGAATTTCCCACGGGGTGACCGAACCACGGGACAGCCGGACCACGGGGCGGCCGGACCACGGGGCGGCCGGACCACGGGGCGGCCGGACCACGGGCCGCCCGGCCGGTGAGGGCCCGGACGCGTCGAGCCGCCCGGTGACGAAGCCCCGGGAAACGCCGAGCCGCCCGGCGGGAGGTGTCCCGCCGGGCGGCTCGGTATGGGGTGTCGCCCCGGTGCGGGCGCGGGGCGACGTCACCGCCCCCGCGCCCCCCTGGCTCAGCTCTTGGCGAGCAGGGAGCGCAGCACGTACTGCATGATGCCGCCGTGGCGGTAGTAGTCGGCCTCTCCGGGGGTGTCGATGCGCACGACCGCCTCGAACTCCCTGCCGTCGGCCCGGACCGTCACGGTCCGCGGGACGCCGCCCTCGTTGAGGGCCTCGACACCGGTGATGTCGAAGGTCTCCTCACCGGTCAGGCCGAGGGACTCGGCCGTCTCGCCCTCGGGGAACTGCAGCGGCAGCACGCCCATGCCGATCAGGTTGGAGCGGTGGATGCGCTCGTAGGACTCGGCGATCACGGCGCGGACGCCGAGCAGCGCGGTGCCCTTGGCCGCCCAGTCGCGCGAGGAGCCGGAACCGTACTCCTTGCCCGCCAGGACGACGAGCGGGACGCCCGCGGCCTGGTAGTTGACGGAGGCGTCGTAGATGAAGCTCTGCGGGCCGCCCTCGAGGGTGAAGTCGCGGGTGTAGCCGCCCTCCACGCCGTCGAGCAGCAGGTTCTTCAGCCGGATGTTGGCGAAGGTGCCGCGGATCATCACCTCGTGGTTGCCGCGGCGCGAGCCGTAGGAGTTGAAGTCCCTGACCTCGACGCCGTTCTCGCGCAGGTACTCGGCGGCGGGCGTGCCGACCTTGATGGCGCCGGCCGGGGAGATGTGGTCGGTGGTGACCGAGTCGCCCAGCTTGGCGAGGACCCGGGCGCCGGAGATGTCCGTCACCGGCTGCGGGTCGCGCGGCATGCCGTCGAAGTAGGGGGCCTTGCGGACGTAGGTCGAGGCCGGGTCCCACTCGAAGGTGTCGCCGGTCGGGATCGGCAGCGACTGCCAGGTCTCGTCGCCCTTGAAGACGTCGGCGTAGTCGTGCAGGAACATCTCCTGGTCGATGGAGGAGGCGACGACGGCCGACACCTCCTCCGGCGACGGCCAGATGTCGGCGAGGAAGACCGGCTCGCCGTCGGCGCCCGTGCCCAGCGGCTCGGTGTTCAGGTCGATGTCCATGGTGCCCGCGAGGGCGTAGGCGACGACCAGCGGCGGCGAGGCCAGGTAGTTCATCTTGACGTCGGGGTTGATCCGGCCCTCGAAGTTGCGGTTGCCGGACAGCACCGCGGTGACCGCGAGGTCGTTCTCCTGGATGGCGGCGGAGATCTCCTCCTGCAGCGGACCGGAGTTGCCGATGCAGGTGGTGCAGCCGTAGCCGACCAGGTTGAAGCCGATCTTGTCGAGGTACGGCTGGAGGCCGGAGCGCTCGAAGTAGCCGGTGACGACCTGCGAGCCCGGGGCGAGGGAGGTCTTGACCCACGGCTTGCGGGACAGGCCCTTCTCGACCGCGTTCTTGGCCAGCAGCGCCGCGCCCATCATGACGTAGGGGTTCGAGGTGTTGGTGCAGCTGGTGATGGCCGCGATGGTCACCACGCCGTGGTCGATCTCGAAGCTCGTGCCGTCGGACAGGGTGACCTGGACCGGCTTGCGGGGACGGTCGCCGTTGTGCCCGGGGGCGTGCGGGACGTCGTCGTTGCCGCCGTGCGAGATCGCCGGGGAGTCGGACGCGGGGAAGGACTCCTCGGACGCCTCGTCGGCCGGGCCCATGACGCTCGGGGCGTAGTCCTTGACGGCGGCGCGCCAGGCGCTCTTGGCCTCGGACAGCGCGATGCGGTCCTGCGGGCGCTTGGGGCCGGCGATGGACGGCACGACCGTGGACAGGTCGAGTTCGAGGTACTCGGAGAAGACCGGCTCCTCGGCGGAGGGGTCGAGCCACATGCCCTGGGCCTTGGCGTAGGCCTCGACGAGGGCGACCTGCTCCTCGGAACGGCCGGTGAGGCGGAGGTAGCTGATCGTCTCGCCGTCGATCGGGAAGATCGCGCAGGTGGAGCCGAACTCGGGGCTCATGTTGCCGATGGTGGCGCGGTTGGCCAGCGGCACGCTGGAGACGCCCTCGCCGTAGAACTCGACGAACTTGCCGACGACGCCGTGCTTGCGCAGCATCTCGGTGATGGTGAGCACCAGGTCGGTGGCGGTGGCGCCGGCCGGGAGCTTGCCGGTCAGCTTGAAGCCGACCACGCGCGGGATCAGCATGGAGATCGGCTGGCCGAGCATCGCGGCCTCGGCCTCGATGCCGCCGACGCCCCAGCCGAGGACGCCGATGCCGTTCTCCATCGTGGTGTGGGAGTCGGTGCCGACGCAGGTGTCCGGGTAGGCCTTGCCGTCGCGGACCATGACGACGCGGGCCAGGTGCTCGATGTTGACCTGGTGCACGATGCCGGTGCCCGGCGGGACGACCTTGAACTCGTCGAAGGCGGTCTGGCCCCAGCGCAGGAACTGGTAGCGCTCGCGGTTGCGCTCGTACTCGCGCTCGACGTTGCGCCGGAAGGAGTCGGGACCGCCGAAGAAGTCGACGATGACGGAGTGGTCGATGACCATCTCGGCCGGGGCGAGCGGGTTGATCCGGGCCGGGTCGCCGCCGAGGTCGCGGACGGCCTCGCGCATGGTGGCGAGGTCCACGACGCAGGGGACGCCGGTGAAGTCCTGCATGATCACGCGGGCCGGGGTGAACTGGATCTCCACGCTCGGCGCGGCCTTCGGGTCCCACTGGCCCAGGGCGCGGATGTGGTCGGCGGTGATGTTCGCGCCGTCCTCGGTGCGGAGAAGGTTCTCCAGCAGGATCTTCAGGCTGTACGGGAGGCGCCCCGACCCCTCCACGGCGTTCAGCCGGTAGATCTCGTATTCCGCGTCCCCGACGCGGAGCGTGTCACGGCTGCCGAAGCTGTTCGTGGACACGGTTCGCCTCCCTCAGTCACCCTGTTGGTCTTGAAGCGCCATCTGTGAGGGCGCATTTGAAATCCTGCCGCACCTGCGGAGCGCCCATGTCGGTTAGGTACACCTAACCCGGGACCGCCCGCGGACCGCGGCGGATGTCTCGACATCAAGATATCGCGTCAGATATCTCGACATCAAGTTAACTGCTAACACGGCGACGCTGCGCGTCGCGGCTCGGGGGCTCAGACCCGGCGTCTTCCCTCGCTGTGTTCATTGCGACGCTGCGCGTCGCGGCTCGGGGGCTCAGACCCGGCGTCTTCCCTCGTCGTTCACTCGCTGCGCTCGCTCTCTCCTCAGTCCAGACACCGGCGCCCCCTCGCGGGGCGTGGTGTTCTCAGAACTGGACGAACCGCATGCACAGCAGGCCCACGACGATGACGGAGAGCAGGGGGGCGAGGAACTTCTGCTCGAAGGCCCGGCCGGTCTTGATGCCGATCTTCCACGGCAGCACCCAGCGCGCGCGTATCGGCCACAGCACCGGGCAGCCCTTCTCCGTGCAGCAGTCCCCCACGACGTGGATGAGGCTGCCGATCCCGACCGCCAGCCCGAGCCAGGCGTAGCCCACGTGGTAGCTGCGGAACACGATGAACAGCCCGGCCGTCAGGCCGATGTCGACCATCGCGGAGGCGGCCTTGTTGCCCGGGACGCCGATGCCGACCGCCCGGATCGCCAGGCCGATGAGCAGCGCGACCAGGATGTCCCGGCCGATGGGGTAGGTGTTGGCCAGGTAGTGGGCGCCGAACCCGACGGCGACCGCGAACACCAGCGAGTGGGTGGCGTTGCGGTGGCCGCCGCTCAGCCACGCCACGGCCTTGCTCAGCACCCAGGTGACCGGCCCGAACGTCTGGGCGATCGTCGCGCTGGGGTGGTCCAGGTCGGGCAGCATCGCGGCCCCGGCGCAGACCAGCGTCCCGGCGATGAACTCCGCGGGGGTGAGCGCGTTCACCATGACGCCGGCGTCCACGAACCGGGAGGACTCGGTGAGCAGCGGCAGCGCGGCCAGCGTCGGCGCCACCCCCAGCCAGGCGACCGCCCCGGTGAGCGCGTGCGTATGCCCCATCATCGGCCCAACACCCCTATCAAGATCACTAGAGGGAGAGTACGGCAAAGCCTCTCAAAAGGAGCGGACAGTGCCATCTTCCGCCCTTGGCGTGTCGCCCGGGCGTGATCAGTGTCTTACCGGCGGGGCACCCGCCGGGCCGTACCGGTGAGGTCCACTCACACGAGGACGGCTCAGGCCCCGGCCCGGGAGAGGGAGAGGGGCCGGAAGGGGCCGGGGAGGCGGATCACCGGGAGGAGCCGGAAACGGCGGGAAGCAACAGAAACGGGGGAGACACCGGGGACGGAACACCCTGCGCGACAGGAGGCGAGGCGCCGGAGGCGGCGGTGATCGGGCGGCGAGAGGCGAGGCGCCGGCGGCGGTGATCGGGCGGCGGGAGCGGCGGAGAGGCGGCCCGGAACGGCGAAGGGCCCGCCGGGAAACCCGGCGGGCCCTCACCTTGCCCCTGGAAACAACAGACGGGACCGTTCCGTGCCGAAAGCACCCCCCAGCCCTTCCGACACGGAACGAATCCCGTCTATGTCATTTGTAACGCCCAGGTCTCGGTGGTTGTTCCGAAATCCGCCGAGAATTAGGTGATCTACCTCACTTTTTTGCCCGATGACCTCGATCTCGGCCTCGAACCCCCTCTCCGGCCGCCCCGAACCCCCTCTCCGGTCGTGCCCGAATCCCCGCGGCCGCGGCGGGCGATGGGCGGCGGTGCGCGGCCCGCTCCGCCGGGCTTCACCGTCCCCGAGGGTTGTCGACGGAATAGTATCGATATATCTTTGAAGCATCGAGAACGTTCGAAAGACGATCGGCACGGAGGTGCACATGAGTTCCGCACACGCCATGGGCGGCCCCTGGGAGGCCGCCGACCCGCGACGGATCCGGCGGGAGATGAAGCGCGCGGCAAGGGAGGCCGTACGGGCGATGGCCACCGGCTGGCACCAGGACGCGCCGCACCACGGCGGCCACGGCCCGCACGGTCCGCACGGGCACGGCCCCCACGAGGGCGGGCCGCACGAGCACCGCCACCGCGGGCACCGCGGCCCCTTCCCCGGCGGGTCCTTCCCCTGGGACTTCGGCAGGCGCGGCCCCTTCGGCGGGCCGTTCGGCGGTGGCCCGTTCGGCGGTGGCCGCGGCCAGTTCGGCAGGGGGCGCAAGGCCAAGCGCGGTGACGTCCGCGCGGCGATCCTGGCCCTGCTGTCGGAGGAGCCGCGCAACGGCTACCAGATCATCCAGGAGATCGCCCAGCGCAGCCAGGGAGGCTGGAAGCCCAGCCCCGGCGCGGTCTACCCGGCGCTGCAGCAGCTCGCCGACGAGGGCCTGGTCCTGTCGGAGGAGAGCGACGGCCGCAAGTCCTTCCGGCTCACCGACGCCGGCCGGGCCTACGTCGCCGAGCACGCCGACGAGCTGCGCGCCCCCTGGGAGGAGATGACCCCCGAGGTCGACGACAGCACCTGGGAGCTGATGGACATCGTCCGGCAGGCGGGGTTCGCCCTGACCCAGATCCTGCAGACCGGCAGCGACGCCCAGATCCGCCAGGCCCGGCAGACGCTCGTCGAGGCGCGTCGCAAGCTGTACCAGATCCTCGCGGACGGCGACCGGGACGAGGAGTGATCGGGCGATGACGTCCCACGACGATCTCCGCATCGGAGACGCCGAGCGCGACGCGGCGGTGTCGGCCCTGCGCGAGCACTACGCGCGGGGCCGGCTGACCCTGGAGGAGTTCGGCGAGCGCGTCGACCTGGTGCTGGCCGCGCGCACCGGCCGCGAACTGGCCCGGGCCGGCGCCGACCTGCCCGGTGGGTACGGCGGGCGGGGCACGGGCCCGGAGGGCGGGCACGAGGGCCTCACGGAGCACGCGGAGCACGCGGGACACGGGGACCCCGGCGGGATCCACCCCCCGCGCCCCGCCTGGCGCCGCCACGGCCGGCCGCCGGCGTTCGTGTTCCTTCCCGTGATGCTGGTGGCCGGGGTGGCGGCCGCCGGGTTCGGGGTGCTCCGGATCCTTCTCACCGTCTGGCTGGTGATGGCGGTGGTGGGGATGGTCCACCGGAGGCGGGCGCGGGCCTGGGGGCACCGGCGGTGGCACCCGCACCCGCACCCGGCGGCCCATCCGATGATGTGGGGGCCGCACTCCGGGGGCCGGGGCGGATGGGGTCCTGGCGAGGGCGGCGCGTGGGGTCCTGGCGAGGGCGGCGCGTGGGGTCCGCACGCGGACGGCGCGTGGCCTCCGCGGCCCTGGAAGCACCACGCGTGGGGTCCGCACGCCGGGCACCGGGGACGACGGCCGGGCCGCCGGCGGCCCTTCTGACGCGCGGTCGGCGGCACGCACGGCAACGCGTACGGCCGGGGCGCCGCGAAGAACGCGGCGCCCGTAAGGAAGCGGGGCGTGAGGCTCCGGGCCCTCACCCGCGCAGCGACTCCCGCAGCCTGCGCAGCTCCCCCACGATCCGGTCGAGAGGCCAGTGGGCGTTCAGTCCGCTGGGGTTGGGCAGCACCCACACGGCCGTGCCGCCGATCGCGGTGTTCTGCGGCCCGACCGCCGCCTTCGGGTCGCCGAACGCGGTGCGGTAGGCGGTCACCCCGGCCACCGCGAGCACGCGGGGCCGGATCTCGGTGACCAGCCGGACCAGCCGCTCGCCGCCCGCCCGGAACTCCTCCGGGGTCAGCTCCGCGGCCTGCGCGGTGGCCCGCGCCACGACGTTGGTGATGCCCAGGCCGTACGAGGGCAGCTCCGCCTGCTCGCTCGGGTCGAGCAGGCGGGGGGTGAACCCCGACAGGTGCAGCGCGGGCCAGAAGCGGTTGCCCGGCCGGGCGAAGTGGCGGCCGGTGGCGGCCGAGTACAGGCCCGGGTTGATGCCGCAGAACAGCACGTCCAGCGACGGGCCGAGCACGTCGTCGACCGTACGGTCCCTGGCGGCCTCAAGCTCGGCCCGGGTCGGCGGCGGGGTCCTTCGCGAGGTCCTCGGCGGCGCGTCCCCCCGCGGGGGCAGGGGACGCGCCGCCGGAGCGGGTTCTCCGGGGGTCACGGCCACGAACCTAACCCATCTCCTCGAGCTTGCGCCCCTTGGTCTCCCGCACCTTGAACATCACGAAGACGAAGGACAGGGCGGCGAAGCAGGCGTAGATGACGTAGGTGGCCGACAGGTTCCACTCCGCCAGGGAGGGGAACGAGACGGTGATCAGCCAGTTGGCCAGCCACTGGGCGGTGGCCGCCACCGACAGCGCGACGGCCCGGAGCCGGTTGGGGAACATCTCGCCGAGCAGCACCCAGACCACGACGCCCCACGACAGCGCGAAGAACAGCACGAAGACGTGCGCCGCGACCAGCGCGACGGTGCCCTGCGTGGCCGGCAGGGTGACGTTCTCACCGGACGGCACGCCCGCGCTGAACGCCCACGCGGCGGTGGCCAGCGCGACCGCCATGCCCGTGGAGCCGATCAGCAGCAGCGGTTTGCGGCCGATCCGGTCGACCAGCGCGATGGCGATGAACGTGCCGACGATGTTGATGATCGAGGTGGAGAAGCTGATCAGCAGCGAGTTGCTCTGGTTGATGCCGACCGACTGCCACAGCGACGCCGAGTAGTAGAAGATGACGTTGATGCCGACCAGCTGCTGGAAGGCCGACAGCAGGATGCCGATCCAGACGATCGGCAGCAGTCCCAGCGCCGGGCCGCGCAGGTCGCGCAGCCGGGTCCGCTGCTCGGTGTGCAGCGACTTCTTGATCTCCGCGATCCGGGAGTCCAGGTCGGTGTCGTCGCTCTCCACCTCGGCGAGGACCTTGCGGGCGCGCTGCGTCTTGCCGGCCGCGATGAGATACCGCGGCGACTCGGGAATGATCGACGCGAAGATCAGGTAGAGCGCGGCGGGCAGCACGCAGGCGCCGAGCATCCACTGCCACGCCTGCAGCCCGAACAGGGTGTTGTTGACGCTCCCGCCGGCGAACTGCGCGATCCCGTAGTTGACGAGCTGGGATACGGCGATGCCGAGCACGATCGCCAGCTGCTGGAAGGAGCCCAGGCGGCCCCGGTAGGCGGCCGGGGCGACCTCGGCGATGTAGGCGGGGCCGATCACCGACGCCATGCCGATCCCGACGCCGGCGAGGACCCGCCACAGCGCCAGGTCCCACACGGCGAACGGCAGCGCCTGGCCGACGGAGCTCACCGCGAACAGGATCGCGGCCACCTGCATGGTCCTGGTGCGCCCCCACCGGTCGGCCATCCCCCCGGCGATCCACGCGCCGACCGCCGACCCCAGGAGGGCGATCGCGACGACGACCCCGGTCTCGGCCGCGCCGATGCCGAAGTGTTTCTGGATGCCGGTGACCGCTCCGTTGATGACGGCGCTGTCGTAGCCGAAGAGGAACCCGCCGATCGCCGCCGCGGCGGTGATGAAGACGACGTGCCCGAGGTTCTCGTTGGATGTGCTTGATGACCCTGATGAGGTAGTACCGACCATGACCGTCCTTTCCCCCGAAAAAGACATGTATCCGCAGATCAGCACAGAGACATCGACCCGCTCGTGTCATGGGGGGTGGGCTCGGCACCGCGAAGGGCGATGTCACCACCGCGGGCCGGCGGAACGCGGCTCGTCCGCGTGCGGCCCGGCGGCGCCCGGCGGACCCGGTGACACCGGCCGGGCGTACGGGACCAGGACGGCCCGGCGGGCTCCGTGTGAAAGTCTCTCACGTTGACCGGGCGGTGACCGGCCCGGGTCCGCGGCGCGGATCACCGGCGCAGGATCGCCCCGACCCCGTCGACGCCGGTCAGGGCCTCGGCGGCCCCGCCGTCCAGGACGATCACCTCGGCGTCGATGTCCAGGGCCGCGGCGCGGATCACCAGCGCAGGATCGCCCCGACCCCGTCGACGTCGGCCAGGGCCTCGGCGGCCCCGCCGTCCAGGACGATCACCTCGGCGTCGATGTCCAGGGCCCGCTCGATCATGCGCTCGCCCATCCTGGGCTCCTCGGTGATCTCCGGATTCCCCGGCGGGGTCGCGTACGGCGGGTAGAGCAGCCCGTCGGCGGCGCACCTGCCGCTCCACTCCCGGGACTCGTCCAGCAGGAGCTGCGCCACCCGGCTGTCGTTCAGCGCGCCGAGCGTGTCCGCCAGGCCGAGCGACCCCCGCCCTCCGGACAGCGCACCGTCCCTGGCCTGGCCGGCCAGCAGGGCGCCCAGGCGGGTCCTGGCCTGCTCCAGCTGCGGCCGCACCCGCTCGACCAGCTTCGTCGGGGACCCCGGCTCCGCCACCGAGCCGAGCTGGATGACGTCGCCGCTCAGCTCCCCGGCCAGGATCTCGCCCAGCGGAGGGTCGCCGAGCACCACGGTCGCGGTCCAGCCGCGGTTCGCGGCCTCCTCGGCGACGCGCTGACCCGCCTCGCGCGTCAGGCGGGCGACGTTGTCGGCGACCCTCTTCTCGAACCTGTCGCGGTAGGGGGTGCCGTGCGAGGGATAGTCGGTGCGCGAGGGGCCGCCGGGGTCGCGCCAGTCGTCGGAGTCGATCTCGAAGCGCATGCCGCCGAGGTCCTCGGCCTGGCCGTACCGGTAGTCGACCACGCGCGTCCCGTCCCGGGACACCACGACGATCCCGGCGGGCGGCGCGGTCTCCACGGTGTTGACCAGCGGGCGCACGTACGCCGTCGCCTCCAGCACCATCTGGTCGGCGACCGGCAGCTGGAAGGAGAAGGTCCGCGCCTCGTCCCTGCCGACCGGGGCGAACAGCACCCGCCCCACCCCCGGCCGGGACGGGTCGAGCAGCGCGTGGAAGTCACGCTCCAGCCCGTCCAGCCGCTTCAGGACGGCCGTGCGCCGCGCCCGCTCGGGGTCGGCCTCGGCCCGCCCGCGCAGCTCGCCCAGGTCGTTGGCGAACTTGATCCGCCACGCGGGGCGCGACCCGGGGTCGGCCCGGGGGTCCACGGTCACGTAGAAGGACAGGACCCCCAGCTCATCGCTGATGGAGACGACCTCCCTCAGGGCAGCGCGGTCGAACCTCACGACGTCCCCCTCCGACGGTCCGGGCCACATGCCTGATCCGGGCTCCAAGCCTATGGACCGGTACGGAAAGGACTCGCCGGACGAGCGGGGAAATGTCCCGCTCCTGTCCCGGTCTTTACCGGGGGATCACCGTCCTGCCCGAGGCTCGCGGACGCGGGTCCGCCCGGCGCGGCCCGTCGCCGCCCGGACGTGTCCCCCGGGGGCTACAGGCGCGGGTCCACCGGCTCCGACTCCAGCGCCAGGACCGCGAAGACCGGCTCGTGGACCCGCCACAGCGGCTCGCCCTCGGCCAGCCGGGAGAGCGCCTCCAGGCCCAGGGCGTACTCGCGCAGGGCCAGCGAGCGCTTGCGGCCCAGGAAGCGATGGCGCAGTTCCGGAAGGCTCTCGGTGTAGTCGGGGCCGTAGACGATCCGCAGGTACTCCCGGCCGCGCACCTTGATGCCGGGCTGCGTCCGGCTTCCCTCCGGGGCGTCCAGCGGCTTGACCACCATGCCCTCGCCGCCGGCGGCGGTCAGCTCCGACCACCAGGCGGTGGCCGCCTCCCGGGAGGAGTCCGAGGCGAGGTCGGCGAACACGTGCCGGGTGGGCGCGATCAGCGGGTCGGTGAGCCGCGAGAGCGTCTCCAGGTGCCAGGTGTGCGGCTCCAGGGCGGTGACGCGGCCCTCGCAGGCCAGGATCTGGAACGGCGCCAGCCGCAGACCGTCCAGCCCGTCCACTTCCCAGCAGTATCGCGCATAGGCGTCCCGGAATCGGGCAGCGTTATCCAGGCGGCGGCGGGTGCGGTCCAGCAGATCGCCCACATCCAACCCGCGCCCGGCCGCCGCCTCCAGCGCGGCGACCGCCTCGGGCAGCGCGGCGCGGGCCGCCGCCCCCACCGACGCGTACTGGCTGCGGATCAGCCCCTCCGCCTTCGCCGACCAGGGCAGCAGCTCGCCGTCGAGCACCAGCCAGTCGGTGCCCAGCTCGTCCATGAGCGGCTCGCACGCCCGCCGGAGCCGGTCCACCAGTCCGGTGGTGTCGTCGAAGAAAGACCGGCCGGTGCGGGTGTGCACGACCCCCGTGCTCCCGTCGGAGACCCCGAACCGCGCGGCGGCCGCCTCCGCGTTCCTGGCGAGCACGGCGACCGCCCGCGACCCCATGTGCTTCTCCTGGCAGACGACGCGGGTGACCCCGGCCGCGGCGAACTCCGCGAACGCCTCCTCCGGGTGCTCCAGGCAGCCGTCGAGGGCGGAGGTCTCCGGCGGCGCCATCGTCGGCGGCAGGTAGACCAGCCAGCGCGGATCGACCGCGAACCGGCTCATGATCTCCAGCGCCGCGGCCGTGTTCTCCTCCCGGACCTTGATACGGCCGCCGCCGTGGCGCACCTCGACGTGCATGGGGCCCCGGACGTCGCTCGCGGCGAGCGTGCCCGGGTCGCGGCGGCCGGGGGCGGCC
This sequence comes from Streptosporangium pseudovulgare, assembly GCF_014648055.1. Lineage (GTDB taxonomy): Bacteria > Actinomycetota > Actinomycetes > Streptosporangiales > Streptosporangiaceae > Streptosporangium > Streptosporangium pseudovulgare. The sequence continues at coordinate 363,623 of NZ_BMQJ01000002.1, forward strand.
ACCGGCCGGAGCGGCCGGACCGGCTCGTACCAGGTCTTCCCGGCCGGCACCGAGACGATCTCCTTCTCGGGGTAGCGCAGCGCGGTGAGCCGGCCGCCGAACACGGCCCCGGTGTCCAGGCAGATCGTGTTGTTGACCCACTCGGGCTCGGGAACGGGGGTGTGGCCGTAGACGACCGTGGCCCGGCCCCGGTACTCCCGCGCCCAGGGGTAGCGCACCGGCAGGCCGTACTCGTCGGTCTCGCCGGTGGTGTCGCCGTACAGCGCGAAGGAGCGCACCCGCCCCGAGGCACGGCCGTGGTACGCCTCCTTCAGCCCGGCGTGCGCGACGACGAGCCGTCCGCCGTCGAGCCGGTAGTGGCTGATCAGCCCGTTCATGAAGGCCAGCGCGGCGGTGCGGAACTCCTCCGGCTCGGCCGCGAGCTGCTCCAGCGACTCCGCGAGGCCGTGGGCGACCCTGACCTTGCGGCCGGCGAGGGCGCGGGCGAGCTTCTGCTCGTGGTTGCCCGACACGCACAGCGCCGTCCCGGCGGCGACCATGCCCATGACCAGCCGGAGCACGCCCGGCGTGTCGGGCCCGCGGTCGACCAGGTCGCCGAGGAAGACCGCCGTCCGGCCCCCGGGGTGGGTCGCGCCGGCGCCGTCGGGGTGGATCTCCCAGCCGAGGGCGCGCAGCAGCGCCTCCAACTCGGCGCGGCAGCCGTGCACGTCGCCGATGATGTCGAACGGGCCGGTCAGCTCCCGCCGGTCGGTCCACGCCCGCTCGGTGACGACCGTGGCGGCCTCGATCTCGTCGGTCCCGCGCAGCACATGGACCCGGCGGAACCCCTCGCGGGAGAGGCCCCGCATCGACCGGCGCAGGTCCCCGGCCTGCCGCCGGATCACGTGGGGCCCGAAGTCCCGGTCGGGCCTGGCCGCGTTGCGCCCGGCCGCGACCGACTCCGGCACGTCCAGGACGATCGCGTCGGCGAGCACGTCGTGGGCCTTGGCGAGCTCGACGAGCCTCCCTCGCGCCTCCCGCTGGACGTTCGTGGCGTCCACGACCGTCAGCAGGCCGCGCCGCAGGCGGGTGCCGACGATGTGGTGCAGCACGTCGAAGGCGTCGGCGCTGGCGCCCTGGTCGTTCTCGTCGTCGGCCACCAGTCCGCGGCAGAAGTCGGAGGAGATGACCTGGGTGGGCGCGAAGCGGCGGCGGGCGAAGGTCGACTTGCCGCTGCCGGAGATCCCGACGAGCACGACCAGCGACATCTCCGGCACGACGATCTCGGTGGTCCCGGTGCTCTCGGTGATCCCGGCGCTCCCGGTGGTCCCGGTGCTCTCGGCGCTCTCGGTGATCTCGGTCATCCCGGTCACTCCCCTTCCCGTACCGTCTCGTCCGCCCGGGTGAACACCGCCAGCTGGGTGGGCGGCCCCGCCTCGGGGTCGTCCTCGCCGACCGGCCGGAACTCCGCCCGGTAGCCGTTGCGCTCGCCCGCCCCCAGCGCCCACGCCCGGAACTCGGCGCGGGTCCACTCGAAGCGGTGGTCGGGGTGGCGCATGCCGTCGAGGAACTCGTAGCGGACGTTGTACTCGGCGTTCGGCGTCGTCACGATCACGTGCCGGGGACGGGCCGCGCCGAAGACCACGTGCTCCAGCGCGCCCAGCCGGGACGGGTCCACGTGCTCGACGACCTCCATGAGCACCGCGGCGTCGTATCCGGCGAACCGGTCGTCGGTGTAGGTCAGCGCCCCCTGGAACAGCTCCAGCCGCTCCCTGCTCCGCTCCGGCATCCGGTCGAGCCGGAGCCGCCTGGCGGCGACGGCCAGCGCCTGCGTCGAGACGTCCGTACCGGCGACCCTGGTGAAGGCGGGCCGCTCCAGCAGCGCGCCGACGAGCTGCCCCGATCCGCAGCCCAGGTCGATGACCGTACGCGCGCCCAACTCCTCCAGCACACCGATCACCGCCTCCCGGCGCAGGACGTTCAGCGGGCGCCGGGACGGCGCGTCCGGCGCGGTCTCCTCCCCGCCGGCGCCGGGCGTCCCGGGCGCACCGGGATCGTCGCGTACGGCGGGGCCGGCGGGGTCCTCCTCGACGGGCGGCTCCAGCGCCTCCGCCACGTCGTCGCCCAGCTCGGCCAGGCGGGCGAAGGCCGCCCGCTCCAGCGCCCGGCGGCGGCCCAGGTAGCGGCGGGTGATCAGGTTCCGGTCGGGGTGGGCCGCCAGCCAGGACTCCCCCGCCCGGATGAGCTTGTCGACCTCGTCGGAGGCGATCCAGTAGTGCTTCGAGTCGTCCAGCACCGGCAGCAGCACGTAGAGCTGGTTGAGGGCGTCGGCCAGACGCAGCTCGCCGCGCAGCGTCAGCCGGACGTAGCGGGAGTCGCCCCATCGGGGGAACCGCTCGTCCAGCGGCACGGCTCCCGCCTCGACCGTCCAGCCCAGCGGCTCGAAGAACCGGCGGGCCGCCTCCGGCCCGCCCCGGCAGGGCAGGGCGGGCAGCGTGATCTCCAGCGGGATCGGCCGGGCGGCCAGCTCGGGGCGGGCGGCGCAGCGTCCGGCGCGGGCGGTGCGGAACACGTCCCCCATGGCCACGGCCAGCAGCGACGACGCGGCGTAGGGCCGGTCGTTGACGTACTGGCCCAGGGCGTAGTCGGGGGTGGACCGGCCGCGCGAGCGGACCAGGCGGACCGGGTCGACGTCCAGCATGAGCGCGGCGGTGCAGCGCTCCTCGTCCGCTTCGGGGTAGAAGACGCGGGCCACGCCGTACGACTGGCCGAACTCCTGGACCCGGCCGGGGTGCTTGTGCAGCAGGAACCCGAGGTCGGTCGCGGGGCGCGCGGTCGTGGAGATCGTGATCAGCACCCACGACAGTCTGCCTCATACCCGGCGAACCGAGCCATGGGTTAACCGGTCCCGGACCGGCCGGCCCCGCGCGGCGGCCGTGCGGGGCGGGACGGCCCCACCAGCGGGGCGGCGGCCGTGCGGGGCGGCTCCACCGGCGGGGCGGCCGCCGTACGGGGGAGAGGCGGCGGCCGTGCGGAGTGGGCGGGGCGGGCGGCGCGGTGGTCAGACGTGCGGGAGCACCTCGGCGGCGATGAGCTCCAGGTGGTCCAGGTCCGACAGGTCCAGGACCTGCAGATAGAGGCGCTCGGCGCCCAGCTCGGCGAACCTGCTGATCTTCTCGGCCACCTCGGCGGGGGTGCCCGCCAGCCCGTTGGCGCGCAGCGCGGCGAGGTCGTGCCCGGCGGCCCGCGCCCGGCGCTCGGCCTCGGCCTCGTCGGCCCCGACCGCCACGGTCTGCGCGGCCGACAGCACGATCGGGTCCCGGCCGGCGGCCTCGCACGCCTTCCTGACCCGGTCGAACGCCAGCTCGGTGTCGCCGAGGTCGTGGAACGGCAGGTTGTACTCGTCGGCGAACCGCGCGGCCAGCCGCGGGGTCCGCGTGGCGCCGAACCCGCCGATGATGATCGGCGGTCTCGGGCTCTGCGCCGGCTTGGGCAGGGCCGGGGAGTCGGCCAGCCGGTAGTGGGCGCCCTCGAAGGAGAAGGTCTCGCCGGGGGGCGTGGACCACAGCCCGGTGACGATCTCCAGCTGCTCCTCGAACCGGCTGAACCGCTCGCCGACCGGCGGGAACGGGATGCCGTAGGCGGTGTGCTCGGCGTCGAACCAGCCCGTCCCCAGCCCCAGCTCGACCCGGCCGCCGCTCATCTGGTCCACCTGGGCCACGCTGATCGCCAGCGGGCCGGGCAGCCGGAAGGTGGCGGGGCTGACCAGGGTGCCGAGCCGGATCGTGGAGGTGTCCCTGGCCAGGCCGGCGAGGGTCACCCAGGCGTCGGAGGAGCCCGGTCCGGGGTCGCCCTCGCCGATCCGCAGGTAGTGGTCCGACCGGAAGAACGCGTCGAACCCGAGCCGCTCCGCCGTCCGCGCGACCGTCAGCAGTTCCTCGTAGGTGGCGCCCTGCTGCGGTTCAGTGAAGATCCTCAACTTCATGTCCCCCATTATCCGGGCACACCGGACGGCATCCGCAGAAAGCCCGCCCCGCGCGGCGGGCCCTTGCTAGCGTTCGAGCCTTGAGAGGCGCCGGGTGGCGGATCCGGCGCGCAGAGCGACCATCGGGCGGCATCGAGGAGGGGGACCCATGCCGGTCACGACAGACCGCTCCGCCACCCGCGGTTCCGGCGGGCCCGGCACCCTGCCCCGGCCGCTGACCGCGCTGGCGTCGGCCGCGCTCCTGGCCGGGACCGGCGTCGCGGTGTGGCTGCTGCCGTCGGGTCCGGTGAACCGGCCCTGGGCGGGCGGCCCCGGGCCGGAGGGCCTGACCCGGGGCGGGGCCTCTCCTCGCGTGATCCCCTCCGGTCCGGGCGCCTCCGGTTCGGGCTCCTCCGGGCCGGGGTCCTCCCGGCCGGAGCCGCCGACCGGCCGCCCGTCCGGCGTCGTGCCCTTCGCCGACGTCGCCCGCGATCCGTCGTTCACCGCGTACGGCACGGCCGGGCGCTCCCGGTGGGTCGTCCTCGGCCACCTGGTGGCCGTCGGCGACGGCTGCGCCGCCGGATGGGCGGGCCTGCCCGGACGGGCCGGCGCGATCACCTCCCGCCTCGGCCCGATGCGCGCGGCCGGCGGCGAGGTGGGCGTCGTCTTCGGAGGCGCCGCGGGCCGCGAGCCGGCCGCCGCCTGCGCCGACCCGGACCGGCTCGCCGCCGCCTACCGCCGGGCGATCGGCGCGCTGGGAGCCTCCTACGCCGCCTTCGAGCCGCACGAGCCGGACGGCCCGGAGACCGTGCTGCGCCGCGCCCGCGCGATCGCGGCCCTCCAGCGCGAGGCGGCGGCGCGCGGCCGTCCCCTCACGGTGGGCGTCGCGCTGCCGACCACCGCGGCGGGGCTGACCCCTCGTGACCGGGCGATGCTCAGATCCACCCGGCTGGCCGGTGTGGAGATCGGCGCCGTCGACCTCCTGGTCCCGCTCGACCGCACCCCCGCCGGGCGCGCCCGTCTCGGCGCGGTCGCGGTGGCGGTCCGGGCGGCCCAGCCCCAGGTCGCCCGGTCCCTGGGCCGCCCGGCCGCCTGGGACAGGATCGCCCTGTCGCCGGTCCTGACCGGCCCGCGGGGGCTCACCGGCGCCGAGACCCGCACGCTGACCGGCTTCACCGCCCGCAACGGCCTGGCCTGGCTGTCGGTCCGGGAGGCCGCTCCCGGCCCCGGCCCCGGCGGGGCCCGCCTCCTGGCCGGCGCCCCCGGCCGCGAGAGGTGAGGGCCGCCGGCTTTCCGGCGGAAGCCCGGGTCAGTCGCCCTTTCCGGCGGGTTTCAGGAGGGCGACGCACTCCACGTGGTGGGTCATCGGGAAGGCGTCGAAGGCGCGCAGGTCGGCCAGGGTGTAGCGGTGCTCGGCGAACCAGGCGAGGTCGCGGGCGAGGGTGGCCGGGTCGCACGAGACGTAGACGACGCGGCTCGCGTCGAGGCCCGTGACGCGCTCGACGACCTCGCGGCCGAGGCCGGCCCGGGGCGGGTCGACGACGACGATGTCGGCGCGCTCGATGTCGAACCGGTCGAGGGCGTCCTCCACGCGGCCCCGGGCGAACCGGGCCTGGGGCAGGTCGCGGAGGTTGCGCTGGGCGTCGCGCACGGCGGCGGCGTCGGACTCGACGCCGAACACGGCGCCCTCCTCGCCGACCGCCTCGGCGAGCCCGGCGGCGAAGAGGCCGACCCCGCAGTAGAGGTCCAGGGCCCACTCCCCCGGCTGCGGGACGGCGAACTCCATGACCGCGTCCCGCAGCGCGGCGGCGGCGCCGGGGTGGATCTGCCAGAAACCGCTGCCGGTGACCTGGAAGTCCCGGTCGCCGACCCGCTCGACGACGTGGCCGCGGCCGTGGACCGCGCGGGTGCGGCCCCTGCCCTCGTCGACGAGGACGGCGACGCTCCGGTCGAGGTCGGGCACGGCCACCGTACGGCGCGGCCTGGGGGTGATCACCACGGCCTGGTCGCCGGTGCCGGAGGCGATGACCTCCACCGTGGAGGCGTTGCGCCAGTTCATCACCTCGACGCCGACGTTCTCCACCTCGGGGTGCGCGATCAGGCAGAGGTCCACCGGCTGGATGTCGTGGGAGCGGTGGCGGCGCAGGCCCGCGACGCCGTCGCGGTCGACGGCGAACTGCACGCGGGTGCGCCAGCCGAGGCCGTCGGGGGCGCCGGGGACCTCCTCGACGACGCCCTTCCACTCGATCCCGGCCAGGCGGCGCAGCTGCTCGGCGACGACCTCGGTCTTGAGCAGGCGCTGGGCGTCGAGGGAGGCGTGCTGCCAGTCGCAGCCGCCGCAGAGACCGGGGCCGGCGAAGGGGCACGGCGGGGTCACCCGGTCGGGTGAGGGCTGGAGGATCTCGACCGCGTCGGCGCGCAGGAACCGGGTGGTCTCCTCGGTCACCTCGGCCATGACGCGCTCGCCGGGCAGGGCGTGGCGGACGAAGACCACCCGGCCGTCATGGCGGGCGACGCACCAGCCGCCGTGGGCGACGGGTCCCACCGTCAGTTCGATCGCCATGATCTGATGCCCCCAAAGATTCCTGTCGAGCCTCCCCGCGGTCCGGAGCGCATACGACGTATACGAAAGATTAAGCCTTGGTGTCCTGGCCGCGATCCACCCCCTGCGGCACGTCCCCGGGCCAGGGGCGGCGGACGGCCGTGGCGGCGGCCCGCTGGGCGCGGCGGCTCTTGAGGCGGTCGGCGGAGTGCAGCTGCCAGGGCACGCTGGTCACCATTACGCCGGGCTGGAACAGCAGGCGGCCCTTGAGCCGCAGCGCGCTCTGGTTGTGCAGCAGGTGCTCCCACCAGTGACCGACCACGTACTCGGGGATGTAGACGGTCACCACGTCGCGCGGCGAGCGGCGGCGCAGCGACTTGACGTACTCCAGGATCGGCCTGGTGATCTCGCGGTAGGGCGAGTCGAGGGTCTTCAGCGGTACGGCGATGCCCCGCCGCTCCCACTCCTCCTGCAGTGCCCTGGCCTCCTCGCCCTCCACGCCCACGGTGACGGCCTCCAGGGTGGAGGGGCGGGTGGCGCGGGCGTAGGAGAGGGCCCGCAGCGTCGGCTTGTGGATCTTGGAGACCAGGACGACGGCGTGGTTGCGGGCCGGCAGCATCGACTCGTCCACCTGCGTGTCCTCGGCGATGGCCAGCTCCTGCGAGACGTTGTCGTAGTGACGGCGGATGGCCTTCATCATCAGGAACAGCGCGGGCATGGCCGCGCAGACGATCCAGGCGCCGTGGGTGAACTTGGTCAGCAGCACCACCACCAGCACCAGGCCGGTCATGACGCCGCCGAAGAAGTTGATCACCCGGGAGCGCCGCATCCGGGCGCGCGCCCGCGGTTCGCTCTCGCCCCTCAGGTGGCGGGTCCAGTGCCGCACCATGCCGGTCTGGCTGAGGGTGAAGGAGACGAAGACGCCGACGATGTAGAGGTTGAGCAGGCGGCTGACGTCGGCCTGGAACCCCCACAGCAGCAGGCAGGCCCCGGCCGCCAGGATGACGATGCCGTTGGAGAAGGCGAGCCGGTCGCCCCGGTTGTGCAGCTGGCGGGGCAGGAAGCGGTCCTGGGCCAGGATGGCGCCGAGCACCGGGAAGCCGTTGAAGGCGGTGTTGGCCGCCAGGAACAGGATCAGCGCGGTGACGGCGGCGATGACGATGAAGAACACCGATCCGCTGCCGAACACGGCCTCGGCGACCTGGGCGATGATCGGCGGCTGGTTGTAGCCGGGCCCGGCGGGACGGCCGTCGATGAGCACGCTGGTCGCGGCGGTGGCGGGGTCGGCGAGCTTGACGCCGGAGGCCAGGCCGAGCGAGATGATGCCGATGAACATGGTGATCGCGATCAGGCCCATCATCAGCAGCGTGGTCGCGGCGTTCTTGCTCTTGGGCTTGCGGAAGGCGGGCACGCCGTTGCTGATCGCCTCCACGCCGGTGAGGGCGGCGCAGCCGGAGGAGAACGCCCGCAGGATCAGAAACACCGCCGCCAGGGAGGCGAGGTTCGACTGCTCGCCGATGATCTGGTAGCCGGCGGTGGGCGCCCGCAGTTCGTCGCCGAGCACCAGCAGCCGGAAGCCGCCCCACAGGACCAGGCCGATGACGGCGAACATGAAGGTGTAGGTGGGGATGGCGAAGGCCGCCCCGGACTCGCGGATGCCGCGGAGGTTGACGATCGTCAGCAGCACGACGATGAGGATCGCGATCTGCGGCTTGTGCTCGGCGACGTAGGGGATCGTCGCGCCCACGTAGTCGACGCCGTTGGCCACCGACACCGCGACGGTGAGGATGTAGTCGACCATGAGCGCACTGGCCACGGTGAGGCCGGCGTTCTGCCCGAGGTTGACGGTGGCCACCTCGTAGTCGCCGCCGCCGCTGGGGTAGGCGTGCACGTTCTGCCGGTAGGAGGCGACGACCGTGAGCATCACCACGACCACCGCGGCGGCGACCCAGGGGGCGAAGCCGTAGAAGGAGACACCGGCGATCGACAGGATGACGAGGATCTCCTGGGGCGCGTAGGCGACCGAGGAGAGAGCGTCACTGGCGAAAACCGGCAGCGCGATGCGCTTGGGGAGCAGTTGCTCATGCAGCTGCGTGCTGCGCAGCGCGCGCCCGATGAAGAGGCGCTTGACGAGGTCCGTCACCTTTGACACGTCTGCCGATGCTAGTCGCTGTCAAACCCCGCCGACACGGCACTCCCCCACCGGGCCATACTGGCTAGGTACATTCGGAGCAAGATCCGCCTCAAGCGACCGGCGGGGGAGCATGCATATCGTGATCATGGGGTGTGGGCGTGTCGGTTCCACGCTGGCGCACATCCTGGAGGACAGCGGCCACTCGGTCGCCATCATCGACCGGGACCCCCAGGCGTTCCGCCGCCTGCGGGCGGGGTTCCGGGGCCGCCGGGTGACCGGCGTCGGCTTCGACCGCGACGTGCTGGAGGAGGCCGGGATCGAGTCGGCCGGCGCCTACGTGGCGGTGAGCAGCGGCGACAACTCCAACATCATCTCCGCCCGGGTCGCCCGCGAGACGTTCGGCGTGGACAACGTGGTGGCCCGGATCTACGACTCCCGGCGCGCCGAGGTCTACCAGCGGCTGGGCATCCCCACCGTGGCCACGGTCCGCTGGACCGCCGACCAGATCCTGCGGCGGGTGCTGCCCGAGGGCGCCGAGCCGCTGTGGCGCGACCCCACCGGGACCGTCGTGCTCGCCGAGGTGGCCTACCACCCGGGCTGGATCGGCACCAGGATCAGGGACCTGGAGGCGGAGGCGGGCACCCGCACGGCCTTCGTCAACCGGATGGGCGAGACCCTGCTGCCCAAGAGCGACACCGTGCTGCAGGAGGGCGACATCCTGCACGTCATGGCGGCTGGGAACGACATGGACCGCATCAACAAGGTGCTGTCCGGGGCTCCGGAGGAGAGGCACTGATGCGCGTCACCATCGCCGGTGCGGGGGCCGTCGGCCGGTCCATCGCCGCCGAGCTCCTGGAGAACGGCCACGAGGTCCTGCTCATCGACATCGACCCCAAGGCCATCAAGATCGACACGGTGCCGCGGGCGGAGTGGCTGCTCGCCGACGCCTGTGAGATCTCCTCGCTGGACGAGGCGGGTCTGGCCGACTGTCACGTGGTCGTCGCCGCCAGCGGCGACGACAAGGTCAACCTCGTCGTCTCCCTGCTCGCCAAGACCGAGTACGGCGTGCCCCGCGTGGTCGCCCGGATCAACCACCCCAAGAACGAGTGGCTGTTCAACGAGTCGTGGGGGGTGGACGTCGCCGTCTCGACCCCGCGGCTGCTGAGCGCGCTGGTGGAGGAGGCGGTGAGCGTGGGCGACCTGGTCCGGCTGATGACCTTCCGCCAGGGCCAGGCCAACCTGGTCGAGCTCACACTCCCCGAGGACGCGCCGGTCGTCGGCCACCGGGCCGGGTCGGTGCCGTGGCCCACCGATACCGCGCTGGTGGCGATCCTGCGCGAGGGCCGGGTGCTGGTGCCCAGCGAGGACGACCCGCTGGAGGCCGGCGACGAGCTGATGTTCGTGGCCAACCAGGAGGTCGAGGAGGAGCTGGCCCGGCTGCTGTCCCCCCGCCCGGCGGGCTGAGCCGCGCGACACGCGGAAACGGCCGCGGTACGGCGATGCCGTACCGCGGCCGTTTCCACGTGTCGGGGAGCCCGCTCGGGGGCGCCGGTGTCTGGACCGAGGAACGCAGGAGCGAAGCGACGGAGTGACGAGGGAAGACACCGGACACCAGCCCCCGAGCCGCGACGCGCAGCGTCGCCATGAGCCCGCGAGGGGGCGCCGGTGTCTGGACTGAGGAGAGAGCGAGCGCAGCGAGCGAACGACGAGGGAAGACACCGGGCTCAAGCCCCCGAGCCGCGACGCGCAGCGTCGCCATGAGCCCGCGAGGGGGCGCCGGTGTCTGGACTGAGGAGGGAGCGAGCGCAGCGAGCGAACGACGAGGGAAGACACCGGGCTTGAGCCCCCGAGCCGCGACGCGCAGCGTCGCCATGAACACAGCGAGGGGGCGCCGGTGTCTGGACCGAGGAGAGAGCGAGCGCAGCGAGCGAACGACGAGGGAAGACACCGGGCTCAAGCCCCCGAGCCGCGACGCGCAGCGTCGCCATGAACTACGTGGGACGGACCGGGGTCCGGCCCCTGGTCAGCAGCCACACCATCGCGGCGAGTCCGGCGATCTGCAGCGGCCAGCCCATGGCGATCTTGAGGATGCCCAGCTCGGCCACGGCGTCGTTGCCGCCGATGAGGTAGACCGGCAGCTGCACGGCCACCCGGATCACGCACGGGGCCAGCAGCAGCCAGGTGAGCCTGGAGCAGAGCCGCACCACCGCCGGGTCGGCGCGCCAGCCGGTCGGGTCGCCGGTGACCGACCCGATCAGGAAGCCCACCACGGGCCACCGGGTGACGATGGACAGCAGCATCGCCACGGCGTATCCCGCGTTGTAGAGGATGCCCGGGAGGTAGACGTCGCGGGCCTCACCGGTGCGGGAGGCGAAGAACGCGCCGATCCCGATGCCGATGAGGCTGTTGACGACGAACTGCGGCGTCGAGCGCTGCGCCAGCCGCACCACGAGCAGCACCACCGCCGCCGCGATGCTGATGGTCAGCGACTGCCGCAGGTCGGAGGTGACGACCCAGGTCAGGGTGAAGACGATCGTGGGCACGGCCGCTTCGACGACGCCCCGCGCCCCGCCGAACGCCTTGGCGAGCTGGACGCGGATCGCCGCCTCGACGGTGTCGTGCGCGGTGGCCTCCGCGGACGCCGCCGGGCCCTGCTTCGCGGCCCCGGCGGAGGGGTCAGGGGTGGTCATCTTCTGGTTCACCGCTCCGTGCTCGTCGATGGGTCACGCACCGCCCGCGGGACGCAGCTCGTAGCGCGGGTTGAACATCACCTTGCGGCCGTCCTGCACGCTGACCAGCCCCTCGGCCAGGACCATGCGGCCCGGCTCGATCCCGGCGATCTTCCGGCGGCCGAGCCAGATCAGCTCGATCACGTCGGAGCCGTCGTAGAGCTCCGCCTCCAGCGCCGGGGCACCCCCACGGGGCCGCAGCGTCACCGTACGCAGTGTACCGGTCACGCAGAACCTGCGGCGCCCGGCGCAGGAGACGATGGGGGTGGCGCCATGCCGGTCGAGGTCCTGCTGGAGCTCGTCGGCCTCCAGCTCCTCCTGACTCGTGGTCAGCCGCCGGAAGAAACTCCGAAACCCGCCCTGTTTATGCGGTTCCTGAGAACCCACGACCTCTCCTTCACATACGTGTTGCAACAGCGTACGCGATCCGGTGGGTCAACGGATCTCGGCGATCTCGGGCCCCCGCTCGAACGGCCGGAGGTCCCGGCCGTTCGGGGCCTCGGCCTGCTGCTCCATGGCCTGGCGGGCCTCCGGGGGCAGCCGCAGCTCGATCGGCTCCTTCGGCACCATCGGCTCGTCCCCCCGGACGACGACGATGTCGCGGACCACGTCCTCCAGGGTCGCGGCCACCCCGGCGTCCGTCGCGGCGCGCCCGCTGACGACCGCCCGCAGGAACCAGCGCGGGCCGTCGACGCCGATGTAGCGGACCGGCTGGGCGACCCCGTCGGCGGGGACCCGGGCGTCCAGCTCGACGCCGAACGGCCCCTCCTTCTCCTCGGCGGTCCCGCCCGCGGCCTTCACGCCCGCGGCCAGCTCGGCCCGGACCTCGTCCCAGATGCCGTTGCGCTTGGGCGCGGCGAAGGCGTGTATCTGCAGGGCGCTCTCCTCGAACAGGATGACCGCGCCGACGATCTGCTCGCCGGCGAGGTTGAGCTGCACCTCGAACCCCTGGTCGACGGGCAGCCGCAGGCCGCCCAGATCGACCCGCTCCCGGTCGGGGTAGGCGTCGGCGGCGTCCCACGGGCCGGACTCCCTGGCCGGCCCCCCTGTGATCCCCCTGGGCTCCTCGGTCCGCGCGAACTCCTCGGCCGGGGCCGGGGACTCCTCACGACGGCGACGTCCGAACACTTTCCTCACGCTCCTTGAAGTCTCGATGCGGCGGGCCACCGGCCGGTGGCCCGCCGGCTCTCAGCGGCCGGTGGAGCCGAAGCCCCCCGCGCCGCGCGCCGATCCCGGCAGCCGGTCCACCTCGTGGAACACCGCCCTGGCGACCCGCTGGACCACCAGCTGCGCGATGCGGTCCCCCCTGCGCAGCCGTACGGCCCGCCCGGTGTCGGTGTTGAGCAGCGTCACCCTGATCTCGCCACGGTAGCCCGCGTCGACGGTGCCGGGCGCGTTCACGATCGTCACGCCGTGCTCGGCCGCCAGGCCGGAGCGCGGGTGGACGAAGGCGGCGTAGCCGTCGGGCAGCGCGATCGCCACGCCGGTGCCCACGGTGGCGCGTCCACCCGGCGGCAGCTCGACGTCCTCGGCCGCGCGCAGGTCGGCGCCGGCGTCGCCCGGGTGGGCGTAGTCCGGCAGCGGCAGCCCGGCGTCGACGCGGCTGATCAGCACCTCGACCTTTTCGCTCACGGGTTCACCTCGTAGTCGTGATGCTCGTCCAGGAGGGTCTGGGCGTCGCCGTGCTCGGCGAAGTGCTCCATGCCGACCTCGACGAAGAGGGCGGCGGCCCGTACGGCGACCGGTCCGTCGGCCGAGCCGATCCGCCCCTCTGCTTCAAGGTACGCCTTCCGGCCCGACACCCCGGTGCACCAGGCCCGGAGGTGCAGGGTGGTGCCGACCGGGACCGGCGCGAGGTAGTCGGTCTCCAGCCGGGCGGTGACGTAGGGGCGGCGGAACAGCCAGATGGACATGCCGATGACCTCGTCCATCGCCGTGGCGAGCACGCCGCCGTGCGCGAGGCCCGGGGCGCCCTGGTGGGCCTCGGCGACGGTGAACTCGGCGACCACCGTCTCCCCGTCGGGCGTGACGGCCTTCAGGTGCAGGCCGGTGGGGTGCCGGTCGCCGCAGCCGAAGCAGCGGCTGTAGTGGGAGCCGAGCGGCTCACCGGGGCCGGGGGCGCCGGAGGCCGGCCGGGGGCCGGCCGCTCCGGGCGGAGGGGTCGTCAGGGCTGAACGGGTCACGAGGCAGAACGTTACCGCCTGGGCTGCGGCGACTCCTCATTCACCGGATCCTCCCCCACCGGCCCGGCGGCCCCTTCGGCGCCGGAGGGAACGGTCCTTTCCGACGATCCGGCCTCCCCGGCCGCGCCGTCCGATCCGGCCGGCGTGTCCCCGGCCGGGTCGGACGCGGCCGGCGGGGTCCGCGGCCCCTCGGCCTCCTCGGCCCCCTCGGGTGGTTCGTGCGGTGGGGCGGGTGGCAGGGCCGGTTGGTCACCGGTCAGCGCGGGCAGCGCCCGGTAGAACACCGCGGCGATCGGCACCGCCACCGCGGCCCCGGCGATGCCCGCCACGACGCCGCCCACGGCCAGCACCAGGATGATCGCCAGCGGGTGGAAGTCGAGCGCCCGGCCGACGATCAGCGGCTGGAGCACGTGGTTCTCCAGCTGCTGCTCGATCACCAGGATCCCCACGAAGATCAGGGCGTAGAACAGGCCCTTGGCGCCGAGGGTGACCAGCGCCGCGACCGCCCCGGCGAAGAGGATGCCGATGAGGGGGATGAAACTGGCCATGAAGATCAGCACGGCGAGCGGCGCCCAGAGCGGCACGCCCATCCCGGCGAGCACGATGCCCATGACCACGCCGTGCACGGCGGCCACCGCGACCGTGCCGTGCACGTAGTGCGACAGCGTGGTCCAGGCGGCGCGTCCGGCCCGGTCGACGCGGGGCGCGACGGAGCCGAACGCCTTCAGGAGCCACGACCAGATCCGGGCGCCGTCCTTGAGCAGGAAGAAGGTGACGAAGACCACCAGCACCAGGGAGGCCAGCACCTCCACCGCGACGGTGGCGCCGGTGAGGACCGTCTGGGTGATCTGGTTACGGCTGGCGCTGAGCTGGTCGGTGAGGCTGTCGATCCAGGTGCTGATCTGGTTGCGCTGCAGGTGCAGCGGCCCGGTGTACAGCCAGTTCTCCACGTCCTTGATCGTGGATCTGAGCTGGTCGATCACCCGGGGGAACTCTTCGCTGGCCCGCAGCCCGATGAACCAGCCGACGCCGGCCAGCACCGCGAGCGCGATCAGCATGGTCAGCCAGGTGGCGTAGATCGGCCGCATCCCCAACGCCCGGAACCTGCTGGTGAGGGGGGACAGCAGCGCCGTCAGCAGCAGCGCGACCGCGACCGGCAGCACCACGATGTGCAGCATCAGGATGAACTGCCAGAAGTAGAAGACGGCCCAGCCGATGATGATCAGACACAGGCTCCAGGCCGCCAGCCAGAGCAGTGTGCGTGGCACCAGATGGGTCAGACGTTCCCGGTCGGAGATCACGCATTCCAGACTGTCACGTCACGGCCTGCGGCGCGCATGGTCAACGCCCGGAGACGGAAGAGGCGGGTCAAGGAACGGCAAAGGGGAGGCCCGGCGGGACGCCGGGCCTCCCCTCGCGCGGGCACCGGATCAGCGTTCTCCCGGCGGCCGGGAGATCACTCTGTCCTCGAGGTAGCAGTTGCAGCTGCCGCACCCTGGCGTCATGCGCCGTCCTCCCCTCGCCTGCCCTGACCTGTCCGTGCCTCGACCGTACGGCAGGACCGCCCGACGCGGAGGACAGATTCCCGTGGGCTCAGGTGAGGACGACCTCCACCGTCAGGTCGCCCTCGGCGGTCTCCAGAACGAACTCCTCGACGGCGCCCGCGCCGCACAGGTCGTCCTGGGCCTGCCGTACCAGGTCGGCCTGGGTGCCGGTGACGGTCAGCCGGGAGACCTCTGCGCGCATCGAGAGCCGGGCGTCGGACTTGGCCTTGCGGACGCGGCCGAGGACCGCCGCGACCGCCGGCAGCAGGTCGGGCAGGCCGCCCGTCTCGCGGGCCTCGGGCCAGGCCGCCCGGTGCACCGAGCCCTCGCGCCACCAGGACCAGACCTCCTCGGTGACGAACGGCAGGAAGGGCGCGAACAGCCGCAGCAGGACGTCGAGGGCCTCGCGCAGCGCCGCGCGGGCCGAGCGGGCGGGGCCGCCCTCGCCGTAGGCACGGTTCTTGACCAGCTCCAGGTAGTCGTCGCAGAACTCCCAGAAGAACCGCTCGGTCCGCTCCAGCGCGCGGGTGTAGTCGTAGGACTCGAACGCCTCGGTGGCCTCGCCGACCACCTGCGACAGGCGGGCGAGCATCGACAGGTCCACCGGCTCGGTGACCTCGGTGACCTCGGTGACCTCGGCGGCCCCGCCGTCCTCCCGCCCGCCGTCCCGCCCGTCCCCGGCCTCGCCCAGGCCCAGGATGAACTTCGAGGCGTTCAGGATCTTGATCGCCAGGCGGCGGCCGACCTTGATCTGCCCGACGTCGAACGCGGTGTCGGTGCCCGGCCGGCCGCTCGCCGCCCAGTAGCGGACCGCGTCGGAGCCGTACTGCTCCAGCAGGCCCAGCGGGGTGACGACGTTGCCCACCGACTTGGACATCTTCTTGCGGTCGGGGTCGAGGATCCAGCCGGAGATGGCGGCGTTGCGCCAGGGCAGGGTGCCGTGCTCCAGGTGCGCGCGGACCACGGTGGAGAACAGCCAGGTCCGGATGATCTCGTGGGCCTGCGGGCGCAGGTCCATCGGGAAGACCTTGGCGAACAGCTCGTCGTCGATGCCCCAGCCGCCCGCGATCTGCGGGCTCAGCGAGGAGGTGGCCCAGGTGTCCATGACGTCCGGGTCCGCGGTGAATCCCCCCGCCTTGCCGCGCTGGTCCTCGGTGTAGCCGGGTGGCACGTCGCTCTCGGGGTCGATGGGCAGCGTGGACTCCTCCGGCAGGATCGGCCGGAGGTGGTCGGGCTCGCCCGCGGCGTCGAGGGGGTACCACACCGGGATCGGCACGCCGAAGAACCGCTGCCGGGAGACCAGCCAGTCACCCGCCAGGCCCTCCACCCAGGACTCGTAGCGGACCCTCATCCGCTCCGGATGCCAGGACAGCTCCCGCCCGCGTGCCAGCAGCGCCTCGCGCAGCCCGGCGTCGCGCCCGCCGTTGCGGATGTACCACTGGCGGGTGGTGACGATCTCCAGCGGGCGGTCGCCCTTCTCGTAGAACTTCACCGGGCGCCTCACCGGCCGGGGCTCGCCGTCCATCTCGCCCGACGCCCGCAGCAGCTCCACGACCCGCTCCCGGGCGCCGTGCACGGTCCGGCCGGCCAGCTCGCCGTACGGCCCGGCCGGGACGCCGGCGGGCGGCTCGGGCAGCAGCCTGCCGTCCCGGCCGATGACCGGGCGGGTGGGGAGGTTCAGCTCGCGCCACCAGGTGATGTCGGTGACGTCGCCGAAGGTGCAGACCATCGCGATGCCGGAGCCCTTGCCCGGCTCGGCCAGGTGGTGGGGCAGCACCGGCACCTCGACGCCGAACAGCGGCGTGACGACGGTGGTGCCGAACAGCGGGCGGTAGCGCTCGTCGTCGGGGTGGGCGACCAGCGCCACGCAGGCGGGCAGCAGCTCGGGCCGGGTCGTCTCGATCCAGACGCGCTGCCCGGCGGCCGGGCTCCCGGGGGCGGCGGTGAAGGCGATCCGGTGGAAGGCGCCGGGGTGCTCGCGGTCCTCCAGCTCGGCCTGGGCGACGGCCGTGCGGAAGGTGACGTCCCACAGTGTGGGCGCCTCGGCGAGGTAGGCCTCGCCGCGGGCGAGGTTGCGCAGGAAGCCGCGCTGGGAGGCGGCCCGCGCGCCGCCGTCGATGGTGGCGTAGGTCAGCGACCAGTCGACCGACAGGCCCAGGCGCCGCCACAGCTCCTCGAACGCCTTCTCGTCCTCGATGGTGAGCCGCTCGCACAGCTCGATGAAGTTGCGGCGCGAGATCGGCACCTGCCGTTTGGGGTCGGGGTCGGCCGGCGGGCGGAAGGCGGGGTCGTAGGGGACGGAGGGGTCGCAGCGCACGCCGAAGTGGTTCTGCACCCGGCGCTCGGTGGGCAGGCCGTTGTCGTCCCAACCCATGGGGTAGAAGACCTCGCGGCCGCGCATGCGCTGGAAGCGGGCGATCGCGTCGGTGTGGGTGTAGGAGAAGACATGGCCGACGTGCAGGGATCCGGAGACGGTCGGGGGCGGGGTGTCGATCGAGTAGATCTCCTCCCGGCCGCGCGACCTGTCGAAGCGATATGTCCCCTCGGCCTCCCAGCGGGTTACCCATACGGATTCCAGCCCGTCGAGAGTCGGCTTCCCGGGCATGGCCGCATGGCGTGATCGCTGGTGTGTCATGCCTCCCCATGGTATGGCTTCACGCGTCCCCGCGACGGAGAGGGTTAGTGTTCTTCTGCAAAGCGATACAAAGGCAGGGAGCACATGCCAGGCAAAAGCGATAAGCAGCAGCAGGACATGGCGTGGCGGGCCATCGGCGGCCTGGTGGGCCTGGCGACGGCCTTCGTCGCGCGCAAGGCCATCGGATTCGCCTGGGAGAAGGCGACCGGCAGGAAGCCCCCGATGGACACCGAGTCGCTCGACATCGACCTCAGCGAGGCGATCGGCTACGCCATCGTGATGGGCGTGGGCATGCAGGTGGCGCAGATCGTCGCGGGCCGCGCCGCCAGGAGGCGCTACGACGCCTGGAAGGCCGTGAAGGCCACCGCGCGGGACGCCGTCTCCTGACCCGTCCCCGCGCGCCCGCCGTACGGATTCCCCGCGGGGAATGCGTACGGCGGGCGCGGGCGTCCCGGCCCGCCGTACGGCGGGCGGCCGGGTGCGCGAGGCGGGGCGGACGGGCCGGGGCCGGGGTCAGGACTCCAGGTCGGCGAGGAAGTCCTTCGCCCAGCGGTCCACGTCGTAGGTCGAGATCCGGCGGCGCAGCGAGCGCATCCGCCGCGACAGGTCGTGCGGCGTGGCCCGCATCGCGGCCAGCATGGCCCGCTTGAGGCCGTCGATGTCGTAGGGGTTGACCAGGAACGCCTGCCGCAGCTCGTCGGCCGCCCCGGCGAACTCGCTGAGCACCAGTGCGCCGCGCAGGTCGTGGCGGCAGGAGATGTACTCCTTGGCGACCAGGTTCATCCCGTCGCGCAGCGGCGTCACCACCATGACGTCGGCGGCGAGGTAGAGCGCGGCCAGCTCGTCGCGGCCGTAGGACTGGTGCATGTACTGCACCGGCTGCATGCCCAGCTCCCCCTGCTCGCCGTTGATCCGGCCGACCTGCAGCTCGATGGAGTCGCGCAGCCGCATGTACTCCTCGACCCGCTCCCGGCTCGGAGTGGCGATCTGCACGAACGCCGCCTCCCCGGGCTTGATGGAGCCCTCGCGGAGCAGCTCGCCGAACGCCTTGAGCCGCTGGCCGATGCCCTTGGTGTAGTCGAGCCGGTCGACGCCGAGCAGCACGCACTCCGGGTCGCCCAGCTCGGAGCGGATCTCTTTGGCGCGCTCCACGATGTGGGGCTGGCGGACCAGGGAGTCGAACTCGCCGAAGTCGACCGAGATGGGGAAGGCCGCGGCGCGCACCACCCGGCCGTCCTCCAGGTGGATCTCGTTCTTCTGGTGTTGCAGGCCCAGCAGGCGGCGGCAGAGCCGGATGAAGTTGGACGCGCCGCCGGGACGCTGGAAGCCGACCAGGTCGGCGCCGAGGAGTCCCTCCAGCAGCTCCCGCCGCCAGGGGAGCTGGTAGAACAGCTCGCCCGGCGGGAAGGGGATGTGCAGGAAGAAGCCGATGCGCAGGTCCGGGCGGAGCTCGCGCAGCATGGCGGGGACCAGCTGGAGCTGGTAGTCCTGGATCCACACGACCGCGTTCTCGGCCGCCTCCTCGGCGGCGGCACGGGCGAAGCGCTCGTTGACCGTGCGGTAGGCGTCCCACAGCACGCGCGAGTAGACCGGGGGGGCGACCACGTCGTGGTAGAGGGGCCACAGCGTGGCGTTGGAGAAGCCCTCGTAGTAGAGCTCGACCTCCGACGCCGACAGCGGCACGGGGATGAGGTGCATGCCGTCGTGGTCGAAGGGGTCGAGGCGCTCATCGGGGGATCCGGGCCAGCCGATCCAGGCGCCCTCCCTGCGCTGGAGGACCGGAGCGATCGCGGTGACCAGTCCGCCAGGGCTGCGCCGCCACGTCCCCTCCCCCACCCGATCGACGGGAAGGCGATTTGCGACGATCAAAAACGAGCTGCGGCCCCGCACAAAATCCTCCAGATAGTTGGTTTGCTGTAACAACTACCCAGTTAGGGACTTTTTATGACTTAGCGGGAGGGAGCTCGTGGCGGCTCCTCAGGTCGGCGCGTACGACCTCGGCGAGCTTGCGGGTCGCGGCGCGGTTGAGGGTGCCGCCGGCCACGGCGCCGGTCAGGAATGGTCCGAGGGTGGTCAGATGGCGGCCGAGCGTGCGCATCAGCCGGTTGCGCAGGGCGGTCTTGGCCGCCGCGCCGAGGGCGAGGGTGACCGAGCCGGGGGCCATGGGGTCGACGCCGCGCTGCTTGGACCAGGCGTTGACGAACGCCACGGCCCGCTGGGCGCCGTTGCCGGGGATGTGCACGCCGTACACCTCGTGGAGCTCGGCGAGGAGCTTGACCTCGATGGCCGCCACAACGAGGGTCTCGGCCACGAGCTGGGCGGGGGCGGAGAGCAGAAGGGGCGGTGCGGCGAACTCGGCCGCCGCGAGGGCTCCGCCGATCGCGCCGACCGTCATGGTCGCCTTGGCCGCCGTGCGGACCAGGTCGTCGGCCAGGGCCTCGGCGGTGAGCCCGTGATGGTGCTCGGAGAGGGTGGCGAGGTCGCGGATGGGGATCCGGGGGGCCACGGACACGAACACGTCGGCCAGCCAGCGTCCCCGGCCCGTGCCCGACGCCTTGGCGTTCTTCGCTCCCGTGGACAGCGCCGCGGACAGGCGGCCGAGCAGCCGTCGCCGCTCGGCGCCTTCAATGTCACCAGGCTCGGTGAGCCTGCCGACGATCTCCGCCACTTCCCGCTCCGGTGCGCCGGCCTCCCCCGCGGACACGGGGTCCTCCGGCGACCCACCGGTCTTGCCGCTCTTCGAAGTCATGTCGCGGAACCTCCTCAAGGCCGTCCTGGCGCGCACTTACCCTTCCATGGGAGAACACACCTCGGACAGGCCATCGGAACGATCGTCAGGCCGCGCACTCCCGGCAGATCTGCTGGCCGTTCTTCTCGGTGGCGAGCTGGCTGCGGTGGTGCACGAGGAAGCAGCGCGCGCAGGTGAACTCGTCGGCCTGACGAGGAATCACCCGGAGCGAGAGCTCCTCGTTGGACAGGTCGGCACCCGGCAGTTCCAGCGACTCGGCGAGATCGGTCTCGTCGATGTCGATGCTGCCCGAGGACTTGTCCGTACGGCGTGCCTGCAGTTCCTGAAGACTGTCCTCGTTGAGGTCGTCGTCGGTCTTGCGTGGGCTGTCGTAATCAGTAGCCATCGGTTTGCTCCATCCCCCTCATCTCTCTTCTGCGCCGTTCGCGCGTGTAACGTCTGAGAGGCACGACTTGTGCCCAATCCGACGAAGAGACTTTGCATCGGTACCCCGTCGGAATGGTCACTGAACCTCCCCACACGTGAGGTACCTACTGCCCATGGCCATGGTTAGCCGAATATGGCGTAAACCACAGCATCGGCGGTATGAGCCACCGTGTTCGACGGCACATCCAACCACATGTACGGCGTGAGCGAGACGCCCCCCGCCGGATCACCGTGGCTGGAGTCTCACGGTCACCACGAGACCTCCTCCGTCCCTGGGGACGGCGGTCACGTCGCCTCCGTGAGCCCGCACGACCGCGCGCACGATCGACAGCCCGAGCCCGGCCCCCTTGGAGGAGTCGACCCGGTCGGCGTTGAGCCGCCGGAACGGCTCGAACAGGCTGTTCACCTCGTACGCGGGGACGTGCGGCCCCGTGTTGGCCACCTGAACAATCAGGACGCCCTCCACAATTCCCGCCCTGACCCACAAATGGCCGGAGTCGGAGAGATTGTGTTTGATGGCGTTCTCCACGAGGTTGGACACGCACCGCTCCAGCAGCACCGGATCGCCCACCGTTTCGGCCTTCTGGAGTTCGGTGGAGACCGTCACGCCGGCCGCCTCGGCCACCGGGGCGAGCTGCTCGACGGCGGTACGCGCCACGTCCCGCATGTCCACCGGTTTGCGCACGCTGAGCTCGCGCTCGCTGCGGGCCAGCAGCAACAGGCCCTCGATCAGGCGCTCGTTGCGCGCGTTGACCTCCAGCAGCGTGCGGCCCAGCGCCTTGAGGTCCTCCGACGCCTCCGGGTCGCCCAGCGCGATCTCCAGGACGGTCCGGTTGATCGTCAGCGGGGTCCGCAGCTCGTGAGAGGCGTTGGCCACGAATCTTCGCTGTGTGTCGAACGCCACATTGAGCCTGGTCAGCATCGCGTCGAAGGTGTCCGCCAGCTCCTTGAGCTCGTCGTCGGGGCCCTTGAGCGCGATCCGCTCGTGGGCCAGCGTGCTGCCCGACAGCCTGCGGGCCGTCGCGGTCATCTGCTGGATCGGGCGCAGCGCCCGGTCGGCGACGACGTAACCGATGACGATCGCCAGGATGCCCACCCCCACCAGGGCGAGGAGCGTACGGCTGAGCAGGGCCTCGCGCGCCTCGTCGATCGCGGCGTGCTTCCACCACAGCCACTCCTGCTGGAAGCGCTGCTCGTAGGCCAGCGGCGCGTCGGGCAGGCTGACGCCGGGCCAGGCCTCGTTGATGGCCCAGCCGACCATCATGTAGATGACGAAGACCAGCAGCATCCCGGCCAGGAAGAACAGCAGGCCGTAGGTGATGGTGAGGCGCCAGCGGATGCTGATCCGGTCGAAGAGCGCCCGCGCCCGCTCCAGCGGGCCACCGCGCGCCGGGGCGGCGCCGGTCGGCGGCGGCCCGTCCCACACCGGCGGGCCCTGCGGCGGCGGGGCCTGCCCGTTCCGCCCGGAACCTGCCTGCGGCGGGGCCTGCCCTGGATCGGTCCGCCCCGGATCGGTCCGCCTCGGACCGGCCTGCGGCGTCTCCTCCTCGCGCCGCGCCCCCCGCGCGGAGTGGGGGCTGATCATCGGGTGGGTGGGAGCGGAAAGACGCGCGTCGTCCCCCGGGACGCCCGAGGGGCGCTCGGCTCCGCCGCCTGCCGGGGCGCTCACAGCCGGTATCCCACCCCGGGCACCGTCTCGATGACCTGAGGCTCGCCCAGCTTCTTCCTCAGGGTCATCATGGTGACGCGCACCACGTTGGTGAACGGGTCGATGTTCTCGTCCCATGCCTTGTCCAGCAGGTCCTCCTGGCTGACCACGGCGCCCTCGGCGCGCATCAGCTCCTCCAGGACCGCGAACTCCTTCTTGGTGAGCGAGATCTCCTCGCCGTTCCTGGTCACCAGCCGCTTGCCCGGGTCCAGGCGGACGCCGGAGCGCTCCAGGACCGGCGGCAGCGCCGGAGCCGAGCGGCGGCCCAGCGCCCGCACCCGGGCGACCAGCTCGATGAACACGAACGGCTTGGCGAGGTAGTCGTCGGCGCCCAGCCCCAGCCCCTCGACCTTGTCGTCGACGTCGCCCGAGGCGGTGAGCATCAGGATCCGCGAGGAGGTCCGCTCGGCCACCAGGCGGCGGCAGACCTCGTCCCCGTGGACCTTCGGCAGGTCCCGGTCCAGGACGATGACGTCGTAGTCGATGTAGCCGGTCCGCTCCAGCGCCGCGGCGCCGTCGTAGGCCACGTCCACGGCCATGGCCTCACGCCGCAGCCCCGTCGCGATCGCGTCGGCGAGCACCCGCTCGTCCTCCACCACAAGCACCCGCACGGCTTCTGGTCCCTCCCCCTGGCGTCGATGAACAAGCCGCCGGAACGGCCCCCCATTGTGAGCACTCCCCCCGTAAGCCGGCGGTAAGCCCGTTGTCACGATAACCACCGTGCGTGATGTATCCCACATCGAGGTTTAGCGCGAGGCGAGGGGTGGGTACGGCTGAAGGCCAGTCCCCTGCAGACCCAGTCCTTCATCCCCGCTTAGAAAGAAGGTGAGATGGGCGAGTTCTCCTCCACGATCGAAAACCGCCTCGACCAGGCGTACAAGAACCTCCACGAAGCCGAGTCCACGGGCGATCAATACCTCGCCGACACCTTCACCGCCGAGATCGAGGATCTCCACCGCCTGGCGACGGACAATGGAGTCCACATCCGGCACTGACGTGATCCGGCGTTGATCCGGCACCGATGTGGAAGGAGCCCCCGGCCGATGTGGCCGGGGGCTCCTTCACGTCCGTCCCGGACCCGGACGGCTTCGAGCGTCACGCACCGGGTCCGGCGGCGGCCGGGACTTTCAGGCGTCTCCCACCGGGTCCGGCGGGCGGGACTTTCAGGCGTCGCGCTCCGGGTCCAGCGGCGCCAGCAGGTCGTGCAGCTCCTCGAACAGGCCCGGCGCCGCGCAGATCGTGAGCCCGGGGCCGTGCGGTCGGCCGTTCAGCCCGCCGATCCTGGCCCCGGCCTCGACGGCGACGAGGCCGCCGGCCGAGTAGTCCCACGCCTTCGGGCCGCGCTCGTAGTAGCCGTCCACCCGCCCGGCCGCCACCGAGCACAGGTCGGACGCGGCCGACCCGCCCCGCCGGATGTCGCGTACGGCGGGCAGCACCTCGGCCAGCACCTCGGCCTGCACCCTGCGCCGCCCGGCGGCGTAGCCGAACCCGGTGGCGATCAGCGCGCGGTCCAGCGGCACGCCGGTGTTGCAGCGCAGCCGCTCCCCCGCCAGCCAGGCGCCCTCGCCCCTGGCCGCGGTGAAGACCTCGCCCCGGGGCACGACGTTGACCGCGCCCGCGACGACCTCCCCGTCGACCTCGACGGCGATGCTGACCGCCCACTCGGGCAGGCCGTACAGGAAGTTGACCGTCCCGTCGATGGGGTCGACGATCCAGCGGACCCGGCCGTCGCCGGTCGAGCCGCCCTCCTCGCCGAGGATCGCGTCGTCGGGCCGGACGGCCCTGATCCTGGTGCGGATCAGCTCCTCCGAGGCCCGGTCCAGCGCGGTCACCACGTCGGTCGGGCTGGACTTGGTGTCCAGCACCTCCGGCCGGGCCGGCCGCTTGGCCGTGAGCATCTCCCCGGCCTCCCGGGCGATCTCCTCGGCCAGCTGGGCGAACGTCACGAAGGTCTCCATGGCCTGCCCCCCTCCTCGTTCACTCACCGCTCATCCGCTGTGGCCCGCCGTACCGGGGCCGTCGTCCGTCCTCACGCCAGCGACTCCGGCCGCTTCCACTCCTGGCCCAGCACGTGCTGCGACAGGAAGGCGAGGACCGTCTCGTACCAGGCGACCACGTTGCCGGGCTTGAGGATCCAGTGGTTCTCGTCGGGGAAGTACAGGAACTTCGACTCGACGTCGGAACGCTGCAGGTCCCACCACAGCCGCAGGCCCTCGGCGATCGGCACCCGGTAGTCCTTGTCGCCGTGGATCACCAGCATCGGCGTGGAGATCTTCTCCAGCGACAGGTGCGGGGAGAGCGCGTCGTACAGCTCGCCGCCCAGGGCGCCGAACTCGCGCTGCCAGTACATCGGCGCGTCGGTCGTGCCGGCGAACTGGTCCAGGTGCCACAGCGAGGCGTGGGTGACGATCGCGGCGAACCGGTCGGTGTGCCCGGCGACCCAGTTGGCCATGTAACCGCCGAACGAGCCGCCCATGGCCGCCGTCCTGGTCTCGTCGACCTCGGGCAGCTCCAGCGCGGCGTCGGTGATCGCCATCAGGTCGGCGTGGGTGCGCGGCCCCCAGTTCGCCCAGCCCCGGCGGATCATCTCGGGGCCGTAGCCGGTGGACAGGCACGGGTCGGGCAGCAGTACGGCGTAGCCGCGCTCCGCCATGATCCACGGGTTCCACCGCCAGGACCAGTCGTTCCAGCTCGACAGCGGGCCGCCGTGGATCCACAGCAGGAACGGCGCCGGGTTCTCCGCCGAGGCGCCCCGGGGCAGCACCAGCCAGGCCCGGATCGTCGCGCCGTCGTCGGCGGTCGCGGTGACCTCGGTCAGGGTGCCGGGCAGCTCCGGCACGGGCACCGGCGAGGCCAGCTCCTCGATCTCGCCGCCGGGGGTGATCCGCACCGGGCGGGCGGGCGAGTCCACGGCGCTGCGCAGTGCGTAGACCGAGCCGTCGGGCGCGGCGCCGAGCGACAGGTAGGCGCCGTCGTCGGCGGTGACCCGGACCGGCTCCGACCCGTCGGCCGGGACCCGGAAGACGGGGCGGCGGCCCTGGTGGTCGGCGGCGACGTACAGCGAGCGGGAGTCGGGCGCCCAGACGACGTCGGACGGCCACAGGCCGCCGCCGGCGGCGTGGCCCTCGCCGGTGGCGAGGTCGACGATCCACAGGGTGATCTCGGGGATGTTGCCGCCGTCGGCGCGGCGGGCGCGGGCGCAGGCGACCAGCCGGCCGTCGGGCGAGACCCGGACCGGGCCGTCGAAGTCGTGGTCCTCCTCCTCGGCGAGGACGCGCGGGGCGTCGTCGCCGGACGTCCCGATCACGACGAGCCGGGAGTGGACGTCACCGCCGGGCCGCGGCACCTCCCAGGTGGTCACCACCGCCGAGCCGTCCGGCGTCACGTCGTAGGAGGCGTTGCCCAGGGCCTTGCCCGGCTGCGGGGTGAGGTCCCTGACCCCGGTCAGCCGGTCGTCGCCGAGCGCGCCGGCGAACAGCCGCGTCTCGCCGGGGCCGAGGTCGTGGTCCCAGTAGCGCACCGGGGCGCTCTCGTGCAGGATCGCGCTGACCCCGGCGTCCTTGCGGCTCTTGCGCCGCTCGTCCTCGGTGGCCTCGTCGCCGGGCAGCACGTCGGCGGTGAAGACCACCGTCGGCCCGCCGGTGGCGAACCCGGCCACGCCGCCGGGCCGGGAGGCGACCTGCCGCGCCTCGCCGCCGCCCGCGGGCAGCAGCCACAGCGCGGGCGCCTCCTCGTCGGGGTCCTTGACGGCCGGGTCGGGGCGGCGCGAACCGAAGAGCAGGTCGCCCCCGGCGGTGAACTCCGCTCCGCTCTCGCCCTTGACCGACCTGGTCAGCCGGTACGGTGCGCGCCCGTCGAGGGGGATCTCCCACAGGGACGTCCCGTAGGACCTGCCGTCGGGGTTGAGGGCCTGGACCACGCCGGCGAGGCGGGATCCGTCGGGAGAGAGGCGGAGGGACACCAGCCGGGGAGTGCCGACATAGTCACGCATGTCACTGAAAGGAGTCACGGTCCGAACCTACTCCCGTCGCCGCTGAGACCGGATACCCCCTCGTCCGGCGGAACGCCCCGCGGGACGCGGTGGAAAGGGGGTGGAAGGTGGAGGGAGGCGGAGTGTGACGAAGAAGACTCCCGGGTGGGGGCGGGGGAGGCGTCCGGGAACGCGCCCGGACCCGAATCCCCCGGTGTGACCATGCAGAAGGACTTCCCGGCATGCGGTTGGATGAATTCCATGGGGACTTACGACGCACTTCTCGTCGTGTCGTTCGGCGGCCCGGAGAAGCCGGACGACGTGATGCCGTTTCTGGAGAACGTCGTGCGGGGCCGGGGGATCCCGCGCGAGCGGCTGCTGGAGGTCGAGGCGCACTACCAGCGCTTCGGCGGGGCCAGCCCGATCAACCAGCAGTGCCGCGACCTGATCGCCGCCGTCGAGCCGACGCTCGACGTCCCGGTCTACTGGGGCAACCGCAACTGGCACCCCTACCTTGAGGACACGCTCCGGCGGATGACCGCCGACGGCGTCCGCAAGGCCGCCGCCTTCGTCACCGCGGCCTACAGCTCCTACTCGGCCTGCCGGCAGTACCTCGACGACATCGCACTGGCCAGGGCCGCGGTCGAGGGCGCGCCCGAGGTCGTCAAGCTGCGCCACTACTTCGACCACCCCGGGTTCGTCGCGGCGATGGCCGACCACACCCGCGAGGCCCTGGAGCGGCTCCCCGCCGGTCTGCGCGACTCCGCGCGGCTGGTCTTCACCGCCCACAGCATCCCGCTGTCGATGGCCAGGACCGCCGGGCCGGACGGCGGCGCCTACGAGGCGCAGCTGCGCAGGACGGCCGCCCTGGTCACCGCCGAGCTGGGCGGGGACCGCCCGTGGGACCTGGTGTGGCAGAGCCGCAGCGGCGCCCCGCACATCCCGTGGCTGGAGCCCGACGTCTGCGACCACCTGCGGGTGCTCGACGCCCCGGCCGCGGTGCTGGTGCCGATCGGGTTCGTCTCCGACCACATGGAGGTCGTCTACGACCTCGACGTGGAGGCGGCGGAGACGGCGAAGGAGATCGGCCTGCCGCTGGTCAGGGCCGCCACCGCCGGCACCCACCCGCGGTTCGTCTCGATGGTGGGCGAGCTGCTGGCCGAGCCGGAGCCCGCCCACTGCCCGCCCGGCTGCTGCCCGGCGCCGCTCCGCCGCTCCGCCGCGGCGGGCGAGGCGGGGTAGGCGCGGGCCGCCGTACGGGACCGTACGGGACCGCCGTACGGCGGTCGTCGGCCGGGACCTTTCGCGGGCGGGCCCGGGGTCAGGGGTAGGTGCGGGCGTAGGCCTGGGCGATCGACATGACCTTGGAGACGTAGTCCCAGGAGTGGTTGTAGAACCAGACGGCCTTCTCCAGCTTCTTGCCGCCCTGCCCGGCGCCGTTGGCGCACAGGTAGTTGGCCGCGCCCGGGACGGCGTCGTACGGGCTCCAGATGTCGGCGATCCCGTCGCCGTCGCCGTCGACCCCGTAGGTCTTCCAGGTGGCGGGCATGAACTGCATCGGCCCCTGGGCGCCGGCCGAGGAGGGCCCGTTGTTCCGCCCGTGCGAGCTCTCCACCTGGCCGATCGCGGCCAGGACGGTCCAGGACAGGCCGGGGCAGACCGCGGCGGCCCTGCGGTACAGATCCAGGTAGCTGCCCGGCCGCCCGACCTGCACGCGCCGGACGGCGGAGGCGCCCCCGCCGGAGTCCTTCTCGGTGGAGGCGGTCCCGGTTCCGCCCTTGCCGCCGTTCTCGCCGGTCGCCGGCGTGGCGGTGGCCGGCCTCGCGGCGCGGGCACGGCCCAGGGTGATCACCTGCGTGCCCCCTCCGGCCAGCCTGCGCACCAGGGAGCCCAGCTTGGCCGAGGTGTTCTCCGGGCCGTTCACCAGCAGCACCACGCCGGGGAGGAGGCCGAGGCGGCGGCCGGTCTCGGCGCCCACCAGGCCGTCCACGCCGGGCAGGCCGAACCGGGCCGAGGCCGCGACCCGCAGCAGCGGGCCGCCGTCCACCTGGTAGTGCGCGCCGAGAACCAGGCCGAGCCGTTGCGCCGCGCCGCCGTCGGCGACGAGCTCGCCCCGGTCCAGCGCCTCCCACACCGCGGGCTGGGCGGCCACGGCCTTCGGCGCCCAGGCGCGGAAGCGGGCGGTGTCGACCGCGAGCAGGTTGAGGCCCGTCCCGGAGATCTTGACCGCGCCGCCGTCGAAGGAGTCGATCTTCTGGACGTTCTTGAGGCGGGAGATGTCGGCCTTGGTCCTCTCGGGCAGCGTCGTCTGGGAGACCACGAGCAGCCGGGGCGGGGTGAGGGTGATGCCGGGCCCGCCGGTGGCGGCCGGGGTGGGCCCGGGCTCCGGGGTCCGGCCCCGGTCCTGCGGCCGGCTCCGGTCCTGACCCTGGGCCTGGACCTGGACCTGTTCCCCGGCGGGCTGGTTCACGGGCTGCGGGACCAGGCTGGTCAGGTCCCGGACCTCGGACTCGGCGGCGGTGACGGTGAGGGGCTCGGCGGGGCGGGTGACGAGGAACACCGCGGCACCGGCGACCGCGAGGGCGACCACGGCGGCGAGCACCGCGACGAACGCCCCCATCCGGGGAACATGCGACACCGCGCTCACATTAGTTCCAAGACGCCGGGAGTGGGACACGGTCCGAAAAATGGCTTTCCTCCGGACGGGCCGCTGAGAAATCCTCGGTACGATCGACGCCGGAAAAACGGGGAGGGGAGCCTACGGTGGCCGGGCTGTATCGAGGGCTGTTCGGCATGCCCGGAGCCAAGGGGTTCGTCATCGCGGGCTTCGTCGGGCGGATGCCCATGTCGATGCTCGGCATCGGCGTCGTGCTGCTCATCCAGACGCTCACCGGCTCCTACGCCATGGCGGGGGCGGTCGCCGCCACCGTCAACCTCTCCTTCGCCGTCGCCGCTCCCCTGACAGGGCGCCTGGTGGACAGGTTCGGCCAGGCAAGGGTAATCGTGCCGTTCGTGCTGGCGCACGGCGCCGCGCTGACCGGCCTGATGCTCTGCGCGGCACCCGCGGTCCCCCGGTGGGCCCTGTTCGCCACCGGCGTCGCGACCGGCGCGACCGCTATGTCGCTCGGCTCGCTGGTGCGGGCCCGCTGGTCGCATCTGCTGGCCGGGACCGACCGGCTGCACGCCGCCTTCTCGTTCGAGTCCGTCGCCGACGAGGTCGTCTTCGTGGCCGGGCCGGCGCTGGTCACGGCCCTGGCCACGATGGTGAACCCGTACGCGGGCCTGGTGGTGGCGCTGGTCTGCACGGTCGTGGGCACGCTCGCCTTCGCGGCGCAGCGCGGCACCGAGCCGCCCGTCCGCCCGGCGGGCAACGGCGCGGGCAGCCCGATCACGATCCCCGGGGTCGCCCTGATGTCGGCCGCGTTCTGCGCGATGGGCGCGGTGTTCGGGTCGGTCGACCTGATCACGGTGGCGTTCGCCGACGAGCGCGGCGTCAAGCCCGCGGCCGGGCTGCTGCTCGCCGCCGTCGCCGCCGGGAGCATGTTCTCCGGGCTCTGGTACGGCGCGCGGCGGTGGAGGATCACGCTGAACAGCCGGTTCGCCCGTGCCCTGGCGGTGTTCGCGGCCGGGATGGTCCCGCTCTCCCTGGTCGGCGACCCGAGGCTGATGGCGGTGGCGCTGTTCGTCGCCGGGACGGCCATCTCCCCGACGATCATCACCGGCTACTCGCTCGTCGAGCGGCTGGTGCCGCCCGCCCTGCTGACCGAGGGCATGGCCTGGCTCTCCACTTCCATCGGGCTCGGCGTGGCGCTCGGGGCCTGGGCGGGCGGGCGGCTCACCGACGCGTTCGGCGCGTCGAACGCCTACGTGTTCCCCCTGGGCTGCGCGCTGCTGGCGGCGGCCATCGGCGCCGCCGGCTCCGCCTGGCTGCGAACCCCTGTCGCCGGGCCAAAATCATGAGTATCGTTCATGTTCACGGTCGGAGAGGTGAGCCGGCGGCCGCGGCGTGACCTCGCCCGCCCGCCGGCGGGCGAGGAGCGAGAAGCATGAGCGAGGCATTCCGCAACTGGGCCGGGAACCAGTCCGCCACGCCCGCGGAGATCCGCACCCCCGCCTCGGCGGAGGAGGTGGCCCGCGCCGTACGGGACGCCGCCGCCGCGGGGCGCCGGGTGCGCATGGTCGGCTCCGGGCACTCCTTCACCGGGGTGGCCCTGACCGACGGGATGCTGCTGCGGCCGGGCGCGCTGACCGGGATCCGCGAGACCGGCGACGGAGAGGTGACGGCCGCGGCCGGGACGACGCTCGCCGCGTTCAACGAGGAGCTGCACCGGAGGGGCCTGGCCCTGGCCAACATGGGCGACATCACCGCCCAGACCCTGGCCGGGGCGGTGCAGACCGGCACCCACGGCACCGGACGGCACAGCGGCGGGCTCGCCGACCAGGTGACCGCCATGGAGCTGGTGCTCGCCGACGGCGAGATCGTCACCGTGCGCGACGGCGGGCAGGGGAAGATCCGCGACGGAGTGAGCGAGCAGGACCTCTTCGACGCGGCCCGGGTGGGGCTGGGCGCGCTCGGCGTGGTGACCGCGCTCACCTTCCGGGTCGAGCCGTCGTTCCTGCTGCGCGGCGTCCGGCAACCGATGGCGCTCGGCGCCGTCCTCGGCTCGCTCGACGAGCTGGCCTCGGAGAACGACCACCTGGACTTCTACTGGCTGCCGCACACCGACGCCTGCCTGGTCAAGCGCAACAACCGCGTCCCGGGCCCGGCCGACCCGCCGGGCGGGTTCCGGCGCTGGCTGGACGAGAGGTTCCTGGAGAACACCGCCTTCGGCGCGCTGTGCGCGCTCGGCGCACGGCTCCCCGGCCTGATCCCCCGGCTCAACACGGTCTCCGCCGCGGCGCTGAGCGCCTCCACCCGCACCGACGCCTCCTACCGGATCTTCGCCACCGTGCGGGAGGTGCGGTTCCTGGAGATGGAGTACGCGATCCCGCGCGAGCACCTCGGCCGGGCGCTGCGCGAGACGCGCGACCTCATCGAGCGGCGCGGCTGGCGGATCACCTTCCCGATCGAGGTCCGGGTCACCCCGCCCTCCAGCGCGTGGCTGTCCACCGCGTACGGCAGGCCGTCGGCGTACATCGCCTGCCACGTCTATCGGCCGACGCCCAACCCGGCCTACTTCGAGGAGGTCGAGGAGATCATGACCGGGCTCGGCGGCCGCCCGCACTGGGGCAAGCTGCACACCCGGGACGCGGCCTACCTGTCCTCGGCCTACCCGCGGTTCGCCGACTTCCGGGCGCTGCGGGACGCGCTCGACCCGGGCCGGGTGTTCGCCAACGACTACCTGGACACCGTCCTGGGCTGAGAACCGTCCCGGGCCGAGCCGTCGTCCGGCCGGTGCGGGCGGACTCGGCGGCGGGTGGCCCGTGGGCGCGGGTCGCGGCCCTCGGCCGGTGCGGGCGGACCTGCCGGGCGCGGCCGGTCCCGTGGGGGGACCGGCCGCGCGGCGTCACTCCCCGGCCGGGGCGACCTGCCCGGCCTCACCGTTCTGGACGTCCTCCTGGGCGGGGGCGTCCGTCTCGGCGGGGGCCGGCGAACCGGTCGGGTTCCCGGTGGGCGCCGGGGACGGCTCGACCTGGGTGGGGCTCGTGGCCGGCGCCTCGCTCGGGGTCACCGGGGCGGTCGGCTCCGGCGTGGCGCCGGACCCCGGCTGCTCGGTCCGGTCCGGCTCCAGGGTCGCGGTCGGTTCCGGGGTCGCCTGCGGGGCCGTCTCCGAAGCCGAGTCGGACGGCCTGGGCGCCCGCTCCCGCGCCGGGGGGGCCTCCTCGCGCCGCACCACCGGCCCGGGGTTGAAGCTCGTGCCCGAGCTCCGCTCGCCCTTGACGGTGCTCGCCACGGGCTGGCCGGTGGCCTTCTCGAAGCCCAGGATCACGCCCATGCTCACCGCGAACGTGATCACCGCCGTCGCGGCCAGCATCCAGATCCGGGCCCGGCCGGGCCCGCCGGCGTCCCCCGGGTGCCCGGCGGCGGGCAGGACGGTCGTGCTCCCGGGAGGGCCGGCCGTACCGGCCGCGGCCGTGGACACGGCGACCGACACGGCGGCGGGCAGCTCGGCGGTGATCCTGGACAGCTCCGCCGTGCCGGGCGCGGCCGCCGGGATCTCGGCCGTGGCGGGATCGACGTCCAGCACGACGAGGTCCTCCAGCGCGGCGGCGTCTCCGGCGTCGCCGGTGCCGCCGTCCGGGTCTCCGGTCTCCTCCCGGGTCCCGGCCCCGCCCCGGGGGCCGGTCCCCTCGTAGGCCGCGACGACCGGCATCATCGAGGTCGGGGCGTCCGGATCCGCTCCGGCGGACCCGCCGGAGCGCCACGCACGGGTCTCACCGGACGACGCCGCGAAGGTCTCACCGTACGGCGCCGCGAAGGTCTCGCCGCCCGGTGCCACGGAGTACGGCGCCGCGGAGACCCCGCCGTGCGTCCGCGCGGGGGCCTCGCGCACGGTGGCCAGCGCCGCCGTCGCCAGCTCCCCGTTGCCCTCGACCTTCTTCGGCGGGTCGTCGCCGGCCTCCTGCCGGGACAGGAACGGCAGGTGGCTGCCGGTGCGCTTCAGGTAATGGGTGTAGACGGCGCCGCCGACCGTGCTGCCCACGCTCATCACGGCGGCGCCGATGACCGTGCCCGCGACCCCGAGATACGAGGCGGCCACCGCCGCCGTCATCGTGGCCAGGGCTCCCCCGATGATCTGCGGCAGGCTCAGATCGAACCTCTGCTCGCCGCCCATTCCCCGAATCAGTCCCTTCTCACGAGCTTTCGGTAAAGGGGTGCGTAAAGGCTCCCCCGAAGAATGACGCATCCGCGTGTCCTGTTGTTCCTGTGACCTGTGCGACAGGCAGATTCACAGAGCCCCGCGTCGCTCGACCCCGAGGGAGTCCGCCGGAGATGACATTCTCCCGCCAACCAGGCCCGCCATCGCTTCACGCCACACCGGGTGCCATAATCGCCACCGCCGGTGACGGCCGGGCCGGTCCGGCCCGCCCCTCGGGCGCCCCTCGCCGGCGCGCCCGTCCGAGGGCGGGCGGCACGTTCTCCGCCCGTCCTTCCGGCACTTGCCCCAAGTTCCCGGCGGTGCTCTCGCTGATCGGAGAGAATCCGTTGGGACACTTCAAACCCGCTGCTCCATCCCGGTGGCCTGTAAGTTGATGAATGGAGCAAATGTGACCGGCGTCACATCGCTGCGACCCCCATCCAGGAAGGCGATGTTCGGACATGCCGGGTACGGTGCTGGCAGGCAACCGGCACACGCGAGAGACTCATGGGTCCGGGGGAAGATTGAGCACGACGACGAAGGGACTCGCATGCAGGAGCTCCGACTCGTCGCGGTGAGTGAGGACGGAACCTACCTCGTGCTGGCCACGGCCGGCCGGGGCACCCGGTTCACGCTGCCCGTCGACGACCGGCTCCGCGCTGCCGTCCGCGGCAACTTCTCCCGTCTCGGCCAGTACGAGATCGAAGTGGAGAGTCCGTTGCGCCCCAAGGAGATCCAGGCCCGGATCCGCGCCGGCGAGACCGCGGAGGAGATCGCCGCCACGGCGGGCATCCCGGTCGAGCGGGTGCGGTGGTTCGAGGGCCCCGTGCTCCAGGAACGCGAGTACATGGCTCAGCAGGCGCAACGCTGCGCCGTGCGATTGCCGGGCGACTCCGCTCCCGGTCCCACTCTCGGCGAACTGGTCGCCGAGCGGCTGACCCGTCGCGGCGTGCCCGCCGACGAGATCGACTGGGACTCGGCCAAGAGGGACGACAACCTGTGGCGGATCAAGCTCGGTTTCGTATGGAACGGCCACACCCGCCGGGCTGAGTGGATCTTCGATCCGCGCAGGCGGCACATCACCCCGCACGACGACGAGGCCATGCGCCTGTCGTCGGGCGACTACACCGAACCGGTCGAGGACACGACGGTCACCCCGTTCGTGCCGCGCGTGGCCAAGCTCGCGCCGGTGCCGCCGCTGACGTCCGAGCCGCTGAGCCAGCCTCCGGTGTCGTTCCCCTCGGTCGTGCGGAACGACGCGCCGGAGCCGGACGAGGCCGAGCCGCCGGCCGCGCGCGCCGAGCCGGTGCCGTACGAGCAGCCGCCGATGCCGCCGATCCCGGCCGGGTTCGACCCGCCCAGGCCGACGGTTCCGCCGCTGCGCGCCCCGGACTCCTACGAGCCGGTCAGGCTGCCCGAGCCCGGCTCGGTCACGCCCGTGATCCGGGTACGGCCCGCCGAGCCGCCGGAGCTCCCCAGGCCCGCGGACCTCACGGAGCTCACGGGGCCCGCGAAGACCGCGGAGCTCACGAAGCCCGCGGAGCCCGCGGAGCCCGCGGAATCCTCGAAGGCCGCGAAGCCCTCAGAGTCCCCGGAGGCCCTGGAGGCCCTGGAGGCGACGGGACCCGGGCGAGCCGGCACCGCCGAGCCCGCCGCGGAGACCGCCGCACCGGAGATCTTCGCCCCCGCCCCCGCGTCGCAGTCCCCGCGGATCACGGCCGTCCCCGGGCTCGCCTCGCCCGGATCCGGCACGCCCGGCCCCTCCGGAGCCGACTCCGCCGGAGCCGAGGTCGCGGAGGCCGGCGAGTCCGCGGCCGGCGGACCGGCCGCGGCGGAGGAGCCGAAGGCCGCCGCGGAGCCGGAGCCCGCATCGGACGCCGGAACCGGCGGATCCGAGGCCGCTCCCGCGGAGCCCGCCCCGGCCGCCCCGGTGGAGGAGGAGGAATCCCGATCTGAGCCGGTCGCCGACGCCCCGATAGCGGTGCCCGCGGCGCGCGTCAGCCTCGACAGGGGCTCGCGGGCCGAACCGGCGCAGGAGGAGCCGCGGCCGGGCGCGGCGGTGAAGGAGCCGCCGGCCGAGAAGCCCGCGGATCCGCCCGCTCCGCCGCCCGCCCCACCCGCTCCGCCCGCCTCGCCCAAGCCCGCGCCGGCCCGGCCGGCGAAGAAGGCCAGGGGGCGGCGCGCGTCGGTGCCGACCTGGGACGAGATCATGTTCGGCGCCCGGCGCCAGGACTGACCGCGACACGGGACGAGGCGGGGGTGACCGGTCCGGTCACCCCCGCCTCGCCGTTCGCCGTGCCTGGTCAGGAGGGCGGGTCGTCCTCGGTGAACGGGGCGAGCCAGGCCGGCGTGACCTCGGCGGCGAAGGCCACCCCCTGCGCCTCGCCGACGTCGATCGCGGCGTAACCTCCGCTGCCCGCCCCCACCCCGGCGACCACGGTCAGCACGCCGGCGCGCCGCTGGAACCACGTCTGGCGCAGCGTCCAGCCGACCACGGCGCGCTCCTCGATCACCACCTGCGAGCGGCGCAGGGACCCCGAGCGGACCGACAGCCGCCCTCCCTCGTGGGTGTGGCCCAGGGAGCGGTAGCGGTCGAGGCCGAGGGGGACGCCCAGGACCGCGAGAACGAGGGCCACCGCCACCGCCCACCACAGCGGCGGCCAGGCCCGGGCGGCGACCGCGGCGCAGGCGGCGGTCACCAGCCAGGGGAAGACCGCCCGGAACAGGCGGCGGCGGCGCGCGACCGGCGGGTGCGGCCGCAACCCGGTCAGGATCGGGCCGACCGCCTCGCGCACCACGTCCAGCGCGGTCCGGCGCGGGATCGCGGACAGCAGCTGCCCCCGGGTCCCGGAGTCGCCCAGCCCGGTCACGATCGCCCAGGCGCGGGCGACCCCGGCCCAGCGTTCGGCCAGCCCCTCGACCAGCTCGAACCCGCGCACCCTGCGCCGCTCCAGGGACACGCTCCTGCGGGTCAGCAGGCCGCGCTCGGCGACGAGGTAGCCGTCCCTGGCGCGCAGGGTGAAATCCCAGTTGAACACGGCGTACATCGCGGCGCCGAGCACCGGCATGGCGAGCACCAGCACCACCAGCGCGCCCGCGAGGAGGAGGGGGTGACCCCACAGCCACTCCCCGGCGCCGACCACGATCCTGCCGTCGATCCTCAGCTCGGAACCCCACTGGAACGCCAGGCCGGCCGCGCCCGCCACGAACGCGAACGGGGTCAGCAGGTAGGAGCCGGAGAGGGGACCGTAGGCCAGCCACCTGCGGGGCACCACGAACAGCACCCGCTCGGGGAGCGCCTCCCCGGTCCGGTGACGCGTCGGCGGGACGGCCGCGACCGGCGACGGCCCGGCGGGCACCGGCTCGGCGGGCGCCGGAGAGCCCGGGAGCGGCCCGGCGGGGACGGTGACCGCCGCCCCTGCGGGACCGCCGCCGTGGGCGGCGACCGTCCCCCGGGCCCCGGCGCGGCGCGCCGCCCGCGCACGGGCGTGCCAGAGCAGGGCGGCCTTGAGGCGCTCGGCCTCCACGAGCGTCACCCCGTCGAGCTCGCCCTCCTGCTTGGCCCCGCCGGCACCGGTGTCGATCCTCAGTACGGCGAGTCCGAGCAGGCGGTGCAGCGGCGGGCTGCTGACGTCGACGCCGCGGATGCGCTCCAGCGGGATGGTCCGCACCGACCTGCCGATCAGGGCGCGGGTGAGCTCCAGCCTGTCCCCGATGACCTGGTAGGTGAAGGTGGCCCAGCGGACGACGGCGTACAGGACCGACCCGACCAGGCCGAAGGCCGCCCAGCCGAACGAACCGGACGAGAACCCGCCGAGGAACAGGACGCCGGTCAGCGGCAGCAGGAGCGAGGGCAGGGTCCGGATCGGCTCGGTCAGCAGCACCCGGGGGCTGAGCCTCAGGGACGGCCCGGCGGGCGGCAGCCCCACCGGCGGCCCGACCGGCGGCGGCCCGTACGCGCGGGGTCCCGGCGCGTCCCGCGGGCCGGGACCTTCCGGGGAGGGCCCGGCGAGCGGGTCGGCGTGGGGGTCGGCGTGGGGGTCGGCGTGGGGGTCGGCGTGGGGGTCGGCGTGCTGGTCCCTGGGCTGGTCCGGCGGGCCGGGGAGACCGGTCACGTGGCGTCGTCCCTCAGTTCCTCGGCCCGCTGGGCGAGCCTCTCGGCCAGCGCGGCCGCGACGCCGTAGTCGAGGCCCTTGATCGTGGACGACCCCGCGTGCGAGGCGGTGCGGATGTCCACCGTCGCCAGGCCGAGCACGCGCTCCAGCGTGCCCTGCTTCTTGTCGACCGTCTGTATGCGGCTGACCGGCACGAACGTCCACTGCCGGTCGATCCACCCCGAGCGGGCGTAGACCACGTCACCGCTGAGCTCCCACCGGTGCACGGCGTAGCGCCAGAACGGCTCGGCGAGCGCGGCGGGCACGACGAGCACCGCCGTCAGCGCGGGCAGCCATCCGGCGCCGTCGGCCAGCCACTCCGGCAGCCAGGACCACCGGCCGTCGCCGATCCACCCGGACAGGAGGAAGGCGCCGCCGACCAGTAGCACCGACCAGAAGAGCCCGTCCAGCAGCCACATCACGATGGCCTTGCGGGACACCGGGTTGGCCGGGGGCCGCAGCGGCACCCGTCCGGGGAGGGATCCGGCTCCCGCGGTGTCACCGCGCCGCTCGGTTCGGTCGCTCACACCGCCCAGCCTAAGGGGTCGCTCCGTCCCTGGCGGATCTCCGTCCGGGAGGGGGCCGCGGGCGTCCGGCGCCGGTGGCACGTGCGGCGCCGACGGGCCGGCGGGCTGGCGGGCCGTGTCAGCGATATGTCAGCGGCCCCTTTCCCTGCCGGACGCGGGATCAGGGGGATGTCAGCGGCCCGGTGCATCGTGGTGCCCTCCGGGACGACGAGAAGGGCGGGCCATGCGATATGCCATCCAGGCGAGCGGCCTGGTGAAGCTGTACGGGAAGACTCGGGCGCTGGACGGGGTCGACCTGGCCGTGCCCCAGGGGCGGCTGCTCGGCGTGCTGGGGCCGAACGGCGCCGGTAAGACCACCGCCGTACGGATCCTGGCGACGCTGCTCCGCCCCGACGGGGGCAGCGCCTCGGTGGGCGGGTTCGATGTGGTGGACCACGCCCACGAGGTGCGGTCGATGATCGGCCTGACGGGCCAGTACGCCGCGGTCTACGAGATGCTCACCGGTGTGGAGAACCTCGTGATGATCGGCCGCCTCCTCGGCCTGCGGAGGGCGGAGGCCCGGCTGCGGGCCGGCGAGCTGCTCGACCGGTTCGCCCTCGCGGACGCCGGGGGACGCGCGGCCAAGACGTACTCGGGCGGCATGCGCCGCCGCCTGGACCTGGCGGCCGGCCTGGTCGGGCGGCCCCAGGTGCTGTTCCTCGACGAGCCCACCACCGGTCTCGACCCGCGCAGCCGCACCGAGCTGTGGGACGTCGTGCGGGGCCTGATGGCCGACGGGGTGACGGTGCTGCTCACCACCCAGTACCTCGAGGAGGCCGACCAGCTCGCCGACGACATCGTGGTGTTCGACCACGGCAAGGTGATCGCCTCCGGCACCCCCGACGAGCTGAAGGCCACCACGGGGGCGCGGGTCCTGGAGGTCCGGCCGCTCCGCGACGACCACCTGCCGCTGGTCTCCCAGGTCGTCGGCGACGTCATCGGCGAGCCCCCCGCACTGACCGGCGGCAGGGCCGTGGCCTCCGTGCGCGACCCGGCGGCCGTGCCCGCCGTCGTGCGGCGGCTCGACGACCTCGGCGTCGTCGCGGCCGAGCTGACGCTGCGCCGGTCGAGCCTCGACGAGGTGTTCCTGGCCCTGACCGGTCATCCCGCCGAGGAGACCGCCGGAACCGAGACCGAGCCCGAGCCCGAGAAGAAAGGGGCCCTCGCGTGACGACGGCGACCATGACGGCCACGACGGCCCCCGCGAGACGGGTCGGCCCGGTGGCCGCGCTGACGCAGACGGCGACCCTGGCCTGGCGCAGCCTGGT
Organism: Streptosporangium pseudovulgare; assembly: GCF_014648055.1. GTDB lineage: Bacteria > Actinomycetota > Actinomycetes > Streptosporangiales > Streptosporangiaceae > Streptosporangium > Streptosporangium pseudovulgare. Next base: position 402,974 of record NZ_BMQJ01000002.1, read on the forward strand.
CCAGATCAAGCACAACCCGTGGGAGCTGATCGACCTGGGCATCCAGCCCATCATGCTCCTGCTGCTGTTCACCTACGTGTTCGGCGGGGCGATCTCGGGATCGACGGGGGACTACCTGCAGTTCGCCCTGCCGGGGCTGCTCGTGCAGAACGCCCTGTTCTACACGCTGTCCACGGCGGTCGGCCTGAACACCGACATCACCAAGGGCGTCTTCGACCGGCTGCGCAGCCTGCCGATCGCCCGTACGGCGCCGCTGTCCGGGCGGGTCGTCGCCGACACCCTCAAGCAGGCGTGGGCGTTCGCGCTGCTCGTCGGCTTCGGCATGGTCCTGGGGTTCCGGGTGGAGACCAGCGTGCTCGGCGTGCTGGGTGCGCTGGCGCTGCTGGTGGTGGTCGTGCTGGCCATGTCGTGGATGTCGGTGCTGATCGGGCTCAGGGCGGCCAACCCGGAGAAGGTGCAGATGTTCGCCTTCTCCATCATGATGCCGTTGACGTTCACCAGCAGCGCGCTGGTCGACCCCCGAACCTTCCCCGGCTGGCTGCGGACCTGGGCCGACCTGAACCCCGTCACCCATCTGGCCGACGCCATCCGCGGTCTGCTGATCGGCGGTGAGGTGGCCGCGCCCGCGCTCGTCGCGCTGGCCTGGTCGGCCGGATTCGTCGTGGTGTTCGCCCCGCTGGCGGTCCGCGCCTTCCGGGGCCGGGCCTGACCTCCCCGCGGAGGTCGGGCCTCCCCGCGGAGGTCCGGGCTCCCCGCGGAGGCGGAACGGACGGCGGCGCCGGGGCCGGTCCCCGGACGGCGGATCCCCGGCGGGTTCACGGCGGATCCCCGGCGGATTCCCGGCGGGTTCCCGGACGGCGGGTTCCCGGCGGATTCCCTGCCGGTTCCCGGGCTGCGGGTTTCCGGGAGAGCATGAGTGACGAACGAGGAACGGAGTGATCGCGTGCTGGTGGTTCACGGTGGCTGGTACGGCGGGCGGCTGGCGCTGTGGGGGGAGGACGTCTCCCGGGGCCACTCCCCCGCTTCCCGGGGGCGCGCCGCGTCCTCCGGGGCCGCGCCCGAACGGCATCCGTTCGCCGCCTCCGCCGCCGCGCTGGCCGCCGCGCTCGGCGCCGGGGGCTCCGGAGCGACCGGAGAGATCCCGGGGGGCGAGGGGATCGGGGGTCTCTCCGTAGCGGCGGGCGAGCCGGGGACGGAGGGCTCCGGGGGACTCCTCGCGACCGTCGCGGCCGTCGCGGCGCGGGCCGAGGCGGCCGGGGCGACGATCCGGCTGCCGGGGTCGGCCTCCCGGCCGCTGCCCTCACCCGAGTCCGGCCTGAAGGGCTCGGTGCGCGGGCCCCGGATCTCCACCTGGCTCGTACCGGTGCTGCTGCTCCGCCCGGACGCCGCGCTCGCCCTGCTCGAAGCCCTCCCCCAGCCGGGCGAGGAGGACTCCGGGACCGCCTCCGGCCCGCGGGAGACTCCCGGGAACGGGGGGGATCCCGCCGGGAACGGGGGCGCGGCGTCCGGGCACCGGGGCGTGACGCCCGGAGACGGGCCGGAAGCGTCCGGGGACGCGGAGGAGACGTCCTGGGAGCCGGGTCTGTCGCTGCGTTACCTCGCCGTGGTCGCCGAGCACGCCCGGAGCCTGGTACGGCGCGGCCGGATCCTGCCGCAGCTGGTCGAGGAGGACGGTGGTCACGCGGCCCGCTGGCGTCCGGTGCTCATCGGCGCCGACGCCGCCGCGTTCCGTGACCTCGCCGCCGCCATGCCGCCGGTCTGCCGCGCGCTGCCCGGGGAGCGGCCGGCGGCGGAGGTGCTGGGGGAGGCGTTGGAGGGCCTGGTGGACGGCGCGGCCCGGGCGGCGCTGCCCGAGCGGTTGATCGTCGGCGCCCGGCCGGGGCGTAAAACGGCGCTGGCCGACCGCTGGCTGCACGCGCTGACGGCGCCGGACGCCTCGCTGCCCGGCGCGCGGCCCGCCGAGGCGGCGGCGCTCGGCGACGCCCTGCGCGGCTGGTCGGCGGCGGCGCACGAGCTGGACGGCCCGGTCCGGGCCTGGTTCCGGCTGGTCGAGCCGGCCGGCGAGGACGACCCGTGGAAGGTGGAGTTCGGTCTCGCCCCGGCGGTGGCCGCGGAGCACGCGGGGACCGGCGGCGCGGACGGCGCGGGCCGTACGCACGGTGCCGGCCGCGCGAGCGGCGAGGGCGGTCCGGGCTCCGGTGACGCGGGCGAGCCCGACCACCTGCCCGCCGACCGGATCCGGGTGGGAGAGCGGGCGTCCTGGCTGCCCGAGCGGCCCTGGGAGGTCCTGCGGGCCGAGCTGGCCAGGGCGGTGCGCCTCCATCCCGACCTGCACGGCGCGTTGCGCGATCCCGAGCCGGCCGTCATGGAGATCGACACGGCGCGGGCGTTCTCCTTCCTGCGCGGCGGCGCGCCGGCGCTGGCGGCGGCCGGACACGTCGTGCGTCTGCCGGAGTGGGCCGGCCGTCAGGGCCTCGGCCTGAAGCTGACCGTGCGCGCGACGGAGGGCCGGGAGCGGGCCGGGCTGAGTGACCGGGTGGGTTTCCGGCTGGAGGCGGCCGTCGGCGGTCACACGATCGGTGAGGAGGAGCTGTCGCGGCTGGCCGGGCTGAGGGTGCCGCTGGCCCGGGTCGGCGGCCGGTGGGTGGAGCTGGACGACCGGCAGCTCAAGGCGGCGCTGGAGGTCGTCGGGCGGCGAGGCGGCGGTGAGACGACCCTCGGCGAGATGATCCGCGAGATCGCCGCCGGTGGCGAGGGGGATCTGCCGCTGGTGGCGGTCGACGCCGACGGCCCGCTCGGCGACCTGCTGTCGGGTGAGGCCGACCGCCGGCTCACCCCCGTCGCCACCCCGCGCGCGCTGCGCGGGACGCTCCGCCCCTACCAGGAGCGCGGCCTGTCGTGGCTGAGCTTCCTGTCCGGCCTCGGCCTGGGCGGTGTCCTGGCCGACGACATGGGACTCGGCAAGACGGTGTCGGCCCTGTCCCTGCTGCTGTCCGAGCGCGAACGGGCGGCCGGCGACGCGGGAGGGGCGTCGGGGCCGGCGGCCCGGAACGCGGAGGGGCCGGCCGGGCGGGTCACCGGAGGCGAGCGAACGGCCGGGGACGCCGAAGGGCAGGTCACCGGGGACGTGGGAGGAGCGCCGGGGCCGACGTTGCTCGTCTGCCCGATGTCGCTGATCGGCAACTGGCGGAAGGAGGCGGCCAGGTTCGCCCCGTCGCTGCGGGTGTACGTCCACCACGGCGGCTCCCGCAGGCGGGACGACGAGCTGCCCGCCGCCGTACGGGACGCCGACCTCGTCATCACCACCTACGGCACGGCTCTGCGCGACCTGGGGGCGCTGGCCGCGCTGAGGTGGGAGCGGGTCATCTGCGACGAGGCGCAGGCGATCAAGAACAGCGCGGCGCGGCAGTCGCGGGCGGTGCGGGCCATCCCGGCGCGCACCCGGCTGGCGCTGACCGGCACCCCTGTGGAGAACCGGCTGTCGGAGCTGTGGTCGATCATGGAGTTCTGCAACCCCGGTCTCCTCGGCCCGGCCCGGCGCTTCCGCGAGCGCTACCAGGAGCCGATCGAGACCCGGCGCGACGAGGACGCCGTGGCGGCCCTGCGGCGGGCCACCGGGCCGTTCGTGCTGCGGCGGCTCAAGACCGACCGGTCGATCATCACGGACCTGCCGGAGAAGCAGGAGATGAAGGTCTGGTGCACCCTCACCCCGGAGCAGGCGGAGCTGTACACGGCCGTGGTGAACGACATGATGGGCCGGATCGGCGGTTCGGCGGGCATCGAGCGGCGCGGCAACGTGCTGGCCGCGATGACGAAGCTCAAGCAGATCTGCAACCACCCCGCCCATCTGCTGCGGGACGGCTCGCGACTGGCCGGGCGGTCGGGGAAGCTCGCCCGGTTGGAGGAGCTGGCCGGGGAGATCCTCGCCGAGGGCGACAGCGCCCTCGTCTTCACCCAGTACGCCGAGTTCGGCGCCCTGCTGCGCCCCTATCTGGCCGCCCGCCTGGATCGGCCGGTGCTGTGGCTGCACGGCGGGTTGTCCAGGGGCCGGCGGGAGGAGCTGGTGGAGCGGTTCCAGCGCGGTGACGAGCCGACGTTGTTCCTGCTGTCGCTCAAGGCGGCCGGGACGGGCCTCAACCTGACCGCCGCCTCCCATGTGATCCACGTGGACCGGTGGTGGAACCCCGCGGTGGAGGACCAGGCGACCGACCGGGCCTTCCGGATCGGCCAGACGAGGAATGTGCAGGTGCGGAAGTTCATCTGCGTGGACACCCTTGAGGAGCGGATCGACGAGATGATCGAGCGCAAGAGGTCGCTCGCCGAGAGCGTGGTGGGCACCGGCGAGGACTGGATCTCCGAGCTGTCCACCGACCAGCTGCGTGAGCTGTTCCGCCTCGGCCCCGGGGCGGTGAGCTGACGTGGCGTCCGCGGAACCCTTCAGCGAGTTCGATGAGTTCGGCGAGCTCGGCGAGCCCGCCTCGGCCTTCTACTCCCCCGGCGTCCCGCTGGACCGCCTGCGGCCGCGGCCGGCCGCGGCCGCCCCCGCGGACCTGCTGCTGCGGATGCTGGAGCCCCCGGCGGTGCGGGTACGGCACATCCCCCTGGTCGACCTGCTCAGGAAGCCCTACCGGGAGCTCGGGTCGCCAGATCGATGATCTCTTCACGGGGCAGGGCGCGGCCGTGTTCGTGGCGCCGGGAGAACTCCTCGCGGCCGAGCGCGGCCACGGCGCGCTCGGTGACGCGCACGTGGTCGAAGTCGACCACCGCGTCGGTCCCCCGGGCCGCCGCGGCCCCGCCGAGGAGCACGGCGGCCGCGCCGGGGTCGCCGCCGGTCAGTGCCGCCCCGGCGAAACCGACCAGGACCGGGACGAGCAGCGCCGTCTCCCGGCTCTCCACGGCCTTCGCGAGCGCGGTGCCCAGCAGCCGCCGGGTCCGGGGCAGGTCGCCCTCCTGCTCGGCCAGCAGTCCCAGCGCCGTGTCGAGCACGGCGTACAGCTGCGGCGGCGTCACGGGCTCGCGGTCGAGCAGGCCCGCGGCCTCGGCGTAGTGGAGCCGGGCCCGCTCCAGGTCTCCGTCCCGGCGGGCGAAGTCGCCCCGGGCGACGAGCTGGGGCACCGCGGTCATGCGGTCGCCGCTCTCCAGCGCCCGCAGGAGGCCCTTCTCCAGGGCCTCCTCCGCCGCCGCCCGCTCTCCCTCCAGGTGGAGCCCGACCGCCAGGCGGCCGCGCATGAAGGTGACCTCGTCGATCGCGCCGATCTCCTCCATCCGCCGGATGGACTCGCGCACCCGCTCCAGCGCCCGCGCGGACTCGCCGTGCAGGAGGTCGAGCTCCGCGAGACCGGCCAGCGCGTTGCCGGTGCCCCAGCGGTCACCGATCCGCTCGAAGCCGTCCAGCGCCGCCCGCAGGTCCATCCCGGCCTCCGTGACCCGGCCGGCGCCGAGATGCGCCACCCCGCGCATCAGATGCGCGGAGTGCACCACCCAGGGATCGGGGTGGGCGAACATCTCGCCGAAGTCGGGCTCACCGACGGGCCCGCCGCCGAACAGCGCGGCGACCGTGCCCGCCAGCGCGACCGACGGGTGCCAGGGGCGGGGCAGCTCCTCGCGGGCCAGCCGTACCACCTCGTCGAGCGCGGCCCGCGCCGCGTCGAGCATGACACCGGAGCTCAGCGCGTTGTACCCGTAGGCGGCCCTGGCCAGGGCTAGCAGCCGGGGGTCCTCATCGCCCGTGGGCAGCCCGACCGCCTCGCGGGCGCGGCGGGCCCCCTCGGCCCGGTGACCGCGCAGCCACCAGTACCACCCGAGCGCGCCGGCCAGGCGCAACGCCAGGGTGGTCCTGGACTCCTCGACGGCCCAGCGCAGCGCCGCCGACAGGTCGTCGTGCTCGGCGGCCAGCCCGGCGAGGGCGGCGACCTGCCCGCGGTCCCGCAGGGCGGGGTCGGACGCCTCGGCCAGCTCGGTGAAGAACACCGCGTGCGCCAGCCGTACGCGGGTCTCCTCGCCCGACTCGGCCAGCCGCTCGGCGGCGTAGGCGCGGACGGTCTCCAGCATCCGGTAGCGGACGGCGGCGCCGTGTTCGTCGGCCACCACCAGCGACTTGTCCACCAGCCGGGCCAGCACGCCGAGCACGTCGGCCTCCGCCAGCCCGTCCCCGGCGCAGACCCGCTCGACGCAGCCGAGGGCGGCGCCCCCGGCGAAGACCGAAAGGCGGCGGGCCAGCAGCCGTTCCGGGCCGTCCAGCAGGTCCCAGCTCCACTCGACCACCGCGCGGAGCGTCCGGTGCCGCGGCAGCGCCGTACGGCTGCCGCCGGTCAGCAGCCGGAAGCGGTCGTCGAGCCGCTGGGCGATCTGCCCGGCGGACAGCACGCGCAGCCGGGCCGCCGCGAGCTCGATGGCGAGCGGCATGCCGTCGAGCTCGCGGCAGATCCGCACGATCGCGGCGGTCTCCCGCTCGGGGCGGTAATCGGGGCGGACGGTCTCGGCGCGCTCGGCGAACAGGCGGACGGCGGGATAGGCCAGGGCCTCGCGGGGGTCCGCGCCGTCCGGCGGCAGGTCCAGCGGCGGCACCGGCCAGGCCAGCTCGCCGGTGATGCCCAGCGGTTCGCGGCCGGTGGCCAGGATCCGCACCCCGGGGCAGGAGGCGAGCAGCCGCTCGGCGAGCGCCGCGGCCGCCTCGACCACGTGCTCGCAGTTGTCCAGGACGATCAGCAGCCGCCTCCCGGCCAGGGCCGCGACGAGCCGGGTCACGGGGTCGCGGCGGGCGGGCGCCGGGACACCGCCGGGTTGGGGGATCCCGGTCGCGGGGCCGTTCCGCAGCTCCAGTTCCGCGAGCGCCGAGAGCACGGCCTGCGGGACCTCCGACGGCTCGGCCACCGGGGCGAGCTCGACCAGCCACGCCCCGTCGGGCAGCCGGTCCGCCGCCTCCGCCGCCGCCGTCTCCGCCGTCATCATCCCGGCCGCCGCCTCCGCCGCCGCCGTCATCCCGGCCGTCGCCTCGGCCGTCACCGCTTCTGCCGTCTCGACCGCCAGCCGGGTCTTGCCGGCGCCGCCGGGGCCGGTCAGGGTGACCAGCCGGTGGCGGGTGAGGAAACCGGCGGTGCGCGCCACCTCGCGTTCCCGGCCGACGAAGCTGGTGAGCCTGGCCCGCAGGTTGCCCGGCCGCGCACCGCCGGGGCGGTTCGCGGCCGGTTCACCGGCGGGCGAGGGGTCACCGGCGAGCGGGGGGTCACCGGCGGACGCGGAGTCACCAGCGGGTGCGGGGCCACCGGCGAGCGGGGACGGCGAAGCCCCGGTCGTCGCCTCTCCCCCGTGTCCCTCGTGCGGTGGGATCCCCGCGGGCGGCGGCCCGGCCGGCGGGAAGTCCCCGCCGGGTGGGGGAACCCGTGCCGGGCGAGGCCCGGCGCGCTTCTCGGCCCACTCCCCCCGCAGCATGGCCAGGTGCAGTCCGGCCAGGTCGGGTGAGGGGTCGGCTCCCAGCTCGCGGGCGAACACCGCCCTGGCCGCCTCGTAGGCGGCCAGGGCCTCCACCCGGCGGCCCGCGCCGTACAGGGCGCGCATGAGCTGGCCGTGGAACCGCTCGCGCAGCGGATGCGCGGCGATCAGACCGGGCAGTTCGGCGGCGGCCTCCGCCCGCCGTCCGAGCAGCAGGTCGGCCTCGACGCGGTCCTCGACGGCGGCCAGGCGGAGGGCCTCCAGCCGGGCGGCCGTGGCGGTCGCGACGGTCGCGGCGTCGTCACCCGCCGGGTCCGCCAGGTCCGCCAGGGCGGGGCCGCGCCAGAGCCCGAGCGCGGCGCGCAGGACGGCCGCGGCCTCGGCCGGGGCGCCCGCCGAGAGGGCCGCGCGGCCCTCGGCCGTCAGCCGGGTGAACCGGTGGGCGTCGACCCGGTCGCGTTCGACGGCCAGCCGGTAGCCGGAGGCGACGGCCTCGACGATCCCGCGTTCGGCGGCGAGCGCGGCGCGCAGCCGGGAGACCAGCGCCTGCAGGGCGTTACCCGCCGCGGCCGGCGGGCGGTCGTCCCAGATCCCGGCGATCAGGCGGCCGGCCGGGACCGTACGGCCCGCGTCGAGCAGCAGCAGGACGAGGAGCGCGCGCAGGCGCGAACCGGAGATCTCCACCGGCTCGTCCCCCCGGCGGACCTCCAGGGATCCGAGGATGGTGAAGGTCATTTTCCCGTCCACCCGCACCCCCTCCATGCTCTGATTCTGTCCGATTCCCGGGTGTTTCCGCGCCATGGAACCTCGCGATCCGGTCTGCGCATCTTCCAGATCCGCGTAGCATCATCGGGCATGGGGCAGCCGCACACGTCTACGCGCCGCCCGCGGCGGGCCGTACCGACGGCACTCGCCGCGGCGCTCGTCGTCGTCTCCTCCGGCTGCGGGATGGTGGGCAGCATCGCGTCCGCCGATCGGCTGCAACTGGAGCCGATCAGCGTCTCCAGTCCCCGCCTCCGGGACGGCGCGGTCCTGCCGTCCGACTACTCGTGCAAGGGATCGTCCGGCAACCCGCCGCTGCGCTGGTCACGGGTGCCGGACGGGACGAAGTCGGTCGCGATCGTGGCCGACAACAACGCGCGTGCCGGTGGCGAGGTGAACTGGGTGGTGTTCGACATCGATCCGCGCACCAACGAGGTCGCGGAGAAGAGCGTCCCGGTGGGCGCGGTGGAGGGGAGCACGACGAGCGGCAAGGTGGGCTACGCCCCGCCGTGCCGGCGCGGGCAGAGCTATCGTTTCACCGTCTACGCGCTCAACGGGAAGATCCACCTCGGCAAGGGGGCCCCGCTCAGCAGGACGCTGAAGGCGATCGCGGAGAAGACGATCGCCTGGGGCAGGCTGACCGCGGGGCACATCCAGTGATGCGCCGAACACCGGAGGTATTGATGGTTACCGATTCTTCACGTTGGGTGTGACAACGCTCATAGTGGTCCGACACAATCAGAACCAATGTCCGTGCGCAGGTGATGCAAGGGGGCAGGTCGCGTCGATGGCCGCGCGACCTCACCGGCGCCGCTGGAAGGCCATGGCCTTGAGGGTGGTGCAATGACCGCGGTCGTAATAATCCTGGTCGCCGTCGTGCTCCTCGTGCTCGTCGTCGTGGCACTGGGCGTGCGGTCGATGAACCGCAGGGAGAGCGCGCTCCCTGCGGAGCGTCTGCGTGAGATGGCGGAGAAGGAGGCGCAGACTCCGGCCGTGTCCATCGACGACTTCGCCGCGCGCGAGCCGAAGATGACGCATTACTCCCCGGATCTGACGCCGTTCGACGAGCCCAAGCCGTCGCGGCCGCGGCCGTCCGGCGCCCGCGGCAAGCGCGGCATGAACGACTTCGGCGGGGCCGACGACTACGACGACGACTACTGGACGCGCCTGCAGGCCGATGTCGGCGGCTTCGGTGATTCGCTGGAGAACCCGGCGGCCGCGGGCCGCGCCGCCTCAGGCGGCCAGGCCCCCTCGGGCGCGGACGCCGACGCGATGACCGTCCAGGTGCCGCTGCCGCACCGCAAGTCCCAGCCCCAGCCGCAGTCGCGGCCCCAGGTCCCGGCTCCCGCTCCGGCCCCCGTCGAGCCCGCCGCCGCCTCCCTGCCCTCCGGTCTCGCCGACCTGGTCGGGCCGGTCCAGCCCGAGCCCGCCCCGACGTCCGCCGCGCTGGCCGAGCAGAAGACGGTCACCTTCGCCGCCCCCACCGCGGGCGCGCCGTCCGAGGGACGCCGGACCGGTTCCCGGCGCGGCTCCGGCCGCACCCGCACCCCCGGCACCGGTGGGCCCGGCCATCCCGACCAGCTGGGCGACCCGCTGAACGGCCCCGCCCCCCGGCGCGGCTCGCGCGGCGCCGCCCCCGCCGCGACCGGCGGTCCGGCACCCGCCGCGGGCCGGTCGCCGGCCACCGGGCCGGTGCCCGCCGCGAGCCCGGCCGGAGACCAGCTCGCCGGCCCGCTGCCGCCGATGCGCCCGATGGGGCCGACCACCAGCGGCGGTTTCCCCGCCACGTCCCCGAACCCGCTCGCCGCGCCCGCCGGGCCCTCCCCGGCCCCGTCGGCCGAGCCGTACGGCTCGGCCCCCGCGCCCCGGCCCGCCCCGGCGCAGGGCTCCTCCGCGCCCCCCGCGCCGGGGACGCCCGGGAACATCTCCGACAATCCCTGGGCGCGGGCCACCTCCCCGGTGTCCGGGGGCTGGCCGGCCGCGAACACCGCCGACATCCTCGACGACCCCGCTCCGTCGTACTCCTCGTACCAGTCGCCGGTGTACGGCGCGCCGACCGCGGGCTCCTACGAGGTGAGCCCCGGCTGGGCCACCATCGACGACGACGCGCTCACCGGCCCGACCCCCGCGCTGTCGACCCCGACGGCGCCCTCCCGGAGCGTCTCCCCCGGTGACCGCGCCGCCGACCCGCGGCAGGGCCCGGGTCAGGCGACCGGCGGCTACGGCTACGACCCCGTCCGCCCGGCGAGCCCGGAGTCCCCCGCCGCCTGGCCCGAGCCGGCCCCGGGCGCTCCCGGCGCCGGACCCGCCGCGGCCCCCGAGGGGCAGGGACGGACGGGCTCCCGGCGGAGCCGCCGGGCCGCGGCCCAGCAGCCGGACCACCCCGACTATTACCGCTGATTTCCTCCCGGCTGCGTAAAGGCCTCCGGTAACCGCCCGGCCGTCGGAGGCCCGCGGCATAGGGTCTGTCCCATGGGGACGGACACGAAGAGTAACGAAACGATCGCACGGGGTGGCGTCTCCTCCGTGCTGCGGTACGACCTGCCCGCCTCCCTGGTGGTGTTCCTGGTGGCGGTGCCCCTTTCGCTGGGCATCGCCGTCGCCTCGGGAGCACCGCTGGCGGCCGGGCTCATCGCGGGCGTCGTGGGCGGCGTGGTCGCCGGCCTCCTGGGAGGTTCGGTCGTCCAGGTCAGCGGCCCCGCCGCCGGCCTCTCACTGGTGGTTGCCGAGCTGGTCTCGACGTACGGCTGGCGCGCCACCTGCATGATCACCCTGTTCGCGGGCGCCCTGCAGCTCCTGCTGGGGGTGTTCCGGGTCGCCCGGGCGGCGCTGGCGGTCTCCCCCGCCGTGGTGCACGGCATGCTCGCCGGGGTGGGCGTGGTGATCGCCCTCTCCCAGCTGCACGTCGTGCTCGGCGGCAGCCCGCAGCGCTCCGCGATCGAGAACGTCGCCGAGCTGCCCCGGCAGATCCTGGACATACACGACCACGCCGTCTACGCCGGTCTGATCACCATCGCGGTCCTGGTCGGCTGGGGCCACCTGCCGCAGCGGCTGCGGCTCGTCCCGGCGCCGCTGGCCGCCCTGGTCGTCGCCTCGGCGATCGCCGCGGCGTCCGGCTGGGACGTCACCCGGGTCGACCTGTCGAAGAGCCTGGAGACGTGGGTCATGCCGGCCTGGCCGCGCGGCGACTGGCACGGGATCGTCGCCGCGGTGCTGCTCGTGGCGCTGCTGGCCGGGGTGGAGTCGCTGCTGTGCTCGGTGGCGACCGACAAGCTGCACAACGGCCGGCGCACCGACCTGGACCGGGAGCTCACCGCGCAGGGCGTGGCCAACATGGTCACCGGCGCGCTGGGCGGCCTGCCGGTGGCCGGGGTCATCGTGCGCAGCAGCACCAACGCCCGCGCCGGCGCCCGCAGCCGCTGGTCCACGGTCCTGCACGGCGTGTGGATCCTGGTGTTCGCGCTCTGCCTGGGCTGGACGATCACGCTGATCCCGATGGAGGCGCTGGCGGCCCTGCTGGTGTTCATCGGTGTCCAGATGGTCAACATGGGGCACCTGCGCAACCTGCGGGGACACGGCGAGATCCCGGTGTACGTGACCACCATGCTGGGCGTCGCGCTCGTCGGGCTGGCCGAGGGCGTGCTGCTCGGGCTCGGGCTCGCCGCGCTGCTGGCGCTGCGCCGACTGACCCGGGTCACCGTACGGGTCACCCCCGAGCCGGGCGGGCACTGGCACGTGTCGATCGCGGGTTCGCTGACCTTCCTCGGCGTCCCGCGGATCACCTCGGAGCTGCGCGCCATCCCGGCCGGGGTCCCGGTCGACCTGGACCTCAACATCGACTTCATGGACAACGCCGCGTTCGAGGCGGTCCACGCCTGGCGCACCGACCACGAGCGGGGCGGCGGGAGCGTGGACATCGACGAGATCCACGACGAGTGGTACGCGATGGGGGCCAGCGGCGCCCGGGTGCTCCCCGCCAAGCCTCCGCCGCCGGCCCCGGACCGCTGGTGGCTGCCCTGGGCCCACCGGCGGCGCGGCCGGTCGTCCGCGGCGGCGGACCTCGCCGTCGCGTCCGTGCGGGCGGCGGGGGCCGTGGCCGGTGCGGCCGCGGCGGGCGGAGACGGCTCGGGGCAGCCGGACCTGCTGGCCGGGGCGCGGGAGTTCCACCGCCGCACGGCCCCGCTGATCCGCCCGTTCATGATGGGGATGGCGCGCAAGCAGGAGCCGTCGCACCTGTTCATCACCTGCGCCGACTCCCGGATCGTGCCGAACCTGATCACCGCGAGCGGTCCCGGCGACCTGTTCACCGTCCGCAACCTCGGCAACCTGGTGCCCCGCCGGGGCACGGCTCCCCCGGACGACTCGGTGGCCGCGGCGATCGAGTACGCCACGGAGGCGCTCGGCATCCGCACCATCACGGTGTGCGGGCATTCCGGCTGCGGGGCCATGGCGGCGCTGCTCGGCGGCGACGCGCCGGAGGGCATGCCCGCGCTCGGCCGCTGGCTGCGGCACGGCCACCACAGCCTGGCCCGGTTCGCCGCCGGGAGCGGCGCGCCGTCCGAGGCGCCCGACGACGAGGTTCCCGGCCCCGAGGGCACCGGGTCCCCGGGGGACGGCGGCCCGCTGGACCGTCTCTGCCGGGCCAACGTGCTCCAGCAGCTCGACAACCTGCGCTCCTACCCGGCGGTGGACCGGCTCGTCCGGGAGGGCCGCCTGGAGCTGGTGGGTCTCTACTTCGACATCGGCACGGCGCAGGTCCACATCCTGGAGCGCCCGCCGCTCGCGGCCGGCGTGATGTGAGCCGGCGCGATGTGAGCCGGGGCGCGCGGCGAGCCCGCCACACGTGAGCCCGCCGCCCGCCGAGCGTGAGCCCGCCGAGCCCGCCACACGTGAGCCCGCCGCTCGCGGCCGGTCCGCTGTGAGCGGACGGCTTGCGCCAAGGGTGAAAGTCCATGGTCACGCCGCGGACGGCGGGCGAACAATGGTCGGCCATGAGAACTCTGGTAATCGGCGGCTCGATCTTCCTGGGCCGGGCCATCGTCGAAGAGGCGCTGCGGCGCGGACATGAGGTCACCACGTTCAACCGGGGCAGGAACGGTGTCGACGTACCCGGCGTCGAAGCGATCAAGGGTGACCGGGAGGTCACCTCCGACCTGGAGCGGCTCGCCGAGGGCCGGGAGTGGGACATCGTCGTCGACGTCTGCGGGTTCGTCCCCCGCGTCGTCGGCGAGTCGGTGCGCGTCCTCAACGGCCACGCGGCCACCTACGCGTTCATCTCCAGCATCTCGGCCTGTTCCGTCTGGCCGGGGCAGGCGGCCGACGAGAGCTCGCCCCGGTTCGAGTGCGCGCCGGACGCCGGGCGGGACGACGGCGACTACGGCGTCCTCAAGGCGGGCTGCGAGCGCGCGGTCGAGCAGGGCTTCGACGGCAACGCCCTGATCATCGAACCCGGCCTCATCATCGGCCCGCACGAGAACGTCGGCCGCCTGCCGTGGTGGCTCACCCGGATCGACCGCGGCGGGCGGGTGCTCGCCCCGGGCGACCCCGACATGGCGATGCAGCTCATCGACGCCCGTGACATCGCCGCGTTCACCCTCGACCAGGCCGAGGCCGGGACGAACGACCGCTTCTTCGTCAGCGGGGTGCGGGGCAACATCACCTACCGCGGGCTGCTGGAGGAGTGCCGCGCGGTGACGGGCTCGGACGCGGAGCTGGTCTGGGTGGACGACGAGTTCCTGCTCGACCGGGACGTCGCCCCGTGGACCGAGCTGCCGGTCTGGGCGCCGCGCAACGAGGAGTTCGCCGGGGTCTGGCTGCCGTCGTCGGAGAAGGCCCTCGCCGCCGGGCTGCGCTGCCGTCCGGTCGCCGAGACCGTCCGCGACACCTGGGCCTGGCTCCGCGAGATCCCGGTGGAGGAGCGCTCCTTCCGCGGCCACGGCATCGACCCGGAGAAGGAGGCCGAGATCCTCGCCGAGTGGGCATAGAGCTCGGGGCGGAGCGGGTGCGGCCCCCCGCGGGACATGTCCGCGGGGCGGATGTACGGCGAGCGGCGGGACCGGCGGGTGTGGAGGTCGGCGATGGCGGACTGGCGTGCGTTGCGCGAGGAGATGGTCGCCCGGGTGCGCGGGCGCGGCGGGATCGGCGAGGAGGTGGCCGGGGCGCTGCGGGCGGTGCCCCGGCACCTCTTCCTGCCGGGGGTGCCCCCGGGGGCGGCGTACCGGGACGAGGCCGTCGTGACCCGGCGCGACGCCGAGGGCCGGCCGGTCAGCTCCTCCTCGCAGCCGACGATCATGGCGTTGATGCTGGAGCAGCTCGGTGTGGAGCCGGGGCACCGGGTGCTGGAGATCGGCGCGGGGACCGGCTACAACGCCGCGCTGCTGGCGCACCTGGCCGGTCCCGGCGGCCGGGTCACCAGCGTCGACATCGACCCGGACCTGGTCGGGCGCGCCAGGGGCCACCTGGCGGAGGCGGGCTGTCCCGGGGTGGAGGTGGTCTGCGGTGACGGCGCCGAGGGGTTCGCCCCGGGTGCGCCGTACGACCGGGTGATCGCGACCGTGGGCGTGTGGGACCTCTTCCCGGCCTGGCTGGAGCAGCTCGCGCCCGGCGGGCGGATCGTCGCCCCGGTGGATCTGAACGGCGTGCAGCGCTCGGTGGCGCTGGAGCGGACGGACGGGCACTGGGCGAGCCGCTCCGTGGTGGCCTGCGGATTCATGCGGCTGCGCGGGCCCTTCGCCGGCCCGGAGGTGCTCCGGCCGCTGGACCGCGACTCGGAGCTCATGGTCTCGCTGCCCCGGGCGAGGGAGACCGGGGACGTCCTGGCGGTGCTCGGCGACGGCCCCGTGTCCGAGCTTCCCACCGGGGTGGCCGCGGGCCCGGCCGCGCTCGCCGACGGGTTCGGCCTGTGGCTGGCCGCGCACGAGCCGCGCTGGTGCCTGCTGTCGGAGTCCCGGCCCCGGTGGCTCGCGGCGGGCACGCCGGGCCGGTGGGGGTTCACGACGGCCCTGGGGATCGTCGAGGACGGCGGCCTGTGCCTGCTCCACCCTCGGGAGGCTCCCGCACCGCCGGTGGTGCGGGCGTTCGGGCCCGGCGGGGCGGGGCTCGCCGCCGGCCTCCTCGCCCACCTGCGGGCGTGGGACGCGGCCGGACGCCCGTCGACGTCGGGCCTGCGCGTCGACGTGTACCCCGGGGGCGGCCTGCGCCCCGGGGACGGCGCGCGCCCGGGGGACCTCGGCCGTCCGCCGGACGTGGGCGTCCGGCCGGGCACGGGCGTCCCACCGGCCGGGGACGGCGACGGTTCCGGGACGACCGCCGGGGACGGGCTGGTGATCCGGAAGCGTCACACCACGTTCGTCCTGTCCTGGCCCGCCGCCCGCGGGTGAACCTGACGCGGTGACGCCGCGGCGGGGATGACGGCTCTCCCGGCCCTCCTAGCCCTCCTGACCCGCCGCCCGCGGGTGGACCACCTGGCCCGGCCGGGGTGGAGCGCGTCAGGCGGTTGCAAGGGGCGGCAAGCCGTCTGCAAGCCGTCCCGGATATCTCTTGATTCATCAGAAATCCGGTTTTTTCAGGAGATAGACCCATGCATCGCACCGCCCGCCTGCTGCTCGGCCTCACGACGGCCGCCGCCCTCGGGCTCGGCCTGCCCGCCACGGCGGCCTCCGCCTCCGCCACGACCGCCTCCACGGTGTCGGCCGCGAAGGCCGCCGAGACCTGGGAGTGGGGCCCCACCGCCTCCTCCGACCGCAGGGGCTGGGCCGGCGGCGTCGTCAGGAGCTCCGGAACCGGCCTGCGGATCCACGGTGACCTCTACGACGCCGCGGGCGCGCGCACCTGCTCGTGGCTGAAGATCAAGTGGCTCTCCGACCGGGGCCGGTGGCACACGAAGACGTTCCGGAACTGCTCCCAGTCGCGGATCCTCTCCTTCCGGGTGAACGCCGGCTACATGCTCACCGCCTCCGCCAAGGTCTGCCGCGGCACGTCCACCAGGATCACCGGCCGCTGCTCCGGCTGGGAGGGCGTCTGGTCCCAGGGCGGCTGACCGGCGGGGCGACCGTACCGCTGATCGGCGGGGAGCCCGTACCGGTGATCGGGTGCCGCGGCGCGCGGGGAGGGGAGCGCACCGCGGCACCCGGGAACCGGCGCCCGCGCCGCACGGGAGGGAGCGGACGCCGCGGCACGCCGGCGGCGCGCGAGGAGGGCACCTGCGCCGCGGCCCCGGGGACCCGGCGGCGCCCGTGCCGTACGGCGTGTGCCGTACGGCCTGTGCCGCGCGAAGGGAAACGGACGCTACGACATCCGGGAAACGGACACGCGCCGCGCACTCCGGGCGCATGCCGTACGCGCCGGACGGGAAACCTGGGATCAGAAGAGCATCCGGGTCCCGAGGAGGACGACATGAGCGCTCCGGCCGATCCCCGCACCACCGAGACGGTGGACCTCCTCGATCCCGGGCTGCTCGCCGACCCCTTCGGCGGGTACGCGCGGATGCGCGAGGAGGCCCCCCTGGTGCGGGCGCTCTTCCCCGGGGCCGCCTCGCCGGTCTGGCTCGTCACCCGGTACGACGACGTCAAGCGGATGCTGAGCGACCAGCGGTTCGTCAACGACCCGGCGAACGTGCCGGGCATGGACGTGGGCGACATCCGCCGGCAGATCATTCGGGCCCGCGGCATCCCGCCGGAGTACGCGAAGTACATTCTCGGCAGCGTCCTGGACGCCGACGGCGCCGACCACATGCGGCTGCGCAGGCTCGTCTCCCGCGCGTTCACCGCCCGCCGCGTCGCCGGGCTGCGGCCTCGCGTGGCGGAGATCACCGAGAGCCTGCTGGACGGCCTGCCCGCGGCGGCCGAGGACGGCGTCGTGGACCTGCTGGAACGGTTCACCTACCCGCTGCCGATCACCGTGATCTGCGAACTGGTGGGCATCCCCGAGGAGGACCGCCCGCGGTGGCGCTCATGGGGACGGGCCCTGGTGTCGACCGAACCCGGCGCCATGGCGGAGCCGCTGCGGGAGATGGTCGCGCACATCGGGGAGCTGATCGTCCGGCGCCGCGCCGAACCCGAGGACGACCTGCTCACCGGGCTGATCCGCGCCCACGACGAGGACGGCGACCGGCTGAGCGACGTCGAGATGGTGACGATGGTGCTGACCATCGTCCTCGCCGGCCACGAGACCACCGCGCACCTGATCGGCAACGGCGTCGCCGCCCTGCTCACCCATCCCGGCCAGCTCGCCCTGCTCCGGGACGACCCGGAGCTGATGCCGCGCGCCGTGCACGAGCTGATGCGCCGGTACGGCCCGGTCCAGATGACGCGGATGCGGTACGCGACCGAGGACCTGACGATCGGGGGCATGCCGGTACGCCGGGGCGAGGCGGTGACGGCGGTGCTGGTCTCTGCCGACCACGACCCGCGTGAGTTCCCCGACCCCGACCGGCTGGACATCACCCGCGAGCCGGACGGCCGCCGGGAGAACCACGTCGGGTTCGGGCACGGCCTGCACTACTGCCTGGGCGCGGCCCTGGCCCGGCAGGAGGCCGAGGTGGCGCTGGGGGCGTTGCTGCGCCGCTTCCCCGATCTGGCGCTGGCCGTCGATCCGGCGGATCTGGAGCGCCAGCCGCTGCCGGGGGCGTGGCGCCTGGCCCGCCTCCCGGTACGCCTCTGACCCGCCCGTCTCCGGTACGGCTCCGGCCCGCCCACGCCGGCCCGGCGCGTGAGACGATCCGGCGGGAGGAGTGCCCGGGGTGGACACGGCCGAGTGGTACCGGCGATTCGCCGAGCAGGAGGTCCGGGGGCGCTCCCCGGCGTACGAGGACCTGGCCCGGGGCGTCGCCTCCGACACGCGACTGCTGGCACTGATCGACGGCCTGCCGCCCGTCAAGCGGCAGCCGAACCTGCTGCTGGCCTCGGTCCGCCTCCTCGGCGGGCCGTCCGCCGGTTTCCCCGCCTTCCGTCAGTGGACCGTACGGCACTGGCAGCGGGTGCGCGAGACGATGCTGACGCGCAGGACGCAGACCAACGAGGCCGGACGGTGCGCGAGCCTGCTGCCGGTGCTCGCGGGCCTGCCCGGCCCGCTGGCCCTGGTGGAGGTGGGCGCCTCGGCCGGGCTGTGCCTCCTCCTGGACCGCTACCGCTACCGCTACGACGACCGGCCCGCCGTCGGCCCCCCGGACAGCCCGGTCGAGCTGCCGTGCCGGACGAACGGGAAGGTGCCGGTGCCCGCGCGGGTGCCGGAGGTGGTGTGGCGGGCGGGTCTGGACCTGGAACCGCTGGACGTACGCGACGAGGAGACGGCGCGCTGGCTGGAGTGCCTGGTCTGGCCCGGCCAGGACGAGCGGCTGGCCCGGCTGCGCGGCGCCGTACGGCTGGCCCGGGAGGATCCGCCGCGCCTGGTGCGGGGGGACGCCGCCGGGGCGCTCGGCGACCTGGTCGCGGAGGCGCCCCGCGACGCCACGGTGGTCGTCTTCCACAGCGCGCTCCTGCCGTACCTGGAGCCGGCCGAACGCGACCGGTTCGTGGCGGCGGTGCGGAGCCTGCCGGTGCGCTGGGTCTCCAACGAGGGCTCGTCCCGGCTGCCGTCGGTGCTCGCCCGGCTCCCGCGCGGCCTGCCCGGGAACCGCCTGACCTTCCTGCCCGCCCTGGACGGCGAACCGCTCGCCCTGGCCGGCCCGCACGGCGAATGGCTCGACTGGCTCATCCCCTGACCGTCAGCCGTCTCGGCCGAGGCGGCTATTCGGCGGTGGTGAGGTCGGCGACGCCGACGACGTCGGTCACCGGGACCGTGGCCTGGCCGATTCCGTCGCGGCTGAGGTAGCTGCGCGAGTCGATGGAGACATGGCGGTTGTCCCCCTGCACCCACACACTGCCCGCCGGGACGGTCACCGGGCCGAAGCCGAGGCGTGAGGCCGGAGATTCCTTGAGGTAGGGCTCCTCCAGCGGCCGGCCGTTCACGGTCATCCGCCCGCCGTCGTCGCAGCACGCCACCGTGGCCCCGGGGACTCCGATCACCCGGGCGACGCGGATGCCGTCGCCCCATGACGCGGGAGTGGCGAAGAAAACGACGTCGCCCTGCTTCGGGGTGTAGTCCCGGTTCACCTCGACCGCCGTGACGTGGCTACCCTTCCGGAGCGTGGGTTCCATGGACTCGCTGCTGATGGTGTAACCCCTCCGACCGGCGATCCGGTCGGCCAGCCCGCATCCGGCGAGCAAGGAAAGGACCAGCGTCAGGGACAGCCCGCGCGACACATGATGTTTCACCGCAGCATTATGCTCAGCGATCTTCGACTTCGGCGGCTCGGAGCGGGTCACGGTCCCATCACCCTGAAGGATCCGCGGACCTTGTCGGGCACGGGTTCCAACCCGCCATGAGCGCCGCCGGGGTGGGAGATCATTAGGCTGGTTCCCCATGACGTCCGATTCCGGCAGGTCGCCGGACCCCGCCGGCCTGCCCGAGGCCGAGTTCGCCTTCCCCGGACCGTTGCGGGACGCGCTCGTCGCGGCGATCCTCGACGGCCGCAAGACCGCCACGACCTCCCTCGCCGTCGAATACGAGCGGGCGGGCGAGCCGCTGCCCGAGGTCGGGGGGCGGTCGGCGGTGGTGGACTCCGCCGGCCGCCCGGTGGCCGTCATCGAGGTGACGAGCGTACGCGTCGTACCGCTGGGAGAGGTGGACGACGCCCACGCGGTGGACGAGGGCGAGGGCCACACGACGGCCGGACAGTGGCGTACGGCCCACGAGGAGTTCTGGCACGGCCCGGAGATGCGCTCGGCGCTGGGCGACGCCGCCTTCGCCGTGGACGACGCCACCCCGGTGGTCCTGGAGCGCTTCCGCGTCGTCACCGACCTCCGTACCGCCTGATGGTCCGTCCGGATCAGGCGGCGTGCCCGGTCAGCGTCCCGGAGCACCTGGTGCTGTCGGTGGTGACCGGCTCCCGCGCCTACGGGCTGGAGACCGAGGACTCCGACGTGGACCGGCGCGGGGTCTTCGCCGCGCCCGCACCGCTGTTCTGGCGGCTGGACAAGCCGCCGACCCACATCGAGGGGCCGCTGCCCGAGCAGTTCTCCTGGGAGGTCGAGCGGTTCTGCGTCCTGGCGCTGGAGGCCAACCCGACGGTCCTGGAGTGCCTGTGGTCGCCGATCGTCGAGCGGCTCACCCCGGCGGGTGAGGAGCTGCTGGCGATCCGCCGCGCCTTCCTGTCCCGGCGCGCCCACCGGACGTTCGCCGGGTACGCCCAGGCGCAGCTCCGCAGGCTCGATCCCGCGCGGCCGAAGTGGAAGCAGGCCATGCACATGATCAGGCTGATGCTCAGCGGCCTGCACCTGGCCCGCGAGGGCGAGCCGCTGGTCCGGGTGGGCGCCCACCGCGACCGGCTGCTGGCGCTGCGGCGGGGCGAGATCCCCTGGCCGGAGGTGGAGCGCTGGCGGGCGGAGCTGGCCGCGGACCTCGACCGTCTCGGCGCCTGCGACGCGCTGCCCGAGGCGCCCGACCGCCGGACCGTCGAGGACTACCTGGTGACCGTACGGAGGGCGTCGTTGTGACCGTCCGCCTCCCGGCCTGGCTGGCCGAGATCCCCGCCGAGCAGCCGCACGCCCTGGCGTTCGCCACGGTCAGCGGCGCGCATCTCTACGGTTTCCCGTCCGCCGACTCCGACGTGGACCTGCGCGGCGTGCACCTGCTGCCGCTGGAGGACGTCGTCGGGCTGCGGCCCGCCGAGGAGACCGTCACCCGTTCGTGGACGCGCCACGGCGTCGAGGTGGACCTCGTCACCCACGACCTGGCCAAGTTCTGCCGTCTGCTGCTCCGCCGCAACGGCTACGTCCTTGAGCAGCTGCTCTCTCCGCTGGTGGTGGCGACGTCCCCGGTGCACGAGGAGCTGGCCGCCGCCGCCCCGGACTGCCTGACCCGTCACCACGCCCACCACTACCTGGGGTTCGCCCGGACCCAGTGGCGCCTGTTCGAGCGGTCGGGGGAGCTCAAGCCGCTGCTGTACACCTTCCGGGTGCTGCTCACCGGCATCCACCTGATGCGCACCGGCGCACTCGTCGCCGACCTCACCCGGCTGGGCGGCGGCCCGCCGTACCTGGCGGAGCTGGTGGCCGCCAAGCGGCACGCGGAGCACGGGGCGCCGCCCGCGGACGGCCCGGACCGCGCGCGGCTGGAACGCGACGTCGCCCGGCTGACCGCCGCCCTGGAGGAGGCGCGGGACGCCTCGCACCTGCCGGAGGCGCCGGGCGCGGGCGGTCTCCTGCACGACCTCGTCGTCCGCGCCCGCCTGGCGACCCGGGCCGGGAGCGGGACCGAACACACGGGCGGGTGAGACCACCGGTCCGGGCGGGCACGGAACCGGGTTCACGGGCGGGCGAGGTCGGGCTCACAGGCCGGCGGGCTCGCCCGGGTTCGGCCACGGTCGGCGAATCCGTCATTCGACCGGGTGAGACGGTGCCGCTGTTTCGGTGTGACGTCCGGGCGATCTCACGACATCTATCGGATGAACGGTGCAGAACGCACCGCATACCGATAGGACACGGTGTTTGAGTGACCGTGCATGACGAGGCCGACTTCACCCGTATGTTCCATGAACACTACGAGTCGGTCCTCCGCTACGCGTGGCGCAGAGTGGGGCCCGACGACGCCCCGGACATAGCCGCGGAGACCTTCAGGATCGCCTGGGAGAAATACGGCCGGCTCCCCCGGGACGAGCCGCTGCCCTGGCTGTACGTCACCGCCCGCAATCTCATGTCGAACCTGCTCAGGAAGGAGGAGCGGCGGGACGGGCTCACCGGCCTGCTGCTCGGGGACACGGGCCCGCGCGCCGGCGAAGAGGACCATTCCGTCGCCGTCGCCACTCGCCACACCGTGCTGGCGGCGCTGAACCGGCTGAGTGACGGTGATCGGGAGCTGGTGCTGCTGGTGTGCTGGGAAGGGCTCGATCTACGCCAGGCCGCGAAGATCGTCGGTTGCTCCCGGCCGGCGGCCACGATGCGGCTGCACCGCGCACGCAAACGCCTGCAGCGCCTGCTCACCGAGGACTCCCGGCCCGTCGCGGACCCTCGGCCGTCCTACAGGAGGGGCACCGCATGAACAGTGACGTCAGACAGCTCAGGGAGATGTTGCAGGCCCACGATCCGGCGCGGCGGGTGCACCCCGACGCTTCCAGCCTGCCCGTCATCGCGCAGCGGATCATTGACGAGACCGCCCGGCCGCCCCGGACGGCCGTACGGCGGTGGTCCGCGCGACGGTGGCTCGTCGCCGTTTCCGTCACCGCCGTGGTGACGGGCGCGGCCCTGGCCGTGACGGTCGTCATGCCACCGGATGACGTCGGATCGATGCAGATGGGAGCGACCAGAGCGTTGGCCTTCACCGAGGACGGCGACTACGTCGACGTGCGGATCATGGATCCCGACGCCGACCCTCGCCGGTACCGTCAGGACTTCACGGCGCGGGGGCTGAACGTCGACCTGCAGATGAAGGCCGTGTCCCCGAGCCTGGCCGGAAAAATGATCTCGGTGTCCTCCCCCGCGCGGCTCGTGACCTACGGTTCCGACGGGGGATTCGAGGTCCGGGACACCGACGAGAAGAACGTCAGGATCGAGGGGATCGAGGACGAGTCCGGCTGCGGAGACATGTGGTGCCAGGCCGGGGTGCGCATCCCCGTCGGCCTGCGCCTTCCGATCACCATCGTCTTCGGACGGCCCGCCCGGCCCGGTGAACGATACGAGATCACCGGTGACCCGACCGCGCGCGGCGAGGTCCTGGAGGGGCTCACCCTGCGCAACCGTACGGTCGCCGAGGTCGAGGCTCTCCTGCGGCAGCGCCACACCACCGTCGAGACGTACTACCAGGCTCCTCCGCCACCCTCACCTGGCTCCGGGGGCTGGGACTTCTCAGAACACGTCATCCGATCGCGGGACGTCCCCGGCACCTGGTACGTCCACGAAGCGTTCGGGGGGCATGACAGGAACACCGTCAGCCTCGTCGTCGACTCCCGGCCGCGGTAGGCGGCGCAGTACAGGGACGGCCGTACGGAGAACGGACGGCCGTCCGGCGGGAGGCGTCGTACACGGATCGGTCGATCCCCTCGTCCCGTCCAGGGCCGGCTCACCGGCCGGCCCCGGCCGACGACTCGGAGCGCAGCGGAGCCCCGACCGCGCCGAAATCGGCTTGCGGGCCGTAGGGACGTGCGATTACGTGTCGCCATGGCGATGGACCACGCTGCCCGTTCCGACTCCTACTTCGTGTGCGCCACTCCCCGGACCGGCTCCTCCCTGCTGCTCGGCCTGCTCGGCTCCACCGGCGTCGCCGGCCGTCCGCAGGCGTACTTCCGGGAGGCCGACGAGCCGCTGTGGGCCGAACGGTGGCGGCTCCGCCGTACGGCCGGCGGCGGGTACGACCACGCCGACTACCTCCGCGCCGCACTCGCCGCAGGTCGGAGCGGCAACGGGGTCTTCGGGGCGAAGCTGATGTGGGGGACCCTCGACACGCTGGTCGCCAGGCTCCGAACGGTCCATCCGGATGTCGCCGGGGGTGACCTGGCCCTGCTGGAGCGGGTGTTCGGCCGTACGGCCTTCGTCCACCTGCGGCGTGACGACACGCCGGCCCAGGCGGTGTCCTGGCTGCGGGCGGAGCAGACGCGGACCTGGTACATCGGTGGCGACGGTGAGATCAGCGGTGACGCCGATGACGACGGCGGGCACGAGCCCTGCTACGACGCCGAGGCGATCACTCGCTTCATCCGGACGATCGAGGACCACGACGCGGCGTGGGAGGCGTGGTTCTCCTCGGCCGGGGTCCGGCCGTACCGGGTGCGTTACGAGGACCTCGACGAGGACATGATCGGCACGACACGCCGCGTCCTCGGCTTCCTCGGGCTGGAGGCGCCGCCGGGGCAGGCGATCACCGCCCGGTACCGACGGCAGGCCGACGAGCTGAACCGGGACTGGATCGCCCGGTACCGAGCGGAACGGGCACTCGACGGCCGCCATGCCGGGTCAGGCACGCCGGCGGCCCCCACGACGGGAACGACCCCACCCGAGGGACGAACGAGACCCGCTTCGAAGCCGGCGGATCGCTAACCCGATCAGCCACATCTGGACCGCCAGGACCGGAACCGTCAGCAGCGGTCCGGTGGTGTACGCCTCCTCCATCGCGGGTGAGCCGCCGCAGTCCAGGACGCCGCCGCGCTCGTACCGTTCGCACTGGACGTCGCGGATGACGGTCGTCACCACGAACCAGTCCGCGAACGCGAGCGCCGGCAGCGACATCACCGCGAGGAAGGCCGCGCGGTCCGCCCGGTCCTCCCCCGTCGTGTCCGTTCTGACCGGAACCGGCGCGAGCTGCCGTCCCATATCCCGTTCCTGCCTCATGAGAGGCAGGCCAAGCAGGGGCATGTGATGGTCCCGGGGAGAGCATGTGAAGGTTCCGCACGATCGTCTCGGCACCGCTCGGCTGAACCGATCGGACGGCGCCGACGTCTCAGCGTCATGAGACTCGTCCATTGGATCGGTGCCGCCCTTGCCGCGGTGGTGGCGTGCGCGGCGGGCGTGCAGATCGCGCGATCGGCGAGCGGAGGGCCGCCGGTGCCGGCCTCGTGCCCGCAACAGTGGGGCGGTGAGGGCATCGGCGGCTGGGTGCCCGCCGCCGCCGACATCGACGGAGCCGACGAGTCGCTCGTGCCCGGCTCACCGGTCAGGGCGCTGATCTGCGCCTACCCCGGGGACAACGCGCACCCGGGCGGTGAGCGGCTGGCCGGGACCAGGACCCTGGCGGACCAGGCCGGGGTCATGGCCCGTGACCTCGCGTACCTCCCGGTGACCGACCCGCCCCGCGGTGGTCCGTGCACATTGATGGGCGGGCCGATGACGAACTACCTCATCCGTTTCGCCTACCCCGACGGCCGGGCGCTGTGGGTGGGCAGCGCCGAGGAGGTCAACTCCTGCGCGACGACCACGAACGGCACCGTCGGCAGCCGCTCGTACGTCGGGCCGGACATCGCCGCCGCCTATCGGACGGGCGCCTGGAAGCCCACCCGCTCCGACGACCCCTGCGGGGACTTCACCGGCCGCCGGGGCCAGGACGAGCGGATGGTGCCCGAGGGGATCGTCTCGGTCATGGTGTGCGGCCGGATCTCGGGTTCCGGAAGACCTCCTCGGCGGGAGTACGGCGAACAGGTCGCCCGCGAACTGGCCGCGGAGCTGAACTCCCTTGACACCCGGCCGAGTGACAACACCTGTCAGAGAGGCGGAGGCACGGACGACCGCGAGTTCCGGCTCCTGTTCGGCTACCCGGACGGACCGCCCGCGAACGTCTCGATCTCCATGGGCTGTGTCCCTGGAGCCGACAACGGGTTGCTCCAGGCGGACCTCGACGGCTCCGTACGCGACCGGGTGGTACGGCTCGCCCCACCGCCCTGAGCACCGAGAACCCGCTCGCGGACCGCACGCCCACCTGAGCCGGAAGACGGCGGCGGCCGTGGCGGCGGCGCCCACCCCGGGAGCGCACGAGGTGCTGCGGGCCTGTCAGGCCGGCGGCAGGGCCGTCGCAGTGGTGGGCGGCACCTGCTCCGCCGCCATGGAGACCCACCTGGAGACGCACGGTCTGCGCCACCTGGTGGGGCCGGTCCTCGGGCGCGAACACCTCCGGGCGGCCGAGAGTCCGTACACCGACCTCGTACGGCAGGCGGTGAAGGCCATGGGGCTGCGGCCGCCTGCCTGCACGCTGGTCGGCAGGTCGGCCGGGGGCATGTACACGGCCGGGAACGCCGGCGTCCAGGCGATCGGGGTGGTGAGCGAGCACGGCCGCCGCAAGCATCTCGCCGCCGCCGGCGGCTCGGTCGTCTCCTCGTTGCCCCGGCTGGCCGACGCGCTCCTGGCCGTCCCCGTGACGACCGCCCGCTGAACGGCCACGCGGGACGCGTCCGCCGCGTGGTGCCGGGTGGCCCGCGTACGGTGGCCGGTGTCCCGCCCGATACGGGCAGGAGTAGCCTGTCCCGGTGATCGAACCGGTTGAACTGGTGATTTTCGACTGCGACGGCGTGCTGGTCGACAGCGAGCCCATCGCGGTACGTGTGCACTCCGGCGTGCTCTCGGAGCTGGGCTGGCCGTTGAGCGAGGCCGAGGTGACCGAACGGTTCGTGGGACGGTCCACCAAGTCCATCAACGAGCTGATCGAGGCCCGGCTGGGACCGGCGCTGACGGCCGAGGCCGAGCGGCGCTTCCTGCGCCTGCACCAGGAGGCGGTGGACGCGGGGCTGACCGCCGTCGACGGCATCGTCGAGGCGCTGGACGCGATCACGCTGCCGACGTGCGTGGCCTCCAGCGGAAGTCACGACAAGATGCGCCACACCCTCGGCCACACCGGCCTCCATCGGCGTTTCGAAGGCCGGATCTTCAGCGCGACGCAGGTCGCCCACGGCAAGCCTGCGCCCGATCTGTTCCTGTACGCCGCCCGGGAGATGGGCGTCGAGCCCGCCCGGTGCGTGGTGGTGGAGGACAGCCGGTACGGCGTCCAGGCGGCCCGCGCGGCCGGCATGCGCGCCTTCGGTTACGCGGGCGGGCTCACCCCCGCACAGTGGCTCGAAGGCCCCGGTACGATCGTCTTCGACGACATGCGGAAGCTCCCGGATCTCCTCGACCGGCTCTGACACCCGGCCGGTTCCCATCCCCGGATCGGGGCGGCGGCGATTCCAGCGACGAAGCGTTGTCAGGTCGTCGTTCCCGGCGGGGTCCGCGCGCGAAGTCGGCGCGCGAGGTCGGCGCAAGCACCCCGGCGGAGGCTCGCAGGCACCGCCCGCCCCGCCGCGACCGCCGGCCACCGCCTCACCAAGCCCCCGCCGCGGCCACCGGCCACCCGCCTCACCTGGCGCCCGCCGGCGCCGGACGGCGGGCACCCGCGGGGCGGAAAAGATCACGGTCTATCCTGCGCACATGCCGATCACCGATGAGGAGCTGGCCCTGACCGCGGCGCAGGCGGGAGCCGCCGTCGTGCGCGCCATGTACGGCGGGCCGCTGACGCGCTTCGAGAAGTCCACCGATGACTTCGCCACGGCCGCGGACATCGAGGCGGAGCGGGCCATCCTCGACGTCATCCGTACGGCACGGCCGGACGACGCCGTGACGGGTGAGGAGAGCGGGCGCACCGGGCGGGACGACGCGGAGCGCGTGTGGCTGGTCGATCCCCTGTGCGGCACCCTGAACTACGCCGCGCGCAGCATGCTGGTCGCGGTGAACGTCGCCCTGCGCACGGGTTCCGGCGTCACGGCGGCGGCGTGCGCCGACCCGTTCTCCGGCGAGGTGTTCTGGACCGGCGGGACCGACGGAACCGGCGGAGCAGACAAGAGCGACGGGGCGGACAGGGCCGGCGGCGCCGGCGCGTACGTCCGCCGCGACGGCGTGGACGAGCCGCTCGCGCCGTCGGCCGGATCGCGGCTGGTGGACGTCAACCTCGATCCGCCGTTCCCGAACGAGCCGGGTTTCCGGGCGGTCCGGCTGCTCGCCGAGCCGGGGTTCGCCGAGAGGTTCCGCCCGCGCGTCGTCTCCACCACCCTGGCTGTGACCTGGGTCGCCGCCGGACGGCGGGCCGCCTACGTCACCGACGGCCGTATGGAGGACAACGTGCACTTCGCGGCCGGGATAGCGCTGTGCCGGGCCGCCGGGTGCGTGGTGACCGGCTTCGACGGCCGGCCCCCGCACACCGGCGCGGGCGGGCTCGTCGTGGCGGCCGACCGCGAGACGCACGCCGCGCTGCTGGAGCTCATCGGCGAACAACTTCCGCCCGGCCGGTAGCCGCGCGTTTCCGAGGACCCGGGCCGGCCCGCGCCCTGAGAGGCCGGCCGGCCGGGGCGGGCGTGGACCCGGGCCGGCACGCGGCCGTCCGGCCCGCGCGCCCTGAGAGGCCGGCCGGGGCGGGCGTCGTCTCCGGCCGGGCCGTCCGGCCCCCCGCGCCCGAAGACGTCGGCTGACCGCAACCGTTCCGGCCCCCGCGCCCGAAGACATCAGTGCCGGCACCGCCGGGGCCGGGCCGGTTCACCCGAGGACGTCAGGCGGAGCCCGGTGCGGCGCGCAGCGTGTCGAGTTCCTCGTTCATGGCGTCGAGAAAGGCGGCCACGGTGCGCAGTTCCTCCGGGCTGAACCGCCGCAGCGTGTTGTCCGTGCTGCGGCCGAGCGGGCGGAAGAAGGCCCCGGCCAGTTCCCTGGCCGCGTCGAGGTAGTGCAGGTGGACCACGCGCCGGTCGTGCGCGTCGCGGACCCGGCGGAT
Organism: Streptosporangium pseudovulgare; assembly: GCF_014648055.1. Taxonomy (GTDB): domain Bacteria; phylum Actinomycetota; class Actinomycetes; order Streptosporangiales; family Streptosporangiaceae; genus Streptosporangium; species Streptosporangium pseudovulgare. The sequence goes on from NZ_BMQJ01000002.1 coordinate 431,414, forward strand.
GTGCCCGGCCCGCTCCAGCCGGTCGAGGCAGGCGGTGACCGCGCCCGAGGTGAGGTTGAGCTCCTCCCGCAGCCGGCCGGGAGTGATCGGCTCCGGGGCGTCGAAGATCTTGATGAGCGCCTGGACGTCGGTGGGATGCAGTCCGTGCTCGCCGGCGAACTCGTGGGCGATGCGGTTGAACTCCGCGGTCATCCTGCGCAGCCGTACCGCGAAGGCCAGCCGGTCGATGCCCCCTTCACCAGCGCCGTTCATGCCGCCATGCTACATTAACTCAATCATTGAGTATCTTGATTATTGAGTTACATGACATCACGGAGAGGCGGTCCCATGGCACGGAAACAGATCCGCTGGCTCGTCCCGGCGCTGCTGGTGCTGGTGTGGCTGGCCGTCGGCGGAGGGCTGGGGCCCTTCGCCGGCAAGCTCACCGAGGTGTCCACCAACGACCAGGCCGCCTTCCTGCCCCAGAGCGCGGAGTCGACACGCGTGCTGGAGGTCCAGGAGAGGTTCCGCGAGGGTGAGACGCAGCCGCTCATCGTGGTGTGGACCGCGGACGGCAAGGCCGTCACCTCCGAGCAGAGCGCCGAGGCGACGCGGAGGCTCGCCGCGCTGCGCGGCACGGAGGGCGTCGCCGGGACGCCCTCGCCCGCCATCGGATCGGAGGACGGCCGGGCGCTGCAGGGCGTGGTCCAGCTCGGCCCCGCCGTCGAGGACTCGCTCGGGGAGGCCCTGGACCGGATCGGTTCGGCGGTGGCGGTCGACGGCCTGCGGGCCCGGCTCGCCGGACCGGCGGCCACCCGGGCCGACCTGTCCGACGCCTTCGCGGGGATCGACGGCCTGCTGCTCGGGGTGGCGCTGGTCACCGTACTGGTCATCCTGCTGGCGGTGTACCGGAGCGTGCTGCTGCCGTTCGTCATCATCATCGGCGCGGTGTTCGCCCTGGGACTGGCCTGCGCCGTGGTGTACTTCCTGGCCGACCGCGACATCGTCCGGGTCGACGGCCAGGTGCAGGGCATCCTGTTCATCCTCGTCATCGGCGCGGCCACCGACTACGCGCTGCTGCTGACCGCCCGCTTCCGGGAGGAGCTGGCCGCGACCGGCGACCGCTTCGCCGCGGGGCGCGTCGCGCTGCGCCGCTCGTTCGAGCCAATCGTCGCCAGCGCCGCCACCGTGGCCCTGGGACTGCTCGCGCTGCTGCTCAGCAGCCTGACCAACAACCGCGCGCTCGGCCCGGTGGGCGCCATCGGCATCGCGTGCGCCGCGCTCAGCGCGCTCACCTTCCTGCCCGCCGTCCTCGTCCTGCTGGGCCGCGCCGCGCTGTGGCCGGCCAGGCCGCGCCCGGCCGACACCGCGAACCGCGGGATCTGGGGCCGGGTGGCCGCCCTGGTCGGCCGTCATCCGCGCCGACTGTGGATCGCGACCCTGTTGCCCCTCGTCGTCCTGGCCCTCTTCTCGCCGCGGTTCAACGCCCGGGGCGTCCCGCTGGACGAGACGTTCGTGAACGACGCGCCGTCGGTGGCGGCGCAGGCGACGCTGAGCGAGCACTTCCCCGGCGGCTCAGGGCAGCCCGCGGTCATCGTCGCCCCCGCCGGGCGCGCCGCGGCCGTGGCGGAGAAGGCCCGCGGCGTCGAGGGCGTCTCCAGCGCCGAACCGGTTTCCCGGAGCGGCCGGCCGGGCGGCGACCCCAAGGTCGTCGACGGGCGCGTCCTGGTCGAGGCGACGCTGCGCGACGCGCCGGACGGCGACGCCGCCCAGGACACGGTGAAGCGGCTGCGCGCCGCGCTCGACGGCGAGGACGGCGTCATGGTCGGCGGTTACAGCGCCCAGCGGTACGACACGACGGAGACCGCGCGGAGCGACACGCTGCTCATCGTCCCGGTCGTCCTGGCGATCATCCTGCTCATCCTGGTCTTCCTGCTGCGCTCGCTGGTGACGCCCGTACTCCTGGTGGTCACCGTGGCGCTGAACCTCCTCGCCACCCTCGGCGTCTCCACGCTGGTCTTCACGCACATCCTCGGGTTCACCGGCAGCGACGCGTCGGTGCCGCTGTACGGCTTCGTCTTCCTGGTCGCGCTGGGCGTGGACTACAACATCTTCCTCATGTCCAGGGTCCGCGAGGAGACCGCACGCCACGGGGCCCGGGAGGGCGTGCTGCGCGGGCTGGTCACCACCGGCGGGGTGATCACCTCGGCGGGCGTCGTGCTCGCCGCCACCTTCGCCGCGCTGGTGGTGATCCCGCTGGCGTTCCTGGCGCAGCTCGCCTTCATCGTCGCCTTCGGCGTACTGCTCGACACCCTGGTGGTGCGGTCCCTGCTGGTCCCGGCGCTGGTGCGGGACCTGGGCCCGCGGGCCTGGTGGCCCGGCCGCCTGAGCCGCGCCGAGGTACGGCCGGCGCCCCCGGAACCGGTGGGGGCGCCGAGGTGACACCCGGCCGCCGGTGATCCCGCCGCCGCTCCGCGCGGGCCGGCGACCCTGGGATCCGCCTCCAGGAGCCCGTACGGTCCCCGCTCTCGTCCCCGTCGGCGCCGTCGGTGCCGTCGGTGCCGTCGGTGCCGTCGGTGCCGTCGGTGCCGTCGGTGCCGTCGGTGCCGTCGGTGCCGTCGTCCCCGTCGGCGCCGTCGTCCTCGTCGCTCCCGGCCGCTCCATGGCCGGGGGCGGCGGCGCGGATCCGGACAGAAGCCTTTTGACACCCATCCCTTCCAAAGTTGACATCGCCGGTTGACACTGATGGCGTGTCCGCCGCCTCCCGAACCGCCCGGCCCGCGCCGCTGCGCGGGCGGGACGCGGAGCGGGAGGAGCTGGGAGGGCTGCTGGAGGAGGCCCGCCAGGGCCGCGGCGGGGCGTCGCTGCTGCTGGGCCCGGCCGGGATCGGCAAGACCGCGCTGCTGGACCTCGCCGTCGCCCTGGCTGACGGATTCACCGTGCTGCGCGCGGCCGGCGCGGCGGCGGAGACGTCGATGGCGTTCGCCGGGCTGCACGCGCTGCTGCGCCCCCTGACCGACTCCCCGGAGCCGCCGCCCGGCGCACGGGGCACCGTACTGCGACGGGCCCTGGAGCACGGGCGGGCCGCGCCGGGGATCGCCCTGCCCGCCGCCGTCCTGGACCTGCTGTCGGCGGCGGCCAGGAACCGGCCGCTCGTCGTCTGCGTCGACGACGTCCACCATCTCGACGCCGCCAGCCGCGACGCGCTGGCCTTCGTGGCCCGTCGGCTGTCGGGCGAGCCGATCGCCATGCTGTTCGCGGCCCGGCACCACCAGCACCGTGCCCTCGGCGGCGGAGCCGTACCGGGTGCCGCCGCTGACCTCTCCGACCTGGCCCCGGTCCGGGTGCTGGCTCCCCTCGACGCGGCGGCGGGCCGGGAGCTGGTCGGCGGCCTGGTCCCGTCGCCGCTCTCGGCGGAGCTGTGGGCGGCGCTGGACCGGATCGCCGCCGGCAACCCCCTGGCCCTGGCCGAGACCGCCGCGGCGCTGACACCCGCGCAGCTGGCCGGCACCGCGCCGCCGCCCGAGGCGCCGCCGCGGAACGGGCGGCTGTGGCGGGCCTGCGCCGACCGGCTGGCCCGCCTGCCCGCGGGCACCCGGTGGCTGCTCCTTCTCCTCGCGGCCGATCCGGACCTGGACGCCGCCGCTCTGGTGCGCGCCGCCGCGCCGGCGGACGCCGCCGAGGCGCTGGAACCCGCCGAACGGACCGGCATCGTCACCGCGGTCGGTCCGGGCTGCCACCGGTACGGCTTCGCCGAGCCCGTGATGCGCCCGGTGGTCTACCACGGCGCCTCCCTCGCCCTCCGCCGCGCCGCCCACCGCCTGCTGGCGAACGTCCTGGACCAGGACCACCACCGCCTGCGCCGCGCCTGGCACCGGGCGGCCGCGCTCGACGGGCCGCAGGAGGAACTCGGCGAGGAACTGGCCGCCGCCGCGTGGGCGGCGCAGCCGTACGGCGGTCTTCCCGAGCCCTACCGCGCCTTCGAGCGCGCGGCCGAGCTCACCGGGCGGGGCGAGGTCAGGGCGGCACGCCTGGCCGCCGCGGCCCGGCACGCGGCCAACTCCGGCCGCCCCGACCTGGCCGGATCATTGCTCGCCCGGCTGCGCACCGCGACGGTCACCGCCGAGACCCGGGGCCGGGCCGAACTGCTGCGCGGCACCCTGGAGCTGCTGGGCGGAGAGACCGGCAGCGCCCACGACAGGTTCCTGGCGGCGGCCGGATGGCTGCTGGACCGCGACCGCGAGCTGGGGGTACGGGCACTGGTCCGCGCCGCCGACGCGGACTACTTCGCCGGGGACCACCGGCGGTTCCTCGCCATCGCCCGCCGGGCCGCCGGGCTGCGCCGTCCCGACGACGGCCCGGCCACGCGCCTGATGTTCGAGTACCTGGCCGGGCTGTCCGCCTCCTTCCGGGGGCGGCACGCCGAGGCGGCCGGTCCGCTGCGCAGGGTGCGGCGGCTGGCCGGGCCGGTGCGCGACCCGGCCATGCTGGCCTGGGCGGGCGTCGCCAGCCTGCTGCTCGGGGAGGACGGGCACGCCCTCGAACTCGCGGGCCGTTCGGTGGACGGCGCGCGCCGCAGAGGCGCCGTCTCGGCGCTGCCGCACCTGCTGGAGCCGGTCATCCACGCCGAGGTCTGGACCGGCCGCTACGCCTCGGCCGCCGCCAACGCGGCGGAGGGGCTGCGCCTGGCCCGGGAGACGGGACGGCGCGGCGCCGCAGGCCACCACCTCGCGTGGCTGGCGCTCATCGCGGCCGTCCAGGGGGATGAGGAGACCTGCGGGATCCGGGCCAAAGCGGCCTTCGAACTCGCCGACGCCCACGGCCTGGGGATGGCGGCGGCGCTGGGCAACTGGGCGCTGGCCCACCTGGACCTGGCGGCGGGCCGCGCCGGGGAGGCGGTGGCCCGGCTGGGCGCCGGCCGCCGGAACGGCCACGTGGTCGTCCGGGTCATGGCCGCCCCCATTTTCATCGAGGCCGCCGCCCGCACCGGGGAGCGGCAGCGGGCGAGGGCCGCGCTGCGGTCACTCGACCGCTGGGCGGCCAGCACCGACAGCCCCGACCGCCTGGCGCTGGCGCTGCGGTGCCACGCGCTGCTGGCCGTACCGGGCAGGGCCGAGACCCTGTTCCGGGACGCCCTCGACCTGCACCACCGGGGGGCGTGCGAGTTCGAGACGGCCCGCACCCAGCTGCTGTTCGGCGGAGCGCTGCGCCGGGAGCGCCGCCCCGGGGACGCCCGGCCGCACCTGCGTGACGCCCTGGACACGTTCGAACGGCTCGGCGCCCGGCTCTGGGCCGAGCAGGCCCGCGCGGAGCTGCGCGCGGCGGGGCAGTCCGTCCCGGCCCCCGCACCGCCCACCGCATCGGCCGGGGCCGGTCACCTGACCGCCCAGCAGCTGCAGATCGCGCGCATGGTCGCCGAGGGCGCCACCAACCGCGAGGTCGCCGCCCGCCTCGTCCTCAGCCCCCGTACGGTCGAACACCACCTGCGGAACATCTTCGCCAGGCTCGGCGTCCGATCCCGGGTGGAGCTGGTACGCCTGCTGGGCTGAGCCCCGTCGCCGGGCCGGATCCCATGGACGGCCCGGATGGGACCTCGGGACCTCAGAACCTCGTGACATCGGGACCTCGGGACATCGGGGCCTCGGGACATCGCCCGGTGAAGGCACGTGATTTCACCGATGCGCGAAGGCCGTACCGGCCGAACAATGGCCCGGAAAGCAGTCGCCGGGAACTCCGGCACCGTCTCCCCACCGCCCGCCCCGGCGGGCCGGGCGGCGCCGGGTTCCTCCCCCCGACCAGCAGGGAGCACACGAACGTGCAGCCACGGACATCCCCCTCCTCCGGCATCCCCCAGCCCTCCGCCTCCCGGCTCCGCACCCCGACCGGCGTCCCCGCGCCCGCCCGGCGTCCCCGGGTCTCCCGGGTCGCCACCGTGATCGGCATGGTCATGGCCCTGGCCCTCGGCGGCCTGGCGCTCTCCCCCGGCGCCCACGCCTCCACCTCCACCTCCGCTGCCGCCTCCGCCGCCGCCGTCGACAATCCGTACGAGCGCGGGCCGGCTCCCACCGAGGCGAGCATCGAGGCGTCGCGCGGTCCCTTCGCCACCTCGCAGTACTCGGTGTCGGTGCTGCAGGTGAGCGGGTTCGGCGGCGGAACCGTCTACTATCCGACCGACACGAGCCAGGGAACCTTCGGGGCCATCGCCATCTCCCCCGGCTACACCGCCACCTGGGCCAGCCTCAGCTGGCTCGGCCCCCGCCTGGCCTCCCAGGGCTTCGTCGTGATCGGCATCGAGACCAACACGATCTACGACCAGCCCGACAGCCGCGGCCGCCAGCTGCTGGCCGCGCTGGACTACCTGGTCCAGAACAGTTCGGTCCGCGGGCGGATCGACGCCACCCGCCTCGCGGTCGCCGGACACTCCATGGGCGGCGGCGGCACCCTGGAGGCGGCCGCCACCCGGCCGTCGCTGCAGGCCGCCATCCCGATCGCCCCGTGGAACCTGGACAAGACCTGGTCGGAGGTCCGGGTGCCGACGATGATCATCGGTGGCGAGGCGGACACCGTCGCCCCGGTGCTCACGCACTCCGAGCCGTTCTACACGAGCATCCCGGCCTCGTCGGAGAAGGCGTACATGGAGCTCAACGGCGCCTCGCACTTCTTCCCGCAGACCCCGAACACCACGATGGCCAAGTACATGATCTCGTGGATGAAGCGCTTCATCGACGACGACACCCGCTACGAGCAGTTCCTGTGCCCGGCTCCCCGGAGCCTGGCGATCCAGGAGTACCGCGACACCTGCCCGCACGCCTGAGCGGCGGGCACCCCCGCGCCGGCGGCCCCCTTTCGGCCGCCGGCGCTTTTCGCGGGCGCGGCAGGGCCCCGAGGGCTTGGCTGAGGGGCATGACGGAAGAAACCACCGGGCTCGGTCCCACCGGGCGACCGCACCATCCGCGACAAGGTGAATCGAACCTCCGGTGATGGCAGGGCGAGCATTGATCGCTGAACATACCATACCGTATGGTACGTCCAGCGATCTTCTAAGGAGAGACATGTCCGCATTGCCCGACCCCGTCTGGCCGGTCGTCCTTCTGGCGTTCATTCAGGTCAGCGACGCCATCATGTGCATCAAGCCCATCCCGTTCATCGTCCGGTGCCTTGAGGGCGTGAAGTGGCCACGACGCCACTGGTGGATACTGCCGCCGCTGAAGTTCGCCGCGGCGGCCGGTCTGGTCCTCGGCATCTGGCTGCCGTATCTCGGCGCCGTCACCTGCGGCGCCCTCGTGCTCTACTTCGTCGTCGCCATCGCGGTGCACATCGCGGCCCGGGACTTCGGCCGCAACCTCTTCCTCAACGCCGTCGGCATGCTGCTGATCTGCGTCGCCACCGGCGTCCACAGCTTCCTGACGTGACGCTCGTGAGCGCCTCGGCGGGCACGGGCCGTTCCATACCCTGTGGTATGTTCGCCGGGTGAGCACGGCACGAGACCGGTGGCTGGACGAGGGCCTGAAAGTCCTTGCGGAAGAGGGTGCGGCAGGGATCCGGATCGACCGGATCGCCGCCCGGCTCAACCTGTCGAAGGGGTCGTTCCACCATCACTTCGACGGCGCCGACGGGTACAAGAAAGAGCTTCTCGCCCGCTTCGAGCGTCTTTCGGTTGAAGCGCTGGAGAACGCCATCTCCGCGGTGGGCGAATCGGCCGGCCCCCGTACGGTCCTCACGCAGCTGACGAAACTCGTCGGCTCCGACGACACCGGCCTCTACCGGCCCGAGGTCGAGACCGCGCTGCGGGCGTGGGCGACCTGGGACGCGGACGTGCGTGCCGTGCAGACCCGCCTCGACGAGGCACGACTGGCCGCGCTCCAGCGGGTGTGGCGCCCGGCCGCCGCCGGTGACGAGGAGGCCCGGACCGCGGCCCTGCTGCCCTACCTGCTCGCGGTCGGCGCGACCGTCGTCTTCCCTCCCGTCGGCCCCGACCGGCTTCGCGACCTCTACGAGCTCCTCCTGCCCCTCGTCCCGGACGACCCCGGCGAGGCGGTCCCCGCGTAGGCGTCACCCCGATCTCCGTACCGGCCGAAAGTGTCGGTGCGGCTGGTTAGGTTCCCCGCCATGGATCACTGGGGCGAGATCAGGAACCTGATCGAGAGAAGGCGCGCCGGCCGGCTCGCGGAGAAGGTCAGGACACTGGACGGCGAGGCCCGCAAGGAGGTCGCCGCCCGGCTGCCGGAGCTGCTGAAGGAGTTGCGGGGCCGGTTCGACCGCTGGGACGACGGCCTGGTCGACTACGGCCCCGCACTGCGGGTGGCGGGCGCCGCCACCATCGGTGGCGCGGCGGCCGTGACGTCCTGGCTGTATCGGCGCGACTTCGCGCCGCGGTGGTCCGGCCCCGACAACGACGTGGACCTGATCCTGGCGGTGCTCGCCGACCGGCCCGCCGCCTGGCGCGCCGACCTGGCCGAGCGGGTCGTGCTGCGCCTGCGCGCCTCCGACGACCGCGGCGTCGCCCTCGCCCTGGCACTGCTCCGCCAGACCGGCGTCGAGCCGCCGCAGCACGACCCGCTGGTGGCCGGCTGGGCGGACCGCGTCCCCTCGGACCTGGGCGCCGACCCGCTGCTCGACCACCTGCTGCCGCGCCTGTTCGAGGCCCAGGGCGTGGGCCGGGTGCTCCAGTGGGAGAAGGACCCGCACGAGGGCTGGCTGGGCGCGCTGACGGCCCTCGCCGACGCGGGGCGGGTGAAGCGCGAGGAGCTGATCGACGGCTGCGTGCGCCGCTTCCTGCTCGGCGGCACGGCCATCGACCTGCGGTTCTTCGTCCGCCTGCACGAGGCGCTCGACCCCTCGCCCGCCGAGACGGCGTCCCGTGCCCGTGACTACCTGCGCCTGCTGCCCGCCTCCCCCGGTCCGGTCGCCGAACCGGCCGCCAGGCGGCTGCGCGACTGCGACGGCCTCACCGCCGACGACCTCGCCGAAGCGTGGGAGTCACTGCTGTTCCGCCCCGAGCGCAAGCTGGTACGCGCCGGGCTGTCGTGGCTCGACCGTTCCGTACGGCGCACACCCGCGCTGGCCGGTGTGGTCGCCGCGCCGCTGGCCCGCGCGTTCGCCGCCGACTTCGCCGAGCTCCAGGAGAAGGCCGTCGAGCTGGCCCTCACCCACGCGGACGGCATGGGCGAGGAGGGCCGCGCCACCATACGTGAGGCCGTCGAACTGCTCCCGCCCCACCTCGGCCACCGGGCCGCCGCCGTGTTCACGGGCGGCACGGTCGCCGAGGCCGAGCCCGCGTTCACCCCTCCGCCGCCACCCGCCGCGCCCGAACGCTCCCGGCCCCTCGAACCTCCGGTCGAGTCCGTCGAGGAACTCGATCTGCTGATGTGGCGGGAGGGACCGCATTCATGGCAGACCTGGGAGCGGTCGCTCGCCGGCCTCGTCGCGCTCGCCCACCGTGACCGGGCGGGTACGGCGGCGGCGATGCTCTCCGGACTGCGCGAGACGCTCGCCCGGCCGTGGGCCGACCAAAACTACCGGCGGGAGCCCTGGGAGCATGCCGGCCAGTGGCTCCAGGGCGCCGTCCGCTCCCTGACCGCTACCGCGCCCATCCCGCACGCCTGGCGGCGTTTCATGCCGAGGGGGAGCCTGGCCGCCCCGCACCGGCTCCTGCTGCACCGCGCGGCCGAGGTCCTGCGGGCCGTCGAGGAGGACGCCCTCCCACCGCTGCTGCTGGCCACGCCCACCCACAGCACGGGGCACGTGGCGGCGGCCGAGCTGGTCCGGCGGCTGGAGGTCATCGAGGCCACCGGGGCCGAACCGCTGGCCGCCGACCTCCAGCAGGCGCTGCTGCGCCTGCCGCGCACCCCGGATCCCGAGGCGGCGGAGCGGGCGGCCCGCCTGACGTCCGCGGCGGGCCGGATCCTCGCCGCGTGGGCCTGCCCGCAGGTCGGGATCGAGCTGGAGTGGACCTGCGAGAACGGCGGCGACGGCGACCACGACTGGCACGACCGGAGCCATGACCACGACGTGCGCCTGGTGCCCACGGCCACCGCCGTACCCGTCGGTCTGCCGCTGGTCGACATGATGCTCGGCGTCCCCGGGCACCGGGCCGAGGCTGAGCACCTCGAATGGTGGCCCTCAACGCTGCCTTCACACCGTGAGGTCGCCGCCGCCCATCTCATGCCGTACGCGCTCAGGCAATCATGGAACGACCCCTCCGTCAGGCTGGAGCAGATCCGCCATCTCGCGCGAGCCGAAGGACCGGCCGGGGCGGCGTTCTCGGTGATGCTCGCCCGCGTCCTGGGTGAACCGGGGACACCCGGGTCCGTCGACGTGCTGCTGGAGGTCGCCGCGCGCGACGAGCTGCCCGCGGCCGAGGTCGGCCGCCAGGTGGGACTCCTGCTGGCCGGCGGCGAGGTCAGGATGATCGACATGGTCGCCGCACTCGACGCCGCGGCCGGGCGGGGCGCCCACGCGCACGTGTGGCGGATCGCCGCCGCGGCGCTGCCCGTGCTGCTGCCCGCGCCGGGCGAGCGCCCGCGCAACGGCCTGGCCGACTTCGTCGCGCTCGCCGCCACGACCGCCGAGTGGTGCGGTGCCCGCGGTGAGATTCCCGAGGTGCGTGACATGGCGGCCCGCAAGGGGAACAGCGGGCTGCTCCGCGAGGTCCGCCGGCTGCACGACCGGTTCACCGGCGGCGCGCCCGGGACAGCGGACACGAACAGCGTCGGCACCGGCGCCGATCAGGAAGGATGATCATGATGTCCGAGCGGACCAGGCGGAACAGGAACTGGCGTTCCCGGAACGACGAGGCCCACGCCAGGCTGATGGAGATCGGCGATCTCGCCCGTGCCGCCGCCGCACCGGGCTGGTCGCGGCTGGCCGTACGCCATGCCCAGGTCGGCTCGCACGCGGTGACCGCCGTCACCCGCGACGGCCGCGAGATCACCGTCGAGGGCACGGCGGAGCCGTTCCAGCGCGTACGTGAGCTGTCCTACCGGGACGGCGCGGGCACCTGGTTCATCTGCGAGCTGGAGTTCTCCCCCGGCGGCAGGGGCTACACCGGACGCGTCGACTCCTCCGCGCAGCCGTTCGAGGATGTGCCGCCGCCGGCGGCGCTGGCGGAGTTGACCGTCTTCCCCCGTAAGGAGCCGCCCGGCTGGCTGCTGGCCGCGCTGCCGACCGCCGCTCCCCTCGGGCTGCCCACCGCGTACGGTGACCGCTACGACCGGTGGTACGACCATTTCGGTGACCGCCGGCCGCCGGCTCCGTCGCCGATCACCGGGGAGCTGGCCTACCGCCCGACCACGACCATGACCGCCCGCGCCTTCGGTCATGACCAGGAACACGGCCGGTGCCTGATCTACCTGACGGAACAGGCCGACGGCCCCGATGCCGAGCACCTTCTGGTGACGTCCTACCAGGAGGGTTACCGGGTGGCGCGCCAAGATATGCGCGGCACCGGTGAGGGGGTGCGCTCCATCACGTTGGGCGGCACGACGCTCCGGCTGGAGCTGACGCTTGAGGCGGCTGACCTGCTGGAGACCGAGACCGTCTTCGAGGTCCGTCTCGACCTGCCGCCCGAGACGCTCGGTGAGCTGCGCACCGTCCTGCCCGGCATGCTGCGGTCCGTCACCCAGGCGCCGGAGCTGATCGGCTTCTGATCCGCGGCGACGCTTCCGGCCTGATCTCCCGGCCTGGCGCTCCGTCACCGCCGGAAGGGGGGCGGGGCCGTCGTCCGTACGGTCCCGTCGGTGGCCGCCGTGCCGTCCCGCCGGCGGCCGGCCAGGATGAGCAGCCCGGTGACGCAGAGCGTGCCGACCATGATGACGAGCTGCACACCGTAGGCGATGTCCCGGGTGGGCAGCAGCATGTTGGCGATGTGAAAGCCGGTGTGCACGCCGACCGCCGCCCACAGCGCCCCGGTACGGACTCGCGCGGCCGCGCAGGCGAAGCCGAGCGCGGTCGCCTGGCCCACGTAGAGCAGTCGCTCGACGGGGGTGTCGGCCGGACTGTTGGAGATCAGGTGCATCGCGCCGAAGCCGATCGACACCACGGCCAGCACCACCGGCGGGGTCAACCGGTCGGACAGGGTGTCGAACAGGTGCCCCCGCCACAGCAGCTCCTCGGGAAAAGCCTGGCTGAGCAGGGCGAACGCGATCATCAGCGGCAGGTACGGCAACCCGGCCGTGACCATCTCCCAGGGCTGCCAGGCGGCGGCGCCGACCGCCACCGACAGGGCGTTCGCCGCGGCCATCGCGGCCGTGCCCGCCAGTGCGCCCAGCAGCAGGTGCAACGGAGCCCGCCAGGATCCCCTGAGACCCACGCCCCGCCACGGCTGGCGACCGAGGCGGCGGATGAGGTAGACCAGCCCGAGCGAGGCCAGCGTGATGCCGATCATGCCGAGGGGCCGGTAGAGGACGTTGTCGCGTTCGAGGAGCAGCGTCACGGGGGCGGTTCCGATGATCACCTGCGCGAGCATGGCGACGGCGGTGATCAGGACGGCCCAGACGGGATGGGTGACTCTCATGAACCGCCACGCTAGGGAGCGGGCAGTCGTGCGGCATCGGCCCGCGGGAGGAACCGACCATGACGTTCGTCATGGATCTGTAGGGGGATCACACCGGCGGCGCGGGAAACTAGGGTCGTATCGTGCCGCGTCGCCGGATGCCCCGTGTTCCCGGGCCCTCTCCCCGGGTCCAGCCGCGTGACGCCGGTCCGCCGCCGCTGCTGAGCGTCGTGTTCTGGGTGGTGCTCGCCGCCACCGCGCTCACCTACGCCGTACACGCCGGAACATCCCCCGGCCCCTCGATCGCGCGGATCACGGTGTTCGGCGCCAACGTGGCGCTGGTGGGCGCGCTGTGGCTCGTGCTGCCGTGGCGGCGCACCCGCGGATGGCGGGGGCCGGCGGCGGTGGTGTTCCTGGTGGCGACGTTCACGCTGGGGCCGGCCGGCTCGGATGAGATCCATCAGCTGCTCCCGCTCATCTCCATCGCCAACCTGGCGTTCGTCTACGGCATGCGGACGGCCGCCGTGATCGTCGGCTGCCTGTGCTGCGGCCTGTTCCTCTCGGTCGTGAAGGTGTACGGGCGCGGAGTCCTGGACGCCGTCGCGCAGACCGTACCCCTCGTCGTGTTCGCCGCCTTCGTGCTGGGCATGACGTCGGCGGTACTGGAGGCACGGCGCAGGCGTGAGGAGGCGCAGCGGCTGCTGGCCCGGATCCGGGAGCTGACGGTCGCCCAGGAACGGGCGCGGATGGGCGCGGAGATGCACGACTCCGTCGGTCACCACCTGACGGTGATCAAAATGGGTCTGGAGAACGCGGAACGGTTCCGGCATCGGCGTCCCGACGCCGCCTGGGACGAGGTGCGCCAGGCGAAGGACCTCACGCGCCAGGCACTGGCCGACGCCCGCCGCTGGGCCCGGGCGCTGCGCCCGCTCGCGCTCGACGGCCATGTCGGCAGCGCGGCGCTGCAACAGCTGGCCGCCTCGTTCGACGGCACGGGGCTCAAGGTCTCCTTCGAGGTCTCGGGTGAGGAACTGCCGTTGGAGCCCGACGTGGAACTCGTGCTCTACCGGGTGCTGCAGGAAGGTCTGGCCAACGCCGTCCGGCACTCCGGCGCCCGGCGGGTGCGGGGCGGCCTGGCCTTCCACGACGACCGTGTCGTGCTGACGGTCACCGACGACGGCGGTGGGCGCGACCGCGAGGCGCACGGCGGGTTCGGCCTGGGCTCGCTCGCCGAACGCGCCCGAGCCGTGGGCGGTGCCCTGACCACGGGCGACCGCCCCGGCGGCGGGTTCGAGGTACGCGCGGAACTGCCCGTCCACCCGGGAGCGGCACCGTGAGCACCGTCAGGGTTCTGCTGGCCGACGACCAGGAGCTCATCCGCCAGGGGCTGCGCAAGATGCTGGAGATCGAGGAGGGCATCGAGGTCGTCGGCGAGGCCGCCGACGGCGAGGAGGCCCTGCGAGCCGCCGGGCGGTGCCGTCCGGACGTGGCGCTGGTGGACGCCAGGATGCCGAGGATGAACGGCGTCGAGCTGATCACCCTGCTGTCGGACCGGTATCCGGCGGTGGCCTCGGTCGTGCTCAGCACGTTCGACGAGGACGACTACATCTTCGGCGCGTTGCGGGCCGGCGCCGTCGGCTACCTGCTCAAGGACTGCACGCCGGCGGAACTGGTCGACGCCATCCGGCGGGCCGCCCGGGGCGAGACGGTACTGGCCTCCCCGGTGGCCGCCCGGCTGGTCGCCGAGATCCGCCGCTCCGCCACGCGGGCGCTGCCCGGCGCTCTGCCTGATCGGGAGGGGCTGTCGGCCAGGGAGGCCCAGGTGGCCGGACTGATCTCGACCGGGGCCACGAACAGGCAGATCGCCGACCGGCTGCTCATCACCGAGGGGACGGTGAAGAACCACGTCACGAGCCTGCTCCGCAAATACGGTCTCCGCGACCGCACACGGCTCGCCCTGCACCTGCAGCGGACCCATCGGCCCTCCCCGTGACGACCGGTCCCCACCGCCCGCGTGCCGACGCGTCTCTTCCTGGTGCGATGGGTTTCGTGGAGACGAGGCGCGACTTGCCGTGCTCCAGCGACGGCCGCCTCCGCACCGAGGGGGAAACTCAGGGGTGGTCGCGGCACGGCACGCGGCCGTCCGACGGGCAGACCGGGTTGCGGACCACGCCGACCCACACGTCGGCGACCGGCGCGGTGACCCGCTCGGCGACGTCGGCCGGGATCGCGCCGTCCATGACCTCGGCCGAGTTGGTCCAAGCCTCTCCGGCCGGCCCCGCCGAGATCGGCAAGCGCGTGGAAGCACGGATACGCCGACGACTGACGCGTCGATCGCGTAACGGTGGAGCGGGTTGATGAGAGGAATGAAAGCCGAAAAGATTACAGCGCCCGTCGAAGGGATACCGATCTCGAAGTGTCCCCGATCGGGCTTTCGCCGACACTCCGCCTCTGCGACCTTCCGCTTTCAGCCCATGTCGTCGCTGATACCCCCGGACGTGAGGGTCACAAGTGGTCGCCCGCCGACATCGAGGACTGAACGTGACCCGCTTGCCTCGAAAGTGCATGAATCCTTGCTCGGACTTGTCCGAATACGGCAACCGGACCAGAATCAGTTTATCCTTCAACTATTTAGCTGGAGGGTCACCACACGGATGAGGAGAGGCATGAAGCGCACCATCTCCGTTCTCGCCGTCGTCACCGGCGTCCTCGGCGCCACGCTCACCGGCATCGGTCCCGCGTCCGCGGCCGCCCCCGAGGTCGACTGCTCCACGGGCGGGTACACCCGGGCTCTGAACAGCTACGTTCCCACCAACGTCCAGCGGCCGGCGGTTGACGGTCGTAGCTACAACCTCTCCGGTCCGTCGGCGTACACGTACGAGATCTGCCTCGACATCCCGGACACCTCGACATTCACGATCGAGGCACGGATCCGGTCCGCCGACGGGTCCACGAGCGTGTTCGTGGACGCCCGACCCGGGGACAAGGTCTTCCGCTACTCGCCCGGCGCCAACAGCTTCTGGCAGGTCTACGGCACGATGACCGGGCCCGGCAGCACCTACGTCTACTACACCTGGTACGAGAAGCAGATCCCGGCCTGACGTGGAAAGGCCCGGCCGCCTCGCGTGGCGAGGTGGCCGGCCTACGGCGAGGTGAAGCGTTCGAACTCTCGGTGGACCGCACCAGGTTCGCCGATCAGCCAACGCCATGTGCCCCCGATGTGCTCCCGGATCCCATGCCGTCAGACGCGCGCCTCGCCTTCCCCCACCGCCGCCGTCGCGTGAATCGACTGCCGCCACTCCAGCGCTTCGGGAACGTCTCGATACTCCAGCAGATGTCGGCCCGCGATCTGCTCCAGCAGATTCCTGACCTCCGCGGGCGTGGGGCGGAAGAACTCCCGGCGGAGGTTGACCTTGTCGACCCGCCGGTCGTTCAGCGCGGCATGCAGCCGTCCCTCAAGTCCGACCGCGTCATCGCTGAAGATCAGCGCGTACGTCCGGGGGCGAGTTGAACCGGCATTCCATCGTGGACGTCCTCCTCGGCCGTATGCCCCGTCAAACACATGCCGTTGGAGGACAGCCACCTGGACTGATCGGTTTACAACACCGCCTCATTCCGGAGGCCTCCCAGCGGACGCGTACGGACATGGACGAGACGTTCGCCAACGCGATCAGGAGACTGAGCTTAACTTTGTTCTGGCGGATCGGTCACGTCGACGATCGTGATCAGCTCGAACTCAGGCGGATCATCAGCGGGCCAGAATCGAATTAAAACCACCAGACTGTTTCGCGGCCTGATCATCACCATCGGGAGATTCTGCCGATCGTCGGCCACGTCTTGTCTCCAGTGCCACCTTCGGCTCCATGTCCCATCGCCAATGGTACGCAATACCTCATGGACGAGTTCCCGATCGCCTTCCCTCGGACGACTCGAGTTCCACCACTCCGTGAGCACATGTTGACTTTCAGGTTGGAGCCGCAGCTCCGCCATGGCTACTCCGCGAGTCGGTTGAGCACCTCTTCGACGTCGAGCGTTCCTTCCCGACCCCGAGGGCCTCGGGGCGGCCTCTTCAGCGCTTCCGCGTATGCAGGCATGCCGCGCAAATGAACGGTTTCCAAGAAATTATCAGCGAATCTCTCGAGGTGGTCAATGTCGCCTGTTCGCCGATAGGCCAAGGCGGCGCGATATGAGCTACGGATCAACTCCCTCTGCTCGGAGGGATGGAGCCCATCAATCACCTCCATCGCCCGCTGGACAGCAGGATCATCGGGCGCAACATATCCGGGTGGGAAAAATTCGTCGTTCATGTCTCTCTGCTCCGTTATTCGACTTGCCCGTGATGTTTCTGAGCCGTTTGCTACCTGCGATATGCCTTGGCTCACTCGCCATGACCAGAAGCGGCCAATTGAGCATTCACTCTCAATGCCCACCGGCATCGAACGCTCGTTCTAATCGAACGGTACGCCCTAACATGAGGCAGCGCCATGGGACAGATCAGTCACCTTGGTGCAGTCGAGCAGCAATCGACCTTGTTCCAACTCATCTGGTTGGACCTGTGAACCATCGGACGAGGCAAGGCGTCTGCACGGCCTCAAGAGCAGTTGCGTCAGCGGCGTCGCGCTCGCCGGATGAGCGTCGAGGACGCTGAGCGTGGCCAGGGAGGCGGCGAGCCGGTCATCGTCGGCGTTGCACCCATAGAACAACACCAGGAAAGCGATAGGAGCGACCAGAACAGCGCCGCCCCCATGCAGACGGCCACGAGCACCGCGATCGTCGAGCGCTTCATGATCGGCAGCCTGGTGCGGTCGTCCGTTCACTCGACAGGTACGCCGGAGCCCGCTCCGGATGCATCCCCGGTCGTGACTTCACTCGCGGCCACTTCGTGACGAGCCGATGGCAGGTCCCGGCTCGGCGTTCGACGCCATGGAGTGTGAGGCCTCGCGAACCGCACGGACCCGTACCGGACCTACGTCGACGCCCTCACTCCTCGATCCGGCGCGGGCGTCGTCATGCCCTGGTACGCCCAGAAAACCGGATTCACCTGCCAACCTGCACCGCAGGCCAGACGTCTCACATTTGCCGCATATCTCACATGCTGAAGGATCCACCGGTGCGCTCTCTCTCCCTGGCTCTGTCCGCCGCCGCTTTGGCCGTGGCGTTCGTCCCCGTTGTTCCGGCGCAGGCCGCCGCGCTCCCCGCGGTCCAGTTCGTGAAGATCTACTACAACTCGCCCGGGTCGCCGGACAACGGGGCGAACAGCAGCCTGAACGGCGAGTGGGCGCAACTCAAGAACACCACCCGAAAGGCGATCAACCTCAAGGGGTGGACCCTCCGCGATAAGACGTCCGCGCCGGATCACGTCTACACGTTCGGTACGTTCACCCTCGGCGCCGGGAAGACGGTCACGGTGCGGACCGGCAAGGGCACGAACACCTCGACCACCCGCTACTGGGGTCGGTCCGGAGGGACGTTCGCTTACATCTGGAACCAGGCCGCGGACACCGGATACATCCGCGACCCATCCGGAAAGCTCATCGACTCCTGCTCGTACAACAACTCCCGGGCCGCGTCGGTCAACTGCCTGTAGCCGTACGCCGAGAGCCCTCGCCCACCACGGGCGAGGGCTTTCTTTTGTTCACCTTGGCGGGAGTATCAACCTCTCAAGCTGTTGTGACGTCTCGTGCCGGGGACCGGGATCTGTGGGTGCCGATGATTCATCCGCGCAGGTCAGAGCGGCGGCCATCGATCACATGCATCGAATTCAGGGACTGTGAGCGTCTATCCCCTGAAAACGTGGAGACTCCGTTATGCGGTGACGGCTTCCTGAAGCCTCACCCTGGTGGCGGCTCGCGCGGCCATGACTTGTTGCTCGTAGACGATCGGCGACAGCCTGTCGGCGACGCCGTGCCGCCGATGGGCGTTGTAGAGGTCGGCGATCCAGGACGGCGATCTTCAGCCGGGCCCCGGCTCGCATGGGGAAGCAGTGCCGGTACATGTATTCGATCTTGAGTGTGGAGTCGCACGCGTCGATGACTCGATGCCGCCTCGTATGCGATCATCGATGGATGACAACAAGAAAGGCCCATGGTCGCTGACCGCCGGCTTGCGCTGCACGCGACGCTTCCCGACCGCTACGCCCGTTGTGAGGTCCTGGCCTCGACCATCGACCACCGCGGCCGGCTCGCCGCCCTGGTTGCCGACCCCGCCCAAGGCTTCACCCCCATCCCGCACTTCTCCGCGCTCCGACCGCCCCCACGCTACGACGCGACCGCCGTCATCTGCGACGGAGCCGAGATTCGCGAAATTCCACTGACAGATCTCGGCCTGTGGTTCACCCGCATCGACACCCTCGGCGAGGGCATCGTGCTGGCCGCTGCCCGCTGTGAGCCCGTAGGCATCGACATCGAGCGCCACCGAGGGCCGATTCCCGAGGGCGAACTACACCTCACCGACAACGTCCGGGTGATCGACGGAGGCGGGCAGACCCGGTCAGCCTTCTACGCCGGTGACGACATCGAGCAGCTCATGACAGATGCCCAGGGCAACATCTGGACCAGCTACTTCGACCAGTCGAACTACTGGTTCCCCAACCCGGACGGCACCCGCTCCTACGGTTGCATGATCGGTCTGGCGCGCTGGGACAGCGACGGCAGTCCGCCCTGGATGGCGCCGTCCCACACTCCAGGCGTCGTCTGGTGCGACTGCTATGCGCTGAATGTCGGCCGCGACATGGTCCACGCGTGCCCCTACATCGACTTTCCGCTGATCGAGATCGACGCTGACGGTGTCCGAAGCATCACACCGAACCCCGTCACGCGGTGCAGCGGCTTGGCCGTCTCCGGTTCTGAGCTTGCCTTCCTCGATCAGCACCGAGCGAGCGGCGGCTTCCGCTGGGAGATCCGCAGAGCCCGCCGACAGGGCGGAGCCGTCACCGAGACGGAACGCGAGTGCCTGCTGCTACCAGAGGACCGACACCCGACCGGCTGGGCACAGGGGAGGATCGGCAGAGATGGGACACTGTGGCTGCACGAAGACGGGGATCCGCGGCATTGGTACCGCTATGAGGTAGACACCTGAACCCGATCCAGAGCTGCCGTCGACACAACGAGAACATCCCGGAGCGATGGTCGGTTCGGGGCGTTCCTACTGGTCAATGCCGACGGTCAGGGGCAGAGTCGAGCCGCGATGCGACCCCGTGCATCACCTCGGCCGTGCGCGCCGTACAAGCGGCGTTGAAGGCGTACAGCTAAAGATCGTTTTCTCTCGTGTCTCCAGCGGTCTGCGCCGCCTGCGCCCTGACGGCGATCGCCTCCTCCCGATCTGCCGACGCTCCGGCCAGGTCGTACCGCATCTCCAGCGCGACACCGAGGTTGGACAGGTAAGCAGCCCGATCAGGGTGATCGGCGGGAAAGATCTCCAACGCCTGTTCCCAGAAAGGGATCGCCTCCTCCAGATACGCAGGCTCCTCTGTCTCCCGGGACCACAGCTGCAGCGTGTCAGCAAGGTGGGCCAGGAACCTGGCCCGGTC
This sequence comes from Streptosporangium pseudovulgare, assembly GCF_014648055.1. GTDB lineage: Bacteria > Actinomycetota > Actinomycetes > Streptosporangiales > Streptosporangiaceae > Streptosporangium > Streptosporangium pseudovulgare. The sequence continues at coordinate 451,414 of NZ_BMQJ01000002.1, forward strand.
AGGGTCGTCGGCGGAGGCGGCCTGCACCGCTTGCCTTCCGGCGGCGACCGCCTCCTCCAGATCCGCTCGAACTCCTGCCGCGCAGCCTCCTCCTCGCGCTGCCGCTCCCGCTCGGCGCGGGTGCGCTCCTTCTCCTCCTCCTGTTTGGCCAGGTAATCGGCGGCCAACTCCAACCCGTAGGCCCTCAGCCGGTGGTAGTCGCCGCTGACGTGGATGTCCATCGTCTTGTCAAGCTTGACGATCATCTCTATGGCCTTCTCCAGCCGGTCGACGGCCGACTGCAGCTTGTACGGGCGCACGCTGGCCGCGCGCGGCGGGCGGGTCTGGGACCTTCAGCGGAAGGAGCGGCGGTAGGCGGCCGGGGTGGTGCGCAGGGCGGTGTGGAAGCGGCGGCGGAGGTTGACCGCCGAGGAGAGGCCGACGCGGGTGGCGATGGTCTCGACGGGCAGGTCGGTCTCCTCCAGCAGGGCACGGGTGGCGGCCAGGCGGCGTTCCAGCAGCCAGCGGCCGGGCGGGACACCGAGCTGGTCGGCGAACTGGCGGGTGAGGGTGCGGGGGGAAACGCCCGAGTAGGCGGCCATGTCCTCGACGGTGATCTGGTCGGGCAGCCGCGAGAGGAGCCATTCAAGCAGGGGGGCCAGGGAGTCCGGCATGGGGCCGGTGGTGGGCAGGGGAGGGTACTGGCGCTGGCAGCCCTCGCGGTGCGGACCGGCGGCGAGCTGGCGGCCGATGCGCATGGCGTGGGCCGCGCCGTACTCCTGGAAGACCTGGTGGAGGCAGAGGTCGAGGGTGGCGGCCGAGGCTCCGGCGGTGGCGACGTCACCGTGATCGACGTAGATGACGGTGTCGTCGGGGATGACGCGGGGGTGGCGGGCGGCGAGTTCGGCGGAGAGTTCCCAGTGGACGGAGGCGCGGCGGCCGTCCAGGAGGCCCAGGGCTGCGGGGATGAAGATTCCACCGCAGACGGCGACGATGCGGGCGCCTCGAGCATGGGCTCGGGCCACCGCGTGAAGTACGGCGGGCGAGAGGGTGAAGGTCCAGCCCGCGATGACCACGGTGTCGGCATTGTCGAGGGCTTCGAGGCCGCTGTCCACCTGGATGGGGACGCCGAGAGTGGTGGGAAGGGAGCCCGGATGTTCTGCGCACAGGCTGAAGCCGTAGCGCTGGGGGATGTCGGGACCGTGGTAGCCGAAGACGGCCGAGGCGGAGGTGACCGGGTGGAGTTCCTGGTTCGGAGCGACCAGGGCGACCACGCGATGCGGGTTCAGGGGCGCCGGGGGCGTTTCCGGGCAGTCCAGGGGCATGGCGCAAATGTACCCAATGATGTCATTTAGGACACCGGTTCTCTGATCTGGAAAAATCCAGAATTAGGGCTTATGTGGACGAGGAACTTCACCCTCTATTTCGGAGCCCGCACGGTCTCGCTCCTCGGTGACGCGATGATGCCCGTCGCCTCGGCGCTGGCGATCGGGAAAGTGTACGGGATCGCGGGCGTCGGCTACACGCTCGCGATCTGGACCGCGTCGGCCGTGCTGGTCATGTTGTTCGGCGGGGTCGTCGCCGACCGGATCGGCGCCCGGCGCCTGATGATCGGCGCGGACATGCTCAGGGTCGTCACCCAGGGGTGTGTGGCCATCGCCTTCCTGGACGGTGCTCCGTCACTCACCCTGTTGCTGACGATGGCGTTCCTGTCGGGCATAGGCGCCGGGACGTTCGAACCGTGCGTCAACGGCATGGTCCCCCTGGTCGCCAAGGACCCGCAGCGGGCCAACGCGACGCTGAAGATCGCCGAGGCGGTCACCCAACTGGCGGGCCCCGCACTGGCCGGAGTCCTCATCGTCGTCACCGGGCCGGTCTTCGTCTACACGGTGGACTCCGCGACGTTCATGGTCAGCGGGGTGTGCCTGCTGCTGGTCCGGGTCACCGTCCCCAAGCCGGAGCCCTCCAACGTGCTGAGCGACCTGCGCAGGGGCTGGGAGGAGTTCAAGTCCAGGAGCTGGATGTGGTCGGTCATCCTGGTGTGGGTGTTCTGGGGCGTTCTGGTGGTCGGTCCGTACGTGCCGCTGTCGTCGCAGGTCATCGGGGCCGACTACGGCTGGGTGATGGCGGCGCTCGGCCTCGGCACCGTACTGGGCGGGCTGGTGGCGATCAGGCTCAGGCCGTCCAGGCCGCTGGTGGCCGGGGCGACGGCGCTGAGCGGGTACGTGGCGGTGCCGCTGACGGTCGCGCTCGGGCTGCCGCTGCCGCTGCTGATGGCCGGGCACCTGCTCGGGGGATGCGCGTGGGCGTTCTGGTCGGTGATGTGGTCGACCAGCGTGCAGACGCAGGTCGCGCCGGACGTGATGAATCGGGTCAACGCCTACCAGGTGGCCGGGTCCGTCGCGGGCATGGCGGTCGGGCAGGCGATGGCCGGTCCGGTCACCACGCTGGTCGAACCGCGCACCTTCATCCTGGGGTCGGCCCTGGTGACGGTCGGCGTGGTGGCGGCACTGCTGTTGATCAAGCCGATCAGGCGCCTGAGCCGGGACCCCCAGGAGGCCACAGGCCGATCGATCCCGGTCCCGGCCGACTCGCTGGCGTAGCCGGATCAGGTCCGGCCCGGCGAGTGAGCAGGCGACTCTCCCCTTCGCCGACCGGAAACGCCCGGCGGGCCGGATGGCTCACAGACCGGCCTCAGCGGCGGTGTACGGCTCACAGGCCAACACGGCGGACACCGAGCGCGGCGGCCGAAGGAGAACACTCCCACTTTTCAGCCGGACGCCGGCTCCGTACGGCCGGCCAGAGCACAGAGCTCGTCGACGATGGCGGGCCGGAGTTCACGCGGGAGGTCGTGTCCCATACCCGGATAGAGGACAAGGCGGGCACCGGGAACGGCGGCGGCGATCTCCTTCGCCGAGCGCGGCCGGATCATCGGATCGTCTTCGCCATGAATGACCAGGGTAGGCACGCCTACTGCGGACAGCCGAGGCAGCAGGTCGCCGGTCGCCGCGACCGCGGCGGACTGGCGCATCTCCCTGCCCACGGGGCTGGAGACGCGCTCGTGGGACACCCCCGCCGCGTGACGCCACCATGCCTCGTCGAGTGGGTAGCGCTGACGCCTTCGCGGCGCGCCCGGGCGCGCCGCTCAACGCTCAGGCCGGCGCCTGACCTTGCCGCTCACTCCGCCGAACATCGCCAGGCCCTTCACCACGACCACCGGCGCCGACGGGTCGGCGCCGGCGGCGCTGGGCACGTCGAAGCCGCCGAAGATGCCTACGCCCTGGCAGTGCACCTTCACCCCCTCGGGCACGATGATCTCGACCCCGCCGAAGAACGCGTTGATCGTGATCTCGACCTCCTTCGCCTCGAACTCGGCGCCGGTCAGGTCGAACCGCATCCCACCGAAAAGGGCCAGCGCTCTGGTCCGCCGCCGTACCCGCCAGCGGCCCTTGCGCTCAGTGCCGCCGAAGATGGCGACGATGTTCTCGGGTTCGGAGCTCGCACCGGGAACATAGGACACCGGGCTCGCGGCCGGACGGTGCCGCTCGACCTGCAGGTCCTGGGTGAGGATCTCAAGCTCCCCCACCGTCTTGGCCTGGTAGAGGCCGTCCAGGCGCTCGGAGTACTCATCGTGGCTCAGCTGACCGGTGCTCAGGGCCTCACCGAGCAGAGCAGCGACCTGCTCCCTGTTGCTGTCCGAGGCGCGCAGGTGCGACGTCTGGGAGTCCCTGCGCTTAGGGGGATTTTCCATGGTGGTCACGATAGTTCTCATTCATCACAACAAGGGGTCGAGGGACCAAGTTGGGAAACACGAGACGGCACCGCGCGAGTGTTCCACCTTTCTGAGGCACCGCGGCGCGTACCGAAGAAGGATCAGGGCCGGTCTCCCACCGGGGAGGCTCGTGCCGTACGACTCGTAGGTGTGATCGATGGCGGCCACCACGTGACCCTTGCTCGCCGACTCCTCGCTCAGCGAGGTGAGCCGGCCCCGTGGCATGGTGAACCCCGGCGGCGGGACGACGAGGGGCCGTGACGCCCGATTTGCCGGACGTCAGAGTGTGGCGCATGGCGCCGCTTCGGCTCGTGACCGGCCGCGGGTAAGACCAGCATGACCGCCATCGTCCGGACGCCGTCCGCGGGCCGGGTTCTGGCCGGGTTCTGGCCGGGGTCGCCGGAGGCGTCGCGGTGGCCGTTCTGCTCGCGTTCCGGCTGGCCGGCCACGAGGGGTTCGTCACCGACCCGGTCGGCGTGCTCGCGCCGGCGGCGGGAGCGACCGGCGCGGCCGTTGCCGCCATCCGGTTCGCCAGGGTGGGCAACCGACGGGCCGGCACGCTCGCGGCCTGGCTCTGCGCCGCTTTGCTCGCCTATCCGCCCAGGGCGCGCCCATCTCCAAGGTGTCCCGGTGGCTGGGGCACGAGTCCATCACCACGACCGTGGACCTGTACGGGCATCTGGTCCCGGATGCCTCCGAGCGGGCGCGGACGGCACCGGGCAACGCCTTCACCGCCGCGCTCTGGCTCACCTGAATGTGTCCCCGATGTGCCCTCTCGGGGTTCCAAGCCCCCTGAAGGACGACTCCGCCGCAGGTCAGGGGCGGGAAAGGCGGACGAGTCGGCCTGTAGGCCGGGAAGAAACTGAGGGCTTGTAGACCATTCCGGCCCGTTCCGCTCCCATGGTGTTTGTCCTGGTAGATGGGGAGATCGGTGTTCGGCCCGTTCCGGCCCGTTGTCCCCCGTTGGACCCCCTTCTGATGACGCATTGGTGACACATCGGAAGGGACTCAACCAGGAAGAAGCCCCGACATGGCTGGCACCACGCCGGGGCTGGGCACCGGAAGGTCTAGTTCCAAGTGCGTATCCACCGTAGCAAGCGAAGCGCGTTCTTCACCGTGATCGGGAACGAAGTGCTCCGTGATCGCCGGCTGTCCCTCACGGCCCGAGGGCTGCTGGCCTACCTCCTGTCCCTGCCCGACGGCACCCGACAGGACATCAGGACTCTCGCGGCAGAGAACTCCGAGGGGAAGACTGCCATCGCGGCAGCCATGCGCGAGTTGATCCAACACGGCTACATGACACGCAACCGCGTCCGCAGCGACACCGGCCGCGTGTCTACCGTGGTGGACGTCTATGACACTCCTCAGACCGGCGAGAATGCCGAGTTTCCGCAGGTCGCACCGAAACCCGACGCCCCGGACACCGGTGAGCCGAACACCGGTGCGTCGGGCACTACCCCTAAAGGGGTAAAGAACCAGGAGAAAGAAACCAACCCCCCTGCGGTCGAGACGAGCGAGGCTCAGAAGCCCGCTGACACAACCGGGAAGGGTGGGGAGGAAGCCAGCCCTGACAACGACGAGATGGCCGCCTGTGCGGCTCTCATGGGCCGTTTGGGGCGCGTAGAGCCCCGGCTGACGATCGGCAGACGAGACCTGGCGAAGGTTGCTCCCCTGGTCGCCGAATGGCTTGACCGTGGCGCTACCGAGACGCAGATCCGGACCGTCCTGACGACGGCTCTTCCCGATGAGCTTCGCTCGCCCGTGGCGCTGATCATTCACCGGCTCAGGGACAAGATGCCCGCCCGCGTGGCTGCGGCCCCGAAGGCCGCCAAGGCCGCTAGCGCCGAGTGCGATGACTGCGCCCGACCCGTCCCGGCCCCCGGCCGGTGCCCGCAGTGCGTGACCGGAAGCACCCGCAAGCCCGGCCCCATCGCTGACGTAGCCCGCCACGTCGCCATGGCTCGTGAGCTGCTGACCCGTAGGGCCGTCCCTCTCGCGGCATAGCGCCGCCTCCCAGACGACACCGTGTACACGCTTCCCCTTGGCGTGCCCATGGCCGCCAACAGCACCAAAGGAACCACGATGAACGTTACGAGCATCCTGCCGAAGCGAGTCGAGCGCGAAAAGAGCTGGGCCGTCGCGGTCGGCCTGCTGGCCGCCCTGTCGCCCAACGTGATCGGGCAGTGGAACCTCGCGGTGGGAATCGGCTGGCACCCCTACCTTGCCGCTGCTCTCCCGATTGCTTCCGAGCTGTACGCCACCATGGCGGCCCGCGTCTGGTCGGCCATCCCGAGGGAGTATCGGGAGCAGAAGAAGACCGCCGCGTGGAACATGGCAGCGGGAATCGTGCTGTCCTTCGCGTTGAACGGCCTTGCCGAAGCGGTGGCCTTCAAGGCCCTCAGCGTGTCCCTGTGGCTCGTTCTGCTGGTCGCTGCCGTCCCCACCATCTGTGCGGCCGTTCTGCTCCACATGGCCATGTCAGGGCACGTTGAGAGCGTGGCGGAGGCAGAGGAGACGCCCGAGATGACCAGCGAGCCGGCTGAGGTACCGAAGGGCGACGACCAGGACCAGGACCCTGCCCCGAAGCGGCGAAGCACCGTCCGCGTGAGCCCCGCGAACGTCGAGAAGGCCGCCGCGTACCTCGTCGCCGTGGAAGACCCGAGCAAAGTCACGGGAACCGACCTTGAAACGGTTCTGCCCCGTCTCAGCCCTCGATCCCGTAGGGAAGCACTTGACCAGGCCCGCAAGCTTCTCTCGTCCCGTCAGGACGCCGTACAGGACACGCTAGATCTGCTCGCCGCGTAGGGTGCCCGCCCTGCATGGCGGAACGAAAGTGCCCCATAGGTTGCCTTCCCGGCTTCCTACGGGGCACTTCGCGTTGTTCAGGCGCGCCTAGTTCCTGACTCCGCCGATTGCCTGAGCCCACTGGGTGAGCTGACGAACGAACGAAAGCACCGTCTTGCGCTTGTCCTCCGCCAGGAAGGGCCATGAGACCCACGCGGGGAACGAGAGCAGGACAATGCACAGCAGGGGCAGCACTAGCAGGGCTGCGACCCCATGACGCAACCACACACGGTAAACAGACATCGCCATCCCGTCGGACACGAACGACAGGCCCGGCTCCTGCCGGAGCCTGCTGCGTAGCGAGAGGGGAGAGGGATCTAAACGCAGTCCGCAACTTGGGTCGCTGTGCTTCTGTGATCGTTTGTACCTGAGCTTCGTGTCAGCCTTGGGGCGGATCGGCACGGGTTGGGATGGCTACCAAGATCCTTGCTTCTGCGCCAAACCTAGATCATCTTCGCCGCTCTCCACGCAACAGTGGAACATTACATCGTTCCAGGGCGAACTAGGCGACTTTCCCCGAAATGGCTACCCTTCATTCCCCTGCACTGGTTCGATCACCTCGGGCGGCCCGCCCGTCTCGGGGTCTGACACAAAGGTGCCTTTGCCGCGAACCGCGTAAACCTCGCCATTCGCCTTTAGCTCGCTTATCACCCGTTCCGCCGTACGCTTCGCCACGCCGAACTCTGCGGCAAGCCGGGGAACGCCCGGCAACGGGTAGCCAGGCCGGTACTCACCTTCCCGGATGCGTCTCCGGATCCCTGAGAGCACCTGTTCCCATATCAGCCGATCAGGGCGGAAGTTGATCACATAGCCAACAGTAGGTACGACGATGCTGCCGTCTCTTACCCCGGGTATCCCGGGGTAAGACTAGGCATGAGTAGGTAAGTAGCTTTACGCTGGAGGAATGCAGCTCAGTAAGCAAGAGACTCCCGAGGGATGGCGCATCTGGCGGAACAGTGAACGCGGCCCCTGGTGGGCACGCCGAGAGGCGCCGCCCAACTTCACCAACAAGCAGATCGACGCAGGGCTACAAGCCACGCTCAGCCACGATGACCTAGACGTCCTCCGGAAGCTCATCGACGACCAGAAGCAGCTAGAGGCAGAGCTAGGGGCCGATCCGGGGGCGTCGTGACCCTGGCCGAGCTGAGACAGACCTACGGGCGCACCTGGGACATCCAGCAGGGGCTAGGGGGAGGGTTCCAAGCGATCCGAAGGACAGACCTCTCCGAGCTGGCTCAGCGTCGGGGCCTGTCCCTCGTCGTGTGTGGCAGCACCCCAGCAGAGCTGGGGCAGCGCCTAAAGGCTCAGAGGCGGGCCGAGGGGCGTCTACTCCCTGGCGTAGTCCTGGAATAGGCCCCGTAACGCAGACAGGCCCCCGCTACGGCGGGGGCCTTCTTCATGTCACGCTACGTGCCCGCCGGCTAGACCCCGGAGGGCTATAACGCGGGGGATCTTGATGGTTCTTGGGACAGAAGGGGTAAGCCTACGTAGACTGATCACGCGCTACGTCGCCTGGGGTGGCGACCTTATACCTGCTTTGGCTCAAGCTTTTGGCTGCGGGAAAGTTGTAGTGCATCACTGATCGCTTCAGCCTAGGACGCGTGCAGTGGATTCCTAAGAGGGCGTTGGGAATGGATGCTCTCAGATGGCTTTTCTAGTTAAGGAAGGGGCGGAGATGGCCAAGTCTCTGATCCTGGAGAAGGCTTAACAAGCTATGGGGGCTGCGATCACGGAAGTGGTCAGCGGCCCCCTGGGTTTGGGACTCCTGTCGATCGCAGTAATGATCGTGACGTTTCTAGGCGTCCATCGCTTAATCGCGAAGGGCAACGCTCACAAAGTTTCTGCGATCACCTGGAAGAACCGACTCCTTGGTGAGCTTACGCTGACCTATCGCGCTGAGGAAGGCGCGACGCAAGCGGAGGACAAGCCAAGCGGGGAGGTGGATACGACCATCCACTGACCCGAAGAGAAGCAATAGATGATGTGGCTCCTCCCCAATACGGGGGAGGAGCCTTGCAGTATCACGGACACCCAAAAATCCGACTGCTCAAATCTCGCGTCTACGCAGGCCGGACCGCGTTTATGGCGCTTTTCCAAAAGTCCCAGTATCGTACGCGTACCGAAGGCCACCCCCTCCACAGTTTCCAATTCCCCTGGTCATGGGGTTACCCCCTCCCTGTGGGGAGAATGGGCTACTAGAAACCCTGCGCTACATACAAGTAAGCCCCCGCCGTAGCAGGGGCCTACTCACCTAAGCGGCAATGGTGACCTTCGCGGTAGCGAGCGCTTCCGGTCGAATGACCTTCGCGCCGTAGACGTGCAGGCCGCGAATGATCGAACCGAAGTCCTCCGGATCGCGTAGCGACTCCACCTCTTCAATCTGCTCAGCGAACGTCGTAGCCATCGGGTGACCGGCAATGATGTCGGAGGTGTAGGCACCCGAGGTCTTCGGAAGGTTCGTGCTCATCTGCACAGTGAACCCGGCGAAGCGGCCAATGACGCCGTTCCGGATGGGCTCGCTACTGCCGTACTGGCTTGCGTCGATGAACCGAGATGACTTGAGAAGCATGGCCTTAACTCGGGGAGTGACGACCAGGAATCGCCCGTCTTCGGGAATCCTGTTCTCATCAAGCACTGTCACGATGTCATCGACGATGCTCTCATAGAGGGCATCCCCGGCGTTGGTACCCGCCGGGATGCTGATAGCGATGTCCTTAGCCCCAGCGTTGGCAAGCATCTGCGACCCGACGAACAGGTCTGACGCTTCGATGAGCTTCTGCCCGGCCTGGGCCGTGGCCGTAGCGGCAAGCTCTCCGATCATCTGGAAACGCTCAACGTCCTTGAGCGTGAAGCTGAAATAGTCGCCCTGGTCGATGGGCAGCTCGGTTGCGTTGGTCTGGAGTCGGTTAGTAGTGATCGGCGCTCCGACGTACTCGGAAACGGTGGGATCAACTAGGGAGTTAATCCATACCTTGCTGCCGCTTCTGGCGTCGCCGTCATAGTCCCGGTTGGTGCAAAGGTTAGAGCTAACGACAGCGTTAGCGTTCATGCTGATCTGAAGCTGAGCACTCCAGAACTCGGGGATGAAACTGCCGACCTGGGTGGAGAAAATCATTTCAGTATTCCTTCTCTAGAACTTGCCCTTGGCGTATGCGGCAATCTGGGCAGGCGTCATGCCGCGAAAGCTTTCCGGCCTGCGGAGGTTCGGACCACCTCCGGAACCTCTACCACCGGCGTAGACATCCTGAGTAAACGCAGGCTTCTTAGACGTTGCCCCTAGCGATGCAATGAAGTCCTGCATCTTCTCAACGTCAGGGTTTCCGTCTTCGGTTACGAACACGCTCATGTTCAGGTAGGGCAGTATTCCGTCAATCTGCGCGCCAGCCTTAGCGGCTTCCAGCTCGAAACGAGAGGAGGTGAGGCTAGCCCGTAGTTCCTTGACTTCGTTACGGGCCTTCCCTAGCTCCTGCGCCCTCTCGAAAAAGTCAGTAGTGGCGAAGTCCAGTCCGTCAGGGTCTCGACTCTCCAGGCCCGGATTTTCCACCCCTGGTGCTTCACCAGATGTGTTGGGGTGAACGTCTGCCGTTGTGCTGTCGGTGTTGGGTGCGTCCACGGGGCTTACCTCACGTTGTAGATGACACCGGTAACGGTGCCGTCGTCGTCGCGGTCGGTCACTTCCAGATCAGACACCAGGTGGTCAATCGCACCCGTCTCGTACAGGGCAGCGAAGTCGTCAGGGCCAAGGTTGGCAATGTCGTTATGGGTAAGCATGCGCAAGCTCCTTTTGGTTAGCGGAGAAACAACAAAGCCCCGGTGCGACGACACCGGGGCTTTGCATGAAGGGTGATTGCCTTTAGCAGGCTTCACATAGTAATTAATGCGACGAGAGGCTAGGCCGCTAGCGTTAGGGGCCTAGTTGATTCCGAGACGAGCGACGCCAGATTAAGGAAGCCGACGACGCGCAGAGGAACAACCTTCCCAACGATGCGGATCATCGGAACATAAGACTCCTCCCACCACTTCGGGTGAGAAGCAAACCAAGGGTGCTGGGCAGTGACACGAGAAGCGATACCAGGACAGGTGTAACCCTCCTCCGGCCCTCGGTGGCCGCCGAGGGGTTTCTCTTGCCGGATAACCCCAAACCCTTCGCTCATCTCCCAGGCGCTCAGAAGCTTGGTGTCTCGACTGGAGAACCTAGCTTCCCGCTCGCCAGAAGCGGCGGGAGAGCGTCTTTCCTCCAACGAAGGGTTATCGGCTATGACCTGTTCCACGCGGGCCTTAGCGTCGCTCTCAGAGCTTCCCCGCGCTATAAGCGCAGCCATCCCGAAGCAGAGGGCAGAGCAGTACTCACCTTGGCTCCAACGAAGTTCATTCTTCCGCCCGCACTGGGCGCACCGCTCGTAGGTGCGCGGCCTAGCTCTGTCTCGGGCCTTCTTCGCTTCGCTGGCGCATGTACCGCCGGGACAGTACTTCGGCCACGGGCCAGCGACGCCGTAAGCGCGTCGGGCCGTGAAGTCCTTACCACAAGCGCTGTAAGCACAGGTGCATTTGCGAACCTTGAAAGGCAGGCTCTCGCGGCCTGCCGCATCGGGGTTGGTGATGCCCAGTCCTTCCTACGGAAGTGAATCAGCTTGCCCGCGAAGAGCGGGCTAGTAGCCCATCGGGCGGAATCAGGGCGCAGCCCTGACAGCCAACAAGCTGTCCAACAAACAGGGGGTAGCCGCCTAAACGGCATACCCCCTGTTCCATCGGAGTGCCTAGCCGGCGATCCCCGTTGGGATCGGAGCTAGTCGTCTTACCTTGCCCGCTGGCTTTCAGCCCTTCGGGCTTCCAGCTCTACGCTTGTTGCTTCGCCCTACGGGCTTCCTTCTTCCACCTTCGCGCTTGAAGCTTTCCGCTTAGGGCTCCAAGCTTCATCCTTAGTTCTTCATACTTCCTACTTAGTCCCCTCTGGAGAGGGGTATGCGACAGTCTTCGCGTCAGTCATACAGTTGCGTTGAACCGAGGCGACCGGCGAGGAGGTCTGACGGTTACCAAGGGTGGAGGTGCCAACGGTTCGTCGTCTCCCTCTGGTTCGGTGTACCACCAGCCTGGTTCAGGCTGGCCTGTCGCCGTGGTAGCGACGTCAGACTTTGATTCCGGAATGGGCTTAGCCCGTGCTTCACCATCTAGCTTGCTCGTGTCGGTTACGGTCACCAGGTCGCCAGTGACGGAATCGAACAAGGTTGCATAGATCTGATTCCCTTGCTTATCCGTCTTATCCCGGAGAGCTTCGGGGACCGACATGGAGAGCTTCGATGCCCGTCCTACTTTCCCTCGGCAAGTCAGGAAGCCAAGATTCAACAGCACCTTTCGGGCCTTATGGAATCCATGATTCTCAGAGTCATAGCCGAGGTCCTGCGCCAGCTTCGATATCCCCACCCCAGCGATACCGGTTTTTCCGTTTACATGCCTCACAATGCCGTAGGCGAACAGTAGGCCCCTACGGTCGAAGTCTTCACGAGAGAGCATGCCGCCTGCATGCTCATCCCACAACATTCGCTCGTAAAGTACTTTGGTGTCGTAGTTGGCGCTAAGAATCCAGCGCGGCTCAGGAGTCACTTAGAGACCTCCTCGACGCTCGGGCTCCAGTACGCCACGTAGCCATACACTCGCCCGTCTTCCTCTTCTTCTTCCGTAATCATGCGGATCATGTACGCATCCCCAGGAGGCATGGGGGCGGTAACCGCCTCGTCCCGCCTGATAGGCAGAGGAAATCTCAGCTCAGTCTCCACACCGTCCGGGTAGGTAATCACAGCTCGTCTGACATTGCCGTGATACGTGGTCTGGATACCGGAAACCGCGAACAGGTCGCTAGGACCCATCGGAATGCTCATCATCATCCTTCCTATGCTGCTCGTTGCTCAGTGACCCACTCGTACAGCGCCCTAGGCTCGCAGCGAAGCTGCTGGCCGATTCTGAGGAACGGCAGACCCCACGACCGCCAGTTGTCGTACACGCGCGACTTGGGAACTCCCAAGTAGTCCGCAACCTCATCCACCGTCCAAAGACGCTCTTTCAGTTGAGCCCTCCTTGATCGTGGGGCAGGATTCAGTCTGCCCCCCTTCTGTCCACCGCACTCTTACGCTTGCCTGCACTATTGAGTTATCAAGATGCGACCCCAGGGCGTGTACACGGCCTAAGCTCAGGCCGTGTACACGCTTTAACCTCTAGAAAGCACGAAAGCGCTCCGTCTCTCGATCCGGCGCTCAACGGACCGAGAACAACAGAGCGCTTCTATGATGGTCACCGACCACTGGGCATGGCCGTTTAACCAACGGACTGCAACATACCTTATGAATGGGTCTTGTCAAACGCGCCAACGGCGTGCTAAGGACACTGGCCGCACCACCTCGAAAGATAGGCATCTACCGCTCAACAGAACGGAGAGTTAGTGGCAGCCGAGATGAAGGACGGGATTCGCAAGGTCCTGTCCAAGCGGGAGACGGCCGCGAAGGGCAGGCCCGTCTACGGCTACAAGGTCCCCTACAGGGATGCGAACGGCAAGCAGACGTCCGAGACGTTCAACAACCTCGGGGACGCCAAGGCATTTCGGGACAAGATCCGATCGAAGAAGCATGAGGGCCTGGTCTTCGACGTGAAGGCCGGGCGCGTCTCCTTCCAGGAGTACGCCGAGCGGTGGCTAGGCAACAAGGAGGCCGTGAAGAAGGCCGGCACCACCAGCCAGTACCGCTCCCACCTCACGAACCATGCGGTCCCCTTCTTCGGTGGGAAGCGGATGAACTCCGTTCTCCCTTCCGACGTGCAGACATGGGTGGCGTGGCTCAAGGGCAAGCAGAAGCTCGCACCGTCCACGATCGAGACGGTTTACAACATCGTGGCTTCACTCTTCCGGACCGCCGTCCGGGACAAAGTCCTTGCCGAGAGCCCGTGTGTGGGAATCGAGCTGCCGAAGAAGACCGACAAGAAAGTCACTCCTCTCGCTCCGGAGCAGGTCCACGCCATAGCTCAGAGCATCGCCCCTCACTATCGGGCGATGGTCATCCTCGCGGCCGGTACCGGCCTGCGGCAGGGCGAATGCTTCGGCCTGACCGTCGATCGGGTGGACTTCCTCCGGAAGTCACTCACTGTGGACCGGCAGATCGTGCAGGGCGGGATGTTCGACACGCCCAAAACCAAGGCATCGGCTCGAACCGTTCCGTTGCCTGACACGGTTATCAGCGCTCTCGCCCAACACCTGGCCGACTACCCCGCCGAGGAACGCGAAATGACATGGGTGGACGGCCGAAAGGAAGCCGTCCGTCTGGTGTTCCCCTCATCCCGAGGCAACCCTCTGTTGCGAAGCACGTTCAACCCCGCGTGGCAGCGCGCGGCTGACACAAGCGGCCTTCCTCGCGGGACGGGTTTCCATGCCCTCCGGCACACTTACGCATCGCTACTGATCGCTCGGAACGTCTCCCCCAAGGTGATCCAAACCAGGATGGGGCACGCCTCGATCACAGAGACGATGGACACCTACGGCCACCTCTACCCCGAGTCCGACGAGGCGACCCGAACGGCCATCGACGACGCGCTCAGTGTTGACAAGAGCGTGCCTGTTGACAAAATGATGACGCGCGAACAGATCGCATGATCCTCTAGGATCTGTTCACGCAGGCAGATGCCATGCGGGGCGGACGAGTCGGCCTGTAGGCCGGGTTTTGTCCTTCACTGACGTGAAGGGGCGACCATCCATCTAGGGCCGTCGTTGCCGGCGGCCTCAAGCGGTCTACCCGCGCGGCTCGGGCGGGCAGCCCTCGAACGCCACGCGCGGAACGCTCCGGGGAGCGTCCCTTCTTGACCTTGCTCCAGGTGGGGTTTACCGAGCCGCCCACGTCACCGTGGGCGCTGGTGGTCTCTTACACCACCGTTTCACCCTTACCCCTCCCGCGAGGGAGGGGCGGTCTGTTTTCTGTGGCACTGTCCCGCGGGTCACCCCGGGTCGGCGTTACCGACCACCCTGCCCTGTGGAGCCCGGACCTTCCTCGGCGGGTCCCGAAGGGACCCGACGCGGCCGCCCGGCCGGCTCGTCCGCCGTGTTGCAAGCTTATCGGCTCCCAACCGATCTCCAACCGGGTGACAAGTCGTCTCCGGTCGAATGTGGAGCGCGGGCGGCGCCGAGGAGGGAGCCGCCCGCGCTCCGGACGGACGTGCGGCACGTCACGGCCCCCAGCCTGTACGGACGTCCGGAGCGCAGGCTTCAAGGGCCGGACGGGCGTCCGGAGCGTCGATCTCAGCGCGAACGGACGCCCGTCCGGTGGACGTCCGTGAACCGATGGGCCTCAGCGGAGGTGGGAGGTGTCGTTGAACGCCTTCACCACCGCGGGCCCGTCGGCGTAGTACTCGATCAGGGACAGCGCGGCCAGGTCGAGGTGCATCCGGTACAGCGCGGAGGGGGGAGCCTCCAGTGCGAACCGCAGCAGCATCTTGATCGGCGTGACGTGGGAGACGGCGAGGACCGCCCTGCCCTCGTAGCGCTCGACGAGCCGGTCCCCGGTCGTCTGGACCCGCCGCGCCGCCACCTCGAAACTCTCCCCACCCGGCGGCGCGGCGGACGGGTCCGCCAGCCACGCGGCGAGCTCGTCCGGCCAGCGACGCTGGATCTCGGTGAAGGTGTGGCCCTCCCAGTCGCCGAAGTCGACCTCCCTGAGCCCCTCCTCGACCTCGACCTCCAGTCCGAGCCTGGCGGCGACGATCTCGGCGGTGACGCGGGCGCGCTTGAGCGGCGAGCTGACCACCACCTGGATCCCGTACGGCGGGCGCGACAGCCTGGCGGCGGCCGCCTCGGCCTGGGCGATGCCGGCGGAGGTGAGCTCGGGGTCGCCGACGCCGGAGAAGCGGCGCTCGGCGGAGAACGGGGTCTCGCCGTGCCGGAGCATCAGCAGCGAGGTCGCCACGGTGGTGGGCGGGCGCCAGCCGGTGCCGACGCCGGATCCGGTCGCCGCGGTCGTCTCGGGGTCCGTCCCGCTCACCGGGCCGTACGGGGCCGGTGCCACGGTCTCTTCCTCACCGATGAGGTCGAGCAGGGAGTCCTGGATGGTGGATGCGGTCGGGCGACCGGCCGAGCCGGTCTCCCGGGAAGCGGTCTCCCAGGAAGCGGTCTCACGGAACCCCGCGGCAGGCCCACCGGAGGCGGCCGGGCCGGCGGGGGCCGAACCGGTGGCCGGACCTGACGACACCCCGGAGGCGGCCGGTCCCGCCGGAGCGGTGGGCGACGCGCCGGCGAGGCGCCACGGGCGGCCCTTGGCCGCCGCGTCCATCGCCTCGTTCGCCAGCCGGTCGGCGTCCTTGTTCTTCTCCCGGGGGATCCACCGCCAGGTGACCCGGAGCCGCCGGGCCAGCCCGGCGGCCTCCGTGGCGAGCGGCCGCAGCCCCTCGTTCTTGATCTTCCAGCGGCCGGCCATCTGCTCGATGACCAGCTTGGAGTCCATCCGGACCTCGACGGCGGCGCCGTCGCCGGCGATGGCCAGGAGCGACCGCAGGCCGGCGATCAGCCCGCGGTACTCGGCGACGTTGTTGGTCTGGGTGCCGATCGCCTCGGCGATCTCGGCCAGCACCTGGCCGTCCGAGGCGTCCTTGACGACGGCGCCGTACCCGGCGGGACCCGGGTTGCCCCGGGAGCCGCCGTCGGCCTCGACGACGAAGGAGGTCACAGGCCCGACTCGGGGGTGCGGACCAGGATGCGGCGGCACTCCTCGCAGCGGAGGACCTCGTCGTGGGAGGCGGCCTTGATGCTGTTGATCTCCGCGATGGACAGGCTGGTGCGGCAGCCCAGGCAGCGGGTGCCCTGCAGCATGGCGGCGCCCACTCCGAACTGCTCACGCAGCTTCTCGTAGAGGGAGAGCAGGTCGGCGGGGATCTCGGTGGCGACGGTGCCGCGCTTGCCCTTGACCTCGGTGTTCTCCTTGTCGATCTCGGCGAAGACGGCGTCCCGGCGGTCCTCGGCGTCGGCGCGCAGCCCGGCGAGCCGGTCGCGCTCGGCGGCGAGCTTGGTGACCTGCTCGTCGGCGGCCTCCCGGCGCTCCATGATCTCCAGGACGACCTCCTCCAGGTCGCTCTGGCGGCGGTTCAGGGAGGCGATCTCGGACTGGAGGCTCGCGAGGTCCTTCGGCGAGGTCACCTGGCCGGAGTCGAGGCGCTTCTGGTCGCGCTCGGCGCGGATGCGGACCGAGTCGACGTCGGACTCGGCCTTGGTCTGCTCGCGGGCGAGGTCGCCCGCCTCGGTCTCGGCGGCGATGACCTGCGTGGCGAGCCGGGCCACGCGGGCCGACAGGTCGTCGATCTCGGCCAGCTCGGGCAGGGTGCGGCGGCGATGGGCCAGCCGGTCGATGACGGAGTCGAGTTCGGCCAGGTCGAGCAGGCGCTTCTGCGCCGCCGGGGCTGCTTTCACTTCAGATCCTCGCACTCTGCTGTTGTCGTCCAGGCGTCCGTGACCGTCTCGGATACGCGCGTCTCAACAGTATTCCCCTTCGCGGCCAGTCCGGAGGCCAGGCGGCGCGCCGCGTCGGCGAGCCAGGGCCACTCGGTGGCCCAGTGGGCCGCGTCGATCAGCGCCGGTCCCCCGGACTCCTCGATGAACTCGCTGGCCGGGTGGTGGCGCAGGTCGGCGGTGAGGAACACGTCCACCCCGGCGGCGCGGGCCGCGCCGAGGAGGGAGTCACCGGCGCCGCCGCTCACCGCGACGCGCCGCACCTCGCGGTCGGGGTCTCCGGCGATCCGCAGGCCGCCGGCGGTGGCGGGCAGGCCCCGCGCCGCCTGCCGGGCGAACTCGCGCAGGGTGACGGGGGCGGGCGGCGATCCGATCCGGCCGAGGCCGCGGCGGGGGTCGTCGGCGGCGGGGACCAGCGGGGTGAGCGGGCCGGTGAGGCCGACGGCGCGGGCCAGCGCGTCGGAGACGCCGGGGTCGGCGACGTCGGCGTTGGTGTGCGCGGCGAACAGGGCGATGTCGTTCCTGATCAGCGTGTGGACCAGGCGGCCCTTGAAGGTGGTGGCCGCCACGCTGGTGGTGCCGCGCAGGTAGAGGGGGTGGTGGGTGACGATCAGGTCGGCGCCCCAGGCGAGGGCCTCCTCGGCCACGACCGGCACCGGGTCCACGGCGAACAGGATCCGCCGCACCGGCGCGGCGGGGTCTCCGCAGACGAGCCCGACCGCGTCCCAGGACTCGGCCCAGCGGGGGTCGTAGGTCGATTCGAGCTCGGCGACGACGTCAGCAAGGGTAGGCACGTGCGCAGACTACCGGCCCGCCCGGCGGCCGGGCCGGACCGCATTCCCGGCGCTCCCGGCGCCCTCGGACCGCCCCCGCTCCCCCCTGTGAAGCCCCGGCCCCCCGCCGGGGGCCCGGCCGCCCCCGGAGTGCCCTGCCGCGGAGTCCGGGCCGATCCTTTCCAGGCGGTATTTACTTCGTGCCCCGGTCCGCAGGACGCTGATCTCCAGCGGGGGACGGCCCCGCCGGGGCCTTCCCGGCGGGCGGGCACGGGCATCCGGAAGGGCTGGCGCATGGGGCCGACTGTCGCGATCATCGGGGCCGGGTTCGCCGGCCTGTGCATGGCCATCCGGCTGCGGGAGGCCGGGATCCGCTCGTTCACGGTCTTCGAGCGGGGGCCCGGCGTCGGGGGCACCTGGCGGGACAACACCTACCCGGGGGCCGGGTGCGACGTCCCCTCGCACCTGTACTCCTTCTCCTTCGAGAGGTATTCGAGCTGGACCCGCCGCTACCCCGGGCAGCCGGAGATCCTCGCCTACCTGGAGATGTGCGCCGACAGGTACGGCGTGCGCCCGTATGTCCGGCTGAACACCGAGGTCACGGCCGCCGTGTACGACGAGTCACTGGGCCGCTGGCGGGTGCGGACCTCCGCCGGGGAGGAGCTGTTCGACGTGGTGGTGTCGGCGGTGGGTCAGCTCAGCCGACCCCGCCTGCCGGACATCCCGGGCATGGACGACTTCCGGGGCGCGTCCTTCCACTCCGCCCGCTGGGACCACTCGGCGGACCTGACCGGGCGGCGGGTCGCGGTGATCGGGAGCGGGTCGTCGGCGGCGCAGCTCATCCCGCCGGTGGCCGAGGCCGCGGCGCACCTGGACGTCTTCCAGCGCACCCCCAACTGGGTGCTCCCCAAGCCCGACGGCGTCTTCGGCCCGGCTGCCCGGACCGCGCTGCACCGGGTGCCGTTCCTGCAGCGCGGCTATCGCGAGTGGTTCTACCGGTACACCGAGGGTGTCCTGTACCCGGCCCTGTCCGGCGGGTGGAGCGCCGGGCCGGTGCGGCAGCGGGCCCTGGCCCACCTGCGGGCGCGGGTCCCGGACCCGGAGCTGCGGGCGAAGCTGACCCCGGACCACCCGGTCGGCTGCCGGCGGATCGTCATCGACAGCGGGTTCTACCCCGCGCTGACGCGGCCGGACGTGGACGTCGTCACCGAGCCGATCGTCCGCGTCGCGCCGGGCGGCGTGGAGACGACCGGCGGACTCCGCGAGGCCGACGTGATCGTCTACGCGACCGGCTTCGACGCCACCGGATTCCTGTCGCCCGTCGAGGTGGTCGGCCGCGGCGGGCGCCGCCTGGCCGAGGAGTGGCGGGACGGCGCCGAGGCGTACCTCGGCATCGCGGTGCCGCGCTTCCCGAACCTGTTCCTGCTGTACGGGCCCAACACCAACCTGGGCCACACCTCGATCATCTTCATGATCGAATGCCAGGTCCGGTACGTCATGGGCTGCCTGCCGTACCTGGTAGAGCGGGGGCCGATGGAGGTGGATCCCGCGGCGATGGACGCCTGGCGGCGGCGCCTCGCGGAGGCGATGGGCCCGATGGTGTGGCAGGCGGGCTGCACGAGCTGGTACAAGGACGCGGCGGGCCGGATCGCCACCAACTGGCCCGGCCCGACCACCCTCTACCGGCGGCTCACCCGGGCGCCCCGGCCGTCGGCGTTCCGCTTCGCCCGCTGACGGCCCCGTACGGCCCGCGCCGCGGGTTGCGGGCCTTACCCGTGCGAGAGATCACCCCACGGACCGCACCTCCGTACGGCCCGCGCCGGGTGGCGGGCCGTGCGGGGTGGGCCGTACGCGGTGGGCCGTGCGGGCGCGGCGGGCCGGTTGCCGGTAACGTCGCGGGAACCGAACCGCAACCCCGTGTGAGAAGGGCCCGCCCGTGTCCGTTGACCTCCACCGTGCCGCCGTGGTCGCCGACACCCACAACGACCTGCTGATGGCCGTCACCGCCCGGCCGCCGAAGCAGTGGGCGTCGTTCTTCCGTGAGCGCTGGCTGCCCCAGCTCCAGGAGGGCGGGGTGAACGTGCAGGTGCTGCCGGTCTTCGTGGACGACGGGTTCCGGCCCGAGGGCGCGCTCCGGCAGACGCTGCGCATGATCGAGTGCGCGCACGTCCTCGCCGAGGGCAACGCCGACGCGGTACGGCTGTGCGCCGACGGCGCCCAGATCGACGCCGCGCTCGCCGAGGACCGGATCGCCCTGGTGCTGGCGCTGGAGAGCGCCCCCGGCCTGGACGCCGACGTCGAGCTGCTGTCCACCATGCACCGGCTGGGCGTGCGGGTCGCCTCGATCGCACACGTGGGCCGTACGGCGCTGGCCGACGGCAGCGGCGAGGACGCCACCGGCAGCCGGCTCACCGCGGCCGGGGTGGAGGCCGTCCGGGAGATGGAGCGGCTGGGCGTCATCTTCGACATCTCGCACCTGAGCGCCTCCGGGGTCGCGCACGTGCTGGAGCTGGCCGCCCGGCCGGTGATGGCGACCCACTCCGCGGCACGGGCGCTGCGCGACCACCACCGCAACCTCACCGACGACCAGATCCGCGGCGTGGCCGCGACCGGCGGCGTGGTGTGCGTCAACTTCCTGGCGGCCTTCCTGGCGGACGACCCGGCCGACCACACGATGGACCGCCTGGTGGACCACATCGAGCATGTGGTGAGCGTCGGCGGGATCGACCACGTGGGCCTGGGCCCCGACTTCATGCGCGAGGTCATGACCGACCTCACTCCCCCGTGCTGCGAGGGGTTCAGCTACAGCGGCGTGGACGCCTGGGCGGCCATCCCGGGACTGGCCGGGCCGAGCGGCCTGCCACTGGTCACCGACGCGCTGCTCAAGCACGGGTTCTCCGACGACGAGATCGTCAGGATCGTCGGCGGTAACGTCCTGCGGCTGTTCCGCGAGGAGCTGGGCCGCCCGGCCTAACCCGAAGCGCGGTCCGCGAGGTAGTCCTCGCGCAGCCGGGAGCGGGAGAGCTTGCCGGTGGGGGTGCGCGGCAGCTCGTCGCGGAACTCGAAGATCCGGGGATGCTTGAAACGGGCCAGGCGCGGGCCGAGGTGGTCCAGCAGCTCCTCCGGGGAGGGCCGGGCGCCCGGCGTGGGCTGGACGAGCGCGGCGACGCGGTGGCCCCACTCCTCGTCGGGCACGCCGATCACCGCGACGTCGGCGACCGCCGGGTGCTCCAGCAGCGCCGCCTCGACCTCCGCCGGGTAGATGTTCACCCCGCCGGAGACGATCAGATCGGTACGGCGGTCGCAGAGGAACAGGTAGCCGTCCTTGTCCAGGAACCCGATGTCGCCGGGCGCGTACCACTCGCCGCGCATGCCGGCGGCGGTCTTGGCCGGGTCCTTGCGGTAGGCGAAGCGGCCGAGGCCCGACTTGACGTGGATCATGCCGGGTTCCCCCGGCGGCAGCTCCTCACCGTCGGGGCCGAGGATCCTCGCCTCGAACCCGGGGACGGGGCGGCCGACCGTGCCGGGGCGTCCCAGCCATTCGTGCGGCTTCACGGCGAAGGCGATGGCCGCCTCGGTGGAGCCGTAGTACTCGTAGAGGACCGGGCCCCACCAGTCCATGACGGCCTTCTTGACCGCCACCGGGCAGGCCGCGCCGGTGTGCACCACCTGCCGCAGCGACGACAGGTCGTAGGAGCGGCGGACCTCCTCGGGCAGCCGCAGCATCCGGTGGAACATCGTCGGCACCATCATGGAGTTGGTCACCCGGTGGCGGTCCACCAGCTCCAGCACCCCGGCCGGGTCGAAGCCGGGGGCGATCACCAGGGTGTGGCCCAGGTGCAGGGCGAACGTGGTGTGCGCGCACGGCGCGGAGTGGTACATCGGCGAGGTCACCAGGTGGGTCTCGTCGCCCGGCCGCAGGTCGCAGACCTCGCCGAGGAACCAGGTGACGGCGGGGACGGCTGCCTCCGGCTCGGCGCCGGACAGCCGCCGCTGGACGCCCTTGGGGAAGCCGGTGGTGCCGGAGGTGTACCACATGACGGATCCGGCAGTCCGGTCCGCGGGGTCGGTCACCGGTTGCCCGGCGGCCAGGGCGGCGGCGCCGGGCAGCGCTCCCGCCACGGGGTGGTCCGGTCCGGTGACCACGACCCGGGCGTCGCAGTCGGCGAGGATGTAGGCGATCTCCGCGTCCGTCAGGTGCCAGTTGACCGGCACGTAGTACAGGCCGATCTGGCCGGTGGCCATCAGCATGACCACCTGGTCCAGGCCGTTGGGCAGCACCCCGGCGACCACGTCGCCCCGGGTGAGGCCGCGGGCGCGCAGGCCGTGCGAGACCTGGTTCACCCGGGCGAGCAGCTCGTCGTACGAGGTGGTCGTGCCGTCGGCGTCGATCACCGCGCGGCGTCCCGGGTCGGCGCGCGCGATCCGGTAGAAGCCGGGGAGCGCGGTGATGTCGGGCATGGGTCCTCCCGGTGCCGTCGGCCGACGGGACGCGGGCGGAGCCCCGGCGTACGGCGAGCACCCCTCTTGTCCCGTTTGTAGTAGAGATGCGCACGGTGGTGTCCGGCGAAACCGGAAAGGCGGGACGGGGAGCGGCTAGGGTTCCGATGTGGCACGGGGATTCGGGCGTCTGCGGCGTGACGACCTGCTCCGCGCGGCCTGCGGCGTGATCGCCGCCCGGGGGTTCGGGCACACGCGCACGGCCGACATCGCGCGGGCCGCGGGGGTCAGCCAGGCGCTGCTGTTCTACCACTTCGAGACGAGGGAGAAGATGCTCGCGCAGGCCCTCGCCTACGCGGCCGAGCGGGACCTCGCGGCCCTGGAGCGGCTGGAGGCGTCGGGCGGCTCCCCGCCGGAGCGGCTGCGCGCCCTGCTGGCTCTCTACTCCCCCGGTGGCCGGCCCACCTCGTGGACGCTGTGGATCGACGCCCGGGCCGAGTCGGTGCGCGACGCCGACCTGGAGGCGATCTGCCGGGAGACCGGCCTGCGCTGGCGGCGGGCGCTGCGCTCGGTCGTCGACGAGGGGGTCGGGACCGGTGCCTTCGACTGCGCCGATCCCGACGGCGCGGTCTGGCGGATCATCGCGCTCGTCGACGGCCTGGCCGCCCAGGTGACCGCGCATCGGCGGTTGCTGACCCGGGCCCGGCTGGCAGAGCTCGTCCGCGCGTCCGCCGAGCTGGAGCTGGGTCTGCCGCGTGGCGCGCTGTGCTGAGCCGCCCGCCGGGCCACCACCGCCCGCCCGGCGACCGCCTCCCGCCGGGCCACCAGCGTCCACCGGGTGACCGCCTCCCACCGGGCGACCGCCGTCCGCCGGGTGACCGTCTCCCGCCCGGTGACCGCCGTCCGCCGGGTGACCGCCGCCTGCCGGGCAGCACGACCATGAGCATGGCCAGGGCGATGAGCCCGCCGCCGACCAGGAAGGTGCCGGTGAGCGGCTCGCCGTACGCCACGACGGCCAGGGCGGTGACCCAGAGCGGCTGGGCCGACAGGATCACCGCGGCGGGCACCGGCGGCACGTGGAGCTGCCCGAAGGAGCGGGCCAGGAAGCCCAGGGCGCAGGCGACGACCGACAGGTGGCCCAGGACCGCCCAGTCGGCCGGGGTGGCGGGCAGGGTGAGGCCGTCCGGCACGGCGAGGATGCCGGTCATGAGCGCGATGGTGCCGAGCTGGATCACCGCGATCGGGTACGCGTCGCGGCGGGCGTCGGCGTAGCCGCCCAGCACCAGCGTGTGCGCCGCGTACAGCACCGCCGACAGCAGCGTGACGGCCAGCGCGGGCAGTGAGACGTCGCCGCCCTCGGCCTCCTTCAGCAGCGTGAAGGCCGCCATCGCGGCCGTCGCGAGCGCCACCGCGACCCAGGTGCGGCCGGTGATCCGGGCGCCGGTCAGGATCAGCCCGAGGATGGGGGTGATCACCACGTAGGAGCCGACGGCGAAACCCGAGACCGAGGAGGGCAGGTCGTGCAGGGCGACCGCCTGGGCGGTCTGGCCGACGCCGAACAGCAGGCCGAGCAGGACTCCGGTCAGCCACGTCCGCTCCGGCAGTCTCCGCAGGCAGCCGGGGCGGATCGCGACGAGGACGAGCGTGGCGATGCCGTACCGCTCGGTGAGCAGGTCGGCCACGGGCACGCGGGCGATGAGGTCCTTCATCAGCGGAAAGGCCGAGCCCCAGGCCGCGCTGACGAACAACAGGAAAACGGTTCCCAGGAGGGGACGGGGGGCGGACACCGCTGTCATACCCGGAAGGATTACATCACGCTCAGCGACAAAGACGTCACCGGATGAATCGGAGTGGCCCGAATACTCCTCTGAGGAAGGCCGTTCTACCGGTGTGAGACACCTGGCACCCCAGACTGAGGTTTTTGGAGGCTTACGGGTGTTCCGTCCGCTTGCCGGGTAGGGCCCGGAGGGCGCCGGGAGATGGTCGGAGACGCTGGGAGGCTGGTTCATGAAGACGGCGATCGTGACCGGGGGCGCCTCCGGCATCGGGCTGGCCCTCGCCCGCGAGCTGCGCGGACACGGCGTCCACGTGGTGGTCGCCGACTCGGACGGCGAGGGAGCCGAGCGTGCCGCCGCCGAGCTGGGCTGCGCCGGGGCGGCGCTGGACGTCACCGACGCGGACGCGGTCCGGGACCTGGTGGCGAAGGTCCGGGCCGGCCACGGCCGGCTGGACTTCATGTTCAACAACGCCGGGATCGCGGTCGGCGGCGCCGCCGAGGAGTTCGGCCTCGACCACTGGAACCGCGTGATCGACGTGAACCTGCGCGGGGTGGTCCACGGCGTCCACGCGGCCTACCCGGTCATGATCGAGCAGGGGTTCGGCCGCATCGTCAACACCGCGTCCGTGGCGGGGGTGTTCCCCGCGCCGCTGATGCTGCCCTACACCACGGCCAAGCACGGGGTGGTCGGGCTGTCGCTCGCGCTGCGGGCCGAGGCGGCGGCGCACGGGGTGAAGGTGCACGCGGTCTGCCCGGGTTTCACCGACACCCCGCTGTACGACCGCGTCAACCCCGGCCTGCCGCAGACCGCGGTCAGCGCGAACGCCCGGCGCTCGGCGGAGCTGGTGGCGCCCTTCCTCTACCCGGCGGAGACGCTGGCCCGCGACGTCATGCGGGGCGTCGCCCGCGACCGGGCGCTCATCGTGGCCCCGGCGTCGGGCCGTACGGCCTGGCTCCTGACCCGGCTCTCACCCGCGCTCGCGGTCCGGACGGCCTCACTCGGCGTCCGCCGCCTGCTCCGCGGCTGACGACCGGCCCCTCCGGCGGCTCACGGGCTCAGGCCCCGTGAACCGTACGGGATCCCCCGTCGGCTCAGGCCCCGTACGCCGCACGGGGTCCCTCGTCCTTCGCCGGGCCGCCCGGAGGCGCCGTCGAGGATCGGGTCAGGAGCCGCGGACCACGGTGTTCCCGCGGGTGGGAGCCGTCACCGGATCACCCTCCGCCCTTGAAGGAGCACTGCTCGCCCAGTCCCAGGATCTCCTTGACCGATCCCAGCGGGTGGATCTTGTCGAGGATGCAGACCTGGTCGACGCTGTTGGACACGCCGGGCAGTCCGCTCGCGGCCCGGGCCACGGCCGAAGGGTCCGCGCCCGCCCTGATCCGGGCGCGGAAAGACTCGGGCATGTCCCCGGGGTGTATCGCCTTCACGAGCTCGGGATGGTCGTCCTCGTTCTGCCGCCGGAAGTCCTCCCAGGCCTGTCGCCGGTCCTGGAAGGCGACGCCCTCCACCTCGGGCCGGGCCTCCAGCGTCCGCCGGAGGTTCTCCCGTTCCGTCTCGGTGATCCCGCGGCCTTCGCAGCCCGGAAAGGGATCGCCGTCCTTGCAGAGGAAGACCGAGACCTCGGGCGTCCCGGACGGCGCCGTGCCGCTCATGGTCATGGCGACGATGCTCTCCTGCGGCCCGGAGGAGAGGGAGACGAGCCGTGTCACCCCGAAGGCCGTCGCGGCGACGGCCAGGGCGACGGCGACGGTCCTGATCGGGCCCTTCCCGAAGGCGCGGCGGGACCGTGGCGCGGGCAGGGGACGGTGATCATCCCCTACGGTCTCCGCCGAGTCGGCCGGATCGGTGACCCGTTCTCTCCACCGCAGCGCGACCGCCCGGCGGCGCAGGACCGACCGGGAGCCGTTGAGCACGCAGGTCCTGACGTAGGCGAGCGTCGTGACGCCGGGCCGCCACGTGCCGTGCAGCCGGGCGAACACGTCCTGCACCACGTCCTCGGCCGTCTCCCGGTCGCCGACGAGCAGTACGGCGAGCCGGACCAGGCTGAGCCGGTGGTCGCGGTAGAAGGCGACGAGCTCGGTGCCGGCGTGTAAGGCTGGAGGAGCCGGCACCGAATGTGCCCGCTCCTCCAGTCGTAAGATTTCACCATCCATGCCCTGAGAACGCGCGCCCCCGCCGATCCGCTGCTTCTTCACCCGAGATGATCCGCGGATTCACGGGCTCACGGGCTCGCTCAGGGGAAAGTACTCGAACCAGTCGAAGTCCGCCGGGTTCCGGGTCGCCTCCGGGCCGCCCGCGGCGTACATGCCGATGTAGGCGCCGGTGAAGCCGCCCGCGACGGTCGTGCTGAGCACCCGCCCGTCCACCGCGTCACCGAGGGGCAGCCACCGCCCGGGGGTCGTGGCGTAGCGCATCCGGTACTCCTGGCCCCTCGCCTCCACCCCGAGGAACAGCCTGCCGCCGGGCACCGGGGCCGTGGCGAGCACCTCGTCGGCGCCGGCGTGCCGGCGGACCACCTCCAGGCCGCGCGCCGACAGAACGTAGCGGATGTGGAAGTCGTCGTTCTGCATCAGCACCAGGCCCGCGCACCCGTCCCCCGCCGGGGTGAAGTCGAGGGCGGTGTGCGCGGCGAAGTCGCGGTGGCACTGCCTGCGCGCCACCAGGCTCGGCGCGGCCCGCTCGGCGAGGGTCCGCGGGCCCGGCCGCAGCCTCAGGTGGCCGGGCCGCTCGGTCAGGCTCCAGTACGGCTCGCGCGGGGTGCGCAGGTGGTTCCAGCACGGCGCGAGCCGTTCCGCGTCGAAGTTGTCGCAGACGGGTTCGGCGGGCCAGCGGTGCTCGGGCAGGCCCGGCGCGGCCGCCTCGGGTTCGACCTGCTCGGCGAGCGGCCAGCCGTCCTCCCAGCGCACCCGGGTCAGGAAGGTCTCCCGGCCCAGGTTGTAGTGGTATCCGCCGTAGGGGCGCATCGCCAGCAGCACCATCCACCACTCGCCGTCGGCGGTCCGCACGAGGTCGCCGTGGCCGGTCCCGACGATCGGGTGGCCGAGGCCGAGGTGGCGGTGGGTGAGGATCGGGTTGCGGGGGTTGCCGCGGTACGGCCCGGCGACGTCGTCCGAGCGGGCGACGGTCACGGCGTGGTCGTGCGCGGTGCCGCCCTCGGCGATCAGCAGGTGGTAGTGGCCGTCGACCTTGTAGAGGTGCGGGCCCTCGGCCCAGACGGTGTCCTTGAGCGCGCCGTCCCACAGCACGGTCTCCTCGCCGGTGAGGGTCATCGTGCCGAGGTCGAGCCGGCGCAGGAAGATCTCCGTGTGGCCGAGGTCGTTCGTGGGGCGGGTCGCGGTGACCCAGGCGGTCCCGTCGTCGTCGAAGAACAGCGACGGGTCGAAGGCGCGGGGCAGGTCCAGCGGGTACGGCTCGCTCCACGGGCCCGCCGGGTCGGTCGCGGTGACCACGAAGTTCTCCAGGCCGGCCTCCGGCGGCCCGTCGACCAGCGTGGTGATCATGTAGAAGACGCCCTCGTGGTGCCGGAGCGTCGGGGCGTAGATCCCGCCGCTGGGCTTGGTCCCGTCGAGCGGGAGCTGGGAGGGGCGGTCCAGGACGTGGCCCAGCGGCCGCCAGTGCACCAGGTCGCGGCTGTGGAACACCGGCACCCCGGGGAACCACTCGAAGCTCGACGTGACCAGGTAGTAGTCGTCGCCGACCCGGCAGATCGAGGGGTCGGGGTGGAAGCCGGGGAGGATCGGGTTGGCGAACGTCCTCGCCGCGCCCGCCGTACCGAGAACGCCCGCCGTACCCGTCGCGCCCGGACCGCCCGCCGTCACCGGGCCGCCAGGTTGGCGGCGAGCAGTTCGAGCAGGGGTTCGCGGCGGACGCAGGCCGGCAGCGCGAAGGAGTCGGCCAGCGCGACCAGTTCCTCGTCGGACAGGCCGCGGAACAGCGAGGCGTACTCCGGCAGCATGGCCTGGGCGATGAGGATGTGCCGGATGAGGTCGTCGGTCTGGTACCGGGCGCCCCACGGGTAGGGGTCCCAGCCGGGGAACTCGGTCTCCAGGAGCGCGTGCAGCGGCGCGAGGATGTCGGCGGACTCCTCCATGGTGGAGCCCCACCGGTCGGCGCCGAGCCGCGTCTTCTTCGCGATGAACGGCCCGAACCGCTCCATGTACGGACCCGCGGCGTGCACCAGCCCCTGGAGCCCGACGTCCTTGTAGGTCCACAGGGACCAGCCCGCCTCGTGGGCGTCGTAGATGTCGAGCTGGTCGCGCAGGATCTGGTACCGCTGCTCGTCCACGGCGGGGTCGCCGGTGTAGACGGGGCCGAACTCCCCGACCCACAGCGGCGTGCCGGTCTGGCGCTGGAAGGCGGTGCGCCGCTCGAAGGTCCGCTCCAGCTGTTCGCGGTCCACCCACTCGCCCCGGGTGCGGCCGGGGTACGGCCCACCGTGCGCGAACCCGGCCAGGGCGTAGTCGTGGCAGACGAAGACGGTGTTCTCGTAGACCTCCCGGAAGACGGAGAAGTCGGTGGAGTAGGTGTTGCCGTCGAGGAACAGCACGTGGCCGGGGTCGACCGCGCGGACGGCCTTGACCAGGCGGTCGTAGAACGGCCCGACGACCGTTCCCGTGGGGTCGGCGGGCTCGTTGACCGGGTTGTAGCCGGCCACCCACCGGTGGTCGCGGTAGCGGTCGGCGATCGCCTCCCACAGGTGCACCACCCGGTCCTGGAAGTGCCGGTGCCGCCAGAACGACGCGATGTGGGTGGGGTTGTCGGAGTGCCAGTGCTGGTTCTGCGCCCCGGGCAGCGCGTGCAGGTCGATGACGCTGTAGATGCCGTGCTCGCCGAGCAGGTCGACGACGCGGTCGAGGTGGCGGAATCCCCGTTCGACGACCTCCATCGGGCGGTCGTCGGACTCCAGGTGATGGTAGTTCACCGGGATGCGCACGCAGTTGACGCCGAGGGAGGCCAGCAGCGCCGCGTCGCCGGGGCCGAAGAAGGAGGTCAGCAGCCGGTCGAAGAACAGCTCGGCCCGGTCCTCCCCCAGCGCCTCACCCACCGCGCGGCGCATCTCCGACTCGGTGGAGGGGTAGCCGGTGATGAAGTTCTCCATGTTCAGCCAGCCCCCGAGGCCGACGCCGCGCAGCCGTACCGCGGCGCCCTCCGGGTCGACGAGCCGGGATCCGGAGACACGCAGGGTCATGGATTCTCCTTGTGCGACGGTCGCCGTCCGCCGAGCGGGCGCCGAAAGCGGTTCTTTGAAACTTTCATGAGACAATTGAAGTTTTCAGAGCCGGGCGATACGCGGAACACGCATATCACTCGAATGATCCGTTCGGGTGGAACCGCGGGCATGGCGCACCGGGCGGGCGGTGAGCCGAAAGGTTTCGGCTACACTCCTGGGCATGCCAGCGAAGAGGCGGGTGACGATCGCCCTCATCGCCGAGGAGGCGGGGGTTTCCGTCCCCACGGTGTCCAAGGTCATCAACGGCCGGCCGGAGGTCGCCGCCGAGACCCGGCGGCGGGTCGAACGGCTGCTGCACAAGCACGGCTACCGGCGGCGCGTCAGCCAGAGCGACGGGCCGGCCGGGCTGATCGACCTGGTCTTCTCCGAGATCGAGAGCCCGTGGGCGATGGAGATCGTCCGGGGCGCCGAGACGGCCGCCCGCGAGGCCGACGCCGGCATCGTGGTCTCGGTGCTGCACACGCACGCCGGTCCCGGCCGTGACTGGCTGGAGCGCATCGCGGCCCGCCGTACCGACGGCGTGGTCGTCGTCGCCTCGAAGCTGTCCGCCACGCTGCAGGGGCAGCTCAACGCCCGCGCGACGCCGTTCGCCGTCGTCGACCCGGAGGGCGAGCCCGCGCCGGGCGTCACCTCGGTCGGCGCGACCAACTGGAACGGCGGGCTGGCCGCCACCCGGCACCTGCTGGAGCTGGGGCACCGCAGGATCGGGATGATCGGCGGACCGGCCGACATGCTGTGCAGCCGGGCCAGGATCGACGGCTACCGCGCGGCGCTGGAGACCGCGGGCGTGGCCGTCGCGCCGGAGCTGATCCGCCACGGCGACTTCCTGGTCGACTCCGGCCGCGACCACGGGCACTCGCTGCTGTCCCTGGACGATCCGCCCACCGCCATCTTCGCCGGCAGCGACATGCAGGCGTTCGGGGTGTTCGAGGCCGCCCGGCGGCGCGGCCTGCGCGTCCCGGACGACCTCAGCGTGGTCGGCTTCGACGACCTGCCGCTGGCGCGCTCGGCCTGGCCGCCGCTGACCACCGTCCGCCAGCCCCTTCAGGACATGGCGGCCGCGGCCACCCGGATGGTCCTGGCCATGGGGCGGGGCGAGCCGTCGCAGGCCCGGCGCGTGGAGCTGGCCACCGAGCTCGTCGTGCGCGAGAGCACCGCGCCGCCCCGGGCCGAGCGGGGCTGAGGCGCCCGCGGGAGCGTCATGCCCCGGGGCCGCGGGGGCCGCGCCGTACTCCGGTTCCGTCCGTCCCGGGGCGCCCGGGAGGGTGCCGTGTCCCCGATCCACCGGCCGTCAGCCCTTCATCGCGCCGGCGGTCAGGCCGCTGACGAGCCGGCGCTCGGCCAGGGCGTAGAACGCCAGCGCCGGCACCATCGCGACGGTGACGTAGGCCAGGACGCGCGCCCACTCGGTGGCGTACTGCCCCTGGAACTGCTGGACGCCGAGCGGGAGGGTCCACCAGGAGGGGTCGTTGAAGACGACCAGCGGCAGCATGAAGTTGTTCCAGCTCCCCACGACCGCGAGCACCGACACGGTCGCCAGCGCCGGGCGGGCCATCGGCAGCAGGATCTTCCAGAAGAACCCGAACGCGCCGCACCCGTCGAGCGTCGCCGCCTCCTCGATCTCCCCCGGGATGCCCCGGAAGAAGCCGCGCAGGATGATGATCGTCATCGGCAGGCCGAAGGCGGCCTGCGGCAGCACGACCCCCAGCGGGTTGTCCAGCAGGCCGGCGGCCCGCAGCAGGACGAACAGCGGCAGGATCGCCACCGCGAACGGGAACATCAGCCCGACCGTGAAGATCGTGAAGAACAGTTCCCGCCCCCGGAAGGCGAACCGGGCGAAGACGAAGGCGGCCAGCGCCGACACGCCGACGACCACGAACGTCGTGGCCAGCGCGATGAGAACGCTGTTGCCGAGCTGGCGCCAGAACGACGGGGCGGTCAGGACGTCGGCGTAGTTGGAGAAGACCCACGGCGACGGCAGGCCGACGGGGTTGGTGGACAGCTGGACGGTGTCCTTGAACCCGCCGAGCAGGCCGAAGGCGATCGGCACGATGACGAACGCCCCGACCGTCACGGCGATCGCGTGCAGCCCCAGGGACCGCGGCCGGGCTCCGGCGCGGGAGGGGGCGGGCCGCCGGTTCAACGCTGGCTCCGCATGGCGGTGATGGCTCCCTCGGTGTCGCGGCGCATGACGTACCGCTGGTAGACGAGTGCGAAGACGAGGCTGACCGCGAACATCACGACGCTGATCGCGTTGGCGTAGCCGACCTGGTAGCGCTTGAAGCCGAACTGGAACATCGTGACGGCCATGGTCTCGGAGGAGTGGGCCGGTCCCCCGCCGGTGAGGACCCAGACCAGGTCGAACAGCTGGATCGCCCCGATGACGGACAGGAAGACGCTGATCCGGATCGTCGGCCCGAGCAGCGGCAGCGTGACGTACCGGAACACCTGCCAGCTCCCCGCGCCGTCGATCTGCGCCGCCTCGGTCACCTCGTGCGGGATGCCCTGGCGGCCGGTCAGGTAGAGGATCATGTGGAAGCCGAAGTACTTCCAGGTCATCACCAGGAAGAGGGACGGCATGACGGTGGACGGGTCGGAGAGCCAGCCCGACTCCAGCCCCACCGTCCCCAGCACGAGGTTCGCCAGGCCGCCGTCCGGGGACAGGATCATCGAGAACAGCACCCCGGTGATCACCTCGGAGAGGATGTACGGGGCGAAGAAGATCATCCGGTAGACGGCCCGGCCGCGCATGCGCTGGTTGAGCAGCATGGCGACGCCGAGGGCGAACGGGAGCTGGACCACCAGCGACAGGACGATCAGCACCGCGCCGCGCCACAGGTCGCCGAGGAAGACCTCGTCGGCGAACATCCGCTCGAAGTTGGCCGTCCCGACGAAGTCGTCCGGGAGGCCGCGCAGGCCGTTCCACTTGAAGACGCTCGTGTAGATCGCCACGAGGATCGGGGCCAGGACCAGCAGGCCGAACAGCAGCAGGGCCGGGAGCAGGAACGCCGCGATCGTCAGCCGGCCCCGGAGCCGGTGCCCGCGCGGCGGCCGGGGCGCCGCCGCCCCGGCCGCCGCCGTGGCGGCCGGGGACGGCGCCCGCCGCTCCCCTGGCGGGGGCGCGAGCCGGGAGGTGTCTTGCGCCGCCCTCATCTACTCGGACTTCGCCGTCTCGGTGATGGCCTGCGCGACCTGCTCGGGCGTCTTCTTGCCCGCGATCAGCTCGGCGACGCTGTCGTTGACCTCCTGCCCGACGGCCGGTGGGTAGGCCTGGTCGAGGTAGAGCTGGAAGCCGCTCGCCGACGACAGCGCCCTGGCCACCGTCGCCAGGTTCGGGTCCTTGACGGCGTCCTCGGCGCCCTTCAGCACCGGCAGGACCGCCCCGGACGCCACCACGTCGCGGTGGTTCTTCGCCTCGGAGATGAACTTCAGGAAGTCGAGCGCCTCGGCGGGCGCGTCCGTGCCGACGGCGTACCCGCCGCCGCCGCCGAAGGCGTCCGTCACCTTGCCCGCCCCGCCCTCGACGGCCGGGAAGGGGAAGAAGCCGAGGTCGTCACCGAGGCCCTTGCCCGCCTCGTTCTCCACCGACGGCGCCCACTGGCCCATCAGCTCCATCGCCGCCTTGCCGTTGCCGACGAGCGCGGCCTGGCCGTCGGGGGTGTTGTACGCGGCGCCGAGGAAGCCCTTCTGGAACGGGTCGAGGTCGGCGAGCTCCTTCAGACGCCGGCCGGCCTCCACGAAGGGGGGCTTGGTGAAGTCGTGGTCGGTCGCCGCCTGCTGCAGGGCGGCCAGGCCGCCGATCCGCATGGCGAGGTAGGCCCAGTAGTAGTGGCCGGGCCACTTCTCCTTGCCGGCCAGGGCGATCGGGGTGATGCCGGCCGCCTTGAGCTTCTTGACGGTGTCGACGTAGGCCGACCAGGTGGCGGGCGGCTCGGTGACGCCCGCCTTGGCGAACAGCGCCTTGTTGTACCAGAAGCCGACCATGCCGATGTCCGCCGGGATGGCGTAGGTCTTCCCGTCGACCTGGTACGGCTGCAGCGCGGCCGGGGTGAACGAGCCCATCCAGGACGCGGCGTCGGCGCTCAGGTCCTTGACCAGCCCGGCGTCCACCTGCTGCTTCAGGACGCCGCCACCCCAGGTGGTGAAGAGGTCGGGCGTCTTGCCCGACTGGTTCAGCGTCGTCATCCGGGCCTTGAACGCCTCGTTCTCGATGGGGAGGTTCTTGATGACGACGTTCGGGTGCTGCTTCTGGTACTCGGTGGCCATGCGCGCCAGGAAGGACTTCAGCGGTTCGGTGGTCCCGATGTTCCACCACTCGACCGTGACCTTCCCCCCGCTCCCGGAGGCGGCCTTCGGCTCCCCGTCGCCTCCGCCGCCGCATCCTCCGAGGAGGAGTGTGGCCGCGACCAGGGCTGCCGCGCTTCGCCGTCCCAACGACATCACAGTGGTTCCCTTCCTCGTCTCTCCGGGGGTCGTGCGGGGGCTCCGGACCTGGCCGGCGCCGGACGGACCCGCCCGGCGCCACCGCCGCACCACTGTTGCTGAAAGTTTCGATATTTGCCCGATATTTTCTGGGGCGGCGCCGACGTTACATCGGCGTGACGGCCGGATCAACGGTCGTTGTCGAGACGTTATGGGGTCATCTCCGCACCGCCGCGGGACGGATTCGCGGCGCCGTACGGCCTCCCAGCTCAGGGGCCTTCCCCACGGCGCCCCGGGAGGACGGCTCCGGCCACGGGGGCCGAAAATCCCGGGTGGGTCATGAAAGTTTCAAAGACCGGACGGCGCGAGCCGGTCCCACCTCCGCCGGGCCGCGGTCGTGTCGCGGCCCGGCGGGTGCGGGGCCGGTACCGACCTGTTATCCGTGGCCACCACGGAGGCGGCCCGCGCCCCCGATGCGGGATGCTGTGACCACGGCGATCGGACAGGCGGGACATCCTGTCCGATCGCGCACCCATACCGACAGGAGTGATGACCGTGGCCGGCAACGAGAACAGCACCTATGAGGGATTCACCGCCGAGGAGCGGGCCGCGATGAAGGACCACGCCCAGGAGCAGAAGAAGGCGGCGCGGCGCGCCTCGCGGGAGGAGAAGGCGGCGGAGGCGGAGCGGGACGTGCTCGCGAAGATCGCCGAGATGGAGGACTCGGACCGGATCATGGCCGAGCGCGTGCACGCCGTCATCAGGGCCACCGCCCCGGCCCTTGAGCCGAGGCTCTGGTACGGGATGCCCGCCTACGCGCTGGACGGCAAGGTCGTCTGCCACTTCCAGAACGCGAGCAAGTTCAAGACGCGCTACGCGACGCTCGGGTTCAGCGACGTGGCGAACCTGGACGAGGGCACGATGTGGCCGGTCGCCTTCGCCCTGACCGAGGTGACGCCCGAGGTGGAGGAGCGGATCACCGCGCTGGTGAAGCAGGCGGTGAGCTGAGGCCCGCCCCCGCTGAGCGGCCGGGTGCGCCGGACCGGCGCCCCGGCCCGCATGTCCTGCGCTTCCCGGCCCGCCCCCGCCGCCGTGGCGGACGCGCCGCGGCGCCGCCTCCTACCGGACGGCTCCGGGCACGAGGCCGAGACCGGCCAGCGCGGCCTCCCCGGCGGCGGCGTGCTCGCCCCCGGCGAGCACCAGCGTGCGCGCCGCCTGGTAGCGGCAGCCGGCCGCCTCGAACGCCGCGGCGGCGGCGAGCCGCCGGGGCAGATCGCCGTCGAGCAGCGCCTCCGCCCGGTCCACCTGGGCGGAGGCCACCGGGTTTCCGGCGGTCACGCTCCGGGCCGAGGCGATCCGGTCCCGGGCGTCCCGGTGCCCGGCGAGCACCGCCGACTCCGCCCGGAGCGCCGCGTACCAGTGGAGCCAGATCCAGGAGACCCACTTCCACACCTGCTCCGGCTCGGGCGCGACCCGCTCCAGCGCCGCGTCCACGTCTCCGTGGTGGAGCAGGACCGTGGCGTCGAAGACCGCGCCGTAGCCCCGGCGGTGCTCCGGCCCCGTGCCCGCCTCCTCCACGATCGCGAGCCAGGTCCTCCGGGCGTCGTGGTCGCCGCGCAGGCCGTGGATCATCGCGACCGACGCGGCGGCGGGGCCGAGGGAGAAGGACCGCCCGCGGCCGCTCCGCTCCCACGCGTCGAGGAACCGCGCGCTGCCGGCGAGCACCTCGCCGGCGTCGCCGGTGAGCGCGTCGGCGACCAGGAGCCAGGACGTGGCGTGGTGGCCCGCCTCGGCCAGCAGCGGATGACCGGCGAGCCGCCCGCCCCACCGGCGGGCCTCCGGCAGCTCGCCGACGCCGAGGGCGGTCCCGGCGGCCATGGCGAGGGCGTCGACCAGCTCGTGCGTGCCGGCCGGGGTGTCGATCAGCTCACGCGAGCCGGCCGGGGAAGACGTCGGTTCGTGCGAGCCGACGGGGGAAGGCGTCGGTTCGTACATGCCGACGGGGGAAGGCGCCGGTTCGTGCGCGCCGGCGGGAGAAGGCGGCGCGGAGGTCAGGACGTCGATCCGGCGCCGGGCGGCGGCCGCGGCGGCGAAGGGTTCGCCGGCCCAGCTCCGGGCGCCGGAGAGCGCGTCGAGGGCGGCGGACTCCGCCACCGGGTCGCCCGCGCGCCGGGCGAGCTCGACCGCCCGTTCGGCGAACCCGATCGTCTCCCGCGCGGTGTTGTCCGCGTCCCCCTGGACCGCACCGAACGCGTCCGCGACCACGGCCGCCTCGGCCAGCGCTACGGCCGCCTCGGCGGCCGGGGCGTCGCCGGCCAGCTCCCGCGCCTCCGCGAGGAGGGCCGCCGCCTCCTCCGCGGAGGGGACCCGGGTGAACGAGCTGGAGAAGCGGTACGCGACGGTGGCGGCGGTGGCCAGGTCACGGCCGGCGCCGACGGTGTCCCCGGCCCGGCGGGCGGCCTCCGCGGCGGCGCGGTGCAGGCGGAACATGTCGTCGCCGAGCCCTCGGCACCCGGCCACCGCGGCGGCGTGCCGCAGCGCCACGGCCGCGGCGCCGGCGTCGGCGTCGGCGAGCCGGGCCGCCTGCTCCAGCCGCTGCTGGGCCTCGCCGAGCAGGTTGCGGGTGAAGGCCGGACCGGCCAGGGACAGGGCGAGCCGGTGGGCGTCCGCGCGCCGCTCCGGCTGCTCGGCGGCCCAGGCGAGGGCGGCCCGCATGTCCTCGGCCACGGCGTCGAACCGGGCGCGCCGGTCCGCGCCGCCGGCTCCCGCGAGGGCGTCCGCACCGGCCAGGCACCAGCCCAGATGCCGGGAGCGGACGTCCGTCAGCTCACCGGCGCCGGTGAGCCGCTCCGTCCCGTACTGGCGGATGGTCTCCAGCGCCTGGTACCGGGTGCCGGTCGCGGACGGCGTCACGGCGAGGAGGCTGTGCTCGGCGAGCCTGCCGAGCCCGTCGGCGACCCCGTCCCGGTCCAGCGGGGCGAACCCGGCGACCCCGGCGGCCGCGTCGGCGGTGAACGGCGCGACGAACACCGCCACCCGGCGCAGCAACGCCTGGTCCGGCGGCTCCAGCAGGTCGTGGCTCCAGTCCAGCACCGCCCGCACCGACCTGTGCCTGTCGTTCGCGCGGGGCCCCCCGGCGAGGATCCGCAACTGGTCGGAGAGCCCGGCCACGAGGCCGTCCAGTCCGAGCGTGGAGCACCGCGCCGCCGCCAGCTCGATCGCCAGCGCCATGCCGCCGAGCCGTTCGCAGACGGCCACGACCCCCTCGCCCACCTCCGGGCCCGGCAGCCGGCCGGCGGCCGCCGCCCGGTCCAGGAACAGGGCCACCGCCTCGGAGTTGTCACCACCGGCCCGCGACAGCGGCGGGACCGGGAACACCCGCTCGAACGGCACCGTCAGCCGGGCCCGGCTCGTCACGAGCACCCGCAGCCGCGGGCAGGCCGCCAGCAGCCGCTCCAGGAACGGCGCCACCCCGTCACGCACCTGCTCGCAGTTGTCCAGCACCAACAGCGCCCGGCGGTCCGCCAGCGCGGCCGGCACCGCGTCGTCGATGCCGCGTCCGGGCTGCTCGCCCACGCCCACGGCCGCCGCGACCGCCGCCCCCACCCGGCCCGGCTCGGTGACCGGGACCAGGTCCACGAACCACACCCCGTCGGGGAAGTCGCCGGCCACGTCCGCCGCCACCGCGAGCGCGAGGCGCGTCTTGCCCACCCCTCCCGGGCCGGTCACGGTCACCAGCCGGTGCGACGTCACCGCCTCGGCCAGCTCACCGCGTTCCCGGATCCGGCCGATGAACGCCGTCAGCGGCGCCGGCAGGGCGGGAGCCGGGCGCGGCTCCTCGGTTCGGGCGAGCTCGGCCGCGTGCCGGGCGAGCGCCCGCCGGTCCGGCAGTCCCAGCTTGCGCAGCAGTGAGGAGACGTGCGACTCGGCCGTCCGCACGGAGATGAACAGCCGCGCGGCGATCTCCGCGTTGCTGAGGTGCTCGCCGAGCAGCGTGAGCACTTCGGCCTCGCGAGCCGAGACGGCCGGGGCCTGGATGACTGGACCGGGCATCGGACCATTATCCGTACCGGGTTCCGTGGTCGGTACGGAAGCGGCCCGCGCTCCGGCCGGGAGAGGCTGTGACCACGGCGATCGGCCCGGCGGAACGCCCCCGGCCGATCGTGACCCGCGACGACAGGAGTGACCATGACCAGCTCTCCCACCCCGGTGACCGGTACGGCGCCGCGTCCCGCGACCGGTCCGGCGACGGCCGGGGAGCCCGCGCACGACGCCCTCGACCGCCACCCGGAGAGCGCCGGACCCCGCTCCCGCGCCCGGCGCCGCCGTGACACCGAGCACCGGCTCGACCACGACGTCGACGTCTGGGTGGCCACCGCCTCGGCCGACGGCGCGCCGTACCTGGTGCCACTGTCCTTCGACTGGGACGGGGAGGCGCTGCTGGCGGCCACCCCGGCGGACAGCCCGACCGGCAGGAACCTGGCGGCCACCCGGGTCGTCCGGCTGGGGCTCGGCCTCACCCGCGACGTGTCCATGATCGACGGCGAGGTCGAGGTCCTGGAGATCGGCGAGCTGCCGCGGGAGCGGGGCGACCGGTTCGCCGAGCGCACCGGGTTCGACCCGCGCGTGTCGGCCACGCCGTACCGCTGGTTCCGCATCACCCCGCGCCGCGTCCAGGCGTGGCGCGAGGCGGACGAACTGACCGGCCGCGAGCTGATGCGCGACGGCCGCTGGCTGGCCTGACCGACGTCCCGGCGGGCGGACGGACCGGGGAGCGAAGCCGGTCAGGGGACGGAGCGGGGAACGGAGCGGGAAGGCGGGGCGGCGCGGGTCAGGGGACGGAGCGGATCTTCCGGACCAGGACCGCGCCGAGGAGCGTCAGCGCCGCGGAGGCCAGGTAGAGGGCCGGGTAGCCGCCGGCGCCCGCCACGATCGGGCCGGCGATGACCGGTCCGAGGACCTGCGGGCCGGAGTTGGCGATGTTGATGACGCCGAGGTCCCTGGCCCGGCCGTCGGCGGCGGGCAGCACCTCGGTGACCAGGGCGTTGTCGACCGACAGGAAGACGCCGAAACCCACGCCGAGGATCACGGCGGCGACCAGGGCCGCCTGCCAGGTCGGGCGGAACGCCAGCAGGACCGCCGGGACCGCGCTGATCAGGCCCGAGACCGTGACCAGGAGCCGGCGGCGGGCGAGCCGGTCGGAGACGACGCCGGCGACGACGGTGGTGACGACCACGGCGGCGGTGTAGATGAGGATCAGCACGAGCAGGCCGTCCTCGGCCTTCTCCCCGGGGAAGATCCGCTCGTAGCCGACCGCGTCGGCGAGGAAGTACAGCAGGTAGAGCGTGGCGATCGCGTTGCCGAGCTGCATCAGGAAGCGGGTCAGCCAGGCCCAGAAGAAGTCGGGGTGCTCCCGGGGGCTGATCCGGAAGCTCCGCAGGAAGGCCCGCGCGTCGAACCGGGGCGCGGCGGTCAGCGGCGGGTCGGCGGTGGTGAGCACGAAGGGCAGCACGCCGAGGGGGACCAGCGCGGCGATCATCAGGTAACCGGACCGGACGGTGGCGGCCACGGCGATGACGATTCCCACCCCCAGCACCACGCCCAGCGCCTGCGGCATGCCGACCCAGCCCGACACCTCACCCCGCTGGCGCACCGGCACGTGGTCGGGCACCCCGGCGCTGAGCGACGCCTGCATCGCGTTGAGCCCGGCCTGGGCCAGGCACCAGCAGACCGCCACGCCGGCGACGGTGTCCTGCCCGGCCAGCAGCGCCAGCGCCGCGGCCCCGGCCAGCGCGCCGGCCAGCGTCCAGGGGTGCCGGCGGCCGAACCGCCCGGTCGTGCGGTCGGACAGCGCCCCGGCGACCGGGTTGGACAGCATCGCCACCGCGGCTCCCACCCCGGTGACCAGCGCCAGCGCCGTCTCCTTGCCGTCCGGCGCGATCCGCGCCATCTGCAGGGGCAGGAGCATCTGGAGCGGCCCGGAGTAGCCGATCCAGAGGGCGAGGTTGGCCAGCGAGATGCCCGCGACCCACCACGGCCCGACCCTGCGTACCGGCTCGGCGAGCGCGGCCGGGACCTCGGGGACGGGTTGGACAGCGCTCATACGGCTCGCACCTCGCGATCACGACCGGGCACCCGACAACATGAGGGGTGCTCGGATGTTACGCCGCCCTCCCCCCGCGCGACAGCCCCCGCCGCGAGGCGGTCAGGCGGGTCGGGGGACGTCGCGGTTGCGCGCCCACTCCCCGCCCTCGGGACCGATGTCGAAACGGGTCGCGGCGACGGCGTTGCCCTCCAGGTCGTTGTCCACCACCCGGCCGGACACGCACCCCCCGGAACCGGTGATCCACAGGCCGTGGGTCTGGGTCCCCGGCCGCCCGCCGTCCCAGATCCGGTTGGCGCGGATGGTGTAGTCGCGGGCCTCGGCGTTCAGCGTGATGCCCGCCCGGATCTCCGGCGGCTCCGGCAGCCGGTACGGCGTGCCCGCCCCCGGCGGTTCGCCCCGCCACGCCGAGGTCGCGCCGGGACGCCAGGGGGCCAGCGTCAGCTCGGTGGCGGTGTTGCCCGTCACGATCGCCATGTCGGCGCCGACCGTGAGGATCTTGCCGAGGTGCCCGCCGGGCTCCCAGCGGGCCGAGGCGTCGGTCATGGCCGTGGCGGTGTAGGTGACGGACGGGCCCCCGCCTTCCGCGGCCGGGGCCCGCTGCACGCCGTTGTCGCGGATCCGGTTGCCGAGGACGGTGGCGTCGGCGACGGGGCTGTCGATCCGGATGCCGTCGAGGGCGTTGCACCAGATGTCGTTGCCGTCGAGGACCATCCCGACCGAGGCGGAGTCGGCGGTGGACGCGGAGGCGAAGGCGGAGGTGCCGGGGGTGTTGTACTCGCGGTAGCCGTAGCGGCCGTTGCGGCTGATCCGGTTGCCGGTGACGGTGTAGCGGCCGGGGGTGTTGCCGACGCTGACGCCGTCCCGGATGTTGGCGTCGATGACGCAGCCGGTGACGATCCCGCCCCGGCCGGGCACGCCGGTGGTGCCCAGGCCGGAGACGTCGAACCCGGCCTCGTGGTTGCCGATCATGACGCAGGCGGAGACCACCAGCCCCTCGGCGCCCCAGTCGGAGATGCCGTACCGGTTGTCCTCGGCGTGGCAGTTGGTGATGCGGATGCCGCGCGGCGGAGTCCACGCCGCGTTCTGCAACTCCAGGAAGATGCCGTTGGTGCCGTTGCCGACGGCGGTGCAGCCGCTGATGGTCAGCCGCTCCACCCCGCCCCAGCCGCCGATCCCGATGCCCAGCCCGGCGCCGCCGATCTGCGTGCCGGTGTCCAGCCGCCCGCAGCGCAGCGCGATGACGCCCTGCACCACCGTGTCCTGAAGGAAGTCGCAGCCCAGTCCGGAGGCGGCGGTGTCGTGGATGTACAGGTCGCGGAACCGGCCGCGGAGCACGTACTGCAGGCCCAGCCCCTTGGCCAGCACGTCGTACGGGTCCGCGCTCACGCCGGAGCCGTCGATCTCGAAGTCGGCGAAGGTGCAGTCGGCGATGTGGTTGCCGGGGCCCGCGCCGTGCTGGAGCGCGGTGAAGAAGGCCAGCGGCACCGCGGTGCCCGGGTTGCCGGGGTTGGACAGCACGAAGCGGGTCGCGCCCGCCCCGGCGCCGACGAGGGACACCCCGCTGCGCCAGACGGTGCCGGCGTCCCGGATCGAGTACACGCCGGGCGGGCAGTGGATGGTGCGCGCCCGCCCGTCGGCCGCGCAGGCCGCCCCGACCCGGTCGACCAGCGCGGCCAGCGCCGGCTGGTCGTTGGTGACGCCGTCGCCCGCCAGCCCGTGCTCGCGGGCGTTGTAGACACCGTCGGGATCGTTCACCGGTGCGCCCCCTCTCGCCGAACCGGGCGGCGGGACGCCTCCGGCGGCGTCCGTCCCGCGACCCGGCCGGACACGCCGGATCATGGGCTCAATTCCCCCCTCCCTGAAGGAGTAAGCGCAGGCCAGGGGTCATTTACCCGACCCGTCCCGGCGCTCCCCGGCGGCCCGCGCCCGTCGCGGGCCGCCGGTCCCGGCGGTCAGGGCTCCTCGGCCCCGGCGAGCAGCGCCTCGGCCTCCTCCTCGCTCAGCGCGGCCAGCTCCTCGACCAGCAGCCGCTCCACCTCCTCGGCCAGGGCCGCGACCGTGCTCCCGGCGAAGATCGTCTTGATCGGCACCTCGACGCCGGTGGCCCGCCTGATCCGGGCCGCCACCCGGGTGGCCAGCAGCGAGTGGCCGCCGAGGGCGAAGAAGTCGTCGAAGGCGCCGACCGGGCCCGTGCCGAGCAGCTCCTCCCAGATCGAGGCCACCAGCCGCTCGCCGTCGGTCCGCGGGAGGACCCGTCCGGCGTCCGGGGCGGCCTGCGGCGCGGGGAGCGCGGCCCGGTCCACCTTGCCGCCCGGGGTGAGCGGCAGGGCGTCGAGCCGTACCCAGGCCGTCGGGACGAACTGGCGCGGGAGCACCCGCTCCAGGCGGGCGCGGAGGTCCGCCGGGTCCGCGGCGCCGGTGACGTAGGCGACGAGTTCCCCGCCCCGCGCGGTGACGAACGCCTGCCCCACGCCGGGGCAGGCCAGCAGGCGGCTCTCCACCTCGCCCGGCTCGATCCGGAAGCCCCGCACCTTGAGCTGGCCGTCCAGCCGCCCGAGGAACTCCAGCCGCCCGTCCAGGCGGCGGCGCACCCGGTCGCCGGTGCGGTAGCGGCGCGCCCCGGGCCGGCCGCCGGGGTCGGGCACGAAGGCGGCGGCGGTGAGGGCCGGCCGGCCGAGGTAGCCGCGCGCCACCCCCGCCCCGCCGACCACCAGTTCCCCGGCCACCCCCGCGGGCAGCGGCTCTCCCCCGTCGCCGAGCACGTACGCCGTGGTCGCGCCGATCGGGCGGCCGATCGGCGGGCGGCCCGCCGCCGCGTCCGCCCCGAGGTCGCAGGCGGTGGCGATCACCGTGGCCTCGGTCGGGCCGTAGGTGTTGACGAGCCGTACGGCGTCGCCGAACCGGTCGCGCCAGCGCGCCACGGCCGCCGCCGCGACCTGCTCGCCGCCGAGGATCACCAGCCGCAGCGCGGGCGGCCAGGCGATCTCCGCGAGGTCCTCGGTCAGCGAGTGCCAGTAGGCGGTCGGCAGGTCCAGTACGGTGACCCGGCCGCCCTCGGGGGAGGCCAGCACGTCGGGCAGGGTCGCCGCGCCGTCGGGCAGGAGCAGCAGGGTGGCTCCGGCGGCCAGGGCCGGGAAGACCTCCTCGACGTGCGCGTCGAAGCTGAGCGAGGCGAACTGGACGACGCGGTCGGCGGGGGTGAGCCCGTAGTCCGCGCGCATCCACCGCACCCGCGCGGCGAGCGCGCCGTGCTCGACCAGCACGCCCTTGGGCACGCCGGTGGAGCCGGAGGTGGTGATGACGTAGGCGGCGTCCCCGGGTGTCACCCCGGCGGGGAGCCCTCCGGGAGTCTCACGTCCCCCGCCCTCCGGCCGCGTGCCCGCGAGGCCGGCCGTCCCCCGGCCCGTGGGTCCGGCCGCTCCCGGGTCCGCCGGTGACGGGTCGACGGCGGTGAGGCCCGCGGGCGCCGCGCGCCGGGTGACCAGGTGGGTGGCCGAGGCGTCGGCCAGCGCGAAGGCCAGCCGCTCGTCCGGCACGTCGGGGTCGAACGGGAGGTAGGCGGCCCCGGCCCGCCACACGGCGAGCAGCGCGGCGATCGCCTCCGGCGAGCGGGGCAGGAGGACGCCGACGACGTCGCCCGGCCGCACCCCGCCGTCGCGGAGGGCGGCGGCGAGCGCGTCGGCGCGGGCCAGCAGTTCGCCGTAGGTGACCCGCTCCCCGCCGCAGACCACCGCGACGGCGCCGGGCGCCCGCCGGGCGGCCTCGGCGATCATCTCCGGCAC
Organism: Streptosporangium pseudovulgare; assembly: GCF_014648055.1. Classification (GTDB taxonomy): domain Bacteria; phylum Actinomycetota; class Actinomycetes; order Streptosporangiales; family Streptosporangiaceae; genus Streptosporangium; species Streptosporangium pseudovulgare. The sequence continues at coordinate 495,008 of NZ_BMQJ01000002.1, forward strand.
CGTCCGCGGGCCGTCCCCGCCGGGAAGGACCGGTCCGACGTCGGAGAGGGCCGGTGCCACGGCGGGGAGGGCCGGTGCCGCCTCGGGGAGGGCCGGTCCGGCGTCCGGGAGGCGCAGCCCGGCCTCGTCGTCGTCCGTCCAGATGCGCAGCGCGGAGACCGGGGTGCCCGGCGAGGCGGCGGCCGACTCCAGCAGCCGCGTGAACCGCCCGGCGAGGCGGCCGATCTCCGCGGCCTCGAACAGCCCGGTGTCGTAGAAGAAGGACACGGTGAGCCCGCCGGAGCCGTCGCCGTCGTCGTCCCGCCACGCCTCGACGAGCAGGTCGTTCTTGACGCGCCGCAGCCCGGCGTCGACGTGGGACACCTCCAGGCCGCCGAACGGCCGGCGCGGGCCGGCGTCCTGGCTGTGCAGGATGAGCATGGTGCGCAGCAGCGTGTCCGCCGGGTGGCTGAGCCTCTCGAACGGCACGGCGGGGCTGCCCAGCGCGCCCAGGACGTCGCCGCGGGTCCGGCCGACGAGATCGGCGAACGTCGGGTCCCCGCTCAGGTCGCCGCGGAGCAGCACCGTCTGGGCGACATATCCCACCATCGGCTCCAGCTCGACCCGTTCCCGGCCGGCGACGACGCTGCCGACCAGGACGTCCCGCTGCCCGCTGTGCCGGGACAGCAGGACCTGGTAGGCCGCGGCCAGCACGGTGAACAGGGTGGTGCGCCCGGCCCTGGCCAGGTCCTCCAGCGCGCGGACCGTCGCGGGCGCGACCGTGACGCGGTGGGCCTCCCCCAGCCCGGTCGCGCCGCCGTCGCGGCGGAACGGCAGCTCGGTCGCGGGCGGGTCGGCCAGCCGTTCCAGCCAGTACGGCTCGGCCCGCCCCGCCCGGCGGCGCTGCCAGCGCCCGTAGTCGCCGGCCTGGACCGGCAGCGGGCGCAGGGCCGGCTCGGCGCCACGGGTCCGCGCGGTGTAGCACTCGGCGAGGTCGTCGAGGATGACGTTCAGCGACCAGCCGTCGGCGACGATGTGGTGCATCGTGACGCACAGCAGGTGATCGCCGCCCGTGACGCGGATCACCGCGGCCCGCACCGGCGGCCCGGCGGCGAGGCCGAACGGCGTGTCGATCCGCTCCGCCACCAGGCGGCGGGCCTCCCCGTCGTCCACCGGGCCGATCCACTCGACGGGCGGCGGGGCGGGGTCGAGGACGGCCCACGGCACGCCGTCCTCCTCGGCGAACCGGGTGCGCAGGCTCTCATGCCTGGTCAGGACGTCGGTGAGCGCCCGGGTGAGGGCGTCCTCGTCGAGAGGGCCGCGCAGGCGGCGCGCCAGGTACATGGTGTAGGCGGCGTTTCCCGGGTCGAGGCGCTGCAGGAGCCACAGCCGTTCCTGCGCCGGGGACAGCGGGGCCCTCATGCGCCCGGGGCCAGTTCGTCGAGGACGGCGGCCAGCTCGTCGGCGTCGAGGCCGTCGAGCTCGTCGCGCAGCGCGGCGATCTCGGACAGGCCGAGGTCGTCGTCGAGGCGTTCCAGCTCCCCGGCGAGCCCGGCGACGGTGGGGTTCTCGAAGAACGCCACGATCGGCACGGCGGCGCCGTAGCGGGCCTGGACGCGGGCGACGATCTGGGCCGCGGTCAGCGAGTGCCCGCCGAGCTCGAAGAAGTCGTCGTCCACGCCGACGGGCTCGTCGAGGCCCAGCACCTCGGCCCACATCCCGGCCAGCTCGTCCTCCACGGCCGTGCCCGGGGCCCGGTAGGCGGCGGTCCTGGCGGGCGCGGCCTCCGGCGGCGGCAGCGCCGCCCGGTCGAGCTTGCCGTTGGGGGTGAGCGGCAGGGCCGTGAGCGTCACGAGGTGGGCGGGGACCATGTACTCCGGCAGGCTCCGGCGGAGCCGCTCGCGCAGCCCCGGCCACAGGTCCGCTGGCGCGGGCGGCGCCGGCTCCCCGTGGGCGCGCGGCCCGTCCGCCACCGTGCCGGGCCCGGTGGGAGGCTCGTCTCCGGCGGGCGCGCCGGGTTCGGCGGGGACCACGTAGGCCACCAGCCGGGGTGAGCCGTCGGGCCCGGTCCACACGCCCGCCGCGGCCTGCCGTACCTCCGGGGCGGCGCGCAGCGCCGTCTCGATCTCGCCGAGCTCGATCCGGAACCCGCGGATCTTGACCTGCTGGTCGGCCCGGCCGAGATACTCCAGGCGCCCGCCGGGGGCGAGGCGGACGAGGTCGCCGGTGCCGTACATGCGCGCCCCTGGACGGCCGGACCAGGGGTCGGGCCGGAAGCGGTCCGCGGTCCGGGCGGGCATGCCGTGGTAGCCGCGCGTCACGCCCGTCCCGCCGATGTGCAGCTCGCCCACCTCGCCGTCGGACACCGGCAGGCCGGCGTCGTCCAGGACGTACAGCGACGTCTCGGCGATCGCCTCGCCCAGGTCGACCGGGGCCGGGGCGGGCCGGACCTCTCCGGCGGCGGACCACACGGTGGTCTCCGTGGGGCCGTAGACGTTCCACAGGCGAGCGCCGCCGGCCAGCAGCGCGTCGGCCAGGTCGCGCGGCAGGGCCTCCCCGCCGCACAGCCGGGTCCGCACGGTCCCGGGGACGCCGCCGGCCTCCAGCAGGATCCGCCAGGTCGCGGGGGTGGCCTGCATGACCGTGACCCCCTCGGCGACCGCCAGCTCCCGCAGCGCCCGGCCGTCGGCCGCCTCCCGGGCGCCTGCCAGCACCACCCGGGCCCCGAGGGACAGCGGCAGCAGCAGCTCCAGCACCGAGATGTCGAACGACAGGGTGGTGACGGCCAGCCAGCGGTCGGCCGGGGTGAGGCCGAGCAGTCCGGCGAACGAGGCGAGCAGGTTCGTCACCGCCTCGCGCGGCACCGCCACGCCCTTGGGACGGCCGGTGGAGCCGGAGGTGTAGATCAGGTAGGCCAGGGCGCCCGGCGGCGCGGGGTCGTCCCCGGCGGCCGGGGCGGCGCGGCGGGCGTCCGCCGGGGCGGCGCCGTCCCACCCGAGCCGCAGCACGCGGGGCACGCCGCGCAGCAGGTCGCGGTCCACCCCGTCCTGGGTCAGCACCAGGTCGATCCCGGCGTCCTCGCGGACCATCCGGAGCCGGTCGGCGGGGAAGGACGGGTCGAGCGGGACGTACGCGCCGCCGGCCGCCCAGACCGCCAGGAGCGCGACCACCATCCCGGGCGTGCGCTCCACGCACAGCCCGACGAGGGACTCCGGGCCGACGCCGTACCCGCGCAGCACCGCCGCCAGGTCGTCCACCCTCCGGCACAGCTCGCGGTAGGTCAGTTCGCCGCCGGTCCCGGTGACCGCCACCGCGTCGGGGGCCGCCGGCGGCCGGTTCCGGACCGGTCCCGTCCCCGGCGCCGTTCCCGTCGTCGGTGCCGTCGGTTGTGCCGTCGGTCGTGCGGTCGTCGATGTCATCGCCGTCGTCGTCACGGTCGGATGCCTTTCAGGTCGGACAGCCGGAGTCCCGGGTCGGCCCCGGCGCGCTCCACCAGCTCGGTGAAGGCCCCGGCCAGCCGCCGCGCGGTCCCGGCGGAGAAGACGTCGCTGTTGTAGTCGAGGACGCCGCCCAGGCCCTCGGGCCCGCGCCAGGCGTCCACCGAGACCTCGGCCTTGGTACGGCCCGCCGCCGGAACCGGGTGGACCTCGACGTCGAGGTCGGCCATGGAGGTCCGCAGCAGGTCGTCCTTGGGCAGGTTGTGCAGGTTGAACATCGCCTGGAAGAGCGGCGGCCGGCTCAGGTCGCGGGGCAGGCGCAGCGCGCCGAGGATCCGCTCGAAGGGCACCTCGGCGTGCTGCATGCCGGTGAACACCGCCCTGCGGGTGCGGCCGAGCAGCTCCTCGAAGGTCGGGTCGCCCGACAGGTCGGCGCGCAGCACCAGGGTCGTGGCGAAGTAGCCGATCAGCGGCTCCAGCTCGGTCCGGTTCCGCCCGGCGACCGGCACCCCGACGCACAGGTCCTCCTGCCCGGCGGCCGCCCCGAGGGTCGCCTGGTAGGCGGCGAGCAGGGCCATGAACAGGGTGCAGCGCCGCCTCTTCGCGGTCTCCTCCAGCCGGGAGACCACCTCGTCGGGTACGGCCAGCTCCACCCGCCCGCCCCGGCCGGTCCAGCGCGGGGGACGGGGACGGTCGGCGGGCAGGTCGAGGACGGGCACGCCGGCGAGCGTCCGCGTCCAGTACGCCAGATGGGCGCCGTCGTCGTCTCCGGCCCGGCGCCGCTCCTCGGCCACGGCCTCGGTGTACCGCACGGGCAGGTCGGCCAGCACCGGCCCGCGTCCCTCACGGTGCGCGGCGTAGCACTCGGCGAGCTCCCGCATGAGGACGTCCAGCGACCAGCCGTCCACCACGATGTGGTGCAGGACGATGCAGAGCAGGTACTCCCGGTCGGCCAGGCGCAGCAGCGCCACCCGCAGCGGCGGGCCGTTCTCCAGGTCGAAGGGCCGGTTGACGAACTCCAGGACGGCGGGCGCGGGGTCGCCGGCGACGTCGGCGCGCTCCACGGTGACGGGCGCGGCGGGCACGACGACCTGCACGGGGCGGTCCCCGGCCAGGCGGAAGCGGGTGCGCAGCACGTCGTGCCGCCCGGTCACCCGGGTGAAGGCGGCGGCGAGCCCGTCGGCGTCCACCGGGCCGCACAGCCGTACGCACCAGGGGGTGTGGTAGGCGGTGTCGGCCGGGTCGAAGCGGCTGAGGAACCACAGCCGCTCCTGCCCGAACGACAGCGGCCACTCCTCCGTCCCGGCGCCGCTTCCGGCGTCGGTCCCCACCGTGCCCGCCGTGCCCGCCGTGCCTGCCGTGCCTGCCGTACCCGGGACGTCCCCGGCGGCCCGTCCGCGGGCGTGCGCGAGCAGGGCGCGGCGGCGTTCGGGCGGCAGCGCGGCCAGGCGGCCCAGCAGCTCGGCCCGCCGGTCGTCCGCGGCGGTCATCGGACGCCTCCCCCGGCGGTCACGTCCCCGGCGGCCCTCCCGGCGACTTCGCCGTCCACCGGCGCGCCCTCCACGGGCACGGCCTCCGCGTCCCCGCCGGTCGTTCCGGGTGATCCCGGGCCGCTCCCGCCGGGCCGGGTGACCGGGGTGATCCCGCACAGCTCCGCGACCGCGTCGAGCGGCACGTCCCCGGCCACGCCGCTCACCAGCAGGGTCTCCATCCCCAGCAGCAGCGCGTGGGCGGTGGACCGGGGCAGGCGGGCGGTGTCGACCAGCAGGTGGAGCCCGCAGGTGTGGGTGGCGGGGGTGGTGGAGAAGAACACCGTCGCGTCCACCTCGTGCCACGCGCCGACGGGGAAGGTCCGGGTCCGCCCGGTGAGCGCGGCGATCGCCGCGGGGTCGCCGGGCGGCTCCACCCGGGGCAGGTTGGGCCAGTGGCCGATGGAGCGCGCGTCGTTGAAGTAGGCCGACAGGTCCACGGTCCCGCCGCGCTCCCGGCCGACCTCCTCGCGCAGCGCCATCATCGCGAACGGGTCGTAGTGCGCGTTCCGGTAGGCGGTCAGCGCCCGCCCGTGCCCGGCCCGCGCCGCGTCGGCGAAGGTCCCGCCGGGCAGGTCGAGGACGAACAGCCCGTCCTGTACGGCGGTGCCCGCCATGGCGCCGGTCCTGGGGTCGTGCCGGTTGGCGACGATGAGCTGCATGGCCACCCGGCGGTGCCCGGTCAGCGCCGACAGCAGCACGGCGCTCGCCGTGGTCAGCACGCTGGCCGTGCTGACCGACCAGCGTTCCGCCAGCGTCTCGGCCGCCGCGGCGACGGCGGCCGACTCCATGCCGATCCGGACGAACCGCGGCTCCTCCGGGGTGACGCCGGGGAAGTCGAACAGGGTGAGGGGCGCCGTCTCCAGCTCCGCCCGCCAGTGCCGCAGCGCCCTGGCTCCGCGCGCGGCGCCGGCCCCCTCGCGTTCGAACGCGGCCTGGTCGAGCGGCTGCCAGGCGGGGGCGGGCGGCTCCCGCCCGGCGAGCAGCGCCTTCCAGTCGGCGGCGAGGATGTCCAGCGTCCAGGCGTCCACCGCGAGGTGGGACAGGGCGAAGGCCATCGCCCGGGGCCGCCCGTCGCCGGTCACGACGACGCAGCGCAGCGGCGGCTCGGCGGCGTAGTCGAACCCGGTGGCGGCCAGCTCCGCGGCGATCTCCGCGGCCACGGCGAGCGGCCTGGCCTGCCCGGCCTCGGCGACCCCGACCGTCAGCCGGCCCCGCCGGGTCACCCGCTGCACGGGCCCGGCGGGGGTCTGCGCGCAGGTCGTGCGGAGCGTCTCGTGCCGCTCGACGAGCCCGCGCAGCGCGGCGAGGACCGCGTCGAGGTCGTGCCGGCCGGGGACGGGCAGCGTCCAGGGCATGTTGAAGTACGGGTCGCCGTCGTCCAGCCACCGGGTCAGCCGCCAGAACGCCTGCTGGCCCCAGGTGAGCGGGGCCTCGCCGCCGCGGGCGCCGGCGAACTCGACCGTCACGGGCGCCCGCCGGGCGGCGGGGGCGTCCGTCATCGGGACCCGGCGATCTCACCGGTCACGCCGGCGACGGTCGGGGTGTCGATGAACAGCTCGAAGGACAGCTCGACGCCGTACCGGTCGCGGACCCTGGAGATGATCTGCGTGATGGTCAGGGAGTGACCGCCGAGGTCGAACAGGTCGTCGTCCGGCTCGATCTCGTCCACGCCCAGCAACTCGCGCCAGATCGCGGTGACCTCGGCGGTGATCTCCGCGGTGGCGTCCGGGCCGGTCCCGGAGCCGGTGGCGTCGGAGCCCGCGGTGGAGCCCGCGTCGGAGTCCTTGCCCGCCGCCGCCCCGGTCGCCGGCTCCCCCTCCGCCGCCTTCCCGGCGGGGCCGGGGACCGCCGGGGCCGCGACGGCGGGACCCTGTACCCGGGGCGGCAGCGGCAGCTCGCCGAGCGGGGCGTCGGGCCGGGCCGCGGCGCCGCGCAGCAGGGCGACGAGGTCCGTGGCGACGCTCTCGCATCCGGCCCGGCCGATGGCCCGGGGGTTGAACAGCAGCCGCGCCGACAGGCCCTCGGGGGCGTCCACCACCTGCAGGTGCAGGGTGTTGCGGACCGCGCCGTTGAACATCGCCCAGTCCACCGAGGCGTCCAGGCCGTCGAAGGCGGGGGCGGGGCCGGTGCGGCGGCGGTAGCTGACCGAGACGGGGGTGAGGGCGCTGCGCGGGCTGATCCCGCCCAGGGCGCGGGCCAGCGGCACCTCCCGGTGCCGGTAGACGGCCCGCAGTTCCTCGCGCGTCTCCCGGGCGGACTCGGCGAACGTGCCGCTCTCTCCGGCGGACCCGGCGAACGTGCCGTGCGGCGCGGACACCACGGGAAGCTCGTTGACGAACGGCCCCACGTGGTCGCGGGTCCCCTCCGTCCGGGTGGACAGGTCCGCCGCGACCGCGACCCGCTCGTTGCCGTAGGCGTGCAGCAGCACGTGCAGGGCGGTCATCAGCGCCTCGAAGCGGGTGACGCCCAGCCGCTCGGCGACGGCGGTGAGGCCGGAGCCGAGCGCGGCGGCGTCGAGGCCGGCCGTCTCGCCGGGGGCGGCGCGCAGCGACGGGGCCACCAGGCCGGGCAGCAGGACCTCCCGGTCGTCGTGCCACCGTTCCCGCCAGAACTCCGCGGCCGCGGCGAGCCCGGCGTCCACCCGGTCCTGCTCGGCGCGGGCGGCCTCGCCGTACGGCACGGCCAGGGGCGCGAGGGCGCGCCCGCCGTAGGCGGCGGCCAGATCGGCCAGCACGACGTCCTTGGACATGCCGTCGAAGACGGCGTGGTGGGCGACGAGCAGCAGCAGGTGCCGTTCGGGCGCGAGCCGGGCCAGGGTGAACCGGGCCGGCGGGCCGGCCTCCAGGTCGAAGGGCCGGGCGATCTCGGCCTCGACCAGCTCCGCCGCGGCGGACTCGGCGTCCTCGGCGGACTCGGCGCCACCGGTGGGGCCGCCGTTCGCGCCACCGGTCGCGACGTCGGCCGCGTCACCGGTGGGGACGCCGTTCGCGCCGCCGTTCGCGACGTCGGCCGCGTCACCGGTGGGGACGCCGTTCGCGCCGCCGGTCAGGTCCGCGAAGCGGACCGGCGGGGGCGTCCGGCCGGGGAGCAGGCGCAGCAGCCCGTCCCGCTCGGTCATGGCCGCGGCCAGCACGGGGTGGCGGGCGGCGACCGCGGCGCAGGCGGTGAGCATCGCGTCCACGTCCAGCGGCCCGTCCAGCCGTACGGCGAGGGGCATGGCGTAGACCCGGCCGCCGGCGCCCGCGCGCTCGGTGACCCACATGCCGTGCTGTGCCAGGGACGCCCGGTCCCACTCGTCGACCAGGGATGCCGTCATGTCGTGCCTTCCGTGCGAGCGGTCGCGGCGGCGTCGAACAGCCCCCGCAACTCCCTTTTGATGACTTTTCCTGACTGGTTCCTGGGCAGGGTGTCGACGACGAGCACCCGTTCGGGGATCTCGTGCCCGGCCAGGCGTTCCGTCAGGAAGGCGCGCAGCCCGCTGCCCGTGACCCCGCCGGAGCGCGGGACGACGGCCGCGGCGATCGCGGTGCCGAGCACCGGGTGCGGCAGGCCGACCACCGCGGCCTCCGCGACGTCCGGGTGCTCGTAGAGCGCGGCCTCCACCTGGAGGGTCGAGACCTTGAACGCGCCCGACTTGACCACGTCGCTCTCCCGGTCCAGGAGGTGGAGGTAGCCGTCGGCGTCGAGGCGGCCGAGGTCGCCCATCCGCACCCAGCCGCCGCGGAACGCCTCGGCGTCGGCCCGCTCGTCGCGGTAGTAGGAGCGGGGCGCGGTGGGCGAGCGCATCCAGACCTCGCCGGCCTCCCCCGGCGGCAGCGGCTCGCCGTCCGGGCCGGCGATCCGCAGCGAGCCGCCGAACGCGGGCCTGCCCAGCGCCCCGGGCCGGGACGGGTCGTAGATCATGATGGTCTGGGCGGGCGCGGCCTCGGTGGAGGTGTAGTAGTTCGTGATCGTGGCGTTGGGGAACGCCTCCGCCAGCCGCGCCGCCACCGCCGGGGGCAGGGCCGAGGCGGCCGATCCCAGCAGCACGACGCTCGACAGGTCGCGGCGGGTGTGCAGGCCGGCGTTGAGCAGCTCGATCGCCATCGCCGGGACGACGAACACGGTGCCGACCCGGTGGGTCTCGATCAGCCGGGTGAACCGGCCCGGGGTGAACCGGCCGAGGGTCAGCACCGCCGGGCGGGCGTCGAGGGCGTTGAGCAGCATGGTCTGCCCGGCGTTGGTGCCGATCGGGAAGGCGTGCAGCAGGTGGCGCGAGTGCCCGAACCTGCGGCGGTTGGGCCGGGTCTCGCAGCCGAAGGTCAGGTTGGCGTGGCTGGCGGCCACGCCCTTGGGCAGGCCGGTGGTGCCGGAGGTGTAGAGGATCTGGGCGAGATCCCGCGGCCCGACCTCCACGTCCACCGGTCCGGTCGCGTCCCCCTCCAGCTCCGCCGGCCGGAGGACGCGGTGGTCGCCCGGCGGCGGGGTGAGGTCGCGGCCGGCCACGACGGCCGAGGCCGCGCAGTGCCCGAGCATGTGCCGGACCTCGGCGGGCGCGAGGCGTTCCGACAGCGGCACGGCGACCGCCCCGGCCCGCTGGACCGCGCAGTAGGCGACGGCGAAGTCCACCCAGTCCCAGCCGCCGAACAGCAGCCCGACCCGGTCGCCGTGCCGTACCCCCCGGTCGAGGAGGCCGTGCGCGACGGCGTCCGCGCGGCGGTCCCACTCGGCGAACGTCATCGACCCGCCGCCCTCGACGACCAGCGCCTCCCGGTCCGGGTCCTGGGCCGCGCGCAGGCGCAGCATCTCCGGCACCGTCCCGGGGGCCGGTACGGCCGGCGCGCCCGCTGCGCCCGCCGCTCTCACCGCGTCCCCTGGGCCACGTGGCCGACCAGCAGCGGGAAGCTGTCGAGGTGGGCGGCGCCGCCGCCGAGGTCGAGGACGACGTCGAACTCCTCCTCCACCGCGTCGATGAGGCGCAGCAGCGCGAGCGAGGTGACGCCGAGCGCGGACAGCGAGGCTTCGGGGGACGCGCCGGTGGCGAGGACCTCCTCGGGTGTGATCCGGCCGTCGCAGGCGTCGGAGATCATCCGGGCCAGCCGGGCGGCGAGGCCGTCGTCGGCGGGGCCCCCGGTCCCGCCGGTCCCACCGGTCTCCTCGGCTTCCCCGGTCTCCCCGGCGGCGCCGGTGCCCGTGAGGCCGTCGGCGTGTCCCGTCTCCCCCGCCGCGCCGGCGCCCGCGAGACCCCCTGCGTCCCCCGCGGCGGTGTCCCGGGCGGTCATGCCCGTGCCCGCCGGAGGCTGAGCGGGCGCATGTCCGTCCACACCTTCTCGATGTGGGCGAGGCAGTCCTCCCTCGTCCCCTCGAAGCCCTCGGCCCGCCAGCCGTCGGGCAGCTCCCGGCCGGCGGGCCAGACGGAGTACTGCTCCTCATCGTTCAGCACCACGAGGAAACTCATGCGATGACCTCTTCTTCCTTCTTCTCCGTCTTCTCGGTGTCCGGTGCGGTGCCCTCCGCGCCCTCCGCGGTGTCCCTCTCGGCGTCCGGCACGGAACCCGTACCGGTGGCCGTACCGGAGCCCGCGCCGGGGTCCGTCCCGGCGGCGCTTCCGGCGCCGCCTCCGGCGGCGCGGGCACGGCTCCGCACCGCCTCGAACCCGACCAGGTCGTCGGGGAGCGCGTCCGGCACGTCGGTGTCGAACCGCGCCAGCACCCGCACCCGCATCGCGGTCAGCGCGACGGCCGCGATGGCCAGGCCGAAGCAGGCGTACATGAACCCGATGCCGCGGCCCTCGCCGGTGCCGATCAGCGCGCCGACGGTGCCCGCGAGCGGCCCGCCGGGCGCCAGCAGCGGCTCGAACACCCGCCCGGCGTACGGCGCGACGAGGCCGAAGCCGATGGGCAGCGTGGACCAGGCGACGAGGGTGTTGAGCGCGATGACCCGGCCGTGGAACCGCTGCGGCACCTTGACCTGGATGATCGTGGCGTAGACGCCGTTGAGCATGGTCAGGCAGAGCGACATGCCGAACGCGCCGGCCGCGATCAGCGGCAGGCTCGCCCGCAGGCCGGTGAGCACGCAGAACACCGACAGGGCGAGCGTGGCCAGCAGCACGCCGCGCAGCCGCCGGCGGCGCGGGCCGCCCCAGGCGGTCATCGCGAACCCGCCGAGGAAGACGCCGAGGCCGCCGAAGAACGAGACCCGGCCGACGTCGTCGAGCCCGGCGAACGACAGCACCAGCGGGGAGATCATCAGGAACAGCGGCGACAGGAAGACGTTGAGCACCGCGAAGAACAGCAGCATGCCGCGGAAGCCGGGGTTGCCCCACGAGTGGCGGACGCCGTTCGCCATCTCGGCCATGACGCTCTCGCGGCGGCGCCACGGCATGCCCGCGGGGAACCGGACGAACAGCAGGACGCCCGTGGCGACCACGTAGCTGGCCACGTCGATGGCGAGGATGCCGCCGAGGCCGATGACCGCCATCAGACCGGTCGCGATCAGCGGCACGACGAGCTGGGCGGTGCCGGTGGCCATCTGCACGACGCCGTTGGCGTGGCCGAGGAACCGCTTGGGGACGAGCTGCGGGATCGCCGAGCCGTAGGCGAAGCGCTGGAAGGTCAGCGCGACCGACAGGCAGGCCAGCAGCGGGTAGATGTGCCAGACCTGCAGGTTGCCGGTCCACAGCAGGACGCCCAGGATGAGCTGGGTCCCGCCGGCGGCGATGTCGCCGCCGAGCATGACCTTCCGCCGGTCGTGGCGGTCGACGATGGCCCCGGCGAGCGGCGCCACCAGCATGCCGGGCACCAGTCCCAGCACCGCGAACAGCGCGAACTTCGCCAGCGAGCCGGTGGTGAGGTAGATCCAGATCGGGATGGCGAACTCGGTCAGCGCCGATCCGGTGATCGACACGAGCTGCCCGACCGCGACCAGCAGGAACCGCCGCATGCTGGGCCGCGGCGACCGCTGTGCGGCTCCGGCGGTTCCGGCGGAGTCGGTGGTGCCGGAGCCTTCGCCGTGGACGAGGCGCAGCGCGGGCCTGCGGTCCCCCGGCCCCCGCCCGGAGGCCGTGCCGGGTCCGCCGGCCGCGTCCGTGCCGCCGGTGCCGCCGGGGTCCCTGAGGTCGCTGAGGTCGCTGTCGCCCGCGTACCCGTTCTCCTCCGCCGGGGCGGCCGGTCCGCGGAAGCCCTCCAGCCACCAGGTGGACCCCTCCGTACGGCGCAGCGCCGCCTCCCGCCCCTCGGCCAGGGCCCGGTGGGTGCCGGTGAGGATGTCGGCCAGCTCCGCGGCCCGGTACTTGACGAAGAAGTGCCCGGCCTCGTCGAGCACCACGCAGGCGGCCGTGTCCGACAGCCGCAGCCACTCCAGGTAGCGCTCCTGGTAGAACTCGGCGGCCGGGTCCCGCTCCCCCACGACCGCGATGACGGGCGCCGCCAGCGGCTCGCGCTCCTCCTCGAACAGGCGGGTGAAGTAGCGTTCGGCCGTCCGGGTGCCCTTGCGGCGGTTGGCGATGATCAGTTTGAGCTGGTCGCGCTCGAACTCCTCGACGTCCAGGCCGGCCGCGGCGAGCGCGTTGATCCGGCCCTGGTCGGAGGTCAGCCGGTCCATGAGGTCGCCGAACCGGTCCAGGCCGCGGCCCGGCCTGGCGAAGGGGAACACCCCGCCCAGGTAGATCGCCTCGACGGGGCGGCCGGCCTCCTGGAGGAGGCGGGCGATCTCGGCGACGAGCATGACTCCGAGGCCGCAGTGGCCGTAGAGCACCAGCGGGCCTTCGACCCCGGCGAGGATCTCCTCGGCGCACCCGCGCGCCACCTCGTCGAGGGGGCGGGCCTCCTCGCCCAGCTCGTGGCCGGGCACCGCGACGGAGTACAGCGCCCAGTCGCCGGGCAGCGCGTCGGCCAGCGGCTGGTAGACGACCGCGCTGCCACCGCCGAACGGCACGCACACCAGCGTCGCGGTCGCGGCGCGGGCGGGGGTGAGCCGGTGCAGCAGGCCGCGCGGCCCGTCGTCGCCGGCCTCCAGCAGCCGGGCCAGGTCGGCGACCGTTCGGTGCTTGAACAGCTCCAGTACGGTGACCGTCCGCCCGGGGACCTCCCGGCGCAACCGGGCGACGACCCGCATCGCGAGCAGGGAGTGGCCGCCCAGGTCGAAGAAGTCGTCGAGCGCGCCGACCCGTTCCAGCTCCAGGACGTCCGCCCAGATCGCGGCGACCGTCTCCTCCGCCGGGGTGCGGGGCGGGACGAACCCGGCGGCCGGGGCGTCGGCCCCGGGGTCGGGCAGCCGCGACCGGTCCACCTTGCCGTGGGACTTCAGCGGCAGCTCGTCCAGCCACACGTAGCGGGCCGGGATCATGGGGTCGGGGAGCCGGTCGGCCAGCCACGCGCGCAGCTCCGCCGCCCCGGCGGGCGCGGCTCCGCCCGGTTCGGCGGTTCCGGCGGTTCCGGCGGCCTGAACGGTTTCGAGAGGACCGGCGGTCGCGGTGGCTTCGCCGGTTCCCGCGCTCCCGGCGGTCCCCGCGCCCTCCGCCACCAGGTAGGCGACCAGCCGCCCGCCCCGCAGCTCCACGACCGCGTGCGCCACGCCCGGGAAGCCGGCGAGCACCGCCTCCACCTCCGACAGCTCCACCCGGTAGCCGCGGATCTTCACCTGGAGGTCGCGGCGGCCGAGGAACTCCAGGTCGCCGGTGGGCAGCCAGCGGCCGAGGTCGCCGGTCCGGTACATCCGGGCGCCGGGGCCGCCGTCGGGGTCGGGCAGGAACCGGTCGGCGGTCAGGCCGGGCCGTCCCAGGTAGCCGCGGGCCAGCCGGTCGCCGCCGAGGTGGATCTCGCCGGGGACGCCGACCGGGACGGGCCGCAGGTTCGCGTCCAGCACCCGGACGCGCGCCCCGGGCAGCGGCGAGCCGATCGGCAGCGCCGTCCCGGCCCCGGGGACGGCCCCCACGTCCGTCCCCAGGCCGGTGCCCGCTCCGGGCCCGGCGGACGTCCCCGATCCCGCGGACGGTCCGTGGGCGGCGCCGGGCACGGCGGCCGAAGCGGCGGCGCGGGCCGGTTCGACCGCGTGGGTGGTGACGCCGACCGTGGCCTCGGTGGGGCCGTAGTGGTTGACCACCCGGCACCGCCCGGCCGCCGCCAGCTCGGCGGCCCAGGCGCGCGGCGCGGCCTCGCCGCCCAGGATCAGCAGCTCGGCGGGGAGCAGCTCGTCCATGGGCGTGTCGGCCAGCAGCGCCGCCAGGTGGGACGGGGTGATCTTCAGGTGGCCGACGCGGTGCTCGCGGAGGTAGGCGGCCAGCTCGGGCCCCGCCGTACGGGACGGGACGAGGTGGAGCGTGCCGCCGGTCATCAGGCACAGGTAGAAGACGGTCACGCCGAAGTCGAAGGCGAGCGACTGCAGCAGCGCGAACACCCCGCCCGGCTCCACCTCCAGCCTTTCCCGCGCCCCGGCGAGGTAGACCGCGACCTGCCGGTGCTGCACGGCCACGCCCTTGGGCCGCCCGGTGGTTCCGGAGGTGTAGATGACGTAGGCCAGGTCGCCGGGGGTGACGCCGCTGTCCACCGGCCCGGGGTCGGGTCCGCCGGGGTCGGCGGGATCGACCGCCGGCAGGTCGCCCGGCAGGCGGTCGCGCAGCTCCGGCACGGTGACGACCGCCCGCGCGCCGGCGTCCGACAGCACGTAGGCGAGCCGTTCCGCGGGGTGCTCGGGGTCCAGCGGGAGGTAGGCGGCCCCGGACTTCAGCACGCCGAGCACCGCGACCGCCAGGTCGGCCGACTGCTCCAGGCAGATCGCGACCCGGTCGTCCGGGCCCACGCCGAGCCGCCGCAGCGCGTGGGCCAGGTGCCCGGCGCGCCGTTCCAGCTCCGCGTAGGTGAGCGAGACGTCCCCGGCGACGACGGCGACGGCGTCCGGGGTGCGTCCGGCCTGCGCGGAGACGGCCCCGTGCAGCAGACCGTCCCCGGCGGGCGTGGCGGGGGCCGAGCCGCCGAACAGCTCGACCCGGCGGCGCTCGTCCGGCGGGAGCAGCTCCAGCTCGGAGATCGGCGTGTCCGGATCGGCGGCGGCGGACCTCAGCAGGGTCTCGAAGCAGGCGGCCATCCGCTCGACGGTGTCGGGGCGGAACAGCGCGGTGCTGTAGGTGAGGTTGCCGCGCAGCCCCTCGGGGGTCTCGAACAGGTACAGCGCCAGGTCGAAGCGGCTGGCCGAGGTCTCGACCGGGAAGGCGGACATGGTCAGCCCGGGGGTGCGCAGCGGCGCCGACCGGTAGTTCTGCAGCGCGAACATCACCTGGAAGACCGGTGAGCGGCTGACGTCCCGTTCCACGGCCAGCTCGGTGACCAGCCGGTCGAACGGCAGGTCCTGGTGGGCGTAGGCGTCGAGCGCGGTCTCCCTGACCCGGTCGAGGAGTTCGGCGAACGTGGGGTCGCCCGACAGGTCGGCGCGCATCGGCAGCGAGTTGACGAACACGCCGACCACGCGCTCCAGCTCCGGCAGGTTCCGCCCGGAGACCGGGGAGCCGACCGCGAAGTCCTCCTGCCCGGCGTAGCGGCCGAGCAGCACCTGGAAGGCGGCCAGCAGCGTCATGTACGGCGTGGCCCCGCGCGCCCGGCCGATCTCGGCGACCGCCTCGCTGAGCCCGGGGTCCAGCGCGAGGCCGTGGACGGCGCCCTCCCAGCGCTGCTCGGCGGGCCGGGGCCGGTCGGCGGGCAGTTCCAGGGGCGGCAGCCCGGCCAGCTTCTCCCGCCAGTAGCCGATCTCGCGGTCGTGGTCCCGGCCCGCCAGCCAGCAGGCGTAGTCGCCGTACTGCGGCGGCGCCGGTGCGAGGCCGCTCTCGCCGCCCCGGCGGCGGGCGTCGTGCAGGGCGAGCAGCTCCTCCATGACGATGTCGCAGGACCAGCCGTCGGTGACGGCGTGGTGCATGGTGAGCAGCAGCACGTGGTTGCGCGGGGCGAGCCGGACCAGCAGCGCCCGCAGCAGCGGGCCGCGGGCGAGGTCGAAGGACCGGGCTGTCTCCCGGTCCACCGCGGCGAGGTCGTCGGTGACGGTCAGCTCCGCGGCGGGCGTCTCGTCGATCACGACGCCGGGTCCGCCGTCCTCGGTGGTGACCAGCCGGGTGCGCAGGCTCTCGTGCCGGGCGGCCACGTCGGTGAGCGCCCCGGCGAGGGCGTCCTCGTCGATCTCGCCTTCCAGCCGGGCCGCGAACGCCACGGTGTAGGCGGCGGTGCCCGGGGCGTACTGCTCCAGGAACCACAGCCGCTCCTGGGCGGGGGACAGCGGCGGCACGGTGCCCGGCGGGCGCGGCGGGACGGCGGCGGCGACGGCCCGGCCGCCCAGCCGCCGGGCCAGCAGCGCCTGTTTGGCCGGCGAGAGACTGGCGTGCGTCACCTGAGACCTCCGTGCTCAAGGGGGGAGGGGAACGGTGCGGCGTTCCCCGGCGGCGGAGTGGGAGGAGCCGCCCTTCCGGGCGGTTTCCATGACGGGCTGCCGGACCGGGCGGCCCGGTCCGGGGACGTGTTCACAAGGACGGGTGCGGCGCGGGTGTCCCCGGCGCCGAGGGGTGCGGGCGCTCGGCGGCACGGGTGCCGGTCCGGGCACTCCGCGGGCCGATCGGGCCGCGATTGGTGGGAGCGTTCCCACGGAGGAGGCTAGGGATCGCCCGGGAATGCCGTCAAGGTTTCAGGATTGTTTTCAAACTGTCAGGAGTACGGAATGTTAGTTGTTATGGTTTTTTCCGCAGTTAAGGGCGATTTATCCCGCGACACCCTTTCGACGGGAAGCCTTTCCTGATTGACACGGACCGGACCGGCTCCTACGCTCCGCTGGGAGCGCTCCCATGCCGATGTGCCATTTTCGCGGCCGAGCGTGTCGTCCGGCCGCCGACGCCAGGAGCGCCCACGTGACCGTCACCGTCCCCGCACCCACGGGCACCACGCCCTCGGGCGCACGGAGAACACCGCCGCCGGAGCCGGAGGACCTGGAACTCCTCCTGCTGATCCGGCACTTCGAGCTCACCCTCCTCAGGCTCTTCGAGGCGGGTGAGCTGAGCGGCACCACCCACACCTGCCTGGGCCAGGAGTACATCCCGGTCGCGCTGTCGCGGCTGCTCGGCGACGACGACTTCGTGCTCAGCAACCACCGGGGGCACGGCCACTTCCTGGCCAGGCACGCCGAGCCGTACGGGCTGCTCGCGGAGATCATGGGCCGCGAGGGCGCGCTCTGCGCGGGCGTCGGCGGCAGCCAGCACGTCTACCACCGGCACTTCCTCTCCACCGGGGTCCAGGGCGAGAGCCTGCCGGTGGCGACCGGCGTGGCGCTCGCCCTCAAGGGCACCGGCGCGCTGGCCTGCGCCTACATCGGCGACGGCACCTGGGGTGAGGGCGCGGTCTACGAGGCGCTCAACATGGCCCAGCTCTGGCGGGTCCCGCTGCTGGTGGTGGTCGAGCACAACGGGATCGCCCAGTCCACCCCGACGGCCGCGCAGATGTCCGGCCGCGTCGCCGCCCGCGCCGCCGCCTTCGACGTGCTGCACCACCGTGTGACGTCCCTGGAGGTCGGCGAGATCCGCACCGAGCTGGCGCCGCTGGTCGCCATGGTCCGCCAGGACTCGCGGCCGCTGGTGGTGGAGTTCGCCACCCACCGGGCCGGCCCGCACAGCAAGGGCGACGACACCCGCTCCCCCGAGGAGATCGCCCTGGCCGCCGCCCACGACTGGTACGACCGCTACGCCCGGCTGTTCCCCGAGCCCTTCGCGCGGATCGACCGCGAGCGGCGCGAACTGGTCGAGCGGATCGCGGCCGAGGTCACCGCCCGTCCGCCGTCGGCGTGGGAGCGGCCGTGACCCGCGTCTCCGAGCACCTCAACCACGCCCTGCACGACCTGATGGAGACCGACCCCGACGTGCACCTGCTCGGCGAGGACGTCTCCGACCCCTACGGCGGCGCCTTCAAGGTCACCCGGGGGCTGTCCACCCGGTTCGGCGACCGGGTGCGGTCCACCCCGCTGAGCGAGGGCGCGATCGCCGGGGTCGGGGCCGGGCTCGCCCTGGCCGGGCGCAAGGCGATCGTCGAGATCATGTTCGCCGACTTCGTCGCGCTCGCCTTCGACCAGATCGTGAACTTCGCCGCCAAGTCCACCGCCATGTACGGCCGGCCGGTGCCGATCCCGCTGGTCGTCCGCTGCCCGTCGGGCGGCAACCGCGGCTACGGCCCCACCCACAGCCAGAGCCCGCAGAAGCACTTCATCGGCGTCCCCGGGCTGTCGCTGTTCGAGATGACCCCGTTCCACGACGCGGGCGAGCTGTTCGCGCGGATGTTCGCGCTCGGGCGGCCCTGCCTGTTCTTCGAGGACAAGGTCCTCTACACCCGGCGGATGTACGAGGGCGGCGTGGTGGACGACCTGTTCCGCTACGAGGTGGCCGGGGACGTCGCCCGGGTCCGCCTGGACGGCGTGGCCGAACCCGACTGCGCGATCGTCGTCCACGGCGGCATGGTCCACCGGGCGCTCGACGCCATGCGCGTCCTGCTGCTGGAGGACGACATCGCCTGCGAGCTGCTGGTGCCCGCCCGGCTCCACCCGCTGCCGGAGCTGCCCGGCCTGGAGCGCGCCCGGCACGTGTGCGTCGTGGAGGACGGCAGCGAGGGCGGCACCTGGGGGGCCGAGGTCGCCCGGGTGCTGCACCCGAGGCTCTGGTCCTCCCTGCGCCGGCCGATCACCCTGCTCAGCGCGGCCGACAGCGTCATCCCGGCCGCGCCCCACCTGGAACGCGAAGTCCTCGTCCAGTCCGCCCGCATCCGGGACGCGATCGTGGAGGCCCTGTCTTGATCGAGGTCCGGGTACCGAAGCTGAACAACAACGACGCCGCCTACCTGCTGGTGGAGTGGACCGCCGAGGACGGCCAGGCCGTGCGGGGCGGCGACCCGCTGGTGGTGCTGGAGACGTCCAAGGCGGCCGAGGAGCTGACCGCCGAGGCGGACGGCACGCTGCTGCGCCTCCTGGCCGAGGGCGCCGAGTGCGCGCCCGGCCAGGTGATCGCCCGGCTGCTCGGCGAGGGAGAGGAGCCGGGAGGCCCGGCCGGAGCGGGGTCCTCCGGCCGGGCACTCCCCCCGGCGGATCCCGCCGGGGCCGGACACCCGGAGGCGGCGGGGGCCGACGGCGTCCACTCGGACGGCTCCGGCGGCTCCGGCGGTCCCGGCGGCTCGATGGCGGACGGCAGCCGCGCGGACGGTCCCGGCGGCCCCGGCGGCCCCGGTGGCTCGGTGACGGACGGCAGCCGCGCGGACGGTCCCGGCGGCCCCGGCGGCCCCGGTGGCTCGGTGACGGACGGCAGCCGCGCGGACGGCGTCGACGGCTCGCGGGCCCCGGAGGGGATCGTCATCACCGAGCCCGCCCGGCGGTTCATGGCGGAGCACGGCATCTCCGCCGGGCGGGTGCTGGCCCTGGGCAGGAAGCTGGTCCGGCGGGCCGACCTGGAGCCCCTCGTCGCGCCGGGCATCGTGCCCGCCTCCGCCGCGTCCGCTCCCGGACCGGAGGGAACCGGGCAGACCGGAGCCGGGCAGGACGAGGCCGGGCAGACCGGAGCCGGGCACGACGGGGCCGGGCCGGACGCCGCCGGGCAGACCGGGGCCGGGCACGACGAGGCCGGGCTGATCGGGCTCTCGCGGAACCAGCGGCGGATCGCCGAGGTCGTCGAGCGGTCGCACCGGGAGATCCCCGCGGCGTTCACCGCGGTGCGGGTCGACGTGACGGAGGCGCTGGTCCACGCCCGCCGGGAGACCCGGCGGGTGCGCGCCCTCGTCGGGCTGCCCGAGCTGCTCGTCGGGGCGACCGGCCGGCTGCTCGACCGTTTCCCCCTCTTCTTCGCCGCACCCGTCGACGGTCGCCGCGCCCGCCCGGCCTCCTCCGCCCATGTCGGCGTGACCGTGGACGTCGGCGGGGGGATGTTCGTCCCGGTGGTGCGGGACGCGGGGCGGCGTCCGCTCGGTGAGATCGCCCGCGACCTCACCCGGTTCCGCGAGACCGCGCTGAACGGCGCGTTCCGCGAGCGGGACCTCTCCGGCGGCAACATCACGGTCACCCTGCACACCGACGCCGCCGTCGTGGCGGCCACGCCCATCGTGTTCCCCGGCCAGATCTGCGCGCTGTCGCTCACCGCGCCGCGCCCGGAGGTGGTGGCGGAGCGCGGCGGGGGCTTCGCCGTACGGAAGGTGATCACCCTGGGGCTGGCCTACGACCACCGGTTCGTCAACGGCCGCGGTTCGGCCGAGTTCCTCGGCGCCCTCCGGGCCGCCCTGGAAACCCCGGAACCCCCGAATACCACAGAGACCACAGAGACCCCCGGGACCACAGAGACCATGGAGGACGACGGCCCGGCCGCGTGACCGGCACACCGGCCTCACGTTCCGCCGCCCCGAACCCCGGTCCCACCTCCGCGACGGCCCGCGCCACCGCGTGACCGGAAGAGCACAACGGGAGAACTATAAGTAAAGTTTCTTAAAAGAGAGCATTGACGGCGCAGGTCGGAAAGCATAACTTCCGGTCAATGACCCGTGGGGGGCGGGATCGCAGCGTACGTCCTCACCCCGGAGGTGACTCTCCCGATGTCCTCACGCCTGCGTACCGGCCTCGCCGCGGCCGGCGCGTCACTCGCACTGATCGCCTGCGCGCTGGCCGGCACGGCCGGCGCCGCCGCCGACGACGAGGCCTGCCGCCCGGACGGCCTCTACACCACCCCCGGCCTCGCCGTCCCCTTCTGCCAGGTCTACGACGAGGCGGGCCGGGAGAAGATGGGCGCCGACCATCCCCGCCGGGTCATCGGCTACTTCACCGGCTGGCGGACCGGCAAGAACGGCCAGCCCGCCTACCTCGCCAAGAACATCCCCTGGGGCAAGGTCACCCACATCAACTACGCCTTCGCGCACGTCGGCCCGGACAACAAGATCTCGGTCGGCGCCGACGGACCGGACAACGCGGCCACCGGCATGGAGTGGCCCGGCATCGACACGCCCGATCCCGGCCTGCCGTACAAGGGGCACTTCAACCTGCTGAACAAGTACAAGAAGGCCCACCCGGAGGCCAAGACGCTGATCAGCGTCGGCGGCTGGGCGGAGAGCGGCGGCTACATCGACGACGGCGGCACCCGACGGGCCTCCGGCGGCTTCTACACCATGACCACCAACGCCGACGGATCCGCCAACACCGCCGGCATCGACGCCTTCGCCGACTCGGCGGTGGCGTTCGTCAGGAAGTACGGCTTCAACGGCGTGGACATCGACTACGAGTACCCCACGTCGATGAAGGACGCGGGCCACCCGCTGGACTGGCAGATCGCCAACGCCCGCCGGCCGACGCTGATGCGGAACTACGCGCAGCTGATGAAGACCCTGCGCGACAGGCTCAACGCCGCCGCGGTCGCCGACGGCAGGTACTACATGCTGACCGTCGCCGCCCCGTCGTCCGGCTACCTGTTGCGCGGCATGGACACCTTCCAGGTCACCCAGTACCTGGACTACGTCAACATCATGTCCTACGACCTGCACGGCGCGTGGAACGAGTTCGTCGGCCCCAACGCCGCCCTCTACGACGACGGCAAGGACGCCGAGCTGGCCAAGTGGGGCGTCTACACCGCCGCCCAGTACGGCGGGATCGGCTACCTCAACACCGACTGGGCCTACCACTACTTCCGCGGAGCCGTGCAGGCCGGCCGGATCAACATCGGCGTGCCGTACTACACCCGCGGCTGGCGCAACGTCACCGGCGGCACCAACGGCCTGTGGGGCGTCTCCAAGAGCACCAGCGGATGTCCGACCGGCCTGACCACCTGCGGCGACGGCGCCCGCGGCATCGACAACCTCTGGCACGACGAGGAGAACGGCGCCGAGGTCGGCGGGGGCGGCAACCCGCTCTGGCACGCCAGGAACCTCGCCGAGGGCCGCGCCGGGTCGTACGGCCCCGCCTACGGCCTCGACCCGGCCGACCCCGAGGACCGGCTGACCGGGACCTACACCCGCCAGTACGACTCCACCATGGTCGCGCCGTGGCTGTGGAACGCCGACAAGAAGGTCTTCCTGTCCACCGAGGACGAGCAGTCCATCGCCGCCAAGGCCGCCTACGTCAGGGACAAGGGCATCGGCGGCGTGATGATCTGGGAGCTGGCCGGCGACTACGCGTGGGACTCGGCGAAGAGCGAGTGGTTCATGGGCGACACGCTCACCACGAAGCTGTACGACACGCTCAGGACCGCCGCGCCGTACGGCGCCACCCGCGCCAAGGTGAACGTGCCCGCCGAGAAGCTCGACGTGCAGGTGGAGATCGGCGGGTTCCCGGTCGGCGACAGCAACTACCCGATCACCGGCAAGCTGAAGATCACCAACAGGTCGACGACGACCATCCCCGGCGGCGCCGAGTTCCAGTGGGACTACGCCAGCTCCGCCCCCGGAACCGCCAGGGACCAGTCCGGCTACGGCCTCACCGTGATCAGCAGCGAGCACACCGCGAACAACAACGTCGGCGGCCTGAAGGGCGACTTCAACCGCGTCTCGTTCAAGCTGCGGGCCTCCGAACCGCTCGCCCCCGGCGCGTCGGTCACCATCGACTACGTCTACTACCTGCCCGCCCCGACCCCGGCGAACTTCACGGTGAGCTTCGGCGGCAGGACCTACGGCCTGACCGCCGACCACGCCCGCGGCGGCGTGGTCGTCAACCCGACGCCGACCCCGACCGGCCCGACCGGCGGCACCGGCGACTGCACCGCTCCCGCGTGGTCGGCCACCCAGGTCTACACCGGCGGAGCCAGGGTGTCCCACCGGGGCAGGCAGTGGGAGGCCAGGTGGTGGACCCAGAACAACGAGCCGGGCACCGGCGACACCTGGAAGGACCTGGGTTCCTGCTCCGGCGCCACCCCCACCGCCACCCCGACGGCGACCCCGACCGCCACCCCGACGATGACCCCGACCGTGACCCCGACCGTGACCCCCACGGCGACCCCCACGGCGACTCCGACGGCGACCCCGACCGGCGCCTACCCGGCGTGGAAGGCCGGCACGGCCTACACGGCCGGCGTCCGGGTCACCCACGCGGGCGTCGGCTACGAGTGCCGTCAGGCGCACACCGCCGTGGCGGGCTGGGAACCGCCGAACGTCCCCGCCCTCTGGCTGCGGCTCCCCTGAGGCCCGTCCGGCGGTCCGGAGTGGCGGGGTCAGAGCATGACGGACGCCGAGGCGAGGTAGCGGCCGGCGACCTCGTGTGAGGATCGGAAGACCGCTGCCGTGCCGGTGACGTGAGCGTCACCGGCACGGCAGCGGTCGTTCGGCGGGTGGTCTCCTCCGTTCGGCGCAGGTCGGACAGGCGGGTGCCGATCAGCCTGAGGCGGTCGCCGCCGGCGTCGAGGGCCCCGGTCACCGCGCCCATGACCGCCGGCGGCGTGCGCGGTCCGTGGGATACGTCGGCGGCGAACCGGCGCGCCCGTGCCTCCATGGCGCGCAACACGGCGGCGTCGGCCTGGAGTGTGGCCGCCATCGTGTCGGAGGTCCGGCCGGGGACGAACGGCCACGGGCCGCTCGGTTCCCCGGGCGAGGGCCGGTGATGGGACCATGGCGGGGTCATGCAGAACCCAACGGAAGGTCACGACCGGTGAGGCGGCTACTCACGGTCCTGCTGCTCGCATGCTCCGCGCTGCTCGGCGTGGTCGCCCCCGCGCAGGCCCACAACATCCTGATCGGCAGCGATCCGAAGGACGGCGCCCGGCTCTCCGCCGGGCCCGAGCGGATCACACTGACGTTCGACCAGTCGGCACGGCAGGGCTTCGCCCAGATCAGCGTGACCGGGCCCGACGGCACCCGCTGGGAGGACGGCGCGACGACCGTGAACGGCCCGAAGGTCGGCGTGGCCCTCAAGCCGCTGGGCCCGGCCGGTGAGTACGCCGTGGGCTATCGCATCCTGTCCTCCGACGGCCACCCGATATCCGGGAAGATCACCTTCACCCTGACCGCCGCCGGGCCGGGCGCCGCCGCCTCACCGCAGGCGGTCTCCTCCGCGTCCCCCGCTTCCCCCGGGGCCGCGGACTCCGGGGCCTCCCCCGCGTCCCAGGGCTCCGCCACGCTCGGCTCACCCGAACTGAGCGCCCAGGCCGCCGAGGCCGCGCAGAACGGCGGCGCCGGGATGGCGGTGCTGTGGATCGGCGCGGCGCTCGTCCTGCTGGGCGGGGCCACCGTGGTGGCGATGCGCCGTGCCGGCGGGCGGGAGGCGCAGCGATGACCGCGTCCTCGGAGACCGCGGGACCCGCGGCGACCTCCGGCGCCGGGAGGTCCGAAGAGGCCGGCACGGCCCGGAAGCCGGAGAACGCCGGGGAGACCGGCCAGGCCGTGGAGACCGTGGAGGCTGCGGAGATCCCGGAGACCGGGGGGCGCGCCCCGCGGGCGCGCACGGCCCTGCGGCTGGTCACCGGCGGGTTCGTGTCGGGAGCCGTGCTCGCCGTGCTCGCCGCGACGACACTGACCGCCGAGGAGGCCGTACCCGGCATCCCGCTGCCCGGACCGCTCGTGGAGTACGGCCTGCCGGTGCTGCGGGTGCTGCTGGACCTGGCGGCCGTGGCGGTGGTCGGGCTGAGCGTGCTGCCCCGGCTGCTCGGCTTCGACGACGAGGAGCGGACCGAGCCGGTGCTGCGCCGCGCCCGGCCGGCCGCGGTGACGTTCGCCTGGGCGTGGGCGGTGCTGGCGCTGGCCGTCATCGTCTTCCAGACCGCCCAGCTCAACCCGGGGACCGTCCCCACCCCGCAGATGATCGCCGAGTACGTCAACGACGTCGGCGCGGGCCAGGGGATGCTGTTCAGCGCCGCCTGCGCGCTCGCCTACGCCGGGATAGGGCTGCTGGCCGTGCGGTTCGGCGAGAAGGTCCCCGCCGAGCTGCGGATCGTGATCGCCTTCTTCGGGCTGCTGCCGATCCCGGTCACCGGCCACGCCGTCGACTCGGTCTGGCACGACCCCATCATGATCTCGATGGAGCTGCACGTGATGGGGTCGGCCGCGTGGACCGGCGGGCTGGTCGCCGTCATCGCGCTGGTCGCCGCCGACCGCGAGCTGCTGGCCCGGACCCTGCCGAAGTTCTCCAGGCTGGCCACCCTGGCGCTGATCCTGGTGACCGTCTCCGGCCTGGTGAACGGCCTGGCCTCGATGGCGCTGACCCGCGGCGTCCAACTGCCGGACGCGATTCTCACCAGCGACTACGGCCTGCTGGTGGTGGCCAAGACGGTGTGCGTGGCGCTGCTGATCCCGTTCGCCGCCCACATCAGGTTCCGTCTGCTGCCGCGGGTCGCCGCGCGGCAGCGTACGGCGGTCGTCGCCTGGGCGGCGGCCGAGATCACCGTGATGGGCCTGGCCTACGGCGCCGCGGTGGCGCTGACCACGGCCTCCATGTCCTAGGCGACCTGCGGCCGGCGGCGCCGCGCGAACCACTCGACGCCCAGCCACAGGGCGGCGAGCAGGACGCCGCCGGCCAGCATGGTCGTCGGCGGCACCAGGGGCGGGGAGGTGAACAGCGCGTTCTGCACCCGCAGCGCCTGGTCGAGCACGACGGTGACGCCGAGCGCGCCGACCACCGCCCGGACCACGGGGATGGGGATGAGGAACGCCAGGTCGACGGCGACCGCCCCGGCGATCAGGAAGACCGGCACCGCCGAGTGGGGGAAGCCGGCGACCGCGAGCAGCGGCCAGATCAGGGTGCGGTAGGCGACGTAGGCGGCGGCCACCGAGGTCGCGGCGAACATCCGGCCGATCATCGCGCGGGCGACGATGAGCACGATCATGGCGGCGGCCGCCGCGTAGAGCGGGTACACCGCGTCGGGCACGGGCAGCGTGAAGTTGGCCATCATCACCCGGTCCACCGGCCGGCCCATCTGGTCGGCGGCGAACTGCAGCAGGATGGGCTCGGCCTCCGGCTTGCCGCGGTCCCAGGCGGCCAGGCCGAACACGCCGTACTCCTGGTGCTGCGCCGGGAACCAGACGTTCTCGAAGAGGAAGACGAACAGCGCGCCGAGGACGGCCGTCCGGGTCCGTCCGGCGGGAGCTCCCATGTACCAGCCGCGGATCACACCGCAGATCATGAAGAGCGTGCCGATGTAGAGCAGCATGTGCGACGGGCTCCACGACGTGATGTCGAGCCCGTTGACGCGGTGGTTGATCAGGTCGAGGGGCACCGCGAGCAGGAAGACGCCGGTGCCCCAGCCGATGAGGCGCTGGGCCAGGCGGTCCACACCGTAACCGGTGTAGAGGTGGACGACCGTCAGCGCGAGGGCGACGGCCGTGCCGACG
Source organism: Streptosporangium pseudovulgare (assembly GCF_014648055.1). Taxonomy (GTDB): domain Bacteria; phylum Actinomycetota; class Actinomycetes; order Streptosporangiales; family Streptosporangiaceae; genus Streptosporangium; species Streptosporangium pseudovulgare. The sequence continues at coordinate 521,222 of NZ_BMQJ01000002.1, forward strand.
CTGTTCAGCAGGTGCGGCGGCGCCAGGTCGTCGCGGAGCCACTTGAAGTGCCAGGAGACGTCCCAGGAAGCGCCGAGGACCTTGAAGGCGAACGCCACCAGCCACCCGGTGTACAGGACCCTGAACAGGTCTTCCGGGGTCTCGCGACCCGCCGGCCCCCGGGTCCACAGGGGCAGCGCCCACTCCACGATCGGAGTGGCTCTTCGTTTGAGGCTCTGGACTGACTTCACGCGTCGAAATGATGCCCGTGCCCGCCCTGGCTCCGCAATCGGGGACATCCCTTAGCTTGTCGTTCAACGTCCGATCTTCACAGGGAACCGGCGGCCGGACAGGGCGGAAGCGGGTTCGGCGGGCGCGCTACGGCGGCCCGGTCAGGCGCAGACGGGTGCGGGACGGAGCCGACGGCGGCAGCGCGGCGACGATGTCGGCGAGCGAGGTCGCGGCGAGGCTGCGCCGCCAGGCCCGGTGGGCTTCGGCCATCTTCTCGGCGAGGATGCAGGGGGTCCGGCATTCTTCAGCGGGCAGTGCCCCCCGTCCCTGCTGACGGATCTCGCGGCACTCGTACGGCGAGGAAGCGCCGTCGACCGCCTCGACGAGCTGCAGAAGCGTGATCTCGGAAGTGGGCCGGGCCAGCCGGAACCCACCGCGCGGGCCGGTCGTCGCGGACAGTACGCCGGCCTTGACCAGCGCCTGCAGTTGCTTGGCGAGATAGGCCGCGGGCAGGTCGAAGTACTGGGCGAGCTGTGCCGCCGACGCGGTGTCCCCCGGCTTGAGCTGCGCCAGCGACGCGGCGCAGTGCAACAGCCATTCCGTGCTCACGGGCAGCTTCATGACCCCGATCCTATCGGAGACATTGCGGATCTATTTAGTCCGAGATAATATCCGGCGGCAACGGAGAGACAGAGGAGAGATCACCATGCCGACCGTGCGAGTCGCCGTCGCCGGAGCGACCGGGAACATCGGGGCCCTCACCGCCACCGCCCTGGAACGGGCCGGGCACCACGTCATACGCGTCAGCCGCTCACTCGGTGTGGACCTGACCACCGGTGACGGCCTCGACGCCGCACTGGCCGGCGTCGAGGCCGTCGTGGACGCCACGAACTGCACGGCGACCGACCGGGACGAGGCGGTGGCGTACTTCGGCGCCACCACCCGGAACCTGCTCGCCGCCGGGGAGCGGGCCGGCGTCCGCCACCACGTGCTGCTCTCGATCGCCGGCATCGACCGCGTCGAGGGCAACGCGCACTACGCCGGCAAGCGCGAGCAGGAACGCCTCGTGGCCGAGGGCCCGGTGCCGTGGACGATCGTTCCGGCCACCCAGTTCCACGACTTCGCCGCGATGGTGACGAGCTGGACCGAGCAGGACGGCGTCGCCACCGTCGCGCCGCTGCTCATCCAGCCCATCGCGCCCGAGGACGTGGCGGACATCCTCGCCGAGATCGCCGTGGGCGCGCCTCGGGGGCGCCACCCCGAGATCACCGGCCCCGAGCCGCAGGACCTGGTGGACATGGCCCGGCGCACCAACGACGCGCGCGGCCGCGTGGTCGAACTCGTGCCGACGTGGTCGTCGCTGTTCGGCCCGGAGATGGCCGGTGAGGTACTGCTGCCCCGCGCGGGCGCCCGCATCGCGCCGACTACCTTCGACGAGTGGCTCGCGAAGCAGCGATAGCCGCCGGGTGACGGCCGCCCCGCCGCGTCGCCTTTCACCGCGATCACGGCGGGTGGTACCGCTTCGGCCTCCCACGGGGCTTCCCGGACGGCGTCTCAGCGGGCTCTCAGCGAACGTCAGTAAGCTCACGGGATGCAACGAAGGACGGTCACCTGGATCGCGGTGGCGGTCGTACTGGTCATAGGTGCAGCCTGGCTGCTGTGGCCGTCCGCGCCGCCGGTACGGGCCCAGGACCGGTGGATCACCGTGACCGACGGTCCCCGCGACGACCAGCGGGTCAGGCTCGACACCAGCTTCTTCCCGCCCGCGGGCGGCGGGCGGGCGCCCGCGGTGCTGCTGGCCCACGGTTTCGGCGGCAGCAAGCAGAGCGTCCGGGAGGAGGCGGCGCGGCTGGCCGGGGAGGGCTACGCCGTACTGACGTGGTCGGCCCGCGGCTTCGGCCGCTCCGGAGGGCAGATCGCGCTCAACTCCCCCGACTACGAGGTCAAGGACGTCCGCCAGCTCGTCGACTGGCTGGCGCGGCAGCCGCAGGTCCTGCTCGACGCCGCGGGCGACCCGCGCGTCGGCGTCGCGGGCGGGTCCTACGGCGGGGCGATCGCCCTGATGTCCGCCGCCCACGATCCCCGGATCGACGCGATCGTTCCGCAGATCACCTGGTACGACCTGGCCGACGCGCTGTTCCCGGACGCGGGCGGCGGCGGGCCGGAGAACGGCGTGTTCAAGCGGATGTGGGCCGGGCTGTTCTTCAGCCGGGGCGGCCCGGAGCCGCGGTCCGGACCGGGCGGCCCCGGCCTCACGGGCGGCGCGGACGACCCCGGCGCCCCCGCCGCTTCCGGGGACTCCGGCGACACGGCCGGTTCCGGCGGCCCGAACGGCCCTGGCGGTTCCGGCGACCCCGCCGGGACGGCTCCCGCCGTCCCGGCCACCGCGCAGGACGTCCGGTGCGGCCGGTTCCTGCCGGAGATCTGCGACATGTACCAGCGGGTCGCCGAGAGCGGACGGGCCACGCCGGAGGCGGTCGGCATCCTGCGCCGCTCCAGCCCGGTCTCCGTCCCCGGGAGGATCAAGGTCCCGACGCTGCTGCTCCAGGGGCTGAGCGACTCGCTGTTCCCGCTCGGTCATGCCGACGCCAACGCCAGGGCCGTCGCCGCGACGGGCGCGCCGGTCGGCGTCGCCTGGTTCGACGGCGGCCACGACGGCGGCGACGGCGAGGCCGACTGGCTGCACGAGCGGACCCTCGGCTGGTTCGACCGCCACCTGAAGCGGACACCCGGCGCGGGCGATCCGGGCGCCGCGTTCACCGTCACCCGCGACGGCGGCCGTGACCCGGGCACCCGGCGCCCGGTGCAACTGCACGCCACCGCCGCCCGCTACCCCGGCCTGTCCGGCTCCGGGAGCGCCACGGTGCCGCTGCGCGGTGCGGAGCAGCCGGTGGCCAACCCGCCGGGCGGCTCCCCCGCCTCGATCTCCACCATCCCCGGGTTCGGCGGGCTCGCCGGACTCGCGGGCGGCGCGGGCGGACTGGGCGGACTGGGCGTGTCGGCCGACATGCCCGGTCAGAGCGCCGTCTTCGACTCCGCGCCGCTCACCGCCCCGCTCCAGGTCACCGGCTCGGCCACCGTGAAGGTGCGGGTCCGCCCGGCGCCCGGCGCGGAAGGGGGGAAGACCTCCTCCGCTCCGGCGGCCGGGGACGAGGTGACGCTGTTCGCCAAGCTGTACGACGTCGCGGACGGGCAGGCGCCGGTGCTGCCCGAGGGGCTCGCCGCCCCCGTCCGGATCACCGTCCCGGCGGGCGGCGCCGGGGAGGCCACGGTGCGCCTGCCGGCCGTCGACCACCGCTTCGACGCCGGACACCGGCTGCGCGTCGCGTTCACCACCACCGACCTCGGCTACAGCACCCCGGCCGAGCCCGCCGTGCACGTCGTCGGGCTGGCCTCGCAGTCGGTGACGGTGCCGACCGTCACGGCCCTGCGGACCCCCGCGACGGGCCCCGCCTGGTGGACCTGGGCGCTGCCGCTGGCCTCCCTCGTCGTCGCGGCGGTCCTGGTCCTCACGGGCCGGCGGCGCGGCGCCGCCGACCACGACCCGGCCCTGAGCGACGTCCCGCTGCGGATCAGCGGCCTGACCAAGGCGTACGGCAACGGCGAGCGGGCCGTGGACGACCTGTCCTTCACCGTCGGGCAGGGCCAGGTGCTCGGCCTGCTCGGTCCCAACGGCGCGGGCAAGACCACCACCCTGCGGATGCTGATGGGCCTGATCCGCCCGGACGGCGGCGAGATCCGGATCTTCGGCCACCGGGTGACGCCCGGCGCGCCGGTGCTGTCCCGGCTGGGCTCCTTCGTCGAGGGCCCGGGATTCCTGCCGCACCTGACCGGCCGGGCCAATCTGGAGCTGTACTGGCGGGCCACCGGGCGTCCCGCCGAGGACGCCCGCTTCGCCGAGGCCCTGGAGATCGCCGGGCTCGGCGGCGCGCTGGACCGGGCGGTGCGCACCTACTCCCAGGGCATGCGCCAGCGCCTGGCCATCGCCCAGGCCATGCTCGGCCTGCCCGACCTGCTGGTCCTGGACGAGCCCACCAACGGCCTCGACCCGCCCCAGATCCGCGAGATGCGCGAGGTCCTGATCGCCTACGCGGCGCGGGGCCGTACGGTCATCGTCTCCAGCCACCTGCTGGCCGAGGTGGAGCAGACCTGCAGCCACGTGGTGGTCATGCGGCGCGGGCGGCTCGTCACGGCCGGGACGGTCGGCGACCTGCTGGCCGGGCGCGCCCCGGCCGGCGGCGCGAGCGCCCGCCTGGAGGACGTGTTCCTGGACCTGATCGGGGAGAACGCATGACCCGGGGAGAGACCGTGAACGGCTCCGCACCCGCCGCGGCGGGACCGCCCGGCGCGGACGGCTCCACCGCGGCACCGCCGCCCGCCGCGGACGGCTCCGCCCGCGGGTACGCGGCCCGGCGCACACTGCCGCTGGTGGTGGAGGCCGTCCGCCAGCTCAGACGGCGCCGCACGATGGTCGTTTTCGGCCTGCTGCTGGCGCTGCCGTGGGTCCTGGTGGTGGCGTTCGAGCTCGGCGCCGGGTCCGGGCGGCGGGGCGCGGCGACGCGCGTCTCCGACCTGGCGACCGAGGGCGGGCTGAACTTCGCGGCGTTCACGCTGTCGGTGTCGGCGAGCTTCCTGCTGGCCGTCGCGGTGGCGCTGTTCTGCGGCGACACCGTGGCCGGGGAGGCGAACTGGTCCTCGCTGCGCTACCTGCTGGCCGCCCCCGTCCCGCGTGACCGGCTGCTGCGCCAGAAGCTGATCGTGGCGATGGGTTACTCGACGGCGGCGGTGGTCTGCCTGCCGGCGATGGCGCTGCTGGCCGGGACCCTCGCCTTCGGCTGGCACGACGTACGGGTGCCCGGCACCGGCGAGACCGTCGCGGCGGCGGACGTGCTGCCCCGGTTCGCGGTCGTGGTCGGTTACGTGCTGGTCAGCCAGCTCGTGGTGGCGGCGCTGGCCTTTTTGCTGTCGGTCTCGACGGACTCGCCGCTCGGCGCGGTCGGCGGGGCCGTCGGCCTGGTGATCGTGAGCACCATCCTGCAGGCGGTGGAGGCGCTCGGGACGCTCCGGGAGTTCCTGCCGACGTTCTGGAGCACGGCGTGGATGGACGCGCTGGCCCCGCAGCCCGACTACGGCGGCATGGTCAAGGGGGTGGCCGTCTCGGTCTCCTACTCGGTGATCCTGGTCGCCGTCGCCTTCCGCAGGTTCCGCCGCAGGGACATCGTCTCCTAGCGGCTTCCTGGCGATTCCTTGCCATTTCATGACACCTGACGCATTCGCCCGATGGCAGCGGCGGCCGGGGCCGGAACGGCGGCCCCGGCCGCCGCTTTTCTTATCGCCGCTTATGTCCGCTTTTTACCTGTATATGTTTCTTTATCGCTTTTACGGGTATGCAATCGCTAATTCGGGAGCCGAAGGCTTCTGGCATGTTCAACGCGGCAGGCGACCGCCCCGGCGGCGTCTTCCCTCCCATCCGGCCGGCGGAGCCTGTCGGACGGGCGGATCCCATGACGGAGTGATCGACTGGGGAGTGGCGATCGTGAAGTGCGGACTGCAGGTGGCCCTCGGTGTCGCCGCGGGTTACTTTCTCGGACGGCATCACAAGTTGCGCGCCGCGCTCGCCCTGGCGGCGGCGGGCGCGACCGGCAAGCTCGGAAAGCTGGGCGGCAAGGAAGGCCCCGGCGGCGACCTGCTCCAGCAGGGCATGAAGCTGCTCACCTCCTCCCCCGAGCTGGAGAAGATCACCAACGCCGTCCGCGGCGAGCTGCTCGAGGTGGGCAAAGCCGCGGCCCGGGCGGCGGCCAGCAGGCAGATCGACACCCTGACCTCGAAGCTCCACGACCGCGCGGAGTCACTGAGGACCAAGGCGCAGGGCGCCGAGGAGGAGCCCGAGGAAGAAGAGGAAGAGGAGGAGCGCCCCAGGCGCCGCGCCGCCCGCGGCAGGGGCAGGACCGCCCGGGAGGAACCCGAGGCCGAGGAAGAGGAGTACGAGGAGGAAGAGGAACCCGAGGAGGAGGAAGAGGAGGAGCCTCCCCCGCGCCGCGCCGCGGGCAGGGGCAGGCAGGCCGGCAGGACCCGCGCCGCTCGGGAGGAGCCCGAGGAGGAGGAAGAGGAAGAGGAGGAGGAACCGCCGCGAGCCCGGGGCGGCAGGCGCCGTGCCGTACAGCGCGAGACGACGCCGGCCCGTGAGCGGCCGGTCCGCAGGGCGCGGGGGTGACGTCCCATGGCCGAAACCTCCAGGGGCGGCGGGCTGGTCCGCGAGGTCGAGCGGGCACTGCCCGTCGACCAGCTCACCGACGAGCTCCGCAACCTCGCCGAGGCCCTCGGTGATCGGCTCCTCTCCTCGGTCACCGACAAGGTCGACGACCTGACCGGCCGGCTGACCGACTACCTGCAGAACAGCGACTCCGGTCTGCTCGGGCTCGCGGGCTCCGTCATCGGTTCCAAGCATCCGATCGCCTCCGGGCTGAAAGGGGTCGCCAAAATGGCTGGAGGCGGTCTGCTCAGGAAGATCACCGGTGGTAAGGGCGGCGGCGGCAAGGGCAAGAAGCTCAAGGTCACCAACATCATCGAGTCCATCGACGTCGGTGCCCCGCGTCGGCTCGTCTACGACCAGTGGACCCAGTTCGGGGACTTCCCCAGCTTCATGAAGAAGGTGGAGAACGTCACGCAGGAGTCCGACGAGAAGAACCAGTGGCGGGCGCAGATCTTCCTCTCCCACCGCACCTGGAAGTCGACGATCATCGAGCAGGTGCCGGACCAGCGGATCGTCTGGCGGTCCGAGGGCCCGAAGGGCTACCCCAACGGTTCCGTGACCTTCCACGAGGTCGCACCCGACATGACCCGGGTCCTGCTGGTGATCGAGTACTACCCCAAGGGGCTCTTCGAATACACCGGCAACCTCTGGCGGGCCCAGGGCCGGCGGGTGCGCCTGGAGCTCAAGCACTTCAGGCGGCACGTCATGATGCAGACCGTCCTCAACCCCGACGATCTGGAGGGCTGGCGCGGCGAGATCCGCGACAGCGAGGTCGTCAAGGACCAGGAGACCGCGCTGCGCGAGGAGGAAGAGGAGCGCGAGCGCGAGGAGGCTGGCGGCGAGGAGGAGCCCGAGGAGCGGGAGGGTGCCGAGGGCGCCGAGGAGGAGGAAGAGGAGCCCGAGGAGGAAGAGGGCGAAGAGGGCGAAGAGGGCGAGGAAGAAGAGGAGGAGCCCGAGGAGGAGGGAGAAGAGGAGGAACCGCGGGCCGCGGGCGGACGGCGTCGCGCCGCGCCGCGCCGCGAACAGGCCGCGCGAGGCCGCCGGGCCGAACCGGAGCCGGAGGAGGAAGAGGAGGAAGAGGAGCCTCCCGCCCGCCGGCCACGCCGTAGGGCCGCCGCCCGGAACGCCTGACCGGAATGCTTGACCGGAAGGCCGGGACGCCTGACCGGGGAGGACGGGGACGCCTGACCCGGAGGCGCCGGAACGCGTGATCCGGGAGACGGGGAGCGAACACGGAATCGGGGGAAGACCAAATGACCATCGTGCAACCTTCGGCGGGTGGAGGCGGAGGGGGTGGCCGCGGAGGGTCCTCGTCGGGCCTGGCAGACGTCATCGACACGATCCTCGACAAGGGCCTCGTGATCGACGCCTTCGTCAGGGTCTCGCTCGTCGGCATCGAGATCCTCACGATCGACGCGCGCATCGTCATCGCCAGCGTCGACACCTACCTCCGCTTCGCGGAGGCCACCAACCGGCTGGACCTTGCGCAGACCGGCGGTAAGGGGCTGCCGGAGGTCCTGGAGGGCACCACGCAGGGCATCAGCAAGTCGAAGACCAAGGGGATCGCCCAGGGAGCCATCGAGGCCGCCGGGGAGAAACTGCGTGACTTCGTCTCCGAGTCCGAGCAGGAGCGTCGGCCGGCGTCCCGCCGCCGGAGGGAGGAGTACTGACATGCCCGGCAGCACCGGAAAGACGGCGACCACCGGATCGGAGCAGACCACCGGATCGGAACAGACGGCGCGGAAGCCCGCGCGGAGGACGACCGGCAGGACGGCGGGCGAGGCCGACGGGAAGACGACCGCGAAGCCGGCCCGCAAGGCGACCGGCAAGACGAGCGGTAAGACGAGCGGTAAGACGGCCGGTGAGACGACCGGTGAGACGACCGGCAAGGCCGCGCCCTCCCGGTCGGGCGGGGCCGCCCGGCGCGGGCGCACCGGCTACGCCTACGTCTACGGCATCGTCCCGGCGGACGTCGAGACCGAGCCGGGCACGCTCGGCGTGGACGACGGGGAGGTCACGCTGGTACGGCACGGCGAGATCGCGGCGCTGGTGAGCGACATCGTCCTGGATCGCCCCCTCGGCCGGCCCGACGACCTGCTGGCCCACGAGCAGCTGCTGGACGCGACCGCCGCCGAGGTGCCCGTGCTGCCGTTCCGCTTCGGAGCGGTGATGACCGGGCCCAAGGAGGTGGTGGAGGAGCTGCTGGCCCCGCACCACGACGAGTTCCTCGCCGCACTGGACGACCTCGAAGGGCGCGCCGAGTACGTCATCAAGGGCCGCTACGTCGAATCGGTGGTCATCAGGGAGGTCCTCGACGAGAACCCCGAGGCCGAACGGCTGCGCGAGGAGGTCCGCGGGCAGCCGGAGGAGGCGACCTGGGACGCGCGGATCCGGCTCGGGCAGATGATCGGCGAGGCGGTGGCGGCCAAGCGCGACGCCGACACCCAGGAGCTCGTCGCCGCCGTCGCGCCGCTGTGCGTCGCGGTCTCGGTGCGGGAACCGACCCACGAGCAGGACGCCGCGCACGTGGCCGTCCTGGTGGACGAGGAGCAGCAGGACGAGTTCGACGAGGCGCTGGACGACCTCGGCGACCGCTGGGCCGGCCGGATCGACCTGCGGCTGCTCGGCCCGCTGGCGCCGTACGACTTCGTGGCGGCGCCACGATCGGAGGAGTGACACGGTGGACCTGCTGTTCGATCTGACCGTCGGCCTGCCGCTGCTGCCGCTCCGCGCGCTCGTCAAGATCGCCGAGGTGATCCAGGACCAGGCCGAGATGGAACTGCACCATCCGGCCGCGGTCCGGCGGCAACTGGAGGATCTGGAGGAGGCCAGACGCTCCGGGGAGATCTCCGAGGAGGAGGAGAGACAGGCCATGACGGAGATCCTTGAGCGGATGGTGACCCAGCCCGACCTGCCCCGCGGCGCGCCCGCGCCGTACGACGGGGAAGAGGAGTGATCGGCGTGCCCGCCAGGCGGAAAGCCCGCGCCGGGGACGACAGGGCCGGCGCCTCCGGCGGCTACGAGGACGAGCCGCCGGAGGAGGGGCGCGGCAGGGGCGGCGCCGTCGAGGACGACCTGCCCGAGGACGAGGAGTTCGACGACGGGGAGGAGTTCGAGGAGGAGCGGGACGAGCCGGCGGGCGGGTCCCGGCGCGCCCGGCGGTCGCGCGCGCTGACCGCGGCCACCGCCGGCCGTACCGGGCTGGAGCAGATCGGCGAGCTGACCGGGCGGGAGCCGGAGGGCGTCACGTTCGTGCAGCCGGATCAGGACGGCTGGAAGGTCGGGATCGAGGTCGTCGAGGACCGCCGCGTCCCCTCCTCCGGCGATGTCCTGGCGCTCTACGAGATCCAGCTCGACGCGGACGGCGACCTCCTCTCCTACCGCAGGACGCGGCGCTACAAGCGCGGCAGGGGCGAGGAGTAGCGGGGGTGGCGAAGTGACCGATCCGACACGGTACGGCGCCGCCTCCTCCCCCTACGGGGGCAGGCCGCCCGCCCGGCGCGAGTCCACCACCAACCTCGGCGACATCCTGGAGCGGGTGCTCGACCGGGGCGTGGTGATCGTCGGTGACATCCGGGTGAACCTGCTGGACATCGAGCTGCTGACGATCAAGCTGCGGCTGCTGATCGCCTCGGTGGACACCGCCAGGGAGCTGGGCATCGACTGGTGGGAGCACGATCCGTGGCTCAGCAGGCCCGACCACGACCTCGCCGAGGAGAACCGCCGCCTGCGCAGGCGGCTCGCCGAGGCGGAGAACGACCTCGAATACCGGGACTACCCGCGTGACCTCCGCGAGGGCCGCGAGCGGCGGGAGGAGTTCGAGGAGCGCCGGCGCCGCCAGGAGCTGGGCGATGATCCGGAGGAGCGCCGCTCCCTCCAGGGCCGGGGCCGGGGCCGGACCGGCGGTGGGCGCCCACGCGAGAACCGGGAGTGAAGGAGAGCGAAGGGGAGCGAAACGGAGGAGTGAGATATGCCGGACACCGGCACGTATGTCTATGCGATCATCCGGGACGCGGACGCCCCCGACCCCGCGGGCCTGACCGGCGTGGCCGACACGCCCGTGCGGACGGTGGCGGACGCCGGCCTGGTCGCGTACGTGAGCACCGTGCCGCTGGACCGGTTCGGCGAGGAGCCGCTGCGGCGCTCCCTGGAGGACCTCGACTGGGTGGGCGAGACGGCCCGCGCCCACCACCGCGTCGTGGAGGCGGTGGCCGGGACGGCCCCGACGGCGCCGGTCCGGCTCGTGACCGTCTACAGCGGCGACGAGCAGGTCCGCGAACTGCTGCGGGACCGGCGGGAGGACTTCACCGCGCTGCTGTCGCAGGTCGCCGGGCGCAGCGAGTGGGGGGTGAAGGCGTACGCGCGGCGCGAGACCGCCCCGCCGCCCGGAGAGGAGTCCGCCGGGACGGCCGGGGCAGCCGGATCCGACAGCCCCGGCATCGCCTACCTGAAGCGCCGCAGGGCGAGCCTGCGCGGCCGGGAGGACGCGTGGCGGGTCGCGGCCGGCCAGGCCGAGCACGTCCACACCGCGCTGGCGGCCGTCTCCGTGGCGAGCAGGCGGCACCGGGCCCAGGACCCGAGCCTGTCCGGCCGCGAGGAGGCGATGGTGCTCAACGGCGCCTACCTCGTCGACGACGACCGCGGCGGCGAGTTCGCCGCCGTCGTCGACTCGCTGCGGGGGCAGGGGGCCGACATCGAGCTGACCGGGCCCTGGGCGCCCTACTCGTTCACCGCCCTCGACCTCGGCACGGCGGACGCCGGAGGCGTGCGATGACCCACGAGGGGCCGCGGGGCGCGGCGCTGGCCGCGGAGGGGCGCCTGCCCCCGGAGCGCGTGGCGCTCGTGGACCTGCTGGACCGGCTGCTGGCGGGCGGCGTCACCGTCAACGGCGACGTCGTGCTGTCCATCGCCGACATCGACCTGGTGCAGATCTCCCTGCGCCTGCTGATCATGTCCGTCCGCGAGTCCGGGCCCGCCGGACGGGAGACCCGGCACGGGCGGGAGATCTGGCATGGACCGCCGTGAGCCGCCCGGGGGGCGCCCCGGGGACCGCCCGTACGGCACGGCGCCGCCGGACGGCGAGACCGCGGAGACCGCACGCGGGTTCGTGCGGGATCCGCCGGACGGGCCGGAGGCCGTGGAGCCCACGCGGGGCCTCGTGGGAGATCTGCCGGACGAGCCGGAGGCCGCGGGTCCCGCGCCGGGCGGGGGACGCTCGGCCCCCCGCCGCATCAGGACCGATCCCGAGCACGTCGAGCGTGACCTGAGCTGTCTCGTGCTCACCGTCGTCGAACTGGTGCGCCAGCTCGTGGAACGGCAGTGCGTGCGGCGGATGGACCACGGTGACCTGGCCGACGAGCAGGTCGAGGCGCTCGGGCTGACGCTGATGCGGCTGGACGAGGCGATGGACGACCTGTGCGACCGCTTCGGCCTGGAGCGGTCGGACCTCAACCTCGACCTCGGGCCGCTGGGCACCCTGCTCCCCCGCGACTGACGGGCCCGCGGGGGAGGCCGGGCCGGGCAGGGTGCGACCGCCGGGAGGCGGGGCCGCGCCGCGGCGGCCGGGCCGGATCGGGGTCTGAGGAACATCCGTGTCGGATCGTGCGCTGAGGGTCGTCAGCTGCGCGGGACGCTGACGACCCCTCTCACCGGGCTCAAGGCCGGAGGCGAATCAGGAAACCTGACCAGCGGTCGCCGCCGTGTCGGCGACCCCGGGGGCGGTCGGCTTCGCGGCGGCAGGCGGCGTGCGGTAGGCGCGAAGGGGCGCGTTGGTCGTGGCCACGGCGGCGATCGCCAGGATGGCGGACAGGCCGCCGAAGACCAGGGAGAAGGAGGCGGAGGTGGCCGACGCCAACAGGCCGCCACGGAAGTTGCCGAGTTCGGGGCCCGCGACACCGATGACGTGTTCCACCGAGGAGACCCGTCCCCGGTATGCGTCCGGGGTCTCCAGTTGGACCAGGGCGCTGCGGGTGACGACAGACACGGTGTCGGCAGCGCCGGCCACGGCCAGGCAGCCGAGCGCCAGCCACAACGGCCCCGCCAGACCGAAGCAGGCCAGCGCCAGGCCCCAGACCCCGGCTGCGGACAGCTGGACCAGGCCGCCACGGCGCCAGCGCGTCACCGTGCCGGAGAGCAGACCTGCCGTGATCCCCCCGACCGCGACGGCCGAGAGGAACGGGCCGAGGGTCTGCGGGTTTCCCCCGAAGCGGACCTCGTTGACCAGCGGGAAGAGCGCGATGGGCATGGCGAGCAGCGTTGCGGACAGGTCGGTGGCCATCGAGCCCCACAGCGTCGGGCGGCGCAGGACGATCCGCCAACCGCCACGCTCCGGCCGGCGCCTGCCACCTGCCGCGTCGGCGCCTTCGGGCCGCATGGCAGGCAGGCGGATCACCGCGAGCATCGAGACGATCATGGCCACGGCCTGGGTCGCGTATGCGGCGGGGAAATCCCAGCGGGCGATGATCAGCCCGGCCATCGCGGGCCCGGCCAGCATCGCGGCCTGGAAGGAGACGTTGGTCAGCGCAAGACCGGCCGCGACCTGGTCGCCCGGCAACAGCCGGACCGGGAAGGTGCGCCGAGCAGGAGCTCCGAGGGCGCTGCAGCTCGTCCCCACGGCGACCAGGGCGAGCAGCAGCAGCACGTTGCGGTTGTCCGCCAGGGCCTGGGCGCACAGCCCTGCGGCGGCCAGCAGTTGGCCCGCGGTGGTGGCCCGTACCACCGCACGGCGGTCAAAGGTGTCGGCCAACGTGCCGCCGAGCAGACCGAACAGCACCATCGGCAGGCCGGTGGCGAGCCCGATGGCACCGGTGCCCACTGGGCTGCCGGTCAGGTCCCAGACCTGGGCCAGTACCGCCACGTTGGCTATCTGTCCGCCGAGTTGAGAGGCGGAGGTGCCGATCCACAGGTCGCGAAACGACTGACTGCCACGCAGCGGGCGGGTGTCGAGGAACCGGACACGGGCACGCCCCCTCATCGCGGTGGCTCGACAAGGTGGTGAAGGATCCGCTGCCGCATCGACCGGCGTTCCAGCGCCCGCCGCACCTCCTCGACAACGGTGGTCATCGCGTACGGGACCTCGCTGTCCAGCTCGGCGACCGTCGCGTGGGTAGCGCGCCACTCCGCCTCCAGGAACGGCACCAGCGACCGGCCGCGCTCGGTCAGGTCGATCCGCCGGGTGCGGGCGTCAGGCCCCGGCTCGGAGGTGACCAGATCCTCCTTGCGCATGGCGGCGATGGTCTGGCTGATCGCGGAGTGCGAGCGGTCCAGGGACTTCGCAAGCTCGCGAATGGTCAGTGGTCCGGTGTGGGCAAGCCGGATCAGCGGATAGGCGAACCGAGGCCGCACCCCCTCGATGCCACGCTCGACGTAGACCTGCTCGATCTCGGCGTCCATGGCTGCCAGAAGCTCGTGCAGGGAATGCCAGGGATCGGGTAGCGCTGTGGGATCGGAAGATGTCACAGCGCTAATATAACAGCGCTGCGATAATCGAGGATCGTGATCGAACCAGAGCCTGCGGCTGTACCGCTGGTCCCCAATTCTGGGAAGACACCCCGCCCGCGGTCAGCGTCGGCGATCGCCCGGCGCGAGCAGGCTGGTGACTTCGGCGATCGCCTCCGGGGAGGGGTGGAAGTACTTCCGTACGTTCTCTGCCTTCTTGTGCCGGGACTTCGCCATCAGCATCAGCAGGCTCGCCCCTCCCTCGCCGAGGCGGGTCAAACCGGAGTGCCGCCACTCATGCGGATCCCAGCCCGTGCCCGGCTCACCGCCGAGGGCCGTGTGCTCGTCCAGCAGCATCCGGGCCTGCCCGTAGGAGAGGCGGGCGAGCCCGGTGTCCGGGCAGATGTCCCGCGGGCTGACGGCCTCGCCGGGACCTGGCTTGCGATGGGTGACGAGCACCGGCCCGCGCGAACGGCCCTTGAGCAGGCGGGGCAGCAGCCGGGCGGTGCCCGCGTCCCAGTAGACCGTCTCCGGAACGAAGTCCTCGCGGACAGCGCCGCGGCGACGCGTACGGGGACGGGCACCCTTGGCCTTCACCGGGGCACGGCGCCCGGCGAGGTCGAGCTCCTCGATGCTGACGCCCAGGATTCCCTCGGCGCGGGCGACGGTCTCGTAGAGCAGCCGCCACAGCGTCTTCTCCCGCAGGTGCGCCTCACGCCGCGCGATCAGCCGGTCGATCGCCATCTTCGAGCGGGCCGGGGTCTCGGAGTCCGGGGTGAGCCGCTTCGCTCAGGCCGGGACCGCCGGGCCGTCGTACCCGCGCTCACCGCACCAGCCCAGCCACGAGAGCACCGACGCACGCCGGGCATTCCAGGTGTTCACCGCGGAGCTGCCCCACAGCGGCTCCAGGGCCTCGCCGATCTCGTCGTCCGCGACGGACGCCGGCGGCCGGCCCTCGCCGGTCCGCCCGCCGACGCTCCGTCAGCCGCCCACCAGGCCCGACGTCGGCTTAGCGCACAATCTGACATGGATGTTCCTCAACCCCCGGATCCGCCGTGTCCGCCGTCGGTCCGTGTCCGCCGTCAGCCCCAGTGGGGCGGGCGCTCCTCCAGCAGGCGGGCGTCGTCGTCGGATCGCCGCCAGTCGCCCCAGCCGACGTCGGTGTCGTCGGAGGTCTGGTCGGGCAGGATGGGCGGGCCGTCATCGGACAGATCGACGGGCCGCAGGTCGTCGGGCTCGTACGTGCTCACCCGTCCATGCTAATCAGAGACGGCCCCGTTTCGGCGTGAGCCTCCCGGGGAGTGAGGGGGCGAGCCGCCGGCCCGGCGGTCTCCTCCCCCACCCGAAGGGGCACCGCATGGGACAGCGCGCGCCGTACGGCAGGGATCGGCTCATGAGCGGCGCCGGCGCCGCTCCCCCGGCCCCGGCGGAGGCGTCCGCGTGAGGCGGCGCGCGTCGTCCGGCTGGGACGGGCGGGAGGTCATCGCCGTCGCGGGGATCCCCATGCACGCCGCGGTGCTCGGCCCCGCGTCCGCGCCCGAGGTGGTGTGCGTCCACGGCCTGGGGTGCTCCCACCGCTACTTCCTCCCGCTGGCCCGCCGCCTGGCCCCGGCGTCGCGGGTGGTCGCGGTGGACCTGCCGGGGTTCGGCCGGACCCCGGGGCCGCGCGAGCCGCTGGACGTCCGCGGCCTGTCCCTGGCGCTGGCCGGGTGGCTGCGCGCCACCGGGCGCGGCGGTGCGCCGCTGGTGGCCAACTCCGTCGGCTGCCAGGTGGTCGTCGACCTGGCGGCGCACTCCCCCGAGCTGGCCGGGCCGATGGCGCTGATCGGCCCCACCATGGACGCCGGCGCGCGGTCGGCCTGGCGGCAGGGGGTACGGCTGGCCGCGAACACGGTCCTGGAGCGGCCCCTCCTCGTGCCGGTGCTGGCGCGCGACTACCTCGTCTGCGGCCCGCGCCGCTACTTCGCCACGCTCGCCGCCGCCCTCGCCGACCCGGTCGAGGACAAGCTGGGTCTCGTGCGCGTCCCGGCGGTGGTGGTGCGGGGAGCACGGGACCTCATCGTGTCCCGGTCCTGGGCGCGGCGGGTCGCCGCCCTGCTGCCCCGCGGCGAGCTTGCCGAGGTCCCGGGGGCCGCGCACACGCTGAACTACAGCGCGCCCGCCGGGGTGGTCCGGGCCCTGCGCTCCTCCGCGCTCGCCGGGGTGATCCCCGCGGCCGGCGCGTCACCGGTCACCGGTCCCGGGGTCCGGCTAGGTGGAACCGGGGTCCGGCGGTAGGCGGAGCCCGGACCGGCGGGACGGGGGGATCCGGGCCGCCGCACGGGATCTCCCGGCCGGGCGGGGCGGATGATCCGCGCGCGGGGACAGCCTGAGGTCCCGGCGGGTACGATGCCAGAGCAGGTGTGATCTCCCCCTGGCACTACCCCCGTGAGGCGGCCATGGCAACGCCATCTGGATGGCGGCGAGACGGCAATCTTCCCAACGAGCTGACCAGCTTCGTGGGGCGCACGAGACTGCTGGCCACGCTCCGGCAGCGCCTCGGCCGGCACCGCCTGGTCACGGTGACGGGCATCGGCGGCGTCGGCAAGTCGCGTACGGCGCTGCGCATCGCGCACCTGATGCGCAGCCAGTTCAAGGACGGCGTGTGGTTCGCCGACCTGGCCCGGCTGCAGGACTCCGGGATGGTCCGGCACACGATCACCGCGGCCCTCGGGATCGCCGACCAGTCGTCCCGCTCGGCCGACGAGACCCTGATCGAGTGGCTCGGCGACCGCGAGATCCTGCTGATCATCGACACCTGCGAGCACCTGGTCGACGCCTGCGCCGAGCTGTTCGAGGAGCTGCTGAGCAACGCCGGGGGCCTGACCATCCTGGCGACCAGCCGCCAGTCGCTGAACGCCCGGGGCGAGCACACGATCGCCATCCCGCCGCTGGCCGTGCCCGGCGACACGCCCGGCGAGGACGTCTTCACCAACGAGGCCGTGCAGCTGTTCGCCGCCCGGGCGAGCGCCGTGGTGCCCAACTTCGTGCTGGACGAGCACAACATCGGCCCGGTCTCCGAGCTGTGCCGCCGCCTCGACGGCATCCCGCTCGCCATCGAGCTGGCCGCGGTCCGGATGCGGGCACTGTCGGTGGAGCAGATCCTGGGCCTGCTGGCCGACCGGTTCAGCCTGCTCGCCGGGGCCAGCCGTACGGCGCTGCCCCGGCACCAGACGCTGCGCGCCGCGATCGGCTGGAGCCACGAGCTGTGCGAGCCCGCCGAACGGCTGCTGTGGGCCAGGCTGTCGGTCTTCGCCGGCGACTTCGAGCTCGACGCCGCCCGCTACGTCTGCTCCGGCGAGAATCTGCCCGCCGAGGACGTCATGGACCTCATCTCCAGCCTGGTGGAGAAGTCGATCCTGCTGAGCGACGGCACCCCGTCGGGGCACCGCTACCGGCTGATCGACACGCTGCGCCAGTACGGCGAGGAGTGGCTGGAGAAGCTGGGCGAGACCGACCGCGTCCGCAGGAAGCACCGCGACTACTACCTCCAGCTCGCCAAGCGGAGCGAGGACGCCTGGTCGGGTGCCCGTCAGGTGTACTGGTACGTCCGGATGCGCCACGAGCACGACAACGTCAGGGTCGCCCTGGACCACTGCCTGCGCGACCCCGCGGAGGTCCAGGAGGGGCTGAAGCTGCTGTCGTCCCTGTGGTTCATGTGGGTGGCCTGCGGCCTGGCCCGCGAGGGCAGGCTCTACCTGGAGAAGACCCTGGAGCTGGCGCCGCAGCCGAGCGCGGAGCGGTGCAAGGCCCTGTGGGTGCTGTCCTACGTCCACAGCGCGCAGGGCAACATCGCGGGGGCCGTGGACGCGGCCGAGAAGTGCAGCTCCGACGCGGTCCGGGTGGGCGACTCCGGGGCCGTCATCCTCGCCACCAAGATGCTCGGCACGGCGGCCTTCCTCCAGGGCGACCTGCAGAAGGCCAGCGCGCTGCTCGGCGTGGCGGTCGAGTTCCACAAGAGCGGCCGGGAGCTCAACCCGGGCCTGTTGCCGTCGATCGTCGAGCTGTCGATGGTGCTGCTCATGCAGAACGACCCGGCGGAGGCCGAGACGCTGCTGCGCGACTGCATCGCGGTCTGCACCCAGCGCGGCGAGCTGTGGCTGCGCTCCTACGCCATCTACGCCCTGGCCAGCGTCTGCCAGGGGATGGGCCGCGTCTCCGAGGCCATGGACAACGCCCGCGAGGCGCTGCGGCTCAAGCGCTACTTCCACGACGTGCTGGGCATCGGCCTGGCGATCGAAGTGGTCGCCAGGCAGGCCCTGGACGCCGGGCAGCCGGGGCTGGCGGCGCTGCTGATGGGCGGCGGGCAGGCCAACTGGCGCACCTTCGGCATGCCGCAGATGAACTCGCCGTTCTTCAACTCCGAGCACGACCGCTGCGTCAAGGAGTGCAAGCGGGTCCTCGGCGAGGAGGAGTTCGAGGAGGCCTTCGCCCAGGGCAGGAGGCTCAACCTGGATGAGCTGATCGAGCTGGCCCTCGGCGGCGACCCCGACGACCCCGCCACCCAGCGGCGGTGACCGCCGCGGATCTGCAGAAGGCGTGCCCCGGCTGCCCGGGGCGATCCGCGGCGGTCGGCGAAAGGCGTGACCGGCCGTCCCTGGCCGCCCGCGGCGGTCAGCCGGAGGCGAGCCCGGCCGCCCGCTCCCAGGCGCCGGTGTAGCGGGAACTGGTCAGCGAGTAGTCGATGCTCCCGCTGATCCAGAACTCCAGGCCGCGCAGGTAAGCGAGCACCGCCTCGGAGCCGAGCGCCTCCAGCGACGGGCGGGCGGCCACCATGTCGGCGATGGCCCGGTCGCGCATCCCGGCGATCAGCTCCATCGCCCGCTGCCGGGAGCAGCGGCGGTGCCGGGCGAGCACGGTCACCAGGTTGTTGCGGGCGTTGACGCCCTCGTTCTCCTTGGCGTAGGAGATGAGGTCGTTGTCCCAGACGACGACGTCGTTGGCGTGCCCGGTGACCGCGCACACGAGGGGGTGGCGCCATTCGCCGGGGGTGAGGCGGCGGCCGCTGACGATGTCGATGAGCGCGAAGACGGTGAGCATCGCCCCGGTCCGCCGCCGCATGAAGACGTAGTCGGCGAGTGAGGGCACCACCCGGTCCTCGCGGTTGGCGGTCTCCCACACCTGCGCGGACAGGTAGTCCCTGGTGGCGGCGCACCAGCGTTCGAGCTGGTCGGCGTCACCCGCGGCGGCGATCCTCCCCCTGATCTCCAGCAGCGCCCTGGCGAACGCGTCGCCGGGCCGGCCCGCGGGCTCCGGCTCGTCGAGGACCGCGAGGAAGCGGGGCAGCGCGCGGGCGATCTCCGCGGCCCGCCGGTCCGACTCGCAGAAGACGTCGTCGAAGGCGAACAGCCACACGCACCAGTCGGTCACCAGGCGAAGCGCGTCATGGTCGGCATAGGGGTAGGTCCGGGCGCAGAGCCAGCCGTATCTGGCCCGGCGGTAACGTTCCACCATTTCGTCGTCGAGCATCCCGGAGTCGGCAAGCCACTCCAGGGTCTCCTTGTCCGCCTGGTCCGCGTGCGGACTGACCTGGCTGGGGAAGGGGCAGGGAAGCGGAGGGATGCTAAGGGGCCGGGATGCCCGTCGGGCGGTCGTGGTCTCCACCCGTCAAGAATGGACGAACACCGAACGTTTTCCTATACACCCGTAAATACCAACTTCAGGTTTTCGGCCGGTTCTGAAACCATTTCAGATATTCGTCGTTTCCGAACATCCGCGCCGTGTCCACCGCCGACGGGGTGCCCGCGTACGGATCGGCGCCGGCCTCAAGGAGTGCCCGCACCACCTCGGGCTCCTTCTTGAAGACCGCCCCGGCCAGCGGCGTCTGCCCGCGGTCGTTGGGCCTGCCGGGGTCGGCCCCCAGTTCGGCCAGCGCCCGGACGGTCGCCGCGTGACCGTGGTAGGCGGCGAGCATCAGCAGGGTGTCACCTTTGTCGTTGGCCAGGTCGACCGGCACCCCTGCCTCGACGTAGGCCCGGAGCAGGTCGGTCTCCCCCGCTCTGGCCAGGCCGAACAGGCGGGTGGCGAACTCCTCCAGCTCCGGGTCAGGCTGCATGTGCTCCATTCTGCCCCGGTAGGGTGCCCAGTGATCGCCGTGGACGGCGGAATTCACCGGATGCCCCACGGGTTCACCTGAAGAGACGACTGACGAAAGGCTGGACGTACGGTGTCAGACCCGACGGATCTCTACCGGCTCAGCGGTGACCTCCCTGAGCTGACCGATCCGGTGCTGCTCTACCACTTCGACGGTTTCGTGGACGCCGGCGCCGCGGGGCGCCTCGCCGTCGGCCACCTGCTCGCCGAGCTGGAGCACCGGGTCATCGCGACGTTCGACGTGGACCGCCTGCTCGACTACCGCTCCCGGCGGCCGGTGATGACGTTCGACACCGACCGGTGGTCCGGCGTGGAGAGCTCCGAGCTCGTCCTGCGGCTGGTCCACGACACCACCGGCACGCCGTTCCTGCTGCTGTCCGGCCCCGAGCCCGACTTCCAGTGGGAGCTGTTCGTCGCGGCCGTCGGGACGCTGGTCACCCGGCTGGGCGTGGGCACGCTGGTGACCGCGCACGGCATCCCGATGGCGGTGCCGCACACCCGCCCGCTGGGCGTGACGAGCCACGCCACCCGCCCCGAGCTGGTCGCCGGCCGGACCAGCGTCTTCGGCGAGGTGCGGGTGCCGGGCAGCGTCGCCGCGCTGATCGAGTTCCGGCTGGGCGCCGAGGGGCACGACGCCCTGGGGCACGCGGTGCACGTCCCGCACTACCTCGCCCAGGCGGAGTACCCCGCGGCCGCGGTGACCGCCCTGGAGGCGATCACCGGAAGCACCGGCCTGGTGTTCCCGCTGGAGGGCCTGCGCGAGGCCGCGGCCAAGACCGACGTCGAGATCGCCGAGCAGATCGAGGCGTCCACGGAGCTGTCCACCGCCATCAGTGGCCTGGAGCAGCAGTACGACGCCTTCGCCGCCGGTTCCGAACGCGGCAACCTGATCGCCGAGCCGTCCGAGATGCCGACCGGCGACGAGCTCGCCGCCCAGTTCGAGGCGTTCCTCGCCGAGCGGGACGAGCGGCACGGTGACTGACGCGACGGCCGATCCGGCGACCGGCGCGGTGGCCGACGCGGTGACCGACGCGACGGCCGGCCCGGGGGACGGCGCGGCGGCCGGCCTGCGCGTCGGGCTGGTCGGCTACGGCGTGGCCGGGGCGTTCTTCCACGCCCCCCTGATCGCCGCGACGCCGGGCCTGCGCCTGTCGGCGGTGGTGACCGGCAACCCGGAGCGGGCCGCCGAGGTGCGCCGCAGGTACGGCGCGCGGGCGGTGGGCGACGCCGCGGAGCTGTGGGAGGAGAGCGACCTGGTGGTGGTCGCCTCCCCCAACCGCACCCACGTGCCGCTGGCCCGGGCCGCGCTGGAGGCGGGCCTGCCGGTGGTGGTGGACAAGCCGCTGGCCGCGACCGCGGCGGAGGCGCGCGATCTGGCGCGGCTGGCGCGCGAGCGCGGCCTGATGCTGACGGTCTTCCAGAACCGCCGCTGGGACGGCGACTTCCGGACCGTCGAACGGCTGGTCTCCTCCGGCGAGCTCGGCGAGGTCACCCGGCTGGAGTCCCGGTTCGAGCGCTGGCGTCCCGTCCCCAAGGGCGGCTGGCGCGAGACGGGCGGCGCCGAGGAGCTCGGCGGCCTGCTGTACGACCTGGGCAGCCACCTGGTGGACCAGGCCCTGCGGCTGCTCGGCCCGGCCACCGAGGTCTACGCCGAGTCCGACGTGCGCCGTCCGGGCGTCGCCGCCGACGACGACACCTTCGTCGCCCTCACCCACGCGGGCGGCGCCCGCTCCCACCTGTGGGTCAGCTCGGTCGCCCCGATGCTCGGCCCCCGCTTCCGCGTCCTGGGCTCCCGGGCGGGATACGTCAAGCACGGCCTGGACGTGCAGGAGGAGCGCCTGCGCGCGGGCGCCGACCCGGGCTCCCCCGGCTTCGGCGAGGAGCCGGAGGAGCGCTGGGGCGTCCTGGGCACCGACGACGACCACCGCCGGGTCCGCACCGAGCCGGGTGCCTACCTCGACTTCTACCGGGGTGTGGCGGCGTGCCTGCGCGAGGACGCCCCTCCCCCGGTGGACCCGGAGGAGGTCGCCGGAGTCCTCACCATCCTGGAGGCCGCCCGGCGGTCGGCGGCCGAGCGCCGCGTCGTCCCGCTCTGAGGGCCCGGCGGCAAGGCCGGCCCTCCCCGGGCCGAGCCCTCGCCGGCGACCGCCGTACGGCCGCGCCGCCCCCCGGGCGACCCGGCGGACCGGTGGCCGGGCCGCCGGGGACGGCGGGTCAGTCGCGCAGACGTGAGCGCAGGGCCTCGGAGTCGCCGCCGGTCCACCCCTTGGACTCCAGCCACGCCAGCGGGCCGCCGAAGCGGTCGTCCAGGACGCGCAGGAACTGCCGGAGATACTCCGGCCGGGGGCGGTGGTCGTCGGCCGGGCGGGAGTCGAGGTCGTCGCGGTAGGTGGCGCTGGAGCGCAGGCGGGCCAGGATGCCCTCCAGGCGGTCACCGGTGGCGGCGTAGTCGGCGACGATCGCCTCCCGGGTGGCCCCGGCGATCTCCAGGGCCAGGGCGCAGACGACGCCGGTGCGGTCCTTGCCCGCCGCGCAGTGGACGATGGCGGCGCCGTCGTCGTGGGCCATGGCCCGCAGGGCGGCCACCACGGAGTCCGGCCGGTCGCGCAGGTAGCCGTAGTAGAAGCCGGTCACCCGCAGCTCGGCGAGATCCTCCTCCCCCCGCTCCTTCCAGGGCAGAACCCGCGCGCCGTCGATCGTGTCGGCGTCGACGTCGGTGTTCCCGCCGCTCTCGGCGAACAGCGTGAGGTGGTGGATGTTCACCTCGGGGACGGCCGTGAGCGGCCCCGGCCCCTCCAGCGACACCTCGGCGACCGAGCGCAGGTCCACGACGTGGCGCAGCTTCAGCTCGCCGACCAGCAGTTCGACGTCGCGCTCGGTCAGTCCCTGCAGGTTGTCGGACCGGTAGACCCGGCCGAATCGTGTGGTTCCGCCGTCCACCGTCGCGAGCCCGCCGAGGTCGCGCACGTTGACGGCACCTTCAAGATCGATCCATCGCGTCAGCTCATTCATCACCGGGAGCCTATACGGCGGAATATGTCCACGCAGGGAACAACCAACGCCCGTTGTCGTAAATGTCGGACCGCATCCCCGGAGTCCGGACCAACGGGCACGGCCAATATGTTGATCGGGTGCTTTCCGTATCCCTCGACACCGTCCGTGTCTTCCTTCACGTGCTGGCCGCCACCGTTTGGGTCGGCGGGCAGCTCACCCTCGCCTTCCTCGTCCCCTCGCTCCGTACGGCCGGCGAGGGGGTCACCGGCACCGCGGCCCGCGCGTTCAACAGGGTCGCCTGGCCGGCCTTCGCCGTCCTGGCCGCGACCGGCGTCTGGAACATGCTCGCCGTCGACGGCGGCGACCCGGCCTACAAGACCACCCTGCACGTGAAGATGGCGGTCGTGGTGATCTCCGGCGTGACGGCGTTCCTGCACGCCCGCGCCCGGAGCCGGGGCGCGATGGCCGCCTTCGGGGCGCTCAGCGGCCTGTCGGCGCTGGCCGCGCTGTTCCTCGGCGTGCTGCTGGGCTGAGTCGCGGCGACCGGCCGCTCGGCGCGGGGGACGGACGGCCCGTCCCCCGCGCCGCCGCGTTTACAGGCCGACCACGTGGCAGGTGGCCGTGGCGGTCCTGGTCGGGTCGCTCTCGGAGGTGGCCTTCAGGGTGACCGTGGCCAGGCGGCTGCCGCCGTCGGCCCGCACCGCGTTGACGGTCACCGCGGTCCGGTCGCCGAAGTCCGCGGTCGCGAGCGCGTTGGGCAGCGAGGCCGTCCAGCCGCGGCCCTGGACGGTGGCCGACAGCCGGTAGACGTCGCCGCCGAGGTAGGCGCGCACGTCCTCGGGGTGCCCGGCGCCGGTCCCCGCGGCCCGGCCGGTGTTGAACAGCGGGAACCGGCAGCTCGACAGGCCCTTGCCGGCCGGGACGCCGGCGGCCGGGAGCAGCCGCACGCCGCGCCGCTGCGGTCCCGCGCCGTCCAGGGAGCGGACCGCGACCTTGTAGGACAGGACGCCCGCCGCGTCACGGCGCAGGTCGAGGACGTAGAAGTGGAGCCGGTTGGCCTCGTCCACGTACTCGAACTCCGAGCCGGAACCGGTGCCCGCGTGGAACAGCGCGTCCGACAGCTGGCGGTAGTCGCCGATCGTGATGGGCACGGCGGTGCCGTCGGGCAGAACGTAGTCGGTCATGCCGATGTCCTGCGGGTTGGCGTCGACGACCCACTCGAACGGCGCGCGGTCGGCGTTCTTGGTCTTGGCCAGCAGCACGCCCGAGTCGGGGGTGAAGGAGTCGGCGCCCATCCGGTCGACGACCTCGACGGTGTAGTTGTCGTAGCCGCCGCCGTCGCACATCGGATCCTTCGCGACGTCGCAGGCCGGGGCGCGGTCGCCGTCGCCGAAGGCGATGTTGACCCCGGACAGGCCCTTCGGCCCCGGCTGCGCCACCCGGGCGGTCACCTCGGCGATGACCACGCCCGAGTCGGCGAGCGCCCCGCGCGACAGGCGCAGCACGTTGCGCTCGTCCACCATCTCCAGCTTGATCTTGTTGCGGAGCATGTGCTGGGCGCCCATGGAGCCGCCCCCGGTGGCCGGGATCAGCCAGCGGCTGTGCGGCCCGCCGGGGCCGTTGAAGCTGCCGCGGCTGAGCATCTCCCAGATGCCGGTGTAGGCGCGCCGCGGCGGCACGCCGAAGGGGTTGTTGTAGTTGTCGCCGATACCGAGGATGTGGCTGAGCTCGTGGGCGTAGACGCCCTGGCCGGAGCTCTCGGCCTGGGTGGACGACCCGCCCCCGGCGTTGGGCCAGATGGAGGCGGCCGAGGCCCAGGAGGTCCAGTCGACGTAGCGGGTGTCGGCCCAGTTGGGCAGGCCCGGGTCGGGCGGGCCGAAGTCGTCGGTCACCGCCTCCTTCGTCGGGAACTTCATCTGGCCGAACTCCTGCCAGGTGGACGACTCGTCCTGGCCGGCGCTCAGGAAGAAGACGAAGTCGAACCCTGCGGGCACCTCGGCGCCCTCGGCGGCGGCCCAGGCCGCCTTCCCGTCGGTCCGGATGTTCCGGTCGCAGGTGTCGCCGGCCGGGCAGGCGCCGCCGCCCTGGAACTCCATGCCGTACTCGTGCGCCTTGCCGGGCATCCGGTAGGGGCCGAAGGCCGTCAGGTCGACGCCGTAACGACCGCCGGAGTCCTCCATCCAGTACTCGTGGATGGTGTGGCCGCGGTTGAGCGGGCCGGGGGTGTTGAGGAAGTCCTTGTAGAACCCGGCGACCTTCTCGCGCGGGATGTCGTGCGCCTCCGCGCTGGGGTTGCCGAAGACGGTCGAGCCCTGGGGCCGGGTGACCACGAACGACTGGTCGGGGTAGTCGAGCAGGACCAGCGCGCCGCGGAAGGTCCGCTTGGACCCCTTGACCGCGGGATTCGCCCAGTCGACGCCCGGGGGCCTGGTGTAGTCGGCCCACGTCATGTGGTCCGGGTTCTTCCAGTTCTGCGGGTCGATCGGGGCGGGGAGGCCGGGCTTGGCGCGCAGCGCGGTCGTGGAACCGGCGGGGGCGTCCTGCTGCCAGGGCTGGGTCCGGGGCCACTGGTTCAGGCGCCAGGGGGTCGCGGGGTCGGCGGCGGAGGTGACGCGGGCGGCGGCCTGGCCGGCGGGGTCGGCCGAGGCCGGGGCGGAGGCGAGGCCGACCGGGATCAGCACCGCCGCCGCCACGAACGCTTTGAACAACCGTGGGGGGTGAGTCACGACAGACGACGCTATAGACCGCTCCGCCGTAGATCAACGGTCAGCCGCCCTCGCCCTTCTCACACCCGAGCGGCCCGCCGCCCTCGTCCCCTCTCTCACGCGAGCGGCCCGCCGCCCCGGAGGGAGGACGGCGGGCCGCCGCCGCACCTTCGGTTCCCAGGAGGGTGCGACGTCTCAGCGGGGTCACCCGGACCGGACCGCGTTCACGATCACGGCCAGGAAGACCAGTGTGACCGCCCCGGCCAGCGCCATGCCGCGGACCGCCGACCACGCCGCCGACTTCGCGTCCGTGATCTTCGCCGCGGCCTCGGCCGCCGCGCTCACCGCCTTGCCCCATCCGAGCCAGGCGTCCACCGTCCGCTGGAACCGCCGGCCGACGAAGAACACGACCGTCGCGACCAGGACGAGGATCAGGACCCGACCGTCCGAACTCTCCACGGAGAAACCCCCAACCGGGACAAGCATGGGTAAGTTACTTTGCGTATTCTATCGGCTACACAAACGACAGGGAAGGCTCTCTCCGCGTCTCCGCCCTCTCCCGCGCCGGGAACCGCCGTGATCCTCCGGGAGGTTTCTGGCAGAGTGACAACGGCCAACCCCCCAGCGAGGACGCGACGATGACCAACCCCTACCAGAGCCAGGACCCGCAGCCCGGTTACGGCCACTACGCCCAGGGCGGTTACACCCACCAGAGCGGTTACGCCCAGGGCGGCCACACCCAGGACCCGTACCAGGCCGGGCAGCCGTACGGCCAGGGCGGCCACACCCAGGACCCGTACCAGGCCGGGCAGCCGTACGGCCAGGGCGGCCACACCCAGGACCCGGGGCCTCACTCCCCCGGCCAGACCCCCTACACCCCCGGCCAGTACGCCCCGCCCGCCTACCGGCAGCCGGCCCCTCCGCCCGGAGGCACGCGGAAGGGGTTCTTCGCCCGCCTCTTCGACCTGAGCTTCGACCACTACGTCACGACGAGCATCATCAAGGTGATCTTCGTCATCCTCGTGGTGATCGAGGTCCTCTGGGCGCTCTCCACGGTGGCCCTCGCCTTCGACACCGGCCCGGAGAGCGGCGTGATCGCCCTGTTCCTCGCGCCGATCGGGCTGTTCCTCGCCATCCTGCTGACCCGCGTGTGGATGGAGCTGCTGGTGGTCATCTTCAAGATCAAGGAGGATCTGGGCGCCATCCGCGACCGCGGCGGCCTTTAGAGGGGTCCCGCCCCGCCGGGAAGGCGGCCTTCAGAAGGGTCCCGCACCGCCGGGAAGGGGGGTCCCGGCGGGGCGCCCGCCGCGCGGGCCGTCCGGGTGACCCGCGGGGAATCCGCCCCGGGCCGCGTGCCGGGGTCAGAGGACCCGCAGCGCCAGCAGGCAGACGTCGTCGGTCGCGTGTTCCTCCCCGAGCTCCCGCAGGACGCAGACGAGGTTCTTCTCCGGGTCCGCATCGGCGCAGCGCCCGGCGGCGTCGAGCATCGCGTTCAGGCCGATGTCCAGGCTGCGGCTGCGGTGCTCCACGACGCCGTCGGTGTACAGCAGCAGCAGGTCGCCCCGGGCGAGCTGCGTCGTGGTCAGGGTGTAGTCCATGTCCTCGAACGCGCCGAGCATGGTGCCGTTGCTGGTCTCCAGGAAGACGGCCTTGCCGTCGCGGACGAGGACGGGCGGCAGGTGACCGGCCGAGACCCACTCCAGGACGCGGGTGGCGGGGGTGAAGTGCCCGATGACGGCGGTGCCGGTGACGGTGATGTTCTGGTTGGCGTGGAAGGCGAGCTCGTTGAGCCACCTGGCGAGCCGGTCGGCCGGGGCGCCGGTGTAGGCGAGGCCGGCCAGGCCGCTGCGCATCTGGGCCATCAGGCTGACGGCGCTCAGGCCGTGGCCCATGGCGTCGCCGATGGCCACCAGCACCCGGCCGTCGGGCAGCGGGCGCGCCTTGAACCAGTCTCCGCCGAGGCGTTCGAGCTCGCCGCTGGGTGAGTACCTCACGCCCATGCGCAGGCCGGGCAGGTCGAACACGCCGTGGTGGGTGGGCATGATCGTGTCCTGGAGGGCGAGCGCCACCCGGTGCTCCTCCTCGGCCCGGTGCCTGGCCTGGTGCGTCTGGTCGCGGGCCTCGGCCAGCGCCCGTTCCCGGCGGCGGTTCGCGGTGACGTCCTGGGCCATGGCGCGGACGGCGAACGGGAAGCCGGATCCGTCGAGCACCGGCTCGGCGGCCAGGCGCACGTGCCGGATGCCGTGCCGCTGCTGGACGCGGAACTCGTGCTCGACCGACTCCCGGTGCTCCAGCAGGGTGCGCACCACCTCCTCCACGGCGCCCAGGTCCTCCTCCACGACCGTTTCGGGGAGCTGCTCGAACGGCAGGGGCCCCTCCGCCGCGTCCCGGCCGAACATCTCGTACATCGGGAGGGTCCAGATGGTCCGGCCGCTGGCCAGGTTCCACTCGGCCCAGCCCAGACCGGCGATCCGCTGGGCGCGTTCCCAGCCGGTGATGAGGCGCTCCTCCTCGTCCAGTTCCTGCCAGGTGAGCAGGATCCCGTCCACGACCCGGCTCGCCCGGACGCTGATCGAGCGCGGCCACAGCCGGTCGTTCCTGGCCTCGATGTACTCGAACGGTCCCCGCTGGAACGATTCCCCCGTCTCGAAGACCCGGATGCACTCCTCCAGCAGCCCGGCGCGCATCACCCCCGGGGCGAACTCCAGGAGCCGGCGCCCCCGGAAGACCTCTAGGGGGCGGCCGGTGACGTCCTCACCGCCCTCCGTGGTCGCGACGACGATGAAGTCCACCAGCCGGCCCGTCTCGTCGGTGACCGGGCTCAGGTACATGGCGCACAGCGACATCGCCTCCATGACGGGGGCCGCCCACTCCGGCGCGGTCACCCGCGGCGTCTCCGGCGGCTCCCCGGCCCGTTCGTCCACGGACCGGGCGACCTCCAGCAGGTCCACCCCGCTCTCGTGCGACAGCCGGGCCAGGTGGGCCGCGGCCTCCTCCGGCCGCACGTTCATCCGTACGGCGAGGCGGCACGTCACCTGGTCGAGGATCGCCGCCCGGCGCATGCGCCTCCTGATCAGCTCGATCCTCTCGCGCACCAGCGCCTGGGCGGCGGCCCGGCGTTCGCCGTCCCCCTGGTCGGGAATCGCCATTCCACCTCCCGGGTCCGATTCCCAGCCTGTCGCCAGGATGGCCATGAAGAGGGTGGACGAACTTACAGATAGCCCCCCAATAACTCCTCAGCGTCAAATGATGTTTTTTACTGACAAAAGAACTCCGATGTGCCCGGCCGCGCTCACCCGCGGGTCCCGTGCCTCCGTCGCGCCGGACGCGCAGGTCCCGGGCGGTTCGCACGGCCGCTCCCCCCGCTCCGGAGCAGCCGTGTGCGAATCTTGACACGCTCCCGCAACAAGCCCGTTATGTCCAAGGGTTGACCTTGAACGGCGATATGCGGGACCCTCCGTGAGGGTCCCGCACCCGTCTCCCCCGGAGCGACCGATGAACAACCCATCCTCTCCCGTACTCGTTGGACGCACCTCTGAGCTGCGGATTCTGATCGAGGCGATGGCCCGCCCGCCGGCCGTGGTGCTGGTGGAGGGAGAGGCGGGCATCGGGAAGACCCGGCTGGTCCACGCCGCGCTGGACCGTCTCGTGTCCGGCGACCGGCCCGTCCTTCTCGGCTACTGCCACCAGATCCGCGAGCCCTTCCCGTACGGCCCCGTGGTGGAGGCGCTCCGCGAGGTCGCGGGCCGGTTGCCGGCGGCCGAGGCCCTCAACCCGGTCACCGGCGCGCTCCGCGACTACCTGCCTGAACTGTCGCACGTGCTCCCGCCGTCGCCGCCGCGCCTGAACGATCCGCGGGCCGAGCGGCACCGGCTGTTCCGCGCGATGCGCGCCCTGCTGGCGGCCGTCGGACCGGCCCTGCTCGTGATCGAGGACCTGCACTGGGCCGACGACGGGACGCGGGAGCTGCTGCGTTTCCTCGCCGACCAGCCACCCGAGGGGCTGACGGTGGTGGCGACCTACCGGCGGGAGGACCTGAGCACGCCGGGGCTGCCGCTCGGCCGTACCTACCGGCGTCCGCCCGGCACGACGAGCCTGGTGATACCGCTGCGGCCACTGGACGCCCCGGAGGTGAACAGCCTGGCCTGCGCGCTGCTGAACCGTCCCGACCTGCCGCCCGCGTTCGTCGCGCGACTGCACGAGCGCACGGCGGGCATACCGTTCGTGGTGGAGGAGGTCGTCCGTTCCCTGCCCGACGCCGAGGGGCCCGACGCGCTGGACCGCGCCGGGGTGCCACTGCTGCTGCGGGAGGCGATGGCCGAGCGGATGGCCGCCCTGTCCCCGGCGGCGGTGAGCGCCGTACAGGCGGCGGCGGTGCTGCGGCTCCCGGTGGGCGAGCAGCTGATCACCACGGTCGGCGGGGACTCCGCAGGACTGGGCCAGGCCCTGCGCGCCGGCGTGCTCCACGAGCATCCCGGCGGCCGTTACGGCTTCCGCCACGCCCTCGCCCAGCAGGCCGTGTACGACGCGATCCCGGGCCCGGACCGGCGTCTGGCGCACGAGCGCGCGATGGCCGCGCTCGCGGAGGTGACCCCTCCGCCGCTGGTCCAGCTGGCCTTCCACTCCCGGCAGGCGGGGGACATCGGCGCCTGGCTGCGCCACGGCAGGGCGGCCGCCGACCAGGCCGCCGCGCTCGGCGACACCGCCCTGGCGATCGAGGTGCTCGACGGCATGCTCGCCGATCCCGACCTGCCCGAACCCGACCGCGGTCCTCTGTCGCTGGCGCTGAGCCGCCTGGATACGACCGGGCTGTCACACCAGCGGGTGGAGCGGCTGATGCGCCGCCTGCTGCGGGACGACTTCCTCTCCCGCGAGGTGCGCGGCGAGGCGCGACTCAACCTCGGCATGGTGCTGTGCAACCAGGGGGGCGACAGCTCCACCGGACGCCCCGAGATCCTGGCCGCCGTCGCCGAACTGCACGACCGGCCGGCGCTGGCCGCCCGTGGCTTGGCCGGCCTCGCGATGCCGGAATGGGGGACCGAGTCGCTGGCGACGCACGCGGAGTGGATGGCCCGCGCCGAGGAGCTCATCGCGACCGCCGACGACCCTGGGCTGGCGGCCGCCGTCCTGGTCAACCGGGTCGCGTTCCAGATGTCGATCGGCTCCCCGGACGCGTTCACCGTCGCCGCCACGCTGCCCGTCGCCGACCCGTCCACGGCGGTCCGGCGGGAGGTCGCCCGCGGCTACTGCAACCTTCACGACTCGGCGACCACGCTGGGCCACTACGCCGCGGCGGAGGCGTTCGGCAGACGGGGGCAGCAGCTGGCCGCGGAGAGCGGGGTGTTGTACCCCGCCCACACCGTCCAGGTCTCGACGACCCGCAGGCGGTGGCTGACCGGCCAGTGGGAGGGACTCCGCGACCAGGCGATCGCCCTGGTGGAGCTGTCCACGGAGGCGCCGGACGCCTGGCTGGTCCTGGGATCGCTCGCCCTGGCCACCGGCGATTGGGAGGAGGCCCGCAGGTACCTGTACAACGCCGGTATGGACGCGCCGGACGCGAGATATGTACCGGTCGCCGTGGCCGCCGCGGGCGGCCTGATCGAGCTGCACCTCGCCCGCGGCGCGCTGGAGCACGCGGTCACGGAGGCCGTGCAGGCGGTCGCCCGGCTGCGCCGCAAGGGGGTATGGGTCTGGGGCGCCTACCTGGTCCCCTCCGCCGTCACCGCGCTCGCCCGGGCCGGGCGCGTCCAGGAGGGGGCCGAACTGGTGGCCGAGTTCGCCGACGGGATCGCCGGCCGTCTCGCCCCCGCCGCGCACGCCGCCCTCGACCACGCCCGGGGCGCGCTGGCCGCCGACCGGCGGCCGGCCGAGGCCGCGGACTTCTTCGCCCGCGCCCGGGAGGCGTACGAGGCCCTGCCCCAGCCCTACACGGCGGCGCGGGTGGGCGAGAGCGAGGCGCGCGCCAGGCTCGCCCTCGGCGACCGCTCCGCCGCCCCGGTCCTCGCCGAGCTGGCGGAGCGATTCGGCGCGCTCGGCGCCACCCACGACGCCGCGCGCTGCCGGCGCGCGCTGCGCGACCTCGGCGTGGAGTCCCCGCTGCCACGGGGCCGCAAGGGCGGCGCCGGACCGTTGTCGCCGCGGGAGAAGGAGGTGGCCCGGCTCGTCGCGCTCGGCCGGACCAACCGGGAGATCGCCGACGTCCTGTTCCTGTCGACGCGCACGGTCGAGACCCATGTCGCCACCGTGCTGCGCAAGCTCGGCCTGCGGTCGCGCACCGAGGTCGCCCCGCCTGTCTGAACACACGCCCGGTCCGCGCGCCGGGGTCGCCCCGCCCGTCTGAACGTACGCGCCCGGCCCGCGCACCGGGGTCGTCCCGCCCGGCACCGGAGACGGCACCGGCCCGGAGACGACGCGGCCCCGGAGACGACGGGGCCCCCGGGGCCGATCGCTCGGTCCCGGGGGCGTCTTCCGTTCGTGGGCCGGACACTCAGACGGTGATGCTCCACCAGTCGAGTTTGCCGGTGTCTCCCGGATACAGGTCGTCGACCTCCAGGACCCACTGTCCGGCCGCCCGCTGAGCGACCGGGACCGTGTAGGTCCGCGTGCCGTACGGGGTGCAGACGTAGCCGCCGCTGGCCTGGAGCGGATACCACAGCCCGTTCGGGCCGCGGAGCCACAGTTGGAGGTCCTCGGCGCAGGGGTGGTTCATCGTGACGGTCACCTTGACGGGCGACGCCGCCGAGCCGGTCGCGGTGGAGGTGATCGGGCTCAGGACGGTGCCGTAGTCGTAGACGGTGTAGTCGGTGTCGTTGCGGAACGTGCGGCCACCCGAGGCGCCCTGCACGGTCAGCGTGTACGTCGAGGTGCGGGTGGCGGCCTCACCGGTGCCGGTCACCGTCACCTGGTAGGTGCCGGAGGGCGTCGCGGCCGTGGTGGCGATGGTGAGGGTGGACGAGCCGCCCGAGGTCACCGACGCCGGGTTGAAGCCGGCCGTGGCGCCGGTGGGCAGACCCGACGCGGACAGGCTGACCGTCTGCGCGGTGCCCGCCGTGGTGGCGGTGGAGACCGTGGCGGTGGCCGCCTGGCCCGCCTGGACCGTCCCCGAGGACGGGTTCATGGAGATCGAGAAGTCACGGCTCGTGGTGGTGCCCGTCGCGAGCTTCCAGATCGCGTACGCCGAGGCGTCGGCGGCCCGGTCCAGGACGGTGTCGTTGATGTTGCTCGTGGTGTCGCACGACTGGTGGTAGCAGGGGTCGTACGCCCGGCCCGCCGTGCCGCCCCACTTGGCGGCCTGGGCCGAGGTCTTGGTGGCGCTGGCGCCGGCCGCCACGCCGGAGGTGGCGATCCCCGCGTTGCGGAACGGCGCGTCGTCGGACCGGTTGGCGCCCTCGGTGTTCTCCTCGGGCTGGAGGTTCAGGCCGTCGTAGAAGGCCTTGAGGTGCTGGGCCGCCTCGGTGTTGATGTTGTTGATGAAGTAGCCGCCGTTGGTCGAGGCCACCATGTCGTAGTTGTGGTAGACCTTGATCTTGCTGCGCTCGGTGGAGCTGAGCGAGTTGACGTAGAACTGGGCGCCGTTGAGGCCCTGCTCCTCGTCGGTCCACCAGCCGAACCGCACGTGCTTGGCCATCGTCGGGTTCTTCGCCGCCAGTGTCAGCGCGACCTCCAGCAGCGCCGACGAGCCCGAGCCGTTGTCGTTGATGCCCGGACCGGCCGAGACGCTGTCCAGGTGCGCTCCGGCCATGACGACCTGGCCCGCGTCACCGCCGGGCCAGTCGGCGATCAGGTTCGGCCCGGCCCCGGAGGTGCAGACGGAGGTGCAGGACTGCCGCACCACGGTGTAGCCGGCGGCGGTGAGCTTCTGCTCGATGTAGGACACCGACGCGGTGTAGCCGGCGCCCGTGGACCTGCGGGTACCGCCGTTGGCGGTGGCGATGCTCTGGAGCTGCTGCAGGTGGGTCTTGACGTTGGCGAGGCTGATGTCCGGCGGGTCGGTCGGGGCGGGCCCCCCGTTGCCGACCGTCAGGGTGTAGGACGCCGTGTGCGTGCCCGACGTGGCGGAACCGGTGACCGTGACGGTGTACGTCCCGGCCGGCGTCGACCCGGCGGTGCCGATGGTCATGGTGGAGGTGCCGCCCGAGGTCACCGACGCCGGGCTGAAGCTCGCGGTGGCGCCCGCCGGCAGGCCGGAGGCGGTGAGGGTGACCGTCTGCGCGCTGCCCGAGACGGTCTGCGTGCCGACGGTCGAGGTGACCTGCTGACCGGGCTGCGCCGTGCCCGCGGCGGGGCTCAGCGTCAGGGAGAAGTCGTTGCCCGTCGCGGCGCAGGTCGGCTCACCGGTCTGCACCGGCACGCTGACCGCGTTCCAGGCCGCCTTGGTGGCGGCGCACTCGGGGCTGCCATCGCCGTACAGCTCGACCGCCGCCGACAGCGACGCCAGCCTGGCGTTGGTGTACTTCCAGGTCGAGGTCTTGCGCATCAGCGCGCCCATGAAGATCTTTCCGGCCTTCTGGAGGCCGATGCCGGTGACCGAGGAGGGCCCGCCGGAGCAGATCGGGCTGTTCGGCTTGCCGCCGCCCGGCGCGGAACCCTCGGCCAGCAGGTAGAACCAGTGGTTGAACGGGCCGGCCGCCGCGTGCACCTCGGTGCTCGGGATCGAGGAGGACCAGCAGTTGGGGTCGCCCACCTTGGACGGGTCGTACATGTACCGGATCGGGCCCTCGCCGACGAGGTTCACCTTCTCGCCGACCTCGTAGTCCGGCGGGTCGTTCGGGTTGTTGGCGTAGGCCTCGGTGAGCGCGCCGAAGACGTCGCCGACGGCCTCGTTGATGCCGCCGTTCTCGTTGCCGGAGCCGGTGCCGCCGGGGGTGTTCTGGAAGACGGCGTGGCCGAACTCGTGGGCCACCACGTCGATCGACGTGGCCTGGCGCTGGTTGTCCTGCGTGTGGCCGAAGTTGGTGGTGCTGCCGTCCCAGTAGGCGTTGACGTCACTGAGCCCGACCTTGGTCGGGAAGCCGCCGCCACTGCCGTTGATGCCGTTGCGACCGAGCCAGTCGCGCAGCATGTCCCATTCCTTCTGCACCGAGTAGAGCGCGTCCACACACGCGGTCTCCAGGTTCGTCCCGGAGCCGTTGCCCCAGGCGTCGTCGGTGCCGGTGTAGGCCGAGCCGTTCTGCCCGCCGCAGCGGATGCCGCTGCGGGTCGGGTCGGTCATCGAGTACGAGCTGCCGGAGCCGCTCGTGGAGATGGTGACCTGGCCGTAGTAGTAGCCGTTCCCGGTGCCCGCCCGCACCTCGTCGTAGGCGTCGGCGATCTCGCCGGTGCGCGCGTCGACGAACACGTGCTGCTTGCTCGGCTTGCCGCCGGCGATTCCGGAGACCAGGGCCTCCCAGGCGAGGCGCGGCTTGGCGCCCCAGGCCAGGACCACCAGGCGCGGGTCGGCGCTGTCGTCGACCCGGGTCAGCCGGCTCTTCGCCTTGGCGCGGGCGTCCTCGGCGGTCACCTTCGGCGAGGTCGTCACCTTCGGGGTGACGCCGGAGGCCGCCGCGGTGTCGCGCACCTTCCCCGCGGAGTCGGTGATCACGACCGCGTCGCCGCCCACCACGGGCAGCCCTTTGTAGGTGCGCTCGTAGACGACGGAGTACATGCCTTCGGAGCCCGGCATCACGGCGGTGCGCCGGTAGGCCTCGTCGGGCCCCTTGCGCAGCTCGTCCAGACCGCTCGCGACGGCCTGGTCGGCGGCGGCCACGGCGAGCTGGGGCGGGTCGGCGAAGGAGCGGACATGGAGGGAGCGGGCATTGTCGGCCGGCTTCGGGGAGGGTTTGGCGGCCGCCGGTGAGGAGGGTGCCACCGCGGCCACCACGGCCAGGCCGAGGGTGGCCGCGAGTACGGCTCTGCGTCTCACGCGTGTTCCTTTCGAACGGTCTCCCGCACCGCGTCCGCCCGCGCGCGGGCAGGGGGGAGGGCGGCGGCTCCGCAGACCGGGATCACCCGGCGGCGGGCACGGCGGGAGACGAGGGGGGTGAGGAGGCGAGGGGGCGGCGGGGTGCGGTGCCCCCGTTTCGTGACGTTAGATCCGCGCTCAGGCGCCGAACATCCGTAGCGACATCCGTATGCCTACCGAAAAAGCGGCCGGGGAACGGCGGCGGGTGGAGGGCGGGAACCATCGGGCCGGGGAGAATCCGTACCGGCCGGCCGGTGCGGTCCCGGCGGCGGAAGCCGTACGCTCTCGTCATGCTGAACACCCGCTACGCGCGTTCCGGAATGGTCTGCACCGTCGATCACCTCGCCTCCGGCGCGGGTGTGGCCATGCTGGAGCGAGGAGGTTCGGCGGCCGACGCGGCGATCGCGGCCAACGCCGTGCTGGCGGTGACCGCGCCGCACATGTGCGGGCTGGGCGGTGACCTGTTCGCGCTCGTCCACGACGGCCCCGGGGCCCCGGCCGCGCTCAACGCCTCCGGCCGGGCCGGTTCCGGAGCGGACCCGGACCGGCTGCGCGCCGAGGGGCACGAGCAGATGCCGCACCGCGGGGACATCCGCTCCGTCCCGGTGCCCGGCTGCGCCGACGGCTGGCTGGCCCTGCACGAGCGGTACGGCAGGCTGACCATGCCCGAGGTGCTGGCGCCCGCGATCGAGCACGCCCTCGCCGGGTTCCCCGCCTCCCCGCTGATGGTGCCGTCCCTGGAGACGGTCGCTCCCCTGCACCACGACTTCGCCGCCGCCCGCCGTACCGGGGACCTGATCAGGCGGCCCGGCGTGGCGCGGGCGCTGGAGGCCCTCGCCGAGGGGCGCGAGGGGTTCTACCTCGGCGAGTTCGGCGAGGGACTGATCGCCCTCGGCGGGGGCGAGTACACCGAGGACGACCTGGCCAGGGAGAACGCCGACTGGGTCGAACCGCTCAGGATCCGCGCGCTGGGCCACGACGTGTGGACCGCGCCGCCGAACTCCCAGGGTTACCTGCTGCTGCTCGCGCTGGCCATCGCCGAGGAGCTCGACCTGCCCGCCGACCCGGCCGACCCCCTCTGGGCGCACCTGCTGGTGGAGGCCGCGCGGATGGCCGGGCACGACCGGCCCGACGTGCTGTTCGAGGACTGCTCCGTCGAGGAGGCGCTCGCCTCGGCCGCCGAGCGCCGGAGGATGATCGACCGGGACAAGAGGGTCACGGTGCGCGACCTCACCTCCTCCGGCGACACCACCTACCTGTGCGCGGTGGACGGCGAGGGCATGGGCGTCTCGCTGATCCAGTCCAACGCCTCCGGCTTCGGCAGCCTCGTCTTCGAGCCGAACACCGGCATCAACCTGCAGAACCGCGGCATCGGCTTCTCCCTGAAGCCCGGGCACCCCGCCGAGTACGGCCCCGGCCGCCGCCCGCCGCACACCCTCGTCCCCGCGCTGGTCACCCGGACCGACGGGTCGCTGCGCTCGGTGGTGGGCACCATGGGCGGCGACGCCCAGCCGCAGATCCTGCTGCAGATCATCACCCGCCTGCTGGTCCACGACCAGGCGCCGGGACAGGCGATCGCCGCCGCCCGCTGGCGGCTGGCCTCAGGCGGCACCGGCTTCGACACCTGGCTCGCCCCCGACCACGCGACGGTCGAGGTGGAGGAGGGCGCCCCGTGGAGCGGGGGCCTGGGCGAGCGCGGCCACCCCGTCCGCTCCGCGCCGTACGGCTCGTCGTTCGGCCACGCCCACCTGATCGACGTGCTGCCCTCGGGCATCCTCGCCGGCGCGGCGGACCCGCGCTCGATCATCGGGGCCGCCGCGGGCCTCTGACCGCGGCCGCCCGCGGCGAAGCCGGCGCGCCCCGCGGACGGCGGGGCGCGGAAGCCGGCGGGAGGACCGGGGCGCCGCGGGAGGCCGGACGCCGGCCGGTCCGCCCCGTACGACCGGTGTCGGCGGTCAGCGCCGCAGGAGCGCGGCCAGGGCGTGCAAGGTGCCGGCGGTCAGCGTCGCAGGAGCGCGGCCAGGGCGTGCAGGTCGTCGATGACGTGGTCGGCCTCGGCCGCCTCCGGCCGGTCGGCGTGCAGGTGACCCCACGGGCCGCGGCGGATCAGCGCGGTCCGCATGCCCGCCGCGCGAGCCGGACGGACGTCGTTGTCGAGCCGGTCGCCCACGTAGAGGATCTCCCCCGGCTCGCGGCCCGACACCGCGACGACCTTGGCGAAGAACTCGGGGGCCGGCTTGGCCACGCCCCAGCCGTCGGAGGTGTGGATCGCGTCGACCGGCAGGTCCATCGCGGCCAGCGCGTCGTACGCCTGCGGCGGCTGGTTGCCCGCGATGATCAGCTCGTACCCGAGGTCGCGGAGCGCGGCCAGGCCGGGCCGTACGTCGGGGTAGAGGTCGTCGGCGTCGAAGTTCACCCGGAGCCCGTCGGGGTCGTCGCGCTTCCACGCCTCCTGCTCGGCCTCCAGGTCGAACCCGGGCCGCAGCAGCTCGAAGACGTCGGAGAACGGCCGATCGAGGGCGGCCATGCCGCCCAGCATGCCGAGCACCGTGAACCGGGGGAACCCGAGCCGGTCGGCCCAGCGCGACCAGATCCGCGTCTCGTCGATCAACGTCTCCCCGACGTCGAACACCACCGCCCGAACCATGACATATCCCCTTTCGGCAGGCCGGACCGATCCTAGACGAGCGGGCATCGAGTCGTTCGCCTGGGAGAACGACGGTCGCCCCGTCACCGCCGGTCACCCCGTCACCGCCGGTCGCCCCGTCACCGCCGGTCACCCCGTCACCGCCGGCCGTACCGCGCCTTCACCGCGCGCCGGGTCTCACGGCAGCAGACCGGTGACGATCGCGCGCAGTCCACGGTCGAAGGTGTCCTTGGCGGTCAGCTCCTCCCATCGCCGCCCCACCTCCGCCAGCCGTGGGAACTCCCGCGCGTCGAGCCGGGCGAACACCCGCTCCCGGTACGTGTCCCCTTCCTGCTCCCGCCGTCTGCGCGCCGCGGCCCTGCCGCTGATCTCACCCGCCGTGTAGTGCCAGATGATCCGGTAGGCGTCCACGGCCTCCTCCGTCGTCAGCCCCGCACTCAGCGCGGCGTCGATGATCTGCTCCGGGTACCAGAGGGCGCCGACCGACAGCAGGTCGTCGGCCCGCAGCACGTCCACGATCCACGGGCAGCCGGACAGCGTCTCCCGCATCGCCGTCGCCACCGCCACCACGCGGTCGCGAGGCTCTCCGGGCAGGTCCTCCTCCTTCGGCCGGGGCCGGCCGGCGGCGTAGTCGTCGAGGAGCAGCAGGAGGAGCTCCTCCTTGTCGCGTACGTGGTGGTACAGCGCCATGGCCGTGCTGCCCACCTCTCTGGCCAGCCGGCGCATCGTCAGGCCCGCGACGCCGTCCTCCTCGATGACCCGGTGGGCCGCGGCCACGATGTCGGCTCTGGAGATCTTCGGGGGTCGTCCGGTACGCGAGGGCATTCTGCCATGCTACTTTTTATACATGTATAGAAACTCGCGTGGCGCGGCGGCCGTGGCCGTGCTGGCGTACGGGGTCGCCGTCGGCACCCTGCAGATGACCGTGATGGTGCCGCTGCTACCCCTGCTCCAGCAGCGGCTCGGCGCCTCCCTCACGTCCGTCTCGTGGACCCTCACCGCCGGCCTCCTGTCGGGCGCGGTCTCCATCCCGTTGCTGTCTCGCCTCGGTGACATGTACGGGCGGCGCGCGATGTCACTGGTCGCGCTGGCACTACTCGTCGCCGGGTCGGTGCTGAGCGCCGTGTCGGAGACGCTCACCCTCGTGATCGTGGGCCGCGTTCTCCAGGGCACGGCCGCACCGCTGCTGCCCCTGGCCATCGGCCTGGTCCGGGAGGCCCTGCCCGCGCCGCGGCTGCCGACGGCGATCGGGGTGCTGAGCGCGACCATCGGCGTGGGGAGCGGCGGAGGCATGATCCTCGCCGGACTGGTGGACGGGGACCACCGGCTCGTGTTCTGGATCCTGGCCGGACTGGCGGCATCGGGATTCGCGCTGGTGACGGCCGTCGTTCGGGAGGACCGGCGAGCCGCTCGACGGCAGGCGGGAGACCGGCCCGACCTCCTCGGCGCGGCACTGGTGTCGACCTGGCTCGTCTGCCTGCTGCTCGCGATCAGCAAGGGCGCGGCCTGGGGCTGGACGTCCCCGCCGACCCTGAGCCTGCTGGCCGGTGCCGCGGTGGTGGCCGGCACGTGGGTCGTGACCGCCCGCCGTACCGCTTCCCCGCTGATCGAGATCCCGATGCTCGTGCACCGGGGGACCGTGGGGGCGACGGTGGCCTCGTTCCTGCTCGGCTTCGCGTTGTTCGCCGCCATCATGACCATCTCGGCGTTCGCCCAGGAGACACTCGGCGCCTCGGTGCTGCAGGTCGGCCTCTACCTGCTGCCGACGACGGTCCTGATGCTGGCGGTCTCCGTCCTCGCGGGCCCGCTGATGCGCCGCTTCACCGCCTCCGCGCTGGTGGCGGGCGGCGCGACGCTGGTGGCGGTCGCCACGCTGTGGCCGGCCGTCCAGCGCGGCGGCGGCCTGCCCCTGTACGGCGCCGCCACCGTACTCGGCCTGGGCATCGGTCTCGGCTACGCGGCCCTCGGCACCATGGCCGTCGAACACGTCGAGCCGTCCAAGACCGCGGTGGCCGGCGGCGTGAACGCGCTGGTGAGGGTGGTGGGCAGCAGCCTGGCGGGGGCGGTCGGGGCGACCGTCCTGTCCAGCGCCGGTCCGGGCTGGAGCTTCACCCTCGCCGCGACGGCCGCCCTCTTCGCGGCGGTCTTCGCCGCCCTCTACGGAAACCTCTCACGAAAGGCAGAAACGGCATGACGAACGACGAACGGGTCATCGCCTGGGGCGACGAGCTCGTCAAACTCCACGACGGTTTCCGCCGCGACCTGGCGAACCTGCGCGGCCGCCCCGAATCCGGTGACCGGACCGGCGGAGCGGACCTGCGCACGCACTGCCTGACGTTCTGCGACGCCCTGCACGCGCACCACGAGGGGGAGGACGGCGCGCTGTTCCCCCACCTGCGGACCGAGCACCCCGAACTCGCCGAGACCCTTGACCGGCTGCGCGAGGAGCATCGGACGGTGGCCCGGCTGATCAGCCGCATCCGGAGCCTGCTGGACGAGGGCGGGCAGGGGGTCGGCGACGAGCTGGATCGGCTGGCGGAGGAACTGGAGGCGCACCTCGACTACGAGGAGGAGCAGCTCGTCCCCGTCCTCAACCGGATGGCCACTCTCCCGGACGACGTCTGACCTCTCCCGGGCCAGGACGCCGGAGGCTCCTCCCGGCGCGGACACCGGCCGCCACGCGGCAGGCGGCGTCGTCGGCGGCGTGACGGTGCGGGCCGGGACGGGGCGCCCTGTTAGCGTGACGGGGTGAGCAAGGTCTTCCTGGAGCCGGCCGAGTGGTACGCCACACTGCCCAGTGTGTTCACCTCGGCCGCCGTGCTGATCACCGACGCCGACGACCGGGTCCTGCTGGTCAAGCCGAACTACCGGCCGGGCTGGAGCTTTCCCGGCGGGATCGTCGAGAACGGCGAGGCGCCGCACGACTGCGCCGCGCGCGAGGCGATGGAGGAGCTGGGCGTTCAGGTCGAGGTGGGCGGGCTGCTCGTGGTGCACTGGTCGCCCCCGGCCGGGGACCGCCCCCGCTCCATGGTGAACTTCCTGTTCGACGGCGGCGTGCTGGACGACCCGTCGCGCATCCGGCTGCAGGCCGACGAGCTGGACGACGCGGCGTTCCTGGCCTGGGACACCGCCGTCACACTGCTGCCGGAGGTCAGCGCGCCACGCCTGCCCGCCGCCCGCCTGGCCCGCCGCGAGCGGCGCCCCGTCTACCTCCCCGGCGGCGGCCCCGCGGGCGGATGAGCCGTCCCACCGGCCCGGCCCAGGCGGTCGCCTGAACCGTCCGCCCGAAGATCCGGTGGGGCTCCCGGGGACCCGCTCAGAGGCGCTCCATGGCCTTGCGGATGCGCTTGTCGGAGATCGGGTACGGCGTGCCGAGGGTCTGCGCGAAGTAGCTGACCCGCAGCTCCTGGATCATCCACCGGATCTCCCGGACGTCGTCGTCCGCGCGGCGGACCGGGGGCAGCTTCTCCACCAGGTCGTGGTACTCGTCCTCGATGTCGTGGATCTTGTACATCCGCTCCTCGTCGCGGAACGGGTCGTCGGCCATCTTCTCCAGCCGCCGCTCGGCCGCCCTGAGGTAGCGCAGCAGGTCGGGCAGGCGACGGTGGCCGGTGTCGGTCACGAACCCCGGGTAGACCAGGTCGCCCACCTGGTCGCGGACGTCCTCGACGGCGGGGGTGGAGCGCGCCTCGGCCAGGCGGGTGGAGACGGCGTGCCAGACGGCCAGGATGTCCCGGGCCCGGGAGACCACCTCCTCGGTGGTGTCGAACAGCTCGGCGCGGACCTTGTCGTGCAGGGCGGCGAAGGCCGCCTCGTCCCAGACCGGCCCGCCGTACTCGCTCATGAGCCTGTCGGCGGCGCAGGCGACGCAGTCGTCGAACAGGGCGACGGCGCCGGCGTGCGGGCTGCGGCTGAGGGCGAGCTTGGCCTGGTTGTCCAGGCGGCCGAGCACCCACTTGGCCGGGGAGGGGGTGTTCAGCAGCAGCAGCCTGCGGGTGCCCTCCCACATGGCGCGGCGCTGCTCTGCCTCGGTCTCGAACATCCGCACGGCCACGGTCGCGCCCTCGTCGGCCAGCGCCGGGTACGCCTTCATCCGGCGCTGCTCGAACGTCT
The DNA here is from genome assembly GCF_014648055.1 of Streptosporangium pseudovulgare. Taxonomy (GTDB): domain Bacteria; phylum Actinomycetota; class Actinomycetes; order Streptosporangiales; family Streptosporangiaceae; genus Streptosporangium; species Streptosporangium pseudovulgare. The sequence continues at coordinate 563,653 of NZ_BMQJ01000002.1, forward strand.
TCGGCAGCTCCCCCACGTTCCAGGTGGTCAGGCCCGACTTCTCCAGCCCGTCGGCGGCGCGGGAGAGGGTCTGGCGGAGCCGGGGGGCGAGCCGCCGCTTGAGGTCGGCGAGGTCCTTGCTCTCGTCGATCTTCTTCTTGCGGCCGTCGACGACCCGGAAGGTGATCCGCAGGTGGTCGGGGACCTGGTCGAGCCGCCACGCCTCGCGCGGCACCCACACGCCGGTGAGGGCGGCCAGCTCCCGCTCCAGCACGGTCAGCAGCGGCTCCCGGGTGGGCTCGGCCCGCTGGAGCACCTGCTTGGCGTAGTTGGGGGCGGGCACGAAGTTGCGGCGGATCTCCTTGGGCAGGGACCGGATGAGCGCGGTGAGCAGTTCCTCGCGCAGGCCGGGGATCTGCCAGTCGAAGCCGTCGGGGTTGACCTGGTTGAGCAGGGCCAGCGGGATGTGCGCGGTGACGCCGTCGGCGTCGGCGCCGGGCTCGAACTGGTAGGTCAGCGGGAAGCGCAGGCTCCCCTGGCGCCAGACGTCGGGGTAGTCGCGCTGGCTGACGTCGCCCGCCGCGTCGCTGATCAGCATCGACTTCTCGAAGCTGAGCAGGTCGGGCTGATCGTTCCTGGTCTTCTTCCACCAGGAGTCGAAGTGGCGGCCGGAGACCACGTCGGCGGGGATGCGCCGGTCGTAGAAGTCGAACAGGGTCTCGTCGTCCACGAGGATGTCGCGGCGGCGGGCCCGCTCCTCCAGCTCCTCGACCTCCGACAGGAGTTTGCGGTTCTCCCTGAAGAAGGCGTGGTGGGTCTCCCAGTCGCCCTCGACCAGGGCGTGCCGGATGAACAGCTCGCGGCTCAGCTCGGGGTCGATGCGGCCGTAGTTGACCTTGCGCTGCGCCACGATGGGCACGCCGTACAGGGTGACCTTCTCGTACGCCATCACCGCGCCCTGGTTCTTCTCCCAGTGCGGCTCGGAGTAGGTGCGCTTGACCAGGTGCTGGGCCATCGGCTCGACCCACTCGGGCTCGATCTTGGCGTTGACCCGGGCCCACAGGCGGGAGGTCTCCACCAGCTCGGCGGACATCACCCACAGGGGCTGCTTCTTCGCCAGCGCCGAGCCGGGGAAGATCGCGAAGCGGGCGTTCCGCGCGCCGATGTACTCGGTCATAGGGCGGCGGGGACCGTCCGCGCCCTTCTTGTCGATGTCCTTGACGCCGACGTGCGACAGCAGGCCGGACAGCAGGGAGACGTGGATCTTCTGCTCGTCGCCGGGGACGCCGTTCAGGGTGACGCCGAGGGACCTGGACATCTGGCGGAGCTGGCCGTAGACGTCCTGCCACTCGCGAACCCGCAGGTAGTTGAGGAAGTCCGCCTTGCACAACCGCCGGAACGCGCTGGAGGACAGCTCCTTCTGCTGCTCCTGCAGGTGGTTCCACAGGTTCAGGTAGGAGATGAAGTCCGACTCCTTGTCGGCGAACCGGCGGTGCTTCTCGTCGGCGGCCTGCTGCTTGTCGGCGGGGCGCTCGCGCGGATCCTGGATGGACAGCGCGGCGGCGATGACCATGACTTCGCGGACGCAGCCGTTGTGGTCGGCCTCGATGACCATGCGGGCCAGGCGGGGGTCCACCGGCAGGCCGGCCAGCTTGCGGCCGAGCGGGGTGATCTGCCTGGCCTTGTCGAACGCGCCCAGCTCCAGCAGCAGGTCGTAGCCGTCCCTGACCTGGCGCTGGTCCGGCGGTTCGACGAAGGGGAAGGCTCCGATGTCGCCCAGGCCGATGGAGGTCATCTGCAGGATGACCGAGGCGAGGTTGGTGCGGAGGATCTCCGGGTCGGTGAACTCCGGCCGGGAGAGGAAGTCCTCCTCGCTGTAGAGGCGGATGCAGACGCCCTCGGAGACGCGGCCGCAGCGACCCTTGCGCTGGTTGGCCGACGCCTGCGAGATCGCCTCGATGGGCAGCCGCTGGACCTTGGTGCGGTGGCTGTAGCGGGAGATGCGGGCGAAGCCGGGGTCCACGACGTACTTGATGCCGGGGACGGTCAGCGAGGTCTCTGCGACGTTGGTGGCCAGCACGATGCGGCGGCCGGAGTGGCGCTGGAAGACCCGGTGCTGCTCGGCGGCCGACAGCCGGGCGTACAGCGGCAGCACCTCGGCGTCCTTGCGTTTGGACAGGGCGTCGGCGGTGTCGCGGATCTCCCGCTCGCCGCTGAGGAAGACGAGGATGTCGCCCGGGCCCTCGGCGCACAGTTCGTCCACGGCGTCGCTGATCGCCTGGATCTGGTCGTCGTCCTCCTCCACCGGCCGGTAGCGGACCTCGACGGGGTACGTACGGCCGGACACCTCCACGATGGGGGCGTCGCCGAAGTGCCGGGAGAACCGCTCCGGGTCGATCGTGGCCGAGGTGATGACGACCTTCAGGTCGGGCCGGCGGGGCAGGAGCTGCTTGAGGTAGCCGAGGATGAAGTCGATGTTGAGGCTGCGCTCGTGCGCCTCGTCGATGATGAGCGTGTCGTACTGGGCGAGGTCGCGGTCGCCCTGCAGCTCGGCCAGCAGGATGCCGTCGGTCATCACCTTGACGAGCGTGCCGTCGCTCACCTGGTCGGTGAAGCGCACCTTGTAGCCCACCGCCTCGCCGAGCGGGGTGTCCAGCTCCTCGGCGACGCGTTCGGCGACGGTCCGGGCGGCGATCCGGCGCGGCTGGGTGTGCCCGATGAGGCCCTTGACGCCCCGGCCCAGCTCCAGGCAGATCTTCGGCAGCTGGGTGGTCTTGCCGGAGCCGGTCTCACCGGCGACGATCACGACCTGGTGGTCGCGGATCGCCTCCAGGATGTCGTCCCTGCGGCGGCTGACCGGCAGGCTCTCCGGGTAGGTGATCGCAGGCACGCCCGCGCGGCGTTCGGCGATCCGGCGTTCGGCCTTCTCGATGTCGGAGGTGATCTCCGCGGCGATCTTCTGCTGCGCGGCCCGGTTCCTGACCTTGCGGGCGCCGTCGAGCCGGCGCCGCAGCCTGCGCTGGTCACGCAGGGTGAGTTCGGGCAGGCGCGCGTGGAGCTGGGCGAGCGGAGATGTCAAAGGAGGCGTTCCCATACTGCTTCCAGAGTACTTTCAGCCCGAAGTTCCGGAGCCGACCGCCCATCGTGCCCGACCCGCCACCGCGGCCGCATCCCAATATCGCGCCCCGGGAAAAGGGGCGGGTCCCCGGCTGCCGAGGCGGCCGGGGACCCGGGTGAGAGGGATCGGGCGGAGGTCAGTTGATCGCCGGGTAGGCGTTCTTGAGCAGCTCCCGGAACTGGGCGGAGAACCACTGGCCGGAGATCGGCGCGTTCGGCAGGGCACCGGTCAGGTTGTTGCCGTTGCGCTCGTTGCCGGTGTAGGTCGGGTCGCACATCCGGTCGAAGCCCTTGCCCTCGTCGTTGGGGATGGCGGAGCTGGAGCCGTCGGACTCGCCCGGAGGCTTGATCCAGACGTAGGCGTCGAGACCGGGGGCGGGGCTGGCCTGCGGGCGCTCACCGAGGCCGGCGCCGCTCTGGTTGCACCAGTTGCCGGCGTGGATGCGCCGGTCGACCCGCGACTGGTTGACGAAGGTGTTGACGTCGGTGGAGGTGCTGGGAGCCGCCGGGCGGGCCGAGCCGCCCCAGCCGTTGCGGGAGGTGTCGATCAGCATGCCGAGGGTGGACTTGAAGCCCTTCTGGATGAGCAGGTTCCGGAAGGCCTGGGCGTAGCTGAGCTCGTCGACGTAGAAGTTCCAGTCGACCCACCTCGACTGGCGGACGGTCTGGCCGTTCACCGTCGTGTTGATGGTGAAGTGCGGCTCCTTCAGCGCCGAGTAGTTGGCGGTGTTGGTGATGAAGCCGTCCACGCTGTCGAAGCCGGCGGCGGTGCCGGAGACGGTGCTGGCGAACAGGTCGGCCGAGGGGCCGAAGTTGGTGTCCCAGCCCAGCCAGCCGTGGTGGCCGGCGTCGACGTAGGTGTAGACGTTCTTGATCGCGTGCAGCTTGTCCAGCGCGTAGCGGACGCCGTCCACGTAGGCGCCGCTCGACTTGGCCTCCTGGCAGTCGGGCACGTTGAGGTTGGTGACCAGGTTGGGCAGCGAGTCGATCTCGACGACCGTCACGATCCGCAGGGCCGCGTACTTGGGGTCCTTCATGATCGTGGCGATCGGGTCGATGTACTCGGCCTTGTAGCGGGCCAGGCCGTTCTGGGAGATGCGCAGCTCGCCGTTGGAGGCCAGCGCCGAGCAGTCGCGGTTCGGCAGGTTGTAGATGACGAACTGGATCGTCAGCGGCTTGCTGCCGTTGGCCGCGTCCTGCTTGACCGCCTCTTCGAGGTGGGCGCGCAGGCCCTTGGCCGAGGAGGTTCCCTCGATGGCGGCGATGCGGTCCAGCCATACGCCGGTCGAGATGTCGGCCACGGCGGTGCCGCCCGGCTCGGCCTTGGCCTTGGCCGACCAGTCGGGGTTGACGTAGCCGGTGGCGTCGGCGTACGGGTTGTCGACGTGCTCACCGGGCGGCGGCGTCGTGACGTCGTCGTCGTCCTCGGTCGCGGTGACGGAGGCGCCGGTGTGGCCGGCGGCCGCGGCGGCGATGGTGGCGGTGCCGTTGACCTGGTCGCTGTCCTGGGCGGCCGAGACCGTCACGTTCTGCGCCGTGCTCCAGTTGGCGGGCGTGAAGGTGAGCGTGGACGGCGTGATGGTGATGTCGGAGTCACCCGTCTTGGTCAGGTTGACCGTGACGTTGGAGGTGGGAGCCGCGCTGAGCTTGAAACCGACCGTCTTGGAACCGCCCTCGGGCACGGTGACCGCGGTCGAGGTGGCGACGATCGACGGGGTGCCGCTCCCGCCGCCCACGGTGAAGGAGACCGCGGAGCTCTCGGTGGACAGCGCCGGGGAGGCGTTGTCGTAGGCCTTGGCCTTGGCGGTGTGGCTGCCGGTCCCCACGTTCGCCGCCGAGAAGCTGTACGGGGCGGTGGTGTCGGTGTTGACCAGGGCGCCGTCGACGTAGAACTCGACCTTGCTCACCCCGCCGTCGTCACCGGCCGTCGCCGCGAGCGGCACGGCCGAGCCCGCCGGAATGGTGGCGCCGTTCGACGGGCTGGTCAGGCTCACCGTGGGCGGCTGGTTGGTCGGGGTGGTCCCGCCGCAGGTGACGCCGTTGACCGTGAAGGAGGTGGGCTTGGGGTTGCTTCCGCTCCACGATCCGTTGAAGCCGATGCTGGTCGACGCGCCCGTGGCGAGGCTGCCGTTCCAGTCGAGGTTCTTCGCGGTGACCTGGTTGCCGCTCTGGCTCCAGGTGGCCGACCAGCCCTGCTGGAGCTGCTGGCTGCCGGGGAAGGCGAAGCCGAGGGTCCAGCCGTTCAGCGGGTCGCCGAGGTTCTTCAGGTTGACGGTGGCGGTGAACCCGCCCTGCCACTCGTTGGTGGTGTAGCTGACGTCGCACGCGACGGCGGCGTGCGCCATGGTGGCCGGCCCGGCGGCCAGGCCCGCGGCGGCCACCAGCAGGGCCGTCGACGTCGCCGCCCGGTGCCGCCAGGCGCGGCGACGCGGATGAGCTCTCATACGTGATCATCTCCAGGACGTGGGTGGGAGCGCTCCCATAGTCCGGAGGTTTCGGGAATGTGTACAGGGTGTTGCGCGCCGAAGGCGTCTCCCCGGGGCCGTCCCCGCCGCTGACCTCACCGAACGCCCTTCGGGCCCGATGAAACTTTCAGTACGGCCGTACGGCTCCGGCCGGCCGTACGGGATCGGCGCGGGCGGAGCCGGGCCACGGGTCGCCGGGGAACGGTCCGCCCGGCCGGTCTACGCCTTCGCCGCCGCCATGGCGGCCCCCACGATGCCCGCCTCGTTCAGCAGGGCCGCCGGGACGACCGGGGTGCGGAGCCGCACCTTGGGCAGGAACTTCTCCGACTTCTTGCTGACCCCGCCGCCGATCACGATCAGCGCCGGTGAGAACAGCATCTCCACGTGCCGCAGGTACTCCTCCACCCGTTCGGCCCACTTGTCCCAGCTCAGGTCGTGCGCCTCGCGCGCGTGGTCGGAGGCCCGCCTCTCGGCCTCCTTGCCGTGGAGCTCCAGGTGCCCCAGTTCGGTGTTGGGCACCAGCCGGCCGTCGGCGAACAGCGCGCTGCCGATCCCGGTGCCGAACGTCAGCATCAGCACCACCCCGGCCGCCTCCCTGGCCGCGCCGTGCGTCACCTCGGCCACCCCGGCCGCGTCGGCGTCGTTGAGCACCGTCACGGGCAGGCCCGTCGCCTTGGCGAACAGCGCCCGCGCGTCCACGCCGATCCATGACCGGTCCACGTTGGCGGCCGACATCGTGACCCCGCCGACCACGACCCCGGGAAAGGTGATCCCGACCGGCCCGGCCCACTCGAAGTGCCCGGTGATCCGCGCGACCACCTCGGCGACCGCCTCCGGCGCGGCGGGCACCGGGGTCGGGACGCGCAGCCGGTCCCGGGTCAGCCTCCCCGTCGCGACGTCCACCGGGGCTCCCTTGATCCCCGAGCCGCCGATGTCGATTCCCAGCGCCTCCATGGCGTCACCTCCCTGGGTGGCCCTCTTCCCCGCGGCGGGCGGGTGATGCCCGCACACCGCGCGTCCCGATGACCCCGGCACCGGACCCCGGCATGTTCCCCGCACCGGGCCCCGGCGCGGTCCCCGCACCGGCCGCCGGTGGCGTCAAGCCCGCCGATACCCGTCTGCAGGCGCGGTCAAGCCCGCTGAAAGCACCTCATAACACACTGCGGGTACCACCGCAGGAAAGGACCGCTCCGATGATCGCCACCCGCCTCCTCACCGGCCTCGCCCTCGCCGCCGCCGCGCTCTCGGCCGTCTCGCTCCCCTCGGCCGCCCAGGCCGCCATCCCCACCCCCGCCGTCGCCGTCGCCCCGGATTCCGCCGCCGCCCCGGCCGTCACCTGGGGCCCCCGTTACTCCCCGGGGCGCGGGGCCAAGGCCTCCGGCTCCCTGCGCGCCACCGGCGAGGACCACGCCGACATCCCCGCCGCCGAGACCGTCCGGATCTCCGGGCGCGTCCAGGACCTGACCCGCGCGAGCGCGACCTGCGGCCTGGCGGTCTTCCGGATCACCTACCGGACGTCCGACGGGAACCTGCCCTTCACGCACCGCACCATCCGCGACTGCTCGTACGGCACGCCGCAGCCGTTCACGTTCGACCACCGGAACGTCTACCAGGTGGAGCTGAAGGTCTGCTCCGAGGCCAGGGCGGCCCAGCCGTCGCTCAACTGCCTCTACGCCGGCACCTGGAAGGTGCTCTACCTCTCGCGGTGATCCCCGGCCGCCCGCCCGGTGTCCTCGGGGACACCGGGCGGCGGTGACGTTCCGGCGTCGCCGGGCGGAGGACTCCCGCCCGGCGACGCCGGAGGGCGCGTTCAGGAGGCGCCCGGCTGCTCCGTGATCCGGCCCGCCTCGACGTGGATGTGCCGGGTGGTGTGGACCGCCTCCAGCATCCGCCGGTCGTGGGTGACGAGCAGGAGCGTGCCGGGGTAGGCGGCGAGCGCCGACTCCAGCTGCTCGATCGCGGGCAGGTCGAGGTGGTTGGTCGGCTCGTCGAGGACCAGGAGGTTGACGCCCCGGCCCTGGAGCAGCGCCAGGGCGGCCCGGGTCCGCTCCCCCGGCGACAGCGTGGCCGCCGGGCGCAGCACGTGCGCCGCGCGCAGCCCGAACTTGGCCAGCAGCGTCCGCACGTCGGCGGGCGTCATCTCCGGCACGGCGGCGCCGAAGGCGTCCAGCAGCGGCTCGCCGCCCAGGAACAGCCCCCGGGCCTGGTCCACCTCCCCGACGACCACGCCGGGGCCGAGTGAGGCGTGGCCCTCCTGGAGGGGGAGCCGCCTGAGGAGCGCGCCGAGCAGGGTGCTCTTGCCCGAGCCGTTCGCGCCGGTGATCGCCACCCGCTCGGCCCAGCCGATCTGCAGGTCCACCGGCCCGAGGGTGAACCCGCCACGCCGGACCACCGCGTCGCGCAGCGTGGCGACGACCGCCCCGGACCGCGGGGCCACGGCGATCTCCATCCGCAGCTCCCACTCCTTGCGGGGCTCCTCGACCTCCTCCAGCCGCTCGATCATCCGCTCGGTCTGCCGGGCCTTGGCGGCCTGCTTCTCGGTCGCCTCCGTGCGGAAGTTCCGGCCGACCTTGTCGTTGTCGGCGGCCTTGCGCCGCGCGTTCTTGACGCCCTTCTCCATCCAGGCGCGCTGCGTGAGGGCCCGCTGCCGCAGCGAGGTGAGGGTGCCGGCGTACTCCTCGTAGGCGTCGCGGGCGCGCTGCCGGGCGATCTCCCGCTCGGCGAGGTAGCCGTCGTAGCCGCCGCCGTAGGACCGGACCTGCCGCTGGGCGAGGTCGAGCTCGACGACCCGGTCGACCGTCCTGGCGAGGAACTCGCGGTCGTGGCTGACCAGGACCGTCCCGGCACGCAGGCCGGCGACGAAGCGTTCGAGCCGTTCCAGGCCGTCGAGGTCGAGGTCGTTGGTGGGCTCGTCCAGCAGGAAGACGTCGTAACGGCTGAGCAGCAGGGACGCCATCCCCGCCCGGGCGGCCTGTCCGCCGGACAGCGCCGCCATCGGCAGGCCGAGGTCCACCGCCAGGCCGAGCTCGGCGGCGACCTCCCCGGCCCGGTCCTCCAGGTCGGCCCCGCCCAGGGCCAGCCACCTGTCCAGGGCGGCGGCGTACTCGTCGTCGGCGCCGGGCCGCCCCTCGACGAGACCCTCGGTCGCGGTGTCGAGGGCGCGCTGCGCGGCGGCCACCCCGGTCCGCCTGGCCAGGAACTCGGCGACCGTCTCGTCCGCCCGGCGCTCACGCTCCTGGGGGAGATAACCGACGGACGCGGTGGGCGGGCTGAGCCGTACGGTGCCGTGCTCGGGCGGCAGCAGACCGGCCAGGATCCGCATCAGGGTGGACTTTCCGGCCCCGTTCACCCCGACCAGGCCGACCACGTCGCCCGGGGCGACGACCAGGTCGAGGCCGGAGAACAGGGCGCGGTCGCCGTGGCCGGCGGCGAGGTCCTTCGCGACGAGGGTGGCGCTCATGAGGGCAACGCTATCGGCCACGCCGTCCGGATCTCCCCGCGGTTTCCGGCCGTACGGCGGCGCCGCGTCCCCTTCCGCGCCCGGCGGAGCCCGCCGCGCGGGGCCTTCCGTCCCTCCGGCCGCCACCTAGGAGATTTCGTAAATTCCGCCGATTTCGGGAGATGGCGCACTACGCTCTGCCTAAAGATCTTCACACGGGATCTTCCGGAGCTTTCGGGCGGAGGCGGGGCATGGCAGACGAAGAGTGGACACGCCGCGGAATCGACGTCAACACTCCCAGCGTCGCCCGCCTGTACGACTACTACCTGGGCGGCAAGGACAACTTCGCCTCCGACCGCACCGCGGCCGAGGAGATCCTCGCGGTCGCCCCCGAGGTGCGCGCGGCCGCGCGGGAGAACCGCGCCTTCCTCGGCCGGGCGGTCAGGTTCCTCGCCGGCCAGGGGATCCGGCAGTTCCTGGACATCGGCACGGGCCTGCCCACCCAGGGCAACGTCCACGAGGTGGCCCGGGAGACCGCCCCCGACTCCCGCGTCGTCTACATCGACAACGACCCGATCGTCCTCACCCACGCCAGGGCGCTGCTGCAGGAGGACCGGCACCAGGTCATCGTCACCCCCGGCGACCTGCGGACTCCCGAGGGGATCCTCAAGTCTCCGGAGATCCAGGACCATCTCGACTTCTCCCGGCCCGTGGCCGTGCTACTCGTGGCGGTCATGCACTTCATCACCGAGGCCGACGATCCCCGGCGCATCGTGGCCACCCTGCGCGACGCCCTGCCCTCCGGCAGCCACCTGGTGCTGTCCCACGGCACCAGCGACTCCCGGGTCGAGGCCGTGGACAAGGGCGTCAGCGTCTACAAGCGGGCCAACTCCCCCCTCGTCCTGCGGACCCGCCAGGAGATCACCGAGCTGTTCGACGGGTTCGACCTGGCGGAGCCCGGAGTCGTCTGGCTGCCGGAGTGGCGGCCGGAGGACCCGGGGCTCCACGAGGACCCCTCCCGGTCGCTGATCCTCTGCGGGGTCGGGAGAAAGCCCTGATGACGGTCGGCTTCGGGCTGGCGGTGCCGCAGTACGGCCGGTTCGCCTGCCCCGAGGCTGTGGTCGCCGTCGCCCGGGAGGCCGAGGCCCGGGGCTTCAGCGGGCTGTGGGCGGGCGACCGGCTGCTGACCCCGCTCTCCCCCCGGGACCGCTATCCCGGCGGCGACGGCACCATCCCGCCGGAGCACCGCACGTTCCTGGACCCGCTCGCGGTCCTCACCACCGCCGCGGCCGTCACCTCCCGGATCCGTCTGGGGACCAGCACGCTGAACGCCAACTGGTATCCCCCGGTGCTGCTGGCCCGCTCGCTCACCACGCTCGACGTGCTCAGCGGCGGCCGCCTCGACGCCGGGCTGGGCCTCGGCTGGTCGAGGGACGAGTACGCCGCCACCGGGGTGCCCTGGAAGGGACGCGCCGCGCGGCTCGACGCCGCGATCGACACACTGGAGGCGGTCTGGCGCGACGACCCGGTGGCCGTCTCCGCCCCCGGCTGGAGCGTCCCGCCGAGCCACATCGGTCCGAAGCCCGTCCAGCGTCCTCACCCGCCCCTCCTGCTGGCGGGCTTCTCCCCCGCGGCTCTGGAGCGCGTCGGCCGCCGCGCCGACGGCTGGCTCGCGGCGGCCATGCCGGTGCCGCTCCTCGCGGACATGCGGGACACGATACGGCGGGCCGCCGAGCGGGCCGGGCGCGACCCGGACGGGGTGCGCGTCGTCGTGCGGGCCAACCCGGTCGTCAGCGGTACGGCCGGCGCGACCGTGGAGGAGATCGGCGGGCGGCTGCGGGCCATCGCCGAGACCGGCGTGCACGAGATCTTCGTCGACCTCCAGCTCACCGCGCGCGACCCCGCCCACCTGCTCGACCTCGCCGAGACCCTGCGCGAGGCCGTCCTCCGTTAGCGACCCCGCCTCCCCGCACCGGGCCGTACGGCGGTCAGCGGTCGCGCCGGGTGGCCAGGCGGGCGAGTGTGGCCAGTTCGGCGACGGGCCGCCGCACCGAGCCCGCCGCCTCCAGGTGGCCCAGCGCCCGGCCCAGCAGCTCGTCGGCCCGCTCCCGGCTCCAGGCGCGGGCGCCCGCGGCCTCGACGAGGTCCGCGGCGCGGGCCAGATCGGCCTCCGTCAGGGGCTCCTCCCTGGTGTAGAGGCCGGCCAGCTCCCGCCCCGCCGCGGTGCCGGAGGCGAGCGCCGCCACCACCGGCAGCGACTTCTTCCTGCTCCGCAGGTCGGAGTGGACGGGTTTGCCGGTCACCGCGGGGTCCCCCCAGATGCCCAGCAGGTCGTCCACGAACTGGAACGCCAGCCCCAGATCCGCGCCGAAGGCCCGCAGGCCCTCGACGCGCTCGGGGTCCGCGCCGCCGAACAGCGCGCCGAGCGCGCACGCGGCGGCCAGCAGCGCGCCGGTCTTGCCCGCCACCATGTCCAGGCACTCGTCCAGTTCGACGTGGCCGCGCCTTTCGAAGGCGACGTCGGCGTGCTGGCCCTCCAGCAACTCCTGGACCGCGGCGCCGAAGATCCGCGCCGCCTCCGGAGCCGCCGGTCCCCCCGCCACGAGCACGTCGAAGGCCAGGGTCAGCAGGGCGTCGCCGGCCAGGATCGCCGGGCTCACCCCGAAGACGGCCCACGCCGTGGGACGGTGGCGGCGGGTCCGGTCGCCGTCCATCACGTCGTCGTGCAGGAGGGAGAAGTTGTGCGCCAGCTCGACGGCGGCCGCTGCGGGCAGCGCCGCCGCGGCGGCGCCCCCCACCGCCTCGGCCGCCAGCAGCGCCAGCGCGGGCCGGATCGCCTTGCCGCCGTCCGCCTCGACGGGACCGCCGTGCTCGTCCCACCAGCCGAAGTGGTAGCCGGCGATGTGCCGCATCGACGGGGGCAGCCCGCCGGCCGCCGGTCGTATGACGGACTCGACCATCCGGCGGCTCCAGGTCAGCACCTCGGCCGCCGATCGCCCCTCGGCCGTCAGCTCGACAGCGGTCATCTTTTCCCTCCAGTGTGTCCCCCACCCCCGCGGGGGACCTCGCTCTTGCCCGCGGCCACCCCGCGGGACGGTCAGTAGTGGCCGAGCTCGACGTCCTCCAGCACGCCGAGCGCGTCGGGGACCAGGACGGCGGCCGAGTAGTAGGCGCTGACCAGGTAGGAGATGATCGCCTTCTCGTCTATCCCCATGAAGCGCACCGACAGGCTCGGCTGGTACTCGTCGGGGATGCCGGTCTGGTGCAGGCCGACGACCCCCTGGTGCTCCTCCCCCACCCTGAGGGCGAGGATCGACGTCGTCCGGTTCTCCGTGATGGGGATCTTGTTGCAGGAGAAGATCGGAATGCCGCGCCAGGCGGGCACCGTGTTCCCGCCGAGGTCGATGCCCAGGGGGTAGAGCCCCCGCCTGCTGCACTCCCGGCCGAAGGCCGCGATGGCCGTGGGGTGGGCGAGGATGAAGTGGGTGCTCCTGCGGCGGCTGATCAGCTCGTCCAGGTCGTCCGGCGTGGGCGGGCCGCTGCGGGTGTGGATCCGCTGCTTGAGGTCGGCGTTGTGCAGGAGGCCGAACTCGGGGTTGTTGACCAGCTCGTGCTCCTGGCGCTCGCGCAGCACCTCGATCGTCAGCCGGAGCTGCTCCTCCACCTGGTTCATCGGGTCGTTGTACAGGTCCGCCACCCTGCTGTGCACGCGCAGCACGGTCTGCGCCACGCTGAGGTCGTACTCGCGGGGCGCGAGTTCGTAGTCGACGAACGTGCCGGGCAGGGCGGGCTCCCCGCTGTGCCCGGCGGCCACCTCGACGGCGGCCTCGCCGTACCTGTTGCGCGGGCCCCCGGGCTCGGCCAGCAGGCGCAGGTGCGCCTGCAGCGGCTCGGAGCGCTCGGTGACCTCCTGGAAGGCCGCCAGCGGCAGGATCATCGCGGTTCCCGAGGTGACGGCCTTGGCGGTGAACTGCCACTCGTCGTGCGGGTCGGTCAGCGTCTCGTCGCCGAAGTGGTCGCCGCCGGCCAGCCCCCCGAGAACGACCTCGTCGCCGTAGGGACCCGTGCCGATCTTGTTGACCTTGCCGTGGGCGATGATGACGATCTGGTCGGCCGGCTGCCCGGCCTGCACCAGGACGTCTCCGGGCGCGAACTCGCGCTGCTCGAACCGGGCGGCCAGCGCCTCCAGCGTCGCCGAGTCGTCGAAGGCCCGCAGCAGCGGCAGCTCGCACAGCTCCGCCGGGACGACGCTGATCTGCGACCCCGTGGTGACGAAGCTGACCCGCCCGTCCCCCACGGTGTAGGTGAGCCGGCGGTTGACCCGGTACGTGCCGCCCGAGACCTGCACCCACGGAAGCATCTTCAGCAGCCACCGCGAGGAGATCTCCTGCATCTGCGGGACCGTCTTGGTCGTCGTCGCGAGATTGCGCGCCGCCGCCGTGCTCAGGCTGAGCCGCCCCAGGCCCGCGTCGGACTCCGTCACAACACACACCACCTATCCGCACTCGTATCTAAGGGGAGGGATGAAACATGGATCGGAAAATGCGGAATCGACAGGTCGCCGGCGGTCGAATCAGCGAGACTTCCAGCGCCCGTAACGGCCGATCATACCGACCGGCGTCACGGACGGGCTCAATTTTGGGTTCCCCTTAAATGACCTGTCAAGCTCCGGATATCGCTTGGCAAATTATAAAAGGTGCCATTTTCTCAAATCGGCCATAAGGAAGAAGGCGGGATTTATACGGATACCTTCGGAGTCCGGGGAGCGCCGGGCCGGGTCCCGCCCGGCGGCCTCGCCGGCCTCCCGGCGGTCTCGCACCCACCCCCCGGTCGGCCCCGAGCCGGCCGCGGATCGCAACCGCGCCAGGGCCGCGCCCGCCTGCACGCCGCCCTTTCACCGGCTCCGCGCCGATCTCCCGCGGTCCGTGTCAGCCCCCGCCTCGATCCCACCGGCTCCCCATCGCCCCTCAGCGGCCCTCACCGGTTCCCCACCGGCCCGGCTCCGACGCGCCCGGCGCCGGGGCCGGGCTCCCCGGAAACCGAATTCTCCTCTTCCGCCCCCGGAGCGGCGGCCCGCGAAACCATGGGAAAAAGACTCTTCCATCCCAGCTGGGATCATCATCATGGAAATAATCCGAAAAAAACGGCACCGCCCGCAGAAAACCCACCGGATGTGCCCGACCGCGGCCCGGGAGGTTTTCCCGGAGCCGCACCGGCGAACCTTCCGGAAACGGGGTGTCCGGTCCCGCGCGGCGGGTAGGGGCCCCTCGCCGCGGCACGGACGCCCCGGGCGGGACGGCTCTCACCGCCCCGCCACGGCGTCCTCCCGCGCCGTCCGCCGGCCCCCCGCCGTACGGCACGGCGCCGCCGCGTCCGGAAGACACCCGACCGACCGTGAGGAGAACAGGTGACCCACGACGAACGGCCCACCGGCCCCGCCGGGAGCCGGGCCCCCTCGGAGCCCTCCGGGGACCGCACCGCCCCGGACGTCGACGACGTGACCGCGGAGGCGCTCGGGAAGCTCTCGGAGGCCCTGGAGACGACCGAGCGCGCCCGCGGGCACCTCTACTCCTTCCACCAGCTCACCGGCCACGCCGACTTCCAGCTCGACGAGGCCGTGAAACTGCTGCGCGCGGCGGGGCACGCCGAGTCGGCCGACACCGTGTCCAAGGAGCTGATCGGCCGCGACGTGCTGCCCGGCCACTGGACGTTCCAGATCGTGGAGGGCTACGACGACTCCTACTACCGCCTCTTCACCGACCTGGAGCGGCGGATCAGGGAACGGCTCGCCGGCGGTCGCCGGCACATCCACGAGGCGCGGCTGCGGGAGCGGCGCCGCACCCCGGACCCCCGCTCCGGCGGGTGAGGCCCGTACGGGCGGCCGGCCGTCCGGACCACCGGCCCCGACCTGGCACGACATCCCGGACCGGGGCGGTGCCCGCGCGGTGGGGCCCCGCCGCGCGAACCGGGGAAGGCGCTCGCCGTACCCCGGATCCGTGCGCCGTACAGTGGGCCGCATGAGCGTAGTCGAAACGGTGGGGCTGGTCCTGCACCCGAGGCGCGACTCCAAGGAGGCCATCGACACGATCGTCAAATGGGCGAGCGCGCGGGGTGTCACGGTGTTCGGCCTCACCGACGAGGTCGGGCGGATCCACTGCAGCGCCGTACCGGTCAACACCCAGGAGCTGGTGGAACGCTGCGACCTGCTGGTCAGCCTGGGCGGCGACGGCACCATGCTGCGCACCATGCGGCTCATCGCCGGACGGCCCACCCCGATCCTCGGCGTGAACCTCGGCAAGCTGGGCTTCCTGGCGGAGATCGACGTCGACGAGCTGACCTCGGCGCTGCAGGCGATCGAGGACTACCACTACATGGCCGAGCCCCGCATGGCCATCCGGGCGACCCTGCCCGACGGGGAGACGGTGACGGCGTTCAACGACGTCGCCATGGTCCGCATCCCCGGCTGCGGGCTGGCCGCGGTGGCGGTGTCCGTGGAGGACCACCCGTTCGTCCGCTACGCGGCCGACGCCGTGATCGTGGCGACCTCCACCGGATCGACCGCCTACAGCTTCTCGGCGGGCGGGCCGATCGTCTCGCCGATGGTCGAGGGGTTCCTGGTCGTGCCGTCCGCCGCGCACTCGGCCTTCAACCGTGCGCTGATGCTCTCCGCCGACGAGAAGCTCACCCTTGAGGTGCTGCCGACGAGCGGGCAGCTCGCCCTGGAGGTGGACGGCGCGGTGGGCACCCACCTGACGGCCGGCGACCGGATCACGGTCACCGCGGTGCGCGCCGCCGCCTGGGTCGTACGGCTCGGCGGCTCCAGCTTCTACGAGCGCGCCCGCCGCAAGCTCCGCGTCAACGGCAGCGCCGAGATCGAGCCGTAGCCCGGACCGGCGGTTCAGGCGGACGCGGACGGGGACGAGCCGTTCACCGTGAGGATCCGCTCGGACGTCTCGATGGCGGGGAACGTCCCGGTGTCGATGATCCCGTGCTCCCGGTAGGCGGCCTCGATGAGGGCGTGGGCACGGGGCTCCAGCTTCCACAGGGCGCGGAGCTCCCGGGCGGCGGCCGGCGAGATGCCCGTCTCGTGGGCGATGTCGGCCGCGCGGGGGACGAACTTCCGGTCGATCTGCCGGTCCCAGTACTCCCGCGCCGCCCGGATCAGGGCCGCGCGCTGCGCCGTGTCGACGACCGGGGCGGTATCCGGCGCCGCGCCGTCGGCGGTCTTGATGTCCTCGTCGTCGTCATCGTCCAGCAGCGCCGCCGGGGCCGGCGCGGCAGCGGGCAGCGCCCCCTGGACGGCCGGTGACCCCTGGGCGGCGGGTGACCCCTGCGGCTCGGGAGCCCACGGGACGGGCGGCCGCAGGTCGATCAGCGCCGAGGTGTTGAACAGTGCCCCGATCTGGGACAGCAGCGCCTCCTGGCGGGCCGGGTCGGCCGCCAGGCCGGTGTGCTCCACCGCCTGGTCCATCGCGCGGTCCAGCTTGGCGAGCGCGGCGCGCATCTTGCGGTCGGACGCCCCGGCCGCGCGGAGCGCGCGGGCGCGCTTGGCCGCCAGGGCGACCCGGGTCAGCCTCCGGTGGGCGTCCACCTCGCTGGCGGTGCGGTCGCTGACCTCGGCCAGCCCGACCCGGACGAGCACGCGCTCGGGGGTGATCCGCCAGTTGATGCGGGAGCGGCCGGTGATGCGGTGCCGTTCGATCGCCATGCCGCGCTCCCACAGCCAGGCGGCCACCAGCGGGGCGGAGAGCCGGAAGACGGCCTCGGCGGGGCTGCGGGCGTCCATGCTCGACAGGACGGCGGTCAGGCAGGTGAGCGCCCACACGGCGATGCCGTCGATGCCCGCGGAGAAGTTCTCCCTCATGTTGCGGCGGGCGCGCACGGCGCTGGTGACCACCGCGACTTCGATGAACGCGAACAGCAGCAGCCGCAGCGGCCCGTCGAAGCCCAGGACGTCGCCGGAGAAGCGCCACATGCCCTGGGCGGACACGCCGGTGGCGATGCTGGCCGCGACGATGGTGAGGATGTCCTCGGCGGGACGGGGCGCCACGTGGGTGCGGAGGAAACGGCCGGTCGCGCGCAGAGCGGCGCGGAGCGCGAAGCAGAGAAGGGCCAGGACGGCCAGGGCGAGCACGCAGATGACGGCCGTCAGGACCGGTTGATCCGAGGTGAAGGTGGTGATCTGATCGAT
The DNA here is from genome assembly GCF_014648055.1 of Streptosporangium pseudovulgare. Lineage (GTDB taxonomy): Bacteria > Actinomycetota > Actinomycetes > Streptosporangiales > Streptosporangiaceae > Streptosporangium > Streptosporangium pseudovulgare. Next base: position 580,844 of record NZ_BMQJ01000002.1, read on the forward strand.
GGGAGGCATCAGTTGCGGTCCGTCAGTCTGGGGGTCCGACAGGAGATCTCCAGATCATTCCAGAATGTTCGCCGTGTTTCGCGTGAAACGGATACTCATTCCAGTGACTGTGGTGACATCCCGTGACGTTCCCGGCGGCCGGGCGGCGCCGCCCGGCCGTACGGCCGGGCGCGGCTCGGGCGCGCGGCGGGATGACCGGCGCGGGAACACGGTGAGCGGCGCGGGAGAACGGCCGATGCCCGGTCCGCCTCAGCCGGCGAGGACCTCCAGGATCCGCTCGCCGTACTTCGCCAGCTTGTTCTCGCCGACGCCGCTCACCTCGCCGAGTTCGGGCAGCGAGGACGGGGAGCGGGTGGCGATCTCGCGCAGCGTGGCGTCGTGGAAGACCACGTAGGCGGGCACGCCCTGCTCCTTGGCGGTGGCCGCGCGCCAGGCGCGCAGCCGCTCGAACACCGGCAGGGCCTCCTCCGGCAGCTCGTCGGGCACGGCGGAGCGCGTTCTGGCGGCCTTGGCGGGCTTGGCGGCCCGCGCCGCCCGCGCGGGGTCGCGCCGCAGCGGGACCTGCCGCCTCCGGCCCAGCACCTCCCCGCTCGCCTCGGTGAGCACGAGCGTGCCGTAGTCGCCCTCGACGGTCAGCAGGCCCTGTGCCAGGAGCTGGCGCACCACGGCGCGCCACTCGCCTTCGCTCAGCTCGGTGCCGATCCCGAAGACCGTCAGGGAGTCGTGGCCGTGCTGGAGGACCTTGGGGGTGTTCCGGCCGAGGAGGATGTCGATGATCTGCCCGGCGCCGAACTTCTGGCGCCGCTCACGCTGGAGCCGGAACACCGCCGACAGGAGCTTCTGGGCGGCGATCGTGCCGTCCCACGCCTCCGGCGGCGTGAGGCAGGTGTCGCAGTTGCCGCAGGCGTCGCCCCGCTGGCCGAAGTAGGCGAGCAGCCCGGTCCGGCGGCACTCGACCGTCTCGCAGAGCGCCAGCATGGCGTCGAGGTGGGCGGCCAGGCGGCGGCGGTGGGCGTCGTCGCCCTCGGAGGTGTCGATCATCCTGCGCTGCTGCACGACGTCCTGCAGGCCGTAGGCCAGCCAGGCGGTCGAGGGCAGGCCGTCGCGCCCGGCGCGGCCGGTCTCCTGGTAGTAGCCCTCGATGGACTTGGGCAGGTCGAGGTGGGCGACGAACCGCACGTCGGGCTTGTCGATGCCCATGCCGAACGCGATGGTGGCGACCATGACGACGCCGTCCTCCCGCAGGAAGCGCGCCTGGTTGGCGGCGCGGGTGGGCGCGTCGAGCCCCGCGTGGTAGGGCAGCGCGGTGAAGCCCTGCTGCACCAGGAACTCGGCGGTCTTCTCCACCGAGGCCCGCGACAGGCAGTAGACGATGCCGGAGTCGCCGGGGTGCTCGGTGCGCAGCAGCTCCAGCAACTGCCGTCTCGGCTCGTTCTTCGGGACGATGCGGTACTGGATGTTCGGGCGGTCGAAGCTCGCCACGAAGTGACGGGCCTCCCCGAGGTTGAGCCGGGCGGCGATCTCGGCGTGGGTGGCCGGGGTCGCGGTCGCGGTGAGCGCGATCCGCGGGACGTCGGGCCAGCGCTCGTGCAGGGTGGACAGCGCGAGGTAGTCGGGCCGGAAGTCGTGGCCCCACTGGGCCACGCAGTGCGCCTCGTCGATGGCGAACAGCGAGATCTTGCCGTTGCCGAGCAGCCGCAGCGTCTGCTCGGACCGCAGCCGCTCCGGCGCGAGGTATAGCAGGTCGAGCTCCCCGGCGACGAACGCCTCCTCCATCCGGGCGCGCTCGTCGGGCTCCTGGGTGGAGTTGAGGAACCCGGCGCGCACCCCGAGCGCGGTCAGCGCGTCGACCTGGTCCTGCATCAGCGCGATGAGCGGCGAGACCACCACGCCGGTGCCCGGGCGGACGAGGGCCGGGATCTGGTAGCACAGGGACTTGCCGCCGCCGGTCGGCATCAGCACCAGCGCGTCGCCGCCCGCGACGACGTGGTCGATGATCTCCTGCTGGCCCTCCCGGAACGAGGGGTAGCCGAAGACGCGCTGCAGCACCCGCGCCGCGTCGCTCACCTCGGGGTCCGGGCCGGGGTACGGCTCGGAGTCCGGTACGGGGTTCGGCTCGGGGTCCGGGCCGGAGTACGGCTCGGGGGCCGGCCGACGCGTCCCGGAGGTCGCGTCCGGGCGCGACTCGGAGCCTCGCCCCACCTCGAAGCCTGATTCGAAGCCCGATTCGGGGCTCGGCTCGGGACTCGGCTCGGGACCGCTCTCAGGCGAAGACATCGCGTCATTCTACGAGGCCCCGCGCACCTCCCGCGGAACACCACCCGCGTCCGTCCCCATCCGGCCATCCGATCTCACGCTCACGGCGGGACGACGGCCCGCGCGGCGGGCACGACCACATCATGGAAGTGCTGAGCAGCCGGATGCTGATACGCCCCTCCGACCCGGAGGGCAGCCGCCGTTTCTACCGCGACGTACTCGGTCTCGCGGTCTACCGCGAGTTCGGCCCGCCCTCCGACCCCGGCGTGGTGTTCTTCCTCGGTCAGGGGTTCCTGGAGGTCTCCGGGCACTCCGGAGGCACGGGCGGACGGGCGGACGGCGGAACGGGCGGGCAGGCGGGTGCCGACCGGCCGGAGAGGACGGCCGGGATCTGGCTCCAGGTCCGTGACGTCCAGGCCGAGCACGAACGGCTGGCCGCCCGCGGGGTCCGCGTGCTGCGGGAACCGCGCCAGGAGCCGTGGGGGCTCGTCGAGATGTGGATCGAGGACCCCGACGGGACGCCCATCGTCCTCGTGGAGATCCCCGCCGACCACCCTCTCCGGCGTGACCAGCGATCACTCTGACCGCGTGCCGCCGCGTCCGATGGGCGCGGCGGCACGCGGTCAGAGACGCGGAGGGCCCGGGCGGAGGCGTCCGTGCCGCCCGCCTCCTTCGCCCGCGCGGCCCCGGGGCGGCGGTCAGCCCTTCCCGAGGGCGATCCGCGCGATCCGCTCGGCGGTGCCGAAGTCACCGGCCGAGACGAGGTTCTTCATCACGCCGACGCTGGTCCCGGTGGCGGTGTCCGCGAAGGCGGCGGTGCCCCCACTGCCACCCATCCCGAACACGGTCGGCCCGAGATCGAACAGGCCGACCGAGTAGCCGAGCCCCATCTTCGCGTGGTTGCCGGCGACCTCGTCGACGCCCTCCACCGCCACCGACGACAGCTCGCGCAGCCGCCGGGGTGACACGAGCCTCCCGCCCAGCAGCGCGTCGTACATCCGCGCCACCGCGCGGGCGGTCATCGTGCCGCCCGCCGGGATGTCGGAGGTCAGCACGTCGGCGCGGTTGCCGAACGCGGCGTCCGGCATCGCCGCCATGGGCGCGGCCGTATACCCGCCGACCACCCGGAAGAACGGGATCCCCGCCAGCATCTCGGCGGGCATCTCCATCGCGGGCGCGGCGTCCTCCAGCCGGGCGAGCCGGCCGAGGTCGGGCTCCGGGACGCCGAAGAACAGCTCCCCGGCCACGCCGAGCGGCTCGGCGACCTCGTCCCGGAGCACCTGGGAGATGCGCCTGCCGGTCACCCGGCGCACGACCTCACCGAGGATGTAGCCGTAGGTCTGGGCGTGGTAGCCGAACCGGGTGCCCGGCTCCCACCACGGCGCGGCGGCGGCGATCGCGGCGCACATCCGGTCCCAGTCGCACAGGTCCTCGGGCGTCGTGCCGACCGGTACCCCGGGCACCCCGGTGGAGTGGGTCAGCGCGTGCCGTACGGTCGCCTTCTCCTTGCCGTGCGCGGCGAACTCCGGCCACACGTCGGCGATCGGCATGTCGTAGTCGAGGGCTCCGCGCTCGGCCAGCACGTGGACCACGGCCGCGGTCACGCCCTTGCCCGTCGAGGTGGCGTAGACGGGGGTGCCGGCGGTGAGGGGGCGGCCCGTCTCCGGGTCGGCGACGCCCGCCGCCACGTCGGCCACGAGCTCGCCCCGCCGGTAGACGGCCACCTGCACGCCGCGCTCCGCTCCGGAGCCGACGAGCTCGTCGACGGCCGCCCGCAGGTCACGCTGGAGATCGGTCATGGTGGTTCCTCTCTCGAAGTCTCTTGTTCCGGGGTCACCCACTCATGAGACGAGAGGAGCGCGGAAAAGGAATCGGCCGCCGCGGCACGGTTCTCCGCGACCGGTCACCCGGCGTCCGCACGGTCCCGCCGTACGGACGTCCAAGGCCGACGGTCCCGCCGCACAGAGGTCCCGGCGTCCGCACGGTCCCGCCGTACGGACGTCCAAGGCCGACGGTCCCGCCGCACGGACGTCCCGGGGCCGGGCGGCTCACAGCGCGGGCGGCAGGCCGAACCGGCCGAAGACCTCTTCCCCGTACGTGGTCACCTGGGTCACCAGACCGTCCTCGATCCGCAGCACGCCGAGCCAGGAGGGGCGGAAGTCCGGCTCGCCGGCCCGGCGCAGGTACGCGGCGGCCGCGGGCTGGCGGTTCGCCCGGACGGGCAGGACCCGCCAGTCCCCCCACGCCTCCGGGCCGACCATGGCCGAGATCCAGGCCGCGACGAAGGTCTCGCGGCCCAGCAGCCAGATGGGCTGCGGCGGCATCGTCTGCAGGACGTCCTCGCGCAGCACCTCCAGCAGGACGGCGGGGTCGGAGTGCTCGATGGCGTCGATGTAGCGCCGCAGGACGGCGCGTTCCCGCGCGGTGGGCTCGGCGGACGGGGTCCACTCCAGCCGCCGCGCGGGCAGGTGCCTGCGGACCGTCGGCCGGGCCCGCTGCAGGGCGCTCTTCACCGCCGCGACGGTCAGGTTCAGCGCCTCGGCGGCCTCCTGCGCCGGCCAGCCGAGCACGTCGCGCAGGATCAGCACCGCGCGCTGCCGGGGCGGCAGGTGCTGGATCGCGACCAGGAAGGCCAGCTCGATCGTCTCGCGCTCGATGACCGTCTCTGCCGCGTCCAGCAGCGTGTCGGGGTACGGCTGCAGCCACGGGACCGCGTCCCAGGACGGCGGGTCGATCCCGGGGTCGGCCGCGGCCGGAGCCGGTCGCGGCTCGGGACGGCGCGGACGGGCCCGCAGATGGTCCAGGCAGGCGTTGGTGGCGATCCGGTACAGCCAGGCCCGCAGACCGTCGGCGTCGCGCAGCGTGTCGCGGCGGCGCCAGGCCCGCAGGAACGTCTCCTGCACCAGGTCCTCGGCCTCGTCGAAGGAGCCGAGCATCCGGTAGCAGTGCACGTGCAGCTCCCGCCGGTGCTCCGCCAGGCGCTCATCGAACCCGTCCACGGCTATCGCCCCGCCCGCGGCGGCCGTCCGGCCCGGTGACCGGCCCTCCGGAGACCGGAGGCATCCGGAACGGGTGGTCTCGTCCCGATCTCCACCATGGCGGGAATGCTAGCCGTTCCACCCGCTCCGCGACCGCCGGAGACGGCCGCCGGTTCCTCACCCGGAGCGCCGCCGTGTCCCGGGGCTTCGGCGGCGCCTGACGGGTGCGGAGCCGGCGACCTCACGATCGCACGCACGGGCTCGGTCACGGCCTCCCGGCGCGTGACGGCCGGTTCGCCTGACCGGACCCGCGGCGGACCCGGAGGGTTCCCGACGGGATCGAAGTTCGACCGGTCGAAGTTCGGCCGGGTCGGCGCCGGCGCCGACCCGGCCCCGCCGGCAGGTGTCACCGGGATGCGACGACCATCCCCGGCGGCCCCAGACGTCAACTCATGGTTGACGCCTCCATATCGTCAACCTATGGTTGACGATATGGAGAATCCGATCAACCCCACGAACCCGGTCCGGCTCGACGACATGATCGAGGCCATCAAAAGGGCGCACCCCGACGCGCTCGACCAGCTCTCCGACGCGGTCATCGCCGCCGAGCACCTCGGCGACGTGGCCGACCACCTCATCGGCCACTTCGTGGACCAGGCACGCCGGTCGGGCGCGTCCTGGACCGACATCGGCAGGAGCATGGGCGTCACCAAGCAGGCGGCCCAGAAACGCTTCGTCCCGAAGGTCTCCGATGAGTCGTTCGACCTCGACCCCGCCCAGGGGATGAGCCGGTTCACCGACCGGGCGCGCAACGTCGTGGCGGCCGCCCGGCGGGAGGCCCACGCGGCCGGCAACGACGAGGTCCGCCCCGAGCACCTGACACTCGGGTTGCTGAGCGAGCCGGAGGCCATCGCCGCCAAGGTGCTCGCCAAGCACGGCGCGCCGCCGGACGCCGTACGGCGGGCCGCCACCGCGGCACTGCCCCCGGCGGCCGGCCAGGCGCCCGACCCCGTCCCGTACGGCGCGCGGACCCGCAAGGCCCTGGAGCTGACGTACCGGGAGGCCCTGCGGCTGGGCCACAACTACATCGGGACCGAGCACATCCTGCTCGGGCTGCTGGAGCTGGAGAACGGCACCGGCCCGCTCTCCGGGCTCGGCGTCGGCAAGGCCGCGGTGGAGGCGGACGTCGTCGCCGTCCTGGCCGCCATCGTCGCCGCCCGCGACGGGAAGTGACCTCCGGGCGGGCGGGCCGTACCGCTACCGCCCGGCCCGCTCCGCGGACCGTTCCGCCTCACGCGCGTACGGCCCCGCCTCGCCTTCGTCCGGCCCCACCCCGTGCGCGGCGATCAACTGCTTGGGCGCCGTCAGGCACCACGCCTCGGTGACCAGCTCGAACAGCTCGTCGGCGTCGATCCCGGCCAGGTGCACCACGACCCAGCCGAACCGCCCCGCGGTGAACTGGACCTCGAAGACCTCCGGCCGCTCGGCCACCAGCGCGATCTGCTCCTCGATCGTCGCCTTCAGCCCGACGGTCTCGGTCCTCTCCCACAGGTAACCGAACCCGCTGCCCCGCACCTTCAGCGAGATCCAGTCACCGCCGGGGGTCTGCTCGACCTCCGGCAGTCTGTCCAGCATCCCCAGGAACTCCTCAACGCTCACACCCATGGCCCAGACACCTACCAGAGCGCCCCGACATTTCCCCGCGCGGTACGCCGAGTCCGTCACCCGGCGACGGTCCGCCACGGTCCGGGTGCCGCCGGACGGGCGCGTAGGGTGCCCGTGTGACGACGACACCCGCCACGGGCTACGACGGCCTGTCGTCCCGTCTCATCCCCGAGGCCGAGCTGCGGGAGTTCCTGCTCGGCTGCTTCGGGATCGCCGGGCACGAGCTGTTCGTCGGTCACGCCGACCGGCTGGACGAGGACCTGCGGGACGTCCCGCCGGACACGGTGTTCGCCGCGTTCTGCGCCTATGAGGAGGTCGGCGGCCACTTCGCGATGCGCTTCGACGTCGGCGTCGAGGGACGTCTCGCCGACCGGGTGGGCCGCGAGGAGTTCGCCGGGAGGTTCGCCGCGCGCTTCGGCGCCCACGTGCTGTACGGCGACGCCGAACCGCCGGGCCTGTGGACGGTGGTCCTGCCGGACGGCGGCCTGCTCCGCGCCGCGCTGGAGGAGGACGGCGACCGGTTCACCCTGTACACGGCCACCGCGCCGATCCCCGGCCTGCCGGGGCTCCGCGTGGACGAGGGTCTGTGGCGGGTCCGTTGACGCGCTCCCCGGCCTGAAGGCCGGAGCACCGGTCCGCATTCCGGTGGCCGCGGCCCGTTCCGTGGAGCCGCGCCACGGCGAAACCCGCGGGCCGGACCCCGGGAGGGGCACCGTACCGGCCTGGAACGGGCGGTGCGCATAAGGGCATTGATCATGGGTAGTCGCGGCTGGCCCGAACGAGACGAAAGGAGCCCCCCATGCTCACCCTTCTCCTGCTGATCCTCGCTCTCGCCTGCTTCGTGCTGGCCGCGTTCAACATCGGCGGCCCCCGGGTCAACCTCATCGCCCTCGGCCTGGCCCTGTGGGTGCTGACCGAGCTGATCCCGAAGTTCGGCGACCTTTGACCGCGCGGTGACCGTGCGGCGGGGGCCGTCCCGCCCGGGTGGGTCACCCCGCGACACACGCCGCACGGTCATGTCCCGCCCGCGTACGTCTTCCGGTCGGCGACCTCTTCCCGCAGCCGCCGTACGGGGAGAGCCGCGACCCGGGGTCACGGCTCCCCAGGCTCCCCCGCCGGCCTTCGCCCTTTCCCCCTTCGCTCCCGGATGGAGGTAATGGTCTCCCCCACCGCCCCGCTCATCCCGATCACAAAGGGAAACGTGATCGCCCATCCCCAGGACAGAGGCTCGGTGAAGGGCCATACCTTGTAGTGATAGAGCGGCAGTGTGATCAGCAGCCCGCAGACGCCCCTGAGCATCCCGGACAGGAAGATCTTCGGTACGAGCTTCAGAAGGTCCACCACACCGCTTTCCCGATCGTAGGAACGACGTGAACGGCCCGGCGTTCCCATGCCGCCGGATCCCCCGTGCGCGGCCCGCCGGAGGCAGGCCGGCCCGCGGACGTCATCACGATCAACTCAACGATCGGCCACCGGGCGGGACACGGCCCGGAGGTGATCCGAGCCGGTCGCCGCGTACCGTCATCCCGGCCGGGCGTGGCCGTACGTGACGGTCCGCGTTCTAGGCGTGGAGGAGGGTCCGGCCGACGGCGGGACCGGGGACGCGGGAGATCCGGACGATCGGCTCGGGCGGCCGCCCGAGCTTCCGCCCGACGGTCAGCCGACGGCGTAGGCGCGGGTGATCGTCTGGGTCAGGCCGGTGCCCGCCGTGTCGGTCACGGCCGCGCGGAGGGAGACGAACCCGGCCGCGGACGGGTTCCGCAGCACGGCGGTCCAACCGGAGCCGGTGCGGACGAGCGGGACGCGGCGCCAGCTCGTCCCGTCGTCGGTGGACATCTCCAGGCGGATCGACCTCGTCTCCGCCGCGGCGGCTCCGGGGTTGCGCTCGATCCACACGGGCATGCGGGTCACGCCGCCCGGCTTGGCGCGGTTCGACTCGTCCAGGCCGTCGGGGCCGTAGCGGACCGCGGTCAGCGGCAGCGGCTGCGGCTTCTCCGTGGTCGCGGACCGGAACGTCCACACGGACTCCACCCCGGTGGAGAGCGCCGAGTGCGGCACCTGCCTGCGCATCGAGGCGGTGAGCGTGTAGGCGCCGGGCCCGGCGGGGAGATCGGCGCGGAGCTCGCATCCTTCCGGCCGGTAGATCTCACAGCCGGCGAGGTCGGCGCGGGCCAGCGTCTTCCCGTCCCGGGTGAGGGTGGCGGTGCCGGTGGCGGCGGCGTCCGAGCCCGTCCTGCCCGGGCGCCCGTCGGCCAACAGGCCGACCCCCGAGAAGGTCAACTCGTCGCCGGTGCGGCTGCCACCCGGAAGCAGGAACGACGGGCCGGTGACCGCCGCGTTCCAGACCTCCCCGCTCTCCCCGCGCTTCGCGAGCCGACCGCCGTCGAAGGTCAGGGAGGTGCCGACCTGGAGGCCGCTCTCGTAGGTCACCCCGGGGGTGCGGTACTGGACGAGCGTGCCGGGCAGGGGGAGGTCGTAGACCAGCGGCATCAGGGACATGCCCGGGAAACCGGGGGAGGGCAGCCCGGCCATCGGCGTCCCCGTGGCCGCGACGCCCGAGGCCCGGTAGGTCGTGGAGATCTTCGCCAGTTCCTTCCGCCTGGCGCGGTAGGTGGGATCGTCGGGGATGCCGTCGGTGCGGCGGTCGACGAGGTCGTAGACGTAGGGGCTGGGAGAGACGTCCCTGCTCAGCCACATGGTCCTCAGCGTGTAGGTCAGGCCGGACCGGCGGACGGGGACGACGAAGAACCCGGCGTTGGGGTTCAGGCCGGTGAACATGGAGAAGCTCCACGCGCCGTGGGCCAGCCCGAACTCGAAACCGCGGCGCATCTCGGCGCTCGGGTCGTCGAGCGTGACCCCGGTCGCCCTGCCCTGACGCGCGTCCACCGTCAGCCGGACGCCGTCGCCGTCGACCCTGAGCGGGGAGTCGGCGGCGGTGTCGGCCCACTTTCCGTCGATCTTCTCGACGGTCTCGGTGTAGACGTTCCAGTCGCCCTTGGGGAGCCGTACCGTGGCCGTGCCGCCGTGGAACACCGGCTCGATGACGGTCCCGGTCGCCGGGTCGTAGATCTGCGCCATCCAGGGGTCGGCCGGCTGCCCCTGCCTGCCGACGACGGTGATGGTGACGTCGTAGGACTCGGGCTCGACATAGGCGCCGGCCACGGTGCGGATCACCGTGTCACCCGCGGTGGCGATGACCGTACCGGCGTAGTCGCCCGGAGCCTTGCCGGTCGCGTCGATGGTGAGCGTGACCGACGCCTGCCCCCCGGCGGGCACGTCGAGCCTCTGGACGCCGAGTTCGAGCACCTCTCCTCCACCGGTCAGGTCGAGGCTCACCGGCGTGTCGCCGGAGTTGGTGTAGGTGATGGTCCCGGTCCTGTGGCGCTCCTTCGGACCGCCCCAGGGGAAGGCCGCCCAGGCGTCCGTCGTCTGAGCCGTGACCTGCTGCTTCAGGGCGCGGACCACGTCCACCCGCCCGGTGCCCTGCTGGTACGGCGTGGCCCCGGCCGAGGGGGCGGCGCCGCCGGTCAGCGCGGCCTTGATCCGCTGCCCCGTCCAGTCGGGGTGACGCTGGGCGAGGATCGCCGCGGCCCCCGCCACGTGCGGCGTCGCCATCGAGGTTCCGGACATCGCCACGTGCCCGCCGTCGGTGCCGGCCTCCGCCGCGACGATGCCGACACCCGGCGCGGTGATGTCCGGTTTGACGGCGTGGTCGCCCGCACGGGGGCCGGTGCTGGAGAAGTCCGCCATCCGGTCCCGCCCGTCGACGGCGCCGACCGCGAGGGCGGCGTCGGCGCTGGCAGGACTGCCAACCGGTGCTCTTCCGCTGTTGCCCGCGCCGACGACGAACAGTGTGCCCGCCTTCGCCGAGAGCGTGTTCACCGCCTGTTCCACAGGGTCGATCCCGGGCTCGTCGGGGGCCGCCATGCTGAAATTGACGATCTTGGCCTTGATCTCCAGGGCGGCCCACTCCATGCCCGCCACAACGGCGGACTCGGAGGCGCCGCCCACCCCGCCCACCTTTCCGACGGCCAGCCGCGCTCCGGGGGCGACGCCCCGGTACTTCTCACCGTTGCCCGCGACGGTCGAGGCGACGTGGGTGCCGTGGCCGAGGTCGTCGCGGATATCGGGCTCGTCGCTGAAGTTGCGCGTCTGCGTGACCACGCCCTTCAGATCCGGATGGTCGGGGTCGTAGCCGGAGTCGAGGACGGCGACCGTGACGCCCTCGCCGGTCATTCCCTGCCTCCACGCCTCGGTGGCGCCGATCTGCTCGGTGCTCCGGTCGAGGGTGTAGGACAGGCGGCCGTCCAGCCAGATCTTCGCCGTGCCCGCGGCCAGCGTACGGGCGCCGCCCGCCATGTCCTTCCACGCCTGGGCCGCGCCGCTCTTCGGCAGGCTGAGCGTGGTCATGCCGAGACCGGCGAACCCCTTGACGCCCTGCGCGCTCCTGAGGGCAGGAACCTGGCCGGCGTCCGACTGCGTGATCAGCGGGATGTCGCCCCTGTCGGCGTCCCCATACCGCCACTCCAGCAACTGGGTGACGTCGAACAGCCGCCGGTCGAGCGTCCCCTGGGTGAGCAGGGGCTGGGCGTCGGACGGAACCACGTACAGGTGTCCCTTGAGCATCTGGCTCCTGAAGCCGACGTCCTGCCGACCGGGGCCGGGCTCCACACGGTGCCCGCGGCCGGTCATCACGACCCGGTCGCCGGTGATCAGGGTCACCCCGTTCGGCCGGGGAGAGGAAGCCTGCGGCGCCGACGTGGACGCGGGGGTGGGTGCGGGTGCGGTGCCCGCGATCGTCGCCGCCACGACGGCGGCGGCGAGAAGCGCTTTTCCTGGAATCATGACCTGCCGCCGTCCACCTGCGGAAGCTCGTCCGTCCAGCCGGTGGTCAGTGAGATGAGTCCTTCGGCCCACCCCACGCTTCCGTTGTCGCCCATGAGTTGGTCGGTGCGGGTCACCCGGGCGGTCTCGGGGTCGACGACCAGCGTGATCTCCTTTTCGCCGTCGGGATCGGGGATCAGCAGTTTCCGTCCGTCCTCCATCGCTCCCGCGTCCCGGACCCCCGGCGTGGCGGCGAGGGCGCGGAACGCCGCGGAGCGGACCTCCGGCGGCGTCGGCAGTTCCGAGATCAGCGTGATCAGGGGACGGGTGGGGTCGCCCCGTTGTTCGGAGAGGGCCATGTCGTCGTCGCGCCCCGGAAGTTCGGCGAGCCGTGTCTTCAGCGCCTCCGGATCCGCCGGCAGCCTTTCCAGATCCTCGAAGCTCACCTTCGCGCCCTTGAGCATGAACGAGGTCGAGTCCGGCACGACGGCGCCCGGAGGATCACCCGGCTCGCCCTTGGACCAGCGCCTGCCGTCCCGGGTGGTCCAGCTCTCCTCCGGCGGGATATCCGGCCACGGCCACTTACGTGTGACATGCCAGTAGGTCCCGGAGTCCTGCGGCGCGTGTTCCGCGCTGACCGCCGCCATGAGCAGGATCTCCCGGCCCGTGGCCGGTGTGTCGGCGGGCGTGGTCACGCCGGTGGCGAGCACGGCGACGGCCGCCGCGGCGGCGGCGACCGTGGCCAGGCCGAACCCCGGCTTGAGCCACCCGGTCCGCCGGGGCGCGCGGCCGCGCATCCTGGCCTGGAGCCGCCCCCTGCTGCGGGTGATCGCCTCGGCGGGTGGTTCGGGCCTGGCCAGCAGGGTGGCGATCGGGGTCAGGTCGTCATCCACGGATCATCTCCTTGTCGATGAGGGCGAGCATCTTCGCGCGGGCCCGGCTGAGCCTGGAGCCCACGGTGCCGACGGCGATGCCGAGCGCCTGGGCGATCTCGTCGTAACCGAGCTGGCCCAGCGCCACGAGGAGCAGGACGTCGCGCTCGCCCCCGGAGAGCGCGGCGAGTGCCTTGGCCAGATGCGGCTGCATGCGCTGGGCGGTGACGGAGGTCACGACCCGGTTCTCGTGGCCTTCCACGACGGGTTCCGGCTCCAACCGGGCCAGCGCCCGGTAGCGGCGGGTCTCCTTGCGCCGGTGCCTGGCGATGAGGTTGGTGGCGAAGCCGAACAGCCAGGGCCGCAGGCCCCCGAGTTCCGGGTCGAACCGGTCGCGCTGGTCGAAGGCCAGCAGGAACGTCTCGGCGGTGATGTCCTCGGCGATCTGCGTGTCCAGCCGGCCGGCCACGTACCGGTAGATGTCGCGGTAGTAGCGGTCGTGCACCTCTGTGAACAGCTCGGGGTCACGCCGGTACCGAGCGACGAGTTCGGCGTCGATTCCCGGTTCGCTCACTGCCGCGATCAAGTTCTCTTCTCCGACATGAGCCTTCCTTCCGGATTTCGGTTGCGATCACCCATCCTTCGCCGCAGGCCCGAATCTTCTTCCCGGCCGGCCGCCGCGTCCGGCGCGTCACCGTGGGAACGCGGGGAGGTCACCGTGGGAACGCGGGGAGCCGGAGACACGACGAACCGGGCCCGCCGCTCAGGCGAACCCGGTGCGTCCTTCCCCGGCGCTCATGCCTTCGCCGCTCAGGCGAGCCCGGTGAGTCCCTCTCCGGCGTTCAGATCTTCGCCGTTCAGGCGAGCCCGGTGGATCCCTTCCCGGCGCTCAGGCCGCGGTCTTCCCGGCCCGGCAGGCAGAGCCAGGCCGAGACCAGGCCGCCGGCCGCGCAGACCACCCACAGCGCCCACTCGTTCAGGGCGTACACCGCGCCGCCGATGATCGGGCCGACGCCGGTGCCCGCCGTGATGGCGGCGCCGTACAGGCCCTGGTAGCGCCCGCCCATGGTGGGCGGGGCCAGGTCGCTCAGGTAGGCGCTGGCCATCGAGGCGTACAGCATCTCCCCGAGCGTCCACAGCAGGACGGTGGCCGCCAGCCAGCCCATGCCGCCCGCCAGGCCGGTCAGGGCCAGCCCGACGCCGGTCAGGACGTTGCTCAGGGCGAGGACGTAGCCGGGGACGCGGCGGGAGACCATGCCGGTGATCGGCAGTTCGAGCAGCAGGACCAGTACGCCGTTGAGGCCCATCAGCAGGCCGAAGTCGGCCGCGGACAGGTGGTGCGCGTCGACGTGCAGCGGCAGGCCGACGGTGGACTGGATGTAGACGAACTCGGCGATCAGCGTCATGACCAGGAAGCGCCGCAGGCGGCGGTCGGCGAGGGCCCGGCGGTAGCTCGGCTGCGGTGCCCCGGCGCCGGGGTCCGGCTCCCGGTCGTCCGGGACGCGGGCCACGTCCCGCAGCAGGACCGCCGCTATGGCGGCGAACAGCAGGCAGGCCACGGCGTTCCCGACGAACAGCGCCAGGTACGACACCGTGGCCAGGAACCCGCCGAGCACGCCGCCGGCCGCAGCGCCGACGTTCATCGCGAAACGGTGTACGGCGAAGGCGGCCAGCCGCTGCTGGGTGGTCGTCGTGGCGTCCATGAGCAGCGCGGCCGACGCGGGGCGGTAGACCTGGGAGGCCGTCCCGGCCAGGAAGGCCAGCGTGATCAGCACGGGCAGCGAGTCCGACATCGGGATGGCGGCCGTCGGCCCCGCCGTCGCCAGCATGGACAGCACGATGGTCCAGCGGCGCCCGAGCCGGTCGGCGAGGTAGCCGCCGACCGTGTTGCCGAGGACGTTGCCCAGCCCGGCGCCGCCGAGCACCAGCCCGGCCGCCGCGGGCGGGATGTCCCGGCTGGTGAGGTAGAGGACCATGAAGACCGGCAGGAAGTTGCCGATCCGGACGACCAGCATGCCGAAGCCGAGGATCCACACCGGCGCGGGCAGCCGCCGTACGGTGTCGCGGAACCGGGGACCGCTGTCGTCCGACTGCGGCGCGCGTACGCTCACGAAACCGCCTCGGTGCGGATGGCGACCATCGCCGCCAGCCGCTCGCAGGCGGCGGCGGCCTGCTCGGCCGTCTCGCCCCGCGCCAGGACGTGCCCGACCCGCTCCTCGCTCCAGGTGAGCGGGGGCACCTCGTCCCCGGGGCGGACGGAGATCTCCAGCTCCACCAGCGCGGGGTCGGCGAGGACGTCCTCGACGCCGGTCACCTCGGTCACCCTTCCCGGGGGCGGGGTGAGGAAGCGGATCGCGGCGCCGGCCCGCGGCAGGGGCGACCGGATCAGCGGCTCGACCAGTCCGAGCCGCGAGCCGAGCGCGTGGCGGTCCATGTCGACGCCGTAGGCGATCTCGGTCAGCTCGTTGATCCGGTCGCCGCCGATGCGGGTGTGCGACTCGACGATCCGCGGGCCGCGGCCGGTCAGCTTGACCTCGGTGTGGCCGGGGCCGTTCCGCAGGCCGACCGCGTCGAGGAAGGCCATGACCAGCCGTTCGACCTCGCGCAGCAGCGGCTCGGGGTGCCGGCTGGGGCAGGAGTGGCCGACCTCCACGAAACCCGGCCCGCCGAGCACCTTGTCGGTCACCCCGACGAGGACGTGGCGCCCGTCGAAGCTCAGCGTCTCCACGCTGATCTCCGGCCCGTCGAGGAACTCCTCCATGAGGAACCGGTCGAGGGGTCCGGCCAGGTCGGATCGGTCGAACCGCGCTTCGAGCTCGCGGAAGCGCGCCGGGACGGCCGCGAGGTCCGCCTCGTCGTGGATGGCGAACACGCCGATGCTGCCCGCCTCGCAGACCGGTTTCACGAAGATCGGCAGCCCGTGCGCCGCGGCGAAGTCCCGCAGGTCCCGCTCGGTCTCCCCCACGGCGGCGGCGACCGGGCTGACGCCCAGCCCGTTGAGCCGCCGCCGCATCCGCCACTTGTCCAGCAGCAGGTCCACCGTCTCCAGGGAGTGCCAGCCCAGCCCGAGCATCCGGTCGATCTCCGCGGCGGGCCGGACGCCGAGCTCGTACAGCGACACCACGCCGTCGAACGGATACGCCTGGTGGAGCGCCCGCACCAGCGGCAGCAGCCGTTCGGTGTCGGTGTAGTCGACGAGCAGCGCCTGGTCGACGTAGGGCCAGTGGGCCCGGTCGTACTGGCCGGGATGCTGGATGTAGACGACGCCCATGCCGAGCTCGTGAGCTTTTCGCACGAGCTTGGGCCGGCCGCCGATCAGGGCTATCGTCGGCCGCCCCGTCCCGTCGCCGGTCCCGTGTGACATCGCGTGGCCGGTCTCATGTGACATCGTCGGTCCTCCTCCGGTCGGCCCGCGCGTCGGCGAAGGGCATCTCCGCCAGCGCCGCACGATCGATCTTCCCAGGTCGGTTGAGGGGAAGGCGGTCCAGCCACACGTGGAAACGCGGCACCATGTGCCGCGGCAGGCGGTCGCGGAGCCGGCCGGAGATCTCCTCGTCGGACAGCGGCGTGCCGGCCAGGAAGGCGACGAGGGCCGCGCCGCCGGGGGCGTCCCGGCGCAGCAGCACCGCCGCGTCGGCCACTCCCGGGCAGCCGCGCAGCGCGTGTTCCACCTCCCCGATCTCGACGCGGAACCCGCTGATCTTGATCTGGTCGTCGGTGCGGCCGAGGAAGACGTACTCCCCGTCGGGCTGCCGCCGCACGCGGTCCCCGGTGGCGTACATGCGCCGGCCGGGAGTGTCGGAGAACGGGTCCGGCAGGAAGGCCGCCGCCGTACGGCCGGGCAGCCCGAGGTATCCCCTGGCCAGGCCGGCTCCGGCGATGTACAGCTGGCCCGCGGCTCCGTCGGGGACGGGGTTCAGCTCCTCGTCGAGGACGTAGGCCCGGACGCCCCGGATCGGCCTGCCGATCGGCACCCAGCGCGGCGTGGACTTGTCGCAGCGGTACCACAGGGGCGCGACCGAGGTCTCGGTGGGCCCGTAGCCGTTGCAGACGACCAGCGGGTCCGCGTCGGCGAGGCCGGGCCCGTCGAGTTGCGAGCCCCCGGTGATCACCAGCCGCACCCCGGCCTCGGCCAGCCGCGGCAGCAGCGACCCGCCGTAGGGGCCGAGCACCGCGGCCGGGATCTCCAGCACGGTCGCCCCCAGTGCCCGTACGGCGCGCAGCATCCCGGCCGCGGGCAGCTCGCCGGGGTCGGGGACGGCGACGCAGCCGCCGCAGCACAGCGGCATCAGCACGTCGTGCATCGTGCTGTCCACGGTGACCGCGAGCGTCCACAGCATCACGTCGTCCGGCCTGACCAGGTCGAGGTCCTCGATGGAGGCCGCCACCAGGTTGGAGAGGCCCTCGTGCGGCACGCCCACGACCTTCGGGCGCCCGGTCGAGCCGGAGGTGGTGATGGCGTAGGCCAGATCGAGCGGGTCCGGCGCGGCCGGCGGGGCCTCCTCCTCGTCCTCCAGCGTGGGGTCGTCGATGAGCTGGGCGCCGGGCAGCCACTCGACGGGGGCGGCGGCGAGCACCTGGCGGCATCCGGTGCCGTCGAGGATCTCCCGGTTGCGCAGCGGCGGGTCGTCGGGGTCCAGCGGCAGGCAGGCGGCGCCGGATCGCAGGATGGCGACGATGCCGGTCAGCGCCTGCGGTCCGCGGGGCGCGACCAGCCCGACGATCCCGCCGGGCCCGGCGCCGCCGCGCCGCAGCCGGGCGGCGAGCCGGGCCGTGGTCCCGCCGAACTCCGCGTAGGTCCACGACCGGCCGGAGGTCCTGACCGCCGTGGCGTCCGGCCGTTCCCGCACCTGCCGTTCGAACAGGTCGCACACGGTCGGCGTCACGTGTCCTCCCGCAGGCTCCGCGGCCGCATGTCGGTCCAGTTCGCGTCGATGCGGGCCAGGCACTCCGCCTTCGGCGCCGCGCTCCCCACGGGCCGCCAGCCCGCCGGCAGGTCGCGGCCGGCCGGCCAGATCGAGTACTGCTCCTCGTCGTTGACCACGACGTGGAACTCGCCGTCATCGAACATCTCGTGCCCGGTCCTCTCTCAACGCCCATGAGATCGCCTCCGGGAGCACCGACTCCCAGGCGGCGTAGGTGTGGCCGCCGTCGCCGTACTCGCACCGCACCACGTGTCCGTCGGCGGCCAGTTCCTCCCCGGTGCGCTTGACGGCCTCGACCAGGTCGAGGCCGTCGTCGAGCATGATGTCCGCCTCCTCCCGGCTCGCGTACAGGAACAGCCGGGCCGGGGCGGAGGCCGCCGGGCCGAGCCGGTGCTCGCTCAGCGGGCCGGACAGCGCGACCGCCCCCTCGAAGGCGTCGGGGCGGCGCAGCGCGGCACGAACCGCCGCGACCGCGCCGAGGCTCGCGCCGACCGCGACCGCCCGGCCCGGCCGCCACCGGTCTCCCAGCCGGTCCCGCAGGACGGGGAGCAGCTCGTCGGCGAGCAGGTCCGGGTAGGCGTCGTCGAGCAGCTCCCGGCGGCGGGACGACCAGTCTGCGGGGCTGAGGAAGACCGCCGCGGTCTCGGGGACGCGGCGGTCGCCGGCGAGCCGGCCCAGGACCGCCGGGAGGCGCATGACGTCTGCGAAGTCCGAACCGTCGAGGACGACCAGGGTCCTCGTCACCTCGGCCGCCCCGTCCGGGACGAACAGGTCCACCCGCCGGTCGCCGCCCAGGGTCCGGCTGTGCCAGGTCCGCCGTTCCAGGCGGAGGTCGGCGTCGAGGCCGGCGTCGATTCCCGGCAGGCTCTCGGCCAGGAGCGCCGCGGCGTAGGCGGCGGGCGTGCGGTGGCGCGTCATGAGGCGAAGCGGCACCTCCCGGCCGAGCAGCCGCCGGACCGCCGCGGTCGCCCGCGGCACCAGCAGCGAGTGGCCGCCGTGGTCGAAGAAGTCCTCGCCGGCCGCCAGGGGCCGGCCCAGCACCCGCGACCAGGCCTCCGCGACGTTCGCCTCCAGGCCGTTGCCCGGCGGCGCGGCCGTACCCTCGTCCCCCGGTGGCGCGGCCGTCCCGGACCCCTCTCCCGATGGCGCGGCCGCGCCGGGGCGGGTCGGGACGACCGGCGGCAGGCTCGCGCGGTCCACCTTGTTGTTGGGGGTCAGCGGGACGCGCGGGATCCGGACGAGGTGGTCGGGGATCATGTAGGCGGGCAGCGTCGCGCGCAGCCGGTCGCGCAGCGCCGCGACGTCCCCGGACCCGTCCGTCACGACGTAGGCGACCAGGGCCGGGCCGGTGTCCAGCTCGGCGCGGACCACGACGGCCGAGGTGGCCCCGTGGCGCAGCAGGGCGTGCTCGACCTCGCTCGTCTCGATCCGGTAGCCGCGGATCTTCACCTGGCGGTCGGCGCGGCCGAGGAAGTCGACGGCGCCGCCGGGCAGCCGCCGGCCCACGTCCCCGGTGCGGTACATCCGGGATCCCGGCGGGCCGTAGGGGTCGGGGAGGAACGCCTGCGCGGTCAGCCCCGGGCGGCCGTGGTAGCCGCGGGCCAGGCCGTCGCCGGCGAGGTAGATCTCACCGCGCATGCCGTCCTGGACGGGGCGGAGGTCGCGGTCCAGGAGGTACAGGCGGGTGTACGGGATGGGGTGGCCGATCGGCACGCGGCCGTCCCGGAACCCCCCGTCGAAGACGGTGGCCAGCACGGTGCACTCGGTGGGTCCGTAGGAGGCCGTGACCCGGCAGCCGGGCAGCAGCTCGCGGGCGGCCAGGAAGCTCCTGGGGTTGACCACGTCACCGCCGACGACGAGCTGACGCAGGCCGGACAGCTTCCGCAGGTCCCGCTCGGCGAGGAGGTCGAGCTGCGGGGAGACCAGTTTGAGCGTGGTCACGCCGTGGTCGCGGACGACGGCCTCCAGGTCCTCCAGGAGGGCGCCGGTGCCGGTCACCACCACGCGCCCGCCGTGCGCGAGCGGGGTCCACTCCAGGACCGAAACGTCGAAGGTGAGCGGCCCGGCCTGCATGAACGTCGCGCCGGGGCCGATGTCGAGGTAGCGCGGGGCTCCGGCGACGAGCCTGCTGAGCGCGCCGTGCGGGACGGCGACCGACTTGGGGGCGCCGGTCGAGCCGGAGGTGGAGATCAGGTAGGCCAGGTCGCCCGGACGCGCGGCCGGCGGCGGGTTCCCCGTGTCGTAGCCGGCCAGGTCGGGATCGCCGAGCACCAGCAGCGGCGCGGCGTCGGCGGGGACGCGGTGGGCCAGCGACGGGCTGACGATCGTGAGGGCCGTCCCCGCGTCGGCGAGCATGAACCGCAGCCTGCCGGGTGGGAAGCCCGGGTCGATCGGGAAGTAGGCGGCGCCGCACTTGGCGATGGCGAGCAGCACGGCGAACCGGTCCGTGGTCTGCTCCAGGCAGACGGCCACGACCCGCCCCCGTCCCACGCCGCGGGCCACGAGGTGCCGGGCCAGCCGGTTCGCCAGCCGGTTCAGCTCGCCGTAGGAGAGCTCCTCCCCCGCGAGTTCCCCCGCCGTGCCGGTCACCGCCGTCTCCCGCGGGCGGCGGGCGGCCTGCGCCTCGACCAGCTCCACGACCGTGGCCCGCGGCGCCGGGTCGGCGGCGGCCGGCGCCGCCGCGGGCCTCCCGGCCAGGTCCAGCTCGCGCAGCGGCCGGTCGGGGTCCGCCGTCCCCCGGGCGAGCAGCCGGACGTAACGCTCCGCCAGCGCGGCGATCGTCGTCTCGTCGAACAGGGCGGGCCGGTAGACGAAGGTGGCGCGCAGCCGTCCGCCCACCGTCTGCGTGGTGAGCGACAGGTCGAACCGGGCGGTCACCGGCAGCTCCGGATACCACCACTCCGGCGCGCCGGGAGCCTCCGCCAGCGCGGTACGGTCCCCCGCGTGGTTCACCACGACGTCGAAGATCGGGTTGCGGCGCTCCTCCGACCCGGCCCGCACCGCTCCGACGATCCGCTCGAAGGGCACGTCCTGGTGCGCGTCGGCCGCCAGCCACGCGTCGCGGGTACGGGTCACCAGCTCGCGGAAGGTCGTCCCCCGGCCGGACACGTCCACCCGCAGGACCACGGTGTTGACGAAGAAGCCGATCAGGTCCTGCAGCTCCGGGCGGGGGCGGTCGGAGATGGTCGCCCCGATGACGACGTCGTCCTGCCCGGCGAACGCGCTCAGCGCCGCGACCAGCGCGGCCGTCACCACCACGCCGGGGCTCGCCCTGGCCCGCCAGGCGACCGCCGTCATCGCCGCGGTGTCCTCCTCCGGCAGCTCCACCACGAGGCTCGCGCCCGTCGCGTCGTCCCGCGCGGTGCGCGGCCGATCGGTGGGCGGCTCCAGCCGCTCGTAGCCGGCCAGCGTCCGCTCCCAGTGCGCGAGCCCCGGCCGGAGCAGGTCGTCCGTCAGCAGGCGCCGCTGCCAGCGGGCGTAGTCGCCGTACTGGACCGGCAGGGCGGGCAGGCTCGGCGCCCGCCCTGCCAGCGCCGCGTCGTAGAGCTCGAAGAGGTCGCGGGCCAGCACGTCCATCGACCACCGGTCGGTGACGATGTGGTGCAGTGCCGTGAACAGGCCGTGTCCGTCCTCCAGCTCCGCCGCGACCACCCGCAGCAGCGGTGGCCGTGACAGGTCGAACGGCTCGGACGCGGCCCGTTCGACGGCCGCCCGCCACTCGCGTCCCGCCCGGATGACGGGCACCTCCACCTCGCCGGCGACCTCCTGCGCGGTCGTCCCGTCGGACCGCAGGACGAAGCGGGTGCGCAGGATGTCGTGGCGGCGTGTCAGGCCGGTGAGCGCGGCGGTGAGCGCCGGGAGATCGAGCCCCGCGGGGAACCGCCAGCCTCCGGTGATGTGGTACTGGTCGTGCGACGAGTCCAGCTGACGCAGCCACCACAGGCGCTCCTGCCCCGCAGACAGCGGGAAGCGGTGTTCCGCGGGGTCGTGGAGCAGGGGGAACGGATTCGTCGGGCGCGGCTCGATCCTCGGCATCTGCGCCTACACCCTCCTCTCGGGCTTCTCGTGCGCCGACCTGGCGGCCTCGACGGCCGCCGTGATCGTGCCGACGGTGCGGAAGGTGCCCTCCCGCAGCGCCTCCTCGGGCAGCTCGATCTGGAAGGTGTCCTCGACGGTGAGCATGAGTCCCATGCAGGTCAGCGACGTCATGCCCATGTTCCACAGGTCGTCGTCGGCGTCGAGCTCGTATCCGTGGGCGGACAGGTTGAGCTGCTTGTCGACGATCCGCCGGACGATCTCCACCACCGGTTCCTGGGAGACGATCATCGCCGCGCCTCCCCCGTCCCCGCGCCCACCGGCCGCGAACCGCTCCGGCCGGACAGGCGGTGGAAGTAGCGGGCGACCCGGCGCGCGCCGAGCAGGCTGCCCTGCGCGTACCAGAGGATGTCGGGGCCGAGCGCGTAGTCGATGTCCATCGTGTCGTAGAACTTCATGGCCATGGCCCGGTAGTAGTCGGCGATCTGCGCCGTGGTCATCTGCGGCGCGGCCTCCGCGCCCGTCTCGAACCAGGCGGCGAGGTTGTGCTCGACGTACTCGTTGACGGACCACTCGATCGTCCTGGTCTCGATCGGCGCGCGGGTCGGCCTGAACATCGGGTCGATGGTCCCCGGCTTGCCCTGCAGTTCGTTGGCGACGTGCTCGGCCAGCAGCGGCGCGCAGTGGAACCCGTCGCGGTAGGTCCCGGTCAGCAGGTACAGGCCGGACAGCGGCAGCCACCCGATCAGCGGGAAGCCGTCGAGCGTCACCGGGCGGTTCCCGGCCAGCCACCCGGTGACCTCGTGCGAGGCGACCCGCTCGTCGAGCTGCTGCATCGAGTACTGGGCCAGGAAGCGGACGTCGGCCATCCAGGTCACGCTGGAGACCTGGTCCACCAGGCGGTTGGTGGCGCCGTAGTACTCCAGGTCGCCGGGGCCGGGCACGACGTGCAGCCCGCAGGCGAAGCCGCGGTTCGGCGTGCGGACCACGCTGCGGAACGGCTCGCCCCCGGTACGGCGGGCCAGCATCGCGAAGCCCAGCCCGGGGAAGGTCGGCACCATGTCGAGGTCGTCCAGGGCGGTCCGCACCAGCGCCTCGCTGCGCGCGCCCACCGCGACGACCACGGTGCCCGCCTCGATGACGTGGCCGTCGTCCAGCTCGACGCCGGTCACCGCCCCGTCGTCCCTGACCAGTGTGCGCACCGTCTGGTCGATCATGATCGTGTCGGTCTCGCGCAGCCGGGCGTCCAGCGCGTCCAGCACGCCGCGCGCGTCCACGGCGCCCTCGGCGGGCAGGTGGACCGCGCGCAGGGCACGGGTGTCCAGCCGGGGCCGGAAGCCGGGGATCTCTCTGGGATCGATCTCCTCCCACGGCTTGCCGTACTCCTCCAGGGCCTCGATCATGGCCGTGAAGTTGACCGTGTCCAGGTCGGCGCCGATGGAGTTCAGCACCACGTGGGAGTCGGGGGCGACCAGCAGCGGCGAGCCGGTCGACGAGTACCCCTCCAGCCGGTCGAGCACGTCGGGCCAGCGGTCGTGGGCGGCGACGCCGAGCTCGAACCTCGTACGCGAGGCGTCGGTGCGCAGCGACTCCGTGGTGGCCTCGCCGAAGCAGCCGAGCATGGCGCCCGCGGCCTGGCTCGCGCCGCCCTCGCGGCCGCTCGGGCCGACCACGACGACGGAGCCGATGCGGCGCTCGACCAGTTCGTCGGCCAGGAACAGGCCGAGGGCGCCATTGCCGACGATGACGACGTCGGCCCGGGAGGGTCGTTCCGTTCTGCTGACAGCCTCTTTGCGCACAGCAACCCCCTTGAAAGGGAAATGGGAATGACGGTGATGCGAACACCGGGCGAATTCCAGATTGATTCCGGACAGCACGATGCCGCCCGAAAAAGCGGATCACCCGGCGACACGGCGCGGAACGCGCGGGCGCATGACACCTCCCGCACGGCCACCGGCACGACGAAAGGCCTGCGACCCCGGAAGAACGGCGACGGGAGGGCTCGCCGCGAGCAGGCTGGTGCTAGCTAGGACTCAGTCTTCACTCTCCAGACCAGATGGTTGACCACTGTCCCCGCTCAGGCGGCCCGGCCTGACGACATCGGCCACCCTGCAACAGTTGCCCACCATAAACACGCCCAGGAGATATCGCAAGAGATTCCCGTAATTATTCACACAGTGACATCATTCATTGCGAGAGATGGTATTTACAAATATTCATGACCGAAAAGAAAACAGCCGGTCAGGAGTCGGTCAGGAGCTCCCGCATGATGTCCAGCCCGGCCGGGCCGCTGCGCAGGGCGCGGGTGTGAAAGTCCTTCAGGTCGAACTCCGCGCCGCGCCCGGCCCTGGCCTCCTCACGCAGATCGAGCCAGAGCCGCTCCCCGAGCTTGTACGCGGACGCCTGCCCCGGCCAGCCGAGATAGCGGTCGATCTCGTCGGCCGCGCGAGCCGGGTCCGTCAGCGTCCTGGTGCGCAGGAACTCGGCTCCCAGCTCGGGCGTCCACCGCTCCCCCTCGTGGAAGCCGGTACCCGCCGGGATCTCCAGCCTCAGGTGCATGCCGGCGTCGAGCACCACGCGGGCGGCCCGGAACAGGCTCTTGTTCAGCATGCCGAGCAGGGCGCCGTCGTCGAGGTGGCCGAACTCGCGCATCAGCCGCTCGGCGTAGAGCGCCCAGCCCTCACCGTGGCCGTCGATGAAGCACAGCAGCCGCTGGAACCGGTTGAGGCCGGGCGTCGCCACCGCCGTACCGATCTGCAGGTGGTGTCCGGGCACGCCCTCGTGGTAGAGAGTGCTGGCCTCACGCCAGGTATGGAACTCCTCCCTGCCCGGCGGCAGCGACCACCAGATCGTGCCCGGCCGGCTGAAGTCCTCGGCCGGGTTGGTGTAGTAGGCGCCCGCCCCGCCGCCCGGCGGCGCGATCCGGCAGTCCAGCCGCATCAGCTCGTCCGGGATGTCGAAGTGCCTGCCTCGCAGGTCGGCCAGCGCCCGGTCGGACAGCTCCCGCATCCACGCCCGGAACCCGTCCTCCCCGCGCACGCGGTGGCGGGGGTCGGCGTCCAGCACCGCCGCGGCCTCGGCGGGACCGGCCCCGGGCCGGATCCGCCCGGCGATCCGGGCCATCTCCGCCTCGACACGGCGGAACTCCTCCCAGCCCCAGGCGTACGCCTCACGGGGGTCCAGCCTCGCGCCGAGGAACGTCCGCGACCACAGCTCGTACGTCTCCTCGCCGACCGCGTCCTCGACCGCGGACCTCGGCCCGAGCTCGTCCCGGAGGAAGGCGGCCAGCTCGGCGTAGGCGCCGGCCGCCGCGTGCGCCCCCGCCCGCAGATCGGCGCGCAACGCGTCCCCCACGTCGGCCGGCCGGACGAGGCCGGCGAAGAAGCCGTCCGGGGCCGACCAGGTCTCGCACTGCGCGATGACCCGCCGCACCTGCCGCGCCGCCGCCACCCGGCCCCTGCCGGCCGCGGCCGACAGCGAGGCCCGGTATCCGGCGAGCGCGTGCGGCACCGCTCCCAGCCGCCCGGCGATGACCGCCCAGTCCTCCGCGGTCGCCGTGGGCATCAGGTCGAACACCCACCGGATGCTCTGGACGGGGCTGGCGACCACGTTGAGCGCCGCCTGCGGCAGCCACGCCTCGTGCGTCTCCACCTCCAGGCCGATCCGTTCGGCGAACACCGCCCGCGCGACGCGTTCGCTCTCGTCGGCCGGATGTGCGGCCGAGACGCGGGCCGACGCGCTCCGGGCGAGTTCCGCCCGGGCGTCGTGCCCGTCCGGGGAGAGGTCGGGAAGCCGGTCGTCGTGGCCGCCGATGCCGGCCTCGGTGGCGGCGACGGGGTTCAACCGTGCGTAGTCGTCGACGTAGGCGTCGCAGATGTCGTGCACAGTCCAGGGGCTCATGCCCCGCACGATAATCCCGGGAGCCCGCCCCGGCCCGCGACTGTCCGCTCCCGGCCTCCGGGAACACGACCGCCACCCGGCCGGCCCTCTCACGGGTCGTTCCTTCACCACCGTGACGCGCCCTCCACCGGGACTGCGACGATCTCATCCGGTCCCGGCTGAAGAGGAAGCCAGGAGGGCCACCACGGTGGGGCGCAATCACCCGGGGTGCCCTCGGTGGCGACATCGTAGAGGATCATCGCCGTCGGACCGGCCGCCGCGGCGAGGACGGCGACGATCGCCAGGACGGCCTTCAGCCAGCCGTACCTCGCAAGCCACGGCAGGCGGGTGATCAGGCTGATCGGTGCGGATGCCAGGGCCGAGCCGGCCGCGACGACCGGGAACACGACGAGCCGGCCCGTCGCCCAGATGAACCCGGCGAATCTCTCCCCGGCGCTCAGGTCACCGAGACAGTGGCTCTGCGCCCGAGCCACCAGGAAGATGTCGAGAAACGTCCCGAACGTCGCGGAGGCCAGCGCGACGACCGCCAGCATTCCGCAGCCCGTCACCCAGAGCACGTCATCTGCTCTCGGGGCGCTTTCCTCGGTCACGGTGCGATCAAAACAGAATCCCGTGGCGGCCGGTCGCAGAGAATGTGAGGATCCGATGCAGAATCGTCCTCAAGGTCCGCGATGGGAGCCGGACCCGTGTGAAGCGGGAGACGGCGGCGCGGGGAGCTCTCAGCCGACGTCCGGCCGTCGTCCGGCCATGGCGCGACGGCAGCGGGCCAGTTCCGCGCGCAGATCGCGTCGCAGCCCCCGGTCCAGGCCCGGCTGGGCGAGCGCGTGGGCGAAGTCGCGGGCGGCCTCGTCCCAGCGCCCCAGCCGCATCAGCGCCGTACCGCGGTTGTAGTGGGGCACCGGCGCCGCCGACAGCGCCACCGCCCGGTCCAGGTCGGCCACGGCGGCTGTCACGTCGCCGCGTTCGAACCGGACGGCGGCTCGGTTCGTCCATGCCTCGACCAGTTCCGGATCCCCGGCCAGGGCGCGGGTGAGCAACTCGTCGGCCTCGGCGAGGCCGCCGCGCTCCGAGCGGATCAGCCCGAGGGTGCACAGCAGCGAGGGCTCCTGCGGTGCCAGCGCCAGCCCGGCCCGCGCGCCCGCCTCGGCCTCGTCGAGCGCGCCGTGCTCCACCTGCAGGTTGACCAGGGCGATCCGGGCGTCGAGGTGCCCGGGGTCGATGGCGAGCGCGCACTCCAGGTCGCCGCGCGCCCGCTCGGAGCGGCCCCGCTCCTGCTGGAGCACGGCCCGGTTGTAGTACGCCTCGGGCAGGTGCGGTCCCAGGCGGATCGCGGTGCCGTAGTCCCTGATCGCGGCCTGGGACCGGCCCGCCGCACGGTGCAGGGCCGCCCGGTCGACGTAGTACTCGCAGTTGCCGGGGTCGTGTGCGATCACGGTGTCGAGGTCGGCCAGGGCCCGCGCCGGATCGCCCAGGGCCAGGTGCACCTGCGCCCGGTTGTGGCGTAACCGGGCCAGGTCCTGCGGGCGCTCGCCGGGGGCGAGCACCGCCGTCAGCCGGGCCAGTCCGTCGTCGATCAGCCGCAGCGCGCGGGCGGGCTCGCCGGCCTTGGCGTCCAGCAGCGCCAGGCCCTGCTCGTAGAAGACGGTGGACAACGTCCGCTGCCGCGGGTCGTTCAGTCCGGCGGCGAGGTGGAGCGCCCGTTCCAGCCAGTGCCGCGCCTGCGCCGGGTCCTGGTCCGCCGTCGGCAGGTGCCTGGTGTACAGCATGGCGGTGGCGTACGCGGCCGACATGGTGATCTTCGGGTCGTCGGTGGCGGCGCGCGCCTCGTGGTAGAGGTCGAGCGCTTCGGCGGCGCGATCCAGCGCCGCCAGGGCGGTGGCCAGTCCCGTGGTGAACGCCCACCAGTGCCGCAGATCGCCGTCCGGGGTCACCATGGCGCGCCCACGCCGGGCGATTCGGGCCGCGTGGTGGTAGAAGCCGCGGGCCAGGCTGTCGCCCAGGACCGCGCGCGTCGCCTCCGGCGCCGGGTCGGCCGCCGTCGGCTCGCGGGCGCCGCCGTCACGCAGGTCCAGGCGCACCGGGGACGACCCGAGCCGGCGGGTCAGCGCGTCCAGCAGCTCGCGGGTGGTCTCGTCGGCATCGCCGACGTGGTCGAACCGCACCGTGACCGGGTGCCGAAGCGTATCCGCCCAGGCCGCCACGAACTCCGCCGCGCCATAGGCCAGGAAGGCGGTGCGCCGGGCGGGGTGGAACCGGATCGGCTCCTCCTCGGCGGCCGGTCGTGCCGCGCGGTCGAGCCAGGGTGCGATGGCGTGCAGTTCGACCTGGTGGCGGGACGCCAGGCGGGGGCGGTCGGCGGCGATCCGGCCGAGAAAGGCCGCGACGCCCGCGTACGGTCCGTGGTCGCGATGGCAGTCGTAGCCGCCCGGCTCGCCGGTCATGACAGGGCCGATCTCCGCAGGGGCGGGCGCCCGGGAGCGCCCGCCGTCTCGGTAGCTACCAGCACCACTCGATCCAGAGCCGACGGGCGCCGGACAGCAGGCGCACCGCGCTCTTGCGACGGACGGTCATCTTCCTCATGGACACCTCCGTGTGATCCACTTCAGGACGCCCCGAGTGTAATCCGGCCCACCGAAAATATGTAGGGCCCTCATGTTTTCCTCGGCACCATCAGGTCTTGTCCGGCGGGGTCCGAGCCTTCGGACCCCTTTCTGTCGGCGGCAGCTGTGATCATGCCGTCAACGTGATCAAAGGAGTGACGATGACAGAGTGCCCCGAGGAGTTCCGGTGGCTCTCCGGCCGCGAGGAACTGGGCGAGATCTACTGCGTGTCCTTCGTCCGGGGACTCTCCCCTGACGAGGTCCTCCGCCGGTTCGGCGTGGACGAGAGCACCATGGAGGAAGGGGTGACGTCCGAGGAACTGGACGAGCGCTCGGTGGAGAGCATGAGCGACGACGCGGCCGGTTACATCGGCGCCGCGAAGATCGGCGACTGGACCCTCGTCATCGAACCGGGGGGATGGAAGATCTCCGTTGACCCCGACACATACGGTCCGGTCTCACGGGGAACCGAGGTCGTGTCGGTCTGCCGCCATGATTACGCCTCCGACAGCTTCGCCTACATCGTCGACGGTGAGCCGGTCGTCTGCTTCGACCCGATGCTTCCGGACGCGCGGTCAGGCAACGATCCGGACCGTTTCGTCAAGGAGATGCGCGAAGTCGGGCTGGACCCCGAACACGACATCGACGATGACTCGCGCATCGACGCCCCGATCGGGCGCTCGTTCGCCCTGGCGGGAAAGATCACTGGTCTCCCCTTCTCCCCGGAGATGCTGGAACTGCGGTTCTTCGGCGCGGAACCCCTTGAGGACTGATCGGCGAGTCCACGCGGAGACCGTCCGTCAACGGGCTCCGCATTCACCGGGTGGCGACCGGCGCGACCGGCCGGCCCGTCACCACGCCGCCCTCCTCACCGGATAGACGAGAACGAGATCCACACCCGGACGTGTGTACAGGCGCAGCCGGTAGCGGCCGGGACCGCCGCGCGCGAGGTTGGGGAAGCGCACCTTGCTCGCCGACAGCGTCTGCATCACCAGGCGGCCTGATTCGCTGACGATGTCCGCCTCGACCACCTCGTCCCAGCCTTTGTGCCGCAGGGGCGGCGGGGCCGAGCGCAGCGCCTTCGCCGTGACGCAGGTCGCCCAGTCCTGGCTGGGTGTGAAGATCAGAGCCAGTGGACCGCTGGTCGCCAGGGTGCCGATCGATTCCCTGTCCCAGATCGCCTCGTAGCCTTCTTCGGTGTCCGCTTCCGCGTCGTAGATGCCGTAGGGTCGGGCGTCCCAGTCGTAATAGGACGCGGTCGCCTGGAACCGGGTACGCAGCGCGGGCCACGGGTCGCGGCACAGGGCGTCCTCCTTGCGTGCCTCGCGGCGCGCCTTGCGCGCCGACCGTTCGCGTTCGATGCGCTCTTTTTCCGCCTCCTGACGGGCGATCTGAGCGGACGACACCAGCAGATCCGGATGTCTCCGTCCGATCACCTCCGGGCAGAGCAGCGCGAGCAGCGCGGGCCGGGCCCGGACCGGCTCCCCGGCGGCGAACCTGGCGCAGGCGTCCCGGCCCCTGCCGAGCAGTGCCTGATCCGAGACCTGCTGAGAACTCTTGTTCACGCTGCACATGTAGGCCCGCTCGCGCTTGTGGGCCGGGATGTCCGCGACACGTGGCGGTTCCGACCACGTCCAGCATTCCATGAGGTCATCGCTCCGCCAGGTGTAGGTGAGATGTGGGCGGCCCTCGGGTCCGACGACCATCAGCGGGAGGACCGCGGCCACGGCCGCGACCGGCGCGGGGACCCGCAGAGGCGCCTTCCGCCTCGGCTCGCGGTTCAGCTCGTGCGCCGTGCGCGCCAGCCAGACGATGTAGAGCACATCCATCGCCTCGGCGATCGACTCGATCGCGCCGCCTCTCGTCAGACCGTCCACGAGTTCCACCAGGAACGCGCTCGCGAACGTGCCCAGGCCGATGAGGAGCGTCACCCGGCTCCAGCGTCCGTCACGCCGCTGAGCGAGCAGGAGCATCACCGTGACGACGGACGCGGTCATTCCCACGGCCATGACGGTCGCCTTGTAGGCCGGGCTCACGAAGATCTGGAGTGGTGAATCGTCCGTCAGGCAGTCCACGAGCGATGTGACCGGTTCCACCAGCCCGAGCAGGAGCAGAGCCAGCCGGTAGGGCCGGCCTGATCCGGTGAGCACCACCGTGAACAGCACGAGCGCGGGCACCCAGAGCGCCAGCCCGATGACCGTCTCGACCAGCCCTGGGAGGAACGAGGGGATCAGCAGCCACACCACATCGGCGTACAGCAGCAGCCGTAGCCAGGTGGCCGCCCGGCGCATCGGCGCGGCCGCGGGCGCGGGTCCCCGCAGGACCTCCCACAGCATCCACGAGTTCACCAGCCCGAGCAGCAGCAACCCACCCAGCACCGGCACCAGAGGAGGTCCCTCGATGACCTCGTCGGGCGGGTACCACATGGTGACCAGCCACGCGGGTGTCGCGGTGCCGATGACCAGGCTGAGGGAGACCGAACCGAGGGTGATGGCCAGGCAGGCGGAAGCCGCCAAACGGTTTGGGCGCACAGTGAGGCATGATCGTAGTACGCCGGTGGGCTTTCCGCGGCCCGGTGACCGATGACCCGGCCCCGTGCTTGACGGGACGTCGCTCGAGCCGGGTGAGGGCGAGCTTGCAAGGCCGCCCCTCCGGAGTGATCCGCCGGCAGAGCGGGCACCTGCCGAGTGACGAGGCCCGGCGTCTCATTCGAGAACGCAGAAGGCTCTGACCTGTCATTCCAGATCAGAGCCTTGATGGTGGGCACCACCGGGTTCGAACCAGTGACATCTCGCTTGTGAGACGATCCGGGCAGGTCCCCGACCAGGTTCGACCTGCGACTGTGGTCCCTGGCCCTCCACCGGCGGCCGGCCTTGTTCACGGTCGTCGTCACCCGGTTGGTCACCCGGAAAACGACCCCCACAGGCAAGGATCTTCTCCGGCCGGGTGTCCGGACTTCTTTCGTCGGTGGCGGCTGTGATCATGCTATGCAGATGATCGATAAAGGACTGACAAATGCAGCAGGAACCAGGGGCTTCAGGAACGAACGGCGGTACGGACACGGCTCACCTGACCGCGCGTGCTCGTGACAAGCGGGTCCGTATCCGGCTGACCGTGGTGAGCGATCCCGCCACGCCTCCAGAGATCCTCCAGGCCATGGCGGCAGATCCTTCCCGCGCGGTCAGGCGCGCCCTGGCGGCCCGAACCGACGCACCCGGCGAGCTGCTGCGTGAGCTCGCCCGGGACCCGGATCTGAAGACCCGCCAGGCGCTTGTCGAGAACCCGGCATGCCCACCTGACGTACTGATCATCCTGGTGGATGACCCTCACGGGCCGGTCCGGTGGTCACTGCCGGACCATCCGGGCACCGATATCGAAGTCCGCCGCGCCATCCGCCGATCCGTCGATGAGGATCTGCGTCGACTGCTCGCCGAGAGAAGCGGGCTGGACAAGGAGACGAACGCGGCGCTTGCCGCGGATCCTTCTCCAGCTGTCCGAGCAGGCTTGGCAGCGCACACCGACGATCCGGACCTCCTCGCCACCCTGACAGCCGACCCCGATCCCAAGGTCCGCGTCGGTGTCGCTCAGAACCCGCGCATCGCAACAGAGCGACATCGCCTTCTCGCCAACGACAGGTCCACGGCCGTCCGTACAGCCGCAGTGCGGTCAGGAAAACTCCCCTATGACGAGTTGCAGCGCCTTGCTCACGATCGATCTGCCGATGTGCGTTGGTGGCTGGCCACATGGCCCACGACGCCGGAACCCATCGTGCGGATTCTCGCTGACGATCCCCATCCCGACGTGGCGTCCCAGGCCCGGGCAAGACTTAGATAAAGCGCATGACCCGTTTGAACGCTTGGATATCGGGTCAACGACTCGTGCACCCGGGGGACGCCAGCGTAGAGCTTGCGCCAGGCCAGGCCAGGCCAGGACACGGACAGGAGTTCCCTCGGAGCCCTCTGCCACCGACGATGAGCAGGAAGATCGGCCCGGTCCAGGCGACTCGCCGACACGGCGAGCGCTCACTGGACGACGAAGGCGCGACGCCGCCTCTGAAAACACGGAACCCCTGACCTGTCTTCCCAGATCAGGGGCCTTTCGGTGGGCACTACTGGGTTCGAACCAGTGACATCTCGCTTGTAAGGCGAGCGCTCTACCGCTGAGCTAAGCGCCCCGGGTCGTCCCGTCCGTGGGACGGGATAACACCTTACGCCACGCCGGGGGATTTGGGCACATCAAGCCGCCAGGTGGCGCCCGCGCCGGGCTCTCCGGCCGCCCGCCAGCCCAGGAGGGCGGCGCCCAGCATGCCGGCGTTGACGCCGAGGGCGGCCCGGCGGATCGGCGGAGCCTCGCGGAAGGTCAGGAGCTCGCGCAGGCGACCGGACAGCGGGTCCGACAGCAGGGGGCCCGACTCGGCCAGGCCGCCGCCCAGGACGATCACCGAGGGGTCGAGGAGGAGGGTGTAGGTGGCCAGGGAGAGGGCGAGCGCCTCGACGGCCTCGCCCCAGATCTGCGTGGCCACCGGGTCGCCCGCCGCGGTCAGCGCCGCGACCTGCTCGGCCGTGACCGGCGTGCCGGCTCCGTCGACGGCCGCCGGAGCGGCCGGGAGGGGCAGGCCGGAGGGGGCGGGCGCGGCGAGGGAGGCGACGCGGGCCGCGTAGCGGCGGGCGACGGCCGAGGCGGAGGCGTAGGTCTCCAGGCAGCCGACCTGCCCGCAGGCGCACGTCTCGCCGTCGGGGAAGACGGGGATGTGGCCGATCTCGCCGCCCCATCCGGAGGCTCCGCCGTACGGCTCGCCGTTCACGATCATCGCGCCCGCGATGCCGGTGCCGATGGGCAGGAAGAGGAAGTCGGAGGCCGTACGGCCGGCGCCGAGCACGCTCTCGGCGAGCCCGCCGGTGCGCACGTCGTGGCCGAGCATGACCGGGACGTCCAGCGGGACGAAGGCGGCGGCGGGGACGTCGCGCCAGCCGATGTTGGCCGAGTACAGCGCGGCGTCGGCGGTGACCAGGCCGGGTACGGCGAGGCCGACCCCGGCGGGGACGCCGTCGCCCCGGGCGGCGAGGTCGCCGATGAAGGACCTGATGGTCTCGACGACGGCCTCGGGGCCCTGCTCGCGCGGGGTGGCCCGGCGGTCGGTGAGGAGGATCTCACCGGCGCTCGTGACGAGCCCGCCCTTCATCGAGGTACCGCCGACGTCAAGGGCCACAACGAACGAGCTCATGCACGCATCCACCGGGTCGAAGGGGCGAGGCCGAGGCCGACCCTAGCGCATGGCCGATGACCTGTTACGTCCCGGATGCGGGTGAACGTCCCCGAAGAGAAGTCAGCGGGTGCGGCCGAGGACCCGTTCCAGGGCGGCCTGGACCTCGTCGGCCAGACCGGGAGCGCCCGATCCGCCGGGGACGGCGGTGTTCCCGGCGGGGGCGGGCCGTCCGGCCCGGGCGAGCCGCACGGCTCCGCAGGAACGGCACTCGACCTCGCCGAGCCGGCAGATGAGGGCGACGGACCCGCACGTGGCGCACGTGTCGAGGTCGAGGTCGTGGGCGCGCTGGCAGTCCGGGCAGATGAGCACCTGGGTCTCCCGGCGCACCCCGCGCTTCCACGGGCTGACGCCACGGACCGGGTCGGTCTGCCTGGCCCCGCAGGAGAAGCAGGGCATGATCGCCTCCGGGGGGTCGAGAGCGGCGGACGCCCCCCGGACGTCCGCCGGATCACCGCTGGGGAGCTCAGAGCTCGGCGAGGACCTTCCGGTACTCGGCGATGTCGCGCGCCTCCGGAATCGGGTTCACCACGCTCCACCGGACGATGCCGTCACCGTCGATGATGAAGGTGCCCCGGGTGGCGAGGCCCTTCTCCTCGTCGAACACACCGTACGCCTGTGCGACCTGACCGTGCGGCCAGAAGTCGGAGAGCAGGGGGAAGGTGTAGCCCTCCTGGTCGGCCCAGGCGCGGTGGGTGAACACCGAGTCCACCGAGACCGTCAGCACCTGGACGTCCTCGGGCGCGGTGGCGATGAACTCGTCGCGCAGCGCGCAGAGCTCGCCGTGGCAGATGCCGCTGAACGCGAGGGGATAGAAGATCAGCACGACCTTCTTGCCCCGGTGGTCGGAGAGCTTGACCGGGGTCCCGTGCTGATCCTTCAGCTCGAAGTCCGGAGCCGGGGAACCTACCTCGACCGCCATGTCGAAAGGTCCTTTCGTCGGATGATGGGCGACACCATCATCCTGCCGTACGACTCGCATGAGCCGTACGGCAGGGCGGACCCCTACCGGCGGGTCCGCGGAGGAGCCAGTCGGGTGCCCGACCAGTCAGGAGCGGCGCTGATGCTGCTGGTCTGCGAGAGACCGGCGGTCGTGGCGTCCTCTCCGATGTCGCTGGGCTCAACGTGGCCTTCGCGGCCGGCCTTGGGAGTGAGCAGCCAGATCTGGCCGCCTGCACTCAGGTTGGTCAGCACCCCGCTGAGGGCGTCGAACAGATCGCCGTCACCGTCACGCCACCACAGCAGCACGACGTCGACGACGTCCTCGTAGTCTTCGTCGACCAGCTCGTTGCCGGTCAGCTCCTCGATGGAGTCGCGCAGATCGTCGTCGGCGTCCTCATCCCAGCCGACTTCCTGCACCACCTGACCCGGCTTGAGGCCGAGTCTTTCGGCCAGGCCGCGTTCGCCCCGAGCCTGACCCGCGGTCGCGCTCACGTTTGTCCCTCCTGCTTGAATGTCACCGCAATCGCACGGTGCTCAGAATGCTTCGGCACAGTCCACACGCTGTGACCCTCGGTCGTCAACGGTCGCCACGGCAACGAGTGGGCTACGTATGAATTAGTCCGACAAAAATGACAAACGGACCTGGCGTTCCGGATTGTCGACGTTGAGATCCACCAGGGCGATGGACTGCCAGGTGCCCAGCGCGAGCCGTCCGGACAGGACCGGGACGGTCGCGTAGGGAGGGATGAGAGCCGGCATGACATGCGAGCGCCCATGCCCCCTGGATCCGTGTGCATGCTTCCACCGGTCGTCGGCCGGCAGAAGGTCCTCCAACGCCGCGAGCAGGTCGTCGTCACTGCCCGAGCCGAGCTCGATCAGCGCGATCCCCGCGGTGGCGTGGGGGACGAAGACGTGCAACAGCCCGTCTCCCCCGCATGAGCGGACGAAGCTCTCGCACTCGGAGGTGATGTCATGGATCCGCTCACGGGAACCGGTCACCACCTCGATCGTCTGAGATCTCACATACTCGATCCTACGATCCGCGCTGAGCTGGGACGACGACCCCGCCCCATTCACCGGGGCGGCGGGGGGCGGTCGTGGCGGGAAATTCGCCGCTCAAACCGCTTCACCCCGGCTTCGCGCATCATTATCGTCACGATCCCACAAAGATCTTTCGCATTCTCGTGAACGGCCCGCCGTGGAATCCCCGGGGAATGCGGCGATCCCGGCCCGGCCTCACGGTCCGGTCCCGCGGCCCGGCCGTCACGGGCCGCCGGACCGGGGGGTTCGCCGGACGCGGCCCGGTCCGCGCGGCACCGCCCGGACGCCCCAGGGCCCGGGCCCGGCTAGATTCGTACGGCGGGGGCGGATCCGCCCCGCCCATGGAAAAGGGCCGGGCAGCGTGTACCCTGTGGGGGAAATTCGTCCTACCATCGGTGGTCTAGGCCATTTTCACGCCCCTGCCAGCGGGGACCTCCTGGTTACCGGTCAGTAGAGATGCACTTTCCGGGGTAAGCGACCAGGATGGAAGACGACCTACACCAGACAAAAGTCCATCCTCGGAAGGCGAGACCCAGTGGCTTCCGGACGCCAGCGTTTCTCGATCATCAGTGACGGCCTACCCAGCCAGCTTCCTGATGTCGACCCCAGCGAGACCCAGGAGTGGCTCGAGTCCCTCGACAACGTCGTCAAGACGGAGGGACGGACCCGGGCCCGTTATTTGATGCTCCGCCTGCTGGAGCGGGCCCGGGAGCACCAGGTCGGCGTCCCCGGCCTGCGCAGCACCGACTACATCAACACGATCCCGCCGGAGCGCGAGCCCTGGTTCCCCGGCGACGAGTACGTCGAGCGGCGGATCCGCGCCTACATCCGGTGGAACGCGGCGGTCATGGTCACCCGGGCCAACGCCCGCACCAACGTCGGCGGCCACATCGCGACCTACGCCTCGGCCGCCTCTCTCTACGAGGTGGGCTTCAACCACTTCTTCCGCGGCAAGGACCACGGCGAGTCGGGCGACCAGGTCTTCATCCAGGGCCACGCCGCGCCCGGCATCTACGCCCGCGCCTTCCTGGAGGGCCGTCTCAACGAGACCCAGCTCGACGCCTTCCGGCAGGAGCTGTCGCACGGCATCCGGGGCCTGCCGTCCTACCCGCACCCGCGGCTGATGCCCGACTTCTGGGAGTTCCCCACGGTCTCCATGGGCCTGGGCCCGATCTCGGCCATCTACCAGGCGCGGTTCAACCGCTACCTGCTGAACCGGAAGATCAAGGACACCAGTCGCAGCCACGTCTGGTGCTTCCTCGGCGACGGCGAGATGGACGAGCCCGAGTCGCTCGGCGCGATCGGCGTGGCCGCCCGCGAGGAGCTCGACAACCTCACGTTCGTCATCAACTGCAACCTGCAGCGCCTCGACGGCCCGGTCCGCGGCAACGGAAAGATCATCCAGGAGCTGGAGTCCTACTTCCGCGGCGCCGGCTGGAACGTCATCAAGGTCGTCTGGGGCCGCGACTGGGACCCGCTGCTGGCGGCCGACGTCGACGGCGTCCTGGTCAACAAGATGAACACCGTGCCCGACGGCCAGTTCCAGACCTACTCCGTCGAGTCCGGCTCCTACATCCGCGAGAGCTTCTTCGGCGACGACCCGCGGCTGCGCAAGATGGTCGAGCACCTGTCGGACGAGGACATCCGCAAGCTCTCGCGCGGCGGTCACGACTACCGCAAGGTCTACGCGGCCTACAAGGCGGCCCGCGAGCACGTCGGCCAGCCGACGGTCATCCTCGCCCAGACCATCAAGGGCTGGACCCTGGGCAAGGACTTCGAGGCGCGCAACGCGACGCACCAGATGAAGAAGATGACCAAGGCCGAGCTCAAGGAGTTCCGGGACCGGCTCTACCTGCCGATCCCCGACTCCGCCCTCGAGGCCGACCTGCCGCCCTACTTCCACCCGGGCGAGAACGACCCCGAGATCGAGTACATGAAGGAGCGCCGCGCGGCCCTGGGCGGAGTCCTGCCCAAGCGCGTGGTCCGCGCCAAGCCGGTCAAGCTGCCCGGCGACGCCGCCTACGCGCAGCTGAAGAAGGGCTCCGGCAAGCAGAACGTCGCCACCACCATGGCGTTCGTCCGCCTGCTCAAGGACCTCATCCGCGACAAGGAGATCGGCCACCGGTTCGTGCCGATCATCCCCGACGAGGCCCGCACCTTCGGTCTCGACGCGATCTTCCCGACCGCGAAGATCTACTCGCCGCACGGCCAGACCTACGAGGCCGTCGACCGCGAGCTGCTGCTGTCGTACAAGGAGTCGACCGAGGGTCAGATCCTGCACGAGGGCATCAGCGAGTCCGGCTCCATGGCCTCGGCGATCGCGGCGGGCACGGCGTACGCCACGCACGGCGAGCACATGATCCCGGTCTACATCTTCTACTCGATGTTCGGCTGGCAGCGCACCGCCGACCAGATGTGGCAGCTCGCCGACCAGATGGGCCGGGGCTTCCTGCTCGGCGCCACGGCCGGCCGCACCACGCTGAACGGCGAGGGCCTGCAGCACGAGGACGGCCACACCCCGCTGACCGCCTCCACCAACCCGGCGGCGGTGTCCTACGACCCGTCGTGGGCCTTCGAGGTGGCGCACATCGTCAAGGACGGCCTGCGGAGGATGTACGGGGAGGACCCCGAGAACATCTTCTACTACCTGACCGTCTACAACGAGCCCTACCCCCAGCCGGCCGAGCCCGAGGGCCTCGACGTCGAGGGCCTGCTGAAGGGCCTCTACCGGTACGCCGCGGCGCCCGCCGTGGCGGGGCCGAAGGCCAACATCCTGTCCTCCGGCGTGGCCGGTCCCTGGGCCGTGGAGGCCCAGCGCATGCTGGCCGAGGACTGGGGC
This sequence comes from Streptosporangium pseudovulgare, assembly GCF_014648055.1. Classification (GTDB taxonomy): domain Bacteria; phylum Actinomycetota; class Actinomycetes; order Streptosporangiales; family Streptosporangiaceae; genus Streptosporangium; species Streptosporangium pseudovulgare. The sequence goes on from NZ_BMQJ01000002.1 coordinate 618,984, forward strand.
GTGGCGGCCGAGGTGTGGTCGGCCACCTCCTGGACGGAGCTGCGCCGCGAGGCGCTGGCCGCCGAGGAGCACAACCTGCTCAACCCCGACGCCGAGCGGCGGGTGCCGTACGTGACGCAGGCGCTGTCGCGGGCCGAGGGCCCGTTCGTCGGCGTCAGCGACTACATGCGCGCCGTGCAGGACCAGATCGCCCAGTGGGTCCCGGGTGACTGGACCTCCCTCGGCACCGACGGCTTCGGCCTGTCGGACACCCGGTCGGCGCTGCGCCGCCACTTCCACGTGGACGCCGCCTCCATCACCCTCGCCGTGCTCACCCAGCTGGTCCAGCGGGGCGAGCTGGACGAGGAGGTGCTGCGCGAGGCCATCGTGAAGTACCACCTGAAGAACGGCGTGACCGAGGCCGGCGGGATCGAGAGCAACGACACCCAGTCCATGGGACTGTGACGTGACGCCGGGCGGGTCCTTTTTTTGAAAGGGCCCGCCCGGCTAGTGTTGGATCGCTTCCCCCGGCGTCCGAATCGAGGGAGCATCACGTGCGAAAAGTCCTGGCGGTGGCGACCGCGGCCACCGTCCTGTCCGGCCTGTTGACCGCCTGCAGCGACCCGGCCCTTAACAGCGGACTCGGTCCCGCCGACCCGTCCTCACCGGCCGGGGGGACCGCCGCGCCGTCGGGGACGACCGGGACGGCGGGCGCGACCGGGACGGCCGGGCGCATCGCGTGGGGGCCCTGCACCGACGTCCGGGGACCGAACGGGCAGGTCCCGGCCAAGCCCGACGCCACCCTGCGGTGCGGCTCGCTGCGGGTGCCGCTCGACTACGCCAAGCCGGACGGCGAGACGCTGGACATCGCGATGATCCGCATCCCGGCGACCGACCAGGCCCGGCGGATCGGCTCCCTGGTCTTCAACTTCGGCGGCCCCGGCGCCTCCGGCGTCGACACCATGGCCCAGGCCGCCAAGGCGTTCGCCAGCCTCAACACCCGCTACGACCTGGTCAGCTTCGACCCGCGCGGAGTGGAGCGCAGCTCCGGCGTCAGGTGCGACGGCGAGCAGGTCATGGACCGCTACACCTCGATGAACACGATCGCCGTCACCCAGGCGGACTGGGACCGGCAGGAACGCATCATCAAGGACTTCGCCGCCGCCTGCGAGCGGACCTCCGGGAAGATCCTGCCCTACGTCGGCACGGTGAACGCCGCCCGCGACATGGACCGGATGCGCGAGGCGCTCGGCGAGCCGAAGCTCAACTACTTCGGCATCTCCTACGGCACGCAGCTCGGCGCCGTCTACGCCACCGAGTTCCCCAAGAACGTGGGCCGCTTCGTGCTGGACGCCCCGCTGGACCCGAGCGTCTCGATGAACAGGCGCACCGTGGTGCAGTCGGCCGGGTTCCAGCACGCCTACGACGACTTCCTGAAGGACTGCATCAAGGGGCCCGGCCGGTGCGACATCGGCGCCGACCGGACCATCGCGAACAAGAACGTCGAGAAGTTCATGGGCGACGTGGAGGACAAGCCGCTCAAGGTCGGTTCCCGCGAGCTCACCCAGGGGCTGGCCAACACCGGCGTCGCCGCCGCGCTGTACTCGAAGCTGACGTGGCCGCTGCTGGAGCAGGGGCTGAACATGGCCTTCAGCGACGACGGGCGGCTCCTGCTCAGCCTCGCCGACAACTACAACGGGCGCCTGCCCGACGGGTCCTACACGACCCTCATGAGCAGCTTCCCGGCCATCAGCTGCGCGGACACCGCCGAGCGGCCGGACCTCGCGCAGCTGAAGCGCACCCAGCGGGAGGCGCTGAAGGTCTCCCCGCTGTTCGGCAGCGCGGGCATGGGGCTGATCTGCTCCTCCTGGCCGGTCAAGGGCAGCAACCAGGCCAGGAAGGTGGACGCGGCCGGTTCCGCGCCGATCGTGGTGATCGGCGGCACCGGCGACCCGGCCACGCCGTACGAGTGGGCGCCGAAGCTGACCGAGCAGCTCGGCACGGGGGTGCTGGTCACCTACAAGGGCGAGGGCCACGGGGCGTACATCTCCGGCGACCAGTGCGTCAAGAAGGTGACCGACAAGTATCTGCTCGAAGGGGAGGTCCCCGCCAAGGGCACCACCTGCGCGGCCTCCTGACCTCCCGCCTCCCGCGCCGGGCCTGCGGTCCCGCTCTCCGCGGAGCCGTACGGCCCGGCGACGGCTTCGGAGGCGGCCCCGAACGCGGTCAACGCCGCCGCCGTGGAAAGCGGGGTCGGTGCGTCCCGTGCCTGCCGGTCAGGCAGGCACGAGGTGTCCCGCGTCTCCTCCCGGACCCCCCTCCCCCGCGTGCCCTCCCGGATCCGCCAGAATGGCGCACAGCGAGGGAGAACCCACCTCGTGGAGACCTGGAGACCTGGAGACGGGGGCTGCTCATGCCGACGCCGGAGACGATCGTCCGCCCGGCCGCGCCGGCGGACCTGCCGGCTGTGGCCGGCATCTACACCCACTACGTGGTCGGCAGCGTGGCCACGTTCGAGGAGACGCCGCCGCCGGTCTCCGACTGGCGGAGCAGGCTCGGCGACCTCACCGACCGGGGGCTTCCGTTCCTGGTGGCCGAGGTGGCCGGCGAGGTGGCCGGATACGCCTACGCCGCGCCCTGGCGGCCGAAGCCGGCCTACCGGCACACCGTCGAGGACTCGATCTATCTCGCCCCGGACCACACCGGCCGGGGGCTGGGCGGCGCGCTGCTGGGGGCGCTGGTGGAGCGGAGCGAGCGGGCCGGCGCGCGCCAGATGATCGCGGTCATCGCGGGCACCGGGAGCGAGGCGTCCGCCGCCCTGCACCGCCGGTTCGGCTTCTCCGCCGCAGGACTGCTGGCGAAGGTGGGGCACAAGCACGGCCGCTGGATCGACACCCTCCTGATGCAGCGGGAACTGGGCTCCGGAGGGAGCTGACCGCCCGGCGCGCCCGCCGTACGGCCGGGCCCGCGCGGCCGGGCCCTCCGCATGACCCGCCCCACGGCTCCCTACGGCCGGGCGGTCCGTACGGCCGGGTCCCGAGGGCGGGGGCTCACTCCTGCCCGGCGGACTCCCGCAGCACGCCGGGGAGGCCGGCGGCGTATCGTTCCGGCGGCTGCTCGGGCGCGGCCTCGGCGGTCTCCTCGGCCCAGGCGATGCGGTCGAGCTTGAAAACCCGGACGTCCTGGCGGAGCCGGTCCATGCCCATGAGGTACCACTGGCCGCCGCGCCCGCCCATGAAGACCGCCGGCTCCACCTCGCGGACGGTGGACCGGCCCTTGCGGTCCTCGTAGCCCAGCCGCAGCACCCTCCGGCGCAGCAGCGCCCCCTCGATCACCGCCGCCACCCGGGGGTAGGGCTCGGGCTCGGCCGCGGCACGCGCGGGGACGACCGGCCACCCGGCCCCGTCACCCTCCCCGCCACCGGCCGATCGCTCCGCCCCGCCGTTCCCCCCGCCGCCGACCGGCCGCCCGGCCTCGCCGTCACCGGCGGAGCCTTCCGCCCCCCCGCCCCTGCCGCCACCGGCCGCGTCCTCGTGCCGGACCTCTCCGGGAGACGGCGTCGCCGCGGCGAGCCGGCGCAGGGCGTCGCGGGCGGGACCGGCCAGCGGGGTGTCCGCGGCGCGGACGAGCGCCACGGCGACCGCGGCCGCCTCCTCCGCGGTGAAGGCGACCGGGGACGGGGCGGCGGATGTGTCGAGGGCGTGGCCGCCCCGCCCGCCGGGTTCGGCGCGCACGGGGACCCCGGACTCCCGGAGCGCGGCGAGGTCGCGCTCGACGGTGCGCTCCCCCACCCCGAGCCGGTCCGCCAGCTCGCGGACCCGCAGGAACCCGGGCGCGGCGGCGCGGAGCTCTTCGACCAGGACGCAAAGCCGATCGGTGCGGTTCACACCTGCGACGTTACGCGCCGGTTCCGACATCCTCCAGGCGCCGGCCGGCCCACGGCCGCCGAAACGCGCATCGATCCAGTTACGGCGGTTGAATGGTCAAAAGGGCGCCGATAATCTGTCCCGACACATCTCATTGGAGCTCGATGGCAGCAGGACCGAACCACCCCATGGGCATGGACCCCGACCGCTCGCCCACCCCCTCCACCTCCGGGAAGGGCCTGAAGGGCTCGAAGGCGTCCAAGGGCATCGTGCTCGGCGGCGTCGCCGTCGTCACGCTCCTGCTCATCGGCTACTGCAGCGCCCAGGAGGACGACTACGACGAGGTCAACGCCGAGTGCGTCGACCTCGACAGCCAGCAGCCCGACGGCTCCTACACCGTCGTCGACGAGGACTACTGCGACGACGACGGCGGCGGCTCCCACTACCACGGCTCGTACGGCGCCTACCGCTGGTACTACGGCGGCATGCGGTCGGGCGGCCGCATCATGCACGGCACCACCGTGCGCCCGGCCGACGTCAGGATCGTCAGCCGCCAGGGCACCGTGATCCAGCGCGGCGGCTTCGGCTTCCGCGGTGGGAGCGGAAGCTGAGCGCGGGCGGATGAGACGTGAGACCTCCGTCCCCAGGGACGGCTGGGAGGAGATCGTCGAGGGTCAGGGCCTGGCCTTCCACCGCTCGGCCCACCCCGGCGGCCTCGGCCGTCCCTACTGGGACGAGTCCGTGCAGTACGTCTTCTCGATGGACGAGGTCCTCGCCCTGGAGGAGCAGGTCGAGGAGCTGCACCGGATGTGCCTGGCCGTGGTGGACCACGTCGTCCGTCACGACCGCTACGCCGACTTCGCGATCCCCGAGTGGGTGCGGCCGGAGATCGCCCGGTCCTGGGAACGGGCCGACCCCCACCTGTTCGGCCGGTTCGACCTGCGCTACGACGGCACCGGTCCCGCCAAGCTGCTGGAGTACAACGCCGACACCCCGACCAGCCTCTTGGAGAGCTCGGTCGTGCAGTGGTTCTGGCTGCAGGACCGCCACCCGGACGGCGACCAGTGGAACTCCATCCATGAGCGGCTGATCGAGCGGTGGCGGGGGCTCGCGGAGGTGCTGCCCACGGGGCCCGCGCACTTCGCCTGGACGAAGATGGACGAGACCGGCGAGGAGGCGATGACCCTCGCCTACCTCCAGGAGACCGCCGCCCAGGCCGGCCTGAACACCATCGCGGTGGCCATGGAGGACATCGGCTGGGACGGCCTCAACCTGCGGTTCGTGGACATGGAACGGCGGGTGATCCGCTCCCTGTGCAAGCTGTATCCGTGGGAGTGGGCGGTCGCCGACGCGTTCGGGTCGCGGGCGGTGGCCCAGCAGGTGTCGATGACCTGGATCGAGCCGCTGTGGAAGATGCTCCTGTCCAACAAGGCGCTGCTGGCGCTGCTGTGGGAGCTGTACCCGGGGCACCCGAACCTGCTGCCCGCCTATCTCGACGGACCGCGTGACCTGACGTCCTACATCGTCAAGCCGCTCCTCGGCCGGGAGGGGGCGGGCATGCGGGTCGTCACGCCCGGCGGCGGCGTCGAGACCGGCGGCGGCTACGGCGCCGAGGGCCACGTCCACCAGGAGTTCCGGGCGCTGCCCGACTTCGACGGCTGGCGTCCCGTGCTCGGCGCCTGGGTCGTCCACGACGAGGCGGCCGGGGCCGGCATCCGCGAGACCTCGGGGCTGATCACCGACGACACCTCGTCGTTCGTCCCGCACCGGATCGAGCCGTGACCCGAGCCCTGATCCGCACTCCCCGTCCGATCCCGACAAGCATCCTCCCGAATTCCGGAGAAAACCCATGAGCCCCAGCCCCCTGCCGGTCGCGCTCCAGGCCGCGGCCGACGCCCAGACGCTCTCGCTCGGCGAGATCCTCGGCCGCGGCGCCCTCGCGATCGTCGCCTACGCCGTCCTCGGCCTGATCCTGTTGATCATCGGCTTCTTCGTGATCGACCTGGCCATCCCCGGCAAGCTCAGCCGGCTGATCAAGGTGGACCGCAATCCCAACGCCACCCTGCTCACCGGCTCGGGCCTGACCGCCGTCGGGCTCATCGTCGCGGCCTCCATCTGGTCCTCCGACGGCGCCCTGCACGAGGGCCTGCTGATGACGCTGGTGTTCGGCCTGGTCGGCATCGCCATGCAGACCGTGGCGATGGTCGTCTTCGACAAGGTCGTCGGGATCTCCGTACGCGACCTGGTCAGGGAGAGCGACCCGCAGCCCAGCGCCCGGCTCCTGGCGATCACCCACCTGGTGATCGGCCTGATCACCGCCGTCGCCGTCAGCTGAGCGGAGCGGGCCCGGTACGGCCCGCTCCGGCCCCGTTCCCGCGGCGCCGGGAGACGGGCCGGCGGGCGCGTCACAGGGTACGGCGGCTGGCGCATCTCGTCCGACCTGGCACTCTTAGTGACGTGAGGGAGCGGATCGAGGAGGCCGGCGGCGACGGCCGGGCCGGTGGGACCACCGTCAGGATCGACGGGGAAGACCTGGACCCGGACCACGGAGGCCCGGACCAGGACCGGATACGGCAGGACACCACCCGCAGGCTGGAGCGGGCCATGGGCGCGCTGGGAACGGCCGCCATGGCCCGGATGGACGACCGGCTCATGTGGTTCCGCGCGCTGTCGGCCGAGGACCGCTCGTGGGTCGGGCTGGTCGCCCAGGCCGGGATCGCGGCGTTCGTGGAGTGGTTCCAGCACGCCGGCGAGGACCGGCCGACCCCGAGCATCGAGTTCTTCGGCACCGCCCCCAGGGAGCTGAAGCGGTCGATCTCGTTGCAGCAGACCGTGGACATCGTCCGGACCGTGGTCGAGGTGGTCGAGGCGCAGACCGCGGAGCTGGCCGCGCCGGGCGGGCGGGAGCAGCTGCAGCAGGCGATGCTCCGGTACACCCGTGACGTCGCCTTCGCCGCCGCCCAGGTCTACGCCCGGGAGGCGGAGGCGCGCGGTTCCTGGGACGCGCGGCTGGAGGCGCTGATCGTGGACGCGCTGGTCCGCGGCGAGGTGGACGACGGCCTGCACTCGTGGGCCGCCGCGCTCGGCTGGACCTCCTCCCCCGTCGTCGTGCTGGCCGGGCAGGCGCCCGACGACGATCCGCAGGCGGTGGTCGACGGGCTGCGCGAGCGCGGGCGCAGGTCCGCGCTGGATCTGCTGGCGGGGGTGCAGGGCGACCGGCTGATCGTGATCGTCGGCGGGGCCGACAGCGTCGGGGCGGCGGCCCGGCACGTGGTGCCGCGCTTCGGCCCGGGCCCGATCGTGATCGGCCCGGAGGTCGGCGACCTGCACGCGGCCGCGAGCTCGGCGCGGGCGGCGATGGCCGGTCTGCGCGCCGCGCCCGCCTGGCCGGACGCCCCCCGGCCGGTCCACGCCGAGGACCTGCTGGCCGAGCGGGCCATCGACGGCGACGCCGACGCCCGCGCCCAGCTCATCGAGAACGTCTACCGGCCGTTGACGGGCACACCGCTGCTCGACACGCTCGCCACCTACCTGGAGCAGGGCACGTCCCTGGAGGCGACGGCCCGGCTGTTGTTCGTCCACCCCAACACGGTCCGCTATCGGCTGCGTAAGATCACCGAGTTGACCGGGTACCAACCCACGGAGGGGCGGTCGGCCTTCACCCTGCAGGTCGGGCTCATCCTCGGGCGTCTGTCCGAAACGTCCGTGACATAGCTGTCTTTACTTAACGTCCGGGAAACTCCCACTGTAGGGTTCCTACAAAATTTTACGGACGAACTTCGTCCGGATCCTTACCCGGATATCGAACCCCTACAGGGCAGGCTGGATTTCGTGCTCGCCATCGTCGCTCCGGGCCAAGGCGCCCAGACCCCAGGTTTCCTGACTCCATGGCTTGAGGTCCCGGGCCTGGCGGACCGGCTGTCCGCCTGGTCCGACCTGGTCGGCCTCGACCTGATCGCCTACGGCACCACCGCCGACGCCGAGGAGATCCGCGACACCGCGGTCGCCCAGCCGCTGCTGGTGGCCGCCTCCCTGGCCGCCGCCGAAGCCCTCGGCGTGACCCCCGACGTCGTGGCCGGGCACAGCGTCGGCGAACTGGCCGCCGCCGCCCTGGCCGGGGTGCTCACCCCCGAGGAGGCCCTGACGCTGGTCCGCGAGCGCGGGCAGGCCATGGCCAAGGCCGCCGCCGTCACCGCCACCGGCATGACCGCCGTCATCGGCGGAGACGAGGCCGAGGTCCTGGCCGCCATCGAGCGGCACGGCCTGACCCCGGCCAACATGAACGGCTCCGGCCAGATCGTCGCCGGCGGCACCCTGGAGCAGCTGGCGGCCTTCGCCGCCGACCCGCCCGCGCGGGCCCGGCTGATCCCGCTGAAGGTCGCCGGAGCCTTCCACACCGTCCACATGGCCCCGGCCTCGGAGCACCTGCGCCAGGCCGCGGCCGGCCTCACCCCCGCCGACCCGCGGGTCACCCTGCTGTCCAACGCCGACGGCACGGCCGTCACCGGCGGCGCCGAGTTCCTCGGCCGCCTCGTCGCCCAGGTCGCCGGCCCGGTCCGATGGGACGCCTGCATGGCCACCATGACCGACCTCGGCGTCACCACGATGATCGAGCTGGTCCCCGGCGGCACCCTCACCGGCCTGGCCCGGCGCGGGATGCGCGGGGTCACCACCGTCGCGCTGAAGACCCCCGACGACCTGAACGCCGCTCGAGAGGTTCTCTGAGATGAAGACGATCCAGGGCGCTCCGGGCGCGAAGATCCTGGCCTTCGGCCACTACCAGCCGTCCAAGGTGGTCACCAACGCCGATCTGTCGGCGACCATGGACACCAACGACGAGTGGATCCAGAGCCGGGTCGGCATCAGGGAGCGGCGGATCGCCACGGCCGGCGAGTCGGAGATCGACCTGGCCGTGCAGGCCGGCGGCAAGGCCCTGGCCGCCAGCGGCCTGTCGGCCGGTGACATCGACCTGGTGATCGTCGCCACCTGCACGCTGGAGGCGCAGATCCCCAACGCCGCCGCCCGGGTCGCCACCCGCCTCGGCATCGAGGCCCCCGGCGCGTTCGACGTCAACACCGCCTGCTCCGGCTTCTGCTACGCCCTCGCCCTGGCCAACGACGCCGTCCGCGCCGGCTCGGCCGTCAACGTGCTGGTCATCGGCACCGAGAAGCTCTCCCAGTGGATCGACTGGACCGACCGCAGCACGGCGGTGATCTTCGCCGACGGCGCGGGCGCCGCGGTCGTCGGCCCGTCCGACACCCCGCGAATCGGCCCGGTGGTGTGGGGCAGCGCCGGCGACAAGGCCGACGCCATCATGATCAAGGACCGCGGCTCGTTCCTCCGGCAGGAGGGGCAGACCGTCTTCCGCTGGGCGACCACCGCGCTCCACCCGGTGGCCAAGGAGATCTGCGAGCGCGCCGGGGTGGACCCGGCCGACCTCGCGGCCTTCGTGCCCCACCAGGCGAACCTGCGGATCATCGAGGCGATCGCCCGCCGGCTCGGCGCCGACAAGGCCGTCATCGCCAAGGACATCGTCCTGGCGGGCAACACCTCGGCCGCGTCGATCCCGCTGGCCCTGTCCCGGATGGTCGAACGCGGCGAGGTCCAGTCGGGCGGGCTCGTCCTGCTGCTGGGCTTCGGCGCCGGGCTGACCTACGCCGGCCAGGTCGTCGAGATCCCCTGAAAAGCCTGTACGGCCCCGCCGTACGGAAAACCGCAACAACACCCGATTCCCAAGGAGAACACGCGACATGGCTCAGATGACCGAGCAGGAGATCCTCGCCGGCATCGGCAAGATCGTCAACGAGATCACCGGTGTGCCGGCCTCCGAGGTCACCCCGGAGAAGAACTTCGTGGACGACCTCGACATCGACTCGCTGTCCATGGTCGAGATCGCCGTCGCCGCCCAGGACGAGTTCGGCGTCGAGATCCCCGACGACCAGCTCAAGCACCTCAAGACCGTCAAGGACGTCATCAACTTCATCCAGAGCTGAGACGTCCCGACGCCTCCCGGCCCTGACCAGCGATTCGCAAGGAGCAAGAACGTGAGTACAGACCAGGTACGTGTCGTCGTCACCGGGCTCGGCGCGACGACGCCCCTCGGCGGAGACGTCGCCTCGACCTGGTCGGCGCTCCTCGCCGGTCGGAGCGGGGTCCGCGACCTCACCACGGACTGGGTCGACTCCGTCCCGGTGAAGTTCGCCGCCGTCGCCGCCGTGGACCCGACCGAGGTGCTGCCCCGGCCGGAGGCACGGCGGCTGGACCGGGCCGAGCAGTTCGCGCTGGTCGCGGCCCGCGAGGCCTGGAAGGACTCCGGGATCGAGAAGGTCGACCCCGAGCGGCTCGGCGTGGTCGTGGGCAGCGGCATCGGCGGCATCACCACCATCCTCGCCGCCTACGACACCTTCAAGGAGCGGGGCTGGCAGCGGCTCTCGCCGTACACCGTGCCGATGCTGATGCCGAACGGCGCCGCCGGGTGGATCGGCATCGAGGTCGGCGCCCGGGCCGGCGTGCACGCCACGGTCAGCGCCTGCGCCACCGGCGCCGAGTCGATCGGCTACGCCATCGAGATGATCCGCTCCGGCCGCGCCGACGTTGTCGTGGCCGGCGGCACCGAGGCGGCCATCCACCCGCTGAACATCGGCTCCTTCGCCGCCATGCGCGCGATGTCGCTGCGCAACGACGAGCCGGAGCGGGCGTCCCGGCCGTGGGACAAGAACCGCGACGGATTCGTGCTCGGCGAGGGCTCGGGCATCGTCGTCCTGGAGTCCGAGGAGCACGCCCGTGCCCGCGGCGCCCACGTCTACGCGGTGGCCGCGGGTGTCGGCTACTCCGCCGACGCCCACCACATCGCCCAGCCCGAGCCGACCGGCGCGGGGGTGATGCTCGCCATGCGCCGCGCCCTGCAGGACGCGCGCCTGGCCCCCGAGGACATCAGGCACGTGAACGCGCACGCCACCTCCACCCCCGCCGGAGACGTGGTGGAGACCATGGCGATCAAGGAGGTCGTCGGCGGTCACCCGCTGGTCACCTCCACCAAGTCGATGACCGGCCACCTCCTCGGCGGCGCCGGTGGCATCGAGTCGGTCTTCACCGTCCTCGCCCTGCAGGAGCGGGTCGTCCCCGCCACGATCAACGTGGACGACCTCGACGACGGCGTCGAAGTGGACATCGTGCGCCGCGACCCGCGCGAGCTCCCCGGCGGACGAATCTCCGCGATCAACAACTCGTTCGGGTTCGGCGGCCACGACGTCGCCGTGGCCTTCACCAGCGTCTGACAGGAGCCCCGAGATGACCGTGCTCGACAACAGGGTGGTGAGCGGCTCCCCCGACGGGGAGGCGGCCGATCCCCGCGACCCCCAGGTGCGGATGGCGGCGCTGCTCGACGAGGGCTCGATCCGGCTGATCACCCCGGTCGACCGCAGCGGCGCCCTGGCGGCCATGGGCCGCGTCGAGGGCGTGCCGGTCGTGGTCTTCGTCAGCGACGCCCGGGTCCAGGGCGGCGCGATGGGCTCGGCGGGATGCGAGCACATCGTGCACGCCTACGACGTGGCGGTCCGCGAGCGGGTCCCGATCATCGGGGTGTGGCACTCCGGCGGCGCGCGACTGGCCGAGGGCGTGGAGTCGCTGCACGCGGTCGGCCGCGTCTTCGCCGCGATGACCAGGGCCTCCGGCGTGGTGCCGCAGCTGTCGGTCGTGGTGGGCCCCGCGGCCGGCGGCGCCGCCTACGGCCCGGCGCTGACCGACATCGTGATCCTCTCCGACGAGGGACGCATCTTCGTCACCGGCCCCGACGTGGTGCGCAGCGTCACCGGTGAGCAGATCGACATGGCCGCCCTCGGCGGGCCGGAGCCGCACAGCAAGCGCAGCGGCGTGGTGCACGTGGTGACCAAGACCGAGACCGAGGCGTACGTCCAGGCCCGGCGCCTGGCCGTGCTGCTCGGCCACCAGGGCCGTTTCCGCGGCGAGGCGGAGGAGGTCGACTTCTCCGGCCTGCTCCCGGAGAACCCCCGCCGCGCCTACGACATCAAGCCGCTGGTCAAGGGACTGCTCGACGAGCCGGGCGTGGAGCTGCAGCCCAAGTGGGCGCCGAACATCGTCACCACGCTGGGCCGCCTCGACGGCCGGACCGTCGGGGTCATCGCCAACAACCCGATGCGGCTGGGCGGCTGCCTGGACTCGACCTCCGCCGAGAAGGCGGCGCGGTTCGTCCGCATGTGCGACGCCTTCGGGGTGCCGCTGGTCGTGGTGGTGGACGTCCCCGGCTACCTCCCGGGCGTCGGCCAGGAACACGACGGCGTGGTGCGCCGCGGCGCCAAGCTGCTGCACGCCTTCGCCGAGGCGTCGGTGCCGCGCGTCACGCTGGTCACCCGCAAGGCGTACGGCGGCGCCTACATCGCGATGAACTCCCGCGCCCTGGGCGCGACCAAGGTGTTCGGCTGGCCCACCACGCAGATCGCGGTGATGGGCTCGGTGGCCGCGGTGCGCATCCTCAAGCGGAGGGAGCTCGCGGCCGCCCCCGAGTCGGAGCGGGCGGCGCTGGAGGCCCGGCTCGCCGAGGAGCACGAGGTCGTGGCGGGCGGCCTGGACCGGGCGGTCGAGATCGGCGTGGTGGACGAGGTGATCAAGCCGGAGGAGACCCGCGGCGCCATCGCCAAGGTCCTCGCCCAGGCCACCCCGGCGCGCGGCGCCCACGGCAACATCCCGCTCTAGCCCCCTTCCGGAACCCGCGGCCCGCGGGTTCCGGAGGACCCGCGTAATACGCGACGCCCCCGCCGGCCGATGCCGGCGGGGGCGTCCTGCTTGTACGGAGGAGAGATCGGCGCGCCGTCGGGCGGCGGCGTGAGGAGAGGCCGCGCGCCGTCAGGCGGTGTACGGGGGAGGAACCGGCGCGCCGTCATGCGGCTGCGCGGGGAGGTCGGCGCCGCCGGACGGCTGTAGGGAGGGGGCGCGCGCCGTCAGACGGCTGTGCCGCGCGCCGCCGGGCGGCTGCGCGGGACGGGGGGATCCGCGCGCCGTCAGACGGCGGCGTGCAGCCAGCGGACCGGCGCGCCCTCGCCGGCGTACCGGAACGACTCCAGCTCGGCGTCCCACTGCTTGCCGAGCAGCTTGTCGAGCTCCTCCTCCAGCACCACCCGGCCCTGCCGCGCCATGAGCATGACCGAACGCAGGCGGTCCTCGGGCACCAGGATGTCACCCGAGGCGCCGATCACCGCCGTGAAGGCGCCGAGGGACGGCGTGTAGGCGTGCCGGGACCCGTCGGCACCCGGTGAGGGGTCCTCGGTGATCTCGAACCGGATGCGCTGCCAGCCCATCAGGGACGAGGTGATGGCCGCCGCCGTCCCCGGGCGGCCGACCCATTCGGCCTGCGCGCGCACGTGGCCGGGCGCGGCCGGTTGCGGGGTCCAGTTCAGGTCAACGGGCACGCCAAGGACACCCGCGACCGCCCATTCGATATGCGGGCACAGCGCAGGCTGAGCCGAGTGGACGTAAAGCACGCCACGAGCAGACACCGGACCTCCCGTTTCGTACGAGGTGCGCCTTCCCCAACGGCCTCGCCCAGGATGATCACAAGTGACTGTAGGAGAGACTACCGTCGGTTGTGACGCCGCACCAGAGGGGGGTCATACCGAGATGCTGTGCGACCGTCCTCCGGCTGGGGCATCCTCGGAGGAGGACGATCCCGCGACCCGCCGCCCGACCCTCCGGAGAGCCACATGGACGCCGACATCGAACGGGTGGAGCCCGTCCCGGGAGCACCGGCTCTGATCAGGCGCGACCAGTTGCTCACGGACGCCGCCGGCATGGCGGCCGTCGCCCGGTGGACCGCCGCGGCGGCCGAGGCCGACGGGGTCTTCCGGATACGGCTCCTGCCCGGCGTCGACGTCTGCGATCTGGCCGCCGCGGTCCGCGACCGCGGGCACGCGGCCTCGCCCAACCACATCCTGGTGGGCCAGCCCCTCTTCTTCGGCGGCCCGGCCTCCCGCCCCTTCCCCGCGCCGCCTCCTCCGCCGCCCGGCGCCGCGCCGGGGGACGGGCCGCATCCCCCGGGCGGCCCGGGGGATGCCGGAGACGGCGGGAACGGCGGGGTGCCCGGTGATGCCCCGGGCGGCGGGCCCAGCGGGCCGGGCGGCCCGGGCGAGCCGGGTGGACCGGGCGGGCCAGGTGGATCGGGCGGGCCGGTGACCGTCGCGGTAGCCGACACCGGCCTGGCCGCGCACCCCTGGTGGCGGGACCTCCCATGGTTCCTCGAACGGCGGCGCGAGGCCGCCGAGGTGCCCGACGCCGACGGCGACGGGCGGCTGGACGCCCAGGCCGGGCACGGCACGTTCGTCACCGGGCTGATCCTGCGGTCGGCCCCGGAGGCGCGGGTGCGCCCGCTGCGGGTGCTGGACGGCCGCGGCGTCGGGGACGAGGCCGGACTGCTGCGGGCGCTGGCGCTGCTGCGGGACGAGCCGCCCCAGGTGCTCAACATCTCCCTGGGCGGACACACCTACGACGACCGGCCCTCTCCCCTGCTGGAGGCCGCCCTGGCCGCTCTGCCGGGCACCGTCGCGGTGGCCTGCGCGGGCAACACGGCCTCCGACCGGCCGTTCTGGCCGGCCGCGCTGCCCGGGGTGATCGCCGTCGGCGCGCTGGACGCGGCCGGGCGGGAGCGGGCGCCGTTCTCGGCCCACGGCCCCTGGGTCGACGCCTGCGCCCCCGGCGAGTGGCTGACCAGCTCCTTCCTGGAGCACGGGGCGTTCCACGGTTACGCGCGCTGGAGCGGCACCTCCTTCGCCGCCGCCGTGGTCAGCGGCGCGATCGCCGCCGCGGCCCGGGGGCGGACACCCGCCGAGGCCGCCGCGCACGTTCTCGACCCGGAACGGAACCGCAAAATCTCAGATCTCGGCGTCGCCGTGGCCGGACCAAGGTAAAGTCTCACCCAAAGTCACCACTGAGACACGAAGAGTGTCCGGGACGGCTTCGGAGGCGCCGGTGAGCGACCAGCACACGATCGACGCCGCGCTGGCGGGCGACCAGGCGGCATGGGACACGCTGGTGAACCGGTTCTCCGGCCCCCTGTGGTCGGTGGCCCGCGCCTACGGGCTGAGCGCGGCGGACGCCGCGGACGCGGTGCAGGGCACCTGGCTGCGACTGCTGGAGAGCCTGCACACCATCCGCGACCCCGGCCGGCTCGGCTCGTGGCTGTTCACCACGGTCCGGCGGGAGGCGTCCCTGATCGGCAGGCGAAGCCGTGGCGAGCGGCCGGTCGCCGACCCGGCCGACGCCGGCGGGTTCCGCCCCGGCTCGTCGCCGGCCGAGGACGCCCCCGACCCGGCCCTGCTCGTGCTCAGCGCCGACGAGGGCCGCCGTCTCTGGCTGGCCGTCGAGGCGATGCAGGAGCCGTGCCGATCGCTGTTCCGGCTGATGGCGACGGCGCCCGACGCGGGCGTCCACCAGCTCGCCGGACGCCTGGGCATGCCCAGCGGCAGCTACGGCCCCACCCGGGGCCGGTGCCTGAACCGACTACGCACCATGCTCACCGCCCAGGAGGCCGCATCTTGACCCGACGTCCCGCCGCGATCGACGACGAGTCCCTGATCGCCGCGCTCCGCCTGGCGGCCGGCCGGGATCCCGTGCCCGGCCACGTCCCGGCGACCGCGCGCGCGGCCTTCGGCCTGCGGCTGCCCGGCGCCGCCACGGCCCTGCCCGTGGCGGCGCCGGCACCGCGGGACGTCCGTGACGGCGGCGAGGAGCGGCTGCTCCGCTTCACCACGGCCGGGCTCACCGTCGACCTGGAGGTCACCTCGATGGACGGCCTGGTCGATCTGGCCGGGCAGGTCTCCCCCTGCCCGGAGGAGGGCACGCGGGTCGAGGTCCGCACCCCGCACCTCACCGAGGCGCGGGAGCTGTCGGCGACCGGTCAGTTCGCCGTGACGGGCCTGCCCCCGGGCTGGTTCAGCGTGGTGTGCCACCGGCCGGGGCAGGTCCCCGTCGTCACCAGCTGGACCAGGATCCGCCCGTAGGTGACCACCGACGAAGCGCTCGCCGCCGCCGAGCGGGCACTGGAGCTGTCCGGCAGCGACCCGGCCGCCGCACGGGAGCTGGCGCGCGACGTGCTCCGCTCCGTGGGCCCCTGGAGCTCCGCGGACTCCCAGGGCTCCGCGGCCCCCTGGAGTCCCGCGGACCCTTGGAGCTCCGCGGCTACCGGCAGCTCCGCGGACCCTTGGAGCTCCGCGGATACCTGGGACGGAGACACGGCCGCCTCCCGGGGCGGGGCCGTGGCCGTCCCGCAGGACCGGGCTCCGGCCGCCGCCCACGACGGAAGCCCTGCCGCCCACGACGGAAGCCCTGCCGCCGATGACGGGATCCGGGCCGCCCTCCCCGCGGAGGCCGCGGCGGTCGCCCACCGGGCGCTGGCGGTGGCCGCGCGGGAGCTGGGCGACCTGCCGCTGGCCGAGGAACACCTGCGGCGCGCGGTGCGCGTGGCGCTGCGGGCGGGCCTGCCGTACCGGGCGGCGCAGGCACGGCTGTCGCTGGTGCACGTCCTCACCGAGCTGGGCCACCCCCGGCGGGCGCTGGCCGTCGCGACGGCGGCCGAACCCTGCCTGCCGCCCGCCGAGACGGCCAGGCTCGCCGTACACCGAGCCGGGGCGCTGACCCGCCTGGGCCGCTACGCCGAGGCCCTCGCCCAGTGCGACCGGGCCGTGGGCGCCCTGGACGGCGACGCCCACTATCTCGCCGGGGCCCTGCTGAACCGAGGGCTGATCAGGGTGTTCCTGGGGTGCTTCGGGGAGGCCGAGGCCGACCTGCGCCGCTGCGCGGAGCTGGCACGGGGCGCGGGCCTGGACCACGTGCTCGCCCTCGCCGAGGGCAACCTGCCGTTCCTGGCCGCCCGGCGCGGCGACCTGCCCGCCGCGTTCACCGCCTACCGGCGCGCCGAGAACAGCCTGTTCGGTTTTCCGGAGCGGCTTGCGACGATGCGCTGTGACCTGGCGGAGGCGCTGGTCGACGCCCACCTGCCGGGTGAGGCTCGGGCGCTGCTCGACCTGGCGGTGCCGGAGCTCTCGGCGGCGGGGGCGGAGGTGGCGCTGGCCGACGCCCGGCTGCTGCTCGCCCGGGTGGAGCTGCGCACCGGCGACCCGCGCCGCGCCGCCGAGCACGCCGAGCCGGCCGCGGCCGCCCTGGCCGCGCAGGGCAGGACGGCGCTGGTGCCGCTCGCCGCCGAGGTGCTGCTGCGGGCCCGCCTGGCGTCCGGTCCACCGTCCCGGGAACTGGCCGCCGAGCTGCTCTCGTGCGCGGCCGACCTCGACGGCGCGGGCCGCCCCGACCTGTCCCGTGAGCTGCGGTTCGCCGCGGCCGAGACCGCCCTGCGGCTGGGCGACCGGGCGGGTGCCCGCGAGCAGCTCGCCGTCCTCGCCCGCCGCGCCCCGGGGCTGCTGCGCCACCGGGCCGCCGCGCTGCACCGGGCGCTGTCCGGCGACCGGCGCGGCGCGTTCGCGGCCGTCCGCGCCGGGCTGACCGAGGCGGGCTCCGCCGCGTCGGCCCTCGACGATCCCGCGATCCGGGCGTACGCCGTCGGCGCCGGCGAGCCGCTGGCCCGCTTCGGGCTGGCGCTCGCACTGGAAACGGGGCGGGGCCGCGCGGTCCTCGCCTGGGCCGAACGGTGGCGGGCGGTCGCCGGGGGCGCCGGGCGGCCCGTGGCGCCCGATGTCGAGGAGCTGCGGGCCGCCCTGGGGGAGGCGGCGCTGGTGGAGTTCGTCCGCGACGGCGACGGGCTGGTGGCCGTCGCCGTCACCCCCGAGCGCGTCGCGCTGCGCCGGCTCGGCCCCTTCACCGCCGTCGCCGAGGCCACCGTACGGCTCCGGTACGGCCTGCGCCGGTCGCACCTGCGCGACGGCCGGATCCCGGGACTGGACGGCGACGCGGCGCTGCTGGAGCGGCTGCTGTTCGGCGCACTGCGCCGGTCGCTCGGCGACCGGCCGCTGGTCGTCGTGCCGACCGGTTCGCTGCACACCCTGCCCTGGCCGGTGCTGCCGCTGAACGCCGGTCGTCCCGTCACCGTGGCGTCCGCCGCGGCGGCCTGGCTGGCCGGGCACCGGGCGCCCGCCGTACCGGGTGGAAGGACCGTGGCGGTCGCCGGTCCCGCGCTGCGCTGCGCCGGCGCCGAGGCGGCCATGGTCGCCGCCCGCCGTCCCGGCACCGAGCGGGTGGCGGCGCGGCGGGCCGAGGTGCTGGCGGCGCTGGAGGGCGCCGAGGTGGCGCACCTGGCCGCGCACGGGGTGTTCTCCCCGGGCAGCCCGCTGTTGTCCAGCATCCATCTCGACGACGGGCCGTTGATGGCCTACGACCTGCTGCGGCTGCGCCGGCCGCCCGCGCTGGCGGTGCTGTCGGCGTGCGACGCGGGCATGGCGCGGGTGCCCGCCGACGGGGCGCCGCTGGGGCTGGCCGGGGCCTTCCTGTCGGTGGGGTCGCGGTGCGTGGTGGCCAGCCTGGTGCCGGTACGCGACGAGCCGGCGCTGGCGCTGATGGAGGTCTTCCACGAGCTGCTGGCCACCGGGCATCCACCGGCCCGGGCGCTGGCCGCGGCGAGC
Source organism: Streptosporangium pseudovulgare (assembly GCF_014648055.1). Taxonomy (GTDB): domain Bacteria; phylum Actinomycetota; class Actinomycetes; order Streptosporangiales; family Streptosporangiaceae; genus Streptosporangium; species Streptosporangium pseudovulgare. The sequence continues at coordinate 637,405 of NZ_BMQJ01000002.1, forward strand.
GCGAAGACCGGGGTGGCGGGGTTCGCCTGCTTCGGGTACGGCGACCGGCCGGTCCCGGCCGCCCGGCCGTAGGGCGCCGGCCGCCTCATCGGACCGGAACCGGCTCCGGCCGGACCCGAACCGTCCGTGACGGACGGCCGCCGGGAGCCGGCCGGACCCGAACCGTCCATGACGGACGACCGCCGGGAGCCTGCCGGACCTGAACCGTCCATGACGGACGGCCGCCGGGAGCCTGCCGGACCCGAGCCGTCCATGACGGACGACCGCCGGGAGCCTGCCGGGACCGGGTCAGCCGGTGGCGACCGGCCGGGAGGGGTCGGCCACCCAGTTGGACCAGGAGCCGACGTAGAGGGCGGCGGGGACGCCCGCCACGTCCAGCGCGAGCACCTGGTGCGCCGCCGTCACGCCCGAGCCGCAGTAGGCGCCGACCGCGACGCCCGGCAGGGCGCCCAGGGTGTTGAACCGCTCGCGCAGGAACTCCGGCCGATGGAAGCGCCCCGCGGGATCGACGTTCTCGAAGGTGGGGGCGCTCACCGCGCCGGGGATGTGCCCGGCGACCGGATCGATCGGCTCGACCTCGCCCCGGTAGCGTTCGGCGGCGCGGGCGTCCAGCAGCACCCCTTCGGTGGCCAGCTCCAGTGCCTGGCCCGCGTCGAGGACGGGCATCCCGCCCGGCCGCGCGACGAAGTCACCGGGCCGCGCGGACTCGTCACCCGCCGCGACGGGCCGCCCCTCGGCGACCCAGGCGCGCAGGCCGCCGTCGAGGACGCGGACGTCGGGGTGGCCGAAGTAGCGCAGCGTCCACCACGCCCGCGCGGCGGCGGTGGCGTCGGCCTCGTCGTAGACGACGACCGGGCGGGAGCCGGACACGCCCAGGCGGCGCATCGCCTCCTGGAACGCCCCGGCCGCGGGCAGCGGGTGGCGGCCCTCCGGTCCGGGCCGCGCCGCGAGGTCGGCGTTGAGATCGCAGAAGACCGCGCCGGGAATGTGGCCCTCGCGGTAGGCGTCGGCCCCGGGCGGGCCTCCGAGCTTCCAGCGCACGTCCAGGACGGCCGGGCCGTCCAGGGCCGCCAGCTCGGCCGGGGTGATCAGCGGGCTCATCAGGTGCTCACCTTCGCAAGGAGTTCGGGATCCGGGGCGACGGCCACGAGGCGGCGCGGGCGGTGGGCACGCGCGCCGTGCCCGGGCCGTGGAGACGGCTACGAGGCGGCGCGGGCGGTGGCCTCCGACAGCGCCTTGGCGAAGGTCAGCACGTGGGAGACCGCCTCGGGGCCGTCGGCCGCCTCGCTCACGCGCAGCGACAGGTCGTCGGCCGTGACGGCGCCGGTGTAGCCGTGATCGGCCTCGCAGTTCTCGTCGCCGCAGGTGGCGGGCTCCAGGTCGACGTGGGAGATGGCCCCCCAGCCGATGGTGAGCGTCACCTCCGTGGGCGGCACACCCGGCACGTAGGAGGCGGGGTCGGGGACCACCCGGGTGACGGAGACCGATTGGATCCGGCTGAGACGCACCGCCTCGGTGGTCGTGGAGGCGTGCGACGCCGAGACCCCCTCCACCGCGGGGTGCTCGTCGGTGTGGCAGACGAGCAGCCGGGTGGGAGTGAGCACCAGGACGGTGACGTGCCTGCGCACCTCCATCGCCGGGTCGAAGGTGGCCTCGTGGTGCACCACGTACGCCGTCACCTGTTCCTTGCCCAGGGCGGATTCGACCGCGTCGGTGACCAGGTCGGGGTAGTAGCCGCTGCGGTCGATGGCGTCGCGCAGCCCGGTTGCCGAGAGTCGGGTATCCCTCATGGGTCCATCCTGCCCTGTCCGGGGCAGCGCTTTCACCTCACGCCGGGAACCCGCCCAGGCGGCGCGGGCCGCCGTCGATCCGCGGCCCGGGCGGCTCGCGCAGTACGGCGCGCGCCCCCAGGACGATCGCCTCCGACTCCCCCACCAGCACCGGGTCGAGGTCGAGCCTGACCACCTCGGGCAGGTCGTCGGCCAGCCGCCCGACCCGGACCAGCAGGTCCGTGAGGGCCTCCACCGCGACCGGCGGGTAGCCGTACCCGCCCAGCAGCAGGGGCGCCGTGCGCGGCGCCCGCACCAGGTCCGCGGCGTCCTCCCTGCTGAGCGGGGCGAGCCCGTACGCCTCGTCGCGCAGCAGCCGGGCGGTGACCTCGCCCAGCCCGAACGACACGACCGCGCCGAACGCGGCGTCCTCGACGACGCCGATCACCGTCGGCACCGCGGGCTGCGGGACCATCCGCTGCACCGCGAGGGCGGCGTCCGGGCCGAGCTGCCGGGACAGCCCCTCGAACGCCTCACGCACCCCGTCGGGGCCGGTCAGGCCGAGCCGTACGGTCCCGGCGCGCTTGGCCGCCTCGGGGTCGGCGGCCTTGAGCGCCACCGGCCAGCCCAGCCGCTCCGCCGCCGCCACGGCGTGCTCCGCGGAGTCCACCCGCTCGGCCGGCCACACCCGTACCCCGTAGCAGGCGAGCAGCCCGGCGGCGTCGGTCTCGGCGGCCTCTCCCCGCAGCCCGGCCCGCACCAGCCGCCGCGCGGCGGCGGTGTCCACGCCGTCCGGCTCCTCCGGGACCCCGGCGGGCCGCTCCCGCCAGCGGGCGTACCGCACGGCGTGGGACAGCGCGCGGACCGCCTCCTCCGGCGCCGGGTACGACGGGATGGACCCCCACCCGGGCACCGGGTCCGTCCGCAGCTCCGGCGGCATGCCCGTCCGGCCCTCGAACGTGGCCAGCACCGGCTTGCCCTGGTCGCGCGAGACCCGAAGCAACTCGGCGGCGACCTCCGCGGCCGGGCCGGGGATCGGCGGCATGTAGATCACGACGACCGCGTCCACGTCCGGCAGCACCGACGCGAGGGCCCCGCCGAACTCGGCCGCCCCCGCGGCCGCGCCGAGGTTGACCGGCGGCCGGGGCTCCAGCCCGGCCCGCACGCAGGCGTCCGCCGCGAGCAGCGCCATCGCGTCGGAGTTGCTGACCAGGCCCACCCGGGGCCCGGCCGGCAGCGGCTGGTGGGCCAGCAACTGCGCCACGTCGAACTGCTGGACCAGGTCGTCCACCCGGATCACCCCCGCCTGCTCGAACAGCGAGCTGAGCGCGGTGTCGGGCAGGCCGAGCACCGGCGCGGCGTGGCCGGTCGGCACGTTCTGGGTGGCGCCGCCGCTCTTGACCACCACGATCGGCTTGCGCCGGGAGATCCGCCGGGTGAGGCGGGCGAACTTGCGGGGGTTCCCCAGCGACTCCAGGTAGAGCAGGATCACGTCGGTGGCCGGGTCCTCCTCCCAGTACTGCAGCAGGTCGTTGCCCGAGACGTCGGCCCGGTTGCCCGCCGACACGAAGGAGGAGATGCCCATGCCGCGCTGGGCCACCCGCTGCAGCAGGGCGGTGCCCAGCGCACCGGACTGGCTGAAGAAGCCGACCCGTCCCCGGCCGGGGACGGTCGCGGCGAGCGTGGCGTTCAGCCGGACCGCCGGATCGGTGTTGGCGACGCCGAGGCAGTTGGGGCCGACGACGCGCAGGCCGTACGCGCGGGCGATGCGGACCAGCTCGTCCTGTCTGGCCCGCCCCTCGGGGCCGGTCTCGCCGAACCCGGAGGAGACCACGATCAGCCCGCGCACGCCCTTCTCCGCGCACTCCTTGACCAGCTCGATCACCCCATCGGCGGGTACGGCCAGCACCGCGAGGTCCACCTCGCCGTCGATGGCCGTCACGCTGGGGTAGGCCCGCACCCCGGCGACCGCCCGGGCCTCGCGGTGCACCGGGTACACCGGTCCGGCGAAGTCGGCGGCGAGCAGGTTGCGCAGCACGGTCTGCCCGACCCCGCCGGGTTCGCGGCCGGCGCCGACGACCGCCACCGATCCCGGGGACAGCAGCCGCTCGATCGAGCGCGCCTCGGCCCGGTGCTCGCGGGCGGCGGTCACCTCCTGGGAGGTCTCGGTGGGGGTGAGGTCGAGGGTCATCCGGACCACGCCGTCGGCGAAGCGGCTCTGCGCGGTGTAGCCGGCCTGCTTGAGGACGGCCATCATCTTCTGGTTGGCCGGCAGCACGTCGGCGACGAACCGGGAGATCCCCCGCTCCAGGGCCGTCGCGGCCAGGTGCTCCAGCAGCACCGAGGCGACCCCGCGGCCCTGGTGGGCGTCCTCGACGAGGAAGGCCACCTCGGCCTCGGCCGGGTCGATCCGGTCGTAGCGGATGACCGCCACCATCTCCGTGCCGATCGTGGCGATCAGCGCCACCCGGTCGGTGTAGTCGACGTTGGTGAACCAGGCGATCTCCCGGTCCGAGAGGCGGGGTCTGGGGCCGAAGAAGCGGAAGTAGATCGACTCCTCCGACAGCCGCGAGTAGAACGCGCGCAGCAGGTCGGCGTCGGCCGGATGGATCGGGCGGACATGGGCGGTCCCGCCGTCCGACAGGACGACGTCCGCCTCCCAGTGGGCGGGGTACTGAGCAGCCTCCACAGTCCCGAGAGTAAACGTGAATCACACAAGCCGGACCTGCCGGGCGGATTCCCGCAACGCTTGTGCATCGACTGCGTCCCGCTCTCCGCTCCCGACCCCATACGCGGCCCGGAAGCTGTTAAGTTTTTCGCGGCTAGAGGCACTTCAGTATCGAAGGCAGCAAGGTGGTGACATCATGACGCGGGTGGTCGTGGTGGGCGATCTCATGACCGACGCCGTCGCGCGGGCTCGCTACCCGCTGGCCCGGGCCAGCGACACACCGGCGATCGTCACCATGCACGGCGGCGGTTCGGGCGCCAACATCTCCTCCTGGCTCGCCGTCGAGGGCGCCGAGGTCGCCTTCATCGGGCGCCGCGGGGCCGACATCACCGGCCGCAACCGCGACATGGAGCTGATGGGCTACGGCGTCGACGCCCGCCTGGTCATGGACCCCGAGCGGCCGACCGGCACGTGCGTGGTGCTCATCACCCACAAGGGTGAGCGCACCATGCTGTCCGACCCCGGGGCCAACGCCGCCCTGTCGCCCGAGGACCTGCCGCGCGACCTGTTCGTCCAGGGCGGCCACCTGCACCTGTCGGGTTACACCCTGATCAACGAGGGCTCCCGCGAGGCGGGGCTCGCCGCCCTGAAGCTGGCCGGCCGCGCCGGGATGACCGTCTCGGTCGACTGCTCCTCCTCCGCTCCCCTGGAGCGGACCGGCGCCGAGCCGTTCCTGGAGTGGACCGAGGACGCCAAGCTGCTGTTCGCCAACGCCGACCAGGCCAAGGTGCTGACCGGCCGCGACGACCCCGCCGCGGCGGCCAAGGTGCTCACCGCGTGGTTCCCCCAGGTCGTCGTCAAGCTCGCCGACGAGGGCGCCCTGTGGTACGCCAACGGCCGCGGTGAGCCGGTGAGGTGCCCGGCCGAGACGGTGGACCGCGTGGTGGACGGCACCGGCGCGGGCGACGCCTTCGTCGCCGGGTTCCTGCCCTCCTGGCTGGACAAGAAGCCTCCGGCGGAGGCGCTCGCCGCCGGCTGCCGGCTGGCCGCCAAGGCGATCTCGCACCTCGGCGCCCGCCCCCGCCTCTGACCTTTCCCGCACGGCCCGCCCCGCGACCGGCCCGTACGGCCGGGCTCCCGGTCCGGTGGCCCGGTACGGCTCGCGCCGGCCGCGGCCGGCTCCGCCGTACGCGCGGGCCGGCCGCGGGCGGGGTCAGCTCGTCACGGCGAGGGCCAGCGGCAGCACGGCCGGGGCCCCGGCGTGGCGGATCATCGCGGCGCCGAGGGTCATGCTCCAGCCCGTGTCGACGCGGTCGTCGACCAGCAGGACCGGGCCGCCCGCCTGGGCCACGGCCGCGCCGAGCGCCGAGGGCATGGCCAGGGTGGCGCGGACCGCCTGGACCCGCTGGGCGCTGTTGAACTGCCGTCCCGGCGGGCCGGAGCGGTAGCCCAGCTCGCCCAGGAAGGTCAGCCTGCCGACCTGGGCCAGCCGCTCGGCCAGGCTGCGGACGAGCAGCGGCCTGCTCGCCGAGGGCATCGCGACCACCGCCGTCGGCCGCTCGGCCCACTCCCACGACGACAGCACCTTCACCACCGCGGCGAAGACGTCGTCGGGCACCGGGCCGTCGGGGGCGTTCTCGGCCAGCATGCCGCGCAGGCGGTTGCCCCAGCCGATGTCGGTCAGCCGGCCCAGCGCCCGGCCGGTCCCGGCGCCCAGCTCCGGCTTGATCCGGCCCTTGAGGTCGGTGAGCCCGGTCGGCCACTGCCTGCGCGGCTCGATCTCCACGCCGGGCCGGTGCAGGGTCTCCGCCGCCCGCTCCACCGCCTCCGCGGCCACCTCGGGCGAGCGGTGCGCGCCGGTGCAGTTGTCGCAGCGGCCGCAGGGCGCGGCGGTGTCGTCGTCCAGGCAGCGGCGCAGGAACACCTCGCGGCACTCGGTGGTGCCGAGGTATTCGAGCATGGCCTTCTGCTCGGCCTCGCGGGCCGCGGCCACCCGGGCGTAGCGGTCGGCGTCGTAGTGCCACGGCTCGCCGGTGGCCTCCCATCCGCCCCTGACCCGGCGCACCGCGCCGTCCACGTCGAGGACCTTGAGCATGGTCTCCAGGCGGCTGCGGCTGAGGTCGACGCGGTTCTCCAGCGCGGCCGTGGACAGCACGCCGCCCTCTTCCAGGGCCGCCAGCACGGCCCGAACGACCGGCTCCGGGGGGAACGCCAGGGAGGCGAAGTAGGCCCAGATCTCACGGTCCTCGGGGCCGGGCAGCAGGATCACCTCGGCCCGCTCGACCCCGCGGCCGGCCCGGCCGACCTGCTGGTAGTAGGCGACGGGCGACTGGGGCGCTCCGACGTGGACGACGAAGCCGAGGTCGGGCTTGTCGTATCCCATGCCGAGCGCGGAGGTGGCGACCAGCGCCTTGACCTTGTTGTCCAGCAGGGCCTGCTCGGCGGCCAGCCGCTCGGCCTGCTCGGTCTGCCCGGAGTAGGCGATCACCTCGTGGCCCTGCCCGCGGAGGTAGGCGGCGATCTCCTGGGCCGCGGCCACGGTGAGGGTGTAGACGATGCCCGAGCCCGGCAGCTCGTGCAGCGTCTGCGCGAGCCAGGCCATGCGCTCCTCGGCGCCGCGCAGCCGTACGACGCTCAGGTGGAGGCTCTCGCGCTCCAGCGGGCCGCGCAGGACGAGGGTCTCCTCGCCGAGCTGCTCGGCGACGTCGCGGGTGACGCGGGCGTTGGCGGTGGCGGTGGTGGCCAGGACCGGCACGCCCTCCGGCAGCCCCTCGAACAGCGTGCGCAGCCTGCGGTAGTCGGGGCGGAAGTCGTGTCCCCAGTCGGAGATGCAGTGCGCCTCGTCCACCACGACCAGGCCGGCGCTCTCGGCCAGCTCGGGCAGGACCTGGTCGCGGAACTCGGGGTTGTTGAGCCGCTCGGGGCTGACCAGCAGCACGTCGACCATGCCCTCGGCGACCTGGCCGTAGACCTGCTCCCACTCCTCGGGGTTGGCGGAGTTGACGGTGACGGCGTGGATCCCGGCGCGCTCGGCGGCGGCGATCTGGTTGCGCATCAGGGCCAGCAGCGGCGAGACGATGACGGTCGGCCCCTCGCCCAGCTCGCGCAGCAGGGCGGTGGCGACGAAGTAGACCGCCGACTTGCCCCAGCCGGTGCGCTGCACCACGAGCGCCCGGCCGCGGTCCATCACCAGCGTCTTTATGGCCGACCACTGGTCCTCGCGCAGCCGGGCGTGCTCACCGGCCAGCGCCCGCAGCCGTTCCTCGGCCTCTTCGCGCAGCATCTGCTCTTCGCTCACGGCTCATTGCTACCAGTTCCGGCGGACTGTTTTCCGCATCACCGGGATCTCCCGGGTTCCTCCTGCGGCGGACCGGCGACCCCCGCGGCGTGGTTGGATTCAGGCATCATGGACGTGACCACCTGGTACCTCGAACAGACCTCCCCCTCCGACCTGATCCCGGCCCGGCCCCCGGCGATCGGGCTGGACATCGCACTCGCCGAGGTGCCCTCCCCCGAGTTCAGCCGGTTCCTGTACACGGCGGTGGGCGGCGACTGGCACTGGAGCGAACGGCTCCCGTGGACCTGGCAGCAGTGGGCCGACTGGCTGGCGGGCGGGGTGGAGACCTGGGTGGCCTACCACCGCGGCACCCCGGCGGGCTACGTGGAGCTCCTGCCCTGCGACGACGGGGCGGTGGAGATCACCTCCTTCGGCCTGCTGCCGTGGGCGATCGGCAGGGGCGCCGGCGGGCGCCTGCTGGAGGTCGGCACGGCCCGCGCCTGGGACATCGCCGACCGCAGGCCGAGTCTCGCGCCGACCCGGCGGGTGTGGCTGCACACCTGCTCCCTCGACGGCTCCGCCGCGCTGCCCAACTATCAGGCGCGGGGGTTCCGGGTCTACGACACGAAGGTCAACGTCCCGGAGGACGCCTACGACGGCCCGCCGGCCGGCGTGTGGCCCGGGGCGGGGGCGCGGCCGTACGGAGGCTCGGAGGCCGCCCCGGAGCACGGGTAGGACCCTGCCGCCCCCTGGACGGGGAGGGCGGGCCCACGGGGCGCTCCGGGCCGCGGACGGGGTGCCGGGGCCGCTCCCGGACGTTTCCGGCCGCGACCGGCGCGCCCGCCGCGCCCGGCGGCGCGCACGGGCGTCCGGAAGTGTCACCGGGCGTGAGTATGGTAACGAGACGCGGAACGGCCACCGGCGCCGTCCGCACGCCCCGCGCACCGCCCGAGCCCTTCCCGGGCGCGCCGGGGCCGGCGGTTGTGACACCACGAAGACGAGGAAGACGACAAGGAGGACGCGCTTCCCTCTCGGCCCCCGGGCCGAGGTGCCCGCGCGAGGAGAATCTGATGGCCCGACGGACGACCACACCCCCGACTGAGGATTTCGAGGAGCGGATCGTCGACATCGACGTGTCCGCCGAGATGCGCACCAGCTTCCTCGAATACGCGTACTCGGTCATCTACCAGCGCGCGCTGCCCGACGCCAGGGACGGCCTCAAGCCCGTCCAGCGGCGCATCCTCTACTCGATGAGCGAGATGGGCCTGCGGCCCGACCGGGGACACGTCAAGTCGTCGCGGGTCGTCGGCGACGTGATGGGCAAGCTGCACCCGCACGGCGACACGGCCATCTACGACGCGCTGGTCCGCATGGCGCAGCCGTTCTCCATGCGGCTGCCGCTGGTCGACGGGCACGGCAACTTCGGCTCCCCCGACGACCTGCCCGCCGCGATGCGCTACACCGAGGCCCGCCTGGCCTCCGCGGCCATGGCCATGGTGCAGTCGATCGACGAGGACACCGTCGACTTCAAGCCCAACTACGACGGCCAGGAGACCGAGCCCACGGTCATGCCGTCGGCGTTCCCGAACCTCCTGGTCAACGGCGCCACCGGCATCGCGGTCGGCATGGCGACCAACATGGCGCCGCACAACCTCGTCGAGGTCGTCGCCGCCGCCCGGCACCTGATCAAGAAGCCGGACGCCACGCTCGACGACCTGATGCGGTTCGTCCCGGGCCCCGACCTGCCGACCGGCGGCATCATCATCGGCCTGGACGGCGTCCGCGACGCCTACGCCCGCGGGCGCGGCACCTTCCGGATGCGCGCCAAGTGCGTCGTCGAGCAGGTCAGCCCCCGCCGCAAGGGCATCGTCGTCACCGAGCTGCCGTTCAACGTCGGCCCCGAGCGGGTCGTCACCAAGATCCGGGAGCTGGTGACGGCCAAGAAGCTCCAGGGCATCTCCGACCTGAAGGACCTCAGCGACCGCCACAAGGGCCTGAGGCTGATCATCGAGATCAAGAACGGCTTCATCCCCGAGGCCGTGCTGGAGGAGCTCTACCGCCTCACCCCGATGGAGGAGAGCTTCGGCATCAACAACGTGGCGCTGGTCGACGGCCAGCCGCGTACGCTGGGCCTGCGCGAGCTGCTCCAGGTGTACGTCGACCACCGCCTCGACGTGGTCCGCCGCCGCTCGGCCCACCGCCGCCGCAAGCGCGAGGAGCGCCTGCACCTCGTCGACGGCCTCATCGTCGCGCTGCTCAGCATCGACGAGGTCATCCAGGTCATCCGTTCCTCCGACGACTCGGCCCAGGCCCGCGCCCGGCTGATGGAGATCTTCGACCTGTCGGAGATCCAGGCCGCCTACATCCTCGACACCCCGCTGCGCCGGCTGACCCGCTACGACAAGCTGGAGCTCGACCGGGAGAAGGAGACGCTGCAGGCGGAGATCGCCGAGCTGACCGAGATCCTGTCCTCCGACACCCGGCTGCGCAAGGTCGTCTCCGACGAGCTGGCCCAGGTCGCCAAGACCTTCGGCACGCCGCGCCGCACGGTCCTGCTGGAGTCCTCCGGCGTCACCAGGAACGCCGCGGTGACCCTGGAGGTCGCCGATGACCCGTGCCTGGTCCTGTTCTCCTCCACCGGCCTGCTGGCCCGCACGACCGACGCCTCCCCGCTGCCGGCCGGCGGCGAGCGGTCGGCGCACGACGTGCTGGTGTCGGTGGTGCGCAGCACGGTCAGGGGCGAGGTCGGAGCGGTCACCAGCGAGGGCCGGTTGATCCGCGTCCAGGTCGTCGACCTGCCGACGCTGCCCCCGACGGCCGACCCGCCCTCGTTGTCCGGCGGCCACCCGGTTTCGGAGTACGTCAGCCTCTCCCCCGGGGAGACGGTCGTCGGCATCGGCTCGCTCGACCCCGACGGCCCCGGCCTGGCGCTGGGCACCGTGCAGGGAGTGGTCAAGCGGGTCGTCCCCGACTATCCGGCCAACCGCGACGAGTTCGAGGTGATCGGGCTCAAGGAGGGTGACCGGGTGGTGGGCGCCGCGGAGCTGACCTCCGAGGACCACGACCTGGTGTTCATCACCTCCGACGCGCAGCTGCTGCGCTACCCGGCGACCAGCGTCCGCCCGCAGGGCCGCCCGGCCGGCGGCATGGCGGGCATCCGGCTGGACGGCGGCGCCTCGGTGATCTGGTTCGGTGTGGTCGACCCCGCGCGCGAGTCCAGGGTGGTGACGATCGCGGGGTCCTCGACCGCCCTGCCCGGCACCCAGGTCGGCGGCGCCAAGATCTCCGACTACGCCGAATACCCGGCCAAGGGCCGCGCCACCGGAGGCGTCCGGGCGCAGCGCTTCCTGAAGGGCGAGGACGTGCTGCTGCTCGCCTGGGCGGGCCCGGCGCCGGTCCGCGCGGCCTCGGCCGTCGGCAAGCCCGTCCCGCTGCCCGAGGAGCTGGGCCGCCGCGACGGCTCGGGGCTGCGCCTCACCCACACGGTGGCGGCCGTGGGCGGACCGCTCGGCCCCACGTCCGGCGCGCCGGACGACACGCCGGACGACCCGCCGGGTGGGACCTCCGGCGCCGGGCAGGTCCCCGCGCCGACGCCCGCGCGGGACTGACGTCCGCCCGAAGGCCACCGTACGGCCGGGCGCGGGACCCAGGACTCCGCGCCCGCCGGTCCGGGACGCCGATGCCGCGTAGAGCCCTCCTCCCCGCCCGGGGAGGAGGGCTCCGCCGTAGGTACCGCCGCGGTCGTCGGCGGGGCGTACGGCGGGCGTCACGGCCCAGCCGGGCCCCGCGGCGCGACCGCGCCGGGCGGGAGGGCTGACGGCGGCGTCAGACCAGGCAGAGGCAGAAGGGGTGCCCGGCGGGATCGAGGAACACCCGGAAGTCGTCGTCCTCGGCGTCGGGCTGGTGGGAGTGCTTGACCGCGCCCAGCGCGAGCGTCCTGGCCTCGGCCTCGTCCAGGTCGTCCACGGCCAGGTCCAGATGGAATTGCTGGGGAAGCTCGGAATCGGGCCAGCTGGGCGGCCGGTGGTCGGGGGCCAGCTGGAAGCAGAGGCGCCCGCCCGACTCCCCGTCGGTGAGCGTCACCCAGTCGTCCTCCACATTGGTGATCTTCCAGTCCAGAAGCGCGCCGTAGAAGTCGGCGAGACCCTTCGGGTCGGGGCAGTCGATGACCACCGACCGCATTCTCGCTATCGCCATGAGCTCTCCTAACAGGGAATGTCGGCCTGGGGCGCGATGCCCGGGGCACGGCCGCCGCTGCCTCCCCCGCTTCCCCGCGGTGACGGCGCAAACCCCGCCGGGCGCGGCGGCGGACCGTGGAGCCGCTCAGACCGGTGCCTCCTGCAGGGCCAGACCGATTCTCGTCAGCAGCTCCTGCGGGTCGCCCGACTCCCAGGAGCGCACGATCCGGGCGACCCGCTCACCGGGCCGGAACTCCTCCCGCCCCGACGGACCGAAGCAGCCCGCGCCGACGAGGACGGCGATCAGGGGGTCGTCGTCACCGAGCGACCGGGTGTGGACCGCGGCGTCGAGCAGCGCGAGCGCCGAGCGCGCGTTACGCCCCCCGTCGCGGACCTCCACCCGGTCCAGTTTCCGCCTGCCCTCGGCACGCAGATAGTCGGCCAGGGACTCGATCCTGCTCATGAACAGCTCCAGCCTTCCGCACGCGATGTCACAGAACAATCACGCACAGTCAACCATGCCTGTGGGATCTCCATGAAGTCGGCGCGGACGCCACCCCGGAAACTTCGATGAAAAGGACATGCAGGATCATTGGCTCATCGACCGACGACCAGAGGGGGTTCAATGCCGCACGGGTTTTCCGGGGGCGTCTTCGACGATCTACTGGCGGCCAACGAGAGGTTCTCGGCCACGTTCACGGACTCCGAGCTGACCGGCAGGGCCGCCCGCGGGCTGGCGGTGGTCACCTGCATGGACTCCCGTATCGACCCGCTGGGGGTCTTCGGGCTCAAGCCCGGTGACGCCAAGATCCTGCGTAACGCCGGGGCGCGGGTCACCGACGACGTCCTGCGCACGCTGGTGCTGGCCGTCTACCTGCTCGGGGTGAACCGGGTGCTCGTCATGCCGCACACCGACTGCGGCATGGCCAAGGCGACCGACGAGGACGTGCACCAGCTCGCCGCCCGGCAGGGCGTCGACACCAGGAGCCTGGAGTTCCACACCGTCCCCGACCAGGACGCCGCCCTGCGCCACGACCTGACCCGGATCAGGACCAGCCCGTTCCTTCCGGCGGACCTTGCCGTCGGGGGCGCCATCTACGACGTGCGCACCGGGAAGCTCGCGCCCGTCGCGGACGTCACCCCCTGAGGAGATTCGCCCGCCTGAGGCGGCCGCCGCCGTCGGCGCGGAGCGGCCCGTGACGCTCCGGTACGGCCCGCGGGCCGTACCGGAGCCGGATGACGGCACGCACCGGACATGGGGCCCGGTGGCGGCGCGCGGCGGCTCCTTCCGGCCGACGGGGCGGAAAGAAAAACGACACGCCCGGGCGTGTCCCGGGCGCCTCTGACGTCTTCGGGCGTTCGGGGCGCCCGAAGCGTTCGGAGCGTCTCAGACGCCTCAGGCGCCTCAGGCGTCGATGTGGTCGCGGTCGACCTCGGCGGCGCTGCCCACGATGAACTCCCGGCGCGGAGCCACGTCGCTGCCCATCAGGAGGGCGAAGATGCGCTCGGCCTCCTCGACGTGCTCGATCCGCACCCGGCGCAGGGTGCGGTGGCGGGGCTCCATGGTGGTCTCGGCGAGCTGGTCGGCGTCCATCTCACCGAGGCCCTTGTAGCGCTGCACCGGGTCCTTCCAGCGCTTGCCGCGGCGCTCCAGGTCGCGCAGGACCTTCTGCAGCTCGGCGTCGGAGTAGCAGTAGACGTACTTGCTCTGCCCCCGGCCGGGGTTGGTGATCTCGATCCGGTGCAGCGGCGGGACGGCCGCGAAGACCCGGCCGGCCTCGACCATCGGCCGCATGTAGCGGTGGAACAGGGTCAGCAGCAGGCAGCGGATGTGGGCGCCGTCGACGTCGGCGTCGGCCATGAGGATGACCTTGCCGTACCGTGCGGCCTCGATGTCGAACGAACGGCCCGAGCCCGCGCCGATGACCTGGATGATCGCGGCGCACTCGGCGTTCTTCAGCATGTCGGCGACGGACGCCTTCTGCACGTTCAGGATCTTGCCGCGGATCGGCAGCAGCGCCTGGAACTCCGAGTCGCGGGCGGCACGGGCGGTGCCCAGCGCCGAGTCGCCCTCGACGATGAACAGCTCGGTGCGGTCGACGTCGTCACTGCGGCAGTCGACCAGCTTGGCGGGGAGCGCCGAGTTCTCCAGGGCGGTCTTGCGCCGCTGGTTGTCGCGGTGCTCGCGGGCGGCGATGCGCGCCTTGGCGGCCGCGACGATCTTCTCCAGGACCGCCCGCATCTGCTGCTTGGCGCGGCGCGGCGGGTCGCCGAACAGCTCCTTGAGCTCACGGGAGACGACGTGCGCGACGATCCGGGAGGCCGCGGCGGTGCCGAGGACCTCCTTGGTCTGCCCCTCGAACTGGGGCTCGGGCACCCGGACGGTCACCACGGCGGTGAGACCCTCCATGATGTCCTCGCGGGTGACCGGTGCGTCGCCGTTCTTCAGCAGGCGGGTCTCGCGGAGCTGCTCGTTGAGCGTGCGGACCAGCGCCCGCTCGAACCCGTTGACGTGGGTGCCGCCCTTGGGGGTGGCGATCACGTTGACGAACGACCGGACGGTGTTGTCGTAGCCCTTGCCCCAGCGCAGCGCCACGTCCACGGTCAGCTCGCGCTGGATCTCGGTGGGGGTCATGTGGCCCAGGTCGTCGAGGACCGGCACGGTCTCGTGGAAGTGGCCGACGCCCTGAACCCGCAGCACCTCGCAGATCGCCTCGTCGCGGGCGAGGAACTCGGTGAACTCCGAGATGCCGCCGTCGAAGCGGAACTCCTCCTCGGCCGGCTCCTCGCCGCGGCTGTCGCGCACGGACAGGGTCAGGCCGGGGACCAGGAAGGCGGTCTGGCGGAGGCGGACGTGGATCTCGTCGAGGGAGACCTCGGCCTCGGGCAGGAAGATCTGGCGGTCGGCCCAGAAGCGGACGCGCGTGCCGGTGACCTTGCGGGCGACCGTGCCGGTCTCGCGCAGGCCGGACTTCTTCTTGAACTTGGCGGTGGGCCCGTCGCCGTCGAAGACGCCGGGGACGCCGCGGCGGAAGCTGATCGCGTGGGTCGTGCCGTACCGGTCGACCTCGATGTCGAGCCGGGAGGACAGGGCGTTGACCACGGAGGCGCCGACGCCGTGCAGACCGCCCGACGCGGCGTAGGAGCCGCCGCCGAACTTCCCGCCGGCGTGCAGCTTGGTGTAGACCAGCTCGACTCCGGCGAGGCCGGTCTTGGGCTCGATGTCCACCGGGATGCCGCGGCCGTTGTCGCGGACCTCGATCGACCCGTCGGGGTGGAGCTCGACCTCGATGCGGGTGCAGTGTCCCGCCAGGGCCTCGTCCACGCCGTTGTCGACGATCTCCCAGAGACAGTGCATGAGGCCGCGGCTGTCGGTGGACCCGATGTACATGCCCGGGCGCTTGCGGACGGCCTCAAGGCCCTCGAGCACCGACAGATGACGAGCGGTATAAGCCGTCTCCGTACTGACCGCGGTCACACCCACTCCACTTCGCTCGAACACGTGTGCGCAGCCTACCGTCCTTCCCGCCGCGCCGGGTACAAGCTTGCCATCGAGAAGGCTCCGGCGTTACCTCCGGTGTGATCTCTCTTACCTCGGGGCGCTTTCCGCTCTGGGCGTAGCGGGGGGCCGGTTGGGAACGTTCGCATCGGGTTAGATGTTCTCTCAAGTGACTGACGCCAGATCCCTCCACTCGGGGATGACCTGAAAGGCGATACGTGACTGGAATTCTCGCCCCCACCAAGCAGCTGACGGCCGCGGACCGTTGCGACCGGTGCGGCGCACAGGCCTACATCCGCGCGACCCTGCCCGCGGGCGGAGAGCTGCTGTTCTGCGCCCACCACGGGCGTCAGCACGTGGCCGTGCTGCGCGACAAGGGCGCCGACATCCAGGACGAGTCGGCGCGCCTCAGCGACACCTCTGCGACCGCGAAAGACGACGAACGCTAGAAGCCGACGGGAGCCGGTAGTGATATCGCCCCACCACGGCGCCCTCCCACCGCCCGCCCGGCGGCCGGGTCAGGCGTCCGGCTCTGGCTTGATCCGATATATCCACCGCGCCGCCCTCCCCCGGCCCCACCGGGGCGGGGAACGCGCTCTCACCCGTCCATGGCCGTGGCATCACGCACGTGATGTCACGGCCATACGGTGACCCACCCCTCACACCCATAGGCGTCCGGCCCACTACGCTCGGCGTCTGTGCTGATTCTGCTGCCGCCGTCGGAGGGGAAGGCCGAGCCCGCCGACGGCCCCGCCCTCGACCCGTCCCGGCTGAGCTTCCCGTCGCTGAACCCGTCGCGGGAGGCCGTCCTGTCCGCGCTCGTCACCCTGTGCGAGGGTCCCCGGGCGCAGGCGGTACTGGGTCTGTCGCCGGGACTGCTCGGCGAGATCGGCAAGAATCTCCTGCTGCGGACCGCGCCCACGCTGCCGGCCGCCGAGCTCTACACCGGCGTGCTCTACGACAATCTCGGCCTCGCCACGTTGTCCCCCGGGGCCGCGGACCGGGCGGCCCGGAGCCTGGTGATCTTCTCCGGCCTGTGGGGCCTGCTGCGGCCCGCCGACCGGATCCCGTCCTACCGGCTGTCCATGGGCGTGCGACTGCCGCCGCTCGGCGGCCTCGCGGCCTGGTGGCGCCGCCCGGTGACCCCGCTCCTCGACGCCGAACCCGGCCTGGTCGTCGACCTCCGCTCCGGCACCTACGCGCCGGCCTGGCGTCCGGGTGGCCGGGCGGTCGCGGTGCGGGTGCTCAGGAACGGCAGGGTCATCAGCCACATGGCGAAGGCCACCCGGGGCGCGGTCGCCCGCTCGCTGCTGGAGTCGGGCGACGACCCGGGGACGCCGGAGGAGCTGGTGAAGGTGCTGGACGGCATGGGCCACGACGTGGTGCTCGGCCCCGAACCGGCCGCCGGACGGCCGTGGGTCCTCGACGTCGCCGCACACGACGGGGCCTGACGCACTCACACCCGCGCCATCCGCCATCCGCTGTCCGCTGTCCGCTGTCCGCTGTCCGCTGTCCCACGAGACGACGGGCCCGTGACACGGCGAGGAGGCTCGCGGCACGAGAGTCCTGACGCACTCACACCCGCGCCGGTCCGCCGTACGGCCATTCCACGAGACGACCGTTCCGACAGATTCCAGCAGGTTCCGGCAGGTTCCGGCAGGTTCCGGCAGGTTCCGACACGACGAGGGGGCCCACGCCGTACGGCGTGGGCCCCCTCGCGTCGGTCTTCCGGCCGGGTCAGTCGAGGTAGTCGCGCAGGACCTGCGACCGGGACGGGTGGCGCAGCTTCGACATGGTCTTGGACTCGATCTGCCGGATGCGCTCGCGCGTCACGCCGTAGACCTTGCCGATCTCGTCGAGCGTCTTGGGCTGGCCGTCGGTCAGGCCGAACCGCATGGACACCACGCCCGCCTCGCGCTCCGACAGCGTGTCGAGCACCGAGTGCAGCTGCTCCTGCAGGAGCGTGAAGCTGACCGCGTCGGCCGGGACGATCGCCTCGGAGTCCTCGATGAGGTCACCGAACTCGCTGTCGCCCTCCTCACCCAGGGGGGTGTGCAGGGAGATCGGCTCGCGGCCGTACTTCTGGACCTCGACGACCTTCTCGGGGGTCATGTCGAGCTCGCGGGCCAGCTCCTCGGGCGTGGGCTCACGGCCGAGGTCCTGCAGCATCTGCCGCTGCACGCGGGCCAGCTTGTTGATCACTTCGACCATGTGGACCGGGATGCGGATGGTCCGCGCCTGGTCGGCCATGGCCCGGGTGATCGCCTGCCGGATCCACCAGGTGGCGTACGTGGAGAACTTGTAGCCCTTGGTGTAGTCGAACTTCTCCACCGCGCGGATCAGGCCGAGGTTGCCCTCCTGGATGAGGTCCAGGAACAGCATGCCGCGGCCGGTGTAGCGCTTGGCCAG
>NZ_BMQJ01000002.1:655362-838452 GCF_014648055.1 Streptosporangium pseudovulgare
GGCGCGGACGTCCACCGGGAGCACCTCGCCGTCGGTGGCGAGCTGCTCCTCGGCGAACAGGCCGGCCTCGATGCGCTTGGCCAGCTCCACCTCCTGCTCGGCGTTGAGCAGGGGGACCTTGCCGATCTGCTTGAGGTAGTCCTTGACCGGGTCGGCGGTGGCGCCGGCGGCGGCGACCTGCGGCACCGGGGCGTCGTCGTCGTCATCGGAGAGGATGAGGACCTCGTCCTCGTTCTGCCCGAGGGTCTCACCCTTGGGCTCCTCGGTCTCGGCCTCGACCTCGGGCTCGGCGTCGCCCTCCGCCTCGACCTCGACCTCGACTTCCTCGACCTCCAGGTCGAAGTCCTCGATCTCGACGTCCTCAAGGTCGATGACCTCGTCGTCCTCGGCGCCGGCGGCCTTGGGCTTCGGCTCGGGCTTGGGCGTGACCACCTCGGCGGTGGGCCGCTTGGGCTGCGCGGGCACGGGCTTCTTAGCCGCGGCAGCGGCCTTCTTGGCCGGCGGCGCGGGCTTCTTGGCCGCGGGAGCGGGCTCGGAGCCGCTGACGACCGCGGTGACGGTCTCCGGCTGCTCCTTGGCCGCGGCGGCGGTCTTGGTCTTCTTGACGGGGGCGGGGGCGGCGGGGGTACGGCGCTTGGCCGGAGTCCGGGACTTCTTGGGAGCCTTGGAGTCCTCAGCAGTCAACCGTACGGTGATGCCCTCTTTGCTGAGGTTGCGCAGGATCCCAGCGACCTGCGCCATCGGAATGTCCGCTTCCTCGACGGCCTTGCGGACATCCTCGGACTCGAGGAACCCCTGCGAGCGTCCCCGCTCCATCAGCTGCTGAATGACGGGCTCGTTCAGCTCGGATGGCTTCGAGCGAGTCGAACTTGCAGGCGACACGAACACCTCTCGAAGGAAAGCGTGACGAGAATGGACCCAGATGCCCGCTAGGGGCGAATACCTCTAGTTGTGCTGGACGAGGCCGCGCGAACCGCGACGCACCTGTCAAGCATTGTGACATGACACCGTGATCCATACGGCCGCCTCCTGGCGGTTGTCCTCCACCCTAGGCCGACCAAGAGAGTAGTGCGTACGTAAGCGCGCCACCGATACCCGAAAGCAACCGTTATGACTGTTTCATTCAGTCACTCTTCGTGGCGGGCGGGACGTGGATCGCCAGCACCGTGACGTCGTCATCCTGCTCATATCCCGCCAACATGCGATCAACGAGGAAGTCGAGCAACATGTGAGGACTTCCCACGACCTCAGGAGGCGCCTCGGTCACGACGGAGCACAGATCGGCGAGTCCCGCGTCCAGTCCGCGCTTGCGGTTCTCCACCAGGCCGTCGGAGTACAGGACCGCGGTGTGCCCGGGCGGCACGCAGAACCGGAACTGCCTGCGGCTCGTCGGCCAGCCGAGCGGGGTGCCCGGCTCTCCGTCGCACAGGATCGGCACGCCCTGGGGTGAGACCAGCAGGGGCGGCGGGTGGCCGGCCAGGGCCAGCGTGCCCTCTCCCGTGCCGGGTTCGACGACCATGTAGGCGAGGGTGGTGACCTGCTCCTCCTCCTCGGTCGCCTCGAACACCCGGTCCAGGCCGGTGAGGACGGCCGCGGGCGGCGGGTTGGTCAGCGCCAGGGCCCGCATGGCGTTGCGGATCCGGCCCATGCCGGCCGCGGCCTTGACGCCCTTGCCCATGACGTCGCCGACCACCGCCGCGACCCTGCCGTCCTGCAGGACGAAGGCGTCGTACCAGTCGCCGCCGACCTGGACGTGGCGGCTGCCCGAACGGAACCGCTGGGCCAGCACCAGGCCCCGCACCACCGGCAGACGGTCGGGCAGCAGGCTGCGCTGGAGCGTCTCGGCGGTGCGGTGCTCGCGCTCGAACAGCGTGGCGCGCTCGACGGCGAGCGCGCACTGGCCGGCCAGCGCCTCCAGGAAGACGCCGTCCTCCTGGGAGATCTTCTGGGGACGGGTGAAGGAGAACCGCAGGGCGCCGAGCGCGCGGCCGGCGGCCAGCAGCGGCAGCCCGACCCAGGCCCGCTCGTCGCTGTGCGCGATGAACCCGGAGATGATCTCCTCGTCGCCGCCGGCCTCGACGAGCTGGGCGCGCAGGCTCTCGGGGGACTCGGCGAAGACGGGGCGGCGGCTGTTGACGGCCATGGTCATCACGCTGGAGTGCGCCAGCGGGATCTCCTCGCCCGGCGCGCCGGGGACGTCGGGGATGCCGCCGTTGTTGACCAGCTTCAGGGCGGCCCGGTCGACGTCGAGCAGGGCCACCGCGGACCGGTCCGCCGCCACCGCCGTACGGCCCACGTCGATGATGACCTGGACCACCTGCTCGACGGTGAGCGCCTCGGCGAGCATCGCGGTGGCGCCCTGGAGGCGGGCGGTGCGCAGCGCGGCGGCGCCGAGCTGGTCGGTGAGGCGGCCGCGCATCTCCTCGGCCTCGCGCTGCGGGGTGACGTCGGTGTTGGCGCCGACCCACTCGACCACCCGGCCGTGCCGGATGATGGGGACCGCGCGCACCTCGAAGTGGCGGTAGCCGCTGGCTCGGGTGCGGACGCGGTAGCTCCACTCGAACATGGTCCGGCCGCGCAGCGCCTCGCGCCACGCCTCCTCGGTGTGCGAGCGGTCGTCGGGGTGGACGGCCTCCAGCCAGCCGTGGGCGAGGTACTCCTCCAGGCCCTGGCCGGTGATGGCCCGCCACTGCGGCGCGTCCTCCACGACGGTCCCGCTCGGCGAGGTGATCCACACGAGCTGCGACTGGGCCTCCACCAGCGAGCGGTAGCGCTCCTCACTGCGCCGGAGGTCCTCCTCGACCTGCCGGCTGCCGGTGACGTCCACCCCGACCAGGCAGACCGCGCGCAGCGCGTCCTTGTCGTCGTGGACCGGGGAGAAGGTCAGCGACCAGTGGCGGGTGCCGCCGTCGGCCGCGCGCACCCGGATCCGCTGGTCGGCCTCGACGTCGGTGCCCGCGACGACGCCGCGGACCGCGCTCTCCAGGAGCGCGGTGAGGTCGGCCGGGAGCAGCTCGCCCGGCGTCCGGCCGACCAGCCGCTCGGCGGGAAGGCCGACCACGTCGGCGAAGACCTCGTCCACCCGGTGGAAGCGGCCGTCGGGGCCGAAGAACGCGAAGGCGAAGGGCGACTGCGACAGCAGGCCATGGAGCAGTCCGGAGTCCGAGATGTCCACACCCGACTCCCGGGGACGGGGCACGGAGGTTTCGGCGCTCATGGTCGGCACCTCCGTCGCGTGCCAGGGTCTCCCACGAGGCACATCTCCAAACTTGCGAATCGGCGTATCGCAGCTCCGGGGGACCGGATCTGCAGTACATCATCGGCGATGGGTGCGTGCGGACGGAAGCCCCGCCCAAGATGCGGCGAAGCGCGCATCCCGCGGCCCCTCCCCGGTCCGGGACCGGAGCCCGCACGCTGACGCGCCGGGTTCCCAGCACGGGCATCGCCCGACCAGCATTCCGCCGAAGCCGAATGGTGGCGCCGTTCCCCTCCGCGTCCACCTCCGTATGCCGCCAGGACCCTAGCAGGATCAAGCCGGACCGTCCCGACAACCGTCCACCTCGACCCCGCGCGCGCCCCGAACAAGATCAGGCTACTGACTCAATCCCGATTTGGCTCCCTCTTCGGGGACATTCGCTTACTCCGCGATCCTGCAAATCTGTCAGAACCCGTGTCAACCCGAACATGCCGGACGGCATCGGGGGTTGACACTCGCGCGATAAGCTGTGGAATGAGAACGCACGTCCCCGTCGTCCGTCCGGGGGTTTGCCCCGGGAACCCGGAGGAATGCGACATACATGTCCGCTCTGGTCACCCGTCTCGCCGGCGGCGCAACGAAGCTCCACGATCCGGTGAGCGCCCGCCTGGCAGATGAGTTCCTCACCGTTCCCCTCGGCACCGTCAGCAGGTGCGTGGCCGACGTCCGCGCCTGCGCGGAGCATCTGGGGATCGACGCGACGCCCGAGGTGGTGGAACGCGTCGCCCGCGAGCATCTGCTCGCGCTCGTCAACTCCGCGCCGCCGCCCCGAAGTCCTCGGTAACATCGAGATCACCGGAGCGCGTCCTACGCACCGTTTGGCCCGGGAATGCGAGAGGGTTGGGGCGTGAGCGAGCGAACCGATCAGCGCGGCGGCACCGGGATCCGGCGGATGGGGGAGGTCGCTTGAGCCGGCGACACCGTCGAGACCCCCGGGAGAACCGTTCTCCTGACGAGGTTTTCTCCGAGATGCTGGTGGCCGCGCGCGAACTGCTGGCCGTACGCAGCCCTCTGGACGCCGAGCTCATGGTCTCCGACATGGTCGGGGCCTGGTGGGGGCGCCGCCTGAAGGGCGGCGACGCCGAGCAGGTCCTCGGCGAGGGACTGGTCGACTACGCCGCCAAGGCCGGCTCCCCCGCCGCGCTGACCCTGCTGATCGCGCTGGCCTATCTCGGCACCGCCCGCCAGGCCGCCAAGGCCGAGGGCGCGGCGCTGGCGCTCATCGAGCGCGACGTGGCCAGGCCCCGCTGGGCCGACCGGCTGGGCGCGGTCAAGCCCACCGGCTGCTACGTCTCCCGCGACGCCTACGGCGACCAGGACACCGTCGTGTGCACCTTCGGCTACCGCGGGGCCGAGGCCGCCGAGGAGCCGCACGCGCTGGTCATGGTCGTCGACTACAACATGCGGGGCATCGCCCGCGACGCCTGGGTCTCCTCGCACGTCGACAAGCTGCTGGAGCAGGCCAGGGCCGAGGCCGAGGCCAACCCGATGCTCCGGTTCGAGGAGATCGAGCCGCAGCAGGCGCGGGCGCTGCTGGAGTCGGCCATGAAGGCCACCGCCGAGTACGGCGACCGCAGGACGACCGCGCCGGTCAGCGACAGCTACAGCGCCTACCACGCCTTCGCCCGCTCCCGGATCAAGGCGTTGCCGCCCGGCCGCAAGCGCCCGGCCCCGCTGCACAGCGAGGCCCCCTACAGCCGCGACCGCCGGGCGATGCTCGCCGCGGAGTTCCTGTCCTCGGACGCGGCCGAGCACCTGTCGGACCCGTCGGCGGCCTCGCGGTGCGCCGACCACATCATCGACTACGGCTGCGACCAGGACTTCGGGCGTCCCCTGCGGGTCAGCCCGGCCAAGTGCGAGGCGTTCCTGCTCGACTGGCTGCCGCGCAAGGTGATGCTCAGCCCGGCCGAGCAGGAGGCGGTGCCGTACGTGCTCAGCGCCTGGGCGCGCTTCGCGGCCCGCCGGACCGGGCTGCCGGAGGAGGGCCTGCGCGCCACGCTGGACGGGATCTGGGAGGCGACGGGAAAGTTCGCCGAGGCCTACCGCGACCCGACCACCTTCGGCATCGACCGCGACCTGCTGGAGAGGCTGCTGCCGGACGGCGACCTGTCGGCGCTGGCCCGGCGCGTCTTCGCGTTCCCCTTCCTGCAGGGCACGCACGGCGAGATCAAGCTCGACCTGCTCAACCCGGCCGACGACGCCGACCGGCGGATCCTGCTGGAGATCGACCATGCGGACGAGCGGCGCCGGCCCGACCGCGACGAGCACCTCGCCTGGCACGAGGAGATCGCCGGCCGGCTGTGGGAGGGCGACCCCCCGCAGCTGTGGGAGGCCGCGCAGCGGCTGCTGGACCTGGGCCACGACCGGCACGACGTGCTGCACGTGCTGATGGAGATCGTCGAGCGGATCGGCGACGACCCGGAGGAGCTCGCCGTCGCCCTCGACGACATCGCCGACATCCCCGACGAGCCGCCGGGTACGGGAAGGCCGTGGTGACCGGCGTGGTGATCGACCTGAACGCCGACCTCGGCGAGGGGTTCGGCATCTGGCCGCTGGGCGACGACATGGCCCTGCTGGACATCGTGACCAGCGCGAACATCGCCTGCGGCTTCCACGCCGGTGACCCCCGCACGATCCGCCGCACCTGCGCGGCCGCGGCCGACCGGGGGGTGGCCATCGGCGCCCAGGTGTCCTACCACGACCTGGCCGGCTTCGGGCGGCGCGAGATGGAGGTCGACCCCGAGGAGCTGTGCTCCGAGGTGCTGTACCAGCTCGCCGCGGTGGACGGGATCGCCAGGGCGATGGGCGGCCGGGTCTCCTACGTCAAGCCGCACGGCGCGCTGTACAACCGGATCTGCCGCGACAGCGGGCAGGCCGAGGCCGTCGTGGCGGCCGTGGCCGACTACGACCCGGGCCTGCCGGTGCTCACGCTGCCCGGCTCGGCCGTCCACGCCGTCGCGGCCCGCGCGGGCCTGGCCACCGTCACCGAGGCGTTCGCCGACCGTGCCTACACCCCGGCCGGAACGCTGGTCCCCCGCCGCTCCCCCGGCGCGGTGCTGCACGACCCCGCCGCGGTCGCGGCCCGCGCCGTGCGGATGGCGACGGCCGGGACGGTCACCGCGGCGGACGGCTCGGAGGTGGCGGTGGACGCCCGGTCCATCTGCGTGCACGGCGACACCCCCGGCGCGGTGGCGCTGGCGCGGGCCGTCCGCGAGGCGCTGGAGGCCGCCGGGGTGACGCTGCGGGCGTTCCGATGAGGACTCCGCCGACGACGCGGTCCACCGGTGCGGGCGCGGAACGGGCACGGCCGGCCGGCCCGGCCCGCCGGAGGGCCGGATGACGTCCCGGCCGGGCTCCGGCGACCGGGCGGTGGTCCGCCGGGCCGGGGAGTCCGCCCTGCTGGTGGAGACCGGTTCGCTGGAGGTGTCCCACCGGCTGGACGCCCTGCTGCGGGAACGCCGCCCGGCTGGGGTGACCGAGATCGTGCCCGGTCCCGCCACCGTCCTCGTCGTCGCCCCGGGCGCCGACCCGGCCGCGCTGCGGGCCCGGCTGTCCCTGCTGCTCGGCACGGCGCGCGACGCCGCCCCGGCCCCCTCCGGCGCGCGCGGGACGGTGACGGTCCCGGTGGTCTACGACGGCCCCGACCTCGCCGACGTGGCCGAGCTGAGCGGGCTGCCGGTCCGGGAGGTCGTCGAGCGGCACACCGGCGTGGAGCTGGTGGTGGGCTGGCTGGGGTTCGCCCCGGGTTTCGCCTACCTCACCGGACTGGACCCGGCGCTGCACGTGCCGCGTCTCTCCACGCCCCGGACCTCGGTGCCCGCCGGGGCGGTGGCGATCGCCGGCCCGTACTCGGCCGTCTACCCCGCGGCCTCGCCGGGCGGCTGGCGGCTGCTCGGCCGCTCCTCCCTTACCGTGTGGGACACGGCCGCCGACCCGCCCGCGCTGCTCACCCCCGGCACCCGGGTCCGCTTCCGGGCGGTGCGGGGATGAACCCGGAGGCGGACCCCGTCCTCCGCGTGGTCGAGGTGGTCGCGCCCGGCCCGTACGCCACCGTGCAGGACCTGGGCCGCCCCGGCCACGGCCACCTCGGGGTGCCGTGCTCCGGCGCCGCGGACGCGCCGAGCCTGCGGCTGGCCAACCGGCTGGTCGGCAATCCCGAGGACGCCGCCGGGATCGAGCTGACCTTCGGCGGCGCCCGCCTGCGGTTCCCCGCCGGGGCCTGGGTCGCCGTCACCGGGGCGCCCTGCCCTCTCACGCTCCGCGTCCCCGAGGGCGCGGGCGGCTCCGGAGGCACGGGGCCCTCTGCGGTATCCCGGGGTTCCGGATCCCGGGATACCGGTTCCCCCGCCGCCGGATCCCGCCGGGACGCCGCGCGGGCCCCGGCGCGGCCCGGAGCGGCGGGGCCGTACGCGCCGGTGTGGGTGCCGTCCGGCGGCGAGCTGCGGGTGGGTGCGCCCACCGCGGGGCTGCGCACCTACGTCGCGGTCCGCGGCGGCCTCGACGTGCCGGCCGTCCTGGGCAGCCGCTCGACCGACGCGCTCTCCGGCCTGGGCCCGGCGCCGCTGGCCCCGGGACTGCGCCTGCCGCTGGGACCGGCCGCCGGCCTGCCGCCGATCGTCGTCGACGCCGCCCCGCCGCCTCCGATCCCGCGGGGCGTGCTGCGGGTGCTTCCCGGCCCCCGCGACGACTGGTTCGCCCCGGACGCGCTGGAGGCGCTGTGCGCCGCGCCGTACCAGGTGAGCCGGCGCAGCAACCGGGTGGGCGTACGGCTGGCGGGGACGGCCCTGCGGCGCGTCCGCGACGGTGAGCTGCCCAGCGAGGGCATGGTGGCCGGGGCGGTGCAGGTGCCGCCGAGCGGCCAGCCGATCGTCTTCCTCGCCGACCATCCCCCGACCGGCGGCTACCCGGTCATCGCCGTCGTCGCCTCGGCCGACCTGGCGGTCGCCGCGCAGCTGCGCCCCGGGGACCCGGTCTGGTTCCGTCTCCGCTGACCCTTTATCGTCATACCGACGATAAAGGAGAGCGCATGTCCCTCACCGAACTGCTGGACCCACTCCTCCAGCCCGCCTTCACCCTCGCCGGGACGCCGACCGGCTGGGCCGAGCTGCTGGGCTTCGCCAGCGGTGTCCTCACGGTCTGGCTGGTGGCCCGCCAGCACATCGCCAACTGGCCGATCGGGATCGCCAACGTGATCCTGCTGGGACTGGTGTTCCTGGCCGCCGGGCTCTACGCCGACGCGGCCCTGCAGGTCCTCTACGTGGCGCTCGGCGCGTACGGCTGGTGGCAGTGGCTGTACGGCGGGGCGGGCCGCACCCGGCCCGCGGTGCGCCGGACCCGCCGCGCCGAGTGGACCGCGCTGGCCGTCTGCGGCGCCGCCGCCACCGCCGTGCTCACCGTCGCCCTCGCGGCCTGGACCGACTCCACCGTGCCCTTCTGGGACGCGCTCACCACCGCGCTGTCGCTGACGGCCACCTACGGGCAGACCCGCAAGCTCGTGGAGTCGTGGTGGTTGTGGATCGCGGCCGACCTGATCTACATCCCGCTCTACGCCTACAAGGGGCTGTACCTCACCGCCGTCCTGTACGTGGTCTTCCTCGCGCTCTGCGTCTCGGGCCTGCGGACCTGGCGCGGAGAGCTCGCGGCCCGGCCGGCCCCGGTGACGGCGTGACCGGGGTGAGCGGTCCGGGCGGTCCGGGTGACATGACCGGGACAGGCGACATGAACGGGACGGGTGACGTGAGCGGTCCGGGTGACGTGAACGGGACAGGTGACGTGAGCGGGACGGGCGATGTGAACGGGACGGGCGGCGTGACCGGGGGCTTCGCCCACGGGCTGGTGATCGGCAAGTTCTATCCCCCGCACGCGGGTCACCACCACCTCGTCGACACCGCGGCGGACCGGTGCGCCCGGGTGAGCGTGGTGGTGGCCGCCTCGTCGGCCGAGAGCGTCCCGCTGGCGCTGCGCGCCGCCTGGCTGCGCGAGGCCCACCCGCAGCCCGGCGTGACGATCGCCCCGGTGGTCGACGACGTCGAGATCGACTACGGCGATCCGGAGATCTGGGCCGCGCACGTGGCGGTGTTCCGCCACGCGCTCGCCCTGGCGCACGGCGCCGTCCCGCGGATCGACGCGGTCTTCTCCTCTGAGGAGTACGGCCCGGAGCTGGCCCGCCGGTTCGGCGCCGTCCACGTGAGCGTCGACGCGGCCAGGGAGCGGTTCCCGGTGAGCGGGACGATGGTCAGGAGCGATCCGGTGGCGTCCTGGCCGTGGCTGTCCCCGGCGGTCCGCGGCCACCTGGCCCGCCGCGTGGTGGTCGTCGGCGCCGAGTCCAGCGGCACCACCACCCTGGCCAGGGACCTGGCCGCTCATTACGCCGCCCGGGGCGGGCCCTGGGCGGCGACCCGCTGGGTCCCCGAGTACGGCAGGACGTACTGCGAGGAGAAGCTCGCCCTGGCCCGCCGCCGGGCGAAGACGGCCGGGCTTCCGGAGCCGTGGCTGGACGATCTGGAGTGGGATCCGGCGGAGTTCGCGGAGATCGCCGACCGTCAGCTCGCGTGGGAGGACGCCGCCGCCCGCGTGGGTTCCCCGCTGCTGGTGTGCGACACCGACGCGTTCGCCACCTCGCTGTGGCACGAGCGCTACCTCGGGACGGCCTGCGCCGTTCACCCGCGGGCCCGGCACGACCTGTGGATCCACACCTCGGTCGAGGACGTGCCCTTCGAGCAGGACGGCTGGCGGGACGGCGAGGCGGTCCGGCACCGGATGGACGCCCGCTTCCGCGAGGAACTCCGCGCGCGGGGGCTGCCGCACGTGGTGGTGTCCGGCCCGCCGGCCGCGCGGCTGGAGCGGGCCGTCGAGGCGGTCGACGCCCTGCTGGCACGCGGCTGGACGTTCGCCGCACCGCTGTGACCGGCGCCGCGGACGGCGGGGCACCGGGGTGGCCGGGTGTCCGGCCGCCTCCCGTGACCGCGGGCCCCGGGGGCGCGGTCACGGGGGCGGGAGGAGAGGATCGCCTGGCTCAGGCGCCGGGCCGGCCCCGCCGCAGCAGGGCTTCGACGCGTTCGACCGCGGCGGCCAGGGGGGCGGCGGGCACGTCCTCGAAGAGGTCGAGGACGATCCCGCCGTCCTTCGCCTCCCAGACCCCGGCGACCCGGCCCCGGTGGACCACGACAGGGGAGATCCAGCCCGCGGCCCGGCTGACCTTCGGCCGGGCCGCCGCGGGCAGGAGCGGCGTGAGGTCGCGCGGAGCGCCCAGGATGTACTGGTCGAACCCGGGCAGCAGGTGGACCCCGGCGGTGGGGGCGGTCGCGGCCAGGTCGTCGAGATGCTCGGCGAGGATCGTCATCGGCCGGCCCTCGACCTCGACCTCGGCCAGCTCGGGGGCGAGGTCGCCGAACCAGCCGCGCAGCGCCGCCTTGCGGGCGCCCCCGCGGTAGAGCCAGGCGTCGAATGCCTCGGGGGTGGCGGGGCCGTGCGCGCCGAGGAAGGAGCGGACCAGCCGTACACCGGCCTCCTCGGGCGGGAGCGACCCGGGCCGGTGCCCGGCCAGCCAGTCGCGGGGGCTGACGAAGGTCACCCGGCCCGCGCGCGGCGGGCCGTAGCAGAGCTCGCCGAGGAAGCTCAGCGGTTTCAGCAGAACGCCCCAGCCGGACGTGAGCGCCTCCCGCAGGTGGGCGTCGCCGGTGGTCGTGATGACCGCCTCGACCAGCTCCTCGCGGGTGAGGGCGCGGCCCGCGAGCGCCGCGGGGACCGCCTCCAGGATGGCGGCGACCTCGGCGGCGCCGACGCCGTGGCCCCGCTGCCAGGACCCCTTCTCCCAGTGGCGGAAGGAGCCGAGGACCGCGGTGTGGGCGGCCAGCTCGTCGGCGGGGACCAGGTGCAGGGTGCCGCGCGCCGTCCACGTCTTCACCAGGGTGCGGTCGCGCCACAGGGCGTCGTCGAGCTCGCCGGGGCGGGGGGCGGCGTGCCGTACGGCCACGGCCAGCTCGGCCGAGGAGGCCACCTGCGCCTGCACCCCGGTCAGGCGGCGGACCACCGAGACCGCGTCCGGGCCGGCCACCGGGTCGACGAACTGCCGCCTCAGCCGCCAGGCGAGCGCCTGTGGCCAGGTCACGGAAACAGACATGGACCAGGTTCTACACCACCGTCCCGACGAAAAGGGCACCGGCGGCCGGACCGTGCGGGCCGGCCGCCGTGACGGACGACGGTCCGGCCCGGCTCCTCGGCGGCGAACGGACCGTGCGGGCCGGCCGGACCGGACGGGCCCGGTCCCCGGCGACCGGGCCCGCGCGGGCGCGGGATCAGCACTCCGCGGCGTTCGGCACGACGATGGCGTCCGGGACGCCCGCGCGGGCGTGGGAGTCAGCGGGTGAAGCCGATGTCCTGGTAACGCAGGTCGTAGAAACCGCGGGCGCCGTAGTTGGCCACGTCACGGCCGACCGCGACGTTCTGCGGGCGCTGGTAGAGCGTCACCACGTTGACCTCCTCCCAGATCAGCCGGTCGGCGGCGTTGGTGGCGGCCAGCGCCCGCTCCGGGTCGAGTTCGGCGGTCGCCTTCTGCATGGCGGCGTCGATCCGCGGGGAGCCGATGCGGCCCAGGTTGGCGTTCCACTGGAGGTGCCCGGCGGCGTCCTTGGACGCGTCGGCGTACTGGCCGTAGCCGCTGGAGACGGGGAAGGGGGTGCCCACGTAGGAGAACGCGGTGACGTCGTAGTTGCCGGGGATGACGTATCTCGTGAAGTAGTCGTCGCTGGGCACCGACTGGATGACGACCCCGACGCCGATCCGGGCGAGCATGCTCTGCACGAGCTCGGCCTCGGACTTGGTGAGCTGCAGGCCGGACGGCACGACGAAGCGCAGGGTCAGGTCACGGCCGTCCTTGCGGCGGGTCTGGCCGGACAGCCGCCATCCGGCGGCGTCCAGCAGCCGCCCGGCCTCGGCGGGGTCGTAGACGCCGATCCTCCCGGCGTTGTCGCGGTAGCCCTCCTGGGTGTTCATCAGGAAGTGGTTGCCCAGCAGGGTGATGGGCCAGTCGAGGCCCTGCAGGTCGGACCGGGCGATGACCTGCCGGTCGATGCCCATCGCGACGGCCCGGCGCACCCGGACGTCGGAGAGCGCCGCGCTCTCGCCGTTCATCGTGATGTGCCGGAAGTCCGGGCCGGCGGCCTGCCGTACGACCGCGTCCGGGGTGCTCCGGGCCCGCATGTAGTCGGGCGCGGACGGGCCGACGTCGAAGGTGTCCAGCTCGCCGTTGCTGAACGCGCCGACCAGCGCGTCGCTCTCCATGGCCTGGAAGATGATCTGGTCCAGCTTGGCCCGGTCGCCCCACCAGCGGTCGTCCCTGAGGAGCGTGACGGTCTTGGCGGTCTGGTCGAACGACCCGAGCCGGAAGGGTCCCGCGGTCACCGGGATGCGGTTCAGCCAGGCGGTGTTGAACGCCTGGGGGGTGGCGTTGGTGGACCTCGGGTACAGCGGCCCGAACAGCGACTGCCAGTCGCCGAAGGGACGGGCGAAGGTGATGACGACCTCGTGGTCGTCCCGGCCCCTGGCGACGTCCTGGATGTCCTGGTAGCCGGTGGTCCCGGCGACGCGGTAGGCCGGGTCGGAGCCGTTCAGCGCCCGCCACTGGGCGCGGTAGTCCTCCCAGGTGACCGGGGTTCCGTCGGACCACCGGGCCCGGGGGTTGAGCCGCAGCGTGACGACCTGCCTGGGGGTGCGCGCGGTGATCCCGCCGGAGAGCACGTAATCGGTGTTCGCCGAGACGTGGCCCTGCTCGTCGGAGCGGAAGGCGGAGGGCATCAGCCCGTCGATGACCTTCTTGACCATCGCGGAGTTGCCGTCGACGTGGTTGAGGTTCCAGTTGGCCGGATACTCGTTGAGGCCCCAGCGGAGCCGCCCGCCGTTCCTGATCCGCTCGCGCGGGACGGGGTTGATGTCGTAGGCGCGGACCGAGGCGGCCTTGTCGTCCCCGCCCGGCCCGGCTCCCCGCCCGCCGGCGCAGCCGGTCAGGGTGAGCGCCCAGGCCGTGGCCAGCACGGCGGCGGATGCGGCCGCGCGCCGGAATGATGTCACGCTTCTTCCTCCTTCATCCTCATACGGCGCCGGATCTCTCCGCGAAGTGGCACGAGGCGGCGTGGTCGTCGCCGAGCATCCGGAGCGGGGGCCGCTCATCCACGCACCGCGCCCGCTCGGACCCGCCGAGCATCCGGAACAGCGGGCAGCGGGTGCGGAACCGGCAGCCGGAGGGCGGGTCGGCCGGGCTGGGCAGGTCGCCCTCCAGCAGGACGTGCCCGCGCGAGCGCTCCACGCCGGGGTCGGGCACCGGAACGGCCGACAGCAGGGCGCGCGTGTAGGGGTGCAGCGGCGCGGCGTAGACCCGCTCGACCCGCCCGATCTCGGCGATCACCCCGAGGTACATGACCGCGACCCGGTCGGCGAGGTGCCGGACCACGGCCAGGTCGTGCGCGACGAACAGGTAGGACAGGCCCAGCCGCGCCTTCAGGTCCGTGAGGAGGTCGAGCACGCCCGCCCGGATCGACACGTCGAGCGCGGAGACCGGCTCGTCCAGCACGACCAGGCGGGGTTCCAGCGCGAGCGCGCGGGCGATGCCGACGCGCTGGCGCTGCCCCCCGGAGAAGTCCTGCGGGTGGCGCGCGGCGTGACCGGGTTCCAGGCCGACCAGGCGCAGCAGCTCGCGGACCCGCGGTCCCGGCCGCCGGATCCCGTGGGTGCGCAGCGGTTCGGCGACGATGTCGTAGACCGTCATCCTGGGGTCGAGCGAGGCCATCGGGTCCTGGAAGACGACCTGCAGGTCGCGCCGGATCGCCATCCGGTCGCGGGCGCCCAGCGCCGCGG
Source organism: Streptosporangium pseudovulgare (assembly GCF_014648055.1). Lineage (GTDB taxonomy): Bacteria > Actinomycetota > Actinomycetes > Streptosporangiales > Streptosporangiaceae > Streptosporangium > Streptosporangium pseudovulgare. The sequence continues at coordinate 669,470 of NZ_BMQJ01000002.1, forward strand.
TGTCACGGCCCAGCACGGTGACCGTGCCGTGCTGCGGCCCGGCCAGCCTCAGGATCTCCATCAGCGTCGTCGTCTTGCCGCAGCCCGACTCCCCGACGAGCGCGAGCGTCTCGCGTTCCCGGACGTCGAAGGAGACGCCGTCCACCGCCCGGACCGTGCCGATCCGCCGCCGCAGGAGCGTCCCCTTCGTCAGGGGGTAGTACCTGACCAGGTCGTCCACCGCGAGGACCACCTCGCGGTCCCGCCGCGGCGGCGGTGCCGCGCGCCCGCCGGGCTCCTCCGGGGCCCTCCCTCCGAACGCCCCGCCGGTCCGCGCCGGGACGCCCGCCCCCGCCGGGAGGACGCCCGCCGCGGCCTCCGCTCCGGCCTCCGCCGGGAGGGCTCCCGGGGGACGGGCCGCGAGCGGCGCCCCGCCCGCGGCCTCGATCTCCTCCGCGCGGATGCACGCGGCCAGGTGGCCGGGTGAGCCGACCGGCTCCAGGGCGGGCTCGGCGGCGGCGCAGGCGGGGACGGCCAGGGGGCAGCGCGGCTCGAACGGGCAGCCGGGGGGCAGCGCCGCGGGCGACGGCGGCGTCCCCTCGATCGGCACGGGCCGCTCCGCGGCGTCCAGGCGCGGGACCGCGGCGAGCAGGCCCGCGGTGTACGGCATGCGCGGCCGCAGGTAGACGTCGTCCACCGTCCCGGCCTCGACAGGCCGCCCGGCGTACATGACCATCACCCGGTCGGCGGACCCGGCCACCACCCCCAGGTCGTGGGTGATCAGCACGATCGCCGCGCCGGTCTCGCGCCGCGCCCGCCGCAGCACCTCCAGCACCTGGGCCTGGACGGTGACGTCGAGGGCGGTGGTGGGCTCGTCGCAGAGGATCACGTCGGGGTCGTTGGCGATCGCCATCGCGATCATGACGCGCTGGCGCATGCCGCCGGAGAACTCGTGCGGGAAGGCCCGGGCGCGCCGCGCGGCGTCGGGGATGCCGACCAGGTCGAGCAGCTCGACGGCCCGCCGGGCGGCGTCCCGCCGGCTCACCCGCCGGTGGATCCTGACCGCCTCGGCGATCTGGTCGCCCACCCGGTAGACCGGGGTGAGCGCGGAGAGCGGGTCCTGGAAGACCATCGAGATCGTCCCGCCCCGGACCGCCGAGAGGGTCTTCTCGTCCGCCCCGAGGATCTCCCGGCCGTGCAGCCGCACCGAGCCGGTGACGCGGGCGTGCGGCGGCAGCAGGCCCATCACGGCCAGCGAGGTGACCGACTTGCCGGACCCCGACTCGCCGACGACGCCGAGCACCTCTCCCGGCCGGACGGCGTAGCTCACCCCCCGTACGGCGCGCACCGCCCCGGCCCCCGCGCCGAAGGTCACGTGGAGGTCGGTCACCTCCAGCACCGGGCCGGGCGGCTCCGCCGGGTCGTCCCGGTCCGCCCGGCCCGTCCCGGGCCGGCCCGCCGACTCCGCCCGCAGCCCGCCGTACCCCTTCATCGGCGTCCTCTCCCGGAGGCGGGGTCGAAGGCGTCCCGCAGGGAGTCGCCGACCATGTTGACCGCGAGCACCGTCACGACCAGCAGTCCGGCGCAGAACCAGAACGTCCACGGGGCGTACAGGGCCGTCCTGGTGCCGTCGGCGATGAGGCTGCCCAGCGAGACGTCGGGCGGCTGGATGCCGAAGCCGAAGTAGGACAGGGAGGTCTCGGTGAGGATCGCGGCGCTGACGTTGAGCGTGGCGTCCACGACCAGCAGCGAGGACATGTTCGGCAGGATGTGCCGGAAGATGACCGTGGTGGGCCGCACCCCCATGAACCGGGCCGCGTACACGAACTCCCGCTCCCGGAGCGAGATCGTCACGCCCCGCACGATCTTGGAGGTGACCATCCACAGGAACAGCGCCAGCACCAGCACGAACAGCGGCCACTGGCCGCTCGCGAAGAGCGGCGACATGACCGCCAGGATCAGGAAGGCCGGGAGCACCAGCAGCAGGTCGGTGACCCAGGTCAGCGCCCGGTCGGTCCATCCGGCGAAGTATCCGGCGAACGCGCCCACCACGGCCGCCAGCGTGGTGCCGACGACCGCGGCGAGCAGGCCGACGACCAGCGACCGCCGCATGCCGCGCAGCGTGACGGCGTACACGTCGGCGCCGGTCTGCAGCGTGCCCCACCAGTGGTCGGCCGAAGGCGGCGCGAGGAAGGCGGTGAAGTCCCGGTCGGTGTAGCTCCACCGGCCGAGGAACGGGCCGGCGAAGGCCAGCAGGAACATCAGCGCCAGCAGCGCGAACCCGGCCCGCCCCTGGAACGAGCCGAAGAAGCGGCCCGCGACCACCCGCAGCCGCGACGGCGCCCCGAGCCGGTCCCCGGCCTCGTGCTGCTCGGCGAGCTCCTCGTCGGTGACGCTCATCGGTCCGCCCCCATCCGGACCCGCGGGTCGAGGACGGCGTGCATCAGATCGGAGGCCAGGGCGGCGGCCAGCACCGCGAGGGCGGCGAAGCAGCTGATCGCCGCGACGGTGTTGACGTCGTTGGCGGAGATGGAGTTGACGAGCTGCTCCCCCATGCCGTGCCAGCCGAAGATCTTCTCGGTGAAGGTCGTGCCGACCAGCAGCGCGCCGAAGGTGAAGGCGAAGTAGGTGACCGCCGGGATCAGCGCGGTGCGCAGCGCGTGCCTGACCAGCGCGGTACGGCGGCGCAGCCCCTTGGCCATGGCCGTGCGCACGAAGTCGGCCCCCAGCACGTCGAGCATCATGTTGCGCTGGTAGCGGCTGTAGACCGCGGCCAGGCCCAGCGACAGTGACAGCGTGGGCAGGACCAGGTGCCGCAGGCGGTCGGCCGCCTGCGCGGCGAAGCCGCCCGGCATGCCGGGCGTCGCCTCGCCGCTGACCAGGAGGACGTGGGCGCCCACCAGGTAGTTGAACCAGACCGCGGCGATGATCAGGATGTTGGCGAGCACGACCGTGGGGACGGCCAGCACCGCGAACGACACGCCGGTCGACAGCCGGTCGAACGGGCCGTACTGCCGGACGGCCGCGTAGGCCCCGACGAGCACGCCGGTGACGCTGCCGAGGAGCAGCCCGGCGGTGATCAGCCGCAGGGTGACGCCGATCCGCCGCCCGAGGTCCTGGTTGACCGACCCGCCGGTGACCGTCCGGCCGAAGTCGCCACGCACGACCCCGCTCGCCCACCTCAGGTAGCGCTCGGGCAGCGGCGTGCGGTCGTCGAGGTTCAGCTCGGCCAGGCGGGCGTCGACGACCGCGGGCGGGATCGGCGGGTTGCGGCCCTCGTAGTTGGCCCGCGGGTTCAGCGCGGTGGCCGCCAGCGCGTACGCCAGGCTCGTGGCGACGGCGATCAGCGCCAGATAGTTGAGCAGCCTGCGGAAAAGGAATCCCGCCATCGTCCCCCTCCGCGGTCCGCGCCGTCGGCAGCCATCCTGCTACATAATGCAGCAACGCGAACACGCTGCGTGCCCAATCTGGGGTGCGGTCTCGGTCAAGCGCCCATCCGGGTACGGCGAAGCCCCGGGCCGGGGCCCGGAAGGCGGGGTCCCGGCGGCCTGCCGGGGTCCGGCCCGACCTCCGGGGCGGGACCCCGGGAGGCGGCGCGCGGGTCAGCGGCCGGCGAGCTCGTCGACGGCGGCCCGCAGGTCCGCGCCGGTGATGGTGGTCAGCTCCTCGGCGCTGGCGGTGCCGTCGAGGGCGGCCAGCCGGACGTCACGGCACATCGCGGCGCGCTCGAACAGCGAGCGGGCGAACCGGCCGTTGCCCAGGCCGTCGATCAGGTCGTTGTCGCAGACCCAGGTGAAGACCTCCGCCAGGTCCCGTCGGGCGGCCTCGTCGAAGCGGTCGCCGGCCCGGCGGGCGAGCAGCTCGGCGATCTCGGCGAGCTCGCCCGGCGCGTAGGAGGGGAACCGCACCCGCTGGTTGAACCGGCTCGCCAGGCCGGGGTTGGTCGCCAGGAAGCGGTCCATCTCGCCCTCGTATCCGGCCAGGATGACCACCAGCCGGTCGCGGTCGTCCTCGGCCCGCTTGAGCAGCGTCTGCACGGCCTCGGCGCCGAAGGCGTCGCCCCCGGCGTAGCCCGCGTTGACCAGGCTGTAGGCCTCGTCGATGAACAGCACCCCGCCGAGCGCCCGGTCGACCAGCTCGTTCGTCTTGATCGCGGTGGCGCCGAGGTGCTGCCCCACCAGGTCGGCCCGCTGGGCCTCCACCACGTCGGGCTGGGCGAGCAGGCCCAGCGCGGCGAAGATGCGGCCGAGGATACGGGCCACCGTGGTCTTGCCGGTGCCGGGCGGGCCGGTGAAGACGAAGTGCCGCATCTGCGGCGGGGTCGGCAGGCCGCGTTCCTGCCGCATCCTCGCCACCCTGAGCTGCGCGGTGATCGCGTGCACCTGCTGCTTGACCGGCTCCAGGCCGGCCATCCGGTCCAGGTCGGCGAGCGCCTCCTCCAGGCTTGGGGCCGCCTGGTAGCCGTGATAGCGGGCGGTCAGCTCGTCGAACGCCTTGGTGACGTCGGCGGAGGTGACGGTGACCAGGTCCTCGGTGGTCGGCGCGCCCCCCGCGCCCACCACGCGCACGTCGCGGGCCTGGGCGGCGGCCTCGACGAGGCTGCGGGCGAACCGGGCGTTGCCCAGCTCGTCGACCAGCCCGCGCCGGTGGACGTCCTCGAACCGGGCGAGCAGCGCGGGCACGGCGTCCGCGGCCATCCGGTCGCCGCGTCCCCGCTGCAGCAGCCCGGTGATGCTCAGCAGCTCCTCGGGCGCGTAGCCGGGGAAGTGGATCCGGCTCGCGAACCGGCTGGACAGCCCGGGGTTGGAGGACAGGAAGGCGGCCATCTCCTTCTCGTATCCGGCCAGGATGATGATCAGCCGGTCGCGGTCGTCCTCGGCCCGCTTGAGAAGCGTCTGCACGGCCTCGGCTCCGAACCGGTCGGGCTGGCCGTCACCGGAGTTGATGAGGCCGTAGGCCTCGTCGATGAACAGCACCCCGCCGAGCGCCCGGTCGACCAGCTCGTTCGTCTTGATCGCGGTGGCTCCGAGGAACTCCCCCACCAGGTCGGCCCGCTGGGCCTCCACCACGTACGGGGTCTCCAGCAGGCCGAAGGCGTAGAAGATCTTCGCGACGGTCCGGGCGACGCTGGTCTTGCCGGTGCCCGGCGGACCGGCGAACACGAAGTGGCGCATCGGCGGCTCGGTCGTGTATCCGGCCTCCCTGCGCAGCCGGGCCGCCTCGATCGAGGCGGCGATGGAGCGCACCTGCTCCTTCACCGGGGCTAGACCGATCATGGCGTCCAGCTCGCCGAGCGCCTCCTCCACCGAGATCGGCGGCGGAGCGGTACGGCCGGCGGACGCGGCGGCCGGCGGGCCCCCCTCCCGGCCGCGGAGCCGCTCGGCCCGCTCGGCCCGTCCCGGCCGCGCGCGCCCCTCGGCGGTGTCCAGCGCGGCCTTGGTTCGGCGCGCCTGGACGAAGCGGTACACCAGCACCGCGGCGGCCGCGCCGTAGGCGGCCCATACGGCGGCGCCCGGCACGACCGTCCCCGCGGCGACGGCCACCACCCCGGCCGCGGCCAGGGCCATGAGCGTGGTCAGCCACGGAGGGACCCAGCGGACGACGTGCGCCAGGCCGGCCACGGGCAGGGCCAGCAGCATCATCGCGATCGGGGCGGCGGAGGCGCCGAAGACGGCCTGGAAGATCGGCAGCGTCAGCATCCAGGCGGCCACGACCGCCACGGTGGCGGCGGCGCGGGGGTAGCGCAGGGCCAGCGACACGAAGCCGAGCAGGGCGATCGTGACGGGCAGCGCGGTGAAGAGAGACCATCCCATGCCGAGCGCCAGCCCGGCCGCGGCGACCAGGACCGCGACGTGGATCAGCCGCCGCAGCGGAGGGCGGAGGCGGAAGTATCGCATCCGCACCTGCTCGAACGCGTCACGTGCCGCCGCGCGCCCCGCCGGCCGGGCCATGTCGGGTTCCCGCATCACGCCTCCCCGGTTTGCCACCCGGTTATACCGCACCGGACAGGCGTTCGCGCGCGCCTGAGCGTCGCGCCACGCCGCCGCTCGGTCACGATCGGGCGAAGCGATGGGACCGGATGAACCCCACAATCCGGGCGGCGGCCTCCTGCCCGCCACGCGACACGGCAAACCGGCAGGGGAATGTCACCGCCCGGCAAGCCCGCGCGGACGCGCCCGGCGTTCCCGCACCGAGCCCGCACCGAGCCCGTACTGAGCCCGTACTGAGCCCGTACTGAGGCCCGTACGGCGCGGCTCCGGCGCCCGGGACCCGGTGTTCAGCCGGCGCGGGCGCGACCCTGGTGGCGTCCGGGGAATTCGCCGACCGTGACGTGCTCGGGGGTGACGCGCAGCACGCCGGCCTCGGGGTCGCCCACCGCGATGCCGCGCACCTCGACCCAGAACCCGCGTTCCGCGGGGTCGGCGGCGAACACCGCCACCCGGGGATCCCGCTCGGCCGCCTCCCAGGCGTCGTCGGCGGCGATCAGGCGCAGCTCGCCGCCCGGCCCGACCGCGCCGACCGCGCCGACCGCGAGCGCGCGCGGCCCGCCGGAGGCGGCGCAGGAGAGCACCACCTCCCGGGCGTGGGTGAAGGTCCGGCGCACGTCGCCGCTGAGGCCGACCGGGGGCCCGGCGTCGCCCGGCAGGCGGTCACCGCGACCGTCGTGCATGATCAGGGACGCCCGCCAGGGGCCCGGCGACCCCTGCCACCACGCCCGTGCCGACCGGGCGGCGAACACCGCCGCGAACGCCGCCAGCGCCCCCGCGCCGCACCACCAGGCCAGGTCGTCCGCCCGGCCACGCCCGTACACGGCCAGGAGCGCCGACCCGCCGAGCGCCGCGGACGCGGCGGCCAGCGTGACCGCCGCCGCCACCAGCCACCGGTCGCCGCCGTGCACCCGGCCGGAAAGGCGCGGGCCGCGCGAAACGCGCGGCCCGTACGGACCGTGCGGGCTTCCCGGGCTCCCTGGGCCTCCCGGGCTTCGCGGTCGCCGGGTCCCGCCGTACGCCCAGGCCGGCGCGAGCAGGACCGCCGGCGCGACCGCCGCCCACCCCGGCTCCCCGGTGATCCGGGCGGCCACCGCGACGGCGGCGAGCGCCGACCACGCGCGGCCCGCCACCAGCCACAGGGTCACGTCGGCGGCACGCCGGGCCGTACGGTCCCCGCCGGCGGCGGCGAACTGGGTCAGGGCGGCGACCGGCCGTCCCCGCCACGCCTCGGCCAGGACGCGCAGCACGAACACGGCGACGCCGTTGAGCAGGACCGTCCCGGCCAGGACGGCCCACGTGCCGTCGAGGTCCCCCGCCGCGGACCGGGAGACGGCCCGCGGCAGGGTGGCGACCGCCGCGACGTAGGCGGCGAGCGCGACCGGGGTCACCGACACGGACGCCGCGAGCCACACGTCCCGGGCGAGCATGCCGGGGACGTAGGGCCAGAGCCTGACGCGGCGGGCCTGCCGGAGGGTGATCGCCACGACGGCCGCGAGCACGGCTCCGCCGCCGATCTCCGCCCAGGTGGTCAGGCCGGTCCCGAAGGCCGTGACGGCCGCCGCGACGAGCGCCGCGGCCAGCAGCAGGCGGATCTGCCTCGTCCACGACTCCAGGGCCCGTCTCGCCCGCCCGGTCTCGCGTGGATCCACCGGCCACGCCGGGTCGTGGTGGTCCCGGGGGCTCTCCCAGCGCAGCAGCGCGAGGCCCAGGCCGACCCTCGCCCCGGCGTGCCCGTCCAGCCGGCGCAGCGCCTCCCGGTAGGCGCCCTCGGCGGCGCGGTGCTCGCCGCGCAACAGCGCGAGGTCGCCGGTGAGCACGTGGGGGTCGGGCTCCTGCGGCGCGTAGCGCACGGCCCGCGCCGCCTGCGCCCGCGACTCCCGCCAGCGACCGGGCACGTGCCGCAGGGCCGCGCCCAGGCGCAGCCGCGCCGCCCAGGACCCCGGGGCCAGCCGTACGGCCTCCTCCGCCGCCGCGACGGCCTCGGCGGAGCGGCCGAGCCGTTCGAACGCGAGGCTGGCCAGGCGGTAACCCCACCCGGTCGCGTGCTCGGCGCCCGGGTCGTGGTCCACCGCCCGGCGGGCGGCCTCCAGCGCGGCCTCGGGCCGGTCCTCGGCCAGCCGGCGCGCGGCCAGGGCGCACCACTCGCGCGGGTCGCCGGGGTTCGTCGACAGGGGGGTTCCGTTCTCCGCGGATCTCGTTCTCACCGGCCGCGGCCCCCGGGAGTCCGGGGGGCGTCACGTGTCTCGCCGGGCTCGCCGCGGGTCCCGCGCTCATCGGCCACGATGGCCATGATCTGCGCGGAGACGGCGTTTGCCTAGACGGCGGCCACATGCCTGTATCTCTCTAGAGAGGTCGCACGCGCCGGCCCGCCCCACACCGGCCGGCGCCGCCGCCGTGGGCATGCCGTCATGAACCGATACCCCGATGCCGCCTCAATCAGTGCCCGACTTCGCCTAAGCTGCGTCGCATGTTCGTCCAGGCCGGCAAGACCCCCCGCCGCCGATGAGCGCCATGAGGGTCGCGGTGGCGCCCTCGCGGCGCGAGGGGGATCGGCGGGGCGAGACGAGCCGCTGGTCGGTCCTCGCCCTCCTCTGTTTCAGTCTGCTGCTGATCGCGGTGGACGCCACAGTCCTGCACATCGCGGTCCCGGCGCTGACCGCCGCGCTGGAACCGAGCTCGGTGGAGCTGCTGTGGATCATCGACGCCTACTCGCTGGTGGTCGCGCCGCTGCTGCTGACCTTCGGCACGCTCGGCGACCGTCACGGGCGCAAGCGCCTGGTGCTCGCCGGTTACCTGGTCTTCGGCGTCGCCTCGGCCGCGGCCGCCTTCGCGCCGACCCCGCTCGCCCTCATCTCCGCGCGGGTGCTCCTGGGCGTCGGCGGCGCCATGATCATGCCTGCCACGCTGTCGATCATCCGGCAGGTCTTCACCGACCGCAGGGAGCGCGCGCTCGCGCTGGGCGTGTGGAGCGCGGTCGCGGCGGCCGGGGCCGCGGTGGGACCGGTCATCGGCGGCCTGCTCGTCGAGCACTTCTGGTGGGGCGCCGTCTTCCTGATCAACGTGCCGATCCTGCTGGTGCTGCTGCCCGCCGCCGCCAGGCTGCTGCCCGAGTGCCGCCCGCGCGCCCCGAAGCCGTGGGACGCGCCCAGCGCGCTGCTGTCGGTGCTGGGCATCCTCGCGCTGGCCTTCGGGCTGAAGGAGGCGGGCTCCGGCCACCCGGCCGGGATCGCGGCGTTCGTCTGCGGGGCCGGGCTGCTGGTCTGGTTCGTGCGCCGGCAGCGGAGGCTGGCCTTCCCCCTGCTCGACCTCGAACTGTTCCGGCGGCGGGCCTTCTCCGTCGGCGTGGCCGCGGTGCTGCTGACCGTCTTCGCCCTGGTGGGCCTGGAGCTGATGCTCGCCCAGTACCTCCAGCTCGTGCTCGGCGACAGCCCGCTCGGAGCCGCGGTCCGCATGCTGCCGCTGATGGTCGCCGCCATCTCCGGCGGGCTGGCCGGCGCGCGGCTGCTGCGCTGGTTCGGGCTGCGCGCCACGATGAGCGGCGGGCTCGCGCTGACCACCCTGTCGCTGATGCCCCCGCTCACCTGGGGCACCGAGGGCCACCCGCTGGTCCTCGCGTTCTGCTTCGTCGGGATCGGCTTCGGCATCCAGGTCACCCTGCTGGCCGCCTCCGACACGATCATGTCGTCCGCCCCCGAGGAGCGTGCCGGCGGGGCCGCGGCGATCGAGGAGACGGCCTACGAACTGGGCGCCGGCCTGGGCGTGGCGATCCTCGGCACGGTCACCACCCTCGTCTACGCGCCCTCGCTGGCCCAGGTCCCGGGCGTCTCGCCCGCCCTGATGGACGAGGCCCGCCAGTCGCTCGCCGCCGCCGCGCACGTGGCGCGGGAGGTCGGCGGCGACGCCGGTACGGCGCTGCTGAACGCCGCCCGCGTCGCCTTCGTCTCCGGCCTGCACACCACGGTCCTGGTGAGCCTGCTCCTGCTGGCCGGCACCGCCGCGGCCGTGGCGCTGCTGGTGCCGCGCGACCGGCGGGACGACGCGGGCTGAACCGGCCCGGGGCCGGACGGCTGGATCGATCAAGGTGTTCGGGCCGGGTCCCGGAGGAGGACGAACCGGCCGGAGAGGCGTTCTCCCGGTCGCGCGCCGGGCGTTTGAGAAACCCGCTCGCGGTCAGCTATGGGCAGGAACGCGGAATCTCCCCAGAATGAGGAACCGTGCGACGAACCCTCCGCGATCTCGCCGCCCTGGCCGCCAGGCTGGGAGTGGGCGGGATCTTCTTCGCGAACGGCTGGCACAAGCTGGAGGCGGGCCTGACCGCCACCAATGACCAGTTCACGTCCCTGGGAGCGCCCGCGCCCGGGATCTGGGCCGCCGCGACGATGCTGATCGAGCTCGTCGGCGGGGTGCTCCTGGTGGCCGGGCTGGCGGTGCCGGCCTGCGGGCTGGTGTTGTTCGCCGAGGCCGTCGCGGTGTTCGCCGTGACCACCGGCGAGCACGGCCTGCCGCTGACCGGCGGGGACGTCAGCCTGGTGGTCGCGCTCGGCGCCGCCTCCGTCCTCCTCGCGGTCGTCGGCGCGGGCCGCCTGTCGGTCGACCACCTGCTGGTGATGAGGCGGCGGGAGGCCGAGGCCGCCCAGGACTTCGCCGCCGAGGCGGAGGCCGACGACGTCATCGCGGCGCTGCGCGAGCCGGAGTCCGCCCGGGACACCGGGACCGCCGGGACCACCGGTGCCACCGGGACCACCGGTGCCACCGGGACCGCCGGTGCCACCGGGATCGCGGGCCCCATGGGTTCCACGGGGCCTGCGGTTTCCACGGGTCCGGCCGGCTCGTCGGGTTCCGCGGGTTCCGCGGGTTCCGCGGGGGCGGGAGACGCCGGCCGGGCGGCGCCCGGCGGGGACACCGCGGAGTTCCCCGCCCGGACGCGGGCGCACCCGTACGGCGACGCGCGGGACACAGGGGAGGCGGGAGAGGCCGCTGACGGGGACGCCCCCGGGCCGGGGAGCGCCCTGGGCGACACCGCGGATCCGCGTGATGTCCCGGACGGCGGGACCGCGGGCCCGGCCGGGAGCCACGACGTCCTGGTGGCCCGGCGGGACGAGCCCCGGAGAGACTGAGCGGCCTTCCGCCGTGACCGCAGGAAGGGTGCGGCGATCGACGCCGTGCGGGACACCCGGGCGGCGTGGAAGGACGCGGCGGACGAAGCGTTCCGGACGAGTCGTTCCGCACAGGCACTCGGACCGGGACTCGGACTCGGACGGGGACTCGGACGGGATGATCCGGATGGGATGATCCGGACGGCATGGGAGGATGCGACGGATGGCGCCGCGCGGAGACCTCGGGCGGCGCTCGCCGTACCCGGAGGTCCGTCGCACGGCGGTGCCCGCCGTGTCAGGACGCGAGGAGAGCCGATGATCCGCCGCTGGAACCCCGACGTCGTGGCCGCCCCGGCCGGCCGCTACAGCCACCTGGCCACGGTGCCCGAGGGCCACGAGCTGGTGATGATCTCCGGGCAGCTCGGCGTGCTGCCCGACGGCACCCTCGCGGGCCCGGACGCGGAGTCCCAGGCGCGGCAGGTCTACGCCAACATCGAGCTGCTGCTCGAATCGATCGGCGCGACACCGGCGCACCTGGTGAAGGTGTTCACGATGGTCGCGGGGACCGAGCACCTGCCGGGCTGCCGGGCGGCGATGGGTGAGGCGTTCGGCAGGTGGTTCCCGGACGGCGACTGGCCCGCCCAGTCGCTGGCGGTGGTCGCGGCCCTGGCCGCCCCCGAGCTGGCCGTCGAGGTGGAGGCCGTGGCCGCCGTCCCGCGCGCCGCCGGACGCGGCTAGCGGAGACCCGCGGCGGGACGGGGGTCGCGGGGACACTCGCGGGCGGGGGCCTCGGCCCGGTCCTGTGCGGCGAGGACGTCGTCGCCGTGCTCGAACGCCCACTCCCCGAACGCCCCGATCAGCGGCACCAGGCTGCGCCCCAGGTCGGTCAGGCCGTACTCGACCCGCGGGGGCGCCTCCGGGTAGGCCCGCCGTCCGACGAGGCCGTTGTACTCCAGCCTGCGGAGCGTCTCGGTGAGCACCTTCGGGCTGATCCCGCCGATCCCCTCGCGCAGCTCCCCCGGCCTGCGCGGACCGGAGCGCAGCGCCCACAGCACGACGGCGTTCCAGGTGTTGCCGATCAGGTCGAAGGCGAGTCGTGCGCGGCAGTCGGCGAGGAACATGTCCACGTCCCCGATTATGGCGCCGCCGTCGCACACCGAACGGTGCCCTACGGCTTCCCTATGTTCGTTCCCACCGGCCCGCGGCGCGGAGCCGGACCGGACGGCACGCGGACCGGGTCACGCCCGGTCTCCGGGCCCCGGTCATGAAGACAAGGGAGGACGAATGCGCATCGGCATCCTGGGGGCGGGCAACATGGCCGACGCCCTCGGCACGCACTGGGCCCGCGCGGGTCACGAGCTCATGGTGAGCGGCCGGGACGCGGCGAAGGCCGCGGCCCTGGCGGAGCGTCTCGGACCGGCCGCCCGCGCGGGCACCTGGGCCGAGGCGGCCGGGTTCGGGGAGGCGGTGCTGCTGGCCGTACGCGCGGAGGCGGTGCCCGGCGTCCTCGCGGCGGCCGGCGCAGCGGACGGGGCGCTGCGCGGGCGCGTGCTGATCGACTGCACCAACTCCGTGGTTCCCGGGAGGTTCGTCCTCGCCACGGAAGGCGGTCCCTCGATGGCGCGACGCGTCGCGGAGATCGCCGTCGGCGCCCGTGTCGTCAAGGCGTTCAACCTGTGCCACGAGGACGTCTGGCGGATGACGCCGCCCGTCTTCGACGGCGACCGGCTGGCCGTCCCGCTGTGCGGGGACGACTCCGGGGCGCTCGCGACGGTGCGTTCCCTGGTCGAGGACCTGGGCTGCGCGGCCGTCGAGGGCGGCGGGCTGGACCGCGCCGGGCTGCTGGAGGCGACGATGGCGTTCATGGTCGGCCTGTGGTTCCGCGGCGCGGACGCCCGGGCGGTCCTGCCGCCGGCGCGGTACGCGTTCGGCGACCCCGCCGCGACCGCCCGCTGATCGGGGCCGATGCGGGACGGGGCGGGGCGGGGCGGGACCGTTCGGAGCGCACCGAAACGTTCCGTCTCTACGGTCGGACCATGAACAGCGCGACCCATGACGAACCGCTCACCCACCCGCACGACTCCCACATGGTGATCACTCCGAACATCCTGTACTTCGGCACCCCCGTGGTCCTGCTCTCCACCGAGAACGAGGACGGGACGTTCAACCTCACGCCGATGTCCTCGGCGTGGGCACTGGGCTCGACCGTGGTGCTGGGCCTGGGCGCCGAGGGGCAGGGCGCGCACAACCTCGCCGCCCGCCCCGACGTCGTGATCAGCCTTCCCTCACCGGAGCAGTGGCGGGCCGTGGAGCGGCTGGCGCCGCTGACCGGGCGCGACCCGGTCCCCGCCCAGAAGCGAGGCGCGTTCCGGTTCGAGCCGGACAAGTTCGGTGCGGCGGGGCTGCGCCCCGAACCCTCCGAGCTGGTCCGCCCGCCGCGCGTGGCCGGCTGCCCGCTCCAGCTGGAGGCCCGGGCGGCGACGGTACGGCCGGACACCGCCGGGCGGTTCCTCATCATCGAGACCGAGGTGCTCCGGGTGCACGCCGCCCCGCGCATCGTGGTCCCCGGGACCCAGCACGTCGATCCCGCCGCCTGGAGCCCGTTGATCTACAACTTCCGGCACTACCACGGCCTCGGGCCCGAGCTGGGCCGCAGCTTCCGCTCCGAGACGCCGCGCCCGCGCCCGGGGGAACCGGCTCCGGACGCCGGGGAGACCTCCCGTCCGCGCCCGGCGCCGTAGCCGGTCGGCGGTCTACCGGCCGCGCTGCTGGGCCGGGACCCCGACCCGGTCCACGATCGCCTCCGCGCCCTCCTGCCGGGCGCAGTTCGCGCAGCAGTACCAGCGCCCGTCGGCCTCCACCCCGTGCCCGACGATCCGCACACCGCAGTGCTCGCAGACCGGAGCCATGCTGCTGATCGCGCACTCGAAGCTGTCGAAGACGTGCACGGCCCCCTGGGCGTGCACCTCGAAGCACATGTCGTAGTCGTTGCCGCAGACCTCACACCGAGCCATGTCTCCCCCCGAAAACCGGCATCCTCGCCGTGGGTCTACCCGTCCGGGAGCGGCCTCAGACGAAGCCGGTCGAACATTGACCGGTCCCCGGGGGACCGTCCCGCACCAGGGGTCGGGCGGGACCGGGATCGGGCGGAGGCCGGGGTCAGGCGGAGGCCGGCATCCCGGGGGCGGCCGCGGGCCGCATGCGGAAGACGATGACCGGGTCGGCGGGCTCGGGATGGCAGACGGAGCAGCCCGGGTCACTGCAGGCCACGGGACACGCGCCCCGTCCGCACCAGTGCTCGGAGACCGTCTCGCAGGCCGCGGCGTGGACGGGAGTGGGCTCGATGACGTTCACTTCACCCCCGCCCTTTCACGTCTCCGTCATGGTAAGTCAACACGCGCCGCGCAAGAGGGCGCAATCACCATCTTCCCCGGGCCTCCCGGCCCTCCGGGAGCTCCGACGGTGGCGCCGTCCGGCGGATGTCACACACTCGGAGGATGTCCCGTCCTCCATGTGTGAAGACCGATGAAGATCTCGCCGCCGAGTTCGCCGCCATCCGGCCCCGCCTGGTGGGCGTGGCCTACGGTCTGCTCGGCAGCCTCGACGAGGCCGAGGACGTGGTGCAGGACGCCTGGTTCCGGCTGGGCCGCGCCGGCCGCGCGGAGATCCGGGACGTCACGGGCTGGCTGGTGGTCACGGTCTCCCGGCTCGCGCTGGACGTGCTGCGCTCGGCGCGGGCGCGCCGGGAGGAGTACGTCGGGCCGTGGCTGCCCGAGCCGGTGGTGGACGGGGGCGACCCTGCCGACCGGGTGACGCTGGACGAGTCGATGAGCATGGCGATGCTCGTCGTGCTGGAGTCGCTCAGCCCGGCCGAGCGCACCGCGTTCGTGCTGCACGACGTGTTCGGGCTGCCGTTCGACGAGGTGGGCCGGGCCGTGGGCCGCTCACCGGCCGCCTGCCGCCAGCTCGCCACCCGGGCCCGCCGGCACGTCGCGGCGCGGGCGCCCCGGTTCGAGGTGGACGCCGCCGAGCACCGCAGGGTGGTCGAGGCGTTCGCCCGGGCCGGCGCCGGAGACGACATCGGCGCGCTGATGGAGCTGCTCGACCCCGGCGTGGTACTGCGCAGCGACGGGGGCGGCCTGGTCACCGCGGCCAGGCGGCCCGTCCGCGGCGCCGACCGGGTGGCCCGTTTCCTGCTCGGGGTCACCAGGCGGTACGGGCCCTCCCGCGGGTTCGCACCGGTCATGGTCAACGGCTGGCCGGGGCTGCTGCGGTCCCGGCGGGACGCGACGCACGCCGTCTACGCGCTGAACACGGCCCGCGGCCGGATCACCGAGATCTACATCGTGATGAATCCGGAGAAGCTGAGGAGCATTCCATGAAGGAACGGATGAACGTCGCCGAGCTGGCCCCCGAGGGTTACGAGGCCATGCTGGGCCTGGAGAAGTACCTCCACCGCAGCGGCCTGCCGAAGACCACGCTGGAGCTGGTGAAGCTGCGGGCCAGCCAGATCAACGGCTGCGGCTTCTGCGTGGACATGCACAGCCACGAGGCCAAGAAGGCCGGCGAGAGCGACGAGCGGCTGTTCTCGGTGGCCGCCTGGCGGGAGGCGCCGTACTACACCGACGCCGAGCGGGCGGCCCTGGCCCTGACCGAGGAGGCCACCCGGCTCAGCGACCGGGCGGAGGCGGTGCCGGACCACGTGTGGGAGGAGGCGGCCCGGCACTTCGAGCCGCCGCTCCTGGCCTCGCTCGTGGTGGCGATCGCGACGATCAACGCCTGGAACCGCATCTGCGTCACCACACGTAAGATCGCGGGCTCTCTCCGCAACCAAAACGGTTGATCCGGAGGGGATCACCGGGCTAGGTTGGCTCGCACGGGCTTTCCGTGCGAGCCGGCCTTTTACGCGGGCCCGCGAAGGGGAATGCCGGGTGATATCGGACACACCGGGTGCGAGGAAAAAGGAGGCGGACCATGCGACGCAGCAAGACCATCAGGCCGCGCGACCGGCGCCGCCGCACCATCGGCACCGAGCCGGACCTACGGACCCCGTCGGGCCGGATGCTTCCCTATTGAACGTCCCTTTACAGTGGTTTTACGCGATTCTCTGTAGACAACTCGCGTAACGGAATCATCACGCCGGGGGGCTCAATGAGGAGACTTGCGGTCGTGCCACCTCAGGTCGCACGGCTCAAGATCAGAGATATCCGTTCCGTGAAGCACCGCAGAACCGCCGGGGACGGCAAGGTCGTGGACCTCCGCGCCTACGCCGGACGCAACGTCGTGCTCTTCCCGCGCACGAGCGGCCCCACACCGGCGGCCTGACCGCCCGGGGGGATGGCAGGGGTGCTCCCGCCGGGACTCCAGTGAAAGGCCCGCCTGGTGCGGGTCTTTCCGTTTTCCCGGGGCCGTTCTTCCCGGAGCCGCCGCGGATCGCCCCGGTCCTCCCGGAGCCGCCGCGGATCACCCCGGCGACCTGCCGCGGTCAGCAGAACGGAAGACTATGTTCCACAGCTATAGTGGGGGCATGGAGACGACCCCGGCCCCGATGAGCGGCCGCAAGGCCCAGGCCGCCCGGAACGACCAGGTGATCCTCGAAGCGGCGCGGGCGGTCTTCGTCGCCGACCCCGACGCCCCGATCTCGGCGGTGGCCGAGCGGGCGGGGGTGGGCATCAGCGCGCTCTACCGCCGCTACGCCGGCAAGGAGGACCTCCTGCGCAAGCTCTGCTCCGACGGTCTGCGGACCTACATCGCCGAGGCCGAGGCCGCCCTGTCCGACCAGGACGACCCGTGGGAGGCGCTCGCCGGTTTCATGCGGCGCGTCGTGGACGCCGACGTCCACTCCCTGACGATCAACCTCGCCGGGACCTTCACCCCGACCGAGGAACTGGGGCGTGAGGCCGCCCGCGCCGGCGGGCTCGCCGAGCAGGTCTTCGACCGCGCCGTCCAGGCGGGTGCCGTACGGCCGGGCCTGAACACCTCCGACATGTCGCTGATCTTCGACCAGCTCGCCGCCCTCCACCTCGGCGACGAGGAGCGCACCGCGCAGATACGGCGCCGCCACCTCGCCCTGATGCTGGACGCCCTGCGCCTGACCTCGGCCCCTCCCCCGCCCGGCCCGCCGCCGACCGCCGAGGAGGTCACCCGCCGCTGGACGGCCCGCTGACCCGGGCGGCGGCGGCCGCGGTGGCGTCCCACTCGGCCTCCAGCGCCGGCAGCAGCGCCTCGGCCCGCGGGGTGAGATGGACGATCCGGGTGCGGGCGTCCTCACCGGGGGCGAGCGCGACCAGGTCCTGCCGGGCCATCTGGGCGACCTCGGCGTCCAGGAGGTCGATCAGGTGACGCAGGCGGGTGCCGAGCAGCTCCGGCCCGGGGACGGGGAAATCCACTCGCCCAATGTAACAGCGCTGTTGTATTTTCGGGATCCTTCGCCCAACCGCGCCGTCACACCGTACGGCGCACCACCGAAGGGAACCCGACATGACCCGGCCCCCCGCTCCGATCGAGCCCTACGACCACGGCATGCTCGACGTCGGCGACGGCAACCTCGTCCACTGGGAGGCGTACGGCAATCCCGAGGGGAAGCCCGCCCTCGTCGTGCACGGTGGCCCGGGGGCGGGGTCTTCGGCCCGCCACCCCCGTTCCTTCGACCCCGAGCGTTACCGGATCGTCCTGTTCGACCAGCGAGGCTGCGGGCGCAGCACGCCGCACGCGAGCGACCCCGCCGCCGACATGAGCGTCAACACCACCGAGCACCTGCTGGCCGACATGGAACGGCTGCGCGAGCACCTGGGCATCGACCGCTGGCTGCTGTTCGGCGGCTCGTGGGGATCCACGCTCATCCTCGCCTACGCCGAGCGCCACCCCGAGCGGGTGTCGGAGATCGTCATCCCCGCCGTCACCATGACCCGGCCTTCGGAGACCGACTGGCTGTACCGGGGCGTCGGCCGGTTCTTCCCCGAGGCGTGGGACCGGTTCCGGGCCGGCGTTCCCGAGGCCGACCGCGACGGCGACCTGCTCGCCGCCTACGCCCGGCTCATGGAGCACCCCGACGCCGAGGTGCGGTACAGGGCGGCGACCGACTGGCTGGCCTGGGAGGACGCGGTGATCTCCATGGAGCCGAACGGCAAGCGGGGCGCCTACAGCGACCGGCCGTCCGACGCGGCGATGGCGTTCGTCCGGATCTGCGCCCACTACTTCTCCAATGACGCCTGGCTGGAGGATGGTGTGCTGCTGCGCGAGGCGCACCGGCTGGCCGGCATCCCGGGCGTGCTGATCCACGGCCGCCACGACCTGGGCAGCCCGGTCTCCACCGCCTGGGAGCTCGCCCAGGCCTGGCCGGACGCGAAGCTGGTCGTCGTCGAGGACTCCGGCCACACCGGCAGCGACACCATGCGCGACGAGATCCGCGCCGCGCTCGACCGCTTCGCCGTACGGTGAGCCTCCGGCGCGTGCCGGAGAGCCGGTCACCCCGCTCTCCGGCGCGCGCCGGTCTCCCCGGTCTCCGGTGTTCCCGCGCCCGTCGGCCACCCGTCTCCGCTGGATCGGTCCAGGTCGGCGTGAGCTGCGAGGACGGTCCGGCCGGTCCGGCCGACGGGCGAACCGGCCGGAATCCGTCATGAAATAAAGCCGAAAATCCCGAACAAACCCTGATCTCCCCGCGTCGAACGACGGGGAGATCATTCCCTGGCTCGTCCGAACGATGAGCGACGCAAGACGATGGGATGGGTAAGTGCTCAAGCCGACAAGCAGGATCATCATCGCCGCAGCCCTGTCCGCGGGCGCGGTCATGGCGAACCCGGCGTACGCCGTGGCGGCCTCCTACACCCCGGAGGGCGTCTGCGGAGCCGGGTTCGCCAGGGTGAACGACGGCAGCCGGGTGGTCAAGACCTCCACCGGCAGGGTCTACGGCCGCGTCTACCTGCTGTACAACCGCAGGACCGGTTTCAACTGCGTGACCACCATCAAGTCGAGCTTCACGGGCAGCGCCACCCGGACCGTCGCCCAGTTGCAGGTCAAGGGCGGGGGCACCAAGGGCGAGAGCGGGGCCTACAAGTACTACGCCGGCCCGGTGAAGCTGTACGGCAAAGGCCACTGCGTGAAGTACTGGGGCGCCATCAGGCCCAACGGCCACGACCCTCGGGTCGCGAGCGGCGGCCGGACCTCCTGGGGCAACTGCGGCTGACGGCCGCCGAGGAGCGCACCGCGACCCGAAAGGCCGCGCCCCGGACGGGCGAACGGGCGCCGGCCGACCGCCGGTGTCCGTCACCCCGCTCATACGCGGGGGGGGCGGTGCGCCCGGCCGTCCGCCGGGCGCACCGCCCCCCGCCTCCGCCTCCGCGGAGAGGTGCCGTGATCAGCTGCAGCCGCTGGTGGAGCCGCAGCCCTCGCAGACGTAGCAGCTGCCGGCCGGGCGCATCTTGGTGCCGCAGGTCAGGCAGAGCGGCGCGTCGGCGGTGCGGCCCTGGTGGGACTCCAGGGAGCCGCCGCGCTCCGGCCCGGTCTCGGCCGCGGGGGCTTCCGCTGCGCCGGCGTCCTCGCCGGACCTGGCCTGCTCGATCGGAGCCGAGGTGGCCAGCTCGGCGATGACCTCGGCGGTGTGCAGCGCGGCCGGGTCCTCGCCGCGCTGCTGGGCGGCCCGCTCGGAGGCGGAGAAGATGCCCAGGGCGGCCCGCTCGTCGTAGGGCAGGTAGTCCAGCGCCAGGCGGCGGAAGATGTAGTCCATCACCGAGGCG
Organism: Streptosporangium pseudovulgare; assembly: GCF_014648055.1. Lineage (GTDB taxonomy): Bacteria > Actinomycetota > Actinomycetes > Streptosporangiales > Streptosporangiaceae > Streptosporangium > Streptosporangium pseudovulgare. The sequence goes on from NZ_BMQJ01000002.1 coordinate 689,270, forward strand.
GCCATGCGGATGTCCGGGTCGTCGGTCATGCCCGCCGGGTCGAAGCGCATGTTGACGAACTTGCTGACGTAGGTCTCCAGCGGCACGCCGTACTGCAGGCCGATGGAGATGGCGACCGAGAAGGCGTCCATGACGCCCGCGAGGGTCGAGCCCTGCTTGGACATCTTCAGGAAGACCTCGCCGAGACCGTCGTCGGGGTAGGACGAGGCGGTCATGTAGCCCTTGGCGCCGCCCACGGTGAAGCGGGTGGTGGTGCTGGGGCGCTGGTTCGGCATCCGGCGGCGGGTCGGGCGGCCGACCTCCACGATCTGGACCTGCGGCTGCGCGGCCTGCTCGGCGGGCTGCTCGGCCGTCTTGTCCTCGGCCTTCTTGCCCGCGGCCGACAGCGGCTGGCCGACCTTGCAGTTGTCGCGGTAGACCGCCAGGGCCTTGAGACCGAGCTTCCAGCCGGCCATGTAGACCTGCTCGATGTCCTCGATCGTGGCCGACTCGGGCAGGTTGACCGTCTTGGAGATGGCGCCGGACAGGAACGGCTGGACGGCGGCCATCATGCGGACGTGGCCCATGGGGGCGATCGCCCGCTCGCCCATGGCGCAGTCGAACACCTCGTAGTGCTCGGGCCGCAGGCCCGGGGCGTCCACGACGTGGCCGTTGGCGGCGATGTACTCGACGATCGCCTCGACCTGCTCCTCCTGGTAGCCCAGGCGGCGCAGGGCCCGCGGGATCGTCTGGTTGACGATCTGCATGGAGCCGCCGCCGACGAGCTTCTTGAACTTCACCAGGGCGAGGTCGGGCTCGATGCCGGTGGTGTCGCAGTCCATCATCAGGCCGATGGTGCCGGTGGGCGCCAGCAGCGACGCCTGGGCGTTGCGGTAGCCGTTCTTCTCGCCGAGCTTCAGGCACTCGGCCCACTGGCGGGTCGCCTCGGCGTGGAGGGCCTTGTCCATGGCCTCCAGCGTGCGCAGGTCGTCGTTGGCCGCGGCGTGCTTGCGCATGACGCGCTTGTGGGCATCGGTGTTGCGGGCGTAGCCGTCGTACGGTCCCACGACCCCGGCCAGCTCGGCGCTGCGGCGGTAGGAGACGCCGGTCATCAGCGAGGTGATGGCGCCGGCGATGGCCCGGCCGCCGTCGGAGTCGTAGGCGTGGCCGGTGGCCATGAGCAGCGCGCCGAGGTTGGCGTAGCCGATGCCGAGCTGGCGGTAGGCGCGGGTGGTCTCGGCGATCTTCTCGGTCGGGAAGTCGGCGAAGGTGATGGAGACGTCCATCGCGGTGATGACCAGCTCGGTCACCTTCACGAAGGTCGCGACGTCGAAGCCGTCGTCCTCCTTCAGGAACTTCAGCAGGTTGATGCTGGCGAGGTTGCAGGAGGAGTTGTCCAGGTGGAGGTACTCCGAGCACGGGTTGCTGGCGGTGATGCGGCCCGTCTCGGGGCTGGTGTGCCAGTCGTTGATCGTGTCGTCGTACTGGACGCCCGGGTCGGCGCACTCCCAGGCGGCCTTGGCCATCTTGCGGAACAGGTCGCGGGCGTCGACCGTCTCGATGACCTCGCCGGTGAGGCGGGCGCGCAGGCCGAACCGGTCGCCGTCCTCCACCGCGCGCATGAACTCGTCGGAGACGCGCACCGAGTTGTTGGCGTTCTGGTACTGGACGGAGACGATGTCCTTGCCGCCCAGGTCCATGTCGAAGCCGGCGTCGCGCAGCGCGCGGACCTTGTCCTCCTCGCGCGCCTTGGTCTCGATGAACTCCTCGACGTCGGGGTGGTCGACGTCCAGGACGACCATCTTGGCCGCGCGGCGGGTCGCGCCGCCGGACTTGATGGTGCCCGCGGAGGCGTCCGCGCCGCGCATGAAGGAGACCGGGCCGCTGGCCGTACCACCGCTGGAGAGCAGCTCCTTGGAGGAGCGGATCCGGGAGAGGTTCACGCCGGAGCCCGAACCGCCCTTGAAGATCACGCCCTCTTCCTTGTACCAGTCGAGGATCGACTCCATGGTGTCGTCGACGGCGAGGATGAAGCAGGCGCTCACCTGCTGCGGCGAGGCGGTGCCGACGTTGAACCACACCGGCGAGTTGAAGCTGAAGACCTGGTTGACCAGGGCGTGCTTGAGCTCGTGGTCGAAGATCTCGGCGTCCTCGTCGGTGGCGAAGTAGCCGTTCTCCACCGCGGTCCTGGTGTAGACGCCCACCACGCGGTCGACCAGCTGCTTGAGGCTCCACTCGCGCTGCGGGGTGCCCACCGCGCCGCGGAAGTACTTGGTGGTCACGATGTTGGCGGCGTTGACCGACCAGGACTCGGGGAACTCCACGCCCCGCTGCTCGAAGTTGATCGAGCCGTCCCGCCAGTTGGTCATGACGACGTCACGGCGCTCCCAGGACACCTCGTCGTAGGGATGCACCCCGGGGGTGGTGAAGATGCGCTTCATCTTCAGCCCCTTGCGCAGTCGCCTGCCCCCGCTAGCGGCCGCGCCGCTGACCGTCTCCGTCATGACTTCCCCCTTCCGGGGCCCCGCTTCGCGGAACCCACGAGTCGGACCACATCAACGCGCCGCTCTGGCCCCCGGCGCCCGGGGTTTGAATTCAGTCCTGCTTGGCGGAGCGTTCCGCGCGCAGCTGCTCGATCTCGGCCTCGAAGTCGGCCAGGGTCTCGAAGCCGCGGTAGACGGAGGCGAACCGGAGGTACGCCACCTCGTCCAGCTCACGCAGCGGGCCCAGGATCGCCAGCCCCACCTCGTGGGCCGCGATCTCGGCCGATCCCGTCGCCCGGATGCTCTCCTCCACCCGCTGGCCCAGCTGGGCGAGGGAGTCCTCGCTCACCGGACGCCCCTGGCAGGCCCGCCGCACGCCGGCGATCACCTTGTCCCGGAAGAACGGCTCGGTCACCCCGCTGCGCTTGCTGACCATGAGCAGGACGGTCTCCTGGGTGGTGAACCTGCGGCCGCATTCGGGGCACGTGCGCCTGCGACGGATGGCACCGCCGTCGTCGGTGGACCGGCTGTCGATGACCCGCGTGTCAGGGTGACGACAGAACGGACAGTGCACGCGGGTCGCCTCCTTGGCCTGCCGTGACCCCGCGCCCTGTGCTTCGCCTCGTGCGTCCCGCAAATCCCATGGCAGGGGCGCTCGCGCGCGTCTTCCAAAGGTCGAAATGCGGTAACGAAAACACAATCTATGGTGAACTTCACCGGTGGAGCCACTAGATGTTGTGGTCCAACGGTAGGAGGGTCGGACCATGAACGCAAGTCAGCCGGACCCCGCGCGCCGAAGTCGCTGATCAGCGCGCCGCCCCGGCGTGTCGCCCCCTCCTACCCCACCGGTCACGGCGGTAACACCCCCCATGCCGCTTTTCATCCTCACGACTCACGACGCCGTCGCGTCCCGGCGGTCGCCGGGACGCCGGGGAGCGCCGTCACCCTCCGGGGCGTGTCGCCGCGGCGATCACGGCGCCGCCCGCCAGGGCACGGCGTCGCCGCGGGCCGGGGCGCGCGAGGAGTCGGCGCACCCCGGATAGCCGACCCCGAGGGTCGCGTCGACGCGGGGAGCGAGCCACAGCGCCCCCAGGGTGACGAGCGTGAGGGCCGCCAGCACGACGGCCCTGCCCCGCCGGGTGAGCCGGACCGGCGCACCAGGGTATCGGACGTTCCCCGGCGGCCCGGGCCTGCGGCCGGGCCGCCGCCGGGACCGTCGCGCCGCCATCTCCGCCGCGGTCGTCTTCATATTGACCCCACCCCCTCCGACCTGGTCGAACACACGTCGAGGAAAGATCGGTGAATCGAACACGATGTCGATCGAACTCCCGTACGATGTTGTACACCACGCCGTCGGCCATTTCGAGGAAGACTCGAACAGTTGTTTGAACATGATCTTCGACGGCGGTACGGTCGCTGTGTGCGACACGGGCAATACAGACCGGGAGGCAAGGAGATCGCATGAGCGAGCACCACGAGAACGGTTCGGCCGTCAACGACCTGGCGGTGCGCAGACGTGACTCCCTCGGCCTCACTCCCAGGCAGCGGAAGATCCTCGAGGTCATCCGCGACTCGGTCCAGCAGCGCGGTTACCCGCCGTCCATGCGGGAGATCGGCGAGGCGGTGCAGCTCACCAGCACCTCCAGCGTGTCGCACCAGCTGACGGCGTTGCAGCGCAAGGGCTACCTGCGCCGTGACCCGCACCGTCCCCGCGCGCTCGAGGTGCGTCTCCCCGGTGAGCCGGTGCTGTGGGTGGACCCGGATGCCGCCCAGGAGACCGTCAACCGCCCCACCGCGGCCTATGTCCCGCTCGTCGGCCGGATCGCCGCCGGCGGCCCGATCCTCGCCGAGGAGAGCGTCGAGGACGTCTTCGCCCTGCCCAAGCAGCTCGTCGGCGAGGGCACGCTCTTCCTGCTCCAGGTGACCGGTGACTCGATGATCGAGGCCGCCATCGCCGACGGCGACTGGGTCGTCGTCCGCCAGCAGCCGGTGGCCGACAACGGCGACGTGGTCGCCGCGATGATCGACGGCGAGGCCACGGTGAAGACCTTCAAGCGCAAGGGCGGCCACGTCTGGCTGGTCCCGCACAACCCGAACTACGACCCGATCCCCGGCGACGAGGCGACCGTCCTGGGCAAGGTCGTCGCGGTGCTGCGCAAGCTCTGACCCTTCCCCGGAAGAGCGGGCCCCGGTCTCCACCGGGGCCCGCTCCTTTTCACGTGCCGGCCGTCCCCACACGCGCCCTGCCGCCCGGGGACCGCTTCACGCGCCGGTCGTCTTCGTGCTCGATGCGAGCCCGGGCCGGCCGGGGACCGTCCGGCCCGCGGGCCGCCGGTCCCCGGAATGGAAGCGCCCGCCGTACGGACGTCCCGGAGGCTCAGGGGACGATGTTGACCAGCTTCGGCGCGCGGACGATGACCTTGCGCGGGTCGCCGTCCAGGAAGGCGCGGACCTTGTCCGAGGCCAGCGCCAGCGCCTCCAGCTCGGCCTCGGAGATCTCCGGGGAGACCTCCAGCCGGTCGCGGACCTTCCCCGCGACCTGCACCACACAGGTGACCGACTCCTGGACCAGCAGCGCCGGGTCGACCACCGGCCAGCCCGCCCTGGCCACCGGCGCGGGGCGGCCCAGCCGCTCCCAGCCCTCCTCGGCGGTGTACGGCGCGACCAGCGACAGCATGACCGCCAGCGCCTCGGCCGCCTCGCGGACAGCCGGGTCGGCGGCGCCGGGACCGGCGTCGATGGCGCGGCGGGCCGCGCTCGTCAGCTCCATCAGGCGGGCCACCGCGACGTTGAAGCGGTGGGACTCGGCCAGCTTGGTCACCTCGTCGACGGTCCGGTGGGTGAACCGGCGCAGCTCCAGGTCACCGGTGGAGACGTCGGCGCCGGGAGCCGAGGCCGCGCCGGCCTCGGCCATGACGCGGAACGCCCGGGCCAGGAACTTCTGCGACGCGGCCGGGGAGACGTCGGCCCAGTCGATGTCGTCCTCCGGCGGACCGGCGAACACCACGGTCAGCCGGACGGCGTCCACGCCGTAGGCGTCGATCTGCTGGCCCAGGTCGACGCCGTTGCCCAGCGACTTCGACATCGCCTTGCCCTGGTTGATGACCTGACCCTGGTTCAGCAGCCGCCGGAAGGGCTCGGTGAAGTCGACCATGCCCATGTCGTGCAGGACCTTGGTGAAGAACCGCGCGTACAGCAGGTGCAGCACCGCGTGCTCGACGCCGCCGACGTACTGGTCGACCGGCCCCCACAGGCGCAGCTTCTCCACGTCGAACGGGCCCTCCTCGTAGGAGGGGTCCACGTAGCGCAGGAAGTACCAGGAGGAGTCGACGAAGGTGTCCATCGTGTCGGTGTCCCGTCGCGCGGAGCCACCGCACTTGGGACAGGCGACCGTGACCCAGTCGTCGGCCGAGGCCAGCGGGGAGACGCCCTTGGGCGCCAGGGCCTCGCCGCGCATGTCGGGCAGGGTGACCGGCAGCTGGTCGTCCGGGACCGGCACCTCGCCGCAGTCCGGGCAGTGGATGATCGGGATCGGGCAGCCCCAGAAGCGCTGGCGTGACAGCAGCCAGTCGCGCAGCCGGAAGTTGACCGCGGCCCGGCCGGTGCCGCGCCCGGCCAGCACCCCGATGATCTTCTTGATCGCCTCAGTCTTGCTCAGCCCGTCCAGCGGGCCGGAGTTGACCAGGGTGCCCTCCCCCGCGGTGGCGACGCCGGTCTCGCCCGGGTCGGCCAGGCCGGTGTGCACGACGACCTGGACCGGCAGGTCGAAGGCCCGGGCGAAGTCCAGGTCACGCTGGTCGTGCGCGGGGACGGCCATGATGGCGCCGTGGCCGTAGTCGGACAGCACGTAGTCGGCCGCCCAGACCGGCATGCGCTCGCCGGTGACCGGGTTGATCGCGTGGCGGCCCAGGAAGACGCCGGTCTTCTCCTTCTCGGTGGACAGCCGGTCGATGTCCGACAGCTTGGCCACCTCGGCGCGGTACGCCTCGAACGCCTCCCGCTGCCCCTCGGAGACGATCTCCTCGGCCAGCGGGGCGTCCGGGGCGACCACGAAGAAGGTCGCGCCGTACAGGGTGTCGGGGCGGGTGGTGTAGACGGTGACCGGCTCGTCGCGGCCCTCGATCGCGAAGTCGACGTCGGCGCCCTCGGATCGGCCGATCCAGTTGCGCTGCATGGTCAGCACGCGCTCGGGCCACTCGCCCTCCAGCTGGGCCATGTCGTCCAGCAGCCGGTCGGCGTAGTCAGTGATCTTGAAATACCACTGGGTCAGCTCGCGGCGGACCACCTCGGCGCCGCACCGCTCGCACCGGCCGTCCTTGACCTGCTCGTTGGCCAGCACGGTCTGGTCGACGGGGCACCAGTTGACCAGGCCGCCCTTGCGGTAGGCCAGGCCGCGCTCGAAGAAGCGGGTGAACAGCCACTGGGTCCAGCGGTAGTACTCGGGGTCGCTGGTGTGCAGGCGGCGCGACCAGTCGAAGGAGACCCCGTAGCGCTTGAAAGAGTTCGCCTGGGTGTCGATGTTGGCGTAGGTCCACTCGGCCGGGTGGGCGTTCCGCTTGATCGCGGCGTTCTCGGCGGGCAGGCCGAAGGAGTCCCAGCCGATGGGGTGCATCACGTTGTGGCCGCGCTGCAGCCAGTAGCGCGCCACCACGTCACCGATGGCGAACGCCTCGGCGTGGCCCATGTGCAGGTCGCCCGAGGGGTAGGGGAACATGTCGAGCACGTAACGCCGCTCGCGGGTGTCGGCCGGGTCGTCGTCGGCGCGGAAGGGCTGCAGTTCCTCCCACCGCCGCTGCCACTTGGCCTGCAGTGCCTGCGGGTCGTAGTGCTGCTCGTCGCTCTGGATGTCGGCTCGCTCGCTCACGTCAATCTTCCCTCGGTATACGTATGCGTAGGTGATCTGACCCATCCGGCCCAATAGAAAAACCCTTCGCGTTCACGCGAAGGGCAGCCGCACCGGCAGGGCGTCTAGCCCCGGGAAGGCCGGTGCGGCCCGGTAAGCAGCAGGGCCGCGGCACGCATACGTCAAGACTATCGCAGTTCGCAAGCCGTGTTCATGGCCCGGAGAACCTTCGTCCTCGGCGAATACCCGGCGCCCGGGACCGTGGTCCGGCACAATGGACCGGACCGCCGGATACGGGCGGGCCGAGATCCGATGGCGATGCGTCCGTTACGGCCTCACCTGCCTCGCCCGTTTACTCTTCTCACCGTGGCACACTCAGTCGAGCCGGGGCAGGGCCCGGACCCCTCCGAGGCCGGCCTGCCGTTGCAGGACCCGCCGACCGATCCCACCGGCCTTCAGTTCCGGGGAGGATTCTCCCGTTTCCCTGGGAACCATCCCGCCCCGCATGAGACCATGCCCAATACCCACAATTCGGGCGTCCGCGCAGGAGGTACGGAAGCAATGGCTTCGGAGCAGTCCAGCCAGTCGAGCCTGCCCCCGGCATGGCCGCAGCCGGCCGACCCTCCCAGCTGGACGGACGACCCCCTCGGCACCGGCCCGCGGCTGCCCCGCCCGCAGGACGTCTCCCAGGCCGGCGGCTCCGGGCAGACCTCACCCGGCAACGGCTGGCAGGCCGCGATGGCGCAGAGCGACGACGCCTTCCGGCAGCAGTCCCCCGGTCCGCAGGCGCCCGGCTCGCAGGCGCCCGGCCGGCAGACCCCGGACACGCGGCAGCCCGGCGACCAGGGCGGCGGCTCGCAGCCCGGTGGCGACTCCTGGCGGACCGGCGTGCCCGGCAGCGGCTCCTGGCAGCAGGCCTTCGGCGCGCAGCCCCCGGCCGACCCGCAGGCCCCCGGCTCCCCCTCGGGCGGCGAGCCTTGGCGGACCGGCCCGCCGTCCCGGGACGGCTCCGGCGAGAGCGGCGGCTGGAACGCCGCCTCCCAGTCCTCCGGCACCGGCTGGCACGCCGAGCCGGGCGCGACCGCGGCGATGCCCGCCTACTCCCCCTCGCCGACCAACCCGCCGGGCGCGAACCCCGGCCCCTTCGACCGGCGGGACCCTCTCACCGACGCCGACCCGTTCAACCGCGACCCGCGGTCCAACCCCGATCCCTTCAACCGCGACCCGCTGTCCAACGCCGACCCGTTCGGCACCCGCGACCCCTTCCGCCCGTCCCCGGACGGCGGCCCGGCGGGAAGCGGCCCCCAGACGGCGGGTGCCCCGCCGGAGGCCCCGCCGTACCCCGCGCCCGGCCAGAACGGCCCCGGCCAGGGAATGCCCCCGCAGGGCATGCCGGGTCGGGGAATGTCCGGTCAGGGCGGGCCCGGTCACCCCTTCCCCGGCGGCGACGGCGGACCGCAGCAGGACCCCCGGCAGGGCCCCGGCCAGCCGGGCGGCCACCTCAGCCGCGACCCCTCCGACCCCAACCGGCCGTTCGTCACAGCGGGCCAGATCAGCGGTCCGAAGACCCCTCCGCCGGAGCGCCAGCAGGAGCTGTGGGACACCGTCTTCGGTGACAACTACCAGGCCATGAGCGACGATGACGACCTTGAGGACCGCGGCAGGCCGGTCTGGATCTACGCGCTCGCCGGCTCCGCCGTGATCGCGCTGGTCGGCGTCGTGCTCTGGGCGTTCCTCGCCGGGCCGCTCGCCTCCGGCAAGGAGGACGAGACCGCCGCCCCGCAGGCCAAGCCGTCGTCCGCCGCGAAGAGCCCTCCCAAGAGCGGCTCGGTGCCTCGCCTGCCGCGCTTCCCCGGCAAGGCGTCCCCGGTCTCCGGCGCCCTGGTCGACCAGGGCGCCGCGATCAGCGTGCCCAGGCTCGGCGGCCCCTGGCGGCTGGACCAGCGGCCGGTCGTACAGACCTCCTACGGCTTCGACACCCGCCAGTACGTCCCCGCCGGCTCCGACGCGGCGGGCAAGCCGCAGTTCGCCCAGGTGATGTCCGGGCCGCTCTCGGCCCGGATGAAGAGCAAGTACGTCGACGGCAGGCTCGCCCCGGTGATCAACGCGGTGGCCTCGGCGGCCCGCAGCAAGTTCTTCCCCCAGGGCAACACCGCCCGCAAGACCGCCCAGCAGACGCTGAAGGTCGGCGGGCACCCGGCGCAGCTCGCCGCCTACGAGATCACCGCCGGGGAGACGAAGACCACCGTGGTGGTGGCGGTCGTGAACACCGGGGCCCAGCTGCCCTCGGTCGTCTACATGTCGGTGCCGGACAGCAAGAAGGAACTGCTGCCCGACATCAACACCGTGTTCAAGTCGATCAAGCCCGCGACCTCGTGATCTGAGGGCCCCGGGCCCCCAGGCTTCCGGGGTCCTCCGGGTCAGAACTCGCAGGTCATGTGCTTGATGCCGTTGATGAAGCTGGAGTAGAGGCGCTCGGGCCCGCCGCCCTCGATGTTCGGCACCCGGCGCAGCAGCTCACGGAACATCACGGTGATCTCGCGGCGGGCCAGGTGGGCGCCGAGGCAGAAGTGCGGGCCCGGACCGCCGAAGCCGACGTGCGGGTTGGGGCTGCGGGTGATGTCGAAGCGGAGCGGGTCGGTGAAGACGCTCTCGTCGCGGTTGGCCGCCCAGTAGTAAAGGACCACCTTCTCCCCCTCACGGTAGAGGTGGCCGTTCATCTCGTGGTCCCGCGTCACCTTCCGGCGCATGAAGTTCACCGGCGAGGCCAGGCGGACGATCTCCTCCACCGCGCCGGGCAGGCGGCCGTCGAGGTCCGCGAGGAGCAGGGCGCGCTGGTCGGGGTTGCGGGTGAGCAGGCGCAGGCCGTGCGAGATGGCGTTGCGGGTGGTCTCGTTGCCGGCCACGACCAGCAGGATGAAGAACGAACCGAGCTCCTGTGCGGTGAGCTTCTCGCCGTCGATGTTGGCGTTGACCAGCGACGAGGTGAGGTCTCCGGTGGGCTGTTCGACCCGCGAGGCCGCGAGGTCCTGGACGAGCCGCTGCAGCTCCATCCCGGCGGTGAGCAGCTTCTCGGCGACCGAGGTCGCGTCGCCGCCGCCGTACTCGGGGTCGAAGCCGCCGAGGATCACGTTCGAGCGGTCGAAGACGAAGCCGTACCGGTCCTCCGGGATGCCCATCATGTCGCAGATGATCTTCAGTGGGAGCTTGGCCGCGACCTCGGTGACGAAGTCGCAACCCGGACCGGTGGCGATCAGGTCGTCCACGATCCGCGCGGCGGCCGCCTCGACGTCGACCTCGAACTGTTTGATCATCTTGGGGGTGAACGCCCGGGAGACGATCCGGCGGAGCCGGGCGTGCCGCGGGTCGTCCATGTTGATCATTGACCCGAAGTACTCGGTGAACTCCGGCGGCATGTCCGGGATGTTGGTGGCCCCGCCGTCCCCCGAGCAGAAGACCTCGGGCGTACGGCTGGCCTCCAGGATGTCGGCGTGCTTGACCAGCGCGTAGTAGCCGGGACCGCGCGGCGCGAAGGAGACCTCCGGCTCCTGGTAGAACGCCGGGCTGGGAAGCTCGCGCAGCAACCGGAAGGCGTGCTCCCGCTCCGCCATGGGCCTGGCCCAGAAATCGTAGTCGGAAAGATCGAAGTCGCTCGCGGAGACGATCGGCTTCCGCTCGGCTGGCGTCACGCTCATAGTGCCCATCATTTTCTCAGGTCTTGATCGGGTCAATGGAGTGTCGACAGAAGTCGCAGGTGAAACGCTCGACACCGTTGACGAGGCCGACGCGGAGACGGTTCGGGGGACGCGGAACGGCCTGCCGTTTCAGCGAAGCGGACCTGCGCCGGCCGGGCGCGCGGCGACACGAACATCCCCCGCCATCGACGGCCCGGGGAAAGCGACGTCCAACGGATCGGCATCTTCCGGTGAAACCGCCACACCAGCCTCCACTAGAACAGAGTTCGGTTTTTCGATCCTGCCACACGATCTTCCGGCCGACCAGACCGGGACGGCAGGAAGATCGGCCCGGCGTGACGGACGGCGACCCGTGGAGCCCCCACGGCTTACGGAAGCCGCCTTCACGACAGCCTTCCGCCTGCCGGCGTGCGGGAGGTCGTCCGGGCTGCCGAGGTCACGAGAACCGCCGACACCGATGCGCCTCCGGAGGAGATCGTCGTCATGGTCGCCGGGTCGGTCGTTTGTGCGCGCTGCGGTGGGTGGGTGTTCCGGCCGGCGTTGTGGTTGGGCTCCGGTGGTCTCCGGCCTTCGGCCTGGCCTCGGGCGCGGTGGTTTCTGGCGTTTTGAAGCCGGCCGGAACACCCACCCACCTCCGCGCCATGCCTTTCCCGGCCGTACGGCCTGCTCGCCGTAGTCGCTCCCTTTCCGCCCGGCCCACGGTTCCCGCCGATGCTGAAGCCACGCTGCCTCCCCGTCCGGGGCGGGTCGCCGTAGCCTTGCGGCCACACTGGCGGGGGAGAGCGCAGGGCCGGGCGCCGTAGTCGATCACGCCGAGCTCAGCCCGTCCCCGCTCCCTGACGTGACCTTGCGTTCCGCCACGGCGCCTCCCCTTGTTCGATTCGTGTGGCAGGCTCCGATAGGCGAGGGTGCGATACGTCCGGGAATTCCCACCGAGCGCCCGGGGCCGGTGAGCGCCGACGTCCCTCGGCCAGTTCGAGGCGGGTGCCGGTGAACGTGGCCCGCAGACGCCGATCGTGCGTGACCACGACCAGCGCGCCCTGGTAGGACGTCAGCGCCTCCTCCAGTTGCTCCACGAGCATCGGTGACAGGTGGTTGGCCGGCTCATCGAGCAGGAGCAGGTCCACGGGCTCGCTCACCAGCCGTGCCAGCTCGACCCGGCGCCGCTGCCCGTAGGACAGCTCCCCGAGGCGCAGCCCCAGGTCGGACGGCCGGAACAGGCCCAAGGCGAGCAACGCATCCGCGTGCTCATCCGGGCTTCCGGGACGCCCGTACGCGTAGGCCTGCAGCACGGTCCGGTTCGCCACGCCGGTCGGCCCGTCCTGCCGGAAGAACCCAACCCGGCCGGCCCGTCGCACCTCGCCCGCATCCGGTCGCAGCTCTCCGGCGAGCACCCGCATCAGAGTGGTCTTGCCCGCTCCGTTCGGGCCGGTGACGAGCAGCCGCTCACCGGCCCGAACGGTGAGGGATTCCAAGCAGAGCCGTCCCGCCACCACCACGCCGTCGAGCGTGGCCACTTCGTCCCCGACGGCGCCCGCGGTGGCGGGGACGGTGGTGAAGCGCAGCGGCTCGGGCGGCGGCACCGCCGGGTGCTCGGTGAGCCACCGCAACCGCTGCTGGGACTGCCGGATGCGGCCGGCGGCCCCGTGGGTGCGTGAACGCGCCCGCCAGGTACCGGTGCCCATGCCCGCTTTGGGCGTCTTACGCGGAATCGCGGCCAGCCGGCCCGCATTGGCCGCCACCAGCGTGGCATGCCGGTCCAGCTCCGTCTTCCATTCCTCGTGGGCCCGCGCCTGAGCGACACGTTCGGCGGCCTTGGCGGCGAGGTATCCGGCATACCCGTCGCCGTAGCGGCGCACCTGCCCGTCGGCCACCTCAAGGATGGCGGTGGTCACCCGATCCAGGAACATCCGGTCGTGCGTGATCGCCACGACCGTGCCCCGGTGGGCGAGCAGGCGCTGTTCGAGCCAGGCCGTGGCCTGATCGTCCAGGTCATTGGTCGGCTCGTCGAGCAGCAGCAGTTCGGGAGCGGACGCCAGCGTGGCGGCCAGGGCGAGCCTGGAGCGTTCGCCGCCGGAGAGCGTGCCCAGCGGGCGGTTCCGGTCGAGCCCGGGCAGCCCGAGCCCGTGCAGTGCGACCTCTACGCGGACGTCGGCCTCGTAACCGCCCCGCGCCTCGAACTCGGCCACAAGTTCCGCGTAGGCACGCAGGGTCGCGGACTCCTCCTTGCCCGCCGCGCCGAGCGAGCGTTCGGCCGCCCGCATCCGGGCTTCGAGCCCACGCAGCTCGGCGAGTGCCAGGTCAACGGCGTCGGCGACGGTGGCGTGTGACGGTAGCGCGAGCGACTGCGGCAGGTATCCGACGCCGCCGGGCGCGACGACCACGAGTTCGCCGTTGTCCGCCCGCTCGGCGCCCGCCATGAGCTTGAGCAGCGTGGACTTGCCCGATCCGTTGTCGCCGATCACTCCGAGCCGCTCGCCGGGCTTGACGGTGAGCGACACCCGGTCCAGGACGACGCGGGTGCCGTAGCGCTTGGTGATCTGATTGAGTGCCAGTTGGGCGGGGGTGCGCAGAGTGCCCCACCTCCTCTTGTCAGCGCGGACGAAACATGACTGCATGCCTGGTCGGCCTTCGCGAGCCTCGTACGGTTCGACTCGGGGACCCGGGGCTGAGGTGCTCCGGTCCGGTACTCCTTGACGAGGAGGGAGCCGGCGTTCTCGGCCCGCATATCGACCAGCCGGATTCGACGCTCCGGCGATGAACCGTTCGCCGATGGTCATCAGCAATCTCCTCACTTTTTAAGACGAGACGGTTCGTCTCGATAGAGAGGAGTATGGAGGCACATCGCTCCTAAGTCAAGACGAACCGGTCCGTCTCGTTTCATGTCACAGTTCTGGTCGTGTTCGACACCGGAGAACCGAACCCCGTATGGCACGGCGAGCGATCCCGGCGGGCCGCGCTCGCCGCGCGCGGACCGATCCGGGGCAAGGCGGCAGCACTGGCCGATCAGGAGCCGCCCCTGCCCCGTGAGATCATCAGGATCACCCTGGTCAAGATCATCTCTTGGGGACCGGGCAGGCCCCGAGCGAGTCGTACGGCATGAAGCAGGACGACAAGGAGGAGTTGCCGCAGCGTCTGCTCGGCGATCTGCCACGCCGCGCTGACGCCCCCGCAGGGGATGGCACTCTACGAGACTCGTCAACAGCGGATCTGCCGCGTCCGCCGACGAGGAGGATCGGCAGGACCGAGCTTCCGGCCACGAGAATCCTCTCCGGCGAGCACCCCGGTCAGCGGACGCGGCTCGTCACGGGAGGGGAAGCGGCGGCAGTCCGCAGGGAGGGGAGCCGGGCCCGGGAGGTCAGGACCACCAGGTGGCCTGGGTGATCACATCGAAGCCCAGGGAGTCGTAGAGCGGCTTGCCGGCGGTGGCCGCGGTCAGGGTGACGGGAAAGCCGGACAGACGCTCCAGTACGACGTGCATGAGCGCCCGCCCGACCCCGCGGGACCGGTGCTCGGGCAGGGTGGTCACCCAGTAGACGCCGCCGACCGCGCCGTCGAGGATCACCATGCAGGCGCCGGCGGGCACACCGTCCCTGGTGATGAGGAAGAACTCGACGTCCTGCCGCTCCAGCATGGTCCGGGGGAAGACCTCGCCCGGATGCCAGGGCAGGAAACCGTTCAGTGGAAATCCGTGGGCCACGACCCGCTCCACGGTCTCCAGCAGGCCCGGCGACTCCGCTCGGACGACCTCCATGGCGGATGACGAGGGGGACGTACCGCCGGCGCTCCCCTGCGGAGCGGTGTCGCGGATCATGACGGGCAACCGGCGGGGGGTCAGGCCCAGATCTCCCATGTCGACCGTGCCGAACTGGTCCTCGACGACCACCTTGCCGTCCCGTCGGCTTCGGACCAGCTCCGTCAGCGCGGCGAGGTCGCCCTCATCCGGGTCCGGGCCGAGCAGCAGGATCCGTGTCCCGCCGCGTTCGCTTCCCCTCACCCCGACGAAGCCGGGCCGCTGAACCAACTCGTTCCCCCGGGCCTGCGCGAGCGCCGTCCAGAGGGCGGCGGCGTTCCGGTTGGCCAGGAGGAGGGGGCTCATACGTCCACCGGGAGCGACATCTGTCAGCGCACTGCTCATGCCCGCAACCCTAAGGGCCCACCGAAGCCAGCCTCAGATCCAATACCGGGCCGACCCACCGGTCCACTCCCCCCGCCCCACTCCGCTCACCCCGCCCTTGCCGCCCTTAGGGCCTCTACCCGCCGCTCCCTATGGGGAGGACCATGAACTCCGCTCTCTCATCGCTCTTCGGGGTAAGACCATGGGCGATCCGGTTCCCGCTCCTCCTCGCTTTCCGGAACGGGATCGTGAATGACCGAAAGAGCGAATGACCCGAGGGGAAAGGACGGGGGCCGTTAGCGGCCCGAAAGGGAGGAGCTACGGTGCTCAGCCCTGCGCTCTCCCCCGCCAGTGTGGCCGCAAGGCTACGGCGCCCCGCCCCGGACGGGGAGGCAGCGTGGCTTCAGCATCGGCGGGAACCGTGGGCCGGGCGGAAAGGGAGCAACTACGGCGAGCAGGCCGTACGGCCGGGCAAGTCATGGCGCGGAGGTGGGTGGGTGTTCCGGCCGGCTTCAAAACGCCAGAAACCACCGCGCCCGAGGCCAGGCCGAAGGCCGGAAACCACCAGAGCCCAACCACAACGCCGGCCGGAACACCCACCCACCGCAGCGCGCACCACCGACCAACCCGGCAACCACCGACCCGCCCAAGCCCGGGAAACGCCCCCAGCCGGGAAAAGCCTCAGCCCGAGCGGCCCGGAACACCCCCCGCAGCGCGCACAAACGACCAGCCCGGCAAAGCACCATCCCGCCCGAACCCGGGGAAAGCCCCAGCCCGCCCGGTTCCGGTCAGGGCGGGCTCAGGTGGCGGCGATCAGGTCGGCGGCCCGTTCGGCGATCATGACGGTGGGGGCATGGGTGTGGCCCCGGTTGATGGCCGGCATGACCGAGGCGTCGGCGACCCGGAGGCCCGCCACGCCGCGGACCCGTAGCGACGGGTCCACCACCGACTCGTCGTCGGCCCCCATCCGGCAGGTTCCCACCGGATGGTAGAGGGTCTCACCGCGTTCGCGGATCCAGCGAGCGAGTTCCTCGTCGGTCTCGGCGCCCCAGTAGGGGTCCATCGGCGGTCCGGCGTACGGCTTGAGCGCCACGGTGGCGAACAGTCCCTTGGCGGCGCGCAGCCCGGCCACCAGCCGTCTGACGTCGGCCGGAGCCGACAGGTAGGCGGGGTCGATCACCACGTCGCGGCCGTCGAGGCGGATCCGCCCCCGGCTCTCCGGCCGCAGCAGGACCGCGCCGATGGTCAGGCCGTGGCCCTTGGGACGGGTCAGGCCGTGGTCGACGAAGGGGACGGGGACGAACACCAGCTCGATGTCCGGGGCGGGCTCGTCGGGTGAGGTCCGGATGAAGGCGACGGCCTCGCCGACGTTGGAGGTCAGCATGCCGCGGCGGGCGAGCAGGAAGCGCAGCAGGTTGCCGGTCGTCTCGGCTCCGGCCAGCGTGACCGGCTCGGGGCAGTGCAGGATGATCCCCGCCGCCAGGTGGTCCTGGAGGTTGCGGCCGACCTGGGGCAGGTCGCGGACCGGTTCGATCCCCTGGGCGGACAGCTCGTCGGCCGCGCCCACCCCGGAGAGCATGAGCAGGTGGGGCGAGCCGATCACCCCGGCCGACAGGATCACCTCCCGGCGGGCCCGCGCCACCGCGCCGTCGCCGTACTCGACGCCGACGGCGCGGCCGTCCTCGATGAGGACGCGGCGGGCGGAGGCGGCGGTCAGGATCGTAAGGTTGGGGCGTTTCGCGGCGGGTCCGAGGTAGGCGTCGGCGGCGCTGCAGCGCCGGCCGCGGTCCTGCGTGACGGGGGTGGGGCAGCAGCCCTCGTTGGAGGGGCCGTTCAGCTCGGGAAGGCGCGCGATCCCCGTCTCCTCGCAGGCGCGCAGGAACGCGGCGGTGACCGGGTTGGGGCTGCGTAACTCGGAGACGACGATCGGGCCGTCGGTGCCGTACACGCCGCCGTGGTTGGAGCCGACGCGGCGTTCGGCCCGCCGGAAGTACGGCAGGACCTCGTCGTAGGACCAGCCGGGCACGTCCCAGTCGTCGTAGTCGGCGCGGTGGCCGCGCACCCACATCTGGGCGTTCATCGAGGAGGAGCCGCCGAGCATCCGCCCGCGCGGCCAGTACAGCCGCCTGCCGGACATGCCCGGCTGGGCGACGGTGGAGAAGTCCCAGTCGCGGGAGGTCTTGAAGAGCTTGGGGAAGGCGGCCGGCACCCGGATCTCGAAGGCGTCGTCCCGGCCGCCGGCCTCCAGGAGCGCCACGGTCACCGCCGGGTCGGCGGAGAGACGGCCGGCCAGCACGCAGCCGGCGGATCCGGCCCCCACGATCACGTAGTCGTACATCATGTGCCAGCACCCTTCGACATACGGACGGTGTCGGCTCGCTTCCCCCGTGTGAGCGGGCTCACATCTGCATACTCCTTCGGCGATTGCCCGTCAATTTGTGACCTCGCTTACCTACCGGCAGGTATCCCGGCCTGCGAGTATGGGCGCGTCAGAAGCCTGTCCGGAGGAGGACGCCCATGCTCAATCTGTCGATCGTGTTGGAGGACAGCGCCCGGCAGCAGCCCGATCGCACCGCTCTGGTCTTCGGTGATCTGCGGCTCCCCTACTCCCTGGTCGACACCATCGCCAACCAGGTCGCCAACCTGCTGGTCTCCCGCGGGATCGGCCGGGGCGACAAGGTCGCGCTGGCCTGCCCGAACCTGCCCTACTTCCCGTTCGTGTACTACGGCATCCTCAAGGCCGGCGCGGTGGTCGTGCCGCTCAACGTGCTTCTGCAGTCGCGGGAGATCGCCTACCACCTGGAGGACTCCGAGGCCAAGGCGCTGTTCTGCTTCGAGGGCACCCCGGAGCTGCCGCTGGGCGCGCGCGGCCGGGAGGGGTTCGAGAGGGCGGCGGGGGCCGAGCACTTCTTCGTGCTGCCGGCCGCCGCGTTCGCCACCGAGTCGGAGTACGGCGAGACCCTGTGGGCGGCGCTGGACGGTGTGTCCGGCGAGTTCGAGACCGTGCAGACCGCGCCGGACGACACCGCGGTGATCCTCTACACCAGCGGCACCACCGGCCAGCCGAAGGGCGCCGAGCTGAGCCACCAGAACATGGTGCTCAACGCCATGGTGTCGGACGAGATGTTCCCCCGGGGCGACGAGGGTGACGCGTTCCTGGCGGCGCTGCCGCTGTTCCACTCCTTCGGCCAGACCGTCGTGATGAACCTCGGGTTCCGGCGCCGCGGCACCGTCGTGCTCATGCCGCGCTTCGACCCGGGCGAGGCGCTGGCGCTGATGCGCGCGGAGAACATCACCCTGTTCGCGGGCGTGCCGACCATGTACTGGGGCATGCTGACGAAGATCCACGCCGACGGCGACGAGGTGCCGACCGCCCTCCGGGCGGCGGTCGCGGGCGGCGCGTCCTCCCCGGTGGAGGTGCTCAGGGACTTCGAAGCCACTTTCGGCATCGGCATCCTGGAGGGCTACGGCCTGTCGGAGACCTCCCCGGTGGCCTGCTTCAACCAGCCGGGCCGGCCGACCAAGCCCGGCACGATCGGCACGCCGATCTGGGGCGTGGACATGAAGCTGATCGACGCCGACTGGAAGACGATCGAGGGCGAGGGTCCCGGGGAGATCGCGATCCGCGGCCACAACGTGATGAAGGGCTACTACAACCGGCCCGAGGCGACCGCCGACGCGATGCGGGACGGCTGGTTCCGCACCGGTGACATCGCCGTCCGCGACTCCGACGGCTACTACTCGATCATCGACCGCGCCAAGGACATGATCATCCGGGGTGGTTTCAACGTCTACCCGCGCGAGCTGGAGGAGGTGCTGATGACGCACCCGGCGGTCTCCCTCGCCGCGGTGGTCGGGGTGCCGCACGAGTCGCACGGCGAGGAGGTCAAGGCGTACATCATCCGCACGCCCGGCGTGGCCGTCACCGAGACGGAGCTGTCGGAGTGGTGCAGGGAGAACATGGCGGCCTACAAGTATCCGCGGATCATCGAGTTCCGCGACTCCCTGCCGATGACCGCCACCGGGAAGATCCTCAAGCGCGAGCTGCGCTGAGCCCTGCCCCGCGACCCACGGTACGGCCCGCCCGGTGAGGACCGGGCGGGCCGTACCGGCGGGCGGGTCAGGGCCAGTCGAGGGCGGGACGCAGCGGCACGCCGGACTTTCCCTGCGGGCCGAGCTTCACGCCGAGCACCTGGTGGAGCTGGACCTTGTTGCGCTCGAAACCGACGATGCAGCCGGCCATGTACAGCCGCCAGACCCGGGCCGTGCCCCGGCCGACCTCGGCGACCGCCTCGTCCCAGTGCGCGTCGAGGTTGTCGCACCAGTGGCGGAGCGTCCTGGCGTAGTGCTCGCGGAGGTTCTCCTCGTGGTGGATCTCGAAGCCGGTGTCCTCCATCTCGCGGATGAGATGGCCGACCGACTCCAGCTCCCCGTCGGGGAAGACGTAGCGGTTGATGAACCCGCCCCCGTTGAACGTCTTCTCGGTGCCGGTGGGCCGGGTGATGCAGTGGTTGAGGAGCCGGCCGCCGGGGACGAGCTTGCCGTACAGGAAGCGGAAGTAGTTCGGCAGCTGGTCCTTGCCGATGTGCTCGGTGAGGCCGATGGAGCTGACCGCGTCGAAGCCGCTCTCGGTGACGTCGCGGTAGTCCATGTGGCGGACCTCGGCCAGTTCCTCCAGCCCGGCCTCGGCGATGGCCTTCTGCGCCCACTCGGCCTGCTGGCGCGAGAGGGTGACGCCCAGCGCCTTGACGCCGTACTCGCGGGCGGCGTGCATGACCATGCCGCCCCAGCCGCAGCCGACGTCCAGCAGCCGCATCCCGGGCTTGAGGCCCAGCTTGCGGGCGACGAGGTCGAACTTGGTGAACTGCGCCTCCTCCAGCGTGGCGTCCTCGCGGGGGAAGGCCGCGCAGGTGTAGGCCATGGAGGGGCCCAGCACCCACTCGTAGAAGGTGTTGGAGACGTCGTAGTGGTGGTGGATCGCCTGGGCGTCGCGCTCCTTGGCGTGCCTGCTGCCCATCCTGGCCAGCATGCTGCGGCGCACCTCCTGCGGGGGCGGGGGCACGCGCATCAGAAGGGGCTTGAGGCCCAGGGCGCGGACGGCGGCGATCTTCTCGCTCGCCGGGATGTCGTCGAGCGTGATCGACCACATCCGCGACAGCAGCGAGTACATGTCCCCGTGCACGTCGATGTGGCCCGACACGTAGGCCCGCGCGAGGCCGAGTTCGCCCGGGGCCTGCGCCAGGTAGGCGACGGCGATGGGGGACCTGATGTCGATGGCGATGTCGGCGCTGGCGGGGCCGGCCTTGCTGCCGTCGTAGGCGGTGAGGCGGACGTTCGCCTCGGGCCCGACGACCTTTTCGAAGATCTCTGCGAGTTTCACAGAATCAACTCTCCTAACGCCCCCGTACACACTTGTCGTAGAGGTCGAGCAATCGGCCACCGGCATCGTATGCCCGCTTTACCGGCCAGTAGATAGGACCGTTATAAAACTTCCAGAACTCGTCCCGGTCGTAGAAAGACGTGGAGTACAGGGACTTGTGGCCGTCGAGCCGGTGGACCGTGTTCTCGATCATGCGGTTGTAGTAGCCGTCGAACTGGCCGCGGGGCAGCGGGACCGTGCCCCAGAACCCGAAGTTGACGTAGAGGCGGCCGGGCTCCAGCGGGTAGAGGGGCCACTCTTCGGACGACTTCAGCGGGCACATCCACACCGGGGTCATGCCGACCTTGTCGTGGAAGAACTCCAGGAACTCCGCGCCGCGCTCGACGGGCACCTCGATGTCCTGGATGACCGACTCCTGCACGGGCCGGCCGCGCCAGCGGTCCACCCGGGCGGTCAGGCCGTACCTGCGGTCCAGGCCGACGAGCCTGCGGTAGACGTCGGAGCGCATCCACTTGCGGGGCATCAGCGAGCGCACCAGCGCGCCCTGCACGCCGAAGGCCCGCGAGCACCAGAACCAGTCGGTGTCCCAGCGCCACAGGTAGTCGCGGACGGTCAGCCAGTCGCGCGTCCGGGTCTGGATCGACCGGTAGTAGATGCGCATCCCGGTGTAGTCGGACAGGTAGGGGGCCTTCTCGGCGAACTGCCCGACGGTGATGTAGAGCTCGTTCGGCCCGAAGTAGGTGCCGTCCACGAAGTCGGCCCGCTCACCCTCGTACTGGCCGCTCTCGCAGATCTCCCGCATGGCGACCATGCACTTGTCTGCGTCGGCGAAGGGGATGTGGGTGAGCCGGACGTACGGCTGGACGGGCTTGAGCCTGATGCGGATCCGCAGGGCGTAGCCGAGCGTGCCGTAGGAGTTGGGGAAGGCCCGGAACAGGTCGCGGTGCTCGTTGTCGTCGCGCGCCACGACGACCCGGCCGTCGCCGGTGAGGATCTCCAACTCCTCCACCGACTCGTGCGGCAGCCCGTCGCGGAAGCTGGTGGACTCGATGCCGAGCCCGGTCACCGCGCCACCCAGCGTGATCGTCTTCAGCTGCGGCACGACGTACGGCATGAGCCCGTGCGGGAGGGTGGCGTCCACCAGGTGCTCGTAGGTGGTCATGCCCTGCACCTCGGCCGTCATGGCCACCGGGTCGACCTCGATGACCCTGTCGAGGTCGCGGGCCGACAGCTTGGCCGCACGGGAGGAGTCGCGGAAGCGGAACAGGTTGGTCGTGGCCTTGGCCAGCCGGGGAGCCGCGTCCTCGGGAATCTCGGCGTAGGCCTGCCTGATCTGCTCGACGGCCCGGCGGTGCGCCGCCATCTCCGTCATCTGTTCCACAGGACATCCACCCCCGGAGCACTCATAGGAAGATCGCCTCTAGCACGGTATATCTCACCTGTCATCGGAGCCAGACGGGACACGTTAAACGCGCGGAAACTCTACGCCCGGCCCGTCCGGCGGCGGACAACCGCCCCCGTCCCATTGACCACATCCGTCACGGGGCGGCCGTCGAGGGCGGCGCCGAGGTTGTCCAGGACCCGCCGGACCAGCCGCCCGGTGACCTGCGCGGTCACCCCCGCCACGTGCGGGGACAGCAGCACCCGGGGGTGGCCGCGCAGCGGGTCGTCCGCGGGGAGCGGCTCGGTCTCGAACACGTCGAGCGCGGCGCCGCCCAGATGCCCGGAGGAAAGGGCCGAAAGCAGGGCCGCCCCGTCCACCACTCCCCCGCGGGCCGCGTTGACCAGCAGCGACCCGGCGGGCATCCGCAGCGGGTCGACCAGGCCCCGGGTCTCCTCTGCCAGCGCGACCACCACCACCAGCACGTCGGATGAGGCGACCAGCTCCGGCAGCGGCCGGTGGGGGTAGGGGGCCTCCCGGGGCCGCCGGGTCCAGTAGGACACCTCGCAGCCGTGCGCGGCGAACATTCGCGCGCACTCCCGGCCGATCGGGCCGAAGCCGACGATCCCGACGCGTGAGCCGTGCAGTTCCCTGGGGCCGAGGTCGAGCTGCGGCCAGCCGCCGGCGCGGACCGCGGCGTCGGCTTCGGGCAGCCGTCGCGACAGCGAGAGCGCGGCGGCGAGGCACCACTCGGCCACCGCGACGGCGCTCACCCCGGCGGTGTTGGCCAGCGGCACGCCGGCCGCGGCCAGCGCGGCGAGGTCGTGGCCGTCCACGCCCACCGAGGGCTGCTGCACGAACGCCAGCCGCGGGGCGGCGCGGACGGCCTCGGCGTCGAGCGCGAGCCCGCCGCTCCAGTCGCCGACCACGATCTCGGCGCCGGCCAGCGCGGTGAGCAGACCGGCGCGGTCGCGGCTCTCCGGGACCGACACCTCCACCCGGTCGCCGAGCGGGCCGAGCAGGCCGCGCAGCGCCTCGGCGGGCAGCGGCGGCAGCGCCAGCACCTTCCAGGGCGCCTCACCGGTCATGTCACTCGCCTCCCCGCGGGTGGAAGCTCGTGAAGATCTTCTCCATGAGCCCGGGACGCCCGTTCCACCCCTCGGCGGCCGTCCAGCTCAGCACGAAGACCGTGTCGCCGACCCCGACGAACCGGCGCGTCTCGCGGTAGGTCACTCCGGGCCTGGCCCACGGCGCGCCCCCGATCTGGTCCGTCTTCCAGGTGAACTCCCAGTCGAGCCCGGAGCCGTAGGCGAGCGGGACGTTCACCGTCTTCTCGGTGAGGATCTCGCTCCACTGGGCGGTGTCCTCCCGGACGGTCTCCTGGAGCGCGCGCAGGTTCCCGGCGTTCTCGGGGAGCACCTCGACCCCGAGGTGGGCCTGGCCGTCGGGGCTCAGCCACTGGGTGTAGTTCGTCTCGGCGGCCCAGTCGCCCCGCCAGCCGGCCGGGTAGCCGATCGTCCAGTTGTCCGGCGCCTTGGCCTGCCAGAGCCGCAGCTGCGAGGCGGGCTTCCTGGTCCTGGTGGGGGTGGGGCTGGGCGAGGACGAGGCGCTCGGCGTCACCGTGTCACCGGGCGTCCCGGCGCCGTCGGGGATGGCGGTGACGGCCCGCTCGGACGGCCGCGCCGCGGAGGGGTCCGGCTCGCCGTTCCCGCTCATCGCCAGGGCCGCGGCGCCGCCTCCGCCGAGGACGACCACGGCCGCCGCGATCAGTGCGATCCGCCCGGCGCGCCGCCGCTCCCGGTCGGGGCCGCGGGACCCGTGGGATCCGGTGTTCCCGGTGCTTCCGGTGCTCCCGGTGGCTCCGGAGAGCGCGGAGGTCTCCGCCGTACGGTGCCGGTCGGTACGGCGGGGCCCCGTCGCGGCGCGACGCGGTCCGGCTGGCGCGGCGCCGCTCGCCTCGGCCAGCAGCAGGTCGGCCTGGTCGGCGGTGAGCCGGTGGGCCGGGTCGCGCTGGAGCATGCCGGTGAGCACCTCGCGCATCTCCGGCGGCACCCGGCTGAAGTCGGGCTCCTCGGTGATGAGCGCCCCGAGGGTGGCGATGGCGGTGGGGCGCTCGAAGGGACCGTGGCCCAGCAGCGCCGCGTACAGGGTCGCGCCGAGCGACCACAGGTCGGACCAGGGACCGGAGGGCCCCGCGGTGGCGCGTTCCGGCGGCAGGAAGCTGGGCGAGCCGGTCACCATGCCGGTCTGGGTCAGCGAGGTGTCGCCTTCGAGGGTGGCGATGCCGAAGTCGGTCAGCACGGCCCGGCCGTCGTCGGCCAGCAGGATGTTGCTGGGCTTGACGTCGCGGTGCAGGATGCCGGCCTCGTGGGCCGCCCGCAGCGCCGCCAGCACCTGGCGGCCGATCACGGCGACCTGCTGGACCGACAGCGTGCCCACCTGGTCGAGGCCGCGGGCCCGGACCAGCTCCATGACGATCCAGGGGCGGCCGTCCTCCTCGGCGACGTCGTAGATCGCCACGATGCCCCGGTGGTTGAGCCGCGCCGCCGTCCTGGCCTCGCGGGAGGTGCGGGCGAGCTGGCGCTCGCGCTCGGCCGGGGGGAGGTTCGGCGGCAGCAGCACCTCCTTGACCGCGACGGGCCGGTCGAGAAGGGTGTCGTATCCCTCCCAGACCACGCCCATGCCGCCCCTGCCGAGCTCCCTCAGCAACCGGTAGCGCCCGGCGACAACCCGTCCACCGTCCGGATACGTCATCACGTGACCCCTAGATCCCATCGGATAAGCCGCAAGTTTCCCACACCGACCGGCCGCCGGCGGTCCCGAACGGGCGATGGGACGCGGGCCGCCGCCCGGGGCTCGCGGGCCGGAATCCCGGTCACCGCCCGGCTCCGCGCACGGCCCGCATCCGGCTCGCACGCGGCTCGCATGCGGCCCGCATGCGGCCCGTACGTCCCGGCGCGGACGTCTTGCCACCCGGAGCCGAATGTTGTTCTACTTGGCCCCGGAGAGGAGATCGCATGGAGCGCGTGACCAGGAGCGGCCCGCTGTCCGGAGTCCGCGTGCTGGAGCTGGCCGGCCTGGCCCCCGGCCCGTTCGCCGGGATGATGCTGGCCGACCACGGCGCCGAGGTGCTGCGGATCGACCGGGTGGCCGCGGTCGCGGCGGCCGGGGACCGGCCCCGGCGCGACGTGATGGACCGCGGCAAGCGGACCATCGGGCTGGACCTGAAGTCGCCCGAGGGGGTGGCCGCGTTCCGGGAGCTGGCCGCGCACGCCGACGTGGTCATCGAGGTCTTCCGGCCGGGCGTCGCCGAGCGCCTCGGCATCGGCCCCGGGGACCTGCGGGCCGTCAACCCCCGGCTGGTGTACGGGCGGATGACCGGCTGGGGCCAGGAGGGCCCGCTGGCCATGACCGCCGGGCACGACATCGACTACATCGCCGTCGCGGGCGTGCTGTCCCTGCTGGGCCGCGAGGGCGGCAAGCCCACCCCGCCGATCAACATCCTCGGCGACTTCGCCGGCGGCGGCCTCATGCTCGCCTACGGCGTGCTGCTCGCCCTGTTCGAGCGGGAGCGGACCGGCCGGGGCCGGGTGGTCGACGCGGCCATGGTGGACGGCGCCGCGACCCTGTTCGCCATGTTCTACCAGGGCGTGCAGAGCGGCTTCTGGGGGCCGCGCGGCACCAACCTCCTCGACACCGGCGCCCCCATGTACGACACCTACGAGACCGCCGACGGGGGCTTCGTCGCGGTGGGCGCGCTGGAGCCGCGGTTCTGGGCGGAGATGACGGCCCTGATGGGCCTCGCCGACCTGCCCGACCGCGACGACCGGGCGCGCTGGCCGGAGCTGCGCGAGCGGCTGGCCGAGGCGTTCCGTTCCCGGACCCGCGCCGAGTGGGAGGAGGTGTTCGCCGGGTCGGACGCCTGCGTCGTGCCGGTCCTGGATCCGGCCGAGGCCGCCGAGCACCCGCACAACCGGGCCCGCGGCACGTTCGTCGAGGTCGGCGGGGTCCGCCAGCCCGCGCCCGCGCCACGGCTGGAGGGCGCGGGCGAACCGGACCTCTCCCCCGCGACCCTCCTTTCGGACCTGTCGGACTGGGGGCTGGACCGGGGGACCGCCGAACGGCTGCGCGCCGCGGGCGTGCTCGCCTGAGCCGACCCGGCCCGCCCCTTACCCGAGGGCGGCACATCCGTAGCGGATGTGCCGCCCTTTGTCATGTGAGTTGTGTGAAATGTAGTAGGTGTACTACATTCCATGGCATGAGTACTGCGGTGAGCGTCCGCGGGTTGCGGATGGCGTACGGCACGGCCGAGGTGCTGCGAGGCGTCGACCTCGACATCCGGCGCGGCGAGATCTTCACGCTGCTCGGGCCCAACGGCGCGGGCAAGACCACCACGATCGAGATCCTGGAGGGCTTCCGGAACCGGTCGGCGGGCGAGGTGAGCGTGCTGGGCGCCGACCCGGCCCGGGGCGGCGACGCCTGGCGGGCCAGGCTCGGGATCGTGCTGCAGAACTGGCGCGACCACGGCCGCTGGGGCGTCCGGGAGCTGCTGGCCCACGTCGGGGAGTTCTACGACCGCCCCCGCGACCCCGACGAGCTGCTGGCCGCGCTGGGGCTCACCGAGCAGGCCGCGCAACGGGTGAACCGCCTGTCCGGCGGCCAGCGCCGCCGCCTCGACGTGGGGCTCGGCATCATGGGCCGGCCGGAGCTGCTGTTCCTGGACGAGCCGACGACCGGCTTCGACCCGGAGGCGCGCCGGGAGTTCCACCTGCTGGTGGAGAGGCTTGCCGCCGACGGCATGACGGTGCTGCTGACCACCCACGACCTCGCCGAGGCCGAGAAGCTGGCGCACCGCACCGCCATCCTGGTCCGCGGGGAGATCGTCGCGTGCGGGAGTCCGGCCGAGCTGGCCGACGCCGTACGGGCCGAGTCGCAGGTGCGCTGGCTGGAGGACGGCCGCGAGCGGGTCCTCACCACGGCCGACCCGTCGCGGGCGGCGTGGGAGCTGCACGAGCGGTTCGGCGGCCCGGTGCCGGGCCTGCAGGTCCGGCGCCCGTCACTGGAGGAGAACTACCTGAGCCTCATCGGGAGGGCGGCATGACCGGCACGACGACCACGACGACCACGACGACCACGACGACCCTTCCGGGCGGCGCGGCCACCGGGACACCCCGGGCGGGGGGAGGCGGTGTGAACGCCAGGGGACTGCGCGTCGGGCTGCGGCGGGGCTGGACGGAGTACCTGCACCTGGTCAGGGACCGCAGAGAGCTGATCAACAACATGGTCGGCACGGTCGGGGTCTTCGCGCTGCTGATCCTGTGGATCGGCGACGGCCCGGTGGAGGGCACCGGCGTCTCCCAGTCGACGTTCATGACCATCGGCTTCCTCGCGTTCACCGTCTTCTCCAACGGGCTCATGGCGCTGCCGATGGCGCTGACCACCGACCGGGAGGACGGGACGCTGCTGCGGCTGCGCACCCTCCCCGGCGGCATCACCGCCTACCTCACCGGGCGGGCGGTGACCTTCCTCTGCCAGATCGTCGTGCAGGGCGTGCTGATCCTGGCCACCGGCGTGGTCGTCGGCGACGCCGGGCTGCCCCGCGACTGGCTGACGCTGACCTGGGCGCTGCTGCTCGGCACGGTCGCGGTGGTCCCGCTGGGCGTCGCCATAGGCTGCCTGCTGCCCAACCCGAAGACCGCCGCGGGGGCCGTGGGCCTGCCGATGATGATCCTGATGGTGACCTCCGGCGTCATGATTCCGGTGACCTTCATGCCCGAGCCCGTCCAGTGGGTCTCGCAGGCGTTCCCCCTCTACTGGCAGGGGCTCGGACTGCGGGCGGCGTTCATGCCCGACAGCATGCTCGCCGCCGAGATCGCCGGAAGCTGGCGGTTGCCCTGGGTGGCCGTGGCGCTCGGCGCGTGGGCGGTCGCGGGGATGCTGCTGGCCCCGGTCATGGTCCGCCGGGTGACCCGGCGCGAGTCCGGGTCCCGGCTCGCCGATCGGCGACCGGCCGCGCAGGCGTCCTGAGAGCTGGGAGACTACCGTGGTGGCCACGGAAGACGTCTACAACAGGATCTCGGTGCTGCGGGCCGAGCGCGGCGTGTCGCGCAAGGACCTGGCCACCGCGCTGGGCGTCCACTACCAGACGATCGGCTACCTCGAACGCGGCGAGTACAGCCCCAGCCTGCACCTGGCCCTGCGCATCGCCGCGTACTTCGAGGTGCCGCTGGAGGTCGTCTTCTCCCTGAAACCGTTCCCCCGACTCGGCAGTGAGGTGAAGTGATGAGCGGCCTGACCCCCGAGCAGATGGAGAGGCACTACCGCACCTGGCCGCCGCGCTCCTGGTACGCCACCCGCCGGAGCCGCCGCGTCCTGGCCGG
The DNA here is from genome assembly GCF_014648055.1 of Streptosporangium pseudovulgare. GTDB lineage: Bacteria > Actinomycetota > Actinomycetes > Streptosporangiales > Streptosporangiaceae > Streptosporangium > Streptosporangium pseudovulgare. The sequence continues at coordinate 717,528 of NZ_BMQJ01000002.1, forward strand.
CGTGGGCGGCGCCTCGGCCGCGCTGGGCTGGATCAGCGCGGTCGTGTGCTGGTACCTCGCACCGAGCTCCCTGGCGATGTGGACCACCTTCGCCCTGTGGGGAGCCGCGCTGGTGATCTACGCGGTGGTCTACTCGGCCCTCGTCGGAGCCACCCGCGGCGTCATCGGCCTCGCCGAGCGTCACCTCGACGAGCGGCAGGCCCTCGAACGCCTGCGGCTCCAGGCCGACTCCCGGCGCGGCACCACGATCATGCTCGGCGCGGTCCTCGCGCTCGTCGCCATCGCCGTCAGGGACGGGGACAGGTCGGTCGTCGAGGTTCCGACGACGGCGCCCTTCCTGCTCGTGTACGCCGCGATCGCGACGCACCTCATCCTGCCGTCCCTCCTGGCGGCCTGGCGGATGCCCGACCCGCCGCGGGACGACGACGAGGACGACTGAGGAACGGCCGGAGGACGGCCGGGGCACGGCCGGAGGACGGCCGGGGCACGGCCGGAGGACGGCCGGGGCACGGCCGGAGGACGACGGGACGCCGCGGGGCGGCCGAAGCGCGGGCCGGACGATCACCGGGTCCGGCCGCCCGCCCCGTCAGCCCATCGAGGGGAAGACCGCGGCGTAGACGTCCACGCCCTCGGCGTGGTGGACCTCAAGGTCGGTGGTGAAGGCGCGGGGCGGGGTGCCGCCCGACTCGGTGTGCTTCCACAGCCGCTGCCAGGCGTCCAGCAGCGCCCCGGGCAGCTGCCCGCGGGCCTCCAGCTTCAGGCACGGCACGGCGGGCACCCGTACCGCGACCATCCCCTCGGGCATGGCGGCGGCGCTGCGCACCGCCGCCCCGACGACCACCGTGTAGGCGCCGTGGTGACCGCTCTCGTAGTCGGTGTACACCGCGTAGACGTTCTCGTCCACCCGGCCCGGGACGTGGGCGAACGCTCCGGGGACCCCGACCCGCGCCCACAGTGCGGCCAGCCGTCCCCGGCCCTCCCCCTCCTCGGCGTTCGACGTCCGTACGGCACGGCCGACGACCAGCAACTCGGGCCGATCAACGACGATCACAACGCCTCCCATGGCCATCCCGCTTGATTCGCGCAAACGGGATCCTAGCCGCAGCCCGGAGCGGCGGTCCCCGTTCCCGATCGCCGGAACGGGGAAGGCTCCTGCCGCGTCATCACCGGATAAGGTGGACGAACGTGAAGTTTCTCAATGGGATGACCCCGGCCTACGACCTCACGTACAGCGACGTCTTCATGGTCCCGTCGCGCTCCTCGGTCGGCTCGCGCCTCTCCGTCGACCTCGCCGCCCACGACGGCACCGGCACCACGATCCCGATCGTCGTGGCCAACATGACGGCGGTCGCGGGCCGCCGCATGGCCGAGACCGTCGCCCGCCGCGGCGGCATCGCCGTGATCCCGCAGGACATCCCCATCGAGGTGGTTGCCGACGTCGTCGACTGGGTCAAGCGGCGTGACCTGGTCCACGACACCCCGCTCACCCTCACCCCGCACGACACCGTCGGCGAGGCGCTCAACCTGCTGCCCAAGCGGGCGCACGGCGCGATCATCGTCGTCGACTGGGACAACCGCCCGACAGGCGTGGTCACCGAGGGCGACTGCGCCGGCGTGGACATGTACACGCAGCTGTCGCAGGTCATGTCCTCCGACCACCTGCTCACCCTGCCCGCCGGCCTGGACCCGCGCGAGGCGTTCGACCGGCTCCACGAGGGCCGCCACCGGCTCGCCCCGATCGTCGACGGCGACGGCCGGCTGGTCGGCATCCTCACCCGCACCGGCGCGCTGCGGGCCACCCTCTACAAGCCCGCCGTGGACGCGTCGGGCCGGCTGCGCGTCGCCGCCGCCGTCGGCGTCAACGGCGACGTGGCCGTCAAGGCCGGGGAACTGCTGGAGGCCGGGGTGGACTGCCTGGTGGTGGACACCGCCCACGGACACCAGGAGAAGATGATCAGCGCGCTGAAGGCGGTCCGGGCGCTCGACCCGGGCGTGCCGGTCGCCGCGGGTAACGTCGTCACCGCCGGCGGGGTGCGCGACCTCGTCGAGGCCGGGGCGGACATCCTCAAGGTCGGCGTCGGGCCGGGCGCCATGTGCACCACCCGGATGATGACCGGCGTGGGCCGCCCGCAGTTCTCCGCCGTGCTGGAGTGCGCGGCCGAGGCGCGCCGCCTGGGCCGTCACGTCTGGGCCGACGGCGGCGTCCGCCACCCGCGCGACGTGGCCCTCGCCCTGGCCGCCGGGGCGTCCAACGTGATGATCGGCTCCTGGTTCGCCGGCACGTACGAGTCGCCCGGCGACACCCGCACGGCCGCCGACGGCCGCAGGTACAAGGAGAACTTCGGCATGGCCTCGGCCCGCGCGGTGAAGCTGCGCACCGCCGAGGACTCCCCCTTCGAGCGGGCCCGCAAGGCGCTGTTCGAGGAGGGCATCTCCACCTCCAGGATGTACCTCGACCCGGTCCGGCCCAGCGTCGAGGACCAGATCGACGCCATCGTGGCGGGCCTGCGCTCGGCATGCACCTACGCCGGGGCGGCCGACCTGGAGGAGTTCCACGAGCGCGCGGTCGTCGGCGTGCAGAGCTCCTCGGGCTACACCGAGGGCATGCCGCTGCACCAGAGCTGGTAACCCGCGTCCTCCCGCCCGCGCCCGCCGTACGGTCACACACCTGTACGGCGGGCGCGCGCATTGTCGCCGCGCGGCGGGGTAGTCGCCTGACCGATCACCCACTGACACAGCGGGAAGGCGAGCGGACATGACACACGTACCCACCGCCACGACGACGCCCGCGGAGCGGCTCGTCGTCGTGGACCGGAGAGTGCTGGTCGGCTACGACAACTACGCGGCGGCTCAGCGGACCGTGGACATGCTCTCCGACGCGGGATTCCCCGTCGAGCACGTGGCGATCGTCGGCAGCGACCTGCGGTTGGAGGAGACCGTCACCGGCCGGATGACCAACGGCAGGGCCGCGCTCCGGGGCGCCGGCAACGGCCTGGCGTTCGGCGCCGTGGTGGGGGCCTTCCTCGGGCTCTTCACCTCCACCACGATGTCGTTCGTCGTGCTCGTGCTCTGGGCCGCGCTCTGGGGCGCGGTCGTGGGGGCCGCGTTCGGGTTCGTCAACCACTTCTTCACCGGCGGCAAGCGGGACTTCGTCTCGCGCAGCGCGATCGTCGCCGGCCGTTACGACGTGCTGGTCGCGGCCTCGCACCTGGACGACGCCCGCGCCGTGATCGAGGCCGCCAGCGGCCCCGCCGACACCGTCGTCGTCGAGGTGCCGCCGTCGGCGGGCACCTACGACCCGGACGCCGTACGGCCCACCGCCCCGAGCGTCCGGTATCCCGGCACCGCGGCCGGACGGCCGGCGGACGAGCACCCCGTGACCGAGCCGGCGGCGGACGAGCACCCGGTGTCCGGACGGCCGGTGACCGGGCAGGCGGCGGACGAGCAGCCCGTGACCGGACGGCCGGTGGACGAGCGGCCGGCGGACGGGAGTTCCCCGGCCACCGGGCTCACCGGCGGGCGGGACCTGCCGGGGGACGGGCGTCCTTCGGTTCCCGCGCAGGCTCCCCGGCCCGACCGCGACACGGCCGACCCGAGCCGCTCCTAGGTTCCGTTCCGCGGATCCCCGCCGCGGATCCCCGCCGCGCCGGGGATACGCGGCGGGTCCCGGCGGAGCCGACGAGCACGGAGGGCGCGGGGGCCACGGCGAGCACCGTGGCCTCCGCGCCCTCTGCCGTCCCGGCTCACGGCGTCGTCCCGGCTCACGGCGTCGACCCGCCGGCGCGGGTGCCGGCCGCCGGGACGGTGCCCTCGCCGAACGCGGTGACGTGGACGGCCTCCGGGTCCCGGACGAAGTGGCGAGCCGGCCTCGACGTCCCGGACCGGGGAGTGGATACTGACGGTCCCGCCCGCTGACGGTCCCGCCGCCGTGCTCGCCGTACCCGGCGGAGACCGCACGCCGGGCCGGCGGTTCCGCCGCCCGGGGACCCGTAGGCGGTGACGGCGAGCGCCGAGCCGGGCCGCGCCCGTCGGCGGGACGGCGGCGGAGCCCCGGCCACGCGCCCTCCCCCGGGTGATCCGCCCGGAGCCGTGAGAGCGCTCTCTGGAAGAGTTGTCGGCCCCTTCCGCTGGAAGCGATATCCGTGACACTACGGTTACCGTCGGGTTTTTCTTGACACGCCTTCTCCGGAACGCGATTCTCGGGAGAGCGCTCTCACGCGCGTGACCGACAGAACGGAGCCTTAGAGATGACCACGTCCGCCACAGGGTCCAGCGACACCGGCCCGCTGACCTTCCCCGAGGGGTTCCTGTGGGGGGCGGCGACCGCCGCCTACCAGATCGAGGGCGCGGCCGCGGACGACGGCAGAGGCCCCTCCATCTGGGACACCTTCTCCCGGACCCCCGGCAAGGTCCGCGCCGGACACACCGGCGACGTGGCCTGCGACCACTACCACCGCCGCAGCGACGACGTCCGGCTGATGAGCGACCTGGGCCTGGCCGCCTACCGCTTCTCCGTCTCCTGGCCCCGCATCCAGCCCGACGGGTCCGGCCCGGTCAACCCGCGCGGCCTCGACTTCTACGACCGCCTGGTGGACGAGCTGCGCGAGGCCGGCGTCACCCCGATCGTGACGCTCTACCACTGGGACCTGCCGCAGAGCCTGGAGGACCGGGGCGGCTGGATCGCCAGGGACACCGCCGAGCGCTTCGCCGACTACGCCGCGATCATGCACGCCCGGCTGGGTGACCGGGTGGAGACCTGGACCACCCTGAACGAGCCCTGGTGCTCGGCGTTCCTCGGCTACGGCTCCGGCATCCACGCCCCCGGCCGCGCCGAGCCCGAACTGGGCTTCACCGCCGTCCACCACCTGCTGCTCGGCCACGGGCTCGCCGTTGGCGCGCTGCGGGCCGGCGGGGCCGCGAAGGTCGGCATCACGCTGAACCTCGCGCCGGTGATCGGCGACGACCCCGTCGCGGTCTCCCTGGTGGACGGCCTGCAGAACCGGATCTTCCTCGACCCGGTGCTGCGCGGCGAGTACCCGGCCGACGTGGTCGAGCGGGCCCGCCGCTTCACCGACTGGTCGTTCGTCGAGGACGGCGACCTGGAGACCATCAGCCGGCCGATCGACCTGCTGGGCGTGAACTACTACACCCCGCAGACCGTCGCGGCCCGCCCCGGCGAGCCGGCCAGCCCGGTCTTCCCCGGCAGCGAGGGGATCGCCTTCGGCGGCGCCGACGCGCCGAAGACGGCGATGGGCTGGGCCATCCAGCCGTTCGGCCTGACCGACCTCCTCGTGCGGCTGTCGCGCGACTACCCGGGCACCCCGCTGGTCATCACCGAGAACGGCGCGGCCTTCGACGACGAGGTGAAGGACGGCGCGGTCCACGACCCCGACCGGGTCTCCTACCTCGACGCGCACCTGCGCGCCGCGCACGCCGCCATCGAGCAGGGGGCCGACCTGCGCGGGTATATGGTGTGGTCGCTGATGGACAACTTCGAATGGGCAGAGGGCTACGGCAAGCGGTTCGGCGTCGTGCACGTCGACTACACCACCCAGCGCCGCACCCCCAAGGACAGCGCCCTGTGGTATCGCGACGTCATCCGGCGGAACGGCCTGTGAGGGCACGGCCGACGCTGGAGAAGGTGGCCGCCCGGGCCGGAGTGTCCCGGGCGACCGCCTCCCGCGTCATCAACGGCTCCACCCGGGTGGCCCCGCAGATCCGCGAGGCGGTCAACCGCGCCGTGGACGAGCTGGGCTACGTCCCCAACCAGGCGGCGCGAAGCCTGGTCACCCAGCGCGCCGACTCGATCGCCCTGGTCTTCCCCGAGCCCTCCACCAGGGTCTTCTCCGACGACCCGACCTTCGGCGGGATCATCCGGGGCGTCAGCATGGAGTTCGAGGAGGCCGACAAGCAGCTCGTGCTGATGCTCGCCGGCACCGAGGGCAGCTACCGCCGGGTCGAGCGCTACGCCACCAACGGGCACGTGGACGGCGTGATCGTGGCGTCGATGCACGGCTCCGACCCGCTTCCGGCGATCCTCGCCCGCCGCGGCGTCCCGGTGGTCTGCAGCGGCCGTCCCACCATGGCCGGCGAGCTGCCGTACGTGGACATGGACAACGTCGGCGGCGCCGAGCGCGCGGTGCGGCACCTGCTGGAGCGGGGCCACCGCCGGATCGCCGCCATCGCGGGCCCCCAGGACATGGTCGCCGGGATCGACCGCCTCACCGGCTACCGGAACGTCCTGCGCGACTCCGACCGCCGCTCCATCGTCGCGGTCGGCGACTTCACCCGCGAGTCGGGGACGGCGGCCATGCGCCACCTGCTGGCCGACGACCCGGAGCTGGACGCGGTGTTCGCCGCCAACGACCTGATGGCGCTGGGAGCGCTGCGGGCGCTGCGGGACGCCGGCCGCTCCGTCCCCGGTGACGTCGCCGTCGTCGGCTTCGACGACATCCCGGCCGCCTCCTACGCCGAGCCGCCGCTGACCACGGTCCGGCAGCCGACCGAGGAGATGGGGCGGCGGCTCGCCCGGATGGTCCTGGGCCTGGAGGAGCGGGGGCCCGTGGTGCTGCCCACCGAACTCGTGGTGCGGGAGTCCACGAGGGCCGCCTGACCACCTCCGCGCGGGCCTCCCGGCGCCTCCGCGCGGACCGTCCGACCGCTGTTATGCGGACTGCCTGACCACGAGATCGGCCGGCATGATCACCGGCTCGACCGGTCTTCCCTCCATGAGCGCGAGCAGCAGCCGCACCATGGTGGCGGCCTGCTCGGCGTGCGAGGCGCGGACCGTCGTGAGCGGCGGGTCGGTGTAGCGGGCCGCCTCTATGTCGTCGTAGCCGACGACCGCGACGTCGCCGGGGACGGAGCGGCCGGCCTGGCGCAGCGCGTACAGGGCCCCGATCGCCATCAGGTCGTTGGCCGTGAACACCGCGTCCAGCTCCGGATCGTCCTCCAGCAGCTGCCGCATCGCCGTCGCGCCCGACTCGCGGGTGAAGTCGCCGACCGCGACGATGGAGCGGCGGTCGGCCTCCCGCAGGGCGTCCCGGTACCCGGCGAGGCGGTCCTGGCCGGCGACCATGTCCAGCGGCCCGGCGATGGTCGCGATCCGGCGGCGACCCCGCTCCAGCAGGTGCCGCACCGCGCGCTCGGCGCCCGCCGCGTTCTCGCCGTCCGCGTAGGGGATCTCGACCGGCACGGCGGGCCTGCCGTACGACACGACCGGGACGCGCAACCGGGTGAGCGCGCCGGGCAGCGGGTCGGCGCTGTGGCTCGACACGAGCATGACGCCGTCCACGTGGCCGCCGCCGATGTAGTTCTCCACCCGGGCGTGGCTCTCCGGCGACCCGGCCAGCAGCAGCACCGTCTGCCTGCCCGCGGCCTCCAGCTCCAGGCTGGCCGCGCGGATGACCGTGGAGAACATCGGGTCGTCGGAGAACACCCGGTTCGGCGACTCCGACACCACCAGCGCGATCGAGTTGGTCCGCTGGGTGACCAGGTTCCGCGCCGCGCCGTTGGGGACGTAGCCCAGCTCGCGCACCGCCCGCATCACCGTCTCGCGGATGTCCGGGGTGACGGTGGCCTGGCCGTTCACCACCCGGGAGACGGTCGCCCGGGACACTCCGGCGCGGGCGGCGACCGCCTCCAAAGTGGGTCGTCTCATCTGCCACTCCCCCAGCAGTCCTTTTTCCGTCGGACGGACCCGGGCGCCGCGGCGCGCCGCCCGGCGCGGCTCACCCCTTCACCGCCCCCTGCATGATGCCTCCGATGATCTGCTTGCCGAGCAGCGCGAACACCAGGAGCAGCGGCAGGGTCCCCAACGCGGTCCCCGACAGCCCGAGCACGAAGTCGTTGACGTACCCGCTGGCGAGCGTGGACAGGGCCACCTGCACCGTCGGGTTCTCCGGGGTCAGGACGACCAGCGGCCAGAAGTAGTCGTTCCAGGCGGTCATGAACGTGAGCATGCCGAGCACGGCCGCCGCCGGCCGGGCCGCCGGGATCACGACGTGGCGGAACAGCCCCCAGGTGGTGCAGCCGTCGATCCTGCCCGCCTCCAGCAGCTCCGTCGGCAGCGCGCGCTGCAGGAACTGGGTCATGAAGAACACGCCGAACGCGTTGACCAGCGCCGGGACCACCAGCGCGTACATGGTGCCGGTCCACTCGACCTTCACCATGAGCATGTACAGCGGGATGATGCCGAGCTGGGCCGGGACCATCATGGTCGCCACGGTGATCAGCAGCATGACGTTCCTGCCCCGGAACCGCAGCTTGGCGAAGGCGAAACCGGCCAGCGTCGAGAAGAACATCACGGTGAGGGCGATCGAACCGGAGACCACGAACGAGTTGAGCAACGCCAGCCCGAACGGGACGGTGTCGAAGACCCGCTCCACGTTCGCGAGGAAGTTGCCGCCGGGCAGCAACGGGGGCGGCACCTGGGCGAGCGCGGCGTTGTCGCGGGAGGCGACGACCACGCTGTAGTACAGGGGGAACGCGGAGAAGAACGCCACCGCGGTCAGCGTCAGATAGCGCAGCCTCACCGGCCGCTCACCCCCCTCCGCCCGTCGCGCCGGTCGTCCCGGCCGCCCGGGCCGTTCCGGTCGTCCCCGGGTCCTCTGTACGCCGGCCAGGTCATGTCAGGTCTCCCCGCGAACGGCTGATGAACAGGTAGTTGACGGCCGCGGCGACCACCACGAAGGCGAACATCACCCATGAGGCGGCCGAGGCGTAGCCGAAGTCGAAGTTGACGAAGCCGCGCTCGTACACGTAGAGCGCGAGCGTCTGGAACTGCCGGTCCGGCCCGCCGGTGACGATGTTGCCGCCGTTGGTGCCCGCGCCGAACAGCAGCGGCTCGGCGATGATCTGCATCGCCCCGATCGTGGAGACGATCACCACGAAGATGATCGTCGGCCGGATCATCGGGATGGTGATCCTCCGGAGCTGGGTGTACGGCGACGCCCCGTCGAGGGTCGCCGCCTCGTAGAGCTCCCGTGGCACGGCCTGCATGGCGGCGAGGAAGATCAGGGCGTTGTACCCCGTCCACCGCCACATGATCATGACGGAGAGGGCGACGTGCGAGGAGAGGGCGCCCTCGCTCCAGGCGACGCCGTCGACACCGAACCAGGAGAGCACCCAGTTGATCAGGCCGAAGTCGCGGCCGAACAACTGGCTGAAGATCACCACGACCGCGACCACGCTGGTCACGTTGGGCAGCAGCAGGGTGATCCGGAAGAAGGTCTGCGCCCGCAGCGGGCGGTTGAGCAGGCTCGCCAGCCAGATCGCCATGACCAGCTGCGGGACGGTGGACAGCACCCCGATGGACAGGGTGTTGAAGGTGGCGTTCCAGAAGTAGCCGTCGCCGAGCAGCGTGGCGAAGTTGTCCAGGCCGATGAACCTGTGGACGTCCGAGAGCAGGGTCCACTCGTGCAGGCTCACCCAGGCGGTGTAGACGAGGGGGAAGACGCCGAACGCGCAGAACAGGACGAGGAACGGGGCGACGTAGGCGTACGGCGAGACTTTCATGTCGAACCGGTGGCTCAGGAAGCGCCGGGGCGGGCGGTGGGACGCCCGCCCCGTGGTCGTGGCCGCCGGCCGGTCCGGGGCACGAGTGGCCATGGCTGGGCCTTTCGGGAGGTCGGGGGGTCGCTTTCGGGGATCGGCGGATCAGGGGGCCGGGGCGCCGGGCCGGGGCCGGGGGCGCGGGACCGAGAACGCCGCACGGGGCCGGGGGCGCCGGCTCGGGCCGGGGGCGCCGGCCCGGTCGTCCCGGGCCGGCCGCGCCGTCACTTGACGGTTTCGGCGTCCTTGAGGGCCTGGTTCCAGGCCTCCTCGGACTGCTGCTTGCCCTGCTCGACACGGCCGATGCCATCACCGAAGGCCGCGCGGACCAGGGCCTCCTTCGGCCCGAGGTGCTGGGGCTTGAGCGCCTTGGCGGCCTCGGAGTAGATCTTGCCGACCGGGGCGTCGTTGAAGAACGGCTTGGTGAAGCCCTGGATCGACGGGTCGTCGTAGAGGGCGGGGATGGAGGGGAAGCTGCCCGTCTCCTTGAAGACCTTGACCTGGTTCTCCTTGGAGGTGAGGAAGTCGATCAGCTCGGCCGCCTCCTTGGGGTGCTTGCTCTGCGTGGGCACCATGAGGTGCGAGCCGCCGCTGTTGCCGGCGCCGCCGGGCACCGTGGCGATGTCCCACTTGCCCGCGGCGTCCTTGGCCTGGTCCTGGATGTAGGCGGTCATCCAGGCGGGGCAGATGATCGTGGCGAAGGAGCCCTTGGCGAAGCCGGTGTTCCACGGCGGGGAGAAGGCGGCGAGCTTGGCCGACAGCCCGTTCTGGACGACCTTGACGGAGGTGTCCCACGCCTTCCGCACCTCCGGGTTGCTGCCCGCGATGAGGTTGTCCTGCTGGTCGTAGAAGCCGGTCGGGGCCTGGTTGACCATGGCCCGGAACAGCTCTCCCGGGCTGTCGACGAACTTGGCGTCCGGCACCTTGGCCTCGGTGAACTTCTTGCCGGTCTCGATGTAGGCGTCCCACGTCGGCCAGAGCTCGGAGACCTTCTCGCGGTCGGCGGGCAGGCCGGCCTTCTCGAACAGGTCCCTGCGGTAGCACATGGCCAGGCCGCCGACGTCGGTGCCGAGGCCGAGCAGCGTGGAGCCGTCCTTCGACAGGCCCTGCTGCCACTTCCAGTCGAGGTAGTCGCTCTTCCGCCGGTCCAGCCCGAACTCCTTGAGGTCGCGGAACTTGGCGGGCTGGGCGGTGAAGGTGCTGATGAAACCCACCTCGACGGCCTCGATATCGGCGGCGCCCGCGTTGGTGGCCAGCTGCTTGACCAGGTTGTTGTGGTGGTCGTCGAACTTCGTCACCCGCTCGACGATCTCCACGTCGGGGTGGGTCTTCCGGTACTCCTCGTACAGCGGCTTGAAGCCGAAGTCGCCGAAGAGGGCGACCGTCAGCTTGATCTTCTCCCCCGGCTTGGCGGCGTCCGCGCCGCCCGTGGCGGCACCACTGCCACAGGCGGTGAGGCTCAGGGCGAGTGCGGACGCGGTGACCACCGGGGCGAGCAAGCGGCGTGGGGTGCTCATGGAACCCTCCCTGGGTCCTCAAGATGATCATGAAGAGAGCGCTCTCAGGGAGAGAGGCTGATGGCACACGGGGGGCGTGTCAACATCCCCGGGGATAACGATCGCCGTTACCGAGCCGTGCGGGCGAGGGCGGCGTCTCCGGCGCCCCGATCTCTCCGGGTCTGAATCAGAGCAGTTCAGAGCCATCTAGAAGAGATCTTCAAAGGCTCGTGGGAGCGCTCCCCCGAGGCGCACGGACGCATCGGAATCTTGTTCTGTCCCCGTCCCGGAAGCCGGGGGGAGCCCGGCCGGGACCGGATGGGAAATCGCTCTCTCACTTTCGCCGGGCGACCCGCCCGCCCACGGCGCCACGCCCGGGCCGGGAGGGGGTGCCTCCGTCCGTCGCGTGCCCGCCGGACCCCGTAGAGTCGTCCGGTCGGCCGGAAACCGGCCGGCGCGCAACCGATAAGGAGAACCACGTGGCACTGGAGAAGCCGGAGATCGACTTCCCCGAGGGTGAGGCCCCCTCGGAGCTGCAGATCACCGACATCGTCGAGGGAAGCGGCCAGGAGGCCAAGCCGGGTGACATGGTCACCGTGCACTACGTCGGCGTCGCCTTCTCCACCGGCGAGGAGTTCGACGCCTCGTGGAACCGCGGCGACACCTTCCAGTTCCCGCTGGGGGCCGGCCGGGTGATCGCGGGATGGGACCAGGGCGTCGCGGGCATGAAGATCGGCGGCCGCCGCCGGCTCGTCATCCCGCCCCACCTCGGCTACGGCAACCGCGGCGCGGGGCCCCTCATCAAGCCGGGTGAGACGCTCATCTTCGTCGTCGACCTGCTCGGCGTGAACTGACGTCACCGCGGGCGGCCGTCCGTCCCCGGGCGGCCGGCCCCGGTCGGTCACCCGCTTCCGGACGGCCGCCCGTTCCCGGATCGCCGCCCGTTCCCGGACCGCCACGCGTTCCCAGGCAGGGCCCCCGTTCTCGGACAGCCCCGGAAAAGCGGCGGCCCTCGCCGCCGGAACACCGGCCGCGACTCGTAGGGTGATGGCTGTGTTGCTGATCGAGCTCGCACGCACCTCGGCCGCCGTGGCGGCCACCCCGGCACGCCTGGCGAAGATCGCCCAGCTCGCGGAGCTGCTCGGCAGGACCGAACCCGGCGAGGCCGAGATAGCCATCGCCTACCTCTCCGGCGAGCTGCCCCAGCGCACCATCGGCGTGGGCTGGGCCGCGCTGCAGGACCCGCCCGAGCCCCGTCTGGTCGCGACCGCCACCCTGCGCGAGGTGAACGGCCTCCTCGACCGCATCAAGGCCCAGGCCGGCCCCGGCTCCCAGCTCGCACGCAAGGCCCTGCTCGACGAGCTGTTCGGCGCGGTCACCCGCCAGGAGCAGGTCTTCCTGTCCCGGCTGCTCCGCAGCGAGCTGCGCCAGGGCGCGCTGCACGGGGTGATGGCGGAGGCCGTCGCCAAGGCCGCGGGGGTCCCGGTGGCGGAGGTCCGGCGGGCGCTGACCCTGCGCGGCTGGCTTCCCGTCGTGGGCGCCGCCGCACTGGCGGGCGGGGTCGAGGCCCTGCGCGCCTTCCACCTGGAGGTCGGCCACCCGGTCGCCCCGATGCTCGCCCAGAGCGCCGCCTCGATGGCCGCCGCGCTGGACAAGCTGGGCGGACCGGTCGCTCTCGAATGGAAGCTCGACGGCGTCCGAGTGCAGGCGCACCGCTCCGGTGACGAGGTGACCGTCTTCACCCGCACACTCGACGACATCACCGCTCAGGTGCCCGAGCTGGTCGAGGCGGTCCGCGCGCTGCCCGCCGCGGACCTGGTCCTGGACGGCGAGGTCATCGCACTGCGTCCCGACGGCCGCCCCCAGCCCTTCCAGGTCACCTCCGGCCGCGTGTCGAGCCGCCTCGACGTGCCGGGGATGCGCGCGAAGACCCCGTTGAGCGTGTTCTTCTTCGACGCGCTGCGGGTGGACGGCGCCGATCTGCTCGACCTGCCCGGCGAGGCCCGCCACGCCGCCCTCACGGCGGCCGTCCCCGCGGAGCTGGTGACACCCCGGCTGGTGACCGACGACCTCGCGAGCGCCGAGGCGTTCTTCAAGGACGTGCTCCGGAGCGGCCACGAGGGCGTGGTGGTCAAGTCCCTGCGGGCGCCCTACGCCGCCGGGAGGCGCGGCGCCGGATGGGTCAAGGTGAAGCCCCGGCACACCCTCGACCTGGTCGTCCTCGCCGCCGAATGGGGCCACGGCCGGCGCCAGGGCAGGCTCTCCAACCTTCACCTGGGGGCGCTCGACCCGGGCACCGGTGATTTCGTCATGCTCGGCAAGACCTTCAAGGGACTGACCGACGAGCTGTTGGCGTGGCAGACCGGCCGCCTGCTGGAGATCGCCGATGGTCCCACCGACGGCTGGACGGTCGCCGTCCGCCCCGAGCTCGTGGTCGAGATCGCGTTCGACGGAGTCCAGCAGTCGAGCCGCTACCCCGGTGGCATGGCGCTGCGTTTCGCCAGGGTGATCCGCTATCGCCCCGACAAGAGGGCCGACGAGGCCGACACCGTCGAGACGGTGCGCTCCCTCATGCTCTGACCGCCGCCAGAGCTTCGGACCGGGGAAACGATCCGGAGGCATGAGCGGTCACGGCGCCTCCCCGAGGGTTCGCCGCCCCGCCCCGCCTAGCCCTGCCCCGGGACGCCGCCGGACGGATCATCGCGTTCGACGTGTGCGGCAGGCCACCCGCGCGCCAGACGAAAATCCGCATTTCGCCGGTATTTCCAAGATTCACCGCATACGCTCGCAACCCTGCGGGCCGACCTGGAGATCGCGAATCCGGATGTCGGCGTGATCCCTCGCGACCTGCGCACGATCATTTCTTTGCGCATTCATCAAGATTCATTGGCAGAGTGAGATGAATCACTCGCAGTGCTTTAAGTTTCCTTTGCCAGTTCTTTGTCGCATATGTTCAATCACATTACGCGGGCGACATTCCGTCTCCCCGCCTACGAGAACGGCCTGCATCCCCCTGGTCCCCCATGCCCCACGGCCGTCTCGCGTCCTGTCCCCGACCTTGGATCGTGGTTACCCTTGGGCCTGCATTCCGCTCCCCCGTCCGACAAGACACTCCCCTTCCGGAAGCCGGAGGCGAGCCGGCGCCGCCTGGCCGTCCTGGCCGCCGGCGCCGCCGCGGTGGTCGCGGTGTCGAGCGCCGCCTGGGCGCTCTCGGCCGACGATCACGCCTCCCGGGCGTCCGCGTCGGCCGTCTTCACTCCCCGGCAGACCGGCGGCCCCGGCGACGCCGCGCCGGACGTCCTCGCCTCCCCCTCTGAGAAGCCCTCCTCGGGGACACCCACTCCGAACGCCTCCGCGGCCGCCGACGAGGTGAGCCCCCGTGTCTCCCCCTCCCCCGCGGCCTCCCCCGGGACCTCCGCCACGACGGGGACGTCCTCCGGCACGCGCCCCACCGCCAAGGCCGCTCCGCGGCCGCGGTCCGGGGGTGGGCGGGACACCGCCTCCACGTCGAAGGACACCGGGAGCACCGCCAGGAACACGACCGGGAGCACCGCGCGGAACACGTCGAAGGGCGAGGCGGCGAGCAGGCCGAAGACACGGCGGTCCGGCACCCGCGACACGTCGCGCGCGGGACGCGTGATCTCCAGCGGCACCTGCGGCGCCTCCTACTACGACGAGCCGCAGATGACCGCCAGCGGCGAGCGCTTCGACCCGAACGCGATGACCGCCGCCCACAAGACCCTCCCCCTGGGCAGCAAGGTCCGCGTGACCAACCCGGCCAACGGCGAGTCGGTGACGGTCCGGATCAACGACCGCGGCCCCTACACGGGCGGACGCTGCCTGGACCTGTCCAGGGCGGCCTTCTCCGCCATCGGCGACACCGGCGCGGGCGTCATGCGGGTCGAGTACGAGGTCCTCGCCACCTGACCGGCCCCCTCGACCGGCCCGGCGAAACCCCGCAACCGCCCGTCCCCCGCTGCCCGCCGGTGACGCCTGCCGGTGAGATCCGGTTCCCGGCTCCCGGCTCCCGCTCCCGGCTCCCGCTCCCGGCCCCCCTCCCGGTCGCCCGGGTCCCTCCCGTTCGGTGAAGCCCCTCATGCCCGGCCGGTCCCCTCCCGGCCGGCGGGAGGTTTACTTCACCGGGCGCATCGTCAGCGGGTACCGGAAGTCGTCGTCGGCCAGCCCCCTGACTCCGCCGACCACCGACAGCACCACGCCGCCGATCCAGACCACCGGGATCAGCACGGCGCCCACGACGGTGATGGCCAGGAGCACGGTCGCCCCCAGCAGCGTCAACTGGAAGTTGAGCGCCTCGACCGCGTGCCTGCGGATGTAGGGCGAGGTCCTACCGGCGGCGAGCAGCATGATCAGCGGGCCGATCGCGAGCAGGCCGGTCAGCGGCAGCAGGTGCGCCGCCGCCGCGCCCACGCGGTCCGCCCCGTCCTTCGCCCGCGCGCCGGGATACGGGAGGGATCGCCCGCCCGCCGGCGGGTGGAACGCGGGGGCGGCGGGGCGGGAGCCGTACAGCTCGTACATGATCGGCATGAGGTCACCGTGGACGCGGGCCGTCATGGCCCGCTCCAGCCGGTCGTCGAACTCGAACTTGTCGAGTCGTCCCTCGGCATAGGCGGTCTTGACGTGCTCGACGACCTGCTCCCGGTCCTGGTTGCTGACCCGCAGACCGGCGTGGCCCGGCCCCGGAGCGGGGGACACTCCGGTTTCGCGCCACGGGTTCGCCCCCGGTGTCGCTGTGCGTTGCATGAGACCGACATACCTTTCGTCGCTGGCTTACCTCCATGATCGTGGCGAGCTTTCGGGCGGTCCATCCGGATAAACCCTTGGATATCCCCTAGGGATCACCCTGGCATCACACCGTCGGACCCCTGGGAGATGTATATAAGAGGCATGAGATGGCGGGATCGCTACGGATTGAGGCGGCGAGGCGGCCCTAAGATCGCCAAGTTCGATCGTGAGGCCACCGACGCCGACATCGAGGCGCTCATCGCCTTCGCCAAGTCGCGCCGGGGTGTCGAGTTCTACGTCGAGCCGGAGACCTTCGCGACGGACACCACGGCGATGGCCATCGCGGACGACGGCGAGTGGACCAGGCGCCGGGTCGGCTCTCCCGCGGTGATCCGCAAGGTGGCCCGCGACCTGTCGCTTCCGGTCTACGACGTGCAGCTGACCGGTTACCCGCCGCGGATGCGGGCCTACAACGAGCGCCGCAGGCTCGCCGAAGACTGACGGTGGTGACGCCGGACCGGCCGGTCATCCGGCCGACGCCCCGGCTTCCTCCAGCAGAGAGATCATGGGCAGCAGCCATGCGGCCCGGGGACTGCCCATCTCCTCGTCCAGCTCCTCGGGGCTGGGCATCCTGTCCTTCAGCGCCTGCGGCGGAACCAGGTGCCGCAGCGCGTGCATGAGCAGATTGGCCATGGAGTAGCCGGGGTCGGCCTCGCGCGCGCGGGTCAGGGCGATCCCGGCCAGCGCGGAGTCGCCCTCCCGCCAGGCGACCACGCCGAGCAAGGAGGCGGCCGGTGGGACGAACCGCGGCTCCAGTCGCAGGGTGAGGTCCTGCCAGAGCCGGCGGTGGACGTCGCAGGAGTCGTCGGTGACGAGCGCCCACGCCTCGTCGCGGACGCGGACCACCGCCAGGTCGAGCCCCAGCCTGGCCGCCTGCTCGTCGTCGAGCCGCCTGCCCGCGGCGTAGGCGCCGATGGCCGCGCGGACCCGGGCCACGCCGTCGGCCACGAACTCCGCCGCGAACCCCTCGACGTCGCCGCAGACGGCGAGCCTTTCCCCGATCTCCCTCGTGACCCGGGCTGTGGCCCGCCGCATGGCCTCCCGCGCGGCACCGCCGACGGGGTCGAGCGACCTGGCCAGGGACTCGCGGTCGGGTAAGGCGACCAGCCCTCGCACGGTCGCCCGGGCCGCGATCTCCCCGGCCCGGGGATCGTACGGTGTGCCGTCCGGAGGGCAGCATCCGGACCGGGAGCAGAGGTAGGACCAGTAGCGGCCGTCCTCCACCCGCAGCGCGTCGACGACGACGAGACCGCCCCGGTGGAAGGCCGCGACGGTCTCGTCCATGACGGGGGTCACCAGGGGGCCGGTGCCGTATCCGGCCAGGATGACCTGGGTGACCCCCTCCCGGCGGAAGACCGCGGCGACCTGGGCGGCGTCCGGGTCGACCGGCGGCAGGTCCCAGCGGACGGTGAGATGCAGCCGTCCCCGGGGAGGGCGGCCCCGCAGGCCGATCGCGACGAGGCTGTCGGCGGGATGGAACCCCAGGAGGTACGGCACGGCGCCGAGGATGTCCTCGGTGGATCTGAGCAGGAGGCCGGGCCGGTCGGCGAGGGAGACGGACTGGACGGACGGGGCGGGCGAGGCCGGGAGGTCGGTTGTCATGGCCCAGAGCCTCGCGCGTTCCCGGTCTCCCCCGCCGGGCCGAATCCCGTTCTGTGGACGACCGGCCCGGATCGGGCCGACCTGTGGAAAACCCTCCGCCGTCCCGGCACGCACCGCGCGGAAGTCTCCGCACGCACCGCGCGGAAGTCCCCGCACGCACCGCGCGGAAGTCCCGGGACATGTCGCCGGATCCCGGAGCGCGCCACGCGGCTCCCCCGGCGTGCCGCACGGGTTCCGGGACGCACGGGTTCCGGGACGCACCGCGCCCGGCACGGCGGCCCGGCGTCAGTCCCGCCGGTGGAGAGGCTCCGCGGGCGCCAGGCGCGTCCGCACCATGACCGTCGCCCCCGCCACGGCGGCCGGCATCGCGACCACCGCTGCCAGCGGGATCAGGAAGACGAGGAAGAGCAGCACCCCGAACCCGAGCACGGCCGCCTTGTCCGATCTGAGCAGGGCGAGGCGTGTCCTGCGCCGCATGTCCCTGCGTTCCATGGCCAGCGTGGTGAGCTCGGCGGTGAGGAAGAAGCCGGAGACGAGCGCACCCAGGACCGGCGCCACGATCTGACCGACCACCGGCACGAAACCGAGGAAGAACAGCGGGATCGTGAACAGCAGCGTGTAGCCCAGGATGACCAGGCTGTCCCCGATGGAGCGGGGGATCGACTTCCAGAGCGGGACCTCGGGCCCTTCCGGCAGCTCACCGTGGCTCTCCTCGACCTTCTCGGAGAGCTTCTCGTAGAAGGGCCCGCCCAGGATCAGGGTCACCGCGGTGAAGGTCACCACGGCCAGGACCACCCCGGCGCCGAAGAGGACCACGCCGAGCAGGGTGTACAGCGCGGTGCGCGCCGCCTTCCCCCAGTCGGCGGCGAACGGCGTCATCCATTCGGCGATGTCCCGCGCGCTGGAACCGAGGAAGTAGAGCGCGACGGCGTAGAGCACGAACGCGATCAGCGCCGGGACCAGACCGAACAGCCACCACCGGGGGTTGCGCGCGACCCAGCGCAGTCCCTGGAGGAAGAAACCGGCGCCCTTCGCGAAGGAGCGGAAATGACCCATGGCCGGAAGATTAGCGGGAGTGGCCGATCACCGTACGACGCCGGCGTCTCCGGCCGGAGCGCCCCCGGCCGAAGGTCAGGCGCGCCGCCACAGGCCCGGCACGGAGACCCCCAGCGTGGCGAGGAGGCGGCGCAGGAGGGGCAGGGAGATGCCCAGGACGTTGCCGTGGTCGCCCTCGATGCCCTCGACGAACCAGCCGCCGGGGCCGTCCAGGGTGAAGGCGCCCGCGACCCGGCAGGGCTCGCCGGTGGCGACGTAGGCGGTGATCTCGTCGTCGGAGGGCGCGCCGAAGCGCACCACCGTGGCCCCCACCTCCGACACCTGTGCGCCGCTCGTGGTGTCGATCACGCAGTGGCCGGTGAGCAGGCGGCCCTCGCGACCGCGCATGGACCGCCAGCGGGCGACGGCCTCCTCGGGCGAGGACGGCTTGCCGTAGGCCCGGCCGTCGAGTTCCAGCATCGAGTCGCAGCCGATGACCAGGCCGTCGGTCACGTCACGCGCCACGGCCGCCGCCTTGGCGCGCGCCAGGGTGAGGCAGAGGTCACCCGGGGTGTCGGCGGTGACGGCGTCCTCGTCGACGCCGCTGACGATGACTTCGGGGTCGAGCCCCGCGCTGCGCAGGAGGACGAGACGGGCGGGCGAGGCTGAGGCGAGAACGATCCTGGTCACGTCTGCCGAGCCTAGCGTCCGCCGTGACGGGTGAAGGACGGTCCCTCTCGCGGGCAGGCACGGCGCCGGTGGGAAGGCGCCGGGTCCGGAGCGGACGGCCGCTCCCGCGCGGACGACGCGGCCGGGCCTACTCCGGCTTGACCGTGGAGATCGAGGAGATCGCGGTGTTGATGTCGCGCCAGCGGGAGCGCTGGGCGTCGGGGATGGTCACGAAGACGAGGGCCGGTTTGGCGGCGCCGGGGATCTCCTTCACCGCGACCGCGGCCATGGAACGGCGGGACTTGCCCTTGACCTTGTATCCCACCTGGTAGGCCAGCACCCAGCCGTCCTTGATCGGCTGGGATGCCGTCCAGGTGATCTTCCCGCCGCGGGGGTGGTGGTTGAGCGTCCAGCGCGCGGCCAGCAGCGCGGTGTCCTTGACGGTCTCCTGCACGTTGATCGGCACCGGGCAGCTCACGAGCATCGCGCGGGTGGCCGCGCCCCTGACCTTCGGCAGGACCTGCTTGGTGGCGAACGGCGCGGTGCCGTAGCCCTTCCACGGCTTGCCGAAGCGGACCAGCGACACCCCGGAGCGGGTGTCCCGGATCCGGCGCTTGGTGGCGTGCGGCTTGCCGGGCAGCCTGCCGAGCCGTTTGTCGCCCGGCAGCTCGGGGACGCGGGGGTCGGCCAGGGCGGCGAGCACCGCGGCGCTCCGGGGCGGCGTGGCGGGGGCCGCGCTCGCGGTCGGCGCCGCGGACGGGGAGGCCGACGCCGACGCCGATGCCGATGAGGACGCCGACGCCGGCAGCGGTTCGGGCGAGGAACTGGGACCGGGCGGGGGCGTCGCGGCAGATGGCGCGGCGATCGGCCCCGACGCCTCTCCGCCCGGTCGGTCTGAGGAGCCGGACGACGTGAAACCGATCACCGCCGCCACGGCGGCCACGACCACGGCGACGGTCGCGGCCAGGAACCGGTAGATCACCCGCATCGGCAGGTCACCGATGCGGGACCGCTTCACCGGTGAGACCGGGGGGTGCTTGGGTCCGGGCTCGGCGACGATCTTCGGCAGCTCGGAGGTCTCCGCCTCGGCCACCACGTATGTCGGCACGGAACCCGTCCCACGGGTCCCTTCGGTCTCACCCACCCCATCGAGCACGATCGGGAGCGTACGACAAATCGGCTTATCCCGTGCGGGATACCCATCACACTTAGAAAACGAGTGGTTTTTTCACGTTTGGTCCGGCACCTGCCCAAAGGCGGGCCACCGCGCGGACCCGCTCCGGGGTCTCCACTCCGCCCCCCGGCTCCCAGGATCTCCGGACGGTCCGCACGTCAGGACCGCCCGGACGGCCTCGCGCCCGCGGGGTACGGCTCGCCGCGGCGCAGCCAGGGGACGTCCGCGACGACCGTTCGGGAGCCGGGCTCGATCTCGGTGAACCCGGCGTCCCTGACCACGGGCAGGCCGGAACCGGCCAGTGCCTCCCAGGCGCCGGGCACGGCGGTCCGCACGGCCACCGCCAGGCCGCGCTCCCGCCAGGCGTGGCGCGCGGCCTCGTCGCCCGCCCACCAGGCGAGCTGGGCGGCGTGCCCGGCCTGCGCCATCGCCTTGCCCGCCGACATCGAAAGGCCCGGGTTCACCCACAGGACCGGCTCCCCCGGCTCGGGCGGCGCCGGTTCGGCGGAGTCGGACAGGTCGGTGCCGGAGACCTGGAGACGCGACAGGTCCCTGGGCCAGGCGTCGAGCGGGACCGGCGGGTGGACCCGGACCTCGGCGGTGCCGTGGGTGACGGTGAGACCGGGCAGGGCGAGCACCCGGCGCCACTCGGCTCCGCGCGCCCGCCGTACGACCTTCCTGATCCGGCCGTCCTCCCAGGCGCGGACCGCCTCGGCCCACTCGCCTCCGGGGGCCGCCTGCGGGGCGTCGAGCAGCGTCAGCACGGCCAGGGCGGCCGCCTCCAGGGCGTCGGTGCGCTCGGGCGGGGTCGCCCGTTCGATCCGGACCACGAGCGGGAGCACCCGCTGCCCGGCCGCGTCCTCGTCCCGTCGTGGCCGCCCGGCCGCCGCGGCCGTCCCCCCGGCATCCGTGATCCCCGCGGCCTCGGTGTCCTCCGCGGCGCCGTATCCGTCCCGCTGTCCGTTCGACTCGTTCACGCCTTCCAGGGTGCCCGCCCGGCGAGGGTGCCGGGACCGGGGGCCGCCCGGCACGGCGGGCTGCCCGGGTGCCGGACCACGAAATCCGGACAAAAGGGTCATAGCGCACAAATCACGTTAATGGCGTTTGATAGCGGAAAAGGCCAGGGGAAAGCGGCGATCACGGATCAGGTGCGGGCCAGACAGAGGAAATCCTCCCGCAGGCCGGTTCGGCCGCTCGTCATCCCCTGGAAAGGCCGGACGGAAGGAAATCCTGTGCCTTCCGGCCGCGTGCGCCGGATTCCATCCGGAAGCCCTCCCCCATTCCGCCCGAACCCCACCGGCGGCCCCTCCCCCACTCGAAGTGAGCCCTCCTGCACGTTCCGCCAGGGATCATCCCGGCCCCACCGGGTTCGCACCGGCGCGACGAAGGCCAGCATCTGCCCGGTCACGGAAAGTGAGGGAGATCGAACCCGCCGACACCCCGGCGGACCGTCCACCTGGGACTCCTCAGCCACCGCCCTCCAGTCTGATCACATTCGAACACCATGCGTTAGGGGATATAACGGACTTTTCAGACAAAGGGAACTTTTCTCCCTATTTTCGCAATTGTGTAGTTTCCCGATTACCGATCTACTTTGTTACAAGATGGGACGTCGCCGGTATCAGGTCTGCAACACCCAAGTCGCCCCACTTGTCCAGGGGAGACTCCCGGTGCTCAGCTTTGTTCGACCATTGCTGGCGGCTGACCCCAGACCGGACAATTAAAGGAGTGCTGCCGTGTTCCATGCGCGGACATCTGGCAAGTTTCTAGTAGCAGTGGCAGGAGGTGCACTCCTGCTGAGCGCCTGCGCGGGCACCGACTCGGCGAGCAAGCCCACCACGTCGGGTTCGGCCGCAGCCTCGTCCTCCTCCGGCGCGGCGAAGACGATCACCTTCGCCTTCGACCAGGAGTTCAGCTCCTACAACGGCAACACCGGCGCGGAGAACGCCTCCCGCAACAACCTGCCGCTGCAGCGCGTGCTGACCGGCTTCTGGTACTACGGCGGCGACGGCACGGTCACCCCGGACAAGGACTTCGGCACCTACGAGAAGATCTCCGACGACCCGCTGAAGGTCAAGTACACGATCAACCCCGCGGCCGTCTGGTCCGACGGCACGCCGATCGACTGTGACGACCTGATGCTGGCCTGGGCCGCCAACTCCGGCAAGATCAAGGGCTTCTCCACCGCCGGCACCACCGGCTACGAGCTCACCGACGTGCCGAACTGTGAAAAGGGCGGCAAGGAGATCACCCACACCTACTCCGAGCCGTTCGGCGACTGGGCCGGCGCGCTGTACTCCGTGGGCCAGGTCATGCCGGCCCAGGTGGTGGAGAAGAAGGGCGGTCTGTCGGAGGACGAGTTCATCGAGGCCGTCAAGAAGAAGGACGCCAAGAAGCTCGCCGACGCGATCAAGTTCTACAACGACGGCTGGGTCATGAAGGGCCAGCTGCTCAGCGAGGACCTGATCCCCTCCTCCGGCCCGTACAAGCTCTCCAAGTTCGACGCCGGCCAGTCGCTGACCTTCGTGGCCAACGACAAGTACTGGGGCCCCAAGCCGCAGGTGCAGACCGTCGTCGAGCGTTTCATCGCGCTCGACCAGCAGGCCCAGGCGCTGCAGAACGGCGAGGTCAACATCGCCGTGCCGCAGCCCGGCCCGGACGTGCTCAACCAGCTGAACGCCCTTGAGGGCGTCACCGTCAAGACCGGTCCGCAGTACTTCTACGACCACCTTGACTTCAACCTGGACTCCAGCCCGTTCAAGGACCGCACCCTGCGTGAGGCCTTCGCCAAGTGCGTTCCGCGGCAGCTGATCGTCGACAACCTGATCAAGCCGCTGAACCCGAACGCCGCCATCCTCCAGACCCGCCTGGTCGCCAGCGTCCAGCCGAACTACGCCGACGTCGTCAACGGCATCGGCGGCGAGGACAAGAAGTACGACCAGGTCGACATCGAGGGCGCCAAGGCCCTGCTGGAGAAGGCCGGCAAGACCGGCCTCGAGGTCAAGATCGGCTACCAGTCGCCGAACCCCCGCCGCACCTCGGTCGCCCAGCTGATCAGCGACTCCTGCAACAAGGCCGGCTTCAAGATCAAGGACAACGGCGACGAGAACTTCTTCGGCAACGGCCTGACCAACAACACCTACGACGTGGCCCTGTTCGGCTGGATCGGCTCCGACCTGATCAGCGGCAGCACCTCGACGTACACCTCGCCCAGCAAGTGCGACAGCGAGCACAAGGGCAACAACAACGGCTGCTACTCGAACAAGAAGGTCGACGAGCTGCTGAAGAAGGTCAACGCGACCACCGACAAGGCCGCGCAGACCCCGCTCGTCGCCGAGGCCGAGAAGATCATGTGGCAGGACCTCGCCACGATCCCGCTGTACGAGAACCCGAACCTGACCGCGTGGTCCGAGGGCGTCAACAACGTCATCCCGAACCCGACCCAGGCCGGCATCAGCTGGAACATGGACAAGTGGACGATCGAGTAGTTCCACCCGTTCCGACCGCGGGCCACGGCCACGGCCGCGGTTGACGGAAAACAGCAGTCCCCACGGGGCCGGGACCGGGAAGGCCACAAGCCCTCCCGGTCCCGGCCCTGATCCACGCAGTCCCTCTTCCATGAACGGGAGGTGACGAAGTGATCGTCTTCATCGCGCGGAGACTGGTCATCTCGTTCTTCGTCCTCCTGGCGGCGACCTTCATCATCTTCGTCCTCACCGCGTTCGCGGGCGACCCCCTTGAAGACCTCCGCCAGGACAACAGCCCCCAGAAGCTCACCAAGATCGCCGAGCGGTCCGAGCGGATGCAGCTCGACGTCCCCGTCGTGCTGCGCTACCTGGGCTGGCTGGGCCGGATCGTCCGCGGCGACCTCGGCGTGAACCGCGACGGCCAGGCCATCGCCCCCATCCTGAGCGACGCGCTCTCGGCGACCCTGCAGCTCGTGCTCGCCGCGACCGTGCTGGCCATCACGGTCGGCATCGTCATCGGCATCATCTCCGCGCTCCGGCAGTACAGCGGTTTCGACTACACCGTCACCTTCGCCGCCTTCATCTGCTTCTCCCTGCCGCTCTTCTGGGTGGCGGTCATGCTCAAGCAGTACGTCGCCATCGAGTTCAACAACTGGCTGAAGGACCCGGTCATCCCGCCCGTGGTGATCGGCGCCCTCGCCCTCCTCGGCGGCCTGGTCTTCGGCGCGCTCACCGTCGGCGACCGCAGGCGCCGGCTCGTCGCCTTCGCCGTCGGCCTCGTGGTCAGCGGCACGCTGTTCACCGTCCTGTCGGTGACCCGCTGGTTCGCCGACCCCGGCCTGGGCACCCCCCTCATCCTGGCCTTCGGCCTGGCCACCGCGGTCGGCTTCACCGCCCTGACCGCCGGCCTGCAGTACCGCGGCCCGCTGTACGCCACCCTCGCCGCCGCCGTGATCGGCGCGGTCTGCTCGCAGGTCCTCGGCCCTGTGCTGGCCGACCCGACCTGGCTGGAGATCGGCGGCCTGCTGCTGCTGACCATCGCCGTCTGCCTCGGCCTCGGCTACGCCCTCGGCGGCCTGCAGCGCCGCCAGGCGATGACCGCCGCCACGCTGACCGGCGTGTTCACCGGCGCCATGGTCTTCCTGGACCGGATGCTCCAGGCGTTCTCCGCCTACAGCGCCTCCGTGCGCCACCGCCCCGTCTCGACGATCGGCGCCCGCACCCCCAACTACCAGGGCGACTTCTGGCAGACCGGCCTCGACAGCGCCGGCCACCTGCTGCTGCCGACCATGGCCCTCATCCTGATCTCGCTGGCCACCTACACCCGGTTCAGCCGGGCCAGCATGCTGGAGGTCATGAACCAGGACTACGTGCGCACCGCCCGGGCCAAGGGCCTCCCCGAGCGCACCGTCGTCCTCAAGCACGCCTTCCGCAACGGCCTGATCCCGGTCACCACCATGATGGCCTTCGACCTCGCCGGCGTGATCGGCGGCGCGGTGGTCACCGAGAACGTCTTCGGCTGGCGCGGCATGGGCTTCATGTTCACCAAGGGACTCCAGGAGGTGGACCCGGGGCCGGTCATGGCGTTCTTCCTGGTAACCGGGACCACGGTGGTCGTGTTCAACATGATCGCCGACATCCTCTACGCCTACCTCGACCCGCGCATCCGGCTGTCGTGAAAGCATCGGAGATCCACTCATGACACTCAGCGCAGACGCGCAGGCACCGGACAGCGGCGCCGAGCAGGGCATGACGATCGTCGCCCGCACCCAGGCCCAAATGGTGCGCCGGCGGTTCTTCCGGCACCGGGCCGCGCTGGCCGGAATGATCGTCTTCGGCCTGGTCCTCGTACTGGCCTTCACCTCGGTCGGTTTCGCCGGCATCCCCGGCTGGTGGGACCAGAGCTACATCACCACCGGCGCGCTGGTGAACCAGGGCAAGCCGACGCTCAGCCTGGCCCCGTTCACCATCGGCGAGCACCCCTTCGGCCAGGACGACATCGGCGTCGACTACTTCGCCAAGACCATGCGCGGCGCCCAGCAGTCGCTCATCGTCGCCTTCCTGGTCGGCATCGTGGCCACCGTGGTCGGCGCCGTCGTCGGCGCGGTGGCCGGCTACTACCGCGGGCGCGTCGAGGCCGTCCTGATGCGCGTCACCGACGTGATGATCACCATTCCGGTCCTGGTCATCGCCGCCGTCCTCGGCCGCAGGTTCGGTGACGCCGGCGTGGTGCCGCTCGGCATCGTCCTCGGCCTGACGATCTGGCCCACCATGGCCCGCCTGCTGCGCGGCGAGTTCCTCTCGCTGCGGGAGAAGGAGTTCGTGGAGGCGGCCCGCGCGATCGGGACCCCGGCGCGCCGGATCATCTTCCGGCACATCCTGCCCAACACCATCGGTGTGATCGTGGTCAGCGCGACGCTGGCCACCGCGAACGCGGTGCTGCTGGAGTCGGCGCTGTCGTTCCTCGGCCTGGGCGTGCAGGCCCCCGACACCTCCCTCGGCCAGCTGATCCAGGAGTACCGCACCGCGTTCAGCACCCGTCCGTGGCTGTTCTGGTGGCCGGGCATCTTCATCATCGCGATCGCGCTGTCGATCAACTTCATCGGCGACGGCCTGCGCGACGCCTTCGATCCACGACAGACCCGGGTGCGTGCCTGATGACGACTCCTCCCAACGTGCCGATCGAACCCCGCAAGGGCGACGTGCACACCTACGACATCCCCAGCACCATCCTCGACTCCGCGGGCGACGTGCACGTCGGCCTGCAGCGGGACGCCGTACGGCCCCCGTCGGAGGACGAGATCCTCCGGGTCGAGAACCTCAGCGTGGAGTTCCCCACCGAGGACGGCGTCGTCCACGCGGTCCGCGGCGTCTCCTACAGCCTGCGCGAGCGCGAGGTGCTGGGCATCGTCGGCGAGTCCGGCTCCGGCAAGTCGGTCTCCTCCATGGCGGTCATGGGCCTGCTGCCCAAGAGCGCCCGGATCAAGGGCCAGATCCTGTTCCGCGGCGACGACATGCTGAAGATGTCGCCCCGCAAGCAGCGGAGCCTGCGCGGCCGCAAGATCGCGATGGTCTTCCAGGACCCGATGACCGCGCTGAACCCGGTGCACACGATCGGCGACCAGCTCGCCGAGGCGGTCCTCGCGCACGAGCTGATGCCCCGCAAGAACGCGCTGGCCCGCGCCAAGGAGATGCTCGACCTCGTCGGCATCCCGCAGGCCGAGGCGCGGCTGCGCAGCTACCCGCACGAGTTCTCCGGCGGCATGCGCCAGCGCGCGATGATCGCCATGGCGGTCATCAACAACCCGGACGTCATCATCGCCGACGAGCCGACCACGGCCCTCGACGTGACCGTCCAGGCGCAGATCCTGGAGAAGCTCCTGGAGGTCAAGGACGCGGTCAACGCGGCGATCGTGCTCATCACCCACGACCTGGGCGTCATCGCGGGCATGGCCCACCGGGTGCTGGTGATGTACGCCGGGCGGCCGGTCGAGATCGGCGACACCGACCCGGTCTTCGAGGAGCCCCGCATGCCGTACACGGCGGGCCTGCTGGGGTCGATCCCGTCGCTGGAGACCTCCGGCGGCCGGCTCCGGCCGATCAAGGGCACTCCCCCGTCACTGATCAACCTGCCGACCGGCTGTCCCTTCTCGCCGCGCTGCCCGCTGGCCGACGAGGTGTGCCGGACCGCCGAACCGGAGCTGGCCGAGACCGACAGCGGCGGGCACTTCGCGGCCTGCCACCACTGGGATCGGCTGGCCGCGGTCGAGGATCCGACCGTGTTCTTCCGCACCGAGAGCGAGACCAAGGCATGAGTGTGACGACCGAGGAGACGCCCGCCCCGCAGCGGGAGCCGGACAGCGGTGACCACCTGCTCAAGGTCGAGGACCTGGTGATGAACTTCCCGGTCCGCGGCGGCGGCTTCCTGCGCCGGGTGGTGGCGCACGTGCAGGCGGTCAGTGGCGTGTCCATGCACGTGGACGAGGGCGAGACCCTCGGTGTGGTGGGCGAGTCGGGCTGCGGCAAGTCCACGACGGGCCGGGCGATCCTGCAGCTGCACAAGCCCACCTCGGGCTCGGTGCGCTTCCAGGGCCGGGAGCTGACCACCATGTCGGTCAAGGAGCTCCAGCCCGTACGGCGCGACATGCAGATCGTCTTCCAGGACCCCTACGCCTCGCTCAACCCGAAGATGCCGGTCAACGACATCATCGCCGAGCCGCTGAGGGTCCACGACCGCTGGAAGGACGGCGGCCCCGACCGGGTCGCCGAGCTGCTGCGGCTGGTCGGCCTGAACCCCGAGCACGGCAACCGCTACCCGCACGAGTTCTCCGGCGGCCAGCGCCAGCGCGTCGGCATCGCCCGCGCCCTGGCCCTGGAGCCGAAGCTGCTCATCCTCGACGAGCCGGTGTCCGCGCTCGACGTGTCGGTCCAGGCGGGCGTGGTGAACCTGCTGGAGGACCTGCAGGACGCGATGGGGCTGGCCTACGTCTTCATCGCCCACGACCTGTCGGTGGTGCGGCACATCTCCGACCGCGTCGCGGTGATGTACCTCGGCAAGGTCATCGAGACCGGCCCGCGGGACGACCTGTACGACCGTCCCGCGCACCCCTACACCCAGGCGCTGCTGTCGGCGGCCCCCATGGCCAACCCGAAGGAGGAGCGCGCCCGCGAGCGCGTCATCCTCACCGGTGACGTGCCGAGCCCGCTGAACCCGCCGAGCGGCTGCCGGTTCCGGACCCGCTGCTGGAAGGCGCAGGACATCTGCGCCACCGAGGAGCCCGCGCTCGTCGACCGCGGCAACGGCCACCCCGTGGCCTGCCACTTCGCCGAGGTCACCGGGTCCTGACAAGCCCCCCGGGAGATCTCCCGGCACCCCCCACAGACGCGCGAGCCGTACGGGACGCCCCCCACCCGTACGGCTCGCGCCATGTCCGGGCCCCGCGCGGGCCGTACCTGACGGGGATTGGCAGGTACGGGCGGCAGGATGGGTGCCGTTCCACGGGCGCGGAAGGCCGGGCCCGTGCCGTACGACGACCGAGGAGCCCATCCATGCCCCGTGCCACCGGCACCTTCTCCATCGACAGCTGGGAGCCCGCCCCCTACGACGAGGCGGAGGGGGCCGCGCTCTCCCGGGTCCACATCGTCAAGACCTTCGACGGTGACTTGAAGGGCACCAGCACCACCGACATCATCACCGCCGTCGTCAGTGAGGACTCCGCGGCCTACGCCGGCTTCGAGCGGTTCACCGGCGCCCTCGACGGCCGGGAGGGCACCTTCGTGCTGCACCACAACGCCACCGCCCACGCCGGGGAGTCGGCCCTGAGCTGGACCGTCCTCCCCGGCTCGGGCACCGGCGGGCTGGCCGGCCTCCGCGGCGGAGGGCAGATCGTCAACGACGACGGCGCCCACTCCTACCACCTGGACTACGAGCTCGGCTGAGCCGCGCGGGCCGCACCGTCGTGAGACCCGCGCCCGCCACGACCACCCGAGGCCCGGGCTACCACGAGGCCCGGCCCCGGGCGGGATCCGGGTCTCAGCCGCCGAGCAGCGCCGCGACCGCGCCGGCCGTCGCCGGATACCGGCCGAGCAGTGCCCGCACCCGCTCCTCCCCCGCGTCCGGCACGCCGCCCGCGGGACGCTCCGGCCAGTCGGCGGGGCAGCCGAGCAACCCGGCCACGGCGTCGCACGCCGCCGGATGCCGGGCCAGCAGACCGGTCACCGGCCCGCTCGGCGCCGGCGCCGCCCGGACGGCCCGGGCGGGCGCGGCCGGCCGCTCCCATGGCGGGGTCCACCCGTCCAGCTCGGCCAGCCCGCCGGGGAAGGTCCGGCCCGCCTCCCGGACGAGCACCGGCACCAGCTCCGGCACGTTCCGGCGCAGCGTCGTGATCAGCGTCGGCAGCCACGGCAGCAGGACGGGGTCGGGCAGCCGCGCGAACGCCTTGGACAGCGCCTCCACCACGAACGGCGCCAGGCCCGGAACGGGGTCGAGCGCCTGGACGAACCCGCTCAGGTAGAGCGGGAAGGCCGGGACGACCAGCGGGTTGTCCAGCAGCCCGTCGCACCGGGCGCGCAGCTCGTCCCGCGACAGCAGGCCCAGCTGCGTCTCGGCCGCCCACAGCAGCGCCACCTTGGCCGGAGCCTCCGGGTGCGACTGCCGTACGGCCAGCTCCAGCTGGGTCCGGTCGCAGCCCAGCGACAGCGCCAGGCCCTCCATGGAGAACAGGAAGCCCAGCATCGCGCCGACCTGGCGGACGCCGGTGTCGTCGGCGAAGGCGGAGGGCAGCAACGTGCAGTAGTGGGCGTACCCGGCCGTGACGAACGCCTCGCACCAGGCCGGCAGGCCCGGCCCGGTGGCGCGGTAGTGGGCCAGCAGCCGCCGGATCCGGCGCAGCACCTCGGGGGCGTCGTCGACGGTGCGCTCGGCGGCCAGCAGCTCCACCGCGCGGGCGCCCAGCTCGTCGGCGAAACGGCCGCCGCCCAGGTAGAGGATGGCGTCCTCCACCGCCTCCAGCGCGGTCCCCGCGGTGGCCCGCGGGTCCCGCACCTTGCGGCGCAGCCGCTGCTCCAGCACCTGCTCGACGGTGACGCCCTCGTAGCCCAGCTCGACGATCGACCGCTGGTGGCGGCCGATCGCCAGGTCCCAGCTCTCCTGGATCGGCCGCTCGCCGAGGCGCCGCGCCCCCATGATGGGCCGGACCGCGTCGTCGGGCAGCAGATAGCGCAGCATCCACAGCAGGTCCGAGCACGGCCGGAGCTCCGGGTTCGCCGTCAGGTCCAGCAGCACCCGCTGCTGGGTGCGCCGCCCCAGGTCGATCCCGAGCGGCTCCAGCCGGTCGTACACGTCACGGG
The DNA here is from genome assembly GCF_014648055.1 of Streptosporangium pseudovulgare. GTDB lineage: Bacteria > Actinomycetota > Actinomycetes > Streptosporangiales > Streptosporangiaceae > Streptosporangium > Streptosporangium pseudovulgare. The sequence goes on from NZ_BMQJ01000002.1 coordinate 748,175, forward strand.
CCAGCGGGGGAAGCGCCTCGTAGCCGACCACGCCGACCCGGTCGCCGCCCAGCAGGATCTCGCACAGGCGGCGGACGTCGCGGCGGCCCGGCACCGCGTCCTTCTCGATGCAGGTCACCGCGGCGTCGGCGAAGTCGTACGGCGTCGGCCTGGCCCGGCCGCGCACCCCGGCGAGCAGGATCGACGTCTCGAACACCGCGATGGCGTCGGCCGTGCTGGCGAGGTAGCCGTTGCGGCGGGCCAGCCGCACGATGTCCACGCACCACCCGCGCAGCTCGTCCTCGTCCAGGCCGTCCAGCGCGGGCGGGGCGGCCAGGAACCCCGACAGCCGGTCGGGGGCCGGCTCCGGCGCGACCGGCTTCCCGGCTGTCCCGGCCTTCCCGTTCTTCCCGGCCTTCCCGGTCCTCCCGGATCCGGCGCGGCCGCCCTGCTGCCCCGCCAGCCGGTACGGTGTGACGCCGCCGCGGGCCGTGGCCTTGGCCCAGGTCGCCGCGGCGATCGACACCGACCCCTGGGCCAGGCCGAACTGGGCCTCGATGGCCGAGTGGCTGGAGGGGATGAGCCCGTACAGCCACTGGGTGGCCGTGCGGGGGGTGACGGTGTAGGGCGGCGCGCCGGAATCCAGGCCGAACTCGGCGACCCGGCTGACGGCGTGGAAGGCGCCGCACACGTACAGGCACTCCGCCGGGTCGGCGCCGGACGCGGCGAGGTGCTCGCGGATCCGGGCCCACATGTAGCGCTCACGCTCCTCGTCGACGGCCAGGCGGTCGCCGGACGAGGGGCGCAGCCGCCGGAACAGGCTGCCGACCAGCGCCATGGCCTGGCGGTAGGTGTCGTGGTCCGCGCCGGCCAGCGGCTGCTCGACGTACTGGTCCCACCACTCCGACCAGTGGCGGACCTTGCCGTGGTGCAGCAGGTACGCCTCCAGCTCGGCGAAGCCGGGCCGCAGGTCGCCGATCTCCACGCCCACGGCGTCACCGTGCAGGGCCGCCTCCTCGTCCTGCCCGTCGTCCGCCTCGCCGCCCGGTGAGGCCGCACCGCCCGGTGAGACCGCACCACCCGGTGAGGCCGCACCGCCCGAGGGAGCCGGGGAACCCGGGGAGGCGTGACCGTCCGGGGCGGTCCCGGTCCCGGTCCCGGCGTCGGCCGGCTCCCGGGGCAGCCACTGGAAGACGTGGTCCACCGAGCGGTCCACCAGCACCAGCTCGACGCCGGGGGTGTCGAGCGCGTAGGCGATGGCCTGGTACTCCGCCGACGCCTCGGTCACCGGCGCCACCACGCTGAGCGGGCCGGAACCGGCCGGGAAACCGTCCAGCCGGGTGGCGAACGCCTGCAGCGCCACCGGCAGCCTGCAGTTGCGCAGCTCGGAGAGCAGCGGCTGCAGGTCCTCGCACAGCTCCAGGTAGACGACCTTGGGTCGCTTGTCGCGCAGCCGCCGCGTCATGGCCAGCGCGGAGGCCGGCGAGTGGTGGCACACCGGGAAGATCTCAAGCTTCTCGCCCAGCATCCGGTCGACGTCGTCGACCATGCCGGACAGGATGCCGGACAGGGCGTCCCCGCCGCCGGAGAACTCCTCGGCGGCGTCGAGGAGCTGCTCGCGCAGCGCGTCGAAGGTGCTCATGACAGCGTCGAGATCGCCTGGCGGCCGCCCTCGAGGAAGCCGGTCCACTCCCCGCCGTCCTTGCGGCTGCGCGGCTCGACGACGCCGTGCCAGTACTTGTTCAGGATGGCGAGGTCCTCGGGGGAACGCCTGGCCAGCGAACCCACCAGGGCGCCGCCCAGCGTCTCGGCGCGCAGCGCGCGATCGCCGAAGAAGTGGCTGTGCAGGATGGCGTCCTCCAGCACGCCGATCTGCTCGGCGGTGGACAGCGCCGACTCCAGCTTCTCGTCCTCGCTCGCGGCCGACGCGGCGGCGGCGCGCAGGTCGGCGAAGCTCTGCAGCAGGACGTCCAGCAGCGTGGGCGGCACGTCCAGCTCGATGCGGTGCCGGCGCAGCAGCTCCGTGGTGCGGAAGCGGACGATCTCCGCCTCGCTGGTCCTGTTCGTCACCACCGGGATCCGGACGAAGTTGAACCGCCGCTTCAGCGCCGAGGACAGGTCGTTGACGCCCCGGTCGCGGCTGTTGGCCGTGGCGATGATCGAGAAGCCGGGCCGGGCGAACACGGTGTTGTCGGTGTCGAGCTCGGGGATGGACACGTACTTCTCGGACAGGATCGAGATCAGCGCGTCCTGCACGTCGCTGGTCGAGCGGGTCAGCTCCTCGAAGCGGCCGATCATGCCCCGCTCCATCGCCGTCATGATCGGCGAGGGGATCATCGACTCGCGGGACTGCCCCTTGGCGATCACCATGGAGACGTTCCAGGAGTACTTGATGTGGTCCTCGGTGGTGCCCGCCGTACCCTGGACGACCAGGGTGGAGTTGCGGCAGATGGCGGCCGACAGCAGCTCGGCCAGCCAGCTCTTGCCGGTTCCCGGGTCGCCGATCAGCAGCAGGCCGCGGTCGGAGGCGAGCGTCACGATGCTGCGCTCGACGAAGCTGCGGTCACCGAACCACTTCTGCGGGATCTCCCGGTCCAGGCCGTCGGAACGCTCGGAGCCGAGGATGAAAAGCCGGACCATCTTGGGGCTGAGCCGCCAGGAGAACGGCTTGGGCCCGTCGTCCACGGACTCCAGCCAGTCGAGCTCCTCGGCGTACTTCACCTCGGCGGGCGCGCGCAGCATCTCGTTGTTCATCAGGGGGTTCTCCTAAAAGGGAAAGTTCTCAGGCGAGGAAGTTCTTCAGTTCCAGGACGAGCTTGCGGATGTGGCCGGAGATGACCGGCGCGCCGAGGTTCTTGAGCTTCTGCCGGAACCACGGGTTGACGCTCTGCTGGCCGCCGCTGTTCACCGAGCCCACGGGGATGATCCGGACGCCGGAGCGGTGCAGCGCCTCCATCCCGGCGAAGACGGCGTCGCAGTTCCACTCGTAGAAGTCCGAGATCCACACGACCACGGTGTTGCGCGGGTCGGCGACCTTCGGCTGGGCGAGGGCCAGGGCGGCCGTGCCGTCGGTGCCGCCGCCGAGCTGGGTGCGCAGCAGCACCTCGAACGGGTCGTGCACCCAGGGGGTGAGGTCGAGCGCGCGGGTGTCGTAGGCGATGAGGTGCACGTCCACCTTGGGCAGCCCGGCGAAGATCGAGGCCAGGATGGTGCAGTTCACCATGGCGTCGACCATCGAGCCCGACTGGTCGACGACCACGATCATCCTGGCCGGGACGGTGCGCTTGGCGGTGCGCCGGTAGTACAGCCGATCGACGTAGAGCCGCTGGTCCTCGGGGTTGTAGTTGACGAGGTTCTTCCAGACGGTGCGCTCGACGTCGAGGTTGCGGAACACCCGCTTGGGCGGGATCGACCGGTCGATGACGCCCGCGCTGGCCTTGGCGACCTGCGTGCGCAGCACCTCGGCGACCTCGTCGACGAACCTGCGGATCAGCGCCTTGGCGTTGGCCAGCGCCACCCCCGACAGGTTGGCCTTGTCACGCAGCAGCTGCTCGACGAGCGACATGCTCGGGGTGAGCCGCTTCGCCAGGGCGGGGTCGGCCAGGACCTCGCGCAGCCGCATGCGGCGGACCAGGTCGGCCTCCAGGTCGGCCAGCACTTTGGACAGCTCGCGGCCGCTCTCGCCGTACCCCGTGCCGGGGCCGTACCCCGCGCCGGGGCCGCCGCCGGGACCGGACCCGGAACCCGCGCCCGCGCCGGTGCCGGGCCCGCCGGAACCCGCCGCGGCACCCGGAGCACCGCTTGGAGCACCGCCCGGAGCGCCACCCGGGGCACCGCCCTGGGCGCCGCACGCCCCGAGGGCCTGCGTCAGCCAGCCGGCGTCCTGCTGCCAGGCCGCCAGCTGCGTCGCGGTGACGTCACCCGTCCCCGTGCCGAAGACGTTGAGCAGCAGCTTCGACACCAGGGCGGCCCTGCGCACCTCGTCGCCGGGAACGTCCTCCCCCGGCGCGAGCAGGTTCCGGAACTCGTCGGCCAGCTCGGGGAAGCGCTGCACCAGCGTGTCGACCGACACCGAGGGGTCGAGCAGCGCCGCGGGCAGGCCGAGGTCGCCGACGACCGCCATGCTCGCGTTCTCCAGCGCGGGCTGCTCGTCGTGGTCGAAGAGGCGGGCGAGCAGCCGCCAGTAGAGCACCTGCCGCCGGTTCCGCGCGGCGCCCGCGGGGAGGCCGTCGTCGTCTGTGAGGATGTCGTCGCTCATTTCCGCAGCAACCGCCCGGCTCGCTCGCGCAGCACCGCGACCGGGTCCCCGGCCCTGGCCTCGGCCTTGACCGCCTTGGGGTCGGTGGGGCCGAGCGCCCAGTCGCCGGTGGCGACCTCGACCGTCTCCTTCTTCGCCTTCGCCTGTACGGCGAGCGGCTGCAGCAGCCAGCGGCCGCCGTCCCAGCGGATGAGCCCGACGCACGCCGTGGAGCCCGCCACCAGCTTCGGGGTGAGCGGGCCGCAGGCGGGCAGCCGCTCGGTGTCCACGGCGAGCACGCCGCCGCCCAGGTCGAACGAGCCGTCCTTGGTGACCCGGTAGTCCTCCACCAGCACGGGTTCGGCGACGCGCACCGGGACGCGGTCCAGGGGCGGCACGGCCGGGGCGAGCGCGCCGGCGAGGTGCAGCCGGGCGGTGGTGAAGGGGTCGGCCGGCTTGCCCGGCAGGGCCCGGTCGTCGTCCCAGAGCAGGTCGCCGCTGTCGAGCAGCGGCAGGTCCGTGACGTCCAGGCAGCGGCGGTCCGCCAGCGCGGTCAGCAGCGCGCCGTGGCGGTGCGGCAGCTTCCACACCGCGGGGCCGGTGATGGTGTCCACCTTCGCGACGGTGACGCCGGTCCGCACCAGCCTGGGCCGGCCGCCGCCGGTGGGTTCCAGGACGGCGTGGACCTGGAACTGGACGGCGGTGCCGTGCTCGTGCACGTCGACGCCGAGGATCAGCAGCCGCCCCGACACCGTCTCCGCGGGCCGGGGGGCGCCGGACGGGACGGCGTCGTGCGACAGCAGCACGGCCCGGGTCCACAGGTCGGCCCAGCGGCGGACCGGCAGGTGCTCCATCGTGCCGATCGGGCAGGAGGCGCGCAGCTCGGCGGCGAGGCCGTCCAGCAGCACCGCGAGCCTGCGCCGCCCCGGCACCGCCAGCAGCGCCTCGACGACCTGGTCCGCGGCGGAGACGAGGTCGTGGTCGACGCCCCGCCATCCGGTGATGGCCAGCTCGCGCAGCCAGGAACGGACCCCGCCGAGCGGACCCCCCTCGTCGTCCTCGGGTTCCGGCCCGGCGCTCCAGGGGGCGCGTTCGCGGCCCAGCGCCGCGTCCAGGTCGGCGAGCAGGGCGTCGTGCACGGCGCCGAGCAGCGCGGCCCGGCCGCCGGCCAGGGCCGTCAGGTGGTCCTCGGTGATCGAGCCGGAGGCGACCCCGGCGGCGGCCTCGGCCAGCCGTCCGCCGATCGGGGTGTCCGCGAACGCGCCGGCCAGCGCGGCCAGCGCCTCGGCGCGTTCCTCGGCGAGCCGGGCCAGGCCGTGCACGAGGGCGTCGTCGAAACCGGTCACCAGGTCGAGCGCCTCCCCGGCGCCCTCGGGGTCGCCGTCGAGCAGTGCGGCCAGCTGTACAGCGAGCATCAGGCCACCGTCCCCGAGGCCGGGAACCAGTGCAGTTCGGGGATCGGCACGCCGGTGTCGGGGACCTCCAGGTAGGCCAGGTGGCGCAGGAAGCGGCTGAACACCATGGCCGCCGGGGCCGGCTCGTGAGCGCCGTCCAGGCAGTCGATCAGGTCGGCGCCCTCGGGGACGTCGGCCCGCAGGTACCGGGCCACCCGGCCGGGGCCGTACTGCAGCACCGCCTCGGCGGCGAGGGCGCGCAGGTGTTTGCACGGCGCGCCGTACAGGCCGCCGCACGGGCGGTTGTTGTTGGTGCTGCAGTTGTAGGCGTGGGTACCGGCGGCGATGGAGGAGACGTAGACACGGCTGATGTCCGAGCCGCTCGACACCACGCCCTGCAGCCGGCCGTCCGCCAGCTCGACGAAGGGCACCTTCGCCAGCTTCCGGGGCTGGACGGGCGGCACCACCCGCACCCTGCTCAGATGTTCCCGCACGGCTCCGCCGCCGGGTGAACGTTCGATCATGGTCAGGGAACGTAGTGGATCACTCCGACAGAAATCCGCGAAAAAGGCGTCCCGCCGCCGCGAAGATGTCCCACCGAGACGCAGGCGTCCCGCCGGGAACGGGCCGCGGGCCCGCCCTCACGCTCGTGCCGCGGTGTCTGTGCCTCCCGCCGCGTCCGCGGCGTCGCCGGTGGTGGCGATGCCGGCCTCGATGCCGTCGAGGAGCCAGGTCAGGCCGAGGGCGAACCCGGTGTCCCAGTCGCCGTCCGTGGCGAGGGGGCCGTGGGCGGCGAGGGCGGGGTAGCGCTCCCGGTCGGCGCGCAGGCGCTCCCGGGCGGCCCGCCGTACCTCCTCGTCCGCGTCGGCCAGCCAGGTGGACTGCATCAGCGCCGAGCCGATGACGTAGTTGGACAGTCCGTACGCGGCGGCGGTGAGGCGGGGCTCGACGACCCCGGCCTCCAGAAGGGTCGCGTACAGGAACTCGCTGCGGGCCAGCACGTTGGGGCCCAGCATCGGGCGGCCCAGCAGCGCCGCCGACCAGGGATGCCTCAGCAGGACCGCGCGCCATCCGTCGATCAGAGCGGTGATGCCGGCGCGCCACCCCCGGCCGTCCCCCGACGGGATCCGGACCTCGGCGAAGATCATGTCGAGGGCGAGGTCGAGGACGTCGTCCTTGGTCTTGACGTGCCAGTACAGCGTGGTGGAACCGGTGCCGAGCCGCTCCGCCAGGCGCCGCATGGTCAGCCGGTCGGCACCCTCGGCGTCCAGAAGGGCCACGGCCTCCTCGACGATCCGGTCCCGGCTGAGCGGCGGAGCGTCGCGGCCCGTCCGCCCCGGCGGCCGCAGCCACACGTCCCCCGCCGAGCCCGGGCGGTGTGTCGCGGGTCCCCTCTTGCTCATGCTCACGGAGGCGAGTCTAGTATGACGATCGGCGACTGGACCATTGATCCGGTCACTGGAACACCGATCCTGAGTCGAGCGTGAAGGAGCCGCCGTGGCGGGACATGTCGAGGTCGACCGGCTGACCTACGTGCTGCCGGACGGGCGGCTGCTCCTGCACGAGGTGTCGTTCCGCGTCGGCGACGGGGCCAAGGCCGGGCTGGTGGGACCGAACGGCGCGGGCAAGACCACTCTGCTGCGGCTGATCGCCGGAGACCTGCGGCCCGACGACGGCCGCGTGGTCTCCTCCGGCGGCCTCGGCGTGATGCGGCAGTTCGTCGGCAGCGTCCGCGACGACCGGAGCGTCCACGACCTGCTGCTGTCGGTGGCGCCCGACCGGGTCCGCGCCGCCGCGGCGGCCCTGGTGCGGGCGGAGGCGGCGATCTCCGCCCGCGACGACGAGGAGACACAACTGGCCTACGCGCAGGCCGTCGCCGACTACGCCGATGCCGGCGGCTACGACATGGAGGTCGTCTGGGACGTCTGCGCCACCGAGTCCATGGGCCTGTCCTACGACGCGGTCCGGGACCGCCCGGTGGCCACGCTGTCGGGCGGCGAGCAGAAACGCCTCGTCCTGGAGGCCCTGCTACGCGGACCGGACGAGGTCCTGCTGCTGGACGAGCCGGACAACTACCTGGACGTGCCCGGCAAGCAGTGGCTGGAGGCCCGGTTGCGGGCCACGGACAAGACCGTGCTGCTGGTCTCCCACGACCGCCGGCTCCTGGCCGAGGCCGCCGACCGCATCGTGACCGTGGAGGACCGGGGCGCCTGGATCCACGGTGGAGGCTTCGCCACCTACGCCAGGGCGCGCGAGGAGCGCATCAGCCGGCTGGAGGAGCGGCGCCGTCGCTGGAACGAGGAACACGCAAGGCTCAGGCGGCTGGTGAGCACCCTGCGGCAGACCGCGGCCGGCAACGACGCGGTGGCCTCGTCGTACCGGGCCGCGCGCACCCGGTTGAGCCGTTTCGAGGAGGCCGGCCCTCCGGAGCGCCCGCCCAGGGCCCAGAACGTGCGGATCCGGCTACGCGGCGGCCGCACCGGCAAACGCGCCGTCGTCTGCGAGAACCTGGAGCTCACCGGCCTGATGCGGCCGTTCGACGCCGAGATCTGGTACGGCGAGCGCGTCGGCGTGCTCGGCTCCAACGGCTCGGGCAAGTCCGCCTTCCTGTCGCTGCTGGAACAGGCCGCGGACGGCGCGGTGCCCTCGGTACCGCACCGCGGCTCGGTGCGGCTCGGGGCGCGGGTGGCGCCCGGCCGGTTCGTGCAGACCCACACCCGGCCGGACCTGCACGGGCGCACCCCGGCCGAACTGGTCATGGCCGGCCACGCGCTCACCCTGAACGAGGCGATGGCCGCACTGGCCCGCTACGAGCTCGCCCCCGCCGCCGGCCAGCGGTTCGAGACCCTGTCGGGCGGCCAGCAGGCCCGGCTGCAGATCCTGCTGCTGGAGCTGTCCGGCGCCACCCTGCTGCTACTGGACGAACCCACCGACAACCTGGATCTGGCCAGCGCCGAGGCGTTGCAACAGGGCCTGGCCTCCTTCTCCGGCACCGTGCTGGCCGTCACCCACGACCGCTGGTTCGCCGCCGACCTCGACCGCTTCCTGGTCTTCGGCGCCGACGGGACCGTCTACGAGAGCGCCGAGCCGGTCTGGCACGAGGGCCGGGTCGAGCGCCCGCGCTGAGGCCGCCTCCCGCATTCGAACTGATCGTTTCCCGTCCTGACAACCGCGTCACGAGCCGTCAGCGGCATCGCGCCCGCCGACCGCGGCCCGTTCCGCATAGCCGTACAGGAAGGTCGAAACCCCCGCGGTGACCATCTTCCGGAGCGCGTTCTCGTTGTGGAGGTCCGCCCGGTCGGTGAGGTTGTCGGCGGAGACGAGCAACATCAGGTGCCCGCCCCCACCGAGCCGGGCGACCTCACTCCCGGCCCGCACCAGCACTCCGCCCTCACCGCCCTGCTGAACGACGTCGTCGCCTGGTCCCGGGCGCTCGAACCGATCCGTGAAGGAGTTCCGGCATGACCGCCTTGACGACCGAGACCGCGCTCGACGACCTGGCCGACGCGATCGCCACCGGCACGACCGTCGCCGGAATCGGCGAGTCCACCAGATTCGCTCACGAGACCTTCGAGGTGCGAGACCGGCTCTTCCGCCGCCTCGTCCGCAGGCACGGCTTCCGTGCACTGGCCGTACAGGACGACGCCTCCGCCGGGGCGGCCCTCGACGCGTACGTCACCGGAGGCGCGGGCACGGCGCAATCCGCCCTGGCCAGCGCCTGGCGGCCCTGGCGCACCGCCGAAATGGCCGCGGCGCTGGAGTAGATCCGCGCCTTCAACCAGGACCACCCGGACGACCCGGTCCGGATCTTCGGGGTCAAGCCCGCCCAAGCACAGCCCGCCGACTACGACGCCATCATGGAGCACGTTCGCCGTGCCGCCCCGCACCGGCTGGCCGAACTGGCCGTCCACCTGGAGCCCATCCGCACCGCCCATGAGATCGACGAGCACGTGCAGCGGGCCAGATGCCTGCACCCGGGCCGTCCCTTCGCCGAACACGCCCGCGACGCACTCGCGATCGTCGAGCAACTGCCCGGCGACTTCGCCCTGGAGCGGATGCGCCTCATCGCGGACTTCCACCAGCGCAGCGTCGCCGGACGCGACGACTATGCCGGCGACGCCCAGACCTGGGCCGACACGATCGTCGACCACCAGCACCGGACCGGCCGCCGCGTGGCCTACTGGGACGGCATCGCGCACACCTCGGCGGCTCCGGCGACCCTGGGCCTGGCGCCTCAACGCGGCCCCCAGCCCACGGCCGGCAGTGTGCTGCGCGACCGCTACGGCACCCGCTACGTCTCTGCGGCGATCGGCTTCCACCACGGCGACCTCGGTGCCGTCACCGTCCCGGAACCGGCCTCCGACTGGCTCGACGCCCGCCTCGGCGCCACGGGCCGGCCCGCCCACTGGCTCGACCTGCGTGACGGCGGATGGGACGGGCCGATGAAAGCACGCGTCATCAGCGGCGTTCACGACCCTTCCAGGGACGCGGCCGAACACCTCGCCGTCGCCTCCCTGCCCGATACGTTCGACGTGCTCGTCCACCTTCGCCAAGTGTCCCCCGTGCACCGGTTGACGGCGTAGATGCACGGCGAGGAGCCCGACGTACCGGTGAACCAGGTCGCAGGCCGGTCTGCCCGCCGCGGTGGTCCGTGCCGTTCTCGACACCGGCGCCTACGCCGCCGACGTCCGGACCGACGAGGAACGCGCGGCCCGTCTCGGCGTCCGCCAGGTCCCCACGTTCGTCATCAACGGCACACCCGTCGTCTCCGGAGCCCCCGGCCCCGCCGGACTCCAGGCGCTTCCGACGAGCCCGGCGGTGCGATAGCACCTCGCGGCCGCTCCCGACCCCTTCCCGCCCACCGCGCGAGCCGACCGCGGCCCGCCTTTTCCGGCCGTTTCCCGCTCGCATGGCACAGGCGGCCTGACTGTCCTGTCTCCGAACCCGAAGACAGGCCTGAGAAGAACGCACCCTCCTCCCGACACAGGAGCCGAACATGAGCAAGCAGACCGCACACCAGAAGATCGCGCTGGTCACCGGAGCGAACAAGGGCATCGGCCGCGCGGCCGCCGAGCAGCTCGCCGAGCTGGGCCTGACGGTCCTGATCGGCGCCAGGGACCGGCGGCGCGGCGAGGAGACCGCCGCGGCGCTGCGCGCGGCGGGCGGCGACGCGCACGCGGTCGTCCTGGACGTCACCGACCCGATCACCGTCCTCACCAGTGACCCGGACGGCCCCTTCGCCGCCCTGCTGCCGTCGGCCGCCTACAACCCCTCCAAGTCCGCACTCAGCGCGCTGACCGTGCAGTACGCCAACGAGCTGCGCAAGGACGGCTTCCTGGTCAACGCCGCCGCCCCCGGGTACGTCGACACCGACAGCGACAACCACACCGGCCACCTGACCCCCGCCCAGGGCGCCGCAGTCCTGGTGCGCCTGGCCACCCTCGACGCGGACGGACCGACCGCCGGGTTCTTCAGCGAGGACGGCCCGCTGCCCTGGTGAGGGCCGCCCCGAACCACCGCAGGCCGGCGGTGCGGACGGCGGCGATCAGGCCCTCGGCGAGCGTGTCGGTGTCGTCCACACGGTGGGTCACACGCCATCGAGCGTCGCCGAAGGCCCACGGGGTGTTCACGAGTGTGGTTGAGCAGTGACGATGACGCCCTGGCGAAGATCGCTTCCCACCGTGGTCGTGATCTTTTCCCAGCCCGGCGGGCGTGACGCGGAACCCCATGGCGGGCGCAGGAGATCCCCTCAATTCCCCTCCGCATCGACCCCGCAGCCCCAATCCTTGCTTACGCTACGTGCCTGCGAACCGGCCCGCGTCATCGCGACGGCCACCGTCACGTGCGCGCTGTGGAGGCGCCAGAAACGTCACATCATGCCCGAGTGTCTGCGAGACTCCGGAAACCATGAAGATCTTGTGGATCGTCTGCGTCCTCGTCCTGGCGGGCTGCACGGCAGCCCCAGCGGGCACCGTGCCGAGGACACCGGCGGCGAGCACGACCCCTGCCGCGTCGCCCACAGAGAGCGACCTCGACGACGAGGAGGACGAGGATGCCTCTGACGACAGCGCCGACACGGTGCTAGACGTGGCGGTGGCGGGCCCGGACGCGGCCTGGGCGGTCGGCTATGCCGTAACAGCGGAGGACGAGCCGCCCAACGGCGTGCTCCTGCGGATGGACCGCGACGGATGGCGTGTCGACCAGCGCCTGTCCGAGCGATTCCCCGACGCGATCGACTCCATCGTGTCGGGCGTGGACGCCGACGGACCGAACGAGGTCTGGGCAGTCGGCGACACCGGCGACCGCGACGAGGACTCCGAGGAGGTGCGGTTCCCCTTCGCCCTGCGCTGGGACGGCCGGCGTTGGAAGACGTTCAAGCCTGCCCAGCTCCCGAAGGTCGGCGCGCTGGCCGACGTCGCCGTGGACGGTTCGCGGGCGTTCCTGATCGGCAGGCGGGGGGAGGGCAAGACGTCCGTCCCTGTCCTCGTAACCTGGAACGGCAGGCGTTTCGGCAAGCAGGAAGTCCCGCGCGGAGGCAGATTCCGCGCCGTGGACGCCGGAGCCGGGCAAGTGTGGATCGCGGGCAGCTCGTCCAGCGGGCGATGCGCTGATTCACGCCCGGCGATCTGGCACAGTGCGACTCCCGGCAGCGCGCCGGTGGAGATGCGACTGCCCGCGCTGGGCCAGGGCATGCTGCGGCACATCTGGCAGAACCGGCCGTCCGACGTATGGGCCGTGGGTGAGCGCAGCGCCTCAGGGGACTGTGACGAGTACGGCACCGGCAAACCGCTGATCCTGCACTGGAACGGAAACTCATGGACGCAGGTCGAACCCCCCAGGTGGAAGGGCTCGCTGTACGGCGTCGCCGCTGTCGGCGAGGACGACGTGTGGGCGGTGGGCTACGAAGAGGACGTGACAACCGAAGTCACGTTGCTGCACTACGACGGGCGGCGGTGGAAGCGCAAGGCCGGGTACACCGAAGGCGGCTCGAACGTCTTCGGCCTCGCCCGGGTCGACGCCAACCTGCTCCTGGCCGCAGGGGACCGCTGAGCCGGCCGTTCTCTCCGCCTCCGCCCCCAAAGACACCGGGGCTGTCGGGTTCCTCGTCGAGACGCTGCGGTCGGCCACCGAGCAGATCACCGCTGTGTGAACGCCCGAACCCTCGCCAGGACGTGGCCTACCTCAGTCCCGCCGAATCGGGACCTGCAAGTCCGTTCGGGCCGACACCGAACAAATCAACGGCAGGCTGAAGGGCTTCGACACCGACCTCGGCGAAGCCAAGAACCGGCCCGCACACGGCCGTGTCGCCCAGACGCTGCTCATCGCGCTCATCGTCACCGTCGCCAACGACAACTTCCTCGACGCCTGGCGGCACACCCACCAGCCCGAGCCCGCACCGGACGACATCACAACCGAACTCGACGATCAAAACGCAGCCGATCCGCCGATCCCGACAGGGAAACCACCACAGGGAACCTAAGCCGCAATCCGGAAGATCAACACACAGCATCACGCCAACCGCGGGCTTCGCCATGTCCAGCGGCGCGATTCTCGTGCTCCTCCAGCGGCCTGACACCACCCGAGCCTTCCGCGACACCCACCACAGAGGCCCCAGAGACGCCCGAAGGTGACCTGGAAGCCTCTGAAACGACGGGATCCCGCCCGATCTCAACGATCAGACGGGATCCCGTCAACTTCAGTCCGGCCGTTTCAAGAACGGCCCTCTGTGGAGCTATGGGGATTCGAACCCCAGACCTCCTCCATGCCATGGAGGCGCGCTACCAGCTGCGCCATAGCCCCTCGGTGCTCCGCCGGGCCTTCACCCGGCGGCACCAAGCCAGTGTATAGGACATCGGACCGTGAGCCGTACTCGATTCGGCGCCCCCGGAACGGCTCGGCGTGGTACGGCACGGTGCCCGACCGGCTCGATGCCGCCGGGAAGAACGGCGCGGCGCGGCCCGGTACGGCCCCCTGTGCCCGGCGGAGGGACACCGCCCGGCCGAGCAGGGTCCGCACGGCCCGGTACGGCCCGCCCGGCGCTCAGCCGAGGGACGTGGCCCGGCCGATCAGGTCGGCGAGCTCGCGCACGGCGGCGTCCTCGGTGAGTGTCGCCAGGCGGGCGGCCTGCCGGGCGAGCTCCCCGGAGTCCACCCCGGCGATCGGCTCGCGGGCGCGGAGGTACTCGGCGAACGCGGCCGCCACCACGTCCACCTGGAACCTCGGTGACGGCCCCTCCCACGGCGAGCCCGCCAGGTCGCCGGTCTCCACCGAGCGGCTGGTCTCACCCGGCGCCCGGGTGTCGGGGTCCTGCCAGCGGACGGCGGCGGTGAGGAGCTGACCGCCCGCCCCCTCGCGCAACCGCACGTCGTACAGGGCCGTCACCGCGTGGCCAGGCCCGACCTCCCCGCCGTCCGCGGCGTCGTCGCGGAAGTCCTCGGCGGCGAGCCGGCGGTTCTCGTAGCCGACCAGCCGGTAGGACTCCACCGTCGAGGGATTGAACACGACCTGCGCCTTGGCGTCGCGGGCCCGCAGGTCGAGGTTGGCGGCGAGCTGCTCGGCGAAGACCCGGCGGGCGTCGTCGGCCGTGCTGACGTAGACGGCGGCGCCGTCGCCGTTGTCGGCGAGCTGCTCCATGAGCTCGTCGCCGTACTCGTGGCCGACGCCGACGCACAGCAGGGTGATCCGCCGCCCGGCGTTGTCGGCCACCCGGTCCAGGATGCCCCGCCAGCTCGTCTCACCGGTGTTGGCCAGGCCGTCGGAGAGCAGGATGACCCGGTTGGTGGACGCCGGGCTGAAGCTCCGGGCCGCCTCGGCGTAGCCGGCGGTCAGCCCGGCCGCAAGGTCGGTGGTCCCCCGTACGGCCAGCCGGTCGACGGCGGCGTGCAGCCGGTCGCGGCCGCTCGCCGAGGTCATGGGGATGATCGGCTCGGCCTCCTCGCTGAAGGCGACGAGCGAGACCCGGTCCCCCGCCCCGAGCTGACCGACGAGCGTGTGCAGGGCCTCGCGGACCAGGTCGAGCCGGCCGGGCTCGGCCATCGACCCGGAGACGTCGACCACGAAGGTCAGGTTCGCCGGGCGCCGCGCGCCGGCCTCCGCGCCGCGGGTCCGCAGGCCGACCCGGACCAGCGCGGCGCCGTTGCCCGGCACCCGGGCGCCGTCCACCTGGACGGTGAAGCCGTTGTCGGAGGGTTCCGGGTAGTCCTGCCGGAAGGAGTTGACGAACTCCTCGGGCCGGATCCGGGCCGGTTCCGGCCGCTCTCCCTCCTTCAGCAGCCGCCTGGCGTAGTCGTAGGACGCGGTGTCCACGTCGAGGGCGAAGGTGGAGATCTGCTCGGCGGTGGCGTCCCGCCGGCCGGAGGAGTCGCGCTCCTGGGAGACGCCCGGGGGCGCCTGCCCCGAGTCGGTCTCCGGGCGGGCGGGCGCGGGAGCGTTCGAACCGCTTCCGCAGGCGGCGGCGAGCATCAGGACGATCACGGCGAGGACGATGGCGAGCGGGCGCGGGTTCATGTCGCCTCCCTGGGGGGGGTACGCGTCACCCGTTACGACGATCCCTGCCGCGTCCGCGCCGGACGCTTGACCCAAGCGAGCGCCAACCGTGCCCGGCGCGTGACCGGCGCGCCCGTCCGGCGGGCGCGGCGCCCTACGGATCCGGGACGATCATGCGGGGTCGGGACTTCCGTGCGGATCCGGGACGGTCGCGTGGGGTCGGGACTTCCGTGCGGATCCGGGACGATCGTGCGGGGTCGGGACTTCGGTACGGGTCCGGGACGGTCGTGCGGGTCGGGGACGGTCGCGGGATCGGGGCTTCGGTGCAGGTCGCGCCCGTCACGGCGCCTCGATCCCGTTCATGGCGTCCAGGCTTACGACAGATCCCTATATGTCTGGAAAAAAGACACCATAAGATTTCTCACCATGCGCGTGTATCTCGGCCTGGCGGCCAGACACCCGGGGGCGGTGATCCCGGAGGAGACGCTGCACACCGTGCGGAACGCGATCGACGCCGCGTTCCCCGTCCCCCCCGAGGTCATCAGGTCCCGGGAGTGGCACCGTCCCGGCGTCTCGATGTTCGCCTGGACCAACGAGCCCGACGACTCCCGCAAGCCGCCCCTGCTGGTGACCGGGCCGGACCGGGTGACCGGGGTGAACGGCTACCTCGCCGCACCCGGCGAGGTGGACCGGCTGGCGGGCGCGGCGGATCTGGACACTCAGGCGGTGAGCGGGTGCTTCGCGGTGTTCCGGGCGACCACGGCGGAGCTGTCGGCCGCCACGGCGATCCACCGCGCCAGCCCCGTCTACTACGCGGAGACCCCCGACCTGCACATCGTCGGCAGCCGGGCGCTGCTGGTCCACCTCGCCGCCACGGGCGAGCGGATCGAGTGGGACGTCCTCGCGCTGCAGTCGATGGTGCGCCAGGGCTACTTCCTGTCCGACGAGACCCCCTACCGGGGGGTGAGCGCGCTGCCCCCGGCCTCGGTCGTCACCGTCGCGGGCGGGCGCCGTACGATCACCGAGAACCCGCTGCCCACCGCCGGGCCCGCGCCCACCTCGCGCAGGCAGAAGAAGGCGCTGGTGGAGGAGCTGGCCGACGCCCTGCTCGCGACCGTGGAGCCGCTGCGCGCGGCCGGAGAGCCGGTGAACCTGGCTCTGACCGGTGGCCGCGACAGCCGCCTGGTCGCGGCGGTGCTGCACGCGGCCGGCATCCCGCTGCGCGCCACCACCAACGGCCTGGACACCCACCCCGACGTGGTCATCGCCGGGCGGATCGCCCACGCGCTCGGCATCGAGCACACGGTGATCCCCCCGGTCCGCGCGGAGAAGAAGGACGCCATCGTCGTCGAGCACCCGCTGGCGCGGACGTACGAGACACTGCGGGCGTGCGAGGGCATGACGTCGGCCTACGAGTCGATCGTCGGCTACCTGCCCTACAACGCCAAACCCACCATGTCGGGGCAGAGCGGGGAGATCCTGCGGGCGGGCGGGTTCCTGCTGCTGCAGTCCGACCTGAGCGCCGAGGCGCTCCGCCGCCGGATCGACACGACGTTCCTGCGGGAGAAGGCGCTGTTCCGCGGGGAGGCCAACGAGCACGCCCGCGAGCTGGCCCGCCCCTGGCAGGAGCGGCCGGCCCTGGAGGCGCTCGACCACATGTACATCGCCTACAAGGTCGGCCGCTGGCAGGCCGGGGCCCGCGCCGGGGCCCACCGCCGGGGCGACCCCGTCTGGCCGTTCCTCGACAACCGGGTGGTGCGGGCGGCGCTGGGCCTGGACCAGCTCTGGCGGCTGTCGGAGGAGGTCATCTACGAGCTCATCGGCCGGCTCGCGCCACCGCTCAGGCACGTCCCGATCGAGGGCAAGCCGTGGCGGTTCACCGCCGGGAGGCGCTACTACCCCTGGCAGCGCAGGCCGCAGACGCTGTCGGCGCCGAAGACCGGCGGCGGCGGGTGGAACTGGCGGACGAGCCCCGGGGAGGAGCTGACCGGCCTGCTGCGCGACCACGTGCTCGGCCACCTCGACCTGCTGGCGCCGATCGTGAGCCCCGACGCGGTCCGCGCGCTGTTCGACGGGCCGGCGCTGAAGAAGCCCACCCAGGTCTGGCACCTCTACACCGTGGCCACGATGCTGTCCGGCGCCTACCCCGGCAAGGCCCCCGAGGGTCTGGAGCCGGTCACCATCCCGATTCCGTCCTGAGTCCCCGCCGGGGCGCGTCCGGCCGGCCGCGACGCCCCCGGCCCGCCACCTTGAGCCGGACGCCTTGAACCGGACGCCTTGAACCGGCCGGCGCTCGGGGATCCGGCGGCCCGCCCCCCGGCACGCCCTCCACCGGGGCCGCCGGGATCTCGTCATGCTCGGTACGGCGGCACGAAGCCGGCCCGGCGCGCCACCCGCGAGTCCACCGGAGCGGTTACCTAAAATCACCTCTGGACAGCGAAGAGTTTTCCCACTTTATTGGTAGGGTATCTATCTCGGCTCAGGAGTCCGCGATGGCACTCATCCAGCCCGATCCCACCTTCTATCCGTCCGCCCGCGAGGCCATGCTCGCGCCCCGGGAGGAACTCGCCTACGTCGCCCTGCTCGACGCCGCGGGCGGCGGGCGTCCCGACGCGATCGCCACCGTCGATCTGTCCGACGGGTCGATCGCCGCCACACTCGACATGCCGGTCCCCGGCGACGAACTCCACCACTTCGGCTGGAACGTGTGCAGCGCGGCCCTGTGCCCGTACGCGCCGCACCCGCACGTCGAGCGGCGCTACCTCGTCGTGCCGGGGCTGCGTTCCAGCAGGATCCACATCCTCGACGTCAAGGACGACCCGAAGCGCCCCCGGATCGTCAAGACGATCAAGCCGGAGACGCTCTTCGCCAGAACGGGCTACAGCCGCCCGCACACCGTCCACTGCGGCACCGACGCGATCTACGTCAGCGCCCTCGGCGACGTGAACGGCGACGCCCCCGGAGGGGTCTTCACCCTCGACCACGACACCTTCGAGCCCAAGGGCCGCTGGGAGGTCGACCGCGGGCCGCAGGAGCTGCACTACGACTTCTGGTGGCACCTGGGCCATGACACGATGATCACCAGCGAGTGGGCGACGCCCAACCAGATCGAGCCGGGACCGTCGCTGGAGATGCTGGCCGGCCGTCGGTACGGTCACCGGCTGCACGTCTGGGACCTGGTCAAGCGCCGGCACCTGCAGGAGATCGACCTGGGCGACGAGCACCAGATGGCCCTGGAGCTGCGTCCCTCCCACGACCCGACGAAGACCCACGGCTTCGTCAACACGGTGATCAACGTCGAGGACCTGTCGGCGGCCGTCTTCACCTGGTACCTGGAGGACGACGTCTGGAAGGCCCGCAAGACCATCACGATCCCGGCCGAACCGGCGCCCGCCGAGGCGCTCCCGGAGCCGCTCCGGCAGTTCGGCGCGGTCCCGCCGCTGGCCACCGACATCTCGCTGTCCCTCGACGACCGGTTCCTGCTGATCTCCTGCTGGGGCACGGGCGAACTGCGGGCCTACGACGTCTCCGACCCGTTCGCGCCACGACAGACCGGCTCGGTGCGGCTCGGCGGCATCGCCCGGCGCGCCGCCCACCCCGCCGCCCCCGGCCGATCGCTGAACGGCGGCCCGCAGATGGTCGAGACCAGCAGGGACGGCCGGCGGGTGTACTTCACCAACTCCCTCTACCGCTCCTGGGACGACGTCTTCTACCCCGACGGCGTCTCCAGCTGGATGGTCAGGGTGGACGTCGGCGAGGACGGCTCGCTCTCCCTCGACGAGTCCTTCTTCGTCGACTTCGCCGCCGACGGCCGGCGCGCCCACCAGATCCGGCTGCAGGGCGGCGACTCCTCCTCCGACTCCTACTGCTTCCCCTGAAAGGAGCCGCGGTCACCGAAGGAGACGGAGCGGACACGGCCGACGCCGCGGTCATCGAGCCGGACCCGCGGACCACGGTCATCGAAGGGGGTGGGACGGGCCCATGGACCTGACGTCCCTGTTCATCCTGGCCGGGCTCGGCGCCTTCCACGGCCTGAACCCGGCGATGGGCTGGCTGTTCGCGGTCGCCCTCGGCCTGCAGGAACGCTCGCGGGCGGCGGTGCTGCGGGCGCTGCCGCCCATCGTGCTCGGCCACGCCGGCTCGGTGCTGGCCACGCTGGCGCTGGTGTCGGCGGCCCGGCTGGCGGCCCCGCCCCGGATCGTCACGTACGGCGTCGCGGCGCTGGTGGCCGGGTTCGGCGTCTGGCGGCTGCTGCGGCGCCACCGCCACCGGCGGACGGGCATGCGGGTCAACGCCTGGCAGCTCGCCGGGTGGTCGTTCCTGATGTCCACCGCCCACGGCGCGGGCCTGATGGTCGTCCCCGTCACGCTGCACGAGGGCGACGGGGCCGCCGCGCTGGCCTCGCAGAGCCTGGTCGCCACGGCGACCCACGCGCTGGCCATGCTGGCCACGACCGCCGTCGTGGCACTGGTCGTCTACGACCGGCTGGGGGTGGCGGTGCTGCGCAGGGCGTGGTTCAACCTCGACCTCGCCTGGGCCGTCGCCCTCATCGGCGCCGGCGCCTTCGTGGCGCTGTCCTGAGCGGACGCCCTCGCCGCCGGAGCCCGCCGAAGCCCGCCGCGGCCCGCCGCGGACCGGCCCGTGACCGGCACCGGCCGGGCCGTACCCGTGCGCGGCCGGTGCCCCCAGGCCCGCCTGGGCGCGGAGAGCGCCGGCTCCGGCCAGTGGAGGCAGGGCGGCCGTCAGCTCCGGCCGTCGGCCCGGCCGTCCGGGTGCTCGCGGTCGCCGGGATGCTCCACGGTCCGGTCGTCCTCCTCGGGCGCGGCGACGGGGACGCGGACGGTGATGCCGCCGGGCACGACCTTGGCCTTCAGCTCGGTGACGGTGCCCTTGGCGCCCCCGTCCAGCTCGTACGGCATCGGCGCGGCGAGCTTGACCTTGATCTTGCGCGCCCGGGTCATCCGGACGAAGGGGGACTCGTCGGACCGCCCGGCGCTCATCCGGCCGAGTACCCGCGCCCACTGGATGGGGCCGCTGGCCGTGGTGATGCCGATCTCCAGCCATCCGTCGTCGGGCTGCGCGTCGTCGAACGCCTCGATGCCCCCGGTGATGGTGCCGACGTTGCCCAGCAGCAGGCAGCTCGCCTCCCCCTCGAACCAGGTGGTCTTGTCGAGCTTGACCTCCATGTGCACGAGCTCGCCGCGGACGTGCCGCAGGCCGGTCCAGAAGTAGGCCGCCCGGCCCAGCCGGTCCTTCAGCCCCCGGTCGGCGTCTTTGATCATCTCGGCGTCGAAACCGAGGCCGGCCATGACGGCGAAGTGCTCCCCGTTGACCTTGCCCAGGTCCAGCTTGCGGCTCTCCCCGTGGAAGGCGATCCGCACCGCCTCGGGGAGGTCCTCGGGGATGCCGAGGTTGCGCGCGAAGAGGTTGGCCGTACCCGCCGGGATGATCGCCATGGTGACGCCGGAACCGGCGAGCACGTCCACGCAGCGCTGCACCATGCCGTCACCGCCCCACACGACCACCAGGTCCGCGCCCTCCTTGAGCACCTTGCGCACCTGCTTGGGCGCCTTCTTGCTCTTGGGCACCTCGTGCCAGAGCAGGTCCTCGACGCCCTCCTCCGCGAGAAGCCTGCGCAGCTCGTCCAGCCCGCCGCCGATCGTCTTCCGCTGGTGGGCGATCACCGCGACCGTGCCGACCTTCCGCTCCTGCCGCAGCATGGGAACCTCCGTAACACCACGTCGATCCCGCCGATCGACCCAGCGGACGGCTTCCCTCCCCGGCAACCGGCAAACGCCGCCGGCCTCCCCTCCCCCGTCCGGCGGCCGCCTGCGGCACGAGCGGTCTAGGGGGCGCCGAGCAGCCGTTCCTCGGCGGCGATCCTGGCGTCGTAGGCGGAGCGCGCCACGGCGATGTGGTTCTGGTGCTCCTCGGTCCAGACGACCAGCGACTTGATCACCTCGTGCAGCGTCGCGCCGAGCGGGGTGAGCGCGTAGTCGACGCGCGGCGGCACCACGGGATGGACGGTGCGCTCCACGAGGCCGTCGCGCTCCAGATGGCGCAGCGTCACCGTCAGCATGCGCTGGCTCACACCGTCGATCTCGCGGCGGAGCTCGGTGAAGCGCATGGTCCTGCGTTCCAGGAGAGCGATGACGAGCAGCGACCACTTGTCGGCGATCCTGTCGAGGATCTGCCGGACCTCGCAGTCAGCCCGCGTGTCCCACTGCCACACGTCGTCGTCCATGGTTCCGCAGCAGTAACCCGGTGCCTTTGAAGTGCCGTCTTCCATGCTTCCCCATGGTCACGCATGATGCTTTCGGTTACAAGAAGGAACCGACTCACTTTTCCTCACCCAGGGATTCGCCATGTCTGCAATCGTCCAATCACCTCCGCTCGGGCGGATGACGCCGCGCGCGTGGGGCATGCTCCTCGTCCTGTGCGGCGCGATCTTCCTTGAGGGCGTCAACGTCGCCATGCTCAACGTCGCCCTGCCCGCGATCAGGGCCGACCTCGGCCTGTCCACCGGCGAGCTGCAGTGGGTGATGAGCGCCTACGTGCTCGGCTACGGAGGGTTCATGCTGCTGGGCGGCAGGGCCGCGGACCTGTTCGGGCGACGCTCCATGTTCCTGTCCTGGCTCGCGGTCTTCATGGTGGTGTCCGCGCTCGGCGGCCTGGCGAGCGAGGGATGGACGCTCATCGCGGCGCGGTTCCTCGCGGGGGTCGCGGCGGCGGTCATGACGCCCGCCGGCCTGTCGATCATCACGACCGGCTTCGAGGAGGGCAGGCAACGCAACCAGGCGCTTCTGGTCTACTCGGGCACCGCGGCCGGCGGGTTCTCGCTGGGGCTGGTGCTCGGCGGCCTGCTCGCCGAGGCCGACTGGCGGTGGGTGCTGTTCACGCCCGCCCTCCTCTCGCTGGTCATCCTGGTGGCGGCGGTGCCGCTGATTCCGAGGCCCGAGCGGCGGCGGCCCGCGGGGCGGCGGGTGGACCTGGCGGGCGCGGTCACGGTCACCGGTGCCATCATGCTGCTGGTCGGCGGCATCGAGCGCGCCACCCACGTGGGTCCCGGCGTGACGGCGGCGACGATCGCCGCGGCGCTGGCGCTGTTCGCCGCCTTCGTGGTGATCGAGCGCAGGTCACCCCATCCCCTGGTACGGCTCGGCATCCTCCGCTCGGGGCCGCTGCTGCGCGCCAACGTGATGGGGCTGCTCTTCTCGGCCGGGTTCTTCGGCTTCCAGTTCGTCGCGGTGCTCTACCTGCAGGAACTACGCGGCTGGACCTCGCTGGAGACGAGCCTGGCCATGCTCGCGATCGGCGCCGACGCGATCCTCGCGCCGACTTTGACCCCCAGGCTGGTCAATCGCTTCGGCAACGCCAGGGTCATCCTGTACGGCCTGCTCCTGGCCACCCTGTCGTACGCGCTGTTCCTGCCCGTCGGCATGGACTGGACCTACGCCGCCATGTTCCCCACGATGATCATCCTCGGGGTGGCGTTCGCCCTCGCCTACGGCCCGCTGACGATCGTCGCCACCGACGGCGTCGACGAGAGCGAGCAGGGGCTCGCGGGCGGGCTCCTCTACACCTCCTTCCAGTTCGGCGCCGCGCTCGGCCTGGCCGCCACCACCGCCGTCATCTCCACCTCGCAGAACCTCGCCGGCGGCTACCGGCCGGCCCTCGTCGTGCCGCTCGTCGCGGCGGTCCTGGCCGCGGCGGTCAGCGCCTTCGGGCTCAGGAAGGGACGCACCCGATGACCACCGTCTTCGCCGACATCGAGCAGGAGTTCAACGCCTTCGTCGGCTCGATCGTCTACTCCACCATGGTCACCGTCGACGCCGCCGGCCGGCCGCGCACCCGCGTGCTCATCCCCGTCTGGGAGAACGCCGACGGTGAGCCCCTGGGCTGGCTGGCCACCTACAGGACGCCCGTCAAGGCAGCCCATCTGGCGGGGAACCCGAATACGAGCTTCTCCTACTGGTCGCCCGGCAACGACTCCGTCGCCGTCGACGCGGTCGCCGGCTGGGTCGACGACCTGGAGGCCAGGCGGCACGTGTGGGACCTGTACCGCAGGACCAGCCCGAGGGGGGCCGGGTACGACCCCGGGAACTTCTGGCGCTCGCCGTCCGACCCGAAGCTGCACGTCCTGCGGCTGGAGCCGTACCGGATCCAGGTCATCCGCGGGATGGACCTGCGCGGCAGGATCTGGCGGAAGCCCCCCGTGCTCACTTGAGGGGACGCCGGACCCCGGGGGCCATGGGGCCGACGGCCACGCCGGCCCGGAGAACGACGAGGTCCCGCCCGATCAGGCGGATCGGGTCGAGGCGGCGCAAGAACCCAGGAATCCGCCTCCGCAGGCCCAGGGGGCACACCACTCGCGTGCGGCGAGTCCCAGCAGGGACCGGATGATTCCCAAGCGGCCCAAGTGAATCACAAGCGGTCCAAGCGAATCACAAGCGGTGATCACGACCATGGTCTCTTCGCATGTGAAGAAAGGGATCCCCATGAAAAGGACAGCGTTGCTGCTTGGCACCCTGGTGCTCGGTGGGCTGCTGGCCGCACCTACCGCGCTCGCCGCTCCTGTCGTCCGGGCCGCGCCCGCCAAGGCCGTGCCCGCCGTCGCGCCCGCCAAGGCCGTGCCCGCCGTCAAGGCGGCCGTGGCCCGGGTCGGGGCGAGTCCCGCCAAGCGGTCGGGCGGCTGTCCCACCACGGTCGGCTTCTCGGCCGTGGTGACGGCCAAGGGCCGGGGCACCGTCCGCTACCGGTGGGTGCGCAGCGACGGCGGCGCGGGCGCCGTCAAGAGCCTGCGCGTCAACGGCGCACGCAAAGCGGTCGTGCGGGATCGCCAGACCTACGACCGCACCACCTCCGGCTGGCAGGCCGTCGAGATCCTCGGTAAGAAGAGCCTGTCCGCCAAGGCCCGATTCCGCGTCACCTGCGCGGGTCCCGCCAAGGTGTGGGATGTCGCCAATCCGCTGCCCGCCCGGCCCGGCGAGCCGCTGACCGTCGCGGCCGCCCTCGACGCCCGCCCGCCGGTCCACAGCGGCGCCTGCCCCGCGACCGTGACCTTCACGGCCACCATCCAGGTGTCGCGCACCCCGGCCAGGGTCGGCTACCAGTGGATCGACAGCGTCACCGGCGAGTCCCTGCCGGAGTCGATGCACTTCGCCGCCGGCGGACCCCGCAGCCGGCAGGTCAGCCTGCCGCTCGGGGTGGGCAACTCCACCAGCGGCTGGAAGGCCGTCCACATTCTCAGCCCCAACGGCCACGACTCGGCGCGCGCCGCCTACGCGGTGACCTGCAGGACCACCCCGCAGTCACCTTCACCGTCGGCCACCCCCACGCCGACCCCCACGCCGACCCCCACCGGGCCGCCGGCGGGGAAGCCGGAGCCACGGATCGTCGGCGTCACCCCGGGCGACTACGAGGGCGACTGCACCGAGCCCCTCGCCTACCAGGCCGCTGGACGCGTCACCCTTCCGGCGGGACCCGCGAGGCAGGTCACCTACTGGTGGATTCTCGACGGCACCGCCTGGCAGCGCCAGGTCCTCGACTTCCCGGCCGGTGACCGGCCCCGGTCCCAGGACGTCTCCGCCACCTGGAGCCTCGGCCCCGGCGCCGGCGGCGACCATACGATCGGCCTCATGGTGGAGGGCGGCCCGGCCGGACCCGCCGAGCACCGGTTCACCGTCGCCTGCGCCGCGGAACCCGAGAGGGCCGACCTGACCGTCCGCTATCTGCTGACCCCCCTCTTCAGGGGCGACTGCGACGGTTCCTTCAGCGCCGGAACGAGCGCGCTGGTCACGACGGACCGGGAGACCGAGATCAGGTATCGCTTCGTCGTCGACGGCAAGCCCGGTCCGACCAGGAGCGAGCGCCTCAGGCCCGGCGTCATACAGTCGATCGGCGACTTCTGGTACAGCTCCGCCAGGACCAGCGGAACCGGCATCGTGCGCCTGGAGGTGCTGAACCACAACAAGCCGGTCAAGGAGGGGGCCTACAGTTGGACGTGCGTTCCGCCGGACCCCTCCCCGGGAGCCGTGCGCATCAATGAGCTCACGCCGGTCGCCTACTACGGTGACTGCGTCACCGCGCCGTACGTGACCGCCCACGGCGGGTTCGCGGCGGCTCCCGGAACGCAGATCACCTACCGCTGGGTGATCGACGGGGAGCCGCAGACGTCCAGAACGCTCACCGTGGAGGGCAGCGGAGTCGTGCAGGTGCAGTCGGCCTACTGGAGCCGCAACTCGAAGACCAGCGGAACCGTTGGCCTTGAGGTGCTGAACCACAACAGGCCGGTCGCCCAGGCCGCCTATCCGGTGACCTGCCAGAGCTGACCTGGCCGAGCCGTACCGGTCGTCGCGGGACCTTTGCGGGACCTTCGCGAACCGGTACGGCTCGCTCCGGCGGACGGCCGCGCTCCGGCCGCTTCCCGGCCCCGGTCCCAGCTCCGGCCCGGCCCCGGCTCCGGCCCCGGCGCCCGGTGAGGGGCCGGGTCCCCTCACCGGGCCACCACGGCCCTCCGGGTGCGAGCTAGCCTGGAATGGTGAGCATCACCGCCGGCCGTCACTCCTTGGGGCCCGAATCCGGCCGGCTCCTTGTGAACACGACCCGCACCGGACTGGGTGCGAAGGTCGGTCATGACCTCACCATCGAGGTCACCCGCTGGCGCGGCGACGCCACGGTCGACCCCGCCGACCCGGCCGGCTCCTCGGTGACCGTCGAGGCCGACGTCGAGTCGTTCGAGGTCCGGGAAGGGGTCGGTGGCGTCAAGCCGCTCAGTGACTCCGACCGCCGGGAGATCGAAAAGATCCTCCAGGAGAAGATCCTTCACGCCGAGCGCCACCCGACGATCACGTTCCGGTCGACGCGGATCAGCGGGACCGCGGAGTCGTTCCGCGTCCAGGGTGATCTCACCATCGTCGGCGTCACCCGGCCCGTCACGATTCAGGGCGTGCTGGCCGGGGGCCGCGTGCGCGGTTCGGCGGTCATCGCGCAGACCCGATGGGGGATCCGGCCCTACTCGGCGTTCTTCGGCACGCTCAAACTCAGCGACGAGGTCGAGGTGCGGTTCGACGTCGGCCTCACACCGGAGCGGTGATCCCGGCCGGGCGAGGCGCGTCCGAAGAGCGAGGGCTCCGCCCGGCGGCGGATCAGAGCTCGCCGCTCTCGATCGCCTGTTTGAGGGCGGCCTGTGTCTGCTCGTGGGAGGCGACGCCGTTCGTGACGACGAAATCGATCAGCGAGGTGTCCGCGTCGAAGGTGAGATGCTCGATGACCTCGGTCTTCCCGTGGTCCCGCTCCTTGAAGAGGATTTTCTGGTGCGTGACGACGCCGGGCAGCGACCAGGTGTCCGTCTCGTACCTGAGACCGGTGAGGTCAATGCGCTGTTGCGCGTGCGTCTTGCTGGTGACGATCGTGCCCTCGTACGGGATCTCCTCGATGGCCGTGAAATCGATGGTGCGCGTGCCGGCCTGAGACCGGTCGTCGTGGGTGACAACACGCTTCAGGAACGAATGCATGCCGATGTGATGGTTGATATCCGAATACGCGGCGAACACGCGCTCCACCGGGGCGTCGATCTCGATGGAGATGCGGGCCTTTTCCCAGCTCCGGCCCGACCCCGGACGGGGAGGCGCGGAGTCGTAGAACCTGTAGGTGTCCCACGCGGCCTGCCACTCGGCGGCGAGTTCGGCATCGCTCTCGGGAGCGTCGGCGCGGGCGGGACCGGAGAAGGTGGTGAGAACGAGGGCCGTGGCGAACAGCGGGGTGGCAAGAAGTCGAAGGAGCTTCTTCACATGTACCTCAAAAAGAGATGATAAGGACAAACGATCTTTTATCGCATGTCCTCGTGATTTAGAACCCTCGGCTCCGAAAACGTGACCCGGCGAGGCACCGGACCCCCGGCGGAGCCATCGCTGTTCCGCGAGCCACTCGAAGGCACTGGGCGTGATGCGCGCCCTCAGCGGCGGCCGCCGTCCTCGCCCTCGACCCCCTGTCCGGCGCCGAGGTTTCTGCCGATATGCTACAGGTGCAAGAAATCTTACATCTGTCGTTTTTGGTGAGGATGGCGGGCGTGGCCGGCCCCAGAGTCAGTACCACCGCATCGGGTGACCGGCGTGTACGCCGCACCCGCTCCGCCCTGGCCCATGCGCTGATCGAGCTGGCCGAGGAGCGGGACCTGTCCCGGATCAGCGTCTCGGACGTGGCCGAGGGCGCCGGGGTGAGCCGTTCGGCCTTCTACCACCACTACCGGGACGTGCACGAACTGGCCGAGGACGCCTGCACCGCGATGATCGACGACCTGATCGACTCCGTGCCGGGCCCCGCGCTCGACTCGGCGGAGCTGGTGCGGGAGGCGATCGGGTCGCTGACGGCGTTCTTCGACAGCCTGCTCGGCCACGCGGGGTTGTATCGCGCGCTGCTGGGCTCGCACGGCAGCGCGCGCGTCATCGGGCACCTGCGTCGCCGTGTCGCCGCGGTCATCCACGATCGCCTGGTGTGCGCGGACGCCGGCAGGTGGCCCGAGCGCGTCCCGCATGACGTGATGGCCGCTTTCACCGCGGGCGCGCTCGTCGGCGTGGCCGTCGAGTGGCTCGAAGACGCGTGCCCCCGGCCCTCGGCCGAGATGGCCGAGATGGCCTGGCCGCTGCTGAACGCGCACTACCGCGTCAACGAGAGCGGCCACCGAGCCCCGCCCTGATCCTCGAAACCGAAGGAGAGACCGTTCATGACCACTGCCGATGTGTCGGACAGGTCCCTGGCCCAGCTCATCTCCCTGAAGGGAAGGCGTGCCGTCGTCACCGGCGGCGGCCGCGGCCTGGGCAAGGCCATCGCCGCCCGCCTGGCCGAGGCCGGCGCCGACCTGCTGATCGGCGACCTCGACGAGGAGCCGGCCGTGTCCGCCGCGAAGGAGCTCGCCGAGCGCCACGGGGTGCGCGCGATCGGCGCCGCCATGGACGTCACCGACGCCGCGGCCGTGGCCGCCGCGGCCGACCGCGCGGTCGCCGAGCTCGGCGGCCTGGAGATCTGGGTGAACAACGCCGGCATCTTCCCGGCCGTCCCGCTTCTGGAGATGACCGAGGAGACGTGGGACCAGGTGTTCGCCGTGAACGCGCGCGGCGTGTTCGTCGGCGCGCGGGAGGCGGCCCGGCGCATGTCGGCCGCCGGCCCGGACGGCGGCAGGGGCGGCGTCATCGTGAACATCGTCTCGACCGCCGGGTTCCGGGGCAGCGCGCCGGGCCTGGCCGCCTACGTCGGCTCCAAGCACGCCGCTCGCGGCCTGACCCGCGAGCTGGCCCTCGAACTCGCGCCGATGGGCATCCGCGTACTGGGGGTCGCACCGAGCTTCGTCCCCACCGAGGGCAACCTGGCGATGGCCGCGGCCGCGGGCGTGAACCTCGCCGATCTTCCGCCGACCGACCTCATGCTGAACAGCCCGATCGGCCGGGTCGGCACCCCGGACGACATTGCGCGCGTCGCGCTGTTCTGCGCCTCGGACCTGTCGGCCTTCATGACCGGCAGCACCCTGCTCGCCGACGGCGGCGACACCGCCTAAGCGGACGCCGGCCCGAGCCGTACCGGTCTTCGCGGGACCTTCGCGGGACCTTCGCGGGACCTTCGCGGGACCTTCGCGGGACCTTCGCGAACCGGTGCGGCTCGCTCCGGCGTACGGCCGCGCTCCGGCCGCTTCCCGGCCCCGGCTCCGGCTCCGGCGCCCGGTGAGGGGCCGCGGGACGGGTCAGAGGGAGAGCGCGCAGCGGAAGCCGCTGTGCCCGGTGGAGGAGTCCGGCGTGTTGCCGGTCCGAGCGGCCACCCGGTAGCGGTTGCAGTAGGAGTCGTGGCACATGTAGGAGCCGCCGCGGATCACACGTGCCTCGCCGGCCGGCGGGCCCTGCGGGTCCACCCGGGTGAGCGCGGACTCCGCGACGTGCCAGTCGGTGCTCCACCGGTCCAGGCACCACTCCCAGACGTTGCCCGAGGTGTTGTAGAGGCCGTACCCGTTCGGCGCGAAGGACTTGACCGGCGCGGTGCCGACGTAGCCGTCGGCACCGGTGTTCGAGCGCGGGAACGTGCCCTGCCAGATGTTGCACCGGTGCCGCCCTCGCGGCGTCAGCTCGTCGCCCCAGGGGTAACGGGCCTGGACGAGCCCGCCGCGCGCCGCCATCTCCCACTCGGCCTCGGTCGGCAGCCGCTTGCCCGCCCAGGCCGCGTAGGCGGCCGCGTCGTTCCAGGAGACGTGGACGACCGGGTGGTTCTGCCGCGACGTGACGTCCGATCCGGGGCCTTCCGGGCGACGCCAGTCGGCACCCGCCACCGCCACCCACCAGGGGGCGCCCGGGACGGTGCCGTCGATGACGTGGCGCGGGTCGGCGAAGTGCTGGAAGACGAACGACCAGCCGTACCGTTCGGCGTCGGTCCGGTAGCCGGTGGTCTTGACGAAGGTGGCGAACTTGGCGTTGGTCACGCACACCGGGTCGATGAGGAACGGCGACAACGTCACCTCCCGCACCGGCCCCTCGCCGTCCGCCGCCCAGCCGTCGGGGTCCTCGCCGCCCATGAGGAAGGGGCCGCCCGGGATGGCCGCCATGCCGCCGCCGGCGTTCGCGCGTCGCGCGGGGACGGGGGCGGGGATGGAGCGTTCCCGGGCGGGACCCCGGCCCGGCGCGCAGCAGGCGTCCGTCATCAGCCGCTCGCCGCGTTCCGGTAGAGGTCGGCGGTGAAGTAGGTGCCGGGGTCGGGCGACTCCGTGATCTTGCCCATGTCGACGAAGACGTCGGCCAGGTTCTTGTACCAGCCGCCCACCGTTCCGTCGCCCGCGAGCTTGGTCAGCTCGGAGGTCGGAAGGATCTTGGTGACCGCGGACGCGCCCTTGAACTGCTCGGCCGGCGCCTTCAGGAAGGTCGCGGTGAGCTGCTCGGCCTCGGCGGTGTGCGCGGCGATCCAGTCGTCGGCCTCCTGGATCACCTTGATGACCTTGGTGGTCGTCGCGGCGTCGTCCTTGACGATCTCGTTGCGGGCGACGAACGAGCTGGGGAAGCTGACCTGGGGGTAGAAGTCCTCGCTCTTGGTCAGCTCGACCAGGTCGGGGACGTTCTTCTTGATGTTGTCGATCAGCGGGTACCAGATGGCCGCCGCGTCGACCTGCTTGGCGGAGAACGCCGTGACCACGGTGCTCGGGTCCATGGTGACCTTCTGCACGTCCTTGATGGTCAGCCCGGCCTTCTTCAGGGCCAGCTGCAGGATCATGTCGCCGGAGGTGCCCTCGGGGACCCCGATCTTCTTGCCCTTCAGGTCGGCGATCCCGTTGATGCCCGAACCGGCGTGGGTGATCACCCTGTCGGCGATGCCGAGCATGTTCGGGGCGATGATCTTCGCCTTGCCGCTGGCCGGCAGCCAGGCCGCGCCGGAGCCGATGTAGCCGAAGTCGAGGTCGCCCGAGCCGAGCGCCTGGACCTGCAGCGGGCCGTTGGTGAACACCTTCAGGTCCGGCTTGAGGCCGTGCTTGGCCCACAGGCCCTGCTTGTCGGCGACGGCCAGGACGGCCGCGCCGGAGAAGTCGGCGATGTAGCCGAACCGCACCGCCTTGGAGCCGTCGTCGTCACCGGAGGAGCAGCCGGTCAGGGGCAGCAGGAGGGCCAGAGCGGCGGCGGCCACCCGGAGGGGGAACTTCATCAGGGGGATCCTTCGAGCGTGGTGGGCTGGTGGTAGACGGCGTGCCAGACCTGCCGGCGCAGTTCGGCGAACTCGGGTGACAGCCTGATCTCCTCCGAGCGGGGGTAGGGCAGGCCGACGTCGATGACCTGGTGGACGCGGCCCGGCCGGGCGGCCATGACGATCACCCGGTTGGCCAGGTAGACCGCCTCGTCCACGTCGTGGGTGATGAACATGACCGTCCGCCGATCCCGGCTCCAGGTGTCCAGGAGCCGGTCCTGGAGCTGGACCCTGGTCAGCGCGTCGAGGGCGCCGAAGGGTTCGTCCATCAGCAGGACGGTGGGGTCGACGGCGTAGGCGCGGGCGATGGCGCAGCGCTGCTTCATCCCGCCGGACAGCGTCCTGGGCAGCGCGTCGGCGAAGTCGGTGAGGCCGACCAGATCGATGAAGTGCTGGGCCTTGGCCCGCCGCTCGGCCTGGCCGACTCCGGCGATCTTCAATCCGAACTCGACGTTCTTGCGGACGCTCATCCAGGGGAAGAGCGCGTACTGCTGGAAGATCACCCCGCGCTGCGGGCTGGGGCCGTGCACGGCGGCGCCGTCCACCAGGACCTCGCCCCCGGTCGGGGTCAGCAGGCCGGCGGCCGCGTTCATCAGCGTGCTCTTGCCGCATCCCGACGGGCCGACCACGGTGACGAACTCACCCTCGGCGATCGACAGGTCGACGTCGTCGAGCGCGGCGAAGTCGCCGGCGCCGAGCTCGAAGCGATGCGAGAGCCCGCGAAACTCGATCTTGGGAGTCACCGTGCTCACCTCCGTTCCTGCCAGCCGGTCAGGCGTCGCTCGGCCAGCAGCAGGGCGCGGTCCATGAGCAGGCCGACGAGGCCGATGACGATCAGTTGGACGAAGATCGTGGAAAGGTCGTAGTACAGCTGTGCCTGCTGCATCCGGTAGCCGAGACCTTCCTGGGCGGCGATGAGCTCGGCGGCGACGACCGTGGCCCACGAGGCGCCGAGGCCGATCCGCATGCCGACCAGGATGAAGGGGGTGGAGGCCGGGATGACCACGCCGGTGAAGACGGTGCGGTCCTTCGCGCCGAGCACCCGGGCCGCGTTGATCAGCGTGTTGTCGACCGAGACCACGCCCTGGAAGGTCGAGACGACCGAGGACAGGAACGAGGCCAGGAAGATGACGAAGATCTTCGGCGTCTCGCCGATGCCCAGCAGGACGATGGCCAGCGGGATGATCGCCAGCGGCGGGACCATGCGGAAGAACTGCAGCCACGGCTCGATCAGGCCGCGGATCGCCGGATACCACCCCATGAGGAAACCGACGGGTACGGCGAGCACCACGCCGAGCACGAAGCCGATCAGCACCCTGCGGAGGCTGGCGAGCAGGTCGAGAGGGAGCGTCCCGTCGCCGACCAGCGTGCCGAAGCGCTCGACGACCGACAGCGGGCCGGGGAAACCCTGGATGCCGCTGTTGGCGAGCAGCGTCCAGACCAGCAGGCCGAGCACGCCCGAGCCGGCGGTGAGCAGCAGGGCCGACCCCTTCGCGGGCCTCTTCGCGGACCGGCTCACGGCGCGACCTCGTCCGCGACGCCGTCCACGTCGGCGGCGCGGTCGCCGCCGATGTCGGCCATGTAGCTCATCCAGGTGTAGGCGGGGTCGCCCCGGCGCTGGAGCTCCCGGTAGAGCCGGAGGGTGAGGTCCCGGCGCACTTCCGCGTAGGCCGGGACGGTGTAGACGTTGTTGAGCTCGTGCGGGTCGCTCTGCAGGTCGTAGAGCTCGTGCACGCTCTCGGGGTTGAAGACGAACTTGTGCCGCCGGTCCCTGATCATGCGCTGGGAGTAGGGGAAGTGGTGGCCGTGGAATTCGGTGACGACCTGGTCGCGGCCGTCGGCCGCCTCACCTCTGATCAGCGGCAGCAGGCTCTCGCCGTCGCACGGAGACCGCGGCGGGAGCCCGGCCAGTTCGAGGATCGTCGGGTTGAGGTCGATGAGCGTGACGAAGTCGTCGACGACGCGGGGAGCCGCGCCGGGCACGCGCACGATGCCGGGGATGCGGTAGATGTCCTCGTACATCGCCGGCCCCTTGTCGTTGAGGCGGTGGGAGCCGGTGAACTCGCCGTGGTCGGCGGTGAACACCACCGTGGTCTCGTCCCACAGGTCCAGCTCGCGCAGGCGGGTCAGCAGCCGGCCGATCTGGTCGTCGATCATCGTGACGTAGCCCCAGTACACCGCGATCAGCTTGCGCCAGGCGTCGGCGTCGAAGTGGTCGGCCGACCAGTACTCGGCGTAACGGCGCTGCACCTCGGGCTTGCCGTGGAAGGTCTCGGCCATCGAGGCGGGCAGCGGGACCAGCGACGGGTCGTACATGTCGTAGTAGTGGTCGGGGATCAGGTAGGGCAGGTGCGGGCCGTACCAGTGGCAGGAGAGCATGAACGGCTTCCCGCCGTCGCGGAAGTCGCGGGCGTAGCGTTCCAGGAGCTCGATGGTCCGGTCGGCGAGGAAGGTCTCGACCGTGGCCTCGACCGGCTGCTGGAGCCGGCCGGCGATCAGGTGTCCGCGGCCGGAGTCGTTGGGGGCCTTGCCGAAGACCGCCTCGCGCACCGCGAAGGGCGGGTGGCCGTTCTCCTTCAGCCACCGCTCGTAGGACGGGTGGTGGAAGGGGTTCAGCGCGCCCGGCAGGTGCTCGCCGTCCATGGCGTAGAACTCCGGGCCGCGGTTCCTCCCGATGTGCCACTTGCCCACGTGGCCCATGTTGTATCCGGCTTCCAGCAGCGGCCCCGGCAGGACCGGGTGCTCGTCGGCCACCTCGTCGCGGGCGCCGCCGTTGCGCTCGGGGTTGACCAGCAGGCCGTGCCTGAACGGGTGCAGGCCGGTGAACAGGGACGCCCGGGCGGGGGTGCAGATCGCGGTCGGAGTGTAGAAGCGGTCGAACCGAGCACCCTCCGCGGCCAGGCCGTCCAGCGCCGGGGTGCGCACCGACGGGTTGCCGTAGCAGCCCAGGGTGTCGGTCCGGTGCTGGTCGGTCATGAGGAACAGGACGTTGCGTGGGGTACTCAAACTCACCCTCCGGTCAAATTTTTCCTGAGGCTTGACGTTAATTGGCGGAAGGATGAACCACAAGAGGTGAGGGTGAGATCTTTTTGTCAGCCGACCGTCGGACGCAGGTGCTCGGCGATGACCGGCTCCTCGTGCAGCATCAGCGCGATCGCACCCAGGGCCGAGGCGCTCGGCCCCAGGTCGCCCGGGACCACGTCGATCCTGCGCGGCGAGTTCGGCAGCGACAGGGACGCGACGGCGCCGCGGACCGGGTCCAGCACCAGGCTGCCGAGGGCGGACAGCTCGCCGCCCAGGACCACCCGCTCCGGGTCGAGCTGCACCACCGTGTCGGCCAGGACCCTCCCGAGGTCGCCCGCGGCGGCGGAGATCACCTGGCAGACCTCGGGCACGCGGTCCTGGGCCGCGGTGACCAGCTCGGCGAGGCCGGGTAACGCCACGCCGCGGGCGGCGCAGGCGTCCAGGAGCGCCGGGCCGCCGATGCGGCCCTCGAGGCAGCCGCGGCTTCCGCAGTGGCAGGGCGGCCCGTCCGGGTCCAGGGAGACATGGCCGAGCTCCCCGGCCGCGCCGTGCGCGCCGCGCACCAGCCGGCCGCCGAGGATGTATCCCCCGCCGACGCCGATCGACCACCGCACGTAGACCACGTTGTCGACGGACCTCGCCGCGCCCCAGGTGCGTTCCGCCAGCGCCGCGAGCCTCGCGTTGTTGTCGACCGCCACCCGGACCCCGAACTCCCGCTCCAGGCGCGCGGTGATGGGGGAGTACCGGGCGGGCACCAGGCCCAGGGGCACGTCCGGATCGTCCACGACGCCGACGATCCCCAGCCCGATCGCCTCCAGCGCGCTCAGGCGCACGCCGCGCTCCCGCACCACCCGCCTGACCAGGGAGACGGCGATCTCGGCCTGCGCGTCGAGGTCGCCGTCCCGCGGCAGGTCCATCGCGTCGGTGGCGACGATCTGGTGGGAGACGTTGGCCACGGCGACGCGGACCTGCTGCCGGGCGAGCTCCAGCCCGATGAGCTGGCCGGCCTCGGGGTTGAGTTTGACCTGCGCCGCCGGGCGGCCCCGGCCCCGCGGGCCGTTCTCGGGGCCGCGGGTCTCGACGATCGCCCCCTGCTCGATCATGTCTGAGATGATCGCGAACAGGGTGGTCCGGGACAGGCCGGTGCGCGTCATCAGCTCGGCCCGGCTCAGCGCGCCACTCGTCCGGAGGTTGTCGAGCACCGCCTCCTCGTGAACTCGTCGGAGGCGCTGCAGCGCGTCGGCGGGCCTGCTCATGCCCGCATGGTGACAGTCAGGTCAATTTTTGTCAACTTTTCGGAATAAAGGCGACGCCCCTCGGAAGGTTATATTCCGAACTATTGACTAAATAGGGGTCGAGGCGAAGACTCTGGCGTTACCGACCGGGCCCCCGGCACCACCGGCCCGTCATCGTTCCTGAGGAGACTCATGCCCGACGCCCCCCGTCGCTTGATCCCCCCGATCAAACGGCTCTCCCTCGCCGCCCTCCTGGCCGCCGCCCTCCCCCTCGCCGCACCGGCGCCGTCCACGGCGACGGCCGCACCCGCCCCCGTCAACCTGGCACTGTCCGGCACCGCCGAAGCCTCCAGCGTGGAGCTGGACCGGCCGGACTTCGCGGCCGCCCACGTGATCGACGGAGACGCCGCCACCCGCTGGTCGTCCAAGTACGCCGACGACAACTGGGTGCAGGTCAAGCTCGCCGAGCCGTCGAAGGTCGATCACGTCACGCTCAGGTGGCCCAACGCCTGCGCCCGCGACTTCGTGCTGCAGACCTCGGCCGACGGTCTCACCTGGACCGACGTCGCCTCCCTCCAGCGCGACACCTGCCCGCGCGTCGACGTCATCGACGTCGGCGCGGACCGGCCGGTCTCCTACGTCCGCATGCAGGGCCGCAAGCGGTGGGCCGGCTACGGCTACTCGATCTCGGAGTTCGAGATCTGGAACCTTCCCCAGGCGCCCAAGCCGACGCTCGGCCTGCTGCCCAAACCCGTCTCCCTGACCGAGGACGGCGGGCAGCCGTTCGTCCTGCACGGCAACACGCGCATCGTGACCTCGGGCGCCGGCGCGCAGGCCCCGGCCGACCACCTGGCCCGGCTGCTGCGCACCGCGACCGGATACCGGGTCCGCGTCGCCGCCCACGGTGACGGTCCCTCGCCGATCTTCGTCTCCGTCGGTCCGGGCAAGGGACCCGCCGGGCACGAGGAGGAGGGCTACACCCTCAAGGTGACCTCCGGCTCCGTCACCATCGAGGCCGCCACCGCCAACGGCGCGCTCAACGCGGTGCAGACGCTGCGCCAGCTCCTGCCGCAGTGGGTCCCGGCCGGCGGAACGCCGTCGGTGCCCGCCGTGACGATCACCGACTACCCCCGCTTCGCCTACCGGGGCGTCATGCTCGACGTGGCGCGCAGCTTCTATCCCGTCGCCGACGTCAAGCGCTACATCGACACGGCCGCGCAGTACAAGATCAACCGGCTGCACCTGCACCTGACCGACGACCAGGGCTGGCGCATCGCCATGGACACCCCCGCCGACAACCCCGCGGGCATCGACTACGGGCTGCTCACCCGGGTCAGCGGCGCCACCGCGATGACCCGGGACGCCAACGGCAACCTGATGGGCACCGAGCTGGGCCACACCGGTTTCTACACCAAGGCCGACTACACCGAGATCGTCCGGTACGCGGGTGAGAACGGCATGGTCGTCGTGCCCGAGATCGACCTGCCCGGCCACACCAACGCGGCGTTGCACGCCATCCCGCAGCTGAACACCGCGGGGGCGCTTCCCCGCCCGGCGGCCGGCCAGACCACCGTGCCGGCCAACGGCACCGGCGCGGTCGGCTACTCCTCGCTGGACTCCGCCTCGCCCGCCACCTACGAGTTCGCCGAGCAGGTGCTGACGCAGCTCGCCCGGCTCACCCCGGGACCGTACCTGCACATCGGCGGCGACGAGGCCCACTCCACCGGTCACGCCGACTACACCAAGATGGTCGACGCCTTCACCCAGGACGTCGCCGGCCTCGGCAAGACCGTGATGGGCTGGAACGAGTACTCCTCCACCGCGCTCCCCAAGGACAAGGCGATCGTCCAGTACTGGAACGGCGACAAGGCGCAGGTGTCCAGGGCCGTCGCCGAGCGCGGCGCCGAGGTCGTGCTCTCCCCCGCCTCCAACGCCTACGTGCCCCAGCGGCAGGACCCGCGCCAGCCGCAGGGCGGCACCTGGGCCTGCGGCGGGGTGTGCGGGCTCGACCGGCACTACGGCTGGGACCCCGGCGCGTTCCTGCCCGGCGTGGCCGAGTCCAGCGTGCACGGCGTGGAGTCGGCCCTGTGGGGTGAGTGGATCCGCGGCATCCGCCAGGCCGAGTACTGGAACTACCCCCGGGTGATCGCCACCGCGGAGGTCGGATGGACCCCCCAGGACCAGCGCGACTACCAGGACTTCAAGGAGCGGCTGTCGGTCGCGGGCGGCCGGCTGACGGTCGCGAAGGTCAACTTCTTCCCCACGGCCGACGTCCCCTGGCGGATCGCGGTTCTGGGCACCTCGGGCTCACCCGGCCAGGCGCGGTGGACCGTCACCGCGCCCGGATACGCCGCCGGTGACCTGCCCGCCACGATCTCCTGGAGCGACGGCGTCCAGGAGACGGTCACCCTGACCACCGACCGGCCGGGCAGCATCCCCGAGATGTGGAACAACGGGGCCTTCACCGCGGTCTCCACCCGCGCCTTCCCCGGCGCGGGACGCTACACCGGCACCCTCCGGATCAAGAGACCCGGCTGGGCCGCGGTCGAGGGAACGCTCACCGTGACGGTGGGCTGACCCCGGCCGGGTGGGCTCCGATCACGTGGATCGGGGCCCACCCGATCTCGCGGGAGACGGCTCAGACGACCATGACCCGGCGCCCGCGCGTGTGACCGGCCTGGCTGTCGATGTGCGCCGCCGCGGCCTCGGCGAGCGGGTACGACTTCTCGACCGGGATGTGGAGCCTCCCCCGCGAGATGAGGCCGACGGCCTCGGCGAGCGCTTCCGGCACGCTCCCGGCCACGCCGGAGAAGCGGACACCGAACTCCGGTGCGCCGAGATCGGCGATGGAGACCACCTTCTGCGGATCCCCGGTCAGCTCGACGAGCTCGGGGATCACGCCCGAGCCGGCCAGGTCGAGAGCCGCGTCGACACGGCCGAGCCGCCGCACCCGCTCGACCCAGCCCTCGCCGTACGTCGTGGCGAGGGCGCCCAGGCTGCGCAGGTAGTCCTGGTTCGCGGCCCCGGCCGTGCCGATCACCGTGATGCCGCGGTCGCGGGCGATCTGGAGGACCGCCGACCCGACTCCCCCGGACGCGCCGCTGACCAGCAGCGTCTGCCCGGACCGCACACCGACCTCGCGGATGATGCGCAGCGCGGTCTCCACCACGGAGGGGTACCCGGCCGCCTCCTCGAACGTCAGGCCCTCGGGCATACGGGCCCAGGCCGACAGCACGGCGAACTCGGCGTAGGTGCTCGAACCCTCGCCGAACACGTGGTCGCCGACCTCGACCCCTTCGACGCCCTCGCCGATCTCGTCCACCACTCCGGAGGCGTCCAGCCCGACTCCGGAGGGCAGCTCGATCGGATGGGCCTTCAGTATCTGGCCTTCGCGGATCCTCCAGTCGACGGGGTTCACGCCCGCCGCCCGCACGGCGATGCGTATCCGGCCGGGACCCGCGTGGGGCTCCTCGGCGTCCACGAGCCGGAGAACGTCCGGACCGCCGAACTCGGCGAAGCTCACTTTCCTCATGCGACCGACCGTAGCACTAACGGTTAGTGTTTAAAAACCGTTACGGATTTGCATCTGGTAGTGTCAGGACATGACCGTGTCGCCCGGACGCCGGGAGCGCAAGAAGGCCGCGACCCGCCAGAAGATCGCCGACGCCGCCCTGCGGCTCTTCCTGGAACGCGGGTACGACGCGGTGGGCATCCGCGACGTGGCCGCCGAGGCCGACGTGGCCGTCACCACGCTCTTCTCCCACTTCGCCTCGAAAGAGGCCCTGGTCTTCGAGCAGGACGAGGACTTCGAGCAACGCCTCATGCGGGCGGTCACCGGCCGGGCGCCGCACGAGCCGCTCATCCCCGCGCTGCGCCGCGAGATCCACGCCCTGGTACGGCACTGCACGGCGGACGGCGCCGCCCCGATCTGGGGAATGATCGACGAATCACCCGCCCTGCGGGAGTACGAGAAGTCGATGAGGCTGCGCCACGCGGAGTCGCTGGCGACGGCCATCGCCGCCGACCTCGGCCTGCCACCGACCGCGACGGCCTGCCGGGCGATCGCGAGGTTCGCGATCGACGCCTATTCGCTGGCCAGGGAGGCGGCCGATCCGGAGGCCGCGGTGGACGAGATCTTCCGGATGATCGAGGCGGCCTGGGAGGTCAGCGGCTGCCGGGCGCGGGCGGCCGGCTGACGGCGGATCAGACGCGCCGTCCGGAGGGGTCGTCGAACACGATGACCTGCCGGATGGCGGTCCCGTCGGCGAGCTGGTCCATCGCCTCGTTCACCTCCGAGAGCCGGATCCTCGCCGACACCAGCGCCTCGACCGGGAGCCTGCCCTCGCGCCACATCCGCGCGAAGACGGGGATGTCACGGGCGGGGACCGCCGAGCCGAGATAGCTCCCGATGATGGTCCGGCCCTCCGCCACGAGCCCGAGCGGCGAGATCGACGACCGGGCGTCGGGCGCCGGGAGCCCGACGGTGACGGTGCGGCCGCCCGGAGCGGTCGCGGCGACCGCGGCCTCGAAGGCCCGGGCGTTCCCGGCCGCCTCGATGACGACGGGCGCCCTGATCCCGAGCTCGGCGACCTCGGCGGGGCCGTACGTCGCGTGGGCGCCCAGCTCCCGAGCGGTGGCGAGCTTGTCCGGATTGCCGTCGACGCCGATGACCGTGACGCCGTCCAGGGCGAGGGCGGTGATCAGCGCGGCCATGCCGACGCCGCCGAGCCCGACGACCATCACCGTCTGGCCGGGGGACGGCCTGCCGGCGTTGACGACCGCGCCACCGCCGGTGAGGACGGCGCAGCCGAGGATCGCGGCGACCTCGGGGGGCACGTCCTCGCCCACCGGGACGACCGAGTGCCGGTCGACGACGGCATGGGTGGCGAAGGCGGACACCCCGAGGTGGTGCAGGACCTCGGCGCCGTCCCGGCGCAGGCGGACACCGCCGCCCAGCAGCGTTCCCGCGTTGTTCGCCGCGCTTCCGGCGACGCAGGGCGTCACCCCGTCGGTGGCGCATCCCTCGCACGCGCCGCAGCGGGGCAGGAAGGTCATGACGACCCGCTGCCCGACCTCGACGTCGTCGACGCCGGCGCCGGCGCCGACCCGCTCCACCAGGCCGGCCGCCTCGTGCCCCAGGAGCATGGGGACGGGACGCACCCGGTTGCCGTCGACGACCGACAGGTCGGAGTGGCACACGCCCGCCGCCTCGATCCTGACGAGGAGCTCGCCGTCGCCGGGCGGGTCCAGTTCGAGCTCGGAGACGGACAGCGGCCGGGACGCGGCATACGGGCGGGACCGGCCGACCTCCTCCAGGACGGCTCCGCGGATTCTCATCACAGCACCTTTCCGGACGATTCCAGGTTCTCTTCGGTGTCGGTTTCACCGGCGGACGGACGCGCGGGGGGACCCTCCGGAGACGAGCCCGGGCCGCCGCCGTCCGCCGCCTGTTCCGGGGCGGCCCGGCGGTTGGCGAGCAGGACACCGGCGCCGCCGAGGACGAGCCCCGCGACGGCGAGCGGATGCAGCGACTGACCGACGAGCAGCCAGGCCAGCACCGCCGTCACCGACGGGGTCAGGAAGAACAACGTGCTCACCCGGCCGGCGGACCAGCGGAGCAGCATCGTGTTGAGCAGGATGAACGCCGCGATGGAGTTGACCAGCACCATCCAGGCCACGGACGCGCCGAACGCCGTCCAGTCCGACACCCGCGGCGTCTCGACGGCCAGGCAGGCCAGCCCGACCGCCGGGGCGCTGACGAGAAGCTGCACGGCGGTCCCGGTGCGGACGTCCATCCGGGGGACGAAACGCTTCTGGTAGAGGGTGCCGGTGCTCAACCCGAGCAGCCCGAGCAGGCACAGCAGCACACCCCAGATCGAGAGGCTCACCCGGTCGGCGACGGCGAGGACCACACCGGCGGCGCCGAGGGCGAAGCCGAGCGCCTGCCGCCGGGTGACCGTCTCGCCGAGGAACCGGCCGGCCAGCACGACGACGACGGGGCTGAGCCCCTGGACGAGGGAGACGACGGCGGCCGGGAAGCCCATGCCGAGCGCGGTGTAGAAGGCGCCGAACTGGACGGCCTGGATCAGCAGACCGGTGACGGCGATGTGCGCCACGGCCCGGCCGCGCGGCCAGGGGGCGCGCGTGACCAGGGCGTACCCGGTGAGCAGCACCCCGGCCAGGGCGAAGCGCGCGAACATCAGGAGCAACGGCGGAGCGGCCTGGAGTCCGGGGATGCCCGCGATGAACGCGCTGCTCCAGAGCACGACGAACACGGGGGGCGCGAACGCCATCAGGCGCGGGCCGCCCCTCCGCGGGGCCGGTCCGGGCGCCGCCCCGTCCGCCCCGCCGGGCGGAGCGCCGGAGGCCGCCGGCGGCGGCCCGGGGGGCGGACCGGGCGGGTCCGGCGTTGTCGGCGTCAACGAGTCGTCCTTCCGTGCGGAGACCGTTCAGCGGAGACCGCTCAGCGGGGGTGGCCGCCGGCGATCGGGATCACGCGGCGGCCGGGGACACGCGGGCCCGCCCCGCGCACGCGTCAGGACGGGCGGACGGACCGGTGTGCGGGCAGGTGCCTCAGGAGACGCGCAGGGCGGACCGGCGCAGCTCCCACAGGCCCTCGTCCGAGGTGCAGACTCCGGCGGCGCCGTGGTGGAGCGCCTCGGCCACGTCCGTCGCGTCCTGGACGAACCCGGCGGCCAGATACGGCACCCCGAGGTCCCTGGCCTGCCGCCCCATGTAGCGCAGCACGACCGCGGGCATGAGCTGGACCAGGTCCGGCTGGGAGCGGGCGACGGACTGGAGGCTGCGGCGCAGGTTGGACCGGTCGGTCACGAACACCTTCTGCATGGCCAGCAGTCCCAGGCCGCCCGCCCGCTCGATGATCGCCGCGCGGGTGGAGCAGATCCCGATCGCCCCGATCCCCTTGAGGTAGGTCAGGGCGCCGGGGTCGTGACCCAGCCCGGGGGTCGAGTCCATGTTGACGAACACGACCTTGCCGGCGGCGACGGTCCGCTGGACCGTCGCCGCCAGGTCGCCGAGCGGGACCGAGGCGAGGATGCCGAGCGGGGTCGAGGTGGTGGTGAACCGGTCCGCCATCTCCGCACCGACCAGCGAGGCCATGACGGGGTGTTCCGCCAGGGCGGCCAGCAGGCGCCGGTCGATGGGGCGCTTCGGACGAGGGTTCACCGGTCCACCTTATGCGCTAGTCCTGGTCGGACGTGCCGGCCCCGAAACGGCTGGGCAGTCCGAGCTTCCCGGGGTTCATGATCCCCGTCGGGTCGAGGGCCTGCTTGACCGCCACCAGGGTGGCGAAGCCGCCGCCCAGCGAACGCTCGACGTACGGCGAGCGCAGCAGCCCGACACCGTGGTGGTGGCTGATCGCGGCGCCGTGCCGGATGAGCACCTCGTTGGCGGCGTCCCAGGCGGCCCGGTACCACTCGCGGCGGCGCTCCCGCTCCACGTCACCGCGGAGCGAGAAGTACAGGCAGGCCCCGTCGGTGTAGGCGTGCGACTGGTGCGCGGAGGCGCGCAGCGTCCCCGGGACCGCCTCGATGGCCGCCACCACCTCGTCGTAGATCGCCGGCAGCGACGACCACGACCCGGCGATCTCGCAGGTGTCGGCGACGAAGCCGGGACCCTTGGCGAAGCCGTCGCCGGACTTGCCGACGAGCATCCGCTCGTCCAGCCAGCGGGCGAGGACCGCTTCGCCGTCGAGCGTCACCGACGCCCGCTCACCGCAGACCTCCTCGGTCACGGCCATGGTCGCGTCCACCAGCTCCGGGTCGCCCTCGTCGGCGATGAGCAGCAGGTTGGTGCCCGGCTCGCCGAAGTGGGTGCCGCTCTCGTGCGCGTCGTACAGGCGCAGCACCGCGGGGGTCGCGCCCCGCTGGAGGATCTCCCGGCAGGCGTCCAGGCCCGCGGCGAACGTGTCGAACCCGTAGGCGAGGCCCTTCGCGTAGGAGGGCAGCCGGTGGGTCCGCAGCCGCAGCCGGGTGATCACGCCCAGGGTGCCCTCGGAGCCGATGAACAGCTGGCGCAGGTCCGGGCCGACGGCGGCCCGGGGGTAGGTGCCGTAGCTGGCGGTGCTCCCGTCGGGGAGGACCACGTCCAGCCCGACGACCATGTCCTCGATCTTCCCGTACCGGGTGGACAGCTGGCCGGCGCCGCGGCAGGCCGCCCAGCCGCCGACCGTGGAGATGGCGAAGGCGGACGGCCAGTGCCCGGTGGTGACGCCGTGCTCCTCCTGCAGCTCCTTCTCGAACAGGTCACCGAACATGCCCGCCTGCACCTCGACGATCATCGACTCGGCGTCGAAGGAGATGATCTGGTTGAGCCGGCAGACGTCCAGCACGACCCCGCCGAACACCGGCAGGGCGGCGCCGAGGACGTTGCTGCGGCCGGCCGAGACCGTCAGGGGGATGCCGTGCGCGTGG
The DNA here is from genome assembly GCF_014648055.1 of Streptosporangium pseudovulgare. Taxonomy (GTDB): domain Bacteria; phylum Actinomycetota; class Actinomycetes; order Streptosporangiales; family Streptosporangiaceae; genus Streptosporangium; species Streptosporangium pseudovulgare. The sequence goes on from NZ_BMQJ01000002.1 coordinate 791,670, forward strand.
CAGACGCGGACCACGGCGGCCACCTGCTCCTCGTCGGCCGCCTCGACGATCACGGCGTCCGGGGTGGCGGGGGCGCCGTCGGTCTCCCCGATGGAGGTGCCCGCCCACCAGTCACGGGTGCGCAGGATCACCTCGTCCCGGTCGGTGTGCACGGCGGCGGCGACCTCGCGCAACTCGGCGACGACCGCGTCGGGAACCTCGACCACGGCGGTCTGCAGGCTGGCCTTCCCCGTGCCGGGCGGGCAGTCGGCGGCCCAGCGCGGCGGGGTGGGCGCGCCGACGACGTAGTCGCCCCGGTTGAACGGGTGCGTGATGGTCTGCCTGCTGATCATGAATGTGCCTCCATCAGTACGGTCTTCTCGCGGTCGATGCCGGAGATGTAGTCGTCGATCTGCCGGGCGACCTCGTCGTCGGACAACCCGAGTTCCCGCTGGAGCAGCCGGCCGACCTCCGGGGCGGCCTTCACCGACAGGTCCCGGGCGAACACCCGCATCCGGGTACGGCGGGACAGCACGTCGTCGACGTTCCGCGCCAGCTCGCAGCGGGCCGCGTAGACCACCTCGGCCCGCAGGTGAGCGGTGCCCTCGATGATCGGTTCGGCGAGGGAGGGATCCTCGTTGAAGAGGTCGGTGACGAAGCGGGCCTCGGTGCCGTACCGCCCGCCCAGGTGGGCGCCGAGCCCCCCGGTGGCGGAGGTGGCCTCCGCGTCGTAGCCGGCGCCGCCCAGCAGGGGAAGGCGCTCCGTACGGCAGCGGAGCCGGCGGCCGAGCACCTTCAGCGCCTCGTCGACCACGAGCTCGCCCATGTGGCGGCTGGTGGTGAGCTTCCCTCCGGTGACGGTGACGAGCCCGTGGGCGTCCGTCGTGATGCGGTGGTCGCGGCTCATGTCGAGGGTGGCCCCCTCCTTGCCGCCGACCAGGGGGCGGAGCCCGGCGATCGAGCCGACCACGTCCTCGGGGGTGAGGGCGGCGTCGAAGGCGGTGTTGGCCCCGTCGAGGAGGTACTGCATCTCCTCCCGGGTGCACAGCACCTCGTCCAGGGAGCCCTCGTAGTCGGTGTCGGTCGTCCCGACCACGACCACGTCCCCCCACCGGGTGCAGGTCGCCCGGCGGGCCCGGCCCGGGATGGGCACGGTCACGGTGCCGTCGATGGGCAGCCGGGTCCACGGCACCACGATGTGCACGCCCTTGGCGGGCCGGATCCGGGGCCGGTGGCCCGGGTCCGACAGGGCGTCGAGCGTGTCCGACCAGACCCCGGTGGCGTTGATCACGACGCCCGCCCGCACGTCGATGTCGCGGCCGTCGACCTCGACGGTCGCGCCGCGCACCCTGCCGCCCTCGCGGATGAGGCCGCGGCAGACGGCGCCGTTGAGCACGGTCGCCCCGAAGTGCGCGGCGGTCCGCGCGATGGTCAGGGTCAGGCGCGCGTCGTCGGTGCGGCTGTCGTAGTAGAGCAGTCCGCTCTTGAGCTGGTCGGCGCGCAGCCGCGGGGCGCGGGCGAGGACCTCGGGCACGCTGAGCCGCTGGTGCAGCCTGCCGATGCGCCATCCCCCGGCGAGGTCGTAGGTCCACAGCAGGCCCTCGAACGCCTTGGCGATGCGCGCGTCGAAGACGCCGTCCTGGGCGAGCACGGGGAAGACGAACGGCAGCCGCTGCACCAGGTGCGGCGCGTTGCGGCGGAACCGCTGCCGCTCCAGCAGCGAGCGCCGGACCAGCGGCAGGTTGCCCTGCTCGATGTAGCGCAGGCCGCCGTGCACCATCTTCGACGACTTGGAGGACGTGCCCGACGCGAAGTCGTCCCGTTCCACGAGCGCCACGGTCAGGCCGCGGGCGGCGGCGTCCAGCGCGGTGTAGCAGCCGGTCACGCCGCCGCCGACGACGAGCACGTCCACGGGCCGGGAGGCGAGCCGTTCGATCTGCCCCTGGCGGTCGATCTTCAGCGGGGTTCGGCGGATGGCGCTTCTCGTCTCCGACCTCGCCTTACGTTCAGGAAGCCTGATCACGACGCTGATTCCTCCTGTGAATCGGGTTCGGGGCCGCCGTGGCCGGCGGCGGTGGTGTGACGGGCCAGCAGGTCGCGCCACTCGGCGCGGGCTTCCTGACGCTCGGCGTCCGCCAGGGTGGGTTCGAAGACGGGGGCCGTCCGGAGCCCGACGGTGGCCGCCGAGAGGCTCGGCCACAGCCCGGCCCGCACGCCGCCGAGGTAGGCGGTGCCGCGGAGGCTGGCGGTCTCGTTGCCGCGGGCGCGCCGTACGGGCCGGCCGATCAGGTCGGCCTGCCTGGACATCAGCACGTCGCTGGTGGCGAGCCCGCCGCCGCAGAACAGGTCGGTGACCGGCAGGCCCATGACCGCCTCCACGCCTTCCAGCAGGTCGCACACCGAGTGCGCGAAGCCGTCGAGGATGCCGCGCGCCAGTTCCGCCCGGGTCGTCGAAAGGCTGAGCCCGGTGAGGACGCCCGTGGTCTCCGGCGACCAGACGGGGGTCCGCAGTCCCGCCAGCGCGGGCAGGAACTTCACCCGGGTCGGCCCGGTGTGCTCGCGGGCGAGTTCGGCCAGCCGGGCCGGCGACTCGAACAGGCCGATCTCCTCGCACAGCCAGCGCATCGCGGAGCCGGTCGTCGAGGCGTACCCCTCCAGGCTGAACAGGGACGCGCCCTGGGAGCGCCAGCCGACCAGGGTGAGCACACCCGGGACCCGGCGGCGGTGGGCGGGCGGCCGGTCACCCGCGACGGCGTCGAGGAACGTGCCGGTCCCGTGGACGCACATGGCCTGGCCGGGCCGGTGGGCGCCGAGCGCGATCATCGCCGCGTGCTGGTCGCCCATGACGGACAGGATGGGCAGCCGTACGCCGAGGACCGACGGGTCGGTGAAGCCGAGGTCGCCGTCCTCGTCGACGATCCGCGGCAGCACGTCGCGCGGGCAGCCGAGGAAGTCCACCCACGGCTCGTACCAGTCACCCGTCCGCAGGTCGTAGGCGCCGGTGGCCACGGCGTTGGTGGCGGACATGACGTGACGCGCCCCGCCGGTGAGCTTCCACACCAGCCAGGTGTCGACCGAGCCGAAGACGAGCCGGCCCTCGTCGTGGGCCCGTGCGGCGGCCGCGTTCCGGGTGATCTCCTCGGCCGCCCACAGCAGCGGCGCCCGGGAGCCGACCGGCCGGCCGGTGCGCTCGGCGAGGTGCGCGTCCCACTCCGGTTCCCACTCCCGCAGCCGCGTGGCGTACCGGCGGTCCTGCCACACCACGGCCCGGCTCAACGGCGAGCCGGTCACCGTGTCCCACAGCAGCACGGTGGCGCGCTGGGTGGCGACCGACACCCCCACGATCTCCACGTCGTGCGCGGCCGCCCAGTCCAGCGCCTCCCGGCAGACCCGGACGGTGTTCGCCCAGATCTCCGTCCCGTCCTGCTCGACCCGCAGATGGTCGGGCGAGTGGACCGAGATGGGCAGGTACGCGGGCGGCGCCGCGCCGCCGTCGTCGAGGACGACGGCGGCACGGGTGCCCGTGGTGCCCTCATCGATGCTGAGTACGCCTCGGCGGCGCTCCCTGCTCATCCGTGAAGGTCCTTTCGTCGTGTCCCTGTCGGACACCGTTCAGGCCGGCACCGGCTTGCGCTCCTGGAGGCTGATCGTCTCCTCCTCCAGGTTCACCACGGCGCGGGTCGGGTCCCACTTGATCGCCATGCAGGCGAGCAGGCCGATCAGAGGCACCACCGCCAGGACCATCAGGCTGTTGCCCACCCCGATGCCCGCCTGGAGCTGCGGGAACAGGTAAAGGCCCGCGACCGATCCGAGGCTGCCGAGCATGCCGGTCACGCCGGTGCCCAGGGTGCGGATGTCACTGCGGTACGACAGCGCCGCGATCGACTTGCCGTTGGGGCCGGGGCCGGCGGAGTGGAAGAAGATGAACAGCACCGGCAGCAGGGCGGCCAGTCCGACGGGCAGTTCCTTGAACGTCGCGCCCATGACGAGCAGGGCGACGAACACCACGGCGTACCCGGCCATCGAGCTGATCCGCAGGCCCAGCCGGCGGCCGAAGTAGGCCGACAGGCAGCCGCCGACGATGCCGACCGCGTTGAACGCCATGGACCCCATGGTCGCCTTCTCGAACTCCTTGCCGAACAGCTCAAGGCTGATCACCGGCAGGTACCAGCCCACGGCGAAGTACTGCATGGCCTGGGTGAGGGAGATGACGGTCGACAGCATGGTCCGCGGCAGGTAGGGCTTGCGGAAGAGCACGCCCGCGTCCCGGAACCCGACCTGGCGCGCGGCGGCGGCGGCCTGACCGGTCTCCTGCGGGCCCTCCTGCACGGCGAACCCGTACATCCGGCGCAGGCTCGCCACGGACTCCCGCAGCCTGCCCTTGGACGCCAGCCAGGTGGGGCTCTCCACCAGGAAGGAGAGCTGCAGCACCAGCAGGACGAGCGCGAAGGCGGCCGAGGAGCCGACGGACCAGCGCCAGATGTCGGCGCCGACGTCGAACTTGTAGAACACCAGGGTGAGCAGGAGGTTGATGGTCGTCGCGGTGTACCAGACGCCCTGCCAGAAGTTGAGCCTGCCCTTGAGGGAGGCGGGGGTGTACTCGGCGAGCAGCGCCATGGCCACGGCGAAGTCGATGCCGTAGGCGATGCCCACCAGGGCCCGCCCGGCGAAGACCGTCTGGAAATCCGAGCCGGCCGCGGTCAGCAGGGCGCCGAGCGCGAAGACGACCTTCGTGATCATCAGCGGTTTGATCCGGCCGATCCGCGCGGCGAGCCAGCCGCCGAAGGGATTGGAGATGATCGCGATCGCCGGGGCCATCGCGGTGAGCACGCCGACCTGCGTGGGTGACAGGTCCAACTGCTTGACCATGGGGGACAGTCCCGCCCCCAGCGCCGCGTTGGAGTAGGCGTCCAGGAACAGCCCCGCCAGGGCGAGGAACCAGATCCAGTTCGCCCTGCCGCTCAGGCTCTTGAGGGTGTCGATGAGATCGGCCGCGTCTCCCGCGTTGCGGATGACCACCGTTCTCGGGTTCGCGAGGCTGTCGTTCATGCCCAGCCGCCTTTCAGGGGGGTTTGGATCCCTTGCCAGCGGTCTAGGAACGACAAAAAGCACAGACGAAGACCACTGACAGGGATGTCTTCGTCTGTGCCTGCCGTTTACGGGACGTTATGCCCAGGTCATCCGCTATGTCAAGAGGTGTGGCACAGACGTGACAATCAGGGGCATTCATCCTAAAGTCGCCCACTATGCCCTATGTCGTGCAAGCCGTATGGACCGCCCGCGACGGCGAGGAGAACGCCGTCGCCGACATCATCCGGCTCATCACCCCACTGTCCCGCCGGGAACCGGGCAACCTCGCCTACCAGGCTCATGTCTCCGTCGACGACCCCCGGCGATTCATGATCTACGAGCGGTACGTCGACGCCGCGGCCTTCGAGGCGCACCGCGCCTCCGAGCACTTCCAGAAGCACGTCGTCGGCGACTGCCTGCCCGCCTCGCCTCCCGGGAGGTCGTCGCCTACGAGCCCCTCGACCCCTGAGCCGCCCCGCCCGACGACCCCTGGGGCCGCCCCGCCCGTCGCTCCCTGGGCCGCCCTCCCCGACGGCTCACGACGGTTGAGCAGGCGACCTCACCGGTCGCGTCTCAGTCGTCGTGGGCGATGAGCATGAGCTGCCGCCACAGCAGCACGACGAACACCGCGGAACCGGCGAAGGCGAACCAGAACGGCGCCGCGACGCCGAAGCGGGTGGCCAGGAGGCCGCCGATCAACGAGCCGACCACCAGGCCGGCATAGACGCAGAGGGTGTTGACGCTGCCCACCCGGCCCTGGAGTTCGCTCGGGACCGCGCGCTGGCGGACGGTGACCGAGGTCGTGCCCCAGATGAACGCGTGCGCGCCGAAGACCAGGAAGATGGCCCCGGCGACCCACGGCGAATGGGTCAGGGCCAGGCCCAGGTGGGTGAGCGTCTCGATGATGAGCCCGACCCGCATCAGGGCGCCGAGGCTCACCCTGCGGGTGATGGCCCCGTACAGGCCGGTACCGACCAGGCCGCCGATCCCGCCGATGGTGGTCATCAGGCCGAACCCCATGGCGCCGAGGCCGAGCTGCTCCTGGGTGTAGAGGACGAGAACCGACCAGGCCGCGCCGAACGTGAAGTTGAAGATCAGGATGGTGAGCGCCAGCGTGCGGACCGCGGCGTGCCGGATGGTCCAGGTGAACCCGGCGACGAGCTCCCGTACGGTGCCGGCCCCGGGGTCGCCGGCCTGCCGGCCGTGCGGCGGCAACGCGATCCGGGAGACCAGGACGATCCCCGCCATCACCAGGAGCAGCTGGGCCGCGAACGGCCAGGTGAAGCCCAGGCCGAACAGTGCCGCGCCGATCGGCGGCCCGGCGAGCTGATTGAGCGTGATGAATCCCGTACCCAGGCGGGCGTTGGCGATGACGAGATCGTCCTTGCCGACCATCATGGGCGTCAGCGTGGCCGTCGCGCTGTCGGCGAACACCTCGGCGATGGACCGGAGCGTGAGCGCCACCAGCGCCGTCACCACGGTCACGGTGCCGGTCACCATGAGCGCGACGAGCGCCGCCAGCACCATGACCCGTACCGCGTTCGCGACGAGCACGATCCTGCGCCGGTCGTGCCGATCCGACAGCACCCCCGCGTACAGGCTGAACAGCAGCGGCGGCGCCCAGCTCACCAGGGCCGACAGCGAGATCATCAGCGGGTCGCGGGTCAACGTCGCGATCAGCAGCGGGCCCGCGGCGGCCGCGACCCCGTCACCGAGATTCGTCAGCCAGCTCGAGGCCAGCAGCCACCGGAACCCTGTCCCCAGCCGGGCAGGAAGGGCCCTCTCCACCACTGTGATCACGAGCGCAAAACCATACGTTTCGCAGGGATCCGCGGCAACGCATTTTCACCGCCACGCGCCGGCGGCGCCCTGCTCCGCGACCGGCGCACCCGATCGGACAGGCCCGCCGGCGGCCACGGCCGACCCGGGAAAACGACGAGATCCCGCCCGATCGAGCCGATCGGACGGGATCTCGTCAACCACCTTCGGGCCGCCTCATGAACGGCCCCGCGGTGGAGCTATGGGGATTCGAACCCCAGACCTCCTCCATGCCATGGAGGCGCGCTACCAGCTGCGCCATAGCCCCTTGCGGTGCAGATGAAATCTTAGCCCACTTCGGACACCCCGCGTGCCATCCGGCTGGAGACGAGGGCGACCCCCGCGGAGATCACGGTGCTCACCGTGATGACGGCGAAGCACAGGACGTAGGCGTCCCGGGACGGCACCGCCGTCCCGGCGATGGTGACCGAGGTCAGGATCGCCGCCGTGACCGCCCCGGAGACGCTGCCGCCGATGGCGCGGACCAGGGAGTTGATGCCGCTGGCGATGCCGCTCTCGCTCATCGGGACGTGCTGTACGGCCAGCGTCCCCAGCGCCGCGTAGGCGATCCCGAAGCCCAGTCCCTGCAGCGCGTTGGAGCAGACCAGGTCGAGCACGGAGGCGTTGGAGAGGGTGAACCAGCCGAACCCGGCCGCGGTGAGGGTCGCGCCGAGGGCCAGGCAGCGGGCCGCCCCGAGCCGCGCGGACAGGCGGCCGGCCATGAAGGAGGCGCCCAGCATGGTCACCGTGCTGGGCAGAGCGTAGACGCCGACGTCGAGGACCGACCCGCCGAAGCCGTACCCGGCCGCGGGCGGCGTCTGGACGAAGCTGGAGACCAGGGTGAAGAACCCGAACATCGCGAAGCCCAGCAGCAGCGAGGCGAGGTTGGCCTGCAGGGAGTGGCGCCCGGCGAGCAGGTGGAGCCGCACCATGGGGGCCCGCATCCGGAGCTGGCTGAACGCCCACACCGCGCACAGCGCCGCGGCGCCCGCGAACAGGCCGATGACGCGCCCTGAGCCCCATCCCCAGTCGTTGCCCTTGGAGATGCCCAGCAGCAGGCAGACGAGCCAGCAGGACAGCAGGACCGCGCCGATGACGTCGGGACGGCCTCCGGCCCTGGCCCCGCCGTCGTGGGCGGTCAGCGCGATGAGCACGAGCGCGGCCGCCGCCAGGGCCGCGGTGATCCAGAAGACCGGGTGGTGGCTGGTGGTGCGGTCGGCGATGACCCCGGTGACGATCATGCCCATGTTGCCGCCGACGCCCATGGTGGCGCTGACCACGCCGATGGCCGTCATCACCCGGGTCCTCGGGAAGCTGTCCCTGATCATGCCGATGGCCAGCGGGATCACCGCCGCCGACGCGCCCTGCAGGGCGCGGCCGGCGATCAGCGTGGCGAGGGTGCCGGACAGGGCGCAGACGACCGATCCGAGGGCGAGCAGGCCGACGGTGAGGAGGATCATCCGCTTCTTGCCGTACATGTCCCCCATGCGGGACAGAAGGGGCGTGGCGACCGCACCGGCCAGCAGCGAGGCGGTGAAGACCCAGGTGACCTCGGCCACCGGCACCCCGAAGGAGACCATCAGGCGGGGCAGCAGCGGGATCACCACGGTCTGCTGTACCGAGACCACCATTCCGGCGATCGACAGGGCGAGCAGGGTCGGCCACAGCCGCCCGCTCCGCCGTTCGACACCCGGCTCGACGACGACTGCCCCTGCCACGGTCCCCCCGTTCCCCGGCCCTTCGCAAAGGAATGGTAGATCGTAACCGGGACGCGCCCAATGGGCGTCCGTGCGGTACCGGGGAAATCGTGACAGAAGCCGTGACATCCCGGTGGCTCCGGTCACGGGGCGCGTGCCCGCGCGTCCGGTCACTGCCGCCGGACCGTACGCCCTGACCGGTCACTGCCGCCGGACCGTACGCCCTGACCGGTCGCGGCCGAAGGGCCGCGTCCCCGCGTCAGCCCGCGGTGGTGCGCATGGTCAGCTCGGCGCCGTCCTCAGACAGGTCCAGGGCGACGGCGACCGCGCCGAGTTCGGAGGTGCGCGACAGGTGCGTGCCCCCGCAGGGGATGGAGACCTCCGCCCCGGGCAGGCCGCAGTGCCAGGTCCGGCGGGCGGTCAGCTCGGGGCCCGGGCTGTCGATCCAGACCGGGGCGTCGGCCGCCACCCACTCCTTGAGCAGGGCGTTCGCCCGCTCGGCGATCTCCGGCAGCTCCGCGGACAGCCCTTCGGCCGAGAACCCCCTACGGCGCAGCGACTTGCCCAGGCGGTAGACGTCCACGCTGCCGCCCGGCACGATCCGCGAGGAGGTGATGGCCGTCTGGTCGAAGTCGGGGTGTCCCAGCCCGTCGGCGGGGACCTCCTTGCGCCACCGCCCGGCCAGCGCCGCGTTGAGCGCGAGCGCGGCGAGGTGGCAGGCGGTGTGCCCGGCCGACAGGGCGCGGCGGGCTTCGGCCTCCACCGCCAGCTCGACCTCGGTGTCCGTCACCGGGGCGTCGGTCACGTGGACGACCAGCCAGCTCCAGCCGGGCGTGCCGCGGCGCACCGGGATGTCCGGGCCGAGGTGGACGGTCTCCTCGCCTTCCATCACGGCCCCGGTCACGCAGTCGGCGACGGGCAGGCCGCCGATCGTTCCGGTGTCCGCGGGCTGGTCGGGCCAGGTGTGGTCGAGGGGGTGGAACGGGGTCTCGGCCACGACCGTGCCGTGGCGCCCGCCCACCGGGAAGGTCGCCACGACCGCCGAGCGCCCCCTGACCTCGCCCGCCGGATAGCTGACCAACGTCGATCCGCCGATGTTCATCCCCACATCATGCAGCATGCGGGTACGGTCCGCGTCGCCCCCGTCGGGACGCGGACCGTACCCGCACGCGCGGCGGAGGTCAGCGGGGCAGTGCCCGCTCGTCCTCCAGGTAGCGGTCGCGGCCCGCGTACCAGCCGGCCACCAGCTGCACCAGGACCACCGCGATCAGCAGCAGGTAGCTGGTCGCCCAGCCGCCGGTGGCCTCGTGCATCACGCCGACCAGCAGCGGCCCGGCGCCCGCGATGAGGTAGCCGACGCTCTGCCCGAAGCCGGACAGCGCGGCGGTGGCCTCGGGGGTGCGGGTGCGCAGCGCGAGCATGGTCAGCGCGAGCGGGAAGGACCCCATGCCGATGGCGATGAGCAGCGTGGACAGCCAGGCCAGGGAGGGCGGGGCGAGCCAGAGGCCGAGGAAGCCGACCAGGTAGAAGACCACGAAGGCCGCCACCACCGGCCGCTGGTCGGCGAACCTGGTGGCCACCGCGGGTACGGCCATCGAGACCGGGATGCTGATGGCGGTGAAGACGCCCAGCAGCAGCCCGGCCTGCCCGGTGGTGTAGCCGCCGTCGATGAGGATCTTCGCCAGGAATCCGAACATGATGTAGGCCACCATGCTCTGGGTGCCGAAGTACGCGGCGACGGCCCAGGCGAGCCTGCTGCGCACCAGGGTTCCGGTGCCGAGGTCCTTGCTGCCCGCGTCCCGCTCCGGCTCACTGCGCAGAAGCGCAAGCCACGGAATGACGGCGACTGCGGCCAGCGCCGCCCACACACCCAGCGCAACGTGCCAGTTGCCGTCGGCGGCCCGCTCGATCGGCACGGTCGCGGCGGCGGCGAGCATCGTGCCGACCGCGAGCGCGGTGGTGTAGACGGTTGTCATGGTCCCGGCCCGGCCGGGGAAGTGGCGCTTGATCAGGGTGGGGATGAGCACGTTGCCCACCGCGCCGCCCGACAGCGCCAGGGCGCTGCTGACCAGGAAGATCCCCGCCGAGCCCACCACCGCGCGGACCAGCAGGCCCACGCCGAGCACGACCAGGGCGGCCAGCAGCAGCCGGTGCTCGCCGGTCTTCCTCGCCAGCGTCGGCGTCACCGCGCCGACCGTGGCGAAGATCAGCACCGGGAGGGTGGTGAGGAGGCCGACCCCGACCCCGGACATGCCGAGGCCGGAGGAGATCTGGTCGAGAACCGGCCCCACGCTGGTGACGGCGGTGCGCAGGTTCAGGGCGGCGAGGATGATCCCCGCCACGAGCAACCAGGCCAAAGATCCTGACGATCCACCGGTGCGGCTGCGCGTCTCCTGGGTGAGCACGCTCATACGGGTTCCAGACCTCCGTCAGTTGACTCGTCGAATCGTAGGATGATTGGCTGACTCAACTGTAACAGGGGTCAAATGGCGATTTGTTCCTGCCCCGGAAAACCCATGACAACATGAAAACCGGGCCACCGCGCCCCTTTACAGGACGTGGCCCGGTTTCCCGTTCCCCGGCGCGTACGGCGGAGGATCCGCCGTACCGCGCCCCAGGAGATCGGCCTCCGCGCCGGTCGCGTCAGATGACCGGACCGGTGGCGGGCGGCGGCTCCTCGCCGAGCCGACGGCCGGCCGGCGGCACCGGGCCGCTGCCGGGCGGGGGCAGCGAGGGGCTCGGGGGGAAGTTCTGCCCGCCGACGGTGCCCGGCGGGACCGGCCCGCCGATGCCGCCGCCGACGTCGGTCACCCCGCCGGCGCCGGTCACGCCGCCGGGGACGCCGCCGACGCCCGCCTCCCTGTCCTGCGGGCCCGGCACGTCACCGCGCCACGCGCCGGTCTCGCCGCCGCGCGCCTCGATGAACGTCTTGAAACGCTCCAGGTCACCGCGGACGCGCGTGCGGACGATCTGCAGCCAGTCGCCCATCTTCTCGACGAAGCCCTCCGGGTCGTACTCCATCTGGAGCGTGACCCGGGCGCTCTCGGGACCCAGGTGGTGGAAGGTCACCACACCGGCCTGGTGGGGGCGGTCCACCGACTTCCAGGCCACCCGCTCGTCCGGGTGCTGCTCGGTGATCTCGGCCTCGAACTCGCGACGGACCCCGGCGATCTCGACGACCCACGCCGTACGGGTGTCCGTCAGCTGCTTGATCGACTCGACGCCTTCCATGAACTCGGGAAAGCTCTCGAACTGGGTCCACTGGTTGTATGCCGTACGGATCGGCACGTTCACGTCGATCGACTGTTCGATCGTGCTCACAGTCCTGCCTCCCTTTTCGGTGTACGGGGTGCAGAGCTGCCCGATGCGGTACGGCTCTAACTAACGACGCCTCAAAAGCCAGTAAAGCCCCACGAACGGCAGAACCAGCGGGATGAACACGTAGCCGCTGCCGTAGCCGGACCAGACCGTGGCGCTCGGGAACGCCGCCGGGTCCGCCATGCTGAGCGTCCCGACCACGAGCACCCCGGCCAGCTCCACGCAGCAGGCGGTCAGCGCCAGCCGGCGGTTCCCCCTGGCCAGCGCCACGGTGAGCACCAGGTAGACGGCGGCGGCGAAGGCCGACAGCGCGTACGCCAGCGGGGCCTCGGAGAACCGCGTCGCGATCTGCACGGCGGCGCGCGCGCCCGCGGCCAGCGTGAACAGCCCGTACGCCGCGACCAGGGCGCGCCCCGGCCCGCTGCCGATCGCAGGCTCGCCCCCGCCTCGGCGGCCGCCGTCCCGGTCGTGCCCGCCGCGCCCGGTCACCGGCTCCTCCCCCTCCGGCGCGCCGCCGGCCGCCGCGCCGCTCACGCCGCGCCCTGCCAGAGCTGCAGCAGCCGGCCGACCATGACGCAGACGGCGAAGCCGCCCACCGCGACCACGACCGCCCCCCAGCGTGAGCGCTCGGCGAGCCCGAGGAACGCCGCCGCGGGCGGGATGATCAGGACTCCGACGAGATAACCGACGAAGGTGGCCGTCTCCTTGATCCCCTGGCCGCCCGTCAGCTCGGCGATCGCCAGCCCCGCCTGGACGAGCAGGGCGACCTCCAGCACCGCCAGCGCGCCGAGCAGTACGGTCCCCATCGCGCGGCCGCGGGCGGCGGTGACGGCGCCCGCCACGACGATCAGCAACGACAGCGCGATCAGCGCCGCCGCGAACGGGCCGATCACCGGGACATCACAGGGGCTGCGGACATGGGCATCAGCGTACTGCCCGGACGCCCCGCCCCCCGCGCCGCGGCGTCCGGGTCCCGGCTCGCGCGCCCGGGGCACCTCCACCCGGTCCGCGGCCGGCGGTCCCCTCCGCGGGTCCCGGCTCGTGCGCCCGGGGCGCCGTCCCGCGGCCTTCCGGGTTCCGGTTCGCGGGCCTTCGCCCGTACCGGCCGCAGCGGGCGCGAACCGGCCCGCGCGGCGGGGCCTAAGCTTGGGCGGGTGGAGAGAATCCTGGTCAGCGCCTGCCTGATGGGCCGCCGGGTCCGCTACGACGGCGCCGCCAAGACGAGCGACGACGCGCTGCTGGCCGCCTGGCGGAAGGAGGGGCGGCTCATCCCCTTCTGCCCCGAGGTGTCGGGCGGCCTGCCCGTTCCGCGGCCCGCCGCCGAGATCGAGGGCGGCGCCGGGGGCGCGGCCGTGCTGGACGGCGCCGCCCGGGTGCTGACCGCCGCCGGAGCCGACGTCACCGGGGCGTTCCTGGCGGGCGCGCACGCGGCGCTGGAGGCCGCCCGCGCGTCCGGTGTCAGGCTGGCGATCCTGAAGGAGGCGAGCCCCTCCTGCGGCAGCCTCGTCGTCCACGACGGCGCCTTCGGCGGCGGGCGCGTGCCCGGCGACGGCGTCACCACCGCGCTGCTGCTGCGGCACGGCATCGCGGTCTTCGGCGAGGACCGCATCGCCGAGGCCGGTCTGCGGCTGCGCGAACTGGAGCGGGCCGCCGCTCCCGGAGAGCGGCGGGACCCCGTCTGATCGGCCGGTTCCTGAGGCCGATGCGGCCGCGCGGGCCCGCGCCCTCCCGGAAGAGCCCGGCGACGCCGGTCCCGGGGTGGTCGTATCCGCCGACCCGATGTGCGATCGGGCACCGCCGCACGGCGTACGGTGGGGCCGTTCCCGAAACCATCCGCAGGAAGCCGCCCCGTGACCGCCTCCCGTGCGACCCCCGACGCCGCCCCCGACGCCACTGCGATCCAGCCGTCGGCCCCCGCCCCTCCGACGTCTTCCGCCCCGGCGGCGCCCCCCGTCCCGTCCCGGGGCGCGGCCCGCCTCCTGCTGTCACCGTGGGCACGCCTTGCGCTGCTCGTCCTGCTCCTGGGAGCGGCCGCCGGGGCGGTACTGCTCTGGGAGCCCCAGCGGTCGCTCACCTCCGGCGCGGGCGGCCTCGCGTCCGGGGTCTGGGCGGGACCGGCCTTCGTGGCCGTCTACGCGCTGGGCACGTTCGCCTTCGTCCCCAAGCCGGCGTTGAGCGCCGCCGCCGGCGCCCTGTTCGGCATCGCCTACGGCCTGCCCCTCGCCGTGGCGGGCACCACCGTGGGCGCGGTGACCGCCTTCGCCGCCGCCCGGCTGCTCGGCCGGGACGCCCTGCGGCCGCTGCTGCGGGGCCGGGTCCTGACCGCGCTCGACCGGCGGCTCACCCGTCACGGGTTCGGCGGCGTGCTGGCGCTGCGCCTGCTGCCGGGGGTGCCGTTCGCCGCGGTCAACCTCGGCGCCGCCCTCTCCGGGGTGCGGCCGGGGCCGTTCATCGCGGCGACGCTGCTGGGCACGGTGCCGGGGAACGCCGTCTACGTGGTCGCCGGAGCGTCGGCCTCCGCGCCCGCCTCACCCGTGACGTGGATCGCCGGCGCCGGGTGTGCCGTCCTGCTGGGCGCCGTCCCCCTGTGGCGGGCGGCCGTACGGCGGCGCGCCGCGCGTTCCTCCCCGGCCGCGTCCTCATGATCCGGCCGCGTCCTTGTGATCCGGCCGCGCCTTTGTGATCCGGCCGGAAAAACGACGAGATCCCGCCTGATCGTCTTGATCAGGCGGGATCTCGTCGGTCACCCCCGGGCCGTTCCGGGAACGGCCCCGCGGTGGAGCTATGGGGATTCGAACCCCAGACCTCCTCCATGCCATGGAGGCGCGCTACCAGCTGCGCCATAGCCCCTGGTCACCGCTCCGAGTGTTCTCGTCGCGGCGCTTGGGAAGCATATAGGGAAGCGGCGCGATCGCCTAATCGGCCGCGGTGCGGCCCGCACCCGGCGCGGCCGGGCGCGAGTCCACGCGGCCTCGAAGCGGTCGTCGCCGATGACGGCGGCGGGGCCACGAACCCGCGCGACGTCGGGGACGGTCGCCGTCGGCGGGGCCGCGGGTGGCCGCGAGCCCGCGCGACGTCAGGACTGCGTCGCCTCGGGGCTGTCGTCGCTCTGCACCGGCTCGGGAAGGGTGCCGGCGTTGTGCTCCATCAGGCGCCAGCCCTTGCGTCCCTCCTCCAGGACCGACCACGAGCAGTTGCCCAGGCCGCCCAGGGTCGGCCACAGCTCCTCCGGCAGGCCCATGAGCCGGGCGACGCCGAGACGGATCGCCGCCCCGTGGGAGGCGACCACCAGCAGCCCGTCCGGCGCCAGCCGGTCCGCCCAGCGGCGGACCGCCGACGACACCCGCTCGGCGACGTGGGTGACGGGCTCACCGCCGGGCGCCTCCCAGTCGGCGAACTCCCGGGGCCAGCCGGCGGCGATCTCCGCGCGGGTCAGCCCCTCCCACTCGCCGCCGCCCCGCTCGCGGAGGTCCTTGTCCACCGCCACGTCGAGACGGGTGAGGCGGCCGAGCGCCGCGGCGGTGTCGTACGCCCTCCGCAGGTCGGACGAGACGATCATGGTGGGCCTGAGGGCGGCGAGCAACGACGCGGCGCGGGCCGCCTGGGCCAGGCCCGTCTCGTCCAGCGGGATGTCGGTGTGCCCCTGGAAGCGCTTCTCGACGTTCCAGAGGGTCTGGCCGTGCCTCAGGCAGACGACACGGCGGCTCACTCAGATACCGCCCGGCGGGCGCGCTGGGCGGCGGCCTGGGCCACGCTGTCCGGCAGGGAGATGGAGGGGCAGTCCTTCCACAGGCGCTCAAGGGCGTAGAAGGTGCGGTCCTCCTCGTGCTGGACGTGCACGACGATGTCGATGTAGTCGAGGAGGACCCAGCGGCCCTCGCGCTCGCCCTCCCGGCGGACGGGCTTGGCGTCGGCCTGGAGCCGCAGCCTCTCCTCGATCTCGTCGACGATGGCGCGGACCTGGCGGTCGTTGGAGGCGGAGCAGAGCAGGAAGGCGTCAGTGATGACGAGCTGGTCGCTCACGTCGTAGGCGAGAATGTCGTCGGCCAGCTTGTCGGCGGCGGCCTCTGCGGCGATTCTGACGAGCTGGACGGATCTGTCGGTTGCGGTCACGGTGTCGGTTAGTCCTCCTGTAGTCGGCGCTGTCACCTACCAGGGTGCCCCATCGGGAGCCCCCGAAGAACTGCCGCGATCACAGCGCCTGTCATGTTGCCACCCCATTACAACGCCCGGCGGGCACCGCCCGATTCCGTTCCGGTCACGAAGTCCCCGCGCGGGCCGACGCCGTACGGCCCGCGGCCGGGTCAGGCCTCGGGGTCGCGGTACAGGCCGCGCTTGTTGATGTACTGCACGATGCCGTCGGGCACGAGATACCAGATGGGCTCGCCCGCGGCCACCCGGTCGCGGCACTCCGACGACGAGATGGCCAGCGCCGGGATCTCCACCAGGCTGACCCGGCCCTCGGGGAGGCCGGGGTCGCGCAGCACGTGGCCGGGCCGGGTGGCGCCCACGAAGTGGGCGATGGTGAACAGCTCGTCGACGTCGCGCCAGCTCAGGATCTGCGCCAGCGCGTCGGCGCCGGTGATGAAGAACAGCTCGGTGTCCGGGCCCCGCTCGGTGGAGATCTCCCGCAGCGTGTCGATGGTGAAGGTCGGCCCCGGCCGGTCGATGTCCACCCGGCTCACCGAGAAGCGCGGGTTGGAGGCCGTCGCGATGACCGTCATCAGGTAGCGGTCCTCCGGCGCGGAGACCGTCTTGTCGGCCTTCTGCCAGGGGCGCCCGGTGGGCACGAAGACCACCTCGTCGAGGTCGAAGTGGTGGGCGACCTCACTGGCGGCCACCAGGTGACCGTGGTGGATGGGATCGAAGGTGCCGCCCATGACGCCCAGGCGCCGCTTTCCCCCGCGGCCAGACGCGTTCATCATGGAAGGACCCTAGCGCGCGGCCCGCGACCGGCTTTCCCCCGGTCCCGCGCACACCAGGCGGGTCCGACGTAGCATGCCGGGCATGACCACCACCCCGGATCGCAACCGCGTGCAGCTGCCAGGCATAAGCTCTCGCGCCTACGAACATCCCGCTGACCGGTCCGCGCTGGTCGCCCTGCGCTCGCTCAGCGGCTTCGACACGGTGCTCAAGCAGATGTCCGGCCTGGTCAGCGAACGCCGTCTGCGCCTGATCCAGCTCGCCTCGACCGTGCGCACCAGCGAGACGCAGTTCCGCGTGCTGCACGACATAGGCCGTGACGCCGCCTACACCCTCGATCTCCACCGCATCCCGGAGATCTACGTCCAGCAGAGCCCGGCGGTGCAGGCCAAGGCGATCGGCTTCGACGACCCGTTCATCGTCGTCACCACCGGCCTGCTCGACCTGATGGACGCCGAGGAGCTGCGCTTCGTCATCGGCCACGAGACCGCGCACATCCTGTCGGGCCACGCCGTCTACCGCACCATGCTCGACATCCTGACCCGCCTGGCCAGCCGCGTGGCGTGGATCCCGCTCGGTTACATCGGCCTGCGCGCCATCGTCGCGGGGCTGGAGGAGTGGCACCGCAAGTCGGAGCTGTCGGCCGACCGCGGCGGCCTGCTCTGCGGCCAGGACCCGGAGGCCGCGCTGCGCGCGCTGATGAAGCTCGCCGGCGGCTCGCGCCTGCACGAGATGAACATCGAGGCGTTCCTCGACCAGGCGCGCGAGTACGACACGGCCGGCGACGTCCGCGACGGCCTGCTGAAGGTCCTCAACCTGCTGGGCACCACCCACCCGTTCGCGGTCTCGCGGGTCGCCGAGCTCGACAGGTGGCACCGCAGCGGCGACTACGAGCGGATGCTCGGCGGTGACTACCCCCGCCGGGCCGACGACGCCGACGCGCGGATCACCGAGGAGATCAAGGCCGCCGCCCGCTCCTACCGCGAGTCCTGGTCGCAGTCGCAGGACCCCTTCATCGGCGTGCTGCGTGACGTCGCCGAGGGCGCGGTCAACGCCGGGGAGCGCATCTTCAACCGCTTCGCCCGCCGCGACGGCAACTGACGGTGACCCGGAGGCCCGGGAGAAGCGTTCCCGGGCCTTTCAGGGGCGCCGTCGGAGAACACCGCACAGACGAACCGCCGCACCGGCCGGGACCCCGGTTCCCGGGGGCGGCGTCCCGTCGCATTCCGGGGAAGCGGCCGGCCGGCGGGTACGACGAGCCGTGACCGCCGCCACACCCTCCGCGACCCGTCAGGGTTCGAGGTCGGTCACCCCTTTGCCGCTCGCCATGTCGAACGGCACGGAGACCTGGTCGTGCGCGATCAGCCAACGGCCGTCGATCTTCCGGAAGCAGAAGGTGGCCCGGACCCACATACCGCTCGTCGCCGTCCCGTTCTTCAGCGTGCCGCTGAGCCGGCCGAAGCCGTGCCCGAACGCCACGTCGTCGCCCATGGTGAACGTCAGGTCGCGAACCTCATAATTCACATCCTGGAAGAACGCGAACACCTTCGCCCAGTTCTTCAGTTTCGCGTCCACCCCGACGTGCTGCAGCGGCGGCTCGACGTCGAAGGACACGACGTCCGTTGTGTAAAGCCGCCGCAGGACCTCCAGATCTTTGGCCCGCATTCCTTCGATGATCCCGTCGACCTGCCGCCTGATCTCGGCTTCGTCCACCTCGCGTTGCGTGGTCATCGCTGTCCGTCCCTTCCCTTCGGTCTGGCGTCTCGGCCTCTCACCGGTACGACGACACGGCGCCCCGGAATGTCAGGGGGCGCGGCGACCTGACGGTTCTGGAGCGTACGGTCAACGACCGCCGTCCGGGACAGTGAAGCCGCCCGTGGGCCCGTCATCCGCGTTCGTCCCGCGGTCGGCCGGTGGTCCAGTCCCAGCCGGTGATCGTGGCGCGCATCAGGCGGGCGGCGGTGGACAGGTGGCCGCCGGCGCCCCAGTGCAGGGTGACCGTGCGGCGGCAGTCGGGGCTGTCGACGGCGATCCAGACGCCGGGGACATGCGTGGCGTTGCGGCGGGCGAAGGCGGGGACGAGGCCGATGCCGAGTCCCGCGCCGATCAGCTCCGCGATGGCGCCGACCTCGTCGACCTCGCAGACGATCTTCGGCGTGCGGTCCAGCGCGGCGAAGAGCCGGTCGAGCAGCCGCCGCTGCCAGTGCCCCTTGCGGGCGGCGACGAAGGGCTGGCCGACGAGTTCGTCGACGCGCACGGACGTACGGCCCGCCAGCGGGTGACCGAGTGGCGCGCCCACCCCCACCACCTCCTCGAACAGCCGCACCGACTCCAGGCCTTCGATGTGGATCGGCTGTGAGGCGACACACAGGTCGACGTCCTGGGCCCGCAGGCGGCGGGCCATGTCCTCGGCCGGTGACCAGTGGAGCTCGACCTCGACGGAGGGATGGGCCCGCTTGTAGGCCGCCAGCGGACCGGTGAGGGTGAGGAAGGTCTCCGACGCCAGCCTCACGGTGCCCATGCCCTCGCCGGTGGCCTCGGCGACGGCGCGTCGTCCGGCCTCGAGTTCGCCCAGGGCCCGTTCGACGTGGCCGCGGAAGACCTTGCCCGCGTCGTTCAGCCGGAGCCGGCCACTCCGGTCGAACAGCGGGGTGCCCAGCTCGCTCTCCAGCCGGGCGATGGTCCGGCTCAGCGACGGCTGGGCGATGCGCAGCTCCTCGGCCGCCCGGCTGAGGTGTTCCAGCCGTGCCACCACCAGGAACTGCCTGAGCGGGCCCAGCTCCATCATGCCTCCCAGCACATAACACCATAGCAATATTGATCTTAGACGAGATAACCACCAGCTCATAGTGTCGGGTCGTTCACCAACCAAGGTCAGAACGAGGAGAAGTGCGACATGCTCACCGGGGCCGCGCATCGGCCGAAACCCCCAGAGTGGGCGTTCCGAGCCGCCGTCAGCGCGCACATGATGGCGATCGCCGGCCAGCCGGTGTTCGCCGGGGTGTATCTGACCGGCGACTTCGACGGCCTGCGCTGGCACGCGGCCGGCGCCGACGTGGTCACCTCCATCGGATACCTGCAGATGATCACGGCGATCGTGGTGTGGGTACGGCTGCGCCAGGCGTGGCCTTTCCTGTCCACGACGGCGGTGGCGGCGGCCGAGACGGTGCAGTACTTCGCCGGCTTGGACGGCGCGTTGTGGCTGCACATCCCGCTGGGCGTGATGACCGTCGCCGCGCTCACCGTGCAGTTCATCGCCGGCTGGCGCCGGCCCCTCCCGCGGCGGGAGGCCCGTGATGCGTGAGCACCGCGACGAGGTCCGCGGCCCGACCAGGCGGCGGATGCTGGGCATCGGCGGGGCGCTCGGGCTGACGGCGGCCGCCGGGCTGACGGCCTCGGCCGCGCTGGCCCGCCGGCCGTCGGTCACCGGCGCCCGGCTGCGCAGCGCCGTAGCGCTACCGCCGCCGTTCCGGGTACCGCTGCCGATTCCCCCCGTGCTCGATCCGGTCGGCGCCTCGGACGGGACCGACCGCTACGAGATCACCCAGCGCGAGGCGAGCGCGGAGATCCTGCCCGGCGTCAGAACGCCGCTGTGGACGTACGAGGGCACCTTCCCCGGACCGACGATCGAGTCGCGCCGCGGCCGGCCGGTCACCGTGACGCACCACAACGAACTGCCCGTGCCGACCGTCGTGCACCTGCACGGCGGACGAACCCCGGCGGCCTCCGACGGGTACCCGACCGACCTCGTCCTGCCCCGAGGCCGGCAGGAGCGCCCCATGCACACGGGGCACGGCTCCGGGCACGGCATGCGGGGCATGCACGATCCGCGGGCCGTGGTGACCGAGCTGACGCGGGACTACACCTTCCCGCTGGACCAGCGGCCGACGCTGCTGTGGTACCACGACCACCGGATGGACTTCACCGCCCCCGCGATCTGGCGCGGCCTGGCCGGGCTGCACATCGTCCGCGACGACGCCGAGGACGCCCTCGGCCTGCCCGCGGGGCCGCGCGAACTGCCCCTCATGATCGCCGACCGCGCGTTCGCCGCCGACGGCGGCCTCGCCTATCCCGCCCTCGACCCCGCCCTGCGGGAGCGGCCGGGCGTGCACGACCCCTACCTCGGCGGCGTCCTCGGTGACGTGATCCTGGTCAACGGCGCCCCGTGGCCCGTGCACGAGGTCGACGCGGCCCGCCACCGGCTGCGTATCCTGAACGCCTCCAACGCCCGGCACTACGAGCTCGAAGCGGTCACCGACGACGGACGCCGCCTCGACCTCGTCCAGATCGGCGCCGACCAGGGACTGCTCGCCGCGCCGGTCACCCACCGGCTGCTGCCGACGGCGCCCGCCGAACGCCACGACGTGATCATCGACTTCTCCGGCATCCCGGTCGGCGGCCGCGTCAGGCTCCTCAACCGGCTCGGCTCGGGCCGTACCCGCGACGTGATGGCCTTCCGCGTCGCGCGCCGCGCCGCCGACGACAGCCGCGTCCCCCGCACCCTCTCCACCGACCTGCCGGCCTGGCGCCGGTCGGACGCCGTCAGGGTGCGCGACCTCTCCTTCCGCGCCGGGCGGATGGGCGGCGGCCACGGCTGGCTGATCGGCGGGCTGCCGTTCGACCCCGCCCGCTCCGACGTCATCACCCGTCTCGGAGATGTCGAGGTGTGGCGGCTGGTCGCCGACGTCCACCACCCCGTCCACCTGCATCTGGTCGGTTTCCGGGTGCTCTCGCGCGGCGGCCGCCCGCCGCTGCCGCACGACGCGGGCCTCAAGGACACCGTCTCCCTGCGGCCGGGTGAGTCAGCCGAGATCATCACCCGTTTCGACGGCTACCGCGGCCGTTACCTCTTCCACTGCCACAACGCCGAACACGAGGACATGGGCATGATGGCCAACCTTGAGATCGTCTAGGGGAGCGTGCCGCCCCCGGCGGCCGGTCAGAGGCCGAACGTGAGGGCGACCGCCCGCACGGCCGTCGCGCAGAGGGCGACGAACCCGCCCAGCACGGTCAGGGCGCGCAGCCCCTGCCTGCGCAGGTCGCGCAGCTCGGGGATCCGCGAGCTGACCCGATCGATCTCGCGGCCGGCGCCCCAGCCGCAGACGACGCCGAACACGACACCGGCGACGGCGACGGGGCCGGGCCGCAGCCACCACTCGGGCGGCAGTTCCCCGCCCAGGATCGCCCACAGCGTGACCCCGGCGAGCCCCGCGGCCGGCAGCCCGGGCCAGGCCAGCACGGTCACCAGCGACACCGCGAGGGTCGGCGGGAAGGTCACCGCGCGCAGTACGCCGCGCGTCCTGGCCGACCTGCACCGCCGGACCAGCCAGTGCCCCATCCAGATCGCGCGGGCCAGCCCGGTGAAGACCGCGGTGACGGCGAAGGTGGCCAGCGGCCAGATCACCGTGGACACCACGCACGGTACGGCGAGCACGGCCAGCAGGAGCAGTGCCGCGCTTCCCGCGGGCAGCGGGCCCGTCCTGGCCGGGGCGGGCTCCGCGGCCGGGGTGGTCCGCCGCCGCCTGACGACCCGGCGGGCGGGCGCGGGCCCGTCCGCCGTGGGAGGGTTCCCGCTCCGGGACGGCTGCGTCTCACCCGGGACCGGGGTCCGCTCGTCGTCTCCGGGGCGCGTCCCCCGGACGGTCCGGTCCGGCGCGGGCCCCGGCCGGAGCCCGCGGGCGGCCTCCGCCGCCTTCGCCGCCCTTCCGGCCTTCGGGGGCTCCTCCGCCGTGACGGTGGCGGCCCGGGTCTCCGGTTTCCGTGCCGCGGCGGCCGCGGCCCGCTCCCCGGCACGCCCGTTCCGCTCTCCCTCGCGCCCGGTGTTCTTCGCGGGCGCCGTTCCGGCGGTGGCGCGGGCCAGGCGGGCGAGGCGGGTGGCGAGGACGGCCGCGGTGGGGCGTTTCCCGGCCTCGCGGTGCAGGGCCGCCCGGATCAGGGGCAGCAGCGCCGCGGGGACCCCCGCGAGGTCGGCCTGGCCGTTCAGGATCGCGTACATCTGCGCCTCGACCGTGCCGCGGCCGAAGGTGGGGCGCCCGGTGGCGGCGAACGCGACCGTGGCGGCCCAGCCGTGCACGTCGACGGGCTCCCGCACCGGCTCGTCGGCGAACAGCTCCGGGGCGGCGTAGCCGGGGGTGCCCAGGAAGGTGCCGGTGAGGGTGAGCCGGGTGGCGTCGAGGACCTGGGCGATGCCGAAGTCGATCAGGACGGGCTCGCCGCCGGGGCCGAGCAGCACGTTCGTGGGCTTGAGGTCGCGGTGCACGACCCCGGCCGCGTGGATGGCCGACAGCGCGGCCGCCAGCCCCTGCGCCAGGGTGACGAGCCCCGCTCCCCGAAGCGGGCCGTCGCGCCGTACCCGCTCCAGGAGGGTGTCGCCCTCGATGTACTGCATGACCAGGTAGGGCCGCTCGCAGGCGAGGTCGGCGTCGAGGACCCTGGCGACGTAGGGGCTCTCGACCCGGCGCAGGGCGCGGACCTCGCGTTCGAGCCGCGCGCGGGCCTCGGAGTCGGCGTCGACGGCCTCGTGGAGCATCTTGAGGGCGACGAGCTCGCCGCGGCGGTTGGCGGCGAGGTAGACCTCGCCCATGCCGCCCCGGCCGAGGCGCTCCATCAACGTGTAGGGGCCGATCCGCCCGAGTCGCCCCACGTGCCCTCCCGCGTCGGCCACATGGGTCCGAGACCGCCTGTGCCTGTCGGGTCGCTCGCTCGCGCTCGCTCCCCTGCCTCCAGCCCAAAGGAGACAACACCATAGCGGGCGGGGAGGACGAATTTACGGCGGCGCGCCGTACTTGGGGGAAACATCAGCGGCCCGCGGCGTCTCCCCGGGGGTCACCGGGCCCGCCCGCCTGCGCGGACGGCTGCTGCGGGGACTGCCCCGGCGGCTGCTCCGGCGGCCGGTCCGCCGGAGCGGGCGGCTGCGGCCCGGCCGCGAGCGGCGGGACGTACGGCAGGCCCGCCTCGTCCCGCCGTCGGCGCTCCCTCCGGCGGCCGAAGAGCAGGTGGTCCAGGCTGACCCGGCCCGCGCCGCCGGCGGCCGCCAGCAGCGCGGCCGAACCGAGGGCGCCGGCCAGCTCGAAACCGCCCTCGCCGACGAACAGCGCGCCCCGGTGGACGAACAGGACGGCGCCCAGCATGTCGATCGCGAGCAGGAGACCGGCGAGCGGGGTCAGCAGGCCCAGGATGAGCAGGATCCCGCCGGCCAGCTCGACGACCACGGCGTACCACGCCGACGCCTCCGGCAGCGGCACGCCCATCGCGGCGAACTTCGCCGCGGCCGCGCCGGGCCCGCCGCCCGCGGCCTTCTGCCACCCGTGCGCGACGAAGATCACGCCCACCACGATCCGGGCGATCAGCGCCGCCACGTCGTAAAGGGCGCGCCTCATGGCCGCGCGGGCCGGCCGGTGGGCGGCACGGTGGCGACCGGGGCCGCGGTCACAGCGTTCATGCGATCAAGTCAAACGGCACCCGGTCCCGATCACGGGAAGCGACACGCCGTCACGATCGGTCACGGGAAGACCGGGGCCCGCGCCGGGCGGCCCCGGCTACTCGGCGCGAGGCCCCGGCCGGGCGATGACCGTGCCGGACGCGGTGCGCAGGTGGCCCTCCCCGGTGTAGATCCACTTGGTGGAGGTCAGCTCGGGCAGGCCCATGGGGCCGCGCGCGTGCAGCTTCTGGGTGGAGATGCCGATCTCCGCGCCGAACCCGAACTCGCCGCCGTCGGTGAACCGGGTGGAGGCGTTGACCGCCACCGCCGCGGAGTCGACCGTCGCGACGAACCTGCGCGAGGCGGTGACCGAACGGGTCACGATCGCGTCGGTGTGGCCCGAGCCGTACTTCCTGATGTGCGCGACCGCGTCCTCCAGCGAGTCGACCACGGCCGCGGCGATGTCGAGGGAGAGGTACTCCTCACGGAAGTCGGTCTCACCGGCCGGCACCACGTCGCCGTAGGCGGCGATCCGCTCGTCCCCGTGCACCGTCACCCCCTCGGCGGCCAGCGCGGCCAGCGCGCGCGGCACGAACGCGTCGGCGACGGCGGCGTGCACCAGGAGCGTCTCGGCGGCGTTGCACACCGAGGGCCGCTGGACCTTGGCGTTGAGGAGGATCTCGACGGCGAGGTCGAGGTCGGCGTCGGCGTCGACGTAGACGTGGCAGTTGCCGACGCCGGTCTCGATCACCGGGACCGTGGACTCCTCGACCACCGAGTTGATCAGTGAGGCCCCGCCGCGCGGGATCAGCACGTCCACCAGGCCCCGGGCCCGCATGAGCTCCTTGACCGAGTCACGGCTCCGGCCGGGCACCAGCTGCACCGCCCCGGCCGGGACCTCGGTGCCGGCCAGCGCCTCCTGCATGACCTTCACCAGGGCGGTGTTGGAGGAGTACGCGCTGGACGAGCCGCGCAGCAGCACGGCGTTGCCGCTCTTCAGGCAGAGCGCCGCGGCGTCCACGGTCACGTTCGGGCGGCCCTCGTAGATGATGCCGACCACCCCGAGGGGCACCCGGACCTGGCGCAGCTCCAGCCCGTTGGGCAGCGTGCCGCCCCGGACCACCTCGCCCACCGGGTCGGGCAGGTCGGCGACCTGGCGGACCGCCTCGGCGACGGCCCGGACGCGGGCCTCGTCGAGCCGGAGCCGGTCGATCATGTACTCGGAGGTGCCGCCCTCCCGCGCCCGTTCCACGTCGAGCGCGTTGGCCTCGACGATCTCGGCCGCCCTGGCCACCAGGGCGTCGGCCACCGCCCGGAGCGCGGCGTCCTTGGGCGACCGCGGCAGCGGGGCCAGCTCGGCGGCGGCCTCTTTGGCCGCCCGGGCCACCTTCAGGAATTCCTCGGACATCTCGCGCTCCATGCGAACCGGAAACTAGTGCTGAGTCTCCAGTATGACGATGTCGTCGCGATGAATCAGCTCACGCTCATATTCCGGACCGAGGTCGGCGCCCAGCTCCCTGGTGGAACGGCCCAGCAGGCCGGGGATCTCCCCGGCGTCGAAGTTCACCAGGCCGCGGGCGACGACCCGGCCGCGCGGCCCGCACAGGTCCACCGGGTCGCCCGCGGCGAACTCGCCCTCGACGGCGGTGACCCCGGCGGGCAGCAGCGACTTGCGGCGGCCCACCACCGCCTCGACCGCGCCGGGGTCCAGGTGGAGGCGGCCCCGGCCGGTGGTGGCGTGCGCCAGCCACAGCAGGCGGGTGCCGGGGTGGCGGCCCTCGGGGTGGAAGTAGGTGCCGATGTCGGCGCCGGTGAGGGCCTGCGCGGCGTGCGCGGCGGCGGTCAGCACGACGGGCACGCCCGCGCCGGTGGCGATCCGGGCCGCCTGCACCTTGGTGACCATGCCGCCGGTGCCGACCGCGCCGCCCCTGCCCAGCTCGACGCCCACGAGGTCGGCGGGCCCGCGCACCTCGGTGAGCCTGCGGGCCCCCGGGCGGCGCGGGTCGCCGTCGTAGAGGGCGTCCACGTCCGACAGCAGCACCAGCGCGTCGGCGCGGGTCAGGTGGGCGACCAGCGCGGCGAGCCGGTCGTTGTCACCGAAGCGGATCTCGTCGGTGGCCACGGTGTCGTTCTCGTTGACCACCGGGACGATGCCCAGCTCCAGCAGGCGGCCCAGCGTGCGCTGGGCGTTGGCGTGGTGCGAGCGGCGCATCATGTCGTCGGCGGTCAGCAGCACCTGGCCGACGCGCAGGCTGTACCGGGCGAAGGAGGAGGTGTAGCGGGCGACCAGCACCCCCTGCCCGACGGAGGCCGCCGCCTGCTGGGTGGCGAGGTCGCGCGGCCGCGCGGGCAGGCCCAGCGGTCCCAGGCCCGCCGCGATCGCGCCGGAGGACACCAGCACGAGCTGCGTGCCCGCCGCACGGCGGGCGGCGAGCACGTCGACCAGGGCGTCCACCCGGTCGACGTCGATCGTCCCCTGCGGAGTGGTGAGCGATGACGAGCCCACCTTCACGACCAGGCGTGCGGCCGTACGGATCCGATCGCGCCCACCGTCCACGTACACGTACCTTCCTCGAAAAGGGCTCCCCGGGCTCTGCCACCACGGCCCGCGCGCCGGGGGACCTCCGGGGGCCGTGGACAGCAGGCTATCCGAGCCGGTTGTCCGTACCCCGCGGCCCCTGGTGCACGGCCTCGGCGTTGAGCGTCGGCTGCCAGTCGAAGATGTAGCCGTTCTCCATGGACCCGATGATCACCTCGGCGCCGGCCTTGGCGCCCGCCTTGGTGAGCTCCTCCTCCACGCCGAGCCGCTCCAGCCGGTCGGCGAGGTAGCCGACGGCCTCGTCGTTGGTGAAGTCGGTCTGGCGGATCCACCGCTCCGGCTTGGCCCCGGTGACCTGGAAGGTGTTGTCGTCCACCCGGCGCACCGCGAAGCCGGTGTCGCCGATCTGGCGGGGCCGGATGACCAGGCGGGTCGGCTCGGGCACGGGCGCGGCGGCCCGGGCGGCGGCGACCATCTCGGCCATGGCGTAGGTCAGCTCCGGCAGGCCCTCGTGCGTGGCCGCCGAGATCTGGAAGACCCGCAGCCCCCGCTCCTCCAGCATCGGCCGGACGATGTCGGCCAGCTCCCGGGCGTCGGGCACGTCGGCCTTGTTGAGCACGGCCAGGCGCGGCCGGTCCTCCAGCTTGCCGTACGCCGCGAGCTCGGCCTCGATCGCCTCGTAGTCGCTGACCGGGTCGCGGCCCGGCTCCATGGTGGCGCAGTCGATCACGTGCACGAGCGTGTTGCACCGCTCGACGTGCCGCAGGAACTCGTGGCCCAGGCCCCTGCCCTCCGACGCGCCGGGGATGAGGCCGGGCACGTCGGCGACGGTGAAGACCGTGTCACCGGCGCTGACGACGCCGAGGTTGGGCACCAGCGTGGTGAACGGGTAGTCGGCGATCTTCGGGCGGGCCGCCGACAGCGCGGCGATCAGGGAGGACTTGCCCGCGCTGGGGAAGCCGACCAGCGCCACGTCGGCGACGCTCTTCAGCTCCAGCATCACGTCGAGGGCGTCCCCGGGCTCGCCGAGCAGCGCGAAGCCGGGGGCCTTGCGCTTGGTGGAGGCCAGGGCGGCGTTGCCCAGCCCACCGTGGCCGCCCTCGGCGATCACGTAGCGGGTGCCGGCGCCGACCAGGTCGACCAGGACCTCACCGGTGGAGGCGTCCTTGACCACGGTGCCGTCGGGCACCGGCAGGATGACGTCCCCGCCGTTGGCTCCGTCGCGGTTGCCGCCCGAGCCCTGCTTGCCGTTGGCGGCCTTGCGGTGCGGACGGTGGTGGTACTCCAGCAGCGTGGCGGTGCTGGGGTCGACCTCCAGGATGACGTCGCCGCCGCGGCCGCCGTTGCCGCCGTCGGGGCCGCCGAGCGGCTTGAACTTCTCCCGATGGACAGAGGCGCAGCCATGTCCCCCGTCACCGGCCTTGATGTGCAGGACCACCTGGTCCACAAAGTCCGGCATGTCTGCCTTTCTACCCCTATCTCAGGAAAACCGCTTATAAAGCGAACAGGGGTGGATCGCCTACGCGATCCACCCCTGTCGTTGACGTCTGGCGGTGCGGACCTACTCCGCGGCCGGGACGATGCTCACCGCGCGGCGACCGCGCTTGACACCGAACTGCACGTGGCCGGCGGCCAGCGCGAACAGCGTGTCGTCGCTGCCGCGGCCGACGTTGTCGCCCGGGTGGAAGTGGGTGCCACGCTGCCGGACGATGATCTCGCCGGCGTTGACCAGCTGGCCGCCGAAGCGCTTCACGCCAAGCCGCTGCGCGTTGGAGTCACGGCCGTTCCGAGTGGACGACGCGCCCTTCTTGTGTGCCATCTCGCAAAACTCCCGAAACTCAGGCCTGGTCGATGCCGGTGATCTTCACCTGCGTGTAACGCTGGCGGTGACCCTGGCGCTTCTTGTAGCCGGTCTTGTTCTTGTACTTGAGGATCCGGATCTTCGGACCCTTGGTCTCGCCGAGAATCTCGGCGGCGACGGTGAACTTGCCCGCCTCGGTGGTCACGTCGCCATCGTTGACGACGAGCACCGTCGGCAGCGAGACCATGGAACCGACCTCGCCGGCGACCTTGTCCACCTCAAGGACGTCACCGACGGAGACCTTCTGCTGCCTGCCGCCGCAACGAACGATCGCGTACACCGCGGAACCCTTCTTCTGACTACTTGCTCGCTGGATGCTGCGCCCCGCATCCGGCTATGGTCACTGATGTCGACCGACGAACCGGGTAGACGCGCGAACAGGGCGCGCCACGAGCGCACCGATTCACCAGCTTACCGGATTACCGGTGTCCTGGTCGAACCGGGCGGAACGCCGGAACCGCCGGCCGCCGACCGTGCCCCGCGGGCGCCCCCGCCGCCCAGTGCGCCCGTACGGCGCCGCCGGACGGCGGGATTCGCGAGGCGGCCCGGTCAGTCGGCCGACCTGGCCTTCCGGGAGCGTCGCCGCCCCCGGCCGGAAGTCTGCATGGCCTGAGCGTCTCCGTCAGGAGCGTCGTCAAGCGCATCGGTCACCGTATCACGGCCGGACTGGTCGTTGGCCGCGACGGCCTGACCGCCGTCCTTGCCGAGCTTCTCCGCGACGGCCTTCTCGATGGCCATCTTGCCCTGGGTGCCGCGCGGCTCCGGCTTGCCCTCGACCGGCTCGGTCGAGACGTGCAGGCCCCGGCCGTTGCAGCACTCACAGACGGTGGAGAACGCCTCCAGCAGGCCCTGCCCGACCCGCTTGCGGGTCATCTGCACCAGCCCCAGCGAGGTGACCTCGGCGACCTGGTGCTTCGTCCGGTCGCGGGCCAGGCACTCCAGCAGCCGCCGCAGCACCAGGTCGCGGTTGCTCTCCAGCACCATGTCGATGAAGTCGATGACGATGATGCCGCCGATGTCCCGCAGCCTGAGCTGGCGGACGATCTCCTCGGCCGCCTCCAGGTTGTTGCGGGTCACCGTCTCCTCGAGGTTGCCGCCCTGACCGGTGAACTTGCCGGTGTTGACGTCGACCACCGTCATGGCCTCGGTCCGGTCGATCACCAGCGAACCGCCGCTGGGCAGCCAGACCTTGCGCTCCATCGCCTTGGCGATCTGCTCGTCGATGCGGTAGGCGGCGAAGACGTCGCCGTCGCCGTCCCACCTCTTCAGCCGGTCGGCCAGGTGCGGGGCGACATAGCGGACGTACTCGTCGACCGTCTCCCACACCTCGTCGCCCGCCACGACCAGCGAGGCGAAGTCCTCGTTGAAGACGTCGCGGACCACCCTGACGGTCAGGTCGGGCTCGGAGGACAGCAGCTCCGGCGCGCTGGCCGACTTGGCCTTGCGCTGGATGTTCTCCCACTGGGCCGACAGCCTGGCCACGTCGCGGCCGAGCTCCTCCTCGGAGGCGCCCTCGGCGGCCGTGCGGACGATGACACCGGCGTTCTCCGGCATCACCTTCTTCAGGATGCTCTTGAGGCGGGTGCGCTCCTTGTCGGGCAGCTTGCGGCTGATCCCGGTCATCGAGCCGTCGGGCACGTAGACCAGGTAGCGGCCCGGCAGGCTGACCTGCGAGGTGAGCCGCGCCCCCTTGTGGCCCATCGGGTCCTTGGTGACCTGAACCAGCACCGACTGGCCGGACTTCAGCGCCACCTCGATCCGCTTGGGCTGGCCCTCCAGCCCCACGGTGTCGAAGTTGACCTCACCGGCGTACAGCACCGCGTTGCGGCCCTTGCCGATGTCGACGAACGCCGCCTCCATGCTCGGCAGGACGTTCTGCACCTTGCCGAGGTAGACGTTGCCCACGTAGGACTGGCCGGCCTCGCGGTTGACGTAGTGCTCGACGAGGATGCCGTCCTCCAGCACCGCGATCTGGGTCCGGCCGCCGGTGCGGCGGACCACCATCATGCGCTCGACGGACTCGCGGCGGGCCAGGAACTCCGACTCGGTGATGATCGGCGGGCGTCTGCGGCCGAGCTCACGGCCCTCGCGGCGGCGCTGCTTCTTGGCCTCCAGGCGGGTCGAGCCGCGCACGCTCTGCACCTCGTCCAGCAGGCTGCGTCCGGCGCGGGGCGCGCGGATGCGCACCACGGTGTTCGGCGGATTGTCGTTGCTCTCGTCCGACTCCTCGCCGCGGCGGCGGCGGCGACGGCGACGGCGTGAGCCGCCCGTCTCCTCCTCTGCCTGCTCGGCGGGCTGGGGCTGGGCCTCCGGCTCCTCCTCGGCCTGCTCCGGCTCCTCCTCCTCGCCTTCTTCCAGGTCACGGACACGGCCCCGGCCGCGCCCGCCCCTGCGGCGGCGACGGCGGCGGCCACCGGCCTCCTCGTCGCCCTCGGCCTCGTCGCCGGCGGCCTCCGGGGAGAGCTCCTCCTCTGCCTGCTCCGCCTCGGGTTCCGGCTGCGCCGGCGCGGGACGGACGGCGGGCGCCACGGCCCGCTGCGGGTCGGGGGCCTGGAAGAGCGGCTGGAAGACCGCGGCCGGCGCCTGGAAGGTCAGCGCCGGGGCCTCCGGGCGCTCACGCTCGGCCATCCCGAAGGGGTCGGAGAACAGGCCGGGACGCTCCTCGACGATGTCCTCGCCTGCGGGCTCGTCGTCCAGCGCCTCGTCGGCGGGCGGCTCCGGAAGCAGGTCCGCGACGTCCGGGGCTTCCGGGGTCTCTTCGCCGTACGGGGCCTCCGCGACCGCCGTGGTCTCCACGGTCTCCGGGGTCTCCTGAGCCTCCGCGGGTCCCGCCGGGGCCGCGGCCTGGGGCGCGCTCACCTCGGCGACCGGCTCGGCCGGAGGGGCCTCCTGCTGCGCCGCCTTCCTGCGGGTGCGGGTGCGCTTGGCCGGCGCGGGCTTCTCCGGCGCCTCCTGTCCGGACGGCCCGGCCACCGGCTCCGGCGCGACCGGTGCGGCCGTCTCAGCGGACGCCTCGGCCGCCGGTCCGGAAACCGTCTCGCCGGGCGTCTCGGCGCCCGGCTCCGCCACCGGCTCGGCGGCCGCCTTCTTCGCACGGCTGCGCCGGGGCTTCGCGGCGGCCGGCTCAGCCGTCGCGGTCCCGGCCTCGGCGACGGCCGTCTTGCGCCGGGTCGCGCGCTTGGGCTTCACCGGTTCCGGCGCCGCCTCGGGCTCCGGCGCGGCTCCGGGCTCCTGGGCCGCGGCAGGCCGCGCGTCCCCGGTCTCGGCGGGTCCGGCCGGCCGCGTCGCCGCCGGCTCGGGAGCCGGGGCAGCCGCGGGCTCCGCCGGCTCGGCGACGGCCGGCGGGGCCGTCACCGGCGCGGGTGCCTTCAGCACCGCGGGCGGGGACTCCGGCTCCTCCGGCGGAGGGCCGGCCGGCCTGCTGGCGGACCGCCTGCGACGCGTCGGCTGGGTCTGTTCTGTTCTGTCCTCGCCGGGGCCGTTCACCCCGGCGCCGGGCTCGTTGTCGAGCATGCGGGCGCTCTCCCGTCAGCTCCCGGGCGCGTCTCCGCGCCGCGCGGGAGCTCTCGTCTCTCGCTGTACGCCGAGCCGCACGGCCCGGCGCCAAGTCCTATAGATCGCCGCCGACGTGCCGGCCCACCGGTTCCGTTTCGCCGCCGCGCATCATGTCGCGGTCCAGGTCGAACGGGTCGGCGGGCCCACCGGTACGCGCGTCCAGCGGTCCCTGCGCCAGCCTGGTCACCTCGGGGGGCACCGGCGGCGCGAAGCCTGCCAAAAGACGCAGTCCGGTGAGAACGTCGTCGGGTCGAACGGCAGGAGTTGCGTGCCGTACAACCATGCGAAGTATGACACATGGCCGACCGGACGCCTGACCTGCTGTTGTCTCGGTTCCCTCGGTCACCTCGAGCCCCAGCACCGCCTCACGCGCGTCGAAGCGGCGCAGACCCTTCTTGGTCATGCGCTCCACCTCGACCCGCTCGGCGGCGACGAACCGCTCGGCCGCCTCCTTCACCAGGACGGGGTCGGCCTGCGGCAGCCGTACCTCCCACGCCGAGCACTCCAGCCGGTCGGCCAGGGTTCCGGCGCCCGCCACGACGACGTCGAGCACATCGACGCCTGGTGGCAGGGAGGTGTCGAGCGCGGTGCGCAGCCACTCGGGGTCGCACTCCCGCGTCACGCTGATCTCAAGGTATTCGGCCTCGCTCGCCACCCCGGTGGCCGCAGCCGCGCCCACGTAGGAGATCCTGGGGTGCGGCGAGAAGCCCGCACTGAACGCGACCGGGACGCCGGCGCGCCGGACGGCGCGCTCCACCGCCCGGGAGACGTCACGGTGACTCGTGAAGCGCAGGCGGCCGCGCTTGGCGTAGCGGACACGCAGCCGCTGCGCCACGGGTGCGGGCGGAGGCCCGTCGGGAACGGGTTTCAGGGTGGTGTCGTCCTTCCAGGTCGTGATGGGTCGAGGGCCGGCCGCGCTCACGCACGGCCTATCTCAGACAACCGTCAGTGGCAGCAGCTTCTTCCCCGTGGGCCCGATCTGGATCTCGGTGCCCATGGTGGGGCACACTCCGCAGTCGTAGCAGGGCGTCCAGCGGCAGTCCTCGACCTCGACGTCGTTGACGGCGTCCTGCCAGTCCTGCCAGAGCCACTCGCGGTCGAGGCCGGCGTCGAGGTGGTCCCAGGGCAGGACCTCGTTCTCCTCGCGCTCGCGCGTGGTGTACCAGTCGATGTCGATGCCGGCCTTGACCGCGCAGTCGATCCAGCGCTGGTAGGAGAAGTGCTCGCTCCAGCCGTCGAACCGGCCGCCGTCCTCCCAGACCGCGCGGATGACCGCGCCGACCCGGCGGTCGCCGCGGGAGAGCAGGCCCTCCACGATCGACGGCTTGCCGTCGTGGTAGCGCATGCCGATGGCCCGGCCGTACTCCTTGTCGCCGCGCAGGGCGTCCTTGAGGGCCTTGAGCCTGCGGTCGACCGTCTCGTGGTCGGCCTGGGCGGCCCACTGGAACGGCGTGTGCGGCTTGGGAACGAAACCGCCGATGGAGACCGTGCAGCGCACGTCACGCGACCCGGTGGCCTCCCGGCCCGCCTTGATGACCTTCCTCGCCAGGTCGGCGATGCCGAGGACGTCGGCGTCCTCCTCCGTGGGCAGGCCGCACATGAAGTAGAGCTTCACCTGCCGCCAGCCCTGGCTGTAGGCGGCGGTCACCGTCCGGATCAGGTCGTCCTCGGTGACCATCTTGTTGATCACCTTGCGCATCCGCTCCGAGCCGCCCTCCGGGGCGAACGTCAGGCCGGAGCGGCGGCCGTTGCGGGAGAACTCGTTGGCCAGGTCGATGTTGAAGGCGTCGACCCGGGTCGAGGGCAGCGACAGCGAGGTGTTGGTGCCCTCGTAGCGGTCGGCCAGGCCCTTGGCCAGGCCGCCGATCTCCGAGTGGTCCGCCGACGACAGCGACAGCAGCCCGACCTCGTTGAACCCGGACGCCCTGACGCCGGCCTCGACCATGTCACCGATCGTGGTGATCGAGCGCTCCCGCACCGGACGGGTGATCATGCCCGCCTGGCAGAACCGGCAGCCGCGCGTGCAGCCGCGGAAGATCTCCACGCTGAACCGCTCGTGCACGGTCTCGGCCAGCGGGACCAGCGGCTTCTTCGGGTAGGGCCACTCATCGAGGTCCATCACCGTGTGCTTCTGCACCCGCCACGGCACCCCCGACCGGTTCGGCGCGACCCGCTGGATGCGGCCGTCCGGGTGGTAGGTGACGTCGTAGAACCTGGGCACGTAGACCCCGCCGGACTCGGCCAGCCGCATCAGCAGCTCGTCGCGCCCGCCGGGCGAGCCCTCCTCCTTCCACTCGCGGATGACCTCGCTGATCGCGATGGCGATCTGCTCGCCGTCGCCCAGCACCGCGGCGTCGAGGAAGTCGGCGACCGGCTCGGGGTTGAAGGCCGCGTGGCCCCCCGCCAGGACGATCGGGTCGTCGTCGGTCCGGTCGGCGGCCAGGAGCGGGATGCCGGCCAGGTCCAGCGCGGTCAGCATGTTGGTGTAGCCCAGCTCGGTGGCGAAGGAGATCCCGAGCACGTCGAACGCCCGCACCGGCCGGTGCCCGTCGACCGTGAACTGCGGGACGCCCTCGGATCGCATGAGCGCCTCGAGATCGGGCCAGACGGCGTAGGTGCGCTCGGCCAGCGTCCCGGGCAGCTCGTTGAGAATCTCGTAGAGGATCTGGACGCCCTGGTTGGGCAGGCCCACCTCGTAGGCGTCCGGATACATCAGAGCCCAACGGACCGTGGACTCGTCCCAGTCCTTGACGGTCGAGTTGAGCTCACCCCCGACATACTGGATCGGCTTCTGCACTTTGGGCAGGAGCGCTTCCAGGCGGGGAAACAGCGACTCGACAGACATGCCCCAAGCCTATCCGGCTATGGAAGGTGCCACAGGCGGTCGTCCCCCGCGCGCAGCGAGCCCAGCCGGTGCCGCAGCTCGTCACGGACCCCGGCGTCGAGGTGCGCCCGGCGCAGCAGGGCCGTCAGGGTCTGCAGATCCCGGATGTCCCGCAGCACCGGATACCCCGCCTGGGACCTGGCGTCGTGACCGTACGCCTCGCTGAAATTCGCCAGCTGCCGCTCGGTCAGCCCGAACCGCGCGCCGTGCAGGGTCGGGACCAGGTCGATCTCCCGCGGCCCCGCGCACGCCCACTGCCAGGACCTCAGCAGGAACCCCCGGGGCGTGCGGATCATGTTCTCCCGGCGGGCGTCGCCGTGCACCAGCCCGTACGGCAGCGCGAACTCCACCAGCCCGTACGCCTCGGCGAGCACGTCGCAGCGCCCCAGCAGCCACCCCCGGTCCTCGTGGTCCAGCACCGGGCACTCCCCCGCCGCCCGGCGCACCGCACCGAGCGGGTCGCAGGCCGGCAACTCGAACGGCACCGGCGGCAGGGCGTGCAGCCGCCGCAGCAGCGGCCCGAGCTGCGCCGGGTCGGGCGGCGGCCCGATGTGCTCCTGCCTCCGCCAGAAGGTCGCCAGGAACCCCTCGGCGACGATCGGCTGCTCCACGTCCAGGGGGCGGTCGGCCGGGAAACCCCGGTCCGCCAGCCACCGCGCCACCCGCACCGAGACGGCCGGCCGCTCGGCCTCGTCCGGCGTGTCCTCCCGGGCCAGCCGTACCACCACGCCCTCGGCGGCCAGGTGGCAGACCAGCCCGGCGGCGTCGTGCCCCATCCGGAACCCGGTCGCGTCCAGCCCGGCCTGCCGGCACGAGCGGGTGAGCGCCCCGGTCACCCGGGGAAGAAGCGAACCCTCCGCGGCGATCGTCATCGTCCACTCCTGTCTGGAAATCCGCGCCGGGCCCGCCCACGGGCCCGGCGACACCGGTGAGCGGGGGGAGAGTTCGAGACCGGGGACGGGCGGACGGCTTTCATCGCGGCCGGTCTCAGAAAGGCCGCTGACGGATGTGGATCGCCTGGAGCAACCCGATGGCGATCATGTTCGCGAAGGTCGCGGTGCCGCCGTAGGAGACGAACGGCAGGGGCAGCCCGGTGATCGGCATGATCCCGATCGTCATCCCGACGTTGACGAAGGACTGGAAGGCCAGCCAGCACACGATCACCCCGGCCGTCATCGCGCCGAACCGGTCGTCGCACCGGCGGGCGATCCGCATCCCCCGCAGCAGGATCACCGCGAGCAGCGCCACCACCGTGACCGAGCCGAGGAAGCCGAACTCCTCCCCCGCGACGGTGAAGACGAAGTCGGTGTGCTGCTCGGGCACGAACCGGCCGGTGGTCTGGCCGCCGCGGAACAGCCCCTTGCCGAACAGCCCTCCCGAGCCGATCGCGATCAGCGACTGGGTGCTGTTGTAGCCGACGCCCCGCGGGTCGCTGGCCGGGTTGAGGAAGGCGGTGAACCGCGCGATCTGGTACGGCTCCAGCACGTCGAGGAACCACACGCCCACGGCCCCGGCGACCACGAGCAGGGCCAGCCCGAGGACCCACCGCTTGCGCACCCCCGCGATGATCATCGCGGCGGCGGTGATCACCCCCAGGACCATGGTGGTGCCCAGGTCCGGCTGGAGCATCACCATCCCCATGGTCAGGGCGGCCACCGCCAGCGACACCCCGACGTCCAGGCCGCGCGGGCGCTCGCCGCCCTTGGCCGGCTGGGCCATCAGCATGGCGAGCATCAGCGCCAGCCCGAGCTTGGCCAGCTCCGACGGCTGGAAGGCGAACCCCCCGCCCAGCATGATCCACGAATGCGCGCCGTTCACCGTGGAACCCAGCGGCGTGATCACCAGGATCAGCCCCACGAACGTCACGGCGTACACCAGCGGCGCGTACGCCCGCAGCCTGCGGTGGTTCACCATCGTCGCCAGACCGGTCAGCACCGCGCCGATGGCGAGGTTGAGGACGTGCTTCTTGACCAGCCCCGTGGAGCCGGGCGCCCAGGTCCGGGTCGACGACCACACCAGCAGCGTGCCGATCACCGACAGCGCGGCGACCGCGACGAGCAGCACCCCGTCCATCCGGCCCACCACCGAGGAGGCCGCCATCGCCCTGCGGGCCAGCGACCTGCGCGGCGGGTTGATCACCCGGGCGGTCATCGCGCCACCGTCCCGTCCCGCTCGATCACCGGCGGCTCGGACGCGGGGCGCCCGGCGGGCAGCGCCGCCGGGACCTGCCCGCCCTTGGGCGAGATGCCGTAGATGCCCTCGTAGATCTTCCGCGCGGCCGGGGCGGCGGTCTCGGCGCCCATCCCGCCCTGGGAGACCATGACGACCACCACGAACCTCGGGTTGCCGGCCGGCGCGAACGACGCGAACCACGAGGTGTCGGCCTTGCCGTACACCTCGGCCGTGCCGGTCTTGCCGCCGATCCGCACCCGGTTCATCGGGAAGCCGGTGAAGGCGCCCGCGGCTGTGCCGTCGGAGGGCACGTCGCTCAGCGCCGCCCTGATGTAGTCGCGCTCCCGCACCGAGATCGGCAGCCGGCCCACCACCGGCACCTTGATCTCCTTGACCATGGTGCCGTCGGGCCGCACCAGCGCCCAGCCGAGCCGGGGGCTGCGCAGCCTGCCGTCCCCCACCAGCGCCGCGTAGGCCGCGGCGAGCTGCAACGGGGTCACCAGGACGTCGCCCTGGCCGATGGAGAAGTTCGCCGCGTCACCCGGCCGCAGCAGGTAGCCCTCCAGGCAGTTCTCGTACGCCAGCTGCTTGAGGAAGGCGGCCCGGCTC
Organism: Streptosporangium pseudovulgare; assembly: GCF_014648055.1. Classification (GTDB taxonomy): domain Bacteria; phylum Actinomycetota; class Actinomycetes; order Streptosporangiales; family Streptosporangiaceae; genus Streptosporangium; species Streptosporangium pseudovulgare. The sequence continues at coordinate 829,515 of NZ_BMQJ01000002.1, forward strand.
TGGTCGGTCCTGGCGACCTCCGGGTAGCCGGTCTTGGCGCGGCGGCAGTTGACCTCCTTGGTGGCCTCCCAGATCTGCTTCTTCCAGTCGCGGTCCGGGATCCGCCCGGCCGACTCGCCCGGCAGGTCCACGCCCGTCGGCCGGCCGAACCCGAAGGCCCGCGCCATGGCCGCCATCGGCTGCTTGGTGCTCCCCTTCGGCCGCAGCCCGCCGTCGCGCAGCCACTGCTCGTAGGCCGCCCGGTAGAAGATCGTGTCGCAGGACTTCACCAGCGCGGTGTGCAGGTTCATCGTGCCCATGCCGATGCCGTGGAAGTTGCTGAACGCCCGGCTGCCGACCATGAAGGAACCCGGGCAGTCGTACTGGCCGTGCAGCGGGTAGCCGTCCCGGAGCATCGCCGACACCGAGGAGATCTTGAAGGTCGAGCCCGGTGCGAACTGTCCCTTGATCGCCCGCGACACCAGCGGCTTGCCCGACTTCTCCGACAGCAGACGCTGGTACTCCGCCTCGGAGATGCCGCCCGTCCAGACCTTCGGGTCGTAGGTCGGCGCGCTGGCCAGCGCGAGGACCCTGCCGGTCCGCACGTCGAGCACCACGCCCGCCGCGCCGTCGGCCCTGGGCGCGGACTTCATGGCCTCGGCCAGGGCCTTCTCGGTCACCGCCTGCACCTTGGCGTCGATGCTGGTGATGAGCGTGTCACCGGGGATCGGCGCGACCTGCCGCTCCACTCCGATGACCTTGCCGAGCCGGTCGACCTGCACCCTCCGGATCCCCGGCACCCCACGCAGCTCCGCGTCGTAGATCGCCTCCAGCCCGTCGCGCCCCACCAGGTCGACACCGGAGAACGACGCCTTGAACCCCTCGCGCTTCTCCAGTTCCTCCTGCGTGATCGGCTGCAGGTAGCCCAGCGCCTGGGCGGCGGCACTGCCGTGCGGGTACTGCCGCACCGCCTGCACCTCGGCGGTTACCCCGGGGAACTCCTCCTGCCGTTCCAGGATCTGCAGGGCCTCACGCGTGGTGACCTCGTCGTCGATCGGGATCGGCTGGTACGGCGAGCCCGGCCAGCACGGCCGGGTGACCCCGGGGCCGCACGCCCTGATGCGCTCGCGCAGCCGCTCGGGACTGCGGTTCAGGACCGCCGCCAACCTCTGCAGGACGGTCCTGCCGTTGCCCGCCATCCGGTTCAGGCTCGTCCGGTCCACCGAGACCACGAGCCGGGTCCGGTTGCGCACCAGCGGCCGCCCCGCCGCGTCGAGGATCTGGCCGCGCACGGCCGGCACGACCACGTCGCGCGTCCGCGTCTCGGTCGCCGCCTGCGTGAACTCCGCGTAGCGCACCACCTGCACCTGCCAGAGCCGTACGGCGAGCAGCGCCATCAGCGACATCACCAGCACCTGGATCACGACCAGCCGGCCCCGCACCCGGATCATGCCCGCCCCCCGTCACGCCCGGCCCACGGCCTTCCCCGTCCGTCAGGCCGGACCCCGCACGTCCCCCGCACACCACGCCGGGTCCCGCATGCCCCCCGCCCGTCGCGCCGGACCCCGCACGCCCGGCGATCCGCCCTCCGCGGTCCGCTCCGATCACGCCCGGTGACCCGCGCGCTCACAGACGGCTCCGCGCCGGATACCGCACCGGCCGCGAAGCCCGCATCCGGGGACCCCCGGCGACCCTCCTCGCCAGCCCCGCCACCGGCAGGGCCGCCGCCACGTCGTAGACGGCCTCCCGGGGCAACGTGACCGTCAGCACGTCCTCCCCGAGCCGGGCGTCACCGAACAGGGCCCCGGCCGCCGCGGCGAGCACCGGCCCGGCGACGGCGCAGGTGAGCGCCGTGATGATCCTGGCCTCGGGGTGGAGCTCGGCCATCCGCCCGGCCGCGAACCCGACCAGGCACAGCACCAGGGCGTACTGCCCCATCACGTGCGCGGCGGGCGGCAGCATGTCGTTGAGCAGCCCGGCGAAGAACCCCATGACTGTCCCGGCGGCGGCCCCGCGGGCCTGCGCGTAACCGATCACGGTGAGCAGCACCAGGTCGGGGGCGACGTCCCCCGGCAACGGCAGGCGGTTCACCACCGCCACCTGCACCACCATGACCAGCAGGAGGAACCCGGCGGCGAGCGCGTCCCGGCCCATCGGTCAGATCCCCCCGCGCCGCGTGCCCGGCGCCACCGCCTCGGGCGGCACGTCGTCCCGCCCGCCGGGCGCCGCCTCGTCCTCCGGCGCGTCCTCCGTCTCCGGCTTCCCGCCCTCGCGGCCCGGCGCGTCCTCCGTCCCCGGCGCCTCCTCGCGGTCCGGCCCGCCCCGGGCCTTCGCCTTCTTCTCCTTCTCCGCCTGCCGCGGCGCACCCGGCAGGACCGCGTCACGCGGGTCACGCGGCGGCGCCTGCACCACCACACCCACCACGTCGAGCGCGGTCAGATCGGCGTACGGCCGGGCGTAGGCCACCCGGGTAAGCTCCCCCGGCGTCGCCTCCACCCGCTCCACCACCCCGATCGGCACCCCGGCCACGTACGGCACGCCGTGCTGGGAGCCGAAGCTGACGATCCGCCGGCCGGGAACGATCTGCGCCGTGGAGTCGAGCAGCCGGAAACGCAGCAGGCGGCCGCCGGACCCCACGCCGTGCACCACCCCGATCTCGTTGCTCCCCTCCAGGCGGGCCCCGGCCGCCGACGCCGGATCGCTGAGCAGCACGACGGTCGAGGTGAACCGCCCCGCCTGGACCACCCTGCCGACCAGGCCCTCGCCGTTCAGCACCGTCATCTCCGTCCGCACCCCGTCCGCCGCGCCGATGTCGAGCTCGACGGCCTCCTCGAACCCCGGCGTGCCCCGCCGGGCGATCACCTGCGCCGGGACGATCCGGTATCCGGCGACGCCCGCCACGCCGAGCAGGCGGCGCAGCTGCGCCGACCGCTGCCGGTCCAGGCTCTGCGACACCAGGTCACGCCTGAGCCTGCCGTTCTCGGCGCGTAACTCCTCGATACGGCGCCGCGCCTCCGGCGCACCCGTGATCATCGCGACGAACCTGCCGACCGGCCGGACGATGTCGGCCCCCGCGCTCTCCGCGGCGCCGAACACCGTCGCCCCCACACCCTTGAGGGGGGTGAGCGGGGATGTTCCGCCGGTCCGGTGGTCGACGGTCATCAACACGAGAGCCGCGGCCAGCAGCACCCCCAGGCTGATTCGTGCGCGGCGCGTGTCCTTCATCAGTGCCGCGGCTCCGGAACGAGGACCTGCTGCAGCGCCTCGAAGTCCTCGACGCACTTGCCGGAGCCGAGCGCGACGGAGTCGAGGGCATTGTCCACCAGGTGGATCGGCATGCCGGTCTCGTCCTTGAGCCGCTCGTCCAGCCCCTTCAGCAGGGCGCCGCCGCCGGTGAGGGCGATCCCCCGGTCCATCAGGTCGCCGGACAGCTCCGGCGGGCACTTGTCCAGCGTGGTCTTGACCGCGTCCACGATCGCGTTCACCTGCTCGTCGGTGGCCCGGCGGATCTCGGCGGCCGACACGACGATCGTCTTCGGCAGGCCGCTGACCAGGTCACGGCCGCGGATCTCCGCGTGGCCCTCCTCGGGAAGCGCGCAGGCCGAGCCGATCGCCATCTTGATCTCCTCGGCGGTGCGCTCGCCGAGCATGAGCGAGTACTCCTTCTTGGCGTAGCTGATGATCGCCTGATCCAGCTCGTCACCGCCCACCCTGATCGACTGGCTCGTCACCACGCCGCCCATCGAGATGATGGCGACCTCGGTGGTGCCGCCGCCGACGTCGACCACCATGTTGCCGGTCGGCTCGTGCACGGGCAGACCCGCCCCGATCGCCGCGGCCATCGGTTCCTCGATGATGTAGACCTGCCGCGCCCCCGCCTGGTAGCCGGCCTCCTTGACCGCCCGCTGCTCGACGCCGGTGATCCCGCTCGGCACCGCGATGATGATGCGCGGCTTGGCGAACTGGCTGCGCCGGTGGACCCGCTGGATGAAGTAGCGGAGCATGCGCTCGGTGACGTCGAAGTCGGCGATGACGCCGTCCTTCAGCGGCCGGATGGCCACGATGTTGCCCGGAGTCCGGCCGATCATGCGCTTGGCCTCGATGCCGATGGCGACGATCTTTCCCGTGACCATGTTCATCGCGACGACGGACGGCTCGTTGAGCACGATGCCCTTGCCCCGGACGTACACCAGCGTGTTCGCGGTGCCGAGGTCGACCGCCATGTCGCGTCCGAGGAAAGCAAGCTTGCTGCTCATGGGGAAGGCGGCCCTCCTTCCGTCAGGTCGTCGGCGAAAACTACAGAACGCACTCGAATCGTAACGTGATGTACCCACCCCTGAGCGCAATGAGCCTGCCAGCTCCAGGAAAATCTTAAGTCGCGGCAAACACGTCGGGCCCCGCCGTCCTCCCGGGTGATCTCCGGAAAGGACGGCGGGGCCCGACGGCGACGGCCTTAGAAGCGGTCCGGGAAGAAGATCTTGATCTCGCGGGCGGCGGACTCGGGCGAGTCGGAGCCGTGGACCACGTTCTCACCGATCTCCAGGGCGTGGTCGCCGCGGATGGTGCCGGGAGCGGACTTGACCGGGTCGGTCAGGCCCGCCAGGGCGCGGAAGGCCTCGACGGCGCGCGGGCCCTCGACCACCATGGCGACGAGCGGGCCGGAGGTGATGAACTCCACCAGCTCGCCGAAGAACGGCCGCTCGGAGTGCTCGGCGTAGTGCAGCTTGGCGGTCTCGGCGTCGAGAGTGCGCAGCTCCAGCGCGACGACCTTCAGGCCCTTGCGCTCGATCCGGGCGATCACGTCACCGATGAGGCCGCGCGCGACACCGTCGGGCTTGATCAGGACAAGGGTGCGCTCGGACACTGAAGTTCTCCTTCGAACAGGGATGACTCGCAGACTGCGTGAACGGGCGAAGTTTACCGTCCCGGAGCCGGCCGCCGTTGCTCGGCGGCCGGGCGGCGGCCGGCCGGGGAGCGGCGGAGCCGGGAGCGGGGGCGTGAGCCGGAACGTCCCTCCTCAGGGAGCCATCAGGGGCGGCCCGGGCCGTCCGTGTCCTCCGGCGAGGGCGTGGGCGGCGGCACGACCGGCATCGTGCCGGTCCGTTCCGGCCTCGGCCACGGCTTCGGGCCGGGCTCGGGAACGGGCTCGAACCGGGGTTTCGGCCCGGGCCGGGGCCCTCCCGGCTCACCGCCCTCCTTCCGGCCGGGCTCCGCCCCCATCTCGGCTTCCGCCCCCGCCCCGGGATCCACCCCCGGCTCGCCGCCCCGCGCCGGAGCGCCCCGGGTCCCCGTGATGGACGGCCACCCGTCCCGGAAGACGTCACCGGGGACCTCCTCGGAAGCCTCCGTGACGCCCGCCGTACCGGATCGGGGAGCACCGGGCACCTCGGACCCGGCCGGGAACGGGTCCGGGGCGGACGGCCGGGGCACATCGCTCACGGACGTCTGGGAGCGACGCACGAGGAGGGCGCCGAGGACGATGACCACGATCACCAGGCCGCCCCCCACCAGGGCCCACCGGTGCAGCGCGTCGACGAAGGCGTCGACCAGCGCCTCCGGCGTGCCGGCGCCCCGCAGGACGAGGAACTGCACGCCACTGCCGAGCAGGAAGCCCGAGAGGACACCGGGGAAGAACAACGACAGCGCGAAGAGCGCCGCCCCGATGCCGGACGGGCGCAGCGCGGAGGTCAGGGCCACGGCGGCGCCGACCGCGAGCAGCACCAGGGGAAGGACCAGGACCGGGCCGGCGGAGGAGGGCAGCAGCACCTCCACCGTGCACAGCCCCGCCACCACGACCGCCATGCCGCTCGCCGCGGCCGTGGGCAGGACGGCGTCACTCAGACGGCTCACCGCCACGGCGGCGACGACGGCCGCCACCCCCGCGATCACGAAGGCCGGCCACAGCCCGGACAGGCCCGGCCCACCCAGGCCGCTGAGCTCGACGTTGGTCACCTGCGCGGCCGTGGGCAGGACGACGACGCCCATCACGAGCACCGTGTAGGCGGACGCCCGGCCGTCGGCGCCCCCGGAGACGGAGGCCGAGGCCAGACCGAAAAGGGCGGCGACGGACAGCGTGGCCGCGACCAGCAGCAGGCCCGGCGACCAGTCGTAGGTGCTGCCCAGCGCCAGGGCCGCGATGCCCGCGGAGGGCACGACGGCCATCAGCGGCCGCCCGCGCCCCGGAGCCCCGGCGGACGGCCGCGCCGGACCGCCGGGCTCCCCACCGGCCTCCCGGCCACCGCCGTACCCCCGGTCGCCGCCGGTCTCCTGGCCACCGCCGGGCTTCCGCGCGTCGTCGGACCCTCGGGCGCCGTCGAGTCTCCGGGCGCTGTCGAGTCTCCCGGCGCCGTCGTCTCTCAACCGGAGCACGAAGTAGGCGGCGGCCAGCACGAGCGCGACCCCCGTCAGCATGGGGTACGGCTGAAGCGCGACCCTCCAGGACCTGGCCTCGTCCAGCGGCCACAGAGCCAGCGCCTGCGCCGCCAGGAGGCTCACCGCGAGAGCGGCGCACCACAGTGCCCGCAGGAACGGGGAACGCTCCCAGACCGCGGCCAGGGTCGCGGGCACCACCAGCCCCGCGCCGACCCCGTGCAGCACCCGCAGCACTCCCACCAGCGACGCGGAGTCGGCATACCCCCCGGCCGCGTCGGCCACGGCGAGCAGGGCCAACCCGGCGACCAGCATCGGCGCCACCCTCCGGCGGCGCACGGCGAGCGCGGCCAGCGGCACGGTCAGCACCGTCGCGGGCAGCGCCAGCCCGTGCGCCCGCATCATCCCGATCGGTGAGATGTCACGCGGCAGCAGAGCCGACACCACCGAGATGGTGTTGGGCAGGGCGACGATCGCCAGCGGAAGCGTCACCGCGACGAGCGCCCCGAGGACGACGTCGAGCGCCGAAGGGGCACGGAGTGCGCGCGCCAGGCCGGTGGGCTCGGCGGCCACCGCCCGATTCGGCTGAGTGGGAGGGACGGCCATGTAGGCCGACTTTAGCGGGAAGTCACGCCCTCGACACGGCGAGCGACGAATATCGCCGTGATCCACAGGGCAGCGAAAATCCCACCGAGGAAGAACATGGTCGAAACCATGAACCCCGAAACGATGGCCAGCACCTGGATCACGCTTCCGGCGATGTAGGCGAAGGGCCGCTTCAGCATGCCGGCGACCAGCACGCACAACACCGCCAGGCCCAGCCCCACGGTCAGCGCCACGGCCGGCTCGATCTTCTGGACATTGATGGCGACCGGGGCGAACAACCCGACGACGATCGCCTCCATACCCAGCACACTGGCGCAGAGCCGCCGCATGCCCGGAGTGACCGTGATCATTTTTCGCCCTTCCGCCGACGCCTCGCTCATCCGGCCTCGCCCGCCTTGAGCAGCAGCCGCGCGTCCCCGGCGGTGACCACGGAACCGGTGATCAGCACCCCCGCGCCGCCGAACTCCCCCGCCTCGTCGGCGATCGCGATCGCCCTGTCGATCGCCTCGTCCAGGCGGTCGGCCCGGTGGACCCGGTCGGGATCGAAGATCTCTTCGGCCAGCGCGGCGAGCTCGTCGACGTCCATCGACCTGGGCGAGGAGTTACGGGTCACCACGATCTCGTCCATCATGGGTTCGAGCAGCTCCAGGATCCCCGCGACGTCCTTGTCGGCGAACATCGCCACCACCCCGACGAGCTTGTCGAAGCCGAAGGACTCCTGGACGCCGTCCAGGGTCGCCTGGATGCCACCGGGGTTGTGCGCGGCGTCCACGAGCACCGTGGGCCCCCGCCGCACGACCTCCAGCCTCCCCGGCGAGGTCACCTGCAGGAACGCCTGCCGGACCAGCTCGGGGTCGAGGGGCTCGCTCCCGGCTGTCAGCGCCTCCACGGCGGCCAGTGCGCAGGCGGCGTTGCTCGCCTGGTGTGCGCCGTAGAGGGGGAGCAGGACCTCGTCGTATGTCCCCTTGAGGCTCTTGAGATGGAGAAGCTGGCCGCCCACCGCCAGCTCCCTGCCGAGCACACCGAACTCCAGCCCTTCCCTGGCGACGGTGGCGCCCACCTCCGCGGCCCTGCGCATCAGCACCTCCGCCGCGGGAAGCTGCTGCTGGGCGAGTACGGCCATCGCCCCGGGCTTGATGATGCCCGCCTTCTCACCCGCGATGGTCTCGACATCAGGGCCGAGATAGTCCATGTGGTCCAGCGAGATGGGCGTGATGACCGCCACCGCTCCGTCGGCGACGTTGGTCGCGTCGAAACTGCCGCCCATGCCGGTCTCGATGACCGCGACGTCCACGGGAGCGTCGGCGAACGCCACAAAGGCCATCGCGGTGAGGGTCTCGAAGAACGAGAGCCTGCGCCCCCTGGCGTCGATCATCTCGAGGTAGGGAAGGACGTCCTCGTAGACCTCGGCGAATCGCTCCTCGCTGAGCGGAACGCCGTCCACGGAGATGCGCTCCCGCATGGAGATGAGATGAGGGCTGGTGAACCGGCCGACCCGAAGGTTGCGCTCACGCAGAATCGTCTCGATCATCCGGGTCGTGGTCGACTTGCCGTTGGTGCCGGCCACGTGTATCACCTGGTAGGAGCGCTGCGGGGAGCCGAGCACATCCATGAGCGCGGAGATCCTGTCGAGCGTGGGCTCGAAGTTCCACTCGACGCCGCGTTCCATGATTGCTCGTTCGACTGCCTGATAGTCCACGCCTCAAGCCTACTGACCGCACGGTCGGGCTCCCGACGCCCCCGGAACCACTGGGAACCGCACGAGGACCGGCCGGCGCTTCGGGAATCTCTGCCGCACGACACGTCAGCCCCGCACAACGTCAGTCCCGCAGAACGCGGACACGGGAAGCGGGCATGGAAAGCGGGCACGAAAATCAGGAACGCAAAAAAGCGGGGCCCCGGACGAACGAACGTCCAGAGCCCCGCCAGAAAACCCGGAAACCCGGAGGCCGGGAAGACCCGGGAAACGCGGAAAGGGCCGCTC
>NZ_BMQJ01000003.1 GCF_014648055.1 Streptosporangium pseudovulgare
GCGGGCGCCGTGTGGTGAGGTCGTCCGCCGCGGGACCCCGTCCGCGGGGGCCCGGTCACAGAGACCCGGCGGGCGCCCCGGATCAGAGCGCCTCGGCGAGCGCCGCGGACAGCGCGACGGTCACGGCCGGATCGGCCCGCTCGACGCGTACGGCGTCGCAGCCGACCCAGGCCGCCGCCTCCGCGAGGGCCGCCGCCATCGCCTCGACGGCTCCGCGGCCCGCGCGGGGTTCGAGGCCGACCTGCCGGGCGACCAGCGTGGTGCCCTCCCGAGCCGGGTCCACCCGGCCGATCAGGCGGCCGCCGGACAGGACCGGCATCGTGAAGTAGCCGTGGACCCGCTTGTCCTTCGGGACGTACGCCTCCAGCCGGTGGTCGAAGCCGAAGACGCGCGAGGTGCGGGGGCGGTCCCAGACGAGGGAGTCGAACGGCGACAGCAGGGTGGTGCGGTGCCGTCCCCGCGGTTCGTCCTCCAGCGCCGCGGGGTCGGCCCAGGCGTCCGCCGCGCGTTCGGGCCAGCCGGAGACCCGCACCGGGACCAGCCCGGTGGCGCCCGAGGCGAGGGCCCCGTCCAGGAGCGTGGCCTCGGGCGCCTTGAGACGGAGGAAGTCGACCAGGTCGGCCCGGGTGGCGACGCCCAGGGCGCGCCCGGCGGTCCGGGTGAGGCGGGTGACGCACTCGGCGTCGGAGAGGTCCTCGGCCAGCAGGTGGGCCGGGACGGCCCGCTCGGTCAGGTCGTACACCCGCCGCCAGCCGACGCGGCGGGTGCAGACGACCTGCCCGGTGTCGAGCAGCCACTCGATGGCGATCTTCGCGTCCGACCAGTCCCACCAGGGACCGCCGTTCTTGGCGCCGCCGAGGTCGGCGGTGGTGACCGGGCCGCTCTCGCGCACCTGGTGCAGCACCTTCTCGACGGTCGGCGGCACCTCGTGCCATCGGTACTTCCTGGCCGCGTAGTACCGGCGGCGGAAGGCGTAAAGGGGCCAGTCGCCGATCGGCAGCACGCACGCGGCGTGGCACCAGTACTCGAACGCGCGGGCCGGGTCGTCCCAGTAGGCGCGCTCGACCTTCGCCCGGCCGACGGCGCCGAGGCGGGCGTAGGCGACGAGCTCGTGCGAGCGGGCCAGGACGGAGATCGTGTCGAGCTGGACGGCGCCCAGCCGGCGCAGCACGGCGGGGACACCGCCGCGGCGGGCGTCGGCGCCCAGGAAACCCTGGGCGCGCAGGATGATCCGGCGGGCCTCGTCGGCGGAGAGTGCGACCGTCATGAGCGGCCCCGGGGCAGGCATCGCGTCAGCATGACGCCGAGACTAGCGCCTGACACCGACGAAAACGGTATGCCGGTTAGCGGCCCCGGGTGCGCGGCGGGGGTGGCGTCGCCGTACACCCGGGTGGGGAAGGGCGGCCGGGCGGTCAGCCGCGCGGGCCGGCGGCGCGGCCGGTCCGGCCGGTCCGGGCGTCCGGGAACTCGCGGGGGAGCTCGACCGAGACGTCCCGGAACACCCCGAACACCGCGACGAGGACGCCACCGAGGGCGCAGACGGCCGTGCCCGCCCAGAACAGGAACCAGTCGGGACCGCGGCACAGACCGATCCCGCCGACGGCGAAACCCAGGATGAGCACGGTCACGGCGAGCCAGGACGACGCCCTGCCGGCGTGGCCCGCGCCGTGGTCCGAATGAGGTGCGCCGTCCGGCATGGCGGCGTCTCCTTCCGGGGATGACCCGAGGGGGGCGACGCGCCCGTGCGGCACCGGCCGTCGTCGTGCGCGTGGGCCGATCGGCATACCCTTTAGTCTGGGAAGTAGTCCTGATGCAAGGACACGAGGGACTCCGCGGTCGTGGAAGGCGTCGCCGAGGATGGCTGTGCCGGGTGGCGGAACCGCCTACGATGGCTGCGGAGAACCATGTCTCGTCCTCATCCGGGCCCGTCCGGTCCGGAAGACCTGCGAGGAGCCTTACCTAAAGTGCCAGCCTTTCTCGACAAGATTCTTCGCGCAGGCGAAGGCAAGCTTCTGCGTAAGCTCAAGCGGATCGCCGACCAGGTCAACTCCATCGAGGACGACTTCACGAGCCTGACCGACGCCGAGCTGCGCGCGCTCACCGACGAGTACAAGCAGCGCCACGCCGACGGCGAGTCCCTCGACGATCTGCTTCCCGAAGCCTTCGCCACCGTCCGCGAGGCCTCCCGGCGTGTGCTGGGCAAGCGCCACTTCGACGTGCAGATCATGGGCGGGGCCAACCTGCACATGGGCAACATCTCCGAGATGCGCACCGGTGAGGGCAAGACCCTGACCTGTACGCTGCCCGCCTACCTCAACGCCATCTCCGGCAAGGGCGTCCACGTCATCACGACCAACGACTACCTGGTCAAGGTCGGCGCCGACGAGATGGGCCGGATCCACCGCTTCCTCGGCCTCGAGGTCGGCGCGATCATGGCGAACATGTCGCCGGAGGAGCGCCGCAAGCAGTACAACGCCGACATCACCTACGGCACGAACAACGAGTTCGGCTTCGACTACCTCCGCGACAACATGGCCTGGTCGCTGGAGGAGTGCGTCCAGCGCGGCCACAACTACGCCATCGTCGACGAGGTCGACTCGATCCTCATCGACGAGGCCCGGACGCCGCTGATCATCTCCGGCCCCGGCGAGCAGTCCGGCAAGTGGTACGCCGAGTTCGCCAAGATCGCCCCCCGGCTCCGCCGCGGCACCGAGGGCAAGGACGGCGAGGAGAGCACCGGCGACTACGCCGTCGACGAGAAGAAGCGCACCGTCGGCATCTTCGAGTCCGGCGTGGAGAAGGTCGAGGACTGGCTCGGCATCGACAACCTCTACAAGCCCGAGCACACCCACCTGGTCGGCTTCCTCAACAACGCGCTGAAGGCCAAGGAGCTCTACAAGCGGGAGAAGGACTACATCGTCGTCGAGGGCGAGGTCCTGATCGTCGACGAGTTCACCGGCCGCGTCCTGCACGGCCGTCGCTACAACGAGGGCATGCACCAGGCCATCGAGGCGAAGGAAGGCGTCAAGATCAAGGACGAGAACCAGACTCTCGCCACGATCACGCTGCAGAACTACTTCCGCCTCTACACCACGCTGTCCGGCATGACCGGTACCGCGGTCACCGAGGCCAACGAGTTCCACCAGACCTACAAGCTCGGCGTCGTCCCGATCCCGACCAACCGGCCGATGATCCGCAAGGACCAGGCCGACGTGGTCTACAAGACCGAGGACGCCAAGTTCCTCGCCTGCGTCGAGGACATCAAGGAGCGCTACGACCGGGGCCAGCCGGTCCTGGTCGGCACCACCAGCGTGGAGAAGTCCGAGCGGCTGTCGAAGGAGCTCAAGCGCCGGGGCGTCCCGCACGAGGTCCTCAACGCCAAGAACCACGCGCGTGAGGCGGCGATCGTCGCCGAGGCGGGCCGCAAGCACGCCGTCACCGTCGCCACCAACATGGCCGGTCGAGGCACCGACATCATGCTCGGCGGCAACCCCGACTTCCGCGCCGACCTGGAGCTGCGCAGCCGCGGCCTCGACCCGACCGAGACCCCGGAGGAGTACGAGAAGGCCTGGCCCGAGGCGCTGGAGAAGGCCAGGTCCGCCGTGGCGGCCGAGCACGATGAGGTCACCGAGCTCGGCGGCCTCTACGTCCTGGGCACCGAGCGCCACGAGTCGCGGCGTATCGACAACCAGCTCCGCGGCCGGTCCGGCCGCCAGGGCGACCCGGGCGAGTCGCGGTTCTACCTCTCCCTTGAGGACGACCTCATGCGCCTGTTCAACTCGGCCCGGGTCGAGATGATCATGACGCGGCTCAACATCCCGGACGACGTGCCGATCGAGTCCGGCATGGTGTCGAAGGCCATCGCCTCCGCCCAGCACCAGGTCGAGCAGCAGAACTTCGAGATCCGCAAGAACGTCCTGAAGTACGACGAGGTCATGAACCGGCAGCGCAAGGTGATCTACGCCGAGCGCCGCCGGGTGCTGGAGGGCGCCGACCTGCACGAGCAGATCCGCGGCTTCGTCGGCGACGTCGTCGACGGCTACGTCACGGGCGCCACCGCCGAGGGCTTCGCCGAGGAGTGGGACCTCGACAAGCTGTGGAAGGCGCTGGGCCAGCTCTACCCGATCACCCTCACCGCCGACGACGTCGCCGAGGAGGCCGGCAGCCGCGAGGAGATCACCGCCGAGCTGCTGTCCGAGAAGATCAAGGCCGATGCGCTGGCCGCCTACGACCGCCGCGAGGAGGAGCTGGGCTCCGAGGCGATGCGGGAGCTGGAGCGCCGGGTCATCCTGTCGGTCCTCGACCGCAAGTGGCGCGAGCACCTCTACGAGATGGACTACCTCCAGGAGGGCATCGGCCTGCGCGCGATGGCGCAGCGCGACCCGCTGATCGAGTACCAGCGCGAGGGCTTCGAGATGTTCTCCGCGATGCTGGAGGGCATCAAGGAGGAGTCGGTCGGGTACCTGTTCAACCTCGAGGTCGAGGTGCAGACCAACCCGATCGTCGAGGAGCACGACCACGACCACGAGCACGAGGACGCGGCGCTCGCCGAGACCCGCTCGATCATCGCCCGCGGGCTGCGCGGCCCGGAGCGCCCCTCCGAGCTCGAATACTCCGCGCCGGGTGAGAGCGGCGAGATCGAGCACACCCGCGTGAGCACGAAGGCCGAGCGCGACGCCTACGGCGACGTGGAGCGCAACGCCCCCTGCCCCTGTGGCTCGGGCAAGAAGTACAAGCGCTGCCACGGCGACCCGCGGAACGTCCAGGCCTGACAGGTCACCACCCGGAGAGGGGCCCGCACGGCCGACGTGCGGGCCCCTCTCCGGCTTTCAGGGGGTGGTCTCCACGTCGGTGCACAGCCACCGCGTCCCCCGCCGTTCCAGACGCAGCGCCAGGACGCGCGGCCGGTCGCCGCAGTGCACCAGGACGCACATCTCCACCACCCCGTCTCCGGGCCGGGACACGTGCGGGGCGCCGACCAGCGGCGGCCGGGCGCCGCCGATGACCTTCCCGGTCCGGACCAGCTCGGCGTGGGCCCGGACGGTCATGTGGGCGGACAGGCTCGCCGGCGGCCGGCGCCCGGACAGGGCCTCGGCGACGGCCTGGCCCAGGGCGCGCAGCCGCCGTTCGTCGGGGACCGCGCCCGGCGGCCGGTGGGCGCGGACCCCGGCCGGCTCGGGTTCCCGGGCGCTGACCGCCTCGGGCTCCGGGGCGCTGACCGGTTCGGGCCCGCCGGCCAGCGCGAGGGCGCCTTGGACGTACGGTGGGGCGCCCTGGACGTACGGCGGGGCGGCCGGGCCGGATAACGGCGGGCGCTCGTCGTCGTAGGGCGGCTCCGCCGGGGGATGCGGCGCGAGCCGGGGGAGCGGCACGGGACGCGGCGGGCGGGAAGGACGCGGCGGGCGCGGAGAGCGGAGGGACCGTGGCGGACGCGGCGGGTGCGGAGGGCGCGACATGGGGGGCTCCGATCGTCGTCGGCTGACCTGACGCGTTCAGGAGTTTCCGGCCACCCGTCCAGATACCGTCGCCGCCAACTTCCCGCCCGGCCGTTCCGGTTCGCCCCGGTAGGTGAGGAAGGCCGGACCGACCTGGCGCGGCCCCGGACCGGGCGGAACGGGTTCCGGCGCGGATCGCGGCGTCCGGCGGACGTCCGGAACGCCCCTCAGGAGACGGACCCCGCCGGGGGAGCCCCCTCGTCCGGTTCCCGGCCCGGGGTGGCGAGGTTCATCCTCCTGATCAGCACGGTGAACAGCAGGTAGTAGACGACGAAGTAGACCAGGCCGAAGCCGATGATCAGGACGAGCCGGTGGGTGTTGGACTTGCCCGCGTTCAGCAGCATGTCGATGGCGCCCGCGGAGAAGGTGAACCCCAGGCGGGCGTCCAGCTCGGCCATCAGGGCCATCGACAGGCCGGTGAGCAGCGCGTGCACCACGAACAGCACGGGCGCGACGAAGATGAAGGCGAACTCCAGCGGCTCGGTGATGCCGGTGACGAAGGCGGTGAGACCGGCCGACAGCATGATCCCGCCGACGGTCGCGCGCCTGCCGGGCGGTGCCGCCCGCCACATCGCGATGGCCGCGCCGAGCAGGCCGAACATCATCACCGGGAAGAACCCGGTCATGAAGATGCCGGCGCCGTCCTGGCCGGCGAAGTAGCAGTTCAGGTCGCCGGCGGCGCTCCTGGTCGCGCCGTCGACGCCCGCCCGGCACTCCGGAAGGGTGAACCAGACGATCGTGTTCAGGAAGTGGTGCAGGCCGACCGGGATGAGCAGCCGGTTCGCCACGCCGTACACACCGGCGCCCACCGGGCCGTGCAGCGCGAGCCAGTCGCCCGCGTTCGCCAGCCAGTCGCCGACCGGCCGCCACAGCAGGCCGAAGACCACGCCGAGGAGCAGCGCGGCGACGGCGGTGACGATCGGGACGAACCGCCTGCCGCCGAAGAAGGCGAGCCAGGCGGGGAGCCTGGTGCGGTAGTAACGCTGCCAGAGCAGGGCGGCGACGATGCCGATGACGATGCCGCCCAGGACGCCGGTGGGGTTCTCCGCGCCCAGGTCGAGCGCGGGCGCGGGCTGCCCGTCGGGTCTCACGACGGTCAGCGCGACCTTCCGGTAGACCGCCGAGTCCTGCGGGGCGGCGAAGAACAGCGTCCGGGACACCCGGTCGAAGACGAGGTAGCCGACGAGCGCGGCCAGGGCGGTCGAGCCGTCGGCCTTGCGGGCGAACCCGATCGCCACGCCGATCGCGAACAGCAGCGGCAGGTTGTCGAACAGCGCGCCGCCCGCCGCCGCGAACACCCCGGCCACCTGGTCGAGGACGGGATTGTCGGTACGGCCGAGCAGGTCGTCCTGGCCGAAGCGGAACAGGAGCCCGGCGGCGGGCAGCACCGCGATCGGCATCATCAGCGAGCGCCCGACCCGCTGGAGCACCGCGAAGACCGCAGGGAAAGAAGGTCGCTTCACTGGTGTGGTCCCTCCGTTCGGGACGGGCGGGGCGTGTCAGACGCGCCGCGGCGTCTCCAGGACGGTGCGGAGCTGGTAGCGGTCCGCGCGGTAGGTGGACACCCCCAGCTCGGCGCAGACGCCTCCGGCGAAGGAGCGCCGCTGCAGCAGCAGCACGGCCCCGCCGCGCGGCAGCTTCAGCAGGTCGGCGTCGCCGGGGTCGGCGATGCCGCCGTCGATGGTCAGCTCGCCCGCGTCGAGCACCAGCCCGTAGCGGGTCTCCAGCAGGGCGTACAGCGAGCGGCCCGTCAGGTCGTGGTCACCGAGGTCGGGTGCGATGGAGACCGGGATGTGGGCCCGCTCGATGCACATGGGCTCGGCGTCGGCGGTCCGCAGCCGCTCGATGAAGTGCACCTCCTCGCCGGGGCGGATACCGAGTTCCCTGGCGAGGTAGGCGCTGGCCCGGACCACGCGGCGGTCGAGGTCGCGGGAGCCGGGTTCCATGCCCCGGGAGCGCATCTCGTCGCTGAACGAGGTCAGCCGGAGCGCCATCTCGATCTTCGGGCGGGCCACGAAGGTGCCCTTGCCCGGGACGCGCTGCAGCCTGCCCTCGGAGACCAGGTGGTCGACCGCCTGCCGTACCGTCATGCGGGACAGGCCGAAGCGCTGGCAGAGCTCGCGCTCGGACGGGATCGCCGTGCCGATGACCAGCTCGTCCCTCTCGATCATGTCGAGCAGGATCTCCCGGAGCTGGAAGTACTTCGGCACCGGGCTGTCCGGATCGATCCGGGCCACGGCGTCCCCCTCTCTGACAGGTAACCACCCACTCGATCTGTGATGTGGCGATGAGCTATGGTTCGTACTGGTCTAGTCCGGACTAGACCACGTGCCGGAAAAGGGTGTCAACATACGGACCGGAGACGGATCGATAACGGCCCGATCTCGTCCGTCCGAGCCGAAGGATGAACGAGATGACGACCAAGATGCGCAGCGAGATCGCCGAGCAGCCCGCAGCGCTGCGCGCCACCCTCGACGCGCTCCTCCCCCGGGTCGGAGAGGTGGAACGGATCGCCCGGCGGACCCGCCAGCTGCTGTTCATCGCCCGCGGCACCTCCGACAACGCCGCAGTCTACGGCCGTTACCTGGCCGAGGCGCACGCAGGCCGTCTTTCCACCCTCGCCGCGCCGTCGATCGCCACCACCTACCGCCGCAGGCTGGACCTCGACGGCGTCCTGGCCGTGGCGCTCTCCCAGTCGGGCCGGACCGAGGAGATCGTCGAGACCCTCACCTGGGCCAAGGACTGCGGCGCGGTGACCGTGGCCGTCACCAACGGCGGCGAGGACAGCCCGCTCGCGCAGGCCGCCGACCTCGCCCTGTGCACGCTCGCGGGCGAGGAGAAGGCCGTCCCGGCCACCAAGACCTACACCACCCAGCTCGCCGCCCTGGCCGTCCTGGGCCTCGGCCTGGGAGCCGACGTCGACCCGGGCGACCTGCGGCGCGTGCCGGACGCCGTGGAGAAGCTCATCGCCGAGCCGGGGGACCTGGAGGCGATCGTCGAGGGCTTGGCCGACAAGCCGGGCGCGGTGATCTCCGGCCGGGGCCTGGCCTTCTCCACCGCCCTCGAACTGGCCCTCAAGCTCAAGGAGGCGTGCTACCTGCACGCCATGGGCCTGTCGTACGCCGACCTGCTGCACGGCCCGATCGCGGTGGTGGACGCCGACACCCCCGCCGTCCTCGTCGCCGCCGGTCAGGGCCCCACCCTGGCCGGTACGGTGGCCCTGGCCCGGCGGGTCACCGGGGCCGGAGCCCAGGCGTTCACCGTCGGCGGCGGCCCCGAGCTCGCCGCCGCCTCCAGCGCCGCGCTGAACGGCCCGGACCTGCCCGAGTGGGTCGCCCCGCTCGGGCTGATCGTCCCGGGGCAGCTGCTGACCGAGGCCCTGGCCCGCCGGCTCGGGATCGACCCCGACGCCCCGCGCGGCCTGAACAAGGTCACGCAGACCGACTGATCAACGAGCGTCGTTTAGCCTGGTCACAGACCGCAGGCAAGGGAGGGCGACATGGCGGCTGACGCCGACGCGATCATCGCGGGCCTCGGGGGCGCGAGCAACATCATCGAGATCGAACCGTGCATCACCCGGCTCCGCACCGAGGTGCGCGACGTCTCCAAGGTCGACCAGGCGGCCCTGCGGGCGGCCGGCGCGCACGGGGTGATGGCCACCGGCAACATCGTCCAGGTGGTCGTGGGGCCCGAGGCCGACACGATCGCCGGTGACATCGAGGACATCATCGGCTGACGCGCCGGTCCGTCCCCGCCCCGGCGCACGGGGGGAAGACCGAGGGGGGTTTGCGATGATGACGGTTATGGCTCCCGTCACGGGGACGGCGGTGGACCTGGACGCGGTGCCCGACCCGGTGTTCTCCAAGGGCCTGGTCGGCCCCGGGATGGCGGTCGAGCCCGAGCGGACGGCCGGCCGGGCGGTCTCGCCGATCACCGGCACCATCGTCAAGCTGCACCCGCACGCCTTCGTCGTCGTCGGTGACGACGGCCGCGGGGTCCTGGTCCACCTGGGCATCGACACCGTGCAGCTCAGGGGGGAGGGCTTCGAGACGCTGGCCGCGGAGGGGGACCGGGTCGGCGCGGGACAGCCCGTGGTGGCCTGGGATCCGGCGCGGGTGGCGGCGGGCGGGCGCTCGCCGGTCTGCCCGGTGGTGGCGCTCGACGCCCCCGCCGAGGCCGTCACCACCCTCGCCCGGGGCCCCGTGCACGCCGGGGACGGGCTCTTCCGGTGGGCGTGGGCCCTTTGAGCGGGTATGACATGTCCGGGCGTGGCCGGGCCCCGGTACGGCGCGCGCGGGCACGGCCGGAGCCCGGCATGACGGCGCGTGGCGCATCCGGGGATCGGCATGACGTGCGTGGCACGGCCGGAGCCCGTTACGACGCGCTCGGCGCGGCCGGGCCCCGGTACGGCGTGCGCCGCATGGCCGGGCCCCGCACGGGCACGGGACCCTCGGCGGCCGATCACCGGCCGCCGTACCGTGGAGGCCGCCCGGGTTCCACCGGGCGGCAGGACACCGGGTGGTCCGGACCGCCCGGCCGACACTCGCAGGAGGAGTTCGTGACCCAGCGTCAAGTCACCGTCGAGGCCGAGGTCGGCCTGCACGCCCGTCCGGCGGCGACGTTCGTGCAGACCGCCGCCAAGGCGCCCCTGGACATCACCATCGCCAAGGGGAGCGGCAAGCCGGTGAACGCCAAGAGCATCCTGTCGGTCCTGTCGCTCGACGTGCGCAAGGGCGACATCGTGGTGATCGCCGCCGAGGGCGACGGCGCCGACGAGATCCTGGACCGGCTGGCCGAGATCGCATCGGCTCCGTGAACGGGCTGACGGGGACGGGCGTCAGCCCCGGCGTCGGCTTCGGCCCGGCCTTCGTGCTCGACTGGGAGCCGCCCGTCCCCGAGCCGGGGGCCGGGCACGGCGGGGACGCCGAGGCGGAGCGGGCGCGGGCCGAACGGGCCCTCGCCGACGTCGCCGCCGACCTGGAGGCGCGCGGGGCCAGGGCGGGCGGCGAGGCCCGGGAGATCCTGAACGCCCAGGCGCTGATGGCGCTCGACCCCGGCCTGGCCACCGGGGTGGCCGAGCTGATCGACGCCGGCGCGTCCGCCGCCCGTGCCGTCTACGAGGCGTTCGGCGCCTACCGCGCGATGCTGGCCGGCGCCGGGGGATATCTGGGCGCGCGCGTCGCCGACCTGGACGACATCCGGGACCGGGCCATCGCGGTGCTCGACGGCCGGCCGCCGCCCGGACCGCCGTCCTCCCGGGACGCCCTCGACGGTCCGCCGGGACCGTACGTCCTCGTCGCCCGCGACCTGGCGCCCGCCGACACCGCGGCCCTGTCGCCGGACGTGGTCGCCGCGTTCGTCACCGAGGAGGGCGGGCCGACCAGCCACACCGCGATCCTCGCCCGCGCGCTGGGCGTGCCGGCCGTGGTGGCCTGCCCGGGGGCGGCCTCCATCGCGGCGGGCACGCCGCTGCTGGTGGACGGCGCCGCCGGGACCGTACGGCCCGCCCCGCCGGACGCCGACGTGGCCGCCGCCCTCGGGGCCGCGGCCGGCAGGGAGGCCGCCCTGGCCGCGGCCATCGGCCCCGGAGCCACCGCCGACGGCCACCCGGTGCCGCTGCTGGCCAACATCGGCGGTCCGGACGACGTCGAGGCGGCCCTCGCGCACGGCGCCGAGGGCGTCGGGCTCTTCCGGACCGAGTTCCTCTTCCTGGGCCGGTCGGCGGCGCCCGGCGAGCGGGAGCAGGAGGAGGCCTACCTCGCGGTGCTGGACGCCTTCCCGGGCGGCCGGGTGATCGTGCGGGCGCTCGACGCGGGGGCGGACAAGCCGCTGGCGTTCCTGCCGCCGCCGCGCCCGGAGCCCAATCCCGCGCTGGGTGAGCGGGGCCTGCGGCTGCTGCGGGCCCACCCGGAGATCCTGGAGACGCAGTTGCGCGCCCTGGCCCGGGCCGCGGCGCGCTCGCGGGCCGATCTCCAGGTGATGGCCCCGATGGTCGCCACCGCGGAGGAGGCCGCGTGGTTCGCCGCCGCCTGCCGGGAGGCCGGGCTGCCGTCCGCGGGCGTGATGATCGAGATCCCGTCGGCCGCGGTGCGCGCCGCCGACCTGGCCGCGGAGGCGGGCTTCTTCTCCGTCGGCACCAACGACCTGGCCCAGTACACCCTGGCCGCCGACCGGCAGGTGGGGGCGCTGACCGGGCTGCAGGACCCCTGGCAGCCCGCCCTGCTCGACCTGGTCGGCCTGGCCGTGGCCGGCGCGGCCGAGCGCGGCAGGCCGTGCGGGGTGTGCGGGGAGGCGGCCGGCGACCCGGCGCTGGCCTGCGTGCTCGTCGGGATCGGCGTCACCTCGCTGTCGATGGCCGCGCCCGCGCTGCCCGCCGTACGGGCGGCCCTGGCACGGCACTCCCGGGAGGAGTGCGTGCTCGCCGCGGCCGCCGCCGTGGCCGCGGGCTCGCCGGACGAGGCGCGCGCCGCGGCCCGGGCGAACCTGCCGGGCCTGGCGGATCTGGGCCTTTGACCGGCGGATGGGAGATTTCCGGCCCGGAGATGGGGCGGTGCGGCGTGTCCGTCGGTGGGCACGGATAGCGTGGGACGCATGGTTCGGTGCATTCGTACGACTGGTCTGGCAGTGATCGCGACTATGGTGGCCGGCTGCGCCGCCTCGGGAGCGGACTCGCCCGCCGGGCCCGCCGCGGGGCGGGAGAACGGCGCCGTCGCGAGCGCCACCGCCACGGTCCTCACGGCCCCCACGTCCGCCGCCCCGTCCGCGACCCCGGACGGCTCGCAGGCGCCCCCGGCGTCCCGGGCGTCCGCCTCCTCGAAGGTGGAGGCCGTGCTCGCCCGGATGAGCCTGGAGGAGAAGGTCGGGCAGCTCTTCATGCCGGTGGTGTACGGCGCGGACCCCGGCACCGTGTCGGGGGAGAACAGCGCGCGGTTCGGGGCGGACACCCCCGCCAAGATCGTGGCGAAGTACCGGCCGGGCGGGGTGATCCTGTTCCCCTGGGCCGGCAACATCAAGAGCGTCCGGCAGGTGGTGGCCCTGACCAACGGGCTGCAGAAGGCCTCGCCGAAGGTTCCGCTGCTGATCGGCGCCGACCAGGAGAACGGCCGGGTCTCCCGCCTCGCGCCGCTGGTCACGGCCATGCCGGGCGCGTCGGTCATCGGTTCGACCGGCGACCCCTCGCTGGCCCGTAAGGCCGCCGAGGTCACCGGGAGCGAGCTGCGCGCCCTGGGGATCAACCTCGACTTCGCCCCGGTCGCCGACGTGAACATCAACCCGCGCAACCCGGTGATCGGCCCGCGTGCCTACGGCTCCGACCCGGCCAAGGTCTCCCGGATGGTCGCCGCGGCGGTCAAGGGGTTCCACGACTCGGGGACGGCCACGGCCGCCAAGCACTTCCCCGGCCACGGCGACACCGCCGTCGACAGCCACACCGGGCTGCCGGTGATCCGGCACTCCCCGTCGCAGTGGCGGAAGCTGGACGCGCCGCCGTTCGCCGCCGCCATCGGCGCGAAGACCGACGTGGTGATGAGCGCCCACGTGGTCATGCCGAAGCTCGACCCGTCCGGCGACCCGTCCACGCTGTCCAAGCCGATCCTGACCGGGTTGCTCCGCGACAGGCTCGGCTTCGACGGGGTCGTCTCGACCGACGCCCTCGACATGGCGGGCGTGCGGAAGAAGTACGGCGACGCGCAGGTGCCGGTCCGGGCCATCCTGGCCGGGGTCGACCTGCTGCTGATGCCCCCGAACTTCACCAAGGCGTACGACGCGGTGCTGGCCGCGGTGAAGTCGGGGAAGATCTCCCGGGCGCGGCTCGACCAGTCCGTGCGGCGGCTGCTGACGCTGAAGGAGGCGCGGGGGCTGCTGGAGCGCGCGCCGGTCGCCGACCCGGCGAAGGCCGAGAAGGTGCTGCGCTCGGCGGAGCACCGTAAGGTGGCCCGGCTCATCGAGTCCCGGGCCCGCTGAGCGGGAGGCCGTGTCTAGGCCGGCTGGAGGCCCCGGCGCTCCAGGACGGAGGCGACGATCGCCCGGATGGCGTAGGCGGCGATGGCTTCGAGCGCGATGACGGCCAGTTTGGCCAGCAGCGACGTCAGGATGGCGGGCATGATGACCTCACAGGGGAGAAAACTTCTTATAAGCGATAATTCATGACAAATATGGACTAAACGCCCAGGTCAGGTTACCGGGAGATGAACAGACGGTGACACCTTGCGGGCCGGAGCCTGCAGCGCCGCCTCCATGACCGTCGCGGCGGCGGCGCTGCCCAGGGCGACGGTCCACCCCACCGGCCCGAGCGGGCGGCAGCCGAAGAACCGGCACACCCCCGGCACCGACACCGTCAGGCCCAGCACGGCCAGCGAGACGGCCGAGGCCAGCAGGACCACCCGGTCCCGGCGGCCGAGCACCAGGGTCTGGAAGAGCTGCGCCGACACCAGCGCCACCAGGCCCATCGTGTTCGCCCGGCCCGTCGTGCCGGTCATCCGGCCGATCCACCACGCGGCCCCGGCCGCGCTCGCCGTGGTGACCGCGCGCAGATAGATGTCCCGGGTCAGGGAGGCCCCCAGCGACGCCTCCGGCCCCTCGGCCAGCAGCTTCTCCGGGCTCGTCGACGCCGGCGGCCGGACGGCCACCGCCAGCGCGGGCAGCATGTCGGTGAGGAGGTTGACCAGCAGCAGCTGGCGGGCGTTCAGCACGTTCCGGCCGGACAGCAGGCTGGAGCCGACCGCGAAGACGATCTCGCCGATGTTGCCGCCGAGCAGGACGCTCAGGGCATCGCGCACCGAGCTCCACATGGCCCGGCCCTCGGTGATCGCGTCGACGATCGTCTCGATCCGGTCGTCGGTCACCACGACGTCGGCGGCGGCCCGGGCCGCGGGGGTGGCGCGGGAGCCCAGGGCGATGCCCACGTCGGCGACGCGGATCGCGGGCGCGTCGTTGGCGCCGTCGCCGGTGACCGCCACGACCTTGCCGGACCGGCGCAGGCAGCGGACGATCCTGGCCTTGTGCGCCGGGGTGGTCCGGGCGAGGACCGCCGCGTCCGACAGCGCCTCGGCCAGCTCCTCGTCGTCCAGGGCGTCGATCTCCGGGCCGGTCATGACCCGCCCGCCGTTCAGCGCGTCCAGCTCGGCGGCGATCGCCTCGGCGGTGCTGGGATGGTCACCGGTGACCATGACGATCCGGACGCCCGCTCCCATCAGACGGCGGACGCTGTCGGCCGCCGTGGGCCTGACCGGGTCGGCCAGGCAGAGGAACCCGAGGAAGCGCAGCTCGCGGATGCGCTCCTCGTCCAGGTCCCGGCGGCCGGAGGCCGGACGCTCGGCCACCGCGAGCACCCGGTACCCCTGCAGGGCCAGCCGGTTCACCTCCTTCTCCAGCTCCGCGCGCACGGGACCGGTCAGCGGGGTCTCGCGGCCGTCGCGCAGCACCGCCGTACAGCAGGTGATCACGATCTCCGGGGCGCCCTTGACGCTCAGCAGCGCCCCCGCCCCGCCCACGCCGAGCACGGCGTGGTAACCGCGGCCGGGTTCGAAGGGCAGCTCGTCGATCCGGCGCCACCCCTCGGCTCCGTCCTCGGGCGTCACCTCCAGCCGCCGGGCCCCCTCCAGGACGGCGCGGTCGGTGGGATGGGCGACGGGCCGCTCGGCGTCGTGCCGCGGCCCGGCCCGCATCCCCGCGGCCACGATCCGCCGCAGCTCCGGCGTCAGCGCCTCCACCGGCCGGTCGGACCGCCCGTCGGAGACGCGCCGCAGACTGATGCGCCCCTCGGTCAGCGTGCCCGTCTTGTCGAAGCAGAGCACGTTCACCCGGCCCAGGGCCTCGATGGTCGAAGGGTTCGGCACCAGGGTGTTGCGCCTGGACAGCCGCCGGGCGGCGGCGAGCTCGGCGACCGAGGCGACGAAGGGCAGCCCCTCGGGCACGGCGGCGACGGCGAGGCTCACCGCGGGCGCCAGCGCCTGCGCCACCGGCCTGCCCCGCGCCAGGTCGGTGACGAGGAGCAGCAGGCCGGAGCCGATCGCGGCGGGGAGGATCTCCCGGCTCAGCCGCCGCAGCCGCAGTTGCACCCCGGTCGGCGGGGGCCGCTCCGCGGTGATCCCGGCGGTGCGGGCCGCCTCGGTCGTCCGGCCCGCCGCGACGACCACGGCGAGGCCGTGCCCGGCCGCCACCGTCGTGCCCTCGTAGACCATCGAGGTCCGCTCTGCCAGGGCGGACGCGCCGACCGGCGCCGGCGACTTGGCGACGAGCTGCGACTCGCCGGTCAGGCTCGCCTCGTCGACCTCCAGGCCCACCGCTTTGACCACCCGGCAGTCGGCCGGTACGGCGTCGCCCGCCCGCAGCTCGACGACGTCGCCCGGTACGAGCTTCTCCACGGTCGTGCTCTCCTGGCCGCCGGGGCGGCGCAGCCGTACGCGGAGCGCGACCGTCTCGGTCAGGCGGCGCAGGGACCGGTCGGCGGCGAACCGCTGGCCACCCCCGATGAGCGCGTCGATGACCATGACCGCGGCGATCAGCACCGCGTCGGAGACCGAGCCGACCAGGGCCGACAGGCCCGCGCCCGCGGTCAGGACCGGCGTCAGCGGGTTGGCCAGCTCCTCGGCGGAGGCGCGCAGCAGCGAGGCGGGGGCCTCGGGGCGCTCGGACCCGGCGGCGGTACGGCGCCGCAGCGCCTCGGCCTCGCTGATGCCCCGGGGCGAGGAGCCGAGCCGGGTCAGAACGTCCTCGGCCCGCATCGCGTGCCAGGGCGTCGGGTCGGCGCGGACCGGCGCCGCCACGCGCCCGACGTCGCGGCCCGACCACTCGCCGACGACGATGGCCAGCAGCGCCGTGCCGTCGCTGACGAGCTGCGCCCAGCGCACCACCGCCGCCCTCGGCACGAGGACCGTCAGGCCGGTCCCGAGCAGCGCCGTCGCGACGCCGATCCACACGCACCGCTCGCTCGTCCGGTGCGCCGGGCCCAGGGAGCTCAGCAGCAGGTGGGCCTCGCCGGGCTCGCAGATCACGTCCGCGTCCCACGGCACCGGGCCCGACGGCCGCAGCACGCCGACGCCCAGGTCGGCCTGGGCCAGCGCGGCGAGGGAGCGGTTCGACACCACGGCCACGCCGTGCCCGTCCGCCTGGAGCGCGCGGACCCTCGCGACGAGCCCGGAGCCGCCCGGCACGCTCTCGCCGACGCCCAGCCGCGGACCGAGTTCCGCGAACGCCGCGAGCTCCGGGTGGCCGCCGGCGAGCAGTACGGTGCCCGCGTCCCGGGCCGCGGCGACGAGGGCGTCCGCCATGGGATCGACATCCGGCGCCACGCCCACCAGCGCGACCGGCACGCCCTCCCGCCTCACGCCGACGGCCCGCAGTCCCCGGCTCTCCCACTCGCCGAGGTCGTCCGGCGGGGGTGGACCGTCCGCGGGGAGGAAACCGGCGGGGTCGGCGAGCGGTTCGGCCGTCCATCCGTCGTGCTCGCGCCGCGCGCCGGGGTCGGAGAGATCGATCAGCCCGTACAGCCGGGCCCGCAGCTCGTCTCCGTCCGTGTTCCCGGCCGAGTCTCCGTCCGTGTTCCCTGCTGTGCCGCCCTTCATGTCGCCGGCCGCCCCGCTGATCGCGTCACCGATCGCGTCGCCGGTCAGCGGGACGACGCGGTCGATCGTCCAGGAACCCGTGGCGAGGAGGCCGGCGTCGAGGACGACCGTGTCCACGCCGTCCATCCGGCGCAGGGCGTTGCCCCTCAGCACGATCGCGCCGCGCCGCGCCGCGGCCCGGCCGACCGCGCCCGCGAACGCCTCGCGGCCCAGCTTCGCGGCCCTGGGCGTCGCGTTGACCAGCATGGCCAGGCCCTGCTCGCGGCTGCCGCTGAGCAGGCGCGTCAGGCCGGAGACGCCCA
The DNA here is from genome assembly GCF_014648055.1 of Streptosporangium pseudovulgare. Taxonomy (GTDB): domain Bacteria; phylum Actinomycetota; class Actinomycetes; order Streptosporangiales; family Streptosporangiaceae; genus Streptosporangium; species Streptosporangium pseudovulgare. The sequence continues at coordinate 17,362 of NZ_BMQJ01000003.1, forward strand.
CCGCCAGCGGGCTCGCCACGCGCTCGAACCGGTCCACGGGACTGTGGGACATCGGGGCCGTGCGGGGCGTCCGCGCCGCCCGGATGTGGCGGTAGCCCCCCTCCCTGGTGGCCAGCTCCTTCTCGTGCTCCCGCCAGGCCCGCAGGGCGCCGCGCGCCTCCGTGTAGCGGGCCGCCGCGGTCACCGACTGGACCACCATCCCGAACGGCCGCATCGCGAGCGTCTGGCCGACGATCCCGGCGGTGGTGAACAGCGTGTCGGTGACCGCGCGCCCGAGGCGACGCTCCAGTCCCGCGCGGACGAACGGGGTGGAGTCGACCAGGTTGAGGACGGTGGGGACGGACGGGGGGAGCAGCGGCGTCCGCAGCGCGCGTCCGGCGACCGCCAGACCGGCCCCGAGCAGGCTCGCGCCGAGCCGGATACCGGCCCGCATGTGGTTCTCCGCCAGCCGGGACGACGGGGACCGCGGGCTGTGGTCCGTCGTGTCCCCGGCCTCCTCCACGGGGCCCGGTTCGAACTCCTCCTCCCCTGCCCCGCCGTCGAACAGGTCGACGATGGACAGCAGCCTGCCCAGGTCGGCCGAGGCGCTGTCGCAGCCGACGAAGACCCAGCCCAGGACGCCGTTGACCTCCGCCCGGCCGATGCCCTTCATCGACAGCAGCCGCTCCTCCAGCCGTCGCGCCGCCCGCCCGGTGCCCGGGCCGCCGATCCTCCGCAGGTCGATGCGGACCCCGCCGGGACAGGCCCGCGCCTCGCGAGGGCCCGGCAGGGCGGCGCGGATCGGATCGGGCACGATTCCCCAGAGCGCCTCGATCGGCGATCTGAGCGCGCGCGGCACGAACATTCGGTTCTCTCCAGTGAAAAGGAAACCGGGCCGACCCGGCCTCGTGGATCATGGCCCGATCGGCCCTGTCACCCTGGCGTCGCGTCCCGCGCCGCCGCTCCCCGGACGTCCCTCCGGTGTCCTCCGGATGCCCCGGTGGTGCCCTTCCGGCGGGCACCACCGGGATTCCCGGTGTCCTTCCGCGCAGGCGTGCCCGCCGCCGTCACTCGGAGGCGCCCTCCGCGCCCGCGGCCCGGGTGGTCCGCGACGTGGACCGGGTGGCCGTCGAGGCGGCCCCGGTGGCCGGGGAGGCCGCCTTGGCGGCCGCGGCGGTGGACCGGGTGGCCCGCGCCGTGCCGCCCGCGGTGGCCCGGGTGGCCCGGGTGGCCCGTGCCGTGCCGCCGGTGGCCGCGGTGGACCGGGTGGCCCGGGTGGTGCCACCGGCGGCGCGGGTGGACCGGGTGCGCGCGGTGCCCGCCGTACCGGTCGTCCCGGCGCCCTCGGCGGCGGGGGTGCTCGTGGAGCCCGGCCCGGAGGCCGGGACGGGCGGCGCGGCGGCCCCCGCGGAGGGCGAGGCGGCCCGCTCCCTGCGGGCGCGCTGGGCGATCACCGTCCCGACCCCGATGGCCGCCGCCACCGGCCACTCGATCAGTCCCGCGACCGCGAGCGCGCCGAGCCCGCCGTAGTAGACGAGCCGTTCCGGCGGCGGGAGGAGGGACCGGGCCGTGTCGACGGCGTGGCCCGCCTCCTGCCGGTTGATGTGCGGTAGGTGCATGTGCGGGGGACGCAGCTGCAGGGTCAGCATCGGCAGGTTCAGCGTCAGCGCGTGGCCGTCCGTGCTCTGCTCCGCGGTCCCGGGCTGCTCCGTCTTCCGGCCGGTCGCCGCAGGCTCCGGCGCCGTCGCGGCGGAACCCGCCGTCGCGCGGCCGCGTGACGGCCGGGACGTCCGGCTCGACGTCCGGCTCGACGTCTGGCTCACTGTCATGGCCCCTCCTGGACGGAGTTCTGAGGAAACGGTCAAAACAAAACCCGCAGAAGCCTCGTCAGGCCATCTACGTGCTGTTTCATGGGCATGCCGCCATTCCCATAGCGTTCCTCCCGCGGCGCTTCCGAAACGCGTTATGCCTGGTCAGATGGGCGTTCACTACGCAAAGCCATCTGCGTTCCACGCTCTTTCCGGAAATATCAGGAAGAGGCGACGGAGAGGGTGTTTCGACCACTGGTGATCAGGGGGAAGATAGGACCCCCGTTGGCTTCGTCCGGATACGTCCTAACCTGGAGCCGACGCCGAGAAGGAGGCGGGATGCTCAAAGGTGTGCTCATCGACTGGGGCGGGGTGCTGACGACGAACCTGTCCGAGGCGATCACCGACTGGATCGTCGCCGACCGGATCGACGCCGACCACTACCACGGCGTGATGCGCGAGCTGGTGCAGCACGCCTACGAGGGGCCGGGGCCGGCCGAGAACGTCGTGCACGCCCTGGAACGCGGCGAGATCTCCGGACCCGACTTCGAACGCTCCCTGGCGGCCATGCTGATCACGACGGACGGCGTGCCGCCGGCCGCCGAGGGCCTGCTGGAGAGGATGTTCGCCGGGTTCCTCCGGATCGAGCCGATGTACGACATGCTCCGCGCGGCGCGCGCCGCGGGCCTGCGGACCTGCCTGGTCTCCAACTCCTGGGCCAACGAGTACCCCCGCGACGGCTGGGAGGAGTTCTTCGACGAGGTCGTCATCTCCGGCGAGGTCGGCATGCGCAAGCCGGAGCCGAGGATCTTCGAGCACGCGCTGGGCCGGGTGCGCCTCACCGGTGAGGAGTGCGTGTTCGTCGACGACATCGAGGCCAACATCGTCGCCGCCCGCGCGCTGGGCATCGTGGGCGTGCACCACCGGGAGGCGGAGGAGACCATCGCGGAGCTGGAGACGATCCTCGGCGTGCCGCTGCGCTGAGGTCCCCACAGCGTTCCCACAGCGCTCCCACAGTGTTCCCACGGCGTCCCCGCCCCGCCCCGCGCCGCGTGCGGCCCGGCCGTCCGGGCTGGCACACTCGATGGGTGATCGGCGCCGCACCGGCGCCGGTGTGGGATGAACAGATCGAGGCATGGATGCGCGTCTACCTGCCCTGCACGCTTCCGGCGCTGGCCCGCGTGCTCGCCGACGGCGAGCTCGGCCCGGCCCCGCTGACCGGCTACGCGGTCACGCCCGCGCTGGTCGAGTGGTACGCCTCGGGTGACACCGAGGAACTGGAGTACGTCGCCCTGACCGACGCGGCCCGGGCGTCCCTGCGGATGCTGGCCGCCGACCGCGCCGACGGGGTCAAGGCGGCCGCGCGCCGGGTCGTCGTCGCCGCCGAGGTGCCGGACGACGAGGTGAGCACGGGCGCGGAGCCGGAGGAGCGCGCCCGGGTACGGCTCGCCGCCGCGGTCCCGATGACGCGGATCGCCGCGGTCCACGTGGACGAGGAGGCCGCGGCGGCGGACGTCGAGGCCGCGGTCGCCGCGCTGCCCGAGGCCGACCGCGGGGACGAGGACGCGCGGTTCACGGTGGACGGCGCCGAGGCCCACGAGCTGCTGTGGTACGCCACCCAGGAGATGCCCGACCTGCTCGGCTGACCCCGCGCGGCCTTCTCCCGTCCGCGCGCTCCGGAGCCGGGTGGCGTGTGCCCGTCCCTCCGGGACCATCATGGCCCCGGGGGAACAGGTCACGCGGATCATCCGGGCCCCGCCCGATGCGGCCGTGTCGTCCCGAAGAGCTCAAGCTTGCACGGCTGTGACTCCTCCGCTCCTCAGGCGGGAGCGGCCTCTCGTCTCCCTCGGCTAAGGTGGGCGACGGGCAGGCCCTGCCCGCTTCGAACGCACGAGCCATATCAAGGAACGATTCCCCCGCCGGGTGAACCCGGTGGCCCCCTCGCAGGATCCGATGACGAAACACATTGTCTGGGACTGGAACGGCACGCTCTTCCACGACATCCACGCCGTGGTGGCGGCGACGAACGCGGTCTTCGAACCCCACGGTCTGGCCCCCTACGACGTCGAGGGCTTCCGGGCGGTGTACTCCCGCCCCATCTGGACGGCCTACGAGCGCATGCTCGGCCGTTCCCTCCTCGACGGCGAGTGGGAGAGGCTCGACCTCGAGTTCCACGAGCACTACCACCGGCTGATGCCGGAGTGCGGTCTCGCGGCCGACGCGCTGTCCGCCCTGCGGAGCTGGGAGGAGTCGGGTGGCGGGCAGTCGCTGCTGTCCATGTGGGCGCACGACCGGCTGGTGCCCAAGGTGACCGAGCTGGGGATCGCCCGGTACTTCCTGCGGATCGACGGCCTGCTCGCCGGCTTCGGCAGCCGCAAGGCCGAGTCGATGGTGGCGCACCTCGCGGCACTCGGCGTCGATCCCGCCGACGTGCTGGTGATCGGTGACAGCCTCGACGACGCGCACGCGGCGCAGCACGTCGGGGCGCGGGCGGTGCTCTACAGCGGCGGCGTGACCGGCAGGGATGCCCTGGCGACCTGCGGCGTCCCGGTCGTCGACACCCTCGCCGACGCCCTCGACCACGCCTGACGCGCGCCGGGCCGTACGTCATCGGTCGCATCTGACGTGTAACGGACCGGACGTCCCCGGTCACGCCCGGCGCCCCGCCGGGCCGGATGTTCCCGGCATCGGGTGGGGCGCGGGCCCGGCGGCGGCCGTACCCTTGGCATCCGTACCATCGGCGTCCGCGACCCCCCGCCCCGGTGGGCGTCCGCGACCCCCACCCCCGGGAGGCCACGATCAACCGCCTGGTTCTCTGGAACATCGACCTCACGCTGGTCGACGTGTCCATCGTGACCCGCGACGCGTACGCCGAGGCGTTCCGGCGGGTCACCGGCCGTCCGCTGGTCAAGCTGACCCAGCACAACGGCCGCCCGGACTCCGAGATCGTCTTCGAGATGCTCGCCCTGAACGGGGTCGTCGCCACCGACGACCACCTGCCGGCGTTCCTCGACGCGCTGGCCGCCGCCTTCGCGGCCCGGCGCGGCCTGCTGACCCGGAACGGCCGGACGATGCCCGGCGCGGCGGACGCGCTCAGGGCCGTGGCCGGGCTGGAGGGCACCGTCCAGTCGGTGCTCACCGGCACGATCAGGAGCAACGCCGTGCACAAGCTGACCGCCTTCGGCCTGGACCGGCACGTCGACTTCGAGGTCGGCGGCTACGGCGAGGAGGTCTATCCCAAGGCCACCCTGCTCCAGGTCGCCCAGGGCCGGGCCAGGGCCAAGTACGGCACGGCCTTCGACGGCGGCAACACCGTGCTGATCGGCGACTCGGCCCGCGACGTCCAGGCCGCCCGGATCGCCGGGGCCGCGATGATCGGCGTCGCCACCGGCCGCTCCCTGCCGGCCGAGCTGCACGAGGCGGGCGCCGACGTGGTGCTGCCGGACCTCGCCGACCCCTCCGAGGTCGTCACCGCCGTGGCAGGTCTGACCTCCCCGTCCCGCAGGGCGGGCTGATCGGCGGCGTGGCCCGGCCGTGCCGCGTCCACGCCGCACGGGGGTCACGAGCCCGCGCCTCTCCGCGCCTCCCGGCGTCTCCCCATGTCCTTCGGGGTTCCCGGGCGTCCTCCGCGCCCCGCCGGGGACGGAGCCGCCGCGTTGACCTTGTCGCGACGTCAACGTTTCTAATGGCGGTATGAAGATCGGCGAACTCGCCGCGCTGGCCGGGGTCTCCACCCGGACGGTGCGCCACTACCACCGGATCGGCCTCCTCCCCGAGCCGGAGAGGCTGACCAACGGCTACCGGGACTACCGCCTGCGTGACGCGATCGCCCTGGCCCGGGTGCGGAGGCTGGCCGAGCTGGGGTTGTCCCTGGACGAGATCCGCAACGTGCTGGCCGACGACCGGGGCCGGGACCTGGAGGAGGTGCTGGCCGAGCTGGACGCCGACCTCGCCCGGCAGCAGAAGGTGATCGCCGACCGCCGCGCCCGGCTGGCGGCACTGCTGGCCGACCCCGTCGGACTGCACCCCGACGCGACGGTGTCCCCCGGCGTCGCGGAGGTGCTGCGCGGCTTCCCGGCCGGGGAGTCGGCGCTCGCCGACCTCGACCGCGAGTTGCTGGCGCTGCTGGACACCGCGGTCACCCCGGAGGGCCACGAGCGGCTGCTCGGCCTGATGCGCCCGCTCACCGAGCCGGCCGCCGCCGCCCGGTGGAGGGCCGTCTACGAGCGGCTCGACGAGCTGACCGAGGCCGACCTCGGCGATCCCCGCGTCGCCGAGGTCGCCGCCGACGTGGCGGCCTGCATTCCGGGCGAGGCGGCGGCGATGGCCGCGGCCATGGGCGACCTCGCCTCCACGGAGGCGGAACGGTGGCTGCGGACGCTGTACGCCGAGGTGTCGCCCGCCCAGGCCGAGGTGTTCCGGCGGGCCATCGTCATGATCGCCCGGGGATCCGAGGAGAAGCCCGGGGAGGGACGATGACGCTCCGGATCGCGCGTGCGGCGCTGCTCGCCGTACCGGTCGCCGAGCTGGTGCTCATGGTGCTGCTGTTGTCAGGGGCGCCGCTGCCGGTCCCGGTGGTCGTGGCGGCGGAGGGGCTCGTCGCGGCGGTGTTCGCGTTGGAGGCGGTGACCTTCGTCCGGCTGTTCCGGGCCGAGCGTCGCCGCGGCGCGGGCCGCCGGGCCGCCCTCCGGGGGGTCGTGCGCCGGCTGGTTCCGGAGCCGGCGCGCAGGTTCCTGGGGTTCGAGGCCCGCGGCATGGCCTCCCTCGCGCTGTGGGCGGCGCGTCGCCGCGACGGCGTCCCACCGGGCGCGGTCGCGGTGCCGTACGCCCGGGGGCAGTTCTCCACGGTCCTGCTCCTGCTGTTCGCGACGGTGGTGGAGGGGACGGCCGTGGAGCTGATGCTGCAGGGCGGGAGCGTGCCGTGGGCGATGCACCTGGTGATGCTCGCGCTGCACGTCTACTCGGTGGTCTTCCTCCTGGCGTTCGGCGCCGCCTGCGCCACCCGGCCCCACGTCGTCTCCGGCCGGGAACTGCGCGTCCGGTACGGGGTCTTCTTCGACCTGCGCGTCCCCCGCGAGCTGATCTCCTCGGTACGGCGGGCGTCCGGCTACGGCGAGTCCGGCATGGTGACCGTGAAGGACGGACGACTCGGCGTGGCGGTCTCCTCCCAGACGAACGTGGTCGTCGAGCTGGCCGATCCCGTCGTCGCGGTCCGCCCGTTCGGCCGCCGCGCGGAGGTTCGCGTGATCCGGTTCTTCGCCGACGACCCCGCCGCGGCCCTGGCCGCCCTGCGCCCGCCGGTTTCCGGCCCGGCCCCCGGGACGGGCCGGAAACCGGCGCGGGACGCGGCCAGGCCGGACCCGGTGATCCCGTGACCCGGCGGCCCGGAACGCCGGATCGGTGATCGGAACCGGCCGGCGGCCCGTCACCCGGAACCCCGGCCCGGCGGTCCGGTTCAGGGTGAGGCGAGGCCGTTGAGGAACCGGGCGGCGATCGGGGCGGCCACCGCCGCCCCCTCGCCGGCGCCCTCCACGATCACCGAGAACGCCAGGTCGCCGCGGTAGCCGATGAACCAGGAGTGGGTGGGCGGCTCCTTCCCCGAGCCGAACTCCGCGGTCCCGGTCTTGCCCGCCGTACCGGGCGGGAAGGAGACCCCCTTGGCGGTGCCGTCCGTCACCACCGCGGGCATCAGCGTGCGCAGCGCCCGCACCACCGAGGGCTCCAGCTTCCTCGGCTGGGCGGCCGGCAGCAGGGCGGCGTCCACGAGGCGGGGCGGGCGCCAGGAGCCGTCGGCGATGGCGGCGGCGACGGTGGCCATGTTCAGCGGGCTGGTCAGGACGCGGCCCTGCCCGATCGCGGCCGAGGCGAGGTCGGTGTCGTCCTTCGGGGCGGGGAACTGCGCCCGTACGGCGGGCACCCCCGGGTCCACCGGCCCGCCGAACCCGAAGCTCGCCGCCACCGAGGTCAGGCGCTCGGCGCCGAGCCGTTCCACGCTCAGCGACCCGAACGTGGTGTTGCACGAGTGCGCGAACGCCGTCCGCAGCGGCACCGTGCCGAAGTCCTCGAAGCCGGCGTTGTGGAAGGCGTAGCCGCCGATGTTCCGTTCGGCGGGGCAGCCCACCGGCTGATCGGCCGTCATGCCGCCCGCGACCAGGGCCGAGGCGGTGACCACCTTGAAGGTGGAGCCGGGCGGGTAGTGGCCGAGCAGCGCCCGGTTGAACCCGCCGGGCTGGTTGGCCACCGCGAGGACCTCACCCGTCGAGGGGCGCAGCGCGACGAGCGAGGCGGGCTTGGTCACGCCGTCCATGGCGTCGGCGGCGGCGCGGTGCACCCGCAGGTCGATCGTGGTGGTCAGCTTCCGGCCCGCCCGCGCGCCCGCGGTGGCGAGCGTGGTGACCCGTTCGGCGTCCCGCACCAGGTCCACCCGGCCGCCGGAGGAGCCGGTGAGGCGGGCGGCGTACCTGTCGGCGAGCCCCTCGACGAGCTGCTGCACCGAGCCGGGCGCGGAGGGGGTGTCGATCCTGGTGCCGTCGGCGGCCAGGATCGGAGCCCGCTCGGGCCGGGACGGCACGGCCTTGATCCGCAGGCCCGGGCCGAGGCGGGGGTGGATCGCCGCCGGGGTCCACCGCACCCGCCAGGCCCGCTCGTGCTCGACCACCCGCAGCGACCCGTCGTAGGACCAGCGCACCGGGCCGTCCAGCGTCGCCCGGAACCGGACCGTGGGGTCGCCGGAGCCGCCGGAGTCGTCGGAGTCGTCGCTCCCGGTGACCCGGAAGGCGGCCCCCGACAGCTTCAGGTCCGACCGGAAGCGGGTGTACCAGCGGTCGAAGTCACCCGGCGGATCGACGGTCAGCGTCCGCATCGTCCGGTAGTCCTGCCGGGCCCAGGCGGCGAGGAAGTCCCGGGCGGTGTCCTCGGGTGATCCCGGGGTGCGCAGCAGCCACACGCCCGTGCCCGCCGCGGCGGCGGCCAGCGCGACCGCCGCCGCGCCGTACCTGTACTTGTTCCTCATGGTCCGTCCCCTGTCTCGCAGGTCGAGGAGACCAGAGGGGTCCCGGCGGTGTCCAATATTGATATTCGCTGCTTACCTATAGCGAAACCGATATGATTCCTGCTCATGGACATCGTCCGCCATCTGCGCTACTTCACCGTCGTCGCCGAGGAACTCCACTTCGGCAACGCGGCGATCAGGCTCGGCATGGCCCAGCCGCCGCTCAGCCAGCGCATCCGGCGGCTGGAGGACGAGCTCGGCGTGCGGCTGTTCGACCGCTCCGCCCGCCAGGTGCGGCTGACCAAGCAGGGGCGGCTGCTCCTGCCCGAGGCGCGCGAGATCGTGTCGCGGGTGGAGCGGCTGCGCGAGCTGGCCGGACGCGGCGAGGGCGCGGTGCTGCGGGTGGGGGTCCTGCCCGACCTGGGGTCGGCGGTGATCGCGGCGCTCATCGCCGGGTTCCGGGAGCGGGCCCCCGACGTGCGGCCGGCGCCGGCGGAGATGTGGAGCGCCGACCAGGTCGCGGCGCTGCTCGACGGCACCCTCGACGTGGGCGTGGTCCGGCACCCGGTGGCCGTGCCGGGCCTCCGCTTCGGGCCGGTGCTCGTCCAGCGTCCCGGCGTGGTGCTGGCCGAGTCCGACCCGCTGGCGGCGTCGGCGTCGGTGCACCTGGCCGACCTGGCGGGGCGGCGGCTCGTGCTCTACCCTCACGAGCCCGGGCTGCACGAGGAGACGCTCACCGAGTGCCGCCGCCACGGGTTCGTCCCGGAGGAGGTCCACGAGGCGCAGACCCTCGGCCTGGTCATGGCGGGCACGGCCGTCGCCTTCGGGCCGCAGGTCGCCCTTCCCGGGCTGCGCTGGAGGCCGCTGCTGGGCACCCCGCTGACCTGGCAGGTCTCCACCGCCTGGCGCGGAGAGCCCGGGGAGGCTGCCGTAGCCTTCGGTGCGGTGGCGGTACGAGTGCTGAAGGAGAACGCCGGGATGACGGACGACGGAGTGGCGCCGGCCCGGCGGGTGCGGGCCCGCCCCGCCTCCGGGTTCCTCGCTTGACCTCCGCCCGTCCCGGCCACGGCGACCGGGCTCCCCTCGCCCAAGGAGATTCGATGACCGGCCTCGGCACCCTCTTCCGCTCCGCCGGGGTGACGGGCTTCCTGCACGCCGTGGACGTCGACACCGGCGCCGAGGTCGGCCACTGCGCCGACGACGCCGTGGTCACCGCCTCGATGTTCAAGGTGGCGCTGCTGGTGGAGTTCTTCCGGCAGGCGGACCGCGGGCTGCTGGACCCGGCCGAGCGGGTCACGGTCATGGCGGACCGCCACACTCCCGGGGCCACCGGAGTGTCGGCGATGTCCGACGACGTGACGATGTCCCTGCGCGACCTGGCCTACCTGATGATGGCGGTGAGCGACAACACCGCCGCCGACACGCTGATGGACCGGGTCGGGCTGTCGGCGGTCAACACCATGCTCGCCGGTCTGGGGCTGACCGGCACACGGGTCGAGCATGACTGCCGCGGGCTGTTCGCGAGCATCGTCGAGGACTCCGGGCAGGAGGAGATGCCCACCGACCCCGCCGTGCTGGCACGGCTGCGGGCGCTCGACCCCGCGCGCACCAACCGCAGCACCCCGCGCGAGACGACGCGGCTGCTCGGCATGATCTGGCGTGACGAGGCGGCCTCGCCGCGGTCGTGCGCCGCGATGCGCAGGCTGCTCGGCCTGCAGGTGTGGCCGCACCGCCTGGCGGCCGGCTTCCCCTACGACGACGTCGCGGTCAGCGGCAAGACCGGGACGCTGCCCACGATCCGCAACGAGGCCGGAGTGGTGGAGTACCCCGACGGCGGGCGCTACGCCGTCGCCGTCTTCACCCGCTCGTACGGCACCGCCCACAACCAGCCCCGCGCCGACGCGGTGATCGGCGCCGCGGCGCGGGCCGCCGTGGAGCGGCTGCGCGGCTGAGCCACGTGGCCGGCACACACCACGTACCCGGCCGGTGTGTGCGCCCGGGGGATGACATTCGGGCGGGCCGCCGACAGGATGGGGACCATGGTTGAGGAAGGTGCGCTGCTCTGGGAACCCTCCCCGGAGGTCGTGAGAGACGCCAAGGTGACCCGCTACATGGAGTGGCTCGGCCGGCCGGGCGACTACGACTCCCTGTGGCGGTGGTCGGTGGACGACCCCGCCGGGTTCTGGACGTCGATCTGGGACTACTTCGGGGTGGCCGGCGAGCGCGGCGACGGGCCCGTGCTGTCCGGGACGATGCCCGGCGCGGAGTGGTTCGCCGGCTCGACGCTGAACTACGCGGCCAACGCGCTGCGCCGCGCCGCGTCCGACCCCGGCCGCCTCGCGGTGGTGGCGCGCGGCGAGACCGGTGAGCGCCGGGCCCTCACGCTGGGGGAGCTGGCCGGTGAGGTCGCGCGGGTCCGCGCGGGCCTGGCCGCGCTGGGCGTCGGCCGGGGCGACCGGGTCGCCGCCTACGCGCCGAACGTGCCGGAGACGCTGATCGCCTTCCTCGCCACGGCCTCGCTGGGGGCCGTCTGGTCGTCGTGCTCCCCGGACTTCGGGGCCTCCAGCGTGATCGACCGGTTCACCCAGATCGAGCCGAAGGTGCTCATCGCGGTGGACGGCTACCACTACAACGGCAGGCGGTTCGACCGCTCCCAGGTCGTGCGGGACATCGCGGCCAAGCTGCCGACCCTGGTCGCCCGGGTGCGCGTCCCCTCCCCGGGCGCGCCCGCCGGAGCCGGGACGCCCGCGGCCGAAGCGTCCGGTGAGGGGGCGCCCGGCGCCGCCGGGGACGGCGGGCGGGTGATCGGCTGGGCGGAGCTGCGGGCCGCCGAGGGGCCGCTCGACTTCGAGCCGGTGCCGTTCGGCCACCCGCTGTGGATCGTCTACTCCTCCGGTACGACCGGCCTGCCCAAGCCGATCGTGCACGGCCACGGCGGCGTGGTGCTGGAGCACCTCAAGGCGCTCTCCTTCCACCAGGACCTGGGCGAGGACGACGTCTTCTTCTGGTACACCACCACCGGCTGGATGATGTGGAACTACCTCGTCGGCGGCCTGCTGGTCGGCGCGACGGTGGTGCTCTACGACGGGTCGGCCGCCCACCCGGGCACCGACGCGCTGTGGCGGCTGGCCGCCGAGGAGGGGGTGACGTACTTCGGCGTCGGCGCGCCGTACATCGTGACCTCGATGAAGGAGGGGGTGCGGCCGGAGGGGCTGGAGGCGCTGCGCGGCGTGGGCTCCACCGGCTCGCCGCTGCCGCCGGAGGGGTTCGCCTGGATCGCCGAGACGCTGCCCGGGGTCCAGCTCGGCTCGTTCTCCGGGGGCACCGACGTCTGCACCGGCTTCGTCGGCGCGGTCCCGCTGCTGCCGGTCCGCGCGGGCGTCATCCCGTGCCGCTGCCTGGGCGCGAAGGTGGAGGCGTTCGACCCGTCGGGCCGGCCGGTGGTCGGCGAGGTCGGTGAGCTGGTGCTGACCGCGCCGATGCCCTCGATGCCGGTCATGTTCTGGAACGACCCGGACGGCGCCCGCTACCGGGAGAGCTACTTCGCCGACTACCCCGGCGTCTGGCGGCACGGTGACTGGATCAAGATCCTGCCGGACGGCGGCTGCGTGATCTACGGCCGCTCCGACTCCACCCTCAACCGGGGCGGCGTGCGGATGGGCACCAGCGAGTTCTACCGGGTGGTGGAGCGCTTCACCGAGATCGCCGACAGCCTGGTGATCGACACCGGCCAGCTCGGCCAGGACGGCCGGCTGCTGCTGTACGTCACCATGGCCGAGGGGGCCGAGCTGTCCGGCGACCTGCTGGCCCGGCTGCGCGCGGCGCTGCGCGAGGAGCTGTCCCCCCGGCACGTGCCGAACGAGGTCATCGAGGTCCCGGGCATTCCGCGCACGCTCAGCGGCAAGAAGCTGGAGGTGCCGGTGCGCAAGATCCTCCTCGGCGTCCCCGCCGAGAAGGCCGCCAACCTCGACGCCATGGCCAACCCGGAGGTTCTCTCGCACTTCACTCCGAACCAGGAGTGACCCAGATCACTAAACTGCAGTTGACTAAACTGTAGTTTAGTAGAATCGGCACATGCCGGTTGCCAAGCCTGAACGAATCTTCGATCGCGACAGCGACTGGAACGCGCTGGTCTCGTTCGTCGAGTACGCCGAGCCGGAGCCGACCCTGGGAGTGATCAGTGGTCGGCGACGGCAGGGCAATACCTACCTGCTCACCGCGTTGGCCGAGAGCATGGGCGGCTTCTACTTCCAGGCGGACGAGTCAACCGAGACTGAAGCGCTGCGCATGTTCGGCGCGGCACTCGCCCGCTTCACGAACGCTCCCACGCCGATCATGTTCTCCGGCTGGGACGACGCCCTCACGCACTTCTTCTCCCTGGCGGCGGACCGGCCCATCCCGCTGATCATCGACGAGTTCCCGCTCCTGATGAAGGCGAGCCCCGCACTGCCCTCGATCGTGCAGCGTCACCTCGACACGTACTGGCACGTCAGCCGTGAACGGTGCTTCGCCCGTGTCCTGCTCTGTGGGTCGGCGATGTCGGTGATGGGCGGTCTGCTCTCCGGGCAGGCCCCGCTCCGGGGGCGTGCCGGACTCGAACTGGTCGTCAAGCCGTTGCGCTACCGGTCCGCCGCCGCGTTCTGGGGAGCGGACGACCCGACGCTCGCCGCGCTTCTCCATGCCGTCGTCGGCGGCACGCCCGCCTACCGGCGTCAGTTCGTCCGCAACGACGCTCCCGATGGATCGGGCGACTTCGACGACTGGGTCCGCCGCACGGTCCTCAACCCCCAGACGCCGCTGTTCCGTGAGGCGCGGTATCTCCTCGCGGAGGAGATGGGAGCACGGGACGCGGGCCTCTACCACTCGGTTCTCGGCGCCATCGCCGCTGGAAACTCCACCAACGGTGGAATAGCCGCTTATGTGGGACGCAAGTCCGCGGAGATCGCTCACCCGCTCAACGTGCTTGAGGACTGTCAGCTGATCGTGAAGGATCACGACGCCCTCAAGAGCGGGAAGCCCGTCTATCGGATAGCGGAACCCCTCATCACCTTCTACCAGGCGGTGATGAGACCGCAGTGGGCCGCTCTTGAACTCGGGGAGGCCGAGCGGGTGTGGCGGGGTTCGCGGCCGAGGTTCCTGTCCCAGGTCGTTGGCCCAGATTTCGAGCAGACATGCCGCGACTGGGCGATTCTGGCTGATGGCGCCTTCGACGAACCACCGGGGGAGGTGGGCTCCACTCTCGTCGTCGACCACGCGAAGCGGGAGAACAACAAGATCCAACTTGATGTGGTGGCGGTGTCGCCTTCGTTGCTCGGCGAAAAGCGGCGGGTCCTGTCGATCGGTGAGGTGAAGTGGGACAGGGTGATGGGGCTCGGGCACCTGGAGAGGCTGCGTCGCGCACGTGAGGTGCTCGCGGCACAGGGGCACAGGGTGGAGGAGGCGAAACTGGCCTGCTACAGCGGGGCGGGGTTCGACGCCGACCTCACCGCCGCCGCCCGCCGGGACGACCGCGTCCTCCTGGTGGACCTTCTCACGCTGTACGGCTGACACGGGAACGTAGGCGGGTGACCGTCCGAGGCGGTCAGCCGCTCTCCGTCGTACGGCTGACGCCGAACAGCGGCAGGCAGGGCTCCAGGCCGTGGATCGCGATGTCCTCCCGGGCGGTCCAGGCGTCGCGGGCCAGGCGCAGCCGGCGGAGCTCGGCGGCCTCGCCTCTGCGGCTGCGGATCTCCACGCCGTCGGGGGCGTAGCCGAGCTTGCGGGAGACCCCGAGCGAGGCGTGGTTGTCGACGAACGCGCCCGAGACGGCGTGGCCGGCGCCGAGGCCCGCGAAGGCCAGGTGCAGCACGGCGGCGCGCATCTCGGTGCCGATGCCCCGCCCCTGGAACCGGCGGCCGATCCAGGAGCCGGTGTCGACCTGCCGGGTGACGGCGAAGTCGGTGGCGCCGATCTCCTGGGTGCCGACGACCTCCCCGTCCACGACGGTGACGAAGGAGCAGCTCCACTTCTCCGGAGACCACGCGCCCCACTGCCGGAAGTGGAAGGCGACGGTGCTCCGCGCCCGCTCGTCGGGCTCGGCGTCGGTCCACGCGAAGAGGAACGGCATGGCCCCGGGGTCGTGGACGCCTTCGGCGGCGAGGCCGGCCAGGGCGTCGAGGTCGTCGAGGGACGGGAGCCGCAGCTCCAGGCGAGGGGTGGTCACCCGCAGTCCGAAAAGGGGCCAGTTGCGCATTTCCCGATGGTGCCAACCCGGACGGGTGGCGCTCCACCGGTTTTCGGCGGACCCCCGGCTCCCGCGGGCGGTCCCGCCGCGCCGCACGGCCGGTCGCGAGCGGACCTCCGGCTCCCGCGCCCCGCCCCGCCCCGCCGCACGGCCGGTCACGGGCGTACCCCCGGCCCCCGCGGCCGGTCCCGCCACGCCGTACGGCCGGCGGGACCGGCCCGCCGGGGCGGCGAGGATCGGCCGGGCCGCCGGTGATGCGCGAACCTCGCGAAGACGCCCGCCCGGGGCCCTACCATGGTGAGGGAGCGGGGGCTTCCCCGCCGCCCGGACCGCACGAGGCACCCCCCGGCGTCCGGCCGGACCGTTCCGGCGGCCCGCCGGAGCATCGACGCCACGTTGACGTTTCCTGGCTTTTCGGGTGATATGCAGGGCGGCGGCATGTTTCGGTCAACGGGGATCGGGACACGCGGCCGCTGGAGGTGTTGTGCCGCGGGCCATGCCCGGTGGGCGGAGTTTCGATGGGCGGGGGGCGCGGTGTCGCCGCCTCATCCAGGCCACCCTGTGCGATGCTTTCCTCACCGCCCCCATCCGGCGGGGACCGTCCCTCCCGCACCACGGGACCGCCGGTCCCGCCCCGGCGACGGCGGCTTCCACGCCGACGACGGCGGGGAGCCGCGGGGCCCACGACGCGCCAGGCTCCGACGATCCGCGGCGACCGGTCGCCGGTCCCGCAGGCCACGCCGACCTCGACGGCCCGATCGCCCGCTCCACCGCGGGGACACCGCGCCGCACTCCGCTTCCGCTTCCGCTCCCGTCCGCGCCGGGCGCCGGCCGTACGGGCGCGCGACGCCCGGATGCGGGCCTGGCGGGTACGGCGTGCCCGGGTGCGGGCCGGACGGCGGGAGATCCGCCGCCGGGAGAACCGCGGCTTCCGTATTACTTCCTCCGACCCTGGGAACTACGGATTAAGCCGTAGATCCCTCCAACTATGGAAAACCCCTCACAAAGGAGTGAGAGCGACATGCCGCTCAACGAGGCCAAGGACGAGCTACTCAGGAGTGCCGCCGAGATGTGCGCGCACACGCCGGGTAGCGAGCACGTGGGCGCCGAGGAGGCCCTCGCCTATCTGCGGCTGTACTACCGGCATGTCGCCCCCGAGGACCTGCTGAGCCGCGACCCGGTCGACGTCTACGGCCCGGCGATGGCCCAGCGGCAGCTCGCCGAGCAGCGCCCCCAGGGCCGCGCGCTGGTGCGGGCCTACAACCCCACGCTGGAGGAGCACGGCTGGGACCCCGGATGCTCGGTCATCGAGGTGGTCACCGACGACATGCCCTTCCTGGTCGACTCGGTGACGATGGAGCTCGACCGCCACGAGATCGGCGTCCACCTGGTCGTCCACCCCCAGATGCGGGTGCGCAGGGACATGACCGGCAGGCTGCTCGGCCGCGGCGAGGACGACACGACGGGGCAGATGCTCGTCGAGTCCTGGATGCACTTCGAGGTCGACCGCCAGGCCGACGCCGCGGCCCTCAGGGCGCTTGAGGACGACCTGCAGCGGATCCTGTCCGACGTGCGCTTCGCCGTCGAGGACTTCGTCAAGATGCGGGCCCTGGCCGTGCAGACCGCCGAGGACGTCTCGCTCAACCCGCCGCCGCTGGAGCCGGCCGAGGTCGAGGACAGCCTGGAGCTGATGCGCTGGCTGGCCGACGGCCACTTCACGTTCCTCGGCTACCGCGAGTACCGCCTGGAGGAGGGCGAGGACGGCGACAGCCTGCGCCAGGTCCCCGGCACCGGGCTCGGCATCCTGCGCCACGACAAGTCGGGCTCGGAGAGCTTCGCCGCCCTCAGTCCCGAGCTGCGCGCGAAGGCCCGCGACCGGCAGCAGATGATGATCATCACCAAGGCCAACACCCGCGCCACCGTGCACCGCCCGGCCTACCTCGACTACGTCGGCGTCAAGATGTTCGACGCCGCCGGGGAGGTCGTCGGCGAGCGGCGCTTCCTCGGCCTGTTCACCCACGTGGCCTACAGCGAGTCGATCTCCCGCATCCCGGTGCTCCGGCGCAAGCTGGCGGAGGTCCTCGACCTGGCCGGGTTCACCGCCGACAGCCACGACGGCAAGGACCTCATCGAGATCCTGGAGACCTTCCCCCGCGACGAGCTCTTCCAGACCTCGGTGGAGCAGCTGCTGCCCATCGCGCTCGGCGTGCTCAGGCTCCGCGAGCGCAAGCAGGTCAGGCTCTTCCTGCGTCCCGACGACTACGGCCGCTACATCTCCTGCCTGATCTACCTGCCGCGCGACCGCTACACCACCAAGATCCGCGTCAAGCTGCAGAACCTCCTGCTCAAGGCGATCGGCGGCACCTCGCTCGACTACAGCGCCATGATCGGCGAGTCGGCCCTCGCCCGGCTGCACGTGGTGGTCCGCGGCGAGCGCGGCCGGCCGCTGAGCGTCGACACGGTGAACGTCGAGGAGCTGGAGGCCAAGCTCGCCGCGGCCACCCGCTCCTGGGACGACGACCTCGCCGCCGCGATCGTCGAGCTGAGCTCCGAGGAGGAGGCCCCCCACCTCGTGCGCCGCTACGCCACGGCGTTCCCCGAGGGGTACAAGGCCGACTTCCCGCCGCGGATGGCCGTCGCCGACCTGCGCCGCCTGGAGGAGCTCGCGGAGTCGTCCGACGAGCTGGGGATGAACCTCTACGAGCCCTACGACGCCGCCGAGGGCGAGCGCCGGTTCAAGATCTACCGGATCGGCGCCCCCGTGTCCCTGTCGCAGGTGCTGCCGCTGCTGCAGCGCATGGGCGTCGAGGTGGTCGACGAGCGGCCGTACGAGATCGACCGCGACAACGACCCCGACACCAAGGACGCCTGGATCTACGACTTCGGCCTGCGCTACACCCCCTCGCAGGAGGTGGACCGCGACGAGTTCAAGCGGCTGTTCCAGGACGCGTTCGAGGCGCTGTGGCACGGCCGGGTGGAGAGCGACGGCTTCAACGCGCTGGTCCTGGCCGCCGGCCTGACCTGGCGGCAGGCCGAGATCCTGCGGGTCTACGCCAAGTACCTCCGCCAGGCCGGCACCACCTTCAGCCAGCACTACATCGAGCAGGTCCTGCTCGGCAACGTCCGCGTGGCCCGGCTGCTGGTGCGCTACTTCGAGGCGAGGCTCGACCCCCGCCGCGCCGAGGACGTCCGCGACGAGCTGCAGGACGCGCTGCACGAGGAGATCCTCGGCGCCCTGGAGGACGTCGCCTCCCTGGACGAGGACCGCATCCTGCGCGCCTACCTGGAGATGATCGGCGCCACCCTGCGGACCAACTGCTTCCAGACCGTGGACGGCCAGCGCAAGCCGTACATCAGCCTCAAACTGGACTCGCCGTCGATCAGCGTGCTGCCGCTGCCCCGGCCGAAGTTCGAGGTGTTCGTCTACTCGCCGCGGGTGGAGGGCGTGCACCTGCGCTTCGGCAAGGTCGCGCGCGGCGGCCTGCGCTGGTCGGACCGGATGGAGGACTTCCGCACCGAGGTGCTGGGCCTGGTCAAGGCGCAGATGGTGAAGAACACCGTCATCGTCCCCACCGGCTCCAAGGGCGGCTTCGTCGTGAAGAACCCGCCGAGGTCGGGCGGCCGGGAGGAGGTCCTGGCCGAGGGCATCGCCTGCTACCGGATGTTCATCTCCGGCCTGCTGGACATCACCGACAACCTCGTCGACGGCCGGGTCGTCCCGCCCGCCGACGTGGTCCGGCACGACGAGGACGACACCTACCTGGTGGTCGCCGCCGACAAGGGCACCGCGAAGTTCTCCGACATCGCCAACGAGGTCGCCAAGGACTACGGCTTCTGGCTGGGCGACGCCTTCGCCTCCGGCGGCTCGGTCGGTTACGACCACAAGGGCATGGGCATCACCGCCCGGGGCGCCTGGGAGTCGGTCAAGTACCACTTCCGCACCATCGGCGTGGACGTGCAGAGCACCGACTTCACCGTGGCCGGCATCGGCGACATGTCCGGCGACGTGTTCGGCAACGGCATGCTGCTGTCCCAGCACATCCGGCTGGTCGCCGCCTTCGACCACCGGCACGTCTTCGTCGACCCCGACCCGGACGCGGCCCGCGGCTACGCCGAGCGCGCCCGGCTGTTCGCGCTGCCCCGCAGCTCCTGGGCCGACTACGACGCCTCGCTCATCTCCAAGGGCGGCGGCGTCTGGCCCCGTACGGCCAAGTCGATCCCGGTCTCCCCGCAGATGCGCGCCGCGCTCGACCTGGCCGACGAGGTGACCTCGCTGGCGCCCAACGACCTGATCAGCGCCATCCTGCGGGCCCCGGTGGACCTGCTGTGGAACGGCGGGATCGGCACCTACGTCAAGGCGTCGAGCGAGTCGCACGCCGACGTCGGCGACAAGGCCAACGACGCGCTGCGGGTCGACGCCGCCGACCTGCGCTGCAAGGTGATCGGCGAGGGCGGCAACCTCGGCTTCACCCAGCTCGCCCGGATCGAGTTCGCGCTCAACGGCGGGCTGGTCAACACCGACTTCATCGACAACTCCGCCGGTGTGGACACCTCCGACCACGAGGTGAACATCAAGATCCTGCTGGACCGCGCGGTCCGCGACGGCGAGCTGACCGACAAGCAGCGCGACCAGATCTTCCTCGACATGACCGACGAGGTCGCCGAGCTGGTCCTGCGGGACAACTACGACCAGAACGTGGTGCTGGCCGCCGCCCGCGCCCAGGCGCCGGAGATGCTGCACATCCACGCGCGCCAGCTCCGCAGGCTGGAGCGGGCCGGGCTGCTCAACCGGGAGCTGGAGGCCCTGCCCTCGGACAAGACGATCGCCGAGCGGCGACAGGCCGGGCTCGGGCTCAGCGCGCCGGAGTTCTCGGTGCTGCTGTCCTACACCAAGCTGGTGACGGACGCCGAGATCCTCGCCTCCGACCTGCCCGACGACCCCTACCTGGCCTCCTGGCTGGTGTCCTACTTCCCGTCGGCGCTGCGCGAGCGGATGCGTCCCCACATGGACGCCCACCCGCTGCGCCGGGAGATCATCACCACCTGCGTGGTGAACGACATGATCAACTCCAGCGGGACCACCTTCATGTTCCGGCTGGGGGAGGAGAGCGGCGCGTCCGCCCCCGACATCGCCCGCGCCTACCTCGTCACCCGCGAGGTCTTCGACCTGCCCAGCTTCTGGCGGCAGGTCGAGGAGCTGGACAACAAGGTGGACACCGCCACGCAGATCGCCATGGAGCTGGAGGCGCGCAAGCTGGCCGAGCGCGGCACCCGCTGGCTGCTCGGCAACCGCCGGGCGCCGCTCGACCTGGCCTCCACGGTCGACTTCTTCGCCAAGGGCATGAACGGCCTGCTGCCGCACCTGCCCAAGCTGCTGACCGGCTCGGACCTGTCGGCGTTCGAGGAGCGCCGCGACTCCTTCATCGCCCGGGGCGTGCCCGAGGAGCTGGCCGAGCGGGTCGCGTCGATGGTCCCGGCCTACTCCACGTTCGACCTGGTGGAGGTCGCCTCGCAGCTCGGCCGCCCGGTCGGCGAGGTGGCGGAGGTCTACTTCGACCTGGCCGACCGGCTCCAGCTGGCCGGGCTGCGCGAGCGCGTCATCGCGCTGCCGCGGGACAACCGGTGGAACTCCATGGCGCGGGCCGCGCTGCGCGACGACCTCTACGCCGCGCACGCCTCCCTCACCCGCGACGTCCTGGCCCACAGCACGCCGGGCCTGTCGCCGGAGGAGCGCCTGGCCCACTGGACCGAGGCGAACGCGGCGGCGGTGGCCCGGGCCCGGCAGACCCTGTCGGAGATCTGGGAGAGCGACAACTTCGACCTGGCGACGCTGTCGGTGGCGCTGCGCGCGATCCGCGCGCTGGTGGCCACGGTCAACCTGCCGCTCCGCGAGGTGTGATCCCGAGCCGCGGGGCCCTCGGCGACCGGCCGGTCACCGAGGGCCCCGCGGCCGGTCAGGTGCCGAAGACCTTGGTGACGGCGCCGAGGTAGGCGATGACCCGCGCCGGGCCGTGGGCGTTCCGGCGCGGGACGACGCTGACGTAGGGCTGTGTCTCCACGATGCGCAGCTCCTTGACCGGCAGGTTCGAGCCGGAGACCAGCCGCTCCAGGTGCTTCGGCACCCTGATCATCGCGCAGGGCACGACCTTGACCGTGAGGGTGTCTGTCCTGATCAGCGAGTACATGACCATGGCCCCGCCGTCGGCGGTGCGCAGCGCGCGCACCGGGTAGCCGCTCGCGCCGAAGATCGAGTCGTAGCCCTGGCAGTCGTCGGCCTTGTACTTCTTCCGCTCGGCCGCGATCTCCTCGGCGTAGCCGGTGGTGCGCCGGCCCTTCTCGACCAGCCCGGCCGCGATCCCCTGGGTGCCCTGCTCCGCCGCGGTCGCGTGCAGCGGCGCCATCAGCCGCGGGCTGATCTCCACGGACCGGTCGTCCTGGTCGAGCGCGGTGGCGTAGCCCTCGGCGTCCCTGGCGATCTCCGGGACCCTCTCGCCCGGCTCCAGCAGCGCGGTCGAGCTGACGCACCACCTGTCGTCGCGCTCGGTCAGGGTGAGCACGGCGGTGCGGGAGCCGCCCGCGGAGTCCTCGCGGCTCACCACCGCGGCGAACCAGTACGGCGCCCGCTGGACGCGGGGGACCAGCAGCCGCGGCCGGCCCCAGGTGTGGTGGGGCGGCGCGCCGGCGGAGACGTTGAACGCGGCGGAGCTGAGGGCCTGCTGCGCGTCGCAGGTCTGCGCCAGCATGTACCTGCGGTCGGCGGCCAGGTGCGGCGTGGCGCCGCTCAGCACGCCCTCGGCGTCCAGGACGCCCGCCAGGGCGTCGTCCGCCTCCGCGAGGGTGACCGGGGGCTCGGCCGGGGCGGCGGGGGTGGGGGTCGATCCGGGCGGCATCCCGCCCTTGAGCGGCGTCTGGTCCCCGGGGCCGGAGCAGGCCGCGGCGCAGGTCACCAGCGCGAGGGCGAGCGCGAGCGGCCCGCGTCTCCGATGTGCCCGCAACTGCCCGCCTCCTCGTGGTCCCCTCGCGCGCCCATGCTAGCCACCGGCGGGCGCGAGCCGTACCCAACGGGGTTCGGTGGTCGCGTACCCTTTACAGACGTGGCAGTCATCGATCCGGCCGAAGAGATCAACGAGCTTACCGGCACGCTCGCCAGCATCCAGGACGTCCTCGACCTCGGCGTGATGCGCAAGCAGATCGAAGAGCTCGGGGAGCAGGCCGCCGAGCCCGACCTGTGGAACGACCAGGAGCGGGCCCAGCAGGTCACCAGCAGGCTCTCCTACCTCCAGGGCGAGGTCAACAGGATCGAGTCGCTGGGGCGCCGGCTGGAGGACCTGGGGGTCCTCTACGAGCTCGCCGCCGCCGAGGACGACGAGGAGACCCGCGCCGAGGCCGACCGCGAGCTGGAGTCGCTCAAGAACGACATCGGCGCCCTGGAGGTGCGCACCCTCCTGTCGGGCGAGTACGACGCCCGCGAGGCCGTCGTCACGATCAACTCCCAGGCGGGCGGCGTCGACGCCGCCGACTGGGCGCAGATGCTCCTGCGGATGTACCTCCGCTGGGCCGAGCGCAAGGGCTACCCGACGGAGGTCTACGAGACCTCCTACGCCGAGGAGGCCGGTATAAAGTCGGCCACCTTCACCGTCAAGGCCCCCTACGCGTACGGCACGCTCCGCGGCGAGCACGGCACCCACCGCCTGGTGCGGATCAGCCCGTTCGACAACCAGGGCCGCCGCCAGACCTCATTCGCGGGCGTGGACGTGGTGCCGGTCGTCGAGACGACCGACCACATCGACATCAACGAGGACGACCTGCGCGTCGACGTCTACCGTTCCTCGGGGCCCGGCGGTCAGGGCGTCAACACCACCGACTCGGCGGTCCGCCTGACCCACCTGCCCACCGGGATCGTCGTCTCCTGCCAGAACGAGCGCTCGCAGCTGCAGAACAAGGCCACCGCCATGGCGGTCCTGCAGTCCAAGCTGCTGGAGCGCAAGCGGCAGGAGGAGGCCGCGGCGCTGAACGAGCTGCGCGGCGAGTCGACGACGTCGTGGGGCACCCAGATCCGCAACTACGTGCTGCACCCGTACCAGATCGTCAAGGACCTCCGCACGGGTTCGGAGGCCGGCAACCCGGCCGCGGTGCTCGACGGCGACCTCGACCAGTTCATCGAGGCGGAGATCCGCTGGACGCGCCGCCAGGAGTCGGGCGCGGAGTGACGGCCGGATGACGCCGCCGGGCGTCCGGGCGGACCGTCGTACGGCGGCCGGGCGCCGGGGCGCCGTCCGGCGCCCGCCAGGAGCCCTCTCAGGCCCCGGTGAGGTGGTTCAGGGCCAGGGACAGCAGGAGCAGCGCGACCAGCGCCAGCAGCACCATCGTGGCCGCCGTGCCGTCCAGGCCGTGGTGGTGCATCCGCTCGCGAGCGGCGCGGCACTGAGGACAGCGGCCCTCGGCGACAGGGTGCGCGCATCGCGCGCAGACCAAGTCCTCACAGCTCATACGTCCTCCTTCTAGCCTTCAGAACCACTTTATGCGGTCGTTACCGGGCGGCCGAATCGTTTTGTTTCCGTTATGGACTTTCCAGGCCTGTCTTCCCCCTAGACTGGGCTCCGGCCACCGGAACGTCGATCCTCGGTAAAGACCGGCGCCCCCCGGCCGGCGAGAGGCGAAGGCGAAGCTCCGCCACTACCTCGACCGTCCTACCCCCTAGACTGGCATGCCGTGATGCGCCCGTGATCCATTTTGATAATGTCACCAAGGTCTACGCGAACCAGAACCGGCCCGCGCTGGACCACGTCAGCGTCGATGTCGACAAGGGTGAGTTCGTGTTCCTCGTCGGCCCCTCCGGGTCGGGGAAGTCCACCTTCCTGCGCCTGATCCTCAAGGAGGAGCGCCCCGACTCCGGGGTGATCCAGGTGGCCGGCAAGGACCTCGCCCGGCTGTCCAACTTCAAGGTGCCGCACCTGCGGCGCCGGATCGGCTGCGTGTTCCAGGACTTCCGGCTCCTGCCGAACAAGAACGTGTACGAGAACGTCGCGTTCGCCCTCGAGGTGATCGGCAAGCCGCGGCGGTTCATCCGCAAGGTCGTGCCCGAGGTCGTCGAGCTCGTCGGCCTGGAGGGCAAGGCCCACCGGATGCCCGACGAGCTGTCCGGCGGTGAGCAGCAGCGGGTCGCGATGGCCCGCGCGTTCGTCAACCGGCCGATGATCCTCCTGGCCGACGAGCCCACCGGCAACATCGACCCGGCCACGAGTATCGGCATCATGAAGGTGCTCGACCGGATCAACCGGACGGGCACCACCGTCGTCATGGCCACGCACGACGCGGCCATCGTCGACTCCATGCGCAAACGCGTAGTGGAACTGGAGGACGGCAAGATCGTCCGAGACCAGTCGCGTGGCGTGTACGGCCAGGCGTACTGACACACCAGTACCGGCAGCAGCGACAGGAAGAGCATGCGGGCAAACTTCATCTTCTCCGAGGTCTGGATCGGCCTCCGTCGTAACCTCACGATGACCGTCGCGGTGATCGTGACCGTGGCGATCGGCATGGCCCTGCTGGGCGTCGGCCTGATGATCAATTCCCAGATCTCCACCATGAAGGACTTCTGGTCGGACAAGGTCGAGGTCTCGGTCTTCCTGTGCAAGAAGGTCGACCCCTTCCCGGCGTGCAAGGGCAGCGGCGGGGTGAACGCCCAGGAACGGGCCGCCCTCAAGCAGCAGATCGAGGCGATGCCGCAGGTCGAGTCGGTCGCCTTCGAGGACTCCGCGCACGCCTACGAGGTCTACAAGTCGCAGAACGCCGGCAACACCGTGCTGCTGTCGGCGATCCGGGCCGAGGACATGCCGGAGTCGTTCCGGGTGAAGCTCAAGGACCCGGACACCTACACCGCGGTGATCGAGCAGCTCAAGGGAGCCCCCGGCGTCTCCAACGCGATCAACCAGAAGGAGCTTCTGGAGAAGTTCTTCGCCCTGCTGGAGAGCCTGCGCTGGGCCGCCCTGGTGGTCGCCATCATCCTGGTCTTCGCGGCCACGCTGCTGATCGGCAACACCGTCCGGCTGTCGGCCTACAACCGCAGACGCGAGACCGGGATCATGCGGCTGGTGGGCGCGTCCAACATCTACATCCAGCTGCCGTTCGTCATGGAGGGCGTCATCGCCGGCCTGATCGGCGGTGTGATGTCCGGGGTGCTGCTGATGGTCAGCAAGGTGTTCCTCTTCGACAAGGTGCAGGTCTACCTCGCCAACACCGTGCTCACCTGGGAGACCGTGACCAAGGTCATCCTCATCACGCTGGTCTTCGGTGTGGTGATCTGTATCCTGGCGTCGTTCGTCACGCTCCGCCGCTACCTGCGGGTGTGACGCCTCGATGACCCTCGTGCCGGACATGCGCGCGATCTCGGGCGCGGTAGGCCGTCCCGGGCACCGGTAGGCTCGAAGCATGCCACGTGAGACCGGGCGGAAGGCCATCGCCCAGAACAAGCGTGCCTGGCACGACTACCACATCGAGGAGACCTTCGAGGCCGGCCTCGTGCTGCAGGGCACCGAGGTCAAGTCGCTCCGCCTGGGGCGGGCGTCCCTCGTCGACGGGTACGCCACGATCAAGGACGGCGAGGCCTGGCTGATCAACGTCCACATCCCCGAGTACACGATGGGGACGTGGACCAACCACGCGGCGCGCCGTACCCGCAAGCTGCTGCTCCACCGCAAGGAGCTCGACAAGCTCGCCGCCAAGACCAAGGAGGGCGGCCTCACCCTGGTGCCGCTCGCGCTGTACTTCAAGGACGGCAAGGCCAAGATCGAGATTGGCCTCGCGAAGGGCAAGAAGGACTGGGACAAGCGGCAGACGCTGGCCGAGCAGCAGGCCAAGCGGGAGATGGCCCGCGCGCTCAGGTACAGGAACAGGTAACTGTGACGGGGAAGGCTCGGCGCGCCGTCGCCGCGGCGCTCACGCTGGTCGCGACCGTACCCCTGCTGTCGGCGTGCCTTGAGGAGCCGTCGGCCCACGAGGCGGTCCGCGACTTCCTGGTCGGCTGGCAGACGGGTGACTACGCCGCCGCCGCCAGGCGCACCGACGGCGACGAGAAGGTGGTCCGCAGGGCCCTGGAGGACGCCAAGATCCAGCTCGACGCGGCCTCGTTCCGCTTCCGGCTGACCGGTCTGCGCGGCGGACAGGGCGACCAGGACGAGCAGGCCGAGGCCGACTTCGCGGCCGAGGTCGACCTGGGGGAGAACAACCCCCTGTGGGAGTACGACGGGAAGCTGCCGCTGCGCCTGGTGAACGGCCAGTGGAAGGTGCACTGGTCGCCCAGCGTCCTGCATCCCGACCTGCACGAGGGCCAGCGGTTCGCGGTGGACATCAAGCCCCAGGGGCGCAACCCGATCCAGGACCGCACCGGTGAGCCCCTCCAGCAGGAGACCACGCTCTACGTGGCGAACGTCACGCCGGCCGAGCTGAAGAACCCGTCCGAGGTCTGCGAGCGGCTGGCCAAGGTCACCGGGTTCCCGCAGGACCGCCTGCTGAGCCGGATCCGGTCGGCCCGGCCG
The DNA here is from genome assembly GCF_014648055.1 of Streptosporangium pseudovulgare. Taxonomy (GTDB): domain Bacteria; phylum Actinomycetota; class Actinomycetes; order Streptosporangiales; family Streptosporangiaceae; genus Streptosporangium; species Streptosporangium pseudovulgare. The sequence continues at coordinate 43,900 of NZ_BMQJ01000003.1, forward strand.
GACGCGGCCGTGCCGCTGGCCACCTTCGGCGGCAGGCGCTACGCGCAGCTGGAGTCCCAGCTGAAGGCCATCCCCGGCATCACCATCGCCAAGGATCCGCAGCCGCTGGCGCCCGACTCGCCCAAGCAGATCGTGGGCATCGTCTCCGCGGTCACCGCCGACCTCCAGCAGCAGCTCGGCGGCCCCCAGCGGGCGGGCGACACGGTCGGCCGCACCGGGCTGCAGAAGGCGTACCAGGAGTACCTCACCGGCTCGACCGAGACCAGCGTGATCACGCTGGACGTCAAGACGACGAAGAAGGTGGCCGAGCTGCACAAGTGGGAGGGACGCCCCACCTCGCCGGTGCAGACCACCCTCGACCGCGGCGTCCAGAAGGCGGCGGACGACGCGCTGCTCGGTGTCACGCCCGGCATGCTGGTCGCGGTGCAGGCCTCCACCGGCGAGGTGCGGGCCGTCGGCACCACCAAGGAGTACCACCAGGAGAAGGACGCCCTGGCCGGGCGGTTCCACCCGGGCTCGGCCTTCTCGCTCATGGCCGTCGAGGGGCTGATCAAGGCGGGGACGAACTTCAAGCAGAAGCTCGCCTGCCCCGCGGAGCGGAGCGTCGGCGGCGCCCGCTTCCGCCAGTCCGGGCCGCCCGCCCCGGGCACGCCCACCGTCCAGGGGGCCTTCGCCACCGGCTGCGTGACGGCGCTGGCCTCGCTGGCCCGCAAGGTGGACGGCGCCGAGCTGGCGGCCGGCGCGGCGAAGTTCGGCCTGGGCACGCGCTGGAACCTGCCGCTTTCGACGTTCAGCGGCTCGATGCGGCCCCTGAAGGGCGACGCGGCCACGGCGCGGGCCATCGCGGGCCAGAACGTGCTGGTCAGCCCGCTGACCATGGCCCTGGTGGCGGGGGCGGTCGCCTCTCCCACGGGCACCTGGCACCCGCCCGTCCTGGTCACCGACCCCAAGGAGCCCGACCCGTCGGCCGAGACCAAGCCGGTGACGCCGCCCGCGCAGATCAAGCTCGACGACAGGACGGTCGCCACCCTCAGGACGCTCATGCGGGCCGGGGTGACCGCAGGTTCGGCCGCCGCCGCGGCGGCCCCGGGCGACCCGGTGTACGGCGTCACCGCCACCGCGGCCCGCGGCCGCAAGCCTCTGGCGTGGTTCGTCGGCTGGCAGGGGGACACGGCGGTGGCGGTGCTGATGGAGAGCACCGACCCCGCCGCCGGGGCGGCCGTCGCCGGCCGGTTCTTCCGGGGGCTGCGCGCGGGCCTGTGACCGATCCCCGCCGGACGGGTCACGGCCCCCGGATGGGGCCCGCCCGGGGACTGTGACCCGTCCGGGCGGAGACGGAACCGGGCGCCTCGTCGGCCCCCTGCGCACTCCCGGTGACAATCTCGTCGCCCCGAGCAACCATGGGGTGCCCGCGCTGCGTCCTTCCAGGTGACCGGGCATCGCTTGGGGGGTTGCGGGCCCGGTCGCTGTGATGGCACCGGGGTCTCGTCTCGGGGAGGCCCCGCCGTCCGGACCGGCTCGACCCTGCCGGTCGATCCCGGGGGCGCGCGGCGCGACGCCCGCGTCCCCGGGATTTCCGGATTTTCCCGCCCGGAAGGGCTCCCGGGCGGGAATCAGGTTGGCATCGATGGTGTTGTTACGGGTATCTTCGGATCGCCCGCCTTTCGAGGCCGGGTTGACAACTCAACAGGGGGGTGACTGGTTTCGACTTTGGCTTTGCAACTCAGGGGAAGCGGGTCGAGGACTGCGGACATAACCTCGTTAACACTGTGACCGCGACCAACAAGTGCCAATAAGACGCACTCCGAGGTCAGCCAGGGCAACCTGGCCCTCGCCGCCTAAGCAGCGAGTGACCTCTGCCGGCCCGGGAGCGCCTCCGGCCCGGATCCGGCATCGCTAGGAGGCTCAACCGATCGACCCGGCCACGGGGGAGATCGGGAAATCTAACAGTGGCTGAGCCCGTCGGCGACTTGCCTGCGTGATCGCCGGGGCTGAGAAAAGCACAGCGGGCTGCACCCGGAGAAGCCCTGTCTTGGAGCTGAAGGACGCGGGTTCGATTCCCGCCACCTCCACCACCCCATGAGGAAGCCCGCCGGGGCGAGTAGCACTCGCCCCGGCGGGCTTCTTCGTCATGGCCGGAGAAATCCCCGTGCGGGTCGCCGCCCCCCTGGCGGAGCCCCCGGGTGGAGCCGCCTTCCCCGCCTTCGCCGCCTTCGCCGCGTCGGCGTGGGCGGCTTCTCGTGTTCCCCACGCGGGTCAGTCGCTTTCCCACGCGGGTCAGCCGGTTTCCCACGCCGGCCAGCCGCTTTCCCGCGCGGGTCAGCCGCCGCTGGGGAGTTCGCTCAGGGTCACCGTGACGGTGGTGGTGGAGCCGTTCGAGCGGCGCAGCTCCACCCGGGCCCGGTCGCCGGGATCGAGGTCGGCGAGGACCTCCGAGAGGGCCTGCGTCGTCGGGGTGGCGGTGCCGTTGACGGAGACGATCAGGTCGCCCGCCTTGATCCCCGCCCGCGCCGCGCCGCCGCCGGGGGTGACCCGTACGACGCCGGTGCCCGCGGGCAGGCCGTCGGAGCCGATCACGGTCTGCACGGTGACGCCGAGGGCGGCCCGGCGGGTGTTGACGACCCGGCCCTTCTCGATGATCTGCCGGGTGATGTCCACGGCGGTGTCGGAGGGGATCGCGAAGCCGATGCCGGCCGCCTGGCCGCCGCCCAGCTCGGGGTTGACGGCGGTGAGGGTGGGGATGCCGATGACCTTCCCCGCGAGGTCGACCAGTGCTCCGCCGCTGTTGCCCGGGTTGATCGCGGCCGACGTCTGGATGGCGTTGGTGATCGTCGCGGCGGGGCCCTCGCCCTCGGCGGGCTCGGTGACCGTACGGCCCAGCGCGGAGACGATCCCGTCGGTGACGCTGCCGGACAGGCCCAGCGGGTTGCCCATGGCCAGGACGAACTGGCCGACCCGCAGGCGGCTGGAGGCGCCGAACGCGGCCGGTCGCAGCCCCCTGGGGTCGTCCACCTTGATCACGGCCAGGTCGCCCAGCTCGAAGGTGCTGACCAGCCTGGCCGGCCGGGGCGGGCCACCGCTGGCGAGGGTCACCTGGAAGCGCCTGGCCCGGCCGACCACGTGGGCGTTGGTCACGATGTGCCCGGCGGCGTCGTAGACGACCCCGGAACCGAGGCCCTCCCCCGTGGTGATCTGCACGATCGACGGCAGAACCTTGGCGATGACCTGCTCGTAGGCCGCCTGGAGCGACTGCGGCGAGACCGGCGCCCCGGGGCCGGGCGGCGCGCCGGTCGGGGAGCCGGGCAGCCTGCCGGCCGTGACGGCGGGCGGGCCGCCGGCCGAGCCGGAGACCGAATCGGAGACGGAGCCGGTCAGCCCCGTCCCGCCGTCCCCGCCGCAGCCCGCGAGCGCCACGGCGACGGCCGCCAGCAGCGCGGCCCGCGATGTCGATCCCCCCATGCAGGGATATCTTCCCGGACACCGGCGGCGGTACCCTGTCGAGGTTTTGATCGGGTCTGGGTTCATCGTTCCGGGTCCGGTGACGTAGCCTGACGACCATGGCGGACGTTGACGGTGACTCCTCCGGGCGTTCTCACGAGAGATACATCCCGTCGTACGAGGCGCCCACGGCGCCCATGCCCGCGGTCCAGGCCGAGGACGGCACCATGGTCGGCACCCGGGTGCCCCGCCGGTTCCCCATCGGGGACGGCGAGGAGACCCTGCTGGTCCCGAGGATCGACCCGGCTGGAGCGTTCCCCGCGCCGGAGCGGCCGTCACCCGCGGGCGAGCCGGCCGGGCGGGTGGAGCCGCCGGCGCCGCCCCCGCCGTCCGGGGCCTCGCCCGCCGGGCCGCCGCGGCGCGGCGGGCTGTCGCTGCGGGCCGTCTACAGCATCGTCGCCGCCCTCCTCACCGCCGCCGCGGTCGTGCTGGTCTTCGTCCTGTTCTCCGGGGACGAGCCCCCCGAGCAGAGTGCGCAGCCCCGGCAGGAGGGCGCCGCCGCGCCCCCCGCGAAGGCCGCCCCCACGATCACGTTGCCCGGCCGGCCCAAGATGAAGGCGCTGGCGGCGCTGCCCGGCAAGCCCAGCGGGGTGGTCGGCTCGGTGAGCGACGCCACGGCGGACATCGGCTACGCCAAGCTCGGCAGGCCCTGGAAGGCCGCGGCCGTGCCGTCCTTCTCGGTCGGCCAGCAGGTCGGCGCGGCGCGGCTGCCGCGCACGGTCGTCGGCTCCGGGATGCTCCCCGGCGCGACCCCGGCCACCGCCCCGAAGACCTACCCCGCCCTGCGGACGGCGGCGATGCAGGCGGTGAAGTGGACGGTCGCCAACCACCACCCGCCGGGCGGGAAGATCGCCTGGACGGCCTCGCAGAAGGCGGCCGGAGGCAAGGGCTGGACGCTCGGCTACCGCGTGACCTACGTGCTGAACGGTGAGAAGCACATCTCCCAGGCGGCGGTCACCGTGCTGGACGTCGGCCGCCGCAAGCCCGCGATGCTCTTCGTGACCGTGCCCGACTCGCACAAGGAGCTCTGGGCGGACATCGCCCCCCTGATGGCCAGTGCCCGGCCGTTGTGATGGAAGCAACTTCTAGAATATGGTTCTGGCAGTGAATCGTGTCTGGAGGCTGCCATGGCGATCGGGTTGAGTGAGGAGCACGAGGCGCTCCGCGAGTCGGTGACCGGCTGGGCCGAGCGGAACATCCGCCCCGAGGTCGTGCGCGCCGCCGTCGCGGCGGGGGACGGGGAGCGCCCCGCCTTCTGGTCCGCCCTCGCCGGTCAGGGCCTGCTCGGCCTGCACCTCCCGGAGGAGTACGGCGGCAGCGGCTACGGCCTGCTGGAGGCCGCCGTCGCGGTCGAGGCCCTCGGCGAGAAGGCCGCCCCCGGCCCCTACGTCCCCACCGTCCTCGCCGCCGCCGCGATCCTCGCCTCCGACGGCAAGGCCCGCGCCGAGCTGCTGCCCGGCCTCGCCGACGGCACGCTGACCGGCGCGGTCGCGCTCGGCGCCTCCCTCACCGGCACCCGCGACGACGCCGGGACGCTCACCGTCACCGGCGTCGCCGAGACGGTTCTGGGCGGCGCGCTCGCCGACGTCCTGGTGCTCCCCGTGGACACCGGCCGGGACGAGGAGGAGTGGGTGGCGCTGGACGCCTCCGCGGTGACCGTGACGCCGGTCGCCTCCCTCGACCTCACCCGCGGGGTGGCCAGGGTCGAGCCGGCGGGGGTGACCGTACCGGCCGGGCGGGTGCTGGACGGTCTCACCGGCGCCGCGGTCCGCGACCTCGCGGCGATCATCCTCGGTGCGGAGGCCGCGGGCGTCGCGGCGTGGTGCGTGCGCGCCGCCGCCGAGTACGCCAAGGTGCGCGTGCAGTTCGGCCGCCCGATTGGCCAGTTCCAGGGCGTCAAGCACAAGGCCGCCCGGATGCTCGTCGCGCTGGAGCAGGCCCGCGCCACGGTCTGGGACGCCACCCGCGCCGCGGCCGAGGCCGCCGGGGAGGGCGACGGCGCCGCGGAGGCCGCCTACACCGCCGCGATCGCCGGGGTCGTCGCGCCCGACGCCGCCGTGCAGTGCGCCAAGGACGCCATCCAGATCTTCGGCGGCATCGGCTACACCTTCGAGCACGACGCCCACCTCTACTACCGCCGCGCGCTGACCCTGCGCGCGCTGCTCGGCCCCTCGTCCGAGTGGGCCGAGCGGGTCGCCGGGCTCGCGCTCTCCGGCGTGAGCCGGGAGATGGAGATCGAGCTGCCGGAGGAGTCGGCGGCGCTGCGCGAGGAGATCCGCGCCGAGATCGCCCAGATCGCCGCGCTGGAGGGCAAGGAGCAGAAGCGGGCCCTGGCCGGGGCCGGGTTCGTCATGCCGCACCTTCCCCGCCCCTGGGGCCGCGACGCCAGACCGCTTGAGCAGGTGCTGATCCTCCAGGAGCTCCGGGCCGCCCGGGTCAGGCCGCCCCAGATGATCATCGGCGCCTGGGTGGTGCCCTCGATCGTCGCGTACGGCACGCCCGAGCAGCAGGAGCGCTTCCTGCCGCCCACGCTGAGCGGCGAGATGATCTGGTGCCAGCTCTTCTCCGAGCCGGGCGCCGGCTCCGACCTCGCCTCGCTGCAGATGAAGGCCGAGAAGGTCGAGGGCGGCTGGCGGCTCAACGGCCAGAAGATCTGGACCTCCGTGGCCCACGTCGCCGAGTGGGGCATCTGCATCGCCCGCGACTCCTCCGAGGGTTCCAAGCACGAGGGCATCACCTACTTCATCGTCGACATGAAGGCCCCGGGCGTCACCGTCCGGCCGCTGACCGAGATGACCGGCGAGAACCTGTTCAACGAGGTCTTCCTCGACGACGTGTTCGTCCCGGACGAGCTGGTCGTCGGCGAGGTCGGCCAGGGCTGGAAGGTCGCCCGCAACACGCTGTCCAACGAGCGGGTCTCGCTGTCGGCGGGGTCCGGCGGCACCGGAGCGTCCGTCCCCGACCTGCTCGGCCTGGCCGGGCGGCTCGGCCGCGAGCTGTCCTCCGCCGAGCGCCAGGAGGTGGCCCGGGTCGTCTGCGAGGGCCACTCGATCAGCGCCCTCGGCATGCGGGTGACGCTGAAGCAGCTCACCGGCGCCGAGCCGGGCGCCGACGCCTCGGTGCGCAAGCTGCTGTCCACCTCGCACGCCCAGCACGTCTCGGAGTGCGCGGTCGGCCTGCTCGGCACGGCCGCGGTGGTCGCGGCCGACATGAAGCTCGGCGACGCCGGCTACTGGAACCGCGCCGTGCTCGCCACCCGGGCGATGACGATCTACGGCGGCACCACCGAGGTGCAGCTCAACATCATCGGTGAGCGGATGCTCGGCCTGCCGCGCGACCCGGAGCCGGGCCGGTAACCCGTGGCGGGAGTGCCTCCGGGGCCGGACGCGGCCGTCCCACCGGGACCGGCCGCGAACGGGGGCACCCTTCCAGAGACGGGCGGGCCGTCCGGCGCGCGGGCCGCGGCGGCGCGGTTCGCGCCCGCCCTGCTCGGGCTGGCGCTCGGGCTGCTCGCACTGGGGCCCGCGCTGGGCCCGGGGTTCGTGCTGCGGTACGACATGGTGTTCGTGCCCGACCCGCCGCCGGTCGGGCCGGGGGAGGGCTTCCCCCGGGCGGTGCCCAGCGACCTGGTGGTCGCGCTGCTCGCACAGGCCGTGCCCGCGCAGGCGGTGCAGAAGGCCGCGCTGCTCGGCATCTTCGTGCTGGCCGCCTCGGGTGCGGCGGCACTGGTGCCCTCGCGGCGTCTCGGCCCGCGGCTGGCGGCGGCGGCCTTCTACGCCTGGAACGCCTACCTCGCGCAGCGGCTGCTGCTCGGCCAGTGGGCGCTGCTGCTCGGGGTGGCCGGGCTGCCCTGGGCGGTGCGCGCCGCCGCGGCGCACGCCTTCCGGGGCGGATCGGGGCGGTCAGCGGGAGCCGTACGGCGGACCGGGCGGACCCCGGGGACCACGGAGACTCCAGAGACTCCGGGGGCCTTGGGGGCCTCGGAGACATGGCGGGCGCGGGCCGCCTGGCCGGTACGGCTGGCGGTCGCGCTGCTGCCGGCCGCGGTGGGCGGGTTCCAGGCGATGCTGGTCTCGGCGCTGGCGGTGCTCCCGGTGGCGGCGACCGCGCGGGGCCCGGCCGGTCACCCGCCACCCGCCGGTCCGTCGGGTGCCGACCCCGGGGAGCCGCCCGGCGTCCCGGAGACGGACCGGCGTCCCGGTGAGGCCGGTGGCCGGTGGCGGGGCGGTCCCGCGGTCCGCCGGGCGGGCGGGGCCGCGGCGGTCGTCGTCCTGCTCAGCCTGCCGTGGCTGGTGCCGGCCCTGGGCAGCCGGGCGGTGACCGACCCCGCCGGGGTGCGGGCGTTCGCGGCCCGCGCCGACGGCCCCTTCGGGACGGTCGGCAGCCTGCTCACGCTCGGCGGGATCTGGAACTCGGACGCCGGGGTGCCGGGGCAGGGCACCTGGTGGTCGGCGGGCGTACGGCTGGCGCTGGCGGCGGTCGCGGTCTGGGGGTTCGCGGGCACGCGCGCCGGGCGGGCGGCGCCGTACCGGGCGGGGCTGGCGACGGCGGCGGCGGCCGGGCTGGGCGTCGCCCTGGCGGGCGCCTTCGCGCCGGGGGCGCTGGGCGGCCTGATCGCCTGGTGGCCGGGGTTCGGGCCGCTGCGGGACGGCCAGCTCTACCTCGCCCCGTTCGCGCTGCTGCAGGCGGTGGGCCTGGGCTGCGCGGTGGAACGCTGGAACTCGCGCGCGGTGGCCGCGGTCGCGGCGGCGGTCCCGGTGCTGGTGCTGCCCACGTTCGCGCTGGGGGCGTTCGGCAGGCTGGCCGCGGTGGACTACCCGGACGAGTGGCGGCGGGTCCAGGCGATCGTGAACGCCGACCCGGCGCCCGGGGCGCTGCTGTCGCTGCCGTGGGGCGCGCACCGGGCGTTCGGGTGGAACGGCCACCGGGTGATCCTCGACCCGGCTACCAAGATGTTCCGGCGCAGGGTGCTGTGGAACGACGCGCTGCTGGTGGGGTTGCCGGGCGGCGGGCGGCTGCGGGTGGCGCCCGAGGACCCGGCGACGGCGGGGGTGGACGCGGCGCTGCGCGCCGGTCCGGGAGCGCGGGAGGCGGCGCTGGCGCGGCTGGGCGTCCGCTACGTCCTCACCCGGGCCGGTGACGACACGTTCCGTGACGCGGCGACCGTGTTCACCGGCCCGGAGATCCGGCTCCTGCGGCTTGACGAGGGCCTCTGAACAGCTTGATCGGCGTTCTTGGAGGGGGTATATCCCCAGCTCGGAGGAGTACCCAACGGTAACTTTCTTTGTCACGTTTTAACCAAAACCATGGCTTATGCGCGAATCACGTTCTAGTCTCGGCACACTGTCCGTCGCTGAAGGGAGCCAGGGATGCGAGTGCTCTTGGCGCTGGCCATCGGTGCGATCCTCGCGGTCGGTGCCTCCGTGGCAGTCGTGAACGTCGGCTCGCCCACCCCGGAGCCGCCGAACCGCCCCCTGTACAACTACGGCACCAGGTGACCTGAGGCCGCGCGGCGGCCGGTGATCGCACCGGTCCCCGGGCGGGCCGCGGAGATCGTCCATCGGAACGGAGCGCGGCTTCACCATGCCCTGAAACGGGCGGGCCGCCCCGGGGCGGGCGGCGGCGCCGTACCCGGACCGGCCCGGACCGGCCGGTGCCCGTCCGGACGCGGGGGACAGGAGAGACCGCGGAGGACCGCGGACCGGAGAGCAAGGAGGCAGCGTGGCCCTTTTCGGCCGGAGCGCGGGGCCGCACCCGTCCGCCCCGTCGCGGCCCGCCCTCAGCGTGGAGGCCGAGGGGACGCCCGAGGTGCCGCTGCGCGGCGTCCGGGTGGCGGTGCTGAACTTCCGCGAGCCGCAGCAGTCGGTGGCGGGCGGCGCGGAGGAGTACGCCTGGCAGGTCAGCCGCTACCTGACCGGCCAGGGCGCGGAGGTGTGGTTCGCCACCGCCCGCGAGCCCGGCCAGCCCGCCGCGGAACGGCGCGACGGCGTCGAGCTGCGCAGGATGGGCAACCGCTACCTCGTCTACCTGCTCGTGCCGCTCTGGCTGCTGCTGCGCCGCCGCCGGTTCGACGTCGTCATCGACTCGATGAACGGCATCCCCTTCTTCTCCCCCCTGGTGGTGCGCCGCCGCACCGCGGTGATCTGCCTGGTGCACCACGTGCACGACCGGCAGTTCCACGCCTTCTTCCCGCCCTGGCTCGCCAGGATCGGCTGCTTCGTCGAGGGGCCGGTGGCGCGGTCGCTCTACCGCCGCCGCACCACGATCACCGTCTCGGAGTCGTCCCGGGAGGACCTGCGGGCGCGGCTGCGCTGGAAGGCGCCGATCCACGTCGTGGCCAACGGCAGCCCGGCGGCCCGCCCGGTGACGATGCGGGAGCTGCCCGGCGACCCGCCCGTGGTCTACCTGGGCAGGCTGGTCGGGCACAAGAGGGTCGAGCGGGTCGTCGGCCTGGCCGCCGAGCTGGGCGAGACCCGCCCCGGACTGCACGTCCACGTCGTGGGCCGGGGACCCGAGAGCGGGACGCTCGCCCGCCGGGCCGCCGAGCTGGGCGTCACCGACCGGGTGCACCTGCACGGCTTCCTCCCCGAGCCCGCCAAGAACGCCGTGCTCGGCGCGGCGCTGCTGAACGTGACCGCCTCGGAGTTCGAGGGCTGGGGCCTCACGGTGATCGAGGCCGCGGGCTTCGGCGTGCCGACCGTCGCCTACGACGTCGCCGGGCTGCGCGACTCGGTCCGGGACGGGGAGACCGGCTGGCTGGTCCGCGAGGGCGAGACGCTCGCCGACGTGGTGGACCGGGCGATCGGGGAGCTGTCGGACCCTGCGCGGCGCGCGGAGATCCAGGCGGCCTGCCGGACGTGGGCGGGCGAGTTCACCTGGGGGCGGACCGGCGCCGCCGTCACCGGCCTCGTCACCGCCGAACTGCGCGCCGCCCGTACGGCCGGCCCGCTCCGGACCGCTCTCCGGACTCTCCGGGCTTCCCTGGCGGCCCAGGTCACCCCGGCGGCCGGCCGCCGGGGAGGGGCCGCCGCGCCGGCTCCCGAACTCCGCCTCGCCCCGGGGAAGACCGACACCGCTTGAGAACGGGACCCGCCGCCGAGACCGCCGGAACCGCCGCGCCCGATGACGCCGCGGCCGGCGGCCGCGCCGTACCCGCCGGGAGGACCGGGAAGCCCGGGAGGACCGGGACGGCCGGCGGGTCCGGGGCCGCCCGGCTCCGGCACGGCCTGCGCCTGCTGGCCGGCTGCCTGCTGCTCGCCGCCGTGGCGTTCAACACCGCCCCCGGCCAGGTGATCGGCGAGACCAAGCTCGACATGGCGATCAACCCGGTCGCCTTCCTGGCCAGGGCGACGCACCTGTGGGACGGCGCGTTCTTCGGCCACCTGCAGAACCAGGCGTACGGCTACCTGTTCCCGATGGGCCCGTTCTACGCGCTGTTCACCGAACTCGGCATGCCCGCCTGGAACATCCAGCGGCTGTGGATGGCGCTGGTGCTGTGCGCGGCGTTCCTCGGCGTCGAGCGGGTCGCGCGGGCGATGGGGATCGGCGCCCCCGCCACCCGCGTCCTGGCCGGGCTCGCCTACGCCCTCGCCCCGCACGCCGTCGCGCTGATCGGGACCAACTCCTCGGAGTTCCAGCCGAGCGCCGTGCTGCCGTGGGTGCTGCTGCCCCTGGTCCACGGCACCCGGCCCGGGGCGAGCCCGCGCCGGGCCGCCGCGCTGTCGGCGCTGGCGTTCGTCCTCGCCGGGGGGATCAACGCCGTGGCCGAGCTGGCGGTCCTCGTCGTGCCGCTGCTGTACCTGCTGACCCGGCGCGGCGGCCCCCACCGGCGGCGCCTGCTCGCCTGGTGGCTCGCCTGCGTGGCCGCGGTGTCGATGTGGTGGCTGCTGCCCCTGCTGGTGATGGGCCGCTACATCTTCTCCTTCCTGCCCTTCATCGAGACCGCCGACGCCACCACCGGCGTCACCTCGCTCCTCAACACCCTGCGCGGCACGTCGAGCTGGATGTCCTTCCTGCCGGTGGACGGCCAGGCGTGGCTGCCCGCGTCGTTCGAGCAGGCCACCGCGCCGGCGATGATCGCGCTGACCGCGGCGGTCGCCGCGCTCGGCCTCGCCGGGATCGCCGCCCGCGCCACGCCGGAGCGGCCCTTCCTCGCGCTCAGCGTGCTGGCCGGGGTGGTGGCGGTCACCGCCGGGCACGCCGACGTGCTCGCCCACCCGTGGACCGAGCAGGTGCGGGCGCTGCTCGACGGGCCGCTGGCGCCCTTCCGCAACCTGCACAAGTTCGACGCCCTCATCCGGCTCCCGCTGGCCCTCGGCCTCGCGGCCCTGCCCCTGGCCGGCCCGGTACGGCTGCGCCGGCCCGTCCTGGCCGGCGCGGCCGTACTGGCCGCCCTGGCCGCGCTGCCGGTGGCCACCGCCGGGGCGACCCCCGCCGGGGGGTTCGAGGCGCTGCCCGGCTACTGGCGGGACGCCGCGACCTGGCTGAACCGCAACACCGGCGACGGCATGGTCCTGGCCGTGCCCGGCTCGCGCCGCGGCGACTACCTGTGGGGCCGCCCGATGGACGAGCCCATGCAGTCGCTGCTGACCGTGCGCTGGGCGACCCACACCAACGTCCCCTGGGGCTCGCCGGGACTGGCGAGGCTGGTCCAGGCGGTGGACGAGCGCTTCGCCACCGGCCGCGGATCGCCGGGCCTCACCGCCGCGCTGCGCCGGATCGGCGTGAAGTACCTGCTGGTCCGTAACGACCTCGCCCGGCAGAGCCTCGGCACGGCCTGGCCCGCGCGGGTCCACGAGACCCTCGCGGAGTCCACCGGCCTGCGGCGGGTCGCCGGCTTCGGCCCGGAGATCGGCCTGCGGTCCAGCCCCACGGCCGCCGGCTGGTTCGAGCAGCCCTACTCGGCGCTGGAGGTCTACGCGGTGCCCGACCCCGCGCCGCTCGCCGCGACCGTGCCACGTGACGGGACGCTCCGGGTCACCGGCGCGCCCGAGGCGGTGCTGGACATGGCCGAGGAGGGACTGCTCGCCGACGACCGCCCCGTCGTGGTCGGGGACGAGCCCGGGGCGCCCGCCGTGTCCGCGCGCGACACGGTGGTCACCGACACGCTGCGCCGCCGCGAGATCCTCTTCGGCGACCTGCGCCGCATCGCCACCCCCACCATGACCGCCGGCCAGCGGCCCGAGCGGCCCCGGGGCGCCGACCTCACCGACCCCGCCTGGTCCGGCGCGACCGTCACGGCCGCCTACACCGGCGTCCGGGACGTGCGGGCCTCCTCCGCGGAGTCGGGCATCGAGGCGGGGGAGCGCCGCGACCCGGGCCGTCAGCCGTACGCGGCGTTCGACGGCGACCCGCGCACCGGGTGGCGATCCGACGGCTGGGACGGCGCGGTCGGGCAGTGGCTCCAGGTGCGCTTCACCGCGCCGATCGACATGCCGCAGATCACCGTCGCCTTCGAGCGCTCGCCGCTGCTGCCGCAGGTGGCCGAGGTGTCCCTGGAGACCGAGGCGGGCGCCCGCCGGGTCGCGGTGAGCCCGACCGCCGACCCGCAGCTGATGCGCCCGCCCCTCGGGCGGACCTCCTGGCTGCGGATCCGGGTGACCCGGCTGGCCGCCGAGCTCGCGACGCCGACCGGCGCCCGCGTCGGCGTCACCGAGGTCGCGATCCCCGGCGTGCGGCCCGGACGCACCCTCGTCGTGCCCCCCGACGGCCCGCGCGACCCCGGGACGGTGCTGCTGACCCGCCGGGGTACGGCGAGCGCCTGCATGCGCGGGTCGTCCACCTGGACCTGCGACCCCGCCGCACTGCAGGTCACCGGAGAGGACGGCGACGGCTTCGACCGCTCCTTCACCGTCCGCGAGGGCGGGAGGCGGTCCCTCAGCGGCGACGCCGTGCTGACCGACCCCGTCTCCTCCCGGCTCGTCACCACCCTGCACGGCGTCTACCCGCAGGTGACCGCCTCCTCCACGCTGACCGGCCACCCGGCCGTGCTCGGCCGCGCGGCCATGGACGGCGACCTCGGCACCGTCTGGTACGCCGACCCCGCCGACCGCCACCCGACCCTGACGGTCAGGCTGGGCAGGAAACGGACGATCTCCCAGATCATGGTGCTGTTCCCCGACTCCTTCCTCGGGCAGCCGCCGGTCCAGGTCAGCGTGAGCGGCGGCGGGCAGACCACGCGGGGCTGGATCCGCGCCGACGGCCGGGTGGTCTTCCCCAAGATCACCACCGACACCCTGGAGATCGGCTTCACCGCCCCGGTGTCCCGGCCGATCGAGGTGTCGGAGATCACCGTCCCCGGGGTGAAGCCGCTCGGCCCGATGGAGACGACCCCGCTGCGGCTGCCCTGCGGGTACGGGCCCACCCTCTCGGTGAACGGCAGGACGGTGCGCACCGAGGTCGTCCGGGGCACGATGGGCGACGTGCTCGGCGGCCGCCCCGTCGGCTACCGCGCCTGCGGGCCGGTCGAGCTGAAGCCGGGCACGGCCAGGGTGGGCGTCGCCCCGGCCGACGCCTTCCGGATCGAGTCGCTCGTGGTGCGCGCCGCGGACGGTGAGACGGACGGTGCGGCGGGCGGTGCGACGGACGGCGGGACGGCGGACCGGAAACCCGGATCGTCGTCCGGGACCGGCCGGGGCGGCTCGGAGGGCGACGCCGTGACGGCCTCGCCCGTGACCGCGGAGGCGTGGGGACCGGCCGAGCGCCGGGTCCGCTTCTCGGCCTCCGCCCCCTCCTACCTGGTGGTCAACGAGAACCACAACGCGGGCTGGCAGGCGTACCTCGACGGCAGGCGGCTGACGCCGGTCCGGCTGGACGGCTGGCGGCAGGCGTGGGAGCTGCCCGCCGGGCAGGGCACGGTGACCATGCGCTACGAGCCCGACGCCGCCTACCGCGCGGCGCTGCTCGGCGGCGGATGCCTGGTGCCGCTGGTGGCGGCGCTCGCGTTCGTCCGGCCACGCCGTACCGCGGCCCGCCGGGCGGGGACGGGAGCCGCCGCGGTCCGCGCGGCCTGGTTCTGGCCGCTCGCCCCGGCCGTCGGCCTGTGGACCGGCGGCGTCACGGGCGCGGTGGTCGTCACCGCGGCGGCGGCGCTGTACGCCCGGCCGGTCAGACTCTGGGGCGTCCGTCCCGGCGGGTCCGTGCCCGCGACGCTGCTGCGGTGGGCGCCGGCGGTCCCGCTCCTCCTGGCCGGTCTCGCGCTCGCCGCCGGCACCGCGTACGGCGGGACCGCGCTCGCCGGGGCGCTGACCGGCGTCGTGCCGCAGGTGCTCTGCCTGCTGGCGCTCGCCTGGCTGCCGGTCGCGGCCCCGGAAACCGCCCCCGCCGCCCAGGCCGCACCGGAACCGGTGCGGCGCCCGGAGCCCGCCGCGACGGCGGTGCGCCGGTGACCGGCCCGCGGGTCCCCTGGACCGCGTTCGCGGCGGCGAGCGCCTTCTTCGTCACGCTGGCGGCGCTGCTGCGCCTGTACGTCTACCCGAGCGCCCTGGTGATGCCGCTGGAGCAGGCCAGGACGTACCGCATGACGGCGTCCGGCGCCCAGTACTTCGACACCGCGACGCTCACCTCCCACGCCGGGGTCTCGCTGCTGTCCACCACGACGGTGAGCGGGGACGCCGGCGCGGGCGGCCCGGACACCGCGGTGTGGGTGGAGTTCACCTCGCTCACCACCGAGGGCGGCGACCGGATCGACTACCACGAGCGCCGGACCGCCTTCGACCGCAGGACGGGCCTGGCGGTCGCCTGCTGCGACGGGTACGTCGACGACGACCCCGGCGCCCGGCAGGAGGGGCTGGCCTTCCGACTGCCGTTCCGCGCCGAGCCGCGGACCTACCCGATGTACGACGTGCTGCTGCGGACGGCGGTCCCGCTCCGCTACGAGCGGCAGGAACGGGTGTTCGGCCGGCCTACCTACCGCTACACCTACACGGCGGGTCCGACCAGGATCGAGGACGTCCCCGGGCAGCTCCCGGGCAGGGCGCTGGGCCTGCCGGAGTGGCGGGCCGTCAACGTCTCCCGCTACGCCGAGGTGACCCGGACGATCTGGGTGGAGCCGGAGAGCGGCCTGACGGTCAAGGTGCGCGAGCACCAGCGCCAGACCCTGCGCACCCCCGACGGGGTCGAGCGCAAGGTGGCCCTCCTGGCGGACCTGGACATGATGCCCGAGGACGTGGCGGACAGGGTGGCCGACGCGGGGGCCTTCGCCCGCTGGGTCCTCCTCGTCCGCGACCTGCTGCCGGGACTGTTCCTGGCGGCCGGGCTCGCGCTGGTCCCGGTGGCCCTCCGGCGGCGGAGGCGGGACGGGCCGCGGCCCGTCCCGGACGGGGAGCCGGCCGTACGGCCGGACGTGGAAACCGACGGGGACCCGGCCGGGGTGCGGCCGGGCGCGGAAGCGAGCGGAGAAGCGGGCGGAGAAGCGGGCGGAGAAGCGGGCGGGGAGCCGGCCGCGGCCGGGGCGGACGGGGAGCGGAAGTGAGCGGCGCGGCGGCCGGGGTGGGGCGATGACGGGAACGGGCGGCGGCCCGGTCGAGGTGGAGCTGCGGCTGCCGGCCTGGGCGCGCGGCGTCCCGCGGCTCCGGCACGGCCTCACGACCGCGGCGCTGCTGCTGGTGGCCGCGAGCCTCGTACTGAAGGGATGGCTGCTCAGCCGGTCCTACTTCGTCGAGGACGACATCGTCTTCGTCGGCCGGGCCGTGACCGAGCCGTTCGGCTGGGCGCACCTGCTGCGGGTGCACATCGGTCACCTGATGCCGGGCGCCCTCGCGCTGGTCCGGGCCCTCACCGCGATCTCCCCCTACGACTGGGGGCTGGTCTCGGCCGTCGTCCTCGCCCTGTCCGCGGCGGCGGCCCTGGCGCTGTACCGGCTGCTGCGCCTGCTGTTCGGGGCCCGGCCGATGGTCCTCGTCCCGCTCGTCTTCTTCCTCTTCTCGCCCGCGAACTTCCAGGCGACGGCCTGGTTCGCCGCGGCGATCAACATCCTGCCCCTGCACATCGCCATGCTCATGGCGATGTGCTCGCAGGCGCTGCTGGTCCGCACCGGCCGGGTACGGCACGCGGCCGCCGGGCTCGCCTGGACGTGCGCCGGGCTGCTGTTCTTCGAGAAGGCGGTCCTCATCCCGCCGGTGCTGTTCCTGCTCACCGTCGTGCTCCTCGCCGGGGAACGCGGGATGCTCGGCGCCGCGCGCCGGCACCTGGGCCTGTGGCTCGTCCACGCGGCGGTGGCCGGCGCCTACCTCGCCGGGTACCTCGCGGCGTCCGGGCGGTCCGGCGGCCAGGGGATCACGTTCCCCGACTTCTACACGGCCGTGGACTACGCCGCGACGTTCTTCGGCGGCACGGTCCCTACCCTGCTGGTCGGGGGCCCGCTGACCTGGGAGCCGGTGCTGTCGGCCGGCGCGCTGGCCGGTCACCGGCCCGTCGAGATCGCCGTGGCCTGGCTGGCCCTGGCCGCCGTCGTGGCGGGGACCTGCCGGGCGCGGCGCGCGGCGGTCCCCGCCTGGCTGCTGGCGGGCGGCTACCTCCTGGTCGCGGACGGCCTGCTGATCATGATCGTCCGCTCCGGGCCGTCGCGCGCCTTCGAGAGCCGCTACATCGCCGACGCCCTCCCCCTGCTCACGGTCTGCCTGGCGCTGGCCCTGATGACGTGGCGGGGTGCGGCGCGGGACGCGGAGGCGGAGGCCGTACGGCGGGGCGCGGCGTCTCCGGCGGGGAGCGCGGCGTCGGACCCGGCGGTCCCGGACGGGGGCGCGCGGACCCTCCCGGTGTACGCCGTACCGGCCGCGTGCGCCTACGTGGCGCTCGCCCTGGTGTCGGCGTCGGTCTTCGGCCCCACGCTCCCCGGCCGGACCGGCCGCGCCTACTTCGACGCGGCCCGCGCGGACCTCGCCGCGCTCGGCCCGGAGACCGGCGTGTACCCCGCGCTGGTGCCCGAGCGGATGCTGTTCCCCTGGCAGTCGCTGCCGGACCGGCTGACCTCCCGGGCGCTCGCCCCGCTCGCCCGGGGCGCGCTGCGCGAGCGGATCGCCCACCCCGGGGTCGCCTACGACGCGGTGACCTTCGACGACCGGGGGCACCTGGTGCCCGCGGCGGTCCTCGGCGGGTTCGTGGCCGGCGAGGACGGCGGCTGCCTTCCGTGGCGCGGCGGCGCGGTCACCGCCGATCTCGCCGTCCGCGAGGGGAACGTCGTCCGCCTGCACTACGACGTGCCCCGCGACACGCGTGTCACCGTGACCGTGGGGGAGCGGCGGACCGAGGTCACGTTGCGGGCGGACCGGGAGCGGGTCCACCTCGTGACGGCGCCCGCCCCGGGGCCGGTCCGCATCACGCTCATGGACGGATCGCTCCCGAACGGATCGCTCCCGAACGGATCGCTCCCGAACGGATCGCTCCCGGACGAATCGCTCCCGGACGGCTCGCGCCGGGACGGCGGCCGGGAGGGCGGCGTCTGCCTGCGCGCGGTGGTGGTCGGCGCGGCCGTGCCGGAGAGGCCGGAAGGGGCGGTCGATGGCGGCGCGGGCTGAGCGGCGGGCGGGGACTCTCGGAGCGCCTCCCGGCGTCCGACGGTCGATATGGGATGAACGGCGGGCGGGGACTCTCGGAGCGCCTCCCGCCGGCGCCCGGCGGCCGGCGGCGGTGCGGGACGAGCGGCGGACGGGATCACCCGGAGCGCCTCCCACCGGCGCCCGGCGGTCAGTGGCGGCGCAGGACGAGCAGCAGGTTCCAGCTCACGATCTCCCGCAGCCCCGGGACGCGGATCACCGGGGTCGCCCAGCGAGGATGGTAGCGGGGCAGGGCGTCCAGGACCGTGACGCCGGGCCGTCGCCGCGCCCAGCGCAGCGCGGCGCCGACCGAGACGGGGTAGAGGCTCTCGCCGTAGACGTTCTTGGGGCGCCTGCCGTACCGGCGGGTGTAGCGGGCGGCGGCGCGGTGGCCGCCGAGGTAGTGCCACGGGGAGGTCTCGTGGCCGCCCCAGGGCGACAGCCAGTTGGTGAACGACAGGTACACCACGCCGCCGGGCCTGGTCACCCGGACCATTTCGGCGGCCATCCGCCACGGGTCGGGCACGTGCTCCAGCACGTTGGAGGAGAAGCAGACGTCCACCGACCCGGTGGCCAGCGGCAGGTCCAGCGCGCTGCCCAGCACCGCCCCCTCGGGGGCGGCGCCCTGGCGGGCCATCATCTCCCCGGCGTCGCAGTCGACGCAGACCGGGCGGGCGCCCGCGGCGCGCAGCACGTCGGTGAAGTATCCCGGGCCGCCGCCGACGTCGGCGACGAGCGCGCCGTCCAGCTCGGTGTAGGAGGCGAGCTGGGCGACCGTGTCGCGGGCCAGCATGCCGTAGAAGAAGTCCGGGTCGGTCTGCTCCTTGCGGAAGGCGCGGAGGAGTGTGACGGACCGGCCCAACGTGGCCCGGAACGGTGCCTGCGGAGTCTCCAACGCTGCTCCTCACCGCAATTGGACAAACCAGGTGGGCCGGAGCATAACACCGCATCACTTCTGGTCCTGACAGCTCGCGCGGTGTTCCGCCGGAACACCGGATCGTAGGGAGACGCCTGGTGGACGCCACGAAGGACACGAGAACCGCCGGAACCGTGGAGGCGGGCCGGCCGGAGGCGCCGGCGGTGCGCCTCACGCTGCCCGGGTGGCTGGCGCGGCTGCGCGGTCCGGTGTCCCTGGGCGCGGCGGCCCTCATCGCGGTGTCGCTGGTCCTGCGCGTGCTGGTCCTGCGCGACTCCTACTTCGTCGAGGACGACCTGTTGTTCGTCGGCAACGCCTACGGCGAGGACTTCACGCTCGACTACCTGACCCGGGTGCACAAGGGCCACTTCATGCCGGGCGCGATCGCGCTGACCTGGGTGCTGTCGCGCGTCGCCCCCTACGACTGGGCGCTGGTGTCGGCCGTCACCCTCGCCGCGCAGGCGCTGCTCGGCGTGCTGGCGCTGCGGCTGCTGCGGACCCTGTTCGGCGGCCGGCCGGCGATCCTCCTGCCGCTGGCGCTGTTCCTGTTCTGCCCGCTGACCTTCCCGGCGTTCGCCTGGTGGTCCGCGGCGATCAACGCGATCCCGCTCCAGCTCGCCCTGGTGCTCGCGCTCACCGCCCAGGTGCGCTTCGCCCGCGGTGAGGGCGCCCGGTACGGCCGGCGTGCGCTGATCTGGTGCGTGGCCGGCATGGCCTTCAGCACCAAGGGGGTCTTCGCGGCCTTCCTGCTGTTCGCGCTGACCACGGCGTACCTGCGCGACCGGGAGACCGGCTGGCTCCGCTCGATGTGGCGGGAGCTGCGGGCGAACCGGTGGCTCTGGGCGGCGCACGCGGCGGTGCTGGCCGCCTACACGCTCGTCTACCTCGACCGGATGGACACCGCGCCGGGCGAGGGCGCCGCGGCCCCCAAGCCCGGCGTGGCCGCCGACCTGGTCTCCCTGCTGCTCGGCCGTACCTTCCCCAGCGGGGCGGTCGGCGGGCCGGTGTCGTGGACGCCGACCCCCGCGGGCGGCCTGGCCGCGCCGTCCGGCTTCGTCGTGGCGCTCTCCTGGGTGGTGCTGGCGGTCACGGTGGCGGCCACGCTCGCCTACCGGCGGCGGGCGCACCGGGCGTGGCTCACGCTGGCCGGGTACCTGGTGCTCGCCGACGCGATCCCGACGGTGATCGCCCGGGGCAGCTACCTGGGGCTGGTGGGCGCCGAGACCCGCTACGTCGCGGACGCCGCGCTGGTCCTCGCGGTCTGCCTGGGCTGCGCGCTGCTGCCGGTGGCGGGGGAGACGGGTGCCTACCGCCGCCCGCTGCCCGAGCGGTCCTCGCTCGCCCTCGTCGCGGGGCTCACCGCCGGGGCCTACCTGGTGCTGTCGGTGTTCTCCGTCGAGGCGTACCGGGCGACCCTGAACGGCCAGCGCGTCCGGGCCTACCTCGACACGGCCGCCGCGGAGCTGGCCGCCGCCCCGGACACCGCGGTGATCTACCCCGCCCCGGTGCCGCCCGACATCGTGCTGCCGGTGAACGGCGAGCGGCGGCTCACCGACCGCCTGCTCGCCCCGCTGGCCCGGCCGGTCCTGCGGGCCAGGATGGCCCACCCCGAACCCACCGAGGACGCCCGGGTCTTCAACCGGGAGGGCAGGCTGGTGCGGATGAACGTCGCCCCCGGCTTCTTCGCCGCCCGGGGTCCGGACGAGCGGTGCATGCGGACGCTGCTGGGCGCGATGTCCTTCCCCGATGCGGTCTCCTTCGGCGGCCGGGCCACCGTGGGCGGCCTGTCCTACTCGGCAGACCGTCCCGCCTCGGTCACCGTGGAGGTCGGCGGGGAGCGGACCGTCCTGTCGCTGCGGAAGACCCCCATGGGGCTGGTCCAGTTCCCGGTGCACGGGATCGGGAAGGGGATGCGGATCGAGATGAACGACCCGGAGGCGCCGGTCTGCGTGATCGCCGTGGCCCTGGGCGCCCCGGCCCCCGAAGGCGAAAGCCCGTCCTGACCTGACCTCAGAGGTCGCCGCACCCGTTGCTTTCAAGTGGCCGTTCACCGGAGTCCCCCGCACGGCCCGTTTCCGACATCGGCTAGCCCGCCGCGCCGTGAGGTCGCGTTACGGCGACCACGTTCACAAGCCGTTCCAGGCCGTCGAAGTCCTTGGGGTTCGCGGTGAACAACGGCAGTTCGTTGCAGGCGGCCGTCGCAGCGATCATCAGGTCGGCGGTCCGGCTCCGTGGCTGTCGACCTTGCATGTACACGACGGCGCAGAGCTGCCCGAACACGCGGGCCGCCTCGGCGTCGTACGGCAGCGGATCACCGAACGCCGCCTCGGCATACTGGAGCACCGCGACCCTTCCCGCGCGCTTGACCGGATCATCGGTGGCATACGGTCCGCGCGACAGCTCGCCGAGCGTGACCGCGGTGATCGCCGACTCCGCGGGCAGTTCGGCGGGGTCGAAGAGCTTCAAGGCGGCCACGACGTTCGTGTCGAGAACGCCTCGCTCGTACCGGATCACAGGCCGGTCCCGTCGAGCGGATCGTGTAGCTCGTCATCGATCGTCGTGTCCAGATCAGCCCGTACCTCGTCCCAGTCGATGGCCGGGGCTGTGGCGAAGACGGACTGCGCTTCAGCCGTGGGAACGAACCGGCGACGCTTGATCGGCTTCACTTCGGCGAGCGGCTCGCCGTTGAGCGTTAAAACGTATCGCTTTCCCTCGCGCAGGCCGCGTGTGACGCTGCCGGAGTCGTTGACGAACTGACGCACGCTCACCTCGGTCGAACGAGGTCTTGGAGCATTCATGGCTCGATCGTACCCTCGCGTACCACGTCATACCACGGCATCATGATTGTTGATCTCCGGGTCGAAGGCGCCGTCGGCGGCCGCCGCGCGTAACCGCGTCAGTGCCGCTACTTGCCGCCGGTTCTCCAGCACCTCGCGCAGAGCGGCGTCGACCGTTTCCCTTTTCGTGCGGGTTCCCAATGCTTCAGCCACCTCGGCCAGCAGATCGTCATTCAAATCGATCACGGTACGGCTCATACGGTTCTCCCTCCGTGCGCCCGAAAGGTGGCGAATGCCCTGGTGAGATGGGCCGCCACGACATCCGGCCATGCGAACGCATACTGAAGTATGCTCCTTCTATGGCCGATACGACGCGCATCACGGTGACCCTTCCCACCGAGCAGGTGGAAGAGCTGAAGAAGCTGACCGACAACGTCTCGGGCTATGTCGCCGAGGCTGTGGCACGTCAGATCAGGCACCACCTGATCGCCGAGGACCTCCGCCGCTATCAGGAGAGGGAGGGCGCCTTCACGGAGGAGGAGATGGCCGAAGCCCGAGCGAAGATCTTCGGTGCCGCCGATCCCGGCGCGCGGGCGGACGTCGCGTGACCGACCACTTCGCGACCGTCGTCCTCGACTCCCAGGGGTTGTCGGCGTGGGTGGCGGAGGACCGCAAGTTCTTGTCGATGTCGAATGCGTTCAGCATGATGGGGACGGATTTCGTCGTCGGCGCGAACGCCATCGTCGAGGTGAGCCACGCGCGGGTGAGCCTGCCCCGGTTGCGCTGGGTGCTGTCCCGGGTCAAGGTTGAGCCGGTGACCGCGGAAGTCGCCGGTGCGGCGGCGGAGCTGCTCAAGAACGCCGGCCTGCACGGTCACGAGCACGCGATCGACGCGACCGTCGCGGTGACGGCGCTGCGCCAGCCGGGCCCGGTGGCGATGGTCACCTCCGACATCGACGACATGGGCAGGCTCTGCGGAGGCCGCGTACGGCTCATCGGCCTCTGAATCCGGCGGCCGCTCCCACGCGGGTCGATCATCTGTACGACCCCGACGATGATCTGACCGAGATCAGCGCCTACGACGCCTGAGGTGGGCCAGCCGGGCGGCGGGGCGTTCGACGAAGCGGTGGGTCAGGGCGGCCATCGCCAGCGTGATGACCGTGATGGGGACGAGGTTGGCGAGGAAGCCGCCGGTGAACGACCGCTGCCCGGTGAAGCCGTACCAGAGGTAGATGGCCACGAACTGCCAGAGGAACACCCCGTAGGAGATCCGGCCGAGGTAGGCCATGACCCGGTTGCCGAGCAGTAGCCGGACCGGGGAGTCGCCCGGGGGCGGCAGGGCGGCGGGGACGAGCAGGCACGTGGCGACGACCGCGTAGAGGGCGATCTCGAACAGGCCCGACCAGAAGCCGTCGATGCCGAGGAAGCGGGTGCCGGTCACCGGGGAGGCGGCGAGCGCGTAGGCCAGCGCGGCGACCAGCCACCACGAGCCGGGGGAGGCGGACGCCGCCCGCCGGAACCGGCTCGCCGGGGAGTCCCCCGCCGGGTCGGCCCGGTCCCAGGCCGGCACGACGGCCAGCGCCATCCCGGCGGCGAAGAAGATCGCCGACCGGGGCGCCCAGGAGTTCAGGTAGGGCCGGTACTCCGGGTAGTAGGTCAGCAGCGTCCAGACCAGCGACACCGCCCCCAGCGCGGCCAGGCCGGCCAGCAGCCGCCGGGCCCGGGTGCCGGTGTCCGGGCCGCCGCGCCGGGCGAAGGCCGCGAGCCCGGCCGCCAGCAGCGGGAGCGCGACGTAGAAGACCGCCTCCACCGACAGGCTCCACATCTGGGCGAGGCCCTTGGGGCCCAGGCCGAACCACCAGGGGTGGGTGTCGTAGTTATGGGTGAGGGTCAGCAGCTTCAGCCAGGTCCAGCCGTCCGACAGGTGGTCGCGCGACCACAGCAGGAGGGCGACGGCGACCGTCAGCCAGTAGGCGGGCAGGATCCGCAGGGCGCGCTTCCACAGGTAGGACCGCACGCGGACGGGCGCCTCCCCGGCCAGCAGCGACGCCGCGAAGGGCCGGTAGAGCAGCAGCCCGGAGAGCGCGAAGAAGATCGGCACGGCCACGTCGCCCCGGGAGAGCAGCGCGCCGCCGAAGCCGGGCGCGAGCGCGGCCCCGGTCTCGGTCGCCACGTGGAAGACGAGCACGGCGAACGCGGCGACGGCGCGCACGCCGTCGAGGGTGTCGAGCCGATTGTCCCCGGAGAGCGTCGCGGGCCTGTCCCCGGAGAGCGTCGTGGGCCCGTCTCCGGCGACCGGTGCGGCGGGCTCCGAGACGCCCCGGGGGCTCGGGGGGAGCGGTTCGGGGGTAGTTTTGCGGGGGACCGCGGGATCCGGATCGGAGAGGGCCTCCGTACTAGAACCTGTTTCGGTCACTTTTCCGCATCCCTACGTGACGACGGTCACTCTCGGCAAATAACATACTGGCCAGTAGCCTCGTTAATCCAGATATATCCCCCTAAAACTCCCAGGCCGGGACCCCCAGGAGGCCAGATGCGCCGGACCGTTGGACTAGTCCTCATAGCACTCGGGGCGTTCCTCATCGTGCTGGCGCCGCTCGTGCGGTTCCAGGCCGCCCCCAAGCTGATCGCCGCCCCGGCCGACTACTACGGGATCAACAATCTGGTCGCCCCGGGCGCGCGGTACTTCAGCGCCAAGGATCTCAAGGTGATGACCGGTGAAGCCGACATCACCGTGACCGTACGGGGAGACGTCTCCCAGGCTCAGGGCGACCGGGTGGTCTGGGATGAGTTCCTGGCGGCCAACGACGTGACCAACGACAACCCGCTGATCGCGTTCACCCCCCGCCGCAGCGCCTTCAACAAGTACACCGGCGCGGCCGTCGACTGCTGTGCCGCCAACATCGACAAGAAACCGGTGAAGCTGGAGGGACAGGTCTACCTGTTCCCCTTCGACGTGCAGAAGAAGACCTACCGCGTCTTCAACGCCACCGCGGGCAAGGCGTTCGACGCCCGCTTCGTCGGCGAGGAGGACGTCAACGGGGTGCGCACCTACCGGTTCGAGCAGGACGTTCCCAGAACGAAGACCGAGACCCGCGGCTTCCCCGCCTCGATCATAGGGGTGACGGACACGATCGGCGACGTCCAGGTCGACCGGTACTACACCGGCCGGAACACCTTCTGGGTCGAGCCCACGACCGGCTCGCCGGTGAAGCAGGAGCAGGAGCGCCACGAGGTCTTCACCACCCAGGACGGGGCGCACAGCATCACCGCCTTCGACGCGACGGCGAAGATGACCCCCAAGACGGTCGACAACCTGGTGAAGAAGGCCCTGGACGCCAAGGGCCAGATCACCCTGCTCAAGGTGACCATCCCGCTGGTCGTGCTGATCGTGGGCGTCGTCATGCTGGCCGCCGGGATCATCATGGTCGTCGCCGGGCGCGGGCGCCGAGTCCGGACCCGGTGAACGAGGAGACGGCCGTCGCGCGGCCGTCGGCGGACCCGCCGGCGGCCGCGTCCGACTCCCCGGGGTTCTCGCCCGTGGCGTTGCTGCGGGCCTGCCGCCCCCGCCAGTGGCTGAAGAACGCCCTCGTCTTCGCGGCCCCCGCCGCGGCGGGAGTGCTGACCACCCCCCGGGGCCTGCTGGGCACGGTGATCGCCTTCGGCGCGTTCTGCCTGGCCGCGAGCGGCGCCTACCTGCTCAACGACGCCGCCGACGTCGAGGCCGACCGCCGCCACCCGCGCAAGCGCCGCCGCCCGGTCGCGGCGGGCCTGGTCACCGTACGGCTCGCCCGGATCACCGGGGTCGTCCTGCTGCTGCTGGGCCCGGCGCTGGCCGCGCTGTCCGGCGACTGGAAGCTGCCCGCCGTCGTCGCCGGGTACCTGGCGCTGACCTTCTCCTACACCTTCTGGCTCAAGCACCAGGCCGTGGTGGACCTGGTCGCGGTCGCGGGCTGCCACGTGGTCCGCGCCCTCGCCGGCGCGGTCGCCGTGGACGTGCCGGTGACGAGCTGGTTCCTGGTGGTCGTCTCGCTCGGCTCGCTGCTGCTCGTGACGGGCAAGCGCGAGGCCGAGCTGCGCGCCTCCGGCGACTCCGCCCGGCGGGCCCTGTCCGCCTACACGCCGAGCTACCTCGCCGGGGTCCGGGCGATGTCCTCGGGCGCCATGATCGTGACCTACTGCCTGTGGGCGCTGAACGAGCGGCACCCCGGCCCCTTCCACGCGATCAGCATCGTGCCGTTCGTGCTCATCGTCCTGCGGCACAACCTGCTGGTGGACCGGGGGGTGGGCGAGGAGCCCGAGGAGCTCGTGCTGCGCGACCGGCCCCTGATGCTCTTCACCGCCCTGCTGCTCGTGCCCCTGCTCGTGGGAATCTACCTTTCATGACCTTCCTCACCGGCTGGGGCCGTACCGCGCCGACCCCGGCACGCCTGACCCGCCCCCGCTCCGCCGAGGAGATCGCCGAGCTGGTACGGCAGGCCCCCGCCCGCGGCGTCGCCGCCCGGGGCCTCGGCCGCTCCTACGGCGACGCCGCGCAGAACGCCGGGGGGCTGGTCTGCGACTGCACCGGGCTGGACACCTGGTCCATCGACGAGACCACGGGCCTGGTCACCGCGGGCGCGGGGGTGAGCCTGCACGACCTGATGGCCGCGCTGGTGCCGCGGGGCTGGTTCGTGCCGGTCACCCCGGGGACCCGGCACGTGACCGTCGGCGGCGCGGTGGCGGCCGACGTGCACGGCAAGAACCACCACGTCGACTCCTCCTTCGGCGCCCACCTGCGCTCCCTCACCCTGGTCACGGCCTCGGGCGAGACCCGCACGGTCACCCCGGACGGAGGCCGTACGGTCACCCCGGACGGGAGCGGCGGGGGCGATGGGGGCGATGGCGGCGATGGCGGCGACCTGTTCTGGGCCACGGTCGGCGGGATGGGGCTCACCGGCGTGATCACCGAGGCGGTGTTCCGGTGCGTGCCGATCGAGACCTCCCGCGTCCGGGTGGACGTCGAGCGGACCCGCGACCTGGACCAGACGCTGGAGACGATGGCCGCCACCGACGACCGCTACCGCTACACGGTCGCCTGGATCGACCTGCTCGCCAGGGGCGGCCGGATGGGCCGCAGCGTCCTCACCCGCGGCGACCACGCCGCCCGCGACGAGCTGCCGCGCGGCGCCGACCCGCTGGCGTTCAACCCCGGCCCGGTGCTCAAGGCCCCGCCCTGGGCGCCCAACGGCCTGCTGAACCCGGTGACCGTGCGCGCCTTCAACGAGGCGTGGTACGCCAAGTCGCGCCCGGCGACCGGCCTCATCCAGGGCATCGCGCCCTTCTTCCACCCGCTCGACGGGGTGGACGGCTGGAACCGGGTCTACGGCTCGCGCGGGTTCGTGCAGTACCAGTTCGCGGTGCCGTTCGGGCAGGAGGCGACGCTGCGGCGGATCGTCGCCCGGCTGTCCGCCGAGGGCGTGGTCTCCTTCCTGACCGTGCTCAAGCGGTTCGGTCCGGGCACGCCGGGGATGCTGTCGTTCCCGATCCCCGGCTGGACGCTCGCCCTGGACATCCCGGCGGGGCGGCGGGGCCTGGCCCGGCTGCTGCGCGGGTTCGACGACCAGGTGGCCGAGGCCGGCGGCCGGATCTACCTCGCCAAGGACTCCCGGACGTCGGCCGCGACGGTGGCGGCGATGTATCCGCGGCTGGACGAGTGGCGTAGGGTCCGCGACGAGGTGGATCCGGCCGGGGTGTTCCGCTCCGACCTGGCCCGCAGACTGCTGCTGTGAGGACCGGCGCCGTACGGGCCGCCGGTCGCCCGGATCCGGTGGGCCCGGGGCCGGTGAGTCCGGGTCCCGCGTGTCCGGGTCCCGAGAGAAGGAGGCTCATCCCGTGAGGAACGCGCTGGGGTCGGTGGACACCGTGCTGCTGCTCGGCGGGCGCAGCGAGATCGGGCTGGCGATCGTCGAGCGGCTGGTCCGCGACGGCGCCCGCCGGGTCGTGCTCGCCGCCCGGGGCGCCGCCGGGGGGACGCCTCCGGTCATCGGAGACGCCGAGGTGCACCTGGTCGACTTCGACGCCGCCCGCCCGGAGACGCACGGCGAGGTGATCGAGACCGCCGCGAAGCTGGTCGGCGACCTCGACGTGGTGATCCCCGCCTTCGGCGTCCTGGGCAGCCAGGCGGCCTACGACGCCGATCCGGTGGCCGCCGCGGAGGCGGTCGCGGTCAACTACGGCGGGCACGTCTCGGCCGGGCTGTCCGCGGCCCGGCGGCTGCGCGAGCAGGGGCACGGCACGCTGGTGGTCCTGTCGTCGGTGGCGGGGGTCCGGGTGCGGCGGGCCAACTTCGTGTACGGCTCGGCCAAGGCGGGCCTGGACGGCTTCGCGCAGGGCCTGGGCGACGCCCTGCACGGCTCCGGGGCCCGGGTGATGGTGGTCCGGCCCGGGTTCGTCGTCGGCCGGATGACCGAGGGCATGTCCCCGGCGCCGATGTCGTCCACCCCGGGCGAGGTGGCCGACGCGGTGGTCGCGGGGCTGCGTTCGGGCGCCGAGACGGTGTGGGTCCCCGGGCGGCTGCGGTGGGTGTTCGCGGTGTCGCGCCTGCTGCCACGGGCGATCTGGCGCAGAATGCCGCGCTGAAACCTGTTCCTTTCTCATTTCGTGTTCCTTTCAAGGAAGGAATTGCGTAGCTAGAACACGTTGCAGTTATTCGGGGCCGGTCGTACCGTGAGCGCATGCGGACACGCGTCACGGACATGCTCGGCATCGAATTCCCGATCTTCGCGTTCAGCCACTGCAGGGACGTCGTCGCCGCGGTCAGCCGCGCCGGCGGGATGGGCGTGCTCGGCGCCCTCTACTTCACGCCGGAGGAGCTCGAGGTCGAGCTCGCCTGGATCGACGAGCACGCCGGCGGCCGGCCGTACGGGGTCGACGTCGTCATGCCCGCCTCCTACGAGGGGGCCGGCCTCGACGTCGACTCGCCCGAGGAGCTGGTGGCGCGGCTGCAGGGGATGATCCCCGAGGGCCACCGCCGTTTCGTCGACGACCTGCTCGCCGCGCACGGCGTGGCCGAGCTGCCCGACTCCGAGGCGGGCGCCGGGAAGGTCCTGCTCGGCTGGACCGACGCCACCGCCCGGCCGCAGGTGGAGGTGGCGCTGCGGCACCCGATCGCGCTGCTGGCCAACGCCCTCGGGCCGCCGCCCGCCGACGTCGTCGAGGCGGCGCACGCGCGGGGGGTACGGGTGGCGGCGCTGGCCTCCACACCCCGGCACGCGGTCAAGCAGGTCGAGGTGGGCGTGGACATCGTCGTCGCCCAGGGCACCGAGGCCGGCGGGCACACCGGCGACATCTCCACCATGGTGCTGATCCCGCAGGTCGTGGACGCCGTGGACGTGCCCGTGCTGGCCGCCGGGGGCATCGGGGACGGCCGCCAGATGGCGGCGGGCATGGCGCTCGGCGCCGAGGGGGTGTGGACCGGCTCCGTCTGGCTGGCCGTCGAGGAGGCCGACACCCCCGAGCCGGCCCGGCGGCGCATCCTCGCGGCGACCTCCCGTGACACCGTGCGCTCGCGCTCGTGGACGGGCAAGCCCGCGCGCCTGCTGCGCAACGAGTGGACCGAGGCGTGGGAGGCCGGGGACTCGCCCGGCACGCTGCCGATGCCGCTGCAGTTCATGCTGGTCTCCGACGCCCTGCGCAGGATCGGCCGGTCCGACGCCGCGGAGCTGGCGACCTTCCCGGCGGGGCAGATCATCGGGGCGATGAACCAGGTGCGGTCCGCCAAGGAGGTGGTCTTCACGATGGTCGAGGAGTACATCGAGGCCGTCGAGCGCCTGGGCCGCCTGTCAGACGGCTGACGGCGCCCGCCGCCCGGGGCATCGCGCCGGCCGGCCGCGACGAGGCCGGGCCGCTGGGAGACGGCCCCCGCCGCCCGGGGTCTCGCGGGCCCCTGGGCGTCGGCGGGCGGTCAGGTGAAGCGGCGGTAGGTGATGGGCTGCTGGCCCGCCACCTCGCCGATCTTCACCACCGTCCTCGGGTTCGGGGCGTGGATCATCTTGCCGTCGCCGATGTAGATGCCGCAGTGCGTGGCGGGGTTGCCGAAGGTGATCACGTCCCCGGGCTGGAGCGGGAGCGTGGCCGGCTTCCCGCTCACCCGGTAGCCCTCGGCCGTGGTGTCGCCGATCTTCACCCCGGCCTGGTTCAGGGAGTAGTACACGAGCCCGGAGCAGTCGAAGGCGCTGGGGCCGTTGGCGCCCCAGACGTACGGCTTGCCGAGGTGGGTCCGCGCGGCGGACACGATGTCGGCCCCGGTCCCCGAACCCGTCACGTACGGCAGGGCCTGCGCGGTGGCGACCCCGCCCCCGCCCCCGCCGCTCCCGCCGCCGGTCCCCCCGGGAGACCAGGGCGCGTCGGTGGCCGTGGCGCCGGGCGGTGCGCCGGTCGCCGAGCTGAGCGAGGTGGTGCGGACGGGGGTGCGGTCGGCCGGGATCCACCCGTCGACGCTGCCGTCCTTGGGCGCGAACTCCTGGCCGGCGGGGACGGGGATGTGGCCGAACGTCGAGGAGAGGTTGTCGATATACCCTTTGATCTTGCCGGTGGCGGTGGAGATCGCGGTCTCGGCCCTGGTCACGTGCCCCTGGGCGAGGGTGACGGACTGACTGACCGCCCCGCTGATCTGGTTCTCGGTGGCGCGCGGGTTGCCGCGGTGCCAGTCGAGGAGGGCGGAGCAGACCTCGTCGATGTTGCTCTTGGCCGACTGCACGGCGTCGGCGGCGTCGTCGAGGGAGTCGGCGCAGTTGCGGAGCGCGTCGCGCAGCGCGTTGCCCGCCTTGGGATAGGCCCTCATGTACCGCACGAACGCGTCGGCCGAGTCGCCGTGCCAGGCCCCGTACACCTGCCGGCGGATCGCCCCGTCCAGGTCGTCGAACGGCTCGGCGCACTTGGTGGCGGCGTCCCGCCAGCGCTTCGCGACCGCGCGGATCTCCCCGGGGTTCCCGTTCGCCTTGTTCGCCAGTGCGACCAGCCGGTCCCCGCCCAGGCGCCGCACCGCCTCCATGTCGGTCATACGGCGCGCGTGCCCTTCTCCTGGCCCGGCTCGGTCTTCCGGATGTTCCTCTCGACGTTGTCCAGGGCGCGCTCCACGTCGCCGAGGCGGCTCGTCCCGGTGCGGACGTCGGCCTCCACGTGCTTCTCCACCCGGCCGGCCTGGGTGGCCAGCTCCGCGCCCCCGGACAGCTGACCGAAGAGCGAGGCGCCCACCTCCGCGGGGAAGCCCTCGCGGGCGGCCGACAGCTCGCGTCCCCGCCGGTACGCCAGCCGGCCGAGTTCGAGGAGCACCTGGCGGCTCCACTCGATGTCCGTCGCCACGATCGGATCCCTTCGCCGTCGTCGTCGCCTTCGCCGGAGAACGCCTGCGTGTGCCGCCTCCGCCCGACAACCGACTGTTCATGAACCATGCGGCCAACATCACCGGAAATGGATCATATAAGAAGAGATCCGCTTTTCCCGGCTTCTCCCTGACATGCCCGCCGAACCACCCGGGACCCGGGCCACACCCGAACCGTCCCGTGCCATCGGTCCCGGCTTCCGGAATCGCTCGGGTGACGTGGAGGTCCCCGTTTTCCCGTCGATCCGCCACCTCAAGCGACAGACTCGTTTCATGGGCATGCCGGAACGGGAGCGCGCCAGAACGCGAGGGTTCTCCGCCTATGTCGATGCCGCGGTCGAGCGCCGGATCGAGCGGGACCTTCTAGAGGAGGCGCTCCGGGAGAACGAGGCCGCCTGCGGGCCCATACCGCAGGCGTTGCGCGACGAGGCGGCGGAGCTGTTCCGCTTCCCTCCCTCAGGGAAGCGGTTCGATCTCCACGGCCGGGGCGACGGCGCGCAGGTCGTCGCCCCGGTCGGTGACGACGCGCCAGCCGTATCGGATGCCGCACCATGCGACGTGCGCGAGGGGGACGTCGGAGGTGTCGAAGTCGCCGATCTCGTGGGCCTTCTCGCGGTCGTCGAGAAAGTCGAGGTCCACCGTGGGAGAGCTGGTGAGAAGCATGAGCTGCCAGCGCAGGTCGTGCGGAACGGCGGCGAGGGCCTCCGCGTAGGCGCTCACCGGGATGAGGAGGGTGACGGTGCCGGAGCGCAACGCGGTGGCGATGAGGGCACGGGCGTAGACGTGCTTTCCCGTCGCCGCGGACGTCAGGGCGGAAGCGTCGAGAATGCGACCCGAACCGGTCGGTGGGAACGAACTCACCGGTAGATGGTGTCAGGAGGCGGCGCGATTCCGGTTCAGTTTGAGGGAATCGGCGGCCCGGTCCAGCTCGGCCTGCGGCAACGGACCCCAGGCGTCCGCGAGGCGGCCCAGGACGGTCAACCGGGCGGCGCGTTCGTCCACGGACCGTTTGACGGCCGCCTGCATGGAGATGCCCTCCGCCTCGGCCATGCTTCGCAGGCGGCGGGTCTCGTCGTCGTCGAACCGGATGGTCATCGCCATGTCCCCACGTTAACCGACGGGTGATACCGTCGGCCAGCCATTCCGGTATCACCGGCGGGCGCCGTGCCGCCGGTGAGCGCCGGGACGCGACGGCGCTCAGCGGCCGTGGTAGACGGCGGGGCGCTTCTCGCGGAAGGCGCGGGCGCCCTCCTTGGCGTCCTCGGAGCCGATCACCGGCCAGCCGATGGCGTCGGCGACCGCCAGCGCCTCGGCCTCGGGCAGGCCCAGGGTCTCGCGGTGAGTGCGCAGGATGGCCTGTACGGCCAACGGCCCGCACTCGGCGATCCGGCCGGCGATCTCCAGGGCCTCCTCCAGCGCCCGGCCGTCCGGGACGACCCGGTTGACCAGCCCCATCTCCAGGGCCTCCCGCGCGGTGACGGACCGGCCGGTCAGCAGCAGGTCCATGGCGAAGGCGTAGGGGATCTGGCGCGGCAGCCGTACGGCCGAGCCGCCCATCGGGAACAGCGCGCGGCGGGCCTCGAACAGGCCGAGGACGGCCGACTCGGCGGCCACCCGCAGGTCGGTGCCGACGAGCAGCTCGGTGCCGCCGGCCACGGCGTACCCCTCGACCGCGCAGACGACCGGCTTCGTCGGCAGGGCGCCGGGGTCGCGCAGCAGGCCCTTCCAGTGGACGTCGGGGATCCGCGCGGCCCGCTCCCGCACCCGGGGGTCGTCCGAGGGGGCGCCCATGGCCTTGAGGTCGGCGCCCGCGCAGAACGTCCCGCCCGCGCCGGTCAGCACGGCGACGCGGACATCCGGCTCGGCCGAGACGTAGGCCCAGGCGTCGGCCAGGCCGACCAGCATGTCCGTCGACAGGGCGTTGCGGGCCTCGGGCCGGTCCATGGTCACCACGACGACGTGCCCGTCGCGCTCGACCCGGCAGTGCGGCGTGCTGATCGGCAGAAGTTCCACGAGGCCTCCGGTCCGCTGTCAAGCGCTTGCTCGGTCAGAGTGGGCGGGTTACCCTGCCCATGCATATGAGAACAGATTCTCGTTCCATCTTCCCCGTATCACCAGAGGTTTCATCGATAACGAGAACGTGATTCACTTTGGCGGTCCGGGCCTTTCTCATTCTCGGGAAGGATCTGCGATGGGCACGCTCGGCTTCTGGAGGCTGGCGCAGGCCGATCCGGACTGGATCGCGGCCGTGGACCCCGACGGCACCCCGCACCGCGCCGGCGACCTGCTCGCCCGCGCCGACCGGCTCGTGCACGCGCTGCGGGCCCTGGGGATGGAGAACGGGGACGGACTGTGCGGCCTGGTGCCCAACGGCTCCGACGGGCTCGCGCTCTACCTCGCGGCGCTGCAGGCCGGGTGGTACTACACGCCGGTCAACTGGCACCTCACCGGCCCGGAGATCGGCCACATCGTCGCCGACAGCGAGGCCCGCGCGTTCTTCGTCCACGAGCGCTTCGCCGCCGAGGGCACGCGCGGGGCGGCCGCGTCGGGGATCGACCCGTCCCGGCTCTTCGCCCTGGGGGACGTGCCGGGGGCGCGCCCGGTCGCCGACCTGGTCGCCGGGCATCCCGCCACCGCCCCGGCCGGCCGTACGGCGGGCGCCACCATGCACTACACCTCCGGCACCACCGGCAGGCCCAAGGGCGTCCGCCGGCCGCTGAGCGGCCTGGACCCCGACGACGCGGCCGAGCTGATGACGTTCCTGCCCGCGATGTTCGGCATGACCCCGGGCGGCGGGAACGTCCACCTGGTCACCTCGCCGGGCTACCACACCGCGGTCACCCAGTTCGGCGGCTCGGCCCTGCACATGGGCCACACCCTCGTCTTCATGGACCACTGGGACGCCGAGGAGATGCTCCGGCTCTGCGAGCGGCACCGGGTGACCAGCTCGCACATGGTCCCCACCCACTTCAAGCGCCTGCTCGCGCTGCCTGCGGAGGTCAGGGGCGCCTACGACCTGGCGTCGCTGCGGTGGATGATCCACGCCGCCGCGCCCTGCCCGGTGCCGGTCAAGCGGGCGATGCTCGACTGGTGGGGCGACTGCGTCTACGAGTACTACGCGGCCACCGAGGGCGGCGGCACGATCGCGACCCCGGAGGACTGGAAGAAGCACCCCGGCACCGTCGGGCGGCCCTGGCCGATCAGTGAACTGCTCATCGTGGACGACGAGCTGCGGCCCGTCCCGTCCGGCACCCCCGGCACGGTCTACATGAAGATGGCCGGCGCGACCTTCGAGTACAAGGGCGACCGGGCCAAGACCGAGGCCGGCCGCCTCGACGACTTCTTCACCGTCGGCGACATCGGCTACCTCGACGGGGACGGCTTCCTGTTCCTCTGCGACCGGAAGGCGGACGTGATCATCTCCGGCGGGGCCAACATCTACCCCGCCGAGATCGAGAACGAGCTGATGGTGCACCCCAAGGTCGCCGACGTGGCCGTGTTCGGCGTCCCGGACGAGGAGTGGGGCGAGCAGATCAAGGCCGTGGTCGAGCCCGCGCCCGGCGTCGAGCCCTCGCCCGAGCTGGCCGTCGAGCTCGTCGAGTCGCTCCGGGGCCGGCTGTCCACCATGAAGTGGCCGAGGTCGGTGGACTTCGTCGCGGAGATGCCGCGCGAGCCCAACGGCAAGCTCCTCAAACGCAGGCTGCGGGACCCGTACTGGGAGGGGCACGACCGTGCGATCTGAGCGACCCGAACGCGCCGCGGGGACGCGGCCCCGGACCGCCGCGCGGCCCCGGACCGGGAGGCGCCGGTGATCCCGCGGACGCGGCACGTGCTGGAGTTCCCCGGCGGCTACACCCGGACGACCGGGCCGGTGATCGGCCGGTTCCTCACCGAGCTGCGCGACCGCCGCCTCGTCGGGGTCCGCACCGCGACGGGCCGGACGCTGGTGCCGCCGCTGGAGTACGACCCGGACACCGGGGACGCCGTCACCGGCGAGTTCGTCGAGGTCGGCCCGGCCGGGACGGTCGAGAGCTGGTCGTGGGCGGGCTCCCCGCGCGCCGGTCACCCGCTGGACCGGCCGTTCGCCTGGGCCCTGATCCGCCTGGACGGCGCCGACACCTCCCTGCTGCACGCGGTGGACGCGGGCGACGTCCGGGCCATGCGCCCCGGCCTGCGGGTCCGGCCCCGCTGGCGGGCCGAGCGCACCGGCCGCGTCACCGACATCGAGTGCTTCGTCCCGGAGGTCACGGCGATGACCGCTTCGGTGCGGGTGGAGTACACCGTCACGCCGGGGCTGGCGCTCGCCCACTTCCTTTCGGGGATCGCCCGGGGCGTCTTCCTCGGCAGCCGCTGCGGCTCCTGCGGCAAGGTGTACGTGCCCTACCGGCTGTCCTGCCCCGAGTGCGGCGTCGCCGTCACCGAGGAGGTCGAGCTGCCCGGCACCGGCACGGTCACCACCTTCGCGATCAACAACCTCCCGGACCCGCGCGCCCCCGAGGTGCCGTTCGTGTCGGCCTACGTCCTCCTCGACGGCGCCGACATCCCCATGATCGTCCTGATCGGTGAGATCCCGGCCCACGAGGTGCGGGAGGGCATGCGGGTGCGGGCGGTGTGGGCGCCGGAGTCCGGACGCGGGCCGTCCATGGACAGCGTGCGGTGGTTCGCCCCCACCGGCGAGCCGGACGAGGAGGTGTGATGCGCGAGGTCGCGGTGGTGGCGTTCGCGCAGACCCGGCACAGCGCCGTGGACGAGGGAAGCAGCGAGCCGGAGATGATCCTCGGACCGCTGGAGGAGGTCCGCCGGGCGACCGGGCTGCGCCGGTTCGGCTTCACCTGCTCGGGCTCGTGCGACTACCTGGCGGGCGCGCCGTTCTCCTTCGTCTCCGCGCTGGACGCGCTCGGCGCCTGGCCGCCGATCTCCGAGAGCCACGTGGAGATGGACGCCGCCTGGGCGCTGTACGAGGCGTGGGCCAGGCTGCAGCACGGCGACGTCGACTCCGCCCTCGTCTACGGCTTCGGCAAGTCGTCCCAGGGCGACCTGCGGGAGATCATGACACTCCAGCTCGACCCCTACTACCTGGCCCCGCTCGGCCTCGACCAGGTCTCCCTCGCCGCGCTCCAGGCGTCGGCCGTGGCCGCGGACCGCGCCGAGCTGGACGAGATCGTACGGCGCAGCCGCGCCGCCGGCCGGGCCAACCCTCACGCCCTCGACCTGCCCGACCCCGAGGGGGAGGAGTTCGAGGTCGCGCCGCTGCGGCCGTACGACATCGCCCCGATCACCGACGGCGCCGCCGCGGTGGTGCTGGCCGCCGGCGACCTGGCCCGGGAGCTGTGCGAGCGGCCCGCGTGGATAAAAGGCGTCGCGCACCGCATAGAGCCGCACTACCCGGGCATGAGGGATCTCGCCCGGTCGGCCTCCGCCGCCGCAGCCGCACGTGCGGCGGGGGCCGGCAAGGGTCAGCCCGACGTGGCCGAGCTGCACGCCCAGTTCAGCCACGAGGAGGTCGTGCTGCGCCGGGCCCTGGACATCCCCGGCGCCACATCCGTCAACCCCAGCGGCGGGCCGCTGGCCGCCAACCCCGTCATGGCCACCGGCCTCATCCGCATCGGCGAGGCCGCCCGGCACGTCATGGAGGGAAGGGCCGGCCGCGCCGTCGCGCACGCCGCCGGCGGCCCCTGCCTCCAGCACAACCTCGTCGCCGTGCTGGAGGGCGGAAGATGAACCGTTGCGCGGTGATCGGGGTCGGGCAGACGCGGTACACGACGCGGCGGCGCGACGTGTCCCTCGCCGGACTGGTCCGCGAGGCGGCGCTGCGCGCCCTGGAGGACGCCGGGCTGACCTGGAAGGACATCGACGCCGTCGTCATCGGCAAGGCGCCCGACCTGTTCGAGGGCGTGATGATGCCGGAGGCGTACCTCGCCGACGCGCTCGGCGCGGCGGGCAAGCCGATGATGCGGGTGCACACCGCCGGTTCGGTCGGCGGGTCCACCGCGCTGGCCGGGGCCTCGCTCGTCCAGGGCGGCGTGCACGGCCGGGTGCTCACGGTGGCGTTCGAGAAGCAGTCGGAGTCCAACGCCACCTGGGCGCTGTCCACGCACCTGCCGTTCAGCGCCTCGCTGGTGGTCGGCGCGGGCGGCTACTTCGCCCCGCACATCCGCGAGTACATCCGCCGCTCCGGCGCCCCGGACCACGTCGGCACGCTCGTGGCGGTCAAGGACCGGCGCAACGCGCTGCGGAACCCCTACGCCCACCTGCGCATCCCCGGCATCGACCGGGCGATGGTCGAGGCGACGCCGATGCTGTGGGAGCCGATCCGCTACCTGGAGACCTGCCCGTCCTCCGACGGCGCGTGCGCGATGGTGCTGGCCGCCGAGGACCGGCTCACCGGCTCCGTCCCCGCCTGGGTCCTGGGCGCGGCCATGCGGTCCGAGCCGATCTTCCGGGCGGGCCGGGACACCGTGAACCCCCGGGGCGGCCGGGACTGCGCCGCCGACGTGTACCGGCAGGCGGGGATCACCGACCCGCGCCGGGAGATCGACGTGGCCGAGGTGTACGTCCCCTTCTCCTGGTACGAGCCGATGTGGCTGGAGAACCTCGGGTTCGCCCCCGAGGGGGAGGGGTGGAAGCTCACCGAGTCCGGCGCCACCGCCCTGGACGGCGACATCCCGTGGAACGCCTCCGGCGGGGTGCTGTCGAGCAACCCCATCGGCGCGTCCGGAATGATCCGGTTCGCCGAGGCGGCGCTCCAGGTCAGGGGAATGGCGGGCGAGCACCAGGTGGACGGCGCCCGCCGGGCCCTCGGGCACGCCTACGGCGGAGGCGCCCAGTTCTTCGCGATGTGGATGGTCGGCAGCGACAGACCCTGACCCCTCCGGGAGGACCGAATGGAGTTCAACCACGCGGATCTGTTCGAGGGCCTCGCGGACGCGATCGGGGACCGGGTCGCCGTCGTCTGCGGCGACGACCGGATGACCTACGCCGGGCTGGACGCCGAGGCCAACCGGCTGGCCCACCACCTCCGGGAGGTGGGCGTGCGGGCCGGGCAGCACGTCGGCATCCAGCTCCGCAACGGGATCGAGTACGTCGTGGGCCTGCTGGCCGCGCTGAAGATCCGGGCCGTGCCGGTCAACGTCAACCACCGCTACGTCGAGGAGGAGCTGCTGCACCTCTACCGCGACTCCGACATCGTGGCCCTGCTGTTCGACGCGGAGTTCGACGGGCGGGTGTCGGCCGTGGCGCCGCGGGCCGAGCGGCTCGGGCACCTGATCGTGGCGGGCGGCCCGTCCTCGCTCGGGGCGGCGGTGCCGTACGAGGCGGCACTGGCCGGGCGGCCGGCCGGCCGCGGCTTCCCCGAGCGGTCGGGCGACGACGTCTACATCATCTACACCGGCGGCACCACCGGCATGCCCAAGGGCGTGATGTGGCGGTGCGAGGACCTGTTCTTCGCCTTCGGCGGCGGCAACCCGTACGGCGAGCCGCGCGCCACGCCGCGCGCGGTCGTCGAGGCGGCCACGGCGGGCCGGCCGTTCAGCATGATGACGGCGGCTCCGCTGATGCACGGCGCGGCCCAGATGGCCACCTTCATCACCTGGTGGCTGGGCGGCACCATGGTCTACGTCCGCCGGTTCGACCCGGCCGAGGTGCTGCGGGCCATCGACCGGGAACGTGTCGTGTCGATCAACATCACCGGCGACGCGATGGCCCGTCCGCTGGCCGAGGAGATCGCCAGGGGCGGTCACGACCTGTCGTCGCTGTTCGGGGTCAGCTCCACCGGCGCCATCCTGAGCGGGGCCGTCCGCGACCGGCTGGCCGAGCTGCTGCCGGACCGGATGATCATTGAAAGCTTCGGCTCCAGCGAGTCCGGCTACACCGCCTCCGCCGTGCCCGGCTCCTCACCGGAGTCGGGGCAGCGGTTCCGCGCCAACGACGGCTCCGGCCTGGCCGTGCTCGACGAGAAGCTGGAGCCGGTCGAACCCGGTTCGGGCCGGCTCGGCACGGTCGCCAAGAGCGGCCGGATCGCGTTCGGCTACTACCGCGACGAGGACAAGACGCGCCGCACCTTCGTCACCGACCGGGCGGGCACCCGCTGGCTGCTCACCGGCGACATCGCCACGGTCGAGGAGGACGGCACCATGACGATCTTCGGCCGGGGGTCGGCCTGCATCAACACCGGCGGCGAGAAGGTCTTCCCGGAGGAGGTCGAGGCGGTCCTCAAGGGGCACCCGGAGGTCTTCGACGCGGTGGTCGCCGGAGTCCCCGACGAGCGGTGGGGTGAGCGCGTCGCCGCCGTGGTCGAGCCGCGGCCGGGCGCGGCCCCATCGGCCGAGGCGCTGACCGCGCACTGCCGTACCCGGCTCTCCGGCTACAAGGTGCCGCGCACCTTCGCCTTCGTCGAGAAGATGGTCCGCTCCCCGGCGGGCAAGGCCGACTACCGCTGGGCCCGCGAAACCGCCCGGTCCGCAGCGTCACCCTGAGCCGCGACGCGCAGCGTCGCCATCAACACAGCCCCGAGCCGCGACGCGCAGCGTCGCCATCAACTCGCCGTCTCAGGGTCCTTGCGGAGGGCGGAGGTGATGGCCAGGCCGGTCTCCCGGGACATGGGGCCGTCACCGGGGAGGCCGAGCTGGACGGCGAGGTCGCGGCCGTAGAGGTCGACGGAAGCCTCGACGAGGTCGGCGAGGGAGGCGGTGGTGGCGCGGGCGCGGGCCCAGGCGGTGGCACCGACGATCATGGCGACGAGGACGGCGGGCCACCACACCGCCGCCACGGAGAGATAGAGGACCGCCCAGCCGGCCAGGCGGGCGGCGGCAGCGTGGGCGTCGCGGGCGGCGGTGAGCTCCGCACGGGCCGTGTCGGGGATGACGAGCCACAGGCGCGGCCATGCGCCGGTGAGGTCGAGGTCGTAGGCGTCGTGGACGCGCCGGTCCATGGCGTACAGCCGGTCCCCGATCCAGGTGGGGTGCCGGGGGAGACACAGAGCGATGTCGTTCCGGGCGGAGATCGCCTCCGCGAGGCCCTCCGCGGCCTCCTCCGCGGGTCCCACGGCGGCCGGGGCCTCTTTCGCGGGCCCCGCGGCCGGCCTGGACGCCTGGGCGCGGACGGCGGCGACGACCATCCGATGAACACGCGCGTCGGCCTCGCGCCAGCGGCGGCGGCGGCGTTCGGCCAGGAGGCGGGCGGGCCGGCGGTGGCCGGGGAACGACCACGCGCGCTCGGCCAACCGGCCCAGCGCACCGGCGGCGAGCCCCGCCGCCGCGGCGGCGGCCAGAACGGCGGTCGCGCCGAGGACGACGGTCCCCGGA
Organism: Streptosporangium pseudovulgare; assembly: GCF_014648055.1. Classification (GTDB taxonomy): domain Bacteria; phylum Actinomycetota; class Actinomycetes; order Streptosporangiales; family Streptosporangiaceae; genus Streptosporangium; species Streptosporangium pseudovulgare. The sequence goes on from NZ_BMQJ01000003.1 coordinate 84,291, forward strand.
GCGGAGGCGGCGGGCCGGGCCGCCAGCCGGTCCGTCGCGTCACGGAGCACGGCGGGGTCGAAGGCGTGCGAGTGGCCGAGCGTCACGGCACCGGCCACGAAGATCAGGTAGACCAGCCCGGGGAGGACGAGCAGGGTGAACCAGCGTTCGGCGAGCTTCTTCCCCAGCTCATCGAGGAATCCGGTCACGTCCGGACCTGGACCGATGTGAGGGGTCGGTCCGTCACCGCGCAGCGCGGTGGCCCGGCGTCCCGGGCGGCGACCTCGACACGGTCGCACGGCACGGCGGCCGGGCAGGTCCAGGCGTGTACCACCGGATGTCCGCCGCCGGTTCCGGGCAGCGCCCGGTAGGCGCGTTCCGGCCGGGTCACCGGGCCGACCCCGAGCGTCGCCATGGCCTCGTCCAAGGCGTCCAGATCCTTCACGAGAGCGGAGGGGGCACCGCCCGCCCCCCTGACCGCGGTGAGGAGCCGCGCCACCACGTCACCGGCCCCCGCCTCGTCGGCCAGAGCGTGGAACTCGCCGTCCTCCATCGCGGTGCACAATCGCCTGATCCGCTCGGCCGCCTCGTCCACAGCCCCGCACCTCTCACACCGCACCCGGCACCGTGCCTCCCCAAAGGGGTTGCCTGACCAGATAATCATGATCAGAGTGAGTCCGGAACGGTGGAACCCGGATGAGACGGTCCGTCGTCGGTCCACTGACGGCCGGCGCCGTTCTCCGGTCGGAGAGACGTCCGCGTCGTCGTGGGCGAGGGACGCGCTGCCGGAGGTGCCATGGACTTCCCCGCACAGGAGAACGCCGGGCCGGGCGCCCAGTCCTCTCCCGGGTCCGGAGCACCGGACGCCTGGTACCGGCGGGCTCTCACCGAGGTGGACGACTACACGCGCACGGGAGACCTGGACGCCCTGCGCCGGGCGGCCGGTTCGGCGCGCCAGTGCGTGGAGAGCCTTCCGCCCGGCCACCCACACCGCGCCGAGGCACTCTCCTTCCTGGGGAATCTGCTGGGAGCCCTGTTCGACCGGACCGGCGACATGCCGACGCTGGCCGCAGTGGCACGGGTGTGTCAGGAAGCGGTGGCGGCCGGTGACCCCCGCGAACCCGAGCACGCCGACCGGGTGGCCGCCCTCGGCAACGTCCTGCGGGCACTGGCCGATCGGACCGGCGACATGCGGGTGCTCGCCGAGGCGGTGCGGTCGGGACGCGGGGCCGCCGCGGCGGCCCCGTCCGGGCATCCGAACCGGGCCGGGATCCTGTTCATCCTCGGGCTGACCCTCATGACGCTGTTCGAGCGGACCCACGAGCCGGGAGCGCTGGAGGAGTCGGTGCGGGTGAACCGGGAGGCGATGGCCCTCGGTGACGCTCAGGACCCCGAACACGTGATGCGCCTGAACAACCTCGGCTACGCCCTGCGGATGCTGTTCGAGCACACCGGCGACGCGGAGACGCTGGACGAGGCGGTACGGCTGGGACGCGAGGCCGTCACGACCGCTCCGCTCGACCACCCTGATCGGGCCATGATGCTGTCCAATTTCGGATTGGCCCTCGGCACACTGGCCTCCGGACGGGCGACGGAGCCGGAGGCCCTGGAGGAGGCGGTCCGGGTGCTCCGGGAGGCGGTGACGGTGGGTGGCCCCCGCGATCCCCGTCACGCCGACCATCTCAACAACCTCGGGCTGTTCCTGCGGGTGGCGGCCGTGCGCACCGGTGACGCGGACACGCTGACCGAGGCGGTGCGGGTGGGCCGCGCCGCGCTGGAGTCGGCCCCCGCCGGTCATCTCCACCGGGGCGCGTACGCCCATAACCTGGGGGCCGCCCTGTGGAGGCTGTTCGGGCAGACCGGTGATCTCGCCACGCTGGCGGAAGCCGAACGGTTCATCCGGGAGGCGGCGGCGGCCACCCCGCCGGATCATCCGGCCCATGCCCCGTACCTGCGGGCCCACGGGGTCGTACTGCGGGAGTTGGCCGAGAGGACCGAGGACCTCCCCGTACTGGCCGAGGCCGTCAAGGTGGCGCGGGACGTCGTGGCGGCGACCCCCCTCGAAGACCCCGACGGCCCGAGCGTCCAGGACCGTCTGGCGGGCGTTCTGACGCGCCTCTTCCAACGGACCGGTGACATCGGCGCACTCACCGAGGCGGCTCGGTCGGGACGCGCGGCGGTGGCGGCCACCCCGCGCTCCGACCCGGACTACGCCGTCCACCGGGTCAACCTCTCCACCGTCCTGCAGGCGACGTTCATGGCGACCGGCGACCCGGCCGCGCTCGCCGAGGCCGTGCGGCTGTCCCGGGAGACGGCGGCGACCGCTGACCCCGATGCCGCCGGGTACGTCATGGCACTCAGCGTCCTGGGCACCGCCCTGCGCCGCTCGGCTGAGCGGACCGGAGACCCGGAAACCCTGGCCGAGGCGGTCCGGACATCCCGCCGGGTGGTGGCGCTGACCCCGCCCGACGATCCCGCACGGGCCGGATACCTCGACAACCTGGGGAGCGCCCTGCTGGCCGGGCGCGCGGAGGAGCCGGCCCCGCTGGAGGAGGCGGTGCGGGCGTTCCGGGAGGCCATCGCGGCCTCCGGCCCGGGCGCGGGCATATACGCGGTCGCCATGAACAACCTGGCGATCGGACTGTCGCGCCTGTACGAGCGGACCGGTAACGTGGGAGCGCTGGAGGAGGCGGTGCGGTCCGCCCGGGAGACGGTGGCGGCCGTCTCACCCGGCGATCCCCACCGCCCCCTCTATCTGGGCACCCTCGGGCTGGCCCTGCATCGTCTGATCAGGCAGGCCGGTGACGCCGGGGTGCTGGACGAGGCGGTGTGGGCCGTTCGGGAAGCCCTCGCGGCCTCGGCGCCCAACGCACCCGGCCGTCCCGTCTGGTTGAACACCCTGGGACTTCTGCTGCGGCACATGTTCGAGCGGACCGAGGACCTCGCCGTACTGGAGGAGGCGATACGGACGTCCAGGGAGGCCGTCGCGGCCGCACCGCCGGATCACCCCGACCGCGTCGTATACCTGAACAACCTCGGGCTGGCCCTGCACCAGTCGTTCTTCCGTACGGAGAACGCCTCCGCAGCCGAGGAGGCGGTACGGATCCACCGGCAGGTCGCCGAGGCCGCCCCGTACGGTCATCCGCTTCGTCTTGCCGCTCTCAACAATCTCAGCGTCGCACTGTGGGTTTCGTATCTGCAGTCCAGGGATCCGGCCGTGCTGGCCGAGACCATCGAGACGGCACGTGGCGTGGCCCGCGCCGCCCCCGCCGACCACCTCCACCGCACCATGTATCTCACCACCCTCGGACATGCGCTGCGAGCGCGGTTCCAGAACGAGGGGGACGAGGCCGCGCTCGCCGAGGCCCGGCGTGTCTTCGCCGAGGCGTCACGGTCCGCGGTCGCACCGGTCATCCAGCGGATCCGGGCGAACCGGGGGCTGGGGGCGGTGGAGACCGCGGCGGGTGACGGCGCCGCCGCGCTCGCCGCGTACGAGGAGGCGATCGCTCTGCTGCCGCGGATGGCGCCGCGACGGCTCGCGCGAATGGACCGCGAGAACGGTCTCGGCAGGGTGAACGGGCTGGCCGCGGAGGCGGCGTCCGCCGCTCTCCTGGCGGGGCGGCCGGCACGCGCGGTGGAGCTGCTGGAACAGGTGCGCGGAGTGCTGCTGGGTGAGGCGATGGACGCCCGTGGTGACCTCAACGACCTACGGGTGCGGGAGCCGGAGCTCGCGGCCGAGTTCACCCGCCTCCGCGATGAGCTGGACGTCGTCGACCACGTCGACGCCGATGAGCCGGACACGGGGCCGCCGGGAGCGGGGGCCATGAGCACGCGGGCAGGCGCCGCGGCCGCCGGGACGCCCCCGTACGAGGCGGCCCGGCGGCTCGCCGAACGACGCGGACGGCTCGCACTGAAGTGGGACGAACTGCTGGAGCGGGTGCGTGGAGTGCCGGGCTTCGAAAGATTCCTGCTCGCGCCGTCCGTCGACGAACTGCGACGGCAGGCCGCCGACGGACCGGTGGTGGTGGTGAGCGCGGGAGAGCACCGATGTGACGCGCTGATCCTCATGGACGACGCGGAGCGACCCGTGCGGACCGTGGAACTGCCGGCTCTCAACGGCGACCTGGTGACCGAGCAGGTCGTTCGTTTCACCGATGCCGTGGACGCCGTGACCTCCGGCGGCGGATCCATGAGGGAGCGGCTGCGAGGGCAGCGGGAGATCCTCGCCGTTCTCGGCCGGCTCTGGGACGCGGTCGCCGAGCCCATCATGTCGGAACTCGGGTTCACCGGCGGTTTCGGGCGGGAGAAGACCTTGCCGCGCCTTTGGTGGTGCCCCGTCGGCGACATGGCCTTCCTGCCCCTGCACGCCGCCGGCCACCACGGTGACTTGGGGTCGGAGGCACGACGAACGGTCCTGGACCGTGTCGTTTCCTCCTACACCCCGACGATCCGCGCTCTGCGCCATGCGCGCCGCGAACACCAGGCGCCCCTCTCGCCTGCCCGCGACGAGCCGATGGGGGCACTCGTCGTGGCGATGCCCGAGACCCCGCAGGCCCACCGGCTGCCGGGTGCCGACGCGGAGGCGGCCCGCCTGGGCGGACTCCTGCCCGGCAGTCGCATCCTCATCGGCTCGGAGGCCACGTACGACGCGGTCCTGGAGGCGCTGCCGCGGCACCGTGTCGCGCACTTCTCCTGCCACGGAGTCAGCGACCCGAACACCCCCGCCGCCAGCAGGCTGCTGCTGCACGACCACGCCACCAGACCGCTCACCGTCCCTGACATCTCACGCTTGAGACTTCCGGCGGCCGAACTGGCCTATCTGTCGGCGTGCAGCACCACCAGGAGCAACCAGCGTCTCGCCGACGAGGCCGTGCACATCACCTCGGCCTTCCAGCTCGCCGGATACCGCAGGGTCATCGGCACGCTGTGGCCTATCGACGACACCGTCGCCGTCCGGGTGGCCGATGACGTCTACACCCGGCTCACCGAGGGCGGCAGGAGCGCACCGCGCACGGATCGGGCCGCTCACGCGCTGCACGACGCCGTCCGCCGGCTTCGCGAGGACTATCCCGCCAGTCCCGCCCTGTGGGCCGCGCACATCCACGCCGGAAACTGAGAGACCGTTCCACGGGACCGGTACGGCGGAACGGTCCGACCGGCCGACCGGCCGGCTTGCCCCGGTGCCGGGCAAGCGCGGGATCTTCACCCGGATGGTGAACGCCGCGCTGGAGTGCCCGATCTCCGTCTCCCTCGTCCTACTCTCCGGTACGGCTCGTCCATATGGGAAGATCCGTACCCCACAGGGTCGGCGGGGCGTTCCACGTCCGGGGCGCACCTTCGTAGTGGACCGGGGGCAGGGCATGGCGGAGCGGCCCGTACGGCGAGGCGGCCTTCGTCAGCCAGGGCCTTGAGTCGTAGCCGTCGCCTTCGACCGGCGCGGAACGCAGGTCGTGCAGTAACCAGGAGGCGGTACCCGCAAGGGAGAACCTCAGCCACCGTCCACCGCCGGTGAGCTGCCGGTCGCTCAACGCCCGCAGGACCGCGGCGGCCAGCAGATACCCCGTTCCATGGTCCAGCGCCTGCGCCGGCAGCACACCGGGACGGCCGTCGGCTCCGGCCTCGATCACGGCGATACCGCTCGCCGCCTGGACCAGGCTGTCAAAGCCGCGCCGCCCTGCCCACGGTCCCGACCAGCCCCAGGCGCACAACTGGGCGATGATCAGGCCGGGACGCCGTGCAAGGAGCGTGTCGAGGCCCAGAGCCTCCAGCGCGCCGGGCCGGTAGCCGAGGACCACGACATCGGCCGAGCTGAGGAGGTCGGCGAAGGTGCGCCGGTCGTCGATGGCGGACAGGTTCAGCAGTGTCGAGCGCTTGCCCATCCCGGTGTCGGCGTGGGCGTCCGCGCTCTCCGGCAGCCTGGGGGAGTCGACGCGAAGCACGTCGGCGCCCAGGAGGGCCAGGGTGCGCGTGGCGACGGGGCCGGCGATGACCCGGGTCAGGTCCAGGACTCGCACACCGGCGGCCGGCAGCCGCGCTGGTGTCAGAGCCCGCGGGCGACTCTCCCCGGTGGGCCGGGTCTCGACGAGCGGATGCACCGTCCCGCCAGGAGGGGCCACGGCCACGGCCAGGCCACCGGCCTCGTAGACGGTGTCCTGGATCCACCGGGCCGGGCGTGCCGCCAACTCGCCCGCGAGTGACTCGGCCAGCGCCCGGTCTTCTCCCGTATCGCCGATGCCCAGGGCGTTGAGCAACCGGGAGCGGTGGTGCGGGTAGTTGGCGTGGGTACGCACCCAGCCGTCGGCCGCGCGCCAGAAGCCGGAAAGCGGTGCGAAGGACACCGGGGTTCGGCCGTTGATGAGCAGGTGCCGTTCGCTGACGAACGCCGTAGCCACCGCCGCCTCCCGGACCCGTACCGCCGGTACCGGCACCGCATTGCGCCGTGCCAGCAGTTCCGCAGCCGCCAGCGAGCACACCCCCACGCTCGCCCGGGCCAGCTCCCGTACGGGTAGACGGGCCGGCAGAACCTCACCCGCTCCTTCGTACGACACCTCCTCGGCCAGCTCCGCCGGCCCTTCGAGAGCGGTCCAGGCGTGGACGGTCGCTGCGTCGTTTCTGTGCGTCACCCGCTATCGGCTCCCCTCGGCACCCTCACCAGCGACACGCCCACTGTGGCCCAGGGCGCGCGTCTCACGCTGAGCCAATCCACCGCGCCGGTCGCTGTCAACAGCAGGAGCCGGGTCGGCATTCGGCACTCCCACTGAGGAGAGAGCGAACGGCGAGGGAGGACGCCGGGTCTGAACCCCCGAGCCGCGACGTACAACCTCTCTATAAAATATTACCCTCTGTTGCGGAAAGCGCTTACCGTAAGAAGGTGGTTCTCGTGTGCCCCCGCGGGGGCGCTTCACGGTGATGAAAGGTTGCTCCGCGTTGATCCACTCATACGACCCCCGGACCGGCGAGTCCTTCGGTGACCCCTTCCCCCTCACCTCCGACGAGGAGGTGGACGCCGCCGTCCGCGCCGCGCACGCCGCCGCCCCCGCCTGGCGGACCGCCGACCGGGCCGCCGCGCTCGAAGCGGTCGCCGCCGCGCTGGAGGCGAACATCGAGGAACTGTGGCGGGCCGCCGACGCGGAGACCGCCCTCGGTGAGGTACGGCTGCGCGGTGAGGTCGGCCGGGCCGCCGGGCAGTTCCGGCTCTTCGCCCGGGTCCTGCGTGACGGCGCCCACGTCGAGGCGGTGATCGACCACGCCAAGGCCGAGCCGCCCACCCCCGACCTGCGCCGCATGAACCACCCACTGTCCGGAGTGGTCGGCGTGTTCGCGGCGAGCAACTTCCCCTTCGCGTTCTCGGTCGCCGGTGGCGACACCGCCTCGGCCCTGGCCGCCGGCTGCCCGGTGGTGGTCAAGGCGCACGACGGGCACCCCCGCACCTCCGAGCTGTCCCACCGGATCATTCAGGGCGCCCTGCCCGACCCCGCGCTTCTCGGCCTGGTCCGGGGGCTGGACGCCGGCAAGGCCCTGGCACGGCACCCCGAAGTGGTGGCGGTCGGTTTCACCGGGTCGATCCCCGGCGGCAAGGCCATCCAGGCGCTCATCGACGAGCGGCCCGACCCGATCCCGTTCTACGGCGAGCTGGGCAGCGTCAACCCGGTGGTCGTCCTGCCCTCCGCCCTGTCCCCGGACCACCGCAAGGGCCTCGCGGCGGGGTTCGCCGCCTCGCTCACCCTCGGCGTCGGCCAGTTCTGCACCAACCCGGGCCTGGTGTTCGTGCCCGACGACGCCGAGCTGCTGAAGTCCGTCGCCGAGGCGGTCGCCGCCACCGCGGGCGGGCCGATGCTGACCGAGCGGATGCGGGGCGGGTTCCTGCACGGGCTGGAGCGGCTGGACGCGCTGACCCCGCTCGCCCAGGGACGGCCCGGCGAGGGCGCGTTCGCGGTGACGCCCCAGGTGTTCACCGCCGACCTGGCGACGTTCGCCGAGGCCCTGCCCGGCATCGCCGAGGAGTGCTTCGGCCCGGCCGCGATCGTGGTCACCTACGCCGACCCCGCCGAGCTGCCCGCCGTACTGGAGCGGCTGGACGGGGCGCTCACCGCCACCGTCCACGCGGACGATCCGGCGGAGGCCCGCGAGGTCGCCGAGGTGCTGCTCGGGAAGGCCGGACGGCTGATCTGGAACGGCTGGCCCACCGGGGTCGCGGTGAGCTGGGCGATGCACCACGGCGGTCCCTGGCCCGCCAGCACCGCCCCCGCCCACACCTCGGTCGGCGCCGCCGCGATCCGCCGCTGGCTGACGCCCACCTCCTACCAGGACTGGCCGGCCGAGCTGCTCCCGCCCGAGCTGCGCGACGACAACCCCCTCGGCGTCCCGCGCCGCGTCGACGGCGTCCTGTCCGCCTGACGCCCGGCACGCGCCGGGGCCCCGGCCCGCCGTACGCGGACCGGGGCCCCGGCTCCCCGAGCGGGTCAGCGCACGCGGCCCGCGCCCGCGCGCTGCGACACCGACAGCCGGACCGACTCCGCCGGGTCGATCCCGGTGTGCAGGGCCGGGGTCCAGCCCGCGTCGGAGCCGAGGTCGGGGTCGTGGGCGGCGTTGTAGACCGCGACGAGGTCGATCGGGGAGACCTTGCCGCCGACCCGCAGCACGTTGCCGCGGGCGGTGAGGGTGGTTCCGCCCCAGTCGTGGAGCAGCGACGCCGGGTTCACCGCGCGGCCGAGCCGGAAGAAGTTGTTCTCCGCGAAGATCTGAGACCCGACGCCCACACCCAGCGCGTACTCGAAGCCCGAGTCGCTCGGCACCTCGTAGTAGTTGTTGTAGACGTGCACCTGCCCGAAGCGGACCCGGGGCAGCCGCTGGAGCGTGTTCCTGAAGTGGTTGTGGTGGACGGTGACCTTGAGCTTGCCCGAGTCGGTGGCCGGGTTGTTGGTCGAGCCGATCAGCATCGTCTTGTCGTGGTCGGTGAACCGGTTCCACGACGCCGTCACGTAGTTCGAACCCGAGGTGATGTCGAGCTGCCCGTCGTGGACCTGGTAGGGCCGCCCGAAGTACAGCGGCTGGCCGGAGTCGGGGTTGTCGCCGTCGGTGAAGGTGTTGTGGTCGGCCCACACATGCGTGGAACCGGTCACCGAGATGTTGTCGTAGAGGGAGTTCCAGTTGCCCTCGTCGCCGTCGGTGGGGTCCCACTGCGGGAAGCAGTCGGCGGTGTCCTCGAAGGTGATGTTGCGGATGATGACGTTGTCGGCCTTGTCGACGTGCAGGTTGACGCCGCGGATGACGGCGTTCCCGCCCAGGCCGACGATGGTGGTGTCGGAGGGGACCTTGAGCTTGATGTCCGCGGTCTGCCGGGCCGCGGAGGCGGCGCGGGCCTCCTCCTGCGGTCCGGACGGCTCGGCGTCCCGGCCCCACACCGCGGGATCGTAGGCCGCGAGGTAGGCCTCCAGGGAGTAGCCGCCGGTCACGTAGTCGGCGCAGGTCCTGTCCGGCTCGACGGTCCCCGAGACGTAGATGATCCTCGGTCCCGGCGAGGCGAGCGCGGCGGCCAGCCCGGCGCGGGTGGTGACCGTGTGGACGTTCCCGGCGGGGGCGGCGGCGCCGCCGGTGGTGCCCGTCCCCTCGGCGGCCCAGCCGTCGCCTCCGGGAAGGGTCTGCCGGCCGAGGTCGGCGCCGTGGCCGTGGCCGGACGCGGTGGCCGGGGAGGCGGGGCCGGGGACCGCCGCCAGCGCGGGCGGGGCGGCCAGGGCCGCCAGGGACAGCAGGGCGGCGAAGGTGGTCGCTCGTTTCATGAAGTTCCTCCGCAGATCAGGTCAGGTGAGGGGGAGGGAGGGACCCGACGCCGGGTCAGCCGCCGTTGCGCTGCTTGTAGGCGGCCTGCGCCTCGGTCAGCTTGGCCGCGAGGGTGTCCAGGAACTCCTTGGCGGTCAGGCTGCCCTGCAGGACCTTCTGGAACTCCGGCTCCGCGTCGGTCTTGGTGATCGCGTTGAACTCGGGCAGGTAGTAGGGCATCTGCACGACCTTGGTGCCCGGGTCGTTGAGCACCTTGACCGCCGCGGAGACGTGCTGCAGACCCTGGATCCACGGCTCGTCGTTGACCTCGGTGTTGGCCGGCAGCACGCCGGTCTTCTCGGACCAGTGGCTGTTCATCGCCTTGGAGGCGGCGAACTCGGCGAACCTGTAGGCGGCGTCCTTGTTCTTGCCGCTCGCGAACAGGCCGATCCCGGCGACCGGGTTGGACACGACCGTCCGGACGCCGCTGCCGGACTTCGGCACCGGCATGGCCGCCACCTTGTCCTTGCCGAGCGCTTTGACGTGGTCGTTGTACGACCCGAGGTTGTGCTGCATGACCGCGACGGTGCCGCCGTCGAACTGGGCGACCATCTTCACGTAGTCGTTGTTGATGTCGGCCTGGGGGGTGACCTTGTCGTAGAGGCCGGCCAGCTTCTCCAGGGCGGCCACGTTCCTCGGGTCGTTGACCGTCGCCTTGCCGGAGGCGTCGAAGATCTCGGTGATGCCCGACTGGCCGTAGATCACCTCCATCATCTGCGCGATCGAGCCCGCGCCGCCGCGGATGGTGAAGCCGTAGCGGTTCTTGGACTTGTCGGTCAGCTTCTCGGTGGCGGTGAAGAACTCGTCCCAGGACGTGGGCTCCTCCAGCCCGGCCTCCTTGAACCAGTCGGTCCGGTACCAGAAGACGCCCATGTTGGTGGACATCGGCATCATGTAGGTCTTGCCGTCGGGCACGGTCGCCTTGACGGTGTTCACCACCTGCTCGTTCAGCCTGCCGTTCAGCGCCCCGCCGGAGATCCGGGTGTCCAGCGGGTCGAGCGCCTTCTGCGCCACGAGGCTGGCCAGCATCGCCGTGGTGACGCCGCCGACGTCGGGCAGGCCGCCGCCCGCGATGGCGGTGTCGTACTTCTGCTGCACCTGCGCGATCGGGATGCCGACGTACTTCACCTTGATCTTCGGGTTCGCCTTCTGGAACTCGTCGATGATGTGCTGCCACACCGGGGTGCGGGCGGGGCCGCCGTTGTCGTCCCAGAAGGTGATCGTGGTGGTGCCGTCGGAGGACGTGGCGTCGTCCGTTCCGCACGCGGCCAGACCGGAACCGAGCATGAGCGCGGTGGCGAGGATCGCCAGGCGCTTCGAGCGTGCAGTCATTGCTCCCTGCCTTTCAGTGTCTGTCCCCCGACATCGCTGTGACGTTGGCGCCACCGGAGGGCCGGCGGCGTGAGATCTTCCCTGTCGTTCCGGCGGGCCGGGCACGGCCCGCCGGAGGTGCGTCCGAGACCCGCCCGCGCGGGTCTCTCCCGGCCGCGGCGGTCCCGGAGGCCGGGCCCGTCGCGGCCGGAGGTCATGTCATGGCCTTCTCCGCCAGCGCCGCGGCGGCGGCGCGGTCCAGCCGCCCGTCCGCGACGACGGTGACGACCCTGCGGGTCAGGACGTCCTCGATGACCAGCGGTTTCTCCCAGGCGAGCGCGGGGCCCACCCCCGGGTACTCCGCGGTGCGGACGAACCAGGGGTCCGACCGCTGGGCGAAGACCAGGGTCCAGCCGGGGGATGCCAGGGCGAGCCAGGGGGCGGTGGAGCCGTGCACGCGGTCCTCGCCCTCGGCGTCCTCGGTGAAGACCTCGCGGCCGGCGGTCCGTCCCGGCGCCCGCCAGAAGAAGCCGCCGTAGCCGGCCCCGGCCCTGCCCTTGGTGGCCGAGCTGCGGACCGCGAGCGGCGCGCCGGTGAGGTTCGTCAGCGTGAAGGAGAAGTCGAGCGCCCAGCAGCCGTCGAGCTCCACCGCCCGGACCTCGCGCTCCTCCCTGGCGATCTCCGTTCCGCCGGGCCCGCGCCAGGACAGCGTCTCGGTGAAGCCCGCCGGGTCGTGCCGGAGGAAGGCCAGGTGGTGCTGGGAGCCGTGGTCGCCGAGCCAGGCCGGTCCGCGGTCGCGGACGTAGGTGCGCCCGCCCCAGAAGTTGCCGCCGCCCAGGTCGGACACGGCGACGCTCACCCCCAGGTGGTGCACGTGGTCGGCGGGGGCGAACTCGGTGACGACGGTCCCGCTCAGCGTCCGCACGGGGTGCAGGTAGGGGCGGGGCGACGACGTCTCCGGCAGCCGGGGCCGGATCACGTACTCGGCCACCCGCACCCCGCCGACGTCGAGGCCCACGGCGGAGCCGGCCGTGCCGGCCGAGCCGGACATGGAGGTGGCCGTGCCGGACGCGGAGGCGACCGCGGCCCCGGCGGGTACGGGCGCGGGCGCGGGCGCGGGCGCGGGTACGGACACGGACGCGGACGCGGGCACAGATGCGGGCGTGGTCGCGGGCATGGTCGGGGGCGCGGGCGGCGTGGCGGCGTCCAGGGCCCACGGCACGCCCAGCTCCGAGTACAGCGCCATACGCTCCGCGCTCGCCGCCGTGATCCCCGCGATCCCGGGCAGCACGCGCTGTTCCGCGCCGACCTCCTGGAAGGCGTCGGGGATCACCCGGGGCTCGGGTGCGAGCCGTACCGCCTCCAGGACCCGCATGAACCCGGCGGTCCGCTCCAGCGGGACCAGCAGGTCCGCCCCGCCGCGGATGTGCGCGACCAGGTTCTCCAGCAGGTCGGCCCGGGGGTGCGTCGCCGACGCGCCGCCGAACTCGACGCGGTCCTCGGTGTAGGTGAGCCTGATCCGCCCGGTCTCACCGTGCACGACCAGGTACGGCTCGTGCCGCCGGTCGGCGCACAGCGACACGGCCACCGTGATCGTCGTCCCGTCGTCCATCCGCAGTCGCGCGGACGAGGTGTCGTCCGCCTCGATCGCGTTGGCGCGGTAGAGCTCCACCTCGACCGACTCGACCTCCGCGCCGGAGACGGCGATCGCGGTCGCCACGGCGTGCGCCAGCGGGTTGGTGAGCACGCCGTCCACCACGTCGACGCCGTCGGCCCGCCGCTTCCCGGCCCACGGCACCCGCGAGTAGTAGGAGTAGGGACGCGCCCACGCGCCCGCCGCGCCGATCCCGGTGACCCGGCCGATCGCCCCGTCGCGGATCAGCTTCCGCACCGCCGGGACCGCCTCGGAGCCGAGGCTCTGGAAGCCCACCTGGCAGGCCAGCCCGGTCTCCCGGACGGCGGCGGCGATCCGCTCGTAGCCGTCGTAGGCGGCGGCGGGCGGTTTCTCCAGCAGCAGGTGCGCCCCGGCGCGCAGAGCCCTGACCGCGAGGTCGGCGTGGGTGTGGATCGGCGTGCACAGGATCGCCGCCTCGGCGCCGGTCCGCCCGATCAGCTCCACCAGGTCGCCGGAGAACGCGACCCCGTCGGGCAGCCCCTCGACCGGCCGCACGTCGCACACCCCGGCGAGCTCGACCGTCCCGGCGGCGGACAGGCGCCGCAGGTTCTCCATGTGCCACCAGCCGTGCCCGTGGGCGCCGGCCAGCACCACCCTGACCGGTTCCGTCACGGCGCCCTCCAGTTCAGTCCCAGGCCGCGGTGGTCCCCGGCGCGCAGTTCGCCCGCCTTCACCGAGATCGGGTACGGCTCGTCGATCAGGCCGAGCGCGGCGAAGGAGGCGTCCTCGACCTCCTCGGCCATGCACGGCAGCGGCAGGGTCAGGGCGAGCTGGCCGGAGATCTCCGGCAGCAGGTGCGGGTAGACCGGCACGCCGAACGCCCTGGCCAGCTCGGCGATCCGCAGCAGCGGGGTGATCCCGCCGACCCGGACCACGTTCGGCTGGACGATGTCGCAGGCCCCGGCGGTGAGCAGGTCCCGGAAGTCATGGATGGAGTAGGCGCTCTCGCCGACGGCGATCGGCACGTCCACGCACGAGCGCAGCCGGGCCTGGCCGGTCACGTCGTCGGCGGGCAGCGGCTCCTCCACCCAGTGCAGGTCGTACTCCGACAGCGCCGCGATCGCCCGCCGCGCCCTCGGCAGGTCCCAGCGCTGGTTGGCGTCGACCATGAGGAGCGTGTCCGGGCCGATCACCTCGCGCACCGCCGCGACCCGCGCCACATCCTCCCGCAGCGCGTCACGGCCCACCTTGACCTTGACCGCCGGGTGGCCCGCCGCGCGCCACCGCCTCGCCTGCGCGACGAGCTCCTCCAGCGGGTAGTGCAGGTTGACGCCGCTGCCGTACACCGGGACGCTGTCGCGCCGCCGGCCGAGCGTCTCGACCAGTCCGCCGGGCCCGCAGCGCAGGTCCCACAGCGCCAGGTCCACCCCGGCCAGCGCGATCGTGGTCAGGCCGCCGCCGGCCTCCCGCAGGTGCCGCCACAGCCGGTCCCACACGACCTCCGGGTGCGGTTCGCACCCGACGACGGCCTCGCGGATCTCGTGGTCCAGCAGCGCCCGTACGGCGTGCGCCCCGATCTGCGGCGTCCAGGAGAAGCCCCGCCCGGTCCGGCCGTCCGACAGGGTCAGCTCCACGACGATCACGTGGTTGGCGGGCACGTCGGGGCCCCACGGGCGGGGCAGGGCCACGGTCCGCAGCGTCGTGGACAGGCCGGTGACCACCGGCCGCCCGGCGCCGGTCCGGGCCCCGCCGGCCGGGGCGCCCGTTCCCGCCCCGCCGTCCGGACTGTCCGGCCCGTCCGGCCCGTCCGGCCGTGTCCTGGAGCCGGACGGCGCGTCGCCGGTCATCGGTCCTCCACCAGGGCGAGCCCGGTCGTGACCAGCTTGGCGAGCTCCTCCAGGTGCTCGGCGGACGGCTCGACCAGCGGCGGCCGGACCGTGCCGACGTCCAGCCCCCGGTACCGCACCCCGGCCTTGACCAGCGACACCGCGTATCCCGGGACCTTGCCCCGCAGCCGCACCAGCGGTGCGTAGAACTCCCTGATCAGCCGCTCGTCACCGTTGAGGTAGGCGGTGGCGATCTCCGGGGCGAAGCAGAACACCGCGCTGGAGTAGAGGTCCACGCCGATGGCCCGGTAGGCGGGCATGGTCAGCTCGGCCGTGGGCAGCCCGTTGAAGAACAGGAAGTCCGGCCGTTCCTCCCGCACCGCCAGCACCGTGCGCTGCATGAGGTCGATGTCGCCGAGGCCGTCCTTGATGCCGGCGACGCCCGGGATCCGGGACAGCTCGACGGCCTGCTCCGGGGTCAGCACCACCGAGCCGCGCTGGTAGACGATCACCGGGAGCACCTCGGCGACCGCCGCCACGTAGGTCGCGTAGCCCTCGCGCGGGCCGTTCGTCAGGTAGGGCGGCATGAGCAGCAGTCCGTCGGCGCCGGCCTCCCGGGCCGCCCGTGCCTGGGCGAGCGCGGCGCCGATCGGGCCGCCCGCCCCGGCCAGCACCGGTACCCGCCCGGCCGCGGTCTCGGTGGCGACCCGCACCGCGCGGGCGTGCTCGGCCTCCGACAGGGCGGAGAACTCGCCGGTCCCGCAGGCCACGAAGACCCCGCCCGGCGAGTGCGCGAGGCCGCGTCGCAGGTGCTCGGCCAGTACGTCCTCGGCCAGGGAGCCGTCCGGCCCGAACGGCGTGACGGGGAAGAACAGCACTCCGCTGAGGTTCATCGGGACTCTCCGATCTCTGTGCGCCAGCTGCGTTTGGCCTGCCAGCCGAGTAGTCGTCCGGCCTTGGCGGAGGAGAAGGCGGGGGAGGAGCCGGTCAGCCCGGCGGCGAACCCCGCCGTGGCGGGGTTGAGCCGGGGCAGCAGTTCCGCCAGGGGCTCGCGGGCCAGCGCGTCGGCCGCGCTCGCGAAGAACACCTCGCCCGACGGCAGTTCCGGAAGCCGGTCCAGCAGGGTCAGCACCAGGTCCGAGGCGTCGCGGGCGTCGACGTAGTTGAACAGCGACGTCCCGGCCAGCTCGGGCCGGTCCAGCCGTTCGGCGATCGTGTGCCCGGACTGGGTCGGCGCGCCCGCCCACTCCTCGGGGGCGACGACGAAGCAGGGCCGCACGGCCGCGAACCTCGTGGGCGACCGGCGCGCGAAGGAGGTCATCACCTGCTCGGCGACCAGTTTCGACAGGCTGTAGGCGTTCCCCGGGGCGACCGGGTGGTCCTCGTCGATCGGCAGGTAGGACGGCGTCCAGCCCGGCGTGCCGTACCCGATGACCGTGGGGCTGCTGGCGACCACGACCCGCTCGGCGCCGACGCCGCAGGCGGCCTCGCACACGTTGAACGCGAGCTGGGTGTTGACCCGGAAGGTGAAGGCGTCGGTCCGGCTGAACGGGGTGGCGATCGCGGCCAGGTGGACCACGGCGTCCGGGCGGAAGCGCGTCATCACCTCGAACACCTCGCCGAGGTCGGTCAGGTCGGCCGGGAGCGTCTCGGCGGCGTCGGCGGGGGTGCCGGGCACGGTGTCCACGCCGATCACCTCGTGACCCGCCTCGGCGAGCGCGGTGACCACGCTGCGGCCGAACCGGCCGGCGCTTCCGGTGACGAGAGTGCGAACCACGGAAGTCATCCCTTCACCGCGCCGGCGGACATGCCCTGCACGAGGTAGCGCTGGATGACGGCGAAGACCAGGACGACGGGCACGGCGGCGACGACGCCACCCGCGGCCAGCGCGCCGAAGTCGACGCTGAACTCGCCCAGCGAGTAGGCGAGACCGACCGGCACCGTGAACTTCTCCTGCTCGTTGACGAACATCAGCGCGAACAGGAAGTTGTTCCAGCTGTGGATGAAGGCGAAGGAGCCGACCGCCACCAGCGCCGGGCGCAGCAGCGGCAGCACCACGGCGAAGAAGGCGCGCAGCCGGCCGCAGCCGTCCACCCACGCGGCCTGCTCCAGCTCCACCGGCACGTTCCGGATGAAGCCGCTGATCAGGATGAGCGAGAGCGGGAGCTGGAAGACGGTCTCGGCGATCACCAGGCTCCACAGCGAGTTGACCAGGCCGAGGGTCCGGAAGATCTCGAACAGCGGGATCAGCATCATCGCGCCGGGGATGAACTGCGTGCAGAGCATCCCGAGCATGAACGCCTTCTTGCCGCGGAAGTCGTACCGGGCCAGGGCGTAGCCGCCGGCCAGCGCGATCACCGTGGTCATGACCAGCGAGGCGACGCCGACCATCAGGCTGTTCCTGAAGAAGACCGCGAACCCGAGCTCGTTCCAGACGGTCTCGAAGTTGTCGAAGGTGATCGGCCAGGGCAGCAGCGAGGTCGATCCCCGGGGCCGGACGGCGAAGACCAGCATCCAGTAGAAGGGGACCAGGGTGAACAGGAGGTAGAGGCCGAGCGGGACCCAGATCTGCCAGCGGCTGACCCGCATCCTCTCCCGGCTCTTCGTGCCCCCGGGCGCCGTCAGGGGGCCGGGGAGACGTGGCCGTGCGGCCGTCTGGACGGTCATGACTTGGCTCCGAACTTGCTCAGTCGCAGGTAGGCGATCGAGAAGAAGGTCAGGATGAGGAAGGCGGCGGTGGTCAGCGCCGAGCCGTACCCGAAGTCGTGGGACTGCGCGGCCTTGCTCGCCACGTACAGGGGTAGCGTGGTCGTCGCGTGCGCCGGGCCGCCGCCGGTCAGCGTGTACAGCAGGTCGACGTTGTTGAACTCCCACACGCAGCGCAGCAGCGTGGACAGGACGATCGCGTCCTTGAGGTGCGGCAGCGTGACGTTCAGGAATCGCTGGCGACGGGTGGCGCCGTCCACCGACGCCGCTTCGTACAGCTCCCTGGGGATGCTCTGCAGGTCGGCCAGGAGCAGGATCGCGAAGAACGGCACCCCGCGCCACAGCTCGGCCAGGACCGCCGCCCAGAACACGGTGCCGGAGTGGGCCAGCGGGGCGGCGCCGTACTCGATGAGCCCCAGGTCGGCGAGGTAGCGGGACACGCCGGTCGTGGGGTTGTAGAGCAGCACCCAGATCCCGGTGGTCAGCACCCCGGACACGGCCCAGGGGGAGAACACCAGCGCCCGCGACAGTCCCCGGCCGACGAAGGTCTCGTTCACGATCAGCGCCAGGATGAGGCCGAACACCAGCTGCAGCCCCACCTCGACGCCGACCCACCGGACGCTGAAGCCGAGGCTCTGCCAGAACAGCGGGTCCTCGAACAGCAGCCGGCGGAAGTTGTCCAGGCCGGCGAAGCCGTTGTCCCAGGGTTTGGTGACGTTGTAGTTCTGCAGGCTGTAGTAGATGACGCTGGCCATCGGGTAGACCAGGAAACCGACCATCGCGATCACCGCGGGGGCGATCAGCAGGTAGGGGGTCCGCGCCGCGCCGCGCGGCCGGCGCATCCGATGGTTCGCCGTGGAGGCCGTGGAGATTGCCATGACCGGCGACTCCTTCGTGTTCGACGGGGGGATTCGGCGTCGCGAGCTGCAACCGGTTGCATGAAACATGGCGGACATCTGTTCGCAACGTCAAGGGCTCAATTTGGTAAACCGATCCCCACCAGCGATTTTTCCCATATTTTCCGAAGAGGGGTCGATGCAACCGTTGCCATGCCGTCGCGGAGGGCCCAACCCGGTGCCGTTGACAGCGCTGCAACCGTTTGCACTAATGTGCACGAGAGCGCGACGAAGGAGCACAGTGGCAGCGACGATCAGGGACGTGGCGCGGGCATCGGGAGTCCATGTCTCCACGGTCTCCCGCACCTTCTCGGCACCCCACCTGGTCAACGCCGAGACACGCAACCGGGTGCTGGCCGTCGCCGAGGACCTCGGCTACCGGCCCAACAGGGCCGCCCGCGCCCTCACCACGGGCCGCACCCACAACATCGGCCTGATCGTGGCCGACATCTCCAACCCGTTCTTCCCCCCGCTGATCAAGGCCGCCCA
Source organism: Streptosporangium pseudovulgare (assembly GCF_014648055.1). Taxonomy (GTDB): domain Bacteria; phylum Actinomycetota; class Actinomycetes; order Streptosporangiales; family Streptosporangiaceae; genus Streptosporangium; species Streptosporangium pseudovulgare. Next base: position 102,932 of record NZ_BMQJ01000003.1, read on the forward strand.
GGCGCACGCCAGGACCCGCGACTACCACGTGTTCGTGGCCGACACCGACGAGGACCCGCAGGTGGAGGAGGAGTTGATCCAGACCCTCACCAAGCAGGTGGACGGGGTGCTGCTGTGCAGCCCCCGCCTGTCCAACCGGGTCATCGAGCGCCTGCACGCCGACGTGCCGTTCGTCGTGGTGAACCGGCGGATCAAGGGGATGCCGACCATACTGATGGACGTCGCCCAGGGCGCCCGGCTCGCGATCGAGCACCTGACCGGGCTGGGCCACCGCAGGCTGGCCCTGGCCGCCGGACCGAGCGGCTCGTGGACCAGCGGGCAGATGCGCGAGGCCGCCTCCGCCGCGGCCGCCGCCTCCGGCGCCGAACTGGTGATCCTCGGCCCGAACGCGCCCACCGAGCAGGGCGGCCTCGCCGTCGCCGCCGAGGTGGTCGCCTCCGGCGCGACCGGCGTGCTCACCTACAACGACCTGGTCGCCATCGGGCTCATCGAGGGCCTGTACGAGAGGGGCGTGCGGGTGCCGGACGACGTCAGCGTGGTCGGCGTCGACGACACCCTCTCCGGACGGCTGAACCGGCCGAAGCTGACCACCGTCGCCATGCCGACGTCCGCCGCCGGGCGGATCGCGGTCGACCTGCTGCTGCAGTCCGTCGGCGACGGCAGGACTTCCACCCTGACCACCCTGGAGACCCGACTGGTCGTCCGGGAATCCACAGGAGAGGCGCGATCGTGAACGTCGAAGCCACACGGGACGGGGACGCCGCGGCGGCCGGGAACGAGGCCGGGCCGCGCCGGGTGTTCGGGATCACGCCGGGTGGGGAGGAGGTCGAGCGGCACACGCTGGAGAACGGCCGGATGCGCGCTTCGGTGCTCACCTACGGCGCCGTCCTGCAGTCGCTGGAGGTCTCCGGGGTCGACGTCGTGCTCGGCTGCGACACCCTGGACGACTACCTGACGCGCAGCCGCTACTTCGGCGCCGTCGTCGGCCGGTACGGCAACCGCATCGCGGGCGGCCGGTTCACCCTCGACGGCGTCACCCACCGGCTGCCGCTCAACAACGGCCCCAACAGCCTGCACGGCGGGCCCGGCGGCTTCTCCCAGCGCGTGTGGCGGATGGCCGAGGTCTCCCCGTCGGCGGTGACGCTCACCTACGTCAGCCCCGACGGGCAGGAGGGCTACCCGGGCACGCTGACCGTCTCGCTCACCTACACGCTGACCGGGGACGCGCTCCGGCTCGACTACCGCGCGACGACCGACGCGCCGACCGTGCTGAACCTGACCAACCACTCCTACTTCAACCTCGCCGGCGGCGGCGACGTCCTGGACCACGTGGTCCGCATCGACGCCGCCCGCTACCTGCCGGTCGACGCCACGCAGATCCCGACCGGCGAGCTCGCCCCGGTGGCCGGCACGCCGTTCGACTTCACCGTCCCGCACCGGATCGGGGACCGCGTCGGCGACCCGCTGCTGGGCGGCGGCTACGACCACTGCTACGCCCTGGACGGCGGCATCGAGGTCACCGACCCGGCGAGCGGCCTGACCATGGAGGTCACCACCACCGAGCCGGGCGTGCAGTTCTACACCGCCAACCTCCTCGACGGCGTCGCCACGCCGTACGGCAGGCACGCCGGGCTCTGCCTGGAGACCCAGCACTTCCCCGACTCGCCGAACAAGGAGCACTTCCCCTCGACGGTGCTGCGGCCGGGCGAGGAGTTCGCCTCCACCACCGTCTACCGATTCCGCTGACCGGCCCGGCCCGGCCCGGTCCCGCCCGGCCACCGTGCCCGTACCGCGCGGCGGTCCGGGGTATGAACCCCGGCGGGAACGCGGTCCGCGGGGACTCCGCCGGCCGCTCGTCTTTCTCGGGGGGCCGTCATGACCGTCTACACCCTGTCGATCATCGAGGGGGAGGCCGGCCGGGACGCGGTCGGCACGGAGCTCTTCTCACCCGGCTGCCCGGTCCACTTCAGCCAGCTCGACCCGTTCACGCTGACGTGGCTGTCGGAGAACGGGTACGAGGAGCCGAACCGGCACGTCCTCGTCACCCCGGCCGGCCGGGAACCCGCCGCGCTCAACGTCGTCGCCTCCCGCGAAGTGGACCTCTGACCCCGGCCGGCGCGGGGCCGGCCGTACGCGAGGCGGCGCGGGGCCGGCCGTCCGGTCCGGACGGCGGGCGCGGGGCCGGCCGTGCCGTCAGGCGGCGTGGGCCTGGCCGGTGAGCGCGGCGGTGGCCCCGAGCCCCAGGTAGACGACGCCGCTGCCGGTGTCCAGCCGGCGGCGGGCGCGGGCCGAGCCGCGCAGCCGGCCCGCCATGGCCGAGGCCAGCAGGGCGTAGGCGCCGTCGCTGGCGACGCCGAGGAGGATCCAGATGACGCCCAGCAGCATGATCTGCGGAGCGACCGCCCCCCGCGCCGGATCGGTGAACTGCGGCAGGAACGCCAGGAAGAAGATGGCGGTCTTCGGGTTGAGCACGTTGACCACGAAGCCCTCCCAGAACAGCCGGGAGCGGGAGGCGGCCGGCGGCGCGGCGGCGTCGAGGCCGCCGGAGCGGGTCATCAGCTTGCGCACCCCCAGCCAGATCAGGTAGGCCGCGCCGAGATATCTGACCACCGCGAACGCGGTCGCCGAGGCGGCGAGCAGGGCGCTGATCCCCAGCGCCGCGGCGGCCACGTGCACCACCGATCCCAGGTGGACGCCGAGCATCGAGACCATCCCGGCGCTCCGGCCCTGGGCGACGCTGCGGGTCACGATGTAGAGGACCGCGGGGCCCGGCACGAGCAGCAGGGCGAGCGTCGCGGCGACGAAGAGGGCGAGAGTGGTCAGGTCCGGCATACCTGGATCATAGAACGGCGGGTCACGCCGCCGCCGGTTTTCCCGGCCTCGGGCCGGGGAGCGCGTCAGACCGAGGCCGTGAGCGCCTCCAGCAGCGCGGCGGTGGCCGGGGGGAGGGGCGGCTCGCCGTACGTGGCGACGTGGATGTGACGGATCGAGCCGGGCAGTTCGGCCACGCCGACGGCGGGGTGGCGGTGCGCCCTCAGGGCGAGACCGGGCAGCACCGTCACCCCCATCCCGGCGACGACCAGCGCCTGGACGGCCACGACGTCGTCGGTGGTGAAGGCGATCTCCGGCTCGAAGCCCGCCCGGGTGCACAGGTTCACCAGATGGACGCGGCAGCGCTCGCAGCCGCCGATCCACCGGGCGCCGCGGTGCGTGGCCAGGCCGCCGGCGGGCGGGGGAGCGACGTCCGTGGGCGCACCGGTCCCGGGCGTGGTGTTCCCGGTCGTGGCGGCGCCGGAACCGGCCGGGGCGGAGGCCGGGGTGACCAGGTAGCTCGGGTCGTCCAGCAGGTGCAGCAGCCGGACGCCGTCCTCCTCGGGGGCGGTGCAGTCGTAGTGGAAGACCACCGCCGCGTCCACGTGGCCCTCGCGCAGCATGCGCAGCGCCTCCGGCGGCTCGGTCTCGGTCAGGCGCAGCTCCAGGCCGGGGTGCCGCCGGGCCAGCAGGGAGACGGCCGCCGGCACGAACGTGCCGAGCGCCGAGGGGAAGGCCGCCAGCCTGACCCGGCCCGCCCGCAGCCCCACGTGCGCCGACAGTTCGGCGGCCGCCGAGTCGACGCGGCCCACGATCTCGACGGCCCGTTCGGCCAGCAGCCGGCCGGTCTCGGTGAGCCGGATGCCCCGGCCCACCCGCTGGACGAGCTTGGCGCCCGTCTCGGCCTCCAGCCGGGCCAGGTGGTGGCTGACCGAGGGCTGGGAGTAGTGCAGCTCCCGCGCCGCGGCGGTGACGGAGCCGTGCCTGGCGACCGCGGCGAGCACGCGAAGCCGCACGATATCCAGCATTTATCAACGGTATCTATGAATTACCGGGAAATGAGGCATTAGACGGATGAGTTTCCGCCTCGCACGCTGGAGGGCATGGAGACCACCGTCATCACCCGGCCCGGCCTCGCGGAACTCGTCGAGGGGACCCGCGGGCTGGTCGCGAAGTCCATGAGCCCGCGCGAGACCGCCTTCGCCGTCGCGGACCTGCTGCGCGAACGGCTGCCGGCGCCCGGGATCCTCACCGAGGAGGAGCGGGCCGGAGACCCGGACCGCTACGCCACCCATGTCCTGCACACCGAGGCGGACCTCTCGGTCGTCGCCATCGTCTGGCGGCCCGGCCAGGAGACCGTGATCCACGACCACGTCGCCTGGTGCGTGTTCGGCGTGCTGCAGGGCGTGGAGTACGAGACGCTCTACCGCCTCGACGGCGACCACCTCACCGAGATCGGCCGTACGGCGAACCGGACCGGCGAGGTCAGCGGCTTCGCCCCGCCCGGCGACATCCACCGGGTCCGCAACATCGGGGACGGCACCGCCATCTCGCTCCACGTCTACGGCGCGGACCTCGGCGACACCCCGACCAGCGTCCGCCGCGTCTACGACCTGCCGGTCCGCTGACCCCGCCGCGCCCGCCCGCGCGGCACGGCACCGGCCGCGGCTCCGCACCGAACGGGTCCGCCGGGACCGGCCGGCCGTGCGGCGCGGGTCAGGGAGTGGGGCCGGGACGGTCGCCCTGGTCGGGCTTCCGTTCCAGGGCCAGGCTCTCCCTGATGGCCTCCAGCCGGGCCGCGCCCTCCACGTCGATGGCGGCGCGCTCGACCTCGATCATCCTGGCCTCGACGGAGCCGGACGTCAGCTCGGCCTCGCCGAGGGCGCGGGCGTAGCGCTTCTCGATCTTGTCGCGGACCTGGTCCATGGTGGGGGTCTCCCCTGCCGGAGCGAGGCCGGACAGGTCGCCCATGGCCCTGTTGAGCTGCTCCTGCATCGCGGCCTGGTCGAGCTGCGACAACAGGCGCATCCGCTCGGCGATCTTCTTCTGCAGGGCCATGGCGTTGGTCTCGACCGCCGCCCGCGCCTGGGCCGAGGACTGCCCGGCGCGCTCGTGCATGAGCTGGGCGTCCCGCAGGGCGGTCTCCGCCGCCACCAGCCGGGAGGCGAAGGCGCGGGCGGAGTCCTCGTAGGAGAGGGCCTTGCGTTCGTCGCCCGCGGCCCTGGCCTGCTCGGCCAGCAGCACCGCCTGGCGGGCGTTGGCCTGGAGCCTCTCGGTCTCCTCCAGCGAGCGCGTGAGCTTCATCTGAAGCTCACGCTCGTTGCCGATGACCGCCGCGGCCTGCTGGGAGAGCCGCTGGTGCTGCTCCTTGGCCTCCTGGATGGCCTGCTCGATCTGGATCCGCGGATCGGACAGCTCGTCCAGCCTGCCGGACAGGGCGAAGACCAGGTAGCGCCACGCCCGGCGGATGACCTTGAACATGTGGGCTCCTCTTGTCGATCCTCATCGGTCCGGCGCGTCGTGGGGGTCCAGCGCGTCGCGGGTGATCCGTTCGGTTTCGTGCAGGCCCTGCCGGACCCCTTCGAGGCTGTCGGCCAGCTCGTCGAGGACCCGGGCCGGCTCCAGGGCGCCGGCCGCCGTCATCGCCGACAGCTCCACCACGCGGGCGACGAGCCCCTCGATGCCGATGGCGCTCGACTCCATCCGGGCGAGCACCTGGTCCCTGGTCTCGGTGAGCCGGTCGATCACGTCCCGCTGGGCGGCCAGCGAGGCGAGGGCGCGGCCGATGTCATCGGTCACACTCTTCTTCGCCGTTCCCAGCTCCCGGGTCAGGCGGTCGTGTTCGCGGGAGAGCTGGACGGGGTCGAAGCGCCCGAGCGCCGTGCCGGTGCGGGAGGCCTGTTCGGCGAGACGCTCCAGTGTGGCCAGGGCGTCGTCGATCCGGGGCCGCATCAGCGCGATCCGCCCGGCGAACGGGCCGCCTCCCATCGAGGCGCTCAGCTCACCGAAGTCGCGGGCCGCCGAGACGGCCCGATCCAGCCAGTAGGCCTCCCGGCTGCCCGAGGCGACGACACGCGCCGCCGGACGCGCGCCGCGCCCCTGCGCGAGGGCGACGCCCGCCTTGACCAGCCAGACGGTCACGCCGACGAAGGCGGCGGCGGCCGGGTGCACGTCGACGGCCCAGGCGGCTCCGCCGGCGGTCGCGCCGAGCAGCAGCCCCCAGGGGTCGCGGAGTTCCTCGATGAGGCGGGACGTCGGGGACATCAGAAGTTGGATATCACCGCGGTGAACACCTGGTCGATACTCCCCGCCTCACGGGAGTCGTACGCGGCCGCGTCGGTCGCCTCGGAGATCTTCCTGAGCACGTCGAGGTCGGCGTCCTGGCCGTAGGCGATGGTGAACATCCGCACCGACTCCCGGCCGGTCTCGGCGCGCAGGGCGGGCAGCAGGTTCTCCAGGGAGACGCCGTCGGTGTCCTCGTTCCTGCCGTCGGTCAGGAAGACCACCGCGTTGATCGCGCCGTCGTCGTGCCGGCCGAGCACGTGCCGGTAGGCGGCGAGCGCGGTGTCGTAGAGGCCGGTCCCGCCGTCGGGGGTCAGGCCGGCCAGCCGTTCCCGCAGCTCCTTGAGCCGCCCGGCGTCCGCGGCGCGGATCGGGGCCAGCTCCAGGTGGTCCCGGGGGCCGTCCCGCCCGGTGGAGAACATCCACAGCCCGACCCGGTCGTGCGGACCGAACTGCGACAGCGCGGTGGACGCCGCCTGCCTGGCCAGGTCCAGCTTGGTCCCGCCGGTGCCGGCCACCGTGGCGCCCATCGAGCCCGAGACGTCGATCACCATGAGCACGTTCGCGGGCCTGCGCAGGTCGGCCCAGCCGGCGAGCACCCTGTCCAGCACGTTGGGGGCGGGCGGGTTCAGCGTCGCCTTCGGCTCGGCGGGCAGCAGCCCGTTCGCCTCGGTGATCAGCTTTCCGGGTCTGCCGTCGTGCGACCGGAAGGCGGCGGCGGCGAACCGCTCCTGCTGTTCCGGCGCCCGCAGGTACGCCAGGAAGTCGGCCGCCACCGCGCGCCTGGCGTCGTCCACCCATGGCGCGGTCAGCACGGCGTAGGGGTTGTCGGAGTAGAGCGTGCCCTCCTTCGGGTAGATCGCGACCAGCGGGACCTTCGGCCTGGCGTGCCGGCCCAGCGTCGCGGGGTCACCGGTCGGGTTGCCCTGGTTGTAGTCCCAGACCGACTTCTCCTCCACGGCCACCGCGGAGATGTAGCCGAGCCCCGCCCCGGCGTCGTCGGCCCGCTGCAGGTTCGACAGGAAGGTCAGCGTGGTGTCGCCGTAGTGGACGATCGAGCGCTCCACCCCCCGCACGAACTCCCTGGTCCGCTTGTCGGCGACGTTCTTCTCCGTCAGGTCGCCGGACAGGCCGGTGGCGGCGAAGTAGGCGCCGATGGTGGCGTTCAGGCCGCTGGTGGAGAAGTTCGGGTTGGTCTTGCCCAGGCGGAAGGCCCCCCACTCCGGGTGGCCGTGGCCGGCCCAGGAGCCGGTGGACAGGTCGAGCAGGTCGGACCAGCCGAGCTTCTTGCCCGGCCAGCCCAGCGCCTCGGCCATCGGCTTGGGCATCGCGACGACCAGCGGCGTCTTGGCGATCGAGGGATTCTCCAGGGCGACCGGAGCGCCGGTGTCGGACGCGGTGGCGCGCTGCCGGAGCAGCGTGACCCAGCCGCTGCTCGCCGGGGACCAGACGTCGGGGCGGGGGCCGTCCCGGCGCTCGTCCCAGCCGCGGGCCAGCGCCAGCATCGCGCCGCCGCTGGCCACGTTCTCGACGACCACGTCGGCGCAGCGCCCGCCGACCTTCCGGCCGCTGTAGCGGTCCGCCATCTCCCGCAGCAGCCCGGCCTTCTCCGGTGAGGCCGCGACGGTCAGCGTGGTCTTCTCGCCGTCGCACCGCCCGGCGGGCCCGGCGCTGTGCCCGTTGTCCCCGGCCGTGCCGCCCGGCCCCCTGCTCTCGACGTAGAGCCGCAGGCCGACGATCATCGCTCCGGCGAGGATGATCGCGATGACGAACGGGGCGAAGTTCCTGCGCCGTCGTGGCGGCTGCTGGTACAACCCTGCCTCCCGGGGGGTGTCGGTATATATCCGACGAACAACCCCTCGCCGAAGTTCACCACCGCGGCGATCTACGGCGGCCCGTCCGGAACCGGCGGCGGTCCGGGACGTCGGCCGGTGATCCGCGGGTTCAGCGGGATCCGGCGAGAGACCACAGGGACACCGCCATGAGGAGGGCGGTCAACCCGCCGCAGATCATCACGATGGAGATCGGGAAGGCATCGACGAGGCGGCCGCCGAGGAACGCGCCGAGGGCGAAGGTCGCCTGGAACGAGGAGGTGAAGAGGACCATGGCGGCTTCGGGCGCGTGCGGGGCGGCGCCGGTGAACGACGCCTGCGAGCAGACGGGCACGCCGCCGTAGGCAAGGCCCCAGAGCACGAGCGACATCGCGGCGCCGGCGGCCGTGGCGCCGGCCCAGGGCAGCAGCAGGGTGACGGCCGCGATCAGGCAGCCGCAGGCCACGAAGGCGCCCCGGGGGCGCGTGGCGACGGCCCTGCCCGCCAGGAAGTTGCCGGCGATCCCGGCCGCGCCGTACGCCAGCAGGACGGCGCTGACGGCCGCGGGACGCAGGCCGGTGACGTCCTGGAGGAAGGGCGTGACGTAGGTGTAGGTGCCGAAGTGGGCCAGGACGACGAGGAAGGTGGCCAGCAGGGCGACGACGGTGCCCCGGGCGCGCAGCAGGCCGAGCAGGACGCGGAGGCCGGTGGCCCGGTCACCGGGCAGCGGCGGCAGCAGCACCAGCAGGGCGGCCAGGACGAGGACGGCCAGCGCGGCCAGGGCGAGGAACGAGACCCGCCAGCCGGCGAGCTGGCCGAGGAGGGTTCCGGCGGGTACGCCGAGCACGGAGCCCAGCGGCACGGCGGAGAAGATGACGGCGGTGGCGGTGCCGACGGACTGCGGCGCCACCAGGCGGCCGGCCAGCCCGGCTCCGATCGACCAGAAGCCGCCGATGGTGAGGCCGACGAGCACCCTGGAGACCAGCATGACCCAGTAGGAGGTCGCCCCGGCCGCCAGGACGTCGGCGACGGCGAGCACCGCCATGAGGACGCACAGCATCACGCGGCGGTCCAGGCGGGCGGTGGTCAGCGTGACGGCGGGCGCGGCGACCGCGGCGACGACGCCGGGCAGCGCCATGGTGAGCCCCGTGATGCCGTCGGAGACGCCGAAGTCGGCGCCGATGGCGGTCAGCAGGCCGATGGGCAGGATCTCGCTGGTGACGATGGCGAAGATCCCCAGCATGAGCGAGATGATCGCGAACCAGTCGATGAGGGGCGGGCGAGGCCGGGTGAGCGTGGTCGTTGGCATGGTTCCCGTTCGGGCGAGGGCGTGCGGACTGCGGGCGTCCAGCCAAGCAGGGACGAGGCGGTGGGCACCGGCAGATTTCGGACCACACCGTCGCCGGAACGGGTGTCGGGGACGGCCCCGCTCCGGACCCGAGCCGGAGCGAGCGGGGCCGATCAGCCGGTGACCCTCCGGTGGAGCAGGTCGGCGAGTGTGGCGTGCAGCTCCTCCAGCGGGCGGTCCGGGTGCAGCGCCCGGCGCTCGATGGAGACGGTCACCACCATGCCGAACACGGCGGTCGCCGCGGTCTCGACGTCCAGGCCCTCCCGCACCAGGCCCTCGGCCACCGCCCGGCGCAGCACGCCGGCGTAGACGCCCAGCACCTGGTCGCGCAGCCTGGCCACCGCGTTCTGCCAGGCGGTGCGACACATCTCGGCGGTGCCCGGCTCCCGGCCGGTGAACCAGCGCAGCCCGGCGATCAGTCCGATGGCCGGCACCACGGCCAGGACGTAGGGCAGGCCCCTCCGGCGGGGGAGTAGGCCACGGGGTGATCGTAGGAAGGCCGGTCCGCCGGGACAAGGGGCATGGCGCTTGCCCCGCGCTCCATTTCCGGCCGCGCCCGCCGGGTGTCCCCGGCGGGCGCGTCAGGGCTCGCCCCGCCTCCCGCTCAGGGGAAGACCGGGGCAGGCGACACCAGCCGGTCCGGCACCCGCTGCGCGCGCCGCATCGCCCTGGACGGCCACCAGCTCGCCTGGCCGATCAACGTCAGGACCGACGGCAGGATCATGACCCGGATGACGAACGCGTCCAGCAGCACGGCGACGGCGAGACAGAAACCGATCTGCTTCATCTCGGCCAGGTGGAGGAACACGAAGCTGGCGAACACCGTGACCATCACGATCGCGGCACTGGTCACCACGCCCGCCGACCTGCCGATGCCGTCCAGCACGGCCTGCCGGGTGGGTACCCCGGCCAGCGCGGCCTCCCTGATCCGGCTGACCACGAAGACCTGGTAGTCCATCGAGAGTCCGAAGAGGATGACGAAGAGGAACAGCGGCACCCGGGAACCGATCGCGCTGGTGGCGGCGGGATCGAAGCCGAACAGCCGGCTCGCCAGGCCGTGCTGGAAGAACACCACCAGCAGGCCCATCGCGGCCAGGGCCGACAGGAGGTTGAGCGCGACGCCGACTAGTCCGAGGACCACCGAGCGGAACACGACGACCGTCATGACGAAGGTCAGCAGCAGGAGGAATCCCACGACCAGGGGCAGTTTCTCGTTCTGGTGGTCGAGGTAGTCGACATCGCGGGCGATGTCCCCGGTGACCGCGGCCTCGACCCCGGGCAACCTGCCGACCGTGGCGGGCAGCAGCTCCTGCCGGACACGCGTCAGGGAGGCGAGCGCCTCGTCCGAGCTCAACCTGAACGGGACGGGCAGGTCGAGGACGGCGATCCGCCCGTCGGCCGACACCCGCGGTACCGGACGGGCGTCCAGGGCGAACAGCGGGTCGGCCTGGGCCCGTCGGCCGAGGTCCCGCAGGGCCTGGGACATCCGGGCCGTCTGGGACGGCTCGCCGCGCACGGCTATCTGGTGCGTGGCCCGCAGCTCGGGGAACGCGCCGGTCAGCCGGTCATAGCTTCGCAGCTCCGGGATCTCGCGCGAGTGGCTGTCCTTGTTCAGCACCCGCATCTGCATGCCCAGCGTGGGAAGCGCCAGGCCTGCCATGAGGAGCACCGACACGCACAGTGTGATCGCCGGATGCCGGTTCGCGGGACGTAGCAGCGCGGACCACACCCGTCCGGTCTCCGCCCGCTTCTTCGCCGGTGCGCGCCGCGCCGCGCGGCGGCTGCTCCGGCGGCCGATGACCACCAGCAGCGCGGGCAGCGCGGTGAGCGAGCTGATCATGGCGACCAGCACGACGACGATGGTGCCGGTGGCCAGCGAGGAGAAGACGATGTCGGTGGCGAGGTACAGGGTGGCGGTGGAGACGACCACCGCGAAGCCGGAGACCATGACCGCCCGGCCCGAGGTCGCCGCCACGATCTCCACCACGGCCTCCGGGCTGGGACGGTCGGCACGCGCCCGCTCCTCCCGCTCGCGTTTGAGGTAGAAGAGCGTGTAGTCGACGCCGACCGCCATGCCGATCAGCAGGATGACGTTGTTGCCGACGCCGGCGTCCGGGACGACGTGTGAGAAGACCATCGACAGGCCCATGGCGGCGACGATCGAGGACAGCGCCAGCAGCAGCGGGACGCCGGCCATGAGCACCGAGCCGAATACGACCAGCAGGGTGATGAGCGTGACCGGGAGGGTGATCGTCTCGGAGAGCGCGAGGTCATCGCCACGCTGCTTGTCGACGCCCTTGCCGATCGAGGCGTTACCGGTTTCCTCCACGATGAGGTCCGGGTGGCTCCGCTGCACCTGGGCGGTCTGTTCGAGGAGCCGATCGACGTGGGATTTGCCCTCCAGTTCGGCGCCCTTCATGGTCACCGTCACCAGGAGCATCGTGCCGTCAGCCGAGACGGCCGGGGCGGCCACGCCTTCGACCTCGGGCAGCTTCCTCATTCGGGCTGTGACGTCCCGAGCGGCGGCGGTGGCCGCCCTCCGGTCCAGCGCGCCGGACCTGGCATGGATCATGACCTGTTCCACGGGTCTGCGCTGCAGGCCCCCGTCGGCCGCCATCGCCTCGGCGCGGCCGGCCTCGCCGACCCGGTAATCCTCGCTGGTGGCGCTGTTGGTGCCGGCCGCCACTCCGGCGCCGAGGCACAGGGCGACGAACAGGAGCCACGCGGCGACCGCCCGCCACGGGTGGGTGGCACTCCACCTCGCCACCCGCACGACCAGGGAACGACGTCCGGGTGATGCGGTCATCGAGCCCCACCGCCCGGCATGTCGCCGCCGCTTCGGCCGCGGGCGGCGCGCGGTTCAGGCGCCATGGACCGGGCGAGCCCGGGGGAGGATTTGCGTTCGAGCAGCATGAGCTGCTCTCCTTTCCTTGGAGGATCGTGCGCTTGAAGGCACGCCGATACGGCGTGGTCGCGCGACTTCCGCTTGCCGGGGTGGCGAGTTGCCGCTCGCCGCCCCGGGCCTGACTACCGCTTGAGGTGGAAAACCGCTGTCACGGGCCGCTGTCACGGGCCGCTGTCACGGGCCGCCGGGCGTCATCCGACGCTGCGTAGGATCTGCTCGACGGCGGCGACCCGCTGGGTCAGCTCGGCGAGCTGGGCGTTCAGCTGCTCCTGGTTTCGCGCTGTCCGTTCGGTGGCGTCGCGGTACTCCGCCATCGCCGCCCGGTGAAGCCGGAAGCAGGAGATGGCACCCACCGTGACGCCGACGGTGATGATCAGGATGATCCCGAGCGGAAGGATGACTTCCTTCATGATTGGAACTCCTGCACGTCGTCGGGTCCTTCCTGTCCGTCCGCCCGGAGGGCGTCAAGGATCGTGTCCGCCGTCAGGTGCACGTCGAACGGCACCAGCTCGAAATACTTCATCGCCTTGCCGTCCGCCGCGAGTTCCAGTGCGCCGGTGACCAGCCCCGCCTTCTCCAGCCGCTCGAGATGCATGTAGAGCAGCGGCCGGGAGATGCCGAGCCGCCGGGCCAGCTCGCTGACGTGCACCCGGCCCGCGGCCAGCTCGGCGATGACCCGCAGGCGCAGCGGATGGCCAACCGCGGCGAGTATCGCGAGCAGTTCCTCACTGGTCAGAATCCCATCCACGACACCTTGACCTTCCACCTGTAATATGAGACTTACATATGGGGTCGTGGCCGTCAAATCACCGGCGCGTTGGAGGATCCCCGGTGCGTGATGTCCGGAACCTCTCCCGTCGGGCCCGGTGCCGCGGGGTCAGCCGGTGACCCGCCGGTGCAGCAGGTCGGCGAGCGTGGCGTGCAGCTCCTCCAGCGGGCGGTCCGGGTGCAGCGCCCGGCGCTCGATGGAGACGGTCACCACCATGCCGAACACGGCGGTCGCCGCGGTCTCGACGTCCAGGCCCTCCCGCACCAGGCCCTCGGCCACCGCCCGGCGCAGCACGCCGGCGTAGACGCCCAGCACCTGGTCGCGCAGCCTGGCCACCGCGTCCTGCCAGGCGGTGCGCCACATCTCGGCGAGCAGCACCCGGGCGAACGCGCCGTACTCCTCGAAGAACCGCAGCTGCGCCATGACCACGGCGTCCAGGGCGTCCAGCGCCGTGCCTCCGCCCGGCGCGGCGGGGCCGTCGGCGCCGTCCCGTCCGGTACGGCCGGCGTCGCGCTCCGGGACGGCGGGGCCAGGTCCGCCCGACGCGGCCTCGGCCAGCGCGGCGGCCAGGTGCCCGATGCCGTGGTCGAGCATCGCCGCGAAGAGCGCCTCCTTGCTGCCGAAGTTGTAGAACACGGTGCCCTTGGCCACCCCGGCGCGCTCGGCGATCGCCTCCACCGTGGCGGCGGAGTAGCCCTGTTCGGCGATCACCTCCACGGCCGCGGTGAACAGCTTCAGGCGGGTCTCGGCCCGGCGCCCGCCCGTCTTCGCCGTGGCCCTCGGCGGGGCCGGGGCCGGGGGCGGCGCGTCCTGCCGGGGGGCGGCTCCGGACCGGCTGATCTCCGTCATGAGCCAACCGTAGCCACAGGAACGGCCCCTGAAGGAGCCGTCACGCGGACGGAGCCGCGGTACGGCCGGGCCGCCGCGCCGGCGGCCGCGGAATCCGTACCGGAGGGGCCGGAGGGGCCGGAGGGGGAGGCCACGCCGGCGGTCACAGGGACAGCTCCGGGTGGAGGCGGCGCAGCGACCAGGTGCGGCTCTTGTGCACCGCGTGGATCGTCAGGGCGAGGCCCAGCGCGATGGTCAGGCCGAGCACCCCGCACGCCTGCCAGACCACGGTGAGGTCGCCGCCGCTGATCAGCCGGCGCAGCGCGCTGACCACCCAGCTCATCGGCAGCCACGGCGAGATCGTCTGGAAGAAGCCCGGTGAGGTCTCGATCGGGTACGTGCCGGCCGAGGAGGTGAGCTGCAGCATCAGCAGGGCCAGCACCACGACCCGGCCCGGCGGGCCGAGCAGCGCGTTGACCGCCTGCACGACCGCGAGGAACGCCGCCGCGGTGAGCAGCAGAATCCCGGCCACTCCGGCCCAGTGCGCGGCCTCCATGCCGAGCCCGAAGCGCAGCACCGCCAGCAGTACGCCCACCTGGGCCGCGCCCAGCACCAGGCCCGGCAGCCAGCCGCCCACCGCGATCCGCCACGCGGCGGCCGTGCCGGCGAGGAGGCGGGGGTTGAGCGGCCGCAGCACCATGTAGCTGACCATCGCGCCCACCCACAGGGCGAGCGGGACGAAGAACGGCGCGAAGCCGGTGCCGTAGTTGGGCACCTCGTTGAGGACCTGCTTGGCCACCCTGACCGGCTCGCTCATCATGTCGCTGCGGTCGGCGCGCTCGCCCTTGCCGTAGTCGGGGATCTCCTTGGCTCCGTCGCCGAGCTTGTCGCTCAGCTCGGCGGAGCCGTCGGTGAGCTCGCCGAGGCCGGTGGTGAGCTCCCCGGCGCCCCGGTGCAGGCGGCCGACGCCCCGGTCCACCTGGGTCGCGCCGTCGCTCAGTTTGACGATCCCGCCGCCGAGCTGGTTGAGCCCGTCGGACAGCTTCCCCGCGCCGTCGCCGAGCTTGGTCAGCCCCGCGGTGAGCTTGCCGTTCGCGGCCGTCGCGTCACCGAGGCCCTTGGAGACCTGCTGGGAGCCGTCGGCCAGTTTGCCGAGGCCCGTGTCCAGTTCGTTGAGCTGGTCGCGGAGCTGTCCGACCCGCTGCCCCGCGGTCGGCGCGAGCTCCGCCGTACGGGCCGCGATCTCGGAGATCCGCTGGGCGTTCTGCCGGAGCCGGTCCGCCGCGCCGCTCGTGTCGCCGCCGCCGGAGGACCCCTCCAGCCCGCCGGACACCTGCTGGACGGCCTCGGTCAGCCGGTCGGCGATGGCCCGCAGCGAGGGGTCGGCGTCGGGGTTGGACTCCACCCAGCTCTGCAGCTGCTGGGCCTGCCGGCGGGCCTGCTCGGCGCCCTGGGTGAGGCCGCCGGGCAGTGATTTCAGTGAGTCCGCACCGCCGGCGACCCGGTCGGCGCCCTCCTCGACGGCCTGAGCCAGCGTGCGCAGCCGCGAGCCGTTCTCCTCCAGCACCGGGATGACCTCGTCGGCCACCGCGTCGACCTTCGACACCTGGGCGTGGACCTGCCGGTAGACCTTCGCGTTGCCGTCGGCGACCTGCTTGGCGCCGCCTGCGAGCTTGGTCAGGCCCTGGCCCAGCTCGCGCGAGCCGCTCTCCGCCTGGCCCAGGCCGGTGGACAGCTCGCCGGCCCCGGCGGCCAGTTTGCCGGTGGCGGTGTCGGCGCTGTTCAGGCCCACGGCGAGCTGGTGCGTGCCGTTCTTGGCCTGGCCGAGACCGTCGTTCAGGGAGGACGCGCCCTCGCCCGCCTTCGCCGAGCCGTCGCGTAGCTTGTCCGCGCCGTTCGCGGCCTTGGCGGTGGCGTCGTGCAGCTCCCCGAAGGAGACGAAGACGTTGTTCCAGTAGTCCTTGAGCGCGGTACGGCTCGCCGCCTCCCTGACCTCGGCGAACACCGCGTCGGAGATGGTGCCCATGATGTAGCTGCGGCCGGTGTCCACCCGCACGCCCAGCTCGGCGGGGGTGGGCGTGCCGTTCTTGTCGGACGGCGAGGCGAGGTGGGAACTGAAGTCGGCGGGGACGGTCAGCGACAGGTAGAAGCTGCCGTCGTTGACGCCGTCGGCGGCCTCGCGGGCGCTGACCCGGTGCCACTCGAAGACCTTCCGGTCGCGCAGTTCGTCGGCCAGCTCGCGGCCCGCGTCGATCGTCTTGCCGTCGGCCTTGGCGGGCCGGTCCTCCATGACGAGGGCGACCGGGATGTTCTCCAGGTGGCCCTGCGGGTCCCAGAACGACCACAGGTACAGCCCCGCGTACAGCAGCGGCAGCATCACCACGCCGGCCAGCGCCGAGCGGGTCAGCCGCGAGCGGGTGAACCGCCGCAGTTCCAGCCGTCCCGGTCCCAGCGCCCTCATCGGTCCTCTCCCTCGTGTCCCTCGTGTTCCTCACGTGCCTCGTGTCCGCCGTCCCCGCCGTCCCCGCCGTCCCCGCCCGGTACGGCTCCCGCCCCGCGCGCGGCGGCCTTCGGTGCCGCGGCCCGGGAGGGCAGGTGCACCGAAGGCACCGGGGCGTCCTCGACGCAGGAGGCGACGACGGTCAGGCCCAGGCCGGCCAGGTCCGACAGCGTCCTCCAGATCGCCTCCCGCCGGTCCGCGGTGACGCCGACGTCGATGTTGTCGGCCACCAGCAGCCCGGGTTCGTCGAGCAGCGCGAGGGCGATGCCGAGGCGGATCCGCTGCTCCCGCTCCAGATCGCGGACCAGGGTCCGGTCGCCGGGCGGAAGGTCCAGCCCGGCCAGCTCCAGGGCCCGCGTGGCGCGCGCCTCCTGCCGGCCGCGCCGGAGGAGGCCGGGGGACCGCTCGTGCAGGTGCTCGCCGACCGACAGCGCCTTCTCCAGGTCGTTCACCCCGTCCACCAGGCCGAGCGCGGCGACCCGCCGGATCGCCTTCGGCGCGGTGTGCCCGGCGACCGAAAGCGTGCCCTCGGTGGGTTTCATCCGCCCGGCCAGGGTGAGGAGAAGGCTCGTCCGCCCGCTGCCGGCCTGGCCGGTGACCGCCGTGACGCAGCCCGGCCCGGCGTGGAGGGCGACGTCGCGGTAGGCCCAGCCGTGGTCGCCCTTCAGCGACAGGCCCGCCGCGCGCACCTCGGCTCCTCGGAACACCGCGCTCCTCCGTTCTTTAAACTGACCAGTCAGTATAAAAACTATCACGCAAAAGAGCCCTGCCCGACGGCGGGCAGGGCTCTTACCGGCCGGTCCTCCGCGGGGCGGCCCCGGACCCGCCGGGACACCGGGCGGTCCCGGTCCCCGGCGGACCCGTTCCGGTCCCGGGCGGCGGGCCTCAGGCCGTCGCGGCGCCGTACCGCTGCAGGAAGAGCGCCTCGGCCAGGATGTTGCGGCGGAGCTCGGCGAGGTCCACGCGCTCGTTGGGCGCGTGGATCGAGGCGTCGTCGTCCTCGGCGCCGAACAGCAGGATCGAGGCCGCCGGGAACTGCTTGGCCAGCGTGGAGACCAGCGGGATCGAGCCGCCCGTGCCGACGTCGCGCGGCGGACGGCCGTAGGCGCGCTCCATCGCGTCGTTCAGCGCGGTGCGGGCCGCGCCGCCGGAGTCGGCGAGGAAGCCGGAACCGGCGACGTAGTCGCTGAAGCTCACCTTGACGCCCCAGGGGGCGACCTGGTTGAGGAAGTCGACCACGGACTCGACGGCCGTCCTCGGGTCGGCGGCCGGGGGGACCCGCACGGTCACCCGGGCGCGCGCGACCGGCTGGACCGCGTTGATGGCCCCGGCGACGGTCGGCACGTCCAGGCCGGTGACCGTGATGGCGTAGGAGGCCCACAGCCGGTCGGCCAGCGACCCCGAGCCGACCAGCGAGACGCCGTCGAGCACGCCCGCGCCCTTGCGGAACTCCTCCTCCGAGGGACCCGCCCCCAGGAAGACGCCGCGCGGCAGGCCGGGGACGCGGATGTCGCCGTTGTCGTCGTGCAGGGCGGCAAGCATGCGGATCAGCGCGGCGAGGGCGTCCGGGGCGGCGCCGCCGAACGTGCCGCTGTGCAGCGACTCGCTCAGGGTGCGCACCTCGACGGTGAACGCGCCCATCCCGCGCAGGGAGGTGGTCACCGCCGGGTCGTCGACGTGCGGGTTGCCGGTGTCGGCGACGATGATCGCGTCGGCGCGGAGCAGTTCGGGGTTGCGCTCGACGAACGCCTCCAGGCGCTCCCCGGCGTACTCCTCCTGACCCTCGATGATGATCTTGACGCCGACCGGGAAGCGGCCCTGGAAGACGCGGAGGGCGGCCACGTGGGAGATGACGCCCGACTTGTCGTCGGCGGCGCCGCGGCCATAGAGGGCGCCGTCGATCTCCGTCGGCTCGAAGGCCGGGGTGCGCCACAGCAGCGGGTCCCCGGCGGGCTGGACGTCGTAGTGGGCGTAGAGCAGGACGGTCGGCGCGCCGGGGGGCGCCGGGGCCTCGGCGTAGACGGCGGGGAAGCTGCCGTCCACCGGGATCTGGCGGACGTGCGGCAGCCCCGCGCTGCGCAGCAGCTCCTCGGTGGCGGCGGCCGCCGCGTGCACCGGCTCCTCCGGGTGGCCGGGGAAGGCCACCGAGGGGATGGCGACGAGCCGCTTGAGGTCTTCGACCGCCTGGGGCAGGCCGGCGGCGACGGCGCCCTCGATCTCGTCAGGAGTCACGAACTTTACCCCGCATCTCAATATCTGGTCGTTTCCGTTGCGGCGCGGCCGGTGGGGTGGGCCGCTCCAACGTCCGATTCCAGCACATCCCGCCTCCGACCTGCGGCCCGAGGGCCGCGCGCCGCCCGTTCCGCCCCATTATCGACTCGCGGATTCCGTTGCTTGGGCGTGGTATGGCAACGGATTTCGACGCGATCATACGGCGACACCACGTTTTCACTTGTCAATGTCCGTATTTGCCGGGCACACTGGTTGGCAGCCCAGCACAGCGAGGGAAGATGGCAATGACGCACCCCGAAAACACCGACGTGGCTTCGATCATGCAGGCCGCCCAGGACAACCTCTGGATGCACTTCACCCGGCACGGCGCCTACCAGGACTCCGAGGTGCCGATGATCGTCCGTGGTGAGGGCTCGTACATCTACGACGTCCACGGCAAGCGCTACCTCGACGGTCTCGCCGGGCTGTTCGTGGTCCAGGCCGGGCACGGCCGCAGCGAGCTGGCCGAGGCCGCCGCCAAGCAGGCCCAGGAGCTCGCGTTCTTCCCCCTGTGGTCCTACGCCCACCCCAAGGCGGCCGAGCTCGCCCAGCGCCTGGCCGAGCAGACCCCCGGCGACCTCAACCGGGTCTTCTTCACCACCGGCGGCGGCGAGGCCGTCGAGACCGCCTGGAAGCTCGCCAAGCAGTACTTCAAGGTGACCGGCCGCCCCCTCAAGCACAAGGTCATCAGCCGCCAGATCGCCTACCACGGCACCCCGCAGGGCGCCCTGTCGATCACCGGCATCCCCGCCTTCAAGCAGATGTTCGAGCCGCTGGTCCCGGGCTCGGTGCGGGTGCCGAACACCAACCACTACCGCGCCGACGAGATCACCGGCGTGCCCGGCATGACCCCCGAGCAGTACGGCTACTGGGCCGCCGAGCGCGTGGCCCGCGCCATCGAGATGGAGGGCCCCGACACCGTGGCCGCCGTCTTCGTCGAGCCGGTGCAGAACGCCGGCGGCTGCTTCCCGCCGCCCCCCGGATACTTCCAGCGCCTGCGCGAGATCTGCGACGAGTACGACGTCCTGCTGGTCTCCGACGAGGTCATCTGCGCCTTCGGCCGTCTCGGCACCATGTTCGGCGGGCAGAAGTTCGACTACGTCCCCGACATCATCACCTGCGCCAAGGGCCTGACCAGCGGTTACTCCCCGATCGGCGCAATGATCGCCTCTGAGCGCCTGTTCGAGCCGTTCAAGAGCGGCACCGAGATGTTCGCCCACGGCTACACCTTCGGCGGCCACCCCGTCTCCTCCGCCGTCGCCCTGGCCAACCTCGACCTGTTCGAGCGCGAGGACCTCCTGGGCCACGTCACCCGCAACGAGCCGGTCTTCCGCGCCACCCTGGAGCGCCTGCTCGACCTGCCCATCGTCGGGGACGTCCGCGGCTCCGGATACTTCTGGGGCATCGAGCTCGTCAAGGACAGGACCACCAAGCAGACCTTCGACGCCGACGAGTCCGAGCGCCTGCTCCGCGGCTTCCTGTCCAAGGCCCTCTTCGACGCCGGGCTGTACTGCCGCGCCGACGACCGGGGCGACCCGGTCATCCAGCTCGCCCCGCCGCTCATCTGCGGTCCCAAGGAGTTCGACGAGATCGAGTCGATTCTGCGCTCCGTGCTGACGGAGGCGTGGAGCCTGCTCTAGCCGCGCCGCGTGCCGCGCGCCGTACGTCCCCGTACCGGCGCGCGGCGCTACCCTGCCCCTTCATCCCCCTCTTCTCCGGCGTCTCGTTGGAACCGAAGGGAACCACAATGAAGATCGGCGTGCCCGCTGAGGTCAAGAACCACGAATACCGTGTCGCCGCGACCCCGGCGGGCGTGCACGAGCTCGTCCGCCACGGCCACGAGGTGTACGTCCAGCGCGGCGCCGGCCTCGGCTCGCACCTCCCCGACGAGGACTACCTCTTCGCCGGAGCCAAGATCCTCGACACCGCCGACGAGGTCTGGGGCGAGGCCGAGATGATCCTCAAGGTCAAGGAGCCGGTCGCGGAGGAGTACCACCGCATGCGCGAGGGACAGGTGCTCTTCACCTACCTGCACCTCGCCGCCGGCCGCGAGTGCGCCGACGCCCTGCTGGAGCGGAAGGTCACCGGCATCGCGTACGAGACCGTGCAGGCCGGCGACACCCTGCCGCTGCTCGCCCCGATGTCGGAGGTCGCCGGCCGCCTCGCCCCGCAGGTGGGCGCCTACAACCTCATGCGCTCCAACGGCGGCCGCGGCATCCTGCCCGGCGGCGTGCCCGGCGTGGCCCCGGCCAAGGTCGTCGTCATCGGCGGCGGCGTCTCCGGTCTCAACGCGGCGCAGATCGCCGTCGGCATGGGCGCGGACGTCACGGTCCTCGACCTCAACATCGACCGCCTGCGCCACATCGACGCCGTCTACCGGGGCCGCCTGAAGACCCTCGTCTCGAACTCCTACGCCATCGAGCGGGAGGTCCTCGCGGCCGACCTGGTCATCGGCGCGGTGCTGATCCCCGGCGCCAAGACCCCGACCCTCGTCTCCAACGAGCTGGTCTCCCGCATGAAACCCGGCTCCGTGCTCGTCGACATCGCCATCGACCAGGGCGGCTGCTTCGAGGACTCCCGGCCGACCACGCACGCCGAGCCGACCTACCGGGTGCACGACTCGGTCTTCTACTGCGTGGCCAACATGCCCGGATCGGTGGCCAACACCTCCACCTACGCGCTGACCAACGCGACCCTGCCGTACGCGGTCAAGCTGGCCGGCCTGGGCTGGAAGTCGGCCCTGCGGCAGGACCCCGCCCTCGCCCCGGGCCTCAACACCCACGACGGACGGCTCACCAACGACCAGGTGGCACTCGCCCTCGACCTGCCGTACACGCGGGTCTCCGAGGTCGTCGCCGCCTGATCCCGATCCCGTACGGCCCGCTTCCCGCGCTCCTGCCGCGCGGGGCGGGCCGTACGGCTGTCCGGGGCGGGCCGTACGGCCACGCGGGTCGGCGTCAGAGCGGCCAGGCCGACCGGAGGTCGCGGGCGACCGCCAGGACCCGCTCGACCTCCCCGGGGGTCGGCCACGGGGCGCTGCCCGGGCGCAGCAGCGTGTCCCGCACCGAGGCCAGATACGCGAGCGCGTCCCGCGGGACGTCGCTCCGCCCGGCCAGCCAGGCCAGCGCGCCGGCGCGGTCGCGCGGCGGCCGGGTCACCAGATCCCAGGTGCCCAGGATCTCGGTCAGGTCGGCCACCTTCAGCGGGGTGCCGCCCCGCCGCGCCACGGCGGCGGCCGTCAGCTCGGCGCGGGCCACCAGCTCCGGCGAGGCGGGACGGTCCCAGAACGGCGGGAGCACGACCGCCGGCCGCCGCGGGCCCGCTCCGGGATCCTCCGCCGCGTGGCGTCCGCCCTCGTCCCGACGTCCCGCCCGGGACGCCGGGCCCTCGCCGTGACGTCCCGCCCGGGACGCCCCGGCCTCGCCATGACGTCCCGCCTCCGCCGTCGGCGAGGCCAGCTCGGCGGCGGCGCCGCGGTGTCCGGCCCGCGCCGCCTCCCGGAACCAGCGCCGCCCGCCCCGCACGTCGCCGCGCTCGGCGATCAGCAGCAGGCCGAAGGTGAAGGCCGCCTCCGGGTCGCCCCCGGCCGCGGCCCGGCCCAGCCAGTGGCCGGCCGTCCGCGGATCGCCCAGCTCCACGCACACGAACCCGGCCATCCGCTGGTCGTCGATCCGCCCGGCGCGGGCGGCCCGCTCGAACCAGGCGCGGGCGGTGCGCAGGTCGCCGCGGGACAGCGCGATCCCGCCGAGCTGGGACGCGGCCCCGGGATGCTCGCTCTTGGCCGCGAGCCGGTAGAACGCCTCGGCCCCCTCGGGGTCGCGGTCGGCCCGCAGGAACAGCCCCAGGTGGTAGGCGGCGTCGGCGTGGCCGCCCCGGGCCGCCAGCTCCCACCAGCGCAGCGTCTCGTCGTCCTCGCCGCGGGTGTAGGCGATGAACCCCAGGTCGTGGGCCGAGGCCAGGTCGCCCGCCACCGCCGCCCTGCGGTGCCACTCCCCGGCGGCCCTCGTCTCCCCGGCGTCCTCGCAGATCAGCGCCAGGCGCCGGGCCGCCGACCGGCACCCGCCGCGCGCCGCCGCCTCGAACCAGCGCCGCGCGCCGGGCACGTCGCCGCGCTGCTCCAGCAGGAGTCTCGCCAGACCGGCCGCCGCCTCCGCGTCACCGGCGTCCGCCGCCAGCTCGTACCACCGCGCGGCGTCGTCGGGGCTGCCGTGCGTCTCGTGCCAGAGGCCCAGGTTGTAGGCGCTGTCCATGTTCCCCCCGGTGGCCGCCCGCTCCCACCAGTGGCGCGCCGCCGCCCGGTCGCCGCGCCGGGCGCAGTGCCGGCCCAGCAGGTGCGCGGCCCGCGTGTCGCCGCCGTGCGCGGCCGATCGCAGCGCCGTCTCCTCATCCGGGTCGAGAGCCGGATCGAGAGCCGGGCCGGGACCCGGGTCGAGAGCCGGATCAGGCCCCGGACCGGGACCCGGCCCGGGGCCGGTGCCGTGCCGGGCGCCGCGGGGAGGCGGCACCGCCGTACTCCGGGGGGCCGCCTGGGTCGAAACCGTCTCCGGACCATCGGGCCACCACCCCATGCCACCCTCCTCGTCAGGACATCCGACAGATTGCCATGTGACCGAGTGGGCACGGAGTGTAATTGAAATTTTCCCCGGGCAGGACGAAAGATGACCTCCCTTTGCGAGGGCGGCCGGTGCGCCGTCGCGCCTTTCATCTCCCGGGCCGCCCGTGCCGGATCGTCCGACGAACACGGAGAGTGATCGAATGCGGTTCGGTTCGGTCAGGTCCAGCCGGGCCTGACCAGGCCGGTCTCGTAGGCGAGGACGACGAGCTGGGCGCGGTCGCGGGCGTGCAGCTTGACCATGGCGCGGCTGACATGGGTCTTGGCGGTGGCGGGACTCATGAACAGCTTGGCGGCGATCTCGTCGTTGGTCATGCCGGTGCCGACGAGGGAGAGCACCTCGCGCTCACGGTCGGTGAGCAGGGCGAGCTCGCGGGCCGGGTGGGGCTGCTTGGCGCGGCTGGCGTACTCGGCGATCAGGCGGCGGGTCACGCCGGGGGAGAGCAGCGCGTCGCCGGCGGCCACGACGCGGACCGCCTGGATCAGCTCGGCCGGCTCGGTGTCCTTGACCAGGAAGCCACTGGCGCCGCCCCGCAGGGCCTCGAAGACGTACTCGTCCAGCTCGAAGGTCGTCAAGATGATGATCTTCGGGCCGGGAGGCATCCGGCGGGTGGCGGTCAGGCCGTCCATGCCCGGCATGCGGATGTCCATCAGCACCACGTCGGGGTCGTGCTCGGCGGCCAGCCGCAGGGCCTGCTCCCCGTCGGCGGCCTCGGCCACCACGGTCATCCCTGGCTGGGCGTCGAGCAGGGCGCGGAACCCGGCCCGGACCAGCGCCTGGTCGTCGGCGATGACGATCTTTATCATGCGGTCTCCTGGTGGATCATGCGGTCTCCCCGGCGGATCGCGCGCCTTCCCCGGGGGACGGCGTGCTCTCCTCGGGGATCGGAAGCCGCGCCTCGACGCGGAAGCCCCGTCCGTGCGGCCCGGCGGTCAGCGCGCCGCCGAGGGCCGCGGCCCGCTCCCGCATGCCGGGGATGCCGTTGCCGCCGCCCAGGCCGCTGCCCGGCCCGCCCGCGGGGGCGTCGCCGCCGGTGTCGGTCACCCGCACCACCAGCTCGCGCGGGCCGTACTCCAGCCGGACGGCGACGGAGGCGCCGGGAGCGTGCCGGGTGACGTTGGTGAGGGCTTCCTGGACGATGCGGTAGCCGGCCCGGTCGACGCCCGGCGGCAGGTCCCTCACCGTGCCCGTGACCTCGGTGACGACCGGCAGGCCGCTGCGTCCGGCCAGCTCCTCCAGCCGGTCCAGCCCGGCGGTGGGGGAGCGGGGGGCGCCGTCGCGCAGCACGCCGAGGACCGAGCGCATCTCGGTCAGCACGTCCTTGGAGGCGTGTTTGATCGTGGTGAGCGCGGTGCGGGCCTGCTCGGGGTGGTCGTCGATGAGGTGCAGCGCGGTGGACGCCTGCACGTGGATCAGGGAGATGTTGTGCGCGAGCACGTCGTGCAGCTCCTGGGCCATGGTCAGCCGCTCCTCGCTGGCCTGCCGCCGGGCCTCCTCCTGCGTCACCCGCTCGTGCTCGGCGAGCCGCTCCCGCCGGGCGCGGACGAACTCGCCCGTCGCGAGGACCGTCCCCATGGCGGCGGCGATGGCCAGGACGTGCCACAGGCCCGGGCTGGGGACGGGGGCCAGCCAGGTGGTGTAGACGACGAAGAACACGTAGGTCACCGTCGAGGAGATCCAGGCGGCGCGCCGGTGGCCCAGGGTGACGGCGATGTACAGGGCGACGGCCGGGCTGAAGAAGATGGGCCCGTAGGCGTGGCCGCGGAGGATGAAGACCCAGGTGGCGGCGATGTTGACGGCCAGCGTGACGGCCGGGTGGCGGCGCCGTACGGCCAGGGCCGCCGGCCCGGCGACCAGCAGCGCGTTGCCGAGGAGGTCGACCGGAAGGCGGTCGGGCTGGTTCCACTGCGCGCCCTGGGTCGTCACGACCTGCAGGGCCGCCATGAGCAGGGGGAGCAGCGGGTCTATCCATCGGGTTCCGGCGCGCACGCCCGAACTTTACGCCCGCCCGCCGCCGGGTTCGTCCGCCCGGCGGGGCAGGGCCGGCTACGCCGTCCGCGGTAGCCGGAGGCGGAACGGCGGTGGTCTCCGGGAGGCCGGACGACGGGCCGGGAGCCGGCGGCGGCCGTTCCGATTCGATCGGCGCCGGGCGGGAAGGGGCCGGTGGCGGCCGCGCGGGTTCGATCGGCGGCGGGCGGGAATCCGGCCGATGAGAGACGAGGGGCTGACATGACGAGCGAACCGCGAAAGGCTGGGGCGAGCTGACTGTGGGAGGCCAAATGATGCATCGCCGTCTCGCCCTGCCCCTCGCCGTGGTCCTGGCCGGGGGATCCGTTCTTTTCACCCAGCCCGCGCTCGCCTCGCCGGCGGGCCACCCGATGTCACCCGGACACCCGGCGGCGTCCGGCCACCGGATGGAGAAGAAAGCCGTCGCCGAGGGATACGGCGGAGCGGTCGCGACCGTCGACCTGGACGCCAGCCGGGCCGCGCTGGACGTGCTGCGCCGCGGGGGCAACGCCGTGGACGCGGCGGTCGCGGCGGCCGCCACGCTGGGGGTGACCGAGCCGTTCTCGGCGGGCCTGGCCGGGGGCGGGTTCATCGTCTACTACGACGCTCGGCACGGGAAGGTCCACACGATCGACGGCCGGGAGACCGCGCCGAAGGCGATGACCGCCTCCTCCCTGGAGGGCATCCCGTTCGACGAGGCCGTCACCAGCGGACTGTCGGCCGGGGTGCCGGGCAGCGTGGCCCAGTGGGAGCTGGCCCTGCGCCGCTTCGGCACCGTCTCGCTCCGGCAGGCGCTCCAGCCCGCCATCGAGGTCGCCTCCCGGGGCTTCACCGTCGACCAGACCTTCCACGACCAGGTCGCCGCCAACGCCGCCCGTTTCGCGGACTTCACCTCCACCGCCCGGCTGTACCTCCCGGGCGGCGCACCGCCGCGGGTCGGCTCCACCTTCCGCAACCCCGAGCTGGCCGCCACCTACCGCACCCTCGGCAGGGAGGGCGGCGACTGGCTGTACCGCGGGCGGCTCGGCGCGGAGATCGTGGCCACCGTGAAGAGACCCCCGGTCACCCCCGGGTCCACCCGGAACGTGCGGCCCGGCCTGATGGAGCCGTCCGACCTGGCGGCCTACCGGGCGCTCGAACGGCCGCCCACGAAGGTCACCTACCGCGGCATGGACGTGTACGGCATGGCGCCGCCGTCCTCGGGCGGCTCGACGGTGGGTGAGGCGCTCAACATCCTGGAGGCCCTGCCGGACGCAGGCCTGCACGAGTACCTGGAGGCGTCCCGGCTCGCCTTCGCCGACCGCAACAAGTACGTCGGCGACGTCCCGGGTGTGCCGCTGGAGCAGCTGCTGTCCGACGGCTTCGCCAAGGAGCGCGCCTGCCTGGTCGGCGACCGGGCGATGGCCAACCCGGCCCCCGCCGGCAGCCCCGACGGCTCCTACGAGCCGTGCCGTCCCGCCACCCCGGCCGGCGAGGCCGCCGAGGAGGCCCCGCAGGGGCCGGAGACGACCCACATGGTCATCACCGACAGGTGGGGCGGCGTGGTCGCCTACAACATCACCATCGAGTCCACCGGGGGCAACGGCATCGTCGTCCCGGGCCGGGGCTTCCTGCTCAACAACGAGCTGACCGACTTCACCTTCGGTCCCGCGGCCGGCGACCCCAACCTCCCCGGCCCCGGCAAGCGCCCGCGCTCGTCGATGGCGCC
Source organism: Streptosporangium pseudovulgare (assembly GCF_014648055.1). Taxonomy (GTDB): domain Bacteria; phylum Actinomycetota; class Actinomycetes; order Streptosporangiales; family Streptosporangiaceae; genus Streptosporangium; species Streptosporangium pseudovulgare. The sequence continues at coordinate 129,785 of NZ_BMQJ01000003.1, forward strand.
GACCATCGTCCTGAAGGACGGCAAGCCGCTGCTCGCCGTGGGCTCCCCGGGCGGCGCGACGATCATCACCACCGTCCTGCAGATCCTCGTCAACCGCTGGGAACTCGGCATGACGATGCCGGAGGCGCTGGCCGCGCCGCGCGCCAGCCAGCGCAACACCGCCCAGACCCAGGCCGAGCCCGCGTTCATCGAGCGCCACGGCGCCGAGCTGACGGCCAGGGGGCACGTTTTCGCGCCGACCCCCGAGATCGGCGCGGCCACGGCCGTGGAGTTCCTGCGTGATGGCAGGCTCCAGGCGGTCGCCGAGCCCGTACGGCGAGGCGGCGGCAGCGCCCTGGTGCTGCGCGAACGCCGCTAGCGGGCCGTTCGGGTCCTGCCCGTGGGTCCCCGCCGCGACGGGGACCCACGGGCAGGGGTGGCTCCGCGCGGCGCCGCCGCTTCCACGGCCGGACCGTCTCCGCCCCGGGCACCGGTACGGCGGGCGGCGCGTATCGGCGCGACCGCTCGCGGACGGGGAGAAGCGACCGTCCGCGGACAGGGAAAAGCGCCGGGGAACCCCACCGGCGCCGCTGCTTCGTTCGCGTGTCCCGTCCGGGTCGCGGGCCGCCCGGCCCGCGAACAGTGCGTGTCAGAGCATGAGGTAGGCGACCACGGCGATGATGACCAGCACCGCGACCGCTATCGCGATCGGCACGGCCGGCGACTTCTTCTGGGAGGCCGCCTCCGGCTCCGCCCCCTGGGCGAAAGCGCGGAACTGCTGGGTGTTGCCGGCCGGGTCAATCTGCGGATCAGACATGGGATGACTTTAGCGATATCGCGGGTTCTTCCACCACCGCTCATGCCATTTTCACGAAGAGCACGGGCGCTTCCCTGACGCTTCCCCGATGCTTCTCCAGTGCTTCCTCGGTGATTCTCCGGTGCCTCCCGGCCGCCCGGCGTGACCGGTGCCCGGCGCTCCCGGAGCGACCCGGGTGACCCGCGTGACACGGGACACCCATGAGTCGCGACACTGGGGACGGGACCGCCGATCCGGGCGGATAGCGTGGTGTCATGCTCCGCATCCTGTTCTCGCCCCGCGCGCTGGTGCTCCACCTGCTCGCGGTCGGGGCCCTCATCGCGTGCGCGCTGCTCGGCCGGTGGCAGCTCGGCGTCTTCGAGGACTCCGGGAAGCCCCGCGCGGCGCGTGACCCCGCCCCGGTGGCCGTGCAGACCCTCGCCCGGCAGGGAAGCCACCTGACGAGCGACGCGGTCAGCCGCCGGGTGACGGCGCAGGGGACGTTCGAGCGGTCCAGGCAGCTCCTGGTGGCCGAACGCGACGGCGGCCTGTGGCTGCTCGCCCCGCTCGACCTCGGGGACGGCACCGTGATCCCCGTCGTGCGCGGGTGGGTGCCCCGGGCCGACGACCCGGCCGTCGCCGCGGTGCCGGAGGGGACGGTGACCGTGACCGGGCGGCTGCAGCCCTCGGAGCCCACCGACAGCGTGCCGCGCAGGGCACGGGCGCTTCCGGCGGGGCAGGTGCTGACCGTGTCGTCGCCCGAGCTGATCAACCTGTGGCCGGGCGTCGGTCTGCGCGACGGGTTCGTGGTCGCCGCCGCCCAGTCGCCCGCCCCGGCCGTCGCGGCCAAGCCGGTGAGCGTGCCCCCGCCGACCGAGCCGGGCGGGCTCACCTGGCGCAACCTCGCCTACGCCGCCCAGTGGTGGATCTTCGGGTTGTTCGCCGTCTTCATGTGGTGGCACTTCCTGCGCGACATGGTCCGCAGCCGTTCCGGGGACCGGGACTCCGGCGCCGAACCGGCCACCGCCTGAGCCGCATATCGTTGCAGTGCCGACAACTCACAGACCGAGGTAGATGACCGTGGAATCCGCCCTCAAGCCCTTTCGCGTCCTGGCCTACATCGTCGGGACCATGCTGCTCGTCCTGTGCACATGCATCGTGCTGCGGTACGGGTTCGACGTCGCGGGGCCGTCGAAGGTCGTCTCGCCGATCCACGGCTTCCTCTACATGCTCTACCTCGTCGCCACGATGAACCTCGGGATGAAGGCCCGCTGGTCGTGGCCGTACGTCGTGGGCGTGATGCTCGCGGGCACGGTCCCGTTCCTGTCGTTCGTGTTCGAGCGCCGGGTCACCCGCCGCGTGGAGACCGAACTCGCCACGGCGCCCACGGCCGCCTGAGCACCCGGTCCCCGGGGCCCAGACGGCCGCCCGGGGACCGTCAGCGGCCGATGCCGCGCCTGCGGGCGCGGCGGAGCCGCGCGCGCTGGGACGGGTCGAGCATGAGATAGCCGACCACCGGGGCGGCGACGACGCCCAGAATGATCAACCAGGTGACCACGCTCGGCAGGGGCAGGATCAGGGCGAGCACGATCACCGCGGCGGCCCCGATGGCGTACTTCTGGACGGGCGACATCCTCAACATCCTCCGAACGCGGAGCCGGCGCCCCGCCTTTGGTCCATTCTGCGTCGCCCGTCCAACGAGCGGGCCCGTCCCCCGGGTTCCAGGCGAGATATATCTTGTCCGCCCGCGAACTCCGGGTACGGCTCAGCGCGCCCGGGACAGGGCTTCCAGGACCCACCGGGTCGCCCGCAGCGCCCCCGAGCGGGTGCGGTCGCCGGGGTCCTCGGCGCCTCCGTCGCGCTGGTACTGGACCGCGACCACGAGGTTGGCCGCGCGGAAGACCACGCCGCTGTTGTAGGTGATCCCGTTGGTGGTGGCGAAGGTGTACGCCTCCGCCGCGATGCCGGGCTGCGCGGCCGCGGGCCTGACCTGACGCAGCGGGAGGCCGGTCGAGGTCCTGTCCCGTTTCCCCTCGGAGGCCATGAAGCGCGCGTGGTCCGCGTGGGCCCTCTCGTCCGTCGGGTAGCGCAGGACCTCGACGGTGAGCGTGTACTGGAGGTTCCCCGGCAGGCTGCGGTCCTCGGTGTACCAGTCGCACTCGGTCTTTCTCACGGGCCGCGGCTCGGCGGCCAGGGTCAGCTCGGCCGCCTGCTCCTTGGTGATCAGCGAGCAGGGGTCGGGGGCGGTGGCGAAGGAGGTGGGCAGCGTGATCGGTGGGGCGGCCGGGCCTGAGGCGCGGGGCCAGAGCCAGAACGCGGCGCCGGCCAGGAGCGCGACGGCCGCCACCGCGGCCGTGACGAGGTGCCTGCGCCGGGACGCGGGAGGGGCGGGGGCGATCCGCTCCAGCGTGAGGCGGACCGAGGTGGCGTCGGGGCGGTGCGCCGGGTCGGCCGCCAGCAGCCCCTCCACCAGCGGCGCGAGCGGGCCGTGCGTCACCGTCCCGGTGGTGGGATCGGGGTCGGCCAGGGGAATGCCGTTCACCAGCGGCGGGAGGGAGCCCGTGGCCGGGGCCCGGCCCTCCAGGGCGGTGAACAGGGTGGCCCCCAGGTCCCGCAGGTCGTCGGCGGACACGGGACCGGCCACGCCGGTCAGCACGACCCGGCCGTCCGCGCCGAGCAGCACGGTGTCGGGGGTGGCGGCCAGGCGGACGCCCCTGCCGTGGGCGGCGGTCAGCGCGTCCAGCACCCGCAGGCCCACATCGGCCGCCCGCTCGGGGGCGAGCGGCCCCTCGGCGCGTACGGTCTGCAGCAGCGAGCGGCCGTCGATCGACTCCAGCACCAGCCACATCCGGTCCGGGGCGGAGATCACGTCGTGCAGGGTGACCACGCCGGGGTGGCGCAGGTCGGCGGCGGCCCGTACCTGGCCGAGGAGCCAGTCCCGGTGCGGGCCCGGCGGCGGGAGCCGTACCTCCGAGACGGTGACGTCGCGGTGGAGCACCTCGTCGCGGGCGCGCCAGGCGGTTCCGGTGCGGTCGCGACGCTCCAGCAGGCGGTAGCGCCCGGCCAGCAGGTTGCTGGGCGCGCGGGTCGGCTCAGTCACGGCTGTTCAGCTCCTCGGCGATCCGCCGCGCGGCGGTGAGCGCGTTCCCGCGCAGTGCGGTGTCGGGCCGCTTTCCCTTCCGCGACACGTCCACCTCGACCAGCACGTTGCTGACCCGGAAGCGGACCGTCGAGTAGACGCGGTCGAGGGAGGTCAGGTCGAAGGCGAACGCCTCGGCGCCGATCCGGCCCGCGTCGCGCAGCGGGCCGACCGAGCCGACGAGGCCCGTTCCGGCGTCGGCGGCGGTCTTGGTGCGGTCGGCGGCGAAGAACGCCCGTGCCGTCTCCGGCGCGGTCTTCCCCGGCGAGGGCCTGTGGTGGGTGACGGTGACGCGGACCTGCGGAGCGCCCGGTCCGCCGTCCCAGGTGCAGGAGGGGCCGTGGCCGTCCATGGCGTCCATCGGGAGCGGCTTGCCGGTCGGGCCCATCGCCCGGACCTGGGCGGGGGTCAGCAGGGAGCAGGGGGCGGGGGCGGTGGCGAACCGCCCTGCGCGCGGGTCGGGCCCGGTGGGGGCGGGCTTCACGGGGTCGTCCGAGGAGGTCAGCACCACGGTTCCGGCCACCGCGGCGGCCATCACCGCCAGCCCCGCCCCCACGAGGAGGCCGGTGCGGCCCTGCCTCGCCGTCGGGGCCGGCCCCGCCTGGTCCTCGGGGAGGAGCGGCCCGGCGGGCAGCCCCCGGGCCACCCGCTGCAGGGCCGCGCGCAGGGCGGCCTCCCCGGGCCGCCGCCGGGGATCCTTGTCCAGTACGGCGAGCAGCACCGGGGCCAGCTCGCCCGCCCGCGCGGGGACCGGGGTCTCCTCGGTGAGCACCGCGCCGAGGGTGGCGGCGGAGGCGCCCCGGTGGAACGGCCCGCGCCCCTCGACGGCGGTGTAGAGGGCCGCGCCCAGCGACCACAGGTCGGCCGCGGGGCCGTCGCCGGTGCCGCGCAGCCGTTCCGGGGCGATGTAGCCGGGGGAGCCGACGAGCGCGTCGGGGGAGGTGAGCTGGACGTCGCCCTCCAGCGTGGCGATGCCGAAGTCGGTCAGCAGCACCCCGCCGTCGTCGGCCAGCATGATGTTGGCCGGCTTCACGTCGCGGTGCATGATGCCCCGGCTGTGCGCGAGGGCCAGCGCGTCCAGCACGGCCGCCCCGATGGCGGCGGCCCGCCGCGGGTCGATCGGCCCGGAGGCGCGGACCACCTGCTGCAGGGACCGGCCCCGGATGAGGTCCATCACGATCCACGGCCGGCCGTCCTGGGAGATGACGTCGTGCACGGTCACGATGGACGGATGGCCCAGCCGGGCGGCGGCCCTGGCCTCGCGCAGGGTGCGCTCGCGCATCTCGGCGCGCTGCGCCTCCGGCAGCCCGGGACCGAGCTTGACCTCCTTGATCGCCACCTCGCGGTGCAGCAGCTCGTCCCGGGCGCGCCAGACCACGCCCATCCCGCCCGCGCCGAGGCGGTCGATCGCCCGGTAGCGGCCCGCGAGGACGGGAAGGCCCGGATCAGCCATTGGTCCTGAGGGACTCGACGACCCAGCGGGCGGCCTTCTGCGCCCCCGCGGCGAGTCTGCCCTCGGCGTCCTTCTCGACGCCGCCCTGCTCGTACTCGACCTCGCCGATCAGGTTGCTGACCCGGAAGACCACGCTCACCTTGTACGACCCGCCGTAAATGTTGATCTTGTTGTACTTGCCGGTGGTGAACGCCTCCTCGCCGATGCCCTTCAGGTCGCCGGGCGGGGCGGGCTTGGGGGTGGCGAACTCGGCGTCCCTGACGAAGTCCTTCTTCTTGCCCGCGAGGTACTCCTTGGCCCGCTGCACGCCGGAGTCGCTCTGCTTCATGGCGACCAGCCGCACCTGCAGGTCGTACCTCTGCGTGCTCGGCTTGCGCCAGTCCTGCTGGTTGAGCCAGTCGCAGACGCCGGGCTCGACCTCCGAGCTGCGGAAGCCCGGAACCAGCTCCCCGGCCTGCTTCTCGTCGAGCATGCTGCAGGCGCGGGGCGGGGCGGCGTACCGGCCCCCGGGCCCGGCGGAGGCGGACGCGACCGGCTCGTCCGCGGCGGGGTCGCCGGGAGCCGAGGCGAGCAGGTAGCCGATGACGGCCGCCATGCCGACGACCAGGACGCCGGTCAGCGCCACGATCGGCTTGGGAACCAGCACCCCGGACCTGCCCCGGGCGTACTCGGTCGGGCCGGTCGGACCCTCCTGACGCCGGGAGCGGGACGCCCGCCCGGACCCGGACGCCGCCTCCGGCGTCCCCGGACCCTGGACCGCCTCGTGCGGGGCGGGCACGCCGGGAGCGGCCGTCACCGGCGCCGGTCCCATACCGGTGACGGCCGGGCGCGGCGCGGTCGCCTCGGGGTTGGCGGCGGGGTCGTCGTCCGGCGGGTCCGCGACCGCGTTCCCCTGGCCCGCCTGCTCCCGGGCCGGCGCCGCCGGTCCGGAACCGGCGGGAAGCGCGGGCGGCGGGCCCGCCGGGGGCCCCTGGGCGTCCCGCCGCGCCGTACCGGGGGCCGGCGGGGGAACCTGGGCCGGGGCGGGCGGCTGGAACGGCGTCGCCGGAGCCGTGCCGGTCAGGGAGATCTCCAGCAGGGCGTTGCGCAGAGTCCCCGGGTCGGGCCGCCGCCCCGGGTCCCCGGACAGCAGGTGGGACAGGATCGGCCCGAGCGGGCCGGCGTTGTCCAGCGACCCGCCGGGGGCCGGCGGACGGCCCTCGACGGCGGTGTAGACGGTCGCGCCGAGCGACCACAGGTCGGCGGCCGGGCCCGTCACCCCCTCGGGGGCGGTGAAGGTCGGCGACCGGAAGGTCGGCCCGAGGAGGGTGACCCGGTCGTTCGGGCCGAGCAGCACCGAGCCCGGCCGCACGTCGCCGTGGAGCGTCCCCCGGCCGTGCACGGCGACGATCTGGTCCAGTACGGCCAGGCCGACCGCCGCGGCCTGGCGCGGCGCCATCGGCCCGCCCCGCGCGACCGCGTGCTCCAGCGAGATCTGCTCACCCGGGGACTGCTCCAGTACGGCGGGCAGCGCCGCCCCGGCGGCGGGCTCCGCCTCTGGGGTGGCGTGCCTGCGGCCGCGCCTGCCCTGGGGCCGGGTGACGTCTGGGTCGTTCATCCGCTCGCCTTCTGCTTGTTCAGCGCGTTCGCGATCCAGGTGGCGGCGGTGTGGGCGCCGGCCTGGATCGCCGGGGCGTCCTTGCCGCCGTCCACCACCGCGTATCCGACATCCAGCACCAGGTTGTCGACGCGGAAGACCACGTGGCTCTGCTCCAGGCGGCCGGTCTTCCGGTTCTCGTAGTAGTCGTAGCCGAACGCCTCGTCCCCGACCGGCTTCACCGGCAGCGGGCCGGTGGTGCGGGTGGACCGGGGGGCGGCCTTGATCTCCGACCAGCTCCAGAGGATCGTCCCGGTCGGCACGGTGCCGTTGCGCTGGTTCACCAGCAGTTCGTGGGCCTGCCGGGGGCTCTTGCCCCACGGCTTGTCCTGGCCGCTGCTGAGAGGGTCGATCCGCAGGCCGGCCCCGGGGACCGCCCACGCGCAGCCGCCGGTGTTGAGCGCCACCCCCTTGGCGTTCGACGCCGGCAGGAGTTTCCTGAGGTCGGCCGCGGCGATCTGCTTGCACAGGTCCACGGGTACGGCGAAGGCGCCCGGCTTCTCGCTCAGCCGGACCGGTTTCACCGGGGCCGCGGAGGCGTCGGTGAGGTGGGCCACGCCCATGGTCGCCCCGATGACGGCCGCGACCGCCGCCACCTCGGCGGCCGCCCACAGCGCGACCCGGACTCCGGGACGATCCGCCCCGCGCGCGGCGGGGACGGGGGCCTGGGCGGACTGCGGCCCCTGCCCGTGCCGGGGGAAGGCATCCCGCTCCGGGGCCGGGGAAACGGACGGGGCGGGGGACGGGACGGGGGGCACGGCGGCCGGACGGCCGGCGGCGAACTCGCGCAGGGCCTGGGCGACCGCGTCGAAGGACGGCCGGTCCTCGGGCCGGGAGGCGAGCATGCCGAGCAGCAGCGGGCCCAGGGCGCCGGCCCGCTCGGGCGGCCGGGGAGGCTCGGTCAGCACACGGCTGATCGCCGAGACGGGGGTGTCCGCCGGGTGCGGCGGCAGGCCCTCGACGGCGAAGTAGAGCGTGGCGCCCAGGGACCACAGGTCCGAGGCGGGCCCGCCCCGCTCACCGCGCAGCCGTTCCGGGGCGATGTAGTTGGGCGAGCCGACCAGGCGGCCGGTCTGCGCCGCGGTGGCCTCGTCCTCGACGACGGCGATGCCGAAGTCGGTCAGCACGGCCCGGCCGGTCCTGGTGAGGAAGACGTTGCCGGGCTTGACGTCCCGGTGCACCACCCCGGCGGCGTGCGCGGCGATGAGCGCGCCCGCGACGCTCACGCCGATCCGGGCGGCCTGGCGCACCGGCAGCGGACGCCCGTCGCGGACCGTCTGCTCCAGCGACGCGCCGGACAGCAGCTCCATGACGAGCCACGGCCGGTCCTGCTCGACGATCACGTCGTGGACGGTGACGATGGACGGGTGCTTGATCCTGGCCGCCAGGTTGGCCTCGCGCAGTGCCGCGTCGCACAGCTCCTGCCGCCGGGCGGGGTCGAGGTCGGGCGGCAGCCGTACTTCCTTGACCGCCACGTCACGGCCGAGCATCTCGTCGGCGGCAAGCCAGACGGTGCCCATCCCGCCCTCGGCGAGCGGGTTGAGCAGGCGGTAGCGGCCCGCTAACAGTCGAGTGTCGATCCCGTTCACCCCGTTCACTGTCCCATCGAGCACAGAAACATAGCCACTTAGGGCGATATGGACCAACGAACAAGGATCTTTCGCATCACCGAAATACCGTTGAACGGAACGGGCGACGGGAATGCCGGCCGGATGAGCCGGTTGATAGCCCGGCGGTCCCCCGATACTCTTGCGGCCTCGCCGGCCGAGGTTCGGCTGGCGACGCGACAGAAGACAGGAGGTGAGGAGCCGATGTCCACCCTCGTCACGCGCTCCCGCCTCAGGCGACAGGACGCCTGAGTCCCGGGAGAGCGCACCGCTTTTTCGGAGAAAACGTGTCTGACCTGATTTTCCGCCCGCTCACCGCGGACGGCCTCCACCTTTTCCACGCCTACGGCCCGCTGCCCGCCTCCGGTGTCGGCGCGCGCCACGCCCCCTTCGAGGAGCTGGGCTACGACCGGCCCGACTGGCTCTGGGTCGCGCTGCGCGACGACCGGGTGGTGGCCCGCGCCGCCTTCTGGGGCCCGCCCGGCGCGGAGCACCCGTTCAGCCTCGACTGGTTCGACCCGGGCACCGGCCCCGACCGCGTCGAGGTGGGCGCGGCCCTGCTGCGGGCCGCCTACGCCGCGCTCGTCACGCCGGACTACTCCTCGCCCGCCGGGGACCGTCCCGACTTCCACCTGTTCCTGCCCGCCGACTGGCACGACCGCCCCGACGCCGTCGCCGACGTCACCGACCGGGTCGAGGCGGCCGAGCGGGCCGGGCTGCGCCACTCCGTGGAGCGGCTCAACCTGCGCTGGATCCCCGAGTACGGCCTGCCGCCCCGCTCCACCCGGCTCACCTTCACCCCGGCCGACGACGACGAGGCCGTCCTCGACGTGCTCACCCGGATCGCCGAGGGCAGCCTCGACGCCTGGGACCGCCGCCGTCTCGCCGAGCAGGGGCCGCGGAAGACCGCGGAGGCGACCCTGGAGGACATCGCGGACTTCCCCGGCGGGCGTCACCGCTGGCGGCTGGCGCACGACGCCGCGGGCGACGTGGTGGGCATCACGATGCCCACCCGCAACGCCACCACCGCCACGATCGGCTACATCGGGGTGGACCCCGCGTACCGGGGCCGCCGCTACATCGACGACCTCGTCGCCGAGACGTTGCACATCTTCACCGCCGAGGGCGAGCCCCAGGTCAGGGACAGCACCGACGTGGGCAACGCGCCCATGGCGGCGTCGTTCGCCCGGATCGGCTACCGGATCACCGGCCGCCGGATGATCATGATCTGACCGCCGGGTCTTCGCGGCTCGTCCCCGCCGGGGCGGGCCGGGAGACGACGGGCCGGAGGACACCGCGCCCCGGCCACCCGCACCCGCGCCCTCCCGGCGCGGGTGCGCGAAACCTTCACAATTATCCGCGGATCGTCTGCACCGCCCCGGTCTACGCTCCGCCTATGGCAACCCCTCAGCAACGACGCGTCCTCCTGGTGGAGGACGACGAGACGATCGCGCGGGCCGTACGGCACCGGCTGACCGCGGAGGGCTTCGACGTGCGGGCCGTCGGGGACGGCGAGGCGGCGCTGGCGGCGTACGCGAGGTCGCGGCCCGACGTGGTGGTGCTCGACCGGCTGCTGCCCGGCCTCGACGGTCTGGAGGTGTGCCGGCGGATGCAGGCGGCCCGGCCGGTGCCCGTGCTCATGCTCACCGCGCTGGCCGAGGAGACGGACCTGCTCGTGGGGCTCGGCGTCGGGGCCGACGACTACATGACCAAGCCGTTCAGCATGCGCGAGCTGGTGGCCCGGGTGCACGCGCTGCTGCGGCGGGTGGAGCGGGCCTCCCAGCTCGCCGGGCCGGACACGGTGATCCGGGTCGGCGACGTCGAGATCGACGTCGCCGAGCGGCGGGTCTACACCCGGGGCGCCGAGGCGCAGCTCACCCGGACCGAGTTCGACCTGCTGTGCCGCATGGCGGAGCGGCCCGGCCAGGTTTTCGAGCGGGAACGGCTGCTCTCCGACATCTGGGGTTTCTCCGAGGCCGCCGCCACCCGCACGGTCGACAGCCACGTGCGGGCGCTGCGCCGCAAGCTGGGGCCCGGCGTCGTGCGGACCGTCCACGGCGTCGGCTACGCCCTCGTCCGCCCCTGATCACGGGATGTGCTCCGCTTGAGACCCCTCGACTTCCTGGGCCGGATCAAGGTCAAGCTCGGGCTGGTGATCCTGCTGGCCGTGGTGGTGGCGTTCGTGGTCAACGAGGTCGGCATCAACTCCGGCTACTCGCGCAACGTCCGCGTCGCGGTGGCCGCCGTGCTCGCCCTGGTCATCATGCAACTCCTCGCGCGGGGGATGACCAAGCCGCTGCGCGAGATGGCCGCCGCCGCGCAGACCATCGCCAAGGGGCGGTACGGCCTGCGCGTCACCGCGACCTCCCGCGACGAGGTGGGCGAGCTGGCCCGCGCGTTCAACGCCATGGCGGCCGACCTGGGCGAGGTGGACCGGCAGCGGCGCGCGCTGGTGGCCGACGTCAGCCACGAGCTCCGCACGCCGATCACCGCGCTGCGCGCCGTGCTGGAGAACGTGGTGGACGGCGTCTCCGCGCCCGACCAGGCGACACTGGAGACGGCGCTGGCCCAGACCGAGCGGCTCGGCCGACTGGTCACCCAGCTCCTGGACCTGTCCCGGCTGGAGTCGGGGGCCCGGCTGATCGAGCTGGAGAACGTCGAGCTGCGGCCCCTGTGCGAGCAGGCGCTGCGCGAGGCCGTGCTGGCCAGGGACGGGGTCGCCGCCCGCTGCGAGGTGCCCGGGGGGCTGGGCGTGCGCGCCGACCCCGACCTGCTGGCCCAGGTGCTCGCCAACCTGCTGGACAACGCCGTACGGCACAGCCCCGACGGCGGCGCCGTGGTGCTGGCGGCGGCGCCGCGGGACGGCGGGGTGCGGCTGCGCGTCACCGACGAGGGGCCCGGCATCCCGGAGGCCGAGCGGACCCGGGTCTTCGAGCGGTTCTCCCGCCTGGACGCCGGCCGCGCGGCCGACGACGGCGGCGCCGGGCTGGGGCTGGCCATCACCAAGGAGATCGTCGAGCTGCACGGTGGCTCCATCCGGGTGGAGGACGGCCCCGGCTGCCGCGTCGCGGTCGACCTGCCGCGGCGCGCCGCCGCGGGCGCCGCCCCGCCCACGGCGGCGCCCGTCCCGGTCCGGCCGCCGCCCGTCCCGGCCCCGTCCGGGAGCGGGCTCCCGGACCCGTCCGAACCGGAGATCCCGGGGCGGTCCCGGTGGGAGGTCCCGGCCCCCTCCGCGTGCGAGCGACGGGTGACGTTCACCGTTCCGGTCCGGCCGCCGCCCGGATCACCGGAGGCCGGCCCGGCGCCCACCCCGTCCGCGCCCGGGAAGGCGGTGAAGCCCTCCCCGGCCCCGCCGGGGACGACCGGGGAGTACGTGGCGCCGCCCGTGCTGCCCCGGCCCGAGCTGCCCCCCACCCCCCGGTGGGCGCCTCCGGCGTGCGCCGCCGTCGGGCTCCTCGCCGCGGTCGCGCTCCCGGGCAGCGCGATGAGCCTGGGGTTCGTCCTGGTCGCCGCGGCCATGGGGATGGTGGCGCTGCCCGCCGTACGGCGCCGCGTCACCCCCTGGTCGGCGGCGCTCGGCCTGATCGCCTACGGGCTGGTCGCGGTGGCGGCGTTCCGGGACGCCGACTGGCTCGCCGGGCCGCTCCTGCCGGCCGGGTTCCTGCTGGCCGCGCTCGCCCTGTCGGGGGCCGGGCGCGGCTGGGCGGGCGTGCTGCGGGGCGGGGCGTCGGTGGTGCTGGGGCTGCTGCCGGTGCCGTGGTTCCTGGCCGCGCCGGTGAGGCCGGCGAGGGGGCTGCCGCTGCGGCGGCGGATCGTGCCGGTGCTCGCCGGGATCGCGCTGAGCGCCGTGCTGGTGGCGGTGTTCGGCGCGCTGTTCGCCTCGGCCGACGCGGTCTTCGCCGAGGCCGTCGCCCGGGTCTTCAGCGTGCGGGACCTGCTGGGCGCGGGGGCGCTGCCGCTGCGGATCCTGTTGTTCGGCCTCTTCGCGGCGGTGACCGCCTCCGCCGTGCTGGCCGGCCTGCGGCCGGTGGCCGAGCCGGAGGGGCCGGGCACGCGCCTCACGGTGAGCCGGGGGGTGTGGGTGCTGCCGCTCGCCGCGCTCGACCTGCTGTTCGGCGTGTTCGTGGCGATGCAGCTCACGGTCCTGTTCGGCACCTCCAGGTGGCTGGTGTCGGCGACCGGCCTGACCTACGCCCAGTACGCCCGCTCGGGGTTCTTCCAGCTCGCCGTGGTCAGCGTGTTCGTGCTGGCGATCGTGGCGGTCGCCTCGGGGGCCCTCAGGCTGCGGGGCCGGGAGCGGTGGCTGATGGCCGGGCTGCTCGGCCCGCTCTGCGCGCTGACCATGGTCGTCCTGGTCTCGGCCCTGCACCGGCTGGACCTGTACGTCGGCGCCTACGGCTTCACCCGGTTGCGGGCCTCGGTGGAGGCGGCGATCTGGTGGCTGGGCGCCGTCTTCGCGCTGGTGCTCGTGGCCGGAGCCGTGCGGCTCGTCCGGCGTCGCGCCGCCCGGTGGCTGCCCAGGACCATGGTCGCGATGACCGGGGCGGCGCTGCTGGCCTTCGCCGCGTGGAACCCGGACCTGCGGGTCGCCGAGACCCAGATCGCCGTCCGGGGCCCGGACCGGATCGACCACCGCTACCTGGGCGGCCTGGGGGCGGAGGCCGTACCGGTGCTGGACCGGCTGCCCGAGCCGGTCCGCAGCTGCGTGCTGCGGACCGTGGTCGAACGCAACGAGCTGGCCTCGCCGGACCCGTGGAACGGCTGGAACCTCGCCAGGGAGCGGGCCAGGGAGGTGCTGGCCCGCCATCCGGTCAGGGCGTCCAGCGATTGCCGGACACCGTGATCATCGCCTGGAGGGTGACGCTGGCGGAGAAGTAGTCCCGGCGGGTGAACGCGGCGGTGGCCATCTCGTCCCACAGGGCGTCCAGCCACGCCTGGCCGCCGGGGTCGGCCATCGCCGCCACCGCGAACGGGGCGGAGAACGCGAGTTCGGTGTCGCCGGAGAGGCTGCGGCCGGCGAGGGTGCGGCCGGCGCCGATCCGGCCCGGGTCCCCGCCGGTCTCCTCCCTGATCCAGGCGCTCATCCGGCGGACCGCGGCGAGCGACCGGGCGTCCCCGGAGGTCACCGCGTCGTCGCCGATCCGCCACGGGGTACGGCAGGCGTTCCACCAGTACGCGCCGTCGTGCGGGTCCTCCAGGACCTCCCGGGGCGCGGGCTTCGGGGCGGTGCGGGTGCCGACCACGAAGTCGGCCAGCAGCCCGGTGCCCGGGGCGTACCGCGCCTGCTGGGCGGCGATCAGGTCCTGGTGGGCGTCGGTCACGGCGTCCCAGAACGGGTCGCCGGTGGCGCGGCGGAAGGCCCGGAAGTGGCCGATCATCCAGTCGGAGGACCGGCTGACCCAGTAGTACTCGTCGCCGCGGTCGGTCCAGTCGCCCAGTTTGGTCAGCCTGGTGACCGGGTTGATCTCGCCCTTCCTGATCGCGCGGATCCGGTCGAGCGCCAGCCCGCGGTAGTCGAAGGCGCCCGAGCTCCCCCACTGCCGGTCGGCCAGGAGCAGGCCGTAGGCGACGTCGAGGTCGCCGTCGGTGGCGGAGTCGCCGCCGTTCACGCTCTTGCACGAGGCGTCCTGCTCGGCCGCGAGCAGGCCGGGGGTGATCGACGAGGGGTGGGCCAGCACGTACCGCAGGAGCCCGTCGAAGATCTTCTTCGCGTCCGGGTCCGCCCCGGCCATGGTGGCGGCGACGACCATGCCGTAGCCCTGGGCCTCGGCCACGTACGGGTGGTCGGCGTCGGGGGAGAGGATCTGGTACCGGTCGTGGCCGCAGTCCTGCCTGACGAAGGCGGCCTTCCACCGCCGGTAGTGCTCGACGACCTTCGCGTCGAGGGCGGCCTGGTCGCCGCTCGGGCGCAGCGTCCCGGCGGCGTAGCGGCCCGCGTGCCCGCCGAACGGCACGCGGGGCGCGTCCGGGGCCGCCGGGGCGGGGGTGCCGGTCGCCCCACCGGTCCCGGGGGTGCCGGTCGTCCCGCCGGTCCCGCTCGCCGCGGGGGTCCGGGCGGCGGCGGAGCCGGGGTCGGCGCCGCGGGCCGTACCGCCGTCCGCGGCGCAGCCCGCCACCGCGAGCGCCGCCGCGGCCAGTGCCGCCGCCACCGGGGCCGCGGCCCGGACCGGGACGCCGCGGGGACGGCGGGGACGGCGGGGACGTCGGAGGAGCTGCCTTGTGCGCACGGGACGACGGCCTTCCTGCGGGGAGTTCCTGACCCGTGAAGGATGCCACCGCCCGCCGGTTCCGGACGCCACCGCCCGCCGGCTACGGACGCCACCGGCCGCCGGCTCCGGGCGTCACCGGCCCATCGGTGAGGGTCCCGCGCGGGCGGGGGAGCGCGGCCGTACCTCAGGCGGTGCGCGCCGCCGGAGCCGAGGGCCCGCGCGGGCGGGGGAGTGCGCCGGAGCGCGGCGGGTGGTTCAATCCGGGCATGATCTTCGATGTGCTGGTTCAGGGTGGCCGGGTGCTGGACGGCACGGGAGCCCCCGCCTTCCCCGCGGACGTCGGCGTCGTCGCGGACGAGATCGTCGCGGTGGGGAGGCTGGACGGTGCCGAGGCCGCCACGGTCGTCGACGCCTCCGGGCGGCACGTCATGCCCGGCCTGGTCGACTGCCACGTCCACGGCGACGCCCTGGCGGGCGACCCGGCGGTGCAGCTCGCCGCGCTCCGCCAGGGCGTGACCACGTTCGTCCTCGGCCAGGACGGCCTGTCCTTCGCCCCGGCCACCACCCCCGGGACCCTCGCCTACGTCACCCGCTACTTCGCGGCCGTCAACGGCGCCCACCCCTGGGCCGACGGGCCGCTGAGCGTCCGCGAGCTGCTGGACGGCCACGACAGGACGACCGCGCTCAACACCGCCTACCTGCTGCCGCACGGCACGATCCGCTACGACGTGATGGGCCCCGCCGAACGGGCCGCCACCCGCGAGGAGCTGGCCGCGATGCTCGCCCGGGTCGAGCGCGGCCTGGAGGAGGGCGCGGCGGGGCTGTCCACCGGGCTGGAGTACGCTCCCGGCCGCTACGCTGACGCCGCGGAGATCGCCGCGCTGTGCGCGCCGCTGGGCGGCCTGCCGTACGTCACCCACATGCGCGCGTACGGCGAGCGGGGCGCGACCGGCATGGCCGAGGTGGCCGCCATCGCCCGCGCGTCCGGCGTGCCCGTCCACGTGTCGCACTACCACGGCCCGGCGTCCGTCCTGCTGCCGCCGCTCGACGCGGCCCTCGCCGAGGGGCTGGACGTCACCTTCGACAGCTACCCCTACCTGCGCGGCAGCACGATCCTGGCGATGGTCGCGCTGCCCGCGCGGATCCCGGCCGCCGACACCGAGCGGGCGCTGGGGATCCTCGCGTCCGAGCCGGTCGAGTGGGACGAATCCCTCTGGCCGAGGATCACCCTCTCCTACGTGCCCGGGGCCGAGTGGGCCGAGGGGATGACGCTCCCGGAGGCCGCCGCGAAGGCCGGGACCGGCCCGGGGGAGTTCTGCCGCCGGATCCTCATCGACACCCGCCTTTCGGCCGGCTGCGTGACGGCCCGCCCGGACGACGGCCCCGAGGGGGAGGAGTCGGTCCGCGCGATCCTGCGCCACCCGGCCCACACGGGCGGCTCCGACGGCATCTACGTCGGCGGGCACCCCCATCCCCGGGGGTACGGGGCGTTCGCCCGCATGCTCGGCCACCACGTCCGCGAGACCGGTGACTGGAGCCTCCCGCAGGCCGTCGTCCACCTGGCCTCCCACCCGGCCCGCCGCTTCGGCCTGCCCCGCCGGGGCCTGGTCCGCCCCGGGCAGATCGCCGACCTCGCCGTCGTGGACGCCGCCGCCCTCCGCGACCTGGCCACCTACGAGTCCCCCCGCGTCCCGGCCGCCGGCGTGGACGACGTCCTCGTCTCCGGCGTGCCGGTCCTGGCCGCGGGACGGCTCACCGGCGCCACCCCCGGCCGGGCGCTGCGGCCGTGAGCGGCTCCGTCCCCCCGTGTCCCGGCGGACCCGGCTCCGCGCCTCCCCGGCGGTCCCGGCTCCGCCTCCCACGCGGCGTCCGTTTCCCCTGTGGCCCCCCGGACCGCGAGGATAGGGTCGGCGGGACCGGCGGCGGCCGGCGCCCGCGGGACCACCAGGACCCCCGCGACGTGGAGGCACCGTCCTCCGGGGCGGCGGGGAGACCGAAGGGAGCGGTGCGGTGACGGCGACGGTGAAGGGGATCGTGGATCCCGAGAAGGCGGTGGGGTCCTCGCTGTTCGGCGGGGCCTTCAGCTTCCCGGTCATGGTGGCGCGCCGCTCCGCGCTGGAGCACAACATCGCCACGCTCGCGGACTTCGCCGAGCGGCACGGCATGCTGCTCGCCCCGCACGCCAAGACGACCATGTCCCCCGAGCTGGTCCGCGCCCAGCTGGACGCGGGCGCGTGGGGGATGACGGCCGCCACCCCGAGCCAGGTCCTCATCCTGCGCGAGTTCGGGGTCTCCCGGATCGTCCTGGCCAACCAGTTCTTCGACCCCGCCGGGCTCGACGCCGTCGCCGCGTGGCTGGAGGAGGACCCCGAGGCCGAGTTCCTGTGCTTCGTGGACTCGGTGGCGGGGGTGGAGACGCTGTCGGCGCACGCGGGTGCCAGGCCGTTCCGGGTGCTGGCCGAGCTGGGCGTCGCGGGCGCGCGGTGCGGCAGCCGTACGCTGGGTGAGCTGCTGGAGGTCGCCGGGGCGGCGCAGGCGGCCGAGGGCGTGGAGCTCGCCGGGGTCGCCGGGTACGAAGGGGTGCTGGGCACGGCCGAGGAGGTGCGGGCCTACCTCGGACAGATGCTGGAGGCGCTCGCGCACCTGCGGGTGCGCGACCCGATCCTGTCGGTGGGCGGCAGTCAGTGGTTCGACGTGGTCGGCCGGGAGCTCGCCGCCTGCCAGGCCAGGATCGTGCTGCGCAGCGGCGCCTACGTCACCCACGACGACGGCCACTACCGTGAGCGCACGCCGTACAACCGCATCGAGGGCGAGCTGCAGGCGGCGCTGGAGGTCTGGGCGCACGTGCTGAGCACCCCCGAGCCGGGGCTGGCCGTCGTCGGGCTCGGCAAGCGCGACGCCCCCTTCGACGAGGGGCTCCCGGTGCCGCGCGGAGTCCTCACGGGCTCGGAGGTGATCAGGATGCACGACCAGCACGCGGTCGTACGGCTGGCGCCCGGATCGCAGGTCACGCCGGGCGAGCTGGTGCCGTTCGGCATCTCCCACCCGTGCACCGCCTTCGACAAGTGGCGGGTCATCCCGGTGGTGGACGACGACTACCGTGTCGTCGATCTCGTCACCACCTTCTTCTGAATTCCGTATATTTCCCTCTGTTTAAGTTGTTTTCGATCGTCCGTTGCCCGCCGAGCCGGCGGCCGCGGACACGCGACCCGATCGGAGGCGCGGCGCCGTGCCGCGCGTCCTCCCGGCCCCGCGGGCCGGGTTTCCACGCTGGAGGTAGTTGATGAGCGTCAAGCAGGAGCTGCGCACCGCCGAGGGTGCGGCGCCGGTCGGGGCGTACTCCCAGGGTCTCGTCGTCGGGGACTTCGTCTACACCTCCGGCATGGGGCCGCTGCACCCCGAGACCGGCGAGGTCGTCGGGACCGACGTGGCCGAGCAGACCCACCAGGTCATGCGCAACCTCGGCGCGATCCTGGCCGCCCACGGCCTGGACTTCGACGACGTGGTGAAGGCGACCGTCCACCTCCAGCACCTCAAGCGCGACTTCGCCGCCTACAACGAGGTCTACAAGTCCTACTTCACCCGGCCCTACCCGGTCCGCACCACCGTCGGGTCCGACCTCATGGACATCCTCGTCGAGATCGACTTCGTCGCCTACAAGGGGCGTTGAAGTCTGACCGGCTTCGACTCCGACTCCGGTTCCGGGTGAAGGGCGGCGGTTTGGACAGCTCGCTACACGTCCACGTCGAGGACGTGCGCGGGGAGGGCCGCGCGGCGGTCCTCGACCGGATCGCCGGGTACGGCATCGCGGGCGTGACCGTGGCGGCGGCCGGCGAGCGGTCCCGCGACATCACGCCCCACGGCCCGGCCCGGGTGACGCTCCGCGCGGACGGGGTCCACTTCACGCCGCCCGCGGACCTGTTCGCCGGGCTGCGCCTGACCCCGCCCGTCCAGGCCGGGGCCGCCGAGGAGCCGCTGGCCGCCCTGCGCGCGGACACCGCCCGGCGCGGCCTGCGGCTGCACGGCTGGGCGGTCTTCCTGCGGAACGCCACGCTGGGCCTCGCCGCCCCCGACGTGACCGTGCGGAGCTGCTTCGGCGACCGGGGCGCGCCCGCCGACCTGTGTCCCTCCCACCCGGACGTCCGCTCCTACGCGGTGGCGCTGGGCCGGGCGGTGGCCAGGCAGGGGGTGGACAGCGTGGTCGCCGAGGCGCTGCACTTCGGCGCCTTCGACGGTCCCTGCGGCTTCGGCCGGGGGCACCGCCCCGGGCGCGGCCACGTCCCCCTGGGGCCGATGGACGCGTTCCTGTTCGGCCTGTGCTTCTGCGACTTCTGCATGCGGCGCGCGACCGACCTGGGCGTCAACGCCGAGGCGGCGCGCGAGGAGTGCGCGCGGATCGTGGGCGGCGTGCTCGGCGGCGACCCGCCGGCGCAGGGCGAGGTGACCCGGGCGGCGCTGACCGCCTACGCCGGCCCCGAGGCGGTCGCCTACGCCAGGGCCCGTTCGGAGGCGGTGACCTCGCTGGTCTCGGAGGTCTCCGCCGCCGTCTCCGCCGAGGGCTCCAGGCTCGTCTTCCTCGACGGGACCGGCGCGGTGAAGGGCCACGACGACGGCCTGCCCGCCCCGGGGCTCGCCGCGCACGACGCCTGGCAACTCGGCGTGGACCTGGTGGCGCTGGGCGACCTGGTGCCCTCGCTCGGCGCGTTCGGCTACGCCCGCGACGCCGTCCGGGTGGCCGACGACGTCGGCGCCTACCGCCGCTCGGCGGGCGAGGAGCGGGAGCTGCGGGTCGTGCTGCGGCCCGGCCCGCCCGACACCGACTCGGCCGACAGGCTCGCCGCCAAGGTCCGGGCGGCCCGGGCGGCCGGGGCGGACGCGGTCGACTTCCACGCCTACGGGCTGGTGCCGTACCCGATCCTGGACCGCGTCACGGCCGCGCTCGCGGGCTGACCCGCACCGTCCGCGTGGCCCGCTCCTCTCGGACGGACCGGGAGGCGGGCGGGCGCACCGGTCATCGGGACGGCGCCGGGCCGCGCGGGATCAGGAGCATGGGGACGAGCGCGGCGGCGGTGATCGCCAGGGCCCACCGGAGGCTTCCCGCGAAGGCGGGCACGTCCGCCCCGCCGGAGCGGGTGAGCGACTGCAGGACGACGGCGGCCACCGCCGCGCCGAGGGCGCTTCCCACCCTGATCACGATCTGCGAGGCGGTCGCCGCCCCGGGCAGGGCCGCCCCGGGCAGGGAGCGGTAGGCGCCCGCCATGACCGCCGGGGTGACGAGGCCGTGCCCGAGGCCGATGACGAAGAGCGCGGCGGCCAGCGGGGCGGTGCCGGCGGAGGCGTCGGCCAGGGCGCAGGCGAGGATCCCGGCGAGGACGGCCGCCATCCCCGCGATCGCGGGCGGGCGGGGTCCGACCCGGTCGGTGAGCCGCCCGGCCAGCGGCATGGTCACGATCGCGCCCGCGCCCATCGGGGCGACCAGGAGCCCGGCCTCCAGCACTCCCGGTCCCGACACCGCCTGGGAGTACAGCGGGATCAGCAGGAGCACGCCGAAGACGCCCGCCGAGTAGCAGAACAGGGCCGCGACGGAGCCGGTGAAGGACCGGTCGGCGAACAGTCGCACGTCCAGCAGGGCGCGCTCCCCCCGGCGCGACGCGTGGACGGCGAACGCCGCCACGAGGACCGCGCCGAGCGCCATCCCCGCGGCCGCCCGCGCGCCGCCCGCCGTCTCGCCGACCTGGGAGAGCCCGTAGACCAGCACGGCCAGGCCGGGGGAGAGCAGCGCCAGGCCCACGGCGTCCAGGCGGCCGTCCGGGCGCGGCTCGGCGTCGTCCGGCAGCAGCCGTACGGCGAGCAGCAGCGCCACCGCGCAGACCGGCACGTTGACGTAGAACATCCACCGCCAGCTCAGGTGGTCGACCAGCAAACCGCCGGCCAGCGGGCCGAGCGCGGGGGCCAGCATCGACGGGATCGAGACCACCGCCATCATCCGTCCCATCCGGCCGGGACCGGCCGCGCGGGCGAGCAGGGTCTGCGCGACGGGCATGAGCAGGCCGCCGCCGAGGCCCTGGACCGCCCGGAAGGCGATCAGCGAACCGGCGGACCAGGCGGCGCCGCACAGGGCCGACCCGGCCCCGAACAGCGCCAGTGAGACGAGCCAGGTCCGTTTGGCGCCGAACCGCCCGACCGCCCAGCCGGTGACCGGGATCGCCATGGAGAGGGCGAGCGTGTACCCGGTGACCACCCACTGGACGGTGGCCAGCGGGATGCGCAGCTCCCGGCCGAGGACGCCGACCGCGACGTTGACGATGGTCGCGTCGAGCATCGTCATGATCGTTCCCAGTACCACCGCGAGGGCGATCCCGCGGAGGGCGGGATCGGACCGCAGACCCGCCGGTTCCTTGATCGAGGTCATTCCGGACCACCGTTCCGTACGCTGTATCGGTTTTCCGTACACCGTATCACCAGGGCGATACGCCGTACACTTTCCGGTTGTGGGATCCGAGCGAGCGCAGGGGCCGGTGTGGGCCAGGGACGCGGCCAGGCGCCGCCCGAAGCTGACACGAGAGGCGATCGTGGCGGCCGCCGTCGGAATCGCCGACGCCGAAGGGGTGGACGCCGTCTCGATCCGGCGGGTGGCCACCGAGCTGGGGGCGCGCGCGATGAGCCTCTACACCCACATCGAACGCAAGGAGGACCTGCTCGACCTGATGGCCGACGAGGTCACGAAGGAGATCCTGATCCCGGGAGAACTCCCCGGCGACTGGCGGGAGGCGATCTCGGCCATCGCCCGGAGCACGCGCGCGGCGATGCGGCGCCATCCCTGGCTGGCCGAGGTCGTCTCCCGCCGCCCGGGCGTCGGCCCCAACGCCCTGCGGCACGTGGAGCAGTCACTGGCCGCGCTGTCGGACCCGCGGATCCGCCCGGAGTGGAGACCGTCGATCGTCTCCGCGGTCGACGACTACACGCTGGGATTCGTGATCAGGGAGACCCTGCGGCGGGAGACGCCGGCCAGGTACGGCTGGGACCCCGGGGAGCGCGACGCCTTCATCCGGTCCTTCCTGGGGGAGCCGGGCGTCGCCGAGGAGTTCCCCAACCTCGCGCCGCTGCTCGCCGGTGACGCCCCCCGGGCCGCCGACGCCGACGCCGACGCCGCCGACGACGAGTTCGAGCGCGGCCTGCGCTGGCTGCTGGACGGCATGGCCCGCGACCTGCTCCCGGAGTGACCCGCGTCCCCGGGACGGCTCTCATACCCGGAGCGCTCCCTCCCGGAGCGGCCCCGCGCCGCCGGGACGACCCGCGGGACGGTCCCCTCCCGGGCTGGGCCGGCTGATCCCGTTGAGGACCCGGGGCCGGCCGGACGCCTGGCCGGACCCGGCCCGGCCGCCTGACCGAACCCCGGCCCGGACCCGGCCCGGGCACCTGACCGGACCCCGGCCCATGCGTCTGACCGAACCCCGCCCGGACCCCGGCCGGGCGTCTGGCCGGACCCCGCCGGCGGGCACTCGTCCACACCGTCGGCGTCGGCGTCGTCAGCCGTCGTCCCGGGTCAAGGGCCCGGCCTCGCGGACCACCCCGTCGAGGACCGCGGACACCGCCCTCGCGGCGAAACCGTCGTCCAGGGGCAGGCCGCGGAAGGCCACGCGCAGCCACACCGCGCCGCCGAGCAGATCCATGATCAGCAGCGGGTCGGCCGAGGCCGGCAGCTCGCCGCGCCGCCGCGCCCGCTCGAAGATCTCCGCCTCCCCGGCGAGCCGCTCGGCGAAGAAACGCCGGGCCGCGGTGGCCATCTCGGGATGACGCACGGCGGCGCCGAGCGCGGTCAGTGCCACATCCGCCGACGGCGGGCGGGTGAGCAGCCCGGCCATGCCGGTGACCAGCGCCTCCAGGTCCTTCCTGAGGCTGCCGGTGTCGGGCTGCTCCAGCGTCAGCAGGTCCGCCTCCACCAGCGCGGCGGCCAGCAGCGCCGCCTTCGACGGCCACCACCGGTAGATCGTGGTCTTGTTGACCCCCGACCGCTCCGCCACCCCCTCGACGGTCAGCCCGTCGTAGCCCTTCTCGGCCAGCAGGTCCAGTGTGGCCCGGAAGATCTGCTGCTCCTTGCGCGGTGCCATCCCTGCTCCTTGCTCCCTGCTCTCGCTCTCCGCGGTCCCGCGCGGTCCCGCGCGGTCCTGTGCGGTGCCGTGCGGGCTCACCGTCCCGTGCCGCCCGACGCCGCGATGCCGTCCGGTCCCGCGCGACTCTGTGCGGTCCCGTGCGGTTCCGCGGTGGCGTGGTGCCGGTGACGGTGCCGTGCTGTGCCGTACCGACTATAACCACGCAACGGTGCGTTGTGTTTTAATGGCGGTACGCCAAATGCAACGCACCGTTGCGTTGTAGTCTGCTCGGTACGTCCTCGAAGCGTGGAGGTCAGTGATGCTGCCGGTCGTCCTCGTCCATGGAATCCGGGTCAGTGCGACCATGTGGGACCCCGTGGCCGCCCGGATCAGCGGCCCGGTCGCCGCTCCCGACCTGCCCGGGCACGGCTCGCGCCGGGGCGAGCCGTTCACGATGGAGGGGGCCGCGTCGGCGGTGGCCGACGCGATCGACGCGCTCGGCGGCCGGGCGTTCGTGGCCGGGCTCTCCCTGGGCGGCTACGTCGGCATCGCCACCGCGGGCCGCTTCCCCGAGCGGGTGGCGGGGCTGGCCGCCCTCGGATGCACCTCGAACAGCCGACTGGTGACCGTCCCCTACCGGTTCGCCGCCTCCCTGGCCGCGCGGGACCCGGCGCGCGCCGACCGGGTCAGCGCCCGTCTCCTCCGCCGCCTCCTTCCCGGCCCGGCCGGCGCGGCGATGGTCGCCGGGGGACTGTCGTGCGAGGCGCTTCCGCAGGTCGTCGAGGCCGTCACCGGGTACGACCACCTCGCGGCGCTGGCCGCCTACCCGGGCCGGGTGTGGCTGGTCAACGGCGCTCGCGACCCGCTCAGGTCGAACGAGCGCGACTTCCTGCGCGCCTGCCGGAACGGGCGGCTGATCCTGCTGCCCCGCCGGGGACACCTGGGCGCGCTGGCCGCGCCGGGGCCGCTGGCCCGCCTGTTGGAGGACCTGCGCGACCTGTCCTGCGACCGGGAGGACGGCGCCGCGGCCGGACGGCGCTTCGGCGGGTCATGACATACTCGCCGTCGTGGGCTGGCAAAAGGCGCTGAACGCGCTTATCGGGCGATCGGCGGAGCTCGCCCGGCTGGCCGCGGTCCTCGACTCCGCCGCCGCGGGGCTGGCCGGGGTGGCCCTCGTCGGCGGCGACGCCGGGATCGGCAAGACCCGCCTGGTCGCCGAGCTGGCCGAACGGGCCGAGGCGGCCGGCTTCGCCGTACTGGTCGGGCAGTGCGCCGAACTGGGCGACGCGCTGCCGTACCTCCCGCTGGCCGACGCCCTGCGCGGCGCGCCCGCGGAGCTGCGCGCGGAGATCGAGGCACGCCCGGTCCTCGGCAGGCTGCTGCCCGGCGGCGTCGACCTCGGCGCCGAGACCGCCTCGGCCCTCACCCAGCAGCGGCTCTTCGGCTCGATGCTGGGCTTCCTGGCGACGAGGCCCGTGCTGCTGATCCTGGAGGACCTGCACTGGGCCGACCGGTCCACCCGCGACCTGCTCGTCTTCCTCAGCCGGATGCTGCAGACCGAGCGCGTCTGCCTGGTCGGCACCTACCGCACCGACGACCTGCACCGCCGCCACCCGCTGCGCCGCGTCCTCGCCGAACTCAAGCGCCTCCCCTCGGTGACGGCCGTCGAGCTGAGCCCGCTCGGTCCCGACGAGATGGCCGACCACCTCTCCGGACTCGGCGGGACGGATCCGCGGGTGATCGGCGAGGTCGTCGACCGGGCCGAGGGCAACCCGTTCTACGCCGAGGAGCTCCTGGAGGCGTTGACCGACGGCTCCTCGATGAGCGACGGCCTGGCCGACCTGCTGCTCTCCCGGGTCGAACCGCTCTCCGACGCCGCCCAGCGGGTGCTGCGGGGCGCCGCCGTCGCCGGGCGGCGCGTCGACCACGCCCTGCTCCAGGAGGCGTCCGGCCTGGACGACCTCGCCTTCGAGGACGCCATGCGGGAGATCGTCTCCCAGGGGCTGCTCCGCCCCGACGGGGAGTACGGCTACGCGTTCCGCCACGCCCTGCTCCAGGAGGTCGTCTACACCGACCTGCTGCCCGGCGAGCGGACCCGGATGCACTCGGAGTTCGCCCGGCTGCTCACCGCCCGCGAGGGCGCCGCGGCCGAGCTGGCCTACCACTACCTCGCCGGACACGACCTCGCCGAGGCGATGTCGGCCTCGGTCGAGGCGGGCCGGCGGGCCGAGCGCCTCGGCGCGCCCGCCGAGGCCCACCGCCACTTCGAGCAGGCGCTCGGGCTCTGGGACCGCGTCCCCGACGCCGAGCGCCGCGCCGGGACGGACCGCGTACGGCTCGCCATGCGCACCGCCGCCGCCGCGGCCGACATGGGCGACAACCACCGGGCCATCGCCCAGCTGCGGGAGCTGCCCCCGACGGCCGAGACCCGCGAGCGGCTCGCCTACTACCTCTACGACTCCGACGACGTGCCGGCGGCCGTCGCCGCCGCGGAGGAGGCCGTGGCGGCGGCCGCTCCGGGCACGGCCGTGCTGGCGCGGGCGCTGGCCACTCTCGCCCGCACGCTCCTCCCCACCGCCCGCGATGCGGAGATCGGGCCGCTCGCCGAACGCGCCCTGGAGATCGCGGGGGACACCGGGGCCCGCGACGCGCAGAAGAGCGCGATGGTCACCCTCGCCTCCTGCGCCGAGTACGACGGCGACCCCGGCCGGGCCGGGGAGCTGTTCGGCGCCGCCGCCGCCCAGGAGTCCGGCGACCTGGCCGTCGACCTGCGGGCGATCTTCCAGCACGCCCGGCTCACGTTCGAGCACGGCTCGATGGCGGAGGCCGCCGTGATCGCCGAGCGAGGCGTCCGGCTGGCCGAGGACAGCGGCCTGTCCTGGAGCACCTTCGGCACCGACCTGCGGTTCCTCCAGCTGCTGATCCACTACACGACGGGGGACTGGGCGCGGGCCCGCAAGGAGGGCTCGGGGTTCGGCGTGCGCGTCGGCACGAACCACGAGGCGATCCTGTCGTCCTTCGCGCTGTTCGTCGAGGTCGCCATGGGGCTGCCCGAGGTGGACGAGCGGCTGACCTGGGTGCGTCCCTTCTGGTCCGACTCCCTGGTCGCCTACATGTCCCGGGCGCTGGCCGCCGAGCACGCCCTGTGGAACGGCGACCCCGCCCTCGCCCTGGAGCACGTGACCGCCGTCCTCGACGCCCTCGACCCGGCCGACATGGGCAACATCCGCATCGGGGCGGTCGGGCTGTGGGCGCTGGCCGAGCTGGGCCGTACCGACGGTGCCGACGAGCTGCTGGCCCGCGCCCGCGGACCGGTCCGGCCCGGGACGGGGGTCGAGGGGCACGCCTGGCTGGCGAGGGCCGAGGCCGAGTGGCACCGCGTGCACGGCCGCGCCGACGTCGGGGCCTGGCGGGCCACGGTCGAGGCGTTCGGCTACGGGTTCGTCTACGAGACCGCGCGCTCGCGGTGGCGGCTGGCCGAGGCGCTGCTCGTCTCGGGGGACCACGCCGCGGCGCTTGAGGAGTGGAGGCAGGCCGTCCGGGCCGCCGCGTCGCTCGGCGCCCGGCCGCTGGGCGACGCCCTGGCCGACCTGGGCCGCCGGGCGCGATTCCCCGCGGCCGAGTCCGAGGTGCCGTCCGGGACCGGGCCCGGGGACGCTTCCGCAGATGCTTTCGGGGGCGCGGCGGGGTCGGTGGCGGGAGCCGCGGCGGGGTCCGGGTCAGGGGCCGCCGAGGGGCGGGAGACAGGGAACGGCACGCGGGGGCGGACGCCCGCCGGGTCGCGCCCGGGCGCGCTCACCGGGCGGGAACGGGAGGTTCTCGCGCTGGTCGCCGAGGGCCTGGCCAACCGTGAGATCGGCGAGCGGCTGTTCATCGCGCAGAAGACGGTGAGCGTGCACGTCTCCAACATCCTGGGCAAGCTCGGCGTCTCCTCCCGCACCCAGGCCGCCGCCGTGGCCCGCAGGGAGGGCCTGCTGTAGGGCCCCCGCGGGCATCGGGGACCGGCGCGGCGGCCAGAGGAGACCGAGCGGTGGCCGGGTGACATCGGGACACCGGCCGGGAGGTCAGCGGCCCCGAGTGGAGACGGCCAGGTCGCGGACGACCTGGATCAGCTCGGCCGGGTCGAACGGCTTGGTGAGGTAGGCGTCGACCCCGATGCCGAACCCGCGCCGCTTGTCGTCCTCCTGCGCCCGCGCGGTGATGAGAACGACCCTGATGTGGCTGGTCCCCTCGTTCCTCCGCAGCTTCGTGGCGGTCATCCAGCCGTCGAGCCGGGGCATCATGACATCCAGCGTGATCACATCGGGCATCACGTCCCGCACCTTGTCCAGGCAGTCCTGCCCGTCGAAGGCGGTCTCCACCTGGAACCCCTCAAGGGTCAGGTTGACCGCGATGAGCTGCCGGATGACCTCGTCGTCATCCACCACCAGTACCTTGCCCAGAACCTCGCCCACGGCCGTGAGGCTAACCCGTGGGAGCGGGGCCACGCGTGGTTTTCGCCGGACGCGTACCGGCGGCGCCCGGAAAAGCCGCAGAAGGCCGGGAGTCCGGAAGGCCGGGGGCCGGGGGTCCGGAAGGCGCGCCGCCCGCCGTTGGGGGCGCCATCGAGCCCGTGGGCGATGAAACCGACGGACAGCGGCGCGTCACCCGCCGCCGAGCCGCCACCCGCTGTGGGCGGCGCCGCGTTGTCCACAGAATCCCGTTCGGCTCCTTGGCGATCACACGTTCCGGCCGATCCTGGGCTCCGGTCATCCGCCGAACCTGGGAGGACACATGATCACCGCATTCCTCGCCGCCACCGCTCTCACGGCGACCCTGGCGGGAGCGCCGCAGGAGTCTCCGGCCCGGCACTGCCCCGACGCCGTACGGCTCCTGCTGAGCATCCGCTCCCTCCTCGGAGCCGGGATGCCGGACGGCATCCGGAGATGGATCGAGAGCGAGATGCGGGACACGCTCGTCGCCGCCTGCGAGGCCCGCCGGGCGGTTCCGGCCCCCACTCCGCCGGTGCCCCCGGCCCGCGACTCCGCGCCGCCGGCGCCCCCGGCTCTCGGCTCCGTGCCGCCGTGGGCGCCTCCGCCCTCCACCTCCACGCCGCCGTGGGGGGTTCCGGGCTCCGGGGACGAACCACCGGAGAAGGTTCCCGGCGCGAGCCCCGCCGGGCCCGGGGCCGCTGATCCGGACGCGATCGGGGCCGTGATACGGGGTGCGATCGGGGCCGTGACCCCGGGTGCGGCCGAGGACGGCCCGTCCCATGAGACAGGCGGCCCATCCGGCGAGGCGGGGAAGCCCGGCCTTTCGCCCGGCCCCTCGTCCGTCATCTCCCCGCGGCCGCGCCCCGTCTCACCCGCCCCCTCTCCGCGGTCGCGCCGCACCCCACCCGGCCGGACGGCCGTGGCCGCCGCCCTCCGCCAGCTCGGCAGGCCGTACGTCTGGGGAGGCGGATCCGGCGCGGGGCCGACCGGCGGCGGCTTCGACTGCTCGGGGCTCGCCCTGCACGCCTGGTCCAGGGCGGGCGTCGCGCTCACCCACTACACCGGCAGCCAGTTCAGGCAGGGCCGCCGGGTGCCGTTCTCCCGGCTCCGGGCCGGTGACCTGGTCTTCTTCGGTGGCGGCACGGGAGACCCCACGCACGTGGGCATCTACGTCAAGGGCGGCGTCATGGTCCACGCCCCCAAGACCGGCGACGTCGTCAGGATGACGAACTTCGCCGCCTCCCCCTACTACCGAGCCCGCTACCGAGGAGCCGTTCGCCCGGGCCCTCGGTGACGCCATCCGCCCGCCAGACGCCCGCCAGACCAAGCCGTTCGCCTCCTGTGATCTCCCCTCCGCGCTTCGAGTGTCGGTCCACCTCCAGAACCTGGTAATCTTTCACTCGTTGGCCCCCTTAGCTCAGGGGATAGAGCACCGGCCTCCGGAGCCGGGAGCGCAAGTTCGAATCTTGCAGGGGGCACACAGCAAAAGGGAAGCATCTCCCGACGCCGATCCGCCACCAGGCGGGTCGGCGATTTGCTTTGTAGGCGCCTGGATCGCGGGCACGTCGTCCTCCTTGCCGGTGATCCTGATCAGAACCTGGCGGGCGCCGTACCGACAGCGAATCTTCAGGTGGAAGGCGTCGAAGAGCCGGTGCCGCGGATCTTCCGCGGCGCCGTGGCCATACCGGCGGCCGTGGGGGTTCATCGAGGAGGCCGAGGCCTTCCGTGGGCCGCGGTTTGCCGACCAGGGCGTTCCGCTCTTCTGACTTCGCCTTGCGGGCCCGGGCCGGGTCCGCGTACCGGCGCCGGAGCCGCTCACGGGAGCCCCGATCGATCTCGTCGTCGCCGGGGTCCGGCCCGCTTCCGGGTGAACGGCCATACTCCAGATCGCGGTCGGTGACGGCCCGCGGGGCGGCTTCGCGATCGAGGCCGGCGACGCGGAACGTCGCCCCGCCGGCCGGACGAGGAGGCGACGGGCGGGTCTCGATCCCGGTGACCTCGGGATACAAGAGCCGCAGAGTTCGCCCGGTTGCCGGCCATGGCGGTTCCGCCATGGCCGGCAACCGGCCTGTCCGGCGATTTTCGGTTACCGGCAGGGCAACGTCTGATTGTTGTTGTTCGGAACCCGTGACTTTCGCGCAGGAGTGTTGACAGTCGTCCGAGGCCGTTTTAGCTTCGACAGATGTCAGACGTCTGATGTCCGCCACAGTGAATGCGATCCCCGCGGAAGCGAGTCCCCCCGTGAAACGCAGACTTCCCCTGGCGTCAATCGCTGCCGTCGCGTTGGTGACAGTGTCGCTGTCGCCCGCCCGAGCCGAACCTCTCCGGGCCGCACCCGTCCATGCGCAGACCGTTCTCCCGAGGACGACACCACCCGGAGGAGAGATCCGTACGACCCGGACGGTCGATCTGGCCACCAGCCAGGACGGCCAGTACCGCCAATACCGCATTCCCGCGATGGTGGTGACGAGATCCGGCACCATCGTCGCGTCGTACGACGGCCGGCATACCGTGGCCGACCTGCCGTCGAACATCGACAATCTCGTGCGTATCAGCCGTGACGGCGGGAACACCTGGTCGGCGCAGCGGGTCAACCGCTCCGGAGAATATCCGGCCGGCTTCGGTGATCCGTCGCTGGCCTACAATCCCGCGACCAACCGGATATTCCTGTTCTACGCGGCGTCACTTCGCACCGGATTCGTCGCGAGCCGTACGGGAACCGACCACAACGATCCGTACGTGGTGCAGGCCGACTACAGCTATTCCGACGACGACGGGCAGACCTGGAAGACCAAGCGAATCACCGACCAGGTCAAGGACCCGTCCTGGGGCGGCATCTTCGCCTCGTCCGGCCGTGGGCTCTATGTTTCCGCCGGCCGCTACAAGGGCCGGATCGTCCAGCAGTACAACGTCCTGAAAAGCGGCCAGGTCTATGCCGTGAGCGCGTGGACCGACGACAACGGGGAAACCTGGCATCACGGCGACCTGATCGGCCCGGGAACCAACGAGAACAAGGTCACCGACACGTCGACCGGTGACCTCCTGCTCAATGTCCGAGCGAATCCCTACAGGTTGCGGGCCGTCTCCACCGATGGCGGCCGGACCTACTCGCCGCTGACGCGGGACACGGCGCTGCGTGACCCCAATGACAACGGCTCGATCATGCGGGCCTACCCGAACGCCCCGGCCGGGGATCCGAGGTCCCGCTGGTTGATCTCCACCAACAACGACGATCCGCAGATCCGGATGAACACCACTGTCCGGCTGTCCTGCGACGACGGACAGACCTGGCCCATCTCCAAGGTCCTCGACCCGGGAGCGTCCGCATACTCCACGGCGGACATGCTCGCTGACGGACAGGTGGGTGTCCTCTACGAACGCGAGGGCTACGCAAAGATCACCTTCGCGTCGTTCCCGGTCAGCGAACTCGACGGCCTGTGCGCACCCATCGCCATCCCGGCCGGTACGGCGCTGACGGCCGACGCCACCACCATCGTGCCGGTCACCGTGACCAACCAGCAGAACGACACGCTGCCGGCGGGGGCCATCGCCCTGGGCGGTCTCGACGGCGTTTCCGGTACCGCCGCGACGCCTGCCGTCGAGCCGGGCCGGTCGATCACGCTCGACGTGCCCGTCAGAGTCGGCAAGGACGTACCGGTACGGTCGATCCGGCTGACCGGCGTCTACACCGCCGGGGGGAAGAGTTCCACCACCGTCCAGGCGGCCACCATCCAGCCGCCGGCCGGCCCCGTGACCACGGTGTACCGCGACACCGCGACCCACGCCTTCACCGGCAGGGAACTGATCGATGTCACCCCTGACCTGGCGAAGGTGCGCGCCCTGGACAACGGATCCGTCTCGGTCACCTTCACCACGACGAACGCGAACCAGACGCTCCCCCAGGTACTGTTCGGCGCCTCCCGGAACGGGGTGGACGACCACGAGTTCCTGATCACGATCAACTCCGGTGGCAGGCCCTACTTCGAGATCCGGCCGTCGCGCGCGCAGGGGTACCTCGCCAATCACCAGAGCCAGGTCAACGTCGCCGACGGCAGGGAGCACACGGTCGAGCTGCGGGCCGGCGGCGGGCAGACCACCTTCTGGCTCGACGGCGTGAAGCTCTACACCGCCCCGCGTCAGGTCTTCTTCTCCGCGCTCACCAACCTGGAGAACATGACGCTGGGCGGTGTCCACTTCAAGACCGGCAAGGACTCGGCCCCCACCGATCAGTGGTTCTTCACCGGCACCATCAGCGAGGTGCGGATCGCCACCACGGCGCCTCCGGCGTCCGGGCCGGCCCCGGCACCCGCAGTGAAGATCGAGCCCGTCCTCGACGTCTACCGGTACAACGCGCCGCCCGGACTCGGTATCAAGGACCAGGCGTCGTACATGGTCCGCGTCACCAACACCGGGAACGTGCCGCTGACCTCGCTCACCACCACCGGGAACATCGACCTGAGCGGCTGCGCCTCGAGCCGTCTCGCACCGGGGGACGACATCGTCTGCCGGAGCAGGACCCACACCTTCACCCAGAATGACGTCGACGCCCGCGCGTACACGCCTTCGGTCACGGTGAACGCGACCGCCGACGGCCGGCCGTTCACCGCCTCGGACACCGGCGGGACGCTTGCACTGCCCGCGCCGTTCCAGCTCCCGCCCGCGCCCGCGCCGGCACCGGGACCGGTCGACGGTTGCGGGACGCCGGCCCGCCCGGTGGGCGTCAAGGCCAACAGCGAGGAGTCTTTCGCCCACTACGGGGCGGAGGACACGCCGGCCACGAATGTCATCGACGGCAACAGCGGAACCTTCTGGAGCTCCGGCTGGTCGTACGGCACCCGGGAGTTCCCGAACGCCATCGTCCTCGACCTGGGCGCGTCCGCGAAGGTATGCGCGCTGAACTACCTGCCCAGGCAGAGCAACACCAACGGCAACATCGGCGACTACCGCGTCTACGTCTCCGACGCCCCGGACGACTTCGGCGAGCCGGTCGTCGGCGGGGCCTTCGTGTCCGGTACGGCCGCGCAGACCGTGTACCTGCCGAAGGCGAAGAACGGCAGGTACGTCAAGCTC
Organism: Streptosporangium pseudovulgare; assembly: GCF_014648055.1. Classification (GTDB taxonomy): domain Bacteria; phylum Actinomycetota; class Actinomycetes; order Streptosporangiales; family Streptosporangiaceae; genus Streptosporangium; species Streptosporangium pseudovulgare. The sequence continues at coordinate 162,239 of NZ_BMQJ01000003.1, forward strand.
GCCGCCTACGGCGACATCGGTGCGAACAACACGCAGACCACCACGGCGGCCGAGCTTTCGGTGCGGGTGGTGGGCCGATCCGCGCTTCCGGCGGTGATCCCCGCTCCGACGTCCATGGCCGCCGGTCCGGGCCCCGGCTTCGAGCTGAAGCCGGACACGCCGATCCTCACCGACGCCGCAACGAGGGAGCAGGGCGCGTACCTGGCGTCGATCCTGGCTCCGGCGACCGGCTTCCACCTGGCCGCCGGCCCCATGGTGAAGGGCGTGGGGAAGAAGCCGGCCGCCGTCACCCTCTCAGCGGCGGGATCCGCCGACCTGGGAGAGCAGGGCTACACGCTCACGGCGGACCACAAGGGCGTTCTGATCACCGGCCACACGGCCGAAGGCGTGTTCAACGGCGTCCAGACGCTGCGTCAGCTGCTCCCGCCGCAGATCAACGCCCCCACCGTGCGGCAGGGAGCCTGGACGGTGCCCGCCGTCCGCGTCTCCGACACACCCCGCTTCCCGGTGCGCGGAGCGATGCTGGACGTCGGCCGCCGGTTCTACCCGGTGACCGACGTGAAACGACTGCTGGACCACATGGCGGCCTACAAGCTGAACTCCTTCCATTTCCACCTGACCGAGGACCAGGGATGGCGTATCGCCATCGACGCGTATCCCGCGCTGACCCAGGTCGGTGGGTCCGGACAGAGCGGGATCAAGCCCGGCACCGTTGACAACGGCGTGGCCGGGCCGTGGTTCTACACGAAAGAGCAGTACCGCGAGATCGTCGATTACGCGAAGGCCCGCTTCATCCAGGTGATCCCGGAAATCGACGGACCCGGCCACATGGGTGCGGCGATGGCCTCGGTGGCCGGACTGAACTGCAACGACACGGTCATCCCGGTCTACACCGCCTTCAATCGCGGACCGAACCTCTGCCTGAAGGACGACCGGCATCTGGCCGGTATCAAGGAGTTCCTCACCGCGGTTCTGGCCGACGTCGCGGGCCAGAACCCGACCAGTGACTACATCCACGTCGGCGGCGATGAGGCGGACGGCACCCCGAACGCCCAATACCGGGCCTACACCGAGATCGCCAATCAGGCGGTGGCCGCGGCCGGCAAGAAGGTCATGGCGTGGAACACCTGGGCGAGCGGCGAGGCCCTGCCGGAAGGCGCGGTACTCCACAACTACGGACAGGAGAACGGCGAGTTGGGCCTGGCGGCCGGCGTGCGCACGGCCCTGGCCAACGGCAACAGAATCCTGATGTCGCCGGCCGACCATACCTATCTCGATATCAAGTACGACAGCTCGGTGCCCTACGGCCTCACCTGGATTCAGGGCCGCTACCTGGACCTCGCCAGGGCCTACCGATGGGACCCGAACACCGTCGTTCCCGACCCGGATGGTTCGGGGCGGCTGGAGGTCTCGGACGAGCAGATCTACGGTGTCGAGCTGGCGCTCTGGGCGGACGCCACCAACCAGAACGGCCCGACGACCCCGTGGAGCGACGACAAGCCGTTCGACCCGGTGTCGAAGTACATGGACACCATGTTGTTCCCGCGTCTTCCGGCGGTGGCGGAGGTGGCGTGGAGCGCCAGGCTCGACCGGCAAGGTGACCCGTCGCTCTTCGAGGACTTCCAGAGCCGGGTGGCTCAGCATGCGCTCGGCTGGGAGTACGCGGGCATCCGGTACTACCGGGCTCCCGACGTGCCGTGGCTGCCCGCCGTGTCCGTCTCCGGGAAACAGGCCGTTACCGGCGGCCGGATGCACTGACCGCGGCGGTCGGCAACCATCGTTACCGGCGGCCGGATGCACTGGCCGCGGCGGTCGACAATCACCGACATGTGACCGGCAACGGTGAATTGTTCGAGGGCCTTCTGGCGTGTGGGACCCGACCGGGATCCACATCGCCAGGAGGCCCCCATGCCCGCTGCCGGACCTCGTCACCCCGAGACGTCCGGCAGCCGATCGCGCCTTCGCCGGCCGCGCCGTCGTGGGGGCCGTCAGGGATGTGCGGCCGCCCGGCGCTCGTGCTTGGAGCGCCGGAGCCGTGGCACCGGGATGATAGCGGTGCCATGAGGGTCTCCACCAGGCATCCACTACGTGGATCGGCGCGGGAAGCAACGGCTGATGGCGTTATCATGACCTGCGAGAGGGGCGGCAGGGGGGACTCATGAAGTTGCGGAGCGCGGGTGACGGTGCCGCACGGCCTCCCGCGATGGCCGATGTCGCCCGGGTCGCGGGGGTCTCCCCCCAGACCGTGTCGCGAGCCCTGTCCGGCCACCCCTCGGTGCAGGAGGAGACGCGGGCGAAGGTCCTGACGGCCGTCGACCAGCTCGGATATCGCAAGAACAACGCCGCGCGGATGCTGTCGTCCGGTCGCAGCCGCAGCATCGGCGTGGTGATGCAGCAGACCAACTCCTACTCGCGCATCACCTTGATGTACGGCATCGAGAGCGCGGCCCAGGAGGCCGGCTACTCGGTCCACACCGCCACCACCGTCTCCCTTGACACCTCCGCCATCGAGGACGCCCTGTCGCGACTGGCCGACCAGGGCGTCGAGGGGGTCATCCTCGCCGTCCCGCTCATCCACGTGAGCAGGCGGATCGAGCAGCTCACCGGTTCGATGCCCACCGTCACCATCGACGGATCGCGCACCTCCGCCACCGAGGTCGTGGCCGTCGACCAGGCCCGGGTCGCGCACCTGGCGACCCGGCACCTGCTGGATCTGGGGCACGAGACCGTCTGGCATGTCGCCGGGCCCCGGGCGTGGCTCGAAGCCGCCAGTCGCGCCCAGTGCTGGCGCGATCTGCTGGAGGCGGAGGGGAGGACGGTCCCGCCCGAGCTGGAGGGGGACTGGTCACCCGAATCCGGCTACCGCAACGGCCTCATCCTGGGCAGGATCCCGAATGTCACCGCGGTCTTCGTGGCCAGCGACGAGATGGCGTTCGGCGTCATCCGTGCCCTGCACGAACTCGGCAGGCGGGTGCCCGGCGACATCTCCGTCGTCGGCGTCGACGACATCGCCCTGGCCCGGTACTGCTCCCCATCGCTCACGACCGTGGCCCAGCCGTTCACCCAGATGGGCGCCCTCGCCGTCTCCCACCTGATGCGCCACCTCGCGGATCCCGACGCCACCCCCGAACCCGCGTCCGTCGAGCCCACCCTGATCGTGCGCGCCAGCACCGCGCCGGCCGGCCGGGGCGACGCGTAGGAGTCGCCGCGCCCGAAGGGGCCGTCCCGCTCTCGTCGGCGGCCCCGCCGGGCCATGGCTCCGGCCGTGTCCGGTCGGCGCGGCCGATGCCCGCCGTCCTTCCGCAGCCGGAGCGCATCATGCCGCGGCGGCGGAAGGACGGTGAGCACCCGATGCCCCAGCCGGACCCGGCCTAGTCGATCCGCGCGGTGGAGCCCGGCCGGTCGTCTGGCGCACCAGAGACGATGGGATCGATAACATCAGCGAAACAAGCCCAGATCAATATCTGGTGTTATCGATGCCATTCATCTACTGTCTCTCTCGTCCCCCTTCGGAGCCACGAGGAAGCTGCCAGGTGGAAACCATGGCTCTGCATCTCCCCCGACCGCCCCCACGTACGTCCCCGCCGGGACCGGCTCGACATGGCACATCTGAGCCGGTGGCGTGGCTTCCGGAAACCGGTCGCGCCGGATGACGGCCGCATCCCGGATGGGACCGGTGAGCACTTCGAGACACTTCGCACCCAGCGGCTCCACACCGCGGCAGGCACACGGCGAGACGACCTGCCGACGGGCCGGGCGGGCGCCGCCGACATGCCCTGCCCACGGCAGGACGCGCCGGCCTTCAGGACACGCCGGTCCCGCCGTCGATGCGGTTCCACCTCGGCCCGCGTCCGCATGCCGGCGCCGCCTCACGCGGCGGGAACCGCCGGCTCCAACGTGAACTCCGCCACCCCCCGAGGACACGGCCCTCCGACCAGGCCCTCCAGCTCTTGCGACCGTCCTTCTCCGCGACAGCGGACTCCTGACCCGCACCAGACGTCGCCGCGATGTGCACCGGCAACCATTCAGATCAAGGGGACCAGATGCCGATCACCCCCCATCCCCGTCACCGATTGCGCAGGTTCTCCTCCGCCCTGCTGGCCGCCCTCATGACGCTCGGCACGTTCACGCAGGCCGCGGCGGCGGCTCCCAGAGGCGCTCTCCCGCCGGATGCCGAAGCGGCGCGGCAGGCCCCGGCGCCGGCGGCCGTCACCGGTACGTACCGCTTCCCCGGCAATGACGGGGCCGCCCACAAGGTCAGCTGGGACGGCTACTCGCTCAAGGTGGACGGCGCCCGCCTCAACGTCTTCTCCGCCGAGATCCACTACTGGCGGCTTCCCAGCCCCGAGCTCTGGCGGGACCTCCTGCAGAAGGTCCGGGCCGGCGGCTTCAACGCGGTCTCGCTGTACTTCTTCTGGGGCATTCACTCGGTCGCGCCCGGCAAGTACGACTTCTCCGGGATCCGGGACATCGACCGGCTGCTCACCATCGCCGAGCAGGAGGGCCTCTACGTCATCGCGAGGCCGGGGCCGTACATCAACGCCGAAGCCTCCATGGGTGGGCTGCCGGCGTACATGACGAACAACCCCGACGGCCTGCGTTCCACCCAGCCGCAGAACCTCGCCGCGGCCAAGGAGTGGCTGCACACCTTCGACCAGATCGCCAGGAAGCATCAGGTGACGGATGGTGGCGGCGCCATCCTCCTCTACCAGGTCGAGAATGAGCTGATCTCCGAGACGGCGGCCCGCGCGTCCTACGAGAAGGCGCTCGTCGAGCAGGTCCGCTCCGACGGCATCACCGTGCCGCTCTCGCACAACGACTACAGCCTCAACAAGCGGTGGGTGCCGAAGGCGGCGGGCGGCACGGGCGCCGGCGCCGACACGGGTCTGGACCTGTACACGTACGACACCTATCCGCTCGGCTTCAACTGCAACGCGGGGCGCGGCGGCATCAGTGACCTCGAGTCGGCCTTCCGCTCGTCGATCACCGGCAACCCCATCATGATCGCCGAAGGGCAGGGCGGGGCCTTCACCCCTTGGGGCGCCTCCTTCACGCCCGCCAAGTGCCGGCAGTTCGTCGACCCGGCCTTCACCCGCCAATGGGGAGTGAACAGCATCGGCTCCGGGGTGACGCTCTTCAACCACTACATGGAGTACGGCGGCACGAACTGGGGCTGGACCGGCTCCCCGTCGTCCGGCTTCACGTCCTACGACTACGGCGCCGCGATCGACGAGAACCGCCGGCTCACGGCGAAGTTCACGACCCAGAAGCAGCTCGCCTACCAGCTCGACACCCTGACCGGCATCGCCTCCATGCAGCGGGTCGTCCCGCCGGCGGTTACCGTGGCCCCCGGCGGCGCGGACGTGCTGGCTCTCTCCCGCCAGGCCACGGAGAACCAGGCGACCGGCTCGGTCACCGGCAACGGCTCCCGGTACATCGCCTTCCGCCTCGCCGACTCCAACGCCACGACGGACACGTCCTTCACCTTTCCCCTGACGCTCGGCCGGTCGCAGCCGATGGGCCTGTTCACGACCGACGACGCGGACACGGGCAAGGTCGAGTACACCGGCTCGTGGACGCACGCGACGGGCCACAGCTGGACCGCCAACGACTACAAGGGGACCGAGAGCTTCTCCGACACGCCGGGCGACTCGGTCTCGTACACCTTCACGGGCACCGCGATCCAGGTCGTCATGCCGCAGTCGGAGAACCACGGGTACGGCGACGTCTACATCGACGACGTCAAAGCGGGCCGGACGAACTCCTACCACCCGCTCACCGGACAGACCAAGCAGTGGGTCGCGTTCGAGAAGAACGGGCTCAACGATGGCCGGCACACCATCAAGATCGTGGTCAGCGGGCAGAAGGACCAGGGCTCCTCGGGCACGTACGTCTCGGTCGACGCCTTCAACGTCCCGCCGGAGGGCACCGGGGTGACCTTCGCGCGGATCCCTCAGGACACGGGCACCGCGCTGCGCCTGCACGGCCGCGACGCGCTCGGCGTGGCCGCCGATCTCAAGCTCGGGGCCCAGGAGATCTACTACACGACCTCCGAAGTCGTCGGTTTCACCCCGATCAAGGACTCCGACCTGCTCCTGCTCGACGGCTACGCCGGGGACCCCGGGGAGACCGTCCTCCACTACGCCACGCGACCCAAGGTCACCGTCACAGGTACCGCGGTCACCACGGCGTGGGACGCGGCCACCTCCTCGCTGCGGCTCGACTACACCCACGGTGGAGCCTCGCAGGTCGTCGTGAAGGCGGGCGGCCGTCCCACCCTCACCATCCGGGTGCTGTCCCGGGACGACATGGCGACGGCCTGGCGCGTCAGCGGCGCGAGCCCCGATGCCGCGGGGAACCTCACGACGGTCGTCCTCGGCGCGGATCTGGTCCGTGCCGTCCGCTACGCCGACGGCACGGTCCACCTCACCGGCTCGATGCAGTCCGCCGGGACGCTCACCGTCTTCCCGCCACCCGGCTACCCGAAGATCACGTTCAACGGCGTCCCCCTCGGCAAGACCAACGGAGCGCCCAGCCTCACCGCCCCGGTTCCCGGACCGCGGCCGGTCACCGCGCCGACGTTGTCGTGGTCCCGTATGCCGGAGAACCCGGAGACCTCCGCCGACACGGCGACCGCCGGGCCGGGATGGCGGACGCTGGACAAGAAGACGACGCACAACCCGCGGCAGGGCCCGGGCAACCAGGGCATCGTCCTCGACGCCCACGCGTACGGCGCCTTCGAGGGCCATGTGTGGTATCGCGCCGCCTACACCGCGGCGACCGACCTCACGAGCATCTCGCTGCGTGGCAACGGGTCCACGGGCTCACCGAGCGGCGGAGCGTACGGGGACCGGCTCAAGGCCGTGGGCGGCACCGCCGCGGACATGCTGGTGTGGGTCAACGGGACCTACGCCGGAGCCCGCCCGGCCAACGGCGAGGACCAGACGCTCACCCTGCCCGCCGGACTGGTCAAGGCCGGCATGCCGGTCGTCGTGTCCACGCTCGTCCTCAACCTCGGCCAGAACCTCGACTGGTCGGACGACGGCTCCTCGCGCGCCAACCGCGGTCTCCACAGCGCTGCCCTGGGCAACTCGGGACCGGTGACGTGGCGGCTGCGGGGCGCCCTCGGGTTCGGCGAGGCCCCGGCCCCGCCAGACACCGCGCGCGGTCTGTACAACAACGGCGGCCTGTACGGCGAGCGGGCCGGCTGGCACCTGCCCGGTCATCCCGACGCGACGTGGACGCCGGCGACGGACCTCCACGCGCCGAAGGCCGGCGTGACGTGGTACCGCTCCTCGGCCACGCTCGACGTCCCGGACGGTCAGGACGCGTCCTTCGTCCTCAGGGTCTCCAGCGCCCGCTTCGCCTCGAAGACCGACAAGTCGCGGGTCATCCTCTTCGTCAACGGCTGGAACACCGGCGTCTACGCCGGGAACGTCGGGCCGCAGACCGAGTTCACGGTGCCTTCGGGATTCCTCGACATGCACGGCGGCAACGACTTCGCGCTCGCCGTGGTCGCCGAGGAGGACGGCGCCGGCCCCGACGACGTCCAGCTGAAGCTCGTGGGCAACACGACGGGCGGTCTCCCCGCGGTCCAGGACGGCGCGCCCGTCATGCCCGCTCTCGGTGTCACCGCGGCGGGAGCGGCGACGGCGAGCACCGGCGAGCGTTACACCATCACCGGCACGGTCACGGTGCCCCCGCTCGTCGGGGGTGTCCAGGCCGCCGCGCGGGTCGCCTGGGGCGACGGCACGACGAGCACCTGGCCGGTGGCCGACGGCCGGTACACCGCCCGGCATCGGTACACCGCCGCGGGCGGCGACCGCGCCACGGTGACCCTCGTCGACGCGGTGTCCCACGCGCCCCTCGCGGAGGCGTCACCCGTCGAGGTGACGGTCTCCGCCGGGCAGGCCGGGGCGTCGCCGGCCCTGTCCGTGGACCACGGCACCGTGGAGGCCGGCAGGTCCGTCACGGTCACGGCGGCGGGGTTCGCCGCGGGGGAGACGGTCACCGCCACCCTCACCTCGTCCACCGGCGACAAGGTCACCCTCGGCGCCCTCGACGTCAGTGACGACGGGACGGCCGCCGGGGAGCTGACCGTGCCGCGGTACCTCGCCGCCGGCGACTACCTGCTCGCGGTCACGGACGGTCTCGACACGCCGACCGCTCCGCTGAAGGTCGCCGAGACAGCGGCGCACGGCAACCTCGCCCTCGCGTCGAACGGGGCCGGCGTCAACGCCTCCGGGAGCGAGACGACGTCGTGGACGCCCGACAAGGCGATCGACGGCGACCGGACGACGCGATGGTCGTCGGACTACTCCGACGGTGCGTGGATCACGGTGAAGCTGGCCCGCGCCGCGGTCATCGACCACGTGAACATCTTCTGGGAGGCGGCGTGCGCCGCCCAGTACAAGCTGCAGGTATCGGCCGACGGCACCACCTGGGCCGACGCGACGAGGGCCGTCTCCCCGGCCTGCGGCGGCCGTGACACCCAGACCGTCGGCGCGGACGCGGCCCCGGGCGCGGCGTACCGCTACGTCCGCGTGCAGACGCTCAAGCGGACCCCCATCGGCGGCCGGTACTACGGCGTCTCACTGTGGGAACTGGAGGTCTGGGACGGCCCGGAGCAGATCCTCCCGGCACCCCTGTCCGTCGTGCCGAAGCCGCTGACACTGACGCGGCAGGCGGGGGCCGAGCCGTTCACGCTCTCACCCGCCACCGCCGTCGTCGCGTCGGGTGAGGCCACCCCGGTCGCGGACTTCCTCGCCGGGCTGCTCCGGACACCGACGGGCTTCCCGCTTCCGGTCCGGACCTCCGGCTCGGGCTCGGGCGACATAACGATCACTCTGGATCGGGCCGCCTCCTACCCGGCGGCCGGGCCGGCGGGTACGGACGAGGCCTATCTCCTGGACGTCACCGACCAGGGCGTGCGCATCACCGCGAAGAGCGCGCACGGCGCCTTCAACGCGGTCCAGACCCTGCGCCAGCTACTGCCGGTGTGGGCCGAGGCGCCCACGAAGGTCGTGGCGTCGTGGAACGTCCCGGCGGTGCACGTGGCCGACGCCCCACGCTTCGCCTACCGCGGGGTGATGCTCGACGTCGCCCGGTCGTTCCAGACGGTTGACGAGGTGAAGCAGACGATCGACACGCTCGCCATGCTGAAGACGTCGGCGCTGCACATCCACCTCGCCGATGACCAGGGCTGGCGCATCCAGATCACCGACGACGGCAAGGACCCGGGCGATCCGATCGACTACGCGAAGCTGACGGGTCGGTCGGGGATCACCGCGATGAACCAGCAGGGGTACCGGAACGAGGTCGGCCGCACCGGGTTCTACACGCAGGCGCAGTTCCGCGACATCGTCGCCTACGCGAAGGCCCGCTTCATCCAGGTGGTTCCGGAGGTCGACGTGCCGTCGCACACGAACGCCGCCCTCCACGCCATCCCGCAGCTGAACACCGCCCGTTCCCTCCCGGCCCGGGACGCCGCCACCGGTGTCGTCGCCTGGAACGGCTCCGGCAGCGTCGGATACTCGGCGCTGGACGAGCAGGCCGACGTGACGTACCGGTTCGTCCAGCACGTCTTCGCGCAGCTCGCGGACATGGCCGGTGGCGACTACGTGCACATCGGCGGCGACGAGTCACACGCCATGGGCCACACCCGCTACATCGACTTCGTCACGAAGGCCGTGCCCAAGGTCCGTGCGGCGACCGGCAAGGGCACCATCGGCTGGAGCGAGTACGCCGAGGCCGGCCTCAGCCAGGGCCCCGGATACTGGAACGGCTCCGTCGTTCAGTACTGGGTCGGCTCCGGTGACCAGGTCCGTGACTTCATCGCCAAGGGCGGCAAGGCGATCGTGTCGGCCGCGGGGGGCGCCTACCTCGACCAGAAGTACAACGCGTCCACCCCGATCGGCCTCACCTGGGCGTGCTCCGGGAGCTGCGACGTGGACCGATACTACTCGTGGGAGCCGACCACGACGGTCTCCGGCGGCGTCCCCGAGTCGGGTGTGCTGGGCGTCGAGGCCTCGCTGTGGTCGGAGACCGTGCGGGGAGGCGACCAGGCTCAGTTCCTCGTCTTCCCACGTGCGGCGTCGGTGCTGGAGATCGGCTGGACGGACCAGCAGAACAAGGATGTGGCCGACTTCACCGGCCGGCTCGCCGTGCTCGGTGACCGGCTCGCCCTGCGGGGGACGAACTTCTACGCCACGAGCGCGGTGACATGGCGGCATGCTGTCGCGGCGACCCCGCTCACGGCCAGGACAGGTGCGACCGCGGACTGGCCGGTGGCCACTCTCGTGGCCCCGGGCACCGTGTCGGCCGACGGGACGGCCGTCCGGCCCGACCCGCTCAGCGCCTCGACGGTGGTGACCCCGCTCACGGGTGAGCTGAGGTGCCCGAGCGGCTCGGCCCCCGTGCGGTGGCGCACCGAGCAGGCCGAGGACGAGCTCCACAGCGCCGGCGTCTACACCGCGGTCGCCGACCGCGCCTTCGACGGCGCCGAGAAGTGCGTCCTCGTCACCTCCGACGGTCGGTCCACGCGGGTCGACGTCGGCGTCGCCGCCGACGCGCCCCTGCCCGCGGAGCCCGGTTTCACACCGTCCGACCCGGCCTCCGCCGCCCTCGGCGACGGTGGCGGCCCCGTCCGGGCGGGGACCTGGGTCCACCTGACGCTCACCGGGTTCGACGACCGCGACTACGTGACCCTCGGTCTGAAGAGCGCGGGCTCGACCGGTTCGACGGCCCTCGGCACCGTCCGTACGTCGCCGACGGGGACCTTCGACGGGTACCTTCCCATCCCGGCCGCGACGCCGGAGGGCTCCGCCGTCCTCACAGCCGGCCAGGGCCTCCGCACCGCCACGGCCACCGTGGACGTCTCCTCCGGCGTCAAGCCGCTGCCGAACCTCATCGACCAGAAGACGGTGAAGGTCGCCGGCGTCGACAGCCAGGAGACGGCCGGAGAGAACGCCCCGGCCGCCAACGCCCTGGACGGGAACCCGGCGACGTTCTGGCACACCCAGTGGCAGGCGGCCCAGCCGGGGTTCCCCCACTGGATCAGCCTGGACCTGGGGCGCTCCCACGACGTGACGGGGCTCTCCTACCTGAGACGGCAGGACCAGGACAACGGTGTCCTCGCCCGCTACGAGGTGTACGTCTCGGCGGACGGCGTCAGCTGGGGCGACCCGGTCGCGAGCGGCACCTTCGGCGCCGCGTTCACCCCGCAGAACGTCACCTTCCCGGCCGTGACGGCGCGGTACGTCAAGCTCGTCGGGCTCAGCTCGCTGGCCGGCAACGGCTTCGGCGGCGCCGCGGAGATCAACATCGGCGGCACTCCCAGCCCCTGACCCACACAAGCCTGATCACCACGAACCGGAGAACAGAATGGCGAGACCCGTGATCCCAAGACCCCTGATTCGAGGCGCCGCCGCGGCACCGGCGTTCGCCGCCATGGCCGGGAGACTCCGGCCCCGTGCTCCCCGGCGCCGTACCGGTGTGCTGGCGGTCCTGGTCGCCGCGCTGACCGCCCTGACGAGCACACCGGCCTCGGCTCTGCCGACGTCCGCGGGCGCGGCCGCGGCGCCGGACGCGGCGACCGCGCCGGTGACGGTCCCGGCGCTGTCCGGCTGGAAGCCCGCCGAGGGCGCCTTCCAGCTCACCCGCCGCAGCCGCGTGCTGGTCGACCCGCGCGCCACCGCCGTGCACGACGAGGCCCGGACGTTCGCGGACGACATCGCGGCGGAGACCGGCAGGCGGCCGCCCGTGGTGCACAGCACCACGGCGGCGAAGGCCGGCGACATCGTGCTGCGACTGGACGACTCCCGCGCCGACCTGGGCGCCGAGGGCTACGCGCTCACCGTCGGCGGCGTCGCCACCGTCACCGCCAAGACGGACGCGGGCGCGTTCTACGGCACCCGCACCCTGCTGCAGATGTTCCGGGCGGGTGCGGCGGTTCCGGCCGGCAGCACCGTCGACGTGCCGCAGTACGCCGAACGCGGCGTCGGCGTCTGCGCCTGCGTCATCAACGTCTCCACCTCCTGGCTGGAGCGGCTGGTGAAGGACGCGGCGTACCTGAAGCTCAACCAGCTGTGGCTGGAGCTGAAGGTGAAGAGCACCGCCCACCCCGAGTCGAACGAGTGGGGCTACTACACCGAGGCCCAGATCGCCGCCCTGCAACGGCTCGCGCACCGCTACCACGTGACGCTGGTGCCCGAGGTGAACTCGCCGGGCCACATCGAGCCGTGGATCCGCAACCGTCCCGATCTGCAGCTCACCGACAGCTCCGGGCAGAAGCAGGTCAGCCGCCTGGACATCACCAAGCCCGAGGCGTTCACCTTCCTGACGCAGATCATCGACGAGTACTTCACGGTGTTCGACACGCCGTACTGGCACATGGGCGCGGACGAGTACATGATCGGCTCGGACTACGCCCGGTACCCGCAGATGGCGGCGTACGCGAAGGAGAAGTTCGGACCGGACGCCGTGCCGCAGGACGCGTTCGTGGACTTCGTCAACCGGATCGACGACTACGTGAAGGCCAAGGGCAAGACGCTGCGGATCTGGAACGACGGCATCACCACCGCCGCGAAGGTGCCGCTCAACACCGACATCGTCGTCGAGCACTGGTACAGCTACGGCCTGAAGCCCAGCCGGCTGCTGGCCCAGGGGCGCCGGCTCATGAACGCGAGCAACGACCTGTACCACGTCCGCGGCGCCTACGGCGTCAACACCCGCAAGCTGTACGACGACGGCTGGGACCCGCGGCACTTCCTGGGCGAGACCGTCCCGTCGGCCGACGGCATCACCGGCGCCAAGATGACGATGTGGCCGGACAACGGCTCCGGCAACACCGAGAACGAGGTCGAGTCCGACGTCTTCGCGCCGTTGCGCCTGGTCGCGCAGGTCACCTGGGGCCGGCCCAAGCCCGACCCGGATTACGCGGCATTCACCGGCCGGGTGAACGCGGTCGGCCGGGCGCCCGGGTTCGGCAACGTGGACCGGACGCCGGTCGAGCCGGGCACGTACACCCTCGCGCGGGGCGACGCGTTCCTGTCCGCGGCCACGGCCGCCGAGGGCGCGTCGCTCGCCACGGGCACGGCGGAGTCGGCGTGGGACGTCAGCACCACCGCGGACGGCTACTACACGCTGCGGAACGCGGCCGCCGGCCGCTGCGCGGAGTCCCGGATCGGCACCCGCTACCTCAACACCCCGCTCCAGCCCGGCACCCCGATCACCGCGCAGACCTGCGACCCGGGCAACCGGCTGCAGCGCTGGCAGGCCACCGCGGTTGACGGCGGTGTCACCCTCACCAACGCGATCACCCGGATGGTGGCCGTGCTCGACGACGGCGGCCGCCTGGTCCAGCAGGTGCCGGACGGACACCGGGCCGCGGTGTTCACCCTCGCCCCGGCGCTGAAGGTGGCCGCCGCCGCCGACCAGGCGACCGTCGTGCCGGGCGGCACCACGACGCTGACCGTCACCGTCACCAACGGCACCGGGGAGCCGGCCTCCTCGGTCGAGGCCCGGCCGACCGCCCCGGCCGGCTGGACGGTGACCCCGGGCAGCGCGACCGCGGCGACCATCGCGCCCGGAGCGACCTGGACCGCGTCCTTCACCGCCACGCCGCCGCGGCAGGCGCAGGCCGGGACCACGTCCCTCGGGGCCGCCGTCGGCTACACCGTGGGAGGCGTCCACCACTCGGTCGCCGCCGCGGCACAGGTGCGGCTGAGCTGCGCGACCGCCCCGACCCGGCCGGCCGCCGTCACCTACGCCGACAGTGAGGAGACCGCAGGGGAGAACGGCCGCGCCGCCAACGCGATCGACGGCAACCCCGCGACGTACTGGCACACGGAGTGGTCGCGGAACGCCCCCCGGCCGCCGCACGAGATCCGGCTCGACCTGGGTTCGGCGAAGTCCGTCTGCGCGATCACCTACCTGCCGCGGCAGGGCAGCGGCGGCGGGTCGGCGAACGGCCGGATCGGCGACTACGAGATCTACCTGAGCACCGATGGCAGTTCCTGGGGCGACCCGGTCGCCAAGGGCGCCTTCCCCGACACCGCCGAGGCCCACTGGGTGCCGGTCCCGGCCACGACGGCCCGCTACCTGAGACTCGTCGAGCTGTCCGAGGTGAACGGCAACCCGTGGGCGGCCGTCGCCGAGGTCGGCGTCGACGCGACGGCCGCGCCGTAAGTCGCCTGCCGCGGCAGCCGGACCCCGTCTCGCGGCCCGCGCCGCCGGGCCGCGAGACGTCCCGGCCGGCTGACGCACCCCGATGACGCGAACGGCGCTCCGCTCCCGGTGCCCCGGCGCCGTTCCCGTCTCTCTCGTTCTCCCGACCACACCCACGAAAGCCGGCAGGTGCAACCTTGACTCCGTGTTCCCTCCGACCTCCCCGACGCACACCCCTTCCGAGATCCGGTGCCGCGGCCGCGGCCGGCGCGGCCCTCGCGCTGTGCATGCTGTCAGCCGGCGCTCAACCGGCCTACGCGGCCCCGGCCGCCGCCTCCGCCCCGGTCGTCCCGGCTCCCCCCGAGGATCCGGCGACCCCGGCAGAGCTGACCGGCCCGGGCCTGACCGTCCGGGTGGCCAAGGAGTTTCCGCAGGTCATCTCCTACACGATGGACGGCAGGACGATCGGCGGTCAGGCCCGGGTCCTGAACACCTTCGTCATCAACGGCACGCCGCACGTCGCCACCACGACCATGAAGGCCGACGGGGACCAGGCCGAATACACCTCCACCTTCGCCGACCTGCCGGACCTCACCATCACCTCCACGATCACGGTGACCGGCCGCGGGGCGGTCGTCTTCGCGGTGAAGAAGATCGAGGGCGCCGCCGCCTCCACCGTCGACCAGCTGGCGATCCCCGACCAGTCGCTCGTCTCGGTCGACTCCTCCGCCCCGCAGGCGGTCCTGGCCCGCACGAAGACCTCGACGGACTCGACCACCACCGCGGACCGGTTCATCGCGATCACCGGCGCCACTCCCACGGACAAGTCCCCCGTCGGCACGCCGTACGGCTTCGTGAGCAACGGCGAGCTGGCCGCCGGCATCATCACCAACGCCACCGACGACTCCGCCCAGGACAACAACGACAACTGGAACACCCGCCTGCAGTCGCGGATCGTGGACGCCGGCGACGGGGCCCGCCGCGCGGAGCTGTCCGTCGGCAACTACACCTACGCGCCACGGGGCGCCACCGACCCGCGGGTGACGACGTACGCCCTGCCCGAGGCGACCGTCGTGCTCTCCGCCGACGCCAACGGCGACGGCCGGGTGGACTGGCAGGACGGCGCGATCGCCTACCGCGACCACATGACCCGCCCGCTCGGCGCGGACCGCGTGCCGGAACGCGTCGTGCAGCGCATCCCCTTCAACTTCGCCAGCCAGGCCACCAATCCCTTCCTCAAGACCCTCGACAACGTCAAGCGGATCTCGATGGCCACCGACAACCTCGGCCAGTGGGTCCTGGAGAAGGGCTACGGCAACGAGGGACACGACTCGGCCCACCCCGACTACGGCGGCAACCACAACACACGGGCGGGCGGACTCGCCGACCTGAACAAGCTCACCGATGCCGGCGCCGGGTACAACGCCGACATCGCCGTACACGTGAACGCCACCGAGGCGTACCCGCAGGCGAAGAACTTCAGCGATGCCCTGATCAAGGGCCAGGCCAACGGCTGGGACTGGCTCAACCAGGCGTACCACATCGACCAGCGCACCGACCTGGGAACGGGCGCCGTTCTGGACCGGTTCCGGCGACTCCGCAAGGAGGCTCCGGGGATCAGGACCCTCTACATCGACGCCTACTACTCCAGCGGCTGGCTGGCCGACGGACTGGCCGCGCGGTTGCGCTCGATGGGATTCGAAGTCGCCACGGAGTGGGCGTACAAGTTCGAGGGCAGCTCGATCTGGTCCCACTGGGCGAACGACAAGAACTACGGCGGTGCCACCAACAAGGGCATCAACTCCAACATCGTGCGGTTCATCGCCAACTCCGACCGTGACGTGTGGAACGTCGATCCGCTGCTCGGCGGGTCCAGCATCAAGGATTTCGAGGGCTGGACCGGCCACGACGACTGGAACGCCTTCTACCGGAACATCTGGACGGACAACCTGCCGACCAAGTTCCTCCAGCACTACCAGGTGATGAAGTGGGACTTCGGCAGGTCCGCCACCCTCACCGGCGGCATCGGCGTCAGCGTGGCCGACGGTCTGCGCCGGATCACGATGGGCGACGCGGTCGTGCTCAGGGGCGACACCTACCTGCTGCCCTGGGGCGAGGCCAAGGGCGGCAACGGCGTCTCCTCGCCGAGCGACCCCGGCAAGATGTACTACTACAGCGCCTCCGGCGGCACGCACACCTTCGACCTGACCGAGCGGTTCGCCTCCACTCCCACCTTCACCCTCTACAAGCTCACCGACCGGGGCCGGGTGAAGGCCGGCCGAGTCCGGGCCCACGACGGGCAGGTGACCCTGACCGGGGACAAGGACCAGCCCTACGTCCTCGCCCCGAACGGGAACCAGGCGCCGCACCGGGACGCGCACTACGGTGAGGGCACCGGGCTGGACGACCCCGGCTTCAACGCCGGGAACCTGAACGCCTGGAACCCGCGAGGCGAGGCGGCGATCGTGCGCACCGGCAAAGGCGACAACGTCGTACGGCTCGGGACCGGCGAGTCCGGCATCTCCCAGAAGGCGACCGGCCTCGCACCGGGACGGCGGTACACGCTGAGCGCCGACGTCGAGATCGGTCCCGGGCGGCGCCGTGCCACCACGCTCTCCGTGACCGGCCATGAGGTGCGGGCCGAGAACGGTTTCGACACCACCCCGGCACAGAACAAGATGGCGGCCGACGCCAAGCGGGACACCTACTCGCAGCGCGCGTCCGTCGCGTTCACCGCGCCCGGGAACGGCAAGGTCACCGTCGCGATCGGGGCGGCCGCCGGGGACGCCGCCGTCACCCTCGACGACGTGCGCATCATGATCGACACCTCCACGCCGCTCCCGGAGAAGAGCGGCGCGTCCGGCGGCGGCGTCATCGTCCGGGACGACTTCGAGGGCAACCGGCCCGGCTGGGGGCCGTTCGTCAAGGGCGACGCGGGAGGCGTGACCGACCCGCGCACCAGCATCAGCGACCTGCACGAGCCGTACAGCCAGAAGACCTGGAAGAACACCTACTCGCCCTACGACTCGGGCGCCCTCAAGGGCCGGGCGGTGGACGACGTCATCGGCGGCGGACACTCGCTGAAGGCCCACGAGGAGAACACGGGCCTGGTGTATCGCACCATTCCCGCCACGGTGCCGTTCACCGCCGGGCACAGGTACGCGATCTCGTTCAAGTACCAGACCAACATCGACGGTCAGTGGGCCTGGGTGACGGGAGCGGACACGGTCGGGGACGGCACGGTCGTGTCCAAGGACATCACCCGTGACGCGATCGCGCCCGCGCTGGACACCGCCACCTACGCGAAGGAGATCGTCGCCGGCTGCGGCGACACCTGGGTCGGCCTGCGCAAGCTCGGCGGCGCGGCGGGCGCCGACTTCGTGATCGACGACTTCGGCGTGACCGACCTCGGCGAGGTGGACGGCGGCGCCGCCTGCGCGAACGTGACCACCCCGGCCGGCGCCGACCTGAGCGCCGGCGTGCCGAGCGAGTATGTCACGACCTTCACCAACAACGAGCAGACCGACATCGCGAACGTCGGCCTGAGGTTCGACGGCCTGCCCGCCGGCTGGACCGTGCAGGTCGAGGAACGGAACGGCAACCTCTTCGACACCGTGAAGGCGGGCGCCACCGTGCGCACCACCTGGATCCTGACGCCGCCGGCGAGTGCCGCGGGGACGTCCGCGACCTGGAAGGTCACGGCCGTCTACGCCGACGCCGGCGTCACCAAGACGGCGTCGGCGGACGCCAGGGCCACCGTCGCGACCACGCCGGTGCTCGCGCCGAGCTCGATGACCGCGACCGCCGACTCGGAGAACCTCTCCTCAGGGCCGGCGGAGGGTCCGGTCTCCAACGTGCTGGACGGAGAACCCGGCACCATCTGGCACACCGACTACACCGATTCGAACGCGCCCTACCCCCACTGGGTGACCCTGAGGCTGGGCGGCGAGGCCGAGGTCAACGGCTTCGGCTATCTCGGCCGGCAGAGCGGGGGACAGAACGGACGGGTGGCGGGCTACGAGATCGCCGTGTCCGACGACGGCACGAACTGGAAGACCGTCGCCAAGGGCACGCTCGTCGACTCACCCCAGACGCAGAAGGTCTCCTTCGACCCGGTGCGCGCCTCCCACGTGAGGTTCACCGCCCTCAACGCGCTCAACGGGCAGCCGTTCGCGGCCGCCGCCGAGATGCGCGTCTACGGCACCCCGGCGGACCTTCCGACCGGCTACCCCCCGGCCGACCGGCCGTAGGAGTCGCCTCCGGGTCCTGCCGCGTTCGGTCATCCATCCCGGCCGCGGCAGGGCCAGGGGGCTCAGGGCTCGTCGGCGGGGAGGGCGAACATCCGGATGTGCAGGGGCCGCGCCTCCGGCGGCGCGTCCTGCGCCCGGTGGCTGTACCTGAGCAGCAGTGCGACGTAGGCGTCGAAGAACTCGGCGAACTCCTCCTTGGTCATCCGGCCGAGACCGCGTGAGCCCTTGGCCCAGTCGGGATCGCGCCGGTACGCCTCGGGGAAGCGTTCCAGGAGCGCCCGGTCCTCCTCGAAGCCGACGCGGTGGAACTCCTCCAGGGCCGGGCGGTCCTCGGGCGCGAGCTGTCCGGGGGTCGGCGCGCGCAGGTCGCGTGGGGTCTCGGTTCTGCGCCACCAGCGCTCCCGGCCGGCCGAGCGCTCGGGGATCTCCTCGATGAAGCCGTACTTCTCCAGCTGGCGCAGGTGGTAGCTGGTCGTGCCGGTCTTCGCGCCGAGCAGTTCGCCGATCGTCGTGGAGGTCGCGGGCCCGTGAATGTTGAGGTGACGCAGGATGAGGCGCCGCATGGGGTGAGCCAGCGCCTTGAGGCGGGCCGGGTCGTCGAGCAGGAACGGCTCCTCGTCCTTCATGGGGTTCACCCTAGTCCTTCAGAACGATATCTGCAGAGAAAATTTTGCCGAGATCTGTCTGCAGACTAGTATCGGCGATATGCGTCAAATCGCCCTGGCCACCGGCCTCGCCCTCTCCCTGGTGGCCGCCCCCGCGGCGGCCACCGCTGCCGCCCGGCCGTCCTCCGCCGTCGAACACGCGTCCGCTCCCGGGGAGGCGCCGGTCGCCGTCCCCGCCGACCTGACCGGAAAGGAGGTGAGTTTCCTGGGCGGCGGCGGTCTCACCCTGCACGGCACCGTGCTGTCACCGGTGAAGGCGTCGCCGGAACGGCCCGGTATGGTGCTCGTCCACGGGGCCGGCACCGGCACGCCGCGCGCCAAGCTCATGGGCGAGGCCGTGGAGTTCGCCCGCAGAGGCATGTCCGTACTGGTCTACGACAAGAGGTCGGAGGGCTACTCCCGCTTCCGCCGGTCCTACTCGACGCTCGCGGACGACGCGCTGGGCGCGGTGACCGCGCTGCGGTCGCAGCAGGGTGTGGACCCGGCGAAGGTGGGCGTCTGGGGGCTCAGCGAGGGCGGCTGGGTCGCGCCCCTCGCGGCCTCCCGCTCGCGGGACGTCGCGTTCGTCGTGGCCGTCGGCGCCAACGCGCTCACGCCGCTGCGGCAGCAGACCTGGGCCGTCGCCGAGGGTCTGCGCAAGGCGGGTGTGGCGGGATCGCTGGTGGACCGGGCCGAGCCGAAGCTGTACCGCACGATCGCCGACGGCGGGATGTTCCCCGAGCCCTGGTACGACCCCGAGCCGACCCTCGCCGCGGTGCGGCAGCCGGTGCTCGCGATCTGGGGCGTCCATGACCTGCTGACGCCGCCGGAGGAGACCCCGCCGATCTTCGCACGGGCGCTGGAGAAGGGCGGCAACCGGCATTACACGTTCCGGTTCTTCGCCGGGGCCGACCACGCCGCCCACCTCACGCCCGACGGCGGCGTCACCCGGCTCCCCGCCCTCGCTCCCGGGTACGCCGACCTGGTCGGCTCCTGGGTCCGCGAGGTCGTCGCGGGACGGCCGCCGCTGGCGAGCACGTCGGGCCCCGCGCCCGAGCAGGCGACACCGACCGTTCCGGTGGAGCGACCCGCGCCCTGGGAGTCCGCCCCGGTGCAGGCGGCCGTAATGGCGCTGATGATCGTCGCTTTCGCCGCCTACCCGGTGACCGCACTTGTCCGCCGGCTGCGCGGGCGGCCCCGTACGGCCCTGCCGGCGGCGCCGCGCGTGCTCGGCGCCGCCGGGCTGGTCGCGTTGCTCGGGTCGTTCGCCTATCTGTTCTACTTGCTCATGACGGGGGGCAAGCTGGCCGCGCCGGGGCCGGTGCTGCTGGACCGTCCGATCGTCTGGCTGGCCCTGCAGGCCCTGGCGCTGACCACGGTGGCCGCCTCCATCCGGACGGTCCGGGCGTGGCGGAGGGCCGGGACACGGAGTGAGCGGGCCCGCCTCGGCCTCCTGCTCGCCGGCGGTGCCGCGTTCCTCCCGTGGGCCCTCTACTGGGGCCTGCTGCTTCCGTGAGCGGGGGGCCGGCGGGGAATCGGGCCTCCCGCCGGCCTGGGCCACGGTGATCGGCCTTCGGCCGGCGGTCCGTCGCGACGGGCATGAAGGCCCTTTCCCCCTGACACCCGTCCGTGCCGGGATTCCACCACGGGGTTTACTGTTAGGAAACTTTCTTTTATGTTTCACTTACTGCCCCCCCAACAGAGGAAGCATGACATGCGGAAACTGTTAGCACCCCTGGCGGCCCTCATCGTCGCCGCCACATCGGTGGTGGTGATCGCCTCGCCCGCTTCGGCCCACGGCTACATCTCGGACCCGCCGAGCCGGCAGGCATGGTGCGCCGCCGGCAAGGTCCCCAACTGCGGCCAGATCATCTGGGAGCCGCAGAGCGTCGAGGGGCCCAAGGGCCAGCGCAACTGCAGCGCCGGTGACCCCCGGTGGGCTCCACTCGACGATGACAGGAAGGCCTGGCCTGCCACTGCGGTCGGCAACACGGTCACCTTCAAGTGGCTGATCGAGGCCCGCCACGCCACCAGCACGTGGGAGTACTACATCGGCAGCGAGAGGATCGCGGTCATCGACGACCGCGGTAGGCAGCCGGGGTCCGTCGTCACGCACACGGTGAACCTGGGCGGCCGGACCGGCCGGATCAAGCTGCTGGCCATCTGGAACATCGCCGACACCGAGAACGCCTTCTACAACTGCGTCGATCTCCAGGTGGGTCCCGGCGGCCCGGACCCGACGCCGACCCCGACGCCCACGCCTACCCCCACGCCGACGCCGACGCCGACCCCGACCCCGACCCCCACCCCGACTCCTTCGACGACGCCCGGCGGTGCCTGGACCTCCGGCACGCCCTACAAGGCCGGTGACCTGGTCACCTACAACGGACGCACCTACCGGTGCCTCCAGGCGCACACCGCGTTGCCCGGCTGGGAGCCGTCGAACGTCCCGGCGCTCTGGCAGCCCGTGTGACCCCTCATCGAGTGACCCGGTAGATCACCGGGTCACCGCCCGCGGGTGTCCCGCGCCGGCGTACGGCGCGGGGCACCCGTAACGGACCACGCCGGGTTCGACGGGAGCGTGACGACGCCGTCATCGTGCCGTGGCCCGCGCTCGTCGTTGAGCGCGCGGTCGCCCGCGCCGACGCCGAGGAGAGCCGGCCCGGTTCCGGCGCCGGAGGATTGAAGTGCTGGTCCCCGACGCCGTGCCCGGCGGATTCGCGACTCCGCCGGGGCCGCACGTCCCCCTTGCGGGCGTGGGACGGATCTCGGTGCGGACCGGCAAGGCGAACAGCGCCGGACAAACCGTGATGCCGCGGGTTTCCCCGGCCGCGGCCGCTCCGGCGGCGATCTCCTCCTCGGTGAGCCGTTTCGGGCACAGGCTTAGCATTTCATGAAATATGAGCTAAATGCGAGCATTGTCAGAATTAACTGTTCGTTCATTTTCGTGGCATGTCTCCTAAGCAAACTGTTCCACCCGTTGTGATTTCTGTGATCGGCACACCGAAATCACCTGAAACGGTAGAAACATGACGCGCAGCAGCGCATCCCGAACACCTGCCTGGTCCGGCGCGATCACGGCGGTCGCGCTCGCGGCCGGCGCACTGGCCCTCGTACCGGCCTCCCCGGCCACGGCGGCCGACGAGAACCGGCCGGTCTACCTCGGCAAATCCCTGTACACCGGCGAGTTCCACGCGCACACCTCGGTGAGCGACGGCGTCGAGCTGCCGCCGGACGCCTACGAACACGTCCGCGGCGAGACCGACGCCGACTTCTTCGCGGTGTCCGAGCACGACGTCATGTGGGACATCCGCAACGGCGACGACTTCGTCGAGGACTGGCGGGACGCCGACTCCGCCGAATGGCGCTACCTGCACGAGAGCGCCGCGAAGTTCAACGCCGGCCGGAACGACCTGGTCGCGGTCCCGGCGATCGAGAACACCTGGTACGACGGCACCGGCCACATCAACGTGTTCGACACCGACTGGCACGTGACGGCGCGGGCGACCGAGAAGGGCAGCGTCGACGGGTACGGCAACGCGTTCGGCACCGGCGACATGAAATACGACTACTTCACGTTCCTGGCCCGGCTGAAGCGGGATCCGAAGGCGATCGGCCAGTTCAACCACCCGTCCACCACGTCCAAGGGCGATTTCTTCGGCTTCAAGGGCCTGGACCCGGCCGCCGACGAGCGGATGGAGCTCATCGAGGTCAAGTCCGCCGACGCGGTGGGCGAGTTCCAGAAGGCGCTGGACGCAGGCTGGCACCTGGCCCCGACGTGGAACGGCGACGAGCACTCCGCGACCTGGGTGTCCGGGAACCCGTCGATCACCGGCGTGTGGGCCGGGGGACACTCCCTGGACTCGCTGTACACGGCGATGCGGGACCGCAGCCTCTACTCGACCGCCGACGTCAACGCGGTCCTCGCGTTCGGCGGCAATGACAAGCTCATGGGCGCGATCCTGCCGGGCGATACCACCACCCTGGACGTCGACCTCCGCCTCGCCGACCCGGACGCCCGGGACTCCTTCACCTCAGCGCGCCTCATCACCAACGGCGGCGCGGTCGCCCACGACTTCGGAAAGATCAGCGGCAACGACCTGACGCTGAAGACCAGGCTGAACGTGCGGGACGGCGACTTCTACTACGTGCGCGCCGACCAGGCCGACGGCAACTTCCTGGTCTCCGCCCCGATCTGGATCGGGAAGACCGTCCGCGGCGCGAACTACGCCCCGCGGATCACCGTCCCGGACGACTTCCCCGCCACGGCGCAGTACGGTGACACGATCACCCTGCCGCGGGTGACGGCCACCGACGACTCCGGCGCCCGACCCACGATCACGTCCGAGGTGTTCGACTCGGCAGGGGTGGTCCCGGTCTCCGGCGGCGCCTTCCGGATCCGCTCGTACGACGACGCGTTCGTGGTCGTGAAGGCAACCGACGACCTCGGCAACACCAACGCCGAGCTGCTCCGCATCCAGGTCTCCCGGAAGGCGCCGGACCCGGCGGGCGTGTTCCGCTTCGGCGGCAACGCGTCCGTCGGCGAGAAACCCGGTTCCGCCGGCATCGCGGTCACCACCGACCGTGCCGTCGAGCGGGTCTACGCGCAGGTCCTGCCCGCGGGTTCGGACGACTGGTCCGGGGCCGAGGTGCTCACCTCGGCGAACGACCGTCCGTACGAGGTCAACGTGGTCGGCGACGATGAGCCCGTCTACCAGCACTCCATCACGGGCCAGACGCTGCGTTCCCACGAGTTCCGCCTGACCGGGCTGAAGGTCGGCACGACCTACCGGTTCCGGTTCGGCGTGGCCCGCGACGGCCGCGCCCCCACCCCCGCCGACGCGTCGGCCTGGACCGGCGCGCGGGGCGAGTTCCTCGCCGGCGGCGCCGAAGGGGAGCCGATCTACATCCTGGGCGACGTTCAGGTGCCCGACGGAAACGCCGGCGACCTCACCCTGCCGCGGCGGGTGCTCGACCGGCTGAGGAACCAGACGCCGGGTGGCGGCACCGTGGTCCAGGTCGGCGACCTCGTCGACCGCGGCGGCAGGGGGGAGAAGTGGGCCGAGATCCACGGCTCCTTCCTGTCCGGGCTCGACCTGCAGTACGCGGGCCTGGTCGGCAACCACGAGACCTACGAGGACCTCGACTACGACGCGGTCGGCAGGCAACCGGGCGCGATCTTCACCAACACGTTCGCGCTGCCGCGCAACGGTGTGATCGGCGAGAGCAACTACTCCTTCGACCGCGGCGACGTCCACTTCGCCGTGCTGAACTCCAACGCGCGCCTGGACGAGCAACTCGACTGGCTGGTCGACGACGTGCGCGCCTCGGACGCGACGTGGAACGTCGTCATCGGGCACTTCTCCTACTACGGCGGCCAGCACGCCGACGACGGCGGCATGGACATCGACCGGGAGAAGGTCATGCGCGTGCTCGACCAGCTCGGCGTCGACCTGTACGTCGGCGGCCACGACCACGTCTACAAGCGATCCACGATCTACGAAGGACGCCTGGCCAGGACCCCCGAGGAGGAGGTCGCCGGCACCACGTTCGTGACCATGGGGTCGTCCGGCCCGAAGTTCTACGACAACCAGCGGTTCTGGTGGGACGACAAGGTCTTCGACGAGAACGTCCAGATGGGCGGCGTCCTGAAGGTGACCGACGCCGGACTGCGGCTGTCGACGCACACGATCGACGGGCGCCTGGTCGACGAGGTGACCGTCGCCAAGCCGCACGGTTCCTGGAAGATCTCCTCGGCGGGGATCGAGAACCGTGAGCTGAAGGGTGTGGGGCTCCTGTCCTCCCCGGGCAGCCTGGACAAGGTCACCGTCATGGCCGCGACGTACGACAGCACGCAGCAGCGGATGATCGACGTGCGCACCCTCGACGTCGCACTCGACCACCTCGGCCGTGAGCAGTACGTCCGCTTCGGCACGCCGCTGCCGGTGGCGCCGAGCTCGACCGTCAAGCTGTTCACCTGGGACTCCCTGGCGTCCGGGAAGCCGCTGCGGCCCGCCGTGACCCTGCGCGAGGGCCTGGCCGGCGAAGGTAGTGAGAAGTCCCCGTACCTGATCGACTCACCGGACGACCTGGCCAAGGTCGACAATGACCCGGCCGGCCACTACCGGCTGACCGCGGACCTGAACCTGACCGGGCTCGCCCGTGCCCAGATCGGCCGCACCACCGCCTTCACGGGTGTCTTCGATGGCGACGGGCACACGATCTCCGGGCTGGCCGCCCTGTCCGACCAGGGACCGGGCCTGTTCGCCGACAACCGCGGCACGATCGAGGACCTGGTGGTCCGGGGCGATGTCACCACCGACCGTTCGACCGCCGGACTGGTCACCGACCAGAACCACGGCACGATCCAGCGGGTCCGCGCCGACGGGTCGCTGACCGCGAACAGCTACGTCGGCGGCATCACCGGCCATCACTTCGGCACCGTCCGCGACAGCGTCTCCACGGTGAACGTGCGCGCCACGACCCAGTACGCCGGTGGTGCCGTCGGCGTCTCCGTCGGCGGGTCGGTCACCGAGAACGTCCTGGCCACCGGCGCGGTCTCGGCGGGCGGCGCGTCCGCGGGCGGCGTGGCCGCCTACGGTTACACCGACACCCGGGTGAGCCACACGGTCGCGCTGAACACAAGCATCTCCGCGTCGAGCCACGCGCACGCCATCGTCGGCCGTGTCTACACCGGGCAGACCGCCACGCTTGAGGACAACCACGTCAGCCGGTCCGTGCCGATCAGCGGGCAGTCACTGACCGACCCGCCCGCGGCCGACAACCAGAAGGGCAAGGTGGTCGCCACCTCGGAGATCCAGAGGCAGACCTTCTACGAGGAGCGCGGCTGGGACTTCGAGACCGTCTGGCAGTGGGATGGCGTCGCCAGGCGCCCGACGCTGCGGATGGCACCCGAGACGCTCGAACCGGCCCCGGGGCCCGGGCTGCCGGCCGACGGGCGCGGCTTCCACGTCGTCGACAGCGTCGAGGACCTGACCCTGATGGGCAGGCACCCGTCCTACGACTACGTGCTCGCCACCGATCTCGACCTGACCGGCACGCCGTTCACCAGCCTGCCGGGGCCGTTCACCGGCGAACTGGACGGCGCCGGCCACACCATCACGGGCCTGACGTCCACCACCGGCGGGCTGTTCACCCAGATCTCCGGGCACGTCCACGACCTCGCGGTCCTTGACGCCAGGGTGAACACCACCACCGCGCGCGCCGGCATTCTGGCAGGCAGCAGCACCGGCACCATCGAACGCGTGTGGGTATCCGGGTCCGTGACCGCGGGCTCACGCGTGGGCGGCCTCGTCGGCGACTCGCAGGGCATCGTGCGGGACGCCTACTCCACGGCGGACGTGCGCGCGCTCACCACCGAGGCGGGCGGAGTGATCGGCGTGGCCCTGGCCGGTTCCACCACGGAGCGGGTCTTCGCCACGGGCGCCGTCACCGCGGACACCCGCAACGACGGCGGTGTGGCCGGCTACGGCTACACCGGCACCACCATCCGCGGCTCGATCGCGCTCAACCCGGCGGTCACCGCGCCCTCCTGGGCGCACCGCCTTCTGGGCCGGGTGCTGGCGAACAACGTCGCCACGCTCAGCGACAACTGGGCGGCCGAGACCGTGGTGGCGCAGTCGCAGACCGAGACCGCGACCGGCCCTGCCACGCTCAACGGCGCCACCGCGACCCGGGCCGAGGCAGCCGACCAGGCCTTCTGGGCCGACAGACTCGGCTTCGACTTCGCGTCCGTATGGCAGTGGGACGCCGGCCTCGGCCGGCCTGTTCTGCGCGGCCCGGCGGCACCCGCCACCGAGGCGAGCGCGGCGCCCGCCGCCCATGCGGCAGCGGTACGGCCCGCCGCCGCGGGTGAGACCCCCGCTGAGGCAGGGGCGGTCCGCGCCGCCGTGAACCCGCCGGCCGCCGAGGCGGCCGAGTCCGGTGGCATCCGCCACGAGACGGTCGTGAACGGTGACGGCACCGTCACCGTGACGGTGTCCGCCGGAACCGCCGGGGCGGGCGAGCAGCTGTCGTTCCTTCTGCTGAAGGCCGGCGCCTCGGTGTCGGCTCCGGCCGAGGATGACATCGCCCACCTCGGCGAGGTTCACCTCGACGACCAGGGCGGTGCCGCGCTCACCGTCCTCCTGAGCCGGCCGGACGGGACGACGCTCGTGCTCAACACCTCCGGCGACACGGAACGCCACGCCGCCCCGCTCGTCCCGGGCAGCCCGGGGACCCCGGGGACTCCGGGGATGAGGGTGCTCGACGACACCGTCACCGCCACGGTCAAAACGCAGGGGAACGCCCCCGCCCAGGCGGTGATCACTCTGGTCTGCGCCGGAGAGGAGAAGTGCCGGGAACAGGTCACCGTCACCTACGACGGCGACCCTCTCGACACCGAAAAGGTCACGCTCCAGCCCGGTAAGACCCGGGACCTGAAGCTCGACCTCCGCGGCGACGCCCGCGCCGCGCTCCGCGCCGGCAAGCCGATCACCCTGGACGTCCGGATCGGCACGGCCCCGGCGGTCCGGGTGACCGTCAGCCCGTGACGCACCGGCCGCCGGGGCCGTTGGGGCCACGGTCTTCGCGGTGACTCCCGAACCTGTGGCGCCCGCAGCCCCGCCCGCGGGCGCCACAGGCGGCGTGCGAGGGGTGAACGGAGGGCCGGAACCTCGGGCCTGCGTACGGGAGGGGCTTGCCGTGGAGCGCGCTCCAGGGCCTAGGGTCCGACTTGCGATCATTCCCGTCTGCGATCCCCAGGGAGTCCGGGCATGCGTTACCGAGTCCTCGGCGGCACCGGCATCGAGGTGAGCGTCCACTGTCTCGGCGCCATGATGTTCGGCGCCGTCGGCAATCCCGATCACGACGAGTGCGTCCGCATCGTCCACGCCGCCCTCGACCGGGGGATCAACTTCGTCGACACCGCGGACATGTACTCGGCGGGGGAGTCGGAGGAGATCGTCGGAAAGGCGCTGCGCGGCCGTCGTGACGACGTCGTACTCGCCACCAAGGTGCACTTCCCGATGGGTGAGGGCCCCAACCGGGGCGGCAACTCCCGGAGGTGGATCGTCCGGGCGGTCGAGGACAGCCTCAGGCGTCTGGGGACCGACTGGATCGACCTCTACCAGGTCCACCGGTCCGACCACACGACCGACATCGAGGAGACGCTCTCCGCCCTCAGCGATCTCGTCCATCAGGGGAAGATCCGCGCCTTCGGCTGTTCCACGTTCCCGGCCGACGAGATCGTCGAGGCGTACCACGTGGCCGAGCGCCGGGGCCTGATGCGCTTCAGGACGGAGCAGCCGCCGTACTCGTTGCTGGCCCGGGGCGCGGAGACCTCCGTGCTGCCGGTCTGCCGGCGGCTGGGGATGGGCGTGCTGACGTGGAGCCCGCTGGCCTCGGGGTTCCTGACCGGAAAGTACCGCGCGGGCCGGCCCGTCGACCTCACCACCGGCCGTGCGGCGTTGATGCCGGCGCGCTTCGACCCCTCGCTTCCGGTGAACGCCGCCAAGCTGGCCGTCGTGGAACGGCTCGTCGAGGTCGCCGACGACATCGGCTGCTCACTGCCGGAGTTGGCCGTGGCCTTCGCCGCGGCGCACCCCGGCGTCACCTCGGTGATCCTGGGGCCGCGGACGATGGAGCAGCTGGAGGCGTCGCTGAAGGGTGCCACGCTCACGCTCGATGACGCGACCCTCGACCGGATCGACGAGATCGTCCCGCCCGGAACCGACGTCTATCAGCCGGACGGCGCCTGGCGTCCGGTCGCGCTGACCGACGCCGCGCGGCGCCGTCGCCCGTTCGCGGACCGCGCCGCCGCTCAGTGACCCCTGATTCGTGGGGGTCGACGGGTGGATGGTCGGCGTGATGATGGTGAACCTCCTGATTCCGGGGGATTCGCCATCGTCGCCCGGCTATAGTCCCGTCTCATGATCAACAAGTCCTCTCGAATCCTGGCGCTGGCTCTGGCGGCGGCCGGCGTCGCCGCCCTCCAGGCCCCGGCGCACGCCGCCCCCGGCGATCGGTGGCAGCCCAAGGCCGGACTGACCTGGCAGTGGCAGCTCTCCGGAAAGATCGACACCTCGGTGAAGGCCGATGTGTACGACGTCGACATGTTCGACACCCCTGCCTCGACGGTGTCCGCCCTGCACGGCATGGGGCGCAAGGTCGTCTGCTACATCGACATCGGAGCGGCCGAGCAGGGGCGTCCCGACTTCAAGGACTTCCCGAAGTCGGTCCTCGGAAAGCCGGTCGACGGCTGGCCGCAGGAGCGGTGGGTCGACATCCGGCAGATCGACGTCATCAAGCGCATCTGGTCGGCCCGGCTCGACCAGTGCAAGGCCAAGGGCTTCGACGGTGTCGAGGCCGACCTGGTGGACGCCTACCAGCAGGACTCCGGTTTCCCGGTCACCGCCAAGCACCAGCTCGCCTTCAACCGCATGCTCGCTGCGGTCGCGCACGAGCGCGGCCTCGCGATCGGGCTGAAGAACGACCTCGACCAGATCCCGCAGCTGGTCGGGGACTTCGACTTCGCGGTGAACGAGCAGTGCGCCGAGTACCGCGAGTGCTCCGCGCTGACCCCGTTCATCAAGGCGGGCAAGCCGGTCTTCCACGCCGAGTACTCCGTGGCGCTCGGCAAGTTCTGCCCGGAGTCCAAGCGGCTCGGCCTGAGCTCCATCAAGAAGACCCTCGACCTCACCGCCAAGCGCGAAACCTGCCCCGCCTGACCCTCGACGGGGCCACGCCGACCGTCGTGAGCTGTGGCCCCCACGCATCGGCGTACGGGCGTCCGCGTCTTTGCGGCCGGTGACGGAAGTCATCCACAGAACGCGATTCGGCTCCGAAGCCACCTCCCGCGGCCGGCCATCCTGTCTCCCGTGACAGGGAAAACGCGATGAACAGTCACTTCACGGTAGTAGAGCTTCGGGAGCGCGGCTGGAGCCCGGCCATGATCCGGGCGCTTCTCGATCCGCCCGACCAGCTGGCTCCCAACCCCGTCTTCCGGTCCGCGGCGCCGATGCGGCTGTACGAGGCGAAGAGGGTGCTCCTCGCCGAGGAGACGGAGGCGTTCACCGCGCTACGCGCCAGGGCCGAACGGAGATCCCGGACGGCGCTGCTCGCCGCGGAGCGCAGGCGCGGTGAAACGCTCGCCGGCCTCGCCGCCGTGCCCGTAACGGTGCCGGTCGTCGCCTGGAACGCGCTGGCGCGCAAGGCGGTCGACCACCGCAACCACCGCGACACGGAGCGGGCCCGGCACCGGCCCGATCACGTTCCCGACCCTGCGCGGGTGACGGATGTCGATGAGTCGACCCTGCGGAGATGGGTGGTCAACTACCTCCGTCATGAGCTCACCGTCTATGACGGCACTCTGGGGGAACTGTTCGGCAAGGTCGGTCGCGCGGAGGCGACGCGCCTGCTCAGGCGGCGAATCTACGAGGCCATCGCCCGCACCTATCCTCAGCTGGCCGACGAATGCGGGCGGCAGCTCCGCCTGCGTGAGAGGGATGCCGGCTGAGGGGAAGCGACGACCGCGCCCGCCCATTCCGGGCATCGCCGATCCGATCTCGTAAGTACCGCCTCGGGTCATCGCAGGCGCCCGGGAAGATCAGGCGAATCTTCCCGGATCCGCACGGTGAAGCCGCCGTGGCCGTCGAAGGTCACGATGTGGATCACATCGAACCCGTCCGACAGGCGGGGCGGGCGGAGCCGTTTGAAGGTGGCGCGGACGCCGACCTCGGGTACTCGCGCGCGGCCGAGCCGTACAGCGTTGCGGTCCAGGGACGCGGCGAGGTCGGGAGGGAACCAGTAGGCCACCGGGTTGGCGCCGTACTCCCTGGCCGTCACGATGAGCGGGCTCCACTCCTCGGCGGAGGGATTGGTGTTGTCCACCGCCACGTGCCGCCCCTCCTCCAGCGCCTCGACGATCAGCCGGAGCTGGCGGCGCTGCCGGTGGCGGGCGTTGGGGAAGGCGTCCTTGCTCACATGGACGTGCGTCGCCGCCAGGCAGCGGCGGTAGAAGGTGGACTTGCCCGACGCCTGCAGCCCGACGAGGACGGCGACCTCCAGGTCCGTGATGCCTCCTCAGCCCGAGGGCGGCAGCCGGCACCGCGGCTCGAGATCCGCCCTTTCCTGCAGCCTTCCCCTGCGGAACGGCACGTCACACACGAGCGCTCCTGGGCCGGTCGCGGGCGGGTCGGCTGTCGAGCCGGTGAGGTCTGCCTGTTCCCTGAATCTCAGGACAGGCCGGGATCTCTCCACTCTGGGCGAACGGCTCGTCGAGCATGGCCGGCGACGTTATCTTGTCCGCAAGGGGAGTTCCTCGTTTACCAAATTGGTTAATACTCAGAGGAGGCCGGTGAGTTGGAGGTGTTCTATGCGGACCGTCGTCTCCAGCTCGTCTGCCAATCGGACCGGGAGATGCGCGCGGCCTATGGGGCCGAGGGGGCCCGGAAGCTCAGGCAGCGGCTGCAGGCCCTCCGTGTCGCGAACACCCTTGACGACCTCTTCTGCATGCCAGGGCGCTGCCACCCCCTGCGCGGGAACTACGCGGGATGCCACGCGATGGACCTTCACCGGGGCTGGCGTCTCGTGTTCCGGCTCATGACGCCCAAGGAGAAGGCCGACCAGGGGCTGGCGGAAGAAGAAGCCGCGCTGGTCATAGAGATCGTCGACTACCACGGATGAACCGCCAAGCGAGAAAGGAGCGTGGAAGATGATGCCGGCAACCGAGTTCCATCCTTCTGGCGCCCCCGACTACGCCGTGCCGCCGGGGGAGACGATCCGCGAGTACCTCGACGAACTCGGCATGACCCAGCGTGAGCTGGCGACCAGGTTGGGACTCAGCGCGAAGCACCTCAACAGGCTGGTCCAGGGACTGGTGCCGCTGAGCCACGAGATCGCGCAGCGACTGGAGCTGGTGACCGGTATGCCCGCCAGGCTCTGGAACCGCCTGGAAGCGGACTATCAGTCCGCCCTGCAACGGCTCAGGCTGGAAAAGGAGCTGCTGGAAGCGGTTCCGTGGCTGGACGAGATGCCGGTTCGCGAACTGGTGGCCCGGGGGATCCTTCCCGAGGAGCCGACGGATGACATCTCCCGGGTGCAGCAGCTTCTCGCCTTCTTCGGGGTCGCGCATCTGACGACATGGCGTGAACTGTACGAGCGGCCGGCCGCCGCCTTCCGCAGGGCGGAATCCTCCGTGATCCGCCCCGGTGCGGTCGCCGTCTGGCTTCGGCTGGGAGAGCTCGCGGCGCGCGACATCGAGTGTGGGCCGTTCGATGGTCCGGGTCTTCGGCGTGCGCTGCCTCGTCTGCGGCGGCTGACCTCGCAGCCCCCTGAACTCGCCGCGTCGATGATGCGGGATGTCTGCGCGCGGTACGGGGTCGCGATGGTTTTCGTCAGGGAGCTCGACGGCGCGCGCGTCAGCGGGGCGACAAGATGGGTGTCCGGTGACAAGGTCATGCTCCTGCTGAGTCTTCGCCGCAGAACAGACGATCACCTTTGGTTCACCTTCTTCCACGAGATCGGCCACATCCTGCTGCACGGGAAGGGTGACACGTGGATCGATGATGGTGGGTCCGCCGGCGACCCGAGGGAAGGGGAGGCGAATCGGTTCGCGTGTGACCTGCTGATCCCCGAAGAGCACTCCTCACGGTTGCGCACGATCACATCTCCGGATTCCGCCCGCGCGTTCGCCCATGAGATCGGAGTGTCACCCGGCATCGTCGCGGGCCGGCTGCAGCACGATGGCATCTGGCCCGCCGGCTACGGAGATGACCTGAAGAAGAGAATCGATGTGGAGACCGGTCTTTGACGGTCCTCGGGCCTCGGCGGCTTCGGTTCGCCATGCGGGCCGGAGCGTTGTGCCGGGGACCACACCCGTGGTGAACCGGATGCCGGGGACCACACCCGTGGCGGTGCGGGCGTCGAAGATCATTATCGTCCTGGGGTCTGGCCGGTACCGCCGCGATCGACACTGTCGCTCCGGCACCGTCGTTACGGCCGCGGACGCCGTCTTGGCGCCGCGGCCGTGACCATGGTCGCCGCTCCTCGCCCGGGAGGCGGGCCGCCGACGTGTCCGGCCGGTCAGCCGCCGCCCTGGTCTCCGGTCACCTCTTCCCGGGACGCCTCCCCGGTGCTGCGGTCCTCGACCTCGCCGGACTCGCCGGGTTCGGCGCCGATCGCCTCGCGGGCGGCCTCTCCCTCGGTGCTCTGGTCGCCCAGGGGAGCGCGGGCGCCGGTCCCCGCCATGTCGCCGATGCCCTGGACCTGGCCCTCACCGCCCCCCGTCGTGCCCGGAGTCTCCTCGGTGACGCGCTCTCCTCGCGCCGCCGGGTCGGTGTGGCCCAGCGCGGTCTCGCCCGCCAGGTGTTCCACGTGCTCGTGCGCGATCTTCTCCAGGCGCTCTCTCCGGTCGTCCTGCTCGCTCATCGGGTCCCCCTTCCTCCGACCACCCCTCCTTACCCGCTCCATGCCGGACGATCGGCTACATAACCCCATAAATCGGCAATGCCATCATTCGGCGCAGAGGTGGCGTCAACCGACCGTGCCGAGGAAGACGGCGGCGGCGCCCACACCCAGCGCCAGCGGGTAGGCCCACCACCTGGGCGCGGGACCGTTCCGCAGGACTCCGATCCCCAGCGGTACCAGCGCCGCGCACAGGCCGAGGGTGGCGACCACCGACATCGGCCCCGTCCCCTTCAGCACGCCGATCGGCAGCGCGCTCATCGAGGCCAGGGCGACGGACCTGGCGATCCCGAGCACACCCGCCCGCCACGCCCCGACGGCCAGCACGATCCAGCCGAAGAAGATCGCGGGAGACAGCGGGTGGAAGGGATGGAAAGCACCGTAGGAGTCGGCCACCGCCCTCCGGGCCGCCTCGACCCCCTGGACGTCGACGAGCTGGAAGGCCAGGTGGCTGACCCCGGAGTGGAAGGAACGGGCGAACAGTCCGGACATGACCATCACGCCGCCCCACAGCGCCCACCGCGGCCGTACCGCCCACACCCGCCGGACCAGCGCGATGACGGCGGGCCACAGCAGGACGTTCCCCACGGCGAAGGTGCCGTAGGAGGCGGTCATCAGAACGGGGTTCTCGGCGAACGCGGCGAGCTGTTCGGGGAAGAAGCCGTCGAAGCCGGCGCGGAGCAGCACGCCGGCGAGCATCAGGGAAGGCCCGAGGACGAGCCCGGCACCCTCCACCCAGCGGCCCGGGAAGTCGAACGAGGTCGTTGTCATACCGCCGATCCAACCGGCGCGGCATCCCCCGCACACTGGTGCGGGATGGAGATCCCGGGGTGGTCCTGGCACTACGTTCCGGGCCGTGCCACCGATGGGGCCCGGGGCCGGCCGGGGGCGTACGGGCGGCTCGTGCGGCGCCCGCTCGCCGCCCCGGCGTCATCGCCATGTCCCGGTGACCCCCTCGATCCGGTCCGCCGCACCGGAGGTCCCGGCCGGTACGGCCGGCGGCCGAAAGATCGCCGGAAGGAGGGCGGCCGCCTATGCTCGCCCCCATGCCCGAAGCGAATCCCGGCGCCGTGCCCGGCGGCCCCCTGCCCGAAGAGACACCCGGCGGTCCCGGCGCGGCGCCCGGCGGCCCCCTGCCCGGAACGGCGGCCGGCGGTTCCGCGCCCGGGGAGGCTCCCCGCGACCCGCTGCCCGGCGTCGTCGTGCGTCCCTCCGCCCGCGTCCTGCTCCTCGACGGCCACGACCGGGTCCTGCTGTTCCGGGGCCGCGGCCTGGTCAAGAATTCCGGTCTCGCCTGGTTCACCCCGGGCGGCGGCGTCGACCCCGGCGAGGAACTGACCGCGGCCGCCGCCCGTGAGCTGCGCGAGGAGACGGGCCAGGTGGTCTCCCCGGATGACTTCGGCCAGGTCGTCGCCGTCTCCCGGGGCCACTGGGCCGACGCCGACGACCGGCTGTTCTACGCCTGGGACCACTACTTCCTGCTGCGCGTCCCCGAGCCGACGGTGGACCTCTCCGGCATGGAGGACCTCGAACGCTCCCTGCTGGACACCTTCCGCTGGTGGCCGCTTCCCGAACTGCGGACGACCGGCGACCACGTCATCCCGCCCGGCCTTCCCGGCCTGCTCGACAGGCTGCTGACCGGCGACCTCCCGGCGGAGCCGCTGATCCTGCCCTGGCACCACCCGGAGCCGCCCCTGTAGCGGGGCGCGGAAGCGGACGGCGGCGCGGCCGCCCCCGTCCGGAAAGCCCGGTCCCGGGGCGTGCCGTCGCCGGCCCGCGGCGCCGCGCCCGTATGGGTGATCGCCGGTTCGAGTGCGAGGTCCGGTCACCGCCAGATCCCGCCGTCCCCGACTCGGCACCATTGCCCGTATGACGCTGAACGACGACGACAACGACAACGACAACGACAAGGGCGGCGAGCGGACGAGCCGGGCGCTGCTGGAGCGGTTCTACGCCGCCGAGGCGCGGTACATCGCCGCCGGCGGACCCGGCAAGGCCGACTTCTCGGAGATGGCGGCCTGCCTCGATCCCGACGTGGTCATGTACCAGGCCGAGGGGCTTCCGTACGGTGGCACCTGGCGCGGCCCGGAGGGCATCGAGGGTTTCATGGCCGCGATGAGCGAGGCATGGGACTCGCTGGAATTCATGGAGCAGCGCTACGTGGTCGACGGCGACAGGGTCGCCGTCTTCAACCTCGGCCGTCTGCGGGCGCGCGCCACCGGCCGGGTCCTCGACACGGCGGTCATGCAGCTCATCACCTTCGGGAACGGCCTGATCACCGAGATCCGCCCCTTCTACCTGGACACGATCGCGGTCGCGGAGGCGCTGGGCGTCCGGCGGACGCCCGTGGAGGCCGCCTGACATCCGCCGCGGCCGTCGGAGTGGGGGCCGGGGCGGCGGTGCGCGGAGGCGGGCGGAGGCGGGCCGTTCGCAGGACGGAGTGTTCATCGGGGATTCATCCAGCGAACACAGCGGGACAACAAGGGTGTTTCCTGGACATAGTTGGGTCTATCGGTGTCAGCGTTCCAAACTGGAGGCGATATCCGTGTCCTCACCCGTTTCCCGCCGCAACTTCCTTCGTAGCAGCGCCGCAGGCGGCCTCGGCATCGTGTTCGCCGGCAGCATCGAGGCGATCGCCGGCCCCGCGGCGTTCGCGGCGACGCGGCCCGCGCTGGGGTACGGCCCGCTCGTCGACGACCCGGCCGGTCTGCTGGCCCTGCCCGCGGGCTTCTCCTACAAGATCGTCGCTCAGGCCGGTGTGACGAAGCTGGAGACGGGTGAGCCGACGCCCAGCGACCCCGACGGCACCGGAGCCTTCCCCCACGGCCGCGGCACCACCCTGGTGAACAACCACGAGGTCGGCGGCGGCGAGCCGTACCGGGTGCCGGCCCTGCCCGGCCTCACCTACGACCCGGGCGCCGGCGGCGGCACGACCAACATCGACGTGGACGTCCGGGGTGACCGTGTCCGGGAGTACGTCAGCCTGGCCGGCACGCACAACAACTGCGCCGGCGGCAAGACCCCGTGGAACACCTGGCTGACCTGCGAGGAGACCGAGCAGAGGGCCGGTGGGCAGTACCAGAAGGACCACGGCTACGTCTTCGAGGTCGACCCCTTCGACCGCGACGCCAACCAGAACCCGGTGCCGCTGAAGTTCCTCGGCCGCTACTCGCACGAGGCCGTCGCCGTCGACCCGCGGACCTTCACGATCTACGAGACCGAGGACGCCTCCGGTCCCAACGGCCTGTACTACCGCTGGACCCCGCCCGCGCGCTTCCGGGGCGGCAAGGGCGCGCTCAAGGCCCTGGCCCAGAGTGAGGGCGGCGACACCGCGGGCACCCTGGAGGCGATGAGCTGCTACCACGGCTCCGAGCACATCCAGGACCTGTCGCAGGCCACCCGGCCGGGCACCCGCTACCGGGTCCGGTGGGTCCCGGTGCCCGACCGCGACGCCCGCAGTGTCTCGACGCGCAAGCAGTTCGCCGACGACCAGGTCACCCGCAGCCGCAAGCTGGAGGGCGCCTGGTGGGCCGACGGCGGCGCGTACTTCGTGGCCAGCTTCGCCCGGCACAGCGACGGCAGCGTCAACGAGCACGACGGCCAGGTGTGGTTCTACGACCCCAAGAGCCAGACCGTCACGCTGAAGACCATCTTCGGCGTCAACACCAACCCCGACGAGGACGGCGCCTTCGACGGGCCGGACAACATCACGGTCTCGCCGTACGGCGGGGTCATCCTGGCCGAGGACGGCGAGGGCGTCCAGCACCTGGTGGGCGTCACCGACCAGGGCAAGTCCTACCCGATGGCCCGCAACGACCTCAACGACAGCGAGTTCACCGGCCCGACCTTCAGCCAGGACGGCAGGATCCTGTTCGCCTGCATCCAGACCCCGGGCCACGTCTTCTCGATCACCGGCCCGTGGGGCCGCCCCAGCAACGGCGCGCACTGACGTACGGCGCGAGCCGGGCGGCGCCGTACACCGGGGCGCAGGCCGGCCGTGCGGTGGTCAACGGTGAGGCGGAACGGCCCGCCGCGTCCTCCCCGGAAGGCGCGGCGGGCCGTCCGGCGTCCGGCGGCGTCCGGCAGCATCCGGCGGTGTCCTGCGGCCTCCGGCGACGTACTGCGGCGTCCGGCGGCTCCCGCCAGGCGGGAATCCCCGTTCCCCGATCCCGCACGAACCGTGAAACAGTGAGCACAGACGGCCCGGAAGAGAGCGGACCTTCCAGCCGGGTGACGGCCACGGGCGGCCGGGAGGGGACGCGATGGACGAAAGCCGGATGGTGCGCGTTTCCAAATACCTCGCCAAGCACCTGCGGCACCGGCCCGAGCGGATCGGCATCGAGCTGGACGAGCACGGCTGGGTGGAGATCGAGACGCTGCTGGCCGCCGCGGCCGGGCATGGCTTCCCGATTTCCCGGGCGGAGCTGGAGCAGGTCGTCGCGGACAACGACAAACGCCGGTACGCGATCGAGGGCGGGCGGATCCGCGCCAGCCAGGGCCACTCGGTGCCGGTGGACCTCGGTCTGCCCGAGGTGGAGCCGCCCCCTATCCTCTACCACGGCACCGTGGGGGCGAACCTCGCCGCGATCCGCGCCGAGGGGTTGCGGCCGATGGGCCGCCACCACGTGCACCTGTCACCCGACCGCCGGACGGCGGAGAAGGTGGGGGCCCGGCGCGGCAGGCCGGTCGTCCTCGTCGTGGACGCCGCCGCCATGCGCGCCGCCGGGCACGTCTTCCACCTCAGTGCCAACGGCGTCTGGCTGGCCGGACACGTCCCGCCGGCCTTCATCCGCCTCCCCGGATGACCGGCGGCCCTTCTCCCGTGAAGACCGCCGGAGCTCCGGAGACCGAGAGGCCCGACCGAAGAGGAGGCACATGACCACCCCAGCCGAGGGGACGCCGACGACCGGCCCGGCCGTGGCCGTCGTCGGCGAGTGCGTCGCCGACGCCTTCGCCGACCCCGGAGCGTCCCGGCGGGGAGAGCTCGCGCTGCGCGTCATCCCCGGCGGGGGCCCGGCCAACGCCGCGGTCGCGCTCGCCCGGCTCGGCACCCCCGCCCGCTACCTGGGCAGGATCTCCGCGGACCCGTTCGGCCGCCTCTTCCACGAGCGCCTGACCGCCTCCGGCGTCGACCTGTCCGGCGTCGTGCGCGCCGCCGAGCCCAGCACGCTGGCGGTGGCGACGCTCGACGCGGAGGGCCGGGCCGAGTACTCCTTCCACGCCGAGGGCACCGCCGATTGGCAGTGGACGGCGGAGGAGCTCGCCACCCGGGACCTCGGCGGGGTCGCGGCGGTGCACACCGGCTCCCTGGCCCTGGTCATGGCGCCCGGCGCCGCGCGGATCGAGGAGTTCCTGGCCGGCGCCCGCGCCGGGGCCACGATCTCCATCGACCCGAACGTCCGTCCCGGGCTCGTCGATCCGGCGGTCTACCGGGCCCGCCTGCCCCGCTGGGCGGCGCTCGCCGACATCGTCAAGGTGAGCGAGGAGGACCTCGACCACCTCGGCGACTTCGACGGGTTCCGCGAGGAGTGCCACGCGGCCGGCGCCAGGCTCGTCCTGCTCACCCGGGGCGCGGACGGCGTGACCGCCTCCCTCGACGGCGTACGGCTGGCGGTGCCCGCCCCCGCGGTGAACGTGACCGACACCGTTGGAGCGGGAGACGCGTTCACGGCCGGCCTGCTGCACCGGCTGGGCGCCCGGGGCCTCCTCGGCGGACGCCTGACCGGCCTCACCGCCGGCGACCTGTCCGAGGCCCTCGCCTTCGCGGTTCGCGTCGCCGCCCTCACCTGCGAGGTCGCGGGCGCCGACCCGCCCTGGCACCACCAGCTGGCCGCCCCCGCACCGCTCACCCCGTAACCGGACCGGCACGCCCTGGCCGCCAGGCGACCGGGGCGGGTTCAGCCCTTGATCTGGCGGAGGATCGACTCGTCGGTGATGTCGGCGTCGTGGGCCAGGAGGAACGCCTTGCTGAGGATGAGGGCGAGGCGGCCGTCGTCCTCGAAGGGCAGGAACAGGCCCTTCCCGGCGGCGGGCGCGGCGACGACGCACAGGTGGACGTCGCCGGGTTCCATGAGGACGCCGGCGCTGCCGAGGTGGATCCGGTAGGTGCGCAGGTCACCGCGGACGACGAGGTGGCGGTCGGTGAGGGTGCAGCGGCCGGCGATGGCGGTGCGGGGGAGCAGGCGGGCGAGGGCGTCGCGGCGGACCTCCGCGGACGGGGACAGGGGAGCCGAGGACGCCGCGTGGCGGTAGTCGCGGTGGCCGTCGTCGTCGCCGGTCCAGGCGGGGTCGGTGGCGATGGAGGTCAGGGCGACGAACAGGTCCACGTCCCGCATGGCCTCGCTGAACACCAGCGGCGGCACCTC
The DNA here is from genome assembly GCF_014648055.1 of Streptosporangium pseudovulgare. Taxonomy (GTDB): domain Bacteria; phylum Actinomycetota; class Actinomycetes; order Streptosporangiales; family Streptosporangiaceae; genus Streptosporangium; species Streptosporangium pseudovulgare. Next base: position 202,127 of record NZ_BMQJ01000003.1, read on the forward strand.
GGGGAGCGGCGCCTCGTGCCACTCGCCGGAGACCTTCCGGTGGAAGCGGACCCGGCCGGTGACCGCGCGGTCCTCCGTCTCCCCGTAGAGGTAGGAGTGGAGGAGGGAGACCCGCCACCGGCCCCCGGCGAGCACCCGCCGGGCCTCGTCCTCCCCGCCGCCGTCCCAGGGGCCGAGCATGGACGACGTCCAGCCGCGCTGCCTGAACAGGGCGTACAGCGTGCGGTACGCCACGATGTGGGCCGCGAACCGGGCGGAGTGGAAGCGGGCGGCCTCCTCGGCGGGGGTGAGCAGGTAGACCTCGCGGAACGCCTGCTTGAACGGCTGGCGGATCCGCTCCCCGGTCACCCGGTCGCGCCAGGCCGTCACCTCCGCGAGCGGGGCGCGGGCCGGGTGCCACAGCCGCACCGGGGTGTCGGGCGGCGGCGCGGCCACCGGCTCTCCCGCCGCGTCGCGGGGCTCGGCGCCCATCATGCTCCGCCACTGCCCGGGGGCGTGCTCGAACTCCCAGATGAGGCGGTCGGCGACGGTCCCGGCGATCGGGTGGCCGGCGATCTCGGCCCGCCACCTGGCGTAGGGATGGACCGCCTCGCCGGGGTAGCCGCCCTCCAGCGCGCGGACGAGGGTGGTCAGCTGCCGCCGGACCTGCTGGACCTGCTCGCGCAGGTGCTTCACCTCGCCGGGGTGGTCACGGCGGACCGCCGCCGGGACGCTCCTGAACCGCTTCTCGCCCCGCTGCCAGGTCAGCTCGACGTCGTCGCCGATCGTGATCACACCCGTGTGCTCGCCGGCCGGCACGCGGAGCACCCCGCCGGGCCCGAAGCCGAGGTCCGGCATCCGGAAGGCCACCTCGACCCGGTCGGCCAGCGCGGGGTCGATCCGCTTGAGCATGCGGTCGAGCCGCCTGGGCACGCCCGCGTGCCGCGTCGCCCCGCGCGCGGCGCGCAGCGCGGTGACCGCCTCGGGGGTCGGGAAGTCCTCGACGGCCCGGGCGATCTCGTACAGCAGCGCCTGGGACGGCAGGGTCCGCGCGGTGCCGGGGGCGACCGCGATCCCGGTCAGCAGCGGGGTGAGCAGGCCGGGCAGCCACTCCTCGTCACGGGCCAGGGCCAGCCGTACGGCGCGGCCGAGCGCCTCGGTCTCCGACGCCTCGAACGCGCGGTCGGCGCGGTAGGGGATCTCGCCCGCGTGGATCGCGGCGACCCGGGCGGCGGCGGTCTCCAGGGCCGCGCGGGCGAAGGCGGCGTACCCGGGGATGTCCGCCAGCCGTTCCCAGACGTCGGGCAGCGGCGGCGGGGAGCCGAACGACCTGTTCCGCAGGGTCTCCAGGAACAGCGCCCGGTGTCCGGTGCCCCAGCTCGCGAGCAGGCGGAGCTCGTCGGCGCCGATCGGGCCCCGGCCCGCTTCGATCGCCCCGGTCACCTCCGCGTCGAGTCCGTCGCCGCCTCGCCCGTCGCACCCGGCGAGCCCCGCGACGGCCAGCAGCGCGTACGGCTGGTCGGTCCGGCCGGCGTCCAGCAGGAACCGCACCAGCGTCCGGGCGGGGGCCGCGAGCGCGGCGAGGGGCGGCCCGTCCGGGCAGCGCACCAGCGAGGCGGCGCCGAGGTGCAGGTCGGCCCATTTGCGGGTGGCCAGCCCGTCGACCAGCGCCGCGAACAGCTCGGCGCAGGACCCGGGGGTGAACGCCGGCTGGCGCTCCCGGGCCTCGTCCTCCACCATGAACCTCGCCGACATCCCGGCGGGGGTCGCGGGGACGCGGTAGGCGAAGGGCAGCAGGGCCCCCAGCTCGTGGGGGCCGAGCTCGGCGCGGCCGGGCCAGGTGGCCGGGTACTCCGCGGCCGGGTCGGTCATGAGCGCGAGCAGCCGGCGGGCGGCGGGGGAGAGCTCCATCCGGGTCGATCCTCAATCTGGTGGTGGGGCCGGTGGGGTCCGGCGCGGCGGCCGGGGACGCGCGGCCGTACCGGGGGCCGGGCGGCGGCGTCCGGCGCCCCGGCGGTCGGGTGACCACCGGGGTCGCCCACGGCCACCCGGCCCGCGGCGGGTACGCGCATGCCACGATCCTGCCGGGTTCCACCGACAGAAGCCGACAGAAGCCGGCGGAAGCCGACAGAAGCCGGCGGAGGACCGGCCCCGGCGGAGGACCGCCGGGGCCGATGGGCCTCTGGGCAGGCCCCTGTGATGTCACGCGCCGCGTGCGGTGAGTGCGGACGAACGCCTCCGGACGAAGTCGGCGGATCGGTTGAGGACACCACCGTCGGTCAATGACGCACCGGACTTCACCGGGAGGCGTTCATCTACATCCTCACCGTCAGTTGACGGTGATGGTGAACGTCGAGGTCGTGTTCCTGATGTTCACGGAGTTGTCGCTCATCCTCAGGTTGTTGAAGGTCACCGACCCCACGGCCGGTCCCTGGTTGGGTTCGGGCAGCTCGTTGGCCCAGATGGCGAAGCCGGACTTGGCGTCGTAGGCGTCACCGCTCCGGTGGGCGCCGGTGATCGAGATGTTCGTGAAGACGGTGTCCTTGACCGGGTTCAGCGGTCTGCCTCCCGAGTAGCCGGTCTGGAACATGATGCCGTGGTAGGTGGGGTCGACGATGTCGACGTTGCTGACCCGGATGCCCTGGAACACCTTCGAGGCGGAGAAGACCCAGATGCCGGGGAAGGTCTGCGCCCCCCAGAAGTGGCCGCCGGCCCGGACGATCGAGACGTTGTCGAACCTGGTGGGCGGGTCGGCCCCGAAGCCGTTCATCGGGTAGCCGAAGTCGAGCGAACTGATCGTGATGCCGGAGTAGACGAGCGTGTCGGCGATGTAGATGTTGCGGAAGACGTTGTCGTAGCCCCCGTACACCGCGATGCCGGCGGCGCGCCAGGGGAGGATCGCGGTCAGGTTCTCGTAGACGTTGCCCTTCATGTCGGCCCCGCCCGCGTCGATGGCCGAGAAGAGGGCGAAGCTGTCGTCGCCGGTGGAGCGGGCCGCGTTGTTGCTGACGAGGTTGTCCGTACTGCCGTTGGTCATGTTGACGCCGTCGGCGAACATGTCGCGGATGCGGGAGTTCCTGATCGTCATCCGGTCGGTGTTGGCGCCCCAGTAGAGGCAGACCAGGTGCTCGCTCCAGATGCCGTCGATGACGATGTCGGCGACGTTCTGGAAGTCGAACACCTTGCCGGGGCCGTCGATGCGGGAGGTGTAGTTGCCGAAGTAGGCGAAGCCGGTGAAGGCCGAGCCGTTGGCGGAGGACTCGGCGCGGAAGCCGACGTCGGTGTTCTCCTGCGTGACGGGGGCGTGGAACCGGGTGTACCAGGGGCCCGCGCCGACGACCTTGACGGGCTTGCCGTACACCTGGAACTTCTGCGCGGTCTGGTAGTCGCCCGGCGGCAGGTAGACGCCCAGCCACCCGGTCTCCATCCGCGCCCTGTCCAGGGCGTTCTGCACGTCCTGGTGGGTGAACCCGGACGGGACGACGTACCGCGCGGGGTCGGGGTTGGGGACCGGCGTGACCTGCTCGGTGTCGATGAAGTCGATCGCGTAGGTGGTGGTGTTGGCCGTGCCCTTCTGCAGCCTGATCCTGCTGCCCTTCGGGACGGTCGAGTTGAGCATCATGTTGGCCTCGTCGTAGATGTGCCGGGGGCCGCCCAGGGACGGGGAGTTCCCGGGGCTCGCCTCGGGGCCGTACAGCCAGGCGTACTTCGAGGTCAGGTTGAGGGCCTTGTGGAAGACGCCGTCGACGTAGACGTCGAGGGTGGCGTCGATGCCGCCGCCGCCCGGCGCGTCCGGGATGGAGAACCGGGTGACGAGGGTGTTGGTCGGGGCCCTGGTGGTGAACTCGACGTAGGCGCCGGTGGTCGCGAGCTTCACCGCCCTGCGGCCGGACGCCTCGCCGGCCAGGTCGCCGACGGTCCTGTTGGGTCCGACGACGGTCGCGCCGCCGCCGATTGAGGCGTCCTCCGCCTCGTAGGTGTCGTAGGGCATGTTCGCGCCGCGGCCGACGAACAGCGGGGTCGTCACGGTGTTGTCGTCCCGCTTCACGGGAAGCTCGCCGGCGTCGGCCGCGACCTCCGTCCGTACGGTGTACCGACCGTTCGCCGCGGTCCACGTTCCGAGGGTCACCGGGGCGGTGGTGGCTCCCGCGGCGATCGCGCCGCTGTACGAGCCGGTCAGGGTGCGCACCGCCGTCCCGGCGTCGTTGAGCAGGGTGAGCGTGATGGCGTGGCCGCCGCCCGCGGACGCGATGTTGCCCTTGTTCCGGATCGCCACGGAGAAGGTCACCGTGGCGCCGTTCGCCGGGTTGCCCGGGGTCCAGCTCGCCACGGGTGTCAGGTCGGAGCTGTCGACCGGCTTGACGACCAGCGGAGAGGAGGCGGTGAGCGCGTTGTTCAGCTCGTTCTGCTCGGCGACCGCGTCGGCCTCGTCGACCTTGGCGGTCACCGGGTAGGAGCCGGCGTCCCACCGGCCGGCGGACGCCGAGACCTCCGCGGAGGCGCCGGCCGCCAGCGCGGTCAGCGGGGCGGAGCCGACCTTGGTGGCGCCGAAGGAGAAGTTCACGCCGGTCGCGCCGGAGGCGCGGTTGCCGGAGTTGCGGACGGTGGCCCGCAACGTGACGGTGTCGCTCTCCGTCGGCGACTGGGGCGTCCAGGAGACGGCGGTGACCGTCAGGTCGGGGTTCGGCGCCGGGACGCCGATCACCTGGAACTCGGCGACCTGCCCGCCGGGCGCCCCGGTGTTGGAGGTGAACCTGAGCTGGACGTCGGCGACGTCACCGCTGACCGGGATCGTCACGGCGTTCCCGGTGGCCGGGTCGAAGGTGTACGGCGCCGCCGCCTTCAGCGTGGTGAGGGAGGAGGCGCTCTGCTCGCGGCCCAGCACCTCGATCGTCTGGGTGCGCCGGCCCCAGGCGGGGTCGGGGTTGAGCTTGAGCACGACCGAGGTGACGCTCGCGTTCGCGCCCAGCTTCACCGTGAGCGTGGCGGGATAGGCGCCGGGCCCGGACTCCCAGTAGGTGGCCGTGTCGTTGTCGACCGCGTTGGCCGCGACGAAGGTGTGGACGTAGGAGGAGGCGCTGACCTGCTTGCCCACGGCCAGGTTGGAGCCGGCGCCGCTGCCGGTGCGGGTGACGGCGTTGCTCGGGGCCGACCGGTTGCCGGCCGCGTCCTTCGCCCGGACCCGGTAGGTGACGGTGGCGTTGGCGGGCTGGGTGTCGGTGTGGGTGAGGACGTTGCCCGCGACGGTGGCGCGCAGGACGTCGTCGGCGTAGATCTCGTAGCCGGTGACGCCGACGTTGTCGGTGGAGGCGGTCCAGGTCAGTTTGATCTGGCCGGCGGCGGGTTCGGTGTAGGCGAGGTTGCCGGGCGCGGTGGGCGCCTGGGTGTCGCCGCCGTACACCTCCAGCTCGGAGACCTGCGCCGCGGGCCATCCGGTGTTGGCCGTCATGTTCAGCCGGACGTAGCGGGTGACGGTGGCGGGCAGGTCGACGGTGACCGTGTTGCCGGAGCCGGGGTCGAAGGTGCGCGTGGCGGGGCCGGCGATCGTGGTGTAGGCGGCGCCGTCGGTGCTGCCCTGCACCGAGAACGTCTGCGTGCGCGGCTCCCAGCCGGGTGGGAGCTTCACCACGACCCGGTCGACGCTCGTGCTCGCGCCCAGGTCGACCCGGATCCACTGCGGGAAGGCGTGTGACGGGCTCTCCCAGTAGGTGGACGGGTTGCCGTCGGTCGCGTTGCCGGCGACGTAGACGTCGGTGTGCCCGCTGGCGGTGACGGCCTTGCCAGCCGCCAGGTTCGGGCCGGCCGCGGCCGCGGCGGGGAGGGGTGGTCCGGTGACGATCAGGAGGCCGAAGGCGGCCAACGCCGCGATCAGCCGGAGTAGTGTGGCGCGCTTGTGTGTCATCCGTTCCTCTGTCTCATGTCTGGAACGCCGGGGGGTGCCGGGATCGGGGGAGCGTGCCCTTCGTCGGGTCGGATGGCTGAACCGTAAAATGACAAATCGATGTCTGCAATATTTCGACTTAATTTCGCAATGAATTGACTTCGTGTTCCCGTGTGAGAGGGCGGCATCATCGCTGCTCAGCAAGGGGCTTTGGGGCGGGGAGCCGCTGTCGTGGACCGCAAGCGGCTGACGTTCGGGCCCGCAAGTGGCTGCAAATATTTGCTTCAGATGTCGTATGGTTTGCGCATGACGCGACGACTTGCAGAGGTGGCCAGGAAGGTCGGGGTGAGCGAGGCGACGGTCAGTCGCGTGCTCAACGGGAAGCCCGGGGTCTCGGAGACGACCCGGGAGGCGGTGCTGACGGCTCTCGACGTGCTCGGCTACGAGCGGCCCACCCAGCTGCGCGGGGACCGGGCCCGGCTGGTCGGCCTGGTCCTGCCCGAGCTGCAGAACCCCATCTTCCCCGCCTTCGCCGAGGTCGTCGGCGGCGCGCTGGCCCAGCAGGGCTTCACCCCGGTGCTGTGCACGCGGACGGTGGGCGGCGTCTCCGAGGCGGAGTACGTCGACCTGCTGCTGCAGCAGCAGGTGTCGGGCGTGGTCTTCGCCGGCGGCCTGTACGCCCAAGCCGACGCCTCGCACGCGCACTACGAGCTGATCCTGGAGCGCGGGCTGCCCGCCGTGCTGGTCAACGCGGCCGTCGACCACCTGGGTTTCCCGCAGGTGTCCTGCGACGACAAGGTGGCGGCCGAGATGGCGCTCGGGCACCTGAAGGCGCTGGGCCATGAGCGCGTCGGCATGCTGCTGGGGCCGAAGGACCACATGCCCTCCCGCCGCAAGCTGGAGACCTTCGTCGCCGCCGGCGGGGACCCCGCCCTGGTCGAGCACACGATGTTCTCCCTGGAGGGCGGGCACGCGGCGGCGGCGAGGCTGCTACGGGCCGGGGTCACCGGCGTGGTCTGCGCCAGCGACCCGCTCGCGCTCGGCGCGATCAGGGCGGCCCGCAGGTCGGGGCTGTCGGTGCCGGCCGACGTGTCGGTGGTCGGGTACGACGACTCCGCCCTGATGAACTGCACCGAGCCGCCGCTGACCACGGTCCGGCAGCCGATCGACGCCATGGGGCGGGCGGCGGTGGACCTGCTGGTCGCGCTGATCGGCAAGGCGGCCGTGCCCGCGGACGAGCTGCTCTTCGAGCCGGAGCTGGTGGTGCGGGCCTCCACGGCGAGGCCGGCCGCGGGCTGAGCGCGGCCGCTGGGACGGCGCGGAAGGGGTGGCCCGATCGGTGGGTCACCCCTTCCGCGTTTTCGCACGGGAAACGCGTGACTCAGTCGTTATGTTTCATATTTCTGTCGAAATATTGCATCACGGTGTCGGGGATCCTATGGTGAGGCCACGCCGGAGCGGACCGTCCGGCTCACTCCTGGCCTCCCCCAGCAGAAGGGTCAGCTTCATGACGAGATCCGGGTGTCGCAGGCTCCTCGGGCCGCTGCTCGCGAGCGCCCTCGTCCTCGCGGCGTCGGCGTGCGGTTCCGGCGAACCCACCGCGGACGGCACGCAGCCGTCCGCGTCGGGCTCCGCCGGCGGTCCCGTGTCGATCACGGTCAACTGCATGCCGCCGAAGACCAACAAGGCGCAGCGCACGACCTACGAGGAGGACCTCGCGGCGTTCCGGAAGCTCAACCCGGACATCAACATCGAGAAGGTGACCGACGCCTTCCCCTGCTACGAGCCGCGGACGTTCGAGGCGAAACTGGCCGGCGGCCAGCTCGAAACGGTCTTCTTCGTCAACTTCCCCAACGTCGGGCGACTGGTGGACGCCGGCCAGGCCGCCGACCTCACGCCGTACGTCGGGGAGCTGAAGACGTTCAAGGACTACAACGCCTCCCTCGACATCTTCAAGAAGGACGGCAAGGTCTACGGCCTGCCCACCGACGGCTACGGCATGGGCCTGGTCTACAACCGCGACGTGTTCACCAAGGCCGGCCTCGACCCGGCCAACCCCCCGAAGACCTGGGCCGAGGTGCGGGAGGCGGCCAAGAAGATCTCCGCCCTCGGGCCCGGCTACGTCGGCTTCGGCGAGTACAGCGGCAACAACGTCGGCGGCTGGCACTTCACCGCCTCCCTCTACGGCCGCGGAGGCGACGTCGTCACCCCCGACGGCAAGAAGGCCGCCTTCAACAGCCCCGAGGGCGTGGCGGTGCTGGAGAACCTCAAGCAGATGCGCTGGACCGACGACAGCATGGGCTCCCGCCTCTACATCGACTGGCCCGCGCTGATGAAGGCGATGGCCGGCGGCAGGATGGGCATGATGCTCGGCGCCCCCGACGTGCTGATCTCGCTGCGCAACGACTTCCAGGCGAAGTTCGAGAACTACGCCATCACCGCGCAGCCCGAGGCCAAGGCGCTGTTCAACGGCGGCGCCGGATACATGATCAACCCCAAGGCCACGCCCGAGCAGATCAGGGCCGGCCTGAAGTGGATCGAGTACGAGTTCCTCACCCCCGGCAAGGGCCAGCTCGACTACGTGCGCGCCAAGGGCGCGAACCTGACGGTCGGCCAGCCGTACCCGGACCTGTACGGCGCCGACACCCCCTCCGGCCAGGAGGTCCTGCGGCTGCGCTCCGAGAACGCCAACGTCGCGCCCGAGCAGTTCGCGCTCTGGGTGGAGGGCTCCAAGGGCATCACGCCCAAGGCCGAGCCGGGGCCGTACGCCCAGGAGATCTACGCCATCCTCGACACCCCGATGTCCGCGGTGCTGACGAGGCGGGACGCCGACCCCGCCAAGCTGCTCGCCGACGCCGAGGCGAAGGTCAACGCCCTGCTGGCGAAGAAGGGCTGACCCGGCGGCACGGGCCGGGGCGCCGGTACGGCGGGCGCCCCGGCCGCGCCGGGAGGCGGAGGGCCGGTACGGCCGGCACCCCGGCCGGCACCACGGCCGCGCCGGGCCCCTCGGCCGGAGCCGGAGCGAAACGAGCGGACCGCGGAGAGCGCGGGTGCGGAGGACCGATGACCACTGTGACCATGCGAGGCCCGCGGCGGGGGGACGACCCGGGACGGCGACGGAACGCGCGGCGGCGGCTCGCCGTACGGCGGAACGTCACCGCCTACGGGTTCCTCTGCGGAGCGCTGATCTGCTTCGCGTTCTTCTCCTGGTACCCCATGGTCCGGGAGGTCGTGCTCAGCTTCCAGCGGACCAACTTCGTCGACGCGCCCGTCTGGGTGGGACTGGAGAACTTCGTCACGGTCGTCCAGGACGCGGCCTTCGGGCCCGCCTGGAAGAACACCGTGGCGTTCACCGTGCTCGCGCTGGTCCTCGGCTACGGCGTCCCGTTCGTCGCCGCCCTGGTGCTCAACGAGCTGCGCCACGCCCGCGCCTACCTGAGGCTCGTCGTCTACCTCCCGGTGATGCTGCCCCCGGCCGTCGGCGTGCTGCTCTTCCAGTGGTTCTACGAGCCGGAGTCCGGCCTGTTCAACCAGGTGCTCGGCTTCCTGCACCTGCCGCCCCTCGACTGGCTGAACAGCACCGACACCGCGCTCGTCTCGCTCGTCATCGTCTCCACCTGGATGAACCTCGGCAGCGGCACGCTCATCTACCTCGCCGCGCTGCAGACCATCCCCGGCGAGCTGTACGAGGCGGCCGAACTCGACGGCGCCGGGCTCTTCCGGCGGATCCGGCACATCACGATCCCGCAGACCAAGCTGATCCTCCTGGTCATGCTCCTGCTGCAGATCGTCGCCACCATGCAGGTCTTCATCGAGCCCTACCTGCTCACCGGGGGCGGCCCGGAGAACTCCACGGTCAGCGTCGTCTACCTCATGTACCAGTACGCCTTCAACTTCGGGAACATCAACGGCGGCAACGCGCTCGGCGTGATGCTGATGATCGTTCTGATGGTCTTCTCCGCCGTCTACCTGCGCGTCTCGCGGGAGGACAAGAGCTGATGCCGAACCTCGCCGACCTCACGGCCGCCCCCGCCACCGCCTCGCCCGCTCCGCCCGAGTCCCGCCCGCCACGGCCGCGGCGACGGCCGCGGCGGATCGAGTCGGAGTTCCGCACCGCCGTCTCCCCGCACCGGCTCAACTCGCCCGGGGGCCGGATCGTCTACTGGACCGTCCTCGTCGTGGTCGTGGTGGGCTTCACCGCCGCCTTCGTCTTCCCGCTGTACTGGATGGTCACCGGGGCGATGAAGTCCACCGAGGAACTGGTGCGGATCCCGCCGACGTTCCTGCCGTCGAAAGTCACGTTCGACGCCTACGCCGAGGCGTGGGAGCTGATGGACCTGGGCCGGCTGCTCGGCAACACCGCCCTGTACGCGGGCGGGGCCTGGCTGTTCACGCTGGCGGTCGACGTCACCGCCGCCTACGCCCTGTCCAAGCTGCGGCCGGTGCTCGGCAAGCTGATCCTGGCCATGATGCTGGCCACGCTGATGATCCCGCCGATGGTGATCATGCTGCCGGCCTACCTGACGGTCAAGGACCTGCCGCTCCTCGGCTGGGACCTGCTGAACACGCCGTGGGCGATCTGGCTGCCCGCGGCGGCCAACGGGTTCAACGTCTTCCTGCTCAAACGGTTCTTCGACTCGATCCCCCGCGAACTGCTGGAGGCGGCCGAGATCGACGGCGCCACGCCGGGGCGCATCCTGTGGTCGGTCGTCATCCCGATCTCCCGCCCGATCCTGGGCGTGGTGTCCATCCTGACCGTGGTCAACGCCTGGCGCGACTTCGTCTGGCCGCTGCTGGTGCTGACCGACGACGAGAAGATGTCGGTCAGCGTCGGCATCGCCAACCTGTCGGCGCAGATGCCGCAGAACGTGCTCATCGCCTCGCTGGTGATGGCCAGCGTCCCGACCATCGTGGTCTTCCTCGTCTTCCAGCGCCACATCATGGCCGGCCTCACCGCCGGCGGCCTCAAGGGCTGACGCGGTGACCGGCGAATCCCTACCAGTGAGGAGTCACAGCAGCATGCCGGAAACGTGGTGGCGGGGGGCCGCGATCTACCAGGTCTACCTGCGCAGTTTCGCCGACGGCAATGGTGACGGGACGGGAGACCTGGCGGGTCTGCGGGCCCGCCTGCCGTACCTCGCCGACCTCGGGGTGGACGCCGTCTGGCTCAACCCGTGGTACCCGTCGCCGATGGCCGACGGCGGGTACGACGTGGCCGACTACCGGGGCATCGAACCGGTCTTCGGCACGCTGGCCGAGGCCGAGAGGTTCATCGGCGAAGCCCACGGGCTGGGCATCAGGGTCATCATCGACGTGGTGCCCAACCACGGCTCCGACCGGAGCGCGTGGTTCCAGGAGGCGCTGGCCGCCGGGCCCGGCTCACCCGAACGGGAACGCTTCTGGTTCGCCGACGAGCCCGGCGACTGGCGGTCCATCTTCGGCGGGCCGGCCTGGACCCAGGTGCCGGACGGGCAGTGGTACCTCCACCTGTTCGCCCCCGAGCAGCCGGACTTCAACTGGACCAACCCCGAGGTGCGCGAGGAGTTCCGCGACGTGCTGCGCTTCTGGTTCGACCGGGGCGTGGACGGCATCCGCATCGACTCGGCCGCGGTGCTGGTGAAGGACTTCGACGGCGGCGACCCCGACGGCTACACCGACCTCGACGAGGTGCACGAGATCTACCGCGACTGGCGCCGCCTGGCCGACGGGTACGGCGACCGCATGCTGGTCGGCGAGGTGTGGTTCCCCGACCAGGAGCGCTTCGCCCGCTACCTGCGGCCCGACGAACTGCACACCGCCTTCAACTTCGACTTCCTGGCCTGCCCCTGGGAGCCCGCCGCGCTGCGCCGCTCGATCGAGCAGACCATCGCCACGCACGCCCCGCTCGGCGCGCCGCCCACCTGGGTGCTGTCCAACCACGACGTGGCGCGCGTGGTGACCCGGTACGGCAGGGCCGACACGTCCTGGGACCACGGCGACCGCCGGGACGGCGCGCCGTCGGACCTGGGGCTCGGCGGACGCCGGGCCAGGGCCGCCGCGCTGCTGGCCATGGCGCTGCCGGGCGGCGTCTACGTCTACCAGGGCGAGGAGCTCGGCCTGCCCGAGGTCGACGACATCCCCGACGCCCTGCGTCAGGACCCCATGTGGACCCGTTCCGGCCACACCGTGCCGGGCCGGGACGGCTGCCGGGTGCCGCTGCCGTGGTCGGGGGAGAAGCCGCCGTTCGGCTTCGGCACGGGCGAGCCGTGGCTGCCCCAGCCGGAGGAGTGGCGCGCGCTCACCGTGGAGGCCCAGTCGGCCGACCCCGGCTCGATGCTCACCCTCTACCGCGCCGCGCTGCGCATCCGCCGCGACCGGCTCGGCGACGGCACGCTCACCTGGATCGACCTGGGGTCCGGCGTGCTGGCCTTCACCCGCGAGTCGGGGCTCACCTGCGTGACCAACCTCGGCCCCGACCCCGTACGGCTTCCGCCGCACGGGTCGGTCCTGCTGGCCAGCGGCCCGCTCGACGGCGCTGTCCTCCCCGCGGACACCACCGCCTGGCTCGTCTGAAACCGCTCCTCCGGACCGCTCGCGGGGATGCCCTCCGGAAGCCGGGTCCGGAGGCCGACGGCCGGTGGCCGGAGCCGGGGGTCGGGGCCGGGGAGGGGTCGGGGCCGGGGAGGGGAGCCGGCGGCCCGGGGAGGGCCGGCCGGTTCCGTTCAGGACGACCGGCCCACCCGGACGCCGCCGAACACCCCGTAGGCGCGGACGGTGACCACCGGGCCGTCGGGCGCCCCGGCGCCCTGCTCGACGCGGTGGCCGCCGAACAGGTGGAACCCCCCGACCTCGACGCGGACGCCCGCGGGGACGGTGAGCTTCACCCCGCCGGCGAAGGAGACCTTGGTCAGGGTGAACCGGCCGCCGGAGAAGGCGGCGCCGGTGAGGTCGAGGTCGGCTCCGCCGACGGCGGTGACGACGACCAGGTGCTCGGGCAGCCGCTGGGGGCCGCGCTGCTTGACGCCGCCGAGGAGGGAGATCTTCCAGGACTTCGGGGTGGTGTTCGTCATGGTCACCACGCTACGAAGTCAGCGATCTCCTGATAAGTGCTGCGGATCGTGATCTCACCCAGGACGGTCGTCACAGACCGGCCCCGGCCGTCCGGCCCGGGTCGCGTGAACGGTCTCCCGCGCGCCCGGGTCGCGTGAACGGTCTCCCGCGCGGCCGGGTCGCGTGGACCGGCCTCCCGCGCGCCCCGGCCGCGCGCCCCGGCCGCGCGGCCCGGTCTCCCGGGCGCGGGGTTCCGCGACCGGCTCGCGCCGTCCGGCCGGACGTCAGAGCCAGCCCTTGGAGACGGCGATGTCGATGGCCTCGGTCCTGGTCCGGGCCCCGAGCTTCTGGATCGCCGCCGACAGGTGGTTGCGGACGGTCCCCGGCGACAGGTGCAGGTCGCGGCCGATGTCGGCGATGGTGCCGTGGGCGCGGGCGGCGGCCAGGACGTCCTTCTCCCGCGGGGTGAGCGGGCTGGCGCCCTCGCTCAGCGCCGCCACGGCCAGCGCCGGGTCGACCACCTGGCCGCCCGCGGCGACCTTCCTGATGCCCGCGGCCAGCTCGGCGACGGGCGCGTCCTTGAGGAGGAAGCCGCGGGCCCCGGCGGCCATCGCCGCGTGCAGGTAACCCGGCCGGCCGAAGGTCGTCACGATCACGACCCTCGTCTCCGGCACGGCCGAGCGGAGCCTGCGGGCGGCCTCCAGCCCGTCCATGCCGGGCATCTCTATGTCGAGCAGCGCCACGTCGGGCCGGAGGCGTTCGCACGCGGCGACGACCTCGTCCCCGCGGGAGACGTCGCCGACCACCTCCAGGTCGGCCTCCAGACCCAGCAGGGCGGCCATCGCGCCGCGGAACATGGTCTGGTCCTCGGCGAGGAACACCCGGATCAACCCGTCACCTCCACTCGCGGCCGGAGCCGGACCGGCCCCACGCCTCCGTCCGCGGCCGGAACCGTCGACCGGCCACCTCCGCCCGCAGCCGGAACCGGGATCAACCGGTCACCTCCACTCGCAGCCGGAAGCCGCCCCCGTCGCGCCTGCCCGCGGTCAGGGAACCGCCCAGGGCGCGGGCCCGCTCGCTCAGCCCGGCCAGGCCGTTGCCCGGCCGGCCGTCGCCGTCGCGGTCCCGTACGGCGCCGTCGTCGGCGACCTCGACCGCGATCCCGGCGGTGACCCCGGCGGCGTCCCCGGCGTCCCCGGTCACCGTGATCCAGCAGTTGGCGGCGCCGCTGTGCCGCAGCACGTTGGTGATGCCCTCCCGGACCGTCCAGGCCAGCAGGCCCTCGACGGCCACCGGCAGGTCCCAGGAGTCCGGGCTGGACACCTCGCAGCGGATGCCGGCCGCCCGGGCGGCCTGGACCGCCGACGACAGCTCGGCCGCCAGCGTCGGCTGCCGGTAGCCGGTGACCGCCTGCCGTACCTCCGACAGGGCGCGGCGCACGATGGCGTCGATGTCCTTCAGCTCGCCGTCGGCGCGACCGGTGTCGATCGGCAGCAGGCGGCGGGCCAGCTCGGTCTTCACGGCCACCACCGACAGGCTGTGCCCGACCAGGTCGTGCAGGTCGCGGGCGATGCGGTTGCGCTCCTCGACGACCGCCAGCCGGGCCAGCTCCTGCTTGGTCTCCCGCAGCTCGGTCATCAGCTCCGAGGCGTGCCGGGCCTGGACGGTGAAGAAGCCGACGAGCGCGACGAACCCGCCCAGCACCAGGGCCAGCCCGGCGTCCCCGCCGCCGGCGAAGGCCAGCAGGCCCGCCGACAGCCCGAGCCCCACGACGTACGGCTGGGCCCGCCGCGAGGGCCCCCACCCGGCGGCGGTGCTGGCCCACGCGGCGGTCGCCGCCCACCAGGGACCGGCCACGAAGGCGAGCAGGAGCGGGATCGCGGCCAGCGCCGCGAACCGCGGCCACCACACCCTCGGCTCGGCGGCGGAGCGGACCGTCAGCCCCAGCAGGGACAGCGGCGCCCCGAGGGCGATCGCGGTGGCCGTCAGCCACGCCGGGGTGCCGGCGGCCACCTGGGCGGCCGAGGCCCAGACCGTGACGGCGACCATCAGCAGGAGCCGGGAGCGGTCCCGGGCCGACCACAGGCGGGTGATCCGGCCCTCGTCCTCGGCGTCCGGGAGCCCGTCCACACCCGAAGACCCGGCGGGCCGGGCCCGCCGGGTCCAGCCGGCCGTTCCTCCGGGCGCGGCTTCGGAGGCCGCCCCGGACGTCACCGCGGGCGCCGTCCCGGGCGCCGCCTCGGACGCCGCCCCGGGTGTCGTCTCCGGCGCGGTCACCCGTCCGAGCTCCAGCGCCGCCGCGCCAGCACCGCCGCGCCGGCCAGCGCGGTCCAGGCGGCCAGGACACCGGCCTGACCCAGGCCGGTGTCCCGGCCGTTCGCCGCGGCGCCGCCGTACAGCAGCAGGCTGTGGGACGGGGTGAGCTCGCGGACCCGCTGCCAGGCGCCGGGCAGGTCGCCCTGGCCGATCACGCCGCCGAGCGCGGCCAGGGCGAAGAAGACCACCACGATCCCGAGCTGGGCGGTCTTGCCGCGCAGGGTCAGCCCCAGGAACAGCCCCAGCAGGCAGAACGGCAGCGACCCGGCCAGCAGGACCCCGGCCAGCGCGGCCCACCGCGTGGGCGGCAGGTCGGTGCGGCCGACCAGGACGGCCGCCAGGCAGACGGCGAGGATGCCGGGCAGGGTCATCACGACGCCGAGCACGACGCGCCCGGCGAGCCACCGGGCGCCGCTCAGCGGGGTGACCCGCAGCTGCCGCAGCCAGCCCTGGGCGCGGTCGTCGGCGACCCCGCCGCCCGCGGCCATCAGCGCGCCGCCGGTCGCGGCGTAGACCGCCATCGCCACCAGGGCGGCGTCCGAGCCGCGCCCCCACATCAGGTAGAAACCCACCGGGACGGCCACCAGGAACACCAGGTACTTGACATTGCGCAGGGCGCGAACGAGTTCGAACCGCACGAGGGGCAACATTACGCGGCCTTTCCGGAAGACAGAAGGATCAGGGCTTCATCGAGACCGGCACCGGTCACCTCGAGGTCGCGCACCCCGCCGATCGCGGAGTAGAGGGCGCCCACGGTCCGGTCGGCGTCGTCGGTCCGC
Organism: Streptosporangium pseudovulgare; assembly: GCF_014648055.1. Taxonomy (GTDB): domain Bacteria; phylum Actinomycetota; class Actinomycetes; order Streptosporangiales; family Streptosporangiaceae; genus Streptosporangium; species Streptosporangium pseudovulgare. Next base: position 218,111 of record NZ_BMQJ01000003.1, read on the forward strand.
AGCTCCACCTGCCCGGCGCGGACGGTCACCTCCGTCACGCCCGGCAGGGCCAGCAGACGCTGCGGGTCGGGTTCGGCCAGCACGCAGCGGACGATCCGCCCGCCCACCCGGGCCTTGACCGTCGCCGGGGCGGCGTCGGCGACCACCCGGCCGTGGCCGAGCACCACGACCCGGTCGGCGAACTGGTCGGCCTCCTCCAGGTAGTGGGTGGCGAACACGACCGTCGTGCCCTCGGCCTCCCGGCAGGCGCGGACCGCGTCCCAGAACTCGCGGCGGGCCTCGACGTCCATCGCCACGGTCGGCTCGTCGAGGAACAGCAGCTCCGGCCGTCCCGCGACCGCGATCGCGAAACGGACCCGCTGGGCCTGCCCGCCCGACAGCGCGGTCGCCTGCCGCCCGGCCAGCTCGGTCAGCCCGGCCAGTTCGAGGACCTCGCCGACCTTCCGGCGCCCGCCGTACAGCCCGCAGGCCAGCCGGACGATGTCGCGGACCGAGGCGCCGTCGGGCAGCCCGCCGCTCTGCAGCATCGCGCCGACCCGGCCCCGGGCGACCGCCTTGGCCGGGGAGCCGCCCAGGACGCCGACCCGCCCGCCGTCCGGGCGGACCAGCCCGAGCATCAGCGCCACCGCCGTGGACTTGCCCGCCCCGTTGTGGCCCAGCAGGGAGACCGTCTCCCCGCGCGCCACCGTGAAACCCGCCGCGTCAAGCGCCCGGACCTGGCCGTAGCGCTTGCTCACCTCGTGGAACTCGACCGCCGCTCTCTCCATGACGCCAACCCTAGGAATCGGCGTTTTCCCAGGTAAGTGGCGGTCATCGTGACTTCACCCCTGACGGTCGTCACAGGCGCCGGGCGCCGGGCGCCCGGGGGCCGCCCAGGCGGTGAAGAGCGCGAGGCTCTCGGGGAGCTGGGAGTGCGGCCGGTCCGGAAGCCGGCCGGGTGCGAACCAGCCCAGCTCGTCGAACTTGTGGGGCTCCCCGATGGCGACCTCGGCCGGGTCCACCCGGACCGCGAAGACCACCGCCACCCAGTGCGAGGAGACCGGGTCCCCGCGCAGGACGTTCCGGACGCCGATCGTCTCGATCTCCAGGGCCGCCGCCGAGTACTCCTCGCGGACCTCGCGGGCGACGGCCGCCTCGAACGTCTCGCCGTACTCCAGCGCCCCGGCGCCGCAGTCCCAGGCGCCGGGCTCGTCCCGCGCCCCGGCGCCACGCCGGGCCAGCAGCACCCGGCCGGCGCCGTCGTGGCAGACGAACACGCACGATACGGAGGGCTTCGATGTCATGTCTCCCCGTTTCCCGGTCTTCAGGCGGAGGCCCGGCCGATGCGGCGCGGTGGCGGCGGGCGGCAGCAGGCGTCAGAAGTGGTCGAGCAGCTCCGGGAACCTCCGCAGCCGCAGCACCCGGTCGTCGTCCGGGGCGAGGTCGGCCCGCTCCAGCACCCAGGTGTTGTCGTTGGGGATGAAGACGGCGTTCATGCCCGCCTGCCGGGCCGGCAGGATGTCCGACTTCGGGGAGTTGCCGATCATCCAGGTCGTCGCGGGCGTCAGGTCGTGCTGCCGCACCAGCCTGCGGTAGACCTCCACGTCCTTCTCCGGGACGATGTGGACCTCGCGGAAGTGGTGCGCGAGCGCGGAGACCTCCAGCTTGCGCCGCTGCTCCTCCAGGTCGCCCTTGGTGAGCAGGAGCAGGTCGTGGCGGTCGCCGAGGGAGGCCAGGGTCTCCGAGACGCCCGGGATCAGCTCGACGCGGTGCTCGACGAGCGCCACCGCCAGCTCCTCGATCCGGCGGCGCTCCTCGGCGGTCGCCGGCCGCCGGTGCAGCCGTTCCAGGCACTCGCCGAGGCTGCGCAGGAAGACCTTGCTGCCGTAGCCGTGGGCGACCGCGTTCGCCGCCTCGATGTCGTCGAGGATGGCGCGGATCTCGGCCCGGTCGAGGGTCGGGTGCGCGAGCCAGCCCAGGAAGTCGTCGATGACCCGCTCGAACAGGACGTTGTTCTCCCAGAGCGTGTCGTCGGCGTCGAAGATGAGCACCTGCCCGGTGAGCCTCATGACCTTCTCCCCTCCCGAGGTCGCTGCCCGCCGGAGGCTATCAGCCGGTGGGTGCGGGACTCATGTCCATTTCCGCGGTCCGTTTCCGCCCGTCCCGGCGCACACCGCCGTCGCCGTCGGTGGAACGTTCCCACCCGCCCCGCGGTGCGCCTCCGCCGCTCCGCCGCACCTCCGCCGCACCTCCGCGACGGCCGCCCTACGGCCCTGGAGTGCAGGTTCGGGCTGGAAAAGTGAGCATTGATCATGATTTGAAAAATCTGTGGAAATGTTGCGGAACTGTTTCGGGTGAGGCTGATGTGGTCTAGGCTCCATCGGTTATGTGGGGGGAAACATCCGGTTTGGTGCTTCATCGCCGGGCTCGGGTGCCCGCCCGCCCTCTCACAGGCTTGTGGTCCGGGACCGAATGGAGTGACGTGACGACCCAGCATGTGCCGTACGGCGGTCTGGACGATGGCGAGGGCCTGCCCGGCTCCCGCGGGGAGCACATCCTTCAGAAACTCTTCGACACCAGGGAGCGGGCGGAGCGGTTCTACGGCCGTCAGGTGGTCGACCACCTGACGCCCCAGATGCGCGAGTTCGTGGCCCGACAGCAGATGGCGTTCGTGGGCACCGCGGACGCCGCCGGAAACTGTGACACGACGTTCCGCTCGGGCCCGCCCGGGTTCGTGCGCGTGCTGGACGACAACCGGATGGTCTACCCGGAGTTCCGGGGCAACGGCGTGCTCGCCAGCATGGGGAACATCCTGGAGAACCCGCACATCAGCCTGCTGTTCGTCGACTTCTTCGAGGACCTGGTGGGCCTGCACGTCAACGGCACGGCGAGCATCATGACCGCCTACGACGCCTCCCGCCGCTACGGGCTCAACGACGAGGACCAGACCGCGCCGGGCAGGAAGGCCGAGCGCTGGATCATGATCGAGGTCGAGGAGGCCTACATCCACTGCTCCAAGCACATCCCGCTGCTGGTCAGGCAGGACCGCCGGGAGCGCGTCACGGAAGGACGCAGGCCCGCGGGTGACGACTACTTCGGCGTCGGGCGGATGAGGGGTGTGGGACTGAGCCGGCACGAGGCGGGGAAACCGGTTGGGTGACGCCATGACACTCGACATCCGGCTCATCAGGGAAAGCTGGGCGCTCGTCGAACCGGTGGCCGACCAGGTGACCCTGGACTTCTACAGCAGGCTCTTCGCCGAGAACCCCCGCATCCGCGAGCTGTTCCCGCCCGCGATGGACCTTCAGCGCGACCGCCTCTTCGGTGCGCTGACGCAGGTGGTGCTCAACCTGGAGGACACCGAGGGGGTGCGGGAGTATCTCGGCCAGCTCGCCCGCGACCACCGCAAATACGGGGTCCGGCCCGAGCACTACCCGGCGCTCGGGCACTGCCTGATCGCGGCGATGCGGGCGGGCTCCCGCGGCGCCTGGCAGTCCGCCTACGACCAGGCCTGGTCGGCCGCCTACGACTTCATCGCCGAGGTGATGATCCAGGCGGCCGACCAGGACGCGGCCACCGCCCCGCCCGCCTGGATCGGCACGGTGGTCGGGCACGAGATGCGCACCCCCGACGTCGCCGTCCTCACCGTCGAGCCCAACCACCCGTACCCGTTCCGGGCGGGCCAGTACACCACCGTGCAGACCGCGCTGTGGCCCCGGGTGTGGCGCGCGTACTCGATCGCGAACGCCCCCCGCCACGACAACAGGATCGTCCTGCACGTGCGGGCCATCCCCGGCGGGTGGGTCAGCACGGCGCTGGTCAAGCACACCCGCCCGGGGGACACCATCCTGCTGGGCCCGCCCAGGGGCACCCTGTCGCTGGAACAGGCCACCACCTCCCACCTGGTCTTCATCGCCGGGGGCACGGGCCTCGCGCCGCTCAAGGCGCTCATCGAGGAGTCGGTGTGGATGCCCGAGCGCCCCGCCATCGACCTCTTCTACGGCGTGCGCCGCGCCGCCGACGCCTACGACACCGAGGCCCTGAACAACCTGCGCATGCAGCACCGGCGCCTGCGGATCGTGCAGGCGGTCTCCGACGAGCCCGGACCGGGGTACGGCCAGACCGCCATCGACGCCCTGGAGTACCACCGGATCATCCCGTCCGGAGACGTCTTCGTGTGCGGGTCGCAGGAGATGGTGCGGGCGACCTCGGACCGGCTGGTCCGTCTCGGCGTCCCGGCCGGGCGCATCCACACCGAGTACACCCCGGACACGCCGGTCCCCGTGGGCTGACGGCACCGGACGCCGCCCGCGGGCGGGCGGCGTCCGGTGCCGTCAGCCCGGCCGGTCCAGGGCGGTCAGCGTGGTGTCCTCGGGGTAGGGCGAGCGCCGTACGGCCTCCTCGCGGCTCATCCGGCCCGCGGCCACCTCCCGGCAGAGCCCGGCGACCGCCTCGATCTCGGCGTGCTGGGCGGTGACGAACGCCCGGTCCACCGGATCGCCGTGCCCCGGCACCACGACGGCGTCCCCGGCGAGGCCGAGCAGCCCGCCGAGGGTGTCCGGCCACTCCAGGGGGAAGGCGTCGGCGTAGGCCGGCGGCGCGCCGTTCTCCACCAGGTCACCGGCGAACACCACGCCGGCGTCCGGCACCGCGATCACCAGATCGCACCGCGAGTGCCCGCGTCCCAGGTGCGACAGGACGGCGCGACGGCCGCCGGCCGTCACCTCGGCCCGGTCGGTCACCAGGCGGTCCGGCAGCACGATCTCCGTCTTCTCGATGTCGGCGGCCACGTCGGGCCGGCCCTGCTCGCGGTAGCGCCGCGCCCACGCCTCCTTCGTCTCGGCGCCGTCGGCGACCAGGTCGGCGTGGCAGTCCTCGTGGGCCCAGACGGGGCACGAGAGGAACGGCCGGGTGCCGAAGGAGTGGTCGAAGTGGGCGTGGGTGAGCACCACGGTCCACGGGTCGCGGGTGATCCGGCGCACCTCCGCGGCCAGCTCGGCGCCCTGCCGCTCGTCGCCCCGGGTGTCGACCACCAGGCAGCCGCCGTCGCCCAGGACAAGCCCCACCGACAGGTCCAGCTCGGCGTACCGGCGCACCAGCACCCGGTCCGCCACTTCGATCCAGCGTCCTTCCATGGAGGGATTATCCTCCGGACCGGACCCGGCGGCGCACTTCCGGACCGGACCCGGCGGCGCACTTCCGGACCGGACTCGGCTGCGCGCTCCGGAACCCGCGGCGTCGTCGGGTGAGGACGCGGTGTCAGGCGAGGACGCGGCCGACCATCCTGGCGTACATCCGGCCCGGGCTGGGCACCGACGCCTCGTGGAGGAAGCCCGGAAGCATCGGCAGGTTCACCGCGAAGGGCTGCAGGCGCTCGTACAGGGCCTCGGCGCACGCGGGACGCCGCTCGGGGTCCTTGGCCAGGAGCTCGGCCAGCAGGGCGTTCAGCGCGGCGGGCACGCCGGGCACGTCCGGCGGCAGCTCGTTGACCTGCCGCTCGAACACGGCGTACTCGGTGACGCCGGTGAACAGCTGCCGCCCGGTCAGCATCTCGTGGATCACGCAGCCCAGGGCGTACAGGTCGCTGCGCGGCCCGGACAGGCCGCGCTGGATCTGCTCGGGGGCCATGTAGGCCGGGGTGCCGAGGATCTGGCCGATCCGGGTGAACTGCGACGAGCCCGACTCGCGGACCATGGCGAGGCCGAAGTCGAGGACCTTGACGCTGCCGTCCGGGCAGAGCATCAGGTTGGTGGGCTTCAGGTCGCGGTGGTAGATCGACAGGGCGTGGGCGGCCGCCAGCACCGCGCAGGACTGGGCGGCGATCGCGGCGGCCCACGGCACCGGGAGCGGGCCGTGCTCGCTGACCAGGTCGGCGACGGTCACCCCCTCGATGAACTGCATCACCTGGAACAGCCGCTGGTCGAAGGTGCCGAAGTCGTACAGGACCGGGGCGCCGGGGTGCTCCAGCTTCGCCAGGATGCGCGCCTCCCGCAGGAAACGCCGGGTCAGCTCCTCGTCCGGGCCGGTGAGGAAGCGCAGGATCTTGACGGCGACCCGGCGGTCGAGATGCTTGTCGTGGCCGCCGTAGACGGCGCCCATGCCGCCCTGCCCCAGGGGAAGGTCGTCGAGTACGTACCGGTCACCGATGACCATCCGACCCTCCCGAGGACTCCCAGGGACATCACACCCCTTGGTCGCACGGCCGGAGATGACCGTCAACCAGTCCGTCAAAGCCTAGCCGGATCAGCGTTTCCCCCAGCGCGGTCGTCTCACGCACCCGGTCCTCCAGCGCGAACAGCTCCCGGAACGCCGCGCCGTAGCGCCGCTGGTCGGCGAGGGGGAGCACCGGCACCCGGGCCCGCCGTACGTCCAGCCGGCTGAAGCCGGGATGTGACCTGTTCGTGTCGGCCGAGCGGATGAAGCCCGCCACGAAGTCGGGGTCGAGCCGCTCGGGGTCCACCCGGTAGAGCGTGAGCTGCGGCCCCAGCGCCGCGCCGCCCCGCGTCATCACCCGGACCGCGCCCAGGACGCTCGTCACGATGTCCCCGGGCCTGATCATGACCAGGTCCGGGTCGAGGGTGGTCCCGCCGGTGGGGGCGGAGCCCACGGCCGTGTCGCCGGCCGTCAGGACCGGTAGAGGGCCCTCGTCGGCCGGCATCCTGGCCGGGGCCTGCAGGATCGTGACCAGCCCCGCCTTGGCCAGCTCCCCGACGGTGGTGGCCGGCAGGTCCTGCCGTTCGGCGAGCACCTCCAGCGCCGGGGGCGCGTCCGGCAGCGTGGCCGACGCGCCGCGGAAGCGGTCCAGCGCGTCGGTGAAGTCCCGCAGGAAGTCCGGCCCGCCCTGCTGGGGGCGGCGCCGGGTCGGGCTGACGTCCACCTCCTCGTCGAGCAGGTCGATGATCCGCACGCTGCGGCCGTCGCCCGGCGGCTCCGCCTCCGGGTCCCGCAGGTGGGCCCGCCAGGCGGGCTCCACGACCGACAGGTCCTCGGAGGCGTCGAGGAGCAGGAGCCTCGACGGGGGCCGCCCGCCGTCCGGGCGGCGCAGCAGCCACAGGTCCGGCCCGGCCGCGCCCAGCGTCACCACGGCCCGCAGCGCGCCGGCGCGCAGCAGGTTGGCCCGGATCCGCCGGCCGGGGCGGCGGGACGCCGCGGCCGGCGGCATCAGGATCGCCACGGGCCCGCCCGGCCTCACATGGGCCAGGCAGTGCTGCACCCAGGCCAGCTCGCCCTCCCCGCGGGGCGGCAGGCCGTACTCCCAGCGGGGGTCGCCGGTCAGCTCGCCGTATCCCCAGGCGCGCTCGTTGAACGGAGGGTCGCAGACCACCGCGTCGGCCTGCCTGCCGGCCAGGCCGTCCTCCCGCAGGGAGTCGCCGGCCACGATCCGGGCGTCGGCGCCGCGCAGCAGCAGCCGGACGGCGGAGACCAGGGCGTTCGTCGCGTCGGCCTCCTGGCCGAGCGCGGAGCCGGCACGCAGCAGGAGGGTCCCGACGCCGCAGGCCGGGTCCAGGACCGTGCCCCGTCCCGCCAGCCGCCACATCAGGTCGGCCACGTCGTCCCGGGTGACCGCGAGCCGGCGGGAGTGGGCCTCGGCGTAGCGCTCGCACAGGAACTCGAACGTGGCGAGCGGGCCGCGTTCGGCGGCCAGCTCCGCGACCAGACCGAGAAGGCCGGGGTCGTCGGGTGGGGCGATCGGGGCGCCGGGGAGATCGGCCGTGGCGGCGGCCACGGCGTCCGCCGTCCGCGTGCCGCGTCCCGGCCAGGCGCCCGGCTCGCGCCGCAGGAACAGCAGGAAGGCGCCGACCCGGCCCACCAGCTCACCCAGGCGCAGGTCGTCGGCCGAGGTCCGCAGCCGCTGCCACACCAGGTCGCCGAGGGAGACCTCGAACGGCTTGCCGTTGCGGCGCAGCCACGCGGCGACCTCCGGCAACGAGAAAAGTGGGCTGGAGGTGGTTCCGGCGACCGGACGGGGGAAGTCGTCGTGGCGGCGGCGCCAGTTGCTGACCGCGGCACGGCCGACGGAGGCGAGCCGGGCGATGTCGCCCGCGTTCACCGTGATGTCCTGGCTCTCCTCCATGCCGAACAACATAGTTCACGTCGCTGAAGCGGTCTACAACATGTTTGCTTGTGAAGTGCTTCAACCAATGCTTTACTGCCTTCATGGCACTCAACCAAGCGTTGGCGCTGCGCTACGCCGCTCGATCCGATGTCGGCGTCCGCCGCGAGGCGAACGAGGATTCCGGATACGCGAGCGCTCGCCTACTCGCCATCGCCGACGGCATGGGCGGTCACGCGGGCGGCGAGGTGGCCAGCTCCCTGGCGGTCAGGGCCATGGCGGCGCTGGACGAGAGACTCCCGGCCGGCGGCGTCGACCTCGTGGCGGCGCTCAAGAGCACGGCCACCGAGGTCAACCACACGCTGCACGACATGAGCGAGCAGGATCCCACACTGCGCGGGATGGGCACCACCCTCACCGCCATGCTCTGGGACGGCCCCAACTTCGCCCTCGCCCACGTCGGCGACTCCCGCGCCTACATGCTGCGCGACAGCGCCCTCTACCAGATCACCCACGACCACACCCTGGTCCAGTCGCTGGTGGACGAGGGCCGCATCACCGAGGAGCAGGCCGCCGAGCACCCGCGCCGGTCCATGGTGCTGCGGGTCCTGGAGGGCACCGGAGACGGCGAGCTGGACCTGTCGCTGCGCGAAGCCCAGCCCGGTGACCGCTACCTGCTGTGCTCCGACGGCCTGACCGGCGTGGTCGGCCCGGAGACCCTGTTCAACACGCTGACCGAGATCGACGACCCGGCCGAGGTCGTACGGTGGCTCATCGACCTGGCCAACCGGGGCGGCGGCCCCGACAACATCACCTGCATCGTGGCCGACTACGGCCAGCACCCGCCGTCGGCCGACCGGTTCGTGGTGGGCGCCGCCGCCGAGGGACGGCTCACCCACTGACCGCCGCGGGCTCCGCTGCGGGCCCCGCCGCGGCGGCGGGGCCGCGCCGCGGTCGCTTCACGACCACGCGGCGCCCGGGACCGGCCCGCCGGGCCCGCGCGTCACCACGTCTCGCCGGTGATGCGCTCGTACGCCTCTACGTAACGGGCCCGGGTGGCCTCGACGACCTCGGCGGGCACCTCGGGGGCGGGCTCCTTCTTGTCCCAGCCGGTGCCGGTCGCCCAGTCGCGGACGTACTGCTTGTCGAAGGAGGGCTGCGACCGGCCCGGCTCCCACTGCTCGGCGGGCCAGAAACGCGAGGAGTCCGGCGTCAGCAACTCGTCGCCGAGGGTGAGCGTGCCGTCGGCCGCCCGGCCCAGCTCGATCTTGGTGTCGGCGATGACAACGCCCCGCCCGGCGGCCAGCTCGGCCCCCCGGCGGTAGACCTCCAGCGTGATCCGCCGGAGCTCCTCGGCGGTCTCCGCGCCCACCCGCTCGACCACGCCCCCGAAGGAGATCGGCTCGTCGTGCTGCCCGAGCGGCGCCTTGGTGCTCGGGGTGAAGATCGGCTCGGGCAGCCTGGAGCCGTCCACCAGCCCCGGCGGCAGCGACACGCCGGAGACCGAACCGTGCTCGCGGTACTCCGCCAGTCCGCCGCCGGTGAGGTAGCCCCGGGCGACGCACTCGACCGGCAGCATGTCCAGCCTCCGGCACCGGATGGCCCGGCCGGCGAACTCGGCGGGGACGTCGGTGGCGGAGACGACGTGGTTCGGCACGACGTCGGCGAGCCGCTCGAACCACCACAGCGAGAGCTGTGTGAGGATCTTCCCCTTGTCGGGGATGGGCGTCGGGAGGATCACGTCGTAGACCGACACCCGGTCGGACGCCACGAGAATGATGTCCCCGCGGTCCTCGTAGACGTCCCGGACCTTCCCTGAGTGGAGAAGCTTCACCGTTTTCCCTGCTCTCACGTGCCGTCGTGCCGCCGTATACCGGGCGGCAACAGACTAATGGGCACGCGCCGGCGCGGTGGACGCGGCCGGGCGGCACGGGGACGCGGCGGGGCGGACGCCGGGCGGCGCGGGGACGCGGCGGGGAGGGTCAGGCGGGGCGCGTGATCATGTAGGCCAGGCCGACCAGGATCACGACGGGGATCAGCCAGACGATGGCCTCGATGGCGAATTCCTTGTACATGGGCGCGCGTCCTTCCGGGGGTGGCGAGCGGCGAGAAGCACGGGAAACCGACGATAGCGTCTGCGCCGCGCCACGGCCAGGACACGCGGTCCCGCCGTACGGCGCGTCCCCCGCGGAGGCGGAGCCGTACGACGGGACGCCTCAGGAGGGGACGGCCGCGCCGACCGTCACGGGCGTGTCGGAGCCCGGCCCCTCGACCACGTCGGCGACCACGCAGGTGATGTTGTCCGGGCCGCCCGCCTCGCAGGCCAGCTCGATCAGCCGGCGGGTCACCTCGTCCAGGTCGTCGACCTCGGCGAGCACCTGGCGCAGCCGCTCGGCCTCCACCACCCCGGAGAGGCCGTCGGAGCACAGCAGGTAGCGGTCGCCGACCTCGGCGTCGCGCAGGGACAGGTCGGGGTCGGGGTTGTCGCCGCCGTCGAGGACCTGCAGCAGGATCGACCGGTGCGGATGCCTGGCGGCCTCCTCGGCGGTGATCCGGCCGTCGTCCATCAGCGTCTGGACCAGGGTGTGGTCGTAGGTGATCTGGTACAGGTCGCCGTCACGGAGCAGGTAGGCGCGGGAGTCGCCGATGTGGGCGAGCGCCACCCGCGGGCCGTCCCACAGCATCAGCGTCAGCGTGGTGCCCATGCCGGTGAGGCTCGGGTCCTCCTCCACCAGCTCCCGCAGACGCTGGTTCGCCTGGCGTACCCCGGCCTCGGCCGTGGCCACGAGATCGTCCGGCTGCTCCCGGTCGAGGGCCGCGACCGCGGTGATGGCCGCCGCGCTGGCGACCTCCCCGCCCACGTGGCCGCCCATTCCGTCGGCGACGGCGAGCAGCCGGGCACCGGCGTACGCCGCGTCCTCATTACCCTGGCGGACCCGGCCGACATCGGAGCCCGCCGCATAACGAAGCGTGATCATCTGCACATCACTGAAAGATCGAGTTGCACGAGCGGGTCGCTTTCCGGGCAGTCGGGACGGGCATGGGGCGAACCATGGTGTTCCACAATCCACCGAACACCATGGTGACGCAAGCGGCCGGAGGAAGTGTTGCCACATCTGTTGACGGCCGCGCTGCACGTAAGCTGTCCCCGTGCCCTTCCGAAGCGTTTCCGAACGGGCCGGCCCCCATCTCACCCCCAGCACGGCGAGGAGAACAGCAATTGACCGCGATCATTGAGGAGGCGGCGCGGCGTCGCACGTTCGCGGTGATCAGCCATCCCGACGCCGGAAAGTCCACCATGACCGAGGCGCTGGCGCTGCACGCGTCGGCGATCACCGAGGCCGGCGCGGTGCACGGCAAGGCCGGCCGCCGCGGCGTCACCTCCGACTGGATGGACATGGAGAAGGCCCGCGGCATCTCCATCACCTCGGCCGCCCTCCGGTTCGAGTACCGGGGCCACATGTTCAACCTCGTCGACACCCCCGGCCATGCCGACTTCTCCGAGGACACCTACCGGGTGCTGGCCGCCGTCGACTGCGCGGTCATGCTGCTCGACGCCGCCAAGGGCATGGAGCCGCAGACGCTGAAGCTGTTCGAGGTCTGCCGCCACCGCCGCATCCCCGTCATCACGTTCGTCAACAAGTGGGACCGCCCCGGCCGCGAGGCGCTGGAGCTGCTGGACGAGATCGAGGAGAAGACCGGTCTGCGGCCCACTCCGATCACCTGGCCGATCGGCACCGGCGGATTCTTCCACGGGGTGATCGACCGCGTCGCCGACCGGGCGGTCCGCTACACCCGCACCCCCGGCGGCGCCACCAAGGCCATCGAGACCGACCTGACCCCCGAGCAGGCCGAGGCCGAGCTGGGCGACGACTGGACCCGGGCCAGCGACGAGGTCGAGCTGCTGGGCGCGATCGGCGCCGACCACGACCAGAAGGCGTTCGAGGGCCACGAGTCCACCCCGGTGCTTTTCGGCGCCGCCCTGAACAACTTCGGCGTCGGCCGCCTGCTCGACGCGATGGTCGACATCGCCCCCGCCCCGGCGCCGCGGCCCGACGCCAAGGACGTCCCGCGTCCCCTTGAGGAGCCGTTCTCCGGGCTGGTCTTCAAGGTGCAGGCCAACATGGACCCCTCGCACCGCGACCGGATCGCGTTCGTCCGCGTCTGCTCGGGGCGCTTCGAGCGCGGCATGGTGCTGACCCACGCCGCGACCGGGCGCCCCTTCGCCACCAAGTACGCCCAGGCGGTCTTCGGCCAGGAACGCGCCACCATCGACGAGGCCTACCCCGGCGACGTCGTCGGCCTGGTGAACGCCACCGCCCTGCGCCCCGGCGACACCCTCTACGATGGCCCGTCGGTCGAGTTCCCGAAGATCCCGAGCTTCGCGCCCGAGCACTTCTGGACCGCCCGCTGCCGCGACGCGGGCCGGGCCAAGCAGTTCCGCAAGGGCATCGAGCAGATGGAGGCCGAGGGCGTCGTCCAGGTGCTGCGCTCCGAGATCCGCGGCGACCAGTCGCCGGTGCTGGCGGCGGTCGGCCCGATGCAGTTCGACGTGGTGAAGCACCGGCTGGCCGGGGAGTTCAACACCGAGATCGCGCTGGATCGGCTCGACTTCAGCCTCGCCCGGATCACCGACGCCGAGTCGGCGCCGATCCTCGCCCGGCAGCGGGGGGTGGAGGTCTTCACGCGCTCCATCGACGGGGAGCTGCTGGCGCTGTTCACCGACGAGTGGCGGATGCGCGGCGTGCTGCGCGACCATCCGGACCTGGTGCTCAAGGCGCTGCTCGCCGACACCCGGGGCTGAGCTTCTCGCGGCGGGCCCGCCGTACGGGGAGTCTTCTCCGTACGGCGGGCTCTTGCGTACGGCGGGCTTCCCTGTGCGGCGGGTTCTTGTGTACGGCGGGCTTCCCTGTGCGGCGGGCTTCTTACGTGCGGCGGGCTTCTCTGTACGGCGGGCTCTTCCGGCGGAAGGTGGGGCGTGGTGCGGCGTGGCCGTACATGGTGGGATATGTCGCCATGAGCACCATCAGATGGGGCATCCTCGCGACCGGCGGGATCGCGGCCACGTTCACCGGAGACCTGAAGCTGCTGCCGGACGCCGAGGTGGTGGCGGTCGGATCACGGACCGCGGAGTCCGCCCGGGCGTTCGCCGACCGGCACGGCATCCCCCGCGCCCACGGAAGCTGGGCCGAACTCGCCGCCGACCCCGACGTGGACATCGTCTACGTCGCCAACACCCAGAACGCCCACTACGACGCCGTGCTGACCTGCCTGAACGCGGGCAAGGCCGTACTGTGCGAGAAGGCGTTCACGCTCAACCGCGTCCAGGCCGCCAAGCTGGTGGACCTCGCCCGCGAGCGCGGGCTGTTCCTCATGGAGGCCATGTGGACGCGCTGCGTCCCGGGCGTCCGGAAGATCGTGGAACTGGTCGAGGACGGTGCGATCGGCCCGGTCGCCTCCGTCCACGCCGACTTCGGGATCCTCGCCTCCGTCGGCCCCGAGCACCGGCTCCGCGACCCGGCGCAGGGCGGGGGAGCCCTCCTCGACCTCGGCGTCTACCCGATCTCCTTCGCCCACCTCCTGCTCGGCGACCCCGCCGAGGTCCGGGCCTGGGCCCGGCTGACCCCCGAGGGCGTGGACGAGAACACCGGCATGGTCCTCGGCTACGACAGCGGCGCGGTGGCGGTGCTGTCCTGCGGCATCACCGCCGCCACCCCGGTCACCGCGACGATCTCCGGCCCGCTCGGCCGGATCGAGGTGCCCGGACCGTTCTTCCGGCCCGACACCTTCGTCCTGCACCGCTCGGAAGCCGAGCCGGAGACCTTCCATGTCCCCTACGAGGGGTCGGGCATGCTGCACGAGGCCGCCGAGGCCATGCGCTGCCTGCGCGAGGGACTGCTGGAGAGCCCGCTGGTGCCCTGGCAGACGACGCTGGACGTGATGGGCGTCATGGACGAGGTCCGTGCCCAGGTGGGGGTGCGTTTCCCGGGCGAATGACCGGCTCGGGCCGTCCGTGTTTCCCGTAGGGCTGAGCAGGGGCTCTCAGCGTTGCGGGGGTTTCCCGGGTGGCCGGACGGGTCGTTCGGCGGGCCCCGTTACGGGGCGTTTCCTTGGGTTCGGGCGGGTCGGTGGTTGCCGGGTCGGTCGTTTGCGCGCGCTGCGGTGGGTGGGTGTTCCGGCCGGCGTTGTGGCTGGGCTCTGGTTCCGACCGGCCTCCGGCCTGGCCTCGGGCGCGGTGGTTGCCGGCGTTTTGAAGCCGGCCGGAACACCCACCCACCTCCGCGCCAAGACTGCTTCGGTCGTACGGCCTGCTCGCCGTAGCTTCTCCCTTTCCGGCCGCCCACGGTCCTCACCGCCGCTGAAGCGTCCCTGACGCTGGTTGCCAGCGGGCCGCCGTAGCCTTGCGGCCACGCTGGCGGGGGAGAGCGCAGGGCCGGGCGCCGTAGCCTCTCCCTCTCGGGCCGCTCACGGTCCCCGCCGTAGCCAACCCCTTCCGGCTGCTCATGGACTCCGCCGTAGTCGCTCCCTTTCGGGGCTCTCATGGTGTCGCCGTGGGGTGTGAAGCGGATGGCGCGCAGAACTTCCCGCAGAGATCAAGAAAGCAGAGAGGAAACGGGGCGAGGAGGGCTTTCAAAGCTTCTTGCGCATCACCGTGCAGGGGCGGCCGTGCTGGAGGTCCGGGCGGTGGTCGAGGACCTCGTAACCCAGGGCGCTCCAGAAGGCGAGGCCCTTGGTGTTGGCGTCGAGTACGGCGAGGCGGACCGCCGTCCGGCCCGCCGCCCGGAAGCGCTCCTCCACGGCGCCCGTCAGCGCCCGGCCGTACCCCGAGCGGTGCATCCGGCCGTCGATCAGCAGCAGGCCGATCCACGGGTCCGGGTCGGCCGGGTTCGGGTGGTGCGCCAGAGTGATCGCGATGCCCGCGAGCGGTCCACCGGCCTCCGTACGGCAGAGCAGCACCTCGGTGTCCGGGTTCACCAGCTCTTCGGAGAGCGAGGCCGAGATCTGCTCCGGCCGGATGTCGTCGGGGTCGGGGAAGTCGCCGCTGATGGCGAAGAACTCCCGGTTGGCGGCGTGGAGGGCGGTCAGCTCGGCGAGCAGCGGCTCCGGAAGCACGCCGTCTCGGGGGGCGGCGAGTGGCTCGATGATCACGAGCAGGCAGCCTACCGACTGTCGGTCAGGCGCCGCCCGACGTCGGCCGTCAGCTTCTCCAGCAAACCGGCGAGCAGGTCGCGTTCGGAGTCGGACAGGCCGCTGACGAGCATGGCCTCCCGGCCGAGCACCGCGTCGACGGAGCGTTCGATGAGGGAGTGGCCCTCGTCCGTCAGGGACACCATGACGGTGCGGCGCCCGGTCGTTCCCGGCGCGCGCCGTACGAGCCCCTCACGTTCGGCTCGGGCGACCCGTTGGGAGATCGCGCCGGCGGTCACGAGCGTCCGGCGGGTGAGCTCGCGGGTGCTGAGGGCGTAGGGCGGTCCGGAGCGGCGGATGACGGACAGCAGGTCGAGGGTCGCCGCGTCGATCCCCGCGGCTCGCAGAACTCTGACGCGGTCGTCCGAGAACAGCTTCGCCAGGCGCCAGATGGGGGTGACGATCTCGATCGAGCCGGTCGGGGTGCCCGGACGCTCCCGCTGCCAGGCGGCCGCGATCTCCGAGGGTGAATGGGTGGGGTCCGAACCACCGGCCATGGACGTCATGTCCGCCATGGTGCGAACCCCCTCGATCATCGCTGGTACGTTTAGATCTAAACGTACCAGCGATGGGGAGGAAGCCTTGACTCGCACCGTGCTCGTCACCGGAGGCACCAGCGGCATCGGCCGGGCCGTCGCCGAGAGGTTCGCCGCAGACCGGGCCGAGGTCTTCGTCACCGGACGCCGCGCCGATCTCGTCGAGAAGACCGCCCTGGACCTCGGGGTGCACGGCGTCGTCTGCGACGCGACCCGGCCCGAACAGGTCGCGGTGCTGGCGGACCGGATCGGCGGAACGCTCGACGTCCTCGTCAACGCGGCCGGCGGTCTGGCCGACGCGGTACCCGACGGTGCTCCGCCCCTGGAGGCGCTACTGGCCCAGTGGCAGGCCGACCTGGCCCAGAACCTGCTCGGCGCGGTGCTGACCACGGCCTCCGTCCGGGAGAGGCTCGGCTCCGGTGGTTCCATCATCAGCATCGGGTCGATCGGGGCCGAGCGCCGGGGTGGTTCCTACGGGGCGGCCAAGGCCGCGCTCGCCGCCTGGAACGCCTCCCTGTCCGCCGAACTCGGCCCCCACGGCATCACCAGCAACGTCATCTCCGCCGGGTACATCGAGGGCACCGACTTCTTCCGCGGCGGGATGACCGAGGAACGCCGCGCCGCGCTCATCGCGGAGACGCAGAACAAGCGGCCCGGCACCCCGTACGACATCGCCGAGACGGTGTACTTCCTCGCCTCCCTCGGCGCCCGGCACATCACCGGCCAGACCATTCACGTCAACGGCGGCGCCTTCACCACCCGATGACCTGCCGGCCGCCGTCCTCACGGCTTCTCTCGTTTCCCGCAGACCGCCTTCCCAGGGTGGGCGGTCCGGGAACGGGCAATCGTGGCAGGCGGAGAGCCTGTGGCTTCCCGGCCCACCGTCAAGGGCGGATCGAGCCGCCGGCGAGGTGAAACCAGACGGCGGTCTCGCCATGTGATGACGGTCGCCCCCTGGCGTGTGCGGTTTCAGCGTTCTGCCCCGGGGGCGGGGTCTGCGCCGTCGTCCTCACCGTCCCGTTAGGAGGACCGGACGTGTAGGGCTCATCGGCGGCGGCCCTTCTGGCGGATCTTGATCTGTCGCATGTCCGTCACCGCGACCTTCAGGAGGTGGTAGGCGTGGCCGTGCGCGTCCAGCGCCGCGACGGCCTTCCGGGTGGCCTCGGGCTCACCGTCGTCGGGACCCGCGGGCACCTGGCAGCGGAAGGTGAAGGCCGCGAAGCTCCCGTCGTGGGTGAAGGCTCCCGTCTCGGTGAAGGCGGCGCCGCCGGCGGTCTGGACGGCGTCGCGCCCGGCGTCGTCCAGGCCGACGAACTTGCCCCGGATCATCACTCGGAACACGGTCAGTCCTTTCGTGTGGCATAGGTGAGAACGCGTTCGCCGAGCACGTCCTCGACGGCGTCGAGCAGTTCCAGCACGGCCTCGGCGATCGTGTCGGGGCTCTGGCCCGCCGAGGTGCGCCGGCCGATCTCCTGCAGCACGAGGGAGTGCAGGGAGCCGAGCTGCCAGGCCACCACGCGGGGGAGTGGGGCGTCCTGGGCGGCCCCGGTCTCCTCTGCGAGCGTGGCGGCGAGCGCGTCGGTCATCTGGGAGCCGAGCTCTTCCAGCCGGGCGGTCAGCGTGGGGGCGGCCCGCATCATCTCCAGGAAGCGGCCGAATCCCTTGGTCAGCCCGAGCCTGCGGTCGCGGCGGCGGGCCTCCTCGCGCAGGTGGTCCAGCACCGCCCGCGCGGCGGACACGCCGGGCGGGCGGGCGCGCACGATGTCGGCGAGCCGCTGGGGGGAGGCCTCGTCCGGTGGCAGGACGAGGTCCTCCTTGGCTTCGAAGTAGTTGTAGACGGTGTTGACCGAGACCTCTGCCGCCGCGGCGACCTCGGCGATGGTGACGTGGTCGAAGCCGCGCTCCACGAACAGGCCGGTGGCCACCTCAGAGATGCGCTGCCGTGTCTGCCGCTTCTTGCGTTCCCGCAACCCCTCCGTCATGGCTGAATTCTAACCACACTGCAAATTTCAAGTCGACTGAAAATTTGCCATGTCCTGTGTTTTTCCCGTCGCCATGTCCACATCCGTCATCCACGCCCAGGGCCCGACCCGGACGTGCCACCTCAGGACCGGCCCGCGCACGCCGTCCGCGAGGTCTTTCCGCGCACTATGTCCGCCCTGCTCGGCGGTGCCCGCCCTCTTCTGCCGCGCCGCCGGATGAGAGAAGGACGCGCACATGACGAACCGAACGCGGACCGGCCTGGCGGGGGCTCAGGGTCGGCTCGTGACGAAGGCGTCCAGGTGGTCCAGGACCCAGGTGCCGAAGTCGGTGGGTAGGCGTCCGAGGGCGCGTTCGACTCCGTCGGTCAGGATGGCGTTGCCCCCGTCCCGGATGATCCTGATGCCCCTGAGCCTGCTCTCCACCATCTCGCCGTCCATTCCGGAGGCGAGCATCTGCTCGCGCACCACGTCGAGCGGAACGTCAACGGTCTTGATCGTGCGTCCCAGCGCCGTCTCCAGCCGAGCTATCTGGTCGGCGAAGCTCAGCAGCTCCGGGCCGGTCAGCGTGTAGGTCTGTTCTTCGTGCTTCGCCGAGACGAGAGCTTCGACCGCGATCTCGGCGATGTCGCGCGGGTCGATGACCCCCTGCGCCGCGGTTCCCGTCATGTTCGGCACGGGCTCGTCGGCGCGCACCGCCGCGGCCCATCGCAGTGCGTTGCCGGCGAAGGCGGACGGCCGCAGCAACGTCCAGCTCATGCCACAGGCGCGCACCGCCTGTTCTCCGGTCCGATGCCAGTGGCCGTCCGTGGCATCGGCCCCGATCGACGAGAGCTTCACCACCTTGCGCGCCCCGGCTGATCGGGCCGCGGCCAGCACCGCCAGGTCGTACCGTTCGGTGGACGGCCCACCCGGAGCCACCAGGAAGACGCCGTCGACCCCGGATACGGCTCTCTCCAGCGACGCCGGATCGTCGAAGTCGCCTGCCACGACCTCGACGCCGGGCGGTGTCCGGGCACGTGAGGGGTCTCGTGTCAACGCGCGGACCGCCTCGCCGCGTGCCGCGATCCGCCGGAGGACCTCACTGCCGATGGTGCCGGTGGCACCGGTGATCAGAATCATGCCCCAGACCCTGCCGCGCGTCGTCCCGGATCGAATAGGAGATTCCGGCACCGAGCACATGACAGGGTCGTTCGTTCCGATGGCGGATAGCGTGAAGCACGTGAGTGCGACGTGGGGTCACGAGATACCCGTTCCAGGCGCTCTGCGGCCCTGGGTGTCCGACGTCCGGGGTGTGACCGCCGACGCCGACCAAGGAGTCCTGACGCATCCGCCGGAGGCTTCCACGGCACTTGTGTTTCGCGTACTGGACGACCGGCACGGTGACCTGATGGTCGTCGGCCCCCGTACCCGTGCCCGGTACCACCGGGGCAAGCACGTGCCTTTCGGCATTCGGCTCCGTATCCGGCCGAGCCGGGCTTCGCTGCTGCTGGGTGTGCCGGTCGGTGAGCTTGTCGACCAAGCCGTTCCGTTGCGGGATCTCTGGGGAACCCCGGGTGATCGTCTGACTCATGAACTGGCCGGACTCGGCCCCGATCACATGTCGGTCCTCAAGCGGATCGAGGCGGAGTTCCTGGCCCGCATTTCCCTCGCGGCACCGGGCGACCTGTCGCGAAGCGACCTCGTTCAGGCCGCGATCGCAGGACTGTCCACGAGCACCGGTGCGCGACCCGAGCCGGTACCCGCCATCGCACGACGGCTCGGCGTCAGCGAGCGCCACCTGCGTGATCTCTTCAACAGAGCGGTCGGCGTGTCACCGAAACGCTTCGCGCGCATCGAACGCCTGCGAACCGTACTCGCTCGTGCCCGTACCGGTTCGTGGGCCAGGCTCGCCGTCGAAGCGGGGTACTACGACCAGTCGCACCTTACGGGAGAGTTTCGCGAAGCGATGGGCGTGCCTCCCGGCTCGTTCGTCACCGGACACCTGCCCGCCCCCACTCCGTGCGGGACCTCACGCCCCCTCGGGCCTTCCCGCGGGGACCCGTACGGTCCCCGCCGCGGTCGCCACCCCTGAACGGCTGACAGTACGACCGCCGGGAGCGAGAGCGGCGGGGGAGCGGGGCTCAGGGGGAGGTGAGGATCAGGGAGGCGTTGTGGCCGCCGAAGCCGAAGGCGTTGGCCAGCGCCGCCGACACCCGGCCCCGGCGGGGGCCGCCCGTGACCACGTCGAGCTTGACCTCGGGGTCGAGGTCGTCCAGGTTCCGGACGGCCGGGACCACCCCGTCGCGGATCGAGAGGATCGCGGAGATCGCCCCCATCGCCCCGGCGGCTCCGCACATGTGGCCGGTCATCGACTTGGTCGCGGTGACCGCCGGGTGCGTCCCGATCGCCTCGGCGATGGAGCGGGCCTCGGTCACGTCCCCGGGCGGGGTGGAGGTGGCGTGGGCGTGCACGTGGTCGATGTCGAGCGGGCTCAGCCCGGCGGATGACAGGGCCGCCCGGATGGCGCGCATCTGCCCCTCCGGGTCGCCGGCGGTGATGTGGTAGGCGTCGGACGTGACGCCCGCGCCGGCCAGCGCCGCGTACGCGCGGGCCCCGCGAGCCGCGGCGAACTCCGCGCGCTCCAGCACCACGAGGGCGGCCCCCTCTCCGAGAACGAAGCCGTCCCGTGCCGCGTCGAAGGGCCGCGACGCCTCCTCGGGCGCGTCGTTGCGGGTGGAGAGCGCCTTGGCCTGGGCGAAGCCGGCGATGGTGAGCGGGTGGACGCACGCCTCGGCTCCGCCCGCGATGACGACGTCGGCGCGGCCGAGCCGGATGAGGTCCAGGCCCATCGCGATCGCCTCGGACCCCGAGGCGCAGGCGCTCACCGGGGTGTGGGCACCCGCTCGGGCGCCGAACTCCATGCTGACCACCGCGGCGGGACCGTTGGGCATCAGCATCGGGACGGTGTACGGCGAGACCCGCCGCGCCCCGGTGGTCCTGCGGACCTCGTCCTGGGCGAGGGTGCTCAGCACCCCGCCGACCCCGGTGCCCACGACCACGGCCAGGCGCTCGGGATCCGTCTCCGGAGCTCCGGCGTCGGCCCACGCCTCACGTGCGGCGACCAGGGCGATCTGCTGGCAGCGGTCCAGCCGCCGGGCCTGGACCCGGTCCAGCACCTCGGTGGGCTCCACCCGCAGCCGGCCCGCGATCCGCACCGGCAGACCGTCCGCCCACTCCTCCTCGATGAGCCCGATGCCCGACCGCCCCGCCAGCAGGGCGGCCCAGGCGGATGCCACGTCACCCCCCACCGGCGTCGTCGCGCCCAGCCCCGTGACCACCACGTCGGTCCTGCCGTCCGCCATCAATGCCCCCTTCACCGTGGAGACGCGGAGACACCACTTTGGAAGCCGCGCGTCCCGAACCGGACTCCACGCTGCCAGAACGACGGCCCACCGGTCGGGTGGGACGATCGACGAAGATGACGGGCCAAAGTTTGTCGGAAACGTTCATGATTACCCTCCCGCGCCCCGTCTCTCCGGCCTTGATCCCCCTTCGGGACCCGCCGGCAGGAGGGCGCGATGCCGAGGGCTCAATGCGACGCCCCGGCCACCCTGTACCGGCGAACCGGCCCCGGTTGCCGGTCCGGCGGGTGACGCTCCACATGGAGGACGGCGGATGCCGTCCACTCACGGATCAGGCTTGGGCGGTCTTGACGGCGGACAGGTCGAACTCAAGCGTGATCTTGTCGGAGATCATCACGCCGCCGGTCTCCAGAGCCGCGTTGTAGGTGATGCCGAAGTCCTTGCGGTTGATCACCGTACTGCCCTCGAAGCCGACCCGGGTCAGGCCCTGGGCGTCGACGGCGGTGCCGGTGTACTCCAGGGGGAAGGTGATCTGCCGGGTCACGCCCCGGATCGTGAGCTGCCCGGTGACCTCGAACCCGTCGCCGTCCACGTGCTTGACGGCGGTGGAGTCGAAGGTGATGTGGGGGTGGGCGGCGGCGTCCAGGAAGTCGCCGGTGCGCAGGTGGTCGTCACGGATCTGGCTGCCGGTCTGGATCCCGGTCACGTCGAGCACCACATGGACGGTGGAAGCGGCGGGATTGGCGGCGTCCAGGGAGGCGGTGGCCTCGTGGACGGGGATGCTGCCGCGCACCTTGGTCACCATGGCATGACGGGCGACGAAGCCGAAGCGGCTGTGGGCGGGGTCGACGGTGTAGGCACCGGTGAGCCGGCTGGGGAACATGATGACTCCATATCCGCATTTATTTCAGCGCTGTAAGGTTCGGCGCGACGCTATCGGCACTTACTTCAGTGCGCAACATTCCAGTAGGGTGACTTCTGTGACCCGATGGCTCAACGACGAGGAGCAGCACGCCTGGCGGACCTTCGGCCTGGCCACCCGCCTCCTGACCGACCGCCTGGAACGTGACCTGCTGGCCGCGGCCGACATGCCGCCCACCTACTACGAGCTGCTGGTCCTGCTCTCGGAGGCGCCCGAGCGCACCATGCGCATGAGCGAGCTGGCGCACTGGACCAACTCCAAACCCAGCCGCATCTCCCACGCGATCAACAAGCTCGAACAGAAGGGCTGGGTGCGCAGGCAGCACCACACCGGCGATCGGCGCGGCTGGCTGGCCGTCCTCACCGACGACGGGCTCGACGCGCTCCGGGTCGCGGCCCCGCGGCATACGGAGAGCGTCCGTGAGCACCTGATCGACCTGCTGACCCCTGAACAGCTGCGGCAACTCGCGGACATCGGCCAGGTCCTCCTCGACCACCTGACCGACCGGGACTCCCGGTGACCGCCCAAGCCGACCGAACAGCGGCCTGAGGTAAGCCGCCCTCTCGCCCGCCACCTTGCTCCCCTGCCACCCTGCTCCCCGCACCTTGCTTTCCGCGGGAAAGGCCCTCCTCATGGGAGGCGCTCCCCATGAGGAGAACCCCGAGCAACCCGAAGGGAGTGGCTGCGGCGGGGACGGTGAGCGGCCCGAAAGGGAGAGGCCGAGGACCGCGAACGACCCGAAAAGGAGCGGCTACGGCGGGGACCGTGGGCGGCCAGAAAGGGAGCGGCTACGGCGCCCGGCCCTGCGCTCTCCCCCGTCAGTGTGGCCGCAAGGCTACGGCGACCCGCCCTGAGCCAGGAGCAACGGGTCGCTTCAGCATCGGCGAGGACCGTGGGCCGGCGGAAAGAGAGCGGCTACGGCGAGCACGCCGTACGAACGAAGCAGGCATGGCGCGGAGGTGGGTGGGTGTTCCGGCCGGCTTCAAAACGCCGGAAACCACCGCGCCCGAGGCCAGGCCGGAGGCCGGAGACCACCGGAGCCCAGCCACAACGCCGGCCGGAACACCCACCCGCCGCAGCGCGAACCGCCGACCAGCCCGGCAACCACCGGCCCGCCCGAACCCAGGAAAACATCGCCAAGCGGGAAAAGCCCCAGCCTGAACGGCCGGAACACCCACCGCAGCGCGCACCACCCACCAACCCGGCAACCACCGACCCGCCCAAGCCAAGGGAAGCGCCCCGCAGCGCGAACCATTCCAGCCCAGCCCCACGGGAAACGTCCCGCGATGTGAAAGACCCGAGCCCGAAGCGCGGAGCCCGCCCAAGGAGCGTCAGACCCGCTCCCAGTCGTGGCGTTCCAGGAAGTCGCGCCCGCCCGTGGCGTACTCGGCGAAGGCGGTGCGGACCGCCTCCAGGTCGGGCACGTGGGTGCGGAACATCAGGTCCCGGCCGCTGTCCTTGTATTCCAGCTCGTAACCGGTTATCTCCGGAGAGACCTGGATGAAGTGTGAGCCGAAGACGACCAGCGCGGTGAACGGGTTCTGCGGCGACAGGGTGGCCAGGGCGTCGTGGACCAGCCCGAGGTCGGGATCGACGACGATCATCCCGTCGCCCGTGTGCAGTTGCATGCCCGCGTAGACGCCCAGGGGCGCCAGGTTGTGGACGAGCCCGCGCTGCGGGTCGTAGCAGACCAGCCCGCACTCGCGGGCCAGGGCGAAGACCTCGCCGGACACCTCGTCGGCCCGCTCCGGTTCCACGGTGACCAGGGCGAACTCCGGGGAGACCTGCTCGGCCCCGGCCAGTTGCGCGGCGAACGCCGTCACCTGGGGATGCGACTCGACGGCATCGGGCTCCCCGCGGTGGAGCGCGTGGTAGGCGCGCTCCGCGCGCTCCCTGCTGATCGGCTCGGGTTCGTACCAGACGGCCAGTTCGAAGCTCACCGTCTTATGGTCCTACAGGCGGCCTCCAGGCCGGACCGGCGCCACGGTCCTCGAACGCTCGAACCGGCCGGCGAGGACCGGCCGGCGAGGATCGATCGGCGAGGACCGGCCGGTAGGGACCGACCGGCGACGACCGACCGGGGAAACGGCCCGGAAGCGGGCGGGAAGCGGCCGATGACGGGAAGCGCCCGGGAACCGGCGGGACCGGAACGCCACCCGGCCCCGTGCCGGGCGTCAGACCGGCGGCTTGTCGGCCGCGCGGACCGCCGACAGCTCCACGGTGCAGAACGCGCAACGGCTCGCCTCGACAGGGATGTCGCTGCGGCACTCCGGGCACTTCTTCTCGGTCGCCTCCTTGTCCCGGTCGAAGAAGGAGATCAGCCGGGTCATCGGCATCACGACCAGCCAGTAGATCACCGAGGCGATGATCAGGAAGCTCAGCAGGTGGTTGATGAAGTCGCCGTACATGAACTTCGCGCCGTTGACCGTGAAGTAGTACTGCGAGAAGTCCGGCTCCCGGCCGCCGGTGATCGCCGCGAGCAGCGGGGTGATCAGATCCTTGACCAGCGCCTGCACCAGCCCGCTGAAGGTGGCTCCGACGACGACCGCGACGGCCAGTTCGACGAGGTTTCCTCTCATGAGGAACTTCTTGAATCCGCTCATCCTCGCGTCCTCCACTCGTGAGACCGCTCGGAACTACCCGGGCGTCAGGCGGCAAACGTCAGAAAGCCCTTGCCGCAGTGGTCACCCCGATCCGGGAAATCCCCTGAAAGCCCCGCGAATCCGGACGAGACCGTCCACTACTATCGGCCCGATCCATGAAGAGGTGACCGATGGAATTTCGCGTGCTGGGGCCGGCCGGTGCGACGGCCGACGACGGGACGCCGCTGGACATCGGGCCCCATCAGCAGCGGGCTGTACTGGCCCTGTGCGTGCTCGCCGCGCCTCGCCCGGTGGCCCCGGCCCGGCTGATCGATGCGCTCTGGGAGGACGGCCCGCCGCCCGGGGCGGTCAACACCCTCCAGGCGTACATCTCCAAGCTCCGCCGCGCGTTCGAGCCCGGCAGGCCGCGCAGGGTGCCGCCCCGGGTCCTGGTCAGCAGGGCCGGCGGTTACGCCCTGGACGTCCCGGCGGCCCGGATCGACCTGGGCAGGGCGCGTGAGCAGGCCGCCGAGGGGCGGCGCGCGCTGGGCGACGGTGACCACGAGGACGCGGCGCGGAGGTTCCGTTCGGCGCTGGGGGAGTGGCGCGGGGAGCCGCTGGCGGACTTCGGGGCCGACGGCTGGGCGGCGGACGAGATCGCCCGCCTGACCGATTTCCGGCTGGCGCTGGAGGAGGACGCGGCCGAGGCCGAGCTCGCCCTCGGCCGGGGCGCGGCGCTGAGCGGCGGCCTCACCCGGCTGGTGGCCGCGCACCCGTTCCGGGAACGGCTGCGCACCCTCGGCGCCCACGCGCTCTACCAGGCCGGGCGGCAGGCGGACGCGCTGGCCGTGCTCGCCGAGGGCCGCCGCCTGCTGGTGGAGGAGATGGGGCTGGACCCCGATCCACGGTCCCGGGAGATGGAGCGGCGCATCCTCGCCCAGGACCCCGCCCTCACCCCCCGAACCCCGGCGACGACCCCCCGGGTCCCGGCGGCCACCTCCTGGATCCCGGCGACGACCTCCCGGACCCCGGTGACCACCTCCCGGGCCCCGGCGACGCCCCTCACCGAGCCGCGGACCCGGCTGGTCGGCCGGGACGCCGAGATCGGGGCGCTGGAGGAGTCGGTCACCGGGGACGGGCACCGGGTGGTGCTGCTGGCCGGGGAGCCGGGGATCGGCAAGACCAGCCTCGCCGAGTGGGCGGCCGGGACGGCGCGGGCGCGGGGGCACCGGGTGGCGTGGGGCCGCTGCTGGGACGGGGTCGGCGCGCCGCCGTTCTGGCCGTGGACGCAGGCCGTACGGGATCTGACGGACGGGGACGGGGACGGGGACGGCGGGACCGGACGGCTTCCGTCGCCGCCCGACGGAACCGCGCATCCCCAGCCCGCCGGATCATCGTTGCCCGCCGGGACCGGCCAGTTCCAGCGGTACGAGGCGTTCGCCCGGCTGATCGACGGGCACGGCCGCGTCCTGGTCGTCCTCGACGACCTGCAGTGGGCGGACGCGTCCTCGCTGCGGCTGCTGGAGTTCCTGGCCTCCACCCGGCTCTGCCCGCGGCTGACCGTGGTGGCGACCTACCGCGACACCGACGTGCGGCCCGGCGGCCCGCTCGCGCAGGCGCTCGGCGCGCTGACGCGGCTGCCGAACGTGCGGCGGCTCGCGCTGCGGGGGCTGGGGGAGGCCGAGGTGCGCGCCTACCTCGCCGGCGCCGGGGCCGACCCGGACCGGGCCGCCGAGATGGGCAGGCTGACCGCGGGCAACCCGTTCTTCCTGGGCGAGGTGCTGCGCCTCGGGCGGGCGCCGCAGGAGCTGTCGGACGTGGTGCGCGGCCGGCTGGCCGGTCTGCCGCCGGACACCGAGGAGGTGCTGACCGTCGCGGCGCTGGTCGGCCGGGAGGTGGAGGCGGACGTCCTGGTGGCGGTGTCGGAGGTGCCCGAGGAGCGGGTGCTGGACATCCTCGACGCCGCCGTCCGGGCCCGGCTGCTGGCCGAGGGCGACGGGCCGGCCTGCCGGTTCGTCCACGACATCGTCCGTGACGCGCTGCGCGACGGCCTGCCGCCGCTGCGGCGCCGTCGCCTGCACGGCCGGATCGCGGAGGTGCTGGAGCGGCGGAGCCCGACCCGCCTGACGGAGATCGCGCACCACTACCGGGAGAGCGTCGTCAACGACCGTACGGCGGGCAAGGCCGTCGGCCACACCCGCCGCGCCGCGGCCCAGGCGATGGCGCAGTTCGCCCCGGAGGACGCGGCGGAGCTGCTGGAACTGGCGCTCGCCGTGGCCGGCGGCCGCCCGGCGCCCGACGGCGCCCTGCGCTGCGATCTGCTGCTCGACCTGGCCGAGGCGCAGATGGCGGCGGGGATGAGCATCGAGGCCCACGCCTCCCTGGAGGCCGCCGCCGGGATCGCCGAGCGGCTCGACGACGGCAGTCGGCTGGCCAGGGCGGTGCTGGGTTTCTCCGATCCGATCCACCTGGCCATGTACGAGGAGATGACCGGCATCGACCGGCTCGCCGAGCGGGTCGGGCGGGTCCTCGGCTCCGGCCTGGCCGGGGACTCGCCGTGGCGGGCCCGGCTCCTGGCCGCCGCCGCGACGACCGGTTTCGCGACCCGGCCGGTGGAGCGCAGCGCGGAGCTCGCGTGGGAGGCGGTGGGGCTGGCCCGCCGTACCGGCGACGACCGCGCCCTGGCCAACGCGCTGGTCGCCCTGGTGATCGTGCTCCGGCACGGCCGTGACCACGACGCCCGGCGGGCGGCGGCGGAGGAGATCGTGGAGATCGGGCGCCGCACCGGCGACCTGGCCGTGGAGTGGCTGGGCCGGGAGTCCGCCTACGTCGAGCGGGTCGCCCGGGACGGCATCGCCGGGGCCGCGGAGCCGCTGGCCTGGCTCAGGGAGACGGCCGGGCGGCTCCGGCTGCCCTCGATGGTCTCGCTGGCCGCCTGGCAGGCCGCGATCCACGCCTACCTCGACGGGCGCCCCGACGACGCCCTGGCCGCGGCCGAGGAGTCGGCGGCGGCCCACCCGCAGGGGGCGCTGGGCCGCGACGACGCCCGCCTGCGCGGCGGCGTCTTCCGTTTCCTGGCGCTGCGGGGGCGGGGCGAGCCCGCCGCGGCGCTGGCGGTGGCCGGCGAGATGCTCGCCCTGCGCCCCGGCCAGTGGCCCTGGCTGCTGCTGCGCTGCCTGGCCCTGGCCGACCTCGGCCGGACCGGCGAGGCCCGCGAGGTCTTCGCCGGCCTCGCCCGGGACGGGTTCGCCGTGCTCGGCCCCGGCCTGGCCCACCGGTTCGCGGCGGACGCCGCCGCCGAGCTCTGCCTGGTGCTCGGCGAGGCGGACGCCGGCCGGGACCTGTACGGCAGGCTCGCCCCGGACGCCGGCCGGCTGGTGGGCTGGTCGGTCGCGGACCTGTGCCTGGCGCGGCTCGCGCTGCTCGCGGGCGACCGGGAGCGGGCCGGGGCGCACCTGCGGGCGGCCGGGGAGTTCGTCGCCGCGGCGGGCCTGCGCGGGTACGGGCCGGCCCTGCGCGCCCTGCGCGACCGGCTCGCCGTACCCGTGCCCGGAGCCGGAGCCGGAGCCGGAGCCGGGGACCGCGCCGCCGGGTGAATGCGTCCGGGGAGCGGGCACCGGCGCCGATGTGCTCGCGCTCGCGCCGTGGGCCGGTGAGCCCGCCCGGGGAGCGGGCGGCCGCGCGCGACACACCGGGACGGAACGCGCCCGTACCGAAACCCACGCCTTAGCCTGCCCACAACGGTGCTCGACCTGAACGGCCTGGTCGTGGGGGTCTCCACGCCGGTCCGGGACGCGTAGGAGCCTTGGACGCCGCGCGCGGCGCACTTCAAAGTGACAAGGGTGGGAAATGCGTGCATGACCTGGGGAAGACAGGGCATGTCTTCCCACCGCTGAAGGGGCGGTGTGATGATTGAGATCTGGCCGGGGGACCCGTACCCCCTGGGGGCCACATACGACGGCGCGGGGACCAACTTCGCGCTCTTCACCGAGGTCGCCGAGCGCGTCGAGCTGTGCCTGTTCGACGACGACGGCGAGGAGACCCGGGTCGCCCTCACCGAGGTCGAGGGGCATGTCTGGCACGGGTACCTGCCGGGCGTCTCTCCCGGGCAGCGGTACGGCTACCGCGTCCACGGGCCCTACGACCCGGCGAACGGGCAACGGTGCAACCCCGCCAAGCTCCTGCTCGACCCGTACGCCAAGGCGATCGACGGGGACGTGAAGTGGGACGAGGCGGTCTACGGCTACCGCTTCGGCCAGCCCGACAGCCGCAACGACGCGGACTCGGCGCCGTTCATGCCGAAGTCGGTCGTCATCAACCCCTTCTTCGGGTGGGGCCACGACCGGCCGCCGGCGACGCCGTACCACGACACGGTGATCTACGAGGCGCACGTCAAGGGCCTGACGATCAACCACCCGAAGATCCCGGAGCGGATCCGGGGCACGTACGCGGCCCTCGGCCACCCGGAGATCATCGACCACCTCACCGGGCTGGGCGTGACGGCGCTGGAGCTCATGCCGGTGCACCAGTTCGTCACCGACCACATCCTGATGGACCGGGGCCTGACGAACTACTGGGGCTACAACACCATCGGGTTCTTCGCCCCGCACAACGCCTACTCCAGCACCGGCCAGCGCGGCGGCCAGGTGATGGAGTTCAAGGCCATGGTCAAGGCGCTGCACGCGGCGAACATCGAGGTGATCCTCGACGTGGTCTACAACCACACCGCCGAGGGCAACCACCTGGGTCCGACGCTGAGCATGCGCGGCATCGACAACGCCGCCTACTACCGGCTCGTCGACGACGACAAGCGCTACTACATGGACACCACGGGCACCGGCAACAGCCTGTTCATGCGGTCCCCGCACGCACTGCAGATGATCATGGACTCGCTGCGCTACTGGGTCACCGAGATGCACGTGGACGGGTTCCGGTTCGACCTGGCCGCGACCCTGGCGCGCGAGCTGCACGAGGTGGACCGGCTGAGCGCCTTCTTCGACCTGGTGCAGCAGGACCCGGTGCTGTCGCGGGTCAAGCTGATCGCCGAGCCGTGGGACGTCGGGCCGGGCGGCTACCAGGTCGGCAACTTCCCGGCCCGGTGGACCGAGTGGAACGGCCGCTACCGTGACACGATCCGCGACCTGTGGCGGGGCGAGCCGGCCGCGCTGCCGGAGTTCGCCTCCCGGCTGACCGGCTCCAGCGACCTCTACCAGGACGACAGCCGCCGCCCGGCCGCCTCGATCAACTTTGTGACCTGCCACGACGGGTTCACCCTGCAGGACCTGGTGTCCTACAACGGCAAGCACAACGAGGCCAACGGCGAGCACAACCGCGACGGCACCGACGACAACCGGTCGTGGAACTGCGGCGCGGAGGGGCCGGCCTCGCTGGACGTCGAGTCGCTGCGCGAGCAGCAGAAGCGCAACTTCCTGACCACGCTGTTCCTGTCCCAGGGCGTGCCGATGATCTCCCACGGGGACGAGCTGGGGCGCACGCAGCGGGGCAACAACAACGTCTACTGCCAGGACAACGATCTGAGCTGGGTCGACTGGTCGGACGTCCGGGAGAACTGGCTGCTGCTGGAGTTCACCCAGAAGCTGGCCAGGCTCCGCGCCGGCCACCCGGTGTTCCGCCGCCGCCGCTTCTTCTACGGCCGGCCGGTGCGCGGCTCGGGCGACAGCCTCAGCGACATCGAGTGGTTCACCCCGCTGGGCGAGAAGATGACCGACGCCGACTGGAACGTGGGATACGCCAGGTCGCTGGCGGTCTTCCTGAACGGCGACGCCATCACCGAGCCCGACCGGCGGGGGCGGCGGATCAGGGACGACTCGTTCCTGCTGCTGTTCAACGCCCATCACGATGTCATCGGGTTCACCATTCCCAAGGACTACGGGGAGATGTGGATGACAGAGATCGACACGGCCATGCCGATCACGGTGGACACCCGGATCTGCCGGGCCGGGGAAGAGGTGCCGGTGACCGGACGGTCGGTGAGGGTGCTGCGCCGTGTCTGACCCCACCGTCTCCTCCGCGACCGCGTCCGTCGCGCCCGGGCCCGCCGTGGCCGGGCCCGCGGCCCCCCGCTCCACCTACCGGATCCAGCTCACCCCCGACTTCGGCTTCGCCGACGTGGCCGCCCTGGCCCCCTACCTGCGGGACCTGGGGGTCGATCACGTCTACCTGTCGCCGATCCTGCAGGCCGACCCGCCCTCGCGGCACGGCTACGACGTGACCGACCACTCCAGGATCCGCGAGGAGTTCGGCGGGATCGACGGGCTGCGGGCGATGGCGGCGACGCTGGCCGGGCACGGCATCGGCGTCGTGGTGGACATCGTGCCCAACCACATGACGGTCCCGGTCCCGGAGTCGGGCAACCCGGCGCTGTGGTCGGTGCTCAAGGAGGGGCGGGCCTCGCCGTACGGGCGGTGGTTCGACATCGACTGGAGCGACGGCAGGGTCGCGATGCCCGTGATCGGCGACGACGTCGAGCCGGCCCCCGACGGCGACGTGCTGCGCTACCACGACCACGTCTTCCCGCTGCCCGACACCCACTACCGGCTGGTCGACTGGCGCCAGGGCCCCGGCTACCGGCGGTTCTTCGACGTCTCCTCGCTGATCGGGCTGCGGGTGGAGGACCCCGAGGTGTTCGAGGCCACGCACGAGGTGATCCTCGGCCTGGTGCGCGAGGGCCTCGTCCAGGGGCTGCGGGTGGACCACCCCGACGGGCTGGCCGACCCGCGCGGCTACCTGGCGCGGCTGCGCCGCGAGTCGGGGGTGTGGACGGTCGCCGAGAAGATCCTGGTGGGGGAGGAGCGGCTGCCCGCCGACTGGGACTGCGACGGCACCACCGGCTACGACGTGCTCAACCGGATCACCGGGCTGTTCGTCGATCCGGCCGGGGCCGAGCCGCTGACCGAGCTGTTCACCGCCCGCACCGGCGTGCCGCGCGACTACGCCGAGGTGGTCAGGCGGTCCAAGCGGCACGTCATCGACCTGTTCTTCCGCGCCGAGGTGGACCGCCTGAACGCGCTGCTCGGCGCGGACCGCGAGACGCTGGTGGAGCTGCTGGTCGCGATGCCGGTCTACCGGGCCTACGTGGTGCCCGGGGAGCCCGTCCCGGCCGCCTCCGCCGCGATCGTCGAGGAGGCCGGGAAGATCGCCGCGGCCCATCTGCCCGAGGGCGCGCCGGTGGAGGAGGTCGTCGGGAAGGTCCTCAACGGCCCGCCGGAGGCGGTCGTGCGCTTCCAGCAGCTCTGCGGGCCGGTGATGGCCAAGGGGGTGGAGGACACCGCGCTGTACCGGTGGTACCCGCTGTCCTGCCTGAACGAGGTGGGCGGTGAGCCCGACCGGTTCGGCGGGACCGTCGCCGCCTTCCACGACTTCTGCCGGGAGCTCCGGCCCGGCACGATGACGACGCTGTCCACGCACGACACCAAGCGCTCCGAGGACGTCCGCGCCCGGCTGGCCGTGCTGTCGGAGATCCCCGAGGAGTGGGCGGCGGCGGTCGCGGACTGGTCGGGCCGGGTCTCCTTCGACCCGTCGCTCGACCACCTGGCCTGGCAGAACCTCATGGCGGCCTGGCCGATCAGCGAGGAGAGGTTCTTCGAGTACCTGTTCAAGGCGGCCAGGGAGGCCAAGACCGCGATCTCCTGGGCCACGCCCGACCCGGCCTACGAGGAGGGCCTGCGCGACTTCGTCCACCGGGCGATCGAGGAGTGCGGCGAGTCCGTCGCGCGGTTCGCCGCCCGGATCGAGCCCCACGCCCGGTCCAACTCTCTCGGCCAGAAGCTCGTCCAGCTCATGCTGCCCGGCGTGCCCGACGTCTACTGGGGCAACGAGATCACCGACTTCTCCCTGGTGGACCCGGACAACCGCCGCCCGGTCGACTTCGCGCTGCGCCGCCGGATGCTGGCCGGGGAGGCGGAGGGGGCCTCGGACTGGGACGCCGCCAAGCTGGCCGTCACCCGCGAGGCGCTGAACCTGCGCCGGCGGCTGGACCCCGCGCTGCCGTACGTCCCGATGGAGGCCGGGGAGCACGCCGTGGCCTTCGCCCGCGGCGACCGCGCCGTGGCCGTCGTCACCCGGCTCCCGGTCGGCCTGGAGCGGCGCGGCGGCTGGGGGGACGAGATGGTCGATCTGCCGCCCGGCTCGTGGCGCGACCTGCTGTCCGGCGTACGGCACACCGGGCGGATCTCGCTCGGCCACCTGCTCGCGACCCGGCCGGTGGCGCTGCTGGAGAGGGAGTGAACGGCGTGTCCGAAGTGCGGGCGCCCGAGGTTCCGGAGAGGGAGTGAACGGCGTGTTCGAGGTCTGGGCCCCCGCGGCGACGGCGGTGGACGTGGTGATCGGGGATGTCCGCCACTCGATGGACGCCGCGGGCGGCGGCTGGTGGACCGCGGAGGTGGTCGGGGCCGGCCACGGCACCGACTACCGGTTCAGCGTCGACGGCGGCGACCCGATGCCGGACCCGCGCAGCCGCTGGCAGCCCGAGGGGATCTTCGGCCCGAGCCGGGTGTACGACCACGACCGGTTCGCCTGGAACGACGACCTGTGGCGGGGGCGGAGCCTGCCCGGCTCGGTGATCTACGAGCTGCACGTCGGCGCCTTCACCCCCGCCGGGACCTTCGACGCGGCGGCCGGCAGGCTCGACCACCTCGTCGAGCTGGGGGTCGACTTCGTGGAGCTCATGCCGGTGCCGCCGGTGCCGGGGACGCGCAACTGGGGCTACGACGGGGTGGACCTGTGGGCCGTCACCGACGACTACGGCGGTCCGGACGGGCTCAAGCGGTTCGTGGACGCCTGCCACCTGCGGGGCCTCGGGGTGATCCTCGACGTCGTCTACAACCACCTCGGCCCGTCGGGGAACTTCCTGGCGCCGTTCGGCCCCTATTTCCACGACAGCGCCGCCTCCTTCTGGGGGCAGGCGGTCAACCTGGACGGCCCCGGCTCCGACGAGGTGCGCCGCTACTTCATCGAGAACGCGTTGCAGTGGCTGCGCGACTACCACGTCGACGGCCTGCGGCTGGACGCCGTGCACGCGCTGCACGACAGGAGGGCGGTCCACTTCCTGGAGGAGCTGTCGGCCGAGGTGGACGCGCTGTCGGCGGCCGTGGGCAGGCCGCTGACGCTCATCGCCGAGTCCGACCTCAACGACCCCCGGCTGATGACCCCGCGTGAGGCCGGCGGGTACGGCCTGGCCGCCGCCTGGAACGACGACGTCCACCACGCCCTGCACGTGGCGGTGACCGGGGAACGGCACGGCTACTACGACGACTTCGCCGGGGCGCTGCCCAAGGTGCTGACCTGCGCCTATCTCCACGACGGCACTTTTTCGTCCTTCCGGGGCCGCTCGCACGGCCGCCCGGCGCGGCACGTCCCGGGGCACCGGTTCGTCTGCGCGGCGCAGAACCACGACCAGATCGGCAACCGCGCCGAGGGCGACCGGATGCCGGCCGAGGCGCTGCGGCTGGCCGCCGGGCTGCTGCTGACCTCGCCGTTCACCCCGATGCTGTTCATGGGTGAGGAGTGGGGCGCGAGCACGCCGTTCCTGTTCTTCACCGACCATGTCGAGCCGCACCTGCGGGAGGGGGAGGCCGACCGGCGGCGCCGGGAGTTCGTCGGCTTCGGCTACGACGACTGGGCGGAGCGGGCCCCCGACCCGGGTGAGGAGACGACGTTCCTGCGCTCCAAGCTCGACTGGAGCGAGCTGGACCGGGACGCCCACCGGGCGCACCTCGACTGGTACCGGGCGCTGATCGCGCTGCGCAAGGCGCATCCGGAGCTGTCGGACCCCCGGCTGGACCGGGTCCGGGTGGACCACGGCGACGGCTGGCTGGTCGTCCACCGGGGGCCGTGCCAGGTCGCGGCCAACCTCGGCCAGGTCGCGCTCACCGTACGGCTCGCACCAGGTCAGGTGCTGCTGGCCTCCGACCCGAAGGTCACCGCCGAGGGTGAGGAGCTGTTCCTGCCGCCGCGCTCCCTGGCGATCGTCAAGGCCGGCTGACCGTCCGGGGGCCGGGGCGCCGGTCATGACGCCGCCCGGCGCGTCCGGGGTCTGGTCGGACGCGGCCGGGCGGCGGGCCGGTGCGGCGGTCAGGCCGGGACGTGGTTGCGCAGCCGCAGCGCCCGGGGGTAGGGCGCGAAGTAGGTCTGGTCGCGGACGTACTCGGCGGCCTCGCCGCGCGCGTGGTGGCGCAGCAGGGTCGCCGGAACGCTGAGCGCCACCTCCCCGGCGCGGTAGGAGTCGATCACCTCCGCCAGGTCGGCCCGGCGGGTCTCGTCCAGGTGGTCCTTCATCATCCCCATGCAGTGCTGGAGGACGTTGACGTTGCGCCCGATGCTCGCCTTGTGGGTGAGGGCCGTGCGGAAGGCGTGGGCGTAGGCGGCGGCCAGCTCGTTCCGGGAGGCCGTTCCCGCCCGGGACACCACCTGCCCCGCCCGGTGGTAGGAGGCCGGGTCGTGGGCGAGCAGCTGCATCTTGTGCCGGGAGTGGAAGGCGATCAGGTCGCGCGGGCGCCAGTCGCTCTCCAGCAGCGCGCGCAGCCGGGCGTACGCGAAGATCCGCTCCACGAACGTCTCGCGGAGCAGGGCGTCGTTCAGCCGGCCCTCGTCCTCGACCGGCAGCAGCGGGTGGGCGTCCATGACGCGGGCCGCGAAGACGCCCATGGCTCCGCGGTCCACGACCCTGTCGCCCGCGTAGATCGGGATGCCGTGGATGCCGCAGCTGGGGCTCCTGGCCTTGAAGACGTAGCCGTCCACGTCCAGGGTGAGCGCCCGCTCGGCGGCCAGCGCGTTCATCCGGCCGGTCAGGTCCGTCCCGGTCTTCCTGGTGACCAGGCGGGGGCCGTCGGCCGAGCGCTCCAGGCGCAGCGATTCGCGCGGCGCTCCGAGGCCGATCTCCATCTCGGGGCAGACGCGCACCCAGTCGACGTACGGGTCCAGCTCCCCGCTGACGAAGCGGTCGCGGCTGTGCCCGCCGTTGAAGCGCACCGGGTCGCCCAGCAGGCAGCTCGACACCGCCACCCGCGGCCGGGGCTGCCGTTCCGTGTCGTTCCACTCGCCCATGTCATCCATGGTGTCCCCCCGGTCCGTGTCGTCCCGAGGGCGGGTCATGCCGCCGGGACGAGGATGTCCGACAGGCGGCGCAGGCCGCGCGCCGTACGGGCCTTGATCGTGCCGAGCGGCACGCTCAGCCTCTCGGCGATCTCCCGCTGGGTCAGTTCGCCGTAGTACGCCAGCTCGATGGCCTCACGCTGGGGTGCGGGCAGTTCGGCCAGCGCCCGCCGCAGTTCGTCGCGGGCGGCCACCCCGTCGCCGTCGGCCCGGCCGTCCGCGCCGGGCGGGTCGGCGACCACGTCCAGCGGCACCGTCTGCAGGGTCCGCGCCCGCAGGTGGTCGACGGCCCGGTTGTGGGCGATGCCGATCAGCCAGGCCGGCAGGTTGCGCTCGGGGTCGAAGCGGTGCCGTGAGCGCCACACCTCGGCGAACACGATCTGCTGCACGTCCTCGATGTCCTGCGGAGGGATGAAACGCCGCAGGTAGGAGCGGATGAGCGCGCCGTGCGCGGTGAGGCACTCGGCCAGCGCCGCGTCGTCGCCCTGCGCGAGCCGGACGTTCAGGGTGTCTGTCATGGTGGCCTCACTTACCCTGGAAACCTATTCAAAACTTATTCATACCCGCCGGCTTCCGGAAGCGCAAATGAACCCGCCGGTCAGAGCGGCGGGCAGGGTCGGTGGATCGGGTTCAGCGGACCGCTTCGCGGATCCGGGTGACCGCCTCCGGGAAGGACGTGACGAGGGCGGCCGACGGCGGCAACCCCTCCCGCCAGCCCGGGCCGCCCGCGACGATCCGGCTCGCCGGACGCAGCGTGGGCAGCGAACCGAGCGGCGCCGGGTCGCCGGTCTCGGACCGCTGCGACCAGACGAAGACCACCGCCGGGCTCAGCCGCCGCATCGCGTCGGCCAGGGCCGGATACGGGGTCCGGGCCCCCAGCACCCGGGTCTCCAGGCGGTGCACCGTGGCCAGCTCCGCCGCCAGGGCGTAGACCGGCAGGCTGTGCTGCTCCTCGGCGGCGCAGGCCAGCAGCACCGGGCGGTCGTTGACCGGCCGGGCGGGGCGCAGGACGAGCCGGGTCAGCGCGGCCAGCACCCGGTCGGAGAACAGGTGCTCGACCTCGACGCTCGCGCCGGTCTCGGCCTGGCGGTGGCAGATCGTCTCGAAGACCGGGAGCACCAGCTTCTCCCAGGTCCACACCACCCCGTGCCGCTCCAGTGCGGCGCCGATCCACTCGGCCACGGTCGAGCTGTCCAGCGCCACCGCGGCCCGCGCCAGCATCGCCACGGTCGGGATCCGCGCCCCCGCCCCCGGCGCGGCCGGGACGATCCGTCCCAGGACGGGGTCGCCCTGGGTGGTGGAGACGGCGGCGCCCAGGCCGGGGTCTGGACGCGGCAGCCCGTCGGAGGGGGCCTCCCGCCGGGCGGCCCCGGACCTGAGGACCTCCCGCGCCGCGTCGGCCGCCGGGACGCCGAGCTTGATGAGGCGGTTCATCTCCTCAAGGCGGCGCAGGTCGTCGGCGTCGTAGCGGCGGTGCCCCCCCGGGCTGCGGCGGCTGGGCCCGATGCCGTACCGGAGGTTCCAGGTGCGCAGCGTGGGCGCGGGCACGCCGAGCCGGCGCGCGACCGCGCCGATGCCGTACCCCGGCTCGTCCTCGGGGACCGGCCGGCCCGGTTCGTCCATTCTCGTCGTCACCCCGAATCCCTCCCCGGTCATCGCCTTGCACCAGCTTGCCAGCAGTGCGACGCCTCCGGTGCGGGGCGCCCGTCCACGACTACTCCTTCGTACGGCCCACCTGGGCGGATGCAGGACGCTCCGGAGGAGGCGGCCGGCGCGGCCCACGGCCGGTGCAACCGCTCCCGCCGCGTGGCCGGCCGGTGCAACCGCTCCCGGCCGGTCACGCGAAGTCATCGTCGATGGACACCGTCATCGTCTTGCTCAACCGCGACCTGAGGGTGCACGACCACCCGGCGCTCGCCGCCGCGTGCGCGGAGGCCCGCCGGGTCGTCCCTCTCTTCGTGCTGGACCCCTCCGTGCCCGCCGGCCGCCGGTCCGGGTTCCTGGCGGAGTCCCTCGCCGACCTGCGCCGGTCGCTCCGGGAGCGGGGCGGCGACCTCGTCGTCCGCCGGGGCGATCCGGTGGCCGAGACCGTCCGGCTGGCCCGGGAGATCACCGGCGGGGCCGACGGCGGATCCACCGGGGTCGTCGAGGCCGTCCACGTCAGCGCCGACGTCAGCGCCCTCGCGCGGCGCAGGGAGCGCCGCCTGGCCGAGGAGTGCGAGCGGCACCGGATGGGGTTCCGGGCCTTCCCCGGGGTGACGGTCGTGCCGCCGGGCGCGGTCACCCCCTCCGGGGGAGGGGATCACTACCGGGTCTTCACCCCCTACTGGCGGGCCTGGCAGACCCACTCCCGCCGCGAGGTCCTTCCCGCCCCGGCCAGGGTGACCCTCCCCGAGGGACTGGATCCCGGCGTCCCGCCGCCCGGCCATCCGCACCGGCCGCACGAGCTGTTCCGGGGCGGCGAGACGGTGGCGCGCCGGCGCATGCGGCAGTGGCTGAAGTACTGCGTGGCCGACTACGCCGCCGGTCACGACGACCTGGCCGGCAACCGCACCTCCAAGTTCAGCCCCTATCTGCGCTTCGGCTGCCTGTCGCCCCTGGAGCTCGCGTCCCTGGCCGAGGACGGCGACGACTTCGTCAGGCAGCTCTGCTGGCGCGACTTCTTCCACCAGGTGACGATGGCCTTCCCGGCCATCAACCGCGCCGACTACCGGCCGCGCGGGCTGACGTGGAACGACGACGCCGAGGCCCTCCGGGCGTGGAAGGAGGGCCGGACCGGGCTGCCGATCGTGGACGCCGGGATGCGGCAGCTCCTGGAGGAGGGCTGGATGCACAACCGCGCCCGGCTGCTGACCTCGTGGTTCCTGGTCAAACGGCTGCGGGTCGACTGGCGGGCGGGCGCCGACCACTTCTTCGGCCTCCTGCTCGACGGCGACGTGGCGAACAACTACGGCAACTGGCAGTGGGTCGCCGGGACCGGCAACGACACCCGGCCCAACCGGACCGTCAACCCGGTACGGCAGGCCCGGCGGTTCGACCCGGACGGGGAGTACGTCCGCCGCTACGTGCCCGAGCTCCGGAACGTCCCGCCGAAGACGCTCCACGAACCCTGGCGC
The DNA here is from genome assembly GCF_014648055.1 of Streptosporangium pseudovulgare. Lineage (GTDB taxonomy): Bacteria > Actinomycetota > Actinomycetes > Streptosporangiales > Streptosporangiaceae > Streptosporangium > Streptosporangium pseudovulgare. The sequence continues at coordinate 256,922 of NZ_BMQJ01000003.1, forward strand.
CTGCCGTCGGGGGTCCGTGGCTATCCGCCGCCCCTTGTGTCCCCGGCCTGACCGGCCGGGCGCCGGATCGGCCGGTGGGGCTGACGGGGCCGCCCGGCGGTGACAAGCTCGGCGTGAAGGCAGCGCACGTCCCGAGCGGCTCGATGGAGGCCGGCATGTCGACGCCCCGCGTGGTCCCGTTCCTTCGCTACGAGGACGCCCCGGCGGCCGTGGCGTGGCTGGGTGAGGTCTTCGGGTTCCGCCCGCTGGCCGCCCCGCCCGGCGGCGGGGGGCCCGGACACACCCGGCTCGCGCTCGGGGACGCGGTGGTCGTGCTGGCCCCGGTCCGCGACAGCGAACCGTACCTGCGCAGCGCCCTGGACCTGCCCGCGGTCAGCCAGGGCGTGTTCGTGGTGGTGGACGATCTCGACGCCCACTACGAGCGGGCGGCGGGCCGGGGCGCGGAGATCGTGACGGAGATCGAAGCCACCCCCGACGGCGCCAGGGCCTACCTGGCCTTCGACCTGGAGGGCCAGCTCTGGGCCTTCGGGGACGGCTTCGCCTAGGTCCCGCGGGGCGTTCCGCGGCGCCCGGGTGCCGTTCCGCGGGCCCCGGCCGCGGCGAGGGGCCCCCGGCGACCTCGGCGGGCGGGACGATCCACGGAACAGGGCCTAGTGGTGGTGGTGGTCGTGCTCGCCGTCCTCGTCCTCCTCCGCGGGGCCCTCGGAGGGCTCGACGCCCAGCACGGCCTCGCGGGGCTCGATCGACTCGATGTGCTCGATCAGGCCGAGCACGTGGTCCGGCTCGATGAGCCACTGCAGCGCGGTCGCCCCGCTGTCGTCGGCGGAGACCAGCTCCGCCTGCTCCCGGCGCTCGGCGTCGTCGAGGTCGGCCTCGGGGTGGTTGATCTCCTTCAGCGCGGCGGCCTGGAGCGCGCCCAGGTCGTTCACCTCCACGGTCAGTTCGACCGTGAGGCGAAGATAACGTTCGGTGTCCGATTCATCACTCATGGTGGTAAATCTTAGTGCCCCCGGCGGGCCGGGCCGACCCGGGAGGTGGGACACGGAGGCCGGGAAGGGGATGATCCGCGGGACGGGACCCGCGGATCCGGGTGCTGTGCTCGCGGATCGGCCCGCCCGCCGCGGTCATCCGGCCGGGGGTCCGCGGTGGAGCCTAGGGGAGCCGCCAGTCGACCGGGTCGGCGCCCTGCTCCTCCAGCAGGTGGTTGGCGCGGCTGAACGGGCGGGAGCCGAAGAAGCCGTTGCGGGCCGACAGCGGGCTCGGGTGGGCCGACTCGACGGCCGGGTAGGGACGCAGCATCGGCTGCAGGTTGCGGGCGTCGCGTCCCCACAGGATCGCCACCAGCGGCTTGCCGCGTTCGGCGAGCGCCCGGATGGCCTGCTCGGTGACCTCCTCCCAGCCCTTGCCCCGGTGCGAGGCCGGCTTGCCCGGCATGACGGTGAGGACCCTGTTGAGCAGCAGCACGCCGTGCTCGGCCCAGGGGGTCAGGTCGCCGTTGCTCGGCATGGGCAGCCCGAGGTCCTCGGTCAGCTCCTTGTAGATGTTGCGCAGGCTGGCCGGGATCGGGCGCACGTCGGCGGCCACGGAGAAGCTCAGGCCGATCGGGTGGCCCGGCGTGGGGTAGGGATCCTGGCCGACGATCAGCACCTTCACCTGGTCGAAGGGCTGCTGGAAGGCGCGGAGGACGTTGGGGCCGGAGGGGAGGTACTGCCTGCCCTCGGCGACCTCCTTCCGGAGGAAGTCGCCCATCTCGGCGATCTTGCCGGCCACCGGCTCCAGGGCCTTGGCCCACCCGGCTTCCACGACTTCGTTCAAAGGGCGTGCGGACATGGGGAAACCCTATCGACCTTTGAGGTCCGGTACGGCTCGCCCGGGAAAACCGGGCAAGCCGTACCGGACCTGCCCCCTTACTTCACCGAGCCGGCCATCATTCCCTGGACGAAGTACCGCTGGAAGGCGAAGAAGAGCACCAGCGGGATGATCAGGGAGAGGAAGGCGCCCGGCGCCAGGATGTCGATGTTGGTGCCGAACTGCCGCATCTGCGACTGCAGGGCCTTGGTCATCGGCTGGTTGTCGGAGTCGGCGAACACCAGCGCGACGAGCAGGTCGTTCCAGACCCAGAGGAACTGGAAGATCCCCAGCGACGCGATCGCGGGCTTGGCCAGCGGGAACACCACGGTCGAGAAGATGCGCCACTCGCTCGCGCCGTCCATCCGCGCGGCCTCCAGCAGCGAGGCGGGGATGCCCACGAAGAAGTTGCGGAGCAGGAAGATGGCGAAGGGGAGCCCGAACGCGACGTGGAAGAGCACCACGCCGGCGATGGAGCCGAAGATCCCGAGAGCGCCGTAGAGCTTCGCGATCGGGATCAGCGCGATCTGGATCGGCACCACCAGCAGGCCGACGACCACGAGGAACAGCGGGTCCCGGCCGGGGAAGTCCATCCAGGCGAACGCGTAGGCCGCCATGGCCGCGATGCCGATCACCAGGATCGTGGCGGGCACCGTGATGGCCACGGTGTTCCAGAACGACGAGGTGAACCCGGTGGCCAGCAGGTCGCCGTAGCTCTTCAGGGTGAACTCGGCCGGCTTGGTGAACGCGGTCCACCAGCCGGTGGAGTTGTTGGCCGCCTCCTCGCGGATCGAGACCACGAACAGGCCGAGGGTGGGGACCAGCCAGAAGACGCCGATCAGGACCATCAGGGCCTGGATCACGCCGCCGCCGATCCGGTCCGTGACCCGGCTGAGGACGCCGCGCCGCGGGGCCCCGGCGATGGTGGAGGTTGTCACTGGTTGTCCCTCCTGAACCGGCGGATGTTGATGATCATGAACGGCAGGACGAGGATCAGCAGGAAGATCGCCAGCGCGCTGCCCAGACCCTGGTTGTTGCCGCCGCCGAAGGCGACCCGCCACATCTCCAGCGCGATCACGTTGGCCTGTGGCTGCACCGATCCCGGCGCGATGACGAAGACCAGGTCGAAGACCTTCAGGGTGTTGATGATCATCGTGACGAACACGACGAGCAGCACCGGCGACAGCAGCGGCACGGTGATCTTGCGGAACACCTGCCACTCCGTGGCGCCGTCGATGCGGGCCGCCTCCAGCGCGTCACGCGGGATGGCCGACAGGCCCGCCGCGATCAGCACCATGGAGAACCCGGCCCACACCCAGATGAAGGCCCCGATGATGGCCGGGGTGATCAGCGTCGGGCCGAGCCAGGAGACCCCGCCGAATGCCGCCTCGAAGTTCGACTGCGGCAGCCGTACGACGTAGTCGCCCGCGGACAGCCCGGTGAGGCGGAAGGTGCCGTCGGCGCCGGTGGTGGCGGTGGCCTTGACCTGGCCGTTCTGCACCGCCTCGACCGTCAGCCCCGCAAGGGCCTTCTCGGTGGGGTCGACCTCGTTGAGCCGTCCGCCGCCGCCCTGGGTGAAGTCCACCCAGACGGTGCCGGCCAGCTCGCCGGGCCCGGCCTGCGGCGCCGCCTTGGCCGTGGAGGCCGTGGCGAGGTCGGCGGGCTTCACGCCCACCAGCGGGACCAGCACGGCCTTGCCGGGCTGCGCGGGCTGCTTGGTCACCACCGCGCCCTGCTGGGCGGCGATGGGCGCCTGGTCGTTCTCCCGGGGCCGGGCGTCGGGGAAGCCGTTGTGGCTGCCGAAGACGCCCTGGACCGAGGTGATCACGGCGTTGGCCACGCCCCGGTCGGGGGCCTGCTCGTACACGAGCCGGAAGATGACGCCGGAGGCCATCAGGGAGACGGCCATCGGCATGAAGACGATCAGCTTGAACGCGGTCGCCCAGCGGATCCGCTCGGTCAGCACCGCGAAGATCAGGCCGATCACGGTCACCATGGCGGGGGCCACCACGACCCAGATCAGGTTGTTCCTGATCGTGGTGAGGGTGCCGGAGTCGGAGAAGATCGCCCCGTAGTTCTCCAGCCCGACGAAGGCGTTCCCGGTGCTGTCGTAGAGGCTGCGGAAGATCGAGTAGATGATCGGGTAGATCACCATCGCGCCGAGCAGCACCACGCCCGGCAGCAGGAACAGGATCGCCAGCGTCGGCGACGGTCCCAGCCGGGAGGGGCCGCGCACCGCCCCGGGCGCGGCCGGCCCGGCGGTGGCGATCTCCGGCTCGACGGCCGGCGTCATCCGCTCGGCGGGGTCGGCGGAGGTGGCGGGGGTCACGTCGGCGAGGGCGGGGTGGACATCCCCGTCCGCGCCGGTGCCGGGGCCGGTGGCCTCGGCCGCGTCACCGGCGGTCCCGGTGGCGCCGCCGGTTCCGGCGGTGGTCCCGGCGTCCGCCGGGGAGGGGGAGTCCTCGTGTGGGCCGGCGGGGGAGCCGGCTGCGTCATCCGGTCCGGGAGAGGACCCGCGGGCGGCGTCGCCGCCGCCGCGCGGGGCCCGCGGGCCGTCCAACCGTTCGGTCACGGCCGCTCTCCTCTACTTCCAGGCCTTCTTGGCCTCGGCCTCGAGCTTCTCCTGGATGTCCTTGATCTTGGAGGGGTCGCGGACGAAGTCCTGCAGGAGCTTCCACTCGCCCTTGCCGTCGGTGCCGCCGAAGGCGCTGGGCGCGAGGTCGGACATGTCGTAGCGGACGGCCTCACCGGCCGAGACGATCGTCTGGGCGAGCTTCTTGGTCAGCTCGGAGGGGTAGTTGTCGGGCGAGACGTTGCGGTTGGGCGACAGGTAGCCGGGGAGCTTGGCCCAGACCTCGCCGCCCTCCTTGGAGGCGAGGAACTCCATCAGCGCCATCGCGCCCTTGGACTCCTTCATCACCACCGCGATGTCGCCGCCCAGCACGACCGGCTCGGTGTCACCGGCCTTGGGGAACGGGAAGTACTTCGCCTCCTCGCCCACCTTGGCCTTGGACTCCTCGGCGGTGGTGCCGACGAAGTCGGCCTCGATGACCATCGCCGCCTTGTCCTGGCCGTAGACCTGGGTGACGCAGGTGGGGAAGTCGGTCTGCAGGGCGCCGGAGGTGTCGCCGAGCAGGAACTCCTTCTTGCCGACGAGCTGGCCGATCTTCTCCAGCGCGGTGGTGACCGAGGGGTCGGTCCAGGGGATCTCGTGCTTGGAGAGCTTGGTGTAGTTCTCCGGGCCCGCGCTGGACAGGTAGACGTTCTCGAACAGGTCGGTCAGGGTCCAGCCGGAGGCGCCGCACAGGGCGAACGGCGGGGTGCCGGAGTCGGCGATCGTCTGGGCGGTCTTGACGAACTCGTCCCAGTTGGTGGGCGGCTGCGCGCCGGCGTCCTGGAAGGCCTGGTCGCGGTACCAGACCAGCGACTTGTGCGCCGCCTTCATCAGCACGCCGTAGACCTTGCCGTCGGCGGAGCCCAGCTCCTTCCAGTACGGGGTGTAGTTGTCGTCGAGCTGCTTCTGCACCTCGGGGGCGAGCTCCTTGAGCGAGCCGTCCTTGGCGTACTGCTGCAGCAGGCCCGGCTGCGGCAGGATCGCGATGTCCGGCGGGTTGCCGCCCTGGATGCGCGGGCCGAGGTAGGCGCCGGTGTCCTCACCGGTGGAGGCGTAGGTGACCTTGGCGCCGGTCTTGGCCTCGAAGGCCTTGAGGACCTGCTCGAAGTTGGCCTGCTCGGCGCCCGTCCACTTGGCGGCGACCTCGATCTTCACGCCGTCGAGGGTCTTGGCCGCCGGGGCCGAGCTGCCGCTCGCCGCGGCGGAGGGCGAGGCGGCGTCGCCGCTCTGGCCGCCGCAGGCGGCGAGCGCGAGCGCCAGGCCCGCGGTGGTCATCGTGATGACGGACTTGCGCATGCTGGGAAGACCTCCTGTGCTGGCGGAGAACCCGGGGAGCCGGGTCTTCCGGGGGGTGATGGAGAAGGGGAAGCCGCGCCGCGCGAGAACGGGGATGACGACTCGCCGAGGGGATCACCCTCGGTCACTGAGTCCGTATGATCTCGCTGAGCTGGCCTTTCATGGAGGCGACGATGTCGCCGTCGTCCTCCTCCTGGGGGTGCGTGAGGGCGTTGGAGACCGCACTGGCGATCACCAGGCTCACCTGGTTGTAGTTGGCGCTCGCCGGTCTGGGGCGGGCGGACAGGATGCTCTGCTTCAGGACCGGCAGGTAGGGGAATCGTTTGATCAGGCCGGGGTCGTCGTACAGCTCGGCCCACACGGGCGGGAACGAGCCGTCGGCGAGCACCCGGCGCTGGTTCTCCAGGCCGGTGAAGTAGCGGATGAACTCCACCGCCGACTTCTGCCGCTTGGAGAAGGCGCTGACCGCGAGGTTGACCCCGCCCAGCGAGCTGGAGCCGGGGCCGTTGAGACCGGGCAGCCGGGTCACCCCGAACTTCTCACCGACCGCCGAGGCGGTGGCCGGGCCGTAGGCGTGCGGCCAGTTCCTGGCGAAGGCCAGGCGGCCCTCCTGGAACGCCAGCCGCGACTCCTCCTCCTTGAAGGAGAGGGCCTCGGCCGGGATCCATCCCTCCCGGACGCCGCCGGTCAGGAAGTCCAGGCCCGCCTTGGCGCGGTCGGTGTCCATGGCGACCCGCGTGCCGTCCGGGCTGAGGATGTCGGTGCCGGCCGACTGCACGGCCTCGGCGAAGTTGACGGTCAGCCCCTCGTAGGCGAGGAACTGCCCGGCGTAGCCGCCGACGCCGTACTTCCCGTGCAGGGTCCTGGCCTGCTCCCGCAGCTCCGCCCAGGTCGTGGGCGGCTTGAAGCCCTGCTCGGCGAGCAGGTCCTTGCGGTAGTAGAGCAGGCCGGCGTTGCTGGTGTACGGCACCGCCCAGAGCTTGCCCCGGTAGACCGCGGTGTCGACCACCGGCGGCAGGAACCGGCCCAGCGGGAACATGCCGCGGTCGAGCGGCACGATCCAGCCGGCGTCGGCGAACTCCGCCGTCCAGACCACGTCGAGGCCGAGAACGTCGTAACGTTCGCTCTTGGCCTGAAGGTTGGCGACCATCTGGGCGCGCTGCTCGTCGGCCGCCTCCGGAAGCTCCAGAAGGGTGACGCGCTCGGCCGGATGGGCCTCGTTCCAGCGGTCCAGGAGCGGCTGGAGATACCCGGTCGTGTCCCGTCCCGTGACGAAGGTGATCGGACCGGTCCCGCTCGACCGTTCCGGCGTCTCCTGCGTGACGGCCCCCGAGCATCCCGCCGCCAGCAGCGCGGCGAGCGCGACCGGGAGCAGCCTGCGCATGATTGCCACCTCGTTTCGGTGCGGTTACATACGTGTTAGGTAGATGCATGCATGTTATGCACAGCGTTAATGTGGACGTCAACGGATAGTGCCGTAACGCTCAGGTAACGAGCTCCTGGAGGAGGTGGGGGGTGAGGCTGTCGCTGCTGGCGCTCCTCGCGAAGGAACCTGCCCACGGCTACGAGCTCAAACAGGCGCTTGAGCAGATATTCGGCCGGGCGTACCCCTCGCCGAACATCGGGCAGATCTACGTGACACTGGGTCGTCTGGAGAAGGACGGCCTGGTGAAGGCGGTGGACGTCGAGCAGTCCAACCGGCCGAACAAGAAGGTGTACTATCTCACCGCCAAGGGCCGGGAAGCCCTCGACGCGTGGGCCGACGAGCCCACCGAGGGACCCCGGGTCCGGGACGAGTTCTTCATGAAGCTCGTGCTGGCCCCGATGACCGGCGTCGCGGACCGGACGGCGCTGATCAACCGCCAGCGCCGCCACTACCTCGCGCTCATGCGCGACCTCAACGAACTGGCCGAGCGGACCGACCGGGGGGATCGCGTCGCGCTCCTGCTGATAGAGGGGGCCATGCTGCACCTGCAGGCCGACCTCGACTGGCTCGAACGCTGTCAGGAGGACCTCCCGTGAGTCCACCCCCCATCGTCAACACCGTCAACCTCGTCAGGATCTACCAGGACGGCGGGGTTCCGGTGCCCGCCGTACGAGGGGTGGACCTGAAGGTCGAGGCGGGGGAGTTCGTCGCGATCATGGGGCCGTCCGGGTCGGGCAAGTCGACCCTGGTTCACATGCTCGGCGGCCTGGACGCCCGGACCAGCGGTGAGATCTGGCTCGACGGCTCCCGCGTCGACACGCTGAGTGAGAGCGCCTGGGCGCTGCTGCGCCGCAGGAAGATCGGTTTCGTCTTCCAGTTCTTCAACCTGGTCGCCAACATGACCGTCGCCGACAACGTCGAGCTGCCCGCGCTGCTGGCCGGAGCCTCCCCGCGCGAGGCCCGCGAGCGCCGGGAGTACCTCCTCGGCGAGCTCGGCCTGGCCGACCGCGCCGACGCCGCCCCCGCCCAGCTCGCCGGCGGCGAGCAGCAGCGGGTCGCGCTGGCCCGCGCGCTGGCCAACCGGCCGAGCCTGCTGCTGGCCGACGAGCCCACCGGCAACCTCGACAGCCGCAACACCCGCGACGTCCTGCGCCTGCTCGGCGAGGTCCACCGCGACGGCCAGACCATCATCCTGGTCACCCACGACGCCCGGGTGGCCAGCCTGGCCGACCGCGTGGTCTCCCTGCTCGACGGCCAGATCGTCGACGACGGAGCCGTCGGTCCGGTACGGCGCCGCCCCCGCGCCTCCGCGGGCGACGTCGTCGAGCTGAGGAGCTAGCCGCCGATGAGCACGACCGGCCGGCCGCCGGCCCATCCGCCCGCGCGCCCGGAGCGGCGCGTCGTCCCCGCCCACCCGGGATCCCCGGCATGAGCACGGCCAGGGCGTCGGCCCGGTGGATCCGCGCCGACCTGAGGGCCCGGCGGGGGCAGGCGCTGCTGACGGTGCTCGCGGTCGCGGGGATCGTCACGGCGCTGATCGTCTCGGTGACCCTCCTGGAGGACGGCACCAATCCCTGGCGGGGGCTGTTCACCGAGTCCCGCGGCGCCCACGTGTGGATCCACACCGGGAACGCCCCCGACGTGACCGCGCTGTCCCGCCTGCCGGGCGTGGCCGAGGTGGCCGGGCCGTACCGCACCGCGCCGGTGACGCTCACCCTGGAGGGCAAGAAGTCGCCGGTGGCGCTGCGCGGGATGGAGGCGAGACCGCCGGCGGTGGCCACGCCGCTGGTCCGGCAGGGGCGGTGGCTGCGCCCCGGCGACGCCGACGGCGTGGTCGTCGAGCGGTCCTTCGCCGAGGCGCTGGGCCTGCGGGTCGGCGCGTCCTTCCCGGTCACCGCGCTCAACGGCGCCTCGCACCCGCTGACCGTGGTCGGCCTGGCCGACACCGCCGACCAGGGCTTCTACCCCGAGTGGACGCCCGGCCTGGCCTGGACGCTCACCTCCGCCCTCGCCCGGATCGAGCCGGCGCTCGGCCGCAGCGAGTCGGTCACCGGCCTGCGGCTCGTGGACGGCGAGAACACCCTCCCGGCCGTGCACGGCGCGGTCACCCTGCTGGACGACCAGATCCGGCGCATGTCCACCTGGCGTGAGGTCCGCGCCGCCATGGAGCTGGACAACCGGCTGCTCGGCCTGCTGCTGGCCCTGTTCGGCGTCACCGGGCTGGTCGCCGCCGCGCTGGCCGTCGCCAACGCGGTGGGCGGCCGGGTGCTCACCCAGACCCGCGACATCGCCACCCTCAAGTCGCTCGGCTACACCCGGGGCCAGATCTTCGGCCTGCTGACCGTGGAGCACGGCGCGCTCGGCCTGCTCGGCATCGCCTGCGGGCTGGTCTGCGGGCAGCTCGTCGCCTTCTTCGCGCTGGACGGGGTGCCGCTCCTGCCGCCGTCGCCGCTGCCGCTGCTGCTGATCATCCTCGGCACCGCCGCGGTGGTCGTGGTCGCCGCGGCCCTGCCCGCCTGGCGCGGAGGCCGCACGCCGCCGCTGCCCGCGGTGCCCGCCGCGCCGCCCCGGGGCCGCCTGTCGCGGATGGCCCGCCTCGCCCTCCTGGTACGGCTGCCGCCCGCGCTCGTCCTGGGCACCCGCGACGCCTTCACCCGTCGGACGCCCGCGCTGCTGAGCATCTTCGGTCTCGCCGTCCCGATGATGATGATCACCATCGGGCTGGGGTGCTGGGCGACCCTGGACGACTTCCTGCGCCACCCCGAGCGGGTCGGGCAGGCGGCGGCGCTGGTCGTCCACCCCGACAAGCTCCCCGCCGAGGAGGCCGCCCGGCTGGCCGCGGCCGACCCGCAGGTGCGGGCCGTCTACCCCGGCGCCGAGGTCTCCGCGCTGGAGCCGGAGCAGACCAGGACCGTCCTGGCCAGGGCGCTGGGCACCTCGGCCGAGCCGTACCCCTTCCGGGTGGCCGAGGGGCGGATGTTCGCCGCCCGCGGCGAGGCGCTGGCCGGGCAGGGGCTGCTCGACCTGCTGGGCGTGAAGATCGGCGACCGGGTGCGGATGACGGTCGGCGGCACGCCGCTGATCGTGCACATCGTGGGCCGGGTGGTGGAGCCCGACCAGGACGGCGAGGTGCTCTCCCTGGGGATGGACACCCTCGCGGCCAAGGACGCGGTGCCGCCGCAGTTCTACAGCCTGGTGCTCGAACCGGGGGCCGACCCCGCGGCGGTCCGGGCCCGGCTGCTGGCCGCCTCCGGCGAGAAGCTGGAGGTGGCCCGGGTGGTCAACCCGGCCGAGCGGCTCTCGGTCATCCGCGTGGTGATCGTCGCGCTGATCGTGGTGCTCTCGCTGCTGGGCCTGGCGAACCTGCTGACCGCCAGCGCCCTGGGCCTGCGGGACCACGCGCTGGACCTGGCGGTGCTCAAGGCCATGGGCCTCACCCCCCGGCAGGTGGCCGCCACGCTGGTCACCGGCACCGGCCTGCTCGTCGTGCTGGGCGTGGTGGCCGGCGCCGCGGCCGGGGCCTCGGTGGTGACGGGCCTGGTCGACCTGCAGGGCCACACCAGCGGCGTCGGCGCGGGCATCGGCCGGGCGCCCTCGCCGCTGACCCTGACGGTGGCGGTGGCCGTCGCGGTCGGCGCGGCCCTGCTGGTCGCCCTCATCCCGGCGAGGAGAGCCGCCCGCGCCCAGGTCCCGGTCACGGCCCGATAGCCACGGGCCCCCGACGGCCACGGGCCGGCGCCATCGGCGCCGGCCCGCCGTCATGCCTCAGGCCATGACGGCGCGGTCGCTTCGCCCGCCGGACGCGGAAAACGGCGCGGTACGGCGGGGCCGTACCGCACCGTCTCCCATACGGGACCGTCAGGGGCGGGTGAGGGAGAACCAGTAGAAGCCGTAGGAGGGGAGGGTCAGCAGGTAGGGCAGGGTTCCGATCTGGGGGAACGGAACCGAGCCGCGGGCCTCGACCGGCGTCATGCCCTCGAAGCGGCGCAGGTCCAGCTCGACCGGCTGGGGGTACTTCGAGAGGTTGTTGACGCACAGCATCAGGTCGTCGCCGTCCTCGCGGATGAAGGACAGCACGGCCGGGTTGCCGGACCACAGCTCGTTGTAGACGCCCGTGCCGAAGACCGGGTGGTTGCGCCGGATCTCCAGCATCCTGCGGGTGAAGTGCAGCAGCGACGCCGGGTTCCTCTCCTGGGCCTCGACGTTGATCGCCTGGTAGCCGTAGATCGGGTCCATGACGGTGGGCAGGTACAGCCGGCCCGGGTCGGCCTGGGAGAAGCCGGCGTTGCGGTCGGGGCTCCACTGCATCGGGGTGCGGACCGCGTCGCGGTCCTCCAGCCAGATGTTGTCGCCCATGCCGATCTCGTCGCCGTAGTACATGACCGGCGAGCCGGGCAGCGACAGCAGCAGGGCGGTGAACAGCTCGATCTGGTCGCGGTCGTTCTCCAGCAGCGGGGCGAGACGGCGCCGGATGCCGAGGTAGGCGCGCATGCGCGGGTCCTTGGCGTACTCGGCGTGCATGTAGTCGCGCTCTTCCTCGGTGACCGTCTCCAGCGTCAGCTCGTCGTGGTTGCGCAGGAAGATGCCCCACTGGGCCTTCTCGGGGAGCTTCGGCGTCCGGGACATGATCTCGGAGATCGGCTCGCGGCTGCCGCGCCGCACGGCCATGAAGATGCGCGGCATCAGCGGGAAGTGGAACGCCATGTGGCACTCGTCGCCGCCGGTGGTCGGGTCGCCGAAGTACTCCACGACGTCCTCGGGCCAGCCGTTGGCCTCGGCGAGCAGCACCCGGTCGGGGTAGAGGCGGTCCACCTCGGCGCGGACCTTCTTCAGGTAGGCGTGCGTCTCCGGCAGGCCGGAGCAGGACGTGCCCTCACGCTCGAACAGGTACGGCACCGCGTCGAGGCGGAAGCCGTCGATGCCGAGGTCCAGCCAGAACCGCAGCACCTCCAGCATGGCCTCCTGGACCGCCGGGTTGTCGTAGTTCAGGTCCGGCTGGTGGGAGAAGAAGCGGTGCCAGTAGTACTGCTTGCGGACCGGGTCGTAGGTCCAGTTGGACTCCTCGGCACCGATGAAGATGATCGGGACGTCGGGGTAGCCGGTCGGCTCGTCGGCCCAGACGTAGAAGTCGCCGTAGGGTCCGGTGGGGTCGTGGCGGGACGCCTGGAACCACGGGTGCTTGTCGCTGGTGTGGTTCATCACCAGGTCGGTGATGATGCGCAGGCCCCGCTGGTGGGCCTCCTCGACGAGCTTCACGAAGTCCGCCAGGTCGCCGAACTCCGGCAGGATCTTCATGTAGTCGGAGATGTCGTATCCGCCGTCACGCAGCGGTGACTCGTACAGCGGCAGCAGCCACAGACAGTCCACGCCGAGCCACTGGAGGTAGTCCAGTTTCTCGATGAGACCCCGGAGGTCTCCCGTGCCGTCGCCGTTGGAGTCCTTGAACCCGCGGACCAGCACCTCGTAGAAGACCGCGCGCTTGTACCACTGCGGGTCGGAGGAGACGAAGTCCTCGGACACGGTCTCGGGGGAGGGGGATGCGTGCATCGTGTTCTCGCTCAGGGTGAGAAAGGGCAGGACGATGTCGCCGGTCTACCGGCTGAACATGTTGTGATGACCGCGCTGGCCGGGAGTCGTCATCCCCATGAGCTCCGGGCCCCGGTCGGACCGAATTTGTGATTCGGTGCCGTCCGTTTGTGGCGCTTTATGCGCGAAGACTACCAGCCGGAGGGGCCCGGCGAACCCCCAGAAATCGGACGGTCCCCGCTTCGTTCCGCGGATTCCCCGCGAGTATCGCGCCATCCGCGCGTAGCCGTCACGACACTTACCGTTTCTTTACCGGAAAGCCGCGGGTCACGGCCGCGCTGACCTGGGCGTACGGACACCCGGCGGGCGCGCGCCGACGACGATCGGAAAGGGCTTTCCGGGGGCGCGGCCCCGGGAGGACCGGGCCCGGAACGGCGTCCCTCAGGCCCAGGGCGGGGTGAGGCCGGTCAGGCGCTCCTCGCGGTCGGTGAGCCAGGCCCCGAAGAGCACCAGGCCGCGCACCCAGAACCGGTCGTTCCACCCGTTGAACCGCGCCAGGGCGTCCGGCCCGGCGGCGACGACGTCCTGGAGCGGCTCCGACAGCAGCGTGGGCACCGTCGAGGCGACCCGCGCCAGCATGCGGTGGCCGTACTCGCGGGCCGGCGCGGCGGCCGAGCGCAGCGGGACCCGCTGGAGCGGCTGCTTGACCACGTTGGTGGAGGGCAGCGCCGCGACGCGCGGGTTGGCCGCGTGCAGCAGCTCCCGGTAGAAGCGCCCGCCGTCCTTGCGGGCCACCCCCACCGACAGCGCCGCGTCGAAGAAGGCCGGGTGCATGAACGGCGCGGCGAACGACACCTCGGGCCCGACCAGGTTGACCGCCGAGCGGGCGATGCCCTTGGCCGTCCGGGTGTGCAGCACGGAGAGGGGCAGCTCGGCCCGGTGGCCGTTCAGCATCGAGGTCGACTGGGCGAAGGCCGTCCGCACCGCCGAGTCGATCCACTCGGCGGCGGCCTCGGACAGGAACGGCACCGAGGGGGCGCCCAGCGACAGCGAGCCCAGCAGCGCGGCCTTGCGCTCGGCCTGCGAGGAGGCGGTGATCGCGGCCCCGCTGACCATGAAGTTCTTCAGCAGCGGCCCGCCGGCCAGGCCGTCCACCAGGGTCCGGCCCGCCCGGTGGACTTCGCGGGCGAAGGGGGCGTACCAGGCGTGGTGCGGGGTGAGGAACTCAAGACGCCGGGCGACGTCCAGCGCGTCGGCGGGATAGGCGGCGGCGTCCTGGGGGATCACGCGGTGCCGTACGCCCAGCTCGCGGGTGATGGCGCGGGCGAAGGCGATGTCGGTGTCGGTGCCGTCGTCGGGGCTGGTCGTCCACGACTCCACGTCGGCGCCCCGGGCCACCGCGACCGAGCACAGCAGCCGCGAGTCGTAGCCGCCGCTGACCGGCACCAGCAGCGGCCGGTCCTCGAAGTCCTTGTAGACCTCGTGCAGGATCTCCAGGATCTCCCCGGCCGAGCGGCCCGCCTCGAACGGCTCCTCGCGCAGCCAGCGGGGCAGCATCCGCTCGGTGGCGATCCGGCCGGTGGCCCGGTCGAGCACCAGCGCCCCCGACCCGGTCAGCCGCTTGACGCCGGTGTAGGGGGTGTCGTCGCGGAGCGGGAAGGTGACCTGGATGATCGCGGCCCAGGCCTCCCAGTCGACCTCGTGCGGGCCGCTGGTCAGCGACAGCAGCGGCTCCAGCAGGGAGGAGAAGTAGACCACGCCGTCCAGCGCCAGGTAGTAGACGTCCACCAGGCCGAGCCCGCCGGCGTGCAGCACGATCCGCTCGTCGTCGCCGATCAGGCCGGGCGTCTCGAACTCCTCCGCCACCCCGATCCACGACCGCGTCCGGCCGGGCCCCGACGGCCCGCGCTCACCCCAGGCGAACGCCCACGTCCCCTCGCCGCGGTGGTACGGCGGCAGCGGCGAGGAGCTGAACAGGGCCGCTCCCGGCTCGCGCAGCGCGGGCCGCACCCGCGGTCCCGCCTGCCGGAGGGTCTCCAGCGCGGCCTCGTCGAGGTGGCCGATGCCGCCGCAGACGTACGGCCTCACATTGAACGTCGGCCACTGCACCGTGCTACTCCTCTATGTCGCGATTGAGTAAAGGGTATCCTTTCGCCCGGCTCAGGAATCGGAGGACGACGTGGCGGGCGATCAACTCGAGAGCACACGGCTGGCGCTGCGGGACGCGGTTGCCCAGGCGGAACGGGCTGCCGAGCTGGCCAGACTGCTCGACGCGGCGCAGGCGAGGATCGCCGACGCGGAGCGCGCGTCGGCCGAGGCGAACGCGCTGCGCGAGCGTCTGGAGCAGGCCGAGAAGGGCCTCGCGGCGGCACAGGCGGCCGAGGAGAAGCTCCGCCGCGACCTGGCCGAGCAGCGCTACCAGGCCGAGGTGGCCAGGTGGAAGCTGTCGTCGGTGCAGGTGGCCCGCTGGTCCCGGCTCGGCGACGCGATCAAGACGGGCAAGAGCAACCCGGTCCGGCTGGCGCGGGGCCTGCGCGGGGCCGCCAAACCCGCCAAGCGCCCGGCCGCGCCCAAGCGGCAGCCCATCCCGGTCACCAAGAAGACCGACCGGCAGGTCCCCGGCGCGTCGTTCCAGGCCACCACCTCCACCCGGATCATCGGCGGCGCCTCGGTCAAGCTGAAGCCCTTCCGCGTGCCGACCGGCCCCAACACCCGCCCCCACCTGACCGCGGCCGTCGTCGCCGAGCCGCACGCCGAGGCGCTGCTGCGCTACGAGTGGCGCCAGACCGCCGGGTTCACCCCCGGTGACTTCGCCCGCGCCCTGTCGGCCGAGATCCCGCACCTGCTGCTGGTCGAGTCGGTCACCGAGGGCCCCTGGGCCGACGAGGTGCGCGAGGCCGGTCCGGCGCTGCGCGCCCTGCTGGCGTGGTGCGCCGAACGGGGCATCCGCACCGTCTTCTGGCACACCCACGGCGAGGTCGGCCGGTTCGCCGCCGCCGCGAGCCTGTTCGAGCACGTCGTCTCGGCGCTGCCCGGCACCGTCAAGGAATGGGGCGCCACCCTGGCGGCTCGGGAGCCGGAGCCCGGCCGCCGCCCGCCCTCCCTGGGCCTGCTGCCGTTCGCCGTCCAGCCCCGGGTGCACAACCCGCTGCCGCTGGCCGGGGACCGCTTCGACCGGGTGCTGACCCTCGCGGAACTGCTCCCCGCCCACCTGGCGTATCCCGACGTGCTCACCTCCTACCGCTGGCCCAGGGCCGTGTACTGCCCGCCGGGCACCGAGCCCTGGCGGATGGCCGAGCTGGCCGCCTGCGGCACGCCGATCACCCCGGTCAACCCGGCCGAACCCGTGGCCGCGACGCCGCCGCAGGCCGGGCCGCCCGCCCCGCCGGACGCCCTCGCCCTCTCCGCCGACGACCGCCGGGCCCACGTGGCGCTCCGCCAGTCCTACGCCGCCGGCACGATGAGCCAGAAGGTCGACGACCTGCTCGGCGCGGTCGGCCTGCCCAGCGCCCGCGCCACCCTGAACATCTCGGTCATCCTGATCGACCGGGGCGACCTCGACCACGCCCTCGCCCAGGTCGCGCCGCAGAAGGGCGTCGTGCAGCTCGTCGTGCTGTCGGACGCCCCCGACGCGGCCGAGCGGGCCCGCGCCGCGATGCCCGACCGGGTGGACGTCGCGGCCCGTCGTACCGAGTCCGGGCTGACCCTCGGCGGCATGCTGAACCGCGCCCTCGACCTGTGCGAGGGCGACCTGGTCGCCGTCATGGACGGCCGCGACCTCTACGGCGAGCACTACCTGACCGACCTCGCCCGTCCCTTCCTGTTCACCACCGCCGACATCGTCGGCAAGGCGGCCTACTTCGCGCACATGCGCGACGTCGCCGCGACGGTGCTGCGCCAGCCGTCGGCCGAGTACTCCTACCTCCCCGAGGTCTCCGGGGCGACGCTGCTGGCCCGCCGTACCGTCCTGCGCGGCATCGGCTTCGCCGACGTCTCCGAGGGCTGGGACGAGGTGCTGATGCGCCAGTGCCGGGCCGACGGGATCAAGGTCTTCTCCGCCGACCGCTACGGCTACGTGTGCGTGCGCGACCGCGACCGCTGGCTCCTCGGCGCGGCCCGGCTCGTCGACTACGGCCCGCCCGAGCCGCACGCGCTCGTCTAGACTGCGCGGCGTGGCACCGCTCACCGGCGCGTTCACCGGCGTGGCACCGCTCGCCGGCGCGCTTCCCGGCGGCCGGCCGTGACGCCCGGCAGGCTCGCGGAGGTCCTGGGCCTGCCGCCGATCCCGCGCGGCACCTGGGCCGAGGCGGCGACGTACGTCTCCCCGGCCGCGCTGCGGCGCGGCGAGGACCCGGAGGCGATGGCCGCGCGGCTGCGCGCCCTGCCCGGCATCGCCGGCGTGCGGGTACGGCCCGGCGGGTTCCTGGAGATCGAGGTCGCCGTGCCGGGAGAGCTGGTCGCCGAGATCGGCCCGGCCGCCGCGGCCCCCGTGACCCCCGCCGCCGGTCCGTCCCCCTGGCCGGACTTTCCCCGGACCTGGGCCAACCCCGGCTTCGCCGTACGGTACGCCCACGTGCGGGCGGCGGCCGTGCAGCGCTGGGCCGCGGAGCTGGGCGTGACCGGGGACTTCCGGCCCGGCCTGCTCACCGGACGCCGGGACCGCGCCGTCCTCAGGTCGCTCGCCGAGCTGCCCGGCAGGCGGGTGAGCAGGGACCCCGGCTGGGCCGCCTACACCGAGCAGCTCGCCCTGGCCTACCACGACGCGTTCGAGCGCGCCCCCGCCCTGCCCTCGGGCGACGAGCCGCCCTCGCCGCTGCACGCGGCCCGGGTACGGCTGGCCCGCGCCGTACGGGACGTGCTGGCCGAGGGGCTGGCCGCACTCGGCGAGACAGCGCCGACCGGCCTGTGATAGACCCTCACGGACAGTCCGTGAGGAACCTTTACGGAGCGAACGGACGGGAGGGGTCGATGAGCGGTCCGCGGGACTGGTCGCCCGGGGAGCCGCGGCGGCCCGGGGTGGTCCGGCGCGTCCTGCCGGTGGCGCTGGCCTTCGCGATCATCGCCTGCGGGACGGTCTACCTCCGCGGCGATCTCCAGGGCCTCATCGGGACCGCGCCCGGCTCGCCCCGGTCGGCCGCCGCCACCCACCGCCTCTACGCCGCCACCAGGCCGGTCGGCGGACGCTGCGCCGGGCTGCCCCGCGACCTCGACGCCCGGCCGGGCGTGACCCTGCGCGCCCTGGCCCGCTGCCTGGACGGGATGTGGGCGGCGTCGCTCGCCGAGGCCGGCATCGACTACACGCCCCCCGCCGAGCTGCGGCTGGTGCGCGTCCCCGCGGACGCCGCGTGCGGCAAGGAGGACCACGACTGGGCCGGGATCTACTGCCCGCGGGAACGCGTGGTCAACGTGCTGGTCCAGGGCGGCGACGGCCGGACGGCCCCGATGATGTTCACCCTCGCCCACGAGTACGCCCACCACGTCCAGGAGGTCAGCGGGATCGCCGACAGGCGGGGCTCGGAGACCTTCGACGAGGCGTGGTCGCGGCGGCTCGAACTGCAGGCCGACTGCCTGGCCGCGGCGGCGCTGCGGGTCGTCGGGCCGCGCCTGCTGCGCGAGCAGCGCCGGGTGGCCGCCGCCGACGCCGGTGACCCGGACGGCCCGGCGGCGAGCTACCGCCAGTCGCACGGCTCGGGCGCCAGCAGCGCCGCGTGGATCGCCCGGGGGCAGCGCACCGGCACGGTGGGGGCGTGCAACACCTGGGGCGCCCCGGCGACGCAGGTGTCCTGAGGCCCTCCCGGCGGCCGGGGCCGACGGCGCGGTCTCCGGGCCTGGTCTCCGGGCCCGGTCTCCCGGCGGGGCGGGGCCGGGGCGCGGATCTCCTCACGGCGGAGGCGGGGGAAACGTAAAAATATCGCGCTCCCGGTGTGAAACACGTGAAAACTTCATGCCATTGGGGAGGACGTCGTCTCGACAGGTGGTCATTCGTCTCATCGGCGCCGCCGGGTCCGATAGCCTCGATCGGGTGAGTCGATTCGCCCATCCCGCCGGTGACCGGCACGCCGAGGTGCTGCCCGAGGAGCGCCCTCCGCACGCGCCCGCCGACCTCAACGGACTCGATCCCCACATCTGGCCGCGAACGGCCGGCCGTGACGGCGGCGCCGTCACGATCGGCGGCGCCGACGTCAGGGACCTGGTCGCCGAGCACGGCACGCCTCTCTACGTGGTGGACGAGGAGGACTTCCGTTCCCGGTGCCGCGACTACCGCGAGGCGTACGCCGACGGCGACGTCCACTACGCCGGCAAGGCGTTCCTGTGCCGTGAGACGGCCCGCTGGGTCATGCAGGAGGGCCTGGGCCTCGACGTGTGCAGCGGCGGCGAGCTGGCCGTCGCGCTGAGCGTCGGCTTCCCGCCCGAGCGGATCACGATGCACGGCAACAACAAGTCGCTCGCCGAGCTGGAGCGGGCCGTCGAGGCCGGTGTCGGGCACATCGTGGCCGACTCCTTCGAGGAGATCGCCCGCCTGGGCTTCCTCGCCGACAGGCACGGCAGACGCCCCCGGGTGATGATCCGCGTCACCGTGGGCGTGGAGGCGCACACCCACGAGTTCATCGCCACCGCCCACGACGACCAGAAGTTCGGCTTCTCCCTCGGCAGCGGCGCCGCGGCCGAGGCGGCCCGCCGCGTCCTGGCCCTGCCCCAGCTGGAGCTCGTCGGCCTGCACTCCCACATCGGCTCCCAGATCACCGACACGGCCGGGTTCGAGGTCGCCGCGCGGCGGCTGGCCACGCTCCTGGTGCAGATCAAGGAGGAGCACGGCGTCGTCCTGCCCGAGCTCGACCTCGGTGGCGGCTACGGCATCCCCTACGTCGAGGGCGACACCGCGCCCGACGTCAAGGTGATCGCCGACGGCCTGCGGGAGATCGTCGCCAGGGTGGCCGAGTCCGCCGGCCTGCCGGTGCCCCGGCTGACCGTCGAGCCGGGCCGCAGCATCGCCGGCCGCGCGGGCGTGACGCTCTACGAGGTCGGCACGATCAAGGACGTCGAGGGGCTGCGCACCTATGTCAGCGTCGACGGCGGCATGAGCGACAACATCCGCACGGCCCTGTACGGTGCCGAGTACACCGCGCGCCTGGCCTCCAGGGAGAGCGACGCCGAGCCGATGCTCTCGCGCCTGGTGGGCAAGCACTGCGAGAGCGGCGACATGGTGGTCCGCGACCTGTGGCTGCCGGCCGACCTCGCCACCGGCGACCTGGTCGCGGTGGCCGGCACCGGCGCCTACTGCCGGTCGCTGGCCAACAACTACAACTACCTCCCCAAGCCCGCCGTGGTGGCGGTCAGGGACGGGGAGTCCCGGGTGATCGTCCGCCGGGAGACCGAGGAAGACCTGCTGAGGGGCCAGCTGTGAGGGCGGCCGTGAGCGAGAAGGGTGGTGCGGGCGCGTGGCTCTGAAAGTAGCCCTCCTCGGGTGCGGCGTCGTCGGCTCCCAGGTGATCCGGCTGATGCGCGAGCAGGCCGACGACCTCGCGGCGCGCGTCGGGGCCCCGCTGGAGCTCGCCGGGGTGGCCGTGCGGCGGCCCGGCCGCAGGCGCGACACCGACGTGGACCCGGCCCTGCTGACCACCGACGCCGAGGCGCTGGTGGCCCGGGACGACGTCGACATCGTCGTCGAGGTGATCGGCGGCATCGAGCCGGCCAGGTCCCTGATCCTGTCGGCCATGAAAGGCGGCAAGTCGGTCGTCACGGCCAACAAGGCGCTGCTCGCCGAGGACGGCGCGACCGTCCACGCCGCGGCCCGGGCCAACGGCGCCGACCTCTACTTCGAGGCGGCCGTCGCCGGGGCCATCCCGCTGATCCGCCCGCTGCGCGAGTCGCTGGCGGGCGACCGGGTCCACCGGGTGATGGGCATCGTCAACGGCACCACCAACTACATCCTCGACAAGATGGACTCCACCGGGGCGTCGTTCTCCGACGCGCTGGAGGAGGCCCAGGCCCTGGGGTACGCCGAGGCGGACCCCACCGCCGACGTCGAGGGCTTCGACGCCGCCGCCAAGGCCGCGATCCTCGCGAAGATCGCCTTCCACAGCCGCGTGACGGCCGCGGACGTCCACCGCGAGGGCATCACCGAGGTCACCGCGGCCGACGTGGCCGGCGCCAGGGCGATGGGATACGTCATCAAGCTGCTGGCGATCTGCGCCCGCTCCGACGACGGCCGCTCCTTCGGCGTACGGGTCCACCCGGCCATGATCCCCAGGTCGCACCCGCTGGCCGGGGTCCGCGAGGCGTACAACGCGGTCTTCGTGGAGGCGGAGTCGGCCGGCCGGCTCATGTTCTACGGCGCGGGCGCCGGCGGCGCCCCGACGGCGAGCGCCGTGCTGGGCGACATCGTGGCCGTGGCGCGCAACCACCTGGCCGGCACCCGCGGCCCGGCGGAGTCCACCTACGCCGACCTGGCGGTGCACCCGATGGGCGAGACCGTCACGCGCTACCACGTCTCCCTGGACGTCGCCGACAAACCGGGCGTGCTCGCCCGGGTGGCCGACATGTTCGCCAGGCAGGACGTCTCCATCCAGACCGTCCGCCAGGAGGGGCACGGCGACGACGCCCAGCTCGTCCTGGTCACCCACCGCGCCGGCGACGCCGCCCTCTCGGCCACCATCCAGGGGCTGCGCGAGATGGACATCGTCCGCGACGTGGTGAGCGTCATGCGCGTCGAGGGCGAGGACATCGCCTGATCCGCCGCGAGGCCGGCCCGCCCCGGGGTCCCGCGTGGGTTCCCGGGGCCGTCCGTTCCGCGGCTCGGACCTGATCCGGCCTGCGCGGCGGGCCGGGCGGGCCGGGCGGTCCGTCGCCGGGGTCCGGGGCCGTCCCGGCGGTTTCGCCGGGACGGTTCGATGACATCCCGTGCGCCGGTGATCACCGGCTTGTACCGTGGTGCGCATGACCCCCTCCGCCGCCCGCAGGGCCGTGCCCGCCGACAGGACCGTCCGCCGGACGCGGCCGCCGGTGACGGCGGCCGTCCTGACGACGCTTCTGACCGTGCTCCTGACGGCGCTTCCCGCGATGCTCCCGGGGACGCTTCCGGGCGCGACGGCCCGGGCGGACGGTCGGGGGGATCCCGGGGCCGCCGGGCACCGTACGGCGGGAGGGGCCGGCGCGGAGGCCGACGGAGCCCGCGCGGCCGGGACGGCCGGGACCCGGGCGCCGAAGCGGGCCGGGGCGATCGTCTCGCTGACCTTCGACGACGGCGACGCCACCCACCCGGCCGTCGCCCGCATGCTGGAGCGGCACGGCATGCGCGGCACCTTCTACGTCAACACCGGCACGGTCGGGCACGAGCTCAAGCTGACCCGCCGCGGGCTCGCCGCGATCGCCCGGGCGGGCCACGAGATCGGCGGCCACACGCTGACCCACCTCCGCCTGCCCGAGCTGTCCGTCGCCGAGCAGCGCGCCCAGATCTGCGACGACCGCAGGAAGCTGGTGGCCTGGGGATACCGGCCCGCCACGCTCGCCTACCCCTTCGGCTCGGTGGACGCCCGCGCCGAGGCCGCGGCCCGCCGGTGCGGCTACGACGCGGCCCGCGACGTCGGCGGGCTCCGCGAGTTCTCGTGCCCGGCCTGCCCGGCGGCGGAGACCCTGCCGCCCAGAGACCGGCACGCGATCCGCACGGCGAGCTCGGCGGGCCCGGACACGCCGCTGAGGCGCCTGAAGCAGCAGGTCTTCGACGCCGAGAAGAGCGGCGGGGTCCTGCCGCTGGTCTTCCACCGGGTCTGCGAGGACTGCGGCGACTACTCGGTGTCGCCGAAGCTGCTGGAGGACTTCCTCGGCTGGCTGGCGACCCGCGGGTCCCACGGCACGGCCGTCCGGCCGCTGGGGGAGGCGGTCGGCGCCCGCTACCGCCCGCTGCCGCGCGGCGAGTGACCCGCCCGGCCTCCGACGCACGGGCCGGATGGGACATTTCGTGAAAAATAGCCTTTCACCCTCGCTATCCTTCGCTGGTGCCCGTTCAGCCTTCCCCCTCCCCGGACGTCCCCGAGTCCCCCGTCCCGGACACCGCTGAGACGGGCCCCGCCGAGGCGGATCCCGCCGAGACCGGTCCCGCCGAGACCGGTCCCGCGACCCCCGAGGGGTTCAAACGAGCCGCCGACGGGCCGGTGGCCGAACTGGTGTGGGACGGCCGGCGCTGGGCCGCGGACGGCGAACCGCTCGGCGAGCGTCCGAGCGCCGCCGAGGTCGCCCGCCTGCGGCCGTTGCGGGGCCTGGCCGTACGGTGGCCCGCCGAACCGGTGCCGGCCGGCACGGTCACCGGGCTGGCCGCGGCCGGGGTGCCGCTGCACGCCGCCGCCTCGCCGGGCTGGGTCGAGCCCGGCCTGGCCCGCCTGCTCGCGGCCTGGACGCCCGGGGACGACCCCGGCGGGCCCCGTTCGGTGTCCGCCCTGCGCCGTGAGGAGCACAGCGTGCGGCTGCGCCGCCACGCGCTGCGCGGCCCGGCCGCCGGGACGGCGGGAGCCGCCGGAGCCCGAACCGGGGCCGGGGCCGGGGCCGGTGCGGGCACGGCGCCGAAGGTCAGCGTCGTGATGTCCAGCATGCGGCCGCACCACCTCGGCCAGGCGCTCACCCAGATCGCCCGCCAGCGGGGGGTGGAGGTCGAGGTCCTGCTCGCCCTGCACGGCGTTCCGGCCGGCCACGAGGCGGTACGGCGGGCCCTGGCCGCCTGCGAGGCGTCGGTGACGGTCGTCGAGGTCGCCGCCGACGTCCCCTTCGGGACGGCGCTCAACACGGCCGCCCTGCGGGCCGGCGGCGACTACGTCGCCAAGTGGGACGACGACGACTGGTACGGGCCCGAGCACCTGGCCGACCTGCTCATGGCGCGGTCCTACTCCGGCGCCGACATCGTGGGCACCGCCGCCGAGTTCTTCTACCTGGAGCCGCTGGACGCCACCGTCCGCCGCACCGACTACACCGGCGAGATCTGGTCCGACCACGTGGCCGGCGGCACGATCCTGCTCGCCCGGGACCGGTTCACCGAGACCGGCGGCTTCCCCGCCCTGCCGAGCGGGGTGGACGCGGCCTTCCTCAAGGCCGCCCACGCCGCCGGGGCGCGCGTCTACCGCACCCACGGCCTCGGCTACGTGCTGCGGCGCTCGGTACGGGCCCAGCACACCTGGCGGCTCCCGCTCGCCCACTTCCTGCGCGTCGCGTCCAGCCAGTGGCGCGGCTTCCGCCCGAGCCTGCTTCTGGAAGCGTGATGACACCACGGATCCCCGGCAACGACCACCGCGTCCTCACCCCGCCCGAGCCCGGCGCCTGGACGCCCTCGCTGCGGGTCAGCGTGGTCGTGCCCGCCTACGGCGGCCAGGACAAGCTCGACCTGGTGCTCGCGGGGCTGGCCGGGCAGAGCTACCCCGCCGAGCTGACCGAGGTCATCGTGGTGGACAACGGGAGCGACCCGCCGCTGCGCCTGCCCGCGCTCCGGCCGCCGGGCACGAGACTGATCGCCTGCCCGGTCCCGGGCCGGGCGCACGCCCGCAACGCCGGGCTCGCGGCCGCCACCGGCGACGTGATCCACTGGCTCGACTCCGACGTGGTCCTCGACCGCCTGTCGGTCGAGGCGCACATGCGCTGGCACCACGTGGCGCCGTACCTCGTGGTGACCGGCTACCTGCGCTTCACCCCCGCGGAGTTGCCCACGCCGGAGGCGGTGGCCGCCGCCGGCGACCTGGCGGAGCTGTTCGAGCCCGCCGAGCCGCACGCCTGGCTGGTGGACCTGATCGAGCGCACCGGCGGCCTCACCGACAACCCGCACCGCGCGTTCAGCCTGCACGTGGGCGGCGCCACCTCGGTCGGCGCCGCGCTGCTCACGGCGGCCGGGCCGATGGACACCGACCTCATCCTCGGCCAGGACACCGAGATGGGCTACCGGCTCGCCCAGGCGGGCGCGGTCTTCGTGCCCGAGCCGCTGTCCCGGGCCTTCCACCTCGGCCCCACCATGCGGATGCGCGGCAAGGCGCCGATCGACCGGGTCAGCCACGCGTTCGTGGCCGACCGGATCCCGTCCTACCGCTGGCTGCGCTCCCACCCGGCGCGGCAGTGGAAGGTGCCCTACCTGGAGGTGGTCGTCGAGGCCGGCGGGCGGGCGGGCTACGACGAGGTCCGCGCCACGGTCGACGCCGTCCTCGCCGGCACCCTCCCCGACGTCGCGGTCACCGTCGTCGGGCCCTGGGACCGCGTCGCCGCCGAGGGTCGCGCGCCGCTGCGCAACCCGGACCTGGAATCGGCGCTGGTCCGCGGCCACTACGCCCACGAGGGGAGGGTGCGCTTCGCCCTCACCGCCCCCGAGGCGGCCCGCGTGACCGTGCCGTACCGCGAGGGGGCCACGCCGTACCCGGGGGAGCGGCCGGAAGGGGAACGGAGGCCGGAGGGGGAGCGGGGCTCGGTGACGGCGGCGCCGTACCGGCTGCGGCTGCCCGCGGGCTGGACGCCGGACGAGGACACCCTGGCGCGCCTGCTCGACCTGGCCGTCGAGGGCGAGTACGGCCTGGTCTCCGTGCTGCTGGCCGAGGAGACCGGAAACGCCGGGGACGCCGGGGACCAGGGGAACGCGGACGGCGCCGAGGGCACCGAGGGCACCGGGGACACCAGGGGCGGGGCGAGTGAAGGAGGCGACGGGGACGCGGGGCTGGTGACGGCCCGGCTGGAGCGCACCGCCGCGTTCGCCCGCGCCGCGATCGTCGCCGGCGAGGGCGAGGACCTCGACGATGCCGTGGACGACGTCTTCGGGGTCCTCTGGGTGGACGGCGAGACCTACGGATTCACCACGGGGCCGCGGCAGATCACCGGACGCCGGAGCGCCTACCGGGCCCGGACCGAGGCGCGGGCCGAGGCCGACCGCCTCGCCAGGGAGGCCGAACGGCTCCGTGGCGAGGTGGCCCGGTGGAAGGAGGAGTCGGGCCGCTGGCGCAGGAACGCCGTCGAGCTGCGGCGCGAGGTCGGCGGGCTGCGCAAGGAGCTGGCGGCGGCCCGCAAGGAACTGGCCGCCGCCAGGAAGGTGATGCAGCTCGGCCTGCTGTCGTCGGTCAGGCGGGCGCTCGCGCGCCGCCGGTGACGACTCCGGCTCAGCCCGGGGAACGGTCTCTCCGGGCGGACGCTCACGCGCCGCGGACTCCGGGCCGCGCGGGGAGCGGCCCTCCCCGGCGGATGCTCACGCGCCGCCGGTGACGACCCCGACCCCGCCCAGGAAGTAGTTCCCGATGCCCCGGTAGGGCACCTCGGCGCCCGGTTCGGGACGCCACTCGGGAAGGTTGACGACGCCCGGCTCCACCACGTCGAAGCCGTCGAACATGCGGACGATCTCCTCGCCGGTCCGGGCGACGAAGGGCGCGGACGCCCGGTCGTAGGCCTGGGTGACGGCGCCGGCGGCCTGGGGCCGGGCGTCGATCGCCACGTGCGACAAGATCAGGTGACTGCCGGGCGCCATGGCCTCGCGCAGCGTGGCGATGACGCCCAGCGGGTCCTCCTCGTCCGGGACGAAGTGCATGACCGACAGCAGCAGGACCGCCACCGGCCGGTCGAAGTCGATCGCCGCCCGCACGTCCGGGTCGGAGAGGATCTCGCGGGGGCGGCGCAGGTCGCCCTCGACGATCGTCACCCGGTCGTCCTTGCCGAGGATCGCCCTGCCGTGGACCAGGACGGTCGGGTCGTTGTCCACGTAGACGACCCGGGCGCCCGGGGCGACCTGGTGCACGTTGTCCTGGGTCGGCAGGCCGGCCCCGAGGTCGAGGAACTGGTCGATGCCGGAGGCGGCGGAGAAGGTGACGGCGCGGCCCAGGAACGCGCGGTTGAACCGGGTGCTGTGCCGGATCTCCGGGACCGCGGCCAGGGCCCGTTCCGCGGCCTCCCGGTCGGCGGGGAAGTTGTCCTTGCCGCCCAGGTAGTAGTCGTACATGCGGGCGACGTTGGGAACGTCCGTGCGAATGCCCTTGGGTATCTGGTCGGTCACGAGCCGCTCCCCCGGGGTGGTTTTCCGAAATGCGGTGATCATATCGGTAGGAGGGCCTTGGAGAAGCGCCCCCGGAGCTGACAAGATCGCCGCATGGCCGCCTCCTCCCCGCGCCGGGTCCTTGGCCTCCAGCTCGCCGACGGCATCGGCCGCGGCAACATGTGGGCCTTCCTGTTCCTGGCGTTCACCTCGACCATGGTCATCTCCTTCCTACCCGCGGCGCAGCCGTACGTGCTGAAGGGTGTCCTGGGCGTCGCCGGGGACGACACGGGGAAGATCGTCGGGTTGCTCGGCTCCGCCGCCGAGATCGCGATGATCGCCAGCCTGGCCTGGTACGGGGCGCTGGCCGACCGGTTCGGCCGCCGGCCGATCGTGGTCATCGGGTTCACGCTGTGCGCGCTGGGCGCGGGGCTGTTCCCGTTCGCCGGGGACACCGGCGTGCTGGTGGCGCTGCGGGTGGTCTTCGCCCTGGGCGTGGCCGCGCTGAACGGCATGCTCTCCACACTGGCCATCGACTACGTCCGCGACCGCTCCCGGGGGAAGTCCTACGGCCTGGTCGGCCTGTTCAGCGGGCTCGGCGCGATGGTCGCGGTGCTCGCGCTGGTCCGCCTGCCCCAGGCCCTGGAGGAGGGCGGCGCGGAGCCGGTCACCGCGGCCCGCCTGTCGTTCCTGCTCGTCGCCGCCGCCGTCCTCGGCGTCGCCGTGCTGATGTGGTTCACCCTGTCCGCCGCGCGGGTCAGCGAGAGCGCCGCGCGCGTCCCGCTCACCCGCCTGGTCCGCGAGGGCGTGACGCTGGCCCGCGATCCCGGGGTGGCGCTGTCCTACGCCGCGGCGTTCGTCGCCCGCGCCGACCTCGCGGTGGTCGCCGGCTTCCTGTCGCTGTGGATCACCGACTACGCCACGAGGGAACACGGCATGTCGGCCGCCGAGGCGCTGGCCCGCGCCGGGGCCGTGGTCGGCGTCGCGCAGACCGTCGCCATGCTCGGGGCGCCGCTGTTCGGCTGGCTGGGCGACCGGATGCGCCGCCAGGACGTGCTCATCCTCGCCCAGGTGGTCGCGGCCGCCTCCTACCTGTCCACGCTGCTGGTCGACGATCCACTCGGAGCCGGGATGATGCCGGTGGCGGTGCTCGTCGGACTGGGGGAGATCGCCGCCATCACCACCGCGGGCCCGCTCCTGGCCGAGCGGGTTCCGGCCGCCGTGCGCGGGTCGGCCTACGGCGTGCAGACGCTCTGCGGGGCCGTGGGGATCCTGGTGGTCTCCTCGCTCGGCGGCGCGCTGTACGACTCCTGGCGGCCCGCCGCGCCGTTCGTGATCTCGGGGGTGTGCGGCCTGCTCGTCGTCGCCTTCGGCCTGGCCGTACGGCGGCGCATCGCGCCCCCGGCCGCCGAGCGTGAGGACGAACCGGCCGCCGCCCGCTGACCCGGCCCGCCGGGCGCCCGTCCGGCCGCCGGGCGGACGCGCCGTACGGGCGGGCGCGCCGTACGGGTGGGTCAGTCGGGCCGCCGGGTCGAGCGCAGCAGGGAGCGCCAGTTCCGCCGCCGGGCCGCCGCGGACGCCGTCCGCCCGGGGACGCGCGCGGACGGCCGGGCGCCGCCGGAAGCCGCCTGCCCCGTCTTCGCCGCCTTGTCCGCCTCTACCGCCTTGTCCGTCTGGACGGCCTCAGCCGTCTTCGCGGCCTTCTCCGGCTGGGCCGCTTTCCCGGGCTGAGCCGCCGCTTCCGGCCGGACCGTCTTCTCCGCCCGCGTCGCCTGGGCGGCCCGCGCCACCTGCGCCGCCTTCCCCGCCCTCTCCGTCTTCTGCGCCTTCTGGTCCTTCTGGTCCTTCGCGGGCCAGAAGTCGGCCCGTGCGCCGTGCCGTACGCCGTGGGTCGCCTCGATCGAGGCGGTGACGTCGGCGGCGCCCAGCAGCAGAGCCCGGCCCAGCGCCTCGGTCCGCACCAGCGTCGCCGGGCCGTCCTCACCGAGGTCCACCACGAGCATGCCGGACCGGTCGTCCTGCATCGCGGCGATCATCCGCTCCAGCGAGTCGCGGCCCGGCGGCACCGAGACCGGGCCCGTGTAGCGGAACGGGATCGGCGCGGGCGTGGTCGTGATCCCGCCGACCCCGCCGGCCGCGGTGATCCCGTCGCCCTCGTCGGCCAGCCGTACCCGGCGGTCATGGGCGAAGTGCTCACGCAGCAGCCGCAGCTCGAAGAGGGGGTCCTCCGGCCCGGGACGGCCCTCCGACAGCTTCGACCAGGGGGCGACGAGGGTGACCACCACGTCGGGCAGCGACCCGGACAGGGCCGCGCCCACCGCCGCGCGCACCCGCCCGGGGTCCGGGTCCTCCCCGAGACGGAACACGATCTCCACGTACGGCACCAGCCACTGGCGACCCGGGTCCTTGCGCAGGTCGCGGCGGAGCGGCACGCGCTGGGCGAGGTAGGGCGCGACCGTGCGGACCGCGCGCTCACGGTCGAGGCGCTGCGCGGGGATGCCCAGGTGCACCGCCTGGGCATCCATGTCGGGCACGAACACCACGCCGTGCGCGGCGAGCCGGTAGGCGAACTCGGTGTCCTCGCCGCGCAGGACGGCCGGGTCGAACCCGCCGACGGCGTGGAAGACCTCCCGCCGCAGCGAAACCGTGGGGCCGGTGCACACGTGGTAGGGGTTGCGGCTGGTCCGCAGGCCGTTCGTGCGGGCGATCGTCTGCTCGGTGGAACTGGCCTGCGCCGCCGACAGGTCGAAGACCTCCCCGAGCGAGCCGGCGCGCACCGCGTCGTGCACCTCGCCGGGGGACAGGACGGGCTCCTCCACGAACCGCTTCGCGCCGATGGCGACGACGTACCCGGCCAGGTGGTGCCAGCGCGCCAGTGCCTCGATGTGCTCGCGGCAGACGACCATGTCGGAGTCGAGCCGCTGGACGATCTCGCCCCCGGCGCGGGCGGCCCCGGTGTTGACCGCGTGCGCGATGCCCCAGCCGCCCGGGGCGGCGGGCTCGATCCTGGCGCCCGGCGGCGCGATCTCCGGCAGCCTCAGCGGGGGGTCGCTGCCGTCGTCCACCACGATCACCTCCATGAGGTGGGCGGGGTAGCTCTGCGCGGCCAGGGCGGCCAGGGCGAGGTCCAGCCGGTGCTGGCCGCCGCGCGCCGGGATGACCACGCTGACCGGCAGGGACGGCTCCCACGCGCCGAGCGCGGGCGGGGTCAGGGGGGAGTGGTCGTTGTGCCGGATCGGTGGCGGCCCGGCCGCTGCTCCATCCGTCATCCGAAAATGCCCCTTGTCTGCGTCGCCGCTTGTCAAGTTCCCGCCGACCCTACCCGGGCAGCCTGAGGGTTTCCTGTACGGAGCCACCGAGACCGGGCGGATTCATCCCATCTGGTGGACGGCGAATCCCGTCGCGCGGGCGGTTGCCCGTAGAATCGTGCCAACACCGCAGGTAGCGCGCGTGGTGTCACCGCGCGCGAGAGGAGCAATCATGACCAGGGCGTGGCGTGGCCTGATCGAGGAGTACCGTGACCGGCTTCCGGTGACCACCGCGACGCCCGTCGTCACGCTCCTGGAGGGCGGTACGCCGCTCGTCCCGGCTCCCCGGCTGTCGGCGCTGACCGGCTGCGACGTCCACCTGAAGGTCGAGGGCGCGAACCCGACCGGCAGTTTCAAGGACCGCGGCATGACCATGGCCATCAGCAAGGCCGTCGAGGCCGGAGCCAAGGCCGTCATCTGCGCCTCCACCGGCAACACCAGCGCCTCCGCCGCCGCCTACGCCGTACGCGCGGGCCTGACCTGCGCCGTGCTGGTGCCGCGCGGGAAGATCGCGATGGGCAAGCTGGCCCAGGCGCTGGTCCACGGGGCCCGGCTGCTCCAGGTCGAGGGCTCCTTCGACGACTGCCTGGAGATGACCAGGAAGCTCTCGGAGAGCTACCCGATCGCGCTGGTCAACTCGGTGAACCCGTTCCGGCTCCAGGGGCAGAAGACCGCCGCCTTCGAGATCGTGGACGCCCTGGGCGACGCGCCCGACATCCACTGCATCCCCGTCGGCAACGCCGGCAACATCTCCGCCTACTGGATGGGCTACACCGAGTACGCCGCCGACGGCGTCGCGACCCGTACGCCGCGCATGTTCGGCTTCCAGGCCAGCGGGGCCGCGCCGATCGTCAACGGCGCGCCGGTCTCCCACCCGCACACCATCGCCACCGCGATCCGCATCGGCAACCCCGCCTCCTGGCACCTCGCCGAGGCGGCCCGCGACGAGTCCGGCGGCCTCATCGACGCCGTCACCGACCGGCGGATCGCCGCCGCCTACAAGCTCCTGGCCCAGGAGGAGGGCGTGTTCGTCGAGCTGGCCTCGGCCGCCAGCGTGGCGGGCCTCCTCCAGGCCCACGAGCGGGGACTCGTCGCCCCGGGCCAGCGCGTCGTCTGCACGGTGACCGGCAACGGCCTGAAGGACCCCGACTGGGCCATCTCCGGCGCGCCCGCCCCCGTCACGATCCCGATCGACGCCCACGCCGCCGCAACAGCCCTGGAACTCGCCTGACACGTGACGCCGACGTGGGTCGTCCTTGAGCGGGTCCGGGCCGCCACACAAGGAGACCAATGATCAATGTTCCCCGCGGGAAGGCCGTCGTCAGGGTCCCCGCGACGAGTGCCAACCTGGGCCCCGGATTCGACTCGCTCGGGCTGGCGCTCACCCTGCACGACGAGGTCGAGATCGAGATCGGCACGACGGGCGGGCTGAGCGTCGACGTCGAAGGCGAGGGAGCCGGGCAGGTCGGCGCCGGTGAGGACCACCTGGTCGTCAGGTCGATGCGCGCGGCCTTCGACCTCTTCGGGGCCAAGCAGCCGGACGCGGTCCGGATGGTCTGCCGCAACCGGATCCCGCACGGGCGCGGCCTCGGCTCCTCCTCTGCGGCGATCTGCGCCGGCATCGTGGCGGCGCGCGCCCTGGCCTTCCCGGATCTCCCGGGCGGGGGCGAGGACGCGCCGTCGGAGGACGCCCTGCTGATCCTGGCCACCGAGATCGAGGGGCACCCCGACAACGTGGCGCCCTGCCTGGCCGGGGGGCTGACCATCGCGTGGACGGAGCAGTCCGGAGTTCCGCGTATGGTGAAACTGGCCCCCCACCCCGATGTCCGGCCCGTGGCCCTCGTTCCGGGGCACCGGCTGTCCACCGAGGTCGCCCGAGGTCTGCTTCCCGCGCAGGTGCCGCACGCCGACGCCGCCGCGAACGCCGCCCGGACCGCCCTTCTGGTGGCGGCCCTGACCACCAGGCCGGAGCGGGAGCTCCTGATGGCCGCCACCGAGGACCGCCTGCACCAGGGTTACCGCGCGCCTGCGATGCCCCGGACCGCGGATCTGGTACAACGTCTGCGCGGGATCGGCGTCCCCGCGGTCGTCTCGGGGGCCGGTCCCACGATCCTTGCGTTTTCCACAGGGGATACGCAGGATTTGATCGCACCGGAAGTGGGTAATGATTGGCACATCCAGCCACTGGATGTCGAAACCCACGGTGCCGGCGTCGTCTCTGCCGAGACACGCTGATGCCTCTTCGACCTTCAGGGAATAGCTGTGTGCGCTGGTGATGTTAGGCTGATAGCCGCACCAGGTGTCCCCTTGTTGGATGCGTGCTTGTCAGTCACACATCGCTGCACCACGACTCACCTCGTGAGGCGTGAGCGCCGCAGTGGCCTCCCCGAATCCGTCGCCTCCGAATGCTCCATATTCGGATGGGGCAACGCGAGGCGGCGTTTGAGGAGACATGCTCGTTCGAATTACCTCGACATCTGGTTGCCGGTAGCAATCCGGGGGGTGTCCTCCAAGCCCCACCGTCGGCGAATCTCGATGGTGACGGCAAGGATGTGCCCTTCTCCGACAGTGGCGGCGGCCTCCACGGGCCGCCGAGGATCGCGACGTGCAACCCGACCCGGTCTGTCCCTCCGGGTCGATCGCACCACCGGGACGATTGGCTGATCATGGCCACGCCCGACCCCTGGGAAGGACCCATTTAGTGAGCGACACCACCGAACTCCTCTCCGACGCCCCCGGCACCCCGGTGGCCGGTGACACCCCCACCCGCCCCGCGGCCAAGCCGCGCCGTCGCTCCGGCACCGGCCTGTCCGCCATGGTGCTGCCCGAGCTGCAGGCCATGGCGTCCGGTCTCGGCATCAGCGGGACCGGGCGGATGCGCAAGAGCCAGCTCATCGCCGCCATCCAGGAGAAGCAGGGCGTCTCCGCCGAGAGCACCCCCGCCTCCACCAGCGCCGCCGAGGCCCCCGCGGCTCCGGTCGTCACGGCCGAGCCGGCCGCCGAGCGCCCCGCCCGCAGCCGCCGGGAACGTTCCCGCGCCGCCGCGGCCGAGACCGCGCCCGCGGCCCCCGCGCCCACCGCGGCCCCGGCGGCTCCCGTCGCCGAGCAGACGGCTCCCGAGCCCGTGGCCGCGGCCGCTCCCGTCGTGGAGCAGCAGGCGAACGAGGGCCAGGCCACCGAGGGCCGCGCCGAGCGCGGGGAGAGCCGCCGCGAGCGCCGCAGCCGCGGCGAGCGTGGCGAGAGCCGCCGTGAGCGCGGCGAGCGTGGCGACCGCGGTGAGCGCGGCGAGCAGCGGACCGCCGACGGCGGCCAGGGCCGCGACCGCGACGGCCGGGGCGAGCGCGACGGCCGCGACGGCCGGGGCGACCGCGACAGCCGGGGTGACCGTGGCGACCGCGGTGACCGTGGTGACCGCGGCGACAGGGGCGCCCAGAACCGCGGCGCGCAGGACCGTCAGGACCGTCAGGACCGCGGCGACCAGCACGGCGGCGACGATGACGACCGCCGCGGACGCCGCGGCCGGTTCCGCGAGCGCAACCGCCGCGGCCGTGACCGCTTCGACGGCAACGAGCCGGTCGTGAGCGAGGACGACGTCCTCATCCCGATCGCCGGCATCCTCGACATCCTCGACAACTACGCGTTCGTGCGCACCAGCGGCTACCTCCCCGGCGCCAACGACGTCTACGTCTCCCTGGCCCAGATCCGCCGCAACGGCCTGCGCAAGGGCGACGTCATCACCGGCGCCGTCCGGCAGCCGCGCGACGGCGAGCGCCGCGAGAAGTTCAACGCCCTGGTCCGCCTCGACACCGTCAACGGCATGGACCCGGAGCAGGCGCGCCAGCGCCCCGACTTCAACAAGCTGACGCCGCTCTACCCGCAGGAGCGCCTGCGGCTGGAGACCGAGCCGAACGTCATGACCACCAGGATCATCGACCTGGTGTCGCCGATCGGCAAGGGCCAGCGCGGCCTCATCGTCTCGCCGCCGAAGGCCGGCAAGACGATGGTGCTCCAGGCGATCGCCAACGCGATCACCCGGAACAACCCCGAGTGCCACCTGATGGTCGTCCTCGTCGACGAGCGTCCGGAAGAGGTCACCGACATGCAGCGGTCGGTGAAGGGCGAGGTCATCCACTCGACCTTCGACCGCCCGGCCGAGGACCACACCACCGTCGCCGAGCTCGCCATCGAGCGGGCCAAGCGCCTGGTGGAGCTGGGCCACGACGTGGTCGTCCTGCTCGACTCGATCACCCGCCTGGGCCGCGCGTACAACCTCGCGGCGCCCGCCAGCGGCCGCATCCTGTCCGGCGGTGTCGACTCGACCGCGCTCTACCCGCCGAAGCGGTTCTTCGGCGCCGCCCGCAACATCGAGAACGGCGGCTCGCTGACGATCCTCGCCACGGCCCTCGTCGAGACCGGCTCCAAGATGGACGAGGTCATCTTCGAGGAGTTCAAGGGCACCGGCAACATGGAGCTCAAGCTCAACCGCTCCCTGGCCGACAAGCGGATCTTCCCCGCGGTGGACGTCGACGCGTCCGGCACCCGCAAGGAGGAGATCCTCATGTCGCGGGACGAGCTGCAGATCGTCTGGAAGCTGCGGCGCGTGCTGCACGCCCTGGACATGCAGCAGGCCCTGGAGCTGCTCCTGGAGAAGATGAAGGAGACGAAGTCCAACGCGGAGTTCCTCCTCCAGGTGCAGAAGACGACGGTCAACTCCGACCGCGACTGATCACCGGCCTCACCCGTCGTACGGCGAACGCCCCGGCCCCCGCGGCCGGGGCGTTCGCCGTTTCCGGCCGCCCTCCCGCGGGCGCCGGCCGTCCGCTCCGGCGCGTCCGGGCACGCGGTGCGGCCCGGCGCGGCCCGGCGCGTCCTGGCGCACCCGGGCACCGGTCGCCCGGGGCCGGGGATGTGGCGGTCCCGCCCCTTGTGCGTCCGGGACCCGGCGTGTATCCATGGCGTGATGGCGCCCGTACGCTCCGTCCCGCCGCGCCCGCGCGGCGCCGCCGAATCCGCTCCGGAGGACGGGTCCCCGGGCGTGGACCGCGACCGGCGGTCGCGGCGCACCGAGCCGGAGGGGGCGCATGACCGTCGAGACCGTCGAGACCGCGAACGGGCGGACCACGCCCGCGCCGCCGCGCGGGCGGACGCCCCCGGGGCCGTACGGGCCGCTGGGACTGCTCACCGACCCGATGACCTGGCGGGCCGTGCCGTACCTGCTGGCGAACATGTTCTACGGCCTGGCCTTCTTCGGCCTGCTGTCGTTCGCCGTCCCGGCCGCGTTCGCCCTGACGGTCGTCGGTGTGGGGGTGCCGCTGCTCGCGCTCCTCATGGTCGTGTGGCGGGCCGTGGCGATGGCCGAGCGCCGCCTGCTCCGGCTGGCGTTCGGGGTCGTGATCGCCGACCCCTACCGGCCGTCCGCCGGGGGCGGCCCGCTGCGGCGCTGGCGGGAGATGGTCGTCGACCCGGCGACCTGGAAGGACCTGCTGTACCTGCTGCTGCTGCCGCCGATCGGGTTCGTGGAGCTCGTCGTCTCGGTGGTGCTGTGGACGCTCGGGGCGGTCCTGCTCGTCGCGCCGCTGCCGCTGCTGTTCGGCGGCGAGCCGCTGAAGGTCACCGACGGGCTGCTGGTGGACGACTGGGCCAAGGCGCTGGCGTGCCCGCCCGCCGGGCTGGCGGTCCTCGTCGCGGCGCTCTACGCGACCCGCGGGCTGGCCTGGCTGCACGCGCTGCTCGGCGTCGCGCTGCTCGGCGCGGGCGAGAAGGAACTGCTGGCCGCGCGGGCGGCCCAGCTACGGACGAGCCGGGCCCGCGGGGTCGACGCCGCCGAGGCGGAGCGGCGCAGGATCGAGCGCGACCTGCACGACGGCGCCCAGCAGCGGCTGCTGACGGTCGCCATCGACCTGGGCCGGGCCCGGGAGAGACTGGACCGCGATCCCCGGGAGGCGGAGGAGCTCCTGGCGCGGGCCCATGAGGGCGCCAAGGCCGCCCTCGCGGAGCTGCGGGACCTCGCCCGGGGCATCCACCCGGCGATCCTCACCGACCGGGGGCTGGAGGCGGCGCTGTCGTCCCTGACGGCGCGGGCGCCGGTGCCGGTGCGCCTGTCGGTGGAGCTCGACGGGCGCCCGCCCGCCGCGGTGGAGAGCATCGCCTACTTCGTGGTGTCGGAGTGCCTGGCCAACGTCGCCAGGCACGCGTCGGCCACCGAGGCGTCCGTCCGGATCGGCCGCCTCGGCGAGAGGGTGGTCGTCGAGGTGCGCGACGATGGTTCCGGCGGCGCGGCGCTCCGTCCCGGTGGCGGGCTCGCCGGCCTGGCCGACCGGGCGGCGACCATCGACGGCGTCCTGACCGTGGACAGCCCGCCTGGAGGCCCCACGGCGGTCCGCGCGGAACTTCCGTGCCGATGGTGACCCCTCCGGCCACGCGAGTGGTGATCGCCGAGGACTCGGTGCTGCTGCGCGAGGGGCTCGCCCGGCTGCTGGCCGACGGCGGGATCGAGACCGCCGGG
Source organism: Streptosporangium pseudovulgare (assembly GCF_014648055.1). Lineage (GTDB taxonomy): Bacteria > Actinomycetota > Actinomycetes > Streptosporangiales > Streptosporangiaceae > Streptosporangium > Streptosporangium pseudovulgare. The sequence continues at coordinate 293,420 of NZ_BMQJ01000003.1, forward strand.
ACGGCGGGGGACGGCCCCGGCCTGGTGGCGGCGGTGGCCGAGCACGATCCCGACATGGCCATCGTGGACGTGCGGATGCCGCCGACCCACACCGACGAGGGGCTGCGCGCGGCCCTGGAGGTCCGGGCGCGGCGGCCCGGCCTGCCGATCCTGGTGCTGTCGCAGTACGTCGAGGAGCGGTACGCCGCCGAGCTGCTCGGCGGTGGCGCCTCGGCGGTCGGCTACCTCCTCAAGGAGCGGGTCGCCGACGTGGCGGAGTTCCTCGATGCGGTCCGCCGGGTGGCGTCGGGCGGCACGGCCGTCGACGCCGAGGTCGTCGCCCAGCTCCTGGGCCGGCACCGCCCCGGCGACCCCCTGGCGGCGCTGACCGTCAGGGAACGGGAGGTCCTGTCCCTGATGGCCGAGGGCCGCTCCAACACGGCGATCGCCGCGCGCCTGGCCGTCACCGAGGGGGCGGTGGAGAAGCACATCTCCGGCATCTTCTGCAAACTGGGCCTGGATCCGGCGCCGGACGATCATCGCAGGGTCCTCGCGGTCCTGGCCTACCTGGGCCGGTGAGCGCGGCCCGCGGGGCCGGTGGACGGGGGCGGAAGGCCGCTGATCAGGGGCCGGAGGGCCGGTGCGCGGGGGCCGGGGGGCCGCCGGGGAATGTCTTGTGGCCTGGGATGGTTGGAGCATCTGGCACACTGGTAGCCGAACCGAAGCGGTTCCGGTTCCCGCCCGCGCGCGTCCCAGTGTGCTGACCGCGCGCGAAGCCCATCAGGCGGCAGACAGTGGCGACCCGGCGACCGCGCTCTGGAGAGGAAAGCAAGCGATGAAGCCCGACATCCACCCGGACTACAACGTCACCGAGGTCACCTGCACCTGCGGTAACACCTTCACCACCCGCAGCACCGCCAAGAACGGCGTGATCCACGCCGACGTGTGCTCCGCCTGCCACCCGTTCTACACGGGCAAGCAGAAGATCCTGGACACCGGTGGCCGGGTGGCGCGCTTCGAGAAGCGCTTCGGCAAGAAGACCACGGGCCAGTAGCCCACCCCCGACGCCGGCCCGGAACCGCCCGCCTCCACCGAGGGCGGGTGCGCCCGGGTCGGCGTTCGTGGTGATGAGGCACGTCACGAAAGGCTCCGCAGGAAGGACGCACGGTGAACATCGACGAGCTGCTCAGTGAGTACGCCGAGCTGGAACTCAAGCTCGCCGACCCCGCCGTGCACGCCAGCCCCACCCAGGCGCGCACGCTCAGCCGGCGTTACGCCGAGCTGACCCCGATCATCGCCGTCAGCCGGGAACTGGAGAGCCTCCAGGAGGACCTCGCCACGGCCCGGGAGCTGGCCGCCGAGGACCAGGCGTTCGCCGAGGAGGCCAAGGAGCTGGAGGCCCGCGTCCCGGAGCTGGAGGACCGTCTCAGGCACCTGCTCGTCCCGCGCGATCCCAACGATGACAAGGACATCATCATGGAGATCAAGGCGGGCGAGGGCGGCGAGGAGTCGGCCCTGTTCGCCGGCGACCTGCTGCGCATGTACCTCCGCTACGCCGAGCGCGCCGGCTGGAAGACCGAGATCATCGACGCCACCCACTCCGACCTCGGCGGCTACAAGGACGTCACGGTCGGCCTCAAGGCCAGGGGCGACGAGGGCGTCTGGTCCAGGCTGAAGTTCGAGGGCGGCGTCCACCGCGTCCAGCGGGTGCCGGTCACCGAGTCCCAGGGCCGCATCCACACCAGCGCGGTCGGCGTGCTCGTCTACCCCGAGGCCGAGGAGGTCGACATCCAGGTCGACCCCAACGACCTGCGCATCGACGTCTACCGCTCCAGCGGCCCCGGCGGGCAGAGCGTGAACACCACCGACTCCGCCGTCCGGATCACGCACATCCCGACCGGCGTGGTCGCCTCCTGTCAGAACGAGAAGAGCCAGCTCCAGAACAAGGAGTCGGCCATGCGCATCCTGCGGGCGCGCCTGCAGGCCATCGCCGAGGAGGAGGCCAACGCCGCCGCGATGGCCGAGCGCAAGTCCCAGGTCCGCACGGTCGACCGCTCCGAGCGCATCCGCACCTACAACTACCCTGAGAACCGAATCTCCGACCACCGCGTCGGCTTCAAGGCCTACAACCTCGATCAGGTGCTGGACGGTGATCTCACGGCCGTCCTCCAGGCCCTGCTCGACGCTGAGATGGCGGAGAAGCTCGCCGCCCACTCATAGAGCGCCCGATGACCTTTCTGCTGGACGAGATCGCCCTCGCCACCGCCCGGCTCGCCGAGGCAGGTGTGCCGTCGCCGCGCACCGACGCCGAGGAGATCGCCGCGTTCGTCCACGGTGTACGGCGCAGCGAGCTGCACACCGTCTCCGATGCGGAGTTCGACGCGCTCTTCTGGGAGGGCATCGCCCGCCGGGAGGCCCGCGAACCGCTCCAGCACATCACCGGCCGGGCCTACTTCCGCTACCTGTCGCTGGAGGTCGGGCCGGGCGTCTTCATCCCCCGCCCGGAGACCGAGGTCGTGGCGGGCTGGGCGATCGAGCGGCTGCGGGAGATGGACGTCGCCTCGCCGGTGGTCGTCGATCTCGGCACCGGCTCCGGCGCCATCGCGCTGTCCATCGCCCAGGAGATCGCACTGGCCACGGTGCACGCGGTCGAGGTCGACCCGCACGCCTATCACTGGGCCAAGCGCAACATCCTGGAGCACGGCCAGGGGCGGGTCCACCTGCACCCCGAGGACCTGGCCGACGCCCTGCCCGAGTTGAACGGCCGGGTCGACCTCGTCATCTCCAACCCGCCCTACATCCCGCCGGGCGCCGTCCCCCGCGACCCCGAGGTGCGCGACTACGACCCCAGGCGGGCCCTGTACGGCTCGGGCGGCGACGGCCTCGACGAGGTCAGGGCGGTGGAGCGGACCGCCAGGCGGCTGCTGCGGCCGGGCGGGTTCGTCGCGGTGGAGCACGCCGACGAGCAGGGCACCGCGGTCTATCTGATCTTCCCGGAGGACAACGGCTGGCGCGACGTCCGCAGCCGCCAGGACCTCACCCGCAGGGACCGTTTCGTCACCGCTCGGTTCGGCCAGGAGTAGGCCGGGAATTCGGCCGGGATCCGGCCGGGAATAGGATGGGTCGCCGTGAGCCGCCGTTATGACTGCACAGACACCGAGCAGCGGGCTGCGGGCCTGACCGACGCGGCGTCAGCCGTACGGCGGGGCGAGCTCGTGGTGCTGCCCACCGACACCGTCTACGGCATCGGGGCCGACGCCTTCACCCCGGCCGCCGTCACGTCGCTCCTGGAAGCCAAGGGCCGTGGCCGCGACATGCCCGTGCCCGTCCTCGTCGGCACCGTGCGCGCCGCCACCGCCCTGGTGGAGAATCTCGGCCCCTACGGCCAGGACCTCATCGACTCCTTCTGGCCCGGCCCGCTGACCCTGATCTGCCGGGCCAACCGGTCGCTGTCATGGGACCTGGGCGACGCCAAGGGCACCGTGGCGCTGCGGATGCCGCTGCACCCGATCGCCCTCGACCTGCTCAAGGAGACCGGCCCGATGGCCGTCTCCAGCGCCAACCGCTCCGGCGCCCCGCCCGCGACCACCGCCGCGGACGCCGAGGGGCAGCTGGGTGAGTCGGTCGCGGTCTACCTCGACGGCGGACCGTGCGCCGACGACGTGCCCTCCACCATCCTCGACCTGACCACGGCCGTTCCCCGGCTGCTGCGCCAGGGCGCCCTCCCGGTGGGCAAGATCCGCGGTGTGATCGGCTACGTCGCGACGGACGCGGAGCCCGACTCCGCGGGCTGATCCGGTGTGTTCTCGCGGCCTGTGCTCACGGTCCGTGCCGTGAGCCATGCCGTCTGATTATCACCGTGACGCCGGGCGATCTCCCCGGTACCTTGAAGTGGGCCGACACTTCTGGGAGACGTCCATGGGCAAGTTCGACGGAATGGACCCCGAGCTGGTCCGCGATCTGCTGTCCGAGGTGCGTCAGGCGGCCGAGCAGATGCGGGCCGTCGAGGGCAGGGTCACCCGGCTGATGAGCGCGGCCGGCCTGTCCTCGCAGTCCGCCCACCGCCCGGCGCAGGTGGCCGACTCCGGCGAGAAGATGGTCCGCGACGTCTCCGCCCGCGTGGCGCTGCTGGAGAAGAAGATCAAGCAGGGCACCGGGCACGAGGTGGGCCCCAAGGCCGCGGCTCCCAAGCCGGACACCGAGCCGTCGAAGGCCGACGACCGCGCCCCGGAGAGGCCGAAGGCCGAGGACCTCACACCGGCCGTTCCCAAGGACGACGGCGGCTCGGACGCCAGGCACGACGCGGGCTCGGACGCCAAGAAGGACTCGGGTGCCAAGCACGGCACGGGCTCCGACGCCAAGCACGACCCGGACGCCGAGAAGGATGCCGGCCCGGGGGACAAGCAGGAGGTCCGGCGGGACGCCAAGGTCGAGGACAAGCCCCAGACCGGTTCCAAGGGGGACGAGACCGCCCCGCGCCGGGACGGCACCGGTTCGGACGCCGAGCACGACACGGGGTCGCGGTCCAAGCAGGACGCCGGCTCGGATGCCAAGCACGGCTCGGGCGACAAGCAGGACGCCGGCCCGGGGGACAAGCAGGAGGTCCGGCGGGACGCCAAGGTCGAGGACAAGCCCCAGACCGGTTCCAAGGGGGACGAGACCGCCCCGCGTCGCGACGCCTCCGCCCCCGACACCTCCGCGCGTCGGGACGACCCGGTCCCGGACACCTCGGCCCGCCGCGACGACTCCGTTCCGGACACCTCCGCGCGTCGGGACGACTCGACCCCGGAGTCGCCCGGCGGACGCTCCGACGGGAAGATCGAGATCATCTCCATCGGAGACCACGACGCCGGGCAGGATCCCGGCGGTGACGCCGGGGCCAAGCAGGACACCGGTTCCAAGGGCGACGAGCGCTCACCCAGAGCGGACCAGACCGGGACCCAGCAGGTCGGGACGGGCCAGCAGGGGGCCGACCGGACCGGAACCGATCAGCAGACGGCGGACCGGACCGGAACCGGCCAGACCGGGACGGGCCAGCAGACGGCAGACCAGACCGGGACCGGGCAGGGGACGTCCGGTGCCGACATCCTGGACACCCCGCGCAAGGACCACCCCGACGACATCGACCAGAGCGACCCGAGGCCGAAGGTCGTGTCGGTGGACGGCGTGAAGGTGCTGCAGATCCCGCTCGACCCGCCCACCGCCGCCGAGGTGACCGAGCTGCTGAACAACGCGGGGGACGTCCCGCCGGCCGACGTGCCCACCGTGGACGGCGTCCCCGATCCCGCGGGGGCGCCTCCGGCTCAGGACGCCTCCCAGGGCGTGCCCACCGCCCAGGGCACCGCGCCGGGCGCCCCCACCACCCAGGATGTCTCCCAGAGCGTTCCCACGGCACAGCACACATCCCCGGGTGCCTCCGTCCCCCACACCGTCTCCCAGGGAGTTCCCACGGCACAGGACGCCGCCCACACCGCCTCCCAGGGCGTCCCCACGGTCCAGGGCGCCGTGGACGTCCCCGTCGCGCAGGGAACCGCGGACGCCCCGGCCACCGGGACGCCGGCCACGTCCGGCGGCTCCGGGGCCGCGGAGATCCCGCTCGACCGGCCGGGGCAGGTCGAACCGCACGGACCGGTGCGGGACGTCAAGCCCGCCTTCCCCATCCCGGACACCGTCGAGCCCGTTCCCGACCAGGAGATCCAGCCGCCGGGCACGGGCGGGGAGCCGGAGACCCGGAGCTCCGGCACGGCCGGCGACGCCGTACCGCGGCAGGCCCCGCCGGTCGCGGGAGCGGCGGGCGGCGGCGACGTGGTCTCGGTGCGGGTGGTCCCGCCGGACCCGGACGTCCTGGCGGCGCTCGTCGACGACGCGCGGGACGTCGAGCCGATGGACATGCCGAGCGTGCGGGTCCCCGACGGCGAGGTGTGGGGCGAGGGGGCGTGGAGGCCCATGGACGTCGGGCCGGACGGCCCGGCGGGTGACCTGGACCCGGGAGACCCGCTACGGCCGATCCCGCCGCCCGGCGACGAGCGGCAGGGCGGACGGTGACCGTGAGGAGCGTGTGATGTACGTGGACCCGCCCGCGCCGCAGCCCATGCGTCAGGGAGAGACCCCTCCGGTCTCCCCGACCCCCGGCCTGCCGACCCCGGGCACGGCGACCGCCTGGGAGTTCAACCCCGACTACCAGAAGCTGGTCACGCTGTGGCGGGAGGTGCTCCCCCTGCTCGACACGCTGGCCACCAGCCTGGACAAGGCGTACCGGATGGCCAGGAGCGGGGACGTCTGGGACGCGCCCGTCGCTGAGCGCTACGTGCAGGACATGACCGAGTGGCGCAACCGCCTCGGCCTCTACCGGCAGGCGATCCTCACCTCGATCAGCGACCAGGCGGCCGACACGCCGAGATGGGTGCCCGCCGACGTCGGGGCGCCGCACGCGTTCTCCTGACGGCCGGAGGCCCGGCCGGGACGGGCGCCCGTCCCGGCGGCGGGCCCGCGTCCGATCCGGCGAAAGACCCGTGCCTGACCTGGGACGGGGAGGTGGTTGGACTTAGAGTGGGTTGAGTCACCGTCCCGGGGATGTGAGCCATGGACGACGCAGAGCCGTACTACGGTCCCGACTTCGGTCTCCTGCGGAGGCAGGACCCGGAGATCGCGAGCGTCCTGCTGGACGAGCTCGACCGGCTTCGCGGGGGCCTCCAGCTCATCGCCAGCGAGAACTTCACCTCGCCCGCGGTGCTCGCCGCCCTCGGCTCGACGCTCACCAACAAGTACGCCGAGGGGTACCCCGGCAGGCGCTACTACGCCGGGTGCGAGGTCGTCGACCGGGCCGAGCGTCTCGCGATCGACCGGGCCAGGCGGCTCTTCGGCGCCGACCACGTCAACGTGCAGCCCCACTCGGGGGCCTCGGCCAACCTCGCCGCCTACGCCGCGCTGCTCCAGCCCGGTGACACCGTCCTGGCCATGGCGCTGTCGCACGGCGGCCACCTCACCCACGGTTCCAAGGTCAACTTCTCCGGCCGGTGGTTCGACGTCGTCGCGTACGGCGTGCGCCGGGACACCGAGCTGATCGACTACGACGAGGTCAGGGAGCTGGCACTGCGGCACCGGCCCAAGATGATCATCTGCGGGGCCACGGCCTACCCCCGCGCGATCGACTTCGCCGCCTTCCGCGGGATCGCCGACGAGGTGGGCGCGTGGCTGCTCGCCGACGTCGCGCACACCATCGGACTGATGGCCGGCGGCGCCCTGCCGTCGGCGGTGCCGTACGCCGACGTGGTCACCTTCACCACGCACAAGGCGCTGCGCGGGCCGCGGGGCGGCGGGATCATGTGCACGGAGGAGCTGGCGGCCAGGATCGACCGGGCGGTCTTCCCGTTCGTCCAGGGCGGCCCGCTCATGCACGCGGTGGCGGCGAAGGCGGTGGCGTTCGGGGAGGCGCTCCGGCCGGAGTTCGCCGGCTACGCCCGGCAGGTGGTGGCCAACGCCAGGGCCCTGGCCGACGGGCTGGCCGCGGAGGGCATGCGCCCGGTCGCCGGGGGCACCGACAGCCATCTGGCCCTGATCGACCTGCGCGGCACCGGGATGTCCGGCGCCGCGGCCGAGGCGCGGTGCACCGCCGCGGGCATCACGCTGAACCGCAACGCGATCCCCTACGACCCCGAGCCGCCCACGGTGACGTCCGGAGTCCGGGTCGGCACCCCCTGCGTCACGACGCAGGGGATGGGCGCCGAGGCGATGAAGGAGGTCGCCTCGATGGTGGCGCAGGCCGTCCGGAACCCGGACGCGGCGGGAGAGATCAGGGCGCGGGTGGCGGAGCTCACGCGGGAGTACCCCGCATATCCCAGCGAACTGTGAGGGGTTCTGTACCCTTTTCCGGTCACAGCCGGTCGTGGCATCCGCGAAACTAGGTCCGTGCGCGAGTATCTGTTCATGGCGCTGGTGGCGGCCGCGGTGACATACCTGCTGGTGCCCCTGGTCCGCGTGTTCGCCATCCGCATCGGCGCGATGCCGGAGGTCCGCGACCGAGACGTGCACACCATCCCGACGCCCCGGCTCGGCGGCCTGGCGATGTACGGCGGTCTCGTCGCCGGCCTGCTGGTCGCCAGCAACCTCCCGTACGCCGGGGGCAAGCTGGCCGAGGGCAAGACCGTCATCGCGCTGATCGCGGCGGGCGGTCTCATCACCCTGACCGGCTTCCTGGACGACTGGTGGGGGATGGACGCCCTCATCAAGCTGGCCGGGCAGATCGGCGCCGCCGGAGTCCTGGTGGTGTTCGACGTCAGCCTGCCGTGGCTGCCGCTGCCCGACTCGCTGGGCGGTCAGGTCATCCTCGACTCCACGCTGAGTCCGCTGATCACCGTCATGGTCGTGGTGGTCATGATCAACGCGGTGAACTTCGTCGACGGCCTCGACGGGCTGGCGGCCGGCATCGTCGGCATCGCCGCGATGGCCACGTGGAGCTACTCGGTCGTGCTGTCGAAGGACTACGGCAACACCAGCATCAACGTGACGGCGGCGATCGCGGCGGTGCTCATCGGGGTGTGCCTGGGCTTCCTGCCGCACAACTTCCACCCGGCCAAGATCTTCATGGGCGACACCGGGGCGATGCTGATCGGTCTGGTCCTCGCCTCCACGATGATCACGATCACCCCGCTCGACTCCGAGACCTTCGCGGTCAACAGCTTCCCGGTGATCCTGCCGCTGGTGGTGCCGGTCGCCATCCTGGTGCTGCCGCTGCTCGACCTGATCATGGCGGTCATCCGGCGCACGTCCAACGGGCTGTCGCCGTTCGCGCCCGACCGGGGGCACCTGCACCACCGGCTGCTGGACATCGGCCACTCCCACCGGCGCAGTGTGCTGCTGATGTACGCCTGGACCTTCCTGTTCGCCTTCGCGGTCGTGGCCATGGCCGCGTGGGGTGTGCCGCTGCTGCTGTTCCCGCTGGTGGTGCTGCTGGCCGTCGGTGTGCTGGTGATGATGGCGCTGCCGCGCTGGCGGGCGCGCCGGGGTGGCGGGGGGGCGGCGCCCGCCGCCGGGCACCACGACCGGCCCGACGCAGGTCCGGGCGGTCCGGACGGCGGCCGGGCCCGTCCGCTCCCGGGGGAGGCGCCGGGGCTGCCGCCGGAGATGCCCGGCCCCCGGTCCTCCGCCGCGGGGGACGACACGGCCACGCTGGCGGTGCTGCCCGACATCTCGCTCACGGCCCCCGGGCCGGGTGTTCCGGGTCCTGAGACGAGGCGCTGACCGCCTCGCGTCCACTGCTTGATCGTTTACTTGAAACGGCAGGTAAAGGCGCTCTTCCATGAGCTTGTGATAGCTTTCACTAGCAGCCGCCGAATTGGACGCGACCTGTAAGGTACCAATCGCTCGCTTGATAACCACCCACCTGGAGCGCTGATGCAGGACAACGATCTCCGGATCCTCAGGGCCGCCGCGATTCCCACGGCCCTGGTCGGTCTGGTCGCCGTCGTCGTCGCCGCGCTTCTCGCGGGAGGGCAGGGGGCGCTGGGGGCCGGCGTCGGCGTCCTGGTGGTGGCGGCGTTCTTCACGATCAGCCTGGTCGCCGTCGCCTACGCGGCGCGGATCTCGCCCACGATGATGATGGCCGCGGCGATGGGCAGCTACTTCGCCAAGATCCTCATCCTGGCGGTGCTGCTGGAGGTCTTCTCGGACTCCACCGTGTGGAACCCGAGGGCGTTCGCCCTGACGGTCATCGCCTGCACGATCTGCTGGACCATCGGCGAGGCACGCGGGTTCCTCCGGCTGCGCATGCTGTACGTCGACCCCGACACCAAGGTTCCTGGCCAGTACCAGGGAGGCAAAAGGTGATATTTCGCCTTTCGCTACCAGGGTCCCCTAGACTCGCTGTGACAGACGGGACGGAACGAGTCGCCGTCGGACGCCTGCGGGGGAGGGCCTCCGGAGGTTGGTTCGATATGACTAGTCAGAGTCGCGCCTGCTATTGTCGCGTGCGCGATAAACGAAGGTAGGGGAATGACCGCCGGGGCCACAGAGTCCTGGCCTCTCCGCCCTTTTCCACGTTCCTCGTCCGGCCGGTCCGCTCTCGGCGTGATCCGCTGGATGGCCTTTTGACCAATCACCACGACGAAGGGAACGCCGAGTGAGCGCCGCGCTGACGCCTCTCGCCTCCGAGGAGTTCCAGGCTCCGGGGCTCGGCATATTCGACTGGCCGCCGCTCGTCCAGGGTCAGGCCTGGTTCAACAAGCCGGCCCTGCTCGCGCTGATCGGCTCGCTGCTGGTCATCGTGCTCGTCTACGCCTCCTTCTCCCGCCCCAAGCTGGTGCCGAGGGGCATGCAGAACCTCGGCGAGATGGCCTACGAGTTCGTCCGCGAGCAGGTCGCCCGGCCGAACCTGGGCAAGGACAGCGACCGGTGGATGCCGCTGCTGTTCACCATGTTCTTCTTTGTGTGGATCATGAACCTGTTCGGTTCCGTGATCTTCATCCAGTTCCCCGTGATGTCGCGGATCGGCTACCCGGCGGTCCTCTCCCTCGGGGTCTGGGTGCTGGTGATGTACCTCGGCGTGAAGCACCAGGGACCGGTCAAGTTCTTCACGAACGTGATGTTCCCCCCCGGCCTGCCGAAGTGGATCTACGTCCTCGTCGCGCCGATCGAGCTCATCTCGACCTTCTTCCTGCGCCACATCACCCACGCGGTCCGGCTCTTCGCCACCATGATGGCCGGCCACCTGATCATCGCGCTGTTCTCCGAGGTCGGCTGGCACTTCCTGTTCGTCCAGCTCACGCCGCTCGGCGCACCGCTCGGTGTCCTCGGCGTCCTCATGACGATCCTGCTCACGGCCTTCGAGCTGTTCATCCAGGCCCTGCAGGCGTACGTCTTCGCCCTGCTGACCGCGATGTTCATCAACGACGCGCTGCACCCGGCGCACTAGACCTTCCGCTCCCACCGCCAGAGAGCCCCGGTGGACACCTTCCACTGGTCGATAGAAAAGGAAACCCAAGAATGTCCAACGTCCAGCTGCTCGCTGAGGTGACCGGCAACCTCGGTTCGATCGGTTACGGCCTCGCCGCCATCGGCCCCGGCGTCGGCATCGGCATCATCTTCGGTCAGGGTGTCCAGGCCATCGCCCGCCAGCCCGAGGCCTACGGCCTCATCCGGCAGAACATGATCCTGGGCTTCGTGTTCGCCGAGGCGCTCGCGCTGATCGGTATCGCTCTCGCGTTCGCCTTCCGGGCCTGACAAACGACCAGCCCTGAAGGAAGGCAGCAGTCATGAATCTGCTAGCTGCAGAGGAAGCGACGAACCCGCTCGTCCCCAACGTGGCCGAGATGGTCGTCGGGGGATTCGCGTTCCTGGTCGTCCTCTTCTTCGTCGGGCGTCTCCTGGTCCCCCGTATCCAGAAGACACTCGCCGATCGCGTCGACGCGATCGAGGGTGGCCTGAAGCGGGCCTCGGACGCGCAGGAAGAGGCGCAGCGGGCTCTCCAGCAGTACAAGGATCAGCTCGCCGAGGCTCGTCACGAGGCTTCCCGCCTGCGTGAGGAGGCTCGCGAGCAGGGTGCGCAGATCAAGGCCGAGCTCCGCGAGGAGGCCCAGGCCGAGGCCCGGCGTCTCGTCGAGGCCGCGCACGCCCAGATCGAGGCCGACCGCCAGCAGGCGTTCGCGCAGCTCCGCAACGAGATCGGCCGCCTGTCGGTCGAGCTCGCCACCCGCATCGTCGGTGAGTCCCTCGAGGACGAGGCGCGTCGCCGCCGCACCGTCGACCGGTTCCTTGAGGAGCTGGAGTCCAGCAACGCGGCGGTCCGCTGATGACGGAGCGAACCCGACGCAGTGAGCGGAGTGGCTCGCGAGGAACGAGCGGGCCGCGCAGCGAACGAGGAGGGGTGAGCGACCGATGAGAGGGCTGAGCAGGGCCTCGCTGGCCGAGGTCGAAGAGCGCTTCAACGCTGTGGCGGGAAGCGCCGACCTCGGCTCGCTGGCCGACGAGCTCTTCGCGGTCGCCGACCTGCTCGACCGTGAGCACGGGCTCCGCCGTTACCTGTCCGACCCCTCCCGCGACGTGGCCCAGAAGGGGCAGGCCGTACGGGTCCTGCTTCAGGGCAAGGTGAGCGACGCGGCGCTGGAGACGGTCGTGGCGGCCGCGTCCGCGAGGTGGACGCGGCCCGGCGACCTGGCCGACGCGCTGGAGCGGCTCGGCGTCGTCTCGGCGGCCGCCGAGGCCGAGGCGCAGGGCAGGCTCGACGACGTCGAGGACGAGCTGTTCCGGTTCGGCCGCGTCGTCGCCTCCAACCGCGACCTGCACCAGGCGCTGTCCAACCCCAACGTCCCCGAGGGGGGCAAGCGGGAGCTGCTCGAGACGCTGGTCGGGAGCAAGGTCGTACCCAGCACGCTCCGTCTGATCGGGCAGGTCGTCGCACACCCCCGAGGACGTAGCCTGGACGGAGGGCTGGAGGAGTTCGGCAGCCTGGTCGCCGCCCAGAGGCATCGCCTCGTCGCGGTGGTGCGCAGCGCCGTCGAGCTCTCCGAGGAGCAGAAGCAGCGTCTCGCCAGGTGGCTGCGCACTACATACGGTCACGACGTTCAGCTGAACGTCGAGGTGGATCCGCGGGTGCTCGGAGGGTTCTCGATCCACATCGGGGACGACCTCATCGACACCACCGTCGCGGGACGAATCGAAGAAGTCCGCCGCCGGTTGGCCGGCTAGGCGAATAGGGAGACTGAAGAGAGATGGCGGAGCTTACGATCCGGCCGGACGAGATCCGGGACGCCCTTGAGCGCTTCGTCCAGGCATACGAGCCGGAAGGTGCCGCGCGCGAGGAGATCGGGACCGTCGTCGACGCCGGCGACGGCATCGCCCACGTCTCCGGCCTTCCCTCGGCGATGGCGAACGAGCTGCTGGAGTTCGAGAACGGCACGCGCGGCCTGGCCCTGAACCTCGACACCCGTGAGATCGGTGTCGTCGTCCTGGGTGACTTCAGCGGGATCGAGGAGGGCCAGACGGTCCGCCGGACGGGCCAGGTCCTGTCCGTGCCGGTCGGCGACAACTTCCTCGGCCGCGTGGTCGACCCGCTGGGAGTCCCGATCGACGGCAAGGGCGCCATCGAGTCCGAGGGCCTGCGCGCCCTCGAGCTCCAGGCCCCGTCCGTGGTCCAGCGCCAGCCGGTCAAGGAGCCGCTGCAGACCGGCCTCAAGGCCGTCGACGCCATGACGCCGATCGGCCGCGGCCAGCGCCAGCTGATCATCGGTGACCGCGGCACGGGCAAGACCGCCATCGCCGTGGACACCATCCTCAACCAGCGGGAGAACTGGCTGTCGGGCGACCCCGACAAGCAGGTCCGCTGCGTCTACGTCGCGATCGGCCAGAAGGGTTCGACGATCGCCCAGGTGAGGGGCCGCCTTGAGGAGGCGGGCGCGATGGAGTACACCACCATCGTCGCCGCTCCGGCCTCCGACCCGGCCGGTTTCAAGTACCTCGCCCCCTACACCGGTTCGGCCATCGGCCAGCACTGGATGTACCAGGGCAAGCACGTGCTGATCATCTTCGACGACCTGACCAAGCAGGCCGACGCCTACCGCGCGGTCTCGCTGCTGCTGCGCCGTCCGCCGGGCCGTGAGGCGTTCCCCGGCGACGTCTTCTACCTCCACTCCCGCCTGCTGGAGCGCTGCGCCAAGCTCTCCAAGGAGATGGGCGGCGGCTCGATGACCGGTCTGCCGATCATCGAGACGAAGGGCAACGACGTCTCGGCGTTCATCCCGACCAACGTCATCTCCATCACCGACGGCCAGTGCTTCCTCGAGACCGACCTGTTCAACGCGGGTGTGCGTCCGGCCATCAACGTCGGTGTCTCCGTCTCCCGAGTCGGTGGCTCGGCGCAGATCAAGGCGATGCGCAAGGTCGCCGGCACGCTCCGTCTGTCGCTGTCGCAGTACCGCGACCTGGAGGCCTTCGCGGCCTTCGCCTCCGACCTGGACGCGGCCTCCCGCGCCCAGCTGGAGCGCGGTCAGCGCCTGGTCGAGCTGCTCAAGCAGTCGCAGTACGCCCCGTTCCCCATCGAGAAGCAGGTCGTGTCGGTCTGGGCCGGCACCTCCGGTGAGCTCGACGACGTTCCGGTCGAGGACATCCGCCGCTTCGAGGCGGAGTTCCTGGACCACCTGGAGCGCAACAACAAGGGCGTCTTCGACGGCATCCGCGAGACCAAGGAGCTGTCCGACGACGCGGTGACGACCCTCAAGGACGCCATCACCGAGTTCAAGAAGACCTTCGAGACCGCCTCGGGCGAGCTGCTGGTCCGTGACGAGTCGGTGGCGGCCATGGACGCCGGCGACGTCGGTCAGGAGAAGATCACCAAGCACGTCCGCACGGCTGAGAAGAAGTAGCCGATGGGTGCCCAGCTAAGACTGCTGCGGCGGCGGATCCGGTCGGTCAGGTCCACGGCGAAGATCACGCGTGCCCAGGAGCTCATCGCTTCGTCGCGCATCGTGAAGGCGCAGCAGCGGATGCAGGCGGCCATGCCGTACGAGCGCGAGATCACGCGCGCCGTCACGGGCGTCGTCAGCAACACCGCGAGCGTCGACCACCCGTTGACCGTGGCCAAGGAGCAGCCCGCCAGGGCCGCAGTGCTCATCCTGAGCAGCGACCGCGGGTTCGCCGGCGGTTTCAACGCCAACGTCCTGCGCGAGGCCGAGGCCCTGCGCGGCCTCCTGGAGAGCAGGGGCGTCACGCCCATGCCCTACGTGGTGGGCCGCAAGGGCATCGCCTGGCACTCCTTCCGGGGCCGCGAGATGGGCGGGCAGTGGGCCGGGTTCTCCGACAACCCCTCCTACTCCCACGCCAAGGAGATCGCTGACGCCCTGATCCAGGCGTTCTCGGCGGAGGACGGGGTGGACGAGATCCACATCGTCTCCACCGGATTCGTGTCCATGCTGACCCAGGAGGTGCGGGTCAACCGCATCCTGCCGCTGGAGGTCGAGGAGACGACCGAGACGCCGGACACGCCGCTGCCGTACTTCGAGTTCGAGCCCGGCGCCGGTGCGGTGCTGGACTCGCTGCTGCCGCGCTACGTGGAGTCGCGCATCTTCAGCGCGCTCCTGCAGTCGGCGGCCTCCGAGCACGCGGCGCGCCGCCGGGCCATGAAGTCGGCGACCGACAACGCCAACGAGCTCATCCGCGTCTTCACCCAGCAGATGAACCAGGCTCGCCAGGCGGAGATCACCCAGGAAATCAGCGAGATCGTCGGTGGCGCGAACGCGCTGGCTGACGCCGCAGCGGGGAAAGAGTGAAATGACTGCAGAGACTGTTGAGACCGGCGTGGGCCGCGTCGCGCGGGTCACGGGTCCCGTCGTCGACGTGGAGTTCCCCGTCGAGGCGATGCCCGACATCTACAACGCCCTGACCGTCGACGTCACCATCGGCGGCGAGTCCCAGACCCTGACCATGGAGGTCGCCCAGCACCTGGGTGACAACCTGGTCCGGGCCATCTCCATGCGGCCCACCGACGGTGTGGTCCGCGGCGCCGCCGTGACCGACACCGGCGGCCCGATCTCGGTGCCGGTCGGCGACGTCGTCAAGGGCCACGTGTGGAACGCCCTCGGCCAGCCGCTGGACACCGACGTCGCGTCGCTGCAGGTGACCGAGCGCTGGGGCATCCACCGCCCGTCGCCGTCGTTCGACGCCCTCGAGTCGCGCACCGAGATGCTGCCCACCGGCATCAAGGTCATCGACCTGCTCACCCCGTACGTCAAGGGTGGCAAGATCGGCCTGTTCGGCGGCGCCGGCGTCGGCAAGACCGTTCTGATCCAGGAGATGATCCGCCGCGTCGCGCTGAAGTTCTCGGGCACCTCGGTGTTCGCGGGCGTCGGCGAGCGCACCCGTGAGGGCAATGACCTCTGGCTGGAGATGGAGGAGGCGGACGTCCTCAAGGACACCGCGCTCGTCTTCGGCCAGATGGACGAGCCGCCG
This sequence comes from Streptosporangium pseudovulgare, assembly GCF_014648055.1. GTDB lineage: Bacteria > Actinomycetota > Actinomycetes > Streptosporangiales > Streptosporangiaceae > Streptosporangium > Streptosporangium pseudovulgare. Next base: position 309,335 of record NZ_BMQJ01000003.1, read on the forward strand.
GGCACCCGTCTGCGCGTCGCGCTCTCCGCCCTCACCATGGCGGAGTACTTCCGTGACGTGCAGAAGCAGGACGTGCTTCTGTTCATCGACAACATCTTCCGGTTCACCCAGGCCGGTTCCGAGGTCTCCACCCTGCTCGGCCGCATGCCGTCCGCGGTGGGTTACCAGCCGACCCTGGCCGACGAGATGGGCGTCCTGCAGGAGCGCATCACCTCGACCCGCGGTCACTCGATCACCTCCATGCAGGCGATCTACGTCCCCGCGGACGACATCACCGACCCGGCCCCGCACAACGCGTTCGCGCACCTCGACGCGCAGACCGTTCTGTCCCGGCCGATCTCGGAGAAGGGCATCTACCCCGCGGTGGACCCGCTCGACTCCACCTCGCGGATCCTCGACCCGCTGATCATCGGCGAGGAGCACTACCGCGTGGCCCAGGAGACCAAGCGGATCCTGCAGAAGTACCGCGAACTGCAGGACATCATCGCGATCCTCGGTATCGACGAGCTCTCCGAAGAGGACAAGGTCACCGTCCAGCGGGCTCGCCGTATCGAGCGCTTCCTCTCCCACCCGATGTACGCCGCCGAGGCGTTCACCGGCCAGCCGGGTGAGTTCGTGCCGCTGGACGAGACGATCGCCTCGTTCAAGGGTCTGTGCGCCGGTGAGTACGACCACCTCCCCGAGCAGGCGTTCTTCATGGTCGGTGGCATCGAGCAGGCCATCGCCAAGGCCAAGGAACTCGCCCGCTAGTCGCCTTGGGCGCCGGCACGGCCCGGGGCCGTGCCGGCGCCTGGTTCGAAAGGAACTGGAAAGAAAGTGGCGAAGCTGCGAGTAGGCGTCGTCTCTCCGGAGCGGGAGCTCTGGTCGGGAGAGGCCGACATGGTGATTGCCAAGACCATCGACGGCGAGATCGGCATCATGCCGAGGCACGCCCCGGTGATCGGTGTCCTCGTCGAGGGCGGCGTGCTGAGGGTCAAGCGCGGTGGCGGCGAGACGGACCTGGTCGCCGCGGTCCACGGCGGGTTCATCTCGGTGGCCAGCGACGAGGTGTCGATCCTGGCCGAGACGGCCGAACTCGGCTCCGAGGTCGACGTCGACCGGGCCCGGGACGCGCTCCAGCGGGCCCAGTCCTCTATGGACGCGGGCCAGGCCGACGTCAGCGTCGATGTCACCGCCGCCAAGCGCGCCAAGGCCAGGCTGCGCGCGGCCGGCGAGGAAGTCGGTTAAATTCTGCTTCTGAGCGGTACGGCTTTTGGGAGCGGGAATGACGGCGCTGAACGTACTCATCGTGGTGACGGCGGTCGTCGTCCTCGTCGCCCTCCGCGGGCTGGTCCTGGCGCGCTCCCGGGGATCGGTGCTGTGTTGCCTGCGCCCGGTTCCGGGGAAGCGAAGCTGGCGGGTGGGAGTGGCCCGCTACGCCAAGGACCAGCTCAACTGGATTCCGCTCATAGGTCTGCTGCCAAGGCCGCGCCACGTGATCGTGAGGCGCGGCCTTGTGGTTTCCGGGCGCCGCAGGGTGGGGTCCGGCGAGTTCTTCGGGTTCATCGAGGGGGTCACGGCGCTGGAGTGCCGTAACGGCCCCGACGCCTTCGAGATCGCCATGGGCTACCGCGCGCTGACCGGGTTCGTCGCCTGGCTGGAGTCCGCCCCGCCCAGCGCCTACCTCGACGTCGCCTGACCCTTCTTCCGCCGCCTTCGTACCGACGACAGGCCCCGTCCCCGGTTCGCCGGGGCCGGGGCCTGTCGTTTTTCCCGGCCCCGGCCCCGGCCCCGACCCCGGACCGGCCCCGTTTCCGTCCCCGGTCCGGTCCTCTTCCCCGGCCGGGTGCCCGCCGTACGGGATTGACCGGTCGTCGCACGCCTTCTATGGTTCATTACTATAGTAATGAACCATAGAAGCAGGTGCCATGTTCGACGACCGGAGCCCGATCTACCGGCAGATCGCCGAGCGCATCAAGGCCGATGTGCTGAGCGGGACGTTGCGCGGCGACGAGCAGGTCATGTCCACCAACCAGTACGCCGCCTTCTACCGGATCAACCCGGCGACGGCCGCCAAGGCCTTCCAGCAGCTGGTGGACGAGGGCGTGCTGTACAAGAAGCGAGGGATCGGCATGTTCGTGAGCCCGGAAGCCCCGGAGGTGCTCAGGGCCGGGCGCAGGGAGAGGTTCTTCACCGACGTGGTGGACCCGATGGTGGCCGAGGCCAGGGCCATCGGGATCCCGCTCGGCGAGGTCATCGGCCGCATCGAGGAACTGGAGGGGAGATGAGGATCGATGTCCGCGATCTGGTGCTGCGCTACGGCGAGACCACGGCGCTCGACGGCCTGACGTTCACCCTGGAGAGCGGGAAGATCTACGGGCTGCTCGGCCGCAACGGCTCGGGCAAGTCGAGCCTGACGTCGGTCCTGGCGGCCTTCCGCCGCCAGACGAGCGGGGAGGCGCTGGTGGACGGGCGGCCGGTGTTCGAGAACGCCGACCTCACCCGCCGGATCGGCCTGGTCCGCGACGAGGGGGAGGCGATCACCATCGGCACCGTCGAGGACGCCCTCTACTTCGCCGAGGGGCTGCGCCCGAACTGGGACGCCGGTTACGCCCGCTCGCTGCTGGAGACGTTCGGGATCCCGCCCAAGGCGAACGTCAAGGCGATGTCGAAGGGCCAGCGCTCGGCGCTGGGAGTGGTGGTCGGCCTGGCGAGCCGGACACCGCTGACCATGTTCGACGAGGCGCACCTCGGCATGGACGTGCCGTCCCGGCAGGCGTTCCACGACGCGCTGCTCGCCGACTACATGGCGCACCCGCGCACGTTCGTCCTGGCGAGCCACCTGATCGAGGAGGCCGCCCCGCTGTTCGAGGAGGTGCTGATCATCGATCGTGGCCGGCTCGTCGTGCAGGAGGACGCCGGGACGCTGCTGTCGAGGGGGGTCTCCGTGACCGGCCCCGTCGCCCGGGTGGACGCCTTCACCGCCGGGCTGACCGTACTGGGCGCCAGGGACCTCGGTCCGACCAGATCGGCGATGGTCTACGGAGATCTCGACGACACCCGGCGCCGCGAGGCCGCCGAGGCCGGCCTCGAACTCGGGCCGGTCGCCATGCAGGAGCTGTTCGTCCACCTGACCGGAGGCCCCCGATGAGGTTCCCCAGCCGTCTCCTGGCCGCCAACATGGTCTTCGCGCTGCTGCTGTGGGGGGTGCTCCTGGCGGGCGTCGCGCTGGTCGCGGCGGGCGTCGCGGTCTTCGGCACGCTCACCGAGAGCACGTGGGAGAAGGGCGTGCAGCTCGCCCGATGGTACGCGCTGTTCGTCGGCGTGGCCCTGGTGCGGGAGTACCTGCCGATGTACGTCGCGCACGGGGTGACCCGCCGCCAGTTCGGCGCGCAGGCGGCCGTCACGGCCACCCTGTTCGCGCCGTTCCTGGCCGTCCTGGTCGCGGTGGGCTACCTGCTGGAGGCGGGAGCGTACGGCCTGGCCGGCCTGTCCCAGACGCTGGACCGGGCCCACCTGTTCGCCGAGCCGACCCACGTACCGCTCGTCCTCGCCGAGTACCTGATCGAGCTCGCCGCCTGGCTCGTCGCGGGATCCGTCATCGGCGCCGCCTTCTACCGCTGGGACGGCGGCGGGCTGCTCGCCGTCCCGGTCGGCGTCGGGCTGGTCGTGCTGGCGGAGAGCGCGATAGGCACCGAGTTGCGGCTGCCGTTCGTCAGCCGCCTCGCCCTGGGCCTGGACGTTCCGCAGTCCCCGGCGGTCACCGCCGGCCTCGGGCTGGCCGCGTTCCTGTTCGGTCTGGCCCTGACCTGGCTGGTCATCCGCGACGTGCCGCTACGCAACAGGCCGGCCTGAGCGGCGGGTAGGGGCCGGGTTCCGCGCGGCGGCGCGAACCCCGGTCGCGAACCTGCTGCTCAGGCCGGCCTCCGCCGATTTCGACATCGTCATGCTCCGCGGCTCAGTGATCACGGCTTTCGGTGAGGATCGCCCCGCTCGCAGGCGCGCTGATCAGCCTGTCGGCCAATGTGAAGACGACTCCGGGAAGTGTGTGTATGGTTGTGTGTATGGCACGCAGGAACGTCTACATCGACGACGAGCTGGACGCGCAGCTCAGGAGGCACCGGAAGCTCAACGCCTCCGAGATCTTCCAGAAGGCCGTGCGGGACGCGATCCTCGCCAGCGAGATGGACGACTATGTCGCCGGGGTCGAGGCCGAACTGGCGGAACGGGGTGTCACGGATGAGGAGTGGGCCGCCGCCGAGCACTACGCGGACGAACTGATGAACCGCATCGCACCCTCCGGGGACGACAAGCGGATGGTCGGCTAGAGGTGCCGCGTCTGATCCTCGACTCCGGGGCCGTGACCTTCTTGGCCGGCAGGACCCCTGAGTCGGTCGCCGTCATGCGTCGGCTTCGCCACGAAGGCGTGTGGCCCCCCCTGATTCCTTCGGTCGTGCTGGTCGAGTGCTTCACGGGCCATCCGGCGCGGGATGTGGGAGTCGATCGTTTTCCTCCGGCACGCACTCCTCGCACCGAGGTGCCGAAGGAACTCGCCAGGCGTGCGGCGGCCTTGCGTACCAAGGCCATCGCCGCCATGACGAGATCGGACCGTAAGGCACCGCCCTCCGCGGTGGACGCGCTGGTGGTGGCGTACGCCGAGGCGGAAGGACCCGCGTTCGTCCTGACCGGTGACGGCAAGGACCTGCGCCCCCTGGCGGCCGAGGCGCGGGGAGTCCAGGTCGAGATGCTCGCCCAGGCGGTGGAGAAGTCCCGCGGCCACCGTTGACGCCTGAGTCCGGCGTGGCGGTCGCGGCCGGGTTCCGGGCCGCGACCGCGCCGCCGCGGGACGTCAGCGGGTGCCGCCGGGCTTCCAGAGGATCTCGTCGCCGTGGGCGGCGACGCGGCACAGGATGAACATCAGGTCGCTCAGCCGGTTGAGGTACTTGGCGGTCAGCGGGTTGACGTCGTCGTGGGCCGAAAGGGCCGCCCAGACGGTCCGCTCGGCCCGCCGTACGATCGTGCGGGCCACGTGGAGCTGGGCGACGGCGGGGGTGCCGCCCGGCAGGATGAAGCTGCGCAGCGGCTTGAGGCGCTCGTTGAACTCGTCGCAGCGCTCCTCCAGCCACTCGATGTAGGAGGGCTCGACGCGCAGCGGCGGGAACTCGGGGTTCTCGGTGACCGGGGTGCACAGGTCGGCGCCGACGTCGAACAGCTCGTTCTGGATCCGGCCGAGGACCGCCGCGACGTCCTCGTCGAGGGCGCCGGTCGCCAGGGCCACGCCGATCGCCGCGTTGGCCTCCTCGACGTCGGCGTAGGCGGCCAGCCGAGGATCGGTCTTGTGGGTGCGGCTCATGTCTCCGAGGGCGGTCGTGCCGTCGTCGCCGGTCCGGGTGTAGATCTTGGACAGCACCACCGGCTTGTCCCTGTCAGCTCGCGTCATGGGGCTCAGCGTAGCGACCGAAAAACACCTACGATCTCCTCCATAGCGGACAATATGCTGGGTAAATGGGCTCTGGTTTCTACCTCCGATTTCCCCATCTTTCCCGCGACACGCTGACGTTCGTCGCGGACGACGACGTCTGGGCGGCCCCTGCGGACGGCGGGCGCGCCTGGCGCCTCACCTCTGACCGGGCCCCCGCGGCACATCCCCGCCTCTCCCCGGACGCCACGAAGGTGGCCTGGACGAGCCTCCGTGACGGCGATCCCGAGGTGTACCTCGCGGACCTGGAGTCCGGCTCCGCCGAGCGGCTGACCTACTGGGGGGACATGCGGACCCGCACCCGCGGCTGGACGCCCGGCGGCGAGGTCCTCGCGATCAGCGCGACCGGACAGCCCTTCACCCCCTGGAGCTGGGCCTACGCCATCGGCGACGGCCTGCCCGAGCGGCTGCCGTACGGGCCGGTCACCGACCTGTCGATCGCCGGAGCCGCTGAAGGGACGGCCGGGGAGGTGTCCGGCGCGGTGGCGCTGCTCACCGGCGCCCTCGGCCGCGACCCGGGCACGTGGAAGCGCTACCGGGGCGGCACGGCCGGACGGCTGTGGATACGGCGGGCGGGCGAGGAGTCGTTCACCCGGCTGCTGGCCGACCTCGACGGGCACTTCGCCAACCCGATGCTCGTCGGCGGGCGCCTGGTGTTCCTGTCCGACCACGAGGGGGTCGGCAACCTCTACTCCTGCGCGCCGGACGGCACCGGCCTGCGCCGGCACACCGACCACGACGTCTTCTACGCCCGGCACGCCACCACCGACGGCACCCGGATCGTCTACCAGAACGCCGGCGACATCTACCTGCTGGACGGCCTGGACGCCGAGGCCCGCAAGCTCGACGTCAGGCTCGGTTCCCCGGTGCGGGGGCCGCAGCCGTACCAGGTGGACGCCGGACGGCGGCTGCACGGCCTGGCGGTGGACGAGACCGGCCGGGCCAGCGTGGTCGAGGTGCAGGGGACCGTGCACTGGATCACCCACCGGGACGGTCCGGCGCGGCAGCTCAGCTCCGGCCTGGGGGCCGGCACGCCGCGCGTCCTGGGCGCGGACAGGGTGGTGTGGGTCGTCGACGACGGGCACCGGCAGGGCTTGGAGATCGGCCCGGCCGGCGGCGGGGAGACCCGCAGGATCGCCGAGGGGATGCTGGGCGAGGTCGGCGACCTGGCCGTCGCGCCCGACGGGAACACGATCGCGGTGGCGGCCAGGGACGGGCGGCTCCTGCTGGTGGACGTCACCTCCGGCGAGGTCGTCGAGCTGACCCGGGCCGACGGGCAGGTCGACGGGCTGGCCTTCTCGCCCGACTCGGCCTGGCTGGCCTGGTCGCACCCCGAGGCAGATCCGCTGCGCAGGATCCGCCTGGCCCGGCTGGCGGACCGGGTGATCACCGACGTCACCGACGGCCGGTTCGTGGACACCTCGCCCGCCTTCACCGGCGACCACCTGGCGTTCCTGTCGCGCCGCGGCTTCGACCCGGTCTACGACGCGCACTCCTTCGACATGTCCTTCCCGTTCGGTTACCGCCCCTACCTGGTGCCGCTGTCGGCGGCCACCCCGTCGCCGTTCGCGCCCAGCGCCGAGGGGCGACCCGTAGGGTCCCCGGACGACGACGGAGACGACAAGGGCAAGGACGACGTCCCCGCGCTCACCGTCGACCTGGAGGGCATCGCCGGCCGGGTCGTGCAGGTGCCTGTGCCCGAGGGCCGCTACTCGGCGCTCAGCGCGGTCAGGGACGGGTTCGTCTGGCTGCGCGAGCCGCTGGCCGGGGAACTGGGCGAGGACCGCGAGAAGGTGGGGGCCGACGCGCCCAAGCCCGCGCTGGACCACTACGACCTGGTCAAGCGCAAGTGCGAGGAGATCGTCGACGAGCTCGACGGTTACCGGGTGAGCGGCGACGGCACCCACCTCGTCGTCTCCTGCGACGGTGAGCTCACCGTCCGCAAGGTCGGCGGCAAGAACGACGACGACGTGACCGTGGACCTGTCGCGGATCCGGGTCACCGCCGACCCCCGCGCCTACCGGCGGCTCGCCTACGACCAGTTCGGCCGCCGGATGCGGGCCGACTTCTGGGTCGAGGACATGGCGGACGTCGAGTGGGACGCCGTGCTGGAGGAGTACCGGCCGCTGGTGGATCGCGTCGCCACCTCCGACGACTTCGCCGACCTGCTCTGGGAGGTCGCCGGGGAGCTCGGCACCTCGCACGCCTACGTCATCGCGGCCCCGTGGGGGCGACCGGAGTCCGAGGGGGTCGGCCTGCTGGGGGCGGACCTGTCCCGGGACGCCGACGGCCGCTGGCGGGTGGACCGGGTGCTGCCCGGCGAGTCGTCGGACGTGCGCGCCCGCTCGCCGCTGGCCGCGCCCGGCGTGGCCGTCCGCGCGGGGGAGACGCTGCTGGCGGTGGACGGCCGTCCGGTGACGTCGGACGGGCCGGCGCCGCTGCTGGTCGGCGCGGCCGACAAGCCGGTCGAGCTGACCCTGGACGGCGGGCGCAAGGCGGTCGTCACGCCGCTCGGCGACGACCGGCGCCTGCGCTACCAGGACTGGGTCAACGGGCGGCGGGCGCGGGTCCGCGAGCTGGGGGAGGGCCGGGTCGGTTACCTGCACATCCCGGACATGGTCGCCGAGGGCTGGGCGCAGTTCCACCGCGACCTGCGCCGGGAGATGGCCTGCGAGGCGCTGGTCGTGGACGTCCGCGGCAACCGGGGCGGCCACACCTCCGAGCTGGTCATCGAGAAGCTGATCCGCCGCGTCATCGCCTGGGAGAGCCCCCGCGGCATGACGCCCATGACCTATCCCCGGGACGCGCCGCGCGGCCCGCTGGTCGCGGTCACCGACCGCGACGCCGGGTCCGACGGCGACATCGTCACCGCGGCCTTCAAGTTCCACCGGCTCGGACCGGTGGTGGGCACCCGCACCTGGGGTGGGGTGATCGGCATCGAGGACGACCACCGCCTGGCCGACGGGACGAGCTTCACCGTGCCGAGGTACTCCTTCTGGTTCGAGGACCTCGGCTGGGCGGTGGAGAACCACGGTGTCGAGCCGGACGTCGACCTGGACATCACCCCCGACGACTGGGCCGCCGGGCGCGACACCCAACTGGAGGAGGCCGTACGGCTGGCGCTGGCCGCGCTGCGGGAGCGCCCGGCGGTGACCCCGCCCGACCCGGCCACCCGGCCCTCCCGCCGCCGCCCGGCGCTGCCGCCGCGGCCGTAGCCGGCGGCGTCGTCACCGGAGGCCGTGACCGGCATCCGCCGTCGCCGGACCCGGCGCGGCCCGCGGGACCACGGCCGTCCGGGCTCCCGGAGAGGCGACGGGATGGCTCCCGGAGAGGCGACGGGATCGGGCCATCCGGTCTTCCGCGGAAAAAGGTCGGCTCCGGCAGAATTTTTTCCCTCCGCCGGGGCAGGCCTTTTCTGCAGGTGGAAGGACCGCAGGGGCCAGACCATCGTCTTTCACATCACGTTACGACCGAAACGCCCCACGTGACCGTCCCCGCGGTCGCGCGTCGCGGGTTTTCGTCCGGCCTCGTCCCCGGCGGCCGGGCACGAGGAGGAGGCATGCGCGTCGCTGAGAACCCCGAAGCACAGGTGGTCGACGTCGGGAACCGTCTCGACGTGGGCACCGTCGCCGAGGTGCGCCCGCGGCTGCACGAGGCCGTCGACACCGGGCAGGGCGACCTGATCGCCGACCTCTCCGGCCTGGAGATGATCGACGCCACCGGCCTGGGAGTGCTGGTCGGCACGCACCGGCGCGCGGCGGCCGCCGGACGCCGGCTCATCCTGCGCCGGGTGCCGCCCAGGGTCATGCGCGTGCTGGCGGTGACCCGGCTCAACCGGGTGCTCACCGTCGAGCTCCCGGTGGGCGCGGTCGCCTGACCCCCGCGACCCCGGATCCCGGACTCCCGGAAGCGATCCCGGCTCCCGCGGCGCCACCGGGCGGTGAGTCCCTCTCATGCCACGAAGGACCGGTGGAAGACGCGCACGGCGGTGTCGATCAGGTGGTCCACCTCGGGCGGGTCGTCGGCCAGCACCCATTCGGTGAGCAGCTCCTGGATGGCCCCGATGACCCCGAGGGCCAGCAGCCGCCGGTCGATCCCGGCCGGACCCGCCAGGGCGGGGTCACCGGGACCGATGATCTCGACGGCCTCGAAGAAGCCCGCCAGGGCCTGCTCGCGTGCCTTGGTGAGGCAGCCGCCGGCCCGCCGTACCTCCAGATGCATGAGGCGGGCCCGCCGCCTGTCCTCGGTGACGAAACCGATGTATCCGCCGATGCCCGCCCTGATCCGTTCGAGCAGCGAGTCGGGGGCCTGCGCGACGGACTTCGCCACCGACGCCAGCGACTCCTGCACGCACCGGTCGTGCACGGCCTCCATCAGTTCGTCACGGCCGGAGAAGCACTCGTAGAAGGCACGGTTCGAGATGCGCGCGGCGGCGCACAGCCGCTCGATCGTCGTCTCCGGGAAGCCGGGATCGCAGTAGAGCGTGTACGCCGCCGTCATCAGGCGTTCCCGGCGGTCCGCCAGCCGCTCCTCGGATGACATTCCCCGATAGGGCCGTCCATTCACGTCAAGCTCCCGGCGTTGTCGTGAGCTTGACAAATCATCGCTTTATCACTTCCACCCCAACGTTATGGCCCCAGAATCCACCATTATGGGTGCAAGATCCGTTTTTCTGGAAGAGTCAGAACGTCACATGTTCCGGCGTTCATGTAAGAAGGTCAGGGATCTGACCGGCCGGTCAAGCGCTCCGGGAGGCCGGGGCGGAGAAACTGAGGAGGTTTCTCATTTCGGGCGGCTATACGGAGTTCCGGAAAGGCGGTCCAGGATGGTCCGAAAAGCCGTACGGCCCCGTGGCCCCCGGGAAACCGCCGGTTCCGTGACTCCCGGAAAGCCGCCGGTCCGGGTTCCCGGAAAGCGGCCGGCGGCGGGAGGGCGACGAAAGAGCGCCGGGCCGCCACCCCCTTTTTTGTCCGTCCCGGGGCGCGCCGTGCGCCCCGGGACATGCCACGTCTCCCGGCCCGGAGGACCGGGAGACGTTCAGAACAGCGTGTCGGTGCGCTCGATGCCCCGCAGCGCGTCGTAGTCGAGGGTGACGCAGCGGATGCCGCGGTCCTCGGCGAGGGTCCTGGCCTGAGGCGCGATGGCCTGGGCCGCCAGGACGCCGGCGACGGGGGCGAGCAGCGGATCGCGGTTCATCAGCTCCAGGTAGCGCGTCAGCTGCTCCACGGCGTCGATGCCCGCGCGGCGCTTGAGCTCCACGGCCACGGTCGCGCCCTCGTGGTCGCGGCACAGGATGTCCACCGGTCCGATCGCCGTCATGTACTCGCGGCGGACCAGCGTCCAGCCCGCGCCGAGCGTGGTGATGTGCTCGGCCAGCAGCTCCTGCAGGTGGGCCTCGACGCCGTCCTTGATCAGGCCCGGATCGACGCCCAGCTCGTGGCTGGAGTCGTGGAGGATCTCCTCCATGGTGAGGATGAGCTTCTCGCCGCTCTTGCCGTGGGTCACCGTCCAGGTGCCCTCCTCCTCGCGGAGCCGGCACGGCGGGTTCATCCAGTTGAGCGGTTTGAACGCCCTGTCGTCGGCGTGCACGGACACGCTGCCGTCCGCCTTGATGAGGATGAGCCTCGGCGCCATCGGAAGATGAGCGGTGAGCTTCCCGACGTAATCCACACTGCATCGCGCGATGACCAGCCGCATGGGGGCCAACCTTACCGCCGGAACACCGGTGCCGGTGGCCGGGACCGCGGATCCGGTGACCTGCGCCGACGTTGAGCTGGTTTTGGGGTGGTTTTGGGGAGAGCGGGAGACCTCTGGGAGACTGGTCGGCATGACGCGCAGCTTCGACCGGGCCGGAGCGGCCGCCCCCGGCGCGACGGGCGCCGCGGCCGCCGAGGTCCTCGCCCCCGCGCCGCCGCCCGGCCGCCTCGTCACGGCCGGGGTGCGGAGCACCCGCGACCTGCCATGAGCCCCCGCCGGTCCCACCGCAAGGACCCCTTCGCCCGCGACGGCCGCGGCGGGCGCGGAGGCTCCGGCCGGCCGCCGTCCTCCCGCCCCGTGGGGATGTTCGTCGCCGGTGTCGACCAGGTCGAGGAGTGGCCGGACGGCGACTGGCACGTACGGCGGGTCACCGGAGCCGGGGCGGACAAGACCTACCGCTGTCCCGGCTGCGACCAGGAGATCAGGCCCGGCCTGCCGCACCTGGTGAGCTGGCCCGCCTGGGCCGGTGGGGAGGACGAGCGCAGGCACTGGCACACCGCGTGCTGGCGCCACCGGACCAGGCGCGGGCCGGGCCGGACCAGATACTGAAAGGCCGCCGGAGGGCCGCCGTACGGTCCCGGCGCCGAAGGCCGCCGACGGCGACCGCACGGTTCCGGGCCCGCCGGCGCCGGCCACGACACGACGTCACGAAGTGAGGAACACATGGAGATCCGGGCCTCCACGGTGCTGCCCGCGCGCAGGGAGCCGATCGAGCTGGTCACCGCCGACGGGCTGACGCTCGTCGGCGAGCTGGCCCTCCCGGCGGACCGGCCCCCGGCCGCCACGCTGGTCTGCCTGCACCCGCTGCCCACGCACGGCGGCATGATGGACAGCCACGTCCACAAGAAGGCGGCCAACCGGCTGCCCGCGCTGGCGGACCTCGCCGTGCTGCGGTTCAACACGCGCGGCACCACCTCCGACCGGGGCACCTCCCAAGGAGCCTTCGGCAACGGTGAGGACGAGCGCCTCGACGTCGCCGCCGCGCTGGAGTACGCCGAGTTCCACGATCTGCCCCGGGCCTGGCTGGTGGGCTGGTCCTTCGGCACCGAGCTGGCGCTGAAGTGGGGCCGCGACCCGCTGGTGGAGGGGGCGATCCTGCTCTCCCCGCCGCTGCACCGGGCCACCGACGCCGACCTCGACGGCTGGGCGGAGTTCGGCCGGCCGCTGACCGCGCTGGTCCCCGAGTTCGACGACTACCTGCGGCCGGCCGAGGCCCGCGAGCGTTTCGCCCGGGTGCCCCAGGCCGAGGTCGTCGGGGTGGACGGCGCCAAGCACCTGTGGGTCGGCGAGCCGTACGTACGGATCGTCCTCAACGAGATCGTCCGGCGGGTGAACCCGGCCGCGTACCCCCTGCCCACCGAGATCCCCGAGCCTTGACGCGCTCCCCGGCCTGAAGGCCGGAGCGCTGACCCGCATTTCGGTAGCACCCGGCGCGGCCCGGCCGGTGCGGGCCGTCCCGGGACGCGGGGCGGCGCGGCCGCCCGGACGGCCGGGAGAGCCGACACGGGCCGGCGCGGGCCGGCGCGGGCCGGCGCGGGCCGGCGCGGCGGTCCCGGCCATGCCGCTTCGCGCGTCAAGGGATGTCAGATCCGGGACGCGCGACTACCGTGGATCTGTGCATCTGTACACCCGGTCGGCGGGCGAGGGAGTTCCGGTCGTCCTGCTGCATGCGTTCCCCCTGTCCTCTGCCATGTGGCTGGCCCAGCGCGAGGGCCTGTCCGCACTCTGCAAGGTCATCACCCCCGACCTGCGCGGCTTCGGCGGTTCGGTGCTCGGCGACGAGGAGCCGTCCCTCGACGTGATGGCCGACGACGTCGCGCGGACGCTCGACCGCGAGGGCGTCGATCGAGCCGTCGTCGGGGGGCTGTCCATGGGCGGCTACGTGACGATGGCCCTGTGCCGCCGCCACCCCGACCGGCTGATGGGGGTCGTCCTCGCCGACACCAAGGCGAGCGCCGACCCCGACCAGGCCCGGGCGAACCGCGAGCGCATCGCCGCCGCCGTGGTCGAGGACGGCTCCGCCGTACTGCTGGAGGAGGTCCTCCCGCCGCTGGTCGGGCGGACCACCGCCGAGCGCCGGGCGATGGTGTACGGCAGGGTGCGCGGGCTGGTCCAGTCGGCCCCGCCGCGGGCGGTGGCGTGGGCCCAGCGGGCCATGGCGGCCCGCCCCGACTCCTTCGACACCCTGCGCGGGCTCAAGGTGCCCGCACTGGTGCTGGTGGGGGAGGAGGACGGCCTCACCCCGCGGGGCGACGCCGAGGCGATGGTCGAGGCGGTGCCCGACGGACGGCTGGCCGTGATCGAGAAGGCAGGTCACCTGAGCGCGGTCGAGCAGCCGGAGGCGTTCAACCGCGCGCTGGCGGGTTTCCTCGCCGAGCTGGCGGGGCGGGCACCGCTCGGCGGCTGAGCGCGAACCGATCCCGGGAACACCGACCCGGGAAGTCGGGGACCCGGGGACGGGGACCGGGCGGAACGCGAGGACCGGGGACCCCGGAAGACGAAGAGGAGCCCGGCGATCCACACGGATCGCCGGGCTCCTCAGATCAGCCGTCTCAACGCCTCCCGATCAGCGTCCCCCTACTCCTGCCACCACTCGGCGTCGTCGTCCTTGGTCTCGGTCCTGGACGCCGGAGCCGGAGCCGGAGCCGCGGCCGGGGTCTCGGCCGGGGCGGAGATGGCCGGCTTGGCCGGGGCCGGGGCGATCGCCGGCTCCGGGTCGGCGGCCGGGAGCGGCGCGCCGCCGAGCAGCTGGCGCAGCTGCGCGAGGTGGCTGGTGATGCTGTCGCGCTGGCGGGTCAGTTCGTCGACCTGGCGCTGGGCGACCGAACGGCTCCGCTCGGCCTCGGTCTTGGCCTCGGAGACGATCGTCTCGGCGTTCGTCTTCGCCTCGGCCACGAGCTGGTCGGCGTTCTTGCGCGCGTTGGCGAGCAGCTGCTTGGCGTGGGTGTCGGCGTCGCGGCGGGTCTGCTCGGCCTGCTGGGTGGCCTTGGTGGCCCGCTGCTCGGCGGTGGCGGCGCGCTGCTCGGCCTCGGAGACCATCCGCTGGGTGTTGGCCTGCGCGGTGGCGTGGCGCTCGGCCTCCTGGCGCTCGGCCTCCTCGCGCCGGGCGGCGAGCTGGATCTCGAACTCGGCCTCGTCCTGGGCGCGCTTGGCCTCCGACTCCTCCAGGATCCGCTGGGCCTGGGCGCGCATCTCGTCGGCCTGGCGCTTGGCGGTGGTGAGGATCTCGTCGCGCTCGCGCTTGGTCGAGGCCCGCAGCTGGGCGACCTCGCGCTCGGTGGTGGTGCGCAGCTTGGCGATCTCGCGCTCGGCGTCGGCGCGCTTCTCGGCCACCTCGTGGTCGGCGGTGGCGCGCAGCTTGGCGACCTCGCGCTCGGTGGTGGAGGTCAGCTCGTCGGCCTCGCGGCGGGCGGTCGAGCGGATCTCCTCGGCCTCGCGCTCGGCGGTGGTGCGCATCTCGTCGGCCTCGCGCGTGGCCAGGGCGCGCTTCTCGGCCGCCTCGTTCTCCGCGGCGGCGCGCACGTCGGCGGCCTCGACCTTGGCCGCGGCCCTGATCTCGTTGGCCTCGGACCGGGCCGCCTGGACCAGCTCGGTGGCCTGCTCCTCGGCGAGCCGGAGCAACTGCTCGATCCGCGCGCCCAGGCCGGAGTAGGTGGGGCGCTCCTGCTCCTGCAGCTGGCGCTGGGAGTCGGCCAGGTCGCGCTGCAGGCCCTGCACCTGCTCCCTGGACTGGCGCAGCTCGGCGTCCACCTGCTTTAGATGATCATGGACCTGGTGCCGGTCATAGCCACGGAGCACCACGTCGAATTCCCGAGCGGGGGTGTCTTCAAAGAAGTTGTTGAGCTGGGCGTCGATGTCGGACTGCATGGAGGCTCGATCCTGGGTTGTCGAGACGGCTACACGGGGCGGACGAAGGATTCGGACACCCGAGGTGGGGGCCGTGGCGGGACCCACGTCCGGTGATAGGCCAGCGTACTCTGGAGTTGCCGCGTTGGCGGTCCCCTCTGACTTTCTGCGTGACTTGTTACGTATGAACCCTTCCTGCATGTGACGCGGCACCCGGCCGCCGCGTTGACACCGGCCGAAAAGGCGTCGGCCGCATCCGACGGCCGCGTTGACACCGGCCGAAAAGGCGTCACCGCGTCCGGCGGCCGCGGCGACGACGACCGGCGGGCGGGTCGACCGCGTCCGGCCGGCGCGCTGACGACCGGCGGGCGCGCTGACGACGACCGGCGGACGCGCCGGCGCCGGGACACCGCGTCGTCAGTGCCCGGGTGCCGCGTCGCCGGTGTCCGGGGCCTGCACCAGCTCGGTCAGCACCCCGCCCATGTCCTTGGGGTGGAGGAAGGCGATCGACGACCCCAGCGTGCCGTGCCGGGGCTCGGCGTCCAGCACCCGGACACCCCTGCCGCCGATCTCCCGCATCGCCTCCGCCACGTCCGGCACCCCGAACGCCACGTGGTGCACCCCCTCCCCGCGCTTGGCGAGGAACTTCCCGACCGGGGTGTCGGGGCCGAGGGGCTCCAGGAGCTGGATGTAGGAGCCGCCGCCCTCGCCGTCGGCGATGTGCAGCATCGCCTCCTTGACGCCCTGCTCCTCGTTGGTCTCGCGCGCGACCACCGTGAGGTCGAAGGTGCGCTCGAAGAACGCGATCTTCTCCTCCAGGTCGTGGCAGGCGATCCCCACATGGTCGATGCGCATGAACATATGGACGGCCTCCATGGCGATCGGTCCGGTACTCATGGGTATGGTGGCAAAGTCGTTCGGAGACTCGCCAGGAGGCCCCTGCTCATGTCTGGTTCCGTCATCGTCGCCGGAGCTCGCACCCCCATCGGACGGCTGCTCGGCTCGCTGTCCGGCCTCACCGCCGCCGAACTCGGCGGCATCGCGATCAAGGCCGCGCTGGAGCGCGCCGGCGTCGCCCCCGAGACCGTGCAGTACGTCATCATGGGCCAGGTCCTGCAGGCCGGGGCGGGGCAGATCCCCTCCCGCCAGGCGGCCGTCCTGGCCGGGATCCCGATGACCGTGCCGTCGCTGACCATCAACAAGGTCTGCCTGTCCGGCCTGGACGCCATCGCCCTGGCCGACCAGCTCATTCGGGCCGGCGAGTTCGACATCGTGGTCGCCGGCGGCATGGAGTCGATGTCGAACGCCCCGCACCTGATGCGCGGCCTGCGCCGGGGCGTCAAGTACGGCGACGCCACCGTCGTCGACTCGATGGCCTACGACGGCCTGACCGACGCCTACGACCAGATCGCGATGGGCGAGTCCACCGAGCGGCACAACGTCCGCCTGGGCCTGACCCGCGAGGAGCAGGACGCCTACTCCGCCCGCTCCCACCAGCTCGCCGCCGCCGCGATCAAGAACGGCACGCTCGACGACGAGATCGTCCCGGTGCCGGTCCCGCAGCGCAAGGGCGACCCGGTCCTGTTCTCCGCCGACGAGGGCGTGCGCGGCGACACCACCGTCGAGGTCCTGTCGCGGCTGCGCCCGTCGTTCGTCCCGGACGGCACCATCACCGCCGGCTCCGCCTCGCAGATCTCCGACGGCGCCTGCGCGGTCGTCGTGATGTCGAAGGCCAAGGCCGAGGAGCTGGGCCTCGACTGGCTCGCCGAGATCGGCGCGCACGGCAACGTCGCCGGCCCGGACAACTCGCTGCAGTCGCAGCCGGCCAACGCCATCAAGCACGCCCTCGCCAAGGAGGGCATCACCATCGGCGACCTCGACCTGCTGGAGATCAACGAGGCGTTCGCCCAGGTCGTCCTCCAGTCGGTCAAGGAGCTCGGCGTCCCGCTGGAGAAGGTCAACGTCAACGGCGGCGGCATCGCCATCGGCCACCCGATCGGCGCGTCCGGCGCCCGCATCGTCCTGGCCCTCGCCCACGAGCTGAAGCGCCGGGGCGGCGGGACCGGCGCGGCCGGCCTGTGCGGCGGCGGCGGCCAGGGCGACGCCCTGATCATCCGTGTCCCCTCGGCCTGACATGGAGACGTCCAGCCCCGCGGCGCGGCGCGACCCGCTGCCCGCGGAGGTCTCCGAACTGGTCGCGCAGGCGCGGCAGGGCCGGCCCCGGGCGGTCGCGCGGCTGATCTCCCTGGTGGAGAACGGCTCGCCGCTGCTGCGGGAGGTCACCGCCGAGCTCTGCTCGGCCCGGCCCACCCGGGCCCGCGTCATCGGGCTGACCGGCTCCCCGGGGGTGGGCAAGTCCACCTCGACCGGGATGCTGGTCCAGGCGTTCCGCAAGCTCGGCAGGCGGGTCGGCGTGCTCGCCGTGGACCCGTCCTCGCCGTTCACCGGCGGGGCGCTGCTCGGCGACCGGGTGCGCATGCAGGACCACGCCACCGACCCGGAGGTCTTCATCCGGTCGATGGCCAGCCGGGGCCACCTGGGCGGCCTGTCCTGGGCGACGCCGCAGGCGCTGCGGGTCCTGGACGCCGCCGGGTGCGAGGTCGTCCTCGTCGAGACCGTCGGGGTCGGCCAGGCCGAGGTGGACATCGCCTCGCTGGCCGACACCACCGTCGTGCTGCTCGCCCCGGGCATGGGCGACGGCGTCCAGGCCGCCAAGGCGGGCATCCTGGAGGTCGCCGACGTGTTCGTGGTGAACAAGGCCGACCGCGACGGCGCCCAGGCGGTCGTGCGCGAGCTGCGCACCATGACCGCCCAGATCGAGGGGCCCTGGCGGCCGCCCATCGTGACGACCGTGGCCTCCCGCGGAGAGGGCGCCGAGGACGTCGTCGCCGCCCTCGATGAGCACCTGGCGTATCTGGAGGAGTCGGGCGAGCTCGGCCGCAGGCGCCGGGTCAGGGCCCGCGACGAGATCGAGGCCATCGCGGTCGCGGCACTCCGTACCCGCTTCGCCCACCTGCACGGCGACCGGCGGCTCGACGCCCTCGCCGAGCGTGTCGTGGCGGGCGGTCTCGACCCCTACACCGCCGCCGACGAACTGCTGGACGCCGCCGGCTGACCCCGCGCCGGGCCGTACGGCCCGGCGCCGGCTTCGCCCCGGGCGCGCGGTGCCGGCGGCCGGAGCCGGACGACGGGCCGCACGCCGGGCCGCACGCCGTACGGCCCGCCGTCCCGTGACCGGCGGGCGGGGTCTACGGCCGGCCGTCCACCGTGACGGTGACCTTCTCGAAGCCCAGGCCGCCCAGCATGCCCTGGAGCATGGCCTTGGTGTTCTGGTCGGCCCGGTCGCGCAGGTCGCTGGCCTGCGCGGCCTCGGCGATCTTCTTCTCGGCCAGCTGGTAGAGCTCGCGCTGGTCGGCCGGGGAGGACGACAGGAAGTCCTGGACCCGGTCGAACAGGCCGCGCTGCTGGGCGTAGACGTAGGACCGCCCGTTGTCGAGGTTGGGCTTCTCCAGCCGCGCGTGCGGCAGCTTCACCGTCACCTCCTTGCGGTCGGGCGAGACGGTCAGCGCGCCGGAGGACAGGCTGCCGAAGTCGACGTAGGCGTCGACGCCGCCGGCGCCCACGAAGAGGGTCCGGGTGCCCTTGACGGCGTCAGGCAGGAACGCGGCGTCCTTCTCCAGGTCGACGATGACCTGGAAGTTGCCGGTGGCCGCCTCGAAGCGGCTGAGGTCGTGGATCGACTGCAGCAGCGCGGGCTGGCTGCGGTCGATCGAGGTCTCGCCGAACGGGTTCAGCCGTGACCAGACCAGCCAGGCCGCTCCGGCGACGATGGCCAGCGTGACGACGACCCCGGCGAGGAGGCGTAGGCCGCGCCCGCGACGTGGCGGGGACGCCCCGGGGGGTGCCTGTGGAGAAGCGTTCACGACGATCTCCTTCCCCCCACGGGGTCCTTCTCACGCCCGCCGGCCCGGCCGTGCCCCCGGAGGCCGCCCCGGATGCCGGGACGGGAGCCGCCCGGCGGTCCGGCGGCGGGCCTCAGCGGTCCGGCGCGGCCGGCGCGGGCCGGCGGGCCGAGACGGCCGGGGCCGTCCGGGGGAGGGGCGGGGCGCCCGCGGCGGTGGGCGCCCCGCCCGGCGTTCCGTAGAGGGCGGACGCCTGGGGAGCCGGCCCGGCGGACGCCGGGTATCCGCCCTGGGCCGGCGCGGCCGGCTGCGTGACCTGCGGGACCTGCCCGCCGAAGTCGCCGCTCTGCAGCCCGCACCCGGCGAACCGGTCGTAGTGCGTCCGCAGCCAGTCGCGCCGCTGGGTGTCGGTGAGGCCCGCGAACCACGCGGCGGCGTACTGGTGCTCGGCCAGCGGCCCGCCGGGCAGCGGCCGGCCGGCCAGCCACGCGACCACGATGTCGCGGTACCCCTGGGCGGTGGTGCCGGCGCAGCGCGGGGCCAGGCCCTCGACGAACTCGGCGGCCGCCTGGTCGGCGAACCCGCTGGACAGGTCGTCCACGTGGATCGGCACCGAGCCCGGCGGCAGCGGGGCGTCCTCGCGCCGCGGGCGCTGCTCCAGCCGGGAGAACTCCCCGGGCGTCCCGGCCAGCCGGGAGGCGATCCTGACGAACGCCGAACCCAGCTCGGGCAGCCCGTCGCGCATCCCTGGGTGCACGCAGACCATGATCGGCCACTCCTCGCAGCTGTAGACCACCCGCTGCGCGGTGACCGTCCGCGGCTCGTTGAGCAGCCGGGCCATCCCGGCCGCCGCGGCGAGCACGGCGAGCAGCGCGCCGGCCAGCGCGAGCGACTGGCGCGTCACGACCGCGGCCCAGCCGAGCAGCAGCACCGCGCTGATGCCCAGCAGCCAGAACGTCTGGTCGGCGAACGCCGCCGTGCTCAGTCCCTGGAAGGGGTCGTACGGCTCGCGCGTGGCCGGGGCGAGCCGGTCGGCCCAGGTCCCGCTCTGGGCGAGCCAGGCGAACAGGCCGTAACAGCCGAGCCCGGCGATCACCGGGGTGATCGTCCAGGGCAGCAGCCACCCGGTCACCCAGCCGATGGCGACGTACAGCGCCAGCCCGGCCATCCCCATGAGCAGGCCGCTGGGCGGCAGCCGTCCGGACTGCTCGCCGAGGATCGTCCGGACGGCGAGCACCAGCGCCGTCGCGGCGAACGCCACGGCCGGCACCGCCGCCACCGCCAGCGGCGTGCGCACCGCGCGCCAGGTGGTCGGCAGCCATCTGCCGCTCTCGCGCCGCCTGCGCACCGCCACCCAGGCGGCGAACGCCGCCGACACCGGCCCGGTCAGGCGGAGCGAGCCGATCATGGCGACCACGGTGTTCTCCCAGGCTCCCACGCCGGGTATGAGGACGCTCCACGCCGCGGCCAGCCCCAGCACGAGCAGGACGGCGGCAGCCACCAACGCGCTCTGCTGGAGTTCTTCGCGTGAAACGCCCCTGTGCTCACGCACCGGCGTGCGTGGAACGCATCCACGCCGCGTCGGCCGGCCATGAGCTCGCGTGGCGCACGAGCGCCATCGGATCGTCGTTCATCAAGCACCCCCCGTGCTGTGAATGTGCGGTGGCCGGTCCCCTCGGCAACCGGTCCGGCGTGCATCCCCCGCAGCCGGACTGAGACGGCGCGGCTTTGGCCGCGCCCTCACCATTCGATGTGGGAACCATAACTGAGCGTGACGTTTGGCGCCCGGGTTCTTGGTGAAGCGGTCAATCTTGTGACTCTACGTATACGGGCGAACCGGGATGAGCTCGCGCTACCGTAGCTCTGTGGCTACAGGTCAGCTGAATCTGCCGTTCGACCCCATCGAGCGAGCCGCCCGGACGTGGCGCGTTCACTTCGGGCCGTCCTCGGCCATGGCCGCCGTCACATCGATCATGAGAGCGCACCAGATCCTGCTCTCGCAACTGGACACGCTACTCAAACCGCATGACTTGACCTTCGCCCGCTACGAGGCGCTGGTGCTGCTCACCTTCAGCAGGACCGGGTCGCTGCCGCTGTCGAGGATCGGCGAGCGCCTGATGGTCCACCCCACGAGCGTGACCAACACCGTCGACCGGCTGGAGCGCGCCGGGCTGGTCCGGCGCATGCCCAACCCGCGCGACGGCCGGGGGGTGCTGGCCGAGATCACCGACAGGGGCCGGGAGGTCGTCGAGGGGGCCACCGCCGACCTGATGGCCGCCGGCTTCGCCATGACCATGTACGGCGAGGCCGAGCTGGAGGAGATGTTCGGCCTGCTCCGCACGCTGCGGGTGGCGGCCGGCGACTTCGCGGACTGAGTCCCGGCTGGCCGTACGGCTCCCGCGCCCCTCCCGATGGCGGCCTCGCCTTCCCGGCGAGGGCACCCGCGTCTTCCCGGGGCGGCTCCCGTTTCTTCCCCCGTGCCTTGACCGGAAATTATTAGGACGTCCTAGTATCTCTCCTAGGGGGTGTCCCGGGTCCAGTCCGTCACGAGCGGCGGTCCGCCGGCGTCCTCCACGAGGCCACGAGCCACGAGGCCACAAGCCGCACACGAGCCGCGAGCCGTACAAGGGAGTGGGCATGAACGCCGAGGAGATCGAGGCAGGGCGGGCGCGCTGGCAGGCGCGGTTCTACCAGACGGCCAGGCGGCCGACGGAGTTCCGGACCCTGTCGGGGCTGGAGGTGGAGCCCGTCTACGGGCCCCAGAACGACGACCCGCGGATGGAGCGCATCGGCTGGCCGGGGGAGTACCCGTTCACCCGCGGCCTGCACGCCACCGGCTACCGCGGCAAGACCTGGACCATCCGGCAGTTCGCCGGGTTCGGCAACGCACGGCAGACCAACGAGCGCTACAAGATGATCCTCGCCGCGGGCGGCGGCGGGCTGAGCGTCGCCTTCGACATGCCGACGCTGATGGGCCGCGACTCCGACGACCCGCGCTCGCTCGGCGAGGTGGGCCACTGCGGCGTGGCGATCGACTCCGCGCTCGACATGGACCTGCTCTTCGACGGCATCCCGCTCGGCGACATCACCACCTCGATGACGATCAGCGGCCCGGCCGTGCCGATCTTCTGCATGTACGTCGTCGCCGCCGAGCGGCAGGGCGTGCCGGTCGGCAGGCTGAACGGCACGCTGCAGACCGACATCTTCAAGGAGTACATCGCCCAGAAGGAGTGGCTGTTCGCCCCCGAGCCGCACCTGCGGCTGATCGGCGACCTGATGGAGTACTGCGCCGCCGAGATCCCGGCCTACAAGCCGCTCAGCGTGTCCGGCTACCACATCCGCGAGGCCGGCTCCACGGCCGCGCAGGAGCTGGCCTTCACCCTGGCGGACGGGTTCGGCTACGTGGAGCTCGGCCTGTCGCGGGGCCTGGACGTCGACGTCTTCGGGCCCGGCCTGTCCTTCTTCTTCGACGCGCACATCGACTTCTTCGAGGAGATCGCCAAGTTCCGGGCGGCGCGGCGGATCTGGGCGCGCTGGATGCGCGACGTCTACGGCGCCAAGACCGACAAGGCCCAGTGGCTGCGCTTCCACACCCAGACCGCCGGGGTCTCCCTCACCGCGCAGCAGC
This sequence comes from Streptosporangium pseudovulgare, assembly GCF_014648055.1. Classification (GTDB taxonomy): domain Bacteria; phylum Actinomycetota; class Actinomycetes; order Streptosporangiales; family Streptosporangiaceae; genus Streptosporangium; species Streptosporangium pseudovulgare. The sequence goes on from NZ_BMQJ01000003.1 coordinate 331,926, forward strand.
CGTACAACAACGTGGTGCGCACCGCCGTCGAGGCGCTCGCGGCCGTGCTCGGCGGCACCAACTCGCTGCACACCAACGCCCTGGACGAGGTCCTCGCGCTGCCCTCGGAGAAGGCCGCCGAGATCGCGCTGCGCACCCAGCAGGTGATCATGGAGGAGACCGAGGTCGTCAACGTCGCCGACCCCCTCGGCGGCTCGTGGTACGTCGAGGCGCTCACCGACCGGATCGAGGCCGAGGCCGAGGCGATCTTCCAGAAGATCCGCGACATGGGCTCCGACGGGACGATGACCTCCGGCATCCTGCGCGGCATCGAGGACGGCTGGTTCATGACCGAGATCGCCGAGGCCGCCTTCGACTACCAGCGCAAGCTGGAGAAGGGCGACAAGCGGATCGTCGGGGTCAACTGCCACACCTCCTCCGTCGAGGAGCCGCTGGAGATCCTGCGGGTCAGCCACGAGGTCGAGCGCGAGCAGAACCGCGTCCTCGCCGACCGCCGCGCCGCCCGCGACCGGAAGACCGTCGACGCGGCGCTGGCCGAGATGACGCGGGTCGCCGCCGGTGAGGGCAACCTCATCCCGCCGATGCTGGACGCGGTCCGCGCCGAGGCCACGCTGGGCGAGATCTGCGACGCCCTGCGCGGGGTGTGGGGCGTCTACAGCGAGCCCGCCCGCTTCTGAGAGCCACCGCTGGGAGCCACCGCTGGGAGCCGCCGCCTCCCTCCGGGCCCGCCGTGGAGCGGGCCCGGAGGGAGGCGAACCCAGGGTGGCGATTCTGCGCGGCCTGCGGGATACGGCAGGATTGGAGTCATGAGCCCAGCGGACTTCAAACGACCCGGATCGCTGTACGGTGCCGTGGATCTCGGCGCGCGCAAGCAGGCCATGGAGGCGCAGGCCAAGCGCGAGGCCGCCGCCCGGGAGGGCGGCGGGACCGCGGCGCAGGTGATCCACGCCGATGACGCCACCTTCGCGACGGAGGTCGTCGAACGCTCCATGAACAGCCTCGTGCTGCTGGAGCTCACGGTGACCCGCGCCGAGCAGGCCAAGGAGTACAGCCTGCTGCTGGACAAGCTGGCCGCCGAGAACGCCGGCCGGTGGGTCCTCGTCCGGGTGGACGTGGAGACCAGCCCGCAGATCGCGCAGGCCCTGCGGGTGCAGAACGTCCCCGCCCTCTACGCGATCTTCCAGGGGCAGCCGGTGGCGGTCGCACCCGGCATCGCCACCGAGGAGCAGCTCCGCGACTGGCTGTCGCAGCTCATGCAGGCCCTGGCCCAGTACCTCCCGCCGCCCGGCGAGGGCGCCCCCGAGGGCGACCAGGCCGCCCCGGAGCCGCAGGCCGAGCCGGAGATCATCGCCGCCGAGCAGGCCATCGACGCCGGTGACCTCGACGGCGCCGTGGCCGCCTACGAGCGGCTGCTGGCCCGCTCCCCGAACGACGTGGACGCCAAGCTGGGCCTGGCCGGGCTCGGCCTGATCCGCCGGACCCAGGACGTCGACCCCGCCGACGTGCAGCGGCGCCTGGCCGACCCCGCCGACGTCGAGGCCCAGCTGCTGGCCGCCGACTTCGAGATGCTCTCCGGCGAGGTGGACGCCGCCTTCGACCGGCTCGTCGCGGTGGTGCGCCGCACCTCCGGCGAGGAGCGGGACCGGGCCCGCGTGCACCTGCTCGGGCTGTTCGACACGCTGCCCGCCGAGGACCCGTCCCTCGCCCGGGCCCGGCGCAACCTCGCCAGCGCCCTCTTCTGAGCGCGGCCGGGGACTCCCCGGGGCGCCCGGCGGGCGCCCCGGACGGAGTGCCGCCGGACGCTCCGGCCCCGGCACGGCGGACGCCGCCGGAAACCGGCCGACGCGGCGGGCGCGAAGAATGCTGAACGCGCTCCCACGGGGCATCAACCGGGCATGCGGGTCGTCACCATCTCCGCGACGTACGGCACCGCCGGAAGCGTGATCGGTCCGGCGGTGGCCGGGCGCCTGGGTGTGCCCTTCGTGGACCGGGCGATCCCCGGCGAGGTGGCCGAGGTCCTCGGCTGCACGCTGGAGGAGGCCCTGGCCCGCGACGACCGGGCCGAGCACGGGCTGTCCATGCTGCTGTCGGGGGTCATGCGGCTCCCCGCCGTCACCTTCGGCGGCCTCGACGTCTATCTCCCCGGGGCGACGCCGCCGCTCCCTGAGGACTTCGTCACCCACACCGAGCGGGTGATCAGGCGGACGGCGCGCGAGCGGGGCGGGGTGTTCCTCGGCCGCGCCGCGGCGATCGTCCTGGCCGACCATCCCGGCGCGCTGCACGTGCGGCTGGACGCCCCGGTGACGCGCAGGGTCATCCAGACCGCGACGCTGACCGGAGTCTCCGAGGAGGAGGCGCGCAGGCTGGTGCGCGACGCCGACCGGGCGCGGACCGCCTACGTCCGTCATTTCTACCGCGCCGACCCGGCCTCGGCGACGCTTTACCACCTCGTGCTCGACAGCACGACCATTCCGGTCGACACGTGCGTGGAGGTCATTGTGACCGCTTCGACAGCGCTGAGCTGACCGGGGTGGGCCCGTTCACTCGTCAGGTGATGGCACGATGGATGCATCCTTGTAGCAAGTCAGTCGCAAAGGAGCGGATGACTGTGGCCACCGTGCCGAGCGTGTCGTACTCCATCACCGTGCGCCTTGAGGTGCCGGCCGGCGGCAAGGCCGTCAGCCAGCTCACCCACGCAGTAGAGTCCGCCGGGGGTGTGGTCACCGCGCTCGACGTGACCACGGCCGGCCACGAGACCCTGCGCATCGACGTGACCTGCGCGGCGAGGGACACCGAGCACGCACAGGCGATCGTCGACAACCTCGGCGAGGTCGAGGGCGTCGTCATCCACAAGGTCTCCGACCGCACCTTCCTCATGCATCTCGGCGGCAAGATCGAGATGAAGTCGAAGGTGCCGCTGCGCAACCGTGACGAGCTGTCCATGGCCTACACCCCCGGCGTCGCCCGGGTCTCGATGGCCATCGCCCGCAACCCCGAGGACGCCCGCCGCCTCACCATCAAGCGCAACAGCGTCGCCGTCGTCACCGACGGTTCGGCCGTGCTGGGCCTGGGCAACATCGGCCCGGCCGCCGCGCTGCCGGTCATGGAGGGCAAGGCCGCGCTGTTCAAGCGGTTCGCCGACATCGACGCGTGGCCGATCTGCCTGGACACCCAGGACATCGATGAGATCGTGCGCACCGTCCAGCTCATCGCCCCCGGCTTCGGCGGCATCAACCTGGAGGACATCTCCGCGCCGCGCTGCTTCGAGGTGGAGCGGCGGCTGCGCGAGCTGCTGGACATCCCGGTCTTCCACGACGACCAGCACGGCACCGCGATCTGCGTGCTCGCCGCGCTCACCAACGCGCTGCGCGTGGTCGGCAAGGAGCTGGGCGAGGTCCGCATCACCCTCGCCGGCGCCGGCGCCGCGGGTACGGCGGTGCTGCGCCTGCTGATGGCCGCGGGCGCGCGCAACATGATCGTCTGCGACTACCTCGGCGCGGTGCACGGCGGCCGCGACGACCTGGACGACACGCTGCGGTGGATCGCCGACCACACCAACGCCGAGGGCTACGCGGGCGACCTGCGCGGCGCGATCAAGGGCGCCGACGTGTTCATCGGCGTCTCCGCCCCGGGCATCCTCAGCGGCGACGACATCGCCACGATGGCCGACGACGCGGTGGTCTTCGCGCTGGCCAACCCCGAGCCCGAGATCTCCCCGGACGACGCCCGCGAGCACGCCGCGGTGGTCGCCACGGGCCGCTCCGACTACCCGAACCAGATCAACAACGTTCTGGCCTTCCCCGGCGTCTTCCGCGGCCTGCTCGACGCCCAGGCCAACCTGGTCAGCGAGGAGATGCTGCTCGCGGCGGCCAAGGCTCTGGCCGCCGTCGTCACCGACGAGGAGCTGGGCCCGAACTACATCATCCCCAGCGTCTTCCACGCCGACGTGGCCGGCGCCGTCGCGGCGGCCGTGCGCGAGTCGGCGGGCGGCCGGGCGCGCAGCGGCATGACCGAGGCGTGACCGGGGCGTAGGGTCTCTCCGCCCGCGGGACGATTCCCGGGCGGTTCGCGGAGAATCCGGGCCGGGGTGAGCGGCGCGAAGCGGTCCGTACCCCTCATCATGGATGTATGGCGGAAGCGATCTACGTCGGTGGGCTGCTGGTGGCCGCGCCGCAACTCGACGACCCCAACTTCCGGCGCAGCGTCGTCCTGATCCTGGAGCACGACGCCGAGGGCGGCACCCTGGGCGTCGTGCTCAACCGGCCGAGTGACATCTCGGTGACGCAGGTGCTGCCGACCTGGGACACGATGGTCACCGGGCCGTCCGTGCTGTTCCAGGGCGGTCCCGTGCAGACCGACAGCGCCCTGGCGCTGGCCGCGGTCCCGAGCGGGCAGGAGCCGCTCGGCTGGCGGCGGTTGCACGCCGGCACCCCGGCGGTGTCGCGGCTGGGCACGGTCGACCTCGACGCCCCTCCGGAGATCCTCGCGGGTGAGATCGCCCAGATGCGGATCTTCGCGGGATACTCCGGATGGACCGCCGGGCAGCTGGAGGCCGAGATCGGGGAGGGCTCCTGGTACGTCGTGGACGCCGAACCCGGCGACACGTTCTACCCCGACCCCGGTTCGCTGTGGCGGGCGGTGCTGCGCCGCCAGCCGGGCGAGCTGGCCTACGTCGCGACCTGCCCCGACGACCCCTCCATGAACTAGCCCGTACGGCCGCCGTCGCCGGCGGGGTCTACTCCCGGCCGTCCGGGACGGAGCCGTCCCCGGCCGTGCCCTCACCGGAGCCGGGGCCCGCTCCGGAGGCCGTACCGTCGCCGGGCGCGGGCCGGTCCCAGCCGGGGCGTAGCGAGCGCTCGGCCAGCTCCATCACCCGATCCACGTGCCGGGTCAGGTCGGAGAGGTCGTTGAGCTGGCCCGGCCCGCACGCCTCCAGGCCCACCCGGATGGCGGCGGTGAACAGCGAGACGGCGAAGTGGGGGAGCAGGTCGTCGGGGCTCATGCCCTCGCGCCGGGCGATCTCGGCGACCAGCAGCCGCTCGTTCTGCATCATCATGCGCACGCCGCCGGCGAAGAGCGCCGGGGTGCTCTCGATCAGCTCGCGCGCCTTGAGGAACCTGCTCCGGTCGGCGGTGTCGCCCTGCTCCAGTATGGTGATCATAGTGTTCATCGCGCGGCCCAGCGCGGTGAACGGGGGTTCCTCCGCGGGCCTGGCGGCCAGCTCGGCGAGCAGGATCTCCTGCCCGTCGGCGTCCAGGGAGAGGGCGACGTCCTCCTTGGTCGCGAAGTAGCGGAAAAAGGTGCGGGGGGAGACGTCCACCGCGGCGGCGATCTGGTCGACGGTCGTGGCGTCGTATCCCTGTTCGGCGAACAGGTCGAGAGCCGCGTCGATCAGTGCCAGCCGCGTCTTCTGTTTCTTGCGCTCACGCAGGCCGGGCCGGCTCATCCATGTCACCTCTTCGAAACGTGGTGTTCACAGTGTGCCACATGTCACGGGGTGACAAAGTAAATAGTTTGTCAGTTGTCAGTGACTGCCATAAATTACTCCCATGTGACGCCTCATCCGGGGCGGCCGAGCCCAAGGGGGAGTTCTCATGGCAGAAGCCAAGACGGTGACCGTGCCGTCGCCGGACGCCGGTCCATCACCGGAGCAGCGACATCCGTGGCTCACCCTCCTCGCGGTATCGCTCGGCGTGATCATGGTGATGCTCGACGGCACCGTCGTCGCCATCGCCAACCCGGTGATCGCCACGGACCTGAAGGCGTCCCTCGCCGACCTGCAGTGGGTGACCAGCGGCTACCTGCTCGCCCTCGCGGTGTTCCTGATCACCGCCGGCAAGCTCGGCGACCTGTTCGGGCACAAGATGATCTTCCTGGTCGGGGTCGCCGGCTTCGCGCTCTCCTCGCTCGCGATCGGCCTCAGCTCCTCGGTCGGCATGCTGATCGCGCTGCGCGTGCTCCAGGGCCTGTTCGGCGCGATGCTGCAGCCCGCCGCGCTCGCGCTGCTGCGCGTCGCCTTCCCCGGTGAGCGGTTGAAGACGGCGATGGGCGCCTGGGGCGGCATCATCGGCCTGTCCAGCGCCGCCGGCCCGATCGTCGGCGGCCTGCTCGTCGAGCACGTGAGCTGGCAGTCGGTCTTCTTCATCAACGTCCCGGTCGGCGTCGTCGCCCTGGCCGTGGGTCTGTGGGTGCTCGTCGAGAGCAGAGCGCAGACCCTGTCCAAGGTCGACTGGCTGGGCGTCGTGCTGCTGTCGCTCACGATGTTCTCCCTGGTCTGGGCCATCATCAAGGCCCCCGACTGGGGCTGGGGCGACCCGCTGACCATCGCCTTCCTGGCCGCCACCGTGGTGATCGGCGCCGCGTTCGTGTGGTGGCAGTCGCGCGCCGCCGAGCCGCTGGTGCCGCTCAGCCTCTTCGGCAACGCATCGGTCTCCATCGGCACCGGCCTGATGGTGCTGGTCGCGTTCTCCATGTTCGGCGCGATGTTCTTCCTGACGTTCTTCTTCCAGGGCGTGCACGGGCTCTCGCCCATGGACTCGGGCCTGCGCATGCTGCCGATGAGCGCCGGAATGATCTTCGCCTCGCCGCTCGCCGCGGTACTGATCGGCAAGCTGGGGCCCCGGGTGACGATCTCGGGCGGCATGCTCGTCACCGCCCTGGCGATGTTCCTGCTGTCGCGGCTCAGCCTCGACGCCGCCTTCATCGACAGCGCGATCCCGTTCGTGCTGCTGGCCTTCGGGCTTTCGCCGGTCTTCGTCGGTGCCACCGAGATCATCGTCGGCAACTCGCCCGAGGAGCTCAGCGGCGTCGCCGGCGGCGTCCAGCAGTCGGCCATGCAGGTCGGCGGCGCGCTCGGCACCGCGATCCTCGGCGCGATCGTCTCGGCCCGGGTCGCCGACGTCTACCCGCAGCACTGGGCCGACGCCAAGCTCCCGGCGCTGCCGCCCGCACAGGCCGAGCCGCTGAAGGCGCTGGCCCAGTACGGCAACGCGCCCACCGCCCAGCAGATGCCCGGCATTCCCGAGCAGGTCGTCCAGGGCATCGCCGACGTCTCGCACCTGTCCTTCCTGGACGGCATGCACCTCGGCTTCACGGTCAGCACGGCGGTCGCGGTCCTCGCCGCGGTGTTCGCCCTGTTCGTCAGGGCGGGCCGCAAGACCGCCGACGCCCCGATCCACATGGGCTGACCCACCGGGCCCGATACGGCTCCCACCCGGGTGCGGCTCCCGCCCGCCGGGGTGGGAGCCGTACCCGTTTCGCGGCTCTGAGCTGCGCTGACGCGACCGGGAAGGGGATTGGAGGTTCCCATGAACGGTTAGACGTCAGACATGAGAACGATCACCCACTGTTTCGGGATCGCAGCGATGATCACCGTTTCCACGATGACTCTCTCCACCGGTCCGGCTCGCGCCGGCGCCGTTCCGCCCCGGGACTCCCGCGGGGTCCCCCCGCCGGGACCGCCCGTCCTCCGGTTCGGCGACTCCGGCGGCTCGTACGGCCTCCGCGCCGGCCGCGCGCCCCATGCCGACGATCTCCCCCGCGCCGACGACACCTCCCCTGACCCGGGCGACCCGGGCGATCTCGGCCGGGAGATCGTCGCGGTGAAGAAGCGGCTCAACGAGCTGGGGTTCAACGTGGGCCCGCCCACCCCCGTCTACGACTCCGGGATGCGCACGGCCGTGTGGGCGTTCCAGAAGGCCAACGGGATGCGCCCGGTGGACCGCGTCGACACGGCCACCTGGCGGGCGCTGGTCCGCCCGGCGCGGATCAGGCCGCTGGTGCGCGACGGGGAGCCGTCGAGGGTGGAGATCGACCTGCGCCGCCAGCTCCTCACCGTCTGGCGGCACGACAGGCCCGTGCTGGTCAGCCACGTGTCCACCGGCGCGGAGCGGTCCTACTGCGAACGCGGCCACTGCGGGTTCGCCGACACCCCGCCCGGCGACTTCCGGGTGGGGGAGCGGGTGCGCGGCTGGTCGATGGGCTACCTCGGCGCGATGTACTACCCCGTCTACTTCAACGGCGGCATCGCCATCCACGGCTCCACGCTCGTCCCGCGCTACCCCGCCTCCCACGGCTGCGCCCGCATACCGCTGCACAACGCCGTGCCGCTCTTCCGCCTGGCGCAGCCGGGAGAGCCGGTCCACGTCCGCCGGTCCGCGCCGGAGCGGCGGTACCCGCGCCCCGCCGGTGAGCGCCGGAGCGGCGACCGGCGGGATGCGGGCATAAACTCTGCAAGGTGAGCACGAAGATTCTCCCTGAGAGCGACGTCCGGCCGAACCTCTCGCACGGTGACGGCGACCACGAGCGGTTCGCCCACTACGTCGAGAAGAACAAGATCATGGAGAGCGCGCTGAGCGGCACCCCGGTGCGCGCGCTCTGCGGCAAGGTCTGGGTGCCCAACCGCGACCCGCAGAAGTTCCCGGTCTGCCCCGAGTGCAAGGAGATCTACGAGGGCCTCCCCAAGGGCGACGACTCCGGCGGCGAGTGAGTGTCGCTCGCGGCTGATCGCCGCAGCTCGGGCTAAGGTCGGATGTCGCCCGGCGGCGAACGACCGGCCGGGGTGACCTGTCGGGGGATACATGGCTCGGCGCGCGATCGCCGTTCTCGTGATGTGCGTGTCGGCGGCGGGCTCCGCTCCCGGCGTGCCGTCGCGGCCGTCCGCGGTGGCCGGGCCGGCCCGGTGCGCCGAGACCGCGCGGATTCCGATCCCCGGCCCGCCGGCCGTACGGGCGTCGCCTTCCGGAACGCGGGCCGAGACCGCGTGGGCGCGGGCACCGTACCCCGGCGTGCGGGCGCCGCTTCCCGGCGCGCCCGCCGGGCCGAACGGCTCCGGACGGGTCCAGGCCGAGGAGATGCTGGCCGACCTGCGGGCACGCCAGGCGAGGCTGCCACATCCGGCGAGCCTGAGCTGGGCCCCCGTCACGGTGCCCGTCTGGGCGCACGTCATCACCGCCGGCTCACTCGGCGCGCCCGACGACGCGGTGCGCGCCCAGGTCGCCACGCTCAACGCCGCCTACGGCGGCCGGTACGGCGGGGCCGACACCGGGATCAGGTTCCGCCTCGACGGCCTGACCCGCGTCGACGACCCCGCGCTTTTCCGCGACCCCCTGGGCCGTCTGGAGACGCTGGAGCGGATGCGCCGGGGCGGTCAGGAGACCCTCAACCTCTACGTCGCCCAGCTCGGCCGGCTGGTGCTGGGCTACTCGACCTACCCCTACTGGTACGCCGGCGACCCCGCGGGTGACGGCGTGGTCCTCGACTGGCGCACCCTGCCGGGCGGGTCGCTGCGCAACTTCGGCCGCGGCTTCACCGGGGTCCACGAGATCGGCCACTGGCTCGGGCTGCTGCACACCTTCGAGAACGGCTGCCTGCCGCTGGGCGACACCATCGACGACACCCCGTCCGAGGGACTGCCCACCCAGGGCTGCCCGGTGCACAAGGACACCTGCGCCGGCGACGGCGCGGACCCGGTGCACAACTTCATGGACTACGCCCACGACCGGTGCATGTCGGGGTTCACCGAAGGCCAGGCGACCAGGATGCAGGAGATGTGGACGGCCTACCGGCAGGCGCCGCCCATGGAACCGGGACCCGAGGCGTCACACCGGCAGACGCCGCCCGTGGAGCCGGGGCCCGAGACGCCGCGCGAGTAGACGCGGCCACCGGGCCGAGGCCGGGCACGGCGTACCGGCGGGCGCCGCCCGTGGAGCCGGAGCCGGACACTACCCTTGTCAGGTGACAGTACCGAAGACGGTTGAGACTCCGTACGAACCCCCTCGTATCTTCGGCCCCGAACACCGCACCGCCTCACTCGGCATCCTCCTCGTCGTCACGCTCATCGCGTTCGAGGGCATGTCCGTCGGCGCGGTCATGCCGGCCGTCTCCAAAGATCTCCACGCGCTCGACCTGTACGGCATGAGCTTCTCCGCCTTCCTCATCGCCGGCCTGTTCGCCAACGTCGTCGCGGGGCTGTGGTCCGACCGGCGGGGGCACGCGGCGCCGTTCCTCCTCGGCGTCGGCCTGTTCGTGGTGGGCATGGCCCTGGCCGGCGCGGCCGGCTCCAAGGAGCTGTTCATCGTGGCCCGCGCCGTACAGGGCATGGGCGGCGGCGCGACCATCGTGGCGACGTACGTGATGATCGCCCGGGTCTACCCCCCGGTGGTCCGGCCCAAGGTGTTCGCCGCGCTGTCGGCGGCCTGGGTGCTGCCCGCGCTGATCGGGCCGAGCGTCGGCGGCGTCATCGCCGAGGTGTTCGGCTGGCGCTGGGTCTTCTACGGCATCGTGCCGCTGGTGATCCCCGCCATGCTGATGCTGCTGCCCGCGCTGCGCACCGGCGGGGGGCCCGCGCCCGTGCCCGCCACCGGCCCCCGCTCCCGGCCGCTGGCGATGACCCTGTCGGCGGCGGCCACCGCCGTCGGCGCCGGCGTGCTGCTGTACGGCGTGGACCGCCTGCACACCACCCCGGTCGTCGGCGGCGTCGCCGCCGTCGCGGGCCTCGCCGGGCTGGCCGCGGGTCTGCCCCGGCTGCTGCCCGTGGGAGCGCTGCGGTTCGGCCGCGGCCTGCCCACCACGATCATGATGCGCGGCCTGCTGTCCTCGGCGTTCTTCGGGGTCAACTCCTTCATCCCGCTGGCGCTCACCTCGGTGCGCGGCTTCAACGTCACCGAGGCCGGGATCGCCCTCACCACCGGCGCACTGGGCTGGTCCACCGGCTCCTACCTGCAGAGCCGCCGAGACTACGACCGCGCCCTGCTGGTGCGGATCGCCTCCGCCGCGGTCACCGTCGGCATCCTGCTGACCCTGCTGTCGCTGGTGCCGGGCATCACCGGCTGGATCGACGTGCCCGCGTGGATCATCGCCGGGTTCGGCATGGGCATCGGCACCGCGAGCGTCAACGTCACCGCGATGCGCCAGTCCCCCGACGAGGAGCAGGGGGCGAACTCCGCCGCCCTCCAGGTCGTCGACACCCTGGGCAGCGCGCTCATGATCGGTTTCGGTGGCGTCCTGATCAACCTGATCGGCCACGACGACATCCGCACCGGATACACCATGATCGTCGTCCTGACGGCGGCCGTGGGGCTGCTCGGCACGATCATCGCCATCCGCATGCGCGAGCCCGCCTCCTGACGGAGGCGATCCCCCCCGGCGCACCCGGCCCCGGCTCCTGACGGAGGCGATCCCTCCCGGCGCACCCGGCCCCGGCTCCTGACCGCGACGGTCCCTCCCGGCGCGCCCGCGTCCGGCCCCGGCTCTTCCCGATCGGTCTATGGCCTGATCGCCGTCCGGAAGGCATGGTAGGACGGGGATGACCGTGACCACCGGAGGGAGTCGTCGTGGGCGAACGGCCTCGCCGGGCGTCGCAGCCGGAGGAGCCCGGCGGACGCCCGCACTCCCCGGAGGAACCTGAGGGGCCTTCGCAGCCCGCGGAGTCCCCCCGCCCCCGGCTCGGGCTGGGGGCGCCCCGCGACTTCGAGGAGTTCTGGACGCCGGACGACCACGACCCCCCGGGATTCCGGGGTTTCCGGATCTTCCGGGGGCTACGAGGCTCTCAGGACGCCCGCGACGACCGGGACTCCCGGCCGCCCCGGGACGCCGGGGGTGCCCGGGGTGCCGGAGAGCGGGATGCCGGGGCTGTCCGGGGCTTCGGAGGTTCTGAAGGCCGCGGAGGCTCCGGGGATTCCGGGGATTCCGGGACTTCAGGGGGTTCCGGAGGCGACAGCCGGGTGTGGCCGCCCGAGGAGCGCGGACGCCGGGGCCAGCACCGGGCCCGGCCCGGAGACGGGCGGACCCGGCAGGCCGAAGAGCGGTCCCGGCAGCCCGAGGAAGGTGCCTGGCCGGCCGAAGAGCGGTCCCGGCCGGTCGGGGACGTCCGGTTCGCCGGGGAGCGGGCCCGGATCGCCGAGGAACCCGCGCCTCCGCCCCCGCCGGCCAGGCCCCGCCGGGCGCGGCACGCGGGCATGCCGAAGGAGGAGGATCTCCCCGCCCCGGCCCGCCGGTACGGCGGGCTCGCCGGGGTGCCGAAGGAGGACGACCTGCCCCCCTCGGCCCGCTGGTACGGCGCGCCCGCGGCCCCCGCCCCCGCCCGTGTCTCCGGCCCGCTGCGCCGCGTCCTGCTCGGGCTGCTGGCCGTACTGGTCGCCGGCGGGGCCGTCGCGTGGGGGGCCGCACTCCTGCTGCGGACCCTGCCGTCGTCCTCGGGACCCGCCGCGGTGAGCGACCCCGCCGCGGGCGTGCGCTACCCGCTGCCCGAGGGCTGGCGGACGGGCGGGCCGCCGCCGGTCACCGGGTTCACCTCCGTGGCCGGCCGGGACGGGCTGGTGACGGTGCTGACCAGGCCCGCCGATCCGGTGACCGACGCGCGCAAGGAGACGGTCCGGCTCGCCGACCTGTACGGCAGGCTGCTGCTGCACGGCGACGAGGTGAAGGTCGTCGAGGACCGGGAGGTCACCGTGGGCGGGCGGACGGGCTACAGCCGCACCCTCCGGGCGGAGTACCGCGACGTGGTCAACCGCCCGGCCTACCTGCGTGTGGTGTTCCTCACCGGCCAGACGGGACCGCCGGTGGTCGTGCTCGCCGCCGCCCAGCCGGACGACCCCCGCACGCGCGCCGAACTCGACACGGTGGTGGCCGGAATCCGCTAGGGGGCGGCACCGTACGGTGTCCGGAGTCCTTTAGCACCCGGAGGCGATATTGGCGAGCATCTCACCGGATCGGCACGTCCTGTCGGCGACTCAGATTACGCTGGGGACACTGTGAGCACTTCCGCCGCATCCCACCTGTCCCCCTCGTACCCCGACCGCGCAGCCTGGGGCACCGCGCCGAAGCTCCGTGCCTGGCAGCAGGAGGCGTTCGACCTCTACTGCCGCCGCGCGCCGCGCGACTTCCTCGCGGTCGCCACGCCCGGCGCCGGCAAGACCACCTTCGCGCTGCGCATCGCGAGCGACCTGCTGTCACGGGGGATCGTCCGGGCTGTGACGATCGTCACACCCACCGAGCACCTCAAGAGGCAGTGGGCGGACGCCGCGGGCAGGGTCGGCATTCCCATCGACCCCGAGTTCAAGAACAGCCAGGGCACGACCTCGCGCGACTACATCGGGGTGGCCGTCACCTACGCCCAGATCTCGATGCACCCCGCGCTGCACCGCGCGCGCACCGAGGCCCGCAAGACCCTCGTCATCTTCGACGAGATCCACCACGCGGGCGACGCGAAGTCCTGGGGCGACGGCGTGCGCGAGGCGTTCGAGCCGGCCGCGCGCCGCCTGGCGCTGACCGGCACGCCGTTCCGGTCCGACGTCAACCCCATCCCGTTCGTCACCTACGCCGAGGACGGCGAGGGCGTCCGGCGCAGCCTCTCCGACTACTCCTACGGCTACGGCCCGGCGCTGGCCGACGGCGTGGTCCGTCCGGTGATCTTCCTCGCCTACGCCGGCGAGATGCGCTGGCGGACCCGCGCCGGCGACGAGATCGCCGCGACGCTCGGCACCCCGCTCACCAAGGACCAGCTCGGCCAGGCGTGGAAGGCCGCGCTCGACCCCAAGGGCGACTGGATCCGGCAGGTGCTCCACGCGGCCGACCGGCGGCTGACCGAGGTGCGCCGGGGCGTCCCCGACGCGGGCGGCCTGGTCATCGCCACCGACCACGAGACGGCCCGCGCCTACGCCCGGCACATCCGCTCGATCACCGGCGAGGGCGCCACGGTCGTGCTGTCCGACGACCCCGACGCGTCCAAGAATATCAAGCTGTTCTCCGTCTCGCAGGACCGCTGGCTGGTCGCGGTCCGGATGGTCTCCGAGGGCGTCGACATCCCCCGCCTGGCGGTCGGGGTGTACGCCACCAGCACCTCGACCCCGCTGTTCTTCGCCCAGGCCGTCGGCCGTTTCGTCCGGGCGAGGAAGCGCGGGGAGACCGCGTCGGTGTTCCTGCCCTCGGTGCCCACGCTGATGGGCCTGGCCGGGGAGATGGAGGCCGAGCGCGACCACGTCCTCGACCGCAAGCCGCCGGAGGAGGGGCTCGACGACTTCCTCCTGGAGGACGCCCAGCGCAAGAAGGACAACCCCGACGTCCTCGGCGACGAGCTGCCGTTCGAGACCCTGGAGGCGGTCGCCACCTTCGACCGGGTGCTGTTCGACGGCGGCGAGTTCGGCACCGGCGCCGAGCCCGGCTCGCCCGAGGAGGAGGACTTCCTCGGCCTGCCCGGCCTGCTGGAGCCCGACCAGGTGCGGACCCTGCTGAGCAAGCGCCAGTCCGACCAGCTCAAGGCCAAGCGCAAGGAGCCCGAGCCCAAGGAGACGGCGCTCGCCCCGCACGAGCGGATCGCCGAGCTGCGGCGCGAGCTCAACGGCCTGGTGGGGGCGTGGAACCACCGCACCGGCCAGCCGCACGGCGTCATCCACGCCGAGCTGCGCCGGGCCTGCGGCGGCCCGGCCATCGCGCAGGCCACCGCCGAGCAGGTCCAGGAGCGGATCGACCGGATCCGCCAGTGGGCCACCCAGCGCCGCTGACCCGCTGACCCGCCGACCCGGTGCTCGTCCCCGCCGTTCCCGGTGCGGGCTCGTCCTGACCTCGGACCGGCCGTTCCCGGTGCGGGCTCGTCCTGACCTCGGACCGGCCGTTCCCGGCTCGGGTCCGCCCGGCCTCGGCGGTCAGGCCCGGTCGAGGGTGATGAGGAGGCCGCTGCGGCCGTCCACCGTCCGGAGCCTGCCCCGGACCGGCGGCGGCGTCAGGCGCGTCCGTACGGAGGCGACGCCGTCCGACACGGTCACCGGGACGGTCCGGGCGCGGGCCGGGCGGTGCTCCATGGTGCCCTCGGCACCCTCGTCGCCCTCGTGCAGCCAGATCCGCACCTCGCGGCCCTCCCGGCGCAGCAGCACGGTGGCGGTGCGGCACTCGTCCGGCGAGGCCGGCCAGAACAGCCGCAGCGCACGCGGCTCACCCGCGCGGCGGACCAGCGCCGCGCGCTCCGGCACGACGGGCCGGGCGGCACAGGGCACGGCGGACGGCGTCGGACCGGTCGCCCCCGGGTGGGTCGCCGCGTGCCCGGCGGTCCACGCCCGGTGCCTGACGACCGCCGGGGACGGCTCCGCCGGTGCGATCGCGTGCCCGGCCGCGGCCGCGGCCACGGTGTCCCGGGGCCCGATCGTCCTGGGGCCGCCGCCGCTGACCCAGACGGTGGCCGCCTCCAGCCCGGCCAGCGCGAGCACCGCCCCGGCCCGGGCCGAGCCCCGGCCGCGCACCAGCAGCCACAGGGACAGGGGGGCCAGGACCAGCCAGGAGACACCGAGCAGCAGCATGGGCGGACACCACCGTGAGATCGAAGAGCGCTTCCGCTCTCCGTGATACTCCTGCCGCGGCCGGCGGTGTCCGCCTTGGACGTTCCGTGACCGTCCTTTGCGAACGGATCACCGGCCTGGCCGGCCTCTGGCCGCCGAGGCCGTCATCCTCGGGGAGCGGTCCCGCCGCTCAGGCGCGGACCACCGGCTCGCCGCTGAGCACGACCCCCGCGGCGCGCAGCCGGGCCAGCGCCGCGTCGGTGGTCGGCCGGGCCACCCCCGCGGTCAGGTCGAGCAGCACCCGTACGGCCAGGCCGCCCGCCGCCGCGTCCAGCGCCGTGGCGCGCACGCAGTGGTCGGTGGCGATGCCGACCACGTCCACCGAGTCCACGCCGCGGTCGGCGAGCCAGCGGCCCAGGGGGGTGCCGTCGGGCGCGGCGCCCTCGAAGCCGCTGTAGGCGGCGGCGTGGGCGCCCTTGCTGAACACCTCCTCGGCCAGGGAGTCGTCGAGCGCCGGGTGGAACTCCGCCCCCGGCGTCCCGGCCACGCAGTGCGCGGGCCAGGAGTCGACGTAGTCGGGTTCGGCGGCGAAGTGGGGGCCGGGGTCCACGTGGAAGTCGCGGGTGGCGACCACGTGGTCGTAGCGGTGGGCGGCGGCGTGCCGCGAGATGGCGGCGGCCACCTCCGCCCCGCCGCTCACCGCCAGGCTGCCGCCCTCACAGAAGTCGTTCTGGACATCGACGATGATCAGTGCATTCGTCACGAAGCTAGTCAAACACGGTCGGAAGCGCGGCGTCGCCCCGGGAGAGATGATGGGCGGCCGCGGGCAGCTCGGCCAGGACCTCGCGGTGCCAGGCGCGCGACGCCTCCAGGCTCTCCCGGCCGACGACCTCCCCGCCGCGCACCAGCGGGACCTGGAGCGGGCGGGCGCCGGAGGGCTCCCGCCCGGAGGTGACGACCAGTTCGGCGTCCGCCGTACCGGACTCGTCGAGCCGCCGGAAGGCGCACTTGCGGCCCCCGCGGCTGGGCTTGCCCACCGACCGCTTCGCCACCGGCGCGAGGACCCCGGAGGCGTCCTCGCGGGCGACGAGCTTGTACACCATCGCGGCCGTCGGCACCCCCGAGCCGGTGACCAGGGAGGTCCCGACGCCGTAGCCGTCCACCGGGGCCGAGGCCAGCGCCGCGATGGCGTACTCGTCGAGGTCGCTGGTGACGATGATCCGGGTCTTGTGCGCGCCCAGCGCGTCGAGCTGCTCGCGCACCTCCGTCGCGATCTCGCACAGGTCGCCGGAGTCGAGCCGCACCGCGCCCAGCTCGGGACCGGCCAGCTCCACGCCGGTCCGCACCGCCTCGGCGACGTCGTAGGTGTCCACCAGCAGCGTGGTGCCCGCGCCGAGCGAGGCGATCTGCGCCTGGAAGGCGCCCCGCTCGGAGTCGTGGAGCAGCGTGAACGCGTGGGCCGCGGTCCCGGCGGTCGGCACGCCGTACAGGTGGCCGGCCATCAGGTTGGAGGTGGAGGAGAAGCCACTGAGGTAGGCGGCGCGCGCGGCGGCGACCGCGGACATCTCGTGGGTACGGCGCGAGCCCATCTCGATGATGGGCCGCCCGGCCGCGGCGCGGACCATCCGGGCGGCGGCGGTGGCGATCGCGCTGTCGTGGTTGAGGATCGACAGGATCACCGTCTCCAGCAGCACGGCCTCGGCGAACGTGCCCTCGACGGTCACGATGGGGGAGCCGGGGAAGTAGCACTCGCCCTCGCGGTAGCCGTACAGGTCGCCCGAGAAGCGGTAGCCGGCCAGGAAGTCGAGGGTCGGCTCGTCCACCACCTGGTTGTCACGGAGGAACGCGAGCTCCTCGTCGCCGAACCGGAAGTCCTCCACCGCGTCGAGCACCCGGCCGATCCCGGCGACCACGCCGTACCGCCGTCCGCCGGGCAGCTGCCGGGCGAAGACCTCGAACACCGCGCGGCGGGACGCCGCCCCGCTGCGCAGCGCCGCCTGCAACATCGTCAGCTCGTAGT
Organism: Streptosporangium pseudovulgare; assembly: GCF_014648055.1. GTDB lineage: Bacteria > Actinomycetota > Actinomycetes > Streptosporangiales > Streptosporangiaceae > Streptosporangium > Streptosporangium pseudovulgare. The sequence continues at coordinate 349,215 of NZ_BMQJ01000003.1, forward strand.
GGTCGGTCAGCAACGCACTGCTCGTGGAAGTACTCACGATTCGAAGACTATGGGGGCGGTAGGGCAGACTGTTCCTGTGGGTGGCATCGCTCCGATGGAGGTCGAGCGTCCGGAGTCGGACGTCCGGCCCGACCTGCCATGGGTCACCATCGTCTGGAACGACCCGGTCAACCTCATGTCCTACGTCACGTACGTCTTCCAGACCGTCTTCGGCTACTCACGGGAGAAGTCCGAGAAGCTCATGCTCGACGTGCATCAGAAGGGCAGGGCCGTGGTCTCCAGCGGCACCCGCGAGGAGATGGAGCGCGACGCGCAGATCATGCACTCCTACGGCCTGTGGGCCACGGTGCAGCACGACTCGTGAGCCGCGCCGCGTGGGGGTCCTCTGGGGCCGGGGTTCCGGAGCCGGATTCTCCCGGTGACCCGTCGCGGGGCCGTCCGACGGCGGACGCCGGCGGGAGGCGGCGGACGAGTGAGGGCAGGCGAGTGAAGGTGGTGGGCGGCCGGTGAGTTCGGGGTTCAAACGGGGACACGAGGGCGGGGTGATCGCCGTCTTCGAGGACACCGAGGTCTCGATCCTGCGCTCGCTCGCGGCCCAGATCCTCGACCTGATCGAGCCGGCGCAGACCGGCGACGACCCCCTGGAGCGCGCCCTCGGCATCGGGCCCTCCGGCCCGTCCGAGCCGCCCGGCGACCCGGTGCTGGCCCGGCTGTTCCCCTCGGCGTACGAGGACGACGGGGAGGCCGCCGAGTTCCGCCGCTACACCGAGGCGACCCTGCGCGACGGCAAGCGGGCCGACGCGCGGGCCATGCTCGACAGCGCCGCGCCGGGCCGGGTCGAGCTCACCCGCGAGCAGGCCCACTCGTGGCTGCGCGCCCTCAACGACGTACGGCTGGCACTCGGCACCCGTCTGGAGGTGACCGAGGACGTCCACGAGGAGTTCGCCGGGCTCACCGAGGACGACCCCCGATATCCGGCGTACGTCACGTACGACTGGCTGACGTACCTGCAGGACACCCTGGTCCGCGCCCTCTGACGCGCCGCGGGTCCTCCTTTCGAACCTGGGGCCCGTCCCGGTGCTCGCCGTCTCGGCCCACCCGACACTCGAACAGGTCCGGGCGTCCCGGGCTTCCTCCCCAGGTCACGACGCGGCTCTTCCCGGGCGCTCTGGTACCTTCCAGGCATGCTCACGATCTCGCGGGAACTGGTTGACAAGATCATCTCCCACGCCCGGGCCGACCACCCGGACGAGGCGTGCGGGGTGGTCGCCGGTCCGGCCGGTTCCGACGCCCCCGAGCGGTTCGTCCCGATGGAGAACGCCGAGCGGTCGCCCACCTTCTACCGCTTCGACTCGATGGAGCAGCTCCGCGTCTGGCGGGAGATGGACGACCGCGACGAGGAGCCGGTGATCATCTATCACTCCCACACCTCGACCGAGGCGTACCCCTCGCGCACCGACATCAGCTACGCCTCCGAGCCCGGCGCCCACTACGTGCTGGTCTCCACCCGCGAGGAACTGGGGGAGGACGTGGAGTTCCGCTCCTACCGGATCATCGAGGGCGTGGTGGAGGAGGAAGAGGTGAAGATCGTCCCGGCGTGACCGCGCCGCACCGGCATAGGGCGTAATCATCCTTTTCGGTAAACTGACCACGCCGACCATCGACCCGAGCCAGGAGGACCGACATGCTGTCACGTCCCTGCGCGCGGGCCCGGCACGCGGGCCTGGCGCCCGTGCAGACCTACCTCTTCGCGCACACTCCCACCGTCGTCGTCTACGACTGTCGTTGAGCCGCGGCTCCTCGGAGCCCTCCCCGAAACCCTTCCCGGAATCCCCCCGTGCCCGCCGGTGTTCTGATCCGGAGGGCGGCACTCTCATGACGACACAAGGAGATTGACCCGCGATGGCCATCGAGGTTCGCATTCCGACCATCCTGCGCACCTACACCGACGGCGCCAAGGCCGTCGACGCCAAAGGCGCGACGCTTGAGGAGCTGATCGGCGACCTGGAGACCCGGCACCCCGGGCTGCGGGACCGCCTGGTCGACAAGGGCGCGCTGCGCCGCTTCGTGAACGTCTACCTCAACGACGAGGACGTCCGCTTCCTGGGCGGCCTGGAGACCCCGGTCTCCGACGGCGACACCGTCACCGTGCTGCCCGCCGTGGCCGGCGGCGCCCGCTAGGCCCTGCCTCGTGGGTCCTCGCCGCAGCGGGGATCCACACGGCCCTCCGCCGTCACCGGCCCTCCGGCGGGCCGGTGACGCGCCACTCTCCAGGTCCCGCCGCGCCGCCGAGGCAGGCCGGCGCCGGGACACCACGAAGGACGACGCGGAAGCCACACCATGCGCTTTGACTCACTGATCGACTCGGTCGGCCGCACCCCGATGGTCGGCCTGCCCCGGCTGTCCCCCTCGGAGGACGTGCGGGTCTGGGCCAAGCTGGAGGACCGCAACCCGACCGGTTCGATCAAGGACCGCCCGGCGCTGTGGATGATCGAGCAGGCCGAGAAGGACGGGCTGCTCACGCCCGGCTGCACGATCCTGGAGCCCACCAGCGGCAACACCGGCATCTCGCTGGCCATGTCGGCCAAGCTCAAGGGCTACCGGCTGATCTGCGTGATGCCGGAGAACACCTCCGAGGAGCGCCGCCAGCTCCTGCGCATGTGGGGCGCGGAGATCATCTCCTCCCCGGCGGCCGGCGGCTCCAACGAGGCGGTCCGGGTGGCCAAGGGCCTGGCCGCCGAACACCCCGACTGGGTGATGCTCTACCAGTACGGCAACCCGGCCAACTGGCGCTCCCACTACGAGACGACCGGCCCGGAGATCCTCGCCGATCTGCCCACCGTCACCCACTTCGTCGCGGGCCTGGGCACCACCGGCACCCTCATGGGTGTCGGCCGCTTCCTGCGCGAGCGCGTCCCCGACATCAAGATCGTCGCCGCCGAGCCCCGCTACGGCGAGCTGGTGTACGGCCTGCGCAACGTCGACGAGGGCTTCATCCCCGAGCTGTACGACCCCGACGTCCTGACCACCCGCTTCTCGGTCTCCTCCGGCGACGCGCTGCGCCGTACCAGGGAGCTGCTGGCCACCGAGGGCATCTTCGCCGGGGTCTCCACCGGCGCCGCCCTGCACGCCGCGCTCGGCATGGCGGCCAAGGCCGTCAAGGCGGGGGAGCGGGCCGACATCGTGTTCGTGGTGGCCGACGGCGGCTGGAAGTACCTGTCCACCGGCGCCTACGAGGGCACCCTCGACGAGGCCGAGGAACGCCTGGAGGGCCAGCTCTGGGCCTGACGCACTTTCTGTTTCCGTACGGCAACGGAAAGTGTGCGTGAGTTGGCTGGAGCGGGGTACCATCGGGGTGCCGCCCCCTGCTAGGGGGAGAGGAAGTGAGCCCGGGTTTACTGCCGGAACTGACAGGACCCCGGGCTTCGCGCTTTCTTGGATCAATCGCAGCGGAGCCGATCGATGACCAGATCAGCTCCAAGAGCCGCCATCAGATCCACCTCACCTGCGGCCGCCGACGCGATGACGCCTGCGAGGATGTCGGGAAGCCAGAGCAGTTCCTCGCTCAGAGGGTCACACCACTCGACGCGCATCTCATCAGGCAGCACGTTCCGCGCACGCAGAGCGTTCACCATGTCGAGATCCTCCCTGTCATTCGTGGGACCACGCCTTTCCATGACCACGTGGTGCAGACGTAGCTGAGACAGTCGCCAGTAGAGGCGATCCATGCACTTGCGTCGTGCACGCTTCTGCTTCGATGACGGCATGTCCGTTCCCACGACCGCGACCACTTCGAGCGGTGGTTCGGCGAGTGCATGAACGATCTCAAGCCGGTGTTTCGGCTTTTCGTCCCGCCAGTGCAGACGGGGTTGCTTGGAAAGGAGTAACGCGCGGAGAGCCGTCCGATACATGTCGGCTCGATGACTGGGAACGATCGCGGATGCCAGCACATAGAGGCCCGCACCAACGCGCATGGACTCGTCCACGTACGCGCATGACTCACTGTTCACGATCCGTCACCGTAAGGGATCGGTGTGCTCTCCGCCCCTGGTTCGCCGATAGTGGGCAAAGTGTTCGGAGGAGATGGGCGGCATGTCGATTGACCTGTTCAAATGCGCTACTGAGGTGGAAGATCACTGCGGTCTTATCCCTGGAAGGCCGTCAAGGCGGGGAACGGGCCGACACCGTGTTCGTGGTCGGTCGCCCCGCCCTCGCTGAACGCCTGTAATCGGGGCCGTCGCCTGCCGTGAACGGTCGGTCGGGAACTGTGGTGGGACACGAAGACCTCCGTGCGGTGCGTTCCTGGACGGCTCCACCGCACCGGAGGTCTTCGTCATGATCCCTCACCGGTGTGGGAGCCTGGGCGCGTGGCGGTCGAGTGGTCCCGGGAAGAAGCCCTTGAAGCGGTCAGGGTATGCCTGCCAGGTGTGAGCGTGATGACAGACGGATGCTCCGACCTCGATGTCGTCGTGGAGCCGGACAATCTACTGGTGCTCTTCCGCTGGCGGCGGGATCCGAACGTGTACGCCGTCGAGGTCGCGCTTCCGGCGACGCCCACAAGTCCATGGACCGGCTTGCCGGTGACCTCGGTGTACGAATGGGCCGCGGACGTCATGGCCGGCCTCTCGGAGAACCTCGCGACCGGGCTGGTCCTCCGGAGCCGCCGGAAGGTCCGCGACGGGTATGTCGTGCTGGATGCTCGTGATCTTGTGGACGTCTGCCCCGCCGGTTACTTCATCGAGTCGGTTCCCCTCGTCGGTGCGCCTTCCTCCTGGCGGCCGTCCTTCTCATGGCCGTGGCGGAATCGGACCCATGTCACCTGGGGGCCGCCGGAGGAGCCGGTTCCCCTGCCCGTGTCCAAGGTGGGTTCCTGGCTGGCCAGAGCGGGGATGGATGTGAGCCTGCCCCGGCAGTTGATCGCCGAGACGAGGCTTGCCTGCTGGCTGCAGGCCTATGTCGACAACGACCGTGGAGAACCCTATGTCGGTCACACGGCCGTGTCCTGGGAGGACACGCGGTGCACCACCGCACGTCTCCACCTGGTGCACATCAAGCCCGGCGTCCTGTCGGAGGTACGGGGTGCGTTGGTGCGTTCCGCGGTCCGCATGGTGACCGAGAACGGCGCTCTGCACGTGGTCACCGCGATCGACGTTCCCGAACTGCATAGGCTGGGGTTCCGGCCCGCGAACGAGGGCGGTCTCACGTTGCGTACCAGCGACGCTGACCCGCCAGGGCGTCCTCACCCGCTCTGAGCAACCCATGCACCTTTGGGCGATCATGAACGAAGGGGTGCTGCGCCGCCAGGTCGGAGGCGAGCGCGTCATGAAAGAACAGCTCAATCACTTGGTGGACATTTCCGCCCAGCCGAATGTGACTCTCCAGGTCCTGCCGTATGCAGCAGGCGCCCATGCCGCGATGCTCGGCTCCTTCGCCACCCTGTCCTTCTCCTCCGGAGAGTGGAACGCCTTCCTCGCCATCATCAAGAGCGGCGGACTCGACGCGCTGGCCTGATCGGCTCTTCGACGACCCACCATGTACCGGTGGCAGGAGGGCGAAAAGCCTCTCCGGGATATGCGGACCAGGTCTGGATGCCGACTGAGCAGGAGTGACGACTCCGCGGCATCCGGAGCCGGCCGTACGGACAGGGGAGCCTGAGCCCTGCGCCACCGGTGCCCACTCGTCGTCCTCATCCGCGGCCACCCCGAGCGGGCGCGGTACCGGCCTGCGCCGTCGAACGGCCTCCTCGCCGGATTCGCCGGAACCGGTCCGATCCTCGACCGCCGTAACCCCGGCCATCCGCAGTCAGTAGCCTGGGGTCCGATGAACCGTTTTACGACGCCGGGAGGTGCATTCGACCTCACCCGCTTCCCCGAGGATCCCCGCGACCAGCTCCGTGCCTGGGACGCCGCCGACGACTACCTGCTACGGCACCTCGACGGAATCGACGGCGAACCCACCGACCTGTCGGGCACCGTGGTCGTGCTGGGCGACCGGTGGGGCGCCCTGGTCACCGCGCTGGCCGAGCACCGTCCCACGCAGATCACCGACTCCTTCCTCGGCCGGCAGGCGACCCTGGCGAACATGGGGCGCAACGGGATCCCCATTGACGCGGTGCGGCTCCGTACGACCAGGGACGCGCCGCCGGATCGGATCGACGTGCTGCTCATCCGCGTGCCCAAGAGCCTCGCGCTGCTTGAGGACCAGCTGCACCGCCTCGCACCCCGCATGCACCCGGACACCGTGATCGTCGGCGCGGGGATGGTCACCGAGATCCACACTTCGACGCTGAGGCTGTTCGAGCGGATCGTGGGGCCGACCAGGACGTCGCTGGCGGTGAAGAAGGCCCGGCTCATCTTCTGCTCACCGGACCCGGAGCTCCCCCGGAGCGCCGGCCCGTGGCCGCGAAGCTACGCGCTGCCCGCCGGCGTCGGAACCGTCTCGGGTCTGACCGTCACCAACCACGCGGGCATCTTCTGCGCCGACCGCCTGGACATCGGCACCCGCTTCTTCCTGCGGAACCTGCCGACGCGCCGTGGCCGCGAGCACGTCGTGGACCTGGGCTGCGGCAACGGGGTGGTCGGCCTCGCCGCGGCGCTCACCAACAGCGAGGCCCGGGTGACGTTCATCGACGAGTCCTACCAGGCGCTGGCCTCGGCGGAGGCCACCTTCCGGGCGAACGTGGACGCGGGCACCGACGCGGAGTTCCTGGCGTCCGACGGGATGTCGGACGTGCCCGCCGGGACGGTTGACCTGGTACTGAACAACCCGCCGTTCCACACGCACCGCGCGACGACCGACGCCACGGCCTGGCGCATGTTCAACGGGTCGCGCGCCGCACTGCGCCGCGGCGGCGAGCTGTGGGTGGTCGGCAACCGGCACCTCGGCTACCACGCGAAGCTGCGCCGGCTCTTCGGCAACTGCGAGGTCGCCGCGAGCGATCCCAAGTTCGTCGTCCTGCGCGCCGTCAAGAGGTGACCGCACCGCCGCGCGGCCCGGCGGTGCGGTGGGACCCTACGGTCGGCGGTGCCGTACGGTCGGCCGTACGGCACCCGCGTGATCCGGGAGAGGGTCGGTCGAACAACACTCGCAGGGAGAAGGTCGCCTCGTCGCCGGAGGCGGTGCCGCTCAGGCCCACGGCGCGCAGGGTCTGGACGCCGGGCCTCTCGTCGCCCTGCAGGCTTTTGAGGTAGAAGGGCTCGATCTTGTTGAGATCGGCGTAGAGGGTGATCCGAGCCATCAAGGCCTGGACCCCATCCCGGTGAAGAGGGTCTCGATCACGCGGTCGACGTATTCGTGCGTCAGCGGCTTCTGAACGATCAGGGCCCGGAAGTACAGCGGGCCCGACAAGATCTCCATCGCCAGGTCCAGGTCGAAGCCGGGCGACAGTTGCCCTTGGTCGCGGGCCGCCTTCAGTCGGGCGAGGGTCTTTTCCGCCTGCGGGGTGATGAAGTGATCGTTGAGCGCCGCGGCGACCTCGGGGGCGAGCAGGGCCTCACTGATCAGGGCCCGATACAGGGGACCCACGGGCGGCTGGTCCAGCAGGTCGATGGCCGCGTGGATCTGCCGGCGCAGGTCGGCGATGACGTCGCCGGTGTCGGGGTAGTCCAGATCGGACTTGTTCAGGGACAGGAGCGAGTCGAGGAACAGGGCGCCCTTGGACGACCAGCGGCGGTAGATCGTGTGCTTGCCGACGCCGGCGCGGGCCGCGACCGCTTCGATGCTGAGCTTGGCGTAGCCGATCTCCTCGCCCAACTCCAGCGTGGTCCGCATGATGGCCTCGGTCCGGTCGGTGGCGCGGCTGCCGCGCTTGTCGGTCATCCCACCACCGTAATGGAACGGCACGTGCCGTGTTGACAATCCCGACCATCCTCACCATGCTCCATAAGCGGCACGGCACGTGCCGTTCAGATATGAGAGGGGCACTGTGGGACCATCAAGCACAGACACGGCGCTTCGGCTCGCCGCTCTGACCAAGACCTTCGGCCGCAAACCGGTGGTCGACCACATCGATCTGGAGGTGCCGCGCGGGTCCTTCTACGGCCTGGTCGGCCCCAACGGGGCGGGCAAGACGACGTCGTTGTCGATGGCGGTGGGCCTGCTGCGTCCCGACGGCGGACGGGCCGAGATCTTCGGCCTCGACGTGTGGGCCGACCCCGCGCGGGCCAAGGAACTGATCGGCGTGCTGCCCGACGGGCTGTCCATGCCCGAGCGGCTGACCGGCCGCGAGCTGTTGCGCTTCACCGGCCTGCTGCGTGGCATGGACCTCAAGGAGGTCGAGCGGCGGGCGGGCGAACTGCTGACGGTCTTGGAGCTGGACAGGGCCGAGCGCACCTTGGTGATGGAATATTCGACCGGCATGCGCAAGAAGATCGGTCTGGCCGCGGCACTGCTGCACGCGCCGAGACTGCTGGTGCTGGACGAGCCGCTGGAGGCCGTCGACCCCGTCTCGGCCGCCACCATTAAAGCGATCTTGCAGCGGTTCGTCCGCGGCGGCGGCTCGGTGGTGTTCTCCAGCCACGTGATGGCCGTGGTCGAGCAGCTGTGCGACCACGTGGCAGTGATCGCCTCCGGCCGGGTCGTGGCCTCAGGCCCGCTGAGAGCCGTGCGGGCGGGTCGGAGCCTGGAAGAGCGGTTCGTGAGCCTGGTCGGCGGCCGGATTCCCGAGGTGGGTGAGCTGGCGTGGCTGTCCTCCTGATCCAGATGAAGCTGGCCGTGCTGCGGCACTCCATGACCGGCCGGCGCGCCGCCCAGATGATCACCGGCGCGCTGACCGGGTCGGCCCTCGCGGGGGGTCTGATCGTGGTCGCGGGGCGCGACCACCCGCTCGCGTCGCTGCCGTTCGATCTGCTGGGGGTGGGGTTCGCCCTGTGGACGGCGGGCTGGCTGCTGGGCCCGGCGCTGTTCGGTGGCGGCGATGAGACGCTGCGTCCCGAGCATTTCTCGTTGCTGTCGTTCACGCCGCGCCGCCTGGCGGCCGGGCTGGCGGGGGCCGCGTTCGTCGGCGTCGCACCCCTGGTCACGCTCGTGGCCTTCTCCGCGCTCGTGGTGGTAGCCGCCAAGGCCGGGCTCGGCGCGGCGGCCACGGCGGTCGGCGTGCTCGCCGCCGTCCTCCAGCTGGTGATGTGCGTGCTCGCCTCCCGGCTGGTCACCGCGGTGCTCGGCCAGGTCATGCGGTCCAAGGCGGGCGCGGCGCTGGCCGCTCTCGTCAGCGCCGTCATCTTGGCCGGCCTGCATTCGAGCTGGGTGCTCTCGCCCCTGGCGCAGGCCGCCCTGCGCACCGGGTTCCCCGACCCCTTCTCCACCTGGATTGCGGCGCTGCCCTCCGGCTGGGGTCTGGTGGCCGTACGGGCGGCCGGGCACGGACAGTGGCCGACGGTGGCCGCCGCCCTGACGGGGCTGGCCGCGCTCGGCGTGGTGTGCTGGTACGGCTGGGCCGCCTTGCTGAAGCGGCGGCTGACCACCCGGCGCGCGAGCGGCCGCCCGGCCAGGGTGGCCTCCGGCGCCTGGGCCAAGGGCCCGATGACGGCGGTCGCCGCCCGGGAGTTGCGCACCTGGTCTCGGGACCTGCTGCGCTTTCACTACCTGGTCTTCGCCCTGTGTTACGCCCTGGCGTTCTGCCTGCTGCCGCTGGCCATCGACGCGCCGATCTTCCTGCCCTGGACCGGAGCGGTCTTCGCCCTGTGGGTCGCGGCCATCTCCGCCAACCTCTACGGCGAGGACGGCACCGAGCTGTGGGGCAAGATGATGATCCCCGACGCCGCGCGCCACGACGTGCGCGGCCGTCAGCTCGCCTGGCTGCTGGTCACCGCGCCGCCAACGCTCGTCTTGACCGCCGCCATGGTCGTCTTCACCGGCGAGTTCGATCTGTGGCCCTGGCTGGCGGCGCTCGTGCCCGCGCTGCTGGGCGGCGGCGCGGGCGTGACCGTGCTGGTGTCGGTGCTGCGGCCGGTGCCCCTGGCCGACCCGCACCGCAGAGGCGGCAACCTGCTGGAGAACGGCACCGACTTCGCCCAGGTGCTGCTGGTGCTGATCCTCACCGCGGCGACCGCCGCCCCCGCCTATTTCGCGGTCCGGCTGGGGCCGGTCTGGGCGGGACCGGTCACGGGTCTGGTCGGCGGCGCCGCGATGGCTTGGCTGCTGGGGCGCCTCGCCGCAACCAGACTCGAATCGAGCGCGCCCGAGTTGCTCCTGCACCTGCGCACCGGTGTCTCGCCCAAGCGGAGGCGACCGGCCCCCGCCCTGGATCGGGGGCGGCCGCACCTGCCCAAGCCCGACCTGGGCCTGGAGAAGCTCGGCCTCGATCTGGCCCCGACGGGCCGGCGCGCGTACGTCATCGCGAGCCTGACCCTGTGCTGGGTGCCCCTGGTGGCCCAGGGCATCGTGCCCGCACTCATGCTGACCACCGGCCAGATCACCCGATCGTGGTTCTTGGCCCTGCACCTACCGCAGCATCTCCAATGGCCCACCGTCATCGCCATGATCGCCCTCGGGCTCGTCCTGCTGACCACCGGACTGGGCATCGGCCTCTACTACCTGGCCAAGTCACGGCGAGACGGCATCGAACCAGACGGTGGGCCGTGACAGCCGCCCTTCCGGAAGGGGGCGCGGATCGGGGCCGTGGCCGTACCGGACTGACGTCACGGGGCCGGCGCGGTGGCGTCGCAGGGCTCGGGGGCCTGCGACGAGGACGATGAGGACGACGGAGACGGCGCGGCGGCAGGCGACCGGCGCGAGAGCAGATATCCCGTCAGCGCGGTGAGCAGTCCAACCAGGCCGGCCGCCGCGAAGCCGCCCGCCGGCGTGGACGCGTCGATCGCCGCCCCCACGACCGGGGAGCCGAGCGCGAACCCCGCGCTCGACGCCGAGGACTGCAGGCCGGTCGCCTCGCCTCGCACGCCGGCCGGCGCCAGCCGGCTCACCGCGTCGGCGACCGTGGAAAGGGTCGGTGCGGTGAGCAGCCCGGCAGCGATGACGGCCACGCACAGCCAGGGCCAGTCATGGGCGAGTCCGATCGGAACCGTCGCCAGCCCGAGCAGGCCGAGCAGCAGCCAGGTGGACATCGGCCGGGACAGCGCTCCGTACACCAGGCCGCCCACGACGGACGCCACCCCGAGCACGGCGACGACCACGGCCGCCCACGAGACCTGACCGGTTTCTTGGAGAGTGGCGACGATGGCCAGGTCGACGCCGCTGAGCAGCATCGCGACGCCGAACCCCGTCGTCAGGACGGCGACCATGCGCGCTTCCAGCCATTCTCGGCGCCGGGGCCGGTCCGCCGCCTCACCGTCCGCCTCGTCCTCGGCACGCAGCGGCGGGTCGAGCAGGGCGATCCCCGTCCCGCCGGCGACGATCGCGGCGCCCAGTCCCCATGCCACCACCCCGGGGGACATCTTCGCGGCGCACAGGATCACCACCGCCGGCCCCACCATGTACGACAGCTCGCCCACCACCGACTCCAGCGCGAACGCCGCCCGCCGCTGCTCCGCCGTCGTCATCGCGGCGATCGCCTGCCTGGTGACCTGCTGGATCGGCACCATCAGCAGACCGGCGGCGAAGGAGGCGCCCAGCAGGATCACGTACGGCAGCACGGGCACGGTCAGCCAGAACACGAGCTGTGACACGACCGTGGCCGTCAGCACGGCACGCAGGCCCCGCCGGTCGGTCATCCGGCCCAGCAGCGGCCCGCCCAGCGCGACGCCGGCGGTGAGCGCCGCCACCACGGCTCCCGCCGCCGCGTAACTCATGTCGAGGGCGAGGACGATGTACATCGTCAACGCCGTCGCGTCCGCCGTGATCGCGGCACGGGCGAGCAGTGAGATGCCCAGCAGCGGCGTCATCTCCGGCACCGCGAGCACCTGTCGAAACCTGATCACCGGTTCGACGCTAGGTCACCCGGAAGGTCATAGGAAGTCGTCAGTTCGTTAGACCAGGCATAATGAATGCTTATGGCGCGTGATCTTGAGACGGCACTGCTGCGGTCGTTCGTCACCGCGGTGCGGGCGGGCAGCATCAGCCGTGCGGCGGCGGCGCTCGGCCGCACCCAGCCCGCGCTCAGCCAGCAGTTGCGCAAGCTCGAACGGGCCGTCGGCAGTCCGCTGCTGCACCGGGCGCCGTCCGGCATCTCGCCGACCCGGGCGGGTGAGGAGCTGCTGCCCTACGCCGAGCGCATCCTCGCGCTGTCGGCACAGGCGCTCGCCGAAACAGGACGTGCGCTCACCGGGCACTGCGGGGTGGGACTCCTCGAAGACCTCGCCGCTTCCCGCCTTCCCCAGGCGCTCGCCGATCTCGCGCGGCTGCACCCCGGCGCGACGCTGGAGGTGCTCAGTCTTTCCACCGCGGCGATGCGGGGGACCTACGACACGGGCCGCGTGCAACTCGTGCTCGACGAGGTCCCGGATCTTCCCTGGCCGCCGCGCTGGACGGTGCGTCTGCCGCTGGTCTGGGCGGTCGGGCAGGGTGTCGCCACCGACGCCGATCCGCTGCCGGTGGTGCTTTTCTCGAACACCTGCGCCTGGCGGACGTCGGTGCTGGAAGCGATGGAAGGCTCGGGGCGCCGCTGGCGGGTGGCGTTCGAGAGCAACAGTCTCGCCGGGGTGCTCGCCGCGCTACGGGCCGGGCTCGGAGTCGCGGCGCTTCTGCCCGCCAACCTTGAGCCTGCCATGGCCTGCCACGACGCGGCCGCGTTGCCCGCTCTGCCGGACGTCGAACTCGGCCTCGCCCGCCACCCCGGTACCGAAGGCGACGCGCTCGTCGACGCCGTGGAGACCGCCCTGCGGCGGATGATCTGAGCCGCGGACGGCCGGAGCCCGGCGACGGTGGTCGCCGGGCTCCGTTCTCGGACGTGAACCGGGTCGTCTCCCGGTTCCGGGCCTCACGTGGCGGTCGGCCGTACGGCCGTCGCACGCGAGGCGGGTGGGTCAGTCGAACAGCACTCGCAGGGAGAAGGTCGCCTCGTCGCCGGAGGCGGTGCCGCTCAGGCCCACGGCGCGCAGCGTCTGGACGCCGGCCTTCTCGTCGCCCTGGAGGCTCTTCAGGTAGAGGGGCTCGATCTTGTTGAGGTCGGCGTAGAGGGCGAAGGTCGCCTTGTCGCCGTCGGGGATGGCCTGCTTGAAGCTCTCGCTGTCGCCCAGCTCGCCGTCCTTGGCCAGCGCGGCGGCGTACTCCTGGGTGCTGGCCACGGTGAAGACTCCGTCGCCCGCGACCTTGCCGAGCTGCGGGACGGTGCCGGACTGGGCGGCGAGCTTCTCCACCTTGCCGATGACCGCCTGGGCCTTGGCCGGGTCGGTGGTGATCCGGGCGCCGACCCTGGGCTGGTTGCCGGTGAGGCCGTTGGCGTCCAGCGCGACGGTGAGGTTCTCGCCGAGCAGCGTCACCAGGTCGGCCGGGAGCGACAACCCGGACTGCTGCTGGAGCTGGGCGACGGACTGCTTGAAGCGTCCCCCCGCGGCCTGGTCCGCCGACTCCATGATCTTGGGCCACTGCTTGGCGATCGCGTTGCCGAGGCCGGAGACGGAGACCGCGGCGACGGTGGAGCCGGGCAGCTCGCCCATGCCGTTGGGGGCCGGGTCCTCCAGGCCCTCGACCGGCTGGGTGCCGCGGGTGACACCGGCCAGCTCGGCGTAGTCGCCGTCGAAACGAAGGGCCGCGGCGATCCGGGCGTTCTTGATCGCTTCGAGGGCCGTGGCGTTGTCCTTGGCCTCGGGGATGAACGGGACCATCCGGCCGGCGCTCACCCAGAACGACAGCACGCCGGTCTCGCCGAGCGCACCCAGGTCGTCGGAGAAGTCTGCGTCCTCGGACAGCGTGGGCGCCTGCGCGGCCCGGTCGGCCTCCGCCTTGCTCTTGGCCACCAGCGCGTAGTCGTCGCGGAAGGCGACGCCGTGCTCGTCGTCGCCCATCAGCTTGTCGATCCCGGCCTTGGCCTTGCCCTCGTCGGTGACCTGGACGGCGACCACGGCCTCCGGCTCGCCGCCGCTCTTGACCGGCGGGAGCACCGCCACGCCGATTCGGCTGCCGAGCCACGGCTCGATGTCGGTGGCGTAGTCCACCTTGGCGAGGTCGGAGTCGTCCTTCTTGATCAGGGAGAACAGCGCCTTGCGCGGGTCGTCGCCGCTGAAGGAGTCCTTGGTGGCCGGGAACTTCCGCGCGATCTGGAAGAGCGCGAGCTTCTGGTTGGCGGCCGGGTCGAGGTCCAGGCGGACGTAGGCGATGGCGTTGCCGGGCAGCACGTCGTGCGGCTGGGTGCCGCCGCCGCTGAGCAGGTTGACGGCGTAGAAGCCGCCGCCGCCCACCAGGGCGGCGACCAGGACGGCGATCGCCGTGATCAGCAGGCCCTTGCCGCCCTTGCGGTCCTTGCGGCGGTCCGGCGGGGACGCGGGGTGGCCGGAGCCGAGGATCTCGGTGTTCTGCCCGCCGCCGTAGGGAGGCTGCTGCCCGTAGGCCGCCTGGCCTCCGTACTGCTGGCCGCCGTAGGGCTGCTGTCCTGCGCCGTAGGACGACTGGTCGCCGTACGGCTGCCCGCCGGAGGGCTGGCCTCCGTACTGCTGACCGCCGGGGGGCTGGTTGCCGTAGGGCTGCTGGCCGTACGGCGCCTGCCCGGACGCCTGCTGACCGTAGGGCTGCTGCTCGTAGGGCTGGCCGTAGGACGGCTGCTGGTGGGCGGCCTGCTCCTGCCCGCCGTACGGCGAGGAAGGCTGCTGCCCGTAGGAGGGCTGGCCGTAGACCTGGGTCTGGTCGTAGCCGGAACCGCCCTGGGGGTGACCCGGCTGCGGCTGCTGCGGGTAGCCGCCCTGCTGCGGGTGCCCAGGGGCGGGCGGCGGGACCCGCTGGGTGGCGTCGTTCCAGGGATAGGGGGACGTGCCGTCGGGTTGCCAGCCGGAGCCGGGGGGATTGTTGGGAGACATGCTCACTCACAATGTGGATTTATTGGGTGAAGCGAAAATAGTGGACTTTGGTAACTGATCACTTGCATTGCACTAACCGTGAGACGGCCTGTCAGGGCGGAACCGGGGGAGCGGGGCCTCCCGCGGGGCCGCGTCCCGCACCCGGACGGCGCGGTGTCATCGCAGGTCATGACGGTGATGAGAGGCCGGGGAGGCGGGGCCCGGCGGGAGTCGGTACAGTGAGCGCTCTAGAACAAGGTTCGGGAGTGTGGATGACGAAGTTCGACGAGGCGACGCAGGCGATCCGGGTGGACGAGACCACCTACGACGTGTGCCTGGACGGCGGCTACTCGATCGGCGGCCCCCTCAACGGCGGCTACCTGATGGCGGTGCTGCTGCGCGCCGTGGTGGACGCCTCCCCGCACGAGCACCCCGTCAGCACCGGAGCCCAGTTCCTGCGCGCCCCCGTCCCCGGCCCCGCCCAGGTGCGGCTGGAGCAGCTCAAGGCGGGCCGCACCGCGGCGATGACCCGCGCCACCCTCGTCCAGGACGGCGTCTCCTTCATCGAGGCCCTCGTGACGACGGCGACCCTCGGAGACGCCGCCCCCGACTGGACGGGCGAGCCGGCGGCGGTCCTGCCGCCCGTCGAGGAGTGCGTCAAGCTGCCCGACCCCAAGCCGGAGTCGAACATGACGCTCAGCGCGCAGATGGACATGCGGTTCGACCCGCCCACCATCGGCTGGCTGCAGGGCCGTCCCACCGGCCGCCCCGAGGCCCGCGCGCACTTCCGGATGGCCGAGCCGCAGGACCCCGACCCCTACGTGCTGGCGCTGGCCGTCGACGCGCTCCCGCCCGTGGTGTTCTCCGCCGGGGCGCGCGGCTGGGCCCCCACCGTGGAGCTCACCTGGCACCTGCGAGCCCTGCCCGCGCCCGGCTGGCTCACCCTGGTCGGCAGCGGCAGGCTGATCAGCGACGGCTGGTTCGACGAGGACGTCGAGGTCTGGGACTCCGCCGGGCGGCTGGTCGCCCAGTCGCGGCAGCTCGCCCGCGTCGGCCGCGGCTGACCCCGCCCCCGGCGGGACTCCGCGCGGCGGGACCCCGCGCGACGGGGCGCCGCTGTGACGATTCTTACCGTGATCGGAGGCCCGGGGTCGCCTAACCTTGGGAACCGTGTCGCAAGCAAGCATCGGGATCTTCGACAGCGGGGTGGGCGGCCTCACGGTGGCCCGCGCCCTCATCGACCAGCTCCCGAACGAGTCCATCCTCTACGTGGCCGACACGGCGCGGCAGCCGTACGGGCCCAAGACCATCGCACAGGTCCGCGCCTACGCCCTGGAGGTGATGGACCACCTCGTCGAGCACGACGTCAAGATGCTGGTGATCGCGTGCAACACCGCCAGCGCCGCGGTGCTGCGCGACGCCCGCGAGCGCTACGACGTCCCGGTCGTCGAGGTGATCCAGCCCGCGGTGCGCCGTGCCGTGCGGGCGACCCGCAACGGCAGGGTCGGGGTGATCGCCACCCGGGCCACCATCGAGTCGATGGCCTACCACGACGCCTTCGCCGCCGCCCCCGACGTGCTGCTGACCGGGGTGGCCGCGCACCGGCTGGTGGAGTTCGCCGAGCGGGGCGAGACCATGAGCGACGAGCTCATCGAGGTCGTCCGCGACTACCTCAAGCCGGTGCTGGCCGACGGATGCGACACGCTGATCCTGGGATGCACGCACTACCCGCTGCTGGCCGGGCCGATCGCCTACGTGGCGGGGGACGACGTCACGCTGGTCTCCAGCGCCGACGAGACCGCCAAGGACGTCTACCGGATCCTGCACGACCGCGGGCTCGCCGCGACCTCCGGCACGCCCCGGCACCGGTTCCGCACCACCGGCGACACCGGGCTCTTCGAACGTCTCGGGCGGCGGTTCCTCGGACCGGAGATCGAGACGGTGGAGTTCGCGGCGCTGGGCGACGGCCCCGGAGGGCGGCTCGTGGCCGGCTCCGCCGAGTGGCCCGCAGACGGCGGACGGCCCGAGACGGACGGCGGGCGGCTGACAGCGGCCGGTGGGTGGCCCGCGGAAGCCGGCGGGCGGACGATGGAGGCCGGCGGACGGCTGACGGAAGGGCGGGAGACGCCGTGAAGGTGACGATCGTCGGATGCTCCGGGAGCTTCCCCGGGCCGGACAGCCCCTCCTCCTGCTACCTGCTGGAGGCCGAGGGGTTCCGCATGCTGCTGGACTTCGGCAACGGCTCACTGGGCGCGCTGCAACGCCACATCGGCCTCTACGACGTGGACGCGATCTGCCTGTCCCACCTGCACGCGGACCACTGCCTCGACATGTGCTCCTACCACGTGGTGCGCACCTACTCCCCGCAGGGGCCGCACCCGAGGGTGCCGGTCCACGCGCCCGCCGACGCCCCCCGTCGGCTGGGCCGCGCCTACGACATGCCCGCCGAGCCGGGCATGGAGACCTCCTTCGACTTCGCGCCGCTGGCCCCCGGCACGTTCGAGGTGGGCCCGTTCCGGGTGACGGCCGCGCCGATGAACCACCCGGTCGAGACCTACGGCTTCCGCGTCTCGTACGGCGGGCGCTCGGTGGCCTACTCCGCCGACACCGGGGAGACCGACGAACTGGTCCGGCTGGCCGCCGGGGCCGACCTCCTGCTGTGCGAGGCCAGCTTCCCCGACGTCCCCGGACTGCCCGCCGACCTGCACCTCACCGGACGCCAGGCCGCCGAGCACGCGGCCAGGGCGGGGGCGGGCGCGCTGGTGCTGACCCACCTGGTGCCCTGGCACGATCCGGCCCGCATCCTCGCCGACGCCTCCCGGGCCGGTTTCCCCGGACGGATGGAGCTGGCGCGGAGCGGCGCCGTCTATGACCTAGGGTGATTCCATGGCTCGTGCAGATGGACGCTCCCCTGACCAACTCCGCCCCGTCACCATCACCCGTGGCTGGCTGGCCCACGCAGAGGGCTCGGTGCTCGTCGAGTTCGGCGGCACCCGGGTGCTGTGCGCCGCGACCGTGCAGGACAGCGTGCCGCGCTGGCGGCGGGGCAGCGGCCAGGGCTGGGTCACCGCCGAGTACGCCATGCTGCCCCGGTCGACGAACACCCGCAACGACCGCGAGTCGGTACGCGGCAAGATCGGCGGGCGGACGCACGAGATCTCCCGGCTGATCGGCCGCTCACTGCGCGCCTGCGTCGACTACAAGATCCTCGGTGAGAACTCCGTCGTCATCGACTGCGACGTCCTGCAGGCCGACGGCGGCACCCGTACGGCGGCCATCACCGGCGCCTACGTCGCGCTGGCCGACGCGGTGAAGTGGATGCGCGAGCGGAAGATGTGCTCGGGCAACCCGCTGGTCGAGTCGGTCGCCGCGGTGTCCGTCGGCGTCGTCGGCTCCACGCCGCTGCTCGACCTCTGCTACACCGAGGACGTCGCCGCCGAGACCGACATGAACGTGGTGATGACCGGCTCCGGCGCGTTCGTCGAGGTCCAGGGCACCGCCGAGGGCCGCCCGTTCGACCGCGCGGCGCTGGACGAGCTGCTCGACCTCGGTGCCGCCGGGTGCGCGGAGCTGACCCGCCTGCAGAAGGAGGCCCTGGCGTGAGCGCCGGAGCGGCCCGGGTCGCGAACCGGGTGGTGCCGGCGTGAGCGCCGGAGCGCCGCCGGCCGCGGGGCGGGTGGTGCTGGCCACCCGCAACGCCGGGAAGATCACCGAGCTGCGCCGCATCCTGGCCGAGGCCGGAGTGCCGGTCGAGATCGTCGGGCTGGAGGAGTTCCCCGAGATCGGCGACGTCCCCGAGACCGGCCTGTCCTTCGCGGAGAACGCCCTGCTCAAGGCGCACGCGGTCGCCCGGGCCTCCGGCCTGCCCGCGGTCGCCGACGACTCGGGCCTGTGCGTGGACGCGCTGAACGGCATGCCGGGCATCTTCTCGGCCCGCTGGTCGGGCAGGCACGGCGACGACCTCGCCAACCTGGAACTGCTGCTCGCGCAGGTGTCCGACGTGCCGGCCGCGCACCGGGGCGCGCACTTCGCGTGCGCCGCCGCGCTGGCCCTGCCGGACGGGCGGGAGCGGGTCGCCGAGGGCACGATGCACGGCGTGATCGTCGACGCGCCGCGCGGCACCGGCGGTTTCGGTTACGACCCGATCTTCGTGCCCGAGGGCGAGAGCCGGACGAGCGCCGAGCTGTCGGCGGCGGAGAAGGACGCCATCAGCCACCGGGGCCGGGCCTTCCGCGCCCTGGCCCCGATCCTGGCGGAGACGCTCTCCGGCGGGACGGACTCATAGCGGCGGACGGCCGTTCGGCGGGTGCCCGCGCGGACGGCCGGGCGGGCACCCGTCATCGGCGCGTAATATCTCGGCCCCGCCGCCGGGCGTAGCGTCGGAGGCATGAGAAGTGACAACCGCCTGCCCGGCTGGGCGGCGGCGCTGATCGGCCTGGTGACCGGCGCGGTGGCGGTCGGGGTCTCGCTGCCGGCGGCGGGGTTGGTGAAGGCGTCGGCCTTCCCGGTCGTCGCGGTCGGCGACGCCGCCGTCGATCTCGCCCCGGCCGGGTTGAAGGACTTTGCGATCCGGACCTTCGGTGAGAACGACAAGCCGGTCCTGCTGGCGGGCATCCTCGCCGTCATGGCCGCGCTCGCCGTCGCCGTGGGCGTCTTCGCCGCCCGGGACCTCCGGTACGGCCTGGCGGGGCTGGCGGCCTTCGGGGCCGTCGGCGTGGCCGCCGTCCTGACCCGCCCCGGCGCCGGCCCGGCGGACGTGATCCCCACCGTCGCCGGGGTCGCGGCGGGCGCGATCGCGCTGCGGGCCCTGCTGAGACGGGCCTCCGCCGCCCGGCCCGACGACGCCCGTCCGGAGGAGATCCGGTCCGACGACGCCCGTCCGGAGAAGACCCGGCCCGGTGACGCCCATCCGAAGGAGACCGGGCTCGGTGACGCCCGCCCGGAGGAGACGGGGCCGCCGGTCATGCGGGCCGGGCGTGACCGGTACGCGGTGAACCGGCGCGGGCTGCTGACCGGCGTGCTCGGCGGCGCCGCCGTCGCCGGGGTGAGCGGCCTGGCCGGCCGGGCGCTGACGAGCCGGTCGGAGGTGAGCGCCGCCCGGGCGGGCCTGGTGCTGCCCCGCCCGGCCGCCCCGGCCGAGCCGATCCCGGCCGGGGCGGATCTGCGGATCAGGGGGTTGACGCCGTTCGTCACCCCCGGCCGTGACTTCTACCGGGTGGACACCGCGATCGTCGTGCCGCAGGTCGATCCGCGCGACTGGACGCTGCGGATCGGCGGCATGGTGGACCGGCCGGTCGAGCTCACCCTGGCCGACCTGCTCAAGCGGCCCCTGGTGGAGGCGGACGTCACGCTGTGCTGCGTCTCCAACCCGGTCGGCGGGCCGTACGCCGGCAACGCCCGCTGGCTGGGCGCGCGGCTGGCCGACGTGCTGCGCGACGCGGGGGTGCGGAGCGGGGCCGACATGCTGCTCAGCACCTCCGCCGACGGCTGGACCTGCGGCACGCCGCTCGACGTCGTCCTCGACGGCCGCGAGGCCCTGCTGGCCGTCGCCATGAACGGCGAGGCGCTCCCGGTCGACCACGGCTTCCCGGTCCGCCAGGTCGTGCCCGGCCTGTACGGGTACGTCTCGGCGACCAAGTGGGTCACCGAGATCAAGGTGACCCGCTTCGACCGGGACACGGCCTACTGGACGACCCGGGGGTGGGCGGAGAAGGGGCCGGTCAAGACGCAGTCGCGCATCGACCTTCCGAGGGACGGCGCGCGCGTCCCGCCGGGCCGTACCGTGATCGCGGGCGTCGCCTGGGCGCAGCACCGGGGGGTGGACGCCGTCGAGGTGCGGATCGACGGCGGGTCGTGGCGCCGGGCCCGGCTGGCCGAGGCGCCGACCGCCGACACCTGGCGTCAGTGGGTGGTCGACGACTGGGACGCCGTCCGGGGCCGGCACACCATCGAGGTGCGTGCCACGGACGCCACCGGACACACCCAGACCGCTCAGCGCGCCCCGGTCATGCCCGACGGCGCCACCGGCCTGCACACCGTCACGGTCACCGTCGCCTGAGCCTTTCGGCCTCACGGCCCCATGGAGCCGGCTCCCGGCCGGGTACGGCCCGGCCGGGGCCGCGGGGCGTCAGCCGTTGATTCCCGCGGGCTCACCGCCGCCGCCGCCGGGATTGATCTCCCCGCCATCGCCGATACGGCCCGGGTTGATACCGGGGCCGCTCTTGGGCGTACCCCCGCCCCCGCCCCCGCCCCCGCCGTGGCCGCCGCGCCGGGCGCGGCACTTGGCGGGATGCTTGGCCTCCGAGCAGGGCTTGGCGGTCTTGACCTGGGACGACGCCGCGGAGAACGGTCCGGCCTGCGGGGGGAGGCCGCCGAGTCCGTCCGACGCCACCGCCGGGACGGCGAGGAGGGAGGCGAACATCGCTCCCGCGGAGAGGGCATGTCTGATCGTCGTCATGGTCATCACTCCCTGTCTGGTTCCGGTGCCCGGGCGGTGCCCGGGCCGGGGAACGGTCAGTCGTTGATCCCGCCGGGACCGCCGGGGCCGCCGGGCTGTCCGGGGGCGCCGTCGTCGCCGTGGATGCCCGGGGTGGGCTTCGGCGGGCGGTACCGGTCCGGGCCGAGGCCGTAGGAGGCGGCGGAGTAACCGCGGTGATGCCTGATGCATCTGCTGGTGCTCCGCTTGCTCGGGCAGGTGCCGCCGTCCCTCGCGGCGACCGTGACGGCGACCGGGACGGCGACCTGGGCGGGCTGTGCGGCCCCGGCCGCTGCGGACACGGCCGCCGGGACGGCGAGGAGGGATGCGAGCACCGCCCCCGCGGAGAGGGTGCGCCTGATCGTCATGGACATCACTCCGTCCGGCCCTCGGGGTCCGGGTGCGGCCCGGACCGGCGAACCGCCGGGCCGTCGCCGTACGCGACGCCGTCCCGGCCTGGGAACCTCGTGTCCCACGGTAGGCACGGCGGGTCCCGGAGGTCGTCCAGGGGAGATCAAAGCCTTGCGCACAGCTTATTACCATTAAGTAACATAGCGTGACTGAATGAAGCTGATCGGCTACTAAAGGTGTCCGCCGCCGGGCCGGGCGGCCACGTCGTCGCGGGGTGACGCCGGATCCCCGGGTAACGGCCCGGTAGGTCGCCCCGCCGCCGGTCGGTTCCGGAACGCTCGGTGCGCGCCCCCGGTTCGGTCAACTCGCCCGCCGGTCTGGTCAACTCGCCCGCGCCGCGGGCGGGGCGGCCCTACCATCGGCCCCGGACGGATGGGCGAGGGGGACGCATGACGCGGTTGTTTCTGCCCGAGGGGGTCTACAACCCCGTCGTGGCCGCGGACGGGCGGCGGTGGCGCGACTTCGAGCTGGACGGCTCGCAGCCGGTCCCGGCTCCGGTCGCGGCGCCACGGGAACCGGAGCCGGCGCGCTGGCGGCCGCTGCTGCTCGACCGGTGCCGGCCGTACGGCGTGGCGGGCGGGCTGGCGATGCCCGACCCGCAGACCCAGGAGGACGTGACGCGGGCGGTGCCGCTGACCGAGCGGGGCGTGCCGCGGCGCTTCCCCGACCCGCGCGGCATGTGGATCAGGCTGGTCAACGGCGCCGGCCCCGCCGAGGACCCGTTCCGGGCGACCAACGCGGTGGACTGCGCCCTGGCGGTGCTGTCCACCTGGTACGGCGCACCCGCGGTGGCGGCACCCCGGCGGCCGGAGTACGACCGGGCCGGCAAGCCGCTGCTCACCGGGGAGGCCGGGGGAGTGGCCCGCGCCGAGCGGTGGCTGGGCCAGCGCTTCCGGTACGTCGGGCAGGGGCGGCACTCCTACGTCCCGATCGCGCAGGCGCTGCTGTCCGGCGGGCACGGCTCGTGCGCGGTCATCATGAACCGCTGGCCGGGCGGCGGCAGCCACGCCTGGAACGCGGTCAACTTCTCGGGCGAGGTGATCTGGATCGACGCGCAGCGGGGCCACATGTCGGTGGAGCCGCCGTACGAGTCGGTGGCCGGCGTCTTCTGCGTGGCGGTCGACGCGGAGGGGCGGCGGCTGTGAACCTCGACCAGGCCAGGGCGATCGCCGAGGAGTACTTCAACGGCGTCCGCCGTCCCGGCTCCACCGTGGAGATCCGGCTCCACGGCTTCGGCGGCGGCTACGTCGCCTGGGCCGTGGAACCCGAGCCCGACGACCCCGGCGTGCTGCCCGACACCGTCGGCGGCGGCTGCGTGGTGATCGACAAATACACCGGGGAACTCGCCCTCCGGCCGCTGCTCCACCCCGAGGCGGTCGCCGAGCAGTGGCCGGGCCCCCGCCTCCGGTAGATCGCTGTTTTTAGGAGTACGATACTAATAAACGTACTCCTAGAAATGGAGGACTCGTGCGGCTGACCAAGCCTCCGGACATGTTCGATCGCGACTGGGAGTGGCGGCAGCTCACCCGCTTCGCCGGTGACGACGGCCCGGGCGCCACCCTGGGGGTGGTATCGGGGCGTAGGCGGCAGGGCAAGTCCTTCCTGCTGGAATCGCTCTGCGAGGCCAGTGGCGGCTTCTACTACGCGGCGACGGAGGCCGTGCCGCGGCAGGAGGCGCTCCGGCAGCTCGGTGACGCGGTGGCCGCCTACAACGGCGCACCGGGGACGGTCCGCTTCGGCGACTGGGCGCAGGCCATCGACGGGCTGCTGGCCTTGGCAGCGGACCGTCCGGTCCCCGTGGTCCTCGACGAGTTCCCCTACCTGGTCAGAGACGCCAAGGACCTTCCCTCCGTCATCCAGAAGGCGCTGTCGCCGCGCCGCGCCGCGAGGCTGGCCTCCAGGGCGCGGATTCTGCTGTGCGGGTCCTCGATCTCCTTCATGGGGGGCCTGCTCACCGGTGCCGCTCCGCTTCGCGGCAGGGCGGGCCTCGAACTGGTCGTGCCGACCTTCGATTTCCGGACGGCCGCCGGGTTCTGGGGCATCACCGACCATCGGCTCGCGGCCATGCTGTACTTCGTGCTCGGTGGCACGCCCGCCTACCGCACCGAATACCTCCGCGGCGAAGCGCCGGCGAGCCTCGGCGAGTTCGACGCGTGGATCGTCGAGCACGTGCTCAATCCGGCGAGCCCTCTCTTCCGTGAGGTGCGCGCCCTTCTCGCGGAGGATCCGACACTCCGCGACACGGGTCTCTACCACACGGTTCTCGCCGCCGTGGCCGAAGGGAACGCCACCCGGGGCGGTATAGCGACCCGTATCGAGCGCAAGGCCACCGACATCTCCCACCATCTGACGGTTCTGGAAGAGGCGGGTCTTCTCGTCACCGAACCGGACGCGTTCCGATCCAACAGGTCGGAGTACCGCATCACCGAGCCACTGATCCGCTTCTATCACGTGATCATGCGTCCGTACTGGGCGCAGCTGGAGCAGGTACGGCCCGGCCGTACCGAACGTATCTGGAAGGCGTCCGCGCCGAAGTTCCTCAGCAACGTCGCCGGGCCGGTGTTCGAGCGGATGTGCCGGGTCTGGGCGTCGAACATGGCCGCCGACGACACCTTCGGGGGATTTCCCGCGAGGATCCTCTCGGGAGTCGTCTACGACCAGGCCACGCGCACGGGGCACGAAGTCGACCTCGCCGCGTTCGACCCCGAGGGCCGGCTGCTCGCCATCGGTGAGATCAAGTGGGGAGACGTCGTCGGTCTCGGCCACCTGAACAGACTTGAGAAGATCGCCTCCGTACTGGCCGCCCGGGGGCGGGCCCCGGGGGTGCTCATCATGTTCAGCGGATCGGGGTTCACCGACGATCTCCGGACGGCGGCCGCTTCCGGTGATGGCCGGATCCAGTTGGTGGACCTCCACCGGCTCTACACGGGGGAGTAGGGGAAACGGCCGGGGCGCCGCCCCCGCGGGCGACCCGGCCGTGTGTGCGCTTCTCCACCCGACGCGCGCCGCCCCGCGGACACCCCGGCCGCCGTGCCGGCCGGTCAGCCGGTGGCGAGGGAGCCGACGATGGAGGCGCGGGCGGCCCGGCGGGCCGGCAGCACGGCGGCGATGACCCCGGCCAGGCCGGACAGCGCCACGAACACCAGGATCTGTGTGACCGGCACCTGGAAGGCGACGTCGTCGTTCATCGTCTGCGTCGCGGCCCAGCCGAACCCGACGCCGAGCGCCACGCCGACCAGCGCGCCGATGACCCCCAGGATCAGCGCCTCCACCGAGAGCATCCGCCGCAGCTGGGGCCGGGTCAGGCCGAGCGCCCGCAGCAGGGCCGACTCCCGGGTCCGCTCGTACACCGACAGCGAGAGCGTGTTCGCGATGCCCAGCAGGGAGATGAGCACCGCCAGGCCCAGCAGGCCGGTGATGATCATCACCATCATGTCGAGCGACTCCTCGAACTCGCCGCGGATCTCGGCCGCGCTGGCGACCTTGGCCGTCGGGTACGGCTGCGCCGCCGCCTCGACCGCCCGGCGTCCCACGTCGGCGCCGACGCCGTCCCGGGCGTTGACCATCAGCCGGCTGTCGCCGACCGCGCCGAAGTAGCGGTCGAAGTCAGCCGTCGGCACGGTGACCGGGGGCAGGACCCCGGAGGCGGGGTCGAAGGTGGCCACCACCCTCAGGTCCACCGCGCCGGCCTTGGCGGTCCGCACGGTGATCCGGTCGCCGACCTTCAGTCCCAGGTCGGCGGCGACGTGCCGGCCGATGACCGCGGTCCCGGGCGTGAGCAGCGCGATCGACCCCGCATCGAGCTCCGGCCGGAAGTCCGGCGCCGGGGTGAAGGTCCCCACCCGGAACTCGGCGCCGCGGCCCCCGACCTCGGTGATCTTCTCGCGGAACGCGGCGACCGAGGCGAGCTCGGGCCTGTTCCGCAGGCCCTCGCCCAGGGCGCGGGGGAGTGTGGCGTCGTCGTCCTGCGGCTGGATCAGGTAGTCCACCGGGAACTGCTCGTCGAGCCGCTCGGTGAAGGTCACCCGCACGGTGCCGGTGATGACGGCGATGAGGGTCATCAGCGTCACGCCCACGGTGAGCGCCACGGTCGTGGTGGCCGACCGGCGCGGGTTGCGGCCGGAGTTGTCCACCGCGAGCTTGCCGGGCACCCCGAAGAGCTTCGCGGGCAGCCAGCCGACCAGCGCGCCGAGCGGCCTGACGAGCACCGGGCCGAAGATCAGCACCCCCAGGAAGAAGACCGTGCCGCCTGCCATGACGACGAAGAGCGCGGACTCGCCGGGGTCCATGGCGACCCCGGCCGCGGTGACGCCCGCGCCGGCGAGCAGGAACAGCGCCGCCAGGACCGTCCGGACGACGCCGGTCCGGAAGGTGCGCTCCTCGACCTGCGAGCGCAGTGCCGCGATCGGCGCGACCCGCGTCGCCGTCCGGGCCGGCAGCAGCGCCGCGCCCACGGTGACGACGACGCCCAGGGCCACGGCCAGCCCGATCGTGCGCGGCGACAGGGTGGGGACCACACCGGTGGGCAGCGGCGCGCCGAACGAGGTCAGCGCGGTGAGCGCCCCCAGGCTCAGGCCGTAGCCGAGCAGCAGCCCGAGGGCCGAGGAGAGCAGTCCGACGACCGTCGACTCCAGCAGGACGGAGCCGAAGACCTGCCCGCGGGTGGCGCCGATGCAGCGCAGCAGCGCCATCTCCCTGGTCCGCTGGGCGACGAGGATGGTGAAGGTGTTGTAGATGACCAGGGCGGCCACGAACATCGCCACCAGGCCGAAAAGCAGCAGGCCTGTCTTGAGTATCCCGGTGTCCGCGCCGTTCTGCTTCGCCAGGTCGTCGGCGAACTTCTCCCCGGTCACGACCTGGTAGCCCGACCCCAGGGCGGCGGCGACCGCCGCGCGGGCCTGCTCCTGGGAGACGCCCTCGGCGGCCGCGACGTCGATCTCGGTGAAGGTGCGCTGCCCGGTCATCCGCTGCGCCATGGCGGTGGTGTAGCCGACCGCGCCGGTGTAGCCGAGCTCCTGGTCGAGGCCGACGTCGAACAGGCCGACCAGGGTGAACTCGTGCCTGGTCTCGCGCGAGTCGAGCACCGTGATCCGGTCCCCGACCTTGAAGCCGCGGGTCTTGGCGGTGTTCTCGTCGAGTACGGCCTGCGCGTCGGTCTTCGGCGCCGCGCCGCTGGTGATCTCGGTGCGGTTCAGCGGGCCCTCGACGACGGCGATGCCGGAGGTGGGGTAGTCGCCGGCGGCCTTGCCGTCCTTGCCGATCAGGGCGGAGGTGCCCCGCACGAGCCCCTGGGCGTCGGCGACCCCGCGGGCCGCACGGACCTTCTCCAGCGCCGCCGCCGGGACGTGGGGTGGCACCTGCCGGTCCGTGCCCGGGGCGGGCAGCACGGCGACGTCGACCTTGTCGGCCGCCGCGGCGAACCGCTGGCTGAAGCCCGCGTCGATGGTGTCGGTGAGCACGAGCGTGCCCGCGATGAAGCCCACGCCCAGCGCGATCGCCAGCGAGGTGAGCAGCAGGCGCAGCCGGTGCGCCAGCAGCCCGGCCAGTGTCGCCTTGACCATCCCTCAGGCCTCCAGCTTCATCAGCGTGTCCAGCACGCTCTGCGGGGTCGGCCGGTGGATCTCGCTGACCAGCAGGCCGTCACGGAGGAACACCACGCGGTCGGCGTAGGAGGCCGCCACCGGGTCGTGGGTGACCATCACGATCGTCTGGCCGAGCTCGCGCACCGACGTGCGCAGGAAGGACAGCACCTCGGCGCCGCTGCGGGAGTCGAGGTTGCCGGTCGGCTCGTCGGCGAAGATGACCTGCGGCTTGCTGATCAGCGCCCGGGCCACGGCCACCCGCTGCTGCTGGCCGCCGGACAGCTCCGTCGGCCGGTGCCCGAGCCGTTCGCGCAGGCCCACGGTCTCCACCACGCGGTCGAACAGGTCCTGGTCGGCCTGGCGGCCGGCGATGTCCAGCGGAAGCCGGATGTTCTGCTCGGCGGTCAGCGTCGGCAGCAGGTTGAACGCCTGGAAGATGAAGCCGATCCGCTCGCGGCGCAGCAGGGTGAGCCGCTTGTCGCCCAGCCCGGTCAGCTCGACGTCGCCGATGTGCACCTGCCCGCCGCTGACCGTGTCGAGGCCCGCCAGGCAGTGCATCAGCGTGGACTTCCCGGACCCGGACGGCCCCATGATCGCGGTGAAGGCGCCGGTCGCGAAGGAGACGTCCACTCCGCGCAGCGCGTGCACGGTCGCGTCCCCCCGGCCGTAGCTCTTCGTCAGCCCCTTCGCGACCACGGCGGGCACCGCGTTCTCCCGCGCGCCCCGCGCGCCGACCTCTCCACCGGTGAGGGTCACGTCAACTCTCCTTGCGACAACAGCGTTCATGACGGGAAAAACGCTATTGCCAGGGGAAACGCCCGCCATCGGACTGCAGGACGGACTTGTCCTCCACCGAAGGGCCCGCGCGGAGCGGCCGTTCCCACCGGAGGGGTAGACCCGCATCGGCCATTCGGCCGACCCGGCCCCGCCCCGGGCGAGGGTCCCCGGGCACGGACCCCGGCCGGGCTCGACGAGACTCGGCGGGCGGGGAGCCGGGGCGGCAGGGAGGAGAGCCGGTTGTGCCATCTCCTGACACCGGTTCCTCGCCGTCAGGCCTGGCGGGCGTAGGAGGCGAGGCGATCGCCGAGCGCGATGACGAGGCCGCGCAGTTCATCGGGGCGCTCGATGACGAACGGCCGGTCGAGTGAGGCGAGTGCCGGAGGCAACCAGTCGAGCCGCTCCGCACGTAGCTCGACGCGCAGCCAGCGTTCGGCCGCCGGGTCCTGGTCCGTCGCGGGTTCGTGCTCCGCCAGGCTCGCGATGCCGGCGGGAAGGTGGGCGCGGATGTGCTCGGCTGTCCCGTGGATTCGCAAGGTCACCTCATGCCGGTACTCAGCCGTGGCGAACCCTGACAACACGCGCTGTGCCGGACCGGGACCCGCGGGCGCTTCGAATGAGCCGGGCAGGGTCCTCGCGTCCGCGATGCGCTCGAGCCGGAAGGTTCGGTCCTCGCTGATCCGGGCGTCCTTGCCCGTGACGTACCACCGGCCCGAATGGGCGACGATCCCGTACGCGTGCAGTGTGCGTTCGCTGCGCCGTCCGTTGCGGTCGGTGTAGCGGATCGAGACCGGTCGGCGGTGGCGTACCGCATCGGCGATGGTGAGCAGGACCCCGGCGTCCGGGGTGTCGAACCCGCCGGGCTGGTCCGTGAAGGCGAGAGCCTCCAGGAGTGTGTCGAGCCGGCGGGCGATGTGCCTGGGCAGCACCCGCCGGATCTTCGCCGATGCCGTCTCGCTCGCCGTGTGCTCCGTCGTCGTCAACCCCGCTCGGCGGCCGGCGACCAGGCCGAGCAGCACGGCCAGCGCCTCGTCGTCGCTGAGCATGAGCGGAGGCAGGCGGTACCCGGGAGCGAGCCGGTAACCGCCGTAGCGGCCGCGCACCGATTCCACAGGCACGTCCAGATCGATCAACTGGTCCACATACCGCCGCACGGTGCGCCCTTCGACGCCGAGCCGGTCGGCGAGTTCGGCCACGGTCCGGGTGCCGCCCGACTGCAGCAGCTCCAGGAGTGTCAGCACGCGGCCGGTGGGTCGAGGCATGTGCACAACTTAACGCGAATAGTGGACCGATTCTGTCCACTATTTCTCCTAGCCTGCGACGTGCACGCCTCCGGTACAGCCAAGGAGATCCCCATGGACTTCGTCTCGATCCGCATCATCACCAGCGACGTCGCGCGTCTCGTCGAGTTCTACGAGCGCGCCACGGGGGTGCGGGCGATGTGGGCCACCGAGGACTTCGCCGAACTCACAACCCCCAACGCCACCCTCGCGATCGCCGGCACCCGCACCGTCCCGCTGTTCGCCCCGGGCTCTGCCCGCCCGGCGGACAACCACAGCATGATCATCGAGTTCCTCGTCGACGACGTGGACCGCGTTCACCGGAACCTGACCGGCTTCGTCACCGACTTCGTCAACGGGCCCACCACGATGCCCTGGGGCAACCGGTCGCTGCTGTTCCGCGACCCCGACGGCAACCTCGTCAACTTCTTCACCCCCGTCACCCCGGCGGCCATCGAAAAGTTCGCACGTTGAGGAGCCAACGTCCTGAGACATCACATCCAGTCCGCCGAGTTCGGGGTGACCAGGCCGCTCTCGTAGGCGTACACCACCGCCTGCGCCCGGTCCCGCAGGCCCAGTTTGGCCAGGATCCGGCCCAGGTGCGTCTTGACCGTCGCCTCGGCCAGGACCAGCCGGGCGGCGATCTCGGTGTTCGACAGCCCCCGCGCCACCAGCACCAGCACCTCGCGCTCCCGCGCGGTGAGCCCGTCCAGCGCCGCGGGCTCCGCCGTACCCGGTGACGGGAGGTGTACGGCGAAGCGCTCCAGCAGCCGCCGCGTCGTGCTCGGCGCCACCACCGCGTCGCCGCTGTGCACCGACCGGATCGCGCTGATGAGGTCGGCGGGCGGCACGTCCTTGAGCAGGAACCCGGACGCGCCGGCCTTCAGCGCGGCGAACGCGTACTCGTCCAGGTCGAAGGTGGTGAGGATCAGCACCCGTGGCCCGTCCGGCGCGGCGCGGATCAGCCGGGTCGCCTCCACCCCGTCCATGACGGGCATCCGCACGTCCATCAGCACGACGTCCGCCCCGGCCGTCCGCGCGACCCGGACCGCCGCGGCGCCGTCGCCCGCCTCCGCGACGACCTCGATGTCGGGCTGCGCCCCGAGCACCATGCGGAACCCCGTCCGCAGCAGCTCCTGATCGTCCACCAGCATCACGCGGATCACGTCCCGCGCACCCCTCTCGCTCAACCGGCCGCGGGCTCGCCCACCGGCAGCCGCGCCGTCACCTGGAACCCGCCGCCGGGCCGGGGGCAGGCGTCGACGCTCCCGCCGAACACGGCGGCCCGCTCCCGCATGCCGACCAGGCCGTGGCCGTCCGGGCTGCGGGGGGCCGCGGCGCCGCGGCCGTCGTCGGTCACCCGCAGCAGCAGCTCGCGCACGCCGTACTCCATCTCGACCGTGGCCCGCGTGCCGGGACCGCCGTGCTTGAGGGTATTGGTCAGCGCCTCCTGGACGATCCGGTACACCGTCAGCTCCTCCCCCTCGGGGAGGGCCTGCCGGGCCCCGGTGACGCGCAGGTCCACCGGCAGGCCGGAGGAGCGGACCCGCGTCACCAGGTCGTCGAGCTGGGACAGGCCGGGCTGCGGGGTGTACTCCTCGGCGGTGTCGTCGGCCCGCAGCACGCCGACCATCCGGCGCATCTCGGCCAGGGCCCGGCGGCCGGTGGCGGAGATCGTCCTCATCGCCTCGCGGGCCGTGTCGGGGTCTCCGCCGCCCAGCGCGTAGCCCGCCCCGTCGGCCTGGACGATCATCACGCTGACGTTGTGCGCGACCACGTCGTGGAGCTCGCGGGCGATCCGGGCCCGTTCGGCGGCGGTGGCCAGCCGGGCCTGCTGGTCGCGTTCGCGCTCGGCCCGTTCGGCCCGCTCCTCCAGTCCCTCCAGGTAGCGGCGGCGGGTGCTGGTGTAGATGCCGGTGATCCAGATCGCCACGACGAACACCGAGGAGCTGGCGAAGGATCTGCCGTCGGGGTCGCCGGGGGACTGGAGGAGGGCGAGGAAGACGCCCAGCTCGGAGGTGAGCAGCGCGCCCACCGCCCAGCGCGGCGCGCAGTGCGACGCCACGCCGTACATGGCGATGAGCACGGAGAGGTTGAAGAACTGCGGCTGCGCGTCGGCGAGCCACTGGACGAAGCTGACCAGCGAGACGATCGCGAACACCGCCAGCGGGCGGCGGCGCATCCAGAACATCGGCGCCACCAGCGCCACCGCGAGCACGAGGAACCCCCAGGGCCCGAGGTCCCTGCCGAGCAGGTGGGCGTCCCCGGAGCGGAGCAGCTGAAGGTTGGCGAACGAGATCAGCAGGAACGGCGCCAGCCACAGGAGGTCCACGACCGCCGGGTGCCGCCGACCCCAGGAGTGCAGTCTGCCGAACACATCCCCACGATATGTACGGGCGGATCGATCCCCTTCCCCCTCAGGGCGGAGCACGGTGTACGACCCAGGTAGCACATTTTGTACGGCTTACGTGTGCTTTACCACTTCTTGGGCATCATGGTGGCTGGGAGCACCCTCCGGGGTGAGTAAAGGGAGACCGTTTGTGATGGCGGATCACAACAACGCCGGGCCGCGCGATGGTGAGGACGCACCGCGCGGCCCGGCGACTCGGGAGACATCCGCCCGCCCGGCCGGCCGGCGACTCGGGAGAACACGCCGGCCGGTGACGATGGGGAGAGCGCGAAGCGGCCCCGGCCCCTGGGGAGGGGACCGGGGCCGCGACGTTCACGTGACGGCCGGGCCGCCACGCCGGACCCGCCGGATCAGGACTTGGTGATCTTCACGTCGTCGACGCCGGCCTCGATGAGGCTCGCCGTCGAGGCGTCGGCGGTCTCGACCAGCAGGCGGACCGTCTGACCGGCGTAGGACGACAGGTTCACCGTCGCCGTCTGCCAGGCCCCGGCCCGGTTGGAGGCCGCGCCGAGCTGCTGGAACACCACGGTGTTCGAGCTGCCGCTCACCACGCGGACCCGGAAGTAGTCGCTGCTGCTGGCGTTGTTCAGGTGCGCCAGGTACCAGGAGAACGTCAGCGTCAGCGTCCCGGACGGCAGCGCGATCTCCGGCGAACGGACGCTCGTCAGACCGCCGTCCACGTCGTAGTCGCCCGCCGCGGTGCCCGCCAGACGGCCGGTGACCAGGTCGTTGGACCCGCTGACGGTGGTGCCGAGCTGCAGCGTCACGCCCGAGGAGGTCGTCGCCGCCGGGTCACCGCGCTCCCACTTCCCGGCGGTGGCGGTGTCGGTGCCGCTCGCGTTCACCGTCCAGCCCAGGTCGGTCTCGAAGGTGTCGTTGAAGACGACGTTGCCCGTCGTGCCGACCGTGAGGGTGAACGTGGCCGTGTGGTCCACACTGGCGCCGTCACCGGTGACGATCACGTTGTAGGTGCCCGCGGCCGTGTTCGCCGGGACCGAGATCGTCATGGTGGAGGAGGCGCCCGAGGTCACCGACGCCGGGCTGAAGGACGCGGTCGCCCCCGACGGCAGGCCGGAAGCCGAGAACGTCACGCTCTGCGCGCTGCCCGAGGTGGTCTGCGTGCCGACCGTCGAGGTCGCCTGCTGGCCGGCCTGCACGCTGGCCGAGGCCGGGTTCAGCGTCATCGAGAAGTCGTTGCTCGTCGAGCCGCACGAGGTGGGCTCGCCCGAGGCGGCCGGAACGCTGACGGCGTTCCACGCGGCCTTGGTCGCGTTGAACTCGGTGCAGGAACCCGGGAACAGCTGGATCGCCGCCTCCAGGCTCGCCTTGCGGACGAGCTGGTGGGTCCACGTCGTGGTCTTGCGGTTCAGCGCGCCCATGAAGATCTGGCCCGCCTTCTGGATGCCCACGCCCGCGACCGTCGTGCTGTTGCAGGTCGGGCTGACCGGCTGGCCGTTGGTCGGGTTGGAGCCCATGGAGAGCAGGTAGAACCAGTGGTTCTGCACGCCCGCCGCGGCGTGCACCTCCATGTTCGGCACCGAGGAGGAGTAGCAGTCGGGGTCGCCGAGGAGGGACGGCTTGTGCATGTAGCGGATCGGCCCGTCGCCGACCAGGTCGACCTCCTCGCCCACGCTGAGGTCCGGCGGGTCGTACTGCGCGGGCTCGTTGGCGTAGAACTCCGTCAGCGCGCCGAAGACGTCACCGGTGGACTCGTTGAGCCCGCCCTTCTCGTTGCTGCCGCTCGAACCGCCCGGCGTGGTCTGGAAGATCGCGTGCCCGAACTCGTGGGCCACCACGTCGATCGGCGTCGCCTGACGCTGCCCGTCCTGGGAACGGCCGAAGTTGGTGTAGCTGCCGTTCCAGTAGGCGTTGACATCGCTCAGGCCGACCCGCGCGGGGAAGCCGTTGCCGTTGCCGTCGATGCCGTTGCGGCCCAGCCAGCTCTTGAGCATGTCCCATTCCTGGCTCACCGCGTACATGGCGTCCACGCACGCGGTCTCCAGGTTGGTGCCCGAGCCGTTGCCCCAGCTGTCGTCCGTCCCGGTGTAGGCGGTGCCGCCCTGACCGCCGCAGCGGATGCCCGGGCGGGCCGGGTCGGTCATGGAGTACGACGTGCCGGAGCCGGAGGTGCCGATGGTGACCGGGCCGTTGTAGTAACTCGCCCCCGAGCCGTCCCTGACCTCGTCCGACTTCTCGGCGACCTCACCGGTCACCGCGTCGACGAAGACGTGCATCTTGCTCTCGCGGCCGCGGTCGGCGCCGGTCACCAGAACCTCGTAGGCCAGCCGGCCCCGCCCCTGGGCCATCACCGACAGCTTCGGCGCGGCGACCTCGGCGGGGTCGCTGATCTGCGTCCGGGCGATCTCGGCGGCCTTCGCCGCGTCGATCTTCGGGGTGGTCGAGACGCTCAGCGGCTCGGTCTGGGCGACCGATGTGCTCAGCACGCCGCCGGTGGAGTTCGTCACGACGACGAAGTCACCGCCGTAGACCGGCAGGCCGGAGTAGGTGCGCTCGTAGGCGATGTAGTTGAGCCCGTCCTTGGTGGCGAGAGCGCTGTGGCGCAGGAAGCGGTCCTTGGGAGAGGCCCGCAGGATCGCCGGTTCGGACTCCACCAGGCGGTCGGCGGCCTGGGCGGGAGTGTCGGGGGAGGCGGCCGGCGGAGCCTGGGCGGTCAGCCCGATGGCTCCGGCGGACGGGGCGGACAGTGCCACGGCGAGGCTTGACGCCGAGGCAACGAGCGCAAACGCGACAGAGCGTTTCACGCGGGTGCTCCTTTGCTGAGCGGCGGCCACGGGATCTTTTCGGAGGGGTGTCCGTGGTCCGCCGTGGTGCGTGGTGGCGAGTCCCGGAGCGCGTCCACGCACGCTGCGCGCCTGGCGAGGTGAACGGCGGAGGGGAGGGACTCGTCGGTAGCACTGGGGCTGAGAGGATTTGACCCTGCCGTGAGATCGCCGTCAATATTTCGGTCAAAAGATGAATTTTCACGATTTGGTGACGAGAGTGATCACTGCGTGGAGATCCTGTTCACGGCCCCACCCGCCATTCACGGGCGGGTTTCGGCGGGTACGGATGGGGCCCATTGCCAACCGATCCCACCCGGCGCGGCGGGACGCGGGGGCCCGGCGACCGGCGGCACGCGGCGGACGGCGGGGCGGGCGGAGTGCGGGCGGAGTGCGGGCGGAGTGCGGGGGAGGCGTTTCGGGAAGGGCGGTGGCGAGCCTCTCCCCAGGGTCGCCTCGCGCGGCGGTCACAGCGCCTCGCGGATGGCCGCGAACCTCGGCCTCGCGCCCTTCTCCCTCCGGTGGTACTCGATGAAGAACGCGTCCTGCGGTGAAACGGTCACGGCGGTGTTCACGGACCTGGGGACCGCCGGATTGTTTTCGATTCTTTTGTGGGGCCGGCGGGATTCGAACCCGCTCTGTACAGTACCTAAAACTGCCGCCTCTACCGTTGGGCTACGGCCCCTGCTTTTCCTGCGGAATTCCCTGTCTGAGGATGGCGGCTCGGGCGGGGAAAGCGCAAGTTTTTTTATTCTGTTGTCCAGTCGGTCGCCGTTGATGTGATCGACGTGCAGGGTCAGGGCCCGGCCCGGCCAGATCCCCTCGATCTTACAGCCAGCACACCGGTACGGCACCCCGGCGGCCAGAAGGCTCCGCCGGAGCCGGCCCGCGTCGGGGCGGGGGCCGCCCTTCGGCCATATGGCGAGGATCCGCTCCGGACGGCGGCGCCTGGGCGAGGGCCGCCCCTTGTCGGAAGCGACCCTTCGGAAGTGGGACGCGTCATCCGGAAGCGCTTCAGCCGGCGGCTGATGTGGGCGTGGTCGCCTCCGGCGACGGTCACGCCCAGGCGGCGGAGGACCTCGGTGACGCTGAGGGATTTCGCCGCCGCCTCGGCCGGCATTTCGGGGGTGTATTCGTATTCGATGGGCACACCCCGAGGACGGGTGGCGCGACCGACAATCCCCGGGGTGCGCTCAAATGGCTATAAAAAGGGAAATGCTACTGGTCCACGCCCAGTTCGCGGCGCAGGCGGGCCACGTGGCCGGTCGCCTTCACGTTGTAGAGGGCCTTTTCGATTTTGCCGTCCGCGTCGATGACGAAGGTGGAGCGCAGCACCCCGACGGTGGTCCTGCCGTACATCGTCTTCTCGCCGTGCGCGCCGTACGCCTTGTGGACCTCCAGTTCCGGGTCCGACAGCAGCGGGAAGGTCAGCGCGTCGCGCTCGGCGAACTTCGCCAGCCTGGCGGGGGAGTCCTTCGACACGCCGAGTACGGCGAAACCGGCGGCGGCCAGCGAGTCGAGGCTGTCGCGGAAGTCGCAGGCCTGCTTGGTGCAGCCCGGGGTCATCGCGGCGGGGTAGAAGTACAGGATCACCCGCCTGCCGCGCAGCCCCTCCAGGGAGACGGTCGTACCGTCGGCGGCGGGAAGGGTGAAGTCCGGGGCGGCGTCGCCGGGCTCGAGTTTCATGGTGTCCCTCCGTGGAATCGTTCCCGGGTCAACTTACCGGTCGGCCCGAAGTGTCGTCGGGGGGACGGACCTGACAGACTGATCGATGTCAAGGGCGATGAGAGGAGAGCCATGGCGGACACCGATCCCATGGAGCTGGAACGGCGGATCGCGCGGACCCGTGCCGAGTTGGCCCAGACGGTGGACGCCATCGCCGACCGGGTGAGCCCGAAGAACGTCGCGCGCCGGACGGTCGCCAAGGCCGAGTCGGACGCCAGGAGGTTCCTGGTCTCGGTGGGCGAGCGGGTCGGGGAGGCGGTCGGGCTCAACCCGCGGCCGGTGCGGCCGGGGGAGGAGCCGGAGGACCTCTGGGCCGGGGAGCAGCCGGAGCTCGGGCCGATCCTGGTGGGTGTGGGGGCGGTGCTCGCGGTCAGCGCGGCGGTCCTGCTCTGGCGGCGCCGCCGCCGCTGACCCGGGTCTCAGAGGAAGGTCCGGCCCTCGCCGCGGTAGGTGGGCGCCTCCTCCACGATCTCCTCGCCGTCGACGAGGTGCAGGCTCGCGAAGCGTTCGGACAGTTCGCCGGCCTTGGCGTGGCGGAACCAGACGCGGTCGCCGACGTGCAGGTCCTCGGCCGCCTGGCCGAGGAGGGGGGTCTGGACCTCCCCGGCGCCCTCGTCGGGGTCGTAGCGCAGCCCGCAGGGGAGGTACGGCTGGGGGAGGCGGTCCGGGCCGGGGGCGCCGGAGGCGTGGTAGCCGCCGCCGAGGACGGTGACGACACCGGCGGCGGGGCGGCGGACGACCGGGAGGGCGAACAGCGCGGCGGGCCGGCCGGTGAAGCCGCGGTAGAAGTCGAACAGGCGGGGGTGGAAGAAGCCGGATCCGGCGGCGATCTCGGTGACGGCCTTCTCGCGGGCGGTCTTCTCGATGCTGCCGGTGCCGCCGCCGTTGACGAACTCCAGGTCGGCGACCTGGCGGACGGCGTGGACGATGCGGCCCCGGCGGGAGACGAGCTCGCGCCGCGACCTGGCCTGCATCCACCGGATCGCCCGGGTGCGGGCGGGGCTGCCCGGCGCGGCGTCGCCGACTCCGGCGATCTGGGCCTCGTAGGCCATCAGCCCGACGAGGCGGAAGCCGGTCCGCTTGGCGATGTCGGCGGCCAGGTCGGCGGCCTGGCCGGCCTCGCGTACGGCGGAGCGGCGGGCGCCGACCCGGAGCCGGCCGCCGAGCGCGACGAACCCCGCGTCGATGTCCAGGCAGACCCGGATCTCGTGGCGGTCGCGGACGCCGGCCACGGCCGACTCGACGAGGTCCAGGTGGTCGGGGTGGTCGACCATGATCGTGACCTCCCGGGCCGCGCGGCCGTCGGAGGCCAGTTCGGCGAGCGCGGCGCGGTCGGCGGTGGGGTAGGCCACGAGCACGTCACGCAGCCCGGTGGAGACGAGCCAGAGGGCCTCGGGCAGGGTGAATGCCATGATGCCGGCGAAGCCGTCCATGGCGAGGATCCGTTCGAGGACGGGGCGGGATCGGATCGACTTGCTGGCGACCCTGATCGGCTTGCCGCCGGCCCGCCGGACCATGTTCTCCGCGTTGGAGCGCATGGCCGCCAGGTCGAGGACGGCGAACGGGGGATCCAGGTGCGCGGTGGCCCGGTCGTAGCGCTGACGGTCGTCCATGACCGCAGGATAACCCGGCGATGTCGAACATGAGTAGGATTCATATTCGATGGGCGGCGGTAAAGTCTCCCGCCAGGGCGATCCCAAGATCATGAAAATGGCAGGTCGCGGCCCGCGCGGGGGCCTCCGGCCGGTTAAGCCTGGGGGCGTGACGAGTAGCCTTCAGGAGACCGCGGCGGGGGTCGGGGGGACGACGGCCGAGGAACAGCAGCACGCCGCCCGCCGCCGGGCGGTACGGCTGTTCCGCCCGGCCAGGAGCCCGGCCGGCGTGGTGGTCGCCCTGATGACGTCCACCGCGCTGTCGGCCGCCGCCGGGGTGACGGTCGGGATGGTGACGGACCACCCGCTGGGGAGGGTGCCGTACCGGAGGATCGCCGCCGGGCCCGGCGCCGCCGCCTGGTCGGATCCCGCCGTGATCCTCATCTCGCTGGGCGCGATCATGGCCGGCGCCGTGCTGCTCACCCTCGCGCTGCTGCCGGGACGCACCCGGCTGGTGCCGCTGGAGACCTCCGACCCGCGGCTGTACATCGGCCTGACCAGGAGCGCGCTGCGCCGTACGCTCCGGGCGGCGGCCGAGTCGGTGGACGAGGTGACCGGCGCGCGGGTGCGCCTCGGCGCGCGGGACATCGAGATCACGGTCGTCAGCGGCGCCGAGCGGACCGGCCCCCTGCTCCGCCAGGTCGGCACGGTGGTGGGCGACCGGCTGGCGGGCCTGGGCGCGATCTCCGAGGGGGAGATCGTGGTACGGCTCCGCAGGCGGAGGCTCTAGATGGCCGGCGGACGGGGGAGACGGATGGACGGGGGTCGCGGATGAGGCCGTACCGGGGGAACCGCGTCGGGCTCGCCGTCGTCGGGCTGGCACTGGCCGTGGCCGGCCTCTACGGCTTCCTGCGCGGGGAGGGCAGGCTCCCCTGGCCGCGTGGGGAGCGCCTGCTGCCCCGCGGTCTGCCCGCCCGCGTGGCCGAGCACCCGTGGGCGGGGTGGGCGGCGGCGCTGCTACTGACGGCGCTGGCGCTGCTGTCGATCCGCTGGCTGATCCGGGCCGTGGGACTGGGACGTCTGGGGAGCCGGAGCGGCAGCGCGACCGCCATGCTGGGGGTCGCGCTTAAAGAAATCGAAGGGCTCGGCCGGGTTCGCGTCCGATGGGTCAGATGCGACCGGCTGCGGATCTCGGTGACCTGCGGGCCGGCGTCGGACCTCGCGAAGCTCGTCGCGCGGCTGAACCGCGACGCGGTCGGCAAGGTGCGCCGGACGGTCGGCGACGACGATCTCGGGGCGGTCGTCCGGCTGCACGTCGGACGGCGCTGACCCTCCGGCCCGGGACCCGGCGGGCATGGCGGGCGCGGCGGGCGCGGCGGGCGCCGCCGGCCGGTCCGCCCACGGGTCCCGGTCACCCGCACTCGGGAAGGCACCCGAGAACGCACCGGGAGGCGCGCCGGGGAAGGCGCCGGGAGACACGCCGGGGAACGCGCCGGCCGTCATGGACGACCCCGCCGCCGCGGGCGGGAGCGGATGCACGAGCAGGTCGCTCAACCCGGCCGTCGGGACCGCCGGGCCGGACGCGTCCGGGGTCTCCCGGACCGCTCGGGACGTCCGTGAGAAGGCCAGCCCGGCCGCCAGGCAGACGAACGGCAGTGCGGGCACCACGTACCGGTGGTCGAAGGCCGCGATGAACGGCGGCAGCGCCAGCAGCGTCGCGCCGGCCGCCCACGGCAGCAGCACGGCGCCGCCGAGCCGCCGGACGCGCGCCAGGACGCCGGCCAGGCCGATCAGCGTGATCACGGCGATGAACGGGCCGCGCAGGTAGCCGTACCGCTGGTAGTCGCGGAGCAGCCCGGCGTACGGCTCGGCCAGCACGGGCCGGCCGGAGGCGCCCTGGTAGGCGACGGTGATCTGCTCGGCCGTCCGGCCCTGGGAGGCGGTCCCCTTGGGGAAGGGCCTGGCCGTCTCCGGGAAGACGTAGGCGCTCTGCGGGCCGGGGGTGGGGTAGACGCGGCGGTTCCAGTCGAAGATGTGGGCCACGTCGGCCAGGCCGGTGCGCAGGAAGTCGAGGGGCTGCGCCCTGATGGCCTGGGCGGCGAAGTCGCCGGCGAGCCGGTCGCGCTCGGCCCAGCTCCCCTTGACCTTGTTCAGCGGGGAGGAACCGTCCCAGATGTAGAGCGGCGGGGCCTTGCGCTCGCCGACCGGCTCGTCGGGGCACAGGGCGGCCTCCGGGCCGGCCGGTCTGATCTTCGCGCAGTCGGCGAAGGTGAGCGTGCGCGCGTACAGGAAGGCGTTGCCCCGGGTCATGCCGTAGGTGCCGTACTCGGAGTGGAACCAGGCGGCGTAGGCGCCGAGGCCCAGCGCGGCGGCCACGGCGGTGGCGGTGACCGCCCGCCAGCCGGCCCGGCGGATCACCAGGCAGACGAGGACGACGGCGGTCAGCGGCAGGCCGATCGTCCGGGTGGCGGTCGCCGCGGCCAGCAGCAGCCCGGCGAGCAGGCCGGCCGGGATGCCCGGCCGCTCCCGCCGCATCAGCAGCGTGACGGCCAGCACCGCGAGGAACTCCATCAGGGAGTCGGCCATGACGAGGTGTTCGAGCTGGATCTGGTGGACGTCCAGCAGGATCGGCAGGGCGGCGAGCGTGGCGCCCCAGCCGGGCAGGCCGCCCGGGCGGCGCAGCACGACGTAGACGCAGGCCGCCGTGGCCAGGCCGAGCAGGTGCTGGACCACGACGACGGCCGGCACGCTGGACAGCGGGTGCAGCAGCCACAGGAACAGCGAGTATCCCGCGGGCCGCGACTCCATGGGCCGCGGGTCGAGGCCGCCGTTGAGGTAGACGAAGGAGTCGGCCCAGAACCACAGGGCCGGGCGGTAGCCGAGCACGGCCAGGGCCCGCAGCGCGCCCCCGGCCAGCAGCGCTGCCAGGAATATCCGGTGGGCGCCGAGGAGGCTGAGGAGACGCGGGGAACGGCGGTCCGGACGTACTCCCGCTGACACCTTCCGACCTCCCGGGTTCGTCTCGGCGGGAGGCCCCTGCGGCCGGGACCTCCGCGACGAGCCAACCAGCATAGGCCGCGCGGCGGAGATCAGGTGCGAGAAGGTGGCTTTTGCGCTGATTCGGTGGTCTCGCGCCGGAGACGTTCCCGCGCGGCCGCCGGTCCGGAGGGCGGGAAGCCCGAACCGGACCCGGCGGGGGAGACCCGTCCGCCCTGCCGTCCCGGCCGCCGGACCGAGTCAGGCGGGAAGACCCGTCCGCGGTGCCGTCCCGGCCACCGGGCCCGGCGGGGGAGATCCCCGCCGGGCCGGTGGCGGGTCAGCACTCGATGACGTTCACCGCGAGCCCGCCGCGGCTGGTCTCCTTGTACTTGTCGAGCATGTCCCGGCCGGTGTCGCGCATCGTCTTGATCGCCTTGTCCAGCGAGACGAAGTGCCGGCCGTCGCCGCGCAGCGCGATCCGGGCGGCGGTGATCGCCTTGATGGAGGCCACCGCGTTGCGCTCGATGCACGGGATCTGCACCAGCCCGCCGATCGGATCGCAGGTCAGGCCGAGGTTGTGCTCGATGCCGATCTCGGCGGCGTTCTCCACCTGCTCCGGGGTGCCGCCCAGCGCCTCGGTGAGCCCGGCCGCGGCCATCGAGCAGGCCGAGCCGACCTCGCCCTGGCAGCCGACCTCGGCGCCGGAGATGGAGGCGTTCTCCTTGAACAGCACGCCGATCGCCCCGGCGGTGAGCAGGAAGCGCACCACGCCGTCCTCACCGGGCGTCGGCGTGAACCGGTGGTAGTAGGTGAGCACGGCCGGGATGATGCCCGCGGCGCCGTTCGTCGGGGCGGTGACGATCCGGCCGCCGGCCGCGTTCTCCTCGTTCACCGCCAGCGCGTACAGCGAGACCCAGTCCATCGCCTGCAGCGGGTCCCGCTCGGGCGACTCGCCGCTGAGCCGCCGGTGGAGCTGGTGGGCCCGGCGGCGGACCTTCAGCCCGCCCGGCAGCACGCCCTCCTTGTCGATGCCGCGCCGCACGCACTCGCTCATGACCCGCCACAGGTTCAGCAGGCCGTCGCGGATCTCCTGCGCGGAGCGGCCGAACGCCTTCTCGTTCTCCATCATCAGCCCGGAGATCGACAGACCGGTCTCGGCGCAGTGCGCCAGCAGCTCGGCGCCGGTCGTGAAGGGGTACGGCACCGCGGTGTCGTCCGGCTTGATCCGGTCGGCGCCGGTGGCGTTCTCGTCCACCACGAACCCGCCGCCCACCGAGTAGTAGACCTTCTCGCGGAGCGTGTCGCCCGCCTCGGAGAAGGCGGTGAAGCGCATGCCGTTGGGGTGGTGCGGCAGCGAGATCTTCCGCTCGAAGACGAGGTCCTCACCGATCACGAAGGGGATCTCGTGCGAGCCGTACAGCCGGACGGTCCCGCTCTCGCGCATGGCGGCCAGCCGCTCGTCGACGGTGTCGACGTCCACCAGCTCGGGCTTCTCGCCCGACAGGCCGAGCAGGACGGCCTTGTCGCTGCCGTGGCCCTTGCCGGTCAGCCCGAGCGAGCCGTACAGGATCGCCTCGACCCGCGCGGTCTTCTCCAGCAGCCCGTCCTGGGCGAGGCCGCGGGCGAACCTGTGCGCCGCGGCCATCGGGCCGCCGGTGTGCGAACTGGACGGGCCGATACCGATCTTGAAGAGATCGAAGACGCTGATCGCCATTGATCTGGTCCTTGCTTGCGTCGCCGTGACCACGCGCGCCCCGCGGCCCGCGTGGTCACGGCACTGGTGAGAGGAGGTCAGGACTCACCGGAGGTGAGCACGCCGTACTCCTCGGCGGACAGGAGGTCCTCGGGCTCGCCCTCCATGCGGATGCGGAAGAGCCAGCCCTCGCCGTAGGGGTCGCTGTTGACCAGCGACGGGTCGTCCACGACCGACTCGTTGACCTCGGTGATCTCGCCGCCCACCGGGGCGAAGATGTCGCTCACCGACTTGGTCGACTCGACCTCGCCGACCGCGTCGCCCGCGGCGACGGTGGAGCCGACCTCAGGGACCTGCACGTAGACCACGTCACCGAGGGCCTCGGCGGCGTAGGCCGTGACGCCCACGGTGAGGGTCAGGCCGTCGTCGATGCCCGCGACCCACTCGTGCTCCTTGGTGTACTGCAGGTCACCGGGAATGCTGCTCACTTTTTCCTCCTGTAGAAAGGCAGGTCGACGACCTCGACCGCTTCATGGGTACCCCGGATGCTCACGGCCAGACCCTCGGAGCGGTCACCGTCCACGTAGGCCATGGCGATGGGCCGGCCGAGGGTCTGGGACGGGGCTCCGCTGGTCACCTCGCCGACGACGGCGCCGTCGTCGGCGACGACCACCGGGTAGCCGTGGCGGGGCACTCTGCGGCCGGTCGCGATCAGTCCGACCAGGCGGCGCGCGGGCGGGACGTCCTTGAGAGGCTCCAGGGCGGCCCGGCCGACGAAGTCGCCCGGTTTGTCAAACTTCACCACACGGCCGAGCCCGGCGTCGAACGGGGTCAGCTCGGCGGTCAGCTCGTTGCCGTACAGCGGCATGCCCGCCTCCAGGCGGAGCGTGTCGCGGGCGGACAGGCCCGCCGGGACCAGGCCGTGCGGGGCGCCCGCCTCGGTCAGCGCCGCCCACAGCGGCTCGGCGTCACCGGCGGCGGCGAACAGCTCGAAGCCGTCCTCGCCGGTGTAACCGGTGCGGGCGATGAGGACCTGGATCCCGGCGACGGTCGCGGGCAGGCCGGCGTAGTACTTCAGGCCGTCGAGGTCGGCGTCGGTGAGCTCGCCGAGGATGGCGCGCGAGTTCGGGCCCTGCACCGCGACCAGCGCGTACTGCTCGGAGCGGTCGTCCACCGCGGCGTCGAAGTCCTTGGCCCGGCCGGTCAGCTCGGCGGCGACCCGGGGGTAGTTGGACGCGTTGGCGACGACCATGAACTCGTCGGCGGCCAGGCGGTAGACGATCAGGTCGTCCAGCACGCCGCCGTCCGGGTCGACGATCATGGTGTAGCGGGCGCGGCCCGGCTCCAGAGCCGACAGGTGGCCGACCAGCGCGTAGTCGAGGGCCTCACCGGCCTGCGGGCCGGTCACGAAGATCTCGCCCATGTGGGAGAGGTCGAACAGGCCCGCCGCCTGGCGGACCGCGTTGTGCTCGGCGGACTCGCTGCCGTAGCGCAGCGGCATCAGCCAGCCCGCGAAGTCGGTCAGGGTGGCGCCGAGAGCCTCGTGGACGCCGCGCAGCGGCGTGGGTCGGGACATGTTCGCACCTCAGGCAGGGGACGGATGAGAGCATCCTCCCCCTCTGTCATTGATGCCTGAGAGCTTCGCCCGGTTTTTGCCGGACTTTCACCTTCGGCGAGGCCGCGTGGCCTGCTTTCCAGAGATCACCTACCCGCACGGTCCTTTGCCTTGAGAGGTTCGCGGGGAGGGCTTGCTCCTTCAGGGGTCCTGGCCTGGATGTCAGGACGCTCTCCCGCACGGGTTCATCGGTGCCGTGGCCAGCCTAACCGGCCGTGCCCGCCGAGCGAAATCCCTCGACGGGGGAAACGTGCGTCCCCGTCCGGCCGTACGGCGGGGCAGCCGTGTCGTGGAGATTCCTTGCATAGTCTGATGAATCGATGGACGACTTCTTCCGCGAGAGGATCCTGGAGACGGGACGGCTGCCGCTGTTCTGCTTCTTCGTCGCGCTGATCGTGGCGTTCGTGCTGACCAGGATCAACGTCCGGCTGATCCGGGCGAAGATCGGCTGGTTCGGCGACGTCAGCGTCGGCGACATGCACATCCACCACGTGGTGTTCGGCGTGGTGCTGACCCTGCTGGGCGGGGTGGCGGGGCTGGTCGTCTCGGGCATCTCCCAGGGCTGGTACGCCGTGACCGCCGCCGTCTTCGGCGTGGGGGCCGCCCTGATCCTGGACGAGTTCGCGTTGATCCTGCACCTCCGCGACGTCTACTGGGAGGAGGAGGGGCGGGCGTCG
The DNA here is from genome assembly GCF_014648055.1 of Streptosporangium pseudovulgare. GTDB lineage: Bacteria > Actinomycetota > Actinomycetes > Streptosporangiales > Streptosporangiaceae > Streptosporangium > Streptosporangium pseudovulgare. The sequence continues at coordinate 394,093 of NZ_BMQJ01000003.1, forward strand.
GTGGACGCGGTCTTCACCGCGATCGCGATAACCGGCCTGCTTCTCACCGGCCTGCGCCCGCTGGTCTGGGAGGGCTCCGACGGCACGCCGCGCGGGGCGTGGCTCACCGCCGGCCTGATCGTGGCGAACCTCGTGCTGGCCGTGATCACCCTCCTCAAGGGGAAGATCTGGACCGGTCTGGCCGGCCTGTTCCTGCCGCCGCTGCTGATCGTGGGGGCGGTGCGGCTGGCCCGCCCGGGCTCGCCGTGGGCGCACTGGTTCATGGCGCCCGGCTCCCGGCGGCCCCGGCCCCGGAAGATGGCCACGGCGGTGCACCGGGAGGAACGCTGGCGGCGCCCGGTCATCCGCGCGAAGATCGCCTTCCAGGAGTTCGTCTCCGGCCGGCACGACCTGCCCTCCACCCGCCGCCTGGTCAGGCTCCAGGACCGCCAGGAGAACGCCGCGGGCCGGGACCGCCAGGAGAACGCCGCGGGCCGGGAGCGTCACGAGCACGCCGCGGGCCGGGACAGCCAGGAGCGCGGCACGAGCCGGGGCCGGGAGCACGCCGCGGGCCGGGACCGCCACGAGCACGCCGTGAGCCGGGACGGCCGCGAGCACACCGCGAGCCGGGAGTGAACCGGGGTGAGCCGGCCGTGAGCGAGCTTCCGTCCCGCTGGGAGGGCGTGGCGCACCGGGTGCCCGACTCCCTCGCCGACCTGCGCGGCCCCGCCACCGGGGTGGTCAGCCTGCCCGTCCACCTGGCCTGGTCGGGCCTGACCGAGTTCGACCTGGGCAACCGGCTGCTGCGGATGAGCCTGTACCGGACGATCATCACCGGCGGCGGGCGCGAGGACGCCGAGGCGTACCTCAACGCCGGGATCCTCCTCGCCGACTGGCCCCTGCTGCGCCGCGGGATCGGGCCGAGTTACCGCAGGGCATGGGAGGGCAAGATCTCCGCGTTGGGATGAGCGCGGGCGGAGGGGAGCGAGCCGGGTGGACGCGATACGACTGCCCCCGTTGCAGGAGCGGATGCTCCGGGCCGTCCTGCCGGTCTGCGACCGGTTCGGCCTCGTGCTGGCCGGCGGCTACGCCATGAACGCCCACGGCCTCACCGAGCGCCCGAGCAACGACCTCGACTTCGCCACCGCCGCCGAGACGCCGCTGCCCGACGTGGCCGGCGCCGTCGCCGGGGCGTTCCGGGACGCCGGGCTGGACGCCACCGTGGTGGAGGCCGGGCCCCGGATGGCGCGGCTGGTGGTGAGCGACCCGGTGACCGAGCAGAGCTGCGAGTTCGACCTGCTCAGGGAGGCACTGCAGCGCGGGCCCGTGGTCGTCGGCGACGTGTCCGTGGTCTCCCTGGACGACGCGGTCGGGCTGAAGATGCGCGCCCTGCACGAGCGCAGCCTCGCCCGCGACGTCATCGACGTCGTCTCGGTCTCGCACCTGTACGGCCTCCGCGAGCTGGAGCACCTCGCCCGCCTGCACAACGAGGAGTTCTCACCCGCCGAGCTGGTGATGCGCCTGGAGTTCGTCGAGCTGATCGCCGACGAGGACTTCGAGGCCTACGGCCTGACGGCGGAGGAGATCGCCGGGATCCGCCGGTACTGCGCCGCCTGGGTGGAGGACATCAAGCTCCGCCGCCCGGAGGACGGCGACGCCGAGTACGGCGCCGAACACGACGACCTCCCCGAGGTCGGCTGATCCTCACCGCCGGGAGCGGTCAGCGGTCCGGGGTGAGGAGGGGTTTGACGTCCAGAATCGGGGTCCCGTCGAGGGCTTCGAGGTTGCGGACGTGGACGCGAGTACCGGCGACGGCGAGGATGTGGACGGTGTGCAGGCCGATCGGGTTGGGCCGGTCCGGCGCGCGGGTGGCGAAGACGCCGGTGAGCGGCCGGGTGGCGTCGCCACGCGGGTGGACGGCGAGGGTGTCGCGGTCGGCGCGGTCGAGCCAGGTGAGCAGCAGTACATCGGTGCCCGGCGTCAGGCCGTCCAGGGCGGAGGCGTACCGGTCGTCGAAGACGAGCCAGGCGTCGGGTGCTCCCTCGTCGGGCTGCCGGGGCGCCGCCGTGCGATCGGTCAGCGTCGACTCGACGCGCCCGACCGGGCGCAGCGTGTTCTCGGCCAAAGATCCTCGATCCTTTCCTGAGGCGGGGTCCGGACGCCGGCGGCGTGCCTACGGTGCTTCTTCCAGCTGCCTGCCGACCTGGTCGATCCGGCGGATCCGGCCGTCCGGCGCCAGGCGGCCGAACATGTAGATCTCCGCCGCGAAAGTCTTGCCCTTGCGCAACCTGGTGCGCAAGGTCCACCGGGCGGCGATCCGGTCACCCGAGACCAGCGTCTCGTGGATCTCGACACCGAGCCGGTCGTCAGCGGTCGTCGCCTCTTTGTCGATGTTCCTGCGGACAGGGCGGACGTGGTCGATCATGCGCTGCCGATCGATCACGAGCCCGTCGTTGCGGTACTCGAAGTCCGGAACGAAGTAGCGGTCAAGGATCGTGCCGGGCTCCTCGTCGGAGACGGCCATGTCCCGGGTGTAGGTGATCAGGAAGTCGGCGAGGTCGTGCTCGGAGCTGATGCCCATGATGTCTCCTTGAGGGAAGAGGGTTCACCGGTGGATCGGATCGGGAACGCGCCGAGCCGGCGCCCGGACGAGCTCGCGCCGCCATGACGGGGCCGTCGCCCCGCCGCACCCCGCAGGGGATCACGCGGCGCGGACCGGGCTCCTAGACGGCCGGGTGATGCGGAGTCGATCCTCGCCGCCCGTGCTCGCCGCCGTCGTCGTACGGCCGAAGGCGATATGCGCTACTCCCGTCGTCGTACGTCACCGCGCGGCCACCGCGCCGGAAGCACCCCGCCGGACGCGGCCCCGCGCGGTACGCGGGGCGTGTGACCGACGCACCCGGCCCGGGCGACGGGCCGCTCCCCGCGCCCCGCCGTACGGGCCGCCCTGCAGGCCGGACCGGCGGGCACGGGCCGGTTCGCGGTCCGGCAGGCATATCCGGCCGTTCGGCGGGAAGCTGAACGGCCTGCCTGCCGAAGGAGTGTGGATCGTGGGTCTCGTCGAGAAGCTCAATCTGCGTGAGATGAAGGCAAAGGCCAAGCGGAAGCTGGGCGGCCGGATCGGCGACCGGCGGCTCGCCGCCGAGGGGCGGACCGAGGAGGCCGAGGCCAGGCTCCTCAGGACCCAGGACGAGATCCTGGACACCGTGGCCGAGATGCGCAGGGAGTACGGCGCCGCCCGCCGCGGCTGACGCCCGTACCCTCAGCCCGGCCGCGCCGGGCGCCGGCGCTCCGCGGCCCGTGCTCCCCCTCCGGGCCGTGGGGCGCCGGTGCCCGGCGCGGTCGTTCCCTTCGCGGTCGTCCCCTCCGCGGCGCCGCCGTCCTCTCCGCGGACGGGCTCCCGCGCAAGGTGGCTTCCCGTGAGCGGGCGGCCGGTCCGGGCGCCGTGTCCGGTGGCGCTACTAGTCCGGGCTCTGCACCTGGTAGCGGGGCCCGAGCTCGGGGTGCCAGGGGTCGGTGGCGGCGACGACCAGGCCGGGCCCGCCGATCAGCTCCTCCAGCACCTCCTCGACGCGCCCGGGGTCCAGCCCCGTCACCCGCGCGATCTCCGTCACGTGCCCCGGCCCGACGGAGCTCTCCAGCTCCGAGACGGCCCGGAAGACCGCGGCCTGCTCCGTGGTCAGGTTCGCGTCGACGGACGGGCCGATGTCCGCCGCGTCGCCCGACACCCCCGTCAGGTCCGAACCGCCCGGCAGGTCCGCGTCGTCCGCGTCCGTCATGCCGATCCCCCTCCTGGCGCCCCTGGCATTCGACAGGTCCCCCTGACCGTCACCATCCCCCCGGGTGACCGCCTCAAGCCTTCGGCGGGGATTGCGAAAAATCTGCGTAGCGGGTGGCGAGATACTTAGGAAGACCCCGCCTCCCGCTGATTCGCCGCTCCGGAAACCGGGCACCTGGCCTGTGCGGAGCCTCTTCTTCGCATCGGAGCGTCCAGTGGGCGCTCCCCGGCTCACTCCCCTTCGCCCAGTCCGTGCGGGACAAGGGTCATGGCGGGGCCGGAGGACGGCCGGAAACGGAGGGCGTCCCGGCGGCGGCCGGGGCGCCCTCCTGTGCCGGGCCCCTCACATGGGGCCCGCCGCGCCGGGTCTCTCACCCCGGGTCTCTCACTCCGGGTTGACCCGTGGCCTCCGGGTGACAAATATGAATGCATTCATTCATGACGATGAGGAGGCTCGGTCATGACCGGCAGCCGGACCGTGCGCGCCCCGCGCGGCACCACGCTCACCGCCAGGGGATGGCCGCAGGAGGCGGCGCTCCGTATGATCCAGAACAACCTGGACCCGGAGGTGGCCGAGCATCCCGAGCAGCTCGTCGTCTACGGCGGTTCGGGCCGGGCCGCGCGCGACTGGCGTTCCTTCGACGCGATCGTCCGTACCCTGACCACGTTGGAGGGCGACGAGACGCTGCTCGTCCAGTCGGGCCGCCCGGTCGGGGTGTTCCGCACCCACGAGTGGGCGCCGCGGGTCCTCATCGCCAACTCCAACCTGGTGCCCGACTGGGCGAACTGGGAGGAGTTCCGCCGCCTGGAGGCCGCGGGCCTGACCATGTACGGGCAGATGACGGCCGGCTCCTGGATCTACATCGGCACCCAGGGCATCCTGCAGGGCACCTACGAGACCTTCGCCGCCGTCGCCGCCAAGCGGTTCGGCGGCTCGCTCGCCGGGACGATCACGCTGACCGCCGGGCTCGGCGGAATGGGCGGCGCCCAGCCGCTGGCCGTGACCATGAACGGCGGCGTGGTGATCTGCGTCGACTGCGACCCCCGGTCCATCGACCGCCGCATCGAGCACCGCTACCTGGACGTCCGCGCCGCCGACCTCGACGAGGCGCTGCGCCTGGCCTACGCCGCCCGCGACCGGCGCGAGCCGCTCAGCATCGGGGTCGAGGCCAATGCCGCCGACGCCTTCCCCGAGCTGCTGCGCCGCGGCGCCGAGATCGACGTCGTCACCGACCAGACGTCGGCGCACGACCCGCTGATGTACCTGCCGTCCGGCATGGCCTTCGAGGACATGGCCGCCGAGCGGGACAAGGACCCGGCGGGCTTCACCCGCAGGGCCCGCGAGTCCATGGCCCGGCACGTCGAGGCCATGGTCGGCTTCCGGGACGCAGGCGCCGAGGTCTTCGACTACGGCAACTCCATCCGGGGCGAGGCGAAGCTGGGCGGCTTCGAGCGCGCCTTCGACTTCCCCGGCTTCGTGCCCGCCTACATCCGGCCGCTGTTCTGCGAGGGCAAGGGCCCGTTCCGCTGGGCCGCGCTGTCGGGCAACCCCGCCGACATCGCCCGGACCGACCGGGCGATCCTGGACCTGTTCCCCGACAACGAGCCGCTGGCCCGCTGGATCAGGATGGCCGGGGAGAGGGTGCACTTCCAGGGACTGCCCGCCCGGATCTGCTGGCTCGGGTACGGCGAGCGCCACCTGGCCGGGGAGCGGTTCAACGACATGGTGGCCTCGGGCGAGATCGAGGCGCCGGTGGTGATCGGCCGCGACCACCTCGACTGCGGGTCGGTGGCGTCGCCGTACCGGGAGACCGAGGGCATGGCCGACGGCTCCGACGCGATCGCCGACTGGCCGCTGCTGAACGCCATGCTCAACGTCGCCTCCGGCGCCGCGTGGGTCTCCATCCACCACGGCGGCGGCGTCGGCATCGGCCGGTCGATCCACGCCGGTCAGGTCACCGTCGCCGACGGCACCCGGCTCGGCGCGGAGAAGCTGAACCGGGTCCTGACCAACGACCCGGGGACCGGTGTGATGCGGCACGTCGACGCCGGCTACGACGAGGCCGCCGCGGTGGCGGAGGAGCGCGGCGTCCGCGTCCCGATGCGCGAGTCCTGACCGGTCCCGCGGGCCCGCGCCGGACCGGCCGGGCCCGCCACCGGACGAAGCGCGGCCGGGCCCGGCGCGGGCGGACAAGCGCCGGACGCGCGGTGGGTGCGCGGTGGGTGCGCGGTGGACACGCGGCGGGTGCGGGAATGCCCGCGTGCGGCCCGGCGGTTGGAGGGGACGTGGGGGACGGACTCGATCGACTTCTTGAGGGCCGGCGGCTGTCGCCCGTGCAGCGGCGGATCGCCCGCTACCTCGGCGACCACCTGGACGAGGCGATCTTCCTGTCCAGCGTGGAGCTGGCCGACCGGGTCGGGGTGAGCCAGCCGTCGGTGACGAGGTTCGCCGTCGGGCTCGGCTTCGCCGGGTACCCCGAGCTGCGGCAGGCGCTGCGACCCCTCGTGGTGGGCGACCAGGTCCCGCCGCGCGCCAACGACCTGCAGACCGCCATCGACGTCGAGATCGGCAACCTGCGCAGCGTGCGCGAGGGTCTGGCCGACCCGTCGCCCGTCGCCGAGTTGGGCGCCGCGCTCGCCGCGTGCGAGCCGCTTCCGGTGCTGGGGCTGCGCGTCTCCAGCGGGCTGGCCACCACGTTCGCCTACTTCGCCCGCCGCATCCACCCCGACGTCCGCCTGATGGTCCACGGCGGCTCCGAGCTGGCCGACGGCCTGCACGCCGCGCGCCGCGCCGGGGCGGGCTGGCTGGTCGCGGTGGTCCTGCCCCGCTACCCCGCCGAGGCGGTCGCCGCCCTGGGGCGGGCCCGCGAGCTGGGCCTGCGGACCGCGGTGATCACCGACCGGCGCGACGTGCCGTTCGAGGCGGACGTCCTGCTGGACGCGCCGGTCGGCGAGCGGCTGGTGTTCGACTCGCACGCGGCGCCGCTCGCCCTGGCCATGGTGCTGGTGGAGGCCATGGCCGACGCGGCGCCGCTGCGCACCCAGGCCCGCCTGGAGGAGTACGAGCGGATGACCGACCAGGGCGGGGTCTTCGCCGAGTGACGGCCCCGGCCCTTCGCCCGGCCCCGCCACCGGGAGCCGGGGCCGCGAAAGGGCCGGGGAGCGCGCGGCGCGGGTCAGCCGGCCAGCTTCCGCAGCGAGCGGACCGACCAGGTCAGGGTGAGGACGCCCAGGACCAGGAACAGCGCGAAGGCCGTCGGGATCGTGCCGCTTGAGAAGTCCCCGGCGAACAGCGCCCGGCCCGCCTCGACCGCGTAGTACAGCGGGTTGAACTTCGCGGCCGTCTGCATCCAGTCCGGGCCGAGGGAGATCGGCAGCATCAGGCCGGACAGCAGCATCAGCGGCAGCAGGAAGAACTGCACGATCTGCGACATGCCGTTCTCGTCGCGGATCGACAGCGCCAGGCCGTACGACAGGTTCGCGGCGAACAGGCCGGTGACGGCCATGAGCAGCAGCATGAGGCCCATCGCGGCCAGGGAGATCCGCAGGCCCATCAGCGAGGCCACGCCGAGGATCAGGAGCGACTGCAGGACCAGCATGATCATGTCCTTGGCGACCCGGCCGAGGACGATCGAGGGCCGCCACGCCTGGCTGACCGCCAGCCGTTCCAGCACCCCGTTCCGGGTCTCGTTGATCATGCCGAACCCGGTGAACATCGAGCCGAACAGGGCGATCATCACCAGTGCGGCGGGGGTGAACACGATGAGCGCCTCGGAGAGCGTCCCGCCCGGGGTCAGTTTGGTCAGCAGCGGGGCGAACAGCAGGAGGTAGAGGATGGGCTGCATGATGCCGAGCAGCGGCCAGGCGGGGTTGCGGCGGAGGTTGCCGAGTTCGTAGCCCAGAAAGAGCATGGTGTGCCGGAGCATCGGGGGGTTCCTTCTTCGGTCGGGGGTGGCGGGCGTCAGGCGGCGTCGCGCAGGGAGCGGCCGGTGTGCTTGAGGAAGACGTCGTCGAGCGTGGCCCGGTCGAGGGAGATGGAGTCGATCGACACGCCCCCGGCCTCCAGGGCGCGCAGCAGGGCGGGCAGGCTGTGCTCGCCGTCGTCGAGGTAGGCGCGCAGGACCTCCCCCTCCAGGCGCGTCTCGGCGATGTACGGCTGCGCGGCCAGCAGCTCCCGGGCCGCGGCCGGGTCACCGGTCCGCAGCGTGACGACGTCGCCCGCGATCTCCTTCTTCAGCCCGCCGGGGGTGCCCTCGGCGACGATCAGGCCGTGGTCGATGATGACCAGCCGGTCGCAGAGGGCGTCGGCCTCGTCGAGGTAGTGGGTGGTCAGCAGCACGCTGGTGCCCGCGTCGCGCAGGGCGCGGATCTCCTCCCAGAGGTTGGCGCGGTTCTGCGGGTCCAGGCCGGTGGTGGGCTCGTCCAGGAAGACCAGCGGCGGCCGGTTCACCAGGCCGATGGCCAGGGCGAAGCGGCGCTTCTGACCGCCGGAGAGCGTCCGCGCCGGGCGGTTCGCGACCTCGGTCAGGCTGAAGGTCTCCAGCAGCTCGCCGGCGCGGGCCAGCGCGTCCCTGCGGGAGGCCCCCGCGAGGCGGGCGGCCAGCACCAGGCTCTCCAGTCCGGGGGCGTTGTCGTCCACGCCGCCGGCCTGGCTGACGTAGCCGATCCGCTCGCGGACCTTGGCGGCCTCGGTGACCACGTCGTGCCCGGCGACCCGGGCGGTCCCGGCGGTGGGGAGGGTGAAGGTGGCGAGCATCCGGACGGTGGTGGTCTTGCCCGCGCCGTTGGGGCCGAGCGCGGCGAAGATCTCACCTTCGCCGACGCTCAGGTCGATGCCCCGGACGGCCTCGACCTCCTCGGTCTTGCCGCGCCCGCGCCGGGCGGTGAAGGTCTTGCGCAGTCCCTGCGCCTCAATGATCATGATTCTCCGTTCGGGGGATGGGGGGTCGTGCGGTGTCCCGGGGCGTTTCCCGAAGAGGGCGGGCGGGGGGCGCCCGGACACGCCGTTCCGGGGGACGTGCCCGGAAGGTTCGGAAGGCGTATCCGGAGGACGCGCCCGGATGTTTCACGGCGCGTCCGAAGAAGAGGGTGAACCCTCCAGTGGGGGGAGCCTCAACCGGTTTTCACGGCAGCTCGCCGTTCCGGACCTTCTCGACGGCCTCCTCCACCCAGGTGAGCTGGGCCTGGAGCTGGAGGACGTTCAGCCGCAGGCACTCGTCGATGTGCGGGGGGGCGCCGTAGGCCTGCTTGCCGCCCATCGCCCGCCGGACCATCTCGACGGAGAACCGGAGCTGGGCGGCCCTGGCCTCCAGCGCCGAGGTCAGCTCGGCCGGAGACAGCCGGTCCATGAAGGTGAGCGCCACCTGGAACGGGTCGACGATCGGCTTGATCTCCCACCAGTTCGACAGCAGCAGGCGGTTGAACTCCGACCGGCCGGCCTCGGTTATCGCGTAGACGGTCTTGCCGCCCCTGCCCTCCTCCACCCGCTCCAGCAGGCCCTCGTCGGCCATCTTGGCCAGCCCGTGGTAGATCGAGCCGTAGGCCACGTTGGCCCAGTGGTGGGTGCCCATGATTTCGAGGTGGCGCCGTACCTCGTAGCCGTGGAGCGGGCCGTCGAGCAGCACGCCGAGCAGGAGAACGCGGGTGGAGGACATATTCAAATTTGTATTCAAGTTTGTATAAGGTGTCAACCGTGAGAGAGATCAGACGCGACGACGACGGCGCCCTGCTGGGCTACCTGCGGCAGGCCGGGGCCGGCTGGGAGCCGCTGACCGTGTTCGGCTACCCGCTCGGCGAGGCCGGGCCCGAGGACCGGGCGGCCGAGGAGGTGCGGCGGTCCGGGCTGGAGGTGCTCATGGGGCACTGGGAGTTCCTGCGGGACGGCGAGTGGTACCGGTGCGTGATCCTGGAGGCCGCCGCAGAGGAGGTCCGGGTCCGCCCGGACGACCACCGCTACCCGCACGACGGGTACGCCCTGACCCTGGAACGGCCCGGCCCCGCGACCTTCCGCCCGTACCGGTAGCCGCACCGGTACGGGCAGGCGGGCGCCGGCCCCGGCGGCGCCGCGGAACCGGGCCGCTCACGGCCGGGAGGGGGTGACGGCGGGCGGGCGGGCCCGGAGTAACGTGGCCCGCATGTCCGCACGACCGACCGCACTGGTCACAGGAGCCTCCCGGGGAGTCGGGGCCGCCGTCGCCCGTGTCCTCGCCCCCACCCACGATCTGCTGCTCGGCGGCCGCGACGCCGAGGCGCTCGGCAAGCTGTGCGCCGAGCTGCCCGGCGCGCGGCCCTGGCCGGTGGAGCTCACCGCCGTCACCGAGGCCGACGTCGCCGGGATCGACCGGCTCGACGTGCTGGTGCACAGCGCGGGCGTGGTGACCCTGGGCCGGATCGAGGAGACGCCCGCCGAGGTGTGGCGCCGCACGATGGAGGTCAACGTCGTCGCGGTGGCCGAGCTGACCCGGCTGCTGCTGCCCGCGCTGCGCGCCGCCCGCGGCCAGGTGGTGGCGATCAACTCGGGGTCCGGGCTGCACGCCAACCCCACCTGGGGGTCCTACGCCGCCAGCAAGTTCGCGCTGCGCGCCTTCGCCGACGTGCTCCGGCAGGAGGAGCCCGCCCTGCGGGTGACCACCGTCTACCCCGGGCGGATCGACACCGACATGCAGCGCGGGGTGCGGGCCCAGGAGAACGGGGCCTACGAGCCGGAGCGGTACCTGACGCCGGAGTCGGTGGCCCGGGCGGTGCTGGCGGCGGTGACCGCCTCGCCGGACGCGCATCTCACCGACATCACCCTCCGCCCGGCGGTCCGTCCCGTCGCCTGACGTCCCGCGGGCCGCCCGCCGAAGGCTGAAGACTGAAGGCTGAGGGTGAAGGGCTCGCAAATGAATGACTCCATTCACATAATGGAGTGGTGTTCGACGAGATGTGGGGTGCCATCGAGCACCTCGGACGTGACGGCCGGACCGGCGGGTACCTCCGCGACGCGTGGTCGCCCGCCGACCGGGAACTGCGCGAGTGGTTCCGCCAGGAGGCGGAACGGCGCGGCCTCGACCTGCGGGAGGACCGCAACGGCAACCTCTGGGCCTGGTGGGGCGACCCGTCGGGCCGTCCCGGTGTCGTCACCGGCAGCCACCTGGACTCGGTACGGCAGGGCGGCGCCTTCGACGGCCCCCTCGGCGTCGTCTCCGCCTTCGCCGCCCTCGACGCGTTGCGCGCCAGGGGCGCCGAGCCCGCCCGTCCACTGGGCGTCGCCTGCTTCACCGACGAGGAGGGCGCCAGGTTCGGCGTCCCCTGCGTGGGGTCCCGGCTGCTCACCGGCGTCCTCGACCCGGACCGCGCCCGCGGCCTGACCGATGACGAGGGCGACTCGCTGGCCCAGGTGCTGCGGCGGGCCGGACGCGACCCCGGCTCCCTCGGCCGGGACGACGAGACGCTCCGGCACATCGGGGTCTTCCTGGAGCTGCACGTCGAGCAGGGCCGCGGCCTGGTCGACGCCGGAGCCCCGGTCGGCGTGGCCTCGGCCATCTGGCCGCACGGCCGCTGGCGCTTCGACTTCCGCGGGCAGGCCAACCACGCCGGAACCACCCGCCTGGACGACCGCGACGACCCCATGCTGCCCTTCGCCCGCACCGTCCTGCGCGCCCGCGAGGCCGCCGAACGCGCCGGGGTGCTCGCCACCTTCGGCAAGGTGCGCGTCTCGCCCAACAACGCCAACGCCGTACCCGGCCTGGTCAGCGCCTGGCTCGACGCCCGCGGCGGCCGGGAGGACGCCGTCCGGGCGCTGGTCGCCGAACTGGCCGACTCCTCCGGCGCCGAGGTGAGCGCCGAGTCGTGGACCCCCGTCGTCGACTTCGACGCGGACCTGCGCGACCGCCTCGCCGCGGTCCTCGGCGGCGCCCCGGCGCTGCCGACCGGCGCCGGGCACGACGCCGGGATCCTCGCCGCCGCGGGCGTTCCCAGCGCCATGGTGTTCGTGCGCAACCCAACGGGAATCTCACACTCCCCGGACGAACACGCCGAGACGTCCGACTGCCACGCGGGGGTCACCGCCCTCGCCGACGCGCTGGAGGACCTGTGCCGGAGCTGAACTACTGGTGCGAGCTGGCCTGGCTGCCCCCGGGAGAGGCGGTCAAGGGCGTGCTCGTCACCGTCGCCGACTCGATGATCTCCGACGTCGTCCCCGGCGTGGCCGAGCCGCCCGCCGGGGCCGTCCGCCTCACCGGGCTGACCCTCCCCGGCCTGGCCAACGCCCACTCCCACGCCTTCCACCGCGCCCTGCGCGGGGTGACCCAGCGGGAGAAGGGCAGCTTCTGGACCTGGCGCGAGCAGATGTACGCCCTGGCCGCGACGCTCGACCCCGACTCCTACCTCGCCCTGGCCAGGGCGGTGTACGCCGAGATGGCGCTGGCCGGGATCACCTGCGTCGGGGAGTTCCACTACCTGCACCACGCGCCCGGCGGCAGGCCGTACGACGATCCCAACGCCATGGGGCACGCCCTCGTGCAGGCGGCGCGGGAGGCGGGCCTGCGCATCGCGCTGCTGGACACCTGCTACCTGACCGGCGGCATCGGCACCCCGCTGACCGGCGTCCAGCAGCGGTTCGGCGACGGCGACGCCGAGCGGTGGGCGATGCGGGCCGAGGCCCTTCTCGCCGCCTACCGCGGCGAGAAGGACGTGGAGATCGGTGTGGCCGTCCACTCGGTGCGCGCCGTCCCCGCCGAGCAGATGCCGGTGATCGGCAGGTTCTCGGCGCACCACGCGGTCCCGGCCCACGCCCACGTCTCCGAGCAGCGCGGCGAGAACTCCGCCTGCGTGGAGACCTACACCGCCACCCCGGTCGAGGTCCTGTGCGAGCACGACATCCTCGGGCCCCGCTCGACCGCCGTGCACGCCACCCACCTGTCCGACGTCGACATCGCGTTGCTCGGCCAGTCCGGCTCCCACGTCTGCATGTGCCCCACCACCGAACGCGACCTGGCCGACGGCGTCGGCCCCGCCCGGAAACTGCGCGACGCGGGATCGCCGATCACCCTCGGCACCGACAGCCACGCCGTCATCGACCTGTTCGAGGAGGCGCGCGCCGTGGAGCTGAACGAGCGGCTGGTCAGCGAGCAGCGCGGCCACTGGACGGCCGCCGAGCTGCTGTGCACCGCCACCGCCGACGGCCACTCCTCGCTCGGCTTCGCCGACGCGGGCATGCTCGTGCCGGGCGCGTGGGCCGACCTGGTGTCGGTCCGGCTCGACTCGGTCCGTACGGCGGGCGCGCCCGCCCACGACCTGGCGGAGACCGTGGTCTTCGCCGCGTCGGCCGCGGACGTGCACTCGGTGGTGTCTGGCGGCCGCCGCGTCGTCGAGGACGGCCGGCACGCCCTGGGCGACGTCGGCGCGATGCTCGGCGAGGCGATCGCGGCGGTCCGCGGGGAGGGGGCGTGAGCGGCGTGAGCGGCGTGCGCGGTGCGGCAGGTGCGGCCGGTGGAGCGGAGCGGTTGGGCGGTGCGGCCGGTGGAGCCGAGCGGGTGAGCGGTCTGGTGGGGGCCGGGCGGTTGGGCGGTGCGGAGGGAGACGAGCGGATGAGCCGTGCGGAGGGGGAGAGGCGGAGCACGCTTTTCCATCGGATCGGGCTGCTCTACACCGGCGACCCGGAGCGGGAGGAGATCACGGACGCCGCGCTGGTCGTCGAGGACGGCCGGGTGGCGTGGATCGGAGCCTCCGGCGAGGCGCCCGCCGCGGACGAGCGCGTGGACGCCGGCGGACGCTGCGTCGTCCCCGGCTTCGTCGACAGCCACGCCCACCTCGTCTTCGCCGGGGACCGCACCGCCGAGTTCGCCGCCCGCATGTCGGGCGAGCGCTACACCGCCGGGGGCATCCGCACCACGGTCGCGGCGACCCGCGCGGCCACGGACGCCGCGCTGACCGAGCGGACGGCCGCCCTGATCGACGAGATGCTCGCCCAGGGGACCACCACCGTCGAGATCAAGAGCGGCTACGGCCTCACGGCCGGCGACGAGCGCCGGTCCCTGGAGATCGCCCGGCGGTTCACCGCCGAGACCACCTTCCTGGGCGCCCACGTCGTGCCGCCGGAGGCCCCGTCCGCCGACGACTACGTCCGCCTCGTCACCGGGGAGATGCTCGCGGCCTGCGCGCCGTACGCCAGGTGGGTGGACGTGTTCTGCGAGCGCGGCGCGTTCGACGCCGACCAGAGCCGGGAGATCCTGCTGGCCGGGACGAAGTCCGGGCTGCTGCCGCGCGTCCACGCCAACCAGCTCGGCGAGGGCCCCGGCGCGCGGCTCGCCGCCGAGGTGGGCGCAGCCTCGGCCGACCACTGCACCCACCTCACCGACGCCGACGTCGAGGCGCTGGCGTCGGCCGGGGTGGTCGCCACGCTGCTGCCCGGCGCGGAGTTCTCCACCCGCTCGCCGTACCCCGACGCCCGGCGCCTGCTGGAAGCCGGGGTGACCGTCGCCCTGGCCACCGACTGCAACCCCGGCTCCTCCTTCACCTCCTCCATGCCGTTCTGCGTCGCGCTGGCCGTGCGGGAGATGCGGATGACGCCGCTGGAGGCGGTCCGGGCCGCCACGTACGGCGGAGCCAGGGCCCTGCGCCGCGACGACGTCGGCGTCCTGCGGAGGGGAGCCGCCGGTGACCTGGTGATCCTGGACGCCCCGTCCTACGTCCACCTCGCCTACCGGCCCGGGGTGCCCCTCGTGGCACAGGTCTGGAAAGAGGGGCGTCGTCTGGTTTGAGACCCACGGGGAGGGGGCAGCGACGGGGCTTGTGACACCACGCGCGCGGACGTCCCTCTCGGGGACGGCCTCCTCCTTGAGGAGGAAATCCAAAACCATTCTTCTGGCGTACTTCTTTAGGGAATCTTTGCTCCGGTCCGAGCGTTGATCAGACAAGCGGCATGTCCGCGCACGCGGGGCGTTGAGCGAACGCGTGGGCATGCCATAAGCAGGCGGAGCGAGGTGCCATCGGATGGCAAGGCCGACGGGGAATCGGACGCAGGAGCAGCAGGTCTCGGACCGGGACCTGCTCGGAACCTACCTGGCTGAGATCGGGCGGGTCCCCCTGCTCACCGCGGAGGAGGAGGTGGAGCTCGCCAAGCGCATCGAGGCGGGTCTCTTCGCGGAGCAGTTGCTGGACAGCGGGCTGTCGGAACCGCGGATCGGGGACGCGGCCGACGAGGAGCTGGAACGGATCGCCGTTTCCGGGCAGCGGGCCAAGGACGAATTCATCCAGGCCAATCTACGTCTTGTGGTGGCGGTCGCGCGCAAATACTCCGGCCGGGGAATGCCGCTGATCGATTTGGTGCAGGAAGGAAACCTGGGCCTGGTGCGGGCGGTCGAGAAATTCGACTACCGCCGGGGTTACAAGTTCTCCACATACGCCACGTGGTGGATCCGCCAGTCGGTGGGACGCGCCATCCACGAGCAGGCCCGCCCGGTACGGCTGCCCACCCACGCGGGCGAGCAGATGACCCGGCTGATGAGGGTCCGGCGCGACATGCTGGCCGAGTTCGACCAGGAGCCGACCGACGCCGACCTGGCCAGCGTGCTGGAGCTGCCGATCGAGCGCGTCCGCGAGCTGCGCCGCTGGGCCTCCGAGCCGGTTTCCCTGCAGCTCGGCGTGGGTGACGAGGACGAGACCGAGCTGGGCGACATGATCGCCGACGAGACGTGGGCCGACCCCGAGCAGCAGGCCATGGACATCCTGGAGCGCGAGCGCCTGGAGCAGTGGCTGACCGGTCTGGAGGGGCAGACCCGGGAGATGCTCCGCTGGCGGTACGGCCTGATGGACGGCCGCGAGCACACCCTCACCGAGGTCGGCGAGCGCTACGGCATCGGCCGCGACCGCGCCCGCCGCATCGAGCGCGACGCCCTGGCCCGCCTGCGGAAGATGGCCGCGGCGGCCTGACGTTTTTCCACCGGGCCCGGTTCCTTTTGGAACCGGGCCTTTTCGCACCGGGTCGTTGTGAGGCGGGTGTCTCGGATCCGGGCGTTTCTCGGGCTTGGGCGGGTCGGTGGTTGTCGTGCTGGTCGTTTGTGCGCGTCGCGGTGGGTGTTCCGGCTGGGGCTTTTCCGATTGGGGGTGGTTCCCTGTTCGGGCGGGTCGGTGGTCGCCGGGTCGGTCGTTTGTGCGCGCTGCGGTGGGTGGGTGTTCCGGCCGGCGTTGTGGCTGGGCTCTGGTTCCGACCGGCCTCCGGCCTGGCCTCGGGCGCGACGGTTTCCGGCGTTTTGAAGCCGGCCGGAACACCCACCCACCTCCGCGCCATACCTGCCTCGTTCGTACGGCCCGCTCGCCGTAGCCTCTCCCCGTCACCTCCCCCAGGTGACGGGGAGTTCGTGGACTCCGTAGATGATCATGTCGTCGCGCAGGGGGACCTTCTCCGGCGGTACGGCCAGCCTCAGGTCCGGGAAGCGCCGGAACAGCGCGGAGAAGCCGGCCCGGATCTCGACCCGCGCGAGCTGCTGGCCGAGGCACTGGTGGACGCCGTGCCCGAAGGCGAGGTGGCCGGTCGCGGGCCTGGTCAGGTCGAGGGTGTCGGGGTCGGGGAAGCGCTCGGGGTCGCGGTTGCCGCCGGGCAGCGAGACCATGACGCTCTCGCCCGCCCGGACGAGGACGTCTTCGACCTCGACGTCCTCCAGGGCGGCGCGGATCGTCCCCGGGACGACCGGGAGGTAGCGCAGGAGCTCCTCCACGGCGCCGTCGGCGGTCTCCGGGTCGGTGAGCGCCGGGATCCGCCCGGGGTTCAGCAGCAGCGCGAAGGCGCCGAGCCCCAGGACGTTCGTCGTGGTGTCGAACCCCGCGCCCAGCAGCATGAACGCGATGTTGGTCAGCTCCTCGTCGGTCAGCCCGCCGTTCGTGACGAGCCCGCCGAGTATGTCGTCGGCGGGTTCGGCCCGCCTGCGCCGTACCAGCTCGCCGAGGTGGCCGCCGACGTCGGTCATCGCCCGCTGCCGGTCCTCCTGGGTGGCGTCCTGGCGGGTCATCTCCGTGACGTCGGCCTGGAACCGCTCGCGGTAGTCGTACGGCACGCCCAGCAGCTCGCAGATCACCAGCGCGGGAACCGGCGCGGCGTACTCCCGTACCAGGTCGGCCGGAGGGCCGGCCGCCTCCATCCGGTCGAGCTGCTCCTCGGCGATCCGCTCGACGCGGGCGGCGAGCCGTCGCATCCGGCGTACGGTGAACTGCCCGGTGAGCAGGCGCCGGTAGCGGGCGTGGTCCGGGTCGTCCATCCCGATGAACATGCCGGGCAGAGCGGGCGGGATCTCCGCGGCGTTGAACGGGCTGCCGCGCAGTTCCTGCCGGGCGCTGAACCGGGGGTCGGCGAGCACCGCGCGGATGGTCGGGTACCGGGTGACCACCCAGCCGAGCCTGCCGTCCGGATAGCGGACCCGGGCGATCGGCCGCTCACCGCGCATCGCCAGGATCTCCCGCGCCGGGTCGAACGGACCGGAGGCGGTCATCGGGAACGTCAGGGGCTCTGTCGGCATCTTCGCCGTCCTCACCGGGCGACAGGGGTCGCCCACGCCGTCATTCGGGGCCGCGGTGCTCCGGTCCCCGCGCCCTCATAGAACTACACTAAGTGTAAAAATGCAACGTGAGTAAGGATAGTTCTCATGTAAAGTAAGTGCGTGGACGAGTCCCGGCGGGAGCGCAAGAAGCGGCAGACCAGGCGGCTGATCGCGGAGACGGCGATCAGGCTGTTCGGCGAGCGGGGATACGAGCAGACGACCGTCGCCGAGATCGCAGCCGCCGCCGACGTGGCCACGAAGACGTTCTTCAACCACTTCCCCAGCAAGGAGGACGTGCTGTTCACCGGCACGCGGGAGCGCAACGCGGTCCTGCTGGAGGTGATCGCCGGCCGCCGCCCGGGGGAGAGCCTCCCCGACCTGCTGACCCGGATGTACGAGAAGCTGCTGGCCGACTACCGGGCCGAGGGCGTCGAGGCGGAGGACCCCGCCCTGATGAAGACCTACACCCGCCTGGTCATGACCGTGCCCGCTCTCCAGGCGAAGGCGCTGTACATGACGTTCGAGCTGCAGAAGGAGATCGCCGAGACCCTGGTGAAGGTCTACCCCGACGAGCTCGACCCGGTCGGCGCCGCCGCGGTGACCGGCTCCGTGCTGGGCGCCGTCCAGGGGGCCGCGCTCGCCAGCATGGACCTGGGCGAGCCGGAGGAGCGGTTCTGGGCGTCCATGCGCCGAGGCTTCGACCTCGCCCTCCGCGGCCTGAGCAGGTGATGAGCCCGGCCGGCGGCCTCTCATCTCTACAGGGAGTCTTCGCCGAGACCGCGAAGGGGAACGGGCGGCCCTTCCTCGACGCGCCGGCCGATGACGCTGTGGTCGTCGTCGAAGGCCGCGACCACAGCGTTGCGGCATCAGGGCATGACTCCCCGAACCGTTGCTGCTGGATCTTCGTCATGCGCGACGGCAAGGTCGCCGAGGCCACCGAGTACACCGACACCCAATTGATCGCCGAGGTGCTCGCTCCGCCTCCGGCGGCTCGATGACCGTCCGCCCCGGCGGAGAGGCCACCGCCGTCTGGTTCCGCCTGCCGGGCTGAGCGCCGCCGGGAGACTCCGCCGTACGGCGGGCATCTCTTCCCCCCCGGCTCCGCGCGGTGGGTTCCGCGGCGTGGGGAAAGGTGCGACCGTGGACATCCAGGTCCCCGAGAGCCCCTGCGGAGGCATGTGATGCGCATGGACGTCAACGGCGTGGAGCTGGAGGTCCAGGTCAGCGGGGAGGGGCGGGACGTCGTGCTGCTGCACGGCTACCCGGACACCCATGCCTGCTGGCGGCACCAGGTGGCCGCGCTGAACGCGGCCGGATACCGCACGATCGCCCCCGACCTGCGGGGCTTCGGAGCCTCGGCCAAACCGGACGGCCTGGAGAACTACCGCCTCTCCCGCTACGTGGGGGACCTGCTCGGGATCATGGATCGTCTCGGCGTGGAGCGGGCCCATCTCGTGGGCCACGACTGGGGGTCGCCTCTCGTGCAGCTGACCGCCGTCGCGGCGCCGCAGAGGGCACTCAGCCTCACCTGCATGTCCGTCGGCCACCCCGCCACGCTGGCGGCGGCGGGTCCCGTGCAGTGGAGACGGTCCTGGTACATGCTGCTGTTCCAGCTGCGGGGCGTCGCCGAGTGGTGGCTCAGCCGCGACGACTTCGCGACCATGCGGCGGTGGATGGGCGGGCACCCCGACGTGGAGGACGTCATCGCGCGCATGCGCGATCCCCGCGCGCTCACCTCCTCGCTGGCGATCTACCGTACGGGGCTCCGCCCCCTGCCGTCCGGCAGGGTCGCCAAGCTGCCGCCGGTGCCCACCCTGGGCGTGTGGAGCAGCGGTGACCGGTTCCTCGCCGAAAGAGCGATGCTCCTCACCCAGGAGCACGTCACCGGGCCGTGGCGTTACGAGCGGATCGACGGTGCGGGCCACTGGATGCAGCTGGAGGCCCCGGACAGGGTCAACGCGCTGCTCCTCGACTTCCTCTCCGCCGCCACCCCGCCTCGCTGACACCTTCCCCGGTCGCCGATCCTTTGCCGCGGGCCGCCCGATCCTCACCGCATGGCGCCGAGAACGAGGCGGATCATCGAGTGGGCGAGGGCCTCCGGGTCGCCGTCCGCGCTTTCCTGCAGGGAACCGCTCAGCCACAGGCCGGTGAAGCCGTGGACCAGCGACCAGGCGGCGATCGTGGTCAGCCGATCGTGTTCCGGGCTCGGCGACAGCGAGCGGGCGCTGGTGACGAGCACGTCGGCGGCGCGCTCCTGCGCGGCCTGGATGTCGGGATCGTCCACGCGGTAGAGCTCGGGCCGGAACATCACCTCGAAGTAGGGACGGTGATCGATGGCAAAGCGGACGTAGGCGACGCCGACCTCCCACACGTCGGCTGCCGCGCGTTCGAGAGCGGCGGCGAACATGGCGAAGCCCTCGGCGGCCACGGCTGTCAGCAGGCCTTGTTTGTCGCCGAAGTGGTGGGCCGGGGCGGCGTGTGAAACGCCCGCGCGGCGGGCCAGTTCGCGCAGGCTCCATCCGGCCGGGCCGGATTCGCCGATGGCCTGGAGTGCGGCGTCGATGATGACGCGCTTCAGATTGCCGTGGTGGTAGGACGGCTGGTTGATCTACCTCACCTCCGCGTTCGAGTGGCCGGCGTGACGACCTCATCTTATCTTGACGTTGACAAGATAAGGGACCTCCTTCAATCTTTCCGATGACAAGATTGGAGGACGGGATGGTTCCGTTCATCGCTCTCACGGGCGGCTTCGTCGTCCTGCGGCTCGTCGGCCTGGCCGGTGTCGACGTACTGGACGCCTGGCAGCCGGCCCTGCGTGGCGCCCTCGCCCTGATGTTCGTCTTCACCGGCGTGCCGCACTTCCTGCCCTCATGGCGCCGCGACTTCGTCGCGATGATCCCGCCGGTGTTCCCGCGGCCGGCGCTGCTGGTCACCCTCACCGGCGTCCTGGAACTGGCCGGCGCCGCCGGGCTGCTGTTTCCGGGGACCGCGCCGTACGCGGCGATCGGATTGGCCCTGCTCATGATCGCCATGTTCCCGGCCAACGTCTCGGCGGCCCGTCGCGGCCTCACCCTGGCCGGAAAGCCGGTGACCCCTCTCCCCGCCCGCACGGCCCTGCAGGTGCTCTTCATCGCGGCCGCCGTAGCGGCGGCCGCGTGAGCCACACGCCGGCGCCTCGGCTCCGCCCACATCCCAGGAACCGATCAAGGAAGATCACATGAACTCCCTGAGCCACACCGGTGACATCGACCACATCGACCACACGGTGCTCATCACCACCGACCTCACCGCGGCGTCCGCCCGCTATGAGGCCCTCGGCTTCACCCTCAGCCCTGTCTCTCCCCACCACCTGGCCGAACGGCCAGGCGGTCCGCTCCTGCCCACCTGCACCGCCAACCGGTGCGCCTACTTCGGGCGGTCGTTCATCGAACTGCTCGGCATCGTCGACCCCGCCGCCCCCGACCCCTGGGGCGTCCACCGCCTACGTCAGGCATACCGCGGCCTGCTGATGACCCTCGGCTCCCGCGACGTGCAGGCCACCGCCGAACGGCTGCGCGCCGCCGGTCTGGCCTCCACCGGAGTCCGCGCGCTGGAACGGGAGGTCGGCACTCCCGACGGCCCGCGGACCGTCCGCGCCGACAGCGTCCGCATCGACGCCCCCCACACTCCCGAGGGGGCGCTCCAGGCCACTCAGCACTTCACCCCGCAGTACGTCCACCAGCCTCGCTATCTCGACCACCCCAACGGCGCGGTCGGTCTGCACAGCGTGTCGCTGGTCGTGCCCGACGACGAGGTCGACGGGCACGAGGAGCGCTACGCCCGAATCCTGAACGCCGACGTGTGGATCGACGGCCCCAGGCGCGTGCTCCCGCTACGGCACGGCCGGGTGGAGATCATCCCGTGGTCCGCACTCGACGACCTCCTCCCCGGACACGCCGTGCCCGCCCTGCCCCTGCTGGCCGCCCACACCGTCGCCGTCCGTGACCTGGCGGTCGCACGCAAGCTCATCGACCACAACATGATCCCCACCCGAACCACCCCCGACGGCTTTTACGTCGCCGCCGAAGACGCCTGTGGTGTGCCGCTCGCCTTCACCCGGAACTGACGATCCTTCCACCTCGCTCAGGACCAGGCGGCGTCCATGGCCCGGCCCTGAGCACCGCCCGTCGCCGGGGTGGGCACCCGGCCGGACCCCTCCACCCGGGTGCGCCGAACGAGCTCCCCCGGATCGAGGACAGGCCGTCAGGCGAGGTCCGCGTCGTGCACGAGGATCGCCGCCTGCACCCGGTTGGCCAGGCCCAGTTTGGCGAGCACCCGGCTGACGTGCGCTTTCACCGTCGCCTCGGCCAGCCGGAGCTCCCGTCCGATCTCGGCGTTCGACAGACCACGGGCCAGTGCCCTGATCACGTCCTCCTCCCTGGCGGTCAGTGACGCGAGCCGATCGCGAGCGATCTCGGCGCGTGAGGGGGCCCGGTCGACGAAGGAGGCGATCAGCCGTTTGATGACGGTGGGAGACAGCATGGCCTGGCCCGACGCGACCGTGCGGACGGCGGCGGCCAGCTCCCGGGGCGGGGTGTCCTTGAGCAGGAACCCGACCGCGCCGAGCCGCAGCGCCTCGTGGACGTACTCGTCCAGGTCGAAGGTGGTGAGCATGATCACCTTGGGCGGGTCGGGCGCGGCCAGGACGCGCGCCGCGGCGGTCAGGCCGTCGGCGCCGGGCATGCGCACGTCCATCAGCACGACCTGGGGCCGGAGCCTGGCGGCGGCGGTGACCGCCTCGTCGCCGTCGCGGGCCTCGCCGACGACCGCCACGTCGCCCGCCGCCTCCAGGATCATCCGCAGCCCGGACCTGACCAGCGCCTCGTCGTCGGCGATCAGCACGCGGATCACGCGGCGGGGATCCTGACCAGGACCTGGAAGCCGTGCCCGCCCCGCGGACCGGTCTCCAGCCGGCCGCCGGCCAGCTCGACGCGTTCACGCAGGCCGACCAGCCCCAGACCGGAGCCGGGCAGGCCCCCGCGGTCCGTCTCGGCCGAAGGCCCGTTGCGCACGACGACCTCCAGCTCGGCGGGCAGGTAGCGGACGAACACGTCGGTCTCGGCGTCGCCCGCGTGCCGGTGCACGTTGGTCAGCGCCTCCTGGACCACGCGGTAGGCGGTGCGTTCCGCGGTGGGCCCGAGCGGGCGCGCCTCGCCCTCGTCGTGGCGGTTGACCGCGACGCCCAGAGCCCGGGTCTGGTCGAGCAGCCGGTCGAGGTCGGCCAGCGTGGGCTGCGGATCGCGTACGGGGGCCTGCGAGCGCAGCACGCCCAGCACCTCGCGCAGGTCGCCCAGCGCCTCCCTGCCGATGCCGCCGATCAGCGCCGCGGCCTCGGCGGTGCGGTCGTCGGGGGCGCCGACCTCCAGGGCGCCCGCGTGCAGGACCATCAGCGACACCCGGTGCGCGACCACGTCGTGCATCTCCCGCGCGATGCGGGCGCGTTCCTGGTCTCGTGCCTGCTCCGCGCGCAGCACCTGCTCGCGTCGCAGCTGCCGCGCCTGTTCGCGCACCGCGTCCAGCACCTGCCGCCTGGAGCGGACCCACAGCCCCACGACCAGGGGGAGTCCCAGCAGCGCCGCGCCGAGGAGGAGCACGTTGCCCGGGGTGCCCGCGACCACTGCCCGGTACCCGCCGCTCCACCGGGAGACGAGGCCGCCGAGCGCGTACACCGCGACGGCGACGGTCCCGTAGAGCCACAGGTGGCGGCGGTGCAGGCGCGTGCCCGCGTAGTAGGAGGCCGCGACGGCGGCGGGCCACATCACCAGCCAGACGTAGGCGACGGCGCCCACCGCGGCGAGCGGCCATGGCGAACGCCTGGCGTGGACCGCGGCCGCCCCGGAGGCGGCGGCGACGGCCGCGAGCACGGGGACGGGCAGTGTGGATCCGACCCCCATCGAGCCGGTCGCGGACGCCATGGAGAGGAGGAACACCGCCGCGCCGAGCGCCCACGGCGTGATCCGCTCGACGATCCCGGCGTCGCCGTACGTCATGATCCGAGGCTATCCGGCGATCCGGGCGGCGGCCCGCTACGAAAGTAGCGGGTGCCGGGCGACTTCCGCCGGGGACGGTACGGCAGGACCGCCCGGCAGGGTGGCGGCATGAGAAAGACGATCATCGCGAGCACGCTCGCCCTCTGCGCGTTCACCGGCGCCGGCACGGCACACGCCGCGTCGCTCACGCCCACGCCCACGCCGTCCAGGCCCACCCTGCCCGCGCCGACCCTGCCCGCGCCGACCGGCGGCCACGCCGTCGGGCGGTCGGTCGTCCACCTGGTCGACTCCGCCCGCCCCGACCCGTGGGTCGGCGGGAGGCCGCGCGAGCTGATGGTCTCGATCTGGTACCCGGCGCGCAAGGCCGTGGGGAAGCGGGCCCCGTACGTCACGCCCCGGGAGTCAGAACTGATCATCAAGAGCGTGCCGCAGCTGAAGGACGTGCCGCCGGAAACGCTCACCAGGACGAGGACGTACGCCCGCGTCGACGCGCCCCCGCTGAAGCGCAGGGGCGGGTGGCCGCTGGTGGTCATGTCGCCCGGCATGACGCTGCCCCGCGCCACGCTGACCTCGCTGGCCGAGGACTTCGCCAGCAGGGGCTACCTGGTGGCGGGCATCGAGCACACCTACGAGTCGGTCGCCACCACGTTCCCGGACGGCAGGACCGTCACGTTCGAGGCGGGCAGGGGCGGCCAGACCCCGGAACTGGGGGAGAAGGTCGCCCGGGTCCGGGCCGCCGACACGGCGTTCGTGCTGGACGCGCTGGAAGAGGACAGGCGCTGGAACCGGCTGGTCGACGAGACCAGGATCGCGATGGCAGGACACTCGGCCGGCGGGCAGAGCGCCGCGCATCTCCTGCAGGGGAACCGGCGGATCAGGGCCGCGGTCAACCTGGACGGCTCCTACAACCCGAAGACACCGGCCGAGCCCGTCCGCAAGCCCTTCATGATGATCGGCAATCCGCGGCAGGAACCGGCCACCGGTGATGAGAAGGGGTCCTGGGACCTGTTCTGGCCGCACGTGACCGGTGACTGGAAGCGCCGGCTGACCGTCACCGGCGCCGAGCACATGAGCTTCGTCGACTACGCGGTGCTCCAGCCGCAGCTGGGACTGCCGGCCGCCCCCATCGACGGCGAGCGTTCCATAGCGATCACCCGCGCGTACGTCGGCGCCTTCCTCGACCTGCACCTGAAGGGCGAGCGCCGGCCGTTGCTGGACGGCCCGTCGGACGATTATCCCGAGGTGAGGTTCTGGTAGCCGCGGAACCGCTCTCCCTGTTGACCTCAAGGTAGATCGAGGTTGTTGCATGGGTGGCGACGATCCCGTCATCGGGCGGGATCCGGCGATGAGAGAGGTATGGCCATGACCGATGACGTTCTCGTGGTGGGAGAGATCTCGCGGGAGACCCGGGCGGCGGTGACCGGTGTGGTCAAGGCGCTGGAGGAGGCGTTCAACACCAAGGACCCGATCGCGCTGAGCGAGCAGTTCGCCGAGCGGACGTCCTGGTCCAACGCCATGGGCACGCGCCTGGACGGCCGCGAGGCGATCGTCGAGTTCAGCGTTCCGGCGATGAAGGGTTTCCTGGGTGAGTCCTACGCGCGGTACGACGTCGTCAAGCTGCTGGAGATCGCCCCGGAGGTGATCGCGGTGAACGTGGCGCAGACGCCCACGGACCGTGCGGGCGAACCCGTCGAGGGCGCCCGGGGTGCGACGCTCTACGTGATCTCCAGGCAGCCGGACGGCTGGAAGATCGTGGCCGGCCAGAACACCGCCGTCCCCGCCTGACCCGCTCCGCATCTCACCGGTTCGCGGGGCCGTTCGCCTGCGGCGCCCGGCCCCGCGCCGTACGGGATCAGGACTTGGCGTACTTCTCCAGGTCGTCGAGGATCTTCCCGGCCGCGGTGACCCCGATCCCCGTCATCCAGGTCTCGTCGTCCACGTCGTGCGCCCGGCCGCCCTTGACCACCGGCAGGTTCTTCCAGAGCGGGCCCGCGGTGACGGCGGCCTGGTCCTGGGCGGCCTGGTCGCCGTAGGCGGTGTAGAAGAGGACGTCACCGTCGGCCTGGGGGAGGTTCTCCTGGCTCAGCTCGCCGAAGCGCCGGTCCGCCGCGCCGTTCAGCTGCTGGGGCTCGGGACGGCCGAAGCCCGCGTCGCCGACCACGATGCCGCTGAACGACTCGGGACCGTACATCCGGATCTTGCCGGGCATGAAGCGGATGATGCTCACCTTGACCGTCTCGGAGCCGCCCAGCGAGCGCGCCCGCGACTGGTAGTCGGCGAGGAGCTTCTCGGCCTGCGTCTTCTTGCCCAGGGCCTCGGCGTCGAGGAGGAAGTTCTCCTTCCAGGTGGTCCCGACCTTCTCCGTGAACACGGTCGGCGCGATCCGGTTGAGCTTGTCGTAGAACTGCTCCTGGCGGAACTTCGAGCCGAGGATCAGGTCCGGCTTGAGCGCGGCGATGGCCTCCAGGTTGGGAGCCTGGAGGGTGCCGACCGGCTTGGTGGCGTCCAGAGCCGAGCCGAGATACTTCGGCCACGCCTGGTTCTGGGACGCCTGGGCCGCGCCGACCGGGGAGAGGCCGAGGGAGACCATGCTGTCCAGCTTGTCGGTGTCGAGCACGACGACCCGCTTGGGCGTCTCGGGCACCTTCGTCTCGCCCATCGCGTGCTTGACCGTCCGGGTGGGGCCCTCGGCGGTCTGATCCCCGCCGCCGGAGGCGCCGCAGGCGGCGAGGGCGACGGTCGAGAGCAGAACCGCGGCGGCGGCTCTGACCAGGCGGAAGGTCATGGGTTCCCCTTGATTCATAAGGTTAGGCAAGCCTAAATATAGATGCGGTCATCGGCAGGCCAAGAACCCGCCTGCCCGAAACGCGACCGAAACACCGCGCGCCCGGGTTTCACAGGCCCGAAACACCCGTGCACGAGGTCTGAAACGGTGCGCCACCAGGCTGTGGGCCAACGTCAGTGCGCGGCCGGTCGACGAAGCCCAGAAGCGTTCACTGCGACCTGAGACGGCCATACGCCATGTGTAAGGGAGGGTCGCGTCGAATGAAGATCGATAGCGGCACCACTGCCTGGATGCTCACAGCCGCCGCCCTGGTGCTGCTGATGACTCCGGGCCTCGCGTTCTTCTACGGGGGCATGACCAGGGCCAAGAGCGTCCTCAACATGATGATGATGTCATGGGTCAGCATCGTCGTCGCGACGATCGCCTGGGTCCTCTACGGCCACTCGCTGGCCTTCGACGAGGCCGGTTCCGGCGCCGTCAACATGATCATCGGCGGTCTCGACAACCTCGGGCTGTCCGGCCTGGCGGACACCGCCACCAAGGACGACGGCACCGGCATGCCGAGCCTCGTCTTCTCCATGTTCCAGATGACCTTCGCGATCATCACGGTGGCCCTGATCAGCGGTGGGCTCGCCGACCGCGTCAAATTCGGAGCCTGGGTCGTCTTCGCGGCCGTCTGGGTGAGCATCGTCTACTTCCCCGTGGCCCACTGGGTGTGGGGCGGCGGCTGGCTGAGCAACCTCGGCATCGAGGACTTCGCCGGTGGCACGGTCGTCCACATCAACGCCGGAGCCGCGGCCCTGGCGGTGGTGCTCGTGATCGGCAAGCGGGTCGGCTGGGGCAGGGATCCGATGCGGCCGCACAACCTCACGCTCGTCCTGCTCGGCGCCGGACTGCTGTGGTTCGGCTGGTTCGGCTTCAACGCCGGCTCCGAGCTCGCCGTGGACGGCACCACCGGCCTGGCGTTCATCAACACCCAGATCGCCACCGCGGCCGCCGCCGGCGCCTGGATCGTGGCCGAGAAGCTCCGCGACGGCCACTCCACCAGCCTGGGCATCGCCTCCGGCGCCGTCGCGGGTCTGGTCGCCATCACCCCGGCCTGCGGGTTCGTCGATCCCTGGGCGGCGTTCGTCATCGGCGCGATCGCCGGCGCGGCCTGCGCCTACGCGGTCGGCCTGAAGTACAGGCTCGGCTACGACGACTCCCTGGACGTGGTCGGCGTGCACCTGGTCGGCGGTGTCATCGGCGCCGTGGCGCTCGGGTTCGTCGCGGCCTACCCGTTCGCCGACGGCCAGGAGAAGGGCGTCCTCCTGGGCGGACCGATCTCCCAGCTCGGTGTCCAGGTGCTGGGCCCGGTCGCGGTCGGCCTGTACTCCTTCGCCGTCTCGTGGATCCTCGCCAAGGTCATCGACAGGACGATGGGCTTCCGCGTCACGCAGGAGCAGGAGGTCGCGGGCGTCGACATCACCACCCACGCCGAGACCGGATACGACCTCGGCACCATCCACTCCTCCGGCGTGGCCTCCCCCAACGGCGCGGCCACCGCCCCGGTGTCCAAGAAGGTGGACGCATGAGACTCATCACCGCGGTGATCAAGCCCTTCAAGCTCGACGACGTGAAGGCCGCCCTCGAACAGTTCGGCATCAAGGGCATGACGGTCAGCGAGGCCAGCGGGTACGGCCGGCAGCGCGGCCACACCGAGGTCTACCGGGGCGCCGAGTACCAGGTGGACCTGGTGCCCAAGGTCCGCCTGGAGGTGCTCGCCGAGGAGGACGACGCCGAGGACGTCATCGACGTGATCGTCAAGGCCGCGCAGACCGGGAAGATCGGCGACGGCAAGGTCTGGTCGGTCCCGGTGGACGCCGTGGTGCGGGTGCGCACCGGCGAGCGCGGCCCCGAGGCGCTCTGACCCGTGAGGGGTGACGCCCGCTCCTACGCCGCGGTCCGCAGGGACCGGGCGGCGGACATCGACCGCTGGCTCGCGGACCTGCTCCGGTCGGCCTGCGGCACGCCGCCCGGAGCCCTCGAAGGCGTCGCGCGCGGCGCCCGGCGCGACCCCCCGCGAGGGGCCCCGCGCGGGGCGCCGGGCGGTGGAGTCCCCGAGGGCGTCGCGCTGGTCGCGGTGGGCAGCCTGGGCCGCGGCGAACTCGCCCCGGGCAGCGACCTGGACCTGGTCCTGCTGCACGACGGCCGGCGGGACGTCGCGAGGGTCGCCGACCGTCTCTGGTACCCGATCTGGGACGCGGGAGTGGGCCTGGACCACTCGGTGCGCACGGTGGAGGAGGCCGCCGCCGTCGCCCGGGACGACCTCAAGGCCGCGCTGGGCCTCATCCAGGCCCGGCACGTGGCCGGCGACCCGGAGCTGACCCGGGCGGCGCGCGAGACCGTGCTCGCCGGCTGGCGGGCCGACGCCCGGCGGCGGCTGGGCGAGCTGCGGGAGGCCGCCGAGGGGCGGGCCGCGGCGTGCGGGGAGCTGGCGTTCCTCCTGGAACCCGATCTGAGGGACGCCCGCGGTGGTCTCCGCGACGTGCAGGCGATGCAGGCCGTGGCCGCCGCCTGGGTGGCCCCGGCGCCGGGGCCCCGGTCCCGCGAGGCGTACGAGCTGCTGCTCGACGTGCGGCACGCCCTGCACCTGGTCACCGCCCGCGGGGCCGACCGGCTGGTGCTCCAGGAACAGGACGCGGTGGCCGGGGCGCTGGGCCTGCTCGACGCCGAGGCGCTGATGCGCCGGCTGGCCGAGGCGGGCCGGACGGTGGCGCACGCCTTCGACGCCACCTGGCGCGCCGCCGACCGGCTGCTCGGCGGTCCCGCCCCGCGGGGCCGCCGCCCGCTGGCCGACGGCGTCGTCGAGCACGGCGGCGAGGTGGCGCTCGCCCGGGGGGCGAACCCCCGCACCGACCCCGTGCTCGTGCTCCGCGCCGCCGCCGCGGCGGCGCAGGCGGGGCTGCCGATGGCCCCCGCCGCGGTCACCTCGCTGGCGGCCCAGTCGCCGCCGATGCCGGTCCCGTGGCCGGCCGCGGCGCGCGACGCGCTGGTGGCGCTGCTCGGCGCGGGCCGCGCGGCGGTCCCGGTCTGGGAGGAGCTGGACCAGGCGGGGGTGCTGGTCCGGCTCCTGCCGGACTGGGAGCGGGTACGGCACCGCCCGCAGCGCAACCCGGTGCACCGCTACACCGTGGACCGGCACCTCATCGAGACCGCGGCCGCGGCGGCCGCGCACACCCGGGACGTCTCCCGTCCCGACCTGCTGCTCATCGCCGCCCTCCTGCACGACGTCGGCAAGGGCTGGCCGGGAGACCACTCCGTCACCGGCGCGGTGGTGGCCCGCGACATCGGGACCCGCATCGGCCTGCCGCCCGCCGACGTCGCCGTCCTGGAGCGGGTGGTCCGTCACCACCTGCTGCTGCCGGAGACCGCGACCCGCCGTGACCTGGACGACCCGGTGACGATCTCCCGGGTGGCCGAGGCGGTCGGCTCGCGGGAGGTCCTGGATCTGCTGGCCGCGCTCGCCGTGGCCGACGGCGCCGCCACCGGCCCGGCCGCCTGGAACGCCTGGAAGGCGTCGCTGGTGGCCGACCTCGTGCGCCGGACGCGCTCGGTGCTGTCCGGCGCGCAGCCGCCCCCGGCGCCCACGCTGTCGGCGGATCGGGCGTCCCTGGCCCGGCACGGCGGCTGCGCCGTGCGGGTCGGCGGGGGAGCGGTCACCGTGGTGGCTCCGGCCGTCCGCCACAGTGCCGGGCTGCTGTGGCGGGCGGCCGGGGTGCTCGCCGCCCACCGGATGGTGGTGCGCGCCGCCTCCGCGGCCTCGGCGGGCGGCACGGCCGTCATCGAGTTCTCGGTCGTCCCCGAGTACGGCTCGCCGCCCGACCCGGCGACCCTGGAGGCCGATCTGCGGCTGGTGCTGGCGGGGCGGCTCGACATCGAGGAGCGTCTGGCCAGGAGGGCGAGATCGATGCGGCCGTCCCGGATTCCGGTGGCTCCGCCCCGGGTCGCGCTGCTGGACGACGCGTCCGCCACCGCCACGGTGATCGAAGTGCGCGCCCACGATCGCCCAGGGTTATTGTGGCGAATCGGCAGGGCTTTCGGAGACTGTGGTCTTGACGTACGCGCCGCGCGTGTGGAGACTCTCGGCGCGGAGGCGGTGGACGTCTTCTACGTCGTCGACAGGGCCGGACGCCCACTGACCGACGCGGTTCAGCGAGCACAGGTGCGGGACCAGGTGCTCGCCGCGCTGCGGTAACCGTAGCCCGATCGTTTTTTGTCACCTTCGTAACGATTAAGCCCGGTTTGTCGGCTATGCCGGTTGCGTCCCGTGACCTTGTGGTCTCATTGTGACCACGTACGTCGGTGAGGTGAGAGGTGTCGAGAGCGTGACGACGGCGACAACCGACAGCGGCCGTCCTTCGGCGCGCGACCGCGACAAGCGGGCCGGCGGGAGGTTCAGCCTGCGCAACTGGCGCGTGCGGTCACGCCTTACGGCCCTGATCCTGGTGCCCACCGTGGTGGGCGTCCTGCTCGCCGGAACCCGGGTGTACGCCTCCGTCGAGAGCGTGGCCGGTTACCAGCGGGCGGCCTCGGCCGCCGAGTACGGCAACCGGATCCGCGACCTCGCGCAGGCCCTCGGCCTGGAGCGCGACCGGCTCGCCTGGTCCTCGTTCCAGCCCGGCAACAAGGGGCTGAAGTCGAGCGCCGAGGCGCAGATGGAGGCCGTGGACGGCAAGGTCGCGAAGGTCCTGGCCGACCTGGGCGACATCGACGACTCCTACGGCCGGCGGGCCGCCGACGCAGCCAGGGACGTGCGCTACCAGCTGTCCGGGCTGAAGGAGTTGCGCGGGCTCGCCGGAACGATGCGGGTGGAACGGTACAGCACCATGGTCGCCCCGCTGCTGCAGCTCCACGAGGAGCTCACGGCGGTCAGCGACGACCCCGAGATCGTGGGCAACACCCGCGCGCTCAGCGCGCTGGCCTACGCCAAGGAGGAGATCTCCAGGCAGCGCGCCCGGCTGCTGTCCGGTTACTACGCGCCCTGGATGGTCAACGCCCAGGAGCTGGAGAAGTTCATCGCCTCCCGCTCGCGCATGCAGGAGTACGAGGCCGACTTCGCCGTCGAGGCCACCCCGGCCAACGCCCAGCTCCTGTCCAACGCCCTGATCGACGAGCGGGTGCACCGGGCCGAGCTGACCAAGGCCAGGGCGATCGTGCTGGCCAGCGACCCGCGCCACCAGGGCCGGCTGCTGACCGACTTCGACGACGTCAAACAGTGGTTCTCCGACAACGCCGCGGTCATCGACAAGATCGCCAAGGTCGAGTCCAAGGTCGCCGGGGACGTGGTCACCCGCGCCCGCGACCTGGAGGACACCGAGCAGCGCAACGCGATCATCACCTCCGCGCTCATCCTGCTCCTGCTGGCGCTGATCATCGGTCTCACCGTCCTCATCGCCCGGTCGATGGTCCAGCCGCTGCGCCGCCTGCGGGCCGAGGCCCTGGACGTCGCCGGGCACCGGCTGCCCGAGGTGGTGCGCAACCTGCGGGTCTCCGGCGACAGCCAGGCCCCCGAGGTGGAGCCCATCCCCGTCGACTCCAAGGACGAGATCGGAGAGGTCGCCAAGGCATTCGACGAGGTCCACCGCCAGGCCGTACGGCTGGCCGCGGAGGAGTCGGAGCTGCGCTCCAACATCAGCGCGATGTTCGTCAACCTGTCGCGCCGCACGCAGACCCTGGTGGAGCGGCAGATCTCGCTGATCGACGGCCTGGAGAAGGGCGAGGAGGACGGCGGACGCCTGGGCGACCTGTTCAAGCTCGACCACCTGGCCACCCGCATGCGCCGCAACTCCGAGAACCTCCTGGTCCTCGCGGGGCACGAGCCGGCCCGCCGGCGCAGCCAGCCGGCCAAGCTCGTCGACGTCGTGCGCGCCTCCCTGTCGGAGGTCGAGGACTACGAACGGGTGCAGGTCAAGGTGCACCGGACGATCTCGGTGGCCGGGATCGCCGTCAACGACATCGTCCACCTGGTCGCCGAGCTGGTGGAGAACGCCATCCAGTTCTCCCCCCGGGCCAGTCAGGTCGTGGTCTCCAGCAGCATGGTCGAGGGCGGCGCCGCGCTGCTCGCGGTCAGCGACGCGGGCATCGGCATGACCACCGAGGAACTGGTCGAGACCAACCGCCGCCTGGCCGACCCGCCGGTGGTGGACGTCTCGGTGTCGCGGCGGATGGGCCTGTTCGTGGTCGGCCGGCTGGCCCTGCGGCACGGCATCCGCGTCCAGCTCCGGCCGCAGGACGGCGGCGGCCTGATCGCCATGGTGCTCTTCCCGCCGGAGCTCATCGTCCAGCAGGTCCAGCCCACCCAGACCCCCTCGTGGGGCGGCGAGTCGCGGGCCGGGCGACACTCCTCGTTCGACCAGTCCTCCTTCGGCCAGCCGCCGGTCTCCCAGCCGCCGGCCTCGCAGCCGCCGTTCGGGCAGTCGCCGGTCTCCCAGCCGTCGTTCGGCCAGTCGTCGTTCGGGCAGTCCTCCCTCGACCGTCCGCCGTCCGGGCGGCCCGCCCCGCCGCGGAACCCGGCGGCGACCGGCGAGTACCCGCTGCCGCGGCGGCGGCCCCAGGCCGCCGCCCAGGCGCAGGCGGACGACGCGTCCTGGGGACAGGCGTCCTCCTGGGAACAGCCGAACCCCTCCTTCGACCAGCCGAACCCCTCGTGGGACCAGCCGCCCCCCTCCTGGGGGCAGGCGTCCTACGAGGAGCCGGTGAACACCCCGATGCCGGTCGTGGAGGTCTCCCCGCTCGAACCCGAGCAGGAGGAGTACCTGCCGATCTTCGCCTCCGTCGAGTCCGCCTGGTTCCGCAGGCCGGACGCCCCGGAGCCGCACCCGGCCGCCGGGGCCTCCCCGGCCGGCCGGCCCGCGCCGTACGACCCCCTGGCCGCGGGGCCCACGCCCCCGGCCGGGATGCCCGCCGCCGAACCGATCGCCGCCGAACCGGTCGCCGAGCCGGTCGCCGCCGGTGGGAGCTGGCACAGCCCCGCCGACGCCGGGTGGCAGGCGGCCAGGGCAGCGAGCGAGCCGGCTCTCGGCGGGACGACCGCGGCCGGCCTGCCCAAGCGGACGCCCAAGGCCAACCTGGTGCCGGGTGCCGCGACGAGCACGCCCGCACCGGCCGCTCCGATGGCACCGATCTCGGCCGAGCGGGTCCGCAGCCGTCTGTCGAGCTTCCAGCAGGGGATCCGGCGCGGTCGCGCCGAACTGTACGAGGACACCGCCGGAAAAGCGGCGGATAAGGAGGAGGGCTCGTGACGACCCTGAGCCATGAGGCACGCAGGTTCGACTGGCTGATCACCGAGTTCGTCCGCGGCACCCCCGGCGTCGCGCACGCGGTGTGCGTCTCGGCCGACGGACTGCGGCTCGCCAGCTCCGAGGGGTTCCCCGATGACCGCGCCGACCAGCTCTCCGCCGTGGCGGCCGGGCTGCTCAGCCTCACCGTGGGCGCGTCCCGCGTCTTCGACGGCGGATCCGTCACCCAGACGGTGGTCGAGATGGAGCGCGGCCTGCTGCTGGTCATGGCGATCAGCGACGGCTCCTGCCTGGCGGTGCTGGCCGCCGCCGAGTGCGACATGGGCCTGGTGGCCTACCAGATGACCCTGCTCGTCGACCGGGCCGGCCAGGTGCTCACCCCCGCCCTGCGGGCCGAGCTGCAGTCCACCCGGGGGCGTTGATGAACGCGCGCGTCACGGGAGAGGGCCGTGATCGGTAACGACGGGACCGGGGACGAGGAGCCCCTGTTCCGTCCGTACGCGATGACCGGCGGCCGCGCCGAGCCCCGTTACCACTTGGCGCTGGAGACGCTGGTCTCGTCCTCGTTCGTCACGGACGAGGAACTCGCCCTGCTCACTCCCGAGCAGGACGCCATCATGAGGCTGTGCCGGTCCTTCCGGTCGGTCGCCGAGATCTCCGCCCTGCTGCGGGTCCCCCTGGGCGTGGCCCGGGTGCTCGTCGCGGACATGGCGGACGAGGGCCTCGTCCGCCTGCACCAGCCGCAGCTGGAGAAGGGGCAGCCGGATCTCGACATGCTCGAAAGGGTGCTCAGTGGACTTCGCAGGCTCTAACCCCGGCGGCCTGACCTCGACGAAGATCGTCGTCGCCGGCGGGTTCGGCGTCGGGAAGACCACGTTCGTGGGGTCGGTCTCGGAGATCCTCCCGCTGACCACCGAGGCGGTGATGACCGACGCGAGCGCCGGCATCGACGATCTGGGGCTGACCCCCAACAAGACGACCACCACGGTGGCGATGGACTTCGGCCGGGTCTCGCTGGACCAGGATCTGATCCTGTACCTGTTCGGTACGCCGGGTCAGCACCGGTTCTGGTTCATGTGGGACGACCTCGTCAAGGGCGCCATCGGCGCGGTGGTGCTGGTCGACACCCGCAGGCTGGCCGACGGGTTCCCCGCGATCGACTACTTCGAGGAGGCAGGGCTGCCCTTCGTCGTGGCGATCAACGGCTGGGACGGGCGGTTCCCCCACTCCCAGGAGCAGGTGCGCGAGGCGCTGGCGCTGGCGCCGTACGTCCCGGTGGTGACCATCGACGCGCGCTCGCGCGACTCCGTCAAGCGCACGCTCATCACGCTGGTCGAGCACGTCCTGCGGGTCCGCGCGGGCCACGGCATGTCGGCCTGACCGGCTCCCGCGGCCGGAGCCGGACGCGTCGCACGGCGCGGGCCGCCCGTACGGACCGGGCGGCCGGCGCCCCGCCGGCCCGCGGGTGCGTCCCGCGGGCCCGCGCGGGCGGTCCTCAGCCGATCCACCACCGGGCGGCGACCAGCTCGGCCACCAGCGTCTCGGTGAGCAGGGCGACGCCGGGGTCGTCGTCGTGGCGGTAGCGGACGGCGTCCCGGGCGCCGGGCAGCTCGCCTCCGACGGTGAGCACGGTGGAGCCCCGCTGCCGGATCCAGTCCATGGCCTGCTCGTCGTAGGCGGAGCCGGGGAACAGGATCGCCCGGTAGTCGAGGGTCTTGGTCAGGTAGACGTCCACGTGGGCCCAGTCGCCCGTCTCGCAGGCGTCGGCCGCCCGGCGCGGGCCCTCGCGGAACATCAGCGCCGACTGCTCGGCGGACGACAGCCGCTCGGCGGGGGCGATCGTGTAGACCCCGTGCGGGCCGTCGAGCAGCTCCGCGGCCCGCTCCAGCCACTCCCCGCGCCGCTCCAGCAGGTCGGCGGCGGCCTCGGCGGCGCGGCGCAGCAGGGCCGGCACGTCCGGGCCCGAGCCGGTCAGGCGACCGTGCAGGGCCGTCAGCAGCGCGATCGTGTGCTGGAAGGTACGGCAGGACACCCCGCCGCGCTCCTCGCCGGCGACCATCGGGACCGTCAGGTCGGCGCCCTCGGTGACGGGCGAGCCGTCCCGGTTGGTCATCGCCAGGACGAACGACCGGCCCCGGTGGCGGGCGACCGCGTCGAGGGTCTCCCGGCTGCCGCCGGTCGCGGAGATCGCCACGACGAGCGTGCCGGGGTCCGGCGGGTAGGAGACGGCGGCGGAGGCGTACTCGGCGACCGCGTCGATCCCCGCCGCCCGCAGGCGAGCCGCGGCGACCCCGGCGGCGTAGCGGGAGCTGCCCATGCCGAGGAAGAGGACCCGCCGTACGGCGGGCGGCAGGGCGCCGAACGGGTCGCCCGTCTCCAGGGCGTCCGCCAGCCCGGTCAGCGCGGCGGGCTTGGCCTCCAGGTCGGCGAGGTACAGCTCGGGGTTCACGTTCTCTTCTCTCCTTCGCCGGGGGATTCCCGGGTTTCACCGGAACTTCTCGTGGGTGCGCGGGCCCGCCACGGCGGTCCCGCGCGGGCACACCGTGGCGGGCCCGGGGATGAGGGGACGGCGGCTCAGCCGTACCAGGACCGCAGGACCCCCATCGGCGCGTAGCGCCAGCGCGGCAGGTGACGGGCGGAGTAGATGAGCTCCCGGCACTCCTGCTCGATCTCGAAGGGCCGCAGCAGGGAGTCGTCCAGCAGCTCCGGCCGGCCGTGCTCGGCCAGGCGGGCGCGGTAGGCCGCCTCCAGCGCGGTGCGGGCGGCGGCAGCCCAGGCGCCGGCCGCGGCCGGGTCGGCGCCGCGGCGTCTGATCGCCACCTGGGCGACGTGGTCGACGCTGGTGGTCAGCTGGGCGAGGTCGCGGGCGGCGGGCTGGAAGGGATCGGCGCCGGTGACCGTGGGGTTGCCGTCGAAGTCGATCACCGCGTAGCCGTCGCGCCAGCGCAGGATCTGGCCCACGTGCAGGTCGCCGTGGATGCGGATCAGCGGGGTGGGGCCCGCGCCGGTCAGCGGGGCGAGCCCGGCGCGCAGCGCGCCGGAGTGGGCGGTGAGCCAGTCGCCGTCCTCGCCGCCGGTCAGCGTGAGCGCCTCCTCCAGCGCCGCCAGCGCCCGGGCGGACGGCTCTGGACTGGTCGGGGCGTGCCGTACCGGGCTGGGGATGACGGTCGAGGAGGTGGCGAGGGCCGCGTGCAGGTCGGCCGCCAGCGTCCCGAGTTCGGCGGCGAAGGCCGTTTCACCGCGCACGGCCTCGTCCACGCACCACTCCCAGCCGTCCGAGGCGTCGGGGAGGTAGGCGGTGACCAGGGCGAGGAGCACCTCACCCGCGCCTTCGCCGCCGTCGCCGCCCTCGCGCCGCGTCACCGCCGCGTACGGCGTGGCGGTGGCGGTGAAACCGACCTCGGTCAGGTGGGCGAACATCTCCGGAGCCGGTTGGGGAAGCGGGGCGGGGGGAGTGAGCCACTTCACAACCACGCTCTCGTCGATGATCACCGAGTGATTCGTCTGATCGACGTCGAAGCCCCGTTCGGCCGGGGGACACCCTCCGGAAACGGCCTCCACTTGAATAAGCGTTGAAAAGCTCTGGACATGCGTGCCGGGAAGCGGCCGGAAGTGCTTCACGGCGAACGGCGAAGGGATTTCCCTGGTCAGAGCCTTAATGAGTTCGCTACTGCGCCCATCTCCGGCGCGTGGCGGGGTCCCGAGCCGAGCCCAGATTGAACGTGGATTTAACAAACTGATCAAACTTCCCTGGGACGCTGTCGGGCAAAGTCTTGCTCAAGATATTCTTGCCTGCAACACTCCTGCTTTGGTCTGCCGTGTCCGTTACGGCCGGGCTACCCCACTTAACCTGAATTCCGAAGGAGTAGCGGCCGTGTTCCGTGCTCGGTCCCCTCGTTCCCTTCCCGCCGCCGCGCTGGTCACCGGCCTGGCCCTCGCCGTCTCCGCCTGCGGCGGAGGCTCCGGAGAGACCAGCGCCGCGGACTCCGGCGCCACCGCCGCGGCCGCGCAGCTCGACCCGAACGCCGACCTGACGAAACAGAGCGTCACCGTCACCGTGTGGGAGGGCTACACGCCCAAGGAGCTTCCCGAGAAGGTCAAGGAGAAGCTCAAGTTCGACCTCAAGGTGACGCTGCACGACACCAACGAGATCGCCATGGCCAAGCTGACCTCGGGCGCCGACAGCGGCATCGACGTGGCGTTCGTCTCCGGCCAGTACGCCCAGGCGCTCAACGAGGCCGGGCTGCTGGAGCCGCTCCACCCCGAGCTCATCCCCAACCTCGCCAACCTCTACCCCGAGGCCAAGGAACTGGCCTACGACAAGGGCAACGTCTTCTCCGTCCCCTACACCTGGGGCACCACCGGCATCTGCTACCGCACCGACCTGGTGAAGACGCCGCCGGCGAGCTGGAACGACATCCTCAACCCGCCCGCCGACGCCGACAAGAAGGTCACGATGATGACCACCGAGCGCTGGCTGGCCCTACCCGCCATCAAGGCGCTCGGCTACTCGGTCAACACCCGCAGCGACGAGGAGATGGCCAAGGTCAAGGAGAAGCTGCTGGCGGCCAAGCCCCACCTGCTCGGCTACGACGACACCACCTTCGGCGACAAGCTCAAGTCGGGCGAGGCCGTGATGGTCGAGGCGTGGGACGGCTGGTGCCCCACCACCGAGAAGAACATCAAGTTCGTGGTCCCCAAGGAGGGCAGCGACCTCTGGGTGGACACCATGGTGATCCTGAAGTCCTCCAAGAACAAGGAGGCCGCCCACGCGCTGATCAACTACATCCTCAGCCCGGAGATCCACGGCTGGGCCGCGGAGAACATCCTGTACAAGGTGCCCAACAAGGCCGCCATGGATCAGGTGGACGCCAAGCTCAAGGCCGACAACACCCCGCTGCAGATGACCCCCGCCCAGCTCCTGCAGGGTGAGTCGATCATCGACCTGGGTGAGGACTCGACCAAGTTCAGCCGCCTCCAGACCGAGGTCAAGGCAGCGAAGTGACATCTTCCACCGTCTCCGGCGCGACCGCGGGCTCGCGGTCGCACCGGTCGCGTGTGATCGGACGACTGGCCTTCCTCGGCCCCGGCCTCGCCTACCTGATCGTCTTCCTGCTGATCCCGTTGGGGATGGTGCTCAGCTACACGCTGTTCCGCCGGGGACGCTTCGGCGGTGTCGTCTACGAGGCGACCGGGGAGAACTTCACCCGCCTGCTCGACCCGCTCTACCTCGACGTGGTCATCGGCTCCCTGAAGCTGGCCGGGCTCGCCACGCTGATCGCCCTGCTCGTCGGCTACCCCACGGCCTACCTGATCGCACAGCTGCCGCGGAAGTGGAAGACGATCGCGCTGGTGGCGATCGTGCTGCCCTTCTGGACCAACTTCCTGGTCCGCATCTACGCCTGGATCGTTCTACTGAGCGGCCCCGGCCTGGTCAACTCCGCGCTGGTGAAGCTCGGCCTGGTCGACAAGCCGCTGGAGCTGCTGTACAACGAGGGCACCATCGTCACCGGTCTGGTCTACTCCTACCTGCCGCTCATGGTGCTCCCGCTGTACGCCGCGATCGAGAAGCTCGACCCGCAGCTGCGCGAGGCGTCGGCCAACCTCGGCGCCCGGCCGGCCCGCACGTTCATGTCGGTGACGCTGCCGCTGACCCTTCCGGGCATCGTCACCGGCTGCCTGTTCGTCTTCGTGCCGAGCTTCGGCAACTTCGTCATCCCCGAGCTGCTCGGCGGCGGACGCTCGATCATGGTCGGCAACCTGATCCGCGACCAGTTCCTCAACGCGCGCGACTGGCCGTTCGGCGCCACGCTGTCGCTGGCGCTGCTCGCCGTACTGATCGTCCTGCTGCTGCTGCAGGCCTGGAGTTCCCGCCGTGCGTAGACCGCGCCTGCTGTACGTGCCCTTCTGGGTGACCTACGTCTTCCTCTACACGCCGATCGTGGTGCTCGTCGCCATGTCGTTCAACGCCGGGAAGTCGCCCTACGTCTTCGCCGGGTTCAGCCTGAAGTGGTACGGCGAGCTCGCCGGCGACGCGACCATCCGCGAGGGCCTGGTCAACACGCTCATCGTGGCCACCGGGTCCACGGTGCTGTCCACCGTCCTCGGCACCCTGCTCGCGGTGGGCCTGGCCCGCCACGCCAGGTCGCGGGTGCTGGACGCGCTGGGCGTGCTGCCGGCCGTACTGCCCGACCTCGTGCTGGGCATCGGCCTGCTGGTGTTCTACGCCGCGGTCAAGATGACGCTCGGGCTGCACTCGGTGCTGCTGGCCCACACCGTGTTCGGCATGGCGTTCGTCACCGCGGTGGTCCGCACCCGGCTCACCCACGCCGACGCCTCCCTGGAGGAGGCGTCCCGGGACCTCGGCGCCACGCCGATGGCCACGTTCTTCCGCGTCACGCTGCCGCAGCTCGCGCCCGGTGTGGCCGCGGGCGCGCTGCTGGCGTTCACGCTGTCCATCGACGAGTTCGTCATCGCGTACTTCACCGCGGCGCCGACCACGCCGACCCTGCCCATCGTCATCTACTCAATGGTCCGCTTCGGGGTCACCCCGGAGATCAACGCGCTGGCGACCCTGCTGCTGGCGGTGAGCTTCACCGTGGTGATCGTGGCCCAGCGGATGACCCGACTGACGGAGTCT
Organism: Streptosporangium pseudovulgare; assembly: GCF_014648055.1. Lineage (GTDB taxonomy): Bacteria > Actinomycetota > Actinomycetes > Streptosporangiales > Streptosporangiaceae > Streptosporangium > Streptosporangium pseudovulgare. The sequence goes on from NZ_BMQJ01000003.1 coordinate 434,098, forward strand.
CTGTCGTAATGCTGCAGATCACAGGTGTCAGCCGCCGGTTCGGCGAGGTCACGGCGCTGTCGGAGGTCTCCTTGGAGATCCGGCCGGGCGAGTTCTTCGCGCTGCTCGGCCCCAGCGGCTGCGGCAAGACCACGCTGCTGCGGATCCTCGCCGGGTTCGAGAGCCCCGACTCCGGCGCCGTCACCCTCGACGGCGCCGACCTGCTCTCGCTGCCCGCGCACCGCCGCCCGATCAACCTCATGTTCCAGTCGTACGCGCTGTTCCCGCACATGACCGTGGCGAAGAACGTCGCCTACGGCCTGGAGCGGGAGCGGCTGCCCCGGGCCGAGATCCGCGAGCGCGTCGAGGAGGTCCTCGCGAAGGTCGGCCTGGCCGCGATGGCCGGGCGCCGGCCGCAGCAGCTCTCCGGCGGCCAGCGGCAGCGGGTCGCGCTGGCCCGCGCGATCGTGAAGCGGCCCCGGCTGCTGCTGCTCGACGAGCCGCTGTCCGCGCTGGACAAGAAGGTCCGCGCGGAGATGCAGCTGGAGCTGAAGCGGCTCCAGCACGAGGTCGGCATCACCTTCGTCGTGGTCACCCACGACCAGGAGGAGGCCATGTCGCTGGCCGACCGGATCGCGGTCTTCAGCGCGGGCCGGGTCGAGCAGGTGGACGAGCCGGTGGCGCTGTACGAGCGGCCCCGCACGCCGTTCGTCGCCGGTTTCGTGGGGGCCAGCAACCTCTTCGAGGGCGCGGCCCACGACGGCGGCCTGGACGGTGGCGAGCTCGGCGTCCTGCCGGGCACGGGTGACCTGCCCGAGGGGACTCCCGCACTGCTGTCCGTACGGCCGGAGCGGATCCGGCTGGAGGACTTCGGCGTGCCCGACGGGGAGCCCTCGGAGGAGCCCGCCGCGGAGACCCCGGAGGAGCCCGCGGAGGAGTCCCCGGAGAAGCCGGTGGAGTCCGCCGAGTCCCCGGAGCCGGCGGAGGAGTCTCCGAAGGAGCCGACGGCGGAGTCCGCGGAGTCCGCGGAACCTGTAGAGGACGCGGTCCCGGAGGAGTCGGCGGAGTCCGCGGAGAAGTCCCTGGAGGAGCCCGCTGCGGAGTCCCCGGAGAAGTCTCCGGAGGAGCCGGTGGAGTCCGCGGAACCCGCGGAGGACGCGGATCCGGAGGAGTCGGCGGAGTCCCCGGAGGAGCCTGCGGAATCCGCGGAGGACACGGATCCGGAGGAGCCGGCGGAGGGCCGGGGAGTGCTGCGGGGGAAGGTGGCCGACGTCAGCTTCTACGGCGGCGTCTCGCACATCTCCGTCGTCGTGCCGGGGCGCCCGGCGCCGGTCCTGGTCGCCACCCAGGGGGCCACCAGGGTCCGGACAGGATCGGCGGTGGCCCTCCACTGGGCGGCGGACGACGGGGTGCTGGTGCCTCAATGAGACGTCTTGAGCGGGTTGTTCGTCGCGGTCCGGGCGTAGGCCAGGATGAGCTCCGCCGCCTCCTCCGGGCCGATCACCGGGTGGCGGGCCGTTATGCGGTAACCGTACGCGTCCTCCAGCGCGACCAGGTTGCGCGCGATGACCAGGGAGTCGTCGGCGAGCGTGAAGGTCCCCAGGGCGGCCCCGGTCTCCAGGACGCTCTGGTACAGCGAGACCTGGCGGTCGTAGAGCGTGGTGAGCAGCAGGGCGTACATCCGGTTGCGCGGCGCCGCCCCGCCCAGCTCGTTGAGGAGCCGCACGTCGGGGTCGTCCGGCCCGTGCGGCAGGCCGGAGCGGATGGTGACGACGAGCTTCTCGACGGGGTCGCGCATGCCGGCGATCCGCTTCAGCCGCTGCTCGTAGAAGCGCTCCATCCCCGCGTGGTGGGCGTCGACCAGCAGGTCCCCGAGCTGGGGGTAGTGGTAGAGCACCGCCCCGGAGGTCAGCCCGGCCTCCTCGGCGACGTGGTTGAGGTGGACTCCGTCGGTGCCGTGCCGGATTATCGCCCGGTGCGCGGCCGCTATGAGATCGAGCCGCCGATCCGCCCGGTTCTTGCGCGTCATGATACCCCGCTCGTTGAAAAGAAAGCTGTGAGCCCGGGGTCCATGGTGACCCCTTTCCGGCGATTTAGCCAGACACAGAATTGAATCACTCTTCAAAGCCCCGAACACCACAACATACGGAGGCGTGATGTCGCTCACGATCCTGTTCATGCCGGAGAGCGCTTACGGGCCGACGAACAACTGCATCGGCATCGGTGACATTCTCCGCAAGCGCGGTCACCGGGTCGTTTTCGCAGCTGAGGCGTCCTGGAAGGGCAAATTGGAAGCGCTCGGATTCGAGGAGGACCTGGTCGACCTCGCGCCGCCGGCCGAAGAGGAGCAGGACGCCGGGCAGTTCTGGAAGGATTTCATCCGCGACACCGCGCCGGAATACCGCAAGACGACCGCCGAACAGCTGGAGACGGTGACCAAGCCGATCTGGGAAGCCCTGATCGACGGCGTGAAGTACTGCGAGCCGCGGCTGAGGGAGATTATCGAGCGGGTCAGGCCGGATGTGATCGTCGAGGACAATGTGATCACTTTCCCGGCGCTGCTGACCGCGGGTAAGCCGTTCGTCCGTATCGTCTCGTGCAACCCGCTTGAGGTCCGCGGCGAGAACATCCCGCCGGTCTTCTCCGGCCTGCCCTCCGGCGACCGCTCGGAGTGGGACGCCTTCCGCGCCGAGTACGACCGCACCCACCGGGAGCTGTGGAGCGCCTTCAACGAGTGGTGCGTCGAGCAGGGCACCGAGCCGCTGCCCGACCTGGACTTCATCCACGAGGGCGCCCTGAACCTCTACGTCTACCCGGAGATCGCCGACTACGCCGACGCCCGGCCGCTGGACGAGCGCTGGCACCGCCTGGACTCCTCGGTCCGCGAGACCGACGCCGAGTTCGAGCTGCCCGAGTCGCTGGCCTCCCGGGACGGCGCGCTGGTCTACTTCTCGCTGGGCTCGCTCGGCTCGGCCGACGTCGAGCTGATGCAGCGCGTCATCGACGTGCTGGCCACCACCCCGCACCGCTTCATCGTCTCCAAGGGCCCGCTGCACGAGGAGATCAAGCTCGCCGACAACATGTGGGGCGCCGAGACCGTCCCGCAGACCACGATCCTGCCGATGGTGGACCTGGTCATCACCCACGGCGGCAACAACACCACCACCGAGGCGCTGCACTTCGGCAAGCCGATGATCCTGCTGCCCCTGTTCTGGGACCAGTACGACAACGCGCAGCGCGTCCACGAGCTCGGCTACGGCGTGCGGCTCGGCACCTACACCTTCACCGACGAGGAGCTGACCGGCGCGCTGGAGCGGCTGCTCGGCGACACCGCGCTCCGCGAGCGCCTGGCCGCGGCCGGCGAGGAGATCCGCCGCCGCGACGGCCTGCGCAGGGCCGCCGACCTGATCGAGCGGGCCGGAGCCTCCGGAGCCTGACGTCCGCCCCGCCGGCCCCTCCGCCGTGAGGGGCCGGGCGGGACGGCCAGGAAACCCCGCACACCACCACGAGGAAACGACCATGGGCAAGTTGATCAATCCGGCGACCGGCGAACTTCTTAGGGAGGTCGCCGACACCCCCGTCACGGAGGTGGCCGCCGCCGTACGGCGGGCGCGGGCAGCGTTCGCGGAGTGGAGCGAGGCCACCCCGGCGGAGCGGGCGAAGGTGCTGCTGCGCCTGGCCGATCTCGTCGAGGCCGACGCCGAGGAGCTCACCCGGCTGGAGGTCGCCGAGACCGGCAAGCCCGCCGCGGTGTTCCGCGACGGCGAGCTGCCGTTCGCGGCCGACAACCTCCGCTTCTTCGCCGGTGCGGCCCGCTCGCTGGACGGCACCGGGGCGGGGGTGTTCAGCTCCGGCTACACCTCCGTACTGGTCCGCCGCCCGGTCGGCGTGGTCGCCTCGATCTCCCCGTGGAACTTCCCTCTCGTGATGGCGGTGTGGAAGATCGGCCCGGCCCTGGCCGCGGGCAACGGCGTGGTGATCAAGCCCGCGCCGCAGACGCCGGGCACCACGCTGCGGCTGGCCGAGCTGTTCGCCCGGGCCGGGGCGCCCGAGGGGCTGCTCCAGGTCGTCCTCGGCGACGCCGAGGTGGGTGAGGCGCTGGTCGGCGACCCGGGCGTGGACATGGTGAGCGTCACCGGCTCCACCGAGACCGGCCGGGCCGTCATGCGCGGGGCGGCCGGCTCGCTCAAGCGGGTCCACCTGGAGCTCGGCGGCAAGGCCCCGGCGCTGGTCTTCGGCGACGCGGACCTGGCCGAGATGGCGCGCGGGGTGGCCATGGGCGCCACCTACAACAGCGGGCAGGACTGCACGGCCGCGACCCGCGTCTACGTCTCCCGCGAGGTGTACGGCGAGGCCGTCGAGGCGCTCCGCGCGACGCTCGCGCAGGTCAGGGTGGGCGACCCCTGGGACGACGCCACCGACATCGGCCCGCTGGTCTCCGCCGGGCACCGGGCCCGGGTGCACGGGTTCGTCGAGCGGGCGGCGGCCGAGGGCGCCTCGGTGCTCTGCGGCGGCGCTCCCCTCGACGGCCCCGGCTCCTACTACCCGCCGACGCTGATCGCCGGCGCCCGCCAGGACAGCGAGATCGTGCGGGGCGAGCTTTTCGGTCCGGTTCTGGTGGCGCTGCCCTTCGACGGCGAGGACGAGGCGGTCCGCCTGGCCAACGACACCCCCTACGGCCTGGCGTCTTCGGTCTGGTCGCGGGACGTCGCGCGGGCGCTGCGCGTGTCGCACCGGCTCGACGTGGGCGTGACGTGGATCAACGACCACCTGCCGATCGCCTCGGAGGCGCCGCACGGCGGGGTCAAGCAGAGCGGCTTCGGCAAGGACATGAGCCAAGAGGCCGTCCAGGAGTATTCGGTCACGCGGCACCTTATGATCAAGCACCAGGACCCCGAGGCCAGGGCCTCTTTCCGGCCCGCATGACAGCCTGGTGTTTTGTCCTTTTTATGGCGATTTCGCAGCATTTACGCCATTCGAAGTGAAATAAAGGATGTGTTCAAATTGTCTGCGCCGCATCCGAATCCGGCGAGGGGTTACGTAGGCCAGTGAAGACACAAGACCGCCGGAGCCGCCGCGCGTCGAACGCCGGGAGCAGACTGCTTCCGTCGAACTGGCGAGTACGCCCGCGACTGGTCGCTCTGATCATGCTCCCCACGGCCGCCGCCGTGCTGCTGGGCGGGCTCCAGCTCACCGGCTCGCTGTCCGGCGCGACCGCGTACCGCAGGATGACCGAGGTCGCCACGCTCGTCGACAAGCTCGGCACCCTGTCCTACGAGCTGGCCGAGGAGCGCGACCTCACCGCCTGGTACATCGCCGACCGCCGCAACAGCCGCAGACTCGCCAAGGTCCGGGAGCAGCGCGCGGAGGTCGACCGTACCCGCGCCGACGTGCTCGCCACGATCGACGCCCTCAGCCCCGACCAGCCGGCCCGCGTCCGCGCCGAGACGACGCGGATGCGCAACTGGCTGCACGGCCTGCCCGGCCTGCGCAAGCCGCTCACCGAGGGCGGCGTCCTGCCGCGCGCGTCCTTCGACATGTACTCGCGCATGATCGACGACCTGACCACCCTCAACGACGACCTCGGCCGGAGCGGCGGCGACGAGCGCCTGATCGGTGACGCGCTCGCGCTGGGCGCGCTGACCCAGGCCAGGGAGCAGGCGTCCCGGCTGCGCGGCATCCTGCTCGTCGGCCGCATCGAGGGGCGCTTCGACTTCGACGACCCGGCGCAGTTCCTGGGCGCCTGGCAGAACCAGCTGAACCAGGTCGCAGCCTTCCGCGCCGCCGCCTCGCCCGCCGACGTCAAGCGTTTCGACAACGCCACCGACACCCCCAAAGCCGCCCAGGCCGACGCCGCGCGCGCCCTGGTCATGTCCCGGATGCGGGAGACCCTGGCCCTGTCCCGGCTGCGGGAGAACCGCGGTCTGCCGCGGACGCTGGGCATCAACGACTGGTTCGACAACTCCTCGGCGCTGGTGGACGGCATGCGCACGGTCGAGCGCGGCATGTCCTCCGCCGTCGTCGCCCGCAGCCAGGAGCTGGAGGCCGCCGAGCGGCGCAGCGCCATCATCTTCGGCGCGGCGATCGCCGTCCTGCTGGTCCTGATCCTGCTGATCACCGCCTGGGTGGCCGGAACGCTGGTGCGGCCGCTGCGCAGGCTGCGCGCCGAGGCGCTTGAGGTGGCCGACACCCGGCTGCCCGAGACGGTCCGCGCGCTGCGCGAGGCCGGCGACCACGCCCCGGACGTCGAGGTGCCCTCCATCGGGGTGGCCTCCCGCGACGAGATCGGGGAAGTGGCCCGCGCGTTCGACGAGGTCCACCGCGAGGCGATCCGGCTGGCGGGCGACGAGGCCCGGCTGCGGAGCAACGTCAACGCGATGTTCGTCAACCTCTCCCGGCGCACCCAGTCGCTCGTGGAACGGCAGATCGACCTCATCGACGACCTGGAGCAGGGTGAGCAGGACGAGGGCCGGCTCGCCAACCTCTTCAAGCTCGACCACCTGGCCACCCGCATGCGCCGCAACTCCGAGAACCTGCTGGTCCTCGCGGGCCAGGAGCAGAGCCGCCGGTGGAGTGAGCCGGTCCCGCTGAGCGACGTCGTCCGCGCCTCCCTGTCGGAGGTCGAGAACTACGAGCGGGTGGCGCTGCGGGTCGAGGGCGGCGTCTCGATCCTCGGCTCGGCCGTCAACGACATCGTCCACCTGATCGCCGAGCTGGTCGAGAACGCCATCTTCTTCTCGCCGCAGGACACCAAGATCATGGTGAGCAGCAACACCAACGAGACGGGCGCCGTCATCCTGGCCGTCAGCGACGCCGGCATCGGCATGAGCGACGAGGAGCTCGGCGAGGCCAACCGCAGGCTGGCCGAGCCCCCCGCCGTGGACCTGTCGGTGTCCCGCCGGATGGGCCTGTTCGTGGTCGGCCGCCTGGCCATGCGCCACGGCATCCGCGTCCAGCTCCGCCGCCCGGAGAGCGGCGGCCTGAGCGCCGTCGTCATGCTGCCCCCGCAGGTGGTGGCCCAGTCCTCGATGCCGGAGCTGGCCCTGACGGGCCCGGGCGCCTCCCAGTCGCCGTTCGGCGGCACCTCATTCTCCGACGCCTTCGGCGGGACCTCGTTCAGCGGCGCGTCCGCCGCCCCGGACTCGTTCGGCGGAACGTCCGTCGCCGATCCGTTCGGCGGAACGTCCGTCGCCTCGGACTCGTTCGGCGGAACGTCCGTCGCCGATCCGTTCGGCGGAACGTCCGTCGCCTCGGACTCGTTCGGCGGAACGTCCGTCGCCGATCCGTTCGGTGGCGCGCCCTCCGCCGATCCGTTCGGTGGCGCGCCCTCCGGCGGCTCGTTCGGCGGCACCTCCTCGATCTTCGGCACACCCGGGGACGACGGCCCCGACCCGTTCGGGGCCGGCTGGGGAGACTCCCCCCGCAAGCCCGCCGCGCCCGCGCAGCCCTCCACCCCGGAGCGGCCGCCGGCCGCCGCGCAGCCGCCCGCCGCCTCCCCGACGGCCGACCTGTGGTCGGCGCCCGTGGTCCCGGCCTCCGCGGTGGAGGACCTGTGGTCGTCGCCGCTGACGTCCGTACCGCCGGCCTTCCCGTCGGCGCGGCCCACCCAGGCGCCGGGACAGCCCTCCGGGCCGGGGCGGCCCGGAGCGGGGCAGCCGCCCCGGACTCCCTCGGCGCCCTCGGAGCCCTCGCCGTCCTGGCCGGAGATGCCGCCCGCCGACCCCTGGGCCCCGCCGCGCAGGGAGCCCGCGGAGAACACCCAGTTCCTGCCCGCGGTGGAGGTGTCGGCCACGGAGCCGGAGCCGGAGGAGTTCCTGCCGATCTTCGCGGCGGTGGGCTCCGACTGGTTCCGCAGCAGCGCCTCCGTCGAGCAGGAGTCCCCGCCCGACCTCGGCGAGGTCGCCCCGGAACCGGAGGTGACGGCGGACGACCGGCCGGAGCCCTCCGCCGAGGAACCGCTGCCCGTCCGGCGGCCCAAGCCCGTCGACAGGGCACCGTGGAGCAGCCCCGCCGACGAGGGCTGGGCCGCCGCCAAGGCGGTGAACGAGCCGTCACTGGGCGGGGTCACCGGCTCGGGCCTGCCCAAGCGGGTGCCGAAGGCCAACCTCGTCCCCGGATCCGCCGCTCCCGCCCAGGCTTCGCCCCCGCCGATCCCCCCGCTCTCCGCGGAGCGGGTGCGCAGCCGTCTTTCCAGTTTCCAGCAGGGCATCCGCCAGGGTCGTGCTGAGATGAACGAGCGGCTGAACGCCGCCGAAAGAGAGAAGCAGTGAACCACCAACTCAGTCAGGCCGCTCGGGGCTTCAATTGGCTGATCACCGAGTTCGTCAAGGAGATGCCCGGGGTCGCCCACGCCGTGATCGTCTCGGCGGACGGCCTCCCGCTGGCCTACTCCCAGGGATTCCCCAAGGACCGCGCCGACCAGCTCGCCGCGATCACCGCCGGCCTCATCAGCCTGACGCAGGGAGCCTCCAGGGTCTTCGAGGGCGGCCCGGTCGTCCAGACCGTGATCGAGATGCAGCGGGGCCTCCTGCTGACGATGTCGATCAGCGATGGGTCCGCGCTGGCCGTGCTGGCCTCGCCGGACTGTGACATGGGCCTGGTGGCCTACCAGATGACGTTGCTGGCTGAGCGTGCCGGACAGGCGCTCACGCCCGCGCTGCGGGCCGAGCTGCAGTCGGCCCAGCGATAGGGAGGTGATATGGACGCACCAGGTTGGCGCGGCCAGGGAGACGACTCTCCCGCCCCGCCCCAGGCCAAGAGCGGGCGGAACCGGCTGATTCGCCCGTACGCTGTGACCGGCGGGAGAACCGCGCCCCGGATGCAGCTCGCGCTCGAGGCACTGGTCTCCTCGGCGACATTCGTGAGCGTGGATTCGGCTACGCTCTCCACGGAGTATCAGGCGATCATCTCGTTGTCCCAGCAGGTGCGCTCGGTCGCGGAGCTGTCGGCTCTGCTGCGCATGCCGCTGGGCGTCACCCGAGTCCTGATCGCGGACATGGCGGCCGAGGGCCTGGTGCAGATCCACCAGCCGTCGCTGGATGCCGGAAAGCCGGATCTCAACTTGCTTGAAAGGGTGCTCAGTGGGCTTCGCAGGCTCTGACGCCGGAATGACGTCAACGAAGATCGTCGTGGCCGGAGGATTCGGCGTCGGCAAGACGACCTTCGTCGGCGCGGTCTCCGAGATCATGCCGCTGACCACGGAAGCGGTGATGACCGAGGCCAGCGCGGAGGTCGACGACCTCTCGCACATACCGACGAAGCGGACCACCACGGTGGCCATGGACTTCGGCCGGGTCTCGCTGGACCGCGACCTGATCCTGTACCTGTTCGGTACGCCGGGTCAGCATCGGTTCTGGTTCATGTGGGACGACCTCGTCAAGGGCGCCATCGGCGCGATCGTGCTGGTCGACACCCGGAGGCTGGCCGACAGCTTCCCGGCGATCGACTACTTCGAGGAGGCAGGGCTGCCCTTCGTCGTCGCCCTCAACGGCTTCAACGGCGCGCACATCCACGCCGAGGAGGAGGTGCGGGAGGCCCTGACGATCTCCCCGCACATCCCCGTCGTCCGGACCGACGCCCGGTCCCGGGACGCGGTGAAGGCGACCCTGATCACGCTGGTGGAGCACGTCCTCACGCTGAGGGTGTGACACGAGTCACGGGCCCCGTCCCGGACCGCCGGGCCGTACGGCTCCGCGGTCCCGGGCGGGGCCCCTGCCGTAACCCCGCGGCCCGCGGCCCCGATGACGAATGGGTTCCGGAAAACCGGCGCGAACGGGGAGAGTCATGCGCGTACTGGTGATCGGCGGAGGTATCGGCGGTCTCACCGCGGCCCTCAGCCTGCACGCCGCGGGGATCGGCTGCGTGGTCGCCGAGTCGGTTCCGGATCCGAGGCCGCTCGGCGTCGGGATCAACCTCCAGCCGCACGCGGTCAGGGAGCTCACCGAGCTCGGGCTGGGCGGCGAGCTGGCGGCCATCGGCGTCCCGACCGCCCGCCAGGTCTACGCCGACCGCTTCGGCAACGTGATCCTGTCGCTGCCCCGGGGCAGGGCCGCCGGCTACCGCTGGCCGCAGTACTCCGTCCACCGCGGTGAGCTGCAGATGTCGCTGCTCGCCGCGGTCCGCGAGCGGCTCGGCGAGCGGGCGGTCATGACCGGCCTGGTCTTCGAGGACCTCGCCGAGGGGCCGGACGGGGTCACCGCCTCGCTGCGGGACGCCCGCACCGGCGAGCCGGTACGGATCACCGCCGACGCGCTCGTCGGCGCCGACGGCCTGCACTCGGCCGTGCGGGCCAGGCTGCACCCGTCCGGCGGGCCGCTGCTGTGGAGCGGCATCCGGATGTGGCGGGGGATCACCCGGAGCCGCCCGTTCCTGGACGGCGCCACGATGCTGATCGCCGGCTCCAACCGCTCGTGCAAGTTCGTCGCCTATCCCGTCTCGCCCGACCGGACCCGGATCAACTGGGTGGCCGAGGTGAAGGTCGCCGGGGGCGGCGAGGCGGCCCCCGCGGCCGACTGGACCCGCCGGGGCCGGCCGGAGGACGTGCTCGCGCACTTCGCGGACTGGAAGCTGCCCTGGTTCGACGTGCCCGGCCTGCTGTCGGGGGCCGGCCGGATCCTGGAGTACCCCATGGTCGACCGGGAGCCGCTGCCCTCCTGGGGCCGGGGCCGGGCGACCCTGCTGGGCGACGCCGCCCACCCGATGTACCCCGTCGGCTCCAACGGCGGATCCCAGGCGGTTCTCGACGCCCGGATCCTGGCCCGCCACCTGGCGGTCCTGGGGCCCGCCGCGGGCCTGGCCGCCTACGAGGAGGAGCGGAGGCCGGCCACCACGCCCCTGGTGCTGGCCAACCGCGAGATGCCGATGGAGCGGACCATCGCGACGGTCGCCGAACGGGCGCCGTACGGCTTCGGCGACGTCGCCGAGGTGCTCACCCCCGCCGAGCTGGCCGAGATGGCGGAGGGGCAGCGGCGCATGACGGACATGGACGTCGCGTTCCTCAACGAACGGCCCTCGTGGAGCGTCGGGAATCCGGCGACCTGACCTGACGTCCGGGGAATTCCCGCGGGCCGGTGCCGGATTTCCGGCCGCCGGTTCCGCCGCCGGCCGCCGGTCGTCGATTCCGTCGTGTGCCGTGGACATTCACCGGCGGCCGGTTCGCCGCGTTTTCCGGATGACCGGCGGACATCGGATTCGTCACGATCCGGAATCAGGCGCCGGTCGGGCGGCTTAATTCAACGCCGATAGTAGAACGGGATATGAAAAACCCCGGGACCAGCACTTCCACCCCGGGGAAAGAGTTCTCTCTTTTTGAATGATCATTCAAAAGGCGCGATACGGCGCGTGCCCGTCCGGACGGGCACGCGTCCTCACCGGCCGGGCCGTCAGGCCTTCGGGGCGACGGGGGCCGGCTCGGCGGTGGCCGGGTCCAGCTCGGGAGAGTCGGCCTCCGCCTCCGCCCCCGTCTCCGCCCCCGTCTCCGCGGCGGCCGGCCCGCCGCTCCGCATGCCGCGGACCAGGCGGCCGACCTCGGCGCGCAGGTGCACGAAGTCGGGGTGCTCCCGGGTGGCGATCTGGTCGCGCGGCTCGGGGAGCTCGACCCGCAGGTCGCCGACCACCGTCGCCGGGGACTTCGACAGGACCACGACCCGGTCGCCCACGTACACGCTCTCGTCGATGTCATGGGTGATCAGCACGATCGTCATCCCGGAGGAGCGGCGGACCTGAAGCACCAGGTCTTCCAGGTCCTCCCTGGTCTGCGCGTCCACCGACCCGAAGGGCTCGTCCATCAGCATCAGGGCGGGCTTGTAGGCCAGGGCGCGGGCGATGGCCACCCGCTGCTGCATGCCGCCCGACAGCTCCCACGGGTACTTCCCGGCCGCGGCGGGCAGGCCGACCTGCTCCAGCGCCTCCATGGCGGCGGTATCGCGGGATCTGCGGTCGCCCCCCCTGCGGCGCAGCGGGAGCGAGACGTTGTCGGCCACGGTCATCCAGGGGAACAGCGAGCGGCTGTAGTCCTGGAAGACGATGGCCAGGTCGTCGGGGACCTTCTCCACCGGGCGCCCCTGCACGAGGACCCGGCCACCGGTGGGGCGCAGCAGCCCCCCGATCGACCGCAGCAGCGTCGACTTCCCGCATCCGGAGGGGCCGACGACGCAGACCAGCTCGCCCTCCGCGACGGTGAGGTTCACCCCGCCGAGGGCCTGGTACGCCCCGTAGGAGTGGGTGAGGTCGCTGATCTCCAGCATGTCCGGATTACCTCTTCTTGGTGTCAGTCGGTCTTGCGGGCGCCGCGGTGCCAGGTGAGCACGTGCCGTTCGAAGCGCAGGAACGCGGCGTTGAGCACGAAACCCAGGATCCCCAGAAGGACGATGGCGGTCCACATCGTGGGGACGTCGAGTTCGCTCTGGGCGACCAGCATGCGGTAGCCGATCCCCTCGGTGCTGCCGATGAACTCCGAGAGGATCATCATGATCAGGGCCAGCGCGACGCTGATCCGCAGCCCCGCGAAGATCTTGGGCGACGCCGCGGGGAGGATGACCCTGGTCAGCCGCCGGAACCTGGAGATCCCGAAGACCTCGCACGTCTCCAGGTACTGCCGGTCCACGTAGCGGGCGCCGTCCAGCGAGTTGAGCAGGACCGGCCAGGAGACGCCGAAGACGATGGCGGTGAGCTGGAGCGGGGTGCCGATTCCGGTCATGGTCATGAAGATCGGGATCAGCAGGGGCGGCGGCACCGAGCGGAAGAAGTGGATCAGCGGGCTGAAGACGTCGCACAGCACCGCCGAACGGCCCAGCGCGATGCCCGCCGCGATGGCGACCAGGCAGGCGCCGGCCCAGCCGGCCACCAGCCGGCCCAGGCTGGGCAGCAGGTGGTGGGCCGCCTCGTCGGTGAGGAAGACGTGGGCGGCCGGCCCGGAGAACCACAGCTCGTGCAGGCGCGCCAGGATGACCGAGGGGGGAGGGAAGTAGACGGCCTGGGCGGCGCGGGTGGACACCTCCCAGGCGACGAGGACGACCGGCAGGATCCACAGCCAGGCGATCCGCGACACGATCGTTTTCACAGCGCCTCCTCCCCGGCCCGGGCCCGGTGCCAGCGGAACAGCCGGCTCTCGGCCTTGGCCAGCAGCGAGTTGACCAGCAGGCCGATGACCCCCGTCCACAGCGTGGCGGCGAGCACCACGTCCCGGCGGTTGCCCGACGAGGCCTGGGTCACGAAGACCCCGATGCCGTCCCCGCCGGCCACCAGCTCCACGCTCACCGCGACGATGAGGGCCACCGAGGCCGCGATCCGCACGCCCGTGGTGATGAACGGCGCCGCGCTGGGCAGCGACACCAGCCGCACGACGTCGTAGGAGCCGAAGCCGAAGGAGCGCAGGGTCTCCTTGGCGAGGGGGTCGACGTCGCGCAGGCCGTACAGGGTGTTGATGAGCAGCGGCCAGCAGGACGTGTAGACGATGAGCGCGATCTTGCCCTGCTCGCCGGACAGGAACAGGAACATCGCCAGCGGCAGCAGGGCCAGCGAGGGGATCGGCCGCAGGAACTCCACCAGCGGCCGCAGCGAGCGCTCGACGGCGGGCACGGTGCCCATCGCCATGCCGAGCGGCACGGCCACCGCGACGGCGAGCAGCAGGCCGATCGCGCAGGACGAGAGGGTGACGCCGACCTGGGAGAGGAACTCGCCGTTCGTGAGGAGCCGGGCGGCGCCGGTCAGGATGGTGGAGGCGAGGGGGATCAGGTAGGGATCGATGATCCCGGTCCGGCCGAGCGCCTCCATGACGAGGAGGAACCCCGCGACGCCGAGGACGCCGCGGAGTGCCTTTCTTGCGTTCGTCACTGCGAGGGCGCCGCCACGAGGGTGGTGGCGTCGATCTTGCTCTTGGTGATCTGGAACTCGCTCAGCAGGTCGGCCACGCGCTGGATGCGGGTCGCGTTGAGCGAGGTGGAGAAGGTGCCGATCGCCATGGTCGAGGCGGCCTCGGCCGGGATCTGGGTGAAGGTCGGGATGACCTTGTTGAGCTCCTGCCGGTCGGTCGCGGCGATCTGCTGCGCCTTGCCGATCGCGCGCTGGAAGGCGGCGGCGGTCTTCGGGTACTTCGTCACCCAGTCGGCGGTGGTCGCCCAGCCGTCCAGCGGGAGGTTCTCGGTCGGGCCGGACAGGGTGTCGATCAGGAGGCGGGCGCCGAGGTCCTTCTGCGCGGCGGAGATGTAGGGCTCGGTGAGCCAGGCGGCGTCGACGGTGCCGGCCTTGAGCTGGGCGAGCTGGTCGGCGAAGGGCACCGGCACGAAGGTGACGTCGCTCGGGGCCAGGCCGTGGATCTTCAGCTGGGCGCTGACGGTGACCTCACCGAGGGCCTTGACCACGTTGACCGCGATCTTCTTGCCCTTGAGGTCCTTCGGCTCCTTGATGGGGGAGTCCTTGGTGACCATGACGCCGTTGACCCCGGGGGCGCCCTGCTGCGACTCGGCGAGCATCTTGAGCTTGGCCATGCCGGAGTCGGTGATGGTGATCAGCGAGACGTAGCTGGTCAGGAAGGCGTCGATGCCGCCGTTGAGGATCTTCGGCATCACCGGCTGGGGGGCCTGGATGGTCTCCGTCGTGATGTCCAGGCCCTCGGCCTTGAAGAAGCCCTTCTCCTTCGCGATGAAGAGAGGGGCCGAGGAGGGCACCGGGACGACGCCGATGTTGAGCTTGGTCTTCTCCAGGCCGGCGCCGCCCGCGGCGGGCTTGGCCTCGTCGGTGCCCGAACTGCCGCAGGCGGCCAGGGCGAGAGCCGCCACAAGGCCGATGAGGGCGTTACGGACGGCACGTCCGGTCCTCATGGAGTCTCCTTAGCTGAGGGGGGAATCCGCGCTCCGCTCGTATGAGGGTCATTAGAGCCCATGTCAGAGGGGGCAGCGGCGCAACGGCGCGTCAGCTTAGCGGATGGAGATCGTCACGCCCAGGGAGGACAGCTATATATGGGTATATCGGCCATTACACCTTAGGTGCATCTCGACCCTGTTCATGGGGATTATTCCTCTTTGTCCTATTTTTCGCGGACTCTTCTGCAAGTTTTGTCTTATTCGCCACATCAGTATGGCTATGCTCAAATAGGTCACGCTTGCCAGACGCCTCATTCGGCGTCTCGCGTTACACACGTGCATGCCCCCCATAGTCCGGTGAGAGGTAACCCAGGCCGGTGACCACTGAATCAGCCCCGGACGACCGCGAACCAAGCACCATGGCCGCGAGTCCCGGCGACCAAGGCGAGCCGTCCCAGACAGGCCGCCGACTGGCGTTGAAGAACTGGCGCGTCCGCACGCGCCTGGTCGCGCTGGTCCTCATCCCCACCCTCGTCGGCATCGTCCTCGGTGCACAGAGCGTGGTGTCCTCTCTCCAGCGCGCCGACCACTACCGGCAGCTCAACGAGGCGGCGACCCTGGTCAGCCGCCTCTCCGCGCTGGCCCACGAGCTCGCCCGCGAACGCGACATGTCCGCCAGGTTCATCGCGGCCGGCCGCAACGGCGACATGCTCTCCCAGCTGCGCAGGCAGCAGCAGGTCGTGGACGACGCCGCCACACAGGCCACGACGAACCTGGAGCTGAGCCGGGGCGCACTCGACCAGATCTCCGACGAGGAGTTCCAGCGCGTCGGCAACCGGATCAGGGAGATCTCCTCGCTGCGCAACGCCGTCGTCAAGACGCAGCTGGAGCCCCACCCGGCGGTCGAGACCTACTCCCGCGCGATCGTCGACCTGCTGTCGCTGCACGACAACGTCACCCAGGGTGAGTCCGACACCGCCCTGATCAGGAACGCCGCCGCCCTGGGCGCCCTGGCACGCGCCAAGGACGAGGCGTCCAAGGAGCGCGCCACGCTCGCCGTCGCCCTGCAGACCGGCCGCTTCGACACGACCGGCCTCAACGCGATGACCGCGGCCCGCGCGCAGCGCGACACCGAACTGGAGGCGTTCCGCTCCGAGGCGCCCCTGGACCTGCGCCAGCACTACGACGACACCGTCACCGGCCGGAAGATCGACAGCGCCGAGTTCACCCGGGCCCGGGCGCTCGTGCTCGGCGCGGAGGGGGCGCAGCTCCGGCGCATCTCCGCGGGCCGCGGCACCGAGGCCAGCCGGTGGTTCGACCAGGCCACCGACCGGGTGGAGAAGATGCGCGCGGTGGAGAAGGACATCTCCGACGCCGTCGTCACGCGCAGTGCCGAGCTGCGGGACGCCGAGCGCCGCAGCGGTCTGATCGCCGCCGGCGCGGTCGCCGCCCTCCTTGTGGTCGTCCTGCTGATCACCGTTCTGATGGCCCGGTCGCTGGTCACGCCGCTGCGCAGGCTGCGCAGCGAGGCCCTGGACATCGCCGGCCGCAAGCTCCCGGAGACCGTCCAGAGCCTGCGCGAGCGCGGCGAGGCGGCCGCGGCCGAGGTCACCCCGATCGGCGTGGCGTCGGCCGACGAGATCGGTGAGGTCGCCCGGGCGTTCGACGAGGTCCACCGCGAGGCCGTACGGCTGGCGGGCCAGGAGGCCACGCTGCGGAGCAACGTCAACGCGATGTTCGTCAACCTCTCGCGGCGCAGCCAGACGCTCGTCGAGCGCCAGCTCGCCCTCATCGAGAGCCTGGAGCAGGGCGAGCAGGACGAGGGCCGGCTGGGCAGCCTGTTCCGGCTCGACCACCTGGCCACCCGCATGCGCCGCAACAGCGAGAACCTCCTGGTCCTCGCCGGGCAGGAGCCCGCCCGCCGGTGGAGCCAGCCGGTCCCGCTGATCGACGTGGTCCGCGCCTCCCTGTCGGAGGTCGAGAACTACGAACGGGTCGACCTGCGGGTCTCCGGCGGCGTGTCCGTCGCGGGCACGGCCGTCAACGACGTCGTCCACCTGATCGCAGAGCTCGTGGAGAACGCGATCTCCTTCTCCCCCCGGGAGACCAAGGTCGTCGTCTCCAGCAACCGCATCGACGGCGGCGGCCTGATGGTCTCCGTCACCGACATCGGCATCGGCATGACCCCGGAGGAGCTCGCCGAGGCCAACTGGCGGCTGGCCAACCCGCCGGTGGTGGACGTCTCCGTCTCCCGCCGGATGGGCCTGTTCGTGGTCGGCCGTCTGGCCCTGCGGCACGGCATCAGGGTGCAGCTGCGCCAGCAGGACAGCGGCGGCCTGACCGCGATGATCCTGCTGCCCGACTCGCTGATCTCCCTGTCGGGCGCCCCGGCCAAGCCGGCGGCCCCGGTGGACTGGGCCGCGTCCTCGGCCTCCCTGGAGCGGTCGGCGGTGATGTCCAGCCCGACCGCGTTCGACTCGGCGGCGCCCTCGTCGTTCTCCTCGTTCTCCTCGTTCGACGCCACCCAGCGGCGGCAGCAGCCCTTCGGCTCGTTCGACTCCTCCTGGCAGTTCGGCTCGGCGGAGGCGCCGCGGCCCGCGCCGGGCGGCGACCCGGGCCGGGCGCCGCTGGACACCCCCTGGCCCGGCCACGTGCCGCCGCCGGGGTCCGCCTCCGAGTGGTCGACGACCTCCCGGGCCGACGCGCCCGTGTGGCCCGACGCCTCCGCGCGCGGCGGCGCGCCGGCATGGCCGGACGCCCCGGCGCGCGGCGGCGACCCGGCCTGGTCCGACACCTCCATGCGCGGCGGCGACTCCGTGTGGCCCGACACCTCGGCGCGCGGCGGCGACTCGATCTGGTCCGACACCTCCGTGCGCGGCGGCGACTCGGGCGCCTGGTCCGTCCCGCCCGCCCGGCCCGGCGACTCCGGCGGATGGCCGCCGGCCGGCGCGCCCGGGCCGCTCGGCCGCCGCGGCCCGGAGGAGGCCGAGAACACCGGCCCGCTGCCGGCCGTACAGGAGCACTCGCCCATGGAGGAGGCGAAGGAGGAGTTCCTGCCGATCTTCGCCGCGGTCGAGTCCGACTGGTTCAAGAAGGCCGAGCCCGTCGCGCAGGCCCCCGCGTCCGCCCACGAGCCCGCCCCCGAGTCCGCCCGCGAGCCCGAGACCGCCGCGACGGCGGACGCCTGGTCCTCGCCCGCGGACGCGGGCTGGCAGGCGGCCAGGGCGGTGGCCGAGCCGACGCTCGGCGGCCTCACCGGGTCCGGGCTGCCCAAGCGGGTGCCCAAGGCCAACCTCGTGCCAGGCGCGGTCTCGCCCGACCTCGGAGCGTCCGCCCCCGCCCCCGCGCTCAGGCCCGCCGTCTCCCCCGAAGCGGTGCGCAACAGGCTCGCGAGCTTCCAGAAGGGCGTACGGCAGGGCCGCGCGGCCGCCAGGGGCGAGGCCGGCGAGGACAGGCCGTATCCGGACTTCGGCCGGGACGTTGAAGCTAACAAGGAGGACCGGTGAGCGAGCTCATCAAGGTCGTCGAGGAGGATGACACGTGCGTGAAATGAGCCAGGCCGCCCGGGGGGTCAATTGGCTGATCACCGACTTCGTGACCAACGTCCCGGGCGTGGCGCACACGGTCGTCGTCTCGTCCGACGGACTGCCGCTGGCCTACTCCGACGGCTTCCCCCGGGACCGGGCCGACCAGCTGGCGGCGGTCGCGGCCGGTCTGATCAGCCTGACGCAGGGAGCCTCCCGGGTCTTCGAGGGCGGCGCGGTCACCCAGACGGTGGTGGAGATGCAGCGCGGGCTGCTCCTCATCATGTCGATCAGTGACGGCTCCTGCCTGGCGGTGCTGGCCGCCGCCGACTGCGACATGGGCCTGGTGGCCTACCAGATGACCCTGCTGGTCGAGCGCGCCGGGCAGGTGCTGACGCCCGCCGTGCGCGCCGAACTCCAAGCCGCCCAACCACGGTGATGACGACGACCCCAGGAGGATGCCGTGGCAAACCGGGACTGGCCGGGTGATGGGGGCCCGCTGAGCGGGCCGCCCCCCTGGTCGATGGACGACCCCCAGCGGTCGCACGGGTGGCCCGCGGAGGACCCCCAGCGGTCGCACGGGTGGCCCGCGGACGACTCCCAGCGGTCGCACGGGATGCCGCCCTCGCACGTCGTGCAGCCTCCGCCGGGGGAGCAGAGCTCCCTGGTGCGGCCGTACGCGATGACCGGGGGGCGGACCGCCCCCCGCATCCAGCTCGCCATGGAGGCCCTGGTCTCCTCGGCGACGTCCGCACATCATGATCTGTCCAACCGCACCCCGGAGTATCAGGCGATCAGCGCGCTGTGCCGGCAGGTGCGTTCGGTCGCTGAGATCTCCGCGATGCTCCGCATCTCCCTCGGCGTCACCCGGATCCTCGTCGCCGACATGGCGGCCGAGGGTCTGGTGCAGCTGCACCAGCCGCAGCTCGACGCGGGCAAGCCGGATCTCAACCTGCTGGAAAGGGTGCTCAGTGGACTTCGCAGGCTCTAACCCCGGCGGCCTGACCTCGACGAAGATCGTCGTCGCCGGCGGGTTCGGTGTGGGCAAGACCACGTTCGTGGGGTCGGTCTCGGAGATCCTCCCGCTGACCACCGAGGCGGTGATGACCGACGCGAGCGCCGGCATCGACGATCTGGGGCTGACCCCCAACAAGACGACCACCACGGTGGCGATGGACTTCGGCCGGGTGTCGCTGGACCGCGACCTGATCCTGTACCTGTTCGGCACGCCGGGTCAGCATCGGTTCTGGTTCATGTGGGACGACCTCGTCAAGGGCGCCATCGGCGCGGTGGTGCTGGTCGACACCCGGAGGCTGGCCGACTGCTTCCCGGCGATCGACTACTTCGAGGAGGCAGGGCTGCCCTTCGTCGTGGCGATCAACGGCTGGGACGGGGCCTACCTGCACGCGGAGGAGGAGGTGCGCGAGGCGCTGACACTGGCCCCGCACATCCCCATCTCGCGGACCGACGCGCGCTCGCGTGACGCGGTGAAGACCACACTCATCACGCTGGTCGAGCACGCGCTCACCACCCGGATGGCCGTTCCCGGCTGGGGACGCTGATCTCCGGGGCGTCAGTCGTGCCTCCCAGCGGATAGGCTGGGAGGTCGAGTCGCAGACCCGTAGCGCAGAGGCTGGCCAAACACGTGTTCGAGACGCTTTCCGACCGGCTCACATCGGTCTTCTCCTCCCTTCGTTCCAAGGGTCGGCTGTCCGAGGCCGACATCGACGCCACGTGCCGCGAGATCCGCATCGCGCTGCTCGAGGCCGACGTCGCCCTGCCCGTCGTCAAGACGTTCGTGGCCCAGGTCAAGGAGCGCGCCCGCGGCGCCGAGGTCTCGCAGGCCCTCAACCCGGCCCAGCAGGTCGTCAAGATCGTCAACGACGAGCTGATCGAGGTCCTCGGCGGTGAGACGCGGCGTCTCCGCTACGCCAAGAACCCGCCGACCGTCATCATGCTCGCGGGCCTGCAGGGCGCCGGAAAGACCACCCTGGCCGGCAAGCTGGCCCGCTGGCTGCGCGACCAGAACCACGTGCCGCTGCTGGTCGCCGCCGACCTCCAGCGTCCCAACGCGGTCCAGCAGCTCGCCGTCATGGCCGAGCGCGCCGGCGTGGCGGTCTACGCCCCCGAGCCGGGCAACGGCGTCGGCGACCCGATCGCGGTGGCCCGCCAGTCGATCGACCACGCCAGGCGGCAGCAGCACGACATCGTCATCATCGACACCGCCGGCCGCCTGGGCATCGACCAGGAGCTGATGAAGCAGGCCGCCGACATCCGCGACGCGGTCTCGCCCGACGAGGTCCTGTTCGTCGTGGACGCCATGATCGGCCAGGACGCCGTCTCCACGGCCCAGGCGTTCATGGAGGGCGTCGGCTTCGACGGCGTCGTGCTCACCAAGCTCGACGGCGACGCTCGGGGCGGCGCCGCCCTGTCGGTCCGCCACATCACCGGCAAGCCGATCATGTTCGCCTCCACCGGCGAGAAGCTGGAAGACTTCGACGCCTTCCACCCGGACCGGATGGCCTCCCGCATCCTCGACATGGGTGACATCCTCACCCTCATCGAGCAGGCCCAGAAGACCTTCGACGAGGCCGAGGCCGTCAAGATGGCGGGCAAGCTCACCTCGGGCGAGGGCTTCACGCTCGAGGACTTCCTCGAGCAGATGATGATGGTCCGCAAGATGGGCCCCATCAAGAACCTCCTCGGCATGATGCCCGGCATGGGGCAGATGCGCGACCAGCTCAACCAGTTCGACGAGCGCGACCTCGACCGCGTCGCCGCGATCATCCGCTCGATGACCCCGGCCGAGCGCCAGAACCCGAAGATGATCGACGGCTCCCGGCGGGCCCGCATCGCCAGGGGCTCCGGCGTGACGGTGACCGAGGTCAGCGGCCTGGTCACCCGCTTCTTCGACGCCCAGAAGATGATGAAGCGGATGGCCGGCGGGATGGGCATCCCCGGCATGCCCGGCGGGCGCAAGGCCAAGGCCGCGCAGAAGAAGGCGGGCAAGGGGCGCCGGGTCAGCGGCGACCCGCGCAAGGCGGCCCTCGGCAAGAAGGCCTCCGGCGGGGCCGACGACAAGGTTCCCGGCGGCGCCCTCGGCAACCTGGGCGCCGGTCAGCTCCCCGGCCAGCTCCCGCCCGGCCTGGAGCTGCCGCCGGGCTTCGACCCCTCCAAGTTCAAGTTCCCGGGCCAGAAGTGAGCGAAGGCCGGAACGGCGGCTTCCACGGGCGCGCCCGGTGGATCTGGGTGGTCGTCATGCTCGGCTTCATCGCGATGGCGACGCTGGAACTCCTCGGGCTCGGCCCCAGATAGCGGGCCACCGGTGAGAAGGGGGCGGCGGGGGAGACCCGCCGCCCCCTTTCCGTCCCGCCCCGGCGCCCGGGGTCCGGCGGGCGGCCGTACGGCGGCTTCCGCGCTCAGGAACCGGCGGGCGGACAGCCGTACGGCGGCTTCCGCGCTCAGGAACCGGCGGGCGGGCAGCCGTACGGCGTGACCGCCAGCGTCAGCAGCGCCCACAGCGCCGCCGGCACGTCGCCGGCCGGCGCGGCGGGCCGTACCGGAGCGGCGCCGGGAGCCGGAGTGGGGCAGTCCCCGCCGGCGTGGAAGCCCACGGCGGCGAGGCCGCCCTCCTCCCAGGCGCCGGGGGCCGCCGCCCGGGCGACCGCGTGATCCCCCCGGCCCCCTCCGGCAGGGGACGTCTCGCCCGGGGAGGAGGCGGCCCGCATCGTGAGCACGGCGCCCAGCACCGCGATCGACCCGATGGCGGTGAGCGTCAGAGACCTCAGAGTGGTTGCCACGGCGGCCATTTAGCGCAGCAGCGGGCCCCGCCCGGTGCGGCGGACACACGCGGATTACCGACTCTTGCCCCGGGCTCGCCGTACGGGATGGCCCTTTGGAACCGGGCACCCCCGCGGGTCTGGCACAATGGCATGTTGGAACATCGTGACCCTGTGGGTGCCCTCTCACCCCCGCGCGGCGCGCCTGTCCCTTGAACGGTCTTCTCCTCGTGCCCCACTCGATGAGATGCCGCTCACCCACGCTTTCGAAGCAGGAGAGACCACAGCAGTGGCAGTCAAGATCAAGCTCAAGCGGCTCGGCATGATCCGCAACCCGCAGTACCGCATCGTCGTCGCCGACAGCCGCACCAAGCGTGACGGCCGTGCGATCGAGGAGATCGGCCTGTACCACCCGAAGGAGAACCCCTCGCGCATCGAGATCGATGCCGAGCGGGCGGCCTACTGGCTGGGTGTCGGCGCGCAGCCGACCGAGCCGGTGCTGAAGCTCCTCAAGCTCACCGGTGACTGGCAGAAGTTCAAGGGCGAGCCGGCCCCGGCTCCGCTCAAGGTCGCCGAGCCCAAGGCCGACCGCCACGCCGCCTACGAGGCGGCGGCCAAGGAGGCGCTGTCGCTCGACGCCGCAGCCGCCACCACGCCGAAGAAGAAGGCCGCCAAGGCCGCCAAGGCCGACGAGACCGCCGCTGAGACCCCGGCTGAGCCGGCGGCTGCGGCGGAGAAGCCGGAAGGCGAGGCCTGAGGTGCTTGAGGAGGCCCTCGAGCACCTGGTGAAGGGCATCGTCGAACATTCCGACGACGTCCAGGTTCACGCCCGCCGCATCCGCAGCGGCCGTGTGCTTGAGGTCCGGGTCCACCCCGACGACCTCGGCAAGGTCATCGGTCGCGGTGGCCGCACGGCCAAGGCGCTGCGCACGGTCATGAACGCGCTGGGCGACGGCAAGTACGTCCGGGTCGACCTCCTCGACCTCAACGAGGCCCGCTAGGGTCCGCTCCCACCGAGCGGGCCCTCGCGGCGAAGGCACATCGAGCGAACGGGCCACCCGCCCAGCGTGGGTGGTCCGTTCGCTTGTCATCAACCATTCGGAACCACTTGGGAGGCGGGCGTGCAGCTTGTCGTAGGCCGGATCGGCCGCCCGCACGGGCTCCGCGGCGAGGTGTCCGTGGAGGTGCGCACCGACGACCCGGAGAGCCGTTTCGCCCCGGGATCCGCTCTTTCCACCGACCCGGCGTCCGCCGGCCCGCTCGTCGTGGAGTCCCGGCGCCGGCACGCGGGGATCCTGCTGGTGAAGTTCCTGGGCGTGGCCGACCGCGACCGGGCCGAGGAGCTTCGCGGCACCATGCTCGTCATCGACTCGGAGGAGATCCCGCCGCCCGAGGACCCCGACGAGTTCTACGACCACCAGCTCATCGGCCTCGCGGTGGTCACCCCCGACCGGGAGCGGGTCGGCGAGGTGACCGACGTGCTGCACCACGGCCAGGACCTCCTGGTGGTGCGGCGCGACTTCGGCGAGGTCTACGTCCCGTTCGTCAAGGCGCTCGTCCCGGTGGTCGACCTGGACGAGGGTTTCCTGGTCGTGGACGCCCCCGAGGGCCTGCTCGACCCCGACGCGGCCGTCTGACGGCCATCCGAACATGCGCATCGACATCATCTCGATCTTCCCCGAGTACTTCGCCCCGCTCGGCGTCTCCCTCATCGGCAAGGCGCGCGAGCGCGGCATCCTCGACGTCCACCTCCACCAGCTCCGCGACTGGGCCCACGACGTGCACCGCACCGTCGACGACACGCCGTACGGCGGCGGCCCCGGCATGGTCATGAAGCCCGAGCCGTGGGGGGAGGCCATCGACGCCGTCCTCGCCGCCGACCAGGACGCGCGGCCCAGGATCATCGTGCCGACCCCCAGCGGGGTGCCGTTCACCCAGCGCCTGGCGATGGAGTACGCCGCCGAGCCCTGGCTGCTGTTCACCCCGGCCCGCTACGAGGGCATCGACTCCCGCGTCATGGCCGAGTACGGCTCCCGCCTGCGCGTGGACGAGGTCAGCATCGGCGACTACGTGCTGGCCGGCGGCGAGGCGGCGGTGCTGGTGATGGTCGAGGCCGTCGGCCGGCTGCTGCCCGGCGTGCTGGGCAACGCGCGCTCGGCCGTGGACGACTCCTTCGCGCCCGGGGAGATGGAGAACCTCCTCGAAGGTCCCGTCTACACCAAGCCGCCGGAGTGGCGGGGGCACGAGGTCCCGGAGATCCTGCTCTCCGGGCACCACGGGAAGATCGCCCGGTGGCGGCGGGACGAGGCGCTGCGCCGTACCGCACGGAACCGGGCCGAACTGCTGGCGGCGCTCGACCCGGCGACCCTCGACAAGCACGACCGGCGGCTTCTGGCGGAGCTCGGCCTGCTCCCCTGAGGGGCCGCGGCCGGTTCCCCGGGCGTGTTCCGCGTGGTCCGCCCGCGCGGCGGGCGGTTCCGCGTGGTCCGCCCGCGCGGCGGGCGGTTCCGCGTGCCGGTTCCCGCTGCCGGCTCCGCCCGGTCCGTTCCGCGTGGCCGTTCCGCGTGGCCGTTTCGTGTGGTCAGGGTGGTTGATTTCCGGTCGGTCGCCGGGATATGGCAGACTGAAGCGTTGCCGCCGACTGCCTGCAGGCCGGCGCGCTGTCGGGCAGACGGGTCCGGCTCCGCGGAAACAGGCGTGGAGGCGGGCACAGACGCATCCATTCCAGCACGCGTGTCCACCGCGACGCCGCCTCACCGTGGCCGGGTGAACCTCCGCGTGCTCGCTCAGATGAGGTACCACTGTCATGCACACGCTGATCAGCGAGCTTGAGAAGTCCACGCTCCGTTCCGACGTCCCGGCCTTCCGCCCCGGTGACACGCTCGAGGTTCACGTCCGAGTGATCGAGGGCAACCGCTCCCGTGTCCAGGTCTTCAAGGGCTTCGTCCTGCGCCGCCAGGGCGGCGGCGCCCGCGAGACCTTCACCGTCCGCAAGGTCAGCTACGGTGTCGGCGTCGAGCGCACCTTCCCGGTGCACAGCCCGGTCATCGAGAAGATCGTCCTGGTGACCCGCGGTGATGTCCGTCGCGCCAAGCTGTACTACATGCGCGACCTGCGCGGCAAGGCCGCCCGCATCCGCGAGAAGCGCGAGAGCCGCTGACGCCCTTCCGCGTCCCGGCGCATCCGGCCCGCGTCCCCTCCCGGGGAGGCGGGCCGTTCGCGTCCGTACAGGCTTGACCGCCTTTGAGGAAACGCATGGCATGAGGTAACCGGACTGGCGAACGTCCGGTCCCCTCCATCATTTAGGCTCATCACCGATGAGTAGCGAAGACCGGGAGTCCGGCGCAGCCTCGCGTCGACCTGTCGAGGACGAGGTGCACGTGGTCGCCGAAGACACTCAGAAGACCGCCAAGGGTGACGAGGGTAAGAAGAAGGGCTCCTTCTGGAAGGAGTTGCCCGTCCTGGTCGTCGTCGCGCTGGTCCTCGCACTGGTGATCAAGACCTTCGTGGTCCAGGCGTTCTACATCCCCTCGGAGTCGATGGAGAACACCCTCCTGGTCAACGACCGCGTCCTGGTGAACAAGCCGGTCTACCGGATCCGCGACATCGAGCGGGGCGACGTGGTGGTGTTCTCGGGCGTCGACTCCTGGGACGGCGAGGTGGAGATCCCCGAGCCGTCCAACCCCGTCTCCGGGTTCTTCCACTGGGTCGGCGGCGTGTTCGGCATGGTGCCGAACGAGAAGGACTACATCAAGCGCGTCATCGGCGTCGGCGGCGACACGGTCGAGTGCTGCGACGTCAAGGGCCGGGTGACGGTCAACGGCGTCCCGCTGGACGAGACGTCCTACCTCTACCCCGGCGACGTGCCCTCGCGGGAGCCCTTCAAGATCAAGGTCCCCGAGGGGCGGCTGTGGGTGATGGGCGACCACCGCTCGGTCTCCCTCGACTCCCGTTCCCACATGGGCGACCCCGGCGGCGGGACGATCCCGGTGGACAAGGTGATCGGCCGCGCGTTCGTGATCGTCTGGCCGTTCTCCAGAGCGAAGATCATCTCTATTCCGGACACCTTCGGCCAGAAGGGCCTCCAGCCCGCCGCCGCGGCGGCCGTCGGGGCCGCCCCGCTCCTGGGTGGGTTCGCGCTGGCCACGCCGCTGGTGCTCTGGCGTCGGCGCAGGCGCTCCCGGGGCTGACGGCCTCTCCGGCGCGGGGGACCGTACGGAGGCCGTACGGGGCCCGGACACCGGCGGCCCGGCGACGACGGCCTTTCCGGGCGGGAAAGCCGCGCCGTACCGGGCGCCGGTGGCCTTACCCTCATGGGTGTGGAACCTGACAGTAAAGCGGCGGAGCCCGGAGAAGGCGCACCCGGGGAAGACGCGGCCGGGGACAGCCCGGTCGTGAAGGGCGCGGCCGGGGACGGTGCGGCCGAGGAGGGCACGGCCGGGGACGGCGCGAAGGGCGAGAAGAAGTCCTCCGGCAAGGGCGGCGGTCTGCGCGAGTCGGTCCTCCTGGTCGTGTCCGGCGTGGTGGCGGCGCTGCTGCTGAACATGTTCGTCATCCAGTCCTTCGACATCCCGTCGGAGTCGATGGAGAACACCCTGAAGCGTGACGACAAGGTGATCGTCAACAAGCTGCACGGCGAGACCGAGCGCGGCGACGTCGTCGTCTTCACCGGCTGGCGGGACGAATACACGATCAAGCGGGTCATCGCGGTCGGCGGGGACACCGTCAAGTGCTGTGACGCCCAGGGGCGGATCACCGTCAACGGCGTCCCGCTCGACGAGAAGCCCTACCTGCACCCCGACGACTTCCCCTCGGGGGACAAGTTCGAGAAGGTCGTCCCGAAGGGGCGCCTGTGGGTGATGGGCGACCACCGCTCCGCCTCGGCCGACTCCCGCGCCCACGAGGAGCAGGAGGGTGAAGGCACGATCTCCGAGGACCAGGTCATCGGCCGGGCCTTCGCGATCTACTGGCCGTTCTCCAGGGCCACCGTGCTGTCGACCCCCGACACCTTGGCCCGGACCTTCGCCAACACGCGATAGCGGTACCGAACGGGCCGCACAGGGCGTAACCTCTGCCCATGGTCGCTATGTCTGCCGTGGTGCCGTGACGGGCACGTTCCGTCCCACGCCCTGCGTGGTCCGGCGCGACTCGGGGCTGTACGGCTACGAGCGGGCCCTGGCACGCCGCGGGCTGGGGCCGGTGGCCGGGGCCGACGAGGCGGGCCGGGGCGCCTGCGCGGGGCCCCTGGTGGTCGCCGCCGTGGTGCTCGGCCGCCGGATCGAGGGCCTGGGCGACTCCAAGCTCCTGACCGCCGCCCGCCGGGAGTTCCTCTACGAGCGCATCACGGCGACCGCGAAGGCGCTCAGCGTGGTGGTGATCCCGCCGGCCGAGATCGACGCGCGCGGCCTTCACCGCTCCAACATCGACGGCATGCGCCGCGCCGTCGCGCGGTTGCCGTGCGCTCCCGGTTACGTGCTCGTCGACGGCTTCGCCGTACCCGGCCTGCCCGCGCCGTCCCTGGCCGTGTGGAAGGGCGACCAGGTGGCGGCCTGCGTCGCGGCCGCCTCGATCGTGGCGAAGGTGACGCGTGACAGGATGATGATCGCCCTGCACGAACGTCACCCGGATTACGGTTTCGCCGCGCACAAGGGGTATGGGACCGTGAGCCATCGCAGGGCGCTGGAGAGACACGGCCCGTGCCCGGAGCACCGGTTCTCCTTCGTCACGGTGGCGAGGGCGGGGCCGGGGCCGGTGATGGGTGAGAATGAAATGGGGGCCGGTGTCGCCTGATCGGGCGGGCCGGGCAAGGCCTTTAACAGGAGGACCGGTATGAGCGCAGAGGATCTCGAGAAATACGAGGCCGAGATGGAGCTGCAGCTTTACCGCGAGTACCGCGACGTCGTCGGGCTGTTCACCTACGTCGTCGAGACCGAACGGCGCTTCTATCTCACCAACTCCGTCGACCTGGACGTCCGCACCGCCGAGAACGGCGACGTGTTCTTCGACGTGAAGATGCAGGACGCCTGGGTGTGGGACATGTACCGCCCGGCGAGGTTCGTCAAGAACGTCCGCGTGGTCACCTTCAAGGACGTCAACGTCGAGGAGCTCGCCAAGGCGGACCTGGAGATGCCCAAGGAGGGTTTCTCCGGCTGATCCCCGGCCGTCCCGGCTGATCCCCGGCTGTTTTCCGGCTGCCTCCCGGTGCTCCGCCGTCCATCCGCGGGCGGCGTGCCGTCCGGTCCGCGGGCGGTGTGCCGTCCACCCGCGGGCGGCCCGTCCCGCGGTCGTGATGCGGTTTCGTGGTTCGACCGCGGTGGTGATCCGGGTCCGCGGTCCGTCCCGCGGACGCGCCTCCGGCCCCGGGGCTCGTCCACAGGCATGCTCGGCTCTCGCCGTCTGTCCACAGAACCGCGTTCGGCTCTCCGGGACGGGGCCGGTCTGGGCGAAGGTCTGGGACCGGAGGTGGTTCCATGGCCGCGAAACACGAGCTGGGCCGGTACGGCGAGCAGGTCGCCGTCGACTATCTGCTGGCTCAGGGCATGCAGATCCTTGACCGCAACTGGCGGTGCCCGGACGGAGAGATCGACGTGGTCGCCCAGGAGGGGCGGACGCTCGTCGTGGTGGAGGTGAAGACCCGCTCCGGCCAGAGCCACGGCACCGCCTTCGAGGCGGTGACCGAGGCCAAGCTGGCCCGTCTGCGCCTGCTGGCGGTCAGATGGCTGGGGGCCCGGCACCGGCGGTTCGACGCGATCCGCGTCGACGTCGTGGCCCTGGAGCGGTTCGCCGGAGACTTCGCCATCCGGCACGAGCGGGGGGTGTGCTAGATGCGCGCCACGCCGTCGCGCGCCGCCCGCCACCGGGGGGTGGTGTGAGTGGCCGTCGCGCGCACCCGCTGCGTCGCCCTGATCGGGGTGAGCGGTCATCCCGTCGACGTCGAGGCCGACGTCGGAGCCGGTGTGGCGGGGCTGCACCTGATCGGCATGCTGGACACCGCGCTGAGCGAGGCGCGCGACCGCGTCCGCTCCGCCGTGGTCAACAGCCGGCATCCCTGGCCCGACACGCGGATCACCGTCAGCCTGTTCCCCGCGAGCCTGCCCAAACGCGGGAGTCTGTTCGATCTCGCGATCGCGGTCGCACTCCTCGCGGCGGCGGGAGTCGTGCCGGCCGCCAAGGTGGCCGAGCCGTTCTTCCTCGGCGAGCTCGGCCTTGACGGCTCGGTGCGGCCGGTGCGGGGCGTGCTGCCCGCCGTGCTGGCGGCGGTCGCCGCCGGGGCCCGCACCGTCGTCGTCCCCGCGCGCAACATCGCCGAGGCGTCCCTCGTGCCGGACGTGACGGTGGTTCCAGCCGTCACCCTGTCCGACCTGGTGAGCCGGCTTCGCCACGACGGGCCGGCGCCTCCCGGCGGCCCGCCCGGCCCGGCCGGTCTGATCGGTCCGGCCGTTCCGTACGGCTCACCCGGCTCGCCCGCGGACGGAGCCGGAGCCGGAGTGGGAACGGGAGCGGGAGCCATCGAGGGCGAGGTGGCGGCCGGACCGGGAGGCGCCACAGGCGATGGGGCGGGCGGGGCGGAGGGCATCACGGGCATCAGAGGCATCACAGACGACGCGGGCGCCACGGCCGACGGGGCGGGAGGCGCCGTTCCCGATCTGGCCGACGTGGCCGGTCAGCCCTTCGCCCGCCGCGCCCTGGAGATCTGCGCGGCCGGAGGGCACAACTTCTGGATGCTCGGCCCTCCGGGCACCGGCAAGACGATGCTCGCCGAGCGGCTGCCCACCCTGCTGCCGCCGCTGGAGCGCGACCAGGCGCTGGAGGTGACCGCCATCCACTCCGTGGCGGGCGTCCTGCCTCCCGACCGTCCCCTGCTGACCCGCCCGCCCTTCGTCGCGCCCCACCACACCGCGACCGTCGCGGCCATCGTGGGCGGGGGAAGCGGGGCGGTCCGCCCGGGCGCCGTCTCGCTCGCCCACCGCGGCGTTCTGTTCCTCGACGAGGCCCCCGAATATCCCGCGAGCGTTCTCGACTCGCTCAGGCAGCCTCTCGAATCGGGCCGGGTGACGGTCTCCAGGGCGCAGGGCACGGTCACGTTCCCGGCCCGGTTCGTGCTCGTACTGGCCGCCAACCGCTGTCCGTGCGCGCGGCCGTCCCGGCCGGACGACCCGTGCCGGTGCTCACCGGCGGCCCGCCGTCGCTACCTCGCCAGGCTCTCGGGCCCGCTGCTGGACCGCGTTGACGTCAAGGTCACCCTTTACCCCTCGACCCGGCGGGAGTTGCTCGCCGACCGGCGGTTCATCGAGCCGAGCCGGGTGGTGGCCGAGAGGGTGCTGCTCGCCCGCGAGCGCGCGGCCAGGCGGCTGGCGGGCACACCCTGGCGGTGCAACGCGGAGATCCCCGCCCGGGCGCTGCACACCGTCTACCGTCCGCCGTCCCGGGCGATGGCCCCGCTGCTCACCTGCCTGGACGTCGGCGCGTTGAGCGCGCGGGGGCTGGACCGGGTGCTCCGGCTGGCCTGGACGCTCGCCGACCTCGCCGGGAAGGCCGGTCCCGAGGTCGCGGAGACCAACGCCGCTCTCGGCCTGTGGCTGGGGGAGGAGCGGTGAACGACCGGCTCGCGCGGCTCGCGCTGATGCGGTCGGCGGAACCCGGCGACGCGTTGATGGGCGGGCTGGTGGCCTCCCTCGGCGCGCAGGCCATGGTGGAGCGGGTGCGCGCCGGTCGTCCCGACCCGGCGCTCGTCCGTCTGCTGACCGGGAGCGACGACGATGACGGTGGCGGCACCGGCGGGGAGGGCGGCGGTGCCGTTGTGAACGGTGGCGGTGTCGGCGGTGCCGTTGGGGACGGTGGTGCCGACGGGAACGGCTGTGGCGGTCATGGCGGTCGCGGGGCCGGTGAGGGTGGTCACGACGCCGGTGGAGGCGGTGCGGGCGGGTCACGGGAGGAGCGGATCGCGGGCCGGCTCCGGCGTGCGTTCGCCTCCTGGTCGGCCCGGCTGGAGCAGGCCGATCCCCGGCGGGACCTGACAGAGGGCGAGCGGAACGGGGCCCGGCTGGTGATCCCCGGAGATCCGGAGTGGCCCACCCAGCTCGACGACCTGGGGCGGGCCCGCCCCTACGCCCTCTGGCTCCACGGCGACGCCGACCTGCGATTCTCCTGCCTGCGCTCCGTCGCGCTCGTGGGCTCACGGGCCGCCACGCCGTACGGCGCGCACGTGGCGGCGGAGTTCGGCGCCGGGCTGAGCGGGCGCGGCTGGACCGTCGTCTCGGGAGGCGCCTACGGCGTCGACGGCGCGGCCCATCGGGGGGCCCTCGCCGGGGACGCGCCGACCGTCGCGGTGCTCGCCTGCGGTGTCGACGTCGCGTACCCCAGCGCGCACCACCAGCTCTTCGCCGCCGTGCGCGGCCACGGCGTGCTGGTGAGCGAGTGCCCCATGGGCTCGCATCCGACCCGGCCGCGTTTCCTGATCCGCAACCGGCTCATCGCCGCGCTGTCCAGGGGCACGGTGGTCGTGGAGGCGGCCGTGCGCAGCGGGGCGCTCAGCACCGCGAGGCACGCGCTGTCACTGAACCGCGTCCTCGGGGCGGTGCCCGGGCCGGTGACGTCGGAGACGTCGGCCGGATGCCACCGGCTGATCCGCCAGGGGGCGGCCGTCTGTGTCACCACCCCCGAGGAGACGATCGAGCTCACCGGCGCGCTGGGAGCCGACCTCGCCCGCGAGTCGCGCGGCCCGGTGCTGCCGCGTGACGAGCTGGAGCCCGAGACCCGCCGGGTGCTGGAGGCCGTGCCGGCCAGGGGTGGGGCGGGGCCGGCGGCGATAGCGGTGGTGGCGGGCGTCGGCATGGACACCGCGCTGGCCTGCCTCGGCGGTCTGGCCGCCGCCGGTTACATCGAGCGGGTCTCCCGAGGCTGGCGCCTGCGCCCGGAGGGACCGCGGAGCCCCTCCGGGCGGTGACTCCGCCACCAGGCCGCCTTGAGGGCGGGCCGGAGTACAGAGCGTTGACGCCGCGGGTCGCCTCGGTGACGGCCGCGGCGTCCCGCAGATCGACGTCGCGGGCGTCGACGAGGCCGCCTCAGCTCGCGCGGGTCTGTCCGGGGTGGCGGCTCAGCAGCCGCGGGCGGACACCGGCGCGGACGAGGTGCCCGACCAGGAAGCGGCCGACATCGCCGACGGTGCGGTGACAGCGATCTTCATATTTCGACCGTGCGCGGAGACGAGATCGGATCCTGCCCGCGATAGCGGCCGACGCGGCGGGGTCATCGGTCCCGGCGCGCCGGCCGGGAGGGCAGCAGCCGTACCTGCCCCCGGCCCAGCAGGAGCAACGGGTCGAGGTACAGCCGGTCGCGGAGCAGCCCCCAGTGCAGGCAGCCGGCGGGGCAGTGGCCGGGGACGTCCTGGAGGGCGCCGATCACCTGGTTCCGCTCCACGGCCTGGCCGCGCCGTACCGAGGGGGTGACGGGAAGGTAGGTCGTCCGCAGGCCGTCGTCGTGGAGAACGGTGACCACGTCTCGCCCGGCGAGCGGCCCGGCGTAGCCGACCGTGCCGGCGCCGGCGGCGCGGACCTCCGTGCCGGGCGGTGCGGCGAGGTCGGTTCCCCGGTGCCCGGCCAGCCAGGGCCGCGCCGGGGGCGCGAACCCACGGAGCACATGGAGCCGTCCGGTGAGCGGTGGATCCCACCGGGGGGAGGGTCCGGTGACCCGGGGATGAGGCGGGAGCTCCGCCTCGGAGTGCGGCGGGGACGCGGCTTCCGGGTGCGGGGAGGGCCGGCGGGGGCCGGGATGGAGAGATCCGGGCCGGGGGACGACGGTTTCCGGGCGGCCCGTCGGGTCTTCCCGATCCCGGTCCGGGGCGCCCGCGGCTCCCGGTGCGGTCATCAGCAGTGCCGGTAGCAGGAGATGCGTCCCGAGGGTGCGGAAGGAGCTCATCCGCCCAGCATGGGGATCGCGGCGCGGGCCGGGCCGAGCCGAACGCGGTTCTGTGGATGGCCGGCGCGACATCGCGGACGGCACGCGCCCCCGGAAAGCGGCGTGACGTCAGGGCGGCACGTGTCACCGGGGAGACGGCGTGACGTCAGGGGCGGCACGTGTCACCGAGGAGACGGCGTGGGGGAGTGGCGCAGCGGGGAGAGCCAGACCAGCGGGACGGTGAGGAGCGCGATGCCCGCCGCGCCGCACCACAGCACCGGGCGCAGGCCGAACAGCTCGCCGGCCACGCCGCCCGCCAGGCCGCCCGCGGCGACGACGCCGTGGATCCCGAAGGTCATCGTGGCGTTGACCCGGCCCCGCAGTTCGGTGGGGGCCTCCCTGAGGGTGATGGCTCCCATGCAGGTGGCGAAGGCGACGATCGCCACGCCGCTGACGAGCCCGCTGGCCGCCATGACGGCGAACCGGGCCCAGATCGGGCCGGAGGCGAGCGCCGTCACCACGTAGTCGAGCGGGAACAGCAGTACCGCGTAGCGGAGCATGCGGTTCTCTCCCATCCGCCCGATGAGGCGCGTCGTGGCCAGGGCGCCGAGCAGGCCGCCCACGCCGAAGCACGCGCTGACCGCGCCGACCATCCCGGCGGGCAGGTCGAGGACGGTGACGGCGTAGAGGACGAAGATCGCCATGTACGCGCCGCCGAAGAAGTTGATCGTCATCCCGGAGCCGCAGAGCGCGCGGAGCGTCGGGGCCGCCACCACGGCGCGCAGTCCCTCGCGGATCTCGGTCCACATGCCGCGCGGGGCCGCGGGCACGTGCTTCTCCGGGGCCCGGATGCCGCGGATCAGGAACGCCGAGGCGAGGAAGGACAGCGCGTCGGCGAGCAGCGCGAACGGCGCGGTGAAGATCTGGACGAGCAGGCCGGACAGGCTCGGCCCGCCGATGACCGCCAGGGAGTTCGCCGTCTGGAAGCCGGCCAGGGCCTGGGGCCGCTGGCTCTCGTCGACCACGGCGGCGATATGCGGGAAGCTGCAGGCCCGGAAGAGCACCGAGCAGAGGCCGACGGTGAACGTCACGGCGATCAGCCACGGCACGGTCAGCCATCCGGCGAGCCAGGCCACCGGGACGGTGGCGGTCGCCGCCGCCGCGGTCAGCTCGCAGCCGATCATGACGGGCCGGTGCCGCCGCATCCGGTCGGCCAGCGCGCCCGCCTGGAGCCCGGCCAGCAGGTAGGGGAGGGCGCCGGCGGCGGAGAGGACGCCCATCTGCGCGGGGGAGGCGCCGAGGAGGGCGGCGGCGGTCAGCGGCACGGCCAGCCGGGAGACCTCGGCGCCGGTCTCGGAGACGGCGCGCGCCGACAGCAGCAGCCGGTAGTCACGCTGCCGGCGGAGGGGGACGGGGCGGGTCTCGGAGACGGCGTCGTCGGTCTGAAGGGAATGCTTCACATATATGAAAGTATCCCTTCACAGATCTGAAGGCAATCTTTCAGAGCTGAGCGGGTACGGTTTCCCCATGACCCAGGAGGCGCGCAGGCAGCTCACCGACCCCGTGGCGATGCGGGCGCTCGCCCACCCCGCGCGGCTGGCGATCCTGAACCGGCTGCAGGCCGAGGGGCCGGCCACCGCGACCGAGGTGGCCGAGGTCGTCGGCATCACGCCCAGCGCCGCCAGCTACCACCTGCGGATGCTCGCCAAGTACGGCTTCGCGGAGGACGCGCCCGCGCGCGGCGACGCCCGGGAGCGCATGTGGCGGCACAGCTCCGGAGGCATGGTCATCAGCCCTGAGGCCGGTGACCCGCCGGAGGTGCGGGCCGCCAAGGAACTGCTCATCAAGGCGGTGCGCGACCACGCCGCCGACGAGGCGACGCGCGCGCTGGCGAACTTCGACCGCGAGCCCGCCGAATGGCAGGAGGCGTCGGTCTTCTACCGGGCCGCCCTGCTGGTGAGCGCCGAGGAGCTCAAGGAGCTGCACCGGCGGATCGACGAACTGCTGGACCCCTACTCGATCAACCGGCGCGACCGGGCGGGGGTCCCGCTCGGCGCCCGGGTCGCGGAGGCGCATGTGAACCTCTTCCCCCGCGCCGAGCGACGCCCGCACGGGCTCCCGCAGGAGGGCACGCACCCCGGCCCCCTCGACGGGTAGGCATTTCCGCCTCCCCCGTCGGCGGGGCGCCGTTCCCCCGCGGGCGGAGGGCGGTTCCCCCCGCCGGCCCGGGGACGGTTTCCTCGCGTGCGGTCAGGATGGCTGACGCGCCGGGGTCGGGCGAAGGTCCGGCTGAGGGTACACTTTTCGATGGCCTGCACCGCGCGGGCCGACTTCGCATGTCCCGCTGAGAACCATCTCCCTCGGTCCGGGCGAGAGCCCGGCTGGAGCCGGTTCGGGGCATCAGGGCGGTGGCCGAGGGCCGCCGCGTCAACCGAGAACAGCGCCCAGCGATGGGCGCCCCGACCTGGAGGACAATCACATGTCCACCCCCGTCGTCACCATGCGACAGCTGCTCGAGAGCGGCGTTCACTTCGGCCACCAGACTCGTCGCTGGAACCCGAAGATGAAGCGCTTCATCTTCACCGAGCGCAACGGCATCTACATCATCGACCTCCAGAAGTCGCTGTCCTACATCGACCGGGCCTACGACTTCGTCAAGGAGACCGTCGCCCACGGCGGCACGATCATGTTCATCGGCACGAAGAAGCAGGCGCAGGAGGCCATCGCCGAGCAGGCGTCCCGCGTCGGCATGCCGTACGTCAACCAGCGCTGGCTGGGCGGCATGCTCACCAACTTCTCCACCGTGCACAAGAGGCTCCAGCGTCTGAAGGAGCTCGAGGAGCTCGACTTCGACAACGTCGCCGGCTCGGGGCTCACCAAGAAGGAGCTCCTCATGCGCCGCCGCGAGAAGGAGAAGCTGGAGCGCACCCTCGGCGGTATCCGCGACATGGCCCGTGTTCCGAGCGCGGTGTGGGTCGTCGACACCAAGAAGGAGCACATCGGGATCAGCGAGGCCCGCAAGCTCAACATCCCGGTCGTCGCGATCCTCGACACCAACTGCGACCCGGACGAGGTCGACTACCCGATCCCGGGTAACGACGACGCCATCCGCGCCGTCGACCTGCTGACCCGCGTCGTGGCCGACGCCGTCGCCGCCGGTCTCATGGCCCGCGCCGGCGCCAACCGCGGTGACGACAAGCCGGCCGTCGCCGGTGGCGCCGAGCCGCTCGCCGAGTGGGAGCAGGAGCTGCTCGCCGGTTCCGAGAACGAGGCCAAGGCCGAGGCCGCCCCGGCTGAGGCTCCGGCCGCTGACGCCGCCCCGGCCGCCGAGGCCGCCCCGGCTGAGGCTCCGGCCGCCGAGGGCGACGACCAGCAGGCCTAGTCCTCATCTCGTACGGCTCGCCGTACGAACCCGCAAGGCTCTTTTTCGGGTGGGTACGCCTCTTGGAGGGGCGTACCCACCCGGTCCACGACGATTCCGACGAGGAAAAGACAATGGCTTCCGTGAACATGGCCGACGTCAAGCGGCTTCGCGAGCTGACCGCCGCCGGCATGATGGACTGCAAGAAGGCCCTGGAGGAGTCCGAGGGCGACTTCGACCGCGCCATCGAGATCCTGCGACTCAAGGGCGCCAAGGACGTCGGCAAGCGCGAGGCCCGCACCGCCTCCAACGGCCTGATCGCCCTGAAGCAGGACGGCGACTCGGCCGCCGCGCTGCTGGAGCTCAACTGCGAGACCGACTTCGTGGCCAAGGGCGAGCGCTTCCAGGAGCTGGCCGCCCAGGTCGTCGAGCACATCCTGGCGACCCGTCCGGCCGACGTCCCGGCCCTGCTGGAGTCGGAGTTCGACGGCAAGACCGTCAAGACCCACCTCGACGAGGCCAACGCCGCGCTGGGTGAGAAGATCGAGATCCGCCGCTTCGCGGTCCTCGAGGGCGGCTACATCGGCGCCTACATGCACAAGACCGACCCGCAGCTCCCGCCGGCGGTCGGCGTGCTCGTGCAGCTCGACGCCGCGAACGCCGAGGTCGCCAAGGACATCGCCCAGCACGCCGCCGCGATGGCTCCGAAGTACCTCAACCCGGACGCCGTCCCCGCCGACGTCATCGAGAAGGAGCGCGCGCTCTTCGAGGAGATGACCCGCGAGGAGGGCAAGCCCGAGGCCGCCATCGGCAAGATCGTCGACGGCCGCATCAACGGCTGGTTCCGTGACTTCACCCTGCTGCAGCAGGCGTTCGTCAAGGACAACAAGAAGTCCATCGGCAAGTACGCCGACGAGAACGGTGTCAAGGTCGAGGCCTTCGTCCGCTTCAAGGTCGGCCAGGCTTAGTCTTAACCCAGCTTCTCTCAGCCACAGCACTACAACGAGGAGGCCGCCGTCGTGCAGGAGAACTCAGAATCCGCTACGCCGGCGGTTTCTTCGTACTCGGGCCCGCTTCGCTGGAAGCGGGTCATGTTGAAGCTGTCGGGCGAGGCGTTCGCCGGCGGAGAGCCGCTGGGCATCGACCCCGGGGTCGTCGGCCACCTGGCCGACTCGATCGCCGAGGCCGTCCGCAAGGGCGTGCAGGTCGCGGTCGTGGTCGGCGGCGGCAACATGTTCCGCGGCGCCGCCCTGTCCGAGCGCGGCATGGACCGCGCCCGGGCCGACTACATGGGCATGCTCGGCACGGTGATCAACTGCCTGGCCCTCCAGGACTTCCTGGAGAAGCGGGGCATCGACACCCGCGTCCAGACGGCGATCACCATGCAGCAGGTCGCCGAGCCCTTCCTGCCCCGTCGCGCCATCCGTCACCTGGAGAAGGGGCGCGTGGTCATCTTCGGGGCCGGGCTCGGCTCGCCGTTCTTCTCCACCGACACCTGCGCCGCGCAGCGCGCGCTGGAGATCGGTGCCGAGGCGCTGCTCAAGGGCACCCAGGTGGACGGCGTCTACGACGACGATCCCCGGAAGAACCCCGACGCCGTACGGTTCGACCACCTCGAATATGGTGAGGTCCTGACCCGTGGCCTCGGTGTGATGGACGCCACGGCCATCAGCCTCTGCATGGACAACGGCCTGCCCATCGTGGTCTTCGACCTCATGGGTGAGGGCAACATCCTGCGGGCGGTGCGTGGTGAGAAGATCGGCACGCTGGTGAGTCCGGCAGGGAAATAGGGAGCGAGCCTGACGAGCGAGCGGAGCGGTGCGCGACGTAGGAGTGTCCCGCGAAGTGAGTGAGGATGGTGAGCGACCCATGAGCGGGGAGCGAGCCTGACGAGCGAGCGGAGCGGTGCGCGACGTAGGAGTGTCCCGCGAAGTGAGTGAGGATGGTGAGCGACCGAGAAGAAGGAGTCGCTGTGATCGACGATACCCTCCTCGAAGCCGAGGAAAAGATGGACAAGGCCGTGTCGGTGGCGAGGGACGATCTCGCCGGCATCCGTACGGGCCGCGTCACCCCGTCGATGTTCAACAAGATCACCGCTGAGTACTACGGGACGCCCACTCCCATTCAGCAGCTGGCCTCGTTCCATGTTCCCGAGGCTCGCATGGTCATCATCCAGCCCTTCGACAAGGGCTCGATGGCCGCGATCGAGAAGGCGATCCGCAACTCCGACCTCGGTGTCAACCCCGGTAACGACGGTCAGGTCATCCGCGTGGCCTTCCCCGAGCTGTCGGAGGAGCGCCGCAAGGAGTATGTGAAGGTCGCCCGGAACAAGGCGGAGCAGGCCAAGGTCTCCACCCGCAACATCCGCCGCCACGCCAAGGAGACGCTCGACAAGCTGATCAAGGACGGCGAGGCGGGCGAGGACGAGGTGCGTCGCGCGGAGAAGGAGCTCGACGAGCTCACCCAGAAGCACGTCGCTAAGATCGATGAGCTGCTCCGGCAGAAGGAAGCCGAGCTGCTCGAAGTCTGATTCGTGGTCCTTGTCCCGTCCGGGTCTCCGGTACGGGACAAGGATTTTGTGTACGGAAGTGGGACCCCTTGGAAGCTGCGGCGGGCGGTAGCCGTACCGGCCGGAATCTCCCCGCCGCCATCGCGGTGGGCGTCGGCCTGGGAGCGGCCGTCATCGGCTCCCTCTACTTCGTCAAGGTGCTCTTCCTCGCCGTGGTGATCGCGGCGGTGGGCGTCGGTGTGACGGAGCTGGTCAGGTCGTTCGCGCAGAGGGACATCCGGGTTCCGCTGATCCCGTCGATCGCCGGGATGGCCGCCATACTCGTCGGCGCCTACTACGGCGGGCCCGCCTGGATGATCGGCCTCTTCGCGGCGACGGTCCTGGTGCTGATGGTCTGGCGGATGTTCCAGGGCACCGAGGGGTACGTCCGCGACGTCTCCGCCACCGTCCTGGTCACGGTCTATCCGTCGTTCCTCGTCGCGTTCGTGGCACTGCTGCTCAGCCACCCGGTCGACGGCCCGGACCGGGTGATCACCTTCATCGCCACGACGGTCGCGAGCGACATCGGCGGGTACGCCGCGGGA
The DNA here is from genome assembly GCF_014648055.1 of Streptosporangium pseudovulgare. Lineage (GTDB taxonomy): Bacteria > Actinomycetota > Actinomycetes > Streptosporangiales > Streptosporangiaceae > Streptosporangium > Streptosporangium pseudovulgare. The sequence goes on from NZ_BMQJ01000003.1 coordinate 473,531, forward strand.
GTCCTCTTCGGCAAGCACAAGATGTCCCCGCTGATCAGCCCGAAGAAGACCTGGGAGGGCTTCGCCGGCTCGGCGCTCGCCTGCATGGCCGTGGGCGGCTGGCTGGTCTCCTGGCTGCTGGAGGCCGAGATCTGGAAGGGCGTCCTGATCGGCGCGGTGGTCGTGGTGTTCGCCACGCTCGGGGACCTCGTCGAGTCGGTGATCAAGCGGGACCTCGGCGTCAAGGACATGGGAAGCGTGCTGCCGGGCCACGGCGGCCTGATGGACCGGCTCGACTCTCTCCTCGCCGCGCTCATCCCGGTCTGGGCGCTGCTCACCCTGCTGATCTGACCGCCCGGTGCCCGGGCGGGCCGCGCCGGCCGGGAAACCGGACGCCGGGTCAGCCCGTCCGGGTGATCCGGTCGGCCGGCAGCCGGGGCAGCAGCGCGCGGTAGCCGTTCGCGGCGGACAGGCGCAGCTCGTCGTCGGTGAGCGGCACCAGCCAGAGCCACCGTACGGCGTCGCCGCCGAAGGTGAAGCCCGACAGGTCCGGCAGGCCGGGCGGCCCGGCGAGCATGATGACGCCGTTGTAGGCGGAGCCGAGCGGGAACGTCTCCGGCCGGTGATACCACTTCGCCGTGTGCCCGTGACCCAGCCAGGTGACCGAGTGCCAGGGGTACTGCGCCAGCCACAGGAACAGCCGGGCCGCCTCCCGGGCGTCGCCCCGGGTCGCGACGGCGAGCTCCACCCGGGCGTAGGCCTCCGGCCGGTCGATGTACTGCTCCACCGTGGGCATCCGCTGGCAGCTCATCCCCACCGTGGACAGGATCGTGTGCTCCCGGTCCCGCTCCGGCGGCCGCTCGGTGATGCCGACCGTGGGCAGCCGTCCGCCGCCGGCGTCCCAGAACCTCCCCGCGGTGCCGACCGCCCGGTCCAGGTGGCCCATCACGAACTGCTGGAAGGTGGCCCAGGAGCCTTCACTCCCGCGCCACTCCCAGTAGGAGCGGGCCTTGGCCAGCCGCGGGGCCAGGGCTTCCATCGCGTCCTCCAGGGACCAGGCGAACGGCGACTCGCCCACCGCGTCGCGGGAGTATCCCGGCATGCCGCGGCTCACGTCGGCCCAGCCAGGAATGACCGCCAGCAGCTCGTCGTTCTCGTACAGGGCGACGCCGTCGCCCTCCTCGAACCACAGCGACCGCAGGGTGCCCAGCGGTCGCCTGCCGCCGGGGTGCCGGGTGTTCGCGCGGACGGCCACCGGCGGGAGTTCGGAGTTCAGCCGATCCAGGTCGGTCGTCTCCGGGGCCGGAACGTGGTTGGCCAGCCACACCGCTCCGTGGACCTCGCCCTTCGGCCCGCACAGGTAAGCTACCGAGGAAGTCTCGTCGCGTTCGACCACCAGGGTGCGGCTTCCGTAGGGGCTGGCGTCGCTGAGCAGGATCTCGATGCCGTCTCCCCGCTCACCCGCGGACCGGATTGTCGCCATATCTCCGGACTTTAGATCAGAGTCGAGTGTCGCTTCGAGTAACCGTTGAGAGAAGGCGTTGGACGTGTCGACTGCCAGCCAGCCCGGGACCCCCGCACCCGGCCAGCTCACCTTCGTGGCGCCCCGCAGGGCCAAGCCCGCGCGCCACCTGGCCGATCTGACCATGGCCGAGCGCCGCGAGGCCGTCGCCGAGCTCGGCGAGAAGCCGTTCCGGGCCGACCAGCTCTCCCGGCACTACTTCGAGCGGCTCACCGCCGACCCGAGCCTGATGACCGACCTGCCGGCCGCGGCGCGCGACAGGTTCGCCGCCGCGCTGTTCCCCACGCTGCTCACCCCCGTCCGGGAGCTGACCACCGACGGCGGCACCACCCGCAAGACGTTGTGGCGGCTGTTCGACGGCGCGCTGGTCGAGTCGGTCCTCATGCGCTACCCCGACCGCGCCACCATGTGCGTCTCCTCCCAGGCCGGCTGCGGCATGAACTGCCCGTTCTGCGCCACCGGCCAGGCCGGCCTGACCCGCAACATGAGCACCGCCGAGATCGTCGAGCAGGTCGTCGCCGGGGCGCGGGCCCTGGCCGCCGGCGAGGTCCCGGGCGGCCCCGGCCGGGTCAGCAACGTGGTCTTCATGGGAATGGGCGAGCCGCTGGCCAATTACCGGGCCGTGGTCGGCGCCGTGCGCCGGCTGGTCGAGCCCGCCCCGGGCGGCCTGGGCATCTCCGCCCGCGGCGTCACCGTCTCCACCGTCGGGCTGGTCCCCGCGATCGGCAAGCTCGCCGACGAGGGCCTGCCGGTGACGCTGGCGCTGTCCCTGCACGCTCCCGACGACGAGCTCCGCGACACCCTGGTGCCGATCAACACCCGGTGGAAGGTCGCCGAGGTCCTCGACGCGGCCTGGGACTACGCCGCCCGGACCAAGCGCCGCGTCTCCATCGAGTACGCGCTGATCAAGGACGTCAACGACCAGGAGTGGCGGGCCGACCTGCTCGGCAAGCTCGTCCGGAACAAGCTCGTGCACGTCAACCTGATCCCGCTCAACCCCACCCCGGGGTCGAAGTGGACGGCCTCGCGCCCGGAGGACGAGCGGGCCTTCGTCCGCCGTCTGCAGTTCCACGGTGTCCCGGTGACCGTCCGCGACACCCGCGGCCGTGAGATCGACGGCGCCTGCGGCCAGCTCGCCGCCGCCGAGTAGCACCCGCCCGGCAGGCCGCGATCGCCGGCCTCGCGGGGTTCGTCGCGTTTCCGGATCTCATGGTGATCGATGAGATCCAGCGGGCGCCGAACCTACGGTCTGGTACGGCGGAGCCGTACGTAGGCTGCCAGGCCCGCGGCGGACCAGAAGAGGGCCGCGGCGGTGACGGGGAGCAGGACCGTGTCGAGGGCGCCGTCGTTGGCCGCCCGCATCCACGGCATGACCGGCACCGTGAACCGGCCCACCGGGGTCAGGCTGACCAGCAGCAGGGCCACGTAGCCGCCGAACAGCGTCAGCATCGAGGCGGCCGGGGACTGCATGATCGGATGGCTGGTCAGCGCGCCCAGCGCCGTGCCCGCGCTCAGACCCAGCAGGTGCAGGACGGCGCCGCGCGCCACGTCGCCGGGCGCGGGGGTGGCGGCGAAGCCGTGCAGCAGCGGCGTGACGACCGCGATCGCCGCGAACATGAGGTTGACCGTGAACGCGGCCAGCAGCCCCGCGCCGATCTCCCTGCCCGGCCCGTCGGCCGCCGTCATCGAGACCAGCCGCTGCGCCGCCGGTTCGGTGTCGAGCAGGCTGCGCGCGGCCCAGGCGAAGACGACGATCAGCAGGCCGGCCGAGTCGGCGTAGGCGGACAGCTCCTTGCCGGGCGGCGTCAGCGTCGAGTAGAAGACGCCCAGCATCAGGAGCAGCCCGATCGCCGGCTGGAACAGCCGGTGGGAGCGGGCGTAGGCGCTCAGCTTGAACCGGGTCAGACGCGTCAACGGTGCCTCCCGCCGTACGGCATGCTCTCGGGGGTCACAGGATCCGCCGGGCGGTGTAGCCGTCGGCGCGGAGCTTCTGCTCGACCTCGTCGGCCTCGTCGGGGTCCACCAGCACCTCGATGACCGCCCGGCGGTCCGTGGCGGGCCCCTGCCCGGCTGCCCGCCCGGCGTCCCGTTCGGAACCGGAACCGGAACCCAAACCGGCACCGGAGCCGGAGCCGGAGCCGGGGTCGGGATCCGGTTCTGCCGGTCGCCCGAGCACCCACTCGGTGTCCCGTTCGGAGCCGGGTCCGGGGTCCGGTTCGGAGCCGGGTCCGGGGTCCTGTTCGGCCGGCCGGGCGGCGGGGTGGACGGTGACCGCGCGGTCGGCGACGAGACAGTGGTCGGCGCCGGGGAACTCCCGGAGCTGGTTCTGGTGGTCGCTGACCACGACAATGCCGCCGCGGGCGGCGATCTCGCCGATGACGGCGGGGAGTTCGGCGCGGGTCTGCTCGTCCAGCCCGGCGAACGGCTCGTCCAGGATCAGCAGGTCCGGCGGGCCGAGCAGCGACTGGATCAGCCCCACCTTCTGCGCGCTGCCCTTGGACAGGTCGCCGAGCGGCAGGTCGAGCAGGTGGACGGCGTTCAGCCGCCGCGCGAGGTCGCCGGCCGCGGCGGGGGAGGCGCCCCGGACGCGGGTCATGTGGGCCAGGTAGGCGGAGACGGTGAAGGGCTGGCCGGTGGGGAAGACGTCGGGGGCGTAGCCGACGACGCGGGGCCGACCGGAGACCGAGCCGCGGGTCGGCGGGACGAACCCGGCGAGCAGTCGCAGCAGCGTGGACTTGCCGGCGCCGTTGCGGCCGGTGACCTCGACGACGGACCCCGGGCGGAGCGCGAGCTCGACGTCCTCAAGGATCCAGGGGCCGCGGCGGGAGTACCGGAAGGACACCTGGGAGAGCCGCATGCACCGCACCCTACCGGGATCATCCTCGCCACGTCCCCGCCGCCGGAATCCGCCCCGGTCGCGGGCCGGCGAGTCCGGGCGGCTCGAAGCCGTCCGGGCGGCCCGGCCCTCCGTTGAGATCACGGGCCGGTGAGGCCGCGCCGCCCGGGGGCGTGCGGTCGGCCGGTGGGGGCGGGTGGCCCGGGGGCGTCCGGTCAGCCGGTGAGGCCGAGCTGCCCGGCGGCCCGGACTGCCAGCCACACCTCGGCGAACGCCCCCGTGGACGAAAGATCCCGGCCGGTGAGCGCGGTGAACCGGCGCAGCCGGTAGGCCAGCGTGTTGGGGTGGACGTGCAGCGCCGCCGCCGCGTCCTCGGTGCGGCGGTCCCGCTCCATCCAGGTGCGGACCGAGGCCAGCAGGTGGGAGTCGTGGGCGGCGTCGTACCGGATCACCTCGCCGAGCACGTGCTCGACCAGCGCCGAGAGCACCGCGGGGTCCTCCGGCAGCCACCGCCCGGCGGTGTCGTCGCCGTAGCGGACGAGCGCCTGGCCCGACTCGGCCGCCCGGGAGACGGCCCACACCGCCTCCCTGCGGGCCACCCGCAGGGACGTCCCGGCGGCGAACGGCCTGCTCATCCCGGCCGCGACGCCCGGTACCCCGGCGACGGCGGCGGCCGCCTCGGCGGTGCCGAGGACGTAGCGGTCGTCGCCCCTGCCGAGCATGAGGAACGGGCGGTCGTCCAGGGCGCGCAGCAGGCCGTCGTCGGACACGCCGCGGACGGCCAGCAGGACCAGCTCGTCGTCGGGCAGGCCCAGCCGGATCAGCCGCCGCCGGGCCGTGGCCGGGTCGAGCACGTCCTGCAGCAGCTCGGCCAGGATCTCCGCGCCCTCGCGGCGCAGGGTCTCGCGCTCGTGGCGGGTCATGGCGACCTGGAGCGCGGCGACGGTGGCGATGTGCTGGGCCACCGCCAGCCCGGCCGGGCGGGCGCCCTCCCGCTCCAGGGCGACGAGGAAGCCGGCCGGGCCGCCCGGGGCGGGCACCGGGAGGACGAACCCGCCGGGGATCGTCGGGGGCGCCTCCGCCGTCCTGGGCAGCAGACCCGGGTCGGGCACGGGGACGCCGGGCAGCAGCGGGCGGCCCTGCGGCGTGCACAGGTACACCGTGTAGCCGCTGAGCCGTTCCAGGCGGCGGAACAGTGTCGCGGTGCCGAGGTCCTCGGAGGTCATCCAGCGCAGCGCGCCGAAGACCTGGAGCTGCGCGCCGAGCCGCTGGCGGGCGTCCTCCTGTACGGCCGCGGCGACCTCCTGGGCGACGGCGATGAACGGGACGGCCAGCGGCACCTCCAGGACCGGCATGCCGCGTTCCTCGGCGGCGGCGAGGAACGCCCGGTGCAGCGGCGGCACGTGGAGCTGGGCCGACAGGGCCAGCGCGGACACCCCGGCGTCGTCGAGCCGCTCCAGGTAGGCCCGCTGGCGGGCGGCGGAGCGGGGGATCGCGATTCCGGTCGTCATGATCAGTTCGGCGCCCAGCAGCCAGGGCGTGGGGTCGTCCAGCTCGCTGACGTGCGCCCAGGACACCGAGCGGCCGAGCCCGGCGTGCCCGGCGAGGACGCGCAGCTGCAGGGCCGGGAAGCGGATCAGCTCCTCGACGGTGAGCCGGTCGGCGGAACCGGCGGTGTGATTGTGGTCGGCCACAGGAAACCCCGTCGTAGTTCGTTCTCCCCACAGTACCTAAACCGTCACAAAGCTCCCAGACTGTACGGATAGCCTGCTCAGAGCCGGGTTCTCCGCGCCCGGCCCCCACCACCCCACGCCTCCCGAAAGGACGGTGCGGCATGACCGAACCCCGGGGTCCCGTCGACTCCTCCCGCGTCCCCCGCTTCGCGGGACCGGCGACGTTCGCACGGCTGCCGCGCCTGGACGAGGTCGGGCGCTGCGACGTGGCCGTGGTGGGGGTGCCGTTCGACAGCGGCGTCTCCTACCGCCCCGGCGCCCGCTTCGGCCCCTCGGCGGTCCGCGAGGCCAGCCGCCTGCTCCGGCCGTACCACCCCGGCCTGGACGTCTCGCCGTTCGCCGCGGTGCAGGTGGCCGACGCCGGCGACATCGCCTGCAACCCGTTCAACATCGGCGAGGCCGTCGAGACGATCGAGGACGCCGCGACCCGGCTCCAGGAGGACGGCGCCCGCCTGGTCACCATCGGCGGCGACCACACGATCGCGCTGCCGCTGCTGCGCTCCCTGGCCAGGCGGCACGGCCCGGTGGCCATGCTGCACTTCGACGCCCACCTCGACACCTGGGACACCTACTTCGGCGCCGAGTACACCCACGGCACGCCGTTCCGCCGGGCCGTGGAGGAGGGCATCCTCGACACCGAGGCGGTCGGCCACGTCGGCACGCGCGGCCCGCTGTACGGCAAGCAGGACCTCGACGACGACCGGCGCCTCGGCTTCGGCATCATGACCTCGGCCGACGTGATGCGCCGCGGCGTGGACGAGATCGTCGACGCGCTCCGGCAGCGGATCGGCGACCGGCCGCTCTACCTGTCGATCGACATCGACGTGCTCGACCCCGCGCACGCCCCCGGCACCGGAACCCCCGAGGCGGGCGGCCTCACCAGCCGCGAGCTGCTGGAGATCCTGCGCGGTCTGGCCGGATGCAACCTGGTCGGCGCCGACGTGGTCGAGGTGGCCCCCGCCTACGACCACGCGGAGATCACCGCGGTGGCCGCCTCCCACGTCGCCTACGACCTGGTCAGCCTGCTGGCGCTGTCCGGCCCCGCGCGGGAGGCCCGGTGAGCCGGGCGGATCACGCCGCGGCGGGCGCCTCCGACCGCGCGCCGTCCGTCATCGAGGTCGAGCAGCACGGCGTCGAACGCATCCCGGACGCCGACCGCACCGCCCGCCCGCTGGACCTGTTCCGGCTGGCCTTCGGCGGCGCGAACACCTTCGCCACGTGCGTGCTGGGCTCGTTCCCCATCCTGTTCGGGCTCTCCTTCTGGCAGGGGCTCGCCGCGACGGGGCTCGGCCTGGTGGTCGGCGCGCTGATCCTGGCGCCGCTGGCCGTCTTCGGCCCGGTGAACGGCACGAACAACGCCGTCTCCTCCTCGGCCCACCTGGGCGTGCACGGCCGGGTCGTCGGCTCGTTCCTGTCCCTGCTCACCGCGATCGCGTTCTTCTCGATCTCGGTGTGGTCCTCCGGCGACGCGCTGGTCGGCGGCGCCCACCGGCTGGCCGGGCTGCCGGAGTCGAACCTGTCGTACAGCGTGGCCTACGCGCTGTTCGCCGTGCTGGTCCTGGTGGTCTGCGTCTACGGCTTCCGCTTCATGCTGCTGGTCAACAAGATCGCGGTGGCCGCGGCCTCGCTGCTGTTCGTGCTGGGCGCGTTCGCCTTCGCCGGGGACTTCGACCCCTCCTACGCCGGGGCGTTCGCCTCCACGGCCGCGCCGGGGTTCTGGCCGTCGTTCATCGGCGCCGCCCTGATCGTGCTGTCCAACCCGATCTCCTTCGGCGCCTTCCTCGGCGACTGGTCCCGCTACATCCCGGCGGAAACCCCGCGCGTCCGGGTGATGGGCGCGGCCTTCCTGGCCCAGCTCGCCACGATCCTGCCGTTCCTGTTCGGCCTGACCACCGCGTCGATCATCGCCGCCAAGGCGTCGGAGTACGTCGACCCGGCCGCCCCCAACTACGTCGGCGGGCTGCTCGCGGTCTCCCCGGCGTGGTACTTCCTGCCGGTCTGCCTGATCGCGCTGATCGGCGGCATGTCCACCGGCACGACCGCCCTCTACGGCACCGGCCTGGACTTCTCCAGCGTCTTCCCGCGCTTCAACCGGGTCCAGGCGACGGTGTTCATCGGCGTGCTGTCGATCGGCTTCATCTTCCTCGGCCGCTTCACCCTGAACCTGACGCAGAGCATCTCCACGTTCGCCACGCTGATCGTCACCTGCACCGCCCCCTGGATGGTGATCATGATGCTCGGCTACGTGACCCGGCGCGGCTGGTACGACGCCGAGGCGCTGCAGGTCTTCAACCGCCGCCAGCGCGGGGGCCGCTACTGGTTCACCCACGGCTGGAACTGGCGCGGGATGGCCTCCTGGCTGCTGGCCGCGATGACGGCGATCCTGTTCGTCAACATCCCCGGCCAGTTCGTCGGGCCGCTCGGCGGCCTCGCCGGGGGCACGGACATCTCGCTGCCGCTGGGCCTGGCCGTCGCGGCCGTGCTCTACCTGGCCATGCTGGCGGCCTTCCCCGAGCCGCGCGGCGTCTTCGGCCCGGAGGGGCCGCGCCTGGTCCGCTCCCGCGACGTCCCGGTCCCGCCCATCGAGGGACCGGGCGCCACCGCCGCGCCCGCCGCGGCGACGACCGCCCGGGTGTGATCCGTCCGGGCGTGCTCAGGCGTCCGCCCGCCGTACGGCCCGGACCGGCCGTACGGCGGGCGAGCGCCGGCGGGCGAGCGCGGGGGTGCACCGGGGGATGATCCCGGAGGGCGTCAGCGGGTGCCCCAGGAGTAGGTCTGCTTGTGCAGCTTGAGGTAGACGAACGTCTCGGTGGCGCGGACCGTGGGGATGGCCCGGATCTTGCCGAGGATGTCCAGCAGGTGCGTGTCGCTCTCGCAGACCACCTCGACCATGATGTCCACCGAGCCGGCGGTCAGCACGACGTAGTCGATCTCCTTGATGGCCGACAGCTCGTCGGCCACCATCTCCAGATCGCCCTCGCACTTGATGCCGATCATCGCCTGGCGGGAGAATCCGAGGGTGAGCGGGTCGGTGACCCCGACGATCTGCATGACCCCGGCGTCGAGCAGGCGCTGGACCCGCTGGCGGACGGCGGCCTCGGACAACCCCACCGCCTTGCCGATGGCGGCGTAGGGCTTGCGGCCGTCCGCCTGCAGCTGTTCGATGATCTGTTTGGAGATCTCGTCGAGGACGACCGTCCCGTGCTTCGCGTCGTTGTCGCGGCGTACCTTGGGCGGCGTCGTCATCCGCGCTCCCTGGCGTCGGTGTTACGGGGTCTGTTACGGGGTCGTCGCGGGCATCTCACGCCCTGCCGACATGTTGCGGCTCGCTGCGACATGCTGTCAGTTTTTACTGCTCTGTCAAGCGATTTCGTCGCGATTTGGTATCTTAACAACGAAATCCCTTGTCGCGTAGGCTCTCCTCTGTAAGAGTCCCCATAACCAAGCCACCTCACAGGAGGTCAACGGTGACCACCCGTCTGCAGAACTATGTCAACGGTGAGTTCGTGGACGCCAAGAGCGGCCGTTTCTCCGACGTCATCGACCCCTGCACCGGAGAGGCCTACCTGCAGGCGCCGATCTCCGGGGCGGAGGACGTCGACGCCGCCTACGCCGCCGCGGCCGCCGCGTTCGAGTCGTGGAGTCTGCTGACCCCCGGCGAGCGGGCCAATCTGCTGCTCAAGGTCGCGGACGCCATCGACGCGCGCGCCGACGAGATCAACGAGGCCGAGTGCCGCAACACCGGCAAGCCCCGTGCCCGGATGGCCGAGGACGAGACCCCGATCGCGGCCGACCACTTCCGGTTCTTCGCCGGAGCCGCCCGCACCCTGGAGGGGCCGACGTCGGGTGAGTTCCTCGCCGACCACACCTCCGTGATCCGGCACGAGCCGATCGGCGTCATCGGCCAGGTCACCCCCTGGAACTACCCGATGATGATGGCGGTCTGGAAGATCGCCCCCGCGCTCGCCGCGGGCAACACCATCGTGCTCAAGCCGTCCGACACCACCCCGGTCTCCACCCTCAAGATGGCCGAGATCCTCGGTGAGGTCCTGCCGAAGGGCGTCTTCAACGTCGTCACCGGCGACCGCGAGACCGGCGCGCTCGTGGTGGGCCACCCGACCGCCCAGATGGTCGCGATCACCGGCTCGGTCGGCGCCGGCATGGCCGTGGCCAAGACCGCCGCCGAGGACGTCAAGCGGGTCCACCTGGAGCTCGGCGGTAAGGCCCCCGTCATCGTCTTCGACGACGTCAAGGATCTGAAGGCCGCTGCCGAGGCGATCGCCACGGGCGGCTTCTACAACGCCGGCCAGGACTGCACCGCGGCCTGCCGGGTGCTGGTCCACGAGGACGCCCACGACGAGTTCGTGGCGGCCCTCGTCGAGGCGGCCACCGCCACCGTGACCGGCGACCTGTCCAACGAGGACGCCCTCTACGGTCCGCTCAACAACGCGGACCAGCTGGCGCGGGTGACCGGCTTCATCGAGCGGGTGCCCGGCCACGCCAAGGTCCTGACCGGCGGGCAGCGGGTCGGCGACACGGGGTACTTCTTCGCCCCGACCGTCGTCGACGGCCTCCAGCAGGATGACGAGATGGTGCAGAACGAGGTCTTCGGGCCCGTCATCACCGTCCAGACCTTCTCCGACGAGGCCGACGCCGTGGCCAAGGCCAACGGCGTCCGGTACGGCCTCGCCAGCTCGGTGTGGACCTCCGACCACGGCCGGGCGATGCGGGTGTCGAGGCGACTCGACTTCGGCGTCGTGTGGGTCAACACCCACATCCCCTTCGTGTCCGAGATGCCGCACGGAGGCTTCAAGCACTCCGGCTACGGCAAGGACCTGTCGGTCTTCGGGCTCCACGACTACCTCCGCGTCAAGCACGTCATGCACTACATCGGCGAATAGCCGCGAAACAAGAGGGATAGCCTGGTATGACCGAAACCCAGGCGGATGTGGAGGCGGTGGCCCCCGCCGCCTCCGGCCCGCCTCCGGTGCCCGCCATCGAACTCGACGGAGTCGTCAAGGAGTACCTCGCCCACGGTGAGGTCGTCCAGGCGGTCAAGGGCGTCACCCTGACCATCGCCGAGGGCGAGTTCTTCTCGCTCCTCGGCCCCTCGGGGTGTGGCAAGACCACCACCATGCGCATGATCGCCGGGTTCGAGGACCCGTCGCGCGGCACGGTGCGGCTGCACGGCCAGGACGTGACCGACGTCCCCCCCAACAAACGCGACGTGAACATGGTGTTCCAGTCGTACGCGCTCTTCCCCCACATGAACGTCTGGGAGAACGTCGCCTTCGGTCTGCGGCGCAAGAAGGTGCCCGACGCCGAGATCAGACGCCGCGTCGGTGAGATGCTGGAGATCGTGGACCTCGGCGGGCGCGAGAAGCGCCGCCCCCGCGAGATGTCCGGCGGCCAGCAGCAGCGGGTGGCCCTGGCCCGGGCCCTGGTCAACCGGCCCCGCGCCCTCCTGCTGGACGAGCCGCTGGGCGCCCTCGACCTCAAGCTGCGCCAGGCCATGCAGATCGAGCTCAAGCGCATCCAGCGCGAGGTCGGCATCACGTTCGTCTACGTCACCCACGACCAGAGCGAGGCGCTCACCATGAGCGACCGCATCGCCGTCATGAACGACGGCCTGGTCGAGCAGCTCGCCTCCCCCCGCGAGATCTACGAGCGCCCCGCCACCGCGTTCGTCGCCGGGTTCATCGGCACCTCCAACCTGATCAGCGGGACGGTGGACCGGGTCGAGGACGGCTGCGCCGTACTGCGGCTCGGAGACGACGGCCGGGTCCTCGCCGAGGAGGGCGCGCACCGGGCCGGGGACGCGATCGCGGTCACCGTACGCCCGGAGAAGGTCATGATCTCCACCGACGAGCCCGCGGCGGGCCTCAGCGCCGTGCGCGGCACCGTCGCCGAGGTCGTCTACCTGGGTCTGTACAACAGCTACGCGGTGCGCCTGCCCGGCGGCACCGAGGTCACCGTCTTCCAGCAGAACGCGCTCGACAGCACGAGCACGGCCGAGCGCGGCGACGCGGTCTGGCTGTCGTGGCGGCCGCAGCATTCTTACGTGATCGGAAGTTGAGCCACCCCATGCACCAGGACTCCTCCCTCGACGCCGCCCTGCTGCGCGGCATGACCCGGCCCCGCTCGGTGACCCGCCGCGACGCCTTCCGCCTCGCCGGCCTGTCGGCCGCCGGGCTCGCCCTGACCGCCTGCGGCGTGCAGGGCAAGAAGGCCGCCCCGCCCCAGAAGGACGCCGTCGCCGACTACTGGGCGTCCAAGAAGAAGAACGGCACGCTGCGGTTCGCCAACTGGACGCTGTACATCGACAAGGAGGACGGGCGCTCCCCCTCCCTGGAGAAGTTCACCGCCGACACCGGCATCAAGGTGACCTACACCGAGGCCATCCAGGACACCCCCTCCTTCTTCGGCAAGATCCAGCCGCTGCTCGCCTCCGGCACCGACATCGGCTACGACGTGATGATCATCACCAACGGCATCCACCTCAGCAAGGCCATCGCGCTGGGCTACCTGGTGCCGCTCGACCACTCCAAGCTGCCCAACTTCGCGGCCAACGCGGCGGAGAAGGTCAAGAACCCCACCTGGGACCCGAACAACACCTACACGATCCCCTGGACGGCGGGCCTGACCGGCATCGCCTACAACCCCAAGTACGTGGACGAGGTCACCAGCGTCAACGACCTGTGGAACCCCAAGTACAAGGGCAAGGTCGGCATGATGCTCGACCCGCAGGAGGTCGCGAACTTCGGGATGTTCGCCGAGGGCATCGACCCGGACAAGTCCACCGAGGCCGACTGGCGCAAGGCCGCCGCCCGGCTGCAGAAGCAGCGCGACGACGGCCTGGTGCGCAAGTACTACGAGAACGACTACGTCGACGCGCTGGCCCGGGGCGACATCTGGATCACCATGGCCTGGTCGGGCGACATCTTCCAGCAGGTCGCCGAGGGCAAGGACATCAAGTTCGTGGTCCCCCAGGAGGGCGGCACGATCTGGACCGACAACCTGTGCATCCCCAAGACCGCGCAGAACCCCCTCGACGCGCTCACCTACATGGACTACGTCTACCAGCCGAAGATCGCCACGATGCTGGTGGAGGCCATCAACTACATCACCCCGGTGCCGGCCACCAAGGACCTCGTCCTGGCCGACGCCGCCAAGGCGAGCGGCGACGACAAGAAGTCGCTGGAGCAGCTCGCGAGCAGCCCGATGGTCTACCCCGCCGAGGCCGACATGGCCAGGCTGCGGTCCTACCGGGCCCTCACCACGGCCGAGGAGAAGGTCTTCGAGTCCATCTTCCAGCCCATCACCCAGGGGTAGGCGAGCGATGAAGCGCTTCGCCCCCTACCTGCTGATCCTCCCCGGCGGGCTGTGGCTGGCGATCTTCCTGGTGGTGCCGATGGTCTTCATGGCCTCGGTGTCCACCCAGGAGGGCGACGTGGTCAACGGCTTCGTCCAGACGTTCAACCTGTCGATCTACGGCGACGTCCTGTCGCAGTACGGCACGCAGTTCCTGCGCTCGGCCGGGTACGGCCTGGTCGCCACGGTCGTCTCCATCGTGCTGGCCTACCCGATGGCCTACTGGATCGCCTTCAGGGGCGGCTCCCGCAAGTCGACCTACCTGCTGCTGGTGCTGCTGCCGTTCTTCGTGTCGTTCGTGCTGCGCACCGTGTCATGGAAGTTCCTGCTGGCCGACAACGGGCTGCTGCTGTCGCCGCTGAAGTCCCTGGGTCTGGTGCCCGCGGACTTCCACGTGCTGCAGACGACCGTGGCGGTGATCGGCGGCCTGGTCTACAACTACCTGCCGTTCATGATCCTGCCGATCTACGTGGCCCTGGAGCGGGTGGACCCCCGGGTCGTGGAGGCCGCGCAGGACCTGTACGCGGCCCGGCGGCAGGCCTTCACCAAGGTCGTGCTGCCGCTGTCGCTGCCCGGCGTGTTCGCCGGGGTGCTGATGACGTTCGTCCCGATGACCGCCGACTACGTCAACGCCGAGATCCTCGGCGGCCCGGCGAACACGATGATCGGCAACATCATCCAGTCCAGGTTCCTGGTCAACAACGACTACCCGTCGGCCGCGGCGCTGTCGTTCGCGCTGATGGCGGCGATGCTGATCGGCATCTTCGCCTACGCCAGGGCGCTGGGCACCGAGAACGTGCTGGAGGCGGCGGCCCGATGAGCACTGCCACCACGTCCGCGCCCGTCACGGCGCCGTCCGCCGGCGCCCCGGCGCCCGCCCGGCCTCGCCGCCGCCTCCTCGACCGGCTGCTCAAGGTCTACGTCTGGCTGATCCTCGCCTGGCTGTTCCTGCCGATCGTGGTCATGATCATCTTCGGCTTCAACGACACCAAGAGCAAGTCGAACGTGACCTGGCAGGGCTTCACCTTCAAGTGGTGGGGCATGCTCGACCAGGACCCCAAGCTGATCGAGGCGGTCGTCAACTCCCTGGAGATCGCCGTGCTCGCCACGGTGATCACCACGGTGATCGGCACCCTCATGGGCCTGGCGATGGGCCGCTACAGGTTCCGCGGGCTGGGCGCCGTCAACCTGGTGCTCTTCGCCGCCATCGCCTCGCCCGAGCTGGTCATGGGCTCCTCGCTGCTGTCGCTGTTCGTCAGCGCCGGGGTGCAGCCCGGCTTCGTGACCGTGGTCATCGCGCACGTGCTGTTCTCCCTGTCGTTCGTGGCGATCACCGTACGGGCCCGGGTCGTCGGCCTCGACCCCTCGATCGAGGAGGCGGCGCGCGACCTCGGGGCGTCCACCTGGGTGACGTTCTGGCGCGTCACGTTCCCGATGATCCTGCCCGGCGTCATCTCGGGCGCGCTGCTGGCGTTCGCGCTGTCCATCGACGACTTCGTGATCACCCAGTTCACCAGCGGCGCCCTCCAGACGTTCCCGCTGTGGATCTGGGGCGCCACCCGGATCGGGGTGCCGCCACAGGTCAACATTCTCGGAACCCTTATATTCGCGGTAGGCGTGGTGATCGCCGTGGTGAACACGGTGACCGCCCGCCGCCGGACCTAGCGTCGTCAGGCCCCGTCCCGCCCGCGGTGGGTGGAACGGGGCTTCGGCGTACCCGAAAGAGATCTCCGGCACAGAACAGGGAGGCGAGATCGGATTCAGGCGGGGGGAACCCGCGTGTGACCACCGAGGTCACGCAATACCTACACAACGAATTTTTTGACTCACCGTAGGGAAGTGAGATTTGTGGATCCGCTGAAGGCTCTTGCTGACGCGGAGCGCAAGCCGTACTGGCTCGACAGTCCGGCGAAACCCGAGCCGCTGCCGCGGCTCCTCAAGGACACGACCGCCGATCTCGCGGTGGTCGGCGGAGGCTTCTCGGGGCTGTGGGCCGCCCTGATGGCCAAGGAACGCGACCCGTCCCTCGACGTGGTCCTGCTGGAAGGACGCGGGATCGGCTGGGCGGCCTCCGGCCGCAACGGCGGGTTCGCGGTGGCGTCGCTCACCCACGGCCTCGCCAACGGGCTGGAACGCTGGCCCGAGGAGATCACCACCCTGGAACGGCTGGGCCGGGCGAACCTCGACGAGATCGGCGAGGCCGTCAGGCGCTACGGCATCGACTGCGCCTACGAGCGCACCGGCGAACTGCACGTCGCCACCGAGCCCTGGCAGCTCGACGAGATGCGCGAGAGCGTCCGGGCGGCGCGGGAACTGGGCCTGGGCTACGACGTCCTCGACCGCGACGAGGTCCGGGCGGAGGTGAACTCGCCCACCTACGTCGGCGGCTACTGGGAACGCGACGGCTGCGCCATGATCGACCCCGCCCGGCTGGCCTGGGGGCTCCGGCGGGCCTGCCTGGAGCTGGGCGTGCGCGTCTACGAGGGCACGCCGGTCCGCCACATCAGGGACAGCCGGGCCACCATGGACCTGGTCACCCCGCGCGGCACCGTCAGGGCCGCGAAGGTCGCGCTCGGCACCGGCGTGTTCCAGCCGCTGCTGCGCAGGCTGAAGCACTTCCTGGTGCCGGTCTACGACTACGCCCTGATGACCGAGCCGCTGTCGGAGGAGCAGCTCGCCTCCGTCGGCTGGCGCAACCGCCAGGGCGTGGGCGACTCGGCCAACCAGTTCCACTACTACCGGCTGACCGCCGACAACCGCATCCTGTGGGGCGGCTACGACGCGGTCTACTACAACGGCGGCCGCATCAGGCCGGAGTACGAGCAGCGCGACGAGACCTTCGCCAAGCTGGCGGAGCACTTCTTCACCACCTTCCCGCAGCTCGACGGGGTGCGCTTCACCCACCGGTGGGGCGGCGTCATCGACACCTGCAGCAGGTTCAGCGCCTTCTACGGCCACGCCCACGGCGGGCGGCTCGCCTACGCCGTCGGCTACACCGGCCTGGGGGTCGCCGCCACCCGCTTCGGGGCCAACGTCATGCTCGACCTGCTCGCCGGGGAGCCGACGGAGCGGACCGAGCTGCGGATGGTCCGGGAGAAGCCGATCCCCTTCCCGCCGGAGCCGGTCCGCTCTGCGGGGATCCAGATGACGCGCTGGTCGCTCGCCCGGGCCGACCTCCACGAGGGCCGCCGCAACCTGTGGCTGCGCACCCTGGACCGGATGGGCCTCGGTTTCGACTCCTGAGGCGTCTTCTGGGGCGTCTTCTGAGGCGTCCCGTCCCGCGGGAACGCGGCCGGTCCCGGCCCCTCTCCCGCGGGACGCGGAGTCCGGAGCGGCTCCTCGGTGAGGCGTCGCCGGCCGGTAATCCGATTGCGGCGCCCGGCCGGTCCGGCGCAGGGTGGGCGGATGATCGTTCGCCGTGAGACCCCCGCCGACATCGACGCCGTCCACCAGGTGACGGCCGCCGCCTTCGCCAAGCCCGACCGGCCCGGCGAGACCCCCGTCGAGGACACCCTGCTGCGCGAGCTGCGCGACTGCGACGGATGGATGCCCGCGCTGTCCCTCGTCGCGACCGGCCCGGACGGGCAGGTCGTCGGGCACGTGCTGGGCAGCCGCGGCCACGTCGAGGGGACTCCCGTCGTCGCCGTCGGCCCGGTGAGCGTCCGCCCCGCCCACCAGCGGCGCGGCGTCGGCCTCGCCCTGGTGCACACCCTCCTCGGCGCCGCGGACGCCACGGGCGAGCCGATGGCGGTGCTGGTCGGCTCGCCCGCCTACTACTCGCGCTTCGGCTTCCGGTCCGGCGCGGAGTACGGCGTCGTGCCCCCGGTGCCGGAGTGGGAGGTGTTCTTCCAGGTCCGCACCCTGTCGGCGTACGACCCGGGCGACCCGCGCCTCCGCGGCGCGTTCGCCTACGCCGAGCCCTTCAACCGGGTCTGACCCCTCCCGCCGGGCCAGGGGCGTTCCGTCGGGGCCGCCCCGGACCTTTCCCGGCCCTTTCCCGGCCCTTTCCCGGCTCATCCCGAGTCACCGGACGGGCTCGCATCGCCGGGCCGGCCGTTCTATCGGGCCGGGTCCGTCCCGCCGGGCATTCCGCCGGCCTCCCTGAGCCGGGCGAGCGCGGCGGCGTCCATGTAGTCGCGGCAGTGGACCACGCGGCCGTCCCTGACCCGCAGGACCAGCAGGCCCGGGACCGTGAAGGGGCGTCCGGTCGTGCCCAGGGTCCCGGCGGTCTCGTGCTCGACCACCACCACCTCGGGGTCGGCGGTCTCGTGGACGACCACGCCGCGGATCTCCTCCACCCGCACCGGACTCGCGTCCCACATGGCCCGGTATCCAGCGCGGATCGCCTCGCGGCCCGTGAGATCCGGGAGGAAGCCCGGGACGGCGAAGGGGAACTCGTGGACGGCGTCCTCGGCGTAGAGGTCGGCGAGGGCGTCGGCCGACTTGCCGCGCATCGCGTCGTGGTAACGAGCGACGATCGCACTCGGGCGCATGGCTGCTCCATTCATCTCGTTCAAATCGCTCAACGATTGTTGAGTGTACGGCGCGGCCCATGTTCGATCAACGGTTGTAGAGCGAAAGGGCGGCCACCGTCCGCGCCGGTAAAGTGACCGGATGACCATCACCCGCGCCGAGCGCCGTCTCCGCTCCGAGCGGCGCATCCTCGACGCGGCCCGCGCGCTGTTCGCCGATCGGGGCTTCGAGCGCACCACCATCCGCGCGGTCGCGGCGGCGGCGGGCGTCGACCCGGCGCTCGTCATGCAGTACTTCGGATCCAAGCAGGAGCTGTTCAGCCGGGCCGTACAGGCCGTTCCCACCAAGGAGGGGGAGCCCGGCGAGGCCCGCGATCTGGCCGGGCGGATGCTGGAGACGCTAGGGATGAAGCTGGGCGGCCTTTCACCGGCCTCGCTGGCCATGCTGCGCTCCATGCTCACCCACCCCGAGGCCGCCGACGCCGCCCGGACCGCGCTCGGCGGACAGATCGATCGGGTCGGCGCCGAGCTGCCCGGCGACGACGCCCGGCTGCGCGCCGCGCTGGCCACCTCGGTCCTGCTCGGCGTCACCGTCGGCCACCAGCTCCTCGGCCTGGACCCGCTGCGCGACGCGCCCCGGGAAGAGATCGATCGCCTGCTGCGCCCCGCGCTGCTCGCGCTCCTGGGCGAGAGGGAGTGACGCCGCCGCCCTGGGGCGGGGCTCCGGCAGGCGCGGTGCCGACGGGTCGTACGGCCCCCTTTCCAGAGCCGGCGCTCCACTCCGATGAGAGCGGGCCGGAGGAGTGGCCGCCCGCCTGGTTCGGGTCCGTGACCACCGATCGGGATGACATCGCCGAACGCACCGAAGAGATCTTTCGCGATGGCCGTGGCCACGAATCGGGATCGTTCAGGGGCGGGAGTCGTCCAGACTGGGACGCATGACCGAGAGGGTTGAGTTCGAGGC
This sequence comes from Streptosporangium pseudovulgare, assembly GCF_014648055.1. Lineage (GTDB taxonomy): Bacteria > Actinomycetota > Actinomycetes > Streptosporangiales > Streptosporangiaceae > Streptosporangium > Streptosporangium pseudovulgare. The sequence goes on from NZ_BMQJ01000003.1 coordinate 492,408, forward strand.
CGACGGGATCACGCTCGTCGGCGACCTGCGGGCGCCGGACGGTCCCGGCCCGCACCCGGCGCTGGTCCTCACCGGGCCGTTCACCGGCACCCGCGACCAGGTGACCGGGCTGTACGCCGAACGGCTGGCCGCCGCCGGATACGTGACGCTGGCCTTCGACCACCGCAACTGGGGGGAGTCCGGCGGGACGCCGCGCCGGCACGAGGACCCCCAGGGCAAGCTGCACGACCTGCGGGCGGCGGTCTCGCTGCTGCGCTCGCGGCCCGAGGCCGACGGCGCCAGGATCGGTGCGGTCGGGATCTGCCTGGGCGCCGGCTACGCGCTGAAGTTCGCCGCCTTCGACCCCCGGGTGCGGGTCTTCGCCGGGATCGCCGGCGCCTACAACGACCCCTACACCGCGCGTGCCCGGATGTCACCGGCCGGGTACGAGGAGGCGCTGGCCTCCTTCGCCGAGGTCCTGGAGCGCCAGGACCTCGGCGGCGAGGTCGAGTACGTCCCCGCCGTGGCGACGGAGGGGGAGGCGGCCATGCCGGGTGACGAGCCGTACGCCTACTACGGCACCGGACGCGGCGCGTCCCCGCACTGGCGCAACCAGGTCACCCGGGCCTCCGTCCGCGAGCTGGTCACCATGGACAACATGACCGGCGCCGACTTCCTGTCGCCCAAGCCCGGCCTGGTGGTGCACGGCGTCGTGGACCGCCTCTGCTCCCCGGAGGGCGCGGAGGAGGTCTACAAGCGGATGGACGAGCCCAAGCGGCTCGTCTGGCTGGACACCCGGCTCCACATCGACCTGTACGACGCCGAACCGCACGTGAGCCGGGCCGTGGAGGCCGTCACCGCCTTCCTCACCGAGCACCTCTGACGTCCCGGCGTCATTCCGGTTCCACGTGCATGGCGGCCTCCTCGGCGGTGTAGCCGCCGAAGTCAGGGCCGACGTCCTCGGCGATCATGTCGGGCTCGGTGTCGGTCGCGGCGCCCTGGTCGGGCTCGACCAGCCGGCCCGCCTGGCGCGGCTCGTCGCCGCCGTACCCGCCGACCGGCCCCGACGGCTGCGACTGGTAGCCGACGTCGGTGTCCTCGTCACGCTCGTAGTCGGTGTTGAGGTCCGAGCCCACGCCGAGGCCGCTGGTCTCGGTCACCTGCTCGTCGAGGTTGTCCGGGATGTCCGGGTCGAGGCCGTCCTCGCCGGTGGCCGCCTCGTCCTCGCCGCGGCCGGTCCCCTCTCCCTCCTCCACGCCGAACACCGGCTGGGGCTCGGGCTCCTCGCGGCTGAGACGGCCGTCGAGGGGTTCCCCGGCGCTCCACTCCTCGGCCGTGGTCCCGTAGTCGTCCAGCGCGCCCGGCTGGTCGGCGGGCAGGGGCTCCTCCTGCGGGTCCACCGCCCACTGCTGTTCCGGTGTCCCCTCCTGCAGGTCCGGGATCCCCTCGTCCTCGAACCGCGAATACGGATCGTCCGGCGTGTTCCGCCTGTCCACAGCGATCCCCCTCCGATCATCTCGCCGTCCTTGCGGTGTTCCTCCTGCCACCCGTGCCCACCTCGTCGCGGACATAACAGGACGCATTCCCCCGTCCTTCACCTTTACCTGACCGCTGGGAAACCCCTCCCTGACCGTGGGGACGGACCGGGCGCGGTCAGGGGCGGCGGGTGGAGCCGCGCCGGACCAGCCGCCAGTGAGGAGGCTCGGCGTCCCCGGCCGCGGGGGGCGCGCCGAGAGCCACCCGCGCGCAGCGCGCACCCTGGTCGCGCAGGGACTGGGCGATGGTGGTCAGCTCCGCGGCGGCGGCCGCCTCGGTGTCGTCCCACCCGGTGACCGCGAGGTCGCCGGGGACGTCCACCCCCAGGCGCGCCGCGGCGCGGAGGGCGCCCAGGGCCAGCTCGTCGCTCATCGCCGCGATCGCGTCGCAGGGGTCCGGGCCGGTCAGCAACCCGGTCGCGAGCGCGTCCGCCTCGCGGGCGTTGTTGGTGGAGCAGACAGCCACCCTGACCTGCTCCCACGGCTCGCCGGTGGCGGTCCAGGCGTCCCGGAAGCCGTGCAGGCGCTGCCTCGTGACACGGAAGGTCGCGGCGGCGGGGGCGATGCCGGGGAAGACGCCGGTGGCCCTGGTGCGGTCGAGCGGGAAACCGAGCACCGCGGGCCGGTGGGCGCCGGAGAACGCCTCGCGCCCCGCCGTCTCGGCGGCGGCCCGGTCGTCCGCGGCCACGAAGGGGAGGTCGTCCCGGAACGGGCCGCCGTGCACCACCGCCGGCAGCCCCAGGGCGGCGATGGCGTCGATGACGGGGTCGTCGTCCGCGGTGGTCCAGACGACGAAGCCGTCGACGGCCGCTTCGGCGACGCGGTTCGCGTCCCCCGGTCCTCCGGTCACCGGGACGAGGGTCAGCCCCATGCCGTGGTCGGCGCAGACCTGGGCGACTCCCGCGAGGAAGCGGGCCGCCTGCGGGTCGTCGAAGGCGTAGGTGAGGTGCTCGCCGAGGACGACGCCCAGATTGCCGGTGCGGCCGCGGCGCAGCGACCGCGCCCCGGGGTGCGGGCCCGGGTAGCCGAGACGTTCGGCGGCCTCGCGGACCCTGGCCCGCGTGTCGGCCGAGACCCGGTCGGGGCGGCCGTAGGCATAGGAGACGGTCATCACCGACACCCCCGCCTCGCGGGCGACCTCGGCCATGGTCGCCCGCCGTCCGCCTGCCGTTCCCGCCATGGGGGAAGGATACCTGTGTAACGATACACATCTCTTGTGTATCGTTACACACATGTCGGGTTCCGAAATCGTCTCCGGGCGGCGGGCCGCCTACGCGGGCTTCGTGGTCTTCGGCGCGTTCTGGGGAGCCTGGGGGGCGTCGGTGCCCGCCATCCGCGACCAGGCGGGTCTGGACGACGGCCGGCTGGGCCTCGCCCTGCTGTTCGTCGGCGCCGGGGCGCTGCCCGCCATGCCCGCCGCGGGCGTGGCCGTCGACCGCTGGGGACGCCGGCCGGCCGCCTTGCTGCTCGTGCTGCTCGGCGCGGTGGGAACGGCGGTGGCGCTCACCGCGCGCGACCTGTGGAGCCTGTCGGCGGGCCTCGCCCTGCTCGGCGCGGCCTCCGGGGCGGCGGACGTGGCGATCAACGCGGCCGCCGGGGCGGCGGAGCAGGCCGCGGGACGGCCCGTCATCACCCGCGCGCACGGGTTCTTCTCCGCGTCCGTCGTGCTCGCGAGCCTCTCCACCGGGCTGCTGGCCGGCGCGGGGGCGCCGGCCTTCCTGCCGTTCCTGCTGGTCGCCCTGGTCGCCGCGGGACTGGCACCGGTGATCGCGGCGGGCGGGCGGGCCGGCGCGGCCGATCGTGCGGCACGGCGTGGTACGGGCACGCCGGGGGAGCGGGCGGACGGGGGCGGCGGTCCGGCGCGGGCACGGCCGGCGGGGGAGGCGGCTCCGGAAGGACGCGCGGGGCGGCCCGCCGTACGTCTCGCGCCGCTCCTGCTGTTCGGCGGGCTGGGCGCGCTGGCCTTCGCCGCCGAGAACGCCCACCAGAGCTGGGGGGCGGTCTACCTGGCCGACGTGCTCGGCGCCGGGCCGGTGCTCGCCGCGGCCGCCCCGGCGGTCTTCGCGGCCGTCGTCGCCGTCACCCGTTTCTCCGCCGGCCGGGTGGCGTCCTGGCGCGCCGCGACCGTGCTCGTCTGCGGCGCCGTGACCGCCGCCGCCGGGAGCTCGGCGGTGGCCGCCGCTCCCTCCGCACCCGTGGCGCTGGCCGGGCTCGTCCTGGCCGCGGCGGGGACCGCGGTGCTGTTCCCCACATTGCTGGCCGCGGCGAACGACGGTGTCGGTCACGCCGTGCGCGGCCGGGCGACGTCCGTGGTGACGGGCGTCGCCTACCTGGGCTTCCTCGCCGGGCCCGTCTACGTCGGATGGTGGGCCGACGCGACCGGCCTGCCGGGGGCCATGGGCGCCGTGGCGGCGCTGTCGCTCGCCCTCGCGCTTGCGGCCTGGCCGGTCCTGCGGGCGGTCCGCAGGCCGACGGGAAATAAGGGATGCACCTTTTAGGGTAAATTGTCTGCTTGGTGTGCCCGAAAGGGCGCGCCCGTAATGACCGCACGGCGGCCGCGATCCCGCGGTATCTACCCCGGTCGAAGCCCACCACGACGGTGCGGCTCGCCCCGGCCGGGCGATGCCCTCCGTCTGGACCCTGGACGGAGACCCGTTGAAGTCCTACCTCGCCGTTCTCGGCCTGCCGGGAGCCTGGCGCTTCCTCGCCCCCGCGTTCGTCGCCCGCCTGCCGTACGCCATGCTGCAGATCGGCATCCTGCTCCTGGTGCAGTGGTCCACCGGCTCGTACGGCGCGGCGGGGATCGCCTCGGCCGCCGCCGCCGTCGCCCAGGCGCTCGTCGGCCCGCAGACCGGACGGCTGGCCGACCGTCACGGCCAGCCCAAGGTGCTCGTCCCGCAGGTCGTCCTGCACGCCGCCGCGCTGGGCACGCTGCTGGCGCTGGCCGCCTCGCACGCCTCGCCCGTCACGCTCACCGCTGTGTCGGCGCTGGCCGGCGGGTCGATGCCGCAGGTCGGCTCGATGGTGCGGGCCCGCTGGGCGCACGTGCTGGGCGGCTCCGGCAGGCTGGGCACGGCCTTCGCGCTGGAGTCCATGACCGACGAGCTGACCTTCACCCTCGCGCCCATGCTCCTGGTCGCCCTGTCCACCGGCTTCTCGCCCGTCTGGGCGCTGCTCGCGGCCCTGGTCATGGTGGTGGTCGGCACGCTCGTGTTCGCCGGGGTCCGCGAGGGCGCCCCCGAGCCGGTACCGGTCCACGCGCGCTCCCGGGGCGGGGTGCTGCGGCTGCGGGGCGTGGCCCTGCTGGCCGTCGCCTTCGTCGCGCTCGGCACCGTCTTCGGCAGCCTCCAGGTCGGCATCACCTCCTCGACGGCCGCGCTCGGCCAGTCCGCCGCGGCCGGGCCGGTCTACGCGACCTTCTCCGCCGCCAGCCTCGCCGGCGGGCTCCTCTACGGCGTCGTCCGCTGGCGGGTCGGCGCCCCGGCCCGGCTGGCCGCCGCCCTGACCCTGCTCTCGGCGGCCACCGTCGCACTGTGCTTCGCCGGGTCCGTCCCCATGCTGTACGGCGGAGCCGCCGCGGCCGGCCTCCTCATCGCCCCGGCCGTCATCACCGGCTACACCCTCGCCGAGGGCCTCGTCCCGGCCGAGGTGCGGACCGAGGCGTTCACCTGGCTCAACGGCGGGATCGGCCTGGGCATCGCGACCGGCGCCGCCGTGGCGGGCCAGCTCGTGGACCGCTTCGGCGCGTCCCTGGCCTTCCTCGTCCCGCCGGTCACCACGGGCCTGGCCGCCCTGCTGGTGCTGCTCTCCCTGCGCCGGCTGCGGCCCGCCCCCGACCCCGCCCTTCCCCGCGAGCCGGCCCTGACGGCCTGAGCCTCCGTCCGGCGATCCGTACCGGCCGGGCGCCCGCGAACGGCCGGTACGGGTGACCGCCCGGGAACTCCGGAGAACCCGGCCGGCCGGTACGGCTGTTCGGACACGGATCATGCGGCTGATCGGACACGGGAGGTACGGCTGATCGGACACGGATCATGCGGCTGATCGGACACGAACCGCCCCTCCAGCCGGTCGGCCAGTGGCATCATTGAGGTATGTCTGAGCCGGTCACGCCACTCGGAAAGGTGATCCGCCGCAACGCGGAGCGTCTGGTCCGTGAAGCACTCGCCGACACCCGCGTAGTCCTCGTCAACGGAGCTCGTCAGTCAGGCAAGAGCACGCTGACCGCTCTCATCGCGAGCGGTCACGAGAACTCCCTCACCCGGAACCTCGACCGTCCGGACGTGCTCGCCGCCGCACAGGAGGATCCGAACACTTTCGTGAAGCATCCCGGCCTGCTCGTCATCGACGAGATCCAGTACGCGCCGGGGCTCCTGCTTCCCATCAAGTACCAGGTGGACACCGACCCTCGTCCCGGGCGCTTCCTGCTGACCGGATCGGCGAGAGTGCTGGGCCTGAAGTCCCTACCCGACGCGCTGCCCGGGCGGATGGAGACCATCGAGCTGTGGCCTTTCTCGCAGGGAGAGCTCGAAGGCGCGGTGGACGGCTTCGTCGACTCCGTCTTCCGCCTGGCGGACAGCCCGCTCCCGGCCCTGCCCGGCGACAGCCGACGGGCCCTGGCTCTGCGCATCGTGCGAGGGGGCTTCCCGGAGGCGATCGCCCGTTCTGATCCGCGACGCAGGCGGCGTTTTCTCGGGTCGTACGTCAACACGTTGATCGAGCGGGACATCCGGGATCTGGCCGACATCTCCAAGCCCGCGGATCTGAAACGGCTGCTCCAGATCGTGGCGGCACGGACGGGGCAGCTGCTCGTCGCGGCGAACATGGCTTCGGAGCTGAGCGTGTCGGCCAGGACGGTGCAGCGGTACCTCGATCTCTGCGAGGAGATATTCCTGATCAAACGGATTCCCGCCTGGTCGGGTAACCTCGCCACTCGCGCGGTCGCGACCCCGAAGGTCGCGTGTGTGGATTCGGGGATCGCCGCTTACCTCCTCGGGCTCGACGAGAACAGGCTGGCGACGGGTGGGGACCTGTTCGGCCCGCTGCTGGAAGGTTTCGTGCTGATGGAGCTGTCACGGCAGCTCAGCTGGGCAGAGGAGGACATCCGCCTCTTCCACTACAGGACCAGGGACCAGGTGGAGGTCGATGCCGTGCTCGAGACCGCCGACGGGCGCGTCGCCGGTGTCGAGGTGAAGGCGAGCGCCACGGTCAGAAGCGAGGACTTCCGGGGACTCCGGCTGCTGGAACGCCAGACGGGTGACGCGTTCGCCGCGGGCGTCGTCCTCTACACCGGTGATCAGTCGCTGAGTTTCGGTCCCAGGCTGAAGGCATTGCCGATCAGCGCGCTCTGGCGGATGCGGTTCTGACAGACGGTCCATGAGACCGTGCTCCGGCGCTCTTTCGGGAAGACGGCCCGGGTCCGCCGGACTCTCCACCGCCGAAGAACGTCATCCGGCCACGGACGGCCCCGGAGGTCCGGCGGTTCCGTGGCCGTCCCGCGGTCCGGGGCGGCCACGGACGGAAGGCGTCAGGCGTCGGCGGCCTCGCGGGCGCGGCGGGCCTCGCGGCGCTCGACGAAGCGCGAGGCGGTCACCTCAAGGCGGTCGAGGAACTCCACCAGCTCCTCGCGGGCCTTGTCGCCCTCGGCGCCCAGGCCCCCCCGCTCGAACACCGACCACTGCCGCAGGACCGGCATGATGACGTCGTCGAGGTGCAGGCGCAGGTCGTAGATGCCGGCGTGGGCGATGGCCATCGCCTTGCGGCTGAAGCCCTGGATGCCGGTGCCGGGCATCTGGAAGGTGGTCACCACGTCGGTGACGGCGCGCATGGTCTGGTCCGGGTTCAGCTCGAAGGCCGCGCCGAGCAGGTTGCGGTAGAAGAGCATGTGCAGGTTCTCGTCGGCGGCGATCCTGGCGAGCAGCCGCTCGCAGTTCGGGTCTCCCGAGACCTTGCCGGTGTTGCGGTGGGCGATGCGGGTGGCCAGCTCCTGGAAGGAGACGTAGGCCAGCGAGTGCAGCACGCCCTCGTAGGAGTTGCTGAACCCCTCCTCCATGTGCGACATCCGGGCCCGCTCCAGGGCGACCGGGTCGACCGCCCGGGTGACCGTCAGGTAGTCGCGGATGGCGGTGCCGTGACGGGCCTCCTCGGCGGTCCAGCGGTGCACCCAGGTGCCCCAGGCGGCGTCACGGCCGAAGGCCGTGGCGATCTCGTAGTGGTAGCTGGGGAGGTTGTCCTCGGTCAACAGGTTGACGATGAGGGAGGTCCGCGCCACCTCGGGAATCGTGGAGTCGGTCTCGGACCAGGCCTCGCCGCCGAAGATCCCGTCGTAGTCGCGGCCCTCGGACCACGGCACGTATTCGTGCGGGAACCACTCCTTGGCCATTTTGTGGTGCCGGTCCAGTTCTCCGGCGACGACGGGCTCGAGTTCGAGCAGCAGCTCGGTCTGGCTGAACTCCCGCATAGGACCTCTTCCTCACTCTCTACGGTTCCGTAACCTACGTTAGCGTAGGTAAGGACGGGTCCCGCAGTAGGGATATGTCTCTTTTGTTACTGTCCGGTAGGTTTCATTTCGCGCTCAAGAAGGACCGGCCCCGCTTCGAAGGAAGCGCCCAGCGGCCGGGTGGCGCGAGCCGGGGCGTCCCGCCCGTCCGCGCACCGGGCCGCCAGGAGGACCACGGCCATGTCGGCCAGCAGCGCCAGCCGCTCCAGCAGGCCGTGGTAGCCCGAGCCGCCGACGATCTCCGCGACCGGCGATCCCGGGCGAGCCGCGAGGAACGCCACCAGCGCCGCCACCGACAGGCCGGCCGCCAGCGACAGCGCCGGCTCGCCGAACCGGCGCCCGAGCAGGCGGCCCGCGCAGGGCAGCGCGGTGAGGACCACGGCCGCCGCCCAGTGGTGAACCTCCCCGCCGCCGGAGGTGACCCCGGGCGGCGCGTCGGTGGGGAACACCGCGGTGAGCAGCAGTCCCAGCGCCGCCGCGACGAGCAGGACGCGCGCCGCGGCGCTGCGCGCCGGGTCCACCCGGGTCAGGCCGTAGGCCGTCCACACGCAGCTCACCGCCAGCGCGATCGCGGCGACGGCCATCGCCCAGCCGCTCGGGCCGAACAGGGCGTAACGGCTGGTCAGCTCGGTCATCGGGTCAACCGAACCGGTCGCCGCCAGATGGGCGTAGGCCATCGCCGCCGCCGCGACGCCCACGCAGGCCATCGCGGGCCGGCGCCACACCGTGCCCTCTCCGTCCGCGCCGTCCGCACTGTCCGCGCCGTCCGCTCCCACCGGGGCCTCCCTCATCGCGCCGCTCCTGCCCGCGGCGCTCTTCCCGCCGCAACGCTTCCTTCGCCGGGTCGCACCCGGACGTGCGCCTCCAGGTCCGGACCTTCCCGGACGGAGCCCCTCCTCACCGCGCGGTCCTCCGCCGGCCGCGCCGCACTGTCCCCCGGCCGTCCCACCGCGTGGCCCCCCGGGGTCCTCACCACGCGGTCTCCCGGTGACCTCGCCGGGCGACCTCCCGGTAGATCGCCTCGAACCGGGCGAGGGACACCTGGTGGTCGTGGGTGAGCGCGATCATCCGGCTCGCCGCGCCCATGGCGGCCCGCCGCTCGGGCGCGCCCAGCACGTCGCCCAGGCGGCGCGCCAGTTCCCTCACGTCCCCGGGCCGGTACAGGTGGCCGTTCCCGCCGGGCCGTACCAGGTGGGGCAGGGCCATCGCGTCGGCGGCGACGACCGGCAGCCCGGACGCCATGGCCTCCAGCGTCGCGATGCTCTGCAGTTCCGCGACACCCGGCATGGCGAAGACGTCGGCGGCGGCGTAGGCGTCCGGGAGCGTCTCGTCCGGGACGAAGCCGAGGAAGACGACCCGGTCACCGACCCCGATCCGGTGCGCCAGCCGGGTGAGCGGCTCGCGCTGCCCGCCCGTGCCGGCCAGCGCGACCTGCACGTCGTGGTCGTTGAGCATGTACGGCAGCGCCCGGATGAGCTCGTCCAGCCGCTTCTCCTCGTCCAGCCGCCCGACGAACAGCACCGTGTGGCGGTCCGGCAGGCCGAGCGCCTCGCGCGCCAGCGACCTGAGACCGCCGCGCGGCTGGAACCGGCGCAGGTCGATGCCGCACGAGACCGGCTCCACCGGGTGGGCGAAGCCCTTGCCCGCCAGCAGCTCGGCGGCGATCCGGGTCGGCGTGGTCACCCGGTCGGCCCGGGAGAAGACGCGCCGGAAGTCCCGCCACGCCAGTTCGCCCACCCGGTCGCGCAGCGCGCCCGGGACATGGGCGAACTGGAAGAGGTTGTCCGGCATGAAGTGGTTGGTGGCCACCACCGGGACGTCCGCGCGCCCGGCCGCCGAGATCGCGGCCCGGCCCACCACGAAGTGCCCCTGCACGTGGACCACGTCCGGCGAGAGGGCCGCCACCAGATCGTCCAGCCGGGACGGCACCGAGATCCGCATCGTCGGGTGCACCAGCACGGGCACCGACCGCAGCCGGTGCACCGTCACCCCGTCCACGTGCTCGGTCCTGGCCGGCCCCTCGTCGGAGGCGCAGGCCACGTGGACCTCGTTGCCCCGGGCGGCCAGCCCGCAGGCCAGCCGGTGGGTGAAGGAGGCGGCGCCGTTCACGTCCGGCGGGTAGGTGTCGGTGGCGATCAGCACCCGCCGCGGCCGTACGGCCGGAAGCGCACGGGCCGGTACGGTGGCCGGCGCGGCGGGGGCGGGCGCGAGAGCGGTGGTCATCGGTGGTACTCCGTTCAGCGGAAGGTCGGGGGCGGCTCGCGGAGGCGGGGAGCCGGGACGGCCGGGTGGGGTTCGCGGCGGGGCCGGGGACGGACGGGGTGGTCGGGGCGTGGCGCCCGCGAGGTCGCGGGGCGGGGCCCGCGGGGCTCAGCGGACCTGGGGGACGTGCACGGCGGGCGGCGGGCCGGTGCGGGCCAGCGCGACGGTGCCGCAGGCGGCCAGCAGCGCGGCGGCCAGCGCGGTCAGCGTGGCCGTCGCGCCGGTAGGCAGCGGCTCACCCAGCAGGACGGCTCCGAAGACGACCGCGGTCAGCGGGTCGGCCACCTGCAGGGAGGCGAAGGCGACACCGAAGTGACCGCAGGCGTAGGCGCGCTGCAGCAGGCCCAGCGCGGCCAGGGCGGGCAGCGGCGCGGCGAGCAGCAGCCACGGCTCCCACGCGCCGTCGACCAGCACCCGGGTCAGCGTGGCGGTCGCGCCGTACAGCACGCCCGCCGCCATCGCCAGTAGCCCGGCGCGGGCGGTGGGGGAGACGCGCCGGGAGACGGCCAGCAGCCCCAGGGCGACGGTGGCCGCCCCCGCGAGCAGGGCCACCGCCCCCCAGGGGCCGAGACGGGGATCGCCGGTGTGCTCCGGCACGGTCAGCACCAGCCCGGTCAGCCCGGCGGCGACCGCGGCCGCGGCGGCCAGCTCGCGCGGCCGCGGCCTGCGGTGCCGCAGGGCCGCCGCGCAGGGCAGTGCGAACAGCAGGCTCGCCGCTCCCAGCGGCTGGACCAGCGTGAGCGGCCCGTACCTCAGCGCGAGGACGTGCAGCGCGGTGCCGGCCCCGACGGCGAGGCCGCCGAGCAGCCAGCGCGGCCGCCTGGCCAGGTGGCGCAGCGCGACCCGGTCCGGCCCCGTCTCGGACTGCTGCAGCGCGGCGCCGAGCGCGAAGAACAGGGACCCCAGCAACGCCAGGCCGACGGCCGCCACGCTCATGAGCCCTCCCTCGTCACGCTCTCCCGCCCCCGCCGTCCGGCGGGACACGGTCCTCTCCCGATTCCGGGTTCTCCCGATCCGGGTTCCTTCCTCCGATCACGACACGGCGAGATGGCCGGGACGTCTCAGCGAGGCGTCCGGAGGGACGTCCTCCGGCGAACCTCTGGCAGCCTCCCGCGCTCGCGGCGCCCCGATCCATCGGGGTTGTCCCTGACTTCGGCGCGGATTTCCCCCGGGGGACGGGTCGGGGCCGGACGGTCAGTCGTCCGAGACGGCGAGGGCCGGCTCCCGCCCCGGAGCCCCGGCGGCCCGGCGTCGCCGTACGTGCCGGATCGTCTCGGCCACCGCGGTGACCGACAGGGCGATGCCGAGGCCGAGCAGCAGCCCCTTGAACGGGTCGTGCTCGAACGCCGCGCCGCCCACGTAGCCGATCAGCACCGAGTAGACCGCCCATGAGACGGCCGCGACCGCGTCGAAGAGGGCGAACGAGCGCCGGGGGTAGGCGACCGCGCCCATGGTGAGGGTGCAGGCCGTACGGCCCCCGGGGATGTAGCGGGCCGCCACCAGGACGAGCCCGCCGCGTTCGGCCAGCGCGCGCCGCGCCCAGGTGAAGGCCCGGCCGCCGCGTCCTCCCCTTCGCAGCCTGCCGTTCGCCGAGCGCCCGATGGCGTAGGAGATGTGGTCACCGGCGAAGGCGCCCAGCGCCGCCACCGCGATCACGGCCGCGACGTCGGGCGCGCCGGTGGAGGCGGCGAACACGCCCGCCGTGATGACGGACGTCTCGGCGGGCACCACGGGGAAGAACCCGTCGAGCATGGCCAGCGCGAACAGCGCCAGATAGATCCAGGGGGAGGTCATCGCCTGCTGTACGGCGTCGAGAATGGCCTGCGTCACGGCCGTGCTCCTCATCGGTGGGGGTCGGGTGTCCGGACGGCTCCTGCCGGGTCCGGGGGATCTCCCCAGCACGCTGAAGGACCGCCGGGCTCCGGGCATCAGGGAGGGACCCCGGGCCTCGGGGTGGTGTCCCTGAGATCTCCCGGGGACACCGCCGGAACTCGTGCGCCACCGACGCTAGGTGCCGGGCCGCGGCCGGCACATCGGACGTTCAGCCCGTGCCACCCCCCACTTTCGGCGGGGGTCGTGCCGCCCTCGGGGAGGAGTCGCCCGGTATCCGCGCCTTGTAACGTCACGAAGGTGATGAAAAGGATGAGTCGGCCGGACCGGCGGGAACTTGTGACGATCCTGCTGCTCTGCCTGCCGGCGGTCCTGGCCCCCACCCTCCCGGCCTGGTGGGAACCGGCCACCGCCTGGGCGCGGCTGTGGACCACGGCCGCCGAGGTGATCGTGATCTGCGCCGCCGTGCTCGCGAGCCGCCGCGCGCCGGTGCTCCCCATGCTGGCCGTCCTGGTCGCGGGGACATGGAACGTCAGCGAGGGGGCGGCCAGCTTCCAGTTCTGGGGCCTGGACCTGCCTTCGTTCAAGGTGCTGCCGCTGAACGGCCTCACCCTCGCCGTCATCGTGCTGAGCCACCGGGCCGGCCGCCGTGCGCCGGACCCCCGGCCCGCGCTCAGGGCGTTCGCCGCTCTCCTGGGCACGGGCGCCGCCGCGGTCCTCGCCCTCTCCCTCCTCGGCGGCCCGCGGCCCGCCCCGGCCGTCACCGCCTTCTGGCTGCCCGCCCTGTCGGGCGTCCTGCTGTCCGGCCTGCTGCCCTGGAGCGTCGGCCTGCTGTTCCGGCAGCGGGCCGAGCAGCGCCTGCGCGAGCGGCGGCTGGCCGCCGGCCAGGCCAGGCTGCGCGAGCGCAACCGCATCACCCAGGACATGCACGACTCCATCGGCCACGACCTCGCGCTCATCGCGCTGCGCGCCGCGGCCCTGGAGATGGCGCCCGACCTGCCCGTACGGCACCGCCGGGCCGCCGGGGAGCTCCGCGAGGCCGCGGCCGACACCACCGAACGCCTCCACCGGATCATCGGCGTGCTCCGCGAGGACGACCCGGCGCCGCTGACCCCGTCGGAGGAGAGCGTCTCCGACGTGGTCGAACGGGCCGTCGCCTCGGGGATGCGGGTGGAGCTGCGCGGCGACGGATCGCTGCGCGACCCCACCGCCCGCAGGGTCGTCCAGGAGTCCCTGACCAACGCCGCCAAACACGCCCCCGGCGCGCCCGTGACCGTGGAGGTGCTCGGCGGGCCCGCCGAGGTCACGGTCGAGGTGACCAACCCGGCGCCCCGGGCGACGATGGGCCGCCCGCGTGGCGGCCCGTCAGGTCCGTCCGGTGGGATGGGCCTGGCCGGGCTGCGCGAGCGGGTACGGCTGGCGGGCGGGGTGTTCGAGGCGGGCCCGTGGAATGGCGGCTTCCGGGTCACGGCCCGCCTTCCCCGCACCGAACGGTCCGATGCGGAGCGGTCCGACGCGGAGCGGCCCCGCGCGGAAAGGCCCGGCGCGGAAGCCACCCGGGAGGAGGATCCCCGCTCCCCCGGAGGGACCGGAGAGACCGGAGAGACCGAAGAGGATATGGACGTGAACATGGACGTGGCGGACGGAGTGCGATGATCAAGGTGTTGCTGGCCGACGACGAGGCCATGATCCGGGCCGGGGTGCGCGCCGTACTGGCCGTCGACCCGGAGATAGAGGTGGTGGCCGAGGCCGCCGACGGCCGGGAGGCGGTCCGGCTCGCCCTCGCCCACCGCCCCGACGTCGTCCTCCTCGACATCCGGATGCCCCGGATGGACGGGCTGGCGGCCGTCGCCGAGCTGCGCCGGGTCGTCCCCGGCACGGCCGTGGTGATGCTCACCACCTTCGGCGAGGACGACTACATCGCCCGGGCACTGGGGGAGGGCGCGGACGGGTTCCTCCTGAAGTCGGGGGACCCGCGCGAGCTGCTGGCCGGCATCCACGCCGTCGCCGAGGGCGCCGCCTGCCTGTCGCCGCGCGTGGCGAAGCGGGTCGTGTCCGCGCTCGCGGACGGCAGGATGACCCGCGAGGCGTCCGCCCGCGAGCAGGTCGCGGCGCTCACCCCCCGCGAGCGCGACGTGCTCGCCCTGCTCGCGGCGGGGCTGTCCAACGCGCGGATCGCCCGCAGCCTCCACCTGGTGGAGGGGACCGTCAAAGCCCACGTGAGCTCGATCCTCACCCGGCTGGGGGCCGAGAACCGGGTCCAGGCGGCGATCGTCGCCCACGAGGCCGGCCTGACGGCCGGGACACCCGGGGCGGGAGTCAGCTGAGCCGCCAGACGGCGAAGTTCAGCGCGGCGGCGAAGGTGACCCACAGCAGGTAGGGGACCAGGAGCCAGGCGGCCGCGCGGCTGATCCGGCGGAAGGCGACGATGGTGGCGACGATCGACGCCCAGAGCAGGACCACCTCCGCGAACGCCACGCCGTACCGCCCGGCGCCAGCGAGCCGGCGACCGCCACCGGCACGAGGATGACGACGAAGACCGGAAGCCCCGCCCACCGTTCCGGTTGGTGCGTTGTGACCATGTCCGCCTCCCTGCCCTCTCCTTCGCGCTCCTACCGGCCGCCGGTTTCCCCCGCCGGAGAAGCGGTCCGGCGGTCATCGGTCCTCCCTGCCGGGGGCCGGGGTTTTTCCCGGTGTACGCGGCGACCGGGGCCGCCGACCCCCCTGCCGGAAAGCTGGACCGGCGTCGCGGGTTCCCCCTGCCGGGGGAGGCGGATCACCGGCCGGTGGGAGGGACGGCGCGGCCGGAACCGGGAGGGTCGGGGTATGACGTACACGATCGACGCGGCCGACGGCCCGGCCGGCACCGCGAACGGCGGGACGACGGCGAGGGCGCTCCGGCTGACGGCCGCCGCGGTGGCCATGGCGGGTATGACGCCCTACATCACCCTCAAGGTCATCTGGCTGACCGGCGGCTCGGTCGGCATCGGAGACCCCGCCCTGCTGCGCGACGGCGGCTTCTTCGGCCTCAACCTGCTCACCCTGGGCATGGACGTGGTCGCGCTGCTGATCGCGCTGGCCTTCGTCCGGCCCTGGGGCGCCAGGATCACCGCGGGGGCGATCCTGGCGCCCATGTGGGCCGGCACCGGCCTGCTGGTCCCCATCGCGGTCCAGGCTCCACTGGGCGGGCTTTTCTCCCTGGTCAGCGGGGAGGAAGCGATCGGCGCGGACAGCCCGGTCGCCGGGTGGGTCTACCTCGTCGTCTACACCGGCTTCACCGCCCAGGCGTTCGGGCTGACGGCCGGGTTCGTCCACCACGCGCTCCGGCGCTGGCCGTGGGTGTTCACCGCGCGAACCTCGGACGGCAGGCCCGGCCCGGCGCGCGAGGCACAGGTGTTCGTCGCCTGGGCCGCCCTGGCCGTCGCCGTGGTCATCGCGGTCCTCGACCTGGTCCTGCTGCCCGGCGCGGTCCGTCACCTCCCGGCCGGCGTCTCCTTCACCACCGGCATGCGCGGCCTGGTGGACGCGCTGCTGCCGGTCCTCGGGGCGACCGGCCTGCTGGTGATCGTCCGCGGCCGGTCCGGGCGGCCGCTGTGGAGGCCGGTGGTCCTGGCCTGGCTCGGCTCGGGCGGCATGTTCGGCTGGTCGATGTGGTCCCTGATCGTCGCCCTGACGCCGAGCTCCCTCAACCCCGGCTCCGGCGGCCCGGCCGCCCTGATCAGCCTGTTCACCGCGCTGACCGGCCTCGCCATCGGCCTGACCGGCATCCTCACCCTGACCGGTGCCTTCACCCCGCCCGCCGGCTCTGACGGGCCCGCCGTCCCTCGGCTTCGCGCCCGCTCCGCCGTACGGCCCGCGTCCGCCTTCCCGTACGCCGGCGCCGCGCCGCCGTCAGGGCGCCGCGGGGAGCGCGGGGGCGGAGGCGGAGTGGAGGCGGTGCAGGACGCGGCGGAAGGCCCAGACGGAGAAGGCGATCGCCGCGCCGCTGATCAGGGCCACGACCGAGGTGCGCACCAGGAGGTAGGCGCCGATCGACTGGTGCAGCAGGAGCCAGATGCTCACCGTCGAGTTCGCCAGCAGCACGAACCCCCACAGCAGGGTGATCCGGGCGAAGAACCGGCGGACCCGTTCGTGCCCGAGCACCGCGGAGGGCAGGTGGATGTAGTCGAGCGTCAGCTTCTGCGCCATCGGGCGGTTCAGCCGCACCGAGGCCAGGAAGACCACGCTGATGCAGATCGTGCCCAGCTCGGGCTGGAGGAAGTAGAACACCATGCTGCCCGTCCACAGCCCCAGCAGCGTCCGCACGGTGATCGCCACGGTGGCGAGGATCATCGTGGCGGGCACCGGGACGCGCCGCAGCAACCGCCACCCCACCCCGATATAGACCCAGCTCAGCACGGCGATGAGCGCTCCGCGCTCGCCGAGGACGGCCAGCGCGGCGTAGAAGACGGCCAGCGGGGCGACCACTCCCTCCAGCAGCTTCGGGGCGGCCTGGCGGGCGAGGACGGTGAGGCGGGGCAGGGCGACGGACGTGTGGCTCATGGCGCGCTCCACGGGAAGGTGGAATGACCGGCGGTGAGGCTTGACGCCTACCCGGACAGCCGGTGAACAGACATGACGGGTCGTCGTTCCGGGGTATCGAGGATCACCCGGTATCGGGAAGCGGTTTACCGTACCCGACCCCGGAGCATGCCTTCGCTTTAACCGACCGATGCCGTATGGGTCGCGGCGGATCGGCCGATGCTCGGAGTGTGTCCAGGCGGTAACGGTTCGGAAACGTGACTTTTCTGAACCCTTACGGTTCGCGACGATTCGCGTATGGCAGTGCACGCGCGCACGTCCAGCCGGCCGACCGAAGGTGTCGCGCACGTCGCGACCCAGCTCTCCCACTGGCCCGCCCTCGCGCTGAAACGCACCCGCAGGGGCATCGGCTTCAGGTCCGGAGGCCGGGAGATCGTCAGAATGCGCGGGGACCACACCGCGGAACTGCTGCTCACCACCGGCGTCATCGACCGCTGGGCCAGGGTCCTCACCGACTGCCGGCGCGTCGTCCCGGGCAGCGGGGACGGCTGGGTGTCCATGGCCATCGACGGCAGGGCCGACGCCGAGCTGTTCCTCTCGCTGGTCAGCGTGGCGATCAAGGCGAACCAGGACGGCGCCGGCCCGGCCTGATACCGACCGCCGCCGCGCGACGGCGGTCCCGGCGTGACCGCCGTCCCGGCGCGGCGAAGGCGGTCACGCGCGCCCGGCCGTACGGCGTCCCGTGCCCGGCCGGTACGGCCCGGCGTGGCCGTACGGCGCGTCAGCCCAGGGTGGCCGTGGCCAGCCGCGCCCCGAAGCCGATGAACAGCGCGCCCACACCCGAGGTGAGCCCGGCCGACAGCCTGCGGCGCGCCCGGAACTGGGAGGCCAGGAAACTCCCGGCGAAGATCAGCGTCGAGAGGTACAGCACGCTGAAGACCTGGCAGATCGTCCCCAGGATCAGGAACGACAGCACCGGGCTGCCGTAGGAGGGGTCCACGAACTGGATGAAGAAGGAGATGAAGAACAGGATCGCCTTCGGGTTCATCAGGCTGATCGTCAGCGCCTTGCGGAACGGGTCCCTGGCCGGACGTCCCGCCCGCTCCTCCGCCGGCGCGGCCCCGGAGACCTCGGCGTCCCCGTGGTTCCGCCACGAGCGCCACGCCCCGCGCAGCATCTGCACGCCGATCCACGCCAGGTAGGCGCCCCCGGCGTACTTGACGACGTTGAACAGCATCGGCTCGGCCCGCAGCGCCGAGGCGGCCCCGGCCGCCGCGAGGACCATCAGGACGGTGTCGCCGAGGAACACCCCCACGGCCCCCCGATAGCCCTGGCGCACCCCGTGCTGCGCGGCGGTGCTGAGCACGTAGAGGGAGTTCGGGCCGGGCAGCAGGACGATGAAGAAGGCACCGATGACGTAGGTCCAGATGTCGGTGATGCCGAAGAACATGGGAGCGCTCCAGGGGGCCAAAATAGACAAACCCACGGTACTCCCATCGAACAATCCCTAATCACCTCTCCCGATCACCCGAGCGAAGCCATGTGCACTCTGCGTGATGTTTCATGTGCGGATAGAAACGACGGATGGGAGTATTGCTCCATGGGTATGGGGGCCAATATGAAGACGACCGTCGACATCGCGGACGGCTTGCTCCAGGAAGCCCGGCAGCTCGCCAGGTCCGAGGGGACGACTCTGCGCGCCCTCGTCGAGGAGGGATTGCGGTCCGTTCTGGCACGTCGGTCGCGAGAGGCGGGGTATACGCTGCCCGACGCGTCCGTGGGCGGTCAGGGGATGCAACCCTCCGTGAGAGGCGCCTCATGGGAGGACATCCGGGCGCTGGCCTACGAGGATCGTCTGTGATCGCCGTCGATACCAACGTCCTGGTGTACGCACATCGCAGCGACAACGAGTTCCACGACAGGGCGATGGCGAAGATCAGGGAACTGGCGGAGGGGCGGTCGGCCTGGGCGATTCCATGGCCGTGTGTCCACGAGTTCTTCTCGGTCGTGACCCATCCCCGCATCTACGCACCGCCGAGCACCTCGGCGCAGGCCATCGCCCAGATCGACGCCTGGCTGACGTCACCGTCTCTTGTCATGATCGGTGAGACGAAGGACCACTGGAAGACGCTCCGGTCTGTGATCGAATCAGGCAGGGTGCTGGGCCCGATGGTCCACGACGCGCGCATCGCGGCAGTGTGCGCGGCGAACGGAGTCCGTGAGCTGTGGACTTTGGACCGTGATTTCAGCCGCTTCCCGGCGCCCGTCATCCGCAACCTCCTCAAGGACTGACGGGCGCGGAGGCAGGCGGATCGCGGCGTGGGCGGATTCAGTCGTCGGCCAGGGGCTGGACCCGGTGGGCCACCACGGTGGAGAGGGTGATCACCGTGCTGCTGCGCCGTACGCCGGGGATGCCCAGCATCCGGTCGATGACCCGCTGGATGTGCTCGTGGTCGTGGCCGGCGATCCGGCACCAGACGTCGCCGGGGCCGGTGACGATGTGCGCCTCCATGACCTCGGGGATCACCTCCAGTGCGGCGGAGATGTCGGGCCGGGAGACCTGCTCGACCTCCAGCGTGGTGAACGCCTGCACCGGGTAGCCGAGGGCGCGCGGGGAGAGGTTGGGCCCGAAGTCGACGATCACCCCGTCGGCGACCATCCGGTCCAGCCGGGCCTGGACCGTCCCCCGGGCGACCCCGAGGATGCGGGAGATCTCCAGCAGTCCGGTGCGCGGGCGTTCCCTGACCAGGCGGAGCACCCTGCGGTCGAGATCGTCCAGGCCGTTCCGGCCGGCTCTTCTGGCTGCCAATCTGCTCACCTCCGCGGACCCCGCGACGGCGGAAACTGACGATCTGGCAGTGTTCCGGGCGGGGTGTTGCCCTATTTTTCACCGCCATTCAGACTACGCGCGCACATATGGCGAAAAAGGAGGCATAGTGCCGCGCGAGCACAGCTACCCGTTCATCCCCTACCGGCCCACCCGCTACCTCGAAGACGAGATGCTGGCCCGGGGGCGGGATTTCTACGAGCACATGGACCGGCGGCGGAGCGTGCGGTTCTTCAGCGACGAGCCGGTGCCCCGCGAGTGCGTCGAGCTGGCGATCCGGGCCGCCAACACCGCCCCCTCCGGGGCCCACCAGCAGCCGTGGAAGTTCATCCTGATCGGCGACGCCGAGACCAGGCGGCGGATCAGGGAGGCGGCCGAGGTCGAGGAGCGCAAGAACTACGAGGAGGGGCGGCTGACGCCCGAGTGGCGCGCCGCCCTGGCCCCCCTGGAGACCGGCCCGGAGAAGGACTACCTGGAGACCGTGCCCTGGCTGGTGGTCTGCTTCGCGGAGAAGTACGGCGTGCGCCCCGACGGCACGCGGGTCAAGCACTACTACGTCAACGAGAGCGTCGGCATCGCCTGCGGCTTCTTCATCGCGGCCCTGCACGCGATGGGGCTGTCCACCCTCACCCACACCCCCAACCCGATGGCGTTCCTGAGCGACATCTGCGGGCGGCCGGCCAACGAGCGGCCCTACATCCTCTTCCCGGTGGGCTACGCCGCCCGCGACGCGGAGGTCCCCGACCTGGCCCGCAAGCCGCTGCCGGAGGTCATGGCCTGAAGAGCCTGAAGGGGGTTGACGGGGTGACGCGCCCGGCGCGTCACCCCGTCTCGTTTCGGTCTTGTTTTGGGTCTTGTGAAGGGCGGTTGTCAAGGCTACGATCACGACAACTCTTAGGAAACTTTCCTAAAAGAGGAGCCGAATGGGGACGCCGATGACCCGTTCACCAACCAAGGGCACCTTCTGACCAGCGCGGACGCCACCGACTCCGGAGGCGGCGTCCGCGCTCCCGCACCACCCGGCGCGGCATCGCACCGATGACCGCCCCGGGCGGCCACCCGCGCGGCGCGGCGGCGGACCCGTCGTCTTGACCGCGCCGGAAAACCTGACCGCGGCGGAGAACCTGACCGCGGCGGAGAACCTGACCGCGCCGGAAAAGCCACCCGCCCCGCCCCCGCGGCCCCGCCGCCGGCGGGACGTGACACCCCCCGACAGAAGGAACAGCGAATGAGACTTCGTCGAACAGCAGCCGCGGCCCTGGCCGCACTCCTGACCGCGCTCGGCACGGCAGCGGTCGCGGCACCCGCCGGGGCGGCGGCGTCCCCCACGGCCACCTTCACCAAGGCCTCCGACTGGGGCACCGGCTTCGAGGGCAAGTACACGATCACCAACGGCGGCACCACCCCCATCAACGGCTGGTCAGTGGCCTTCGACCTGCCCTCCGGCGCCTCCGTCGGCTCCTTCTGGGACGCCGCCATGACCCGCAGCGGGCAGCGCTTCACCTTCACCAACGTCGGCTGGAACGGCACACTGGCCCCCGGCGCGTCCACGAGCTTCGGCTTCAACGGCAGCCCCGGCGGCGCCACCCCGTCCAACTGCACGCTCAACGGCAACCCCTGCGGCGGAGGCACCGGCAACCCCGGCGCCCCGGGCACGCCCGGAACGGTGACCACGACCTCGACCAACACCTCGATCACCCTGTCCTGGGGCGCCTCCAGCGGCACGGTCACCGGCTACCGCGTCTACGAGGGCTCGACGCTCAGGACCACCGTCACCGGCACCACCGCCACCATCTCCGGCCTCGGCACCTGTGAGTCGCACAGCTACACGGTCAAGGCGTACAACAACACCGGCGAGTCGGCCGGCAGCACCGCCGGCGCCACCACCACGGGCTGCACCAACCCGGACCCCGGCGGCAAGATGCCCGGCGCCCCCTACCTCTACACGGGCTGGGGCAACCCGCCCAGCCCGGCCACGGTCATGGGCGCCACCGGCGTCAAGTCCTTCACCATGGCCTTCATCCTCGCCCAGAACGGCTGCAACCCCGCCTGGGACGGCCAGCGCCCGCTGACCGGTGGCGCCGACCAGGCCGCCATCAACCAGATCAAGTCCGCCGGCGGCAGCGTGCAGGTCTCCTTCGGCGGCTGGCAGGGCAACAAGCTCGGCCCCAACTGCTCGACCCCCCAGGCGTTCGCCGGAGCCGTGCAGAAGGTCATCGACGCCGTCGGTCCCGCGGTGGTCGACTTCGACATCGAGAACACCGACGAGTTCGAGAACTACACCGTCCAGGACCGCATCCTCAACGGCCTGAAGATCGTCAAGGCGGCCAACCCCGGCGTCAAGGTGGTCGTGACCTTCGGCACGGCCACCAGCGGCCCGACCGCCCCCGGCATCCGTCTGATCAACCAGGCCAAGGCGCTGGGCGTGCCGATCGACAACTACACGATCATGCCGTTCGACTTCGGCGGCGGCGCCGACATGTACCAGAGCACGGTCAGCGCCTCCGAGGGCCTGAAGAACGCGCTGAAGTCCGCCAACGGCTGGACCGACGCCCAGGCCTACGCCCGCATGGGCATCTCCGGCATGAACGGCCTGTCCGACCAGCAGGAGCTGACCTCCCCGGCGCAGTGGACCCAGATTCGCGACTGGGCGAAGTCCAAGGGCCTGACCCGTCTCGCGTTCTGGTCGGTCAACCGCGACCGCCCCTGCCCCGGCGGCGGCGTCCAGGAGAGCTGCAGCGGGATCGCCCAGGCCGACTGGGAGTTCACCCGGATCACCGCGGGCTTCTGACCCCACCCGCCCGGCCCGCCCGCGGGGAGGCCGTACGGCCCGCTCGCCGGAGAACCGTACGGCCGCCCGCCGGGGGCCGGCCCGCCACCGCGGCCCCCGTCCCACGGCGCGCCGGCCCCTCTCCCCGGCGCGGCCCCGCCCCCACAGGGCGCGGGGCCGCGCCCCGGAAGACCACCCCAGCTCATCCCTCCACGACCCTTGCGGGGCAAGAGATGAACCTCAGGAAACTCGCGGCGGCCGCCGTACTGGCCCTGGGCGCGGCGACGCTCGCCGCACCGCCCGCGCACGCCGCCGACATCATGACCAACTCCGGGTTCGAGGACGGCCTGACCGGGTGGACCTGCTCGGCCTCCTCGGCCGCGACGACGGTGTCGTCCCCGGTGCACGGCGGCACCAAGGCACTGCAGGCCACCGCCCAGGGAGCCGACATCGCCCGCTGCGGCCAGAAGGTCGCCGTAAAGCCGTCCTCGTCGTACTCGCTGTCGGCCTGGGTGCGCGGCGGCTACGTCTTCCTGGGCGCGACCGGCACCGGCACCACCGACCCCAGCACGTGGACCTCCTCGCCGTCGTCCTACGCGCGTCTGACCACGTCGTTCACCACCGGTCCGTCCACCACCTCGGTGACCGTGTACGTCAACTCCTGGTACGGCCAGGGCGCCTACCAGGCCGACGACCTCGTTCTCGACGGACCGCCCGGCGAGGGCGTCCCGGGCGACACGGTTCCGCCCACCGTCCCGGCGAATCTCACCGTGGGCGGCGCCACCGCCACCTCGCTGACGCTCTCCTGGTCGGCCTCCACCGACGACTCCGGCACCGTGGCCCGCTACGAGGTCTCCCGCGACGGCGGCGCGCCGGTCGGCGTGGGCTCCGCCACCTCCCACACGGCCACCGGCCTGTCGCCCCGCACCGCCTACTCCTTCCGGGTCCGGGCCTGCGACCCCTCGGGCAACTGCTCGGCCTACGGCCCGCAGGTGAGCGGGACGACCGCCGACGACACCATCCCGCAGCCCGGCGGGGAGATCCGCTACGCCCCCTACATCGACATCACCATGCCCACGCCCTCGCTGGCGGGCGCCGCCACCGCGACCGGGGTGAAGAACTACACCCTCGCCTTCGCCCTCGGCGACAGCTCCGGCTGCAACCCGGCCTGGGGCGGCACCATCCCGATCAACGACCCGCGGATCATCGGCGACGTCCGGGCACTCCAGGCCCAGGGCGGGCAGGTGATCGTGGCCACCGGAGGCGCCCAGGGACCGTACCTGGAGCACACCTGCGCCACCTCCGCCGCGCTGCTCACCGCGTACAAGAAGGTCCTCGACGCGGTCGGGACGAACCACCTCGACGTCGACGTCGAGGCGTCGATCGACGCGGCCAAGGTCAACACCGCGCTCAAGCAGCTCCAGGCCGAACGCGGCACCGTGGTGAGCTACACCCTCCGGGTCCAGGGTCAGGACTACGGCGTGGACCCGTTCTCGCTGTCGATCCTGCAGGACGCGGCGGCCAAGGGGCTCAACGTGATCGTCAACCCGATGCTGATGAACTTCGGCTACACCGGCGACTGGGGTGACGCGATGATCAAAGCCGCCGAGGCGACGCTCGCGCAGATGAAGACGGTCTGGCCGGCGAAGACCGACGCCCAGCTCAAAAAGATGCTCGGCCTGACCCCGATGATCGGCAAGAACGACACCGGCATGACCACCACCCAGGCGAACGCCCGCAAGCTGCTCTCCTGGGCCAACGCCAACCACGTCGGCTTCATCGGCTTCTGGTCCGCCGGACGCGACAACGGCGGCTGCCCCAACGGCCAGGTGTCGCCCACCTGCAGCGGGGTCGCCCAGTCGCCCTGGGAGTTCACCGGCATCTTCAAGGGGTTCACCGGCTGACGGCCGGGGCCCGGCCCCCGTTCGGAACCGGGCATGACCCATGAAAGCCCCTCGCCGCCGGGAGAGACGGACTCCCGGCGGCGAGGTCATGCCCGTGACCGCTTCTCCTCGGTGACTGAAAGTGACGGTTCGACTTCTCTCCGCGAAGAAACCTGGAAGAATCAGCTCGTTTCGCGGCCCGAGTGGTCCCTTGCCCCTGACTTCCGGCACTCTGGTAGACGTCATGGACTACGCAATCCAAACGGGGTTCGTCCTCGCCGCAGGTGTCGTGCTCGCGCTGGTCGCCCAGTGGCGGCACTGGCGTCCGTCGCTGCCCATGGCGATCGCAGTCGGAATCGTGTTCCGTCTGCTGATCATGGCCGCCGCGGCGGACAGCCACTGGCAGCCGGTCGACTTCGTGAACAGCTTCAAGCCCGCGGGCGTGGCGGTCCTGAACCACCAGGACCCCGTTCTCGGCAGCAACGGCGGCTGGCACTTCCTGCCGACCATCCCGTACGTGTACGGCCTGCTGCTCTGGCTGGGCATCCCGTGGGAGATCGCCGGCCGGCTCGTCACCGTGGTGGCCGACATCGCGCTGATCCCCCTGGTCGGCAGGCTCGCCGGGGGACGCGACGCCTCGCTGCGCGCCTTCCAGTACGCCTGCAACCCCCTGGCCCTCCTCGTCGCGTGCGTCCACGGCCAGGTCGAACCGGTCGCGCTGGCCTTCGGCGTCGCCGCGTTCGTGGTGGCCCGCGGCCCGGGTCCGGCCGAGCGCCCCGGCCTCGTCAACGACCCCATCGCCATGACCCGGCGGAGCGTCTCCACCCTCGGGTTCCGCGGCGCCGTACGGCAGGCACTGGCGGCGGCGCCGGAGACGGTGCGCCTGGCGCTGCGTCCCGGACCCGGCGACCGGGCCGGTCTGCGCCGCGCCCTGTTCGCCGGCCTGCTGATGGGCCTGGCCCTGTGCGCCAAGAGCTGGCCCATCTGGCTGATCCCCGGCATGCTCCTGTTCCTGCCGACCGTCCGCGCCCGCGTCGTCGCCTTCGTGGCCACCGGCATCGCGCCGGTGTTCTTCATCGTCACGCTGCCGATCTTCGCCGGGACCTCCCTGAGCCAGATCCCCGAAGTCCTCAAGGTGATGAAGAGCATCCGCCCCATCGTCGGCGAGTGGAGCTACAGCGCCCTCCTGGTCGGCGGTGACTGGACGCTCCACCAGGGGATCGCCACGTTCGGCACGTGGCTGATCTACTTCACGCTCGTGGTGGTCGCCATCCTGTGGCGCCGCGCCGACCCGGTGGACGTCACCACGGCCCTGCTGCTCGCCTTCATGGTCGCCACCCCCCGGCTCGGCGCGCAGTACCTGCTGTGGTTCATGCCGTTCCTGGTCGCCCGTCCCACCCGCTTCGCGTGGCCCGCGATCCTCGGCGTCTCCTTCTGGGCGGCGTACGGCTACCTCTACATGACGCAGTACCGCGGCCTGGAATGGGGTGAGCTGCACTCGGTCTGGGCGCAGTGCTCCATCGTGCTCCTGCCGGTCCTCATCGCGGCGATGCCCTGGAGCCGCCGCGTCTCCGAGGCGCAGATACCCGCACCGCGTACGGCGCCGCAGAAGACCGCCCCGGCGGCCATCTGAGCTCTCCGGAAGGGCGGAGGGTAGGCTCCGGTGGGCATGAGAGAAGATCTGGAGATCCTGCGCTACACCGCCTTCACGCACGACCCCGAAGGGGGCAACCCCGCCGGAATCGTCCTGGACGCCGGTGACCTCTCCGACGCCGAGATGCTCGCCATCGCCGCCGAGGTCGGCTACTCCGAGACGGCCTTCGTGACCGGCGGCGACGACGAGAGCCGCACCTTTCAGGTCCGCTACTTCGCCCCCTCCGCGGAGGTCGCCTTCTGCGGGCACGTCACGATCGCCACGGCGGTGGTGATGGCCCAACGGCTCGGCGCCGGTCCGCTGGTCTTCCACACCCCGGCCGGTGAGATCGCCGTGGACACCGGGATCGACGACGGCGTACTCCGCGCCACGCTCACCAGCGTCCCCACCCGCTCCCGGCCCGTGGAGGAGGAGGCGCTCGACGCGACCCTCACCGCGCTCCGCTGGTCCCGCGAGGACCTCGACCCGGCCTTCCCCCCGCACGTCGCCTTCGGCGGGAACGACCACCTCCTGCTCGCCGCCGCGACCCGTGAGCGCCTGGCGGACCTCGACTACGACTTCGACGCGCTGCGGTCGGTCATGACCCGCAACGGCTGGACGACGGTGCACCTCTTCTGGCGTGAGAGCGATCTGCGGTTCCACGCGCGTAACCCCTTCCCGGTGGGCGGGGTCGTGGAGGATGCCGCGACGGGGGCCGCGGCGGCCGCGTTCGGCGGCTACCTCCGGGTGCTGGGCACCGGGTCCGACGAGTTCACCATCCTCCAGGGGGTGGACATGGGACGACCGAGCATCCTGAGGGTGTCGATCGCCTCCCCGGACGGCCGTAGCCGGGTGAGCGGGGGAGCCGTGGAGCTGCCCGCGCCGTCCCCGGCCTGACCTCCGGCGCGTCCCCGGCCCGCGAGCCCGGACGAGCCCGGGCCCCGGGTCGCCGCGCGAACCGCAGGTCCGCCACCTGCCGGCCGTCCCGTTCGAGAACCTGCGTGATCCTCACCGAGACGGGGCGCGTCTCGGTGAGCGGCAGGACGCTCATTCGCGGTGCTCACGGCACCGCTTCCCGGGCGGTCTCACGGCGTCGCGGGCCGGTCCTCGCCGGGGTCGTGCCCGGAGATCAGGGCCGCCGCCCACTCACCCTGGGGGTCGCTGTCGATCAGCAGCGCCCGGACCAGCAGGCTGAGCGGGATGGCCAGCAGCGCGCCCAGCGGACCGAGCACGAACGCCCACACCAGCAGGGACAGGAGCGTCATGGTCGTGGACAGGCCGACGGCGTCGCCGAGGAACTTGGGCTGGATCAGCGACTGCACGACGAAGTTGATCAGGATGTAGGCGAGGATCACCAGGAGCAGGGTCCTGGGTCCGCCCACGAGGAGGCCGAGCAGCGCCGGCGGTATCAGGCCGATGACGAACCCGATGTTGGGGATGTAGTTCGTGATCAGCGCCAGCACGCCCCACAGCAGTGGAAGCGGCACGCCGAGCAGCCAGAGCGCGGTCGCGTCCAGCGCCGAGCAGATCAGCCCGAACACCGTGGAGACGACGAGGTAACGGCGGGTCTTGCGGGCGAAGCCGGTGAGGGCGCTGATGAGCAGGGGACGCCGCGCGGCTCCCTTCCGGAGCAACCGGGAGAAGGCCGGGGCGTCGAGACACATGGCCAGCAAGAGCACGACGATGAGGACCAGGCCGGAGAGGACGCTGAGAAGGCCGGCGGCGAATCCCTGGAGCAGCTGGAAGATCTTCCCGGGATCGAGCGACCGGATCGCCTGGTTCACCTGTTCGGTGCCGATGCCGAGCCGCGCCGCCAGTTGCTGGGCGTCCACGACGAGCTGTTCGAACTGGCTGCTGTAGGTGGTGGCGAGGGTGGCCAGCTGCGCGACCGAAAGCGTCAGGATCGCGACCATGCCGAGCAACAGGAGCAGCACCAGGACCAGGGGGACCGCCACCAGCGTCCATCCGGGCGCGCCGCGCCTCTGGAGCATGCCGCGGACCGGGGAGACCGCGAGGACGAGAACCAGGGCGAGGAGCACCGGTCCGACGATCGAACCGACCTCCCGCACACCGGCCAGTGTGATCACGGCGCTTGCGGCGCAGAGCAGCACGACGAGCGCCCTGGGGAGGAGCCTTTGGTCCGTCATACCGCCACCACTACCCGCAGAAGAGGAAGGTTTCCGCGGGGGAGGAGGTTGATTTGACGGAAGGGGCGACCCTACATAGAGTTCACAAGCCCGAGAGCGCCGGTGGAGATCACCAAGAGCTCGGGACCTCCCCTGATGATCCTCCTCCCGCTGGGATCTTTGTGTCCTGGTGGGATTCGGTTGGACAACGACCGGATGTTGGAGTAAGTTAGAGGGGTTGCCCTGGAAACGGGGCGGTCGAGATCCGCTGCGGATCCGGCGGGTGCGGGTCGGCTGACGCGAAAGCGACAGTTTGACACAAACCAGGCGGAACTGCTAAGATTGAGACGCGAAACGAATG
>NZ_BMQJ01000004.1 GCF_014648055.1 Streptosporangium pseudovulgare
CCGCGCCGTACGAGCTGGAGCGGGCCGACGGCGCGTACTCGCCCGTGGAGATCGCGATCCGCCGGGGCCTGGGACGGGACACCTCCGGTCCGGACGGGGACGGCGCCAACGACAGCGCCGGGTAGACGCGCGCGGCGCGGCGGGTGGGGCATGGGTGGATGTCATGTACAACGGAGGCAGAGACAGCGGTGGATCTGCGGGTGAGTGGCCGCAACGCACGATTCCAGCAGTGGGAGGCTCTCCTCCGGAATCGGACCAAGCGGCAGCGTCGCGGTGAGTTCCTCGTGCAGGGCGTGCGCCCGATCACCATGGCCGTCGAACACGGCTGGCAGATCCGAGAGCTGCTCTACGACACCGGTGCTCAGCTGTCCGGCTGGGCACAGGAGGCCCTGGACACGGTCCGAGCCGAGAAGATCGCCGTCTCCCGTGAACTGATGCACGAGCTGGGAGGCAAGGCGGACACGATTCCGGAGCTGCTGGCCGTGGTCGCGATGCCGGAGGACGACCTGTGCCGGATCCCGGCCGCGCCGGCCATGCTCACCGTCGTGTTCGATCGGCCCACCAGCCCCGGCAACATCGGGACCCTCGTCCGGTCCGCAGACGCCTTCGGCGCCTCCGGGGTCATCATCACCGGGCATGCCGCCGACGTGTACGACCCGAAGGCGGTCCGGGCGAGCACCGGCTCGCTGTTCGCCCTACCCGTGGTCCGGGTGCCCTCACACCAGGCCGTTCTGTCCTGGGTCGCCGACGTCCGCGCCAAGGGCATCGGCATGAGCATCGTGGGAACCGATGAGCACGGCGCACTGGATGCCGCCGTGTACGACTTCACGCAACCCACGCTGACCTTGATCGGCAATGAGACCACCGGTCTCAGCTCCGGCTGGCGTGAGGCCTGCGACCGGTTCGTCCGGATCCCGATGTCCGGGTCCGCCAGCTCCCTGAACGCGGCGGCCGCCGCGACCGTCGTGCTGTACGAATCGGCACGCCAGCGGACCGCCGCCGCCCGGCGGTAGCGCACTGATCGCAGGCGACGGCCCGGCGCCGAACCGCTGGATCCCCGGATCACACGCACTCTCGGCGTACCGGCTCAACGAGATATGCCTCAGAGGATGTGCATGCGGACGCCGAGGCGGCGGATGCGGTCGCGGTAGCTGTAGCGCTCCAGGTCCAGCAGGGTTCGTACGGCCTGCTGGGCCATGGGGTGGTCGCGGACGAGCATCGGGGCGATCTTCTCGGCGCGTTCCAGCTCGGCCACGGCGGCATCGCGCTTGCCGCACCACAGCAGCCCTCGCGCGTAATCGAGGTGGTGGTACCCGGCGCGGCCGGCCTGCAGGCCCTTCGGAAGCTGGACCGTCTGCGCTCGCTGCACGGCCCCCGGCCCGTCGCCCAGCTCGACGGCTACGGCGACACCGTGGATGTCGATGTTGGGCTGGTTCGTGGACAGCTGGTAGTAGTTCGTGCGCTGGCGAGCGCCGAACCGGGTGACCGCCTACGCCTCGCGGCCGGTGTCCGGGACCGAGGAGGTCGCCCGCCTGGTCGCCGCTCGATACGCGGAGCTGCGGCGGAACACGTCGCGAAGGGGCGACGGCATGAGCCCGGAGCGCCGGGCCGACGGCCCGGGGGATGTGACCCCACTGCGCTCCCCCGGCTGACGATCCGCACGGGGCCGTCGCCCGGCACGTTCCCCGGCGGCGATTACCCCTGCACCGGCGGGATTTGGCACACTGCGGGGAGCGCGCGGAGCGAACCCTCCGGCGGATGACGAGGAGTTGTGAGCCGGAGATGAGTGTCCGATGACGTCGGTGGGATTCGACCTGGACATGACGCTCGCCGACACGCGCGCCGGTATCGCGGCCGTCTTCGACGAACTGTCCCTGCGGCTCGGTGTGTTCATCGACAGTGCCGTCGTGGTGGCGAGGCTCGGGCCGCCGCTGGAGTGGGAGCTGGCCAACTGGCTGCCGCCGGAGGAGATCCCGTCGGCCGTGGCTCTCTACCGGGAGCTGTACCCCTCGCTCGCCGTGCCCGCCACCGTCCCCATGCCCGGCGCGCGCGA
Source organism: Streptosporangium pseudovulgare (assembly GCF_014648055.1). Lineage (GTDB taxonomy): Bacteria > Actinomycetota > Actinomycetes > Streptosporangiales > Streptosporangiaceae > Streptosporangium > Streptosporangium pseudovulgare. The sequence continues at coordinate 2,054 of NZ_BMQJ01000004.1, forward strand.
GGCCGTCGAGGCCGTACGGCGCGGCGGCGGCCGGGTCATCGTGGTGACCGGGAAGAACCCCATCGACGCGACGCGGACGGTCGAGTTCCTCGGCCTGGAGGTGGACATGGTCGCCGGGTCGGTCTTCGGAGCCGCCAAGGGCCCGGCCCTCGTCGACTTCGGCGCGACCGCCTACGTGGGGGACCACGTGGCCGACATCGAGGCGGCCCGGGCCGGCGGCGCGGTCAGCGTGGCGGTGGCCACCGGCGGTCATCCGGCGGAGGATCTGCGCGATCACGGGGCCGACGTGGTCCTGGCGGATCTGACCGAGTTCGGGGAGTGGTTCGGCGGCTGGCGAAACACCGCTGTCGTCGCGTAATTCCGGGGAAATAGACGGTCGCCCCCGGCGTCCTGTGGGCATAACCTACATCCATTCCTTTTCACGACAGTCTGAACGAGGTCACCCCTGTGCCGAGTGGCAAGGTCAAGTGGTACGACGCCGACAAGGGTTTCGGCTTCCTCACCCGCGACGACGGCGGTGAGGTCTTCGTGCATTCCTCCGCGCTTCCCGGTGGCGTGGACTCCCTCAAGCCAGGGCAGAAGGTCGAGTTCGGTGTGGCCGAGGGGCGCCGTGGCCAGCAGGCGCTCTCGGTTCGCGTGATCGACCAGCCCCCGACGCTCGCCAAGGCCGCCAAACCGAAGGGCAAGCGCAAGAAGCCCGACGAGATGGTGGTCATCGTGGAAGACCTGATCAAGCTACTGGATGACGTCTCCACGGCGTACCAGAAGGGCAAGCACCCCGAGCCCGCACACGGCAGGAAGATCGCCGCCATCCTCCGCACGGTGGCCGACGACCTGGAGGCCTGACCGCGCTCCGGTGGCTCCCGGTACGGCGGTGACCACCGCGGCCCCGTGACCGGCCCCCGCGTTCAGCCGTGGGGGTTGGTCAGCGGTTTGGTGTGCTTCTCCGTCTTGTCCGCCGGGTGGTCCCCGTGCCGCACGATCGTGGTGGCCGGCCCGGTGGGCTTCGGGGCGCGCCGCGTCCACCGGAGCCGGCGCGTGCCGGACGCCGGGGCGTCGTCGTGCGGCTCGCCCGCCGGGCCGCCGGACGTCGGGCCGCTGGGCACCGGGCCGTCCGGCGAGGGGCCGCCGGACGAGGGGCCCTGCGGGTCGCCGTCCGGCGCGGGCGGGGCGACGGGCCCCTCGGAGCCGGGCACGTCGTCCCCGGCGACCGTCGTGACGGCGGGGGCGTCAGATGCGGCCGGGGCGCCGGAGGCGGTCCGGGCGGCCTGGGCCCGCTCCTCCACCGCCATCGTCCGCCCGCGGCGCCGCGCCACCAGCCAGCCGAACGAGCCGCCCAGCAGCGCCGCCATCACCGCGAGCCCGGTACGGCCGCCGGCGAACAGCGACAGCAGCAGCCCGAACAGGCCGCCGGCCACCCAGGTGACCTGCAGGATCGCCTCCACCACGCCGAAGGTGGACGAGCGCACCTCCTCGCCGATCTCGCGCTGCACGATGGCGTCGAGCGCCAGCTTGCCCAGCCCCTGGGCGAACGCGGCCACCAGGGCGACGGCCACCGCCGTCCACAGGGTGAACACCACCGCCGGGACGATCGTCGCCACGGTCGTCAACGCCAGCGTGGCCAGCACGATGACCTGGGGAGAGCGGCGGCGCATCCGGGAGGCCACGGCCGTACCGGCGAGGCCGCCCGCCCCGGCGGCCACCGCCAGCAGGCCGATGGTCACCGCGGGCGCCTGGCCCGGCAGCTTGCCGTCCTGCACCAGGAACAGCAGGTAGAACAGCAGGAACCCGGACTGGGCGCGGATGGCCATGTTGGCCCGCATCGCCTCGGTCACCACCGGGCCGACGTTCAGCAGGGTGCGCCAGCGGTGCGGGCGTTCCTCCCCCTCCTCACGGAGCTCCTCCAGGTCGGGGGAGTCGACGTGGCGCGGGAGCCGTACGGCCCACACGCCCTGGAGCAGGAAGACGACCGTCGCCCCGCGCAGCATCCAGTCGCCGCCGACCCAGGCGCTGACGCCCGCGCCGACCGGGACCGCCACCCCGGCCGCCACCAGCGCGAACAACGCGACCCTGGCGTTCGCGGTGACCAGCGGGATGTCGGCCGGCAGCACGTTCGGCATGATCGCGGCGCGGGAGACGCTGTACGCCTTCGACAGCACCAGCACGGCCAGCGCCGCCGGGAAGATGGTGAACGGGTCGCCGCTGACGAACGCCGCCGCCATCGCGAAGCACAGCAGCCCGCGGCCGAACAGCGTGCCGGCCATCACGAAGCGCCGGCCGGAGCGGAAGCGGTCGAGGACCGGGCCGACGAACGGCGCGACCACCACGAAGGGGATCATCGTGATCAGCAGGTAGAGGGCGACCTGGCCGCGGGCCTCGTTGACCGGGAGCTTGAACAGCGTCCCGGCCAGGGCCGCGGTGACCAGCGCGTCGCCGGCGCTCTGCCCGGCGGTCAGTTCGATGAGCGGGCCGAGCCCGGTGCGGCCGGCCCCCTGGGCGTGGGTGAGCCGCCGCGTGGCCCGGCCCATCCGGCGCACCCCGCCGGCCGTGCCGCGACCGGCGCGCGCCGCCGCCCGCCCCGCGCCCCGGCCCGCCCGTACGGTGCCACGCCCCGCCCCGGCCGCCGCCCGGCCCGTCCGGCGGGACGCCTCGCCCACCACCCGCCGCGCCCGGTTCCACCCGTTTCCCACGCATCCAGTCTTACCCGATCGATCCGGCCCTACGATCGGCCCGCGGACCGGACCGGCCCGTTCAGCGGCGCGCTTCCGGCGGGGTCGGGACGCCTTTTTCGCACCGGGCGCCTCTTCCTGAAAAAATGGTGATGGCCAGGTCGTCCGATGGCCACGGCTCGCCCCCCGCCCCAGGGGAGGTACGGTGCCGTCCGCTCCGGACATGGGTGAGAATGAACTGTGAGTCAGCGCAACGAGCGAGCGAGCAAGCACAGCGACCGTCCGGTTGCGGGGCCGACGGGAGCGGGCTCGTGAACCGCGTCCGGACCCGCACCCCGGTTCTCGACCCCGCCTGCGCCGCCGCCGTGGACCTGGCCCGTTCCGCCGTGGAGGAGAACATCCGGCCCGACGAGGTGGGCGGGCACCTCGGAGCGCAGAGCGAGGGCGAGCGGGTCGTCACCCATTACTTCGCCTGCCTCGACCGCGCCTACGCCGGCTGGCGGTGGGCGGTGACCGTCGCCCGCGCCTCGCGGGCGCGCAACGTCACGGTCAGCGAGGTCGTGCTCGTGCCCGGCGAGGGCGCGCTGCTGCCGCCGCAGTGGGTGCCGTGGAGCGAGCGTCTGCTCCCCGGCGACCTCGGCGTGGGCGACCTGTTGCCCACCGCGGCCGACGACGTCCGCCTCGCGCCCGGCTTCACCGACACCGGTGAGGAGACCGACCGCGAGATGTTCTTCGAGTACGGCCTCGGCAGGGCCCGGGTGCTGTCCCCGGTCGGCCGTGACCGCGCCGTGCGGCGCTGGCACGCGGGTGAGGCGGGGCCGCACACCCCGATCGCGCACGCCGCGCCCGCCCAGTGCTCCACCTGTGGCTTCTACTGGCCGCTCGCCGGCGCGCTGGGCGCCACGTTCGGCGTCTGCACCAACGAGTTCGCCCCGGACGACGGCCGCGTGGTCGCCGCCGACCACGGCTGCGGCGCGCACTCGGAGGCGGCCGTGACGCCGCCCCAGGTCGAGCCGGCCGCGCCGATCCTCGACGAGCTCGCCTACGACATCACCGAGCACCTCGCCGAGGAGCTGCCGGGGGCGGACCGCGGTGGTTCGGTGGACGACGCCGCGGCCGAGCCGCTGGGCCACTCCTGACCCGGCCCCCTCCCGCGGGGCCGCGTCCCGGTCCCCGCGGGGCCGTCCGGCGCGGGCGGGCCGTTCACGGCCCGGCGGCCCGGTGCGCGACGTGACCACTGGATCCCTTCGACCCTTGGACTCATCGCTGTGACTGACATTTTCGGCCCCGACACCTTCGGCACCGACCGGATGCGCTCCGCCGTGCTCGCGGCCTGGACCGCCTCGCCCGCGCGGTTCCGCGAGGACGCCAACGCCGAGGAGGACTTCGCGCTCGGCGGCTACCGCGACCGGCTGATCGTCGAGCTCGCCCAGAACGCCGCCGACGCCGCGGTCCGCGCCGGGGTGCCGGGGCGGCTGCGCCTGTCGCTGCGCGAGGGCGTGCTGTCGGCCGCCAACACCGGCGCGTCGGTGGACGCCGCCGGGATCGAGAGCCTGTCGACGCTGCGCGCCTCCGCCAAGCGCGGCGAGGAGGACGCCGCGGGCCGCTTCGGCGTCGGTTTCGCCGCCGTGGTCTCGGTCACCGACGAGCCGGTGATCGGCTCGCTCGGGTCGGGGGTGGTCCGCTGGTCCCGTTCCCAGACCGCCGCGCTGGTGGCCGCCGAGCCGGTGCTCGCCGCGGAGCTGGCCGAGCGCGGCGGGCACGTGCCGCTGCTGCGCCTGCCGTTCCCGGCCGGCCCGGTGGAGGTGCCGCCGGGGTTCGACACGCTCGTCCGGCTGCCGCTGCGCGACGCCGCGTCCGAGGACGCCGTACGGCGGATGCTGCGGGAGGCCGGTCCGGCGCTGCTGCTCGGGCTGCCCGCGCTGGAGTCGATCGAGATCGACCTCGACGGCGAGATGCGCACGATCCTGCCGGACGGCTGGCGGGTGGTCTCGGCGTCCGGGCGGTTCACCCCCGAGGAGGTGGCCGAGCTGTTCGCCGACCGGCCGACCGAGGAGCGGAGCCGGCCTCACTGGCTGGTCCGCTGGGCCGTACCGGTCGCCGGGGAGACGGGGGAGCCCCGGCCGCTGCCCGAGCTGGTCCGGCCGGTGGTGCACGCGCCGACGCCGAGTGACGAGCCGCTCGACCTGCCCGCCCTGCTCATCGCCTCCTTCCCGATGGCGACCGACCGGCGGCACGTGGCCATGGGGCCGCTGACCGACTTCCTGGTGGAGCGCGCCGCCGACGCCTATCTCGACCTGCTGGCCGGGCTGTCCCGCACGCCCGCCCTCCTCGACCTCGTCCCCGGCCTGATGGGCAGGGGCGAGCTCGACGCGCGGATCCGCCGCGCCATCCTGCGCAGGCTCCCCGACCTGCCGCTGCTCCCCGCGCTGTCGCCGCCCGCCGACGCCGCCGTCGCCGAGGGCGCGGGCACGGGCGCGGGCACGCCGGGTGAGGACATCGTCGTCACGGGGCGGCAGGCGTCGGTGGTGGCGGCGCCGGGCGAGCTGCTTGCGAAGATCGCCGGCATGGTCCCCGGGCTGCTGCCGGCCGGGTGGCCGTCCCGGCACCCCGCGATCGCCGCGCTCGGCGTCCGGCGGGTGCAGCTGTCCGACGTGGTGGACATGCTCTCCGGGGACGCCGTCGCCGATCTCGGCCCCGAATGGTGGCGGTCGCTGTACGAGGTGCTGCCCGCCGACGACCCCGAGGCGCTCGGGGCGCTGCCGGTGCCGCTGGCCGACGGCCGCCTGGTCCGGGGGCCGCGCGGCACGCTGCTGCTGAGCGACGGTTCGGCGCTGGACCCGGCCGTGCTCGGCCCGCTGGGCCTGCGCGTGGTGCACCCGGAGGCCGCTCATCCGCTGCTGCTGCGCCTGGGCGCCGCCGAGGCGACGCCCAGGACGGTCCTGGAGGACCCGCTGACCCGCTCCGCCGTCGCGGAGTCGCTGGACGGCCCCGACCCCGAGCCGGTGGCGCAGGCGGTGCTCGCGCTGGTGGACGCCGCCGGGCTGGTCCCCGGTGACGCCCCGTGGCTGTCGGAGCTGGCGCTGCGCGGCGCCGACGGCGAGCTGTACCCGGCGGGGGAGCTGCTCCTGGCCGACGGAGCGCTGGCCGGGCTGCTCGACGCCGAGACCCACTTCGGCACGGCCGCGCCCGACCTGGTGGAGCGGTACGGCCCGCGGGTGCTGGCCGCGGCCGGCGTGCTCGACGGCTTCGCCGTGGTCAACGACGCCGACGTCATGCTCGACCCGGACGAGTTCGACCACGACCTCGACCGCGAGGAGGAGTGGCTGGAGGCGGTGCTCGACCTGCTGCCCGACATCGACGTGCCGCCGGTCGCCAGGGAGTTCTCCGCCGTCCGCGACCTGGAGTACGTCGCCGACTGGCCGTCGGCCCTGGCCCTGCTGTCGCGCCCGCCGCTTCGCTCGGTCCTGCACCCGCTGCGGGTCCTGGCGGCCGGCGAGGTCGTGGAGGTGCCGTCCTACACCGCGTGGTGGCTGTCCACCCACCCGGTGCTGGACGGCCGGCGTCCCACGCAGCTGCGGCTGCCCGCCGCCGACCCGCTGCTGTTCGGCCTGTACGGCGACGCGCCCCCCGTGGTGGACGAGGCCGCGCTCGCCATGATCGGTGTGCGGACCACCCTGACCGACCTGCTCGCCTCGCACGGCGGCCCCGACGAGCTGCTGGACCTGCTGGGCGACCCCTCGGCCGAGGTGGACCGGGCGCAGCTGCGGTCGCTGTGGGTGGCGCTCGCCGGTGTCGAGCCCGCCCGCGTCGCGCCCCCGCGGGCGGTGCGGGCGATCCTCGACGGTGAGATCGTCGTCGTGGACGCCGAGAACGGGCGGCTGCTGGCGGGACCCGACCGCGTCGGGGGCGCCGGGGCCGAGGTGCCCGAGCCGGTCGTGGTGGAGGCCCCGGACCTGCTGCCGCTGGTGGCGGACCGGCCGCTGGTGCTGGCCCCGTTCGACCTCGCCGAGGCGCTGTCGGAGCTGCTCGACCTGCCGCTGGCCGGGGAGGAGGCGGCCGGTGAGGTGACCTCCTCGGGTGCGGTCCGCGAGGTGCCGCCCGCCGTGCGATCGCTGCTGCCCACCGCGCCCGCCACGTACGTGGAGCACGAGAAGCTGCTGGTGGACGGCGTCCCCGCGGCCTGGCGGTTCTTCGAGGGCACGGTGCACGCCTCGGGTGTGGAGGGCCTGGCGCGGGGGCTGGCCTGGGCGTCGGGCCAGTGGGGCGACCGGCTGGCCGTGGCGGCGCTGCTGCGCGACCCGGCGGCCGTGCCGCTGCTGCTCGCCGAGGCCGACCTGGACAGCTGGACCGCCTCGACGAACTAGCGGCCGCCTTCCCGCCGTCCGCCGCCGGTCAGGAGGCGGGCGGCGGGGTGGGGGAGACCGGGGGGATCGCGGTGGCGGGCTCGACCGGCTCCTCGCCGGGAGCCGGGGCCGAGGCCGGGGCGTGCCGGTCGCGCCGCCGGACGTACCACAGGCCGAAGAGGCCGCCGCAGATGCCCGAGACGCAGGTCCATATCCACCAGCGGTGCCCGGCGTCGGGGCCGATGACCAGAAGTGCGACGAGGGCGGCCGCCCACAGGCCGATGCCCGTGAGGATCGTGGCCGTGTCGTTGGTCTTCAGCGGCTGGAGATCCGAGGGGCGAGACTGCTTCACGTGAGCCAGCGTAGGCGACGGGGGCTCACCGCCCGCAACCTGGCCCTGTGAGATCGCGAATCGGTCGCGAAAACATCACCATCGCGGCCTGGCTCTTCCGGCGGCGGACACGCACTGTCACCCTGCGTCCGTGACTGACAGTAAACCCACCCAAATGAGTGGTCTTGACCGTTTCTTTAGCATTTCCGAGCGCGGATCGTCGGTCGGCCGGGAGGTCCGGGGCGGCCTGGCGACCTTCTTCACGATGGCCTACATCGTGGTGCTCAACCCCTTGATCATCGCCACCGCCAAGGACGCGGACGGCCAGTTCATCGCCGACGCGACCTCCGCGCCCACCGGTCTGGTGGCCGCCGGGACCGCCTTCGTCGCCGGGGTGCTGTGCATCCTGATGGGCGTCGTCGGGAAGGTCCCGTTCGCCATGGCCGCCGGGCTCGGCCTGAACGCCTTCGTCACCTACGGCATCGCCTCGCAGATGTCGTGGGAGGCGGCCATGGGCCTGGTCTTCCTCGAAGGCGTGATCATCGCCCTCCTGGTGCTGACCGGGTTCCGGACGGCGGTGTTCAACGCCATCCCGCCCCAGCTGAAGACCGCGATCAGCGTCGGCATCGGCCTGTTCATCGCGCTGATCGGCTTCGTGGACGCCGGTTTCGTCCGCAAGGCGCCGGCCGTGCCGCTGGAGCTGGGCATCGGCGGCAACCTGACGAGCTGGCCGATCTTCGTGTTCGTGGCCGGCCTGCTGATGCTCGTCATGCTCGTGGCCCGCAAGGTGAAGGGCGCCATCCTCCTCGGCATCGTCGCGACCACCGTCCTGGCGATCATCGTGGAGGCCGTCGCCAAGGTCGGCGGCTCGGGCACGGCCGACCAGCCGAACCCCGGCGGCTGGCGGCTCGTCGTGCCCGCGATGCCGGAGAAGATCTTCGGGTTCGAGAACCCGCTGGTGCTGTTCAAGGAGTTCGACCCGTTCGGCGCGTTCGGCTCCGTCTCGGTCATCGTGGCGCTGCTGCTCGTCTTCACCCTGCTGATCACCGACTTCTTCGACACCATGGGCACGATCGTCGGCGTCGGCGGCCAGGCCGGCCTGATCGCGGAGGACGGCACGCTGCCCCGGACCCGGGAGATCCTCCTGGTCGACTCGATCGGCGCGGCGGTCGGCGGCGCGGGCTCGGTCTCGTCCAACACCACCTACGTCGAGTCGGCGGCGGGCGTCGGGGAGGGGGCGCGCACCGGCCTGGCCAGCGTCGTCACCGGCGTGCTCTTCCTGCTGGCGATCTTCGTCTCGCCGCTGGTCGCGGTCGTCCCGCACGAGGCCGCCGCCCCGGCGCTGGTCGTCGTGGGCTTCCTGATGATGACGGCCATCCGCGAGATCGACTTCACCGATTACGAGATCGCCATCCCGGCGTTCCTCACCATCGTGCTCATGCCGTTCAGCTACTCCATCGCCAACGGCATCGGCGCGGGCTTCGTCAGCTTCGTGCTGATCAAGCTGGCGAAGGGCAAGGCCCGTGAGATCCACACCCTGATGTGGGTGGTCGCGGCGTTGTTCGTCCTCTACTTCGCCCTCGGCCCGATCAAGTCCCTCCTCGGCGTCGGCTGAGAGGCACGCGGGAAAGGCCGTCGTGGCGGCGGCGCGGGCCGCCACGACGGCCTTTCCGGTTCTCACGCGGGCCCGGGTCGCCCGAGGACGGGGACCGTCTTCCCGAACAGGGCGGGCAGGTCGACCAGGAGCACATCGCCACGACGGCCGGCGGCCTCCACGAGGCCGGGGTGGAAACCCTCCAGGGAGAAGATCGCCAGCAGGGCCGAGGAGACGTCGTGCCCCTGGTCACGGAGGACCTCCTTCAGGCGTTCGAGCCGTTCCAGGTCGGCGGGGCCTCGCCGTACGAGGGTGGCCTTGGCCTCCCCGATGAGACCCACCACGGCACGGCCGGCCCTTTTGTCCAGGGCGATGACGTCGATCTCGTGCTTGGCCCTGCCGCCCTTGTCGTTGACCACCGTCGAGGCGACCAGGCCGGTTCCGCCGCGCAGCGAGGGGTCAGGGTGGCGGCGGAGCCAGTCGCGGGCGCACTCCTCGAAGTGCGGGCCCAGAACGCGGGAGACGAAGGTGGCCTGCGAGTCGTGCCACGCCTGCGCCGAACCGCCCGTTTCGACGAGATCCCGTTTCGGGACGGTGATCAGGTTGTGGAAGCGGATGATGGGGTCCGCGACGGTGATCACCGGACGCCGCTCCCAGAGTGGGTCCGTCGAACGGCTGAGGTAGCCCGAGTTCGTCAGCATCTCCAGCGGACGGCCCAGAGAGGTGCGATCCCGCTCCAGCATGCCGCCGATCTTCGCCGGGCTGGTCGCCCCGGAGGCGACCGCGTTGATGATCGCGTAGTGGAGCGAGCTGCCGGTGAACCGCGGGTCCTCCCGCAGGAGGTACTCCGCCTCGCTGCGGGAGAAGAGCGCCTGACCCGGGTCGAGGACCGTGGCGGGAATCCAGACGTCGAACTCCGGAAGACTCCGGGGCGCGGGCCCGGGGGCGAGGTTGCGGTAGCCGGGCGACCCGCCGAGTACGGCGTGCACGCGCAGGGCGGTCGCGGGATCGTCGATCCCCCAGTGCCGTGCGGTGGTGGTCAGGTCGAACGGCTGGAGGCGGAGATCGACGGCGGCCCGGCCGCGCAGCGCCTTCGTGCCGGACATGAGCTCGTTCATCACGGAGATGGCGGATCCGCATAGGATCACTCGCCCGCCCTCGTGACCGTGACCGGTCTGCGAGCGGTCGTAGAGGAGCTGGAGCAGGCCGGGGATCTCCGGTGAGTGCGCCATCCAGTAGGGCAGTTCGTCGATGACCAGGAGCCCGGGCGCACCGCTCCGGCGCGCGGTCAGGCTGATCGCCGAATCGAGGAGGGACTCCCAGCCGGCGTCGGCGCCCAGGAGATCTGCTCCGATTCCCGCATAGCGGGCGATGTCCTCCGCGAACCGCCGTCGCGCGGCCGGCGCGCCCTCTTCGGCGACCGCGGAGACGTAGAGCCCGCCCACCGAGTCGGCCAGCGCGCGCAGGAGGTAACTCTTGCCGACCCGGCGGCGTCCCGAGACCACTCCCAGGCGCAGGTGTGGGTCGGGATGCCTGACGAACTCCGTGAGTGTCGACCATTCGGAGTCGCGAGAGAGCAGACGAGAGGGCTTCTTCATTGCCGCCTCCTATTTTGTATGCTTCCAAGCATACAAAACAGGAGTCAGATCTGCATGCAATTTGCGCTCGCCTGATGTGCGAGACCGTGGCACGAGGCGCGGGGCCGGGCCGTGTGGCGGTCGCGTGGAGGGTCCCTTCGCGGGGTCCGGCGGAGAGGCCGGGGGCGCTCGCCGTACTCTGCGAACATGCGGCGGGCGCCGCTGCCCCGGGGCCGGTGACGCGCGCGAGAAACCCCTGCCCCGTCGGGAATTCCGGAGCGTCGTATATAGTTAGCAAAGGTAATGACCCATGATAATGAACCCAAGCAAGGACCAGCGCGCGAACCTGCGCAGCGACGCCGGTCTGGCCTCGGCGCTGCGCGTGTCGCTGGCGCGCCTGAACAGACGCCTGCGCAGGCAGGCCGCCGGACACTCGTTGACCCCCACCCAGCTCGCGACGCTCGCCGCGGTGGAACGGCATTCCGGGATAACCCCCGGCGAATTGGCCGAGCTCGAGAAGGTGCAACCGCCCTCGATGACCCGCGTGACCTCCGTGCTGGACGAGCGAGGGCTGGTGTCGCGCACACCGCACCCGACCGACCGGCGCCAGGTGACGCTGAGCGTGACCGAGGCGGGCTCGGCGCTGCTGAAGGAGGAGCGCCGCCGCAAGGAGGCGTGGCTGACGCGGCAGTTGAAGGAGCTGACGCCCGAGGAGAGGGCGGTGCTGCGGCAGGCGGCTCCGATTCTGGAGAAGCTCAGCCGGATCTAGCCGAACCTGAGGAACCCAGGGCCTCGGCGACCCCGCAGGACGCCGAGGCGCGCACCGTACCGGAGGGGGGGCCGGTACGCCGGGTCACGCGTCGGGTGACGCGCGCGGTGCCCGGGTGGCGGGCGGCCGCGCGCCGCCGCCGGACCGCGCGGGCGGCGGCCGCGGGCGAGCTGCAGGCCGTCGAGACCAGGACCGTTCAGCCCGTCCCCAACGTCCCCAAGTCGGGGGGCGGGATGTTCCGGTCGCTGCGCATCTACAACTACCGGCTGTTCGCCATCGGCGGCGTGATCTCCAACGTCGGCGGATGGATGCAGCGCACCGCGCAGGACCTGCTGGTGCTGGACCTGGCGCACGGCAGCGCCTTCGCCCTGGGCCTGACCACCGCGCTGCAGTTCCTGCCGCTGCTGCTGTTCGGGCTGTGGGGCGGCATGCTCGCCGACCGCTACCCCAAGCGGCCGCTGCTGATGGCCGCCCAGTCGCTCATGGGCCTGCTGGCGCTGACCATGGGCGTGCTCGTGGTGACCGGCAACGCGCAGGTCTGGCACGTCTACGTGATGGCCTTCGTCCTGGGCCTCATCTCCTGCGTCGAGGTGCCGACCCGGCAGTCGTTCGTCGTGGAGATGGTGGGCCGCAAGGACCTGTCCAACGCCGTCGCGCTGAACGCCTCCAGCTTCAACCTGGCCCGCGTGGTCGGCCCGGCCATCGCGGGCGTGCTGATCTCCATGCTCGGCGGCACCGGCCCGATGTTCCTGGTCAACGCGCTGTCGTTCGGCGCGGTCCTCGCCGGCCTGGGGATGATGCGGGCCTCGGAGCTGACCGCCCCCGACCCGGTGCCCAGGGCCAAGGGCCAGCTCCGCGAGGGCCTGCGGTACGTGCTGGCGCGCTCCGAGCTGCTGCTGCCGATACTGCTGGTCGCCTTCGTGTCGCTGTTCACCCAGTCGTTCTCGATGTCGATCGCGCTGATGGCCCGGCAGGTCTTCGGCGCGGGCGCGTCCTCCTTCGGCCTGGCCTCCAGCATGTTCGCGGTGGGCGCGCTGGGCGGCGCGCTGCTCGCGGCCCGGCGGGTACGGCCCAGCCGCAAGCTGCTGATCGGCGGCGCGCTGTCCTTCGGCGTGGCCCAGATCGTCAGCGGCCTGGCCCTGTGGTACCCGCTCTACCTGCTCTTCCTCATCCCCGCCGGGATCGCGCTGATCACGGTCAACACCGCCGCCAACACCAGCGTCCAGCTCGCCGCCTCGCCGGAGATGCGCGGCCGGGTGATGGGCATCTACGTGCTGGTCTTCACCGGCGGCGCCCCGATCGGCGCGCCGCTGCTCGGCTGGGTCGCGGAGGTCGGCGGCCCCCGCACGGGCGTCGTCATCGGAGGGGTGCTCACGATGCTCGGGGTCGGCGCGGCGATAATGCTGACCAGGGTGATCGGCAGGAGGACGCATGCGGCTGTTCGTCGGACTACTGCCGCCGCGGCAGGTGCGTGACGAGCTCGCCCGAGCCCTGGAACCCCACCGGGCGGCCTGGCCCGAGCTGCGCTGGCTGAACCTGGAGAGCTGGCACGTGACGCTGTCGTTCCTGGGCGAGGTCCCGGAGGCGGTCCTGCCCGGCCTGCACATCCGGCTGGCGCGCGCCGCGTCGCGCTACGAGCGGATGACGCTGTCGTTCGCGGGCGGGGGCGCCTTCCCCTCCGCCCGCCGGGCGCGGGTCTTCTGGACCGGGCTGCGCGGCCCCGAACCCCGGCTCGTCCGCCTGGCGGACTCGCTCGGGGCGGGGGCGTTCCGGGCCGGGGCCGAGCAGGCCGACCGGCGGCGGCTCCGGCCGCACCTGTCGCTGGCCAGGACCCGCTCCGGCGTCGACGTCCAGGACCTGGTGGACGCCTTCGCCGCGTTCTCCGGGTCCTCCTGGGAGGCGGACGCCGTGCACCTGGTGCGCAGCCACCTGGGGGCGACGGTCCGCTACGAGACGATCGAGGAATATCCCCTCGCGGCGCCCGCACCCGGTGAGCGGGGCTAAGCTCCAAAGCGTGGATCGTCCCCGTCGCTGGCTGCTGCCCACGGTGCTCGCACTGCTCGTGCTGCTCGTGGTGATCGGCGCCCTCGTCTCCTAGGCCGCCCGGGCTTCGGCCGTACGGGACTTCGCGGCTCTTCCCGGACTCCCGTCGTGCGGCTCCGCCACGCGGCCCCAGCGCCGCTCCGCCGTACGGCCTCCGTGGCTCTCCCGGCTCCCGCCGCGCGTTCTCCGCGCCGCTCCGCCGTACCGCGCGTTGCTCCGCCGTACGGCGTGCGGGTTCGCCGTACGGCGCGCGGGTTCCCGCCGGAACGGGAACCCGCGGGCCGTGTCCGCCGGTCGCCCGCTACCAGGCGTACTCCTCGGGCGCCGTCCTGAACCCGGGGAAGATCTCGTCCAGGCGGGTCAGCGCCTTGTCGTCCAGCGTGATCTCCAGGGCCTTGACGGTCCCGTCGAGCTGCTCGGCCGTGCGCGGGCCGATGATCGGCGCGGTGACGGCACGCTGGTGCAGCAGCCAGGCCAGGCCGACGTTGGCCGGGTCCTCGCCGAGCTCGTCGCAGAACGCCTCGTACCGCTCGATCTTGTCGCGGTGCTTCTCCAGCTCCTTGGCGATGTTCTCGGCGGCCGAACGGCCCTTGTCGATCTTCCGGAGGATGCCGCCGAGCAGGCCCCCCGCCAGCGGGCTCCACGGGATCAGACCCAGGCCGTAGTCCTCACAGGCCGGGATCACCTCCAGTTCGGCGGCGCGGACGATGAGGTTGTAGTGCGACTGCTCGGAGACGAGGCCGAGGCCGCCCCGGCGGCGGGCGGTCTCCTGCGCCTTGGCGATGTGCCAGCCGGCGAAGTTGGACGACCCCACGTACAGGATCTTGCCCTGCTGCTTGAGGATGTCCATGGCCTCCCAGAACTCCTCGAACGGGGTGTTCCGGTCGACGTGGTGGGCCTGGTAGAGGTCGATGTAGTCGGTCTGCATCCGCTTCAGCGACGCCTCGGCGGCCCGGCGGATGTTGAGCGCCGACAGACGGCCCTCGTTGGGCCAGTCGCCCATGTCGCCGTAGAGCTTCGTGGCGATGACGGTCTTCTCGCGGCGGCCGCCGCCCTTGGCGAACCATCGCCCGAGGATGTTCTCGGTGATGCCCTCGCCCTTCTTCCACCCGTAGACGTTGGCGGTGTCGAAGAAGTTGATCCCCAGCTCGTGGGCGCGGTCCATGATCGCGAAGGAGTCTTCCTCCGAGGTCACGGGGCCGAAGTTCATGGTGCCGAGACAGAGGCGGCTGACCTTCAGGCCGGTACGGCCAAGCTGTGTGTAATCCATGACCTTCACCCTAAATACCTGGAGCGCACTCCAGGCGAGCCCGCCGCGCGGAACCCCGACGACCGACAGGCGTCGTCGATGGCCACCTCCCGCACCTGCCGGCGCCGGCCGCGAAGTCGGACGGGCTCTGCGGCGGACTAATGGTGTATCTGGAAGAAGGGACACCATGCGGATGACCGCTCCCCCCGATTCGCCGGGGAGACTTGACGACGCCGCGCTCATCGAGCAGTCGCGGCATCGGCCCGAGTCCTTCGCCACGCTGTACGACCGCTACTTCGGCGATATCTACCGCTACATCGCCGCGCGGATCGGACCGCAGGCCGCCGACGACCTGGCCTCCGAGACCTTTCTGGTCGCGTTCCGCAAGCGAGACGGCTTCGATCCCGAGCGTGGCGCGGTACGCCGATGGTTGTACGGAATCGCCACCAACCTCCTCGCCGGCCATCGCCGAAGCGAGACCCGGAGGCTGGAAGCGCTGGCCAGGGTGCCGGTGGCCAGTCCCGCCGAAAGCGAGCACGCCGACCGCGTGGCGGCGCAGGTGACCGCGGCGGCCACGCAGCGCCGACTCGCCGCGGAGCTCAGCCGGCTGCCCGACGGCGAGCGGGACGTGCTGCTCCTTGTCGCGTACGGCGATCTCAGCTACGAGGAGATCGCTCAAGCCCTCGACATCCCTCTGGGCACCGTGGCCTCCCGGCTCAACCGGGTCCGCAGAAAGCTGCGCGCGGCGCTGAACGACATCACTGCTGAATCTGGAGGATCCGATGGATGAGCCGCACGACGACCAGGACGTCCGTCAGCCGGTCGATCCGCACCACGTGACCGCGGTACGCCACCTGCTGGGATCCCACGAACCCTCACCCGGCACGGTCGCGGAGGGCCGCGCCCGGCTGCTCGCCGAGGCGGCCGCGACCGCCACGGTCAGCAGCCTGGAACCCGTACGGCGGAGGCGGCGCGGGCGGCGGGGCCGGTGGGCCGGCGTCGGGCTGAGCCTCGCCGCCGCGGCGGCCGCGGTGGCGGTTCTCGTCCCCATGGGACTGTCCGGCGGTGGGACGTCCGTCGTGCCCCGCACCGGCGTGCCGGCTCCCGCCACGACCGAGCTGACCGCCCGGCAGGTCCTGCTCGCCGCCGCCGTCGCCGTGGAGAAGGCCCCCGCGAGCGGCGACTACTGGCGCATCGCGACGGTCGACCGGTCGACGTTGACCGACCCCACCCGCAGCTATGTGATCGAGACCAGGTGGTCCGGAGAGCAATGGCTGACGGAACGGCCGGATCTGCAGGGCTGGCGCATCAGGCGGTATCTCGGCGCCAAGCCCGTGACCCCGCGGGACGAGGAGGCATGGCGGGCCGCGGGGGCGCCCACCAGTTGGCGGTACTCCGAGGACATGAAGAGTGAACAGTTCGCCGCCCCGCCGCCCGGGGGGACGCTGGAGGCGGCGGCGGGCGAGCGGACCGCCGAGCGGCTTCGCGGCCGTTGGAAGGGCACGGCCGGTGACCTGATATGGGATTCGATCACCTGGCAGGAGGCGCGCGCGATCCCGGACGACCCCGGGAAGCTTCGGACGTACCTGGAAAAGTACGTCCGGCGGCAGGTGGCGCATCCTGACTCCGGGATAGACGTGGAGAAGGAGATGCCGCGGCTCCTTCGGGCGGTCTGCATACGGATGATCACCGGCTTGCCGGTGTCCCCCGAGGCTCGCGCGTCCGCCTACCGGATCCTCGCGTCCCTGCCCGGCATCCGGGCCGGGGGGGAGATCACGGATCCGCTGGGCCGGCGCGGGCAGGCGCTCGTCTATCGGGAGGAGGCCGAGCCGGGCCTGTTCACTGAGATCCGTTTCGTGGTCGACCCCGGCACCGGTCTGCCGCTCGCCGAAATGCGGATGAACGTGGCCAAGGGCGCCGACGGGCGGACGGTGGAGATCCCCTCATCCACCTCGTACCAGGCGATCGGCTGGACCGACGAAAGACCGGAACCGCCCGCCCACCGGGACTGAGGCGCTCACCGATCCGCGCGCGGGGACCAGGCGGGGGCCGGCCCCCGCGCGGCCCTCCCACCGATCATCGCCGCCGAAGCCGCCGAAGCCGATCATTGGCATGCTCCTTAGAGGTGTACCTCTTAGAGCCATGGTTCTAAGAGGTACACCTCTAAGATCATTCGATACGCCGAGGGAAAGCCGGAGACCGCCGGACCGGCCAGAGGCGGATGAGGGTGGTTCCCGGGTCTGCGGCGATCTCTCACGGTAGGATGAAGATCGATCCCGGGTGGAGCGTGATGACGGCTCCCCGGGATTCTCCGTTTCATGACCCCTTACCGTGCGATCCTCGGTGCCGCCGTCCCCCTCTACCTCTCCTCGGTCGCCTCCATGGCGGGCTCCCTGGTGACCGTCTCGGTCCTCGGCCGGCACGCGACCGCGACGCTGGCCGCCGCCCTGGTCGGCGCGGTCGCCACCCCGGCGATCGCCGCGGTGACCGGGGTCATGCGGGGCCTGATGCCGTTCCTCGCGCCGGTCCGCGACGACGCGGACGCGGCGGTTCCCATCATGCGCGACGCCCGGTGGCTGGCCATCGCCGTCGGGGTGACGGGCGCGCTCGCCGCGGCGTGCGTGCCGGTGATCGCCCGGATCGGCGGGGTGCCCGGCGAGGTCGTCGGCGAGCTCGGGCTCTATCCGGCCCTGACGGCACTGGAGATCCTGGTCAGGGCCCTGGCCGGCGGCGCGACCTCGGCGCTCGTCGCCCTCGGCCGGAGCCGGATGGTGCTCTGGTCGGGGCTGTCGGCCACGGCCGTCGCCGTCACGCTGACCGCCGCCCTGGTCCCGCCGCTCGGCCTGACCGGCGCGGGGATCGCCGAGGTCGCCTCCGCCTGCGTCGGCGCGGCCGTCGCCAACGTCTGCCTGCGCCGCCTGCCGCTGCTCCGGGGGCACTCGACACGCCCGGGACGGCCCCGGCCGAAGGAGATCCTCGACATGGCGCGGGTCGGCCTCCCACTGGCGGGCACCGTACTGGTCAAGTTCGCGGTGCTGGGCGTGGTGGCGTTCGCGGTGGCCCGGCTCGGCACGGGCGACGGGGCGGTCCACGCGGTCCTCAACTCCCTGATCGGATTCGTCATGGTCGCCTCCATCTCGGTGGCGCAGGCGTCGATCCCGGTGGTCGCCCGCGCCGCCGACCCGCGCGAGGCACGCCGCGCCGTCCGGGCCGCACTGGTGATCGCGCTCGCCGGGGCGTCGGCGGGCGCGGCCGTACCGGCGGTGGCCGGGGGCGGGCTGGTCGGGCTGTTCACCGGCGACGCCGCCGTGGCGGGCCGGGTGCTCGGGATGCTGCCGCTGATGATCCTGGCGGCGATGGCGGACGGCTGCCAGGCGGTGACCGGGTTCGGCCTCACCGCGCTCCGGCGGTCCTCGGCCAGCCTGACCTACTTCGCGATCCTGTACGGCCTGCTCGCCCTGGCCGCCTTCCCCGTGGCGGCGACGGCGGGCCTGACCGGCCTCTGGACGGCCAGGATCGCGGTGAACCTGCTGCTCGTCGCCGCCCAGGGAGCGGGCTTCCTCCGCTACAGCGCGCTGGTCGGGTCGCCGGCCGTACCGGGGCGGACCGCGCCGGTACAAGGCTGACCCGTCGGCTCGCGGCCCGCCCCGGCACGGCGAGGCGGGTGGCGTCCGGCGACGGCGCGGACCGGGTACGGCCGCTTCCGCGGGCCGATCGCAGGGCATTATGGCGGGATGGGGAGTAAGGCGGGGGAGATCGTGGTCCGTACGCTCGCGTCGGCCGGGGCGGTCGTGCTGGCCGGCGCGGTGGCGCTCGCCGGACCGCAGGCGCGGGCGCAGGCCCGCGAGGGGACGGCGGAGCGGTCCCGGGCGGTGACGCCTCAGGAGCAGGCGCAGGCGGGGACGCGGGTCGAGGCCCACGGGGCGCCGGGCGACGTGCGGGCCGGGGCTCCGGCGGGGGCCTCGACCCGGGCGGCGGCGTGGGACGACGACGAGGGGAGGCCGCTGTTCACCTTCAAGGACCGGCGGATCAACGAGTCGAGCGGGCTGGCGGTCTCGCCGACGCACCCGGACGTCTACTACACCCACAACGACAGCTCGGCCGCGCCGGTCTTCTACGCCGTCGGGCCCAACGGCCGTACCCGCGCGACGTTCAACCTCCGGGGGGCGTCGGCCCGCGACTGGGAGGGGATGGCGGCGTCCAAGGACCCGGCGACCGGCCGGGGGGTGCTCTGGTTCGCCGACATCGGCGACAACTTCGACGGGGCGTGGCCGGACGTCTCCGTCTACCGGGTGGACGAGCCCGCCGCGATGCGTGACGCCACCCTGCCCGCCGTGCGCTACCGGTTCCGCTACGAGGACGGCAAGCACAACGCCGAGAGCGTCATGGTCCACCCCCGCACCGGGCGGCTCTACATCGTGACCAAGCAGTTCGCCGGCGGGGTCTACGCGGCGCCGAAGCGACTGCGCACCGACCGGATCAACGTGCTCCGCAGGGTCGGCTCCGCGCCCATCATGGCCACCGACGCCGCCTACGCCCCCGACGGGTCGAGTTTCGTCATCCGCACCTACTTCTCCGCCACCGTCTACCGGGCGCCGGGCAAGGAGATCTCCCGGGTGTCGATGCCGCCGCTGGAGCAGGCCGAGTCCATCGCCTACACGCCCGACGGCAGGGCGCTGCTGACCGGGAGCGAGGGGGTCGGCAGCCCCGTCTACCGCGTCCCGCTGCCCGAACGGGTGCTCCGCGAGATCGACGCGACGCGGGCGAAGGCCGCGGAGAACCGAAAGGCCGCGCCGACCCCGACGGGGAACACGGAAGGCCGGGCCACGACGGCAGCCGACGCCGGACCGGACGCCCGGGGTGACACACGGGCGGCCGACGCCGACGCGGGGGTGCCGAACCGGGCGGTGGCACTGTGGCTGGCCGTCGCGGCGGGAGCCACCGGCGTCATCACCTTCATCGCCCGCCGCGCCAGATAGCCGGGCGGGGGCCTCGGACCCGGCGTCGGGCCGGGATGAGTGCTTTCCGCAACCGAACGGCAACCGGCGCCTGCCATCGTCGGCACCATGCCTGATCGAACCCCGCCCCCCGGTGCGCGGCGCCCGCTGGGAACGGGCTGCCCGGAGTGCGACGCGCCCATCGACGCGACGTACGACCGCTGTCCCCGCTGCGCGCTGCCGTTGCGCGGGCCTGTGGCGACCCAGCTGTGGCACGTGGACCGGGCGCTGGCCGACCTGCGGGCCAAAGAGGCCGAGCTGCTGGAGCGACGCGGCGGACTGCTCGCCCGGCTCAGGGCGGAACACGCCCCGGCCCCCGGGCCCGTGCCCGCGGGTTCCCTCGGCAGCCTCGGTGGCCCCGGTTCCCCCGGTGGCCCCGGTGGCCCCGGCGGTCCGGGCGGTCCCGGTGGTCCCGGCGGTCCGGGCGGTCCCGCCGCCCCGCGCCGGGACTTCTCGCCGCGGGCCGTGCAGAACCTCCTCCTCACGCTCGGCGGCCTGCTCCTCGTCGTCGCGGCCGTCGCCTTCACCGTGGTGAACTGGGGGCGCATCGGCATCGGCGGGCGGGCGGTGATTCTCGCCGGGCTCACCGCGCTGACCCTCGCCGCGCCGCGGCTCCTGGTGCGGCGGTCACTCGTCACCACCGCGGAGACCGTCGCGATGCTCGGCGTCGCCCTGCTTCTCCTGGACGGCTACGCGGTCCGGCGCGCCAGCCTGGCAGGAGCCGCCGACCTCGCCGGACGCGACTACGCCGCCCTGCTGTCCGCCGTGGTCGCGCTCGCCATGGCGGGGTACTCGCGGCTGCTGCCGCTGAGGCTGCCGCTGCCGGTGGCGATCGGGTTCGCCCAGCTCCCGCTCCCGCTGCTGTTCGTGCACGGGGTGGACGTCCGGAGCACCGCGGCCCTCGTGACCACGGCCGCGGCCGACGCCGTCCTCGTCGGGCTGCTCACCCGCGGGGCGCGCGGCCCGGTCTCCGTCCCCGGGACGGCGCCGGAGGCAGGCGATCCGAGGCCGGGGGCCGGTGACCCGGGGCCGGAATCACGCGATCCGGAGCCGGGGGCGGGTGATCCGGGGCCGGGGACGCGGGGTTCGGAGCGGGACGCGGGCGGGCGGTGGGCGCGGGCGACCGCGTCCGCCTGTTTCGGCCTGGCCTGGACGTCGGCCGTGCTCTGCGGGGTCCTCCACTCCGTCTTCGGGGCGCCGGCCCCCGGCGCGTTTCCGGGCGCCGCGGCCGCCGGCCTCCTCGACGGGGCTCTGCTGGTCGCGTCGGCCGTGATCGGGGTGGCCGTCGCCGTACGGCTGGGGGCTCCGGCGCGTACGGTCCTCGCGGCCGCGTCGGCGCTCGCGGCGGCCGTCGGCCTGGCCGCGCCCCTCCGATCGCTGTTCCCGGGGGAGTGGTGGGCCGTCTCCCAGGTCACCGCGGCGCTGGTCGTCGCGGCGGTCGCGCTGTACCCGCCGGGTCCGGTGAACGCGCGGATCCGCCGAGCAGCGGGCACGCCGGTCCGCGGGGGCGTGCGGATCCGCCCGGCCGCCGCGGTCTCCGCCGGTCTCCTGGCCGGGCTCGTCGCGGTTCCCACGCTCGCCGCCGGGATCCACGGGTTCTACCACCCGCTCGCCCGGCCTTGGGCGCCGCCGGTGGAGCACGTCCGGCAGCACCCGTCCCTCGTCGTCCTGGCGGTCCTCACGGTGGCCGCCCTGGCGGCGTTCCGCGGCCGGGCCGCCGGGCGCGCCGGTGCGCTCACGGCGGCGTCGGCCGCCGGACCGGTGGTCCCGGCGGTGCTGGCGGCCTCGGTCGCCCCGCCGTACGGGGTGGAGCTGGCGTTGCTGGTCGCGGGAATCGTTCCGGCGGCGTGGGCGGCGGCGCGCGGCCGCGACGGCGGGACGGTTTCCGCGGCCGGAGCGATCCCGGCGATCGGTGCCGCCGGTGTGGCCGGCGTGGCCGGCGCGCTGTGGGCGGGGTCGCTGGCGGTCTCCTGGGCGCTCGCGGCGGAATCCGCCACGCTGGCCGTGCTCCCGGCGGTGGCGGCGATCGGGGCGGCGGTCGCGGTGGCCGGCCGGGAGCCGGCCGTACGGGCCGGCGCGGCGGGCGTGGCGACGCTGCTCCTGGGCGGCGAGGCGCTGGCCGCCGGTCTGGCGGCGGGGTGGCCGGTACGGTACGCGGCGTTCGGCGCGCTGACCGTGGCCTGTGCGGCGGCGGTCGTCGCGGGCCGCCTGCGGCGGTCGGCGTTCGCGGTCGGGGTGGAGCCGGCGGGGTACGCCCTCGCCGCCGCGGGCCTGATCCTGGCCGTCACGGGTTCGCTCCCGGAGGCCGTTCGGGGCACGGCGCCGCTCACGGGGTCCGCGGTGGGCGCGGGCTCCGGCGCGGACCTGCCGGTGATGGCGCTGGCCTGCGCGGTCGCCGGCGTGCTGATGGCCGGTACGGCGCTGCGCCCCGACCGGCGGCAGGCCGGGTACGTGGGGACGGCCCTCCTGCTGGTGGCCTCCTGGCTGCGGCTGCTCGCCTGGGACGTGTCGGTGATCGAGGCGTACACGGTCCCGTTCGCGCTGGTGCTGGTGGCCTTCGGCCGGTGGCGGGCGCGCGGGGCGCGGATCTCCTCCTGGAGCGCCTACGGCACGGGTCTGGCCACCGGCCTGCTGCCCAGTGCGTTCGCGGTGTTCCAGGGCGAGGGCTGGGTCCGGCCGCTGCTGCTCGGTCTGGTCTCGATGGCCGTGCTGCTGGCCGGGTCCCGGCTGCGGCTCCAGGCGCCGGCCCTGCTCGGCGGCCTCACGCTGGCCGTCGTCGTCCTGCACGAGCTGGCCCCGTGGGTCGCGCTGGTCGTCGTGGCCGTGCCGCGGTGGGTGCCGATGGCGGCGGGCGGGCTGCTGCTCGTCGCGCTCGGCGCCACCTACGAGGCCCGGCTGAGGGACGTGCGCCGTCTGCGGGCGGCCGTGGGCAGGATGCGCTGACGACGCGCGGCTGCGGACAGGATGCGCTGACGACGCGCGGCTCCCGCGCGCGGTCCCGGCGTGCGGCTCCCGTGCGGTCCCGGCGTGCGGAGCCGGCACACGATCCCGGTGTGCGGCTCCCGCGCGCGGTCCCAGCCTTTCAGACGGTATGTGGGCAAAAGGTGACGATCGGCGGAAGGGGCTTCACCGCGGGGAAGTGTTGCCGTTAGCGTGCGGGCATGCGCTTTCTGGAGGCCGGTGCGTCCGGCGGCGCCGTCCCCCGCGGGAGCGTGGGGGTCGTCGGCGCGGGAATCGTCGGACTGGCGGTGGCCCGGCAGGTGGCCCTGGGCGGCGCCACGGTGACCGTCCTCGACAAGGAGGACCACGTCGCGGCCCACCAGACCGGGCACAACAGCGGCGTCGTGCACGCGGGGATCTACTACCGGCCCGGTTCGCTCAAGGCGCGGCTGTGCCGCGAGGGCGCGGCGATGCTCAGGGAGTACTGCGCCGAGCATCGCATCCCCTACGACGAGGTCGGCAAGCTCGTCATCGCCTCCACCGCCGCCGAGCGGCCGGGGCTGCGGGACATCGCCGAGCGTGCCCGCGCCAACGGCGTGCCGGGCATCGCCGAGCTGGACGCCCTGGCGCTGCGCGAGGTCGAGCCGAACGCCGTCGGGGTGGCCGCCGTGCACTCCCCGCACACCGCGATCGCCGACTTCCCCGCCGTCGCCCGCCGCCTGGCCCGCGACGTCGAGGAACTGGGCGGCTCGGTGCTCCTGTCGCACCCGGTCCGCGCCCTGCGGCAGACCTCGGGCGGGGTGGACGTGCTGGCCGGCGGGCGGAGGCTCCGCTTCGACCGGTTGATCGTCTGCGCCGGCCTCGGCACCGACGCCGTCGCCCGGATGGCCGGGGCGCCCGGTGACGTGCGGATCGTCCCCTTCCGCGGGGAGTACTACGCGCTGGCCGGCGCGGCCAGGGCCCTGGTCCGCGGGCTGATCTATCCCGTCCCCGACCCCCGCTACCCGTTCCTCGGCGTCCACCTGACCCGCCGGATCGACGGTGAGGTCCTGGTCGGCCCCAACGCGGTCATGGCCCTGGCGCTGGAGGGCTACTCCTGGCGCGACGTCGATCCGGGCGACCTGCGCCGGATCCTCGCCTGGCGGGGCACCCGGCGGCTGGCCGTACGGCACTGGCGGACCGGGGTGCGGGAGGTGCTCGGCTCGCTGTCCAAGGGGGCCTTCCTGTCCGCCGCCCGCCGCTACGTGCCCGCCGTCACCGCCGGCGACCTCGTCAGGGTCGAGGGCGGCGTCCGGGCGCAGGCCGTGGGCAGGGACGGCGCCCTTCTGGACGACTTCTCCGTCGACGTCCAGGACCGGGTGGCGCTGGTCAGAAACGCCCCTTCACCTGCGGCGACGTCCAGTCTGGCAATCGCCAGGCATATTGTGGGGCTAACCTCGGTGTCGTCCTTTTAACTGCGCTTTCATCTGGGGGAGTGAAGATAACCGCCGTGACCGACTCCCCCGAGGCTCGACTCCTGATCGTCGAGGACGAGCCCAACATCCTCGAACTGCTGGCCGCGAGCCTGCGGTTCGCCGGGTTCGGCGTGAACACCGCGGGCAACGGGACCGACGCCGTCGCCTCGGTGCAGCGCCACCGCCCGGACCTCATCGTCCTCGACGTGATGCTGCCGGACATGGACGGCTTCGACGTCGTCCGGCGGCTGCGCGGCGGCGGCACCGACACCCCCGTGCTCTTCCTCACCGCGCGCGACGCCGTGGAGGACAAGATCAGGGGACTGACGCTGGGCGGCGACGACTACGTGACCAAGCCGTTCAGCCTGGAGGAGGTCGTGGCCCGGATCCGGGCCGTGCTCCGCCGTACCGGGTCCGGGGACCTGCTCGCCCGGCCGCCCCGGCTCACCTTCGCCGACGTCGAGCTCGACGAGGAGAGCCACGAGGTGTGGCGCGACGGCAGGGCGGTGGCGCTGTCGCCGACGGAGTTCAAGCTCCTGCGCTACTTCATGGCCAACGCCGGGCGGGTGCTGTCGAAGGCGCAGATCCTCGACCACGTGTGGGACTACGACTTCCGGGGCGACGTCGGGATCGTCGAGTCCTATGTCTCCGTGCTCCGCCGAAAGATCGACAACACCGATCCCCGGCTCATCCACACCCTGCGCGGCGTGGGCTACGTCCTGCGACTGCCTCCCGGCGCATGATCCGCCGGGGCGTCCCGTCGCGGGCCAGGACCCTCACGGCCGCCCCGCCGCGGGTCGTGACCTTCAAGGGCACCCCGCTGCGGGTGAGGCTGATCGTGATCATCCTGGTCCTGCTGGTCATCGCGCTCACCCTCATCGGCATCGGCAGCGTCTCGATCATGCACGGCTACCTGATCGACCGGGTGGACAACCAGACCGCCCTGACCACCGCGACCGCCCTGCGCCGCGTCCAGCGGGGCAACACCATGCTGGCCGGCAAACCGCTCTCGGCCGACACCAGGATGGAGATCCGCGACCGGAACGGCGCGGTCCTCCTGCCGTTCAGCGGCTCGGACGTGGAGGACAAGCCCGGCCCGCACGTGCCGGCCTGGCGCCGGCCGGGGTCGTTCACCAGCGGGGAGTGGCGGGTCCGGGTGACCCCCCTCCCGGAAGGCGGGAGCCTGGTCGTGGCCGTGGACATGTCCGAGGTCCGCCAGATCGTCGGCCAGCTCGCCCTGGTGGAGGTGCTGGGCGGCAGCGGGCTGATGCTGGTGCTCGCCGGGGCGGGCGTGATGGTCATCCGGCGGAGCCTGCGCCCGCTGGAGGAGATCGAGGCCACCGCCCAGGCCATCGCCGCCGGAGACCTGAGCCGCCGCGTCGCCGACGCCGACCCACGCACCGAGGTCGGGCGCCTCGGCCAGTCGCTGAACGGCATGCTCACCCAGATCGAGACCGCCTTCCGGGCGAGGTCGGAGTCGGAGGCGGCGGCCCGCAGCTCCGAGGAGCGCATGCGCCGGTTCGTCGCGGACGCCTCGCACGAGCTGCGCACCCCGCTGACCTCGATCCGGGGCTTCGCCGAGTTCTACCGGCAGGCCCCGGACGTCGACGTCGCGCCGCTGATGCGCCGGGTGGAGTCCGAGGCGGTCCGGATGGGCCTGCTCGTGGACGACCTGCTGATGCTCGCCCGGATGGACCAGCAGCGCCCGATGGCGACGCGCCCGGTCGACCTGCTCGCCATCGCGGCCGACGCCGTCCACGACGCCCGTATCCTGGCCCCCGCCCGCGCCGTCACGCTCACCGTGGACGGCGCCGCGCTCATCGTCTCGGGCGACGAGGTGCGGCTCCGCCAGGTCGTGGGCAACCTGATGACGAACGCGCTCACTCACACGCCCGAAGGCACCCCGATCGAGGTGAGGCTGCGCGCCGAGGGCGGCACGGCCGTCATCGAGGTGGCCGACAAGGGGCCGGGACTCGACGCCGAGCAGTGCGAGCGCGTCTTCGAGCGGTTCTACCGCGTCGACTCGGCCCGCGGCCGCCGTACGCCCGAGGGCGGCGGCAGCGGGCTCGGCCTGGCGATCGTGGCCGCCATGGTCGAGGCCCACGGAGGCCGGGTCGCCGTGGAGTCCGCCCCGGGTGAGGGGGCGACGTTCCGGGTCGTCCTCCCCCTCGCCCCCGAGGCCGACTGACCCTTCCCGGCTCCGGGGCGTCACGGGCCGCGTTCCGGAATCGCGTGGCGGTGTTCCGGGGTGGCGCGACCTCCCGAGGTGAGCCGTACGGCCCCGGGACCCGGGACCGTACGGGCGCTCACATCCCTTCGGGCCAGCCGCTGTCGGGGAACCCGCCGGTGGCCGTGCCGCCGGGGAGCACCACCCGGTCGTTCTCCGTCAGGCCCGTGACGATCTCGACGTACCGGTCGCCGCGGACCCCGGTCTCGACGACGCGTTCGACGCCGCCCTGGACGGTGACCACCGAGACGCCGCCCGCCCGGGACCGTACGGCCTGGGCCGGGAGGTAGAGCGTCTGCTCGGCTTCGGCGACCGTCACGCGGACGGTGGCGGTCTGGCCGACCAGGAGCCCGGCGGGGGGCTTGTCGAACGCCACCGTGACCCCGTACCGCACGAGCCGCCCGCTGGTGGTGGCCGTGGGGGCGATGCGTGTCACGGTGCCGGTGTGTTCCTCGCCCTCCCGGGTGGCGAGGGTGACCCGGGCCCGCTGCCCGAGCTTCAGCCGGCCGATGTCGGACTCGGTGAACAGCGCCTCCACCTGGAGCTCGTCGAGGTCGCCGAGGGTGACGAACGCGCCGGTGCCCGCGCTGTCGCCGACGACGCCCGCCACGGACAGGACGGTCCCGTCCGCGGGCGCGACGATCCGCACGCCGTCCAGCTCCTCGCGGGCGTCGGTGAGGTCGGCCTCCGCCTGCTTCACCTCGGCTCGGGCCTGCTCGACGCTGAGCGCCTGCCGCCCGCCGGCGCCGTCCCCGGTGCCGGTGGCCGAACGGGCGGCCCCCGTGCCGTTTCCGGTCCCGGTCCCGGTTCGGGTGCCGGTTTCGGCTCCGGTACGGGTGCCGGTGCCGTCTCCGGTACGGGTGGCCGTCCGGTCGCGGCCGGAGCCCTGCTCCTGGCAGGCCGGGGTGGTGCGCGTCCCGGGGGTGCGGCCGACGGTCGGGGTGGGGCTCGCCCCGCGCCGCGCGGTCGAGGTGGGGGCGGCGGTGGGGTTCCCGCCGGGCCCGGCGGTGGGGTGCCCGCTCGGCTCGGCGGTGGGCTTCGTCCCGGGACGCGTGGGTCCGGTGGTGACCGGCGGGCGGTCCCCGCCCGGCGCGGCGGTGACCGTGACCGTGGCGGTCACGGTCACGGTCGCCGTCGGGGTCGCCGTCACCGTCACGGTCACCGTCGGCGCGGGCTCCGGGCCGGTGGAGCCGCCGGTGGGCGACGGCGAGGGGACGGCCGTCGGGGTGACCGTGGGCGTGGGCGTGGGCGTGGGGGTGGGCGTCCGCTCCGGGTTCCGGGCGGACGAAGGGACCCGTGCGGGCGCGAGGAAGTACGCGACCGGCGCGATCCCACCGGCCGGGGCCACCGTGACCTGCCGTACCGGCTCCCGTGACCCGGGCGTGGGCGCGGCCGGCGCGCCGGTCGGGACGGGCGTGCCCGTCGGGCGGGCCGTACGGTCGGTGGTGCCGCTGGGCCCGGGGGCGGCGGTGGGACGGGTCGCCGGGGCCGTGGGGGCGCAGGTGGCACGGGCGGTGGGGGCAGTGGGGGCAGTGGGGCCTGAGGTCGCGGGGACCTGTTCCCGGCCCCGCTGCTGCGGCTGTTGCGGCTGCCGGGGCTGCGCGGCCTGCCGGGTGGCCCGCGGCGCGGCGGTCTCCGAGGTCACAGATGTCTCCGAGGCCGCCGAGGTCTCCGCGTCGTCCAGCGTCTCCTGGGCCGCCGCGAGCTGTGCCTTCGCCGCGGCGTAGTGCTCGCGGGCGGCCGCCGGGTCGATCCTGGCGAGGACGTCGCCCCTGCCGACCTTGTCGCCGGCCTTGACGTGGACCTTCGTGACCGTGCCGGACGCGCCGAAGGCCAGCTCGCGGGTGTGGCCGTCCACCGTCTCGCCCGCCGCGGACACCTCGGCCGTCACCGTCCCCCGCCGGGCGGCGGCGAGTTCCACCCGGGGCGCCGGGGCGGAGCCGTCGTCGAGCGCGTAGAGCACGCCCGCGCCCGCCAGGACGAGGGCGGCCAGAGCGAGTCCCCCCGTCCGTACCGGTTTCGGGAGATCAGTCGGTCTCATGGCGGACCATTGTGGCGTGCCCGATCCACTCTCTCCTCAGGAACACCTGAGGGTTTCCTGCGGATCTTCGCCGGAGCCCCGCGGGTCCCCAGGAAACCTTCAGCGATCTGGGGGCTGCGCCTAAGGAAGGTACGCCAAGGTACCGCCCTGTGAAGCTGTCGACCAAGCGCGGAGCGCTGATCGTCAACGGGACGCTCGCCGTCCTGTTGCTGGGCGGCGCGGGGATCGCCTACTCCTCCCTGGGCGGGGAGTCCTCCTCGGCGGAGGCCGCCGGGTCCGCCGGGTCCACCGGGGCCACAGCGCGGACCGTGGCGGTGACCCGGGGCACGGTGGTCGCCTCGGTGTCGGCCTCGGGAGCGGTGACGAGCGCCCGGTCGCGTTCCCTGGGGTTCGGTACGGGCGGCACGGTGGAGAAGATCTACGTCGCCCCCGGTGACAAGGTGCGCGCGGGGCAGATCCTCGCCCGCCTGGACGACACCGCCGCCCGGGAGAGCCTGGACGCGGCGGCCGCCGCGCTCGACTCCGCCGACGACGACACCTCCACCGCCGCCTCCTACGCCCGGTACGTCACCGCCAGGAACACCTACCGGGAAGCGCAGCGGACCGTGGCGGGCACGGTCATCAAGGCCCCGTTCGCGGGCACGGTCACCGCGGTCAACGGCACCGTCGGCGGCTCGGCCTCGGGGTCGGGTTCCGCCTCGGGCTCGGGGTCGGGTTCCGCCTCGGGCTCGGGCGCGTCGGGGAACAACGCGTCGAACGGCTCCACCGCCAGGTCGGGCGGGTTCATCGAGCTCGCCGACACCGGGAGACTCCAGCTCGTCGGCAACTTCACCGAGTCCGACGTCACCAGGCTCAAGGTCGGCCAGCAGGCCGCGGTCCGGTTCGACGCGCTGCCCGGCGTCACCGCGGGCGGCGAGGTCACCCAGATCCAGCCGATCGCCACGACCAGCGACAACGTCGTGCAGTACCCGGTGACGATCTCCTTCGCCAAGGCGCCGGAAGAGGTGAGGCTCGGCCAGACGGTGACCGTCGAGGTGACCGTCGGCCGGGCCGAGGACGTCCTCGCGGTCCCCTCCTCGGTCGTCTCCACGGCGGGCGGCCGCAGCACGGTGACGGTCCTGCGGGACGGCCGGCAGGTGACGACCCCGGTCGAGGTCGGCGTCAGGGGTCTCACGCTCACCGAGATCACGTCCGGTCTCGCCGAGGGCGACCAGGTCGTCCGCCCGGCCGCCACCGGCACCTCCCAGCAGGGCGGCTTCCCCGGCCTCGGCGGAGGCGGGGGCGGCACCGGCCGCCTGGGCCGGATCGGCGGCGGTGGCGGCGGGGGCGGTGGCCGGTGAGCGTCCCCGTCCTGTCGGTCCGCGACCTGTCGAAGGTGTACGGCGAGGGCGACGCCCGGGTCCACGCCCTGCGCGGGGTGTCCCTCACCGTCGAACGCGGCGACTACGTGGCCATCATGGGCGCCTCCGGCTCCGGCAAGTCCACGCTGATGAACATCCTGGGCTGCCTGGACGTGCCGTCCTCGGGCCGCTATCTCATCGAGGGCACCGACGTCGGGTCGCTGGACGAGCGCCGCCTCGCCGTCCTGCGCAACCGGAAGATCGGCTTCGTCTTCCAGTCGTTCAACCTGATCCCCCGGATGAGCGCGCTCGCCAACGTCGAGCTGCCCATGGCGTACGGAGGGGTCGGCGCGGCCGAGCGGCGGGCCCGCGCTCTGGCGGCCCTGGAGCGGGTCGGCCTGGCCGACCGCGTCCGGCACGAGCCGAACGAGCTGTCCGGCGGCCAGCAGCAGCGCGTCGCCGTCGCCAGGGCGCTGGTGACCGCGCCGTCCCTGCTGCTGGCCGACGAGCCGACGGGCAACCTCGACACCGCCTCGACCCGGGACGTCCTGGGGATCTTCGACGAGCTGAACGTCTCCGGCCGGACGATCGTGATCATCACCCACGAGGACGACGTGGCCGAGCGCGCCAAGCGGGTGGTCCGCCTGGTGGACGGCCGGATCGTCGACGACCGCCGGCAGGCGCCCGTCGAGGGCGCCCCGCCCCGGGCCCGCACGCCGGAGGTGCCCGCGTGAGCCGGTTCGAGATCCTCCGGTTCGCGCTGCGCGGGCTGGCGGCCAACAAGCTGCGCAGCTTCCTGACCACGCTCGGCATCCTCATCGGGGTCGCCGCGGTGATCCTGCTGGTCGCCTTCGGCGAGGGCGCCTCGCGGTCCATCCAGCAGAACATCCAGCAGCTGGGGTCGAACACGCTCACCGTCTCCGCGTCCTTCGCGGGCGGCGGCCCCGGCGGGTTCGCCGGCGGGCGCGGGGGCAGGGGCGGCGGGCCGCGCACCCAGGCCAGGCAGCTCACGCTGGACGACGCGCGGGCGCTGACCGACCGCGCGCAGGCCCCGTCGGTCCGGAGCGTGTCGCCGGTGGTGACCGCGAACGGGACCGCCGCCGTGTACGAGGGGACGAGCCACACCGTCTCCCAGCTCGTCGGCACCTACCCCAGCTACTTCGAGGCGACCAACAAGGTGGTCGAGAAGGGGGCGTACTTCGTCAACGACGACGTGGTCGCCGCCCGGAAGGTCATGGTGGTCGGGCGGACCGTGGCCGACGAGCTGTTCGGAGCCGCCGACCCGGTCGGCCGGCAGGTCACCGTCTCCGGGGTGCCGTTCACGGTGGTCGGGGTGCTCAGGGAGGCGGGGTCGTCGGGGATGCAGGACGCCGACGACGTCGCGATCGTGCCGCTGCCGGCCGTACAGCAGAGCCTGACCGGGTTCGGCCCGCTCGGCTCGATCATCGTGCAGGCCACCGGCGCCGGCACGACGGACGCGGCCCAGGACGAGGTGACGGCCATCCTCGACCAGCGGCACGGCATCGCCCCCGGCGGCGTCGCCGACTACCGCATCCTGAACCAGGCCGCCCTGCAGGAGACGGTCAGCTCGACCATCGGCGTCTTCACCGCGCTGCTCGGCGCGGTCGCCGCGATCTCCCTGCTGGTCGGCGGCATCGGCATCACCAACATCATGCTGGTCACCGTGACCGAGCGGACGAGGGAGATCGGCATCAGGAAGGCCATCGGGGCGCCCCGGAGCGCGATCCTCGGCCAGTTCCTGACGGAGGCGACGGTGCTGAGCCTGGCGGGCGGGCTGGCGGGCGTGCTGGTCGCGCTGGCCGGCAGCCGGTTCCCGGTCGCGGGCATCCAGCCCGTGGTCGTGCCGTCCTCGATCGCACTGGCCCTCGGCGTCTCGGTGGGCATCGGGCTGTTCTTCGGCGGCTACCCGGCCAACCGGGCGGCCAAGCTCCGCCCCATCCAGGCCCTGCGCCACGAGTGACCCGGTACGGCGCGCGCCGCGCGCATTCAGGCTGAGGAGAGACACATGGGGCCCAAGGGGAAACACGAGGGCGCGGGACCGGACGACGGGCCGGGCGGCACCGTCCCCGCCGGGGAGGTGCTCGACAGCTCTCCCTTCGGGGACGACCTGGAGACGGAACTGACGGGCCCGCCGCGGCGCGGCCCGTCCACGCTCACGCTCGTGCTGGGCGCCGGGGTGGTGCTCGTCGCCGGGATCATCCTGGGCATCCAGGCGCACAAGGCGCTGGGCGGCCCGGCCGCGGGTCCCGCCGCGTCGAACGCCGCGGTACGGCAGGGCTCCGGGGGCGGTTTCGGCGGCGGCCAGGGCTTCGGCGGCGGCCAGCGGAACGGCCAGCCCGGACAGAACGGCCAGCTCGGACAGAACGGCCAGGGCGGTCAGAACGACCAGGACGGTCAGGGCGCGCAGAACGGCCGGACCGGGCCGGGCGGCGGCTTCGGCGGCCGAGGTGGGTTCGGCGGGGCGGCCGTCGGCACCGTGCAGCGGGTGGAGGGCACGAAGGTCTACGTCCAGACCAGGGACGGCTCCGTCGTCACGGTCAACACCGGCGACGACACGACCGTGCGGGTCTCGAAGAAGGGGAAGGTCGCCGACCTGGAACCCGGTGGCGCGGTGGTCGTCCAGGGGGAGCGGGCCGGGGACGGCTCGATCACCGCCACCGCGATCAGCGAGGGTGGCGGCCGGGGGTGACGGGCGGGCGCGGGCCCGGCGGCGACGGCGGTCCGGGACCGGGTCCGTTTCCCCGGCGGGAACGGTGGCCCCGGAATCGGATCCGTTCACGGGCGCGGGCCGTTCGCCGGGTTCGTTTCCCGGCGGTGACGGCGGTCCGCATACTGAAATCGTTTTCTCAGCAAATGTTCAGCCTGGGCTGAGCTGCGTTCCAGGGCGGTGAGCGAACCTCGTGACCGTGCTGGACAGAGCCGAGGCCAGATTGCTCGTCGTGGACGACGAGCCGAACATCCGTGAGCTGCTCTCGGCCAGCCTGCGCAGGTCCGGGTTCGAGGTGATCACCGCCGCGGACGGGCGGGAGGCGGTGCACTTCGCCGAGCGGACCCGCCCCGACCTCGTGGTGCTGGACGTGATGCTGCCCGACATGGACGGCTTCTCGGTCGCCGGGCGGCTGCGGGACGTGAACGGCCAGACGCCGGTGCTCTTCCTGACCGCCCGGGACGCGACCGACGACAAGGTCGCCGGCCTGCGGGTGGCCGACGACTACGTGACCAAGCCGTTCAGCCTGGAGGAGGTCGTGGCCCGGATCCGGGCCGTGCTGCGCCGTACCCGGGGCGACCTCGACATCCCCGCCCGGCTGCAGGTCGGCACGCTGGAACTGGACGAGGAGGCCCACCAGGTCTGGGTGTCGGGCGAGCCGGTGCGGCTGTCGCCCACCGAGTTCAAGCTGCTGCACTACTTCATGGTCAACACCGGTCGGGTGCTGTCGAAGGCGCAGATCCTCGACCACGTCTGGAACTACGACTTCGGCGGTGACGCCGGGGTCGTGGAGTCCTACGTCTCCTACCTCCGCCGGAAGGTGGACGTGAACGAGCCCCGCCTCATCCACACCCTGAGGGGCGTGGGATACGTCCTGCGCCCTCCCCGTGATGATTGAACTTTCAGCGAACACTCAGGTTCGCCTCATCTGTCCCTGAGGTTCGGCTGCTCCAATGGTCAGCGCATCACCCCAGATCTCCCCGTGACCATGGCGGATCAGGGCTCGCCTCCAGCTGCGGGGGAGACGAGACCGTTCCGGTCCGCCCTCGGGCACCGGGGACCGGGCCCCGTCGCCTACCGGATTCGCCCCCGTGATCCGGTCGTACGGCGGGGCCCTTCTCATGCGCCGGGCCGTACGCGGGCCGTTCTCCGTGGGACCCGGTCCGGGTCCGTCCGTCCTCATCAGGGCTCGTGCGGCGCCCGCTCCGCCGTCCGGCCGTGCCCGTCTCCGTCGTGGTCCGCCCGCCTTCGCCCGGTCGGACTCCGGGCGCGGAACCGATCACGTCGGACGTCTAGGCCGTTCCCTTTCGGGAAGGACCGGTCCTATGAACGGGAACGGCGGTCTGCTGGAGGCGCTGCGGGAGCTGCGGGGCCGCCTCGATCCTGACCCGCTGCCCCTGGAGACCGGCGGTGTCGAGGCGGACCGCAGGGCGCTGCGCGAGCTGGCCGGCCAGCTCGACGACTACCTGATCCCACGTCTGAGCGCGATCGACGCCCCGCTGCTGGCCGTCGTCGGAGGCTCCACCGGGGCGGGCAAGTCGACCCTGGTGAACTCCATCGTCGGGGCCGACGTCACCACGCCCGGCGTCCTGCGGCCCACCACGCTGGCGCCCACCCTGGTCACCAGCCCCGCCGACGAGGCGTGGTTCACCGAGCAGCACGTCCTGCCGGGCCTGCCCCGCGTCACCGGCGGCGGCTCCGGGGAGCCCGGCACGCTGCGGGTGGTCACCGTCGCCGGCCTGCCACCGGGGCTGGCCCTGCTCGACGCGCCGGACATCGACTCGGTCGTCGCCGCCAACCGCGAGCTGGCCGCCCAGCTCCTCGCCGCCGCCGACCTGTGGCTGTTCACCACCACGGCCTCCCGCTACGCCGACGAGGTGCCGTGGGGGTTCCTGCGGTCGGCCAGGGAGCGGAGCACGGCCCTGGCCGTCATCCTGTCGCGCGTCCCGCCCGAGGCCGTCGGCGTGGTCGAGCGCGACCTCGGGCGGCTGCTGGAGGCCAACGGACTGGGCGGGACACGCCTGTTCGAGGTGCCGGAGCTGGTCCTGCCCGAGGAGAACGCCCGCCTGCCGCGCCCGGCGGTCCAGCCGATCGCCGACTGGCTGACCGGCATCGCCGCCGACGCCCAGGCCCGCGCGGACGTGGTCCGCCAGACGCTGTCCGGCGCCCTGGACAGCCTCGCCGTACGGGTCCCCGCCCTCGCCGACGCGGTGGACCGCCAGCGCGCCGCGGCCGAGGACCTCCGCTCGATGACGGGCGCCTCCTACTCGGGCGGGCTGGCCGCCTTCGACCAGGGCATGCTGGACGGCTCGTTGCTGCGCGGGGAGGTGCTGGCCCGCTGGCAGGACTTCGTCGGCACCGGCGACCTGATGCGCTCCCTGGAGAGCCGGGTCGGCCGGTTCCGCGACCGGCTGGTGGCGATGTTCACCGGGCGGCCCGCGCCCGACAGCGAGCTGCGCGTCGCCCTGGAGAGCGGGGTGGGGGCGCTGATCAGGGCGGCGGCTGACGACGCCGCCGAACGCGCGCTGGAGTCGTGGTCGTCGCACCCCTCCGGGCGCGCCCTGCTGGAGGAGGCCGGGGTCGCGGCGGCCGGGCGTCTGGGCCGGGCCGCGACCGACCTGCCCGCCCGCTCCGAGGCCGCCGTCCGGGGCTGGCAGGAGTACGTGCTCGGCCTGGTCCGCGAGGAGGGCGCCGACCGGCGGACCGCCGCCCGCGTCACCTCCTACGGCCTCAACGGGGCGGGGCTGCTGCTGATGCTCGCGGTGTTCGCCTCCACCGGGGGCCTGACCGGCATCGAGGTCGGCATCGCCGGAGGAACCAGCGTGCTGAGCCAGAAGCTGCTGGAGGCGGTCTTCGGCGACCAGGCGGTGCGGACCCTCACCGTCAAGGCCCGGGCCGACCTGCGGGCCCGCGTCGCCTCCCTGCTCGGCGCCGAGGCCACCCGGTTCACCGACCTCCTCGACGCCGTGCAGCCGCCCGAGGACACCGCCGCGGCGCTGCGGGCCGCGGCGCAGGCCGTACGGGAGCACCGGCGCGAGATCCCGGCGGCCGCCGAGGGCCGGGGCGCGCTGCCGCCCGGCGGCGCCACCGGGGGCGTGAACGGCATGGACGGCGTGCCGCGGGGCGGCGCGGACGCCGTTCCGCTGAACGGCACCGAGGGGCGTGAGGCGTGAAGCTGCTGCGACGCAGGACCACGGTCTCCCTGGACGACCGGCTGGACGCGCTGGCCGAGGCCGCCGACCTCGCCGACGGGCGGCTGGCCCCCGTCACGGTCGCCGGGGCCCGCTCGGTGGTCGCCCGCGCCGGCGTACGGCGCAGCCTGTCGGTCGACCACACCGCGGTGGCGCTGGCCGGCGCCACCGGCAGCGGCAAGTCCTCGCTGTTCAACCTGCTGTCCGGCACCACGCTCGCCACGGTCGGGGTCACCCGGCCGACCACCTCGACCGCGCAGGCGGCCCTCTGGGAGGGGACGGGCGCCGGACCGCTGCTCGACTGGCTGGAGGTCCCCCGCCGCCACGAGGTGGACGCCGGGGCCACCGATGACGCCGTCACCGGAGGCTGGGCGAGCGGGAAGGTCCCCGGGCTGATCCTGCTCGACCTGCCCGACCACGACTCGATCGAGGCGGCGCACCGGCTGGAGGTGGACCGGCTGGTCGAGCTGGTCGACCTGCTGGTATGGGTGCTGGACCCGCAGAAGTACGCCGACGCGGCCGTGCACGACCGCTACCTGCGCCCGCTGTCCCGGCACCGCGACGTCACGGTGGTCGTCCTCAACCAGATCGACCGCCTGTCCCCGGCCGCCGTGGAACGCTGCCTCGCGGACCTGCGGCGGCTGCTCGACGACGACGGGCTGGCCGGGGTGCCGCTGGTCGCGGTCTCGGCGCGCACCGGGGAGGGCGTGGACGAGCTGCGCTCCCTGCTCGCCTCGCGCGTCGCCAACCGCCGCTCGTGGGCCGCCCGCCTGGCCGCCGACGTCGGCACGGCCTCGGACGCGCTCGCCCTGGCCGCAAGCGGAGCCGGTCTCCACGACGGGGAGTCCGTCATGGCCGGCACGGACCTCTACGCCGGCGGCTCCGGCTCCGGCTCCGGCCCCGGCCTCGGCGGAGGCCCGGCCTTCGGGGCGGTGCGCGACGCCGGCGCCTCGGCCACGGGCCCGGTCGAGGTGACCACGCCGCCGGAGGTCTCCCTGGACGGCCTCGCGGGGCCGCTGACCAGCGCCCTGTCGGAGGCGGCGGGGGTCCCGGTCGTGGTCGCCGCCGTGGCCGGGTCCCACCGGCACCGCTCCGTCGCCGCGACCGGCTGGCCGCCGACCCGGTGGATCCGACGGCTGCGGCCCGACCCGCTGCGCCGCCTCCGACTCGGTCTCCCCGCCCCGTCCGCGACGAGGGGGGCCGCCGGGTCCGCGACGCCGGAGAACGGCGGGCCCGTGGGCCGCACCTCCATCCCGGCCACGTCCGCCGTGCAGCGCTCGCGGATGGACACCGCCGTCCGCGAGGCCGCCGGGACCGCCTCGGAGGGCCTGCCCGAGCCGTGGGCGGCGGCCGTACGGCGGGCGGCCCGGGGCCGCGCGGACGAGCTGGAGGACGGCCTCGACCGCGCCGTGGCGACCACCTCGCTCGGCGCGTCGGGACGGCCCGCGTGGTGGAGGGCGGCGGGGCTGGCGCAGTGGCTGGTGCTGCTGGCGGCGCTCTCCGGGGCGCTCTGGCTGCTCGGCCTGATCGCCCTGGATTACCTGCGGCTCCCCCGGCCCTACATGCCGACCGCGGGGGAGCTGCCCTGGCCCACCCTGCTGCTGCTCGGCGGGGTGCTCCTCGGGCTGGTGATCGCGCTGCTCTGCCGGGTGGCCGCGTGGCTGGGCGGGCGCCGCCGGGCGCGCCGGGCGTCCCGGGCGCTCCGGGCGAGCGTGGGCCAGGTGGCCCGGGAGTTCGTGCTGGACCCGGTGGGAGAGGAGCTGACCCGCTACCGCCGGTTCGCCGAGATGATCGCGGTGGCCCGGGGCGCGTCCCGCTGAGCCGCTGAGCCGCTGAGCCGGCGGCTCGGCGACCCGGCCGGCGTGCTCCACCGGGCCATGGGGCCGGCGCCCGGCGTGTGCCCCGCCGGGTCGCGGGACGGCGGCCGTGCGCGGGTTCGCGTTCGGGGCGCTAGGTTGATCCTGCCTCGCCGGACGGCGCCGCCCCGGACGACGGGCGGTGAAGCCGCGAGGCGAACCGAGAAGGAGGACCGTGAACCGCAGAAGGCTCGATATCGGCGTGCCCCTCGTCTTCGCCGTCGCGATCGTGCTGACCTC
This sequence comes from Streptosporangium pseudovulgare, assembly GCF_014648055.1. Classification (GTDB taxonomy): domain Bacteria; phylum Actinomycetota; class Actinomycetes; order Streptosporangiales; family Streptosporangiaceae; genus Streptosporangium; species Streptosporangium pseudovulgare. Next base: position 39,646 of record NZ_BMQJ01000004.1, read on the forward strand.
GCTCTTCGGCGCGGAGGGGACCACCGTCGGGATGGTGGCGCTGGTGGGCGCCATCGCCATCGGGTTCTACTTCGCCGCGCTGCGCAAGAACATCGAGCCCTAGCCGGGGCGGCGGGCCGTACGGAGAGGCGTCCGGGACGGGCGAGGCGCGCCTCGGCGGCCGGTGGGCGGGTTCGGGACCGGCGGGTGTCTTCAGAGCCGACGCCCCGGCGGGCGGGTTCGGGGTGAGCGCCTCCCGGTCGGAGGGGGACGGCTCAGCGGAAGGAGACCCGAGGCCGGGCGGACCTCGGAGCCGTCTCCCAGGAGGCGCTCAATGGGGCTTCCTCACCGCGATGCCGACCGGCCGGTGCCGGACCGGCGCCCGGTGAGGGGCCTCGTCAGGCGACGAGGTTCACGTAGTAGCGGGAGTAACCGTTCATGTCGACCAGACGGGTGCCGACGCGCCTGGCCGCGGTGCTGCCGATGTTGAGGCAGGAGTCGAAGGCGGTCTGGTAGACGTACATCGGGCCGTAGGGGCCGGTCCAGACGGCTCCGTTGGCGGCTTCGGCGTAGAAGGCGGCGTAGCGGTTGTCGGTGTTGAGGACGAACGCCTCACCGCCCGGGTCGATGGCCCACCAGCCGCGGGTGCCCCACTGGCCGTGGTCGCGGCAGGTGACGGGGCTGTAGAACATGACCGCCACCCAGACCCTGGACACGTAGCGGTTGCGGAAGTGCAGCTCCATGGCCTACTCCTCCGGTTCCGTGAATCGCAGGGTCAGCGGCCGGTCGTCCAGCGCCTGCTCCGCCAGGGGTGGGAGGTGCTCGTCGGCGGTCGCCGTGATGACGGCGCGGTCGGCCGCCCCGGGACGCTCGTTGCGTTCCCCGGCGTCGGCCTCCGCCGCGCTCGCGAACGCCACCCGGGGGTCGGGAGGGCGTTCACCGCCGTTTTCGGGCATGATCTCACCTACATTCCTCGAATGCACAGAGTGATTCAACGACAACGTACAGTCATGGCAAAGGGCTGTAAAGGGTCGTCTTCCCCTGGTCAAGGCGTAAGTGATCGAAAGGGCGCATCGAGGGCGGAAAGGTCGGAAAAGTCGGAAAAGGTCGAACGGCCGGGGCGCCCCGGCCGTTCGGTGCCGCCTTCGCGATCCGGCCCCGCCATCGGACGGCAGCGGTCGTCACCGGGGCGGAGGCCGCTCGCCGGAGGGCGCTCGCCGGAGGGCGGCGATCACTCCTCGGCGACGACGCGTACGCTCCTGACCTCCGGGTCCGCCGCGTCCGGCACGACCATCCCGGCGTCCACCCCGGTGCGCAGATAGTCCAGCACCGCCTCGGTGAGCCGTTCACCGGGCACCGCGGCGGGGATGCCGGGCGGGTACGGCGTGAGCATCTCCGCGGAGACGCGGCCCGCGGCCTCCCGCCACGGCACCTGCTCGATGCGGCCGAAGAACGCGTCCCGCGGCAGCATGGCCTGCTCCAGCCGCAGCTCCCGTGGGTCGGGGACGTCCATCGATGGGCCCGGGGGCAGCTCGTCGGCGTGCTCGGCCAGGTCCCTCAGCCCGGTGAGCAGCCTGGCGGCGGACTCCTCGTCGTCGGCGTGGGTGAGCTGGACGCTGATCCGGCGGTGGTCGGACAGGTGCAGGTTGAGCCGGTGGTGCTCGCGGAGCCAGTCGGACGCGTGGTAGCCGCTCGGGCGCAGGCCGGAGATGTCGATGATGATCTGGAGCGGATCCATGTCGGCCGCCCGGCCGGGCCCGCAGAAGTCGTCCCGAGTGTGGACGTGCATGCCCTTGATCTCGGAGATCCGCTCGCGCAGGCTCCCGGCCAGCGCCAGCGCGTGGTCGTACAGCTCGCGGCCGTGCTCGGCCATCTGCCGCCGCCAGCCGTCCAGGGCGGCGTAGACCAGCACCGACGGGCTGGTGGTGCTCAGCAGGTCGGCGCGCGACGTGAGCGCCTCCGGGTCGATGAGGTCGCCCCGCAGGTGGAAGACGGAGCTCTGCTCCAGCCCCGATCCCATCTTGTGGACGGAGGTGACGCAGACGTCGGCGCCGGCGTTCATCGCCCAGACCGGCAGGTCGGGGTGGAAGGGCAGGTGCGCGCCCCACGCCTCGTCCACCAGCAGCGGTTTGCCCCGCTCGTGGCACATCCGGGCGAGCCCGGCCAGGTCGCCGCAGGTGCCGTACGGCGTCGGGCTGGTCACCAGGGCGCCCTTGGCGTCGGGGTGCTCGTCGAAGGCCGCGGTGAACGCCTCGACCGACGGCGGGTGGGCCAGGTGCAGGTCCGGGTCGAAGTTCGGGTCCACCCAGACCGGCCGGACGCCGGACAGGATCAGCCCGGCCACCATGGCCTTGTGGGCGTCCCTGCCGAGCACCAGCTTCTCGTGCGGGCCGGCCGCCGCCAGCATGGCGGCCTTGACCGACAGGGAGCTGCCGCAGGTGGAGAAGAAGGTGTGGTCCGCGCCGACGGCGTCGGCCATGAGCTCCTGGGCCCGCTTCAGGATCCCCTTGGAGGAGGTGCGGTCGTCCAGGCCGTTGACGGCCAGGACGTCGGAGTGGAAGACGGCGTCCCCCAGCACCGCGCGGACCCTCGGGTCGGCGCCGCGCCCCTGCTTGTGCCCCGGCGGGGTGAACGGTAGTTGCTTCTCGGCGTGGTAGGCGGCGAGCGCCTCCAGCACCGGTGCTTCTGAATGGTCCATCTCTGCTGGTTGCCCAGGTGAGAGAGGTGATAACTCGTCCCCGGCTCCGCGGGGCTCCTTCCCGCGTCCCGAACCGCCGGGCCCATGCGTCCCGAACCGCCGAGCCCACGCGTCCCGGGCCGCCGGGTCCGCGTGTCCCGGGCCGCCGGACCCGCGCGGCTCAGGCCGCCAGGCCCTCCCCGAGCGAGGCGATGACCTGCGGCCCGTAGCCGCTCGCGGCCAGCGGGGCGCGGATGTCGCGCTCCAGGTTCGGCAGGTAGCCGACCAGCAGGTCGGCCGGCCCGCTGACCCGTACCAGGCCGAGTGCGGCGGGCAGCAGCAGCGTCCGCGCCGGCCCGAGGGTCTCGCACCACCCACCGGCCTCGACCGCCACCGGGGCGCCGGCGTTGCTCACCACGAGCGCGGTGTCGAACCGGCACACCGGCGACACGCCGGCCGCCACCCGCCAGCGCTCCAGGGCGAAGTACGGCCCGGCGCAGCAGATCACCCGCTCGACGTCCTCGCCCGCGGGGATGCGCAGGCCCGGCTGGAAGTCGGGCCGCGACTCCGGCCGCCACTCCTCCAGCAGCCGTTCGATGCCGGCGTGCCACTCGCCTCTCCCCAGGGTGGAGCCGTCCTCCATGCTCCAGGGCATGGCGTGCTGCTGGATGTCGGAGGTCTGCTCGATCTCGTAGACGAGGGTGCGGGGACCGAAGCTGTGCAGCGTCCCGCCCGGCACGTACACCGTCTCGCCCGGCCGCACCGGGAGCCGCCGCATCACCGCGTCGAAGTCCTGCTCCAGGAGCGCCGCGCGCAGCTCGTCGTGGCCCACCCCCTCCTTGACGCCGACCAGGGCGGTGGCGCCGGGGACGGCGTCCAGGATGTGCCACGCCTCGGTCTTGCCGTTCGGCTGGGCCTGCAGCCGCCGCGCGGTCGCGTCGTCGGCGTGCAGGTGCACCGGAAGCATGCCGGTGGCGTCGATGAACTTCGTGAGCACCGGGAAGTGCGGCCCGTTCCAGCCGTGGCACACCAGCTCGCCCGGCCGGTCCTCGATGAGCTCCCGCAGTGTGCACCCGGCCAGGGGGCCGTTGCTCACCACCGCGCTCTCGCCTTCCAGGTCGCTCACCTCCCACGTCTCGGCGACGGGCCCCTTGGGGAGGCCGGTACGGCCCAGCCGCTCGGCGATGGCCCGGCCGCCGAAGACGTAGTCGCGGACGGGGCTGCTGAGACGCAGTGGGTACCAGTTCATCGGAAACCTCCGGGGTGCCCCCGCCCCCGGGCGGGGGCGACGTCGTCAGGTGGCCTTCCGGAGCGGCGTGCGGTCGAGCCCGTCGATCAGGTCGGGAATCGAGTCGAAGACGTGGGCGGCGCCGGCCTCGCGCAGCTCCTCGGGCGAGAACCCGCCGGTGCGGATCGCGATGCCGGGCAGGTCCAGCTTGCCGGCGGCGAGGAAGTCCCAGGTGGAGTCGCCGACCGCCACTCCCGAGGCGCCCTCGACCTTGGCGAGCGCCACCTTCATCAGGTCGGGGGCGGGCTTGGTCTTCTCGACGTCCTCGGAGGTGGTCCACGCCCTGCAGTGCTCGCGGCCGTCGATGAGGTCGAGGAAGCGATCGACGTGCTTCGGCTTGCCGGAGGAGGCGAGGACCACGGCGAACCCGCGCCGGCCCAGCTCGGCCAGCAGGTCGGTGGCGCCCTCGAAGGGCCGCACCTCGTCGATCATCTTGTCGAACTCCTCGGTCCACGCCTCCCGCAGCGCGTCGCCGTGCTCCCGCTCGACGTCCTCCCCGGCGAGGGCGGCCACGATCTGGTCGCCTCCCATGCCGATGTGCCGGTGGATGCGCCACAGCGGCAGCACCACGTCGTAGCGGTCGAAAGCCCGGTACCACGCGAGCGCGTGCTGGTAGTTGGTGTCGACCAGGGTGCCGTCGACGTCGATGATGGCGGTGTCGGCCATGCGGTCCTCCTTCGGCGGTGCGGCCGGGTGCCCGGACTTCGGCGGTGCGGCCGGGTGCCCGGAGGACCCTGCCCCCACGCGCGGCGCTCATCCCCGGTGGCGCCGGTCCGCCCTCGCGGGCCTCCGTCGGAGGCGGACGGCTCCTTCCTCGTTCCTCACCGGCTCCCACCTGCCGAAACCCCGATCGGCCGCCCGTCCCGCACCTTCCTCGCGTGACCTTCGGGTCCCGCCGTACGGCTCGCGGGCCGTACGGCGAGACCCGGCGACGCCGGACCGTGCCCGCCGGCGTCAGCCGACGTCGCGGCGGCGGAAGCCGTACAGGCCGGTGGCCACGAGCGCGGCGGCGATCGCGGTCAGCACGAGCAGCGGTGTCGCCGCCACCTCCCCGCCGGGGAGCTTGGGCAGGTGGCTGAACGGCGAGAGGTCCAGCGCCGCGGGCGGCAGGTCCAGCAGCGCACCGACCTGGCCGAGCAGCAGGAACAGCGCCAGCGCCGCCCACGCCAGCGCGGTCAGCCGCGGCAGCAGGCCGAACAGCGCGACCGCCAGCCCGGCCAGCGACCACACGGCGGGGAGCTGGGAGACCGCCGCGCCCGTCACCCCGGGGAGCCGGCCGGTGACGTCACCGGTGCTCGCGCCGTAGGCGATCCCGACCGCGACTCCCAGGACCAGCATCACCACGGCCGGCCCGAGCAGCGCGAACACCAGGTGGCCCGCCATCCACCGGGTCCTGCCCACCGGGGCGGCCAGGAGCGGCTCGGCGCGCATGAGCGTCTCCTCGCCGCGCATCCGCAGCGCGGCCTGCACGGCGTAGCCGGCGGCGCCCATCCCGAAGATGCTCAGCACGCTCGCGACGAAGACGTCGGCCACGTTCGCCGAGCCGCCCAGCCGGGCCATCATCTCCATGAGCCGCGCGTTGCCGGCCATCGTGTCGGCGGCGGCCTTCGCCGCGGCGCCGACCACCGCGCCGAACACCGCGAAGCCCGCGCTCCAGCCGAGCAGCGGCCCCCGGTGCAGCCGCCAGGCCAGCGCGAGCGGCGAGCCGAAGCCGGGCGCGGCGTCGGTGGGGCCCAGCCGCGGCGGCAGCACACCCGCCGCGAGGTCCCTGCGCCCGGCCAGGGCGTAGGCGGCGAGCGACAGCAGGACGACCGCCGCGAGCGACAGGGCGAGCGGCCACCAGACCTCGCCGGCGAAGGGACGCATCCGCTGGCTCCAGCCGAACGGCGACAGCCACGACAGCCACGAGGCGCCGGTCGAGTCGCCGGCCATCCGCGCCAGGTAGGCGACGCCGAGCGCCGACAGGCCGATCGCCCGGGCCCCGCCCGCGCTCTCGGTGAGCTGCGCGGCGACCGCGCCCACGGCGGCGAACACCATGCCGGTCGCGGCGTAGCCGAGGCCGGTGGCCAGCGCGCCGGCGACCGGGTACCCCGCCCCGGTGAAGGAGACCAGGAGGACCAGCGCCACGGCGAGGTTCGCCGACGCGGCCACGGCCAGCGCCGCCGACAGCCCCGCCTGGCGGCCCAGGACGGTGGAGCCGAGCAGCTCGCGGCGGCCGGTCTCCTCCTCCACCCGGGTGTGCCGGACCACGGTGAGCAGGCAGGCCAGACCCAGCAGCACGGGGGTGAACCCGGCGCGCCACACGCCCAGCGCTGCGGCGTTCCAGTGGGTGAACGGCCCGTACATCGCGACCAGCGCGGGGTTGGCGCCGAAGGACGCGGCGAACTCCCGCAGTCCCCGCTCGGTCGGGTACAGCTCGGCGATGCCGGCGGTCTGGGTGATCGGCAGTACGGCGAGCAGCAGCACCCACAGCGGCAGAACGAGCCGGTCGCGCCGCAGGATCAGCCGGACGAGCGAGCCGGTGCCGGTCATCGGGCGTCTCCGCTCGCCGCACGGGCGTCTCCGTCCACGGGCCCGGCGTCCCCGTTCACGGGCCGGGCGTCTCGGTTCACGGACCGGGCGTCTCCGCCGGCCGTACGGGTGCTCCCGCTCGCCGTACGGGCGTCCCCGTCCCGGTAGTGGCGCAGGAACAGCTCCTCCAGGGTCGGCGGCCGGCTGGTGAGCGAGCGCACGCCGCGGGCCGCGAGCCGCGCCAGCGCGTCGCCCAGCCGGTCGTCGTCGACCTCGAACGTCACCCGGCCGCCGTCGGCGCGCAGGCCGTGGACACCGGGCAGATCCGCCAGCCCGTCGGGCGGGCCGGCCAGCTCCGCGGTGATCGACGTGCGGGTCAGGTGGCGCAGCTCGGCCAGCGTGCCGGTCTCGACGGTGCGGCCGTCGCGGATGATGCTCACCCGGTCGCACAGCTTCTCGACCTCGGCGAGGATGTGGCTGGACAGCAGCACCGTACGGCCCCGCTCCCGCGCCTCGGTGACGCAGTCGGTGAAGACCGCCTCCATCAGCGGGTCGAGCCCGGAGGTCGGCTCGTCCAGCAGCAGCAGCTCCGCGTCGGAGGCGAGCGCGGCGACGAGGGCGACCTTCTGCCGGTTGCCCTTGGAGTAGGCCCGTCCCTTCTTGCGCGGGTCGAGGTCGAACCGTTCGATCAGCTCCCTCTTGCGAGCCCGGTCGAGACCGCCGCGCAGCCGGCCGAGCAGATCGATGACCTCGCCGCCGGACAGGTTGGGCCACAGCGTGACGTCGCCGGGCACGTAGGCCAGGCGGCGGTGGAGCTCGACGGCGTCCTTCCAGGGGTCGCCGCCCAGCAGGCGGACCGTGCCCGAGTCGGCCCGCAGCAGGCCGAGCAGGACGCGGATCGCGGTCGACTTCCCGGCGCCGTTCGGTCCCAGGAAGCCGTGCACCTCGCCGGCCCGGACCTCCAGGTCCAGGCCGTCCAGCGCGCGGGTCCGGCCGAATCGCTTCGTGACGCCGGACACCGAGATGACGTTGCTCATGTTTTAGAATGTACAGAGGCTTCAGAGAAAAATGAAAGTATCTATACGCGTTCTTGACGCTGGAGAATGCGGGAGGACACCAGAGGGGGGACGGATGCGCGACGAGGAGGCCGTACGCCGGTTCGTGGAGCGGATGGGCCGGATGCTGGCCGCCATGGGCGTCCCGCCGATGGCGGCTCGTGTGATGCTCACCGTGATGACCGCCGAGGAGGACGCGCTCAGCGCCGCCGACCTCGCCGAACGGCTCGGCGCCAGCTCCGGCGCCATCTCGGGCGCCGTGCGCTACCTCGTGGACATGGATCTGCTCCGCCGGGAGCCGGTCCCGGGCTCCCGGCGCGACCTGTACCTCCTGAGCAGCCAGAGCTGGTGGGAGGCGATGGTCGGCAAGATGAACCGGCTGCAGCTCATCGCCGACACCGTCGACGAGGGCATAGCCGCGATCGGCGGCCCCGACAGCCGCCCCGGCCGCACCATGGCAGAGATGCGAGATTTCTTCGTCTTCTGCCACGACGAGCTCCTGCTCGTGATGGAGCGGTGGGAGCAGCGGAAACCCGCCCGAGACTGACCCTCGCCCGCCCCGCGGACACGTCCCGCCGCGCCGGCCTGCGGTAACGTCCGGCAGCGGGAAGGCGGTTCCGGCCATGGGCGGGCCGTCGGCCGCGCTCGCCCGGTCCGATGTCGTGGGCGTTCCATGCCGTCCGCGCCCCTGCGGTCGTGACAGAACATGACCTTTGGGATAGACAGAGTTGATCATATTCGACGTGAACGGGGAAAAATGATCACCTTTAAGCGTGGGTTGGGTGCTGTCCTCCTAGCAGCTGCCACGGTGGCCGGCATCGGCGCGGTCGCGGCTCCTGCGGGGGCGCAGAGCCAGACGGCCTCCGGCTGGCAGTACGTCAAGACCTACCCCGGAACCGCCGCCGGGGGCAGCGAGTGCCGGGCGGACGGCAAGCAGTGGGGCGGCTCCTACCAGTGCCGCTACTACGAGGAGGGTTGGCAGGGCCAGCCGAAGTACGAGCTCTGGGTTCTCGCGTAGAGGTATGAGCCCTGAGCTCCGAAGCAGAGGTACGGGCGCCGGCACCTAGGTGTCGGCGCCCGCCGCGTCCACAGCCCGTTAAGGTCGGGAAGGGAACATCTTCGAGGCGGCGAACGGAGCAGGTGCGATGCCGGTGCTCATCGACAAGGTGGCCTGGATACGGCTGGAGGACGGCAAGGTCCTCGGCACGCGCTCCCGGGGCAAGGACGCCTACTACTTCCCCGGCGGCAAGCGGGAGGCCGGGGAGAGCGACACGCAGACGCTGGCGCGCGAGATCACCGAGGAGCTCACCGTGGAGATCCTCCCCGGGACCGTCGCCCTCCTCGGCACCTACGAGGCCCAGGCGCACGGCCACCCGGAGGGGACGGTGGTCCGCATGACCTGCTACACCGGCGACTACCGCGGCACCCTCACCGCGAGCAGCGAGATCGAGGAGGTCGCCTGGCTGTCGTACGCCGACCGCCACCGGGTCTCCCCGGTGGACCAGCTCATCTTCGACGACCTGAGGGCCGCGGGCCGGCTGACCTGAGGGCGCGCCACGCCGGCCGGTCGTCGATCATGACGCCGTGGTGGTCCGGCCCGCGTCGAGCCGCCACGGCGTCGTGATCGATGGATCGTCGATGCTCACGGGGTTGAGCCGGACGGCCAGGGCCCGGCTCTCAGTAGTAGCCCTGCACCGGGACGCGGGCCTCGTCGAACAGGGCCGGGCCCTCCTCGGCGAAGGGGAAGGTGACCGGCGCGGCGCCGGGTGACTTGAGACCGGCGAGCTGCTCGGGGGAGAGCGCGTAGACGACGCGGCCCAGGCCGGACCGCTCGATGGCGCCCGCGCACATGCCGCACGGCCGGCAGCTGGTGTACATGGTGGTGGCGGCCGCGGCGGTCCGGTCCAGCTCGCGGGCCGCCCACCTGGCCAGCTTCAGCTCGGGGTGGGCGGTGATGTCGGCGTCGGTGACGCTCGTGTTGCGCTCCTCCGCGAGGATCTCGCCGTCCGGCCCCGCCAGCAGCGATCCGAACGGCGGGTTCCCGCCCGCCCTGGCCTCGGCGGCCAGCTCGATGGCCCTGCGGAGGAGCCGCTCGTCGTCATCCGTCATGATCGCTCCGTTCGTCGGTGATGGTGTTCCCGGCGGTGAGCGTCCGCCGCCGGTCGGCGACGGCCGCGAGCGCCCGCCATGCCGTCTCCGGGTGGAGGGTCTCGGCGGGGTCCCCGCCGAACGGGTCCAGCACGACGGTCTCGGCGCCGAGCAGGCGCAGCCGCTCCAAGTCCTCGGTGACCTGGTCGATCGTCCCCTCCCCGGCGAGCCGGTCCGGCCCGGTGACCGGCGTCTCGGTGAGCCTCAGGATCATGCGGGGGACCAGCGCGGGCGCGGGCCGCCCCTCCACGGCGGCGACGGCCTTCAGCCGGTCCAGCGCCCCGGTCAGCCAGGGAAGGGTGAACCGCAGCGGGTGCCACCCGTCGCCCAGCCGTACGGCACGGCGCAGTGCGGCGTCGCTGTGGCCGCCGACCCAGAACGGTATGTCGCCGGCGCGGTAGTCGTCGTCGTCCTCCCAGGCGGCGCGGATGGCCCGCAGATGGTCGTCGGTGAGCCTCCCGCGCCGCTCGAACGGCACGCCGAGCGCCTCGAACTCCTGGCGTGCCCAGCCGGCCGCCACGCCGAGGACCAGCCGTCCGCCGCTGAGCCGGTTCAGGTTGGCGGCCATCCGGGCGACGAGCAGCGGATGCCGGTAGGGCACGATGAGCACCGTGGTGCCGAGCCGGATCCGGTCGGTGACGCCGGCCAGCCAGGAGAGCGTGGTGAACGGCTCGTAGAAGGGCGCCGGGTACTGCTCGGCGACGTCCGGGGTCACCACGACATGGTCGGAGACCATCAGCAGGTCGAAGCCCAGCCCCTCCACCGTCCGTGCCCAGCGGCGCAGCGTGTCCGGGTCGGTGCCGGGCCCGAAATTCGGGACATTGACTCCTATTTCCACCAGATCGAGGCTAGCTGTACGGTCGGCCGATCCGGAAGGGATCCCTCACGGCACGACGACCAACATCGTCTACAGCCGCACCCTGCCGTACCGAGGCCCCGGCCCCGCCATCGGGTGAGACGCGCGGCACCGGGCCGGTCCGCGTTCGACGCGTCCCCAAAGCTCGCCCCCACCGCGGCTCCTCCCGGGCGACGTGAGCGGTCAGGCGGCCTTGGGCGTGGCGCGCATGCCGATGTACACGCACGGGGTGCCGTCGGTCAGGGTGGAGAAGACGACGGGGATGTGGCCCTCGCCGTAGGCGGGACCGCCGGAGGCGGCGAACACCGTCTTCGACACCGGCAGCAGGTCCATCTCCAGCGGCGGGGAGAAGTCCTTCATGCCGTCGACGAACTCGTAGCGGATGCGCGCGCGGCCGTCCTCGTCCTGGGTGACGGTGGTGACGACGCCCTCGCGCCGGTAGGTGCCCACCAGCGGCGTCATGTCCACCGCGGGCGGGTTCGCCGCGGGACCGAAGGGGGCGGGCATCCGCACCCCGGCCAGCTCCGCCAGCAGCTCCCGGAACAGCTCGGCGTAAAGCCCGTCGGTGCCGCCGCCGTTGGTCAGCAGGACGACGGCGACGCCCGCGTGGGGGACGACGCGCAGGTAGGAGTGCTGGGCGACGGCGCTGCCGTCATGGCCGTAGCCGGGGACGCCGTCCCAGTCGTACAGGGTCCAGCCCAGGCCCCAGCCGTCGGCGCTGACGGTCCACTTGTCGGGGCTGTCGACCTCGCGGCGCTGCATCGCCGCGACGGCGTCGGCGGACAGCACGCGGGTGCCGTCGGGGGCGGTGCCGCCGTCCAGATGCATCCGGACGAACCGGATGACGTCTCCCGCGGAGATGATGACCCTGCCGTACGGCCCCGCCGAACGCGGCATCAGATCCCAGGCCGGCGCCGGGTCGGGATCCTGGCCGGGCCCGCCCAGGTGGCTCATGGCCACGCGGAAGCGAAGCGCCTCCTCGGGCAGTGTCATCGAGTGCTCCAGCCCGAGCGGGGTGAGGAGCAGGTCCTTCAACGCCTGGTCCCAGGTCATGCCGGTGAGCACCTCGACGACGCGGCCCAGTACGACGTATCCGAGGCTGCTGTAGGAGATGGCCGTTCCGGGCGGACAGTCCAGTGCGACGTCCTTGGCGGCCTCCACGTATCTGGCCAGGCAGTCGTCGCCCCGGCCGGAGTCGTAGTTGAAGTCGCAGGTCAGCCCGCCGGTGTGGCTGAGCAGCCGCCGGATGGTGATCGCGTCGGTGGCGTCGGGGTCCGGGGTGGCGAACTCGGGCAGCACGTCCACGACCGGCGTGTCCAGGTCCAGAACGCCGGAGTCGACCAGTCGCATCACCAGGGTGGCGGTGTAGACCTTGGCCAGCGAACCGGACAGGAACACCGAGTCGGTCGTCACCTCCACCCCGGTTCCCCGGTGCAGTACACCGCCGGCCAGTTCGTGGATCTCACCATCGACCAGTACGGCCAGCGACGCTCCGGGCACATGGTGGGCGGTGCGGAGCGCGTCGAAGCGGGCCTGCCAGCGGGCGGCGTCGAAGATCATCGGAATCTTCCTCATCGGGAGGTGTGCACGACCGGCACGGCCGTGGTGCGGGCACGGTGGAAGGACCGGTGCCGGTGGGGGCAGCGGTGGGGAAAGCGGCCTTACGGGGTGAGGGTCAGGAAGGGCGCGCTCCGGGATCGCCGGGCAGTTCGCCCGAGGCGCGCAGGACGTCGCGGTGGGCGCGCCACTCGGCCGCGAGGGCGGGCATCCGCTCAAGGAGGAAGTCGGCGAAGGCCGCCGTCTCCAGGAGGCGGGCCCGGCGGGCCGCGGGAGCGTCGCCCAGAACCGCGAGCCCGTGTCGCGCCAGCGCGCGGAGGGAGGCGTACTCCGTTGACTTGTCCGTCATCCTCAGCCAGATCGCGGGATGGAGGCTGACGCGGTCCATGCGCTCGCCTGCGGCGCGTGAGCGCTGGACCCAGGACCACTCCTCAAGCGCGGAGACCGCGCCGCTGACGGCGCTGCGACTCGCCCGCAGCGCCTCGCTGAGTTCGGCGATGCTCTGCTGTGGCGGATCGCAGATGAGAAGCCATCCGGCGACCCGGCCGGTGATCGGTGGCAGGCCGTTCTGCCGGGCGAAATGCCGGCCGACCTCGTCGGCGAAGGCGAGCTCGTCATCGAATGTCACGTGCATGAATTTACCTAAATATCTGAAATAACACAAATTTCTGTCATCTCAGATTTTTCCGAGTAGCCGTCGGCGACCTGTCCGGTGACTCTCCCGTATCCGCGTTCCGGCGGGCCGGTCCCCCTTCCGCCCGATGGTTGTCGTGCCCGGCGGATCCGAATACAGTTACCATCCGAATGTTGGATGCATATGTTAACGACATTTTGATTCGAGGAGAGTTCATGAGCGGGACCGAAGCGGGCGGCGGCCGTGAGGTGGGAGGCGTCCCCGAGATCGATCTCACCGACCCCGGGGTGATCCGCGACCCCTTCACCGCCTACGGGCGGGCGCGCGAGCGCTCCCCGCTGGCGCGGCTGCTGATCCCCGGCATGCCGATGTGGGCCGTCACCCGGCACGAGGACGCCCGGGCACTGCTCACCGACCCGCGGTTCGAGATCACCGAGAGCAGCTTCATGCGGCCCGACGTGCCCGCCGACTGCCTGCCGTACATGCGGACGATGAGCGAGATGGAAGGGGCGGAGCACCTGCGGCTGCGGCGGCTGGTGGCGCCCGCGTTCACCGCGCGCCGCGCCGCCGGGTTCCGGCCCCGGATCGAGCGGATCGTCGAGGGGCTGCTCGACGACCTTCCCGCTCACACCGAGGACGGCTCGGTGGACCTGCTGTGGCACTTCGCCCGCCCGCTGCCGATGGACGTCATCTGCGAGCTGGTCGGCATCCCCGAGGCCGACCGCCCGAGCTGGCGCGAGTACGGCGCGACCATCGCCTCCGGCGCGGGGCAGGCGTTCGCCGCGGCGATCCCGGCCATCATGCGGGGCGCCGAGGCGGCGGTGGCACGCCGGCGCGAGGAGCCCGGCGACGACCTGCTCTCCGACCTCGTCCGAGTCCGGGACGAGGACGGCGACCGGTTGAGTGAGACCGAGCTGGTCATGCTGGTCTGGCAGCTCGTACTGTCCGGTCAGACGCCGACGAACCTCATCGTCAACGCCGTGGCGGCCCTGCTGGACCACCCGGAACAGCTCGCCGCGCTGCGCGCCGACCCCGCGCTCGTGCCGCGCGCCGTCGAGGAGCTGATCCGCTGGTGCGGCCCGACGCTGCTGACGATCCCCCGCCACGCCCGGGAGGACGCCGAGCTGTACGGCGTGCCGATCGGCAAGGGCGAGCCCGTCACCATCGCGGTCGCCGCCGCCAACCGTGACCCGCGCGCGTTCACCGACCCCGACCGGCTCGACGTCACCCGGGTCCCCGGCACCCCCGGTACGGCGAGTCACCTCGGGTTCTCCCACGGGCCGCACTTCTGCGTCGGGGCGTCGCTGGCCCGCGTGCAGACCGAGGTCGCGCTCACCGCCCTGCTGCGCCGCTTCCCCGACCTGACGCCGGCCGTACCGCCGGCCGGGCTGCGCGCCCCCGACCCCGGCACCTGGCGCCTCACCGCGCTGCCCGTGACCGTCTGACCTTCCCGCCGCGAGGGCCCCGGCCGGGGCCCTCGCACATTTCGGGGTCCGCCCGCCTTCCGGTCCTCACGTCCGCCCGGACTCCTTCCTGGAGCGTCCGCGCGGCCGTCGTTCGGTCGAGGGCGCCGGCCCCTCGGGGCGGCGACGAAGGCGGCCCACCGGGCGGGGGAGGCGACGGGGGCCGACGTCCCGGAACACCGGGCGGTGAGGACGCACCATGCCGGAAGTCGGCGACAAGAGGCATTGTCGGTGTGAAACAAGGGGTATAGTCTGCCGCGTGTGGTAGAACGAGACGACTACGCGGCCATCCGTGATCGGCTCGTGGCCCTCGCGCGTGCCCACGGGCTGCGCTGCGACTGGGCGGAGACGAGCAGGCGGCAGCGCTTCCTGCTGCTGTGGGACCCGGCCGGGCGCGTCGTGGCGCGCGCGATCGTCCCGCTCTACCCGGGTGAGACACCCGAACTCGTGGCAGCCCTCGAACGCGGGCTCGCCGCCCTGTTCGGTGACGACTGGCTGGAGGACTGATGGCCGACGACAGCGTTGACGTTCACGTCACCAAGAACGGCACGCTGTGGCTCGCCGCCGTGGACGGCGTCGCCGGCGGCATGTCCGCCCGCTCGCTGAAGGAGCTGCACGCCGACGTCGCCGAGGGGCTGCCGTTCCTGTTCGGCGACCGCGCCGAGCCGCCGGCGCCCGTCTTCCACTACACGCTGCCCGGCCTGACCGGGGAGGACCTCAGCGCCTTCGCCGAGCTGCAGCGCCGGGCCGCCGCGATCGCCGAGGACTACAGCCGGACCGCCAGGGCGCGCGTCGAGCACCTGTCGAGCCTCGGGTTGTCCGACGCCGACATCGGCGAGCTGCTCGGCCTGACCAAGCAGCGCATCCAGCAGATCCGCACCAGCAACGCCGAGGCCCGCCAGAGCGCCTGAGCCCCTGGCCGCCGTGGTGCTTCGGCGGGACCCCGACAGCTACCTCGCCGGCCTCCGTCTACGCAGAGCCATCTTGTGGATCCGGAACCTTCAGGCCAGGTGAAGATCCGTACTCCGTACAGGTCCTGGAACGGCTCAGCCGCAGTGCCTGCTGTAGTACGTGGCGCCGTTGCCGCCGATGTATCCCTCGATGTCGATGCACTTGCCCGGAGCGGAGACGTAAACCGGGCCCGCGTACTCGCTGAAGGTCCCCGCGTCGACGGTCCACTTCAAGGTGCCCGAGCGGCGGAGCTTCACGGCCTTGTAGCCGCGCTTGGCGGGCGTGGCGTAGGTGAGGGCGCAGTTCTTCTTGGTGGACCTGGAGTAGTAGAGATGAGTGCGGCCGACCGTCTTGCCCGCGAGGTTCGAGATGTTGTACACGTCGATCTGGTAGTAGCCGCCGCCGCAGGGGCCGGCCGCGCTTGCCGGCGTAGCGCTGGCTACCAGGCAGGTGGAAACCATCGCAGCGCCGGCCAATGCCGCGAGCTTGGTCCGAATGTTCATGCCCGTCCTTTCGCTGAGCACCACCATCCCTACAGAACCCCGTAACGTCTGTGAGGGATGGGGAGATTGTTGCGGTTTTTGATCTTACAGGCGCTAAGTCTCCACTGGGGGCCTATGTCGTTCAGTTAGATCATTTGGGCAAGGCGTGCCCGGCGGTCAGGAGCTGGACGGCTCCGGCCCGGAGGCCGTGGTCGGGTTCAGGGGGAAGCCGCCATCCGGGCCGCGGGAGAAAACCGTCGAGCGCGGCTGGAACCTGCCCCTGGGGGAGGTTCCACACTGGTCGCATGATGAGCATCGGCGAATTCGCGGAGCTGACCGGACTGAGCCTGAAGGCCCTGCGCCTCTACGACGAGCAGGGGCTGCTCAAGCCGGCCTCGGTCGATCCCTGGTCGCGGCACCGGCGCTACAGCGCGGCTCAGCTCGGACCGGCCCTCCGGCTGAAGGCGCTGCGCGCGGCGGGCGTCCCGCTGGCCGACGCCCCTTCGTTCCTGGACGATCCCCGTACGGCCGCGGCGACGCTCGCCGGGCACCGCGCCCGGCTGGCGGCGGAGCGGGAGCGCCAGGACGCCGCCCTCGACACGCTCGACCGGCTGCTCGGCGGCGAGGGCGATCACGAATGGCAGGTGGTGGAACGGCATGCCGAGCGGCGGCACTGGGCGGGCGTCGTGCTGAGGGTGCCCGGCGGGGAGAACCCCACGGCGGAGGACGTCGAAAGCGCGGACGAACGGGCCAACGAGGGGTTCGCGGCGCTCTGGCGGGCGCTGGCGGAGGCGGGCGACGCGCCGGTCGGGCCGTTCTGGTCGACGCTGCGGGCCGTACCCGGCAGTGACAGCGAGGTCGAGGTGGTCTGCTGCTGGCCGGTCGCGCGGCCGCCGGCCGACGGGTTCTCGGTGCCGGGGTGGGAGGTCGAGTCCGGCACGGTCGAGGCCACGCCGGAGCTGGCGGTGCGCTGGCGGTTCGACGACCCGGTGCCGGTGGTCGACGGCGCGACCCACCCCGCGGTGCTCGCCCTGCTGGTGGCGGCCGAGGAACGCGGGCTGGACGTGGAGCTGACCCGCCTGCGCCAGATCGGGCTGCTGGAACAGGGGGAGAGCGTCGGGATGGAGGTCGCCCTGGCCGTCCATTAAGGGATCTCCCTGTCCCGCCCGGTGTGGCGACCGCGGTGGAGGACCTCGTCTTCCCCGGGCCTTCCGGGGGACGAGAACGGCGCGGTGTCGGCGCCTCGCCGTTCCCGGACGACCCCGTACGGCCGCGGTGACGCGCGGGTCAGTCCACGTCGACGTTGTCGAGGAAGGCGAGCATCGCCGTGAGGACCCGCACACAGGCCGTCACGTCGGCGTCGGTCAGGTCTCCGCCGACCTGGCCCAGCAGGGCGTGCTCGCGCGTCATCACCGCGGTGATGGCCGCCCTGCCGTCGTCCGTCAGCCGGATCAGGGAGGACCGCCGGTGGGCGGGGTTGGGGATGCTCTCGACCAGCCGCCGCGCCGCGGCGTCGTTGACCATGCGCTGCACGAACTGCCGGCTCAGCGCCTGCGCGCGGCCCATCTGCGGAACGGTCATGGGCCCGTTCTCGCAGAGCAGGTTCAGGACGGCGCGCACCCCGACGGACAGCCCCTCGATCGGCACGCCCTCCTCCACCTTGCGCTGCGCGCGCCGGTACAGGGGCCCCACGAGGTCGAACACCTCGGTGAGCCGGTGGGCGAGGTCGCCGGGGGCGAGGGGTCGTTCGGCATCGGTCACCCCTCCATGATGACACCTTGGTTGTCAAACCAACACAAAGATGGCACCTTGGTTGTCATGACCGCTACTTCCGACGCGTTCACGTTCGCGGCCGGCGACGGCCGCCTCGATTCGAGCGACCACATCGGCATGGCCGGCCGCCTCGCGCGCACCGTCGCCGACGGCCGCGAGGTCACCGTCGACGGCACCGTGCACTACCCCAACATGGAGCGCCCGGACGCCTTCAACGAGATCCTCGGCGACTTCCTGCGCGCCGTACCCGCCTGACGGAGCCGGCGGCCTTTCGGACCCGGCGGCCTTTCGGACCCGGCCCTTTTCAACAGGGCGGGATCCGCCGCAGGTCCGCCGCGGCGTCGGTGAGGGCGTCCAGCAGGGGGACCAGCAGCGGGTGGCGTTCGGCGCCGCGCCGTACGGCGGCGAAGACCCGGCGCTCCGGGCCCGCGACCGGGCGGACCACCACGCCGGACAGGTCGGCCGCGCGCAGCGCCAGCCGGGGCACCATCGCCACACCGGCCCCGGCCGCCGCCAGGGCGACCACCGCGCTGAAGTTGTCGGAGGAGTGGGCGAACTCCGGGGCGAACCCGGCGTGCTCGCAGGCCAGCGCGATCACGTCGTGGCAGGGGTTGCCGGGGTAGGGGCCGATCCATGTCTCCCCGGCGAGGTCGGCCACGGTCACCTCCCGCCCGGCGAGGGGGTGGTCGCCGGGCAGCACCACGTCGAACGGCTCGGAGTAGAGCGGGATGCGCGACAGGCGGCGGTCGTCCTCGGCCGGAGCCCCGCGGTACTCGACGGCCACGGCGACGTCCACCGCGCCGTCCAGGACCATGGTGAGGCTCTGGTCGCCCTCGGCGTCGAGGACGCGGACCTGGATGCCGGGCTCCTTGCTCCGCAGCGCGCCCACCGCCGGGGCCACGACGAGGCCGATCGCGGTGGCGAAGGAGGCGGCTTTCACCTCGCCCGCCGTACCGGTGGTGTAGGCGGCGATGTCGGCCTCGGCGCGCTGCAGCTGGGCGAGCACCTCGTTGGCGTGGCCGAGCAGGATGCGGCCGACGGCGGTCAGCCGCACACCCCGGCCGTCGCGCTCCAGCAGCCGGTGCCCCACCTCGTGCTCCAGGGCGACGAGCTGCTGGGAGACCGCGGACGGCGTCAGGTGGAGGGCCGCCGCGGCGGCGGTGACCGTACGGTGGTCGGCCACCGCGCGCAGGGTCCGCAGCCGCCGGGTGTCAATCACCCCCTCATTGTCGGGCAGCGCCCGGGGTGCGCGTACCCGGCGGGCCGCTCACTCGACCAGGCCGAAACCGCCCCTGCTGAGGGAGATGATCTCGGGGCCGACGGAGCCCTCGTCGAGGGGGGCGCGGGTGTCGCTCGCCAGCGTGGTGACGACGTAGGTCCTCCCCTTGGCGGTGCGCCCGAGGAACGCCATGTCGAGGACCCCGGCTTCGGAGCCGCCCTTGTACCAGACGGTCGGCCACGCGGCGGGGTCGAGGCCGATCCCGGCGTCGTTGGCCGAGAGCACCTCGTTCAGGCGGGCGTCACTCCGCGTGAGCAGGCCGGCGTAGGCGCGGCAGACGTCGCGGGGGGAGCCGAACCACTCGATGGTGTCGATCTCGCGGGGCCGCTCCCACACCTTGATCTTCGAGAGGGGGAGGCCGGCGACGACGTCACGGAGATAGGCACGGCGCCCCTGCGTGCCGCGCGCGAGGTAGGCGCGGGCGTGCCGGGGATAGTCGACGCCCTTCAGCAGGAACAGCTCGCGCGTGGTGAGGAAGGGGAGGTTCCGCTCGGCGTGGCCGGACCACTGGCGGACCTTCTTCTCCACGGCCTTGCGGCCGACCGTCTTCAGCAGCAGGTCGGCGGCGGTGTTGTCGCTGATCGAGATCATCAGCTTGGCCGCCTCATGGACCGTGACGGTGCTGCCGTCCGGCCGGGTTCCGAGGCCGTCCTCCGCCGGGATCTTCACCCCGGGCGTGACGGTGAGCTTCGTCTCCCAGCTCAGCCTGCCCGCGTGGATCCGGTCCGCCACCGCTCCCAGCACGTAGAGCTTGAAGATCGACCCCAGCGGGCGGGCGGTGTCCGCGTCGACGCCGTGGACGGTCTCGCACCGGCCCCGCCGGTCGATCTCGGCGGCGAGGAAGCCGGTCCGGGGGGCGGTCTTGCGGAGCCGGGCGTCGAGCTCCGCCCAGCCGGTGGGGGCGGGCGGGACCGACGGCGCGACCAGCAGGCCGTCGATCTTCCCTGAGGCGTCCACGGTGAGCCTGACGTCGGACTTCCGTCCGCCGACGGTGACCGTGCCGATCAGGAAGTCCGGGTCGGTCCTGGTCAGCTCGTCGAGCCGGATGCCGGACATGCCCTTGAGGAACTGGTTGAAGCCGTCGACGGTCACCTCCTTGAGGAAGCCGGCGTTCACGTGCTGCCCGAGCTCGTCCGCGGGGAGCGGCGCCCGGGTCGTGGCGTCCAGGAACCAGCGGAGCTGACGCCCGGCCGGGCTGTCGGGAATCTCCGGGGTGGCGGTGGCGGTGGTCGCGGGGCTGGGGGCGGTCCCCACGGCGGCCTGCCGCACCGGCGCGGCGGCGGGCCGTACGGCGTCCGCGGCGGCCGGGAGGGTTCCGCCGACGGTCAGGGGAGCGGCCACGGCGAGGGCGGCCAGGGCCAGTGTGCGGGTCGTTCGGGGCCGTAGGTGCACGGATGTCTCCTTCGCGGGCTGCTTCAAAGGCTGCGGGTCCGCCGTCACCACCGCGGTGACGGCCGTGGTCCACACGCTAGGAAGGGCACGGCGGGCGGGGTATCCGGCGGGCCACCGCCTTCCGGGGTGCGGCCGTCCACCGGCGGATGTGAGGACAACCTCATAGACGGCGGTCGCCCGGGGGGACCACACTGCGTTCCGTGCTCCCCCCGACCCCGACCCGTGTCCTCGCCGCCTCCATGGCGGCGGTGGCGATCCTCGGCATCGTCGCCGGCACGGTGCTGGAGGGCGGCCCGCCGCTCGCCCAGCTGACGTTCGTCGCGCTGGCGCTGCCGCTGCCCGCGCTGGGCTGGCTCGTCGCCCACCGGCGGCCGGACAACCTCTACGGATGGCTGCTCCTGGCCACCGCGGACTGCATGGGCCTGGGGGCCCTGGGGGTCGGGCTCCTCATCTCCGCGGACACGGGGCAGCCCACGCCGCAGCTCGTCCTCGCCGCCGTGCTGTCCTCCCTGTTCGCGCCTTTCTACGGGCTCTCGTGGGTGTTCGTCCCGCTGTTCTTCCCGGACGGGCGGCTTCCCTCGCGGCGCTGGCGGGTGGCGGCCTGGATCGCCGGGGCGGCGATCGCCACGCACTGGCTGGGGGTGCTGCTGTTTCCGGAGGACGTCTACGTCATCTCGCCGCTCGGCAACCCGCTCAGCGTCACCGGGCCGGGCGCGCTGGTCGTGGCGGGCCTGGCCGGACTGGGGCAGCTGACGGTGTTCGGCACGGCGCTGGCGGTGCTGGTCTCCCTCGCGACGCGCACCCGCCGCGCCTCCGGGCCCGGACGCCGCCGGCTCGGCTGGATGACCGCCGGGCTCGCCGCCACCCTCGGCGGGTTCCTGCTGGGCACGTTCTCCATCGTCACGGAGCCGGCGGCGACCGGGGTCCTCGTCATGCCCCTGCTGGGCGCGCTGCCCGCCGCGATCGGGGTGGCCGTGTTCCGGCACAACCTGCTCGACATCCGGGTGGGCGTCCGGGGCTCGCGCTTCTTCCTCGTCTTCGACCTGCGGCCCACGGTGGACGAGCTGCTCTCGGAGCTGGCGCCCGGCCTGGAGGAGGCGGAGCCGGGCGAGCTGCTCGGGCGGCTGGCCGAGGCCGTGCGGACGGGCCTGGACGTCCGGTGGGCGGCCGTCACGCTCGCCGACGGCACCCGGGTCGTGGCGGGCGAGGAGGAGGGCGAGCCGGAGCTGACCGTTCCCGCCGGGCAGGGGCACATCGCCTGCGGCCCTCGGGACGGCGGCCTCACCCGCGACGACCGGCGGCTGCTGCGGGCGCTGGCCGTACCGGTCGGGCTGGCGATCCAGAGCGCGGGGCTGGCCGCCCGGCTGGTCAACGCGCAGGAGGCCGAGCGGCGGCGGATCGAGCGCAACATCCACGACGGCGTGCAGCAGGAGATCGTCGCGCTCATCGCCGGCCTGGAGCTGGCCAGGGCCACCGGAGGGGACGCCGAGACGATGACGCTCCTGCGGGACCAGGCCAGGCAGACCCTCGACGACCTGCGGGAGCTGGCGGCGGGCATCCACCCGTCGGTGCTCAGCCAGGGCGGGCTGGCCGAGGCCCTGGAGGAGCGCTGCTCGCGCCTGCCGGTGCCCTCGACGGTGCGCGTCGACCCCGAGCCGCGTGTGAGACGCTTTCCCGACGAGATCGAGGGAGCGCTGTACTTCACCGTGAGCGAGGCGCTCGCCAACACGCTCAAGCACGCCCGCGCCTCCGCCGTGGACGTACGGCTGACGCTGTCCGGCGGGCGGCTGGGGGTCACGGTCGCCGACGACGGCGAGGGTTTCGACCCGGGGACGGTCACCCGGCGCGGGCTCGTGGCCCTCGCCGACCGGCTGGCCGCGCTCGGCGGCGGCCTGGACGTGGCGAGCGCGAAGGGGGAGGGGACGAGGGTGCGAGCCTGGGTGCCGGTCCATGACTGAGCCGGAGCGGGCCGCGGGACGGCCGCGGGTCGTCATCGCCGACGACCACTACCTGGTCCGCGAGGGCGTCCGGAGACTGCTGGAGACGTCCGGCAAGGCGGCCGTCACCGGGGCCGTGGGCAGCGCCGGCGAGCTGCTGGACGCCGTGCGCAGACTCCGGCCGGACGTGGTCATCACCGACATCCGCATGCCGGGCGGCCCGTTCCGGCCGGGCTTCGAGGGCATCGACGCGGCCCACCGGATCCGCGCCGACCACCCGGCGACCGGTGTCGTGGTGCTCTCCCAGTTCTCCGACGCGCTCTACGCCTTCGAGGTGTTCAAGCACGGCGCCGAGGGCTTCGCCTACCTGCTGAAGGACCGCGTCGGTGACCTGGAGGAGCTGCTCGGCGCGGTGCGGGCGGTGGCCGGCGGCGGCTCGGTCATCGACCCCAAGGTCGTGGAGGCCCTGATGGCCCGCCGCGCCGTACGGGGTCACCGGGGGGAGGAGCTGACCCCGCGCGAGCGCGACGTGCTGTGCGAGATGGCCCACGGCAGGTCCAACGGCGGCATCGCCCGCGCGCTCCACCTGTCGGTCTCCGCCGTCGAGAAGAACGTCAACGCGATCTTCATGAAGCTGGGGCTGGAGAACAGCCCCGACACCCATCGGCGGGTCGCGGCGGTCCTGGCCTATCTCGGCACGTAGCGCCGGCCGTTCCCCGGGCCGTTCCCCGGCCGGTCGCCCCTCGCCGTTCCGGAACGCCGGCCGCGGGCCCGCTCCCTGGCCGGAACGCCGGCCGCGGGCCCGTTCCCTGGCCGGAGCGCGGGAACGGGCCGGGTGGGTGTCAGCCGCGGGCGGCGACGAACGCCTCGACCGCGCGGTCCACGTCCTCGGCCGAGTGGGACGCCGAGAGCTGGACCCTGATGCGGGCCTGGCCCTTCGGCACCACCGGGTAGGAGAAGCCGATCACGTAGATGCCCCGCTCCAGCAGCCGCTCGGCCATCGCCGCGGCCTCGGCGGCGTCGCCGATCATCACCGGGACGATGGGGTGGTCGCCGGGCAGGATGTCGAACCCCGCCTCGGTCATCTTCGTGCGGAACCGCGTCGTGTTGGCGCGCAGCCGGTCCCGGGCGTCGCTGTCACCGCTGATCATGTCGAGGATGCGCAGCGAGGTGGCGGTGATCACCGGGGCGAGGGAGTTGGAGAACAGGTAGGGGCGCGAGCGCTGGCGCAGCAGCGCGCAGATCTCCCGGCGGGCGGCGACGTAACCGCCGCTGGCCCCGCCGAGCGCCTTGCCGAGGGTGCCGGTGATGATGTCCACCCGGTCCATCACGCCGTGCAGCTCGGGGGTGCCCCGGCCGCCGGGGCCGACGAAGCCGACCGCGTGGGAGTCGTCCACCATGACCATGGCGCCGTACTTCTCGGCCAGGTCGCAGATCTCCCGCAGCGGGGCGACGTAGCCGTCCATGGAGAAGACGCCGTCGGTGACGACCAGCTTGCGCCGGGCGTCGGACGCCTCCTTCAGCCGGGCCTCCAGCTCGGCCATGTCGCGGTTGGCGTAGCGCAGGCGGCGGGCCTTGCACAGCCGGATGCCGTCGATGATGCTCGCGTGGTTGAGCGCGTCGGAGATCACCGCGTCACGGTCGTCGAGCAGCGTCTCGAACACGCCGCCGTTGGCGTCGAAGCACGAGCTGTACAGGACGGTGTCCTCCTGGCCGAGGAACTCCGACAGCCGCGCCTCCAGTTCCTTGTGGACCTCCTGGGTGCCGCAGATGAAGCGGACCGACGCCATGCCGAAGCCCCAGCGGTCGAGCGCCTCCTTGGCGGCGGCGACCACCTCGGGGTGGTCGGCCAGGCCCAGGTAGTTGTTGGCGCAGAAGTTCAGCACCTCGCCGCCCCCGGCGACGGCGATGCCGGAGCTCTGCGGGGTGGTGAGGACCCGCTCGGGCTTGAGCAGCCCGGCGGAGACGATCTCGTCGAGGGTCACGCGCAGGTCGTCGCGGACGTTGTCGAACATCAGGCGGTCCAATCCAGGATGATCTTGCCGGTCTTGCCGCTCGCGGCGGTGTCGAAGGCCGCGTCGAAGTCGCGGTGGGAGAAGCGGTCGGTGATCACGGGGGAGAGGTCGAGGCCCTTCTCCAGCAGCACGGACATGGCGTACCACGTCTCGAACATCTCCCGGCCGTAGACGCCCTTGAGAGTGATCATCGAGGTCACGATGGTCGCGAAGTCGACGGAGAACTCCTCGGCGGGCAGCCCGAGCATGGCGATCTTCCCGCCGTGCGTCATGTTGGCGATCATGTCGCGGAGCGCCTGCGGGTGGCCCGACATCTCCAGGCCCACGTCGAAGCCCTCGCGCATGCCGAGGCGCCGCATGCCCTCGGCGATCGGGGTCTCGGCGACGTTCAGCGCGAGGGAGACGCCGAGCTTGCGGGCCAGTTCCAGCCGCTCGGGGCTGAGGTCGGTGATGACCACGTTGCGGGCGCCCACGTGCGTCGCCACCGCCGCGGCCATCAGGCCGATCGGCCCGGCCCCGGTGATCAGGACGTCCTCGCCGACCATGGGGAACGTCAGGGCGGTGTGCACGGCGTTGCCGAACGGGTCGAAGATCGCTGCGACGTCCGGGTCGACCGGCGTGCGGTGCACCCAGACGTTGGACGCGGGAAGCGTCAGGTACTCGGCGAACGCGCCGTCGCGGTTCACGCCCAGCCCGACGGTGTTGCGGCACAGGTGGCGCCGCCCGGCCATGCAGTTGCGGCACTTGCCGCAGACCAGGTGGCCCTCGCCGCTGACGAAGTCGCCGACCGCGACGTCCTCGACCCCGGGCGCCACCTCGACGACCTCGCCGCAGAACTCGTGCCCGACGACCAGCGGCGTGCGCAGCGTCTGCCGCGCCCAGGCGTCGAAGCTCCGGATGTGCAGGTCGGTGCCGCAGATGCCGGTGCGCAGCACCTTGATCAGCACCTCACCCGGCCTCACCTCGGGCACCGGTACGTCCATCAACCACAGACCGGGCTCGGCCTTTGCCTTGACCAGCGCTTTCATACGGATCCCCCCTCGGTTACGACCTTACGCACTGTGCCCGGTCGGCTCCGGAGGTGTCCATCGCGCTTTTCTTAAACCCGCCCACAGCGCTGCTTCACGCTCGGAAAGACGGGGACCCCCTGCCCGGGATCGGCCCGGTCATTCCCCCGCCGTACGGCACCGCCCGCCGTACGGCACCGCCCGCCGTACGGCACCGCCCGCCGTACGGCGCTGCGGGCCGTACGGCGGGCGGGAACCCGGAGGAGGAGCGGACGGGGGGTCAGGCGCCGGGACCGGCCGGGTCCCCGGTGCCGTTGGCGCCGGTCCCGCCCGTGCTCCCGTCGGCCCTGCCCGCGCCGTCGCGGCGGACGGCGGCGGCCGGGCGCTCCTCGTTCAGCCCGGCCAGCGGATCGGTGGCGGCCGGGGCGCCGGGACCGAGCTGGCGGGGGCCGATGTCCGCCTCGGACGCCTCCGCGACCGCCTCGGCCGCGGCCCGCTGCGCCGCGGCCATCTCCCGCTCGGCGGCCTCGTTGACGGCCGGAGCCTGCCGGGTGGCGGACGACTGCGGCAGCGCCTCCGTGAACGCCTTCGACACGCCCTGCAGGGCGGAGGTCACCTCGCTGGGGATCACCCAGAACGTGTTGCTATCGCCCTTGGCCAGCTCGGGAAGCACCTGGAGGTACTGGTAGGCCAGCAGCTTGGGATCGGGGTCGTTGCGGTGGACCGCCTGGAAGACCTCGTCGATGGCCTGCGACTGGCCCTGGGCTTTGAGGATCGCGGCGCTGCGCTCACCCTCGGCGCGCAGGATCGCGCTCTGCTTGTCACCTTCGGCGGTGAGGATCTGCGACTGCCGCTGGCCTTCGGCGGTGAGGATCGCGGCGCGCTTGTCCCGCTCGGCGCGCATCTGCTTCTCCATCGCGTCCTTGATGGTCTTGGGCGGGTCGATCGCCTTGATCTCGACCCGGTTGACCCGGATGCCCCACTTGCCGGTGGCCTCGTCCAGCACGCCGCGGAGCTGGCTGTTGATCGTGTCGCGGGAGGTCAGCGTCATCTCCAGGTCCATGGAGCCGATGACGTTGCGCAGGGTCGTCACGGTGAGCTGTTCGATCGCCTGGATGTAGTTGGCGATCTCGTAGGCGGCGGCCCGCGGGTCTGTCACTTGGAAGTACAGAACCGTGTCAATTTCGACAACCAGGTTGTCCTCGGTGATCACGGGCTGCGGGCGGAAGGAGACCACCTGCTCGCGCAGGTCGATCATCGGGTAGACCCGGTCGATGTACGGGATCACGAAGTTCAGACCCGGCTTGAGCGTGGTGTGGTAGCGGCCGAGCCGTTCCACGTTGCGGGCCCTGGCCTGCGGGACGATGCGCACCGAGCGGGCCACGGTGAACACCACGAACAGGACGATGAGGAGGCCGACGAGCAGCAATGGGTCCATGGTCACATCCGGGAAGTCTGTGAGTCGGTCAGAGGATCACTCTCGGGGATAGACGAGCGCGGTCGCGCCCTCGATTTCGATGACGTCCACGACCGCCCCCGGCGGGATCACCAGTGTCTCGTCATAGGCCCTGGCCGACCACTCCTCCCCGCCGATCCGTACCCGGCCGTCCCGGCCGGTCACCTCGCGCAGGACGTAGGCGGTCTTGCCCACGAGGGCCTGGACCCCGAACCGCTGGCTCTGGGGAAGCTGCCGGAGATGGCGCCTGGCGATCGGGCGGACCCCCAGCAGCCCCGCGGCGGACGCTGCCGCGAAGACCAGGAGCTGGAGTGGCACCGGAAGGCCGAGCCCCGCGGCGGCGGCGGTGACGAGGGCGGCGGCGCCGAGCAGGCCCAGGACGGTGGTCAGGGTGAAGATCTCGGCGATGCCCAGCACCGCCGCGAGAATCAACCAGATGGTCCACTCGTCCATACGCCGGCCCTCCTGCTTGTTACAACGAGTGAGATGCCCGAGAGGTTCCTTCTCCTACGGTATGACGGGACCGGCGAGCCGTCAGGAGTCCCCGCACCGGGCGCGGCCGAACCGCGCGGGCCGCGCCCCGCGCGATCCTCGCGTACGGGCGCGGCCGAACCACGCGGGCCGCGCCCGCGGGACGCGGCCGGATCCCGCGGGGCGCGGACCGCGGGATCCGGCCTCCCTCCTCGCGCGGACCGGGGTCCGCGCGAGGCGGCTCACCGGGCCGGCCGGATCGTGCCCGACACCTCTCCGAGAGAGATCACCTCGCCGCCCGGCCCGGGGGCGGTCGCGGAGATGGTGACCGTGTCCCCGTCCTCCAGGAACGAACGGACCGAGCCGTCGGCCAGCTTGATCGGCTCGGTGCCGTTCCAGGTCAGTTCGATGAGCGACCCCCGCTGGTCCGGCTCCGCGCCGGAGACCGTGCCGCTGGCGTACAGGTCGCCGGTGCGCAGGCTCGCGCCGTTCACGGTCATGTGGGCGAGCATCTGGTCGGGCGTCCAGTACATCTCCCGGTACGGCGGACGGGAGACGACCTCGCCGTTCAGCCGGACCTCCAGCGTCAGGTCCAGTCCCCAGGGCCGCTCGCGGCGCAGGTAGCCGAGCGGCTCGGGGTCCTGCTCCCGCCCGGCGACCCGGGCCTCCGACAGCGCCTCCAGCGGGGTGATCCACGGCGAGACCGAGGTGGCGAAGGACTTGCCGAGGAACGGGCCCAGCGGGACGTACTCCCACGCCTGGATGTCGCGGGCGCTCCAGTCGTTGACCAGCGTCACGCCGAACACGTGGTCCTCGAAGCGCCCCGCCCGCTCGCCCAGGCCGGTCGGCGTGCCGACGACGAAGCCGAGCTCCGCCTCGATGTCCAGCCGTACCGAGGGGCCGAACGTCCCGGCGCCGCGCTGGCCGGAGGGCCGCGTGATCGGGGTGCCGGACGGCACGACGGTCCCGGCCCGGCCGTGGTAGCCGACCGGCAGGTGCCGCCAGTTCGGCTTCAGCGGCTCGTCGTCCGGGCGGAAGATCCGGCCGAGGTTGGAGGCGTGCTCCAGCGAGCAGTAGAAGTCGACGTAGTCGGCCACCTCGAACGGCAGGTGCATCCGCACCTCCGCGAGCGGGACGAGGTACGCGGTGACCGCCGGGTCGTCGCTCAGCCTGTTCTGGATCAGCGTCCGGGTCTCGCGCCAGGCGGTGACGCCGCGGGCCATGAACGCGTTGAGCGATCCGGTGGCGAACACCTCGTCGTGCAGGGCCGCGGCGAGGTCCAGCACGTGGTCGCCGTACCGCACGCCGACGCGCGGGGTCTCGCCCTCCCTCCGGGTGAAGACCCCGTAGGGCAGGTTGGAAAGGCCCCAGGACATTACGCTTCCTCCTCTTTCTTCGTCATCGGGCCGGCGGCTCTTCCTTCGTCGCCGGGTCGGTGGCCGTACCGGCCGTCGCGGGTCCGGTGGCCGCGCCGGTCCCGTACCCCGTCGCGGCCGGCGGCGCACCGATGAGCCCCAGGGCGGTCAGGTCGTCGATCGGCGTGCTCGTGCTGCACGAGCCGTAGGAGACCAGCAGCCGCCGGGCGCGTTCGGCGGTGTCGTCCGGTACGGCCTGCGCGAGCCGTACCAGCTCGCCCACGTCGGTGGTGGTCAGCACCGGGACCGGGTCGCGGCCCTCCACCGCCGCGCAGACCCCGAGGACCAGGTTGAGGAAGCCGTGCCGGTCGGTGCCCAGCCCCGGATGGAAGTGGCGGACCGCGTTGTGCAGGCCCGCCGTCGCCTTGAACGGGATGCCGCGCTCGGCGCAGTGGGTGATGAAGGCGCCCAGCTCCCGCGGGGTGGGGAAGGCCGCCGCCGTCAGGCCGCCGCACCTGATCTTCAGCCCGCCCCCGGGCGGCGGGTCGATCGGCAGCTGCGCCGCGGTGACCTCGACGAACTGCCGTGCCGGGATGTCCAGGGCGACCGCCCGGCCGCCCGGCACCTCGACCAGTTCGACGGTGAGGCCGTCGAGCGGCGGGACCTCGGGGGTGTCGAGGATCAGCCCGAGCCGGATCGGCTCCGCCACCCGCCCGGCCGGGCCCGCCCCGTCGGCCTCGTCCGCCCGTTCGGTTCGGCCCGTACGGCCGGCTTCGTCCGCCCGTTCGGTTCGGCCCGTACGGCCGGCTTCGTCCGTCCGTTCGGTTCGGCCCGCCCGGTCGGCTTCGTCCGCCAGGGGACCCGCGCCGGGGAATCCCGCCTCCTCCAGGTGGGCGCGCAGCTCGGCGAGGCGGCTCGCCGGGCACAGGAACCGGTGGGTGAGCACCGGGCTGCCCGTGTCCAGGTCGTCGCGGTGCCGCCGGAGCGCGTCGGCCATCGGCAGCGCCGTGGGCGGGAACAGCCCCGCGTCGTCGACGAGGGCCTCGAAGAGGCTCATCGCGCCCAGGTCCACGCGTAGGCGGGGTCCTCGACCGACAGGGCGGCCGGTCCCAGGTCGAGCGGGCGGAAGGTGTCGACCATCACGGCCAGCTCACTGGTGCGCGAGTGGCCCTGCCGTACGGCCTCGATGACGGCCTCGACGGCGCCCGGCTGCGGGCCGTGGGTGAACCCGGCCGGGTGCAGCGAGATGGAGCCGACGTCGATGCCCGAGCCGCGGCGCGCGGTGTAGTCGCCGCCCGCGTAGAACATCAGCTCGTCGGAGTCGACGTTGTGGTGGTTGTAGGGGATCGGGATGGCCTCGGGGTGGAAGTCCAGCGGCCGGGGGCAGAACGAGCAGATCACGAAGTTCGGGCCCTCGAACGTCTGGTGCACCGGCGGCGGGGCGTGGGTGAGCTTCACGATGGGCTCGAAGTCGTTGATGTTGAACGCGAACGGGTACAGGCAGCCGTCCCAGCCGACCACGTCGAACGGGTGGTTGCGGTAGACCAGCCGGGTCAGCCCGCCGCGGGTGCGGACCAGCACCGGCACCTCCTCGCCCTCGACGATCAGCGGTTCCTGCGGGCCGCGCAGGTCGCGCTCGCAGTAGGGGGCGTGCTCCAGGAACTGCCCGTGCTTCGACAGGTAGCGCTTGGGCGGGCGGATGTGCCCGGAGGCCTCGATGGTGAAGGCCGTGACCCGGCCCTCGGGGACCCAGCGGTGGATGGTCCCGGTCGGGATGACGACGTAGTCGCCCTCGCCGGCCTCGATCACGCCGTAGGTCGACTCGAACCGGACCCGGCCGCTCGCGATGTAGACGCACTCGTCACCCATGGAGTTGCGGTACAGCTCGCTGGGCGTCTCGGTCGCGACGTACGACATGCGGACGTCGGCGTTGCCCGCCAGCAGCCCGCGCCCGGTCACCAGATCTCCGTTCACCGGGAGGTCCTGGGTGCGGAAGTGCCGGGGCGACAGCGGCAGGTTGGGCGTCAGCGCCGTCGCCGCCGTGGGCTCGACCGCCTCGGACTTGAGGATCGCCGTGGGCAGGTGGCGGTGGTAGAGCAGGGACGAGTCGCTGGAGAAGCCCTCCTCGCCCATCAGCTCCTCGGCGTACAGCCCGCCGTCGGGCCGCCGGAACTGCACGTGTCGCTTGCGGGGGACCTCTCCCACCATGCGGTAGTACGGCATGCGCCTCTCCGAGCCTGCAGAGGGTGACACAGAATGTCCGCTTATCGGACACTACTGTCCTTTATACGTACAACCTTCCGCCACCGGTCCGGGCCCTGTCAAACATGCCCGGCCGCGCCCCGCCTCCGGCGTGGTCAGCCGGGCTCGCCGGGCGCCCGCCGTACGGCCTGCGCCGTCAGCGCCCCGGCCAGCTCGGCGGCGGACGCCTCGGTGAGGGGGGCGTGACCGACGAGGATCCGGTACCAGAGCACGCCGAACGCCTGGTCCACCAGCAGGTCCGGGTCGGTGCCCGGGGCGGTCTCGCCGCGTTCGGCGGCCCGCTCGAACAGGCCCCGCAGCGCGCTCCGCCGCCGGGCGAGGAAGCTCCGCGTCGCCTCTCCCATCTGGGGGTCGAGCTGCGCCTCCACCATCACCTTGCGCAGCAGCCGGGCCATCGTCGCCTGTCCGGCGAGGCGGAACGTCGCGCGCAGGAACGCCTCCAGGTCTCCGGCGAGCGTCCCGGTGTCGGACGGCGGGATGTCCAGGTCGGCGCGCTCGGTCATCGCCTCCAGTAGGACGGCCCCCTTGGAGGGCCACCAGCGGTAGATGGTCTGCTTTCCCACCCCCGCCGCCGCCGCGATCGTGTCGATCGTCACCGGCGCGTCGTCGTCCCGCCCGATCAGATCCACGACGACGTCGAGGATCGCCCGCCGTGCCGCCTCGTTGCGCCGCCGCCCGGTGTGTGGGCGGCGGGCGGCCTGATCACCGCTGCCGGTCTGCATGTCCCGATCCTACTTGACGAGACTCTTAGTCTCGGCAATGATTTGTCGAGACTCTTGGTATCGACAAATCGAAGGGAGCGACCCATGTCGCTGTCCGGACGGCGTTCGCTGGTGATGGGCGGCAGCTCGGGGATCGGTGAGGCCGTCGCCAGGCTCTTCGCCGAGCGGGACGCCGAGGTCGTGATCACCGGCCGCGACCCCGTACGGCTCGACGCGGCGGCCGGGCGGATCGGCGGCAAGGTCACCGCGCGGCGGGTGGACGGCTGCTCGTCCGAGGAGGTGAGCGACTTCTTCGCCGAGGACGTCCGGTACGACCACCTGGTGCTGGCCCTCAGCGGCGGTTCCGGCGCGGGGCCGTTCACCACCCTCGACCTGGACGGCCTGCGCGACGGGTTCGAGCGGAAGGTCTGGCCGTACCTGCGGATCCTTCAGGCGGCGCTGCCCCGGATGGCCGAGGGCGGATCGGTCACCCTTCTCACCGCGTCCTCGGCGCGGGCGGCTCTGCCCGGCACCGCCGGCCTGGCCGCGATCAACGGCGCGCTGGAGGCGATGGTCCCGCCGCTGGCCGCCGAGCTGGCCCCGCTGAGGGTCAACGCGGTCTCACCCGGCGTGATCGACACCCCGTGGTGGTCCGGGCTGCCGGAGGAGCGGCGGGCGGCGATGTTCGCCGAGTACGCCGCGGCCCTGCCGGTGGGGCGCGTCGGCCGGCCCGAGGACGTCGCCGAGGCCGTCCTGCTCGTCGCGACCAACGGGTTCATGACCGGAGAGGTCGTTCCGGTCAACGGCGGTCTCGGCCTGCGGACCGGCCACTGACTCCGGAAGCCGTCCGCGGAACCCGTCCGTCGGCCGGGCCGGGGCGGCGCGGGTGAGGCGGCCGGCGGTGGCGCGGACGCGGTCGGCCAGCTCGGGCGGGTCCAGCACCTCGAACTCCACGCCGATGAGGATCAGGTGGGCGACCAGGGCGTCCAGGGAGTCCGAGCCGGTGGTCAGCAGGCACGTCCCGTCGGCGAGGTCCTCCAGGACGCCGACCGTCGGCGGCACGTGCCCGGCGACGGCGTCCGCCGGGGCGGCGAGCCGTACCCGGGCGGTGAAGGCGTAGGGGCCGGTGGACACGGAGGCGGCGACGAACGCGGCGGCGTCGGGAGGGTCCCGCGGTGTGAAGCGGGCGCCCGTCGGCCGCGGCGCGCCGATCCGGTCGACCCGGAAGGTGCGCCAGTCGTCGCGCAGGAGGTCCAGGGCGACGAGATACCAGCGCTGCCCGGTGTGGACGAGCCGGTACGGCTCCACCGTACGGTCGCTGGGGACGCCGGAGGCGTCACGGTAGGCGAACCGCAGCCGCTCCCGGTCACGGCAGGCGCCGGCGAGCGTCGACAGCGCCGCGGAGTCCACGGCCGCGGCCCGGCCGGGCAGGTGCACGGTCGCGGCGTGCAGTGCGGTCAGGCGGTGCCGCAGCCGAGCCGGGAGCAGCTGCTCCAGCTTGGCCAGCGCCCGGATCGAGGTCTCCTCCAGTCCGGCGACGGCGCCGCCGGCCGCCAGGCGCAGCCCGATCGCCACCGCGACGGCCTCCTCGTCGTCGAGCAGCAGCGGCGGCAGAGTGGCCCCGGCCTCCAGCCGGTATCCGCCCGCCACGCCCGATGTGGCGCTGACCGGGTAGCCGAGCAGGCGCAGCCGTTCCACGTCGCGCCGGACGGTGCGGCGGGTGACGCCCAGGCGCGCGGCGAGCTCGGCGCCCGGCCAGTCCCGGCGCGACCACAGCAGGGACAGCAGCTTCAGCAGCCTGGCGGAGGTGTCCAGCGCCGGTGTGTGGGACATGGGCCGAGATTGCCAGAGATCGAGGACCGATACGGTCCCCGATCGTTTCTATCGTCCCGCCATGACTCATCCCGGTACGACCCTGGACTGGAACCACCTGCTCTCCGAGCAGCTCGACTGGCACTGGCACCACCACCTGCGGCCCCGTCTCGACGGCCTGACCGACGAGGAGTACCTCTGGGAGCCGGTCGCCGGCTGCTGGAGCGTACGGCCCCGCGGCGCCGGCGCCGCGTCCGGCGCCGTCGGGAACGGGGACTTCGTGATCGACCTCGTGCGCCCCGAGCCGAGTCCGTCGCCGGTGACGACGATCGCCTGGCGTCTCGCCCACATCATCGTGGGGGTCCTGGGGGCGCGCGCCGCCGCGCACTTCGGGGGGCCCGCCGTCGAGTACCCGACCTTCCCCTACGCCGGTACGGCGGGCGAGGCCCTGAGACAGCTCGACGAGGTGTACGCCGCCTGGACGGACGGCGTGCGGGAGCTCGGCGCCGAGGGCCTGTCCCGGCCCTGCGGTCCCGCCGAGGGACCGTTCGCCGACCACCCCATGGCCGCGCTGGTCCTGCACATCAACCGCGAGGTCATCCACCACGGCGCGGAGGCGCTGCTGCTGCGCGACCTCTACCGCGACACCCCGGGGACCCGGGCGCGCTCCCGCCCCGAAGAACCGGCGGCTTCGGAGCGGTGACCAAGTGGAGCGATGGATGGCGGCGCGATTCGCGGACGAAGTATCTTGACGTCAAGATGCAAAAGGGGGTCGTGATGCTGCACCACGTCCAGCTCGCCTGCCCGCCGGGGAGCGAGCCCGCCCTGCGGGACTTCTACGGGGGAGTGCTCGGTCTGACCGAGATCCCCAAGCCTCCCGTTCTGGCCGCGCGGGGCGGTTGCTGGTTCCGCGGGCACGGCGTCGAGCTGCACCTCGGCGTCGAGGAGGACTTCCGCCCGGCGCGCAAGGCGCATCCCGGCCTGCTGGTCCGTGACCTCGACGGATGGGCCCGGCGCCTGGCGGAGGCGGGTCACCCGGTGACGTTCGACGACGACTTCCCGGGAATGCGGCGCTTCTACAGCGAGGACCCCCACGGGAACCGCCTGGAGCTCCTCGAACCGATCGCCTGACCCGGGCGGGCCTTCGGCGCCCGGTCCACCCATGCTCTCCTGCGGTGCGGGCCCGCCTGCCGCGTTCCACCGGGTTGGGACAGGTTTGGACGGATTTCATTGAGTTTCGCCGGGTCGGCCGGGTTCCGTCAGGCGAGGGCGCGGCCCAGTTCGGCGGCCGCGGCGGAGACCCGGGGGCCGACGACGGCCGGATCGAGGGCGGTGAAGGCGACGACCCCGACGGACGCCTCCAGCCAGGGCAGGCCGGTGACGGGCGCGGCCACGCCGCGGGCGCCCTCCTGGAGCTGGCCCTCGGTGACGACGTAGCCGGTACGGCCCTGCCGCAGGGCGAGGATGGCGTGCCCGGCCGCGCCCCGGCCGAGCGGGTGGCGGGACCCTTCGCGGTAGGCGACGTGCATGTCGGTCCAGGAGGGCTCCACCACCGCCACCGCCAGGCCGTCGTCCCCCTCGGCCACGGTCAGGTGCGCCGTCGCGCCCACCTCCTCGGCGAGCCCGCGCAGCGTCGGCAGGGCGCCCTCGCGGAGCAGCGGCTGTACGGCCCGCGCCAGCACGAGCACCCCGAATCCCAGGTGGACCCGGCCGTCGCCGCCCCGGCGGACGAAACCCTCGTTCTGGAGCGTGGTGAGCAGGCGGTAGACCACCGGGCGGCTCAGCCCCAGCTCGGTCGCGAGTTCGGTGGGGGTACGGCCACGCCGGCCGTCGGCCAGCAGGCGGAGCAGCCGGAGACCGCGCTCCAGGGTCTGTGAGGACTCGGCCGCCATCAGCGGGCCCGCCGTACGGGGATCATGCTTCGATTATCGGCACCCCGCCGGGGCGGCCGGGTGCGGGACGGGCCGGTGGGGCGAGGGGGAACCTGCTGACTTCCTGACAAAACCTGTTGAGATAGGGATGATCCGGATAGAGTGCCAAACGATCGTTTTGACCGGCTTCACCCGGGAGCTTAAGAATGCGACTCACTCTGCGGCGAACCCTGGCCGTCGGCGCCATGCTCACGGTCATCGGGGTGGTGACTCCCGCGGTCGCCGCCTACTCCCAGGACGATCCCCGGAGCTGCAACGATCTGTTGAGCGCCGACGCCCCGGCGTACGTGGTGTGCCACTGGCTGGCCAAGCCCGACGAGGCCCTCGGCGTCGCGGGGTTCTGGCTGGCCGACGACGGCGCCAACCTCAAGGACGCCACCCCGCTGCAGGGCAAGTTCATCGACTGCTCGGCCCCCGGCAACTACTGCGCGGAGCTTCAGGGCGACGGCGCGGTCGGCGACGAAGGCTCCCCCCTCCCGGAGGACGCCGAGGACGGCGGGACCCCCGAGTGCGAGAGCGGCCAGCAGTGCTCGACCGACGGGCACGGGATCGGCGGTGACGGCAGCGTGACCGGACCCGACAACGGCAGCTTCACCGGCCCCGGCGGCACCGGCGC
This sequence comes from Streptosporangium pseudovulgare, assembly GCF_014648055.1. Classification (GTDB taxonomy): domain Bacteria; phylum Actinomycetota; class Actinomycetes; order Streptosporangiales; family Streptosporangiaceae; genus Streptosporangium; species Streptosporangium pseudovulgare. Next base: position 75,254 of record NZ_BMQJ01000004.1, read on the forward strand.
GAAGACGGCGGCCACCCCGGCGACGACCCAGGGCACGCAGGGCGCCCAGCCCGCCGTACAGGCTCCCACCGCCCAGGAGGCGGCCGCGGCCGCGCAGACCCCCACCGGCAAGGCGGTGACCGCCGCCCGGAGCGGCGGGCTGCGCGTCTGGCTCGACACCGAGCTGGCCGACGACTGGAAGGCGGGCCCGGCGAACTTCGCCGCGGCCGTCAAGCGCGTCGCGGCGCTGGCCGCGCGGCCCGAGGTGACCGGGATCCGCTTCACCTCGCAGCTCGGCTACAACAAGACGTTCGCGACGGACGCCGAGGTCACCGCCTTCGTCACCGGCGCGTCGGCCGCGCTGCGTCAGGCGGCCCCGGGCAAGCGGCTGGGCGTCCACACGGTCGTCCCCGAGTTCGCCTGCGGCGCCGAGGCCGCCTGCAAGACCGAGATGACCAAGCGGTACCCGCTGCTCACCCCCGAGAAGGTCGAGGGCTACGTGAACGCGGGACGCCTCGACCAGCTCTCCCTGGACACCGGCCTGCTGTACGGCGGCTACCAGACCTGGAAGATCGACGCCGAGCAGGCGCACCGCAACCAGTGGATCCAGGTCCGCGCCCGCGCCTGGGACGTCCTGACCCAGGTGGCCGCCGAGGAGACCGGCGTCGTCGGCCAGGTCGCCCCCGAGCAGGTCGCGATGCGGGTGTCCGCGCCGGTCAAGGACGGCGCCGCCCAGCAGGTGAACCTCTGGACCCGCGTCCGGACCGCCCAGGGCACGGTGAACCGGCTGACCGCCTGGGACGAGCTGAAGAAGCTCGCCCCGGTCCAGCGCCGCATCGCGGCCATCTACGACCCGGCCACGCCGGAGACCGACGCGGCCGGCGACCTGAAGAAGCTCGCCGAGGTCGTCAGCCAGGTCTACCTCACCACCGCCTGACCACCGTCTGACCATTGCCTGATCACCGTCTGACCACCGTCTGAGCATCGCCTGATCACCGTCTGGGCGTCGCTCCGGTGGACCCGGCAGCGGATCGGCGGCTGATCCGTGACGCCCCGCCGGCTCTCCGGCGGGGCGTCCGTCATGCGGGGCCCAATCCCCTCCTTGCCGCCAGATTCCCGTACAAGCGGGACTCGCCCGACCGCCTCCGCCCATCGATACCACCGGGGGCGAATAGGCGAGCTTGCCGAGCAACGCAGGCAATCTCTCCCCTTGCGCCCGGATCGGGAGCCGTGCATTCCTGCGGCCGTGCCAAAAAAGCGTCAACCTTCCGCCCGGCCGATGGCGCCGATCGGCCGGTGAAGGTCGGCCCGGGATCGACCGGCCGTCATCGAATCATTCGGCGGGCCGCCGGGGTTACCCGCGTCCGGTCCAGGCGATCTCTCTGATCGTTCATCGTTCGTCCTGGTTCCGTAGTCGTTCGCGGGATTTCCCGGACACGCCGACGCTCCGGGGGGCGTCGGCGCCCGGATCTACCCTTGGAGTCGTTTGAGTGGGACGGCGGGGCGGTTGTTTCGCGGCCGGTCGCGCCGAAATACCGGTCGATCCGGGCGAATCCAGGAAGAAGGCGTTCTCAGGTGCGCGCGAATTCGGAGAGAATACTCGTTGTCGGGGCCGGTGTAAGCGGACTGACGACCGCGTTGTGTCTGGCCAGAGAGGGTTTCCGGGTCACCGTCGTCGCAGACAGGTTCGCACCCGACATCGTCTCGGTCGTCGCGGGGGCGTTGTGGGAGTGGCCGCCCGCGGTGTGCGGGTACCACCACGACGAGATATCACTCGCCCGGTCCAAGGACTGGTGCGTCACCTCGTACCGGATGTTCGAGGAAATGGCCCGCGCCAAGGTGCCGGGGGTGGCCATGCGGAGGTCCAATTTCTATTTCCGGCACCGTGTCGAGGAGAACCCGCACGATCTGCACAAGATGCGGGAGCTCGCCGGGAAGGTCCGCGGTTTCCTCCGCGACCCGGCTCTCGCCGAGCGCAACGGCGTGAACCCCGACTACGGCGTGGTCGACGCCTACTCCCACCTGGCGCCCATGATCGACACCGACCGGTACATGGTGTGGCTGATGCGCGAGGTCGTCGGCCACGGCGTACGGGTGGTACGGCACCGCGTCGAGGGCCCGCTGGCGGCCCGGCAGGGCGAGCTGTGCGAGCGGTTCGGCGCCGGACTGGTCGTCTGCTGCGCCGGACTCGGCACCGCCGAGCTGCGCGGCGTCCCCATGTACCCGCTGCGCGGCGCGCTCGTCCGGGTCCGCAACGGCGGCCTGCGCGGCCCCCGGATCGAGGAGGCCCACTGCGTCTCCCACGACGAGCGCCACGACGAGCAGGACATCGTCTTCATCGTCCCGCGGAACCAGAATCTCCTCGTTCTCGGCGGGCTGGCGGAAAAGGACGAGTGGGACACCGGAATCGATCTGGAGAACCACGCCCCCATCCGCGAGATGTACGAGCGGTGCCTCGCGTTCATGCCCGCGCTGCGCCGCGCCAGGATCGACCCCGACGAGCCGGTACGGGTCGGCCTGCGCCCGTTCCGCGGCGAGAACGTCTGCCTGGAATGGGATGAGGAGGACCAGGTCGTTTACAACTTCGCGCACGGCGGCGCCGGATTCAGCTTTTCCTGGGGGTGCGCCCGGGAGGCCGTCGGACTGGTGCGGACGGCCGTGGAGGAGCGGCGATACTCGCGCTCTTTCTGAGAGTTCTCCCCTTACCGCGGATGGGCGTGGAAAATGCGAAAGACCATTAGCTGCATGCTGACGGCGAACGCGGCTCTCCTGCTGGCGGCGGTCCTGCCGTTCCAGCTCGCACCCGGCGACGTCGCGCCGTCGCGTCCTCCGGTGCCCGCGGGCTCAGCGGGCTCGCCGGGGGTCCCCGGCGCCCCGGATGTCCTGGCGGCCCCGCCGGGACGGCCGGAGAGCCCGGGGCGGCCGGTCTCCGGCCGCGGGCACGCCGCCGTGAGGTTCCCGGTCCTGCGGCCCGGCGCGGAGGGGACGATCGTCCTCGCGGTCCGGCGGAGGCTGAGCCGGCTGGGCTTCGACGAGGGCCCGCCCGGCCTCACGTACGGCCCCGCCATGCGCGCGGCCGTGTGGGCCTTTCAGAAGGCGAACGGGCTGCCCCCGGTCGACGAGGTGGACGGTCCCACCTGGCGCGCGCTCGCCCACCCCGCGCGGATCAGGCCGCTGGTGCCGTCCGGCGGCCCCACGCGGGTGGAGATCGACCTGCGCCGGCAGTTGCTGACCGTGTGGCGGAACGACAGGCCCGAGCTGGTCACCCACATCTCCACCGGGAACGGCGAGCACTACTGCGAGAAGGGCCACTGCGGGGTCGCGGTCACGCCGACCGGCGACTTCCGCGCCTGGCTGCGGACGCCCGGGTGGACCAGCGGACCGCTGGGCGACCAGTTCTACACGGTCTACTTCAACGGCCAGATCGGCTTCCACGGCTCCGAGAAGGTGCCCCGGCACCCGGCGTCGCACGGGTGCATCCGCATTCCGCTCCACAACGCCAGGCCGATCTACGACATGATCCAGCCCGGGGACCCCGTCTACGTCCGCAGACCCGGCCCGGCCGACGAGCGGCCGAAGAGCCGCCGGACCTGAGAACGGAGTGCGGAATGTCCGGGCTGAGGAGGATATGGGTATGCGGCCGCCGACGAGCGGCGATTCCGGCAGGTGTCACGGCCCGGAGAGCCGGGAATGGACCTGAACTGCGTCCGGTCCGTGGCTGGCCCGTCGTGGCCTGCAAGGGGGATCCGCGGGCCGGGCGCCCATCCGCGCCCGGCGCGCCCGGCGGAGAGCGGGGCGGGAGGGAACGGCGCGTCCCCCCGGCCTACCGGAGATATCCGGCGAACTCCTCAAGCGAGATCAGGCCGTCGCCGTCCTGGTCGAGCTTGGCGATGGCGGCACGGGCCGTCTCGGGGGTGACCGGCTGGCCGAGCACCTCCATGAGGCGGGTGAACTCCTCAAGCGAGATAAGGCCGTCACCGTCGACGTCAATGATCTTGAAAGTCGTCGCGTAGTCGTTCGTCATGGGTGCGTCCGCCTTCCGGGAGTGGGGGATCGGGCGTCAAGCACATTAGCGGGCGATCGCGGCCCTGGGGAGACCGCGGGTCCAGGTCTCCCCATCGGAAGTCCCCGCCGGTCCCCACCGGTCCCCGCCGGGAGATGGCCACGCTTCCGTCCCACTTCTCCGGAGTGTTTCGCTTTCAGGATGATGTGCGGCTTTCCGGCTTTTTAACGGCTTCACCGATGTTGTCGGCATAGGGCGCGATAAGGCATTTGGTGGAGCTGTTCGGCCCTTAAGGACATCTGCTTTTATTCGACGTTTTGTGGGGGTGATGGGTAAAGAAACGCGCTCTCCTCGTCAGGTGCGTCAAACGATTCCGGGGGACACCGTTTCCTGATTCCCCGCCGTGGTTCAAAAGTGCCCGCACCGGGTTTTTTGCGAGCGCCGGAAGAGTAGAGAAGACGTCGTGGCTACCCTTATGAAAAGCGTCCTGGCGAGCGGTGCACTCGCCGGGGCCGTCCTCGCCCAGGCGTCCGCTCCGGCGTTCGCCGACACAGCACCCAAGCAGGTGCCGAAGCAGGTGCAGAGCAGCAAGGGGGGTCCTGACCCCTTCTGTGATGACAGCCCGCTCATGGTGACCTTCCACACGTTCTGTACTTCGTCGTGGGGTACGGCGGTGCCTCGTCCCATCCCCACCCCGCCGGCGGCCGCTCCCACTTCCGCTCCGCCCGTGGCGGCGGGCAACTACATCCTGCTGTGCAGGTGGCTCCGTCTTCCCGAGTCCCTCTGTGCCGTTCCCCCCGGTCCTCCCGGACCCCAGGGCCCGGCCGGCCCTCAGGGCCCGCCCGGACCGGTCGGTCCGCAGGGGCCGGTCGGCCCGCAGGGTGACACCGGTCTGCAGGGCCCGGCGGGTCCGCAGGGTCCGGCCGGTCCGGCCGGTCCGGCGGGTCCCGTCGGCCCGCAGGGTGGCGTCGGTCCGCAGGGCCCGGCGGGTCCGCAGGGTCCGGAGGGTCCTGCCGGTCCGCAGGGCGAGTCCGGGCCCGAGGGCCTGCCCGGCCTTCCAGGCCCGCAGGGCGAGCGCGGTCCGGCCGGTCCGGCTGGTCCCGCCGGCCCGCAGGGCCTGCCCGGGATTCCCGGTCCGCAGGGTGAGCCGGGTCCGATGGGTCCGCAGGGCCTGCCCGGTGACGTCGGCCCGGCCGGCCCGCAGGGTCCGGAAGGTCCGATGGGTCCGATGGGTCCGATGGGCATGACCGGTCCGCAGGGCGATGCCGGCCCGGCGGGCCCGCAGGGTGAGCCCGGTCCGGCCGGTCCGCAGGGTCCGGAGGGCCCGATGGGTCCGCAGGGTCTGCCCGGTGACGTCGGCCCCGCTGGTCCGCAGGGTCCGCAGGGTGACACCGGTCCGGCGGGTCCGCAGGGTCCGCAGGGTGACACCGGTCCGCAGGGTGAGCCTGGTCCGGCCGGTCCGGAGGGCCCGATGGGTCCGATGGGTCCGCAGGGTCTGCCCGGTGACGTCGGTCCGGCCGGTCCGCAGGGCCCGCAGGGTGACACCGGTCCGGCCGGTCCGCAGGGTCCGGAGGGCCCGATGGGGCCGCAGGGTCTGCCCGGCGATGTCGGCCCCGCTGGTCCGCAGGGTCCGCAGGGTGACACCGGTCCGCAGGGTGAGCCAGGGCTTCCCGGTCCGCAGGGTGAGCCTGGTCCGGCCGGTCCGGAGGGCCCGATGGGTCCGATGGGGCCGCAGGGTCTGCCCGGTGACGTCGGCCCCGCTGGTCCGCAGGGCCCGCAGGGTGAGCCCGGCCCGCAGGGTCTGCCCGGTGACATCGGTCCGGCCGGTCCGCAGGGTCCGGAGGGTCCGATGGGTCCGATGGGCATGACCGGTCCGCAGGGTGATGTCGGTCCGGCGGGTCCGCAGGGTGACATCGGCCCGGTCGGCCCGCAGGGGCCGGTCGGTCCGCAGGGTGACATCGGTCTGACAGGTCCGCCCGGACCCGAGGGTCCCCAGGGCCCGCCCGGACCCGAGGGTCCGCAGGGTCCGCCCGGACCCGCCGGGACATCCAGTGTGACCGGTCTGCAGGGCCCGGTGGGGCAGGTGACCGTGGTCTATCCGCCCAAGCAGGTCGTCTACCCGAGGACGATGGTGTACACCCGGCCGGTGCTCTACACCCGTCCCGTCGTGGGGGTCGTCCGGGCCTACCCGGTCGGCGGGGTCTGCGCCACCACGATCGTCCCGTTGTGCTGATCCCATCGCCCTGAGCGGGGACATCCCGCTCCACCGGCCGTGCGAGACGCCGGAGGGCCCCGTGAAGGGCCCTCCGGCCGACGGGTCGCACACGTGACCGGCACGCCGGCGGAGCGGGTGGGCACCGGACGAACGGGAAGGCGCGGGCTTCACGGTCCGCGCCTTTCCCATGCGAGCCGGGCTTCACGGCTCTCCCGTGCGAGCCGCGCTCCACGGTTCTCCCATGTGAGCCGCGCTCCACGGCTCCTCCATGCGAGCCGGGCTGCACGGCTTTTCCGCGCGAGGCCGTACGCCACGGTCCGCGCCTCGTCCGTGCGGAGCCGTACTCCGGGACCGGTGCCTTCTCCGGGCTCCGGGACCCGTGCCTTCCCCGGGCGGGGCCGTGCTCCACAACCCGCGCTTTCCTCATGAAACCGTCAAGCGAGGGTAGTGCGGATGCATGCGAATGACCTACACAGCCGACCTGTGGTGGAAGAACGCCGTCGTCTACTGCCTTGACGTCGAGACCTACAAGGACGGCAACGGTGACGGCATCGGCGACTTCCGGGGACTCGCCCAGGAGGTCGACCATCTCCACCGGCTCGGGGTGACCTGCATCTGGCTGATGCCGTTCTTCCCGACCGAGGACCGCGACGACGGCTACGACATTACCGACTTCTACTCGGTGGACCCCCGGCTCGGCACCCTGGGCGACTTCGTGGAGTTCATGCGCACGGCCAGGGACCGGGGGATCCGGGTGATCGCCGACCTGGTGGTCAACCACACCTCCGACCGGCACCCCTGGTTCGAGGAGGCCCGGTCGAGCCGCGACTCGGCCAAACGGGACTGGTACGTCTGGCGCGACGAGCCCGAGCCGTTCGACCCGAAGGCGATCGTCTTCCCCGACAAGGAGGACAGCGTCTGGGAGCTCGACGAGAAGACCGGGCAGTACTACTACCACAGCTTCTACCGCTTCCAGCCGGACCTGAACACGGGCAACCCCGAGGTGCGCGACGAGATCGCGCGCATCCTCGGGTTCTGGATGGAGCTGGGGCTGTCGGGGTTCCGGGTGGACGCGGTGCCGTTCCTGATCGAGGACATCGACGGCGACCCTCACGAGTTCCTGGCCGACCTGCGCGCCTTCATGAGCCGCCGCGACGGCTCCTCGATCCTGCTCGGCGAGGTGAACCTGCCCTACCCCGACCTGATGAAGTACTTCGGCGACGGCAACGGCGACGAGGTCACCCTGTGCTTCGACTTCATCGCCATGCAGCGGTTCCACCTGTCGATGGCCCGCGAGAACCCGCGCGTCCTGGCCGAGGCGCTGCGCGAGCGGCCCGAGCCGCCCGACGACTCCCAGTGGGCCATGTTCGTCCGCAACCACGACGAGCTGACCCTGGACAAGCTCACCGACGCCGAACGGCAGGAGGTCTTCGACGCCTTCGGCCCGGACAAGGACATGCAGCTGTACGGCAGGGGCCTGCGCCGCCGCCTCCCGCCGATGCTCGACGGCGACGCGCGCCGGCTCAAGCTGGCCTACAGCGTGCTGTTCACCCTGCCGGGCACGCCGGTGCTCTTCTACGGCGAGGAGATCGGCCTCGGTGAGAACCTGGCGGGCGAGGGCCGGATGGCCGTCCGGATCCCGATGCAGTGGTCGCCCTCCGGCGGCTTCTCGCCCGACCCGAAGGTCTCCGTCCCCTCCCCGGACGGGAGGTTCGGCCCGCGCAACGTCAACGTGAGCGACCAGCGCCGCGACCCGGACTCGCTGCTGCACTGGATGATGCTGCTGATCGAGCGCTACCGCGAGTCCCCGGAGCTGGCCTGGGGCTCCTACGAGGTGCTCGACACCGGGGACGACGCCGTACTGGCACACCGGGCCGACGCCGAGGGCGGCACCGTGGTGGCGGTGCACAACTTCGCCGGCCGCGAGGCGGAGGTGGAGCTCGTGCTGAAGGACCTGGGCCACTGCGACGTGCTCGTCGACCTGCTGGTGGACGGCACCCAGGAACTTCCCCCGGACGGCCGGGTGAGGTTCACGCTGGAGCCGTACGGCACGCGCTGGCTCCGCGCCACCACGCGCGACACGGCGCCGGAGGACAGCTCGGCCAAGAACCAGTGACCCCGGCCCGGCCGCCCGGCCGCCCGGATCGACCGGTTCGCCAGGTCCCGGCCGTCCGGAGAGGTCGTCCCGGTCGCCCCGGACCGCTCCGCGCCGCCCGAGCCGGTCAGTCCGGGCGGCCGGGCCGCTCAGCGCCGCCCCGGACCGCCTGAGCCGGTCGGTCCGGGCGGCCGGGTCGCTCCGCGCCGTTCCGGGCCGGGGCCGTCGCGGTCGCCGTCTCCCGCGGGCCAGGCGAGCATGGCGAGGTCGGCGACGCGCTCCAGCTCCTCACGGCCGGCGCCGTCGCGGGCCTGGGTGGACATGCCCTGGAGGACGCCGGCGTAGAAGGTCGCCAGCGTGCCGACGTCGGTGTCCGCGGGGAGCCGGCCCGCCGCGACGTCGCCGGCGACGCGCTCGGCGATCGCCGCCTTGCCCGCCTCCCTGCGCCGGCGCAGGCTCTCCTCCACCTCCGCCGACCCCGGTCCGCAGTTGACCGCCGCACTGATCACCATGCAGCCGGGCGGGTGGGACGGGTCGGTGTACTCCGCGGCGGCCTGGCGCAGGAAACGGGCGATCGCGGCGCGGCCGGTCGTCTCCTCGCGCAGCGCCCGTGACGCGAAGGCGCCGTGGGTGCGCTGGTAGCGCTCCACCACCTCGTCGAACAGCCGCCGCTTGTCACCGAAGGCGGCGTACAGGCTGGGCGGGCGGATGCCCATGGCCGTGGTGAGCGCGGCGATCGAGGTCGCCTCGTACCCGTGCCGCCAGAACTCCCGCAGTGCGCTCTCCAGTGCCGCGTCCCGGTCGAACTCGCGTTGCCTGCCCATGTCCCCAATTGTAGCGAACGCTAAAGAACCGTGCTACGGTCTTTTCTGTAGCGACCGCTAAAGATGGGAGTGAGTGACATGAGGACCGCTCTGGTGACGGGTGCGAGCCGGGGGATCGGCCGGGCGATCGCACTGCGGCTGGGACGCGACGGTGTGCGGGTGGCCGTTCACTACGGCAGGGACGAGGTGGCGGCCAAGGAGACGGTGGAGGCCATCACCGGGGCCGGGGGCCGGGCGTTCGCCGTACGGGCCGAGCTGGGCGTGCCCGGAGACGTGGACACGCTCTTCGCCGCGCTGGAACCGGAGATCGACGGGCTGGACATCCTGGTCAACAACGCCGGAGTCAACGCCTCGGTGCCGATCGAGGAGCTCACGCCCGAGCTGTACGACAGGGTGTACGCGGTGAACGTCAAGGCGCCGCTCTTCATCATCCAGCGGGCGCTGCCGCTCATGCGGGACGGCGGCCGCATCGTCAACATCACGTCGGGGGTGACCAGGATCGCCCTTCCCGGGACCATCGCCTACTCCGGGACCAAGGGGGCGATCGAGGTGATGGGCCGGACCCTCGCCAAGCAGCTCGGGCCGCGCGGGATCACGGTGAACTCGGTCGCCCCGGGGTTCGTCGACACCGACATCAACGCCGACTGGCTGCGCGGCAACCCCGAGGCCCAGGAGTACGCGGCGGGCTTCGCGGCCCTGGGCCGGGTCGGCACGCCTGAGGACGTCGCCGACGTGGTGGCATTCGTCACCTCCGCCGACGCCCGCTGGGTCACCGGCACGACCCTCGACGCCACCGGCGGCTCCGCCCTCTGACCAGGGCCGGTACCGATGCCGTCCGTCGTCCGGATCCTCCGGCCGGCCGCGGTCCCGGTCTGCGTCCGGATCCTCCGGCCGGGTCACCGTCCCGGTCTCCGGCCGGTCGGCGGGCCGGCGGTGTCAGGGACGGCGCTGCTGGTGACGGTCCTGCCGGGGGTCGCGCTTGGTCTTGAGCTTGTCGAGCTGCTGCACGAGGTCGTCGCGGACCTCGTTCAGCGCCGAGGTCATGTCCTCCTCGCCGGAGGTCGCCACCAGCGGGTCGGCGCCCGCCAGCCGGCATTCAAGGGTGACCTTCTGCTCGGCCCGGTCGCGGTTCTTGACGTTCAGCAGCAGGTCGACCGAGCTGAGCGGGTGGGAGCGCAGTCGCTTCTCCAGCGGGGTGAACCGTTCCACGATCCCGGGACGCTCGTCGTCGGCGAAGCCCCTGCCGAGGTAGAGCCGCTCGTCGACGATGTTCACCTGCTCCTCGCCCGCGCTCTTCATCGTCATAAGTCCTCCTACCAGCTCTGTGTCTTCTCGTCGTGTGGTCCGCCGGTCAAGGGGACTCGTCTCCGGCGCCGCGCCGTGCGTCACCGTCGTCCCGGCCGTTCCGCACCGGACCACCGTCGCCCCGGCCGGGCCGTACCCGGCCGTCGGCGGTTGTGCTGGCCGTACCCGGCCGTCGGCGGACTATGCGGGCCGCACCCGGCTGAGACACCGGGCGGGTTCCGGGGTCGCGCGTGGCGCCGGACGGGCCGCGGGACCGGGCGTGGAGCCGGGCGGGGCCGGGTCCGATGCGACGTAATCCCGGCGGACGCATATGCTTCGCATGGCTGGAACCAGGTATTGAGCAGGACCTAAAAGGAGAAATTGACCGTGTACAAGGAGTTCGCAGTCGAGGCCGTGGTGTGGCTGATCCCCGTCATCGTGCTGCTCGGCCTGGCGTTCATGATCACTTCTGCCTGACCCCGGCACGGCCGGAACCCCCGGATCCCGGCATGACCGGGATCCCCTGACCCCGCGAAGCCGCCCGGTTACGGCGGGAGCGCCCGCCGCGCCCGCCCCGGGACACCTGTTCCGGAACCGGGCCCGGGAGAGCCGAGCCGTGACACCCGCCCCGGGACACCCTCCTCGAAGCCCTGTCACGCCGCCCGCCTGTGGCGAGGCCGTATCCGGGGTGTCCGCGGCTCATCTCCGCACCCGCCGCAGCACAGGCCGGAGAGCCTCCGCCGCCTCCCGTACGGCGAGCGCGGCGGCCAGACAGGCGACCGGGATGACCGGCAGGACGTAGCGGTGGTCGAAGTCCAGCACCGCCACCGGACCCACCAGCAGCCCTACCGCCACCGCCCACGGCAACAGCACCGAGCGCCACCGGAGAACCGCCCCGGCCGCGCCCGCCAGCAGGATCGCCGCCAGCATCGGGCCGCGCAGGTAGGCGGGGTACTGGTAGGCGACCAGGAAGTCCGCGTACGGCCGGACCGAGTACAGCCCTCGGATACCGGGGTCGTACTCCCGCCTGACCTGGTCGATCAACGGCTGGGCGGGCAGCGCCCAGTCCCCGAGCGCGAAACCGAAGGCCGCGTTGACCCGCTTGGGGTGGGGGACGGGAGTCCAGGGGAAGGCGAGCGAGGTGTCCTTCGCCACCTCGCGGAGATAGTCGAGCGGCTGGGCGGCGACGGCGCGCAGCGCGAACGACCGGGCGAGCGCGTTGTGCGAGAACCGATCGCCGGGAAGCCGGTTGAGCGAGGCCCCGGGGGCCCACACGTACTCCGACGCCGCGTCCACGACCGTGCCGTTGGGGCAGAGCCGCGCCTCATCGGCGGGAGGGTCGATCACCGAGCAGTCGGCGAACGTCATGGTGCGCGCCCACAGCGCCACCCCGTCCGCGCCGCTGAGCGCGAACGCGCCGTGATGCGCGCGGTACCAGCCCGCGTAGGCGGCGAGCGGGAGCGTCCCGGCGAGCACCAGGGCCGCCAGCGGGCGCCACCCGGCCCGCCGTACGGCCAGCACCAGGAGGACCAGGACGAGCAGCGGCAGCGCGATCGTCCTGGTGAGCGCCGCCGCCGCGAACAGCAGGCCCGCCACCGCGGCGGCCCGCGGCGACAGCCTGGGCGACCACATCAACACGGCCACCCCGGTGACGATCAGGAAGATGAACTGCGTGTCCGACAGCACCGCGTGCTCCAGCCGCAGGAACGACGCGTCGAACAGAGCCGGCACGGTCGCCAGGGACGCCCCCCACCCGGGCAGGGACCTGCGGCGCAGCAGGGCGTAGATCACCGCCCCGGTGGCCAGGCCCAGGAGGTGCTGGACGGCCGCGATCACCGTCACACTGTGGAAGGGCAACAGGGCGCGCAGCAGCAGCGGATAGCCGATCGGGTGGAACGTCGCCGACGGCCGCAGGTGGACGGCCGTGTCGAGGTAGGTGAAGGAGTCGTACCAGTACAGCTGTGCGGGGCGGTAGCCGAGCATCGTGATCACGCGCAGCGCGGCGGCCAGGACGAGGACCACCGTGAACACGCGGTGCCGGGCGAGCGCGCGGCGGGCCGCGACGAGCGGGCGGCGGGCGGCGGTGGACGGGCGGAGCGGCCGGGGGGCCGTCGTCGGGCGGGTGTCTGTGAACATGCGGGGTCCGATCGTCTTTCCGGGCACGCCGGAGCCGGGCACGCCGAAGTCAGGTACGCCGGAGTCGGGCATTCCGGAGGTCGGGCGTGCCGCGGTCGGGCATGCCGAGGAGAGCGCGCGGCGCGGAGCCGGCGCCGTGAGGGAACGCGGGGAAAGGGGCGCCCGGCCGCGGGGCGCGGAGGGCGAGAGCTCTCCGGGGAGCGGGAGGGCGGCGGTCCCCGGAGAGCGGGGGAGGACGAGGAGTCCTCAGGCGGAGGCGGAGTCCTCCGGCGGGGCCGTCAGGCGGAGGCGGGATCCTCTGACGGGGCCGTCAGGTGAAGCGGGTCCCCCGAGGGGGAGGGCCCGGTCACCAGGTCCCCGGTCTCGGGTGGGAGGGCTCGTCCTCCGGTGAACGCCTCGGAGAGGAACCGATCACGAGGCCCCCGGTGCCGGGTCGGAGGAGCCGGCCTTCGGTGAGCCCTTCCGGCACATGTTCTCCGGGGCGCCCACCGCCTCGGGCAGGGCGGGTTCCTTCTTGGTGGGCCAGACCAGTACGAGCGCCGAGGTCGCGGACTCCAGGACGGCGTCGTGGACGTACCACCGACCGGGCACCGGCTTCCCCGCCTGCTTGTCGCCGTAGGAGATGGTCTTGATGGTGGTGACGCCGCGGCTCTCCAGCAGCGGCCGTACCTCGGACATGGGGCGGTTGACGAAGGGCACGCAGTGGAGCAGCCCGCCGGGCGCGGCGAGACTGGTTCGCCACCGGTAGGTCTCACCCGGTCGCGCCGGGCGGGCGAGGGAGATCTCGGCCTGTCCCCGGTAGTGGACGGGGACCCTGATCCCGATCGGGCAGTCCTGCCACGGCTGATCACAGCCTCCGGGACGGTCGACCGTGCTGATGAGGTCCTTCCTGAGCCGCAGCTCCACGTTGGACAGACCGTTGGAGCGCCGGTCCATCACCACCATCCGGCCGGCGAGGCCCGGCGGCGCCGGGTCGAGGATGAGTGAGATCCGCAGGCCGCGGTCCCGTAGCTCGCGCTGGTAGGCGGCGGGGGCGGCGTACATGTCCCTGACCATGATCAGCATGTTGTCGCCCTCCCGCCTGATGTCGAGGGCGGCTGAGGCCGGGGCGGTGCCGAACAGGCCGGGAAGCGCCCAGCTCAGCATCGTCACGGCGGCGGCGATCCCGGCCACGAGGGGCGCGGCGAACCGCCGGGCGGGCCGGGAGGGAACCTGCCGCCGGCGACCGTGAGGGACGGTGAGCCATCGGCGGAGCCCGCCGGCGGCGGGGACGGGCATGGCGGTGATCTCGTCCAGCAGCTCCCTGGCGCCGGGGGTCATGCCGGGGCCCGGGTCCGGGGCGATCCCGGCGACGAGACGGTCGATGTCAGGCACCGGATCCACCCTTCACCAGCGCGACCGCGCGCGAGCCGTACCTGGCCATGTCGAACCCTCCGGCCTGCAGCTCCCTGGCGAGCCGCCTGCGGGCGCGGTGCAGCCGCAGCCGCACCGCGCCGTGCGAGCACCCCAGCACCTTCGAGATCTCCTCACCGCTCAGACCCTCCCAGCTGACCAGGGCGAGCAGCTCCCGGTCCTCGGGGCTCAGGCGCATGAACGCCTGGCGCACCCCGTCGGCGTCGTCCTCCACGAGGTCCTCGGCCCAGACGGTCAGCTCGGCGCGCAGCCGTACGGCCAGCGCGGATCGCCGGGTCTCCGCGCGCCGCCGGTTGGCCAGGACTCGCCGGGCCACCCCGTACAGCCAGAGTTTCGCGTCGTGACCGTCGGGGATGTCGCGCATCCGCCGCCAGGCCGTGGTGAACGTCTCGGCGAGCGCGTCGGCGGCGTCGTCGGGGGAGTCGGTACGGCGTCGCACGTAGGCGAGCAGGTCGGGGTAGTGCGCCTCGTAGATCTCCTCGAAGCGCCCCTTCGGGTCAGGGGGGCCCACGCTGTCGCCTTTCGCCGGGTGCTCGTCACCTTGCACCTGTCCGGGTACGGCGCGGTGTTACGTCCCAACCGAGATTTCTGGAAAAAGTATGTTTTCCCGGGTGACACGGTACGACGCCCGGCGGAACGCGGACTCGGTGGGACCCGGGCTTGGCGAGGCGCGGCGCCGGGGAGGCGTCCCGGCGCGGTCGGTGCCGGAGTGGCGCGGTGCCCGGTGGAACGCGGCGATCGGAGTGTTCGGGGGCCCGGGACCGGAGTGCCGGGGCGGTCGGGGTGCAGGGGCGGTCGGGGTGCAGGGGCGGTGGCTGGTGAAGATTTGGGGCCGCGTCGGGCTTGGTGAAGGCCGCTTTTCGGTACGAACCTCCTACTCAGCGTGATGTTTCTTCAAGGGTGCGAGGAGGACTTCCGATGGAGATGCCCATCGTGAACCGATGTCAGGCCGAAACCTGCGCGTACAACAGGAACCAGGGGTGCCACGCGCTGGCTATCACCGTGGGCGACCGGCGGCACGCGCGCTGCGACACCTTCTTCACCGACTCGGTCAAGGGCGGCGATCCGGGCGGCACCGGCCGGGTCGGCGCGTGCAAGATGGCCGACTGCCGGCACAACGACCAGTTCGAGTGTCAGGCTCCCGGCATCACCGTCGGGGCGGGGGAGAGCGGGGCCGACTGCCTCACCTACGACCCCGTCTACCAGACCGCCTGACCGCGCGGCCCGTCATCCGGTCCCGGGGGCGGTCACGAGGCCGGGACCGTGCCCGAGGCCGGGGGCGGGCCGATGACGTCCAGCAGCGCCCGCAATCCCTCGACCACCTCCGGGCCGGTCGGCGACCTCTCCGGGTCGATCAGCCACTGCACCATGACGCCGGAGAGCAGCGCCATCTGCACCGAGCCGAGCGTGCGCGTCGCCGCGTCGGCGACCTCATCCTCCGGGACCCCCGACAGCAGCGCGGTCAGCCCGCGGCGCCCCTCCTGCTGGCTCCCTGACAGGTGACGCCGCAGCTCGGGGGAGTGCTCCGCCTGCAGGGCCGCCTCGATGCTGGCCAGCCACAGCCTCCGGCTGGCGGTGAACGACTCGATGATCCGCGTCCACATGGCCTCGTACTCCTCCGCCGAGGAGGACCCCGCCTCGCCGTAGGCGGCCAGTGTGCGCCCGGTCTCGCTGCCCCACTCGTCGATCGCCTCGATGAGAGCCGCGATGAGCAACGCGTCCCGGGAGCCGAAGTGGTAGCCGATGGCCGCCATGCTGACCCCTCCGGCGGCGGCCGAGATGTCGCGGACGGTGGTCCGCGCCCAGCCCTTCTCCTCCAGGCAGCGCCGGGCGCCGGCGATCAGATCCTCGCGATTTCCCATGCCGGGATGCTACTGGCCTCCCTCTCCTCCCGGCGGCATGCTCTTGCGCAAATGCCTTAGGCATACGCATTGCGCATCTGCGCAAATCGGCGTAGCGTTGCGAGCACACGCCACCGGGGCGTGACCGCGAGACCGCGAAAGGGCCCGCAATGAACCAGAGCACCCCCCAGACGACCACCCCCGTCCGGGCCGAGTTCCGCATCGACGGGCGACGCCTGTCCTACGTCGACTTCGGCGGCCCCGGCCGTCCCCTCATCGCCCTGCACGGCCACATGTCCGAGGGGGCGAGCTTCGCCCGGGTGGCCGCCGCGCTCGCCCCGGAGTGGCGGGTCATCGCCCCCGACCAGCGCGGGCACGGCGAGTCGGACCGGGCGCCCGACTACTCGCGCGAGGGATACGTCGCCGACGTCGTCGCCCTGCTCGACCACCTCGGCCTCGACCGGGCCGTGGTCATGGGCCACTCACTGGGCGGCATCAACGCCTACCAGCTCGCCGCCCGCCACCCCGAGCGGGTCTCCGCGTTCGTCAACGTCGACGCGCCGGTACGGCTCGGCCTGGACGGCGGCCCCGACCCGCTGGCCTTCGTGCTCGCCCTGCCGTACGAGGCGCCCACCCGCGAGGCGATGATCGAGGGGATGGGCCACTTCGCGCCGTTCTTCACCGACGCCCTGCGGGAGAACCCCGACGGAAGCTGGCGCCTGCCGTTCCACCCCGAGGACATCCACGAGTCCGAGCAGTCCAACCGGGGCGACCACTGGGCCGACTGGACGGCGAGCACCTGCCCGGCCCTGCTGATCCGCGCCGCCGAGGGCGGCGTCATCTCCGCCGAGGACGCCCGGGCCATGGTCGAGCGGCGTCCCGGCACCCACCTCGTGGAGCTGCGGACCGACCACTTCGTCTACGCGGCCGACCCCGAGGGCGTCGCCGCCGCCGTCGCGGGGTTCCTGCGCTCAGCCGCCCTGGCCGGCTGAAGGGGCCGGCGTGGCGGTCCTCCCGGAGCCGGTCCTCACCGAACCCCTCTCCGCCGGACCGGTCCTGGCCGAGCCGGTCCTCGTGGAACCGTTCCCGGAGGAGGCGTCCTCGGCGGGGGTCCTCTCGGCGGCGGCGTTCTTCGCGGGGGCGGGCTCGCCGCAGGTGAAGCCCTCGTGGTCCGGCTCCAGTTCGATCCCCTGGAGCACGGTCGAGCCCATCGGACGGCGGAAGGTCTCCCGCCGGGCGCAGTCGTAGAACGCGTAGGTGCCCTCGTGCTCGCCGAGCAGCAGCAGGGGCGTCCCGCCGTACAGGGGAGCCCCCTTGCCGGGGGTGACGGCGACCACCCACTGGTCCTGGAAGCCGGCCAGGCTCAGCACGATGCTCCCCCGCCCCGTGGCGGCGAGCGCCTCCGCGTCCGCCTCCAGTTGCCCGATCAGCGCGAAACCGAGCCCGATGCCGGTGAACGCGGCGATCACCACCCGCATCCCGGCCCGGCCCGTCGGGCGGCGCCGCAGCAGCCGGAACGGCACCAGGAAGGAGACGGCTCCGATGACGGCGGCGACCAGCACGATCGAGGCGAGCCCGGCGCCCTCGTCGAGGTCCAGGTAGCCGAGGAAGCCCCAGTACGTCGCGCCGCACCACACCGCGCCCAGGGTCGCCGCCGCCCACGGCCGTGCCCGTACGGCGCGGGCCAGCCTGGCCGCGTGCCCCAGGGTGGCCCTGTTCACCAGCCAGCAGACGGCCACCAGCGCGCCCAGGATCAGCGAGCCCCCCAGGATCAGCAGGACCAGGGACCCGACCAGGCGTCCGAACATGGTCGCCTGGTCGATGCCCGCCTGCTCGGGGCTGATGTTGAAGATCCCGTACATCTGCTGGACGCCGAGGTAGAGCAGGGCGTAGAGCGCGATGCCCACCGGGAGCACCACCGAGCCGATCCGTTCCAGCAGGTCCATGGCACTGCCCTGGCCGGTGGCGTCCCTGTCGGTCATTTCGCGATTTATCCCGTGTTGGCGTGCGCTGTCCGGAACAGCGTGCCACACCGGGACCCCCGCGGGCACCGGGCGGTTTCCCCCCGATGCCACGGGGCGCCGGGAGCCTCACCCGGCGTCCCTACCCGGCGTCCCTCACTCGCCGTGGGCTCACCCGGCGTCCCTCACTCGCCGCGGGCCTCCGCGAGCGCCGTCTCGAAGGCGTCCATCTCGCGCCGGACGCGGTCCAGCCCGGCAGACGGCAGCCACGCCATCGCCCGGCTGACCCCCGCCTCCTCCATCGCCTGGAGCACGTCGGGGTCGGCGGGCGCCGACATCATGATGACCTCGACGCTCTTCCCGGCGTCGTCGGCCCGCCGGAACAGCTCCTTCACCCGGTCCAGGATGCCGGGGGAGTAGTTCGGCAGCCAGGCGTCGCCGTACGAGAGCACCCGGTCGAAGACCTTGGGCCCCGTTCCGCCCACGAGGACCGGCGGGCAGGGGCGCTGCGCGGGCTTGGGCCACGACCAGATCGGGCCGAAGGCGACGAACTCCCCCTCGTAGGAGGCCTCGTCGTGCGTCCAGATCTCCCGCATCGCCTGGACGTAGTCCTTCATCACCGCGAAGCGCCGCGCCGGGTCCACGCCGTGGTTGCGGATCTCCGGGTCGTTCCACCCGGCCCCGATCCCGAACTCGAAGCGCCCGCCGGTGAGGTCGTCCACGCTCGCCACCGTCTTGGCCAGGCCGATCGGGTCGTGCTGCGGCACCAGGCAGATCCCGGTGCCCACGCGCAGTCGCGTGGTGGCGAGCCCGGCCGCCGTGCAGGCGACGAACGGGTCGTAGGTGTGCCAGTACTTGCGGGGCAGTTCGCCGCCCTCGGGACGCTCGGGCAGTTTCTCCCCCGCGGGGATGTGGGTGTGCTCGCTGAAGAGCAGCGCCTGGTGGCCGCGCTCCTCGATCAGTCTGGCGACCACGGCGGGGCCGACCGCGTCGTGCGTGGCGAAATACCCGAAACCAGAGTCCATCGCCCCAACGTAACCCGCCGCGTTCCCATCCCCCGGAAGGCGCTCGGCCATCTTTTCCCCAGGTCTCCGGCTCGTTTCCCGGCGGGGCGCGGGCCCGGGAACCGGCCCGGCGGCCGGTGAACGCCGGGCCTTCATTCCTGACGGAATGCGATTCACCCTGAAATAAGGTGAAATGTCCAATTCACTTCTTATTTATGTACCTCTTCCCAGCTTTGCCGAAGTATAAGTGCTTTGCGGTTTCTTTTGGTATTCGACGATGGGCATTCTTAGGGCGTCGGTAACTCATGAGGACGAATCTGTCCTCCTGAAATCGGAGGATCGCATGGAAATCAAGACCGCCGCGTCGCTCGCCGCGGCCGCTCTCGGCGCAGTCGTTTTCGCCGGTTCCTACACCGTTCCGGCCCAGGCCGCGTCCGTGGCTCCGGTCACCGCCGCGGGTGCGGGTCTCGGCCTGGGCGTCGGCAACGGCGACAATGACGACGAGTTCTTCCTGGCGTTGGCCCTGCAGGACTTCTTCGACAACGACCGCCGCGGTGACAAGGACTGCGACGAGGACGACGACTGAGACCGTCTCCGCGCGTGACCATGTGCGGACGGGGGCGGACCCGTTTCCCACTCCCGGGCGGACGGCAGGACCCGGTGCCGGGTGAGGCGGAGTATCCACGGCACCACACCTGAACGAGACATCGGCGAACCGGGAACGTCCCGGCTGCGCGCCCGATTCCATTACGGAACGGGCGCGCAGCTCTTTTCTCCGGAGAACACCGGTCTTTTCTCTGGAAGGCGCCGCACGCCGGACCGGGCGGAAAACGGATGGCGCCGGTCACGGGGCGTGCGTCACCATCCGGGCCATGACACCCACCGAACCCGCGTCCCCGTCCGTGTCTTCGTCCCCGCCTCGGCCCTTGCCTCCAGCCGGTGAAGAACCCCGTCCCGCGCCGGATGTCCGTCCCGCCTCGATCCGGGACGCCGCCCTGCTGGCCCGGCTGAACGGCTTCGTGCACTCCGTCCACGCCGGCAACCGGCCGGACGTCTTCCGCTCCGGGGCCGCCCGCGCCGAACTGGTACCGATCTTCGAGACCCACCTGGCCCGCGAGGACGTTCGCGCCTTCGTGGCCCACCTCGCCGGTCGGCCGGTCGGCTACGCCCTCGCCGTCATCGCCGACCGTCCGGGCGACGCCCTCACGCGGCCGAGGACTTTCGTCATCCTGGAGCACCTGGCCGTCGATCCCCGGGCGGCCCGGACCGGCGTCGCCACCGCCCTGGTCGAGGCGGTGCGTACGGCGGGTAGGCAGGAGGGGTGCTCCAGCCTGCTCACCGACGTGTGGGATTTCAACGCCGACGCACGGGCCTTCTACGAGGCGGCCGGTTTCACCACGATGCGGCACATCCTCGAACGGCCCATCTAGGCTCGGAGCTCGGCGGCGTGGGCGGGCGCGGGCCGTCGGCATGGTTCGCCGGAAAGGACTCCTGAGGGAGTACTTATATCCCTAAATGTGTTGATATGTCCTCTTTGGCTAGACTTCGCGGCTTGTGGAGATCTACCTGACCCAGGCGAAAATCGCCCTGCTTCTCGCCCCGCTGGCCATCGCGCTGCTGTTGCTGCCCTTCGTGTCTCGCCAATACGGCCGCTTCGGGCACATCGGGCGATGGTCGGGTTTCGTCACGGCGATGCTCGTCCTGTACGCCTGCGGCGTGGTGGCCTTCACCCTCTTTCCGCTCCCCGAGGTGACGCCGGACTTCTGCGTGATCCGGCAGAGCCTCGCGACGCCGCGCTGGCAGCCGCTGTCGAGCATCCAGGACGTGATCAGAGAGAACGCGGGACGAGATCTGCCCGCCGCGCTGTACAGCAGGTCGGTGCTGCAGATCGTGTTCAACGTCGCCCTGTTCGTGCCGCTCGGCTTCTTCCTGCGCTACCGGCAGGGGCTCGGCGTGGCACGCACCCTGGCGATCTCCCTCGCCGGTTCGCTGACGATCGAGTTGACCCAGCTCACCGGCCTGTGGGGCCTCTACCCCTGCGCGTATCGGCTGTTCGACGTGGACGACCTGATCATCAATACGGTCGGCGCCGGACTCGGCTGGACACTGGCGGGCCCGGCCGCGCGGCTGCTGCCGGGGCCCTGGCCGGCGCCCCGCCAGGACCTCGCCCCGCCCACCGCCGGCCGGCTGGCGCTCGCCATGCTGCTCGACGGCGTGGTGTGGTTCTTCGCCTCGCCGGTGTTCGGGTTGCTCTCCGTCCTGGGCTACCGCCTCGTCACGGGTGGCCCGATGCCCGACGACGCCCTCCTGCGGGACATCCTGCCCGGCCTGTCGTACGCGGTGATCGGGCTGGTCATCTTCGCACTCATCCCGGCGGCGCGCGGGGACGGCGCCACACCGGGCCGCGCGGCCGTGCACGTCGCAGTCCGCCACGCGGTGACCGGGCGGCCCGCGCCTGTGCTCCGGCGGCTGACCCGCTCGGCCGCGCCGTACCTCGCCCTCGTCGGGGGCGCGGCCGTCGGCGGCTTCGTGCCCGTCCTCGCCCTCCTAGCCGTCCTGGAACTGGAACGGCGCGGCGTCATGGCGCGCCGGACCCGGACGCGGTTCATCACTCGGGCCGCCGCCCGCCTGGAAACCGTTCGGGGTCCGGATCATGGGGTTGAGGTGGGAAGCTCCAGCCGCATGGTCGAGCCTCGGAGGTAGAGTCCGGCCTCGTGGTCTTCCGGGGCTTCGTCGTGGCGGGCGGCCGGGCCGGGCGTGGCGGCGGGCGGGTCAGTCGGAGCGGACCTCCAGGCCCAGGGCCATGGCGAGCGTGACGGCCTGCCGTACGTCGACGACCGCGTCCTTCAGCTTGGCGACGAGGGGGTCGAGGGCCGACAGGTCGCTTCCCCGCAGGTCGGCGCGGGTGAAGTCGGTGCTGTGCAGTGAGGCGCCCGACAGGTCGGCGTTCTGGAGCACCGCGCCCTCGCAGCGCGCCTTGGTGAGGTCGGCCTCGCGCAGCCGTACTTCCCTGAAGGTCACGCCGCGCAGATCGGCCCCGGGGAGCCCGGCGAACGACCAGTCGCCGCCCTCGACCTTCAGGAGGTTGAAGGAGCAGTCGTCGAACACGCTGCCGACCAGCTTGCAGCCGGTGAAGGTCGCGTCGAAGAACACGCAGCGCTTGAATACGCAGTTGGTGAACGCGCTGTCGGAGTGGACGGAGGCGTTGAACCGCACGTCGCGGAAGACGCATTCGTGGAACGTCGCGCCCCGGCTCGTCGCCTCGGTCATGTCCACGTCGACGAAGGCGACCCGTTCGTATCGTCTGCCTGAGAGGTCCTCGCTGTCCCAGTCTTCCGACCGGATGGTCGAGTGGGTCTCGGGCACGGGCGCGCCGTGCTTGCGGTCGGCCATCACGTGCGGGTCCTTCGCTCGCGGGAACGGGCGCCGGACCGCGCCCGCGCCGGCCCGGCGGACCGGCTCTGGCAACGGTAGTGACCCGGTCCGACATTCCGGCCCGGCGCCGAACCCGTGTCCCGGCCCGGGGTGGAACCCGCGTCCCGGCCCGGCGCCGAACCCGTGTCCCGGCCCGGGGTGGAACCCGCGTCCCGGCCCGGCGCCGAACCCGTGTCCCGGCCCGGCGCCGAACCCGCGTCCCGGACCGGTGCCGGGTCCGCCGCGGCCGTGAAATTCTCCGGGGCGGCCCGTAACAACGGGCGGGCCCGGACCACTTCCCGGTGTCAGAAGAACATCCGGGACGAAAGGGGCCGGGCGTTGACGGATGATTCACGCAGGTTCACCGGCATGTACGACGAGTGCCGGCAGCGCGTGTGGGCCTACGTGGTCAGCCGCGCCGGGCGGCAGGTGGCGGACGAGGTGGTGAGCGAGACCTTCGCGATCGCCTGGCGGCGGCTGGAGGACGTGCCGGAACCGGCTCTGCCGTGGCTCCTCGGGGTGGCCCGCAACGTGCTGCGCGACACCGTGCGGGCGGAGGCGCGGCGGGAGGCGTTCGGTGCCGAGTTGCAGGCCTGGACCGCCGCGACGGGGGACGGCGTACGGCGGGCGGACGTCGCCGACGAGGTGACCGAGCGCCTCGGCGTGCTGGCCGCGCTGGCGGAGCTGCCCGAGGACGAACGGGAGATCCTGGTCCTGGTCGCCTGGCAGGGGCTCTCCCCGCGTGACGCGGCCCGCGTCATCGGCTGCTCCCAGGCGACCTTCCGCGTACGGCTGCACCGCGCGCGCAAACGGCTCGTCCGCGCCATGGAGAACCCGGTGAGCCCCCGGCCCCGGGTGAGGAACCTCAGCGAGGAGTTGTCATGAACGATCCCATCGACAGGCTGCGAGCCGCCCGTCCCGCGCACCTGGGAGACACCCCGGTCGACGAGCGCACCCGGGCGGCGGAGCTCACGCGCGCCATGGCGCAGCCCCGCCAGGAACGGCGGACGCGGCGGGCACCGGGAAGGCGGGTGATCGCGAGGCCGGCGTGGGGGCTCGGCCTCGCCGGAGCCGCCGCCGCGGTGACCGCGGTGGCCGTCGCGGTCACCGGGACCGGTGGTACGACGCCGCCCTCGCCGTCCGCCGCGCGGACCGGGCAGGCCGTGTCGTCCTCGGAGTCCCCGGCGTCCTCGCCGGGCCGTACGGCTCCGGACGGGCAGGTCCGGCTCTCCGCGCGGACCGTGCTGCTGGCCGCCGCCCACCGGGCCGCCGGCCAGCCGGACGAGACCGGCGCCTGGTGGCACACGGTGTCGGTGAGCCGGACCCTGTTCCGGGCCGAGGGCGCGGACTACACCGTCGTGGACCGGCAGCGGACCGAGAGCTGGACCCCGTCCGCCACCGGCCCCGAGCAGCGGCAGTACAGCGGCTCGCAGTCGCTCGGCGCGCAGCCCGCGACCTCCGAGGACGAGGCGGCGTGGCGCGAGGCCGGCGCCCCGGCCGAGATCCCGGTCGTGGTGCCCGGCAAGAAGGGGGCGAAGCTGTCGCTGTCCACCGGGCCCGGGGAAGTCCAGAAGGGCCAGGCCCCCCTCCCCGACGGGGACAAGGTGTTCTGGCTGGGCCGCAACGTCAGCGTGCGGGACCTGCGCGCCCTGCCGTCCGAGCCGGACGCCCTCAAGGCGTGGCTGCTGCGCTCCTACAAGGGGCACGGCACCGAGTCGAGCGCCCCGATGTCGCGGGACGCCTGGCTGTTCACCGTCACGACGGGCCTGATCGCCGACATGCCGGTCACCCCCGAGGTGCGCGGCGCGGCGTTCCGGATGCTCGCCGGGCTTGCGTCCATCGAGGTCGCCCGGGACGTCACCGACGCCGAGGGCCGCACCGGCACCGCGGTCACGATCGACGAGCCGGAGGCGTCGGCCATGGGGAAGGCGGCGGCCGGGGACGACGGGGCCCTGCGCACCCGCCTGATCTTCGACGAGAAGACCGGACGGGCGCTGGCCACCGAGAACGTCGTGGTACGGCCGGGCGGCCTCCAGGCCGAGGCGGAGCCGGGCACCGTGTGGAACTCCAACGTCGTGCTGGAGTCGGGCTGGACCGACGACGGACCCGCCTCCTGACGGTCACCCGTCGTCGACCGCGGCCGGGGCCGCCGAGCTCGTCTCAGGGCCCGGCGACCCCGGCCCGCTCCTCAGCGTGAGGACCCGTCCTCGTCGCGCCAGAACTGGTCGGTGTAGGCGGTGTCGCAGTCGGACTGGACCGGGTGGGCGTTGTCCTCGTCTCCCCGCACGACCAGGCACTGCTGGCTGGCGAGGTTCCTCAGCTGGAAGTAGCCGTTCCTGGCGAACATGACCTCCCATACCTGGTCGTCGTAGTCGCCGCAGGCGGACTGCAGGGCGGGGGAGCCCTCCGGGCCGCGCACGAGCAGGCATTTACCGCTGTTGGCGTTCACCAGCCGGTATCTTTTGTATTCGGAGTCGGCGTCCTCAAGAATGAAACGCCACTTCTGGTCGGGATAGTCGGAGCAGGACGACTGCGCGGCCTTCGCGCCGTCGGCGTCCCCGCGCACGAGCAGGCATTTACCGCTGTTGGCGTTCCTGACGTTGCGTCCGGACGCCTGGTCGTGGCCCTGGCCCTCCTGTTCCCGCCGTTCCCGGCCCTGGCTCTGACCTTGCGGACTCTGCCGCTCCCGATCTCGCACCTGCTCACGGCCCTGCTCACGGCCCTGGATCCGGTCCTGGATCCCGTCCCGCTCCGCCCAGGCGACCTGGGGCCAGGACGCGGCCGTGACACCCACCGCCAGCAGGGCGAGACCCGCTCTCCCAGCCTTCACAGCCATTGTTCGCGGTATTCGCATCGAATGTCCCCCGATGAAATCGTGTTTCACCATTCCCCGCTTTCCCGCGCACCATAGCAACGCCCCGGGCGGGCCTCAAGGAATGGCTCGGGTGTGAAACGGGAAACGAATCACCGGGGCGGGAACCGCGGTGCGGGGGACGTCACCCGGGAGCCGTGGGCCGGGGAGCCCGGAACCGTCGGTCGGATGAGGCAGGGTTGCGATATGAGCATCGACCTTTCCGCGGTCTCCTCCTTCATGGCCACCCACGCCCGCCTCCTGGACCGCCGCCGGTTCGGGTTGCCGCTGGGCGAGAGCGATCCCGCCGCCGTTCTGGTCGCGCTGGACGGCTATCGCAACCCCGACGGCGGCTACGGCTGGGGCCTGGAGCCCGACCTGCGCTCCCCGGAGAGCCAGCCGGGCGCCGCCGCGCACGCCTTCGAGGTGTTCGAGGAGATCGCCCCGGCCACGGCACCGCAGGCCACAGCACTGTGCGACTGGCTGGAGTCGGTCTCGCTGCCCGACGGCGGGCTGCCGTTCGCGCTCCCCGTCACCTCCAGCGCCGGATGCGCCCCCTGGTGGGCCGGCGCCGACACCACGGTCTCCTCGCTGCAGATCACGTCCGTGACCGCGGCCGCCGCCCTCCGCGTCGCCGCCCACGACCCGGCGGTCGCCGAACACCCCTGGCTCGACCGGGCCGTCCGCTACTGCCTGGCCGCCGTCGAGAAGGTGGACCACACGTCACACGCCTATGTGCTGGCCTTCGCCGTACGGTTCCTCGACGCCGTCCACGGCACCGCCCCCGAGGCGGCGGGCCTGCTGGAGCGTCTGGGCGAGTACATCCCCGCCGACGGGCGGGTGCGCGTCGAGGGCGGCGCCGAGGACGAGACGCTGCGCCCGCTCGACTTCGCCCCGTTCCCGGACCGCCCGGCGCGGGCGCTGTTCGCCCAGGAGGTGATCGACGCGGACCTCGACCGGCTGGCCGGTCTGCAGCGGGACGACGGCGGGTGGACCGTCGACTACGCCACGATCTCGCCCGCCGGCGCCCTCGACTGGCGCGGGTACACCACCGTGCGCGCCGTGGAGGTCCTCCGCCGCAACGGCCGTCTCTGAGACCCCGGGCCCGGAGGACCCGTCCTGGCCCGGACGGGTCCTCCGGGCCCGCGACGAAGAGGCGAACGAACCGGACAGAAACTGACCGGTATGGGATCTAGGCTCGCGGAGCCCCGCAGGACCCCGGAACCGCGGGCCCGACCCCCGAAGGAGCCCCCGTCCCATGACCGCCGTGCCCGTCGTCTCCCGGCGTACCCTCAACCGGACGCTGCTGAGCCGCCAGTTCCTGACCAGCCGTACCTCCCGGCCCGCGCTGGAGGTGGTGCGGCACCTGGTGGCGGTGCAGAGCCAGGAGCCCAACTGGCCCTACGTCGGACTCTGGACGCGGATGGCCCCCTTCACCCACGGCGACCTGGAGTCGCTGCTGCACGAGCGCACCGTCGTGCGCTCCACCTCGCTGCGTCGTACCCAGCACCTGGTCGCCGCCGACGACTTCCGCTGGCTGCGTCCCCTGATCCAGCCCTTCATCGAACGCGCCGCGCTCCGGCCCCTCTACGCCGAGCCGACCGCCGGGCTGGACCTGACGGAGCTGGCCGAGACGGGCCGGGAACTGCTGGGCGACCGGGTCGTCCCGCGCCGGAGGCTGGCCGGGCTGTTCGCCGAGCGCTACCCGGGCCGCGACGGCATGATGCTGGCCCGGAACCTGGAGCTTCAGGTGCCGCTGGTGACCTCCCCGCGGATCGGCGGGTGGGGAGGCTGGGGCACCCGTCCATCGATCGAGGTCGCCCTCGCCGACGCCTGGATCGGCGAGCCCATGGAGGCGGCGCCGTCCGTCGAGGCGATGGTCCTCCGCTACCTGGCCGCCTTCGGGCCCGCCGGCGTCATGGACGTCCAGGCGTGGTCCGGGACCACCCGGCTGCGCGAGGTGATCGACCGTCTCCGCCCGAAGCTCCGCGTCGTCCGGGACGAGCAGGGCAGGGAGCTGTTCGACCTCCCCGGCGTGCCGCTCGCCGAGGAGGACGCGCCCGCCCCGGTACGGTTCCTGCCCGCCTACGACAACATCCTGCTCGGGCATGCCGACCGCACCCGGATCATCAGCGACGAGGACCGCGCCCGGGTCATGCCCGGACGGGCGCTGGTGCTGCCGACCTTCCTCGTCGACGGCTTCGTGCGCGGGATCTGGGAGCTGCGCGGCACGACACTCGTCGTCCTCCCGTTCCGGCCCCTGACGCCGGGCGAGACCGAATCCGTGGCCGGGGAGGCCGAACGGCTCCACGCGTTCGTCGTCCCCGGCGCCTCCGCCCCGGAGGTCATCTTCTCCTGAGCCGGTCCCCGCGGCCGTGCGCCCGGCCGCGGCCGGGCGTCATCGGCGCCGCGCGTCGTCCACGGGCGCCGGCGGCCTTCGAACGGAGCGCGGCGCCGGTCCGCGTCGCCCGTGCCGCGCGTCGTCCGCGGACGACGCGCGGCACGGGGCCGCGTCACCCCTGGTCGCGGCCCGCCCGGGTCCCCTCGAAGGGGCTGTCGATGACGTATCGCCATTTCTCGTCCGGCCCGCGCCGGGCGACGTCGACGGCGGTGCTCTCGATGAGCACGGGCAGGCCGTCGGGGCCGGTGCCCTCGATGACCCAGTCGACGACCAGCAGGGCGACGTCACCGGTGGAGTGGACGTGCCGCGGCCGCACGGTGATGGGCACCCCGAGGGACTGGAACCGCTCGTTGGCGGCGTGGAGGTCCGGGCCGGCCAGCGCCGCACCGGATTCGGGGACGAACACCGCCCCGCTCTCGTACAGCTCCGCGACCGCCTCGGGGTCGCCGCTGTTGAACCGTTCGGCGAACACCGCGGGCACGTCCTCGGGGCGTTCGGCAAGCCGTCGCGTCATCGGCACAGGTCCTTTCGTAGAGCCGCCGACCGGTCCTTTCCGTCGGGCCGCCGGGCGGCCAGGCCGCCGCCGGTCCTCCCACCGGACCGCCGGGCAGAGGGTCGTGAGTCGTGGGTCGTGAGGTAGAAATCACCCGGACGCGGCAACGCTAGGAGGCGCTCTCGTGGCTCACCAAACGGTTGGTCACCCGGTACGGCCGGGCCTGCCCGACGACCCCCGTGCGGGCGTCGCCGAACCCACCCCCGCCTGCCCGGTGGAGATCACCCTCGCGGCCCTGCACGGCCGCTGGACCACCCTGGTGGTCCGGGAACTGCTGCGGGGCGACCGCACCTTCACCGAGCTGCGGGAGGCCCTGCCCGCGCTCTCGGACAAGGTCCTGTCCGAACGGCTGGCGCACCTGGTGCGGATGGGCGTCCTCGACCGCCACCGGCGGGCCGGCTGGCCGCCCCGGGTGCACTACACGCTCACCGCGCACGGCCGTGACCTCGGCCCCGTCCTGCAGGCGCTCTGGGACTGGGGCGCGCGCCACCGGCCGCTCCCGCCGGGTGGACCCGGCGGGAGCTGAGACCCGCCGCTCGTCCGGGACAGGTCCGCCCGCGCGTCCTGATGAACCCGTGACGCCCGAAGCGCGTCCTGATGAACCCGTGACGCCCGAAGCGCGTCCAACCCCTCCGAGGAGGCGCGATGGAAGCGTTGGGCACGGGGGACCCCGACCGGATCGGCGGGTACTGGCTGGCAGGACGGCTCGGTTCGGGCGGGCAGGGGGTGGTGTACGAGGCGTACGACGCCGACGGCGCCCGCTACGCCCTCAAGGTCCTGCACGCCACCACCGACCCCGGGCTGCGCGACAGGTTCCGTAAGGAGATCGCCGCGGCCCGGCGCGTCGCCTCGTTCTGCACCGCCAAAGTGATCGACGCCGACCCGGACGCGGCCCGGCCGTACGTCGTCAGCGAGTACGTGGAGGGCGTCAACCTGCGGCGCGCCGGGCGGCGGTTCGCCGGGGACGACCTGCACCGCCTGGCGACGGCCGTCGCGACCGCGCTGACCGCGGTGCACGAGGCCGGCGTCGTGCACCGCGACCTCAAACCGGACAACGTCCTGCTCGGCCCGGACGGGCCCCGGGTGATCGACTTCGGGATCGCCCGGACCGCGGAGATGTCGCTGACCGCGAGCGGCGCCGTCACCGGCACTCCCGCCTACATGGCCCCCGAGATCCTCACCGGGCAGCGCGCCGGGCCGCCGGCCGACGTGTTCGCCTGGGGATGCGTCGTGGTGTTCGCCGCCACCGGCGAGGACCCGTTCCGGGCCGACGACCTCGGCGCGGTGATGCACCGCGTGCTGACCCACCACCCCGACCTGGGCGCGCTGCCGCCGTCCGTCCGCCCGCTGGTGGCCGCCGCGCTGGACAAGGACCCCGACCGCCGTCCGTCCGCCCGCGACCTCCTGCTCGCCCTGGTCGGAGGCTTCGGGGAGGCCGGTACGGCGGGCGGCTCCGGAGGGGGCGGTCCGGCCGGCGGCTTCGGGGAGGCCGGTACGGCGGGCGGCTTCGGGGCGGACCTCCCGGCCGGGGGCGACCTGCTCGGCGCGGGCCGCCGCCGCGCCGGCGCCCTGCACACCCGGGGCCCGGCCGACCCGGCCCTCGGCGCGCTGGCCGAGGACGCCTACGCCACCCTCGGGCCCGGCGAGCGGGAGTTCGTCCCCGATCTGCTGCTGCGGCTGGTCACGATCGACGCCGACGGCCTGGAGACCGTACGGCGGGTGCCCGCGGACGAGCTGTTGCCCGAGCGTCCCGAGACCCGCCGGCGCATCCTGGACGCCTTCGGCTACCTCGTCACCGAACGCGACGGCGAGGTGGCCATCTCCCGCCCCGCCGTCCTGCGCGCCTGGCCCCGGCTGCGCTCGTGGGTGGAGGCCGACCGCGAGGGTCTGCCGGTCCTCGCCGAGATCGGCCGGGCCGCCCGCGTCTGGGACGCGCACGGCCGCCGCGACGCCGACCTGCCGCAGGGCAGCCGGCTGCAGGAGGCGCTCGGCTGGGCCGCCACCGGGCGGCGGCACCTGACCCTCATCCCGCTGGAACGCGACTTCCTCGCCGCCGCGGGCGGGCTCACCCGGCGCCGTGCCCGCCGCCGGCGGCTGTTCACGGTCACGCTGGCGGTGCTGCTGGTGCTGTCCCTGGCCGGCGCCGCCGCCTCGGTCTACCAGGGCGCCCAGGTCGCCGAGCAGCGCGACCGGGTGGCCGCCGAACGCGACCAGGCCCGCGGCCGGGAGATCGCCCGCGTGGCCGGCGACCTGCGCACCACCGACCCGGTGAAGGCCATGCTGCTCAGCGTCGCCGCCTGGCGGCTCGCCCCCGGGTTCGAGAGCCGCTCCAGTCTCACCGGCGCCATGTACGGCAGGGAGGTCGGCGTGTTCCGGCCCCCGGCGGCGCAGGGAGCCGCCGTGCAGGCGGTGAGCGGCGACGGCCGCACGCTCGCCCTCGTCGGTGAGCGCGGGGTGCGCGTGTACGACGTGGCGACCGGCCGGCAGGTCGCCGCGTGGAACTCGCCCCGGCTGTCCGGGGGAGTGGGCCACGCCGATCTGAGCGGCGACGGCCGCCTGCTGGCCGTCACGGTCTCCCAGGCCATCCTGGTGTGGGAGACCCGCACCGGCCGCCTCGCCGGAAGCCGGCCGATGCCCGGGGTGAGTCCGGAGGGGCTGGAGGCCGACTTCGCGGGCAGCGGCCACCTCCTGACGCTCAGCGACTCCGAACGGCTGTGGGACGTGCGCCGTGACCGGCTCGTCCGCATGGGGTGGTCCCCGTACGAGACGTCGTTCACCGTCGCGCCGTCCGGGCGGATCGGCGCGACGGTGAACGGCGGCAGGGTCCAGGTGTGGCGGCTGCCCGGCGTCGTGGAGGACCGCCGCTTCCCGCGCGGCTGCGGCGGCGACGTCAACGTGGTGAGCTTCAGCGCCGACAGCCGGTTCCTGATCTGCGGCGGCGCGCGGATCGAGCTGTGGGACACGGCGACGGGCCGGCGCGCCCGGCAGGCCGCCGAGGCGCACCAGCAGAGCTACAACTGGATGTGGACCTGGCCGGGCGCGGACACGCCGGTGACGCTGGACGGCGCCTCCGGGATACGGCTCAGCGACGACAACCGGCTGGCCGCCGGCTACGCCGGGACGTCCATCTGGGTCTGGGACGTCCAGGCCCACCGGGAGATCATGACCTATCGGGCTCCCGCCAACGTCTCCGCCGTCTGGTTCGCCCCGGACGGCCGGACCCTGCGTTACCGGCTCGGCGACCGGATCGTCGGCCTCGCCGTGCGGTCCCGGCTCCCGGAGTGGCGGCTCCGCGGCATCCACGACGTCCAGACGATCAGCCCCGACGGCCGGTGGCTCATGGCCGAGCCGTCCGACGCCTCCCGGCTGATGCTCTGGGACGTCCCCGGGCGCCGTCTCGCCGGGACCTTCCCCCACGACCAGACCGTGATGCCCCGCTCGATGTTCGACCCCACGAGCAGGAGCGTCGCCGTCGTCTACGACGACCACCGGGTGGAGGTGCTCGACGTCGCCACGCGGCGCAGACTGTGGAACCACGAACTCGGCGCGGGCCGGAAGGCGACCGGGCGGGCGTTCAGCCCGGACGGCCGGACCCTCACCGTGGCCGACTGCGGCACTCGGGGCGACCCCGCCGACCCGGGGAGGACCGGCGACGAGGCCCCGGAGACCTCCGCCTACCCCGTGCGGAGCGGCTGCCGGCTGCGCGTGTGGGACACGCGCACCGGCCGGGAGATCCGGACCGTCAAGCTGGACACCCCGGTCTCCGGCATCGTCTACCTGCGCGACGGCCGCATGCTGGCCTCGGCCGAGGGCCGTCTCGTCGACACCGTGACGGGCGGGTCCGCCGGCGGGGGATACGTCAGCGCTCCCGGCGGGGCGGTCAACGTCACCGCGGACCCGACCGGAAGGTGGCTCGCGGTCGGCGACGGCGAGCGGGTGACCCTGTGGGACATCCGGAACCGCGGCCCGCTGGCTCCGGACCTGCCCGTCGCGGCGCGCGACTCCGGCCTCATGGTGTTCTCCCCCCGCGGGGACGTGCTCGCCACCGTGGACGACAACGAGATCATCCGGCTGTGGGACACCGCGACCCGGCAGCCGATCGGGGAGGGGATCGACGTCCACGACGCCGACGAGTATCTCGGGCTCTACCCGGCCTTCACCGCCGACGGCGCCCGGCTGCGCCTGGCTGGTGTCGGGGGCTACGTCTACGAGCTGCCCGTCGCCCCCGGCCTGATGGCCGACGAGGTCTGCGCGCGGGCCGGCCGTACGCTCACCCGGCGGGAGTGGGGCGAGTATCTCGGCGGCGTGCCGTACCGCGACGTCTGCGCCGCCTCCTGACCGTCCCTGGCCGCCTCCTGACCGTCCCTGGCCGGTCCTGGCCGGCTCTGACCGGGCTTGGTCGGACCGGTGCGGCCCGGTCAGGGACGCTCGGGCTCGATGAGCAGGGCCTCGGCGCCGACCGGGCGGAAACCCGCCGCGAGGGAGGCCCGCACACTGGCCGCGTTGCCGGGCGCCACCTGTGCCCACAGGGTGTGGGCGGCGCCGTCCACCGTGGTGAGGAGGTGCCGGCCCGCCAGCGCCAGCAGCCTGCCCAGGCCCGCGTCCCGGTGGCCGGGATCGACCTCGCCCGCGATCTCCCAGCGGCCCGCCACGCCCCGGCCGAGCAGCACGACCCCGCCGTCCGCCTCCCACACCCGCACGTCGTCGCGGTGCCGCAGGGCCCGCCGTACCCGGGGGTGGCCGCGGTCGGTGAGCTCCGTGAGCGGCATCGGCGGCGGGCCGGTCAGCGGTCCGGCGGTCAGCAGCATGTCCACGTTGTCCACCCGCCGCCCGGTGCGCTCCTCCAGGGCGCGCAGGAAGCGCGGGTGCAGGGGCGCGGACAGGTCATCGGCGGGAAGCAGGCCGCGCAGCCACTCGTGGTCGACGTCGGCGAACACCACGCTGTGCGCGGTGAACGCGATGACGCCGCAGTCGCGCGGGCTCGGCTGGCCGGTGAACCGCACGGAGCCGTCGGCGGCCGGGAAGTCCCCGCGTCCGGCCGCCTCCAGCAGCCTGCTCAGTTCGTGCACGCGTCGGTCCTTTCGCGGCGCTAGGAGATGCGCTGCCAGTATGTGGAGATGAAGTCCCAGAGGATCTTCCGGTCCGAGGCCAGGCTCGCGTGCCGGTCATGCCAGAGGCCCGTGAAGCCCCGCTGGATGTCGTAGGCGCCTATCTCCGTCTTCGGCTTGAGGCCGAGCTCGACGGTCTTGTTGGGGAACGGGCCGAACAGCCCCGGCTTCCCGGCCAGGTCCGCCTCGTTCCAGCGCGGCCCCAGGACGGGGCCGACGGCCTCTCTCGTCTTCTGCCTGTCGGCTTCCAGCAGCGGCCGGTCGTTGATGACTGACATGTCCTTCTTGTAGAGGACGTTGTAGGCGAGCTGGACGAACTCGTCGAGGCTGGTCCTCGCCCAGAGCGCGCCGACCTTCGTACGCCGCGGATCCGACGCGCCGAGGCTGCCGTCCTTGCCGTCGGTCGTCGACATGGTGCGGCCCTTGGCGATGTCGAACTCGCGGCCGAACTGGCCGACCCGTTTCTGCAGGAAGAAGGGGTTCCTCCGGTCCTCGGCGAACTTCGCGAGGGCGAAGACGGAGACGGCGGGAGCGGTGATCGTGAGAATCCCCAGGGCCCACTTGACGTCGTGCCACCGCTTGGCCGGGCTCTGCTTCCAGTCCCTGCCCCGCAGGCTCGCGTAGCTCGGGGCGGGCCAGGCGCGGGAGGCGATGCCCGCGCCGGTGCTGAGCACGGAGATGCCGAATCCCATCCCGGCGGCGTGCCCCCAGTCCCAGCCGGCGCCGCCGGCCCATCCCACGGTCGCCAGCACGGTCGTGCTCACCGCCCCGCCGACCAGGGTCCGGGAGAACGCCCGCTCCCACGTGGCGGACTCCATGGCCTCGGCCAGGCCGGTGAGAGTGGGGCCGCCCCGGCGCAGGAGGGCGGGCAGCGCGGCGTGCGCGCCGGCCATCAACCCGCCGGCGAGCGCTCCGTGCGACAGGTCCCGGACCAGCTCCGCTCCGTCGACGGTTCCTGTGGCGAACAACTGGTCGATCACTCCCAGCCCGCCGGAGAACATCGCGCCCAGCGCGGCCTGACGGATCATCAGCAGGACGATCCGCAGCGCCAGGCCCTCCATCCGGAGCAGCTTCCTCACCACGAGGTCGAGCACCGGGCCGAGCCGGGGGGCCAGCAGCCTCGCGAGGAGCATCAGCGTCAGCACGAACGCCGCGGACGCGATGAACCGCTGCCTGGCCTCGACGATCGCGTCATGGGCGATGCGGGCGCAGCCGGCGAGGTGCTCGCACCGCCGCCGCAGGTCCGCCAGCCACCCCTCCTCGCCGTGAACCAGCCGCGCGGCCCGTCCGAACGCGGCCGTGGCCGACCCTGACCCGGCCCGGACCGCCCGCCCGGACTGCCCGGCGATCTGCTCCTGGACGTCGCCGACCACCCGCGCCATCGCCGTCGCGGCGTCGTGAAGCCGCGCCACCCCGTCGAGATCGCCGTCCGGCCACGCCGCTCCGAATCCCACGGACTCCAGGAACCAGATCGCCTGGCTCACGAAGCCGGGCGGCGGCGTGGTCGACGGCAGGCCACCCGGGCCCGGCTCAAGCCGATACACCTCCGGGTCCCTCAGCCATCCCGGGCACGGCGGCACGTACGGGACCCCGCTGTTCGCCTCCTCGGCCGTGGCGTACTCGCATCCGGTGACGACCATTCCGGCCGCCATCTCGCGCAGCAGGTTCACCGCCAGGGCGAGGTCCCTCAGGAGGTCGTCGCGTATCCGGGCGAACCCCGGCACGCCCGCCCCGGGATCGCCGTCGAACAGTGCCCGGCCCAGGTCGTCCTGGCCGAAGGGCCGCTCGTCCATCGCCCGGCAGAACCGGTCCACGCCCCGGGCCAGCTCGTCGGCGGCCTCCCGGACGCCTCTCCCCGCGCCGGTCCAGATCTCCGGGTCGAACTCCAGCACTCCCGCGAGGGCCACGTCGTCGGTGGCGATGTCCCTCAACCGCCCCTCAAGTCATGATCAACGGCAGACGCCGCGAACTCTAACAGGGCCTCCGCTTCGTCCCCGGACCGGTGGCCCCCGTCAGGCGACGGTGATCTCCAGCAGGGGCGGCATCCGCCCGCCGCTTCCCGGCCTCCGCCGCCGGCGGGGACGGCGGCCCCGGCCGAGGCGGGACGCCGCCCGTCGCGTCCGTCTGCTCGGACGCCGTAGAAGGCGGGTGGCCGCGGGTGCTAATCTGCTGATCGTTACGCGTCGGATGCTCGGATGAGAGGGAGGTGAGGTTTGATGACCGCGGTGAAGACCGCTGCCGTGCGCAGCGCCCGGACAATCCTCACGTCCCGGGCCCCGGTCTGACCCATTTCCTTCCCTCCGCTGTGAGCCCGTCCGGCTGCTGAGGCGGAGCGGCGCCTGTGTCTCGTCGGGGCCCCTTCCCGCAAGGTGTCTCACATTGTCAAACCTCTCCGACTCCGGCCTGTCCCGCTACGGATGGACCGGAGCACTCGACCACGCCTTCGCAGAACACCGCGAGGCCGGCCTGGTGCCGGCCCGGATCGTACGGGTGGACCGCGGCCTGTGCGACGCGGTCACCGAGTCCGGGCCGGTACGGGCCCGGATCGCGGTGTACTCGCCCGATCCGCTCCAGGCGCCGTGCACCGGCGACTGGGCCGCGCTGCGCCCCGGCCCCGCCCCGGAACTGGTGGCTCTGCTGCCGCGGAGCAGCGCGATCGTGCGCTCGTCCGCCTCCCGTTCCTCCCACGGGCAGGTGCTCGCCGCCAACGTCGACACCGTCGCCGTCGTCGTCTCCCTGGCCGTTCCGCAGGACCCGGCCCGGCTGGAGCGGCTGCTGGCCCTGGCCTGGGACAGCGGCGCCAGGCCGCTGATCGTGCTCACCAAGGCGGACCTGGCACCCGACCCCGCCGCCGCGCACGCCGAGGCGGGCGCGCTGGCCCCCGGTGTGGACGTCCTGCTCACCAGCGTGGCCACCGGCCAGAACATCGACGTGCTGACCGCACTGCTGAGCGGTACCACGGTCCTGCTCGGCTCCTCAGGGGCGGGCAAGTCCAGCCTCGGCAACGCGCTGCTCGGCGACGAGCTTCTCTCCACCGGCGCGGTACGCGCGCAGGACGGCAAGGGGCGTCACACCACCGTCCGCCGCGAGCTGGTGCCCCTTCCGGGTGGCGGTGTGCTCATCGACACGCCCGGCCTGCGCGGCGTGGGTCTCCACGACGCCACCGGCAGCCTGGAACAGGTCTTCGCCGAGATCGAAGACCTCGCCCGGGGTTGCCGCTTCGGTGACTGCGCCCACCACACCGAGCCCGGCTGCGCGGTACGGGCCGCTATCGAGGCGGGAGAGCTGACCGAGCGTCGCCTCAACAGCTATCGCAAGCTGCAACGCGAGAACGCCTGGGCGGCCTCGCGGACGGACGCGCGGCTGCGCGCCGAACGCGGCGACCGGCAGAAGGCCATCACCAGCCACCTGCGCGCGACCTACGCGTTCAGGGACCGGCAGTCATGACCGGCCGCATCCCGCCGGTCATCCCCTCGTCACCACAGACCCACGCCCTGCGCCCGCAGGCGAGCACGGAAACGGACTCCGACCCCGCCATGACCATCTCCTGGACCACCCGCCCCGAGACCGCCGCCGACCTCGTCCCGATCCGCGAGGTCAACCTCGCCGCCTTCCCCACCCCGCTCGAGGCCGACCTGGTCGAGGCGCTGCGGGCCGACCCGCGGGCGTGGATCCCCGGCCTGTCCTGGGTCGCCGAGGCGCCCGGTGGCGGTGTCGCCGGATTCGCCCTGCTCACCCGCTGCCATGTCGACGGGGCTCCGGCGCTCACCCTGGGCCCGTGCGCCGTCAGTCCCGAGTACCAGCGGCAGGGCGCCGGCTCCGCCGCGATCCGCGCCGCCCTGCGCGCCGCCCGCGAGCAGGGGGAGAACCTCGTGCTCGTGCTGGGCCACGCCGAGTACTACCCGCGCTTCGGCTTCATCCCGGCCTCCCGTCACGCCATCCGGCCGCCCTTCGACGTCGCGGACGAGTACATGATGGCGCTCGCCTTCGATCCCACGCGGCCCGTGCCGTCCGGCACGATCCGCTACCCGGAGGCGTTCGGAATCTGACCCCGGCACGTCGGCGGGGTGCCTGAGAGCGACGGAGGACCGATCGCTCTCGGGCACCCTCAGCCGGGCGGCGCAGGCGCGGATGCGCGTGCCCGAACTGAGGCGGATACCGCGAAAAATGTAATTTCTCCCTTCGCGCCCCACAAGAAAGGAAGAGAACACGGTCGGCGAAAGGGCGGAACAGGTGGCAGACACCGCACCCGATGCGGAGGACCTCCGGCGGACGATGCGCGATCCGGAGGCGTTCGAGGAGTTCTACCGAAGACACACCGAGTCAGTGAGCCGTTTCGTGGCGCGCCGGGTGACCGACCCGCACACGGTGGCCGACCTGACGATGGAGGTCTTCCTGGCCGCCGTCGACACCGCGGGCAGCTACCGGCCCGAACGCGGCAGCCAGGCGGCCTGGCTGTACGGCATAGCCCGCAACGTCGTGGCGACCGAGCACCGCAGGGCCGCCCGGGAGGTCCATAAGGCGGACCGGGCCGCGGGCCGGCGCCCGCTGGACGCCGACGACATCGCCCGGCTGGAGGAGCGGATCGACGCCGAACGGGACGCCCGCCGCCTCCTGTCGGCCATCGCCGCCCTGCCGAAGGGGCTGCGGGCCGTGGCTGAACTGGTCCACCTCGACGGACTGCCGGTCGAGGAGGCCGCCGCCGCCCTGCGCATCCGCGTCGGGACCGCCCGGGTGCGGCTGCACCGCGTCCGCCGCCTGCTCAGGACCGAACTCGACGCCCGCCGCCCGGAGCCCGCCATCGCGAAAGGAATGTCATGACGACCAGTGAGAGACGTCTCGCCGGGTTCGAGGAGCGGCAGCTCGCCGAGCTCAAGGAGCACATCGCCGCGCGGTCGGCGGCGGCGCCGGCGAGGAGGCCGCGGGGGCGCCTCCTCCTGGCCGCCGCGGCCGTCGCCGCCGGCGTCTGCGCCGCCGTCGCGATCCCGGCGGTGTCCGGGGGCGGCGGCGAGTCCGCCTACGCCGTCACCAGGGACGCCAACGGGGTGGTGTACGCCGAGCTCCGCGACTTCCGCGACGCCGCCGGGCTGTCGGACCAGCTGCGGAGGCTCGGCGTCCCCGCCATCGTCGACTACACGCCCGAGGGCAAGATGTGCCGGGAGCCGCGCGGGAAGTACGTGAAGGACATCCCGCGGGACCTGTACCACGTGCCCGAGTCGATCCCCGGTGAGAAGGACGGCTGGCGGATGCGGATCGACACCCGGCTCTTCAAGCCCGGCCAGACCTTCGTCTGGACCATCGGGGAGGGCAGCACCAGCACCATCCTCATGGAGGGCCCGGTGGGGCCCTGCGAGCTGGTGGACGCGCCCAAGCCGAAGGAGTATCACCCGCCCTACCGGCTGGCCACCACCAAGGGCCGCTCGCTCGCCGGGTACCGGGTGGACGAGAAGACCGTCGGCGAGGCCGTCCCGGAGATCGAGAAGCGCGGCCTGAAGGTCGTCTACGTGATCATGGGCATCCCCCCGGGCAACCCCGGCGGCTACGGGGAACTGCGCGTCCAGAAGACCCCGGTCGGCGAGGACTGGACCGTCTGGGAGGCGGAGGAGGTCATCGAGGGGCCGAAGGACACGCCCACCGGGGTGATCCGCCTCCTCGTCACCAAGGAGCACTACGACCGGAACCCGGTCTACGGCGGCCCCCGCGACGCCGTCTTCCCCGACGGATCCTGACCGTCGCACGGCCCCTGGGAAGGTCCACCGGCCCGCCGCGACGGTTCACGGCCGTCGCGGCGCCGGTTCACCGGGACCGAACCGGGAGCGAGGATCCGGTGAACCGGCCATATGTACGGTTCGAGATGCCGTGAACCGTACTTTGGGCCGATATCGCCGGGGACCCGAATCCGCAGGATCTTTCCATGCCATACGAAGATCCTTGTCCGGCGCTGGGAGCCGGGAGCCCGGGCGAGCATGCGACCCGGACCGACCACCGTTCGAGCGGTACGAAGCCGGAGCGGAGCGGTGCCGGGCCCGTGTCGAGGGGCGCCCTGGCCGTCGTCGCCGCGCTGCTCGCCCTCGTGGTCGCCGCCCCCTGCGCGTCCACGTCGGCCTCCGCCTCGACCGTGTCCGCGTCCGTGGCCACGGTGACCGTCGCCGTGCCCGCCTCCGTCGGTCCCTCGGCCGCGCGGAGCGGCACGCCGGACGGTACCCCGAGCGGCACACCCGTCGGCACCTCGATCGGCGCGCCGTATCTGCCCAGGCCGACCGGTCCCCATCCGGTCGGCACGACGTCCCTGCATCTGAGAGACCTCTCCCGGCCGGACCCCTGGGTGCCCGGGGTGAAGGCGAGGGAGCTCATGGTCTCCCTGTGGTACCCGGCGAAGTCACCGGGCGGGCGGCGGGCACCGTACATGACACCGAAGGAGTCGGAGCTCCTCCTGAAGGGAACGGGGATGACCGGCGTGCCGGCCGACGCGTTGAGCAGGACGCGCACCAACGCGTTCCGCGACGCGAGCCCGGCCGGACGCAGGCGCGGCCTGCCCCTGGTGGTGCTCTCTCCCGGCTTCACCTGGCCCAGGAGCTCGCTGACGGCGCTGGCCGAGGAACTCGCGAGCCGCGGCTACGTGGTGGCCGGCATCGACCACACCTACGAGACCTTCGCCACGACCTTCCCCGACGGGCGGGTCACCACCTGCGCCGCGTGCGAGCTCGAAACCGACGACTTCGGCGGGAAGGCGGTGGAGAGCCGGGCGGCCGACACCTCCTTCGTGCTGACCGAGCTGGTCGGACCACGCTCGAAGTGGCGGGGCGGCGCCCTGATCGACCCGTCCCGGATCGCGATGGCGGGTCAGTCCCTCGGCGGCGCGAGCGTCGCCGAGACCATGCTGAAGGACTCCCGGGTGCGCGCCGGGATCAACATGGACGGCCGGATGTTCGCCCCGATTCCCGTGAGCGGACTGGCGCGGCCGTTCATGTTCCTGGGCGTACGGGGACCGCACAGCCCGGGAAGCGGCGAGGACCCCACATGGGACCGTGACTGGAGACACCTGACCGGCTGGAAACGCTGGCTCGTGGTGACCGGGGCGGTGCACGCGTCCTTCACCGACTACGACCTGCTCGCCAGGCAGATCGGCGTCGACCTCGGCGGCACCCTCTCCGGACCCCGCACGGTGGAGATCACCCGCGGATACGTCAGGGCCTTCTTCGACCTCCACCTCCGTGAGAAGCCGCAGGCCCTGCTGAGGAAGCCGTCGCCCCGCCATCCCGAGGTCATGTTCTGCTCCCCGGAGACGAAGACCTGCGGGTAGGGGGCGGGCGGGGGAGGTCGGCCGGTGGGTTCCGCCGAACTCCCCGCCCGCTCCGGGCGTCGAACCCCTTCGGGGGCTCACCGAACGCGCCACGCGCGGAGAACCGGAAGGCGGCGCAGGACGACGATGGAACCCACGACGGTGAAAGAGAGAGTCGGCAGGCGGGTCTTCGGCGCCATGATGGCCGGGGCGATCCTCCCGGTGGCGCTTCTGGGCTGGGCGTACGTGATGAGCAAGGTGTCCCCCTCCCGGATGTGCGGTGGGTTCATCGGGTGCCTGGGTTCTGTCGTCCAGGTCTGGGAGGTGGGCCGCTGGGCGGCGATCGTCCTCGCCTGGCCGCTGCTGTACGTCCTGCGGGTGCGGCCCGCCTGGCCCGTCGCCGTCGTGGGCGGGCTGTTCCTGGTGGCGATCTGGGAGTTCGCCCTGTCCTCGGTGCCTCCGCTGAGCATCGTCATCGACCTCATCGTGCTCAGCGCCCTGATCGCCTACTCGTGCGCCGTCCTGGTCGCCGGGCCCGGGCTCACCCGGTTGTGGCGCGCCGCGATCACCGCGGCGTTCCTCGCGCTCTACCTTCTCGGTCTGCTGTCTTCGCGGGGCCTCTAGGAGATCCTGCGGCGGTAGGTGTTCATGGCGAGGACGTACGCGACGACGAGGATGCCGGCGCACCAGGCCAGGGCGATCCAGATGTCGGTGCCGACCGGCTGCCGGGCGAACAGGGCGCGGATGGCGTTGACGATGGACGTCACCGGCTGGTGTTCGGCGAAGATGCGCACCGGGCCGGGCATGGTGCCGGTGGGCACGAACGCCGAGCTGAGGAACGGCAGGAAGATGAGCGGGTAGGAGAACGCGCTCGCGCCTTCCATGGTCTTGGCCGTCAGGCCGGGGATGACGGCGATCCACGTCAACGCCAGGGTGAACAGGATCAGGATGCCGGCGACCGCGAGCCACGCCGACACCCCCGCCGTCGAGCGGAAGCCCATGAGCAGGGCGACGAGCACGACGACCGCGAGCGAGATCAGATTGGCGACCAGCGAGGTCAGCACGTGCGCCCACAGCACCGACGACCGCGCGGTCGGCATGGACTGGAACCGCTCGAAGATGCCGCCCTTCATGTCCATGAACAGCCGGTACGCGGTGTAAGCGATGCCCGAGGCGACCGTGATGAGCAGGATGCCGGGCAGCAGGTAGGTCACATACGAGTCCGACCCCGTGTCGATCGCGCCGCCGAACACGTAGACGAACAGCAGCATGAAGGCGATCGGCATGACCACGGTCGTGATGATGGTGTCCGGGCTGCGCGCGATGTGGCGCAGGGACCGTCCCAGCAGGACGGCGGTGTCACCGAGGAAGTGCTTGCTCATCGTCGCTCCTTACGCGTCCGTGCCGATGTTGCGGTCATGGGCTTTCCCGCCGTCGGCGCCGACGAGCGCGAGGAAGATCTCCTCAAGGGTCGGCTGCTTCTCGACGTACTCGACCTTGGCGGGCGGCAGCAGCCGCTTGAGCTCGGCGAGGGTGCCGTCCACGATGATCCGGCCCTCGTGGAGGATCGCGATCCGGTCGGCGAGCTGTTCGGCCTCGTCGAGATACTGCGTGGTGAGCAGCACCGTCGTGCCGCGCGCGGCGAGTTCCTTGACGGTCTGCCACACCTCGATGCGCGCCTGGGGGTCGAGCCCGGTCGTCGGCTCGTCCAGGAAGATGACCGGCGGATTCCCGACCAGGCTCATCGCGATGTCGAGGCGGCGGCGCATGCCGCCGGAGTACGTCGACGCCTTCCGCCCGCCCGCGTCGGTCAGCGAGAAACGATCGAGCAGGTCGTCGGCGACCTTGCCGGGATTCTCAAGGTGCCGCAGCCGGGCGACCAGCACGAGGTTCTCCCGTCCGGTGAGGATCTCGTCCACGGCGGCGAACTGCCCGGTGAGGCTGATCGACTCGCGCACGTCCGCGGCCTGCGTGGCGACGTCGAAGCCGTTGACGCGGGCCGTGCCCGCGTCGGCCCTGAGCAGCGTGGACAGGATCTTCACGGCCGTGGTCTTGCCGGCCCCGTTGGAGCCGAGCAGGGCGAAGATGCTGCCGCGCGCCACGGTGAGGTCCACGCCGCGCAGCACCCGCAGCTCCTTGTAGGACTTCTCCAGGCCCCGCACCTGGATCGCCGGGGCCTGCTGTGTCGTCATCACTCGGTCCTGTCCTCTCCTGCGGGCTCTTCGCCGGCGGCACGCTTGATGGCGCTGGTGAGACGGTTGCGCTCCCGGTTCCGCCACTGTCCGGCCGGGTAGTTGGCGACGAACGCCTCCACGAACTCCACGGGGTCCTCCCCGAAGAGGTCGCGAATCGGGGTTTCGTCGATGGCACTCCGCTCGAACAGGTCGGCGAGGTCCTCGTACATCGTCATGTCGGCGCCGTCGGTCAGCCCGAGGTGCAGCAGGTACCGCTCCATCGCCTCGGCCGCCGTACGGTAGTCGGGGGGAAGCTGACTGATGCGCGTCTTGTACCGCCGGTAGCGCCGCTTGTCCTCCAGCGACCCGGTGACCACCTCCAGGTACCGCCGGTAGCGGTTCTTCGGCTCGTTCGGCTCTGCCGCCATGGCTACTTGCCTCCTTCGCGGAGCTGTTCGAGCCTTCCGGCCAGGAAGCTCCAGGTCGTCCAGAACTCTTCGAGGTACTCCCGTCCCTGAGCGTTGAGGGAGTACACCTTGCGTGGCGGCCCCTTCTCGGACGGGACCTTCTCCACGTCGACCAGGCCGCGCTGCTCGATCCTGACCAGCAGGGCGTAGATGGTGCCCTCGGCGATGTCGGAGAAGCCCTGGTCGCGCAGCCAGGCAGTGATCTCGTAGCCGTAGGCGGGCCGGCCGGACAGGATCGCCAGGACGATGCCCTCCAGCGTTCCCTTGAGCATCTCCGTCACGAGCTTGCCCATGGAACACCTCCTTTCAGCTATTCGGCGTTGCTAGGTACTGGTACAAAGTAACACTGACTACCGGTACTTAGCAACGCCGAATAGCTGAGGCGCAAGCCGGGACGCGGGCCGAGGCCGGCGTCCGCCGTGCCCCGTCCTCTGTGGTGCGTTCCCTACGGTGTCTCCCCTGGCGTCTCCCGCGGTGTCTC
Organism: Streptosporangium pseudovulgare; assembly: GCF_014648055.1. Lineage (GTDB taxonomy): Bacteria > Actinomycetota > Actinomycetes > Streptosporangiales > Streptosporangiaceae > Streptosporangium > Streptosporangium pseudovulgare. The sequence continues at coordinate 118,740 of NZ_BMQJ01000004.1, forward strand.
CCCCGGCGTCTCCCGCGGCGGCTCCTCGGCCGGGAACAGGATCGGGCTGAGCAGGTGCCGGGTGCGGTGCGGGGCCGGGCCGTACGCCAGCCGGGGCAGGATCGCGGCGCGCAGCTCCTCGATCAGCTCCGCGCGCTCCTCCTCGCCGAGCCAGACCGCGTGCTGCCGGTAGCCCACCAGGTCGGCGGCAGGGTCGGCGCCCTCCCGGTCGAGGTAGGCGCCGAACTCGGCGATCAGGGTGGCCATGGCGGCGGCGAACACGCGCCGGTGGTCCTCGGGGGGCAGCGACGCGGCCGTCCCGGCGTCCACGACCGCCCGCTCCCGGCGCAGCCGGTAGCTGCGCTCCACCGCGCCGCGCACCCGCTGCTCGCCGGCCACCTCCAGGAGGCCGTGCTCGGCGAGCAGCGCGACGTGCCGGTACACGGTGGCCTTGGAGACGTCGGGTATCCGGTCGCACAGCTGGGCGGTGGTGAGGATCCGTCCACCGGACATGGCGTGCACGACGCGCAGCCGTACCGGGTGTGCGAGCAGTTCCAACGCGTCCACCGCGTCATGCTCGCAGAGCGCCCGACCGTTCGCAATCTTGCGAACGGTGCTGATCGGGTTTACCGTTCTCAAACATGCGAAAGGTCGGACCGCGCGCCCCCGACCCACCCTCCGTCCGAAGGAGCGACGATGCACGGTCAGCCCGCCGAGAGCGGTCCCGCGAGTCCTGTAAGTCCCGTGAGTCCCGCGAGTCCCGTGACGACGGCCGGTACGGCGCCGCCGCTGGGACGCCACCACGACGTGGACGGCCGGCGGCTGCTGCTGCACCGCGCGGGCACCGGCGGCCCGAGCGTGGTGTTCCTGCCCGGCGCCGGCCTGGTCGGGCTGGACTTCCTGAACCTCCAGGAGTCGGCCGCCGGGTTCACCACCGCCGTCGTCTACGACCGCGCCGGAACCGGCTGGAGCGACCCGGCCGACCTGCCCCGCTCCGCCGCCGAGGTCGCGGGCGAGCTCCGGGGTCTGCTGCGCGCCGCCGGAGTGCCCGGGCCGTACCTGCTGGCCGGGCATTCGCTGGGCGCGTTCTACGCCCGCCGCTACGCACAGCTCTTCCCCGGCGAGGTCGCCGGACTGCTGCTGCTGGACCCCGGCCACGAGGACATCTTCGACCACCTGCCCGAAGGGGCCGCCGAGCTGAACGAACGGATGAAGCCGGACCCCGAGACGATGCCGGACCTCACCGGTGAGCAGCTCGCGTCCGCCCGCGCCGCGCTGACCGGGCTGCTGGCCGCATGGCCCGACGGGGTCCGCGAAGCGCTCGTCGCGTACCACCTCACCGACTGGCGGACCCAGCTCCACGAGACGGCCAACTTCGAGACCGAGATCTACGACGAGCTGCGGAACGGCGGGCCGCTCCCCGACGTGCCGCTGATCCTCCTCACCGCGGGCGGGCGCAACCCGTACTGGGCGCACTTCATGACCGAGGAGCAGATGCGCGCCGCGCACGACGGCATCCGCGCCATGCACACCGCGCTGGCCGCGTCCGTCCCCCGGGGGGAGCGCCGGGAGCTGCCCGGCGCCTCCCACCAGTACCTGCACATCGAGCAGACCGACGCGGTGCTGGACGCGCTCCGCGACCTCCTCGCCGCCACCCGAGCCCGGTGACGACGGAGGAACGGGACCGGCCGGGGCCGACCGGGGACGGGGCCGGCGGCGGCGCGCGCCGCCGGCCCCGGGGATCACAGCAGAGCCGGATACGGTGCCGTGACACGGAACCGGGCCAGGCCCTCCTCAGAGCTCAGCCACCGGAAACCGGCCTTCTCCAGCACGCGGACCGAGGGCGGATTCGACGGCTCCACCTTGGCGTACACCGTGTGGACATCGGCGGCGGTGAGGGCGAACTCCGTCAGGGCCCGGGTGGCCTCGGGGGCGTAACCGCGGCCCCGCCGGGAGGCCACGACGCCGTAGCCGATCTCGACCGTGCCGTCGCTCGGCGGCCAGAACAGGCCGAGCGAGCCGACCACCAGACCGCTGTCGCGCTCGATGATCTGGCGGTGACCGTACTCGCCCAGCCACTCGGGATACTCGTCGAACAGGCCGGCGATGACGCGGTCGCCTTCGGCGGGGAAGTCGTCCGCCCAGTGCGCGCACCGGGCGTCCCGCAGAACGGCGTCGACCTCATCGCGGGGCCAGATCCTCAGGACGAGGCGGTCGGTGACCAGGTCGGTACCGGCCGAAGAGAAGAAAGAGAACATGTGACACTCCTGGTCGTTCGGGTGACCGGCTACGCTCCGAACTCACGCGGGCCGGCCGAGGGCATGCTGAACAGGGCTGTCGGCAGCCATATTCATCAGCCCCCCTTCTCCAGAAGTGATCACTGGTCCTTCCCGCGCCGACCCTAGCGACCCTTCGCGGCGCGGGCAAAGCCATATTCCGGATGCGAAAAGCCGCGTTCCGGGTGCGACCGGCCTGCCGGAAGAGGAGGGCGGTAGGCTGCGCGCCGTGGAGCATCCGTCGATCACGGCCCGGCGCGGTGGTTCACCGTCCCGCCGCGTCGCCGCGCGTGCCGTCGCCGCCACGGACGTCATCGGATCACTGCTTCGCGGCGTCGCCGCCGCGGGCGTCATCGGCGCCGTCCTGGCCGCCGGCGGGTGCGCCGCCGATCCCGAGACCGACGGGGACCGCGCGCCGGGACCGGCCGCCCACGAGGTCGTCGTCACCGGCAACGACGTCTCCGGAGTCACCGCCAGGATCGCCGGCTGGGAGCACGACAGGAACAACGCCCTTCCGCCGCAGAACGTCATCCGGGTCGACATCCGCTTCACCGGCAGGACGGAATGGGCGCTGTCGTCACGGTTCATCGAGCTGGCCGTGTGCGCGGTCACCGGGCAGCGGACGGTGGTGACGTGTGGCACGGCCGGAATGCGAATGGACCACACGGTCGAGGACCGGTACCACTACACCGTCGAGACGTTCATGGGCGCCGGCTACCCCCTCGACCAGGTGACGGACGTGCTGCTCCTGCCCGACCAGTACGCGCCCCCGCGGGTGTCCATCGTGACCGATCCCAAGGACGGCGACGACTACGTCGCGCCGCGCCTTCCGAAGCCGGGCGACCGCCTCTGACCGCACCGCGGGCGACCGTGCCCGGATCGGGTCCGGACCGGGGCCGGATCGGGTCCGGACCGGGTCCGAGGCCATCGAACTCATCCTGGGTAAGCCATATAAGACCGATCCTCCTTTTGTAGGATTTCGGCGATCATCGGCGCCCGCCGCGGCGTCCCCCTCCGGTGACGGGAGCGACGGATGGCACACTCGGCGACCGCCGGACGGGCGGCGGGAGCGGCTCTCGCCGTACTGCTGCTGGCCGGCTGCTCGGACCAGCTCGGCGACCGCGGCGGCAAGAACGGCGCCCCGCCCGACCGGATCGGCGACGTCGACTACGTCGAGGTCTTCCGCAACGCCGACAACTTCCCCAACATCGCCCGGATCTGCGTCGAGGGCCTGGCCTTCGCCAGCACGTCGAGCGGGTCGCGGGGCGAGGACGGCGTCGCCAACCCGGCGCTGATCCGCGTCCCGGAGTGGGACGCCAGGTGCGCCAGCCACGCGAAGTCCGCCCCGGGGTCCGGAGCGAGCCCCCTGCCGACCTCCTCGCCCGGCTGACCCGCCGGCCCGGGGACGCCGGTGGACCGGTCGTGGCGGGAGAGCCACCCGGAACGGCCCCGGTCGCGTGGCTCTCCCACAGCGGCTGGCAGACTCTCCCGCGATGAGCGGTGAACGACAGACACTGACCGGGGCCGACGGCGCCCCGGTGGTCGGCTATGTGGAGGACGTCCGTGACGGGCGTCCCTGGGCCCGTCACGTCGAGGAGCTCGGCCCGGGAGCCGTCGACGCCGTCATGTCGCGCCTGCCCGGCTGGGCGGTGTCGGCGCCGGTCGAGCTCGCCCGGCGTCTCGTCGCGCGAGGCGCCCGGACGCTGCGGCACGCGCACCGGATGCGGTGCGACCTGTCGGACGTACGGCCGGCCGCGGACGCGGCCCCCGACGGCCTGCGGTTCACACCCTGGGACCGCGAGCCCGCAGAGGTCTTCCCCGCGTGGTTCGCGGCCTACCCGCCCGGCCATCCCGACCGCCGGTCCCGGAAGATGACCCTCGACGATGAGCTCGCGCCCCTGATGCGTGGCGAGGTGATGGGCCCCCTGCTCCCGTGCGGCGTCCTCGCCGTACGGGACGACGCGGGGGGAGGAGGCGAAGTGGTGGGTGGCGTCCTGGTCACCGACTCGAACGACGGGCCGTGGGTCACCGAGGTCTTCCGGCACCCGGACCGATCGCCCCGCGGCCTCGGCTCGCTCATGCTCTCGGCGACCCTGTCCCGGGCCGCCGCCGACGGGCTGGGCGAGATCGGCCTGGCGGTCACCGAGGGGAACCCCGCGCGGCGCGTGTACGAGACGCTCGGGTTCCGGCCGGCCGGGACCTCGATCACCGTCCTGATCTGACGGCCCCGCCCCGGCGCCCGGGGCGGGCTCTCGTCCGGCTCAGCAGTACGAGCGCAGGTGCCAGAGCTTCAGCAGCGCCTTCGGCGCCTTGTCCAGGCAGCCGCCCGTGTCGCCGCGGTACGACCAGGCGCCGTGAGCGCTCCTGCGCCACACGTGCGGCCCGTCCTGGTAGCTGATCGGGTCGCCCTTGACACCGATGGAGCCGAGCGCCCAGTACACGTCCTTGCCGGCGCTCCTGACCTTGCCGTAGTAGACCTTCTTCGGCCCGTCCACCTTCTTGCGGCTGGTCCCCGGGTGGTGCTTCCTGAGGTTCGGGCCGTAGTACTGGGTCCAGTAGGCGTCGGCGAGCGCGTGACGGACCTTCTCGGTGACCTTGAGATTGACGGCGGTCTCCCGGGACCGCGAGGCCGTCTCCCGAGCCTGTGAGACCGTCTCCCGGGACCGCGCGTCCGCCGGGGACCGTACGGCGCTCATCGCCGTCGCCGGGAAGAAGGCGGTGACGGTGACCGCCGCCACCGCGGTGGCCGCGAACCGGTGCGCGAACTCAGTCATGTCGCTCTCCCATCGCGTTTTGAAGTTTGACGCTCATCCGCGCCGAAAGGTTGGGAGCGGTCCGGACGGGTTCCGGCGATTCAGCGAGAGAGGGCGAACCGCTCGGCGAACGCGGACATCTCCTCGCGCCGCCCCTCCGGATCGGCGGCGGTGGGATTCACCACGACGCGGGTCACCCCCTGCGCGGCGAGCTCCTCGACCCGCTCCGCGGTCATGTCCATCGACCCCCAGCGCGTGTACTCGAGCGCTTCCGGGTCACGACCGGCCTCGACGGCGGCCGAACGGGCGATCTCCAACTGTACGGCGCGCTCCTCGGGACCGAGCGCGCCGCCGGGGAAGTAACCGTCGCCTCGCCGCCCGGCCCGTCGCGCGGCGGCCCGGCTCGACCCGCCGACATGGATCGGCAGGTGGGTGACCCCGGACGGCTTGGGGAAACTCACCAGCCGGTCGAAGGAGAAGAACTCCCCCTCGAAGCTCACGCCCTCCTCGCCGCCGCCCCAGAGCAGCCGCAGCACGTCGATCGCCTCGTCGGCACGACGGCCCCGGCCGGTGAAGTCGACCCCCATCGCGTGTGCCTCGCCCGGCAGGGTGCCGAGCCCTACGGTCAGCAGCCGCATCCGCCCCCCGGACAGCACGTCGATGGTCGCCAGGCGCTTGGCGAGGATGACCGGGTGGTGGTACGGCAGCAGCAGCACGCCCGTGCCGAGCAGGATCCGCCGGGTGGCCGCGGCGACGAAGCTCAGGCAGTCGAGCGGATCGACGTACGGCAGCGACGGCGGGATCTCATAGGGCCCGAACATCGCCCCGGGGTACAGCACGATGTGCTCCGGCAGGTAGAGCGCCTCGAAACCGCAGTCCTCGGCGTGCCGGGCGAAGGCCACGACCTCCTCGGGATCGACGCCGTAGTAGGCCGTGTTGTAGCTGATCGCGAACTTCATCGTCATCCTCCGGTCGACCGACGCGTGCTCGTCCCGCGTCGCGTACGACCGGTTCACCGATCCGCGCCCGACACCCTCCGCACGCCCATCGGGAGCACGCTAGAACCTTGTCACTGACGTCAGGCAAACCCGCTCGGGCATGCCCGAGCGCGCCGGACTCAGGCGGAGGGGGGGTTCGGACCGGATGACGGTGCCGATGGAGTCGCGGTCGGCCATGTCCGTCTTCGACCATCGACGTCGGACTCCCTTTCTCCACGCATGCGGACGTCATCTAAGATCGACCTCTTGCCGATCGTCTGAGGGGCGGTTCCCTGTCCTCCTCCGGCAGAGACGCCTCGCGGTCGACACGTGGAGGGGCTGATCGTGGACGGACCACGCAGGGTTGCCACACATGACGATCTGGCAGGAGTCGCACGCGCGGCTCTGGGCGCCGGACATCGCCTCACCGGCGTCTCACGGCTTCGCGGCGGTAGCAAGAAAGGCGTGTACCGCCTCATCTTCGATGATGATTCCACCGCGATCGTCTACATATGGGACGACGCCGAGGACTACTGGTCCGCCGCGCGGATCGATGAAGACGACGCCGAGGACCATGCGAATCCCTTTTCGCACGCCTCCGGCATCGATCTCTTCGTGGCCGCTCACACGCGCCTGGAAACCCTTGGAATCCGCACCCCGCGGATCCATTCGGCCGACCGGAGCAGGAGCCACTACCCGGCCGACATCGCAGTGGTCGAGGATGTGCCCGGCGCAACGCTGGAAGCGTTGCTCCAACAGGACCCGGACGGCGCGCAGGTGCCTCTGTCGCGGCTCGCCGACGCGCTCGGCGCGATGCAGCGGCACCAAGGACCGGGCTTCGGCAAAGTCGCCCTGATCGACGACGGCGGCATCTCCCAAGGCCATTCGTGTGAGCGGATCGTCCTCGACCGCGCACTTGACGACCTCGCCGAAGCCGCCTCACGCGACACGCGGATCGAGAGCGGTCGCGACCGCCTGGAGGACATGGTCCGCGGGCTGGCCGCCGCGGTGCGCCCGCGTTCGGAATACGGGCTCATCCACGGCGAGCTCGGACCGGATCACGTGCTGGTGGACCGGTACGGGCACCCGGTCCTCATCGACATCGAGGGCCTGATGTTCTTCGACGTCGAGTGGGAGCACGCGTTTCTGCGACTCCGTTTCGGCGAGCACTACCGGTGGCTGCGCAGAAGCGGTCTCGACGAGCAGCGCCTGGCCTTCTACACGCTGGCGACGCACCTGTCGCTCGTCGCCGGACCACTGCGGCTCCTCGACGGCGACTTCCCTGACCGCGACGCCATGATGGGGATCGCCGAGCACAACCTCCAGCAGGCTCTCGCCTTCCTGCCTGGGCCGGCTGGGCCTCCGCGTGCCATCCTCGGAAGGTGACAGCGATCAAGGAAAGCGGGCCGGAGGCCGATCGGAGACTTCCCCGGCGGCTGCTCCTGGCCGCACTGACCGGGGTGATCCTCACCGCCCTCCTCGTGGGAGCCGCCTTCCTGATGATGCGGGCCCTCACCGGCTCGGGAACCTGCGAACAGTCCTTCGCCTGCCTCGGCGCCATCGGCTTCACCTGGGTCGTGGGCCGCTGGGTGGCGGTCATCCTCGCCTGGCCGCTGCTGTATTTCCTGCGCGTACGGCCGACCTGGCCCGTCGCCGTCGCGGCGGTCCTCTCCCTGGTGGTGATCTGGCGGTTCGCCCAGTCGTCCTGGGCGGGGAACAGCGGCTTCGTCCTCATCCTGCTCAGCGGCGTGCTCGCCTACCCGCTCGCCGCCCTGGTCACCGCGCCGCGCCTCGCCTGGCCGTGGCGCGCCGTACCCGCCGCCCTGCTCCTGGCGCTCTGCGTCCTGACCTTCCTGCCGTCACCCTGACACCCGGGGTACGGCGGCGCGCCCTCCACCGGGCTCGCTCACGGTGATTCCGGAGCCCGGCGCCGCGGAGGAACCGATCACGCCGCGCGGAAGTCCAACCCACCATGATCGACACGGCACGCACGCCGCCGCGGCAGGTGCGCATCACGATCGCACTGCTGTGGTCGGTGATCCCACACGGTCTGGCCGTCACCGTGCTCAACGGCGTCGCGCTCGTCATGACCGACCGGCGGCTCCCACACGCGTCGGTGACGCAGAACGCGGACGCCGTCCCCGTCGCGTTGCGCGAGTACGCGGGGTTCGCCTGGGGGCGGACGGCGCTCATCGGGTTCTTCTTCGTGGCCGCCGCCCTCGCGTTCGGGCTGCTCGCCCGGGCCGCCCGGCGGGGCGCACGGCGGTGGCCCGCGGTTCCGCTGCTCGCCGGCGTGCTCGCCGTCCTCCACACGATCGGCCTGGTCCTGGTGGCCGGCTTCAACCCCGTCACGGGCTACGGCCCGCGATTGTTCCCGGTGAACGGCGCCCTGTTCAGTGGAGCGCCCTTCGACATGGTGGCGGCCGCCCCGTCCTGGTACCTGCCCGCTCTCGCGGCACTCCTCTTGATCGGCTGGGCCGGCCAGCTCGCGGGCCTGATCCTGCTGGCACGGCCGGCCACCGTCCGCCGGTACACCCGGAAGGAGACCGCGGGGAACACAGTGGGGGACACGGCGGCCCCGGCAGAGGACACGACGGGGGAGACGGCCGTCCCGGAGGGACGCACCCGGGCGATTCCACTGATGGCACTCGGTCCCGCCTTCGTCGCCGTGGTCGCCGTGTTCAACCACACGGCCATCCGGCTGACCGAGAACGCGGCCGACCCCGCCCTCATCGAGCACGTGGTGCCGGCCGCGCGGACCGCGATGTTCGTCAATTCCGCCTTTCTCGGCGTCCCGGCGGTCGCACTGGCGATCCTCGGCACGCACCCGCGGCTGCGCACCCGGCCGGGCGCCCTGTTCACGTCGGGTGTCCTCGCCGTTCTCTACCTGCTCGCCCTGGCGGTGGCCCAGGTGTACAACCCCCTGAGCACCGGCGTGCTCACCGACGACCAGTCCGGATTCAGCGAGCACATCCCCCCGTGGTACCTGCCCGTCCTCACGGTCATCCAGTCGGTCGCCGCGCTGGCGCACCTGGCCGCCCTCGCCGAGCTGGTCACGCGCGCCCGCGGGCCGCTCACCGCTCGATCTCCAAGACGTCCCCCATCCACCACCAGCCGTCGCCCAGGGCCGCGCAGGTGAAATCTCCGTCATACGCCACGTTGAGGAGGGAGCAGGGGTCCGCGCCGGCTTTCCCGCCGAGCACGCGGGCGAAGCCGATCCGCTCCGGCTTCCACTCCGCCACGGCGAGGAACAGCACATCCCCTCCGGGCACTTCGGGGTCACGCATCCTCTCCACCGCACCCCGGCCGAGAGCGAGCGCCCGGTACCGCTCCGGCAGCGGGGAGTGGTCCGGCGGGAGCCCTTCGCCCAGGCGCGCCAGCTCCGCGAAGGCCGTCCGATGTGTCTCGAACCAGCTCCACCGGAAGAACCGCTCCCAGGGGACCACTCCGGCGATCACCACCGCCACGACGAGCTGGCAGACCATGACCGCCGCCCCTACCCGGACCCGCCGCCGTCCCAGGCGGACGGCCCACCAGGTCGCCAGCCCGACCGCCAGGAGCCACAGCACGGGATAGGCCAGCAGCCACGGCGACAGGATGCCGTCGTCCAGCCAGAAGGAGAAGTAGTACGCCGCACCGAGCGCGACCCAGCTCACGACGGCACAGGAACCGAGAATCATGATCCATCTGACGTGACCGCGCCGGAAAAGGTTGCTGGTGGGTCCGAAGAGGCCGTCTCACCGAGCCCGGCCGGCGGGAGCGGGTGGCGACCATCCGGGATGTGCTTCTATGCCGGGATGGGCATCGAGAGCTTCAGGGCGCCTGATGAGAGGCCGAGTCGCCGCGTCCGGTGGAGGACCGAGGACGACGTCGAGGAGTGCGTGCGGCTCCTCGCGGAGGTCCACCGGCGGGACGGTTACCCGGTGAACTGGCCCGACCGGCCCGGCGAGTGGCTGTCACCCGGCCCCTTGCTGGGCTCCTGGGTCGCCGAGCTCGACGACCGCCTCGCCGGCCATGTCGGCTTGTCGCGGGGCGGCGAAGATGACCTGGCCCCGATGCTGTGGAGCGAGCGGAACGGGACGACGCCGGACTCGGCCGCCGTGGTCGGCAGGCTGTTCGTCACCCCGCAGGCCAGGGGACATCGGATCGGTGCGCTGCTGGTCGGTCGGGCGGTGGAGGAGGCACGGCGTCACGGCCTGCATCCGGTGCTCGACGTCGTCGCGTCCGACACCGCCGCGGCGGCGCTGTACGAGCGGATGGGCTGGGAACTGCTGGCCACCGTCGAGCAGCGATGGAACCCACACCGGACGGTGGCCGTCCACTGTTACGCGGCGCCGTCGTGAAACGGCCGATCACAGCCGCTCCGGAACCGGAACCGGAACCGGAACCGGAACCGGGGCCGGGGCCGGGGGCGGGGGCGGGGCGAGCCGGTAACCATCCGGGATCGGCGTGATTGCGAACGCGTCAGGGCCATGGGAGGACGGCGGGACGCGTGTGATCATCCGAGCATGACCGGTGCCGCGGTGGGGACGCCGCCGAACGGGGAGAAGGTCGCCGACCGGATGATCCGGGCGGGGGTGGTCGGGATGATCCTTCCCGTTCTCCTCCTCGCCGTCGGCCTCCTGTCGATGGACGTCTTCGCCGGCTCCAGATTGTGCGAGAAGTCCAGCGGCTGCCTGGCGCTCCTCTTCTACGTCCTTGCGGTGGGCCGCTGGGTGGCGATCGTCCTCGCCTGGCCGCTGCTGTATTTCCTGCGCGTACGGCCGGCCTGGCCCGTCGCCGCCGTGGCGGCCCCGTTCCTGGTGGCGATCTGGGAGATCGCCCTGGCTCCCTGGATGTCGGGGAGCAGCGGCTTCGGCCTCATCCTGATCAGCGGCATGCTCGCCTACCCGCTAGCCGCCCTGGTCACCGCGCCGCGCGTCTCCTGGCCCTGGCGGGCCGTACCCACCGCCCTGCTCCTCGCGCTCTACCTGCTGACCTTCCTGCCCTCGGCCTGACACCCGGGGTACGGCGGCGCGCCCTTCTCCGCCTCGCACCGCCGTACCGGGCCTGCGGGCCGGTCGTACGCGGTGGACGGAGCCGGCGAGCCCGGAGCACAGCGGCTTCGATCGCGGCGAGTTCCATGACCGCATTTCGTCACCGGACATCAGACACCGGACACCGGACACCGGACATCGGACAGAAAACGGTGCCTCCCTCGTCGCGGGGGAGCGACCGGGGAGAAACTCCCTCCCGGGAGGGAGCGGGAAAATCGCCTGCGTCGGCGATCCGCGCGGCGGGGCCGGATCGGCAGGATCGACGACATCACCGGTACTTCCCCCATCTGACCCCTGGAGATGTCCACGATGAAGCGCACCCGCGTCGCCGCCGCCGGTCTCGCCCTCGCCGCCCTGTTCTCGGCCGCGGGCACCCCGGCGCTCGCCGCCGTCACCGCGGGACCGTCCGCGATCATGGCGGGGCCGTCCGCCGTACGGAGCGAGGTGCCGCCGATCAACGAGGCGGCACTGAAGCGGAGCATCGCCGGGCTGCCCGCGGCCGACGCCACCGCCGCCGAGGTCAGGGTGGGCGGCTCGGCCGGCTCCTGGCACGGCGTCACGGGCGTGACCGACCTGCGCACCGAGCGGCCCGCCAGGGAGGGCGCCCGCTTCCGGGCCGGCAGCGTGACCAAGATCTTCACCGTCGCGGTCGTGCTGCAGCTCGTGGCCGAGGGCAAGGTCTCCCTCGACGACACGGTGCAGGATTACCTCCCCGGGCTGCTGCCCACCGACTATCCCACGATCACGGTCGGCCAGCTCCTCAACCACACCAGCGGCCTGCCCGCGCCGACGAACGAGGGCGGCTTCGAGCGGGTCTACGCCACCAGGTTCGAGAAGGTGACCCCCGAGGAGTACGTCGCGGAGGCCGTGAGGAACCCGATCGAGTTCGAGCCGGGCACCCGGCAGCACTACCTCAACATCAACACGTTCGTGGCGGGCCTGCTGATCGAGAAGATCACCGGTAGGTCCTACGAGCACGAGGTGACCACCCGGATCCTGCGGCCCGTCGGCATGCGCGACAGCTACCTCCCCGGCGAGTCCATCAAGATCCGCGGGTGGCACAACCACGGCTACCAGGTCGTCCCCGAGGGCTTCCCGGACGCCGTCAAGTACGGCCAGGGCTACGTCGTGGACATGACCGAGACCAGTGTGACCTCCACCTGGGCCTCCGGCGACCTGATCTCCACCACGGCCGACCTGGAGAAGTTCATCAAGGCCCTGTTCGGCGGCAAGGTGGTGCCCGCCGCGCAGATCGAGCCCATGTTCACGGTGCCTAAGGTCACGATGTACGGCGGCGACCAGCCCGCGGTCTACACCTCGGGTCTGACCAGGCTGGAGCTGCCCGGCGGCATCGTGGCGTTCGGCAAGACCGGAGCCAGGTACGGCAGCGCGGCCGGCGTCGGCGCCACCCGCGACCTGAGCCGCACGGTCGTCTACTCGATCAACTCCACCGACGCCAAGGCCGCCGGGCAGAACGAACGCGGCCTCGGCATCGCGCTCGCGGCCTTCGCCGAAAAGGCCAAGTGACCCGGCGTCCTCGACGGGTTCGCGGGCCGCTCACCCGGATGAGGTGAGCGGCCCGCGGATTCTTGGGAGGGTCGGATTCTCGGGCGAGGTCTGGATTTTTGGGCGGGACCTGGATTCTTGGGCGGACCGTCAGCCGGGGGAGTGCAGTTCGAACCAGATGACGGTGCCGAGGGAGTCGCGGTGGAAGCCCCAGCGGGCGGCGAGCGTGTTGACCAGCGCCAGCCCACGCCCGCCGACCGCGTCGGGTCCGGGGTCGCGGGGGCAGGGGATCCGTGAGGAGCCGGGGTCCTGGACGGTGACCAGCACGCCACGCTCGACGAAGGTGAGGGTGACGAGGAACTCCCGCGGCCCGTCGTTCACCCCGGCCGCCCTGTCCACCGCGACGTCCGGCCCGCCTGGCTTACCCGCCTCGCCGTCCGGCCCGCCTGACTTACCCGCTTCGCCGTTCAGCCTCCCGCCCGGTCCGCACGCGTGCTCGACGGCGTTGGTCGTCAGCTCGCTGGTCAGCAGTACGGCGTCGTCGCGCAGCGGGTGGCCGTCGCCGAGCAGCCCGGCGACGAAGTCGCGGGCGTGCCTGATCTGGTCGCGGGTCGCTGGGAAGTAGTGGGAGATCACCGGCAGGTCGGTCCCGATCCGGCCGGGGCGCGGCGGCCACGTGGCTTCCGCCTCCGCCCGCGCGACCTTCGGCCATGTCGGTCCGATGGTGTTCGGCCGTGCCGTTCCGGCAGGCCGGACGAGCACGCGGAGCAGCCGCGACAACAACCGCGCCGCCCTCTCCACCTCTTCCCGGTCCGGCTCGCCACCCAGCCGCCTGTCCAGCTCTCGGCCCGGCTCTCTGCCCGGCTTTCTGTCCGGCTTTCTGTCCGGCCGGGACCGCGGAGCCGGGTCCCGCGGGCTGTCGGCCCGGCGCTCCGGGCTCATACCGTCACCCCCTCGCGACGTGCCCCGCGCCTGCTCCCGTACGGCGGGCGTGACCCTGGTGGCGAGTCCCGCACGTACGACGGGTCCTGCGGGTACGGCCCCCGTCCGTACGGTGCGACGGCGGTCGCCGTCGGCCGCGCATGCCGTCCCTGGCTCGCGGGGAGTCCTGTGGACGCCCTGCTCGCCGGAGATCCAGCGACCGGTCTGCCTGCCGGAGAAGCCGTGGATGGGTGGAACAGCCTCGGGTAGCGGGCCGTGGTGGGCTTCGCCGTACCGGGGAAGGGACGGTCGCACAGACCGAGCCGTCGCCGGACGGCCATCCGGGCGCATACCTGGACGGACGTGGGCTGTTCCCACAGGTGGCCGGGCCGGTGCGGCAGGCCGGCGGCGTCGTGGGCGTACGGCGGATGCCCGCACCATCGGCACCCAAGCGGGGTGGGTGGCTGCTCGGCGTGCCAACGGACCCGGATGATCCGTACGGCTCCATTAGGGTTGGACACGGGTCGCACCTCCAGTGTGCGATCAAGGCCCTGCCAGGCGACTTGGCCTCGCTTGGTGGGGCCGTTCTCTTTGGACTATGAGGGTTCCGGGGCTTGCCTGGGATCTTTTTCCACAGGCTGTGGATAAATTCGCGGGCCGTCAGACGGGACCTTGGGGCGGCTTCGGCTCCCGCATTGGCGCCGCCACCCGCTCGCCGGCCTGAGCTCGCGGCAGGTCGGCCCGTTCCTCGGGCTGGGCCTGCCTCGGGTCGGCCCGCTCCCCGAACCGGACTCGCCGCAGCTCCGCGCAGCGAGCGGTGACCAGGCGGGCGACCTCCTCAACCCCGGACACCGGCCGCGAGGCATAGGCGGGCCGCCCGTGCTGCTCGTCCCACCCGGCCTGCCACCAGAACCGGTCGCCGTTGCACCACACCACCAGGCCGTCCCACACCGACACGAGCACCAGCCCGTAACCGTCATGGACATCGGCCACGACACCCAGTCCTTCAAGCGCCCGCCGTAACCGCTCGGCGGTGCCGTGCGGCTCTTCCGAACGTGAGGACGAGGTGCCGTCCGACATGTCGCCCCCAGGTGAGACTTGGTAACTCGACGTAATTCTCTTCCAAGAAAACCGCAGGTGGCTGACGATGGAAGGAGCCTCGAAGGGGCCTGTGAACAGGGGCCTCCGGGAGGCCCCGTACGCCCACGGAGGGGCCACGATCCGGCCTACAAGCGATGAACGAGGGGAGCCGGCATGGTGATGGACGGCCTGACGCTCGAAGAGCTGATCAGACAAGCACGGCAGGCCAGGGACCTCACCCAGGCCGGCCTCGCCGACCGGCTCGCCAGAGTGTCAGGGCAGTCCACGATCACCCGCAACGAGGTCTCCCGCTGGGAACGCGGACGACGGCTGCCCATGGCCTGGTTGCCGTGGTTGAGCATCGTCCTCGATGTTCCGCTGGCCGTACTCGACCAGGCGGCCGTCCTGTCACGCGCCAGGAGACTGGGTGTCACCGTCCCCGACACGAATGATGACCACCTGTCGCTCTTCGGCGACGGCTGGACGAGGGAGAGCAACGAGGCTATGGCAGAAGAACTGACCGTGGAAGATGAGGCCATATCGGAGGACAACGCCCTGCGGATCGCCCACGAATGGCTCATCGTAGAGCCGCCCCAGCTCCACGAGATCCGGGCGGGTCGCCGTGTCGGCCATGAGCTGGTCGACCGGATTGAGGCTCGTATCGATCGGTTGCGGCATCTGGACGACTACGTCAGCGGCCCGGACCTGCACACCCTCATCTCCCAGGAACTACGTGCGACCGCCACGGTTCTCCGGCAGGCCGCCTACAAGGAGGATGTGGGTCGTCGCCTGCTGAGCGCGGTGGGGGAGCTCTGCCAGCTCGCGGGATGGGTCATATCGGACGCCGGGCAGTATGGCCGTGGCCGCGCGTACTACGTCAAGGGCATCCAGGCCGCCCACGCCGCGGGGAACGAACCGGTGGCCGCCAACCTTCTGTCCTCGCTGAGTTACCAGATGGCCAGCGTCGGAGATCCGAGAAAGGCCACCGTCATGGCCCGAACGGCGGTGAAGGGCGCAGAGCGGTCGAGCACGCCACTTACCCGCGCGCTGCTGCTGGAGCGGGTGGCCTGGGCGCACGCGAAGGCGGGGGAGTCCACGTCCGCTGAACGGGCACTCGGCGAGGTGGACGAGGCGTTCGGGCAGCATCGGGAAGGCGACGAGGACCCCAAATGGGTCTACTGGCTGGACCGGACCGAGGTCGATGTGATGGCCGGCCGGTGCTTCACCGAACTCGCCCGCCCGCTCAAGGCCGAGCCGCTGCTCAGCCAGGCCATCGACGCCTACGACACCACCCGGGTGCGGGAGGTTTCCCTCTACCTGAGCTGGCTCGCCGACGCCTACGCCCAGGCCCGCGAGATCGAGCAGGCGACGGAGGCCGCCTCGACGTCCCTGAGGCTGTCGCTCACCATCAACTCGGCCCGCGTCACCGACCGCATCGAGGTCGTACGCTCCCGGCTACGTCCTTTCGCCGCGAGCGCCGCTGTTCAGCGTTTCGAGGACTTCTATCGGTCGACGGTGGCCACGAGCTGAGTGAACTTCGGACATCAGAATCTAGAGGTGATGCTCGCGGTATCCCTATTGGATCTGATCAGCGTCACGCAGGTACTCGTACACCGCTCCGGCGATGGCCTTGGACAGTCCGACCGGTACAGCGTTGCCGATCTGGCGTGCGATCTCCACCTTCGACCCGCACCACAGGAAATCCATGGGAAAGCCCTGTAACAGAGCGGCCTCAAGATGAGTGATGGGCCTGTGCGCGGTGGGGTGGAGGTAACGCCCCTTCTCTGGCTTGTAGAACTCCGTCCTGATCGTCACCGATGGCCGATCCTTATACATACGCCCCATGACATCGCCGGAACCGGTGCGGTGGTTGATCCAGTTCTTGGTCGAAAGGTGCGGTGGAAGGTCGTGACGGTTGCCCCCTGCTGGGATCGCCGCGTAGCGGAGGAGGGAATGCTCGGTCGGGATGCGACCGATGTGCAGTTCAGAGGTACGAAACGGGCCTGGCACCCAGCGGCCGAGGCGGTCGAAACCCGGTTTGTCGGGAAGATGAGTGGTCTTCGTTTCGTGTGGCGTGAGATCGAAGACGGTGCGAGCCGGCATCCAGCCGGGAAGTGCCGGCCTCTCATCGAAGAGGGGCAGATCGTCGGCTCCCTTGCCTTTCCCCGGCTTCTGATGGGTAGCAGCCGGGTGCTGGAGGGGTTCGCGCTTCGGGTGGCGCTCGATCAGATCACGGCGCGTGACCAGGGCGATGGCTCGTCTGCGGGCCTGAGGCACGCCGTAGTCGGCGGCGTTGAGGATCTTGTACTCGAGGACGTAGTCGTCCAGGTCACCTCCGGGCTCTGTGGCCTCCTTGAGGAGGGTGAACTCCACGGACCTGACGAACCGGTCGACGTTCTCGATCACGAAGATCTTGGGCCGGAGGGCCTTCACGACTCTTACATACTCACGCCAGAGCCTGTTGCGCGGGTCTTTGGGGTCCTCCTTGCCGAGGCCGGAGAATCCCTGGCAGGGAGGCCCTCCCAAGATCACATCGACGGGTTCGTCGATCGTGCCGGGATCCCAGTCCTTGATGTCGCCCGGATGGATGTGGGAGATGCCGCCCGCCTCATCGGCGAAATTCGCCGCATACGTCGAGGCAGCCGCAAAGTCGAGTTCCACGGCTCCCACCGTTCGAAACGGTGAGGGGCCGTCGGGTTCAAGGGTGAACTCGTGAAACCCCTGTGTGAAACCACCACACCCTGCGAAAAGGTCGACAACATTGATGGGGCTGGTGGTACGGGGGATCATGGGCGTTACCCTATCGAGGTCGACCCGGTGTGGTTAAGGGGTCATACCGACACGGACGGATCACTCCTGAAGGGCCGTCCAGATCTGGCGCCCCACCGCGGTGGCGATCGCAGGGGGGAACATCTGCGCAACCTGCCTGTATCGTGCCGTCTTGCGGCCTGTGACGAGCCAATCGGCGGGTAGACCTTGCAGGATGGCCACCTGCTCAACGGTGAGCCTCGGCAGGCCGTGCCGGCCTAGATCGGCGTTGAGGACGAACTCGGGACCCGGCACCTCATCGGCCAAGCCACTGCCGTCCACTCCCAGCTCCAGCCATGATCGCTTCGTTCTCGTTGGGCCGAGGTCGGCTCCGCCGTGCTTCTTGGAGCCTCCCACGATCGTAGGGGCCACCCTATTGGCCGACACCGCCCATGCCTCGGCTCCGGTCCAGCCGTTCCTACCCATCGACTCCCGGAGAACCTCGCCCACAGTGGGTGCGCTGTCCTGAGGGCGGGGCCATTCGAAGCGTGCGAAATCCGTGGGCGGCATCGCAATGATGATGCTGCTGCGACGGGTCTGGGGAACTCCGAAATGTTGGGCGTCCAAAACCTTCCAAGCGAGTTCATAGCCGAGGTGTCGCAGCTCTTCCTTGATGAAGGATCGGACTTCCTCGAAGCCGGGACTCGTCAGCAGGCTTGGCGTGGTTTCAAGCAGGATCGCCCTGGGGCGGACGTCCATGGCGAGAAAGACCGCGGTTCTGAGGAGGTCACGGTCGTCGGCCGTGCCTTGCTGCTTGCCCGCTATGGAGAAGGGCGCCGATGGCACGCCTCCGGAGAGAAGGTCCACGTCGGAGACGCCATCATGTTCGGTGCCGACGAAGTCCTTGAGGTCGGTCTGCAGGACCCTCCAGTCCGGTCGGTTCACCCGCAGGGTGGCGCAGGCGTGAGAGTCGTTATCGACCAGCAGAACGGGGTCGAACCCCGCCTGCTCCAATCCGAGCGCCTGGCCGCCGGCCCCCGCGCATACCTCCAGACTGGTGAGACGCTGGCTCACTCGATGGTCTCTTGCTGTTCCGGCCGACCACGTACCGGTGCTTCGGCGAACAGCCGCTCGAAGAGCGGGACCAGCGCCTCAACGGCGTGTTCGGGGACGCGTCCGTCCGTCGGACCGTCGGGTAACGAGTCGTACGGCACCAACACGTTTCCCAGATCCTCGATCCAGTCCCGATAAGAGTCGGCGTCCTGAACGGCATCGGGTGCGAGCGCCTCGTAGGCGAGGGTGCTGCCCGCCGTGTTCACCGCTTGAGCCAGCGCGTTGACCTCGCGCCCGGTTCGCACTGCACCGGTCGACAGCAGGCGGAGGATCGCCTGAGCCGTGGGCCGGTGCAGGATCACCTCAAGGCGTAGCACCGTGTTGAGGACATCCTGGTTACCGCAGGCGACCACGACCGGTCCGTAGTCGGGACCGTTGCGGAACAGCTCCGCGGCCCACCACAGTCGAGAGAACGTCTGGGAGTAGAAAGGTCCGGAGAAGCGTGCTCGATTGACGGCCGGGGTCGGCGGTCGCCCTGGATGCCGCCAGAACACATAGTCGGGCGCCAGCCGTAGGGCCAGGTGGTTCCAGATCCGAGAGTCGGCGGCCTCACGGCGGGTCAAGCGCAAGGTCGCGTGGAGAAGCGGGGCCAGCCAGGCGTCCGCTGCCGTTCGGGACTCGGGCTCGAAGCGTTTCATGGCCTCATCGAGAAGCTGTCGCACCGGCTCGGCCTCCCAGGGTCCCGGCTGAGACGCCCGATCGACGGCGGCCATAGGTAGAGGTTCCCGCTGCTCCAGCACCGCGGATGTGAGGAACTTGACCGCTGCATCATCCGGGAGATGACCGATCCGAGCGAGGATGTCGCTCACTCCTCCTCCTGTCCGGTACGGCGTAGCGTGCGCATGAAGTTGCCGAGGTTCCTCGGCCTACGGGCCTGTTTCCCGGCAGCGTGCAGGATGCGAGTCTGTAGGTCAGCGCCGTCTCCGGTTCGGTGCCGGCTCACCACTTCGGCCAACGCGTCGTCGGGGGAGTGTGTGGGGAAGAGATCCGGAAGCATTCGCCGAAGCACCGACTCACGCCATCCGCCGGGCCACTCAGGAGTGTCACCGTCTTCCTGGTACGTCGCTGCATTGAACAGCACCGTCCACACATCCGTAGCGATCTGGGCGGCGAGCGCGTCTCGTGCCGGTCGGTCGATGGCTCGTCCGCTTGCGAGGAGAGCCTTCAAGCCCTCGAATCCGCTGTTCAGGTAGAGAACGGGCTCCTGACCGACCGCTTCGACCGTCCACGGGTCGTTCTTGAAGGGGTGCAGCTGTGGATGGTCCTCATCACCGAAGTCGACCCAGCGGGTCCGGATCTCTTCACGCCGTGTGGGCGTGCGGGACTGGAGATCTACGGTCCAGGAGGCTTCGGTGGTGGCGATCACGCGGCCCGGCACGTCCCCGACTGTGGCGATCAGCTGCCCGAGCAACTCGGCCCGTTCGAGGTGGTGATCACGTTGAAGCTCGACCTCACCCGACCATTCACCGGGCCCCTCCCAGCGAAGGCGGGTGGCCGTACGCGTGTTGGTGCGGCGTTCCGACAGTGTGGCCAGGCACTCCATGCCCGTCCATGGTCCTTGCTGCAACTCCTGCTCAGGAGCCCTCACCCGCACCGATAACCGAGCACTCCGCCATTCGTCGCGCTCGATCCGATGCAGCGCCACGACCCTCTGTGCGGTGGAGATCATTTCGTACGGCAGGGCGATGTCATCCAGCCTGGCCTCACGAACCTCCAGTGAAAGGTCGCCGACGACGGTCTGGTAGGGAAGGAGTCGCTTCATTGCACGCTCTCCTTCACACGGACGAGGTCCACTTCGACCCCGGCCATGCGCGCGGTCACCGGATGGCTCGTCACGTCGCTGATCCCGCTGAACACGGCGCTTCGAGCGCCGGCCGCACAGCGTAGGTTGCCCTCGTCGGTCACTTCGCAGTGCGACACGGCACTGAGCTGCGCCCACCGAACTTCGGGCCGCGCTCCTGAGCGCGCGGCGAAACGCAACAGCGGCCGGAGGAACCATGGGTCATCGCGCTCAGGCAGCTTGATCTCGACCCTGACGTCCCATGCCCCGTCTTGAGTGATGGATCCCGTGGCGCTCTTGACCGTGGGATAACCCGGACTTCGCGGTGATGGCGGAGGGTCGAGCCGCAGCAGCTCGCGAAGTACGGGCGGGGTCTCGTCCTCCTTGACATGCTCGACGGGGCGGACGGCCTCACGCACTTGGTCGAGCATCGCCCTGCGGAACTCCTTGAGACGCGCAACGGCGCCACGGGCATAGCTCGATGTGAGGTCTTCGGTCTGTTTCCAGTCGTTGTGCTCAGGAGGTTCGGCGGCGCGTAGGAACGCCTCGGCCAGGTCGGCGTCCATACCGGAGGACCCGGTCGCCTTACCTGCGAGCAGCACGGCTTGGAACCGTATGGCGCCCAACGGCACGTCATTGACGGCACGCTCCAGCACGGCCATGCGAGTGCTGCGCATGCAGATCAACCGATTCGGCTTCTCATCGTCGTCCTCTGTCGGGGTGATCAGCAAGACCGCCGGGTGCGTGACGGGCTCAGCCCTCTCGACGTCCTTGAGAGGTGGCACGGTCAGAGGTAAGCGCAACGCGAGAACGTCTTCCGCGGTACTGATCTCTGAGACGGTCTCCTCGTTGAGGAACGCCCGTACGGCTCGGGCACGGGCTGGTTCGTAACGGTGCGGGTCGACGCGCTCCTCGGTGACCACGACCTGGCCGTCCCGAAGCGCCTCTACCGAGGCCTCCAACATGGGGATCGAGTCCCGGCCGGTCACCATCGAAGCCCAGAACCCGGTCGCCAGCCCGCGGACCAGAGCCTGATGCATCTCCTCCAGATTCGTGGCCTCGCCCGAGGGGTCGTAAGCACCGACGATCAGAAAGCTGGTGCCGGGGTCACTGCTCCCCCGAGTGAGGTAGAGCTCCTCGACGGTACGTTCGCCGGCCCACCAGGAACGGGCCGCCCCTTCACGTGAGAGGTCGCCTTCTCCGAGCCAGGCCGGGCCCGCGTACTGGGCGCCGCCGACCTCGCGCCAAGGGAGGTCCAGGCGACCGATGAGGCGGCGTTCACAGCGGCCTTCGTGCGGTTTCGAAAGCGTGCTGTTCATGATGACCATGCCGAACTGACTGGTGGCCCAGAGGGTCGCCTTGCCCAGACCGTAAGAGCCACCCGCCAAGCCCTTTTTGTGACTGTCGAGTTGGCGGCGCACCACGGCGGCGAACCGGCCGTTGTCATACTCGGGGCCGGTCAACCCGCTCGCGTTGTAGTCATCGATCCGCAGCAGTAACAGGCTGCCCCGCTCGTGGAACTCCCGCAGTCCATTGGCCAGGACCTTACCGACCTTCTGGCCGGTGTCCGCCGCGGCTTTGAAATGCGGTACGAGGTCGTCCCAGCGCAGCGCCTCCTGGAGCCGGCGCAGCCGTTCGCCGGTGACCTCGTGAAGGATGAACCGTACACGGACCGGCCGGTTCGCATCGTGACGTTCGTCGAGGCTGTTCTGAGTGGCCTCTCTGGCCAGGACCGTAAGGTTGGAGTCGAATGCGAAGGCGGCGGCGTTACCCAACTCTCGGCCCCCGTCCGGATGCGCAGGACGGTGATACCAGTTGATCAAGCCTCTGGAGTCGGGTGCTTCGTCTCGGGTGGCGGATGAACCTGTCGCCAGACCGAGGACCGCCTCGATGACCTGGATCTTGTCGTTGCGGGGTATCGCTCTACCTGTGATCCATGCCGAGACCGCGGCCCTGGTGACGTCGAGTGCGATGGCGAGCTCGGATTGGGTCATCCCCTTGCGTCGTAACTGCCGGCCAAGCCACGGCCCGAAAGCCTCAGGCTCATATGGTGCGCTGCTGTCATCCTCTGACATCCATGAACCTTCCCGGAGGATCATGCTCATTTGACGCTTAGGCTAGCGTCAAACAGAAGTTGACACTACCCAGGCTTGGCTTTCCCTATACCCGTGGTGTCGAACGTCGCAGCCCGGTCTCGGGAGGCTTGGCGCGTCATCGACGCCCATCGCCGGGGGCTGTAGAGGACCTTGCGGCCTTCGATTTGGGAACATTATGGGATTATCGCCCGTTTTTGAGGCATTGGTCGGTTGTGTCCATAGCGCTCGGCAGGATGAATTTTCCCTATTTCCCTCTTGAAGATGGATGCCCGAGTATGGCAATCTTCGTCCTACGCCTCGATGGACGGGAACGGTCCACCTGAAGGCCGCTTTGTCTTTGATGCGTCATTCTCCTCGCGGTCCAGGCATGGCTTGAGCCGTATTCGAGCGTGCTCGCACCGGCTCGACTCGCAGCACCCATGACCGCTGATCGGCATTGTTGTGCAAGCCGATCCATGCTCCCATTAAAGGCTCCGTACCCCCAGGAGTTGACAGCGCCGTGAGCAATGCAGATTCCTCCGTCCTCCAACTCGTCATCGAGCAGTCCGCCCGCGTCCTGGAGACCTATCGCATCGACCCCGGACTGATTCAAGAGCACGCCAACGGTGAACGCCGGATCAAAGAAGGCGGGTACGGCGATCGTCAGATTTACGAGCTTGTCCAGAACGGCGCGGATGAGCTGCGAAGTGATCCGGGCGGGGAGATTGCCGTTGTTCTGACCAAGAGCCACCTTTATTGCGCGAACCAGGGGTCGCCCATCACCGCGGAAGGTGTGGACACCATTCTTCGGATGGGTGTATCGCGGAAACGGGGTGGACAGATCGGGCGCTTCGGTGTCGGAGTGAAATCAGTCCTGAGCGTCACCGACATGCCGGAGTTCTTCAGCGGGGAAGACGACAAGAGCTTCGGTTTCGACCGGGACTGGTCCGCCCGTCGGATCAAAGAGGTTCAACCTGACGCGGAAGAGATCCCCGTGCTGCGGATGGCCCGGCCGCTCGATCGGGATCGGGCCGCTGCCGTCGACCCCACTCTCAGCGAACTGCTGACGTGGGCCACCACGGTCGTGCGGTTGCCCTTGAAGCCGTCGGCCGTTAACCGCCTCGCCAATGACCTGGCCACTTTCCCGGCGGAGTTCTCGCTGTTCTCTCCTCACGTCGGAACCGTAACCTTGGAAGATCGACGGTCGGCGAAGGTCGTCAAGCGGCAGATCTTCCAGAAGGTGGAGGGTGATCGGCGAAGCCTTCAGGAGACCAGGACCTCCGAAGGTGACCGTACGGACCATTGGCGGGTTTTCGTCCGAACCCACCGTCCCTCCGCTGGATCGCTCCAGGACGCGGGAGAACTCCATGACCGTCCGGATATCGAGCTTTCTTGGGCGGTGCAGGACCACGCTGGAGGAGAAAGCCGCAGGTCGAACAGGGGGGAGTTCTGGGCCTTCTTTCCGACCAACTACAAGACCACCGGGCGTGGTATCTACAATGCCCCATGGAAGACCAGCGAGGACCGTCAGAATCTTTACAGCAAGAACGCCTTCAATGACGAGCTGATCAATGTTATGGCGGACCTCGTCGTTGATTCGCTGCCGTTGCTGGCGCGGGTGAATGACCCATGCGCCCATCTCGACAGCATGCCGGCTCGTGGTAGGGAGGAGCCGCAGTGGGCGGCGGAAGACCTGGTCTCCAAGATCTGGTCGATCGCGGCCGTGAAGCCGACCGTTCCTGATCAGAACGGTGTATTCGGTACAGTGACCGAGGTTCGATTCCACCCGGAAGGGCTTCGTCCGGAATGGTTGCAATTGTGGGCCGGCCACCCGGGGCGACCGATGAACTGGTGTCATCATTCTGTAGAGAACACCAAGCAGAGGCGTGACAGCGCCAATCACATCATTGCCGCCGCTACCAAAGTTTCACGAGCGTCTGTCGACCAGTGGCTGGAAGCGTTGGTGGAAGACCGGTCTCCCGAGGCCTCGGCGAGGGCGATCAAGATCGTAGCCGCCATGAAGCGCCATGAGCCGCTCATGGCCGAGCAGGCGATGAAGGCGCGCGTCATCCTCACCGAGTCGCAGAAACTGGTGTCCCCCTCCGATGTCGTCTTTCGTCGCAGTACCAGTGACGGACTCGCGGACAACACGGTTTACGTGGCCGAGGCGGTCTACGCCGACGACCCGTACGTCGTCCGGGCCCTTGATGAAATCGGAGTCCATGAGGCCGACTACGCGGGCCGTTTCGCCTCGGTCGTCGAGCGAGGGTTCGGTGACTACACCGATCGGGAGTGGACCTCATTCTGGAAGCTTTCCCGGTTAGCGGGCCCGGCGGCCACTCTCTCCACACTGCGCGCGGGAGACATCGTCACCTCCAAGGCGCTGAAGGTGCGGACGAAGTCAGGTGAGTTCCGTCGTATCTGTGACTGTCTGATGCCGGGGAAAGTGGTCCCCGCGGACGGGTCACGTGACGAGCGGATCGCCGTCGACCTGGAGTTCCACAGCACGGATAAGCCGATCTTGCGCGACCTCGGGTTGCGCGACGGGCCGGTGATGAGCATCGATCCGCGTAACGAGCCCTGGTTCGACGAGTACGCCGAGAGCCGATGGAAGCGTTACCGTCGCTCGCTGCCGGCGGACACGGCCGCGCCTTCCAAGTCGGTCATGAAGCTCGACGGCACCAACCCCGCCGGACCTCTGCACTTCCTCACCGAGCTCTCCCACGAAGGTCGGGCAGCGTTCCTTCAGCAACTTCCTGAGACCGGACTGGTGACCACGTGGACGATACAGGTCGGTAAGCAAGTGGCCACCCGGCGCCCGACCATGTCTCCACTTCAATGGGCGGCACGGGCATATGGATACCTGCAGACATCGCAGGGTGTACGTCGAACCACCCGGTGCGTGGGACCTCAGCTTCTTCAACATCAGAGTGTTCTACCGGTGGCGAAGATCTCAGCGAGCCTGGCCGACCTGCTGGCATTGCCCAACGACCTATCCGAACTGCGGGACCCACACTGGGCCGAACTCATGGGAGAGGTGGCCCGATCTGAGGAAGATCTTTTTCCTGGAAGGGCCTACGCGCTGCTCTTGGAGGCGGGAGCGAGGCGGCCCGAAGGGGCCACGACGCGCTGCCGAGTGGGAGAAGAGTGGCGCAGCGACATCGAGGACGGTGACATCGTCGTCACGTCGAGTCGCACGGACTACGACATCCTCATCCAGGAGCGTTTGCCGGCTCTGCTGGTGCCGACGGAGGAGGCGGCGGAGCAGATGCGAGAGGTCTGGCACATGCTCGCTCCGTCAGCTGTCATTCAAAAAGAGCTTCGCTGGGTCGAGCAGGCCGAGGCCGTGCCCCTGGTCGAGGAGTTCCCGCATCTGAAGGCCGTAAAGCGGAGCCAGGTCGAGGGGTGGTCGCTGGTCCGCTGCGGTGAGCTGGAAGAGATCACTCGTACGCCGAACGGCATGCGGACGAAGATGATCCCCGCCGTGGCTCAGGACCGCAATGTGTTCGTGCTCAACCCTGAGAGCGACCTCGCAGCTCTTGTGGAGGTCGACCGGGTGCTCAAACTCGGTATGGGGATGGGCGGCTGTCGGGGGGTCCTGGAGCGACGCGAGCAGCAGCGAAAGAACGAAAGGCTCCAGCGTGCCCGCAAGGCTGAGAAGCCCGCGGAGAAGCTGTTGGAACTGGTCGGCTCCGATGCCCTTAAGAAGGGGCTTCCACAGGGCCTGCTGGAGAGCGAGGAAGCCGAGAAGGGGCGCCCCGCAGACGACCGAAGGATCGCAGAGCTGGCGCACAACGCTTACGGTTCCGAAAGCCTTCGGATCTACCGTAAGGACATCGAGGCGAACATCCCGGCTGTGGCGGTGAGCTTCCGAGGGGACACGAACTCCCTGCGGCTGGTGAACGAGATCGGATTCTCGGAGTCCTACGCGGGGACGAGGAACGAGTCTCTCAGTCCTATCGAGATCGTCGGAGGGCCGACGGCCTACCCCCGTCTCCATGACTACCAAGAGAAGCTCGCTACGAACATGTTCAAGCTGCTCACCCAGTACAGCGCGCCAAGGGCGATGCTCTGTCTGCCGACCGGTGCAGGAAAGACCCGAGTGGCGGCCGAGGCGGTGATCCGCTTCATCAAGGAGCACGGGCTGGGCGGGCGCCCGGTCTTGTGGATCGCGCAGTCCGGTGAACTGTGCGAACAGGCCGTGCAGAGCTGGTCCTTCGTATGGTCGAAGGTGGGCCCGGCTGAGCGGCTGACCATCAATCGGCTCTGGGAGAGCCGGGAGGCGACCCTGATCAAGGAGACACCGCAGCTCGTCGTCGCCACCGACGCCAAGCTCGAAGTCTGTCTCGACAAGCCGGAGTACTCCTGGCTACGGAACCCGGCCCTGGTCATCGTGGACGAAGCCCATGTCTCGATCACCCCTCGTTACACCAGACTCCTCACATGGCTTGGAATCACGCACCGTGAGGCCAACCGCCCCCTGGTCGGACTCACCGCGACGCCTTTCCGAGGATTCAACGAAGAAGAGACCCGCCGGCTTGCGGATCGGTACGGCCGCTACCGGCTGGACGAAGGGGTTTTCACGGATGACCCTTACGCCGAACTTCAGGAGTTGGGTGTGTTGGCGCGAGTCGAACACCGGCAGCTCAAGGGCGCGACCTTCGAGCTGAGTGCAGAGGAGCTGGAGGAGACCGCCGGTTTCGGAGGCGGCAGGTTGCCTCACTCCGTTGAGCATCGGCTGGGATTGGACAATGAACGGAACCGTACGCTCATCAATGAGATCGAGCAGCTTCCTTCGGACGGCCCGGTGTTGCTGTTCGCCACCTCGGTGAACCACGCCAAGATGATGGCGGCCAAGCTCAACGATCGAGGCATCCGAGCCGCCTCCATCGACGCCACCACTCCGGAAGCGGACCGGCGGACACGTATCGATGAGTTCCGTAAGCGAAAGATCCGGGTTCTCGCCAACTTCGGTGTCCTTGCTCAGGGCTTTGATGCACCCGCCACCGAGGTGGTCATCGTGGCCCGGCCGACCTACAGCCCGAACAGCTACCAGCAGATGATCGGACGTGGTCTACGCGGACCGAAGAACGGAGGAAAGGACACCTGCCTCATCCTCGATGTGGCGGACAACATCGTCAACTACGACAAGAAGCTCGCATTCACCGAGTTCGAGTACCTCTGGAGCCGTCGGTGAGCGACGCTTACATGAGCACGCCTTCTCTCACCTCGGAGCAGAGGGCCGTGGTGGACCAGCCGGCGAATGCCCTGGTCGTGGTCACGGCCGGGGCGGGAGCAGGAAAGACCCATACTTTGGTCCGACGGCTGGATCGGTTGGTCGCAGCCGAGGACCTGAGCGCCGGGGAGATCCTGGTGCTCACCTTCTCCAGAGCGGCGGTCCGAGAGCTGAGCGGTCGGCTGGTCCGGCATGGAGAGGCGGCCAGAAACGTTCGTGCGAGGACCTTCGACTCATGGGCGCTCGAGTTGCTCACCCAGGTGGACGCTGCGGGCGACTGGCCGAGTAAGTCCTTCGAGGCGCGGATCAGAGGCGCGCAACAGGTCATTGATGACGGTCTCGCCGATGACCTCTACGAAGACCTGCGGCACGTGGTCATCGATGAGGTGCAAGACCTGGTCGGAGATCGGCGTGAGCTGGTGGAGGTGCTGCTGGAACGTTTCGACTGTGGGTTCACCGTCGTCGGTGATTCCGCCCAGGCGATCTACGGGTTCACGGTCAAGGACCCTGACCAGCGGGCGGGGGAGACCAATCGATTCTTCGACTGGTTGCGTGCGACCTTCCAGGAGGACCTCGTCGAGCTGAGTCTCACCGAGAACTTCCGGGCACGAAGCGAGGAGGCCAGAATCGCCCTTGGCCACGGCGCGCGGCTGCGGTCGCTCGCGGAAGCCGGGGAGGACAAGGACGAAGCCGACTACAAGGAACTGCGGTCAACGCTGGAGCAGGCCCTCAGCTTCGGTGAGCTGGATCGGGACTTCGCCGCCGCCGCCCTGAATGAATACGAGGGCAGCACCGCCGTGCTCTGTCGTACCAACGGTCAGGCATTGGTCGTTTCGGAGAGGCTGCACGAGATCGGGGTTCCGCACCGGTTGCAGCGGTCGGCCCAGGATCGGGCCGTCCCGGCCTGGATCGGGCTGCTCATGCGGCAGTGCGAGAGCTCCTTGGTGAGCCGGTCCCGATTCGACGAACTGCTCGTGGAACTGCCGGTACCCGAGGGAGCGACTCCTGATGAGCTGTGGCGGTTGTTGGGCGGCTCCGGGCGGGTTCGCGGCAACGGCCTTGATCTCGGCCGGCTGCGCGCGGCGATCTCGACCGGGGGGCTACCGGACGAGTTGACCGCCCAGCCGCCCGCACGCCTGGTGGTGTCGTCGTTCCATAGGGCCAAGGGGCTGGAGTTCGACAGGGTCCTGGTCGTCGATCCTGGGCCTCTGCCCTCGCCTGCAGAGGCGGAGAAGATGGGGCGGGTGGTCGACCCGGCGGAGGAGGCCAGGCTCCTGTACGTGGCCATGACGCGACCTCGTGACGAGCTGTGGCGGCTGGAGGCGTTGGAGAAGCAGAACATCCGTTTGGACAAAGCGACCGGACGATGGGGCCGCTTCCACTACCAGCGCTGGATGCGGAAAGGCATCGAGATCATCGGTGGTGACGTGCGCACCGAACAGCCCGCCGGCACCCATGATTTCGAAGCGGATCCCATCGAGGTGCAGAAGTACCTCGTCACGGAAGTGCGGCCGGGGGACGAGGTCGTGTTGGAGCGGCTGCACACCACCGCCATTGGGTTGCAGGAGAGCCCGCCGTACCTCGTCGTGCACAACGGAAGACCCATCGGAGTCACATCCGACCGATTCCATGGGCAGCTCTACCGGCATTTGAAGCTCGGCCGCGGTTACGAGCCGGAGAGGTGGCCAAGGGCCGTCACCGGCATCCGGGTCGACGCGATGGAGACCGTCGCCGGCAGCGAGGCCGCCGGCGCCAATGCCGGGCTTGGGCCGTACGGGGTGTGGCTCGCGCCGAGGCTGTTCGGCCTCGGTCACTTCATTTGGGATAAAGCCGATCAGGAGGAGGACGCGGGTGTCGAAGCACGCTGAGCACTACCGGTTCAGGAAGGAACTGGTCGATCGCCTGCGGCTCGACCTGCTCGGTCCGGTCGGAGGTGAGGAGGAGGTCCTCACCGATGCACCGGTCACCACCTACGCGACCGGCGTGCTCTTTCCTCGCGATGTCCACCTCGACCGTGCCGAGGAGAATCGGGCAGAGCTTGAGAACGAGCAGGTTTCGGCAGCCTTCGCGGTGGACGATGTTCCGGACACGGGCGTCGCCATGGCCAACCGCCAGTTCCCCTCGTCGATGGGACTGACCTTCGCGGTCGATCCGAAGGCGGCATCCGTCATCACGGTGACGGTCACGGCGGCGATGTACGACCCGATCGACACGGCGGGCAGGCCGGTCAAGGCTCAGCGGGCGGCTCGTCGCACCACTGAGGACCAGGACCTGCGGTGGCGGCGCCGGATGCTGGACCTCGAATCGGTGACGGTGGACGTGACCTCGCCGGGGCTGGTCACTGAACAGCTCGCTCCGGGGGTCGAACTGCGACTCCGGATCAGAGCAGCCGACCGGAAGACCGGAGCGGTCGCCGTCACGGCCGCCCTGCTCAACGTTTTCGAGGTCGGGCAATACGACCTCAGGGATGCCCACTGCCTGTTCCAGGCGATGGTTCACGTCGCCGGTCCCGCCGGCACGAAGGCGCTCGTGGAGCGGCCCGTCCCGGTAGGCGCCGACGAGCAGGAAGTTCACGTCAACAGCCTTCTCTACCGGCACATGCCCACCTTCGCCATCGGGCACGGCTGTGCCGCCGACTGGGACTGGACTCCTCCCGCTCCTCGTGATGAGGAGCTTCTCAGGGGGCGTCCCGGTGCGGTGAGCGCCGTGTGGACCTCCTTCGTTCCGACGAAGGAGGCCCTGCTCACCGACTCCAACCCCGAGATCGACATTCCAGGGCTGGAGATGGACTTCCTCGCCAAGGCCGCGCCGGCGGATGTGCTGGCCACGCTTCGGCGCCTGGTCGAGGGATATCGGTCCTGGATCACCGAACGTGCAGAAGAGGCACGGCTGCTTCAGGCCACTTCATACGGCGTGGCCGCCGCGGAGCAGGTGGAGCAGTGTGAGGTGGCATGCGAACGGATGGCCTCGGGAATCGAGGCGCTTCGCCGTGACGAAGACGCCATAACCGCCTTCCGGTATGCCAACCGGGCGATGGCGGACCAGCGTGGCCGTACCGACTGGATCAAGAGGGGGAGGAAAGGCGAGATCAAGCGTGACGGGCGGTGGCGCCCGTTCCAGCTCGCCTTCATGCTGCTCTGTCTGGACGGCATCGTCGATCACGAGCACCCGGATCGTTGTAAGGCGGATCTGCTCTGGTTCCCCACCGGTGGCGGCAAGACCGAGGCGTACCTGGGCCTCATCGCGTTCACGACGTTCCTGCGGCGGCTACGTCGGGGTGACAACGGTGGTGGAGTCACCGCGCTGATGCGGTACACCCTGCGGCTGCTCACGCTGCAGCAGTTCGAGCGGGCCGCCGCGCTCATCTGCGCGATGGAGATGATCCGGGGTGAGCGGCCGACGGAGCTCGGCCGGGAGACCATCTCGATCGGCATGTGGGTGGGTGCTGCGGCCACTCCGAACAAGCTCAAGGAGGCCGCCACCGCCATCAAGCGGTTGCGTGACGGTGAGAAGCTCCAAACAGAGAACCCGGTTCAGCTGCGAAGCTGCCCGTGGTGCGGAACGAAGATCGACGAGTGGCAGTACGAAGTCGATGTGGCGACCTCGCATATGCGGATCTTCTGCGCGGACGACACCTGTGACTTTCATGAGGCCCTCCCGGTGCACGTCGTCGACGAGAAGATCTACGAGGTCCGCCCCACCCTGATCATCGCAACGGTCGACAAGTTCGCCCAGATCGCCTGGAAGGACGAGGTGGCGGCGCTGTTCAACCGGAACGAGGGCAGCACCGTTCCTCCTCCCGAGCTGATCGTCCAGGACGAGCTGCACCTGATCTCCGGTCCTCTCGGAAGCCTCGCCGGTCTTTATGAGACCGCGATCGACATCGCCTCCGACGAGCCCAAGGTCATCGCCTCCACGGCGACGATCCGTCGGGCGAAAGACCAGGGAAAGAGACTGTTCAAAAGGGACGTGCATCAGTTCCCGCCAGCCGGGTTGGACGCCCGTGACTCCTGGTTCGCGGTGGAGACGCCGGCCGAGGACAAGGCGTCCCGCCGTTACGTCGGTCTGTTCGCCCCCGGCTCCAGCCAGGCGACCCTGCTGGTCCGGGCCTACGCGGCGCTGCTGCACCATGTCGCACGCATCGAGAGCAAGGAGGCGGTCAGGGACGCCTACTGGACGCTGATCGGCTACTTCAACAGCCTCCGTCTGCTCGCGGCGGCCGAGCTCCAGGTTCTCGACGACGTTCAGGATCGTCTCAAGCTCCTGGCCGAGCGGGACGGTGTGGAGCCCCGGGCAGCGGAACTGCTCTCCGAACTCACCAGCCGGGTGAACTCCAGTGACGTCCCGCAACGGCTCAAGGACCTGGAACGGGCGTTACCCGACGAGGGGACGTTCGATACCGTTCTGGCCACCAACATGATCTCCGTCGGAGTGGACGTGGACCGCCTCGGGCTGATGGCGATCACGGGACAGCCGCAGACCACCGCCGAGTACATCCAGTCGAGCAGTCGGGTGGGCCGGAGGCATCCCGGACTGGTGGTCGTGCTCTTCAACGCGAGCCGGTCCCGGGACCGCTCACACTACGAGAGCTTCGTCTCCTACCACTCGGCGCTCTATCGACAGGTCGAGTCGACCAGCGTGACTCCGTTCTCCTCCCGAGCGCGGGACAGGGCGCTGCATGCCATGCTGATCGGCTTGGCCCGACTGGTCCGACCCGAACTCCGCCCGAATGGAGCGGCCGCGCTGGTCGAGAACCACAAGCACCGTCTGGAGGAGCTCAAGGACCTGATCCTGCATAGAGTCGAAGAGATCGACCCGGACGAATGGCAAGGTACGTCCGAGGACATCGACTACATCATCGATGAGTGGATCAAGTTGGCGAAGGACAACCCCGCACTGGTCTATTCGGCGAAACCGAGATTCAAGCGGAGCGAGCAACGGGCACCCGACACCGCCCTCCTGTGCAGCCACTCCGACGATGACCTCACCGAGGCGTTCCCCACGTTGTGGAGCCTGCGCGATGTCGATGTCGAATCCGACCTCTACCTGGAGAAGTGACATGGCGCTGCGTAATCGACGCACCGGTGCTGGCCGGAACACCGAGCGGGAAGAGACGAAGAAGCCTGTCGGAGGGGTGCGGCGGGCCCAGGTGATCACCACCTACGGAGTCGGTGGGTTGGTGGCCATCGAAGACCAGTCGTACATCGTGAGCGGCCTGGACGGCTGGCGAAGGGCACGTCCGTCGGAGGTCGTCTACGAACCCCGCCTCCAACATTGGCTGGGGGTTGCGAAGTTCCACCTGCCTCCCGCTGACGAGCCGTCATCCGGATACGGGATCAAGATCAGGCTCTTCCCGGAGATCTACTCCTGCTCCGAGTGCAAGCAGCTTCAGGAGTTCAGGAAGTTCGGCTCTCCGGCGGGCAAGAACCTGTGCGGAGCATGCGAGAAGCCACTCGTCCCGTCCCGATTCGTGATCGCCTGCGAGAACGGGCACATCGATGACTTCCCCTACTTCGACTGGGTGCATAAGAAGACCGAATTCATCGAAGGGGTCAAACACGGGCTCAGTCTGCACAGCACGGGACGGACGGCTTCGCTCCGGTCCGTCGTGGTCAAGTGCCTTTGCGGCAAGTCGGCCTCATTGGAGGGCGCCTTCGGTGGCCGCGCCATGGAGGCGCTGGGGATCAAGTGCAGAGGCCGCCGTCCCTGGCTCGGTCGAGGATCGGAACAGCCGGGCTGCACGGCCATACCCCGTACGCTTCAGCGAGGCTCCTCGGCCACCTGGTTCCCGATCAACCGCACGGCACTGTCGATTCCCCCATGGTCGGAGACCCTTCAGCAACGACTGAACCCGCGCTACGGCGAATTCAGGGTGCTCGTCGAACATGGTGCTCCCGACGACATGATCCTCAAGGTCATCGAGCAGACGGGCATCCTGGAGGACAGTCGCTTCACCGCGGAGGACATCCTGGAGGCCGTCCGGCGGCGGAAGGAACTGGAGGCTAGGTCTCTTCCAGACTCCGATGAGTCGGCAGGGTTCGAGCCGGCGAACGACCTGCGGCGTGAGGAGTACGCGAAGCTGTACGACGGCACGGTCCATGTCGACCGGGGCGAGGACTTCGAGTGCGTTCCGCCGGCTTCTGCTCCCTCCGCCGCGCTGCCGTACGGTGTTGAGAAATCGATGCTGGTCAAGCGGCTGCGCGAGGTGCGGGCGCTTCATTCGTTCACCCGGGTTCATGCACCTGATCCGGCTGCGACCGACCTACGTGGAGCCGCTCTCTCCCTGGAGAAGGTCGGTTGGCTGCCCGCCATCGAGATCAGCGGCGAAGGCGTTTTCCTGGCCATCGACCAGGAGAGGCTTCGCGAGTGGGAGACCCGCCCCGGACCCGTCTCTCGCGCCGAGCGGATTCGGCGCCACCACATCGCACACCTGCGCGGTCAGGTTCATGACGGCAAGCCAACCGATGACGTCAAATCACCGGTCACCCCTCGCTATGTGCTGCTTCATACCCTGGCGCACATTCTGATCAACGAGTGGACGTTGGAGGCCGGGTACCCGGCGGCGGCCCTACGCGAACGCCTTTACGTGGCGAACGACATGGCCGGTGTGCTGATCTACACCGCCACCAGTGACTCGGAGGGCAGCCTCGGAGGTGTCGTGGCTCAGGGCGAGCACAAGCGGCTGTACGACTCGTTCGAGTCGGCCTTGGCCCGAGCCGGCTGGTGCTCCCAGGACCCGCCCTGCATCGAGTCGGAGGCACGCGGCACCGGAAGCCTCAACCTGGCCGCCTGCCACGCCTGCGTCCTCCTGGCCGAGACCAGTTGCGAGGCACAGAACCTCTTCCTCGACCGAGCCCTGATCGTCGGCACTCCCGAAGACCCGTCCATCGGCTTCTTCTCCACGGCGAACGCACTACGTTGATCACTCGCCGCTGCCCGGCTCCCGTCCCCATCCGAGCCGGGCAGCGGTCCATGAACGGATAAGGGAGCCGACATGGCCAAGTTGGGCATCCACCGGGACTTCCTCCAGGACCTTGTCCGCCTGGAACGACCGATCCAGCAGAAGGTCGTCGAGACGATCCTCAAATTCGAGCAGACCTCGCACGCCGGCGCCCATTTGGAGAAGCTCAGCAACGTTCGCGATGACCGGCTCAAGAGCATTCGGATCGACCTGAAGTACCGCGGCATCGTGCTGGCTCCGGAGACCGGTGATCGGTACACCTTGTTGAGGGTGGACAACCACGACGATGCCTACGCGTGGGCCCGGAACCGGCGGATCTCCGTCAACGCCGCAACCGGGCATATGGAGATCCGCGACACCGAGACCATCGACGCCACCATCCAGCGGCTCACGAGGGATACGGGGTCGGCGGTCCGACCGGTGTTCGCTCACGTGTCGGATGCCGATTTGACGCGGCTCGGCGTCGATGCCCAGGTCCGCAAGTTCGCCCGGATGTTGACGGACATCGGAATGTTGGAGGCATTGGAGGGACGCCTCCCTCAGGTTCAGTACGACGTGTTGATCGGCCTGGCGTCCGGGATGTCCCCCGAGGAGGTCTGGGACGACATCGTCGGGTCACCCAAGCCCGAGGCGTACGACCCGAACGATGTGGACGCCGCCGTACGGCGCATGCCCGACAAAGTGGCGCTGGTCGAAGGGGCGGAGGAGATCATCGAGCTGTTCGACAAGCCCTTCGCCCGCTGGCGAATCTACCTGCATCCGACCCAACGAGAGACCGCCTACCGCACCTACTCCGGCTCCGCCCAGGTCCTCGGTGGACCAGGAACCGGTAAGACGGTCGTCGCCCTTCACCGGGCACGACACCTGGCCGCCCAAGGAGGGCGAGTCCTGCTCACCACCTTCACCACGACGCTGACCCGTTCGTTGACGGATTCCCTACGCCTGCTGGAGAGCGATGACGAGGTCCTCTCCCGTATCGACGTGCTGACGGTCGATCAAGTGGCGCGAAGGGCCGTCGAGCGGCGGCTCGGTCGGTTCACACTCGTGCAGAGCGATGAGGAACGGGCCATGTGGCGCAGGATCATCCGCAGGCGAGAGCTCGAATACAGCGAGACATTCCTCATGGAGGAGTGGCGGCAGGTCGTCTTGGCGCAGGATGCGATGGACCTGGACGGCTACCTCGCCGCCCGACGGACCGGTCGCGGTAAGCGCCTCGGTCCGCTGCAACGGGCACAGATATGGCGGGCCATCACCGAGTTCGAGCAGGAACTGAACAAGAGCAACGCCCGTACTTATGAGACCGTCTGCGCCACCGCGGCACGTCTCCTCGCCGAGGAGGACGACAAGCCGTATGACCATGTGGTGGTGGACGAGGCCCAAGATCTGCATCCGGTGCGTTGGCGGGTACTCCGGTCCGCGGTCTCCACGGGACAGGACGACATTTTCCTGGCGGGTGATGCTCACCAGCGGATTTACGACAACCGAGTGTCGCTGGGCTCGGTCGGCATCCATGTGGCCGGCCGATCCACTCGGCTGACGATCAACTATCGGACCACCGCGGAGATCCTCTCCTGGAGTCTCGCCATGCTCGCAGGCGAGAAGGTCCTCGGGCTTGAAGACGAACCGATCACATTGGCGGGCTACCGTTCCGAGATCCACGGTGAGCGACCACGGTTGTTCGGTGCGACCACCAAGAACGCCGAGCTGGCGTACGTCGCGACGGTGGTGAGGGGCTGGATCGACGCCGGAGTCTCCGCCGACGAGATCGGAATCGCGGCCCGATCCGGGCCGCATGCTCAGGACGCCGTTGCCGCCCTCACAAGAGCGGGGATCCCGGCATCCCATCTGACCAGGGACAAGGACGCCGTCGAGGGACATGTCCAGGTCATGACCATGCACCGGATGAAGGGCCTGGAGTTCCGCTGCGTCGCCGTCATCGGAGTCGGCGCCGGTCAGATTCCATCCGCCGGAGCGGTGCGGCCGCTCGAAGAGGACGCGACGACCCACTGGAACGATCTGCAGCGGGAGCGATGCCTGCTGTTCGTCGCCTGCACCCGGGCCCGGGAACGGCTCGCCGTGTCGTGGCACGGCGAGCCGAGCCCTTTCCTGAACTAACCGGTCACTTCTTGGCGTCGACAGTGGTCGACCACGGCGCGGATCTCCTCGTCGGAGATCCGCGCCGTGTACAACAGGCGCGACATGTCTCCTCCGCGAGAACGAAAGAGTGATTGCCCGTCCTGAAGGACCTCCGCACCCCCGCCATCGAGGAGGCGGAAACTGTCTTCCCGCGAGGGCGCGGAGAGCGCGAGACGAGCCGGGACATAGGCCTTGATCGATGGGGTGAGAACACGTTCGTCAAGCTGTGCCGTACGCAGAACGACATGGATTCCCACCGCCCGCCCCAGACGGGTGAGACGCGCCAAGGTGGATTCGGTCATGTCACGGGCCTCTCGCATCAACTCGGCGAGTTCGGCGATGACCATCACGAGAGACGGATGAGGCAACGAAGCGTCGCCCAGGCAACGTAACGGCGCGGGAATCCTGCCTGTAGAGACACCCTCGTTGTACTGAACGACGGTGCGACATCCGGCGGCGGCCAGATCATCGTAGCGGCGGTCGAGTTCCGCGACGGCCCACTGCAGAGACTCCACCGCCGCTTGTGGCGTACCGACGATCGGCTCCACCAGGTGGGGAAGCCCTTCGAAGAGAGCGAGCTCGTTCGTCTGCGCGTCCACGAGGATCATCTGCACCTGGTCAGGACTCGCCTGCATGAGCAGGGAGGTGATGACCGTGAGCACCGGATCGGTTCCGAGACCTCGCACGATGCCTCCGATCAGCAGATGGGGAGCACGCGCCAGGTCCGCGGTGACGGGCATTCCGTCGATGTCGCGGCCGAGTCCTACGACCAGCGGGTTAGCGGAGTCGACCGCAGGTAGATCGCGGAGGACGTCCCCCACGCCGATGACATCGGTCTTGGCATGCGGAACCTCGACCACAACGGCTTGGACGCCGGGCAACGGAGAACTCGATCCGCTCATTGAAACGGCGCGGACTTCGTTGTTCCCGAGGGCCTGAGCGATCCGGGGCGCGAGTGCGATGATCTCTTCAGGCTTCGTGGAGGGTCTCAGTCGAACCTCGTACCGGTTACACGCAGGACCTCGAGTACATCCGGTGACCTTGGCCTCCGCTCCGACCTCGACCAGCACTCGGTCGATGGCATTCGCGACGGTGCCGTGTGAATCGTCGTGGCGCCGTCCCGGTGTGCCGGACTTGAGGAGTCGCATCGGTGGGCGCTGATACAGACGCCTCGTCCTGTCGGAGCGCGGAGGACGGGTATCGACCGGGGTGACGGTTTGAGATGGCGTCGGCTTTTTCGCCTGCGGTTGAACACACATGGCCTTGAGACGTGCCACGACTTCGGACGCCTTCTGCGGCCGTGCAGCCGGGTCTTTGGCCATGAGCTCCAGCACCAGTTCCTCCAGGGCGCCCGGAACCTCACTTCTCATCGTGGACGGAGGTGTCGGTTCGACCGTGGCGTGTTGGTACATGAGCTGGTAGATGTTCATCCCGACGAAGGGCTGGTCGCCGGTCAGCATCTCGTACATCACGCAGCCGAGAGAGTAGAGATCGGCACGCGCGTCCAAACGACCTTCGTACTGTTCCGGTGCCATGTACGCGGCCGTACCGATCCCGGCGGTCCCCATGCCGGCGGAATCCTGTCTGATCCTCGCCACACCGAAGTCACAGACCTTCACCCGATCCTCGGAGAGGACCATGACGTTGGCGGGTTTGATGTCCCGGTGGACGACGTTCTTGGCGTGCGCCGCGGCGAGCGCCCTGGCCATCTGCTCGCTTATGCGGACGACCTTCGCGATCGGCATGCCGTTACGTAAGCGCGCCAGTACCTTGGCCAGATCTTCGCCGGCCAAGAGCTCCATCACGAAGAACCGCCGACCCTCATGTTGGTCGGCGTCGAACACCGCGACGATGCCCGAATGCTGAAGCGCAGCGCCGATCTTCGCCTCGGAAAGGAAGCGCTCGATCTTGCGGGGCTCGGCGGACAGATGATCCGGGAGGATCTTCACGGCCACTTCACGATCTAATCGCAGGTCGAATGCCTTCCAGACGACGCCCATGGCTCCCTGCCCGAGCCGCTCGACCAGTCGATAACGACCGACCAGCGTCACCTCCTCCCGCACCTGTCCCCTCCGCCCGAAAATGCCGCCGTATATGACTATGGCGATGCTCTATCACGGTGCGTGAGTCTTTGGCCACCTGAGGCCTCAATTCGAGCGCTGGGATCTCGATACGGTGGGCAACATGGCTGCAGTGAGACCCGTTGGCGCGTCCAGCGAGGGCGTACGCAAGAGCATGCGGGCGAACAAAGGACGAGACACCAAGCCTGAACTCGCATTGCGGCGCGCGGTGCACGCCCTCGGTCTCCGCTACCGGGTGTCGACACGGCCACTGCCTCAGATTCGTCGGACGGCGGATCTGGTGTTCACCAAGGCCAAGGTCGCGGTATTCCTGGACGGCTGCTTCTGGCACGGATGTCCCCAGCACCACACCAGGGCGGTGACCAACGCCGGTTACTGGGCTGAAAAGGTCATCCGCAATCGCGAACGGGACGCCGAGACCGACAGGCTGCTCACCGAGGCGGGTTGGTCCGTCATTCGAGTGTGGGAGCACGACAGTCCGAACGAGGCCGCGAATCGAGTCGCTGAAGAGGTGCGTACGCGGCGGGCGAAACGGTAGCGGGTGAAGCCGACGGCAGTCTCATCTGCGTAGAAGAGCACGGTCCGTGCTTCGGCGCGTTCGATTTCACTCTTGGTGAGGACGGCACTCCGGTATTTCTGGAGTACGGCCCCAGCGGCCGGTGGAGATGGCTCGGAGACACCAGCGGGCTGCCCATTGCCGACCTGCTCCGTGAGGGAGAGAAGTGACGGACCACGAGACATCCGATCTGGCCATGCGGCTTCGCCGTACGCTGGCTGACCACCTCGTCCGCGACGGCTGCCTCACCGACCCCGCGTGGCGGGCGGCCGTCGAGGCCGTGCCGCGGGAGGTGTTCCTCGGGTCGGCGGTCGCCGGTCCCACCGGGCACGGTGACCGATGGGAGGTGGTCCGGCGGGACGACGTGACGGCCGATGAGTGGCTGGAGCTGGTCTACCGCGACGAGACCTGGGTGACCCAGCTCGACGAGGCCATGGTCGATGGCACGAAGGCCGAAGGTGCCCCTGTGGCGGAGGCGGAGGACGCGCCGAAGGCCGAAGGCGCCGCTATGGCCGAGGACGCGCCAGGGGCCGAAGCCGTGCCGGAGGCCGGGGGCGTCCGGAGAGTCGTCTCCGGCGGACCCACGTCCTCGTCGACCATGCCCGGCCTGGTCGTGTGGATGCTGGAGGCCGCCGGGATCTCCGACGGTGACACGGTGCTGGAGATCGGCACCGGTACGGGCTACTCCACCGCGCTGATGTGCCACCGGCTCGGCCCGGCTGCCGTGACCTCCGTCGAGTACGACCCGGTGGTGGCCGGCCGGGCGCGCGAGGCGCTCGCCGCCGTCGGGTACGCGCCGACGCTCGTGACCGGGGACGGACTCGCCGGATACGACAAGAACGCCGAGTACGACCGGCTGATCGCCACCTGCTCGATCCGCTACGTCCCCCTGCCGTGGCTGTGGCAGGTCCGCGACGGCGGCACGATCACCGCGCCGCTGTCCGGGTGGCTGGGCGGCGGCGCGTTCGCGCACCTCACGCTCGCCGCCGACGGTACGGCCGGCGGACGGTTCCTCCCGGACGACCTCCACTTCATGACCGCCCGGCCCCACGGGCGGCCTCCACTGGCCTCCCCGCACCTCGGGATCGGTGAGGTCCGGGACGGCCGGGTGGACCCGCGGGTCCTGGACGACCGGACCGGGGTGTTCGTGGCGCAGCTCGCCGTACCGTCCGCGGTACGGCTGGGCGGCGGGGACGAGGTCGTGCTGTGGGACGTGGGCACCGGCTCGCTCGCCGAGGTCACCTCCGGGACCGTACGGCAGCGCGGGCCGTTGCGGCTGTGGGACGCGGTGGAGGACGCCGTGCTGACCTGGCGGGCGGCCGGGTCCCCGGACCATACGGCCTTCGGGCTCACCGTCACCCCGGGCCGCCAGTACGTCTGGCTGGGCGAGCCGGACGGCCCGAGCTGGAACCTACCGGCCTGACCTCGGGCTTTCACGCCGAATGAGCGCCGCGCCCTTGCGTGCCGCATGTCATGGCGAGAGGTGAGCCGCGCAGGTGGACCCAATGGCGATCTCCCCTCCAAAACAGGGGCGCAGTCATACAAAGCTTGTAAGACTGCGACCATGAGCAGGAAGGGACGGCTGGCGGTAGGCATCGCGCTGCTGCTGACGGGGCTGACCGTGGCCGGAGTGGTGGTGCTCTTCGGATGGGAGCTCGCCGATCAGGTGGGAGGCGTGGTCGCCGCGGTGACCTCGCTGGCCGGACTGTGGATCGCCATGGCGGGGCGGTCCTCGTCTCCGAGGAGGCCGACCGGCTCGGAGCCCAAGGAGCCGGAGTCGTCGCCTTCCGCGGGTCCGTCCCCTTCTCGTTCGGCGCCGACGCCTGTGAAGCTGAGAAGAGGGTTGCCGTGGCAGATGTACGCGGCTCTGGCCTGTGTGGTGCTGACGTCCCCGCTGGCCGTCGTGGGCGGTCGTGAGGCGATCGGAAGCGGCGGAGACTACTTCGTCGAATTCAGCGGCGAGGAGGAGCCCCTCTACTTTCTTGTCGCGGTGGCGGTCATGCTGATTTCCATGCTCATATTCATCACGATACTCGGGGAGGCGGTCAGGCTTTCCCTTGAGCCTGTCGCCGACGTCATCGGCGGGACCTTGATAGAGGTCTTCGTCGTGGTTCTTGTCATAGGCGGGTTGGGCATCGCCTTCTTTCAGCCCCTGGGGATCGCTCATCTACTTCAAGACTGGTGGTCGCAGCCACGTAAGACCGTCATACCCTTTGCGATTTTCGGTCAGCTGGGCATCGCCGCCCTCGCGTGGTCATGGCACAAGGAGGGGAGACGGAGGATTCCCCCCTCCGAGGCAGAGGCGGGCGGGTGAGCCCGTCCCGGAGAGCCGGCTCACCGCTCCCCGGCCACGCAGGCTTCGGGCGGACGTCGCGTTCTGCCGGGGTGACGCGTCACCGGGCGCGCATGCGACCAACCCGCGGTGATGCGTCACCGGGCGCGCATGCGACCGACCCGCACGTTGCGAGCACGGAAGTAGGTGCTGCCGGCGGGACCCGGCTGCTTGTCCCAGCCGGGACCGCCAGGCGCGATTCCGGACGCCCAGGATCCCATCTGCAGATTGATGATGAGCCACTGGGGGACACCGGCCCAGCCGACTCCCCGGTGGGTCGCCTTCCGGACCCCGTCGAAGTAGTAGTCGAGCATGACGTCGTTTCCCCGCTTGGACATCCGGACGCGGTACCTGTGCCAGGCATCGGGTTTTTTGCCGCTGATCAGCTTACGCTCGACGTGCTCATTGTCGTCGGCGCTCCTGCTCCAGGTGTTGAAAAGGTTGGTGGAATTCCCCACGTATTCCAGGATGTCGCTCTCCGGCGGCCAGTCCGGCCAGATCCCGGTGGTCCAGAAAGCCGGCCAGATGCCCTTCCCGGTCTGCGTGCGGAACTCGCCTTCGATGTCGTACTCGGGGAACTGGTCGTTGACGAGGATCTGCTTCTTGGCGTGGATGGCGCCTGAGCGGTACCACAGCGGAGCGTTCGGCGCGTGCGGGCTGTCTCCGTCGGGTTCGGCCAGCCGGGTCGCCTTCAGGGTCAGCACGCCCTGGGCGAGGGAGACCTGGCTGGAGTGCATCCTGGCGGCGCCGTTGTGGGTGTCGGCGTCGCCGTCCCAGGGGTAGAGATGGTTCCAGTTCTGGTTGAAGGCCGAGGAACTGCTGAAGGAGGACTTCTTGATGACGTTCTCCCATGAGGCGCCGGCCCGGCGGGGGCGGCCGCCGGCTGAAGATGTGGCGTGCGCCCCGGCGGGGACGAGTGAAAGCCCTAATGACAGACCGCCGACGGCCGCCGCCGAGGCCAGGAGCCGACGCCGGCTGACTTCTTGTTCGGACACGTTCTTTCCTTTCTCCGGCCCCTGAAGCCGTCGGCGACCGGCGTCCGAGGGGAGGCCGGTCGCCGAGCCGGGATTCGGGCCTGACCGCAGAAAAGCATATGAACGCCGCGGATCACGTACGGCCCGCCGTACACCTGGGCGCCGGCCTCCTCAGAGGGCTCGGCTGTGACTACGGCTGCGAAGAGGATGCCGGCGACCAGAGCCCGGCCGCGGTGCCATCCTCGACATGCCTGCGATAGGTGAGGACCTTGTCGTGGATGATCTCCAGGCTGGCCGTCAGGTCGGCGAGCCTGTCCCGGACGGTTCTCTCGTGCTCTTCGAGCAGCGCGAGGCGCTCCGCCTCGTTGCCCGGACCGGATCGGACGAGTTGGGCGAACCTCTTCACGGTGGCGATGGGCATGCCGGACTCCCGCAGCCGGTTGCACAGCAGGAGCCATTCCACATCCGCCGGTTCGTAGACGCGCTGCCCTCCGGCCGTGCGCGGGATCGGGCGGAGGAAGAGCTCCTCACGCTCGAAGAACCGCAACGCGTGCACGCCCAGGCCGGTCGCCTTCGCGACGTCTCCGATGGAGAGGCCGTCCGCGTTTCTGCTCATGCCGTACCGCCGTAGCTTGACCTAGCTCGTACTCTAGATTTTAGCGTTGAGCGCATGGCAATCACGCAACACAGGATCGGCTCGGGGTTCGGCGCGCACAGCACGGCGGACGACGTCCTGGCCGGAATCGAGTTGTCCGGCAAGAACGTCCTGATCACCGGTGGTTACTCGGGTCTCGGCTTCGAGGCCACGAGCGCGCTGGTCCGCGCCGGGGCGCACGTCATCGTGCCCGCCCGCCGTCCCGCCGCGGCGA
Source organism: Streptosporangium pseudovulgare (assembly GCF_014648055.1). Lineage (GTDB taxonomy): Bacteria > Actinomycetota > Actinomycetes > Streptosporangiales > Streptosporangiaceae > Streptosporangium > Streptosporangium pseudovulgare. The sequence goes on from NZ_BMQJ01000004.1 coordinate 162,129, forward strand.
TGGAAGCGCTACGCGATGTTCCGCGGACGGAGGTGCGGGAGCTCGATCTGGCGGACTCCGACAGCATCCGGAGGTTCAGTGACCGGTTCCTGGAGACCGGCCGGATCCTCGACATCGTCATCAACAACGCGGGCGTCATGGCCTACCCGCGGAGGCTCGTCGGGTCCGGATGGGAGGCGCACCTCGCCATCAACCACCTCGGGCACTTCGCCCTGGTCAACCGGTTGCGTCCGGCCCTGGCCCCCACCGGGGCGCGAGTGGTGTCCGTCGCCTCGTCGGGGCACTTCCTGTCCGACATCCGCTGGGACGACCCGCACTTCCGTCATGACCACGATCCTTGGCGGGCCTACGGGCAGTCCAAGACGGCCAACGCCCTGTTCGCCGTCCACCTCGACGCCCTGGGCGCGGCCGGTGGCGTGCGTGCCTTCGCGGTGCACCCGGGCAGCATCCTCACTCCGCTGCAACGGAACATCCCCCGCGCGGAGCAGATCGCCCAGGGCTGGATCACCCGGGAGGGCCACCAGGCGGACGGCTTCAAAACCCCGGCGCAGGGGGCGGCGACGGCCGTATGGGCGGCCACGTCACCTCTGCTCGACGAGTACGGCGGCGCCTACTGCCAGGACTGCGACATCGCCGAACCCGCGACCACCGACGACGTGCTCGTCGGAGGCGTCAAACCGTGGGCGATCGATCCCGACTCCGCGTCCCGGCTCTGGGCCCTCTCCAGCGAGCTCACCGGACTGGACTGCTTCGCCTGACCCGGCGGTGAGGCCACCGCGCCGATGTGCCACCGGCCCGGCCCGGCCGCCGTGACCTCCGTGCCCTGGGGCGTACGAGGAGCGGCGGCGATATCGACGTGCCGCCGATCGTGGTTCCGCCTAAGGTCTGCTGGATGACGCTCTCTTATGACATGGCCGGAGATGGCCCCATGCTGGTGCTGTTGCATGCCGGGGTGTGCGATCGGCGCATGTGGGATCCGCAGTGGCCGGCCCTGCTCGATGCGGGATACCGGGTGGTCCGCTGTGACTTCCGGGGGTTCGGCGAGTCCCCGGTGGCGGACCGCCCGTACGGCGACGCCGAGGACGTCGTGGATCTGCTCGGGAACCTCGGCATCGAACGGGCAGCGCTGATCGGGTCCTCGTACGGCGGGCAGGTGGCCATGGAGGTGGCCGCCCGCCGGCCGGACATGGTCACGGCCCTGGTGCTGCTTTGTTCCGCTCTACCCGGGCACGTGCCCAGCGACGTGCTGCGATCCTTCGCCGAACAGGAGGAGGCGCTGATCGAAGCCGGTGACATCGCGGGGGCCGTTGATCTGAATGTGGAGAACTGGCTGGGCCCCGAGGCGGATGACACGGTTCGGGAACAGGTCCGCCGGATGCAGCGACGCGCATTCGACGTGCAGCTGGCCGCGGCGGAGGAGTTCGCGCCGACCGAGGCGGAGGTGGATCTCTCGCTGATCAAGGCCCCGTGTCTGGCTCTCTCCGGCGGCCACGACCTGGTGGACTTCCGGGAGACCGCCGCCCGGCTACCGGAACGACTCGCCGATGCCCGTCACCGCGAGCTGCCCCGGGCGGGTCACCTGCCCAACCTGGAGCAGCCCGCCGAAGTGACGGACCTGCTGATCCGGTTCCTGCACGAGACAGTCCCGGCACGCTGAGCGGGCTCGATCTCAGCCGCGCCGGCCCGGCGGCCCGCTCAGGCCCCGGTGGCGCCGGGCAGCAGCAGTGACTTGCCCACCGTGGCACGCTCGGCCAGCGCGCGGTGGGCGTCGGCGGCCCGCTCCAGCGGGTAGACGGCGCCGATCGCGGGCCGTAGCCGTCCCTCCGCGGCCAGCTCCAGCGCCAGGGCCAGCCGTTCGCGCGCGGCCTCCCGGGTCGGCGGGCCGTCGAGCAGCGGGGTGGACACCCGGAGGCCGCGACGCGCGGCCAGCTCCCGGTCCGGGGCGGCGAAGCCCTCGGCGGTGCCGTAGGTGACGAACCGCCCGCCGTCGGCCAGCGCGTTCAGGGCGGCCGTACCGAGCGGGCCGCCCGCGCCGTCGTAGACCAGCGCGGCGCCGCCGCCGGTCGCCTCGCGGACCCGCTCGATCCAGCCCGACCGCGTGTAGTCGACGGTGACCTCCGCGCCCAGTTCGCGGGCCAGCGCCAGTTTGGCGTCGCTGGACGCGGCGGCCACCACCCGGGCGCCGGCGTCGATCGCCAGCTGCACCAGCAGCGATCCCGCCCCGCCGGCCGCCGCCGTCACCAGGACCCACTCGCCCTTCTCCGCCACACCCAGCCGTTCCATCATGATCGCGGTCGTGCCGTCGTGCACCAGCGCCGCCGCCGTCTCGAAGGCCATTCCGTCGGGGATCGGCATGATCTCATCGGCGTCGGCGACGACCCGCTCGGCGTAGCCGGTGCCGGTACGGGTGACCACCCGCCGGCCGATCCACGCCGGGTCCACGTCCTCGCCGATCGCCACCACCTCGCCCGCTCCGCCGCCGCCCGGGATGTACGGCAGCTCGCGGGGGAAGATCTCCTTGCCCCAGCCGCTGCGCAGCAGGGTGTCGAGGAAGATGACATCCGCCGCGGCCATGCCGACGACGACCTGGCCGCGGCCGGGCACCGGGTCGGGCAGGTCCACCGGGGTCAGTACTTCCGGACCACCGAACTCGGCCACCTGGATCGCACGCATGAGCAAACACCCTTCATCGGGAGAGACCGTCCCGCCCAGCCTCCAACCTGAATCATGGTTGAGGTCAAATCGGCGGCCGGACGGGCCATGATGCGTCCTTCTCGCGCGGCGCCCGGACTCAGCCTGGCGTGGATCGCCTCTTCGACGTCGTACGGGGCAGCGCCGTACCGGTCGATGAGTGCGTCGGCACCGCCCGATCCGCCCGATAACGATCGGATGCCGTTCACCCAGGGGCGGGCCGCGGGCAGCTGGAATGGGAGGCATGCCGTTACTGCCGCGTCGTCGTTCCTCTTCGGTCGATGTGCCTGTCGTCGCGGCGGAGGTGGTTCCGCCGCAGTTGCGTACTCCCCGGCCGGCCGCGTGGTGGATCGTGCCGGTCACGTTGCTGGTGGGCGGCGCGGTCGGCGGGGTGGCCTGGCTGTTGCTGGGGGCCGGGTGGAGCGTGGCCGAGGCCACCGCCCGGCAGGGTGCGATCCAGACCGCGCTGGCGGCCGGCGCCGGGGTCGGCGCGGCGGTCACGCTGATGCTGGCCTTCCGCCGCCAGCGCCACCAGGAGCACGCCGCGCACGTCACCGCCTACCTCGCCGAGCGCAACGCCGCGCTGGCCGAGCAGGTGGCCGACAACACCAAGCACGACGCCACCGAGCGCCGGGTGACCGACCTGTACACCAAGGCCGCCGAGCAGCTCGGCCACGACAAGGCCGCCGTCCGCCTGGCCGGCCTGTACGCATTGGAGCGGCTGGCCCAGGACAACCCCGGTCATCGGCAGACGATCGTCAACGTGATCTGCGCTTACCTGCGCATGCCGTACACCCCGCCCGAGCCTGCACCCGCCCCTGATCCCGAGCGGGATCACAAGGCCGCGTTGCGGGCGGCCCGGCGTCGTCACCAGGCGGCCCGTGCCGGTGTCGCCCTGCCCGCCGAACCCGCGCCGCGGCAGGAGGACGGCGACCGGGAGGGCGAGCTGCAGGTACGGCTGACCGCCCAGCGCATCCTGGCCGCCCACCTCCGCGACGACCGCCCCGCGGACCGGCGCTCCACCCTCCCGGCCGCACCGGCCTTCTGGGAGGGGATGAGCCTGGACCTGACCGGCGCCACCCTCATCGACTTCGACCTGACCGGCGGCCATGCCACCGAGGCCGTCTTCGACAAGGCGACCTTCGCCGGGGACGTCCGGTTCGTCGGGGCGATCTTCGCTGGGGACGTCCGGTTCAACGGGGCGACCTTCACCGGGGACGCCTGGTTCAACGGGGCGACCTTCACCGGAGACGCCACGTGCGACAAGGCGACCTTCGCGAGGCACGCCATGTTCGTCGGGGCGTCCTTCGCCGGGCGCGCCATGTTCGTCGGGGCGACCTTCACCGGAGTCGCCTGGTTCGACAAGGTGCCCTTCATCGGAGTCGCCGGGTTCGACAAGGCGTCCTTCGCCGGGGACGCCAGGTTTCTCGGGGCGACCTTCTTCGGGCGCGCCAGCTTCCTCGGGGCGTCCTTCGCCGGGCGCGCCATGTTCGCCGAGGCGACCTTCGCCGGGGGCGGCGGGTTCGCCAAGGCGTCCTTCGCCGGGGACGCCTGGTTCGCCGAGGCGACCTTCATCGGGCGCGCCCAGCTGGACGGGGCCGTGGTGGTCGATCCGGCGGCCGACCATGTGTGGCCGGACGGGTGGCGACTGGAGGCGACATCGGAGGGAACGGGCCGCCTGATCCGAGAGGAGACAGGCGGCGACCCGGCCCCGGATGCCTGACCGGGGGCGGCGGGCCGGCGGTGGTGTCCTGAAGCGGATACCGGACGGTGCGTCGATTCTGCCGGGTGTGTCTCGTTCGATTGCGGTCGGCCGGCCAGGCGTGACGTGATCGCGTGTTCCTGGGATCTCGGTAGCGGAGGCTTTCACAGTGCCGCGTGTTTGGCCTCGGCCGTGACCGTCAAGGGATGGTCGGCGCCGAGAACCGCTGTTCGGGCGGCCACCACCTCGGCCAGCAGAGCGCGGGCCTCGGCGTGCCTGCCCAGCTTGCGGAGGTCGTCGCTCAGGCTCTCCGCCGTGACCAGAGTCGCGGGGTGCTGGTCGCCGAGAAGTTCACGACGGCTGGCCAGTGTGGTCTCGTGCAGCGCTCGAGCCTCCTCCAGGAGGCCGAGCTCACGCAGGTCCTCGCCCAGGGCATGGATGGAGCCGAGGGTCGCGGGGTGGTCGGCCCCGAGCAGTGACCGTTGCCGCTCCACCGTGTCCTCATGCAGGGCCCTTGCCTCATCCAGTCTTCCCAGCATGCGCAGGGTGTCACCCATGGCCGAGGCGGAGCTGAGCGTATTGGGATGGTCCTCACCGAGGACGCGCCGCCGCCGGGCGTATGTCTCCTGGTGGAGGATGAGTGCGCGCTCATGCTCACCAAGGGCGGACAGGTCGCCCGCGAGGTTGTCGGCAGTGATCAGGGTGGAGCCGTGATCGCCGCCCAGGACACGCCTGCGGCGCTTCAGCGTGTCCTCGCGCAAGGTCCTGGCGGCTTCATAGTGCCCGAGCCGGTGCAGCACGGTGGCGAGGTTGTTGGCGGAAATCAGGGTCTCGGGGTGATCATTTCCGAGCACGCGCCTACGTCTGGCTAATGTGTCCTCGTAGATCCGGCTCGCCTGGGCATACCGGCCGCGCCGGCCTATGACCGCGCCGAGGGAGTTGGCAGCCGCCAGGGTGACGGGAGCGTCGCCGCCAAGTGAGGCGATGGCACGCGCAAGTGTCAGTTCCAGTAGTGACTCCGCCTCCGTGTGCTGTCCGAGATCGCGCAGGACATCGCCGAGTCGCGTGGCCGCCGTGATGGTACGCCGGTCGCCGGGGCCGAGGTCGGCCAGGCAGTTCTCGTAGGACTGCCGCGCGAGCGGCAGAACGACCCGGTCCGCTCCCCGAGCGTGCAGGTAGGTTACGGCGTGCGGCGTCATCACGGGATCGTCGACCGTCAGTACGTGCGGCAAGAGGCCGGCCCACCGGGGCCAGGAGGACGGATCGGCAGTGTCGCTGGGACACGCGGCCCGCAGCAGGTCCACGGCTTCCGCCCGTGCCTCCTCGTACTCCTCCTGCGCCATGCTTTCCCGGACGACGGCCTGAACCAGGCGGTGCATGACCACGGTCGTCTCTCCAGCCTGCAGGAGCCCATGGCGTCCTGCCCGACCGAGCCGCTGGCGAGCGTCCCAGACGGCGACGCCGTCACCGAAGAGCGCGATCGGCACGGGTTCCGGGGCCAGGACACCGCACAGCCTCACCAGGCGCGTAGCCTCCGCATCCTCCCCCGACAGCCGCTCCAGGCTCACCAGTACGGCCGCCGCCAGCGGGCTCGGATATCCGGGCGGCACTCCGGCACTCATCACCCGCGTGCACGAGTCACGCAGCGCGGTGAGGTACTCACCCGGGAGCATGCCGGTCTCAGCCACGACGCCCACGGCCTGCGCCAGCGCCAGCGGGAGGTCGCCCAATGCCTCCGCCAGCTGTCCGGTCTCCTCGGCCGTCAACCCGGGTACTCCGGCGCGCAGCATGGTCGTCGACTCCTCACGAGCGAAGATCTCGACGCCGACGGGGGAGGCCACCTCGACCCATCGGCGGCCGCGCGAGGTGATGAGCACGTGCCCAGGACCGTCCGGCACCCAGGGTGCGACCTCCGCCGCAGCGGCGACGTTGTCGAACACCAGCAGCCAGCGCGAGCGCCGCCGAAGCGTGGACCTGAGCGCGGCCAGCGCCGTCGGCGTCGACGTTCCGTCCGGAACGTCACCGAGCGCCATGGCCAGCGCCGCCAGCTGCTCGCCGATCAGTGCTGCCCGCTCGGCGCCGACCCACCAGACGATGTCGTAGTCGCGGGCATGCCGGTGGGCGTACTCGATGGCCAGCTGCGTTTTGCCCACCCCACCCATGCCGTGCAACGCCACAGGGCCGGAGGCCAACCGTTGCGGCAGCTCGGCCAGGAGCCGCTCCCTGCCCGTGAACACCGCCGAGCGGGAGGGCACGCTCCACACCGAGCCGGCGGCAGGCATCTCCTGGCCATCGACCAGGATGCGCGCACGGGCGGCGACCCAGCCAGCCGGGTCCTGCCCGCAGGCCTGTACGAACGCGGCGAGCGTCGCCGCCCGGGGCATGCCTGTACGGCCATTGACGAGGCCGAACACCGTGGCGGGTGACAACCCGGCTGCCGTCGCCAGGCGATGCACGCTCCATCCGCCCGCGTGGAACAGGGCGGCCAGCTGATCCGTGAGCTGCGCGCGTGTCTTGATCCGCCGCAGGTCGATGGACGCCATCGGACCCTCACCGCCGTTCGGTTCCGTTCGGTTCCGCCGTGACACCAGGGTCTCCTGCCGGGCCTGGAGGACAACATTGTCATGCTGCGTCGAAACCGAACAGCCCCTTGGCGCACGCTGACACCAGCACCTCAGGCCCGCGACAAGGGAGAGATCATGGCCACGCCCAGCACGAAGGCACCCGTCCAGACGATCGCTGAACTGGTCGCCACCGCCCTCGAAAGCTGGTCGGCCACCTTCCGCTTGTCTCTGATCGGCCTGGCCCTCTCAATCCCCACCGCTGTGATTTTTGTACTGTTCCTTCTGCTCCGGTGACCGGTGCCGGGAACACGCCTCCGGTGTGTGTTCAGTAAACGGCTCTGTCTCCCTTTCGGTGGTGACAGAGCGTCAGTCCAGGATGCAGCAGGGGGTCGAGGAAGATGACATCCGCCGCGGCCATGGCGACGACGACCTGGCCGGGACCGGGCACCGGCTCGGGAAGGCTCGCCGGGAACAGCACTGATCTCGGCCCGGGAGCGGCCGTCCTGACGGGTCTCGCGGACGGCGGCGTCCAAGTGGGTCTGGTCGACGCGGACCTCGGCGACGGCCTACGCGGACGGCGATCAGCGATTTCGGCTCCGAGTGGCCCAGCCACTTGGCGCAGATCGCCTCTTCGGCGTCGTACAGGGCATCGCCGTACCGGTCGATGTCCGGTCGCCGGAGCTTACGGGCAGTGGTGTCCTGCTCCTCAGGGGAGCGGACCCGCTCCCGGGGCGGGTCAGGCCGACCGCGGTCGCATGTCCTCGCCTGCCGGCCGCCAACCGGCGCAGGGCACGACCTCGAACCCCCGGCTCGGGAAGACGGAATCCATGAAGAAGTCGTGCATCGCCGGATCGCCGTCGGCGCAGCCGTCACGCAACACGGTCACCCGGTAGCCGCGGTCCGCCGCGTCGTAGCACGTCGCAGCCACCATCGCGCTGGTCGCGACACCGGCGATCGCAAGAGTGTCGACGCCACCCGCGCGGAGCACGAGGTCGAGGTCCGTGCCGGCGAACGCGCTGGCGCGGCGTTTGGTCACGACGACGTCCTCGTCGGCGACCGGCAGATCGATCTCGGTTCCGGCCGATCCCTCGTGGAAGGCGTCCCCTGCTTCGTAGAACGTCCTGAACAGTGCGTTGCCCGGCGGCAGGTCGGCTCCGTTGCCCCGGACGGCGAAGTGGACGAACACGATGAGAGCGCCGGCCGTACGGGCGCGCGGGAGCAGTTCGGTGAGCGGTGGCACGACCTGCCTGGCGAACGGGTAACTGCTCGTGATGCCCCGCTGGATGTCACCGATGATGAGTGCGGTGGTCATGACGGACTCCCATCCGATATGTCCATCCGGCGCCCTGCGGCTGGCAGGCAGACCAGAGGACTTCCCCCGATGTGTGACGCCGACTGTTATGTGGCGATTGGCACCTTATCGGGCTGTTGCTCGTAGCCGATGGGGTAAAGGTGATCCGGTTCGGAACATGGATGGGGGAGCGGTGCAGAGGGTCTGCTCGGCGCCGTACTCCTCGAATGCGATGACGGGGCGGAAGCCGAGGCAGGCGGTGGATAACGCCCGATCCGCCTGGTAACGATCGGATGCCGTCCGGCCAGGGACGGGCCGCCGACGGCTGGAATGGGGGGATGCCGTTACTTCCGCGTCGCCGTGCCCGCAGCTCCGCCGTCGTGGTCACCGCTCTGCCGGTGATGCGTGTGCCGCGCCCGGCGGCTTGGTGGATCATTCCGGTGATCGTGCTGGTCGGTGCGGCGGTGGGCGGCACCCTGTGGTGGCTGCTGAGTGATCCGGCTTTGACCGCTCCGGGGCCGGGGTCGCCTGGATCGGCCGGGGCCGGCACCGCGCGGGGGGAGATCCTGCGCACCGCGCTGGCCGCCGGCGCCGGAGTCGGTGCCGCCGTCACGCTGATGCTGGCGTTCCGGCGGCAGCGGCAGCAGGAGATCGCCGCCGCGCACGCCACGCACGACGCCACCGAGCGGCGGGTGACCGAGCTGTACACCAAGGCCGTCGAGCAGCTCGGCAGCGACAAGGCCGCGGTGCGGCTGGGCGGGCTGTACGCGCTGGAGCGGCTGGCCCAGGACAACCCCGGCCATCGGCAGACGATCGTGAACGTCATCTGCGCCTACCTCCGCATGCCGTACACCCCGCCCGATCCCGTACCCGCCCCTGATCCCGGGCGGGACCGCAGGGAGGCGCTGCGGGCGGCCCGGCGCCGTTACCAGGCCGCCCGCGCCGGCGCCCCCCTGTCCGCCGACCCCGCACCGCAGCGGGAAAGCGGCGATCGGGAGGGCGAACTGCAGGTAAGACTGACCGCCCAGCGCATCCTGACCGCTCACCTCCGCGACGACCGCCCAGCGGGCCAGCGCTCCACCCTCCCGGCCGCACTGTCCTTCTGGGAGGGGATGAGCCTGGACCTGACCGGCGCCACCCTCATCGACTTTTACCTGACCGGCGGTCACGTCACCGAGGCCGTCTTCATCGGGGCGACTTTCACCGGGGTCACCACGTTCGCCTACACGACCTTCACCAGGGACGCCACGTTCCGTGAGGCGACCTTCACCGGGATCACCACGTTCGCCGAGGCGACCTTCGCCGGGAACGCCACGTTCGCCGGGGCGACCTTCACCGAGGGCGCCTTGTTCGTCGAGGTGACCTTCATCGGGCACACCACGTTCCGCGGGGCGACCTTCGCCGGGAACGCCTGGTTCATCGAGGCGACCTTCACCGAGGGCGCCTCGTTCCTCGAAGCGACCTTCACCGGGGAAACCTGGTTCGACGAGGCGACCTTCGCCGGGAACGCCACGTTCGCCGAGGTGACCTTCGTCGGGGACGCCACGTTCCGTGAGGCGACCTTCACCAGGCACGCCACGTTCCGCGGGGCGACCTTCACCAGGCACGCCACGTTCGCCGGGGCGACCTTCACCGAGGGCGCCCGGCTGGGCGGTGCTGTGGCGGTCGATCCGGCGGCCGATCACGCGTGGCCGGAGGGGTGGCGGCTGGAGACGACGCCGGAGGGAGCGGGCCGCCTGGTCCGAGAGGAGACGGACGGCGACCCGGCCCTGTGGGCCTGACCGGGGGGCGGCGGGGCCCCTGAGCGGGATGCCGGACGGTGCGGAGAACCTGTCCGGTCGACCCGGTCGCCAACGGGTACCACCGACGACTGTCCCGCCGTTCCTCAACCCCGTGGTCCTTCTCGCCGCTTCGTTCCTGGTCGTAAGGGCCCGAGCGGAGAGCCTTCTTCCCCGCTGCAGAAAATCTGTAGTGGTGACGGTAGACATTCGCGGTGGGGGAGGGTAGAGTTTCTGGCATCGCAAGGGACGGATCCACGAGGGCAGAGCAGTATCAGGCATCACGACGAACTGCCCGGACGAACGTGGACAGCAGAAGACGAGGTGGATGGACGGCAGAAGGTCGGACGTGCCGGGGCCGACGAGGTTGAAGGGTCCTGGCCGTGGACGCGCTGCCGGAGCAGTGGCAGATGAAGGCGAAGTAGAGATACCGAAGGGAGTGTTGAACGCCATCAGGATCGCCCGTCGTCGGCTGAAGTTCGCCGCACGGGTACCGCACCTCCACGGATTGGATGGTGGTTTACGGTCACGCATACGCGATCCCCGCATCCCCGCCTCCTCGGGCGGCCGGTGCGGAAGCAGTGAACCGGTCACAGGACCGGTAGATGGTGTTGAACCTCAATCGGGCCCCGGCGCATCATGGCGCCGGGGCCCCTGTCGGCGTTAGGGAAGGTTTTATGGATCAAACAGTCACCCATCCCCGGGACAACGCCGGGAAAGCGAAGACGGAGGCGGCCCGGACGCCTCCCGATGCGGCCGGCGACAAGCCCGGCCAAAAGCTCGACGACGAGAACTACCCCGCCTACAGCATGGGCCGGGCAGCGGAGATCCTCGGCGTCACCCCGGCCTTCCTGCGCAGCCTGGGCGCAGCCAAGCTGATCGAGCCGCAGCGCTCCGAAGGTGGCCACCGCCGCTACTCGCGCTACCAGTTGCGTCTGGCCGCCCGCGCCCGGGAACTGGTCGACCAGGGCACCGCCCTGGAGGCGGCCTGCCGCATCATCATCTTGGAAGACCAGCTCACCGAAGCCCTGCGCATCAACGCCGAACTGCGCCGACGCGGCTGACCGGCCACCCGCCTCGCCGCGCCCGGATCCGCGATCCGTCCCGCCTTCCGCTGCCGGATGTCAACCGCCCGGTGCGGGGCGGCGTCGGGGCGGGGGCCCACCCGGACCGCGGACCGGTGACGTGCCGCCGACGCCTGAAGCTCACCGGTGCCGAGTCGCTCGGCGAGCGGCTGGAGCTGCTCCCCGGCCCGGAGAAGGGGTGCCGTTGAAAACCTGTCACCATCTGTAAGCGAGAGAGAAGGAGCAGGCCGGCGGCTTGCATTGGAGATGTTGGGATGGGGGTGGGCGAGTCGATGCCTCTATGGAGGCATACCTTTCCGACCTGCGAGAACGTTGCTGTTGGCGGCCGGTGACACGTTTCTTGACGGCACCCTGTCCAGGCGGCGGGGCATGCGGGAACGGCTGAACGTGTGCTAGGTTAGATCCAGTTGCAGTTGTGGTACCCATAAGAACTTGTGTGCACCTGACGGTATGTGGCGTCAGGTGCATTTTTTTGTTTGCCGGTTTTCTCCGGGTGTGGGCCTATTTCGGCGACGCGGAATTCGTGCAGTGCGAATTTCGGCTTTGCACCTACCAAGAGGAGACCAACATGGCTTCTGGCACCGTGAAGTGGTTCAACGCGGAAAAGGGCTTCGGCTTCATCGAGCAGGACGGCGGCGGCGCCGACGTCTTCGCGCACTACTCCAACATCGTCTCTCAGGGCGGCTACCGCGAGCTGCGCGAGGGCCAGAAGGTGGCCTTCGATATCACCCAGGGCCAGAAGGGCCCTCAGGCCGAGAACATCGTTGCCGCCTGACCAAGCACCGCCACTGATCAGGGCCCGCACCCGTGAGGGTGCGGGCCCTGATTCGTTTTCGGCTGTCACCGCCCGTGCGAGGCCGCCGGGGATCCAGCCCACATGAGCCCAGTCCGATCTCGATGTACCGGATAACGCTCCCGAGTCGCGCGGCCACCGTCTCGACGGACCCGCAGGTCACCACCCTCCGTCCGGCGGTCATGCACCCGATGGCTGTTCCTTGTCCGGTGCATGCGCTCCGGAGCGCTCTCGACATCCCAGGTCGGCGGATCGCCGGGTGAACTCGTCGTCGGCTCCGGGAGGGGAGCGTTCAGGGCGCTACGGTCGCAGCCGGGCGGCGCGGGACTCCAGGTAGCGCTGCTCGGCGATGCTGGCGGTGGCCTTCGCCGCGCGCCGGTAGTGCTCGTACGCCCCGGCCGCGTCGCCGGTCTTCTCCAGCAGGTGCGCCCGTACGGACAGCAGCCGGTGGTGCCCGGCCATCCGCTCGTCGCCGTCCAGCGTGGACAGCAGGTCCAGCCCGGCCGCCGGGCCCTCGACCTCGGTGAGCGCGATCGCCCGGTTGAGGGTGACCATCGGGTTGGGCGCGATCCGTTCCAGGATCAGGTAGAGCGCGTGGACCTGCCGCCAGTCGGTCTCCGTGGCCGTGGCCGCGGCGGCGTGCGTGGCGGCGATGGCGGCCTGCAACTGGTACGGCCCCAGCGCCGGGCCGGCCAGCGACGTCTTGACCAGCTCAAGGCCCTCGTCGATCATCTCGTGGTCCCAGCGCGTACGGTCCTGCTCGTCCAGCGGCACCAGGTCGCCGGTCGCGGTCGTGCGTGCCGTACGGCGGGCGTGGGTCAGCAGCATCAGCGCGAGCAGCCCGGTCACCTCGCCGTCGTCGGGGAGCTGCGCGTGCACCATCCTGGTCAGCCGGATCGCCTCGTGCGCGAGGTCGGCGCGGTGCAGCTCGCTGCCCGAGGAGGCGGTGTAGCCCTCGTTGAAGATCAGGTAGAGCACGTGCAGGACGACCCGGAGCCGCTCCTCGCGTTCCGGGCCTTCCGGCAGGCTGAAACCGTCCGGGCCGGAGCCGTCCGGGGCGGAGCCGCCCGGCGGGCCGAACGAGCTGCCGGCGGCCTTGATGCGCTGCTTGGCCCGGCTGATCCTGGCCGCCATCGTGGCCTCCGGCACCAGGAACGCGCGGGCGATCTCGGCGGTGGTCAGGCCGCCGACCGCCCGCAGCGTCAGGGCGGTCTGGGAGGCCGGGGTCAGTGTCGGGTGGCAGCACAGGAACAGCAGGACGAGCGTGTCGTCGGTGTCCGGCACGTCCTCGGGCGCCGTCTCGGCGGCGGCCGTCGCCGTCTCCCGCTCGCGGCGCGCGTGCTCGCTGCGGATCTGGTCGATGAGCCGCCGGGACGCGACGGTCACCAGCCAGCCGCGCGGGTTGTCCGGCACCCCCTCGGAGGGCCACTGCACGGCGGCGGCGAGGAGGGCCTCCTGGACGGCGTCCTCGCATTCCTCGAAACGGCCGTGCCGGCGGATCAGCGTGCCGAGGACCTGCGGCGCGAGCTCGCGCAGCAGGTCCTCGATGGGTGGTGCGGTCACATCTCCAATTGTCCATCGGCGAACATGACCTGGCGCACCTCGATCCCCAGGCCCTCGACCGCGGCGTCCGGGATCTGCGCCGCCAGCTCGATCGCCCGCTCCTTGTTCTCGCAGTCGACGAGGTAGAAGCCGCCCAGGTACTCCTTCGCCTCCAGGAAGGGGCCGTCGGTCACCACCGGCTGGCCGTTGCGCACGGACACCACGGCGGCCTGCGACGGGTCGGCCAGCGCCTGCGTGGTGATCAGCTCACCGGACCGCTTCAGCATCTCGATGAACCTGCCGTGGCCGTCGCCGATCGCGGTCTTCTCCTCGTCGGTCAGCGCGTCCAGCACGGCCGGGTTGATGTGCATGCTGATCAGGAACTGCATCCCGTACTCCTCGTGGTCCGCGGGCCCCGTCCGGGCCCTTCGCCGGTCGGTCGGAGCGGCCGCCGCCGTCTTGACATCCGTGCCGGAACTTTCGCACAAGATTTTCACCGCCGTGCGTGGCGGGTGCCGGCGATCACCCGCCGTACGGATGTCAAGAAGCCCCCGGCCGTTCCGACCAAGCGGCGAGACGTCGAGAGAACAGGGGTTTTCCGATATGAGAGTCGACCGGACATGGCTGGGGCTGGCACTCCTCACGCTGCCGACGCTGCTCGTCGCGATAGACACGACGGCGCTGCTTCTCGCGCTCCCGCAACTGAGCGCCGACCTGGGGGCCACCAATGTCCAGCAGCTGTGGATCAGCGACGGCTACGGGTTCATGGTGGCCGGGCTGGTCATCACGATGGGCACGCTCGGCGACCGGATCGGACGGCGGCGGCTGCTGCTGATCGGCGCGGCGGCGTTCGCGACGCTGTCGGTCGTGGCCGCCTTCGCGGCCGGCCCGCTGATGCTGATCGCCGCGCGGGCGCTGCTGGGCGTCGCCGGAGCGACCCTGGCGCCGTGCACGCTCGCCCTGATCACCGACATGTTCCGTGACGAGCGGCGGCGCGGGAAGGCCATCGCGATCTGGGCGACCTGCCAGTTCACCGGCGGCGCACTCGGGCCCGTGCTCGCCGGGTTCCTGCTCCAGCACTTCTGGTGGGGATCGGTGTTCCTGATCGCCGTCCCGGCGATGGCGGTGCTACTGCTCGCCGGGCCCTTCCTGCTGCCGGAGTTCCGCGACGACCGGGCCGGTCGGCTGGACCTGCCCAGTGTGGAGCTGTCGCTCGTGGCGGTGCTCGCGATGGTCTACGGCGTCAAGCAGCTGACCGTCGAGGGCGTGTCGGCCGTGCCCGCGGTGGCGCTCGCCGCCGGCGCGGCCGTCGGGGTCGTGTTCGTACGGCGGCAGCTGCGGCTGGAGACGCCGCTGCTGGACCTGCGGCTGCTGCGCAACCGCCCGTTCACGGCCGTGATCGTCGGGTTGGTCTTCGCCGGTGTCGCCATGGCCGGTACGGGGCTGATGGTGACCCAGTACCTGCAGGGCGTGCTGGGCTTCTCGCCGTTCGCGTCGGCGGTGCTGTTCGCGCCGATGGGCCTGGGCGTGGCGGCCGGCACCATGGCCGCGCCGGCGCTGACCCGGTGGATGAGACCGGCGACCGCGATCGCGGGCGGGCTGGCGGGGTCGGCGCTGGGCGGCCTGCTGCTGGTCGGCGTCAGCGGCGGCGGTGACGGTGGCGTCGGCGGTGCGAGCGCCCTGCCGCTGGTGATGACCGGCATCGCCGTACTGGCGCTGGGCACCGGCCCGCTGTTCGCGCTGGGCACCGGGCTGGTCCTCGGGTCCGTGCCGCCGGAGCGCGCCGGTTCGGCGGCGTCGATGTCGGAGACAGGTAACTACTTCGGCGGCTCGCTCGGCTTCGCGCTGCTCGGCGTGGTGGCCGCGGTGGTCTACCGCGACCGGATGGGCGGCACGTCCGACTCGCTGGCCGCCGCGCTCGTGGCCGGTGAGCGTCTTCCGGCGGGGCAGGGCGCGGAGCTGCTGCGTGCCGCGCGGGAGGCGTTCACCGCGAGCCTGCACGTCACCGGCGTCGTCGCCGCGGTCATTTTCGCCGGGCTGGCCGTACTGGTCCTGACCATGCGCCCGGCGGCCCCGGACATCCCGGCCGCGCTCCCCGAGCACGAGGCGGCTCACTCGTAGTGCCCCGCCGGGGCCGGTGCCACGGCCCGAAGTCCCAGTCCTCGGCCTCAAGACCGTCCTGCCCGTCCGCCAGGGGAGCCGTCACGTGTCGTGGACCTCGGTGTTCTGGCAGGCGGTCAGGAGCCAGCGCCCGTCCTCCTTGGACATGACGTACATCGGGCTGCCCGCGTTTCCGACCGGCTCGCCGCCGGGTGTGAGGTAGCGCTGGCGCACCTTGACGGCGGCGACATCGGGCCGGATGAACAACACGTGCTCCACCTCGTACGTGGCCGTGACGTCCGTCATCGCGCCGGGGAGCACCTTGTGGGTGAACTCCGAGATCTCGTCGCGGCCGAAGAGCCGCCTGCCGTGGGCCGTCGTCCAGACGGCGTCGTGCCGGAACAGGCCGACGAACTCCTCGGGGAGCATGTTCCGCTGGGAGTGCTGGACGGCGGCGACCACCCGCCTGATCGCCTCGATCTCGGTTTCACGGGTGCGCTCGTCGATGTGTTCCGCGTTCATGCGGATCACGGTGCCACCTCAACCTGACTTGAGGTCAAGCGGGCCCGCGCGCCGATGCCGCTCAGTACGCGGCGCGGCGCGGGGCGGCGGTGGAGCGGCGCGTGAGGTGCGGCTGCGCCGTGGGGTTCACGGCGCGAGCCGGTACGGCGGAGCGGCGCGGCGAGCGCGGGTCGCCAGGACGGGCGGTGGCGGCGGTGAGGGAGGCGGGCAGCTTGATCTGGATCGGCTTTCGCATATGAGTCCTTCGGATGAGGGGTGTTCGGTCTCGTGGGGTCGTCGCCCGGCGGCTAGGCGGTGCGCTGGAACCAGGTCACCTGCGCCCCGTTGCTGAACGACTCCCGCTGGACGGGGGTGAAGAGCGTGGGGTCGAACCCGCCCTGGAAGGCCGGGATGCCCGCGCCGGCGACCACCGGGTACCACTTGATGATCAGTTCGTCGATCTCCGGCAGCAGTGCCCCGGCCAGCTTGCCGCCTCCGGCGAGGTAGATGTCCTTGCCGGAGGATTCCGCCTTGAGCTCGCGGACCAGCCCGACGGGATCGCCGGAGACGAGTTCGACCGACGGGTCGTCGATCTTCTCCAGCGTCGAGGACACCACGTACTGCCGCAGGTGGGCATAGGGACTGGTGATGCCGACGTCCAGGGCGGGCCGGTAGGTGCCGAGGCCCATCACCACCGTGTCGAACCTCTTGCTGGGCGCGTCGGTCAGGCCGACGTGCGCGCGGATGTGCGTGGGGATCACCTCGGGGTACCGCTCGTTCATCCACGCGGCCATGTCGTCGCTCACCGGGTAGAAGTCGATCTCTTCGCCGGGGCCGGCGATGTAGCCGTCGATGGAGACGCCGACGTAGTAGACGAGCTTTCGCATACTTGGTCACTCTTTCTGTAGTACTTCAGGTGAAGTGGTGCAAACGTAGTACTACGCCGTTAGGATGTCAACATGCGAAAGAACGACCAGCGCAGGAACGCGCTCCTCGACGCGGCCATCGAGGTGCTGGCCGAAGAAGGGGCGCGCGGCCTGACCTTCAGGGCGGTCGACGCCGAGGCGGGCACCCCGGTGGGCACGGCCACCAACTACTTCGCCAACCGCGACGACCTGCTCATGCAGATCGCCGAGCGGGTCTACCAGCGGTGGATGCCCGATGAGGCCACCTGGGCCGCCGCGGAGGCGGGGCCGCAGGACAAGGCCAAGGTGACCGAGCTGATGCGGGAGACGGTCGGGCGGGTCGCCGGATTCCGCAGCGGCTATCTCGCCATGCTGGAGCTGCGGCTGGAGGCGACCCGGCGGCCCGAGCTGCGCGCCGTGCTCACCGAGAGGGTGCGCGCGGACATGAACGCGAACGTCGCCTACCACCTGAAGCGGGGCCTGCCGGGCGATGCGATCTCGGTCAAGCTGCTCATGCTGGCGCTCAACTGGCTGATCGTGGAGACGCTGACGCTCCCGGGGCTGTTCGCCCCCGAGGAAGTGGACGAGCTGGTGGTCAAGGCGGTCGAGCGCAGTCTCGCCGCCACCTGACCCCGAGGACCGGTCCGATACCCACGGGGGCGCTTCCGCACGGCTCGGCTCAGCCCGCGGTCAGACCGATCCGCCCGCCGGTGCCCGCGTCAGCGCCGGCACCGGCTTCGGTGTCCCAGAGGTCGGTGGCGTGGGACTCGACGAGGGCGCGAATGCGGGCCAGCGCCTCGGCGGCGGGCAGTCCCTCCGGCCGGCGGCCGTCGCGCAGCCGCAGGGCGACGTGGCCGGCGGCGGCCTCCCGGGCGCCGATGACCGCGTGGTAGGGCACGAGGCGGGCCTGCCGTACCCGGGCGCCCAGGCTGCCGTGCTCCGGCCCGGCGACCTCGGCCCGCAGCCCGAGGTCGGCGCAGTGTTCGGCGAGCGCGGCGGCGTTCGGCAGCTCGGCGTCGGACACCGGGAGGACCGCCACCTGGACGGGGGCGAGCCAGGCGGGGAAGGCGCCGCCGTGGTGCTCGATGAGATGGGCCACGGCGCGCTCCACGCTGCCGATGATGCTGCGGTGGACCATCACCGGCCGGTGCTTGGCGCCGTCCGCGCCGATGTAGTGCAGGCCGAACCGTTCGGGCTGGTGGAAGTCGACCTGGACGGTGGACAGGGTGGACTCGCGGCCGGCGCCGTCGGCCACCTGAATGTCGATCTTGGGCCCGTAGAACGCGGCCTCGCCCTCGGCCGCCTCGTACGGCAGGCCGGAGCGGTCGAGGACCTCGGTCAGCAGCTCGGTGGAGCGCCGCCACAGCTCGGGGGCGGCGACGTACTTCCCGCCGGGGCCGGGCAGGGACAGCCGGTAGCGGGCCGGGCTGATGCCGAGCGCCCGGTACGCCCGGCGGATCATCTCCAGCGCGGCCCCCGCCTCGTCGGCGACCTGCTCCAGGGTGCAGAAGATGTGCGCGTCGTTGAGCTGGATGGCCCGGACGCGGGTCAGCCCGCCGAGCACGCCCGACAGCTCCGAGCGGTACATGCCGCCCAGCTCGGCCATGCGCAGCGGCAGCTCGCGGTAGCTGCGCGAACGGGAACGGAAGATCAGGGCGTGGTGCGGGCACAGGCTCGGCCGCAGGACGACCTGCTCGCCGCCCAGGTCCATGGGCGGGAACATGTCGTCGCTGTAGTGCGACCAGTGCCCGGAGATCTCGTACAGCTCCCGCTTGCCGAGCACCGGCGAGTACACGTGCCGGTAGCCGGCTCTCCGCTCGGCCTCGCGGATGTACTCCTCCAGCGCGTGTCGTACGGCCGCGCCGTCGGGCAGCCAGTACGGCAGGCCCGAGCCGATCAGCGGGTCGGTGTCGAACAGGCCGAGCTCGCGGCCGAGTCTGCGGTGGTCGTGCATGGCGGTCTCCTCGTGGATGCGGGTCCAGGAGGCGAGTGACCACAAGACGAAGCCCCGGGGCACTCGCCCCGGGGCTTCGGATCAAGACATCTGTCAGCGCGCCGGGACACTCTCCGGCGTCGTCGTCATGGCGGCACGCTGCATACCGAAAACGGTAGCAGGGCGACGTCCCCGGTCTCCAGTCCCGAGGCGCCGGTCACGGCTCGGCGCGGGTCGCGCGGTCGAACAACTCGAAGAGCTCGCTCGCGCAGACATCGGGGTCGAGGCCGTCGATGACTCGCTCGGCCATCGTGTCGATGGACGCGCGCAGGGCCGCTCCCATCACGGTGCAGTCGAATGTCCGGAAGGCCCCCGTACGCTGCCCGTCCGCGAACAGGGCCACCAGCCTGGCTATCGCGGCGTCCCGCTCCTGGCCTCCGACGGGGGCCTGGTTGAAGGCGATCTGCTGCACCGCGCGCACGTGCCCGGGGTGGCGGGCGACGAAGGCGATGTTCGACCTGATGAACGCCTCCAGTTGGGCGCGGGCTCCACGCGCGGCCTCCAGCGCCGGGCGCATGAAGGTCGCGGCGTCGGCGACGACCTGCTGGACGACGGCCTCGAACAGCCGGTCCTTGCTGGAGAAGTGGTAGGTGATCAGTCTCTTGCTGCTGAGCCCGGCATGTTCGCAGATGGCTTCGAACGTGGTCTCCGCGTAGCCGCGCTCGGCGAGCACGGCGATCGCGGCCGAGGCGATCTGAGCCCTGCGCGCCTCGGTGGCCGCCTGACGAGTCCCGGGGCTTCTCATGTCACCTCAGCTTGCCACCCTTGGGGTACGCCTCACGCATGGAGCGTCGGTTGACGATGAGCGCGACGGCGGCGACCAGGACCCCGACCACTCCTTGCTCCGCCTTCATCCACACCGGATAGCCGCTGTCGGGTGCGAGCAGGATGAGCACGATTCCGATGGGCGCGGCGATGCTGACGAAGCGGATGCGTACGTACGCGGATCTCCTGCCGCGCGCGGCCTGCCCGGTCAGGGCGACGAGCCAGACGGATGCCGCGGCCACGGCCGTCCCGCGCAGCCACACCACCCAGTTGCCGCCGACGACGGCGGCCACGCCGAGCGTCGCGATCGAGAGGACGAGGACGGCGACGAAGATCACCCGGACGGGAGTCCATGCCGACTTTTTATCCATGCGAATAAATTTATCCGCTCGGATAATCAAGCGCAAGCCTCATCCCGGCCCGCGCGTGGCCGTCGCCGCAGGGAACGCCGGGCGCACCCCTGACGAAGGTGGGGGGCGCGGGTGTGCCGATCGGCCGATGTGGCGGGACCCGCCGGGCTTCTACCTTCGATCTCGGCCCCTTCGGAGGGGCTCGATTCCGGCCCCCTTCCGCCCCGCAGAACGGAGTTCCCATGGTCATGTCCGTGCGCCGCGCCGCCGCCCTGACGCTCTCCCTGTCGGCCGCCGCCGCTCTCACCGCCGTCACCGCGTCACCGTCGAACGCCGCGTCGGCCGCCACCACGCCGCCGGATGCCGCCGGAGCCGTCGCGTCGCCTTCCCGCCCCGCGGGAACGGCCGCGCCGTCGAACGCCGCCGTGCCGTCGAGCGGCGGGAGGGCCACCGGTGTGGAGCTGCGGCTTCCCGCGCCCAGTGGCCCGTACGCGGTCGGCCGGGACGTCCTGCACCTCACCGACACCGCGCGCACCGACCCCTGGGTGCCGTCGGCGGGCGCGCGGCGGCTCATGGTGTCGATGTACTACCCGGCCCGTACCGCCGGGGACGGCGCTCCGGCGCCGTACATGACGGTCGAGGAGGCCCGGCTGCTGCTGAAGGCCCAGGGGCAGGACAAGCTCCTCGCGCCCGAGGTGCTCGCCGGGGCCCGGACGAACGCGCGGTTCGGGGCCCGGCCCGCCGGGGGCAGGCATCCGCTGGTGCTGGTGTCACCCGGCTTCTCGCTGAACCGCGCCACGCTCACCGTGCTCTCCGAGGACCTGGCCTCGCGCGGCTACGTCGTCGCGCTTGTCGACCACGCCTACGAGTCGTTCGGCACCACCTTCCCGGACGGCCGGACCCTCACCTGCGTGGCCTGCGAGACCGTCGAGGGCGCGCCGACGGACGCGGCCGAGAAGGAGCTGCTGGCCAGGGCCGCCACCGGCCGGGCGGCCGACCTCTCCTTCGTCCTGGACGCGCTGACCGGCCGCCGGGCCTCCGCGGTCGGTCAGGCGTCCGGCGACGGGTCCGCGACCGGTGAGGCGCCCGACCGGACGTCCGTGAAGGACCAGGCGGCCGTGAAGGACGAGGCGGCCGTGAAGGACGAGGCGGCCGTGAAGGACGAGGCGTCGGCGGCGGGCGACCGTACGGCGGATCAGGCGTCGGCGGTGGGCGACCGTACGGCGGGCCGCCGGCCCGTCTGGAAGCGCTCGGGGATGATCGACACCAGGCGGATCGGGGCGGTGGGCCACTCCCTCGGCGGCAACGCCGCGGCGAGCCTCATGGCGGGCGACCGGCGGGTCCACGCCGGGGTGGACATGGACGGCACGTTCTTCGCGCCCGTCCCCGACTCCGGGCTCGGCGGCCGGCCCTTCATGATGCTCGGCACCGCCGCCGGGCACTCGCCCGGCTCCGAGGACGCCTCCTGGTCCCGCGACTGGGCGCGCCTCGACGGCTGGAAGCGCTGGCTGACCGTGAAGGACACCGGGCACTTCTCCTTCATCGACATCCCGGTCCTGGGCGAGCAGCTCGGGGTGACCGACCCCGGGGCGCCGCTGCGGGGCAGCCGTTCGGCGAAGATCACCACGTCCTACGTGGGCGCCTTCTTCGACCGGCACCTGCTCGGGAAGGCCCAGCCGCTGCTCGACGGACCGTCCCCCGCCGACCCCGAGGTGACCTTCCACAACCCCTGACCCGCCCGGCCGGCACGGCAGGCGGGCGGGGTCGGCGGATGGCCGGCACGGCGGGCGGGTGGGGTCGGCGGGTGGCCGGTACGGCGAGCGGGCGAGGGGCGGCCGGCGGGAGGCCGACACGGCGGGAGTGGGCGGGTCAGTGGGAGAGGCGGTCGAGCAGGAGCGCCATCCGGCGGTCGTGGTGCTCGCGCCGGAACCTGCCGTTGCGCGTGAGCGTGACGATACCGTGCATCCCGCCCCAGAAGACCTCGGTGAGCGCCTCCAGGTCGGCCTCCGTCTCGTCGTCCCGCATCAGCGGCCGTACGGTCTCACGCAGTTCGCCGAAGGCCTCCTGCAGGGCGGGCGGGGCCTCGGCGGTGGCGAACGGCAGATCGACGATGTGCGTGAACATCGCGTCGTACAGCGCGGGCCGCCGTTCGGCGAACCCGACGTACGCGGCGGCGACGTCGGCGAGGGTCCGCCGGGGGCCGGCCGCCGCCGTACGGGCCGCGCGCAGCTCGACGGCGAGGTCGGCGCAGCCCTCGATCGCGACCGCCGCCATGATGGCGTCCTTGCCCTTGAAGTGGCTGTAGAGGACCGGCTGGCTGTACTCGATCTCCTGGGCGAGGCGGCGCGTGGTCACCGCGTCCCAGCCCTCCGACTCGGCCAGCTCCCGCGCGGCCCGGATGATCAGCCGCTCCCGCTCCGCTCGTTCGCGCTCCCGGCGCGTCTGGATCGACATGCTCTTGATTCTAGCGTCACTAGCAGAACTGTCGAGGCTATGCTAGCTTCACTCTTGTTCCTAGCAGCGCTAGAAAAAGGAGGGGCAATGCTCACCCCCATCGCCTACGGGCTCGCCGTCGTGCTCAACCTGCTCATCTTCTTCATCGGCGCGCGGTTCCTGCTGTCCCCACGGCCCGCCGCCACGGGCTACGGCGTCCCCGCCAAGGAGAACGGGGACGCCGCCTACCTGACGATCAAGGGCCTTCGCGACCTCACCTACGGCATCCTCGGCCTCGCGTTGCTGATCTTCGCGGGCGCCCGCGCCGAAGCCTGGTACATGCTCGTCGTCGCCCTGGTACCCCTCGGGGACACCCTCATCGTCCTACGCAACGGCGGCACGAAGGCGGTGGCCTTCGGCATCCACTTCGCCACCGCCGTGGTCGTCCTGATCAGCGCCGCCCTGCTGTTCGCCGTGTGATCCCCGGGGCCCGCCCGATCTCCGGACCCCGTCCCGCCGGGCAGGTGCGGCGGGTGCGGCGGATGTCCGTCCCGCGGCCGTGCGGAGGGCGCGTTCCGTCCGCGGGAACCGGGGGCTCACACGGCGGGACGGCGCCGAATGCTCAGCAGACGCAGAACTCGTTGCCCTCGGGGTCGGCCATGACCACGTGGTGGCCGGGGAACTCGTGCAGCGCCGTGCCGCCGGCCGCCGTCAGCCGCTCGACCTCCTCGACGACCCTGGCCCACCGCTCCTCGGGACCGCCCGTCCCGGCCACCCGGACGTCGATGTGCAGCCGGTTCTTGGCCGTCTTCGGCTCGGGAACCTCCAGGAACACCAGGCGGGGGCCGACCCCGTCCGGATCGCGCAGCCAGGCCCCGCCCTCCGCGGTGTCGGAGGGGTCGAAGTGCTTCACCCACTCGTCCCTGGTCGTGAACGGCGCGGGCGGCGGTTCGTCCTCGTATCCCAGCGCCAGCTTCCAGAACTCGCCCAGCCTGCCCGCGTCCGAGCAGTCCATCGTCAGGTCGACCCCGCGTGCCATCCGGTCTCCTTCGTCCAGGGGGCAGGACCATAACGAACGGGTACGACGGTTTCGGGATCGTGCGGCGCCGTCCCCGGGGCGGGCGGCGGTTGACGATCCGCCGTCCGGATGGTGGAATCTCGGCTCAGCGTCGCGGTGCACCCGGCAAAGAGACCGCCGTGGGCATGGAGGCGCCGAATCATGGGACAGCCATGACCACATCTGACCGGCCGGGCGACCGCCTCGCGGCGTTCGGCAACCAGCTCGTCGAAGTTCACCTCCGGCTCCGCGAGGATCTCGACCGGATCCGCGAGGATCTCGATTCCTACCTCGACGGCGGCGAACGCCCGCGCATGCTGTGGGCGCACTGCATGACCTTCTGCTCCGCGTTGACCAGGCATCACACCGGTGAGGACGGCGGCGCGTTCCCCGTCCTCGCCGAGCGGTTCCCCGAACTGCGCCCCGTGATCGAGCAGTTGGAGCACGACCACCGGATGGTCACCGGGATCCTGTCACGGGTGGAGGAGCTGCTCGGCGGCCTCGCACCGCGTGCCGGCCTGCCCGAAGCGGGCGACGGGACCGGCGCGGCCGACGGAACCGAAGCAGCCGACGGAACCGACGCGGCCGGTGCGGCCGACGGGACCGACGCGGCCGGCGCGGCCGACGTGCGGGCCGTACGGGACGAACTGGACGGCCTGAGCGCCATCCTGGAGTCGCACTTCCGCTACGAGGAGAAGAAGATCGTCGAGGCCCTCAACTCCCTGGACGTCCCCGAGTGGAAAGGCTCGCCACCCGCGTTCCTGCTGACCGGGGACGACTGACCGGGACAGCCGGACGGGGCGCCCGGACGCGGTGGCTGACGTGATCAGCCACCGCCCGTGCTTCCCGCCCGCGTTTCCCGCGCGCCCGGCCACGACGATCAGGCCGGCGGTGCTCCGTATCCGATGAGCGGCCGTATCAGGGACACTGCCATGGTGGACCGGGCACCGGGTACGTCACCGCCTCCGGCGGTCTTGCACCGGGCGAGACGCGGTTCTACTTTCGGGAAAAGCGCGGCCTGCCGAGGGGGACCCGTGGATTCCGGAACGATCGTCGCCGTCAGCGCCACCGTGATCGCCGTCGCCTCCCTCGTCGTCTCGATCTACCAGCTCAGAGCGACGCGGTTGCACAACCGTCATACGCTTCGCCCCCTTCTCCAGTTGCGCGTCGCGCTCATTCCGGGAGGGAAGGCCGGCCTCCTGCTCGTCAACACGGGCCTCGGCCCGGCCATCGTCACCGGCACCCGCGCCTGGTGCGACGGTGAGCCGATCGGCCCGTGGACCAGGGCGGCGGCGAAGAAGATGGCGGATCCGACGATTCCTGGATTCATGAGGTACACGCTGACCGACGGCTACGGTCTCCCGAGCGGGCACACCACTTTCCTGCTGAGCGTGGACGATTACGACGATGACCTCCACAGCACGTTCAAGAAACTGGTCGAGCAGCGGTTCGACGTGGAGATCCAGTACGAATCCCTCTACGGCGGGGAGAACTTCGTGGTCAGCACCCGGTTGGAGGCGTGGCGGACGGCCACGATCGCTCCCTGGGCAAAACCGGACCGGCGACAGGTGCCGGAGCCGGAGGATCCGCGGACGGTGACGGCGGCGTCCGGCGAACCGCAGGAAGCGGTGGCGGTACCGGAGGAGCCTCGGGGGGTGGCGGCGGCGCCGGAGGAACCGCAGGAGGTGCTGAAGGGGGAGGAGGACTCCCCGCCCGTTGACCGCTGAAAACCACCACTACGGCGGGCGGTACTGACAGGTCGCCCCCGCGGAAATCCACCTTCAGGTGCTCCCGGCCGCCGATGGTGACCGTCGCAGCGGACGGGGCGACGCCGACCGTCTTCACGTCCTGCCCGGCGAGCAGGCCGCGCGTGCTCCGCCGCCTCCGGGGTCACCCACGGTGCCTCCACCGCACGCGCGGCCGTTTCGGAGCCGGGGAGCCGGACGCGGAAGGTTCCGGGGTGGAGAGCCCCGTCGTGGAGGAAGATTCCGGAGTGGGAGGCCCGGACGTGGAGGAAGGTTCCAGAATGGGGGGCCCGGACGCGGAGGCGGACGGTTTCGCGGGCGCGGACCCACCCGGTGGGATGGAGGCGGTGGGTTCGTCCGCCGCCGGGGTGAGGGCCTCTTGGACCTTGTTGTAGGAGGGGTCGGAGGCCGTCGCCTCGGCCGTGTCCTGAGCCGCCATGCCTTGAGCTTCGGTCCCGGTTCCGCTCCCGGTCCCGGTTTCGGTGTCGGTCTGAGCTGCGGTTTCGGCCCTGGACTCGCTCAAGGGCCCGGTCGAGGCTCCGGACCCGGTCCCGGCTTCGGTCGCGGGTTCGGCGCCGGTCGCGGCTCCGGGCCGGGGTTCGGTCTCGGCCGGTTGCCGCGCCTCGGGATCGGTCCGGGGGACGGGCCGGGGCGTCCTGCGGGGACGGCCGGTCCGGGAGGTCCCCGGCGTCACGGCCGGTGCGGAGACGCTGCGGCGGATGAGGTCGAGGTCGAGGCCGAAGAAGGGGCGCGCCGTACCCGGGGCGGAGGCGTGGCCCGGCGTGGTGTCACGGGCGGGAGCGGCGGAGGAACGGGCGGGGGCGGCGGAGGAAGCGGAGGTCGTGGAGGAACGGTCGGCGGAGGAGCGGCGGCCGGTGACGGGAGCGGCGGAGGAGGCGGGGCCGGGCCACGGAGAGACGGGCGGGGCCGAGCGTCCCGTGAGGTCGGGCGACGGAGGAACGGCCGCGGCCCGGCGGCCGGCGGGGGAGCGGGACGGGGACGTGGCTCCGCCGTACGGGCCGCCGCCCATGAGACCGGTGTACATCAGGCCGGGGTAGAGGAACGGGGTGAGGTACCGGCCGTCGGTGTCCGGCACACCGGGGGCCTCGCCGCCGGCGGGCCACTCCGTGCCGGACCGCTCCTCGGTGATCACGTCGTCGGCGGCGGCGACATGGTCGGCCAGATCGGAGAGCGTGGTCGCCCCCGGATACCGCGCGTCGAGGGCGTCGCGGTGGTCCTGTCCGGCCCGGACGAGCCCACCGGCGGGGACGGCGTCGCCGGTGGCGGCCGTGGACAGCGCGATGTCGTTCAGGGTCCGCTCGCCGATGTGCGCGACGGTCAGGCGGGCCAGCCGCAGCCGGGCGGAGACGAGCGCCAGGGTGGAGGCGTCGCCGGTCATGGCGGCGGCCAGCAGGTGACCCAGTTGCGTGACCGCCAGCCGTACGGTGGCCTCGATCGTGTGCCTGGCGTTCCGGACCCGCACCCCGGCGTCGTTGATCGCTATGGCGGTGCCGACCAGCCGGGTGACCAGCTCGGCCTCCCGCCCGCCCACCGCCCCGGCAACGTGCTCGGCGAAGGCGGCGTGGGCCGCGCCGTCCCACGCCCGTCCGGTCTTCCCGTCGCTCATGAGGGGTCCGGCCCCGGTCTTCGCGACGATTCCGCGGTCGGCTCCGGCTTCCGTGGCGATCTGACGGTAGGCCCCGGTGTCCGGGGTGATCCGGCGGTCGGCTCCCGGTCCCGCGACGATCCGGTGGGCGGCGGCGACG
This sequence comes from Streptosporangium pseudovulgare, assembly GCF_014648055.1. Taxonomy (GTDB): domain Bacteria; phylum Actinomycetota; class Actinomycetes; order Streptosporangiales; family Streptosporangiaceae; genus Streptosporangium; species Streptosporangium pseudovulgare. Next base: position 189,190 of record NZ_BMQJ01000004.1, read on the forward strand.
CAGGCGTCGGCGAGCCGGAAGCACCGTTCCTCGTCACCTTCGGGCCAGTCCTGCCCGACCATCCAGTCGACGTAGGGTTCGGCCCAGCCCGGGATCGGCTTTCCGTCGAGTCTCACGGCCGATCACATCCCGGCGCGGGTGACGCGATCGGTCCGCGCGATCGATCCGCGTGGTCTGCCCGGCGCGACCGGCCGGCGCGGTCCGCCTGACGCGGCTCGCCCGGCGTGATCGGTTCGCGCGGCCTGTCCGGCCCGCTCGTATCCTCCGGCGTCCATGTGGCACCCGCCTCCGACACGTGCTCGTGCGGTCACTCCTTCCGGTTCCTCCGGCCTCCCGGGACCTTTTGGGGCCTCCCGGTTGGGACCGGCACGGAACCGCTCAGGTGATCATGTCATCGGCGAGGGCCCGCGTGTTGGCGATTCGCGCACACGTCTTGCCGGTTTCCGCCCGGATTCCGGCCGGCGCGATGCGCCCGCGGCCGTCCTCTCAGGGGACCGGCCATCTGTAGGGGCCGGCGATCGCGTGCGGTGAGGCCATCATGAGACCGCCGCGGGGACCCGGTGAGTGGCAGGGTCGTCGAGCGCGGCGAGGTCGGCGCGGCGAGGACGTACGCGGCGAGGTCTGCGCGTCGCGGGGCGGCATCCGGTCAGTGCCGGGTGCGCGGGCGGGTGGCGGGCTGCAGGGCGAAGGAGAATGCCTCCATCAGCCTGTTGTGCTTGGTCTTCTGGATGGCGGCGATGCGCCACCGGCCGTCGGCGCCTCGGACGACGGTGTAGGTCTGCAGCTTGCCGAGCTTCTTCGGCCTGCCCTTGTGGACGTCGCCACGGCTGACGACGACGGCGGTGTCCGGGCCGTAGAAGCGGATGTCGAGGATCTCCATGGTGAGCCGGGTCCCCTTGAGGAAACTGTCGAACAGGGCCTGGTGCGCGGCGCCGATCTCCTCGGCGCCGCGGTAGACGGTGCCGACGAAAGTGACGTCGGTGGCGTCGTCGGTGAAGGCGGCGCCGTAGGCGATGCCGTCTCCCCGGTCCCAGGCTTCCCTGGTCTCCTCCAGCAGGGCGCGGACGGCGGCGGTGTCACCCATGATCTCTTCCTTCCCATGATATCTTCTCATAAGAAGATTCTTCTTTAGAGATTTCTCTTCCTTAAAGAAGAGATTATGGAGTCGGGTGGATCATGTCAACACCGGAGAGCCGGGCCGACGCCGGCGCGATCTACCGCCGTTACCTGAGCGCGGTGATGCTGCACGGCCACGCCAGCGCCAAGGCGTGCGACCTCGGGGCGACCGACCTTTACGCGCTCAACCTGCTGGAACTGGAGGGACCGATGACCCCCGGCGTGCTCGGCGCCCGCGCCGGCCTGACGACCGGGCCGACGACCCGCATGATCGACCGGCTGGAGGAGGCGGGCTACGTGCGCCGCACCCCATCGCCCGACGACCGCCGCAAGGTGATCGTCGAGCCGATCGGCAGGCCCGTCCGGCTCGACGAGGTGATGACCCCGGCCAGGGAGGAGGTCGGGAAGATCCTGCGCGGTTACTCGCCGGAGCAGCTCGACGTGCTCTTCGACTACTTCACCCGGGCGGCCGAGGCGTACCGGCAGGCCGTCGACGACCTCCACGCGACGCCCTGACACCGTACGGCCGGCCGTGCCGGACGGGTCGTGACGGCGCGTACGTGCCGCCGGCCGGTCTTCGGGTGGCCGGCCGGTCTTCGGGCGGCCGGTCAGCGTCCTTGGGCGGCCGGTCAGCGTCTCCGGATGGCCGGTCGGCGTCTCCGGGTGGCCGCCCGCCGTACGGCGACGGCGGGCGGGACGGCGAGGGGCAGCACCCACCAGGCCGGCCACCAGCCCAGGAAGCCGAAGACGACGACGAACAGCACCGGCCCGGCGACCGCGAGCGCCCACACGAACGAGGTGTCGCGGCCGTACCAGGCGTTCCCCAGGTCGAGGACGGTCGCCCCGATCACGAACACGGCGCCCACCCAGGCCGACACCCAGCCCGCGATGAACGGGGTCGAGGGCAGGTACGCGTACCCGGTGGCCTCTCCCACGGTGACGCTGAGCAGCCGGCCGCGCCACATGTCGGCCCGGCACCTCGTCCCCGGCCTGGCCAGGTCATAGAGGGTCTCGCCTGCCGAGACGGTGTACCGGCGGCCGGAGACCTCGACGACGACCTCGTAGGAGGTGCGGTCCAGCGCGGCGACACCGGCGGAGACGAGCGGGCCCGCCGGCTGGAGCAGGCGCAGCGGCGGGACGTACGGGGGCAGAACGGGAGGCCGCGGGAACGGGTCGACGGGGGTGTCGGGGAAGTCGTGGTCGTGCGTGGTGGACCTCGAACGCGACACGACGGACGCGTCCACGGTCGCGACGCAGTCACCTCGTCCGCCGGGCGGGAGGTCGGCGCAGCGGGCGGCTCCCCGGTAGGCCGCGGCGTCGCCGTAGGCGGCGATGCCCAGCATGAGCCCGAGGAGGAGCAGGGCGGCCCCGATGACGAGGTACGCTGCCCGGCGCATCGCCGCCTCCCGTCGCGGAGGAGGCCGGGAACCCGGCAGGAGGAGGACCGGGCGCCCGGCGGTTCACGCCTCATGCTTCCAAGCGCGGCCGGACCGGTCAACGGGGACCGACCGGGGCGGTGACGGGCGGTGGGAGACCTCGGAGGACGGCGGCGGGACCTGGAGGCTCGACGTCGAGCCGGCCTGCGGCCGCCCGCGCCGAACCGGCTCCTCGTGGGCCGAACCGGCCGATTGCGGAAGCGAACCTTCCGCGGCCGGTCCTACCGTTCCGGTATGAACGACGACCGCGAGATCCGTCCCTTCCGCATCGACATCCCCCAGGCCGACCTGGACGACCTGCGCGACCGGCTCGGCCGTACCCGCTGGCCCGACGAACTGCCCGACGTGGGCTGGTCGTACGGCGTGCCGCTCGGCCGGCTGCGGGAGCTGACCGAGTACTGGAGGACGGGGTACGACTGGCGCCGGCACGAGGCGAGGCTGAACGCGTTCCCGCAGTACACCACGACCATCGACGGGCAGAACGTGCACTTCCTGCACGTCCGCTCGCCGGAGCCGGACGCGTTCCCGCTGGTCCTCACGCACGGCTGGCCGGGTTCGGTCGCCGAGTTCCTGGAGGTGGCCGGGCCGCTCGCCGACCCCCGCGCGCACGGCGGCGACCCGGCCGACGCCTTCCACCTCGTCATCCCGTCGATCCCCGGCTACGGATTCTCCGGGCCGACGACGGAGACCGGGTGGGACGTGTCACGCGTCGCGCGGGCCTGGGCGGAGCTGATGAGCCGCCTCGGCTACGAGCGCTACGGCGCCCACGGCGGCGACTGGGGCGCGCGGATCTCCCCCGAGCTGACCCGGATCGACTCCGGCCACGTCGCCGGGCTGCACATGAACTCCTTCGTGGCCTTCCCGAGCGACCCGGCCGAGGCCGGGGACCTGAGCGAGGCCGAGCGGAAGCGGCTGGAGAAGATCACCCGGTGGAGCGACGAGCGGTCCGGGTACGCGCAGATCCAGTCCACCCGGCCGCAGACGCTCGCCTACGCCCTCGTCGACTCGCCGGTCGGCCAGCTCGCCTGGAACACCGAGTGGTTCGACGACTACGGGCACGGCGCCGGTGCGATGGACCGGGACGCCATCCTCACCAACGTGACGCTGAACTGGCTGACCGGCACCGCCGGGTCCGCGGCCCGCCTCTACCGGGAGGCCGCCGCCTCGTGGGGCCGGAAGGTGGAGTTCTGCCCGGTGCCGACCGGCCTTGCGGTGTTCCCGGGCGACTCGACCGTCCGGCCGTTCGCCGAGCGGGAGCACCGGGTCGTGCACTGGTCGGAGTTCGACCGCGGCGGCCACTTCGCCGCACTGCAGGCGCCGGACCTGCTGACGGGGGACATCCGGGAGTTCTTCCGCCTGGTCCGCTGAGCCGCCCCGACCCGCCGTACGGCACGGCGCGCCTCCCCGGCCGCCCGCCGTACGGAGGTCGACGGCGGTCCGGCCCGGCGGCGTGGCCCGCTCCGGCCACGGCCTTCCCGGATGAAATGATCCCGGGGTCTCCGACATGAAGGGGTGTCCGAACATCCCGACCCCGAGGAGGCCGACCATGTGGACCGCCCGTGAGTGATGACCGGAGACGTCGCTTCGAGGAGGCGTATCTCGACGCCTACGAACGCATCCTCGGCTACGCGACGCGCCGCTGCGACTCCCCCGAGGACGCGCTGGACGTCGTGGCCGAGACATTCGAGGTCGCCTGGCGGCGGATCGACGACCTGCCCCCGGGCGACCAGGCGAGGCTCTGGCTGTACGGCGTGGCCCGCAACGTCCTGGCGAACCAGCGCCGGGGGAACCTGCGCCGCCACGCCGGACAGGCGGAGCTGAGCGAGGACATCGCCAACCTCTACGCCCGCACCGCGCCGCCCGCCGAACGCGCCGGCCTGGACGCGGTGGGCCGGGTGTTCCGCGCGCTGTCCGACGACGACCGGGAACTGCTGTCCCTGGTCGCCTGGGAGGGCCTGGACGCAGGGGAGATCGCCCGCGTCCTGGGCTGCTCCCGCAACGCCGCGCGCATCCGGATCCACCGGGCACGCAGGCGCCTCTCCCGCGCGCTGGCCGCGGCGGACGTCGAAACACCCCTGATGAGCAGGCCGACGCGGATTCCGACAGGAGGGTCGCTGTGAACGACACCGAAGAGATGGTGGGCCGGCTGGCCCGGGTCCGGGACGGCGAGCTGACCGGGCAGGTGTCCGCCGCGGGGGCGCGGACATTGCTGGCGTCGATCGTCGCGGGCTCCGCTCCGGACGGCGCCGCCGGCACGGCCGGCGCGACGGGCGGGACCGGTCCGGCCACGGCGGGCGCGGGTCCCGTCGAAGCCGGAACCGGGGCCGGGGCCGGCCGGGCCGCCGGACGCGAGGACCGGCGGACCGGCGCCGGGGGGAGAACCGGCCGATGGCACCGGCCGGGGACGCGACCGCGGTCGTGGACGGTCGTGGGGGGCGGGCTGGTCGCGGCGGCCGCGGCTGCCTTGGCGGTCACCGTGGCCGTCCCGGGGGGAGACCCGGTGCGCCTGTCGCCCGGCGCGGGCACGTCCGCCACGGCGCAGCCCGCGCAGCCGACCGCCCGGCGGATCCTGCTCGCCGCGGCGTCGGCCACGGTGACCGGAGCGGTGAAGGAACCCGCCGACGGCTCCTACTGGCGCGTCCGGACGGTCACCGACCTGCCGGTCGTCGATCCGACCGGCCGTTACCTCCTCCGGCACCGCGTCTCCGACGAGACGTGGCTGGCCCGGCGGCCCGGTGGGCGGAGCGTGCAGGTCCGCCAGGACCTCGGCACCCGGCCCGCCACCCCCGAGGACGAGGCGGCCTGGCGCGCGGCGGGATCCCCCCGCACCTGGCGGTATCCGACCGGCACCCGGGACATGGGATACGTCTCCCCGGGGGAGAGGCTGCGCTCCTCACCGGGCACGCCGGTGGCGACCCCGCTGACCGGCGTGCCGGAGGGGAAGGGCGGGACCCTGCTCACCAGGACGCTCACCTGGGACGAATTCCAGAAGATCCCGGACGACGCGGGGAGGCTGCGGGCCTACCTGGAGGAGCGCATCACCACGGAACTGGTGCACGGCAACGGCGGGGCTCCGGACCTGCGGATGGAGCGGGTCCTCCAGAAGAGCTGCGTGGACCTCATCGTGCGGCTGCCGGTCACGCCGGAGGTGCGGGCCGCCGCCTACGAGATCCTGGCCGCGCTGCCCGACATGCGCTCGGCGGGGGAGGTCACCGACCCGCTGGGCCGTACCGGGCAGGCGGTCGGCTACCGCAGCGAGGACGGCAGGCGTGACCTGCTCTTCGTGATCGAGCCGGGAAGCGGTCGGCCCCTCGCCGGAGAGGAGAGGTTCGACGGCAGGCTCGCGGACGGGCGGACCGTCCGGGTCGGCGCCGTCACCGCCTACGAGGAGAGCGGCTGGACCGACGAGAAGCCGCCGGTCCCCTCGGCGGCCGAGGAGAAAAGGGCTCCCGCGCCCGGAGAGGTCAGGGTCCGCCGCATCCGGTGAGGATTCGGCGAAGACTCGGTGAAGAGAGGTCTCCCGGGTCCGGCGAGGACGGCCCTTCCGCATCCGGCGAACGACCCCGCCGTACGGCACCGCCCCCGGGCCGCCTCGGGCCGCCCCGGACGGCTCACCCGGGGCGGCTCGGTTCAGCGCGGTTCGGCGCGGTTCAGCTCACGGTGGCGGCCTCCTCCTCGTCCGGGGTCGTCGCGCCGGTGAACTGTGCCGAGTACAGCCGGTGGTAGGCGCCCCGCGCGGCGAGCAGCTCGACGTGGCTGCCGTGCTCGACGATGCGGCCCTCCTCCATCACCAGGATGAGGTCCGCGTCGCGGATGGTGGACAGCCGGTGGGCGATGACGAAGCTGGTGCGGTCGGCGCGCAGCGCGGCCATCGCCTGCTGCACCAGCAGCTCGGTGCGGGTGTCGACCGAGCTGGTCGCCTCGTCGAGGATCAGCAGGGACGGCTCGGAGAGGAAGGCACGGGCGATGGTGATCAGCTGCTTCTCGCCGGCGCTGATGTTGCCGCCCTCCTCGTCGATGACGGTGTCGTAGCCGTCCGGCAGGGTGCGCACGAACCGGTCGACGAAAGCGGCCCGCGCGGCGGCGAGGATCCGCTCCTCGGTGGCCGAGGGGTCGCCGTAGGCGATGTTGTCCCGGATGGTGCCGCCGAACAGCCAGGTGTCCTGCAGGACCATGCCGATCCGTGAGCGCAGGTCCTCGCGGCGCATCGCGGTGACGTCGACGCCGTCCAGGGTGATGCGCCCGCCGTCCAGCTCGTAGAAGCGCATGATGAGGTTGACCAGGGTGGTCTTGCCCGCGCCGGTCGGGCCGACGATCGCGACCGTCTGCCCGGGTTCGGCCACCAGCGACAGGTCCTCGATGAGGGGCCGGTCGGGGTCGTAGCGGAAGGACACCTGCTCGAACTCGACCCGGCCGCGCCGGGTCTCGGGCAGGGCGGGCTCGGCCGGGTCGGGGGTCTGCTCGTCGGCGTCGAGCAGCTCGAAGACCCGCTCGGCCGACGCCACCCCCGACTGCAGGAGGTTGGCCATCGAGGCGACCTGGGTCAGCGGCTGGGTGAACTGCCGGGAGTACTGGATGAACGCCTGCACGTCGCCCAGGCTCATCGACCCGGTGGCCACCCGGACGCCTCCGACGACGGCGATCGCGACGTAGTTGAGGTTCCCGATGAACATCATCGCCGGCATGATGATCCCGGAGACGAACTGGGCGCCGAAGCTCGCCTTGAACAGCTCCTCGTTGCGCTCCCGGAAGACCTCCTCGACCTCCGGCTGCCGCCCGAAGACCTTCACCAGCTCGTGGCCGGTGAACGCCTCCTCGATGTGGGCGTTCAGCGAGCCGGTGTGGGCCCACTGGGCGACGAACAGCTTCTGCGAGCGCTTGGCGACCTGCCCGGTGACGATCGTCGACAGCGGGATGGTCACCAGCGCGATCAGTGCGAGCAGCGGCGAGATCACGAACATCATCGCCAGCACGCCGACCACGGTCAGCAGGGACGTCAGCAGCTGGCTCAGCGTCTGCTGAAGGGTCTGCGAGACGTTGTCGATGTCGTTGGTGACCCGGCTGAGCAGCTCGCCGCGCGGCTGGCCGTCGAAGAACCGCAGGGGGAGCCGGTTCAGCTTGTCCTCGACGTCGGACCGCAGCCGGAACACGGTGCGCTGCACCACGTCGTTGAGGAGGTGGCCCTGCAGCCAGGCGAACGCCGTCGCCGCGAGGTAGAGGGCCAGCGCCCAGGCCAGGACCGTGCCGAGTGCGGCGAAGTCGATGCCGCGGCCGGGGACGACGTCCATCTTCTCCAGCAGCGCGGCGAAGTCGCCGTGGCCGGACGCGCGGGCCGCCTCGGCCGCCTGCCGGATGGTCGTCCCGGCGGGCAGCCGGCCGCCGATGACACCGCTGAAGATGAGGTCGGTGGCGCGGCCGAGGACCTTCGGGCCGATGACGGAGAACACCACGCTGGCCACGGCGAGCAGGATCACCGCGATGATCCGGGGGCGCTCGGGGGCGAGGCGCCGGACCAGCCGCCGCGCGGACGGTCCGAAGTCCATCGACTTCTCGGCGGGCATCCCGCCGAAGGGGCCGCGCCCGAAGGGCCCGCCGCCCGCCGGGGGACGGGGACGCGCGGCCGCGGGAGAGGCGGCTGCGGGGGCGGCCGGGGAGGCGGCCGAGGCCGCCGGGGTCGTCGGGACCGCGGCGGCCCCCGGCGCGGCCGGGGAGGCGGGGGATACGGACCGGTCGCTCATGCCGCACTCTCCACGGCTCGCTGGGACTCGACGATCTCGACGTATGTCGGGCAGGAGGCCAGCAGCTCCTCGTGGGTGCCGATGCCGGCGATCACACCGTCGTCGAGGACGACGATCTGGTCGGCGTCGGCGACGGTGGAGATGCGCTGGGCGACGATGACGACGGCGGCGTCGGAGGTGCGCGGGCGCAGGGCCGCACGCAGCCGGGCGTCGGTGGTCAGGTCGAGAGCCGAGAACGAGTCGTCGAACAGGTAGATCTCCGGCTTCCTGACCAGCGCCCTGGCGATGGCGAGGCGCTGTCGCTGCCCGCCGGAGACGTTCGTGCCGCCCTGGGCGATGGGGGCGTCGAGACCCTCGGGCATCGCCTCGACGAAGTCACGGGCCTGGGCGACCTCCAGGGCCTCCCACAGCTCCTCGTCGGTGGCGTCGGGATTGCCGTACCGGAGGTTGCTCGCGACGGTGCCGGTGAACAGGTACGGCTTCTGAGGCACCAGGCCGATGCGCCGCCAGAGGACCTGCGGGTCGAGGTCGCGCACGTCGACGCCGTCGACCGAAACCGTGCCGGAGGTGACGTCGAAGAGCCGGGGGACCAGCGACAGCAGGGTCGTCTTGCCCGAGCCGGTGCTGCCGATGACGGCGAGGGTCCGGCCCGCCTCGACGCGGAACGAGATGCCGGACAGCACCGGGGACGCCGCGCCCGGGTAGCGGAACCCGACGTCGCGCATCTCCAGCTCGCCCCGGCCGCGCACCTGGCGTACCGGGTCGGCGGGCGGGAGGACCGAGGACTCGGTGTCCAGCACCTCGGCGATGCGCTCGGCGCAGACCGAGGCGCGCGGGATCATCATCGAGATGAAGGTGGCCATCATCATCGAGGTCAGGATCTGCATCAGGTACATCAGGAACGCGGTCAGCTCACCGACCTGCATCTCGCCGGTGTTCACCCGCGCGGCGCCGAACCACAGCACGGCGACGCTGGAGGCGTTGAGGATCAGCATCACGGTCGGGAAGATGAGCGCGGTCAGCCGCCCGACGCGCAGGGCGGTGGCGGTCAGCGCCTCGTTGGCCTCGGCGAACCGCCGGGTCTCCTCCCGCTCGCGCACGAAGGCGCGCACGACGCGGATGCCGGTGAGCTGCTCGCGCAGCACCTGGTTGACCGTGTCGATGCGGTCCTGCATGGCGCGGAACTGGGGGACCATCCGGGAGATGATCAGGCCGATCGACACCAGCAGGGCCGGGACGCACACCAGCATGAGCCACGACAGGCCGACGTCCTGGCGCAGCGCCATGACGATGCCGCCGACGCCCATGATCGGTGCGGCGACCAGCATCGTGCAGGACATCACCACGAGCATCTGGACCTGCTGCACGTCGTTGGTGCTGCGGGTGATCAACGACGGTGCGCCGAACTGGGAGACCTCCCGGGCGGAGAACGTGCCCACCCGGTGGAAGACGGCCGCGCGGACGTCGCGGCCGAAGCCCATCGCCGAGCGGGAGCCGTAGTAGACCGCCGCGATGGAACAGGCGATCTGCGCGAGGGAGACGGCGAGCATCCAGCCGCCGGTGGTGAGGATGTAGCCGGTGTCGCCGGTGGCGACGCCCCGGTCGATGATGTCGGCGTTCAGGCTCGGCAGGTACAGCGAGGCGATGGTGCCGAGGAGTTGCAGCACCACGACGGCGACCAGGGAGCCGGTGTAGGGGCGGAGATGGGTGCGGAGCAGCCGGATCAGCACGGGACCTCCTCTCCGGAGGCGCCACTCGGGGCCGGACGGCAGGCGGCGTGCTCGGGAACGAGGATGCCGTGCAGGAGCATGCGGGCGATCTCCTCGGGCGGCAGCGGGTCGCCCTCGGTGAGCCGGGGGTGGCTGCACGCGACGGTCAGCAGCTGCAGCCGCCGCGCCGTTTCGTACGGCTCGCAGCGCAGCAGGACGCGGTCGGGGGAGATCAGGTCGGCGAGCGCCCGCTGGACGGTGACGCTCTCGTCGGCGCAGGCCTGGCGGTGGTGGTGGGCGACGGCCGGGCCCGTCGCCCCCAGCGCGTCGGCCAGCCGGAAGACGCGTGCCGCACGGCGCTGCAGGACCCGCACCGCCGTGGCGAGCCGGGCCTCCAGTGGGGAGGAGCGGTCGATGGCGTCGAGCTCGCGCACCATCGGGGCGGGGTCGAAGGCGCTGGCCACGGCGGCGTCGACGAGTTCGTCCTTGGTGGCGAAGACCCGGAAGATCGTGCCCTCGGCCACGCCGGCCGCCTGGGCGATCTGCCGGGTGTTCACCGCGGGGCCGTGGTCGAGGATCAGTGAGAGGGTGGACTCGATGAGGGAGGCTCGCCGTTCCTCCGGGGGGAGGGGCGCGGCGCGCTGGGAGGTGGAGATCACGCGACCACCATAGCGAGTGAGTGAGCGGCTCACTCACTCATTTATGGAACTCTCCTCGGTGATCTCTGACGGCGAACGGCGCGGGAGCGGTGCGCGGCGAACGATACGGGGACGGCGAACGATGCGGAGGTGACGCGCGATGAACGATACGGGGGCGGCGCGCGGCGAACGATGCGGAGGTGGTGCGCGGCGAACGGCGCGGCGGCGGTGCGCGGTGACGGGCGGCCCGGCTTAGAGGGTTGTGAGCCGCGCGCGGTGGTTTGACCCGGACGGTTGTTAAGCCGGGGAAAAGCCCGGGTATGGCCAGGTCACCGGTGAGGGGAGGTGGCTCATGGCGCTCATCGACCGCGAGTGCGTCCGGCAGCTGCTGGAGGCCGAGGACCCCGACACGGCCCTGGTGTTCGTCCGCGGTGAGTGCCTGGTCCTCACGAGCGGGCAGATCGACGACGACCACCGGCCGCTGATCGTCGCGCGCCGCCGGGACCTGCCGGAGTCGCTCTCCGGCGACACCGTCACCGGAGAGCAGCTCGACGCCCTGGCGAACTGCCTGGACAACACCGCCCGCGACCTGGGCGAGTGAGCGGGGCACCCCGCACCGCCGCCCGTGACCCGGCCGGGCGCACGAGGACCGCTGCGGCCCCGGGCGGACAGCGGGTGCAGAGGGTCAGGAGCGCGAACGCCACCTGGCCAGCAGCTCCGCCTCCCGCTCGGGAGTGATCTCGGCGCCCGTGGCGTACTCCGCCTCGGACTCGCGGATCTCGCGCACCGAACGGGCCAGGGGACGGGGCGCCAGCCCCGCCGCGTTGGCGGCGGCCGGGTCGGCGGTGTTGAGCGCGCCCCGGTGGCCGCCGCCCGACCACAGCGGCAGTGACCGGCCGTTCTCGCCCTCGGCCAGCAGGAAGTCCTCCCCGACCCAGGTCAGCGTGGTCCCGGGCGGGCCGACCTCGTCCGCGATCGCCTGGAGCATGTCGCCGAAGGTGAACGGCGGAGCCGGGCTGACCGCGTGGAAGACGCCGGTGCCGTCCAGCGGGTCCGTCCCGGCGGTCTGACCCTTCTCCCCGGCGGTGGCCCGGGCGGCGGCGGCCCGCTCGGTCATCGAGATGATCCAGGTGGCCATGTCGCGTCCGTCGATCACCTGGATCGGGTCGGAGGGGTCGCCCGGGGCCAGGACCTCGCCGCCGCGGGCGATCCGGTTCACCCAGTAGGTGAACCGGCCGGTGTGGTCGTGGGGGCCGATGACGTACGTCGGGCGGACGATCAGCGTGCCCGGGCCGAACAGCTTGACCGCGGCCTGCTCGCACAGCACCTTCAGCGGGCCGTACGACGCGGGGGTCACCTCCTCGGAGGTCAGGCCGGCGGTCTCGGCCAGCGGCGCGTCCTCGGCGTAGCCGCCGGGCGTCTCCGGAACGGCGTAGACCGCGCAGGTCGAGATGAAGACGTACTGGCCGGTGGTCAGCACCGACGCGAGGGACTCCACCTGCGACGGCGCGTAGGCGGTGACGTCGATCGTGGCGTCCCACCCGCGGCCCCGCAGGAGCGACAGGTCACCGTCGCGGTCGGCGACGAGGTGCTCGGCCTCGGGGAAGAGGTCCGCGCCGGTCCTGCCGCGGTGCAGAAGGGAGACCTCGTGCCCGGCCGCGATCGCGGCCTCGGTGATGTGCCGGCCGACGAACCGGGTGCCGCCGATGATCAGAATTCGCATGTCTCCCATCTTTTCCTATAGGGGAAATTTTCTGCATAGAGGGCAGATAGCCGGGTAATCATCGGTATGGCCTTCCGCTCTTACCCGATACCGCTGAAAAGGATCATTTGCTCGCCCATGCTGGAGGGGCCGCAGGTGGCGAAGGGGGACGAATCAGGAGCGGTCCATTCCGATGACACTCCGCGCTCCATCCCTTCGACCTCATACGGGATAGCGGGTACGTTGGAGGTGCCCATCGTCAACCTCAGGGTGGTCATCATGTCGATCTGGCCGGGTGCGAGACCGCGTGGACAACCCCCGCCCAGCAGTGGCGATTTTCCGCGCGACGCGCGCGAGCAGCTCCTCCACGGGCTGCGGATCAGCGTGCTCGCCGCGCCGGTCCGCCTGAAGGTGAGCGGCGAGATCGACCGGACGACCAGGGTGCCCTGGGCGGAGGCCCTGGACGGCCTGACCCTCGGCGGCGACGACATGCACCTCGACCTCTCCGAGCTGACGTTCATCGACGTCAGGGGGGTCTGGCTGCTGACGGAGGCCGCGCGCAACCTTCCCTCGGGGAAGAAGGTATACCTGCACCACTCCCCTTACTGCCTGCGATCCGTGCTCACCCTGATCGGATCGGATCCCTCTCCGATCCAAGTGGAGATCTCATGACCACCACCACCGCGACGACCGAGGCGGACCCGTTCGTCCACCCGGCGTTGTTCTACCGGGGGAGCAGGCAGTACCTCCAGGGGACGACGCCGTTCGTGCTCGGCGGCCTGGACGCGGGCGAGCCGGTCGCGGTGGCCGTGCCGGAGCGGAACCTCCGGCTGATCCGTGACGAGCTGGGCGAGCTGGCCTCCCAGGTGCGTCTCATCGACATGAGCGAGGCCGGCCGCAACCCCGGGCGCATCATCCCCGCCGTCCTGACCGCCTTCGCCGACCTCCACCCCGGCCGCCGCGTGCGCATCATCGGCGAGCCGATCTGGCCCGAGCGGTCCGCCACGGAGTACCCCGCGTGCGTCCAGCACGAAGCGCTGATCAATCTCGCCTTCGCGGGCCGCGGCGTGACCATCCTGTGCCCGTACGACCTCGACGGGCTCGACCCCGAGGTCATCCGTGACGCCAGGATGACCCACCCCGCCATCATGGACGCCTCCGGGCTGCGCGTCAGTGAGGAGTACGCGCCCGAGTACGCCGTCCAGGAGTACAACCGGCCGCTGCCCGCCCCCGGGAACGCCGCCGAGTTCGCCTTCGGCGAGACCGACCTGTCCGGGGTGCGGGCCTTCGCCGTCGAGCACGCCTCACGCATGGGGCTCTCCGGCGAGCGTCTCCAGGACCTCAGGCTGATCGCCAGCGAACTCGCCTCCAACAGCCTCGACCACGGCGGCGGATCGGGAACGCTGCGCCTCTGGTTCGAGGACGGCCGGGCGGTCATCGAGGTCAGCGACGCCGGCCACATCGTCGACCTCCTCGCCGGTCGCAGACCCGCCGCCGCCAGACAGCAGGGCTCCCGCGGCCTGCTCATGACCAATCTGCTCAGCGACCTCGTTCGCATCCACACCGGCGGGGACGGCACCACCGTCCGCGCGTACTTCGCCGTCTGACATCCCTGTGCGGGCCTCGTCGCGGGCCGGATCGCTCCGGGCCGACGCCTGGCCGTATGGAAGGACGCCACCCTGAAATCCGTCAACGAACGTCGCCTGCTGTTTCCCGGCGGGCCGGACGTCATCGAAACGGCTCCCGAGGCCGAGCAGGTCACCGCGGCCGGAGCGGTCCCCGATGCCGGAGGGGCCGCCGCCGGGCTGTCCGGGAGCCGGGAGGGCGCGGCCCGGCGGGCGGAGGAGAACCGGCTCACCGCCAGCCTCCACGAGCTCATCATGCCCGCCTCCGACGAGCCCCGGGTCCTGCCCGGGATGCGGGTGGCCGCCCGCTACCAGCCCGCCGTCGCCGAGGCGTACCTCGGCGGCGACTGGTACCAGGCGATCCCCCTGGACGATGGCGAGGTGCTGCTCGCCGTGGGGGACGTGGCCGGTCACGGGCTGCCCGCCGCCTCGGCCATGGCGAAGCTGCGCCACGCGATCACCGGCCTGGCCTTCGCCGGCCACGACCCGGCGGAGATCCTCGGCGTGCTGAACCGCATGCTGTGCAGGCTCCGCCCCGACGTGCTCGCGACCGCCCTCGTGGCCCGCTACCGCCCGGCCGACCGGACCCTGCGCTGGACCCACGCCGGCCACCCCCCGATGCTCCTCGCCCGGAGCACCCGGGTGGAGCGCCTGCTGCACCCGGGCGTCCTGCTGGGCGTCTCGGAGGACGCCACCTACACCTGCGGCTCCGTACGGTTGCACCCCGACGACCTGCTGGTGATGTTCACCGACGGGCTCATCGAGAAGCGCGGCGGCGACCTGTACGAGGGCCTGGACATGCTGAGCCGCGCGGTGGCCGGGGCGATCGGCCCGGCTCCCGTGGCCTCGTCCCCGCTCCCGCCGGCGCTCCCGTCCGCGGTCGCCGCGCTCCTCCCGCCCGTGGTCCCGGCCCTCGGCGTGGCACCGGCCGCGTCGCCGTCCACGCCACCGGCCCCCCGCGACCGGCTCACGGCCGTCATGGACGCCATGGTGCCCAGCAACGAGGCCGACGACACGTGCGTCCTGATCGCCCAGGTGACCGGCGCCCCCGCGTAGCCCCGGCACGGCGCCTGACCCCGTACGCCATCGCGCGAGCGGGGTCACGCGCCCAGGATCGTGACGGGCGCGTGCCCAAGGAGTACGGCGGGCGTCGCGTCAACGGAGGCTCGCGAACCATCGCCCCGCCTCCTTCCACGCCTCCACGCGGGTGAAACCGGTACGCCCGGCCAGGGAGCCCAGGTCGGACACGGAGACGGTGGCCCACGTGAACCACGTGCCGGTGAGTCCGCGACCGCGCAGCCGTACCCGCTCGACCCGGCCCGCCGTACCGGGCGGCCGCACCTCGGCGATCACCTCACCGCCCGGCCGGACCAGCTCGCGGACCCTGCGGAGCAGGGCGTCCGGGTCGCCGCCGATGCCGATGTTGCCGTCGGCCAGCAACGCGGTCGCCCAGCGGCCCGCCCCGGGCAGTGGCTCGAAGACGTTCCGGCAGATCGCCCGGCCGCCCGCGCGCCGGGTGAGGTGGACGGCGTAGGGGGTGACATCGACTCCCAGGGCCGCGACCCCGCGCCGGGCGAGCGCGACGGTGAGCCGCCCAGGCCCGGAACCGACGTCCAGGGTCGGGCCGTGACACCGGGACAGCATCGCCTCGTCGCCGTCGACGGGGGCGAGCCAGCGGGTGGCGTCGAGCGGTGCGGTACGGCCGTCGGCGTACTCCACCTCCACCTCGGCTCCGGCCAGTGACCGCTCGTAGAGCCGCCCGATCACCGCGGCGCTCCGGCCGTCAGCCCGTCGGACGGCCCGATCATCACGCGATTCTCGTGCGGGGGGCAGGAGGTGGGACGGGGGCCATGCGGATGGCGGACGGTGGGGCGGGGCCCGTGTGCGTGACGGGTGGCAGGGCGGGGCCCGCGCGGATGGCGGGTGGCGAGGCGGGTTCCGCGCGGGTGACGGGTCATCGGGCCGCTCCCACGCGGATGCCGGCCAGGGCGGCGGCGAAGCGGGACGACGGGGCCTCCGCCGCCACGGCCGCCGCGTCCTCCGCGGTGTCCACGTCCCGCAAAACCGGCAGCAAGCCCACCGAAAGCCCCGCCGCCCGCAGCCGCCGCAACTGCTCGGCGCCGGTGGTGGGCAGGGACATCGGGACGCCGAGCAGCAGCGCGGGATCGGGCCGGCGCAGGCCGAGCAGCCAGAACCCGCCGTCGGCCGCCGGACCGAACACCGCGTCGCGGACGGTCAGCGCGTCCACCGCGGACACCAGAAGCGGTGAGGTGACCTGCGGGGTGTCCATGCCGATGAGGACGACGGGCCCCGGGTGGGCACGGTGGACGTCACCGAAGGCGGCCGCCAGCCGCTCGTCCAGTCCGTCGCCCCGCTGCGGCAGCACGGTGAAGCCCGGCGGCAGCCACGGCCCGGTACGGCCCCGCAGCGCGAGCACCCGGCGGCGCACCTGGACGCGGGCCACCGCGTCCAGGGTGTCCGCGAGCGCGGCGGAGGCCAGGGCGGCGGCCTCCACCGGGGTGAACGGCGGGGTGAGCCTGGTCTTCACCCGGCCGGGCACCGGCTCCTTGGCGATGACGACGATCTGTCCCTCGCCCCCGCCGGGGGCCGGGCCGTCCGGCACGCCGTTCCGCTCAGGGGCCATGCCCTGACGTACGCCGTGCCGTTCGGGGTTCACGCCTCGCCGTACGTCGTTCCGTTCGGGGTTCACGTCCCGCCCCCCGGCCCGCTCGCCACCTTTCGTACGGTCTCCTCCCGGGCCGGGGACGTGCCCTCCTCCGGGGTCGGGGAGGCGACCTTCTCCCGGCTCGGGAACATGCCCCTCCTCGGGGCCGGGGGCGTATCCCTCCTCCGTACCAGGGACAGAGCCCGCACCGATCCGCCGTCGCGGGCGTCGTCCGTACCGCCGCGCAGGACCTTCCGCATGTCGGCGACCGCGCGTGCCGTACCGCGCACCGTGCCGGTCACCTTGGACCGTCCGGCGCGGGGAAGGTAGTCCACTCCCGTCTCGGTGATTCGCCAGCCCCGGTCCGCCGCCCGCAGGACCATCTCCAGCGGGTAGCCGAACCGGCGGTCGGTCAGCCCGAGGCCCAGCAGGTCGGCGCGCCGGCAGGCCCGCATCGGCCCGATGTCGCGCAGCCGGGCGCCGGTACGGCGGGCCAGCCGCCACCCCAGGAAGGCGTTGCCCAGCCGCGCGTGCGGCGGCCATGCGGACCCCGGACCCGGAACCCGCCTGCCGAGCACCAGGTCGGCCTCGCCCGAGACGACCGGCCCGGCCACCCTCGGCAACTGGCGGGGATCCAGCGAGGCGTCGGCGTCCATGAAGCACACCACCTTGGCCGTGGCGGCCAGCAGCCCGGCGTGACACGCCGCTCCGAAACCGCGCCGGGGCTCCTCGACCACGAGCGCGCCCAGTCCGGCGGCGATCCGCGCGGACCCGTCGGTGGAACCGTTGTCCACCACGATCGGGCGGTAGCCGTACGGCATGCGCTCCAGCACCCAGGGCAGGGCCGCCGCCTCGTTCAGGCAGGGGAGCACCACATCGATCTTCATGCCTGCGACGTTAGGTCCGCCGGAGGCCGCCAACTCTTACGGTGTGATGACGCGTCCCGGGTGGGGGACCGGGCCGCGCCTACGCTGAAAAAGTGATCATCGACTTTCCGTGGCGGCCCGGTGGCCCGCGTGCCGGACACCACCCGGCCCGCCCGGGAAGCGGTTCGGGAGGCGGGCCGGGAACCGGCCTCGAAGGTCGTCCGGATCGGGGTTCTTCCGCCGGGGCGGGCGCGGGGCCGGGGCTTCGTCCGGATCGGGGTTCTTCCGCCGGGGCGGGCGCCGGTCCGGGGTTCCGTCCGGAGGACGGTCCAGCGGGCGAACCGGGTGCCGGCTCCGCCGGGAAGGCCCTCGCCGGCTGGGCGGCTCTCATCGTCGCGGCGTTCGCGGTGGGGGCCGTGCTGCACGGCGCGGGAGCGCTGCGCATCGACCATCTGCCGCCGCTGCACGGGCACCTCCGCGTGCCGTCGGCCGCGCTGCTGTCGCCGCTGGCCTTCGCCGCCCTCGCGGTCGCCGTGCTCCCGGCCCTGGTCACACGGCTGCGCTTCGGCTCGGCCCTCCTCGTCGCGTACGGTGCGGCCCTCGCCTGGGCGGTGCTGCTGGCCTCCTCCGGGGAGGGGCTCGCCTGGCCGTTCACCCACCGGCAGGAGTATCTCGCCGTGCTGCCCGCCGTGGGCGGCGACCCGCTCGGCTGGCTGGCGTCCTTCACCGAGCGGCTGCCCGCCTACCCCACTCACGTGCGGGGACATCCACCGCTGCCCGTGCTGGTGCTGTGGGTGCCGGCCCGGGTGGGGCTGCCAGGACCGCTCCCGGCGGCGCTGCTGGCCGTCGCGACCGGCTGCTCGGCGACCGTGGCCGTCGCGCTGACCGTCCGGCGGGTCGCGGGGGAGGAAACGGCCCGCCGCGCCCTGCCGTACCTCGCGCTGACCCCGGCCGCCGTCTGGATCGCCACGACCATGGACGCCTTCTTCGCCGGGGTGGGCGCCTGGGGCGTCGCCCTGCTGGTGCGCGGCGGGACCCGGGTCGTCACGGGGGCGCTGTACGGCGCGGCGGCGGGTGTGCTGCTCGGGGCTCTGCCGTACCTCAGCTACGGGCTCGTGCCGTACCTGCTGGTCCCGGTGGTCGCCGCCGTCGCCGTACGGATCACCCGCGCCGTCGCAGTCGCCTGTCTGGCGGGCGCGGCGGCGGTGACGGCCGCCTTCGCCGCCGGAGGTTTCTCGTGGCCCGCCGGTGTGGCGGCCACCCACGTGGAGTGGGCCGCCGATCCCGGGGCCGCCCGGCCCTACCTGTACTTCCTCGTCGCGAACCTCGCGGTGCTCGCCCTGCTGACCGGCCCGGCGACCGCGGCGGGGCTGGCCGTCCTGACGGATCGGGCGGCTGCGGTCCCGGCCGTTCCGGTGGGCCGGACCGTTGCGCGTCGGGTCATCGCGGCGGGTCGGACCGTTGCGGGCCGGGTCGTTCCGGCGGGTCGGACCGTTGCGGGCCGGGTCGTTCCGGCGGGTCGGACCGTTGTGGGCCCGGTCGTCCCGGTGGGCCGGGTTCCGAACCGCCTCGGGGCCGCCGCCGGCCCGGTGCGGTGGCCGGGCGGCGGGGTCGGCGCGCTGGTCGCGGCGGCGGCCGTGGCCGTGCTCGCCCTCGACGTCAGCGGGGTGACCAGGGGAGAGGTCGAGCGCATCTGGGTGCCCTACGCGGTCTGGATCTCCCTGGCCGCCTCCGCCGTCCCCGGACGCCGGTGGCTCGCCGCCCAGGCCGCCATCGGGCTACTGCTGCAGGGGCTCGTCCTGTCACCGTGGTGAGCGCGGCGAGGCCGGGGCTCCCAGCGGGGCGGTGCGGAACTCCCGCATGCCGTCCGCGAAGCGGATCCCGGCGCGGAAGCCCAGCTCCGCCTCGGCCCGCCGCGGACTGGCGACGATGTGCCGCACGTCGCCCAGGCGGTACTCACCGGTGACCACTGGTGCCGGTCCGTCCCCTTCCCCGGCGAGGGCGAGGGCCATCTCACCCACCGTGTGCGGCTCCCCGCTGGCGATGTTGTAGGCGGCCGGCGTGCCCGGGACGCCCCCGCCGAGCGCCGCGAGGTTGGCCCGCGCCACGTCCCGCACGTGGACGAAGTCCCGGCGCTGGCCGCCGTCCTCGAACACGCGTGGGGCCCGGCCCGCCTCCAGCGCCGACCGGAAGATCGCCGCGACCCCGGAGTAGGGGGTGTCCCGCGGCATCCCGGGCCCGTAGACGTTGTGGTAGCGCAGCGCGACGGCGGTGCCGCCCGTCTCGCGGGCCCAGTTCGCCGCCAGATGCTCCTGGGCGAGCTTGGTGGTGGCGTAGGCGTTGCGCGGGTCCGCCGGGGCCTCCTCCCCGATGTCGGCCGGGTCCAGCGGCAGGTCGCAGTGCGGGCAACGAGGCTCGAACCGTCCGCGAGCGAGGTCCTCCTCCCGCCGGGGAGCGGGCCGTACCCGGCCGTGCGACGCGCAGTCGTAGGCGCCCTCGCCGTACACCACCATCGACGAGGCGAGCACCAGCCGCCGCACGCCGTGCCGCGCCATGGCGGCCAGCAGTATGGCGGTGCCGAGCGCGTTGACCGAGGTGTAGTCGGGGAGGTCGGACACGTCCACGCCGAGGCCCACCTTCGCCGCCTGGTGCACCACGGCGTCGATCCCGTCCAGCGCCTTTTCGACCGCCCCGGCGTCCCTGACGTCGCGCCCGCCGTCCCGCAGGTCGAAGCCCCGGACCTCGTGCCCGGCCGCCCGCAGCGTCTCGACGACGTGGCTTCCGATGAACCCGGCGGAGCCGGTGACCAGTGTTCTCATGCGGGGACGGTAACCGCGCCACGGCGGGCCGGAGGAGGCTCCGCGCGATGACGTTCGCACCTCGTAAGGACTCGTGAGGAAACGCGCCCCGCGGGGGAGCGGGTCACCTGAGGGGCGGGCCTCGCAGGGAAACGGACCTCGTAGGGGAGCGGATCACGGGAGAACGGGGGCCGGCCGCCGCGCACGGACCGGCCGTCGGCGTCGGGGAGCCTCCGCTGTCGGGATGGCCGCCGGTGCCGGGACGGCCGGAGTCAGGACGACGGCGGTCGCCGCAGTCCCTCCAGGAGCAGTCCGACCAGCCGGCGGGGGTCGTAGCGCGGGTCGCCGTCGTGCCCGGCGCAGAGGTTGCCGATGCCGCGCATCAGCTCGTAGGCCTGCGTACCGGGCCTGATCTCACCGGCGTCGGCCGCGGCGTCGAGCAACCGCGCGCAGACGGGCACCAGGCGGTCGAGGAAATAGGCGTGCAGCGCCTCGAAGCCGCCGCTGTCCGACCGCAGCGCGTTGGCCAGCCCGTGCTTCGTGACCAGGAAGTCGACGAAGAGATCGACCCACCGGCCGAGCGCCGTAAAGGGGGATCCGGCGTCGGCCAGCAGGGCCGGGCCGGCCTCGGCGCACGCCTCGACCTGGTGGCGGTAGACGGCGACGACGAGGTCCGCCCGCGTCGGGAAGTGGCGGTAGATCGTCCCGATCCCGACGCCGGCCCTGGCCGCGATCTCACGTATCGGCGCGTCGACGCCGGAGGCGACGAACACCTCGGCGGCGGCGGCGAGCAGCGCCTGCTGGTTGCGCAGCGCGTCGGACCGCTTGCTCCGGGCCGGTGCCCGCCCTGTCACCTGGTCTCCATCGGACACCGGGTTCTCCTTCCGGTCGGCGACTTGACTAAGCGGAACCGTGTTCCGTATCGTTCCGGAACGTGGTTCCGCTTCAAGTCCGAGCGTAGCCGAAGCGCGGCCTTCCCCGGTCGCCCCACCTACTCACCCGCCGCCGGCCGTACGGTTCCGGCGGCGAAGCCTCCGAAACGGGAAACGACATCATGAGCGAATCGACCCACACGGCCCGCGCCGCCGGCGCGCCCACCCCCGTCCTCTCGATCGGCCCGGTGACGCTGCCGACGCCTGACCGCGCCGTTGACCTGCAGGTACGCGTCTCCGCGCCCGTGACCGGAGACGAGCTGCCGATCATCCTCCTCTCGCACGGCCACGGCCCCTCGAACAACCTCTCCTCGCTGAACGGCTACGCCCCCCTCGTCAACCACTGGGCGGCGGACGGCTTCGTCGTGATCCAGCCCACCCACCTGAGCTCCAGGACGCTGAGCCTGGACCCCGCCGACCCCGAGGCGCCGCTGTACTGGCGGTCGCGGGCCGAGGACATGAAGCGCGTCCTCGACCGGCTCGACGAGATCGAGGCCGCCGTCCCGCAGCTCTCCGGACGCCTGGACCGCGGCAGGGTCGCCGTGGCCGGGCACTCGATGGGCGCGCACACCGCGAGCCTGCTGCTGGGCATGCGGCTCACCGACCCGCTGGACGGAACGGAGGCGGACCTGGCGGAGCCCCGGATCAGGGCGGGCGTGCTACTCGCCGGGCCCGGCAGGGGCGGCGACGCCCTCAGCGACATCGCGGCCGCGAACTACCCCTTCTTCCTGAACCCGGACTTCTCCACGATGACGACGCCCGCGCTCGTGGTCGCCGGGGACAAGGACCTCTCCCCCCACCTGACGGTCCTGGGCCCGGAGTGGCACACCGACCCGTACCACCTGTCCCCGGGCCCCAAGTCCCTGCTCACCGTGTTCGGCGCGGAGCACGGGCTCGGCGGGGTCTCCGGATACGACGTCGCCGAGACCACGGACGAGAACCCCGCGCGGGTGGCGGCGGTCGCCGGGCTCACCGCGGCCTACCTCCGCAGCCGGCTCCGCCCCGGGGACCCCGCCTGGCAGACGGCGTGCGACGCGCTGGCGGCCGGACCCGACCCGATCGGACGGGTCGAGTCCAAGGCCGCGTGAACGCGTCTCAGCCATGGGAGTCCCACGGCTTCAGCCGTGGGGAGGAAGCCGACCACGTGTCGGTCCGCCGGCCCGTGCCCGGTTCGGCGCCCTGCAACGGCGTCGCCCTGATCTCGGTCGCGGTGAACCCGTCCACCGTGTACCGCTCGTGCAGCAGGAAACCGAGGACGCCCGCGACCGCCTGGACGCTGTCGCGGGCCGGGGTGCGGCCGGTCAGCAGGTAGACCAGCGGCGTGGACGGCTGGTCGATGGAGAACTGGCGGCCGTGGTGGTGGACGTCCTGCAGGGTCCTGATCGGCAGGGGCTGCTCGGTGGTGAACCAGGCGGTGACCTCCCACGCCGGAGGCCCGGCGCCGGGGGCGGCCGACTCCGCGTAGCAGGCCGCGCAGCCCTGACGGGCGTCCTGCCCGTGAGGGCACGCCCAGGAGGCGAAGTCATGCGGCATGCTGCGTTCGGCCATGTTCCGACCGTACCCGTCCGCGCGCCGGCGACTGGCACCCCGCGGCGACCACGGCGTGGTCCCCGCACGTTCGGAGGTGACGGACGCGGGCCCGTGAGGGATCTCTCCGGTCACGGCGCGGTCCCCGCACGTTCGGAGGTGACAGGCATCGGCCCGTGAGGGATCTCCCGGTCACGGCGTGCTCACCGCACGTTCGGAGACGACAGGGGAGCCGGGGGCCGGTGACCATGAAGGTGCTCCCGATACCCGGTGCCGGGACGCGCCCTGCCACGCCGGTCCGACCCTCGCCCCCGGCCGTCGCCGGGGCGCGGCGGAAGGGGGCCCGAGGTCTCTCGAAGAGGCGTGCCGGGGCGCTGACCGGCGCAGACGCGGTATCCGTCCACCCGCGAGGATCGAGGATCCGACATGACGTTCACCGGCCCCGCCGAAGGCCGCCACCGGGCCACGGACCCGGTTTCCACCCCCGGACCCGTCTCCCCCGTACCGCCTCGCCGAGGGCGCCTGGTCCTTCTCAGCGTGCTGGCCGGCGCGGCGATCGCCTCCCTGTGGTCCTACCACTTCGTGGACAGCGTGATCGGCGACAACGTCGCCAACACGCTGCTCGGCCACGACGCCAAGGGCACCGCGATCACCGGCGCCGTGGCCGGGGCGGTCTTCGCGTTCGTGTCCGGGCTGGCCGGCACGTTCACCGCCTGTAACGTGGCCGCGTTCGGCGCGGTCGTCCCGCTCGTCCGGCACGGCGACTCCTGGCGCGTCAGGCTCCGGGAGACGCTGCGCCCGCTCGGCCGGCTCGCCGTCGGCATGATCGTGGTCAGCGGCGTGTACGGCGCGGTCGGCGCGCTCCTCGGTGACCGGCTGCCGCAGCTCTCGACCGCGACCGTGGGCGACGGGATGCCCGTGCGGCTGCTCCAGGCGTCGGTGGTGTTCGGGATCATCGGGCTGGCGTTCATCTGGCTCGGCCTGGCCGCCCTGCGCCTCGTGCCCGACCCCCTAGCGCGCCTGGAGCGCCGTTTCCCGAACGTCCGCCTCGTCGTCCTGGGCGCGTTCGTCGGCGGCTTCCTCATCGGCCGGCCGTTCCCGCTCTTCCACAAGCTGTTCACCTACGCCGCCCAGACCCACAACCCCCTGTACGGCGCGGCCGTGTTCATCCTGCAGTCGGTGGGCAACATCGCGGTGATGGCGGTGCTGTTCGCCGCGCTCATGCTCGCGGCCCGGGGCCGGTTCGCGCGGTGGCTGGCGGCGAGACCGGCCCGCCTGGTGACCGTGACCGCGGTCGCCTTCCTCGTCGCGGGCTCGTTCACGCTGCTGTACTGGGACCTGCGGCTGCCGTCGATGTTCGGCTACGGCTGGTACCCGGTCGTCCCCTGGTAGCCGAGCCGGCCCGCCCGGCTGCCCGGAGCGGTACGGGATCATGACGCCATGGCCCTGCAACCGCCGGCCGAACTGGTCGCGCTTCTCAACCTCGTCGGACGACCGTGGCCGGCGGCCGACGAGGACAGGCTCTACGCGTCCGGGCAGCGGTGGATCGCCTTCGCGGAGGCGATGAGCCGCCACACGGTCGCGGCCGGCGCGCACGTCGTCCGGACCACGACACGCAACGTCGGCGAAGGCGTCCGGGCGCTCGACGAGGACTGGCGGGAGACCTCCGAACACTCCGACGACGCGATCGCCGCCGCCCGGCTCATCGGCTGCGCCCTGCAGCTCTCCGCCATGATCGTGCTCGCGGCCAAGATCACGTTGATCGTCATCCTCCTGCGGCTCGCGCTGAACCTGCTCCGGCTCGCCGCGGTCTCGGGTCCCACGGCCGGGGCCTCCCTCGCCGCGGTGCCCGCCGTCGTGGGAGGTTCCCGCCTCGCCACCCGGCAGCTCCTCCGCGGGACGACCGGACTGATGGAACGGAGCGTGCTCCGCCTCTTCGACCGGGCCACCTCACTCCTGCGGAAACCTCGCGTCCGGGACGGCGGCACGCGGTTCCCGGACTCGGAGCGTCCGCCCACACCCGTCCGCGGACCGGACAACTATCTGGAGGCCGCCGCCGACGACAGCGTCGTCGTGCGGGACATCACCCCCTATCCGATATGGCGCAGGGACCGCGAGCCGCTCTACCGCGCCGACGACAGGCCGCCGGACGAGGTGTTCGAGGAGGGGCTCCACCCGTGGGATCCGTCGGCCACCCGCCTGGACGACTACGTGAACAAGTCCACCCCCTCCGCCTTCGTGGGGACCAGCTACCGCAGGGACGTCGACAACCTCCTCCCGCGCCGCCACCTCTACGAGGTGGACGCCCCCGGCGGGATCGACATCCGGGAAACCGTCCCGGCGAGCGCGCGGCTGGGCCACGAACAGGAGATCGCCTTCCCCGGCGGCATCCACCGGCGGTACATCTCCGGCGCCTGGCCCGGAGGAGTGCCCAGAACACCGGAGAACTTCATCCCCAACCCGCACTACGACCCCTACCCCGGCTACCCTCGGCAATGATCGGAACCATGTCCGGCCGCCTCCGCCGCGCGTCCACGAACCGCAGGGGCGGGCGCGTCGGCCGAAGCCGCTCCCAGGAACGGGTACGACAGTGAACGACGCCCCGGCGCCGCCCCCGCTCACCGACGAGCTGCGGGAACAGGCGCGACGCAGCCCCGGGACCTGGCTCTACGCGATCGACCCCTTCTTCGGCCCCGGTGACGAGGTCCCGCCGTACGGCATCGTCGGCGCGTGGCGGACCGACGACCGCGGGGAGATCACCGGCGAGTTCCGCCACAACCCGAACTACCGGCCCTCACCGGTCGCGCTCGGCTATCCCGAGCCGACCGACCCCGTCGACAGGGCCGTCCAACTCGGCGCGACCGGTTACGCCGGCGGGCAGGACATCGTCCGCCTGCTCCTGGCGGCCGAGGTGATCGTGGCCGTGGGCCCGGGAGGCGGCATCCCCGTGTTCGAGACGGGCGGGGGCCGCGCGGCGTTCGCCTACACGGCTCACGCCCACCTGCCGGACGGGTTCCCGGAAGGCACGGCGGGCTGGCAGCCGATCCGCGGCGGCGACCTGGTCGCGCTGCTGCCCGCTGACGTCGGCGTCGCGATCAACCCGTCCGGATCGGCGAGCGTGATACTCCCGCCCGCCGACCTGCACCGCCGGCCCTGACCGCTGGTCCTCGGTCCTGGGCCGTCGACCGCGGCCGCCGGCCTTCATCGCAGTCCGTGACCGCAGTCCGTGACCGCAGTCCGTGACCGCGGGCCGTGACCGGTGATCCTCGCCGCCGGCCGCCGGGCCGGCCTCAGGCCTGCCGTACGGCCCGCAGGATCCGGTCGGCCTCCTCCTCGCTCCGCTGTTCCGCGGAGCGGTGGTTCCCGGCCATGAGGCCGGTGCCCTCACCCGTCGTCACGTGCCGTTCCGCCAGCGACTCGTAGACGTCCAGCGCGTGCCGGGTCATCGCGTGATATGCCGCCCCCACCATGCTCCCCAGCTCGTCGTCACCCCACGGGTCACCCTCCCCCTCCAGATAGGCGCGCATGGCCCGCACCTCCGTCAGGTGGTCCGCGCCGTTCTCGGTGAGCCCCCTGCTCGTGTCACGCAGGTCGGCGTGTGAGACGTCCATCCGGGAATCGCCGGTCATCGCTCCTCCAGCCTCCGCACGGTCGACTCGATTCCCGCCGCGAACTCGTCCATGCGGCGCATCACGTCGTCGTGAACACCCTCCAGGCTCCTCGCCAGCGCCCCGGGGTCCGGAACCGTCGCCGGATCCAGACCGGGGACGTTCATACGGAGATCGTCCAAGGCCGCGTTCACCGCGGTGAGGATCTCCCGCGCGAGGTCCTCGGACGCCATCCGCATCACCCGCGGGTTGAGGTTCACCTCACGAAGCCGCCCGTCCGGGCCGACCAGAACGCTCACCTGGCCGTCCGCGGCCTGGCCGCCACCCCGGAGCGTCTCCCACTCCGAGTCCTGTGCGCCGTCCGCCTCGCCGAGGGAGCGGACGCTCTCCGAGAGCATGTCGCCGAAGCGCCGTCCGTCCTCGTGTGTGCTGCTCATCCCCGGTTCTCTTCCTCAGGTTCTTCGGTGAGGGCTCACCCATACCGGGCGAGCGGCCCGGATCACACAACTTACGCGCGGCCGGCCGCCCCCGGCATCCACATGGCCCAGGGATCCGGTGACGTGTCCGCCGGGTTCTCCGTCATCCGATGGGAAGCAAGAAATGATCTTTGGGTAAGCCGCGCGAGCCGGGAGACCGCGGTTCACGGCGGGGTTCCATGATGTCCGGGAGGCGCGCCCGCCGTGCCTCAGGGACGTCATCACGTGGTCCGCGCCGTTGGACCGTACGGAGGCCGGAGTGATCCGAGTAGCCGGAAGGCACGCTGTTTCCCTCGCCTGCGTCGTGCTCGCCGGCGGAGGGCCGGCCGCCGCTGCGGGGCCGATCACCGGTACGGGGCCGGCCCTCGGGCCGGTGGTCGCCGGGTCGGTGGTCGCGGCGGGCCATCCGATGGCGGTGGCGGCGGGTCACCCGGTGGTGACGGCGGAGGACCGCCCGGTGGTGACGGTGCCGGGCCGCCCGGTGGTGGTGGCGGCGCCGGGCCGTCAGCCCTATCCGCCCAGTCCGGCGCCCGTCGAGCGCGTCTTCGGCGACATCGTTCAGATCGGCAGGGACACGATCAAACTTCTCGACGACGCGGGCAAGCTGGTACGGGACGCCCGCGACCTCCTGAGACTCATCTTCGGCAGGGGCGCCCGGTCCAGCCCCGCGGCCGATCGGATCTCCTCCGACGCCGAGAGGCTGGAATCCCAGGCCACCGAGCTCAGCCGCATGCCGCTGCAGAACGGCCGGGACGCCGAGAGGGTCGCCGCCGAGGCCAGGCGGATCGCCGTACGGGCGGATCGGGCCGCCTCCTTCGCGGCGCGGTTCGGCCCCGTGGCCGACGCCGTGGTCACCGACGCGAGGAACGTCGCCGCCCTGGCCAGGCGGGTCATCGCCGGCGCGGACCGGATCGCCGCGGCGCGGCCCGGCACCACCCGGAGGTAGGACGGAAACGGCCGGGCACGGCCGGATCACCCCGGAGGCCGCGACCGCCGGGCTCGGTGACCGTCACGCGCCCGGAGGCCGCGACCGCTGGGCTCGGTGACCGTCACGCGCCCGGGGACGGCGGCGGAGACGGGGGCGGGGCGACCGAGGACCGGGTGACGAGGCGCGAGCGGAGGGTGTGCATCTCGCGGCGGGGCTCGGCCCCTTCGACGATGTCGAGCAGCACCTCGGCGGCCTTCGCGCCGAGCTGGTGAACCGGCTGCTCGATCATCGTCAGGGGCGGTTCCATGACCGCCGCCCAGGTGCTGTCGTCGAAGCCGATCAGCGAGACGTCGCGCGGGCAGGACAGCCCCGACGTCCGAAGGGCGCGCAGCGCCCCCGTCACCGCGTCGGTCTCGGTGCAGAACAGCGCGGTGACGCGGTCGGGGAGGGCGAGCATGCGGGCGACCTCCCGGGTCGCCTGCTCCTCGACCTTGCGCCCCATCATCACCAGGTCGGGGTCGAAGGGGATGCGCGCGTCGTCGAGCGCGTCGAGGTAACCGCGCAGCCGTTCCCCGTCGGTCCACAGGTTGCGGGACGCCGCGGCCAGCAGCGCCCGCCGGGTCGCGGGCGGCTCCGCCATCGGCGGGCCCCACACGAACCCGATGCGGCGGTGCCCTGCGGCGATGAGCGTCTCGACCGCCCGGCGCGCCGCGTCGCGGTTGTCGATGACGACCGCGTCGAGGTCGACCGACGCGACCGCCCGGTCGACGAGCACGACGGGGATGCCCCGGTCCAGCGCGGCCCTGATGTGCGCGACGTCGCCGCGGCCGACCGCGGCCGAGGCGAGGATGACGCCGTCGACGCGCTTGTCGATGAGCACGTTCGCCGCCGCGACCTCATCATCCAGGTTCTCGTACGTGCTCAGCACGAGCGTGTCGAAGCCGCGGGCGCGGGAGGCGTCGGAGATGCCGCGCATCACCCCCGCGAAGAAGGGGTTGCCGATGTCGGCGACGATCACGCCCAGCGTGTGGCTCACGCCCGTCGACATGCTGCGCGCCAGCGCGTTCGCGCGGTAGCCGAGCTTCTCGGCCGCCGCGAGCACCCGCTCGCGCAGTTCGGGGCTGACGTATCCGTACCCGCCGAGTGTGCGGGCCGCGGTCGCCCTGCCGACACCGGCCTCGGCGGCCACCTCGGAGATCGTCGGCCGTCCCGCCTGGCTCCGCTCACCTGGCATGGATCGCGTCCCTCGTTTCTCGCGTTCGGATCTCGCGCTCGGAGGCTCGCCACATGCTAGATCCTTTTCATGGACCGGGCGCGTTTCCCCCGGTCACCCATCCGGCCCCGCGCCACGGCGAGGACCGCCGAGAGGACCCGGGGCGTGCCTCGCCGTTCCTGGCTAACCCTGTGGTACGGCGGGACGGCCGCGGCCGAACGCGCCCTCGACGAGGCACTGCTCGTGGGCCGCCTCCGCGCCGTCGCGCAGCGCCCGCTCGATCATGTCACGCCGCGGCCGGGCCCCTGCCGACCAGCCGCCGCGCAGCAGCGAGACGGCGAACCCGGCGAGGAAGGCGTCGCCGCAGCCCATCGTGTCGACGATCTCCCGGGGGTCCGCCACCGGGTGAGCCGGGGCGGCGACGGTGACGTCGCCGTCGTACGCGATCGCCCCGTCCACGCCGCGGGTGCCGAGCGCCAGCCGCGCGCCCCGCCGTACGACGTCGGCGAGGAGGTCGCGCGTGGCGGCCTCGTCGAGGTGGGAGCACGACAGCAGGACGAGGTCGGCGTGCGGGCAGACGCGGTCGAGGTAGGCGGGGGAGCGGAAGTCCTCCTCGCTGGACAGGTCGAAGCTCACCAGCGGGCCGAGCCCGGCGAGCTTCGGCAGTTCGCTCTCGCTGCCGGAGTAGACGCTGGAGTGCACCAGGTGGAAGCCCGACACGTAGCCGAGCAGCTCGTCGTCGAGCACGAGCGGCTCCCGCACCGTCACCCCGCCGCCGTTCCAGCCGAGGAAGACACGGTCGCCGTCGTCGACGCGCAGGGTGGAGACGCCGCTCTCGCCGGCCCGCACCACGCACCGGTCGACGGCCACCCCCTGGGCGTCGATCGCCTCCCGCAGGAACCGGCCGAGGTCGTCGTCGCCGAAGACCCCGAGGTAGGCGGCGTCGAGGCCGAGCCGGCGGGCGTAGACGGCGACGTTCACGCTGTTGCCGCCCGGATAGTCGACGTCGCGGTCGACGAACCGGTCGACGATGTTGTCGCCGAAACCGAGGACTCTCATGGGTTCTCCTGTGCGCGGGTTCCGCGCACCGCGGCGCGGGACAGGGGGAGGGCACGCGTACGGGCCGGCATGACACCGGCCCGCGCGTACGGCCGGGCGGGTATCCGGGGGAGCGGATACCCGGGAACGGGGAGGAGGGCTCAGTAGTCCATGACGCGGTAGTAGCGGCGCAGGTCGAGCGAGTGGTCGCGGACCCGCTCCAGGTGCTTGCTGACCCGGCTCAGCACGGTGTCGAGCACGAGCGGTGCGAGCAGGCCGCGGAACTCCGGGCTGATCCCGTCGAGCGGGTAGTCACGCGTGTCGAAGACGGTGACGTCCTTGGAGACGCGCTTGGCGAACGCCTCGGCCCGGTCGGTGAGGGCGCGGGTCTCGTCCTCGCCCTGGAAGATGACGACGCTCGTGTCCTCCTCCAGCAGTTCGAGCGAGCCGTGGAAGAACTCGGCGCTGTGCACCCGGGTGGTGCGCAGCCACTGCATCTCCTCCAGGATGCACATGGAGTACAGGTAGGTGAAGCCCCACAGGTTCCCGCCGCCGATGAGGAAGTGGTAGTCGGTGTCCCGGTGGGCCTCGGCGAAGGCGGCGGCGACCGGCTCCGCCTGCTTGGCGACGTCCACGAGGATCCGCGGGATGTCCGCCAGCTCGTCGGCGAGCTTGTCGTAGCCGTCGAACTCGCCGCGGCGCGAGAGCAGCCGGCCCATGAAGAACAGCATCTGGACGTCGAAGGGCCAGGTCTCCGGCTCCGTGACGAGGGCGGCGTCCACCAGCTTCGCGATGGGCGAGTCGGGGTGGCCGGTGAAGCCGATCGTGTAGGCGCCCCGGGCCTTGCAGTACTCGATGGCGCGGATGCTGTCCTCGGTGGTGCCCGAGACCGAGGTGAAGACCACGACCGAGCGCTCGCCGAGCCGCGCGTCACCGGAGACGATCAGCTCGGCCGCGATCGCGGCGCGCACGTCGAGGGTGGAGGAGCGCCGGGCCAGGTGCTCGTACGGCCACATCTGGGCGTACGTGCCGCCGGCGCCGACGAGGAGGAGGTTGTCGAACCCCTCGTCCACCAGGCGGTCGACGAGCTCCTCGATCTGCGGGCGCAGCGCCGCCGCGCTCGCCGTCCGGGAGAGGAACTCGGGCTCGTTGAAGCGGAGCATCTACGCGTCCTTTCGGGAATGCCACGACCGGTGTCGCCCTGCGACCTGATACCGGTATCACGCAGGGGTCACGCTGGCACAGCGAACCGCAGGACGTCAACACCGAGCCCGTGATCGGTTGATTTACCTGGTCAGATTGCGCGAATGTCACGGCGCGGTCTCGGTGGGTGCTCTCGAAAAATAAGATCTTGTTTTAGGTCTGGTACCGGTATCAGATTCTCTGTACAGTCAGCCGACAACCGGGCGGGCCAGGTCGCAGACACCCCCACGGCGCGGATCCGAGGTGCCACGGCACCGGTGGTCCCTCTCCTCTCACGAGAGAAAGGAAGCCCATGCGCTCTCGCGTACTGACGACGTTCGCGGCAATCGCCGGGACCTCGGTGCTCACACTGACCGGCTGCACCGGTGGTGGCACCCCGGCGAAGGCCCCCGCCGCCGACGCCGCCGCGAAACCGGACTACTCCGGAACGCTGAGCATCCTCACCAAGTTCGCCGGCGAGCCGCTGGAGCCGTACTTCGAGAAGGTCGCCGCCGACTACGAGAAGGCGCACCCCGGGGTGAAGGTCGAGCTCATCCAGGAGACCGATCAGAGCATCAAGGACAAGACCAAGACCCTGACGGCCTCCAACGCCCTGCCGGACATCTACTTCACCTGGACCGGCAACTGGGCGGAGAACTTCATCCGCGGCGGACGCGCCGCCGACCTCACCGACGTGATCGGCCCCGACACCCCCTGGGGCAAGACCTTCGGCAAGGGGTCGCTGTCGGCCTTCGCCTACGACGGCAAGTACTACGGCATCCCGCTCTACAACAACGGCAAGTTCATGGGGTACGACAAGCCCGCCTTCGACAAGGCCGGGGTCAAGGTGCCCACCACCTTCGAGGAGCTCATCAGCAGCTGCGCCCCGCTGCGCAAGGCCGGCTACGAGCCGATCGCCTTCGGCAACAAGGACGGCTGGCCCGCCCTGCACTACCTGCAGCAGCTCTTCGCCTACAACGTGCCGCCCGCCACCCTCCAGGCCGACCTCAAGCCCGAGACGGCCAAGCTCGACGACCCCGGCTACGTCACCGCGCTCAAGCAGTTCAAGACCCTCGTCACCCAGTGCACCGACACCGGGACCGGCACCAACGGCGTCCTCTACAGCTCCGCGCAGGAGGCGTTCGCCGGCGGCAAGGCCGCGATGTACTACCAGGAGATCCTGGAGTTCGACAACGCCACCGCCAAGGGCAAGCTCGACCCCGCCGACTTCGGCATCTTCCCGCTGCCCGTCCCCCAGGGCGCCAAGGGCGACCCGGCGACGCTGGAGGGCGCGCCCGAGGGATACCTGATCAACGCCGCCTCACCGCGCGTGCCGCTCGCCGTCGACTTCATGAAGTTCGCCACGAACCAGGAGAACGCCAAGACGCTCTCCGCCCCGCCGTACGGCCAGCCCAGCACGGTCATCGGCGCCGTCACCACCGACACCTCCAGCAAGGCCGTGTTCGAGGGCATCGAGGCGGTCAACAACGCCCCGAGGCTCGCCGCCTGGCTCGACACCGTGACCGTGCCCGAGGTCGCCGACGCGTGGCTGGCCGGCGGCGAGGCGCTCATCACCGGCGGCAAGACCCCCGAGCAGGTGCTCGAAAGCGTGCGCCAGGCATCGGCGTCGGCCAAGTGACCCGCCCGTCCACGACCCGCCCGCGACGGATCCGTCCGCGGGCGGCCCGCCCGGAGCCGGTCCACGCGGAGCCGGTCCATGCGGGGCCGGTCCATGCGGGGCCGGTCCATGCGGGGCCGGTCCATGCAGGGCCGATCCGCCCGGGGACGGCCCGCCCTTCCGTGACCCGCCCGCACACGACCCGCTCGGCGTAAGGAGAGCATGCCGGTGCCCACCATCGTCAAACGAGCGCTCGGGCTCGCGTGGGTCCTCCCCGCGCTCGCGCTGGTCGGGGTGTTCGTCTACTTCCCGCTGGCGGAGAACCTCGGGTTCAGCACCCTCAAATGGGACATCTACAGCGGAAGCCAGGAGTTCGTCGGCCTGGAGAACTACCGCAAGCTCGTCGACGACCCCGTCTTCTGGAGGTCGCTCGGCAACAACGTGATGTACGCGGTGGTCTCGATCGCCTTCCAGGTGTGCGGCGCGCTCGTGCTCGCCGCGCTCATCGAGGGCATCCGCAGCCAGCGGTGGCAGCGGATCCTCCGGTCGATCTACTTCATCCCCTGCGCCATCTCGCTGACCGTGGCGGGCCTGCTGTTCTACTTCATCTACGAACCCAACCTCGGCCCGCTCAACCACCTGCTGGACGCGGTGGGACTCGGCGACCTCAGCCGCTCCTGGCTCGGCGAGGAGAGCACCGCGATGCCCGCGATCATCGCGATGAGCCAGTGGCAGGGCTTCGGCTACTCCACCCTGCTGTTCGCCGTCGCCATCCAGCGCATCCCCGCGGAGATCTACCACGCCGCCGCCCTCGACGGCACCGGCCCCGTCCGCCGCTTCTTCCACGTGACGGTCCCCCTGGTGCGCGAGATGACCGGCCTGATGATGATGGTCACCATCTCCGGTGCGTTCCAGGTGTTCAACGAGGTCATGGTGATGACCGGCGGCGGCCCCGACAACTCCAGCCAGGTGCTCGGAACCTGGCTCTACCGGAGCGGCTTCGTCCGCAACGACTTCGGCTACGCCGCCGCCATCGCGACGGTGATCTTCGTGATCACGCTCGCCATCGCCGTGGCGCAGCTGTGGGTCGCCAACAGGAGAAGGGTGGAATGGTGAGCCGCATCGGCTTCCTCGGCGTGATCGCACGCGTCTTCCTGTGGGTGTTCCTGCTCGGCCTCGCCGTGGTCGTGGTCTACCCGCTGCTGTGGATGGTGCTCAACGGGTTCAAGACCAACTCCCAGCTCTTCGGGAACCCCTTCGCCCTCCCCGTCGACTGGAGCTTCGAGAACTACCGCAAGGCGTGGAACCGGGGGGTGAGCGACTACCTCACCACCAGCGTGCTCGTCACGGTGACCTCGACGGTCGCCACCGTGTTCGTCAGCGCCTGGGCCGCCTACGGCCTCACCCGGGTGAAGATCCCGTTCAGCGGATTCATCACCGGGACGATCCTCGGCGGCCTCATGCTCGCCCCCAGCGTGGCGCTCGTCCCGCTGGTGAAGATGTTCCAGGCGATGGGCCTGTACAACAGCTTCTGGGCGCTGCTCATCCTCTACACCGCCTTCCGGGTGCCCTTCACCACCTTCCTCATCCGCGCCTACATGCTCGACCTCCCCCGCGAGGTCGACGAGGCGGCGGAGATGGACGGCTGCGGCCGGTGGACGGCGTTCTGGCACATCATCCTGCCGATGTGCAAGCCGATCATCACCTCGACGGTCCTGCTGCACATCCTCTTCGCCTGGAACGAGTACCTCTTCGCGATGATCTTCACCAGCGGCAGCGGCGTGCAGACCCTCCCGGTCGGCCTGATGAGCCTGATGAGCAAGCACGGCACCGAGTTCCCCGTCGTCTTCGCCGGCATGACCATCGCGGCGATCCCGGTCATGCTGCTGTTCTTCTTCGGCCAGCGCTACATCGTCAAGGGCATGGCCGACGGCATCGGCAAGTGACCGGTCCCGCCGTACGGCCGCCCGCACCGCCGTACGGCGGGTACGGCGCCCGCGCGGCCGTACGGCGGGTACGGCGCCCGCGCGGCCGTACGGCGGGTCCCGTACCGCGGTCCCGGGTCCAAGGTCCCGGGACCGCGGACCCAGGACGGCGCCTCGCGGAGACAGGACGATGGCGGGGCGGAGCCCGGCGCGTCCGGGACCGGCCGTCCGAGCCAGGCCCGCCCGGAGCCGGCGCCCGAGCCCGGCGCGTCCGAAGCCCGAGTCGAGCAGCGGACCCCGGCCCGGCCCGCGCCGCACCCCACACGACAGGAGCACCGATGACCCTCTCCCTCGGCCAGATCACCGCCTCGAACTTCGCCTACCAGCACCAGCCGTTCGAGCGGTTCCTCGACGACGCCGCGGCCCTCGGCCGGGAACACGTGGAACTGTGGGGCATCGCGCCGCAGTTCCACGTGCCGCAGGTGAGCGACGCCGAGGCGCGCGCCGTCCGCCGCCGCCTGGAGTCGCGCGGCCTCACGGTCCGCTGCCTGACCCCCGAGCAGGTGATGTACCCGGTCAACGTGGCCTCGCCCGTCACCTGGCTGCGCGCCGCCAGCATCGGCATGTTCCGCCGCGCGGCCGAGCTGTGCGCCGAGCTCGGAGCCGAGCTGCTCCTGCTGACCCCGGGCCGTGGCTTCGAGAACGAGCCGGTGGAGGCGGCCTGGCGCCGCTCCGCCGACGCGATCGGCGAGATCGCCGCCTACGCCGCCACCCTCGGCGTGACCTGCGTGCTCGAACCCCTGCAGCGCGTGGAGTCGAACCTCCTCAACGACTCCCGGGCGCTCGCCAGGATGATCGGCGAGGTGGGAGCGGCCAACCTCGGCGCGGTGCTCGACACGGTGGGCATGGCCGTCGCCGGGGAGAGCGTGGACGACTACTTCGACGCGCTCGGCGACCGCGTCCGCCACGTCCACCTGATCGACGGCCGGCCCGCGGGCCACCTGGCGTGGGGCGACGGCGAACTGCCGCTGGCCGACTACCTCGCCGCCCTGGACCGCCGGGGGTACCGGGGCCACATGACCTTCGAGCTCTTCGGCGACGGCACCTACGCGTTCGACCCGCGCCCGGTGGTGGAGCGCTGCCTGGAGGCCGTACGCGCCGCCCTCCCCACCCCGGACACCGCCTCCGGCCGCCCCTGAACCGGACCGCCGCCCCGGCGGGGGAGCGGTCCGGCGGGGCCGGCTCAGCGGTTCGGCAGGAGGACGGTCCGGCGGGCGCCCGGCTCAATGGTTCAGCAGGAGAGCGGGGAGGAGCTCAGGGCCACGTCGTCGTACCAGATCGTGTCCTGGTCGCCGCCGTAGCTCTCCCAGCCCAGCCGCAGCGTGGTCGGACGCGGCGCGGTCGTACGGTGAAGCCACTGGGAGTCGACGTCCTGCGTGGGAACCCCGTCCACGCGCAGCCCGGCGACTTCCTGGTCGTCCAGCAGGGTGCGGATCGACTGCCGGGTGGTGTCGATCTCGTACCGCAGGCAGACCCAGCGGCCGACCGGCAGCGGGACGCTGAGCGCGACCCCCGCCGGGCTCTGCTCGGGAAGCGTGGCGTCGTCGGACTCGCGGTTCCACTGCAGCGCCCCGTTCTGGCCGCCGACGCGCAGGTCCCGGCCGCCGTCCCGGGAGTCCGCCATGGTGATCATGCTGACGTGTCCGGCAGGCAGGGCCGTCGTGTGCCGGACCCACATCCGCGCGTGGACCACGGGGCCGACGGCGGAGACGTCCCGGGTGGTACCGGCGAAGACGTGGTTGCAGTACCCGCCGCCGCCGTTGATCCGCAGTGACCTGCTCCCGCCGTGCGCGACCGAGGTGTCGATCACGGCGGTGCCGGAGCTCGAGCAGTTGGGCGTCACGACCTGCCAGTCACCGGCCGGGACGCCCGCCTGGTCCTCGAACCCCGAGCAGACCGCCGCCCCCGCGCACTCCGGCCCGCCGGTCGGCGTCACCGTCGGCGTCACCGTCGGTGTCGCGGTGGGCGTGACGGTCGGTGTCACCGTCGGTGTCGCGGTGGGTGTGACGGTCGCTGTCGCGGTGGGTGTGGCCGTCGGGGTGACGCTCGGGCTCGGGGAACCGGTGCCGTTGCAGGGCGCGTCGTTGAGGGTGAAGTCGGCGGGCACCGGGCCGGCCACCGTCCAGGTGCCCTGCAGGCCGAAGTCGGCGGTCCCGCCGGTGGGCAGGGAGGCGTTCCACGAGACGTTCGCCGCGGTCACCGTCGTGCCGTTCTGCCCGACCTGCGCGTTCCAGGCGTTCGTCACCCGCTGGTCACCGCCGAAGGTCCACCGGAGTCGCCAGCCGTTGACCGCCGCCCCCAGGTTGGTCACCTTCACCTGGGCGGTGAACCCGCCCTGCCACTGGTTCACGGTGTAGTCCACCCGGCAGCCGGTGTCCGGCAGGGCCGCCGCCGGGCCGGACGCCGCCGCGGCGAGACCTCCCAGTACCAGCGCCGCCGAGACGACGACCGCCCGGAGCCGGACGGCGAACGAAGCGGGAAGCGCCATGACATCGCACCCTTCGGACTCGGCGAACCGGGACGACGACGATGTTTCGTACCGCCCCGCCCACCCGTCAACGCCCGCCTCGCCCTCGGCGCGTCACCGGACCCCGGCCGACGCCGGGACCAGGGGTTTCTCCCGGATGATGAGTCCCGCCGACCGCCCGCCCGGTGAATCTTTCAGCCGCACGGCCCGCGCGGCTGAGCCGTACGGTCCGCGGCTCCCAGCCGTACGGCCCGCGCGGCACCGGCCACCGCACCCGCCCTCCTCCCCGATGCTCATCTCCCCTGCACCCGCGTGCCGTACGATCATCAACTCCCCGTCATCTGATCTTGTAAAGGTCGGTTCCCAGGCCACCTCACCACCCGAGGAGACCCATGTTCCGACGACCCGGCCTTGTGACCAGGATCGCGCTGGCCGCCGTGACGGTGACCGCCGCGGTGGCGGCCGCCGTACCGTCCCCGGCAACGCCGACGATCTCGGCGGCCCTGAAGGCTTCGGCGGCTCCGGCGGTCGCCGACATCGCCCACCGCGGGGCGTCCGCCTACGCGCCCGAGAACACCGTCGCGGCCTTCGAACTGGCCGCCAGGCAGCGCGCCGACATGTTCGAGCTCGACGTCCAGGAGACCGCCGACCACAGGCTCGTCCTGATGCACGACACCACGCTGGCCCGCACCACCGACGTCGAGAGGGTCTTCCCGGGCCGGGCACCGTGGAGGGTCGGCGACTTCACCCTCGCCGAGATCCGCAGACTGGACGCGGGCTCGTGGTTCTCCGTCGACTACCGGGACGAGCCGGTGCCCACCCTCGGCGAGGTGCTGGACGCGATGGCGGACAAGGCCCCCGGTCTGCTCCTGGAGGTCAAGGAACCCCGGCTCTACCCGGGCGTCGAGGCCCGAGTCGCCGACGAGCTGCGCGACCACCCGTCGTGGCTGAGCCCCGGCCGGCTCGTGGTGCAGTCGTTCGACGGGAACTCGATGCGGACGTTCCACCGGCTCATGCCGGAGGTCCCGATCGGCCTGCTCGGCGCCCCGCCGATCGCGGACCTTCCGAAGCTGGCGGAGTACGCCGACCTGATCAACCCGCCGTACGGCGGGCTCACCCGCGACTACGTCCGTCGCGTCCACTCCCACGGCATGGGCGTCCTCACCTGGACGGTGAACGACACCGCGGTCGCGCGCCGCCTTGTCTCCTACGGTGTGGACGGCGTCATCACCAACAGGCCGGACGCGATGCGGCAGGTCGTCTCGCGGTAGGGAGGCACCGCCCCGCTTCCCGGAGTCCTCCGGCGACGCGGCCATCACCCGGCGCCCGTCGGGGGCCTCGGAGCCCGGAAATCCATGGCGGACGGCTCGGCGAACCGCCGGGCCGCAGGGCCGGGGCCGCCGGCTCGCCGGACCGCCATGGCACTCGGCACGGCCTCAGCCTCGCCGCAGCCGCTCGATGACGAACCGGACGCGCTCCTCGACCGGCGCGCGGGGGAGCGGCACCGGCTCGTAGCCGTACTCGGTGTACGTCGCGACCATGAACTCGTAGGTCCGCTCGGCCTCCTCGTAGGACTGCCTGCGCTCGGCGTCCCGCCGGTAGATCTCCGGCCAGGGAGGGGCGACGAACACGCTCCGGTGGTAGCGGAATCCGAGCGCCGCCGCGTGGACGTGCTCCGGGACGGGAAGCCCCTCCAGGCGCAGGTAGCCCACGATGTCGGGGAGCCCGCGATCGAAGAAGACCGGCGCCGCCTCCGCCGTACGCGTCATCCCCTCCGCGTCCACCGAGTCCACCGCGTCCGTCGCCTTCTCCGCATCCACCGTGTCCGGCGCCGCCGAGGCCATCCGGTAGGAGCGCAGCTCCCAGCCGAGCATCAGCTCGGCGAACAGCTCCCGGTCGGCCCAGGGCAGCGCGCGTCCGCCGATCGCCACCTGGTCCCGGATGACGCCGCGCCCCGCCTCGTACGACCGCGCGAACCCGGCCTCCTGCAACCGGTCGATCAAAGTGCTCTTCCCGGCCCCGGGCCCCCCGGTCACCACGACGTACGGCC
Source organism: Streptosporangium pseudovulgare (assembly GCF_014648055.1). GTDB lineage: Bacteria > Actinomycetota > Actinomycetes > Streptosporangiales > Streptosporangiaceae > Streptosporangium > Streptosporangium pseudovulgare. Next base: position 228,507 of record NZ_BMQJ01000004.1, read on the forward strand.
GGACCTCGGATCGGTCCCCCTCCATGTGCACTCCTTCCATTCCGACGTGACGACAAAAGGTGCTGATTCTTGATGGGGACAGTGGGATCGCCTGGACGCGCTCCCGGACGGCATGGCGCCGCCGACGGCGGCCGCGATCGCTGTGTGATCTTCGTCCCCGAAGATGGCCCGGTGAACATCGACGAGATCCGTCTCCGCGTCGAGGAACTGTCCCAAGGGTTCGGGGTCCACGCGCCGGGCGTGGTCCGTGGCGAGCCACCCCAGGGCGCGGACTGCGTACTGCGCCGGCAGGGGAAGAACCGGGTGATCGTCGTCGGTCCCACCTTCGACGCCCTGCCGGAGTACGCCCGGGACATCGACCTGGCATGGGCCATCACGGCGTCCGACCGCGCGTACCTCCGGAAGGAAGGCGTGCCGACCCGCGTCTCGGTCGGCCTCGGCACCCTGGTCGGCCTCGTGTGCGCTCCGCTGGTCTTCCTGTTCGACTCGCTCGTCCCGGTCGCGGTGACGGCCCTGGCGCTTCTCATCCTCGTCGTGCTGCCGGTCATGATGCGGCGGCAGGTATACGCGATGGACCGCCGGGTGGCCGAGATCTGCGGGGAGGAGTCGATCCACCGCGCCCTGCGGTACGTGCAGGAGCACCCGCCCCGGATGCGGGGGCCGTACCGGCTCGCGCTGAAGCTGCAGCCATCCCCGGAGAGACGAGCCGCCCGTCTGCCGGCCGCCCGGTCGTGACCGCCGCAGCGGTGACCCGCGCGGACCGGCGGTGTCTGTGGCGCACCGATTCCATCGACGTCCGGCTCCACGGCACGCGCGACCTCGCAAGAATCGAGCTCCCACCTCTCCTCAACCCCAGCCGCAGGAGGCACCGATGTCCGTACGCCGGATCGTCCCCAACATCCAGTCCGGGGATCCGGAGGAGAGCGCGAGGTTCTACGGTCTCCTGGGCCTGGAGGAGGTCATGAACCACGGCTGGATCGTGACCTTCGCCTCCCCGTCCGCCCCCACCGCGCAGGTCAGCGTCATGACCGGCGACAAGACCGGGCCCGTCATCCCGGACATGAGCATCGAGGTGGACGACGTGGACGCCGCCTACGCGGCCGTGCGGGAGAGCGGCGCCGAGATCGTCCATCCGCTGCAGGACGAGGAGTGGGGAGTCCGCCGCTTCTTCGTCCGCGACCCGAACGGCCGCGTGGTCAACATCCTCGGACACCGGTAGCCCGTTCGGCGGCGGGACGCCGGCGCGGCAGGCACGGAACAGTCATCCCGGTCTCCCAGGACACGGGTCTGGTGACGGTGCCGGAGAGCCGGTCCCTGCCCCTCGTCGAATCACCCGTACCAAAAGAACCAGGGGCAAATGTGACCCCAGTGTCATAAAGATCCGCCATGGTGGAAGGGTGCGAACGTGGCTCGGTGATCAGGTCAGGAAGCGGCTGAGCACGTTCAGCCCGATCGTGCCCTCCATCGCGCAGTGTGCCGTGGGTTCCGCGCTGGCCTGGATCGTCGCCGTTCATCTGCTCGGCCACGCCCACCCGCTCTTCGCACCCATCTCCGTGATGATCTGCGTGGGTGTGGGGCACGGGCGGCGGCTGCGCAGGGTGGTCGAGTTGGTGGTCGGCGTCTGCCTGGGCGTGGGCATCGGCGACCTGCTGGGGTCCTGGATCGGCTCGGGCCCCTGGCAGATGGCGCTCGTGATCGCGCTGGCCATGACCGTCGCGGGGCTGCTGAGCAGCGGTGAGCTGTTCGTGTCGCAGGTCGGGTCGTCCGCGGTGCTGGTCGCCATGCTGGTGCCGGGCGAGGACGTCGGCGGGCTGGACCGGATGGCCGACGCGCTCACCGGCGGCATCGTCGGCATCGTCGCGGTGGCGTTGCTGCCCGCCAGCCCGCTCGCCATCGCGGGCCGGCACCTGTCCGGCGTGCTCGACGCCCTCTCCACCGTGCTGGAGCAGGCCGCGGAGGCGATCGAGAAGAATGACATGGACATGGCCGCCGAGGCCCTGGAGTGCGGGCGCAGGACCCAGGAGGCGGTCGAGGAGTTCGAGGCGGCGCTGGAGAACAGCAAGGAGATCATCATGATCTCGCCGCTGCGCCGGCATCACCGGGCCCAGCTGACCAGGTACGAGACCGCCGCCATGCCGGTGGACCTGGCGCTGCGCAACGCCCGTGTGCTGGCCCGCCGTACGCTCGCGGCGCTGGGGGAGACCAGCCCGCCGCCGGTCGTGCTGGCCGACTCGTTGCGCGAGGTCTCGGAGGCGGCGCTGCTGCTTCAACTCGAACTGGGGGCCGGGCGCGAGCCGACGCTGGCCCGGCAGGCGCTGCTCGCCGTCGCCGAGCGGGAGCGGCCCACGAACCTGGGCTTCTCGGCGAACGTCACCCTCGCGCAGCTGCGTTCCATCGCCGTCGACCTGCTGGAGGCGACCGGGATGGACCACGACGAGGCCTCGGCCGCGCTGCGCCCGCTGGACGAGCCGAGCGACGAGAACACCGGCGGGCTGGACGAGCCGAGTGACGAGAGCACCGGCGGGCGGCGCCGCTAGGTTCCGTTCCGCGGATCTCCCCTCGGCCGGCCGCGGCGGGCGGGGGAGACCCGCAGAGCGGAACGGGACCGGTCGCCGGCTGCGACGCCGGTCGTCAGGCGGCGCGGACCGGCTGGCGGAGGATGGTCCGCATCTTCTCCGGATCGGTCTCCCGCACGTCGGACAGGTAGATCTCGTGGTGCAGGCCGTTCGGGACGAAGCCGGCGGCGTGGATGCGAGCCTCCATCCGGGCGAGGGTCTTCGGCTCCTCGGCGTACGGCCCGCGGTGCAGCGCCTGCACGCACAGGCCCTCGGTGAAGGTGACGAGCTGCACCCGGGCGGCGGCCGGATGCCGCGCGGCCTCACGCGCCTCGTCGACCCACGCGTCGTCCCACGCCGCGCCCACCGGGCCGTCCCACATCACGTCCACCGGGCCGTTCACCGCTCCGCCCATCGGGCCGTGCCCCGCCTCGCCCGCAGATCCGCCCATCGCGTCGTTCTCCCCGCCGCTCACCGGGCCGTTCCCGGCGACGCCCGCCGCGTCGGGCAGCCGCAGGAACAGGTGCCACCACCACTCCTCGCGCGGCACGTCGAACGGCGGGCGCTCGTCCTCCACCCACCACCGGCCTTCGAGACAGGGCAGCTCGAACATCCGCCCGTGGCGGGCCGCGACGCCGATCAACGCCCCCGCGACGGCGTACAGCGCTCCCACGCTCGTGCCGTAGACGGCCCCTCCCGGTTCGCCCTGTCCCGTGATCGACAGCGCGCGTACGGGGCCGAACTCGACCACTTCGGGATCGTCGGCGGCCGAGTACCAGTCCGAGCTCATTCGGGGTCCTCCAATTTGATCATCAGGTGCGTCACCAGCCGGTCCGGTGACGTGGTTCTGGGGTCGGAGACGTACACCTCGTGCAGCGGGCCGTCGGGCGTGTGCCCGCGCTCACCCAGCCAGGCGAACAGCGCGTGCGTGGTGAGGGAGATCTGGTCGTACGGCCCGACATGGGTGACCGAGGCGTACAGACCGCCCGGCAGGACGTCCGGGGTGGTACCCGGGACGTCCGCGGACGTCTCCACCGCGATGGTCACAGCGATCTCCCGGGTGAGGTCGAGCGGGAACAACCCGATCGGCGTCCCCGTCGGCCCACCCGTGGCACCCGTGGCACCCGTGGCACCCGTGGAACCCGCGGTCCCTTCCGGCCCGCCCCCGGCGCCCAGGGCGTTCACGGCCGCCATCAGCCGGGCCACGTTCGCCGACGTGACGGCGCCGATCCGCTCCTGCGACGCGGTGTCCCGTACGGTGGCCACCCGCCGGGCGGGCTCGCGGACGACGGTCACCTCCGAGCGGGGCAGGCCGTGGGAGAGGATGCGTTCCAGCGCGGCGAAGTTGCGTTCGCGGCGCGCCAGGTCGGCCTCCATGCGGTCGCGCACACCGCCGAGCGCGTCCGTCCCGTCGGACAGCACCCGCCCGATCGACGGCAGGGGCACGTCGAGGGAGCGCAGCAGGCCGATCAGCAGGGCGGCGCGTGCCTGGTCGGGCCGGTAGTAGCGGTAGCCGCTGTCCGGATCGACGTGGGCGGGGGCCAGCAGTCCCAGCTCGTCGTAGTGGCGCAGTTGCTTGACGCTGAGCCGGCAGAGCCGGGCGAACCGCCCGATCGGCAGGTATCCCTCGTTCACGTCTTCAGCATGGAGGCTCCCACGGTGGGAGAGTCCAACCGGGCCGGAAGGCCGATCGGCCCGAGGCCGTCCCGGACGGCCTTCCGACCCGAGCCCTCCTCAAAGGGGCTGGGTCAGGTTGACCATGTTGCCATCGGGGTCGTGAACGTGGGCGACCCGTTCTCCCCACGGCATGTCGTTCGCGGGGCCGAGCACGCGTCCGCCGGCCGCCTCGACCCGCTCCAGCAGGCTGTTGACGTCGTCGACCCGCACGCCCAGCGCGAACCGCTGCGGCGTGGACAGATCGACTTTCTCGCTGACCAGGCCGAGCTCGGAGTCGCCCAGCCTCAGGCCCACGAAGAAGACGGGGCCGTCGTCCGGGAAGCGTTCCGTCTCCACCGCGCCGAGCAACCGCTCGTAGAAGAACTGCAGCCGGGGCAGGTCGGGGGTGACGATGATGGGCTGGACGGTCGTCATGTCCGCTCCTTCGTTCGCTTCACGTCGCTGTCCACGGTGGTACGGCGCGGCGGCGCGAAACTCATCGGTGGGGCGGGAACGCTCGCGGCGGCGCGGAACTCATCGGTGGGGCGGAACGCTCGTGGCGGAAGGGCCACCGCGGAGGCCGGGAACCTTCGCGGCGGCCGGGGCGAAGCGACCGGGAGCGTCGGCGGCCGGGGGCGCGTGTCAGCCGGGGGCGTTCGCCGCGACCAGGGGGGAAGCGACCGATTCGCTGAAGAGCGGGAGCAGCCGGTCGGCGTCCAGGTAGGTGGTGCTGCCGACGACCAGCCCCCCGGACACGTCGAGGACGACCAGCCCGAACGGGACATGGGCGCCGTCGGGGCCCGGCCTGGTCTGCCAGAACGCCGGCGAGCCGTTCGCCTCGACCGGAACGAGGCGTGCCCCCTCGCAGGACGCGTCCGGGGCCAGCAGCACCCGCCTGATCTGGTCCCGGCCGCGCAGCCACCAGACGAAGGGGGGCATGGACATCGTCGCGTCCTCGTGCAACAGGGAGACGAGCGCGGTGACGTCGTGCCGTTCGAACGCGGCGCAGTAGCGGGCGAGCAGCTCGCGCTGGGCGGGGTCGGAAGGCCGGAACGGTTCGCCGGGCCCGGTGCCGACCGCCCGGAGCGTCGCCCTCGCCCGCTGCAGCGCGCTGGTCACCGACGCGACGGTGGTCTCCAGGAGGGTCGCGACCTCCTCCGCCTTCCACCGCAGCACGTCACGCAGGATCAGCACCGCCCGCTGCCGGGGCGGCAGGTGCTGCAGCGCGGCGACGAACGCCAGGCGGATCGTCTCGCGCAGTACGGCCAGATCCTCCGGGTCGCCGTCCGGCGGCAGCACGAGGGCGTCCGGAACGGGCTGGACCCAGGCGCTCTCCGGCGCGGGCCGGCCGATGCCCGAACCGGCCTCCGCCGCAGGGCCGAGGTCCATCGCCAGCGCGCGGCGCTGTGCGCTGCGCAGCATGTCGAGGCAGACGTTGGTGGCGATGCTGTAGAGCCAGGTGCGCAGCGACGCCCGCCGCTCGTCGTAGCGGTCGAACGACCGCCAGGCGCGCAGCAGCGTCTCCTGCACCGCGTCCTCGGCGTCGAAGCCGGAGCCGAGCATCCGGTAGCAGTGACCGGTCAGCTCGGTCCGGAACGGCTCCAGCCGGAACTCCTCGCCGGTCGGCGTCGTGATCATCCCTCGACCATACGCACCGCCACCGACACATCCCGGGGGACGGGACCGATGAGTTGCCGGCGCCGCGCCCGTACACCTGTCGAGACCACGGTACGGACGCACATAAAGGAGATCGCGATGACCGAGGACGACCTTCGGAAAGCGGTGGTGGCGGAGCGCGGTGAGCAGGCGGAACTGCTCGCCGCCCTGAGCCCGGAGCAGTGGGACGCGCCCACGTTGTGCGAGGGGTGGCGGGTGCGCGAGGTCGTCGCCCACACGACCATGCCCTTCCGCGCCTCGCTCGGCAGGACGCTGCTGGAGCTGGTGAAGGCACGCGGAGACGTCAACCGCATGGCCGACCGGTGCGCGCGCCGCGACGCCGCGGAACTGCCGCCCGAGAGGCTGCTCGCCTCGCTGCGGGACAACGTCGCGCACCCGTGGACGCCGCCGGGCGGGGGCGTCGGGGGAGCGCTGTCGCACGACGTCATCCATGGGCTCGACATCACGGTGGGCCTGGGACTCGACCGCCGGGTGCCGCCGGAGCGGGTCGCCATGGTGCTGGCCGGGATGCGGCCGAAGAACATCGCGTTCTTCGGAACCGATCTGACGGGGGTCAGGCTGCAGGCGACCGATATCGACTGGGGCCACGGCACGGGGACGCCGCTCCGGGGCCTGGCACAGGACCTGCTGCTCGTCGTCTGCGGCCGGCGCCTGCCGCCGGGCCGGCTCACCGGCGAGCCCGCGGCACGGTTCTCCCGGTAGCCCCGGGGGTCGTGAACCGGGCGGGTCCCCGGGCGCTTTCCCGGATGCGTGTCGATACTTTCAGGCAGTAGTTGAAAGTTTCACGATCACGGGGTCCCGCTCCTGGGTATCCGCCCACGTGACGCGTGTGCCGAGCGCCCGTGGACCGTCCACCGGGCGGCGCGGCGTTGACATACGGTGCCCGAACTTCAAAAGTCTCATGGGAGCGCTCCCATATCCTCTCGGCTTCACATCTGGGGGTCAGACCCGGCATGTCATCACCACGCGAAACGCTTCCGACCACACCGCGCCGGACACCGGCCCCGGATTCGACACGACGTCTCCGTCCCACGTTGAGAAAGGGCATCACCGTGGACATGGTGGTCAAGAACCAGGGGCTGTTCCTGGCCCTGTATCGGTTCGTGATGGGACTGCTGTTCGCCTGCCACGGCGCGGCGACCCTCTTCGACGTCCTGGGAGGGCCGGAAGGCCAGGCGCCCAGCGTCGGGCAGTGGCCCTCGTGGTGGGCCGCCGTCATCGAACTGATCGGCGGCGTCCTCGTCGTCCTCGGACTGGGCGCCCGTACCGCCGCCGTCGTCTGCTCGGGCACCATGGCGTTCGCCTACTTCACCGTCCACCAGGCCCACGCGCTGTTCCCGATCCAGAACGGCGGCGAGAAGGCCGCCCTCTTCTGCTGGGGTTTCCTGCTCATCGCCGTCTTCGGGCCCGGCCGCTGGGCGCTGTCCACGCTGCTGACGCCCTCGCGGACCCTCGCACACGAGAGGGCGTGACGACCGGCGGACCACCGCACGGTCCCTCGCGCACGAGAGGGTGTGACGATCGCGGCGGGCCACCGCGCGGTCCCTCGCACCCGCTTCGGGGCGGACCGCGGCCGACGGGGAGCCGCCGGTCCGCCCGCGCGCCGGTCCGCCCGTACGCGGGTCCGGCCGTACACCGGTCCGCCCGTACGGATGACCGATCATGTTCCCGTCGCCCTCGTCGTCGATCGCGGGCACAGGGGAGACGGTGGGATTCCTCGCCGTCATCCCGTGATCAGCCGCGCTCCGGGTGGTTCGTCCGTACAATCCCATCGGGGGTGGGCGATGGCCACGCATTCCACGGGCACCACCGCGTCACCGCGTTCTCCACGCACCAGCGCGTCACGTTCCAGGGGCACCACCGCGTCACCGCGTTCTTCACGCACCAGCGCGTCACGTTCCACGGGCACCACCGCCTCACTCGCCGTCGCGGCCGGAGGGGCGTGGCTGCTGGTCGTCACCGTCCTGGGGGCCGGCCAGGAGGTCATCTGGCGGAACGGCCTGATATGGGCGCTCGGCGCGCTGGCCGGCCTCTCCTTCCTAATGATCGGGGTCGTGATCGCCCGGGAGCATCCGCGCAACCAGGTCGGCCCGCTCATGGTCCTGCTCGGGGTCGCCTGGATCCCCCAGCAGATGCTGTTCCTGCCCGAGGACCCGCTGTGGGCGCTGGCGCTGTGCGGCGTGTGGGCGGGGGTCGCCTGCCATCTGTTCCTCGCCTTTCCCACCGGCAGGCTGGGCTCCCTTCCGCATCGGGTGGTGACCGGCCTGGCGTACGCCACCGCCCTCGTGCTGTCCGCGGCCCAGGCCCTCGTCTGCCTTCCGCTGCCCGCGCCGCTCCGGCACATCGCCGTCACGCTCGACGCCTCCTCCTGGCAGGCGGCGGTCCTCATCTCCGGCGCGCTGCTCGTTCTCACGGTCAAACGCTGGCGGCGGGCCAGCGTGGCGCAGCGCCGGGCGATCGCGCCGGTCACCGGCGCGTCGATCGTCGCCACGGTCGCCTTCGCCGGGGACCGCGTGGCCGACTTCTTCCCACCCAACCCGCTGCAGCTCCCCGCGGCGCTCGTCATGCTGGCGGCCTTCGTGGCGGTCCCGCTGGCGTACCTGGCCGGGCTGATGCGAAGCCGGATGGACCACGGCCGCGTGGCCGAACTCGTGGTCCACCTGAGCAGGCGCGAACGGCCGGACACGCTGCGCGACGAGCTGGCCGTCACCCTGCGGGACCCGGGGCTGACCGTGGGCTACTGGACGGCCGAGCAGGACCGCTACGTCGACGCCGACGGCCGCCCGGTCGACCTGGACCCGGGGCCGGGCCGGGCCGTCACCCGCGTCGACCAGGGCGAGGCGCCGCTCGCCGTACTCGTGCACGACGCCGCCCTCCTGGAGCAGCCCCTGCTGGTCGAGGCCGCGTGCGCCGCCGCGGCGCTCGCCCTGGAGAACGAGCGGCTCACCGCGGACCTGCGGGCCCGGCTGCGGCAGCTCGCGGCCTCGCGGCGGCGGATGCTGCAGTGGGGCGAGGCCGAGCGCCGCAGGATCGAACGCGACCTGCACGACGGCGTGCAGCAGCGGCTGCTGTCGGTGGCGATGACCCTCGGGCTGGCCGAGGCCGCGGGCGCCGGCCCCGGGCGGGCCGTACCGCTGATCGGCGAGGCCAAGGCGGCGGTGCTCGCCGCGCTGGACGACCTGCGCGCGGTCAGCCACGGCATCCACCCGCCGGTGCTGACCGAGCGCGGTCTGGCGGGCGCGGTCAAGGAGCTGGCCGCGGTCTCACCCGTCACCGTCACCTGCGACCTGGCGCCGACCGGGCCGCTGCCGCAGTCCGTGGAGACCGCGGCCTACTACATCGTCAACGAGGCCCTGGCCAACGTGACCAGGCACGCCGCCGCGTCGAAGGCGTGGGTACGGCTCGCCCGCCACGACGGCCACCTCCTGGTCGAGGTGGGCGACGACGGCGCGGGCGGCGCCGACCCCGCGCGAGGCTCCGGGCTCGCCGGGCTCGCCGACCGCGCCGAGGCCAACGGCGGCAGGCTCACGATCGACAGCCCATCGGGGGAGGGAACCGTGCTGAGGGTGGTCCTGCCGTGCGCGTAACGATCTGCGAGGACTCCACGCTGTTCCGCGAGGGCCTGGCCCGGCTGCTGGCCGAGTCGGGGTTCGCGGTGGCGGCGTGCGTCGACAACGCCGACGAACTGCTCGCCCACGTGGGGCAGGACCCGCCCGAGGTGGCCGTGCTCGACATCCGGCTGCCGCCCACGCACACCGACGAGGGGCTGCGCGCCGCGGTCACCCTGCGGGAACGGCATCCGGAGGTGGGGGTGCTGGTGCTGTCGCAGTACGTCCGGGTGAGCTACGCGGTCGAGCTGCTCGGCGGCCGCACCGAGGGTGTGGGTTACCTGCTGAAGGACCGGGTGTCGGACCTGGCGGAGTTCGCCGCGGCCATCCGCCGGGTGGGGTCGGGCGGGTCCGCGCTGGACCCGGTCGTCGTCGAGCAGCTCGTCGGCCGCCACCGGCAGCCCGGCGACCCGCTGGGCCGGCTCACCGAGCGGGAGCGCGCCGTACTGCGGCTGATGGCCGAGGGCCGCACGAACATGGCGATCGCCGAGCGGCTGGCCATCGCCGAGCGCACCGTGGAGAAGCACTGCACGAGCATCTTCGCCAAGCTCGACCTGGAGGCCAGCGCGCACGACCACCGGCGGGTGCTGGCGGTACTGCGGTACCTGAATGCGTGAGGGGCCGGGCCGCGCGGCCTCGCGGTGCATGAATGCGTGAGGGGCGGGTCCGCGCGGCCTCGCGGTACCTGAACGGGTGAGGGGGCAGCCCGTACGGCCTCGCGGTACCTGAACGCGTGAGGAACGGGTCCGCGCGGCCTCGCGGTGCATGAACGCGTGAGGGGCGGGCGCCCGTACGGTCACCGGCGGGCGCGCGGTGTCACGGCGCCCGACCGCGTGCGGAGGTACGGAGGTGCGGATAACCGCACCTCCGGGAGAGTGCCAGCCGGGTTCCCCCGTCGGTGGCCGTCGCCGATGATCGAACCGACGGAAAGTCATCGACGGGAAATCATCTGCGGAACGCCGTCGGCGGGAAGCCACCGGCGATCGGACCGAGGAAAAGGAGCACGCTGATGGCGGTGGACGCTGGGGTGCGGCGGCTGCTCGCGGACTCCGGGCAGGCGCGCACACGGGTGAGCCCCCGGACCGACCTGGTCACGGCGTTGCTCGGCGTCTGGTTCGGTGTCGGACTGATGATCGACGCCTGGGCGCACAGCAACCTGGCCGAGCTGGAGACGTTCTTCACGCCCTGGCACGCGGCGTTCTACTCGGGGTTCGCGGCGGTGTCCGGGTGGATCATCTGGCAGGTCTACCGCAACGTGCGCGCCGGCCGGAGCGGCCTGGCCGCGGTACCGGACGGGTACCTCGCGGGGCTGCTCGCCATCCCGGGGTTCGCCGTGTTCGGGTTCGCCGACCTGACGTGGCACACGTTCCTGGGCATCGAGCAGACCATCGACATCCTGTTCAGCCCCTCCCACCTGGGGCTGATCGTGACGATGATGCTCATCATCACGAGCCCGCTCCGCTCGGCCTGGAACGCCCCGGACATCGGGGACCGGCCCAGGCTGTCGCGGCTGCTGCCCGCGCTGGTCGGACTCGGCTTCGGCGCCGCGCTGGTGTCGTTGTTCGTGTCGTACGGCAACGCCATGCAGTGGGGCGCGGAGAGCGTCGTCCGGGCCTTCTCCAGCGTGGACGACGGCGGTGTCGACCAACTGGCCGCCTCGATGATCGTCACGAACGTGGTGCTGCTCGCCCCGGTGCTGTTCCTCCTGCGGAGGTGGCAGCTGCCGTTCGGGAGCGTGACCGTGCTGTCCGCGGTGGGCGTCCTGATGCCGGGCGCGCAGACGGCCTTCGGCAACATGCCGATCCTGCTGACGTTCGTCGCCGCCGGGTTGGCGGGCGACCTGCTGATCCGGTGGCTGCGTCCCTCCCGGGAGCGCCGGGCCGCCTACTGGGCCTTCGCCGGCCTGTCGGCGTTCGTCACCTGGTCTCTGTACATCGCGGTCGCGTCCCTGGTCGTGGGGCGGCTGCCGGCCGTACCCGAGCTGTGGACCGGCGCCCCGACCGTGGCGGGTCTCGTCGGCCTCGCGCTCGGCGCCCTGTTCCTCCCGAACGCGGCACCCGCGGGGGCCGGTGGGTCCGGCGTCCGACAGGCATGATCCGGCTGCTCAGGCTGTCCCGGCTTCCCTGCCCGGTCGGCCTGCTCCGGCTGCTCTGCCTGGCCGTTCTGCTGGTGGTGACGTCGGCGTCGCCCGCGGCGGCGCACGACGTCAGGGCGGGGGCGGACCTGCGGATCGCGCAGACGATCGCGGGCGCGGAGCTGACCCTCGTCATCAAGGCCACGACCCGGGTGCCGGGGCCGCTGCGCGTCGAGGTGATCGGCTTCCCCTCCGCCCCGGCTCTGGACCTGCGGCTCCGGTCGACGGCCGACGGCCGCGTCACGCACGGTACGGCGGCGCCGAGGCGCCCCGCGCAGTTCCGGGTCGAGGAGACCGGGCCGCACGAGCTGACCGTCGGAGCCGGGGGCGAGACCGCGGTGATCCCGTTCCGGGTCCTGGTGGACCGCGGCTCGGGATGGGAGTTCCTGATCTACGGCGGCCTGTTCGTGGCCGGTCTGCTTCTGGTGGGCGGTCTGCTCACCGGGGCGTTCAACCGGCGGGGCAGACCGGCGTTCGTGGTGACCGCGGTCGCCGCCGCGGGGATCTCGGTCGCCGCACTGATCGTGGTCCTCGAACCCTGGCTGCCCACCGGGCCGCCGGACGGTGCCGAGCCGCGGCCCACGGGCTCGGTGCTCGGCCGGCCGTACGTTCAGCGGGTGGTGACCACGGTCCCCGCCCGCCCGGTCGCGGGCGAGGAGTTCGTGACGCGCGTGGAACTGTTCGACGGGTCCACCGGGCGGCCCGTCGACGACCTCGCCGTCCACCACGAGGCCATGGCCCACCTGGTGGTCACCAGCGAGGACGGCCGCTACTTCCGCCACGTCCATCCGCTGCGCGCCGCGCCGGGACGCCTGGAGGTACGGCTGCGCGCCGACCGCCCCGGCCGCTACCTCGCCTACGTCGAGCTCGAACGCACCGACTCGGGCGGCCAGCTTCTCACCGGCTCCTTCACCGTCGCCGGCCCGGCGAAGCCCACGCCCTCGCCCGGCCCGGGGGTCCAGGACGCCGCGGCCGGGACGGTCACGGTGACGCCCGCCGTACCGCGGGCGGGGCGACCCGCCACCGTCGAGGTGGTCACGAACGGAACGCCGCGGCCGTGGCTCGGGATGGCGGGTCACCTCATCGTGCGCGCCGAGGACGGCGAGTTCCTCGGCCACGTCCACGAGATGGGGACACCCGGCGGCCGGCTGCGCTTCACGTTCGGCTTCCCCGCGCCGGGCCGCTACTTCGCCTGGGCGCAGTACGCCACAGACCGCGGCATCACCACCGTGCCCTTCACCGTGGAGGTCCCCCGATGATCCAGGCAAAAGGGGCGAAAGGTCTGAGGGGTCTGGGAGGTCTGGTGCTCGCCGGGCTTCTGGCGGTCATAGTGGCCGCGTTCGTCGTCGCCCGCTCCTCGGGAGGGGACCCGGTGACCACGGCGGGCACCCGCTACGCCGTCACCGTCACCGCCGACCGGAACACGATAGACGTACGGCTCGGCAGGGGAGAGGCCGACACCGTCACCGTCGCCGCCGTGATGCCCGCCATGGGCCACGCGATGCCCGAGGTCACCGCCAGGAAGACCGACCCCGGTCACTTCGTCGCCGAGGGCGACCTGTTCTCCATGGGCGGCGGGTGGGAACTGTCCGTCCGCCTCACCGGCCCTCCGGGCGAGGAGACCATCACGTTCACCACGCTCGTCACCGACTAGCGTCGTGCCTCGCCGTACCTCCCGGGAGAGGCCCGGCGATGTCAATCGCCTGATCCGAACCGGACCCCTGTGGTGAAATGCACTGAATGGAGCGGATGAGGCAGTTGATGGGCGAGATGCTGGTCTGCTGTTTCGTCGTCCTCCTGCTGACCGGGGGCTTCCTGGCCTTCTTCCACGTGCCCAGCGACGGGACGGTCTCCTACAGCGGCTCCTACGAGCCCCTTCGGGGCACTCCCATGAGCGACGCCTACGCCTCGGCCCTGAACATCGGCTTCGACGTGCGCGGTGGCCCCCTCATCCGGCGACTGCACCACACCTCCTCGATCCTGCTCGTCCTCGGGACGATCCTCTGGGCCCTGCTCGGCCGGTTCCGGTACGCCCTCGCGGCACTGGGCCTCGGCGCGCTCGCCGCCCTCTCCGGCTACGGGGCCGTCGACGACCTGCTGTCCGGGACCGTGCTCGGGAAGGTGCCCATCCCCCTGTGGTACGGCCTGCACCTGCTGACGGCGCCGGCCTTGGGCGCGGTGCTGGTGGTCTCCTCGCGGAGGGAGGCCGCCCGGCAGCCCAGAACGCCGGGCCTCATCGCGCTGAGCATCGGCCTCACCGTTCTGGCGGTCCTCTCCTTCTGACCGCCTCTCGTCAGGGCCGGGAGAGGACCGCCTCTCGCCGGGGCCGGGAGAGAAAGCCACGAACGCCCCTTCTCCGCCATCGAGAAAAAGCACCGGCCGATATCGATCACAGCTCGCGCCCCAGGCGGTTCTCGGCGTTTCCGGAAACCGGAATATCTCTCCCGGTCGTCGGCTCCTCCGAATCGCCCTCATCCGCCCGTCCAAAACTGTGATCACCTTCTATGATCGCCGGGCAACTGTCAGAACGGTCTCGTTGGCGGAACCTGCGGGCCGTTTTGCTGACTTTTTCGGAAATCACTTCCCATGCACCCTGGACGGTGATCTGTTTCGCCGGACGACATTTCGAGGGTCCCGGCGGATAACCAGACGGGACACACCGAAAAGTCAGGAGAGAAATGACCGGAAATCATGCGGGGAGAACGGGGGCACGACGCCTGAGAACGGCGGCGGGAATCCTCGCGTTCGTCCTGGTGGCCGCCCTGACGCAGGCCGTACCGGCTGAGGCGGCGGTCCTGAAATGCGGCGACTCGATAGTGTCCGGCAGACCCCTGACCGTCACCCTCGACAACGACCTGAACTGCCCATCGGGTTACGCCCTGACCATGAACTCGGACAACGCCTTCCTCGTGACCCTCGACCTCGCGGGCCACACCGTGGCGGGCGGCATCCTGGTGTACACCCCCTCCCGCGTACTCGTGAAGAACGGGCGGCTCTCAGGACTCACCGCCTCCGAGAGCACCACCGTGACCCTCACCGACGTGCGAGGAGTGAAACTGACCGTCAGAAACCGGGCGACGGTGACCGCCAACGGAACGCCGAGCACCTGTGAAATAGACTCCATCCACCTCACGCAGGCCCGCCTGACGGCGGACGACTGCACCCTGCACGGGGGCACCTTCTACCAAGGGGTGCCGACCGTGAGGTCGAGCGTGGTGAGCAACGGCTCGCTGAGTTTCACCGAATCCAGCGACGGCCTGTTCACCGGAAACGTCTTCGACAACGCCCCGGTGTCGGTGGGCTGGGAGTCGGTCGACTTCACCTTCCGGAACAACGTCTTCAAGAACGCCGGAACGGCCCTCGTCATGGGCGGCATCTCGCGGGGTCCCTGGTCCTCGGGCACGGTCGAGAACAACGAGTTCAACGACAACTCCATCGGAATGCGCGCCGGGCCGTACTTCGACACGATGACCGTGCGGAACAACACCTTCGCCCGCAACACGACGGTCGGCCTGTACATCGACAACCGGGTGACGCCCCGGCAGTCCTACCCGGTCTCCGACAACGTCTTCCTGGACAACGGGCAGGCCCCCAGCGGAGCCACCGACCGCTGGGGCAACCCCCTCCAGGGCGGCCTGCACGTCGTGAACTCCAGCGAAGAGAACGGGCCGCCCTACTCTCCCCGGATCACCCTCACCCGCAACACCGGCTCGGGCAACGCGGACTACCTCATCTGGGCGCCGTCGCGGGATGTGATCGACGGAGGCGGAAACCAGGGCCCCTGCAAGCCGGGCGACGTCGACCTGATCTGCTTCTGAGACCCTGAGGCTCATCTGAGGCCCTGAGGTTCATCGCTTCCCGAAAGGCCGCCGCACGAACCGCCGGAGCCCACCCTCCGGCGGTGCCTCCCGAGGCCGTGGCCCCGCTCCACGTGGCCGATCCCTCATCCGCGCACGACAGTGAACATGAACGGACATCATCCGCGAAGGGGATCGGTCAACGGGGGACCGTCCGGCCGATCACCACACCCGTCATGACCGCTCAGGCGGTCCTGGGGGTGGCACGCACACCCAGATGGACGTACGGCGAGCCGTCGGCGAGCTCGTAGAAGACGGCCGACACCCACTGCGGCTCCCCTTCCGGACGGCCGACGAAGGTGGTGTCGTCCACCGGAACGAGGTCGAACTCCATGGGCGGCTGCATCCCGGCGAGGGCGCCGGTGGGCTCGTTGTACAGCGAGAGCCGGCCGTCGCGGACCGACATCGTCATCCGGGCGCCCGCCCGTTCGTACACGCCGGCGTACCGCTCGACGTCGGTCTCGAACGGCTCGGCGGGAGGGCCGAGCACGGGCGGCACGGCCAGGCCGAGCAGCTCGTCGAAGAGCTCGGTGGCCAGGGCGTGCTGGAAGGCGGCGGTGTGGCCGCCGTTGGCCAGCACGCACACCACCGTCTCCGTCTCGGGGATCACCCAGAGCATGGCGGCCTGGCCGATGGTGTTGCCGCCGTGGGAGAGGACCCGGCGGCCCTGCCACTCGTCCAGGATCCAGCCGACGCCCCACTGCCTGCCCATGGTGTACGGGTTGGGGATGTCCACCTGCGGCTCCCACATCGCCCGAGGGTCGGCGAGCAGCTCGGTGCCCAGATGCGCGCGGGCGAACGCGACGACGTCGGCGGGCCGGGCGCAGATCAGCCCGGCCGGGCCGGCGGAGCGCATCAGGCCCCAGACGGGGGCGGGCCGGCCGTCCATGTGGCCCATCGCACCGCGGAAGCGCAGCACGTCCTCCGGCAGGGTCCAGGTGTGGGTCAGGCCGAGCGGCTCGATGACCTGCTCGCGCAGCGCGGCGTCCCAGACCTTCCCGGTGAGGTGCTCGATGACGCGCCCGGCGATGGTGAACCCGGAGTTGCAGTACGACTGGGTGGCGCCGAGCGGGTGGTTCTGCGCGAGGTCGGCGCACGCCCGCACGTACTTCTCCACGCAGTCGTCGCCGCGGCCCGTGTCGAGGAACAGGTCCCCGTCGATGCCGGAGGTGTGCGTGAGCAGATGCCGGATCGTGACGGCCTTGCTCACCTCGGGATCGGCGACCCGGAACTCCGGCAGCACCTCGGCGACCGCGGTGTCGAGCGTCAACTCACCACACTCGACGAGCAGCATGATCTGGGTCGCGGTCCACACCTTGGTGACCGAACCGATCTGGAAGAGGGAGTCGGTGGTCACGTCCACACCGGTGGCCGTGTTGAGCACGCCCGCGGCGAACTCGTGCACCTCACCCTCGTGCAGGAAGGCCAGACCCGCACCGGGCACCCCGAAACGGGCGATCAGTTCGGCGAGACGGGCCCGCCATCGACCGGGATCCACTGCTGCAGCCACTCGACGATCCTTTCGTTGCAGTCCACCCGACGGTACGGGCGGCCGTCGAGGATGAACAGGTGGGAGCCGTCCGGGTAGCGGACCAGCCGGACCGGCACGCTCCGCTCGCGCAGCGCGGCGAACCACCGCTCGGCCTGGCCGACGGGACACAGGTAGTCGCCCTCCCCGTGGAGGAGCAGCGCCGGCGTGGTCACCCGGTCGACGTGGGTCATGGGAGACTGCGCGGCGGCGTCGCCGCGGCATTCGTACGTCCTGAGGAAGTGACCCTCGTCCGAGGCGCCCGCCGCGCTGACCAGGCCGCTGAGGCACCCACCGGAGATGGCCGTCTTAAAGCGATCGGTCCGGGCGGGCAGCCAGTAGGAGACATAACTCCCATATCTGTAGCCGATCACCGCGAGCCGATCGAGCATGGCGATCCCCTCACCCACCGGCTCGTCGATGGGGCTCAGGAGGTCATCAGTGTCGGCGATGCCCCAGGCGCCGAGCACGGCCTTGCAGAACGCCTCGCCGTACCCGTCGCTGCCACGCGGGTTGACGGTCAGCACGGTCCAGCCGCGTGCGGCGAGCACCTGGTGGTAGAGGTGGATCCCGTCGAACACCGGCGCCCAGGCGTTGTGCGGACCACCGTGCGCATCCAGCGGAAGCGGCCCCGCCCCGGTGAGCGTCTCGTCCCGCAGCACGAACCCCTCCACCGGCGTCCCGTCGGGGGCGGTGAACGTACGGCGGCGCGGCGTGAACAGCTCGACATCGGGAAGCGCGTAGTCGGAGAGTTTGATCTCGGCCGTTATCCCGACCGACGGGGCCTCCGCTTCGGCCGCGGGCGGGTCTGTGATGTGGCCGTCTCCCGTACTTGATGGGGTCTCCGCCCCGGTCCCGGGCGTGGACGTCCCCTGCGCCCGATGGGGCCTCCGCCTCGGCCGCGGACAGGTCCGCGATGTAGACGTCTCCCGCGCGCCCACGGGGCCGGGGATGTCCGCCCGATCACCGAACGCGGACGGCTGTCCTATCCGCTCACGCCAGGTAGAGACGACGGTCGAACCCGCCGCGCTCCTCCCGTTTGCTGGCTGCCACCTTCTCGATCGCACTCCAGTCATGCCCATTGACCGTAGCCAGCGCGCGCAGAACTTCGTACACATCGGCGATCTCCTCCGCGACTTCGGAGAGAGACGCTTCGCCGAGTTCGGTGGCCTCTTCAAACAATTTAGTCAGCAGAGCGCTGCGGTAGTCGATGTCGTCGAGCACGGTAATGACCGGCTCCTCGCCGCTTTGGCGGATGATATCCGGAATCTTGTCCCGAACCAGCTTGCCCATGCTCCACGTCCTCCACCTCAAGCGGCCTACCTGCAAGGCTCCCGAGCCTATCGAGCCTCAGTGACATCCAGCTGATCGCGAACTACCCTGAACCGGTCTAAACGCGATCAAGGCTGGTATGTACGGATGACTGCGGAGTTCTTTCGCGAAGAACCGACGGCTCGCTCCTCATGGAGGCTGGCGGTGCTCATGGGCGCCAACTCGCGTACTTACAAGTTCGCCTTAGGGGAGGCGCTCCTGGGCGCCGCTGCCGAAGGACGCACCGACATCCCTCTAAGGGATCTGGCCAGGCCGTACGCGATGAGGCTGGTGGAGCATCTGGCGCAGGCGCCGCAGGCCTCGCCGAGGAGCGTTACCGGCGGAACCGACTTCCTGACCGTGGCTCAGGAGGAGGCCGCAGAGTCCGTCCGGCTTGGTTCCCCCACGGAGAAGCTGCTCGCCGCGGCGATGAAGTCGATGCCCGAGATGGTGATGCAGAAGTTCCACAATCTGCGCGGCCACGGTGGCGCTGAGATACCCCATCGCTTCTACGAGGTGACCGGCAGCTCCCGGGAGCGGGTGGTCAAGCTGACAAAGCACCTCCGTGAGGTCGCCCTATCGGAGCAGAGGTCGACCCTGCAGGCGGAACTGGCTGCCAGGTGGAGCATCGTTGAGACATCCTTCGCCGCCGGGGTAGGCCGAAGCCTGGTCGAGGAGGGCGTAGCGGTCGATCTGGAGACACTGCGGATCACCGACAAAGAACGACGGCGCTCAGTCGCTGGGGTCACCGAGGCCGTCATCGGCTTTCAGCATGGTCGCTGCATCATCTGCGCTCAAGCGCTCATCCCCGGCGTCGATGAGGTCGCGGTCGACCACGTGTTCCCATACTCCTTCAAGCGGCTCCTGAGCGGTACGGATGTCGACCTGGACGCGATCTGGAACCTTGCCCCCGCGCACAGGCCCTGCAACGGGCAGAAGAGCAACCAGCCGCCCTCACAGGGCCAGCTCACCCGTCTGGCTCTGCGGAATGAGGCGATCATGCAGTCACCGCACCCGCTGAAGCGAACCCTCCAGCTGACGCTGAAGCGGCACGGTCATTCAGGCGGGCGGGCCGGCGAATGGTGGGATCTCATCAAAGAAGTGCGTAGCCGACTCCAATAGCGGCGTGGAACAGGCAAGCAGTTCGCTGTCGCCTACCGGTCAAGGCCGTCCGGTGCGGCTCATCGTCCATGCGGGGGCAGCGAGCGGTTGCGGGCAGCTCAGTTGAGCATCAGCCAGGCTTGCGTGGTCCCGGAGATACCCCGTCAAGATCATCCCCCTATGTCCCCTGGTCAAGGGCTTAAGGTCGCATGTGGTTGCCCTAGGCGACCTGTCCAGGGTCCGGTAGGCGAAAGACACACGACTGAAAACCGCAGGCCAGGGGTCTAACGACCGGTCAAGATGGTGCCCCCGGCATGATTCGAACATGCGACACCCGCTTTAGGAGAGCGGTGGTCGCATAGAGGGATCATGCGGCGTGAGCTGGGCGAACGTCCCATGTAGCCCCATCCCTTGAAAGATCATCCCGTGCATGTCCCACACTCGTCAGATTTGGGATCGAGAAGGAAGGGTGGCATGGCTGCCTGCTTGCAAGGGGAGGCGGCCACGGCGTAGAGGCTCCTGCCCTGGTGACTCGGCGGAAGCAATCCCGTGGCATGTGATCGCGAAGGCGGTATTGCTGTACGGCAAGGAGCACGCGATGGGACCTAACCATCTGATCCGTAGTTAGAGAGTGATCGTTCAGGCGTGTCTAGACCCGTTGGCATTTGCGTTACAAGATCATTTAGTGCCGAGAGATCCGATCCGTGGCGGCCGCCGACGCCTACGGCGAAGTTTGATCAAGGCGGTTGGCGTCGGCGGTTGCCACGGTCCGCGGGGGTCTGGGGGCGGCGGAGCCCCCAGTTGTGGGATGGGAAGGTGAGGAGTTCGCGATAGGCTGTGGCGTCCGCCCCTCCCGTGACATCGAAGGAAACTCACGTGCTGGTGCCTGCTGCCCTGACCACTCCCACAGTTACCCCGGTCGGTTCGGTTCCAGAGGGTAAAGTCGCGGACTATCTCACTGGCAAGTTGGTTAACGACACTGCCGAAGAGTATGTTCGCCAGAACATCGAAAAAGCATTGGTTCGGCAGTACAAGTACGCGGCGAAGGACTGCGAGCCTGAGTTCCCCATTCGAGTCGGCAGCAGCAGGAAGCGGGTCGACATTGTGGTCTTTGGTCCAGGTCAGGACCATGCTCAAGCTAATGCGTACATCTTGGTCGAGACTAAAAAAGCCGACGTTAAGCCAACCCACCGCACCGAGGGAATCGGGCAGCTTCAGTCCTACATGGCCGCGTGTCTTAACGTCCAATATGGCATGTGGACCAACGGCGATGATCGGTTCTGTTATGCCAAGCGATCAGACGGTAAGGGTAGCTGGACCTTTGATGAGATCATCGACATCCCTGGCTTTGGCCAGACGGAGGAAGACGCTCAGCGGCCTAAGCGGCGAGATCTAAAGGTAGCTACCGCTGACAACCTCCTATTTGCTTTCCGTCGGTGTCACAACTACATCGCCGCGCATGAAGGCAAGCAGAAGACCGAAGCCTTCTGGGAATTGCTCAAACTAATCTTCACCAAGATTGAAGATGAGCGCTCAAACAAGATCAACTTTTATGCGACGCCGAGTGAGCGTGAGAACGCTTCCGTCGCCACCTCGGCTAAGAAGCGTATTCAAGAGTTGTTCAAAAATAAGGTCGTCCTGAAATATCCGACGATCTTCGAAGCTAGAGACATGACCATCGACCTGAAGCCGAGCGTCGTGGCCTATGTTGTGACTCAGCTACAGGGATACTCTTTGCTTGCGTCGCCCGTCGACGTTAAAGGCGTAGCATACGAGGAGATTGTCGGATCGAACCTGCGCGGCGATCGGGGCGAGTTCTTTACTCCCCGCAATGCCTGCCGCATGGCCGTTACAATGCTAAATCCTCAACCCGATGAGCGTATCCTCGACCCTTCGTGTGGTACGGGTGGATTCCTCATCACAGCGATGAACCATGCTGTCGACCATATCGAACGCAGCGAGCGTGAACAGTGGATCGACCCAGCGAATGGTACTGATGCCGAACGCCAAGAATTGTTCCGGCGCCGCTCGGAGTATCTGTCCCAGTGCGTCTTCGGGATTGATTTGAATCCAGCGCTTGTGCGTGCAGCGAAGATGAACATGGTCATGAACAATGATGGTTCGGGTGGGCTCTGGCAGGCAAACACCCTAGAGAACCCGCACATGTGGCAGAGTGACCTTCGTACTCGGGTACCGCTTGGGAGCATCGACGTTATCGTGTCGAACCCTCCCTTTGGAACCAAGATTCCCATTGATGACGAAGGAACGTTGTCGCAGTACGAACTCGCTGCTACGTGGGATCAGGACGACGCAGGTAATTGGACGATCCGTCGTGACAAGCATGGAAACCCTGTGCTTCAAAAGTCCCAGCCACCCGAGATCCTATTCATTGAGCGATGCCTTCAGCTGCTAAAGCCTGGAGTTGGTCGTATGGCCATGGTCATTCCAAACGGCATTCTCAACAACCCCGGTCTAGCTTACGTTCGTCACTGGCTGGTGCGGCGTGCACAGATTCTTGCCGTCGTCGATATGCATCGCGACCTGTTCCAGCCGGGTAATGATACTCAGACCTCGATGGTTCTTATGCGAAGGCTTAATTCCGAGGAAATAGCAAACGCAGAATCTACAGGTCTCGACTACCCGATTTTCATGGCCGTTGCTGAGAGTATCGGACACGACAAGCGCGGCAATGTTATCTATCGACGGACGGCCGAAGGTGAGGACGCCTTGGTTAGCCGTGTTGAAACAGTGACTGAAATCGACCAGGAAACCGGGGCTGAGGTGTTGCGCGAGATCGAGGTAACCGAGCGCCAGGTCGACGACGAGCTTCCAGAAGTTGCGACTGCATACCTCCGTTGGCTAAGCGAGCAGCGATGATCGTCGCACCAGTTCGCGCAAAGCTAGCGTTTGCAGACGGACGCCTCGATGCTAAGTACCACTGCTCTCCTGGCGTCCAGGCGAATGAGCACATTCTGTTGCTCAAGGAGGGGGGTGCGGAACTTCGCCCCCTTGCTGGAGAAGGAGGCTTGGGTTACGTCAGCCCTACATCTCGTACGAAGCGTGTCTATGCCGCCGCCGGCGAGGAATCGATCCCATACCTACGTCCGTACGATGTGTTCGACTATCTCCCCCAAGCGGCCGATCTCCTTTCCAAGGCAGGAAACGCCGACTTCGGCCGTCTAATGCCAAAGCCCGGAACAATCCTTCAGACATGTTCGGGTCGGAATCTTGGACCGCTGGCATACGCCGACGAGTACATAAGTCGGTTCGTCGTGAGCGACGATATGCTCCGTCTCAACATCGAGAATGAAAGCGATCGTCTGTACGCATTGACTTTCCTTAGTACGCCAACAGGTCAAGCTCTGCTCACGCGCAGTAAGACTGGTAATGTAATCGATCACCTATCCGCCGAAGACCTTGGGGCAGTCCAAGTCCCGTTCATCGACGACGCTTTCACGGTAGAAATTGTCGGACTCATGCGTAAGGCAATTAGTGTACGGGAACAAGCAAGGATTCGACTGGACGAACTAGTTGCCGACTTCCAGGAAGCGCTCCCGCCGATCAAGCGGTCAGGAAAACTCCGTGATGGCTGGACGCAGAACGCTAGTGCGCTCGGAAGTCGACTCGATGCGGCATACCATGATCCGCTTGTTAGTCGAACCCGAGAGGCGCTTGCAGCTATTGGCGGCGTGAAGGTAGGCGAGGTCGCTCAGACGTCCATGCCGAACCGCTATAAGCGCTATTATGTGGAGTCGGAATTCGGTCGTCCAATTCTCTCGGGGCGCCAACTTCTTCAGATGAGGCCGGTGAATCTTCAATACATCGCCGCTCGGGCACTCGACTTCTCTGAATACGAACTAGGTGTCGGGACTCTTGTGTTTGGTGCACGAGGTCGCGCCGAAGAACGTATCTCTCTTCCCGCTCTAATCACGGAGGAACGAGCGGACTGGCTAGCCAGTCACAATGTGATGAGGGTCCGCCCTAATGAGGGTACGAGCCCTGGGTGGCTTTATCTTTGCTTTGCCTCCAGGCACGTCCAATTGCAGGTGAAAGCGAGCGCTTTCGGCTCGGTTGTTGATGTCGTTGATCCTTACAACCTCAATGATGTGATTCTCCCGCCACTTGACGAGGAAAGTGGTGATGCTGCGTTGCAGTGCTGGCGCGACTTGGGCGCTGCGAACACTCTTGAGGCTGAAGCGGTAAATCGATTTGAGGCAGCTATCCTGCGCAAGGTAGGCGCCTCTATCTGACACTTCTTTCCTGTGCGGAAGAAGTTAACGGCACCGTCTGGGTATCCACTGCGGCTGAATCGGACGGAACGGGGCGCATCCCGGTGCGTGGGCGGCGCGGCCGCGACCGGCCGGAGAGCCGCAGCGCGGCCGGCGACCGCCCGACGCACGGCGGGCCGCGAAGCGGACCGCCTTTAAAGACGGAGAGAAAGTTCTCATTCAGCCGGTGCTGGCTGGCCTTCGGGCCGGCCCTGGTCGTCTCCGGGTTCGATGCGCTCGGGTGGTCCGCCGGTCTTGGGGTCGGCGACGAAGGTCCCGATGTTGCGGACGGTGTAGACGAGTCCTTCGGCGATGAGGGCATTGATCACCTTGCGAGCGGTTCGTCGGGCGATCCCGAACTCTTCAGCCATGCGCGGCTCCCCAGGGACGGGGTGCCCCGGCTTGTACTCGCCGGCTTGAATGCGTCGACGCATCTCGGCGAGAACCTGCTCTGACTTGGGCTGATCAGGCCGGAAGTGGATCACAGTACAAACGATAGGAAGCGACCGGTAGCCCCAGGTCAACAGACGTTACGACACGTACCGATCAGCAGGAGTAGGAAAAAGTGTTGAGGGGTAGGCAGGAGTAGGAATGACTGTTTATCCTGGACAGGATGTCGACGGGAGGGAAGTCATGGTCACAGCCTTGCCCGATGAAGCGGGCGCGGTGGATGCGGCTGAGGAGCTTCGTAATGCCCTGGCCGAGCATGAGATCCCTGCCGATGTCCATGACGGCTACGGCCTGGCGGTGGTGTCGGTGTGGGTCGATCTGCTCGTCTGGTGCGACGGGCGGCGCTTCTGGTGGCGCACCGAATGGAACGCCCGCCAGCGCCGCCCGGTCTACGCCTGGCACTCGGCGCTGGAACCCGTCCAGGCGGCGCAGCGGGTCGCCCGACGTTATGCCGACCTGCGCCGCGAGCACCCGGCGCGGCCGGAAGAGCGCAGCGCATGTCCGCAGTGAGCCACTGCCTGAGCCCGCACGCGGCAAGGCCGCAGCACGGCTGCGAACGGTTGGTGTGGCGGGCGCCGTGCCGGTCGCTGGTGCGGGTACGGCCGGTGGCCTGGACGTGCTCATGCCGGGCAACGGTCTATGAGCTGTGCGTCGGTGGCGGGCGGGCGTTCCTGCGCCGGACGGTCCAGCTCGACGGCGCACCCCATGTCCAAGAGACCACGCGCGTGTCGATCGCTGAAGCTCAGGCCACCTGGACGGCGGTTCTGTCCGGGCACGCCTGCTGAAAGACGGGCGGGGCGGCGAGAAAAGGAGGGGATCTCGCCGCCCCGCCTGCCGGGAGCTCATCCCACACGGCTCCCGGCCCCCAGACTTCCCCCGCCCCTCGCCGGCCGTCCCCAATGGTGACTCGGTCTCGACGTCGGCCCCGGGAGCGGTGCCCGCCGCCCCCGTCGGTCACCGCTCTGCGCGTTCCCCGTAGACGGGGCCGACCATCCGAGGAGACACCACCGGTCCGGCAGGGGCGGGGGAAGCACGAAACACCCGCCGCTCAGGCGGCCACCGTAGGAGGAGGCGGAAGGATGACGGACCGGCTCTCCCCCGGCGGCTGCCCGCACCGCTCGGTGTCGTGGACATCGACCCCGGACGGGGCATGGACCGGCGCGCGGTGCGCCGGCTGCGGGACCTGGTGGCGGCTGGACCTGATCCCGCCGGAGGTGGCGGCGCGGCTCACCGGGGGTGTGCCTCCTCGCGAGAACGCCCGGCCGTGCGCAACCTGTCGTAGGCGCCCATGATCTCCTTGGCTGCGGCCTCAGCGTCGATCCGGTCGGTGTGGAGGCGCAGGTGAAAGAATCCCGCGTCCGCGCCGGTCTCCAGGTCGGTGAGGGTCTCGTCCCACGCGGCAAGGCGCCGCTCGGTGTCGGCGTCGCCACGGCCCCGGGAGCGCTGAGCGGTGACCTCGCGCGGCACCCACAGCAATACCCGCAGCCATCCGTCCGGCTCGCGGCCGACGAGGCGGCGCAGGTCGGCGAGGTTGCCCATGTGCGTGACCGGTACGGCTCCGGCGGCGGTCAGCGCTTCGATCGTCTGCCGGTCGACGGCGTAGACATTGCCGTAGCGGTGCGTCTCGGCCAGCAGCCGCCCGGCCTCACGCAGCTCGGCGAGACGATCGGCGGTGACGAACTCATACCCCTGGCCGCGGCCGGTGCCGACCTTGAGCTTGGGCAGCAACACGAACCGCGGATCGGCTCGGGTAAGGGCGGCGGTGACGGTGTCCTTGCCGCTGGCCGGCGGGCCGTACAGAACGACTCCGGCCCGGTTCACGACAAGATCCGCTTGAGGGCTTCGCGGGTCTGGTCGGCGAGACTGATCGCCGACCCGAGCCGGTTGTCGACGGTGACGTGGGCGGTGGGCGGACTGGTCTCGACGTCCAGGCCGGCCACGTACTGCTCCCAGTTCTCCAGCTTCCAAGCGTCCCGGGCGGCGCCGCGGAACTCGATGTACTCCCGCATCGACTCCGGATCGCAGCGGACCCAGATCGCGGCCACGTCCACGCCCTTGGCCGCGCACCGGTTCTCCAGCCGGGCGAACCACTCCTCATCCTTGAGCTCGGCGATGAAGGGCGCCGACAGGATGGCCGAGGTGCCGACCTTGAGGTTGTCCCACGCGGTCTCCATCAGGCACCGGTACTCGAACGGCCGGACCTCCTTGAGGTACAGCTCGGTGTGGCGGTCGTGGGGGTCGCCACCGAGGGAGATGAGCAGCCGCTCCACGATGCAGCGGGTCAGGGAGTCCTTGTCCAGGAACGCCCAGCCGGTGATGTCGGACAGGAAGCGGGAGAACTCCGTCTTGCCCGATCCGGCGTATCCGCCGACGAGGACGAGGATGGGCTTGGGGCTGCCGCCGCCGTGGCGCCGGCGCCAGGCGTCGACCACCCGGTTGCGCAACAGGGCTTGCGGGGAACCGGAGCTGATGTCTCCGACGGAGACCTTGGTGAAGGCTTCCTCAATGACCTGGGCGGCGGCGTTGTCCGCGGCGGGGTCGGCGGGCGCGGGCAAATCGGAAATCATGATTTCCGCTTTCTGGGATTCACCGGGCAAGGGGGGTCGAAAGCCAAGTTCAGGCTCGGTGGCCTGGTAAAGCAGGCAATATGCGCGCCGGTAATGCGGGCCTGGATAGACGGCGCCTTGCTCGTGCGACCAGATGGTCTGGAAGTTCGCGGCCGGTACGGCAAGGCCGTGACCGCTGGCCGCCTGGCGGAGCCGCTCGCCCGCGGCCTCCAGGGTCAGACCGTGGGCCTCACGGTGTTCCCGCAGGCGGGAAGGGGTCCAGCCGGGGCGCTGGGTCGTCTTCATTGCATACCTTCGCCTTCACGCTATGGAGGGTCGTGCGCGGTGTGCGGTCGTGCATGTGAAAACGCTCGTGTAAATGGACGTTGAGAGCAGCTGAAGAAGCTTAACCAGCTCGACGTGATACCGGGAAGCCGCAGCTCACGGTGGAATTAGGTCACGCCGCAAGGCGGTAAGGACACCACCGAACAGAGGGGGAAGCGATGATTCCGGACCCTCAGCGCATCGTCTGGGAGTTGAACGCGATCCGGGCGGAGCTGGACGAGCTGGCGTGCCGGCTCGGTGAGATCAGCCTCGCTCTTCGAAGACTGCCGCCTCAAGAGCGGAGAGACGGTCCCCCATCTGCTTGAGCGATTGGCGCATCTGGGTGATCTGCTCCAGGATCTCCGACGCCGCTTCCGGGGTGACCGGCTCGGACGGCTCGGCGGGGGCCTGGCGGACGAACACTCCCTTGCCCTGCTGGCCGACTACAAGCCCTTCGGTCCGTAGGACGCTGATCGCGGCTTTGATCACGCTGGCGGAGACGTCGAAGCGTTCGCAGAGCTGGGCGGTGGACGGCAGGGCGGCGCCGGGTTGCAGAGAGCCGGCGCGGATCTGCCCGCGCAGTTCGTCGACGATCTGCAGGTAGGCCGGTCGGCCGGTCTTCTCCACCATCATCTGTGCTCTCCTCGTCTCGCCTCCAGTTGAGCACACCCCGGTAAAGAAACCAACCAGGACGCCAAAGCACTCCTTGACAACTTAGAATTCCAAGCGTTCTATGTACTCCAAGAGTTCCACCATCCCACTTCAGCAAAGGACATCAGCCATGCGCACCATCCCCATCCCCGTCGACGTCTCCAAGCTCCAGATCACCTGCGTCAAGCCGCCCAAGCCCCGCCTCGTCAGCCGGGACACCGGCGAGATCAAGCGCGACAAGGACGGCAACGTCATGTACGAGCTCACCCTCCTCATCGAGGACGAGTTCAACCGCATGGAGCTGGTCAAGGTCACCACCACCCCCGAACCGCAGATCACCGCGGGCGAGGAGGTCATCCCGGTCAACCTGGTCGGCTACGTCTGGGAACAGGCCGGCCGCTGGGGCATCGCCTACCGGGCCGCCTCCTTCCTGCCTGCCACCTCCGCCGGCTACCACGCCCCGGCCGCCCCGGCCGCTCCGGTCAGAACGGGGGCGGACCTGTGATCGACCTCGGCCACCCCCTGCTCAAGGTCCTCGCCGCCCTGCTCCTCCTGATCGCCTGGCGGCGGTGGGCGCCGGTCTCCTACTGGTACGCCCTGGTCTTCCCGCGCAAAGCCCTGTGGCTGCGCTGGTCCTGGCGGCACGTGGCCTCCGGCTGCGGGCTGACCAAAAAACGCCGCCGCTGGTGGTTCACCGTCATCCCCAACCTCGTCGCCTCGACCGGCGTCGTCCGGGTCCGGCGGCGCTTCCAGCGGGTCGAGGTCGACACCAAGCCCTGGATGGGCCTGCCCCGGCCCACCCGCAACGGCTTCCGCGTCACCTTCCACCTCCTCGACGGACAGGTGCCCGACGACTACGCCAAGGTCTGCGAACGGCTCGCGCACGCCTGGCGCATCGAGGCCGTGCGCGTCGTTGGCTCCCGACCCGGCCGCGTCACCCTCCAAGGGATCACCCGTGACCCTTTAGCGCACGTCGCGCCGGCCGTACCCCCGGCTGAGCCCCGAGACGGCTGGCGGGCTGAGGACCTGCTTCGCCCGGTCGTCGGGGTGCTGGAGACCGGCGCGGCCTGGCGGATGGACTTCCGGCTCATCCCGCACTGGATGAACGCCGGCGCCACCCAGTCGGGCAAGTCCAACCTGATCAACGCGCTCATCGTCGGCCTGGCCCCGCAACCGGTCGCCCTGGTCGGCTTCGACCTCAAAGGCGGAGTGGAGCTGTCGGCCTACGCCGACCGCCTCACCTCGCTGGCCACCACCCGCGAAGAATGCCTCAACCTGCTCGGCGACCTCATCGCGGTCATGGGCGCCCGGATGCTCGCCTGCCGCCGCTACGGGGTCCGCGACATCTGGCAGCTCCCCGACGCATGCCGGCCCATCCCGGTCGTGGTCCTGGTCGATGAGCTGGCAGAGCTGTACCTCACCGCCGACAAAGCCGAAAAGGATCAGGTCACCCGTACGGCTACCGCGCTGCTGCGCATCGCCCAGCTCGGCCGCGCGTTCGGCATCCACCTGGTGCTGTCCGGCCAGCGCATCGGCTCCGACCTCGGCCCCGGCGTCACCGCGCTGCGCGCCCAGATCGGCGGACGCGTCTGCCACCGGGTCAACGACCCCGAAACCGCCGTGATGACCCTCGGCGACCTCGACCCCGACGCGCTGGTAGCCGCCCGCTCCATCGCGCCGGAACTGCCCGGCGTCGCCGTCATCACCGGCTCCGATGGCCGCTGGTACCGGGCGCGGTCCGGCTACGTCTCCACCGACGCCGCCGAACACGCCGCCACCGCCTACGCCCACCTGACCCCCTCCTGGAACCAGGTGGCCGCCTCCGGCCTCGGCCACGAGCTGCCCGCCACCGACGACATCCCCGAACTCGCCGCCTGACCCCCTCTCGACCCCACCGGAAGGAGGTAACGATGACCACGAGCAGGCCCCGGCTGGCCGTACGGCTCGCCGACGCCGGACCGGTGCTGATCCTCGCGCTCATCGCCGGAGCGGGCAGCTTCACCCACATCCGCGACACCGCCACCGAACACGGCCAAAACGGGCCGATGGCGTGGGCCGTGGCCGTCTGCGTCGATCTCACCTGCGTCATGGCCGCCCGGGAACGCCAGCGCGACCGCAAAACCGGCCGCCGCCCGGACGGCTGGATCTCCTGGCCCACCCTCGTCCTCGTCGGCGGAATCACCCTCTCCTTGGCCGCCAACCTCGCCCAAGCCGAACCGACCCCCTGGGGATGGATCTGCGCCGCGACCCCGGCCGGCGCCTTCCTCATCGCCGTCTCCATGCTCGAACGACGCGCTTCGGCCCCTCAACCCGAACCGGCCCCGGACCCCGCCCCCGCTCCTGTCCCTGTCCCGCACGCCGTACCGGAACCCGCGGCCGAACCCGCCGCGCTCGTCCCCTCACCCGGCCCCGCCGTACCGGCCCGAACCGAACCACCCAGCGACCACGGCGACACCGGACCGACCGGCGAACTCGTCGACTACGCCCGTCGAGTGGCCGCCGAACACCACGCCCGGCACGGCCGGCCCATCACCCGCGACACCCTGCGCGCCCGCCTCGGCGTGTCCAACCAACTCGCCGCAGACCTGCTCCACGCCCTGCGCGAGCAGCCCGACCCCGCCTGAACCCGCGAAGGAGAACCCCCATGCGCATCCGCATCGACGGCACCTACGCCGAAGTCGTCCACGCCGCCAACACCATCCGCACGCTCCTGCCGATCCGGCAGATATCGCCGGTCATGAAGCTGCGCGAGCGGCCCCATACCTGGCGGGTGTTCCTCAACACCGCCCCCAGACGCGACACCGGGAGATGGATCACATGACCGACGACCTCAACGCCCCGACCGCCGAACTCCGCGACATCGCTCCCCGGCGCTGGCAGTGCTGCCACTGCGGCGGGACCGGCGTCGATGGCTACGGCGAGACCTGCGAGCACTGCGAGGGCCTCGGCTTCTGCTGAGCCCTTGGCGCCCCCGGCGTGACCACACATCCGCCAAGACGTCTGTCACGTCGGGGGCCATCCCGAACCGAACCGCTCGACCCGGAAGGGACGCACCCCATCATGCCAAGCACCCACGCGATAGCCGGACTCATCACCCGGCTCCACGATCCCCACTATGCCCGCTGGGCCGCCCAGATCCGCGCCACTGGCGGCTGCCGCCAGCCGATCCACCTGCGCGGCCACGTCCATCACCTCGACCCCGCCACTGGCCGGCGCCTGCACTCCTACACCACCGCCACCGAACCGGACGGCGTCCTGCGTGTTCCGTGCAAGACCCGCCGGGCCTCCCGATGCCCGGCCTGCGCCGAGACCTACCGGGCCGACACCTACCAGCTCATCCGCGCCGGCCTCGTGGGCGGCAAGGGCGTCCCCGAGACGGTCACCGGCCACCCGTGCCTGTTCGTCACCCTCACCGCCCCCTCCTTCGGCCTCGTCCACACCCGCCGGGAGAAGAACGGCAAGGTCCTGCCCTGTCACGCCCGCCGCGACGCCGCCACGTGCCCGCACGGGCGGGTCATGTCCTGCACCGCTCGGCACGGCACCGATGAGACGTGCCTCGGGGAGCCGCTGTGCCCGGACTGCTACGACTACGCGGGAAGCGTGCTGTTCAACGCCCTGTCGCCGGAGTTGTGGCGGCGCTTCACCCTGGCGCTCCGCCGCAACGTCGCCAAGGCCGCGGGCCTGACCGTGCGGGAGCTGCGCGAGCAGGCCGTGGTCTCCTTCGCCAAGGTCGCCGAGTACCAGCGGCGCGGCGTCGTCCACTTCCACGCCGTCATCCGCCTCGACGGCCCGGACGGACCCGCTTCCACGCCTCCGGCCTGGGCGAGCGCCGACGTCCTGGCCGACGCCGTACGGCACGCCGTCTCGGCCGTGACGGTCACCGCCCCGGCCGCGGCCGACGAACCGGCGCGAGTGCTGCGCTGGGGCACTCAGCTCGACGTCCGCCCGATCACCCTGGACGGTGAGCTCACTGATCAAGCGGTAGCCGGCTACATCGCCAAGTACGCCACCAAGGCCGCCGAATGCGTCGGCACCCTCGACCGGCGCGTCAGCCCCCTCGACGACCTGGCGGCCCTGCCCCTGCGGGAGCACGCCCGGCGACTCATCGCCGAATGCCTGCGCCTGGGCGCCCTCGACGAGCTGGCCGACCTCCGCCTTGCCCACTGGGCGCACATGCTCGGCTTCCGCGGCCACTTCTCCACCAAGAGCCGCCACTACTCCACCACCCTCGGCGACATCCGCGCCGAACGCGCCGACTACATGCGCGACGAGGCCGTCAGCACCGGACGGCTCCCGCTCTTCGACGAGGACACCGTCCTCGTGGTCTCCCACTGGGAGTACGCCGGACAGGGCTACTCGCTCGGTGATGCCGTTCTCGCCGCCGCGCTGACCGGGAGATCGCTGCCCGCGTCTCCGGTGCCCGAGGAGGTGCACGATGCGTCGGTCTGATGACCCGCTCCTCACCGTGCCCGAAGTGCTCACCGTGCTGAACGGAATCTCTCGCCGCACCTTCTACCGGTGGCGGGAGCTCGGCAAGGCGCCGGTCTGCATCCAGTACCCCAATGACGAGCTGCGTGTCCGGCGCAGCGACCTGGAAGTGTGGCTCGACTCGCTGCGGGAGGCGTCGTGACCGTCACCTACGAAGTCCGCATCTGGGAAGTCCGCCGGAACCAGTCCAGCAAGGCACCGTCCTTCGAAGCGCGCTGGAAGGTCGGCAGCAAGTCACGATCCAAGACCTTCAGGACCAAGGCGCTGGCCGAGAACTTCCTGTCCGACCTTCGCCAGGCGGCGAAGAAGGGGGAGGCGTTCGACGTCGCCACGGGGCTGCCGGTTTCGATGCTGGCGGACGCCGAGCCTTCGGGGCCGTCCTTCATGCAGTTCGCGCAGTCGTACGTGGTCAGCCGGTGGCGCACGACGGCTCCCCGGACGCGGGAGACCGAAGCGTACGCGCTGTTGTCGCTGATTCCGGCGCTGGTGGCCGACGTTCCGGGACGGCCGGAGGACGACGAGCTGCGGCAGGTGCTACGTAACCACGTGCTGCTTCCCGAGAGCCGGCGGGGGACACTGACCCGCGCGCAGGCCATGGTGCTGCGCTGGCTGGAGAAGGCATCCCTTCCACTGGCGGATCTCCAGGAGGCGCGGATCGTCCGGACCGCACTCGACGCCATCTCGGCCACCTTCGACGGCGGGGAAGCCGCTGCCAACACCATACGGCGGAAGCGGGCGATCCTTCATCACCTCCTGGAGCTGGCGGTGGAACAGAAGGTCTTCCCGACCAACCCGTTGCACGAGATCAAGTGGAAGCCACCCAAGGCAGTCACCGTCGTCGACCCTCGTACGGTCATCAATCCGGCTCAGGCAAGGCAGCTCCTGGCCGCCATGCCGAAGGTCGGCCGCACCCGGGGCGCCCGGCTCAAAGCCATGTTCGCCTGCATCTACTACGCGGGTCTACGGCCGGAGGAAGCGGCGGACCTCCGTTTGAAGAACTGCACCCTGCCCGAATCGGGATGGGGTCAGATCATCCTGGAGAAGGCACGACCGCAGGCGAACAAGCGGTGGACCGACTCGGGGGAGACCCACGAGTCGCGCAGCCTCAAGCACCGGGCGAAGAAGGAGACCAGGGAGATCCCTATCCCGCCGGCTTTGGTCGTCATCCTTCGGGAGCACATCGACGCCTACGGCATCGAAAGTGACGGTCGGCTGTTCCGGACGGCCAATGGCGGCTCCTACTCCAGCTCGGCATACTCCTACGTCTGGCAGGAAGCTCGATCGCTCGTCCTCACCGACGAGCAGGCGAGGTCACCGCTCGCCGCCCGCCCCTATGACCTGCGACATGCCGCCCTGTCCCTGTGGCTCAACGCGGGAGTGCCGGCCACCGAGGTGGCCAAGCGTGCCGGGCACAGCGTGGAGGTCCTCCATCGGGTCTACGCCAAGTGCATGGAGGGCCAGCAGGAACGGATGAACGGGAAGATCAGCAGCGCCCTCGACGAGTGATCCTCGTAGAGACTCGGCTCCAGGCCTCGGCACATGCCGGGGCCTCAGCCTATGTACGGCTTGCTCGCGCTTTCGAGGAAGTGGCCGATCCGCAGGCGCATTGACCGGTCCATCGATAGGGAGAGCACCTCGTCCCGCGGTATCCAACGCACCTCGCGGGACTCGTCGCTCGGCGTCGGCTCGCCGTCGACGGCTCGGCCGGCGAGCACGATGGAGAACTCCTGCCGGGCCTCACCGTCGCTGGTGTAGACGATCACGTGCCTGGGGTCGGTGTACGTCCCGACAAGTCCGGTGATCTCACACTTGATCCCGGTCTCCTCCAGCGTCTCGCGGACCGCCGCATCGGGCAGGGACTCACCGAGGTCAATCGCACCACCGGGAACGGCCCAGTTGCCGTTGTCACTGCGGCGGATCATCAGGATCTCGCCCGCCTCGTTGGTGACCACGACGTTCACCGAAGGAACCAGGCTGTTGAGCCTGGGCGCGGCGGGGTCATCGTAGAAGTCGATCCGGCGGCCCATACTCAGAACTCTACCGGCATGACACTACGAACCATTGTGATGCCTGCCTGCAGTTATTCCACCAAATTCGGTCAAGATAGAGAGTCCGGGTTGTACACCCTGGGGTGCGGTATGAGTCCGGCCAGGTAGGGCGCATCCCGCGATGAAGGGCGCTGCCACGCCGCTAAGCTGGAGTGCGGGAACTCCGCGATCCAGAGGAGGCTCCGCATCGTGTCCTGTTGCTCCTGCCAGGCATGGTCCGCAGGGTCATTGTTGTCCAGCACCGAGGGGTCGGCTTGGGCAATCAACCAGTTGAGCAGACCTATCAGTTCCGGATGCGCTGCCCGGAGTACAGTATTCACCGCCTCCCATAAGACATAGCTGCATTCGCTGACCCCGCCGAGGATGGCCGCTTGTTCAAACTCCTCGCGCATAGGCTTGGAGAGTCGGCTGAGCAGCCCGTCATGCCCGTCGAGCATGATCGTTTCCATGCACTCCCGGAGCGGGTCGACGGTGATGCTTTTGTTGACGGCGCCCGCAGTGTTGTACCGCGCCACCACGCCTATCCAGGCGAGACGCCGGGATGTGGAACTGTTCCGCTCATCTTCATCGCCCTGCCCCAGCACCAGGACCATCGGTGGTCCGGCGACAAGGCCAGTTCGTCTGACTCCCTTTGGAAGAGCCCTGGTCAGGCGCTGTTCCACTCTTAGCTTGGCACGTATAGAGGCAAGTTCTTCAGAGGCGAGAGTCACTATGTAGGCCACACGCGGAGCGTAGTGGAGCTGTCCTGATTTTTGCTTCGTGAGTCAGGGAATCGAGGAACATCTGGTACCTCTTCGAAAGTCACTTGCCGATGTCTTGGAGGATGTCCGTGGCGCACATTACATCGGTGACCACGTGGTCCGGGGGGTGCTCATGGTCGGGCTGAGTGCCGCGGTCGATCCAGATCGTGCGCAGGCCGGCTGCGTGTCCTCCACCGATGTCCGCGACGGGGTGGTCCCCGACCATCCACCCGCCATCAGCGAGGCTTACGCCGCATCGCCTGGCGGCGATCTCGAACAGGCCGACGTCGGGCTTGCGAATGCCCTCGGCGCCCGAGAGCGCATAGCCGTCGACGACATCAGCCAGGCCCGTCCGCTGGAGCTTGCCGAGCTGGTTGTCCGCCGTCCCGTTGGTGACGACCCCAACGCGCCATCCGGACGCGCGTAGCTCGGTCAGCGCGGCCATGACCTCGGGACGGCACTCGACGAGATGGGGCATCCGCCGGCGGTAGGCGGCCCACAGATCTGCTGCCGAAGCGGACAGCTTGAACCGCTCGCGGACCTTGGTGAAGAACAGCTCGCGGTGGGGCAGGCCGTTACGGTCCAGCTTGACCAGATGATCGACGGCCTTCCGGCCGAGCCGATGCTCCTCGGCGAACTCGTGCGCCCACAGCAGGAAGGCGGCGTCCAGGTCGATGAGCGTGTTGTCGAGGTCGAAGAGCGCCAATCGCTGCACGATGTCCGATCCTAGGCGGGGCCGGCTTTCCCCGCAGGCCCGTGCTCTGGCCACTGGCCAGTGCTGTGGGACCGGTGACCGCGGCCCACTCAGAGGAGAGGCGACCTGCGGAAACGTGCCAAGATCCATCCCACGCATATCCCACAGCCGCTGACATACGGCTGCCCACGGTGGCACACGGCTGCGTAGAGCCGGATTGAGGAAAGACGCGAACGCTCAGGTCAAGGGCGTGATCGCTGGTCAGAAGAGTGCCCCCGGCATGATTCGAACATGCGACACCCGCTTTAGGAGAGCGGTGCTCTATCCCCTGAGCTACGGAGGCAGGGACTCTCTACAAGGGTAGCGAAAGTTCGGCGTGTGTGCGCGCCGGGTGGGTGGGTGGCGGTCGAAGGGCGCGTCATCCCTTCGCTGAGCTGCGGTAAAGGCGTGGCAAGTGGCGGCGTGGCCGTGTGGCGGGCGTGGCTAGTGTCACGCTGCGTGATCGAACGGCGACCTGTTCGCAGCCGGGAGCGTCGCGCGCTGCGGCCGTTGGTGCTCTGCGGGGCGATGCTGGCTCCCGCGCTGCTCGCCACCGGGCTGCTGGTGGCCGACCTCACCGGGTACGGCGATGCCGTCCGGGACGCCGGTACCGGCGGGGTGCCTGAGGGGGGCGTCATCGCGGCTTTGCCGTACGTGGTCGTCCCCGTTCCGGACGCGGCCTTCGGGCCGAGGTGGGTGCCTCCTCCACCTCGGCCCGACCGGGTGTACGAGGGGTGGATGCCGGGGGTCGTGGTGGCCCGGCCGCGCCGTCCGGTGGAGGTCGCCAGGGAGCCCAGGACGCGTCTGACGGCCCCCAGGGTGACCGTTCCGAGGGGCGAGCGTACGGCGGAGCCCGCTGAGACGCCGCGGCCGGAGGCGGAGCCGACGCCCGAGGTGTCGGGGACGCCGCGGCCGGAGAGCGCGGACGCCGTGTTCGAGTGCCCGAAGGAGTGGTGGGGGACCTGGCTGTGGGAGGTGTGCGAGGAACAGGAGTGGGAGGGTGCTTGAGGCAGCAGGCTGACAAAAGGTGAGTTCCGCACATAACGGCTGCACCGTCTCTGGCTCGGACACTTGGGGAGCTGTAGTAACGTGCGTGCCTGACCCAGGTCACGAGTTCGCAAACGGAGGGGTCGTAAAGTGCCACCTCGTCGATCAGCGGGTCTGATCGCCGTTGTCGCGACCATGACCTCCCTCATCCCCGGGGCCGCCGAGGCACGATCCGGACCGCCGGCCTCCGCCCAGGGGCAGTCGAGGTCCCCGGTCCTCGTTCAGGCCCAGCCGGGTTCCCCGATCTCCGTCCAGGCCCAGCCAGGGTCCCTGGTCTCCGCCCAGGCCCAGCCGGGTTCCCGGGTCTCCGCTCAGGCCCAATCTGGATCCCCGGCCTTCGCTCAGGCCCGGGCGGGATCGCAGGCCTCAGCCGTGCTGCGCCGTGATCCGACGAGCCTTCTGGAGCTGCGCCGCGAGGCCGAGAAGGCGACCAAGGAGCTGGAAGACGCCACGAAGGCGCTCCGGGACCGGCAGGCCAAGATCCGGACCTCGGAGAAGGAGCTGTCGAACAAGCTGCGCGAGCTCCAGGCCGCCGACCGCGCCTTCGCCCAGATGCGGCAGCCGCTGTCGGACATCGTCGGCCTGCTCTACCAGCAGCCCACGGGCGGTGACCTGGCCGGATTCCTGTCCGGGGATACGAGCGAGGAGACGTTGCAGGCCATGGCCTCCGCCACCCAGATCGTGGCCGAGCGGGACCTCGTCCTGGCGGAGAGCAGCCGCCTGCAGGCCGAGCGTGAGAAGCTGGCCGCCCAGGCCCAGGAGCTGCGGGCCGACAGACTGCTGTCCGAGGCGCAGGCGAACGCCGAGATCGAGGCGCTCCGGGCCCGGTCCGGCAAGATCGTTAAGTCGCTGACCCAGGCGCTGGTGAAGCTGGGCGTAAAGGTCGACAAGTCGGGCCAGCCAGCCCAGGGATGCAACCCGGTCCAGGTGGGCATGTCGGACCAGTTCTCCAACGGGCTGATCCCCAAGGCGTACCTCTGCCCGCTCCCGCAGCCCGGCAGCGAGCTGCGCGGGGACGCGGCGCTCGCGTTCATCAGCATGAACGAGGCGTACAAGAAGCAGTTCGGCAAGTCGATGTGCGTGACCGACAGCTACCGGAGCCTCGCCGAGCAGCAGTCGGTCTACTACCGCCGCCCGGGCTTCGCGGCCGTCCCGGGGCGGAGCAACCACGGCCTCGGCCTCGCCGTCGACCTGTGCGGCGGGGTGCAGCAGTTCCGGTCGGCCCAGTTCAACTGGATGGAGGCCAACAGCAAGAAGTTCGGGTGGTTCCACCCGAAGTGGGCCTACGTCAGCCCCTTCGAGCCCTGGCACTGGGAGTACGACCCCAAGCTCGGCTCGCTGCTGTGACACCCTCCCCGGCCTCCCCGCCCTTCCCGGCTTTCCCGGGCCGGGCGGAGGACCGGCCGGTCGGGGCCGGCCCTGTCATCCGCGCGGGCCGATGGTGATCGACAGATGGCCGCCCGCCTGAGCCGAGGCCAGCCTGACGGCCTGCTCGGCGGTGGTGGCCAGCACGACCAGGGCACCGTGATCCGACCGGTCGCCGAGACCGGCCAGGACGGTGACGCCCTCGGCCACGACCCGGGCCGGGACCGCGCCCTCCCAGGTGGCGGAGGCGGCGAGGACGTTGACGACGTCGCCGGGCGACAGCAGCCGAGCCGCCTCGGAGTCGGCGACGCGGACCGGCGTGGCGACCGTTCCCGGGCCGTGCGCGGCGAGCAGGCCCGGACCGAGGAGGCGAACGTCGGTGATGGGCTCCCCGCGGCGGGCCGGCCCGGCCAGCACCTTCCCGGCGACCGGAACGCCGGGCCGTAGCGCGCCGTCGGGGACCGTCCCCGGCCGGAAGGCGGCCGTGGTGACGTCGCGCGCCGTCAGCACGCCTCCGGAAAGGTTCTTGGCCGCCACCAGGACGGTCACCGAGGCGGTCTCCGGCCGCAGCGCGACGACGGCGCAGGCGGCGGCCAGGGCGGCGACGGCGGTGGCGGCGAGGCGGTGGTAGCGGCCGAGAAGACGGCGGAACGCGCGCATGACGGACTCCATCGTGAGAGTGGGAAGAACCGGGTGGCGCGGTACCCGTGGATGATCACGCCCCGCCGTACGGCGGGGCAGGCGGTCACTCGGGGAGGTCGAAGGGGAGCTTGAGGCCGTCGAGGGCGCTGGAGCACGGGCAGGCGCGCTCCTCCGGGAGGGCGGTGACGACCTCGGTGACGAGGGAACGCATGCGCTCGACGTTGGCGGCGAAGAAGGCCAGGACCTCCTCGTGGGTGACGCCCTCGCCTGCCTCGACCCCGGCGTCGTGGTCGGTGACCAGGGACAGCGAGGTGTAGCACATGGCCAGCTCGCGGGCGAGGATCGACTCGGGGAAGCCGGTCATGCCGACGATCGTCCACCCGTTGGAGCTGAACCAGCGGGACTCCGCGCGGGTGGAGAATCGGGGGCCCTCGATGACCACGAGGGTGCCGCCGTCGACCAGGTCCCACTGGGCGGAGCGGGCGGTGGAGACGGCCGCCGCGCGCCCGGCCGGGCAGTAGGGGTCGGCGAAGGCGACGTGCACGACGCCGTCGGCGTCGTAGTACGTCTGGACGCGGCCGGAGGTGCGGTCGACGAGCTGGTCGGGGACGACCAGTGCGCCGGGGCCCACCTCGGGACGCAGGGAGCCGACCGCGCTGGGGGCCAGGACCTGGCGGACGCCGAGGGAGCGCAGGGCCCACAGGTTGGCGCGGTAGGGGATGAGGTGGGGGGCGAAACGGTGGTCGCGACCGTGGCGGGGGAGGAAGGCGACCGTGCGGGAGCCGATGCGGCCGACGGTGATGACGTCGCTGGGCGGGCCGTAGGGCGTGGAGACCTCGACCTCGGTGGCGTCGTCGAGCAGGGAGTAGAAGCCGGAGCCGCCGATGACCCCGATTTCCGCGCGAGTGACCATGGCGCCGAGACTAGCGCGGCCGGCGGCCCGGCGATGAGGCCGGACCGTGCCTGTGGACAACGGGCGGGCACCGGGCCGCGCCTGTGGACGACTGCCGCTGGTCCGCTCCCGAGTGGGAGCGGACGGGCTCAGGCGGCGGGGGCCGAGCTGCTCGCCGGGGTGGAGGCGGTGCTCTTCGACTCGGACGAGGAGCCGGACGGCTTCGACTCGCCGGACGAGCCCGACGAGCCCGAGGAACCCGACGACCCGGAGGAGCTCGACGAGCTGGAGGAGCCCACGGTGCTGGAGGAGGAGGACCGGCTGTCGGTCCGGTAGAAGCCGGAGCCCTTGAAGACGATGCCGACCGCCGAGAACACCTTGCGGAGCTGGCCGGAGCAGGACGGGCACTCGGTCAGGGCGTCGTCCGAGAACTTCTGGACGATCTCGAACTCGTTGCCGCACGTGTTGCAGGCGTACTGGTAAGTGGGCACGCGCTCCTCCTCGTTGGTTCACGCCGGTTGGCACTCTACAGACGCGACTGCTAATGGTATTCGGCTGACAGGGGTGAACGCGAGTCGGGCCCTTGCCATTCCGCCACTCAGCGAAGGCACCCGCCGGACAGCGAGGGCATCAGCCGGCCGGCGAAGGCACCCGCCGATCGGCGAAGCCATCCTCCGGCCGGCGAAGGCACCCGCCGGTCGAAGAAGCCATCCGCCGGTCAGTGGCCGAGTTCGCCGAACCAGCCCGCCAGCTTGCCCCGGCGGCTGATCGCCCTGATCCGCCGCTCGACCGGGTCGCGGCAGGCGGCGGTGGTCACGACCAGGAGCTGGTCGTCCACCTTGATCCTGGTGGTGTCGGTGGGCACGAACGTCCGGCCGTCCCTGACGATCAGCGTGACCTGGGCGTCGGTGGGCAGCCGGAGCTCGAAGATCTCCACACCCTGCAGCTTGGAGGTCGGCGGGATCTTTATCTGCAGCAGGTCGGCGTTGAGCTCCTCCAGCGGCGCCGACTCCACTTCGAGGTCCTGCGCCTCGTCCACCCTGGACAGCCCGAGCCGGGTGGCCACGAAGGGCAGCGTCGGCCCCTGGATCAGGGTGTAGACGACCACGATGACGAACACCTCGTTGAACACGAGCTTGGCGGAGCCGTCGCCGGCCGTGCTCGCCGCCCAGGGGATGGTGGCGAGCACGACGGGGACCGCGCCGCGCAGTCCCGCCCACGACAGGAACGCCTGCTCGCGCCAGTTGAGCCGGTCCACCCGGGCGATCCGCACCAGGAAGGCGCAGACCACGATCGACAGCGGCCGGGCCACCGCGACCAGGATGAGCCCGGCCACCAGCCCCGGGACGATCGCCGACGGCATCTCCGAGGGACTGGCCAGCAACCCCAGCATGACGAACAGGCCGATCTGCGCGAGCCAGGCCACTCCTTCGGCGAACCCCCGGGTGGCGGCGCGGTGCGGCATCCGGGAGTTGCCCATGATCAGCGCGGCGAGGTAGACCGCGAGGAAGCCGCTGCCGCCCAGGTGGACGGCCCCGGAGTAGGCGACGAACGCCAGGGCGAGAACGGCGATCGGATACAGGCCGGAGACCGGCAGTGCGATCCGGCGCAGCGCGTACACGCCCAGGGGGCCGACCGCCAGGCCGACGGCGGCGCCCACCGTCAGCTCGACGACCACCTCCAGCAGCGCGTGCCCCACCGAGGGCGAGCCCGCCGTGCTCAGCAGCACCACCGCGATGACGGTGGGGGCGTCGTTGAATCCGGACTCTGCTTCCAGGGTGCCCGCCAGGTGGCGCGGCAGCGGCAGCCGGCGCAGGACGGAGAAGACGGCCGCGGCGTCGGTCGAGGCGAGCACCGCGCCGATGATCAGGGAGGTGCGCAGGTCCAGGTGGAGCAGCAGGTGGACCGGTACGGCGACGGCCACGATGCTCACTCCCACGCCGACGGTGGCGAGCACCGCCGCGAGGGGGACCGCCTTTTTGACGTGGTTCCAGTTGGTGGTCAGGCCGCCCTCGGCGAGGATGACGGCCAGGGCGATCAGCCCTATCTGCTGGGCGATCTGCGGGTTCTCGAACTGCAGGCCCAGGCCGGACTCGCCGACGAGCAGGCCGATGCCGAGGAAGATGAGGAGGCTGGGCAGGCCGGTACGGTGGGCGACGCGCACCGCGACGATGGCCGCGATCACCACGCCGGCGCCCAGAAGAAGCCAGACGTCGACGTTCATCTGGCCCCCTCTCCTACCTCGGCGACCATTCTGTCGTATTCGGTCTACTACTCCGTCTCACCCGTCCGATGAGAGCCGTGCCGCACGTCCGGGCGCACGGTTCACACGGTCCCCTCGGAGCGCGGCCGTACGGCGCTTCGGCCCCTCGGCCCCTCGGCCCCTCGGCTCCCCGCCGTACGGCTCACCCCGTCCGCCCGGCGGGCGGTTCCGGACGCGAGGTCGTACGGCTCATCCGGCCAGGCGGGGGTTCCCCGGCGTGCGGCCGTACGGCTCATCCGGCCAGGCGGGGGTTCCCCGGCGTGCGGCCGTACGGCTCATCCCGCCAGGCGGACGATCCCC
Source organism: Streptosporangium pseudovulgare (assembly GCF_014648055.1). GTDB lineage: Bacteria > Actinomycetota > Actinomycetes > Streptosporangiales > Streptosporangiaceae > Streptosporangium > Streptosporangium pseudovulgare. The sequence goes on from NZ_BMQJ01000004.1 coordinate 270,691, forward strand.
TCCGGGGTGGCCGCGTAGCGGACCGGCACGTCGTGCGGCTCGGCCGGCACGCCGTCCATCAGCTCGCCCTCGTGCAGCAGCGCGACCGTCGGCACGTTCGGGCCGACCCGGGCCAGCGCGCGGTCGTAGGAGCCGCCGCCGCGGCCGAGCCGTACGCCGGTCGCGCGGTCCACGGCCAGCGCGGGCACGATGACCAGGGCGGCGGTCCGGATCGCGTCGACGCCGCGCCGGGTGTCGACCGGCTCCATGATCCCGAAACGGCCGGGGGCGAGGGTGTCGGGGCCGTCGTACACCGCCCAGTCGAGGTCGTCGTCGTCACGCAGCACCGGCAGCATCACGGTCGCGCCGTGCTTCCACAGCGCGAAGACGAGGCCGTGGGTCTCGGGTTCGGCGCCGATCGACCAGTAACAGGCGACCAGCCCGGCCATCTGCACCCAGGGCCGGTCGAGCAGGGCGTCCCTGATCCGGACGGAGGCCGCGTGCCGCACGTCGCCGGGAACGGCGGCCCGCGCGTCCTCGATGACCGACCGCAGCCTCGACTTGTCCACAGACGCCTCCGTTATGGTTTCGGTTATGACCGACTTCCATTCTGTGACCAAAGCCGTAGTCCCCGCCGCGGGGCTGGGCACGCGCTTCCTGCCCGCCACCAAGGCGACCCCCAAGGAGATGCTCCCGATCGTCGACAAGCCGGCGATCCAGTATGTCGTGGAGGAGGCCGTCTCCGCCGGTCTGCTGGACGTGCTGATGGTGACCGGGAAGAACAAGCGTTCCATCGAGGACCATTTCGACCGGGCGATCGAACTTGAGGACGTGCTGGAGGCCAAGGGCGACGACGAGCGCCTGTCCAAGGTGCGTGAGCCCGCCGACCTTGCGACCCTCCACTATGTGCGGCAGGGTGAGCCGCGCGGCCTCGGCCACGCGGTGCTCTGCGCCAAGCAGCACGTGGGGGACCACCCGTTCGCCTGCCTGCTCGGTGACGACCTGATCGACCAGCGTGACGAGCTGCTCAAGCGGATGATCGAGGTGCGCCAGACCCATGGCGGCAGCGTCATCGCGCTGATGGAGGTGCCCCAGGAGCAGGTGTCCCTGTACGGTTGCGCCGCCATCGAGCCCACCTCCGACGACGACGTGGTGCGGGTGACGGACCTGGTGGAGAAGCCGCCGGCGGACGAGGCGCCGTCCAACTGGGCCATCATCGGCCGCTACGTGCTCGACCCGGCCGTGTTCGAGGTGCTGGAGAACACCGGGCCCGGCCGCGGCGGCGAGATCCAGCTCACCGACGCGCTGCGCACCCTGGCGGGCCGCGGCGAGGACGAGGGCGGTCCGGTCCACGGCGTGCTGTTCCGCGGCCGTCGCTACGACACCGGCGACAAGCTCGAATACCTGCGCACGGTGGTGAAGTTCGCCGCGGACCGGCCCGACCTCGGACCGGACTTCCTGCCCTGGCTGAAGGAATTCCTGGCGTCTCGATGAACCATCCCATGAGAACGGTCGACGACCACCTCTCCGACATCCTGCGGACCGTGCGGACGCTCGCGCCGTTGGAGATCGATCTCGACCAGGCGCTGGGCACCACCCTCGCCGAGGAGGTCACCTCCCCGGTGCCGCTGCCGTCGTTCGACAACTCGGCCATGGACGGCTACGCCGTACGGGCCGAGGACCTCGCGACGGTGCCGGCGAAACTGCAGGTGCTCGGCGACATCGCGGCCGGCGCCGGCCGGACGCTCGCCGTCGGCCCCGGCACGGCCGTACGGATCATGACCGGCGCCCCGGTGCCCCCGGGCGCCGACACCGTGATCCCGGTCGAGTGGACCGACGGCGGCACCGTCGAGGTGCGGATCGACCGGCAGGCGCCGGAGGGCAACGCCATCCGCCGCGCGGGCGAGGACGTCTCCGCGGGTCAGGCCGTGCTGCCGGCGGGCACGCCCATCGGGCCGGCGCAGCTCGGCATCCTCGCCGGGGTCGGCCGCCGCCGGGTGCTGGTACGGCCCCGCCCCCGGGTCGTGGTGATCTCCACCGGCGCCGAGCTGGTGGAACCCGGCGCGCCGCTGGAGGCCGGGCAGCTGTGGGAGTCCAACAGCTACACCCTGGCCGCCGCCGTCCAGCAGGCCGGCGGGGAGGGCTACCGCGCCGGGATCGTGGCCGACGACCCCGCCCGGTTCCTCGACCAGCTCGACGCCCAGTTGCTGCGGGCCGACGCCGTGATCACCAGCGGCGGTGTCTCGATGGGCGCCTACGAGCCCGTCAAGGAGGCCCTCTCGCCGCTCGGCACGGTCCGCTTCGAACGCGTCGCGATGCAGCCGGGCATGCCGCAGGGGTTCGGCGTCGTGGGTCAGGACCAGATTCCGATCTTCGCGCTGCCCGGCAATCCGGTGTCGTCCTTCGTGTCGTTCATGCTGTTCGTCCGTCCCGCGCTCCTGAAGATGCGCGGCCTGGCCGCCGGGCCCCCGTACAGCGTGCGGGGGGTGACCGCCGCGCCGCTGCGCTCGCCGCAGGGCAGGCGGTCCTACCTGCGCGCCGTGCTCGGCCACGACGGCACGGTCACGCCGGTCCGGGGGCAGGGCTCGCACCAGCTCGCCGCCCTCGCCTCGGCCAACGCCCTGATCGTGGTCCCCGAGGACGTCACCGAGCTGCCCGAGGGGTCGAACGTGGAGGTCATCCCACTGTGAGCGGATTCACACACATCGACGAGACCGGTGCCGCCCGCATGGTCGACGTCTCGGCCAAGGACGTCTCCGCCCGTACGGCGAGCGCCACCGGCAAGGTGCTGCTGTCGGCCGAGGCGGTCGCGCTGCTGCGGTCGGGGGAGATCCCCAAGGGCGACGCGCTCGGCACCGCCCGGATCGCGGGGATCATGGGCGCCAAGCGCACCCCCGACCTGATCCCGCTCTGCCACCCGATCGCCCTGCACGGTGTGAAGGTCGACCTGGCGGTGACCGACGACGGGGTGGAGATCACCGCGCGGGTGAAGACCGCCGACCGCACCGGCGTCGAGATGGAGGCGCTGACCGCGGTCTCCGTCGCGGCGCTCGCGCTGATCGACATGGTCAAGGCGGTGGACCCGGCGGCGGTGATCACCGATGTGCGGGTGGAGGAGAAGACGGGCGGCAAGACCGGGGTCTGGACCCGTCCGTGACCGGCCGCCTTGAGCAGACGTGGATGAGGACCGGGTGATCGGGTGAGGGCTTTGGTGATCACGGCGTCCAACCGGGCCGCCGCGGGGGTGTACGAGGACAGGTCCGGCAGGCTGCTCGCCGAGCTGCTGGCCGAGGCCGGGTGCGAGGTGACGGGCCCGCGGGTGGTGCCCGACGGCGAGCCGGTCGAGGAGGCGCTGCGGGCCGGGGTGGCCGAGGGGCACGACGTGATCGTCACCACCGGCGGCACCGGTCTGACACCCGCCGACCTGACCCCGGAGATGACGCGCCGCGTGCTCGACCGGGAGATCCCCGGCATCGCCGAGGCCGTCCGCCAGTCCTCCCGGGACAGGGTGCCCACCTCGATCCTGTCCCGAGGGCTCGCCGGGCAGGCCGGGAACACCCTGGTCGTCAACCTGCCGGGCTCCTCGGGCGGGGTCCGCGACGGCATGGCCGTACTCGCGCCGATCCTCAGGCACGCCGTGGACCAGATCCGCGGGGGAGACCACCCACGCTGACCGTGCCGGCCCGGGGGAGGACCCCGCCGGTACGGCGGGCGGCGGGCCGGAGGCGGAGGCCGGAAGCCGGGGCGGGGTCCTGCTCCGGGTTCGGGACCTCCTGGCCTGGGTTCGGGGCCTCCTGGCCTGGGTTCGGGGCCGGGATCGTCCCGGGACTGTTCCGGCCGGGCCGGTGCCGCTCGGCCGTGCCGGGGTCGCTCGTGCGGGCCGGTGCCGCTCGGGCCGGGCCGGGACTGCTCGGGCCGGTTCGGGGGAGAGAGTCCGTGGCACGGTGGCACGCCTTGGGAGGATGATGGAAGGCGTGGATCGACTACGTGGCTGGCCGGTGACCCTGACGGAAGGACCCGTGGGGCTTCGGCCGTTGCGGCTGAGGGACGTGCGCGTCTGGCGCGAGTCGCGGCTGCGCAACGCCGACTGGCTGCGTCCCTGGGAGCCGAGCAACCCTGAGACGCCCCTGTTCCGCACGGGGCTCGGTCCCTACGTGTCGATGACCGCCACGCTGCGCCGGGAGGCCCGGCAGGGGCTGGCGCTTCCCTGGGTCGTCACCTACCGGGGGGCGTTCGCCGGGCAGCTGACCGTCGGCGCGATCGTCTGGGGGTCGGCCAGGTCCGCGCAGGTCGGCTACTGGGTGGACAGCGCCGTGGCGGGCCGGGGCATCATCCCCACCGCCGTGGCCATGGCCGTCGACCACTGTTTCTTCACCACCGGCCTGCACCGCATCGAGGCGAATATCCGCCCGGAAAATCACGCGAGCCGTAGAGTGGTTGAAAAGCTCGGTTTCCGGGAAGAGGGCATCAGACGTCGGCAATTGCACATTGACGGCGCCTGGCGTGACCATATTTGTTATGCGCTGACCGTTGAGGATGTGCCCAGAGGGCTGCTGACCAGGTGGCGCAGGGACCGCGAAGCGGCGGCGCACGGAGGCGCTCCGCACGAAGAGGTTTGAAGATCTCGCGACACACCGCATCGAATACTCGTCAAATAGTGACACGCGGTCTTACGGTGCGTGACGTGAGCACATCGAGAGCGCCAGCGGACCAGCGGCGCTTTCGTGCTGCCCGGAGGTGGCCGTGAGCGGGAGCGTCCTTCTCTATCTGGCCATCGTGGTGATGTGGCTGTGCGTGCTCGTGCCCATGTGGTTGCGCCGTGACCGGCCCGCCTACACCGACACCGAACCCGGCGCGGACGCCGAAGCCGACGGCGTGGCGGACGTCGATGCCGACGCCGTCACCGTCGCCGAGCCGTACGGCCCGGCCGCGCGGGCGTCCGAGGACGAGGACGGAGGCGGTGACACGCGTGCCGAGCCCCCCGCCGGGCCGGCCGCTGACGGTGACGCCTCCTCCGCAGCGCCCGGTCACCGGCTCCCGCCGTCCGCGGCCGAGCGCCGACGCGCCGAACGGCGGCGCAGGGCCGCCCAGGTGGCCAAGCGCAGGCGGCTGACACTGTGGTGCGTGCTGCTGCTCCTCGCCTCCGTGGTGACGGCCGCGACCCAGGTGATCCCCTGGTGGGGGACAGCCCCCTCGGCCGTCCTCCTGGTCGGCTACCTGATGGTCCTGCGGAGCGCCGTGAGGGTCGACGCCGAACGGCGCAGAGCCGCCGCCCTGGCCAGGGCGGAGCGTGCCAGGCGCGCCCGCCGGCGCGCCGAGCTGGAGGCCCGGCGGCCGGTGGCGGAGGTCATCGACCTCACCGCGGTGCGTGACGAGCTGTTCGACCAGTACGCCGAGACACCGCGCCGCGCGGTCGGCGACTGACGTCCATTGACGTCCCCGTCGGCGGGGCGTCCAGCGGAGACCTCGCCCGTTCCCGGCTCCGGCATGCTTCCATCGGCCTTCAGCCGGATCAGGGCGTCCGGCTCACCGGCCTCGGCCAGGACGGATTCCGGCCGGATCAGGGCGTCCGGCTCACCGGCCTCGGCCAGGACGGATTCCGGCCGGATCAGGGCGTCCGGTCCGCCGGCCCCGGCCAGGACGGATTCCGGCCGATGAAACCCAGCAGTCTGGTCTGGACATCCGCGTCATCGGGCACCCCGATCCGGGCGCCGTACTGGCCGGAGGAGCGAAGGACCTGCTCCATCTGCTCCATCCCGGCGAGGAGCTGAGCGCAGAAGCCGGGGTCCAGCCGGTCGTCCTGGCCGGTGGCCCTGGACAGGTCCCAGGTGTGCATGAACACGTCGGCGGTGTAGAACTGATCGATCGCGGTGTCCAGCGGCAGGCTGCCGATGTGCGGATTGGTGAGTTTCCGGTGCGCCGTCTCCGGATCGTCCAGCACCGCCTGCACGCCGTCGCGGTGCGCCTGCCACGCGGCGACCGGGTCCTCGTCCACCGACGGTCCGCGGGGCAGGTCGACGCCGGCGCCGGAGGCGAGGAGCCCGGGCAGCCATTCGACCAGGTGACGCACGACGTCGCGGGCGGTCCAGCCGGCGACCGGGGACGGCGCGTCCCAGGACCGGGTGCCGCGGACCCGGTCGGTGAACAGTCCGGCGACCTGCCGGTGCCGCTCGGCCGGGTGGTCAGACAGTGCCATCGGTGAGCATCCTCTCCAGCTTCGCGTGACCTTCGCCGACACCGACCTCCATGCCGCCGCGCAGCCACGCGTCACGACTCTCGAAGCTGTCGACCAGCGACTGCGTCCGCAACCGCGTGCGGCCGTCGCCCAGGTCCTCGAACCACAGCGTCTCCAGCGCGACCCCGTCGGGGTCTCCCTCGAACGTGAAGGTCTGCACGATGCGGTCCGGCCGTACCTCGTGGAAACAGCCGTGGAACCCGTACTCCGTGCCTCCGTGCGCCGAGACGTACCGCCAGCTGCCGCCGGTGCGCGCGTCCCAGTGCTCGATCCGGGTGACGGTGGCGTCGGGACCCACCCACCGGGCGAACAGCGCGGGATCGGTGTGGGCGCGGAACAGCCGCCCGGGCGTCGCCGCGAAGTCACGCGTCATCCGGATGACCGGCAGCCTCGGGTCGGCTTCGATGGCCGTCTCCGTGACCCTGTTCATGCTCATCTTCCCTCATCTCCTCCAGGACGGCGTCAAGGCGGCGGTAGCGCTGCTCGACGCGGTTCCGGTGACGCTCGATCCAGGTGTCCATCAGGTCGAAGGCCTGCGCCTCCAGGCGCACCGGCCGGGGCTGCGGCCCCGGCGGACGGCTGACGAGCCCGGCGTCCTCAAGCACCCGCAGGTGCTTGTAGACGGCCTGCAGCGTCATCCGGTACGGCTCGGCCAGCCGGCTCACGGTCGCGTCGCCCTCCGAGAGCCGGGCGACCATGTCGCGCCGGGTCGGATCCGCGAGGGCGGCGAAGACCCGGGACAGCGTGTCCGTGCTCATCACTCCTCCGGGTTTCAACTCAGCGGTTGAAAGGATCCTAGGCCGTAGATCATCCGCCTATCAACCCCACGGTTGAAAGCTTCGTTTCGTGTCGCATGTCGACCGTGTCGGGTCGTCGGCTCCGACACCGTGATGTGGCTCACGCCGAACGGCCGCTCCCGCGCTGTACCGTGCGGCCGCTTCCCGGCTCGGACGCCGCTGCCTGCGGCTTCCCGCCGTACCGCGCCGCCTCTCCCGGCCTCCCGCGCGATCCCCTCGATCCACCCGCCCTCGGGTGGCGCGAGCGGCTCCAGAAGTTTGCTAACCTAGTGCAGGTCTTGGGGATGTAGCGCAGTCCGGTAGCGCACTTCGTTCGCATCGAAGGGGTCAGGGGTTCGAATCCCCTCATCTCCACCCAGGTCAGAGGCCGCTTCCGAGAGATCGGGAGCGGCCTTCTGCGTTGTCGGGTGGCCGACCGAGTGACTACGGCCGTACCCCGTCCAGAGGCCCTGGTCATCGCGGGATCATGGACTTCCTCCCAAGATCCGCGCGGGAGGACGAGGCGTTGCGGGTCTGGGCGGAAGGAAGGCGATGAAGCACCGTGTGCTGCTGTGCTGGACGAGCGCCGTTCTGCTGTCGCTCCTTCCTCATTGGGGTTTCCTGGACGCTGACTCAGGGATTCAGATCTGCGCTTATCTGAACACTGAGGGTGGGTACACCGGTCCTGACGTGCTCGCCTTGGGCTTCGGCGCCATGGCTACGCTTCTTCCCGTCGTCCTGGTGGTGCAGGCAGTGGCCATATGGCGATCCTCAGGTAAGAGACTCCGCTTCCTGACATGGATCGGGGCTGGTGCGGCGCTCATGACGGCCGCCTACTACGCGCTCTCGGTCGTCACGTTCTTCTCCCCCTACTGTCCCTTGGGTTCGCAGGGGCTATGGTTCGTTCTTCTGCTCTATGGAGGTATAGCCGCGCTTCTCGTCGCCGGCATACGGCGCAGCCGCCGAGCGAACGCTGGTGCGCAGCCGTGAGCCGTGCTCAGTCGTGCGGGAAGATCTGGTCCATCGCTTCGGCCCCTTCCAGGAGCATGGGGCGGAGCTGCTTGCGGTAGACGGTCTCTGTCACCGCGGCTTCGAACTTAGGCAGCGCGTCAGGTCATGGCATGCTCCAGGGCGGGTGAACACTTAGGCCGTCAGCGGGCAGGCCGTCAACTCCCAATGGACTTACCGCTATCGGAATCCTGTTCGTACTGGCCAAGGTACGTCGCACCGCATCGCGCCTGGCCCTGTCGTCCCGTAACGACCGGGCTCTGTTCCTGTCGGTGGCGGTTGACAGCATGCCGACATGGCTATGCAGCCCCTCGACATCTCTTGGCTCCGCGGCGAATACGGCGGGGAGTGCTACGGCTTCATCTATATCCGTGCCACTCCTGAACAGGTGGTCACCCGCCTCGGTGGCCGATGGGAGGACTTCACGCCGGGCCCTTTCCCTGAGGACCCGGATCACTACCCACTCGACGGGGAGCCGCTAGGCGTCACCTCCATCGGCGAGTGGACGTTCGTTTTCGATCCTGACTGGCTCGGCACCCGCGAAGAGGCGATCGCCCAGCTCTCCAAGGGCACCCGCCTTGTCTCTCAAGCCGCACTCGGCATCGAGGACATCGACTACTTCTACTGGTGTGAGGACGGCGAGATCAGATTCGCCTGGGGCGACGAGGACAACTACTTCGTGGAGATCCCGGACGAACTCGCGGACACGATGGCGGAGATCGACAAGCTCTACCCATCGTTTCCCCGGTTCTACCAAGGGCCGGCTTTCCTGCTCGTCGAGCACCTGACGGGGATCAGAGCGACGGAGCAGTTGCTGAAGGGCTCGACGCTGATGTGGGGTGTCGTCCCGGAACCGGCCAAGTCGTAACGTTGGTCGGCGGTGAGCCTTTCCTCCTGAAGTCGCAGTTCAGAGCGGGTGATCCGGTTGAGGTGAGCACTCAGGCCGTCGCCGGGCGATCCCGCTGAGTCAAGCGACTCCACATCACCCGCTTCCGAGCTGTTCGACTGGGAGCTGAGTGACCAACTGGGTGACAACAGCCACGGACGGGGCCGGGCGATCACGGACGACGAGGGACCGTCCCCGCAGCTCAGGAAGCGCATAGACCAAGGACCCGACCCCGGCGAAATGGCTTCACATGGGAGGGTGCAGGGGTTCGAATCCCCTCATCTCCACCAGGACGAAAGGCCCGGTTCCAGGTCATGGAGTCGGGCCTTCGACGTGCTGAGATCCTTCCAAGGACAGGGCGTGTTGAGGGCTGTCCGCCTACACTCGAAGACATGGGTGCCATGCGCGAGGAGCTTCACCACCTGGTGGATCAGGTGCCGGAAGCAGAGCTCCGGCCGGCCTTGGAGTTGATCCGGGGCTTCCTGGAGGAGCATGAGGAGGAGAGCGAGCGGGACCTGCCGTTCTTCGCCTCGTTCGAGGATGAGCCGGATGCGTCCGAGAAGTATCGAGAGATCCTGCGCTCCAGATCGGGCTTCTGACGTGCTCCTGTGCGACTCGGGTGTGCTCATCGCGGTCGGGAGCAAGAAGGACAGGCACCATCACGCGTGTCTCGATCTGCTGCGCCGTACCAAAGGACCGATCCTTGTGCCGTCGCCGGTGCTTGGTGAGGTGGGGTATTACCTGACGGCCCGGGTCGGTCCCGAGGCGGAGCTGAACTTCCTGAGATCCTTCGGCGGCAACGGCTTCCGCCTGGCCGAGCTTGAGGACAGAGACCTCGTTCGCATGGCGGAGTTGGCGCAGCAGTACATCGGCTTCCCTCTGGGAATCGTCGACGCGTCGGTCATCGCGGTGGCCGAACGCTTGGGGCTGTCGACGATCGCCACGGTCGATCATCGGCACTTCCGCGCGGTGAGACCTCGCCATGTCGATGCGTTCGCCCTCCTGCCGGAAGGGATCACGAGCTTCGGCTGAATGGTCGGGACCAGGACAGACTCATGATCAGCGAAGGCCGGCCGGAGTCAGTGAGAAGTCAGCGAACCCGCTGGCACGAGGACGCGGCCGGGATCATCAGACGGTACTGGCACGGCACCTGACGGCACCGGACGTCATCCGATGAGCTGGTCCGGCACGTCCCACCAGTGTTCGCATCGAAGGGGTCAGGGGTTCGAATCCCCTCATCTCCACAAGGTCGAAGGCCGGTTCCGAAGTCGGGACCGGCCTTTTCGATTTTCTGGGTGACTATGCCTTGCTAAGGTGATCGCCCATGGGTGAGTTCGCGTCCCTTGAGCTAGTCCGCCTCGGGGACGACGAGGCCCATGTTGTCGTGCAGGTGAAGGGGCAATCAGCGCCGTCCGAAGATGTCCTCGATGCACGGATCCTGGTTGCCAGCGAGTTCATGAGGGGCGAGCTCGGTACCTACCTGCTTCCTGATGATCTCGATCAGTGGGTAGTAGCGCTCGATGAACTCGCTGCCGGACGCGACGTGTGTTGGATGGACGACGGACGGGCTCCCGAGATTGAGATCCGGTTGTGCCAGTCGTACGGCGGGGCTGAGGTATGGGTCAAGGATCATCCTGCATCGCTCGTGTGGGTCCGGTTGCTCGTACGCCTGGAGCCTGGATGGATCGAGAATCAGCGCTCCAGGCTGCGACACGTCAGACAGATGTGGCTTGGTCAAGGGTGAGGTGATTTTCCCGTCGCTCTGGGAACAGATGGTCCATCGCTTGGGCTCCCTCCAACAGAGTCGGCCGGAGTTGCTTCCGGTAGACGGTCTCTGTGACGTCGGTGCTGCGGTGGCCGACCAGGCGCGAGATGGTCTCGATGGGCATGCCGGAGTCCGACAGCAGTGAGACGAAGCCGTGGCGCATCTCGCGGGGTGTCCACTCCTGGGTGTTGAGGCCGGCCTTCTTGAGGACGTCCCGGAACGAACGGCGGACGTTGTGGGAGTCCAGCTCCGTGCCGACCTTGGACGCGAACACGAGGCCGTTGTCCTGCCGGCTCGCGCCCGCCGCCTTGCGAGCCACGTCCTGGCGCTCACGGTGGAGCTTGAGTGCGTCCACGCACCGTCTCGGCATGGCCAGTGTGCGTCGGGACCTGCGGGTCTTGGTGTCGCCGCCCTCCCGGACCGAGCGCCAGACCATGATGGACGGCGGGGTGCCGTCGAGGTCGACGTGGGGCCAGGTGAGCGCCCGCAGCTCCTCCGTCCGCGCCCCGAGCAGCAGCGGCAGCACGATGTAGGCGTGCAGCGCCGTACCCTCGGACGCCTTGAGCACGGCTTCCGCCTGGTCGAGGGTCAGCGACTTCGACGGGACCCATCACCTCTGCCCCCTCCAGCATCGCGGGCCGGAGCTGCTTTCGATATACGGTCTCAGTGACGGTGGTATTGCGGTGGCCGACCAGGTGAGAATGTGGCCGCCATCGCCCAACCGGAGGCCGGCCTGGCCGTCCGGCTGTGGCCCGCTTCGCCCACCGGGACTGGTGAAAGCTGACCCGCGCCGGATCCTCGCCCTGGTGAGGGCATCGTCGATCCTTCCCCTGCCCTGCCGATCGCAGGGCAGGCGAAATCCAGGCTCGACGCCTCCCCAAAGGCCCCCATTCGAGTTGCTCTCGGGAGCGCGCGAGCCACCGTCGGTTGGAACCTGGAGGGTGCTCACGCGACCTCGGATGCCGCCGAGGGCCTGATATCGGCGGCGCCCTGCTCGTCCCAGCAGGTCTGCAAGAGAGCGAGGGTCTGCTCGACGACCCAGCGCTGTTCTCCTGGGCCGGAGCCGCGCCCGGTGCCACGGCGGGTGATCAGCGGCCGTACCTGCAGTTGCCGGACCAGGTGGCGGTACGTGTCGTGGTCGTGGCCGCGATCGGCGAGCACGACCTCGGGCCGCTGCCGGGGTCGGCCGCGCGCGGCCGGTCCAGGGGCCCTCGTGCAGGCGCTGCCGGACACCGGCGGCGCCTGCACTCCGACGGCATCAAGCCACCGCCGGACGCTGCCACCACCAGCGCAGATCCCAACCATGATCCCGAAGCGTCACCGGAGTACTAGATGAGCCCTCGCCCCATGGCCACGACGACCGCCGCGGCCCTGCTGTCGACGCCGAGCTTGGCGAAGACGTGTTTCAGATGCGTCTTCACCGTCGTCTCGCTGATGAGCAGGGCCCGGGCGATCTCCTTGTTCGCCGAGCCCCGCGCCACCAGGCGCAGCACCTCCAGTTCGCGCGGGCTCGGCTCCTGGACCGGGGGCTTGCCGATGAGCGCGGACGCGATCGACGGGGCCAGGACGGCGCCGCCAGCGGCGGCCGTACGGACCGCCCGGTGCAGGTCCTCCCGCGGCGCGTCCTTCAGCAGGTAGCCCGCCACTCCGGCGGCCATGGCCCGCGTCACGTCGGCGTCCGTGTCGTACGTCGTCAGCACGATCACTTTGATCTCCGGGTGGTCCATGCGGAGCCGCTGGATCGCGCCGACACCGTCGAGGCCGGGCATGCGCAGGTCCATCAGCACCACGTGCGGCCGCGCCCGCCTGGCCATGACCAACGCCTCGAACCCGTCGGACGCCTCCGCCACGACCTCGATGTCCGCCACGTGGTCGAACATGCCGCGCAGTCCGTCGCGGACCACCGGGTGGTCATCGACGATCATCAGTCTGAGGGGATGCGCAGGCACAGCGCCGTCCCTTCTCCCGGTGCCGACTCCACCGTCAGTGTGCCACCCACGCTGCCGGCCCGCTCACGCATGGCCGCCAGCCCGTAACCCGCGCTCCGTACGGCCGGGTCGAAGCCCACCCCGTCGTCGAACACGTCGAGCGTCACCTCGTCGTCCATATAGGTCAGCGTGATCGCCACCCTGCCCGCCCGGGCGTGTTTCGCCGCGTTCGACAGCCCTTCCTGCACCGCCCGCACCAGCGTTGTTCCCACCTCGCCGGACAGCGGCCGGGGCGTGCCCTCCACCGACACGGTCGCCGTCACCCCCGACGTCCGCGACCACCGCCCGGCCACCTCGGTGAGCGCCGCGTCGAGCCGCGCGTCGGCGAGCGGGCCAGGCCGCAGCGCGTCGACCGAGCGCCGCGCCTCCCGCAGGTTGTCGCGCGCGAGGTCCTTGGCCAGTGCGATCCTCTTCTGCGCGGCGGGCAGATCGGGCATCGCCTGCTCGGCCGCCTCCAGTTGGGTGATGATCCCGCTCAGCCCCTGCGCGAGGGTGTCGTGGATCTCCCTGGCCAGCCTCGCCCGCTCCTCCAGCACGCCGACCGTCCTGTTCTGCGCGCTCTGCCTGGACACGTAGTCCACGAACAGTCCGATCGCCACCACCAGACCCGAGCTGCCGATGAGCCGCCAGACGGAGTTGGGCTCGTCCAGGTAACCCCTGGCCGCGAACGTGCTGAGGACCGTCGCCACCGCCCCCACGTAGGACCAGGGGGTGGCCAGCATCAGGTACGGCTGGGGCATCAGCCCGAAGATCACCACGTCGAAGGACCGATTCCGCGTCACCAGCGCGATGTAGAGCGCGCAGATGACCGCCAGGTGTATCGCCATCGGGCTGAGCCGCCCGAGCAGCCGCGGCCGCCGTACGACGAAGAAGCCGTGCCAGCCGGCCAGCAGCGCGACGATCCCCAGGGTCAGCGGGTCGGGGGCCGCGTCCTCGCCGAACGAGAGGACCAGTCCGAGCGCCAGGCAGGCGTAATAGAGCACGTGGAAGGCGCGCAACCAGCGCGCCTCCCAGATGTTCACGCCCTCACTCCCATCGGAACAGCGTGGCGGCGACGGCCGTGGCCACCACGATTATCCCGGCGAGGATCAGCAGGGGGAAGACCGCGGCGGTGCCGGACCAGGCGACGCGAAGGGCGTCCACGCCGGGGGTCAGGGGCAGGAAGTCGCCGATCCGGCGCAGCGCGTCGGGCAGGGCCTTCCTGGGTACGGCCGCGCCGGACAGGAAGATCATCGGGAACATGACCAGCATGCCGATCAGGCTCGCGCCCCTGGTGTTGCGCACGACGGCGGCTATCACGAAGCCGAGCGAGCAGGCCATGACCGAGCAGAGCAGGAAGGCGGCGGCCAGCACGGGGACGTTGCCGGGCGCCTGCGCGCCGAACGCCGCGATCGCCGTGGCCACCAGGAGCACCGAGCCCGCCAGGCCCGCGGCGACCTGCGCCACCAGTTGGGCGCCGAGCAGCAGGACGGGGGAGATCGGCGTGGTGGCCAGCCGCTTGAGCACCTTGCGCTCCCGGTAGGAGGCCACGATGCCCGGCAGCGCGCCCATCCCGCCGATGGCGACGATCATCGCGAGATACCCGGGGACCGCGTCGCCGTCGCCGCGCTTGAGCACCAGCAGCATGAGCGGAAAGGCGATCATGAAGAACAGTGAGGCGGGATCGCGGAGCAGCAGCCTGAGCTCGGTGGCCGTCAGAGCGGTGAACGCCTTCATCGGTCTGCTCCCTCCAGCGCGAAGTAGGCCTCTTCCAGCGAGGCGGTCCCGGTCTGAGCGACGATGTCACCCGGCGTGCCCATGGCCCGCACGCGGCCGCGGGCGAGGACGGCGACCCTGTCACAGAGCGCTTCGGTCTCGTCGAAGTAGTGGCTGACCAGCACGACGGTGGTGCCCGTCATCTTCAGGTCGTTGACCAGCCGCCAGGTCTCGCGGCGCGCGATCGGGTCCAGGCCCGTGGTCAGCTCGTCCAGCACGACCACCTCGGGGGCGCCGACGAGGGCGAGCGCGAGCATCAGCCGCTGCTTCTGCCCGCCGGACAGGTCGCCGAACGCCTTCCTTGCCAGAGGCTGGAGACCCCAGCGCTCCATCAGCTGCCGCCAGTCCGCCGCGTCGCGATAGAAGGAGCCGAACATGCGCAGCGCCTCGGCGACCTTGATCCGCTCGGGCAGAGAGCTCTCCTGCAGTTGCGCGCCGATGCGCTGGGCCAGGGCCCGCCGCCGGCGCGCGGGGTCCTCGCCGAGCACCCGCACCGCGCCCGCGTCGGGTCGCCTGAGCCCGATCAGGCACTCGACGGTCGTGGTCTTGCCCGCACCGTTGTGGCCGACGATCCCGAACGTCTCACCGGCCCTGACCGTGAACGTCACCCCGTCCACGGCCCGTGTGTCTCCGTACGTCTTGCGCAGGTCCGTCACCTCGATGGCTTCCATGCCTCAAGGTTCGTGCGGGGGCGAGCCGTACGGCATCATCCATCACGTCGTCCGGCATCCCCCGTTCGGAGGATGGTCGCGCGGGCAAGCTCCGTGGCCATGCTCGGTGCTCCGGTGGCGGCGCCACCGGGCATGGGGCCGGCCGGGCCCGCCGCGGCCGTGTTCGGCACCCGGGCCGTCCTCGGCGCCACCGCGGCGCCGGCCGTACTCATCACATTCGCGACCTTGCCGGTGCCATCGGTGCGGCGGATCCGCGGAGACGGTTCTCCGGCTGAACAGAACCAGCGGCCCTCCGGCTCCCAGACCGCCAGAGAGGAGGGCGAGACCGCGACCACCCGGTAGGGCGGGGGTGAGCTCTTCGGGAAGCGATCCTCTTGCAGTCGGGAAGCGATCACCCAGGCACCCTTGGAGCACCCGGTGAAAGCGACTCGTGAACACCCCGCCCAGGCCAGAGGCCGTTTCCGAGAGACCGGGAGCGGCCTTCTGCGTTGCCGGGTGACCAACCGAGTGACTACGGTCCATCCACGGGGGTCGTGCCCCTCCGGGTTTCGCGGAGTCCAGTGACGAGGTGTCTCAGCGGTGAGCGATTCCAGTCCCGTGACCGTGTGGGTCTTCCTGGGCGAGGACGCCCAGTGGCCGTCAGGCGTGTTCCGGACGCGAGAGCGCGCAGAGTCTTGGATCAAGGCCGGCAAGCTGACGGGGATGCTCACGGAATACCCCCTCGACACAGGTGTCTACGACTGGGCGATCGAGCACGGCCACTTCCAGCCCCGCGCCGCCCATCAGCAGACCCCCTCGTTCGTCGGGCGCTTCACGACCGCGTGCCAGGAGCACTTCCACTACGCCGAGGGTGACCCGGACTGAAGCGCCTGCATCAAAGATCTTGTGACAGGATCTCGGGATGCTGCGACTCACCGATTTCATCATCGACTGCCCGGACACGATGAAGCTGGCGGCCTTCTACTCTGAGGTGACGGGCCGTCCGATCAAGGAAGGCAGCCACGAGGACTGGGCCGGCATCAAGTTCGGCGAGGTCGAGCTGGCCTTCATCCGGGTGGACGACTACCGCGCTCCGCAGTGGCCCGACGGTGAGCACCCCAAGCAGTTCCACCTCGACTTCGAAGTGGACGAGATCGAGTCCGAGCAGCGCCGCGTCCTCGACCTCGGTGCGACGCTGCAGCAGGACTTCATCGGCCCCGAAGGCTACGGCTGGCGGGTCTACACCGACCCGATCGGCCATCCCTTCTGCCTGTGCCGCAACAAGGGCGTCATCTGGACCGACCAGGGCCCGATCTGGCCCAAGCGCGACTAGAGGGCTTACTCGTCTGTCCGAGTGTCAGTCGCACTCCTCGGACCACCTGTTCGGCGGTGTACCGCAGCCGCCCGTGCTGTGACACCTCGATGCCGTGGAACCGGTGCCCACCCGGGGCCCCGCACCGAGAACGGGAAGACGCACCTCCTGTTGTGCTCGTTGATCCTGTACGGTTCGCCGGCCTGCAGGGCACCCAAAGCGATGGTCTTCCGGGAAGGGGTCGGTGATGACGACCTGGGTCCCCTCATGGACGCCTGCGTAACCGCCCTCCACCCGGCATTTCTGCTCCGAAATCATGTTGTCCGAGGCACCTCCGGCGACGCTCGCTGTTTTCTTGTCAGAAAGAGACATCCGGCGAGGTGGACGCTCTCGCCGGGCATGGGTCTACGTCAGAGTGCTGAGCTAGGAGCCGGGAAAGAGTTCGTCCATCGCCTCGGCCCCTTCCAGGAGCATCGGGTGGGATCGCCTGCGGTAGACCGTCTCCGTCTTTTGCCTCATGCGTGGTGCGCCGGCGTCGGCGAGGATGGGTGCGATCCCGGAAGCGCGAAGAAGGAGCCGACGCGATGACGAAGTACCTGATCTCGTTCCCGAGCGGCGCCATGGTCTTTCCCGACGAGGATCTGCAGGCGGTTTCGGATGCGTCGCACGCTGTGGTGCAGGAGGCGAAGGACGCCGGCGTCTGGGTGTTCGGCGGTGGCATCGACGAAAGCGTTCCGCCTGTCATGGTGGATGGGGATGGGACCGTGACCGAGGGAACATACCCGCAGACGCAGCAGCTCGAAGGCGGCTACGCGGTTCTGGAGCTGCCGTCCCGCGAGGCGGCACTGGAGTGGGCCGCGAAGATCGCGGTCGCGTGCCGATGCGCGCAGGAGGTCCGCGCGTTCCAGTACGATCCCGCCGGCTGACGGGCCTCGACCTCGCTGGGAATCGCATTCCGCCTCGGCCGGATCCCCTCTTCGCCCCAGCGCCGTTCATGTTCCGCGGACGACCCGGGGATGCCGCCGGATTCATCGGGTGGGCGCCCGTCGGATGCCGATCATCTCGGTGTACGGGTCCTCGCCGGCGAGGACCTTGCTCCGCGCCGCCATGGTGGCGACACCCGGCGCGGTGATGTCGGGCTTCAGCCCCCGTCGCTTGTCCGCGGACCCTGGCTGGAGAAGCGGGCGAGTTGATCGGCACCGTCCACCGCGCCGACGGCGAGCGCCGCGGCGGCGGTGGCAGGGGAGGCGACGGTGCCCTGCTCGCCGTAGTTGCCCGCCGCCACCACGAAGAGCACGCCGTACCGCTCGGTCAGCGTCCGGACGGTCTCCTCCAGCGGGTCGAGGCCGGGTGGCCTTCCCCGTCGTCCTGGAACCTTCCGCGCGGCAGAGCCGGGTGGCCTCCCGCGTCATCCTGGAGTCTTCCACGCCGTAGGACCGGGTGACCTCCCGCGTCACCTCGGAGTCTTCCGCGTCGCAGGACCTGTCGGCATGCCGATCGAGCGGTGCGGGCCCTTGCCGTCCCCATGGCCGCTCCACCAATTACGAAACTGTAGTTGCGCAATCCCGGGGTGAGGAGTAGCTTCTTTTTCGCTACCTGAGTTTCGTAATGGGGAGGTCGGCATGGTGCCTCGGGGACGGCCGCGTGACATGGAGGTTGACGAGCGGGTGCTGCGGATCGCCGCCGCCCTGATACTCGAGCGCGGCTACACCGGTCTGTCCATCGACGAGGTGGCCGAGCAGGCGGGAGTGGCCAAGACCACGCTGTACCGCCGCTGGCCGACCAAGGACCACCTGGCCGTCGCGGTGGTGGCGCGACTGCAAGCCGATGACGAGATCACCGACACCGGCGACATCCGGGCCGACCTCGTCAACTATCTGGAGAAGATCGCCGCCGGGCTCAACCGCATGCGCGCGGCCGGGCACCGCCAGGGCCCCTCCGCCGGAGCGGTCGGCGAGCTCGTGGCCGCCGCGGCCAGGCACGAGGACATCGGCCGGCTGACCCGCGAGCAGTACGCCGAGCGCAACGCCCTCGCGCTAGCCCTGATCGAGCGGGCGCGCGTGCGCGGCGAGCTGCGCGCGGACCTCGACGCCGAGGCGCTGTTCGACCAGATGGCCGGCGCCCTCTACTACCGAGTAATGATCACAGGCGCGCCGGTCGACCGGGCCTACGCAGAACGGCTCGTGTCCTCCGCGCTCGAAGGGAACCTGACATGTCACTGATCGTGGAAACCGCCGTCGTCCGCGAAGTCGACGCCGAGACCATCATCTCGCCCGCGGCGACCGGACGGCTGCTGATCGACTCCAGCGACACCGGCGGCGCGCTGAGCACCATCCGGATGACGCTCGCCGAAGGCGCGGATGGCGCCGTGCCCCACCACCACGCCACCTCCACCGAATTTTTCTACATTCTGGAGGGCAAGGCCCGCATCCTGTCGGGCGAGCAGATCGTGACGCTGGAACGGGGCGACGTTGCGGCCGTGCCCCCGCTGACACCCCACGCGTTCGCCGCCGCCCCCGGCCACACCGCCGACCTTCTCATCGTCGTCGCCCCCGGGATCCAGCGCTTCGAGTACTTCCGCCTGCTCGACCGCCTCCGCCGGGGCGAGGCCACGCTCGAGGAACTGCTGGCCTCCCAGGAGCTCTACGACAACCACTTCCTCGACAGCCCCGCCTGGACCCGCGATCGCCAGGCGTCCTGACCCCCACCCGTGCTGAAGGAGACCTTTCATGTCCGCGAAGCTGCCGTCCCGTGTCACGATCGGCACCATCCTCTCTGTCATCGGTGCCCTCTTCATCGGCTACGTCGGGGTGAGCTATCTGCTGGCTCCCCAGTCCATGGCGCCCGATTTCGGCCTGCCGACCTGGCCGCACGGTGAGGGCGCGGGATTCCTCGCCGTCAAGGGGGTCCGGGATGTCGTGTCCGGCCTGGTGATCGTCGCGGTCGCTCTGGCAGGGAACCGCCGTGTCCTGGGATGGGTCATGCTGGCCATCGCGCTCACCCCGATCGGCGACATGTTCATCGTGCTGTTCTCCGATGGGGCGCCCGCCACCGCCTTCGGTGTGCACGGCGCCACCGCCTTGGCGGTCATGGTCGCCGGTGGCCTGCTGCTCAGCGGTTCCCGGCCCCAGACTCAGATCCAGACCCAGACCCAGACCCAGACCCAGGCCCAGCCCTCCGCGCGCCTCGCATAGCCCCGCAGGTTTTGCGACGGGCCGGTGATCTGCCCGGATTCCATCAGGAGCCGGGAAGAGATCACCCTCCTGCCGGAAAGCGGTCTTCTGCGAAGACATGTCCGGCCAGGCCGTACACACCCGTGAACACCCCGGTCGGGGCCGTTCCCGAGACGGCTGGTGGTCGGTTGACGAGATCCTGTCCGATCGACTTGATCGAATGGGATTCCGTCGTTTTCCGGGTCGGTGGGGTCGTTGGAGGGCTTGTCCGAGCGCGTGCGACGGCGTGGGGAGGGGGACGGGCGGTGTTCGGCCGTCCGCGGGCGCGTCACGGGGCCGGTTCCGCTGGTCATCCCGTACGAGGACGTGAATCTCGTCTCTCCCGTCCGAAGGGCGGGGCGTTCTCGCCGGCTGGACCGCCGGTCAGGTGCGCAGGGACTCCAATATGCGGGTGAGGGCGGCCTTGGTGTCGGCGAGGGCGCCGGGGTCGGTCGAGGTGGCGAGCCACAGGGCGGCCTCGTTCATGGCGCCGGAGAGCAGGTGGGTCAGGGGGGCGATCGGTTGCCTGGCGATGACGCCGGCCTCGATCAGGCGGGTCAGCGCGTCGGTGAGGTGGCGGGCTGAGGCGGCTTCGTCGAACGCGCGCCACTCGTTCCAGCCGAGTACGGCGGGGCCGTCGATCAGCATGATCCGCTGGATGTCCGGGTCGGCGCTCGCGGTGAGGAAGGCGTGGCATCCGGCGACGAACTGGTCCCAGGGATCCGGCTCGGCGTCGGCGGTCGTGGCCACGCGCCGGCCGACCTCGTCCTGCACCTGCGCGAGGACGGCTCGGAACAGCGCCATCTTGTCATCGAAGTGGTGGTAGAGGGCGCCCTTGGTGACGCCGACGGCGTTGACGATCTGGGACAGGCCCACGGCGCCGTAGCCCTCGGCCGCGAACAGCCGCCTGCTCTCCCGCAGCAGTGCGCGTCTGGTCTGTTCGCGTTGCTCGGCTCTGCTCATGTCGCTCCTCGGGCTGTTGACATACCGATGGTACGCCAAATAGCTTTCGCATACCAACGGTATGCGAAAAGGGTTCGCCATGATTCTGACCAGCTTCTATCCGGTCGTCTGCACCAAGCGCCTGGCCGAGAGCCGGGACTTCTACGTCGGCCTGTTCGGCTTCGAGCCGACCTTCGAGGCGGACTGGTACGTGAGCCTGCGGCGGCCCGGCGCGCGGCCGTACGAGCTGGCCCTGCTCGACCACGAGCACCCGACGCTGCCCGAGGCGTACCGGGCGCCGGTGCGGGGGCTGCTGCTCGATTTCGAGGTGGAGGACGTCGACGCGGAGTGGGAGCGGCTGGTCGTACGGCACGGCCTGCGGCCCGAGCTGGAGCTGCGTAGCGAGGGCTTCGGGCAGCGGCACTTCATCGTCGCCGATCCGAGCGGGGTGCTGATCGACGTGATCACGCCGATCGAGCCGTCCGCCGAGTACGCGGAGCAGTTCAGGGCGGGCTAGGGGATGATCACTTCCTGGGCCGGGCCGGGCCGACCGCCGCGGGGGCGAGGCCGAGCAGGACGGAGGGCCCGGTTCCAGGTCATGGAGCCGGACCTTTTGCCATTGCCACCTGGAAGATCCTTCGAACGGGTCCGGAAGGTGACCCTGGGTTCCTGGCCGGAAACCCAGCGGATGGCTCAGGCGGGGACGGGCTCCTGGCCGACGGCTTCAAAGGGGGGATAGCTCTCGCCGGCCATCCGTTCGGCCGCGTCGATGTAGTCGGCGAGGGCGTCGCGGGATCGGGCGAGCCTGTCCATCTGATCGTCCAGTCGCCGCAACCGTGACCGCATCGCGGCCAGCAACTCGGGACATCCGAGTAGCTCCGGGGCTTCTCCGGCCGCGCAGGGCAGCAGGTACGCGATGTCCTCGGAGGACAGGCCCGCACCGAGCAGGTGCCGGATCTGCTTCACCCGCAGTACGGCGTTCTCGTCGTACTCGCGGTAACCGTTCGCGCCGCGGTCCGCCTCCAGCAGCCCCTGGGCTTCGTAGTAGCGCAACTGATGGGTGTTCACGCCCGTCCGGCGACTCAGTTCCCCGATCAGCATCGAGA
Organism: Streptosporangium pseudovulgare; assembly: GCF_014648055.1. Classification (GTDB taxonomy): domain Bacteria; phylum Actinomycetota; class Actinomycetes; order Streptosporangiales; family Streptosporangiaceae; genus Streptosporangium; species Streptosporangium pseudovulgare. The sequence continues at coordinate 292,305 of NZ_BMQJ01000004.1, forward strand.
CCTCACTTGACCTTCACACCGGTATCAACGTTGACGATGCTGCCATGAACAGCAGAACCGACACACCCGTGACGGTCATCGGACTCGGGCTGATGGGCCGGGCGCTCGCCGGCGCGTTCCTGAGAGCCGGGCATCCCACGACCGTGTGGAACCGCACGACCTCCAAGGCCGACCAGCTGGTGGCCGAGGGCGCACGGCTGGCGCCGACGGTTGCCGACGCGCTCGGGGCGGGTTCCCTGACGATCATCTGCGTCACCGACTACCAGGCCGTGTACGAGCTGCTCGGCGCGAGCGACGGCGAGCTGGACGGCAAGACGTTGATCAACCTGACCTCGGGCGACTCGACCCAGGCCAGGGAAGCCGCACAATGGGCCGGGCAACGCGGCGCCCACTACCTGGACGGCGCCATAATGGCCATCCCATCGGCGATCGGGACCGCCGAGGCGGTGATTCTGCACAGCGGGCCGCGGCCGGACTTCGAGGCGCACAGGTCGACGCTCGACGCGCTTGGCACCGTCACCTACCTCGGTGCGGACCAGGGGCTGGCGTCCCTGTACGACGTGGCCGGCCTCGCCATGATGTGGAGCGTCCTGAACGCCTGGCTCCAGGGCACCGCCCTGCTCAGGACGGCCGGGGTCGACGCCGCGACGTATGCGCCGTTCGCGCGGCAGATCGCTGCCACTGTTGCCGAATGGCTGCCCGGGTACGCCGAGCAGATCGACAGCGGCTCCTTCCCGGCCGAGGTGTCGGCCCTGGAGACCGACGCGCGGGCGATGGCACACCTGATCGAGGAGAGCGAGACGGTGGGTGTCAACACCGAACTGCCAAAGCTGTTCAAGTCGATGGCCGACCGCTCGATCGCCGCCGGACACGGTGGGGAGCAGTATCCGGTGCTGATCGAGGAATTCAGCAGACCCCGTAAGAACTGACCAGCCCCGGCGCCGGGTTCTCAGCGGTCTCGGTGAAGCCGACTCCGTGCGGTCCGTGGGAAGCGATCATCTCCACCCCGGGAGGCGATCTCCCAGGGCACCGGCCCACCCCGGCTCGCCCCCGCCCGTGAACACCCCGCAGGGCGGAAGGCCCGGCTCCAGCTCCTGGGGCCGGGACTTCGACAGCTCACGAAGCCGGGCCTTCGACGCTTTCGCGCTGCTCAGAGCAGATCTGCCGCAGGCGGATCGCGTCGACGTCGATCCGGAACGCCCCACATGATGGACGCATGGGCGAAGAATCGAAACTTCCACTTTTCGACGCGCGGGTGAGACGTCAGCTTTACGAAGAGCGTGTTCTCGTTCTCGACGGTCCTCTCGATGACGACAACGGGACGTTGCTCGCCACGCAACTGATAGCGCTCGCCACGCAGGACGCGTCGGCCGATATCGCATTGTGGATTCATTCCCCGGGCGGCTCGGTTCCATCGATGCTTGCGATCCGTGACATCATGCGGCTCATTCCCTGCGACGTGTCGACCCTCGCAATGGGTATCGCATACAGCGCCGGGCAGTTCCTGCTGTCATCGGGTACCCGAGGGAAGCGCCGCGCCCTGCCGCACGCACGTGTCCTGATGCACCAGGGCTCGGCCGGGATCGGTGGCACCGCGGTCGACATCGAGCTGCAGGCCGACGACCTCCGGCACACTCGCGACACGGTGCTCGGTCTCATCGCCGAGGACACGGGTCAGCCCGTGGAGCGCATATTCGAGGACTCCCTGCACGATCGCTGGTACACGGCGCAGGAGGCACTGGACTACGGCTTCATCGACGCGATCGTCCAGAGCTTCGACGAAATAGCGCCACGCAGCCGCCCGCGGTCCGGATTCGGCGTCACCGAAGGAGTCGGTAAGTGAGCACGTACACGATCCCCAACGTCATCGCCCAGAATCCGCGTGGCGAGCGGATCATGGATGTCTACTCGCACCTTCTCACCGAGCGAATCGTCTATCTGGGGACCGCGATCGACGCGGGCGTCGCGAACGCGCTCATCGCACAGCTTATTTTTCTGGAGTCCGACAACCCCGAGGCCGGCATACAGTTCTATATCAACTGTGAGGGCGGGGACCCGAGCGCGATGCTCGCGATATATGACACCATGCGCTATATCCGCCCGCAGGTTGAGACGACCTGCGTCGGGCAGGCCATCGCGGTGGGCGCCGTCCTTCTCGCCGCGGGCGCCGAAGGAAAGCGTGCCGCTCTCCCGCACGCACGAGTGATCCTGCACCAACCGGCCGCTCAGGGGCGCGGAACGATCCCCGATCTCATCTTGCAGGCCGACGAGGTCGTACGTATCCGAGCGGACATCGAGCGCATACTGTCACGGCACACGGGTCAGACCGTCGAGACCCTGCGCGCCGACACCGACCACGATCGCGTGTTCACCGCGACCGCGGCCTTGGAGTACGGGCTCCTCGATCAGATCATCGAGGAGCGCTCATAGGCTCGTGAACGATCCCGGCTGGCCGCGTCAAGCGGCCAGGGCGTACGCCGCCGAGCAGGTGGCACCCCTCGACGTGCTGTTCTGAGCGGACCGCAGGCTCTCTGCGACGGCAAGGGTCAGATCGACCAGGGTGACGTCCAGCGCGCCGGCGACCGCGGCGATCATCTCGCTCGATGGCTCTTTGACGCCTCGTTCCATCTCGGAGAGATACTGCGGCGAGACGCCGGCGCGACGCGCCGTCTCGCTCAGCTTCTCGCCCCGCTCGTGACGAAGACCTCTGAGACGCTCACCGAGCACGTGCCGCCACAGCGGCTCGCGAGCCGGAGACGGCTTGGGGGCGGTCCGATCGGTCGCCGGACGTAGCGGCGGGACAGAGGAGGCCATACCTCACCATAGGTAGGCGACGCGTTCGAGTTCTGCCGGCTTCGCGCAGAGCGGAACCGTCCCCGCCTCCTCCGTCCGGACCCTCGGGGCCGGTGAGGATCGCGACCCGTCTGGACGTGACCCAGGTCAGGGGCCGTTCCCGAGAGGCCGGGAGCGGCCTCTCGCGTTGCCGTGCGACCACGCGTCCTCGACGATCGCCGCGGAAACGGCCCGCCGTTCGTGGTCCTGGAGACGGGCGCGGCGAACGGCCACCCGGGGGCGCTCCGCCCCGTACGCGAGACGCTCGGCTGGGAGACAGCCGAGCGTCCGCGTCTTCTATCTTCGAACTTCGCCGGAACGCCGGGCCGGCGCCCTCACGCGGGCACGATGAGTCCCGCGGACACCAGGGCCGCGAGGCCCGCCTCCAGGCGTTCGTCTGTGACGTCCCCCGTCGCCGCGCGGTACCGGCTCCGGATGGAGTCGATGTCCCCGCCGTCGCAGAGGGCGTAGATGGCCCAGGCGTGCTCGTTGAGCCAGCGGAACCGCGGGGGTTCCGGAGAGAACGCGAGCAGTTGCCGGTGCTCGGGAATCGGGCACGCGAAGACCGGCTCCGCCTTCCGGTATCCCGAGACCGGGACCGAGACCGGGACCGGGACCGGCTCGTCCGACACCGGGCGCCGAGCCGGTTCCGGGAGCGCCGTGTCGGCCGCGCCTCCGGGCTCGCCCGTCCCGGCGGCCACCGCGGGTCCGCCCGCGGATCCGGTCCCCGGCGCGAGAGCGTCCAGCGCCTCCAGCAGCCAGTCCACGAACCGCCCGCCCTCGGGGGTCAGCTGGTCGCGGTACGTCTCGGCCGCCTGCCGGCCGAGGTATCGCGCGCGCTGCAGGCCGGTGAGGTAATCGCCGGTCTCCGCCGCCTCGCTCCCCTCGGTCGGCGCGTCGACGACCTCGGTCTTCGGCGGCTCGCCGTACCGGTCGCGCAACTCGGCCGGGGCATCGGCCGCCGCCGCGCGGAAGAGCACCATGTGGACGTACACGTGCAGGGCGAAGAGCACCCGGGTCAGGGCCCATGAGCTGATCCGCCATGGGATGGGCACCGTCTGGTCGGGGTCGCGCACCATGGAGCACGTCCGCAGGATGTCGAACAGCTTGAGATGCAGACCCTCGTGGAGCAGGATCTCCGCGGTCATCCACGGGTCGCCGAGCTGTTCCGGCGCCATGAGGACGGCGGACGGCAGCGGATCGCCACCCGCGAGCGAGTTGAACGGACCGTCCGTCATCTCGCCGCGCGCGAATCCCACGAGCGAGATGTGCGGGAGGACCCCGGCGGCCGCGTTGGGCAGGAGATCGGCCAGCAGCGCCCGGCCCCGATGGAGCGCCACGAGCATGTCCTCATCCGGGACGACCCTGCCGGCGTCACGGGCGTCGGCGAGGGACCCGGCGAGGAGTTCCTCCAGCCGGTCCGCCACGACCTGTTCGGCGGGGGAGGCCGGCCGCAGCTCGGTCCACACCCACGCGGGGCTCCGGTCGGGGGACAGCAGGACCGCGGGGGCGGTCAACCGTTCGCAGGGGCCCCGGCCTTCGGAGAAGGCGCCCAGATCGAGGGCGAGGTAGTGCGCGAGCGAGCCGGGCTCGGCGGCCCCGTTCTCCAGGGCGACGACGTCGTCCTCGAAGGCGTTCCGCAGGACGGGGTCGTACATCATCGGGCGCAGCGCCGCGTCGTCCAGCTCGGCGAGCTGCTTGAAAAGCGGCGCGGCGTCGGGTAGGCGTCCGGCCAGGACGGTCAGTCCCAGGCGGTAACGGGCGATGTTCTTGGCTTCGATGACGGTGCTGGCCCCGAACTCGGGGTCGGATGCCAACGCCAGGTCGGCCTGTTCGGTGAGGTTCAACGTGCCGCCGTCCTCCGCAGCTTGCCAGGGTGTCTGGGACGGCGGTACGGGCACGCCCGTACCGCCGCCGGTCGAGTCGTCTCAGACGGTCACTGCTGCGGCGACGCCGGGGCCCCGTAGGCGGGGTACCAGGCGCGCTCGTGCGAGGAGTCGGTCAGCACGGTCGGCTGCCCGTCGGTCCTCAGGGAGAAGGCAGGCGGGGTCACGTTCTGGGTGGGCATGGTTCCTCCGTCGGTGTCGGTACGGACCACGGTCGCCGCACCGTTTTCCCGGTGCGACTCGGCAAGGTTCACCCACCGGCGCATAACGGGCGCATAACCTCATGCCGGCTCAGACGGCCGCTATCAACGCCCGGACCTCGTCCGCCTCCGGATCGTCCAGTTCTTCGAGGACGGCCAGGGCGCGGTGGAGACGATCGAGGGCGGCCTCCGTCCGCCCCGTCTCCCGCAGCAGCCGCGCGACGCTCCGCAGCGTCGACGCCTCGCCTTTGAGGTCCCCTGAACGGCGCAGGACGGCGACGGCCTGTTCGAAGTGGCGCAGGGCGTCGCCGGGCCGTCGCAGGCCCTCGTACGCCTGCGCCATGCAGTCCAGGCCGTAGCCCTCTCCCCGCGGATCCTCGATCGCGCGCCAGATGCCGAGCGACTCCCGGGACCAGCGGATCGCCTCCTCGAACTCGTTCTGATGCAGGCACACGTATCCCAGGTTGATGAGCGCCGAGGCCTCGCCGTACCGGTCCTCGTCCGCCCGTACCTGGGCGAGGGACTCATGGAGGCATTCCCTGGCCTCGTCGTAGCGGTGGATCTGCGTATAGGTGATCGCCAGTCCGATGATCGCTCTCCCCGAGATCTCCCCTTCCCCCGCGCTCCGCTGGAGGTCGATCGCCCGCCGGATGGCGTCGATGGCCTCGTCGTATCTCCTTCGCTCGCGCAGCGCGCTCCCCATCGCGATCAGGATCGCCGCCTCGTCGGAGGCCCGGCCGCTGCGGTGCGCGGCGTCGATGCCGTTCCGGTGGACCTCCATCTGCTCCGCCCAGCGGCTCCTGATGTAGAGGTAGTCGAGCAGGTTGCGCGAGAGCAGCGAGACGAGGGTGAGATGCCCGGCCTCGACGCCCGTGCGCACCGACGCCACGAGGTTCACCCGTTCGAGCTCGTACCAGGCCAGCGCTTCCTCGCGGGTGACGAAGACGAGGGCCGGGCACCGGCCGGGCTCGCCGTCGGGGAGATGCGGCTGAGCGTCGGGGGTGAGCATGGATCTTCCCGCAGCCGCCGTGCGCAGGTACCAGTCCAGGAGCCGGTGGGTGGCCGTCGCGCGTTCGCCCGGCTCCTCCTCCGCCATGCTGTGGGCGGCGTAGACCCGCACCAGATCGTGGAAACGGTAACGGCCGTCACCGGTGACTTCGAGCAGATGGCAGTCGGCCAGCGCGTCGACGAGCGGCCCGGCCTCGTCCGGAGTCAGGTCGCAGAGGGCCGCGGCCGCCTCAGGGCCGAACTCGGGGCCGGGGTGGAGGCTCAGAAGCCGGAACATCCTGGCGGCCTCCGCGGGGAGCGCCCGGTACGACCAGGAGAGGACGGCGCGGATCGAGGTGGCGCCGTCATCGTCGACCTCGAGTACGTCGAGGCGACTGCGCTCGTCGGCCAGATCGTCGGCCAGAGCCGTGAGGGACGGCCCGGGGGCGATCATGGCCCTCTCGGCCGCGATCCGCAGCGCCAGCGGAAGACAGCCGCACAGCCGGGCGAGGCGGTGCGCGGCGGCGGGTTCGGCGTCCAGCCGATCTGCGCCGATGATCCTGCCGAGCAGTTCCACGGCCTCGGCCGGTGACAGCGCGCCGAGGGTCAGGCGGTGCGCGCCGTCCCGGGCGACGAGGCCGGCCAGGCGGTTGCGGCTGGTCACCACGGCCAGGCAGCCCGGTTCGCCCGGCAGCAGCGGGCGGACCTGCTCCGCGTCGACGGCGTTGTCGAGGACCACGAGCATCCGTTTGCCCGAGAGCAGACCGCGGTAGAGGGCGGCGCGCCGGTCCTCCTGCTCGGGGACCTCGCCGGGGTCGACTCCGAGAGCCTGGAGCAGGTACTCCAGGGCATCACCGGAGGACATCGGCGGACGGGACGGGTCGAAGCCGCGCAGGTCCACGAAGAGCTGCCCGTGTGGGAACCGCCCGGCGGCGTGGTGCCCGAAGTGCACCGCCAAGGCGGTCTTGCCCACTCCGCCGCCTCCGGCGATCGCGGAGATCACCACGGCGCTCGCGTCGATCCGCTCGGTCACGTCGGTGAGTCGCTCCAGCTCGGCGAGCTGGTCCGCTCTCCCGGTGAAATGGCTGACCGCCCTCGGCAGATGCCAGGGCGCCGCGGCGTTCCCCTGCCTCCGCGGAACCGGACGCGGCCCCGGCGACTCCGATTCGGCGGCCAGGATGCTGCGGTGCAGCTCCTGGAGTTCCGCGCCGGGGGCGATGCCGAGCTCTTCCGCCAGTGTTCCGCGGGCCTGGAGGAACGCCTCCAGGGCGTCGCCCTGCCGCCCGGCCTGGCACAGGCCCCGCATCAGGAGAGCCCACAGGCGTTCCCGTAACGGGTGCTCGACGACCTGGGCGCGCAGCTCGGGCAGAACGTCCTCGTGGTGGCCCAGACCCAGCCGTGCGTCGAACCACTCCTCCAGCGCGGCGATCCGGTGTTCACGGAACCGCGTGGCCGCGGCCGTGAAGATCGGGTACGGAGGGACGTCCTGCAGGGGCTCGCCCCGCCAGAGCGCCAGCGCCTGGCCGAGCAGGCCGACGATCTCCTCGGGGTCGGTCCGCTCCCGGGCCTGCCGGACGAGGCCGGTGAAGACGTCCAGGTCGAGTTCTCCCGGCCGGACCTCGATCAGGTATCCCCGGCCGGACCGCCCGACGATCCGCGACGCCTCAGTGCCCAGCCTCCGGCGCAGCGCCGTCAGATGCTGGCGGAGGTTGGGCCCGGCGGACGCGGGTGGTTCCTCGCCCCAGACGGCGTCGACCAGGTGGTCCACCGTGACGGGGCGATTCGCCGACAACAGCAGCGCGGTGAGCAGCGCCCGCTGTCTCGTGCCGGGTAAGGGCACGGCCGCGCCGTCGATGAGGACCTCCGTGGGCCCCAGTAAACGAAACCGCATCGCCCGTTCCTCCGATCGATCACGCCTGCGGAAGGATGGCACCCCGGATCGACGGCACGGCTGATCGCCGTGGTGGTCTGGGTGCTCGCGCCTCACCACACGGCCCTGCGCGACCCCCGGCGCGACGCGGCCGTTTCTACTGCCCGGAACACACATTTCGGACCGGTTTATTGGCGAAGACAAGATATGGTCCTCACGCCACTTGATCAATTGTTTCGGCGCGCACCGGATCCGCGGTCGACGTGCTCCCGCTCATCGCCTGCGACGTCGTGAACGGTCGGCGCAGTGCGTGCCCGGACGCGCTCGGCCCGCCGGCCGAGGTCGGACCTCTCGTATTCCGTGAATGCGTGCCCGGACGTGCTCGGCTCGCCGGCCGGGGGCGAACTTCTCGTATTCCGTGAACGGGCGGTCCCGATGGTTTAGGGTGCGGCGGTGAGCGTGATCGATTGGTTGTTCGAATCCGACCCCGCCATCCGCTGGCAGGTGCTGCGCGACCTCACCGGCTCCTCGCCCGGCGAGGTCGCCGCCGAGCGGGCGCGTGTGGAGCACGAGGGCTGGGGCGCCCGTCTCCTGGCGCTTCAGGGCCCCGACGGGTCGTGGGACGGCGGCGCCTGCTTCCCGGCGTCCTACACCGGCGGCGAGCCCGGGCAGCCCTGGACGCCGACGATGCACACCCTGCAGACCCTGCGGATCCTCGGGCTCGACCCGGCGTCGGAGGCGGCAGGCCGCGCGATCCCGCTCGTCGCCGAGCACGGACGATGGGAGCACGCCGGGCAGCGGTACTTCGACGGCGAGGTCGAGCCGTGCATCAACGGCAGGACGATCGAGACCGGCGCCTACTTCGGGGTGGACGTCTCGGCGATCGTGGAGCGGGTCATCGGTGAGCGGCTCGCCGACGGCGGATGGAACTGCGAGGCCGAGAACGGTTCCGTGCGCTCCTCGTTCGACACGACGATCAACGTGCTGGACGGCCTGCTCGAATTCGAGCGCGCGACCGGCGGGTCCGCCGCGGTGCGCCAGGCACGGCGCGGCGGGGAGGAGTACCTGCTCGAACGCGGCCTGTTCCGCCGCAGGAGCACCGGTGAGGTCGCCGACGCGGCGTACCTCGACTTCGCCTTCCCGTACTACTGGCACCACGACGTGCTGCGCGCGCTCGGCTACTTCAGGCGCTCGGGGGCCGAACCGGATCCCCGGATGGCGGAGGCCGTGGAGGTCGTCCGCTCCAAGCGGCAGCCCGACGGCCGCTGGCTGCTCGACCGCGTCCACCCGGGTCGCGTCCACTTCCCCTTCGAGGAGGGCGTGGGGAGGCCGAGCCGCTGGAACACCCTCCGCGCGCTCAGGGTGCTCGACTGGTGGCGGGGCTGACCCCGCACGCGCGTTCTTGCGCCGCCGAGGTCGCTCCCGGAGGATCTGCCCATGAGGCAGGACGTGATCACGACCGAGTGGCTGACCCTGCGACCGTTCACCGCCGCCGACATCCCGTGGGTTCACGAGGTGTCCATGGATCCCGCCCTCCAGCGGTTCGTCGAGCTGCCTTCGCCCTACCGCCTGGAGAACGCCGCGTTCTTCGTCGAGCGGCTCGCCGCCCCGGGATGGGACGGCGGCCGGCGGGTGGAGTTCCTCGCGGAGGAATCCGGTACCGGGACCCGCCTCGGCCGCGTGGGGCTGGGCTCGAAGGGGAACGGCCTGGCCGAGATCGGCTACTGGGTGGATCCCCGGGCCCGCAAGCGCGGGGTCGCCACCGACGCGGTGCGGGCCGTCTGCCGATGGGCCTTCGGAACGCTGAACCTGGAGATCATCGAGTGGCGGTGCGAAGTCGGGAACACGGCGTCGAGGCGAGTCGCCGAGAAGGCGGGGTTCCTGGTCGAGGCGACGCTTCGCAGGCGTCTCTTCCATCGGGGCATGCGCGTCGACGCCTGGGTCGGCTCCCTGCTCCGGGATGAGGCGTACGGTCGACGGCGGTGATCCGCCGGACGAACGCGAGGACCGCCCGTCCACGGGTGGAATGCTGGACGAGGTGCCGATACGGTCCTACCATAACGGCCCATGACTCGATTCAATCACATCGACCTCGTCGAATTCCCGGCGGAATCCACCGAACAACTCCAGGCCGCCAAGGAGTTTTTCGGCCAGATATTCGGCTGGAAATTCCAGGACTGGAGTGACCATTACGCCGACACCGCGGACAGCGGCGTGAGCAGCGGACTCATCGCCGACGCCGGGGAGCGGGCCCGCATGCCATTGGCGGTCGTCCATGTCGACGACCTGGAAGCGGCGTACGAAAAGGTAACCGGCGCCGGTGGAACCATCGTGAAAGAGATATTCTCTTTTCCCGGCGGCCGGCGCTTCCATTTCAGGGACCCGGCCGGCAACGAGCTGGCGGCCTGGTCCGAGTGATCCCGGGCGATCGAGGGTGATCGGGGGCCCGCCGCGGGCCCTTCGCGCGCACGCCGGCCGACGGGCCGGCGTGCGACCGTAAAGCTCTCGGCGGCCGTGTTACGGCTCGCGGGGAACGGGCACCCCAGCTGAGGGACCCTGATTCGTGACTCCTCCACCCTCCGAGGGAGCGGCTCTCGCCTCCCTCGGCCGAGGTGGGCGACGGACAAGCCCTGCCCGCTCCGAACACGCGGGCGGTCGCGGGGAAGCGACTTCCCAGCCGGGCGGACCCGGCAGCCCCCTCGCCAGATTCGATGGAGGCCATCATGGCGGCGAGATCCACATCGGCCGCGCCCGGCAAACGGGGCGGCGGGCTCGGCAAGCTCCGGGATTTGCACGTCACCGTGCCGGTGATCGGCAAGGTGACCCTTCCACCTCCCGAGCACCTCGCCTTCTACGCGGTGCTGGGCGCGCTGGGAGCCCTGGAGATCGTCGACTGGCCCATCGTGCTCGTCATCGGGGCCGGTCACCTCCTGGCCGGGCAGCAGCGCTCCCGTGTCCTGCGCGGGGCCGGGCAGGCCGCCGAGGCGGCGTAGCCGGGCTAAGACTTTTGTGGATCCTTGCCGTGGTGAGGATCCACGAAACAGGTCCCGGGCCCGGGCGGGACGACCTGGTCCAGGCCGTCGATCTGCCAGGTACGGGATCGGAGCACGCCCCGGTGGCGGTACTCACGCATGATCCGCACGTGTGCGCGCAGCCGTACGAACGCCTGGAGATCGTCCTCATCGCGCCACACCGACAGTGAACCGACCCGGCGTCCGGGAAGGTCCGCCCACAGCCACATGCCCACCGCGCCCGGCAGGGTCGGCCACAGGCGGCTCAGCGAGAGGCCGTGCCGGGCGATCCCGGGCAGGTCGAGGAGCCGGTTCGTCCGATAGTCCGTCAGCGCGGCCACCAGCGGGCCCGGGCGGCCGGCCGCCGGACCGGCGATCCAGCGGGTCCTCAGCATGCCGCCGCCGTACGGCGGAGCAGGGGTTCGGCGGCGGCGCGCAGCTCGTCGCTGAGCGGCGTCGGCCGCAGCGTGGCCGGGTCCAGGTTGACGTTGACGCGGTAGCCGTCGGCGTGCACCACCGCGCGGTCGGGCGACAGCACGCGGAAGCCGTACATGTTGCTGGTGCGGCCCATGCGCTCGATCCAGAAGTGCACCACCGGCTCACCGGCCCCGGCGATGGGGGCGTGGTAGGTCACCTTGAACTCGCGCACGGCCAGGAACACGTCTTTGAACGCCGACCGGGCCGGGTCCGTCGCCCAGCCCAGGCGCTGCCAGTACGCGCCGACCGCCCGCTCGACCAGCAGGGCGTACCGGGAGTTGTGCAGCAGCCCCATGGCGTCGAGATCATCGAAATGCACCTGGACCGGCTCGAACACACCGTCTTCAGTCATGGTCAGTCCTCCGGGAGAAGCGCGGGGTCGGGGCAGAGCGCGCGCAGGCGTTGCAGTACGGCGCGGCGGGCGTGGGTGAACGAGGCGTGTCCTTCGTGCAGGCGGGAGTGCGGGACGACCATCTCGCCGAGCGCGTCGATCTCGTAGGCGAGCTGGTCCGGGTCCACGCTCCCGGCCAGTTCGCCCAGCGCCGCGGCCTCGGCCACCTGCCGCCGGACGAACTCCAGCCACTCGCGCATGGCCCGCGCGACGCGGTCGCGCACCGGCCCTGGGCGGTCGTCGAACTCGGCCTGCACGGTGAAGAAGAAGCAGCCGCCGGGCAGCACGCCGTCGCTGTAGAACTTCAGCCGCGCCTCGTGCAGCGCGAACAGCCGTCGCACACCGGCGGGGGCCCGCAGGGCGGGCGCCACCACCGATTCGGCCCACTGGCGGGCGGCCCATTCGACGGCGTCGAGCTGGAGCTGCTCCTTGTCGCGCCAGTGGGCGAAGAACCCGGACTTGCTGGTGCCGGTCGCCGCCGCCAGCCGTCCCAGGGAGAGTCCGTCCAGTCCTTCGACGGAGGCCAGGCTCACCGCCCGCTCCAGGATCGCCTCCCGGCTGCGCGACCCGCGCAGCCGTCGGCCGTCGTGTGTCATGGGCGCCAAACTACATTAACGACCGATCGTTTGTATATCTCCGCGGGAGATCCCGTCCGCCGGAACTTCCATTGGATAGTGAAACTATCCATAATTGGATACTGTAGCTATCCAAAAGGGGTGAGTCTCATGACGTTGATCGTTCTCATCGTGGCCACGCTGGTCTTCCGTCTGCTGGGCGCGGTGCTCCATCTGGCTCGTTTCGCCACCTGGCGGGTGAGCGCCGCGCACGGCCTGGCCGTCATGCTGGTGATGACGGCCAGTGCCCACTTCGTCCCGCCGGGCGTGACCTTCATGCCGAACCACGCCGACATGGTGGCGATGGTCCCGCCGTTCGTCCCGTTCCCGGCCTTCGTGGTCTACCTGACCGGCGTCCTGGAACTGGCCGGGGCGGTGGGTCTCGTGCTGCCGGCCACCCGGCGGGCGGCCGGGATCTGCCTGGCGCTGCTGTTCGTGCTCATGCTCCCGGCCAACGTCCACGCCGCGCTCGCCGGGACGACCCTCGGCGGAGAACCGGCGACGCCGCTGTGGCAGCGCGTCCCCGAGCAGATCCTCTACATCGGCGTGGCGCTCTGGGCCGCGGGCGTCCTGGAGAGGCGTGCCGCCCGTACGGCCCCCGTGAGCGGCGCGTCCCCGGCGCTCTGAGGCTCCCGCCCTCTCCGGGGCGACCGGCGGGACGGATGTCCCGCCGGCCGGAGACCCGTCTCGCCCGGTCGTCCCGGCGTGGGGAGCCGGGGCAGCCGGGTCCGCCCTGTCAGTCGCGGCCGCCCGGCTGGTCCGAGCGGGCCGACTGGAGGAACTCGATGCAGCGGCCCAGCAGGGCGACCAGCGTCTCCCGCTCCTCCGGGCTGAACTCGGCGGCGAGTCCCCGCTCGACCCGCACCGCGCGGGCGTCGCCGTCGGCCAGCACCCGCTCGCCCTTCTCGGTGAGCCGGGTCTCCAGGATGTTCCGGTGCCACTCGTGCGGGGTGCGCTCGATCAGGCCGTTCTCCTGGAGGTTCTTGAGCACGGTGTTCATGGTCGGCGGGGTGACCGCGCACGCCCGGGCGAGTGCGGCGGCCGAGATCCCGGGGTTCCGCGACAGGTGCAGCAGCGCCGCGTACTGCGACACCGTCAGGTGAGCCGGCTTCAGCGCGGACTGCTTGGCCGCGCTGAGCGCCTGCTCCGCCCGCTTGAGGTGGGATCCCAGGCGCTCCGGAACCGGCATCGAGGTCATTCCTGCATGTTAACGGCCTGGAGGATTCGCGGATTGACGATCATTAGAACTCTAATTATCGTTAGAGCTCGATTCGAGCATAGCCATCTAAGAATCTTGAGCAGTCGAATGGAGAAGCCTGTGTTCCGAGTTCGCAGGTCCGTCACCGTCGCGACCGCGGCTCTCGCCGCCGCCCTCGCCTGTGCCCCGGTGGCCCAGGCGGTTCCGGCCGGCCCGGCCACGGCCGTCACCTCCACCGTCGCGGGCGCCATGGCCCCTGCGGCCGATCGGCTCGCGTCGGCCCCCTCCGGGGCGCGCCTCCGGATCTCCACCGCGTACGAGCTGCCGGGGGAGCGGGTCTATCCGGAGGGCATCGCCGCCGACCCGCGCACCGGAGACCTCTACGCCGGGTCGTTCGCCGACGGCACGGTCTTCAGGATGGCCCCGGGACGGCGCACGGCCCAGATCTTCCTGCCGGCGGGCGCTGACGGCCGGCACACCGCCAACGGGCTGAAGGCCGACCGGTTCGGACGGCTGTGGGTGACCGACTCCACCACCGGGGTCTCCGTGTACGACACGCGCAGCCGCCGCCTGCTGGCCCGCTTCGAGGTGCCGGGCGAGGGCGCGCGGTTCGTCAACGACATCGCCGTCACCCCGGACGGCGGCGCCTACCTGACCGACAGCGCCCGCGCCGTGGTCTACCGGGTCACGCCCGACCGGCTGGCCGACGCGGGTGACGAGCCCGTGGCGCTCACCCCCCGGTTCGACCTGGGCGGTCTCCTCGACGCCCACGCGCCCGGCGCGTACACCCTGAACGGGATCGTCGCCGACCCATCCGGGCGATACCTGCTGGTCGTGGACATGGCCGGCGGTGACCTCTACCGGCTCGACACCGGCTCGGGCGCGATCCGCCGGGTCGCGCTGCACGGCGGCGACCTGCGCAACGCCGACGGGCTGGAGCTGCGGGACGGCACGCTCTGGGCCGTCCACAACTCCGACTACGCCATCAGCCGGTGGCGGGTCTCCCGGGACGGCTCCTCGGCCCGGCTGGAGCGGCGGGCGGCCGACGAGGAACTGCGGCTCCCGACGACCCTGGTACGGGTCCGTGGGACCCTCTACGTGATCCGCTCGCAGTTCGACAAGGGCGGCCCGATGGGGGAGGGAACCCCGGAGACGCCCTTCACCGTCGCCGCCGTGCGCGGGATCTGAGCCCTCCGGGATCCGGGCGCTCCTGCCCCGTCCGTCCGGGCGTTCCAGCGGGAGTCACGGCGTAGGCGTAGGCGTCACGGCGGGGGCGTCGCGAAGCCGGCCCCGCCTCACCCGCCCCTACCTCACTCGTCCATGCCTCACCCGCTCGCGCTTCACATGCTCGCGCTTCACATGCTCGCGCTTCACATGCTCGCGCTTCACATGCTCGCGCTTCACCCGCCCGTGCCTCCGGCCGCCCGGCCGAAGGCACGGGCACGCGCGGGCCGCGGCCCGGTGGCGTCGTCGTAGGTCTCGCGGGCGTCGATCAGCTCGTCCCAGTGCTCCTCCGCCCAGGCGCACGCGGCGGCCAGCGGCACGAGCATGCTGCGGCCCAGCGGGGTCAGCCCGTACTCCACGTGCGGGGTGGCCCCGGCGCGGACCGTACGGCTGACCAGGCCGCTGCGTTCGAGGGAGCGCAGCGACCCGGTGAGGACCTTGGGGGTGACGCGACGCAGCGGCACGCGCAGCTCGGAGAACCGGCGCGGCCCGTCTTCGAGGCACCGGATGATGAGCGCCGCCCACTTGTCGCCGAACCGGATCGGGTTGAGCGGGGACGGGCACAGCTCGTCGAACATGTCGGCGGGCAGAGGCTCCCTCATGACCTCACGATAGCCGGTATCCCGGCGGTAACCGCGGCTGCGGATAGCGTCCGCGGGCAGGCCGGGCGCACGGGACCCGGCCCCGGTGAAAGGCGGTTCCCCATGGACATCGTGATCTTCGGCGCGGGCGGCAGGGCCGGGCGGCAGGCCGTCGCCGAGGCGCTCCGGCGCGGCCACCGGGTCACCGCCGTGGTGCGCGACCCCGCGCGCCACGGCGACCTGACCGGCGCGCGGGTGGTGGCGGGCGACGTCATGGACGAGGCGGGCGTCGAGCGGGTGGCCGCCGGGCACGACGCCGCGATCAGTGCCGCCGCGGACCTGGCCGTGCCACCGCGCGACTTCTTCACCTCCTCGGCCCGCGCCCTGTCGGCCGGCCTGGCGAAGGCGGGGGTGGGCCGTCTGGTGGTGGTCGGCCTCTCGTCCGTCCTGCCCGGCGCGTCCGGCCTGCCGCTGATGGACGAGCCCGGCTACCCGAATGAGTACCGCGCCTTCTACCTCGGCCACGCGGCGGGCCTCGACGAGCTGCGGGCGTGCGAGCCGGACTGGGCGTACGTCGCGCCCGCGGGCGACTTCGACCACGGCGGCGTCCCGACGGGGCGGTACCGGGTCGCCGAGCACGGCGACCCGGACAGCCGGATCACCTACGAGGACTTCGCGATCGCGCTGCTGGACGAGGTCGAGACCCCGCGAACCCGCCGCGCCGCCGTAGGCGTCCGGGAGGCGTGACCCCGGCGGCCCGGTCCCCGGCCGGGACCGCCGAGCCCGTCAGCGGGCGCGGGCCCGGAAGGCTGCGGCCTTGGCGCGGTTGCCGCAGCCGCGCATGTCGCACCAGCGGCGGGAGCGGCGGTGGGAGAGGTCGACGTAGAGCCGGGTGCAGGGGGACGCCTCGCACTCGCGGACCAGGGCCGCGTGCGGGCCGCCGAGGAGTTCGGCGGCGGCCCGTGCCACGGCGGACAGGGCGGCGGGCAGGTCGCCGGTCCGCTCCAGGACGCCGTGGGCGCGCAGCCGTACGGCGGGCGGGGGGTACGCGGCGACACGGTTGAGCAGGTCGAGGTCGGCGGTCTCTGAGGAGGGGGCGGTGGATGGGGAGGCGACGCGGGCGGCGGAGGCCAGCCGGTAGATCGCCTCGCGCAGCGCCCTCGCCCGCGTCAGGTCGTCGTCGTCGACGTCCGGCGGGGCGTCGAGGAGGCCCGCCTCGACCGTCCAGCGGGCCAGGTCGGCGGGGGTCGCCAGCAGGTCGACGCGCTCTCCTCTGCGGCGCCCGACCGTCCCGGCCAGGTCGAGGCCGAGGTCACCGCTGACGAAGGTGAACTCCATGAGGCCAATAGTAACCCCTTTGACAGGTTATTTGGTTCCTGCCAGTCTAAGTAACCGTTCAAGACGGTTACTTTTGAGAGGGTCAATGTGACGACCTCACTCTCCGCCGGCGCGCGCATCGCCCCCGAGACGCGCCGGTACGCCCCCCGCCACCGGTGGGTCGTCCTGTCCGTGGGCGTCGCCGCGCAGGCGAGCTTCTCGGTGATGTTCTCCGGCATCCCGGTCACCGGGGTCGTGATGCGCTCCGGCTACCACCTGTCCATCGGCGCGCTCGGCCTGGTCCTCGGCTGCCTGGGGCTGGGCGTGGCGGTGTCGGACATCGCGTGGGGACTGCTCACCGACCGGTTCGGCGACCGGCGCGTCCTGCTCACCGGGCTGGTCTCCACCGGTGCGCTGCTGGCGCTGATGGCCGTCGCCGTCACCCCCGCCGAACGGCCCGGGACGGCCGCGCTCGCCGGGTGCCTGCTGGCCGCCGGGGCGCTCGGCGGCAGCGTCAACGGCGCCTCCGGCCGCGCGGTCATGACCTGGTTCGCCGACGGGGAACGAGGGCTGGCCATGAGCATCCGCCAGACCGCGATCCCGGTCGGCGGCGCCGTCGGCGTGGCCCTGCTCCCGGCCCTGGCATCCTCCTACGGCTTCCGCGCCGCCTACGCGGCGCCGGCCGTGTTCTGCCTGATCACCGCCGTGGCGGTCTGGCACTGGCTGCGCGGCCCCGGCCCGGAGACCGCCTCACCGAAACCCGCCTCCCCGGAAACCGCGTCCGGCCCGGAGGCCGTCCCCGGGGCGTGCCGGCCCGCGCCCGCCGTCTCACCCCTGCGGCGCCGGGACGTGTGGCGGGTGGCCCTGGCCGGCAGCCTGCTCACCGTCCCGCAGATCGCCGTGCTCACCTTCACCGCGGTCTTCCTGCACGACGCCAGGGACACCGGGACGGCCCTGGCCGCCGCGGCCGTGCTGGTCGCCCAGCTCGGTGGCGGCGTGGCCCGCATCTGGACCGGGCGGCGCAGCGACCGGAGCGGCGACCGCCGCACCCCCATCCGGCTCATCGGGACGCTCACCGCCCTCGCCATGGCCGGCGCCGCCGTCCTGACCCACGCCCCGGCCCCGCTGACCGTCGCGGCCCTGGCGCTCGGTGGGCTGCTGGCCAACTCCTGGCATGGCCTCGCCTACACCGAGATCGCCGTCATGGCGGGCGCGGACCGGGCCGGCACCGCCCTCGGCCTGGTGGGCACCACGATCTTCGCCGCGGCCTTCGTCACCCCGCTGCTCGTGCCCGTCGTCCTCGCCGCCTCCTCCTGGCAGGGGGTGTGGGCGTTCGCGGCGACGGCGCCGCTGCTGGCCGTACCGCTCACCCCGGGGAGGCGGCGTTCGCCGTGAGGTCCCGGCGGCCTGAGAGGGGCGTGTCCCGTGTCAGGCCTGTTCCTGGCGGGGCATGATCACCTCGCGGATGATGAGCAGGATGGCCGCGACCAGCGGGATGCCCAGCAGCGCCCCCACCACGCCGAGCAGGGCGCCGCCGAGCAGCGCCCCGACGACCGTGGCGAGCGGCGGGACGTCCACCGAGCTCTTCATCACGCTCGGCGCGATCCAGTAGTTCTCGATCTGCTGGTAGACGGTGAAGAAGACGATGCAGACGATGCCGACCGTGGGCGAGACGAAGAACCCGACCAGGGAGGCGATCCCCGCGCCGATGAAGGCGCCCACCATCGGGATCAGGTCGGTCAGGGCCACGATCAGGGAGAGCCCCAGGGCGTAGGGGACCTTCATGAGGACCAGGAAGAAGAAGGTCGCCACCCCGGCGATGAGGGAGATGATGAGGTTCCCGGCGACGTAGCCGCCGATGCTGGCGATGATCTGGTCGCCGAGCAGGCTCGCCCGGGTACGGCGGGAGCGCGGCACCAGGCGGTAGGCCATCTTCTTCAGGGAGTTGAGGGAGCCCAGGAAGTACAGCGTCAGGACCAGCACGGTCAGCGAGTTGAAGACCGCCCCGATGAGCACCTGGCCGAAGCCGAGCACGCCGCCGAACATCTGGCTGCCGAAGTCGCCGCTCGTCACGTACTGCTGGAGTCGTTCCAGGATCTGGAAGCGCTGGTCCAGGTCGCGGATCACGGGGTTGTCCTGCAGCTCCTGCACGTACTGCGGGAGCTTCTCCACGAAGTCGGTGGACTGCGTGGTCAGCGGCGGCACCACGGCCAGGCCGAAGGCGCCGAAGACGGCGATGACGCAGAGGAAGACCGCGGTGATCGCCACCATGCGGGGCAGGCCGTGCCGCTGCAGGGCCTCGACCGCCGGGTTCAGGCCGATGGCGAGGAAGAGCGAGACGACGATCAGGATGATCACCGAGCTGGCGCTCACCACGGCCTGCACCAGCCACCAGGCGGTCAGCACGCCGAGCGCGGCGGTGAAGCCGAACACGAACGGGTGGTTGCGCATGGACCGGCCCGGCCGCCCGAAGGGCAGGTCGGGAGGGTCCGCGGAGGCGTCGAGCGGCCGCAGGGGGCCGGCCGAGGTGAGGATCGGCTCGGCGGGCCCGGCCGTGTCGACGGGATCGGCCGCGACCGGGTCGGGGGCCTCGGGGCCGGCCGGGACGGCCTGAGCCGTCCGGGTGGCGCCGGATGACGGCGCTTCGGTCGCCGCGGCGCCGTCGGGGGTGGGGGAGCGGTGCTCGGACACGGAGGGCACCTGCCCGTCGTTTGGGCGAATAGTCGGATTCAACGGGTGATGACCGCCACCGGCGGCACTGGGAGCGGTCATGACGCCTTGGCGTACGTGCGGGGGCGCAGGGCGTGACTGCGCAGCGCCGCCAGGGCCGCGGACCGGCCCGCAGGGGTCAGCCGCCCGCCGGTCCGCAACCCGAAGGCGGCCAGGCGCCGCGCGAGGTCGGCCAGGACGGCGTCCACCTCCCTGGCCCGCCCCTCCCCGCGGCCGACCACCCCGGCGACGCGGTCGCGGTCGGCGGGGGCTCCCTCGGCGAGCAGCATCAGCGCCGCCTCGCGGGCCGAGGCGCGGAAGGCGTCCTCCCCGGGAGCGGGGGCCAGCAGCGCGGCGGACGCCGTCTCCCACAGCAGGTCGCGGTCGCCGAGCAGGCGCCGCCCCTCCCGGGTGGTCACCAGCCTCCGGCCCGCGCGGCGCAGCGCGCCCATGCGTCCCTCGGCCAGCTCGCGGGCCGCCTCCAGCTCCCCGTCGCTCCAGTGGCTCCCCTCGGGTGCCGGGCGGGCCGGGTCGCGGTCCTGGGGCAGCGGGATCCCGCCGGGGCGGCGGCCCAGCTCCAGCAGCCACCGCAGCGCGGCGAGGAACGTTCCGGCCGGAGCCGGGACCGGGGCGTGCAGGTGCGCCTCGAAGGGCTGGGCGAGCTCACGCCAGGCGGCGCCCCGGCCCAGCACCCAGCGGTTGAGCCGCTCGCCCCGGACCCGGTGCAGCCAGCTGTCGCCGCCGAGGTCGGCGCGGGGTTCGGTCAGCCAGCGGCGGGTCAGCGCCTCGCGCCCGGCGGCCGAGTCCGCGGCCGGCTCCCCGCAGACGCGGGCCAGCTCCAGCGCGGCCGAGCAGGCGCCGTGCGCGCCCAGCTCCTCGGGGCCCATGATCGAGCTCCACCGCAGCTCGGGGAGGTCGGGCGGGAGCAGGCCGGTGGCGTCCAGGGCGCGCCGGCAGGCGGCCGTCCCGGCCTCCTCGCCGGACCGCTCGTAGGTCCGCAGGATCCGCGCGGTGACCGGCGAGGAGCAGAGCGCGGCGTAGCGGCCGAGGCCGCCCAGCTCCAGCAGCCTGCCCAGCGCCGCGGCGACCGCCCCGCGGTCGCCCGCGACCTGCGTCGGCAGCGTGTACCAGAGGAACTCGCACACGGTCAGCTCGGTGAGGGTCTCCAGCGGCTCGCCGCCGGTGAGCCGGTCGATCGCGTCGCGGGCGTGCCCGGCGTGGCCGGGTTCGGACCGCTCCAGCTCGGCCAGCAGCGCGGCCACGTCCGGCGCGGGCACGCTCCGCAGCCTGCCGTGGCCGGGCCTGCCCTGGCGATGGAGGTGACGCAGTCGTTCGTGCACCGTGCCTACCCTAGGAAATCCGCATCCGAGCACCACATGGGAACGATCAGATCCAGCCCTTCTTGAAGAGCATCCGCGCGCTCCAGTCCGTGTAGGGAATGATCTCGGCGGTGAGGACGGGGTACAGCCACCAGAAGTTGAGGAGCGCCAGCAGCGTGAAGGCGCCGACGACCACCCCCCCGACCATACGCCTGCGCGGCGGGGCGTCCGCGCGGCCCAGGACGAGCCCGGCGGCCAGGGTCAGTGCCAGGATCATGAACGGCACCATCGGGGCCGTGTAGAACAGGAACATCGTGCGGTTGTCGGCGATCGCCCAGTAGAACCAGGGCAGCCAGCCCGCGAGATAGGCGAGCAGCACGGCCCCGGCCCGCCAGTCGCGGGTCGAGACGTACCAGGTGAACATGGCGACGAGCGCGGCGAGCCCGCCGTACCAGATGATCGGGGTGCCGACCCCGAGGACGGCCTGCGAGCAGTTCTGCACGCCGCAGCCGGTCTTGGGCGACTCGTAGAAGAACGCCACCGGGCGCAGCAGCAGCGGCCAGCTCCACGGTTCGGACTGGTAGTTGTGCGGGGTGGTCAGGCCGTTGTGGAAGCCGAGGACCTGGAAGTGGTAGGCGAGCCACGACCGGACCGAGTCGAAGACGAAGTAGGCGGGGCCGTGGGAGGTGGCGCGCTCCCAGTTGCGGCCCCAGCCGCCGGCGGTGGCGAACCAGCCGCTCCACGAGGCGATGTAGGCGACGGCGGGGGCGAGGGCCATGGCGGTCAGCGCGGTCGGCAGGTCCTTGCTCGCCGCGCCGCCGTACGGCCTGCGCAGGCCGACGGCCTTGCGGGCGCCGGCGTCCCAGACGAGGGACATGACGGCGAAGGCGATCAGGAAGAAGATGCCGGACCACTTGACGGCGCAGGCCGCCCCCAGGCAGATGCCGGCCGCGATGCGCCAGGGGCGCCAGCCGAGCCAGGGGCCGTGCTCGTCGAGCGGGGAGGTCTCGTACCAGGCGGCCAGGCGGGCGCGGGCCCGGTCGCGGTCGGTGACCAGGCAGGCGAAGCCGGCCAGCACCCAGAACATCAGGAAGATGTCGAGCAGCGCGGTGCGGGACAGCACGAAGTGCAGCCCGTCGACCGCCAGCAGCAGCCCGGCGAGGCAGCCGAGCAGGGTGGAGCGGGTCATCCGGCGGGCGACGCGGGCCAGGACGAGGATCGACACGGCGCCGGCGAGGGCGGCGGCGAAGCGCCAGCCGAACGGGGTCATGCCGAAGATCTGCTCGCCCAGCGCGATCATCCACTTGCCCAGCGGCGGGTGGACGACGTAGGAGGCGCACTTGTCGAGCTGGTCGGCCGCGCATCGCTGCCAGATGTCGGTGTTGCCCTGGATCAGCAGCGCGTTGGCGTTGTCCAGCGGGGTGTGCTCGGTGCCGAAGTTCAGTAGCGCGAAGCCGTCCTTGGCGTAGTACGTCTCGTCGAACATGACCGCCTTCGGGCGGTCCAGGTCGACGAAGCGCAGGATCGCACCGAACGCCGCCACCAGCGCCGGGCCCAGCCATCCCCACAGGACGCTCCCGGGCATCGGCGGGACCAGGCGGTCACGCACGGAGCGTGCCGATTCGCGGGTCGGCGAGGGGTCGGGCTGCTCGAACCCCTTGTTGGTGAAATCGGTCACGGCCACCCGGCCATCGTACGGGCCACCCCGCCCGGCCACCCAGGGAAACCCCGGCCGCATGCCCAATTGAGGGTGATATTCCCGGGTGATCCGGGTTGGGCGCCGAGTGGGGCGGTCCTCCGGCGGGACCCGCCCCGTGGCGGCGCCGGTGAACGGGTACGGTCTCCCGGCCGGTCCCCGGGAGGAGACCGTTTCCATGGGGGTGAACCCGAACGACCTCGAGGCTCCGGCCGGTCCCCGGGCGGGCCGCCCCCGCGCGCCGGTGAACGGGGGCCGATCCCCGGGCGGGGGCCCGCCCCAGGATGCGCGAGGATGGGAGCGTGACGGACAACGGCAGGCTGGTGCTGGCGGGAGCCCCGATCGGGCAGGCGGGCGACGCCTCCCCGAGGTTGCGCGACGCCCTGGAGAGCGCCGACGTGGTCGCGGCCGAGGACACCCGGCGCCTGCGCCGGCTGGCCGCCGAGCTGGGCGCCGAGATCGGCGGGCGCGTCGTCTCCTACTACGACGCCAACGAGTCCGGCCGGGCCGCCGAGCTCCTCGCCGCGCTCCAGGAGGGCCGGACCGTCCTGGTGATCACCGACGCCGGCATGCCCGGCGTCTCCGACCCCGGCTACCGCCTGACCAGCCTGGCCGTGGAGGCCGGGATCACGGTCACCTCGCTGCCCGGCCCCTCGGCGGTCACCACCGCCCTGGCCGTGTCCGGCCTGCCCAGCGACCGCTTCTGCTTCGAGGGCTTCCCGCCGCGCAAGCCCGGCGAACGCGCCCGCAGGCTCGCCGCCCTGGCCGCCGAGGAGCGCACGATGGTGTTCTTCGAGGCGCCGCACCGGCTGGCCGCCGCGCTGGAGGCGATGGCCGGGGCGTTCGGGCCGGACCGGCCCGCCGCCGTCTGCCGCGAGCTCACCAAGACCTACGAGGAGGTACGGCGGGGCGGCCTCGGCGAGCTGGCCGAATGGGCGGCCGGCGGGGTCAGGGGCGAGATCACCGTGGTCGTCGCCGGACGCGTCCACGACGCCGCGCCCCCGTCGATCGAGGAACTGGTCGAGGAGGTGGCCCGCCGGGAGGAGGCGGGCACGTCGAGGAAGCAGGCGATCGTCGACGTCGCCAAGGGCGCGGGCGTGCCCAAGCGGGTCCTGTACGACGCCGTCCACCAGGTGTGACCCGTTCGATCCGGAGGCCGCCGCGGGACCCGGCGCGCGGGTCCCGGTGAACGGCCCCCGGGGGCCTCAGCGCCGGGTGCGTCCCGGGCGCCGCGCGGCCGTCGCGGACGCCGGACGCGCGCCGGGCCGGGCGCCCGCGAGCCGCGGCGCGACCCCCCGGAGCCACGGCACCCCGTGCCGCAGCGAGATCGCGGCGGCCAGGCAGGCCAGCGGCACCGCGGGCAGCACGTAGCGGTAGTCGAACTCCGCGGTGGCCGCCGGGGCCAGGAGGAGGCCGAAGGAGGCCAGCCACGGCAGCAGCACCGGGCCGCCCAGCCTGCGCCAGCGCACCGCCACCCCGGCCAGGCCGATCAGCAGCAGCACGCCGAGCACCAGGCCGGGCAGCCGCACGATTCGCTGGTAGCCCTGCATGAACGCGGCCCACGGGTCGTTCACCCGGGTGCCGACCACCTTCGCCCGGCCGTCGATCGGCGCGGTCCGCAGGCCCGGGTCGTAGAGCTGGGCGTCGCCGTCGGTGGTGCCCTTGTACGAGGACCAGGAGGGCAGGACCTTGTCCTCGAAGGGGAACTCGTACTGCAGGTAGGTCTTGTAGTCGGGGAAGCGCGGCCGGCCCCAGTGGAAGGCCCGGACGAAGTCGAGGCCGACCCGGGCGAGGTAGTCGCCCGGCTGGGACAGGATGGCCCGCTTGGCGAAGTCCCCGGCGACCCGGTTCATCTCGGGGGTGAAGGTGGTGCCGGAGCCGAAGGCGTGGAAGCGCTGGCCGTCGCCGTTGGCCCACCACAGGTAGTTCTGGCCGGAGAAGTGGCGCTGGCTCGGCGGCGCGGTGATGCACAGCAGCGCCAGCTCCAGCTCCTCACGCGGGTCGACGCCCATCTTCTTGCAGTCGGAGAACAGGGCCGTGCGCATGTAGAGGATCGCGCCGTCGCTGTTGGTCATCGCGAAGTTGCCGTGCGCGGAGGCGAACCACGCCATGTACGCCGTCACCGGGATCGCGCAGGCCGTCACCATGGCGGCGACCGGCCGCCAGCCGGTCCGCTTGACCAGGAGGTAGACCACCACCAGCGCGAGGATCGGCAGGCCGATCGACCGGGTGAGCGCGGTCAGGGCGAGCAGCAGGCCGACGACGGCGCCCAGCCGCCACGACATCTTCCGGTGCCACAGCACCAGCGTCACGACGCCGACGACCAGCAGCATGAACATGGTGTCGGACATGACCAGGTGTTCGAGCTGGATCTGGTAGGCGTCGAACAGCACCGGCGCCGTCGCCAGCGTCGCCCCCCAGGCGGGCAGCCCGAACTTCCGGCGCAGCAGCGCGTACATCAGGACGGCGACGGCCAGGCCCATGAGGTGCTGGGTGAAGACGACCAGTCCGAAACTGTGAAATGGTCTGAGCAGAAGCAGCCAGAAGGAGTAACCGTTCGGCCGCAGGGCACTGGGCCGTTCGGGGTTCACCGCCCCGGAGACGTAGTCGTAGGAGTCGTTGAACCACAGCGCCGGGCCGTAGCCGATCATGGTGACCAGCCGCAGCGCGAACGCCGCCGCCAGGGCGGCGAGGAAGACACGGTGACGGCGGACGAACGCCAGGAGACGCGCTCTCCAGCCCGCTGGAGGCTCGTCCAGGCATGGTCGTTCGGCCACGGTAACCATGCCTTACAGGATGCCAGTCCTTTCACGGAGTTGCCCCGCGCACGAGGCGGCACAGGGCATCATGATGAGATTGGCTTGTGCCGGATCGAAGGGTTGAGACGTGGAACTGACCGTGGTCATGCCATGCCTGAACGAGGCGGAGACCGTGGAGACCTGCGTACGCAAGGCGCTGGCCTGCATGCGGGACCACGGGATCGACGGTGAGGTGCTGATCGCCGACAACGGCAGCACCGACGGCTCGCAGCAGCTGGCGCGCGACGCCGGCGCCCGGGTCGTGCACGTGGACGCCAAGGGGTACGGCAACGCGCTCATGGGCGGCATCCGCGCGGCGCGCGGCAAGTACGTCATCATGGGCGACGCCGACGACTCCTACGACTTCACCTCGCTGCTGCCGTTCGTCGAGCAGCTGCGCGACGGCGCCGACCTGGTGATGGGCAACCGGTTCAAGGGAGGCATCGCGCCGGGGGCCATGCCCCCGCTGCACCGCTACCTCGGCAACCCGGTGCTGTCCTTCATCGGCCGCCTGTTCTTCCCCAGCGCCATCGGCGACTTCCACTGCGGCCTGCGGGGCTTCCGCCGCGACTCCATCCTGCGGCTCGGCCTGCAGACCGGAGGCATGGAGTTCGCCAGCGAGATGGTGGTGCGCTCGACCCTCTCCGGCCTCGACGTGCGCGAGGTGCCCACCACGCTCTCGCCGGACGGCCGCTCCCGCCCGCCGCACCTGCGCTCCTGGCGTGACGGCTGGCGCCACCTGCGCTTCCTGCTGCTGTACAGCCCCCGCTGGCTGTTCCTGATCCCGGGCATGATCCTGATGACCCTGGGCCTGGTGGCGGGCACCGCGCTGACCTTCGGCCCGGTCTACATCGGCAAGCTCGCCTTCGACGTCGACACCCTGGTCGGGGCGTCGGCCGCGATGGTGATCGGCTTCCAGGCCACGCTGTTCGCGGTGTTCACCAAGGTGTACGCGGCCGAGGAGGGCTTCCTGCCGGAGGACCGGCGGGTGCGCAAGCTCGTCGACGTGGTCACCCTGGAGAAGGGCCTGGTCGTGGGCGGCCTGCTGGCCCTGGCCGGCCTCGGCGGCCTGGCCGCCTCGCTGGTCCACTGGCAGACCCGCAGCTTCGGCACGCTGATCCCGTCGGAGTCGCTGCGCCTGGTCGTGCCCTCGGCCACCGCGCTGATCATGAGCTTCCAGACCATCTTCGCGGCCCTGTTCGTCAGCATCCTGGGCATCCGCCGTACCAAGGAGACGCCCATCGACGTGGCGGCCTCCGCCGCGGAGGAGGCGGCCGAGGCCGTCAGCCGGGAGGATGGCCGAGCCGCGAACCGGGACGAACCGGCCGGCAGCCGGGGCGGCGCCGCCTGATCCCCGCGTAGCCCTGATCCCCGTGCAGCGCTGATCCCCGCGCGGCGCTGATCCCCGCGTAGTGCTGATCCCCGTGCGGCGCGTCCGGACCGCACCGGGCCGCGCCGGGTTCCGGTACGGGCGGACTCCGGTACGGCGGTGCGGCCCGCGGGGCGGCGCCTCCCGATTCCGGGCGGCGAAGCCCGGGTGGCGTCCCTTAGGCTTGGGCACATGTCCCACCACATCCTGACCGCGGTCGCCTGGCCCTATGCCAACGGCCCCCGCCACATCGGGCACGTGTCCGGCTTCGGCGTGCCGTCCGACATCTTCAGCCGCTACCAGCGGATGGCGGGCAACAAGGTCCTGATGGTGAGCGGGACCGACGAGCACGGCACCCCGATCCAGGTCCAGGCCGACAAGGAGGGCGTGACCGCCCGCGAGCTCGCCGACCGCTACAACCGGGTGATCGCCGAGGACCTCCGGGGCCTGGGGCTGTCCTACGACCTGTTCACCCGCACCACCACCGCCAACCACTACGCGGTGGTGCAGGAGATCTTCAAGGGCCTGTACGACAACGGCTACATCTTCCCCCGGACCACCATGGGGGCGATCTCGCCGTCCACCGGCCGCACCCTGCCCGACCGTTACATCGAGGGCACCTGTCCGATCTGCCACTTCGACGGCGCCCGCGGCGACCAGTGCGACAACTGCGGCAACCAGCTCGACCCGATCCAGCTGATCAATCCGGTCAGCCGGATCAACGGCGAGACCCCGATCTTCGTCGAGACCGAGCACTTCATGCTCGACCTGCCGGCGTTCGCCGAGGTCCTCGGGTCCTGGCTGCAGTCCAAGCAGGGCGAGTGGCGGCCCAACGTGCTGAAGTTCGCCCTGAACCTCCTGGGCGACCTGCAGCCCCGAGCGATGAGCCGCGACCTCGACTGGGGCGTGCCGATCCCGCTGGACGGCTGGCGCGACCAGCCCAACAAGCGGCTGTACGTGTGGTTCGACGCCGTCGTGGGCTACCTCAGCGCCACCATCGAGTGGGCCCGCCGCTCCGGCGACCCCGACGCCTGGCGGCAGTGGTGGCAGAACCCCGACGCCCGGGGTTACTACTTCATGGGCAAGGACAACATCGTCTTCCACGCGGAGATCTGGCCGGCGCTGCTGTTCGGCTACAACGGCCAGGGCGCCCGCGACGGCCGGCCCGGCTCCCTCGGCGAGCTGAGCCTGCCGTCGGAGGTCGTCTCCAGCGAGTTCCTGACCATGGAGGGCCGCAAGTTCTCCTCCTCCCGCCAGGTCGTCATCTACGTGCGCGACTTCCTGGCGCGCTACGACGCCGACGCGCTGCGCTACTACATCGCCGTGGCCGGCCCGGAGACCCAGGACACCGACTTCACCTGGTCGGAGTTCCTCAACCGCAACAACGGCGAGCTGGTGGCGGCCTGGGGCAACCTGGTCAACCGCTCGATCTCGATGGCCGCCAAGAACTTCGGGGCCATCCCCGAGGCGGGCGACCTCACCGACGCCGACCGCGCCATGCTGGAGCGCAGCCGGGCCGCCTTCCCCCGGGTCGCCGCCGGGTTCGAGCGCTCCCGGTTCAAGAACGCCACGAACGAGGCGTTCGACGTCATCCGCGAGGCGAACAAGTATCTCGCCGAGCAGGAGCCGTGGAAGCGCAAGGACGACCCGGAGCGGGTGAAGTCGATCCTGCACGTCGCCCTGCAGGTCGTCGACGACGCCAAGACCCTGCTGACCCCGGTGCTGCCCGCCTCCTCCGACAAGGTCCACGCCATGCTCGGCGGTGAGGGCGCCTGGTCCGGCATGCCGGAGATCCAGGAGGTCGAGGACCTCGACGAGCCCGGCCGGAGCTACCCGATCATCACCGGGTCCTACGACGGCACCGCGCGCTGGGAGTCCACGCCCATCCGGGCCGGCGTCCCGCTGGCGCCGCCGACCCCGCTGTTCTCCAAGCTGGACCCCAAGATCGTGGACGAGGAGCTCGCCCGGCTGGGCGGCTGACACGACGATGAGCGACACCAGGCTTCCCGCAGCCCCCGAGCCCCTCGCCACGGAGGTGTTCGACAGCCACTGCCACCTGGACATCATGGTGGGCCACCGCCAGGCGTCCTCGGGTGACCCGGTCGCCCTGGCCGCCCAGGCGGCCCGGGCGAGCGTCGAGGAGATCGTCCGGCAGGCCCGCGAGGTGGGCGTGACCCGGCTGGTCACCGTCGGCTACGACCTGCCGTCCTCGCGGTGGAACGCCGAGGCCGCCGCGGCGCACCCCGACGTGTACGCCGCGGTGGCGATCCACCCCAACGAGGCGCACGCCGCGACCCCGGAGGTCCTCGCCGAGATCGAGGAGCTGGCCCGCCTGCCGCACGTCCGTGCGGTGGGCGAGACCGGCCTCGACTACTACCGCGACTGGGCCTCCAAGGAGGACCAGCACGCGAGCTTCCGCGCGCACATCGAGATCGCCAAGCGGACCGGCCGGGCCCTGGTGATCCACGACCGCGACGCCCACGACGACGTGCTGGCCGTGCTCGCCGACCAGGGCGCCCCCGACGTGGTGGTCTTCCACAGCTTCTCCGGCGACGCCGAGCTGGCCAAGCGATGCGCCCGGGCGGGATATTTCATGTCCTTCTCCGGGCCGGTCACCTACAAGAACGCCGCCGGCCTCCGCGAGGCCGCCGCGATCGTGCCCGACGAGCTGCTGCTGGTCGAGACCGACGCGCCCTACCTCCCGCCGACGCCGCATCGGGGCAAGCCCAACGCCCCCTACCTGGTCCCGCTCACCCTGCGCTGCCTGGCCGAGGTCCGGGGGGCCGACCCGGACGCCCTGGCCCGCGTGATCAGCGCGAACGGCGAGGCGGTCTTCGGTGCGTGGTGAGACCCGCGGCGACACGCACGGTGAGACCCGCGGCGACACGCACGGTGAGACCCGCGGCGACGCGCATGGTGAGATCCGTGGCGGCGCGCATGGTGAGATCCGTGGCGGTGCGCGCGGTGAGATCCGCCGCGTGCGCGACGCGGCCGGCGGCGGTCCCGCCGTGCGCGGCACGATGACACGCGGGACACGGCCGGCGGCGTGCGGGGGCCGGTCATGAGCGGCCTCCTGGGCCCGGCGGAGATCCGCGACCTGGCGGCGCGGCTGGGCATCCGCCCCACCAAGAAGCTCGGCCAGAACTTCGTCATCGACGGCGGCACGGTCCGAAAGATCGTCCGTGCCGCCGGGCTGCGCCCCGACGACGTGGTCATCGAGGTCGGCCCCGGCCTGGGTTCGCTGACCCTGGCGCTGCTGCCGGAGGCCCGCGGCGTGACGGCGGTGGAGATCGACCCGGTGCTGGCCGGGCAGCTTCCGCTGACCGTCGCCGAGCACGCCCCCGAGCTGGCCGACCGGCTCGCCGTCGTGCACGCCGACGCCCTCCGGGTCGCCCCCGGCGACCTGCCGGGGGACCCGCCGACCGCGCTGGTGGCCAACCTCCCCTACAACGTCGCGGTCCCGGTGGTGCTGCACCTGCTGCAGACCCTGCCGTCGCTGCGCACCGTGCTGGTCATGGTCCAGGCCGAGGTGGCCGACCGGCTGGCCGCGGCGCCCGGCTCCCGCGTGTACGGTGTCCCGTCGGTCAAGGCCGCCTGGTACGCCGACGTGCGCCGGGCCGGCCCCGTCGGCCGCACGGTCTTCTGGCCGGCGCCCAACGTCGACTCCGGCCTCGTCGCGATGACCCGCCGCGAGCCGCCCACCACGGGGGTGTCCCGCGAGGACGTCTTCGCGGCCGTGGACGCCGCCTTCGCCCAGCGCCGCAAGACCCTGCGCGCCGCCCTGGCCTCCTGGGCCGGCTCGCCCGCCGCCGCCGAGCGGGCGTTGCGGGCGGCGGGGATCGACCCGTCCCGCCGGGGAGAGCAGCTCACGGTCGAGGACTTCGCGCGTATCGCGGAGAACCGCCCTTAGGTTCTGTTTCGCGGATCTTTGTCGCGTCGTGGGTCCTTAAAACCGGCCCTAGCGTGGCGAAACGCCGGGGCTGACGGGGAGGCGGGAACGCGCCCGGTTACGATCGGACCTCATCATCCCCTGAGCGAGAGCCTTGAGGAACATGAACTCCGTGACCGTCCGCGTGCCGGCCAAGGTGAACCTGCAACTGGCGGTCGGGCCGCTGCGTGACGACGGCTACCACGACCTGGTGAACGTCTTCCACGCCGTCTCGATCTTCGACGAGGTGACGGCCACCGCCGAGACCGGGATGCGGGTCCGCGTCGAGGGCGACAGCGCCGGCCAGGTGCCCGAGGACGACGACAACCTCGCCATCCGCGCGGCCTCCGCGCTGGCCCGCCACGCCGGCCGGTCGTACGGCGTGAGCCTGCTGATCCGCAAGTCGATCCCGGTCGCCGGGGGGATGGCGGGCGGCAGCGCCGACGCCGCCGCGGCGCTGGTCGCCTGCAACGAGCTGTGGGGCCTAGGCCTTCCGCTGGCGGATCTGCTGGAGATCGGCGCGGACATCGGCAGCGACGTCCCGTTCGCCCTGCTCGGCGGCACGGCCGTCGGCACCGGCCGGGGGGAGCGGCTGACCCCGCTTGAGGTCGGCGGCACCTTCCACTGGGTGTTCGCCCTGGCCGAGGGCGGCCTGTCCACGCCCGCCGTCTACGCCGAGTGCGACCGGATCCGCGAGGCGACGGGCACCGACGCCGCCTGGCCGCAGACGTCGGAGCCGCTGCTGGACGCGCTGCGCCGGGGGGACGCCAAGGCGCTGGGCGCGGAGCTGGCCAACGACCTGCAGCCCGCCGCCGTCATGCTCCGCCGTTCCCTGGCCCGGACGCTGGACGCCGGGCGCGAGCACGGCGCGCTGGGCGCGATCGTCTCCGGCTCCGGCCCGACCTGCGCCTTCCTGGCCGACTCCGAGACCCACGCGGTCGAGCTGGCCGCCGCCCTGCGGGCCGAGGGCGTGGCCCGCGACGCGGTGACCGCCCACGGCCCCGTCCCCGGCCCGGCGGTCGGGCAGCGCCCCTGAACCGGCCCGCTCACGGCCGTCCGTGCCGTCCGTGCCGCCCGTGCCGCCCGTGCGGTCCGTGCCGCCCGTGCGGTCCGTGTCCGCGGTGACCGGGCGGCCGCCCCGATCCTCTCCGGGGCGACGGCCGCGCGGTCCGGGAGCGGATACCCTTGTAGGGCGATGAATCTGGTCAATCTCGAGTCGGTCTCCCACTCCTACGGCCCCAAGCCCCTTCTCAGCGACGTCTCCCTCGGCATCGAGGCGGGTGACCGCATCGGGGTGGTCGGCCGCAACGGCGGTGGCAAGACCACGCTCATCTCGGTGATCGCCGGCGCCCTCAAGCCCAACGAGGGGCGCGTCACCCACAACCGCGGCCTGCAGATCGGCGTGCTGTCCCAGGGCGACGACCTCGACCCGGACCGGCCGGTGGGCGAGACCGTCCTCGGCGGCCGGGCCGAGCACGAGTGGGCGGGCGACGCCGGCATCCGCGAGATCCTCGCCAACCTCCTCGGCGACATCGACCTCACCGTCCCGGTCGGGAGCCTGTCGGGCGGCGAGCGGCGCCGTACGGCGCTGGCCCGGCTGCTGATCGGCGAGCACGAGCTGATCGTCCTGGACGAGCCCACCAACCACCTCGACATCGAGGCCATCGACTGGCTGGCCCGGCACCTCACGGGCCGCAGGTCGGCGCTGCTGGTGGTCACCCACGACCGGTGGTTCCTGGACGCCGTCTCCACCCGCACCTGGGAGGTCGTGGACGGCGCGGTCGAGCGCTACGAGGGCGGGTACGCCGCCTACGTGCTGGCCAAGGCCGAGCGCGCCCGGATCGCTGCCGCCGCCGAGGCGCGCCGCCAGAACCTCATGCGCAAGGAGATCGCCTGGCTGCGGCGCGGCCCGCCCGCCCGCACCTCCAAGCCCAAGTTCCGCATCGACGCCGCCCAGGCGCTGATCGCCGACGAGCCGCCGGCGCGGGAGACCGTCGAGCTGGTCAAGTTCGCCGCGGCGCGGCTGGGCCGTACGGTCTACGACCTGGAGGACGTCACCCTGCACGCCGGCGGTCCCGGCCGGGGCCCGCTGGTGCTCGACCACTCGACCTGGCAGTTCGGCCCGGGTGACCGGATCGGCCTGATCGGCGTGAACGGCTCGGGCAAGTCCTCGGTGCTGCGGCTGCTGTCCGGCACGGTCGAGCCCGACGCGGGACGGGTCGTGCGGGGCCGTACGGTCCGCCTGGCGCACCTGTCGCAGGAGCTGGCCGAGCTCGACCCCGCCCGGCGGGTGCTGGAGACCGTCGAGGAGGTCCGCAAGTTCGTCCAGGTCGGCAAGAAGGAGTGGACGGCCTCGGCGCTGCTGGAGCGGCTCGGCTTCAAGGGCGAGGCGCAGTGGAAGGTCGTCGGCGACCTGTCCGGCGGCGAGCGGCGGCGGCTGCAGATGCTGCGGCTGCTGATGGACGACCCCAACGTGCTGCTGCTCGACGAGCCGACCAACGACCTCGACATCGAGACGCTGAACGAGCTGGAGGACCTGCTCGACGGCTGGCCCGGCACGCTGATCCTGGTCAGCCACGACCGCTACTTCCTGGAGCGGGTGTGCGACCGGGTCGTGGCGCTGCTCGGTGACGGGAAGCTGTCGATGCTGCCCGGCGGGGTGGACGAGTATCTCGCCCGGCGGGCCTCCGGCACGGCGCTGTCGGCCCGCGCCGCCGCCGGCGGGTCCGCGTCCGCCTCCCCGGCCGCGTCCGCGCCGGCGGACGGGACGAAGGCTCAGACGGGCCTGTCGGCCAAGGAGGAGCGGGAGCTGCGCAAAGAGCTGTCCCGCCTGGAGCGCCAGCTCGACAAGCTGAGCGGCCGGGAGGAGAAGCTGCACGCCGCCATGGCCGAGGCCGCCTCCGACTACGGCCGGCTGGCCTCGCTGGACGCCGAGCTCAAGGAGATCCTGTCCGAGAAGGACGGGATCGAGGCCGAGTGGCTGGAGACGGCCGACCGCCTGGGCGAGTGACCGGGCCTTCCGGGCGTCCGGGCGGGTGACCGAGAGGCTGGCCGCCCGCCGTTCCCGGGGGCGGTCACCGCGGAGGGCGTCCGCGGCCGAATGATCCCCTCCGGCCGGTTTACCCTCCGGCAGGCGGGCAGTAGATCATCCGTGCGCTCCGGAAGCTCCGGTTTCATCGGCGTCAAAAGGGACGAGTAGCGTGCGCAGCAGGTCCGCGAGGGCCTGCTGCTCATGCTCTCCCAGCGCCGCCAGCAGGTCGCGCTCGCGCCGGAGCAGGTCGTCGAAGGCGCCGTCCACCCGTTCCCGCCCCGCGTCGGTCAGCGACACCAGCACGCCCCGCCGGTCCTCGGGGTCGGGCCGCCGCCGGACCAGCCCGGCCGCGGCGAGACGGTCGATCCGGTTGGTCATCGTCCCGGAGGTCACCAGGGTCGCGCGGAGCAGGGCTCCGGGGCTCAGCTCGTACGGCTCGCCGGCCCGGCGCAGCGCCGTCAGCACGTCGAACTCCCAGATCTCCAGGCCGTGCTCGGCGAAGGAGGCCCGGCGGGCGCGGTCCAGGTGGCGGGCGAGCCGGGAGACCCGGCTGAGCACCTGGAGAGGCGCCACGTCGAGCTCCGGGCGCTCCGTGCGCCAGGCGGCCACCAGCCGGTCGACCTCGTCCTCGTGCCGGTCCGCCCGGCTGTCGCCGTCGTCCGCGTGCTGCAGGGTCATGACACGATTCTATCTCTCTTGACATCGAGATATCTCGGCGGATATCAATTATCTTGATGTCAAGAGATGTGTGGGATCCCGTGGTCTACGGCCGCTACGCCGGTGAGCGTGCGCGGCCGTTCTTCGAGCTCGTCGCCAGAGTAGCGGCCGAGCGGCCCTCGTACGTGGTGGACGCCGGATGCGGCAGCGGCGAGCTCACCGCGCAGCTCGCCGCGCGGTGGCCCGAGGCCGACGTCCACGGCTTCGACTCCTCGCCCGCGATGATCGCCGAGGCGGTGCCGGGCGAGCGGCTGACCTTCTCCGTCGGGGACGTCACCCGGTGGCGGCCCGAACGGCCGGTGGACGTGCTGATCTCCAACGCCGTCCTGCAGTGGGTGCCCGGTCACCGCGAACTGCTGCCCGCCTGGGTGGACGCGCTCGCCCCGGGCGGCTGGCTCGCCTTCCAGGTGCCCGGCAACTTCGACTTCCCCAGCCACACGATCCTGCGCGAGCTGTACGCCACGGACAGGTGGCGCGACCGGCTCGGGGACCTGGCGCGGTGGTCCCCGGTCGGCGACCCGGCCGAGTACCTGGAGCTGCTGTCCGGGCTCGGCTGCCGGGTGGACGCCTGGGAGACCACCTACCTGCACGTCCTGGAGGGGCAGGACGCCGTGCTGCGCTGGGTCGGCGGCACCGCCCTGCGCCCCGCGCTCGACCGGCTGGACCCCCGGGAGACCGAGGAGTTCCTCGCCGACTGCGGCGCGCGGCTGGGCGAGGCGTACCCGCGCAGGCCGTACGGCACCGTCTTCCCGTTCCGCAGGATCTTCGTGGTCGCCCGCAGGTGATGTTTCCGGGCGCGGAACGGGGCATCAATACCCACTGCGCGGTGTGAGTCGACCGGGGAGCGGCCTGTGGCGATGGAGATCGAGGACAAGTTCGACGTGCCCGCCGGGTTCGAGGTCCCGGACCTGACCGGGCTGCCCGGGGTCACGGAGGCGGCCGGGCCGGTGACCCACCGGCTCGTCGCGGTCTACTTCGACACCCCCGACCTGCGGCTGGCCGCCCGCGGCGTCACGCTGCGGCGGCGCAGGGGCGGGACCGACGCGGGCTGGCACCTGAAGCTGCCCAGGTCCGAGGGGGCCCGGCAGGAGATCACCCGTCCGCTCGGCCGGAGCGCGAAGACCGTCCCCGCCGACCTCGCCGACCTCGTGCTCGCCCTCACCCGGGGCGCGCCCCTGGCCCCCGTCGCCGAGCTGGAGACGCACCGTACGGTGACCACCCTGGTCAACGGCGCGGGCGTGCGGCTGGTGGAGATCGCCGACGACCGGGTCACCGGCACCGTCCCCGAGGCCGCCGCGGACGGCGAACCCGGAGCCGGGCCGCACGTGGAACGGTGGCGCGAGGTGGAGGCCGAGCTCATCGGGGGCGACGAGCGGCTGCTCCGCAAGGTCGGCAAGCGGCTGGCCGCCGCCGGGGCCGTACCCGCCGCGTCGCCGAGCAAGCTCGCCCGCGCGCTCGGCGCCGCCCGCCCCATCCCCGGACGGCCCCGCCCGCGCACCCGGCCCGGATCCGCCGGGGAGGTCGTCGCCGGCTACCTCACCGCCCAGGCGGACGCCCTGCTCGCCCAGGACCCCCGCGTACGGCGGGCCGACGAGGACGCCGTGCACCGGATGCGCGTCGCCGCCCGCCGGCTCCGCAGCGCGTTGAAATCGTTCGACGCCGTCGTGGAGGACACCGCCGGGCTCCGGAAGGAGCTGAAGTGGCTGGGGCGGGTGCTCGGCGAGGCGCGGGACGCCGAGGTGGTCAGGGAACGCCTCATCGCCGGGTTCGACGCCCTCGGGGAGGGGGCGGTGTCGGGCCCGGTCCGGCTCCGCCTCGACGCCGAACTGGGAGCCGCCGAGCGGGAGGCCTTGGACCGCGTGCGGGAGGCGCTGCGCGGGGAGCGCTACTTCGCCCTGCTGGACGCCCTCGACGCGCTGACCGGCGCCCCGGCGCTGACCGGCGCGGCGGACCGGCCGGCCAGGACCCTCCGCGCCCTGGCCGCCGGGAGCTGGCGGCGGGTGGTCAAGGCGCATCGGGCCGCCCTGGCCGTCGCCGACCCCGCCGGGCGCGAGCACGCCATGCACGACGTGCGCAAGGCCGCCAAGAGGGCCCGCTACACCGCCGAGGCGATCGGCATGGACGAGCTCGCCGAGCGGGCCGAGGCCGTACAGGACGCGCTGGGCGCTCGCCTGGACGGCGTCGTCGCCCAGGGACGGCTGGCCGCGGTCGCCGACGCCGCGCGGCGGGACGGGGAGGACACCTTCACCTACGGCGTGCTGACCGGCCTGGAGCGGGCCCGCACCGAACGGGCCCGCGAGGAGTTCCCACGCCTGTGGAAGAAGACGTCGAAGGCGGTCGCGAAACTCCTGTGAGGACCCACGGCGCCGGTCCCGGAGGGCCGCGGTTCCCGGGCGCCGGCACCGTGACGCCGGCGCCCGGGGACCGCTGGATCGGACGGCGCCCGGGGGCGCGGGGTCAGACGGCGTGGCTCTCGGCGGCGACGAGGCGGCCCGTGACGTGGTGGAGCACCATGAAGCCGCCCTTGGACAGGCGGGCCTCCTCCCGCCCGACGCCGACGCCGGTCATCAGGCCGGGCAGGACCTTGCCGTGGCTGCAGACCGCGGCGGGCCGGCCGGCGGCCAGGAGACCGGTGACCAGGCGCAGGGCCGTACCGGGGTCGTGGCGGCTCTCCGACAGCGCCGGCTCGGGGCGGATCGCGAGACCGGCCCGCCCGGCGTACGGTTCCAGGGTCTGCACGCACCGCCTGCTGGGGGAGCTGACCAGCTCGGCGGGCAGGTAGCCGGGCAGGACGCCGGCCAGCGCCGCGGCCTGCGCCGCGCCGTCCCGGTCGATCGGCCGCTCGTCGTCGTCGCCCTCCCACTCCCCGCGCGACCCGGCCAGGGCATGCCGTACGAGGACGAGCGTGGTGGTGGACAGCGGCGCGGAGACGAGCGCGTCCAGCAGGCCCGCGTCCCACTCGTAGGTCAGCAGCCGGGCGGCCTCGTCCACCGGCACCCAGGCGACCTCGTCCACCTCGTCGTCCTCCTGTTCGGCGACGGGGCGGGCGTCCTCGGCCACCCGGGCCGTCCAGTAGTCGACGCGCTTGGGCCGGCCGCCGACCAGGTAGTGGACCGGCGGCAGCGGCCGGCCGAGCAGCACCGCCAGGCCCGTCTCCTCGGCCACCTCGCGCAGGGCTCCGGCGACGACGTGCTCGCCCGGCCGCAGCTTGCCCTTGGGGAACGTCCAGTCGTGGAGCTTCGGCCGGTGCACGAGCGCGACCTCCGGCGCGGACTCCCGCCCCCGCCACACCACCGCTCCGGCCGCGCGGATCGGATCCGGCGGGCGGGTGTCCGGGTCAGTCATCTATCGTCCTCCAGCGCCGGGTGCCGATCAGGTGGTCCTGCAGGTCCTCGCCGCCGTGCCGGGTCCACGTGCCGTCGGCGTTGAGCCACCAGGTGGCGGTGTCCTCCGACATCGCGAGGTCCAGCAGGCCCGACAGATATGCCCGCTGCCGCTGGCTCGTCACCTTCACCAGCGCCTCGACCCGGCGGTCCAGGTTGCGGCGCATCAGGTCGGCGCTGCCGATCCAGATCTCCGGCCGGCGGCCCCGGCCGAACTCGTAGATCCGCGAGTGCTCCAGGAACCGGCCCAGGACGCTCCTGACCCGGATGTTCTCCGACAGGCCGGGGACGCCCGGCCGCAGCGTGCAGACCCCCCGCACCCACAGGTCCACCGGGACGCCGGCTTGCGAGGCGCGGTAGAGCGCGTCGATGACCGGCTCGTCCACCAGGGAGTTCGTCTTGATCCTGATGCCCGCCGGGCGGCCCGCCTCCTGGTGGGCGGCCTCCCGCTCGATCCTGGCCACCAGCCCGCCGCGCAGCGAGTGCGGCGCCACCAGCAGCCGCCGGTAGGCCGAGTGGTCGGAGTAGCCGGTCAGGTGGATGAACAGGTCGGTGACGTCCTCGCCGACCAGCGGGTCGGCGGTGAGCAGGCCCAGGTCCTCGTAGACGCGGGCGGTCTTGGGGTTGTAGTTGCCGGTGCCGATGTGGCAGTAGGCGCGCAGCTCCCCCGAGGGCTCCTGCCGTACCACCAGCGCCAGCTTGCAGTGGGTCTTCAGGCCGACCACGCCGTAGACCACGTGGCAGCCGGCCCGCTCCAGCTTGCGGGCCCAGGTGATGTTGGCGTGCTCGTCGAAGCGCGCCTTGATCTCCACCACCACGACGACCTGCTTGCCCGCCTCGGCCGCGTCGATCAGCGCGTCCACGATCGGCGACTCGCCGCTGGTCCGGTAGAGCGTCTGCTTGATGGCCAGCACGTCCGGGTCCGCCGCCGCCTGCTCGATGAAGCGCTGCACGCTCGTGGCGAAGGAGTCGTACGGGTGGTGCAGCAGCACGTCCCGCTCGCGCAGCACCGCGAAGATGTCGTCGGAGACGTGCACGACCTCGGCGGGCACGAACGGGCGGAAGCCCAGCTCGCCCCGGTCCAGGTCGGCGATGGCGTGCATGCCGGTCAGGTCCAGCGGGCCGGGCAGCCGGTAGATCTCGTGCTCGGCCACGCCCAGCTCGTCCACCAGCAGGTCGAGGACCTCGGGGGTGATGCTCTCCTCGACCTCCAGCCGGACCGGCGGGCCGAAGCGGCGTTTGAGCAGCTCGCGCTCCAGCGCCTGCATGAGGTTCTCGGTGACGTCCTCGTCCACGTCCAGGTCCTCGTTGCGGGTCACCCGGAAGGCGTGGTGCTCGACGATCTCCATGCCCTTGAAGAGCTGGCCGAGGTGGGCGGCGATCACGTCCTCCAGCGGCACGAACCGGTCCCTGGACGCGGCGACGAAGCGGGGGAGCCGGCTCGGCACCTTCACCCGGGCGAACACGGTGTGGCCGGTCGCCGGGTTGCGTACGGTGACCGCGAGGTTCAGCGACAGCCCGGAGATGTAGGGGAACGGGTGGGCGGGATCGACGGCCAGCGGGGTGAGCACCGGCCGGATCCGCTCCCGGAACAGCCTGCGCATCGCGGTGCGCTCGTCGCGGCCCAGGTCGTCCCAGCGCACGATCTCGATGCCCTCGGCGGCGAGCCGCGGGCACAGCAGCTCGTGGAAGCAGGCCGCGTGCCGCAGCGCGAGGTCGTGGGCGATCGAGGAGATCCGGGTGAGCTCCTCGCTGGGCTTCAGCCCGCTCTTGGTCCGCAGCAGCAGGCCGGTGGCCATCCGCCGTTTGAGGCCGGCCACCCGTACCCGGAAGAACTCGTCGAGGTTTCCGGCGAAGATCGCGAGGAACCTGACCCGTTCCAGGAGGGGCAGGGAGGGGTCCTCGGCCAGCTCCAGCACCCGCTGGTTGAACTGGAGCCAGCTCTCCTCGCGGTTGAGGAACCGGTCCTGGGGAAGAGGTGGCTCTCCAGGGTCGGCATGCACGACTTCTACGGACATATGACGACAATGCCCGGTTTTTAGAAACTCAACGTGAACGCCGGATCAACGGGCGCCGTCACCCGCCGGATCGGTTCAGGACCCCGGCTGCTCACCGGGGTGCTCGGCGGCCCTGGTCTGCCTGGCGGCCTCCCGCTGCTCGCGCTGACGGGTCTTCTCCAGCTCCTTGAGGTCGCGCTCGCGGGCCTTCTCCCGCTCCCTGAGCAGCCGTTCCTGCTCCTTCAGCTCCCGCTCCCGCGCCTTCTCGGCCTCCTTCAGCTCGCGCTGGCGGATCTTCTCCTGCTCGCGGGCGAGCTTCTCGGCCTCGCGCCGTTCGCGTTCGCGGACCTTCTCCAGCTCCTTGAGGTCGCGCTCGCGGGCCTTCTCCCGCTCCCTGAGCTCCTTCTCCGACGGCCGGGACCGCAGCTGGTCCGGGCCGCGGGAGGCGGTCAGGCGGGGGTGCGGGTCCAGGCCCTTCAGGCCGTTCCAGGCGAGGTTGACCAGGTGGGCGGCCACCTCCTCGCGCGGCGGCCGGCGCACGTCGAGCCACCACTGGCCGGTCAGCGCCACCATGCCGACCAGCATCTGCGCGTACATGGGGGCGAGCTTGGGGTCGTAGCCCCGGCGGACGAACTCGTCCACCATGACGTCCTCGACCTGGCTGGCGATGTCGTTGATCAGGCTGGCGAACGTGCCGGTCCCGGAGGCGGCGTGGGAGTCGCGGATCAGGATCCGGAAGCCCTCGCTGTTCTCCTCCACGTAGGCGAGCAGCGCGAGGGCGGCCCGCTCCAGCTTGACCAGCGCGTGCGAGGCCGCCAGCGCCTCGGTCACCATGCCGAGGAGCTTGTCCATCTCCCGGTCGACGACGACCGCGTAGACGCCCTCCTTGCCGCCGAAGTGCTCGTAGACCACCGGCTTGGAGACGCCGGCGGTGGCGGCTATCTCCTCCACCGAGGTGCCGTCGAACCCCTTCTCGGCGAACAGGGACCGGCTGATCTGGATCAGCTGTTCCCGGCGTTCCTTGCCTGACATGCGTCGTCGGGGTTCGTTCACGGTTCTAATAATGGCGTCCCCGGGTCGCGAAGCGGGAACCACGTCCTGGACGGCGTCGATTCCGGCACTCCGGTCGATCGTCTCGTCCGAGGTCACGGCGGCCGCCCGCCGCGCGGTCCCGGACGGAGCGGCGGGCGGCGCCGTACCGCCGGAGACCGTTGCGGAGAGTCCGGGTGGGGCGCCGGGCGGCGCCACGGTGAGACGGGCCGCGGGGGGACGCGCGGTTCCGGGGTTCTGGGACGGGATGCCGGGCGGCGCTGCGGTGACGCGGGCCGCCCCGGGACTCCGTGATGGGCCGTCAGGCGGCAATGCGCTTCGCCGCCAGTCGCTCCGGGGTCGGCCAGCGGACGGAGTGGGCCCAGCCGAGCTTCTCGAACAGCCGGATCACGCCGGCGCTGAGATCGATCTGGCCCTTGAGCACGCCGTGCCGGGCGCAGGTCGGGTCGGAGTGGTGCAGGTTGTGCCAGGACTCGCCGAAGGAGGGGATGGCCAGCCACCACACGTTGCGTGACTTGTCACGCGACTCGAAGACCTCCTCGCCGAAGACGTGGCAGATGGAGTTGATCGACCAGGTGACGTGGTGCAGCAGGCCGATGCGGACCAGCGTGCCCCAGAAGAATCCGGTCGCCATGCCCCACCAGGACCAGCTCAGCAGGCCGCCGAGGACGGCGGGCAGCACCATCGAGGTGATCGCCAGCACCGGGAAGTACCTGTGCAGCTTGATGATGTCGGGGTCCTTGACCAGGTCGGGGGCGTACTTCTCCCGGTTGGCCCGGTCGGCCTCGAACAGCCAGCCCATGTGGGCCCAGAGCAGCCCCTTGCTCACCGCCCAGAAGCCGGTGCCGAACCGCCACGGCGAGTGCGGGTCGCCCTCCTTGTCGGAGAACTTGTGGTGCTTGCGGTGGGTGGCCACCCAGTCGAGCACCGACATCTCCAGCGAGAGG
Source organism: Streptosporangium pseudovulgare (assembly GCF_014648055.1). Taxonomy (GTDB): domain Bacteria; phylum Actinomycetota; class Actinomycetes; order Streptosporangiales; family Streptosporangiaceae; genus Streptosporangium; species Streptosporangium pseudovulgare. Next base: position 333,837 of record NZ_BMQJ01000004.1, read on the forward strand.
CTGCCGGCGATGCCCAGCGCGATCTTCAGCGGTCGCTTGGCCTTGAACGACCCGTGGGTGAAGTAACGGTGCAGGCCGACGGTGACGCCGAGGCCGGTGATCACGTAGAGGACGAGGGCGATGACGACGTCCGTCCAGCCGAGCCCCCACCCCCAGGCGAACGGCACGGCGGCGACGAGCGCGATCAGCGGCAGGGCGACGACCACCCCGAACGTGATGATCTCGGGCCGGGTCTTGGGCTCTGGGTCGACGTCTGGTTTCGGAGAGGGGGCGGAACGCTCTTCAAGGACGGTCATGGGCTACCTCGATACGACTCATAGGAGAAGGGCGATTTCGTCCGGCTACGCAACCGTAACCTACGCCATCGTAGGTTAGGAATACCTGTGGCCGGATGTGGAGAAGATGACGCTCCTCGGTGGTTCCCGTGGTCGGTTCACGACTTGCTACCACCGAGCGGATCTGCTAGACGACGTCTTCCGGTCCATGCCCGCAGCGGGGTCCCCCTACTCCTTCCGGTTCCCGTGGCGCAGGCGGAGCCGAAACGAGGCGCGTTCGATATCGATCGCTCGGTATCGTGGGGGATGGCCGGGGGGCCCGGACCGGTTCGGGCGGCCCTGTCGATCCGGTATTGGGTAATTGGCAGCCCGCAAGGTTTTGGTCCTTGTTGTCCAGGTTCGAGTCCTGGTGCCGGAGCTACGACTTTTGACGGTTTTATTGGTCCGGCTAGTCGGCTGGGTGGGTTCCCGGGCGGGCAGGTATCCTCACGTTGTCGAGTGGGTGACCGTCCGATGCCCTGAAGAGGGCGGCCTTCGGTCATCCGCTCCGTCAATGTCTCAGCCGCGACGCCGAGGGAGCCTCGTCCGTGAGTGTGCCGCGCCCGGCCGCCGTCATCGTCCTCGCCGCCGGCGAGGGCACCCGGATGAAGTCGAAAACACCCAAGATCCTGCACGAGCTGTGCGGCCGCGCACTCGTGGACCACATGCTCGCCGCCGCTCGAGGTCTCGAACCCGAGCGGCTCATTGTTGTCATAGGCCACGAGCGCGAACGGGTGCGCGAGCACCTCGCGCGGACCGGCCCCGACACCCAGGCCGTCGTGCAGCCCGAGCAGCGCGGCACCGGCAACGCGGTCCGGGTGGTGCTGGAGACCGCCGGGGCCATCGACGGCACGGTCCTGGTGACCTACGGCGACACGCCGCTGCTGCGCACCGAGACCCTCGCCGCGCTGCTGGAACGGCACGACCGCGACGGCAACGCCGTCACCGTGCTCACCGCGGAGGTCCCCGACCCCCGCGGCTACGGCCGGATCGTCCGCGACGGGACGGGAGCGGTCCTCGCCATCGTCGAGGAGAAGGACGCCACCCCCGAGCAGCGGCTGATCCGGGAGATGAACTCCGGCGTCTACGCCTTCGACGGCCGCCTGCTGGCCGACGCGGTCAAGCGGGTCTCCACCGCCAACGCCCAGGGCGAGGAGTACCTCACCGACGTGCTGTCCATCCTCCGGGAGGACGGCCACCGGGTCGGCGCGCACGTCGCGGCCGACCACGTCGAGGTGGAGGGCGTCAACGACCGGGTGCAGCTCGCCTTCGCCCGCCGCGTCCTCAACACCCGCCTGCTGGAGCGGCACATGCGGGCCGGGGTCACGGTCGTCGACCCCGCCACCACGTGGGTGGACGTGGACGTCACCCTGGAACCCGACGTGGTCCTCCACCCCGGCACCCAGCTGCACGGCCGTACGGCCGTCGCCGAGGGCGCCGAGATCGGCCCCGGCGTCACCCTGACCGACACGGTCGTCGGCGAGGACGCGGTGGTGCGCAACGCCGTCTGCGTCGAGGCCGAGATCGGCCCCGGCGCCCAGGTCGGACCGTACGCCTACCTGCGCCCCGGCACCGTCCTCGCGCGCGGGGCCAAGGCCGGGACGTACGTGGAGATGAAGAACGCCCGGATCGGCGAGGGCACGAAGGTGCCCCACCTGACCTATGTGGGCGACGCCACGATCGGGACGGGCTCCAACATCGGAGCCGCCTGCGTCTTCGTCAACTACGACGGAGCCGAGAAACACCACACGACGGTGGGTGACCACGTCCGGGTCGGCAGCGACAACATGCTCGTCGCGCCGATCACCATCGGGGACGGCGCCTACACGGCGGCGGGCTCGGTGCTCACCAACGACGTCCCTCCGGGGGCGATGGCGGTGGCCCGGGGCCGGCAGCGCAACATTGAAGGGTGGGTCGCGCGCAGGCGCGCGGGCACCAAATCGGCCGAGGCGGCCCAAAAGGCCATCGAGACCGGAAACCAGCAGGGGAGCAAGACGTGAGCAAGCGCAGCGAGCCGGCCGGCGGGCACGGCAGCGTCGCGACGACGACCGAGGGCCGTCAGGCGAGGAGGACGGCATGAGCGGCATGAAGCAGACCGGTGAGAAGCAGCTGATGTTCTTCTCCGGACGCGCCTACCCGGAGCTGGCCGAGGAGGTGGCGAGCCACCTCGGGATCGACCCGACCCCCACCACCCTGCGTGACTTCGCCAACGGTGAGATCTACGCCCGCTACCTGGAGTCCGTCCGGGGCTGCGACGCCTTCGTCATCCAGAGCCACACCGGTCCGATCAACAAGTGGATCATGGAGCAGCTGATCATGGTGGACGCGCTCAAGCGCGCCTCCGCCAAGCGGATCACCGTGATCATGCCGTTCTTCGGCTACGCCCGCCAGGACAAGAAGGGCCGCGGCCGCGAGCCCATCACCGCCCGCCTCATGGCCGACCTGTTCAAGACCGCGGGCGCCGACCGGCTGATGTCCATCGACCTGCACACCTCGCAGATCCAGGGCTTCTTCGACGGCCCGGTCGACCACCTGTTCGCCATGCCGGTGCTGGTCGACTACCTCAAGGACAAGCTCGACCTGGAGAGCACCACCGTCGTCTCGCCCGACACCGGCCGCGTCCGGCTGTCGGAGCGCTGGGCCGACACCCTCGGCACCCCGCTGGCCTTCATCCACAAGCGCCGCGACCTCGACGTGGCCAACCAGGTGAAGGTGAACGAGGTCGTCGGCAAGGTGCGGGGCCGTACCTGCGTGCTGATCGACGACATGATCGACACCGCGGGCACGATCTGCAAGGCCGCCGACGCGCTGTACGAGCAGGGCGCCACCGACGTGATCGTGGCCGCCACGCACGCGGTGTTCTCCGACCCCGCGGTGGACCGGCTGAAGAACTCCGGCATCTCCGAGGTGATCGTCACCAACACCCTCCCGCTGGAGGAGGAGAAGAGGTTCGACAAGCTCACCGTCCTGTCGATCGCCCCGCTGATCGCCCGCGCGATCAGCGAGGTGTTCAACGACGGCTCGGTGACCAGCCTCTTCGAGGGCGACACCTGATCCTCCCGGCACCCCGCCGCACCCCCCGCGACACCCCCGCGAGACCCCGCCGAGGCGGCGACCCGAGCCTCGGCGGGCCGAACCCGGCCCGCGTGCCGGTAGGCTGTTCGGGTCGCGCGCGCTCGTAACGCCTTCCGCTAGGGCGGGTGAGGGGGAGCGCGCCCTTCAGATCCCATCGAAGATCCCTAGGAGATCCGCCGTGTCCGAAGTAGTCATCAACGCCGAGACGCGCACCCGGTTCGGCAAGGGTGCCGCCCGCAAGATCCGCCGCGAGGACAAGGTCCCCGTCGTCCTGTACGGGCACGGCACCGAGCCGCAGCACCTCATGCTCCCGGGCCACGAGCTCCTGCTCGCCCTGCGCACGCCGAACGTGCTGATCCGCCTCAAGGGCGCGGCCGACGAGCTGGCCCTGCCCAAGGGCGTCCAGCGCGACCCGATCAAGGGCTTCCTGGAGCACGTCGACCTCCTCCTCGTCAAGCGCGGCGAGAAGGTCACCGTCGAGATCCCGGTCACCACGGTGGGCGAGGTCGCCGACGGCGTTCTCGACCAGCAGCTCGTCTCCATCGCCGTCGAGGCCGAGGCGACCCACATCCCGACCGGCGTCGAGGTCGACGTCGAGGGCCTGGAGGTCGGCACCCAGATCACCGCGGGCGACCTGAAGCTGCCCAAGGGCGCCACCCTGGCCGCCGACCCCGAGACCCTGGTCCTGCACGTCACCTCCGCCGCCGCCCCCGTCGAGGAGGCCGCCGAGGGCGAGGCCGCCGAGGGTGAGGCCGCCGAGGCCGCACCGGCCGAGGCCGCCGAGTAGTTTCATCTGCTAGACCTTGTCAGGGCAGCCCGCGACCGGGCTGCCCTGACGCGCATGTGGAAGGGGCGCCGACCATGGACCGCTGGCTGGTCGTGGGGCTGGGGAATCCCGGGCCGGAGTACGCCGGTAACCGGCACAACGCGGGCTTCATGGTGGCCGACGAGCTCGCCGCCCGCATCGGGGGGCGGTTCAAGGCGCACCGGTCGCGTGCCGAGGCGCTGGAGGGGCGCGTGGCGGGCGCCCCCGCCGTGCTGGCCAAGCCGCTGTCCTACATGAACCTCTCCGGCGGCCCGGTCAAGGCCCTCGCCGACTTCTACAAGGTCGACCCGGCCCGGGTGATCGCCGTCCATGACGAGCTCGACATCCCGTACGGCGCGCTGCGCGCCAAGCTCGGCGGCGGCGACAACGGCCACAACGGACTGAAGTCGATCACCAAGTCCCTGGGCACACGGGACTACCTGCGGCTGCGGTTCGGCATCGGCCGCCCGCCCGGCCGGATGGACCCCGCCGCCTTCGTCCTGCGCGACTTCGCCACCGCCGAGCGCAAGGACCTGCCGTTCCTCGTCGACCGGGCCGCCGACATGGTCGAGTCGCTGATCACCTCCGGCCTGGAGGCCACCCAGAACGCCTTCCACTCGGCCGACCTGAAGCTCTCGGGCCCGCCCCGTTGACGCGCTCCCCGGCCTGAAGGCCCGGAGATTCAGCCCGTGCCGCGCACTCACGCGGCACCTCTGAGGCTTCCTGGTTCGCCGGGTCGTGCCACCGCGAGCGGTGGTCTTACCGCCCCTCCACAGGCGTTCAGCCTGTCCGCCCGTCCGGCGGCCAGGATGTTGATCGCCGCGTTGACGTCCCGGTCGTGAGCCGCGCCACAGGCGCAGGTCCACGACCGGACGTTCAACGGCATCTCGTCCTGCACGGTCCCGCACGCCGAGCACAGCTTCGACGAGGGAAACCAGCGGTCGATCTTCGCGAAAGTGCGGCCGTACCGGGCGGCCTTGTACTCCAGTCCGCTTGCCGGTGATCGAGGCGAAGAAGGTGCGGTGGGCGGCGTTGAGATCGGCGAGCGCCTGCTGGAGCACCACGGCGGACACCTCGCCCAGCCAGGAGCGTTCCGGCGTCTTCTTCGCCTCGGTGATGACCCGCTTGGACAGGTCGGCGTCGGAGACGTACGGCAGGCCCGCCTCGCGGGCTGTCCGGCGTGCGCGCAGCCCGTCGTTGAACACCACGCGGGCGCACCCGAAGGCCCGCGCCAGCGCCTGGCGCTGGGCGGCGTCCGGGGAGAGCCGATACCGGTAACGCAGCCGCACGGCCATCATCGTGCCATCCGGTCATGACCGAACGTATGGGAATCCGGGCGATCCGTGAACACATCGGCGACCGCGCCAACACCGCCCACCACCCCGGCGAGCACACCGTCGCCGAACGCGGGCGGCCGGCCCTTCGCCGTCCCGGTGCCCTATGCCTGGTGGGCCGAGCGGCAAGACCAGGAAGGCCAGGACACGCTCGCGCCCTAGCGGGCCTCCGCGCGGGCCTTCACCCCCGCACCTGAAGGCCGGAGCACCGGCCTGCATTAGGTAGCGTCTGGTGACCGTAGGTAAAGGATCGACTACGCTGGGGGCGCGGGCGCGACGTGAACACCGTCCTGCCGGCCATGGCACTCGCCCTCCTTGGCCGGTACGGCGACGACGTCCGCCGCAGGCTGCCGGTCAAGCCCGGGATGACCGGCCTGTGGCCGCTCACCGGGCACCCTGACATTCCATGGGAGGAATCAGTACGGTGGGAGCTGCGTTACGCAGAGGACTGGTCCCTCACGCTGGACCTGCAGATTCTCTGGAAGACATGGGTGGCCGCCGCACGAGGAACGGGAGTGCACTGAATTGACGATCCGGGACGACCACGTTCTCGCGGCGGATCTCGCGGCCGAGGCCGGTGAGAGGCTGCTGGCGCTGCGCGCCGAGCTGGGGTTCGGCGACCCCGCGGCCCTGCGCAAGGAGGGCGACACCGCCTCCCACCTGTTCCTCATGGACGCCCTGGCCCGCTCGCGCCCCGGCGACGCCGTGCTGTCGGAGGAGGCGACCCGGGAGGAGCGCCTCGACCCCCGCCGCCTCGCGGCCGAACGGGTGTGGATCGTCGATCCCCTCGACGGCACCCGCGAGTTCGCCGAGGAGGGCCGCGCCGACTGGGCGGTCCACGTGGCGCTCTGGGAGCGCGGCGCCCTGACGGCCGGCGCGGTCGCCCTGCCCGCGCAGGGCCGCACCCCGTCCACCCTCGAACCCCCCGTACGGCCGGCGCCCGCAGCCGGAGGCAGGCCGCGGATCGCGGTCAGCCGCACCCGCCCGCCGGAGTTCGTCCGGGCCCTCGCCGAGCGCGTCGGGGCCGACCTGGTGCCGATCGGCTCGGCCGGCGCGAAGATCTCCGCGGTGCTCACCGGCGAGGTCGAGGCGTACGTGCACGCCGGTGGCCAGTACGAATGGGACTCCGCCGCGCCGGTCGCCGTGGCCCTGGCCGCCGGAGCGCACGCCAGCCGGATCGACGGCTCGCCGCTCCGCTACAACCAGGGGGACCCCTCACTGCCGGATATCCTTGTTTCCCTACCGGAACTGGCGCCAGCATTGCTTGACGGCATCCGGGACCTGCACCGATAAGCACCGCTAGGAGAGTCTGATGCTCCAGTGCGACTACACCACGTCGCAGCTCGACGTCCTCGAGGCAGAGTCCATTCACATCATGCGTGAGGTGGCGGCCGAGTTCGAGCGTCCCTGTCTCCTCTTCTCAGGCGGTAAGGACTCCATCGTCATGCTCCGCATCGCGGAGAAGGCGTTCTGGCCGGCCCCGATCCCCTTCCCCCTGCTGCACGTCGACACCGGCCACAACTTCCCCGAGGTCATCGAGTTCCGTGACCGCCGCGCCGACGAGCTCGGCGCGCGCCTGATCGTGGCCAGCGTCCAGGAGTCCATCGACGCCGGCCGGGTGACCGAGGAGACCGGCCGCCGGGCCTCCCGCAACCGGCTGCAGACCACCACGCTGCTGGACGCCATCGAGGACGGCGAGTTCGACGCGGTGTTCGGCGGCGCCCGCCGCGACGAGGAGAAGGCCCGGGCCAAGGAGCGGGTGTTCTCCTTCCGCGACGAGTTCGGCCAGTGGGACCCGAAGAACCAGCGCCCCGAGCTGTGGAACCTCTACAACGCGAAGATCCGCAAGGGCGAGCACATCCGGGTGTTCCCGCTGTCCAACTGGACCGAGCTGGACATCTGGGACTACATCCGGCGTGAGGGCATCGAGATCCCCTCGATCTACTACGCCCACACGCGCAAGGTGTTCGAGCGCGACGGCATGCTGCTGTCCGAGAGCGAGTTCGTCACCCGCGACGAGGACGAGCAGGTCTTCGAGGCCGTGGTCCGCTACCGCACGGTCGGCGACGTGACCTGCACCGGCGCCGTCCAGTCCGCCGCCGCCACGGTCGAGGAGATCATCGCCGAGATCGCCGCCACCCGGATCACCGAGCGCGGCGCCACCCGCGCCGACGACCGGGCCTCCGAGGCGTCGATGGAGGACCGCAAGCGGGAGGGCTACTTCTAGTGAGCGCGGTCCCTTCCCGGCCGGCCCGCACGGCCCGGCAGTCCCTTCCCGCGCGGCCCTCCCGCGCACGCCGTACGACCTCTGGAGAGCGGTTCTGATGGACATCCTTCGCTTCGCCACGGCGGGCAGCGTCGACGACGGCAAGTCGACCCTCATCGGGCGGCTGCTCTTCGACTCCAAGGCGATCTTCGAGGACCAGCTGGAGGCGGTCGAGCGCACCTCCCGCGACCGCGGCACCGAGTACACCGACCTGTCGCTGCTCACCGACGGCCTGCGCGCCGAGCGGGAGCAGGGCATCACGATCGACGTGGCCTACCGCTACTTCGCCACGCCCCGGCGGAAGTTCATCATCGCCGACACCCCCGGGCACATCCAGTACACCCGCAACATGGTGACCGGCGCCTCCACCGCCGACCTGGCGATCGTCCTGATCGACGCCCGCAAGGGCGTGCTGGAGCAGTCGCGGCGGCACGCGTTCCTCACCACGCTGCTGCGGGTGCCGCACCTGGTGCTCGCGGTGAACAAGATGGACCTGGTCGACTACTCCCAGGAGCGGTTCGAGGAGATCCGCGAGGAGTTCACGGCGTTCGCCGCCAAGCTGAACGCCCCGGACCTGACGTTCATCCCGATCTCGGCGCTGCACGGCGACAACGTGGTGTCCCGCTCGGAGAACATGCCGTGGTACAACGGCTCCTCCCTGCTGCACCACCTGGAGAACGTGCACATCGCCTCCGACCGCAACCTGGTCGACGTGCGCTTCCCGGTCCAGTACGTCATCCGGCCGCAGCGCGCCACCGACCCGGCCCTGCACGACTACCGGGGATACGCCGGGCAGGTCGCGGGCGGCGTGCTGAAGCCCGGCGACGAGGTCGTGCACCTGCCGTCGGGGCTGAGCACCCGCATCGCCTCGATCGACACCTTCGACGGCCCGGTGCAGGAGGCGTTCGCGCCGATGTCGGTGACGCTCCGCCTTGAGGACGACATCGACATCTCGCGCGGTGACATGATCTGCCGTCCCAACAACCAGCCGCAGGTCACCCAGGAGCTGGAGGCGATGGTCTGCTGGATGGCCGACGCCACCAAGCTGGCTCCGCGCGCCAAGCTGACCATCAAGCACACCACCCGCACGGCCCGGGTGCTGGTCAAGGACCTGCACTACCGGCTCGACGTCAACACCCTGCACCGCGACGAGGAGGCCGGGTCCCTCGGGCTGAACGAGATCGGGCGCGTCTCGCTCCGCGTCACCCAGCCCCTGTTCGTGGACGACTACGCGAGGAACCGCCTCACCGGCGGCTTCATCCTCGTGGACGAGGCCACCAACAACACCGTCGGCGCCGGGATGATCACCGACGCCCGTTAGACCTGTTCCGCGGATCCCCGCCGTGGCGCGGGCCCGCCCGGGCGACCGCGGTGGGTGTGACGATCCGCGGGCCGCCGGACCGATCGTCCGGCCCGAGCGGGCCGCCGGGCCGGACGGCCGGTCCGGCCCGGCGTCCCCGGGTAGATCCTTTGTCCTTTCCACGATGGATCGGTAACTCTCCGCACTAAGATGTGCACGTTCCGTATCCGACGGGTAAGGATTCGTGCCGTGCCTGACAAGCCGCCTCCCGCCCGGGTCGTCTTCCTCGGCGGTCTCGGCCGCAGCGGGACCACCCTGCTGGAGCGCCTGCTCGGCGAGGTCCCCGGCGTCGTGCCGCTCGGCGAGGTCGTCCACCTCTGGGCCAGGGGCGTGCTGGCGAACGAGTCCTGCGGCTGCCGGCGGCCGTTCAGCGCGTGCCCGTTCTGGCGGGAGGTCGGCGAGCGCGCGTTCGGCGGCTGGCCGGACGACCTCGCCCATCGGATGCTCCGGCTCAGGCGTCGGGTGGACCGCACCCGGCGCGTTCCCGAGCTGGCCCGCCGCCTCCCCGGGTCTCCGGCGCGTGCCGGGTCCACCGGGTCCGCGGCGTTCGCCGGGTCCTCCGGGCGCGCGGAGCGCCTGGGGCCCGTGACGCCCTGGGAGGCCGTGCGCTTCGCGGAGCTCGCGGAGTCTCCCGAGCTCGCCGAGTACGCCGCGGCGCACCGCCGCCTGTACGACGCGGCGGCCGAGGTCTCCGGCAGGCCGGTCGTGGTCGACTCCAGCAAGCACGCCTCCACCGCCTTCTGCCTGACGGCGGCCGGGCTCGACGTGCGCGTGGTGCACGTCGTGCGCGACCCCCGCGCGGTCGCCCACTCCTGGCGCAGGCGGGTGCCCCGCCCGGAGGACGGCCGGCCGATGACCCGCTGGTCGCCGGCCCGCACCTCGCTGCACTGGCTCGCCCAGAACCTCAGCCTGGAGCTGCTGGCGCGCGGCGGCGCCCGCGTCACCCGGGTCCGCTACGAGGACCTGCTCGACGCCCCGGCCGCCGTCCTCGGCCGCCTGGCCGCCGAGGCCGGTCTCCCGCCCCGTCTCGACTTCCTCTCCGCCGGCCGGGCCGACCTCTCCCCGGCCCACACGGTCTCCGGCAACCCCGTGCGTTTCACGGTCGGCCGGATCGGCCTGGACCCCGACGACGGCTGGCGCACCGCCGCCCCGGCGCGGCACCGGCGCCTGGTCGCCGCGCTGACCTGGCCACTCATGATCAAGTACGGCTACGACAGGAGGCCGGCGTGAGCCCATCGGTGGGCGTGGTCATCCCCACGCGGGGACATCGGCCCGACCGGCTGCGCGCCGCGATCCGCGCCGCGCTCGGCCAGGACCACCCCGGCCCCCTGGAGGTGGTCGTCGTCGTCGACGGCGGCGACCCGGCGGCGGTCGCCGACCGGACGGCCGACCTCCTGGCCGGCCGGTGCCCGGCCGCCTCCGGCGAGGAGGCGCCGCGCCGGGTCCGGGTGGTGGCCAACCGCCTCAGCCCCGGTCTGCCGGGGGCCCGAAACACCGGTATCGCGGTGCTCGGCACCGACCTGGTGGCCTTCTGCGACGACGACGACGAATGGGCGCCCGGCAAGGTCGCCGCCCAGGTCGCCGCCCTGGAGTCGCGGCCCGGCGCGGAGTTCTCCAGCTGCGCCATCGAGGTCGAGTACGGCTCGCGCCGCGTCCCCCGGCTGGCCGGGACCGGCACCGTCACCCGGGCGCACCTGCTGCGTTCGCGCATGGTGATGGTCCACTCCTCGACGTTCCTGTTCCGGCGGGGCGCCTTCTGGGCCGACGAGAGCGCGCCGGGGGGCCAGAACGAAGACTGGGACCTCGCGCTGCGCGCGGCCGCGCGCCACCCGATCGTGCACGTGGACCGTCCCCTGGTGCGGGTGCGCTGGGGCGGTTCGGCGTACGCGACCCGCTGGGCCGACCGAATCGCCGGGCTGGAGTGGATGCTCGCCCGGCACCCCGATCTGGTCGTGGACCCGCGCGGCGCGGCGCGGGTCTACGGCCAGCTCGCCTTCCACCACGCCGCCCTCGGCCGGCGACGGGAGGCGGGCCGCTGGGCCTGGCGGGCGTTCACCGCGCGCCGCGGCGAGCCCCGGGTGCCGCTCGCGCTCGCCGTGGCCGCGGGCCTGGTGCCGGCCGGGACCGTCCTCGGGACGCTCCACAGTCTCGGGCGCGGCATCTGATGGCGCTCCGGGCCGTCCAGGAGACGCATCAGGCCCCGCAGAAGACGCGCCAGGCCGGTCAGGAGGCCGGTTGGGCCGGTCAGGCGGCACGTCGGGCCGGCCGAACGCACGGAGCCGTTCCGGAGACGGCCGCCCGGGACGCGCACCGACCCGCCCGGGAGGCGGTGCGCGCCCAGAGGCGGCCGTGGCCCGGCGACGACCACGGACGGCCGCGCCACCGGGTGCGCGTGGCGGGCCTCACGATCGACCCGATGACCGAGGGGGAGGTCGTCGACCACGTGGTCGGCGCGCTGAAACGCGGCGAGGGCGGTCACCTCGTCACCCCCAACATGGACATCGCCTGGACCGCCGCCCACGACCCCGGGACGCGCGAGCTCGTCGAGCGGGCCGACCTGTCGGTCGCCGACGGCATGCCGCTGGTGTGGGCGGCCAGGCTGCTCGGCACGCCCCTGCCGGCGAGGGTCGCCGGGGCCGACCTGATCTGGTCGCTGTCGGAGGCGGCCGCCTTCTACCGCCACCCGGTCTACCTCCTCGGCGGCCCGCCGGGGGTGGCCCGGCAGGCGGCCGACCGGCTGGTCCGGCGCCATCCCTCGCTCGTCGTCGCGGGCACGCAGGCTCCGCCGTACGGGTTCGAGACGGACCCCGGCGGCCACGACGAGATCAGGGAGGCGCTGGTGTCCGCCGCGCCCCGGCTGGTCTTCGTCGGGCTCGGCTTCCCCAAGCAGGAGCGGCTCATCGCGCGGCTCCGGGACGACCTTCCCGGCACCTGGTTCGTGGGGTGCGGCTCGGCCATCGCGTTCGCGGCCGGGGCGACGCCCCGGGCGCCGGTGTGGATGCGGGGGGCGGGGCTGGAGTGGCTCTTCCGCCTGGTTCACGAGCCCGGCCGGCTGGCCCGCCGCTACCTCCGCCACGACCTGCCCTTCACGCTCCGGCTCCTGGGCTCCTGCCTCCTGCATCGGCTCTTCTCCTGAGCCCTGCCTTCTGCATCGGCTCTTCTCCTGGGCTCCTGCCTCCTGCGCCGGCTCTTCTCCTGAGCCCCGCCTCCCGGCCGGTTCGGTCACGCTCCCGGGCCCCGCGTCCCGGTTGACCTGGTCGTCCGGCCGAACTAGCTTTTACTCATGCGAGTAAGCCAGGCCGGTGAGGGACGCTCGCTCGCCGCGACCGCCCGCCGCGCGCAGATCGTGGCGGCGACCATCGAGACGATCGCCGAGCTGGGCTACCCGCAGACCTCCTTCGCCCGCATCGCCGAGCGGGCCGGGCTGAGCAGCACCCGGCTCATCTCCTACCACTTCGCGGGCAAGGACGAGCTGATCGGCGCGGTCGTCACCGAGGTCCACCGGACGATCGGGCGGTTCATGGCCGAACGGCTGGCCGACCTTCCCGATGCCCGGCGCGCGCTGCGGGCCTACATCACCGGCGTGGTGGAGTTCGTCGCCGGACACCGGGCGCAGATGCAGGCATTGATGGAGATCTTCCTCGACTTCCGCGGGAAGGACGGCGACGACCGCTCCTACGACGCCGCGACCGAACGGCAGGTCCTCGGCTCCCTTGAGGAGATCCTGCGCTGGGGGCAGGCCACCGGCGAGTTCCGCGACTTCGACACCTTCGTGATGGCCGCGACCGTCCAGCGGTCCGTGGACGGCCTGCCGTTCCTGCTGCGAACCGAGCCCGAGCTCGACCTTTCCCGCTACGCGGACGAGCTGGCGACCATCTTCGACCTCGCCACCCGGAACCGGCGCCCCCTCTCCGAAGGTGAGGAGGCCCGGTGAACGGACGCGGTCCGACCCGTGGGCGCCGCCCCGCGCGCCTCCGCGGATCAGTCGTCCACGAGGGTGACGCGCTGGTCGGCTGAGCCGGTGTAGGGGCCGTAGAGGATGAACGCCGTCGGCGGACGCTTGCCGGCGAATTCCTTGCCGATGGACAGTGCCTTGCCGGAAGGGACGCTCACCAGCCGGCGTACGCCGTCACTGAAGGCCGGGCGGTGCCAGCGCTGGGCCGGGACGGAGGCGCATGGCTTGATCCGGACCGCGAGCATGCCGCCGCCGTTGAAGGCGACGGTGTCGTACCGCTCGCCGGCGGCCAGGCAGCGTCCGCTGACGACGTTGACGAGCTGGAACCGCTGGGCGCCGCCCCGCGTACGCCAGGCCGTACGCGGGTCGGCGCACGGCAGCGCCGCCACCAGCCCACCCGCGGCACCGACGCATCGGCCCGCGTAGGCGATCCGGGTGCCCGGCTGGGGGCTGGGCTCGCGGGGGGACCGCGACGCGGGTCTCGGGGTCGTCACGCGGGCGGCCGGGGTTCTCTCGCGGGTGGGAGCCCGGGTCCTCACGCGGGTGGACTCGGGCTCCCGGGGCCTCACACGGGTGGGCCTCGGGGTGGGTGACGCGCCCGGCGCGGGCGCGGCGACCTGCGCGGGCGGGGAGGGGGCCGGATCCGCCGGCAGAGTGAACACGGCCACGGTCACGGCCACGGCCACGGCGGCGATGATCGCCGTCACCCCCGACACCGGGATCACCCAGCCCGGCAGCGCGGCCCCCTTCGACGCGACGCCCGGCGTCCCGGTCCCCGCCCCGGCCGGTGTCCCGGCGGGGGCCCCGGCCCCCGCCGTGCCCGGTGCCCCCGCTCCCGCCGCGGTCCACTTCCCCGCTCCCAGGGCGAGCGGGAACAGGGCGATCGGCAGCGCCGCGCGGAGCGTGGCGTTGAGGTCGAGCAGCTCCGCGTGCGCCCGGGCGCAGCTCGCGCAGGATTCCAGGTGCCCGCGCAGCGCCCGCGGAAGGCGGCCGCTTCTCTTGCGCACGACCGCCGCCAGCGGTTCGGCGTACTCCCGGCAGCGGGGTGACGCGCCGGACGCGTACGCGGCCAGGTACGCCTTGCGCAGCCCCTCGCGGGCGCGGAAGGCCAGCACGCCGACGTTGCCGGGAGTGATGCCGAGGATCTTCGCGACCCGCTCGGGCTCCTCGTCCTCGATCAGGGTGTGCCAGAGCACGGTCTGCCAGCGTGCGGGCAGCGAGCGGTAGGCGCGGGTCACGAGATCGTCCGGCGGCTCCGGCGCGTCCGTCGTGAGATCGTCCTCGCGGAACTCGTCGGTCAGGACGAACCGCTGGTCGGAGCGCGCCCACTCCGCCGCCGTGTTGCGGACCACCGCGTACAGATAGGGACGCCAGTCGCCGATCGGTCCGGCCGGGCCGTTCCGGACGGTCCGCAGGGTCCGCGCGAACGCCTCGCTGGCCAGGTCCTCGGCGGTGTGCGGGTCCCGGCACAGGCGGCGGGCGAAAGCGATGACGGCCGGGTAGTGCCGCTCGTACAACTCGGAGACGGCACGGTCGTCCCCGGCCCTGACCATTCGGGTCAGGGCCAGATCATCACTTTCCGGGTTGATCACTTATCTGATTGTAAATTTGACGGAATTCTTCTGATACGCGGCCTTGGCGTAGACGCCGGCGGGCTTGGCGGAGGAGGCGACGAGGCGGGTGGCCTTCGTGGTCGCGCTCTTCAGCGTGACCGAGCCGCCGGCCTTCTCCAGCAGCCAGCACTGTCCCTTGGCGGCCCCGCTGCACTTGACCAGGACGACCGAGCGCTTGCCGCCGCTGACCTTGCCGAGCGCCATGCAGCGGTTCTGGCGGCGCACCTGCACGTGCTCGCCGACCGTCACGACGTTCCACGTGGCGCCGCAGGCACCGAGGCGCACCCTGGTGCCGGACGAGGTCAGGCAGGTGCCGTACGTGCTCCTGAACCGGACGTTCCGGCCCCGCACGGGGGTCTCGGCGGGGGCGGGGGTGGGGTCGAGCGACTCGGCCGGGCCCGACGTGACGGCCGGCTCCGGAGCGGAGGTCGGCGTCGCGGTCGGCGCGCCGGTCGGTCCGGCGGTCGGTCCGGCGGTCGGTCCGGTGGTCGGCCGGGCGGTCGACTGTGACGTGGCCGTCGGGGCCGGGGTGCTCGGCCGGGTGGGCGAGGAGGCCAGGCCGCCCAGCAGCTCGGCCACGAACTCACCCTTGCCGTCGCGTACCACCGCTCCGCCGTCACGGTTGTCCTTGACGGCCGGCTTCCCGCCGGCGCGGCTGGTGAAGTTGGTCCTGTCCTGACCGGCGTCCGGCAGCCACTGCTGCGCCTTGTCCTTCTTCGCGCACGGGCCGGTCACGACGGTGTCCGCCATGGTGAGGCAGCGGCCGGTCGCCGCGTTGCGGATCGTGAGGTACCCGTCGTCGTCGATGCCGCGCTGCCACGTCTGCGCGGAGCCGTCCGTACACGCGCGCTGCACGACCTGTGCCGCGCTCCCGTCGAGGCATCTGCCGCCGTCCACCACCTTGATGCGGAACCGCCACACCGGGCTCGGCTGGTCCTGGATCAGGTACGGGCTGAACGCGACGTTCCTGATCCTCTCCAGCTCCGGTTGCCGTACCGGCGTCGGCTCGAAGTACCGGAAGTCGTCGATCCGGCACGAGTCGAGGTGGTAGTTGGACGCGGGGTCGCTCGTGCACTCCTTCCGGGTGCCCATGTTCCGGCAGACCGGGTCGTTGCCGTTCACGCCGCCCCCGTCGCAGTGCGAGAGCCCGAAGCTGTGGATCAGCTCGTGGGTGAGCCCGGCCTCGCTCCAGCACCAGCGCGGGAGGATGACGTTGCCGGTGCTCAGGCCGGCGTTGGCGCCGCCGCCCGTACAGGAGTCCGTGATCTCGTTGTCCCTGACGAGGTACAACGGCTTGACCCGGTTGGTCTGCCAGAGCGTACGCACCAGGGCCGGCTGGGAGGCGAGGTTCTCCGCCATCGCCTTGCCCATCTCGGCTCGGTTGCGGCCCTTGGTGAACGGCAGCTTCGCCACCACCGGACGGCAGTCACCGTCCTGCACGAACCGGATCCGCCGGGAGACCCCGAACCGCTCGGCACTTGAGTCGACCGTCTGGTCGGTCTCCCAGATGGTGTTCAGCAGGGCGGCGCTGTCGGCCTCCCAGGCGTCCTGCCCGGGCTGGTGGACGTAGATCGGCAGCACCCAGCCCTTGTCCTTGGCATCCACCTCGTCACAGGCGAACCGCGACTGGGCCGCCGGAACCGCCGCCGTGGCGGACGACTGGACCGCCGGGGCCGCCGCCACGGCGGGCGACGGCGCCGCCAGGCCCGCCCCGCCCATCGACAACAGCAGCGCCGCTATGAGGATGGATCTCAACGTGCTCAATCCGAGCTCCTTTCGTTCACAGAGGAAGGAGTCCGGCCACTCGCCTGGATTACGCGGCTTCGGATATTTTTCTGTCCTGTCGCGGTTTCGTGGTGTTCGAGGCGGCCACACGCGTGGTGTGGGAGCCGAGGGGGTCGTCGCCGGCCATGACGGTGACCGCCCTCCTTCCGGGCTGCCGCGGCCCGCCGTACGGCGGCCGTCCGCACGGATCAGGGAGCGGCCAGCCGCCTGATCCGGTGGGCCTCCTCGCGGCTCAGCCGCGCCGCGGCCGAGGCCGCCGCCCGCCGGGAGTCCATCGGGCGGTACGCGGTGCGGGACAGGCCGCTCCAGGCGAAGCCGCCGCCCGGCCGCCCGGCGGCCGCGGTGCAGGCGCGGGAGATGCGGCGTTCGGCGCGGGAGGACCAGGTCAGGCCCGCCCAGTCGTACAGGCCGCGGAAACCCCGCACCGGGTCGGCGGCCAGCTCCTCGTAGCTCACCAGCAGGATGCCGGGGTGCCGCGCGGCGAGGTCGGCGGCGACGTCCCGGGCGGCCCGCCACAGGGCGACGGTCGTGGTCATCGGATCCGGGCAGTCCGCCAGTGGGCGCAGCTCCGCCAGGCACGGGTGGTCGCGGACCAGCAGCGGCTGCCCGAGCAGCTCCCGGGGGCTGACCGCCCAGCCGAGCCGCCGCCAGCTCCCCACCAGCCCCACCGGGTCGCGGAGCAGCAGGATCACCCGGCAACCCAGCCGCTCGGCGAACCAGCCGGCCGAGAACAGCGCGAAGGGGTCGTCCAGCAGCGCCCGCCGTCCGGCCAGCCTGCCCAGCGTGAACGCCGTGCCGTACCGGACCAGCCGTGCCAGGTCGTACGGCGAGCGGTTGCGGCGCAGCTCGGCCAGGAAGCGGTAGCGCAGCGCGACGGTGTCGGCGAAGGCGCGCAGCCAGACCGCCTCGTTGTCCGGGCAGATGTACTGGAAGCGGTGGGTCACGCGGGCGTCGAGCACCCCCGGGCAGCCGCCGGGCGGATGCCCGGGGTTCAGGGGCTCGTTGACGTAGACCAGCTCGCCCCCGGCGGCGAGCATCTTGCCCGTCCAGCTCGTGCCGCTCCTCGGCAACCCGGTCACCAGCACGGGCGTCATCGGCGGCCTCCGGCTCGGCGGCCCGGATCCCCGCCGGTACCGCGCTCCGTGTCCCCGCCCGGATCATGGCCCGGTTCCCCGCCGGTACCGCGCTCTGTGGCCCTGCTCGGATCATGGCCCGGTTCCCCGCCGGTACCGCGCTCTGTGGCCCTGCTCGGATCATGGCCCGGTTCCCTGTCCGCGTCATGGTCCGCG
The DNA here is from genome assembly GCF_014648055.1 of Streptosporangium pseudovulgare. Classification (GTDB taxonomy): domain Bacteria; phylum Actinomycetota; class Actinomycetes; order Streptosporangiales; family Streptosporangiaceae; genus Streptosporangium; species Streptosporangium pseudovulgare. Next base: position 351,633 of record NZ_BMQJ01000004.1, read on the forward strand.
ACGTGGAACAGGTCCCCGTCCGCCCCACGGTCCGCGTCGTCCATGTCGGCGGACGCGGGCGGGGAGGCCGTACGGCGCGGCGGACGCCACGGCGTCAGCGCGGCGACGCTGTGCGCGCCGAAGGGGCGCAGGCCGTAGCGCCGGTTGATCCGCCACAGCGGGAGCAGGTTCTTGACCAGCGTGCCCCCGGACCAGCCGAGGGCGGCGCCGAGCACGCCCGCGGAGGGGACCAGCAGCACGTCCAGCGCCACGGTCGTCGCGACGGCCGCCACCAGGTTGGCCAGGCTGGAACGGGTGTGCCCGGCCGCGGACAGCGCCACGTCGGCCATGCCGCAGGCGGTGGCGGCCATCATCGTCCCGGCCAGCACGAGCGCCACCGGCACGCCGGAGGCGTAGCCGTCACCGAACACGCCGAGCAGCCACGGCGCGAGCGAGGCGTAGCCCAGCCAGATCGGCCAGGTCGGCACGACCAGCCACATCGTGGCCGACTGGTACAGCGCGCGGGCGCGCGGCAGGTCTCCCTCGGCCAGCGCGCGCACCAGCCCGGGCTGCACCGCCTGGGCCAGCCCCTGCCCGGCGAGCTGTCCCACGACCTTGAACCGGGTCGCCGCGGTGTAGACGGCCGCCTCCGCCGGGCCGGCGAGCGCCGCGACGACCAGGACGTCCAGCCGCTGGAAGACCGACTGGAGCGCGGCTGCGGCCGACCGGGGCCAGGTGTCGCGCCACAGGTCGAGCGCGGCGCCCGGCGGGCGCGGCCCGCGCGGCAGCCGCCGGCGCAGCCAGAGCGCGGCCGGCACCAGGACCACCGTGTACGGCCAGGCCCAGGCCGCCGCGAGCGCCGTGAGCGTGACGGCGTCCACTGCCTTCACTGCCTCCGCTGCCTCCACGGCGTTCATGGAGGCCACGGCGTTCACGGCGGCCGGCGCGAGGCCGCCCCCGCCGGTGTGCGCGGCCCAGAGGACCAGCGCCACCCCGGCGAGCTGGGCCGACGGCAGGAACAGGCCGGTGAGCAGGACGGTGGGCCGCATCGCGCCGAACCCGCGGGTCGCGGCCACCGCGACGTCCGCGCACACCACCGCCGGCAGCGCGGCGGCCAGCACGCGCGACGCGGGGTCGGCAGGGTAGCGGGCGGCGACGACGGCGACGGCGACGGCCAGCGAGAGCGCCGCGACCGGGACGAACGCCGCGCGGACGTAGCCGCGGGCGGGGCCGTAACCCAGGGGGCGTGACCGGGCGATGAGGCGGACCAGCCCGTTTCCGGCGTCCAGGCGCAGAATCCCGGCGGTGGTCAGGCAGAGCGCCGTCGCGGTGAAGAACGCTCCCGCCGTCTGCCGGTCCGTCCCCCGGGTGACCAGCACGACCGTCGCGAACTGCGCGGCGGCGCCTGCCCCGGCCCCGGCCAGGCCCGCCAGCCCGGCCCGCGCCGTCCCGCGCATCGAGCCCGGTCCGCCCGGTGCGGTGCGGCCCGGCGGGCGCGGGGAGGTCAGTGCGGCCACGACGGCCTCCCGGCGGCCGGTCCGGGAGCGTGGGACGTGGATGTGCGGCGCGGACCGGGCCGGGCCGGCGTCATCGTGCGGCGCGGACCGGGCCGGGTCAGCGTCGCCATGACGGCTCCGCGCCGAGCCACGGTGAGAGCCGGGCGTCGGGCTCCTCGAAGCGAGCGGCCAGCTCGCGGCGGAGCGGCCCGGGCATCGGGGCGGGCCGCGGCCGGGCGTTGTGCCGTTCGAACCGCGGGTCGCCGAGGTGCGGCAGGCCGAGGAACTCCAGCACCCGGTCGTAGACGACCTCCGGATCGGCGAAGAACCGCCCGCTGTCCAGGACGAGCAGCCGGTCCCGGCCGAACAGGGGCTCCAGGCGGGCGAGCTGCTCGGCGTAACGGCCCCGGGCGAGATAGGCGTGGTGGCGGTGGGCGTGGCTCACCGAGTGCGGGCCGGCGCGCAGGACGTCCTCGGCCCCGGCCAGCCGCTCCTCCTCCAGCTCCACCGCGCGGGCGAAGTCGGGCTCGGTCTCGAAGCCCCGGGCCAGCTCGTGGGCGTGCGCGGAGAAGGCGCGCTCGACGGGGTCGCGGACCAGCACGATCAGCTTCACCCCGGGCAGGTCGCGGGCGATCCGGGGACCGGCGAGCGGGTGGAACAGGTAGTAGGGGGACGATTCGAACGCCTGGGGGCGGCAGCCGTACCGGCGGGCCAGGCGCGCGGTCCGGGCCCCGAGCGGGAAGTGGGCGCGGTACCACGGAAGACCCCGTTCATAGGCCACGTCGAAGTAGTGGACGCCCTTGTGGAGCACCGGTTTGAGGATCAGCGGATGCCGCGCCAGCGCCCGGTACAGCGAGGTGGTGCCACAGCGCTGCGCCCCGATGATCAGGAAGGACGGCAGGAGCCGCTGCCCGGCGGTCAGTCGTCCCACGGCACGGGACACGGCATGGGCCGGGCGCTTCACCCCGGGGATCACTATGAACTCCTCTGCGCGTGGGGATCGGGTCGGAATCCCCCTTCTCTGGAAGGGGGTGGCCTGAGGCGAGGGCCTCCTCGCCTCAGACGAGGGTCTCCTCGAAGTCGACGGCGGGGCCGAGCCACCGGCCGGGCGGGCCGAGGGGGGAGTGCCCGTCGGCGGCGTGCCGGTCGGCCAGGGCGATGAGGTAGCGGGCGGCGGTCAGCCTGGCCTCGGCCGCGGTCAGCCCGAACGGAGCCAGGACGCGCAGCGCACGGGCCACGCAGGCGCGGGCCGCGGTGGCGGGGTCGGTACGGCGCAGCGCGCGCTGGAAGAAGTGGTGGACGGCGTCGAAGCCGAGCGGCACCCCGGTGGCGAACCGCTCCCAGTCCCACACCAGCAGCCGCCCGTCCGGGCCGCGCGCGATGTTCCACGGCGAGAAGTCGCCGTGCCAGGCGAACCCGTCCGGTCCGCCGGCCTCGTCGTGCCGGGTGAACCCGTCCGGTCCGCCGTCCTGGCCGTCCCGGTGGATCCGGCCGAGGCGGCTGATCTCGCCGACCGCCTCGACGAGCAGGTCCTCGGGCACGGGGCCGCGCCGTACGGGCAGCGGGGACAGTGCGAGCACGGACAGGCCGCGCCACGTCCCGTGGTGCAGCACGACCGGGGGGACGACGGTCTTCAGCGGCACGTCCGCCAGCAGACCGAGTGTCCGGGCCTCGTGCGCGACGAGGGCGCGGGCGCGGTCGGTGTCGCCGATCTTCACGAAGGCGGCCGGGCCGTCCGGGGTGCGGGCCTCCAGGATCGGCTTGCGGTTGGCCCGCCGGGCCGGGCGGACGTGCAGCACGACCCGGACCGGCGCGCTCAGCGCCTCACCGAGGTAGGTCTCGATGCTGTCCTCCCCGGAGGGGATCATGACCCTCCGGCCGGGGTGCCACCACCGCCGCGGCGCGAGTCTGCGGGGGAGCAGGGGGTGCGGGAGCAGGCTGTAGGGGCGGACCTCGCCGGCGCCGGGGAACAGCAGGCGGACGGTCCGGTCGAGGTAGCGCAGCCGGGCGTGGGCGTCGCCGGCGCGGCCCGCTCGGGGCTCGGTCCGGGGGCTGGTCAATCGAACACGCCTCCTCCGCGGACGACCGGCTCGGAACGGCCGGGGGACGATGCGCCGGAACGGCCGGGGGACGGTGCGCCGGGAGGGCCGGGAAGCGACCCGGAGCGGCGCCGTGGGACGGGAGCACCGCGTGAGGGGTCCGGATCCCGAGTGCCGGACGGAGTGTTCGGAACGGGGGAGCCGGACGGGGCGTTCGGAACCGGGGAGCCGGGCGAGAGCCGCGGGACCGGGGTGCCGGTCTGGTTCCGCCACAGGAGCGCGAAGGAGACCAGGTACAGGCCGAGCGGTGTGACCAGCCCGTCGTAGACGAACATGTAGAGCAGGGTGAGGATCATCACCAGGACCCCGGCCATCCCGATCGGGCTCCGGTCGCGCCAGTGGCGGCGGACGGCTCCGGCGAAGAAGGCCACGTACAGCGCGGCCCCGGTGAACCCCTGCGTGATCATCAGGTGCCAGAGCTGGCCGTCGCTGCCCAGCGGGGGATGGCCGCAGGTGTCGCACCAGTCGGTCTTCCCGGTGGTGATCGTGCGGTGGTTGCCGGTGGCGTTGCGGGTGTTGCCGTAGCCGATCACCGGGGAGGTGCGCGCGGCGGCGACGGTGGCCGAGACGGTGAAGGCGCGGATGTCGTTGCTGTGCGGGTTGTCCAGGCGCTGGGCGACCATCGTCCGCAGCGGGGAGAGCAGGAGCGCCAGCGCCGCCGCGGCGACGGCCGCGCAGAGCACGGCGCGGGTCCGGCCGCCCAGGCGCAGCAGCAGGTAGGCCACGCCGACGCCCAGGCCGATCCACAGGCCCCGGTTGAGGGAGTAGACGATCGGCACGGCGGCCAGCGCGAGCAGCGATGGCACGGCCAGGCGCCGGCGCGGCCCGCCGTACACCCACCAGCCGACCACGAACCAGACGAGCAGCACCGAGACGTTGCTGCCCCAGGCGTTGGCCCACTCGAAGGGCGCCTCCGGGCGCGGTGAGGCGTGGCCGAGCACCTTCTGCACCTGCGCCGCGGTGGGATGGATCAGGTTGTGGACGAAGGGATTGCCGCTGACCGCACCGGGCAGCAGCCGCTCGACGGGCGAGGTGAAGTCGGCGTGCGGGGCGACCACCCCCAGCAGACCGCCCGCGACGGTCGTGACGAACAGCGCGCCCAGCATGCGGACCAGGGTGAGCTGGGGGAGCTCCCGCTCGGTCAGGTTGCCGAGGTAGAGGACCATGATCGTCAGCGAGGCGTAGAGGGCCAGGCGCATGAGGTATCCCGCGATCCGCCCGGGGCCGAACTCGCCGTAGGTGCCCGGGGGCATCTCGCCGAGCATGAGCGCGCTGACGAGGTATCCGGCCAGCAGCAGCAGCCAGAGCCCGAAGCCGCGCGGCGTCCTGATCGGCCGTCGCCGCCACAGGACCAGCGCCATCGCCGGGGCGAGCGCGATCACCGACAGTCCGCCGAGGCCCAGCGCCCACCACAGCGGGTATCCGACCAGCAGCGCGGCGATCGGCCAGGCCGCGCGGTGCGGCAGGGTCACCACCGGGCGGCCGCCTCGCCGGGCGCGGCCAGGCGCCGGGCGCCGGGGCGGGGCCGGGTGGCCGGGCGCTCGGGCAGCCATCGGGCGAGGCCCGCCCCGGCGAGCAGGCCGGTCATCAGGCCGCTGCCGAGGTACAGCGGGGGGCTGGGCGCGCTGGGCCTGACCGGCGGCACGGCGTCGCTGATCACCGACCCGGGGGTGACGGCGACGGTCCGCAGCGCGTCGTACCGGAGGGTCAGGCTCGCGGACTGGCGGCCCAGGACGTTCTGCCGGTGGGCGGCCAGGGTGCGTTCGGCGGTGCCTCTGGCCAGGCGGGGCAGCGCCTCCGCGCCCGTCGCCAGGCTCGTGTTGACCTGGCGCAGCTTGGCCAGGAGCGCCCGCAACTGCGCGTCACGGGCCCGCTCGGCCGACTCGCCGCGGTTGGCGAGATAGGCCCTGGCGTAGGCGGAGGCCCCGGCGGCGGCGGCGCGAGGATCGGCGGCGGTGTAGGAGAGGCCGAGGACCGAGGTGTTGGGCGGGACGGAGACCTCGACGGGCCCGGGGGAGCGGCCGAGCAGGGCGCGGACCCGGGCCGCCACGACCGCGGACTTGGCGATCTGGGCCTCGGTGTCGAGGTTGAGCGGCTCACGCTGGCGGTTGGTGACCTGGTTGACCTGCTCGGGGAGGCCGGTGGGGGAGACGAGCACCTGCGCGGAGGCGGTGTAGGAGGGCGGGACCACCCGGAGCAGGAGACCGCCGCAGCCGATACCGGCGGTGATGAAGATCAGCAGGATCGGCCACCTGCGGCGGAGCAGGGACGTGTAGTCCGCCAGGTCTCCGCCGGGGCGGCGGGCGGGCGCGCCCGGGGACGGGCCCGGATGAAACGCCGTCAATCGAACGCACCTCCTTCACGGGGATCGACACGGCCCGGTCGACGCGGGCTTCACGGGCGTCGCCGCGCCTGGAGGCCCTTTCCCTCAGGAGGGGGTCGTCGATGTGCGCCCCTCTCGGGCGGGTCGGCGCTGGGAGAACCCTAGGAACTATAGGTCGGCTTTTCGGTTTCCCGGACCGATACACAAGATTTTCTTTAGATTGTTCTCGCCTGTCGCGGCGCGATGGTCAGCGTTTATCGGATATTTCCTATTCGCCGCCCTCGCGCGGTTTCCGGCGCGTCGCCACCCGCGCCGGTCCGTCGTTTCCGCAGGCCGTACGGCCTGTGCCCGGCGGCGGCCCGGTCGGTGGCCGGTGGCGACGCGGTTCGCCGCCGGTGGTGACGCGACCCGGAGTGGAACCCGGGGGAAAGGGCCATGAAGGCGGCGGTACGGCCGGCGTGGAACCCGGCGAAAAGGTCCGCGAGGGCCGTGGGAAAAGAATATGGAGGCTGCTTTGCCGGGAATACTGGACTGTCCGAGCGTTTTGCGGAGAAAAGCGGGATTGGCCGTTTCCGGAGCCTTGATCCTCGTGCCGCTTGTGGCCCTCGGCGCCTGCGGCCCCGCGCCGGCCGGGCCGGGACTCCCGCCGCGCCCCCCGGCGAAGGTCCCGGGAGTACCCGGAGCGCCCGGAACCCCGGGAACGCCCGGAACCCCGGGAACGCCTGGAGCCTCCGGAACGGCGCCACCTGACGCGTGGCCGCCGGAAACGTGGCCGTCGGGGACCGGCGCGCCGGAGCCGGGGGCCGCCCGGTCCGACGGCCCACCGGGGCCGCCCTCGCCGGCGGCGCCCTGCGCGGTCACCGACGTCCTCGTCCCCACCTGCGGGGCGTGGTGGGGCATCGCGCCGGAGGTCTTCACCGGGAGGTCCCCGGCGCGGGCGCTGGAGCGGGCCGAGGCCCGCATGGGCCGCCGGGCCGGCATCGTGCACGTCTACCACCGGGGCGCGGAGCTGTTCCCCACCGCCGAGGAACGCTCGATCGCCGCCGGTCCCGGCGGTCCCCGGCTGCTGCTGGTCAACTGGAAGCCGTCCTTCGACCGCACCTGGGCGGAGATCGCCCGGGGCGCGCTGGACCGGCGGATCGACCGGCTGGCCAGGCACATCAGGCGGACCTTCCCCGGGAGGTTCTTCCTGACCGTCCACCACGAACCGGAGAACGACGTGCGCGAGGAGCCCGGCTCGGGGATGACCGCCGCCGACTACGCGGCGATGTTCCGGCACGTGGTGACGCGCCTGCGCGAGCGGGGGGTGCGCAACGCGGTCACCGTCATGACCTACATGGGCGCGCCCAACTGGGCCGTCGCGCCGTGGTTCGCGCGGCTCTACCCCGGCGACGACGTGGTCGACTGGGTCGCCCTGGACCCCTACCTGGACCCCTCCGCCGAGGGCCGGACGGGCTCATCCGCCGGGGCCGGCCCCTCTGCCGGGATGGACCCCTCTGCCGGGATGGACCCCTCCGCAGGTGCGGATCACCCCGCCGAGGGCCGGACGAACACACGGACGGACCCCTCAACCCGGGCGGACCCCTTATCCCGGGCGGATCCCTCCACCCGGACGGGCGGCTTCGCCGGGCTGGTGGACCGGACGCGCCCGGACGCCGCCGGCTGGCCCGGGTTCCACCGCTGGATGCGGTGGCGCTTCCCGGACAAGCCGATCATGCTCGCCGAGTGGGGCGTGTTCGAGCGCCCCGGCAGGCCCGGCGCCAAGGCGGCGTTCTTCGCCGCGGTCCGCCGGGAGATGCGGCTCTATCCGCAGATCAAGGCGCTGGTGTACTTCGACTCACCGCGCGCGCCGCGCGGCGACACCCGTTTCGACGCCACCGCCGACGCGGCCCGCGCCTTCGCCGACCTCGTCCGCGACCCCTACCTCGGAGCCACCCCGGTGCCGCAGGAGTGACCAGCCCGCGGCTCCGGCGGCCACCGCCGCGGCGAGGATCCACAGCAGGGCGGCGTTGCCCACGCCGAGGAGCTTCAGCGCCGAGGCCAGCAGCACCACCGCGAGGATCGCCCGGATCACCCCGCCGGGGGCCCGGGAGGAGATCCGCGCGCCGACGTAGACACCGGGGATCGAGCCGGCCAGCAGCGAGGTGGTGAGGTCGAGCTGGAAGTCGCCGAACAGCAGGTGGCCCACGGCGGCCGAGGCGACCAGCGGCACGGCCTGGACGAGGTCGGTGCCGACGAGCTGGTTGGACTTCAGCGCCGGGTAGAGGGCGAGCAGCGCCACGATGATCAGCGAGCCGGATCCCACGGAGGAGATGCCGACCACGATTCCACCAATCGTACCGACCAGTAAGGTCGGGATTGGGCGCACGACAATGGACCCCAGGTCCGCCGAGACGGGCCCTTCGCGCCGCGCCAGCCACGCCTTGGCGACCAGGCCCGCGACGGCCAGCAGCAGCGCGACGCCCAGGGCGTACTTGATCGTCTGCTGGATCGCCTCGCCGTCCCCGAACGCGCGGGCCACCAGCACCCCGCAGAAGGCGCCCGGCACCGACCCCGCGCACAGCCAGCCGACGAGCCGGAGGCTGACCGTGCCGCGCCGCAGGTGGACGAGCCCGCCCACCGGCTTCATCACGGCCGAGGCGACGAGGTCGCTGGAGACGGCGGCCAGCGGCGGCACGTTGAAGAACAGCATCATCATCGGCGTCATGAGCGCGCCGCCGCCCATGCCGGTCAGCCCGACGATGATCGCGACGAGGAAGGACCCGAGGGCCAAAGGGAGGTCGATGTCCATGAGTCGCTCACCACTCCTCGCTCGGGGGTCTCAGCGGACCCACCCTCCACGGACCAGCGGATCGAGCACCCGGCCGACGGCATCCTCGACGGAGACGCCGGTGGTGTCGATGACCAGGTCGGCGTCGTCGGGCTCCTCGTAGGGGTCGGAGACGCCGGTGAACTCGGGGATCAGCCCGGCGCGCGCCTTGGCGTACAGCCCCTTGCGGTCGCGCCGTTCGCACTCCTCCAGGGGCGTGGCCACGTGGACGAGCAGGAAGTCGCCGCCGACGGCCTCGACCATGGCGCGGACCTCGGCGCGGGTCGCGGCGTACGGCGCGATGGGGGCGCAGATCGCCAGCCCGCCGTGCCGGGCGACCTCGGCGGCGACGAACCCGATCCGGCGGATGTTGAGGTCGCGGTCCTGGCGGGAGAAGCTCAGCCCCGCCGACAGCAGGCGGCGCACCACGTCGCCGTCGAGGTAGGTCACCGTACGGCTGCCGCGCTCCAGCAGCGCGTCGCGCAGCCCCCGGGCGACGGTGGACTTGCCCGACCCGGACAGGCCGGTGAAGAAGACCACCAGCCCGCGGCGGTGCGGCGGGCCGGGGATGGTCACCGGCTCGGGGCCGGCCAGGTGCTCGGCGGCGCCGTACGCCTCGGCCACCCGTTCGCGCAGCTCCAGGTCGACGGCCGTCTCCTCGCGGGGCGCGAGCGGCACCGCGGCCACGAGCGTGCCCTCCGGCAGCAGGTCGCGGGCGCGCAACGCGGCGCGGACCACCGCGGGCCCGCCCTCGCCGAACACCAGGGGCAGCAGCAGGACGACCGCGTCCAGCTCCCGGGCGACGGCCCGGATCTCCTCCAGGTCGTCGAGCGGGCCGCGCATGGTGACCGCCAGCGCCGGCCGTCCGGCCAGCTCCTTGCGGACCTCCTCCGGCGTACGGCGCAGCCGGGCGAACGGCCCGTGCTCGGCCGCGCCCAGCGCCTCCACCGGCCCGGCGGCCAGGCCGTCGCGCCGTTCGGTGACGGTCAGCACGGCCAGCGCGGCGCCCTCGGGGTCGCGAAGCGTGACGCGGTCGCCGGGGGCGGCCGGGTGGTCCTCGGGAAGGGCGAGGGTGACGGGCGCCGGCCACGGCGTGCCGTCGGCCAGCGTGCCGTGCCCGGCCACCGCGTGCGCGTCGGCCGGTCCCATGAAGCCGGTGAGCGGGTGGAACGCGCCCGAGAGCAGCAGCTCCAGGTCGGCCAGCTCGTGGGCGTCGGGGGTGTGCTCGTGCGCCGCCGTCGTCTCCGCCGTCATCTCCCCGCCGTCCCCACGCCCATCGCTCCCTAATTTCGACCGACAATTCCGATCGACTTAGTCGGATTTCGTCAGCTTACTCGCAACCGGAACGCTCGCACCAGCCCGTGGCCGGTCAGATCACCCGGGCGAAGTGGCTGTGCGGGTTGCGGATGACCATGATGATCTCATCGTGCGAGGCCGGCAGCGCGCCCCTTGAGAGCTTCTCCACCGCCGAGCAGGCGAAGGCCACCAGGCCCGCCAGCCGCCCCTTCAGTGCCGGGCCGCTCCGGCACGAGGCGTCGTCGGTGACCATCAGCCCGCGCGTCAGGCAGAAGGAGTGCATCCCCTGGCGGGAGGTGACCGGCCGGTAGCGGGCCGGCAGCGGCCCCACGGCGTCCTTCGGGGCGAACCTTCGCCACAGCAGCCGCCGCAGCGGCGCGGGCAGCAGCCGGTCGCACGTGCCGTAGGCCGAGGCCCGGTCGCGCATCCGCACCAGCATCAGCCCGCCCGGCCGCAGGCCGGTCAGCAGCCGGTCGAGCACCAGCTCGGGATGGTCCAGCCGTTCCAGCAGGAAGGGCACGTACACGACGTCGAACGCCCGCGGCGGCACCGGCACCGTCCGCAGGTCGCCGAGCGTCCAGGAGTCGAGATCCTTGCGGGCGGAGGTGCTCTCGCGCAGCACCGGCAGATCCTCGTCGATCCCGGTGACGCGCGCCTCCACCCCCTCCAGATCCAACGGATCGGGCCGGCCGCACCCGGCCACCAGGACGTCGAGCCGCCGTCCCGACAGCCCCGCCCACTGCTCGCGGATGCGCCGACCGAACATGTCGTCGTGACCGACGACCGACCGTACCTCAGACATGTCACCGAGAGTAGTCAACACATGGCGATTCGCCGTGCATTTACCACTCTCGACGGGGGACCGGCGTGTGCAAGTAGCCTTGGGAGGTCACCCCCGCGCCCGCCGGCCGGGGGCAGTCGTGTTTTCCGTCGTGGGGCTGTGGGCGAAAACTGATGAGCCTTTCCGGACTGCTGGACCTTGTCGTCTCCGAGCCGAAGCTGGCCTCTCCGCTGGAGAGCGTGCGCGCGGGAGACCTCTCCGACGTGCCGCTGGTCGCTCCACCGGCGCTGCGGCCGTTCGCGGTGGCCGCGCTGGCCCGCGACGGCGCCGAGGGGGGCGGGCGCACCGTGCTCGCGGTGACCGCCACCGGCCGCGAGGCCGAGGACCTCGCCGCCGCCGTCGGAAGCCTCCTCGACCCCGCCACGGTCGCGGTCTTCCCGGCCTGGGAGACGCTGCCGCACGAGCGGCTGTCGCCGCGCAGCGACACGGTGGGCCAGCGGCTGGCCGTACTGCGCAGGCTGACGCACCCGGTCGAGGGCGACCCCGCCGCGGGCCCGCTGCGGGTGATCGTCGCGCCGGTGCGCGCGGTGCTCCAGCCGATCGTGCGCGGCCTGGGCGACCTCTCGCCGGTACGGCTGCGCGCCGGCGACGACGCCGACCTCGACCAGGTCGTCGCGCGGCTCGTGGAGAACGGCTACAACCGCGTCGACATGGTCGAGAAGCGCGGCGAGGTGGCCGTCCGGGGCGGCCTGCTGGACGTCTTCCCGCCGACCGAGGAGCACCCGCTGCGGCTGGAGTTCTGGGGCGACTCGGTGGAGGAGATCCGCTGGTTCAAGGTCGCCGACCAGCGGTCGCTGGAGGCGGCGGAGGAGGGCCTGTTCGCCGCGCCCTGCCGCGAGCTGCTGCTGACCGACGACGTCCGCGCCCGCGCCCGCGAGCTGGCCGAGCGCCACCCCGCGCTCGCGGAGATCCTCGACCAGCTCGCCGACGGCGTCGCCATGGAGGGCATGGAGGCGTTCGCGCCGGTCCTGGCCGGGGAGATGGACCTGCTGCTGGACCACCTGCCGGCCCGGTCGGCGGTGTTCGTCTGCGACCCCGAGCGCATCCGCGGCCGCGCCGACGACCTGGTGCGCACCAGCCAGGAGTTCCTGGAGGCGTCCTGGATCAACGCCGCGTCCGGCGGCGAGGCGCCGATCGACCTGGGGGCGGCGGCGTTCCGCAGCCTGGAGGACGTCCGCGAGCGGGCCGGGGAGCTCGGCCAGCCGTGGTGGTCGATCGCGCCGTTCGGCGCCGGCGCGGACGGCGGGCCCGGGGAGCCCTCCGGGGTGGTCCCGGACGGCGGGGCGGTGGTCCTGCCGGCGCACGAGGCCGAGTCCTACCGCGGCGACACCCAGCGGGCGCTGAGCGACATCAAGGGCTGGCTGGACCAGGACAAGGTCGTCGTGCTGCTCAGCGAGGGGTACGGCCCCGCCGAGCGGATGGCCGAGCTGCTGCGCGGCGCGGACATGCCCGCCCGCCTGGAGCGCGACCTCGGCCGCCGGCCGGAGCCGGGGGTCGTGCACGTCAGCACCGGCCTGGTCGAGCACGGCTTCGTCAACTCCTTCCTGGCCGTGCTGACCCACCTGGACCTGGTCGGCCAGAAGGCGTCCACCAAGGACATGCGGCGCCTGCCGTCCAAGCGCCGCAACATGGTCGACCCGCTGCAGCTCAAGGTCGGTGACCACGTCGTGCACGAGCAGCACGGCGTGGGCCGCTACGTGGAGATGGTGCAGCGGACCGTGCAGGGCGCCACCCGCGAGTACCTCGTCATCGAGTACGCCAAGGGCGACCGTCTTTACGTCCCCACCGACCAGCTCGACGAGGTCACCCGCTACGTCGGCGGCGAGTCGCCCACCCTGAACCGGATGGGCGGCGCCGACTGGGCCAAGGCCAAGACCAAGGCGAAGAAGGCGGTCCGGGAGATCGCCGGGGAGCTGATCCGCCTCTACTCCGCCCGGATGGCCTCGCCCGGCCACGCGTTCGGCTCCGACACGCCCTGGCAGCGCGAGATGGAGGACGCCTTCCCCTACGCCGAGACCGGCGACCAGCTCGAAGCCATCGAGGAGGTCAAGCGCGACATGGAGCGCGGCGTCCCGATGGACCGGCTGATCTGCGGCGACGTCGGCTACGGCAAGACCGAGATCGCGGTGCGCGCGGCGTTCAAGGCCGTGCAGGACGGCAAGCAGGTGGCGGTGCTGGTGCCCACCACGCTGCTGGTCCAGCAGCACCTGTCCACCTTCGCCGAGCGCTTCTCCGGCTTCCCGCTGAACGTGCGGCCGATGTCGCGCTTCCAGACCGACGCCGAGATCTCCGCGACCGTCGAGGGTCTGCGCGACGGCACGGTGGACGTGGTGATCGGTACCCACCGGCTGTTCTCCCCCGAGGTCAGGTTCAAGGACCTCGGACTGATCATCATCGACGAGGAGCAGCGGTTCGGCGTCGAGCACAAGGAGGCCATGAAGCACCTGCGGACCCAGGTCGACGTGCTCGCCATGTCCGCCACGCCGATCCCGCGCACCCTGGAGATGGGCCTGACCGGCATCCGCGAGATGTCGACGATCCTCACGCCGCCGGAGGAGCGCCACCCCATCCTGACCTTCGTCGGCCCCTACGACGAGCGGCAGATCGGCGCCGCGATCCGGCGCGAGCTGATGCGCGACGGCCAGGTCTTCTTCGTGCACAACCGCGTCTCCAGCATCGGCAAGGTCGCCGCGAGGCTGCGCGAGCTGGTGCCCGAGGCCAGGGTCGCCGTCGCGCACGGCCAGATGCAGGAGCACCAGCTTGAGAAGATCATGGTGGGCTTCTGGGAGCGCGAGTTCGACGTGCTCGTCTCCACCACGATCGTCGAGTCCGGGCTGGACGTGCCCAACGCCAACACGCTGATCGTGGACCGGGCCGACAACTACGGCCTGTCCCAGCTGCACCAGCTGCGCGGCCGGGTCGGCCGGGGCCGCGAGCGCGGCTACGCCTACTTCCTGTACCCGCCGGAGAAGCCGCTCACCGAGACCGCCCACGAGCGGCTGGCCACCATCTCCCAGCACACCGAGATGGGCGCGGGCATGTACGTGGCGATGAAGGACCTGGAGCTGCGCGGCGCGGGCAACATCCTCGGCGCCGAGCAGTCCGGCTTCATCGCCGGCGTCGGCTTCGACCTCTACGTCCGGATGATGGCCGAGGCCGTCCAGGAGCAGAAGGCCAAGGTGTCCGGCGTGCCGGCCGAGGAGGCCGAGCGGCCGGAGGTCAAGGTCGAGCTGCCCATCGACGCCCACATCCCGCACGACTACGTCACCTCCGAGCGGCTGCGCCTGGAGGCGTACAAGCGGATCGCCGCCGTCGCCTCCGACGCCCAGGTCGCCGCGGTGCGCGACGAGCTCGTCGACCGGTACGGCAGGCCGCCCCAGCCGGTGGAGAACCTGCTGGAGGTCGCCCGCTTCCGGATCCGCGCCCGTACGGCCGGCCTCACCGACGTCACCCTGCAGGGCCAGAACATCAGGTTCGCCCCGGTGCACCTGAAGGACTCCCAGCAGGTGCGGCTGCAGCGTCTCTACCCCAAGGCGCTGCTGAAGCAGGCGGCCGGCACGCTGCTGGTGCCCGTACCCAAGACCCGGCCGCTCGGCGGGCAGCCGCTGCGCGACCTGGACCTGCTGAAGTGGTGCGGCGACCTGGTCCAGGCGATGTTCCTGGAGGGCGCTCCGAAGGCGTAGGTCCCCGGGGAGGAGCCCCGGGCGCGTTCCCGGGGACCCTCCCGCGAGGCGGGAGCCCCGCTCCCGGAGGGCTTCCCGCCGGGCGTGGCGGTAAGGTAAGCGGCGTTTGTCGTGAAGGGATCGCATGTGAAGTCGACTCGAGTTCGCGTCATCCTGGCGGTCGCCGCCACCGGTGTCGCTCTGACGGCCTGCTCCCCCTCGCAGGCCGGTGCCGCCGCCGTCGTCGGCGGCGACCGGATCAGCTCCGGCGAGCTGGACCGCAACGTCCAGGAGTACGAGGCCGCGCTGGCCAGGGCGGACATGTCCGCGCTGAAGCAGCAGTTCCCCGGCAGCGTCCCGCAGGTGGTGCTCTACCAGCTCGCCACCGCCAGGCAGTACACCAAGGTCGCCGAGAGCAAGGGCATCATGGTCACCGAGGGCGAGGTCGACCAGGTGATCAACTCCCAGGGCGGCGCCGCCCAGTACGAGCAGCAGCTCCTGCAGAAGGCCGTGGCGCCCTCGCAGGCGCGCGCCTACACCCGGGCGAGCCTGATGATCACCAAGCTCATGGCCAAGTACGGCGGCGGCGCCGACCAGGAGGCCCTGCAGCGCGGCCAGCAGCAGGTGGTCGACGACCTGAAGTCCGTGCGGATCGAGTGGAACCCGCGGTTCGGCAAGATCAACGCGCAGCCGAGCCAGGAGCAGCCGCAGATCTTCACCGCCGAGGACCGCTTCGGCAAGGCGTCGGAGTCCGCGCTCACCCAGTGACGCCGGCTCGCCGGGCTCCGGCGCGGCGGGGCGACCCCGCCCCGGGGCCCGGAGGCGGCGCCGGGCATGTGGTGGTCCCTGGGTAACCTCGGGGACATGCCCCTGATCGTCGTCACCACCTCGCCCCGGGTCGCGCCGGGGCTGCTCAGCCGGCGCGCCTGGCAGGTCCTCGAGGAGGGCCCGGTGCTCACTCAGGCGGCCGGCCACCCGCTCCTGCCCTACCTCGCCGAGGCCGGGATCACCGTCGAGGTCGTGACCGCCGACCCCGCCGCCCTGGTCCGGCGGGCGCGGGGAGAGACCGTCGTGTGGCTGGAGGCCGACGAGGCGCTGATGCGCTCGGTCGGCCACGCCGCGCTGGCGCTCGACGAGCCGCCGCTGATCGAGGTCGTCCCGGGCTCCTACGACCTGCCCGGGGCCCGGCTGCTGGACCTGGTGTCGGTGATGGACCGGCTGCGGACCGGCTGCCCGTGGGACGCGAAGCAGACCCACGAGTCGCTGGTGCCGTACCTCCTCGAAGAGGCCTACGAGGTGCTGGAGACCATCGAGGAGGGCGACCGCGCCGCCCTGCGCGAGGAACTGGGCGACCTGCTGCTCCAGGTGGTCTTCCACGCCCGCGTCGCCCGCGACCGCCCGGACGCCGAGGGCGGCTTCGACATCGACGACGTGGCCGACGCGATCGTCGCCAAGCTGGTCCGGCGCCACCCGCACGTCTTCGCCGACGTCAGGGTCGAGGGCGCCGAGGAGGTCAGCGACAACTGGGAGGTCATCAAGGCCGCCGAGCGCGCGGCCAAGAACGCCGGTGACGCGGGGTCGGTCCTGGACGGCGTCCCGATGGGCCAGCCCGCGCTCTCCCTCGCCGCCCAGCTCCTGCGGCGCGCCGAGCGCGCCGGAGCCCCCGCCGATCTCGGCGACTCGGCCGGGGACGACCTCGGGGCCCGGCTCTTCGCGTTGGTACGGCAGGCGCAGGCGGCCGGGCTCGACCCGGAGGCCGAGCTGCGCGCCGCGGCCCGCGCCTACCGCGATCGGGTCCGCGCCTGGGAGACGCGGGACGAGGGCCGCCGTACCGACGGGTAGGACGGCGGTCACCGTGTCGCGGGGCGGGCCTCGATAGGCTTCTGCGGCAAACTGTCCTGCGACTTTAGGAGTGCTTCGTGGCTTCCATCGAGGGCGTCACCGCTCGCGAGATCCTTGACTCCCGGGGCAACCCGACGGTCGAGGTCGACATCCTGCTGGACGACGGCAGCCAGGGCCGGGCCGCGGTGCCGAGCGGCGCGTCCACCGGCCAGTTCGAGGCCGTGGAGCTGCGCGACGGCGACGAGCGCTTCGGCGGCAAGGGTGTCGAGAAGGCCGTCCTCGGCGTGACCGACGAGATCGCCGACGAGATCGTCGGGTTCGACGCCGCCGAGCAGCGCACCATCGACCAGGTCATGATCGACCTGGACGGCACGCCGAACAAGTCCCGTCTGGGCGCCAACGCGATCCTGGGCGTCTCCCTGGCCGTGGCCAAGGCCGCCGCCGACAGCGCCGAGCTGCCGCTGTTCCGCTACCTCGGCGGCCCCAACGCGCACCTGCTGCCCGTGCCGATGATGAACATCCTCAACGGTGGCGCGCACGCCGACACGAACGTGGACATCCAGGAGTTCATGATCGCGCCGATCGGGGCGGAGACGTTCCGCGAGGCCGTGCGGATGGGCACCGAGGTCTACCACGCCCTCAAGGCGGTGCTGAAGGAGAAGGGCTACGCCACCGGCCTGGGCGACGAGGGCGGCTTCGCGCCGAGCCTGCCGTCCAACCGCGACGCGCTGGACCTGATCATGGTCGCCATCGGGAAGGCCGGTTACACGCCCGGCGAGGACGTCGCGCTGGCCCTCGACGTGGCCGCCTCGGAGTTCCACGACAACGGCGTCTACACCATCGACGGCAAGGGCTGCTCGGCCGCCGAGCTGATCGACTTCTACGAGGACCTGGTCGGCTCCTACCCGCTGGTCTCCATCGAGGACCCGCTGGACGAGAGCGACTGGGAGGGCTGGAAGGCCATCACCGAGCGGCTCGGCGACCGGGTGCAGCTCGTCGGCGACGACCTGTTCGTCACCAACCCCGAGCGCCTGGCCCGCGGCATCGCCGAGGGCGCCGCCAACGCGCTGCTGGTCAAGGTCAACCAGATCGGCACCCTGACCGAGACCCTCGACGCGGTGGACCTGGCCCACCGCAGCGGCTACCGCTGCATGATGAGCCACCGCTCCGGCGAGACCGAGGACACGACGATCGCCGACCTCGCCGTGGCCGTCAACTGCGGCCAGATCAAGACCGGCGCCCCGGCCCGCTCCGACCGCGTGGCCAAGTACAACCAGCTCCTGCGCATCGAGGAACTGCTCGACGACGCCGCCCGCTACGCGGGTCGCGCCGCTTTCCCGAGGTTCCAGGGGTAGGTTCGCCTGTACGGCTTGCGCCCGGTTTGCCGGGGCACGGGCCGTACGCGAGGGAGGCCGGCCCCGCGGGTCCGCGCGGGCCGGCCGTACGGGCCCCCGGACCCGGGGTGACGAGAGGCGGGTGGATGCGTTGGCGAGACGGCCGCAGCTGACCGGGCGGGCCGCAGTGCTGGCGGTCGTGGTGTGCGCGATCGCGATGAGCCTCGCCTACCCGATCCGGGAGTACGTCGCGCAGCGCCGCCAGATCGCCCAGCTGGAGCAGGCGCAGGCCAGGGAGCAGTCCGCGATCAAGGCCCTGGACGACCGCCGCAGGCAGCTCCTGGACCCCGGCTACATCAAGAAGACGGCCAGGGAGCGGCTCTTCTACTGCGACCCCGGGCAGAAGTGCTACGTCGTGATGGGCGACGACCGCGCGGCGGAGCGGCGCAAGAGCGCGGCGGGGCCGAAGAAGGCCGTGAAGGCGCCCTGGTACGAGACCCTGTGGCAGTCGGTCGAGGCCGCCGACACCGGCCGGGGCCGGAAGGCGGCCGGGGCCGGGGGATGACCCCGATACCCTTGGTGTCGTCTTTCTCAGGGGGTGTCACGATGGTGGACGATCGCGATGTGGCGGCGGTGGAGCGGCAGCTCGGCCGGGCGCCGCGCGGCCTGCGGGCGGTGGCGCACCGCTGCCCGTGCGGGCTGCCCGACGTGGTGGAGACGGCCCCCCGGCTGCCCGACGGCACGCCGTTCCCGACGCTGTTCTACCTCACCTGCCCGAAGGCGGCCTCGGCCGTCGGCCGGCTGGAGACCTCCGGCGTGATGCGCGAGATGCAGGCCAGGCTCGCCGACGACCCCGAGCTCGCCCGCGCCTACCGGGCGGCCCACGACGACTACGTCGCCCGCCGCGACAAGGCCGCCGCCGAGGAGGGCCTCGCGCCGCTGCCCCGTGACATGCAGAGCAGCGGGGGCATGCCCGCCCGGGTCAAGTGCCTGCACGCCCTGGTCGCGCACGAGCTGGCGGTGCCGGGGAGCAACCCCTTCGGCCGCGAGGCGCTCGACGCGCTCGGCGAGTGGTGGGCCGACGGGCCGTGCTGCCCCGCCCCCGACCCCGCCCCCGGGTCCGGTGCGGAGCCGGGCCCGCGCGAGCCGCAGGCGGGCCCCGCCACGACCACCGAACAGGAGACCCCGTGACCCGCGTCGCCGCGATCGACTGTGGCACCAACTCCGTCCGCCTGCTGATCGCGGACGTCGCCCACGACACCCTGACCGACGTGGACCGGCGGATGGAGATCGTCCGGCTCGGGCAGGGCGTGGACCAGACCGGCAGGCTCGCCCCCGAGGCCCTGGAGCGCACGTTCGCCGCGATGCGCGGCTACGCCGGGCTCATCGAGCGGCACGGGGTCTCGGCGGTCCGCGTGGTGGCCACCAGCGCGACGAGGGACGCCGCCAACCGGCAGGACTTCGTGGACGGCGTGCGCGACGTCTTCGGGGTGGAGCCCGAGGTGGTCACGGGGGCCGAGGAGGCGGAGCTGTCCTTCACCGGCGCCACCCACGACCTCGTACGGCTCTCGCCCGAGACCGGCCTGCCGAGCCCGGAGGGCACCCGCCCGCCGTACCTGGTGGTGGACATCGGCGGCGGCTCCACCGAGTTCGTGGTCGGCTCGACGCACGTGGAGGCCGCGCTGTCGGTGGACATCGGCTGCGTGCGGCTGACCGAGCGGCACCTGCGCGGCGCGGGGAGCCCGCCGCCCGCCGAGGTGGTCGAGGCGCTGGTGGCCGACGTCGACGACGCGCTCGACCGGGTCTCCGGCGAGGTCCCGGTGGAGCGGGCGCTCACGCTGGTGGGGCTCGCCGGATCGGTGACGACGGTCGCGGGAATGGCGCTCGACCTTCCGGAATACGACCCGCGGAAAATTCATCATTCGCGAATTGCGGCGACGCGGGTGCACCAGATCTCCGCGCGCCTGCTGGAGATGACGCATGACGAGCGGGCGGCGGTCCCCGTCATGCACCCCGGCCGGGTCGACGTCATCGTCGCGGGGGCGCTCATCCTCGACCGCGTCATGGAGCGGTACGGGTTCGAGGAGGTCGTGGTGAGCGAACACGACATTCTGGATGGAATCGCCTGGTCTATCGCCAAACCTGACAAAAGCATGTGAAACCACTACAGACTCTGGACAATTCTCCTATTAGTGGAGTATTGAGGGGTACTTTCGTTTATGGTTAGGTAAAGAAGCTTTAGCGAGGCTTTGCCGTGGGGCCCGGCACAGCTGGTGTCGGGGCGGCAACCGTCTCCGGAGCGATCTTCATGTTCCTAACGAACGGAGCAACCCCTCATGTCCGGACTAGCACGTAAGCTAGCCGTCCTGAGCGCCGGTACGGCCATGCTGGCGACCATGACGGCGGGACTGATGGCCTCGCCCGCAGCGGCGGCCAGCGGTTCCACCCAGGCGCGGGCCTCGGCGGCCCACGGCGCCCCGAAGGCCGCGGTGTCGGTCGGCGCGCCCAAGGCGTCCCCGTCGAAGTCCACCGACTGTCCCGTCAAGGTGACCTTCTCCTCGAAGATCAAGGTGAAGGCCTACGGCGGCAAGACCACCGTCGCCTACCGCTGGCTGCGCGGTGACGGCTCCAAGAGCGGTATCAAGAAGATCACGCTCAAGGGCAAGGGCGTCAAGTACGTCGCGGTGAAGGAGTCCGCCACCTTCAAGGGCGGCGACCTCAGGAGCTGGAACTCGGTCCAGGTCCTGGCGCCGCGCAAGGTCACCTCGGCCAAGGGCTACTTCACCGTCGCCTGCGGCGAGGACCAGGGCGACGGCGGCAAGGAAGAGGTCGTCAAGCCCCGTCCCCGCCACTGGACCGCCACCCGCGTCTGGGTGGACGAGCGTGACTGCAAGGCCGTCGCGACCGGCCGGATCAGCACCTCCGGCAAGCGCTGGGTGCGCTACCAGTGGGTCGTCAACGGCCACGTCGTCGACCGCGACTCGGTCTACGTGAACGGCTCGCGCCGGGTCCAGTACGTGATCGAGCCGGGTCACGACCTGCGCGGTCAGGTGCGGCTGGAGGTCGTCGGCCGCGGCGGCTCCTCGGACGGCTCCTACTTCAGGATCCACTGTGAGGACCACTCGCCGAAGGTGAGCGCCTCCGTGGACTCCCCGGCCGACTACTCCGGCACCTGCCCGGTCACCCGTACCTTCTCCGGCACCATCCGCGTCTCCGACGCCGACGGCCCGGTGCGGTACCGCTGGATCCGCGACGGCGTCGCCGGCTCCTGGGAGACCGTCTCCTTCTACGGCCACGGTCCGCAGAGCCGTACCGTGAGCGACTCCTGGAAGGCGTCGGAGTCCGGCACCGCCAGGCGGGCGATCGAGATCGCGGGTGGCCCGACCTCCGGCACCGCCGCGGCCAAGGTCACCTGTGAGACGGCCCCCGAGGTCAAGGCGTTCATCACCGGCGTCTCGGCCGAGCAGACGGCGGGCACCTGCCCGGCGGCCACGCTCAGCGGCACCGGCAAGATCTACGCGACCGGCGCGATCAAGGTCAAGTACGTCTGGACCGTCAACGGCGCCACGGTGAAGTCGGGCGATCTGGACTTCACCGCGGCCGGCGAGCAGACGGTGTCCTTCTCCACCGGCTCCAACGGCAAGGCCGGCACCGCCACCCTGTCGATCGTCGGCGGTGGCAACTCGTCTGCCGAGTACAAGGCGGCCTGCGAGGCGTAGTACCGATGTCCGGGCGGACCCGGACGGGCGGCGTGTGAATCCGACGCCCGCCCGGGTCCGAACGAAATGAGGAAGGCGGCGTCCGCGTCCGGCGGGCGCCGCCTTTCCGCGTTCTCACCCCGTTCCGGACAGGCCACGCCTTCACCGGCGCCCGCCCGTCCGGCTTTCCCCCGCGCGGCGAAAGCAGCGGTTCCGGTCCGGGGCATCCCCCCGCGTCGGGCACCATCGAAGGCATGACCTGTGTTCCTCCCGGATCCGGCTGGCCGGGCGACCCGGCCCGGCCCGACACCCCCGTCGCCCACGACGCCGCCGAGGTGGCGGAGCTGGCCAGGACGAGCGGCACGCTCGCCGAGCTGACGGCCCGGCAGTCGGTCTGCCGGGCCTGCCCGCGCCTGGTGGACTGGCGGGAGGAGGTCGCGGCGGTCAAGCGGCGGGCGTTCACCGGGGAGACCTACTGGGGCAGGCCGATCGCGGGCTGGGGCGAGGAGAAGCCGGGAATCCTCATCGTCGGGCTGGCCCCGGCGGCGCACGGGGGCAACCGCACCGGCCGGATCTTCACCGGCGACCGCAGCGGCGACTGGCTGTTCGCCTCGCTGTACCGGACCGGCCTGGCCGCCCAGGAGACCAGCGTCCACGCCGGCGACGGACAGCGGCTCATCGGGACGCGCATGGTGGCGGCCGTGCGGTGCGCCCCGCCCGCCAACAAGCCCGACCCGGCGGAGCGGGCGGCGTGCTCCCCGTGGCTGACCGAGGAGATCGCGATGGTCGCCGGCAGCGTGCGGGTGGTGGTGGCGCTGGGCGGTTTCGCATGGCAGGCGGTCTGGCCGGCGCTGCGGGAGGCGGGATACGACCTGCCGCGCCCGCGGCCGGCCTTCGGGCACGGCGCCGAGGTGGAGATCTCCCGCGACGGCGTCCCCGCGTACCTGCTGGGGTGCTACCACCCGAGCCAGCAGAACACCTTCACCGGCAGGGTCACCACCGGCATGCTCGACGCCGTCTTCACCCGGGCGAACACGCTGAGAAAGTTGTGAAGTCAATCACAAGTGAACAATTTCGAGATCTTCTGGGCGAAATGCGTAGTTTTTCCGGATCAATCTGAGAAGATCTTCAAGTTTTGCACCCCCCGCAGTGGCATCATCCGACGAATCGACATAGGCTTGTGAAAGCTTTCACAAAGCAAAGGATAAGGATGGCGCTGAAGTGAACCGCAACTCCAAGCACGTCGTGGTCGTCGGTGGGGGCTACGTCGGCCTCTACACCGTGCTGCGCCTGCAGCACACGCTCCGCAAGGAACTGCGCGACGGCAGCGTGCGGATCACCGTCCTCACCCCCGAGTCGTACATGACCTACCAGCCGTTCCTCCCCGAGGCCGCCGCCGGGAACATCTCGCCCCGCCACGTCGTGGTCCCGCTCCGCCGGGTGCTGAAGAAGGCGACGATCCTCAACGGCAAGGTCACCAAGGTCGACCACGCGTCCAAGAAGGTCACTTTCGCGCCGAACGTCGGCACCGAGCACGAGATCGGCTACGACATCATCGTCATGGCCGCCGGCTCGATCTCCCGCACGCTCCCCGTCCCCGGTCTCGCCGACGCCGCCATCGGCTTCAAGACGATCGGCGAGGCGACCGCGCTCCGCAACCGGGTTCTCGCCCTGCTCGACCGGGCCGAGTCCGACGACGACGAGGCGCTGCGCCGCCGGGCGCTGACGTTCGTCGTGGTCGGCGGCGGCTTCGCGGGCGTCGAGGCCCTGGCCGAGCTGGAGGACATGTCGCTGGACGCGGTGCGCTACTACCGCAACATCACCCGCGACGACATCCGCTGGGTCCTGGTCGAGGCGACCGACCGCATCCTCCCCGAGGTCGGCCCCGAGATGGGCAAGTGGACCGCCGAGCAGCTGCGCGAACGCGGCATCGAGGTCAGGCTCGGCACCCGCCTGGAATCCTGCGTCGGCGGTCACGTCAAGCTCTCCGACGGCGAGGAGTTCGAGTCGGCCACCATCGTGTGGACCGCGGGCGTCAAGCCCAGCCCGGTCGTCAACGCCGGAGACCTGCCGCTGGACGAGCGCGGCCGGATCAAGACCACCACCCGCCTGACGGTGGCCGGGGTCCAGGACGCCTACTCCGCCGGCGACGTGGCGGGCGTGCCCGACGTGACCAACCCCGGCCAGTACTGCGCGCCCAACGCCCAGCACGCCGTACGGCAGGCCAAGGTCCTCGCCGACAACCTCACCCGCCAGCTCCACGGGCAGCAGCTGGTCGACTACCGGCACAAGTACGTCGGTTCGGTCGCCGGTCTGGGTCTGCACAAGGGCGTGGCCAACGTCTACGGCCTCAAGCTCCGCGGGATGCCCGCCTGGTTCATGCACCGGACGTACCACATGTCGCGGATCCCCACCTTCAACCGCAAGGTCCGCGTGGTGGTCGACTGGACCCTGGCGCTGTTCTTCAAGCGGGAGACCGTCTCGCTCCGGGAGATCCACGAGCCCCGCACCGAGTTCCGCGAGGCCGCGACGACCTGATCCCGCATCCCGGACCGCCCCCGCGCGGCGTGCCGGACCCGCGACCCGAGCCCCCGGAAGGCCCCGTCCTTCCGGGGGCTCTATCGCATACATCGATCATGGTTTGTGTGACGCCTGATACAAAGCTGTGCTCCTCGGATGAGTGGTCCGTTACGTATGATTGCGGCGTCCCCGTAGCCCAACGGCAGAGGCAAACCCCTTAAAAGGGTTCGAGTGAGGGTTCGAGTCCCTCCGGGGGCACTTGCCGATCTCGCCCGGCGCCGTCCCCCGGGGAGTTCCCGCCCGGCCGGAAGGCCGCCGGTCCGCGATCCGGAGATCCGGTGGGAAAGACGGGAACCGCACGGATGACCCGTGCGTTGAGATCTACGGCGGTAGCCGTACGGCCTGCCCGGCGGCGAACGCCGGTCCCGTGTCCGCGGGGCCGGTCCAACGAAGATCAATGCGATACGGCCGTGTGACGACCGATCCGATCATTCATCGTGCAGGTCGCAGCGTGGAGGCAGTGATGGAGAGCAGAAACCCGGTATTCCGGCAGGCGAACGCGCACCAGCGGGGCTGGGGCACGCCGACGCCGACCCCCGAGCAGCTTCAGGGGATGTACGACAGGCCGTCGTACGCACCGCCCGCCCAGCGGGCCATGACGATCGACGACGTGGTCGTGCGCGGGTTCATCACGCTCGGCACGCTGGTCGTCTCCGCCGCGGCGGCCTGGGCGCTGAACCTCGGCACCGCCGCCATGATGCTCGGCGTGATCGTCGGCCTGGTGCTCGGCCTGATCGTCTCCTTCAAGCAGAGCACCAACCCCGTGCTGATCCTCGGTTACGCGGTCGGCTACGGCGTGGCCGTCGGCGTGGCGAGCCACGTCTACAACGACCTGTACAACGGCATCGTCCTGCAGGCGGTGCTCGGCACGGCGCTGGCCTTCGGCGGCACCCTCGCGGTGTACGCGCTGCGGATCGTCCGGGTGACGCCGAAGTTCACCAAGTTCGTCGTGGCCGCGGGCCTGGCGCTGATGGGCCTCATGCTCGTCAACTGGATCGCCGGTTACTTCATGGAAGGCGGCCTCGGGCTGCGCACCGGTGACGGCCTGCTGTCCTACGCCTTCAGCGTCGCCGCCATCCTGATCGGCTGCTTCTTCCTGCTGCTCGACTTCAACTCGGTGGAGGAGGGTGTGCGGGCCGGCGTCCCCGAGCGGTACTCCTGGCTGATGGCCTTCGGCCTGACGGTCACCCTGGTCTGGCTCTACCTGGAGATCCTGCGACTGATCAGCTACTTCTCACGGGACTAGCGGCCGTCCCGCCGCCGTCCTGCCCGAACCCCCGCCGGAGCCGCTCCGGCGGGGGTTCGCGCTTCCCGGGGGGCTCTCCCGCACGAAGGTTCTTTCTTACCGGGAAGAGGGGTTTCTCTTACGGAAGATGGGCATGACGGTTGATGAGGAGCGAGCAGTGGATGTCGGAACACGGCGGCGCCCTTGTGGATGAGGGCTTGCCATCCGGTGGATCGTGATGCACTGTCGAGCAAAGGAAGCCCTATTCCTGGAGGTGTCCATGTCGTTGAACCACTCACCGGAGACGCAGAGCAAACTGATCGCAAGGGTTCCCGACATCACGGGACGCGCACTCCCAGAGTGGTTCCAGGCCATCGACAACGGCCCGTCCTTCCTCCGTTGCGACGAGCGGGCCAACTGGCTCGCAACAGAGCACGGGCTGACCCACGGCTACGCCGCGGCCATCGTCCACGAGCACGAGCGTCACCGCCGCAGCCGTTATCTGTAAGTCGTCTATCCCAAGCCCGTGCCCCGCCCGGGGGTGCGGGCTTGCCCGTGCCACCCGCATGATGGGGGCATGGATCTTGACAGAGCACGCGACTTCATCCGCGACAACCACCGGGCCGTCATGCTCACCCGGCGCGCCGACGGCCGCCCGCAGATGTCCCCGGTCACCGTGGGCCTGGACGCCGAAGGACGAGCCGTCGTCAGCAGCCGGGAGACCGCGGCGAAGGTCCGCAACGCCCGCAGGGATCCGAACGTGGCGCTCTGCGTGACGACCGACGCCTTCTTCGGCCCGTGGATCCAGATCGAGGGGACCGCGGAGATCGTCTCGCTGCCCGAGGCGATGGAGCACCTCGTCTCCTACTACCGTGACATCTCCGGCGAGCACCCCGACTGGGACGACTACCGGGCGGCCATGGAACGCGAGCGGCGGGTCGTCATGCGGATCGACCTCACCCGCGCCGGGCCGGACGTGCACGGCTGAGCGGTTCCGCCGGCCCCGCGCCGGGCCGCCGGGCCGTCGGGTCGATCCCGCGGGGCCGGCCAGGAACGGCGAGGGCCGGCCCCGCGGGACCGACGTGGGGGTGCGGCCCCGCGGACGGCCCCGGCACGCGGAACCCGGATCCCGTCCTGTGGATCTCCGCCTGAGCGACCGCGGCAGGCGGGACGATCCGCGGAACCGGACCTAGCTGAGGCGCTCCAGGACCATGGCCATGCCCTGGCCGCCGCCCACGCACATGGTCTCCAGGCCGATCGAGCGGTCGTGGAACCGCAGGCTGTTGATCAGCGTGGAGGTGATCCGGGCGCCGGTCATGCCGAACGGGTGGCCCACCGCGATGGCGCCGCCGTTGACGTTGAGCCGGTCGAGGTCGATGCCGAGCTCCTGGTAGGACGGGATGACCTGGGCCGCGAACGCCTCGTTGATCTCGACGAGGTCGACGTCGCCGATGGACATGCCCGCCCGCGCCAGGGCCTGCCGGGACGCCTCGACCGGCCCGAGGCCCATGATCTCCGGAGACAGGCCGGTCACGCCGGTGGAGACGACCCGGGCCAGCGGGGTGATGCCCAGCTCGGCGGCCTTGGTGTCGCTCATCACGATCACCGCGGCGGCGCCGTCGTTCAGCGGGCAGCAGTTGCCCGCGGTGACCGTCCCGTCGGGACGGAAGACCGGCT
The DNA here is from genome assembly GCF_014648055.1 of Streptosporangium pseudovulgare. Classification (GTDB taxonomy): domain Bacteria; phylum Actinomycetota; class Actinomycetes; order Streptosporangiales; family Streptosporangiaceae; genus Streptosporangium; species Streptosporangium pseudovulgare. The sequence goes on from NZ_BMQJ01000004.1 coordinate 378,494, forward strand.
TGAGCTGCGAGACCGCCTCGTAGGTGGTGCCCGCCCGGGGACCGTCGTCCTTGCTCACCACGGTCCCGTCGGGCAGCGTCACCGGGGTGATGTCGGTCTCCCAGAAGCCGTTGGCGATCGCCTTCTCGGCGAGGTTCTGCGAGCGGACGCCGAACTCGTCCTGCTCCTGGCGGGACACGCCCCGCAGCGCGGCGACGTTTTCGGCGGTCTGGCCCATCGCGGTGTAGATGTCGGGCAGCGCGCCGTCCTCGCGCGGGTCACGCCAGACGTCGCCCCCGCCCTCGGCGGCCCGCGCCGTACGGGCCCTGGCCTCGTCGAACAGCGGGTTCATCGTCTCGGGCAGCGAGTCGGAGTTGCCCTTGGCGAAGCGGGAGACGCACTCCACGCCCGCGGAGACGAACACGTCGCCCTCGCCCGCCTTGATGGCGTGCAGGGCCATCCGGGTGGTCTGCAGCGAGGACGAGCAGTAACGGGTGATCGTGGTGCCGGGCACGCCGTCCAGCCCGAGGAGGGTGGCGACCACCCGGCCCATGTTGTACCCCTGCTCGCCGCCGGGCAGGCCGCAGCCGAGCATCAGGTCGTCGATGGCGGCCGGGTCGAGCTGCGGCACCTTCGCCAGCGCGGCCTTGATGATCTGCGCGGTCAGGTCGTCGGGACGGATGTCCTTGAGGGACCCCTTGAAGGCGCGGCCGATCGGCGAGCGTGCGGTCGCGACGATGACTGCCTCGGGCATGTGGCTCTCCTGGGTTCGTGTGCCTCTCCTCCTGCGGAGGTTACCGCGCGGTAGTCCGAATGCCACGCCTCGGGGCCGCAGAAAACAGAACTTTGTACGGCAGGCGATCCGCCGGGGGATGGAACTGGTCAGCCGTACATGCCGGGGGCGGCGCGGGCCGGCTCAGCCGTACACGCCGGGGCGGGGCGGTGCCGTCCTCGCCTCAGCCGTACATGCCGGGGGCGGTGCCGGTGCCGTCCTCGACGCCGTGCAGGCCGCCCTTCTCGTCGCGCCAGATCCGCCAGCCGCTCTGGCTGCCGGTGAACCACGCCGGCGGCGCGCCGGGCCCCCGCGGCGTGACCTTCTCACCCTTGGCGAGGTCGAACTCGCACAGGGAGGCCACCGAGTAGAAGCCGGGGACCTGGTTCCTCAACGCGAGCGGCTTGGGATCGGTGACGCAGAAGGACCAGCCGCGCCGCCCGGTGATCTCGCCGGGGCGGCCGGTGGCGAGGTCGAAGACCGTGCCGGGCTTGCCGTGCTTGAGGAAGCCGAGCGTGTCCATCCGCTCGGGGAAGGCGAGCCACCAGCCGGAGCCGGGGATCCGGTCCGGGGGGATCTGGCCGAGGACCCGGCCGCTGTCGGCGTCGAGCCGGGCGAACCCGCCGTACCGGCCCTGCGCGTCGACCGGGCGGACCACCGGCGCGAAACCGGGGCTGCCGCTGGGGTAGACCCGCACCACCGAGGGTCGGATCCAGTTGACCGTGCCGTCGGCGACCCTGACGGAGAAGAACCCGAAGGCGGAGGGCTTCTTCGTCGAGGGGTCGGTGTACGGCGCGACGTAGCCGACGAGATTGCCGGAGGTCGCCCCGAACGACCAGCCGCCCGAGAGGTCGACCCCCGCGCCGAGGGGCTGTTCAACCGGCAGCTTCCAGCCGAGCTTTCCGGTCCTCAGGTCGCGCGACTCCAGGACGGGGTGCCGGGCCAGGCGCAGCAGCACGGCATGGGAGGCGTCGGACCACTCCACCTCGGCGATCCCGGGGAGCCTCCACAGCACCTTGCCGGTGGCCGGGTCGAGCACGACCATCCGGGCCGTCTCCAGGGCGGTGTTCTCCGGCACGCACACCAGCGCCCCGCACCGCTGCGGCCCGAACGTGGAGTGCAGCGGGCGGGTCCACCGCCGCGCGCCGGTCCGGGCGTCACGGGCGACGAGCAGGGCGTTCCACCGGCCGCGCCGGAACGGATCGACGGTCACCGCGACGGCCTGACCGCCGCCGGTCTCGACGAGAGCCGGGGCCGGGACGCCCATCCCCGGCAGCCGGCCCGCCATGGTCGCCGGCTGGGCCCACAGCCTCCGGCCCGAGGCGAGGTCGAGGGCCACCGTCTCCAGCGTGCCGCCGGGCAGCAGGGAGGTCGTCGCGGCGACGCCCCCGGCCGAGACGGTGCGGCTGACCGCGTTCACGTCCGGGTTGTGCCAGGTGGGATAGGCGGGGGTGGCCGCTTCGCTGCCGGAGCAGCCGGACAGGGCGGAACCGGACAGGGCCAGGGCTCCGGCGAGCGCCAGGATCGGTTTCGCGGGGGGCCGGATGGCGGGCATTCCACTCCAATGCGGGCGAGGCGTGACGGCCTCGACGCGGAGGGTGACCGGGGTCAGGCGTCGCGAGGCTGGACCCAGGGACGCCGGCGGAGCATCGTCACCCATCGTCCGTGGGGTCCGGTGGCCCGGCCGGCGACGCGGGTCGCGGAGACCTCGGCGCCGGGCTCCTCCGCGGCCATGGCCGCCGCGAGGTAGATCGACTCGCTGCGCCGCGGCCGCGGCTCGGGCCACAGTCCCAGCGCATTGCCTACAGACGGTAGCACCGCGTAAGCAACCTGTAGGTAGCCTTCGACAGATGGGTGGAATCGATCGGGCCCGAACATCTCGTCCGGATTCGTGTCGAACTCCGGGCCGAGCATGTCGGCGAAGGCGACCGTCCGCCCACCGGCCTCCACCACCGCGACCGTCTGCGCGGCGGCGAGCTGGCGGCTCCAGCGCCGGGTCACCCAGCGCAGCGGCTGGGCGATCGGCCGGACCGTGCCGAGGTCCGGGCAGGTTCCCACGACCACCTCGGCCCCGGCCTCCCGCAGCCGCCGCACCGCCTTCTGCAGGTGCCGTACGGCCCGCGCGGGCGGCGTCTGCGTGGTGACGTCGTTGGCGCCGATGAAGATGACCGCGATGTCGGGCAGCGCCCCCAGCGCCCGGTCCACCTGGTCGCCCAGGTCGACGGAGGCCGCCCCCGACCTGCCGACCACGGTCAGCCGGACCGGTCGCCCGGCGATGCCGGCCAGGCTGGAGGCGATCAGCACCGCGGGGGTGTCGGCGGGATCGGTGGTGCCGAGCCCCACCGAGGTGGAGTCGCCGAGCATCACCATGCGGATCGGCTCGCCGTCGAAGTCGCCGTAGATCCCGTCGGCCGGCGGGCCCTCCATGCCGTGCGGGCGGCCGACGATGCGCCGGGCCACCACCGCCTCGGTGAACAGCAGCCCGTAGGTGAGCGCGCCGAGCGCGGTCAGCCCGCCTCCGCCCACCGCGGCGGCGGCCGCGATGCGCCGCGCGGCCCGTGCGGCCCCTGGCGTCCATATCACGTGGCGTTGCCCCCTCGATACGACACGACGGTAGCGTTGGCCTTGAAAGACAGCCAGCCGAGTCCCGGCCACCCACGGGGACCACGGCGTTCCACTCAACAGCTGACAAAGCTATGGTATTTCGAGGTGATCTTCGCCGTGCGCGTATACGACTCGCTCGTCGATCTGATGGGCAACACGCCGCTCGTCCGGCTTCACAAGGTGACGGCGGGGGTCCCGGCCCAGGTGCTCGCCAAGGTCGAGTATTTCAACCCGGGTGGTTCGGTGAAGGACCGGATCGCGGTGCGGATGATCGACGCCGCGGAGAAGTCCGGTGAGCTGCGCCCCGGCGGCACCATCGTGGAGCCCACCTCTGGCAACACGGGTGTCGGCCTGGCCATCGTGGCGCAGCAGCGTGGCTACAAGTGCCTGTTCGTCGTGCCGGACAAGGTGGCCCAGGACAAGATCTCGGTGCTCCGCGCCTACGGCGCCGAGGTCGTGGTCTGCCCGACGGCGGTCTCGCCCGACCACCCGAACTCCTACTACTCGGTCTCCGACCGCCTGGCCAGGGAGATCCCGGGCGCCTGGAAGCCCGACCAGTACTCCAACCCCAACAACCCCGACAGCCACTACCACTCCACCGGCCCGGAGATCTGGGAGCAGACCGAGGGGCGGATCACCCACTTCGTGGCGGGTGTCGGCACCGGCGGTACGATCAGCGGCACCGGCCGCTACCTCAAGGAGGTCTCCGGCGGCCGCGTGAAGATCATCGGCGCCGACCCGGAGGGCTCCGTCTACTCCGGCGGCACCGGCCGGCCGTACCTGGTGGAGGGCGTCGGCGAGGACATCTGGCCGGCCACCTACGACACCACGATCTGCGACGAGATCATCGCGGTCTCCGACAAGGACTCCTTCGGCATGACCCGCCGCCTGGCCCGCGAGGAGGCGCTGCTCGTCGGCGGATCCTGCGGGATGGCGACGGTCGCCGCGCTGCGCGTCGCCCAGCAGGCCGGCCCGGACGACGTGGTCGTCGTGCTGCTGCCCGACGGCGGCCGGGGCTACCTGTCGAAGATCTTCAACGACGAGTGGATGGCCGACTACGGCTTCCTGACCACCTCCAGCGAGGAGGGCCTGGTCAGGGACGTGCTGACCCGCAAGGGCTCCGGCATGCCGGAGTTCGTGCACACCCACCCGCACGAGTCGGTGGACACCGCCATCTCGATCATGCGCGAGTACGGCGTGTCGCAGCTCCCGGTGATGAAGGAGGAGCCGCCGGTCATGGCCGCCGAGGTGGTCGGCTCGATCCTGGAGCGCGACCTGCTCGACGCCCTCTACCGCGGCAAGGTCTCGCCGCACGACCCGCTGGCCGACCACATGTCGCAGCCGCTGCCGATGATCGGGGCGGGCGAGCCCGTCTCCATCGCGGTCGAGGCGCTGGAGAAGGCCGACGCGGCGGTCGTGCTCGACGACGGCAAGCCGGTCGGCCTGCTCACCCGCCACGACCTGCTGGCCTTCCTCGCCAACCACTGATCCCGGCGTCTCCCGCGGCCTCCGCGGGTGGTTCCGATGGCCCCGGCGGTTCCGGCCGCCGCGGGCTGTTCCGGTCTCCTCGGCCCTCTGCGGGCGGTTCGGCCGCCGTGGGCGGTTTGAGGTCTCCCCGGCTCTCGCGGGTGGTTCCCGCCCGGCAGCCGGGAAAGGCCGGCGGCCGGGCGGGAATGGTCCGGTCGCCGTGTGCGGAGGCCGGGCCGGTCAGCCGGGGAACGGGCCGCGCCGGGCCCCGGCGGGGTCCGGCCGTTCCAGCGGGCACTCCGCCACCACCTCCCAGGCGCCCTCGGGGGTGGGGCCCGCGGTCAGCCGGCCGCCCAGCGCCTCGACGCGCTCGGCCATGCCCACGAGGCCGAACCCGCCGCCCAGCCGGGAGAACCGGCCGTCGGAAGCCGAGCCGTAGTTGCGGACGCGCAGCACCACGATCCCGGGCGGGGCGCCGACCGGCCTCAGGTTCGCCTCCACCCAGCCCGCGCCCGGGGCGTGGCGGCGGACGTTGGTCAGCGACTCCTGCAGCACCCGGTGGAGGGTCGTCAGCACCTCCGGGGGAAGGGTGCCGTCGTCGATGCCCGGGGCGATGTCGAAGGCGACCGTGGGGCCGCCGGCGGAGAACCGCTCGACGAGCAGCCGCATGTCCCGCAGCGTGCTGCCCGGGGAGCGGGCCGCCTCGTCCTCGGCGCGCAGCACGCTGACCAGGCGGCGCATCGAGGTCAGCGCGTCGGCCCCGGCGCCGGAGATCGCGTCCAGCGCGGGGATCACGGCGTCGGGTTGCTGCTCGGCGACGACCCGGGCGGCCTGCGCCTGCACGACGATTCCGGTGATGTGGTGGGCGACCAGGTCGTGCAGCTCCCTGGCCAGTTCCAGGCGCTCGGACCGCCGTACCGCGGCCACCGCCTCCCGGCGGCGCTCCAGCTGGAAGCGGAGGTAGGCGCCCGCCCCGGCCGCGAACGCCCAGGGCACGAAGAGAGCGAACGCGGTGGCCACGATCTCGGGAGCCTGCCGCAGGCGCCAGGCCGAGAACTCCAGCACGACCATCGCCGCCAGGGAGAACAGCGCCGCGCGCCGGACCGGCTCGATCGAGCGCAGCCCGCTGACGGTGAGGACCAGCAGCGCCCCGATCTCGGCGAACCCCGGCCTGCCTTCGCCGCCGGTGACCAGGATGATCAGGGTGACGCAGAACGACAGCGCCAGGAAGACGCGGAAGCCGCTCACCCGGCGGGTGCGCCGCCACAGCACGGCGAGGACGCCGACCGCGCCGCACAGCAGGTTGGGCCACACCGGCCACGTGCGGAAGCCCATCGCCAGCGCGACGTCGATCAGGAACAGCAGCCCCAGCCAGCCGATCAGCGCGATCTCGCTGAGCCGTCTGATCCAGTGAACGATGCGATGTGACTCACCCACGCTCACCGAGCCTAGGCCCCCGGTCGGTGTGGTGAATCGGCCGTTCGGCCGACCGGCGCCCGGCAGGACCGGTCCTTCAGCGGAGGCGCGGGGCGGGGTCCACGGGAGATGCTCGATGCGTCGAAGGGGAGGAACCATGACCGTCATCGGAACCGTGCTGCTGACCATCGGATTCGCGATCGGGCTCTGCCTGGCCATGGCGGACCCGGTCCTGCTGTCGCGCGCCGCCGCCAAGGGCAGGGAGGCCGCCCTGAGCAGGAAGGGCGCCGGGACGCCGCCGGAGGGCGCCACCGGGGACACGGCGGACGCGGGTGAGGCGTCCGGCGAGATCATCCGGCTGCCGCGGACGGACACCGGGGAGTACCGGCCCAGGGCGGCCTGAGCCGGAGGGCCCGGCGGCCCGGGACGACCTGGAACGGGGACCACGACCCGGAGCGGCCGGCGCGGCGGTTCGGGGCGGCCCTGAGCCGGAGGGCCCGGCGGCCCGGGACGGCGGGAGCCGGAGGCCGCGGCGGTTCGGGGCGGTTCGGGGCGGCCCGAACCGGCGGGTGGCGGAAGGGGACCGCACCGGGTGGTCCGCCCGCCGGTTCCGAGTAGCGTTGGCCCCATGAGTGAAGGATTCGAAACACTGGCGATCCACGCAGGCCAGGAGCCCGACCCGGTCACCGGGGCGGTCGTCCCGCCGATCTACGCCGTCTCCACCTACAAGCAGGACGGCGTCGGGGGCCTGCGCTCCGGATATGAGTACAGCCGGTCGGCCAACCCGACCAGGGCCGCCCTGGAGGAGGCCGTCGCGGCCGTCGAGGGCGGCGCCCGGGGCCTGGCGTTCGCGTCCGGCCTGGCGGCCGAGGACACCGTGCTGCGCGCCGTCTGCCGGCCGGGCGACCACGTCATCATCCCGAACGACGCCTACGGCGGCACCTACCGGCTCTTCGCCAAGGTGCACGAGCCCTGGTCGCTGCACTACGACCCGGTGCCGCTCGGCGACCTGGACGCGGTGGCGTCCGCGATGACCCCGAAGACGAAGATCGTCTGGGTCGAGACGCCGACCAACCCGCTGCTGAGCGTCTTCGACATCGAGGCGCTGGCCCACCTCGCGCACGAGAACGGCGCGCTGCTGGTGGTGGACAACACCTTCGCCTCGCCGTACCTCCAGCAGCCGCTGTCGCTGGGCGCGGACATCGTGGTGCACTCCACCACCAAGTACGTGGGCGGCCACTCCGACGTGGTCGGCGGGGCGCTCGTCGCGCGCGACGCCGAGGTGGGCGAGAAGCTCGCCTACCACCAGAACGCCATGGGCGCGGTGGCCGGCCCGTTCGACGCGTGGCTGACCCTGCGGGGCCTCAAGACGCTCGCGGTGCGGATGGAGCGCCACTGCGACAACGCCGAGCGGGTCGTGGACCTGCTGCTGGCCCACCCCAAGGTGTCGTCGGTGCTCTACCCGGGCCTGCCCGACCACCCCGGCCACGAGGTGGCCGCCAAGCAGATGAGGCGCTTCGGCGGCATGGTCTCCTTCCGGGTCGCCGGCGGCGAGGCCGAGGCGGTCGAGATCTGCAACCGGACGAAGCTGTTCACCCTCGGCGAGTCGCTCGGCGGGGTGGAGTCGCTGGTCGAGCATCCGGGCCGGATGACCCACGCCTCGGCGGTGGGCTCGCCGCTGGAGGTCCCTTCCGACCTCGTCCGGCTGTCGGTCGGCATCGAGTCGATCGACGACCTGCTCGCCGACCTGACCCGGGCGCTGGGCTGACGGGCTGAGAGAGGGGCACGGCCGTACGGCCCGGCGTGGAGGCGTCGCCGGGCCGGAGGTACGGCCGGCCGCGCGGGCGGCCACCGTTCCGGACGGTCGTGCCGGGCCGCCCCCGCGGGACCGCGCCGCGCCGCGGGCGACCGGCCGGGCCGGTCAGGAGGGACTGCCCCAGACCATCATCACCAGGATGACCAGCCAGATCACGGTGATCACGCCGGAGAGCGCGGCGACCCGCCCGATCTGGACCTTCGCGTCGCCCTTCGGGCTCTCGGCGGTCCCGCCGCCCTCGCGGCCGAGGATCCGCAGGGCGACGCCCTGGTCGCGGACCACCAGGGCGAGGAGCGCCAGGGCGACGATGAACAGCGTCATCGAGATCGACAGGTAGGGCCTGCCGAGATACTCGCGGCCCAGCAGCGCGCCGAACAGGAACACCCCCAGGGCCGCGACGGCGTATATGCGGGTGGTCCGGTGCAGGTAACGCAGGACGTTGACGTCTCCGGCGCGGATGAACCTCGGGGTGGACATGGTGGCGGCGGTGAGCGGCCCCAGCGTGAAGATCGCGAAGCCGATGTGGAGCCAGAGCAGCAGGTCATTCATGCGCCAGACACTAACCCGCGGTGATCCCGCCCGCCTACGGCTCGCTCGGGCCTTACCGACACTTCCCTGGCCGATGATCGTTCTCGGAACGTGGCCCGCCGCGAGCGGCGCCGCGAAAGGTGGGGCCCGGCCGGTGGGCGGCCCGGGTGTCCGGGCGGCGAGCAGGGAGCGGACGGGCCGCGGGGAGCCGGTTCCGGTGTCACGCGAGGGTAGATCTTCGCATTTCGCCCCTGAGCACCCCACCGGGGTGAGTAGGATCACTGGCGAACTCGTTCCCGTGTGTGAGGCCTCAGGCGGCTCTGGTCGCGGCCGTTCCGGGCGGGTGGTGAGACCGATCGTGGACGACGGCACAAGGGAGTGCCCCCAGTGGGTGTAAGACATGTCGAGCCGTACACCGAGGAATGGCGGCGTCAGCCGGCCTTCTACGTGAGCCGCGTCGTCGAGGCGCTGGGCGCCGAGGTCGCCGACTGGTGGGAGGGGCCGTGCGATCCGCGCGCCGCCACGATCCTCCTGACCGGCGGGGACGCGCTGGTGTGGGACGAGGAGAGCGGCTGGCGGCGGGGCCGCTACGTCTCCGGCGACCGTGAGACCTGCACGGTCCTGGCCGACGCCCGCTATCTCGGCGGCGGCCTGCTGCTGCGCCCGGAACGGGTGCCGGCGGCCGTGGTGGACGCGCGGGCCGGGGTGGGCAACAGCACGGCCTGGCGGCCCTGCTACCGCTCCTACCGCCACTACCGCGACGGCTTCGACCTGGCGCTCAACTCCTACCTGGCCTACGCCGGCGCCTGAGCCCGGCCGGATCGGCCGCGCCGTACCCGGCCCCTTCCGAGACGGGGGCGGGCGGCGGCCGGCGCGCCGCGCGGCCCGGCCGCGGCCGGTCACCGGGCCGGCGGGCGCGGCGGGTCAGCGGGCCGGCGGGCGCGGCGGGTCAGCGGGCCGGCGGGCGCGGCGGGTCAGCGGGCCGGCGGGCGCGGCGGGTCAGCGGGCGCGGCGGGTCCGCAGGAAGTCGCTGACGACGTACTCCCCGAGGCGGTCGGCGCTGGAGGAGAACACCCGGCCGCCGTTGCGGCGGGCCACCTCGTTGACGAAGTCCCGCAGCCGCTCGTCGTCGGCGAGCATGAAGACGTTGAGCGTCGCCCGGCGGCGCGTCATCTTGTCCACCTCGGCGAGCGTCAGCTCCAGCGTCTCGCTCGTGGGCGGCCACTCGAAGGCCGCCGAGCCGTTGCGCCGCAGGTGGGCGGTGGGCTCGCCGTCGGTGACCACGAGCACGACCGGCTCGAAGTCGGGGTGGCGGTCCAGGTGCCGCCCCGCGATCAGCAGCGCGTGGTGCAGGTTGGTGCCCTGGACCATGTCCCACTCCAGCCCGGCCAGCTCGTCGGGCGCGAGGACCCTGGCGTAGTTGGAGAAGCCGATGATCTGCACCGAGTCCTGCGGGAACTTCGAGCCGACCAGCGCCTGCAGGGCCAGCGCGGTCTGTTTGGCCGCCGCCCACGTGCCGCGCAGGGCCATCGAGTAGGAGAGGTCCACCAGCAGGCAGACGGCCGCGGCCGTGCGCCGTTCGGTCTCGGCCACCTCGAAGTCGTCGACCGACAGGGTCACCGCTCCGGCGCCCCCGCCGCCGCGCCGTACGGCGTTGACGACCGTGCGGACCACGTCGATGGGCTGCTCGTCGCCGAACCGCCACGGCCGGGAGGAGCCGGTCAGCTCCCCGGCGGAACCTGCGTCGGTCTGGTCGTGGTCGCCGTGGTGCCCGGCGTCGAGGGAGGCGAAGACGCGGCGCAGGGCGGTCTCGCCCAGGCGGCGGACGGCCTTGGGGGTCAGCTCCAGTTTGCCGCGCTGACGGCGGAGGTAGCCCTGTTGCTCCAGCTCGCGCTCGACCTGCCTGAGCGCCTCCAGGTCGTCGACCGCAGAGCGGCCCAGGGCGCGGCGGATCGCGGCCTCGTCGATGTCGTCGAGGCGGGCGCCGGGGTAGTCCTGGCGCAGCGCCGCCTCCAGCTGGGTCAGGTCGGCGAGCTCGTCCAGGGCGGTGACCGCGTCGCCCATCCCCATCGGATCCTCGCCGGTCAGCCGCTCGGGGGTGTTCCAGGCGAGGTCGGGGCGGCGGTTGTGGAGGGCCTCGCCCAGGCGGCGCATCTCCTGGTCCAGGCCGGCCTGCTCCAGCGTCTGGCTCATCAGGTCGGCCAGTTCCTCGCGCTGGTCCGGGGTGAGCGAGGCCAGCAGGCGCTGGGTGGCGGCGGCCCGCCGGGCGAGGATGTCGACCAGCTCCTCCAGGTTGCGTGGCGTCTCCGGGAACATGTCCCCATATTTCGACATGAAGTCGTCGAAGTCGGCCTGGGTGTGCTCGCCCCGGGAATCCCGGTCGAGCATGTCGTTCAGGTCCGACATCATCCGCCGGACCCGCTCCATGACCTCGGGGTCGGGGTCCGCCAGCGCCTGCCGCATGCCGCGGAACTGGCTGTCGAGCACCTCCCGGCGCAGCAGGTCGCGCAGCTCCTCGAAGGTCCGCCGCGCCTCCTGCGACCGCCACCGGTAGTCCGTCAGCTCCCGGATCGCGCTCGCGGTGTCCTCCGGCAGCCCGTCCAGCTCGGCCTCGAGCAGCCGGGCCTCGTCGGAGGGGTCGGGGAACAGCGCGGCCCGCTCCTGTTCGAGGGCCCGGTCCAGCAGGGCGCGGGCCCGCTCCAGCGTCCCGTCGAGGCGGCCGCGCTCGCGCAGCTCGCGACGGCGGCGCCGTACCTCGCGGAGCAGGTCGTCCAGCCCCCGCCGGTCCCGCGCGCCGGGCAGGCCCTGCCGGAGCAGGTCGCGCAGCGCGTGGGCGGGGTTGGAGCCGGACAGCACGGAGTCGCCCATCTGGTCCAGCGCCGAACGCACGTCGTACGGCGGGGCCAGCGGGTCCGGGCCGTCCCGGTACTCGCCATAGCGGTAGGACATGGTGACCCTTCCGGATGCGATGGACCGGCGGCGTTCCGCCGGGGCGGGCGGATCAGGTGCGGTAGACCGCCCCGCCGTCCACCTCGTCCTTGGACAGCCGGCGCAGGAGGTAGAGCCCCTCCATGGCGAACTCCAGGGCCGCCGCGGCGTGCCCCGGGGACTCGTCGCCGATGCCGAGCCGTTCCATGATCTTCGCCAGGCCGGACACCGGGCCGATCCTGCGCAGCAGCTCCGAGGCCGGGATCAGCGGCCCGGACTCGACCTGGGCGCCCTGGGAGAACTTCTCCAGCAGCGCGCTGAGGTCCATGCCGCCCAGCGTGCCGCGGAACGTCTCGGCCACCGCCCGGCGCAGCAGGTGGGCCAGCACCTCGGTCTCCCGGCCCTCCTCGCTGACCTCGAACTCCACCTTGCCGCGCAGCGTGTGCACGATGCCCGGCAGGTCGGCCACCCGGGCCACCGCGCGCTCCTCGCCGGTCAGCGCGGCCCGCCGTACGGCCGAGGCCGCGGCGGTCTCGGCGGCGGCGATGGAGAAGCGGGCCGACACGCCCGACCGTGAGTCCACCGCGGTGGACTCACGGACCAGCCGGGTGAAGCGGGCGATCGTCTCGATCAGGTGGTCGGGCAGGTCGGCGCCGACGTGGTCGAGGTCGGCCTCCTGCCGGATGAGGGAGAGCTCGGTCTCGATCGACAGCGGGTAGTGGGTGCGGATCTCCGCGCCGAAGCGGTCCTTCAGCGGGGTGATGATCCGGCCGCGGTTGGTGTAGTCCTCGGGGTTGGCGCTGGCGATCAGCAGGAGGTCCAGCGGCAGCCGCAGGTTGTAGCCGCGCACCTGGATGTCGCGCTCCTCCAGCACGTTGAGCAGCGCCACCTGGATGCGCTCGGCGAGGTCGGGCAGCTCGTTGACGGAGAAGACGCCCCGGTTGCTCCGCGGCACCAGGCCGTAGTGGACGGTCTCCGGGTCGCCGAGCGTGCGCCCCTCGGCGATCTTGATGGGGTCGACGTCGCCGATCAGGTCGCCGACGGAGGTGTCGGGCGTGGCGAGCTTCTCGCCGTAGCGCTCGTCCCGGTGCCGCCAGGAGACCGGCAGCTCCTCGCCCAGCTCACCGGCCAGGCGGCGGCAGCGGACGCAGGAGGGCGCGTACGGGTGGTCGTTGATCTCGCAGCCGTCCACCACGGGGGTCCACTCGTCGAGCAGACCGGCGACGGTGCGGATCAGCCGGGTCTTGCCCTGGCCGCGCTCGCCCAGCAGGACCAGGTCGTGCCCGGCGAGCAGGGCCCGCTCCAGCTGGGGCAGGACGGTGTCGTCGAATCCCACGATGCCCGGGAACCGCGGCTCCCCCGACCTCAGCCGGGCCAGGAGGTTCTCGCGGATCTCGGCCTTGACGGTTCGGTGGATATGGCCGCTCGCGCGCAGCTCGCGCAGAGTTCGTGGCTCTGGAATGTGAGGCACGCCACCGAGCCTACGTCGCCCGCTCCGAAACCGGCACTCTTATCCCGGTTTCGGATCTTCGCCATTGTTGGTCGTCGGTGGGCGTGCTTGGTCCATCAGTGGGGAGAATCGCTCCAGGACAAGATTTCGGGCAAGAAGGAGAGGCGAGGCGTGTGGCGCTGTTGACGAGCCGTTTCGCCGATGGTCTCGCCGTCGGAACCGATCTGGTCGGGGTGGCCGAGAACGCGGTCCGCCAGGCCTTGGGCGGCCTCAGCGGATCACCCGACCTGCTCTGCTTCTTCATCTGCGGTGACGACCCCGACGAGGTCGCCCGCGCGGGGCTGCGGGCGATGCGGATGGCCGAAGGCGCCGCGGTGATCGGATGCAGCGCCACGGGGGTGATCGGCGACGGCCAGGGCGTGGAGACCACGCCGTCGGTGAGCGCCTGGGCCGCGACGCTCGACGGGGCGCGGCTGACGACCTTCGCCCTGGACACGCTGCGCACCGAGGACCGGTTCGTCGTGGTCGGCCTGCCGGAGAACACCCCGGACGACCACGCGGCCATCCTGCTCGCCGACCCCTACAGCTTCCCCACCGACGGCTTCGTCGAGCGCTCCCACGAGGTGCTGGGCAGCCTCCCGCTGGTCGGCGGCATGGCCAACGCGACCGGGGGGCGCGGGGCGGTGCGGCTGTTCGCCGACGGGCAGGTCCACACCGAGGGCGCCGTCGGCGTGCTGCTCGGCGGCTCGCTCAACGTCGGCACCCTGGTCAGCCAGGGATGCCGCCCGATCGGCCCCACGATGGCCGTCACCGCCGCCGAGGACAACCTCCTCCTGGAGCTCGCCGGCCAGCCCGCCCTCGCCCGGCTGGAGGAGATCGTCAGCGCGCTGGACGAGGACGACCGGGAGCTGGTCGCCTCCGGGCTGCAGATCGGCGTCGCCATGGACGAGTACGCCGAACGGCACGAGCGCGGCGACTTCCTGATCCGGGGTGTGCTCGGCATCGACCCCGAGCGGGAGGCGGTGGCCATCGGCGACGTCGTCGAGATCGGCCGTACCGTGCGCTTCCAGGTGCGCGACGCCGCCACCGCCGACGAGGACCTCTACGAGCTGCTCGACGCCCACCGGGAGGAGTTCGGCGACGTGGACGGCGCGCTGCTGTTCTCCTGCAACGGCCGGGGCTCGGCCATGTTCGGCAGCTCCGACCACGACGCCGCCGCGGTCCGCGACACCCTCGGCCCGGTCAGCGTGGCCGGGTTCTTCGCGGCGGGGGAGGTCGGCCCGGTCTCCGGGCACAACCACGTGCACGGGTTCACCGCCTCCGTCCTGGTCTTCTCCTCCCGGCCGCCCGCGGAGGGGCCGTAGGATCGGCGGATGCCCCAGTCGGTGCTCGCCGTGGACATCGGAGGGACGAAGTTCGCCGTCGCCCTCGTGGACCCCACCGGAAACGTCCAGGAGGCCCGCCGAGTCGCGACACCGCCCGGCGGTGACGCGGCGGCCCTGTGGGAGACGCTCGTCGATCTCGTCGGCTCCGTGCTGCGTACGGCGGGCCGCGACGACCTCGGGAGCGGCGCGGTCGCCGGGGTCGGAGTGGGCTGCGGCGGCCCGATGACCTGGCCCGAGGGCGAGGTCTCGCCGCTGAACATGCCCGGGTGGCGCGGCTTCCCGCTGCGGGCCCGGCTCGCCTCGCGGTTCCCCGGGGTCCCGGTGCGCGTCCACAACGACGCGGTCTGCCTGGCCGTCGCCGAGCACTGGCGCGGTGCGGGCCGGGGCAGCGCCGACATGCTCGGCATGGTCGTCTCGACGGGCGTGGGCGGCGGGCTGATCCTCGGCGGCCGGCTGATCGACGGCGGCAGCGGCAACGCCGGGCACATCGGGCACGTCGTGGTCGATCCGGACGGGCCCGAGTGCCGGTGCGGCGGCCGGGGCTGCCTGGAGGCCGTCGCCCGAGGCCCGGGCCTGGCGGCCTGGGCGGTCGAACAGGGCTGGGTCCCGGGATCCGGGCAGCCGGACGCCGGGCCGGACGTCCCGCCGTACGGCGAGGCGGTCGCGGAACCGGACACCGGCCCCGATTACGTGGAGGAGACGACGGCCAGCGGGCGGCGGCTCGCCCTGGACGCCGCCGCGGGCGACGAGATCGCCCTCGCCGCGCTGGACCGCGCGGGCCGGGCGCTGGGCGTGGCCATCGCCTCCGCGGTGAACCTCTGCGACCTCGACGTGGTCACCGTCGGCGGCGGTCTCTCCCAGGCCGGGCCGCTGCTGTTCGAGCCGCTGCGGGCGGCGCTGCGGGAGCACGCGCGGATGGGCTTCGCCCGGCGGGTCAGGGTCGTCCCGGCCGCCCTGGGCCAGGACGCGGGCCTGGTCGGCGCCGCCGCCCTCGTCCTCGCCGCCGACCGCTACTGGTCCCGCTGAGCGGGACCAGCCGACCTTGAGCCGCTCGTCACCGGAGCCGGCTCGGCCAGACGCCACGCCCGAGCCTCGTTCTCAAGGCACCGCACCCCCGCCTCGAACCACTCGGGACCACCCGCCGTCTCGACCGCGCGCTCCAGATGGCCGCTCTCCCGCCACCTGCGGTGGCCGCTCGTCTCTTTCCCGGGAACGCGGTGACTCATGGGAGCAACCGGAGGGCCTGAACGTGGCGGGGACGTACGACGTTGAAGTGGCGGTGATCCAGGGTCGCCACTGCCGGCAGCCGCAACCGCTCGGCTATCGCGATCACTGAGGCGTCCACCGCCCCGAGGGGCAGGTTCCCGTAGGTGCGCACGAGTTCGGCGATACGTGCGATGTCTTCTCTCTCAAGAGAGATCAATATCAATTCCCCGGCGGCGAGTGAGTCGAGGAACGCGGCTTCCGCCAGGGACCCTCGATACTTCTCGACCAGCCAGCACACCTCGACCATCACGGGGACCGGAACCAGCAGGGGTCCCGGCGCGCTTTCGAGGAACTCCGCGCAGCGGAAGTGGTGCTTGTCCGCGATGTCCAGGGCGGCCACCAGCGGTCCGGTGTCGAGAAGCGTCGTCACATCGGACGATTCAACCCCTCGCCGAGGATCTCTTCATGCCGTTCCGCAAGATCTCCGACACCGGAGTCCATGATGCCGATGAAAGCCAGGCGGCGGCGCCTGACCGGCGGCTCGCTCTCCGGTCGGTCCGCGGTCTCGTCGGACTCCACCAGCCGCAGCGCGACGGCACGCAACTCTCGCGCCTGGTGGGGCTGAAGTCTGTCCACCAGAGCGTGCAGGTCGTCGTAGTCATGTGCGGCGGTCACATCCCGAGTGTACGTCGCTCGGAACCGCCTGAGCAGCCGATTCGTGTCGTAGACGGCCCCCGGGAAGGGAGATTCCGTTCACCGCAGGGCGTCCGCCGGTTCCATTCGGGCGGCGCGGAGCGCGGGGTAGAGGCCGGCGAGCAGGCCGACCAGGGCGCCGGCCACGGGCGCGGCCAGGGCGAGACGGGCGTCGAGGACGGGGGTCCACCGCTGCGCGGCCGAGACGGCGACGACGGAGACCAGGCCGGCTCCGGCGCCGATCACTCCGCCGGTCATCCCGATCAGGGTGGACTCCAGGAGGAACTGGGCGGCGATGTGGCGGCGGGCGGCGCCCAGGGAGCGGCGCAGGCCGATCTCGGAGACGCGTTCCATCACGGTGACCAGGGTGACGTTGGCGATGCCGACCGCGCCGACCACCAGGGAGACCAGGCCGAGGATCAGGAAGAGGCCGTTGACGTCGTCCTGGACGCCGTCGCGGGCGCGTTTGGGGGTGGGCGGCGAGATGACCTGGAGCTCGTCGTGGTGGTTGGGACTGAGCGCGACGGGGGCCTGGCGGGCGATGAGGTCGGCGGCGCCGAGGGAGGTGTTGACCAGCACGCGGGTGACGTTCCGCAGGCCGAGGCCGGCGCCGGTCGTGGGCGGCACGATCACCGCGGTGGACAGGACCTGCTCGCGGCCCAGGCCGCCCAGGACGCCGATCACCGTGTAGGCGCGGTCCTCGATGAAGACGGCGGGGGCGCCCGTCAGGCGGGTGACGCCGAGCATCCGCGCGGCCTGGTCGCCCAGGACGACCACGCGGTCACCGCGCCGCACGTGGCCCGCGTCGAAGAAACGGCCCTCGACCATGCGGCCGCGGGCGGCCCGCGGCAGCTCGGGGTCTCCGGCCACCACGGCGAGGGTCTGGCCGGTGACCCTGGTGGGATCGACGAGGTCGTTGGCCGTCACCCGGAGGTTGGAGCTCTCCTCGGTCTGGGCGAGGGCGGAGACGGAGGTGACCCCGCGCAGCCGCCGCACCTCGGCGGAGGAGTCCCAGCCGACGAGCGGGCCGCCGCCGGGCCTGGCCGGCACCTCGACCGTGATCGCGGTGGCGGTCAGCTCGTCGAACCGGCCGACGATCTGGTTCCCGGCGGTGGCGGCGACGCCCAGGGTGATCACCAGGGTGGTGATGCCGAGGACGGTGCCCAGCGTGGTCAGCGCGGAGCGGACCGGGCGGGCGAGCACGCCGGCCAGGGCCTCGGCCCACAGGTCGCGGATGTCCATGGTCTCCTCTCACCGGAGTACGGCGAACACGGGTAGGGGCACGCGGGGCGCGCGGAAGGCGGGACGCGCGGGCAGACGCCGGAGAACGACGACGTCGGCTGCTTCGACGGGACGCGGGCCGTACGGGCTGTACTGGCCGTGCGGGCCGTACGGGCCGTACTGGCTGTGCGGGCCGTACGGTCACTCCTCGGTGAGGACGCCGTCGCTGATGCGGACGCGGCGGCCGGCGCGGGCGCTCACCTCGTCCTCGTGGGTGATCACCAGGAGGGTGAGGCCGCGGGCGTGCAGGCCGTCGAACAGGTCGAGCACCGCCTCGGTGTTGCCGCTGTCGAGGTTGCCGGTGGGCTCGTCGCACAGCAGGAGGGCGGGCTCGCCCATCAGCGCGCGGGCGATCGCCACCCGCTGCCGCTCGCCCCCGGACAGCCGCCCGGGCGGGAAGTCCACCCGGTGCGACATGCCGACCAGCTCCAGCGCCTCCAGCGCCCGCCGCCGCCGGTGCCGGCGCGGGTGCCCGCCGTAGACCTCGGCGAGCATGACGTTCTCCGCGACGGTCCGGTGCGGCAGCAGGTGGAACGACTGGTAGACGAAGCCGATCTCGCGTCCCCGCAGTCTCGTCCGCGCGCCGTCCCCGAGGGCGGTCGTCTCGATGCCGTTCAGCAGGTAGGAGCCGGAGGTGGGCCGGTCCAGCAGGCCGAGCGTGTTCAGCAGGGTGGACTTGCCCGACCCCGAGGGACCCACGATGGCCACGTAGTCGCCTCGCCGGATCCGCAGGCCGACGTCGCGGAGCGCCCGCACGGGCGGGTCGGTGGGGAACACCCGGCTGACGGCGTCCAGGACGATGACGTCGGGCATGACGTCAGGCATCGCTCACCACCACCCGGTCGCCCTCCTTCAGCGTGCCGGGCCGTACGGGTGTCACCTCGACGTCGCCGTCGGCGGCCAGGCCGGTCCTGACCTCCACGTCGGCGACCCGGTCGTCGCCCCCGGGCAGCGCGACCCGGACCCTCGCGCGGCCGTCGGCCGAGGTGACGACGGCGGCGACCGGCACGGTGAGCACCGCGCCGCCGGTCGCGCCGACGGAGATCCTGGCGGTGACCGGTGTGCCGACCGCGTCCCGCAGGCCCTTGGCCGTCGTCGGGGTGAGCAGGACCGGCACGGACCCCGCCGCGTCGCCGAAGGGGCTCGTCGCCTTCTTCTTCTCCCCGGAGCCGCCGTCCGTTCCCGCGTCCGCGGGTTCGGCGTCCTTGCCGGTGGCGGTCAGCACCGCCGGGAACGTCGCGCCGTCGGCGGTCTCCAGGGTCGCCTTCAGGCCCTTGCGCAGCAGCTTGGCCTCGTCCCGGTCCACCGAGCCGGTCACCGCGAAGGACGAACTGGTCACGGTGGCGACCTTGCCCTCGACGGCGTCCCCGGGCCGGACCGCGGCTTTGTCCAGCCGGGCGGGCAGCGCGGGCAGGAAGACGATCTCCCCGGGCGGGACGCTGACGCCGTAGGTCTTCAGGTACTCGGCCAGGACCGCCTTGGCGCCCGCCACGTCCCGGCGGCCGTTGGCGACCTTCAGCCGGAGCGGGGAGAGCCGCCGGGCCTGGCGCAGCGCCTGGTCGGCGGTGGCGACGGCGTCCTCGGCGGCGCGCACCTCCTTGGTCAGCCCGGCGAGGCGGGTGGTCTTGCCCGCCCGGGCCTCGTCGTCGAAGGCGGCCAGCGTCTCCTGGGCGGCGCGCAGGTTCTCCCGGGCGCCCGCGGCCTTGACCTCGAGGAGCGTCCTGTCGTCCTCGGGCTTGGCGGCGGCGAGCGCCTGGGCGGCGGCCAGGACCTCCTCCTCGGCCTGCCGTACGGCCCTGGTCAGCTCGGTGAGGCGGGTGGCCTCCTCGGGGCTGAGGTCGCGCGCCTTCTCCGTGGCCAGCGCGTTCCGCGCGGCCCGCAGGTCCTCGCGGGCGTTGGCCAGCTTGACCGCCAGGGATTCGACGTCGCGTCCGCTGTCGAGGGCCGCCTTGTCGGTGAGCAGGTCCTCCTCGGCGGTCCGCACGGCCTGCCGGAGGGTCTCCAGCTCCCGGCGGGCGGCCAGGTCCGGCTCCTGCGCCCGGTAGCCGCGCGCGGCGTACCAGCGGCGTACGGCGGCGGCCGTGGCGGAGTCGAAGACGCCGGTGGACGGCGGGCGGTACCCGAGGCGCCGCAGCGCCGCCTGGAGCTGGCGGACATCGGCGCCGCCGGTTCCCGGCGCCATCGTGCGGTGCATGGGTACCTTGCCGCGCAGGGCGAACACCGGGCGGCCGTTGACCTCCAGCAGCACCGACCCCTCCTTGATCGTCCCAGGGCGCGGGGCGCGGGTGACCCGCTGGGCCCCGCCGTCGGCGGCGGCTCCGGCGGCGTCGGTCCCTCCGGCGCCGCCGACCACGCCGGCGAGGGTCACCGGCAGCGGCGAGCCGTACGCCAGGGTGCCGCTGACGGCGATGGCGCTGGTCAGCTTCTTCCGCGCGACGGGGGAGGTGACCAGGGACGGCTTGGGCGGCCGGCGCAGTGCGGCCTCGTCGGCGGGGGAGCGCAGCCGCGTGCCGACGGCCCAGCCCGTGCCGGCGACCAGGACGACCCCGGCCAGGACACCGCCCAGCACGCGGCGCCTGTTCCTCACCATCGGAGCCGCCGGAGCCGCCGGAGCCGCCGGACCGTCCGGGGGCCGGAGTCCGCCCGGCGCGCGGGGATCCGCCTCACCACTGGATCACCCTGAGGCCGAACTCGTCGTAGGCCTTCATCATCTTGTTGCCCGCGGAGTAGGCGGGGTAGAAGTCCCGGCCGCACTCCAGGTCGTCGAGCGCCGCCTTGATCTCCCTGTCCAGGTACGGCCGGGCCTGCGCGGCCGTCAGCTTCGGCTGGTACTCGGCCCCGTCGACGGGGTCCTCGGCCTGCTGGCGGCCGAGCCGGTTCAGCTCCGCCTTCAGCTCCGCGCCGCCGGCCTCGGCGACCTTCGTGGGCCGGAGTGAGGCGACCTTGTAGCCCTTGGCCCTGAGGCACTCGCCGTACTTCCGTGCGAGCTCGACGAGCTTGGGATCGCCGTCCGTCTCGCGGTCCGCCTGCTCCAGGCGGCGGTTGAGCTGGTCGTAGTAGTCCTGCTCGCTGGTCACGGTCTTGCCGGTGAACTTCTTGATCGCCGCGTTGCGGCAGTCCACGTCCGCCTCGCCCCACGCGGCGAGCTGGGTCGCCGACAGGGAGTTCTTGATCGGCTGGTTGGCGGTGTTGTCGTAGAACTCGTACTGGGCGGCGGCCGGGTCGTCCGGGTAGACGAACTCGGCGAAGTACTTGAACCCGTACTTCTGCCGGAACCGCTTCATCGTCTCGTAGTCGCCGGCGTCGAGCTTGCGCTTCTCGTCGCCGGCCTGCTTGGGCGGCGGGACGTTCATGTTGTACTTGAACCCCTTGCGCTTCATGCAGTCGGCGCGGTCGGACTCCATCTGGCGGATCCTGTTCTGCATCGCGTCGGCGGGCGAGGGCGAGGGCGTGGCCGCGGCCTGCGTCGCGGCCGGTCCGCCGCAGCCGGTCAGCGCGGCCAGGGCCAGGCCGATCGCGGGCACGGCGAAGAGAACTCGTGGCATGGTGACCTCGTTTCGGCACGCGGGCGGGCCGCGGGTGCGGTGGCCGCTCGCGGTGGGTGAGGGTTTCGGGGAGGGTCGCGGAGGCTCGCGGGGAGCACGCGGAGAAGAGCCGGCCGGGCCCCTGGAGGGGCGGAGCCGGGAGGAACGCTAGAGGGCGGGGTGCCGCCTCGCCCGGTACGGCGCGGCCGCGGCGAGCGCGGTGGCGAGGAGCAGCGCGGCCAGGTGGGCGATGTCGGGTTCGGACTGGACGCCGAGGTTCTCGGCGTGGACGACGCAGACGGGGACGAGATGGACGCCGGCCGCCACGGCCCAGCGCGGGTCGCGCGCCACGTGGCCGGCTCGGGCCGCGAGCAGCAGGAGCCCGAGCTCCAGCCCGGTCCTGACCACGTCGAGGGTGTCGCCGCCGCGACCGAAGTCGAGCCCGGCCGGGTCGGCGCCGGCCAGCAGCGGGACCACCGGCAGCCAGAGCCACGAGCGCCTGCCGAGCCGGTGCCGGTGGGCGGCCAGCACCAGCAGGCCCAGGACGGTCAGGCCGTAGCCGGCCATCGGCGCCACCGGGCCGCCGCCGCCGTAGAGGGCTCCGGCGTGCCAGACGGGAGGGGCGTCCACGGGCAGCAGGGTCGGGTCCAGCCAGGGGCGTCCCAGCGTGATCGCGAGCACCTTCGTCGCGACGAGCGCCACGACCGGGAGGGCGAGCCGTACCCGCCCGCGGATGACGAGCAGCAGGGCCAGCGCCGACAGCCCCGTCCAGATCGGCACCGACGCCGTGTACGGCACCAGCGTCGCGAGCTGGACGGCGCACAGCGCGGTCACCCCGAGGTGCAGGCCGTCGAGCCAGGCCGGCCGGTCCGACGCTGCCGCGACGATCCTGGCCCGCAGCCCGCCGGAGACCAGCGCCCGCGCCTCGCGGAGCGGGGGCAGCGCGCGTCCCGGCTCGGCCGTGTCGAGCAGGGTGGTGATGATCTCGCCGCCGTGCTCGGCGCGGTAGCGGCGGGGGTAGCACAGCAGCAGCCGCCGGTAGCGGCGCTCCAGGGAGTTCCCGCCCGCCCCCGTGGCGGCGGGCCTCTCCAGGGCCGCGGTCACGCGAAGGCCGATCCGGGACGGAGGAGCCGCCCGGTCACCACCGACGCCGCCTGCTGCATGCGCAGCGCCTCCGCGGAGACGACGTCGTGCCCGTGGTCGGTGAGCCGGAAGTATCTCCGGGGCCGGCCGTCGACGACCTCCTCGCGGTCCACGGCGATCAGGCCGTTCGCCGCCAGCCGGTCGAGCGCGCCGTACAGCGTGCCGACCGGCAGCTTCACCCGGCTCTCGGAGAGGTCGAGCGTCCGCTTGATGATCCCGTGGCCGTGCAGCGGGCCGTCGAGCAGCGAGGCGAGGATGAAGTAGGTCGCCTCACTGACCGCTGGTGATCCTTTAGCCATGCGGGAGACCATACTTCGCGCGGCGAAGTATGGTCAACTCGGGCATCCGATGTGGAAACGGGCGCGTCCGGGCAGGCGTCCGGTCGCCGGTCGCCGGTCGCGGGGAGGCGGGAGGCGGGACGCGGGCGGACCCGCGCGGGCGGCGGTCCCGGGGCGCGGGCGGGCGTCCGGGCCTCCGGGCTTCAGGCGGCGGGCCTGACCGGCTTGAACAGCCAGGCGTCGAAGAGCGCGTCGAGCTGCCTGCCGGAGATCCGTTCCGCCAGGGCGACGAACTCCTCGGTCGTCACGTAGCCGTAGCGGTGCTCGGCCGTCCAGGTCCGCAGCACCTTGAAGAACGCCGCGTCGCCGATGCGCCGCCGCAGCGCGTGCAGCGCCATCCCGCCGCGCCGGTAGACGGAGTCGTTGAACAGGTCCTGCGGCTGCGCGCGGCCGGGGGGATACTTCCAGATCGCGTCGCCCGCGGGGTGCGCGTCGTAGGCGGCGCGGAAGGACTGCTCGGCGGGGACGCCGTTGTGCTCCTTCCACAGCCACTCGGCGTACGTCGCGAAGCCCTCGTTGAGCCACAGGTCCTTCCACCGCCGGATGCTCAGGCTGTCGCCGAACCACTGGTGGGCCAGCTCGTGGGCGACGGTGTCGTCGTCGGGGACGAACCCGCCGTACATGGGCTTGGTCTGGTTCTCCAGGGCGTAGCCCGCGGAGAAGTCGTCGATCACGCCGCCGGTGGAGGAGAACGGGTAGGGGCCGAACACCGTGCTCCAGTAGTCGGTGATCCGCCCCGACTGGGTGTACAGCCTGCCCAGGGAGTCGCGGTAGCGGGGGTCGACCGCCGCGAGGTTCGCGATCCCGGAGGCCGTCCTGCCCTGGCGCAGCTCGAACCGGCCCAGCGTCATGGTGGCGAGGTAGCTCGCCATGGGGTGGCTCTCGCGCCAGTGGAAGGTCGTCCTGCCGCCGGCCGTCACCGGGGCGCCGACCATCTCGCCGTTGGCCAGCACGGTCAGTCCGGCCGGGACGGTGACCTCGAAGTCGTAGCGGGCCTTGTCGGCCGGGTGGTCGTTGCCGGGGAACCAGGTCTTGGCGCCGTTGGGCTCGCTGGTGACGAAGGCGCCGTCGCGGGTCGGGATGAACCCGTAGGTGCCGAGGTTGGAGGAGCCGGTGATCGGCTTGGGCTCGCCGTCGTAGGAGACCACGACGGTGAAGCGGTCCGCGTCGGAGACGGGCGTCGCGGGGGTCACGGTCAGTTCGGTGCCGGCCCGGGTGAACGCCGCGGGCCGCCCGTCCACGGTGACCCTGGCGACGCGGAAGCCCGACAGGTCGAGGTTGAACGCGTCCAGTCCCTGGGTGGCCTTCGCCGTGATCGTGGCCACGCCCGCCAGGTGCCGGGAGGACGGGTCGTAGCCGATCCGTAGGCCGTAGTGCTCGACGTCGTAGCCGCCGTTGCCGTCGGCGGGGAAGTCGGGGTCGCCGATCCCGGGGGCCCCGGTCCGCCCCTGACGCGGGGCGTCGTGCCGGGGCGCCGGGACGCCGTCGGCGGCGACGGAGGCCGCGGGGGCCGCCGCCCCCTTCGACGCCGTGCACGCGGTCGCGCCGACCCCGCCGAAGGCGGCGAGCGTGCTGAGAAACGTGGCGGTTGCCCCGATGGCCAGTCGACCGGACGTCATGCCCGTGAGTCCCCCTTCCGGGCCCGGACCGCGCCGGGCACCGCACGCAGACTACGTGACGGGCGGGTGCTACCCACGGTAATGGGGTGAGGGCCCGGGGTGTCCGTGGGATTGTGTCGCGGATGGCCTGTTCGTGCCGCGACCTCCGGACCGCCCGGGGCGCGGACCGGAAGGGGCCGGAAGGGGCCGGAAGGGGCCGGAAGGGGCCGGAAGGGGCCGGAAGGGGCCGGGAGGGGTCGGAAGGGGTCGGAAGGGGGTCTTCGGGCTCCGGGGGAACGCGGTCCTTCCGGGGGGAGAGGGGAACGCGGCTCTTCCGGGGGAGGGGGAGCGGCCCTTCCGGGCCGCTGAGCGCCCGGAAGGGCCGCGCGGGCGGCGTCAGAGGTTGCCGCGGCGGTCCTGCTCGCGCTCGATCGCCTCGAAGAGCGCCTTGAAGTTGCCCTTGCCGAAGCCGAGCGAGCCGTGCCGCTCGATCAGCTCGAAGAACACCGTCGGGCGGTCCTGCACCGGCTTGGTGAAGATCTGCAGCAGGTAGCCGTCCTCGTCGCGGTCGACCAGGATCTTGCGCTTCTTCAGCTCCTCGATCGGGGCGCGGACCTCGCCGATGCGGGCGCGCAGCTCCGGGTCGTCGTAGTAGGAGTCGGGCGTGTCGAGGAACTCGACGCCGGCGGCCCGCATGTGGTCCACTGCGCTGAGGATGTCGTTGGTGGCCAGCGCGACGTGCTGGACGCCTGGGCCGCCGTAGAACTCCAGGTACTCGTCGATCTGCGACTTCTTCCGGGAGACCGCCGGCTCGTTGAGCGGGAACTTCACCTTGCGGGTGCCGTCCGCGACGACCTTGGACATCAGCGCCGAGTACTCGGTGGCGATGTCGTCACCGACGAACTCGGCCATGTTGGTGAAGCCCATGACCCGCTTGTAGAACTCCACCCACTCGTCCATCTTGCCGAGCTCGACGTTGCCCACGCAGTGGTCGACGGCCTGGAAGAAGCGGCCGTTCTTCACCGCGGGCGCCGCGACGATCGGCTCGGCGGCGACGAAGCCCGGCAGGTACGGCCCGCTGTAGTTGGACCGGTCGACGAGGGTGTGCCGGGTCTCGCCGTAGGTGGCGATCGCCGCCATCACGACCTTCCCGTGCTCGTCCTCCACCGTGTACGGCTCGGCCAGGCCCTTGGCGCCCTGGGAGATCGCGTAGCTGTAGGCGGCCTCCACGTCGGGGACGTCGATGGCCAGGTCGATGACGCCGTCGCCGTGCTCGGCGACGTGCCGGGACACCCCGGTGCCCGCGCGCACCGCGCCGCGCAGCTCGAACCGGGCGCCGCCGGAGGTCAGGACGTAGGAGACCTCGTCACGGCTGCCGGTTTCGGGCCCCCGGTACGCCACCAACTTCATGCCGAAAGCGCTGGAGTAGTAGTGGGCGGCCTGCTTGGCGTTGCCCACGGCGAAGACCACGGCGTCCATGCCGTTCACAGGAAAGTTGTCCCTCATGCGGCTACTTTCGGATTTCATGAGCTGTGTGCGCAAGAGTTGCGTGAATTACTGGACAATATGCCTATTCAGCCTCACGCCTCCGGGGAGCATCTGGACATCATGACGATCGATCAGCTCGACGCCCGGCTCATCGCCCTGCTCACCAGGGAGCCGAGGCTCGGGGTGCTGGAGTGCTCCCGGCGGCTGGGCGTGGCCCGGGGCACCGTGCAGGCCCGCCTCGACCGGCTGTCCGCCCGGGGAGTGATCACCGGGTTCGGGCCCGACGTGTCGCCCGCGGCGCTCGGCTACGACGTCACCGCGTTCGTCACCCTGCAGATCCGCCAGTTCGGCGGGCACGACCCGGTGGTCGACCAGCTCGCCGCCATCCCCGAGGTGCTGGAGGTGCACACGATCACCGGCGGGGACGACATGCTCTGCCGGGTCGTGGCGCGCAGCAATGCGGATCTCCAGCGGGTCATTGACGTGATCGTTGACGTCCGGGGGGTGGTCAGGACCTCCTCGGTGATCGCCTTGGACACCCCCGTGCCATACCGGGTCCTTCCTTTGGTGGCCGATGTGCCGCGCCAGGTCAAGAGCTAGCCGTACCATCCCAAGCAGGGTTCAGTCACCGTTATGCATCGTTTACCCTTACGGTTCGCGCAGCTGACGGGGGGTCGGCCGCGCCAGGGGATGGGGGTTGCCGCGTGCGAGAGGGCGGGAAGAGAGGGCCGGGACGGCGGTTCCTGCGGCTGGCGCTGATCGCCTTCGGCGTCGTGGTCGTCTTGTCGGTGGGCGTTCTCGGGGTGGTGTGGGCGATGACCCCCATCCCGGACAGCACACAGCCGAAGGCCACCGCGCAGGGCTCGGTGATCTACTACCGCGACGGTAAGACCGTGCTGGCCAAGCAGGGGGTGAACCGCCGCAGCGTGCCCCTGTCCGAGGTGCCGGAGAGCGTCAGGAACGCCGTCATCGCCGCCGAGAACCGCTCCTTCTACGACGACAAGGGCGTCTCGCTCAAGGGCACCTTCCGCGCCATGTGGTCCACGGTCACCGGCCGGCAGCTCCAGGGCGGCTCGACGATCACCCAGCAGATGGTCCGCAACTACTACAGCGGCCTCAGCCAGGAACGTTCCATCGTCCGCAAGCTCAAGGAGGTCATGATCTCCTTGAAGGTCGACCAGTCCAAGCCCAAGGACTGGGTGCTGGAGCAGTACCTCAACACGATCTACTTCGGCCGGGGCGCCGACGGCGTCCAGGCCGCGGCCCAGGCGTACTTCGGCAAGGACGTCGGCAAGCTCGACGTCGCCGAGGGCGCCTACCTCGCCGCGGTGATCCAGCAGCCGTCCCGGTTCGCCGACCCGCACGGCGCCGACCTCGACGCCGCCCGGACACGCTGGCGGTCGGTGGTCGACGGCATGGTGCAGATCGGCGCGCTGACGCCCCAGCAGGCCGCCGCCACCACCTTCCCGACCCTCAAGAAGCCCCGCCCGGTCTTCTCCCTCAAGGGCCAGCAGGGCTACATGCTCGACCAGGTGGCCGCCGAGCTCAAACGCCGGGGATACACCGACGAGGCCGTCAACCAGGGCGGCCTGAAGATCGTCTCGACCTTCGACAAGAACCTCATGGCGGCGGCCGAGCGGGCCGTCACCTCCGTCATGCCCGACGGCTCCGCCAAGAAGGTCCACACCGGCCTGGCCGCCGTCGACCCCGGCACCGGCGAGGTCGTCGCCTTCTACGGCGGGCGCGACTACGACGCCAACAAGTTCGACAACTCCTTCTCCGCCAAGGTGCAGGCCGGCTCGACATTCAAGGCGTACACGCTGGCCGCCGCGCTGGAGAACGGCCTGGGCCTCGGCACGCGGGTGAACGGCAACTCGCCGATGACGGTCGCCTCCGCCCCCGACCACCCCATCCCCAACTCCGGCGGCACCTCCTACGGCCAGATCGACCTCGTCACCGCCACCAGGAACTCGGTGAACACCGCCTTCGTCGACCTCGGGCAGAAGGTCGGCCTGGACAAGGTCGTCAAGGCCGCCAGGGCCGCGGGCATCCCCGCCGAGCAGCTCGCCCCGCACCGCGGCGCGGCCACGCTCCCGCTGGGCGTGGCGTCGGTGAGCGCGGTGCAGAACGCCTCGGGCTTCGCGACGTTCGCCGCGGGCGGCGTCCACCGCGACGCCCACGTGATCCGGTCGGTGACCGACGCCACGGGCAAGGTCACGAAGTTCGACGCCAAGGGCAGGCGGGCCTTCGGCGAGCAGACCGCCGCCGACGCCACCTACGCGCTCACCCAGGTCGTCGAGGGCGGCACCGGCTCGGCCGCCCGCCTCTACGACCGGCCGGTGGCCGGCAAGACCGGCACCACCGACGGCTCGGTGTCGGTGTGGTTCGCCGGCTTCACCCCGCAGCTCGCGACCGCGGTGGACATGTTCCGCGACGACCACAAGCCGGTGGTCATCAACGGCGCCGTCCAGTACGGCGGAAGCTACCCCGCGCAGGTCTGGCGGGCCTTCATGACCGAGGCGATGAAGGGCAAGCCGGTCAAGGAGTTCCCCGAGCCGTCCGACTACGGCTACGACCCCTACGGCTACGACGACGGCTACCCCTCCGGCCCGCCCGACGACGGCTACGGCGACGGCGGCTTCCGCGACACCCCGGCCACCCCGCCGTTCGACGACGGCACCTCGTCCCCCGAGCCGGGGGACCAGGGGACCGGCCCCGGGAACGACGGCGCCGGTGACGGCCAGGGCGACGGCACGAGCCCGCAGAACGGCCCCCAGGGCCGCGTGGACGACGGCGGCGGCCCCGGCCAGGGCTTCGGCGACGGGACCGGCGGCGGCGACCCCCGCACCCAGGACCCCGCCCAGCGGGAGGGCCCCGCCCAGCGGCTCCCCGTCGGCTGACCGGGCCGCCGCGCCCCGGTCGGCAGCCTCGGTGCGAAACGGTGCGGAACGGTTCACGGCCGCGCGTCGGCCCGGTCGCGCGCCGACCCGGCCGGGCGGCCGGGTCCCGGGTCGCGCCGCCGCGGGTCAGGCGGTCAGCTCGGCCCGGAGCGCCTCCGGGGTGGTGACGGGCATCCGGCAGGTGAACCCGCGGCACACGTAGGCCGCCGGGACGCCGTCCACCGGGCCCCGCCCTTCCAGGAGGGGGACATCGGCCGCGCCGGGCTCGCCGAGGGCCACGACCATGCCCGGGGCGGGCGACATCAGGGCCGCGCGGTGCAGCGCGGCGGTCGCCGCGTCGCCGGCCGGGCCCACGACCGCGACCTCGACGGGGCCGGAGACGGCCGCCTGGGCCACCGCCAGGCCCCACCCGGCGAACCGGGCGTGCCGGTCGGCCAGGACGCTCACCGTGCCCAGGGCCGCCTCCGCGGCCTCGCGGTGCCGGGCCGAGCCGGTCAGGGCCGCGTACGACAGCAGCGCGCCCGCCACGGCGAACCACCCCGACGGGGTCGCGTTGTCGGTGGGGTCCTGCGGGCGCTGGAACAGCCGCTCGGCGTCGTCTGCGGTGTCGAAGAACCCGCCGGCGCCGTCTGCGAACCGGTCGAGCGCGCTGTCCAGCAGCGTCCCGGCCAGCCGGAACCAGCGGGTCTCGCCGGTCACGCCGTACAGCGCGAGCAGGCCCTCGGCCAGGTCGGCGTAGTCCTCAAGGACGCCGGCGCCGGCGCCGGCCCGGCCGCCGAGCGACGTGCGCAGCAGCCGGCCGCCGTCGACGTGCACCTCGTCGAGCAGCGTGGCCGCCGCCCGCGCCGCCTCCACCAGGTCGGGCCGGTCGAACAGCGCCCCGGCCTCGGCGAGGGCGGCGATCGCCAGGCCGTTCCAGGCGGCCACCACCTTGTCGTCGCGGCCGGGCCGTACCCGCCCGGACCGGGCGGCCAGCAGGGCGGCGCGGACCCGGGCGAACCGCTCGGGGTCGTCGGGGTCCTCCGGAAGCTGCAGCACCGAGGTGCCGTGCTCGAACGTGCCGGTCACCTCGAACAGCGAGACGGCCCAGGCGCCGTCGTCCTCGCCCAGGACCTCGATGATCTCCTCGGGCGTCCAGACGTAGAACTTCCCCTCCACGCCCTCGCTGTCGGCGTCCAGCGCCGAGGCGAAGCCGCCCTCGGGGGTGCGCATCTCGGCCAGCAGGAAGGAGGCGGTCTCCAGCGCCACCCGCCGGGCGAGCACCGACCCGGTGGAGCGCCACCAGTGCGTGTAGACCCGCAGCAGCAGGGCGTTGTCGTAGAGCATCTTCTCGAAGTGCGGCACCACCCAGCCGGCGTCCACGCTGTAGCGGGCGAAGCCGCCGCGGAGCTGGTCGTAGATGCCGCCCCGTGCCATCGCCTCCAGGGTCCGCCCGGCCATGGCCGTCGCCTCGCCCGCGGCGCTCCGGTCGCCCTCCGGGGCCGCGGGCCGGGGGTCGGCGGCGTAGCGCAGCAGGAACTCCAGGACCATCGACGGCGGGAACTTCGGCGCCCCGCCGAACCCGCCGCGGTCGGGGTCGAAGGACTGCCGCAGGCTCCGTACGGCCCGGTCCAGTGTGTCGCGGTCCGGCACCGGGCCCGACGGCAGCGCCGCCTGCTCGTTCAGCGCCTGGGCGATCTTCGAGCCCTGGTCCAGCACCGCCTCGCGGTCGCGGGCCCAGGCGTTCGCCACCCCGGTCAGCAGCCGCTGGAAGTGGGGCCGCGGGAAGTACGTGCCCGCGTAGAAGGGGCGCCCGTCCGGGGTGGCGAAGACCGTCATCGGCCACCCGCCCTGGCCGGTCATGGCCTGGGTCGCGGTCATGTAGACCGCGTCCACGTCCGGGCGTTCCTCCCGGTCGACCTTGACGCTGACGAAGTGCTCGTTCATCAGCGCGGCGGTGCCCTCGTCCTCGAAGGACTCGTGCGCCATGACGTGGCACCAGTGGCAGGCGGAGTAGCCGACGCTGATCAGCAGCGGCACGTTCCGCCGCCTGGCCTCGGCGAAGGCGTCCTCCCCCCAGGGGAACCAGTCGACGGGGTTGTCCACGTGCTGCAGCAAGTAGGGGCTCGTCGCGTCCTTCAAGCGGTTCATGGAAACCTCTCCTGCGTACGCGGTGCGCACGTTCTTCTCCACGAGGCGCGCGGGCCTCGCGCGCCATGGTCCTCACCCGTACGGTCCCTCTCACAGTAGACGGGCGCGGAGGCGACGCCGTGGGGGTGGGGCGGTCGCCGGGGGCATCCGGCCGCGGGATCCGCCGGCGGTGGGACCGGCGCGGGCGGGATCCGGCCGGGGTCCGGCCCCGGCCTCCTCCCCGGGTCGTAGGCGACGGTATACCGGGGTGGCACGTGGCGCCCGGAAGGCGGGACTCCCGCGCGGGGAACGCCGCGGTGCCCGCCGTACGGGGGCTCGGGGCCGGCGTCCGGCCCGCCGGGACGTCATGCGTCCGTCGCAGTGGTCCACCGGGAAAGTCGCAGCCTTCGGTGGCCGTTCGGCCGAGGCGCCGCCGGTCGCGTGCCGGAAGCATTGCCGCCATGCCGATAACGATCTTTCGCGGCGCGGTGGCCACGGGCGTCGCGCTGCTCGCGCTCGCGACGCCCGCCATGGCGGCCGCCGCCGCCGGACCACAGGTGACCGCCCCTTCCGCCGCTCCTTCCGCCGCTCCTTCCGCCGCGCCGGACGCCTCCGCCACGCCGGGCGCCCCCGACACCCCGGTCGCGCCTCCCGTGCTGCCCGCGCCGACCGGTCCGCACGCGGTGGGCACCACCACGCTGCACCTGGTGGACGGCTCCCGCCCGGACCCGTGGGTGCCGGAGCGGAAGGCGCGCGAGCTCATGGTCTCGCTGTGGTACCCGGCGCGGGCGCCCGGCGGGCGGCGGGCCGCCTATATGACCGCCGAGGAGTCGGCGCTGCTGCTGAAGGGGCAGCACGTCACCGGCCTGCCCGAAGACGTGCTGAGCGGGACCCGGACCAACGCGACCGCCGACGCCGCGTCGGCCGGCCGCAGACGCGGCCTTCCCCTCGTCGTGCTGTCGCCGGGGTTCACCATGCCCCGCTCCTCGCTGACGATCCTGGCCGAGGACCTGGCGAGCAGGGGGTACATCGTGGCGGGGATCGACCACACGTACGAGTCCTACGGCACGTCGCTCCCCGGTGGGCGCACCGCGACCTGCGTCGCCTGCGCCGAGCAGTCCGCGGACCCCTGGAAGTTCGGCGACAAGGCTGCCAGGGGCCGGGCGGCCGACGTCTCCTTCGTCCTCGACCGGCTGACCGGGCCGAGGCCGGCCTGGAAGGGCGGCGGACTGATCGACCCCTCCCGGATCGCGATGGCCGGCCACTCCCTGGGCGGCAGCAGCGCCTCATGGACCGCGCTCAGCGACCCCCGGGTGCGCGCCGGGGTCAACATGGACGGCACCTTCTTCGTCCCGATCCCCGATGAGGGGCTCGCCCGGCCGTTCCTCATGATGGGCGCCGGGAAGATCCACGAGCCCGGCGGGCAGGACTTCACCTGGGGGCGCGACTGGGGACGGATGACCGGGTGGAAGCGCTGGCTCACGGTCGACGGCGGGGACCACGGGTCCTTCACCGACTACCCGCCGCTTATGGAGCAGGTCGGCGTGGACCTGGGGTCCCGGCTCTCCGGGGCCCGCGCGGCGGAGATCACCCGTAGGTATGTCGGCGCCTTCTTCGACCTGCACCTTCGCAAGCGGTCCCAGCCGCTGCTCGACGGGCCGTCCCGGCGCTACCCGGAGGTCAGGTTCCACCGCTGACCCGGGACGCCCGGCCGGGCGTCCCGGCCTCCCGCCCCTGGGAGGGGGCGTGGGCGGCGATCAGCGTACGGCGGGGCCCTGCCGGGGCGGCGCCGTACGCGGGGTGAGGCGGCCGCGCGCGAACACCGGATCGCCGTCGGCGCCCGGAAGGTGTGTTCGGGCGGGTTCGGGGCGTAGGCTCGTTGAGCGTGGATCTCGACTTCGTCCGCGTGCACGCCGGAAGGCCGGTCGCGGAGCTGACCCGGCGTGACGTGGTGCGCGCGTTGCTCGCCGTGCCCTCAGGCGTGGCGCTGGTGGCCCTTCCCGACCTGCGCCGGGCGATGGAGCGGGCCGGAAACCCGCTGACCCCGCCCTTCTGGGAGTCGGCCCGGACGGCGCTGGGGGCGATCGAGTCGGGCAACGCGACCGTGGGCGACGTGCAGCGCTGGCTGGAGTCCACCGGCACCGAGCCGTTGCTGCTGACCCGGACCATGTTCGTCTGGCCCGAGGAGGACGAGCGCGGGCCGGTCGCCGAGGAGATGTTCCACCGGCTGGTCGCCCACCTGGAGCGGCGGGTCGCCGAGGGCGAGGTCGATCCGGACGCCCTCGCGCTGGGCGACGAGACGGCCAGGGCCTCCTACGAGGAGATCCAGGAGCGCTGGCTCGGCACCCCGCTGCCCGACGGGCGGGTGCCCAGGGACGCGGTGAGCGACGAGCAGGACGAGGAGCTGTCGGCCGCCTGGCACGAGGAGGAGGCGTTCGCCCTCGGCGAGCTGCGGCGCATCATGGCGGAGCTGCCCGAGGCCGAGCGTCCCGAGGAGGCGCTGCGGGCGGCGAGCGCCCGGCTGCGCGAGCTGATGACCGCCCCCGGCTACCCGGGCAACGTGCTGCGGGCCTGCGCCGGCTACGAGGGCGGCCCGCTGCCGGCCGACGACGAGGAGCTGTGGCTGACGGTCGCGGCGGGGATCGCCGGGCCGATCTCGGACCTTCCGGAGGAGGACGACCTCGCCGAGGTGTTCGCCGACCTGGAGGAGGAGCTGAGCTCCGAGGACTCCGTGCTGGCGGCGCTGTGCGCGATCGACCACGCGGACTGGCTGGCGGTGGTGGCCGCGCTGGCCAGGCGCGGCCCCGGGGTGCTGGCCTCGCCGGAGCGGATCGCCCGGCTCATCGCGGAGTCGGAGGACATCGACGTCCGGATGGACGAGCCGGAGGATCTGGAGTCGGCCGAGGCGCTGTTCGGGTCGGTCACGCCGCTGTGGGCCTGCCTGGGGATCGTCGACCGGAGCGAGGTGCTCACCCCGCTGGGCCACTGGGGCCTGCCCAGGGCCCTGGAACGGGCCTGGTCGGAGACGGGCTGAGCCGTACGGCCTGAAGCCGTACGGCGGGCCCCGCGGCGGGCGCGGTCAGGCGTTTTCGCCGGGCTTGCGGGGATCCCGGTCGTGCGGAAGGTCGATCTTGGAGATCTGCTTCCGCATCGACTTGACGAGCAGGAAGAGCGCGAAACCGAGGGCGGCGACGACGAGGAAGCCCAGTACACCCGGGCTGACGTCGCCATCGGCGGCGGCGGCGAACACGATGGCAGTCACACCTCAAGTCTGCCACCGCCACCCGGCGGTCCCGTCAGTGGCAGGCGGGGGAGGTCTCCTCGGCCAGAACGCCGGTGAACAGGTCGTCCTCGGGAAGCTCGGTGTCCACCAGGGAACGCGCCAGGTGGTAGTCCTCGGTCGGCCAGATCTCCATCTGCACCTCGCGCGGGCAGACGAACCAGAACCCGTCGGGGTCGACCTGGGTGGCGTGCGCGATCAGCGCCTGGTCGCGGACCTCGAAGTAGTCCCCGCAGGGGACCCGGGTGGTGACGGGCCACTTGTCCTTCTGCGGGCGGTCCTCCCAGCGGGCGATCCAGTCGCTGTAGGGGGAGCCCAGGCCGCGGGAGACCATCGCCTCGTGCAGGGCCTCGAACCGCTCCCGGGTGAAGCCCATGTGGTAGTAGAGCTTCAGAGGCTGCCAGGGCTCGCCGGTGCCGGGGTAGCGGTCGGGGTCGCCGGCCGCCTCGAACGCCTCCACCGAGACCTTGTTGGTCATGATGTGGTCGGGGTGGGGGTAGCCGCCGTCGTCGTCGTAGGTGAGGATCACGTGCGGCCGGAAGTCGCGCACGGCCGCGACCAGCGGCGCCGCGGCCGCCTCCAGCGGCTGGAGGGCGAAGCAGCCCTCGGGCAGCGGCTCGTTCTCGTCCTCGGGCAGGCCCGAGTCGACGAAGCCGAGGAAGCGCTGCCGGACGCCCAGGATCTCGCGGGCCCGCTCCATCTCCAGGCGGCGGACCTCGCCGATGTTCTCGAGGATGTCGGGGCGGTCCATCTTGGGGTTGAGGATGGAACCGCGCTCTCCGCCAGTGAGGGTGCAGACCAGCACCTCCACGCCTTCGGCGACGTAACGTGCCATCGTGGCGGCGCCCTTGCTCGACTCGTCGTCGGGGTGCGCGTGAACGGCCATAAGCCTCAGCGGTGCACTCACGGGGCTCGCTGTCTCCTCTTTGTCTGTCGCGTTCGGATCTTCGTCTGTCCCGCCGCGGCCCGGGGGACCGGCCGCCCGCCCGCGCCCTGGGACGCCGTGCCATTCCACGGCGCGGCCTGAGGCACTCTAGAGAGAGGTTAGTTTCTCGTGGGCGGTCGCGGGGGCAACGCCCCCGCGGGGGACAATTGTTTCGGACAACGCCGCGGTAGTGCTTGGAGATTCCGTCATGGCCATCAGTGAGGCCGAGCAGGGCCAGGAGCCCCGCCCCGTGCTCGGCAGTCCCGGCGACTTCCCGGAGCGGGAGCCCCGCCGGGGCAACTTCGTCGTGCACGTGGTGATCGCCATCCTGTGCGCGGTGTGCGCCGCCGGGTGGGGTTACGTCATGTGGGCGTCGAAGGGCAACACCGACGTCATCGACGAGGTCATCGCGTTCGATGCCAACCGTAGCGACTCCCTGCAGATCACCTTCGAGGTGGTCAAGCCGTCCGACCGCGCCGCCGTCTGCCGACTGCGGGCCGTGGACGTCAACCACGTGGAAGTGGGCAGCCGGGAGATCGATATTCCGGCAGGTAAGGGATATATCCGCCTTACCGAGCGGCTGCAGACCAGTGCCCAGGCGACTTCCGGCTCGGTTCAATACTGCCATCTCGTATAGTGAGATATTTGGG
This sequence comes from Streptosporangium pseudovulgare, assembly GCF_014648055.1. Lineage (GTDB taxonomy): Bacteria > Actinomycetota > Actinomycetes > Streptosporangiales > Streptosporangiaceae > Streptosporangium > Streptosporangium pseudovulgare. Next base: position 413,974 of record NZ_BMQJ01000004.1, read on the forward strand.
GAAGCGTTCGAGCCGTTAACTTGTTAGCCTGTCGAGATTCGATCGTGCGCCACCCAGCGTACGAGTGCCTGTCCGAGTACGAAGCCCCCTTCAAGAGGAAGCAAGGAGAACCCGTGGCCGACTCCCACAACGAGAGCGTCACCTGGCTCACGCAGGAGGCGTACGACCGCCTGAAGGCGGAGCTGGAATACCTCTCGGGGCCCGGGCGCGTCGACATCGCCAAGAAGATCGAGGCGGCCCGCGAAGAGGGTGACCTGAAGGAGAACGGCGGCTACCACGCCGCCAAGGACGAGCAGGGCAAGATGGAGGCCCGGATCTTCCACCTCCGTCAGATCGTCGACAACGCCAAGGTGGGCGAGGCGCCCCGCACCGAGGGCGTCGTGGGCCCCGGCATGACCGTCACCGTCCGCTTCGAGGGTGACGACGAGGAGGTCACGTTCCTGCTGGCCTCCCGCGAGGAGAGCGGCGCCCCGATCGACGTCTACTCGCCGAAGTCGCCCCTCGGCGCGGCGATCAACGGCAAGAAGGTGGGCGAGAAGGCCACGTACACGATGCCGAACGGCCGCTCCAACTCGGTGGAGATCCTCGACGCCGTGCCGTACGTCGGCGGCTGACCCTCCGGCCCGTGACCTTCCGGGCCGGAGACCTGATCCGTGGATCCGCCGGGACGTCCCGTCCCGGCGGATCTCCATGTGTGGAACGGGTCCCTGCGCGCGGGGGCCTTCACACCCGGGAAGTGACTCCGTGCGCGGAGGAGGCCCGTTCCCGAAAGCGCGGCGATAAGTCGTTAGAGAACTTTTAGCGGCTTTCCATGCGTCATCGTCTGATTTCCGGCACTCTTGGTCTGGCGCCGGGCGGAGGGAAGGAGACGACGTGTTCGAGGGGCGGACGCGTGTCTCCCATCTGATCCACGAGGCCCGGCAGGACCTCGCCTACGCCCCGCGCATCCGGCGCGCCGCGCCCGGCCTCCGGCGGCGCCGGCGCCTCCTCCCCGTCGTCCTGGTCGTCCTCCTCGCCGCGCTGGCGGCCGGGACGGTCGTCGTCGTCACCCTGCCCGAGCGGGTCCCCGAGACGACGGTCGCCCTGCGCAGGCCGGTCACCACGGAGACCGTCCGGGCCGCCGCCACACCGGCCCCCGCGCCCACGCGGGCCGCGCCCCCGCCGGTGGCCCCGCTCACCTCGATCCACAAGCCCAGCATGTTCGTCGTCGCGAACCGGGCGCTGAGCTCGGCCGTGGTCGCGAAGGTCGCCCAGATCTCCGGGGTGCGGGCGGTGGAGCGCGCCGACGCCGCCGAGGTGGGCATGGACGGCAAGCGCGTGCAGACCCTGGGGGTCGATCCCTCGACGTTCCGCGCCTACACTCCCAAGCCGACCGCCCGCTCCGACCGGCTCTGGCACAACGTCTCCGCCGGGGAGATGGCCGTCTCCTTCGTCCTGGGCAACGACGGCGGCATGCCGCTGGGAAAGATCGTGAGCGCGGCCGGGCGCAACCTGCGGGTGGGCGCCTACGCGACGATGGGCATGGGCGCCATCGACGCGGTCGTCTCCCGGGAGACCGCGCGGGCGCTGGGCGTCCCGGAGAACAACGCGCTGGTAGTGAGCGCGCCCAGGGCCGACACCGCCAAGCTGCGCGCCGCCCTGCTGCGCGTCCTGCCCAGGGGCAGCCAGGTCGCCGCGATCAACCCGGTGCTGCGGGCGCCCGTGCAACAGCCCGGGAAGCAGACCGGGAAGCAGACCGGCCGCACGGTCTGGCCGGCGGGTTCCTTCATGACCGCGGAGCAGATCAGGACGGCCCTCACCGCGGCCGTCGGCAAGCTCGGCCGGCCGTACGTGTGGGGGGCCGAGGGGCCCGACACCTTCGACTGCTCGGGCCTGGTGCAGTGGGCCTACGCCCAGGCGGGCGTGAAGATGCCCCGGGTGACGCACCAGCAGTTCGTCGCCGGCCCGCAGGTCTCGCTCGCCCAGGCCCAGCCCGGGGACCTGCTGTTCTGGCGGTCCGACCCCACCAACCCCGGATACGTCTCGCACGTGGCGATCTACTGGGGCGACGGCAAGATGCTCCAGGCCCCGCGGACCGGTGACGTGGTCAAGTTCAGCCCGGTCAGCACCCGAAACCTCGCCGGGGTCGTCCGGGTCAGCCCGGTCGTCGCGGCCCGCGTCCGCTGACCCGCCGCCCCCTCCCCGGCCTCATCCCGCGTAGACGCCTCCCGCGCACGGCGGACCCCGTACACGCGTACGACGGTCCCCACCCGCGCGTACGGCGCCCCCCGCGTACGACGGTTCTCCGCGTACGGCGCCCCTCCGCGTACGGCGGCCCCTCACGTACGGTGCCTCCCCGCGTACGGCGGTCCCCGCCTCCCCGTCCAGCATTGCCCGCGTACGGCGGTTTTCACCCTGCGCGTACGGCGGATTCGCCTCTGGTCTCGTCACCCGTAGCGTTGTAATGTCGATTACATGGATATCGAAGAAGCAACACAGAAGCTGCGCGGCTGGTTCTCCGGGCGGCTGCCCGAGGACTGGTTCGAGGGCCAGCCCGAGATCGTCCTGGACCGCGAGGAGATCGCGGTGATCGGCCGGCTCCCGGCGCCCTCCTTCACCGACGACGTCTCGGAGGTGGAGCGGGCCGCCGCCCTGGAGGGCGGCGTGCAGCGGTTCCGCGAGGAGACCCGGGAGCGGCGCATCGAGATCGCACTGGAGGCGGAGCGCCGCTTCCGCCGCAAGGTCTCCTGGGGCGTCGAGGTGGGCGACGAGACGGTGATGTTCACCACACTGTCGGTCCCCGTCATGACCCGGCTGAGGCAGTCGGAGCGCCGGGTGCTGGACACCCTCGTGGCCGCCGGGGTGGCCCGCAGTCGCAGCGACGCGCTGGCCTGGTGCGTCCGCCTGGTCGGCAGGCACACCGACTCCTGGCTGGCGGATCTGCGGGACGCGCTGCGTCACGTGGACCAGGTGCGGGCCGCCGGACCCGACCTGGATTCCTGAGCCTGAGCGGGGAAAACGGCCGCCGACTGGTCTGAACCTGTTCACTAATTGGTTTAGACCTTTATCAGTGGCCTATACCACTGCGGTAAGCGTCTTTTTTAGGCTCGCTTCTTTTGGGTAGGTCCTCTCAAACACCATGCCCCCTGCCAGCCCATACGCCCGCGAAGCGGGCGGGTGAGGGGTCGGGGCGACCGCCGGCCGCGTTAATTCACTGGTCTACGCCAATTGGATCGGACGCGGTTTCCTGGTCAATGATGTTTTGGCCCTGAGAAGCGTAAGGAGCCGTAGCAGTGTCCGTTATCGAGGACGTAACCGCCCCCAGCCCGACCAGCCACGCCGGACTGGCCGCCTGGGTCGCCGAGATCGCCCAGCTGACGCAGCCCGACCGGATCGAGTGGTGCGACGGCTCGGAAGCCGAGTGGACGCGCCTCACGAACCTCCTGGTCGAGCAGGGCACGTTCAAGCGCCTGGCCAAGCGGCAGAACAGCTTCTACGCCGCCTCCGACCCCAGCGACGTGGCCCGCGTGGAGGACCGGACCTACATCTGCTCCGAACACGAGGAGGACGCCGGGCCGACCAACAACTGGATCGCCCCGGACGAGATGCGCAAGACCTTCGGGGAGCTCTTCAAGGGCTGCATGCGCGGCCGCACCATGTACGTCGTGCCGTTCTGCATGGGCCCGCTCGGCGGCGAGATCTCGCAGCTCGGCGTCGAGATCACCGACTCGCCGTACGTCGCCGTGTCGATGCGGATCATGACCCGGATGGGCGAGCCCGCGCTGCGGCTCATCGAGGAGCGCGGCGACTTCGTCAAGGCCGTCCACTCGGTCGGCGCCCCGCTCAAGCCCGGCCAGGCGGACGTGCCGTGGCCGTGCAACTCCACCAAGTACATCAGCCACTTCCCCGAGACCCGCGAGATCTGGTCCTACGGCTCGGGCTACGGCGGCAACGCGCTGCTCGGCAAGAAGTGCTACGCCCTGCGCATCGCCAGCACGATGGCCCGCGACGAGGGCTGGCTGGCCGAGCACATGCTCATCCTCAAGCTGACCCCACCGGAGGGCGAGACCCGCTACGTCGCGGCCGCGTTCCCGAGCGCGTGCGGCAAGACCAACCTGGCCATGCTCCAGCCGACCATCCCCGGCTGGAAGGTGGAGACGATCGGCGACGACATCGCCTGGATGCGGTTCGGCGACGACGGCCGCCTGTACGCCATCAACCCCGAGGCGGGCTTCTTCGGCGTCGCGCCCGGCACCGGCGAGTCCACCAACGCCAACGCGATCAGGACCCTCTGGGGCAACAGCATCTTCACGAACGTCGCCCTCACCGACGACGGCGACGTGTGGTGGGAGGGGCTCACCGACGAGCCTCCGGCGCACCTGACCGACTGGAAGGGCCGCGACTGGACCCCGGACGGCGGCGAGCCGGCCGCGCACCCGAACGCCCGGTTCACCGTGCCCGCCGGCCAGTGCCCGACCATCGCCCCCGAGTGGCAGGACCCCAAGGGCGTGCCGATCTCGGCGATCCTGTTCGGCGGACGCCGCGCCACCGCGGTGCCGCTGGTCACCGAGTCGCTGAGCTGGCAGCACGGCGTCTTCACCGGGGCCAACATCGCCTCCGAGAAGACCGCCGCGGCCGAGGGCAAGGTCGGCGAGCTGCGCCGCGACCCGTTCGCGATGCTGCCGTTCTGCGGCTACAACATGGGCGACTACTTCGGCCACTGGATCAGCATCGGCCGGCGGGAGGGCGTCCGGCTGCCGAAGATCTACTACGTCAACTGGTTCCGCAAGAACGACGAGGGCAAGTTCGTCTGGCCCGGCTTCGGGGAGAACATCCGCGTCCTGAAGTGGATCGTCGACCGGATCAACGGCAGGGCCGAGGCGGTGGAGACCCCCATCGGCCTGCTGCCCGCCGAGCTCGACACCGACGGCCTCGACCTCTCCGCCGAGGACCTGCGGACCCTGCTGAGCGTGGACGCGGAGGTCTGGAAGGAGGAGGCCGCGCTGATCCCGGCCTTCTTCGAGACCTTCGGCGACCACCTCCCCAAGGAGCTCTGGGACGAGTACCACGCCCTGGTCGCGCGCCTGGACAAGTAGGGACGCCGCGCCCCGGTGCGCTCCGGAGCGATCCACTGCGCACCGGAAAACGGCCTCCGCGGCGAACTTCCGTGATGACCCGATCGTCTACATGACGGCGGGGCATCCGCCTTTCCTCCACCCCCCGGGAGGCCGGACATGGAAGAAGCACTGCTCGTCGTCGCCCTGATCCTCCTCGCCGCCGTGGGCTTCACCGCGTCGGCCCTGTCCAGGGAGCATCGCCGGGCCCGCTCGGCTCCGTCCGTCCACCTCACCGGCTCGCCGGGCCACTACGAGATCGCCTACCTGGCCGGAGGGCCGCTGCGGACGGTCAACACGGCCCTCGCCGTGCTCGCCAGGGGAGGGGGCGTCCGCGTGTCACGGGGCGGCCAGGTCAGCGTGGTCACCGGGGCCCCGCTCTCCCCCGATCCGGTCGAGCGGGCCGTCCTCAAGACCCTCCGCGCCCGGGGCGGGTCCTGCCAGGTGGGGCAGCTGCGCCGCGCCGTGGCCGACGACCAGGCCATGAGCGACCTGCGCGACGGCCTGACGCGGGCGGGCCTGCTGATCCCCGACGGCGCGCTCGCCCCGGCCAGGAGGCTGCTGAACCTCCTGCTGGTCCTCACCGTGCTCGCCGTCGTCTTCGAGTTCGTCACCCTCATCCCCACCGTCTTCAGGTTCGTCACCGTCATGTCCATCGGTGGCGGGGAAGTGGTCGGCGTGGTGACGCCGCTGGCCGGAGCCCTCGCCGCGGTCATCGGCATGACGACCTACCAGAGCCGGAAGCGCGCGCTGCGCGGCATGCTGACCGACGCCGGGCGTGCGGCCCTCGACGACGTCGGCAGGACCCACGTGCGGGGCGTCTCCCGTGCCGCGGACCTGCCCCTGTACGCCGCGGTCGGCATCCCGGTCGCCCTGTACGGCCTCGCCGAGGCCGGCGACCCCGCCCTCACCGAGGAACTGCAGCGGCAGCACGCGAACAGCGCCGTGAGCTGCGCCTCGGGCTCCTGCGGGGGCTCCTCCGGGTCGTCGGGCGACGGCGGCTCCTTCGGCGGGGGCGGCGATTTCGGCTCGGGCGGCTGGGGCGACTCAGGCGGGGGCGACTCGGGCGGCGGGTCGAGCTGCGGAGGCGGGTCGAGCTGCGGCGGCGGAGGCTGCGGTGGCGGCTGAGCGGCCCGCCGGGGCGGCGCGGGGAGACGACATGACGGGGACCGGGCGGCTCGGGGTCGGCATCGGGTGGCGACCGGAGATCGACCTGACCGTGGAGCGCCTGCCGGGCGTGGACTTCGTGGAGGTCGTCGCGGAGAACATCCGTCCCGGCGACCTACCGGAGTCGCTGCGGGTGCTGCGCGGCCGGGGCCTGCCGGTGATCCCGCACGGCGTCGGGCTGGGGCTGGGAGGGGCCGAGCCGCCCGACCCGGACCGCCTGGCGCACCTGGCGGACTGCGCGCGGGCCCTGGACGCCCCGCTGGTCAGCGAGCACCTGGCCTTCGTCCGCGCGGGCGGCATGGAGGCGGGTCACCTGCTGCCGGTCCCGCGCACCCGGGCCGCGCTGGCGGTGGTCGCCGACAACGTACGGCGGGCGCAGGCGGCCCTGCCCGTCCCGCTGGCCCTGGAGAACGTGGCCGCCCTGTTCGGCTGGCCCGACGACGAGATGACCGAGGCGGAGTTCCTGGGCGAGCTGGTGGAGACGACCGGGGTCGGGCTGCTGGTCGACGTGGCCAACCTCTACACCAACCAGATCAACCTGGGCCTGCCGGCCGTCGGCGCGCTGGACGCCCTGCCGCTGTCGGAGCTGGCCTACGTGCACGTCGCCGGGGGGCACCTCCACCACGGCGTCTGGCACGACACCCACACCGCCCGGGTTCCCGGTGAGGTGCTGGAGATCCTGGCGGAGCTGCGCGCCCGGGTGGACCCGCCGGGCGTGCTGCTCGAATGGGACGGCGACTATCCCGGCGACGACGTGCTGGAGGCGGAGCTCGGCCGGATCCGCGAGGCGGTGACCCGTGCCTGACCCGGTGAACCACCCCGCCCCCTCACCCGGGCCCGGCCTCCCGTACGGCCCCGCCCCTTCACCCGCGCCGGGCCTCCCATACGGCCCTGACTCCCCGCCCGCGCCCGGAACCGTGAACGGCTCCGTATCCGGTCCCGCGGCCGGTGCCCGGGCCGAGCTGGCGCGGGCCCAGGCGGAGCTGCTGGCCGCCCTGGTGGCCGGGGGCGAACCGCCCCGGGGGTTCGACGAGGGGCGGCTGCGGATCCAGGCCGCGAGCCTGGTCTCCAAGAGACGCGGGGTCGTGGCCCGCATCCGGCCGGACCTCGTGGCACTGCTCGGCGCCGCCGGGTTCGCCGCCGAATTCGACGCCTACGCCCGGGGCCGCCCCAAGCCGCCCGGCGGCTCCCGGGCCGACGCCCGGGACTTCGCCGAGCGGCTCAGGGCGGCCGGGCACCCGCTGCCGGAACCCGAGCCGGAGCCGCCCGCCGGACGCCGCCGGTGGACCCGGTTCACGCGGGCGCTGCGGGAACTCCCGCCCGTCCTGCCGACGCGGGTGAAGGGCCTCACCCGCGGGTGGGCGGGTCGGCCGCGCTGATCGCCGCCGGGTGTCCCGCCTGAGCGGCGGGTACCGCCCCGGCCGAGTGACGGACACCACGCCCCGGGCGGGTGGTGGGCGCCGCGCGCCGGCCGGGCGGCAAGGAGACCTCCGCCGAACTTTCGTGCGATCTCTCTCGTCTATACCGGAAACGGGGCCGAATGCCCCGCCTTCTCTCCCCCCGGAGGCGGATATGGCGATCATGGTGTTCTTCGGTGTCATCGTTCTCACCGGCGCCGTCGTCCTCGCGGTGGTGCTGCTGTTCAGGAAGGCCGACGCGGTCACGGCCGCCGGCCGGCCGAAGAGGTTGGACCCCCGGCCCCGCGGTCGCGTCGGCGCCCGCTCCCGCCGCATGTCCTCGGCCTACTCGACGTCCTACGACGCGCCGTCCTTCGGTCACACTCCCGGCGGCGACGGCTGCGGCGGATCCTCCGGTGGCCACGGTCACTCCTCCGGCTCGGACGGCGGCTCCTTCGGCGGGGGCGGCGACTTCGGCTCCGGAAGCTGGTAGGCCCCGTGCCCGCGGGCGGCCCGCCGGAGCACTCCGCCCGCGGGCGCGGCGCGCCGGCCCGTACCGCCGATCGGTGCCCACCGGTCTGAACCCGCCGACTCGAACCGGCCCGAACCGACTCGAACCGACTCGAACCGGCCCGGACCGTGGCCGCACCGGCCGGCGCGTTTGGCCGGACGGGCCGGGGATACCTACTCTGACGTGGGGGGACTGCGCTGTCTTGACGGGTCGTACCTGACCGTCACGCCGGTGGCGTGCCGGGACAGCGTCGGCTCGCCGTACGAGGTCACGCTCGAACTCCACCGCGACGGCGTGCTGTACGGCACCGTGGGGGAGCGCTGCGGCTGGTTGCTCGCCCGGCTGGCCAGGGAGGTCACCGAGGCCCGCGCCGGCCACCAGGACCAGTGGCCCGACCCCGACGACCGCTTCCCCGGCCTCCCGGGGGAGGACGAACTGTTCGCGTTTCGTTACCGGACCAGGAACGGGGTCGTCAGCGGGGGCGAACTCCGATGTCAGCTGCGTACCATCCCGGTCTGGACGCCGGGACGGCGGGGCGGGTCGGGGGAGTGGCGGCTGACGCGGAGGGCGTTCGTCGAAGCCTGGTGCGGCGGCGGGGTCGGCCTGCGCGCGGTCCTCACCTCCGCTGAACTGGGGATCTTCATCGACGCGCTGGTCGCCGAGGCCGAGGAGTGCCTGGGACGAGCAAGCCCGGCAACCCATCCGGGATCCCCATAGAGGGGGCAACAGGTCCCCGGGACGGTGATAATTGCCTGTCAGCGCCCTTCCACCGCGGGCGTTGGAAGGAGGGGATTCCATGGATGTGCGCGATCTCGTCTACCGGCTGTACGAGCGGCGGCTGGAGGCGAAGCTGTCGCGGCAGCCGGGATCGGTCCCCCGGCACGTCGGCGTCATCGTCGACGGCAACCGGCGCTGGGCGCGGGCGATGGGCCTCGACGACGTCAGCCGCGGTCACCGCAAGGGCGCCGACAAGATCTCCGAGCTCCTGGGCTGGTGCCGGGAGGCCGGCGTCGAGGTCGTGACCGTGTGGCTGCTCTCCAGCGACAACCTCAGCCGGCCCAAGGACGAGCTCGACCTCCTGGTGAGGATCATCGAGGACGTGGTCCAGGAGCTCGCGGCGGACGGCTGGCGCGTCAACCCCATGGGGGCGCTCGACCTCCTGCCGGACCGTACGGCCCGCGTCCTGAAAGAGGCAAAAGAAGCGACATCCCACCGTCCCGGGCTGATTGTGAACGTTGCTGTTGGGTATGGAGGAAGGCGTGAGATCGCTGATGCGGTGCGCTCCCTCCTCCAGGAGCACGCCAGCAAGGGCGCGAGCATCGAGGACCTGGTCGAGGTCCTGGATGTCGAGCACATCGCGGAGCATCTCTACACGCGCGGCCAGCCTGACCCGGACCTCGTCATCCGGACCTCGGGAGAGCAGCGGCTCTCCGGATTCCTGCTCTGGCAGAGCGCTCACTCCGAGTTCTACTTCTGCGAGGCCTACTGGCCCGACTTCCGCAGAATCGACCTCCTGCGGGCGCTCCGCTCCTACGCCGCGCGGCACCGGCGGTACGGCTCCTGACCCGTGTGACGAATGCCCCCTTTTGGATAGGCATGCGGCATTGGAAGGCGGGTATTCAGGACGTACCGTAACAAGTGGGTGGCCACCGGCCGCCCACACCGGAGAGGGCCCGCCTTTGCGACAACGTTCCGCCAGGGAGGGCCGGGCACCGGCACCCCCGGCGTGTCGCGCGGTGGGATCCAGGTCCGGTCCGCATCCCAGCACATGGCAGGGCGCCCCCCATGGCGCCCGGGGGAGATCGCGTGGCAAACCCTTCGTCCTCAGCCACGTCGCCGGCCACCAACCGGCGTACGTACGTCCTGGACACCTCGGTCCTCCTGGCTGACCCGGCGGCGATGAGCCGCTTCGCCGAACACGAGGTGGTCCTCCCGATCGTCGTCATCACCGAGCTGGAGGCCAAGCGGCACCATCCGGAACTCGGCTACTTCGCGCGCAAGGCGCTGAGGTACCTCGACGACCTGCGGGTGACCCACGGGCGGCTGGACGAGCCCATGCCCATCGGAGACGGCACCATCCGGGTCGAGCTCAACCACAGCGACCCCTCGATCCTTCCCGTCGGCTTCCGGCTCGGCGACAACGACACCCGCATCCTGACCGTGGCGCGCACCCTCGCGGCCGAGGGACACGACGTGGTCCTCGTCTCCAAGGACCTGCCCATGCGGGTCAAGGCCGCCTCGATCGGGCTGGCGGCCGAGGAGTACCGCGCCGAACTGGCCTTCGTGGAATCCTCCGGCTGGACCGGCATGGCCGAGCTCCAGGTGGCCGACGAGGACGTCCAGTCGCTCTTCGAGCACGGCACCGCGGACGTGCCCGAGGCGCGCGACCTGCCCACCCACACCGGCCTGCGGCTGCTGTCCAACCGGGGCTCGGCGCTGGGCCGGATGATGCCCGACAAGTCGGTGCGGCTGGTGCGCGGCGACCGCGAGGTGTTCGGCCTGCACGGCCGTTCGGCCGAGCAGCGCATCGCGCTCGACATCCTGATGGACCCCGAGATCGGGATCGTCTCGATGGGCGGCCGGGCGGGCACCGGAAAGTCGGCCCTGGCCCTCTGCGCGGGCCTGGAGGCCGTCCTGGAGCGCCGCCAGCACCGCAAGGTGATCGTCTTCCGCCCGCTGTACGCCGTCGGCGGCCAGGAGCTCGGATACCTCCCCGGCACCGAGAACGACAAGATGAACCCCTGGGCGCAGGCCGTCTTCGACACCCTCGGCGCGATCACCACCCCCGAGGTGATCGAGGAGGTCATGGACCGCGGCATGCTGGAGGTGCTGCCGCTCACCCACATCCGCGGCCGTTCCCTGCACGACGCCTTCGTCATCGTCGACGAGGCCCAGTCGCTGGAGCGCGGGGTGCTGCTGACGGTGCTGAGCCGGATCGGCGCCAACTCTCGCGTCGTGCTCACCCACGACATCGCCCAGCGCGACAACCTCCGGGTGGGCCGGCACGACGGCGTGGTCGCGGTCGTGGAGAAGCTCAAGGGACATCCGCTGTTCGCCCACGTCACGCTGACCCGCTCGGAGCGCTCGCCGATCGCCGCGCTGGTCACCGAGATGCTGGAGGACATCACGATGTAACGGGCCCGTCTCCGGCGGGCGGCCGTCTCGCCGCCCGCCGGAGGCGGTTCCCGGTCACGGGGGCAGCCGCACGCCGTCGGCCGCGAGGTCGCGGAACTCGAAGCAGGTGTGCTCCCCCCACGACCTGGGCTCGCCGGGGAACAGCCGGGTGATCTCGACGCTCCAGATGCTCTCCTGCTTGTTCTGCCGGATGGTGCAGGTGAGCTGGGCGATCCCGGCCCGGGAGAGCGTGCCCTCTCCCGACAGGATCACGTTCAGCCGGTATCCCGTGGTGTCGCCGAGGTCCTTGCGCCGGCCCGACTCGGCGTACCGGGTGGTCTCGGTGTCGTAGTGCCGGAAGGCGTCGAGGGCGGTGGTCAGCTCCGGTTCTGGCGGCTGCTTGCCGGCCCGGAACAGGGTGTCGACGATGTCGGAGGCCGTGTCGGAGCCCACCGGGATCCTGACGGGCTCCAGGCGGCCGTCGCGCAGCAGGTAGACGGTCACCCACGTGGGGCTGTAGCTGATCACAGGGGGCCGCCCGCGGTCCTGGACGCCGGTGGGGGCGATCCCGCACCCGCCGAGCGCGAGGACGGCCGCCAGGGCGGCGGCGGGCCACCGGGCGGGGCGGGCGAGTCGTTCCGTGCGCCGTACGGCCGTGCCGGGCCGTCCCGCCTCCCGGGCGGGGTCGCGGTGTGCCCTCATCTTCCGGGCAGCCAGACCGTGAAGAGGACGCCGGGGTCCTGCGCCCGCGCCGAGACGGTGCCGCCGTGCAACTCGACGTTGGCGCGGGCGATGGACAGGCCGAGCCCGCTGCCGTCGCCGCCGCTCGCCTTGTAGAAGCGGTTGAACACGTGCGGCAGGTCGGCGGGCGGGATGCCCGGGCCGTGGTCGCGCACCTTCACCTCCAGTCCGCCGGGGACGCGGCGGGCGGTCACCACGACGGGGGGCGCGCCGTGCCGCAGGGCGTTGCCCACCAGGTTCGCCACGATGACGTCGAGGCGCCGCGGGTCGGCGGAGAAGGCCAGCGCGCGGGGCACGTCCACCTCCACCCGGTCCGACCAGCCCCGTATCTCCAGGCAGTCGTCGATCACGTCGGCGACGTCCACGCTCTCGGTGTTCAGCGTCGCCGTGCCCGAGTCGAACCGGCTGGTCTCGATGAGCTGCTCCACCAGGGTCCGCAACCGCTTGATCTCCCGCAGGACGAGCCGTACGGCCGCCGCCGGCTCGGCGGGCAGCCGGTCGGCCTCCTCCGAGAGCATGTCGGCCACCGCCGTCATCGCGGTCAGCGGGGTGCGCAGCTCGTGCGAGACGTCGGCGACGAACCGCCGGGACATCGCCTCCAGCGAGCGCAGTTCGGACACGCTGTGCTCCAGGGCGGCGGCGGTGTCGTTGAAAGTGGCGGTGAGCTGCGCCAGCTCGTCCTGACCGTGCACCGGCAGGCGGGTGTTGAGCCGGCCGGCGCCCAGCGCCCGGGCCGCCGAGCCCAGCCGCCGGACGGGCAGCAGCACCCGCCTGGCCGACACCAGGGCGACGGCGAGCGCGATGACCAGCATGACGCCGCCGGCCGCGGCCAGCGGCCGGCGCAGGTCGTCCAGGAGCCGCTCCTCCTCGGTGAGGGGGACGAAAGCGAAGACGCTCATCCCGGTGGGCCTGGCGATGCCGAGGGGCTCGATCCGCCACACGGGGGTGGCGATGATCAGCCACATCCGTCCCCGGACCGCCCGGCGGGCGGTCACCGTCTTGCGGGCGGACGCGGTGACGAGGTCGGCGGGGACATCGCTCATGCCGAAGTCGCCGTCGGGGTAGGCGTAGCTCTCGTAGCGGACCACCACCCGGCCGTTGCGGGCGCGCAGGCTCCGCTGCAGGGCGGCGATCTGCGTGTCGGCCGGCGGGCCGTCCCCCGGCCAGCGGGCGCCGACCGGCACCTTGATCCCCTCGATGATGTCGCGCACGTCGCCGACGGCCACCTGCTCGGTCCGGTCGATGACCCGGCGCTTGACGAGCTCGTAGCCGATCACCGCGACGAGCGCGGAGGCGGACACGGCGATGAGGGTGAAGGCGATGACCAGGCGGCCCCGCAGGCCGGTGTGCATCAGCCTCACGGCGGGCTGAACCGGTAGCCGAACCCGCGGACGGTGTGGATGAACTCCGGCTCGGCGGGCACCTCCTCGATCTTGGCGCGGATCCGCTGGACGCAGGCGTCCACCAGGCGGGAGTCGGCGACGTGGGTGTGGTCCCAGACGGCCCGCAGCAGGTACCTGCGGTTGAGCACCTGGCCGGGGTGGCGGACCAGTTCGAGCAGGAGCCGCAGTTCGGTGGGGGTCAGGTGGATCTCCCGGCCGGCCAGCGACACCTTGAGCGCGCCCCGGTCCACGACCAGGTCGCCGAAGGTGACGCGGTCGGAGGCGGCCGACTCCACCCGGCGCAGCACGGCGCGGATCCGCGCGTCCAGCACGCGCGGTTCGACGGGTTTGACCACGTAGTCGTCGGCGCCGGCCTCCAGGCCGACGACCACGTCGAGGTCGTCCCCGCGGGCGGTGAGGAGGATGACGGGCAGCTGGTCCATCCGGCGGATGCGGCGGCACACCTCGACCCCGTCGATGCCGGGGAGCATGACGTCGAGCACGGCGATCTCGGGGCGGCGCGACCTGATGTGGGCGAGGGCGTCCTCGCCGTTGTCGTAGGAGGTCACGGTGTGCCCCTGGCGGCTCAGCGCCAGCTCCAGCCCCGTCCGGACCGAGGGATCGTCTTCCACCAGAAGGATGCCCGCCACGCCGTAATTATTCGCCCAAATGCCATCGGATCGGTGCCTGTCATTGAACTGTGACAGGGAAGGGGCAGGCCGGGCGGTACGGCGGGACCCGCCGGGACCTCCCACTCCGGTGCGCGGGCCGGGCGGGCCGTCTAACCGGTAAATGTGACTGAAATCACAGTACATTGCCAAATGACGGGAAAGGCCACGTAATCAGGTGGTAAGCAGGGGGAAAGCCTGTTGATCTCGCGGGAGAGGCAGACCAACTCCGCCGTTCAGGTTGCGGAGCACCCCCCCGCGCACGGCAAGCTCATAGGTCGTGAGCTCAGGACCGCCGCAGTTGAGGGAGCATCCGGCTCCGCGCCCCCGCCGTAACGCCCGGAAATCCGCCAAGCGGGACAAGGCGGCCCCACAGGAGCCGCGGGCGGGGAAGAAGAAGGGGTGGCTGACCCCCAAGCGCGCCATCATCCTCGCGACGACGGCCGCCGTCGTCGTGGGCGGCGGCGGGTTCACCGTCTACACCGCGATGCAGAACGCCTCCGCCCCGAAGCCGGCGCCGCTCTCCCTGAACGAGATGTCGAAGATCTTCGGCGGCGGCGACCCGTTCGCGCCCGACCCCGAGGGCGACATCCTCAAGGCCCAGGCCGCCCAGGCGCTCAAGGCCGACCGGCTGGCCGCCGAGCGCGACAAGCGCCGCAAGCTCAGCCCCATCAAGATCGTCAAGGAGGCGCCCGGCGGCGGCGGCTTCGACCCCAAGCAGCTCCCGCCCGGCCCGGCGAACCCGTCCGGCAACCGCGCGCTGGGCAAGCAGATGCTGGACGCGCGCGGCTGGAGCGACCAGTGGGGCTGCCTGGAGAGGCTCTGGACCAAGGAGAGCGGCTGGAACGAGCGGGCGATGAACCGCTACAGCGGCGCCTACGGCATCCCGCAGTCCCTGCCCGGCAGCAAGATGGCCAGCGCCGGCGGCGACTGGCAGACCAACCCCGCCACCCAGATCGCGTGGGGCCTCGGCTACATCAAGGGCCGCTACGGGACGCCATGTGGTGCCTGGGCCCATTCCCAGGCCACGGGCTGGTATTGAGACACCAGGACTCGGCAAGTCTGACCGCCTCCATGCCATGGGCGACGCACCCTGGGGCTCATGGATGTGAAGGTCAGCGTGGTGGTGCCGGTGCGCGATCCCGGCACCGCGGCCGACGCCTGTGTCCGCTCGCTCCTCGCGCAGTCGATGGCCCCGGAGGAGTACGAGGTCGTCTTCGCCGACGCCGGGCCGGGCGACGGGATCCAGCGGCGCCTTGAGGCGCTGTCGGCGGCGCGGCCGAACGTCCGGGTGCTGCACCTGGGGGAGACCGGCTCGCCGATGAGGGGCCGCAACATCGGGATGGCCGTCGCCCAGGGCGAGTACGTCTACCTGATGGAGCAGACCGACCGGCTGGAGCGGACCGCGCTGGAGCGGATGTACCGGCGGGCCGTGCAGACCGACGCCGACGTCCTCCTCGGACGGCTGGTGGCCGGCCGGATGCCGCCCTCCCCGGTGTTCGAGGCCGACCGCGACCGCGCCGACATCCTCAAGGACCGGCTGCTGTCCGCGCTGACCCCGCACAAGCTCTACCGCCGGGCGTTCCTGGACGCCGAGGCGCTCGGCTTCCCCGACCCCGGCGGACGCCTGGCCGAGGAGACCTTCGTGCTCCGCGCCTACCTGCGAGCCAAGGTCGTCGCGGTCCTGGCCGACGAGGTCTGCTGCCACGTGGCCGAGCGCCCCGAACCGCCGGGCGACCCGTACGTGCAGGGGGCGGAGCTGCGCGAGCTGCTCGACGTCATCGACGCCGAGCTGCCCCCGGGACGGCGGCGCGACCGGATGTACGCGCACTGGCTGCGGGCCTCGGTGCTGCGCCGGCTCGGCGGCGGCCGGTTCGTCACCGCCTCCGCCCGGGAGCGGGCGGCCACCTTCACCACGCTGCGCGAGCTCGTCATCCAGCGCTTCCCCCCGCATCTGGACCGGTACCTGCCCGTCCATCTGCGGGTCCGCGCGGCCCTGCTGCGCGCCGGCCGCCTCGACCGGCTCCTCGCGCTGGCCGAGGCCATGCGCGGCACCCACCTGCGGGCCGACCTGCGGGAGGCCGGATGGCGGGACGGCGCGTTCGAGATGACGCTCACCGTGGAGATCATGCGGGCCGGCGGCGAGCCGATGCGGTTCGTCCCCTACGGCGAGACCGGCCTGCTGTGGGACCCCCCGGCGCCGCTGGACGTCCAGCTCCCCCCGGAACTGGTGGACGTCACCCGGGCCGTCTCACAGGCCCGGGTCGAGGTCTACATCAGGCACCCCGGCAGCGGGCTCGTCCACGCCCTGCCGGTGACGTCGTCGCTGACCCGCTGCCGGCACCGCAACGGGATCAGGCTGCAGGCCGGCGCGACCGCCCGGCTGGAGGTGGACACCGCGGCCCTGGGCCGCCCGCTGCCGGCCGGCCCGTGGGAGGTCCACGCGCGCATGCACGGCGGGGCGCACCGGGCCCGCGCCCGGGTGACCGGCGTCCCCGGCGACTGCGTCGGCGACCTGGCCGGCCGCTCCCGGAGGCTGGTCGTCCCCTGGTGGTCGGAGGAGGGGGAGCTGGGCGTCTGCGTGGAGCCCCGGTCGTTCTCCGAGTCGATCGTCCTGGTCTCGACGGGGACGAAGGTCATCCGCGACCGGGGACAGGTCTTCGTCGTCGTGCCGGTGCCGTACGTGCCGCCGAGCGGGGGGCCGCCCGCGGAGCTGACGCTGCGCCGGGCGGCCCGCCCGGACCAGGAGGTCTGCGTGCCCGCCCTCATCGAGCCGGGTGTGCCGGGACGCCACGCGGGGCGGCTGGTGGCCAGGGTCCCGACCCGGCTCGCCGCCCAGGAGGGGTTCCTGTGCCCCGGGGAGTGGCTGCCGTTCCTGCGGCTGGACGGCGGGGAGGAGGCCCTGCGCTTCCGGCTGCGGATGGGCCGCACCGGCAGGGTGGAGGTCGGCGGCGCGGGCGGCCCGGACGCGGCCGGACCCCGGTACCCGCTGGCCCGGCGCGCGGTCCTGCGGGTTCCCGGGGTCCGGGGCACCGTCCGGCTCGCCCGGACGGTGCGGCGGCACTACCTGCCGAGCTGACAGGCGTTGACGAGGTCACCGCTCGCCGGGCGCGGCAGGGTCGCGCTCGGCGGGGGAGCCTGGCCCTTCTCCACCCAGCCCGCGAGGGCGTCGAAGGCGGTGCGGAAGCACGGCAGCATCGGCCGCAGCCTGTCCGGGAAGCTCGCGTACAGGCCGTCGGTGTGGGTGCCGTCGGTGATCCGGTAGTAGCGGAACGGCCGGTCTCCGACCATCTTCGCGTAGACGTCCCCGGTGCGGGAGATCGGCAGCAGCGTGTCCAGCGTGCCCTGCAGGGTGATCAGGGGCTTGCCGATCCGCCCGGTCAGTTCGATCTTCCTCACGGCCGGCGCGACGTACTTCCTGCGGGCCGCGTAGTCGTAGTCGGCGTCGCAGTCCGGCGTACCCGAGGCGCAGAACGGCGTGCCGGCATCGGTGTCGCCGTCGTAGCCCGGGTCGAGCTCCTCGCGGTAGAGCCGCTGGGTGAGGTCCCAGTACACCTGGTGGTGGAACGGCCACAGGAACTCCGACCCCTTGGCGTAGCCGGCGTCGTACATCGCCTGGGCGTCACCCTTGGGATAGGCCCGCAGCGCGGGCGGCAGGAAGGTCAGGAGGTTGTCGTCCTGCGTCCACAGGGTGCCCTCCCAGTCCACCCCGCCGTCGTAGAGCCACGGCCGGTTCTCCAGCTGCCAGCGGACGAGGTAGCCGCCGTTGGAGATGCCCGCGGCGTAGGTGCGGCGGGGGAGCCTGCCGTACCGCTGCGCGGCGACGGCCTTGGCGGCCAGCGCCACCTGCGTGACCCGGGTGTTCCACTCGGCGAGCGCGTCCCCCGGCTTCCTGCCGTCCTTGTAGAAGTCGAGGCCGGTGTTGCCCTTGTCCGTCGCCGCGTAGGCGTAGCCCTTCGCCAGCGCCCAGTCGGAGATGACGAAGTCGTTGGCGTACTGCTCGCGGTTGCCGGGGGTGCCCGCGACGACCAGCCCGCCGTTCCAATCGTCGGGCAGCCGGATCACGAACTGCGAGTCGTGGTTCCAGCCGTGGTTGGTGTTGGTGGTGGAGGTGTCGGGGAAGTAGCCGTCGATCTGGACGCCGGGCACGCCTGACGGGCTGGTCGCCCCGGCCGGGTGCAGGCCCGCCCAGTCGGCGGGGTCGGTGCGCCCGGAGGCGACCGTGCCGGCGGTGGTGAGGTCGTCCAGGCAGGACTTCTCCTGGTGCTCGGCGCCCACGACCGTCAGCAGGCCCATCAGCGCGCAGTGCCGGCCGACGCCGGAGGCCCCGGCCGTCTCGGCGGTGGCGGCGGTGGCGGCCGGGGCGCCCGCGGCCAGGGCGGCGGTGAGGAGGGCCAGGCCCGCCGCGAGCGCGGCGGGCCGGCGGCGCCGGGAAGCCGCCGTCGATGTCGCCGCCGGTGTCGCCGTCGGTGCCGCCGTCGATGTCATCGTCATGCCTCTCAGCTCCGCTTCAGGTGGTCGGCGAGGGCGGCGCGGAACTCCTCGGGCCGCTCGACGTGCGGGCTGTGCCCGCAGTCGAGGACGACCTCGGTGAAGTTCCCGTACCGCCGCAGCACGGTTCGCGTCTGGGTCACCATCGGCTGGGCCGGGGTGCCGGGGGACCCGGGGACGATTCCCAGGGCGCCCAGGTGGGCGAGGTCGAGCATCGAGGTGTCGGAGACGATCACGTCGGAGTCGCCCCTGACCCACAGGACGGGCGGCTTGGGATCGACGGTGTGCAGGTCGTCCAGCCGCAGGTACGTGGGGGCCATGGTGTTGAGCACCCCGCGACGGCCGGGGGCCGTCCCGGGCCAGGCGTCCGAGGGGACCGCGTCGCCCGGGTAGTTGTCCTCGCCGATCCTCGTGGTGAGCATCGACTCGACGAAGACGTCCTCGTCCTCGGGGTCGAGCACCGTGCCGGGCTTGACGTACGTGGCGCGCAGCACGCTCCGCGGCGACAGGGGCGAGTCGGCCGACCGGTCGCCGGCGGCCAGCAGCCGCACGAACTCGGGGTTGGCCGTCCCCCCGCCGCCGCCCGCCCCGTCGGGGTGGTTCAGCGTGCCGTCCGGCCCGTGCGTGCCGCCGAAGCCGTACGGCGAGACCGGGTTGACCAGCGTCACGCTCCGCACGGCCGAGGGCCGGTCGCGCAGCGCCTGCAGCACGACCCCGCCGCCCATGCTCCACCCCACCAGGTGCACGCCGGACAGGTCGAGGGCGTCGACGAGCGCGAGGACGTCGTCGGAGAAGTCCCGCAGGCCACGGGTGGCGTCGATCGGCGCCGGGTCGCTCTCGCCGAAGCCGCGCAGGTCCACCGCGAGCGGCCGGTAGCCGCCGGGCAGGGCGAGCATCGTCTCCCGCCAGAAGACGGAGCTCGACACGTTGCCGTGGACGAACAGCACCGGTTCGCCCCCGGCCGTCCCGGTCGTCAGGACGTTCTGGGTGATCCGGGCGGTGGGCACCCGCCGGCTCTCGATGTGCATCTGGTGATCTCCGTTACGGGTTCAGCGGACGGTCGGGGCGGAGGCGGTGTCGCCCTCGGCGCGCACGGTGGCCAGGTCGCGGTCCTTGGTCTCCCGGGCGACGAAGACGGTGATCAGGGTGACCACGGCGGCGATGAGCACGTACAGCATGATCGGCAGGGCGGAGCCGTACTGCTGCAGCAGGGCCACCGCGATCAGCGGGGCGACGCCGCCGGCGATGATCGAGGCGAGCTGCGCGCCGACCGACACGCCCGAGTAGCGCATCCGGGTGGCGAACAGCTCGGAGAAGAACGCGGCCTGCGGGCCGTACATCGCGCCGTGCAGGATCAGGCCGACCGTGACCGCCAGGGTGACCGCGAAGAAGTTCTTGGTGTCGATCAGCGGGAAGAAGGCGAAGGCCCACACGCCCACCCCGGCCGCGCCGAGCAGGTAGACCGGGCGCCGGCCCAGCCGGTCGGACAGCGCGCCCCACATCGGGATCGAGAAGAAGTGGATGGCCGAGCCGATGAGCACCGCGTTGAGCACCATGGGCTTGTCCAGCTTCGCCGCCTCGGTGGCGTACACCAGCACGAACGCGGTGATCACGTAGTAGGAGACGTTCTCCGCGAAGCGGGCGCCGATCGCGATGAGGACGTCGCGCCAGTGGTAGCGGAACACGTCGGCCATGGGCATGCGCTTGACGGGCTTGTGCTCGGCGTTGGCGACCGCCTGCTGGAAGATCGGCGACTCGCTGATGGACAGGCGGATCCACAGGCCGATCAGCACCAGGACGCCGGACAGCAGGAACGGGATGCGCCAGCCCCAGCTGTTGAACGCCTCGTCGCTCTGGAACGCGGCCAGCACCGCGAGCACCGCGGTGGCCAGCAGGTTGCCGCCGGGGGCGCCGGACTGCGGCCAGGAGGCCCAGAACCCGCGCCGGTTCGGGTCGCCGTGCTCGGAGACGATGAGCACCGCGCCGCCCCACTCGCCGCCGAGGGCGAAGCCCTGGACCAGCCGCAGGGCGGTCAGCAGCAGCGGGGCCGCGGCGCCGACCGTCGCGTAGGTCGGCAGGCAGCCGATCAGGAAGGTCGCGACGCCCATCATCAGCAGGCTGATGACCAGGAGCTTCTTACGGCCGAGGAGGTCGCCGTAGTGGCCGAAGACGAGCGCGCCGAGCGGGCGGGCCACGAAGCCGACCGCGTAGGTCAGGAACGCCAGCAGGGTGCCGGTGAGCGGGTCGGACTTGGGGAAGAAGAGGGCGGGGAAGACCAGCGCGGCGGCGGATCCGTACAGAAAGTAGTCGTACCACTCGATCGTCGTGCCGATCAGGCTGGCGGCGACGATCTTGCCGATAGGGGTTCGGGTTTTTTCTGTCATCTCACTCACCAAAGGTTGCGCTGTTGGGGGGATGTCGGCTCACGGTACGTAGTGACCGGCGTCACTCCTATGGGTGCGGTCCCCACAGCGGGAGGCGGGTGTATGTGGACAACCGGGATCACGACACCTGGCGGGGCGGGCGGTGAGGGGGCTTACCGGATCGTGACCCGGGCGCGGTGGGCGGCGGAGCCGGGCGGCGCGGGCGGGCCGGTGACCGGCCACGGGTCAGGGCGGTGGGCGGTCGCGGTCCGGTGGGCGGTCAGGGGTCCGGCCGGTGGGCGGTCGCGGTCCGGTGGGCGGTCGCGGGCCCGGCCGGTCGCCGGGACGCGGGAAGGGGCCGGCGGGTCAGTGGCTGAGGCGGTGGAGGCGCAGGGCGAGCTGGATCTCCAGGGCCCGGTCGGGGTCCTGCCAGCCCGCGCCGAGGAGCCGGCCGATCCGGTCCAGCCGCTGGGTGACGGTGTTGACGTGGATGTGCAGGGCCTCGGCGGTGCGCGACAGCGAGCCCCCGGCGGCGTAGTAGGCGGTGAGCGTGCGCTCCAGGGCGGTCCCCCGGCGCGCGTCGTAGGCGAGCACCGGGCCGAGCGTCGAGGCCAGGAACGCCTCGATGTCGTGCCCGTCGCCGACGAGCAGCCCGACGAAGCCCAGCTCGGCGGCGCTCGCGCCGTCCCCCGTCCGGCCCAGGGCGAGCAGCGCGTCGGCGCAGCGCTGCGCCTCGCGGTGGGCGGCGGCGATCGGCTCCGCGTCGCGCACCGGGCCGGCGGCGCCCGCGGTGACCGGGTGCCCGAGGGACGCGCTCAACTCGGACGCCACCCGCTTGGCCAGGGGGCCGGGCCGGTCGCCGGGGAGCAGCAGCACCACCTCGTCGCCCCGCAGGGCAGCCAGACCGCCCTTCAGCGTGGCCTGGGAGGAGGCCCAGAACGCGGCGCGCTCACGCCCCCCGCCGTGGCGGACCACGACCACCACGTGGTCGGCGTTCAGATCGACCCCGACCCGCCGGGCCCGCTGCGCCAGGCCGTCCAGGCCGGGCCGGGAGATCAGGTCGTCCAGCAGCTCGCCCCTGACCCGGCCCTCGGCCTCGGCCGCGGTGCGCCGCGACAGCAGCAGCAGCGCGGTGACCAGCGCGGCCCGCTCCAGGATGCGCTGGTCGGTGTCGGCCACCGGGCCCTCGTGACGCAGCACCAGCGTGCACAGCGGCTCGCCGCCCACGTCCATCGAGGCGATCAGCAGGTTGCCCTTGCGGACCGTACGGCCCAGCGCCCGCGACGACCGTGCGGCCTCGGCGATGGCCTCCGCGGTGGTCCCGGCCGCCCGGCCGCCGCGCGCCGGGCCCTTCCCCGATCGGCTCGGCCGGCCCGATCCGGGCGTGTCCTCGCCCGGGTCCAGCGCGCCGAGGTCCCCGGTGATCGCCTGCCCGGTCTCGTCCAGGACGACCAGCGAGCCGCCCAGCACCTCGGTGACCACGGCGGCGACGTCCCTGACCCCGCCGCCGCGCAGCACCAGCCCGGCCATCCGGTCGTGCGCCAGCGCGGCCCGTTCCACCGCCTCGCCGTGCGCCTTGGCCTGCCGGCTGGCCTCGCTGAGCTCCTCCAGGGCGTTCCTGGTCTCCTGCAGCAACCGGGCGTTGTCGATGGCCACCGCCGCGTGCGCGGCCAGCGAGCCGAGCAGCACCACCTCGTCCTGGGTGAACGGCCGCACGCTCCGGTTGGAGGCGAACAGCACGCCGATGACCCGCGCGCCGAGCTTCAGCGGCACACCGAGGATGGCGACCAGGCCCTCGTCGTGGACGGCCTCGTCGATGTGCGCCCTGTGGTCGAACCGCTCGTCGGAGAAGTAGTCGGCCGTCGCGTACGGCGTGGCGGTCTGGGCGACCAGCCCGCCCAGCCCGGTGCCCATGGCCAGCCGCACGGTGCGGAACTTCGCCGACACCGAGCCGTCGGTCACCCGCATCCGGGTGTCGCCCCGCTCGGAGTCGATCAGCGTCATGTAGGCGACGTCGGTGCCCAGGAGCTGCCGGGCCCGGCGCACGATCGCCTCCAGCACGGCGTCGAGGTCGCGCAGCCCCGCCAGGTCGCTCGCCGTGTCGAACAGGGCGGCCAGCTCCGCCTCCCGCCTGGCCCGGCGCGACAGCTGCGCCCGCACCTTCAGCGCGGTGAGCTTGGCCTCCTCCAGCTCGGCGAGCGTGGCCGCGTCCGCCCCGGCGGCGCGGGCGGCCAGGATGGGCCCCTCGAACTCGACCGACGACGCTTCCCTGGCCAGCAGTTCGAGGAAGATCCCTGCGTTCATGCCCTCCATTGTCGCCGTGCTTCCTATCCATCCCGGTCTGTCCCGGCGTTTCCCGCCGCCGGACGCGGGGAGCGGCCCACCGGCCGTCCCCGCGCCGCGGGCGCGAGGTGGTGCCCGGCCCGCGACCCGCGCGGGCCGGGGGTCAGTGGGCGGTCCAGCCGCCGTCGACGGGCAGGGACACCCCGGTGAGGAACGAGCCGTGCGGGCCGCAGAGGTAGGCGACCAGCTCGGCCACCTCCTCAGGCTCGATCAGCCGCTTGATCGCGGCCGGGGCCAGCATGATCTGCTCGATCACCTCGTCCCTGCCGATCCCGTGCGTCTCGGCCTGGGCGTCGATCTGCTTCTCGACCAGCGGCGTGCGGACGTAGCCGGGACACACACAGGTGGAGGTGACCCCGTGCGGGGCGCCCTCCAGGGCGATGACCTTCGACAATCCCTCCAGCGCGTGCTTGGCCGTGACGTACGCCGCCTTGTACGGCGAGGCGCGCAGCCCGTGGATGGAGGAGATGTTGACGACGCGGCCCCAGCCGCGCTCGTACATCCCCGGCAGGACCGACCTCACCAGCAGGAAGGGGGCCTCGACCATGACCTTGAGGATCTTCGCGAAGACCTCCGGCGGGAAGTCCTCGATCGGCGCGACGTGCTGGAAGCCGGCGTTGTTGACCACGATGTCCGTACCCGGTGGGAGGGCGTCGGTGAAGTCCGGCGTCGACAGGTCCGCGACCACCGGCGTACCGGAGACCTCCGCGGCCACCTTCGCGGTGGCCTCCGCGTCCATGTCGACCACCACCACGTGCGCCCCGGCGGCGGCCAGACGGTGCGCGCAGGCACGCCCGATCCCGCTGCCCGCTCCGGTCACCACGGCCTGGCGTCCTGTCAGGTCCATCATGCTGCCGAATCTAGGCAATCAGCCGAACACCGGCCCATGTACGCGGTCGCCATAGTCCCATGGTCGTCTATGTGCGTGGCGCGGATCCCCCCGGGGCGCAGGGCGGTTCGCCCGTCCGGCCGGGGCGGACGGCGCGGGACGGCCGCCGGGCGGTGACCGGCGGATCCGGGCCGCGGCCGCCGGGCGGTCCTCAGACGGTGACCGGGTAGGTCAGCGCCAGCTCGTCACCCGGCAGACCCCGGATGCCCCAGTTGACCTGCGGCGCCTCCAGGATCACGATCTCCAGGTCCGCGGGAGGCAGGCCGAGGTCCTCCTGAGCCCTGGCGAACAGGGTGCGGATCAGGTCGCGCTTCGCCTGCGGGGACCGGCCCTCGAAGCAGACGATCTCCACGATGAGGTACCGCTCGCTCCGCTGCGGGCAGACCATGTCCTCGGCGTCCAGCAGCAGGAACCGGTGGAACCGCTTGTCGGCGGGGAGCTTCCACGCCTCCGTCAGGCAGCCGTGGACGGTGTCGGAGAGCTCCCGGCGCCTGCCGGCCCAGACGTCGCGGCGGCCGTAGAACTTGACCTGTGCCATGGTCGATCCTCCTGCGGGGAGGCCCCGGACACGGTCCGGGGCGAAATCGGGGACACCGAGTCTTCCACGGCGTCCCCCGGACCCCGGCCGGGGAGCCGCGTCAGGACGGCCGCCGGGTCATGGACAGCACGTCCAGCAGGTCGTCGAGCTGCTCCTCGGTGATGGCGCCGGAGGCGACGTGGCCGCGTTCGACGACGATCTCGCGGATCGTCCTGCGCTCGGCGAGGGCCTGCTTGGCGATCTTCGCCGCCTCCTCGTAGCCGACGTACCGGTTGAGGGGCGTGACGATCGACGGGGACGACTCGGCGTACTCGCGCAGCCGGTCGGCGTTGGCCGTGACGCCCTGGACGCACCGGTCGGCCAGCAGCCGGGAGACGTTGGCCAGCAGCCGGATGGACTCCATGATGTTGCGGGCGATGACCGGCAGCATCACGTTGAGCTCGAAGTTGCCCGAGGCCCCGGCGAACGCGATCGCCGCGTCGTTCCCGATGACCTGCGCGGCGACCATGTGCGTCGCCTCGGGGAGCACCGGGTTGACCTTGCCCGGCATGATCGACGACCCCGGCTGGAGGTCGGGCAGGTTGATCTCGCCGAGACCCGCCCTGGGGCCGGAGCCCATCCACCGCAGGTCGTTGGCGATCTTGTTGAGCGAGACGGCGACCGTGCGGAGCTGCCCGGAGAGCTCCACGATCGCGTCCCGTGCGCCCTGGGCCTCGAAGTGGTCGGGGGCCTCGGAGAACGGCAGGCCGGTGGCCTCCCGGAGCTTCTCGATGACCTTGGACGCGAAGCCGGGCGGGGTGTTGATCCCGGTGCCGACGGCCGTGCCGCCCAGCGGGAGCTGCGCCAGGTGCGGGATGGCGGAGCGCACCCGGGCGACGGCGTTGTCGATCTGGGTGGCGTACCCGCCGAACTCCTGACCGAGGGTGACCGGCGTGGCGTCCATCAGGTGGGTGCGGCCGGACTTGACCACGTCCTCGAACTCCAGCGACTTGCTCCGCAGTGCGGTGGCCAGGTGCCGGAGCGAGGGGATGAGGTGGTAGGTCACCTCGGTCGCGGCGGCGACGTGGATGGAGGTGGGGAAGACGTCGTTGGACGACTGCGAGGCGTTGACGTGGTCGTTGGGATGGACCGGACGGCCCAGCCGCTCCTCGGCCAGGGTGGCGATCACCTCGTTGGCGTTCATGTTGGAGGAGGTGCCGGAGCCCGTCTGGAAGACGTCGATCGGGAACTCGGAGTCCCACTCGTTCTCGGCGATGTCGGTGGCGGCCTCGGCGATCGCCTGCGCCAGGTCCTTCTCCAGGACCCCCAGTTCGGCGTTGACCTCGGCGGCGACCGCCTTGATCAGGCCGAGGGCGGCGATGTGCGGGCTCTCCAGCCCCCGCCCGGATATCGGGAAGTTCTCCACCGCCCGCTGTGTCTGCGCCCGCCATTTCGCGTTCGCCGGAACCCGTACCTCGCCCATCGAGTCGTGCTCGATCCGGTATTCGGTCATGGGTACAGTCTGCGTCTTGCCGGATAAAGCCGGAATTCGGCACCGGCCGCCCCGCCCTGGGCGGCCGGTGTCGCCGGGTCAGTCCTTCTTCAGCTGCTGGAAGCGGATCATGTTGCCCGCCGGGTCGCGGAAGGCGCAGTCGCGGACGCCGTACGGCTGGTCGATCGGCTCCTGGAGCACCTCGGCGCCGGACGCGCGGACCTCCTCGAAGGTGGCGTCGCAGTCCGGGGTGGCGAAGACGACGGCGCGCAGCATGCCCTTGGCGAGCAGGTCGCCCAGCGCGGCGAGGTCCTCCGGGGCGGCGTTCGGGTCGGCGTTGACGGTCTCCAGGACGATGTTGACGTCCGGCTGCGACGGCGGGCCCATGGTCAGCCAGCGCGCGCCGCCGTACGCGACGTCGTTGCGCACCTCCAGGCCGAGCGCGTCCCGGTAGAAGGCGAGCGCCTTGTCGCCGTCGTCAACGGTGATGTAGCAGTAGTGCAGGGTGAGTTCCATGCCGATCACGCTATGGCCGGCGGCCCCTTCCGGGCTTCTCGATTCCTGACCGGTTCGGCGGGGCCCCGGCGGAGCCCGGCGGGGCCCCGGCGCGTCAGGTGCCCGCGAAGGCGGCCACTGCCATGATGATGATCACGATCAGCGCGACGGCCGCCACCCCGAGGAGGGCGATCAGGCCGACGCGGGTCCGTGGCGGCGTGGTGTTCTGCACGCCCTTGCCGCCCTGCCCGGCGATCGCGAACAGGTCGGTGCCCAGCCCGTGGGAGCGGAGCTGGTCGCCGGTGAGCCGGTTCCCCGGGGACGCCCCGGGCTCCCACGCGGGCCGTGGCGCGTGCTCCCGGGGCATTCCGGGCCTGCCGGGCTCGCCGTGCGCCTCGACGGGGGGCAGCATGCGGGTGTCCGCGGCCTGGCCGCCCGCTTCCGGCGCCCCGGTCGCCGGCGGCGTCGGGGACGATCCACGGCCGGGAGCCGCGGCCCCGGGCACGCCGGGTGCCTGGTTCCGGACGCCGGGCGCCTGGTTTCGGGCGGGCGGCCGGAAACCGCCCGGCGGGCGGGCGACCACCACGGTCCGGTCGGCGTCGAACTCCTCGGCCTCACCGGGAGGCGTGCCCGCCGGGCCCCGCGGCGCCGGGGACGCGCCACCGGGCGCGGAAGGGGCGGACGAAGCGGCGCCGGGCGCGGAGGGAGCGGGCGACGCGGCGGGCCGGGAGGCCGCAAGGCCGTACGGCGGCGCGGCCGGGCGCCCGGCCTTCGGCGCGGCGGACCCCGGCGGCTGCGGAGCCGGGGGCGTGGAAGGGCGGGGCGCCGGCCGCGGGACCGGCGCGGAGGGGTGCGACGCGGGCGGCGCGGCGGGGGCGGGCCGTGCCGCGAACGTGCCGGTGGAGGGGATCTCGTCCGGCGAGGCGGGATGCCCGGCGCCCGGAGTGGTCACCGCCGGGCCCGCGGGGGCGTCGGCCACGGCGCGGAGCATCGCCATCGCCCTGCCCGGTTCGGGCCGAGCCCGGAAGTCGCGCTCCAGGAGCCGCTCCAGCACCGGCCGGAGCGGACCGGCCAGGACCGGCGGATCGACCTGGTCGCTCATCAGGGCGGCCAGGGTCTCCGACACCGAGGACCGCTCGTAGGCGGGCCTGCCCTCCACCGCGAAGTACAGCGTGGCCCCCAGGGACCACAGGTCGGACTCCGGGCCGGTGTGCTCGCCGCGCGCCCGCTCGGGCGGGGTGTATCCCGGCGAGCCGATGACCATGCCGGTGCTGGTGAGGCTGTCGTCGCCCTCGGCCTTGGCGATGCCGAAGTCGGTGAGCACGACCCGGCCGCTCTCGGTGAGCAGCACGTTGCCGGGCTTGACGTCGCGGTGCAGCACCCCCTGGGCGTGGGCGGCGCGCAGCGCCCCGAGGAGGTCGACGCCGATCTCGGCGACCAGCCGGGGCGGCAGCGGCCCCTCCTCCTCGATCACCTGTTCCAGGGAGCGGGCCTGCACCAGCTCCATGATGATCCACGGACTGCCGTCCTCGTTGATCGCGTCGTGGACGGTGGCCACCGAGGGATGGCTGATGCGGGCGGCCATACGGCCCTCACGGATCATGCGCTCCCGGAGCTCCGCGCGCTGCGCGTCGCTGAGACCGCGCTCCTGCCGGATCTCCTTGATCGCTACCTCGCGCCCGAGGGCGCGGTCGTAGGCCCGCCACACCGTGCCCATCGTGCCCCGGCCGATCGGAGCGATCAGCTCGTAGCGGTTCGCGAGCAGGCGCCTTTGCTGTTCCGGCATGAGAAGAAGATAGCGATTGTTGGTTGTAGATCGCTTTACCCGCGCTTGCGGAGCTTTTTCGGCCAAAGAAGGCGCGGCAGCATCAGCCTGATCATCGGCGTCAGAATCCGCCCGAACGGCTGCGGGGCGGGCGGCCGTTCCACCGGCTTGCGGTGCACGCCCTCGGCCGGGCGGCGGTGGCCCCGCATCGACGACCCCACCGGCGTCGGGGTCGGCGCGGTGGGGGCCTGGAACGGGCCAGGCGGCGGCACGAACGACGGGGGCGTGTTCTGCGGGGTGCCGACCCGGTGCAGCCCGCGGTGCTGCGGGCGGCGGTTGAACGACGGCACCGCGATCGTCGTGCCGTTCCGCTGCGGCCGGGGGACCGGCTCCTCCACCACCCCTCCGGCCGCCACCCGGGCGAGCATCAGCGAGGCGCGGACCGCGTCGAGCCGGGTCGCCGGGTCGATGGCGAGCAGGCCGCGCAGCACCGGGGTCAGCGGCCCGGCCTTCTCCATCGGGATCGGCTCGCCGCTGGTGAGCGCGGCCAGCGCGGCGGCCGCCGTACGGCGCCCGTGCAGGCCGCGCCCCTCGACGGCGGTGTAAAGGGTCGCGCCGAGCGACCACAGGTCGGCGGCCGGACTGGCCTTGGCGCCCAGGACGCGCTCGGGGGAGATGTATCCGGCCGAGCCGAGCACCATGCCCGCCTGGGTGATCGGCACGTCACCCTCCAGCGCGGCCAGGCCGAAGTCGGTGAGCACCGCCCGCTCGGGCGTCACCAGGACGTTGCTGGGCTTGACGTCGCGGTGCAGGATGCCCTTGGCGTGCACGGCGCGCAGCGCGCCGAGGACCTGCCGCCCGATCTCGGCGACCTGGCGCGGGGGCAGCGGGCCGTGCTCCTGCAGGAGCTGCTCCAGCGACCTGGCGCGCAGCAGCTCCATCACGATCCAGGGACGCTCGTCCTCCGTCACCACGTCGTAGACCGTGATCACGGACGGGTGGGCGACCATCGCGGTGGCCCGCCCCTCGCGCTCGGTCCTGGTGCACAGCTCGGCCCGGAGATCCTCGTCGAGGACCAGGGGCAGCCGCACCTCCTTGACCGCCACCTCACGGTCGAGCCATTCGTCGTGTGCGCGCCAGACGGTGCCCATGCCGCCGCGCCCGACCGGCTCCGCCAGCCGGTAGCGCGCTGCGAGAAGGTATCCGGAGGGCGCACGCATGATTGGCAGCTTACCGATTTGCGTATTGAGACCTGTAGACACCGGGCCGAAACTTCTTGCGATCTTCTGTCAGATTTTCGTACTCGTCATGGTCGATAAACACTCGGTGACCCCTGACCGCCCGTCCGGCTTCCTGGTTTCCGGTGTATTCATGACGCGCGTTCCCGCTTTCCGGGTGACGGCCATACCCGGCGCGCATGACGAGCGGCCCTGAAGGCGGAGCGGTCAGGACGGCCCCGCGCCCGCCGCGTAGGACCACCCCGACCAGCGGTCCACCTCGACGACCACCACCGGCCCCTCCGGCGGGCGGTCGCGGTACTGCGGGTAGCGCGCGGCGAGCCGGCCGAGAGCCCGCTCCCGCTCGGCGCCCTCGCCGGCGATCCGGGCCCGCCCGTCGGCGCGCGCCCACCACAGCCGCGACCAGTCGTCGTCGTAGTGGTCCGCCAGCAGGCACACCCGGTCGTTGGCCGCGATGTTGCGCAGCCGGCGCAGATCCGCGGTGCGCTTGGGTTTGTGGTCGACGGCGAAGGCGATCACGTCGCCGTCGACCTCGAAGGTGACCGGCACGAGATGGGGTGTGCCGCCGGCGTCAGCGGTGGCCAGCCGGGCGACCCGGGCCGCCCGGAACCTCTCCCGTGCCTCGTCCGCGTCCATCGCCCCTCCCGTGCCCCGTGGATGACGGTCAGCGGCGGCCGATGGACAGGACGGGGCCGGTCGTGTCGGCGAAGAAGTCCTCTCCCCTGTCGTTCACCACGATGAACGCGGGGAAGTCCTCGACCTCGATCCGCCAGACCGCCTCCATCCCGAGCTCGGGGTACTCCAGCACCTCGACCTTCCTGATGCAGTCCTGGGCGAGACGGGCGGCCGGGCCGCCGATGGAGCCGAGGTAGAAGCCGCCGTGGGCCTTGCAGGCGTCGGTGACCTGCTTGGAACGGTTGCCCTTGGCGAGCATGATCATGGAGCCGCCGGCGGCCTGGAAGCGCTCGACGTAGGAGTCCATCCGGCCGGCCGTGGTGGGGCCGAAGGAGCCGGAGGCGTAGCCCTCGGGGGTCTTGGCGGGGCCGGCGTAGTAGACCGCGTGGTCCTTCATGTACTGCGGCATCTCGCCGCCGGCGTCGAGGAGCTCGGCGATCTTGGCGTGCGCGATGTCGCGGGCCACGACCAGGGGGCCGGTCAGCGACAGGCGGGTCTTGACCGGGTACCTGGTCAGCTCGGCGAGGATCTCCGGCATCGGGCGGTTGAGGTCGATGCTCACCACGTCGTCGGAGAGCTGCTCGTCGGTGGTGTCCGGCAGGAACCGGGCGGGGTCGGTCTCCAGCTGCTCCAGGAAGATCCCCTCGGGGGTGATCTTGGCCAGGGCCTGGCGGTCGGCGCTGCAGGAGACCGCGATGGCGACCGGGCAGGAGGCGCCGTGGCGGGGGAGGCGGATGACGCGGACGTCGTGGCAGAAGTACTTGCCGCCGAACTGCGCGCCGATGCCCAGCTTCTGGGTCAGCTCGAAGACCTTGGCCTCCAGTTCGAGGTCGCGGAAGCCGTGACCGCTGGGGGAGCCCTCGGTGGGGATGGTGTCGAGGTAGCGGGCGCTGGCGTACTTGGCGGTCTTCAGCGCGAACTCCGCGGAGGTGCCGCCGACGACGATCGCCAGGTGGTACGGCGGGCACGCGGCCGTGCCGAGGGAGCGGATCTTCTCCTCCAGGAAGGCGAGCATCCGCTTCTCGTTGAGGACGGCCTTGGTCTCCTGGTACAGGAACGACTTGTTGGCGCTGCCGCCGCCCTTGGCCATGAACAGCAGCTTGTACTCGTCGGGGTGGCCGTGCGGGTCCTCGGCGTACAGCTCGATCTGGGCCGGGAGGTTGGAGCCGGTGTTCTTCTCCTCCCACATGGTCAGCGGGGCCATCTGGGAGTAGCGCAGGTTCAGCCGGGTGTAGGCGTCGTACACGCCGCGCGAGACGTGCTCGGCGTCGGCGCCGTCGGTGAGCACGTGGCGGCCGCGCTTGCCCATCACGATCGCGGTGCCGGTGTCCTGGCACATCGGCAGCACCCCGCCGGCCGCGATCGAGGCGTTCTTCAGCAGGTCGAGGGCGACGAAGCGGTCGTTGCCGCTGGACTCGGGGTCATCGATGATCTTGCGGAGCTGGGCGAGGTGGGACGGCCGCAGGTAGTGGGAGATGTCGTGGATCGCCGTCTCGGTCAGCAGCCGCAGCGCCTCGGGATCGACCTCCAGGAACCTGCGGCCCGCGGCCTCGACCACGCGCACCCCCTCGGTGCCGATCAACCGGTACGGGGTCTCGTCCGGTCCCAGGGGGAGCAGGTCGGTGTAGTCGAACTCGGGCATCGTCTTTGATCCTCCGTGCCGCGTGGCTGCTTCCGGTGCCCCTAGAGGGTAAGCCCTCGCGTCGGGCGCTCCGCCGGGTGGCCGGGCGACGCGAAAGGAAATAAGCCCTTTAATGAGTCATTAGTGATGTATGACGTCTATTGTCACTATATGTCCGAAAAACCGAGGGAAACTAGGAGATAAGGCCGGGTCGAGATCCCGGTGGAGAGCCGAGGGCTGTGACCATGACTACCGAACACATCATCATGCTCGCGATCGTTGCGTTCATCATCGTCGTCAGCCTTGCCGTGTCGCTGATCGCCATCACGCTCCGGAACATCAGGGAAGACGGCGGGCGGACGCCCCAGTGGCCGGTGAGCTGGCCGGAGCCTCCCGCGGAGCTGCCGCAGCAGCGGGTGAAGGTGCCCCACCAGCGGCGGGCGAGCCTGCCGCGCGCGAAGAGCCGCCAGTCCCACTGAGCGGTCCGCCGTACGGGTCGTCGCCCGGCCCGCCGGGCGGCTCGCCCACCAGGTCGCGCGGCGGGCCGGCGAGGGCGTCGCGCGGGGAGGCCGCGGGGGACGCGGGGGAATGGTGCGTCCCGCCGAGCCCGATCGCGATCCCGGCGACCACCAGCGCCACCCCGAGCAGATCGGGGAGCGTGGGCGCTCCCAGGCCCAGGACGGCGCCCGTGACGATGGCGCCCACCGGGATCAGCCCGGCGAACAGCCCGGCGGTCCCGTGCCCGATACGGGGCAGCGCGTCGTACCAGAGGAGGAACGCCACGGTGGTCACGACCACCGCCTGGTACGCGAGGCCCGCCGCCTCCGCCGCGGACGGCACGCGCAGCATCGCCGTGCCGTCCACGATCCATCCGGTGCCCGCCAGCAGCGGTACGGCCAGCACCGACGAGTAGGCCGACACCCGCACCGCCCCGAACCGGGGCAGCAGCGGCACGGCCAGCAACGTGAAGGCCAGCTCGCAGCCCAGCGCGCCCAGCGACCACAGCAGGCCGGGAAGATCGCCGCTGCCCAGTCCGGTGGCCAGGGTGGTCCCCGACACCACCACCGCGGCCGCCCCGACCGTCCGCGGCGAGGGACGTCCGCCGATCAGGGCCAGGACCAGCGGGACGGCGCCGAGGACGGTCCCGGGCAGCACCGGTCCGCCGTGCCGGGTGGCCTCGATCACGCACACGTTGAAGAGGGCCAGCCCGAACAGCGCCAGCGCGACCAGCAGGGCCGCCTCCCGGGGGCGGGGCCGGAGGAACCGCAGGCCCGACGCGCGGGCGACGGCGAGCAGCAGCACGGCGGCCGCCAGGTAGCGCAGGGCCTGGCCTCCGTAGACCGGATAGCCGCCGATCACGCCGGACACCCCCGCCAGGGTGCCGACCAGGAACATTCCCCCGGCCGCCTGCGCCGGGCCGCGTATCTCCCGGCCTCCCCGGCCTCCGGGGGGTTCCGTGCGTCCCGGTCCCGGGCGGGCAGGGGAGCCGGTCGAAGTGACATTCGCGTTCACGCGGTGAATGCTATGAAGCAAATGGTCCCCTCTACGGGTCCAATGAAGCGGCAAGAACGAGGACCAATTGGCCGACCTGCATCTCACCATCGACCGCGCGGCGGGGGGGATCGCCGCTCAGATCGCCTGCGAGCTGCGCGAGGCCGTACGGCAGGGCCGGCTCGCCGCCGGGGAGCGGCTGCCGGCCAGCCGCGAGCTGGCCAGGGACCTGGGGCTGTCGCGCGGCGTGGTCGTGGAGGCGTACGAGCAGCTCGTCGCGGAGGGGTTCCTGCTCTCCCGGGTCGGCGCGGGCACCAGCGTGGCGCCGGCGGCGGGCCGGGCGCAGCAGGCGCTCGGCACGTCGCCGCCGACCTGCGAGCCGTACTACGGTCGCCGCTCCACCACCCCCGAACTGGGCCTCTTCCCGCGCGAGAGATGGCTCGCCTCGATCAGGCGGGTGCTGGCCGCGCTGCCGGCCGACGCGCTGGACTACGGCGATCCCGGCGGCGTCCCGGAGCTGCGTGAGGAACTGGCCGCCTATCTGGGCAGGGTCCGAGCGGCGGACGTCCGCCCGGAGAACCTGGTGATAGTGGGCGGGGTGGCCCAGGGGCTGAGCCTCACGGTCCGGGCCCTGGCCGGGCGGCTCCTCCAGGGCGGGGCCAGGCACGACCTGGACTGGTTCGCCGACCGCGTCACGCGCCCCGAGCCGCCCCCCGCCCGGATCAGGCTGGCCGTCGAGGACCCGGTCAGCCTGCGCCAGCTCCCGCTGCTCCGTACGGCGGGGGCCGACCTGGTCACGGTGCCGGTGGACGAGGAGGGCGTCGACGTCCGCGCCCTGGCCGCCACCGGCGCGCGGGCGGTGCTGCTCACCCCGGCCCACCAGTACCCCACCGGAGTGGTGCTGTCCCCCCGCCGCCGCGCCGAGCTGATCGAGTGGGCCGTCGCGACGGACGCGACGATCCTGGAGGACGACTACGACGCGGAGCTCCGGTTCGACCGCGGCCCGGTGGGCTGCCTGCAGGGGCTCGACCCCGGCCGCGTGGTCCTGGCCGGGAGCGTGAGCAAGTCGCTGGCGCCGGGGCTGCGGCTCGGCTGGGTGGTGGCGCCGCCGTCGATCTCCGAGTGGATACGGCGGGCCCGCGGCGAGCTGGACCTCGGCTCCCCGGTCCTGGAGCAGTACGCGCTGGCCGATCTCATCCGCGGCGGTGGCTACGACCGGCACCTGCGGAGAATGCGCCGGGAGTACCGCGCCCGGCGCGACGCCCTGGTGCGGGCTCTGGCCGAGCACCTCCCCGAGGTCACGGTGCGCGGTGTCTCCGCGGGGCTGCACCTGTTCGCCGAGCTGCCCGGCGGCTGGGACGAGCAGTCGGCCGCCGGGGCGGCCTGGCGGGGCGGCCTCGTCGCCGAGCCGGTGGGTCCGATGCGGCGCGCGCCGGGGCCGCCCGCGCTGGTCATGGGGTTCGCCCGGTTGCCCGCCCACCGCGCGGCCGGCGCCGTCCGGGCCTTCGCCCGCGAGCTCCGCGAGATCCGTGAGCTCCGTGAGCTCCGCGAGTTCCGCGAGCTCGGTGAGCTCGGTGAGCTCCGCTGACGGGCCGCCGCGGACCCGCCGCGGACCCGCCGCGGACCCGCCGCGGACCCGCCGCGGACCCGTCGCGGGCCGGCGGTCCGGGCGCCGGCGGATCAGCGGACCGCCGGACCGGGCACCGGTAGATCATCGGTATGTCCTGACAAACCTTGACTGGCCCGGATTCCTTGCCTAGAACGGGAGTTCCAGAGGCTTCTCCCACGGAGGCGTCATGCGCGGTGCCCTGCCGTACGTCAGCCGGACCGGAGCGTTTCCCCCCGCGCTCCCGGTCGCGCGTCCCCGGCGTGGAACGGCGGTGACCACGTGAGGACGGCCGGAGCGCCCATCTCGTGGGGGGTGTGCGAGGTCCCCGGCTGGGGCCGCCAGCTCGACCGTTCCCAGGTGCTCGCCGAGATGCGGGACCTCGGCCTGACGGCCACCGAGCTCGGCCCCTACGGCTTCCTGCCCCTCTCGCCGGCGCGCTGCCGCTCCATGCTCGAGGGGTACGGCATGCGCGCCGTCGGCGGGTTCGCCCCCGTGGTCCTGCACGAACCGCGCTACGACCCCCTCCCGGAGGTGCGCGCCGCCCTGCGGTCGTTCCGGGACGGCGACGTGGAGGTGCTCGTGCTCGCCGCGGCCGCGGACGAGGAGGGCTACGACAAAAGGCACGCCCCGGGCGCCCAGGGCCGCGACGCCAGGCACGTCCCGGACGTCCAGGGCTGGAAGACCCTGCTGGCCAACCTGAAGCGGATCATGAAGGCCGCCGAGGAGTTCGGCCGTACGGTGGCCCTGCACCCGCACGTCGGGACCGTGGTGGAGAACGCCGAGGAGGTGGAGCGCGTCCTCGACGGCAGTACCGTGCCGCTCTGCCTGGACACCGGCCACCTGCTCGTCGGCGGCGCCGACCCCGCCGGGGTGGCCGCCCGGGCCGCCGGGCGGATCGCGCACGTCCACCTCAAGGACGTCGACGCCGCTCTCGCCGCGCGGGTCAGGGCGGGGGAGACGCCCTACGCCCGGGCGGTGCGGGAGGGGCTGTACCGGCCGCTGGGCCGGGGCGACGTGGACGTCGCGGG
Source organism: Streptosporangium pseudovulgare (assembly GCF_014648055.1). GTDB lineage: Bacteria > Actinomycetota > Actinomycetes > Streptosporangiales > Streptosporangiaceae > Streptosporangium > Streptosporangium pseudovulgare. The sequence goes on from NZ_BMQJ01000004.1 coordinate 450,064, forward strand.
CGTCGTCACCGGCCTGGCCGCCGCCGGATACGACGGGTGGTACGTCCTGGAACAGGACGTCATGCTCGGCCGGGAGGACGACGACGTCCCCCGGCGGAACATGGCGGAGAGCCTGGCCTGCCTGCGGGAACTCGGCGGCGGACCGGCCGCCGCTCCCGGCGGCGACGCACCCCCCGGTGACGGCCCCCGCGACGGCGGGCCGGCCGCCGGGGAACGCCCGTGAGCGAGGCCGTGCCCGGGCCCGGCCGGGCCGCCGCGCGCCTGCGTGAGGAGGACCACCGGAACCTGCTCGACACCCGCGCCCGCTTCCCCGAGCGCATCGCGCAGGCCGCGGCGGCGCGGCGGCGCAGGAGCCCCCTGGAGGGGCGCGGCCAGATCCTCGTCATCGCCGCCGACCACCCGGCCCGCGGCGTGCTCGGCGCGGGCGGGCGGCCCCTCGCCATGGGCAGCCGGGTGGACCTGCTGGAACGCCTGTGCACGGCGCTGTCCCGGCCGGGCGTGGACGGCCTGCTGGCCACCCCCGACATCGTCGAGGACATGTTGCTGCTCGGCGCGCTGGAGGACAAACTCGTCATCGGCTCCATGAACCGGGGCGGCGTGCAGGGGGCGGCGTTCGAGTTCGACGACCGCTTCACCGCCTACGACACCGCCTCGATCGTCCGGATGGGCCTCGACGGCGGCAAGATGCTCTGCCGGATCGGCCTGGACGACCCCGCCACCGCCGCCACCCTCGAGTCCTGCGGGCGGGCGATCACCGAGCTGGCCGCGCACGGCCTGATCGCGATGGTCGAGCCCTTCTGGTCGCGGAGAGGGAAGCGGGGCGTCGTCCACGACCTGTCCGCCGAGGGCGTCATCCGCGCCATCCACGTCGGCCAGGGACTCGGCGCGACCTCCGCGCGCACCTGGCTGAAGATCCCGGTGGTGGAGGGGATGGAGCGGGTCGTGCGGGCCACCACGCTGCCGACGCTGCTTTTGGGCGGTGATCCGGGGGAAACGCCGGAACGCGCTTACGCCGCGTGGCGCGCGGCGCTCCGGCTTCCCGGTGTGCGGGGGCTTGTGATCGGCCGCGCGTTGCTGTACCCCTCCGATGACGACGTGGCCGCGGCCGTGGACACGGCCGTGGGGATGCTGGAGGTTGCACCGATGAGCGAGCGACCCGACCGCGACACCCGGTCCGGGCCCGCCCGGACGCCGCACGCCGGGCCTGCCGCCCGGGTTCCGGCCGAGGAGGCGCCATGACGTTCGTCCCGGCGGGCAGCACGGCACGGTCCCCCTGGGCCCTGTGGATCACCCCTGAGACGGCGGGCTGGGCCTACACCGGTCTCCGCATGCTCTGCCTGTCCGGCGAGAGCGTCGACTTCACCACCGGCGACGAGGAGATGCTGGTCCTGCCGCTGTCGGGCTCGTGCGAGGTCCGCTGCGACGGGGTACGGCTCGTCCTGCACGGCCGTACCTCCGTCTTCTCCGAGGTCAGCGACTTCGCCTACCTCCCCGTCGGCGCGACCGTGCGGATCACCGGCTCGGGCCGCTTCGCGTTCCCCGCCGCCCGCGCGCGGCGCAGCTTCCCCGTCCGGTACGGCGCGACCCGCGACGTCCCCGTCGAGATCCGCGGGGCCGGGCAGGCCACCCGGCAGGTCAACAACTTCTGCGCGCCGGACGCCTTCGACTGCGACCGGCTGGTCGCGGTGGAGGTGCTGACCCCGGGCGGCAACTGGTCGTCCTACCCGCCGCACAAGCACGACACCGCCTCGGAGTGCGAGGCGGTGCTGGAGGAGATCTACTACTTCGAGGGCGGGCCCGGCTACCAGCGGGTCTACGGCGGCCACGAGACGCTGACGGAGGTGGCGGGCGGCGACG
>NZ_BMQJ01000005.1 GCF_014648055.1 Streptosporangium pseudovulgare
GCCCGCCGATCAGGTGATCTCGAGCATCCGCTCGCGGACCGCGTAGACCACCGCCTCCATCCGGGAGTGGAGCTGGAGCTTGTCCAGGATGTTGCGGACGTGGTTCTTCACGGTGTTCTCGGCGATGAACAGCTGCTTGGCGATCTCGCGGTTGTTCATCCCCTTCGCGACCAGGCGCAGCACCTCCATCTCGCGGTCCGTCAGGCGCGGGACCGGGAGCTGGGGAGGCCGCTCGGCCTCCTTGCGGCTCATGTTCGCGAACTCGGTGATGAGCTTGGCGGCCATCGCCGGGTTGATCAGCGACTGCCCTTCGTGGACGCCGCGGACGGCCTCGGGCACCTCGTCGAGCTGCACGTTCTTCAGCAGGTAGCCGGTGGCCCCCGCCTTGATCGCCTCGAAGAGGTCCTCCTCCTCGTCGCTCACCGTCAACATGATGATCCGCGTGCTCGGCACCGAGGCCTTGATCTCGCGTGTGGCCTCGATGCCGCTCCTGCGGGGCATCCGGACGTCCATGAGCACGACGTCCGGGGTGAGGCGGTCGGCGAGCTCGACCGCCTCCTGTCCATCGCTCGCCTCGCCGACCACCTCGATGTCCGTCTCCGCGGCCAGCGCCATCTCCAGGCTGCGGCGGATCAACGCGTGATCGTCGACGATCAGCACGCGGATCGGGTCACCGCTCCTGGCAGCGCGGGTCGTCTCATCGGATTCCGTCACGCCTCCTCCTCGGGGGGCCAGAGCCGTTGGACCGCCATGATTACACGGTTTCAGGTCCTCGGGGTGGTCGGAGAGGATCTTCGTACGGGTTCGTCAGGGTTCGACGAGCCGCAACACTCCGTAGTTGTAACCTCGCCGCCGGTAGACGACGCTCGGCAGGCCGCTCTCCTTGTCCCGGAAGAGATAGAAGTCGTGGCCGACCAGCTCCATCTCCAGCAGTGCCTGGTCGATGGTCATCGGATCGGCTTTGTGGGTCTTCTCCCGGACGACGAGCGGCCCGTCGCCGTCCATCTGGATCGGGACGATCGCGCTGTCCTCGGAGAGGTCGCCGGCCTCCGCCGCGGGCTCGGGCTCGAAGCGGTACTCGTCGCCGGAACCGCCGACGGTCGCGGGCTCGACGCGGACCCCGGCGGGGTCGATCTCGAAGGACTCGGCGAGCGCGGCGGCGGTCAGCTCGGCCACCGAGGGGGGGCAGTGGTTGCCGTAGTGGACCTTGCGCCGGTCGGCGAGGCGCCGGAGCCTGCCTTCGAGCTTCCCGAGCGCGATGTCGAGGGCGGAGAAACGGTCGTCTGCCGAGGCCTCGGCGCGGATGGCGGGTCCCCGGGAGTGGATGGTGAGCTCGACCCGCTCCCGCGGGCCGTTGATGCGCGGGTTCGTCTCCTTGGAGACCTCCACATCGATGCGGATGAGTTTGTTGTCCAGACGCTCGATCTTGGCCAGCTTGGCGGTCACGTGGTCTCGGAACCGGTCACTCACTCCCGTGTGACGGCCCTTGACGATGATGTCCATGCACAGCCCCCCTTCGAAACCTTCGACGGCGTTGAGCGGCGGCACCCACCCGGCCGACCTGGTCTTCGTCCCCACATCCGCCTGCTGAGGGTCTCGCAGCTCTTTGCCACTACTGCCCTTCTCTTCTGGCGAGGAACATCTGGCTCCCCGGGAAGGCAGGACTTACCTCTAAGCCGCACCGTGATCGATCGACGAAAAGTCGTCTTACGTGGACCGTTTAGCCTGCGGCTGGCATCGGCTAACCGGGCCGGTCTCCTCGCGGGAGCCGGTCCGGCGCAACCACGGACCCGGGCGGGTGCCATGTTCAGACGCTATCCGCATCGCGGCCGAATGTCAGCTTGGCCCCGCCTTTGCCGGTCACTTTGCGTGATCTTAAACGCGCCCGAGCGGGTGGAGGGCGGCCGTTTCGCCGGGTGGCTCCGGCACGTGCCCGCTTCTCAGTGCCCCCGGAGGGTCGCGCGGAGCCGATCCGGACAGGCGGGCACCACCGCCGGACGGGACCGTTTTCCGGCCGTTACATTACTTACCGTGATGGTTCCGGAATCCGTCCGTTCGGCGTGTCGCGGCGACCGTGGCGGCCAGCGGGACCTCCGTGCCCGCCTCGCGCAGCGCCCGGGCCGCCTCGGCGAGCGTCGCGCCGGTGGTGAGGACGTCGTCCACCAGCACGACGGCCCCTCTCCCGGCCCAGAAGCCGAGCCGGGCGCGGTTGTGGCCCGCGGCGACCCGGAAGGCCCCGGCGAGGTTCTCGGCGCGCCGGCGGGCGCTCAGGCCCGCCTGGTCGGCGACCCGGCGGCGCTGGGTGAGGACCCGGGCGACGGTCGCCGGCCATCCCGCCGCGCGGAGGTATCCGGCGGCCAGCTCGGCGAGCCCGGTCACCGGGTCGTGCCCGCGCCGCCGCAGCGCGGGACGGGCGCTGGGCACCGGGACGAGGATGACGGGCCGCTCACCCGCCGCCGCGGCCACCGTCAGCGCCAGGGCGCCGGCCAGCGGATGGGCGAGCGCCGTACGGCCGTGCTCCTTGTAGGCGAGGATCGTCCGCCGCGGGCCGCCGGCGTATTCGGCGGCCGACCAGCACTCGGGCAGGCCGGGCGGGCAGGGGCCGGGCATCCGGCGCGCGGGCTCGCCGTGCAGCTCCGCCGTACAGCGGGGGCAGACGAGGGCGCCCGGGGCGTCACACCCGGCGCAGCGCGGCGGCAGGACCAGATCGAGCAGAGCGGTCGACACGTGCCCACGGTTTCACGCGCCACCGACAGAAACGCCCGTGAGCACGCGCCATCGGCTCAGCCCAGCGGGTAGGCGGGGTAGGAGGGGCCGTCCTTGGTGAAGGAGGTGGAGCCGTTCTCGTTCTTCACCACGGCCTCCCACTGGGCCGAGTTGCGGTTCCAGGACAGCAGCTGCCAGTTGCCGTCGTCGTCCTTCGCCCCGGCCAGCAGGGAGCCGTTCAGCGCGGTGATGCTCTGGATCTGCGGGTTGGACGGCAGCTGCTTGGGCTCGGCGACGACGGACGCCTCCAGCAGCTCGGACTTGCCGGTGAGCACGTAGAGGGTCGTGCCGTCCTTCCAGGCGATGTCCTTGACGGTCTGGTTCGGCTCGACGTTCACCACCGGGTGCAGGTTGGTGATCTTGGTGGCGGCCCCCTGGCCGATGACCGTGCCGATCTTCACCTCCTCCTCGGTGCCGCTCCGCACCACCGCCGCGACGTGCACCCCGTCGCGGGCGATCCGGAGCGCCTCGACGCGGACCGTCTCCAGGTCGGGGGCGGAGACGTCGTACTGCTTCCTGCCGTCGTGCCGCAGCACCTTCGAGGTGTGGTCGTCGAGCCGGTCGACGGTCCACAGGGTGTGGTAGCGGTCCCAGGAGGGCGGGGTCAGGGAGGTGCCGGCGACCCAGGGCCGCCACTGGCCGCCGGGGGTCATCGGGGTGACCGCGATCTCCCGCTCGCCGGCCGACAGCGCCGCCACCTGCCACTGGTCGCTGACCGCCGGACGGGTGCGGGCGCCGTCCTTCTCCCCCGCCTGGCCCGGCACCGGCTGGCCGACGTTGTCCCGGCCCAGCGTGCGCAGCGCGCCGTCGGCGAGGAAGTAGGGGTGGACGTCGCCGGGGGTCATCCAGGTGTCGAAGTCGATGTGCTCCTGGGCGTCGATCGGCAGCAGGCTGTCGGAGTAGTACGGCTCGCCCTTCACCCGTATCTCGAAGTCCCAGCCGCCCCTGGTCAGCTCGGCGAGCGTCCCGGCGATCTGGGCCGACATCGGGCCGATCAGGTCGGAGTCGACCGGCTTGGACAGGTTGATGACCACGCGGTCGTCCTGGGTGTCGACGCCGAGGAGCTGCGTGCCGGGCTTGAAGGCGGTGTTCACCGCGCCCTTGAGCAGGCTGCTCGGCCCCTTCAGCAGCCGCTGGACGATCGTCTTGGCGAAGTTGGCGGTGGGGTCGATCGGCACGCGGACCTGGTCGACCACCAGCCCCTTCCACGCCGAGTCCAGGAAGTACAGATTCGCCTTGAGGTAGGCGCGCTCGACGTCGGCCTCCGACAGCAGCAGCCCGTCGGGCGCCGCGTTGATCCGCCACCCGCTCGGCCCCTTGACCAGGCTGAACGGCTCGTTCAGCGGGCCGCCGGTCGGCCGGTAGCGGCCGTCCTGGTCGATGATCGCGGTGAGGGTCCCCTTCAGGACGACCCGGGCGGTGCCGTCGCCCTGCTCGGGCGGGGGCTGGACCTCGCCCTGCTTGTAGACCGTCACCCCGCTCTGCGGGTTCCACTTGCGGGCGAAGTCGTCGGTGAGATACCTGCGCGCGATGCCGCGGTCGCGGTCGTCGACGCTGGCCATCGCGGCGCGGAAGCCGGCGACGACCTGCTCGGGCGTCCAGCCGGCCTCCGGAGGCACGGCGATGACCCGCGCGTACGGGTCCCCCAGCGGGTTGCCCTTGCGCACGTCGTCCACGACGGCCGACCGGCCCCCGACCGGGATGACCGAGCAGGCGGCGGACACGCAGCTCAGCGCCATGACCAGGCTCACCGCACCCATGCGCCGCCCGGTGCGGGCCAGCCGCCCGGAGGGGGCGGGCCGTTCCGTTCCGTGGAACACGGTCTCAGTCCGCATCGCGTCCCCCGTCGGCCGTCGCCGGCGACAGCACCGGCGTCATGTGCGCCCGCCACGTCCGGCGCATCTCCACCTCCGGCGGGACCAGCGGCAATGGCGACCCGCGCAGCGGCGACCCGGCCGTCCTGGGCAGCGACAGCCGGAACTGCGACCCCTCGCCCGGCGCGCCCCACGCCTGGAGCCAGCCGCCGTGCAGCATCGCGTCCTCGCGGGAGATCGCCAGCCCCAGGCCGGTGCCGCCGATCGTGCGCGCCCGCGAGGGGTCGGCCCGCCAGAACCGGTCGAAGACCATGTTCTCCTCACCCGGTTTCAGGCCCACGCCGTGGTCGCGCACGGCCACCGCCACCGCGTCACGGTCGGCGCCGACCGTGACGATGATGTCGCGGCCCTCACCGTGCTCGATCGCGTTGAACAGCAGGTTGCGCAGGACGCGCTCGACCCGCCGGCGGTCCATCTCGGCCATGCAGGGCTCGCCGGGCAGCCGCAGGTCGAAGCGGGTGGAGTGGCGCTCGGCCAGTGCCTCGGAGTCGCCGACGGCGCTCAGCACCACGTCTCTGACGTCGACCGGCTCGATGTCCAGCTCGGCCGCGCCCGCGTCGTAGCGGCTGATCTCCAGCAGGTCGGCGAGCATCGTCTCGAACCGGTTGAGCTGGTTCTGCATCAGCTCGGCCGACCGGGCGACCATCGGGTCGAAGTCCTCCCGGGCGTCGTAGAGCAGGTCGGCGGCCATCCGCACGGTGGTCAGCGGGGTGCGCAGCTCGTGCGAGACGTCGGAGACGAACTGCCGCTGCACCTGCGACAGCTCCTCCAGCTGGTGGATCTTCAGCGCCAGGTTGGCGGCCATCTCGTTGAAGGAGGCGGCCAGCCGGGCCAGGTCGTCCTCGCCGCGGACCTTGAGCCGCTCGTCCAGGCGTCCTGCGGCCAGCCGTTCGGCGGCCTGGCGGGCCAGCCGTACCGGGATGACCACCTGGCGGGTGACCAGGGAGGCGATGGCGGCCAGCAGGAGCACCAGGGCGACCCCGACCAGGATGAGCATCCGCAGGACCGAGGTGAGGGTCTTCTCCTCCTGGTCCAGCGGGACGAGGTGGTAGATCTCGTAGCCGCTGTCCAGGGGTGTTCCGGAGGTGTCGAGGCGGGTGCCGAGGATCATGCCGGGCCGCGAGTCGCCGCCCTCGTAGTACAGCCTGCCGTAGTAGGTGGTGACCTCCTCGGGCTGCTTCTTCAGCACGTCGGCGCGGAGCCTCTCGGGGATGCTCACCGGGTCGATGTTGGTGGTGACGTAGAACTCGCCGGGCCGGTTGTCGTTGCGGATGACCACCGAGTAGCGGGGCACGGCGCCGGCCCGGCCCGCCAGCGCCACGATCGCCTGGCCGAGCGGGCTGTCCCCGCCCGCCTGGAGCGCCCCCGCCATGTCGGCCTGCTGCTTGGACGTCTCGCCGCCGGGCTGGTTCTTCAGGTAACCCAGCACGGCCTTCCGGTCGGCCTGCGCCTCGCTCCTGGCCGCGCGCTCCCGGGACTCCAGCGTGGTCGCGACGATCTGCTGCATGAGGAAGACCCCCAGTACGGCGACCACCGCGATGGAGATCACCATCGTGCTGGTGACCACGCGGAGCTGGAGGGAACGCCAGAAGACACGGCGCACCCAGCCGGCCAGCCATCGGGCCCGGCGGCGGAGTCCCCGCGCCACCCGGCGCGGGGTGCGGAGGCGCTTACTGGAAGGCATGTCGGGATCCCGGGGAGGCCGCGACGGGTCTTCAGGCAGGGCCGGCCTTGTAGCCCACTCCGCGGACCGTCACCACGATCTCCGGGTGCTCGGGGTCCTTCTCGATCTTCGCCCGGAGCCGCTGGACGTGCACGTTGACCAGGCGGGTGTCGGCCGCGTGGCGGTAGCCCCACACCTGCTCCAGCAGGACCTCGCGGGTGAAGACCTGGCGCGGCTTGCGGGCCAGCGCGACGAGCAGGTCGAACTCCAGCGGCGTGAGGTTTATCGTCTCCTCGCCGCGCTTGACCGAGTGGCCCGCCACGTCGATGGTGATGTCGCCGATCTGCAGGATCTCCGGCGTCGGCTCGTCGGTGCGGCGCAGCCGGGCGCGGACCCGGGCCACCAGCTCCTTGGGCTTGAACGGCTTGACGATGTAGTCGTCGGCCCCGGACTCCAGGCCGAGCACCACGTCGATGGTGTCGCTCTTGGCCGTCAGCATGACGATCGGCACGCCGGACTCGGCGCGGATGCGGCGGCAGACGTCGATGCCGTCGGCCCCCGGCAGCATCAGGTCGAGCAGTACGAGATCCGGCCGGGTGTCACGGAACGCGTCGAGCGCCTTGTCGCCGTCGGAAACGAAGGAGGGCTCGAAGCCCTCTCCCCGTAGGACGATGCCGAGCATCTCGGCGAGAGCGGCGTCGTCGTCGACGACCAGCACGCGTCCTTTCATGGCCCCTCATTCGTTACGCCGTCTGGGAGTTTTGGGGTGAATGCACGGTTACCGCAGATTACCCTTGCCTGACCAGTGGGTGGCACAGGCACTGACGTCAAGCATTCGGAAGGCGAATTTTAGGCCCACGCACGGCAAAGCCGTGGCCCAGCCCCCGTGTCACCCTCTCCGTTCCCGGCCACCCCGGACGCCAAGCGGAGGTGGTGACATCCCCAGTCTGGAGTAAAGAACCCGGTCTCGGCCATCCCTGCGGCGTCTCGGTTGTCCGCGATCCGGCCGATCCGGGGGCCGGGAACCCGGATCCGTCGTCCCGCCCATCACAATCGGCACCCACGACATGCCAGGATTGGGATATGTCAGACGGTCACGGTCCCGCTCCCGACACGCCCTCCGGCTGGGCGGCCCACCAGCCCCCGCCCTACCAGGGAGCCCCGGGATCGCCGTGGACCGCGCCCGGGCCGCCGCCCGCCTCCCCCACCGGACCCGTCCAGGACGGCCCCGCACCGTACGGCGGGCCGCCCCACCCCGGCGGGCCGTACGTCCCCGGCCCGGGACCCCGGCCGCCGTACGGCCCGGGACCGCAGCCGCCGTACGGCCACCGCCCGCCGCCGCCCGCGCTGCGGCCCGGGATCATCCCGCTGCGCCCGCTCGGCCTCGGCGACATCCTCGACGGCGCGATCAGGCTGATCCGTTCCAACCCCAAGACCGTCCTGGGTCTTTCGGCGATCGCCGCGGTGCTCGGCGCGATCCCCACCGCGATCGGCCAGGCGGTCATCTTCGGCCAGGTCGGCGCGGCCGTGAACGACCCCTCCGCACTGGACGGCGTCGGGGAGACCGGCTTCCTCGGCCAGTACGGCGACGTGCTGGTCTCCTCCGCCGTGGAGTTCGTCGTGGTGACGCTGCTCACCGGCGTGCTGACCCGGATCCTGGGCCGGGCCGTCTTCGGCGGCCGGACGACCGCGGGCGAGGCGTGGCGGATGTCCCGCGGCCGCATGCCCGCGCTGTTCGGGCTGGTGGCGCTCAACGCGCTGCTCCTGCTCGTGCCGGTGGTCGCGATCGCGGTGGTGGTCGTGGCGCTGGCGGGCGCCGGGGCCGGCCCTGGGACGGCGGTCGCGGCGGGGGCGCTGGCGGTGCTCGGCTACATCGCCTACGCCGCGTTCGTCTCCACCCGCCTGGCGCTCGCCGCGCCCGCCGCGGTGCTGGAGCGGCGCGGGGTCCTCGACTCCATGCGCAGGTCCTGGCTGCTGGTGAACGGCGGCTTCTGGCGCACCCTCGGCATCCTGATCCTCACCAGGATCATCACCTTTCTGATCACCTTCGTGGTCGCCGTGCCCTTCACCTTCGGCGCCGCCCTCATCAGCGTCGGCGGCCAGGGTTCGACCGGCGCGCAGATCGCCACGGCGGTCCTGATCGCGATCGGCGGCACCGTCGGCGCGATGATCACCTATCCGTTCCTGGCCGGGGTGAACGGCCTGCTCTACGCCGACCGGCGGATGCGTTCGGAGGCGTTCGACCTCGTGTTGCAGACCGCCGCGATCGAGCAGCGGCGCCAGGGCTGGGTGCACGCGTCGGCCGACGACCTGTGGCTGCCGTCCGCCGCACCCGGCGCGCCGGGCCCGTACCCGCAGGCCGGGCAGGGAGCTTCGTGGCCCCACTCCTGACCCTCCCGGCCCTCCCGGGCCTCGGCGCGCCGGTCGACGTCGGCCGTGACGAGGCCCGCCGCGAGGCGGCCCGCGAGCTGCTCCGGGCCGGGTACGCCAGGGAGTCGGTGTTCGACCGCGCCGTGCGGGCGGTGAACCAGTTCATCGGCGACCTCACCGACCAGGACTCCCTCGGGACCGTGGGAAGCGTGACCGTCCGGGTGGTGCTCGTCGCCCTCGTGGTCGCCGCGGTCGTCGCGCTGGCCGTGGTCGCGCGGCGCACCGCCGGGGGCCGCGCCGCCCGCCGCGAGGAGGTCTTCGGCGACGGCCGGCGCACCGCGGCCGAGCACCGCGCCGCCGCCGAGCGACTGGCCGCCGGGGGCGACTGGGCCGAGGCGGTCCGCGAGCGGCTGCGGGCCGTCGCCCGCGACCTGGAGGACCGCGCGATCGTCGATCCCGTCCCGGGCCGCACCGCCGCCGAACTGGCCGCCGAGGCCGGCCGCGCGCTGCCCGGCCTGGCCGCCGGGCTCGCCGCCGCGGCCCGGATCTTCGACGACGTGACGTACGGCGAGGCCCCGGGCACGGCCGAGGCGTACGAGACGCTGCGCGACCTCGACGAGCGGCTCCGCGCGGCGCGCCCGGCGGACGCGGCCCCCGCCCCGGCGCAACCGGCCGGCGGCGCGGGCGCGTGGGGAGGACCCCGATGAACCCCGCTGACATCACCGACACCACTGACACTACGGGCGCGCGGGGGGAAACCCCCGCAGGCGCCGGGCACACGGGGACGAACCCGATGAATCCCGCGGACCCCATGAACTCCGCGGGCCTCGCCGCCGCCCCCGGAACCGGCTCGACGTCCGTCTCCCCCACCGCCGCGAGCCTGTGGCGCGGCGGCCGGGGTGCGCTGCTGGTCGCCCTCATCGTGGTGGCCGCCGCCGTCGCCGGCGTGCTCCTCGGCGGCACCGGCGGCCAGGACCGGCGGCTCGACCCCGACGACACCTCGCTGTCCGGCGCCGGGGCGCTCGCCCGGCTGCTGGAGGGCCGCGGCGTGCGGATCGCGCGGGTCACCTCGGCCGCCGAGGCGCGGACCGCCGCGACCGCCGACAGCACGCTGCTGGTCACCGACGCCTTCCCGCTCACCGCCGGGGACGCCTCGCGACTGGCCGGGACGCCGGGTGACCTGCTGCTGGTCGGCGGCGACCGGCGGCTGAGGACGCTCGCCCCCGGCCTGCGCGCCACCGGGGAGGCCCGGACGCGCTCGCGCGAGCCCCGCTGCGCGCTGCCGGCCGCGGCCGCCGCGGGCAGCGTCCACCTGGGCGGGACGACCTTCGCCGTCCCCCGGGGCGGGACGGGCTGCTACCCCGCCGGCGACGACCCGACGCTGGTCGGCTACCGCGACGGTGACCGGACGATCACCGCGGTGGGCGACGGCGACTTCATGACCAACCTGCGCCTGGCCGAGGACGGCAACGCCGCGCTGGCGATGAACCTCGCCGGCGCCAGGCCCACGCTCGTCTGGCTGGTTCCGCCGCCTCCCGGGGAGGCGGCGGCGGAGCCCGGCGAGCAGGGCATCTACGATCTCGTCCCGCCGGGGGTCAGGTGGGCCGTGGCGCAGCTCGCGCTGGCGGTGGTGCTGCTGGCGCTCTGGCGGGGCCGGCGGCTCGGCCCGGTGGTGGCCGAACGCCTGCCCGTGGTGGTACGGGCCGCCGAGACCGCCGAGGGCAGGGCCAGGCTGTACCGGGCCAGGCGGGCCCGCGACCGCGCCGCCGCCGCCCTGCGCGAGGGCTTCGCCGACCGGGTCGTCCCCCGGCTCGGGCTGCCGTCGGCGGCCGGGCCGGACGCCAGGGTGAGCGCGCTCGCCGAGCGGACCGGGCAGGCCGCGCCGCAGGTGGCGTCCGCCCTGTACGGCCCGCCGCCGGCCGACGACGCCGGGCTGGTCGCCCTGGCCGCATATCTGGACATGTTGGAGAGGCAGGTCAGAGATTCGTGAACGTGTGTGACCAGCGAGCCGCCGGACGCGGCGCCGCGCGCCCGGCCGCGTCGGCCGTGCCGACAGTGCCGACCGGGGAGGCCGCGTGACCACGCCACCGCACAACGGCACACCGGCCGGGCCCGCGCCCGGCGCGGACGGCGGCGCGGCCCTCGGCACGCCCCCCGGCACGTCCACCGGAGCGCCCACCGGCCCGGCCACCGGTGCGCCCACTGGAGCGCCCACCGGTGCGAACGGCGGCGCGGACGCCGCCCGGGAGGCGCTGGGGGCGCTGCGCGCCGAGGTCGCCAAGGGCGTCGTCGGCCAGGACGCCGTGGTCACCGGGCTGGTGATCGCCCTGCTGTGCCGGGGACACGTGCTGCTCGAAGGCGTGCCCGGGGTCGCCAAGACCCTGCTCGTGCGAACCCTCTCGGCGGCGCTGTCGCTGGATTTCAAGCGGGTGCAGTTCACCCCCGACCTGATGCCCGGAGACGTCACCGGCTCCCTGGTCTACGACGCGAAGACCTCGGAGTTCGAGTTCCGGCCCGGACCGGTCTTCACCAACCTGCTGCTCGCCGACGAGATCAACCGCACCCCGCCCAAGACGCAGGCGGCGCTGCTGGAGGCGATGGAGGAACGGCAGGTCAGCGTGGACGGCGTACCGCGACGGCTGCCCGAGCCGTTCATCGTGGCCGCCACCCAGAACCCGGTGGAGTACGAGGGCACCTACCAGCTCCCCGAGGCGCAGCTCGACCGGTTCATGCTCAAGCTGACCGTGCCGCTGCCCTCCCGCGAGCAGGAGGTCGCGGTGCTGGAGCGGCACGCGCTCGGCTTCGACCCGCGCGACCTGTCCCACATCAGGCCGGTGGCGACCGCCGCCGACCTGGAGGCCGGGCGCGCCGCGGTCCGCCAGGTGCACGCCGGGCCCGAGGTGCTCGGCTACATCGTGGACATCGCCCGGGCCACCCGGCAGTCGCCGTCGCTGCAGCTCGGCGTCTCGCCGCGCGGCGCCACCGCGCTGCTGGCCGGCGCCCGCGCCTGGGCCTGGCTGTCCGGCCGCGCCTACGTGACCCCGGACGACGTCAAGGCGCTGGCCCGGCCGGCGCTGCGGCACCGCGTCCAGCTCCGCCCCGAGGCCGAACTGGAGGGCGCGTCCCCCGACGGCCTGATCGACGCCGTCCTCGCCGCCGTCCCCGTCCCCCGCTGAGTGATCCGATGGCACTGACGGGACGGGCCGCGCTACTGGCCCTGCTGGGCACGCTGGTCGTGCTGTTCGCGCCGCGGCCGGGACCGGCCGTGGCCGGGGTGGCGCTGCTGCTGGCCGCGCTGGTCGCGGTGGACCTGCTGCTGGCCGGGGGCGTGCGCCCACTGCGGTTCACCCGCTCCGGTGACCGCCTGGTACGGCTCGGCGAGACCGCCACGGTCGACCTGATCGTGGAGAACCCCGGCCGCCGGCGGGTCCGGGGCCTGCTGCGGGACGCCTGGCCGCCCTCGGCCGGAGCCGCCCCCCGGCGCTTCGCGCTGGACGTTCCGGCCGGAGAGCGCCGCCGCCTCACGCTGACGCTCACCCCGGTGCGCCGGGGCGACCGGGAGGCCGCCGCCGTCACGGTGCGGTCGCTGGGCCCGCTGGGCATCGCGGCCCGCCAGGGCTCGCACCGCGTGCCGTGGTCGGTGCGGGTGCTGCCGCCGTTCCTCAGCCGCAAGCACCTGCCCGCCAAGCTGACCAGGCTCAGGGAGCTGGAGGGCGCGCACCCGTCGATGGTCAGGGGCCAGGGCACCGAGTTCGACTCGCTGCGCGAGTACGTGCCCGGCGACGACGTGCGGTCGATCGACTGGCGGGCCACCGCCCGCCGCTCCGACGTCGTGGTCCGCACCTGGCGGCCCGAACGCGACCGGCGGGTGCTGATCGTCCTGGACACCGGGCGCACCTCGGCCGGCCGGGTCGGCACCGCCCCGGTCCCGCTCGCCGGCCAGGAGGACCGCTCCTCCGCGGGCCGGGGGGCCGGGCTCGGCGGGCCTTCGGGTGTACTTCCCGGCGGCCTTTCAGGGGGGCTTCCCGGCGGGCGGGGCGGCGCGGGGACCGCGCCGGGCTGGCCCCGGCTCGACTGGTCGATGGACGCGGCGCTGCTGCTGGCCGCGCTGGCCGCCCGGGCCGGCGACCGGGTGGACTTCATGGCCCACGACCGGTCGGTGCGCGCCTGGGTGTCCGGGGCCGGCCGTACCGAGCTGCTGTCGTCGCTCGTCAACGCGATGGCGCCGATCGAGGCCGAACTGGTCGAGGCCGACGCGGCCGACATGGTCGCGGCCGTCCTGGCCCGCGCCAGGCGGCGCTGCCTGGTCGTCCTGCTGACCGATCTCAACGCAGCGTCGCTGGAGGAGGGGTTGCTGCCCGTGCTCCCCCAGCTGTCCTCCCGGCACCTGGTGCTGCTGGCGGCCGCGTCCGACCCGCAGGTGGCGGCGATGGCCGCCGGGCGCGGCACCCCCGAGCTGGTGTACGACGCGGCGGCGGCGGAGCGCCAGAGCGCCGACCGGCGCCGGATCACCGCCCGGCTGCGCCGCCAGGGCGTCGAGGTCGTCGACGCCGCCCCCGAACAGCTCGCCCCGGCCCTCGCCGACGCCTACCTCGCCCTCAAGGCCGCCGGCCGCCTCTGACACCCGCCTCGCCGGAACAGGTGACACGAAACGCCGGACATCCCCGGATCATCATGGATAGCTTTTGGTCATGACCATTGGTGACGGGCCGGTAGCCGGTCGTCATAGCCGCTGGGTGCGCCCGCAGCCACAGGCCGACACGCGGTCCTCCGTACTCCGGTCCGCTGTCAGCCGGAGGTGGGGGTGACGTCGGGGGCGCGTTCCAGGTCGCCGGTCTCGCCCGCGCGGAGGGCGCGGCGGCCGAAGTAGACCACGTAGGCGAGGAAGGCCGCCTCGGCGACGACCCCGATGCCGATCCGCGCCCAGGTGGGCAGGGGCGAGGGGGTGACGAGCCCCTCGATGAGCCCGGAGACCAGCAGCACCACGACCAGCGCGAGGGCCACGCTCATGACGGCCCTGCCCTGCTCGGCGAGGGCCTCGCCGCGTCTGCGGGGGCCGGGGTCGATGACCGTCCAGCCCAGGCGCATGCCGACGGCCGCGGCGAGGAACACCGCGGTCAGCTCCAGCAGGCCGTGCGGGGTGATCAGGCCGAAGAAGATGTCGAGCTTGCCGCGGGAGGCCATCAGCCCGGCGGAGACCGCGACGTTCAGCGCGTTCTGCCACAGCACGTACGGGATCGGCAGGCCGAGCAGCACGGCCATGATGATGACCTGCATCGAGACCCAGGCGTTGTTGACCCAGACCTGCCCGGCGAAGGAGGCCGCGGGGTGCTCGGAGTAGTAGTCGGCGAAGTCGTGGTCGACGAGCCGGGTGATCTCCTCCGGGGTGCCGATCGCGGCCTGCACGGCCGGGTCCCCCGCCACCCAGATCGCGACGACCGTCGAGACCAGGAGGAACGCGGCGGTGGTGCCGAGCCACCACCACCGGGCGCGGTAGGCGACCACCGGGAACGAGACGGTGAAGAACCGGATGAACTCCCGCCAGGCGGGGGCGTGCGCGCCGGTCACCGCCGAGCGGGCCCGGGCGACCAGCGACGACAGGTGGCTCACCAGGATCGGGTCGGTGGGACCGGAACGCACGATCGACAGGTGGGTGGCGGTCCGCTGGTAGAGCTCCACGAGTTCGTCGATCTCGGCGCCGTCCAGTGACCTGCGCCGCCGGACCAGGTGTTCCAGGCGGTCCCAGGAGGGGCGGTGCGCGGTGACGAACGCGTCGATGTCCACCCGGAAAGCGTATCCACCTTCCGCACGGCCGGGACTTCCGTGCGGCCCGTGCCGAGCCCGGCTCGGCACGGGCCGCAGGGACCGCACGAGCCGCACGGCTGCGTACGAGCCGCACGGGCCGGGCGGGCCGGGCGGACCGCACAGGCCGCGCCGGCCGTACGAACTGCACGGGCCGCCGACCCAACCGCTCAACCGCTCAGCGGTTCAGCGGTTCAGAACGCGACGCCGCAGCGCAGGATCACGTTGGCGTACGGCCGCGCCTCGCCGGTCCGCACCACCAGCCGGGCGGAGCGGGACAGCTCCTTGAGCCGCTCGTGCGGGACGTGCGCCAGGGCGGGAAGCCGTCCGGCGAGCAGCGCGTGGCACGCGGGGTTGGCCGCCCGGACCTCCTCGGCCGCGACGGCGCCCTCCACGACCAGCTCGGCGAGGAGGCCGTCCAGCACGTCGGCGAAGGCCGGGACTCCCGGCAGGAAGGCGAGGTCGACGACCTCCACCCCGCGCGGCAGCGGCATCCCGGCGTCGCAGACGAGCACCTCGTCGGTGTGGCCGAGGCGGGCGAGCGCGCCGGACAGGGCCGCGTTGAGGATTCCCGCGCGCTTCACCACGACCCCGCCTTCACCACGACCCCACCTTCACAGCGACCGCGCTTCCACCGCGACTTCACCTTCACAGTGACCTCATCCGTACGGCGATCTCACCCTTACGACGGCTCCGGGCACGCGGTGACGTCGGGTTCACAGCGTCTCCAGGTCCCCGATCCGGGGGTAGGAGCTCTGCGCGCCGTGCCGGCGCACGGACGCGGCGCCCACCCGGACCGCGAACGAGGTGGCGGCGACCAGGTGGTCGCCCTGCGACAGGCGCCAGGCCAGCGCCCCGGTGAACGCGTCGCCGGCGCCGGTGGTGTCCACGGGCTCCACCCTGGGACTCGGCACCACGGTGACGTCATCGGCGTCGGCGACGATCGCGCCGTCGGCGCCGAGGGTGAGGACCACCGAGCGGGGGCCGAGCGACAGCAGTTCCCGTGCCTGCCGTTCGGGGGTGTCGCGGCTGCCGAGGAGCAGCGCGGCCTCGTGCTGGTTGACGACGAGCGGGTCGCACGCCTCCAGCAGCTCGTCCGGCACCACCGCCGGCGGCGAGAGGTTGAAGACCACCCGGCCCGCGGCCCGCGCCGCCGCCACCACCGTGGCCAGCGGGCTCTCCAGCTGCAGGCA
Organism: Streptosporangium pseudovulgare; assembly: GCF_014648055.1. Lineage (GTDB taxonomy): Bacteria > Actinomycetota > Actinomycetes > Streptosporangiales > Streptosporangiaceae > Streptosporangium > Streptosporangium pseudovulgare. The sequence goes on from NZ_BMQJ01000005.1 coordinate 15,669, forward strand.
GACGACCGGCGCCGAGGACAGCAGTTCTTCGGCGGCGGCGATGTCGTCCTCGCTCAGCCGCCCGTTGGCGCCGGGCGAGACGATGATGCTGTTGTCGCCGTCGGAGCCCACGGAGATCAGCGCGACCCCGCTCGGGCCGGGCGTCTCGATGAGGTGGCCGAGGTCCACACCGTCGGCGCGCAGCGCCTCGCGCAGGAACTCGCCGTGTCCGTCGGAGCCGACCCGGCCGAGGATGGCGACCCGGGCGCCGAGCCGGGCCGCGGCGACGGCCTGGTTGGCGCCCTTGCCACCGGGGTGGGTGGCGAGCTCCGAGCCGATCACGGTCTCGCCCGGCGCGGGCCGCCGGGCGACGCGGACCACCAGGTCGGCGTTGACCGATCCCACGACCACCACGTCGTACGGCGACGCCGGCCCGCCGGGGCCCGCCCCCGGCCGGGGAGATCCGGTGGTGTGGCCGCTCATCACGAGCCCGCGAACTCTGCGACGTTGTCCTTGTTCACGATCTTCACGGGCACGGCGACCGTGGCCTCCACCTTCTCGCCCTTGGCGGCCTTGACGGCGCCCTGGACGGCCTGCTGGCCGAGGAGGGCCGGCTGCTGGGCGACGGTGGCGCTCAGCGTGCCGTCCTGGACGGCCTTGAGGCCGTCGGGGGTGCCGTCGAAGCCGATGACCTTGACCTCCTTGCCCGCCTTGGCGCCCAGCGCCTTGACGGCGCCGAGGGCCATCTCGTCGTTCTGGGCGAACACGCCGGTGATGCCGGGGTTGGACTGCAGGAGGTTGGTCATGACGTCCAGGCCCTTGGTCCGGTCGAAGTCGGCCGGCTGCTGGGCGATCACCTGGATGTTCGGGAACGCCTTGATGCCCTCGGTGAAGCCCTGGCCCCGGTCGCGGGCCGCGGAGGTGCCGGGCACGCCCTGCAGGACGACGACCTTGCCCTTCTCGCCCATCTCCTTGGCCAGTTCCTGCGCGGCGAGCCGGCCGCCCTCGACGTTGTCGGAGGCCACGGTCTGCGCGACGGTGCCGCCGTTGACGCCGCGGTCGGCGGCGATCACCGGGATCTTGGAACGTTCCGCGGCCTTGACCGCGGGCCCGGCGGCGTCGGAGTCGACCGGGTTGATGACGATCGCCTTCATGTTCTGGCCGGCGAAGTTCTGGATCTGGTTGACCTGCTGGGAGGCGTCGTTCTGGGCGTCGGTGACGGTCAGCGCGACGCCCTCCTTCTTCGCCTCCTCCTCGGCGCCCTTGCGGAGCTGGACGAAGTAGGGGTTGTTGAGGGTGGAGACCGACATGCCGATCTTGATGTCCCCGCCCGACGCCCCCGAGCCGCCGGCGGAGGAGCCGTCCGAGCCGCCCGAACCGCAGGCCGTGAGGCCCAGGGCGAGCGCGGCCCCGGCCGCGGCGATGCTGATGGTGCGCTTGATCATGATGTTTCTTTCCCCTCGGGGTGGTTCTCAGGTGGTGGCCCTGCGGCGCAGGGTGTCGGAGAGGACCGCGAGCGCGATCACCACTCCGATCACGACCTGCTGCCAGAAGGCGGAGACGGAGAGCAGGTTGAGGCCGTTGCGCAGCACCGCGAGGATGAGCGCGCCGACGAAGGTGCCGAAGGCCCGGCCCTTGCCGCCCGACAGGCTCGCCCCGCCGATGACGACGGCGGCGATGGCGTCGAGTTCGTAGCCGGAGGCCGCCTGGGGCTGCGCCGAGGCGAGCCGGCTGGCCAGGACGATGCCGGCGATGGCGGCGAAGAGGCCGGACAGGCCGTAGGTGATGAGCTTCTGCCGGTCGACCTTGATGCCGGAGAGCCGGGCGGCCTCCTCGTTGCCGCCGATGGCGTAGATCGCCCGCCCGGAGTAGGTCCGGCCCAGGATCAGGGCGGTGATCAGCCCCATGGCGATCATGACGAGGACCGGGATCGGCAGGTAGTCGCCGATGGTGTCGCCCAGGTGGGTGACGGCGTCGGGCAGGGCGATCGGGCTGCCCTGGGAGATGACCAGGGCCAGGCCGCGGGCGATGCCCAGCATGGCCAGGGTGGCGATGAACGGCGGCAGCTTGCCGTACGCGATCAGGGCCGCGTTGGCGAGCCCGCACACCAGGCCGACGGCCAGGGCGACGAGGACGGCCAGCGGCCACGGCAGGCCCGAGTCGGTCGACAGCCAGGCCAGCACGATCGCCGACAGCGCGGCGACGGAGCCGACCGACAGGTCGATGCCGCCGGTGATGATGACGAAGGTGACGCCGAAGGCGAGGATCGCGGTGACCGCCGCCTGGACGCCCACGTTGAGCAGGTTCGTCACCGTCAGGAAGTCACCCGACAGCAGCGACAGGCCGACCACGAGCACGACCAGGGCGACCAGCGCGCCGTTCTCGGCCAGCCAGGCGGCGGCCGGGTGCCGGCGCCGCGCCGCCTTGGCGGTCCCGTTGAGCACATCAGTGGACACGTGCATCCTCCACCTCGCTGACGGCCAGGGCCATCACCGAGTCCTGGGTCGCTTCACGCGCGGCGAGCTCTCCGGCGAGCCTGCCGCGTGCCATCACCAGCACGCGGTCGCTCATCCCGAGGATCTCGGGGAGATCGCTGGAGATCATGAGCACCGCGTGCCCGGAGGCGGTGAGCGAGTTGATCAACTGGTAGATCTCGACTTTGGCCCCCACGTCGATGCCGCGGGTGGGCTCGTCGAGGATGAGCACGCTCGCGTCGGCGAGCAGCCATTTCCCGATGACGATCTTCTGCTGGTTGCCGCCGGAGAGCGTGCGGACCTCCTGGCCGAGGCCGCTCATCCGCACGCCGAGCCGTCCGGCGACGTCGGCGGCGGCCCGGCGCTGCCCGGCCCGGTCGACGAATCCGCCGCGGCTGGCCCGGCGGAGCGTGACCAGCCCGAGGTTCTCGGCGATGTCGGCGCCGAGGACCAGCCCCTGGCCCTTGCGGTCCTCCGGGACCAGGCCGAGACCGGCCTCCATGGCCGCGTGGACGTCACCGCGCGGCAGCGGGCGGCCGTTCACCAGGACCTCTCCGGTGTCGTGGGGGTCGGCGCCGAAGATCGCCCGCGCGACCTCCGTACGGCCCGCGCCCACCAGCCCGGCCAGGCCGACGACCTCGCCGGCGCGGACCTCGAAGGAGACGTCCTCGAACGCGCCGCGCCGGCCCAGGCCCCGGACCCGCAGCAGCGGCTCGCCGGGCGCCGCCGGCTCCCGGGGGTACTGCTGGTCGATCGGCCGGCCCACCATGAGCCTGACCAGCTCGTTCTCCGGTGTGCTCGCCGGCACCTGCGTGACCGAGCGGCCGTCCCGCAGCACGGTGACCCGGTCGCCGACCTGCGGGATCTCCTCCAGGTGGTGGGTGATGAACACGATCGCCACACCCTGGTCGCGGAGCTGGCGGACGATGGCGAACAGCCGCTCGACCTCGCTGGTCGTCAGCACGGCGGTGGGCTCGTCCATGATGAGCACCCGGGCGTTCAGGGCGAGCGCCTTGGCGATCTCGACCATCTGCATGCGGGCGATGCCGAGGCGGCCGACCGGGGTACGCGGATCGACGTCCACGCCGACCCGCGCCAGCAGCTCGCGCGCCCGCTCGTGCATCTTCTTCGTGTCGACGAGCCCGAAGCGGCGGGGCGGGCGGCCCAGCGCGAGGTTCTCGCCGACGGACAGCTCGGGGACCAGGTTGAACTCCTGGTAGATGGTGGCGATGCCGAGCCGCTGGGCGTCTCCGGCGCCGCGGATCTCGACGGGCGCGCCGTCGACGACGATCCGCCCGGCGTCGGGGCGGTAGGCCCCGGAGAGCATCTTGATCAGCGTGCTCTTGCCCGCGCCGTTCTCGCCGAGCAGGACGTGGACCTCGCCGGCCCGCAGGTCGAAGTCGACCCCGTCCAGGGCCACCACGCCGGGGAACTCCTTGCGCAGTCCCTCGACGCGGAGGATCTCGCCCCCGGCCGCCCCGCCCAGGGGGCTGTCGTCGTTCGTCACGAGACGTTCCTTCCTTCCCCGCACGACTGCCTGGGCACCAGTACGGCCGGCAGGACCACGGACCCGGCGGGCCGCCCGTGGAGCCGGTCGAGGATGACCCGCACGGCGCGCGCGCCCAGTTCGGCGACGGGCTGGCTGATGGCTGTTATCGGGGGGTTCATGTGGGGGAACCACGGCACGTCGTCGAAGGACGCCAGTGCCACGTCCTCGGGGATGCGCAGACCGCGCGCCCGGATCTCGTCCAGCGCGCCCAGGGTCATCAGGTTGTCGCCCCCGAAGATCACCTCGGGCGGCTCCGGCAGGTCCAGGAGCCTGGCGGTGAGCGCCCGGCCGCTGGCCAGCTGGAAGTCCCCCGACTGAATGTACTCCGGGCGCAGCTCCATCCCGTGTTCGGCCGCCGCCTTCACGAAGGCGTCGGTGCGCTCCCGGCCGGTGGAGAGCCGGAGCGGGCCGGAGATGAGGGCCACCCGCCGGTGCCCCAGCGTCTTCAGGTGGCCGACGAGTTCGCCGATCGCGTCGGTCCCGTCGACCCGGACCGACGGCACGTCCATGCCGGGGAGCACGCGGTCGATGAACACCAGCGGGTCGCCCGTCGCGGCCGCCTGCTCCACCAGCGGGGTGACCTCGGCGGTGGGGCAGATCAGCAGCCCGTCCACCCGCTGCTCGATGAGGGTGCGCACGTAGTGGTCCTGCTCCTCGGCCCGCTCGTCGGCGTTGCCGATGACGACGGTGTAGCCGGCCTTGCGCGCCGTGTCCTCGACCGCGCGGGCCAGCTCGGCGAAGAACGGGTTGAGGATGTCGCCGATGATCAGGCCGAGCGTCCGGGTCGCCTCGGTGCGCAGCGAGCGCGCCACCGCGTTGGGGACGTAGTTCAGCTCCGTCATCGCGGTGTAGACCCGGTTCCGGGTCTCCTCGGACACCGAGGGGCTGGCGTTGAGGACCCGGGAGACCGTGGCGACGGACACACCCGCGCGAACGGCCACATCCTTGATACGTGCCACCGGCCCTCCCGTGTAATCGATTACATGAGGGTATGTAATCGATTACATGAACACCATCCCCGTCGATGGTGGCCTGTGTCACAGATCGTCCCCGCTCCCGGGCCGCCGGACCCCGCGCTTCCGGGGCAGGCGCCCGGGACCTGGCCGCCGGTAGGGTGCTGGTGTGTCCGAGGTCGTAACCGGCGAGGCGGTCGTCGTCGAAGTCCGGATCGCCCAGCTTCCGAGCCGGGTCGCCGCGCTGCTCATCGACATCCTGGTCCAGCTCGTGACGCTGGCCGGGGCGTCCTTCGCGGCCGGCACCCTGCTGCTCGTCTCCGATCCGGCGCTGACCGCCATGGTGTACATCGCGCTGTCCGTGCTGGTCCTGGTCGGCTACCCGGTGATCTTCGAGACGCTCTCGCGCGGGCGCAGCCTCGGCAAGCTGGCCCTGGGCCTGCGGGTGGTCAGCGACGACGGCGGCCCCGAGCGGTTCCGCCAGGCCCTGTTCCGCGGCCTGGCCGGGGTGCTGGAGATCTGGACGCTCAGCGGCGCCCCCGCCCTGATCAGCTCGCTGGTCTCGGAGAAGGGCAAGCGCCTCGGCGACGTCTTCGCCGGGACCATCGTGATCGCCGAGCGCGCCCCCCGCCGGTACGGCCCGCCGCTGGAGATGCCGCCGCCGCTGGCCGCGTGGGCGGCGACGCTGGAACTGTCCCGGCTGCCCGAGGAGGTCGCGGCGACCGCCGCCCGGTACCTCACCCGCCGCACCGACCTGTCGCCCGCCGTCCAGCACGAGATGGGCACGCGCATCGCCGCCGAGATGTCGGCCTTCGTCTCCCCGCCCCCGCCGCCGGGCGCCCCGCCGTTCGCCTACCTGACCGCCGTCCTGGCCGAGCGCCGCCGCCGCGACCAGGCACGGCTGTCCGGGCGCGGCGGCACGCCCGGGTACCCGCCGTACGCCGCGCCCTTCCCCGCCGCCCACAGGCCCGCCGCCGTCCATCCGCCGGCCGCGCCGTACGGCCCTCCGCCGGTCGCGCCGTACGCTCCTCCGCCCGCGGCGCCGTACGGCCCGCCGCCCGCGATGCGGGACCGGCCTCCGGCGCCGCCCCCGGGGCCCCCGGCTCCCGGGACGACCCCCGGCGGGTTCGTCCCTCCGGCCTGACCTGGCCCGGCACGCCGTACGGCATGCGGAAGGGGCGGCGGGATCCTCTCCCGCCGCCCCTCTGCGACGCTCAGGAAGAGCCGATCGGCGCGCGATCAGCCGCCGTGGTTGGCGCCGTGACCGTAGGAAGGCTGGGTCTGGGCGTTGAAGATGTCCATCTTGACGCTCTTGGCCTGGTTCGTCAGCGGGTCGTTGATCCGCAGGACGTCGAAGCCGAGGTTGAAGTCACTGCCGTAGATGTAGCCGTTGTAGTAGTAGGCCGACCAGAAGCCGCCGCTCAGCGCGGGAGCGGTGTTGTCGGGGCCGCGCTCGAAGAACGCGATCTCGCGCGGGTTGGCCGAGTCGGTGAAGTCGACGACCGAGATGCCGCCCTGGTACCAGGCCTGGACCATGATGTCCTTGCCCTTGACCGGGATCAGCGAGCCGTTGTGCGCGACGCAGTTCTCGGTGTCGGCCTGGTGGCGCGGGATCTTGAAGTAGCTCCGGAACGTCAGCGTGGTGCCGGAGACGTCGTAGTAGGCGTTGGCGCCGCGGTTCGGGCCGATCGCCTCGTTGCAGGTGGCCGCGCCGCCGCCGCCGAGCTCGTCGGTGAAGATGACCTTGGTGCCCGCGTTGTTGAAGGTCGCCGAGTGCCAGAACGCGAAGTTCTCGTCGTCACGGACGGTCGAGGTGACCTTGGGGTTCACCGGGTCGGAGATGTCCATCAGGATGCCCTCGCCCATGCAGGCGCCGGCCGCGATGTCCTTCTCCGGGTAGGAGGTGATGTCGTGGCAGCCGGTGGTCGCCGACGTGCGGTAGGGGTACTGCTTGTCCGGCTCGCCGGGGTTGCCGCCGTCCGGGAAGAGCACCGGGGTGTTGACGACCGCCGCGTCCGCCGGCTTCGCCAGCGGCACCTTGATGATGGAGATCTTGTCGTGCGGCGTCTTACAGTCCGGGAAGGTGTCGCTCGGGCCGTAGGAGGAGACGTAGACGTAGACGTTGCTCCGGTCACGTCCCTTGCCGGGCACCAGGGTCAGGGTGTGCGAGCCGCAGTTGGTCTCGACCGCCTTGACGTACTTGGGGTTCTTCTTGTCGCTGACGTCGAAGATCCGGACGCCCTCCCACGAGTCCTTGTTCGCCGCGCTCTGGGCCGTGCTGCTGCAGGAGTCGTTGTTGCGGGAGGAGTCGACGGCGCCGAAGAGGAGGTTTCCGTAGACGGCCATGTCCATCTGGCCACCGGGGCAGACCACCGAGCTGACCACCGAGGTCTGCTTGGGGTGCTTGATGTCGTAGATGGAGAAGCCGCTGTAGTTGCCCACGTAGGCGTAGTCGCCCTGGAAGGCGATGTCGGTGTTGATGTCCGCCAGCGCCGCGGGCTTCGGGACGTTGGTGACGTGCTCGATGTTCGAGCTCATGACGATCTCGCCGGGGGCGGGGATGTCAGCGGCTTGGGCGGGCATGGTGGACAGCGACAGCGCCGCCGCCACACCTGCCACGACGAGGAAGCGGCCGGTCAGACCCTTCCCTCGGGGGGTGAACACTGATGAACCTCCTTGCCATATGCGCCATAAAGGTCGCATAAATGTCTGAATCGTTCATCCTGAACCGGCAACCGGACAAGCCTTCACAGTGTCAGTAAGTTTTTCCGTTTTGCTCTATTTACCTACCCCTTATGGGCATATTAGGGTGTTCCGACGTCGTTACCGGGATACGTTCGAGGAGGTCGGGTGCGCGGAGCGCTCGTCGCCGTGGCCGCCGTCCTGTGCCTGAGCGCGTGCAGCGCCGGCGCCGACCGCCCCCCTGCCCAGGCGCTGCAGACGGCGCCGATCATCGCGCCCGGCCGCCCCGGTGAGCCCGCCAGGACGCTCAGCCCCGGCGAGGCCGCCACCGCCGTGCCCTCCCCCACCGCCAACGCCGCCGACGTCAAGTACGTGCAGGACATGATCGTCCACCACCGGCAGGCACTCGACATGGCGTCCCTGGCACCCACCCGGGGCCGGAACACCAAGGTCAAGGGACTGGCCGCGCGCATCAAGGACGCCCAGGGCCCGGAGATCCAGTACATGATCACCTGGCTGCGGCAGCAGGGCCAGCGGGTCCCCGACCAGCACGGCGACCACGCCGCCATGCCCTCCATGCCCGGGATGGCCACCCCCGAGCAGATGGCGGCCCTCAAGGCCGCCTCCGGCGAGGACTTCGACCGGCTCTTCCTGGAGCTCATGACCGCCCACCACCGGGGCGCGCTGACGATGTCGGAGCAGGTCCTGGTCGGCGGCTCGCACATCAAGATCGAAGAACTGGCCAACGAGGTCTCCGTCGGCCAGACCGCCGAGATCAACAGGATGCGGGAGCTCCTCGCCGGCCTCTGACCCGCCGTACGGCCGAGCGGTCCGGCCCGCCCGATCATCCCGCTCGCCGCAGCGGCGGCCCGACGGTGGCACCGGGCACCCCCGCCACGGTCGCGGTCGGCGCGGTCGCGATGATTCCCGGCCGGTGCCGCGCGGGCGGGCGGGCCGCGGGTGATCGTCATGGCCAGGACCGACCCCGGGGTGGATCAGACGTCCAGGGGGCACCAGGCGGAGCCGGCGCCGTCCCGGCGGACCCGCCCGAAAACCGCGTCGGCGAAATGGACGCCGAAGCCGATCGTGTCAGGCTCCTCCAGCTCGGCGACGAGCCGACGGCGATGCTCGGCGGACCGGACAGGGTCATGGTCGTAGAGGCAGGACCATTCGGGGTGGTCCACCTGGATCGGTGAGTGCAGGGCGTCACCGAAGGCGATCAACCGGGTCCCGCCCCCGGTGATGACGTACTGCGTGTGCCCGGCCGTGTGACCACCGGTGATCTGGACCCGCACGCCGGGGAAGACCTCCTGCCCGTCGGTCACCGTACGAACGCGCGGTGTCAGCGCGGCGGCCTCCTCCTCGGTGACGCCCTGCGCGAGCAGATCGCGTCCGGCCCATTCCGGTTCGGCCACCAGATACTCGGCCCGGGTGAACACGGGCCGGTCACCGCCCGGGGCGGCATGCCAGGCCCAGCCGAGGTGATCGATGTGCAGGTGGGTGAAGGCCACCGCTTCGATCTCTTCCGGCCCGCGACCGAGCTCGGCCAGGCCGTCCAGCAGCGCGCCACCGTGAACGGCGCCGTTCGGGCCTCCCGGCTCGGCCGGCAGCGACACCGGACCCCACCCCGCATCGATCAACAGCGCGCGGTCGCCGTTCTCCACCAGGAGACCGCCGATGCTCGCCACGAGATGGCCGGAGGCGTCCAGGTACTGCGGGTGGGCGGCCCAGATCTCATCGGTGGTATCCGGCAGCCAGCGGCGCGGCCTTCCCTGGATGGCCCCGTCCGGCACGAAGGACACCCTCGTGTCACCCAGCCGCACCGAGCGGATCCTCGCCGGCCGCCGCAGCCGCTCGTCCTGGTCAGTCGCGGAGTTCGCCATGGTCGCGCTCCCCTCCTCAGGGTCAGGTCATCGCCGCGCTCCTCGTCGACGCTCAGGCCACCGTAAGCATCAAGCTTGAAATAGTCAAGCTTGAAATATTCTTGCCTGAAACAGTAAAGCTGAAAATATACTGACTTGATGGACTTGCTAGGATGGGGAGCATGACCATGTCCCCGGAGACGCCGGCCGTCGCCGAGCGGGAGCTGTGCGGCCTGGTGAACGGACTGGCCCAGCGGATCGCCGCTCACGTACGCGAACGCGCGGTCCCCCTGGGCCTCACCTCGGCCCAGGCGACCGCGCTGCGGGAGATGACCGGACCGATGACCATGCGAGAGCTTGCCGACCGCATGAGCTGCGAGCCCTCCAACGCCACCTTCATCGTCGACAAGCTCGAAAAACAGGGCTTGATCGAGCGCCGCGCGCACCCCACCGACCGTCGCGCCAAACAACTCGTCCTCACCTCGGAGGGCAACACCCTCCGGGAACGGCTTCTCGAACTCCTCATCCAGGACTCACCGCTGGCCGGCCTCACCACCCAGCAGCAGCGCGCTCTTCAGGACCTGCTCGAAAAAGCCGTCATCCGTTCATGAGCCGACACCGGCACACCCTGCCGCCGCCACTCGGGGCCGCGTGACCGGTCTAGTCTCGGCGCTCATCGCCGAGGCCGGCGACGACGGAGTCCGCCGCGGCCGTCGAGCTGCCGCGGCGGCGTGGACAGGGCGTCAGGAGCCGAGCCGCCAGGAGTGGAGGTACTTCTCCTGTTCGCCGGTGAGGACGTCCACCTCGATCCCGGCGGCGGCCAGCCGCAGCCGCGCCACCTCCACGTCCACCTCCTCCGGCACGTCGTAGACCCCCGGCGCGAGCTCCGCCCCCTCCCGGGCCAGCCACGCGACCGCGAGCGCCTGCGCGGAGAAGGACATGTCCATGACCGCGGCCGGGTGCCCCTCGGCGGCGGTGAGGTTGACCAGGCGGCCCTCCGCCAGCAGCAGGAGCCGCCGGCCGTCGGCGAGGACGTACTCGTCGGTGCTGGGCCGTACGCCGTGGTGCACGGCCGCGGCCAGGTCGTCCAGGGCCCGCACGTCGATCTCCACGTCGAAGTGCCCGGCGTTGGCGAGGATCGCGCCGTCCTTCATCACCGCCAGGTGCTCGCCCCTGATCACGTCGCGGTTGCCGGTGACCGTGACGAACACGTCCCCGGCCGGGGCCGCCTCGCGCATCGGCCGCACGTCGTAACCCTGCAGCGAGGCGTCCAGTGCCTTGACCGGGTCGATCTCGGTGACCACCACCCGGGCGCCCAGTCCCTTGGCCCGCTCGGCCACGCCCCGGCCGCAGTAGCCGAACCCGGCGACCACCACGGTCTTGCCGGCCAGCAGGGTGTTGGTGGCGCGCATGATGCCGTCGATCGTGGACTGACCGGTGCCGTAGCGGTTGTCGAACATCCGCTTGGTCCGGGTGTCGTTGACCGCGACGACGGGGAACCGCAGCGCCCCCTCGGCCGCCATCTGCCGCAGCCGGATGATCCCGGTGGTGGTCTCCTCGCAGCCCGCGGTCACCCCGTCGAGCAGCTCCGTCCGCTCGGTGTGCAGGATGTTGACCAGGTCGCAGCCGTCGTCGAGGACGATGTCCGGGCCGATGTCGAGCGCCCGGTGGATGTGCCGGTAGTACGCCGCCCGGTCCACCCCGGCCAGCGCGTGCACGGCCACGTCGTATCCGGCCAGGGCGGCGGCGACGTCGTCCTGGGTGGACAGCGGGTTGGAGGCGGCCAGCGCGACCTCGGCCCCGCCCGCCCGCAGCGCACCCATGAGCACCGCGGTCTCGGCGGTCACGTGCAGGCACGCGGCGATCCGCAGGCCGTCGAGGGGCCGCTCGGCGGCGAACCGCTCCCCGAGGGCGGTGAGCACCGGCATCGCCCGCGCCGCCCAGCCGATCCGCCGCTCCCCGGCGGCCACGAGCTCGCTGTCCACGTCTCTCCCCATGTGCCCGGAGCCCCGTACCCGGAGCCCCCTGTACCCGGAGCCCCCCTGCGCCCGAAGCTCCATGTGCCCGAAGCCCTGTATGCCCGAAGCCCTGTATGCCCGGAGGCCCATATGCCCGAAGGCCCCCGCGGTTCGCCGCGGGGGCCGGAAGACCTGTTCCCGGATCTCCGCCGCCCGGCCCGGGGCCGGGTGGCGGAGCCTTCGGAGGCCTTTAGTAGCGGTAGTGGTCGGGCTTGTAGGGGCCCTCGACGTCCACGCCGATGTAGTCGGCCTGGGCCTTGGTGAGCGTGGTCAGCTTGACGCCGAGCGCGTCGAGGTGCAGCCGGGCGACCTTCTCGTCGAGGTGCTTGGGCAGCACGTAGACGCCGATCGGGTACTGCTCGGTCTTGGTGAACAGCTCGATCTGGGCGATCACCTGGTTGGTGAAGGAGTTCGACATCACGAACGAGGGGTGGCCGGTGGCGCAGCCGAGGTTCATCAGGCGGCCCTCGGCGAGCACGATGATGGCGTTGCCCTCGGGGAAGGTCCAGGTGTGGACCTGCGGCTTGACCTCGGTCTTGACGATGCCCGGGATCTTCGCCAGCCCGGCCATGTCGATCTCGTTGTCGAAGTGGCCGATGTTGGACACGATCGCGTTGTGCTTCATCTTCGCCATGTGGTCGGCGGTGATGATGTTGAAGTTGCCCGTCGTGGTGACGAAGATGTCGGCGATCCCGACGACGTCGTCCAGGGTGGTGACCTGGAAGCCGTCCATGGCCGCCTGCAGGGCGCAGATCGGGTCGATCTCGGTGACGATGACGCGGGCGCCCTGGCCGCGGAGGGCGTCGGCGCAGCCCTTGCCGACGTCGCCGTAGCCGCACACGACCGCGACCTTGCCGCCGATGAGCACGTCGGTGGCGCGGTTGAGGCCGTCGATGACGGAGTGGCGGCAGCCGTACTTGTTGTCGAACTTCGACTTGGTGACCGAGTCGTTGACGTTGATCGCCGGGAAGAGCAGCGTGCCGGCCTTGAACATCTCGTACAGGCGGTGGACGCCGGTCGTCGTCTCCTCGGTGACGCCCTTGATCTGCGAGGCGATCTTCGTCCACCTCTTCTCCTCGGAGACCGTACGGCGGAGCAGGTCGAGGATGACCTTCCACTCCTCCGGGTCGTCCTCGGCGGCGCTGGGGACGGCGCCGGCCTTCTCGTACTCGGCGCCCTTGTGGACGAGCAGGGTGGCGTCGCCGCCGTCGTCGAGGATCATGTTGGGGCCGTCACCGCCGGGCCAGTTCAGCGCCTGCTCGGTGCACCACCAGTACTCCTCCAGGGTCTCGCCCTTCCAGGCGAAGACCGGGACGCCCTTGGGGTCGTCGACGGTGCCCTCGGGGCCCACGACGACGGCCGCGGCGGCGTGGTCCTGGGTGGAGAAGATGTTGCAGCTGACCCAGCGGACCTCGGCGCCGAGCGCGACCAGGGTCTCGATGAGCACGGCGGTCTGGATCGTCATGTGCAGCGAGCCCATGATCTTCGCACCGGCCAGGGGCCTGGCCTCGGCGTACTCCTTGCGGATGGCCATCAGGCCCGGCATCTCGTGCTCGGCGAGCTGGATCTCCCTGCGCCCGAAGGCGGCAAGGGAAAGGTCGGCGACCTTGAAGTCCATGTGTTACCCCTTTGATCAGTGGTCGCGTTCGTCCCGGGCCCCGCCGCTCTCGGCGGCCCCGCTTCGCTCGGGGACCCGGCTCGCCACTCGGTCGGAAAGTCGTCGGTACGAGTTTAGGCGGCCGATCCGGCCGGACGCATCTTCCAAACGGGTAACCTGACAGAAGAATGTCAGAATCGGCGGGAGGCCGGGATGCGGATCACGGAAGCGGCCCGGCGGCTCGGGATGTCCCCCCGGATGCTCCGCTACCGCGAGGCCCTCGGGCTGCTGCCCCCGGTCAGGAGCCGCGGCTCACACCGGCGGTTCGGCCCCGAGGAGCTGTCGGCGGTGGCCCAGGGGGTGGAGCTGGAGAGACGGTTCGACGTCTCCCCCGCCGAGCTGGCCTTCGGCCTGCGGGTGCTGAGCGACCCGGCGGTGGCGCAGGCCGTCCGCGACCTCGGCCTGCGGATCGGCAGGCTGCAGGCCCCGCGCCGGGCGCTGGACTTCGAGAAGGAGAAGGCGCTGCGTCTGCTGCAGGGCCGTCCCGCGGGTACGGCGGAAGCCCCGCCGCAGGGCCGCCCCGCGGGCGCCGGAGACCCCCGGAAGACCGCCGGCAACGCCGAAGGGGCCCGGCACGACGGCCGGGCCCCTTCGGAGAAGAACGTTACGGGCGGCTCAGCGACGAGTCACCCGCCGGGGCCGACGAGCCACCGGCCGCGGCCCGGTCGAGGTCCGGCTCCAGGTAGATGACGCGGGCCTGCGGCACGGCGGCGCGGATGCGCTGCTCGGCCTCGTCGATGCCGCGCGCCACCATCGCGGCCGTGTCGTCGTGGTCCACCGCGATCTTGGCGGCGACGAGGATCTCCTCGGGGCCCAGGTGCAGGGTCCGCATGTGGATGACCCGGCTGACCTCCGGCGTCTCCTCCAGGGCCGCGCAGATCCGCTGCTCGACCTCCGGGCCGGCGCTCTCGCCGATCAGCAGCGACTTGGTCTCGGCCGCGAGGATCGCCGCGATGACGGCGAGCAGCACGCCGATCCCCATCGTGCCGATGCCGTCCCACACGCCGTTGCCGGTGATCACGGCCATCGTCACGCCGGCCAGCGCCAGCACCAGGCCGACCAGCGCGCCGAAGTCCTCCAGCACGATGACCGGCAGCTCCGGCGACTTGGAGCGGCGGATGAACTGCATCCAGGACTGCTTGCCCCGGAGCGGGTTCGACTCCTTGATGGCGGTGCGGAAGGAGAAGCTCTCCGCCACGATCGCGAAGATCAGCACACCGAACGCCACGATCGGGGTCTCCACCGGGTGCGGGTCGGAGATCTTGTGCCAGCCCTCGTAGAGGGAGAACAGCGCGCCGACCGTGAACAGCACCACCGCCACGACGAAGGCGTAGAAGTAACGCTCGCGGCCGTAGCCGAACGGGTGCTCCCGGGTGCGCCTGCGCTCGGCCTTCTTGCCGCCCAGCAGCAGCAACAACTGGTTGCCCGAGTCGGCCACGGAGTGGATGGACTCCGCGAGCATCGACGACGACGTCGTGATCAGGAAGGCCACGAACTTCGCCACCGCGATCGACAGGTTGGCGGCCAGCGCCGCGATGATCGCCTTGTTACCGCCGCCCGCGCTCACGCCGGCCTCCCTGCTGCTGCTTCCACAATCGATCCCATTCGGTCCGTCCCCGTCTACTGCGGGATTCTCGCCTTCAGCTCCGTGATCGCCCCCACCGGGGTCGGGTCGATCCCGTACCCGAGAGCGAGGTACGTACTCGCGTAGTCGCCCAGCCCGATCAGGGAGGCGAGCCGCTCCAGCGGGTGCGTCCCCTCGGCGGAGACCTGGGTGACGGGCACCCCGCGGTCCTCGGCCAGCCGTACCGAGACCTCGCGGCGGCGCGCCACCTGGGGGTGCTCCTCGGTGTCGCGCAGCACGACCAGCCGCAGCGACCGCGCCGGCTCGTCGGCGAAGATGTCCCGGGCGGCCAGCGGCCCGTCGAGCGCCATCACCTGGTTGTGGCCGGCCTCGGGGATCTCGCCCCAGACCGCCGGGTACTTGGCGTTCTCGTTGAGCTGGCAGGCCCACCGGTAGGCGGCGACCGCGGCGAGCGGCGACGACCCCCAGATCATCGGGACCGTCTCGGCCAGCTCCATGGCCAGCGTCTTGCCGGGGTTGATGAACGACTCGCTGGCCGGGCGGCACCGGTGGGCGATGTCCTCCAGCCGTACGGCCACGCCCTCGAACAGCTCGTCCGGCGCCTCGGTCAGCCGCATCCGGGCGGCGGCGGCGACGAGCGGCACCGACAGCGCCCACACGGCGGCGCGCGGCTGGCCTCCGACGGTGACGGGCACGAACGGCGCGCCCGCCTGCCGGGCGACCGACTCCAGCGGCGAGCCGGGCGCGCCCACGGCGAGCAGGCGGCATCCGCGGCGGACGGCTTCCATCGCCACCGCGAGCGTCTCCTCGGTCCCGCCCGAGCAGGACACCGCGATCACGAGGTCGGTCGCGCCGACCCACCCGGGCAGCCGCAGGGACCGCACGGTCGTGACGGGCAGCGGGGCTCCGGGGCCGCACACCGCGCCCAGGATGTCACCGGCGATGCCCGAACCGCCCATGCCCGCGACCACGACCGCCCGGGGCCTGCCGTCGTCGGCGAGCGACGACAGGTCGGTCTCGGCGGCGGCCCGGTGGTAGGCGCGGACCTGGGCGGCCGAGGAGGCCACCGCGGGCAGCATCCCCGAGGGGTCGCCCGCGGCCAGCCACTCCTGGTCGTCGAGCCGGTCCGGCTCCCAGCTCACGACTTCCGGGCCTCGTCGACGAGCAGCACCGGGATGTCGTCACGGACCGGGTACACCAGGCCGCAGGACGGCGAGGTGCAGGAGAGCTCGTCGGTCTCCCGCTCGGCGCGCAACGGTGACTTGCAGTTGGGGCAGGCCAGGATCTCAAGCAGCCAGTCGTCGATCTTCACTCGCTCAGCTCCTCACGACAGCGAGGACTTCGTCCCTGATCGCTGCCATCTGAATCTCGTCGGCCGCCTCGGCGTTCAGCCTGAGCAGCGGCTCGGTGTTGGACGGACGGAGATTGAACCACCATCCGGGGCCGGACACGGTCAGGCCGTCCAGCTCGTCGAAGGTGACACCGTCGCGGGCGGCGAACCGCTCGCGGACCCGCTCGACGGCCGCCGCCTGGTCGGCGACCGTGCTGTTGATCTCGCCGGAGGCGGCGTAGCGGGTGTAGGCGGCGAGCAGGTCCGACAGCGGCCGGTCCTGCTCGCCCAGCGCGGCCAGCACGTGCAGCGCGGCCAGCATCCCGGTGTCGGCGGACCAGAAGTCCCTGAAGTAGTAGTGCGCGGAGTGCTCGCCGCCGAAGACCGCGCCGGTCCCGGCCATCTCGGCCTTGATGAACGAGTGGCCCACCCGGGTGCGGACCGGCTCGCCGCCGTGCTCGGCGACGATCTCCGGCACGCTCCGCGAGGTGATCAGGTTGTGGATGATCCGGGCGCCGGGCCGCTTGGCCAGCTCGCGCACCGCGACCAGCGCGGTGATCGCCGAGGGCGAGACCGACTCGCCGCGCTCGTCGACCACCCAGCAGCGGTCGGCGTCGCCGTCGAAGGCCAGGCCGATGTCGGCGCCGGTGTCGAGGACGGCCTTCTGCAGGTCGCGGAGGTTCTCCGGCTCCAGGGGGTTGGCCTCGTGGTTGGGGAAGTCGCCGTCCAGCTCGAAGTACAGGGCGGTCAGCTCCAGCGGCAGCCCGTCGAACACCGTGGGGACGGTGTGACCGCCCATGCCGTTGCCGGCGTCCACCACGACCCGCAGCGGCCGGATGCCGGACAGGTCGACCAGCGTGCGCAGGTGGTCGGCGTACCCCCGCAGCAGGTCGCGCCGGGACACGCTCCCGCCGCCGGGCCCGCCGGTCCCCACCGCCAGCAGCTCGGCCGCCCGGTCGCGGATCTCGGTGAGGCCGGTGTCGCCGCCGACCGGCACGGCCCCGGCCCGGCACATCTTCATGCCGTTGTAGCGGGCCGGGTTGTGGCTGGCGGTGAACATCACGCCGGGCAGGCCGAGGCTGCCGCTGGCGTAGTACAGCATGTCGGTGGAGGCGAGGCCGATGTCGATCACGTCGGTCCCCCGCGAGGCGGCCCCGCGGGCGAACGCCGCGGCCATCGGCTCGGAGGAGGCGCGCATGTCACGGCCGACCACGGCGGTGCGGGCCCCGGTCACCTCCGCGAACGCCGCTCCGACCGCCTCGGCGGTCTCCTCGTCGAACTCGTCCGGCACGACGCCGCGAACGTCGTACGCCTTGAAGATCCTGGCGAGGTCGCCCACTCCAGCTCCGCCCCTTTATGTCGTGTCTGCCGACCCCAGCCTAGTAGGGTCAGCGGTCACGCTGGGGCTGAGCCGAGCGGAGCACCCTGAGGTGACCGCGCCGCCCGACCTCGACCCCCTGGCCGACCGGCTCGGTGCCGCCGCCCGGGGCGGGCCTGGCGGCCTCGCGCACCGCGTTGGCCAGGGCCTCCAGGTCGTCCGTGCTCGGCGGCGCGCCCTCGCTGGGCAGGCGGACGACCTCCCAGCCGCGGGGCGCTGTCAGCCGCTCGGCGTGCTCGGCGCACAGGTCGTAACAGTGCGGCTCGGCGTACGTCGCCAAGGGCCCGAGAACGGCGGTCGAATCGGCGTAGACGTACGTGAGCGTGAATACGGCAGGCTGACTGCACGCGGTGCGGGAACAGCGGCGGACGGGGCTCACGGTGGGACCGTATCCGGTAAGCGTCCGAGGCGCCACTACCTGAGCGCTCTTAACGAGCGTGTCGCCACAATTCGGACACGTGTCCCGGCTTTCACCCGCCTGTACGGCTTGCGCCCGCCACGGCGGGACCGGGGTCCGGCCGTGTGTCCCCGCACCGGGGGCGCCGTTCCGGGCCCGCGCCCACTCGCCACGCGGCCGTCTCCGGGTCCACCCGTGGCGCCACGCGGCCGTCTCCGGGTCCGCCCGTGGCGCCGCGCGGCCGGAAGGGCCGGAGCGGACATCGGGGGAACACCGGGGGAACGCCGGAGGAACACGGCCTAAGCTTGGCCCGTGAGCTCGGCACCCGGTAGACCCCGCCCTCCCCGCCGCCGCGACCGGCACGGACGCGGCATGCGCGGCCCGCTGGCGCCCTCTCACGTGCCGATCGCCAAGTCCCGCGGCGAGCGCTTCGACGATCTCGTCCTGGACGCCGTGGACCGGCTCAAGCCCCGCTGGGGCAAGCAGCTCGCCACCGTGGAGTTCGCGGTCGAGGAGGTGCCCCCGGCGGCCGACCTGGGCGACGGCCCCGGGCTGCTCGGCGGCGATCCGATCCCGTTCGGCCGATCCGAGCCCGCGGCGGGCAAGAGGCCCGCCGTCGTCGTCATCTACCGGCGCCCCCTGGAGGCCCGGGCCCGCGACCGCGAACAGCTCGGCGCGCTGGTGCACGACACGGTGGTCGAGCAGGTCGCCGGACTGCTGGGGCTGTCGCCGGAGACGGTGGACCCGGGCTACGAGGACGAGGACTGAAAGAGCCCTCTCCGCGGAGCCGGCGCGCCGTACCCATGACCGCCCGCCGGGCGGCCCTCAGGGCAGCACGGTCGCCGCGGACCCGGTCATCGGCGGCACCACCGCCCAGACCCGGGCCGCGGCCAGCGGCTGGACGGTCAGCACCCGCCCGTCCTTGAGGCGCTCGTCCATCACCCGCGCGCCGTACACCGGCCCCGAGCCGGGCAGCGGCTCCGCGACCACCGCGAAGGCGCCGTCCACGTCGGGCAGCTCGACCTCCTTGGTGCGCGCGGCGGGGATCTCCACCTCGATCGGCTCCGGCGCCTTCCCCTTGTGCGGCAGCATCGTGACGCTCACCCTCCCGGCCGCCTCCGGCGCGCTGAACACCAGCCGGGAGCTCTTCTTGCCGCCCGTGCGGTTGTCTGCGACCACACTGCCCAGATCGATCGGGGCGGCCCCGGCGGTGAAGCCCACGTCCACCCGGTCGCCGGTCCCGGTGGCCGCCACCGCGGCCACGACCGGCACCGGGGAGGTGAGCAGGACCGCGGCGGGCCTCCCGTCCAGGCCGGCGGACAGGTCCATGACGGCGACCGACCCGGCGGGCACCTCGATCGCGTCGTGGCCGTCCAGGGCGTAGGTGCCGTCGGGCGTGACGACCCGGACCTCGACGATCGTGTCGGTCTCGGCGGGCGAGGCGACCAGCAGGTCGCGCCGGCCCCCGCCGCCGGGGACGCCGGGCACCACGACCCGGGTCGCCGGATCCGCGGAGAGCGGCAGCCAGTCGACGCCCCGCCCGCCGCTCATGACCGCGTGGGCCGCCGCGGTGACCCGGCCGAAGGCGGTGCTCACCTCGACGGCCATGACCAGCGGCGAGGGGGCGATGTCACGCAGCCTGACCGCGCGGCTCTCGCCCGGTTCGATCACGATCGTGTCGCCGGAGCCGCCGGCCACCGGGCCCTCTCCGGAGTAGACGGTGATCTCCACGCCCGCCGGGGCCAGGTCGGCGTTGGCGAGGTGGAGCGTGACGTCGGCCGCGGCCGGGCCCGGCCCGACCAGCCAGGCGCTCGCGCCCGGCTCCACGCACCGTGTTCCGGCCAGCCCCCGCTGCTCGCCCGAGGTCTCCCGGCGGGTCTGCGCCGCCTCCAGCCCCGTCGCCATGCCCCCGGAGGCCGTCACGACGAGCGGCGGCGAGCCGGCCTTCAGCTTCTCCTGCCAGAGGCCGCCGGGGACGGTCAGGGTGGCCAGCGTCCTCTCCCCCGCGACCAGCGCGGCGGCGCCCCGCCCACCGCCGCCCGGCGGGGTGACGACGCCGACGTCGGAGCCGCCGGGGTCGGGGCAGACGGCCGTCACGGAGGCCACCGGCACCTTCCGCGGCGCGGGCGCGGGCGCGACGGCGGTCTCCGGCCGGGTCGCGGCGGCGAGGCCGTACAGGACGGCCAGGCCCGCGAGGACGGCCAGGACGAGCCGGGGCGGGCCGGGACGGCGTTCGGCGAGGGCTCTCAACGGGCCACCGCCTCCCCGCCGGCTCGGGAGCCGCCCCGGAAGCCGCCCCCGGAGTCACCCGGGGCGGGCTCGTCACGCGACCCGGGAGCGGCCATGACCGCGACGGCCGCCGCCATCACCGCCTGGGCCCAGAGCCAGGGGCCGTGCCACGGGTCGTCCGGGGCCGGCGGAAGGGGGGTGACCGGGAGCGTCACCCGCCACACGCCCACCCTGCGTGACAGGCTCATCCTCGCCAGCTCGGGCTGGGAGTCCAGCGCGCGGCTGACCCGCGGGTCCACGGGTGAGGCCACCGCGACGAACCGCACCCCGTGGGCGGCCAGCACCCGGACGTCGTCGCCGCCCCGGCCCGAGACCAGCCCGGCCGCCGCGACGGCGACCCGGTCGCGCGGCCCCGCGGGCACGGGGACGTCGGCCTCGCCGACCAGCGGGGTACGGCGGTGCAGCACGGTGAAGGTGAAGCCACCGCCCCAGCCACCGCCCCGGGCGCGCAGCAGCAGGGTCAGGTCGCGGTCGCCCGAGTTGACCGCGGCCAGCGCCGGCATCGCGTCCGGAACGTTTCCGCTGATCGGGCCGTCCGCGCCCCGGGCGACCCAGGCGACAGCGGCGAGCAGGGGCGTGGAGCAGGCGGCCGCCACGACGGCGAGCGCGGCGGCCCGGCGCGCCCGGCCCACCGCACTCGCCGTGCCCACCGCACTCGCCGTGCTCGCCGTGCCCGCCGTGCCCGCCGTACCTCCTGTGCCCGCCGTGCCCACTGTGCTCGCCGTCAGGAACCCCGCGGCCCGGCGCGCGGCGAGGACCGCCACCGTCAGCATCCCGGTGGCGGCGAAGGCGAGCGGCACGCCGGGCCAGGCGGGGCCGGTGTCGCCGTCCGGGGAGGTGACGGTGGTGCGGCTGACCAGGATCGCGACCAGCAGGCCGAACAGCGCGACCCCCCAGCCGATCGCGGCGACCGGGCGGTCGCGCCGCATGGCCGTCACGGCGACGCAGGCGATGACGAGGCCGCAGGTCACCCAGGCCGGCGGCACACCCGGCCCGCCGGGGCCGAGCGCCAGCAGCGTCCCGGCGGGCAGCGCGGGATCGGCGAGGCCGGGACGGTGCAGGCCCGCCTCCAGCAGCAGCCGGCCCGGGTTCGCGACGATCCCGGCCAGCCAGGGAAGCAGCAGCGCCACCGGGACACCGGACACGATCGCGACCGAGGCGGCGATGCCCCGGCGCGGGAAGGCCAGCGCGGCGAGCGCGGCGAGGACCAGCGCGAGCGGGTAGAGCAGCGGGGCGAAGGCCGTGCCGACGGCCAGCAGGAGGCCGAGCGCCCATGCGGCCCGGCGGGCGCGGCGGCGCTCACCCGCGAGCACGGTGACGGCCAGCGCCGCGCAGGCGGGCAGCAGTGTGAAGACCACGGCGGTGCCGAGCCGTCCCGCGGCGATCGCGCCGGTGGCCACCGGCAGGAGCGCGTAGCAGGCGGCCGGCAGGGCCCGGACCCACCGGTCCGGGACGAACGGGCGGGCCGCCGTGTAGGCGCAGACCCCGGCCAGCGGCACACAGCCGAGCAGCAGCAGCCACACCGCGAGCCAGGTCTTGCCCAGCAGCACCGTGGAGACCGCTGCCAGCACCGCGACGTACGGCGGGGCCCACGCGTCGCCGCCCAGCGCCGCCGGGCGGGACCCGCCGGTGTAGAGGTCCCACAGGTCGGACGCCCCGCCGATCACCGGGACGAGTGCGCCCCCGCCCAGCCGGGAGCCGCCGAGCAGGGAGCGCTCCGCGACCAACGTGACCGCGGTCAGCGCCAGGAAGAGCAGCACGCCGGGGTTGCCGAGGAACCGCTGCATCCCCCCGGCGTCGGCGAGCAGCTCGTCGCCGTCCTCCCCGGGCGCGGACACCGCGTGGCGGCCCGCGGACTCCGGGATCGCGGCACCCGACAGGCGGCCCTCCAACCACTCGGCCACCCGCCGGTAGCCCGCCCCCGGCGGGGTGAGCAGCCGGGCGACCGCCCGGTGGGACCGCCGCCGCCCCGCGGCGCGGGCCCGCCGGGCCTCGGCCAGCCGGGCGGGGCGGGCGAGCACCGAGCCGAGCGCGGCGATCTCGTCCAGCGCGGCGGTGGGCCGCTTGCCCAGCAGGAGCAGCAGGGCGCGGCACGCCGAACCGGCGATGTTGCGGGCCAGCGCCCACGGCAACGACCGGGGCGGCAGGTTCGCCATGACCACGAACACGGCGTTGCGCCGGTCCAGGCGGCGGAGACGGCCGCCTTCGCCGCCGCGGCCGATGCCGACACCGAAGCCTCCGCGGACGCCGCCGCCTCCACGGACGCCTTCACGGACGCCCTCACGGACTCCGCCGCCTCCGCCGGCGTCGACCTCTCCGCCGACGCCGGCGCCTCCGCTGACGCCGGCGCCTCCGCTGACGCCGGCGCCTCCGCTGACGCCGACGACGACACGGCGGAGGCGCCGGGCGGCGGCCTCGGCGTGCCAGGCGAGGGCGCCCGCGACGTTGCGCACCCGGTACCCGGCGGCCCAGACCCGCCAGCACAGGTCGAGGTCGTCGCGGAACAGCGGCAGGAAGGGGTCGAGCCCGCCGACCTCCTCCCAGACGTCCCGGCGGACGAGCATCCCGGCCGTGGAGACCGACAGCACGTCGCGGTCGGCGTCGTACTGGCCCTGGTCGTACTCGCGGGGATCCAGCCCGGTGTCCCTGCGTCCCGCCAGGTCCACGGTGACGCCGATCTCCAGCAGGACCCTCCGGTCCACCCAGTCGAGGAGTTTGGGGCCGAGCACCCCGATCTCCGGATCGTCGCCGGCCGCCCGCAGCAGGGCCTGCAGCGCGCCGGGGTCCGGCGCGCAGTCGTCGTGCAGCAGCCAGAGCCATTCCCGCCCGTCCGCCGGGCCGAGCCGGTCGAGCACCGCGGCGACGGCCTCGCCGAAACCGGTCCGGCGGGGCAGGGAGAGCACGGCGTTCGGGCCGAGAACCCTTCTCATCAGCTCGGCGCCGCCGTCGCGGCTGCCGGTGTCCACCCCGACGACGCGGTCCACCGGGCGGATCTGCCCGAGCAACGCGTCGAGGGTCTCCCCCAGCCATCGGGCGCCGTCGTGGCTGACGATGATCGCGGTCACGGTGTCGGGGGGCGAGGGGGCGTCGGTGACGGACATGCGTCTCGCGTCCATGAGGGGGTGATGATCGGCGACAACGATACGACACGGCCGTCAGGCCATGTCAGGGGCGGGGAAAAGGTCATGTCCGCCGGGGAAGGATCATGTGCCCGGGGAGGGACACCGGCCTCGCACGCGGCGGCGGGCCGTACGGCGGGCGGTCAGGGGCACGAGCGCGGGCGTGAAAAAAGGGCCACGCGCCCCCCACGGTCACGTGACCCCTCGTCATGTCACCGGACGCCCTCTCCGGACGCCCTCATCGCCTGCCGGAACCCTCAGACCGCCTCGCGCTTGATCCGGCGACGCTCTCGCTCCGAGAGCCCGCCCCAGATGCCGAAACGCTCGTCGTGCTCCAGCGCGTACTCCAGGCACTCGGCGCGCACCTCACACGAGCGGCAGACCTTCTTGGCCTCCCGGGTGGAGCCCCCCTTCTCCGGGAAGAACGCCTCCGGGTCGGTCTGCGCGCACAGCGCGCGTTCCTGCCAGCCGAGCTGCTCCTCAGCGATGCCGTCTTGTGCGATGACCAGGTCGGCCACTGCACACCTCCCTGCCACCCGCCCGCAAATCGAGCCCCCCTATGAACGCCTCCCTCCTACCCAGCAGGAGGAAGGCGTAACAACACGTGTGTAATTACACGCGCGTGGCCTGTGTGACGTCAAGCGGCATGCCGATGTCCGGGGAAAGACCTGCTCTCCCCGGTCGGCGTGTCGTGGCTCCTCGCCACGAGGGCGATCGACAGGCGATCATGACGATCGCCTGGGCGTTCAGTGCTCTCGGCGGTCGGAACCGTACCAGGACATGTTCTGCTCCTGACCGGGGCCCACCCTTTCTCTATCCGTGCTTTCCTCTCCTGTGACCTGCGCCGAGCGCTCCGGCTTGTAGATCGCGGTCGGGTCGATGGTCGGGCGGGAGTCCCACGGCCTGAGCCCGGGGTCGGGGTCGTTCAGCGGGTCTCCCTGGTAGGCGCCGGGGGTGAGCCGCATCGTCGACTCCTCCTGCGCGTCCCACTGCCCGCCGCCCTGCTGCCCGCCCTGCTGGTACGACTGCGCCGCGGGCGGCCCCTGGGGGGTCTGCGGATGCCCGAAGGGGTCGTCGTAGCCGCCGGTCTGCGGGCTCGGGGAGCCCGGGGAGGACATGTACTCCGGGACGCGCAGCTGCGGCTCGGTCCCCTGCGCCTGCTGGGCGTAGCTCTCCGCCTGCTGGTACGCCTGGGCGATCTGCTGGGAGCGGGGGTCCACCGGGGCGGGCGCCTGGTATGGCGTGCTCTGCTCGGCCTGCCAGGCGAACTCGCCGCCGGAGTAGCCGGTGAGCGGCTGGCCGTAGTTCTCCGGCGGCTGCGGGAAGGACTGCTGCGGCCGGCCGTCGAAGGCGGTGTGCGCCCCGGCCTCGGCCGGCGAGGAGTGGCTCTCCTGCGGGGAGTAGGTCTCCTGCGGGGGCGTGTAGAACGGCGTCTGCTGCTCGGCCTGCGGAGCGTAACCGCCCATCCCGCTCTCGGCCGGCTGCCGGTCGTAGCCGGGAAGCTGCGGCTCGCCGTAGGCCGGGGGCCGGGTCTGGTCGGTCTGGGCGGCGTAGGGGGCGTGCGGCTCGTACGGCGCGGCCGGCCGCTCGTACGGCGTGGCCGCGGGCTGGGCGTCGGCCGCCACGTACGGGCCGGGCGTGTACGGCTGCTCGGCCGGGGCCGCGGGGGTCTGCGGGGGCAGGGCGGGCTGTGCCGGAGCCGGGTTGTAGACCGGGGGCTGCGCGCCGTACCCCTGGTCGCCGGTCTGCGGCGCGTAGGCGGCGGGGGCGTGGCCCTCACCGGCCTGCGGATAGGACGGCGCGTGCCCCTCACCGGCCGGCGGCGCGTAGGCCGGCGCGTGGCCCTCACCCGGCTGGGCCGGGTAGGCGATGGTCGCGACGGACTGGAGGTGGTTCTCGGGCGGGTAGCCGCCGCCGTGCCCCTCGGGGGCAGCCGGGCCCTGCGCGCCCTGGGCGCCGCTCTGCGCGGGCGGGAGGGCCGGCAGGCCCCGGGGGTGCTGGGGCCGGCCGTGGGCGCCGGACTGGGCCTCCTGCGGCCGGAGACCCGGCTGCGCGCCCTGGTCCGGGAATCCGTGCTGGGCGGCGGGCGCCTGCTCCGCGGGGCCCTGCGGAGCCCCCGGCCCCTGGAAGCCCTGCTGGCCCTGGTGACCCTGCTGGAAGGCGGCCTCCTGCGGCTGGAAACCCTGCTGGGGAGCCTGCGGGGCGCCGTACTGGGGGGCCTGCGGCGAACCGGGCTGCTGGGCCGGGTTCTGCGGGAAGCCCTGCTGGAACGGCTGGTCCTGCTGACCCCCGGCGGGCCCGGCCTGCGGGGGCGCCGGGACGGGCTGCTCCTGCGCCGGGACGTACTGCCGCTCCTGCGGGCGCTGCTCCTGCCCGCCGCCCAGGCCGCCGACGGCTCCGAGACCGCTTCCCTCGGCGAACCCGGCGGGCCGGGTCCTGGGGGCGGCCGCGGACATCCGGGGCAGCAGGTGGAGCAGCCCGACGGCGGCGAGCGCCAGCGCCGGAACGTTGAGGAGGAGGAACTCCAGCAGGCTCATGACGCTGTCACCGGCGAACAGCCCGCCGATCAGGCCGATCGCGCCGAACAGCGTCATCAGGCCGAGGGCGGCCACGGCCACCTGGGTCATGAGCTTCAGCCGTGCGACCGGCGGGCCGAAGTGGCTTCCGAGCAGGACGCCGCCGACGAGGAGCGCGACGAACACCGGGGAGGCGAGGCCGCCGAGGATCGCCTGGGCACGGACGGCGAAGGACACCTCGCCGTAGCCGGACAGTCCGAACAACAGCCGCGTGATGCCGAAAAGGACGTTCATGGCCGCCGTGGCGACCATGAGCCACGCGGCCGGTCCGCGGAGCCGGTCGGCCTCGACGTTGTTCACAACTACCCCCACCGGGTCGTCAGGTAAATCCGAGCCAGTTTTGCACATGGCCGACTTACACGTCGGAACTCTCTGCAACCTCACCAGCCCCACAAGCCAAACATTAAGGACATTGCCGTATATTTCGGACGACCGTATCGGTGCTCCCGCCTGCGCGGACGGCTCCCGTAACGATCAAGACAAGGCGGCCGCCGCCCCGCGCCGGGCTTGCCGGACCGGCGGCCACGAGGCAGTGGAAGACTGGACGTCATGCGCATCGTGTCCCTCGCCGGCGGTATCGGCGGCGCCCGCTTCCTGCGCGGCCTGCGCGCCGCGGCCCCCGACTCGGAGATAACGGTCATCGGCAACACCGGTGACGACATCGTCCTGTACGGCCTCCAGGTCTGCCCCGACCTGGACACCGTGATGTACACCCTGGGTGGCGGCATCGACGAGGAGCAGGGCTGGGGCCGGCGTGACGAGTCCCATGTCGTCAAGGAGGAGCTGGCCGCCTACGGCGTCGAGCCGCAGTGGTTCGGCCTGGGAGACCGCGACTTCGCCACCCACATCGTGCGCACCCAGATGTTGCGGACCGGATACCCGCTGTCCGCCGTCACCGAGGCCCTGTGCGCCCGCTGGGAGCCGGGTGTGCGGCTGATCCCGATGACCGACGACCGCGTCGAGACCCACGTGGTCGTCTCCGACGAGCGGGGCCGCCGGGCGATCCACTTCCAGGAGTGGTGGGTACGGATGCGAGCGTCCGTCCCGGCCGAGCGGATCGTCCTGGTCGGCGCCGACGAGGCCCGGCCCGCCCCCGGCGTGCTGGAGGCCGTCGCCGAGGCCGACGCGGTGATCCTGCCGCCGTCCAACCCGGTGGTCAGCATCGGCACGATCCTGCAGATCAAGGGCATCCGGGAGGCCCTTGAGGGCAAGACGGTCGTCGGGGTCTCCCCCATCGTCGGCGGCGCCCCGGTCCGCGGCATGGCCGACGCCTGCCTCGCCGCGATCGGCGTGGAGACCACCGCCCAGGCCGTCCTGGAGCTGTACGGCTCGCCGCTGCTGGACGGCTGGCTGGTCGCCGAGGAGGACGCGGGCGTCGGCCTCGACGGCGTCCGCGTCGAGGCCCGCCCCCTGATCATGCACGACGTCGAGGCGGCGGCCGCGATCGCCCGCGCCGCGCTCGACATGGCCACCGACCTCGCGGCCTCCCGCGACCGGGCCACCGGGGCGCGGAACGAGGCGGGAGCGCGGAACGAAGCCGCCGGGGCGCGAAACGAAGCCGGAGCGCGGAACGAAGCCGCCGGGGCGCGAAACGAAGAGGAAAGATGAGCAGGACCCGCCGCAAGCAGGACGAACAGCCCGCCGAGACCAGACTGGAGATCTTCCCCGTCCCTGGGCTGCCCGAGGTACGGGAGGGAGACGACGTCGGCGCGCTGATCGCCGCGGCCATGCCCGACCTCCGCGACGGCGACATCCTCGTGGTCACCTCCAAGATCTCCAGCAAGGCCGAGGGCCGGGTCCGCCGCGGCGTGGGCCGTTCGGAGGCCGTCGCCGACGAGACCCGGCGGGTCGTCGCCCGGCGGGGCGAGACCGTCATCGCCGAGACCTCGCACGGGTTCGTGATGGCCGCCGCCGGGGTGGACGCCTCCAACTCCGAGCCCGGCACCGTCGTGCTGCTCCCGGTCGACCCCGACGCCTCCGCCGTGGCCGTCCGCAGGAGCATCCGGGAGCGGCTCGGCGTGTCGGTCGCGGTGATCGTCTCCGACACCTTCGGCCGTCCCTGGCGCAACGGCCAGACCGACATGGCCGTGGGCGTGGCCGGGATGACCGCCATGCTCGACTACCGGGGCCTGTCCGACGACTACGGCAACCCGCTGGAGGTGACCCTCACCGCGATCGCCGACGAGTTCGCCGCCGCCGGTGACCTGGTCAAGGGAAAGATCGCGCAGACCCCGGTGGCGGTGATCCGCGGCATGGCGGAGTACACCACCGACGAGGACGGGCCGGGCGTGCGGGAGCTGGTCCGCCAGTCCGAGGACGACATGTTCCGGTACGGCTCGCGCGACGTGGTCTTCGCCCGCCGCACCATCCGCGAGTTCGCCGCCGAGCCGGTGGACGGCGCCAAGGTCCGCCGGGCGGTGGATGCGGCGATCGCCGCCCCGGCGCCGCACCACACGACCCCCTGGCGGTTCGTGCTGCTGGAGTCGGCCGAGGCCCGTCTGCGGCTGCTCGACGCCATGCGGGAGGCGTGGATCTCCGACCTGCGGGGCGACGGCTTCTCCGAGGCGTCGATCGAACGGCGGGTCAGGCGCGGGGAGGTGCTGCGGGCGGCGCCGTACCTCGCCGTGCCCTGCCTGGTCATGGACGGCTCGCACACCTACCCCGACCGGCGCCGCGCGGCGGCCGAGCGGGAGATGTTCGTGGTCGCGGCGGGCGCCGGGGTGCAGAACTTCCTGGTCCAGCTCGCGGTGGAGGGCCTGGGGTCGGCCTGGGTGTCGTCCACCATGTTCTGCCGCGACGTGGTCCGCGAGGTGCTGGACCTGCCCGCGACGTGGGACCCGATGGGCGCCGTGGCGATCGGCCGCCCGGCCGCGCCGCCGCGTGAGCGGGCCCCGAGGAAGGCGGACGACTTCATCGCGGTCCGGTAGGCCGGATCCCGCCCTTCCGACAAGAAAGATTGTCGGATACAGTGGGGGCATGCTGGATGTGGCGGTGATCGACGACCCGGCCGCGGCCGAGGTCTCACTGGACCCGATCCGGGCCCGGCTGCTGGCCGAGCTGGCCGAGCCGGCTTCGGCCACCATGCTGGCCGCCAAGGTCGGCCTGCCCCGTCAGAAGGTCAACTACCACCTGAAGACCCTGGAGCAGCACGGCCTGGTGGAGCTGGTCGAGGAGCGCAGGAAGGGCAACGTCACCGAGCGGGTGATGCGCGCCACCGCCTCCTCCTACGTCATCTCCCCGGTCGCGCTGGCCCCGGTGGCGCCCGACCCGTCGCGCGCGCCCGACCGGCTGTCGGCCCGCTGGCTGCTGGCCGTCGCCTCCCGGCTGGTGCGCGACGTGGGCGAGCTGATCACCGGCGCGACCAGGGCGCAGAAGCGGGTGGCGACGTTCGCCATCGACGGCGAGGTGCGCTTCGCCTCGGCGGCCGACCGCGCCGCCTTCGCCGAGGAGCTGTCCGGCGCGGTCACCGCGCTGGTCGCCAAGTACCACGACGAGACGGCCGAGGGCGGGCGGCCCCACCGCATCGTCATCGCGATTCATCCGCGCGTCACCGCCGAACCGGTGCAGACTCGGACCACCGGGTCCGACGGCACCGAGGAGAGCTGAATGCTGCACGAGTTCGAACTGCGCAAGGAGATCACCCTTCCGGCCGCCCCCGAGGAGGTGTGGGAGGCCATCGCGACCGGCCCGGGCATCGACTCGTGGTTCATGGGGCGCAACGAGGTCCTGGGCGGCGAGGGCGGCAGCACGCGGATGACCCTCGGTGGCATGACGGAGGGTTCCACCATCACCGCCTGGGAGCCGGGCAAGCGGTTCGCCCACCGCGGCGAGGAGGCCCCCGACGGCAGGTTCATGGCCTTCGAGTACCTCATCGAGGGACGCGACGGCGGCAGCACCGTGCTGCGCCTGGCGCAGCACGGCTTCCTCGGTGACGACTGGGAGACCGAGTACGAGGCCATGCAGGAGGGCTGGGACATGTACCTCCACACCCTGGCCGCCTACCTGCTCCACTTCCGCGGCCGCACCGCCACGGCCGTCGTCTCCGCCTTCCGTCCCGGGTCCGCCGACCAGGACCGCGCCTGGTCACTGCTCACCGGCGCGCTCGGCCTGCCCGGCGACCCCGCCGCGGGCGACCCGGCCCGCGTCACGGTGGACGGGCTCGCCCCGGTCGAAGGTGTGGTCGACTACGCCGCCGGACGGTCCCTGCTGGGCGTCCGCACCGCCGACGGCCTCTACCGGTTCATCCACTCCGGCCCGGAGCGGGGCGACGTGATGGTCCTGGGCCACCACCTGTTCGCCCCCGGCGCCGACGCCGCGAAGGCCGAACGGGCCTGGCAGGACTGGCTCACCGCCCTGTTCTCCTGATCATCGGACCGCACGGTCACCCCTCGGGGGGCATCGACCGGGTCGCTCCTGCCCTACCGCTCCCAAACCTGTAATAGATCCGGAACTTCGGACATGGGGTGGATATTGACCACTCAAGGTGAGGAGACCGGATGGGAAGGGATCCCGAGCGCCGGTTCGTGGAGATCTACGAGTCCGCTTACGGCTCCATCCTCGGGTACGCCCTGCGCCGTTGCCCCGACCCCGACGACGCCGCCGACGTGGTGGCCGAGACGTTCATGGTCGCGTGGCGGCGGATCGACGAGGTGCCCCAGGGGGAGGAGGCCAGGCTGTGGCTGTTCGGCGTGGCCCGGCGGGTGCTGGCCAACCACCGGCGCGGTGAACGGCGGCACGAGCAGCGGACGGCGGTGCTGCGTGAGCAACTGGCCGCCTCACCGGTGCTCGGTGAGCCGTCCGTCGAGGACTACTCGCAGGTCGGGAAGGTCCTGCGGAGCCTGTCGGACAGCGACAGGGAACTGCTGACCCTCATCGCGTGGGAGAACCTCGACACGCGGGAGATCGCCCGCGTCCTCGGCGTCTCCCGCAACGCCGCGGCCGTCAGGCTCTACCGCGCCCGCAGGCGCTTCGCACGCGGCCTGGCCAAGGCCGGGATCGACCACTCGGGCCTCATCGCCGTCGAAGGGAGTCTGCTGTGAACATCGCCGACCTCGCGCGGGTGCGGAACGAGGACCTGACCCGGGACCCGGCCGGACAGGCCACGGGCTCCGGGGCGCGCGCGCTGATGGACTCGATCATGTCGGAGGAACGGGCACCGGCCGGGCTGCCGCGGCGGCGCCTGCCGATCCGGCGCGGCCTGACGCTGGGCACCGCCGCCGTCGGGCTGGCGGCCGCGCTGGTCATCGGAGTCGGGCTGCCCTGGGGCGGTCCCGCCACGGAATACGCCAACGCGGCCGTCTCTCTGAAGAGAACCGACACGTACCTCACCATCTCCGTCACCGACCCCGACGCCGACGCGGCGGCCTTCGCGGAGGCGTTCGAGGCCGTCGGGCTGGATGCCACCGTGGAGAAGATCCCGGTACCGCCCCAGATGGTGGGCAAGATGTTCGGCCCCGACCTGACCGGGGACCTCCCGCCGGGCACTGGGGTGACCTACGAGCCGGAGGGCACCTGCGGATCCGCGTGGTGCGGGAAGGTGACCTTCCCCGCGGACTACACCGGGAAGGTCTCCCTGAGCATCGGCCGCCCGGCCGCGCCCGGCGAACCCTACGCGAGCCTGTCCACCGTCAACGAGACCGTCGACACCGCGACCGTGGACGGCCATCCGGTGCGGGGCAGGACGGTCGCGGAGGTCAGGGCCGAACTGGCCCGGCGCGGGCTGAGGATCCGGTACCTCCTGATGGAGAACAACGCCGACGGCAGCGGCGTCAGCACCCCCGTCGGCCCGGACCGGATCAAGGACGACTACGTCGTCGCGATCGCCATGCCGTACAGCTCCGACACCGTGGAGCTGCACGTCGGCCCGGACTCCAACCCGCTCATACGCAAGCTTCGCCACGGGGACTGAGCGAGCCGCCGGCCTGGGCGTCCGGTGCCGGACCGGCCGCCCGGCTCAGCGCGCCTCCAGCGGCAGCGGGGCCCGTACGCTGCGGCAGACGCCGTCGCTCGCCGCGGCGGCGGCCAGCCGCTCGGCGGCCGGGAGGCCGTAGGAGGTGGTGCGCTGCCGGACCGGCCGGCCGGTGGGGGCGACCATCGCCGCGATCTCGGTGATCGTCTTGAAGGAGCCGTTCTCGGACCCGGCCATGCGGCTGATCGTCTCCTCCATCAGCGTGCCACCGAGGTCGTTGACGCCGCCCTGGAGCACCTGGCGGCACAGGTCGTCGCGGAGCTTGACCCAGGAGCACTGGACGTTGCCGATCGCGCCGTGCAGCAGGACGCGGGCCAGCGCGTGCACGGCCCGGTTCTCCCGCGCCGTCGGTCCGGGCCGGGCGATCCCGGCGAGGTAGATGGGGGCGCTGGTGTGGACGAACGGCAGCGGCACGAACTCGGTGAAGCCGCCGGTCTCCTCCTGGATCCGGCGGATCAGCCGGATGTGCCGCACCCAGTGGGCGTGGGTGTCCACGTGGCCGTACATCATCGTGGCCGTCGTCGGGATGCCGAGCCGGTGGGCGGTGGTGATCACCTCGATCCACTCGGCGGCGGGCAGCTTGCCCTTGGTCAGCACCCACCGCACGTCGTCGTCGAGGATCTCGGCCGCGGTCCCCGGCAGGGAGTCCACGCCCGCCTCCCTGGCCCCGGCGAGCCACTCCTCGACGGACACGTTGAGCCGGCTGGCGCCGTTGACGACCTCCATCGGCGAGAAGGCGTGCAGGTGCATGTCCGGCACCCGGGCCTTGACCGCGCGGGCGAGGTCGAAGTAGGCGTCGCCCGGCATGTCGGGGTGGATGCCGCCCTGCATGCACACCTCGGTCGCCCCGGCCTGCCACCCCTCCCAGGCGCGGTCGGCGACCTGCTCCAGGCTGAGCGTGTAGGCGTCGGCGTCGGTACGGCGCTGCGCGAAGGCGCAGAACCGGCAGCCGGTGTAGCAGACGTTGGTGAAGTTGATGTTCCGGTTGACGACGTAGGTCACGTCGTCCCCGGCGGCCTGGCGGCGCAGGTCGTCGGCGATCCGGCACAGCTCGTCCAGCGCGGCGTCGTCCGCGCCCGCGCCGTCGGCGTCGCCGGCGGTGTCGAGGAGGGTGAGCGCCTGCTCCTCGGTCAGCCCGGCCGGGTCGGACGCGGCCCGCCGCAGCGCCTCCGACACCTCTCCCAGCAGCGCCGCGGGCGCCCGCCCGGTACGGTCCCCGGACGGCGGGCCCGCGGGCAGGCGGTCCCTCAGGGCGTCCCAGTCGCCGTACACGTGGTCGAAGTCGTCGCGGCGGTCGCGGCTGCGTCCCTCGGTGTCCACGGCCGTGTGCAGATCGGTACGGCCCGCGGCGGCGAACCCGCCGTCCGGCTCCTGCCAGGGGCGGCCCGCCGGCGTCACGCCCTCGCGGGCCAGGCCGGTCTCCGGGTCGGCGAGGGCGGCCACGTGCCCGCGCAGCCGGGGGTCGAGCCACGGCTCGCCGGCCAGCACGTACTCGGGGTAGATCGTCAGCCGCTCGCGCAGGGTGAACCCGGCGGCGGCGGTGCGGGCGGCGAGGTCGTCGATCTGCGGCCAGGGCCGCTCGGGGTTGACGTGGTCGGGCGTCAGCGGGGAGACGCCGCCCCAGTCGTCGATGCCGGCCCGGATCATCAGGGCGTACTCGCCGTCCACCAGGTTGGGCGGGGCCTGCAGCCGCACGCGCGGTCCGAGCACCAGCCGGGCCACCGCGATCGTGGCGGCCAGCTCCCGCAGGTCGGCGTCGGGCATGCCGCGCATCGCCGTGTCGGGCTTGGCGCGGAAGTTCTGGACGATGACCTCCTGGAGCCCGCCGTACTCGCGGGCGACCGCGCGCAGCGCGAACAGCGACTCGGCGCGCTCGGCGACGGTCTCGCCGATGCCGATGAGGATGCCGCTGGTGAACGGCACGTTCGTGCGCCCGGCGTCCTCCAGGACGCGCAGCCGTACCGCCGGGTCCTTGTCGGGCGAGCCGTAGTGCGGGCCGCCCTTCTCCTCGAACAGCCGCCGCGAGGTGGTCTCCAGCATCATGCCCATCGACGGCGCGACCGGCTTGAGCCGCTGCAGGTCACGCCAGGACAGCACGCCGGGGTTCAGGTGCGGCAGCAGCCCGGTCTCCTCCAGGACCCGGATCGCCATGGCGCGGACGTAGGAGAGGGTGTCGTCGTAGCCGTGGGCGTGCAACCACTCGCGGGCCTGGGGCCAGCGGTCCTCGGGCCGGTCGCCGAGGGTGAACAGCGCCTCCTTGCAGCCCAGCTCCGCGCCCCGCCGGGCGATGTCCAGCACCTCGTCGGGGCCGAGGTACATGCTCTCCAGCCGGTGCGGGGCGACGGCGAACGTGCAGTAGCCGCACCGGTCGCGGCAGAGCCGGGTCAGCGGGATGAAGACCTTGCGGCTGTAGGTGACGACCCCCGGCCGTCCGGCGGCGGTGAGGCCCGCGTCCCGGACCCGCCCGGCGTGTTCCAGCAGGGCGTCGAGGTGCTCGCCGGTCGCGTGCAGCAGGACGGTGGCCTCGGTGACGTCGAGGGTCTTGCCGTCCCGGGCACGGGCCAGGGCTCGCCGCGTCGCGGTGTCGGTGGGGTTCACGCTCATGGGGGCACATTACGGCCCGCCCCCAGGCCGGCCCGCCGCGGGTCCGGATCACCGCCCCAAAACTTCAGCATCTCTGAACTGTCGGGTAAAGAAAGTCTCGATAGACGTAAATGCATGCGTAAACATATATTTGAGGAGTTCCCCGGAGATCCCTGAACAGGAGCCGATGATGATCTGGTTTCTTCTCGCCCTCGGCCTCGTCGCCGCCCTCGGCCCGCTGGCCGGAGCCGACTCACGCGACGGCCGCGACTGGCAGCCCGCCACGGCCTTCGCGGACCGCTTCCCGGTCAGAAGGAGCGGAAGTCGCGCGCGGCGAGCCTCGGCCCGCGAGCGGGCGGCCGCTCACCGCACAGCGCCAGCAGCCGGCTGACCCGGTGCCGGTGGCCCCGGTAGGGGGCCAGCAGCCGCAGCATCCCCGCGTCGTCGGTCCGCTCCCGCGCCAGCGACCAGCCGACCAGCGACGGCAGATGGAAGTCGCCCACCGACACCGCGTCCGCGTCGCCATGCGAGCGCTGCCGCACCTCCGCGGACGTCCACACCCCCACCCCGGGCAGCGCCCGCAGCAGCCGGTCGGCCTCGGCGCTGTCCGAGGCCGCCTCCAGTTTGGCGGCGTGCCACGCGGCGTTCGCGATCGTCCGCGCCCGTACGGCCTCGGCCCCCGCCCGGTGCCAGTCCCACGAGGGGATCGACCGCCACACCTCGGGCGCGGGGAAGACCCGCATCCCCTCGGGGGCGGGGCCCGGGGCGGGCTCGCCGTACCGGCGCAGCAGCCACCGCCACGCCCGCCACGCCTCGGCCGTCACGACCTTCTGTTCGAGCACGGCGGGGACCAGCGCCTCCAGCACCCGGAAGGTGCGCCCGATCCGCAGGCCCGCGTGCCGTCCGGCGGCGACGCGGACCACGTCGTGCGCCGGGACGAGCCCCTCGGGGTCGTCGTCGGCGCCGAGCAGCGCCGGCAGGGTCTCCAG
Source organism: Streptosporangium pseudovulgare (assembly GCF_014648055.1). Taxonomy (GTDB): domain Bacteria; phylum Actinomycetota; class Actinomycetes; order Streptosporangiales; family Streptosporangiaceae; genus Streptosporangium; species Streptosporangium pseudovulgare. Next base: position 51,057 of record NZ_BMQJ01000005.1, read on the forward strand.
CAGCCAGCCGGCCCCCGGCCCCCACGCGGCACCGCTGATCCGGCCGTGCCGCAGCGAGACCCGGAGCGTGCCGGGGCCGTCGGGAGTCCGTGACGTCCGCCAGACCGCCCCGTCGGGGGTCATCCGCCAGGCGGGGTCGCCGCCGCCCCGCCGGTGCGGCGCCAGGATCAGCTCCAGGTCCAGCGGCCGGTCCTGCGGCCACTCGCGCCGCTTCGGCCCGCCGCCCGTCTCCGGGCCGGTCCGGATCGGCGACGCCCCGGCCCCGGTCCCGGCTTCGGACGGCCGGAGCGCCTCGCCGGGCGTCTCGACCGGCCGCGCGACCGTCCCGGAGCCGCCCGCGCCGCGCGGCGGCCAGGCCGCGCCGGGGCCCCTGCGGAAACGCCCTCCCATTCCGCTCCCCCGCCGCCCGGCCGTGCCCGCGAGCCGCGGTCAGACGTCGCTGGAGAAGCGGACGGCGCACTCCGGCAGCACGACGCCCGGCCAGAGGCGGCTGCCCGCCAGCAGCTCGTTGCCGGAGCCGACCACCGCGCCGTCGCCGATCACCGCCCCCCGCAGGACCGCGCCCGGGAAGATCTCGGCGCCGATCCCGATCACCGAGTCGACCACCGTCGCCCCCTCGTGGACCACGCACTCGTCGCTCAGCACGCTGCCGGAGACCTGCGCGCCGGACTCCACGACCGCGCGGGCGCCCACCGTCGAGCCGCCCTCGACCTTGGCCTCGGGCGAGACCACCGCGCCGGGCAGGGCGAGGAACTCGCCGGTGGGGCCGGGCAGGGCCGGCGAGTGGAGGCGGCCGAGGACCAGGTCGCGGGAGCCCTTGACGAACGCGGCGGGCGTGCCCACGTCGAGCCAGTAGGAGGCGTCGGCGTACCCGAGCACCGGGACGCCCGCCTCGATCATCGAGGGGAAGGTCTCCCGCTCGACCGAGACGACCTCGCCGGCCGGGATCGTGTCGATCACCGAGCGGGTGAAGACGTAGCAGCCGGCGTTGATCCGGTTGGTGACCGGGTTGGGGGTCTTCTCCAGGAAGGCCGTCACCCGGCCCTCGTCGTCGGTCGGCACGCACCCGAAGCGCGTCGGGTCGTCCACCTCGGTCAGGTGCAGAGTGACGGCGGCCCGCCGCTCGACGTGCATGGCGACCTGCGCGCCGATGTCGTGGCCGGACAGGATGTCGCCGTTGAGCACCAGCACCGGCGCGTCGGGGCCGCAGGTCAGCGCCTCGGCGGCGTTGCGGATGGCGCCGCCGGTGCCGAGCGGGGTCTCCTCGGTCATGTACTCCAGCGAGAGGCCGAACGCCGAGCCGTCCCCGAACGCCTCGGAGAACATCTCCGCCCGGTAGGAGGTGGCGAACACGATGCGCCGCACGCCGAACGACCGGGCCCGTGAGAGCTGGTGCGCGAGAAAGGGAACCCCCGCCGTGGGCAGCAGCGGCTTGGGCGTGCCGAGGGTCAACGGACGAAGGCGCGTGCCCTGTCCACCGACAAGGAGGATCGCCTCAAGATCCGGCAAAGGGGTTTCCATCATCCCGCGAGGTTAGCTCACTATTCGACCGCGCGCCGATACGACACGACGTGCGCCTCCGCGGAAGCCTCCCAGGTGAACTCCCTGGCACGGGCCGGACCGGCCGCCGAGAGCGCCCGGCGCCGCTCCCCGGAGGCCAGCAGCGCGCGCAGCGCCTCGCCGATGCTGACGTCGTCGGGCTCGGTGTAGGCGACCGCGTCGCCGCCCACCTCCGGCAGCGAGGCGCGGTGCGTGGTGAGCACCGGGGCGCCGCAGGCCATCGCCTCCAGCACCGGCAGCCCGAAGCCCTCGCCCCGGGAGGGGAAGGCCGCCACCGTCGCCCCGCCGAAGAAGCCGCACAGGTCGGTGAAGGCGAGGTATCCCGGCATCAGCACCCGCAGGCGCGCCGGCGCCTCGCGCACCGCGTCCTCCACGCCGGCGTCGCGGGCGCCGGCCGTACCTCCGGCCAGCACCAGCGCGGGAGGCGAGGGCAGGTCACCGACGGCGCGGACGAAGCCGCGGACGAGGTTGGGGATGTTCTTGCGCGGCTCCAGCGGGCCGAGGAAGGCCACGTAGGGGGCGCCGTGCAGGCCGAGCCGGTCGGCGGCGTGCCTGACCTCCCGCGCGGACGGCGGGTGGAAGAGCGCCGGGTCCACGCCGTGGTAGGCGACGTCGATCCGGGTCGGGTCGGCCGCGAGCACCCGGACCAGCTCGTCCCGCGTCGCCTTGGAGGGCACGATCACCCGCGCGGCGTGCCGTACGGCCGTGCGGGTCGCCGAGCGGAAGAAGGCCGCCTTGAGCGGGTCGTGCCGGGCGGGCTCGGTGAAGCAGGTGACGTCGTGGACGGTCACCACGGTCGGCAGGCCCGAGCGCAGCGGCATCGAGTAATAGGGGGCGTGGATCACCGTGGCGCCGACCTGGCGGGCGAGGACCGGCAGCCCGGTCTGCTCCCACGCCAGCCTGGCCGCGCGGTTGGCGATCCGCAGCGGGCCGGTGAGGATCCGCGCCGACGGCGCGAGCGCGGCGTACCGCTCGCCGTCGGCCCGCTGGCAGACGATCGCGAGGTCGGTGCCGGCCCGGTCGAGCGCCGCGACGAGCCCGTCGACGTATCTGATCAGTGCGCCGCGGTCCGCGGGGACCGCGGCCGCGTCCACAAGCACCCGGAACGTCACCGAGGATCACTCCCCCCAACGGGTTCGGTGTGATGCGCGCGGAAGGGCCGCCCCTCTCCGGTCCCTCACTCTATTGCCAGAGCCTCGGGAAATGTGCGACGAATCACACAGGTTCTCCCCGTGCCGCTCACCCGGGTTCTTCCCGGGCGGCATCGCGCGGGGAGGACACCTCACACCGCGCCGCTCACCCGGGCTCTCCCCGGGCGGCGTCGCGCGGCGAGGGCACCTCGCGCCGCGCGGCCAGGCCGGCCGCGCCCGCGCAGACGAGATCGCCGATGACGATCACGACCCGGGAGCAGAGCGCCACCGCGATGGCCGACCCCCGGTCGAGGACCGGCGCCATGACGGCCACCATCGCCACCTCGCGCACCCCCGCGCCCGCCGGGACCACGAACGTCATGATGCCCAGGCACCACGACAGCGCGAACGCCCCGATGGAGAACAGCACCGCCGACGCCCCGGAGGGGCCGAGCTGCGTCACGAGCGCCGCCAGATGCAGACCGTAGGCGATCCAGCCGAGCGTCGCCCAGCCCAGCGCGGTGAGCATGCCCCTGCGGGTGAGCGGGCGCTCCAGCGGGCCGCGGCCCAGCTTGCGCAGCCCGAACCCGAGGACGGCGTTGACCACCCGCGGCTCGAACGCCACCGCCAGCACCGGCACCAGCAGGAACACCCAGGCGTACGGCACCGCCGTCCCCGGCAGGGCCACCAGCAGCGTCACCGCCGAGACGACCAGCCCGCTGGCGAGCTGCACCGGCAGCGTCAGGAAGAACGCCGCGGCGCTGCGCGGCCGGGGAACGCCCAGCTCCCGGCCCATCTCCATCTGCGCGAGCACCGGCCACAGCGAGCCGGGGATGTACTTGCCGAGCTGCCCGACGAAGAAGACGTTCGCCCCGGCGCGCACCGGCAGCGGTGAGCCGAGGTCCGCCAGCAGCGACCGCCACGTCATCATGCCGCCGCCCAGCGCCGCGACCACCGCGACCAGCGACAGCACGAGCGACGGCCACGACAGGCGGGCGAAACCGGCGCTGATCTCCGTCCACTGGCGGGCCACCGCCCACGCCCCGAACCCCAGGGCGACGAGCAGGAACGCGACGCGGACCAGCCTGCGCAGCGGCCTCGCCGGCCTGGCGGGCCGCACGGTTCCCTCTTCCTCTGCCTCTTCCCGACGGTCCTCGGGCCTCTCCGCGGGCATGCGGCCTCCCCGGGACCTCATCGTCCGGCCACCGGGCTCACCGCGTGACCACCGGATCGGGCGGCTGGGGCAGCGACGGCCCGGCCGGGCGGCGGCCGCCCTTGGTCGCCACCCACAGGTAGGTCGGCACCACCGGCAGCAGCGCCCGCAGGACGGGGCGGGGCAGCCGGGACAGCACGGCGGTGGCCGCGCGGCCCGCCGCGCCCGGGAACAGCTCCGACCCGGCGAAGGCCACCGGGGTGGCGAGCACCGGGAAGGTGTAGTCCCACACCCGGAAACCCCGGGCCATCCGCCGCAGGCCGCGGCGGGTGCGGTAGCGCTCGTAATAGCTGTCGGCCCGGCCGAAGAGGCGCACGTAGCGGTCGGCCAGGGCGGGCGGCAGGTAGGACAGGAACGGCAGCTTGTAGTGCGGCTCCATCACCCCGAGCCGGTTGCCCAGCCCGAGGTACAGGACGCCGTCGTCGGCCAGCACCCGGCGCATCTCGGCCATGATCGCGTCGGGGTCGACGACGTGCTCGTAGATGTGGTTGAACACCAGCACGTCGATCGAGGAGTCGGGGAACGGCAGCGCGGTGCCGTCGGCGCACACGAACCGGACCCGGTCGCCGAACCGCTGGGCCGCCCGGCGCAGGCCGGGCACGTCGATGTCGACGCCGAAGGTGCGGTGCGCGCCCGCCGAGGCCAGCTCGTCGGCGATGAACCCGGCCGAGCAGCCGATGTCGGCGACGGTCAGCCCTTCCAGGACGTCCTTGTCGCGGCCGAGGAAGTGGCCCAGCACCGCCACGATCTTCGCGGCCTTGCGACGGCGCTTCTCCTCGTCCAGCATCGCCGCCTGGAACTCGGAGTACTCGAGCTGGGCCTGGCGCTCCCCGCCCGCCCCGCCGCCCGGCCTCCCGGTCGCCTTCCCGCTCGCCTTTCCGCTCACAGAGTCGTCCACCGCTCCCCGCTCGCCCGCGCCGTCACCCGGCGCGTCCGGCCCGTCGTCCGTCGTCGGTCGTCCGCCGCCTCCGGTCGCCCGGCGGCGCGTCCGGCTTCTCGTCCGTCGGCGTCCGTCGGCGTCCGTCGTCGTCGGCCGCCCGGCGGCGCGTTCTCACCGGCGCCGCCATGCCGCCCAAGCGTACCGGCGCGCCCGCTCCCTACCGCCCGGTACGGTCCCGGCCGTACTGTGGGCGCATGCTGCGCCGACTCCGGACAAGCCGCCTGCTGCGGGTTCTCCTCGCCCTCGTCGCCATCGGCTTCCTCGGCTACGGCCTGACCCGGAACTGGGACGACACCCGCCGCGCGCTGGCGGAGCTGTCGTGGTGGTCGGTGGCCGGGGCCTGGGTGTCGGTGATGGCCGGGGCGGGCTGCATGCTCGTCGCCTGGCAGCGGGTGGTCGCCGGGCTCGGCTCGCCGCTGCCGCTGCGCGTGGCCGCGCGCGTGCTGTTCGTCGGGCAGCTCGGCAAGTACGTCCCGGGGTCGGTCTGGGCCTACGCGGCGATGATGGAACTGGGCCGCGACCACGGCTGCCCGCCCCGGCGCACCTTCAGCGCCACCTCGCTGGCCCTGCTGGTCTCGCTGGGCTGCGCGGTCGGCCTCGCCGCCGCCACGCTGCCGTTCACCGCCCGGTCGATGGCCGGGCGGACGTGGTATCTCGTCCTGGTCATCCCGGTGATCGCGGTGTGCCTGCACCCGAAGGTCCTCACCTGGGGGCTGAACCTCGCGCTGCGGATCGCCCGCCGGGAGCCGGTCGAGCGGGTGCTGCCCGGCCGCGCCCTGCTCGCGGCCCTCGGCTGGACGCTCCTCGGCTGGCTGGTGTACGGCCTGCACGCCTGGCTCGTCCTGGGCGACCTGACCGGCGACTTCTCCCTCTACGCGCTCGGCGCCGGGGCCTACGCCGCCGCCTGGGCCACCGGCCTGCTGATCGCGGTCGTCCCGGCGGGGGTCGGCGTGCGCGAGGCCGCGATGGCCGCGGCCCTCATGTCGGGGCTGAGCCAGGACGCGGGCGGCCTCGGGACCCCGGAGACGGTGGCCGTCGTCTCCGTCGTCGCCCTCGTCTCCCGGCTGGCGTTCACCCTCACCGACCTGGCCTGGGCCGGAATCGGCTGGCTGCTCGGCCGCCGGGCTCAGGCCCCGGCGGAGACCAGCGCGTCGGCGTACGCCGCCCAGTAGGGGTCGGGGTCGACGGCCTTGACCCCGGCGCGCAGCCGCTCGGGCTCGCCCGGCCGGTAGAACCTCTCCAGCGCCGCGCGCAGCGCCTCCACCGACCCCGGCTCGACGAGCAGGCCGTCCACACCGTCGGTGACGTGGTCGGCGAGCGTGCCGACCCGGGTGGCGATCACCGGCACCCCCAGCTCGTGACCGAGCCACACCTGCTGGCTGGCCGTACCGCCGCGGTAGGGCAGGACCAGCGCGTCCACGTCGGCGAACAGCGCCGGGAGGTCCTCGTCGGCGACGTAGCCGGGCCGCAGCTCCACCCGGGTGGTCAGCCCGAGCTCGCTGACGAGCGCCTCGATCTTCTCGCGGACCCCCCAGAACTCCCCGGCCACCCGCAGCGAGACGCCCTCGGGCAGCGCGCGGATCAGCAGGTCGAGCCCCTTGTACGGCCGGACCAGGCCGAAGAACAGCAGCCGGTTCGTCACGCCCTCGACGTGGTCGTGCTCACGCAGTCCCCGCGGCAGGTGCGGCGCCATCTCGGCCACCCTCACCGGGGCGGACGTCAGCCCGCGGGCCAGCCCGGCCTGCTTCTCCGAGTGCGTCAGCACGCCGTCCACGCGGCGCAGCAGCGCCCGCACCAGCGGCTCGTCGTACGGCTTGCGCTCGTGCGGCAGCACGTTGTGACACAGCGCCACCACCCGGGTGCGCCGCCGCAGCCCGGACAGGATGCCGAGGTAGGGCGGCACCTGCACGGAGCTGAGCAGCACCAGGATCACCAGGTCGGCGCTCGCGAGGCGGCGGCCGGCGCGGAACCAGCCGTCGGGCCGCCGCCAGTCGAGGTCGCGGCGGACGTTCGGGAACGGCCGCTCGTCCGGGGTGTCCACGGTCTGCTGCCCGGGGTACAGGAACGAGGGGTACTGCGCCCGCCACGACTCGACCACCACGTCGTGCCCGGCGTCGCGCAGCCGATGCGCCAGCTCGGCGGTGTGCGCGGCCCCGCCGCCCTTGTACGGGTGGACCGGCCCGACGATCGCGATGCGCATCTACTCGCTCCTGGACCGCACGATGAGGTCCGCCAGCAGCGCCAGCGAGCCGATGAGCAACCCGGAGATGAAGATCACGATGGTGTTGCTGGTGAGGTAGAAGCCGTACCGGACGATGTCCACGACACCCTTGACCAGGCCGATGACGATCAGCCAGATGGCCGGGGGCATCAGGACCTTCAGCGGGTTGAAGTACATCACCATCCGCAGCACCTGCAGGATGTAGCGGTAGGCGTCGGAGATGAAGCTGAACTTCGACTTCCCGGCCCGCTTGCTGTACTCGATCGGCAGGTAGTAGACGTCGTGCTGGTTCGACAGGAACGACAGCGTGATCGTGGTGACGCAGGAGAACCCGGGCGGCAGCAGCCGCAGGTAGGGCCTGGCGACGGACTTGCGGAACGCCCGCAGCCCGGAGTTGAGGTCGGGGATCTTCTGCCCGGCCAGCCGCTCGGCCACCTTGCGGATGAACCACTTGGCCGGCACCCGCAGGATCTTGTGCGAGCCCTCCTCGGTGGTCCGCGCACCCACGACCTGGTCGATCGTGGGGTCCTTCTCCAGGAGCTGGACCAGCTCGGGGATCCGCTCGTTGGGGTAGGTCATGTCGGCGTCGGTCCACACGACGATCTCGCCGCGGGCCTCCTGGGTGCCGATCCGGCGGACGGTGCCCGACCCGCCGTTGCGGTGGAACGCCCTGATCCGCATGTTCGGGAACCGCGGCGCGGCCTCCTGCAGCCTGGCCAGGGTCTGGTCGGTGGAGCAGTCGTCGACGGCCACGAGCTCGTAGGTGTACCCGCTGGCGTCCATGGCCGCGCAGATGCGCTCGACCTCGTCGATGACGTGGTCCTGCTCGTTGTAACAGGGCAGAACGATCGTCACGTACGGCGTTGCGTCCACGGCTGGTCCACTCTCGGAGGTCGTCTCGGTCGTACTCACGTCCGGCGAGGATACTCAGCCTATCCGAGCCCCGTGGCCACATGCCCCGGTCCGGGATCCCCGAGGGGACCGCCCCTGACCCTTCGGGAGGGGGTCACGCGGCGGGCGGCGGGGGGAGCGGCTCCGCCGAGCGGGCCGGTGGTGAGGGCCGTCAGGACCCGGGAGGAGGGTTCTCGGCGGGGATGGTCATCCAGGCGTCGATGGCGGTGGACCAGGTGCCGTCCGGGGGGCTGACGAGGGAGCGTTCGTCCTGGCGGGTGCGCAGCGCCATCACCTGGACCGGCTCGCCGTACCGGGTGAGCTGGCTTCCCTTGACGGCGAGCAGGACGGGGACGCGGCCGGCGGCGCGGATCCGGGAGGCCAGGCGCAGCACGTCGGCCTTGCCGGCGACGTCGGAGCCCCACAGCGGGGCGACCTTCGCGGTGGGGACGCCGCAGGCGCCCCGGACCACCTGGGTCAGCCGTTCGCCGGTGACCCGCTCGACGATGAGCACCGAGGCCTGTTCGGGCAGGGCCGCGCACATCGCCTCGACGGCCGCGCGCTCGCCCCGTTCGACCGGGGTGAAGGCCGTGCCGATCGAGGTCACGGCGGCGGGGACGACGAGCAGCGCCGCGCCTACGGCGGTCAGGTTCCGCTGCGCGGCCGGGCCGTAGCCCATCCGGCGGATCTTGTCGCGCGACCAGCGCAGGCCCCATACGGCGAGCACGATCAGGCCGGGCAGGACGACCGGGACCAGCCGCCGGGAGGCCCAGGGGTGGTCGGGGGTGATGGCCGGGCGGTAGAGGGTCGTGACGGTGGTCCAGCCGATCACGGCCAGCGGCAGCAGCCAGCCGAACCCGGTGCCGCGGGCGAGCCTGCGGGCCAGGACGGCCGCGGCCAGCGTGGCGAGCACCACGGCGGGCACGCCGATGTACCACATCACCCAGTGCAGGGAGTCCTCGTAGTACAGGCGGGCGCCGTCCACCGGCAGGCCGTTGGCCCGCTGGGTGTTGGTGATGAACAGGGCGTTCAGCCGGTCGGCCTGCGTGGTCGGCACCCTCGTGACCTGCTGCAGCCACGGCCGGGCGGCGAAGACGGCCATCACCGCGACCGCCAGGCCGGCGACGATCTCCGGCAGCCACCGCAGCGCCGCGACCCGGCGCAGCGCGGCGGCGAGCGGCCGGGCCAGCAGCGCGGCCACCACGGTGAGGGCCACGACCGCGCCGCAGATGAGCAGCAGCGGCGTGAGCGAGCTGGACAGGTATTTCAGGTACGGCCGCGACAGCAGGTAGCCGGCGGCGACCCCCAGCCCGGTGCCTGCGATGAGCCCGCCGAGCAGCGGGAGGCCGAGCCGTCCCTCCTCGCGCAGGCCGGTCCGGCCCATGGCGATGAGCAGCCCGGCGTAGACGAGCACCGGCAGCACGTCGCGCAGCCCGTCGATCCTGACCAGGACCGCCAGCCCGAACACCAGACCGGCCAGTGCGGCTCCGGCCAGCGCGGCGCGCGGCTGGGCCTCGCGGACCTCCCCGGGCGGCTCGGCGGAGGGCGTGGCGGGCAGGTAGCCGAGGCCGGTGACGCCGGCGCGGAGCCTGGCCCGGGCGTCGTGCAGCAGGATCAGCCCGCCGAAGATCAGGATGAGGGACGGGATCTCGCTGAACGTCGTGCGGGCGGTGTAGAGGAACGGGAGGCTGACCGCGAGCAGCAGGGCGGCGACCGGCGCCCAGCGCCCGCCCGCCAGCCGGGCGGTCAGCCCGGCGACGGCCAGCACCGCCAATGCCCCCAGCACGGGCGGCGCGAGGAGGAGCCCGGTCAGGCCGCCCAGCCAGTGGCCGAACGCGTACAGCAGCGGCGGACCCGGCATGAACTGCGGCACGACCGCGCCGCCTGAGCTGTAGAAGCCCGCGCTTTCGAACAGCAGCGCCGGGTCGGGCCCGCCGAGGGCCGCGATGTCCCGCGGGATCGGCAGCGAGCCGTGTCGGGCCAGCCAGATCGTGGTCTGCGCGTAGGTCGCGGGGTCGCGGCGGACGACGAGCTGCTCGCTGTGGAAGACGGCGTTGAAGACCGCCGAGCCCAGCGCCACCGCGACGACCGCGCCGGTCTGCCGGGCCGTCGCCTCGACCGTCTCGGGCAGGCGGCGCAGGCCGTACCGGCACAGGGCGGCCGCCGCGAGCAGGCCCAGCGGCACCGCGACGAACGGCCGGAACCAGCCGAGCAGCAGCAGCGGCAGCCCGGCCAGCAGCCAGCCGACCAGCACGAGCGCGGGCGCGGCCGACAGCACGGCGAGCACGGTGCCCGCCGAGGGCCCGCGCGCGCGGTCTCGTGAACCGGCCTCGGCGGCCGGCGTCGAGGGTGGTGACGGCCTCATAGCTGGACCCGAGCGTAGCGGCGGCCGGAACCGGCGGCGACGGGCGGCCGGGCCGGGCACCGCGTCCGGGGCCGGAACGGGCGCGGGGCCGGACGCCGTGTCCGATGCGGGGCCGGGCGCCGTGACCGGGACCGGAACCGACGCGGGGCCGGGAGCCGCGTCCGGCGCGGGGCCCGGGCCGGAGCCGGTAGCGTACGCAGCGCGCGAAGGGGGCTGGACGTGGGCGGGCGGGTGCGGCGATACCGGCGGTTCCTGCGGGACGCGGGCGCGTGGGCGCGTGGACGGCTCCCGCGCGGCGTGGCCGGAGGGGTGCGGCGTCACCGGTGGTTTCTGGGGGTGCTGGGCCTCGGGGCCGCCCTGCGGGTGGTCACCGTGCTGGGATACCGGCCCGCGCTGTGGTTCCCCGACTCCTACACCTACGTCGTCACCGCCATCAAGCCCCGGCCCGACCTGGTCCGGCCGGCCGGGTACTCCATGTTCCTGCGGCTGTTCGAGCCCTTCCACAGCTTCGCCCTCGTCGCGTCGGTCCAGCACCTGCTGGGTCTCCTGGTCGGTGTCCTCGTCTACCTCACCGCCCGGCGGCTGGGCGCCCCCGGCTGGGCGGCGGTGCTCGCGTCGGTCCCTCCGCTGCTGGACGCCTACCAGATCGAGCTGGAGCACCTGCTTGTCTCAGACACATTGTTCGCCACCCTGGTCATGTCGGCCGTATGCCTCGCCGTGTCCCGGGCGACCGGACCGGTTTCTCCAGGTTCGTCCGCTCCGAGCCGGACCGGAGGGCTGGTGGCGGCGGGCGGGATCGGCCTGCTGGTGGCGGCGGCGACGCTGACCAGGACGGTCGGCCTGCCGCTGGTCGCGCTCTTCGCGGCCTGGCTGGTCTACCGGGCGCGGGGCCGGGTGCTCGCCGCCGGGGTGATGATCGCGGCGGCGCTGGTGCCGATCGCCGGGTACGCCCTCTGGTTCCACGCCACCTACCAGCGGTTCGGCCTGGTGGGCGCGAACGGCGTCTTCCTGTACGGCAAGACGATGACCTTCGCCGACTGCGCGGTGATGAGGCCGTCGCCCGACCTGGCCGTGCTGTGCGACCCGCGCCCTCCGGCGGCGCGGCCCCCGGCCCAGGAGTACGTCTGGAGCACGGACTCGCCGCTGGTCAAACTGCCCGGCATCACCTTCACCGAGGAGAACGACGCGCTGGCCGGGCGGTTCGCGTCGCTGGCCATCACCCGCCAGCCGCTCGACTACCTCGGCTCGGTGCTGTCGGAGCTGGCCCGGTCCTTCACCCCGGACCGCCCGGTCTACCCCGACGCGGAGGTCTACGGCTACTACGAGTTCCCCGCGACGCCGCCCCTGCCCCCGGGCCGCTACCCGGCCACGGAGGGCGCCAAGTTCGCCCGGCGTTACGAACAGGGGCCGATCGACGTCCGGATCGCCGAGCCGTACGCGGGCTGGATGCGCGCCTACCAGGGCGTCGCCCGGCTGCCCGGCACGGCGGTGCTGGTGATCGTCCTCGTCCCGCCGGTGACGGCGGCGGCTCGGCGGCTCCGGCGGGGGCCCGCGGGGGTGAGCGGCGGACCGGCCGGGGCCGGGTCGGCGGCCTGGCCGCTGCCGTGGGCGACGGCGGTGTTGCTGCTGGTCATGCCCCCCGCGGTGGCGGAGTTCGACTACCGCTACGTGCTGCCCGCCGTACCGGCGGCCTGCCTTGCTGCCGCTTTTATGGCGCCTAAACCTTCGTTACATAACATTCCAAGAAATGTCCGTATCTGAGTATGCTGGCCGCCGGATCATTCACGGGGGCTGTCAGGGCTGTCATGACCAAGTTCGCATCATCATGTCGTCCGGCACTCGTCTCGTGACCTACTCTTTGGGCGCAATGAGCGAGCTGAGACAGCACCGGACGTTGCCGCCAGGCGAGGAGATCGCATGAGCGACCATCGGCAAGTCGCTGTGAAGGACCGACGGGCCGAGCCCACCGGGCCCGGCCGCAGGGCCGCGCGGCGCGCGGGCGGCGACGACCGGCCCCCGCCCGAGGAGCCCCCGGCGTCCCGCCGCTCGTCCAGGTCACCGCGGCGCGGCGGGCTGGGCCTGAGCCGCTGGATCGGCATCGGGGTGACCGGCCTGCTGGTCCTCGGCACGCTGGGCGGCTACAAGGTCTACCACGACATCGAGGGCGAATTTAAGAAGGTCGACCTCGACGGCCAGCTCGGCAACAACCGCCCCCCGGAGACCGGCGCGCTCAACGTGCTCGTCGTCGGCTCCGACACCCGCGACGGCGCCGGCAACAAGAGATACGGCCAGCACATGCAGGGCCTGGGCGAGCGGACCGACACGATCATGCTGCTCCACATCTCCCCGGACCGCGACAAGGCGACCCTGATCAGCTTCCCCCGGGACTCCGTGGTCCAGGTGCCCCAGTGCCAGAACCCCCAGACCAAGGCGGTCATTCCCCCCGGCCCCCGAATGATCAACGCGACGTTCAACGAGGGCGGCATCGCCTGCACCTGGAAGACGATCGAGTCGCTGACCCAGATCCACATCGACCACTTCGTCAAGGTCGACTTCTCCGGGTTCAAGAACATCGTGGACGCGCTGGGCGGCGTCCCGATCTGCGTCTCCAAGGACGTGGTGGACAGGCAGGCCAAGCTGAACCTCAAGGCGGGCAACCACGTCGTGAAGGGCGAGACGGCCCTCGCCTATGTCCGGGCCCGATACTCGATGGGCGACGGCAGCGACCTCAGCCGGATCAAACGGCAGCAGGTCTTCCTCAACCAGGTGATGAAGAAGGCCACCGGCTCCGACCTGCTGACCGACCCGATCAAGCTGAACTCCTTCCTGAAGGCCGCGGCCGGCTCGCTCACCATGGACAACCATCTCACCGTCAACCGCATGCTGGAGATCGCCCAGAGCGCGAAGAAGCTCACCGCCAAGGGCCTGCAGGCCATCACCGTCCCCTGGATGCCCGACCCGGCCGACAAGAACCGGGTCGTCTGGCGGCCCGAGGCCGCCAACCTGTTCGAGGCGATCCGCGCCGACACCGAGGTGACCCAGCCGGCCAAGGAGTCGGCCAAGCCGGCCGTCAAGAACGAGCAGGTCCGGGTCCAGGTGCTGAACGGCACCGGCAGGGCCGGCGTGGCCGGCGAGGCGGCCGCCAAGCTGGCCGACCAGGGCTTCGTGGTGACCCAGACCGGCAACGCCGGCCCGGCCACCGGCGTGCCCACCACCTCGGTCCGCTACGCCAAGGCCGAGACCGAGGGCGCCGCGTACGGCGACGCGCTGGCCCTGCGGCTCTCCGGCGACAAGCTCACCCCCGTCGCGGGCAAGATGCGGGCCACCAACGTGCAGAACTACGCGCCGACCATCCCGGTCACCGCGCCTCCCAAGGGCCCGATCATCCAGCTGGTCATCGGCAACGACTGGAAGGGCGTCCGCGTCCCCACCAAGATCCCCGACTCCCTCAAGGGCAACGTCGTCGACAGCAAGACCGACCCCTGCCAGTGATCCGCGAAGCCCGGGGCCCGCGCCCGGCGCGCGGGGCGGCGACCGCGACGGTCGCCGCCCCGGACGCCGGGCGCCGGATCACGGCGGGCTGGGCACCAGGTCACGTTTTCCGGGGAACCCGGCGTCCGCCGGAGCCGTTGTGCGACATCGGCCGCGTTCCCGGTCTAGGGTTGTCGGGTCGGCGAGGCGGACCTCACTCTGCCGCATCCCTCGGCGATCCCCGGGCGTCCCGCCGGCGCGACCCACCGGTCCCGTTTCAGAGAGATGATCGAGCCCACCTTCCGCCTTCCGAGAGATAGCCGAGCGTTTGCCCCGTGAGTGATCCCCGATTCCCCTTCCAGGTACCGCCTCCCCGAGACGACGGCCCCGGCGGGTCCGAAGGCGGGCAGGACCGGACGCCCGACCGGTGGCCGGCGTCCGAGGCGCCCCAGCCCTCCTGGCCGGAGCCGCCGGGAGAGAGCGGCCGGGGCCGCCGTGGCGGCGACCGGGGTCACCGCGGAGACGGCCGGGACCACCGCGGGGACGGGGACCGCCACGGGGACGGCCGGGACAGGGACGAGGGGCCCGGCGAGGTCACCGCGTGGGGCTATCCGCCCTACCGTGAGCCCGCCCAGGAATCGGGCGCCTCCCCCTGGGACTCCCCCGCGCCCGCCTCCCCCTGGGACTCCCCGGCGCCCGGCTCGCACGAGGCCCCGGGCCGGCACGCCCACGGATCGCACGAGGCCCCGCGCCGGGAGGCTCACGGCTTCCACGAGGCCCCGGGCCGGCACGCTCCGGCGTCCGGCCGCGGCGAGACCCCCGGCTGGGGGGCCGAGTCGCCCACCCCGCGGGACGGCTGGGCGCCGTCCCGGGCCGAGGAGCCCTGGGCGCCGTCCGGGGTCGAGGAACCGTGGACGCCGGCCGGCGTCGAGGAGCCGTGGGACCCGCCTCGGGCGCGGGCGCCGTACCACGACCGGACGGCCCAGGACCCCTGGGCGCCGGGCGCCGCCGCCCCCCGGGGCGGTGTCCCGGACCCCCGGGGCCCCCGGAGCACGCGAAGCGCCCCGGCCGGGCGGACGCCGGACCCGCTGGACCCGGCGTGGACGCCGGCGCCCACGGGCGCGCACATCCCGGCGTGGGCGTCGGCCGCCCCCGCCCCGGCCCGGCCGGAGAGCGGAACCGGCGAGCGGCCGTTCTCCTACTGGGACAAGCCCCAGACCGAGTCGTCGCGCTGGGGCCACTACCCCGAGGCGGACGAGGAGCCGCGGCCCGAGGAGGAGCCGCCCGCCCCTCCGGCCAAGAAGAAGCGCGAGCCGTACCTCGACAACGTCAAGTTCGTCCTGATCGTCCTGGTGGTGACCGGCCACTCGCTGGTGCCCACCCTGGCGGCGCACTCGTCCAAGGCCGCGTACCTCTTCATCTACACGTTCCACATGCCCGCGTTCGTGCTGGTCAGCGGCTATCTCGGGCGCAACTTCTGGAACTCCAACGCCAAGATCAACAAGCTGGTCGACACCATGCTGGTGCCGTACGCGGTCGTGGAGCTGGGGTACGCGCTGCTGCGCTACGCGGTCGGCCAGAAGTGGTCCCTGACGATCATCGATCCGGCGTGGCTGAACTGGTATCTCGTCGCCCTGGTGCTGTGGCGGATCTCCACGCCCATCTGGAACCGCATGCGGCAGCCGGTGCTCGTCGCGCTCGTCGTCTCCATGGTCGCCGGCTTCTCGGAGATCTCCGGTGACTTCAGCATCGACCGCTTCTTCGGCCTGCTCCCCTTCTACGTGATCGGCCTGGTGCTCAAGCCGGAGCACTTCGACCTGCTCAAGCCGCTGTGGGTGCGGATCACCGGCGGGGTCGTCCTGGCCGCGGGCGCCGCGGTGGCGATCTTCATCGCCCCGCACATCAGCCTCAAGCCGGTCTACTACCGCTACAGCTTCAAGTCCATGGACATGAGCTGGTGGCTCGGCCTCGGCGTGCGCGGCGCGATGCTGCTGGCCGGGCTGGCACTGTCGGTGGCGCTGCTGGCCGTGGTGCCGCGGCGCCAGACGTGGTTCTCCGACCTCGGCACCCGCACCCTCTACGCCTACCTGCTGCACGGTGTCGTCGTGCTCATCGCCAAGGACCAGAAGTGGCTGAGCCTCCCCTGGCTGTACGGCCCGCTGGGCGTGATCGCGATCACCTGCAGCGCGCTGGTGCTGGCGATCATCCTCTGCCTGCCGGTGACCCGTACGGCCTTCAAGTGGCTGCTGGAGCCGCGCCTGGTGTGGCTCTACCGACGCCCGGCCGGGGAGGCGGCGCGCCCGCCCACGACGGTGCCCGCCGCGGACATGCCCGCCGCCGCGACGCCCATCGACCCGGCCGCCGGGCCCGCCCGCAGGGAGAGTTCAGCCCCGCTTCCCCGGTGATTAACCCGGCACACCCGGTGAGGACCGAACCTCCGCCCAACATCGGCGTATGAGGGTATGTGTCGGGACGATCGTCCACCATCCCGAGGACGCCCGGATCATGCACAGGCAGATCCGGGCCCTCCTCGACGCGGGGCACGAGGTCACCTATGTCGCCCCCTTCACCGACTGCAACGTCACCCCGGCCCCCGGGATCCGCGCGATCGACGTCCCGCGCGCGCTCGGCGCCCACCGCGGCCGGGCGCTGCGGGCCGTGCGCGGGGCGCTGCGGCGCGGCACCGAGGACGCCGACCTGCTCCTCGTCTGCGACCTCGCGTCGCTGCTCCGGCTGCCCCGCCACCGCCCCGTCACCGTCTGGGACGTCCGCGACGACGCCTCCGGGCCGTGGGCGGCCGGTTCGTTCCCCGGCCCCCCGCTCCGCCTCCCGCGGCCGCTGCTCCGCCTCGCCGAGTCCCGCGCCGAGCACCGCGTCCACCTGATCCTGGCCGATGCCTCCCACCGGGAGCGGTTCGAACTGTCCCACCCCGTGATCCCCCGCGCCGCCCGGGTGCCCGAGCGGCCGCCGCGGCCGCCCGCCGGCGGGCGGATCGTCCACCTGGGCAGGCTCCGCGCGGACGGCGGCGTGGCCGAGCTGGTCGAGCTGGCCCGGCGGCTGGCGCCGTACGGGATCAGGACGGACCTGATCGGCGAGGCCGACCCGGCGGTCCGCCCGGCGGTCCGCGACGCGCAGCGGGCGGGCCTGCTCGACTGGTACGGCCACGTGCCCGACCGGCACGCGACGCGGATGGCCGAGGGCGCCCTGGCCGGGCTCGCGCTCCCGCACGACCTGCCCGGCGCCGGGCGGGCCATGCCGGCCAAGGTCGTCGAGTACATGGCCAGGGGACTCCCGGTCATCACCACCCCGGCCCCGGCCGCCGCCGCGGCGGTCGAACGGACCGGCTGCGGCGTGGTCGTGCCCTTCGGCGACGTGGACGCCGCGCTGCGCGCCGTGCTGGCGCTGCGGGACGACCCCGTCCGGGCGGCGGACATGGGCGCGCGCGGCCATCGGGAGGCGCTGCGCCATCACAACTGGGCCGACCACGCGGGCGGGTTCGTCGAACTGCTGGAGGGCTGGGCCGCGACAGGCGCCGCCCCGGCACCCGCCCGTCCCCGCCCCCTGCCCGCCTGACGGACCGCCCGGACTTCCGCGCGTGCCGGCCCGGTCCGGGCGGGCCCCCGCCCGCCGCCGGAACCCGCGAAGTTCGTGGAGCCCGCCGAGTTCCCCTCCCGGCACGTGAATGCCGCGTTCTTCGGGGGTACGTCAAACCACAGTGACGGGAGAGCCGAAGATTGGTCTAGAGGAGCCATGGCACACCATCTGATCCAGGGCCGCGAGGTCGCCACGCCGGTCCGCATCCGGGACGCCATGGCCTGCACGGCCTCCTACCTGGTCCGTGCCGACGCGGCCCGCGCCGTGATCGCCTACTCGGGGCTCGACGTCGTCGAGGTGCTTCCCGGCAAGGCGCTGTGCACGCTGGCGTTCCTGGACTACACCGAGGGAGACCTGGGCGCCTACCACGAGTTCGGGGTGACCTTCCTGGTCCGGCCGCCGGAGGCGGGTCCGGTGCCCCGCCGCGGCCTGCGCGGGGGCCTTTCCGGGCTGCTGCGGGACGGGGCGGGGGTGTTCGTCCACTGGCTCCCCGTCGACCAGGGGTTCACCCTGGAGGCCGGCCGTACGATCTGGGGTTTCCCCAAGGAGCTGGCCGACATCGACCTGCGCCTGTCGTCCCCCTACAAGCGGTGCGTCGTCCGCCAGGACGGCCGCCTGGTGCTGGACCTCCTGCTGCGGCCCGGCCTGCCGGTGCCCGCGCCCGGCCTGACCGCCCGCACCGACGCCTACACCCACCTGGACGGCGTCACCCGCCGCGTCCCCTGGTCGGTGGCGCCGCGCGGCGGGCGGGTGCGTCCGGCGGGCGCCCTGATCCGCCTGGGCAACCACCCCGTCGCCAGGGAGCTGAGCGAGCTGGGCCTGCCCGGCGGCGCCTTCCTGACCGCCACCGCCTCGCACGTGACCATGCGCTTCGAGGAGGCCAAGACCCTCTAGGGTCCGGGGCGGCGGTGGCGCGGGAGAGCCCAGCGGCGGCCGGAGCGGGTGCGCCACAGGCTCGCCGCACCCAGGGCGGCGGCGGCGCACGCCACCGGAATCGCGGGCAGCATGTAGCGGTGGTCGAAGTCGAGCGCGGCGATCGGCCCGAGGAACAGGAACATCGCCACGGCCCACGGCAGCAGGGCGGCGCGCCGCCGCCCGATCGCGCCGAGTCCGCCGAGCAGCAGGAGCGCCCCGAACAGCGGGCCGTGCAGGACGTTCGGGTAGCGGTACGCCGTGAAGAACGCGTCATAGGGCGCGACGGACGACATCCCGCGGATGGCGGGGTCGTACTCCCTCCGGACCTGGTCGATCAGCGGGAACGACGGCAGCGGCCAGGAGCCGACCGGGAGCGTCAGGGCCGGGACGATCCGCTTCGGGTGGCGCACGGGCGTCCACGCGAACGCGAGCGACGCGTCGGAGGCGACCTCGCGCAGGTAGTCGAGCGGCTGGGCGGTGATGGCGCGCACCGCGAACGACCTGGCGAGGTCGTTGTGGGAGAACCGGTCCCCCGGCAGGCGGTTGAGTGAGGCATCCGCGGCCCACACGTACTCCGAGGCCGCGTCGACGACGGTGCCGTTCGGGCAGAGACGCGCCTCGGCGGCCGGTGGCCTGATCTGCGAGCAGTCGGCGAACGTCATGGTGCGCGCCCACAGCGCCACCCCGTCCGAGCCGCTGAGCGCGAAGCGCCCGTGGTGCTGGCGGTACCAGCCCGCGTAGGCGGCGAGCGGAAGCGTTCCCGCGACCACCAGCGCCACCACCCGCCGCCATCCGGCCCGCCGCAGGAGCAGGTGGAGCACGAACAGGGCGAGCAGCGGCACCGCGGCCGTCCGGGTGAGCCCGGCCGCCGCCAGCAGCGCCCCGGCCGCGGCGGCCGACCGCACGGAGGGCTTCGCCCGCCGCATGAGGACCGTCAGCGCGGCGATGACGAGGAACGTGACCTGGGTGTCGGAGAGCACCGCGTGTTCGAGCCGGAGGAACGCCGGGTTGAACAGCACGGGCAGCGTCGCCAGGGTCGCGCCCCACGCGGGCAGCGAACGGCGGCGCAGCAGGAGATAGATCATCAGGCCCATGCCGAGCCCCATGACGTGCTGCGCGCCCACCACCAGCTCGACGCTGTGGAACGGCCGGAGCAGCCACAGGAACAGCGAGTAGCCGGCGGGATGGAACGCGCCGCCGGGTTTCAGGTGGACGGCCGTGTCCAGGTAGGTGAACGAGTCGTACCAGTAGAGCTGGGCGGTGTCGTAGCCGAGCATGACGGCCACGCGCAGCGCCGCCGCCAGGGTGATCACGACGGCGAACGGGACGTGGCCGGCGAGGAGCGCCCCGCGCGGACGGCGGCGCGCGCCGCCCTCGGAGACGACGGATTCGGTCCGGACGTCGCCAGGTGAGGTGAGCACGGCAGGTCCCCCGATTCGGGGCCGGGCGGTTCCCGGCGTCGAAGGAGAACTGAAACGGCTGATCGATAAACTCGTCGTCACCTGATCCGGTTACGTCCGCGTTATGGCGTTGATGGCATGGTGGCGCGATCCGACGGCATCGCACGGCGTTGATGGCATGGGGGGCAGCACGTTGCGGGTACTGATCGCCGAGGACGAGCGGATGCTCGCCGACTCGATCGCGGAGGGGCTGCGCGGGGAGGCGCTCGCCGTGGACGTCGCCTACGACGGCGAGGCGGCGCTGGAGCGCGTGCGGGTCCACGACTACGACGTGCTGATCCTGGACCGGGACCTGCCGGGCCTGCACGGCGACGAGGTGTGCCGGGCCGTGGTGGCCGACGCCGCGGCCGTGCGCATCCTCATGCTCACCGCGTCGGGGGACGTGCGCTCCAGGGTGGCGGGCCTGTCGCTCGGCGCGGACGACTACCTGCCCAAGCCGTTCGCGTTCGAGGAGCTGGTGGCGCGGGTCCACGCGCTGGGCCGGCGGGTCCGGGCGGCCGACCCGCCGATCCTGGAACGGGCGGGCGTCCGCCTGGACTGGGCGCACCGGCAGGTGTTCCGGGACGGCCGCTACGTGCCGCTGGCCCGGAAGGAGTTCGGCGTGCTGGCCGAGCTGCTGCGCGCCCGCGGGGCGGTGGTCTCCGCCGAGACGCTGCTGGAGAAGGTGTGGGACGAGCACATCGACCCGTTCACCAACACGGTGCGCACGACGATGATGAAACTGCGCCGCAAGCTCGGCGACCCGCCGGTCATCGAGACCGTCACCGGGGCGGGATACCGGATCCCGTGATCTCCCCCCATTCCCGAAGCCCCGCCGGAGCCTCTCCGGAGGCGGGGTCCCCACACCGGAGGAACCGATGAAGGGCAGTGTCAGGCTCCGGTTCGCCCTCGCCTGCGGTGGAGTGTTCATCCTCGTCGGGATCGTCCTGGTCGCCGCGCTCGCCCTCGTCGTACGGCAGAGCCTGGAGCCGCGTGACGGACTCCGGCGGCCCCAGGGCGGGATCCAGGTCGCGGGGAAGACCCACTGGCCCGGCAGCGAGGAGTACTACATCGCCGGCCAGCGGGTCGCGCAGGTCAGGCGCGTCTACCAGGCCGACACGATCAGAAGCGTGCTGACCTGGGGCGGTGCCGCGGTCCTCGCGGGCGGCGGGCTGGCGGCGGCGACCGGCTGGCGGGCGGGCGGCTGGGCGCTGCGCCCCGTCCGGGCGGTCACGGCGAGCGCGCTGCGCGTCTCCCAGAGCCACGACCTCACCGAACGCGTCGCGCACGAGGGACCGACCGACGAGATCAAGGAGCTCGCCGACACCATCGACGTCGTCCTGGCCCGGCTGTCCCGCTCCTTCGACGGGCAGCGCCGGTTCATCGCCAATGCCTCGCACGAGCTGCGCACACCGCTCACCATCAACCGCACCCTGGTGGACGTGGCGGTCCGGCGTCCGGACGCGAGCGAGGACGTCAAGCGGCTCGGCGAGTCCCTGCTGGTGGTCAACACCCGGCACGAGCGGCTGATCAACGGGTTGCTCGCCCTGGCCGAGGGTGAGCGCGCCGTGCTCGACCGGCGTCCTTTCGACCTGGCCGACGTGGCCGAGCACGTGCTCGACCTGGCCGCCGACGAGGCGAAGGAGCAGGGGGTGACCGTCCACCGGCTGCTCGACCCGGCGCCCACCGCGGGTGAGGCGGTGCTGGTCGAGCGGCTCGTCCAGAACCTGGTGGAGAACGCGATCCGGCACAACCATGAGGGCGGGCAGCTGTGGGTGTCCACCCGGCGGCGGACCGACCGGGTCGAGGTGGTCGTGTCCAACACCGGGCTGCCCGTGCCGTCGTACGAGGTCGAGACGATCTTCGAGCCGTTCCGGCGGCTGCACGGCGACCGGTTGCGCTCCGACCGGGGCAGCGGCCTCGGGCTGTCCATCGTCCGGGTGGTCGCCGAGGCGCACGGCGGCACCGTGACCGCCGAGCCCCGCGAGGAGGGCGGGCTCACGGTGGCCGTCGAGCTGCCGCAGGTGAACGTCTGATCCCGGGGCCGGCGCGGGGTCAGGCGGGGCCGAGCAGGTCCCACCGGTTGCCGGCGATGTCGCGGAACACCGCGACGCGCCCGTACGGCTCGGCGCGCGGCGGCGTGACGAACTCGACCCCGGCGGCGGTCATCCGCTCGTAGGCGGCGTCGAAGTCGTCCGTACGCAGGAAGAACCCGACGCGCCCGGCCACCTGGTCGCCGACGGCGGCGCGCTGCCGTTCCCCGTCGGCCCGGGCGAGCAGGACGCCGGTCCGGGCGCCGGGCGGCCGCACGACGACCCACCGCTTGGGGCGCCCGTCGTTCGTCAGCGACGGCGAGTCCTCCACCAGGTCGAACCCCAGGACCCCGGTGAAGAACTCGATGGCCGGGTCGTACTCCTCGACGATGATCGTGAAAAGGTCCATGTGCACCCCGCGAGCCTAGAAGAGATCACGTGTGCCATGATTAAGTAACGATCAGTCCAAAACTTGGGCGCGCGGCGGGACCGCGGCGTCCGGATATCCGGCAGAGGTGTGGAAGAGATGAGATTCACCGACAAGGTCGTGCTGGTCACCGGCGGAGGCTCCGGCATCGGGCAGGCCGTCGCCCTGGGGTTCGCGCGGGAGGGGGCGACCGTGGCGGTGGCCGGCCGCCGCCGGGAGGCCCTGGAGCGGACCGTCGAGCTCGCCGAGGCCGAGGGCGCCAGGGCCGCCGCGTTCACCGCCGACCTGACCGACCCGGCGGACGTGGCCGCGCTCGTCGACGGGATCACCGGCCGGTTCGGCGGCCTGGACATCGCGGTCAACAGCGCCGGGACCTTCACCGCCGCCCCGGTCGCGGAGACCCCGGAGGAGGAGTGGACCCGGGTCCTCACCGTGAACACGACCGGCGTCTTCCTCGCCATGAAGCACGAAATCAGGGCGATGCGCGCCCGGGGCGGCGGCGCGATCGTCAACATCGCCTCCAACATCGGCGCGCACCGCAGGCTCCCCGGGCTCGGCGCCTACGCGGCGTCCAAGGCCGCGGTCAGCGCGCTGACCCGGACCGCGGCCCTGGAGTGCGTCGGCGAGGGCATCCGCGTCAACGCGGTCAGCCCCGGCCCGTTCGACACCCCGATGTCGATGCGGCCCGGCGAGACCGAGGCCGACCGGGCCGCCCGGATGAAGGAGCAGTCGCCGATCGGCAGGGTCGGCTCCCTGGAGGAGATCACCGGCACCGTGCTCTGGCTCGCCTCCGACGAGGCCGGCTACGCCGTGGGGCTCGACCTCGTCCTCGACGGCGGCGCCACCGCCTGAACCCCGAACGGAGGCCGCCCGCCTCGCCCAGCGCGACGGGCGGCTCCGAGAGACCCTCTCATCGCCTTCCGGGGGCACCGCGCCGCCGCACGGTTCGTGACTCTCCGTAACGAAAGAACTACGTTCTTTCTCGTCGAATGTCACGCCCGATCGAGGAGGACCATGCACACCCTCATCCGCAGCACCGGAGCGGCCCTGACCGGGGCGCTGCTCGCCGGCGGCCTGCTCGCCTCGCTGCCCACGGCCGCCCACGCGGCCTCGGCCCCGCTCGTGGCACGGGTGGCGCAGGCCGCGCCCGCCGTCGCCTGCACCGCCGACGCCGCCGCGAGTGGCTGGATCTGCTTCCTGCGCTACTGCGACGACTACTACTGCTACTACGACTGCTACCCGACCCTGCAGGCCCGCACCAGCGACCAGCGGCCCGGCAAGACCATCAAGGTGCCCAAGCCCACGACGGGCTCACCGGCCCCCACGATGACCAGCGACTGATACGCCGACCCGGAACCGGGAACGCGGACGTCGTGCGGCGCACGCCGCCGGTCCCCGGTTCCGCGTGCGCCGTGCGGCCCCGTGCGAGCGGTCAGACGATCGGCGGGCGGCCCAGGCGGAGCATCCGCCAGGCCGTCTTCCAGCCCATGGGACGGCGCTCCCCGGCCGGCTCGCGCAGACCCTCGGTGAACCCCCTGAACCACGCGCGCAGCGCCGTGCCGGAACGCTCGCGGACCAGGGTCAGCACGATCCAGTTGACGAGGTACGGCACGGCCAGCGCCCAGGGCAGGTTGCGCCGGGCCAGCCAGACGCGGTTGCGCGCGTTGAGGCGGTAGAAGTCGGCGTGCCGGGTCGGCGGGACCTGCGGGTGGTACATGACGGTCTGCGCGTCGTACTCGATCCGGTAGCCCTCACCCAGCAGCCGCCAGGCCAGGTCGGTCTCCTCGTGGGCGTAGAAGAACCGCTCGGGGAGACCGCCGACCTGCAGGAAGGCCGACCGCCGGATGGCGCAGGCGCCGCCCAGGAAGGTGGTGACCGGGGAGGACCGCTCGGGGTCGCCCGCGCGCAGCCGCGGGACGTGCCGGCGCTGCCCGGCGCCGCCGTCGGGGTCCTTCACCCGGAACGAGACGACCGCGAGGTCGTGCTCGGTGGAGAAGCGCTCGCGCAGGTGGGAGACGAGGTTCGTGTCGCCGTACCAGCCGTCGTCGTCGAGGAAGAGCACGACGTCGCCCGAGCACTCCTCGACGCCGCGGTTGCGGCCGGCCGGGATGCCGGTGTTGTGGCTGAGCCGTATCGTCTTGATCGACGCCGACGAGCCCGGCGGCACGGTCACCGCCAGCTCGGGGACGTCCGCGCCGTTGCCGACGATGACCACCTCGACGTCGCCGTCGACCTGGTTCAGCGCGGACTCGACCGCGCGGCCCAGCTCGGGGACCCGGGTGCCCATGGTGAGGATGACGCACGAAATCTTCAACGGGTCATCGTCCTGACGCGTCGAGAGCACGTGCGGAACATACTGTCATGATCACCGAGTCTGCTGGGTCGGGCGGCTGTGGCATTGCTGGAGCCCTCTGGTACGGGGGACAAGCGTATCGGAACCGACGGCGGACACCCGCCAAACGACGCGGGATCTCCGCACCTACGACGCACCGCGACGCCGTCCGGTTCCGCGCCGTTCACTTCCCCGGCATCCGTCCTCCGGTCGCCCGGCGCTCACGAGAGCCGCCGGGAGGCCAGGATGCTGACCAGGTGCAGCGCCATCTGCAGCACGGCCACCACGACGCAGGCCACCGTCAGCACCCTGGTCGCGGCCAGGCCGCCGGCGATCTGGTCCCAGATCGCGACGACCACCACGAGGAGGGACAGCTCGACCGCCTGGACGATCCGGTGGAACCTCAGCGCGGCGGCGGCCCTGCGGGCCATTCCCAGGCCGCGTGAGCGGAAGTGCTCCGCCGACGCCTCGGTGGCCGCGACCAGGCCGGACCGGGCGCGCGCCACGTCCACCAGGTCGGTCTCCGCCTTGATCAGGATCGCGCCGAGCGCCGCGGCGAAGCCCATCACGGTGTACCAGTCGGGACGGACCTCCGACGCCCGGAAGCCCAGCCCGATGAGCATGGCCGCCTCGGCGAAGTAGTGGCCGACCCGGTCGAGGTAGACGCCGGTGATGGAGGTCCGCCCGGTCCACCGCGCCAGCTCGCCGTCGGAGCAGTCGAGCAGCAGGTAGAGCTGGACCAGCAGGGCGGCCAGCACGGCGGCCCACAGGGTGGGCACCGCCAGGACCGCGCCCGCCAGCAGCCCGGTGAGGATCATCAGCCAGGTGGTCTGGTTGGGGGTGATCGGCGTCTTGGCCAGCAGCCAGGTGACGTAGATCGACAGCTTGCGCATGTACAGCGCGCCGGCCCAGTGCTCACCGCTGTTGCGGCCCATGGTCGAGTGCGGCTGGGCGACCGCGCGGAACTCAGCGACCGATGGTCCGGACATAATCTTCCACCCGATCGCGGATCTCGGCCTCGGACAGGCGCAGGTGCTCAAGGATCGTGTAGCGGCCCGGGCGGGTCGCCGGGGCCAGCACGACCGCCTCGGTGAACTGCTCCACGCTCAGCCCGACGTCGGCGGGGCTGACCGGGAGGTCGTGCGCGCGCAGGCACTCGGCGACCTGGCCGAGCCGCCGTTCGTCCTCGCGCAGGAAGAAACAGAAGGCGGCACCGATCCCGGCGAGCTCGCCGTGGTTGGAGGTGCCGGGGAAGAGCTGGTCCACGGCATGAAGGATCTCATGATCTCCGCCGCTCGAAGGACGGGACGAACCGGCGATCACCATCGACATCCCCGAGAGGATGAGCGCCTCGGCCAGCACGGTCAGGAACGCGTCGGACTCGATGGAGTCGGACCGCCCCATCACCGCCTCCGCCGCGGTGCGGGCCATCGCGCAGGCCACGCCGTCGATCGGCTCGCCGCGCTCGGCGTTGCCGAGCTGCCAGTCCTCGATCGCCGACAGGTTGCTCACCACGTCGCCGACGCCAGAGCGGACCAGCGACGACGGGGCGTCGTGGACGAAGTCGAGGTCGACCATGATGGCCAGCGGCATCGGCACGCCGAAGGATCCCTTGCCGCCGTCGTGGGTCAGCGACGCCACCGGCGAGCAGATCCCGTCGTGCGACAGGTTGGTGGCCACCGCCACCATCGGGATGCCGGCCAGCGACGCGGCGTACTTCGTGGCGTCGATGGTCTTGCCGCCGCCGATGCCGACGACCGCCTCGTAGGCGCCCTTGCGCAGGTCGGCGCCGAGCGTGACCGCGGCGTCCACCGAGCCGTCGGGCACCCGGAAGACCCGGGCCTCGCCGAGGGAGGGGGCGACGATCGAGGTGATCTTGTCACCCTGGCCGGCGCCCACCGCCACCGCCACCCGCCCGGAGGTCGCCACCCGGCTGTCGGCCAGCAGCGAGCCGAGCTGGGCGATCGCCCCCCGGCGCACCTCCATGGTCAGGGGGGCGGGGAGCATCCTGGCTAGTATCGGCACGCGATCTCCCGCGCCTTGGCCAGGTCGTCGTGGTTGTCCACCTCGACCCAGGAGACCTCGCCGATCGGGGCGATCGCGATCTTCTCCCCGCGGTCGACCATCTCCTGGTAGCCGTCCTCGTAGTACAGCTGCGGGTCGCGCTCGAAGGTGGTCCGCAGGGCGTCGGCCAGCCGCTCGGCGGCGCCGGGGCGGATCAGCGTCGCGCCGATGTACTCGCCGGCGGCGGTGGCCGGATCCATCAGCTTGGTGATCCGCGCGAGGTGGCCGTCGCCGTCGAGGGTGACCTTCATCTCCTCGTCGGCGAGCTTCTTGACGTCGTCGACCGCGAGCAGGATGTCACTCGTCTCCGGCGCCGACAGCAGGGTGTGCTCCACGGAGACCGGGTGCACGGTGTCGCCGTTGACCAGCAGCACGCCCTGCTCGAAGTAATCGCGGGCGCACCACAGGGAGTAGGCGTTGTTCCACTCCTCGGCCTTGTCGTTGTGCACGAGGGTGAGCTTCACGCCGTGCCGCCGCTCCAGCTCGGCCTTGCGCTCGTGTACGGCCTGCGCCTGGTAGCCGACGACGACCACGACGTCACGGAGGTCCGCCGCCGCGAGGTTCCGCAGCGAGATGTCCATGATCGTGGTGTCGCCGTCGACCGGCACGAGCGCCTTGGGCAGCGTGTCGGTGTACGGCCGCAGGCGTCGTCCGGCCCCGGCGGCCAGCACCATTCCCAGCAACGTGCACTCCTCATCCGAATGAGCCCCTCCTCGGGCGCTCCTGGCCCCAAAGGTTAGTTGCCTTTACGCCCCGATGGTGTATTCGGAGGTTCACCGGAGGTTCCTCATCCGGCGTCGGCGGGCTCACCGGCCTCGGCGGCGTCCGCCCCGGGGCCCGGCGCGGCCAGCCAGCAGGTGACGCTCTCCCACCCGAAGAGCCCCCACAGGTAAAGGGAGAGCAACGCGAACAGGAGCGTGACCTGCCCGGCGAGGCCGCCCAGCGCGATCAGCAGCATCCGGCCGTCCCAGCCGAAGCCGGCGGTGGCCAGCCAGACCGGCGGGTAGACCCGCTGCCGCAGCCGGTAGACGAGGTCGTAGTGGTGGAAGGCCATCGCGCCGAGCAGCAGGAAGATCAGCCAGTACGGCACGCCGTGCGCGAACCCCACCGCGGCCGCGAAGCCGTACTCGGTGAGGCGCAGGATCGGCGGCACCAGCCAGTCGAGCCGGCCGTCGTGCGGGTGGGAGCTGCCGGGACCGGCCAGCAGCAGCGCCACCGCCGGGGCGAACACCGCCAGGCCGTCGGCGCCGGCCACCCCGACCAGCAGCAGCACCGCGGTCACGAACGTGCCGGCGAGCACGGGCGGCAGCGGCGGGAGCTGCCCGGCCACCAGCGCGCCCATCGCCCGCGACAGCACCCCGTCGTCGCGGTAGGCGGCGAGGGTGCCGCGCGGCGCCGTCGTCATCTGCACGGTCGTCACGATCGCATCCGCCTCACCGCCCGCGTCGCGGCCCGTCCCCCGCCCGGCGGCCGGGCGGCGCCCCCGCGGGACCTGTCACTCGTGGTCATGGTCATTTGCTCAGCGACCTGCCGATCCGGCCGGTGAGCGTGTAGAGGGCGGCGACGCCGCCCCAGGTCAGCAGTGCGAGGAAGGTGACGCGCGCGTTGAACAGCGCGGCGGTCACCGCGATCAGCGCCATCCGCTCCCCGATGGGGAGCACGATGATCTTCTTGAGCCAGCGGGTGATCGAGCTCCGCTCCAGAAGCCGCGACAGCCGCACGACCGGGTTCCCCGGCGGCGGGCTCCCCGGCGGCACGGCCCGCGCCCGCTCCCCCGGCTCCGGCCCGCCCGTGCTCCCCGCGGCCGTACTCCCGGCGTCCGTGCTCCCCACGTCCGTGCTCCCCACGTCCGTGCTCCCCACGTCCGTGCTCCCCACGTCCGTGCTCCCCGCGTCCGTGCTCTCGGCGGAGGCCCCGGAGGGCGGGGCGGGACGGGACGGCGCCAGCCGCGCGGCGGCGTCGGCCGGGACGCCGGAGGGCCCGCCGGTCGCGGCGGACGGCCCGGCGGAGCGGGCCCGCGCGGCGCCGGCGTCGGCGCGCGACCCGGCGTAGGAGAAGTCGATCATGTGGCGGAGCGCCTGGAGGATCATCGCCGCCACCGCCAGCGCCCAGATGCCCTCCGGGCCGCCGCCCACGGCGCCGTGCCCCGCCGCGTAGCCGACGGCCAGCCCCACGTAGACGACGTACTCCTTGGCCCGGTCGAAGGTGGCGTCCAGCCACGCGCCGGCCGGGGAGAACGTCCGGGTGTAGCGGGCGAGCTGGCCGTCGACGCAGTCGAGCACGAACGACAGGTAGACCAGGACGGCCCCGGCGACCAGCGCGGGGCGGGTGCCCGCGGAGAACCAGGCGGCGGCCAGGAGGGCCAGCCCTCCCGAGAACCAGGTGACCGCGTTCGGCGTCAGCCCGAGCGCGGCGGCGGGCCGGACCAGGTGCCCCGACCAGGAGCTCACGGCGTAGGTGGCGAAGAAGCCGTCGTCGGCCTTGACCGCGGCGTCCAGCCGGGCGTGGGCCACGTCCACCTCGTTCAGCCGCCGCACGGCCGCGTCGGCGTCCTCCTGCCCGGCGACCCGCTCGCAGCGCAGCCGCCCGAGCCCGCGGGCGCGGACGTGGACGCCGTAGCGGACCAGCCCGGCCAGCAGCAGGTCGCCGGCCTCCGCGCCGCCCATCGCGCCGAACACACCGGTCTCGGCGAGGCCGGCGAGCGTCTCGGCGGTCTCGGCCAGCCGCCCGAGATCGGCCTCGCCCACCCGCAGCGCCCCCCGGAAGGTGCCGTCGGCCCCGGCGACCTCGTGCAGCGAGGTGCCGGCGGCGGCGACCCTGCCGCCCTCGACCCGGACCGGCGGGCGCAGTGGCCCCGACTCGTCACCGTCCGTGACGACCAGCGCGGTCGTGCCGCCGCCCGGGGCGGACAGGAGTACGGCCAGCGCCTCGGTGTGCGCCACCAGGTCCCCGGCGAGCACGGCCACCGGGCCGGTCGCGGCGCGGGCCACCCGGGCGACCCGGCGCAGGTCGTCGGCCAGGCCGTGCGACCCCTCCGCCCCGATCAGGTAGGCCCCGTCCGTGGCGCGGGTGATGTCGCCCGAACGGGCCACCACGTGGACCTCGCCGACGGAGAGCGCGACGAGCTGGTCGGTCAGCCGGTCGAGCAGCGTGCCGCCGCCGCAGCGCAGCGCGGCGCCCGCGGTGGTGGCGAGCACGACGGCGGCGGCCGTGCCGGGGGCGGACCGCCCGGAGGCCCCCGCGCGGCCGGGCGGCGGGCCGCCGGGCGCGTGGGGACCGCCCGGCGGCGCGGCCGGGAGGTCGTCGAACGGCAGGTCACCCGACTCGGGCGGTCCGCCGTACGGCTCGCGGAGACCGCCGCGCGGCGGGGGCGGGAGGTCGTCGGACGCGCGGGGGCCGGACGGCGCGGGCGCGTGGGAGTCGTGCAAGACCGGGCTCCTTCGTATCCGACGGGATGACCGTGCGAATCGGGAGTGCGCACTTAGCGTAGCGAGATCTTGACCGGATAGCACGGGAGCGCGGCCTGCGATCGGGTACGCACCCATTACGCTCGCGGTAACCGCACCGTCGAAGGAAGCTGACCTTGGCCGCTCTCGAACCACGCCTCCGCACCGTCGCCGTCGTTCTCGCCGGAGGTGTCGGCCAGCGGGTCGGGCTGAACACCCCCAAGCAGCTCATCAAGGTCGCCGGCCGGACGATCATGGAACACACGCTGTCGGTGTTCGACGCGGCGCCGGAGATCGACGAGATCGTGGTGCTGATGACGCCGGGCTTCACCGCCGACGTGGAGCGGCTCGTCGCCCGCAACGGCTTCCGCAAGGTCAGCAAGGTCCTGGAGGGCGGCGCGACCCGCCCGGAGACCACGTGGCGGGCGCTGCAGGCGCTGGGCACGCGGGAGTGCGACGTGCTGCTGCACGACGCCGTGCGGCCGCTGCTGGAGCCGCGGATCATCACCGAGTGCGTCGAGGCGCTGAAGATGTACTCGGCCGTCGACGTGGCGATCCCCAGCTCCGACACGATCGTGGTGGCCGCCCCCGGCCCGCGCGGGGAGATCGTCCGCGACGTCCCCGACCGGTCCCGGCTGCGGCGCGGCCAGACGCCGCAGTGCTTCCGGCTCTCGGTGGTCCGCGAGGCGTACGAGCGTGCCTTCGCCGACCCCGACTTCGACCGGCAGCCGCCCACCGACGACTGCGGCGTGGTGCTGCGCTACCTGCCCGACGTGCCGATCTACATCGTGCCGGGCAGCGAGCACAACATGAAGGTCACCCACCCGGTGGACGTGTTCATCGCCGACAAGCTCTTCCAGCTCGCCGCCGGCGCCGCCCCGCACCACTCCGCCTTCGCCCACCGGCAGGCGCTGCAGGGCAGGACCGTGGTGGTCTTCGGCGGCAGCTACGGCATCGGCGCCGAGGTCGTGGAGCTGGCCGGGCGGCACGGCGCCCAGGTGTTCCCCTTCTCCCGCTCGCTGAACGGGGTGCGGGTGGAGGACCCGCAGGCGGTGGGCGACGCGCTCGACCTCGCGGCCAAGGAGACCGGCCGGATCGACTACGTCGTCAACACCGCCGGGGTGCTGCACATGGGCGACCTCGGCGAGACGAACGACGCCACGATCGCCGAGACCGTCGGGGTGAACTACCTCGGCCCGGTCAACATCGCCCGGGCCGCCCTGCCCCACCTGCGCGAGACCCGGGGCCATCTGCTGCTGTACACCTCGTCCTCCTACACCCGGGGCCGGGCCGGCTACAGCCTCTACTCCTCCACCAAGGCCGCCGTGGTCAACCTGACCCAGGCGCTGGCCGACGAGTGGGCCGAGGACGGCGTGCGGGTCAACTGCGTCAACCCCGAGCGGACCAGCACCCCGATGCGGGTGCGCGCGTTCGGCGAGGAGCCCGCGCACACCCTGCTGTCGCCGCGCGCCGTCGCCGAGACCTCGCTGGACGTGCTGATCTCCGACATCACAGGGCACGTGATCGACGTCCGCGTCGACGCGGGCTGACCCGCGTCCCATCGGTCCTCCCCGCGTCCCGGCGTCTCATCCCCTCCCCACGCCCCGGCGTCCCATCGGTCCTCCCCCGCGTCCCGGTGTCCTCCCGGGGCTTCCGCCGCATCCCGGCGGAACGCGGCACAGCGCGCCTACCAGGGCAAACAGCCTGGTCAAAGTTACCTTCTAAGGATGAAGCGTGACCTTCGCGCACTGGTGGCGGTCGCCGCCGTGCTCGGCTCGTACCCGGCGCTCCTCGTGACCGCGCTGTGGCCCCGGCCGCGCCTGTTCCTGGCCCTGTGCGCGGTGTCCTACGCGGCCGAGGTCGTCGCGCGGTACCGGGCGCGCCCCCTGGTCGACCTGATGGCCAAGGCGCACCTGGGCGTCACGCTCCGGTTCGTGACGCGGGAAACGGCGGTGATCGTCCTGGTCGCCCGTACGGCGGGCACCGCGTCGCCCTGGTTCGCGGGCCTGGTCCTGGGGATCTTCGCGGTGCACGGCGCGCGGGGGCTGCTGGCCGGGCTGGCGATCCTCCACCAGCGCACCCTCAACCGGATGCCGGTGCTGACCCGCAACCTCGACGCGGTGCGGGTCCCGCCCCCGCCGTGGCGCGTCCTGACCGACCACCGGGGCATGCGGCCGCTGTACCTGGACGTGTTCCCGGTGGGCGGCGCGGCCCTGGGCGCGCTGTCCGGCACCGCCCTGCCGGGCGCCGCGGGGGCGGCCGGGGCGCTGGCCGTCGCGGGCGCGGGCGCGCTGTGCCTGCTGCCGCACCTGCGCCGGGTCCGGCCGCTCGGCGACGGCGCCGCGGTGCTGCGGGCCGCCGGAGAGCGCCTGGCGGCCCACCGGCCGGAGGTCGCCCTCTACTTCTCCGGTCCCCCCGACTCGGCCTACCAGGCCCGGATGTGGCTGCGCCCGCTGGAGCGGATCGACCGGCGGGCCGTGGTGGTGCTGCGGGAGCGGGAGATGCTGCGGCTGCTGGGAGAGACCTCGCTGCCCGTGGTGTGCGTCCCCTCGGCGGCCGACCTGATGGGGTTCGAGGCCCTCACCGGGGTGCGGGTGTGCCTGTATCCGGCCAACGTCGGCAAGAACATCCACATGCTCCGCATCCGGGGGATGCGCAGCGTCTTCGTGGGGCACGGCGACAGCGACAAGGAGGCGTCGTTCAACCCGTTCACCAAGGTCTACGACGAGGTGTGGGTGGCCGGGCAGGCCGGGCGCGACCGCTACCTCCGCGCCCGGGTGGGCGTGCGCGACGAGGACGTCCACGAGGTGGGCCGCCCCCAGCTCAGCGGGGTCGGCACCGGTGGGCCGGGCCTGCCGTACCGCACGGTGCTGTACGCGCCGACCTGGGAGGGGTGGACCGACGACCTGTTCCACACCTCGATCATGACGATGGGCCCGGCGATCGTCCGGGCCCTGCTGGCCTGCTCCCCGGCGATCCGGGTGATCTACAAGCCGCACCCGCTGACCGGCTACCGCAACCCGGCCGCGTACCGCGCCCACCAGCAGGTCCGCGCGCTGCTGGACCGGGCGGAGCTGCACCGGTCGATGGCCCGCCACCCCTCGGGCGGGGGACGTCTCCCGGGCGCCGGGGGGGTCAGGCACCTGGTCGTCACCGGTCCCGAACCGGCCCTCTACGACTGCTTCAACCAGTCGGACCTGCTGGTCGCCGACATCTCCAGCGTGGTGGCGGACTTCGTCGCCAGCGGCAAGCCGTACGCGGTGACCAACGTGGCGGGGCTGCCGGAGCAGGCGTTCCGCGAGCGCTACCCGAGCACCGAGGGCGGCTACCTGCTCTCCGCGGACCTGCGGGAGCTGCCCGTCGTGCTGCGGGCCATGGAGGAGGACGGGGAGGACGCCCTGGCGGCCACGCGGCGCAAGCTGCGGACCTACCTGCTCGGCCCGGACCACCCGGACGCCATGACCCGCTTCAACGACGCGGTGAACGACGCCTGCGAGCGGGCCGTGCGCGCGCACGGATGAACCCGGACGCCGGCGACCTCTCCGACGCCGGGATGCGCGGGCCGTGCGCGCCACGGATGAACCGCGCGGCGGCCCGGTCCGCGGGCCGGCCGGGCGGACCGGTCACCGATCCGCCCGGCCGTACACCGGCGCCGGGTCGTTCAGCCGGACGCCGCGCCGTTCAGCCGGACGCCGCGCCGTTCAGCCGGACGCCGCGCCGGGCCTGCTCAGCCGCCGGGGGCTCGTCAGGAACCCCCAGCCCCACGACATGTGCATGGTGGCGTAGACGAGGGGCAGCCGCAGGCGCGCGCCCGACGGCAGGCCGCTGCCGGTCACGGCCGACCCGGCCAGGATCGCCAGCGCGTACCCTCCGGGGACCAGCAGGCCGGGCCAGAAGAACGGGGACACGACGAAACCCGCGATGATGGCCGCCACCGCCACCGGGGGCGCGAGGTAGCGCAGGTTGATGGTGCCCTCGTGGGTCCTGGCCACCACCCTGCGCCAGCGGCCGTAGTGGAAGTACTGCTTGGCGAGGGCCTTGACCGTCGGCCTGGGCCGGTAGGAGACCCGCATCCGGGGCTGGAACCACACCAGGCCGCCCGTCTCGCGGATGCGGTGGTTCATCTCCCAGTCCTGGGCGCGCTGGAAGTGCTCGTCGTAGCCGCCGACCCGCTCCAGGGCCTCGCGGCGGAAGACCCCGAGGTAGACCGTGTCGGCCGGGCCCGCGGTGCCGCCGGTGTGGAACCGGGCGCCGCCGACGCCGATCTTGGACGTCATGGCGCGGGCCACGGCCTGCTCGAACGGCGTGACGCCCTCGGCGGCCATGACGCCGCCGACGTTGTCGGCGCCGGTCTCCTCCAGGGTCTCCACGGCCACCCTGAGGTAGTCGTCGGGGAGCATGGCGTGACCGTCCACCCGCGCGACGATGCCGTGGCGGGAGGCGGCGATGGCGGCGTTGAGGGCGTTGGGAGTGCGGCCGGTCGGGTTCGGCACCACGACGACCCGGGGGTCCTCGGCGGCGATCGCGTCGGCGACCTCCTGCGTGCGGTCCCTGGACGGGCCGATGGCGAGCACGACCTCGATCGGGCCTGCGTACCGCTGCGACAGGACCTGCCGCACGGCCTCCCGCAGGTGGCGCTCCTCGTTCAGCACCGGGATGACGACGGAGATGGGGGGCCAGACACGTGTCTCGGGGGACGACGCCGGCGCGGGCGAGTCGGGAAACTGCTTCATGGCGTGGCTCACGCTACTGTACGGAGCGGTACCTCATCGACCCAGCCGAGCCGGAGCCTAGGGGGCCATGGATGCGCGACCCGGAAGACGACGACTCGGGTGTGCAGATCGGCGGCGACGCCTACGGCAAGGTACGGCTGGCCCCCCGGCGTGAGCGCAGGCCGGCAGGGAGGGCGCGGTCCCGGCGGCGCGGACTGCTCGTCGCGGGCGCGCTGTCGTCCCTGGTGCTGGGCGGCTCGGGGGTGATGTGGGCGCTGCCGAACTACGCGGCCGGCAAGATCCAGGCGGTCGACGCGGGGGTGGCGGGGTCGCGGCCCACCGGCGCGATGAACATCCTCGTCGTCGGCGTGGACCGGCGCGACGACCTCTCCAGGGAGAAGCAGAACGCGCTGAAGCTGGGCCGCGAGTCCGGGCAGCGCACCGACACCATGATGGTGGTCCACCTGTCGGAGGACCACGGCAGCGCGACCGTGGTCAGCCTTCCCCGCGACACCTGGACGACGATCCCCGGCAAGGGCGACCACAAGATCAACGCGGCGTACCAGCTCGGCGGCCCGAAGCTCGCCGTACGCGCGGTGCAGGCCGTGACCGGGCTGACGATCAACCACTACGTCGAGGTCAACGTGCTCGGCTTCATCGACGTGGTGGACGCGCTCGGCGGTGTCTCGGTCTGCACGCCGGTTCCGATCAACGATCCCAAGACCGGGCTGAACCTCCAGCCGGGGACGTACCCGCTGAACGGCGTCAAGGCCCTCGCCTACGCCCGCACCCGGGCCACGGCCCGCTCCGACCTCGACCGGATCGACCGTCAGCAGCAGGTGGTCTCGGCCCTGCTGCACCAGGCGCTCAGCGGCGGCACGCTGACCAACCCGGCCAGGCTCGTCTCGTTCGTCGACAGCACCCTCGGCACGCTCCGGGTGGACGACGCGCTCCGCGGGGACCTGCTCGGCCTGGCCCAGCAGATCAAGGGCGTCTCCACCGACGACGTCGCCTTCGCCACCGTCCCGCTCGCCGACGTCGACTACAGGACCCCGACGGGCGAGTCGGCCGTGCTGTGGGACAAGGACGCGGCCAGGGAGCTGTTCCGCCGGATCGCCGCCGACGAGCCGCTCGTCAGGCCCTCGAAGCCCGCCTCCCCCGCCGCGTCCGCCCCGGCGACGGCCTCCCCTTCGCCCTCCCCCTCGTCCACGGCCGGCGCGCTGACCGTGCCGCCCTCGCGGATCTCCGTCAAGGTGCTCAACGGCACCACGACCACCGGCCTCGGCGCGCGGGTCAGGGGCGATTTGCGGCAGGCCGGCTTCATGGTCCCCGAGGCCGCCGGCAACACCCCGGAGAAGGACCACGACGGGACGGTGGTCCGGTACGGCCCCGGCCGCGAGGACTCGGCCCGGACCGTGGCCGCCGCCCTGCACGGGGCCGAGACGCGCCCGGTGGACACCCTCGGCGACCGGATCGAGGTCGTCGTCGGCCGGCGGTACCCGGGGGTCCGGAAGGTCACCGTCGACGAGGCCGCGGCGCCGTCGGCCACCTCGTCCGCCGCGCCGTCCGCGGGACCGTCCGCGGCGCCCGCGCCCAGCGCCACCCCGACGGCCAGGACGGCGACGGAGAACATCTGTAAAAAGTAATTTCTCCACATGAAAACCACCGCCCCGGGCAGAAACCACGCACGGAGGTGATGACCGTGGTTCTTTCGAATCCGACGTTCGAGGTGGAGAGCTGGCACCAGGGCCCGTGCGCGGTGGTGCGGGCGGCGGGCGAGCTGGACATGGCGGTCGCACCCCGGCTGCGAGCCGAGGTGGACCGCGTCCTGGACGCCCCCGGCCGTCCCTGCCTGGTGATGGATCTGACGCAGGTGCCGTTCTGCGACTCCGTGGGCCTGGGTGTCCTGGTGAACGCGCTCGCCCGGGTCAGGGACGCCCAGGGCCGTCTGATCCTGGTGGTGGGCCCGGGAATGATCACACATCTTCTGACGATCACCAATCTGGATCGTTACTTCGAGACCCGTTCCTCTCTGCGGGAGGCCTACGAGGCCGCCGCCTGACCGTTCCGGCCGGACCGGTCGCCGGGTGGCGTTCCCGGCCCGGCCGGTCAGGCGGCCCTCTCGGGGGCTTTGGGACCCCGGGGGCTTTGGGACCTCGGCGGCTCAGCGGCTCAGCGGCCGGAACCGTGGCGGGCCGGACCGCCGCGCAGCAGGGCCTCCCCGAGCGGGGTCAGCGTGTGCAGCACGGCGCTGCCCGTCCGCACCGTCGAGACGAGCCCGGCGTTGCGCAGGACCGCCGCGTGCTGGCTGGCGGAGGCGGGTGAGACGCCGGTCCGCTCGGCCAGCGCCGTGGTGGTGGCGGGCCTGCGCAGGGCGGCGAGCACGGCGGCCCGGGTACGGCCGAGCAGCGGCCCCAGGACGGCCGAGGCGCCGTCCGGCCGCTCCTCCGGGGCCATGGGGTACACCAGGGCGACGGTCCCGCCGGGCCGATAGCCCACCACAGGAGCGGACGCGAAGTACGACGGGACCAGCGTCAGCCCGCGCCCGCACAGCGGGATGTCGTGGGTGCCGGCCGTACCGACGTGCAGGGTCGGCGGCTCCCACCGGCAGGCGACGCCGAGGGTGGCGAGGAGGGCGTCGACGCCGCCCCGCATCAGCGCCTCGGCGCGGAGCGCGCGGTCGGCCGCGGCGGCCGACCGGATCCGCGGCCACAGCGGCTCCACCGACGCGGTGAAGTAGTCGTCCAGTTCGCTGACGAGGGTCCGCCGCGCCGCCGCGCCGCCGTCGGCGAGCTCCCGGTACCACCCGGAGACCTCCCGGGAGGGGGTCAGATGGCTCAGATCGACGGCGAGCTCGGCGCCGGGCGTCCGCCTGATCCGCTCGATGCCCGCGGAGAAGTCACCGGCGTCCGGCTGGCACAGGAAGGCCGGCATCGCCGCGTCGCAGGAGACGAGGTCGAGGAGTCTGCCGACGCGGGCCCCCTGACCGGTGACCATCTCCCTGTTCCATTCGAGGACGGCGGGCCGGGACCAGCCCGTGCCGCCCGGCGCGCCACGGAGCCGGCGCAGGCTCAGGCCGATCTCCAGCAGCGCGTCCGGGGCCGGGGCGAGCGTGACCCTGCGCAGGTCCGTCTCGGTGAAGTGCAGGCGGATCATGCCGGTTACCTCCCGTCCGGAACCCCTTTTCGACCAGAGCTGAAAGGCGTTGCCTCCCGCGGCCGCCCGAATGATGCTCTGGAGGCGTGCCCGGAGCACGTGCCAGGCCGGGGCCCGGGGTGCACGCCGGGACACCGCGGCGACCGGCAGGAGGAGATCATGCGCCTCGACGATACCGGGCCGGACGGCTTCCGGAAGGGGATCGCTCCCCCGCCCCGGAGGCCGTCCGGCCCGGCGGCTTCGGGGCCCGGGAGCCGGGACGCACCGGTCCCGGTGGACTTCGCGATCACTCGACGGGGAAGAGATGACGCTTTCTCACACGCTCCGGCTGGATGACCTTCCAGCCCGCAACCGTTTCGACGCCTGGCGGGAGGCCGACGGGCGGTCGGTGGTCTCGGTGGAGACGTCCAGCCCCGAGGCCGACGGCCTGATCCTGCGGTTCCCCCACGGGGCGCTGCCGCTTTCCCGCGCGGAGGTCGAGCGCCTCCTGGCGCGGAGGCTGCCCGGTCATGAGGGCGTCGGCGCGCTCCTCGCCGACCTCCTGCGGGACCATTCCGCGCAGCGCGCCTCCCATGTCCCCGGCGTGGACGCACGGGTCGTCACCGCCGTCCTCGACCTGCTCGCGGCTCTCCTGACCCAGGAGCCGGGCGCGGACCGGCCCCCGGCGGACACCTCCCACGCGAGCACGGTCGCGCGCGTCCAGGCGTTCATCGAGCACAGGCTGGCCGACCCCGGTCTCTCCCCCGCGCTCGTCGCCGCCGAACACCACGTCTCCGTCCGCCACCTGCAGAAGCTCTTCGAGGAGCAGGGGCTGAGCGTGGCCGACTGGATCCGGCGGCGCCGGCTCGAACGCTGCCGCCGCGACCTCGCCGACCCCGCGCGGAACGACCTGCCGGTCCGCGCCGTCGCCGCCCGGTGGGGCTTCACCAGCGAGTCGCACTTCAACCGGGCGTTCCGCGCGGCGTACGGCGCACCGCCCGCGACCTACCGCCGCCGCCTGCGGGAGTCGGGAGACCCTCGAACCACCACCTGACGAAACGACTGCCGGGCGCGCCGCCGGCCCTCGGGGAGGGGCCCGGCGGCACGCCCGGCGGTCGTCGGCGGATCACAGCGGACTCGGCCTCTTCGACGTCGCTCCCACCGGCGCGGCCGTCACTGGCACCACGACGCCTTGAGCCGGGAGACGAAGAGCTCCGTCACCTTGGGCTCCAGCTGCAGCTGGATGGTCTGCCAGTCGCAGAAGTAGATCTTCTTGCCGCTGCTGACCTTCACGTACCCGGACCACCCGCCCGCGTAGAGGTGGTCGCCGTAGGAGTTCAGGCCGTAGCTGCCCCAGTTGTTGTAGGTCTTCACGCAGATGCTGGTACCGCACTCGTAGTAGTACTTCAGGTCGGTGCTCGCCGCCTGCGACGCGGAGGCCGACCCGGGGGTGAGGGCGATCCCGGCCGCCATACCCGCCGCCGCGATCATGGTCATCAGCTTCGCCATACGCCTCATGAACATGCCTCCCTGTTTGTCACAGCACTTCGGCCTGACCCATTCCGGTTCACGGCTTTCGGGTCCAGGCGATGGTGACACGGGCGAGATCCCGCAATGTTGCCTCTCCGCGAACGATGTCTTGCACATCCGCGCATCCCGGGAGCGGGCCGCCCCTGCGCCGGTCGCCCGGAACGGCGCCGCCGTGACCGCGGTGGCCTCGCCGTACAAGGTCGCGGCGGCTCCGTACGTGCAGGACCTGCACCACCGCGCGGTGCCCGGCAGGCACCGCGCGGCGCGCGGACCCCGACCCTTCCCATTGGGATGTTCACATAATCTGGATTCAGTGAGTATCCTGATGCCGTGATGACGGGTGAGGAGTGGTGATGGCGCGGTTGACCCGGGCGCAACAGCAGGAGCGCACCCGCGCGGCGGTGCTGGCCGCGGCGGGGCGCGAGTTCGCCGAGCACGGATACGCCGGGGCGAAGGTGGACCGGATCGCCGAGCGGGCCGAGATGACCCGCGGCGCGGTGTACTCGAACTTCCCGACCAAGCGCGCGCTGTACCTGGCGGTACTGGCCGACCTGGTCGAACGCTCCGCCGACGAGGCCGGCCAGACCGACGGGACCGATGTAATCACCGGAACCGCCGGGACCGCCGGGGCCGCCGGGCAGGCCCCGCGTCCGTCGCCGGGCTCGGTGGCCGGGGCGCTGGGCTCCTTCGCCCGGGCCTGGCTCGAACGGCTGCCGCTGACCGGCGACTCACCGGCCGACGGCCACCTGCGGCTGCGCTCGCTGACCGGCGTGCTCGACGACGAACCGGCCCGGACCGCGCTGGCCCAGACCGCCCGGCTGGAGGCGTTGCTGCTCGCCCTCGCACTGGAGTCGTACCCGCCGCCGAGCGTCCGGCGGGTACGGCTGGCCGAGCTGGTGCTGACGTTGCTGAACGGCTCGGCGGGCCTGGCCGAGACCGCGCCCGGGTTCGGCGACCCGTTCGACGTGGTGCGCGCCTGCGACCATCTGGCCGGGATCGACCTGGCGGACGCCTGGGACCCGCCGCACCTGCCCTACGTCTCCCCGGCGCGCCCCTGCGACGACCCCTGGGCACCGCCGGCCGGGATGTCCGACCGGATCACCGGCCGCCGGATCGACCTCGGCGACGACGGCGTGATCGCGGTCCTGGGGGCCGGGCGGCTGGCCGCGGCGGAGGAGGCCGTCCGCGGCGCCCTCCCGGGCGACCGGGTGACGGTGGTCGTCGTGACGGGCGACCCGGCCGAGATCGGCCGTCTGGTACGGCTCAGGGTCGACGACCTCACCGCGTGCCTGCGGCGCGTGTTCGCCCCCGGCGCGTGGCCGCCCCTCCGCCTGGTGCTCGACGATCGCGCCCTGGTCGCCACGGCCCTCGGTCTGCCGGGCGTCGGCGACGCGACCGAGACCGCCGTGCGGGTCAGGGACGGCAGGATCGTCGCCCGGGCCGACGGCCGGGGCGCGGCCCACGCCGCGGCGGCCGCCGGTGCTCCGGACGCCACGCGACACGGCGGGCCCGGGGCATGACGGCCTCTCCGACCGGTGACGACCTGCTGGTGCTCCACGCCCTCCGCTGCGCCGGGTTCACCGACCTGGCCAGGGTGGCCGCGGTGACGGGACTCGGCGAGTCCGACGCCGAGTCCGAGCTCATCACCCTCGCCACCGCGGGCCACGTCACGTACACGGCGGGCGTCTTCGGCGGGTGGGGCCTCACCGAGGCCGGCCGGGCCGCCGACGCCCGGCGGATCACCGAGGAGCTGGAGGCGGCCGGCGCCCGGACCGCCGTGGCCGGCGCGTACGAACGCTTCCTCGTCCTCAACCCGGAGCTGCTCGACATCTGCGGGGCCTGGCAGCTGCGCCCCGTCGGCGGGGCGACGACGGTGAACGACCACACCGACCCCGCCTACGACGCCCGGGTTCTCGGCCGGCTCGCCGACCTCGACCGGCGTGCCCAGGCGGTCTGCGCGGACCTGTCCGCGGCGCTGCCGCGATTCGGGCGGTACCGCATCCGCCTCGCCGACGCGCTCGCGCGGGCGGCTTCGGGCGACCTCGACTACGTGACGGACGACATGGCGTCGTACCACACGGTGTGGTTCCAGCTCCACGAGGACCTGCTCGCCACCCTGGGCATCCCCC
This sequence comes from Streptosporangium pseudovulgare, assembly GCF_014648055.1. Classification (GTDB taxonomy): domain Bacteria; phylum Actinomycetota; class Actinomycetes; order Streptosporangiales; family Streptosporangiaceae; genus Streptosporangium; species Streptosporangium pseudovulgare. The sequence goes on from NZ_BMQJ01000005.1 coordinate 92,604, forward strand.
GATGAGGTGGATCCACCCGCTCTCGCCGGACACCGGGGAGACGGCCGACGTCATCGGCGGCAAGGCGTACGGCCTCGTCCTGCTGCGGCGGCTCGGGCTGCCCGTGCCGCCGGGGTTCGTCATCGGCACCGACGCGTGCCGCGCCTTCCTCCGTGACGGGCGACTGCCCGACGGCCTCGACGACGAGCTCGCGGTCGCCGTCGCCGCCCTCGAAGAGACCACGGATCGCAGGCTCGGCGGGCCGGGGAGACCACTGGCGGTGTCCGTCCGCTCCGGCGCGCGCGAGTCGATGCCCGGCATGATGACCACGATCCTCAATCTCGGCCTCACCGCCGCGGCCACGGCGGCGCTGGAGACGGAGACGGAGACGGACGACACCCGGTTCGCGCTCGACGCGCGGCTGAGGTTCCTGTACGGCTTCGCCACCGCGACCACGGACCTGACCGCGGAGGCCCTCGACGCCGTCGTGAACGAGGCGACCGGCCACGATCCCGGCGACGCCCGGCGCCTGTCCCGTGCGATCCACGAGGTCGAGGCCGCCATCGGGCGGCGCGCCGGCCGGCCCGTTCCGGACGACGCGGCCGAGCAGCTCAGGCTGGCCGTCGCGGCGGTCTTCTCCTCGTGGGACACGCCGCGCGCGACCACCTACCGCGAGCTGCACGCCATCCCGCACGACCTCGGCACGGCCGTGATCGTGCAGGCGATGGTGTTCGGGAACCGCGACGACCGCAGCGGCACCGGTGTCGCGTTCAGCCGCGACCCCAACACCGGCGAACCCGTCCCGTTCGGCGAGGTCCTCTTCGGCCGCCAGGGTGAGGACGTGGTCTCGGGCAGATCGTCGACCCTCCCCCTGCGCGACCTGGCCGACCGGGAGCCGGAGGTGTGGACCGCCCTTCTGGACGCCCTGGACCGCGTGGAGGCGCACCACCGCGACACGTGCTACCTGGAGTTCACCTTCGAGGCCGGTGAGCTGTGGCTCCTGCAGGCCCGGCCGGGCCGGTTCACCGGCGCCGCCGCCGTCCGTCTCGCGACCGATCTCGCCGACGAGGGCGTGATCGGACGCCACGAGGCGCTGCTCAGGGTCTCCCCCCACGATCTCCGGCACGCCCGCACCCGCCGCCTGGCCGCGACCGGCGGGGCCGGCGTCCTCGCCCGCGGGCTGGGGGCCTGTCCGGGCGTCGTGGCCGGCCGCGTGGCGACCACCGCGGACGGTGCGGTCCGGATGGCCGCGGAGGGCCCCGTCATCCTCGTGCGGCCGGAGACCTCACCGCTCGACATGCGCGGCATCGCCGTCGCCGCCGGGATCGTCACCGCCCGCGGCGGCCCGGCCAGCCACGCCGCGATCGTCGCTCGGACGATGGGCAAACCGGCCGTCGTGGGTGTCGCGGGCCTCACCGTCACCGGCGCCTCCGTGCGGGCCGGCGGGCAGGTGCTCCCCGAGGGGACGCTCATCTCCATCGACGGGACCGGCGGCGAGGTCGTCCTCGGCAGCCCGTCCGTCACCACGGCCGCGACCGACCCCCATCTGCTCCGCCTGCTCGAATGGGCCGACGAGGTCTCGGGCGACACCTCCGGCCGCCCCGCCGACCAGCGCCTCCACGCGGCCCACGCCGCCCTCCGGCGGCACCCCTGACGCGGCCGAGGAGGATCCGACGGGTCTCGGGCTGAACAGGCTCCGGGCGCCGGGCGAGCGGCCGCGCCGCCGTGGACGACCGGTCCGAACATGACGAACCCCGCCGCCCGGACCGCGGCGGCGGGGTCCACACACATGCCGGCGGCTGCTTCAGCAGTCGGCGGGCCGTCACCATGCGCTGGATCTGGCTGGTGCCCTCGTAGATCCGGGTGTTCTCCGACGCATGATCAGGCCATTTGCGAAAATAGCTCGATCATGGTGATGAGCAGCGGTTACGCTTGCGGGCGTCTCACGTCGATTCACGCTGCTTTCGGTACTCCCACAGAACAGCGACGGAACAGAGCAGAAGCTTGGAGGCGCCCGTGGCGATGCCCCGGAAGGGCTCACGGCTCATCAACGTCGACGGCGCCGCCTTCCGCTGGAGGATCCGGCGCAGGCCCGCCCACTGGCGGGACGAAAACCGGAGTCCCCTCACCGTCACCATCGAGCGGGCCGAGGAGCCGGGGTGTGTTCTCGTGGTGTCGCTCCCCTGCGCCCGGCCGGACAACTGGCGCGGGGAACGGACGATCGCGGTCCGCCCCGCCCTCGTCGCCGGATGCATCCGGCGAGCCATCGAACAGGGATGGAACCCCGGGCGACCGGGCTCGGCATTCACCCTCACCGTCACCGAGGACGAGCTGACCGTGCTCCTGGGCGAACCGCCTCAGTACATGGTCCCCTTCCTCTGGGGCATGATCCCTGAAGGCGGAGGCATCAGGGACCTCCCTCGATGCACCGAGATCTGGAGCCGGGACGGACAGAGCACCGGTCGGGCACCTTCTGATCCGTAGCCGGTTCGAGATCGTCCACACGTCAGGCGGTAACCGGGGGGGGCGGCGTCCGGAGGCCGCCGAGGAGGGCGTCGCGCAGGACGGTCATGACGTCGAGGCCGTGTTCGAGTGCGGTGGACAGGTAACCGCGTACGGCGCACCGGTGCTCGGCAGCCTTCTCCGAGCGGAGCCCCCCGGCATTTCCACGGACTGCCGGCACCACCCCGATCCGGACTTCTCACGGAACAAGAGCTGGATCACGAGACGGGAAACCCCGCCTCCGGCAACCGGAAGGCGGGGTCTTCGCTGGTCAACAGCTACTTCAGGAGCTGCCGGGCCATCACCATGCGCTGGATCTGGTTGGTGCCCTCGTAGATCTGGGTGATCTTGGCGTCGCGCATCATGCGCTCCACCGGGTAGTCGCTGGTGTAGCCGTACCCGCCGAGGAGCTGAACGGCGTCGGTGGTGATCTCCATGGCCGCGTCGGAGGCGGCGCACTTGGCGGCACTGGAGAAGAACGTCAGATCGGCCTGCGGCTCGCCGTGCATGGCCAGCTCGGACTTGGCGGCGGCGGCGTAGGTGAGCTGCCGGGCGGCCTCCAGCTTCATCGCCATGTCGGCGAGCATGAACTGCACGCCCTGGAAGTCGGCGATGGCCTTGCCGAACTGCTTGCGCTCCTTGACGTAGCCGATCGCGTAGTCGAGGGCGCCCTGGGCGATGCCCAGCGCCTGGGCGGCGATCGTGACGCGGGTGTGGTCGAGCGTGGCCAGGGCGGTCTTGAAACCGGTGCCCGGAGCGCCGATCATGCGGGACGCCGGGATGCGGACGTCCTCCAGGATGACCTGGCGGGTCGGGGAGCCCTTGATGCCGAGCTTCTTCTCCTTGGGCCCGAAGCTGACGCCCTCGTCGCTCTTCTCCACCACGAACGCGGAGATGCCGCGGGCCCCCGCGCCCGGCTCGGTCACGGCCATCACCGTGTAGTACTCCGACACCCCGGCGTTGGTGATCCACATCTTGGCGCCGTTGAGCACGTAGTGGTCGCCGTCGGCCACCGCGCGGGTCTTCATCGAGGCGGCGTCGCTGCCCGCCTCGGCCTCCGACAGGGCGTAGGAGAACATCGCCTCACCGCGCGCGACCGGCGCGAGGTAGCGCTGCTTGAGCTCCTCCGACGCCGACAGCAGCAGCGGTACGGTGCCCAGCTTGTTGACCGCGGGGATCAGCGAGGACGACGCGCAGGCCCGCGCCACCTCCTCGATGACGATCACGGCCGCCAGGGCGTCGCCCCCCGCCCCGCCGTACTCCTCGGGAACGTGGATGGCCTGCAGGTCCGCGGCGACCAGCGCCTTGTAGACGTCCCAGGGGAACTCCCCCGTCTCGTCGGCCTCGGCCGCACGGGGGGCGATCTTCTCGTCGGCGAGGGCGCGGACGGTCTCCCTGAGCATCTGGTGCTCTTCGGGCAGGGCGTAGAGAGGGAAGCTCATGGGCAAATAGTAGGACGTCCAACAATGCGTGGACCGATCCATCCCATGTGAGATGCATCGCTGCCCGTTTATGCAGGTGGCAAAGTGGTCTCCTAGGATGCCGATACTCTGACGGCACAGAATCGGGCAGAACCGAAAGGAACGCCAGTGGCCTACCGCCTCACGATGGTGGGAACCGGATACCTGGGTGCGACGACGTCCGCGTGCATGGCGGAACTGGGCTTCGAAGTCCTCGGCGTCGACGTCGACGCCGAGAAGATCGCTCGGCTGCAGGCCGGGGATCTGCCCATCCACGAGCCCGGCCTGGAGGAGATCCTGCGGCGCAACCTCGCCGCGGGCAGGCTGCGCTTCACCACCTCCTTCGAGGAGGCCGCCGCCTTCGGTGACGTGCACTTCCTGTGCGTCGGCACCCCCCAGAAAGCCGGCGAGTACGGAGCCGACGTCTCCTACCTCGACGCCGCGATCGAGGCCCTGGCCCCGCACCTGCAACGCGAGTGCCTGGTCGTCGGCAAGTCCACCGTCCCGGTGGGCACCGCCCAGCGCCTGGCCGACAAGCTGGTCCGGCTGGCGCCCATCGGCGCCGGGGCCGAGCTGGCGTGGAACCCGGAGTTCCTGCGCGAGGGCTACGCCGTCCAGGACACCCTGCAGCCCGACCGGATCGTGCTGGGCGTGGCCTCCGACAAGGCCGAGAAGGTCATGCGGGAGGTGTACGCCTCGATGCTGGAGGCCGGCACCCCGATGGTGATCACCGACTATCCGACCGCCGAGCTGGTCAAGGTGGCCGCCAACGCCTTCCTCGCCACCAAGATCTCCTTCATCAACGCGATGGCGGAGGTCTGCGAGGCCGCGCACGCCGACGTCAAGCAGCTCTCGCAGGCGCTGTCCTACGACGACCGCATCGGCGGCAAGTTCCTCAACGCCGGCCTGGGCTTCGGCGGCGGCTGCCTGCCCAAGGACATCCGCGCCTTCATGGCCCGCGCGGGCGAGCTCGGCGCCGACCAGGCGCTGACCTTCCTGCGCGAGGTGGACGCGATCAACATGCGCCGCCGGGCCCGCATGGTCGACCTCGCCCGCGAGCTGGCCGGCGGCTCCTTCCGGGGCTGCTCGCTGACCGTGCTGGGCGCCGCGTTCAAGCCCAACTCCGACGACATCCGCGACTCGCCCGCGCTCGACGTCGCCGTCAAGATCAGCGAGCAGGGCGGCCGGGTCACCGTCTACGACCCCGTCGCCCAGGAGAACGCCCGCCGGGCCCACCCGCACCTGTCGTACGGCGAGTCCGCGCTGGAGGCCGCCCGCGGCGCCCACGTCGTGCTGCTGCTCACCGAGTGGCGGGAGTTCATCGAGCTCGACCCCGAGGCGCTGGGCTCCGTCGTGGCCTCCCGCAAGATGGTGGACGGCCGCAACGCCCTCGACGCCGAGGTCTGGCGCAACGCCGGCTGGCACTACCGCGCCCTCGGCCGCCCGTAGCGGCAGCCCGCCGACCGGAGGCGACGCTCGCCGGGCAGGACGCCGTGGCCCCATCGGTGCGATCACTGCCGCCGTCACGGCGTATCAGCACGGCTGCACGTCCTGACCGCCCGGGGTGAGGTTCCGCGGACGGGACCTCACCCCGGGCGGTCAGGCGGCGTCAGCCTCCCTGGACGCGCCCCTCGGGGCCCGCGTCGTTCCGGCCGCCCTGGGGCTCGGCCTCGGGGCCGGCGTCACCGCGGGGGTCCACGGGTTCGGTGCCGCCCCGGGGGTCGGCCTCGGGGCCCGCGTCACCGCCGCCGTAGCGTCGCTGAACGGCGTCGACGCCCTTGCCGATCTGCTCGTCGTACCTGTGGCCGGTCCGCTCGCCGGCGAACTCCTCACCCCGGTCGAGCACCTGGTCGGCCTGGTCCGGATGCTCCCTGGCGAGGTCCTCGGCCTTCTTCGCCCAGTCTCCGATCCCGCTCATGACGACCCCTCCCTCTCGTCCTGTACGGCCGTGCTCAAGCCGGGCCCTACCCGCCTCCGGCGACGAAACACTCCGCCTCCGGCACGGCTCGCCTCGTGTACCGGGGTGTCCCGCGGGTCTCACCGTCCACCACGCGATCACCAGCCGGGTGCGCGTGGGGCCGCGACGGTCTTTCATGAGCGTGAGAGCGGTTCCCAGCCGTCATCACCGCTCAACGTGAGCGATTGCTATCGCAAGCTGGGCGATGTCGATCGCGCCCGTGAACACCTCCGGCAGGCGCGCGCCACGATCGGCGCGCTCGGCGACGACGAGTACGGGCGGCTCATCAAAGACGGCCTGGAGCGGCTGGCCGAAGAGCTGGGTGACACCACCTGACCGCGCCCCGGCGAACTCCCCGCACCCGCCGTCGATCTTCTTCGTGGGCGCCTTGAGGCGGAATGCCCGCTCTCACGGTCTCCGGCACGGGTCGCCCCGCCCGCCTCGCGTACGGCGCCGGCCGGCTCCGCGCATCCGCCGGAGCCGCACACGTCACGGCGACTCCACGCCCACCGTCGCGGGCCGGTGCCGCCGCGCGCCGAGGAAACGGACGATGACGAAGCCGACGGCAGCGGCAGCCGCCGTCCACACGATCGCCTGTCCCATGGCCTCGATCCGCTCGTTCCTGCCAGGTGGGAGCACGACCATCTGTACGGCGGCGCCGACCGGCACGGTCAGCCTCGCCAGCAGGCCGGCCACTCCCGGCCGCCTGGCGCAGGCGCCCACGACCCCTAGTGGCGCGCCGAAGAGGACGCTGGTGACCCACCACACGAGGGGTTCGGATTCGTACCAGGAGGACAGTGGCCCACCGCCCCGGACGGTGTCCACGAAACTGTAGGCCGCCGTGGCCGCGAGGAGGGCCAGGGCGCCGGCGGCGGCCGGGACCGTCATCCCGGAACGACCGTCGTCGGCGCGCGCGACCAGCCAGCCCATGAGGACCGCGAACCCCGCCCACGCCCAGCCGGAGTCCACCAGCACGCTCACGATCTCCAGCGCCGACATCCCACCGGTGGTGGCGGCCCGGCTTTCGAGATCCGCGTAGTGATCGGAGACGGCGTTGGTCAGGGAGGTCGCCGCACCGAAGCCCGCTCCGGCCGCCAGGGCACCCGCCAGGATCTTCGCGAGGCGTGCCGTACCCGGTCGGTCCCGCCGCCGATGGCTGTCTCGGTGGTCTTCAGTCACGGGTGCCTTTCTACCGCACTCGTCACGAGCCGCGAGGCGGCCGGCCTGACGGCCTCGCCGTACGGCCGGCCGAAGGAGCGGTCGAGCCGACTGAAGGGCGACGGGGGAATTGCCGATGGGTGACTGATTCGGCGGGATACCGGTCTTCCGTAACGTTCTGAGCCACGGGGACGAACACGGCGCCCCCGGGAGTGTTCCGGACGGCGGCGACGAGCGCGCCCCCGGAGCGTTCCGACGGCGGGGCGAGCGCGTCCCCCGACACCCCGGCCAGTGAGGAGACCGACATGCCGTACTTCGAGACCGCCGACGGCACCCGCCTGTCGTACGAGGACTACGGCGCCGGCGCGCCGATCGTGTTCGTTTCGAGCTGGGCGCTGAGCGGCGACATGTGGGAGTACCAGGTGCCGTTCTTCGCCGAGCGGGGGTACCGCTGCGTGCTTCTCGACCGGCGGGGCCACGGCCGCTCCGACCGCCCCTCGACCGGGTACGACACCGACACCCGGGCCGACGACCTCGCCGCCCTGATCGAGCACCTCGACCTGCGGGAGGTCACGCTGGTGGGGCACTCGGCCGGCGGCGGTGAGATCGCCCGCTACCTGGCCCGGCACGGTGAGGACCGCGTCGCGCGTGTGGCGTTCGTCGCGGCGGTCCTGCCGTTCCTGAAGCTGACCGACGACAACCCCGGCGGCGTCCCCGAGGCGCTGAGCGAGGCCGCGGTGGCCCAGTTCCGGAAGGACCGGCCCAAGTGGTTCGCCGACCGGGCGCAGGGCTTCTTCGCCACCCACCTGGGCAACGACGTCTCCCCCGCCCTGATCGACCTCACGATGCGGCAGTGCCTGGAGGCGTCCCCCTGGGCCACGACCGCCGTCTGGCGGGAGATGTTCTCCGCCGACCACCGGGACGCGCTGCGCGCGATGACCGTCCCGACGCTGATCGTCCACGGCGCCGCCGACCAGTCGGCCCGCGTCGAGCTGACCGGCCGGCGTACGGCGGAGCTCATGCCGAACGCCGTCTACAAGGAGTACCCGACCGCGGGCCACGGTCTGTACGTGACGCACAAGGATCAGCTCAACGCCGACATCCTGGAGCTGATCAAGGGCTGACCGGGTTCCGCCCGGCCTTCGTCCCGGCTCGGCCGGCGGCCCCGCCCGCCGTACGGACCGGCCACGGTACGGAGGGCCGGTCGCGGGCCGTACGGAAGGTCACCCGTGCCCGCGAAGGCAGGAGGGTCCCACCTCGGTGGGGCCCTCCTTCGGCGTTCCGGGCGGGTCAGTCGTCGAACTCGCCGAGCTTCACGCCGCCCACGAAGGCGTCCCACTCCGCGCGGGTGAAGAACAGCTTCGGCCCGTCAGGGTCCCTGGAGTCGCGCAGCACGTAAAGGGGGCCGAGGTCGGCCTTGTGACCGGTGGCCGGGGCGTCCACCACCGCCACCTCGACGCATTCGCCGCCGTCGTCCCCGGAGGTCGCCCTCCGCCAGACGGCGCCGCTCAGATCCGCCTCCATGTCACACCGCCTTCGCCGTGGGCCCGGCCGCCCGCCCGGGGCGCTCCTCGGTATCCCGGCCAGTATCCGGGCCGTCTCCCTCGCCCGCAACGGCTTGCCGTGAATCTTCCGTACGCCGGGGACAGGGTGGAACGACCAGCCCCGGGATGGCCCGTCGGGACCACGCCCGAACGCTTTGCGGCCAATCTCTCACGCAAAGTAATCAACTCGTGCCACGCTGTGAAGCGCAGTTCGACGAGCGACCGGAAGGACGGCGAGCATGCCCGAAATGGCTGACCGAGCCTTCCGATCATGAACCGCCCGCGCCGCCGGGTTCCGGGTGATGGCGGCGGCGCGGGTCACGGCCCGGGAGGGCACGGCGCGGACGACCGTCGGCCACCCCTTCCGGAGAAGCGGGTGACTCCGCTCCCTCACCGGAGGAGGGAGGGGGCGGAGTCACCCCCATGCGTCCTGCCGGGTGCCCTCCACCACCGCCCGGCCGGACCGTCCCCGATGGAGTCCCCCACCCAGCGGAGATCCACCCGGCGACGTGCCCCGTCCACGCGCCCCCGAGACGGGCGGCGGCACGCGAACCCGACGCCCATCCCTTTCCGCACGGAGAAGATCATGACCATCATCACCGACGACGCCCCGGCCGCGACGGCCGCGGCGCCCCGTCCCGGAGCCGCGGTCCATCGGGGGGACGCTCCGGATTCGCACGTCCACGACGGTCCGGAGACCACGCCGGCCCCCGGCCTCCCCGGAACGGCCCTCGCGCCCGGCGACCCGGACGGCCCGGGCGACCCGGAGGCGACGCCCGCCCCCGGCGACCTGGGAACGGCGGGCGCCCCGAGGACCGGGCCCGGCCTCGACCCCACGGGCGACCTGGAGGCGCTGGCCGAGTTCCTGGAGCGGCGGGGGCTGCTCGGCCGGGTCCGTGTGGCCTACCGCCGTCCTCCCCAGCCGGTGAGGACCGATCCCGAACTGCGCGCCCTCACCGAAGAGGTCCGCGCCGCATCCCGTGAAGAAAGCTGGTGGCAGCAATGGTCCTGGACAGAACCGATCGCGCCGGCAGACGAGGCGAGCACCGCCGCCGAGCCGACCTCCGCCGAGGCGATCCGCCCTCTCCTGCCCGCGCAGCGGCGGGACGAGGACAGCTCACGGACGCCGCGGTCGCGGTAGGCGACCCCCGCCCGGACCGGGCGGCCCGCCCCGGCCCGTCCGGCGCTCCCGGGACTCCGGTGGCCCCCAGGAAAACAGGGGCCCCGAGGGGCAGCGGTCCGGACGGTCCCGTCCGCGTTCCCGGCGCGGACGGCGCCCCCGGCGGTCCTGGCGGCCCCGGCGCAGGTGAGATCTCCGGCGGCCCCGGCGCTCCCAGCGGTCCCGGGGCGGGCGGCGTCTTCGACGGCCCCGGCGCGGACGGCGTTCCCGGCGCTCCCAACGGTCCTGGCGATTCCGGCGGTCCTGGCGCTTCCGGCGGTCCCGGTGCGGACGGCGCCGGTCATGGCGCCGGAGCCGGGCATCGTTCCGGAGCCGGTGTCGCGTCCCCGGGGCCCGACCCGGACGATCTGGCCCGCGCGCTGCAGGCCAGCCGCCCCGGATGGGTGGTCCTCTGGCGTCCCTGGGCCCGCTCGTTCTGGGCGTTCCCCTGCTGGATCACCGACGACCCCCGGCCCGTCGAGGCGAGGCGGGCCGGTGACCTGCTTTCCCTGATGGCGGAGACCGAGGCCGCCGACGCCGCTCACCGGCGGGAACCCACCGGCTAGCAGCATGTGAGGGACGGCCGGCCAGGGGAAGCGGCCGGAACCGTCCGGCTCGTGTGCCCCGCCGCCCGGACACCGCACCGGCGTCGCGGGACGGCCGTCGCCGTCCCCTCCGGACGTCCTCCCGTGCTTTCCTGACGTTCCTCCGGCTCCACGGGCGGCCGGACGCATTCCGGAAACGGGCGGCTCAGCGGGTGGACACGGACCGCTTCTCCGCACCGGCGTCTTGGGAGTGGTCTCCCGCTCCCAGGCTTCCGAAGACCGCCGTCACCGCCACGGTGAGCCCGAGGGCGGCGCGTATCGCGTTCCGCATGATTCTCACCTCCAGAGCATGGAGGTCTGTCTCTTCCCTGGATGCGATCGGCTATCCCCGGCGCTACCGAGATATCGCTGCATCCGCACCATATTGCGCCTTTTTGCGGCCTTCCAATCTTGGTGCCGGCCGATTCTCCCGCCTCGAAGCCGGCCGGCTCGGCACGCCCCGGGAACTCATGAGCCGGCCGGCTCGGCACGCGCCGGCACCCCGGAGCCGCCCGTCCCGCGCACGTTCAGGTCCCGCCCGCCGGGACCGGATCACCCGGGGTGAACCGCCCGCCCGGCGCGCTCAGGCCCCCAGGTCGGCGGCCTCCGCGCGGAGCCTGGCGCCCTTGGCGTGGGCCTGCTCCTTCAGCGTCACCTGGAACGCCTCCATCCTGACCCGCAGCTCCTCATCGGCGGCGGCGAGGATCCGTACGGCCAGCAGCCCCGCGTTGCGGGCGCCGCCGATGGCGACGGTCGCCACCGGCACCCCGGCGGGCATCTGGACGATCGACAGCAGGGAGTCCATGCCGTCGAGGTACTTCAGCGGGACGGGCACGCCGATCACCGGAAGGGGGGTGACCGAGGCGAGCATCCCGGGCAGGTGGGCGGCTCCCCCGGCGCCCGCGATGATCACCTTCAGTCCGCGCCCGGCGGCCTCCGCGCCGTAGGAGATCATCTCCTCGGGCATGCGGTGCGCGGAGACCACGTCGGCCTCGAACGCCACCCCGAACTCGGCCAGCGCCTCGGCGGCGGCCTTCATCACCGGCCAGTCGGAGTCGCTGCCCATGACGATGCCGACGTCGGCCATGCCTTCTCCTCGCGATCTCATGTTCTCGTGGTCTCGTGGCTTCAACGGTCTCGCCGTCTCGCGGACCGCGCCGTGGGGCTCTCGGTGCCGTGGACGCTCAGGTGTAGACGCCCTCGGAGAGGTAGACGGCGGCGTGCCTGGCCCGGGCCCGGACCTCGTCGAGGTCGGTGCCGAGGGCCGTGACGTGGCCGATCTTTCGGCCGGGCCGTACCTCTTTGCCGTAGAAGTGGACCTTGATCCCCGGATCGTGGGCCATCACGTGCTCGTAGCGGGAGAAGACGTCCGGGTCGTCGCCGCCCAGGAGGTTGGCCATCACCACGACGGGGGCCGCCATCGAGGGCGAGCCGAGGGGAAGGTCGAGCACGGCGCGCAGGTGCTGCTCGAACTGGGAGGTGCGGGCGCCGTCGATGGTCCAGTGGCCGCTGTTGTGCGGGCGCATGGCCAGCTCGTTCACCACGAGCCCGGAGGGGGTGGCGAACATCTCGACGGCCAGCAGCCCGGTCACGCCCAGCTCGTGGGCGATGTTCAGGGCGATCCGCTGGGCCACCGCGGCCTGTTCGGGGTCGAGGCCCGGCGCGGGGGCGAGCACCTCCACGCAGATGCCGTCGCGCTGGACGGTCTCCACCACCGGATAGCTGACGCCCTGGCCGTGCGGGGACCGGGCGACGAGGACGGCCAGCTCGCGCTCGAACGACACGAACGCCTCCGCCATCAGCGGCACCCCGGAGGCCAGCACCTCGGCGGCCTCCTCGGCGGACCGGCAGACCCAGACGCCGCGGCCGTCGTAGCCGCCGCGGACCGCCTTCAGCACGACCGGCCAGCCGTGCTCGGCGCCGAACGCCTCGACGTCGGCGGCGGTCTCGATCCGCCGCCAGGGCGGGCAGGGGGCGCCGATCGCGGTCAGCCGCTCGCGCATCACGGCCTTGTCCTGGGCGTGCACCAGCGCGTCGGCGCCGGGGTGCACGGCGAGGCCGTCGGCGGCCAGCGCGCGGACGTGCTCGGTGGGGACGTGCTCGTGGTCGAAGGTGACGGCGTCGCACCCCTTGGCGAAGTCGCGCAGGTCGGCCAGCTCGCGGTAGTCGCCCAGGCGTACGTCGGAGATCACCCGGGCGGCGCTCTCGCCGGGGCTGCCGGCCAGCACCCGCAGCTCCACTCCGAGGGCGATCGCCGCCTGCTGGGTCATCCGGGCCAGCTGACCGGCCCCGATCATGCCGACGACGGGACCGAGGGAACGTGCGGAGGAAGGGCTGCTCACGTCGGTCGAGTTTACCGGCCCGGTACGGCCGACCGCCGCGAGCCCCGGAGCGCGGGGCCCGGCCCGGGTCCGGACCCCTGACGCCGGGCGCGCGGGGCCCGGCCCGGACGCGAGCCCCGGACGCCCGGCGCGGGGTCCGGTTCCGGGGCGGGACCCGGCCGCCGAGGCCGTCCGGGCGGCCTGCCACGCGACGTCCCCGGACCGGTTCCGCCCGTGCCGGCCATGGAAAAAGATGATCATGTATGTCCGGCGGCCCTCGATCGGAGTAACGTGATTTTGACTGATTTATCCGACTTATCCCGCTATTTCGTGGAATGTGTTAACCGACCACTGACGCCCCCACCGATCCACCGGGACGCGGAACGGGCAGGTATCCCGGTACCCTGACAGCGCAAGTGTCCGGGGTCCCCGAGCGGCGGGTCCTCAGCCGACCGAAAGGACCAGGCAAAGACGTGGAGTTTCTACGACGCGCCTACCTGCGGTTCGCCGACCTGGCGAAAGAACTGGCGAAGTTCGGGACCATCGGGGGGATCGCCTTCCTCATCGACACCGGCGGCTTCAACCTCGTCCAGTACGGCCTGCACCAGGGCCCGCTGACCTCCAAGGTGGCCTCCACGGTCGTGGCGACCACCTTCGCCTACTTCGGCAACCGCTACTGGACCTACCGCCACCACGAGCAGAGCGGCCTGGCCCGGGAGTACTTCCTGTTCTTCCTGCTCAACGCCGTCGCCCTGCTGATCGGCCTGCTCTGCCTCGGCTTCACCCACTACACCCTGAAGCTGACCGACCCGCTGAGCATGAACCTCGCCAACCTCGTCGGCATCGGCCTGGGCACGCTGTTCCGCTTCTGGTCCTACAAGAAGTGGGTCTTCCTGGCGGCCACCGAAGAGGTGCCGAAGGAACTGCCCGACGACATCACGCGGGCCCGCTGACGCCCGTCTCCCCGCGCCCGGCGTCCGCCTCGTCCGCCTCATCCGCCCGGAGCCGGCCCCGCACGCCCGGAATCCGTCCCGCGCCGGCCGTTCCCGGCCTCACGCGGGCCCGCTGACCACCCGGTTCCTCGGCGTCTCGGCCTTGCGCAGGAACAGCGCGAACACCGCGGGGCGGGGCCGTACGAGCTCCAGGCGGCCGCCGTCGGCGGCGGCCAGCGCGCGGGCCAGGGTCAGCCCCAGGCCGGTGCCGCCCTTGCCGCTGACGTTCCGCTCGAACACCCGGCCGGCGAGGTCGTCGGCGATGCCCTCCCCCTCGTCGGCCACCTCGACCACGACGGAGGTGTCCTTCTCGCTGGTGGTCACCGTCACCGTGCCGTCGCCGTGCCGCAGCGAGTTCTCCAGCAGCGTGGAGATCACCTGGCTGATGCCGCCGCTGGTGGCCAGGGGGCGCAGGCCGCGCGTGCCCTCCAGCCGGATGTCCCGCCCCATCCGGCGGAACGCCGGACCCCACTCGGTGAGCTGCTGCTCCAGTATCCGGTCGAGCTTGACGGCCTCGGCCTGGGCGTGCCGCTGACGCCGGGCCGCGGCGAGCAGCTCGTCGATCACGGCGGTGAGCCGCTCGGCCTGCACGATCGCGGCCTCACCCTCCTCCTTGACGACCGACGGGTCGTGCGCGGCGGCGACGATCTCCTCCAGCCGCATGGTCAGGCCGGTGAGCGGGGTGCGGAGCTGGTGGGAGGCGTCGGTGGCGAACTCGCGTTCCCTGGCCAGCAGGTCGGAGATGCGGGTGGCGCTGCGGTCGAGCACCTCGGCCACCCGGTCGAGCTCCTGGATCCCGTAGCGGTGCTTGCTCGGCCGGGCGTCCCCCGAGCCGAGCCGCTCAGCGATCATCGCCAGGTCGCTGAGCGGAAGCGTCAGGCGGCGCGACTGCACGATGGCGAGCCCGACCGCCACCGCGAGCGCGGCCGTGGCCAGCCCGAGGATGAGCAGCAGCCACGCCCGGACCTCCCGCGCCACCGCGGTGCGGTCCCGGGTGACCGCGACGTACACCCCGTTCTCCGACTGGGCGTCCTCGGTCATCTTGCGACTGTCCGAGGGCTCGGTTCCCACCGTCGTCACCTGCGGCGGCGTGCCCTTGACGTAGATCTGGATGTACCGGTCGGGATACTTGCGCGCCAGCTGCACGGGATCGATGGGCTGGTCCTGCAGCCGGGCGTACTCGACCTCGTTCAGCAGGCTCTTGGCCTGCGAGACGAGACCCTGGGTCGCCTCTTCCTCGATCAGCCGGTTCACGGCCACGCCGAGCGGGATGCCGAGCAGCAGCACCGCGATGACCGCGACGAGCAGGGTGGAGGAGAGGAGCCGGCGGCGCATCCCCTACTCTCGCTCGAAGCGGAAGCCGACCCCCCGGACGGTCGTGATGTACCGCGGCTTGGCGGCGTCGTCGCCGAGCTTGCGGCGCAGCCACGATATGTGCATGTCCAGGGTCTTGGTGGAGCCCCACCAGTTGGTGTCCCACACCTCGCGCATGATCTGCTCGCGGGTGACCACCTTTCCGGCGTCCCGGACGAGGACCCGGAGCAGGTCGAACTCCTTGGTCGTGAGGTGGAGCTCCTTGTCGCCCATCCACGCGCGACGGGAGTCGGCGTCGATGCGGACGCCCTGCACGACGGGCGTCTCGGACGTGCCGCGCCGCAGCAGGGCGCGCACCCGGGCGAGGAGCTCGGCGAGGCGGAAGGGTTTGGTGACGTAGTCGTCGGCTCCGGCGTCGAGGCCGACGACGGTGTCGACCTCGTCGACGCGGGCCGTGAGGATGAGCACGGGCGTGCCGTGCCCCTCCGCGCGAATGCGCCTGGCGACTTCGAGGCCGTCCATCTCGGGCAGGCCGAGGTCAAGAACTATCAAGTCGATGCCACCCGACAGCGCCCGCTCCAGGGCCTGCGGGCCGTCGGGGCTCACCTCGACTTGGTAACCCTCGCGGCGCAGCGCACGCGCGAGCGGTTCGGAGATCGAGGTGTCATCCTCGGCGAGAAGTACACAGGTCATAACGCGATCGTAGGACCTTAGAGGATCGTTTCCCCGGTACAGCGCGCGGTTTGACTCGTCATTGACCTATCCATTGACCTGGGCAAACACTGATAAATCCCGGATAGTCACGCCGCAACGCCCCGCGGTCGCGTGGTACGGCTCCCGCATCGGAAGAACCTCGAAAGGGCAGTCTTCCCAATGACCCGGATAACAGAACCCGTAAATCCCCCTGTAAGGGATTCGACGGGCGCGTCCCGGCGATCAACACGAAAAGGCCCGCGGCGTCCGACGCGCCGCGGGCCGGGCGGGCCGGGCGGGCTCAGTGCCCCCGGGCCAGCCACTCCTCCAGGTGCGGGGCCTCCTCGCCGATCGTGGTGGAGTCGCCGTGCCCGGTGCGCACGACCGTCTCCGGCGGCAGCGTCAGCAGCCGCCCGCGGATCGACTCGACGATCGTCTCGAACGACGAGAACGACCGGCCCGTCGCGCCCGGTCCGCCCCGGAACAGCGTGTCGCCGGTGAAGACCGTCCCGAGCGCGGGGGCGTACAGGCAGACCGCGCCGGGCGCGTGGCCCGGCGTGTGCATGACGGTCAGCTCGACCCCGCCCGCCGAGATCACCTGCCCGTCCGCCAGCGGCGTGTACGGCGTGCCGGGGTGGACCATGTCCCACAGGACCTGGTCGGCCGGGTGGAGCATGACCGGGGCGCCGGTCCGCGCGGCGAGGGCCGGGGCGGCGCCGACGTGGTCGTCGTGCCCGTGGGTGCAGACGATCGCCCGGACCGTGCGGTCGCCGACCGCCGCGGCGATGGCCTCGGCGTCGTGCGCCGCGTCGATCACGACGACCTCGTCGCCCGAGCCGACCAGCCAGACGTTGTTGTCGACCTCCCAGGTGCCGCCGTCCAGCGAGAACGTCCCCGAGGTGACGACCCTGCCGATCGCCGTGCCCTCTCCGGCGGCGGTCACAGGACCACCACCGAGCGCAGGACCTCGCCGCGGTGCATCTTGGCGAACGCCTCCTCGACGTCGCCGAGGCCGATCGTCTCGGAGACGAACCGGTCGAGGTCGAGCCGGCCCTGGAGGTAGAGGTCGATGAGCATGGGGAAGTCGCGGCTGGGCAGGCAGTCGCCGTACCACGACGACTTCAGCGCGCCGCCGCGCCCGAAGACGTCCAGCAGCGGCAGCTCGACCGTCATCTCCGGGGTGGGCACGCCGACCAGCACGACGGTCCCGGCCAGGTCGCGGGCGTAGAACGCCTGCCTGTAGGTCTCCGGGCGGCCGACCGCCTCGATCACCACGTCGGCGCCGTTGCCGCCGGTGAGCTCGCGGATGGCCTCCACCGGGTCGGCGTCGCGGGAGTTGATCGTGTGGGTGGCGCCGAACTCCTTCGCCCAGCCGAGCTTGCGGTCGTCGACGTCCACCGCGATGATCTTCGTCGCGCCGGCCAGCCGGGCGCCGTGGACGGCGGCGTCGCCCACGCCGCCGCAGCCGATGACGGCCACGCTGTCGCCGCGGGTCACCGCGCCGGTGTTGATCGCGGCGCCGATGCCCGCCATCACGCCGCAACCCAGCAGGCCGGCCGCGGTCGCGGGCGCCTGCCGGTCCACCTTGGTGCACTGGCCCGCCGCGACCAGGGTCTTCTCGATGAACGCGCCGATGCCGAGGGCCGGGGTGAGGGGCGTGCCGTCCTCCAGCGTCATCCTCTGGGTGGCGTTGTGGGTGTTGAAGCAGTACCACGGGCGGCCCCGCCGGCAGGCGCGGCACTCGCCGCAGACCGCCCGCCAGTTGAGGATCACGTAGTCGCCGGGAGCCACCTCGGTGACGCCCTCGCCGACGGCCTCGACCACCCCGGCGGCCTCGTGGCCGAGCAGGAACGGGAACTCGTCGTTGATCCCGCCCTCGCGGTAGTGGAGGTCGGTGTGGCAGACGCCGCACGCCTGGACGTTCACCACCGCCTCGCCGGGGCCGGGGTCGGGGACGTGGATCGTCTCCAGCGAGACGGGTTCACCCTTCGCCCGCGCGACCACGCCTTGAACGGTGTACGGCATGTCATGCACCTCAGATCTTCGAGCTCGTACCGGTCGGTCGGCGCCCACGAAGTGGTCCTCACGGGACGCCCACGTCTCAATCCTTATCAGTCCCCGCGAAACGTGCACGCCCCCGCACGGACCGTGGCCTCGCCCGGACGGCCCGGCTCCCGCGCGGCACGCACGGCCGGCCTCCCCGCGGCACGTACGGGCTAGCTCCCCCGCAGCACGTACGGCTGGATCATGCCGAGGCCGCGGATCGGCCGGCGGCGCATGCGGACCACCTCCACGCCCGGCGCGCCCTCGACGGCGGCGGCCATCCCCTCGTCCGCGAGGATCGTGCCGGGACGGGCGATGACGGTCAGCCGGGCCGCCAGGTTCACGGTGGTCCCGAAGACGTCGCCCATGACCGGCAGCACCGGGCCGTGGGCCAGGCCGATCCGCACGCCGGGGCCGTCCCGGTCCGTCGTCTCGGCGAGCTCCAGCGCGATCGCGGCGGCCCGGCGCGGGTCGACGGCGGTGAACAGAACCTCGTCGCCGAGCGTCTTGACCAGGCGACCGCCGTTCGCGGCGACGATGTCGGAGGCGCGGGACTCGAACCCCTCGACCAGCCCGGCCAGGGCCCGTTCGTCCAGCGAGCGGGACAGGCGGGTGAAGGAGACCAGGTCGGCGAAGCCCACCGCGAGGGTCCGCCGGGCCGGCGCGATCTCCTCGGCCATGTCGGCGACGGCCAGCAGGCGGGTCCCGGCGGCGGCGAGCTGGGCGCGCCACACGTGCACCAGCATCCGCTCCAGGTCCGGCAGCATGCGGCGCGAGGTGTCGAGGACCGCGGCGAGGTCGTCGTCGGTGGGCGTCCGCCCCGGGTCGAGCATGGCGCCGATCAGGATGTCGGCCTGCCACTGGGCGAGCCTGGCCGTCGTCTGGCCGAGCGCCCTGGCCATCCGGACGGTGGTCTCGTCGTCCATGGACCCGTCGTCCATCATCGTCCTGACCCGGCGGAGGGCTTCCACGTCGGCGTCGGTGAAGGCCACCGCGTCGTCGGGCAGCGTGGCGAACCCCAGGGCCCGCCAGATGCGCTCGGTGAGGCTCTGCGGCACCCCGGCCAGCTCGGCCACCTGGATACGGGTGTAGCGGGGCCGGTCTCCGGCGAAGACGCTCTCGATCTGCTCGGCCGTCGGACGTCCGGTCACTTCCCCTCGCCCCCTTCTCGCCTCCCCGCCCAGGAGGTTACGCCACGCGGTCGTGCCCGCCGCGCGGCCCCCGGCCGTACGGCGGTCCCGCGCGGCCTCCGGCCCGCACTGCGGTCCCGCGCGGCCTCCGGCCCGCACTGCGGTCCCGGCCCGTACGGCGGTCCCGGTCCGTACGGCGGTCCCGCGCGGTCCCCGGCCCGTACGACGGCCCCCAGAGGCCCCTACCGCCTCCGGCGGCCCGTCCCGTCCAGGTCGCCCTTCGCCTCCGGGCCGCCCGCCCCGCCCGCGCCGCCGTCCTCGTCGTCCTCGTCGGGCTCGTCGGCCTCGTCGATCGCCCGGAACAGCTCGGCCCGCACCTCCTGGAGGTGGGGGATGTCGCGCAGCTCGATCCGGCCCTGCTCGCCGGCCGACTCGACGTGGAGCGTGCCGGAGCCGAGGATCCGCTCCACCAGCGTCTGCTCCGCGCTGACCGTGTTGACCTTGGTCATCGGAATGTCGTCGTGCGACTTGCTCAGCACGCCGGTGCCGATGGACAGGCGGTGCGAGGTGATCAGGTAGGAGGTGTTCTTCCACCTCAGGTACGGCACGAACGACCAGACGGCCAGCAGGCCGACGGAGATCACCGCGACCGCGATCCGGGCGTAGCCGGCGTACTCGAAGTCGGGGATGTAGAACATCGCGGCGCCGGAGGCGACGACGATGACGACCAGCGCCAGGAACGGCACGACGAGCTGCCGCCAGTGGGGGTGGAACGAGCGGATGCGCTGCTCGCCCTCCGTGAGGTGGTGATCCGGGAGACCCATGGGCAAATCGTGGCACGTCCGGCCTCCGGCCGTCAGGAGGCGCGAGGACGGGCCTCGGCCGGACCCGGACACGCCCACGGACTTCGCGCCGTTCCCCGGCGGGATGACACGGACCTCGACCGGACCCGGACGCGTCCCCCGGCTCGAAGACCCCCGCCGGGATGCTCCCTGAGCCCCCGGGAACTCCCCGAGGTCCCTCAGGAGGCGCGCGGGCGGACGTGCACCACGTCGCCGGCGCTCAGCACGTGCTCCTCGCCCCCCGACTCCACCAGCAGGTGCCCGGAGGCGTCGACGCCGGTGGCCCGCCCGGCGAGCACCCGCTCCCCCGGCAG
Source organism: Streptosporangium pseudovulgare (assembly GCF_014648055.1). Lineage (GTDB taxonomy): Bacteria > Actinomycetota > Actinomycetes > Streptosporangiales > Streptosporangiaceae > Streptosporangium > Streptosporangium pseudovulgare. The sequence goes on from NZ_BMQJ01000005.1 coordinate 112,596, forward strand.
CTCCACCCGGACCTCGCGGCCGACGGTCGTGCAGGCCGCGAGGTAGGCGGCCCGCAGCCCGCAGGCGTCGGCGTCGCCCTGGGCCTTGGACCAGTCGCGGTAGTGGGCCTCGATCTCCCGCAGCACCGCGCGGACGAGCGGGTCGCGGTCGACGCACGCGGCGCCCTCGACGGCGAGGGAGGTCGCGGTCTCCACGGGCAGCTCCTCGGGGCGGGCGCTCACGTTGAGCCCGATGCCCACCACCACGGCGCCGTCGATGCGCTCGGCGAGCACCCCGGCGAGCTTGCGCTCGCCGATCAGCAGGTCGTTGGGCCACTTCAGACGGGCGTCCACCTCGGCGATCCGGCGCACCGCCGACGCCGCGGCCAGGCCGACGAGCAGCGGCAGCCAGCCGTGCCGGGCGACGGGCGGGTCGGGGCGCAGCAGCACCGAGAGCGCCAGGCCGGAGCGTGGCGGCGCCGTCCAGGCCCGGCCCAGCCTGCCGCGGCCGGCGAACTGGACCTCGGCGATCAGCACGGTCCCCTGCCGGGCGCCGTCGCGGGCGGCCTGCGCGAGGTCGGCGTTGGTGGAGCCGGTCCGCTCGACGACGGTGACGCCGGACCACAGGCCGCCGGGCCGTACCAGGGCGCGGTTGAGCGCCGCCTCGGAGAGCGGCGGCCGGTCGAGGTCGGTGAAGGGCGAGTCGGGCACCCGTCCATCATCCCCCTCCCCCCGGCCGCCCGTGACCGGACCGTGGCGACGACCGGGAACGACGCCGGGGAATACCGGGGAATGCCGGGGAATACCGTGGGCGCGGCGGGGAAGTCAGAGACTCCACCGGTTGCCGGCGCCGCTCCGCGGGGGCGGGGAAGATGAGAGACATGAGCACAAGTCGCGCCGATCTGCCTCGGCCGGGGCCGAGCACCCGGGCCCGCGTCCTCGCGGTGTCCGGCGACACCGCCAGGGAGCGGCGAGACGACCTGGCCACCGAGGAGCCGCTGGAGATCCGGCTGAGCGCCTCCCGCCACGTCGGCTCGGCCACCCCGCGGCCCCGGGCGGCCGACGGGTCCGCCTCCACGTCCACGGGCGCCCCCGGGGGCGCCCACCGCACCGTCGCGATCACCATGCGCACCCCCGGCCACGACTTCGAGCTGGCCGCCGGGTTCCTGTACGGGGAGGGGATCATCACCCCCGGCGACCTGTCCTCGATCGCCTACTGCACCGACGAGGACCTGCCGCAGGAGGCCCGCTACAACACCGTCACCGTACGGCTGCGCCAGGGCAGGCTGCCCGAGCTGCCCGCCCTCGACCGGCACTTCATGACGTCGAGCGCCTGCGGCGTCTGCGGCTCCGCCGGCCTGGAGGTCCTGCATGACCGGTGCGCGCCGCTGCCCGCGGGCACCGGCGTACAGGTCGCCCCGAAGGTCCTGTACGGCCTGCCGGACCGGCTGCGCGCGGCCCAGAGCGTGTTCGGCAAGACGGGGGGCCTGCACGCGGCCGGCCTGTTCACCGCCGCCGGCGACCTGGTGGCGGTCCGCGAGGACGTGGGGCGGCACAACGCCGTCGACAAACTGGTCGGCTGGGCGCTGATGACCGAGCGGCTGCCGCTGCGCGACAGCGTTCTGCTGGTCAGCGGGCGCAGCAGCTACGAGATCATGCAGAAGGCCCTCAGCGCCGGGATCCCGGTCGTCTGCTCGGTCTCGGCGCCCTCCTCCCTGGCCGTCGATCTGGCCAGGGAGTTCGGGATGACGCTGGTGGGCTTCCTGCGCGACGAGCGGTTCAACGTCTACTCGGCCCCGGAGCGGATCGCCACACCGTGAGGATCCGCTCCGGGGCCGGGCGGATCAGCCGGTGTTCTGCAGGCCGGCGGCGACGCCGTTGACCGACAGCAGCAGCAGGGTGGACAGCCTCTCGCGCTCCTCCTCCGACACCTCGTGGTCGGCGCGGAGCCGCGACAGGGCACGGAGCTGGAGGTGCGACAGCGCGTCCACGTACGGGTCGCGGAGCTGGACGGCGCGGGAGAGGACCCGGCGGTTCTCCAGCAGGCGGGTGTGGCCGGTGACCTCCAGGACCAGGCGGCGGGTGAGGTCGTACTCGGCCAGGACCTGCCGGACGAAGTCGTCCCGGCCGCCCAGCGCGAGATAGCGGGCGGCGATGTCACGGTCGGTCTTGGCCAGCGACATCTCCACGTTGTCCAGCAGCGAGGCGAGCAGCGGCCACTCGCGGTAGGCGGCGCGCAGCTCGTCCAGGCCGATCTCGGAGATCACCGCGGCCAGGCCGCTGCCCAGGCCGTACCAGCCGGGCAGGTTGACCCGGGTCTGCGCCCAGGCGAACACCCACGGGATGGCCCGCAGGTCGTCCAGGGAGCGCGGCGCGCCGAGGCCGCGCCGCGCCGGGCGGGAGCCCAGCCGCAGCGAGCCGATCTCCTCCAGCGGGCTGACCAGGGAGAACCACTCGGGGAAGCCGGGCGCCTCGGTCAGCGCCCGGTACGCCTTCTCCGAGGCCGAGGCGACCTGCCGGGCCACCCCGCGGAAGCGCGCGGCGGCCTTGGCCGTGCGGGCCTCGGCGGACGGGGTGGAGGCGAGCAGCACCGCCGAGGTGACCTGCTCCATGTGGCGGCGGGCGATGGCGTCGTGCCCGTAGCGGGCGAAGATGACCTCGCCCTGCTCGGTGACCTTGAACCGGCCGCCGACCGAGCCGGGCGCCTGGGCGAGCACGGCGCGGTTGGCCGGTCCGCCGCCGCGGCCCAGGGCCCCGCCCCGGCCGTGGAACAGCGTCAGCCGCACGTCGTGCACGACGGCCCAGGCGGCCAGCGCCTCCTGGGCCTCGTACAGCTTCAGCGTCGCCGCGGCGGGCCCGAGCTCCTTGGCGGAGTCGGAGTAGCCGAGCATGACCTCCAGGCGGCGCTCGCCCGCGGCCAGGCGGTCCCGGACGGCGGGGATGTCGAGCATGCCGGTCAGCACGGCCGGGGCGTTCGCCAGGTCGGCCCCGGACTCGAACAGCGGGATCACGTCGAGCGTGGGCGCCCGGTCGCCGAGCGCGTGCCGGGCCAGCTCGTACACGGCGGCGATGTCGTCGGCGGAGCGGGTGAAGGAGACGACGTAGCGGGAGGCGGCCGTCACGCCGAACCGCTCCTGGATCCAGGCGACGGTCCGGATGGTGGCCAGCACCTCCTCGGTCCGCTCGGAGGTCCGCCCGGCCTCGATCTCGGCCAGCGCCTCGGCGTGGACCTGCGAGTGCTGGCGCACCTCCAGCTCGGCCAGGTGGAAGCCGAACGTCTCCACCTGCCAGATCAGGTGCTGCAGCTCGCCGTACGCCTGCCGGGCGGCTCCGGCGCCGGCCAGTGACTCCTGGGCCAGCCTCAGGTCGGCCAGCAGCTCCTCGGGGGAGCGGTAGGCCAGGTCGAGGCCGCGCTGCCGGGTGGCGGCGACGCGGGCGGCGACGAACAGCAGCCACTGCCGGTGCGGCTCCCGCGGCGAGCGGGTGGCCATCTCCGAGACCAGCTCGGGGTGGTGGTCCTCGGCGGCGGCGAGCGCCGCGCGCAACTCGGCCGAGGGCGGGGTCTGGCCGGCGTTCAGGGTGAGGGTCCGGCCGATCCGCTGGGCGGCGTTCTCCAGGGCGATCAGCACGTGCTCGGCCTGGATGAGGATGGCGTCCCTGGTCACCCTGGCGGTGACGTTGGGGTTGCCGTCGCGGTCGCCGCCGATCCAGCTCCCGTAGCGGATGAAGGCGCGGGCCTTCGGCGCGCGGGCGCCGGTGTCCACGCCGAGGGCGGCGTCCAGCGAGCGGTAGACCATCGGGACCGCCCGGAACAGGGTCTCGTCGAAGGCGGCCATGGCCGTGCGGACCTCGTCGAGCGGGTTGAGCTTGGTGGACCTGAGCTGGGCCGTCCGCCACAGCAGGTCGATCTCCTCCAGCAGCCGCCGCCGGGTCTCGGCCCGCTCGGCGGCGCCCCGGCCGGGGCTGTTGTAGTCGGTGAGCCGGCCGCTGATCCGCTGGATCGCGGTGACCACCGCGCGCCTGCGGGCCTCGGTGGGGTGGGCGGTCAGCACCGGGTGCAGCCGCAACCCCTCCACCAGCTCGGCGACCCTCTCCTCGCCGAGTTCCTGCACGGCCTGGGCGATGGAGTCGGGCAGCGGCTCCTTCCCGGTGTCGCGGACCCGGAGGGTGCGGATGCGGAAGTGTTCCTCCGCGAGGTTGACCAGGTGGAAGTAACAGGTGAACGCCCGGGCGATCTGCACCGCCCGATCGATCGGCCATTCGGCGACCAGGGCGGTGACCTCGTCGCCGGAGATCTCCCCGCGGCGGGCCGCGATGACGGCCTTGCGGAGGCGTTCGACGTCGGCGAGCAGGTCGTCGCCGCCGTACTCGGCGATGACCTGCCCCAGGAGTTCTCCGAGGAGCCGCACGTCCGCGCGCAGCTCCTCGGGCATCTCGGTGACGGCGGAGGAACGCTCTGCCTGCTGCGCGGCCTGCGCTGAGCGTTCTGCCTGTTCGTTCGCGATGGCGGGCATGCTCGCCAGCGTATCCAGTCCGTTATCTCCCGTGAGGAGCGGTCTCACCTATTGGACTAGACCACTGACGGAATCCGGCGCGGGCCGCCCGCCCGGCGCGGGAGGCGGGCGGGCGGGTGCGGGGCCGGAGCGGGCACGCGCCGAGGTGGGCGCGGAACCGGACGCGCCGGGCGGTCAGTTCGCCCGGGAGGTGGCGGCCAGGATCTCCGGGTAGCGGCCGAAGGCCAGCCCGCCGGCGAGCCGCCGCCCGCCCCAGGAGACCAGCAGGCCGTACGGCACCGCCAGGACGCAGAACCAGGGGGACCCCAGCAGCACCGGCAGCACGATCGGCAGGGACAGCACGCCGCCGGCGATCAGCCCGCCGAAGGAGGCGGCGAAGGCGACGCCGCCCTGCCCCGGCGCGGCGCCGGTGAAGGCGTTCAGCCGCTCCGGCACGGTGTACGGAATCAGCACGCTGGTCAGGGCCCCCACGCCGAGCCCGGCGCCGAGGACGCCCCAGGCGGTGAGCGCGGCGGGGACGGCCCACGGGAGCTCGCCCGCGAGGAGTGCCGCGACGACCGCCAGCACGGTCAGCAGCGGGACCGCGATCGTCGCGACGGCGAGGTGCCGCCCGGCGATGTCGGTCCGCCAGTCACGGGCCGAGCCGTAGGCGACGGAGTTCATCCACAGCGAGCGGCCGTCGATGCCGAAGATGTTGACCGCCTGCAGGGCGATCATCAGCGCGCCGATGCAGCCGGGGGCGATCGCGAGGACGGCGAGGCTCGGCGCAGCGCGGCCGTCGCCGTTCATGGTGAACGCCAGGACGCCGGTGACCACGATGGCGGCGAACCAGCCGACCCGGCCGCGCGGGTCGCGGCGGGCGTACTTGAGCTCCTTGGTCGCGACCGCGGCGAGCGGGCCGTCCGGCAGGACGCGGGCCAGCAGGCCCCGCGAGCTGCGGACGGCGGACGCCTCGGTGGAGGCGTCCGCCGTGACCAGCGCCCGGCGGAGCGCGGCGATCCACAGCCGGCCGATCACGAGGACCAGGATGGCGAGTACGGCCAGCTCGGCGAGGGCGGCCGGGCCGCCGTCGGCGACGGCGTGCGCGGCCATCCCGGACGGGGTCCAGCGCAGCGCCGACGCCAGGCCGCCCAGCATGGCGAGCGGGTCGGCGGCCAGCCCGCCGTTGACCAGCAGGTTGGGCAGCTGGGCCACCAGGACGACGAAGATCGCGGAAACGGCGAGCACGTCGCGGCCCCGGCGGGTGCGCAGCACGCCGGACAGGGCCGTGGTGACCAGCCGCGAGAGCACGATGCACAGGGCGAACTGCAACAGCACCGCGACGACGCCCACCACGGCGCCGCCGGCCCCCGGAGCCAGGCCGACGACCGCGCCGAACGCGGCCACCAGCGTGGCCAGCGGCCAGACCCCGGTGATCGAGGCGGCGAACATGCCGGTCGCGAGCTGCCCGGTGCGCAGCGGGAACAGCGCCAGCCGGGACGGGTCCAGGGTGTCGTCCAGGCCGAACGCCAGCAGTGGCACGAACACCCAGCCCAGCAGCTGCATGGTGAACAGCACGGTCGTGAGGTCCCGCGCGACGTCGGCGGGCGCCGCGCGGAGCGCGGCCAGGAGGAAGAACCCGAAGCCGGCCACGACCACCGCGGCGATCACCGAGAAGACGAACCCGGCCAGGCGGGTGCCGCTGCCGCGCAGGCCGCCGGCGACCAGCCGGAGCTTGAGCCGGACGAAGACGCCGGGCCCCACCCGCACCGCGCCGGTGGCCCCGGTGCCCACGCCGCTCATGCCGCTCACGCCACTGTCCGCGCCGCCGTTCACGCCGCCGTTCACGCCGAGGTCGCGCCCAGCCATGACAGGCCCTCCTCCCCGCCACCGTGACCGTGGGCGCCGACCAGGCCGAGGAACGCCTCGTTGAGGCTCCGCCCGGCCCGCACCTCGTCCAGCGGGCCCTGCGCGACGATCTGCCCGCGGCTCATCACCGAGACCCAGTCGCACAGGCGCTCGACCAGCTCCATGACGTGGCTGGAGAAGACGACGGTCGAGCCGGAGGCGGTGTAGCGCCGGAGCACCTCGACCAGCGTGTTGGCGCTGACCGGGTCCACACCCTCGAACGGCTCGTCGAGGAACAGCACCGCGGGGTTGTGCAGGAGCGCCGCGGCGAGCCCGATCTTCTTGCGCATGCCGGTGGAGTAGTCGACGACGAGTTTGTCGGCCGAGTCGACGAGGTCCATGACCCGCAGCAGCTCCGCCGACCGCCGCTCGACCTCCTCCTTGGGGATGCCGCGGAGCTGGCCGTTGTAGGCCAGCAGTTCCCGGCCGGACAGCCGCTCGAACAGCCGCAGGCCCTCGGGCAGGACGCCGATGCGGCTCTTCACCGCGATCGGCTCGCGCCAGACGTCGAGGCCGTCGATGTGCGCGGTTCCGCCGTCCGGGCGCAGCAGGCCGGTGACCATGCTCAGGGTGGTGGTCTTGCCCGCGCCGTTCGGTCCGACCAGGCCGGCGAAGCCGCCCCTGGGCACGATGAGATCGACGCCTCCCACCGCGACCTGCTGGCCGAATCTCTTGACGAGCTGCCTGGTGCGTACCGCTTCGACGATGTCCGCCATGACCCCTGCTCTGCCGTTTCAAGCCTTTGAAGAAAGTTATCCCAGGCACTGAACGAACAAGCGCCCCCGATAGTTCGACGGGGCCCGGGACGGTTACCCTCGCAGGGAGTTGACGACAAGGGTGAGGGACCGATGAGCGCTGAGCCGGTGGCCACCGGAATCGACATTCACACCACGGCGGGCAAACTCGCCGACCTGGAGCGGCGTCTGGACGAGGCGAAGCACGCCGGTTCCGAGCGCGCGGTGGCCAAGCAGCACGCCAAGGGCAAGATGACGGCCAGGGAGCGGGTCCTCGCCTTCCTGGACGACGACAGCTTCGTGGAGTTCGACGAGCTGGCCCGGCACCGGTCGGGCAACTTCGGCCTGGAGCGCGAGCGCCCGTACGGCGACGGTGTGGTGACCGGCCACGGCACGGTGGACGGCCGTCCGGTGGCGGTGTTCGCCCAGGACTTCACGGTCTTCGGCGGCTCGCTGGGCGAGGTCTTCGGCGAGAAGATCGTCAAGGTCATGGACCACGCACTGAAGACCGGCTGCCCGGTCGTCGGCATCAACGACTCCGGCGGGGCCCGCATCCAGGAGGGCGTGGTCTCCCTCGGCCTGTACGCCGAGATCTTCAAGCGCAACGTCCACGCCTCCGGCGTGATCCCGCAGATCTCGCTGATCATGGGCCCGTGCGCGGGCGGCGCGGTCTACTCCCCGGCGCTCACCGACTTCGTGCTGATGGTGTCGGAGAAGTCGCACATGTTCATCACCGGCCCCGACGTCATCAAGACCGTCACCGGCGAGGAGGTGACGTTCGAGGAGCTGGGCGGCGCGCACACGCACAACTCCCGGTCGGGCGTGGCGCACTACGAGGCGTCCGACGAGGAGGACTGCCTGGAGTTCGCGCGGGCGCTGCTCTCCTACCTGCCGTCCAACAACCTGGACGAGCCGCCGGTCTTCGAGACCGAGCCGGTGCTGTCGGTCACCGACGCCGACCGCGAGCTGGACACGCTGATCCCCGACTCGGCGAACCAGCCCTACGACATGCACACGGTGATCGAGCACGTCCTGGACGACGGGGAGTTCCTGGAGGTGCACGCGCGGTTCGCGCCGAACATCGTGGTGGGCTTCGGCCGCGTCGAGGGGCACCCGGTGGGGATCGTCGCCAACCAGCCGATGAGTTTCGCCGGCACGCTGGACATCGCGGCGTCGGAGAAAGCCGCGAGATTCGTCCGTACTTGTGATGCTTTCAACATTCCCGTCCTGACATTTGTGGATGTTCCCGGATTCCTTCCTGGAACCGATCAGGAATGGAACGGGATCATCCGTCGCGGCGCCAAGCTGCTCTACGCCTACGCCGAGGCGACCGTCCCGCTCGTCACCGTCATCACCCGCAAGGCGTACGGCGGCGCCTACGACGTCATGGGCTCCAAGCACCTGGGCGCCGACGTCAACCTGGCCTGGCCCACCGCGCAGATCGCCGTCATGGGCGCGCAGGGCGCGGTCAACATCCTCTACCGGCGCGAGCTGATGGCGGCCGGCGACCCCGACGCCGAGCGCGCCCGGCTCGTCACCGAGTACGAGGACACACTGGCCAATCCCTACCTCGCGGCCGAACGCGGGTACGTCGACGCCGTGATCCGCCCCTCCGACACCCGCGTGCAGATCGTCCGCGCGCTGCGCGCCCTGCGCAACAAGCGCGCCACCCTTCCGCCGAAGAAGCATGGGAACATTCCGCTGTGACCGAGCTGAAGATCGTCCATGGTGAGCCCGGACCCGAGGAGGTCGCGGCGCTGGTGATCGCGATCACCTCGCGGACCGCACCGGAGGGTAAAACCGTACGAAAGCCTGGAAACTGGCGCGATCCTGCTTACCGACTGCGAAAGCCGCTCCCCACCGGACAAGGCGCCTGGCGATCGAGCGGATTACCGCGATAGATCTCGGGAACAGGGTGTCAAGCCGCACGAGAGTTGGGACTATCTAAGAAATGGGCGCATATAGCCAGCCGATCAGCTAGTCCGAGGCCTGGAGGACGACATGACCATCCTGGACCTCACCTCGCACCCCGTCATCGCGAAGTACGCCGTCCTGGTCGACGTGGGATACCTGTACGCCGCGGCGGGGGAGGTGTTGCTTGGCGCCAAGGAGCGCAAGGAATACCGCGTCGCGGCCGACGAGCTGATCCAGGCGCTGCAGAAGCACGCCGAGACGCGCATCCACGGCGAGCTGCTGCGGATCTACTGGTACGACGCCGCCCGTGACCGGGTGCCGACCGTCGACCAGCGCGTCATCGCCCAGCTCCCGTGGGTCAAGGTGCGCCTGGGCAACCTCAACGCGCGCGGGCAGCAGAAGGGCGTGGACGCGCAGATCCGCAGCGACCTGGAGGCGCTGGCCCGCCACCACGCGGTGAGCGACACGATCCTGCTCGCCGGGGACGAGGACATGGTCCCCGCCGTCGAGGCCGCCCAGGCGTACGGCGTGCGGATCCACCTGTGGGGGGTGGAGCCGCCGTACGGCACCAACCAGGCCGAGCGCCTGGTCTGGGAGGCCGACACGGTCGAGATCATCAGCGCCGACTTCCTGCGCTCCTTCTTCAGCCGCGCCCCCGCCCCGGTCCCGGTCGTCCCGGCCACCCCCTCCCCCGCCCAGGTCTTCGCCGGGCGGACGCCCGCCTCGATCAAGCCGAAGGTCTCCCCCGGCCAGGCCGCCAAACTCGGGCCCAGCCGCCCGCGGGTCGAGGAGGTCGGCGAGCACGTGGCCCAGAAGTGGATCCTCACCCGCGGCCGCGACAACATCCGCGACCTGCTGCCGGGCCCGCTGCTGCCCACGGTGATCGACACCGAGCTGCTGATCGAGGCGGAGAAGGAGCTCGGCCACTCGCTGCGCCCCTACCCCGAGGCCCGGGTGTGGCTCCGCGACGGCTTCTGGGCCCGCGTCTACCGCGAGTTCGAGATCGGGGTGGGCGTCTCCTCCCGCTGAACCCGGCCCCGCCGATCGCGGGTTCGAGATCGGAGTCGGCGTCTCCTCCCGCTGAACCCGGCCCCGCCGATCCCGGCCCCGCCGGCCCCGGCTCCGGCCTGGTCCCGCCTCCTGGGCCCGCCTCCCGGGCCCGGTCCACGGTCGCGTCCGATTCCCGCCAGCCATCCCGTCTGCGCTGGGACTAGCGTTTCAGGTGTGTCCACGACAGAGCTCGACTTCGACTCCTGTTACCGAGCGGTGGCCGCCCGGGACGCCCGCTTCGACGGGCGCTTCTACACGGCGGTCACCACGACCCGCATCTACTGCCGCCCGGTCTGCCCGGCGCGCACCCCGACCTCGCGCAACGTCCGCTTCTACCGGCACGCGGCGTCCGCCGAGGCCGCCGGGTTCCGGCCCTGCAAGCGCTGCCGGCCGGAGCTCAGCCCCGGCGACCCCGGCTGGGACCACCGCGGCGACCTGGTGGGCCGGGCGCTCCGCCTGATCGACGAGGGGGCGGCCGACGACGGCGGGATCACCCGGCTGGCCGGGCGGCTGCACATCACCGAGCGGCACCTGCACCGGCTGTTCGCCGCCGAGCTCGGCGTGGGGCCGCTGGCCGTGGTCAGGACCAAGCGCCTGCTGCTGGCCAAGCAGCTCCTGACCGAGACCGGGCTGCCGATCAGCGACGTGGCCTTCGCCGCGGGCTTCGGCAGCGTCCGGCAGTTCAACGCGACCATGAAGGAGACCTACGGCTTCACCCCCGGCGAGCTGCGGGCCACCGCGGGCCGCGCCGCCTCCGGCAACGCGCTGACGCTCCGGCTGCACCGGCGCGAGCCGTACGAGGCCGGGGCGCTGATGCGGTTCCTGGCGGCGCGGGCGATCCCCGGGCTGGAACGGGCCGACGAGACCTCCTACAGCCGCGCGGTGCCCCAGGGGACGATCACCCTCACCCCGCTCCCCGACCACGTCCGGCTGGACGTCACCCTCGACGACACCCGCCATCTGGCCCGCGTCGTCGCCCGTGCCCGCCGCCTCCTCGACCTCGACGCCGATCCCGCGGCCATCTCCGGCGCCCTCGGCGCGACCGCCCTCGCCCCGCTGGTCGCCGCCCGGCCCGGGTTGCGCGTCCCCGGCGCCTGGGACGGCTTCGAGGCCGCCGTCCGCGCCGTGATCGGCCAGCAGATCTCCGTCGCGGGCGCCCGCACCATCCTGGGCCGCCTCACCGCGCGCGCCGGCCGTACGGCCGGCGGCGAGTTCGGCGGCGAGTTCGGCGGCGCGGGCGGTACGGCCGGCGCGGGCGGTACGGCCGGCGGCGGCGCGGGCGAGGCGAACGGCACCGGCGCGGGCGGCACCGACGGGGGTGGCCCGAACCTCCTGTTCCCCACCGCCGCCGACCTCGCCGAGGCCGACCTCGCCGGGCTCGGGCTGACCGGGCGGCGGGTGACCACGCTGCGTGCGCTCGCCGCGAAGGTCGCCGACGGCGAGATCGACCTGGACGGCGCGCAGGAACCGGCCGAGGCGGTGGCCCGGCTGCTGGAGGTGCCGGGGATCGGCCCGTGGACGGCCGGCTACATCGCGCTGCGTGCCCTGCGCGACCCGGACGCCTGGCCCCGCGGAGACCTCGGGCTGCGGCGCGCCATGGTGAGCCTGGGCATTCCCGAAGATCACATCGAGCGGTGGCGGCCCTGGCGGGCCTACGCCGCGCTGCACCTTTGGAGTTCAGAATGACCACTACGACGATCGAGGCGCAGGTCCTGCCCACCCCGGCCGGGCCGCTGTCGCTGCTCTCGCACGGGGGGACCCTCGTCGCGGCCGGCTTCACCGCCGACCCGGAGGAGATGTTCGCCAGGCTCTCACCCGCGATGCGGGCTCACGGCCTGACCAGGGTGGACGACCTGGGCCACGCGGCGCGGGCCGTACGCGACTATCTGGACGGCGACCTGACGGCCCTCGACACCGTCGAGGTGTCCCAGCCGGGGTCGCCCGGACGGCAGCGGCTGCTGACCGCGTTGCGGGAGGTCCCGGCCGGGACCACGGTCAGCTACGCCGAGCTCGCCGAGCGGGCGGGCATGCCGAGGACGGCCGCCCGGGCGGCCGGCGGGGCGTGCGCGGGGAACCTGATCGCGCCGTTCGTCCCGTGCCACCGCGTCCTGCCGTCCACCGGGGGCTTCGGCGGCTACTACTACGGCACCCCGGTCAAGCAGTGGCTGCTCACCCACGAGAAGGCCCTCGGCTGACCACCCGCACCACCCGCACCACCCGGACCGGCGGGGACGGGACTCGCCGGGACGCGGTACGGCCCGCCGCCCGTGCCCGTTCCGCGATCCCGGCCGGTCCGGCGACGTGCCCCGGCCCTCAGTCGGTCCCGGTGACGGTGCTCTGCACCTCGCCCACCTCGACGTCGCGGGTCGCGCCGACCTGGATGGGGTCGTAGGCGAAGGGCGCGACGCCGCCCTGCCCCTGGGCCGTCACCTCCCACACCGAGGTCACCGTCAGCTCGTAGACGCGACGCGGCTGGTCGACCGAGGCGTGGAGGTACTGGACGCCGCAGGTGAACTCCCCGCCCTTGGTGTACGGCTTGCCGGTCGGCCCGCAGTCCGTCATGACCTTGGCCCGGTCGTCGGTCGTCCCGGACTTGATCGTCATGTCGTGCAGGTTCGCGGTCACCGTGGCGCTCATGTAGCCCGGGATCGTGGCCGTCACCGACCTGGTGGTCTGGCCCGCGTCGTCGAGCCAGACCCAGGTCGGCAGGTTGACGTAGCTCTTGACGTCGGGGTTCAGCTTGATCTTCGGCTCGGGCACGGTCAGCGCGGCGCGGGCGATGTCGAGGAGCTCCTGCATGGTGATCCCGTTGGGCGGGGTCGTGTTCGGCGGCACCCAGATCTCGGGCTCCATGCCGCCGAAACAGGCGACTCCGGCGTCGGTGCCGTCGTGCGCGACGTGCCACCAGCGGCCCTCCTGGCCCTCCTTGTCCTTGTACTTGTCCAGGTAGGCGTCATCGGGGGTCTCCCCCCAGGTGCGTTCCGCGCTGTTCTGCCGGTCCGTGCGGAACTTCAGCTCGTCCTCGGCGTTGTTGCCCGGCTCGTACCAGCAGTGGCGCTTGACCTGGTATCCGTCGCTCTTGGCGCCCAGACCGGACCCGGACAGGCGGATCTGGGAGTTGTACAGCTCGATCCTGCTTGTGTTGCCGCTCTGGCTGGTCCGGACCCCGCCACCGCCGCCGTCCGGCTGCGGGCCGGGGGCGAGCAGGAGCAGGCCCGCGACGGTCACATTTATGATCATCGAAGACACCCCTTCGCGGGTTCGCCGGGCAGTTCCTCGTACTGGAGCAGCACGATCCGCCAGACGCCGTCGTCGCCGCGGCGCATCCCGGCGGTCTGCAGGAACGGGCCCCTGGTCCAGGACGGCTGCCGGCGGACCGCCTTCCCCGTGTCGGCGTCCAGGAGCCGCATGCCGGTCTCGTCGACGCACGCCTTGAAGGTCGCCCCGCGGCCGTCGACCGCGGCGACGTTCATCGCGTAGATCCGGGAGACGCCCCGCAGCGACGTGTGGTGCTCCAGGAACCGTCCCACCCATTCGCGGCCCTGCCAGACCCCTTCGTCCCGCATCGCGTTCAGGTAGGCGGCGTCGGCGCCCCGGGTGACGACCGCGCTGTACGACCCGGCGCGGTAGTCACGGAAGGCGTTGATCATCTCCGCGGTGCCGGGGTCGGACACCGCGGGCCACTCGACCACCACCCGCACCTCGGGGGAGATCACGATGGTCTCCTCCTTCGGCCCGGAGACGGCGCCGTCGGTGCGCCGGGGACCGTCCGTGCCCTCCGGGGCGGGGCTCCCCGCCGCGTTCCGCGACGCGCCCGGCGGGTCGGCCGGGAGATCGACGGGGGTGAACGGCCGGGCGGGCGGCGAGGAGCAGCCCACCGGCGCGGCCAGGGCCAGCGCGGCCAACGCTCGCATGACGGCCACGTTAGGAGCGCCCGCCGCACGGAACCACCGGTATGCACGAATCAGCATGGTTCCGCTCCTCCCTCCGTCCCCGGTCATCCCCGTCCTTCGTCCTTCCGCGTCTCCGGCTCTTCCCGGACGCCACCGCGCTCCCCGCCCGGCGGCGCCGTACCGCTTCCGCGCGGTCATGCCGACGGCGCCGAGCGCACCCGCCACGAGGGCAGAAGCTCGTCGATGAGCGCCTCGGTCTCCGGCGCCATCCCGCCCCCGCCGGGCCGGGCGGAGCGCCGGTGCAGGCCGTCCGCCACGGCCCGCAGCCTGGCGGAGTCGCCGGTGAGGTGGGTGGCCCTCAGCAGGTCGCGCCAGAGCCCCTCGTCGTCGGGGGCGAGCAGCAGCCCGGCCCGCGCCGCGCCGACGGCCCGGTCGGCCTCGCCGCGGGCCAGCCGTGCCTCACAGAGCCGGTGGGCGGCGTCGGCGACGGCGGCGGTCACGTCGTACTCCAGGTCGTCGGCGGCCAGCCAGGCGTACCGGCCGCGCGGGCGGTCGGCGAGCAGCGGGCCGCGCACCAGGCCCAGGGCCTTCTCCAGCAGTACGGCGCGCATGGTCGGGTCGGCCTGCGCCCGGCGGGCGAACGCGCGGAAGAGCGACCAGTCGGTCCGCACCTCCGGGCCCAGCCGGAGCCGGCCCGCGTCGTCGGTGTGGAGGTTGGGCCGGCCGGAACGGTCGGTGCCCAGCCAGTCGACGACCCGGGCGATGGTGGCGTCCCGGACCGCGGACTGCACGCCGCGCGGCCACAGGATGCCGCCCAGCACGACCGGGTGGACGCCGCCCGGGTGGGTCGCGAGGTAGACGACGAGCTCCACGGCCAGGGCGGCGCGGCCCTCCTCCATCGGCGGCGGGCCGAGCACCTCGGCCGGCCCGAGGATCCGCACCTCGACCGAGGGCGCCCCCGCGGCCGGCTGCGGTTCCGGCTCGTCGGGCAGCGGCTCGCCGTCGAGTCGTTCGGCCGTGCGGAACAGTTCCACCAGGGAGCGGTAGTGGCGGCGGGGCAGGAGCTGGGCGGTGACGTCGAAGCCGAGCGCGTCGACGAGCGCCCGGCCGTCCTCGGTGATCTCCCAGTTCCAGGTGGCGTGCGGCACCTCGCCCGCCACGACGTACCCGGCGGCCGTCCGGACGCCCTTCCTGGCCAGCAGCGCCAGGCGGCGGCCCTCCTCGGCGGTGGGGGCGACCGCGGACAGCACGTAGTGCGGAGGCCAGATCGGGTCGGCGGCGCGGCCGTGGATCCGGCCGGTGAGCACGTCGTCGCCGTGGCCGCGCTCGTTCGCGGTGGCCTCCAGCTCGGGCAGGACGTCCGCGAGGGCGCCCGCGCACCGGATCCGGTCGGGGGCGATCACGGCCAGTTCCTCCCCGAAGCCGACCAGCGTGACGCGCATCCGGTCGGACCAGCGGTTGGTGGCCAGCTCCACGGCGAGCGCGGCGAGCGCCGAAGTGGTCCGTTCCCCCTTCAGGCTGATCAGGCCGTGGGCCGCCTCCAGGTCCACGAGCACCCGGCCCTCGCCGTTGGAGCCGAGCGAGACCAGTCCCGGGTACGGCGCGGGCGCGTCGGCGAGGGACCGTTCGTCGATCATCCGGCCCTCCTGGGCGGGCAGCCGCCAGACCTGGCCCCCGTCGCAGGAGACCCAGGGGGCGGGGGCGTCCTCCTGCGGAGGGTGGATCCACAGGTCGAGGGTCTGCGCGGACAGGTACGCGGCGTAGACGGTCGGCGGGACGCGCCGCTGCTCGGCGAGCGACCTGCCGAGGAGCCGCAGCCCGAGGTCGAGCATCCGGCTGCCCGGCGCGTCGGCCCCGATCCGGAGCGCGACCTCGGCCTCGGCGGCGTCGTCGCGCGGCCGGACGACCCGGCGGCCGAACGCCCGCTCCCAGAGCTGCCGTCTGCGCCTGCCGCCGAGTGCGGCCAGCACCCCGGCCGCCAGCAGGGAGGCCCCGGCGAGGTAGTCGAGCAGCGGCGCCCCGGTCTCGGGCTCGGCGGCCCAGTCCGGGGGGACCGGCCGTTCCGTGGCGCTCCCCCGACCGGGGTCACCCGGCGCGTGCTCCCGCCCGCTGGCGTGCTCACCGGTCCGGGACGGCTCCGCGGTGCCGCGGCCGGTCTCGGCGGGCGCGGGCCGTTCCGCACGGCCGGAGTCGCCGGGCCGTTCCGTACGGCCTGGGTCGCCGGGCCGCGTGGTGACGGTCCCCTCGCCGGTCCGGCGGTCGCCGGAGCCGTCGCCGGGCAGGACCGAGGTGTCCTGGGGAGGGGAGACCTCCGCGTGCCTCCCGGTCCCCGCCTCCTCCCCCGCCGGGAGGTCCCGGGTGCCGGGCGTGACGTGCTGGGTGCGTCCGTCGAGCTCGGCGGGCTTGTACGGATGGTCCTTGAGGGTCTCGTCGCGCGACTGGTCGACCGGGACGATGTGCACGTTCCTCGCGTCGTCCGGCATGTCGAGCACCCAGCCGGGCCTGATCAGGTCGGCCATGTGCAGGCGGCTGCCGTCGGGCTGCTCCTTGTGCTGGTTGAGCCGGTAGACCTCCGGGTAACGGCGGCCGTCGCCCAGGCACTTCTCCGCGATCTCCCACAGGCTCTCGTGGTGGCGGCCGTGCGGCGGCTGCACCACGTACACCTTCTTGGCCTTCGCGACCGGCACCAGCGGCGCCCGCTGCTCCTCGGAGACCGGAGCCGACAGGGCCGACAGCGCGTCCGCGGCGGCCGCGGCGACCGGGGGACGGGGCGGCGGGCCGCTGGGCCGGGCGATCGGCACCACCACCGCCGACACGGTGAACAGCAGCAGCGCCGCCGAGACCAGCCGGTTGGCCAGCGCCTGGGTGCCGCCGGAGAACGGGACCTGGGCCGGCATGCCGACCCGGCGTATCCCGGCGTAGACCTCGACGATCACACAGACGGTCAGCTGCAGCCAGGCGAGCCAGACCAGCAGCACCAGGATCGCGATGATCGTGCTGGTGCCGACCTGGCTGGTCAGCACGTCCAGGTCGAGCAGTTCGGGAGGGAGGGGCGGCCCGGCCAGCCGCAGCAGGGCGTAGGGGACTCCGCCGACGAGCGCGACCAGCAGGACCAGCGCGCCGAGTCCGGCGAGCACGTCGCCCGGCGTGCGCCTGGGCCTGATGCGCACGGGCTGTCGCGGTGGCATGCCTCTCCCTCTCAGTTCCCCTCCTCGTCCAGGTTCGCCCCGTCCCGCCGGCCGGGCGGGCGGTACGCCCCGATCGGTATGGCCCGCCGGTCGCGGCGGGCCGGGGCGGTGCCCGGGTGGGGCGGGGCGGGCCATCAGGCGTCGTCCCCGGCGTCCGGGCCCGCGGTGGCCTCGGCCTTCATGTCGGAGCCCGGAAAACCGAGCGCGGCGAGGAAGACCGCCTTCCAGGCGACGGTGACCCCCACGGTGACCTCCGCCTGCCCGGCGCCGACGGAGCACCCGGCGATCCGGACGTCGCCGGTGGCGTGGGCGGAGACGATCTCCTCGGCCTCCGCGCAGACCTCGCCCTCGTCCATGAGCCGGACCTGACCGGTGGCGCGCAGCGTCTCCTCGTCGATCCGGTCGGCCGCGGCCCGGGCCGCCTGCTCGGCGATGTCGGCGGCCCGCAGCCGGGCGTTGATGGCGGCCCCGCCGTCCACCAGGAGCCCGGCGAGCAGGAAGACCGCCACGGAGAAGACCACCGTGAAGACCGACATCGACCCCCGCTCGCCCGCTCGCCGGACCGGTCCGGGATGCGTTGAACACCCGGGAGGCCACCGGTGACCGGGAGGCTCCGCGTGCCCGAGGTACGGCGCCCGCCGCCGCATGGCGTTCACCCGCCGTCCTCCTCCACCCTCCGGAACTCCTCCAGCGGGACCACCGAGTCGCCTTTGATCTCCTTGGCCGCGCCGAAGCCGAGGAAGCTCAGGTCGAGGGAGCAGGTGACCGCGGCCCGGACCCGGCCGCCCATCTCCCATTGGCTGCCCTCCAGGCTGACCTGCGGCTCGCACTGCCCCGACAGGGAGTCCTGCGCCGCCTGTTCCGCGGCGGACTCGGCGTCGGCGAACGAGCGCTCGACCGAGGCGGCCCTCGCCGCGTCCCTGGCCGCTCCGTTGACCTCGCCCTGGGCCTCGACCAGCCGCCCGGCGCCGACGAGCAGCAGCAGGAACAGCAGGAAGACCGGGGCCAGCAGGACCGTCTCGGCGGTCAGCGAGCCGCGCTCGCCGCGCCGGCCGTATCGGCCGTACCGAACCGTGGGTGTCCCGCCGCGCCGGCCGTGACGCGGACCGCCGAACCGCGGACCGCCGGCCGGGGAATCACCGGCCCGAGAGCCGCCGGCCCGGGGCGACGGCCGTCCGCCGAACCGCGCGAAGGCGCTCACGGGCATCCCTCGCTCCCGTCGTCGGGCCGGAAGCACTCGACGGGGCCGCCGAACCGCGCGGTGATGGTGAGCGTCCTTTCCGGCAGCAACGGGACCACCTGGACCGCGGTGGCGGTGATCTCGACGCCGCGCCGGCCGTCCTCGTCCCACGCCGTCACGGCGGCGCCCTCCAGGAGCTTCGGGCCGACCGCCCGGAGCACCTGTTCGGCCCGGGAGGTGGCGTCCGACTCCCAGGAGTCGGTGTCGATCCGGGCGAGGCGGGCCCCCTCCCGGGCGGCGGCGTCGGCGACCTGCCGCCCGTGGAACCACAGGGCGAACTGCACGACGAGCAGGATGATCGCCAGCACCACCGGCATGATCATCGCCAGCTCGACGGCGGCGGCCCCTCGCTCACGGCGGTGCCGTACGGCGCCCCTTACGGCGCCTCTTACGTCGGCCCGTACGGTGCCTCTCACGGCGGTCCGCTCCGGACCACGTCCCCCGGCGGCGGCCCGTGGGCGGCCGCGGCCCCTCCCGGCAGGCCGCCGGGCGTCGCTTCCGGTGACCGGCTTCCGGCTGCGCTCAGCCGTCACCGAAGCCACCGCCGGTCCCCTCCCCGCCGCCTCCTCCTCCGCCCCCGCCGAACTGGTTGGAAATCTCGGCCTGCTTGCCCTCGACGAGGGTCTTGATGAGGGTGGCCAGGCCGAGCGCGACCCCGGCGATGATCGCCGTGATGATGACCCACTCGACGGCCGAGGCGCCCCGGGTGGGGGCGTTGCGGGCCCGCTCGATCCTCGTGCTCAGGAACGCGGCCGTATAGACGATCCACGGATGGTTGCTCAGCATGGTCAGGACCCCAACATCTTCATAGCGGCCGGGTAACTCAGGAAGATCACGAAGCCCGCGCAGAGCAGGAGCTGGGCGACGAGCATCGACTGCGAGCGCTCGCCGGCCTGCCCCTCCACCTCGGCGAGCTCGCGGCGCCGCAGGGTCGCGGCGCGGGCGGTCAGGGACGTGCGGACCTTGGCGCCGTCGTCGGCGACCAGCCCGAGCGCGGCGGACAGGTCACGCAGCTCGTCGACGTTGATCTCGTCGCCGAGCTGCCCGAGCGCCTGCCAGGGGGTGATGCCGACGATCCGGGCGTTGCCCAGGGCCTCGCGGATGCGGGCCATCGCCCAGTTGGCGCCGTCGTCGTCGGCGTTCGGGCTGCCCACCGAGACCGCCATCATCAGCGACTCGGGCACGCCGCGCCCGCCCGCGAGGTTCATCGCGACCAGGTCGAGGAAGGCCCCGACGACGTGCCGGAAGTCACGGCGCATCCGGGCGGCGTCCCGCTTGGTCTGCAGATCGGGCAGCACGAAGAAGACCCCGGCGACCGCGAGCGCGGCCCACAGCGGCACGGTCAGCGAGACGCCCCACCCCATCAGCACCAGCCAGCCCACCAGCAGCGGGAACGCCAGCAGCCCGGAGGCGGCCAGCAGCGCCTTGGTGGCC
Organism: Streptosporangium pseudovulgare; assembly: GCF_014648055.1. Lineage (GTDB taxonomy): Bacteria > Actinomycetota > Actinomycetes > Streptosporangiales > Streptosporangiaceae > Streptosporangium > Streptosporangium pseudovulgare. The sequence goes on from NZ_BMQJ01000005.1 coordinate 132,429, forward strand.
AGGAACCCCTCGAACGACCTGCCGAGCAGCGCGAGGTCGGCCCGGGCCGAGCGGGCCTCCCAGCCGCGCGCCGCGTAGAAGCGCGCCAGCCGCTCCCCCAGGGAGCGCCGGAAGGCGCTGACCTCCTCGTCGGGCAGGACGAGCCGGGCGCGCGGCGCGTCGGTGCCCTCCCGGGCGGCGTCCAGCGCCAGCAGCCGCGTCACCAGGCCGGGCCGGGCCGGGAACAGCGCCCTGAGCAGCAGGAACAGGCCGAGCCCCAGCACGCCCCCGGCGAGTACGCCCTCGGTCATTCGTGCACCTCCCCCGTGGACGGCAGGCCCAGCAGCCGGGCCGGTTTGTCGAAGCGGGCCAGGCGGCGCATCCAGGCGAACCCGGCTCCGAAGAACCCGGCGACCACCACGAGCACGGCCTGGCCGAGGGTGCTGTCGTACTCCTCGACGTAGGAGGGGTTGAACACCACCAGGGCGACGGCGAAGGCGACGGCCGTGCCGACCACGATCTGCACGCTGCGCCGGGTGGAGCGGCGCTCGGCCTCGACCCGGCGGCGCATGTCGAGCTCCTCGCGGGCCGACACGGCCAGCGCGCCCAGCACGTCGCGCAGACCCGGGCCGCGCAGTTTGGAGTTGAGGATCAGCGCGGCCACCACCAGGTCGGCCGAGGGGTCGTCGAGCTCGTCGGCGAACAGCCGCAGCGCGTCGGGCAGCGGCATGCGGGTGTGCAGGCGGTCCACCAGGGAGCGCAGGTGCGGGCGGAGGGTGGGGGCCGCGGCCCGGATGGAGGAGGGGATGGCCTGCTCCAGTCCGGCGGCCCCGGCGATGGTGTCGCGCAGGGACTCGGTCCAGGCGGCCAGCCCCTCCAGCCGCCGCATCGCGGTGCGTTCCTCGGCCGCGCCGCCGTACAGGCCGCGCCAGCCCAGGGCGAGCAGGACGGCGCCCACCGCCATGACCGGCCAGCCGGTCACCACGAGTACGACCACCCCGGCGATCGCGCCGACCGCCGAGCGGGTGGACAGGGCGCGCAGGACCTCCTTGCGGCGGGGGCCGCGGCCGGGGACGGCCGGGCGGGGGCGCACGCCGTACAGGGCGAGGCCGAGCAGGAACAGGCCCGCGCCGACGGCCGCGCCGGCGAGCATCACCAGCGGGTCGAGCAGCCCGGGCGGGACGGCGGTCATGACCAGCCTCCCGGGTCGTAGCCGTGCCGGGCCAGCTCCTCGGCGCACGACAGGGGGGCGTGCGGCACGACCCTGCCGTCGGGCGCCTGGGCGAACACCTCCGACGACAGCACCCGGCCGTCCACGCCCGCCACCTCGCGCACGCTGGAGACGAACCGGCGGAGCCGGCCGCCCGCGGCGTACTCGTTGCGCTTCTCGATGAAGACGACGAAGTCGATCGCGCCCGCGATGAGCATGTGGGTGGCCTCGATCGGCAGCCGTTCGGTCGCCTGCAGGGCGTAGGTGGCGATGCGGTTGAAGACCTCCATCGAGGAGTTGGCGTGGATGGTGGACAGCGAGCCGTCGTTGCCCTGGGTCATCGCGTTGAGCATGGTGACGATCTCGTCGCCGAGGACCTCGCCGACGATCACCCGCGAGGGGTTCATGCGCAGGGAGCGGCGGACCAGCTCGGCCATGCTGATCTCGCCCTGGCCCTCGGAGTTGGGCAGCCTCTGCTCGAAGGCGACCACGTTGGGGTGCAGCTCGGGGAACTGGTCGAGGCCGAGCTCCAGGGCCCGCTCCACCGTGATCAGGCGCTCGGTGGCCGGAATCTCGTTGGCCAGCGCGCGCAGCAGGGTGGTCTTCCCGGCGTTGGTCGAGCCGGAGATCATGATGTTCTTCCGCGCGGCCACCGCGGCCGCCAGGAAGCGGCCCAGCTCCGGGGTGAGCGTGCCGTTGCCCACCAGGTCGCTGAGGAAGACCTTGCCCAGCCGGGCGCGGCGGATGGACACCGCCGGGCGGACCGTGACGTCCATGACCGCCGAGAGGCGGGAGCCGTCCGGCAGGCGCAGGTCGAGCTGGGGGTTGGCGGTGTCGAACGGCCTGCTGGACAGGCCGCTGTAGGCGGCGAGGATCTGGATCAGCTCGACCAGCTCGTCGTCGCTGTCGGCCACCGGTTCGGCCAGGCCCTCCCGGCCGTCGGCGTAGCCGACGAAGACGCGGTCGCAGCCGTTGATGTCGATGTTCTCGACCTCGGGGTCGTCCAGCAGCGGCTGCAGGCGGCCGACGCCGAACAGGGCCGCGTGGATGCCGGCGGCGAGCGCCTCCTCCTCCTCGGCCGTGGGCGGGGTACGGCCGACGCCGATCTCGCCGCGGGCGAACTCCTCCAGCACCTGGGCGATCAGCGCCCGGGCGAACTGGCGCTCGTCCTCGCCGGTCATCGGCGCCAGGCCGCTGGCCTGGTCGAGGCGTCGCTGGTGGGCCAGGCGGTCGCCGACCTCCTGCCGGAAGCGCTTCACCAGGGTGTGGTCGACGGTCATACGGCCGGCTCCGGGGCTCGGACGGTGGCGGCGACGCGGGCGGCGAGCTCGCGCGCCGTACGGATGATCAGAGAGCGGTCCAGCCGGCCGCCCCACTGGCCGCGCAGCAGCTCGGCGCCCTTGGGGTCGTGCGCGAGGCCGCTGACGAAGGCGACCTGGCGGCCGGTGGCGGTGACGATCCGGCGGACCTCCTCGATGGCCGTGCGGTACTGGCGGGGGTCGGCGATCACCACGACCGCGATCTGCGGGTCACGGGGCATGACGTGCAGGCGCTCACGGAGGTGGGCGACGTGGTCGAGGCTCGCCCGGGTGAACAGCAGCACCAGCTCCGCCTCGGCGACCAGCTCGGCCGTCTGCGGGTGCCCGCCGAGGCGGCCGCAGTCGGCCAGCACGTCGGCGCCGGGCACCGCGGCCAGTGCCCGGCCGAGCGGTCCCCACAGCCAGGTGAGCCCGGCGGCCTGCTCGCCGTGGGTCAGCCCGGCCAGCACGTCGAGGCCGCCGATGATCTTCTGGGTGTGCTCGTGGATCTGCTCGGGACGCAGGCCGCGGCGGGCCGTGGCGCCCAGGGTCAGCAGCCCCCGGGCGGGGTTGAGGACCCCGCCGTCGGCGGCCGGGAGGCGGTAGGCGAGGTCTCCCCCGGCCGGGTCGCACTCGGCGAGCAGCACCGGGTGCGGCCAGACGGCGCCGAGCGCGGTGGCCGCCGTGGTCACGCCCGGGGCGCCCTTGTCCGCGGCCAGCACGATGAGCGCCACCTCAGCGCGCTCCGGGCAGCTCGGCCAGCGCGATCTCGCCGCTGGAGGCGTAGGAGGCGACCGTCGGGGAGATGGAGCTGTCCACGATCACCGTGACCAGGCCGGACGACCTGCCCTGGGTCTGGCCGGACCCGCCGACCTGGTGGACCAGGGCGTTGGGGGCCAGCACCCGGCTGGCGGCGTTGCCGCCGCCGCCCCGGCTCGGGACGTATATCACCTGGACCCGGTCGCCCCGCTCCAGCGTCCCGGGCATCTGGCCGGGCTTGAGGGAGAGGCCGACCTGGGCCTTGCCGGGGCCCAGCTCCCTGCTGGCGGAGACGACCATGTCGCGGGTCAGGAGGGTGCCGGGCAAAAGGGTGACGCGGGCGAAGTTGCGGGCGACGAGGGCGCGGTCGGCCCAGGCGACGTAGCCGACGCCGGTGTCGGCGATCTGCGCCTCGCGCATCACGGCCTCGGTGAAGGGCTGGCCCGCGCCGACCTGCTGGGAGATCACGATCGCGGAGACCCGGTCTCCGCTGCGCATGACCAGGAGGGTCGTGGCGAGCGCGCCGCCCAGGATGAGCAGTACGGCGAGGGCCGCGAGGGCGGGTTTGCGCTCGCGCGGGGGCACGGGGAGCTTGCGCGACGCCGGGCCGGAAAGGGAACTCGCCGACCCCGGCCGCTCGGCGTTCAGCGGTACGCGGCTCGCCGGCTTCTCACTGGTCCTCATGGGCAGGGGGACTCCCAGAGTGATTAACGCGTTGGGACTACTGGTCGAATTTACGCCATTATGCGCACCATGCCGATGAAGCGCCGGACAAAAGCCGGGTCCCATGCTCGTTTGATAGGAACAGGTCTGTCAACGGCGGCTCCGGAGAAGCTATCCCTTTCGCCACATGACAGAGGGCATATCCGGGTGATAAGGACATGAATTAATGCGCATATCTACTGTCCCAATATTCCCCTCAGTCTCTGTGGTCCCGGCCGCACCGTTCCATCGCCGGGCGCCGTGCCGTTCCGTCCCGGCCGCCGGGCCACCGCGCCGAAAGCCACGCGGAAAGCCGCGCCGCTCCGTTTCGATCACCGGGTCACCGCGCCGAAAGCAGTACCGTTCCGCCCCGATCGCCGGGCGCCGCGCCGGACGCCGTTCCGGCCGCCGGCCCGCCCGGCCGTCCGGGCCACCCGAACATTACGCCTGGTTTGACGGATTTAAAGGGAAAAATCCCTTTTGTCGGATGTAGCGCCCCCCCCCGGGAGCGAGGGAAACCGCCGGGTTATCCACAGGAAGGCACGACCCGTCCCCAACCCGCTCCCACCCCGAGGAACATCGAATCTCCCATTAGAGACGCCATGACCGGCCGGTAACACCCGACGGTTGTCCACAGGCGGGCACGTTTTCCACATACCGCCCCGGGACCCGCGGCATTGCCGCAAACACCTCGTCCCGGGCGGTTCCCGCTCTGTACCGTGGACCCGGCCCCTGACCGAGGAGAGCGGCGATGCGCATCATGCTCACCGTGCTCGGCGAGCACGCCGACCGCGACGTCGTGATCGAGGCGGACGAGACCACCACGGTGGGCCGCCTGGCGGAGTCGCTCTCCGGGCAGGGCGGCGAGCGGCCGACCAACGTGGTCCGGCTGACCCGCACGAAGGCACCGTACGGCCTGGGCCGTGACGCGGCCGCCGCCGAGCCGCCGGACCTCTGGCTCGACGGCCGCGCCCTCGACCCCGGAGCCCCCGTCCTCGGCCTGCTCCGCGACGGCGACCTCGTCACCCTCGACCGCGACCTGGCCGGTGCCACGATCGCCGAGGAACCCGGCGGCATCGTGGAGATCCGCGTCGTCGGCGGTCCGGCCGCCGGGTCGGTGCACCGGCTGGGCCTGGGCGTCCACGTCGTCGGCTCCGACCCCGCCTGCGCGGTGTCCGTCCCCGATCCGGGGCTGCCCGCCGAGGCCGCGGTGATCCGCCTCACCCCCGAGGCCATCACCGTGGAGCCCGCCTCGGGAGACCGCTCCGCGTCCGGCGCGGGAGACGGGCCCCGCGCGGGAGGCGGGCCGCGCGCGGGAGGCGGGGCCGGCGCCGCGCCGCGCCTGGACCGCGAGCCCCTCGACGGCCCCGCGCCCTGGCCGGAGCACGCCCTGCTGACCTGCGGCACGACCGTGCTGACGCTGACCGCCGTGGAACCCCCCGACGCCCACCTGGACGCCCAGCCCGACGGCGGCCTCGCCTACAACCGGCCGCCCCGGCTCCGCTCCCCCGGCGGCGAGCGGCGTTTCGAGGTCCCGGCCGAGCCGAAACGGGCCGAGGGCATGCGGCTGCAGCTGCTCACCGCGTTCCTGCCCCTCGTGCTCGGCGTCGGCATGGCCTGGGCGCTCAAGCAGTGGTACTACCTGCTGATCGCGCTGATGACCCCGCTCATCATGGTCGGCCAGTGGGTGAGCGACCGGCGGCACGGCCGCAGGCAGTACCGCAAGGAGCTCAAGCGGTACCGGGAGCGGATGCGGGAGTTCGAGGCCGCCGTGGAGGCGGCCCGCGCCGCCGACGAGGCCGAGCGCCGAGCCGCCGCGCCCGACCCCGCGGAGGTCCTGCTCACCGCGACCGGCCCCCGGCGGCGGCTGTGGGAGCGCCGCGACCACGACCCCGACGCGCTGCGCCTGCGCGTCGGCCTCGCCGACCTGCCGGCCGGCCTGGAGTTCGTCCCCGAACGGTCCGCGCCCGCCGACTTCGTCCCGCCCGACCCGCCGGCCTGCCACGCCGTGCCGGTGGCCCTGGCCATGCGGCGGCTGGGCGTCGCCGGCCTGACCGGTCCGCGGCCCCGGGCCGCCGGGCTGGCGCGCTGGCTGGTGGGCCAGGCCGCCGTCCTGCACAGCCCACGTGACCTGGCGATCGTGGTGCTGTCGGCGCACGGCGACGGCGAGGAGCGGTGGAACTGGGTGCGCTGGCTGCCCCACTGCGCCCCGCACGGCGGCGAGGACTGCGTCGCGCTGGTCGGCGCCGACCCCGAGGCCGCGGCCCGGCGGGTGAGCGAGCTGGTCACGCTGATCGAGGAACGGCTCGGCGAGGAGGACAACCCGGCCGCCCGGATCGGCCGCGCCCCGGCGGGCTGGGCCGACCTCGGCGGCGGGGCCGGGGCCGGGCGGGACGAGCCGGTCCCGGTCTACGACGAGCGCCCCTACGACGTGCTGGTCGTCCTGGACGGCGCGCAGGTCCTGCGCGCCCTGCCCGGCATGCCGCAGGTGCTGCGCCAGGGCCCGCGGGCCGGCGTGTACACCCTGGCGATCGACGACGACCAGCGGCTGCTGCCCGAGGAGTGCGCCACCGTCGCCGACGTGGCCGCCGACGGCACCGTACGGCTGCGCGGCGGCGGGCTGGACGGCATCGGCGGGATCCTCGCCGACCAGGTCACGGCCACCTGGTGCGACCGGCTGGCCCGGGCCCTGGCGCCACTGCGCGACGTCAGCCGCGACGACTCCGCCGCGGCCCTGCCCGGCTTCGCGCGGCTGCTCGACGTGCTGCGGCTGCCGTCGGTGTCGGGCGAGGCCCTGGCCGGGCGCTGGGGCCGGTCCACCGAGGCGCTGATCGGCGTCGGCCCCGACGGGCCGTTCTCGGTCGACCTGCGCGTCGACGGCCCGCACGCCCTCATCGCCGGCACCACCGGCGCGGGCAAGTCGGAGCTGCTGCAGACGCTCATCTGCTCCCTCGCGGTGGCCAACCGGCCCGACGAGATGACGTTCGTGCTGATCGACTACAAGGGCGGCGCCGCCTTCAAGGAGTGCGTACGGCTCCCGCACACCGTCGGCATGGTCAGCGACCTCGACGGCCACCTGACCCAGCGGGCCCTGGCCTCCCTCGCCGCGGAGATCCGGCGGCGCGAGCGGCTGCTGCTGTCCGCCGGGGCCAAGGACATCGAGGACTACCACGAGCTGCGCGACGCCCAGACGGCCCGCGCCTCCCGCGACCTGCTCGTCGCCGGGGGCGGCGCCCCGCTCACCCCGCCCACGCCGCTGCGCGGCCGGGGCGCGCAGTTGCCCCCGCTGCCCAGGCTGGTGCTGGTCATCGACGAGTTCGCGGCCATGGTCACCGAGCTGCCCGACTTCATGACCGGGCTGGTGGACATCGCCAGGCGGGGCCGCTCGCTCGGCATCCACCTCGTCCTGGCCACCCAGCGGCCCGGCGGCGTGGTGACCGCCGACATCCAGGCCAACACCTCGCTGCGGATCGCGCTGCGGGTGACCGAGGCCGCCGAGTCCTCCGACGTCATCGACCGGCCGGACGCCGCGCACATCCCCAAGTCGGCCCCCGGCCGGTGCTACGTCAAGTCGGGCGCGGGCGCGGCCGTCGCCGTGCAGACCGCGCGGATCGGCGGGCGCGGACCCGGCGCGACGAGCGAGGTCAGGGCCCGGGTCACCGAGGTCGGCTGGCGGGCCCTGGGGCACCCGCCGGCCGTCCCGGACGCGGCGGCCGAGGGGGCGGCCGTCACCGACCTGTCCGTGCTCGCCGACGCCCTGGCCGACGCCGCCCGCGTCGCCGGCGTCCCCCGGCAGCCGAGCCCCTGGCTGGAGCCGCTCCCCGACCTGGTGGTCGCCCCGGGTCTCCCGGAGCCCGAGGGGGCGGCGCCGTACCGGCCGGGGAAGGAGGAGGTGCCGCCGCTGGCCTTCGGCGTGACGGACCTGCCGTGGGCGCAGGACCGGCGGGCGCTGACGCTGGACCTCGCCCGCGGGGGGCACCTGCTGCTGGCCGGCTCCCCCCGGAGCGGGCGCTCCACCGCGCTGCGCACCCTGGCCGGGGCGATCGCGGCGGGCGCGTCCCCGGAGGACGTGCACCTGCACGTGATCGACTGCGGCTCGGGGGCGCTGCTGCCGCTGATGACGATGCCGCACTGCGGCGCGGTGGTGACCCGCGACCAGCTCGACCGGGTCGAACGGCTGCTGACGCGGCTGCGCGCCGAGGTCGGGCGGCGCCAGCAGCTCCTCGCCGAGGCCGGTCACGCCTCGCTGGCCGAGCTGCGCGCCGGCTTCACCGGCTCCACCGGCTCCACGGCCTCCCCCGGCCTCCCCGCTCCTCCCGGCGAGCGGCCGCCCTGGCTGGTGCTGATGCTCGACCGGTGGGAGGGGTTCGTCGCCGCGTTCGAGAACTACGACTACGGCCGGCTCGTCGAGGCCATGATGCAGCTGCTGCGCGAGGGCCCGGCGGTCGGGCTGCGCGCCGTGGTGACCGGCGACCGGTCGGCGCTGATCGGCCAGATCTCCACGGTGTTCGACGACCGGCTGATCCTGCGGCTGGCCGATCCGGCCGACTACGGCCTGGCCGGGCTGCCGGTCAAGGACCTGCCCGCCGCGCTCGCCCCCGGCCGCGCGGTGTCGGCCGGCGAGCACGGCGTCGTCGAGCACCAGATCGGGCTGCTGTGCGACGACCCGTCCGGTCCGGCCCAGGTCGCCGAGCTCCAGGCGCTGTCGCGCGCGATCCCCGCCCGCTTCGGCGGCGACCGGGCTGTGTCCCCGGCGGCCACCGCGGCGGGCGCCGGCCCGGCCCCCGTCGCGGCCGGGCCCGCCGGATGGGTCTGGGACGGCGAGCCGCCGCTGCGGGTGGACGCGCTGCCGACCCGGATCACCGCGGCGCAGGCCATGGCACTGGCGCCGTCGCACGAGCCGCCCTCACCGCTGTGGGCCCTGCTCGGCGCCGGCGGCGACTCGCTGACCCCCATGGGCTTCGACCTGCTGGCCCACGGCCCCGGCGCGGTCGTCGCGGGCCCGCCCCGGTCCGGCCGGTCCTCGGCGCTGGTGACCGCCGCCCGCTCACTGCTGGGGCGCGGCACACCGGTGATCGCGGTCGCCCCGCGGCGCAGCCCGCTGCGCGACCTGGCGGACGTCCCCGGCGTGGTGGCCGTCCTCGGCGCGGACGGCGACCTGGAGGGGGCCGTCGCCGGGCGGGAACGCTACGTGGTCGTCGTCGACGACGCCGAGCTCGTCTCCCCCGACTCGCCACTGGGCACGGCCCTGGAGCAGGTGCTGCGCACCGGCCGCGACGGCGAGCACGGGCTGATCGTCGGCGGGGCCACCGGCGACCTGACCACCGCCTACCGGGGCTTCGTCGCCGAGGCCCGCAAGTCCCGGACCGGCCTGTTGCTGGCGGTGCAGAGCCCCGCCGACGGCGACCTGTTCACGATCCGGCTTCCGCGCGGCGCGGTCGGCGGCCCGCCCGGCCGGGGCCTGCTGGTCACACTCGGCTCGACGACCCCGATCCAGACCGCCCTGCCCGGCTGAGCCCGGCCGGGCGGCCCGGGACGCGTCCGGCGGTCCGCTCCGGCGGCTCTGGAGACGTCCGGAGGTCCGCTCCCGGCGGCGTCGGGACACGTCCGGCGGTTCGGCCGGGGCAGCCCCGGGAGGCAGCCGGTCGGCGCGCGTCAGCGGACCGGGTGCCACATTCCGACGGCCACCGGCACACCGGGAGAAAAGTGCAGGAGCGGCGGGTGGTCCGGGGCGGGCAGCCCGGCCACCCGGACGAGGCTCTGGTCCAGGCGCTCCAGCCGGGCCTCGCGCAGCGGCCACGGGGGATGCTCGACCTCGGCCGAGGCCAGCGTGCCCGCGAAGAGGGTGAACAGCCGGTAGCGGGCGGTCAGGAAGATCGCGGCCTCGTCCGGGGCGTCCAGCGGCGGCCCGGTCTCCACGTCGGCGTCGCAGTGCCCGCCCGGCTGGAGCGGCCGGTGCCTGCGGCAACGGTAGCGGCGCCACGCGCCGTCCACCCGCACCGCCATGTCCGACCAGAAGTAGGGCAGCCCGTAGGTGAGGCGGGCGCCGAGGGCGGCCGGGAGGCGGCCGGCGTCCAGCGAGTAGAACCAGATCCCGGCGCGGCCCCGCTCGTCGCGCACGTAGGTGCGCAGGTTGGTCTCCGGGAAGCGGGACAGCCACGGCAGGGCCGGGATCCCCGGCGGCCGCACCCCCTCCAGCAGGAATGGGGTCAGGCTGACCCACGCCGCGCCGTCGAAGGTGTCGGCCTTCAGGCCGGGCGGCAGTGTCGCCTGGATCAGCTCGGCGGGGTAGCGCCAGTGGAGGAACGTGATGTGGGACCAGCGGTGGTACATCACCGGCCGGTCCACTCGCGGGGGCGGAGGCGGTGAAGGGGACATGGCCGGTTCCTACCCCGATCCGGGCCGTTCTGTCCGGCGCGCCGCGACGCTGTCAGACGAAGAGCTCGATCTCGCAGCGGGCGGTGTTCTCCCGGGCGAGACGGGCGTCACCGGTGCTCAGCGGGCAGGAGAGCGTCTCCGCGAGCGCGATGTTCTCCCTCTGTCCAGTTCCTCGATGACGTCCTCTGCGGAGAAGGTGTCGACCGCGTCGGCGGCGGCACGGTCCAGGATCCCTTCCAGGCTGGGGCGGCCCGCGTCGGAGACGAGCCTGCTCAGCAGGTACTCCTGCAGGGACTGCTGGGCGCGCATGGCTTGCCCCCTGTAGGTGAGGTAGACCTCGTCCGGAACGTTACGGAGCTGAATGGTCGTCATAGCGCTGCTTCAGCGCAGAAGCGCTGAAGCAGCGCTATGACGACCAGGCCGGCAGGTGGCCGACACGCCGCGGCGCCGCTCCCTGTGCCGTGGTGTCCGGGGAACGGCGCCGAGGCCGGGTCGGATCAGCGGGTGGCCGACTCGATGTTGCCGCGGTAGGTGTTGATGACCCGGGACGCCTCGGCGAGTTCCTCGGACATCCGCTGGAAGGCCGCGCGGTAGTTCTGCCAGGCCTCGCTGAACCGCTGGGCGCCGGGACCGGTCCAGGCGGTGCCGACCTTGCCGGCCTCCCGGTCCAACGCGGCCATCGTGGCCCTCACCTGGTCCGCCTGCTGGGTGAACTGGGTGGCCATCTGCTGCATTTCCGCGGGATTTCCGCCGAGCAAGTTCTGGCTCATGCCCGTCTCCTTCGGGATCGGTGTCGGGGATCACCAAACGAAATCACGATAAGCGACCGGACCACAATGATTTCCCGAATATGCGCAGCGGCTATGGATCTTCCTTCCCACCCGAAAGCCACCCGAAAGCCCCCCGAATGGCCGCCGCGGTTCTCACCCGGTTTCTCACACCGGTTCGCGTGTCCCGGGGACGGCCGCCGGACGGCGGGGCGGCCGGCGGCCGGCGAAACGGTCACCGGACCGAGCAACCCGGACGAGACCCGGCGATCAGATGACGCTTACACTCCGTTGAAGGCCCGCCAGGCCGATGCTCCATCGACAAGGCCCGCCAGGCCGTACGAACGCACGAAGGGAATACGTCGGTGCACAAGGTCCTGATCGCCAACCGTGGTGAGATCGCGGTGCGGATCGCCCGCGCGTGCAGGGACGCCGGACTGGCCAGCGTCGCGGTCTACGCCGACCAGGACCTCGACGCGCTGCACGCGCGGGTCGCCGACGAGGCGTACGCGCTGGGCGGCCAGTCCCCGGCCGAGACCTATCTGGACGTGGACAAGCTGCTGCGCGTCGCCCGCGACAGCGGCGCCGACGCCGTCCACCCCGGCTACGGCTTCCTCGCCGAGAACGCCGCCTTCGCCCAGGCCGTCATCGACGCGGGCCTGACCTGGATCGGCCCGCCGCCGTCCGCGATCACCGCCCTCGGCGACAAGGTCCAGGCGCGTCACATCGCCCAGGCGGTCGGGGCGCCGCTGGTCGCCGGCACCCCCGACCCGGTCTCCGGCCCCGAGGAGGTGCTGGCCTTCGCCGCCGAGCACGGCCTGCCCATCGCGATCAAGGCCGCGTACGGCGGCGGCGGGCGCGGCCTGAAGGTGGCCAGGACCGCCGAGGAGATCCCCGACCTGTACGACAGCGCCGTCCGTGAGGCCGTCACCGCGTTCGGCCGGGGCGAGTGCTTCGTCGAGCGCTACCTCGACCGCCCCCGCCACGTGGAGACCCAGTGCCTGGCCGACGCCCACGGCAACGTGGTGGTGGTCTCGACGCGCGACTGCTCGCTGCAGCGCCGCCACCAGAAGCTGGTCGAGGAGGCCCCCGCGCCGTTCCTGACCGGCGAGCAGGTCGAGCTGCTGCGGTCGAGCTCCAAGGCGATCCTGCGCGAGGCCGGCTACGTCGGCGCGGGCACCTGCGAGTTCCTCGTGGGGCAGGACGGCACCGTCTCCTTCCTGGAGGTCAACACCCGCCTGCAGGTCGAGCACCCGGTGACCGAGGAGGTCGCCGGCGTCGACCTGGTGCGCGAGATGTTCCGGATCGCCGACGGCGAGCCGCTGGGCTACGACGACCCGCCGCTGCGCGGCCACTCGTTCGAGTTCCGGATCAACGCCGAGGACGCCGGGCGCAACTTCCTGCCCGCGCCGGGCACCATCACCGCGATGCGCGTCCCGTCGGGGCCGGGCGTGCGGCTGGACGCCGGCTACGAGGCCGGAATGACCGTGCCGCAGTCCTTCGACTCCCTGGTCGCCAAGCTGGTCGTGACGGGCGCGACCCGCGAGCAGGCGCTGCAGCGCGCCCGCCGGGCGCTGGCGGAGTTCGAGATCGAGGGCATGCCGACCGTGCTGCCCTTCCACCGCGCCGTCGTCGAGGACCCGGCCTTCACCTCCGATCCGTTCTCGGTGCACACCCGCTGGATCGAGACCGAGTTCGCCACGCCCATCGAGCCGTACTCCGGCCCGGTGGCCGACTCCGGCGCGCCCGCCGAGCGGGAGCACATCACCGTCGAGGTCGGCGGCAAGCGCCTGGAGGTCGTGCTGCCGGCCGGGTTCGCCGCGCCGGCCCCGGCCCGGGGCGGCGTCAGGCCGCCGCGGCGGGGGAACCCCGGCGGGTCGGGCAAGAAGACCGTGGTCGGGGGCGACAGCCTGGTCAGCCCGATGCAGGGCACCATCGTCAAGGTGGTGGCCGCCGACGGCGACACCGTCGCGGCCGGCGACACCGTCGTGGTGCTGGAGGCAATGAAGATGGAACAGCCGCTGACCGCGCACAAGTCGGGCACCGTCACCGGCCTGTCGGCCACGCCCGGCCAGACCGTCACCGCGGGCGCCGTGATCTGCGACATCAAGGACGCCTGACCGGGGTCCGCCGGCGGCGCGGAGGACGCCGCGCCGCCTCGGGCGCCCCGCGGGACGCCTGGAAGGGATACGGTCGGGAAGTGGGGAACTCTGACGTCCGCTTGTTCGTCCTGAAGGGCGAAGGAGGCTTTCTTGCCGTGACCACGACAAAAACCGCACCGGGCCGACTCGGCGCCGCGCTCGTCGCGATGCTCGCCGGGCTGCTGGCCGTCTTTATGATCGCCCCGGCCGCCCACGCCGCGGCGCCCGACCCTGGCACGATCGCCGCGGGTCTGACAGACGGCGACCGCTTCTACGCGGACCCCGCCGCAGACATCCCCGGGAACGCCGCCGACAAGATCCGCGGCACCGTCGAGCAGAACCCCTCGGTCTACGTCGGGCTGCTGCCGGAGGGGTCCGTCACCAGCGCCTCGCAGGCCAGGACCCTGCTGACCTCCATCCGCAAGGACGTCGGCGGCAAGTCCACCATCCTGCTGATGAGCGGCAAGACCCCGTTCGGCGTCTCCAACATCAAGGGCGTCGACGTCGACGAGCTGCTGGGCCGGGCCAAGACCAGCTCCAGCCCCACCGACAACGTGGTCAACTTCGTCAAGCTGGCCGGCGACGCGGCCACCGGCGCCGGGCTCGGCTCGGGTTCCGGCTCCAGCTCCTCCTCCGGTTCCGGAGGCGGCGGGGGCGGCGTCCTGGTCGGCATCCTGGTGCTGGCCCTGGCCGGTGGTCTCGGCATCTTCTTCTACTCCCGTAAGAAGAAGCAGCAGCGCGAGGCCCGCGAGGCGGCGGAGCTGGCCGCGGTCAAGCAGACCGTGGACGAGGACGTCACCAAGTTCGGCGAGGAGATCACCGACCTCGACACCGACGTCAAGCTGCTCGGCGACGGCGCCCAGCACCAGCAGGACTGGCAGCGCGCCCTCGACTCCTACGAGCGGGCCAAGGTGGAGCTGGACGCGGTCAAGCGCCCCGACGAGCTGCGCAACGTGACCTCCACGCTGGAGGAGGGCCGCTACGCCCTCGCCTGCGTCAAGGCCCGCGTCAACCACCAGCCGCTGCCCGAGCGGCGTTCCCCGTGCTTCTTCAACCCGCAGCACGGTCCGTCCGCCCGCGACGTGCGCTGGGCCCCGCCCGGCGGCGCGGTGCGCGACGTCCCGGCCTGCGCGGCCGACGCCGAGGCCGTCGAGCGCGGCTTCGAGCCGCAGACGCGCCAGGTCATGGTCAACGGCGGCTACCGCCCGTACTACGAGGCCGGCCCCGCCTACCAGCCCTACGCCTACGGCTACTACGGCGGCTTCGGCGACATCATGACCGGCATGCTCGTCGGCACCATGCTCGGCGGCATGATGGGCGGCGGCTGGGGCATGGGCGGCTACGGCATGGGCTACGAGCAGGGCGTCGCCGACGCGGGCGGCGGTGCCGACTTCGGCGGCGGCGGAGACTTCGGCGGCGGCGGCTGGGGTGACTTCGGCGGCGGCGGAGACTTCGGTGGCGGCGACTTCGGTGGCGGCGACTGGTGACCCGCCGGTGACCGGTTGACGACCGCCTCCTGAGACGGTGGAGACGGGCGCGTTCCCCGCGTGGGGACGCGCCCGTCTCCATGTCCGGACCTCACCCGCCCGTCTCCGCCCGGCACACGTCCGCGGCGCCGGGTTCGCCGGGCGGCCGGGCTCCCCGCCCGCCGGACGGCCGGGCGCCGCACCGCCGGATTCGTCGGACGGCCGGGCGCGTCCGCGCCGCCGGACGGTCAGGTGCTCCCGCGCACCGTCAGCCGGGGGGCGAGCAGGGTGGCGTCCGGTACGGCGGCGCCCTCCAGCTTGGCCATGAGCAGCCGCACCGCCTCGCGGCCCACCTCCTCGGCCGGGACCAGCACCGACGTGAGCGCCGGGCCGGCTCGCTCGGCGATGTCGTCGGGGCAGATCGCCACCACCGCGACGTCCTCGGGGACCCGCCTGCCGTACTGGCGCAGCGCCCCGAGGACGTGGCCGACCGCCGCCTCGTTGTGCACGACCAGGGCCGACAGTCCCGGCCGTGTCTCCAGCAGCCGCCGCACCGTCTCCGCGGCCTCCCCGAAGCCCTCCTCGCACGGCAGCGCCGTACCGGTCATGCCGTGTCCGGCGACGGCCTCGGTGAACCCCTCCCTGGTACGGCGGGCGAACCCGGTGCCGCGCTCGTAGACCACCGAGGGGGCGCCGAGCAGCGCCACCTCCCGGTGCCCGCGCTCGGCCAGGTGCTCCACGCAGAGCGCGCCTGCCCGGTGGAAGTCGAGGTCCACGCAGGTCAGCCCGGCCGCGTCGGCCGGGAAGCCGATCAGCACGCTCGGCTCGGCGAGCTCGCGCAGCAGCGGCACCCTGCTGTCGTGCAGTTCCACGTCCATCAGCACCAGGCCGTCGGCCAGCGCGCTCGCCACCGCCCTGCGCAGCCCCTCGGCCCCCTCGTCCGCGGTCAGCAGCAGCACGTCGTGGTCGTAGCCGCGGGCCGCGGTGACCACCGAGGTGGCGAACTGCATCAGCACCGGGACGTGCATCCCGGCCCGCAGCGGCAGCACCAGCGCGATGACGTTCGCCCGCCTGCTGGCCAGCGCCCTGGCCCCGGCGTTGGGGTGGTATCCGAGCGCCCGCACGCTGTCGAGGACCCGCCGCCGGGTGTCGGCGGAGATCGACCGCTTCCCGCTGAGCACGTAGGAGACCGTGCTCACCGCCACCCCGGCGTGCCGGGCGACCTCGGCGATCGTCACCGTCCGGCCGCTCATGCGCCTCCTCGCCCGCCGCCCCGCCCGAAGGCCGGGAGGACACGCCCGCCGCCCGGGGAGACACCTCCGTCGTCCCGTTCGCTCCGGCCGGGGGCGCGGGGGACGCGCCCGCGGGCGCGCCGCGCCGTCCGCTCGCCGCACTCGCTCACGCACGCTCTCCGAAGGTGAGGCCGGCCAGGGTGATCCCAGCGTTCTCGAACACCATATAGAGGTCGCGGACCCCGCGGACGTCCGCGAGCCCGGCGCGGACCTCGGTGAAGTCGTAGCGGCCCGCCCGGGGGACGGGCAGGTCGCCGATGAGCGGGCCGTGCAGCGGGTCGTCCAGCCGCAGGCTGATCACACCGCCCTCGGCGCCGGTGACGTGCGCCGCGACCGAGGCGGCCCCGGCGCCGAAGTCCGTCGAGCGGAACGAGATCCACGCCCCCGCCGCGGTGGACCGCACGGCGTCGCCGGAGACCCGGTCGGCGTCCACGAAGGCCACCGCGTCGTACTCGTCGTGGTCCACCGCGCGGATCGGCCCGGCCAGGGCCTCGCGGGGCGGGATGCGCTCCCCCGCGACGTGGAAGGAGGCGCACAGCCGGATGTCCCGCGCGGAGCGGCCGACCATGGCCCGGTGCGGGGCGTCCTCCACGACGAACCGGTTGCGGGTCACGTCCCAGAAGGCCAGGTCGCGGACGGGGAGGCGCCAGCTCACCGTGGTGCTCTCGCCGGGTGCGAGCCGTACCTTGGTGAAGCCGCGCAGCCGGCGCAGCGGCTGCTTGACCCGGGAGCTCCGCTGGTGGGTGTAGAGCTGGACGACCTCGGTTCCGGCGCGGGGACCGGTGTTGGCGACCGTGGCCGTGACGGTGACCGTGCCCTCCGCGCCCACCGTGCCCGCCGTGCCCTCCGTGCTCTCCGCGCCCGCCGTGCCCTCCGTGCTCTCCGCGCCGTCGGTGCCGTCGGTGCCGTCCTCCACCGAGACGGCCAGGCCGGAGTAGCCGAACGTGGTGTAGCCGAGGCCGTGCCCGAAGGGGAAGAGCGGCTCGCCCCGGTAGTACTGGTAGGTGGCGTCGGAGGCGATGATGTCGTAGTCGAGCAGGTCGGGCAGCTCGCACGCCGAGCGGTACCAGGTCTGGGTGAGCCGGCCCTCGGGGTCGGCGTCGCCGAAGAGCACCTCGGCCAGGGCGTGGCCGTACTCCTGGCCGCCGTGCGACGACCACAGCACGGCCGGCGGGTCCTCGTCGGCCCAGGCGACGGGGTAGCCGCTGCTGATCACCATGACGGTCCGGGGGTTGGCCGCCCGTACCGCCCGGACGACGGCCTGCTGGGCGGCGGGCAGGTCCAGGTCGAGGCGGTCCTCGGTCTCGCGGCCGTTGACCAGCGGGTGGTCCCCGACCACGACGACCGCCACGTCCGCCGTCGCGGCGAGGGCGGCGGCGGCCTCGGCGCCGTCCACCACCCGCTCCACGGTGAGCCAGGCCGCCGCGTCGGCGTCGTCGGCCAGCCGGAACGTCCCGCCGTCCAGGGCGACGTAGCGGCCGGTGGAGATGTGCCGCAGGGCGAGTGTTCCGCGCGGGCGGCGTTCCGTCCGGAAGGTCTGGCGCACCTCCCAGCCGTTGGGGCCGGGCTGGTCGTTGACCAGCACGCCGTCGTCGTCCACCGACAGGTGGCGGCCGGTCGCCACGGCCCGCAGCGCGTACGATCCGCCGCCCCAGTCGAACAGGTCGTACAGGGCCGCGTCGCCTCCGCCGCCGGGCGCGACGGAGAGCGGCCCGCCGTCGGGGTCGGCGACGACGGCCCCGGTGTCCACGCTCAGCGCGACCCGGTCCACGGCCTCGCAGAACACCGTCTCGCACCGTTCGGCGAGCCCGGCGCGGGCGGTGACGGCGTAGGGGAGCGTGCCGGAGTACCAGTCCTCCATCAGCGTGTCGCCGAGCTGGCCGATGACCGCGATCCGGCCGGGCGCGTCCAGCGGCAGGATCCCGTCGTTCCTCAGCAGCACGATCGAGCGCCGGGCGGCCTCGCGGGCCAGCTCCCGGTGCTCGGGGCAGTTGACGACCGCCTCGGTGATCCCGTCGTACGGCGTGGCGGGGTCGAACTCGCCGAGCCGGAACCGGACGGACAGCGCGTGCCGTACCGCCTCGTCCACGTCCCCCTCGGTGAGCAGGCCCCGCTCCAGCGCCCGGCGGATGTGCCCGAGGGTCTCGCCGGAGCGGTCGTCGTCCTGGGTGAAGCTGTCCAGGCCCGCCCTGATCGCGTGGGCGTAGGCCGCGGGCGGGTCCTTGTGATAAGCCTGCAGGCCGGCGAGGTTACCCGGGGCGTAGGCGTCGCTGACCACGAGGATGTCGTCGGGCGCCCACGCGCGCAGCGCCTCGCGGATCAGCGGGCTGAGGTGCGCCGGGCGGCCGTTGACGAGGTTGTAGGACGGCATCACGGCCACCGCCGCGCCCTGCTCCAGGGCGGGCCGGTAGGCGGGCAGCTCGTACTCGCGCAGCACCCGGGGAGGCAGGTCGCTGGAGGTGACGCAGCGGTCGGTCTCGTTGTTGTAGCCCAGGAAGTGCTTGAGGGTGGGCGCGGTCTTCAGCACGGTGGGATCGCTCCCACGAAGGCCGGAGGCGTACGCCGCCGCCATGACGCCGGTCAGCCAGGGGTCCTCGGAGTAGCCCTCCTCGTTGCGGCCCCACCGCGGGTCGCGCAGCGGGTTCACCACGGGCGCCCAGACGTTGCGTCCGGCCCCGGAGGGGTCCTTGCGGTGGAAGGCCAGGACCTCGTCGCCCGTCGCCTCGCCGACCCGCCTGACCAGCTCCGGATCCCAGGTGCTGGCCAACCCCACGGCCTGCGGGAACACCGTCGCCGGGCCGAGCCAGGCCAGGCCGTGCAGGGCCTCGGTGCCGGTGCGGAAGCCCTCCACGCCCAGCCGGGGGACCGGCGCCTGGTACTGGTGCAGCAGGGCGACCTTCTCCTCCAGGGTCAGGCGGTCCCGCAGGTCGGCGACGCGCGCGGCGAGCGGGAGTCCGGGGTCGCGGAAGGGTTCGTTCATGGGGGGACCGTCCTCTGGGGATATCGAAGCGCTTCGAAAACCGGTCGGGGGAGGCGCTCCGGTTCGTCGAAGCGCTTCGATGATTGATCCGGGAAAGCTCCGCTCATTACACGCGCGTTTCGAACGGAGCTTCCCCGAGGGTGCACGCCCGTGCGACCCAGGTCAAGAGAGCCGCGGCAAACGCCCTGAATCCACCAGGTCGAGCACCCGGGCGGCGCCGCCGAGCGCGGCGGCGCCGTACCCGAGGGCCGAGGCCACGACGCGGCAGCCGCCGGTGTCCGGCGCGATCACCCGCCCGCGCGCCTCGGCCTCGATCTCGGGCAGCAGCCAGGGGGCGAGGGGCACGTAGTAGCCGCCGAGGACGACCACTTCAGGGTTGAGGAGATTGGCGATCATCGAGACGCCCCGGCCGAGGTCGCGGCCGACGCCCGCCAGGACGGCGAGGGTGTGCGCGTCGCCGGCCCGGGCCAGCCGGACCGTCTCCTCCAGCTCGACCTCCACCTCCGCGGGCGAGAGCGCCGCGTGCTCCAGCACCGCGCCGATCCCGGCCACCGCCTCCAGGCAGCCCCGGCGGCCGCAACGGCACTCGGCGCCGAGCGGGTCGAGCTGGATGTGGCCGATCTCGCCGCCGTAGCCCTGCCCGCCGCGCCGCAGCCGCCCGTCGAGGATGACCCCGGCGCCCACCCCGATCCCGCCGGCGAGATAGACCAGGTCGGCGGTCCCCGCCCACGGGCCGAAGCGGTGTTCGGCCAGCGCCGCGAGGTTGGCGTCGTTGTCCACCTGCACCGGGAACCCGGGGTCGCGGAGCGCCTTGGCGAGGTCGCCGCACAGGTCGGCGTCGCGCCAGCCGAGGTTCGGCGCGACGCGGACGACCCCGTCGGTGCCGACCAGGCCGGGCACGGCCACGGTGAGGCCCAGGACCTGCCGCTCCTCCCGGGCCATCCGGGTCGTCACGCGGCGGACGAGCCCGGCGACGACCGCCATCGCCTGCGACACCGTGACGTCCGGCCCCTGGAAGGAACGCCGCCAGGACAGCAGCCGCTCCCCCGACAGGTCCACCGCCACGGCGGTGACGTAGTCGACGTTGATCTCGACGCCGATCGCCGCGTACGGCGAGCCGTCGAGCACCAGCATGGTCGCCGGGCGGCCGACGCGGTTCCCGGTCAGCCCGGTCTCCCGGACCAGCCTGCGGTCGATCAGGTCGGCGACCAGGCTGGAGACCGTCGCCTTGTTCAGGCCCGTGGAGGCGGCGATGTCCGCCCGCGAGCAGGGGGCGTGCTCACGCACGAACCGCAGGACGACGGCGAGGTTGGTGGCCCGCACGTCGGCGAAGTCGGCCGGCTGCGGGTCGCTCGTAGATGTGATCAAGGTCAGTCCCGTTCCGGCTCGGCCAGGCTGGCCCCATCATGCACCATCGTTCACCGATCCGTGACCGCCCCCTGCGGACGCCGGGTCGGCGCTCCCTTGTGGCGGGGGTCAGCCTCGACTAATTTGTTTGGCCATCAGACGAACTAACTCTATCGCTACCCCTCTTCCGCGGACACCCCCCTGACCCCCCGAACCGACGAAGGGAAAGCGCCATGAACCGACCCCCGGGCGCGACGACCACCCGCCGAGGCTTCCTCGGCCTGGTGGGGCTCAGCGCCGCGATGGCCGCCGGAGGCGGCCTGCTCGGCGCCTGCTCCACTCCGAGCGGCCCCCGGCCGGGAAGCGGAGGCGCCACCGCCGCCGCGGCGGAGAAGCTGACCTCCCTCGCCCCCGCCTACACGCCCTTCCCCGGCGTCCGGCCGGACATCCCCGGCATCGTCTCCGACCTGCCGGGCATCCCCGGCGTCGGCGGCGGCTTCACCACCTACCCCACCTCCCCCGTCCCCGCGCTCACCCGGAAGGCCGGCCGGGGCGGCTCCTACAAGGCCATGACGCCGCTGTGGGGACCGGTGCCGCCCGGCCTGGCGGACAACTCCTACTTCCAGGCGGCCAACGCCGACATCGGCGCCACCGTGGAGTTCCAGATCACCGACGGCACGGTGTACGTCGACAAGGCGATCGCCCGCCTCGCCTCGGGCGACATCCCGGACATCATGGTCATCCCCAGTTGGGAGATCGAGAAGATGGCCGACTTCAACCAGGCCGTCGACAAGGCGTTCGAGGACCTCACCCCGTACCTGCAGGGCGACAAGGTCACGCCGTACCCCCTGCTGGCCAACCTGCCGACCGCCGCGTGGGAGTGGTCGGTCTGGAACGGCAGGCTCATGGCGGTGCCGTTCCCCACCGAGCCCTTCCCCTTCGCGCTGCTCTACCGCAAGGACCTGTTCGAGAGGAACGGCTGGAACACCGCGCCCAAGAACGCCGACGAGCTGTACCGGCTGGGCAAGGAGATCACCGACCCCAAGGGCAAGCGCTGGGCGTTCGGCGACATCCACGAGATGGTCTGGACGATCTTCCGGATCCCGCAGGAGTGGCGCTACGAGGGCGGCAGGCTCGTCCACAAGTACGAGACCCCCGAGTACGAGCAGATGCTGGAGTTCATGCGGAGGCTCTTCGCCGAGGAGCTGATCCACCCCTCCGTGGTGAGCAGCAAGGGCGCCAACGAGAAGGACCTCATCGGGGGCGGGCAGATCACCGTCTACCGCGACGGGCTCGGCGGCTGGAAGGAACTGCTGCAGCAGCACCGCGGCAAGAACCCCGACTTCGCGCTGGACGCCTTCCCGGTCTTCGCCCACGACGGCGGCAAGCCGCTGATGTACCACAACAACGCGGCGGGGATCTTCACCTTCGTGAAGAAGGGGACCCCGAAGGAGAAGGTGGAGGAGATCCTCTCCATCCTCAACTGGTGCGCGGCGCCGTACGGGACCAAGGAGTACGAGCTGTCCAACTTCGGCGTGGAGGGAAAGCACTTCACCCGCGACGACAAGAACGTCCCGCAGCTGAACGACCTCGGCCGCAAGGAGGTCGCCCCCACCTACCTCTTCCTCGGCGGGCGCCCCATCTTCGTGGACTGGGTCGCCTACCCCGACGCGGTCAAGGCCAACATGGAGTGGCAGCAGGCCACCTTCCCGCACGTCGAGAAGACCCCGTTCGACGGGATCCGGATCCAGCGGCCGTCGAGGTTCTCCGGCCTGCAGGTGCCCACCGAGGACAAGTTCACCGACATCATGCGCGGGCGGCGCCCGGTGAGCGACGTCAAACAGATCGTCGCGGAGTGGCGGCGGGACGGCGGCGACGAGGCCAGGGACTTCTACATGAAGATCCTGCGGGACAACGGCCGTGCTTAGGAACGCGCCGAGGACCGGGCCGGCGGGTGACCTGACCTCACCCGCCGGCACCGGCGCCTCCAAGCATGTCGGTAAAAGGGCCTTCTCGACAAGCCCGGGTGCCCGTGTCCCTTTCCGGGACCGGCTGCGCCGCGACTGGCAGCTGCTGCTGATGACGCTGCCCGCGATCGGGCTGCTGATCGTCTTCCACTACGTCCCGCTGCTCGGCAACGTCATCGCCTTCCAGGACTACTCGCCCTACGTCGGCATCGCCGACAGCCCGTGGGTCGGGATGTCCAACTTCCAGTGGCTGCTGCTCGACGACGGCTTCTGGGACGCGACGCTCAACACCCTGTCGATCACCGCGTTCCAGCTCGTCTTCTACTTCCCGGTGCCGATCGCGCTGGCCATCCTCCTCGACAGCGTGGTACGGCCCCGCCTGCGCGTGTTCATCCAGGGCATCGTCTACATGCCGCACTTCTTCTCGTGGGTGCTGGTCGTCACGCTGTTCCAGCAGATGTTCGGCGGCGCCGGGCTGCTCTCGCAGATCCTGCGGGACCACGGCCACAGCGGCTTCGACATCATGACCGATCCGGACACCTTCATCCTGCTGGTGACCGCCGAGACGGTCTGGAAGGACGCCGGCTGGGGGGCGATCGTCTTCCTGGCGGCGCTGGCCGCCATCGACCAGAACCTCTACGAGGCCGCGGCGGTGGACGGCGCCTCGCGCTGGCGCCGGATGTGGCACGTCACGCTGCCCGGCCTGCGCCCGGTGATCGTCCTGCTGCTGATCCTGCGCCTGGGCGAGGCGCTGAACGTCGGCTTCGAGCAGTTCTTCCTGCAGCGCGACGCGGTCGGCCGGGACGCCGCCGAGGTGCTGGACACCTTCGTCTACTGGCGCACGCTGCTGACCGGCGAGTGGAGCTACGGCGCGGCGGCGGGGCTGGTCAAGGGCGTGGCCGGGCTGATCCTGATCGTCATCGCCAACAAGGTCGCCCACCGGTTCGGAGAGCAGGGGATCTACAAACGATCATGATGACCTCACCCCCCTGGGCCGAACGGCCCGGCCGCGCCGGCGGGCTCGCCAAGGGACTCGTGCTCACGTTCGTCGTGGCGGCCGTCCTCTTCCCGATCTACATGGTCGTGCTGACCAGCCTGTCCACCCAGGAGGCCGTGTCGAGGGCCGGCGGGCTGGTCACGGCGCCCGGCGAGCTGTCCCTCGCCGCCTACCGGCAGCTGTTCGCGGGCGGCGTGGTCACCCGGGCGGTCCTGGTCAGCCTCGGCGTGACCGCGGCCGGCACGGCGATCAGCCTGGGCGTCACGGTGCTGGCCGCCTACGGCCTGTCCCGGCCCGGCTCGCTGATGCACCGGCCGCTGCTGTTCCTCGTCCTGCTGACGTTCCTGTTCGGCCCCGGGCTGATCCCGAGCTACCTGCTGGTCAGCTCGCTCGGCCTGGTCGACAGCTACTGGGCGCTGATCCTGCCGACCGCGGTCACCGCGTTCAACCTCGTGGTCATGCGGTCGTTCTTCATGAGCATCCCCGGCGAGGTGACCGACAGCGCGCGCATCGACGGCGCGAGCGAGTTCCGCATCCTGCGGCGGATCGTGCTGCCCATGTCCAAGGGCGTCACCGCGGTCATCGGCCTGTTCTACGCGGTCGGCTACTGGAACTCGTTCTTCAACGCCGTGCTGTACCTGAACGACAACGCCAAGTGGCCCCTGCAGGTCGTGCTGCGGCAGTACGTGCTCCAGGGCCAGTCGCTGTTCGTCGGCCAGAGCGGGACCGGCACGATCCCCGGGCAGGCCCTGCCGCCCGGCCTGGCCGTCCAGATGGCGATCGTGGTGGTCGCGCTGGTCCCGGTCCTGTTCGTCTACCCGTTCGTCCAACGCCACTTCACCAAGGGGGTGATCGTGGGCGCCGTCAAGGGCTGAGCCGCGGGCCCGCCGTACCGGGATCCCCTCCGGGTACGGCGGGCCCGGCCGTGTCCGCCGGCGCGGGTCAGACCGCGTCCGTCAGCGCCGCGAACTCCTCGTCGCTCAGCTCCAGGGTCGCCGCGGCGACGTTCTCCTCCAGGTGCGCCACCGAGGAGGTGCCCGGGATGGGCAGCATCGCCGGCGAGCGCCGCAGCAGCCAGGCCAGCGCGAGCTGCGACGGCGTGGCGTCGTGCCGCTTGGCCAGGGCGTCCAGCGGGCCGCCCTCCCTGGCCAGCTCGCCGGTCGCGAGCGGGAACCACGGGATGAAGGCCAGGCCGTTCGCCTCGCAGCGCGCGAGGACCGGGTCGGCGGCGCGCTCGGCGAGGTTGTAGAGGTTCTGCACCGAGACGATCGTCGCCGTCTCACCGGCCCGCTCCAGCTCCTCGACGCCGACCTCGCTGAGGCCGATGTGGCGGATCTTGCCCTCCCGCTGGAGCGCGGCCAGCTCACCGACCTGGTCGGCCAGGGGCACCATGGGGTCGACGCGGTGCAGCTGGAGCAGGTCGATCCGCTCGACGCCGAGGTGGCGCAGGCTCAGCTCGACCTGCTGGCGCAGGTACTCGGGCCGGCCCACCGGGCGCCAGTCGTCGGGGCCGGCGCGGGTCAGGCCGGCCTTGGTGGCGATCACCAGGTCGTCCGGGTAGGGGTGCAGGGCCTTCCTGATGAGCATCTCGGACACGAACGGGCCGTAGGAGTCGGCGGTGTCGATGAAGTTCACGCCCAGCTCGACCGCGCGACGGAGCACCCGTACGGCCTCCTCCGGGTCGCGCGGCTCACCCCAGACCCCCTTGCCGGTGAGCTGCATGGCGCCGTAGCCGAGGCGGTTGACGGTGAGGTCGCCCCCGATGGCGAACCGGCCGGAGGCGTCCGCGGGACGGGTCGTGGTGGTCATATGCTGTCTCCCCCAGGAAGCGAAGTGTGCATTTTTCATCGCTTTCGCCCTATAAAGGGCTACCTGGGGGCGTTACCCGCTAAATCGGCTTTTCACCATGGATGAGCTGGTCGTCGAGGACACGTCTGGCCTGGCGGACGATGGCCTCGTCGACGAAACGGCCGTCGGGAAGGGCGACCGCGCCGGCCCCGGCCGCCGCCACGACCTCGCGGGCCGCCGCGACCTCCTCCTCGCCGGGGCGGTAGGCGGCGCGGATCACCGGGAGCTGGGCCGGGTGGATGGCGGCCCGTCCCCGGAAGCCCATGGCCCGGCCGGCGCGGCACGACTCGGCCAGACCTTCGAGGTCGCGGAAGTCGGTGTAGACCGACTGCGCCGGCGCGGGCAGCCCGGCGGCCCGGGCGGCGACCACGAGTCGCGACCGCGCCCAGGACAGCCCCGCCTCGTCGCTGACGCCCAGGTCGGCCCGCAGGTCGGCCTCCCCCAGGCCGATGCCCGCCACCGCCGGGTCGGCCGAGGCGATCTCGTAGGCCCGTTCGAGGCCGAGAGCGGACTCGATGAGCGGGTGCAGCTCGGCGCCCGGCACGGCGGCGGCGACGTCGCGCATCTGACCGGCCGACTCGGCCTTGGGCACGCGGATGCCGGCCGTACCCGCGGCCAGGGCGCCGACGGCGCGCAGGTCCGCCTGGCCCCAGGCGGTGCGGGTGTCGTTGATCCGGACCTGCACGCGCGGCCGCGGGGTGGCGAGCAGCGCCACGACCTCGGCCCTGGCCAGGTCCTTGTTGCCCGGGGCGACGGCGTCCTCCAGGTCGACGATCACCACGTCGGCCGGGCCGGAGAGCGCCTTGGCCACGAGGTCCGGCCGGTCGGCGGGCGCGTACAACCAGGTCAGCATCACACCACTCCCCTGTCGCGCAGCGCCTCGATCTCGGCGGGCGAGAGCCCCGCCTCCGTCAGGACGCCGATCGTGTCCGCGCCGTGGGCGCGGCCGGTCCAGCGGATCTCGCCGGGGGTGTCCGACAGCCGGAACATGACGTTCTGCATCCGCAGCGGTCCCAGCTCGGGGTCCTCCACGGTGGTGACGGCGTCCAGGGCGGCGAGCTGCGGATCGGCCAGCACGTCGCGCACGTCGTAGACGGGCGCCACCGCGGCCTGCGCCTCCTCGAAGGCGGCGAGCACCTCCTCGCGGGTGCGCGCGCCGACCCACGCGGCGACGGCCTCGTCCAGTTCGGCGGCGTGCTCGGCCCGTCCCGCCCCGGTGGCGAACCACGGCTCGGCGATGTACTCCGGCCGCCCGACGAGGCGCATGACCCGCTCGGCGATGTTCTGCGCCGAGGTGGACACCGCGACCCAGGAGCCGTCCGCGCACCGGTAGGTGTTGCGCGGCGCGTTGTTGACCGACCGGTTGCCGGTGCGGGGTGGCACGATCCCGAGCCGGTCGTAGATCGTCGGCTGCGCGCCGAGCACGGTGAGGATCGGTTCGATGATCGACATGTCGACGACCTGCCCGGTGCCCCCGGACCCGCGCGCGTGGAGCGCCGTCATCACGGCGTAGGCGGTCGCGAGCGCGCAGATGCCGTCGGCCAAGCCGAACGGCGGCAGCGTCGGCGGCCCGTCCGGCTCGCCGGTCATCGCGGCGAACCCGCTCATCGCCTCGGCCAGCGTGCCGAAGCCGGGCCGCCTCGCGTACGGGCCGAACTGGCCGAACCCGGTGACGCGGGCGAGCACCAGGCGCGGGTTGGCCTCGCGGAGCCGGTCGTAGGAGAGGTTCCACCGCTCCAGCGTTCCCGGGCGGAAGTTCTCGATGATCACATCGGCGTCGCGCGCCAGCGTGAGGAGCAGGTCCTGTCCCTCGGGCGCCGACAGGTCGATGGTGACCGTCCGCTTGTTGCGGCCCAGCATCTTCCACCACAGGCCGCCGGGTCCGTGCCCCCGCGAGGAATCCGGTTTGGCGGGATGCTCCACCTTGATGACCTCGGCGCCGAAGTCGCCGAGCATCATGGCCGCCATCGGCCCCGCGAACAGCGTCGCGAGGTCGAGGACGCGGATCCCTTCCAGGGCTTTCACTGTCGTTCCTCCAGGTTCACGCAGGTTCACGCAGGATCACGGCGCGTCCCCCGGCCGGGGCGGCCGGAACCGGTGTCCGGTGGCCGTCCGGGCCCGGGAGCGCGACGGGTTGGGCTTTCAGCGGCGGGGTCGGGCGTTCAGCGGCGGGTCCGGCGTCCGGGCGGGGCTTCCGGGCGCCGCGGGCGGGCTCCGGCGGGGGTCATCGGAGCGCCGCGTCGATCTCGGCGCGGCCGGGCATGGAGGTGCTGGCCCCCTCCCGCTGGACCGACAGGGCCGCCGCCGCGGCGGCGAAACGCAGCGCCTCCTCCTGCGGTCTGCCCTCGGCGCGCGCCACGGCCAGCGCGCCGACGAAGGTGTCCCCCGCGGCGGTGGTGTCGACCGCCCGCACCGGTACGGCGGGCACGCGCAGCCGCCCGCCCGCGCGGGAGCCGTACAGCGCCCCTTCCGCGCCGAGGGTGATCACCGCTTCGGGGACGAGTTCCAGCAGCGCCTCCAGCGCCTCCCGCGGATCGGCGAGGCCGGTGAGCGCCTCGGCCTCGTGCTCGTTCGGCACGATCAGGTCCACGGCGTCGAGCAGTTCCCGGGGCAGTTCCCGGGCGGGGGCCGGGGTGAGGACGACGGGGACCCGCGCCTGGCGGGCGGCGGACACCACGGCCTCCATGGGCAGTTCGAGCTGGAGCAGCAGCGCGTCGGAGCGGGCGATGACCGCGAGGTCCTCCGCCGAGGGGGCGGTGACGGCGCCGTTCGCACCGGGGACCACGATGATCGAGTTGCCGCCGTCGTCGTCGACGACGATGTGGGCGACGCCGGAGGAACCCGGCACGACCCGGAGGCGGCCGACGTCGACGCCCGCCGATCTGAGCGTCTCGCGTACGACGGGCCCGAAGGCGTCGTCCCCGACCGCGCCCATGAACGCGACGTCGGCGCCGGCCCGGGCCGCGGCGACGGCCTGGTTCGCCCCCTTGCCGCCGGGGACGGCGGCGAACGCCCGGCCGGTGACCGTCTCGCCGCGTTTCGGCACGATCGGGGTGTAGGCCACCAGGTCCATGTTGGCGCTGCCGAAGACCGAGATCATGCCCTCTCCTCCGCGACGGCCAGGGTGCGGGCGGCGAGCCGGTCGAAGCCGATGCCGTCGAAGCCCCTCAGGCTGCTGGCCAGCCGGTTCCCCGGCTTCCACTGATCGGGGACGCCGGAGGCGCCGAGCAGCCCGCCCACGATCGAGCCGACCGTCGCCCCGGCCGAGTCGGTGTCCCAGCCGCCGGCGACGGCCCTCGCGATCGACGCCGTGAAGTCGCCGCGCCCGTGGACCAGCGCCGCCGCGATCAGCGCCGCGTTGTTGATCGTGTGGACCCAGTGCAGGTCGCCGTGGCGTTCGTACAGCCGGTCGACCACCCGCTCGAACTCCGGCTCCGACGAGGCGTCCTCGACGGCGTCCCGTACCGCCCGGGCCAGTCGCGACCCGGCCGGCACGACGGAGAGCCCGGCGGCGACCACGTCCTCGACCGAGGAGGCCACGAGGGAATGGGCGCACATGGCGGCGACCATCATCGCGCCGTAGACGCCGTTGCCGGTGTGGCTGAGGCGGGCGTCCCGCCAGGCGAGCGCGGCGGCGGCCGCCGGATCACCCGGATTGACCCAGCCGTAGACGTCCGCCCTGATCAGGGCGCCGATCCACTCCCGGAACGGGTTTCGGTGCGTCGCGGTGCGGGGTGGCTCGATCCCGTCGAGCAGGTTGCGGTACGCCGCCCGCTCGGCGGTGAAGACCCGGCCCGCGGGCAGCTCGTCCAGCCACATGGCGGCCACGTCGGCGGTGGTGAAGTCGCGGCCGAAGCGTTCCAGCAGGGCGAGCCCGAGAAGCGGGAAGTTCAGGTCGTCGTCCTCGGGCACGCCGTCGATGTTCTCGGCGAGCGAGTTGACGGCGCTGCGCCTGTTCCACGGCCAGCGGGCCGCCACCTCGTCCGGCAGGCCCACCGCGGTGAACCAGCCGCGGATCGGCCAGTTGCCCGTGGCCTCGGCGATCTCCCTGATGCCCTCGCGGGGGATCTTCTCCACCGGTTTGCCGAGCACGCACCCGGCGGCGCGTCCCAGCCAGGCGCCGAGCACCCGGTCGGGGAGCCGGGCCGGGTCGGCGGCCACGCGGGGGAAGCCCCCGGGGGCGCCCAGGGTGATCTCGGCGAGTCCGGTGGGTTCGGGGAGCGGGGACGGGATCGCCGCCAGCTCGTCCAGCAGCTCACCGGCCAGGCCGCGCAGCTCCGGGCCGGCCGGCCGCGGGGAGGCGCCCGCCCTGGGCGGCGCGTCGTGCCCTCCGGCGGCGTGCCAGCGGGCGGCGATCGCGGCGGCCTCCGGGAGGCGGCCGTCCTCGGCCGCCTGACGCAGCTCGTGGCCGACCAGGTCCTCCGGCTGCACCCAGGTGAGCCGGATCAGGCGGTCGGTCACGCCGTCCCTCCCGCCGGGACGTCCCGGGTCAGGGAGGCGAAGGCGGCCTCGTGCGCCCGCCGTGCGGCGAGGTCGTCCGCGTGGACCCGCCGGGCCACCTCGGCGATGGACACGCCGGGGGCCACCAGGTCGATCCTGCTGGCCTCCGCCACCGGATCGAGCCACTCGGACGGAACCACGCCGGCTCCGCCGAGCGCCCCGGCGATCGCGCCGCCCATGCTGGCGATCGAGTCGGCGTCGCGGCCGTAGTTGACCCCGCCGAGCACGGTCTCGCGGTAGTCGCCCTTCGCGATGAGCAGGAAGGCGAGCGCCAGCGGGAGCTCCTCGATGCTGTGCAGGCGGCTCGGCCGGCGGGCGCCGAGTCCCTGGTCGCGGTAGGTGTCGGCGACGGTGTCGTAGGGGGCGACGGCCTCGCGCAGGGCGTCGAAGGAGCCCTCCCAGTGGTCGAGGTCGCGGGCGCGGTCGCAGACGGCCTCGATGGCGGTCCGCGTGCCGTCCTTGGCGAGCCGCAGGCAGGTCGCGACCACCGAGTCGGGGGTCGCGCCCGGGCGCATGGCCTCGGCGACGGCGGCGGCCAGCACTCCGGCGGCCTCCCGGCCGTAGCTGGACTGGTGGGCGCCGGCCAGGTCGATCGCCTCGGCGTACGCCCCGTCCGGGTCGGCCGCGTTGACGACGCCGACGGGTGCCATGTACATCGCGGCACCGCAGTTGACGATGTTGCCGACGCCGGCCTCACGCGGATCCACATGGCCGTAGTGCAGGCGCAGGACCAGCCACTTCTCGGCGAGGAAGACCCGCTGCAGGGGCAGCGCCTCGGCCTCCAGCTCGGGGATCCAGCGCTTCTCGCCCATCATCTCGGGCACCAGGTGCTCGGCCGCCGCGTACGCGTCGAGATGACCGCCCACCTTCTCGTAGACGCGGATGAGGGCGTGGGTCATGAGGGTGTCGTCGGTGACGTGGCCGTCGCCCTTGTGGTAGGGCGCGATGGGCCGGGCGTTGCGCCAGTCCTCGAAGTACGGCGGGACGATGCCCGTCACGTTGCCGCCGTAGCGCCGGCGTATCTGCTCGGGCGTCCAGCCCTCGGTCGCGCCGCCGATCGCGTCGCCGACCGCGGCGCCCGTCACGCATCCGACGGCCTTGTCGGTCAGCAGGTCCTCCAGCGGCGTCATGCCAGTCCTCCAGCGATGTCGATGAGATCCGTTCCGGCCAGATCGGGGATGCCGCAGCCGACCAGTGTGCGTGCCGCGGCGCACCAGCCCTCCGGGAGGGCCTGGTAGCCGGTGTGCGCCCCGGTGAGAGCTCCGGCCAGCGCCGGAGCGGAGTCGGCGAGCGACGGCAGGCACGCGGCGGCGGGCACGGCCGCGCTCAGCGCGCCCGCGGACACCTCCGCGAGCGCCAGGGCGGCGGCGACCGTCTGGGCGGCCGCGACGCCGTAGCTGTAGACGTGGTCCAGCAGGGCCGCGTCGAGGGCCGGGACCGCCGCGAAGGGGTCGCCCGCCTCGCGTGCCACCGCGAGCGCCGTCCGGGTCATGTGGCCGATCGCGGTGTCCTCGGGCAGCTCGGCCAGGGCCGCCTCCACGGCCGAGGGCATCGGCCCTCCCGCGACGAGCTCCGCGATCGCCGCCGCCATCGCCGCGGCGGCGTGGACGCCGTCCCCGGCGTTGGTGACCGAGGCGTCGGCCCGCGGGTCGGCGCCGGCCGCCCCGAAGGCGACGGCCCGGATCGCCGCCGCGTCGTCGAAGAAGTGCGGGTTGTCGTGCCCGCTGGCGGGCGGCCGCTTGCCGGCGGCCAGGTTGTCGAGCGCCGAGCGCACCGAGATCCGTACCCGCAGGTCGGAGCGTTCCGCGAGCCTGCCGAACGCCTCCGCCCGGTCCTCGTGGATCGTCAGCGCGGTCCAGGCCAGCCACTCGGCGTCGTCGGACGGCCCGATCGCCAGCGGCTCGACCGGCTGGTTCAGTGAGAACGGCACGGGCAGCGTGGTGACCCGGTGCTCCTCGGCGAAGGCGTCCAGCTCCCGCTCCAGCCGCCTGCTCCAGGGCGCCAGCAGGGTGGAGCGGTGCCGCGCCGCCGGCCAGCCGGCCGCGTCGCCGATCGCGAGGCCGACGAAGGCGCCGCGGATCCTGTCCCCCGATGACATGTCTCTCCTCTACTTCTCGTACCGGCCCGCGGACACGCTCACGCCGCCTTCCCCGACGCCGCCACCAGGTCGGTGGCCGCGTCGAGCACGTGCCGCCCGGCGACGACCGGGAGGCACCTTCCCGTGGCCGGGCCGATCTCCGCGGCCCAGCGTTCCGGAACGGCGGCCTCGCCGCGCCCCGCCCCCGCGAGGGCGCCCGCGATGGCCGCGGTCGTGTCGGCGTCCCTGCCGAGGTTGGCGGCGGAGACGACGGACTCCTCCACCTCGCCGGCTCCCATGAGGTAGCCGGCGAAGGCGAGGGCGACCGCCTCGGGCGCGAGGTCCGTCCAGGGGTAGTGGCGCACCACCACGGCCGCGTACAGCCTCTCCACCGAGCCGGTGGCGACGGCCTCGACGGCGGCCCGCAGGTTGCGGGAGGTCCAGGAGTCCTCGGGGACGGCGGCGATCCCGGCCCGGACGACCTCGCCGGGGGCGGCGCCGGTCATCGCGACGGCCACCGCCGCCGCGACCGCCTGGCCTCCGTACACGCCCTCGCCGCTGTTGCTCACCACGCCGTCCACCGCCACCAGCCGGGCCGCCTCCGCGGGACGGCCGGCGGCGAAGATCCCGTACGGCGCGGCGCGCATGGCCAGCCCGTCCGACCATCCGTGCGGGTGCCACAGGCCGGACAGCGGCGGGGCGAGGCCCCGGCGGAGCGCCTGGATCGCGCCGAGCTCGGAGAAGCCAGCGCCCCGCATCGGGCCGTCGATGCCCGGGATGATCTGCTCGCGGTACTCCCTGGCCACGTCGGCGGGGGTCATCGCCGCGCCGTACCGGCAGAGCAGGGAGGCCGCGAAGAGGGTGTACTCGGTGTCGTCGGTGCCGCCTTTGCCGGGTTCGATCTCGGTGAGACGGCCCCAGCGGCGGGCGATCTCCTCCGGGGCGAGGTTCTCGGCGGGGCGCCCGAGGGCGTCGCCGGCCGCGAGGCCGAGCAGGCACCCCCGGGCGCGGGTCAGCATCACTTGTTGTACCGCTCCAGCACCTTGTTGCCCTCGTCGACGAGCGTCTTGGCCGCCTCGTCAAGGGTGATCTTGTTGGCGAAGTACTGCTGCAGGGCGGGGGTGGCCACCTTGCTCTTCCACTCGTCGAACCCGTTCACCTTGAGGTAGGGCGCGACCACGAGGTTCTTGGCGGAGGCGGTCGCCACGTTCCAGCCGTTCTCCTCGGTGGTCATGGAGGGGTCGCTCGCGGCCTTGACGCTGGTCGGGAGCAGCCAGTCGCCCTTGGCGAGCTTGGCCTGGTTGGTGCTGTTGAGGAAGAAGGAGATGAACTTCGTCGCCTGGTCGGGGTACTTGCTGTCGGCCGCGACGGACAGGGTCTGCGAGGCGGCTCCCTGGTCAGCGCTGGTGCCCTTCAGCGGCGGGATCGTGACCCACTCGAAGCCGGACGGCGCCTGCTCGACGACCTGCTGCCGCAGGTAGACGCTCGCCGGGAGCATGGCGTACTTGCCCGCGTAGAAACCCGGCAGCGGGTCGGCGGTGCCCATGCCGAGCGCGGACGGGTCGGCCGTCTTGTCCTTGTAGAGCTGGTCGTGGATGCGCTGCAGCACCTCGCGCTCCTCGGGCCCCACCTTGACCGTCGCCTTGGCGCCGTCGGTCTGGAAGAAGGTGCCGCCGAAGTTGAGCGCGAGGTTGAGCGCCTTGTTGACCGGTGACTTCAGCGGCCAGGCCACCCCGAAGGTGTCGCCCTTGGTGAGCTTCTTGCTGATCTCCTCGAACTCGTCCCAGGTCCACGGGTCCTCGGGGGTCGGGACGGACACCCCGGCCTTGTCGAGCAGCTTCTTGTTGGCGATGATGACCTGCGACTCCTGCAGGAACGGCACGCCGTACACGCCCTGGCCGCCCTTGCCGTCGCCGAAGGTCACGGTGTCCCAGGCGGCCTGCGGGATGTCGCTCTTCAGGTCGGCGGGCACCTTCCCGGAGAGGTCCAGGAGATAGCCGCGGGAGGCGAAGCCGGCCAGCGCCGGGGAGTCGTCGTGGATGACGTCCGGCGGGTCACCGGCCTCGAACGACGTGACGAGCTGGTCGTTGACGTTGTCCCAGCTGCCCTGGACGTACTCGACCTTGATGTCGGGGTTGGCCTTGTTCCACTCGTCGACGATCTCCTTGTTGGCGGCGACGGACTCCTTCTGCCAGGCCAGGCTCAGGAACTTCAGGCTCACCGGCTCACCGGCCTTGCCGCCATCACCACCGTCGCCCGATGAGCAGCCGGCCGTCAGGGCGGCGATCGCGGTGGCGGCCGCCACGAGTGCGGTTCTGGTACGCAACGGACTCTCCTATCGAGGGGTACGGCTCCGCCGGGTCCGGCTCGGCTCGCCCCGCTGGTGTCGGGGGGTTTTGAAGATCGGCTATCCCTTGACGGCGCCGGCCAGCAGGCCGGACCTGAGCCGTCTCTGGATGATCGCGAAGAACGCCAGGCTCGGGATCGTGGCGAGCAGCGACGCCGCGGCGAGCGGGCCGAGACGCACGACCCCTTCGGCTCCGGTGAACTTCACGAGGGTCAGCGGCAGCGTGGCCACGTCGGGGTCCTTGAGGACGACCAGGGCGAAGAGGAACTCGTTCCACGAGGAGATGAAGGCGAACAGCAGCGTGGCCACCACACCGGGGGCGAGGAGCGGCGCCACGATCTTCACCAGCGCGCGGATCCGGCCCGCGCCGTCGACCGCCGCCGCCTCCTCCAGCTCGCGCGGCACGGACCGCACGTATCCCTGGAGCATCCACAGCGCGAACGGCAGCGTGAAGGTGACGTGCACGACCGTGAGGCCGGGCAGCGTGTTCACCAGGTCCAGGCTGCGCAGCACCATGAACAGCGGAATGATGATCAGGATGAAGGGGAAGACCTGGCTGACCAGCACCCATCCGATAGCGATCTTGTTGACGAGCGAGCGGTGGCGGGCCATGGAGTAGGCCGCGGGCAGGGCGAGCACGACCGTCAGCACGGAGCTCGCGACCGCGACCACCAGGCTGCGCAGCGCGCTGCCGACGATGTCCTGCTCGGTGAACGCGTCGGCGAAGTTGGTGAGGACCGGGTGACGCGGGATCCACGTCGGGGTCAGGCTCGCCATCTCCTGCGACGTCTTGAGCGCCGTGGACAGCAGCCAGAGCAGCGGGAAGGCCAGGAAGACCATGTACCCGAGGAGGGCGAGGTACTGCAGCGGCCTGCGCATGTCAGCTCACCTCCCGCATCTGGCGGCCGATGTAGATGCCCAGTACGGCCAGCACGACGATCACGATCGCGACCCCGAGGGTGGCGGCGTAACCGAAGAAGCCGTAGCGGAACGCCTCCTCGTAGGCGAAGAGCATCGGCAGCCGGGTCTGCCCGCCCGGGCCGCCCTGCGTGAGGACGTAGACCAGGCCGAACTGGTTGATGTTCCAGACGAAGTCGAGGGAGGTGATCGTCACGATGACCGGGCGGAGCTGCGGCAGCGTGATGCTCCAGAAGCGGCGCCACGTCGTGGCCCCGTCCACGTGGCCGGCCTCGTGCAGTTCCCTGGGCACGCCCTGCAGCCCCGCGAGCAGCACGACGGTCGTCTGCGGCATGCCGGTCCAGATCCCG
The DNA here is from genome assembly GCF_014648055.1 of Streptosporangium pseudovulgare. Taxonomy (GTDB): domain Bacteria; phylum Actinomycetota; class Actinomycetes; order Streptosporangiales; family Streptosporangiaceae; genus Streptosporangium; species Streptosporangium pseudovulgare. The sequence continues at coordinate 167,752 of NZ_BMQJ01000005.1, forward strand.
ACGACGATCACCGCGGGGAGCGCGATGGAGAAGTCGTTGAGCCAGTCGACGTTGTGGTCGAGCAGCCCGACCCCCTGCAGCGTGCTGTTGAGGATGCCGGCGTTGGGGTGGTAGACGAGCCGCCACATCAGCCCGATGACGACCGGCGGCATCGCCCACGGCACCATGGCGAGCACCCGGGTGAACGCCCGGAACCGCAGGTTCTCGTTGAGCAGCAGGGCGAGCCCCAGCGCGGCCACGAACTGCAGCACGGTGACCGAGACCGCCCAGATCAGGCCGATGCGGAACGACGCCCAGAAGTCCCCGTCGGTGAGGAGGTCACCGAAGTTCGACAGGCCCACGAACGAGGTCACGGAGTTGCGCCCGGACCTGGCGTCGGTGAAGGCGAGGTAGATGCCGTAGAGCAGCGGGCCGACGCTGAAGATCAGCACCGGGATCAGCGCCGGCAGCATCAGGAGGAGCGTCTCGCGCCCCTGCCGGCTCCTTCCGGGCCTGCCGCGGCGACCCGCCGCGGGTCCCCGTGTTCTTTCGGCCGTCAGGGTCATGGAGTCTCCTCCCCCATGGTCGAGGCGCGGGTCACGAGGCGGGGTTCGACGGTGACCGTGCGGGGTGCCCGGCCGTCGCGGTCCAGGTGGTCGAGCAGGAGTTCGGCGGCCGCCCGGCCGCGCTCGGCCGAGCCGAGCGAGACGCTGGTGAGCGGCGGCCAGGCGATCGTGGCGAGGTCGGTGTCGTCCATGCCCGCCACGGCGACGTCCTCGGGCACTCTCCGTCCCGCGCGCCGCAGGACGTCGAGCGCCCCGAGGGCGATCAGGTCGTTGGCGCACAGCAGCGCGTCGAGGTCCGGCACGCGTTCGAGCAGGCGGGCCGCCGCCCGGGCGCCGTCGGCGCGGTAGAAGTCACCCACCTCGACGAGGTCCCGGTCGTACGGCAGGCCGAGCGTCTCCAGCGCCTCGGCGTAGGCGGCGGAGCGGGCCGCGCCGGGAACGGTGTCCAGCGGGCCGTTCACGAAGCCGATGCGGCGCCGGCCCAGGCCGTGGAGGTGCTGGACGGCGAGCCGCACGCCGGCCCTGGAGTCGACCCGCACGTTGTCCACCGGGGTGCCCTCGGGCACGGAGCCGATGACCACGATGGGCGCGCGGGCGGCGGCGAACATCTCCAGGTGCCCGTCGGTCACCCTCAGCGGGATCATGATGAGCCCGTCGATGTACCGCTCCCCGAGGCCGCGGAGCACGTCGATCTCGTCGGCCACGTCCGCGTTGGTGGAGTGCAGGACGAGCCGGTAACCGGCCGCCTTGAGCACCGGCTGGATCTCCCGGACCATCGCGAGGTAGACCGGGTTCCCTATGTCGGCCATCGCGAAGCCGATCTGGTTGCTGCGCCGTGACTTCAGCGACCTCGCCGCCGAGTTCGGCACGTAGCCGAGTTCGCGCGCCACGCTCATCACGCGGCGTTCGGTCTCCGCCCTGGTGGGGAGGCCGTTGAGCACGCGTGACACCGAGGCGATCGACACGCCCGCCCGCCGGGCGATCGTCGTGATCGTCGGCTCGTCACTCATGTCCCACCTCGGTCCCCAAAGACGGTAAACGTTTTCAGTTGGTGGCGTCACGTCTCTGAAAACGTTTACGGATGGAGGACATGTAACGCCCATGTTTCCGGCAACGTCAAGTCACAATCGGATAAACCGGACAAAAACCCGGTCAGCCCCGCCCGGACCGGCAGGGCCGCGGCGGCCGTTCCCGCCGTGGGCGGGGCCGTCCCCTAGACGATGGTCATGACGACCGGGACGTCGGCGCCCACCAGCTCGACGCCCGTGACGCGCGCGTCCCCCGAGACGGTCACCCGCAGCCCGTCCCCCTCGGGGACGGCGGTGACCACGGTGTCCCCGTCGACGTCGGAGACGACGGCGCCGCTCTCGCCCACCCCGTAGGCGACCAGCGTGATCTCCCCGAACGGCCCGTCTCCCACGGCCTCCCCCGGATCGGCCAGGACGGGGATGAGCGCGCCGTACCGGACGAACAGCGGGATCCGGTCGAGCGGCGCGGAGACCGTCACGTACCGGCCACCGGAGAGCACCTCGCCCGTCCAGTGGTCCACCCAGTCGCCCTCGGGCAGGTACACCTTCCGCACGCCGTCCGGCGAGGTCATCGGGGCCACCAGCAGGTCGCGGCCGAGGAGGTACTCCAGGTCGGCCTGCCAGGCCACCGGGTCGCCGGGGTGGTCCACGCACAGGGCCCGCATCATCGGCGCCCCGGTGCGCGCGGCCTCGACCGCCGCGGTGTAGATGTACGGCATGAGCCGGTGGCGCAGCCTCAGCGCCGCGACGGCCTCCGCCTCGACCTCGGGGAACTCCCACGGCTCCCGGCTGGTGGTGCCGTGCAGGCGCACCAGCGGCGACAGCGCGCCGAACTGCATCCAGCGGACGTACAGGTCGTCGGTCGGGCGGCCGGTGAAGCCGCCCGCGTCGTGGCTCCAGAACGGGACGCCGGACAGGCCGTGCGACAACCCGCCGCGCAGCGTGCTGCCCATCGCCGGATAGCTCGTGTAGGTGTCGCCGCCCCACTGCGCCGCGTGCCGCTGGCCGCCGAGGAAGGACGAGCGCGCCCACACCATGCCGTGCCCGGCGACCTCCCTGGTCACCTCGGAGACGAGGTCGTTGAACAGGAGCGCGTAGACGTTGTGCAGGTCGGCGCCGGTCATCCCGTTGGAGGCGACCGCGTCGTGCGGCACGCCCTCGGCGAAGTCGGTCTTGAAGACCTGGACGCCCTGCTCCAGCAGCGGCCGCAGCAGCCCCCGGAACCACTCGGCGGCCGCGGGGTTCGTGAAGTCCACGATGCCGCAGGGCGGGTAGGAGCCGTGCCAGCAGTCGGCCACGTAGACCTCGCCGTCCTGGTTCCTCAGGAAGTGGCCGTTCTCCGCCGCCTCGGCGAACGCCGGGCTCAGGTGGGAGACGTACGGGTTCATCCACAGGCAGACCTTGAAGCCCATCCGGTCCAGCTCGGCGAGCATCGCGCCGGGGTCGGGGAAGTTCTCCGCGTCCCACCGCAGGTCCGACCAGTGCCCGTCGGTCTGCCAGTAGGTGTCCAGGTGCAGCACGTCGCACGGGATGCCCCGCTCCCGGATCGTCCGGGCCCGGTTCAGCACCCGTTCCTGGGTGTCGACGAAGAACCCCGAGGAGATCCAGGTGCCGAACGCCCACTTGGGCGGCAGCAGCGGCCGGCAGGTCAGCCGGTCGAACCGGTCGAGCACCTCGGCGGGGGCGGGCCCGGCGATCACGTAGTAGTCGATGAGGTCGTCCGGCACCACGATCTGCACGCAGCTGTGCGTGGACTGGCAGACGTCGAACTCCACCGGCGTGCCGCTGTCCACCATCACGCCGTAGCCGCGGCTGGACAGGTAGAACGGGACGTTCTTGTAGGCCCGCTGCGACTCGGCGCCGAAGGCGTCGAAGTTCCACATGACCGGCCGCTGGCCGCGCTTGTCCAGCGGGGTGAACGACTCGCCGAACCCGCCGAACGCCTCGTCGGCGGGGGCGGCGAAGCTCTCGTGGTAGGCGGCCACCGCGCCGTCCGCGCTGGAGCGGCCGAACGGCAGCGTGCGCATCCGGCCGCTGATGTCGGTGTGGCCGCGGTCCTGCTCCAGCAGGGTCGCCCCGGAGGCGTCGGTGAACCTCAGGTGCCAGGGCGACAGGGTGATCTCGGCGCGCAGCGAGCCGGCGTCGACGGTGATCGTGCCGTCGCCGGTCTCCACCCTCGCCCCGGCGAACCCGCCCGGGGTGACCATGGAGATCGCGGCGGCCGACCGGGTCCGCGCGTCCGCGTCCTGGCCGAGCCGCACCCGGATCACCCCCTCGCCCGCCACGCCCACCTGGGCCACCAGCGTCTCGCCGGTGGAGGTCGCGGCCTTCAGCGTCACCGAGGCGTCGCCGGACGCCACCGCCTCGGCGGCGGTCAGCGTCGCCGGGCCCGCCTCCCCCCGGACGCGCACCGGGAGTTCCGGGGGGTCGGCGACGAAGTACTCGTGCGCGATCAGGGGAGGGCGGTAGGGCATGGGGGCTCCAGCGCTTCGGTGCTCCCGGTCCGCGGGTCGGCGCGTTCCGGCTCGCGAATTAGTTTGGCGTCCAGCCCAACAAACGTCAACGGCCTGCCCGGCCGGCCCTTGAGGCGGGAGGAGGGAATGCAGCAGGATTAGTTTAGTTTCCATCCGAAATAAGGGACGTGACGTGGACTGGCCCAAGGGGATCGGCGGACTGTGCTACGGCGGCGACTACAACCCCGAGCAGTGGCCCGAGGAGGTGTGGGAGGAGGACGTCGCGCTGATGCGCCGGGCCGGGGTCAACCTGGTCAGCGTGGGGGTCTTCTCCTGGGCCCGGCTGGAGCCGTCACCCGGTTCCCACGACTTCGCCTGGCTGGACCGGGTCCTCGACCTGCTGCACGGGGCGGGCGTCCGGGTGAACCTCGCCACCCCCACGGCCTCCCCTCCCCCCTGGTTCGGCCTGGCCCACCCCGACGCGCTCACCGTCACCGCCGACGGCACCCGGCTCACCCACGGCAGCCGCGACACCTACTGCGTGAGCGCGCCGGCGTACCGGGAGGCGTCGGTCCGGATCGCCGGCGAGCTGGCCCGCCGCTACCGCGGCCACCCGGCCCTGGCCATGTGGCACGTGCACAACGAGTACGGCACCGGATGCCACTGCGACCACGCCGCCGCGGCCTTCCGCACCTGGCTCCGGGACCGGTACGGCACGCTGGACGCCCTGAACGACGCCTGGACCGGCTCGTTCTGGAGCCAGCACCACTCCGCGTGGGAGCAGGTCATGCCGCCCCGCGCCACCCGGTACCTCCCCAACCCGGCGCAGACGCTCGACTTCCGCCGGTTCCTCTCCGACGAGATGCTCACGCACTTCCGCGAGCAGAAGGCGGTGCTGCGCGAGCACACCCCCGACGTCCCGGTGACCACCAACTTCGTCTTCGGCGACTGGGTTCCGGTGGACCACCGGCGCTGGGCCGCCGAGACCGACCTGGTCGCCGTCGACCACTACCCCACCGCCGACCCGCCGCAGGAGACCGCGTTCGCCGCCGACCTGGCGCGCGGCTGGGCCGGCGGGCGGCCCTGGCTGCTGATGGAGCAGGCGGTGGTGACCTACACCGGACACCGAATGATCGCCAAACGGCCCGGGGAGATCACCCGGCTGAGCCTGTCGCACGTCGCGCGGGGCTCGCGCGGGGTGATGTTCTTCCAGTGGCGGGCCTCACGCGGCGGGGCCGAGCTGTGGCACGCGGGCATGGTCCCGCACGCCGGCGAGGACTCCCGGATCTTCCGCGAGATCACCGAGCTCGGCGCGCTGCTGCCCTCCCTGGAGGAGGCGTGCCGGGCGCCGGTCGAGGCCGAGGCGGCGGTCCTGTGGGACGCCGAGGCCGGCTGGGCCCTACAGGCGCCGGGCCTGCCGTCCGCCGGGCTGGACCACACCGAGGAGGTACGGCGGGCGCACCGGGTGCTCTACCGCGGCGGCGTCACCGCCGACGTCGTCCACCCGTCGGCCGGCCTGTCGGCGTACCGGCTCGTGCTCGTCCCCGCCCTGTACCTGATCTCCGACGACGACGCCGCGAACCTGCGCCGCCACGTCGAGGGCGGCGGCACCCTCGTGGTCACCTACCTCAGCGGCGTCGCCGACCCCTGCGCCAGGGTCCGGACGGGCGGCTACCCCGGCGCGCTGCGCGACCTCCTCGGCGTCCGGGTCGAGGAGTTCCACCCGCTGCCCCCGGGCGCCGCCCTCGCCCTGACCGGGCCCGGCGGCGAGGACCTCGGCACCGGGACGTTCTGGAGCGAGCACGTCCACCTGGAGGGCGCCGAGGCACTGGCCCGCTACGGCGCGTCCGTCCCGGCCCCGGGGATCGGGCCCCACGACGCCGGGTGGGGCGCCGGGGCCGCGCTCCACGGCCTGCCCGCGATCACCCGCCACCGGTACGGCGCCGGCACCGCCCTCTACGTCTCCACCCGCCTCCCCGACGCGGACCTCTCCCGCCTGCTGGGCCTGGAACCGTCCCCCCTTGAGCTGGTACGGCGTGGCGAATGGGTGTTCGCGGTCAACCACGGAGACGATGAACAGCAGGTCCCGGACGGTCCGCTGCTTCCTCCCGGCGGCTACGCCGTACGGAGGGCGCGGCAGGGGTGAGCGGGCGCCGGGGCGGGCACGACGGCCCGCCGCGCGGCCGGGACCGCCCGAAGGAGGTTCCCCGTGCGCCGTCGCCGTCCCGTGCCCCCGGCACCCGGACTCCGGGCTCCCGCGCCGCCGATGCCCGTCCCCGGCGTCTGCCCGTCCCCGGCGACCGCCGTCGCGGCCCTCGCCCTCGTCGCCGCGGCGGTGACGCCGTCCTGCGCCCCGCTCCCCCCGGCCGCCGCGGCCGCCGCGCCCGGGGGCCGGGACGGTCCCTGCCGCCCGGGAGAGGGCCACGACCTGCGGGACGGCGACTTCACCCGCGCCCCGCTCCCGGCCGGCCTGCGCTGCGCCGACCTGAGCAGGGCCGTGCTGAGCGGCGTGACCCTCGCCCACGAGGACCTGACCGGGGCGATCCTGCGCGGCGCCGACCTGCGCGGCACCGACCTCACCGGGGCCTCGCTCCGCTACGCCGACCTGCGCGCCGCCGACCTCACCGAGGCGCAGCTCGGCGAGGTGCGCGCCGACCACGCCGACCTGCGCGGCGCGTACCTCGCCGACGCCGAGGCCGTGCAGGCGAGGTTCCCGCACGCCGACCTCACCGGGGCCAAACTGGTCCGCGCCAACCTGGGGCAGGCCGACCTCACCGGGGCCAAACTGGTCGGCGCCAACCTGGAGGAGAGCAACGCGGAGCAGGTGGCGGCGGTCGGGGCCGACTTCACCCGGGGCAGGCTCGGCGGGACCGACCTGAACCAGGCCGGACTGGGCGACGCCACCTTCACCGGCACCGACCTCACCGGCGCCGACCTCGGCCAGGCCGACCTGCGCGGCGCCGACTTCACCGGGGCGGTCATCGAGGGGACCACCTTCGACCAGGCCCGCGGCGTGGACCTGGCGGGCGCCCGGGGCTTCCCGGCCGGCCTCCGCGACCCGTGGAACCGGCGGCCCAGGTCCGCGACGTCCAACCCCCGGGTCGGGCCGCCGGAGACGAACCTCCTGCCGGAACGGCCCGCCGTCGGGCCCGTCATGGTGGCCTTCAGCGCGGCGGGCATGATCCTGCTGCTGGCGGGCTGGGCCGTACGGACCCGGTGGCGGCGCCGGCGGCGCGACTGAGCCGCGGCGCGGCCCGCACCACCGCCGGCGGGGTCAGATGCCGCTGGGGGTCATCGGCTGCATCAGACGGCGGGCCGCCTCGGTGATGGAGCCGGACAGCGAGGGGTAGACCGCGAAGGTGTGGGCGACCTGGTCGACGGTGAGCCGCTGCTGCACCGCCAGCGAGACCGCCAGGATCAGCTCGGACGCGCGGGGGGCGACCACCACGCCGCCGAGGACGATGCCGGTGTGCGGGCGGCAGAACAGCTTCACGAAGCCGTCGTTGAACCCCTGCATCTTCGCCCGGGCGTTGGTGGCCAGCGGCAGCTTGACGACGGTGGCCTCGATCTCGCCGGCCTCGATCGACTTCTGGGTGACGCCCACCGCGGCGATCTCCGGGTCGGTGAAGATGTTGGAGGCGACGGTGGCCAGGCGGAGCGGCTGCACCGCCTCGCCGAGCGCGTGCCAGACCGCGATCCGGCCCTGCATCGCCGCGACCGAGGCGAGCATCAGCACGCCGGTGCAGTCACCGGCGGCGTACACGCCGGGCGCCGAGGTGCGCGAGACCTTGTCCACCTGGACGAAGCCGCCCCGGTCGAGGGTGACCCCGGCCTCCTCCAGCCCGATCCCCGCGGTGTTGGGCACCATGCCGACCGTCATCAGGCAGTGGCTGCCCTCGGCGGTGCGGCCGTCCTCCAGCGTGACGACCACGCCGTCGGCGGTGCGCTTGACCGACTCCGCGCGGGAGCGGCCCATGACGTTCATCCCGCGCCGGCGGTAGACCTCCTCAAGGACCTCCGCGGCGTCGGCGTCCTCGTTGGGCATCATCCGGTCGCGCGAGGACACGAGCGTGACCTCCGAGCCGAGCGAGCGGTAGGCGCCCGCGAGCTCGGCGCCGGTGACGCCGGAGCCGACCACGATGAGGTGCTCGGGCAGCTCCCTGAGGTCGTACAGCTGGCGCCAGGTGAGGATGCGCTCGCCGTCGGGCTCGGCGCCGGCGAGGATGCGCGGGGTCGCGCCGGTCGCCACGATGACCACGTCGGCGCGGATCGTCCGGTCGCCGGCCCTGACCACCTGCGGGTCGACCAGCCGCCCGGGTGCCCGGACCACCTCGACCCCCTCGGCCGCCAGCCTGGCCGCGATGTCGGCCGACTGGGCGCGGGCCAGCTCCTTGACGCGCCGGTTGACCTCCGGCATGTCGGCGATGACGCCGCCGGCGTCGCCGTCGGGGCCGCCGGTGTAGTGGACGCCCAGCATGCTGGCGTCGAGGAGCGCCTGCTTGCGCACGGAGCTGGCGATCAGCGTCTTGGACGGCACGCAGTCGGTGAGCACGCAGGCCCCGCCGGGACCGTCCTGCTCGACGACCGTGACCTGTGCGCCGAGCTGCGCGGCCACGAGTGCCGCCTCGTAACCGCCGGGTCCGCCGCCGATGATAACGATCCTTGTCACATCCCTATTCTTCCGCATTACCGGACCGGTCGGCTCGCCGTACCCCGGGAAAGCCTCGGAACCCACGGCGACGGCGGGGAAAATCGACACCGGCCGAGCCTGCGTGATCGCCGGGCGGTTCTTCGATTAGTGTTTGGTGCCGTGCCTGTCTACGCCGCCTACGGCAGCAACATGGACCCGAAGCAGATGGCCCAGCGGGCCCCCCACTCCCCCATGCGGGGATCGGGCTGGCTCCAGGGCTGGCGCCTGACGTTCGGCGGGAACGACCTCGGCTGGGAGGGCGCGCTCGCCACCATCGTGGAGGAGGCCGGCGAGCAGGTCTTCGTCGTCCTCTACGACGTGCCCGAGTGGGACGAGACCACCCTCGACCAGTGGGAGGGGGCCGCGGCCGGCCTCTACCACAAGGTCAGGCTCCGGGTGCAGACCCTGGAGGGCGAGATCGTGGCCTGGTTCTACGTGCTCGACGGCTACGAGGGCGGGCTGCCCTCCGCCCGCTACCTCGGCATCCTGGCCGAGGCGGCGGAGAAGGCCGGGGCGCCCGACGACTACGTCCGGGCGCTGCGCGAGCGCCCCTGCTCGTCCCTGGGAAGCTGAGCCGTAGGAGGGCACGAGCGCTCTCGCGGGCGGCACGGACCGTGCCCGTTCCACGGTGCGGCGTCGCCGTCCTGACGGCGAGTAACCTCTGATGCGTGACGAATGACCCTTATGCACTCGCCGAGGACGCCGCGACCGCTCTCAAGGACGCCCTGGGAGTCGAGTCCGTCGATGTCGCCCTGGTGATGGGTTCGGGCTGGGTCCCGGCCGCCGACGCGATCGGTGAGACGATCGCCGAGGTCCCGGTGACCGATCTGCCCGGGTTCGCCCCGCCCCTGGTCGCGGGCCACGCGGGCCGGATCCGCGCGGTGCGGACCGCGCTGGGCAAGATCGCGCTGATCTTCCTGGGCCGTACCCACCTCTACGAGGGCCGCGGCGTGGAGCCGGTCGTGCACGGCGTGCGGACCGCGATCGCCGCCGGCGCCCGCACGGTCGTGCTGACCAACGCCGCGGGCGGTCTGCGCCCGGAGACGCAGGCGGTCGGCGAGGCCGTCCTGATCAGCGACCACATCAACCTGACCGGGGCCAACCCGATCACCGGCGCCACCTTCATCGACCTCACCGACGTCTACACCCCGCGCCTGCGCGACCTGGTCCGCGAGGTGGACCCGTCGATGGCGGAGGGCGTCTACATCGCGTTCCGCGGCCCGACCTACGAGACCCCGGCCGAGGTCCGCATGTGCCGGGCCCTCGGCGGCGACATGGTCGGCATGTCCACCGTGCTGGAGGCCGTCGCCGCCCGCGAGGGCGGGGCCGAGGTGCTGGGGATCTCGCTCGTCACCAACCCGGGCGCCGGGCTGGTGGGCGAGCCGCTGAACCACCACGAGGTGCTGGAGGTCGGCCGCGCCACCGCCGCGCGCATGGGCGCGCTGCTGTCGAAGGTCGTCGACAAGCTCTGACCCCCGTCCCGGCCCGCGAGGAGGCCGGGACGCCGAGAAACCACCCGGCGGTGCCCGCGAGGCGGGCCGGCCCGATGACGGACCCGGCGGAGGCGGCGGGCCGCCGCCGGCAGGAGGCGACGTTGAACAGCGATCTCGTACGGCGCGCGCGGGACTGGCAGGCCCAGGACCCCGACCCGGAGACCCGCGCCGAGCTCGGCGCGCTGCTGGAGGGCGGCGACGAGGCGGCGCTGCGCGAGCGGTTCGGGGCCAAGCTGGAGTTCGGCACCGCGGGGCTCCGCGGCGAGCTGGGCGCCGGCCCCAACCGGATGAACCGGGTCACCGTCATGCGCGCCGCCGCGGGCCTGGCCCGGGTGCTCGGGCCGGGCGGGCACGTCGTGATCGGCTACGACGCCCGGTACAACTCCGACATCTTCGCCCGCGACACCGCCGCCGTGCTCACCGGCGCCGGGCTGCGCGTCTCGGTGCTGCCCGGCCCGCTGCCCACCCCGGTGCTGGCCTTCGCCGTGCGGCACCTCGTCGCCGACGCCGGCGTGATGGTCACCGCCAGCCACAACCCGCCCCGGGACAACGGCTACAAGGTCTACTGGGGCGACGGCTCGCAGATCGTGCCGCCGGTGGACCGGGAGATCTCCGACGCGATCGACGCCGTCGGGGACGTCTCCGGGCTGCCGCTCGGCTCCCCCGACGACGACGCCTGGACCGCGCTGGGCGAGGAGATCGTGGCCTCCTACGTGGACGCGGTCACCGCGCTGCCGATCGGGGACGCCCGCGACCTGAGGGTGGCCTACACGCCGCTGCACGGCGTGGGCGCGGTGACGCTGACCGGCGCCTTCCTGGCGGCCGGGTTCGAGGCCCCGGTCGTCGTGGAGGCCCAGGCCGCCCCGGACCCCGACTTCCCCACCGTCGCCTTCCCCAACCCGGAGGAGCCGGGCGCGATGGACCTCGCGCTGGAGCTCGGCGGGCGGATCGGCGCGGACATCGTGCTGGCCAACGACCCCGACGCCGACCGCTGCGCGGTGGGCGTTCCCCTGCCGGACGGCGGCCACCGGATGCTCACCGGCGACGAGCTCGGCGCCCTGCTGGGCGAGCACGTGATCCGGAACACCTCCGGCGACGAACGCCTGGTCGCCACCACCATCGTCTCGTCGTCCCTGCTCGGCAAGATCGCCGCCGGGTACGGCGTGCGCCACGCCGAGACCCTCACCGGCTTCAAGTGGATCATGCGGGCCGCGGGCGGCGACCTCGTCTTCGGCTACGAGGAGGCGCTGGGCTACAGCGTCGGCACCGGCGACGGCCTGCCGGTCCGGGACAAGGACGGCATCGGGGCGGCGCTGACCGTCGCCGGGCTGGCCGCCCGCGCCAAGCGCGACGGCCGCACCCTGCTCGACCTGCTCGACGACCAGGCCCGCCGGTACGGCCTGCACGCCACCTCCCAGCTCTCGGTCCGGGTGGACGACCTGTCCCTGATCGCCGACGCGATGGCCGGGCTGCGCGCCACGCCGCCGGCCGAGCTGGGCGGCCGGATGGTCGAGTCCGCCGACGACCTGCGCGAGGGCGCGGGCGGCCTGCCGCCCACCGACGGCCTGCGCTACCGGCTGTCCGGCGGCGCCCGCGTCGTCGTCCGCCCGTCGGGCACCGAGCCCAAGCTCAAGTGCTATCTGGAGGTCGTCGTCCCGGTCACCGGGGAGGTCTCCGAGGCGCGGACCCGGGCCGCCGCCGACCTGGACGCCCTCCGCGCCGACCTGTCGGCCGCCCTGGGCCTGTAGGGACCGGGGTCCCCCGTGGGGCCCGGTTCCGCTCCGTCCCCGGAACCGGCGTCCGAGTTCTCGGTGACCGCCGCGGACGATGGTCTCATTTCTGAGCATCTCAAAGTTGAGAGTCTCATTTCTGAGACGCTCAGGAATGAGTGTCTCAGAAATGAGACCATCGGGTCGTGGACGGTTTCATCGGGAGATCACGAGAGCTCGGCAAGCTGCGTCGGCTGCTGGTCAGGGTCGAGGCGGGAGGCCGCGTCGGCAGGCCGGGCCGGGCCATCCTCATCCGCGGCCGTCGCCGGGTCGGCAAGTCGCGTCTGGCCGAGGAGTTCATCCGACGCGCCGGCGTGCCCCACTTCTTCTACTCCGCCGCCCGCGGACCTGCGGCCCAGCAGATCCGGAGGTTCGTCGAGGCCGCCGCCACGTCCGACCTCCCCGCCGCCCATCTGCTGGCCGGGCAGTCACCGGACTCCTGGGACTCCGCGCTGCGCCTCCTGGCCGCTTCCCTCCCCCCGGACTCCCCGAGCGTCGTGGTCATCGACGAACTGCCCTACCTGATCGCGAGCAGCCCCGACCTCGAAAGCGTCCTTCAGGTGCTGTTCGACCGGGAGTTCTCCCGCCTGCCCGTGCTGCTCATCCTGATCGGTTCCGATCTGTCGATGATGGAGGCGATCAACCAGTACGACCGGCCCTTCTACATGCGGGCCACCGAGATGGTGGTCAATCCGCTCACCCCGGCGGACGTGGCCGACAAGCTGGAGCTGCCCGCGGCCACCGCCATGGACGCCCATCTGGTGTCCGGAGGGCTGCCGATGCTCTGCGAGGAATGGGAGCCGGGACTCTCCGTCCAGGAGTACCTCCGGGAGGCCCTGACGGACTCCACGTCGTCCCTGATCGTGAGCGGCGAGCGCGCGCTCTCCGCCGAGCTGCCGCCAGACGCCCAGGCGCGGACCGTGCTCGGCGCGATCGGTTCGGGGCAGCGCACCCGCTCCTCGATAGAGCGTGCGGTCCCCGGCGTCCCGAGGGCCTCGCTCAACCGGGCATTGCAACTCCTGCTGGAGAAACGGCTGGTCACCGCGGAGCTTCCCCTCTCCACCCGGCCCTCACGCGAGACCCGGTACCACATCGCGGACACGCACCTGCGATTCTGGCTGGCCTTCGTCGGCCCGTGGCTTCCGGAGATCGAAAGGGACAGGGGTGACCTGGCCCTCGCCCACTTCCAACGGACGTGGACGTCCTGGCGAGGAACCGCGGTCGAACCGGTCATCCGGGAATCCCTGCGACGCATGGACGGGCTGCCCGAACAGACAGGAGCCGTCGGCGGCTACTGGACCCGCACCAACGATCCGGAGATCGACATCGTCGGGGCGGACCGCGAACCGATCGCCAAAAAGATCACCTTGGTCGGGTCGATCAAGTGGCTGGAGAACCGGCCGTTCGACCGGCACGACCTGAACGAGCTGATCGTCCACCGGTCCAAGCTCCCGGGCGCCGACGTCTCCACCCCGTTGCTGGCCGTCTCGCGCAGTGGCGCCACGACCGGCGAGGTGAGGCTGATCACCCCGGAGGACCTGATCGGCGCATGGCGACTCGAAGACGGCACACCGAAGACCGAGGCACCCGGCGAACCGGTCTCCGACACGTGACCGGCGATGGTCCCATACGCACCGTGGCGGCGGGTGGGGACGGCACGTCGGCCGTCCCCGCCCGTGGCCTGTCGGGTCGGAACGACCCGGTGTCTCCCGTCAGGAGACCACCACGGCGGCGACCACCACGACGAGCGCGCCCAGCAGGGCGATCATGGCGGCCGGCGCCCAGGTGAGTCTGACCGGGGCTCGCCCGGCGTCCCCCGTGTCCCCGGCGGCCGGCGCCGTACCGGAGCCGGGGGTCCCCGCCGTGCGGGCCGTACCGGAGGCCCCTGCCGTGCCGGCGGTCCGCGTGGCGGCGAAGGCGGCGGCCCGGCGGGCCGACTCGGCCCGCTCGGCGATCTGCTCGGCCACCCAGTCCGCGTGGGTCTTGCCCGCCAGCAGCTGGGCCGCGGCCTGCTCCCCCTTGGTGGGCGTCGCCTCGGTGCGGAACCGTCCGCCGGTGCGGGCGGGCCGCGCCCGCCGCGTGGCCGAGGCCCGCTCGCGGCCGGAGGTCTGCGGCGTCCAGCAGCGCACGACCGTGTCGCCGGAGGTGATCTTGATCGCGTGGGAGACCGTGACGTCGTCCACGGCCGTCCAGGGGAGGAACGTGTCCCTGAACGGGTTGCGCACCAGCACGCCGTCCTCGGCCAGGACGACCCCGGGCCGCAGGCAGGTGATGTAGACCAGCGCGGTGATGACCGCCAGCACCGCGCCCGCGACCATCGACTCCGGCCCGCTGTAGCGGACGACGAGGTCCACCGCGTTGAGCGCGGCGAACACCATCCAGACCCAGCCGAGGATCAGCGCGGCCCTCGACCGGAACACCTGCTTCATACCACCGACCCCACTCCCGGAGCCCCGCTCACGCCTGCCACTTGAGCCGCGCGAAACCGGGCTTGATGACGCCGTTGATCAGCGCGAGGCGCTCGTCGAACGGCAGGAACGCCGATTTCATGGCGTTGATCGTGAACCACTGCAGGTCGTCCCAGCCGTAACCGAACGCCTCCGACAGCTTGGCGAACTCCCGCGAGACGCTGGTGCCGCTCATCAGCCGGTTGTCGGTGTTGACGGTGACCCGGAAGTTCAGCCTCCGCAGCAGGCCGATCGGGTGCTCGGCGATGGACGGCGCCGCGCCGGTCTGCAGGTTGGAGGTCGGGCACATCTCCAGCGGGATGCGCTTGTCGCGGACGTAGGCGGCGAGCCGGCCGAGCTTGGCCTCGCCGTCGCCCGTCACCGTGACGTCGTCGATGATCCGCACCCCGTGGCCGAGGCGGTCGGCGCCGCACCACTGGATCGCCTGCCAGATCGACGGCAGCCCGAACGCCTCGCCGGCGTGGATGGTGAAGTGGGCGTTCTCCCGCTGGAGGTACTCGAAGGCGTCGAGGTGCCGGGTCGGGGGGTAGCCCGCCTCGGCCCCGGCGATGTCGAAGCCCGCCACGCCGACGTCGCGGTAGCGGACCGCGAGCTCGGCGATCTCCATGGACCTGGCCTGGTGGCGCATCGCGGTGAGCAGGGTGCCCACCCGGATGTCGCGGCCCTCGGAGCCGATCCTGAAGCCCTCCAGTACGGCCTCGATGACCTCCTCCAGGCTGAGCCCGGCGGAGGTGTGCTGCTCGGGGGCGTAGCGCACCTCGGCGTAGACGACGCCGTCGGCCGCGAGGTCCTCGGCGCACTCGGCGGCGACGCGGACCAGCGCCTCGCGCGTCTGCATGACGCCGACCGTGTGGTCGAAGGTCTCCAGGTAACGCTCCAGCGAACCGGAGTCGGACGCCTCGCGGAACCAGGTCCGCAGCTCCTCCGGGTCGGTCGTGGGCAGCCGGTCGTAGCCCGTCTCGCGGGCGAGCTCCACGATGGTCTCCGGCCGCAGACCACCGTCGAGGTGATCGTGGAGCAAGACCTTCGGAGCCCGGCGGATCTCCTCAAGGGTGGGTAGCTGACTCATCTCGCCATCTTACGTCGCAGGTCGGAACGGAAATCTTGCGGGCGGATCGATCCCGCCCGCCGGAAGGCCCGGCGGGGACCCCGCCCACGTGGGAGGAGCCGTGGGGCCGTGGACACGAGAAGAGGCGCCATCCGGGGACCGGGCCTACTCCTCGCGCCCGGCGCCCTCGGGCGAGAAGGCGGGCAGGCAGACCGCGACGTACTCGGCGCCCTCGGGGCCGCTGCTGTAGCGGATCTTCTCCCCCGGCTCGCTCACGAACGCCTGCCCGGCGCCGACCTCGGTCGTGCCCCCGGCGTGCTCGACGACGACGGTTCCCCTGAGGACCAGCGTGTACTCGGTGAACTCCGGCGTCTGGGCCGGCTCCTCCCACCCCGCCGGGGCCTTCATGTGGGCGATCGAGAGGGTCTCGTCACCGCTGTTGACCCGGCCGACGTACTCGTCGATCACCTTGCCGCCGGGGACCGGGATCCGCGTCGCGCTGTCGATTCTGCGTACCATCCGACCAGTTTGTCACTTTCCCGGCCGGAAACCGGTCGTGAATCGGCCGGGAGCCGGCGGAAAGCAGCCGGGAGGCGGTCGGGAAGCGGTCAGTGGGCGACGTCGACGACCAGCCGGTTCGGGTTCCGCTGCTCCGTCACCCGGAACCCCGCCCGGTGGTCCAGGACGATGCCGACGCCCACCACGCCCTCGAAGTCGCCGGTCTTGACCACGTTCTGCACGTTGCCCAGCCCGGCCTGGAAGATCGGCCCGCCCGTCCAGGTGGGTTTCCCGGAGTCGCCGTGCGCCACGGCCGGCCGCATCCTGACCTCCAGGTAGGCCCCGCCGGTGGCGTCGATCGGGTCGCCCGACCCCTCCTGGACCAGCTTGGGCACCCAGCGCACGGTGTACCCCGGCAGGGCGCCCTTCACGTCGATCACCACGCGGTCGAACCCGTCGTGCTCGGCGAACCGCGCGCCGGTGACGATCGGCGACTCGTCGAGGTCGCGCTCGACCTCGACCTCCGCGGTCCCGGTCGGGGGTTTCCGCCCCGGCCGCGCGGCGGATGTGGCGGCCGGGGAGGACGGCGGCGCGGCGGGGGCCGAGGAGGCGCCCGGCGCCCCGGGGGCGTCCGAGGTCGCCGTGGCGGCCGGCGGGTCGGCCGGCGTGAAACCGGTGTCCCGCGCGGCGGCGCCGCAACCGGCGGCCGGCAGGCCGAGAAGGACGAGGGTGAGGGCGACGCGGATGCGCTTCATGGTGGGCCTCCTACGTCTTAGATGCCCCGGGGGCGGGGGCGGTTCACCCCGTGGACGGCACCGGCCGCCGCACCGCTTCGATCATCGCAGGTCAGGTGGGGGAAAGCTCCGGAACCACGTCAGACGGTCTCCAGCACCCTGTCGTCCGGCGTCCCGCCGTCCGCCGCGGGGACGGCCGCACGGGCACGGCGGAGACCGGTGAGCGCGATCGCCAGCCCGGTCAGCCCGAGGATCGCCGAGACGGTGATCGCCGCGCGGAAGCCGTCGAGCGGGTCGGCGCTCGTGTTCGAGGTGAGCACGGCCGTCACGACGGCCAGCACGACCGCTCCGCCGACCTGCCCGGAGGTGTTGAGCAGGCCGGAGGCCAGCCCCTGCTCGTCGTCGGCGACGCCGTTGGTCGCCTGGATGTTCAGCGACGGGAAGGACAGCGCGAAGGCGATGCCCAGCAGGACCATGCCGGGGATGACCAGCGTGAACAGGTCCGGGTCGGCGTTCACCCGGAGGAAGAAGGCGTAGCCGCCGGCCAGCGCGGCCGAGCCGATGACGATCAGCCGGGCGGTGCCGAACCGGTCGGCCAGGTCGCCCATCTTGGTGGAGGTCACCGCCACCAGCAGCCCGGCGGGCAGGAACGCCAGCGCGGTCGCGAGGGCCGACCAGTGCAGGAAGTTCTGGAAGTACTGCATGGCCACGAACTGGAAGCCGACGTAGGAGCCGAACAGGATGACCAGGCCGAGGTTGGCCCGGACGATCGGGCCGGACCGCAGGATGCCGAGCCGTACCAGCGGGTGCCTGACCCGCCGCTCGGTGACCACGAACGCGGCCAGCAGCGCCACCACCCCGGCCAGCGAGCCGACGGTGCGGACCGAGCCCCAGCCGGCCTCGGGTGCCTGGACCACGGTGAACACCAGCAGCAGCATGGAGGCGGTGATGGTGATCGCGCCGATGAGGTCGTGGCCGCCCTCGGCCCGCTCCTCCTCGCGCCTGGGCAGGTATCGCAGCGCCGCGACCAGCGCGATGACGGCGACGGGGACCGGCATGAGGAACGTCCAGCGCCAGCCGAGCTGGGTCAGGAAGCCCGAGATGACCAGGCCCAGGGAGAAGCCGCTGGCGCCCGCGGCGGTGAAGACGCTGAGGGCCCGGTTGCGGGACGGGCCCTCGGCGAAGGTCGTGGTGATGATGGACAGCGCGGCGGGGGCGGTGAAGGCGGCGCTGACGCCCTTGACGAACCGGGCGGCGATCAGCAGGGTCCCGTCGTTGACCAGGCCGCCGAGGAGCGAGGCCACCGCGAAGACGGCCAGCGCGGCCAGGAAGACCCGGCGCCGGCCGAGCAGGTCGGCGGTGCGGCCGCCCAGCAGGAGCAGCCCTCCGTAGCCGAGCACGTAGCCGCTGACCACCCACTGCAGGGCGGAGGTGGAAAGGCCCAGGTCGGCCTGGATGGACGGCAGGGCCACGCCGACCATCGACACGTCCAGGGCGTCGAGGAACACCACGGCGGAGAGCACCGTGAGCGCGGCCCAGAGGCGCGCGTCCCAGCGTTCGTCGGGGGAGGAATGGATCATGCCGCACACTTTTCCATGCAGATGCATCTAATGCAAACGAATTAAATTCTTGTGCATTAAATGTTCACGCATGGTACGATCCGCGCATGAGCGAGGAGTCCCTGGTCTGCGCCTGGCGTGAGCTGCTGGCCAAGCACGCCACGACCACCTGCGCACTGGAGCGCGAGCTCTCCGAGCGGCACGGGCTCGGCATGAGCGAGTTCGAGGTGCTGGAGCGCATGGTCGAGGGCGGCCAGGAGAAGTACCGCGTCCAGGAGGTGGCCGACGCGGTCCACCTCAGCCAGAGCGCCTGCTCGCGGCTCATCGCGCGCCTGGAGAAGGCCGGGCTGGTGCGCCGGGGGATGTGCGAGGCCGACCGGCGGGGCGTCTTCGTCCTCATCACCGACGAGGGCCGCGCCCGCCACGCCGAGGCCAGGCCCACCCACCGCGCCGTGCTGTCGGCCGTCTTCTCATCCGAGGGGAGTCCGGGGAAACGCTCCGAGGAGCGGTCCCCCCTGCGTGCCTGAGCCACGACCCCGCGAACCGCGCGTCAGGAGACCAGTGGACCGCGTCGCGCCCTCCGCGTCGAGACCAGTCCTCCGGCCAGGCCGCTCATCGCACAGACCGCGACCAGCCCCAGATACTGCGGAACCGAGAAGGCGAACCACGGCTCACCGGTCATCGCGGCCCCCAGCGCGGTCAGGGAGGCGGCGGCGATGCCCGTCCCCAGCAGCGCCAGGACGAACGGCCCCGGAACGACCTCTATCGGTACGTCCGCGGGCGCCAGCCCGACCGCCCGCAACAACGCCGCCACCGCCCAGGCGTACGGCACGGCCAGCGCACAGCCCGCCACGCTCGCCGCCGCGGCCACCACCAGCGCCTCCACCGTGACCAGCCGCCGCACCTGCCGCGGCGTCATGCCGACCGACCGCAGCAGACCCCAGAGCCTGCGCTGCCGCAGCACGTACAGGCTCAGCGTCCCCGAGACCACGAAGACGGACACGAACCCCGAGACCAGAGCGGACAGGACCAGCAGCCCCATGATCCCCTCCAGCGTCTCGTCACCGCCCGCCCCGGCGACCAGCAGGCCGCTGGAGGCCACCAGCATCACCGCCATGAGAACCGCCGCGAACGACGCGGCGAAGCCGGTCGGAGCGGTCCGGACGTTGTTCCAGGCGAGCACGAGCGTCATCGGCGGCCGCCCAGCAGCGCGCCGATCCGGTCGGCCGACGGCCTGTCCATGACGTCGGTGATCCGCCCGTCCGTCAGGAACAGGACGCTGTCCGCCCGGGCCGCCGCCTCCGGATCGTGCGTGACCATCACCACCGTCTGACCGGACTCGTCGACCGCCTCGCGCAGCAGCGCCAACACCTCCTGCCCGGCGCTCCGGTCCAACGCGCCCGTCGGCTCGTCGGCGAAGAGCACCTCCGGCCTGCCGAGCAGCGCGCGGGCGATCGCCACCCGCTGCTGCTGTCCGCCGGAGAGCTGCGCCGGCCGGTGCCCCTCCCGGCCGGCCAGGCCGACGCGGTGCATGATCTCGCGCGCACGGGCCCGGTCCGGCCGCCGTCCGGCCAGCCTGCCGGGCAGGATCACGTTCTGCCAGGCGGTCAGCGACGGCACCAGGTTGAAAGCCTGGAAGATCACTCCGATCCGGTCGCGGCGGAGCACGGCGAGCTCCTTCTCCCCCAGGCGGGTGATGTCCTGCCCGGCGACGCGGACGACGCCCGCCTGGGGCCGGTCCAGGCCCGCAGCGCACTGCAGCAGCGTGCTCTTGCCCGATCCCGAGGGGCCCATGACGGCGGTGAAGGTGCCGCGCGGGAATCCGACGCCGACCTGGCGCAGCGCGGTCACCGCGCTGGGACCCGTGCCGTACGTCCTGGTCACCCCGTCGAGGAGAACCACATGATCATTCATGACCCCAGCCTGCCGGGCACGCCCCCGCGCTCCATCGGGGATCGCCCCGGTCTCCCCCTGAGCCGCTCCGGCCGGGGCACCTCCACCCCCCGGGGCGGCGCTCCAGGCGACCCCCGCCATTCGATATCGATTCGCCCCATATCTTGCTAGGCAAGATATGATTTCTTTCATGAGTCCCCGAACGATGACGGAACCCGCGTTCCTCGTCCTCACCGCCCTCGTCGACGAGCCCCGCCACGGCTACGGCATCGTCCAGGAGGTCGAGAGGCTGTCCGGGGGGCGGGTCGAGCTGAAGATCGGCACGCTGTACGGCGTGCTGGACCGGCTGGCCGCCGACGAGCTGGTGGCCCTGGACCGCGAGGAGGCCGAGCGGGGGCGGCTGCGCCGCTACTACCGCCTCACCGAGCCCGGAGCCCGCGCCCTGGAGGCCGAGGCCGTACGGCTGGCCGGGAACGTCGAGGCCGCCCGCACCCGGTTACGCGCCCGGCACGCGGGAGGAATGGCGTGAGCGAGCGCGACGAGCGAACCGGCTGGCACGGCGGCCCCGTGAACGCGACCGACGAGGGAGAAGGCGTGAGCGAGTACAGCGGCCTGCTCGAAGAGCGTTACCGCCGCGTGCTGCGGCTGCTGCCCGCCCCCTACCGCGCAGAGCGCGAGGAGGAGATGGTCGACGCCTTCCTGGAGGGTTCGGGCGGCCTGACCGACGCCGACGACCCCCGGCCGCGCTGGTCGGAGGTCGCCAGCGTCGCCGCCCTGGCCGTACGGGTGCGCCTCGGCGGGGGCGGCGCGGGGCCGCGGCAGCTCGTCCGGGGCGAGGCGGTCCGCCTGACGGCCGTGCTGGGCCTCGCCTTCTTCGCGATCAGGAGTTGCGACTGGCTCATCGACCTGCTGAGGTCGTACGGGGTCTTCGGCACGCCGCCCGCCGTCCCGATCTCCCCGGGGGACCCCGGGACGGCGGAGCGGGTCCGCGACATCGTCGGGTTGTTCGGCGCGCTGCTGCCGATCGCGGCCCTCGTCGCGCTCGTCCGGGGCCGCCCCCGCGTCGCGAAGGTCACGGCGCTGCTCACCGCGGTCCTGGCGCCGCTCTCCGCGGCCCTGTCCTACGACCCCGGCCTCCAGGCGCCGGACGCTCTGTTCTGGGACGTGTTCGCCCGGAGCACGGCTCCGCACCTCCTGCTGCTCCTCGTCCCCGTGCTGGCACTCCTGTCCGGGTTCCACCGCGACGCGCCGCGGACGCCGTCCTGGCGGCCGGTCCTGTGGGCGCTGCCCGCCGCGGCGGTGCTCAACCTCGCCTTCAACGCCCTGGGCCCGATCGCGCTGGCCGCGCAGACCGACTTCGAGGTCTGGTCGTGGATCTGGCCGTGGTGGGGCGAGCCGGGGCTGGCCTGCCTGGCGCTCCTGGTCACGAGCCTGATCCGCGCCGTGATGTGGCTGGTGGGCGGCGCGGGCAGGAACCCCGCCTGGCCGCTGGCGCTGGCGATCCTGTCCGTGCCGGTGGCGCTCATCCGCCTCCTCGACCTGGTCACCGGGCCCGACCCGGCCACCGCCACGATGGTGGCGGTGGACATCGGCCAGCTCGCCGCGGTCGCGCTGTGCGGCCTGGTGTCCGCCGTCCTGGCCGTCCGTTCGATGCCCGCCCCGCCGCCCGCGGCGGTCACGTCCCCGCCGGAGAGCGCCGCCTGAGCGCACCGGCGAGGAACTCGGGGAAGATCCGGGCACGCCGACGCCCGCCGTCCGGCGGCGAACCGGACGGCGGGCGTCGGGTGACGGGTCTCGGGCGCGGCCCCGAAGGCGGTGGCGGGTCTCAGGCGGTGACGCGGTCGACGACCAGCGGGAGCAGGCCCGGGTCGGCGGTCTCGCCGACCGTGTAGGCGCCCTCCAGCGCCGCCAGCGCCCGCTCGAAGCGGGCGGCGTCGTCGGCGTGCAGGGTCATCAGCGGCTGCCCCTCGCGGACCTCGTCGCCCGGCTTGGCGTGCAGCGTGATGCCCGCGCCGAAGGACACCGGGTCCTCCTTGCGCTCCCGGCCCGCGCCGAGCCGCCAGGCGGCCAGGCCCACGCCGTAGGCGTCCAGCGTGGCGAGCACGCCGGAGGCGGGGGCGAGGACCTGCGTGGTCTCGGCGGCGACGGGCAGCGGGGCATCGGGGTCGCCGCCCTGGGCGCTGATCATCCGCCGCCAGACGTCCATCGCCGAGCCGTCCTTCAGCGCCTCGGCGGGGTCCTTGTCCCCGCCGAGACCGGCGGCGTCGAGCATCTCGCGGGCCAGCCGTACGGTCAGCTCGACCACGTCGGCGGGGCCGCCGCCGGCGAGGACCTCGACGGACTCGGTGACCTCCAGCGCGTTGCCCACGGCCAGGCCCAGCGGGCGGTCCATGGCGGTGAGCAGCGCGACCGTGGTGACCCCGGCGTCGGTGCCCAGCTCGACCATGGTGGTCGCCAGCTCACGGGCCCGCTCGGGGGTCTTCATGAACGCGCCGGAGCCGACCTTGACGTCCAGGACCAGCGCGCCGGTGCCCTCGGCGATCTTCTTCGACATGATCGAGGAGGCGATCAGCGGGATCGCCTCGACGGTGCCGGTGACGTCGCGCAGCGCGTAGAGCTTCTTGTCGGCCGGGGCCAGCCCGTCGCCCGCCGCGCAGATGACCGCGCCTGACTTGCCGAGCACGTCGAGCATCTCGGCGTTGGACAGCGAGGCCCGCCAGCCCGGGATGGACTCCAGCTTGTCCAGCGTGCCGCCGGTGTGGCCGAGGCCGCGGCCGGACAGCTGGGGCACGTAGCCGCCGCACGCGGCGACCAGCGGGGCCAGCGGCAGCGTGATCTTGTCGCCCACGCCGCCGGTGGAGTGCTTGTCGGTGGTACGGCCGGGCAGCGCCGACCAGTCCATCCGGTTCCCCGAGCGGATCATCGCGGCGGTCCACTCGGCGATCTCCCGCCGGGTCATGCCGTTGAGCAGGATCGCCATCGCCAGGGCGGACATCTGCTCGTCGGCGACGACGCCCCGGGTGTAGGCGTCGATCACCCAGTCGATCTGCGCGGTGGACAGCTCGCGGCCGTCCCTCTTGGTGACGATGACGTCGATGGCGTCCACGGTCAGTCCCCCCGGCTGAGGTTGTCGGGACCGAAGGCGTACGGCAGGATCTCCGCCATCGGCTTCGGACCGTCCACGGTCTCCACGAGCAGCTCGTCGCCGCCGAACTCGTACAGCAGCTGGCGGCACCGGCCGCACGGCATGAGCAGCTCCTCGTGCCCGTCGACGCAGGTGAAGGCGACGAGCCGGCCGCCGCCGCCCGCCTGCAGCGCCGACACCAGGCCGCACTCGGCGCACAGGCCGACGCCGTAGGAGGCGTTCTCGACGTTGCAGCCGGACACGATCCGCCCGTCGTCCACCAGGGCGGCGGCGCCGACCGGGAACTTGGAGTAGGGCGCGTACGCGTTGGTCATGGCCTGCACCGCCGCGGTCCTGAGCGCCACCCAGTCGATCGTGTCCATCAGTGCTGTTCCCCTCGTCGGTACCGTACGCCGTCGGCCTTGGGCATTCTCAGACTCTGCGACGCCGCGGAAAGGACCAGCAGCGTCAGCACGTGCGGTGTGATGAAGACGAACTCGTTGGGGAGCTTGTCCACGGTCACCCAGAGCCAGAGCAGGATCACCGCGGCCAGCGCGGCCACCGCGGCGGCGGTGTACTGCCTGACCCCGGGGCCGTTCACGGCCAGAGCCTTGCGGACCTGCGCGCCGGTGTAGATGAGCAGCAGTATCGCACCGAAGAGCAGCAGGCCGGTGACCGCGTGGGAGCTGCGCAGCTGCAGGCCGTCGGCGTAGCCGAACAGCGAGGCTCCCACGGCGAGGCCGCCGGGCCGCCAGTTACCGAAGATCATCGCCGCCAGGCCGATGAAGCCGCGCCCCGCGGTCTGTCCCTCGACGTACTTCGTGGTGACGAAGACCAGGAACACGCCACCCAGACCTGCCAGGGCGCCGGAGATGATCGTGGCGATGTACTTGGTCAGGTAGACGTTGACGCCCAGGGACTCCGCCGCCCACGGGTTCTCACCGCAGGAGCGCAGCCGCAGGCCGAAGGTGGTGCGCCACAGGATGAAGAACGTCAGCGGGATCAGCGCCACGGCCAGGATGACCAGCACGTTCACGTCGTGTGTGAGGCCCCGCAGGACTCCGGCGACGTCGGAGAGCAGGAACCAGTGCGTGGCCTCCAGCTTCCCGAGCAGGTCGGGGCCGTCGGACAGCAGCGGCAGGCTGACGCTCGGCGCCTGGGAGGCGAGGCCGGGCGAGGAGGTGATGCCCGCGCCCTTGTCGGCGGCGGCCGTGCCCTGGGCGTACAGCACCTCCGACAGGAACCGGGTGATGCCGGGGCCGAGGAGGTTGATCGCCACGCCGCTGATGATGTGGTCGACGCCGAACGTCACGGTCGCCACCGCGTGGATCAGACCGCCGAGCGCCCCGCCGAGCAGGCCGGCGACCAGGGCCGCGGCGGCGCCCCACTGGTAGCCGGCCCAGCCGGCGCACCAGGTGCCGAGCACCATCATTCCTTCGAGGCCGATGTTGACGACGCCCGCGCGCTCGGACCACAGACCGCCGAGGCCGGCCAGCGCGATCGGTACGGCCAGCAGCAGCGCGGCCCCGAACGTGCCGGAGGACGTCAGCTCGGGAGCGTCCGCGACGACGCGGGCGAGCGACAGGAGCAGGATCAGCAGCGCCACGCCCAGGAGCGCCAGGTGGTAACGGCGCACCCGGCGCGCCTCAGGTGCTGCCACGGACGTGGTCATGCGGCCACCTCTGTTTTTGCTTGGCTGGGGGTTGCGGCGAGCTGACGGGCGGCCCGCCGTTCCTCGTGCCGCAGCGACATCCGGTTGGTGATCTCGTTGGCGATCACCACCATGAGCACGATCGTGCCCTGGATGATGGCGACGACGGACGGCGGGATGTCGGCGAACTGCAGGGGGGCCGCCGCGCGGTCGAGGAAGCCGAAGAGCAGCGCGGCCACGGCGATGCCGACCGGCTTGTTCCTGCCCAGCAGCGCCACCGCGATGCCCAGGAAGCCGAGGCCCGCGGTGAAGTTCGAGCCGTAGGAGTGGGTCCGGCCGAGGATCTCCGGCAACCCGATGAGGCCGGCCACGGCGCCGGAGAGGACCATGGCGGAGATCACCATGCGCTTGGGGTTGACCCCCGACGCGAGGGCCGCCGAGGCGCTGAGACCGCTCGCCTTGACCTCGAACCCGAACCGGGTGCGTTCGAGCACCACCCAGACGACCACGCCCAGCAGGACCGCCACGGCGAGGAAGCCCCACAGGCCGCTGCGCGGCGCCGGCAGGCCGAACATCTCGAACAGGAAGTTCAGGTTGGGGAACCACGCCGACTCCGGCAGTTCCGGCGTGGAGATGGTCAGCTGGCCCGCCGCGCGCTCCCCGGTGAACGGGCCCCGCACCAGGAAGGCGGCGATGTTGGTCGCGATGTAGTTGAGCATGATCGTGGCGATCACCTCGTTCACACCGCGCGTCACCTTGAGCACCGCGGGGATGAGGGCGTAGAGACCGCCGACCAGCATCGCCACGACGACGATGACGGTGAGCTGGATGGGGGCGGGGAGCACGAACTGCGACCCGACGAAGGCGGCGACGATCGCCGCGAGGCGGTACTGGCCCTCGACACCGATGTTGAAGAGGTTCATCCGGAAGCCGATCGCGACCGCGAGCCCCGCGATGAACAGCGGGACGGCGCGGTTGAGGATGAAGGCGATGGCGTTGACGACCTGGTTCTGGGTGTCGCCGAAGTCGAACATCGCCTCCAGCGCGGTGACGGGGCTGGCCCCGGCCGCGAGGATCGCGACGCTCGACACGGCGACGGCGAGCAGCACCGCCACCGCCGCACCCGCCAGCGTCAGCAGCGTGCGTTGCAGACCCGCGGGCATCATGACCGCTCCTCCGCGATGGCCCCGGTCATGTACCCGCCGAGCTTCTCGGGGGTGACCTGGCCCGGATCGAGGCGGGCGACCATGCGCCCGCCGTAGATGACGTAAAGGTTGTCCGACAGGCCGATCAGTTCGTCGAGGTCCGCCGAGATCAGCAGTACGGCGAGGCCGCCCGCCCGCGCGGTCCGCAGGTGGTCCCAGATGGCGGACTGGGCGCCGATGTCCACACCCCGGGTGGGGTGGGCGGCGATGAGGAACCTCGGCTCACCGCTCATCTCCCGCCCGACGATCAGCTTCTGCTGGTTACCGCCGGACAGCGCCAGGGCGAGGGTGTCGATGCCCGGTGTGCGGACGTCGTACTCGCGGACGATGCGTTCGGTGTCCTTGCGCGACGCCGCGCGGTTCACCCAGATGCCCTTGCGGGCCGGCTTCCTCGTCTGGTGACCGAGCACCCGGTTCTCCCAGAGGGACGCCTCCAGCAACAGGCCCTGCCGGTGCCGGTCCTCCGGGATGTAGCCGATGCCGGCCTCGCGGCGGCGGAGTGTGGACCAGGTGGTGATGTCCTCCTCGCCCAGCAGGATCCGGCCCTCGTCGAACGGCAGGAGGCCCATGATGACCTCGATCAGCTCGGTCTGGCCGTTGCCCTCGACACCCGCGATGCCGACGACCTCGCCGGCGTGCACGGAGAGGGTGACGTCCGAGAGGAGCGGCCTGCCCGCGGTTCCCCGGACCGTCACGTCACGCACGTCGAGTACGACGCGGTCGGTGACCGTGGACTCCCGGGTCTCCGGAGTGGGAAGTTCGCTGCCGACCATCAGCTCGGCGAGTTGCCTGGCGGTCACCGAGCCGGGATCGACGCTGGCGACGGTGGTGCCCCGCCGGATGACCGTGATGGCGTCGGCGATGCTCAGCACCTCGTCGAGCTTGTGCGAGATGAAGATCACGGTGAAGCCCTGGTCCTTGAGGTCGCGCAGGTTCGCGAAGAGCTCCTCGACCTCCTGGGGCACGAGGACCGCGGTGGGCTCGTCCAGGATCAGGATGCGCGCGCCACGATAGAGGACCTTGAGGATCTCCACCCGCTGCCGGTCGCCGACACCGAGGTCCTCGACCAGGCGGTCGGGATCGACCCGCAGGCCGTGGCTCTCGCCGAGCCGGGTGATACGGCTGCGGGCCCCCGCCGTGTCAAGGATGCCGCCCTTGCCGGGTTCGGAGCCGAGAACGATGTTCTCCAGCACGGTCAGGTTGTCAGCCAGCATGAAGTGCTGGTGCACCATGCCGATCCCGGCGGCGATCGCGTCACTGGGTGTGCGGAAGGCGACGTCCTCGCCGTTGATCCGGATCCTGCCCTCGTCGGGTCGCTGCATGCCGTACAGGATCTTCATCAGGGTGGACTTGCCCGCGCCGTTCTCACCCACGATGGCGTGCACCGACCCTGCCCGGATGGTCATCCGGATGTCATGGTTGGCGACGACACCGGGAAAGCGCTTGGTGATCCCGTCGAGCTCCACGGCGGGTGGCACCGTGGCCGGGGTGTCCGAGCTCGTCGACAATGCGTTCTCCTGGAGAGCCTGGACGGCTCGCGGATCGGGAGGGAGATGGAGAGAAGCCCGGAGCATGCCCCGGGCTTCTCGGGCGCGTTCCCATCGCTCACGGAGAACGACGGGAACCGGCTTACGGCTTGGCCGGAACGGTCACCGAACCATCGACGATCTTCTTCTTGGCCTCGTCGACCTTGGCGGTGATGTCGTCGATGAACCCGCCGGAGGTGGACAGGCCGACGCCGTCGACCTTCAGGTCGTAGACGTTGTCGCTGCCGCCCTTGGCGGTGCCGTCCTTGAACGCCTTGATGAACTCGAAGACGCCGACGTCGACACGCTTGATCATGGAAGTCATGATGACCTTCTTGAGGTCGGCTTCCTTGACGGTCTCGTACTGGTCGGAGTCGACGCCGATGGCCTGCTTGCCGGCGGCCGCGGCCGCCTGGAACACACCCAGGCCCGAGTCGCCGGAGGCGTGGTAGACGATGTCCGCGCCGTCCTGGTACATCTTCTCCGCGGCGATCTTGCCCTTGTCCGGGGCCTTGAAGCCGCTGAAGTCACCGTCCGGGGTGAGGTACTTCACATCAATCTTGATGTCCGACTTGACCGACTTGGCGCCGGCCTCGAACCCGGCCTGGAACTTCTTGATCAGGTCGTTCTCGACACCGCCGACGAAGCCCAGGTGGCCGGTCTTGCTCTTGTCCGCCGCGGCCACGCCCGCCAGGTAGGAACCCTGCTCCTCGGCGAAGAGGAGACCGGTCACGTTGGGGCCGTTGGACGCGGAGTCGACCACCGCGAACTGGATGTCCGGGTACTCGGCGGCGGTCTTCTTGATGTCCTCGCCGTAGGCGAAGCCGACGCCGATGATCGGGTTGTAGCCGGCCTCGGCGAGCTGGCGGAGGAGCTCACCGCGGTTCGAACCGTCGGCCGCCGGGCTGAGGTCCTTGATCTCCGCACCGAGGTCCGTCTTCGCGCGCTCCAGACCCGCGTAGGCGGAGTCGTTGAAGGACTTGTCGCCGCGACCGCCGACGTCGAAGGCGAGCCCGACCTTCAGGCCGGACGCCTTGGGCGCCTCGCTCGCCCCGGAGGCGCTGTTCGCCGTCGTCCCCTCGTCACCACCGCTGCCGCCACACGCGGCCGCAGCCATGAGCATGGCTCCCGCCACGGTGGTCACTGCCATCTTGCCGAACCGCCTGCGAAGCAAGGTGACTCCTCTGTCTCTCCGCCGTACCAAGTCGTGTGCACGCGCGAAGAAACGCACGGCAACCCTGCACGGAATGTAGTTGGTCGGATAGACCACTCCAAACCAGCACACAAGTCCGCAACCTGCCTGTTACCGACCTCAAGCGAGACTGTGACCAGAGAGGACTGCGCGTCCATCCTCCCCCGGAGATCCGGCTCGGGGGCGAGAACCGGCGGACCTCCCGGCGGGAAACCTCTGACGAGGGGTGATCGTGATCAACCATGAGCGAACGGTGGCGAACACGGCGGCGAGGAGACCCCCGCATTCCGGGGTCTCCTCGCCGATGGGTCCTGGCGGACGTCAGCGCAGCTGGACCCAGAGCTGGTAGCCGTCGACGGCCCGGGTGCAGTTGTAGGCCGAGTACAGCTCGGACTGGTAATGGACCATGTTGCGCCCCTGCTCCTCACAGTCGGGCAGCCAGCTGTACCCCGAACCCACCTTCACCCAGGGACCCGCGTAAGCGGGGACGGCCACTCCCAGAACGGCGACCGCGGCCAGCGCCGCTCCCACGGTGATACGCCTGGCAAACGACATTTCTTCTCCTTTGCCGATGGGCCACATAACACCGCTCGGGCTATATTCGAATAGCCCGAGCGGTATTTTCTGGTCAATTTGACCGTATAATAGATGACAAGTTGACGTCAAGATCCGTCACTTGGGCCACCGAGACCGACTCTCTGCCCCGACGACTCCGGGAATGCATTGTGAGGGGCCGCGCAAAGGAGAAGCCGGGATCGCGACGCGGCACTTCCGGCACCGGGAAAAGCGACCTGGACCTCGCCCGGAACCGAAGCGGCCCATTGCCGCGGACGGATACGCGTCACGAGCCGCCCGGGAAGGGCGCAGACCGGATTCCGCATAAGGCGAGGGCCGTTATCCGGACGGAGAAAACACGCCTCTCGATCCGCATCGCATGACCGCGCCAAGCCGCGCGAGCACGTCGCCGAGTGCCGGGACACCGCCTCCGAGCACGCGAAATCAACTCCGGAAGCCGGCCGCGACACCATGTGACGAGCGATCGATGACGCGCGAGAACATACGTTTCCCCGGCCGGAGGAGAGGGAGCCGTTCGCACGCATGCCCCGGCCCGGAAAGACGACCGGGAAAGCCGGAACCCACCTCGGTTCTCTGTCCCATGCGAGGAGAAACCGCGGGAGAATGTCACTCCACCCGGGCCGGATGGACGCTTCCACACATTTACGGCGTGCCGGAGCGGGCGGCGGTTCCGTCGAGTGCGGTCATCAGTTCTTCCGACGGAGGAATCCCGGGGTGGGGCGGACGACGATCCGTCCTCAGGCGGGAGGACGCCGTCCGATCCCACCCGAAGCGCCGGCCGTCGGCACCGTCCGCCGTGGCACCACGGCGGCGCCACGGTGGCGCCGCCGGGACAGCCGCCCCGAATCGCCCGCGGCGGCTACCGCAGTATCTGCCCGGACTCACTTCCCACGAGCGGCTCGCCGCTGCTGGGCCGCTGCCCCTCCCACAGGGCGGTGAGCGCGGTGGCCGCGAGGAAGCGCACCCCGGCGCCGATGCAGTCCTCGTCCACGTCGAAGGTGCCCTGGTGGATGTCGGCCAGGTGCGGCGAGCCCGGGGTGCGGGTGCCGAGCCGGGCGTAGGCGCCGGGGATCGACTCGAGGTACCAGCCGAAGTCCTCGCCGCCCAGGCTCTGCTGGGTCGGCGCGGGAGCCCCGTCGCCGAGCACGCCCTGGGCGGCCTCGGTGAGCATCTGCACGCTGACCGGGTCGTTGACCACCGGCGGGACGCCCCGGATGTAGTCCATGTGCGCCTCGACGCCGTAGGCGCCGGCGACCGAGTCGAGCAGGCCCTTGATCAGGTCGGGGGCGGCGTGCCAGGCGTCCTCGTCCAGGCAGCGCACGGTGCCCTCGGCCACGCCGTCGTCGGGGATCGCGTTCGCCACCGAACCCGCCTCGACCCGGCCCCAGACCAGGCTCAGCGACGAGCGCGGGTCGACCCGGCGCGACAGCGCGGCCGGCAGCTCGGTGAGGATCTTGGCGAGCGCGAAGACGAGGTCGGCGGTGAGGTGCGGGCGGGCGGTGTGGCCGCCGGGGCCGCTGACCCGGATGGAGACCCGGTCGCAGGCGGAGGTGATCGACCCGGACTTGAGGCCGACCCTGCCGACGTCCAGGCGCGGGTCGCAGTGCAGGCCGAAGATGCGGTCGACGCCGCTGATGCCGCCGGAGGCCATGACCTCCAGCGCCCCGCCGGGGAGCTCCTCGGCCGGCTGGAAGATCAGCCGGACCCTGCCGGGCAGCAGCCCGGCCTCGGCCTGCTGGGCCAGGAAGAGCGAGGTGCCGAGCAGGACCGTGGTGTGCACGTCGTGACCGCAGGCGTGGCAGACGCCGGGGACCGTCGAGCTGTAGGGCACGTCCTTCTCGTCGGGCACGGGCAGCGCGTCGATGTCCGCCCGCAGCCCCACGGTGGGCCCGTCGCCGCTGCCGACCTCGCAGATCACGCCCGTGCCGCGAGGGAGCACCGAGGGGACGAGGCCGGCCGCGATCAGGCGGTCGGCGATCCGCTGCGTGGTGCGGTACTCGGCGAAGGCGAGCTCCGGGTGCATGTGCAGGTCGCGGCGGAAGTCAATGAGCTCCTGCTCGGACCCGGCGAGAAACGCGTCGAGCTCTCCCCGGAGATTACGCCCCCGCATTGTGCACCTTCCCATCCGCGTCAGCGGCTTCGAACGTCGCGGCAATCATGAACAACTGCCCCGGAATCATGTGATCCAACGGGCAGCCTGAAAACGGTCGTCGCGCCGATGGGCCGGAGTGGATGCGTGGGCCGCGCCGGCGCGAACCAAGGAACGCCGACACGGAGGAGCGAGCCAGTGTGAGGCGACCGGCGTACCGACGATGACATCGACTTTATCCCTCCCACGCGGCACCTCGCCGCCATCTGGACCAAATGTTTTGTCGCCCCATGGCCTTCTCGGGCACCTTCTGACCCGTTCGAACCAGGAGTGGTGACTCGTATTGGCCATGCCGGTAGCCGTACCGGGGGGTGTGAGGGGGGGTGCCTGGACGCCGGAGACGGCCGGGGGACGCCGGGAGCGGCCCGGAGAGGTGGGTGCCGGAGGCGATTCCGGCGATCGGCCGCCGGAGGTGACAGGGGGGCGATCCGGGGAAGCGGAGCGGAGAGACGGCCCCCGGCGAGAGCCCCGGCATGCCGGGCCGCCGCCCGCGCCGGGGGGAGTGGCCCGTATCGGCTCCCTTGAAACATCAACGAACTGGCAATTTACGTCACCTCAGGTGCCAGTGATCGAACCCGGCGGAGTGATGCTACCGATAGGAATGCGTGCTTCACTCCGCATATGATCGCTCACATCCCGTTTGGGGAGAATCACTCCAGATTGAGCATCTTCGAACCGGATGAGGGGACCTTGGTGGTCATCCCATCGCTGTCCCTGCCCCAGGACGAGCTGCGCAGGATCACCGGCGCCCTCTGCTACGAGGAGCGGCTGCTGTTCCTGCTGCTGACACTCCGGCGCCCCTCCGTCGAGATCGTCTACGTCACCTCGATGCCCGTGGACACCGCGATCGTGGACTACTACCTCGGTTTCCTCGACGACCCGGACGAGGCCCGCACGCGCCTGCAGATGATCAGCCTCGACGATCCGGACACCCGGCCGCTGAGCGCGGCGCTGCTGGACCGCCCCGACCTCCTCGACCGGATCCTCGACCGGACCGCCGGCCGGCCCGGCGGCGCGTGCCTGGTGCCGTTCGTGGTCAGCGAGTACGAGGAACGGCTCGCCGGGCTGCTCGGCCTGCCCGTCTACGGCCCGGCCACCTCGCTGGCCCACCTGGGCTCCAAGAGCGGCGGGCGGATGCTGGCCGAGGAGGCGGGGGTGCCCACCGCCCGGGGCTTCTCCGACCTGCGGTCGCTGACCGAGGTCGAGCACGCGGCCCGCGCACTGGCCCCGGCCTCCAAGCTGATGGTCAAGCTCAACAACAGCTACTCCGGGCTGGGGAACGCGATCGTCATCAAGGACGACCGGCCGCTCACCGCCTGCCCCACGAGCTTCTCGGCGGCGGACGAGACCTGGACCACGTTCGCCGAGAAGATCGCCGAACGGGGCGCTGTCATCGAGGAGTTCGTCCAGGGCCGGCCGCTGCACTCCCCCAGCGCCCTGGCCATGGTCACACCGGGCGGCGACCACGGCGTCATCGCCACGCACGAGCAGGTTCTCGGCGGCCCGAACGGCGACGTCTACAAGGGCTGCGTCTTCCCGGCCCGGCCGGAGTACCGCGCCGAGGTGGCCGCCTGCGCCGAGCGGATCGCCGGGGTCCTCGCCGCCCGCGGGGTGGTCGGGCTGTTCGGCGTCGACTTCTTCGCGGTCAAGACCGACGGCGGCTACCGGGCGCTGCTGTGCGAGGTCAACCTGCGCATCGGCGGCACCACGCACCCCCTGGGCGCGGCGATGCTCAGCACCGGCGCCGTCTACGACCCGGCCTCCGGCACGCTGCGGTGCGGGGACCGCGCCAAGCACTACGTGGCGACCGACAACTGCGACGCCGAGAGCCTGCGGGGCCGTACCCCCGGGGACGTCGTCAAGCTGGTGCACGACTTCGGGCTGGGGTTCGACCGCGAGCGGCGCACGGGCAACGTGCTGCACCTCATGGGAGCGATCTCCCGGTACGGCAAGCTCGGCTTCACCAGCATCGGCGACTCGCCGGAGGAGGCCGCCGAGCTACACCTGCGGACGCTGGACGCCCTCCGCCGGGCCGTGTAGTCCGCGCGGGTCCGAGGAGCCGCGCGGGCCTCGCAGGCCCCGTACGCCGATCGTGCCGATGACGAGCGCGAGGAGGATGTTGACGGCCACCAGCACGCCGTGCACCACGTAGAAGGACGTCGGGTGCCCGTCGGCGAGGTTGAAGCCAAGATTGATCCACTCGAAGATCATGAAAGCGGCGACGCCGACCAGGAATCCGGCGATCTTTCGCGACATTTGCATGGCTTCAGTATCGCGGTGCGACATTCACCCCTGGTCAGGGCGTGGGTGGGCTTCTCCGAATCCGGACGAAGCTACCCTGAGATCACTATGGGGATGAGACATGCCGCGCCCGCGGGGGCGCTGATCGCGGCGACCGCCCTCCTCGGCGTTCCCGCCCACGCGGAGGCCGCCCCTCCGGCCGCTCCGGCCCGAGCGAGCAGCGGGCCGGTCGCGCCCGCCCGCACGGGCGACGCGCCGGTCACGGCCGCCGGTACGGACAACGCGCCGGCCGCGCCCGGCCGCGCGGAGAACGGGCCGGTCGGCGGCGCCGACCTCGGCAGACACGGCGTGATCGCGCCCCTCGGGGTGAAGGCCCCGCCCAAGACGGCCGCCCGGTCCTACGTGATCGCCGACGCCGACACCGGCGAGGTGCTCGCGGCCAAGGACCC
The DNA here is from genome assembly GCF_014648055.1 of Streptosporangium pseudovulgare. Lineage (GTDB taxonomy): Bacteria > Actinomycetota > Actinomycetes > Streptosporangiales > Streptosporangiaceae > Streptosporangium > Streptosporangium pseudovulgare. Next base: position 202,043 of record NZ_BMQJ01000005.1, read on the forward strand.
CCACGGCCGGTTCCTCCCGGCGAGCACGCTCAAGACCCTGACCGCGCTCACCCTCATCCCGAAGATCGACAAGAAACTGAAGATCAGGCCGAGCCGGAACGCGGTGAACCAGGAGGGCAGCGCCGTCGGCCTGGTCACAAAGCCGCTCTACACCGCCGAGGACCTGTTCAAGGCCCTGATGCTGGTCTCGGGCAACGACTGCGCGATGGCGCTGGCCGAGGCGAACGGCGGGCTGGACAAGACCCTGCGGGAGATGAACGACGAGGCCAAGCGCCTGCAGGCGTACGACACGGTGGCCAAGACGCCCAGCGGGCTGGACAAGCCGGGTCAGAGCAGCTCGGCGTACGACCTGGCGCTGATCGCCCGCGCCGGGCTGGCCGACCGGGACTTCCGGCGCTACGTCAGCCTGAAGACCGACAAATTCCCCGCGCCCAAGGGCTACTACGAGATCGGCAACCACAACCGGCTGCTCTGGCGCTACCCGGGAATGATCGGGATCAAGAACGGCTGGACGACCAAGGCCCTGGGCAGCTTCGTCGGCGCGGCCCGCCGCGACGGCCACACGATCATCGTGTCGATCATGCGACACGACGGCTACTTCTGGGACGAGGTCGCCGAGCTGCTCGACTGGGGTTTCTCCGCCCGCGGCAGGGTCACGCCCGTCGGGCGGCTCGTGGACCCGGTCCCCGAGGCCGCTCCGACCCCGGTCGTTCCGGCCGCGCCGCAGGTGCGCGCGAGCGCCGCCCCGGCCGCCGCCGCCCGCGAGCCCGCGGACGGCCCCTCCCCGGCCCTCTGGTACGCGCTGGGCGCCGTCCTGCTCGGCGGCACGGCCTGGCTGGCGTACGGCCTGCGCCGCCGGCGCCGGGCGGACTGAGACCCGCCCGTGGGACCGTCCCGGGCGGATCGAAGCCGGCTGGAGGGGGATCAGGCCCGGTAGAGGACGCCGGCGCCCGTCAGGCCCGGTCCCGCGGGTCCTCACCGGACCGTTCACCGTCAGGCCGTTCGCCGTCAGGCCGGTCGCCGCCGGACCGTTCGCCGTCGGTCCGATCACCACCGGGCTGATCGGCGCCGGGCAGGGCACCGGCGGGCAGGGCGCCGGACGGGACGGGCGTCGGCTCGGGCGGCGGGCCGAACATGGCGGTCTCCGTCCAGGCCGCCGCGAAGAGGATCACCCTGGCCGACAGGTTGATCCACACCAGCAGTCCCACCATCACCGCGAACACCCCGTAGATGGGGTTGTTCAGCGTCCGGGCCAGGATGAAGGTGGCGAGCTGCTTGAGCAGGCCGAAACCGATCGCGCCCAGCAGCGCGCCGCGCAGCAGCGCCTTCGCCGGCTGCCGGGAGCGGCCCACCCAGCGCAGGATGATCAGGAAGAGGACGACGTCGGCCAGCAGGCTGACCGCGAGGCCCGCGAGCCGGACCGCCGTCCAGCCGACCGGCGAGCTTCCCAGCCCCAGCCACCCGGCCACCGTCCCGCCCGCCTGGGTGGCGAAGCCGCCGACCAGCACCGAGGTGATCGCGGTGACGCCGATCAGCACGAAGGCGGCCAGGTCGCGGAGCTTGGCCAGCAGGAAGTTCAGCGGCGGCTCGGTGGTCATGGAGACCTGGCGGAGCGCGCCGCGCAGCGCGTCGATCGCGCCGAGCCCGGCGTAGAGCAGGCCGATGAGGCCGATGATCCCGGCGCTGGCCCGCGAGTCGGCGATCTGCTTGATCGGAAGCCTCGACGACAGGCCGGGGAGATAGGCGTCGATGGCCTTCTCCAGAGCTTCGGTGGCGTTGACGTCCAGCGCCAGGAAGTAGCCGAAGACCGCGAAGGCCAGCGCGATGATCGGGAAGAACGACAGGAACGCGAAGTAGGTCACCGCCCCGGCCAGCCGGTCGCCGGACTGCACCTGGTAGCGCTGCACGCTCCGGATGAGGTGATCGAACCAGGGCCACCTGATCCGGTTGTCCTCGATGACGCCCCGGCCCCGCTCACGGATCACCCGGATCCGCTCCTGCACGCTCTTCACGTGCATCTCCCTACCCCGATCACCGCGGTGCAGCGCGCGGACACGCCACCAGGCGCGGGCGTCCCGCCCGGGTCACCGTACGGGAGCGTCCTCCCGGGCGCGGGAGCGCCGCGCCCGGGGTTCCCCCTCGTCCGGCGGCGGTCCGGGAGAGGGCGGGGAGGCGGTCAGAGAGAGGGCAGGAAGCCGACGCGGTCGCGGACCTTCGCCATCGTCTCGGCGGCCACGGCGCGGGCGCGCGCGGCGCCGGCCGCGAGCATCCGGTCGAGCTCGGTCTCGTCGGCGAGCAGCTTCTCGGTCCGCTCCCGGATCGGCGTGAAGGTCTCCATGACGGCCTCGGCGACGTCCTTCTTGAAGGCGCCGTAGCCCTGCCCGGCGTACCGGGCCTCCAGCTCGGGGATCGGCGTGCCGGTCAGCGCGGACTGGATCCGCAGCAGGTTGGTGACGCCGGGCTTGTTCTCCTCGTCGGCGACGACCTCCGAACCGGTGTCGGTGACCGCCCGCATGACCTTCTTGCGGAGCGTGGAGGGCTGCTCCAGCAGGTCGAGGATGCCTGTGGGCGAGGAGGAGGACTTGGACATCTTGGCCGTGGGGTCCTGGAGGTCCGTGATCTTCTCGACGCCCTTGACGATGTGCGCCGCGGGCATCGTGAACGTCTCGCCGAAGCGGTGGTTGAAGCGCTGCGCGAGGTCGCGGGTGAGCTCCAGGTGCTGCTTCTGGTCGGCCCCGACCGGGACCTGGTCGGCCTGGTAGAGCAGGATGTCGGCGGCCTGAAGGATCGGGTAGGTGAACAGGCCGACCCCGGCCGAGCTCTCGCCGTACCGGGCCGACTTGTCCTTGAACTGGGTCATCCGGGCGGCCTCGCCCATGCCGGTGAGGCAGATCAGCACCCAGGCCAGCTCGGTGTGCTCGCGGACGTGGCTCTGGACGAAGACGGTGGAGCGCTCGGGGTCCAGGCCGGCGGCGAAGAGCTGGGCGGCGGCGACGCGGGAGCGCCTGCGCAGGACCTCCGGCTGGTGCTCCACCGTGATCGCGTGCAGGTCGACGACGCAGTAGAAGGCGTCGTAGCCCTCCTGCATGGCGACGTACTGCCGCACCGCACCCAGGTAGTTGCCCAGGTGGAAGGAGTCGGCGGTGGGCTGGATACCGGACAGGACACGAGGACTGGCCATAGCATGCAATTCTGTCAGCTGTCGGGAGTGGTCGGTGCCTCCACCGCCCCCGCCGGCCCGGCCGCTCCCGCCGGTTCCGCCGCTCCCGCCGGTTCCCCCGGAGGGAGGCGGCGCTTGACGCGGACCCGCGAGACCCTGCGGCCGTCCATGCCGGTGACCGACAGCTCGAACCCGGGGATCTCCACCCGCTCCCCCATCGCCGGAAGGTGGCCCAGGGTCGCCATGACGAACCCGCCGAGGGTCTCGTAGGGGCCGTCCGGCAGGCGGATCCCGGTCTCGGCGGCCACCACGTCGAGGTTGGCCAGGCCGTCCAGCTCGACCTCCCCGGCCGGCAGCACGACCGGCTTGTACTCCACGTCGTGCTCGTCGCGGATGTCGCCGATGAGCTCCTCGACCAGGTCCTCCATCGTGACGATGCCGGCGGTCCCGCCGTACTCGTCGACCACGATGGCCAGGTGGTGGCCCTCGCGGCGCATCTCCGACAGGGTGGCCATCAGCCGCTTGGTGGTGGGCACCAGCTTGACCGGGCGGATCGGCACCAGCTCGCTGATCGGCTCGATCGACCCGGTCAGCACGGGGTCGAGCAGGTCGCGGATGTGGACGAACCCCACGACGTCGTCGTAGGAGTCGCGGTAGACGGGGAAGCGGGAGTGCGGCATCGCGGCGGCCAGGACGGCGGCCTCGGCCAGCCGGGTGTCGGCCGACATGAACTCCACCTCGGTGCGGGGCAGCATCACCTCGCGGAGCTGCCGCTTGCCGGCGGCGAAGACCTCCGCGATCAGGTGGCGCTCGTCCGCGGTGAGCTCCTGGTGGCCGACCACCATGTCGCGCAGCTCCTCGGTGGTGATCGCCTCCCGGTCCTCCTCGGGGTTGCCGCCGAGCAGTTTGACCACGCCGTCGGTGGACTTCGACAGCGCCCAGATGACCGGCCGCGACAACGCGGCCATGCGGTCCAGGAACGGCGCGACCAGCAGCGAGATGCCCTCGGCGCGCTGCAGGGCGAGCCGCTTGGGCGCGAGCTCGCCCAGCACCAGGGAGAAGTAGGAGATGGCGAGCGTGACCAGCACCAGGGACAGCGGGGCGGCGACGGTCGCGGGCACCCCCCAGCCGGTCACCGCCGGGACCAGGTCCCGGGCGAGGGTGTCGGCGCCGAACGCCGCCGACAGCATGGTCGCCACGGTCACGCCGATCTGCACGGCCGACAGGAAGCGGTTCGGGTCGCGGGCCAGCCGGGCCGCCCGCGCCCCCCTGCGCCCCCGGGAGTCGAGCCTGCGCACCTGGCTCTCCCGGAGGGAGACCATGGCCATCTCGGCGGCCGCGAAGAAGCCGCCGATCAGTATGAAGAGCAGCACCAGGGCGATGTTCGCCACGACGCCGTTCATGAGTACGTCTCCATCATGACCGTCGCCCGTTCCGACTGTGCCCGATATTTGATGTGACAGCATATGCTGGCACCAGGCGTACATAAATAAACAATTACAAACACCACCAAACAGGAGGGTCTGTGAAGCTGCTGGTCACCGGGGGGGCCGGATACATCGGAAGCGTCGTGGCGGCCCAGCTCGTCGAGGCGGGCCACCAGGTCACCGTTCTCGACGACCTCTCCACCGGGCACGCCGACGCGGTGCCGGCGGGCGCGCGCTTCGTCGAGGGCTCGATCACCGACGCGGCGGACGCGCTGGCGGGCATGGACGGCGTGCTGCACTTCGCGGCCAGGTCCCTGGTGGGCGAGTCGGTGCGCGAGCCCGCCCTCTACTGGAACCACAACCTCGGCGGCACCCTGGCCCTGCTGGACGCGATGCGCGCCGCCGGGGTCGGCCGGATCGTCTTCTCCTCCACCGCCGCCGTGTACGGCGAGCCCGAGCGCTCCCCGATCGAGGAGAGCGACCCGACCCGGCCCACGAACCCCTACGGTGCCTCCAAGCTCGCGGTGGACACCGCGCTGACCGCCTTCGCCGGGGTGTACGGCCTGGCCGCGGTCAGCCTGCGCTACTTCAACGTGGGCGGCGCCCACACCGCCCGCGACGGTCGCTCCTATCGCGAGCGGCACACCGTGGAGACCCACCTGATCCCTAACGTTCTCGCCGTCGCGCTCGGCGGGCGCGAGTCGGTCGACGTGTTCGGCACGGACTACCCCACCGCCGACGGGACATGCGTGCGCGACTACATCCACGTGGCCGACCTCGCGCGGGCGCACCTGCTGGCGCTGGACGCCTGCGCGCCGGGCGAGCACAAGGTCTACAACCTGGGCAGCGGCGCCGGCTTCTCGGTGCGGGAGGTCATCGAGGTCTGCCGCGACGTCACCGGCCACGCGATCCCGGCGGTCGTCCGCGAGCGCCGGCCCGGGGACCCCGCGGTGCTGGTCGCCTCCTCCGCGAAGATCCAGCGCGAGCTGGGGTGGAAGCCGGAGCGCACGACCCTTCCCGAGATCGTCGCCGACGCCTGGGCCGCCCTGCCCCGCTGACGACCCCGGCATGGGCCTCAGCGAAGGTCGATGCGGGCGATGTTGTTGCCGGGACGGCGGTCGCCCACGTGCGGGGAGTAGACCGTCGCCCTGGCCCGCGGCGCCCGCCCCGCGGCGCGCAGGGCGAGCCGCAGGCCCACCCGCTCACCCGAGCCGACCGCGCCCAGCCGGCAGCCGACGTGCCCCTCGGAGGGGTGGCAGCGCGCGCCCCGCACCGACAGCAGGCGGGCCGCGCCGGTGTCGAAGAAGACCGTGGCGTCGCGGACCGTCCGGGGCCCCCGGTTGCGGACCACCGCGCCCATGGTGACCCGCCGCCCGGCCCGCCGCTCGCCCGACAGCCGCACCGCGAGGTCGGCGCCCTCGTCCACCGGGGTGACCGCCCTGGCGACGTTGTCGGCCTCGTTGGCGTCCACGACCTCGGAGGAGAGCGTCGCGGTGGCCGTCAGCGGGCCGCCGGCGCCCGGGCGGACCAGGCCGCTGACGGTCACGCCGCCGGTCTCGCCGGCCAGGACGTCGCGCTGGGAGGGGCAGACCACCTCCCGGGCGGTGGCCCCGGGCCGGCACTCGGCCACGTCGACGCGCAGGACGTCCACCCCCCGGGGCAGGCGCACGGTCAGCAGGGGCAGCACCGCGTCCTCGGGGCCGTTGTTGCGCACCTCGGCCCGGTAGACCAGGATCTGGCCGGGCTGCGCCGGCTTGGGCGACGACACCAGCCGGACGGACATGTCCGCCCCGATCGTCTTCTTCTCCTGGCGGGACAACGACGGCGTCATTCCCCACGCCCCCAGCAGGGCAAGACTGATGAATCCCGCGACGACCCCCGCCGTACCACGCGCCATGACCACCGATCCCCCGAGCATCAATGATCATTTAACGCCGGTGTGCCGCCTTCCCGCGGGAATGACACGCCGCCGGGACGGATTTCGGCACGTCACGGGCCTGGTCCGGCACGGAACCGCCGTACCGTCGCGATCACGGGAAAAGCGAAAGGGGCCCCGGACGGCCGGGGCCCCTTTCACGGGCTTCGCCGGGCACGGCCCGGCGAGGTGGTCGCGCGGCTCAGATGAGGCCGAGCTTGCGGACGGCGTCGCGCTCCTCCTCCAGCTCGCGCACCGAGGCGTCGATGCGCTCGCGGGAGAAGGCGTCGATCTCCAGGCCCTGGATGATCTCCCACCGGCCGCCGCGCGAGGCGACGGGGAAGGAGGAGATGAGGCCCTCGGGCACGCCGTACGAGCCGTCGGAGACGATCGCGGCGGAGGTCCACTCGGTGCCGTTGACCCAGTCGTGGACGTGGTCGATCGCGGCGTTGGCGGCCGACGCGGCGGAGGAGGCGCCCCGGGCGTCGATGATCGCCGCGCCGCGCTTGGCGACGGTCGGGATGAACGTGTCACGCAGCCACGACTCGTCCACCTGCTCGGCGGCGATCTTGCCACCGATCTCGGTGTGGAAGAGGTCGGGGTACTGGGTGGCGGAGTGGTTGCCCCAGATGGTCATCTTCTTGATCTCGGTGACCGGGACCCCGAGCTTGGCGGCGAGCTGCGACAGCGCGCGGTTGTGGTCGAGGCGGGTCATCGCGGTGAAGCGCTCGGCCGGGACGTCCGGGGCGTGCTGCTGGGCGATGAGCGCGTTGGTGTTGGCGGGGTTGCCCACCACCAGCACGCGGATGTCGTCGGCGGCGTGGTCGTTGATGGCCTTGCCCTGCGGGCCGAAGATGCCGCCGTTGGCCTCCAGCAGGTCACCCCGCTCCATGCCCGCCTTGCGCGGCATGGCGCCGACCAGCAGCGCGACGTTGGCGCCGTCGAACGCGACGTTCGGGTCGTCGGCGATCTCGATGCCGCGCAGCAGCGGGAACGCGCAGTCGTCGAGCTCCATCGCGGTGCCCTCGGCCGCCTTGACCGCCTGCGGGACCTCCAGCAGGCTCAGCGTGACCGGGACGTCGGCGCCCAGCAGCTGGCCCGACGCGATGCGGAACAGCAGCGCGTAGCCGATCTGACCGGCGGCGCCGGTGACGGTGACCTTTACGGGAGTCTGGGCCATGACCTTCCCCCACTCGAGGATGAACTGTGACGCTCGGATGTTACCCGTCGAGTGTTCCCGGCCCTGAGGCGCCCATCCGGATACGCCCCCCGGGCAGCGCGGCCAGCGCGGCGAGCACCACGACCGACCCGCCGGCGGCCAGCCAGGGGATCACGCTCGCGGTGGCCGCTGCGTGCGCGGCGGCCATCCCGCGGATCGGCGCCTCCGCGGCGAACACGGCGGTGTAGAGGGTTCCGGCCAGGGCCAGCGCGACGGCGCCGCCGATCTGCCGGAAGAAGGTCAGGTTCGCGGTGGCGGTGCCGATGAAACGCGGCGGGACCGACATCTGGACCGCCACGGTCAGGCCCGACAGCATGGGCCCCATGCCCAGGCCCAGCAGGCCCATCCAGCAGGCCAGCGTCAGGGCGGAGGTGGCGGGCGTCAGCCCGCCGCAGAGCAGGGCGCCCAGGGCGATCAGGACGGCGCCCGCCAGCAGCCACGGCTTGTACCGGCGGGTCCTCGTCATCAGGGCGCCGGTGACCACGCTGCCGGCGACCATGCCGAGCATGAGCGGGTAGACCCGCACGCCCGACTCGGTGGCGCTGATCCCCAGGGCCTCCTGGAAGTACCGAGGCAGGAACACGACGGCGGCGTAGAGGCAGAACGCGGTGGCGAACGAGGCGGCGTTGGCCAGCGTGTAGGTCCGCACCCGGAACAGCGCCAGGGGGACGATCGGCTGCGCCGCGCGGCGCTCGACGAGGACGAACACGACCAGGAGCAGGGCGGACGCGACGATCGGCCACAGCACGGGCCCGCTGGTCCAGGTGTGGCCGTCCGCGCCCTTCTCGGTGAGGCCGACCAGCAGCGCGCCGATCGCCGCGCTGAACACCGCGATGCCCAGGTAGTCCGGGCGGACGCCGCGCCCCTGCCCGGCGACCCGGGGCAGCCTGGCGACGATGATCGCGGCGACGCCCAGGCCGACGGGGAGGTTGACCAGGAAGGCCCAGCGCCAGCCGGTGTGGTCGGTGAACAGCCCGCCGAGGAACGGCCCGGCGACGTAGCTCAGCGCCATGACCCCGCCCAGCGCGCCCTGCACCCGGCCGCTCTTCTCCGGCGGGAACAGGTCGGCGACCAGGGCCAGGGAGAGCGGGAGCAGCGCCCCGGCGCCGAGTCCCTGCAGCCCCCGGAAGGCGATGAGCTGGCCCATGTCCTGGGCGAGGCCGCACAGGACGGAGCCGAGCAGGAACAGCCCGATGCCGGTCAGCAGCAGCGGCTTGCGGCCGTAGGTGTCGGAGAGCCCGCCGTACAGCGGGACGGTGATCGTGGCGGTCAGCAGGTAGGCCGTGACGACCCAGGTGTACAGGTCGCCGCCGCCGAGGTCCTGGACGATCCGGGGCAGCGCGGTGCCGACGATCGTCTGGTCCAGCATCGCGAGGAACATGCCGCCGAGCACGGCGACCAGCAACAGGCCGTTCCCGGAGCGGTCCGGGGCGGAGGAGGCCGGAGGGGCCGTCGCGGCGGGGGCCGAGGGATCCGAAGAAGGAGAGGGGGCCTGGGACGGGGGCGAGGATATGTCAGAAGCCACACGTCGATGGTGACGTGTCAGTTTTTACATGTCAATTCTTAAGTACGATGAGGGCATGTCACTCCGGATCGCCCTCCTCGGCCTGCTGACCACCTCCGGCCCTTCGAGCGGCTACGACCTGGCGAAGCGGTTCGAGAGCTCGATCAACCACGCCTGGCAGGCCCGGCACAGCCAGATCTATCCGGAGCTGAACAAGATGGCGGCCGACGGGCTCGTCACGGTGGAGGAGGAGGGCCCCCGGGGCCGCAAGACCTACACGATCGCCGCCGAGGGCCGCCGGGAGCTGCGCGAATGGCTCCTGGAGGGGACTCCGTCGCGGTCGATCCGCAGCGAGGGCGCGCTGCGGGCGTTCCTGCTGCCCACGCTGGAGCCGCACGAGGCCGCCGCGCGGCTCCGCGCCGAGGCGGAGGTCTACACCGCCCGGCTGGCCGAACTGGAGGCGCTCAAGGCGGCGAAGGCGTCGTGGAAACGGCCCGGTTTCGGGGAGCACGCCCTGGAGCTGGGCATCCGCCAGACCCGGGTGGTGCGCGACTGGGCCGAGGAGACCGCGGCGGAGATCGAACGCGCCGCCGGGGACCCGCCCGGCGGGGAGTGACGAGCGGGGATCAGCGGCAGGCGGCCATGGCGGGGATGCGGCGCTCCCGGGTGGGGAACCTCACCCGTGAGAGGTGCCGGTCGAGCAGCTTGCCGATCGCGCCGTTGCCGTACAGGTCGGCCACCACTCCCCGTACGGCCTCGCAGGTGCGCACGTCGCCCCTGCGCATGGCCACGGCGTAGCGCTCGTCGGTGAGCCGCAGGCCGAGCACCCGGTAGCGGACGCTCTCCCGGGCGGCGAACCCGGCCAGCACCAGGTCGTCGCCCGCGATCCCGTCGACCTTTCCGGTGGCGAGCATGTTCACGCACTCGGTGTAGTTCTGGGCGGGGACGACCGTGAGCCGGCCCGCCTCCTTGCGCACCCGCTCGGCCGCGGCGCCGTCGGGACCGCACAGCCGCCCGCCCTCCAGGCCGGCCGCGGAGGTGACCGGGGAGGAGTCCTTGACCAGCACGTCCGTGTGGGCGACGTAGTAGGGCCCGGCGAACGTGACGTCGTCGCCCGGAGTGATCGGATAGGTCGAGATGACGAGGTCGAGGTCGCCGGAGGCCAGCAGGGCCGGCCGCTCCTGCCGGCTCGTGGCCCGGAACTCGATGTTCCCCCGGGGCACCCCCAGCGCCCTGGCGATCTCGACGGCGAGGTCCACCTCGAAACCGCTCCACCCGCCGCCGCTGTTCAGCGCGATGCCCGGCAGGTAGTCGCGCAGCCCCACGGAGAGCCTGCGGGTCCGGGCCGCCTTGTCGGCCACCGAGGCGAACTTCGTCGGCGACGGGGACGACGAGGGTACGGGCCCGGTCCGGAAGGCGGCCCAGGGACGCCAGCCGGCGGCGGTGGCGGCGACCGCGCCCCCGCCCAGCAGGACGACCAGGGCGAGGACGGCGATGACGGCCCGGCGCCGCCCGGACGGCCGCCCGGACCCGCCGGAGCCCGGAACCGGGACTCCGACGCCGACACCGACACCGACACCGGCTCCGGCTCCGGCTCCGGCTCCGGAGTCCGAACCGGGAGCGGGAACGACGGCGGGACCGGGGCCGGGCATGGGAGGCGGGCCCGTGGCGGAGCCGGACGGGACGGTGGCCCGCCGGCCCTGCGGCGCGGCGGGCGGCATGGGCGTGGCTCCGCGGGGCGCGGCTCCCCGGGGCGCGGCGGGCGGCACGGGCGTGACACCCGGGGTGGGCAGCCGCATGGGCCTGGTGGACTCGTCGGCGCCGGAGCCGGCGTCCGACCCGGGAGCCGTTCCCGGCCCGGAGGCCGTCGTCGGCCCCGGCGCCGTACCCGCTCCGGAGGCCGTACCCGGCCCTGACACCGGCCCCGTACCCGGCCCGGGCACCGCGCCCGGCTCGGAGGCCGGGCCGTACGCCGGGATGGGACCGGAACCGGGGGCCGGGCCGCCCGCCGTACCCGGACCGGGGGCCGCGCCCTCGGGCGAGCCGGACGCCGGGCCGCCGTCCGCACCCGTGGCGGGGGACGGGCCGGTCCCCGTGGCCGGGAGGGGGCCGGAGACCGGGTCGGCGGCCCGCACGCCGCTGCTGAGCAGGGCCGGGGAGACGTTCCCTGACTCCGGGCGGCCGAGCAGGCGCAGCAGGATCTGGTCGGCCGAGGGCCGCTCGGACGGAGCCTTGGCCAGCGCCGAGCGGACCACCCCGCGCAGCGGCTCCGGCATGGCGGTGACGTCCACCTCGTGGTTCAGGATGCGGTTGAGCACCATGGCGAGCGACTTCCCGGCGAAGGCCGTCTCGCCGGTCGCGGCGAACGCGATCGTCGCCCCCCAGGAGAAGACGTCGCTGTGCGGGCCGACGTCGTCGCCGGAGATCTGCTCGGGCGCCATGTAGGCCGGGGTGCCGATGGCGCGGCTGGTGATCGTGCCGGTGGAGTCGAGGATGCGGGCGATGCCGAAGTCGACCACGCGCGGCCCGTCGGCGGCCAGCAGCACGTTGTCCGGCTTGAAGTCGCGGTGCACGATCGACGCGTGGTGGATCGCGGTGAGCGCGGTGGCCGTGCCGACCGCCAGCCGCTGCAGCGCGGTGCCGCGCAGCGGGCCGTCGCTCTCCACGGTCTCCCTCAGCGACCTGCCCTCGATGTACTCGCTCGCGATGTAGGGGGTGTCGCCCTCGACGTCGACCTCGATCACGGCGGCCGTGCAGAACGAGGAGACCCGCCGCGCGGCGCGCGCCTCCCGGGCGAACCGGGACCGCGCGATCGCGTCGCCGGAGAACTTCACGTGCAGGAGCTTGATCGCCGCCCGCTCCCCCGACTCGCTCTCGCCGAGGTAGACGATCCCCTGGCCGCCCTCGCCGACGCGGCCGACGACACGGAACCGACCGAGCCGTCGAGGCTCCCAGGCCTCCAGTGGCGCGATCTCCGGCATGCCGTCCCCATGATTTCGTGAATGCCCGACCAGCTGAACTTTACGGTGTCCCGGGCCTCCCCCGAAGTGACCCAGGATTCCCCGCCCTTCCCGGCGCGGACCCCGCCGTCCCTTCCCCGCGCGGACCCCGGGACCGGGAGACGGACGGCCACGCCGTCATGGCCCGTCGCCCCTTCCCCGGGCGGGCCCCGGACGGGGGTGTGGGCATGACCACTCGTCCGTTGATCGCCATATCGCCCCGAGATGGCGCGGAAACCGCTTAGATCGCTACCGTTGACCGTCCCCTCAGGCAAGGCCGGAGCAGAAAACCCCATGCGCCGATATATCGGTTATCGTGACTTCGTCGAGCGTGACCAGCGTTCCCTGGTCGGCACGGCACTTCTCCTGACCGGCAGTCACGACCAGGCCATCCGCCTGACCCTGTGGTCCTTCCACACCGTGGGCCTCACCTGGCCGCCCACGCCATGGGAGAACCCCACCACGCACGCCCAGGTCACCCTGTACCGCCGGTTCCTCCGCAAGCCGAGCGCGGCGGGCAACACCGCCCTGGTACGGCTCCCGCCCCGGCAGCGCGTCCTGGTCGTCGCCTGCCTGCACGACGGCCGGTCCCGCGCCGAGATGGCGGACCTCCTCGGCCTGCCCGTGGAGACCGTGGAGAAGGAGCTCGACGACGCGGTGGACACCCTGACCAAGGGTGACGTGGCGCGTCTCACCAAGCGGCTGGCCACGCAGGCGGGCGAGGCGTCGGTGCCCGACCTCACCACGCGGGCCCTGCGCGCCCTGCGGCGCCGCCGCAGCCGGGGCACCCTCCTGGCGATGGCCGCGGTCCTGGTGCCGATCGGCATGATCGCCGCCTTCGTCCTGCTGCCGCCGGGGATGGCGTGGACCTCGTCGCTGCGCGGGCACTCCGCCCCGAAGGCCGGGGAGAGCGCGGCGGCCACGCCCACCCCGCGCACCATGCGGGCGGCCCCCACGCCCGCGCCGGAGCCGTGGAAGCCGCCGCGCACCCCCCTCGCGATCCGCTACGCCGTCCCCGCGAAGTGCCCGGGCGGCGCCGTGCCGGCGGGCGGCGCGGGTGATGTCACCTGCGCCGGCTGGACGCTGGAGCTGTCCGACGCGGGCCGCTCGGAACTCGCGTCCGCCACGTGCGGGCGGCCCGGCCACTGCGAGTCCACGCTGCGCGTCGGGGACGCGGCGCAGGAGCTGGCGGGCGGCGGCGAGAAGGGCCTGCGGGTGGAGCCGGCCGTCAGCCCGGACGGCCACCGCGTGGCCTATCTCAGCGCCGCCGAGCGCAGGTACGTCGCCCACGACCTGCGGACCGGGGTCAAGCGGTACCTGTCCCCGGTGCTGGCGCCCTCCGACGTCGCGGCGGGCACCCGGGTGAGCGTCTCGGCGGACGGCCGCCGGTTCATCGTGGAGCTGGGCGGGCGGCGGCTGCGGACCGACTTCGCGACCGGGAGGTCCACGTCCCTGCCGGACGGGCGGCGGGCGGCCACCGTCCAGGCGGCCGGGTGGCTCCGGCAGAACTACCGCGTCTGGTGCGACTCCCCCAACGGCCGGCACTCGGCGGCGGTGAAGGCCGCCGGGGAGCGGGCGGGCGCCGGGGACCTGCACATCATCGACGCCGGGTCGCGGCAGGTGGTCAGGCGTCTGCCGCTGCCCGCCGCGAAGCGGCCGGCCGAGCCCGAGGTCGTCGGCTGGCTGGGCACCCGGGAGGTCGTCGTCAGGCTGAAGGAGAAGGACGGCGGCCGGACGGCCTTCTACCGGGTGGACGCCGTCACCGGCCGGACCCGGCCGGTGGAGGGCCTCCCCGACGGGGAACCCATCGTGTTCGGCGCCCTGACGGCCTCCTGACGGCCTCCTGGGCGTTCCCCGGGCGCCCTTTCCGGGCATCCGCCGTCCGGGAGCCGACCGGGGCTCTGGAAGGCCACGGGGACCGGAACCGCCGGGGGTTCGGGTCCGGAACTCCGGAAGGCCCGGGACGGGACTCCGGGCCGGGGACGCAGAAGGGCCGCCCCGCGGGGGGCGGCCCTCTCCGTGGTTCCGCGCCCCTCCGCATCCGGGAAGGGCGCTGGACGGATCCCGACGGACCCTGACGGATCCCGACGCGTCCTTAAACGGCCATCTTCTTCTTGAGGTTCTCGTCCAGGGCCGCCAGGAAGTCCTGGGTGGTCAGCCACTGGGCGTCGCCGCCGACGAGGAGGGCGAGGTCCTTGGTCATCTGGCCGCCCTCGACGGTCTCGATGCAGACCTGCTCCAGCTTCTCGGCGAACTCGATGACCGCGGGGGTGTTGTCGAGCTTGCCGCGGTGGGCCAGACCCCGGGTCCACGCGAAGATCGAGGCGATCGGGTTCGTGGAGGTGGGCTTGCCCTGCTGGTGCTGGCGGTAGTGGCGGGTCACGGTGCCGTGGGCCGCCTCGGCCTCGACGGTACGGCCGTCGGGGGTCATCAGCACCGACGTCATCAGGCCCAGCGAGCCGAAGCCCTGCGCGACGGTGTCGGACTGGACGTCGCCGTCGTAGTTCTTGCAGGCCCAGACGTAGCCGCCCTCCCACTTGAGCGCCGACGCGACCATGTCGTCGATCAGGCGGTGCTCGTAGGTCAGGCCGGCGGCCTCGAAGTCGGCCTTGAACTCGGTCTCGAAGACCTCGGCGAAGATGTCCTTGAAGCGGCCGTCGTAGGCCTTCATGATGGTGTTCTTCGTCGACAGGTAGACCGGGTAGTTGCGGGACAGGCCGTACCGCATGGAGGCGCGGGCGAAGTCGCGGATCGACTCGTCCAGGTTGTACATCGCCATCGCGACGCCGGGGCCGGGGAAGTCGTACACGTCCAGCTCGATCGGCTCCGAGCCGTCCTTCGGCGTGAAGGTGAGGGTCAGCGTGCCCTCGCCCGGGACCTTCAGGTCGGTGGCGCGGTACTGGTCGCCGAACGCGTGACGGCCGACGACGATCGGCTTGGTCCAGCCGGGGACGAGCCTCGGCACGTTGGACATGATGATGGGCTCGCGGAAGATGACTCCGCCGAGGATGTTGCGGATGGTCCCGTTCGGGGACTTCCACATCTTCTTCAGGCCGAACTCCTCGACCCGGGCCTCGTCCGGCGTGATGGTGGCGCACTTGACGCCGACGCCGTACTGCTTGATCGCGTTCGCCGCGTCGATCGTCACCTGGTCGTCGGTGGCGTCGCGGTGCTCGATCCCGAGGTCGTAGTACTTCAGGTCGACGTCGAGGTAGGGAAGGATCAGCTGGTCCTTGATGAACTGCCAGATGATCCGGGTCATCTCGTCGCCGTCAAGCTCGACGACCGGACCCTCTACCTTGATCTTGGGCATGCGTGTGGTTCCCCTTCTGAACTGATCACGGGCCAGAAGTCCTTTTGAGGCTCACTGGCCGTTGAGGCTATCGGACGGGCGGGAACGCCCCGCGTTCCGCCCATCGCTCGGGCACCGCCGCTTCCGCGCTCATCGCGAGGTGAGCTCCGTCCAGGCGAGCGCCACGGCGCCGCCCATCAGGGCGACGCCGAAGACGGCGAGGGTGAGGGTGTCGGTCGCCCTGCGGCGCACGGCCAGGAGGCCGCCGCCACCCGAGAGCCGGACGAGGGCGGCCAGCACCATGATCACGCCGAGGGCGAACCCGCCCCATCGGGGGTCGCCGACCACGGCCGTGGACGCCACGGCCAGGACTGCGCCCAGCAGGACGATCGGGTAGGCCCCCCACCGCTCCTGCCGCGGTCTGCTTCGGCTCATCGCTCGCCCCCGTGGCCGCCGCCCTGTCCGGGGGCGGCCGGTTCGTTCGTCGTCACGTGCGTCCGGCTCATCGCTCGCCTATCGGCTTCCACTTCTGGTCGCGCTCGCCGACGTACTCGCTGTCGGGGCGGATGAGACGGTTGTCGGAGTGCTGCTCGATGACGTGCGCCGTCCATCCCGACATGCGGCTGACCGAGAAGACCGGGGTGAACAGGTCGGTCGGTATGCCAAGGTAGTGGTAGACGGTGGCGGCGTAGAAATCGACGTTGGGATAGAGGCCCTTCGTCTCGAAGACGACCTCCTCCATCTCCTTCGACATGCGGTGGAGGGTGTCGTCGCCGGACGCCTCCGCCAGCTCCCGCGACATCCGGCGCAGGTGCGTGGCGCGGGGGTCCTCGGTCTTGTAGACCCGGTGCCCGAAGCCCATGATCTTCTCGCCCGCGGCGAGCCTCTCCCGTACGGCCCGCGCGACCCCGGACGGGTCGACGGCCTGGAGGGTGCGCATGACCTGCTCGTTGGCGCCGCCGTGCAGCGGGCCCTTGAGGGTGCCGATGGCCGCCACGATGGCGGAGTGCATGTCCGACAGGGTCGCGGCGCAGACGCGGGCGGCGAACGTCGAGGCGTTCATCGTGTGGTCGGCGTGCAGCACCAGGCAGGTGTCGAAGATCTCCACCGCGCGCCGGTCGGGGACGCGGCCGGTGATCTGCAGCAGGAAGTTGGCCGCGATCCCCAGCTCGGGGTCGGGCTCGGGGAGGTCGGCGCCCGTCCTTTCGGCGTGGTAGCGGGCCACCAGCACCGGCTGCTGCGCGGTCAGCCGGGCCGCCTTGCGCAGGTTGGCCTCGGGGGCGTTGGAGTCCTTGTCGGGGTCGTCGCCGCCGGCCAGCGAGACCAGCGTGCGCAGCGCCTCCATTGGCGACTGGCGCCCGGCGACCCGCGGGAGGCACGACTCGGCGAGTTCGCCCAGGCTCCGGCTCCCGGCGAGCTCCGCACCGTAGGCCGCGAGCTCCCCGGCGTTCGGGAGCCTGCCGTACTGCAGCAGATGGGCGGTCTCTTCGAAGGTGGTGCGGCCGGCCAGGTCGTGGATGTCGTAGCCACGGTAGAAGAGGCGACCGGCCTGACCGTCGATGTCACTGATCGCCGTGGAGGCGGCCACGACATCGGCGAGGCCTTTGGTGGGCTTGTCCGCCATAAGTGTTTCCTCCGCTTATCTTGTACGGAGTCTACCTGTGAGCAGGGGAAACCCTCTCAGGAGGGCAAGACGAATTCCAAAGCCGATTCTCCTTCTGGCAAAGGAGATTCCCCATCACCTCGTCTGGGTAAGCCGAGGCTGTAGGAATAGTTACGGCGGGCTACCTGGGGAGGAACTGCCGTGGAGGGGCCGTTCATACGCATCGAGGACACAGGCGAGGTGGTCCCGTTGCGCCCCGAGATCACGACCATCGGACGTGGCCGGGGAGTAGACATCCGGCTCACCGATCCGAGCGTGTCCCGGCTGCACGCGGAATTCGTCCGGCGCGGACCCTACCTGTACGTCGTTGACCTGGGCCTGTCCCGCAACGGCACGCGGGTGAACGGCAGGCCGATCGCCCGGAGGGTCCTCGACGACGGCGACGTCGTCTCCTTCGGCGCCGCGCGCGGCCGGATCGGCGGGGTCCCGCGCGAGGACTTCGTCCCGGAGGTCGAGCTCCGCAGGGCCGCGGCCCCGGAGCTGACCAGGCGGGAGGTCGACGTGCTGACGTCGCTGTGCCGTCCGGCGCTCTCCGACGAGGCGTTCGTCGCGCCGGCCACCGCGCGGGAGATCGCCGACGACCTGGTGGTGACGGAGGCGGCGGTCAAGCAGCACCTCCTGCGCCTCTACCAGAAGTTCCGCATCCCGGAGGGGACCAACCGGCGCACCAGGCTGGCCAACGAGGTCGTCGCCCTGGGGCTGGTCAGGCCGACCCCCGTGGTGCCGCCCCAGCGTTCGGGCGGCGCGGCGGAGTCGCAGGCCGCGGGCACCCCCGGCGGGCGCCGCGCGTCCTGAGCCCGGCTCAGCCCGCGGCGGCCTGCTTCTCGGCCGCCTCGACCACGTTGCTGAGCAGCAGGGCCCGGGTCATCGGCCCCACCCCGCCGGGGTTGGGGGTGAGGAAGCCCGCGACGTCGGCGACGCCGGGGGCGACGTCACCGGCGATCTTCCCCTCGACGCGGGAGACGCCGACGTCGAGCACGGCGGCGCCGGGCTTGACCATGTCGGCGGTGATCAGGTGCGGCACGCCCGCCGCGGCGACGACGATGTCGGCGCGCCGGGTGTGGGCCGCCAGGTCCTGGGTGCCGGTGTGGCAGAGGGTGACGGTGGCGTTCTCCGTCCGGCGGGTCAGCAGCAGGCCGAGTGAGCGGCCCACGGTGATGCCGCGGCCGACCACCACCACCTCGGCGCCCTTGGTCGGCACGCCGTACTCCTGCAGGAGCAGGACGATGCCGTGCGGGGTGCACGGCAGCGGCGCGTCCACCGTGTGGACCAGGCGGCCGAGGTTGATCGGGTGCAGGCCGTCGGCGTCCTTGGCCGGGTCCATCCGCTCGATCAGCGCCATGGTGTCGAGGTGGCGCGGCAGCGGAAGCTGGACGATGTAGCCGGTGCACTCCGGGGAGGCGTTGAGCTCGTCGACGACGGCCTCGACCTCGGCCTGCGTGGCGGTCGCCGGCAGGTCCCTGCGGATGGAGGCGATGCCGACCTCGGCGCAGTCGCGGTGCTTGCCCGCGACGTAGATCTGGCTGCCCGGGTCGTCGCCGACGAGGACCGTGCCGAGACCGGGGACGACGCCCCGCTCCCGCAGCGCGGCCACCCGCCGCGCGAGGTCCGCCTTGATCTTCGCCGCCGTGGCCTTGCCGTCCATAGTCCGCGCGCTCATGGGCCCCATCCTTCCACGAGGCGGCCCGCGGCCCGCTCCCGCCTCAGGTGAGGTCGTCGGCCGCCCGCTCCCGGCGCTCGATGATCCGGCGGGTGAAGGGGATGACCTCCACGATCTTCGCGCCCAGGTACGCGGCACCGGCGGCGACGATCAGCAGGAGCCAGGGGCTCTGCCAGAGTCCGCTCATGATCACAAAAGCGTTCAGGATGACGGCAAGCAGCGACATGAGCGATCTCCACGCGCAGGCGACACGAATCGCTTCACATTAGCCGCGCCCTAAACCTGTTTTGACCAGAAGTTTCTGTCTTCTTGGCCACTTCCTTGTCTCCGGTGCGCGGCCGCCCCAACCGCGACGCCCGCGCACGGACACCGCACGGGCACCGCGTGAGCATCGCACGAGCACCGTAGGGGCGGCGTCCGGACGCCGCCCCGACGCGCCGTACGGCCCGCGGGCGGAACACGGGGCCGTACGGCGCGGCGGGCGGAGACGTCAGTGGAAGAAGTGACGGGTCCCGGTGAAGTAGAGGGTGACCCCGGCGGCCTGGGCCGCGGCGATCACCTCGTCGTCCCTGATCGACCCGCCGGGCTCCACGATGGCCCGCACCCCGGCCTCGATGAGCACCGCGGGGCCGTCCGCGAACGGGAAGAACGCGTCGGAGGCCGCCACCGAGCCGCGGGCCCGGTCGCCGGCCCGGGTCACGGCGAGCTGCGCCGAGTCCACCCGGTTGACCTGGCCCATGCCAACGCCGACGCTGGCGCCGTCCGCGGCGAGCAGGATCGCGTTGGACTTCACCGATCGGCACGCCTTCCAGGCGAAGGCCAGGTCGGCGAGGACCTCCGGGGAGGCCGCGGGGCCGGCCTTCAGCTCCCAGGCGGCGGGGTCGTCGCCGGGGGCGTCCACCCGGTCGGCGGTCTGCACCAGCAGGCCGCCGTCGATCCGGCGGAACTCCGTACGGTTGCCCGGCCCCTCCGGGCAGGCGAGCAGCCGGATGTTCTTCTTGCGGGTGAGCGTCTCCAGCGCCCCGGCGCTGAACGACGGCGCGACCACGACCTCGGTGAACACCTCGGCGATCTGCCCGGCCAGCTCCTCGGTGACCTCGCCGTTGACCGCGATCACGCCGCCGTAGGCGGAGACCGGGTCGCAGGCGTGGGCCTTGCGGTGCGCCTCGGCGACGTCGGCGCCGACCGCGATGCCGCAGGGGTTCTGGTGCTTGATGATCGCCACGGCGGGCTCGGCGAAGTCCCAGGCCGCCCGCCACGCGGCGTCGGCGTCGAGGTAGTTGTTGTAGGACATCTCCTTGCCGTGCAGCTGCTCGGCGTTGGCCAGGCCGTCCCGCCCGCCGGAGTACAGCGCCGCGCCCTGGTGCGGGTTCTCGCCGTAGCGCAGCGGCGTCCTGAGCCTCCAGGCGGCGCCCATGTAGCGCGGCCAGGCGCCCTCCTCCGCCGCGTACACGTCGGAGAACCAGGAGGCGACCGCGGTGTCGTAGGCGGCGGTGTGGGCGTAGGCGGCCGCGGCGAGCCGGCGGCGCTCGGTCACGGTGAAGCCCCCCTCGGCCACCGCGGCGAGCACGTCGCCGTAGGCGCCCGGATCGACCACGACGGCGACGGTGCCGTGGTTCTTGGCCGCGGCGCGGATCATCGCGGGGCCGCCGATGTCGATCTGCTCCACGCACTCGGCGTCGGACGCGCCGGAGGCGACCGTCTCCTGGAACGGGTAGAGGTTGACCACCACCAGCTGGAACGGCTCGATCTCCAGCTCCTCCAGCTGCTTGACGTGGGCCGGGTTGCCGCCGTCGGCCAGCAGGCCCGCGTGCACGCGCGGGTGGAGGGTCTTGACGCGGCCGTCGAGGCACTCGGGGAAGCCGGTCAGCGTCTCGACCGGGGTGACGGGAACACCGAACGAGGCGATCCTGGTGGCGGTGCCGCCGGTGGAGACGATCTCCACCCCCGCGGCGTCCAGCCCCCGAGCCAGCTCCTCCAGCCCGCTCTTGTCATAAACGGCGATCAACGCGCGCCGGATGGCGATGCGGCTCACTTCCTGGTCCTCCTGATCGATTCCGGTCTTGTCCGGGGCGCCCGGCTCATGTGCCGGGTCGTCCTCTTCCGGCGCGCCCGGCTCACCGGCCGGCACGTCCGAAGCGAAAGTTCCTGCCGGTGACGGTCCAGCCCTCGCGGGCCATCCGGCCGACGACGCCGACGAGCAGGCCGCGCTCGACGGTCTTGATGCGCTCGTGCAGGGCCGCCTCGTCGTCGTCGTCCAGCACGGGCACGGCCTCCTGGGCGATGATCGGCCCGGTGTCGACGCCGGCGTCGGCGAGCATCACGGTGCAGCCGGTGACCCGCACGCCGTACGCCAGGGCGTCGCGGACGCCGTGCGCGCCCGGGAAGGCCGGCAGCAGGGCGGGGTGGGTGTTGAGCACGGGGAAGGCCGAGAGCGTCGGCGTGCCGAGGATCTTCATGAACCCCGCGCAGACCACGAGATCGGGACGGTGGCCGGCGATCCGGCCGGCGAGGGCGCGGTCCCAGTCGTCGCGCGCGGGGTGATCGGCCAGTCTCTCGACGAAGGTCGGGACGCCCGCCCGCTCCGCGCGGGCCAGCCCCTCGATCCCGTCGCGGTCGGCGCCCACGGCGACGACCTCGGCGCCGTACGCCGGATCGGCCGCGGCGTCCAGAAGGGCCTGTAGGTTGGTTCCAGAACCGGACACGAGAACCACAAGCCGAACGGCCTGGGATGACACCGACACACTCCATTCGGACGGGGATTCACGCCGCTGCAAGGGTATCTGCCTGTCCGCAGCCGCTATGCAAGGAGGTCAGGTGACGACACCGGTCAAGGCACGTCCGACGGAGGGGGCGGGACGGCGGGCACTCTGGCTCGCCGTCGCCGCGGTGATCCTGACGATTCTGCTCCCCCTCGCGGGAATCGTCATGTCGGCCATCGCCCTCGTGGTCTCGATCCGCGCGGTCCGGACCCTCCGTTCGGAGACCAGGCCCACGGGCACCGGCGTGACCGGAGTGGTCGTGTCGGCCCTGGCGCTGCTGCTGGCGCTGGCGCTGGCGGCCACGCAGTTCTACTTCCGCGACGAGCTGGCCGCCTACACCGACTGCCGCACGGGCGCGGGCACCGTCGCCGCGCAGAACGAGTGCGTGCAGCGCCTGGAGCGGGCGATGGAGAAGAAGCTCCCGTTCGTCCAGCCCGGCGAGCTTCACCTGCCGATCGCCCCCTGACCCGGCCGCCGGCCCCGGTCCGCGTCGTCCCCGGGCCGGGCGCCGGCCCCGCCGGGTGGAGACTCCCGGAGCGGGGCCGGCGCCCGGCCCGGAGCCGGATCACGGGATCGCGGGCCTTCCGCGAGGTCGTCCGGCCCTGACGGAGCACCTGGCACGGCGTGTGACGGCCTCACCCGGGATGGACGCTCACAGATGGTCGAGCACGTAGTTGAAGGGGTGCGGGTGGTGTCTCCCCCCTGCCGCGCAGTCGCCGTCCGCGTTGTGCGGCCAGTAGAACAGCACGAAGCACCGGTCGCAGAAGCGCCAGTCGTTCTGCTGCCGCGGCCTGAGCGGCATGTCGAACGGCAGGAAGAAGTCGTGCCCACCGGCCTCCGCCACGTGACCGGGCCGGGGCGCCGACCACTTCGGGCAGACACCCTTCCTGTCCTCGTACCCGTCGTAGAAGAGCGCCTTGCACCGGACGCACTTGCGCCATCCGGACTCGCGGTTCGGCCCGGGGACCCCGAACGGCAGGCAGAGGACGAGCCCCGCGGCCTGGTGGGCGCCGTACCCGGGCTCGTTCAGCAGCCGCCCGTCCTCGCCCACAACGATCGCGGGACGCCGCCCCCGCGCCACGTTGCCCGGACAGCGGCCGGCGTCGAGCCCGAAGAACAGCGCCTTGCACTCTCCGCAGGCGCGCCAGTCCGGGACACGCGGGCCGAGGGCCGCGTTCTCTCCTATCGCGAAGCGAGCGGCCACCTTCTTGTTGCCGCCGAGGATCTCGCCCCGGCACACGTAGAAGGAGGCGTTCGGCCCCGTCACCTCGGCTCTGGCCTCGTTGCCACCGATGAAGGGGACCACCCACGAGATCTTGAGCGCCGTTCCCTCGT
Source organism: Streptosporangium pseudovulgare (assembly GCF_014648055.1). Lineage (GTDB taxonomy): Bacteria > Actinomycetota > Actinomycetes > Streptosporangiales > Streptosporangiaceae > Streptosporangium > Streptosporangium pseudovulgare. The sequence continues at coordinate 224,979 of NZ_BMQJ01000005.1, forward strand.
CGTCGAGGCCGTAGACGACCAGCCCGGTCGTCCCCGTCGCGATGCCCCCTTCGCTGCTTCTGGAGCCGAAGGCGTCGGACTGGAAGGGGCCGATGGAGTCGGCGGGCAGCTTCGCGAAGGCGCCGTGCGCGTGGGTACCGCGTAATCGGCTGAGCGTACGGCTCGTCGCGTTGTTCACCTCGATCACCGCCGAGCGTGACGCGTCCGCCAGGATACGGGACACCGTGTCGATGATCTCGGCGGTCGCCTTGACCTCTTTGGCGATGTCCTGCATCGACACCATGACGGCCTCCTCCGCGTCCCAGCTCGTTCCCCGGACGCGCATCGATGGAGGTACGGCGAGGCGACCGTCCGGTACACGACAACCGAACCGTACGTCGGAAAATCCCCTCTGAACAGATCAGAACAAAGCAGAACATGAGGCCGGCAGGAGGAGCGTCGCCGAACCCGGCCGGGCGGTGCCCGCCCCCTGGGAGGCCGCTGAGGACCTCCTAGTCGCGGTCCCAGGCGTAGGGGTCCACGTAGATCACGTGGCCGCCGCGGTCGTCCGACTCGTCGACGATGTCGCGCCGGGGCGGGCGCGGCGGCGCGGGGCGCGGCACCCTGGGACCGGCCTCCGCCGGCTTCACAGGCTTCACGGCCTTCACGGCCTTCGCAGCCTTCGCGGTCTTCACAGGTTTCGTGGTCTCCGCGGGCTCCTGCGGGTCCGCCGCCGAGGCGTGTTCGTCCTCCCAGTCGTCCCTGATCACCGGGATCGGCTGGGTGTCGCACTCGGTGGCGTCCAGCCAGTGGCCGGGCAGCGCGCGGGGCTCGTCCGGCTCGGCCAGCCCGACCCGGCCGGCCACCGCCCCCGCGGCCCGGAACAGCCTGGCCCCGGCCCGGCGGACCGGCGCGGTGGCCGTGCCGACCCTGGCCGCGGCCCGGACCACGGCCGCGTTGTGCCCCCGGAAGATCAGCCACCAGTTGGTCAGGCCCGCCGAGATGCCGGCCGCGACGCCGACCTCCAGCGTCACCGAAAGCATCACCTCCCAGCCCGCGGGCCCCATCGCGGACAGGCGCGCCCCGCCGAGCGAGCCGCCGGACAGCGCGGCCAGCGCCCCGGCCGCCACGCCGGTCACCACCCCGGAGACGAAGCCCCACAGCGGCGCGCCCTCGTAGGAGGGCGAGGGGGCGATCCGCACCCCCAGCACGCCGGCCACCGTCCCCGCGGCGAACGGCAACGCGATCACCGCCATCACCCACGCCGGGGTGGGGCCCGCCTCGGGCAGCGCGCCCAGGATCGGCAGGCTCGGCACCGTGCCGAGCTGGACGCCGGTGGGCGCGACCAGCGTGCCGGCGCCGAGGCTGAAGCCCGGCCCCGCGATGTAGGCCATGCCCCAGACGAAGGCGTTGAGCAGGTAGAGGCCCTGCAGCAGCAGGAGCAGCAGCCCGCCGACGAACCCGGGCGCGAGGACGTCCGACAGCTCCCGGACCTGGTCGAAGTTGACCGCGACGGCGCCGAGCACCAGGGCGGCCCCCGCGACCAGCATGATCCCCAGCGCCGCGGCCGAGCTCACCACGACCGAGCGCACCCGCTCGGGCAGCAGGCGCAGCATCGACCGCCACGGCCCGATCGTCCGGGCGACGGCCGCCGAGCCCGCGAGGAAGGCCAGCACCAGGTGGCTGCCCAGGGTGTCGCCGAGATAGGGCTGGGTGATCTCGTTCCGGGTGACCAGCGCGATCACCCCGGCCAGCAGCGCGTACGGCGCGGCCAGCGAGACACCCGCCTGGGCGATCAGGACCAGTTGCGCCCGGCGGCGGGCGTCGGCCTGTTCCTTGGGGCTGTTCCTCGGCAGCCGGGCGGGCAGCCGCAGCCGCAGGTCGGCGTCGCGCGCCATCCAGATCCCGGCGCGGTACAGCAGGAAGGCCGGCAGGACCGTCAGGCCGAGCGGGAGCAGCCCGATCGAGCCGCCGGGGATCGCGAACCCGGCGTGGTGGGCCGCCAGCCAGAGCTGCGCCGCGGCGCGGAACACCCCGGGCAGCCCCGGGCCGAGCGAGCCGCGGGGGGAGGCGACCCAGCCGACCAGGGTGAGCGTGGTGAGCACCGCCAGTCCCACGCCCAGGGTCCACGCGGCGGCGAGCATCCCGGAGACGGGAAGCGGGCGGCGGACGTCGTCGTCGTCACCCGTGACGCCGGGCAGGGGGAGGCGGCTGAGGACGTTACGGGGAGCCGTCCGGAGCTGATCGAGAAGGGCCGTCACGATAACCGATGGTCTCAGGATCTTCCGCGCGGACGAGACTCATCGCCCCGCGTGTCGCGGGTCGTACGGAAAACGGGAAGGCGAGCCGTACGGCGCGGGTGGTGCGTACGGCGGGGTGGGGCGGCCGGGCCGTGAAAACGGGAGAGGCGCCCGCGGACGGCGGGCGCCTCTCACCGGTGAGCCGGACGGGCCACCGGACCGGGCGGGCCGCGGCACGGCCCGCGGACCGGCTAGCGGTTCTGCATGATCTCGCGCATCAGGCGGGCGGTCTCGCTCGGGGTCTTGCCGACGCGGACGCCGACCTTCTCCAGAGCCTCCTTCTTCGCCTGGGCGGTGCCGGCCGAGCCGGACACGATCGCGCCGGCGTGACCCATGGTCTTGCCCTCGGGGGCGGTGAAGCCCGCGACGTAGGCGACGACCGGCTTGGTCACGTGCTGCTCGATGTAGGCGGCTGCCCGCTCCTCGGCGTCACCGCCGATCTCGCCGATCATGACGATCGCGTCGGTGTCCGGGTCGTCCTGGAACGCCTGGAGAGCGTCGATGTGCGTGGTGCCGATGACCGGGTCACCGCCGATGCCGACGGCGGTGGAGAAGCCGAAGTCCCGCAGCTCGTACATGAGCTGGTAGGTCAGCGTGCCCGACTTCGACACCAGGCCGATGCGGCCGGCGGTGGTGATGTCGGCCGGGATGATGCCGGCGTTGGAGGCGCCGGGCGAGGCGATGCCGGGGCAGTTCGGGCCGATGATGCGGGTCTTGTTGCCCTTGGCGACGGCGTAGGCCCAGAACTCGGTGGTGTCGTGGACCGGGACGCCCTCGGTGATGACCACGCAGAGCGGGATCTCGGCGTCGATGGCCTCCTTGACCGCGGCCTTGGTGGCCGCCGGCGGCACGAAGACGACCGAGACGTCGGCGCCGGTCTTCTCCATGGCCTCGGCGACGGTGCCGAAGACGGGCAGGCCCTCGTGGGTGATGCCGGCCTTGCGGGCGTTCACGCCGCCGACGACCTTGGCGCCGGAGGCGAGCATGCGGCGGGTGTGCTTGGTGCCCTCACCGCCGGTCATGCCCTGAACAATGATCTTGCTGTTCTCGTTGAGCCAGATGGCCATTACGCACCTACCGCGGCGAGCTCGGCGGCACGCTTGGCCGCATCGTCCATCGTGTCGACCAGCTCGACGCCGGACAGGGCGGCGTCGGCCAGGATCTTGCGTCCGAGCTCGGCATTGTTGCCGTCCAGCCGGACGACCAGGGGGCGGCTGACGGTCTCGCCGCGGTTCTCCAGGAGCTGGAAGGCCGAGACGATGCCGTTGGCGACCGCGTCGCAGGCGGTGATGCCGCCGAAGACGTTCACGAAGATCGACTTCACCGACGGGTCGGAGAGGATGATCTCCAGGCCGGCCGCCATGACCTCGGCGGAGGCGCCGCCGCCGATGTCGAGGAAGTTGGCGGGCTTGGGCTGCCCGGGGAACGCCTCACCGGCGTAGGCGACGACGTCGAGGGTCGACATGACCAGGCCCGCGCCGTTGCCGATGATGCCGACGCTGCCGTCGAGCTTGACGTAGTTGAGGTCCTTGGCCTTGGCCGCGGCCTCCAGCGGGTCCTCGGCGGCCTTGTCCGCGTAGGCCTCGTGCTCGGCCTGGCGGAAGGTGGCGTTGTCGTCGAGGGTGACCTTGCCGTCGAGGGCCTTCACCTGGCCGTCGGCGGCCAGGATCATCGGGTTGACCTCGACCAGGGAGGCGTCCTCGTCGACGAAGACGGCCCAGAGCTTCTCGATGATCTCGGCGGCGCCGTCCAGCGCCTTCTCCGGCAGGCCGCCGGCCGCGGCGATCTCACGGGCCTTGTCGCGGGTCACGCCGTCCAGCGGGGACACGGGGACCTTCGCGACCTTCTCGGGAGCGGTGTGCGCGACCTCTTCGATGTCCATGCCGCCCGAGGCGGAGCAGATGGCGAGGAACGTGCGGTTGGCGCGGTCGAGCAGGAAGGAGAAGTAGTACTCCTCCGCGATCGCGCTGGCCTCCTCGATCAGGACCTTGTGGACCGTGTGGCCCTTGATGTCCATGCCGAGGATCTGGGTGGCCTTCTGCTCGGCGTCGGCGGCGTCGTCGGCGACCTTGACGCCACCGGCCTTGCCGCGGCCACCGGTCTTGACCTGAGCCTTGACGACGACACGGCCGGTCAGCTGCTCGGCTGCCGCGCGCGCCTCCTCCACGGTGTGCGCGACGATACCGCGCGGCACCGGGATGCCGTACTCCGCGAAGAGCTCCTTCGCCTGATGTTCGAACAGGTCCACGAGGGTCCGTCCTTGCTTGTCCGGCTGGTGTACTGAAAATGTCTGCGGGCCGGCTCCGTGGTGTGAGGGGAGCCCGGCGGTTTTTGCGCCAATGAAGCCTAGCCCCCCGCACGCATGACCAGGTCACCGGGTCCGCGAACGGCTACGGGCGGGGCCACTGGGGCGGGGGTGGCGAACGTCCTGGGGATCATATCGGGACGCGGCGGGGAAGCGTCCGCGAAAACGGCGGGTGGAGCCGCCCGGGTGCCGAGGGCCGACCGGACACCGGAGGCCGTCCCGATGCCAGGCGCCGGGGGCCACCGGGTCGCCGGGGGCCGCGTCCCGCCCCGCGGGTCAGACCCGCGTGGGGATCGCGCCCCGCACCCACTCCACGATCTCCTGGGTGGTCGCCCCGGGGGTGAAGACCCGGGCCACGCCCATCCGTTCCAGCTCCGGCAGGTCCGCCTCCGGGATGATCCCGCCGCCGAAGACGACGATGTCGCTCGCGTCGTTCTCCGCGAGCAGCTCGATCACCTTGGCGAAGAGCGTCATGTGCGCGCCGGAGAGGATGGACAGCCCGATCGCCGCGGCGTCCTCCTGGATCGCGGTGCGCACGATCTGCTCGGGCGTCTGGTGCAGGCCGGTGTAGACGACCTCCATCCCGGCGTCCCGCAGCGCCCTCGCGACGATCTTCACACCTCGGTCGTGCCCGTCCAGGCCGGGCTTGGCGATGACGACGCGGATCCTCGGCTCGGCGTCCATCCAGACCTCCTTGTCCGTGTCCCACGCGTGACGTGGGAGCTGAGCTGACGGCAGCCTAACGGCCGCGCCCGGAGTGCTCCGGGGCGCGTGCCCGTAACGGTTCTCCGGGGCCGCGCTTTCTGGCGGATCTTTCCCACCGAAAGTGCTTTTCACCACTTTTATTGTTACGAATACCTGCATTCAACATGACATGCCATAAGGTTTCTGATCTTCTATCCTCAGGAGGAAGACCCCCATGAAGCGATGGATCATCGTGGCGGCCACCGCGCTGGCGGTGCCCACCGCCGCCGTTCCCGCCGCCGCCAAGGCCGCGCCCGCCGACCCGGTGGCCGCGCTGGAGGCACGGTTCGTCGCGGGACACGGCGTGCGGATCGTCGAGAGCGGCCGGACCTACTCCGGCCGGGAGCTCCTCTCCGCCCAGAAACGCCGCGGCACCGTGGAGTTCGGCCCCTCCGGCGTCGCGGGCCACGACGTCCTGTCGAAGTCCGACCTCCCCGGGGACGACGCCACGCCGCTGCGCACGCGCACCGTCGGCGGGGACACCTACCTCAGCGGCGGAATGATCGGCAGGAAATGGGTCAGGTCCTCCACCCGCGCCGCCTCCCCCTTCTTCACCCCCGTCATGCTCCTGGAGCCGGCCACGCTGAAGTCGCTGCTGCCGGCCGCGAAGAAGGGCGGCTCGGCCGGGAAGAAGGCCGGCCCGTCGACGTTCAAGGGGACGACCACCCTCGGCGCGCTCTACCGCGTCTCGCCGTCCTACCGCGCCTCTCTCGGCGGGAAGCGGCCCGCCGCCGCCGTGGCGGCCACGAAGGTGAGCTGGCGTCTGTGGCTCGGCCGCGACCGGCTCCCCGCCCGGCTGGTCACCTCCTGGGCGGTGCCGCCGCGCGACATGCGCGTGACCCGCGTCAGCGACGTGCGCTTCGCCTCCTGGGGGACCCCCGTCACCCTCACCGCGCCCGCCCCCGCACCCGCACCCGGGGATGCGGGGAGCTGATCCTCCGGTCCCGGAGGCCGAACCGCCGGCCCGGAGGCCGGGTCACCGGCCCCGGACGTCCGATCCCGGCGGCATCACGGACATTCGAGACATCCGGCCTTCCCCGGGCGCCCGGCGCCCGGGGAGGGCCGTCAGAGCTTCTCCACCGGCGCGTAGGCCAGGAGCAGGGTCTTCTCGCCGCCGCTACCGAAGTCGATCTTCACCTTGGTCTTCTCCGCGACGCCGTCCACCGACACGACCGTGCCGAGGCCGAACTTGTCGTGGGTGACGCGGTCGCCGGGGGTGAGGCTGGGGATCTGCCGGCCGCCGGGCTTCTTCGCGGGCACGGCGGCGCGCGAATCCCGGCGGGTGGCGGCGCCCCAGGCGTTCTTGCCCGGGTCGGTGCGCCAGTCGACCAGCTCGCCGGGGATCTCGGAGACGAACCGGGACGCCGGGTTGAACGCGGGCGCCCCCCACGCGCTGCGCACGGCCGCCCGGGAGACGTAGAGCCGCCGCTGGGCCCGGGTGATGCCGACGTAGGCCAGGCGGCGCTCCTCCTCCAGCTCCTTGGGCTCGCCCAGCGAGCGCACGTGCGGGAAGACGCCGTCCTCCATGCCGGTGAGGAACACCACCGGGAACTCCAAGCCCTTGGCGGTGTGCAGGGTCATCAGCGTGACCACGCCCTGGCCGCCGTCGTCGGCGGGGATCTGGTCGGCGTCGGCCACCAGTGAGACCTGCTCCAGGAACTCCACGAGGGTGCCCTCGGGGTTGGCCTCCTCGAACTCCGACGCCACCGAGATCATCTCGTCGAGGTTCTCCAGGCGGCTCTCGTCCTGGGGGTCGCCGGAGGCGGCGAGCTCGGCGCGGTAGCCGGTGGCCTCCAGCACCTCCTGGGCCAGCTCCGACGGCGGCATGGTGGCGGCCTTGGCGGTCAGGTCGTCCAGCAGGGCGAGGAACTCCTTGATGGCGTTGACCGAGCGGGTCGCCATCCCCGGCGCCTCCTCGGCCCGCCGGAGCGCCTCGGCGAAGGGGATCCGCTCCCGGGCGGCGAACGCCTCCACCATCGCCTCGGCCCGGTCACCGATACCGCGCTTGGGCACGTTGAGGATGCGGCGCAGCGAGACGACGTCGCCCGGGTTGGCCAGCACCCGGAGGTAGGCCAGCAGGTCACGGACCTCCTTGCGCTCGTAGAAGCGCACCCCGCCGACCACCTTGTACGGCAGGCCGGTGCGGATGAACACCTCCTCGAACACGCGTGAGGCCGCGTTGGTGCGGTAGAACACCGCCACCTGGCCGGGCGTGACGCCCTCGTCGTCGGAGAGCCGGTCGACCTCCTGCGCGACGAACATGGCCTCGTCGTGCTCGTTGTCCGCGACATAGCCGACGATCTTCGGGCCGGCGCCCTGGTCGGACCACAGGTTCTTCGGCTTGCGGCTCTCGTTGCGCGCGATCACCGCGTTGGCCGCGCTCAGGATCGTCTGGGTGGAGCGGTAGTTCTGCTCCAGCAGGATCGTCTTGGCGTCGGGGTAGTCGCGCTCGAACTCCAGGATGTTGCGGATCGTCGCGCCGCGGAAGGCGTAGATCGACTGGTCGGCGTCGCCGACCACGCACAGCTCCGCCGGGGCGATCCCGGCCGTGCCCTCCCTGACCAGCTCGCCATCGGCGGTGCGCAGCTCCGGGGTGCCGACCAGCTCGCGGATCAGCGTGTACTGGGCGTGGTTGGTGTCCTGGTACTCGTCGACCATGACGTGCCGCCAGCGGCGGCGGTAGTGCTCGGCCACGTCGGGGAAGAGCTGGAACAGCGTGACCGTCATCATGATCAGGTCGTCGAAGTCCATCGCGCCGGCCTCGGTCAGCCGCCGCTGGTAGGTGCGGTACGCCTCGGCGAGCGTGCGCTCCAGGTGGCTCGCCGCCTGCCCGGCCGCCGTCTCGTAGTCGATCAGCTCGTTCTTGAAGTTGCTGACCTGGGCGGAGAACGACCGCGGCGGGTAGCGCTTGGGGTCGAGGTCCATCTCGCGGCAGACCATCGCCATCAGCCGCTGGGAGTCGGCCTGGTCGTAGATCGAGAAACTCGTGGGGAAGCCCAGCCGCCCGGCCTCCCGCCGCAGGATCCGCACGCACGCGCTGTGGAAGGTCATCACCCACATCGCCGCCGAGCGCGGCCCGATGAGCCGGTCGATCCGCTCCTTCATCTCCCGGGCGGCCTTGTTGGTGAAGGTGATCGCCAGGATCTCCTGCGGCCGCGCGTCCCGCTCGGCCAGGAGGTAGGCGATGCGGTGGGTCAGCACCCGCGTCTTGCCCGACCCCGCGCCCGCGACGATGAGCAGCGGGCTGCCGTGGTGCACCACGGCCTCGCGCTGCTGGAGGTTGAGCCCGTCGAGCAACGGGTGGGTCACTGAGGCGGCTGGGATCGACACGTCACCTAGATTAGGCCGACCGGCCGACAACCGCGGCCCGCGCCCCGAAGGAATGCCCACGGGCCCGCAGGAAGTTGCGAGAATCACGTACTAGCCGGATATCAGCGGAAACCGGAAAGCAGCGGAAGGGTCAGGCATGCTGTCTGAGAACGAGATAGGCCGGGTGCTCGTCGTGACCGCCCACCCCGACGACGTCGACTTCGCCGCCGCGGGCACGATCGCCCGGTTCACCGACCGCGGCGTGGAGGTCGTCTACTGCGTCGTGACGGACGGCGACGCGGGCGGATTCGACCGCGAACTGGACAACACGGGCATGGCCGAGCTGCGCCGTACCGAGCAGACGGCCGCCGCCAAGGCCGTCGGCGTGACCGACCTGCGCTTCCTCGGCCACCGCGACGGCACGCTGGTGCCCGGCCTGGAGCTGCGGCGCGACATCGCCCGGGTCATCCGCCAGGTACGGCCCGACCTGGTGATCACTCACACCCCCGAGCGCAACTACTCGTTCATCGCCCCCAGCCACCCCGACCACCGCGCGGTCGGCGCCAGCGCCCTCGACGCCGTCTACCCCGACGCCCGCAACCCGTACGCCTTCCCCGAGCTGCTGCGCGACGAGGGACTGGACGCCTGGACGGTCCGGGAGGTCTGGCTCAACGGCGGCCCCTCCCCCGACCACTTCGTCGACGTCACCGGCACCTTCGACCGGAAGATCGCCGCGTTGCGGGCCCACGCGAGCCAGACCTCCCACGTCGAGGGCTTCGAGGAGTTCCTGCGGTCGCGCTTCTCCCAGATCGCCGCCGAGGCCGGCCTGCCCGAGGGCAGCTACGCCGAGGGCTTCCAGCGGGTCGTCACCGAGTGACCGCGACCCGGCCGCGAGCCGCCGCGGGCGGGTCGCCGGGGGCCAGGCGGGCGAACAGGTAGCCCAGCGAGTTGGTGGCGAGGTGCAGCAGCGCCGGCGCGGCCAGCCCGCCCCGGCGGCGCAGCTCGCCGAAGAGGAGCCCGGCGAGCGCGGTCGTCGCCACCGACCCGGCCACCACCCGCGCCGTCTCCGCCCCGGACGGCCGCCGCGGCCCCGCCTGCGTCCCACCGGCGGCCAGGCGGGTCAGCGCGGGATTGGCGGCGGCCATGTCCACCGCCGGGAGCACGTGCCACAGGCCGAACAACGCCGAGGAGACGGCGGCCGCCGTCCGGGGGCCGTGCGAACGGGCGACCAGGGCGGGCAGCACGCCGCGGAAACCGGCCTCCTCCAGCAGGACCGTGCCGAACGGCACCTGCAGGAGCGCCTCCTCCAGGACGCGGGCACGCGACAGCGACAGCGCCCGCTCGTCGCGGAAGAGACGGCGGGTGGCCGGGAGGGCGATCCCCGCCGCGTAGACGCCGGCGACGGCCGAGGCGAGGAGCCCGCCGATCCGCAGGCCCCGGGCGGGGTCGCGGAACCCGATCTCGGCCCAGGCGATCCCGCGGCGCCGGGCCAGGGCCAGCAGCGCGCCGGTGGCCGCGGCCGAAGTCAGCGGGGCCAGGCGCGGCGCGACCCGGTTGTTGAGCACGTTGGCCGCCACCAGCACGGCCACCGCGCCCGCGAGCGCGGCCCCGTCGCCTCCATCGCCCGCCTTCCGGCCTGTCACCACACCCGCGAGCGCGGCCCCGTCGCCTCCATCGCCCGCCTTCCGGCCTGTCACCACGCCCGCGAGCGCGGCCCCGTCGCCTCCGCCGCCCGCTCTCCGGTCCGCCGCGCCGGTCTCCGGACCTTCCCCGGAACCCGCCGGACGCCGTCCCGCCCGTCCCCGCGCCGCCTCGCCCATGCCTCCCCTTCCGCCTCCCACGCCCTTCGTCCCGGGCCGGTCCCGGCCCAGGTCTCAGCCGGCCCAGGTCTCAGCCGGCCGCGGGCCGCCGCCATCCCGTGGGAAACCTCAGGTCGCGCCGCTCCCGCACGGTCAGGCCGCCCCAGATGCCCTCCGGTTCCCCGCTCCGCACGGCGTAGGCCCGGCAGTCGGCCAGCACCGGGCACCTGGCGCAGACCGCCTTGGCCCGCGCCTCCTGCTCCGCCGACTGCGTCAGCGGGAAGAACAGCTCGGGATCGCTCGCGCGGCAGGCGCCCCGTACGGCCCAGCCGATCTCGGGCGTCATCCTGCGCATGGCCCACCCCCCTGGTCGATCACCGGACCTCAGCGTAGGCCGCGTGCGGTGGTACGGCATCAGCCTTCCGGTGGATTCGCAGGTAACCGGGCGGGCGTACCCCCGGGACCGCCGCTCCGTCCGCCGTCCCGTCCCGTCGCGATCGCGCGCCGGAGGGCGCCGGACGCGGCCGGGCGGCTCAGCGGGTCCCAGCGGGTCCCAGCGGGTCCCAGCGGGTCCCAGCGGGTCCCAGTCCAGCGGGTCCCATGCGGGTCTCAGTCCAGCGGGTCCCATGCGGGTCTCAGTCCAGCGGGTCCCATGCGGGTCTCAGCAGGATGAGGTGCCCTCGTTGTAGCCCCGGGCGAAGACCTGCTGGCGTTGCTGCGCCGTACCGTGGGCGTCGGGGCGCAGCCAGTCGTCGGTGGGGTCTCCGGCGGCGGCGAGGTTGAGCAGCAGCTCGTCCTTGTCGCCCGGCTCGGCCTGGAGGGCGTTGCCCCTGACCAGGGCGCCCAGCGTGCCGCCTGCATAGCAGTCGGCCTGCAGCTCCCGCTGGATGCTCAGGCCGCCGGCGTTGTTCAGCTGGGCCTGCACGGCGTGCCCCAGCTCGTGCGGGATGATCACGTAGACGGAGCCGTCGCCCATTCGGTCGTACAGGTCGCGCATCCAGCTCTCGTCGTAGGCGACGAAGTGCCCGAAGGGGCAGTAGAAGGCGTTGTTCGGCACCGCGGGCTGGTCACCGCAGGCGGGGCCGTTCTGCCCGGTGTAGGGGATGAAGGCGCTGATGGGGCGGTAGCCCAACCCGGCGGCGGCGAAGGTCTGCTTCCAGTACTGCTCGGTGAGCCCCCTGGCCAGGCTGACGTCCGACTCGAAGTCCTCCCCGAGCGGGGCGGGCGTCGTGGCCTCGACGCTCCCCCGGTCGTCGCCGGGCCGCTCCCCGCCGGTCTCCGTGGGTTCGCTGCCGCAGGACACGGTGACGGCCAGCAGGAGGAGCGCGAGGACGACACGGCGGAAGGTGCTCATACCCCAATCGTGGCCCAGCGGGTGGCGGTGTGCGCGGTACACACGCGATTACGTTCCGACACGTCCGCTGATCACGGCGTGCGGAGCGGGCGGGAGGCGTGGGGCGGGTGGGACGAACGGGGCCGGCGGGCGAGCGGGCCGCGCGGGTCCGACAGGTGAGCGGGACCGACAGGTGAGCGGGATCGGCGGGACGAGCGGGTGGTACGGGACCGACAGGTGAGCGGGATCGGCGGGACGAGCGGGTGGTACGGGTCCGACAGGTGAGCGGGTCGTACGGGTCCGGTGGGTGAGCGGGCCGCGCAGGACGGGTGTCAGGGGGACGGCCAGGTGTGCACGGGCTCGTTGGTGTGCATGTGCTCGACGTAGCTCAGGGTCATCCGGCGCAGGGCCTCGTGCCGGTCGGCGCCGCCGTACGCCTCCATCGCCTCGGCCTGCCAGTGGGCCCCGGTCCTGCCGGTCACGCAGCGCCTCTCGATGATGCCGAGGAGCCGGTCGCGGACGGCGGGGTCCACCTCCCACCGGTCGAGTCCCTCGTGGGCGAGCGGCAGCAGCCGCCGCAGGACCAGCTCGGCGGCGGCCACCTCGCCGAGCCCCGGCCAGTAGAGCCGGGCGTCCAGGCCGTGCCGGGCGGCGGCGTGCAGGTTGTCGGCGGCGGCGGCGAAGGACATGCGCGTCCACACCGGGCGCTCGGCGTACGGCAGCACCCCCATGAGGCCGTAGTAGAAGGCGGCGTTGGCGGCGATGTCCGCGACCGTGGGACCCGCGGGCAGCACCCGGTTCTCCACCCGCAGGTGCGGGACGTTGCCGACGACCGCGTAGATCGGCCGGTTCCACCGGTAGACGGTTCCGTTGTGCAGGGTCAGCTCGCCGAGCTGCGGGGTCACGCCGCGGGACAGTTCCTCGCGGGGGTCGGCGTCGTCGCACAGCGGCAGCAGCGCCGGGAAGTACCGGGCGTTCTCCTCGAACAGGTCGAAGACCGAGGTGATCCACCGTTCCCCGAACCACACCCTGGGCCGCACCCCCTGGGTCTTCAGTTCCACCGGGCGGGTGTCGGTGGCCTGCTCGAACAGCGGGATCCGGGTCTCCTGCCAGAGCCTGCGGCCGTACAGGAACGGCGAGTTGGCCGCCACCGCGACCTGGGGGCCCGCGACGGCCTGGGCCGCGTTCCAGTTGGCGGCGAACGCCTGGGGGCTGATCTGGAGGTGGAGCTGGAGGCTGGTGCAGGCGGCCTCGGGGGTGATGCTGTCGGCGTAGGCGTCGAGGACCTCCTCGCCTTCGATCAGCAGGTGCAGGTCCTCGCCCCGGGCCGCGAAGATCTGCTCGTTGAGCAGCCTGTAGCGGGGGTTGGCCGACAGTGTGCCCTCGTGCACGTCGCTCTCGCGCAGCGTGGGCAGGATGCCGACCATCACCAGGTGCCCGCCGACCGTCCGGGCCCGTTCCTCGGCGTGGTTGAGGCGGTCGCGCACCACCTTCTCCAGCCGGGCGACGCCGTCCCCCGACAGGGCCTCCGGGCTGACGTTGATCTCCACGTTGAACTGGCCGAGTTCGGTGCCCCAGTCCGGCTGCGCGATCGCCGCCAGCACCTCGGCATTCCTCATCGTGGGCTCGCCGCGCTCGTCGACGAGGTTGAGCTCGATCTCCAGACCGGCCCTGGGCCGGTCGAACTCGAACCTGGACTCCCGCAGCATCTGCGCGAAGACGTCGAGACATCGGCGAACCTTCTCCCGGTATCGCCGCCGATCGTCCCGGCTGAACACCATCGCGGGCACGTCACGACCCATACTTCGCATGGTCGCACATGGTGGCTCGTTGAAAAATGGGCGGAATGTCAGCATCACCCCCGGGGAGGATCGGCGACGTGTCCTCCCCCGCTCTCCTTCCCGGCCTCGTCTCCGGCGATCCCTGGGAGCGCGTGGCCCCGCCGCCCCACCCACCACGCCGTCGGCGCCACCCGGGGCGGCGCCCCTCTCCGGCGGGCGTGAAAGCGATCCGGCGGATCGGGAGATAAGAGATGTCCGCTTGTCCGGCGGGCGTGAAAGCGATCCCGCGGATCGGGAGATAAGAGATGTCCGCTTGGTCGCGTCCGGAAGGTTGGAGATGACGGGGGAAGCATCGTGACGGTGATGTCGTGGGCCGCCGGGGAGCCCGGGTCCGCCGTATCCGCCGCGCCTGCCGCGCTCGCCAAGGGCTGTCTCGCCGAGGGGGAGGCGTTCAGCGAGGTGTTCGACGCCCACTTCGACGAGATCCACGGCTACGTCGCCCAGCGGCTCGGCCCGGACCACGCCGAGGACGTCGTCGCCGAGGCGTTTCTCGTCGCCTTCCGCAAGCGCGCGCAGTACGACCCCGCCCGCGCCGGCGTGCGGGTGTGGCTGTACGGCATCGTCACGAAGCTCGTCGCCAGGCACCGCCGGCTGGAGGCGCGCACGCTGCGGGCGATGGGCCGCTACGGCGCCGACACCGAGGCGCCGGGTCCGGAGGACCGGGTGTCGACGTGGGTGAGCGCGCAGAGCCTGCGGCCGAACCTCGCCGCGGCGCTGGCGGAGCTGTCGCAGCGCGACCGCGACGTGGTGCTGCTGGTCGCGCTGGCCGGGCTGAGCCACGAGGAGGTCGCCGCGGCGCTCGGCATCCCGTACGGCACGGTCGGCTCGCGGCTGAGCCGGGCCAGGAGGAAGCTGCGCGCGTCGCTGGGCGGGACCAACCCGATGCTGGTGCCGGAGGAGGCCGAGCGTGGATGAGCTGGAGTGGGTCCGCGACCTGTACGGCGAGCCGCCGCTGGATCCGGCGGCCAGGGCGCGGGTCCGGAAACGGCTGGACGCCCGGCGTTCCCGGCGTTGGCGGGCGCCGTGGATGATGCCGCTCGCGGGGGCGGTCGCGACGCTGGCCGCGGTGCTGCTCACGTACGGCGTCACCGGGGGGGCGGACCGGCCGCACGATCCCGCGCGGGACGTCGCGGCCGGGCGCGGTTCGGCGTCCGGCGCTCCCACGGCCGGCCCGTCGACGGGGGCCGGCAGGTCGGTCCTGCTGGAGGCGGCGACCACGGCGGCATCGGACCCCGCCGCGCGGGGCGCCTACTGGCGCGTCACGCGGCGGACCGGTGGGAAGACCACCACGTTGTGGGCGGCGCGCGACGGCCGCGCCTGGATCACCGGGCCGGACGCCGACGCCGGCCCCCGGCCCGTCACGAAGCCGTTCACCATGGCCGGCAGGGCGCTGTCGCTGCGCGACATCGAGCGGCTGCCCACCGGGACGGACGCGCTCAGGCGGCGGGTCGCGGCGCTGCTGCCGCCCGGCGCCGGTGAGGGGCTGCTGGCCGACGCGGTGAGCGGGCTGCTGTGGAGCAAGCCCTCGCCGCCCGCCGTACGGGCCGCGGCCTACCGGCTGCTCGCCGACCTGCCGAACGTCCGCTATCTGGGTCACGCCACCGACCCGACGGGCCGGCCGGGCCGGCTGTTCGCGTTCACGCTGGACGCCTCGGGCGCGCAACGCCACCTGGTCATCGACCCGGTCAGCTCGCAGGTGCTGTCCAGCTCCGACGGGGCGGACGGCGGCGGCCGGAACGCGCCCGCCGAGCGGGTCGAGGTCGTCCTGGCCGCGGGCTGGACCGACGACGTCCCTCCTTCGTGACGCCGCCTCGGTGACCCCGGTCCCGTGACCCGGCCTCGTGACACCGGCCTCGTGACACCGACCTCCGTGATCCCGGCTCCGTGATCCCGACCCCGTGATCCCGGCGCGCCTTCGCGCGCCCGCGCGCCGTCGTGGCGCGCGATCTCCTCCATCCGACCGGGCGCGGCTTCGGCGTGCCCGGAAACCTCCCGGAGCGCGCCGTGTCCGGCGTGCCCGCCGCCCCAGGGAGTACGCGTGTTCCGACGTGCCCGCCGGTCCTGTGGCCCGGTCGTCTGCCTGTCCGGCGACTTCCCCGCGATCGACGTGGAGGAGGTGACGCGCGGCAGGGTCCGGCTCGCCGGTCTGCCGCCCGCCGACCTCGGCCAGGAGGTCGACTGGCGGGCCGACCCGTACGGCAGGCGGTCATGGATGCTGAACCTGCACGCCCTGCGCTGGGCGGGCGGGCTGGTGGCCGCCCACGAGCGTTCCGGCGACCCGGCCCCGCTCGACCGGGCCGCCGCCCTCGTCGAGGACTGGATCCGGCGCAACCCGCGCGACCGGCCGGGCACGAGCTCGTGGGCGTGGGCCGAGCACGCGGTCGCCCTGCGCGCGCCCGTCCTGGTGTGCCTGAGCGAGCACGTGGACACCCCGCTGGTGCGGGACAGCCTGCGGGAGCACGGGCGGCTGCTGGCCGATCCGGCGCTTTACCGGCACGGCCACAACCACGGCCTCGACCAGGACATCGCGCTGCTGGTCGTCGGCGTCCGGCTGGGCAGGGACGCCTGGCGCGACCTGGCGGTGCGCCGGATGACGGCCTCCGCTGAGCTGGCGATCGACGAGGAGGGGGTGCTGCACGAACAGGCGCCGAGGTACGGGCACTACGTTCACCGGCGGCTCGGGGTGGCGCTGCGGGCGATCGAGCGGAGCGGCCTGGCGGTCCCGCCCCGGCTGGCCGCCCGGCGCGCCGCGCTGGAGGCGTACGTCACCCACGCCACCCAGCCGGACGGGCGGCTGACGCCCATCGGCGACAGCCCCGCCGACCTGCGGCCACCCCGGTTCGCCCACGCGGAGCCACCGGTGCGCGTGTTCGCCGCCGGCTACGTCTTCGGCAGGACGGCGTGGGACGACCCCCGGGCGGCGTTCTACTCGATCAGGTTCGGGCCGGGGCGGCGGCTGCACGGCCACGAGGACCACCTGGGGGTCACCTACCACGCGCGGGGACGGCCCGTACTCGTCGAGGGAGGCTTCCACTCCTACGAGCGGACCGGCTACGTGGAGTGGACGCGCTCGCCGGAGGCGCACAACGTGCCCGTCGTGGCCGGGGCCCGCTTCCGGCCGGGTACGGCCACGCGGCTGACCGCGCGGGAGGAGGGGCCGTCGCGGCAGGTGTTCCGGCTCACCGACGACGCCTACGGCGTGGTCCGCACCCGGGAGGTGCTGGTCGAGCACCGGCGCGACCTGATGGCGGTGCTCGACTCGGTGCCGGCCGGTTCCGCCGTGCGGAGCCTGTGGCACTTCGACCCGTCCCTGGAGGTGCTCGCCCGGCGCGACGGCGTCGTGGTGCTGGGCGACGGCGAGCGGCGGGTGACACTGCTCCAGTTCGCCGTCCCGCAGGCCGGGCCGCCGCGGCCGGCGGGCGGGCAGGGCGTGCGGCCCGGTCTGATCGCCACCGGCCACCTGCGCACCGCCGAGTCGGTGACCGTCGTCTCCCCGGAGGCCCCGCGGCTGCTCACGCTCATCGTGCCGGGCGGGACCGAGCCGCTGGTCACGGTCGGTGACGGCCTGGTCACGGTGGACGGCGTGCCCGTGCCCGTCCCCCTGCTCGGCGCCATGGGCGGCTCCCAGCCCTCCGAACGGTGAAACGGCACCCACATACAGGGATCGAACGCCCGTCAAGGCATGGCTCGCACAGGACGGGGACTCCAGACCGCGCCGGCCGTCCGCGCGACCGGTCCGAGCGGTCCGAGCGGACCCGAGCGATCCGAGCGGGCCCGAGCGATCCGAGCGATCCGAGCGGGCCCGAGCGGCCCGGCGCCGTACGGCGAGCCGGCGGATCGGCGCCGCGCGACCGGTCCGGGACGGGCCAGGCGGGCGGCGGGCCGTACGGCGCCGGCCGATCAGACCAGGCGGCGCGCGGTGGCCCAGCGGGACAGCTCGTGGCGGTTGGAGAGCTGAAGCTTGCGCAGCACGGACGAGACGTGGGTCTCCACCGTCTTCACCGAGATGAACAGCTCCTTGGCGATCTCCTTGTAGGCGTAGCCGCGGGCGATCAGCCGCAGGACCTCCCGCTCGCGCTGGGTCAGCGAGTCGAGCTCGGGGTCGATCGGCGGGGCCTCGCTGGAGGCGAAGGCGTCCAGCACGAAACCGGCCAGCCGCGGGGAGAACACCGCGTCGCCCTCGGCCACCCGGCGGATCGCGTCGGTCAGCTCGCGGCCGCTGATGTTCTTGGTGACGTAGCCGCGGGCACCGCCGCGGATCACGCCGATGACGTCCTCGGCGGCGTCGGAGACCGACAGCGCCAGGAAGCGGACCTGCGAGCCCGCGCCCAGGACGCGGCGCAGCACCTCCTGGCCGCCCCCGCCGGGCATGTGCACGTCGAGCAGGACCACGTCCGGCGTCAGTTCGCCGATCGCCCGGACGGCGGACTCCACGTCCTCGGCCTCGCCCACCACCTCGATGGAGTCGCCCAGCTCGGCGCGGACTCCCGAACGGAACAGCCGGTGGTCGTCGACGATCAGAACCCTGATGGCGCTCATGCACCCTCCCCCGCGCGCCTCGCGGGCCGTCCGCACCGGCCGCCGCCGCTCCCGGACCGCTCGGTCACGCCTTCTCCAGCTTCATGGTCAACATGACTTCGGTGCCCTCTCCGGGTTCGGTCCGGATCCGGGCGCCGCCTCCGTGTCGCTCCATCCGGCCGATGATCGACTGGCGGATGCCCATCCGGTCCTCGGGCACCTGGTCCATGTCGAACCCGGCGCCCCGGTCCCGGACGAAGACGGTGACCTCCTCCGGCTCCGCCTCGGCGTAGACGGAGATGACGGAGGACCCGGAGTATTTCGCCGCATTGACCATAGCCTGTCTGGCCGCCTGCATCATCGCCGACAGCTCGGGGGTCAGCGGGCAGTCGCCCACGCAGACGACCTCGATCGGCACGCCGTGCGCGTCCTCCTCCTCCGCCGCGACCCGGCGCACGGCCGCGGCCAGGGACGCGTCGGCGTCCTGCTTGGGCTGGTAGAGCCAGTTGCGCAGCTCACGCTCCTGGGAGCGGGCCAGCCGCGCCACCTCGCGGGGGTCCTCGGAGTTGCGCTGGATCAGCGTCAGCGTGTGCAGCACGGAGTCGTGAACGTGCGCGGCCACCTCGGCGCGCTCCTCCTGCCGGATGCGCTCGCGGCGCTCGCGCTGCAACTCCTTCCACAGCCCGGCCAGCCAGGGGGCCGCGATGAGCGCGACGCCGCCGACGACCACGAGCGTGAACACGATGCCGGGCCGGGCCGCGTCCAGCTCGTCGGTGGCCACCAGGAAGCCGATCGCGCCCACGACGACCAGCACCAGGCCGGCGAACGTGCGCACCCGGTTCCGGCGGACCTGGCCGACCGTCGTGCTCATCCAGCGCCGCCGCCGGTCGGGGTCGGCCTGCTGCCACAGGATCAGCGAGCCGATCCCGCCGACCGCGATCGGCCAGGCGCCGATCCCGCCCGTCCGGGCGCCGGTGAGCCAGCCCAGCGCCAGCAACGCCAGCCCGACCGCCGCGTAGGAGGCGACCTGGCTCCAGTCGCGGGCGGGCTCCTTGCCCTCGTACGGCTCGCGCGGCGTGAACAGCCACAGCGCCGCGTACGCCACCGCGCCGATCCCGTCCAGGACGGTGAGCAGCACGAACGCCAGCCGCAACACGACGGGGTCGAGCCGCAGCTGGGCGGCGGCGCCCTCGGCCACCCCGGCGACCAGGCGTCCCTGCACGGGGCGCACCAGCCGGGGGAAGGGATCGGGCTCTCCGGGGGTCACCGGGGCCGCGTCACGAATCGTCTCTCGGTCAGCCATATCGCCTGCATCGTCACATGGGAGAGTCTGCCAGCGCATCAGGCGTTCCCCTGAGGCGACCCTGACGGCGGCCCGCATCCTCGGGGACGGCTCAGGGGTGTCCCGGATGCGACCCGGGAGGCAGGAAGGCCACGATAGGTGACATGACCGATTCCGGGAACGCCCACGACCCGGCGAGCACCCCCACCGGCTCGTCGTCTCCCTTCACCTCCGGGACCGGCCCGTCGTCCCCTCTCGCGTCCGGCGGGCGGGGGCCGCTCCGGCGCAGTGACGAGGGCCGCATGCTCACCGGCGTCTGCGCCGGTCTCGGCCGTCACGCCGGTGTCGATCCGCTGCTGTTCCGCATCGGCTTCGCCATGCTGGTCCTCGGTTCCGGCATCGGCATCATGCTGTACGTGGCGGCGTTCCTGCTGATGCGGGAGCCGGACGGCGGCCCGGGATACATGGAGCAGTGGACCCGGCGTTCCTTCGACGGCGAGACCGTGCTGGCGCTGCTGGCCGGGGTGTTCACCCTGGGCCTGATCGTGAACGTGTCCTCCGGTGGCATCGGCACCGGCACGGTCGTGGTCGGCACGCTCTTCGCCATCGCCCTGATGGCCGCGCACTCTCGCGGGGTCGATCTACTGGCCACGATGCGGTCCCTGCCGGAGCGGCTGCGCGGCAGCCGCGCCCCCGCCGGGTCCGGCACGCCGTACGGCGGCCCCCACGGGGGTTTCCGGGACGAACACCGCGAGCCGCACACCGGCCCGTACGGCGGGCCCCTCGCGGGGACGGCCGTCTTCGACCCGGCCCGGCCGGCCGCCTTCGCGGAGGGACCGCACACCGCGCCGCCGGAACCGGCAGCTCCGGTCCGGCCGGTCGGACCCGCAGGGAGCCGCCCCGCGGCGACGCCCGGCCCGTCCGGGGGCACCGAGCGCCGCCCGGCGCCCGGGGTCACGCCCTCCGGGCCCGAAGCCGCGCCCGAAGCCGCCCCCGGAGCCGCCCCCGCCGGGCCGCCGGCCGGGGCCTCCCCCGCGGAGCCGCGGACCGAGGTGTTCCCCGCAGCCGACCCGGCCCCGGCCCGGGTCCCGGGATCTGAGCCGGAGCCTGAGCCGGCGGCTGCGGCATCCGCCGCGTCACCGTCCGGTGAGGACGACCGGCCCGCGGGGTCGTGGCCCGGTGAGGACGACCGGCCCGCCGTGCCGCCGCCCACCGGCTCTCCCGCGGGGCCGTTCGCCCCCTCCGCCGCCTCTCCGGCAGGGCCGTTCACCCCCTCCTACGACTCCTCCGGCGAGCCGTTCTCCCCCTATGGGCCCTACCGGCCGCTGGACCCCGGCAGGCGGCAGCCGTACGACCGCCCCTACGACCGCCCCTACGGCGGCCCTCCCGGCGGTTACGACGACCCCTACGACCTCGCCCTGCTCGGCGGGCCGGTCGAGACGTCCGTCCGGCGCGAGCGGCCCGAACGGCCCGAGCGGCCCCGGTCGTTCGTGGCGGGCGTCACCCTGATCCTCGCGCTGATCGTCGGCGGGATCACCCTGGCGGCCCAGGCGGCCTCCGGGGCGGCCGGCATGACGGTCGCCGGCGGCGCGGTGCTGGTCGTCATCGGCGGCGGTCTCCTCGTCGCCGCGTGGTTCGGCCGCGGCGCGGCCCTCGTCGCCGCGGGCACCCTCGTCTCGATCGCCGTGCTGACGGCGTCGCTGCTGTCCGGGATGTCGGGGCGCTTCGGCACCTACGACTGGGCGCCGACCACGATGTCGGAGGTCACCGGGAAGGGCGGCGGGGACTACGCGATCGGCATCGGCGACGGCACCGTGGATCTGAGCGCGCTGCAGCTCCCGGCGGGCTCGCGTACGCTCGTGGAGGCGTCGGTGGCGATAGGCGAGATGCTGGTGATCGTGCCGCCGACGGCGCGGGTCGAGGTCGAGGGAACCGCCAAACTGGGCGACGTGAAGATCGATCAGATGGTCCAGGGCGGCACCGGCATCCGGCACGTCAGGGTGCTGAAGCCGGAGGTGCCGCCGAAGGGCGACGCGGCGACCATCGTCCTGCGGGTCAGCGCGGGCATCGGAGACGTGGAGGTGCGACGTGCGGCCTGAGATGGAGCGGCCCCGCCGGCGGCGGGCGCACCGCACGGACTGGATGGCCCTGCTCAGCGGAATGATCTTCATCGTGACCGGGGTCGTCCTCATCGGCCGGCCGTCGGTCGAGCCGCTGATCATGCTTCCGGCCGTCCTGGCGGGCCTGGGCCTCGCGGGGCTGGTCGCCATCCTCGCCCGGCTGATCCGCCGCTGACCGGGGCGGCCCGGCGGCCCGGGCATGGACCGGTGCCCGGCGGACCGCGATCCGTGGCCCGCGATCCGTGGTCCGTGGCCCGCGGCTCACGGTCCGCGGCCGGGACCCGCGACCCGGCGGTCACCGTCTCACGGTTGCGGGTGCTGCCACGCGTTAGAGTTGGAGGATGCCGATCCTGGAGTTCGTCAGCACGATCCGCGCGACGCGGGCCGGGCCGACGGACGCGCTCTCCGACGTCGCGGGCACGACCGCCTGGTGTCGCGAGCACTCCTCGGAGCTGGACCTCCCCGCCGGGTTCACCGCCTCCGAGGAGGTGCGCCGCGAGCTGGTCGAGCTGCGGCAGGCCGTACGGGCCCTGTTCGCCCGGGCCGTCGCCCCCGGCCCGGCGAGCAGGGCGGACGCCGGACGGCTGCCGGGGTTCGCCGAGTCCCTCGACCTGGTCAACGCCACCGCGCTGGCCGTCCCGACGGCCCCCCGGCTGGAGTGGCCCGCCGGGCCGGACCCGTCGGCCCTGCCGAATCCGTCGGGTTCATCGGCTCCTCCGGTCCCGCCGGAGCCGTCGGCCCCATCGGACCTTTCACCTCTTTCGGCGCCATCGGCCCGGAACGTCCCGGCTGTGGCGGCGGACGACTCCGCCCGAGCCCGCGCCGCGCTCGCGTCCGCGGCGATCGCGTTCCTGGCCGGTCCTCGTCGCGAGCTGCTCCGCGCCTGCCCGGCCCCCCGATGCGTGCTCTATTTCGTCAAGGAGCACGCCCGTCAGGAGTGGTGCTCCGTGGCCTGCGGCAACCGGGCCCGCGCCGCCCGCCACTACCGCCAGCACCGGGACGACTGACCCGCGGCCCCGCCGTGGGCGCGGCATGACCCGCTCGTCCCCGCCTCCGGATCCCACCCTGGTCATCGCCGGCGCCAGGTTCGCGTACCGCCCGCTCGTCCCCGCCTCCGGATCCCACCCTCCGGCGGACACGCGTCCGCCCGGGTGCGGCGGTCCTCCGCCGCACCCGGGCCGTCCGGCCGCCGCCGTCAGCGGGCCGCGCCCACGGCCGCCGTCCCCGCCACCGTCCCGGCCGCCGCCTCGGCCGCCGCCCCGGTCGTCGTCCCGGCCGGAGCCGTCGCGCGGTCGTCGGCCCGCCACAGCTCGTACGCCAGCCAGAGGCCGCCCGCGGCGAGCAGCGCGCCGTGCGCGATCCGGACCGCCGGGGAACCGTAGAACTGCGGGATGAACAGGGCGAACCCCACCGCCAGCGGGAGACCGCTCCACCGCCGGAGAGCACCGGATCGCCGGATCTCCACCGCGGCCATGACGACGCCCACGGCGAGCAGCACCAGTCCGGTGGCGAACAGGGTGACCGCCGCGGGCGTGAAGCGGAACTGGTCGACGAGCTCGATCAGGGTGACGTCCCGGTCCCGTACGGCCCGCGCCCCGATCACCCGCAGGCCGAACGTCTCGGCGCCGTAGTAGGGCAGCGTGAGGCCCGCCCCGAGCCACGTCACGACCGCCGCGGGCAGGAGGCGGCCCCGGCCGAGCACGAGGTACAGGCCGAGGATTCCCAGCGAGACGAGGACGAACCCGATCGATGCGGCCAGGTGGACGGCCGTCCAGGAGGGGGAGGCCATCGCCGCGGCGCCCTCCAGGGTGGTCTCGTCGGCGTAGGGCCGGGCGGCCTGGTAGAGCAGGAAGAGGACGCCGCCTGCGGCGAAGGCCGAGGCGGTGAGCCGGGCACGGTTCATGGGGGGCTCCTGAGACCAAGTGGGCGGAACGGCGCTTCTTTACGAGAGCAATGCTCTCACCATGGAGCGACAGACTCAAGAGCACCGCTCTCTTTTATGACCATCGGTCCCCCTTCTCCTCTTCAGGGACACCATGGCCGAGAGGATCACCCCTGATCCACCAGGAAAAACGACGTCGCCTCCCGGCAGGCGAGCATCCCTTTCCGATGGAGATGTGACTCACATCACCGATTTCTAACGGCTTGATGAAAGATCATGCGTTATATTTGCCCTCAACTTCTAACGGAATTATCCGTTAGAAAAGATGAGAGAGGGCATCCATGAGCTTCCAGACCGGCCACATCGGCCTCAACGTCTCCGACCTCGACCGGTCGAGGGACTTCTACGTGAAGGTCTTCGGCTTCGAGGTCGTCGGCGAATCCGGCCGGGAGGACCGCCGCTTCGCCTTCCTCGGCCTCGACGGCACGCTCGTGCTGACCCTCTGGCAGCAGAGCGAGGGCCGCTTCGCCACCGGCCTGCCCGGCCTGCACCACCTGTCCTTCCAGGTGCCGGACATCGAGGCCGTACGGCGGGCCGAGAGCGTGGTCCGGGGGCTCGGCGCCACGCTCCACCACGACGGCGTGGTGCCGCACGGCGAGGGCGCCTCCTCCGGGGGGATCTTCTTCGAGGACCCGGACGGCATCCGGCTGGAGATCTTCGCGCCCGACGGGGCCGGCGACCGCCCCGCCCCGACCACCGGTGCCCCGACCTGCGGATTCTTCTGAGAAGACGGGGAGACTCCTGCTGAGACGACCGGGGAGAACGGGCATGAGAACAGCGCTGAGACACCCGGGGGAGCTGGCGGTGCGGCGGCGGGCCGGCGTCGACGCCGACGACTGGGGATCGGCCGGGACCCGGCCGGAGATACCGCCGGTGGCGGCCGGCTTCCTCGCCGCGCAGCGGATGCTGCTCATCGGGGCGACCGGCCGGGACGGGCGGCCGTGGGCGACCCTGCTGACCGGCCCGGCGGGGTTCATCCGGGCCGTGGACGACCGAACCGTCGTGATCGACGCCGTCCCGGGCGGGCACGATCCGCTGGCCGGCCTGGCGGAGGGTGAGATCGGGATGCTCGCCGTCGAGCCGCACACCCGGCGGCGGATGCGGGTCAACGGCACGGTGCGCCGGGACGGCGGGCGGCTGACGGTCCGTACCGAACAGACCTACGCCAACTGCCCCAAGTACATCCAGTCGCGGGCCGTCACCGGTGAGGTCGCCGGACCCTCCGCGGAGGCCTCTGCGACCGGCGCCCTCACCGCCGGTCACCGGGCGTGGATCGAGGCCGCCGACACGTTCTTCGTCGCCACCCGGGCCACCGGGTTCGGCACCGACCTGTCGCACCGGGGCGGCGCCCCCGGGTTCGTCCGGGTGACCGGCGAGCGGCGGCTGGTCTGGCCCGACTACGCGGGCAACGCGATGTTCATGACGCTCGGCAACCTGGAGCTGGACGACACCTGCGGCCTGCTCTTCCTCGACTGGGAGGGGGGCGACGCGCTGCACCTGACCGGGCGGGCGCGCGTGGAGTGGGACCCGGGCGACGTGCC
Organism: Streptosporangium pseudovulgare; assembly: GCF_014648055.1. GTDB lineage: Bacteria > Actinomycetota > Actinomycetes > Streptosporangiales > Streptosporangiaceae > Streptosporangium > Streptosporangium pseudovulgare. The sequence continues at coordinate 249,992 of NZ_BMQJ01000005.1, forward strand.
GGGCGCGCAGCGGCTGGTCGCGTTCGACGTCGAACGGGCCGTGCACGTCCGCGGGGCGAGCCCGCTGCGCTGGACGTTCGAGAGGCACTCCCGCTTCAACCCGCCGGTCCGCCCCGCGCCCGGGACGGACCCGGCGGGCCCCGGAGAGGCGGAACCGGAAGAGAGAGGGGACATCCGATGAGGGTCGTGGTGGACCGGGAGCTGTGCCAGGTGCACGCCCAGTGCGTGTTCGCCGCACCGGAGGTCTTCGAGCTGGACGACGACGACCGGCTCGTTCACGTCGCCGAACCGGGCGACGAGCTGATCGGCGCGGTCGAGGAGGCCGCGCGGGCCTGCCCCGTGCAGGCGATATCCCTGGAGGAGACGTGAACTTCACCGAGGAGACGGCCCGAGCCAAGGTGCGGGCCGCCGAGGACGCCTGGAACACCCGCGACCCCGAGCGGGTCGCGCTCGCCTACACACCCGACTCCGTCTGGCGCAACCGCGACGAGTTCCTCACCGGCCGCGCGGAGATCCGGGAGTTCCTGACCCGCAAGTGGGCCAGGGAGCTGGACTACGCGCTGCGCAAGGAGCTGTGGACGTTCGGCGGGAACCGCATCGCCGTACGGTTCCAGTACGAGTGGCACGACGCCGACGGCCGGTGGTGGCGCAGCTACGGCAACGAGCTGTGGGAGTTCGCCGACGACGGCCTGATGCGGCGCCGCGAGGCGAGCATCAACGACGTCCGGATCGACGAGGCCGACCGCCGCATCCGCGGCCCGCGCACCGGAGAAGATGACCTTCCGCTGGCGTGAACCCCGGCTTCGCGAAAACCTTGACCGGGCAGGACAGGGGCGTACGTTCACTCATGTCGGCTTCCATCTCTCCCGCCCCGCCAGGGGCTGCCTGGAGGACGTATGCCCCGGATCACCGTCAGCGTCGACGGAGTCACCTACGAGGAGGAGGTCGAGCCGCGCCTCCTCCTCGTCCACCTGCTCAGAGACCGCCTCGGCAAGACGGGGACCCCTGTCGGCTGCGACACCGGCAACTGCGGCGCCTGCACGGTGACGCTCGACGGCCGCAGCGCCAAGAGCTGCTCGGTGCTGGCCGTACAGGCTGACGGGAGCGAGGTCGTCACGGTCGAGGGCCTGGCGCGGGACGGCCGGTGGCACCCCATGCAGGAGGCCTTCCACGCCGAGCACGCCCTGCAGTGCGGCTACTGCACCCCGGGCATGCTCATGGCGGCGATCGACCTGCTCCGCGACGACCCCGACCCCTCCGAGGAGGCCGTCCGCCGGGGCCTGGAGGGCAACCTGTGCCGGTGCACGGGTTACACCAACATCGTCCGGGCGGTACGGCGCGCCGCGGCGGAGATGTCGCGGGCACCGCACGAGCGGATGCCGGGCGCCGCGGAGGACCGGGAGGCGGCCGCGTCATGACCGAGGAACTCGACGCCGGCCTGGTCGCCGGACGGATCGCCGAGAGCGACCAGATGAGCGAGCCCTCCGCCGAACGCGAGATGGGCCGGGCGCGCAGGCGCAAGGAGGACGCCCGGCTCGTCACCGGCCGGACCATGTGGACCGACAACATCCAGCTCCCGGGCATGCTGTACGTGGCGTTCCTGCGCAGCCCCATGGCGCACGCCAGGATCACCGGCGTCAACGTCTCCGCCGCGCGTTCCCGGCCCGGCGTGGTCGCCGCCTACTCCGGCCGCGACCTCGCCGGGGAGCAGGGCAGCCTGCCGTGCGCCTGGCCGGTCACCGAGGACATCGTCATCCCCGACCATCCGCCCATGGCGGTGGACGAGGTCCGCTACCCCGGCGAGGCGGTGGCCTGCGTGGTCGCCACCGACCGGTACAGAGCCGCCGACGCGCTGGAGGCCATCGCGGTCGACTACGAGCCGCTGGACCCGGTGCTCGACATGACCGAGGCGCTCGCCGAGGGCGCCCCGAAGGTCCACGAGGCCGGAAACCGCGCCTTCACCTGGAAGTTCGCCGGGGGCGACATCGACGCGGCGTTCCGCGACGCCCCCGTGGTGATCGACCGCACCTACGTTCAGCAGCGCCTCATCCCGACCGCGATGGAGCCCAGGGCGGTCGTCGCGACCACCGACGGCGACGGCTTCACCCTCTACTCCGCCACGCAGATCCCGCACGTGCTGCGCGTCATGCTGGCGATGACCACCGGCATCCCCGAGCACAAGCTGCGCGTGGTCGCCCCCGACGTGGGCGGCGGCTTCGGGTCCAAACTGCAGGTCACCGCCGAGGAGGTCCTCGCCCTGCTGCTGGCCCGCAGGCTCGGCAGGCCGGTGAAGTGGACCGAGTCCCGCTCGGAGGGCAACCTCACCGTGCACCACGGCCGCGACCAGCTCCAGCGGATCGCCGTCGCCGCGGACCGCGACGGGCGGATCAGGGGCGTGCGGGTGGAGCTGCTCGCCGACATGGGCGCCTACCTGATGCTGGTCACGCCGGGCGTGCCGCTGCTCGGCGCGTTCATGTACAACGGCATCTACAAGATGGACGCCTACGACTTCACCTGCACGGGCGTCTTCACCACCAAGATGCCGACCGACGCCTACCGGGGCGCCGGCCGCCCCGAGGCGACCTTCGCCATCGAACGGGCCGTGGACGAGCTGGCCCACGAGCTCGGCATCGACCCCGTCGAGGTACGGCGCCGCAACTGGATCACCCGCGAGGAGTTCCCCTACACCACGATCGCCGGGCTCACCTACGACTCCGGCGACTACGAGGCCGCGACCGAGAAGGCGCTGGCCATGTTCGGCTACGACGAGCTCCGGGCCGAGCAGGCCGACCGGCGCGAGCGGCGCGACCCGGTGCAGCTCGGCATCGGCGTCTCCACCTACACCGAGATGTGCGGGCTGGCGCCGTCGCGGGTGCTCGGCTCGCTCAGCTACGGCGCGGGCGGCTGGGAGCACGCAGCGGTCCGGCTGCTGCCCACCGGCAAGGTCGAGGTCGTCACCGGCACCAGCCCGCACGGACAGGGGCACGAGACGGCCTGGAGCCAGATCGCGGCCGACGCCCTCGGCGTGCCGTTCGAGGACGTCTCGGTGCTGCACGGCGACACCTCCGTCGCGCACCGGGGTATGGACACCTACGGCTCCCGCTCGCTGGTCGTCGGCGGCGTCGCCGTACTCGCCGCCTGCGAGAAGGTCAAGGAGCGGGCCCGCGAGCTGGCCGCGCACCTGATGGAGGCGTCCGCCGACGACGTCGAGTTCGACGGCGGGAGGTTCCGGGTGCGCGGGACCGACGAGGGGCGGACCATCCAGGAGCTGGCGCTGGCCGCCTTCGCCGCGCACGACCTGCCCGGCGGCTTCGAGCCCCGGCTGGACGCCGAGGCGACCTTCGACCCGGACAACTTCTCCTTCCCGCACGGCACCCACCTGTGCGCGGTCGAGGTGGACACCGAGACGGGACGGTGCGCGATCCGGTCGTACGTCGCCGTGGACGACGTGGGCTCGGTGGTGAACCCGCTGATCGTCGAGGGCCAGGTGCACGGCGGCATCGCGCAGGGCGTCGGCCAGGCGCTGTTCGAGGAGGCCGTCCACGACGCCGACGGCAACCTGGTCACCACGACGATGGCCGACTACCTCATCCCGTCCGCGGCGGACCTGCCGGAGTTCACCACCGGCCGCACCGAGACCCCGGCGACGAGCAACCCGCTGGGCGTCAAGGGTGTCGGCGAGGCCGGGACGATCGCCTCGACCCCGGCCGTGGTCAACGCGATCACCGACGCGCTGCGCCCGTACGGCGTGCGCGACGTGCGGATGCCGTGCACGCCGGAACGGATCTGGCGGGCGCTCGCCGAGGCGGAGGCCGCCGTCCCGGGTCAGGCCCCGGCGACCGGCCCCGCCCCGGCCGCCGTGCCGGGGTTCGCGCCCGTGCCCACGCACGGATCGACGCCGGGAGCCGCGCCCCCGCCCGCCCCCGCGTCCGAGCCCATCCGGGGGTTCGTCGCCCCGGCCACGTCCGAATCCGCACCCGAGGGAGGCGCCCGGTGATCCCCGCGCCGTTCGACTACGTCCGGCCCGCGTCGGTGGAGGACGCCTGCCGGGTCCTCGCCGACGCCGAGGCCGCCGGTGACGAGGTCAAGGTGCTGGCCGGCGGCCAGTCCCTGCTGCCGCTGCTGCGGCTGCGGCTGGCCTACCCGTCCGCGCTGGTGGACCTCGGGCGGCTGCCCGAGCTGCGCGGCGTGGCGGACCGCGGCGACCACGTGTACATCGGGGCGCTCACCACGCACGACGAGGTGATGCGCTCCGGCGTCGTCCGCGAGCACGTCCCGCTGGTCGCGCTGGCCACCGCCACGGTGGCCGACCCCGCCGTACGGCACCGCGGCACGTTCGGCGGGTCGATGGCCCACGCCGACCCCGCCGGTGACCTGCCGGCCGTCGCCCTCGCGCTGGACTGCGTGTTCGTCGTCCGGTCGAGCGACGGCGAGCGGGAGATCCCGGCCGCGGAGTTCTTCGTCGACTATCTGGAGCCGGCTCTGGGGCCGGGCGAGGTGCTGCTCGGCGTCCGGGTGCCCAAGCTCGGGTCGGGCTGGGGCTTCCACTACGAGAAGTTCCACCGGACCGCCCAGGCGTGGGCGACCGTCGGCGTGGCGGTGGCCGTACGGCGCGGCGACGGCGGGGCGATCGAGGAGGCGCGGATCGGGCTGACCAACATGGGCCCGACCCCGGTGCGGGCCCGGGTGGCCGAGGCCGCGCTGCGCGGCGTCGCCCCCTCCCCCGCCGGCTCCAACGGGAGCGACCCGCTCCGGGAGGCCTGCGCCCAGGCGGACGCCGGCACCTCGCCCCCGGCCGACCTGCACGCCCGGCCCGACTACCGCCGTCATCTGGCCCGGGTGCTGACCCGCCGGGCGGTCGGAGCGGCGCTCGGCTGAGCCACCGGGGAGCCCGTCTCCCGGCGGGCGGGAGTTCGCGTGCCGGTGGGCGGGGTTCGCCTCCCGGCGGGTGGGGCTCGCGTGCCGGCGGGTGGGGCTCGCGTGCCGGTGGACGAGGGTTCGCGTTCCGTCCGCCGGGAGTTCGTCTCCCGGCGGACGGGGCAGACAAACGGGTGGAAGCCACCTGTCCGATGCGGGAAGGTCCGCACCGGACCGGAGAACGGCGGATCCGGCCGGTGCGGTTGATGTGGTTGTGCGGTTGGTCCAAGTTGGTCCAGGTTGGTCCGGCGACGAGGAGTGGATCGATGGCGATGCGGTTCGAGCACGAGTTCACCGTTCCGGTTCCCGTCGAGCAGGCGTGGTCCGTGCTGCTCGACGTCGAACGGATCGCGCCGTGCCTGCCCGGGGCCGCACTGGAGAAGGCGGAGGGCGACTCCTTCACCGGCCGGATGAAGGTGAAGGTCGGGCCGATCACGGTGACCTACCGGGGAGAGGCCGCGTTCGAGAGCGTGGACGAGAACGCCCGGACCCTGGCCCTGCGGGCCTCGGGCCGGGAGACCCGCGGCTCCGGCACGGCGAACGCGACGGTCACCGCGCGACTGCGCCCCGATGACGCCGGAGGCCCCGGGCGACCGGGCGCGGAGGGGACGGCGGGTTCGGCGGGTTCGGCGGGCTCCGAGGGAACCGCGGGTTCGGCGAGTCCGGCGGGTTCGGCGGAATCCGGAGGCCCGGCCGGTTCGGCCACCCGGGTCACCGTCGAGACCTCCTTCAACGTGACCGGCCGCCCCGCGCAGTTCGGCCGGGGCGTGATGGGCGAGGTCGGGGCCAAGCTGATCGACAGGTTCGCGGCCAACCTCGCCGCGTTGCTGGAGGCCGCCGAGGCGGGGCCCGCCACGGCGGACACCGTCCCCCTGACGCCGGTCCCCGCACCGGAGCCCGCCATCCCGGCGCAGGCCCCGCCCGACCGGACGACCGGCACCCCCGAGACGAACGGTCAGGGCACGGCCGGGACACCGCGGGCGGACGGCCAGGGCGCGGCCGGGACACCGGGAACGGGTGGTCAGAACACGATCGGAACACCCGAAGCGAACGGCCAGGGCACAGGCGGAACCCCTCGGACGGACGGCCAGGGCACGGCCGGGACAGCTGAAGCGGACAACCGGGGCGCAGGCGGAACTCCTCGGATGGACGGTCAGGGCGCAGCTAGGACACCCGAAGCGGACGACCGGGGCACGGCCGGCCGGGCCGCCGACGGCCGGAAGGAGTCGCCCCGCCACCTCACCGCCGTGCCCTCCCCGACCGAGACGCCCGAGGGATCCGAGGCTTCCAAGGAGCCGGAGAGATCCGACACTGCGGAGACGGCCGGCGCCTCCGGGGACCTGGCCCCGGTCACGGAGCTCTCCCCTGCCGGGGCCGAGCGGGCCGCCGGCCGGGACACCCACCCGGCCGGCACCTCCCGGACCTCCCTCACCGCGGACGAGGAGGCCCTCGATCTGATGGAGATCGCCGGCATCCCCCTGCTCAGACGTGCCGCCCCGTTGCTGGGGGCCGTGGCGGGCCTGGCGGTCGCGGCCTGGCTGACCCGCAGGGCCCTGCGTCGCCGCTGACCCGACCGCCGCCCACCCGCGCCGGCTCCTTCACACCTCCCACGGTGTGGAGGAGGGCGCGGCGGAGGCCGGGCGCCGCCGTACGGGCGCCCCGCCACCGCCCGCCACCGCGTCGGGCCGGACGGCGCACGGCCGGCTCAGCGCAGGCACCCCTTCCCGCTGTCCGGATCGCAGCCCTTCGGAACGGCCGGTTCGTCGTCGGTCCAGCCGAGTCGCTTGACCACCCTGGAGTACACGCCGGTCCCCGGAAGGGTCTTCCGGCCGGCGGGCGGGGCGGGGGGCACCTCCCGGACCCCCAGCGGGTCACCCGTCTCCCGGTCGATCACGAGCTGCTGCTCCGGCTCGCCGGGCCCGCCCCCGCGCAGGACGGCCACCCCCACCCGTCCGTCGGCGTCCAGGACCCCGTCCACGACCCGGGCCCCGGGCAGCCCGGCGAGCATGCGGTAGACGGCCGCCCTGGTCCCCGGGGTGGCCGGGGTGTCCAGGAGGAGGCTCTCACCGATCCCCCACAGCCAGTCGTCCCGCTCGGCGGCCTCCGCCCGCACCACCTGTGCGGGCACGTCCCTCTTCCTGGCCTTCCATTCGGCGGGCCAGTACGACAGGAGCCTCTCCTCCAGGGCCGCGGGGTCGTGGGGAAGGTCGCGGATCTCCCGCGCGCTCAGCCCCAGGGTCGCCCGCTGGAGCACCTCCTCCGCGTCGGTGACGATGTACCGCGTCTTCCCGGCGGGGAGCATGTCGTTCTCGCAGTCGGTGTCCGAACCGCAGAGCCGGGGCGAGCCGGCTTTCTTCCACTCGGCCCGGTCGGCGGCGGCCACGGGCCGGGTGCCGAGCCCGCTGGCCGCGATGACCCGTTTCCGGCCCGGCCCCACCCACAGGACCTGTCCGCCGCGTTCCTCGACGAGGAACGTGTGCCCCGCGACGCTGATCCGCACCCGGTTGGAGTGCTCCGTCTCCCCGCGCCAGTACCGGCGGCCGGTCGCCTCCGGTCGCCGGGCCAGCCGGTCGGCGGCGGCGGCGAGCACCTCCCCGGCACTCGCCCGCGTGACCGCGACGGCCGGACCGGCTGGATCGGCCGGGTCGCCGCCGAGCCTCGGGACGACCGCGACCGTGCCGATGACCGCGACGGTCGCGGTCGCCGCCACCAGCACCCCGGTCCACCGGGGAACCCTCCGGGGTTTCGGGCCGCCCAGCACCCGAGCCCTCGCCTCGGCGACCTTCGCCGGGTCGGGCGGCGCGACGTCGGGCATCACCGCGTCGACGAGCCTGAAATCGTTCATCGGACCTCCGTCCCGAGCGACGTGTGCAGCTTGTTCCTGGCCCGGCTGAGCCGTGAGGCCACGGTGCCGTAGGCGACCCCGAGGGCCTGGGCGACCTCGTCGTAGGTCAGGCCGCCGTACGCGACGAGCAGCACCACGTCGCGCTCGCCCTTCGACAGGCCCGCCAGCGCCCCCGAGAGCCGGCCGACCGTCACCCCCGCCGTCACGCGGTCGGCGACCCGCTGGTCGTGGCCGTCGTCGTCGGGTGGCGGGCCGGTCCTGGCCAGCGCCCGGTAACGCCGTACCTCGGCCCGGCGGTGGCGGCCGATCAGGTTGGTGGCGATGCCGTACAGCCAGGGGCGGACTCCGCCTCGGGCGGGGTCGAAGCGGTGGCGGCGGCGGAAGGCGATGAGGAAGGTCTCGGCGGCGAGGTCCTCGGCGGTGTCGAGGTCGAGCCGCCGTCCGATGTAGCGGCGGATCTCCTCGTAGTGCGCGTCGAAGACGGCGCCGAACCGCTCGGGGTCGGCGACCGGCGCGGCGTCGGGGACGGTGATCATGCAAGGGGCTCCCTTGCCCGAAGGACAGGACGTCTCTTCTTGCCCTTCACCCACCGCCCCCTTCCCGGATTTTTCAGCCCTTTCCGGGTTCTCAGCCGCACACCTCTACGGCTCTACGGCCGTTCGCCCGGCTTGCCGACGATCCCGGCCCGCAGATGCGCGGTCCACACGACGGGGGTGCCCGCCTTGACCTCGCGTGTTCCGGCGGGGGTGGTGTAGGTGCGGGTGGCGACGGTCTCGCCGTACGTCCCCAGGTAGGTGTACTCCTTCGGGCTCAGGATGATCTCGAAGCGCTCCCACCGCCCCACGTAGGAGAACGCGACCCCGTGCCGGCCGGCGGCGTCCACCGCGTCCTGCTTGACCGACACGCCTTCGATCATCGGCAGTGCACGGAACAGCGCGGCCCGCACTTCCGGTTCGAGCGCCTGTTCGTTCATGACCCGGGAGATCGTCTCGACGATCCGCTGCTCGTCCGGCCCGTCGTCGCCGGGCGGCGCGGGAGTCTCGGCGACGGCCGTCCTGATCCGGGCGAGCACCCGCTCCGGGGTGACGGGCGCCTCGGCCAGATCGGCGGCGGTGACGCCGGGACCGGCCTCGTGGATGACGAGCCTGCCCTTGCCGTCGTCCAGGGCCGTCTGCCTGCCGTCCACGCTGTTCCACAGCTCCAAGGTGGTCCGCTTGTTCCGGTCCACCTCGGGTTCGGGTTCCTCGCGAAGCGGCGCGATCGTCTCCTTGACGTACAGCCACTTGCCCGGAGAGGGAACGGTCTCGTAGGGGTTCGTCGCCGCGGCCCTCGCGGCCCGCTCGCCGAGCTGCTGGACGCTCGCCACGGGGATGAGGGCCGATCGGCCGCCGTCGTCGCCCGTGAGAGCGATGCCCCCTCCCACGGCCACGGCCACCGACAGCGACGCGGCGAAGGCCAGGCGCCACACCGGACGGGGCATGAGACGCCGGCGAGGTGCGGGGGCCGGCTCACGCATCGCCCGCAGCAACCGGGCACGTGCCGCGTCCTCCGCCTGGCGGGTGATCACAGGGGCGGAGCCGCGAAAGTCCTTGATCTCGTCCATCACGCGTCCTGTCTTGTCGGATCGTCATTTCCCAGGGCGGCCCTGGTCTTCCTCCGGGCCCGGTGCAGGCGCGAGCGCACGGTCCCCACCGGGATGCCGAGCGCCTCGGCGACCTCCTCGTACGACAGGTCGCCCCACGCCACCAGCAGCAACACGTCACGATCGCCCCGAGACAGGCCCGCCAGCGCCCTCGCGAGCACGCGGTCCTTCTCCTGGGCGGCCACACGGTCGACGACCGCGTCCGCCATCGGTTCCGGCAGCGGGTCCTGGCCCGTACGGCACAGCGACCTCAGGAACCGTTCCTCGCTGCGCCGGTGCCTGGCGATCAGCCTGGTGGCGATGCCGTACAGCCACGGCCTGGCCAGCCGCTGCGCCAGGTCGTAGGACGCGCGTCGCCGGAAGGCGATCAGAAACGTCTCGGCCGCGATGTCGTCGGCCGCCTGGGTGCCGAGCCGACGGGCCGCGTAACGGTGGATCTGCCGGACGTAGCGATCGAAAATCCCGGCGAACCACTCCGGGTCGTCGTGCGAGCGACGGATGAGTTCCGCATCACCATCCTCCTCCACCCTCTCGACCGATTCTGTTCGTGTCATGCCTGCTGTCTCCCGATGGGCCGGACCCGGTTCTCGCCGGGTCCGGTCCCGCCCCGTGCCGGTTCGTGACCTTTCCGGCCCGCGGCGGGCGGCCCCCGTCTCCCGGGGATCGACGGCTTCCCGGGACGGTCCTCAGGGCAGGAGCGGCGCGTCGCCGGGCGTCGCCGGGGTGAGGCGGTAGTGGGTGTCCTCGATCGGGGGGTACGGCTCGGGCAGCGGATGGGTGTCGGTGCGGCCGGACGGGACGAAGCCGAAGCGCTCGTAGAAGCGGCGGGCCTGGCCGTTGCCGGTCGCGACCCACAGGCCGATCTCCTCGTGCCCGGCGGCCCGCAGCCGGGTCACCGCGTCCGCCAGCAGGGCCCGTCCGAGCCCGGCGGACTGCGCCTCGGGCAGCACGTAGAGGGTGAAGACCTCGCCGCCGCCGATCTCCTCGTCCCGGCAGCGGCCGAAGTTGACGAAGCCGGTGATCCCGCCCTCCGTCTCGGCGACCACGAGCGGCGTGCGTCCCTCGGCCAGGGCGTCGGCGAGCCCCCGCTCCATCTGGACCACCCGGTCCGGATCGACCCCGAGCGCGTCGAGGTAGTCATCGGGCATGAGGCCGCGGTAGGCGGCCCGCCACGTCGCCACCCGCACGCGTTCCACGGCCGCCACGTCCTCCGGGACACCATGACGGATCTTGAATTCCATGGCGGAATGATCCGGTGTCCGGCTGGCACGGGCAACGGGATATCGCGCGGCATGGCGCGGGACGGGCAGGAAGTCTCGTGTCACCGGCCCCGATTCAGGACACGGCCCTGACCCGGGCGGCCTGCTCCTCCTGGACCCCGCGGGCGGTACGCAGGAAGTCGAGGATGACGGCCAGATCGTCCGGCCCGTACTTCCGCAGCGCCTGGGCGCCCGCCTGACCGACGGGAACGAAGATCTCGGCCTCGGCCGACCGGGCGGCGTCGGTCGCGGCGACCAGGACGCGGCGGCGGTTGCCCGGATCGGCGGAACGGACCACCATGCTCGCGCGCTCCAGCCGGTCGATGACCGTGGTGGTGGCCGCAGGGCTCAGCTTCAGCGCGACGCTGATCCGGCCCGCGGGCACCGGGCCTTCGGCCAGTACCACGTCGAGGCAGCGCAGGTCGGTGCGGTTGAGGCCGAGCCGGGCGGCGGCCGCCTCGTCGAAGGCGTCGAAGCTCTGCTGCAGTCGCCGGAGCTCCATGGCGATCTCTCCGATGACATTATGTTTCGACATTCGAATCTTTCTGTTATCGTACATTTCGTTGAACGAAACGAAGATATCACTCGTGGAGGTACCACCATGCACTCGACCGCCCCCACCGGATCCGCCTCCGGCACGCGAACCGGCGACACCGCTCAGATCGAAAAGCTCTTCACCGACTTCATGGCGGCCTGGACGGCGGGTGACGCCCAGGCGTTCGGCGCGCTGTTCACCGACGACTCCGAGTACGTCTCCTACGACGGCACCATCGCCCGCGGTCGCCGGGCCCACCAGCACAACCACGACAAACTCTTCCGCGGCGTCCTGGCCGGTTCGGCGCTGGTCGGCGACCTGGAGTCGGTCCGCCACCTCACGCCGGACGTGGCGATCGTGCACGGCACGGCCTCCGTCCTGATGCCCTGGCGATCCACGCTCCCCAGGCGACGGCTGTCACGGCAGACCATCGTCGTGGTGCGGACAGAAGCCGGCTGGAAGATCGGCGCCATTCACAACGGCCGCGTCCGCCCCGTCACCGTTCCCGGTCCCGATGCGTTCCCCTCCAGGATGTCCAAGCTGATGGCGCGCGTCGCCCACCGGCTCGGCCTCGGCCGGCGCTGACCCCGCGGACCCGGCGGGCCCCGGGACGGCGCCGGCCGGGCGCGGGTAAAAACTCCGGTGCGCAATGCGCAAACCCGACGAACCCTCTCCGAGTCCAGGGAACATCTCGAAATGTGATCAATCCGCCGGACTGCAGCGTGGTCGTCATCACCTGCGACGACGCCGCCCGCCTGCCCCGGGCCGTGCGGTCGGCGCTCGACCAGTCGCTGCGGAACATCGAAGTGATCATCGTGGACGACGCGAGCACCGACGGCACCGAGCGGGTGGCGCGCGAGCTCCAGCGGGCGGACGCCCGGGTCCGCTACCTGCGCCGCGACGTCAACAGCGGCGGCTGCGGCGCGCCGCGCAACCAGGGGGTGGCGGCGGCCCGCGCCCGCCACGTGATGTTCCTCGACAGCGACGACCGGCTGACCCGGCACGCCTGCAAGAGCATGCTGCTGGAGACCGAGCGGACCGGCGCCGACTTCGTCACCGGGCAGATCTCCCGGCTGTACGAGGCGAGCGGCCGGACGCGCCCCTACTACCCGCACCTGTTCGCCCGGCGCAGGACCGTCGAGGGGATCACCCGCGAACCCGAGATGTTCCTCGACTCCTTCAGCACCAACAAGCTCTACCGGGCCGAGCTGCTGCGGCGGCTGCCGTTCCGGGAGGACCTGCACTACGAGGACCACGTCTTCAGCGCCGAGCTGTACTGCGCGGCGCGCCGGTTCGCCGTGGTGCCGTGGGTCGTCTACCTGTGGCACCGGGTCCCCGCCGGCGACCCGGGGAAGCCGTCGATCTCGCTGCGCGTCACCGACATGGACAACGTCCGGCACCGGGTCCGGGCGGCCCGGCTCAGCGACGACGTGCTGCGCGGGAACGGCCTGGGCGACCTGGTGCCCAACCGGCGGCGCCGGTTCCTCCGGCAGGACCTGCGGGTCTACCTCGACCCGCTGCCCCGCCGCGATCCGGCGTGGGCGGCGGAGTTCGCCGCGGTCGTCGGCCCCTACCTGGCGGAGTTCGGGCCGCGGGAGTTCGCGGGGATCGACCCGGTCGTGCGGGTCTGCTGCCGTCTCATCGTCACCGGACGTGCCGACGAGCTGATGGTCGCCACCCGGTCGCTCAGCGAGCCGGAGATCCCGCCGCGCTTCGCCGTACGGCGGGACGGGCGGACCTACTGGGTCCTCGGGCCACCGGGGGCGGACGGGACATCCGGCGGGGGCCTCGAACGGGCTTCTTCAGGGAAGCCGGTGCCGGTCGGGGAACCGGACGCCGCCGCACCGGCCGGGGAACGGGAGCCGGGCGGGGTGATCCCTCCGGAGGAGATGGACATCACCGCGCTGCGGATGGCCGAGCTGCCGTTCGGCTCCTCCCGGCTCCGCCACGAGGCGACCGTGACCCCCGTGAGCCCGGTGAGCTCTGTGAGCCCTGCGAGCTCGGCGACGGGCGCGAGCGAGGGTTCAGAGACGGGCGCGCGTGCGGGAAAGGGCGTGCGTGCGTGGACGGGCGCGCGTGCGGGAAAGGACGCGGGCACGGGCACGGGCACCCGCGCGGGCGCGTGGGTCACCCTGACGATCCGCACTTACGACCCGTTCGGGGTGCTGGCCGCCAACCCCGGCTGGCGCGCGTACCTCGACGTCGCGGGCCGCCGGGTACGGCTGTCCCCGCGGCCGGACGACGGCGCCCACGTCAGCGAGGTGATCGTCGACCTGGCCGCGCTCGGGCGCGGCCGTCCCGGCGCCGGACTCCGCGGGCTCCGCGGACTCGGCGGGCTCCGCGGGCTCGGCGTGTTCCGCGAGCTCAGCCACGATCCGCGGGTCGTGGTGGTCCGCTCCGACGGCCGGTCCACCGCCGGCCCGCTGCTCGCCGACCCGGGGACCCGGCCGGTCGCCGTCACCCTCCCCTGGTACACGGTCGTCCTCGGAATGGAGGGCCGGGCCGGGTTCCTGCGGGTGCGCCGCCGCAGGCGGAGCGCGCTGCGGCCCGCGGCCCGGGTGGCGCGGGCCGGTCGCGCGGCCGTACGGCGGGCGATCCGGCGGGCCGGGGACCCGCGGATCAAGCTCGGCGTCTACCGGTGCCTGATCAGGGTGATCCCGCCTCGCCGGGACCTGGTGCTGTTCGAGTCGGACGTCGGCGCCGGCTGCACCGGCAACCCCCGCTACGTCTACGAGGAGCTGCTGCGGCGGCGGGCACCGTTCACCATGGTGTGGTCGGTGGCGCGGAACCGGCGGAACTTCCCGGCCGGCGCGCGCCTGGTGCGGCGGCTGAGCTGGCGCCACCTGTGGACCATGGCCAGGGCGGGGTACTGGGTGGACAGCCACGGCATGCCGCTGGACTTCCCCAAGCCGGCCCGCACCCGCTACCTGCAGACCTGGCACGGTCAGGGCATCAAGACGGTCGGCTTCGACGCCCCGGACCTGCGGGCCGACTTCCCCGGGCCGCGGGCGCGGTGGCGGGCGGCGGTGGCCCGGTGGGACGCGCTGGTCTCGCCGAGCGCGGAGTTCGAGCGGATCTTCCTGCCGTCCAACGACTACCGCGGCCCGGTGCTGCGGTACGGCTCGCCCCGGTGCGACGTGCTCGTGCGCGGCGACGACGAGGCCGTACGGCGGGCGCGGGACGAGCTGGAGATCCCGCCGGGGCGGAAGGTGCTGCTGTACGCGCCGACCTACCGGGACCACGACCTGTTCTCCGGCCGGTCGGTCCGGGCCGACCTGGACCTGATGGCCCGGGAACTGGCCGGCGAGTGGGTGGTGGTGCTGCGCCCGCACCCCGTCGAGCGATACACGGTGCCGCGGCACCTGCTCCACTTCGTCCGCCCGGCCGGGTCGTATCCGGAGGTCAACGACCTCATCCTGGCCTCGGACGCGCTGCTGACCGACTACTCGTCGCTGATGTGCGACTACGCGGTCACCGGGCGGCCGATGCTGTTCCTGATCGACGACTGGGACGAGTACCGGCGTCTGGAGCGGGGCGTCCGCCACGACCTGCCCGCGATCGCCCCCGGACCCTGCCTGACCACGACGCGGGAGGTGGTGGACGCCCTGCGGGACCTGCCGTCGGTGTCGGCGTCGTTCGCCGCCCGGTACGCGGAGTTCCGCGCGCTGTGGTGCGCGGAGGAGAAGGGGAACGCGTCGGCGAGGGTCGTCGACGCCTTCTTCGGCGTCCCGCCGAAGCCCCGCCCCGGGCAGGACGGTCCCGGCGGGGACGGGCGTGCCCGCCGGCCGTTCCCCGCGCGGCTCCTGGCCCGGAGCGGCGCGCCCGCGCGGCTCTCGGTTCGGAGCGGCCCGTTCCGGGCGGCCGGGGCGTGGCTTCGGGGGGCGGGCCGATGACGTCGGTGGTGTTCGCGTGCCTGGACGCCGACACGCTCGGCGGGATCCAGCGGGTCACCCACACGGTGGCGCAGGGCCTGGCAGGCCGGGGCTACGACGTGCACGTGGTGGGGCTGCACCGCGCCGAGGCGCCCGTCCGCTACGTGGACCGGCCCGGCTACCGCCACCACGTGATCCACGCGACGCCGGCGGGCACGGGCCGGATCTCCCGGGCGGCCGCCCGGCGGGAGCGCCGGCGGCTGCGGGAGGTGTTCTGGCAGGCGGGGCCCGGTTTCGCGGTGCTCACCTCGCCGGGTGTGGTGCCCCGGGTCACCGGCGTGCTGCCGGACCGGCTGCTGCCGATCGGCCAGTACCACGGCTCCTACGAGCACGCGCGGGGCTCCTGGCACCTGCGGGCGGTCGGTGACCGCTACGGCGAGCTGGAGGCGGCGGTGTTCCTCAGCGAGGACGACGCGCGGCGGTTCGCCGAGCAGGCGCTGCTGCCCAACACGTGGGCGATCCCCAACCCGCTGCCCGGCCGGCCGTACCGGGCCTCCGGCCTGGACGGCCGTCGGGTGCTGGGGGTGGGCAGGCTGGAGGGGGTCAAGCGGTTCGACCGGCTGATCTCCGCCTTCGCCGAGGCCGTCCGGGCCGTGGAAGGCGAGCGTCCCTGCGGGCCGTCGTACGGCGAGACGGCGGCGCACGACCCGGCGGTCGGCGGCGCCGCCGACGGGCGGTGGGAGCTGCACCTGGTCGGGGACGGCGCGGAGCGGGAACGGCTGCGCGGGCACGCGGCGGCGTGCGGGGTGGCGGACCGGGTGGTCCTGCGCGGCGCGGTGCCCGCGTCCGGCATGGAGCGCGAGTACCTCGCCGCGTCGCTGCTGGCCCTCTCCAGCGAGCACGAGGGGCTGCCGCTGGTCGTGGGCGAGGCCGCGTCCTGCGGCGTGCCGGCGGTGGCGTTCGACGTGTCGGGCGGGGTGCGGTCGCTGGTCGTCCACGGGAGCACCGGGCTGCTGGTCCCCCCGGCCGACGTGCCGGCCCTCGCGGCGGCGCTCGCCCGGCTGATGACCTCCGGGGACGAGCGGCGGCGGCTGGGCGCCGCCGCCCGCGCCCACGCCGAGGCGTTCCGCCCCGAGCGGGTCCTGGACCGCTGGGAGGCCCTGTTCGCGCAGGTCACCCGTTGACCGATCGACCGGCCACCGTCCGGTCCCGGCACCCGGCGGCCGTCGGCGCGGGCGGGGCGGCGGGCCGTACGGGTCACCCGTTGACCGAGACGGGTTCGGTGCGCGGCTGCGGCACCCCGGCCAGCACGATCTGGGCCGAGGTGAGCCGCGCGCCCAGCGGGTTGGGCTCGCGGAGCCGGATCAGCCGGTCGAAGGCCACCCGCTTGACCCGGGCCAGCTTCCGCTTGGCGGCGGTGCGCTCGTAGGCGACCATCCGCGCGGCGTCGGTCCTGGGCGCCCCGCTGAGCTCGTAGCCGTAGGCCTGGAGCCGCTCGCCGAGGACGCTCTCGCACAGGGACACCTCCCACGGGTCGAGGCGGTCGCGCCAGGAGCCCGTCCTGGCGGTGGTCACCTCGTCGTGGGTACGCGAGTGCCAGGTCTTGCGCTCCGGGACGGCGATGTCGGCCACCCGCTGCGGCTCGCACATGGCCGGGTCGTAGTCCTCGCCGAGGAACTCGCACAGCCTGCGCAGCTGGGCCTCCGGCGCCGAGGTGAGGTCCTCGTAGCGCAGCTCGTGGTAGCTGCCCGCGGGCAGCTTGGGGGCGCCGTGCCGGGCGAAGTCGATCGCCTCGGCCCACGCCGCCACCGCGCTGTAGACGGTGCCGTTGTACCAGGGCATCTCCTTCAGCGACGCCACGCAGTCGCGGCCGTCCCTGATCAGGTGGACGAACTGCGCGTCCGGGAAGAGCCGCAGCAGCACCTCGACGTGCTGGAAGTACGACGGCCGCTTGTCGCCCCAGCGCGGCCTGCCGTGCCGGGCCGCGTAGGCGCGCAGCACGGTGCCCAGCGCCGAGCCCAGCGTCGGCGGGCCCTCGACGATCTCCTCGACGACCTTCTCGCCGTCCAGCCCCAGCTCGTGGAAGCGGGACTGGCGGCGGTTGACCACCCACTCGGCCAGCTCGCGCCTGCGCGCCGGGTCCTCCAGATCACCGAAGTGCAGCCGCCGCTGGTAGGCGGTGACCATGAACCGGGTCTCCGGGGGGATCGCGATGCGGTGGTGGGCGTGCGTCATGAGCTGGAGCAGCGTCGTGCCCGAGCGGGGGCAGCCCACGATGAAGATCGGCCGGTCGGATTCCATCGGTCAGACCTTCGCCAGTTCGCCGAGCTGCCGGGTGGTGAGCTGCGCGGCCACCGGGCTCGGCTCGCGGAGCCGGTTGACGCGGTCGCGGAACTCCTTGCGGCGGCGTGCCCAGCGCCGCTTGGACGCCGCCTTCTCGCACGCCTCGACGTGCGCCTTCTCGGCCTCGGGGGCGCCGGACAGCTCGTAGCCGAACGCCTGGAGCCGTTCGCCCAGCACGGTCTCGCAGACCGAGACCTCCCACGGCTCCAGCCGGGTCCGCCAGGAACCGGACCGGGCGGTGGTCACCTCGCCGTGGGTGTTGCTGTGCCAGACCTTGTGCTGCGGGATCGCCACCCGGGCCACGTGGGACGGCTCGCACATCGCCGGGTCGTAGTCCTCGCCGAGGAACTCGCACAGCCCGGCCAGCTCGGTCGCGGGGTCGGCCGTCAGGTTCTCGTAGCGCAGCTCGTAGTAGGAGTCGGCCGGGAGGTTCTTCGCGTGGCGGCGGCCGTAGTCGATGGCCTCGGCCCAGTTGACCACCGCGTGGAAGATGTCCTTGGTGTACCAGGGCATCTCCTTCAGCGACGCCACGCAGTCGCGGCCGTCCCTGATCAGGTGGATGAACTGGGCGTCGGGGAAGAGCCGCAGCAGCAGGTCCACGTGGTGGTAGTAGCTGGGCCGCTTGTCGCCCCAGCGGGACTTGCCGTACTGCTCGGCGTAGGAGCGGAAGGCGATGCCCATCGCCGAGCCCAGCGTCGGCGGGCCCGCGACGATGTCCTCGATCAGCTTGTCGCCGTCGAGCTTGAGCTCCTTGAACTTGGTGTCCTTGTCGTTGACGATCCACTTGGCCAGCCGGCGCCGGTTCCCCGGCTCGCGCAGGTCGCCGAAGACGAACCTGCGGTAGTAGCCGGGCACCACGAACCTCGTCTCGGGAGGCACCGCGATGCGCGGATGCGAGTGCAACATGAGTTGCAGCATGGTGGTGCCCGAGCGCGGGCACCCGATGACGAACACAGGTCGGTCTGACTGCATGACGACGAACCCCCGTAGAAGATGATCAGACAGCTACGCGCTGCATGCTCTCCGGGCGCGGCGCGGAGGGCACCGCCCGGGCGAAAAGCCACATTCGGTGGATCAGGAAGACCTCGTTCAGCAGGAGCAGCCCCCCCGCCACGGCGACGACCGGCAGCAGCGCCACCACCCCGATGAGCGGGGCGACCACGAACACCGCCGCGTGGAACTCGATGCCGCTGATGAGGTGGCTGCGCACCCGGTGCCGGGCGAGGAACCGGTCGGCCCTGCGGCGCAGCGTGGGTCTCCTGGCGGACCTGGGCGGCCGGCGCTCCACCGGGTGGGGCCCCGCCTGGAGCCCGGCCTGGAGCTCGGCCCGGCGCTCGGCCCGGTTCTCCCTGACCACCTCGCGCACCCGCTTCATCTGCGGTGCGTTCACATAGCGGAACAGGTCGAGTACGGCGACACCGGCGCCGAGCAGGATGTAGGCCAGATCCCCCGTCGCCGTGTACTGCCCGAACGCCAGTCCCCCGGCGCAGCAGACGACCCGGATGCGGTCGCCGACGTAGTCGAGCCAGAGGCCGAAGGCGGTCCCCGTCCCCTTGAGACGGGCGATCTTGCCGTCCATGCAGTCGACCGTGAAGCTCACGTAGAACAGCGCGGCCCCCGCCACGAGCTGTCCGAGCGCGAAGCACGCCGCCGATCCCATCCCGAGGGCCAGCGACAGACGAGTGAGCCCGTTGGGGGTGACGGAGGTGCGGTTGGCGACGAACAGGGTGAGCCTGCACGCCACCGGATCGACCAGGAACACCGTCCACCAGGAGTCTCTTCGTTTGCGGGTCGCGTGAACGTCGTTCAACGAATAGGCCCTCATGCGTCCAAGCATGGCGACACATGGTCGCTTCACATCTACGCTCTGTAACTACCGGACGATGTCCATGCCAGTTCTTGACCGTCCCGCGCCGTTGAGATCCGCGGCTTTGGGAAAGGGAGAGACCGGACCGGCCCGCCGGACACGCGGCCCGCGTCCCTCCCCCGCCGCCGCGGGGAAGGCGCCCGCCGGGCGGGGAGGCGCCCCGCGCCGTCAGCCGAACACGCGGTCCACGACCCGCGCCGCCGCGCCGCCGTCGTCGAGCGGGCAGAACCTCGCCCGGAACTCCTCGTACAGCGCCGCGTACTTCGCCTCCGCCTCGGCGGAGCCCCTGATCGCCGCCGTCACCTCCTCGGTCGTGCGGGCCAGCGGGCCGGGCGCGTCGGCCTCGAAGCCGAAGGTGAAGCCGCGCAACTCGTCGCGGTAGTGCTCCAGGTCGTGGACGTGGAACACCATCGGCCGGCCGGTCACCGCGAAGTCGAACATCGCCGCCGAGTAGTCGGTGACCAGCGTGTCGGCGACCAGGTACAGCTCGGTGGCGTCCGGGTAGCCGGAGACGTCCCGGACGAAGTCCCCGCCGGCCCGGGGCACCCGGTCCACCACGTTCGGGTGGCGGCGGATCAGGAGCACGTGGTCGCCGCCCAGTTCCTCGTGCATCCGCTGGAGGTCGAGCCGCAGGTCCAGCCGGTAGCGGCCCCTGGCGTAGAGCTTGTCGTCGCGCCAGGTCGGCAGGTGCAGGACGACCCGGCGGCCCTCGGGCAGGCCGAGCCGCGCCCTGATCCGGGTGGCGTCGCCGTGCCGCAGCACGTCGTTGCGGGGCAGGCCGGTCTCCAGGATCTCCCCGTCGAAGCGGAAGGCGCGCCGCAGCACCGGGGTGCACCACGGGCTCGGCGAGACCAGGTGGCTCCACTGGGCGACCTTCCAGGTCAGCCGTTCGTGGTGGTCGGGCCGGGCGAGCGGCATCCGCTCGACGTCGAAGCCGACGCGCTTGAGCGGCGTGCCGCGGCCGGTCTGCAGCACGACCTGGTCGGGGCGGCGCTCGAACCAGCCGGGCAGGTCGACGTTGGTGACGACGTAGCGGCAGCGGGCCAGCGCCTCGTAGTGCTCGCGCCCGTACCGCCGGACCGGCGTGACCCCCTCGGGCAGCTCCACCTGGCCGTCGCGGACGCACCACAGGAACTCCAGGTCCGCGCCGCGCCGCCGCAGCTCCTCGTAGATCGCCCGGGGGCTGTCGGAGAACTGCCGCCCGCCGTGGCTGTCGAACAGGACGGCGTCCCGCGGCGGCTCGGCGCGCCGGGTGGGGTAGAACTCCTCGCGCAGCAGCCGCTGCTGCTTGGGCCGCCCCTCGGCGCCCAGGTCGCCGCCGACCGTGAGCACCGCCTCCGCCGTCAGGTCGGTGTCGAAGGTGAAGGTGCGGTTGCCGGTGGCGTGCTCCAGCGGCTCGGCCTGGTGGAACTCCACCCGCATGTCGCCCGCGGCGGTGCGGACCGTGAAGCCGTGCGCGCCCGACGGCAGCGGCAGGCGGCCCCCGAGGGTCTCGGACGCCTCGGGGGTCACGGTGACGCGCTCGCCGTCGATCGGGAACAGCCGCTCGCTGAACCGGCCGCGCGAGGTGACGACCAGCCACGCCGGGCCGTCGATCGGGCGCATCGGCGCGCCGGCGAGTTCCAGGTGGCCCCGCTCGCTCCACCAGACCCGCTCGACGTGGAAGGTCGGCCGCTGCTCGCGCAGCACCAGCCCGCCCGACGCCGACCGGCTCACCACCACGTCGCGGCCGTGCCGGCGGTGCAGGCCGCGCTCCACGCCGTCGTCGACGACCAGCGGCCGGGCGGGCCCCTCCTGGGGGACGACGTCGAAGCGCCACTCGGCCCCGGGGTTCAGGGCGCTCATCTCCAGGCTCGACGGGTCCAGGTCCGGCCACCGCTCGGACAGCACCCCGTCGAGGTCGATCATCGCGTCGAACGTCCCGCCGTCCGAGATGATCATCGGGTAGCGGCGCTCACGCCCGCCCTGGGGGCGGGTGAGCCGCAGGTGCGGGCCGGCGCCCAGGTCGTCCTCGCACCGGCCGCTGATCCACAGCCTGCCGTCGACCACCCGGTGCCCGGTGACCCGGGCGGCCGGCCGGTCGACCCGCAGCCTGAGCTCGTCGGCGGCCGTCCACTCCGTCCACACCGCCGTCCCCCGGTCGTGCTCGGCGAACACCGGCCGCCGCGCGGCCGGGCCGGGCTGGCCCAGCGTGGCGCGCCGTACCAGGCCGCGGTGCAGGACACGCAGCTCGACCCGCCACGACGAGCCCGCGGGCAGCTCCGCCGTGTCGATCGCCAGGCGGAACCCGCACCAGTCCTTACGGCGCCGCGGGCCGGTGTCCACCAGCGACGGGCCGCGCCGCCTGCGCACCCGGAGCCGGACCCGGCGGCCGGTGTCCTCCTCGACCAGCCAGGCGGCGACGTGCTGCTGGATCCGCTTGCGGGGACGCAGGTGACGCGGCGAGATGCGGCCGTCGACGACCAGCCGGTCGTCCTGCCGGCGCAGTTCGTCCACCCGCTGGCGCAGGTCCAGTTCCTTGCGCATCCGGGTGACGGCCCCGGGCAGCGGCACCGGGCAGTTGAGGTGGTAGCCGCGCACGCCGCCGCCGGTGACGCGGGTGTTCGCCTTGGCGGTCCGCTCCCACTCCAGCACCCGCAGCAGGTCGTCCACCCGGTCCTGCCGTACCAGCTCCCACTTGACGCGGCGCGGCGCGGGGACGGAGGCGAGGACCTTCGGGCCGGCCTCCTCCAGGTAGGCGCGGGCCAGGTCGTGGAAGCGCCGCCGGAAGTCGTCGTCGGCCTGGTCGAGCACCTGCAGGAAGTTGGGCAGGTCGCTGTCGAGGACCATCCGGTCCCAGGCGGGCAGGTGGCGGGCGCGGCCGGTCCTGATGAGGAAGTCCCGCACCGAGCGGACCGCGGCGAAGCGGTCCTCGACGCCCTTGACGTGCGCCCGGTTCTGGGTGATCGAGGTGCTCTCCCCCTCGCGTTCCCGCCACAGGTAGACGGGGACGCTCAGCACGTCCACGGCCTCGGCGAGGAAGTGCGCGGGCAGCGCGACCGCGATGTCCTCCCACAGCACCCCCTCGGGGAAGCGCAGGTCGTTGCGGTCCCAGAAGGCGCGGCGCCACAGCTTGTTGGTGACCAGCCGGTCCTTGAGCAGGATGTCGTCGCGGGTGACGTGGGTCCGCCTGGCCGGGCGGGTGAAGATGGCCCGGTGCATCGGTGACTGGCGCACCCCGTGGCCGCTGAAGCGCAGCACGTTGCCGGTCGCCAGGTCCGAGCCGCTCTCCAGCAGGGCGCACGCCATCGTCTCGATCGCGGTCGGCGGGAGCAGGTCGTCGCTGTCGAGGAAGGCGAGGAACTCGCCGGAGGCGTGCCGGACACCGGTGTTGCGCGCCGTGCCCAGGCCGCCGTTCTCCTGCCGGACGAGCCGGAACCGCCCGTCGCGGGCGGCGAAGGCGGCGGCGATCTCCGCGCTGGAGTCGGGCGAGCCGTCGTCCACCATGACGACCTCGATGTCGCTCCAGGTCTGCGCGGCCACCGACGCCAGGCACGCCTCAAGGTACGGTTCCACGTCGTAGATGGGCACGATGACGCTCACTAGGGCCACGATCGGTCCTCCGGTAGTCGGAAATCGCCCGGCCCAGCATGGCCGCGCCCGCAGTCCGGCGGGCACCGGAATGCGGCCGCGATGGAACGAGCTGACCGAGTCTTGACCGTCCCTCGCGTCTCCGTGCGGCCGCGCGCGGGGTCCGGCGGGACCGCCGGGCGGGCGGGTGGCCGCGGGCGTCTCCCAACGGAGAGGCACCGCTTCCCCAGTGACGGGTCAAGGCTGGGAATGCACACTCCCTAGCAAGTCGCGATGACCCTCCGTAATCGCCCCCCGGTCCGACACGATCGACTCGCCGGGCCGCCGGTCGCCGGAAACGGCCGGGATCGACCGGGAACGGGGAACCGGAAACGGCCGGGAACGGGGAAATCGTCCGCGGGGGGAAGCGCATGGAGTCGACAGTCGTCGTGGGGGCGGGGCCCGCCGGGCTCACCGCCGCCTACGAGCTGACCCGGCGGGGCCTGCCGTGTGAGGTCTTCGAGGCCGACCACGTGGTCGGCGGGATCAGCCGGACCGTGGAGCGTGACGGCTGGCGCTTCGACATCGGCGGCCACCGCTTCTTCACGAAGGTGGCGCGGGTGGAGGAGTTCTGGAACGAGATCCTCGGCGAGGAGGACTTCCTGCTCCGGCCGAGGATGAGCCGCATCCACTACGGCGGCCGCTTCTTCGACTACCCGCTCCGGGCGTCCAACGCGCTGCGCAATCTCGGCCCGCTGGAGTCGGCGCGCTGCGTGGCCTCCTACGCCGGGGCCCGGCTGCGCCCGCCCGCCGACCAGTCGACGTTCGAGGGCTGGGTCACCGCCAGGTTCGGCCGCCGGCTGTACGAGATCTTCTTCCGCACCTACACCGAGAAGGTGTGGGGCGTCCCGGCGGCGAGCATCCAGGCCGACTGGGCGGCGCAGCGGATCAGGAACCTCTCTCTGGGCCGGGCCGTGCTCGCCGCGCTGCGGCCGGGCCGGGGCGGCACCGAGGTCACCAGCCTGATCGAGGAGTTCCGCTACCCCCGTCTGGGGCCGGGCATGATGTGGGAGGCCTGCGCCGAGCGGGTTCGCGAGCGGGGCTGCCCGGTGCGTCTCGGCGTCCGGGTCGGGCGGGTGCGCCGCGGCTCCGGCGGGCTGGTGGTCACCGCCGTGGGCGACGGCGTCAGCCGGGAGGTCCGCTGCGGCGCGCTGATCTCCTCCATGCCGCTCGGCGACCTCGTCCGAACGTTCGGCCCGGACGTGCCGGACGTCGTGGCCGAGGCCGCGGCGGGGCTGCGGCACCGCGACTTCCTGACGGTCGCGCTGGTGGTGCCCGAGCGGTTCTCCTTCCCGGACAACTGGATCTACATCCACTCCCCCGAGGTACGGCTGGGCCGCGTGCAGAACTACGGCTCCTGGTCGCCCTACCTGGTGCGGGAGGGCCTGACGTGCCTGGGCCTGGAGTACTTCGTCAACGAGGGCGACGACCTGTGGGACGCCCCCGACGACGACCTCGTGGCCTTCGGCACCGGGGAGCTGGAACGGCTGGGCCTGGTCACGCCCGGAGCGGTCCGGCAGGGCTACGTGGTGCGGATGCCGAAGGCGTACCCGGTCTACGACGCCCGCTACGCGGGCCACGTCGAGACGATCAGGAAGTATCTCGACGTGGAGTGGCCGGAGGTCCACCCGGTGGGCCGCAACGGCATGCACCGTTACAACAACCAGGACCACTCCATGCTCACCGCGATGCTGGCCGTGGAGAACGTCGCCGACGGCGCCCGGCACGACGTGTGGGAGGTCAACGTCGACGCCGACTACCACGAGGAGCGCTCCGGCCCCGGCCCCTCCGGCGGCGCCGTCCCCGCGGGCACCGGCCGCGCCGCCCCCGTCCTGGTGGAGACGGCCGCCCCGCATCCGTGATCCGCCCCGTGTCCCCGGCTCCTCCCGTGCCTTCCGCCGTGTCCCGGGCCCTTCGGCCCGTCCCGGGCCTTCCGTCCCGTCCCCGGCCCGGCCCTTCCGACGGGCGGACGGCGGGCCCCGCGCGTCGGGACGCCCGCAGGACCCCTGCAAACCCCCTTACATCCGACCGGAGTTCGCATCCATGACACAGCGTTCCACGGTTCCGGACGTCAGTGTGGTCGTCATCACCTACGACGACGCGCCCCGGCTGCCGCGAGCCGTACGATCCGTCCTCAGCCAGACCCTCAAGAACCTCGAAGTGATCGTCGTGGACGACTGCTCCGGCGATGACACCCCGGCGGTGGTCGCGGCGCTCGCCCGGGAGGACCCGAGGGTCCGCTGCATCCGGCTGCCGGCCAACAGCGGCGGCTGCGGCGCCCCCCGC
This sequence comes from Streptosporangium pseudovulgare, assembly GCF_014648055.1. Taxonomy (GTDB): domain Bacteria; phylum Actinomycetota; class Actinomycetes; order Streptosporangiales; family Streptosporangiaceae; genus Streptosporangium; species Streptosporangium pseudovulgare. Next base: position 275,167 of record NZ_BMQJ01000005.1, read on the forward strand.
AACGCGGGCATGGACGCCGCGGCGGCGCCGTACGTGATGTTCCTCGACAGCGACGACGAGCTGCCCCGCCACGCCTGCAAGAGCCTGCTGCTGGAGGCCGAGGCGACCGGCGCCGACTTCGTCATGGGCACCGTGGAGCGCGTCGACGAGGGGACCGGGAACACCACCCTCTGGTACCCCCGGCTCTTCGCCGAGCGCCGGGTCGTGCACGGCGTCCGCGCCGAGCCGGAGCTGCTGTTCAACTGCCTGGCCACCAACAAGCTGTACCGGCGGGCCTTCCTGGAGGCGACCGGCATCCGCTTCCCCACCGGCATCCACCACGAGGACATCGTCTGGTCCACGGAGCTGTTCTGCCACAGCAAGCTGTTCGCCGTCGTCCCCTGGCCGGTCTACCGGTGGCTGCTCGCCGCCGCCCCGGCGACGACGTCGATCTCCTCCCGGCGGCACGAGCTGGAGAACGTGCGGCAGCGGATCGCGGCGGCCGAGCTCACCGACCGGGTGCTGGCCGCCACCGGCTCCCTCGACCTGAAGGAGGACAAGGACTTCCGCTTCCTCTCCCACGACCTGCGCCTCTACCTCGGCGACCTGCCCCGGCGCGACCCGGGGTGGATCGCCGCGTTCGCCGACATCGTCGTCCCGTACGTGGACACGCTGGAACCGGCGGCCGTCCGGCGGTCGAGCCGGGCCGAGCGGGTGTGCGTGCAGCTGCTGCGCGAGGGCCGCCACGAGGAGGTCGCCGCCGCCGCCGTCGAGCTGGGCGGCAGGTGGGTCCCGCCCCGGACCGTCACCCGGCACGGCGGCCGCGTCTTCTGGGGGGAGACGGTCCCCGCGACCGAGCGGGGCCGCGAGGAGCTGGACGTCACCGAGGCGCACCTGGGTGAGCAGCCGCTGGCCTCCGCGCTGCTCCGGCACGAACTCGCCGACCTGGAGGCGTCCGGCGACCGGGTACGGCTCCGCCTGCGGACCTACGACCCCGGCCGGGTGCTCGACGGCCGCGCGCCGACCGCCCGGCTGCGGATCGGCGGCCGGAAACGGACGATCGCCGCACTCCCGGCCGAACCCGTGCCGGCCGCGCCGCGCTGCGGGCCCGCGTCCGAACCGGCCGCGCCGCACGGTGAGCCCGCGCCCGCCGGATCCGCGTCCGCCCGATCCGCGCCTGACGGATCCGCGCCTGACGGGACGCGGGAGTGGGAGGTGACGATCGACCTGTCCGCGCTGGACTGGCCGGAGGACGCGGTGAAACCCCAGTCGGTCGAGCTGTCGCTCGCCGAGGGCGGGCGTTCCTGCTCCCGGCCCGTGCTGGCCTTCCCCGACCTGTCGTTCACCTCCACCGGCACCCTGTCCGCCGGCCGTCTGGTGCTGGAGGCGTCGGCCGACGTCCCGTTCCGCCTGACCGCGCGCCGGATCGGCCCGTCCCCCCGGCGGGGACGGCTCGCGCGGGCGGCCGGCCTGTGGCGGGACCTCCCGCTGCGCCTGGCCACCCCGCGCAACCTGGGCCGCTTCTACCGGCTGGCCGCCGCGCTGACGCCGGTGGACCGGCGGCTGGCGGTGTTCGAGTCGGCCGAGGGCGGCGCCTACACCGGCAACCCCCGCTACGTCTACGAGGAGCTGCGGCGGCGCGACGCCCCCATCAGGGTCGTCTGGTCGCACACCGGCGACGCCGCGCACTTCCCCCGCGACGCCGTACTGGTCAGGCGCAACACCTTCCGCCACGCATGGTTCCTGGCCCGCGCCCGCTACTGGGTGGACAGCCACAACCTCCCGTACTGCTACCGCAAGCGCCGGGCCACCCGGTACCTGCAGACCTGGCACGGCCAGGTGTTCAAGAAGATGGGCCTGGACGACCCCCGGCTGCGCGCCCAGCCGGCCATGGCCAGGAGGTACGCCGAGGCGGTGGCGCGCTGGGACGTCCTGCTCACCCCCGGCCCGGACTTCCGCCGCGACTTCGGCGACGCCAGCGGGTTCACCGGCGAGGCGCTGCACGCCGGATACCCCCGCACCGACGTGCTCGTCCGGCACGACGAGCCCGAGCAGCGCGAGCGGGCGCGGCGGACGCGGGAGTTCTTCGAGGTCCCCGAGGGCAGGCGGGTGATCCTCTACGCGCCCACCTACCGCGACGAACGGCGCTTCAGCGGGGAGTCGATCCGGCTGGACCCGCAGGTCCTGGCCGCCGAACTGGGCCGCGACTGGGTGATCCTGGTGCGCGCCCACCCCTTCGACCGCTTCACCGTGCCGGACCCGCTCGGCCACCTCGTCCGGGACGCCTCGTCCTACCCCGAGGTCAACGACCTGATGCTGGCCTCCGACGTCCTGGTGACCGACTACTCCTCGATCATGTTCGACTACGTCTGCCTGGGCCGGCCCATCCTCTACTACGCCGACGACTACGAGCACTACGCCACGGACCGGCGGGGCGTCTGCTTCGACCTGGAACGGCTCGCCCCGGGACCGCTGCTGCGCAACCCCGGCGAGCTCGTCGCCGCGCTGAACCGGCTCGACACGGTCACCGAGCGGTACGGCGAGCGCTACGCGGACTTCCGCGCCCGCTGGTGCGCCCTGGACGACGGGCAGGCCGCCCGCGCGGTCGTGGACGCGTTCTTCCCCGAAGCCCCCCGATCCCCGGAGGCCGCCCGATGAACGACGCCTCCACCGCAGACCGCTCGATGGACCGCACGCCTCCCGGAGGCCACCCGATGAGCACCGCACGACCGCGCCGCGTCTTCTTCGTCAGCACCGACGGGGACTCCATGGGCGGCTCCCAGCGGGTCCTGCACACCCTGGCGCAGGGGCTCGCCGAGCGCGGGCACGAGGTGACGCTGGTCAGCATCAACCCCTCCCGGCAGCCGCAGTCCTACGTCGCCGCCCCCGCCTACCGGCACGTCACGCTGTACGGCGCGCCCGCCCCGGAGACGCCCGCCCGCCGGCTGCCGTTCCCGCGGCGCGCGGGCAGGCCCCGGCGGTCCCCGGACGAGGTGGCCGCCGCCAAGCGGAAGCTGGCCGGGCTGGCCGAGGAGGTCACCGGCGGCTACATGGTCGTCGCCTCGCCGTGGGCCGCCCACTGGATCTCCGACGTGCCCATGCCGCACCTCGCCATGATCGGCCAGTACCACCAGACCTACGAGGACGCGGCCGGCACCCCGCACCTGCGGCTGATCAGGAAGCACTACGCCCACTACGACAAGGCCCTCTTCCTGTGCGAGGAGTACGCCGCGGCCTTCACCCGCCACCGGCTCGCCAACTGCGGGGTCATGCCCAACCCGGTCGGCGTCTTCCCGGACGAGCCGGCCCCGCTCCGCGCCCCGCGGATCGTCTCGGCGGGGCGGCTGGTCAGGTCCAAGCGGATCGACCTGCTGATCGACGCCTTCGCCGCCGCGGCCCCGTCCGCCGCCGAGCCGTGGGAGCTGCGGATCGTCGGCGACGGCCCGGTGCGGGCCGCCCTGGAGGAGCAGGCCCGCGCCACGGGGCTCGGTGACCGGATCGTCTTCCGCGGCCAGGTGGCGGACGTCGAGGCCGAGTATCTCGGCGCCTCCGTCGTCACGCTGACCAGCGACGCCGAGAGCTGGGGGCTGGTGCTGGCGGAGGGCGCCGCCTGCGGCCTGCCCGCCGTGGCCTGCGACGTCTCGGCCGGGGTGCGCGCGCTCGTGGCCGACGGGGACAACGGCCTCCTGGTCGGGCCGGGCGACGCGCGGGGGTTCGCCGCCGCGCTGGAACGCCTGATGTCGGACGGGGAGCTGCGCCGGAAGATGGGGGCCCGGAGCCGGGAGCGGATGCGGGGGTATCTCCTGCCGCGCGTCCTGGACCGGTGGGAGGCGCTGTTCGACGAGATCGACCGCTGAGGGGGCCGGGGCGCGGGCCGTGCCGTACACCGGGGGGACCGGGGCGCGGGCTGCCCGGGGGATCACCGGAGCACGGCGAAGGGCGCCGAGGGCCGGGGGATCGGCGGGGGGTCAGCGGGGTGACAGCAGGGCCCGCGCCTCCCGCAGGAACGTGGGGACCAGCAGCACCCCGGCGATGATCGGCGTCACCATGAACCGGAAGTCCTGGGCGGTGTTGGTGAGGAGCACGCCGAGCTGCTGGGCGCAGACCACGGCGGCCACGGCGGCCACGGCCCGGCTTCCGGTGCGCCGCCGGGCCAACGCGGCCGTCGCGTAGCAGAGGTAGCACCAGAGGGCTCCCCGCCACAGCAGCCATTCGAGCCGGTGGGCCCCGGCCGCGTCCAGGGCGGACAGCGCGGCGGCCCGCAGCCCCTCGGAGAGCGGCCGGCCGCGCATGACCGCGGCGACCGGGGTGCCCTCCCAGCCGGGCGGGAGCACCGGGTCGCGCAGCGAGAACCGGTAGAGCTCCCCGCCGGGCTCGCCGGCGGTCGAGCCGACCTGCCAGGCGAGCGCGGCGCGGCAGAGCCGGGCGTCCAGGATCACGCCCGGCGCGCGGACCAGCAGGCCCCGCCAGAGGTCCATGACCTCCGAGACGCGCCGCTCGGCCTCCCGGCCGTCGAAGTCCGGGTCGAAGTAGACGCGGGTCACGGTGTGGCAGGTCGCCCCGCGCAGCCAGGTGTCGATCGGGGCGATCCCGGTCAGCAGCTCCCGCTGCCCGCGGTCGAACAGTCCGGGGCGCTCGGCGTAGGCCACGGCGAGGTCGCCGAAGACCGTCTGGTAGGCGAAGACGCGCGGCGGCGGGGCGACGCCGAGGGCCGGGTAGCCGATGCTCAGCAGCAGCGGAGGCGTCGCCACCGCGACGGCCGCGACCGCCGCGGTCCACCGGCGCGCGACCGGCAGCAGCGGGACCAGCAGGGCGGCGGCGACCAGCGCCACGACGAAGCCGTTGTTGCGGAACAGGCCCGCCCCGAGCAGCTCGGCGCCCAGGGCGGCCAGGCGGGGGTCCCAGGCCCGGCCGCGCGGGCGGGCGGGGGCCGGGGCGCCGTCCGGGACCGTGGCTCCCGGCGGGGTTCCGTCTCCGTGCCGGGTCCCGGCGCGCGGACGGGCCGCGATCCCGGCGGCCGTCCCGGCGGCGAGCAGGACGCAGATGGTGAACGGCACGTCCTTCCACATGGTCACGGTGAAGGCGCCGAGCGGCGGGAGCAGCGCCGCGCAGCCCACCGCCGCGACCAGCCACCGCCGGCGCGGGCCGTACGGCCGGAGGGCGCCGGCGAGGTGGGCCAGCGCGGCGGACATGGCCGTCGTCTGCAGGAGGGTCACCGGGGACAGGTCGCCGGTGACCCTCAGGGACAGCCGGAGCAGGGCGTCGTAGGCGACCGAGTGGGTGGCGGTCCAGGGCCCGGTGGTGACGTGCCGGACGTAGGAGACGGTGTCGGGGCTCATCAGCCCGGGGTGGAGGGCTAGCCACCAGCCGAGCAGCACGAGCTGGCCGGTCGCGTAGCAGGCGAGCGGGAACCACCGGTCCCGGGCCGGCGTGCCGTCCCCGCCGTCCCCGCCGCCGTCCGGCCCGCTCTCCCCGGCCGGACGCGGCCCCGCCGTAGTGATCGTCATCGTCTTCCCAGCGCGTCGAGGCGGGGGGCCGTGCCCATCATGGGGCACGCCGGGGGTCCGTTCGGGCCGTTATACCCGGCCGTGACCGCATGAGTTGTCAAGTTTGCCGTTGGACGGGGACGGGCTCGTCCGCCCGTTGTCTCCCGGCATACCTGCTCACCAAATCACCACAAAACACTTATTTGGCGACATAAAACCGGGCTTTTCACAGGACATCGTGACGCATAGGTCCCAGAAGCCATCGGAAGCCTCGATAAGATTCCCATTCAACCGACGTCAATTTGACCCGGAGCTCCCCTCATGAAGTCTCCCGCCCGCATGCTGCTGGCCACGTCATGTGCGCTGGCCCTGACCTCCGTCCCGGCCGTCGCCTGGAGCGCGACGCAGAGCGGTTCCGACATCACGGCGAAGCCGGCGAGCACGCCGAAGCCCTCGCCCACGCCGACAGCCAAGCCCTCGCCCAAGCCCTCGGCCAAGCCGAAGTCCGCGCCGGTGGACTGCGCCAAGGTCAAGTGCATCGCGCTGACCTTCGACGACGGCCCCGGCAAGTACGCCGACAAGCTGCTCGACACCCTCAAGAAGTACGACGCCAAGGCCACCTTCATGCTGGAGGGCCAGTACGCGAAGTCCCGCCCGGCGTTCGTCAAGCGGATGGTGGCCGAGGGCCACGACATCGGCAACCACAGCTACACCCACCCGCACCTGCGCGAGCTGTCCGAGGACCGGATCCGCGAGGAGCTGAACAAGACCGTCGAGGTCGTCAAGAAGGCCTCCGGCAAGGCGCCTGCCATGATCCGCCCGCCGTACGGCGAGCTGGACAACCGGGTGGTCGAGATCGCCAAGGAGATGGGGCTCCCCATCGTCCTGTGGAACGGCGGCTCCCGCGACTGGGCCACCAAGAACGAGAAGGCCATCTACGACGAGGTGCTCAAGAACGCCAAGCGCGACGGCGTCATCCTGATGCACGACTGGGTCCCGCAGACCGTCACGGTGATGCCCAAGCTGCTCGCGGCGCTGAAGAAGCAGGGCTACCACATGGTGGGGGTCTCCGCCATGCGCGGCGTGAAGGACCTCAAGCCCGGTGACATCTACCCGGTCGGCAGCGAGAAGGACGACGACCTCTCGTCCGACGCGCCGCTCGGCGACAGCGGCGAGTACGCCGAGTCGCCCGCCGACGGCCTCTGAGACCATCTCCGGGCCACCCGCCTGCCCAGCCGCTGCATGGGCACCTCCACGTAGCGGTAGGTGAGCAGGCTCAGCACCACCGCCGCGGCGATGGTCGCCACCGACACCGCCACCTGCACCGCCGGCCGCATGGCCCGGACGTCCCCGGCGACGGCCGAGACGGCCTTCAGCAGGGGGTGGTGCAGGAGGTAGAGCGAATAGCTGATCAGGCCCAGCCTGACCAGCGAGCGGGGCAGGCGACGTTCGCGCAGGGCCATCGCGCCCGCGAACGTCGCCCCCGCGAGCGCGATCGTGGTGAACCACACGCCGGGCTGGACCCACCACCAGCCCGCCTGCGGCGACCACACCGGGGCCAGCGCCACCAGTACGGTGGCCGCGGCCACCGGCCAGAGCCGGCCGGAGCCCTGCTCCCAGCGGCGGATCGCGGTCCCGGTGAACATCACGGCCAGGATCGCCGCGCCCAGCCACGGCACGAAGCTGCTGAAGACCGTCAGCAGCACGGCCGTCACGCCGAGCACCCAGGCGGCGGCGACCCGGAACTTGCCGCTGATCAGGCAGAACATCCCCACGGCGAACACCGCGCCGGCCGCGTAGGCGGGCCAGGAGCCCTTCAGCAGCGGCGCGGACAACACCAGCCCGGCCACCACCGCCACGACGCCGAACCCCACCGCCAGGGTCCCGCTCCGGCGGTGCAGACCGCCGGTGAACAGCGCGGTGACCAGGAGGTAGAAGACCATCTCGTAGGAGAGCGTCCACATGGTGTCGGCCAGGCCGCCCATGTGGAGCACGTCCAGCAGCATCGTGGCGTGCCCGAGCACGCCCGCCAGGTCGCGCGGCACCTGCTCGCGGACCGGCAGCCACACCGCCATCACCAGGACGACGGCCGCGACCAGCAGGTAGACCGGGTAGAGCCGGAACCCCCTGCCGATCCAGAACGCCCGGACGTCACCCCGGCCCTCCAGCGACACCGGGATGATGTAGCCGCTGACCAGGAAGAAGACCAGTACGCCGTACATGCCGAGGTTGAACCAGTAGGGTCGCAGGGCGGGCATGAACCACGGCAGCAGGTGCTCCAGCAGGACCGCGACGGCGGCCAGGCCGCGCAGCGCGTCCAGCCACGCGAGCCGGGCCCCCGAGGTGGGTCGCGGGGGCGGGGGAAGGGCGGCGCTCGTTGACACCCGTCCCAACTTACCGGCTCACCTGTCAGAAAAAGGATAAAACCCCACAATTCCCGAGTGCGGCCGGCGACGGGCCCGGCGGGTAGACGGATAGCGGTGCCGGTAAGTACCGGTACGTGACGGATTCCACGATCCGCCGTTCTCCGTAACTTGGTGACCTGCGAGGACAACCGCGGGAAACACGAAGGAGAACGAGATGAACGACGTCGCCAAGCTGGTCGAGCGTTACCTGGCCACCTGGAACATGACCGACGCCGCCGAGCGCCGCGCGGAGATCGACACCATCTGGGCCGAGGAGGCCCGCTACGTGGACCCGCTCGCCGACGTCACCGGCCGCGACGCGATCGACGCCGTCATCACCGCCGTCCAGGGGCAGTTCCCCGGCATGGTCTTCACCCTCGCCGGCGACGTCGACGCCCACCACGACGTGGCCCGCTTCACCTGGCACCTCGGCCCCGAGGGCGGCGAGGCCATCGTGGTCGGCTTCGACGTCGCGGTCCTGACCGAGGACGGCCGGTTCCGGGAGGTCCACGGCTTCCTCGACCGGGTCCCCGCCCTCTAGACGGCGGACACGGCGCGGCCCCGCCCTCTAGGCGGCGGACACGGCGCGGCCCCGCCCTCTAGGCGGCGGACACGGCGCGGCCCCGCGGAAGGAGATTCTTCCGCGGGGCCGCGCCGTATCCGTCTACTCCCACTCGATGGTGCCCGGCGGCTTGCTCGTCACGTCGAGGACGACGCGGTTGACCTCGCGGACCTCGTTGGTGATCCGCGTGGAGATCCGGGCGAGCACGTCGTAGGGGACGCGGGACCAGTCGGCGGTCATGGCGTCCTCGCTGGAGACGGGGCGCAGCACGATCGGGTGGCCGTAGGTGCGGCCGTCGCCCTGGACGCCCACCGAGCGGACGTCGGCCAGCAGGACCACCGGGCACTGCCAGATATCCCGGTCGAGCCCGGCGCGGGAGAGCTCCTCGCGGGCGATGGCGTCGGCCTCGCGGAGGATCTCCAGGCGCTCGCGGGTGACCGCGCCGACGATCCGGATGCCGAGCCCCGGCCCGGGGAACGGCTGGCGCCAGACCATCGCCGGGGGCAGCCCCAGCTCCTCGCCCGCCCGGCGGACCTCGTCCTTGAACAGCGTGCGCAGCGGCTCCACCAGCGTGAACCGGAGGTCCTCGGGGAGGCCGCCGACGTTGTGGTGGGACTTGATGTTGGCGGTGCCGGTGCCGCCGCCGGACTCGACCACGTCGGGGTAGAGGGTGCCCTGCACGAGGAAGTCGACCGGGCCGTCGGCGAGGATGGCGCGCTGCTCGTCCTCGAACACCCGGATGAACTCCCGGCCGATGATCTTCCGCTTCTCCTCGGGGTCGGTGACCCCGTCGAGCGCCTTCAGGAAGCGCTCCTGGGCGTCGACCACGCGCAGCTTGACCCCGGTCGCCTCGACGAAGTCGCGCTCGACCTGCTCGGCCTCACCCTTGCGCAGCAGACCGTGGTCGACGAAGACGCAGGTCAGACGGTCACCGATGGCCCGCTGCACCATGGCGGCGGCCACCGCGGAGTCGACCCCGCCGGACAGGGCGCAGATGGCCCGGCCCTCCGGGCCGATCTGGGCGCGGACCGCCTCGACGGCGTCCTCGACGATGTTGAGCATCGTCCAGGAGGGACGGCAGCCGGCCGCGTCGAGGAAGCGCTTCAGCACCGCCTGGCCGTGCTCGGAGTGGAGCACCTCGGGGTGGAACTGCACGCCGTACAGGCCCCGCTCGGGGTTCTCGAAGGCGGCGACCGGCGTCTGCGCGGTGGCGGCGGTGACGACGAACCCCTCGGGGGCGGCGGAGACGCTGTCGCCGTGGGACATCCACACGGCCTGCGCGACGGGCAGCCCGGCGAACAGCACGCCCTCCTGCCGCACCTCCAGCGGGGTGCCGCCGTACTCGGCCAGGCCGGTGTGGGCCACCGTGCCGCCGAGCTGCTGGGCCATGGCCTGGAAGCCGTAGCAGATGCCGAAGGTCGGCACCCCGGTCTCGAACAGGCCCGCGGGAACGGCGGGGGCGTTCTCGGCGTAGACCGACGAGGGGCCGCCGGACAGGATGACGGCCTTGGGCTTCTTGGCCAGCATCTCCTCGACCGGCATCGTGCTCGGGACGATCTCGGAGTAGACGTGGCATTCACGCACCCGTCGCGCGATCAGCTGCGCGTACTGCGCGCCGAAGTCGACGACCAGGACCGTGTCGAAATCAGACACCAAGACCCCCAAAGAAACCACAGCGGTGTCTTCAGTCTATCGGCGCTCGTCGGCACACCTGCGCCGAGCCCGAAAAGGGGGCTTCGGGGGTCCCGGAAACCGTACGGGCTCCGGACGGGGCGGGACCGCCGCGGGCCGTGTCTCCACGGCGGGCCCGCGGCGGTCGGGCAGATGACGTCCGGGGACCTCCGGGTGGTCCGGGAGGTCCGGGAGGTCCGGGAGGACGCTCAGAGGATGTTCGGCAGCAGGCCCAGCGGCGGGGAGCCGAGGTCGAGCATGGCGGTGTGGAAGCGCTTGAGCGAGAACCCCGCGCCCCAGGCCGCCCGCGCCCGCTCACGCAGGTCGAGGATCTCCAGCTTGCCCCAGGTGTAGCGGCCGTAGGTCGGGTCGAAGGTGGCCCGCGCCGCCTCCGACATCGCCGCCGGACCGCTGATGTGGGTGTCGGCCTCGAAGCGGCGGGCGCCCTCCTCGACCGTCATCGAGCCGGTGTGCACGCCGATCGCGCAGGCCAGCCGGGTCACCCGGATCAGCGCCTCCAGCCACACGCCGATCTCGAAGCGCGGGTCGTCGGGCGCGAAGCCCTCCTCGACGCACAGCTCCTCGGCGTAGTGCGCCCAGCCCTCGGCGAACGCCATCGACATGAGCGTCCGGCGCACGTCGGAGGGCGCGTGGCGCAGGGCCCGGCCGTGGGAGAAGTGCCCCGGCGCGACCTCGTGCACGTTGATCGCGGGCAGCGTGGTCGCGCTGAAGACCTCCAGCCACTCCTCGATGTCGCGCTCCGGCCAGGTGGGATCCGGCGGGGTGATGTGGTACCACGAGGGGCCGTCGGGCTCGCCCGGCGCGGCCCAGCTCATCATCGCCATGGCCCAGCGGCGCGACTCGGGCGCCAGGCCGACCCGGCACTCGCCGTCGTGGTAGGGCACCAGGTCCTTCTCGCGGGTGAAGGCGACCGCCCGTTCGGCGCCGGTCCGCGCGGCGTCCATCACGCCGTCGATTCCGGGGTGGTCGCGGACCAGCTCGCGCGCCGTCTCCAGCGGGGGGCGGCCCGCCGAGCCCAGCTTCGCGCACGACTCGGTGAGGCGCTCCATGAGCCGGTCGCGCTCGGCGTCGGCCCGCGCGGCGAGGGCGTCGAGGTCCACCGGCAGGCCGTCACCCGAGCCCATCAGCAGGGCCAGCCCCTCGGCGCCGAGCGAGGCGTCGGGGTCGCCGGAGCGGGACGCCTCCTCCACGTGCTCCACCAGCCGGGCGTGGGCCTTGAGCGCCGCCTCCCGCACGGACTCGTCCGCGTCCTCCGGCACCCCGGCCGCCAGGCCCCGCACCGCCCCGAGCAGCGCGCCGGCGACCGGCGCGCTGAGCCGGTCGAGCGAGGCGATCGCGCCCTCCACCGCCTCGGGCCAGCGGGCGAGGTGGGCGAGCCTGGCCGCGGTCCGCTCCGCCTCCGGGGCGTACTCCCGGTCGTAGCAGGCCAGGTCGAGATTGTTCAGGTGGGTGAGCGGGCTGCGCCGGTGCAGCTCCAGCTCACCGAACGCGGCCCGGGTGGCCGCCTCGAAGATCTCCAGGTGCGCGGCGTCGTGCGGGTCGTCCGGCGGCGACCCCTTCCCGAGCGCGGCCAGCCCCGCGCGCACCCCCTCGGGAGAGAGGTCCTGCACCACCCCGTCGTACTCGTGCCGCCCGGCCGCCTCCCGGGACTCGGCCACGGCCATGTCGCACACCGCACGCAGGCGGGAGTCGAGTTCGCTCATGTAGGCGAAGCTATCCCAGACGACCTTCCGCGCCGAGCCCCGAACCGGGAGCCACGCGGACGCCCACCGACGCCGATGACCCACCCGGAGGCGGGCGTGCGGTGCGGGCCACGCCCCGCGGCGGGCGCCGCGCGTGCGGCGCGGCCTTCCGGCGGCCCGCGGAAAACCGGTCGAGCGGCGAGGGGCGGCGGTGGGAGGATGCGCCGATGTCCCTCCGCATCACCACGCTGGCCGAACGCCCCCACCTTCGCGACGCGCTGTGGAACATGCCCAGCTCCTGGCCGGAGTTCATGTTCCACGATCCGATGGCGTCGCTGTTCTACGAGGTCGTCGAGGAGTACGCCGAGTTCGTGCTGGTCGCCGACGATGGCCACGAGCCGGGGCGGCTCGTGGCCAAGGCGATGAGCGTGCCGTTCACCTGGACCCGTGACGAGCTGCCGGACGGCGGGTGGGACACCGTGATGCTGCGGGCCTGGCACACCCGGCTGACCGGCGGGGAGCCCGGCACGGTCTCCGCCCTGGAGATCACCGTCCGCCCCGACCGTCTGGGGACCGGCCTGTCACCGGTGATGCTGGCCGCCCTGCGCGACAACGCCGCCCGCCTGGGGTTCGGCGAGCTGCTGGCGCCGGTACGGCCCAGCGCCAAGCACCTGGAGCCGCGCACCCCGATGGAGGAGTACGCCGCCCGTACCCGTCCCGACGGCCTGCCGGCCGACCCGTGGCTCCGGGTCCACGTGCGCGCGGGCGGCACGATCGTCAAGGTCGCGCCGCGCTCGATGACGGTGCCCGGCACGCTCGCCGAGTGGCGCGAGTGGACCGGCCTGTCCTTCGACGTCAGCGGCCCGGTCGAGGTGCCCGGCGCCCTCGCCCCGGTCCACTGCGACGTCGAGCAGGACCACGCCGTCTACGTCGAGCCCAACGTCTGGGTCCGCCACCGCCTCACCGCCCCGGCCTGAGCGCTCGCCCGGTTCACGGTCTCGGCGCCCGCCGTCCCGGCGATCCGGGCGAGAAGTGCCTCCAGGGTCTTGTCGTCCGTGGACGGGGACATGACCGTGACCCGCAGGTGGCGGACACCGCCGATCTCGGCCGAGGTCAGGTGGAAGGAGCCGTCCGCCATCAGGTGCTCGCGGATCGCCGCCTGGTCGCCCGTGCCGTACCGGAAGCAGACGATGTTGCTCTGCGGCTCGTACGGGAAGACGAACCCGGGCCGCTCCCGGCCCAGCTCCCACAGGCGGCGGGCGGCGGCGTACCGGCCCGCGACGTACTCGCCGAGGCCCCGTTCGCCCCGCCAGGCGAGGTTGAGGAAGATCTTCAGGCCCAGCGCGGCCTTGGCGCACTCCACCGTCCGGCCGGCCGAGTCGAAGTCCTGGGCGCCGTAGAACAGGTAGCTCGCCCGCTGCCGGAAGGCCGCGTCCAGGTCGTCCCGGCGCCGGGTCAGCACGGCCGCGGCCAGGCCGGACGTGCGCAGCATCTTGTGCGCGTCCCAGATCAGCGAGTCGGCCAGTTCGATCCCGTCGAGCAGGTGCCGGTGCCCCTCCGACAGCAGGGCCGACGCGCCGTGGGCGCCGTCCACGTGGAACCAGATCCCGTTGGCCGCGCAGAACCCGCCGACGCCGCGCAGGTCGTCGTAGAGGCCGGTGCCCGTCGCGCAGGCGTTCGCCACCAGGGCCATCGGCCGCCGGCCCGCCCGCCGTACCCGGTCCAGGGCCGCGGGCAGGCGGGCGACGTCGATCCGGCCGAGCGGGTCGGCGTCCAGCGGGAGGACGGCCCGCTCTCCCAGGCCGAGGATCGCGGCGGCGCGGGCCAGCGAGTAGTGGGACGCCTCGGGGACGAGCAGCGCGAGGTCGCCGGGCGTCCCCTCGGCCCAGGCGTCCGGCGCGGCGGCGGCGCGGGCGGCCAGCAGCGCGGTGAGGTTGGCCAGCGACCCGCCGTGGGTGAGCACCCCGCCGCCGGTCTCCCCGAAGCCGGCCTTGCCGAGCATCCAGCGCACGACCTCGAACTCGACGGTCGCCGCCGCCGCGCCCATCTCGTAGACCGCCATCGGGTTGTTGGTCACGCCGTGCACGAGGTCGGCGAGCGCGGCGGGGAAGTCGGGGGCGGCGATCTGGTGGCCGAGGGAGGCGGGGTGGTGCGGGCGGCTCCCCTCCGCGAGGTAGGCCGCCAGGAACTCCGCGTGGCTCTCCGGCGTCATCCCGCCCTCGCGGATCCAGCGCGCCAGGCCGAGCCGTTCGGCCAGCTCGGACGGCGGGCGGCGGCCCAGGACCGGCGTCAGGCCCCGCCGGCTCTCGTCCACGTGCACGGCCAGCTCCTCGACGGTCGCCGCGGCGGCCCGCACGAACTCGTCCACATCCCACGTCACACCGGAATACTGGGTCACCCGGCATCGGATGACCAACCGCGGCCGGTTTCCCGGGAGGGCGCCCATGAGCCGTTCACCGAACGGTCTCCCATTCCGTAGAATTAACTCAACATGATGTAGCATTATCTCTACATGGATCGGCATCCCAGCAAGGAGATACGGGCCGCGATCGATTACATGATCGCGAGGGGGTGGATCATAGAGAAGGCGGAAGGTCATGCGTGGGGACGCGCCCGCTGCCCCGGAGGGCGGGACGGATGCAGGCCGCCGACTTCGATCTGGTCGACGCCACGGTCACCAGATGTTCATGCGAGACGCCTGCGCCGTCTCGCCGACCACTGCCCGCGCACGTCCGAGGACGACATGGCGGAAGGAGGACGGTGTCGATGACCGTCTACAGCTTCGAGTTGCACTTCACGGCTCCGGCGGGTGAGGAGGTGATCGACGCCCTGTACGAAGCGGGGTGGGACGACGCCACCGTGTCACTCGACCCGGGCGAAGGCGGGCCCGGTGTCGCCGCGTTCGACCGGGAGTCCTCCACGGCGGTGGAAGCGGTCGCCTCCGCGATCTCCCAGGGCCGGGCGGCCGGTGTCGAGATCACCGGTGCCAGCGAAGATCTGGTGACGCTCGCCGAGATCGCGGAGCGCACCGGAAGGAGCTTCGCCACCGCCGACCACTGGGCCGCCGGCCGCCGGGGACCCGGCGGGTTCCCCGCGCCGAAGGTACGGCGTCCGCGGGTCAGCCTCTGGTCGTGGGCCGAGGTGGCGACCTGGCTGCATGAGAACCGTCTGGCCGAAGTGTCCCCGATGGAGGTGGAGGTCGCGCGGGTGTGCGAGGTCGCGGACTCGCTGATCCGCGCGCACCGTCTTCAACGCCGGCTCCCCGCCGAGGACCGTGCGCGTCTCTGCCACGCGGTTTCCTGAGAACCGGACAGTCGGGACCGGCACCGGGGCACCGCGGAACGTGCCCGCCTGACGCCGCGATCCGGACGAAACCGTTCCGTCCGCGGTCCGGCGGGTTCCGTACGGACCGCGCGGGCCGTCAGGTGACGACGACGATCGGCAGGCGCAGCGCGCCGGGGGCGGCCTCGGGGACGACCGGGTCGCGCGGCGCGACCGGTGCGATCCGGGCGTACGGCGAGCCCGGCGCGGGCCGGGGGTCGGCCTCCCCCCGGTTGGGCCACAGGGCCATGGCCCGCTCGGCCTGGGCGGTGATGGTCAGCGAGGGGTTGACGCCCGGGTTGGCCGAGACGGCGGAGCCGTCCACGACGTGCAGGCCGTCGTATCCGTGGACGCGGTGGTAGGCGTCGATCACACCGCTGCCCGCGTCGGCGCCGATGACGCAGCCGCCCAGGAAGTGCGCGGTGGCGGGGATGTCGAACAGGTCCAGCCAGGAGCCGCCGGGCATGCCGCCGATCTCCTCGGCGGCGCGGCGGGCGAACTCGTGCCCGGCCGGCAGCCAGGTCGGGTTGGGCTCACCGTGGCCGCGCCCGGAGCGCAGCCGCCGGCCGAACACGCCCCGGCGGGCGGACAGCGTGATCGAGTTGTCCTTGGCCTGCATGACGAGGGCGATGATCGTGCGTTCGGACCATCGGCGGTGGTCGAACAGCCTCGGCAGCAGGTGGGGTCGGCGCAGCGCCTCGCCGAGGAACTTCCGCCAGCGCGGCGTCCCCTCGTTGCCGGTGTCGCCGTCGATCAGCAGGGAGCGCAGCAGGCCCATCGCGTTGGAGCCGTCGCCGTAGCGGACCGGCTCGATGTGCGTGTGCTCGTCGGGGTGGATGGAGGAGGTGATCGCCACCCCGCGGTTGAGCTTCTCCCCCGGGCTGCCCGCCGGCCGCTCGAACCCGAGCAGCGCCTCGGAGTTGGTCCTGGTCAGCGTGCCCAGCCGGTCCGACAGGCCGGGCAGCGCGCCGGACGCCCTGAGGCGGTGCAGCAGCCGCTGCGTGCCGTACGTCCCGGCCGCGAAGACCACCTGCTCGGCCGTGAGGGTGCGGCGCCGCCACGGTGTCCCGGTCCGGGCGACCTCGACCCGGTAGCCGCCGCCGGCCAGCGGGCGGACCGAGGTGACCGTGGTCTCCGGGTGGATCCTCGCGCCGGCCCTCTCGGCCAGGTGGAGGTAGTTCTTGGTCAGCATGTTCTTGGCGCCGTGCCGGCAGCCGGTCATGCACTCGCCGCACTCGGTGCAGCCCCGGCGGCGCGGCCCGGCCCCGCCGAAGTAGGGGTCGTCCACCTCCACGCCGGGCCGGCCGAAGAAGACCCCGACCGGCGCCGGGTGGAAGGTGTGGCCCACGCCCATCCGGTCGGCGACCTTCCTGACGATCTCGTCGGCGCGGGTGACGGTCGGGTTGACCGTCACCCCCAGCATCCGCCGGGCCTGGTCGTAGTACGGGGCGAGCTCGGCCTTCCAGTCGGTGATCGACGCCCACTGGGGGTCGCGGAAGAACGGGTCGAGGGGCTCGTAGAGGGTGTTGGCGTAGACGAGCGAGCCGCCGCCGACCCCGGCGCCCGCCAGGACCATCACGCCGGTGCCCTTCTCGCCGCGCAGCACGTGGATGCGCTGGATGCCCTTCATGCCGAGCGCCGGCGCCCACAGGAAGTCGCGGACCCGCCAGGACGTCTTCGGCAGCGTGTCCTCGTCGAACCGCCGCCCGGCCTCCAGCACCCCGACCCGGTAGCCCTTCTCGGTCAGCCGGAGCGCCGCGACGCCGCCGCCGAACCCGGAGCCGACGACGAGCACGTCGTAGTTGAACATTCCGCGATTCCCTTCGGGGCGTGACGGGGGGACGCCCGGCGCGTCGGACGGGGCCGCCCCCTTCAGCACGCGGCCCGCCCTCCTACTTCAGGTGCAGCCGCTTCATGGCCTTGAGCAGCCCGGCCAGGGTGTCGGCGTACCTGTCGTACGTCATGCCGAGGATCGGTTCGAAGCCCATCCAGGTCGCCTGGCTGGAGACGGTCTGCGCCTCGGTGTACTTCAGCAGGCCCTCGGCGCCGTGGCGGCGGCCGAGACCGGAGGACTTCATGCCGCCCATGGGCGCGTCGTAGGAGGCGTAGGCCGCGCCGTACCCCTCGTTGATGTTGACCGTGCCGGCCTTGATGCGGGCGGCCAGCGCGCGGCCGCGGGCGACGTCGCGCGTCCAGACGGAGGCGTTGAGGCCGTAGGCGGTGTCGTTGGCCCGCTCGACCGCCTCGTCCTCGCCGGTGAAGCGGTAGAGCGACACGACCGGGCCGAAGGTCTCCTCGCGGCACAGGCTCATGGTCTCGTCCACGTCCGCCAGGATCGTCGGCTCGTAGAACAGCGGACCGAGGTCGGGCCGGGCCTTCCCGCCGGCCAGGACGACCGCGCCCTTGGCCACGGCGTCGTCCACGTGGGCGGTGACCGCGTCGAGCTGGCGGCGGGAGGTGAGGGAGCCCATCTGGACGCTCCAGTCGAGCCCCGCGCCCAGGCGCATGTTCTTCGTCTGGCGGACGAACCGCTCCGTGAAGGCGTCGTACACGGCGTCGTGGACGTAGAGCCGCTCGACGGAGATGCACAGCTGCCCGGCGTTGGTGAAGCAGGCGCGGACCGCGCCCTGGGCGGCGACGTCGAGGTCGGCGTCGTCGAGCACGAGCATCGGGTTCTTGCCGCCGAGCTCCAGCGAGCAGCCGATCAGCCGCCGGGCCGCCGCCTCGGCGATCTTCCGGCCGCCCCGGGTGGAGCCGGTGAAGGCGACGTAGTCGGCGCCGTCGAGCAGCGGGTCGCCGATCTCGGCGGGCTCGCCGAGGACGACCTGCCAGATCTCCCGGGGCATGCCGAGGGAGACCAGCAGGTCGATCGTCCACAGCGTGGACAGCGCGGTCTGGGTGTCGGGCTTGTGCACCACGGTGTTGCCCGCGAGCAGCGCCGGGACGACGTCGGTGACGCCGAGCGAGAGGGGGTAGTTCCACGGCGAGATCAGCGCCACGGTCCCCTTGGGCCGGCGCGCCTCGACGGTCCTCGTCGCGACGGGGAAGATGCCCGCGCGGCGGCGGGTCTCCAGCAGGCCGGGGGCCCGGCGCGCGTAGTACAGCGTGCAGCCCGCGACGTCGAGGACCTCCTCGAAGGCGTGCCTGCGCGCCTTGCCGGTCTCCCACTGCACGACGTCGAGGATCTCCTCGCGCCGGTCGAGGATGGCGTCGTGCAGCCGCAGGAAGGGCCGGATCCGCTCGGCGGCGGGCAGCGCGGCCCAGGCGGCGCGGGCCTCGCGGGCCCGGACGTGGGCGGCGCGGACGTCGTCGGCGGTGGAGACGGGCAGCTCGGCGAGGACCTCGCCGGTGAACGGCGCGATGATCTCCTGGGTCTTGCCGGACGAGACCACCTGCCGGGCGACACGTTCGACCATGGTCGGGTCGAGGGTCCTGGTAGCGCCAAGAGTGACAGCCATGCTCGAAGAATATTCGGGAGCGGCCACCCTGGCTACCGGTCGGTACACCTCCCGCCTCCGAACGGGATGCGACCCGGACCCGCCGCGGCCCGCTCCCCGCGCGATGGGCGCGATCCGGTCCTCCCATGAACCGGGCGCGATCCGGGCCCGTCATAGGGGCATGAGGACATCCACAGGTACGGCCGGCGCCGTATCCCGCGCGGCCTCCCGCCCGGCGTCCCGCGCCGCCCTCACCCCCGCCCGCACCACCCTCACCTCCACCTTCGCCGCGGCCCTCGCCGTGGCCCTGCTCGCCTCGGGGTGCGAGCAGGCGGGGCCGGACGCGGGCCGTACGGCGCCGGCCGACCTGGGCAGGATCAGGCTGGTCTCCTACGACGGCTGCGACGACATGCTGGCGGGGCTGCGGGCGGCCGCGGCGCGGAACGTCGGGCCGTGGGGCCTGGGGCCGCCGCAGATCATGTACATGGAGGCGCGCGCGGACACCGCCGCGCCCCGCGCCAAGACCGCCGCCCCCGAGCACTCGACCACCAACGTCCACGAGGCCGGGGCGGACGAGCCCGACCTGGTCAAGACCGACGGCAGGCGGGTGATCGTCGTCAACCGGGGCGTGCTGCGGGTGGTGGACGCCGCCACCAGGAAGGTCACCGGCACGCTGAAGCTGGTGGACGGCGACCAGAATTGGGCCCCGGCCGACCTGCTGGTCAGCGGCGACCGGGCGCTGGTGCTGTTCTCCGGCGGCGGAGGCGTCCCCTTCGGCGCGATGGCCAAGCGGGCGCCGAGCGCCGGGCCGCGGTACGTGCTCGTGGACCTGGCGGGCAAGCCCACGGTGACCGGCACGCTCACCGCGTCCGGGTCGCACCTGGACGCCAGGATGACCGGCTCGACGGTGCGGATCGTGGTCCGCAGCCAGCCGGAGATCGCCTTCCCCGACCCCGGCCCCGACCTGACGGACGCCGAGCGGATCCGGCACAACCGCGACGTCGTGGCCAAGGCCCCGGTCGGGGCGTGGCTGCCGGCGTTCGAGACGACGGACGCCGCGGGGCGCACCACCAAGGGCACGGTCGGCTGCGAGCGGGTCAGCCACCCGGACGAGTACACCGGCACGTCGATGCTGACCGTCTACAGCGTCGATCTGGCCGCGGGCGCGAAGGGGATCGCCGCGCCGGACCCGATCAGCGTGGCGGCCGACGGCGACACGGTGTACGGCACCGCCTCCAGCCTGTACGTGACCAGCAACCCGCGCATGCTGTGGCCCCGGCCGATTGATCCGCCCGTGGAGGACGCGCCGTCGGCCACACCCGCGACTCCGGCGGCGCCCGTTCCCCCGGTGGAGTCCGCGACCCCGGCGAAGCCCGCGGCTCCGGACCCGGGAACGGCGACGCCCGCGAACACCGCGCAGGCGCCCCGCGACGAGCCGACGTCGTCCGAGCCGCCGGCCGTCCCCCCGCCGACCGTCACCGCCGAGCCGACGGACACCGCGCAGGCGCCCCGGGACGAGCCGACCCCCTCCGAGCCCGCCCCCGTGCCGCCCACGGCCACGGCCGAGACCACGCCCGGGACGGCGGCTCCCGAGACGACGCCGGTCCTGCCGCCCGAGGAGACCGAGATCCACCGGTTCGACATCGGCGCGCCCGGGGCTCCGCGCTACGTCGCCTCCGGCAAGGTCCCGGGCCGGCTGCTCAACCAGTACTCCCTGTCGGAGTACGAGGGGCACCTGCGGGTCGCCACCACCTCCGCGGGCCCCTCGGACCCGGCGGCCGGTGACCGTGACTCCTCCAGCGCCGTGTACGTGCTGGACGCCCGGACCCTGGGGAAGGTCGGCGAGGTCGGCGGGCTGGGCCGGGGCGAGCGGATCTACTCGGTCCGCTTCATCGGCCCGGTCGGCTACGTGGTGACGTTCCGGCAGGTGGACCCGCTCTACACGCTGGACCTGCGCGACCCGAAGGCCCCCCGGGCGACCGGTGAGCTGAAGATCAGCGGCTACTCCGCCTACCTGCATCCGGCGGGCGACGGGCGGCTGATCGGCATCGGTCAGGAGGCGAGCGAGCGGGGCCGTACGCTCGGCACCCAGGTTTCGCTGTTCGACGTCTCCGACCCCGCCGCCCCGCGCCTGCTGTCGCGGATGTTCGCCAAGGACTCCGGCTCCGAGGCGGAGTGGGACCCGCACGCCTTCCTCTACTGGCCCGCCACCGGCTCCGCCGTCGTCCCGCTGAACTCCTGGAGCGGTGAGCGGCCCATGGGCGGCGCCCTGGTCCTGCGGATCGACGACTCCTCGGTCACCCGGACCGGCACCGTCACGCACCCCCGCCCCGGGGGTGGCGGCGACGCCCGCTTCGCCTACGATCCCGGCATCCGCCGTTCGGTCGTGATCGGCGACGACCTGTGGACGGTCTCCGACCTGGGCCTGAAGGTCAGCGCCCTGGACGGCCTCGCCGACCGGGGCTGGATACCGTTCGACTGACCGGTGGCCCGCCGGGCCGGGCTCTCCGGGCCGGGCCCGGCGGGCCTCCGGGGCCGGTCGCCCCGTCGTCGCGGGCGTCGGCCCCGGCTCCGGGATCTTCCCGGAGCCGGGGCGGCCCGGAATCCCGTACGACCGCGGTCCTCCCCGGCCCCTGACGTCGATCCCTTATACCGACATAACACCTTTTACAAGATCTTGTCAGGAAATAAGAACCGGTGTTGTGTCGTGCGCATCACGCGTGCGCCGCGCGTGATCGGCCGGTGACGGCCGTCCCCGCGCAGGAGGATCGTTGCCCCCCAAACCCTGGTTACGCGTCACCGCCCTGGCGGCCGCCGCCGCGATCGCCCTTCCCCTGCCCGCCGACGCCCAGCGGGCGCCCGCGGGACAGGCCCCCGAGATCCACGACTTCCAGGCCGAGCAGCACGGCAAACCCGACGTGGACAACCGCCGCGGCCACGTCGCGCCCCCGGCCTCGCTGTCCAAGGCCGCGCAGGCCGCGACGATCCGGTGGAACGCCCTCGGCACCCCGGCCGT
Organism: Streptosporangium pseudovulgare; assembly: GCF_014648055.1. GTDB lineage: Bacteria > Actinomycetota > Actinomycetes > Streptosporangiales > Streptosporangiaceae > Streptosporangium > Streptosporangium pseudovulgare. The sequence goes on from NZ_BMQJ01000005.1 coordinate 296,747, forward strand.
CGTCACCGGCTCCGCGCCGCTGGCCGAGGGGCTGAACGCCGACCCCGAGCGGGCCGCGCGGGACTACCTCAAAGCCAACGAGTCCCTCTTCGGCCTGTCCGCCGCGGCCGTGGACGCCCTGGAGAAGGTCGCGGTCAACCCGGTCGGGGACGGCCACGCCGTACTGCTGCGGCAGAGGTTCGGCGACCTGCCCGCGGGCGTGGACGGGCAGGTGGCGATCGGCGTGACGGGCGGCAAGGTGATCCACGTCACCTCCACCCTGTCACGTTCCACCGCCGCTCCCCCGGCCGCCGCCATCACCGCGCAGCGGGCACTGGAGATCGCCGCCCGGGACGGCGGGATCGACCTCGCCACCGCCACCACCAGGACGGCCACCCCGGTGGCGGTGCCCGCGCCCGACGGGACGCACAGCGCCTTCCAGATCGTCGTCATCGGCGGCGGCGAGGGCGAGCCCGCCGGGTACACCACGCACGTGGACGCGGTCAGCGGGGAGATCCTGACCCGCGAGAACCTGGTGGACCACGCCTTCGACGACCCCGACCCGCGCTGGGCCGCCTTCACCGCCAACCCGCCGGCCGACTACTCCTCGGCCGACACCCGGGCGACCTGGTGCCACGTGGCCGGGCCCGGCTGCGACCAGGTCACCGGCGACGCGGCGACCGGCCGGGCCTGGGACGTCGACCACGTGACCGGCGCGCCGACCCGCACCAGCGTCGGCAACTCGGCCAGGACCGTCGAGAACCGCGCCAGTGACAACCCGTACAGCGTCGGCACCCGGAGCAACGCGACCACGCCGGACCGCGGGTACGTCTACCCGTGGACGAACCGGTGGCACACCGCCAGGTGCGACCCGGCCGCCTTCGACCAGCCGGGCGAGGCCGACCTCGAAGCCGCGATCGCGAACCTGCACGTCATGCACAACCGGATGCACGACTGGTCCTACCGCCTCGGCTTCACCGAGACCGCGTGGAACATGCAGCGGGACAACGGCTCCCGCGGCGGCCTCGGCGGCGACCCCGAGCAGGGCAACGCCCAGGCCGGCGCCCGGGTGTTCAGCGTGCGCGACAACGCCAACCAGATCACCGGCCCCGACGGGGTCGCCCCGATCACCAACATGTACCTGTGGCAGTCGATCGCCGGCTCGTTCTACTCCCCCTGCGTGGACGGCGACTACGACATGTCGGTCATCGGCCACGAGTACACCCACGCGATCTCCGGCCGCATGATCGCCGGGCCGAACGCCGGGTGGAGCGGCGCCCAGCCCGGCGCGATGAACGAGAGCACCTCCGACCTGTTCGCCATGGAGTACCTCTACGAGAACGGCTTCCGCCCCGCGGGCGAGACGCCGTACGTCACCGGCGGCTACGTCACCGGCGACGGGAAGGCGGGCATCCGCAACTACGACATGTCCCGCTCGCCGCTGAACTACAGCGACATCGCCTACGACATCGTCGGCCAGCAGGTCCACGCCGACGGCGAGATCTGGTCGGCCACCCAGTTCGACGTGCGCGAGGCGTTCCTGCGCCGGTACGGCAAGGGCACCCCCGCGCAGCAGAAGGCGTGCGCCGAGGGCAGGACTCCGGTCGAGAAGTGCCCGGGCAACCGCCGCTGGGCGCAGGTCTCCTTCGACGCGCTGCTGCTGATGGCCTCCGGCGCGGTCAGCTACGTCGACCACCGCGACGCGCTGCTCGCCGCCGACGCCATCCGCTTCGGCGGCCGGGACCACGACATCATGTGGCGGGCGTTCGCCGAGCACGGCCTGGGCAAGGACGCCGCCAGCGCCGGCCAGAACGACCCCGACCCCACCCCGAGCTTCGCCGACCCGGCCGGGAAGAACGGAACGCTGCAGCTCAAGCCGCTGCTCGACGCCAAGGACGCGAAGCTGCGGCTCTACGTCGGCGACTACGAGGGCCGCGCCGTACCGGTGGCCGACACCGACCCGGCGACCGAGCTGGGCGACACCGTGGAGATGACGCCGGGCGCGTACGACTTCGTGGTGGCCGGAGCCGGGTACGGGCACACCCGGGTGAGGTTCGCGGTGCTGCCCGGCGTGAAGCTGCCGCTGCCGCTGCCCCTGCCGAAGAACCTCGCCTCGGCCGCGCTCGGCGCGACGGCGTCCGGTGACGGGGTCAACCAGGACAAGCTGATCGACGAGACCGAGGCGACGAACTGGGCCTCGCTCACCGGCCCGGTCAAGGGCAGGGGCGTCGCGGTGGACCTGGCCGGGACCGCCCCCGTCACGGTCCGCCGGGTCCAGGTCAGCGCCATGCTGCGGCCCAGCGTGAACGACCCGGCCGACCCGGGCGGCCAGAACCGCTTCAGCGCCCTGCGCGCCTTCGAGGTCCTGGCCTGCGACGCCACCGCCAAGGACTGCTCCTCGCCCGCGGCGTACTCGCTCGTCTACACCAGCCCTCAGGACGCCTTCGCGACCCGGCGGCCGCGCCCGCGCGGCGCCGACCTGCTGATCAGGTCGTTCCGGATCCCCACCACCAGGGCGACCCACCTGATGCTGCGGGCGGTGTCCACCCAGTGCACCGGCAACCCGCTCTACGCCGGTGAGCAGGACGACGACCCCAACTCCGCGACCGACTGCGCGACCGCCAGTCTTGCCAGGGACCAGCTCCGCGCCGCCGAGTTCCAGGCGTTCTCCCGCTGACCCGGCGCGTCACGCCCTTTGCCGGACCGGCCCGTGCGGGCCGGTCCGGCAAAGGGTGAAGTCGCATTTCAGGCCCCCCATTGGAAGAACCATGGTCGCGCCCTCGATCACCATTTGACTACGGACAGTTACCTTCTAATGCGAGGTGTGGTGACAGGTCCCTTGAATTACCCAATGGACCGGCCTGTCCGCTTCGCCGCGCCTCTCACATTCCTGCTTGGCAACCGGAGTAACGATGCGCAAAAAGTTCACCATGGCCGCCGTAGTCGCCGGCCTCGGCCTCGCGACCGCCACCGCCCCACCGGCCACGGCCGCGTCCGACAACACCATCGTCACGTTCACCATCGACAGCGGCGACCTCACGATCAACGCCCCGGACGGGGTCGACCTGGGCACGGTGGCCTCCGACGCCACCAGCATCTCCGGACCGATGGGCCCCGTCATGGTGACCGACAAGCGCGGTGTCCTGAACGGCTCCTGGACCGCCACCGCCATCAGCACCGACTTCACCACCGGCGGGGCCACCCCGCCCGAGACGGTCCCCAGCATCAACGTCACCTACACGCCAGGCCCTGAAACCGGCCACACCGGCACGGGCACCTTCACCCCCGGCCCCGGCGGCATCATCAACGTGCCGCGCGTCGCCTTCACCGGAACCGACCTCGTCGGTGACAACAGCGCCACCTGGAACCCGACGCTCACCATCACCATCCCGGACGGAAGGGTCGCCGGCACCTACACCGGCACCGTCACCCACTCGGTCGGCTGACCCTCCCGAGACGGCGACAGCCTGTGCGCATCCACGACCTCCTCCGCGGACTGCTGGTGGCCGGGGCCATCGCCCCGGCCACCGTCACGCTCCACGCCGGGGCCATCGCCCCGGCCACCGTCACGCTCCACGCCGGAGCCATCGCCTCGGCCACCGCCACACCCCACGCCGGCGCCGCGGCGGCGGCCACCACGCTCCACGCCGGCGCCACGGCGGCGGCCACCACCGGTCACACCCGCGAAAACGGCATCGGGATCCGCCTGGTCGACGCGCCGCTCCAGGCGCGCGCCGACTCGCGGGCCCGCCGCTACATCGTCGACCACCTGAAACCCGGGACGGTCATCCACCGCCGCGTCGAGGTGTCCAACACCACCGGCTCCCCCTGGGTCGTCTCGCTCTACCCGGCGGCGGCCGAGATCCGCGACCGGGCCTTCCGGTTCGCCCCCGGCCGCACCCCCAACGACCTGTCCACCTGGATCAGCACGAACCGGCACGAGATCCTGCTCGCCCCGGGCGCCCGCACGATGGTCACCGCGACCGTCGACGTGCCGAAAGGCGCCGCCCCGGGGGAGCGCTACGCGATGATCTGGGCCGAGGTGGCCAAGGACCCGCCGCCGGGAGGAGGGCTGCGGCTGGTCAACCGCGTCGGCGTCCGGGTCTACCTGTCCGTCGGCGGCGACAACCCACCGGCCGCGGACTTCACCATCGACACGCTGACCGCCCAGCGGGCGCCGGACGGGCAGCAGATCGTCTCGGCCCAGGTACGCAACACCGGAGGACGCGCGCTCGACCTGAGCGGCGAGATGACGCTCACCAACGGCGGCCTGACCGCGGGCCCCTACCAGGTCCGGACGGGAACCACGCTCGCCCCCGGCGACGCCGGCCCCGTCACCGCGCCCCTCACCGAACGCGTCCCCGACGGCCCCTGGCACGTCCGCTTCCACCTCGAAAGCGGACTGGTCCGGCACACCGCCGAAGCCGACATCCGGTTCCCCGCCGCGGGAGCCGCCAGAATGGCCGCCGCCACCATGGACGGCGGCGGCTTCCTCGCGACGGCGGTCGTCACCGTCGGCATCGTCCTGTCCACCCTGGCGGCGGCTTCGTTCCTGCTCATCCGCAGACGACGCCGCGCCCGCCACGATGCGGCCCCGTGAGCACATGCCTGACCACGGGGCCGCCGCCGCCGTCCGCCCCCGGCCGGAGCCGTTCCCGTGGCCGGGGGCGGTGACCGGCGTACCGGCTCACGCGCTCCTCGGCACCACGGCGGGCACCACGTCGGGCGCGCCGAGACGGACCGCGTCGGCCTCCTGGTCGGTGTCCTGCTCCTGGGACAGGCGCTCGGCCTCGACCCGCTTGGTGTAGTACTCCACCTCGCGCCGGACCTGCTCCTCGCCCCAGCCCAGCGGGCCGGCGATCAGCTCGGCGGCCTCCTGCGCGACGGCCAGCCCGCGGTGGAAGGTCTCGATCGAGATGTGCGTCCGCCGGGCCAGCACGTCGTCCAGGTGGCGGGCGCCCTCGTGGGTGGCGGCGTAGACGACCTCCGCCCGGAGGTAGTCGTCGGCGCCGGCCAGCGGCCGCGCCAGCGACGGGTCCTCCTCGATCAGCGTGAGAACCTCTCCGATCATGGAACCGTACCGCTGGAGCAGGTGCTCGATCCGCGCCACGTGCAGCCCGGAGGAGGCGGCCAGCCGCTGCCGCGCGTTCCACAGCGCCTGGTAGCCCTCGGCTCCGGCCAGCGGGATCCGGTCCGTGCAGGAGCGCGGGACCCGCTGGTCCAGCCCGTGGGCCACGGCGTCCACCGCGTCCTTCGCCATGACCCGGTAGGTCGTGTACTTGCCGCCGGCCACCATGACCAGCCCCGGCACCGGGTGGGCCACCATGTGCTCGCGGGAGAGCTTGGAGGTCTCCTCCGACTCCCCCGACAGCAGTGGCCGCAGCCCGGCGTAGACGCCCTCGACGTCGTCGCGGGTCAGCGGCACCGACAGCACGGCGTTGACGTGCTCCAGCACGTAGTCGATGTCCGCCCGGGAGGCCGCCGGGTGCGCCCGGTCCAGGTCCCAGTGGGTGTCGGTGGTCCCGATGATCCAGTGCCGCCCCCAGGGGATGACGAAGAGCACCGACTTCTCGGTGCGCAGGATGACCCCGGTGAGGGAGTGGATCCGGTCGCGCGGCACGAGCAGGTGGACTCCCTTGGAGGCGCGGACGTGGATCTGCCCTCGCCCGCCCACCAGCTCCTGGATGTCGTCGGTCCATACGCCGGTGGCGTTGACCACCTGCCGGGCCCGCACGTCCAGTTCGGTCCCGGTCTCCAGGTCGCGCACCCGGACCCCGGTGACCCGCTCGCCCTCGCGCAGGAAGCCGACCACCTGCGTCCGGGAGGCGACGTGCGCGCCGTAGGTGGCGGCGGTCCGCAGCATGGTCATCACGTAGCGGGCGTCGTCCACCTGCGCGTCCCAGTACTGCACCGCGCCGGTGAACGCCGACCTGCGCAGCGCGGGCGCGAGCCGCAGCGCCCTCCTGCGCGACAGGTGGCGGTGGCCGGGCACGCCCCGGGTGAACCCGAAGGAGAAGCCCAGCGAGTCGTACAGCGCCAGGCCGGCCCCGACGTACGGGCGCTCCCAGCCGGTGTGCGTGAGGGGGAAGAGGAACGGCACCGGCCGGACCAGGTGCGGGGCGATCCGCTGCAGCAGCAGGGCCCGCTCCTGCAGCGCCTCCCTGACCAGGTCGAAGTTGAGTTGTTCCAGGTAGCGCAGGCCGCCGTGGATCAGTTTGGAGGATCTGGAGGAGGTTCCGGAGGCGAAGTCGCGGGCCTCCAGCAGGCCGACGCTCAGCCCGCGGGTGACCGCGTCGAGAGCGACGCCGGCGCCGACGACCCCGCCGCCGATCACCACCACGTCGAGTTCCCGGGCGGCCATCTGCGCCAGTGCGGTGCTCCGCTCCTCGGGACCGAGGCGTGCCGTGCCCGTTCGCACCGTCATGCTGCATCCCCCTGGGGGTTGGAATGTCATCTTGCGCGAGGTATCTACCCCACAAGGGCGGACGGCACTACCGGGGGGTAGCCCCCGGCGATGAGATCAGCGCCACATTCGCCTGCCCCGACGAGGTACGGCCCGGCATCCGCCGCCGTGTCCCGGACCGCCCGCCCGTGGGGCCCCGTCCGTCCACCGTACGGCGCCGCACCGGCGGACCGGGCGCGGGTCAGACACGGATCACCTCCACGCCCGCCTCCGCGAACCGCGCCACGGACTCACCGGGCAGGCTCCCGTCGGTGACGAGGACGTCGACGGCGCCGATCGGGCAGATCCGGGCGAAGGCCCGGCGGCCGACCTTGGAGGCGTCGGCCACCACGACGACCCGGGCCGCCCGGCCGATCAGCAGGTTGTTGACCTCGGCCTCGCCCTCGTGGCGGGCCGACGCGCCCGCTTCGGGGTCGATCGCGTCCACGCCGAGGAACGCGATGTCGAGGGACACCCGCTCCAGCACCCCGGACGCCAGCGGGCCGATCAGCTCGTACGACTGCGGCCTCGCCACCCCTCCGGTCACGACGATCTTCACGTGCCGCCGCACGGTCAGCTCCGCGGCGATGTTCAGGGCGTTCGTGACGAGGGTGAAGCCGATCTCCGGATCGGCGCGCAGGGCCAGCTCCCGGGCGACCTCCGAGGTGGTCGTGCCGCCGTTCACGCCGACGACCGCGCCGGGTTTCACCAGCTCGGCCGCGGCCCGCGCGATCCGCTGCTTCTCCCCGGCGCGGCGGGCCGTCTTGTAGCGCAGCGGCAGGTCGTAGCTGACGCTCTGCGCGACCGCGCCGCCGCGCGTGCGCATGAGCATCTGCTGCTGGGCGAGCTGGTCGAAGTCGCGGCGGACGGTGGCCGCGGAGACGGCGAGCGCCTCGGCGGCCTGCTCCACCGACAGGCGCCCCTCCTGCGAGAGCAGTTCGAGGATCGCGTTCCAGCGCTCATAGCGGCTCACGGTGACCAGCCTGGCACAGCCCGGCGGGAAACTCACCTGTGCGCAAACTTGCTCATTTCTGCTATAAATCACTCATAAACGAACCATCAGGAGGCACGCCGTGACTGACGGGACCGCCGGAACCACCCGCACCGAAGCCGAGATCGCATCCCAGCCGGACTGCTGGCGCCGCGTCGCCGAGGTGCCCGCGGGCGCGCTCCCGCGCCGGGGCGAGCGGGTGGCCGTCGTCGGCTGCGGCACCTCCTGGTTCATCGCCCAGGCGTACGCGACCCTGCGCGAGCGGGCCGGACACGGCGAGACCGACGCCTTCGCCGCCTCCGAGGCCCCGGCCGGGCGCTCCTACGACCGGGTGCTCGCCCTGACCCGATCGGGCACCACCACCGAGGTGCTGGAGCTGCTGGAGCGGCTGCGGCCCACCGGCACGCCGACGACGGCGATCACCGCCGACCCCTCGACCCCGATCATGACGCTGGCCGACGAGGTCGTGGTGCTGGACTTCGCCGACGAGGAGTCGGTCGTGCAGACCCGCTTCGCCACCACCCAGCTCGCCCTGCTCCGCACCCACCTCGGCGAGGACGTCTCCGGCGCGGTCGCCGACGCCGAGCGGGTGCTCGCCGAGCCGCTGCCCGACGAGCTGCTCTCCGCCGAGCAGTTCACGTTCCTGGGCCGCGGCTGGACGTACGGCCTGGCCCTGGAGGCCGCGCTGAAGATGCGCGAGGCGTGCCGGGCGTGGACCGAGTCCTACCCGGCGATGGAGTACCGGCACGGGCCGATCAGCATCGCCGGGCCCGGCCGGATCACCTGGATGCTCGGCGAGGCCCCCGGCGGCCTGCGCGGCGAGGTGGAGGCCACCGGGGGGTCGTTCGTGGAGAGCGGCCTCGACCCCATGGCCGAGCTCGTGAGGGTGCAGCGGGTGGCGGTGGCGCGGGCCCGCGCCGCCGGTCTCGACCCCGACCGGCCGATGCACCTGACCCGCTCCGTCATCCTCCCCGGCTGACGCGAAGGGGCGGGGAGGAACCCCATGCCGGTGCGCATCGTGACGGATCCCGCCGTACCGCCGCGAACCGGGTCCGCCGGGAACCGGAGAGGATAGGGCCATGAGCATCACTCTCGCCGACGCCCGTGTCGTGACCCCCGAAGGCGTGCACGAAGGCTGGCTCACCGTGGAAGACGGCCGCATCACCCACGTGGGCCGGGGCGCCGCCCCCGGACCGGGTCACAGCCTCGCGGGCCGGTACGTCGTTCCGGGCTTCGTCGACATCCACTGCCACGGCGGGGCGGGCGGATCCTTCCCGAACGGCGACCAGGACGAGGCCCGCCGGATCGCCGCCCTGCACGCCCGGCACGGCACCACCACGCTGATGGCGAGCCTGGTCACCGCGGGCCTGGACGACCTGGCCCGCGCCACCTCCGCCCTGGCCGACCTGTGCGAGGACGGCCTGCTCGCCGGCATCCACTTCGAGGGCCCCTACATCTCCCGGGCCCGCTGCGGCGCGCACGACCCGGCCCTGCTGCGCGACCCCTCGCCCGGGGAGTTCGCCGGCCTGCTCGCGGCGGGCCGGGGGCACGTCCGGATGCTCACCATCGCCGCGGAGCTGCCCGGCGCGCTGGACACCGTCCGGGAGGCGGCGGCGAACGGCGTGATCGCCGCCCTCGGCCACAGCGACGCCACCTACGAGCAGACCCTCGCCGGCATCGACGCCGGCGCCCGCGTCGCGACGCACCTGTACAACGCGATGCCGCCACTGCACCACCGGAAGCCGGGGCCGATCGCCGCGCTGCTGGAGGACGAGCGGGTCACGGTCGAGCTGATCAACGACGGGGTGCACCTGCACCCGGCGATGACCCGCCTGGCCTACGACGTCGCGGGACCCGCCCGGACCGTCCTGATCACCGACGCGATGGCGGCGGCCGGCATGGGCGACGGCTCCTACCGGCTCGGCCCGATGAAGGTCGAGGTCACCGGCGGCGTCGCCCGGCTCGCCGAGGGCGGCTCCATCGCGGGCAGCACGCTCACCATGGACGTCGCCTTCCGGCGCGCCGTCCGGGAGGCCGGGCTGTCCATGACCGAGGCCGCCGAGGTCACCGCGCTCACCCCGGCGCGGGTGCTCGGCCTCGACGACCGCCTCGGGTCCGTCTCCGTCGGCAGGCAGGCCGACCTGGTGGTCCTCACCGACGACCTGGAGGTCGCGGGCGTCATGAGGCATGGAATCTGGATCACCGAACCCCGATGACATCCTGGCCCGGCCCTCCCCTGCCGGGTCGGGAGGTCCCGCCGAAAGGTTTCCGATGAGCTTCCCCGCGGCCGGTTCCGGCACGATCCTCACCGTCACGCTCAACCTGGCGCTGGACGTCACCTACGTGGCCGACGGCGTCGACTGGGACGGCGTCAACCGGGTGCGGTCCGTCCACCGCCGGGCCGGCGGCAAGGGGGTCAACGTGGCCAGGGTGCTGGCCGCCCTCGGCCGCGACGTCCTCGTCACCGGCCTGGCCGGCGGGCCGAACGGCCGGGCCGCCGAAGCCGACCTGTCCGCGGCGGGCCTGCCCGCCGCCCTCACCCCCATCGCCGCCGAGTCGCGCGCCACCCTCGCGGTCTGCGACCCCGCCCCGCTCCCGTACGGCACGGCGCCGGCCGGTCCGGTCCCGGGTGGCCCGGCTTCGGACGGCACCGCGCCGGAGGACGTGGCCCCGGCCCGGACGGCCGGTCCGCGCACCGCCCTGTTCAACGAGCCGGGGCCGGTGGTCACCGAGGCGGAGCTGGACGACTTCCTGCGCGGTTACGACCGGCGGCTCGGGGCCGCCGCGGCCGTCGTGATCTCCGGCAGCCTGCCCCCCGGGGTTCCGGCCGGCTTCTACGCCGAACTCGCCGCGCGGGCCCGCGGGCGCGGCGTCCCGGCGATCGTGGACGCCGACGGCGAGCCGCTCCGCGCCGCCCCGGCGGGCCGCCCCGCCGTCCTCAAACCCAACGCCGAGGAGCTGGCCCGCGCCCTGTCCGCCGCGGACCTCCGGGCGCCGGGCGGTGCTCCGGAGACCGGTGGGGGGCAGGCCGGTGGTTCGGAGGCCCACGGGACACCGGCCGGCGTTCCGGGGACCGGGCACGCGCCGATCACCGACGCGCTGGCCGGGGCCGGGGTCCTGCGGCGCGACGGTGCGGAGTCGGTCGTGGTCTCCCTCGGCGCGGACGGGCTCCTGGCGGTGACCCCCGAGGGGGCCTGGCGGGCGGCCATGCCGTACCGGGTGGCGGGGAACCCGACCGGGGCCGGTGACGCGCTCGTCGCGGGGCTGGCACTGGGCCTGGTGGAGGGCACGCCCTGGCCGGACCGGCTGCGCCGCGCGGCGGCCCTGGGCGCGGCCGCGGTGGCGGCGCCGGTCGCGGGCGACTTCGACGAGGAGACGTTCCGGCGGGTCCGCCCCGGCATCCGGGTGGACCCCGTCGGCCCCTGATCCGCCACATCCCCCTTCGATCTCCCCCGTCCCCTCTCCCCCGGCCCCTCCGGCTCCTCCCCGCTCCGGCCCCGTCCGGCCTCGCACCGCCCCTCCAGCTTCCGTAGACCCCTCCCATCCCGGGCCCGGCCCGGACCCCGTAGACGAAAGGGTGACCATGCCTGTTGCCGGCATCGGAGACATCATCGACGCCGCCCCGGCGGGCGTCGGCGCGTTCAACGTCATCCAACTGGAGCACGCCGAGGCGATCGTCGCCGGCGCGGAGGCCGCGGGCATGCCGGTCGTGCTGCAGATCAGCGAGAACTGCGTCCGCTTCCACGGAGCCCTGGCCCCGATCGCGGCCGCGTCGCTCGCGGTGGCCCGCGCGGCGGCGGTCCCCGTCGCGGTGCACCTCGACCACGCCACCGACCGGGCGCTAGTGGAGGAGGCCCTGGAGCTGGGCCTGGGGTCGGTGATGTTCGACGCCTCAGCGCTGCCCGACGAGGAGAACGTGGCCGCCACCGCCGAGGTCGCCGCGCTGTGCCACGGACGCGGCGTCTGGGTGGAGGCGGAGCTCGGCGAGGTCGGCGGCAAGGACGGGGTGCACGCGCCGGGTGTCAGGACCAGGCCGCACGAGGCGGTGGACTACGTCGCCAGGACCGGTGTCGACGCGCTGGCCGTGGCGGTGGGCAGCTCCCACGCCATGACCACCAAGGACGCCGTCCTCGACCTTGAGCTGATCGCGAGGCTGCACGCCGCCGTACCGGTGCCGCTGGTGCTCCACGGCTCCTCGGGCGTGCCCGACGAGACCCTGCGCGCCGCCGTACGGCAGGGCATGAAGAAGATCAACATCGCCACGCACCTCAACGTGGCCTTCACCCGCGCGGTCCGCGAGCACCTGGCGGCCGACGAGAAGGTCGTGGACCCCCGCAAGTACCTGGGGTCGGGCCGTACGGCCGTCGCCACCGAGGTCACCCGGCTCCTGGGCGTCCTGGCGGGCTGAGCCCCGGGGTCACCGGGCTTCCGGTCCCGGAAGAGCGGGACCGGGGGTCACGATCGTTCCGGCCGCCGGAGGAGCGGGCGCCCGGGGGCACGGTCTCTCCGCCCGCCGGAAGGCCGCTCCGGGTTCCGGGCGTCCACCGGGCCGGTCAGGGCCAGTCCCAGCGGACGCCGACCGCGCCGGGCCCGAACGGTCCGGTCACCAGGTGGACCGCGTGGTGGGCGTTGAGGGTCAGCGCGCTCTCCGCGTCCTCCCGCCCGCCCGGTCCGCACCCGGCGGGCCCGCGGTCGTCCGTTCCACGCTCGTCCGGCCCGTGGTCACCCGGATCGCGGTCGCCCGGCCCGGGAGCGTGACGGGCGAAGCGGCGGACGCGGGCCGGGAGCGCGGCCGGAGAGAAGGCGACCCGCAGGACGTACTGGTCGGCGGGGAACCGGAAGGCCCGCTCGTACTCGGTGGTCTCCACGCCGCTCGGGTCGGCGAGCTCGTAGCGGATCACCTGGGTCTCACCGGCCTCCAGCGCCCGGCCGAACAGCAGCTCGGCCACCACCAGCGCGGTCGCCCCGTCGCGCCGGATCCGGCCGACCCGGCAGTCCTCCAGCGCCCTGATCCGCACGCGCTCCACGTCACATCCCAGGTCTCCCCGGTAGACCATGATGAACCGGTCGGGGTCGTCCCGGCGGGCCCGCACCACCTGGAGCGTCTCGCGCCGCGTGGCGCTGCGGTCGGTCCCGATCTGCAGGGTCTCGTACATCGCGGTGACGTGCAGGCGGCGGTCGTCGGCCACCCCGTCCAGGTCGTGGAGCAGCGCCGACAGGGTGTTTGCCGATCCGGCGAACGGGGCGGCGGGCTCCCCGTCGCCCGCCGGGGACCGCGTGCCCTGCCCGCGCCCCCGGGGACGCGGCGGGCCGAGCAGCCCCATCAGGGACCGCGGCGGCAGGGCGAGGATCTCCTCCAGCGCGCGTACGGCGCGCAGCGACTCGGGCCGCTCCGGGCGGCGCAGGCCCTGCTGCCAGTAGCTCAGGCTCGTCATCCCGACCCGCAGCCCGCGTTCCTCCAGGTGCCGGCGGAGCCGCTCCAGGGTCAGGCCCCGCGCCTCCACCGCGGCGCGCAGCGCGGCGTGGAACGGCCCCTCGTTGAGGGCGAGGCGGAGCTGCGGGTCATCCGGCACAGGGGAATGTTCACAGATTTTCCGTCATACGTCATTTTCGCGCCTGTCGCTCACATTTGTCCGACGTTGCGCGTCACACGACCGTCGCACGCCGCGCGGACGTCACGCGCCACGCGACCGCACCCCGGCGCCACGGGCCGACCGGAAGGCCACGGGCCGGCCGGAAGACCACGGGCCGGCCGGCGGACATCACGGCCGTGACCGGCGGAAGGCCACGGCCGTGACCGGCGAAGGCGCCGGGGGCGGGACGTCAGCTGCCCTGCGGGGCGACGACGACCTCGACGCGCTGGAACTCCTTCAGGTCGGAGTATCCGGCGGTGGCCATCGTGCGCTTGAGCGCGCCCATGAGGTTCATCGAGCCGTCGGCGACCGAGGAGGGGCCGTGCAGGATCTGCTCCAGCGTCCCGACCGTGTCGAACCTCACCCTCTTGCCGCGGGGCAGCTCGGGGTGCTGGGCCTCGGAGCCCCAGTGGAAGCCGCGCCCGGGGGCCTCGGCGGCCCGGGCCAGCGGCGAGCCGACCATGACCGCGTCCGAGCCGCAGGCGATGGCCTTGGCGATGTCACCGGAGGTGCCCATGCCACCGTCGGCGATCACGTGGACGTAGCGGCCGCCGGACTCGTCCATGTAGTCGCGGCGGGCCGCGGCCACGTCGGAGATCGCGGTGGCCATCGGGACCGCCACGCCCAGCACGGTGCGGGTGGTGTGCGAGGCGCCGCCGCCGAAGCCGACCAGCACGCCGGCCGCGCCGGTCCGCATCAGGTGCAGCGCGGCGGTGTAGGTGGCGCAGCCTCCGACGATCACCGGGACGTCGAGCTCGTAGATGAACTGCTTGAGGTTCAGCGGCTCGGCCCGCCCGGAGACGTGCTCGGCGGAGACCGTGGTGCCGCGGATCACGAAGATGTCCACGCCCGCGTCGATGACGGCCTTGTGGTACTGGACCGTGCGCTGCGGGGACAGCCGGACGGCCGTGGTCACCCCGGCCTCGCGGATCTCCGCGATGCGGCGGCCGATCAGCTCCTCCTTGATCGGCGCGCTGTAGATCTCCTGGAGCCGCCGGGTGGCGGCCTCACCCTGCAGCTCGGCCACCTCGGCCAGCAGGGACGCGGGGTCGTCGTAGCGGGTCCACAGCCCTTCGAGGTCGAGTACGGCGAGGCCGCCGAGCCGGCCGACCTCGATCGCGGTCGCGGGCGAGACGACGCTGTCCATCGGGCTCACCACGACGGGCAGCTCGAACCGGTAGGCGTCGATCTGCCAGGCGATCGAGACCTCCTCCGGGTCGCGGGTACGCCGGGACGGGACGATGCCGATCTCGTCCAGCGCGTAGGCACGACGGCCGTTCTTGCCGCGCCCGATCTCCACCTGAGTCATATGTCTGTCTTTCCCATTTCGTGCAGGTGCGGCGCACGCGAGCGGGCGCGAGCCGTACCTGCCGTCTCGGTCCGCCCACTCGGCGTGCCTGGTACGAGTCGGTCGTTTCCGTCGTCCGCCCCGGGCATCCGCGGCCGGCCCCTACCGGCGGTGGTAGTTGGGGGCCTCGACCGTCATCTGGATGTCGTGGGGGTGGCTCTCCTTGAGGCCCGCCGCGGTGATCGGCATGAGCTCGCACCTGGCGTGCATCTCCGCGATCGTGCGGCACCCGGAGTACCACATGCCCTGGCGCAGGCCGCCGACGAGCTGGTGGGCGACCGCGGCGACCGGGCCGCGGTAGGGGACCTGGCCCTCGATGCCCTCGGGGATGAACTTGTCCTCGCCGCCGACGTCGGCCTGGGCGTAGCGGTCCTTGCTGAAGGAGGCGCCGCCGCGCTCGCGGTTGCGGACCGCGCCGAGCGAACCCATGCCGCGGTAGGACTTGAACTGCTTGCCGTTGATGAAGATCAGCTCGCCCGGCGACTCCTCGCAGCCCGCCAGGAGGGAGCCGAGCATGACCGCGTCGGCGCCGGCCGCGATGGCCTTGACGATGTCCCCGGAGTACTGCAGGCCGCCGTCGCCGATCACCGGCACCCCGGCGGGACCGGCGGCCAGGGACGCCTCGTGGATGGCCGTCACCTGCGGGGCGCCGACGCCGGCGACCACGCGGGTGGTGCAGATGGAGCCCGGCCCGACGCCGACCTTGACCGCGTCGGCGCCGGCGTCGACCAGCATCTGGGCGCCGGCGCGGGTGGCGATGTTGCCGCCGATCACCTCGACGCCGCTGTTGGCCTTGATCTTGGAGATCATGTCGGCGAGCCCCTTGGAGTGGCCGTGCGCGACGTCGACGATGATCACATCCGCCCCGGCCTCGATGAGGGCGGAGGCCCGCTTCTCGGCGTCGTTCCCGACGCCGATGGCCGCCCCCACGACGAGCCGTCCGTCGGCGTCCTTGGTGGCGAGGGGGTACTGCTCGCTCTTGGTGAAGTCCTTGACGGTGATGAGCCCGCGGAGCCGCCCGGCGGGGTCGACCAGCGGCAGCTTCTCGATCTTGTTCTTCCTGAGCAGGTCGAACGCGTCGTCCCTGGAGACCCCGACCGGCGCGGTGACCAGCGGCATGGGGGTCATGACCTCGCGCACCGGGCGGCTGTGGTCGGTCTCGAAGCGCATGTCGCGGTTGGTGACGATGCCGACGAGGACGCCGTCGGCGTCGGTCACCGGGACGCCGGAGATGCGGTAGGTGCCGCACAGGCGCTCGACATCGGCGAGGGAGTCGTCCGGCGAGCAGGTGACGGGGTTGGTCACCATCCCGGCCTCGGAGCGCTTGACGAGGTCGACCTGCTGGGCCTGGTCCTCGATGGAGAGGTTGCGATGCAGGATGCCGATGCCGCCCTGGCGGGCCATCGCGACCGCCATCCGGGCCTCGGTGACCGTGTCCATCGCCGCGGAGATCAGCGGGATGCTCAGCGTGATCCCGCGTGACAGACGGGTGCGGGTGTCGGCCTCGCCCGGCTGCAGGTCCGAGAAGGCGGGCACGAGCAACACGTCGTCGAACGTGAGTCCCGGTTCGGTGAACTTGGCCATCTGCAACCCTTCTGCCTCGGCGCTCTCATGGCTGGGGAAAGGCGCCGGCCCCCGTATGCAAGTTTAGGGTCTGGCCTCCCAAGCAGGGGACGCCGGGCGCGAAACCCCGGGACACCGGGCGCGCGGCCCCTGGCGCGGATGCCGGGCGCGGGCCCCGGCGGGTCCGCCTCGGCGGCCGTACGGTCGTCCCGTGCGGCGGCCGTACGGTTCGCCGCGGATGTCACGTCCCGGACGGCTCGGACGGTTCGGGGCCTGCCCATCGCATCGAGGTCATAAGGTGGGATAGTGCTCGACGATGTCCCACGCGACCCGTTCGCGGACGACCCCGACGACCCGGCGGCGACCCTGGGAGAGCCAGGCGACGCCGAACCGCTGACCTCAGCCGAACGCGACGAGGCCATGACCGACCTGGCCGACGTGGAGGTCTTCCGCTCCCTGCTCGAACCGCACGGCGTGCTCGGGCTGGTCCTCGACTGCCCGGAGTGCGGCGAACAGCATTACTTCGGCTGGGAGCTGCTGCGCGGCAACCTGCGCCAGATGATCGAGAAAGGCTGGCCGCAGGTGCACGAGCCCGCCTATCAACCCGACCCGAGCGACTACGTCACCTGGGAGTACGCCAGGGGCTACGTCGACGGTGTGATCGACACCGAGGAGCGCCGCTGATCGACGTCGTCGACCAGCGCCGCGAGCAGGGCGATCGCCGGATCCGCGGTGGGAACGGGCTCCCTGCGGGAGAGGGCCTCCAGCAGGGCGTCGGTCCCGGCCACGGCCGCGCCGTCGCACGTGCCGTCGTCCGGCCCGCGCTCGCGCGCCGGACGGAGCGGGTGGACGGTGGTCATGCCCGCGCTCGCTCGGGGTGCTCGCCGGCCCGGCCGGACCCGCGCCGGGGACGGCGCGGCCCTCGTCGGACACCGCTCGCCGGGTTCGGGGTCAAGCCGTCGACTCCAGCTCCGCCATCGCCCTCAGCCGGGCCAGCGCCCGATGCTGGGCGACGCGAACCGCTCCTGGTGACATGCCCAGTACATTACCCGTCTCCTCGGCGGACAGGCCCGACACCACCCGCAGGATGAGCAGCTCCCGCTGGTTGTCGGGGAGCCTGGACAGCAGCCTGCGCGCGTGCTCGGCCTCGATGTAGCGCACCACGGTCTCCTCCGGGCCGGGGCCGTCGTCGGGCCCGTCCGGGAGGTCCTGCGTGGGCACGGCCGAGCGCACGGAGCTGCGCAGGGCGTCGGCCACCTTGTGGGAGGCGATGCCGAAGACGAAGGACGCGAAAGGGCGCCCCATGTCGCGGTAGCGGGGCAGCGCGGACAGCACCGCGATGCACACCTCCTGGGCCACGTCGTCCGCGATGTGATACTGACCGGAAACCCGGCCCAGACGAGCACGGCAATAACGGACGACCATTGGCCGCAACTGTGCGATCAGACTTTCGATCGCGGTTCGATCACCTTGAACTGCGAGGCTCGTCAGATCCTTGAGGTCATCCCTGTGGGCGCTCCCTTCAGATCTCGTCGCAAGCCTTACCCCTCTTTTGGCGTCGGCGACGCATCCCTCGGTCACGTTACGCATGATGCCCGTATCGCTCGGGCCTGTCCCCATGACCAACGGCTACGGATTGGTCACATTGACACGTCGATAACGGGGTGTAATCGCTCGATGACAATAAGGGTCACGTGATGAAAATATATTTCATAGACCGGTCTAATATGTCAGTGATTTCCCATAAGGGGGTTTCTCTTACCGGCTCTCCGCCGTGACGCTTTGGGGCCCCTTTCGGGCTATCCGAAAACACGTACGGCCCGCGCCCCGAACGGGACGCGGGCCGTACCGGCCGATCGCGCGGATCAGTGACCGTGACCGTGACCGTGGCCGTGACCACCGGCGGCGGCCGGAGCCTCCTCCTCGGGCTTGTCCACCACGAGGGCCTCGGTCGTCAGCAGCATGCCGGCGATGGAGGCGGCGTTCTGGACGGCCGAACGGGTGACCTTGACCGGGTCGATGACACCCTGAGCGATCAGGTCGCCGTACTCGCCGCTCGCGGCGTTCAGGCCGTGGCCGACCGGGAGCTCGGAGACCTTGGACGTCACGACGTAGCCCTCCAGACCGGCGTTCTCGGCGATCCAGCGGGCCGGCTCGATGAGCGCCCGGCGGACCACGCCCACACCGGTCGCCTCGTCGCCGCTCAGGCCCAGGTCGTCGAGGGCCTTGGAGACGTGGACGAGCGCGGAGCCGCCGCCGGAGACGATGCCCTCCTCGATCGCGGCGCGCGTCGCGGAGATGGCGTCCTCCAGGCGGTGCTTCTTCTCCTTGAGCTCCACCTCGGTGGCCGCGCCGACCCGGAGCACGCAGACGCCGCCGGCGAGCTTGGCCAGGCGCTCCTGCAGCTTCTCGCGGTCCCAGTCGGAGTCCGACTGCTCGATGGCGACCTTGATCTCACGGACGCGGTCCTCGATCGCCTGCGCGTCGCCGGCGCCGTCCACGACGGTGGTGGCGTCCTTGGTGACCACGACGCGGCGGGCGGTGCCGAGCACCTCCAGGCCGACGTGCTCCAGCTTGAGGCCGACCTCCTCGCTGACGACCTGGCCGCCGGTGAGGATGGCGATGTCCTGGAGCATGGCCTTGCGACGGTCACCGAAGCCCGGCGCCTTGACGGCGACGGAGGTGAAGGTGCCGCGGATCTTGTTGGTCACCAGGACCGCCAGGGCCTCGCCCTCGACGTCCTCGGCGATGACCAGCAGCGCCTTCTTGGTCTGCGCGACCTTCTCCAGCAGCGGCAGGAAGTCCGCGACGGAGGAGATCTTGCCCTGGGTGATCAGGATGTAGGGGTCCTCCAGGACCGCCTCCATGCGCTCCTGGTCGGTCACCATGTAGGGCGACAGGTAGCCCTTGTCGAACTGGAGACCCTCGGTGAACTCCAGCTCCAGGCCCATGGTGTTGGACTCTTCGACGGTGATGACGCCGTCCTTGCCCACCTTGTCGAACGCCTCGGCGATCAGGTCGCCGATCTTGGCGTCCTGCGCGGAGATCGTCGCCACGTGGGCGATCTCCTTCTTGTCGGCGACCGGGCGGGCGCTCTCGACCAGCCTGTCGCTGACGGCCTTGGCCGCGAGGTCGATGCCCCGCTTGAGGCCCAGCGGCTGGGCGCCGGCGGCGACGTTGCGCAGACCCTCGCGGACCATCGCCTGGGCGAGGACGGTCGCGGTGGTCGTGCCGTCACCGGCGATGTCGTTGGTCTTCGTCGCGACTTCCTTGGCGAGCTGCGCGCCGAGGTTCTCGTACGGCTTCTCCAGCTCCACCTCGCGGGCGATGGTGACGCCGTCGTTGGTGATGGTCGGAGCGCCGAACTTCTTGTCGATGACGACGTTGCGGCCGCGGGGGCCGAGGGTCACCTTGACGGCGTCGGCGAGGGCGTTGACACCGCGCTCCAGCGAGCGGCGGGCGTCCTCCTCGAACGACAGGATCTTGGGCATGACAGTCCTCTCTGGGGGCACGTGGGAGCATCGAAGCCCCGGGCGCTCTCGCGACCCGGGGCTCGATGCGTCATCTCGGAAACGTCGGAAGCGATGAACTACTTCTCGACGATGGCGAGCACGTCACGGGCGGAGAGCACGAGGTACTCCTCGCCGCCGTACTTCACCTCGGTGCCGCCGTACTTGCTGTAGAGGACGACGTCGCCCTCCTTGACGTCGAGCGGGATGCGCTTGTCGCCGTCCTCGTCCCAGTTGCCCGGGCCCACCGCGAGGACCCTGCCCTCCTGGGGCTTCTCCTTGGCGGTGTCGGGAATGACCAGGCCGGAGGCGGTGGTCTGCTCGGCCTCAAGCGGCTGGACCACGATGCGGTCGCCGAGCGGCTTAACGGGAACCTTGGTGGCGGTCGTCACGTCGGACCTCCCCTTCAGATTTGAATGATCTAGAAGAGGCGACCAGCGGTCTGCCGTCGCGGGTGTCAGACCAGCCTCGTCGCGCTTGCATTGGCACTCTCACCGGGAGAGTGCCAATACGGAACAGTATGCAAGGAGGCCTTGACAGTCAACACGAACCGCCCGCCGACGCTCCGGGCGCCCCCGACGAGGGGACAGGAGCCCCCGCCGGGGGCACCATGAGAGGTAGGCGGGACGACGGACATCGACGGGAAGTAATGCGATGGTCACGAACGGCAATGGAGACGACGCTAAGGTGAGCGATGTGACCAGCACACTCCGCGAGAGAGCGGGCACGCGAGGTGACGGCCGCGACCCGCTCGCCGACTGGCCCCGTCCCCCGGCCGGCGGGTGGACCGCCGACGACCTCGACCGCCTGCCCGACGAGGGCCCGAACGGCGAGCCGGACTTCTTCAAGCACGTCGAACTCGTCGATGGAGCCCTCGTCTTCATGTCCCCCCAGAAGCGTTTCCACGATCTCGTGATCCGCAGGCTCGCGGCCGCCTTCGAGGCTCAGGCCCCGGACCGGCTGGCGGTGGCCACCCAGATGGACGTCAAGCTCGGTGCGCGGCAGCGCCCGTGCCCCGACGTGCTTCTCATCGACGCTGCGCTCGACCACGACCACGACCGCACCGCCTACCTCCCCGGCGAGGTCCATCTGGTGGTCGAGGTGGTCTCCCCCGAGTCGGTGCTCCGCGACCGCGAGGTCAAGCCGCGCGCTTACGCCCAGGCCGGGATAGCGCACTTCTGGCGGGTGGAAGAGGCGGACGGCGTGCCCGTCGTCTACGTCTACGAACTCGACCCCGCCACCCGCTCCTATGTCCCCACCGGCATCCATCGCGGTGTGCTCTCGGTCCCGGTCCCCTTCCCCGTCGAGATCGATCTGGCCGGCCTGCTGAAGTGAGGCGGTAGCGTCGGGCGGTGTGGACCTCGACGCATTTCGGGAACTGCTGACGCCGCGCGGCCAGGAGGCCCTCGCGGCGGCGGCCGAGGCCGCGGGTGACGGCCCGGTGGCCGCGGTGACGCGGCTGCGCAGGACCTACGACGCGGCCCTGACCTCCGCGGCGCTCACCCAGGCGGCGCTCAGGGAGCGCGCGCGGGAGAAGTTCGGTTCCGACGCCGCCGTCATGTACTTCACCCCGCACGGCCTGGAACAGGCCACCCGCCGCGAGGTGGCCGACCACCGGGCCCGGCGCGTCCCGGCCGGCTCCCGGGTGGCCGACGTCTGCTGCGGGATCGGCGGCGACCTGCTGGCGCTGGCCAGGGCGGGCTGCGTCGTGGAGGCCGTGGACGCCGACCCGCTCACCGCCGCCGTCGCCCGGGCCAACGCCGACGCCCTGGGCCTCGGCGACCGCGTCACGGTCC
The DNA here is from genome assembly GCF_014648055.1 of Streptosporangium pseudovulgare. Taxonomy (GTDB): domain Bacteria; phylum Actinomycetota; class Actinomycetes; order Streptosporangiales; family Streptosporangiaceae; genus Streptosporangium; species Streptosporangium pseudovulgare. The sequence continues at coordinate 318,008 of NZ_BMQJ01000005.1, forward strand.
GCGCGGCCGAGGCCGCCACGGTCGACCCGTCGGCCTTCGACGTGCTGTTCGCCGATCCCGCCCGCCGTACCGCGCGGGGCAGGACGTTCGACCCGATGGCCTACTCCCCGCCGTGGCCGGAGGTCCTCGGCATGGTGGCGAAGGCCCCGGCGGCCTGCCTGAAGGTCGCCCCCGGCATCCCGTACGAGTTCATCCCGCCGGGCGCCGAGGCCGAGTGGGTCTCCTGGCGCGGCGACGTCAAGGAGGCCGCGATCTGGTGCGGCGGCCTGGCCGGGGACGCGGCGCGCAGGGCCACGATGCTGCCGTCCGGCGTGACGCTGACGCCGGATCCGGACGCGGAGCCCGCCCCGGTGGGCGCGATCGGCCGCCACCTCTACGAGCCGGACGGCGCGGCCGTACGGGCGCACCTGGTGGCGGAGGTGGCCCGGCAGGTGGGCGGCCGGCTGCTCGACGAGCGCATCGCCTACATCACCGGCGACACCGGGGCGGCCACGCCCTGGGCGGCGCGGTACGAGGTGCACGAGATGATGCCGTTCTCGCTCAAACGGCTGCGGGCGGCGCTGCGCGAGCGCGGGGCGGGCACCGTGACGGTCAAGAAGCGCGGCTCGGCGGTCGACGTGGAGCGCCTGCGCAGGGATCTGCGGCTCTCCGGCGGCGGGTCCGCGACGGTGGTCCTCACCCGCGTCGGGGAGCGGCCGTTCGCCCTCATCTGCAGCCCGGCCTGACCCGCGGCGAAAGGACCGCGCGCCCCGTGGTCTCCGGGGCGCGGGCGGGGTCGTGCCGTCAGACGTGGACGGTGGTGATCGGAAGCGAGGAGTCGGCCGGGATCTCCAGGGACGACGGGGTGACGCCCGCCGCCACCAGGTCGGAGCCCAGGGTGGCCACCATGGCGCCGTTGTCGGTGCACAGCCCCGGCCGGGGGACGCGCAGCCGCACCCCCGCCGCGTCGCAGCGTTCCTGGGCCAGGGCGCGCAGCCGGGAGTTGGCCGCCACGCCGCCGCCGATCAGCAGGTCCTGGACGCCGTGCTCGCGGCACGCCTGGAGGGCCTTGCGGGTCAGCACGTCGACCACGGCCTCCTGGAACGACGCCGCCACGTCGGGCACGTGGATCGGCTCGCCGGACCTCTCCCTGGCCTCCACCCAGCGGGCCACGGCGGTCTTCAGGCCGGAGAACGAGAAGTCGAGGGTGCCGTCGTCGTACTTGCCCCGCGGGAAGGCGATGGCCGTGCCGGAGCCGTCGCGGGCGGCCCGGTCGATGTAGGGGCCGCCGGGGAAGGGCAGGCCGAGCACCCGCGCCACCTTGTCGAACGCCTCGCCCGCGGCGTCGTCCACCGTGGAGCCGAGCGAGATGACGTCCTTGGCGACGTCGGGCACCAGCAGCAGGGAGGAGTGGCCGCCCGAGACGAGCATGGCGATGCACGGCTTGGGCAGGGCGCCGTGTTCGAGCTGGTCCACGGCCACGTGGGCGGCCAGGTGGTTCACCCCGTACAGCGGGACTCCGAGGCCCAGCGCGTACGCCTTGGCGGCGGCCACGCCGACCAGCAGGGCGCCGGCCAGCCCCGGCCCGGCGGTCACCGCGATCGCGTCGATGTCGGAGAAGCGCAGGCCCGCCTGCTCCAGCGCCCGCTCGACGGTGGGGGTCATCGCCTCCAGGTGCGCCCGGGAGGCGACCTCGGGCACCACGCCGCCGAAGCGGGCGTGCTCGTCGACGCTGGAGGCGATCGTGTTGGCCAGCAGGGTGTGTCCCCGGACGATGCCGATCCCGGTCTCGTCGCAGGAGGTCTCGATGCCCAGGACCAGGGGTTCGTCACTCATGGATGAGATCCTTCCGCATCGTGATCGCGTCGGTGCCGTCCTGGTAGTAGCGGCGGCGCAGGCCGAGCCGGACGAAGCCGAACCGCTCGTACATCGCCTGCGCGGCGGGGTTGTCGGCGCGCACCTCCAGGAAGACCGAGCGCGCGCCGCGCCGTCCGGCCTCGGCCAGCAGTTCGGTGAGCAGGGCGCCGCCGACCCCGGTGCGCCGCCGGTCGGCCGCGACGGCGATGGTCTGCACGTCGGCCTGGTCACCGGCGGCGAAGAGCCCGGCGTAGCCGATGATCCCTTCGCCGGTCTCGGCCACCACGTAGTGGCGGGTGCCGGGCTGTCCGGCGAGCTCGTCGCGGAGCATGCCCTCGCTCCAGGCGTCCGCGGGGAAGGTGTCCCGCTCGATCTTCAGCACCGCGGACAGGTCGTCCTCGGTCATCGTGCGCAGCGTCACGGTCATGTGCCGACCTTCTTGGGCGCGGCGGGCACCTGGGCGTCGGGGCGGCGAAGGTACACCGGGCGGGGCGTGCTCAGCACGGGGTGCGTGCCGCTCTCCACGACCTCGCGGATGTCGGGCTCGCCGAGCTGCTCGGCGGCCAGCGACGCCAGCGCCCCGGCGAAGGGGTACTCGGGCGCGTCCAGCAGCCGGGAGGCGCCGACGACCTCGGCGTACATCCGCGCGCCCGCGCCGACGAGCGGGAGGTCGGCGGGCAGGTCGTGGGGCCGGCTCACCGCGGGGCCGGACAGCCGGGTCCGCATGTCCTCGTAGTGGCCCCAGAACACCTCCTTGCGCCGGGCGTCGGTGGCGACCAGGAACGGCTCGGACAGCCCGCTGCCGTAGGCGACGGCGTCGAGCGTGCACACGCCGTACGCCGGGACGCCGAGCGACGCGGCGAGGGCCTGGGCGGTCATCAGGCCGACCCGCAGGCCGGTGTAGGGGCCGGGCCCGGCGCCCGCGACGACGACGGTGACGTCGGCGAGCACGGCGCCGGCCTCCCGCAGGACGGTCTCGATCGTGGGCACGAGCAGTTCGCCGTGGCGGCGGGCGTCGACGGTCGTCGACTCGGCGAGGACCCGTTCACCGTCGTGCAGCGCTGCGGTGACGGCGGGGGTCGCGGTATCAAAGGCCAGGACCAGCACGAACAGTTAGCCTAGTCCGTCGCGCGGGAGCCGGGACCGCTTCCCGGCGTCCGTCCGGGTCCCGAGCCCGTGCGGAATCCCGCGAAGACCGGGCCGTCCGCGCCTCGGGTCCGCGGAGATCGGGGCCGTCCGGGCGCCGGGTCCCGGCCGGCGGCCGTCCCACCGGAATCCCGCTCTCCCCGCCGGCCCCGACGGCACGCCGGGGAGCGGGAAATGATTCTCTCGACCGTAACCAAAAGTCAGACATAAGAGTAAAAGATTCACGAATGGCGTTCTATACCCTAAATTTCGAGATATCGATGATCACGAATGCCATGAAGGGGTTTCGGCCGGTCACGGGGAGATTTTTTGAGCGACCTCCGTAAAGTACGGGTCCTCGGACCCGTGGACGCGATGGTGGACGGAACGGCCCTGGAGATAACCGGCCGGCGTCAGCGCGTCGTTCTCGCGCTGCTCGCGTTGAACGCCGGCCGGGTCGTCCCGCTCGACCTCATGATCGACGCCGTCTGGGGCGAGCGTCCCCCGGCGTCCGCACGCAACCAGATAGCCATCTGCGTCACCCGGCTGCGCCGCGTCCTGCACGGCTCGGGCGAGCAGCTGGTGGCCGCCGTGCCGCCGGGCTACCAGCTCCGCCCCGAGGCCGTCACCGTCGACCTGAACACGGCGGAGGAACTGGTCAGGGCCGGCCGCGCGGCCGCGGAGGGCAACGATCCCGCGACCGCGGCCGAACGGCTGCGGTCGGCCCTGGAGCTGTGGCGCGGCGAAACCCTGTCCGGCCTCGACAGCGACATCATGAGCGCCGAGGCCGCCAGGCTGGAGGAGTGGCGGCTCGGCGTCATCGAGGAGTACCTGGATCTGCGGCTGGCCCACGGCCTCGGCGGTGAGGTGATCACCGAGCTCACCGACCTGGTCGGCCGCCACCCCTTCCGGGAGAGGCTCCGCGCCACGCTCATGCGGGCGCTGTGCGCCGCGGGCCGCCAGGCCCAGGCCATGGAGGTGTACCACCGGGGCCGCGCGCTGCTCGCCGACGAGCTCGGGGTGGACCCGGGGCACGAGCTCAGGTCCACCTACGACGCGATCCTGCGGGGCCGTCTGGGGACGGGCCCCTCCTCCCCACCGCGCCCGCCCGCCGCCGGGGCCGTCGCCCAGCTCCCGTCCAACATCGCCGGATTCATCGGGCGGGAACGGGAGCTGGACGAGATGGACCGGGTCTTCGCCCGGTGCCGGACCGCCGGGGTGCCGGCCTGCATCGTGATCACCAGCATGGGCGGCGTCGGCAAGACGGGCCTGGCCGTGCGCTGGGCCCACCGGATGGCCCGGCACTTCCCCGACGGCCAGCTCTTCATCGACCTGCACGGCTACACCGAGCAGGCCAGCCCGGTCCCTCCGGAGGCCGCCCTCGACCGTTTCCTGCGCGCCCTGGGCGTCCCCGGGGAGGAGGTCCCCCCCGATCCGGACGACCGGCAGGCGCTGCTGCGCAGCCTGCTGGCCGGCCGCCGGGTGCTCTTCCTCCTGGACAACGTGCACACCTCGGCGCAGGTGCGTCCGCTGCTGCCCGGCACGCCCGGCTGCGCGGTGGTCATCACCACCCGCGACCAGCTCACCGACCTCGTGGTACGGCAGGGCGCGCACTCCCTGAGGCTGCCGACGCTGAACGACGAGGAGTCCGCGGGACTCCTCGACGCCATCGTCGGCGAGGACCGGATGGGCGGCGACCGGACCGCGACGGCCAGGATCGCCGAGCTGTGCGGCGGGCTGCCGCTCGCCCTGCGCATCGCGGGCGCGCGGCTGCTCGCCCGGCCGCACTGGGCACCCGCCGACCTGGCCGCGCGGCTCGACGACGAGCAACGGCGGCTCGCGGAGTTCAACTACGGCGAGGTGGGGCTGCGGGCCAACTTCTCGCTCAGCTACCAGGGGCTGGGCCGGCCCGCGGCGACGCTGTTCCGGCGGCTGGGCCTGCTCGACGCGCCGGACTTCGCCGACTGGACCGCCGCGGCGCTCCTCGGCACCGGCGTCGCCGAGGCCCAGGCGCATCTGGAGGAACTGCTCGACGCGCAGCTCGTCCACACGATCGGCCGCGACCCGGCCGGCCAGCTCCGGCACCGCCTGCACGACCTGGTCCGGCTCTACGCCAGGGAGCGTGCGCTGGCCGAGGAGCCGGAGGACCGCAGGAGGGAGATCCTGGCCCGGTTCCTCGGCTGCCTCCTCACCCTCGCCTACGACGCCAACCGCCGCGAGCGGGGCGGCGACTTCGCCGTCGTCCGCGGCACGACGCGCGCGTGGTCACCGCCCGGAGGGCTCACCGGTGACCCGCTCGCCACGCCGCTGGACTGGCTGGAGAGCGAACGGCGCACGCTGTCCGCGGGCGTGGCGCAGGCCGCCGGGGCCGGGCTCGACGAGCTCGCCTGGGAGCTGGCCCAGTCCGGGGTCGTCCTCTACGAGACCCGTGGCTACCGGGACGACCGGCGTGCCATCTACCGGCTGGCCCTGGACGCCGCCCGCCGTGGCGGGAACCGGCTGGGCGAGGCCGTGATGCTGCACGGCCTGGGCGGGCTGGAACCGTACCGGGGGCAGTCGTCCGGCATGCTCGACGCCGCGTTGACGATCTTCGACGAGCTCGGCCACGCCCAGGGGCGTGCGCTGACCCTGCGCGACCTGGGCCTCGTCGACCACTTCGCGGGCCGGCACCGGGCCGCCCTGCAGCGCTACCAGGCCGCGCTGCCCGAGCTGCACCGCGCCGGGGACCGCGCCACGGAGGCCCACGTCCTCGGGTGCATGGCGCAGATCGCGGTCCTGCACGGGGACTTCACGCTCGCCGACGCCCGGCTCCGCGAGGCCCTGGCCATCTGCGAGGAGATCGGCAACCAGCGCGGCCAGGCCCAGGCCCTGTGGCGGCTGGGCGAGCTGCACCTGCGCCGGAGGGAACCGGCCCGGGCCGCGGAGCGGTTCACCGCGGCCCTCGCCCCGGTGCGTCACCTGCGCGACCGGCTGGGCGAGGCGTACATCCTGTGCGGGCTGGGCGAGACCCTGATCCTGCAGGACCGGTTCGACGAGGCCCTGCGGACCCTCACCGACGCCCGGCGGCTCGCCCTCGACACGGGCCAGTCGGTCGTGTGCGCCAAGACGTGCTACTTCCTCGGCCGGGCCCTGGCCGGGAACGACGAGCCGGAGGCGGCCAGGCGGATGTTCCAGGAGGCGGTGGACCTGAGCAACGGCACCGCGCCGCTCTGGGAGAAACGCGCGCTGGCCGCGATGTCCGACATGCCGGGCTGACGGCGAGGCCGGGCGCCGAAGGGCCCGGAACATGGAGGAGCCCCGGGCGATGGCCCGGGGCTCCGGTCGTCGGCGGTCGCGCGGATCAGATCCACTCGTCCCCGAACCCGCCGTTGCGGCCCGGCGGGTTCGGCGGGGGGCAGGGGTTCTCCAGGCCCGACTGGTCCGGCGTGGGAACGGGCTCGTCCGGGCCCGGCGGATTCGGCAGGGGATGGGACGCCATCAGGGCCGGCCGGGGCGCGTTCCCCGGGGTGTGCGTCGCGGGGGAACCCGTGAGGGACGCACCCGCCCCGACGGCGCCGAAGAAGGTTCCACAGGTTGCGACGATCAGTAAAACCCGAGCTCCGCGAATCACAGGTCCTCCCCTGGTCTGTTTCTCCGTGCTGTGGGAACACACTAGGAGCCCTGGATTTCTCCGCTATTTTCTCGGCCTGTCACCGCCGGGGAAGCCGGTTCCCGCGGGAGAACAGGAAGGCCCCCGCTGATCGCGGGAGCCTTCCGGGAGCCTCTGGGAGGCGTGGGGGGTACGCCGTCCCCCGTCAGCGTCGTCCTCGCCGCAGGGCCGCCACCAGCAGGACCGCCGCCACGAGCGCGCCCGCCACCGCCCAGGCCCAGGTGTGCCCCGCCGCCGTCAGCCGCGCGGCGCCGAACATGACGGCGAAGAACGCCGCGGCCAGCCCGCCCGCGTACTTCGCCGGAAGCTCGACCCGCCGTCCCGCCTTCCGGACGGCCATCGCCGCCCGCACCGAGCCCGCGATCAGCAGCGCCAGGCCGACGCCCCAGATCCACGCGGCCTCACCGACGACGGTGAGGCCGGCTCCGAGCGCGAGAGCGCCCACGGCCGCCAGGAGCAGCCCCTGGCGGACCGCGGCGTGGGTTTCGTCTACCGAGGTGGTCATCATCTCTCCTTGGTTAGTCCGACAGGTGTCTCCGCCTCCAGACCGGCGGCGATGATGCCGAGCAGTGCCTCCTCCCTGGGCAGGAAGCCCAGCCGGTTCATCATCATGTGCGACTGGTGGAAGACCAGGTGCTGCGGTGTGAGACCGACGTGCATCCGCTGGGCCCGGACGAGCGAGTCGTCGATGACCTCTCCCCAGCGGCGCAGCCAGGGGTCCACCGCGCTGTCGGCGAGCAGCGCGCCGGCGGTCGGCCGCACACCGTGCGGGTCCCGGTCGGCGTGCCGCCGCAGCTCCGCCTGGAGTTCGGGGGCGTGCCGGGCCAGGTCCGCCGTCCACCAGGCGAGGTGCCGGTCCCAGTAGCGCCGTCGGCTCACGGCCCGCCGCCGCCGGTCGGCCGGCGGCATCACCGGTTCGGGACGGAGGTCCCCCGGGCCGCCCTCGATCAGCGCCCGTACCGCCTCGCGCAGCGCGAGCACGGCGAACGCGGCCCGTTCGGGGATCTTGGTGAACCGGGCCGTGGCCCAGAGCGCGAGGTCGCTGGAGAACTCGAAGACCCGCTCCGCCAGTTCGACCCCCTGCGGCCCGCCGTACTTGCCGTACTCCGGCTCGTACAGGCCCGAGGCCAGGCCGGTGCCGGAGTCGCCGAGCATCCGGCGCATGGGGATGGGGGCCAGCCAGACGGCGTCGTCCCGCACCTCGGTCAGCACGGCGTCGGCGTGGCGCCGGATCCGGGACAGCGACCGGTGCATCCGGTCCACGGTCTCCCGCGGCCCGAACACCCGTACCCGCAGGTGGGGGCCGGAGGGGTCGGTGTAGCGGATGAAGAACCAGCGGAACGCGCCGTGGGCGCGCGCCTCGGCCACCAGCGGCGGCAACACCTCCGTCACCAGCAGGTCACTGGCCGCGAACCCTCCGGTGTAGAGCCGGACGAACCACCACTCAGGCGCGTCGGACATCGGCCTTCCTCCCAGCGGGTCGCGGGCGCTCCCAACGTAGGTAGGACAGGTGCTCCACCGCATGATGACACCCGTCCGGGCCCGGCAGCCAGTAGCCGTCACGTCCCGGCAGCGACTCGGCCAGCGACATCGCCACCACGCCGTCGACGGCCAGGCCGGCGACGGCGTGAAGCGAGTGGGGGCTCCGGAAGTCGAGCAGGACGGGCTTGCGCTTGCCGTGCTCCATCGAGATGGCGGGGGTCTCCAGCGAGACGAAGACCTCCTCCGGGACGCCGAGCCGCCGCCGCCACCGGTCGGCGCGCCGGAAGTACTCGACCGGCGGCTCGCCGCGCTCGGGCCGGGGGAAGTCTCCGGGACGGATCCGCCAGGTCGCCCGCCTGGTCACGACCCGCCCGAAACCCTGCCGGGCCGACGTCTCCACCTCCCCCGCGGGCTCGGTGACCCTCTCCGCCGGGCCGCGCGCGCACGACAGGCCGGTGCCCAGCACCCACGGATCGCCGATCACCATCAGGTAGCGGGCCGGGCCCAGGACCAGATGCTGCGGGACGACCCCCAGGTAGACCGGGGCCACGGGGCGGCCGTAGGGGTCGAGCAGGGTGAGCGTGCCCGCCGCCGCGTCGTGGACGACGGACAGCTCACTGACGGCGAGCGCGTCGCCGCCGTCGGCGAGCGGCAGCTCGCTCGGCCAGGTCAGCGCCGGGATGGTGCCGCAGCAGGCGTGCTGCAGGCCGTTGACGTCCGCGGAGATCACCAGCTCACGCGGCTCGGCCTCGGGGAAGTTCCCGCCGATCCAGGCGCGCAGCCGGCCGGCCAGGCCGTCCGGGCCGTCGAGCACGGTGCGGAACCGGGCCACCAGGCCGCCGGAGCCCGGGTTGATCTGGTTGACCACCAGCCGGTGGTCGCCCCGGCGGAGCGCCTCCGCCGACTCCGCGACGACCTGGTAGGCGACGGCCGCGCTGGGCGGCGCCGAGCTGGGGCCGACCGGCAGCCAGGCCCGCTCGGTGGGGCGTCCCCAGGTCTGCGCGTCGGCGCGGACGGCCGCGTAGAGCCGCCGGGTGAGGTCGGGGGCGCCGGAGACCTCCATGCAGAAGCGCAACGCGTCCGGGCAGCGCCCCCCGGCGCCGTACCGCTCGACGAAGATGTCGACGAGCATGTCGTACAGGTGGCTGCGGAAGATCCTCGGCCGCATGCGCCCGGCCAGCTCGCGCAGGTCGGCGGCGACGCCGTCGCCGAGCGGGGGCACGTCGGCGATCGCCTCGGCGTCGTCGTAGACGGCGAAGCCGGTGCGGTCGGCGGCGACGCCGAGCCGCCCGAGCTCCCGCTCCGCACGGTCGGCCATGGACCCCAGCGCGCTCACCCGGCGGGGTCCGTCGTGATCGGCGAGCTCCACCGCGTCGGTGTGCAGCCGCCGGAGCGCGTCGGCCACCGTCCCGGCGTACTCGGTGCCGACCCGCCGTACGGCCTCGGCCACGGCGAGCAGCGGCGCCGGGTCCCCGCGCCGCCACGGGGCGACGACCCGCAGCATGCCCGCGTCCAGCAGCCGTTGCAGCGCGGCGAAGGGGTCGGCGCCGCCCAGCCGGATCAGATACTCCGCGGCCCCGGCGCGGCCCGTCCCCGCCAGCGACCGGACGATCTCCCGGTAGACGGTGATGTCGACCATCTCGTCGGTGCGCCAGGCGAAGGCGTCGCCGACCCGGTAGGCCGACACCAGCGCCCTCGGCTCGCCGTCGATCGTGCGCACCGCCCCGACGGGTTCCAGGTCGAACGCGGTGACCAGCCGTTCGTCCCGCACCAGCGCCTGGAGCCAGGTGAAGACGTGCGTCTGGGAGAGCGCGGTGTTGCTGCGCCCGCCGCTGGGCCTGCCGGACACGCCGACGCCGGTGAAGGTGGAGAAGGGGCTGGTCTTGCGCGAGGCCCGGACCGCGTAGGAGAGCACCGAGCGCGCGGTCCTGCCGCCCGGGTGGAAGGCGCCGTCGTCGGCGTGCCTGAGCAGGTCCGCGCTGGCATGGGCGATGCCGGCCGAGAGCGCGGGGGCGGCGAGGAGGTCGCGCAGCCGCCGTCCGGCGTCGGCGGTCTCCCGCTCGTAGGCGGCGGGCAGCCGGTCGAGCAGGCGGGCGCGGGCCAGCGCGGCCCCGGCCCACCGGCGGAACAGCTCCGCGTCGTCGCCGGCCAGCGCCTCGGCGATCCGGTCCAGCTCCGCGTCCGCGACCCGCGGCGGCCTGTCGCCGCGGGTGGCCCGCCTGACCTTCAGCACGGTACGGCGCAGCCCCGGATCATGGTCGAGCAGCGGGACCAGCCGGTACAGGGCGTCGCTGACCAGGTCCGCCGTCTCGGCGAGGAACGCCTCGTGTCCGGCGATCCGGTCGAGCAGCCGGCCGGTCTCGGCCAGGCCGACGCCCGCCGCGCCGGCCGGAAGCCCGCACACGCGGTCCACCCGCAGGTCGGAGAGCTCGGCACCGGCCGCGACGGGGGCCGGCAGGGTCAGCGTCATCGGAAGAACCCTCCGATCATGGTCCACAGGTTGTTGAGGACGAGGACGGCGAGGCCGGCCGCGTAGGCGAGGCACAGACCGCCGAAGAGCAGGTAGCCCGCCTTCCGCCAGGCGCCCAGCGCGCGCATGCCCGACGGGAGGGGACCGCGCAGCACCACGTGTGTGAGGTAGGCGAACGCCCGGCCACGCAGGTTGACCGCGCCGACGGCCGCCGTGACCGCGTGGTAACCGTCGGAGGGCAGCAGGGGGTTGAGGTTGACGAGGGTGAGCATTCCCTGCAGGACGAGCAGCACGTAGGCGATGTCGCCGGCCTGCCCGGGAGCGGTGAGCGCGATCACGCCGGTGACCCCGAACCACAGCTGGTCGCTGAACGGCCCGGCGAGCGCGATCATCACCCGCCCGCCCCTGCTCCTGATCCGGTAGGCGTCGGTCCGGTCGACGTAGGCGACCGGCATGAAGTAGAGCATCAGCCCCACCCCGGCCTCCCTGATCGGGGCGCGGAGGTACTGGCAGGCGAGCGCGTGCGCGGTCTCGTGACAGATGATCTGGACGACGAGGATCGGCAGGGCCACCCACCACAGCGCCGGATAACCGTGACCGGCGGGGTGGGTGAGCGCGTAGCCGCCGGTCAGCAGGCCGGCGAGCACCACGGCCAGCACGGCGCCGGTCAGCGCCCGCGCCGGGACGCGGCGCAGCACGGCGGCCACCGGCTCCAGGACGTGTTCGACCCGGCCGGTCAGCCGGAGCCTGGGCATGTGCTCACGCAGTGAGAAGCTCAGGATCCTGGCCCTGCGGTCCGGTTCCCGCGGCTCGACGGTGAGCACGCCCGCCTGGCGCAGGTCCGCCAGGAATGCGTCGACGCGCTCGCGGAGGTCCTCGCGCTCGCCGGCCAGCCCGGCGGTGATGACCGCGCCGGTCCTGCTGCCGTCGAGCAGGTCGAGCACCCGCACCCCGGCCCGGGTGAGCGCGACGTACCGCCCGGTGGCCGGGTTGAACAGCAGCGGCCGGTCGTCGATGCCGGTGATGACCTCGACGCCCGGCCGGAGTCGGAGGGGGACGGCGTTCATCCAGTCGGTGTCCGCCGCGGCCGTGTCCGGCGCTGCGGTTCCGGCGGAGTTATGCTGGGTGGCGGATCGCATGGTGCGCCTTTCTGGTCTTCGCGTCGAGGGTGCTGCCTTCACACTCGACGCGTGTGGGATCTGAGCCGGCCGCCTGCGTGGCGGTGCCGGGACCCTCCCGTGGGTCCCGGCACCGCGCGTCAGCCGCCGCTGCTGGAGAACGATGAGCCGGTGCTGGCCGACGACGTCGGGCAGCTGGCGGTGCCGCCGGTGAAGGCGGTCCCGGCGGTGGTGAAGCCGGCCGAGGTGACCTCGCCGAGCTCCTCGGCGCCCACCTCCTCGGCGGCCAGGTCGATCCGGTCGTCGCTCCGGGCGTCGTCGCTGCGGGTGTCCTCGCGGTCGGTCATCTTCGGTGCCTTTCGTGGTCGCGGGCCGGACGCCACGGGAGCGCTGCCTTCGTTCCCGGGGCGTCCGGCGCGGTGCTCTTCCGGTGAGGTGCTTCAGTTACCGCTGCTGGAGAAGGACGACGCCGTGCTGGCCGAGGAGCCCGGGCAGCTGGCGGTGCCGCCGGTGAAGGCGGTGTTGAGGGTGGTGAAGCCGGCCGAGGTGACCTCGCCGAGCTCCTCGGCGCCCACCTCCTCGGCGGCCAGGTCGATCCGGTCGTCGCGGTCGTCGTTGTGGTCGGTCATCTGTCTCTCCCTTTCTCCCGCCCGGGGGTTCTCCCGGTCGGAGGTTCTTCCGGCCGAGGGTTCTCTCAGCCGAAGGACGAGGCGCTGGAGGCGCTGGAGGTGGTGGACACGGGGCAGGAGGCCGAGCCGGCGCAGCCCGCGCTGCTCCAGGTGCCCAGCAGGTTGGTGTCGGCGAGTTCCTCGGCGGAGAGCTCCTCGGGCTCCTCCGCGTAGAGGTCGATGTCCTTGTCGGCCATGGGGCTTCTTCCTTTCGATGGGGGGTGCCTGGTCTGCCGAGGATCGTCGGGGGGACATGGCAGCGCAGGATGGGTCAGGCCGTGCTCGCGGTGCTCAGGGAGCCCAGCAGCGTGGTCTCGTTGAGCTGGTACAGGTAGAGCTCGTCGTCGCCGATCTCCTCGGCGAAGAGGTCCATGTCCACTTCCGTCGTCTCCTCAGCGGTCTAGCGGTTCATCCGGTGGTCGCGGTCCGTCACCCGTAGGTGCTGGCGGTGGTCGCGGTGCTGGCCGAGCTGACCGGGCAGGAGGCGGAGCTGGTCGAGGAGGCCGTGCTGATGGAGCCGAGGGCGGCCTCGCCGGGGAGGTCGTCCACCTGCAGTTCGGCCAGGTCCTCGGCGTAGAGGTCGACCGACTCTTCCTTGTCGTGGGCCATGTGCCCACTCCTTTCCGTGGTGTTTCCGGTTTCCCGTACGGCGGGCGCCGTACGGAGGTCTCAGTGGCGCGGGTAGCCCAGGGAGACGGCGAAGAGCTGCCGGTTGCGGTAGCCGTCCAGGTCCACCAGCGGGCGCAGGCCCGACTGCAGGAAACCCGCGAAGACGCTGCCCGTCAGCCCGTACGCGGCGGCCTGGATCATGGCCGCGTACGCGAAGCCGGCGGCCCTCGCCATCAGCGATCGGTGGCCGTGGGCGCCGTGCCGGTCCAGCGCGGCGGACAGCGACCCGGTGACCGCCAGGATGACGGGGCTGGCCGCGTACTCGATCTGCAGCACCATCTCCTCGGCGGCCCGGCCGTCGGCGAGCCCGGCGAGCGGCACCAGGCGGGCGCCGTCCTCGTCGGCCCGGTAGACGGCCGGCCGCAGCCCGTCGATCCCGCGGGCGGCGACGAGCACGCCGAGCCGGTGACCGGCGGCGCAGTCGTCGGGCCAGCCCTCCCTGTCCAGCCGGAAGGCCGTGGCGAGGCTCGCCGCCACCACGCCGGCCGGGACCGCCTCGTCGGCGTAGTCGCGGATCGACACGCGGTTCCTGAGGATCTCCTCCAGCGGCCTGGCCGTCGGCGGGGCCGGGGCCGTCCGGACCTCGGGGAGGTCCGGCCCGGCCTCCCTCGGGCCTGCCGGGCGGATCCGGCCCGGCCCGGGACGCGGCCCCCGCCGCACGTCCTCGGCCGTCAGCCGGCTCTGCTCACGCAGCAGGGTGAAGAGCGTCATGTGGTCGCGCAGGGCGGTCATCGGGTCTCCTTCATCGTCGGGTTGACCGCGAGGACCGCGGTGATCGGCTCCGCGTCCGGGTCGACGGAGAGGAGGCCGGCGAGCGCGGTGTCGTCCCAGTACGGCACCACGCGGGTGGCGATGCCCCGCTCGGCCGCGACCAGCCGAAGCTGGGTGAGGGCGACGCCCGCGTCGAGGTGGACGACGCGCCAGGCGAAGGTGGCGTACTTCGACGCCACCCGGTCGAGGGCTCCGGTGATCACGACGACGGCCTCGGCGTCGGGTAGGCCCGCGATCTCCGCGTAGGGGTCGGCCCAGGTCAGGTCGGCGAGACGGTGGACGTCGGCGCGGTAGCCGTACACCGCGGGGTCGAGGCCGGCGACGTCCCGGGCGATCACGTGGAGCTGGGCCGAGCCGAGGTTTCCGCCGGTCGGCGCCCAGCGCTGGATCTTGCGGGAGGTGACCGTCCCGCCGTCCCCGCCGCCCTCACCCCCGCCGTCGCGCAGCCCGGCGGCCCGGCGCAGCAGGGCGCCCAGGCCGGCCGCGTCCAACCGGCGCGGCGCGGTGACCTCCGAGCTCCGCGGGACGGGGCCGGTCCGGTCCTGCTCGGGCCGGTCGGGCAGCGGGACGTGGGACGCCGACGGCCAGCGCTTGCACTCGACCTGGAGCGCGATGTTCCCCGGCCGGTAGTGCACCTGGTGGTCGCGCGGGTTGGTGAGGCTGCGGGGCGGGAAGGCGACCGACTCCTCGTAGCCGAGGGCCACCGGGACCTCGGGTTCCGGCGGGCCGTCGCCGTCGCAGCGGGGACAGCCGGGCAGCGCCGCCAGCGGGTAGGTGCGCTGGTGCCAGGCGGCCAGGTCGGTGCGGACCAGGCCGCGCAGCGCGTGGGTGGAACCCACCCTGCTCAGCAGCGCGACCGTGTCGGCGGCGACGAGCGCGGCGGCCATGCCGGCGGCGAGGTCCGGATCCAGGTCCGCCGGCTCCGGCACCTCGTCCGCCTCTCCCCCGTCCCGCTGGGCGGTCACGCACGCCACGCAGGCGGTGAAGGAGGTGTCGGTGTACGGCCCCAGCCAGACGACCCCGCCGTCCACCCGCAGGGGCAGGACGGGAACGCCCGGGTCCGCGGGGCCGTCATCGGCCAGGATGAGCAGGTCCGTCCGGCCGGGATCGCCGTCCCAGCGCGTCACGGCGCCGATGCCGCCCGCCAGGAGCGCCCGCCGCAGGGCGGCCGCGAGCCGGGGGTCGGCGACGGCGAGCGCGACCCGGGCGGCGGCGAGCCTGCGCACCGCCTCTCCCCCGGAGACGTTGACCCGGCTCGCGTCGATCGACCTGGTGAGGAAGACCGCGCTCGGCTCGGGCGTCCCCTCCGGCGTCCCCGGCCCTGCGGCGTCCTCCAGGACGCCGCAGGTGTAGAGCATGGACAGGGCCTGGTGCAGGTGCGCCGGCGACAGTTCCAGGTCCGCGGCCAGCCCGGCCGGCTCCCTGCGGCCGTCCAGCTCGGGCAGCAGGCGGGGGATCAGCGTCCGGGCGGCGGTGCCGCGCAGGACCTGCCGGGTGGGGGTGCCCTCGATCAGCAGGCCGTCGGGCAGCGGGAGGGTCACCAGGCCGGGGACCAGGCGGGGGCGCCGGGGCATGCGGAACTGGGGGTCGTTGGCCACCGCGTGGCTCATCGCCTCCGCGGGGACCAGGCTCGGCTTGGTCATGTCTCGTCCCATCACTGGAGTCCGGCGGCCGGGGCGAGCAGCTCCGGCAGCTCGTCGGCGAGGTCGCGCCAGGTCGACTCGCGCTGGTCGGGGGTGGAGCGGCAGCGGCGGCAGCCGTGCACGGCGACGACCGTGGACCGGCCCAGCGTCCCGTCGAGCAGGTGGAGGTGGCGCACATGCCCCGCTTCGGCGGCGCCGCCGTCGGCGAGCAGCGAGTCCGTCAGCCGGATCGTCAGCAGCGCCGCCAGCTCGGCGTGGTGCGGCAGGTGGCCCGCGGGCCCCAGCGCGGGGTCGGCGTCGTAGGCGTCGGCCAGCGCGGCGCCGAGGTGGTGGGCCGGGTCGTGCTGGCGGCGGCGCGTCGCGAAGCAGCGGGCGCAGGCGCCGTGTCCGGGGGCGGCGACCGGGCCGACCCGCAGGCGGGGGTGTTCCAGCACGACGGGGAACCAGGGGGTCCGGTAGGCGAAGGACGCGCCGTCCAGGGTCTCCTCCAGCCGCGGCGCGGAGCGGAAGGAGACCAGCGCCCGGACCCTGGCGGCCGGCCAGAGCGAGGGGTCCGGGTGGCCGTGCCCGTCGGCCGGGGTGACGGCGACGCCGTCCCGCAGCTCGCGCACCCGGCCGGCCACCGCCGCGCCGAAGCCGCCCAGCGTGATCAGGTGAAGCTCGTGCATCGCGGTGTCCTTCCTCGTCAGGCGAACGGCTGGGGCAGCGGGTTGAGGTCGGCCTCGGCGTGCACCCGGTGACCCATCCGGGCCGGGGCCTCGTACAGGCGGGGGTGCGCGGTGTAGCGGGCCGTGTGGACGAAGGAGAGCGGCATGAGCTGCGGGATGATCACCCGGACCACCCGGAAGCCGACGTCCCTGGCCTCGTCCGTGGTGACCTCGACGGCGATCACGTCGCACCCGGCCGCGCCGAGCCGCTCGACCAGCAGGCGCAGGTCGCCCGCGGCGGTTCCGGTGGACAGGTCCGGCATCGCCGACAGCGGACGGCGCTCCCGGCCGTCCAGCAGGAAGGCGAAGTCGCCGGCCCGCCCGGGTGCGCCCATGTAGGAGGCGCCGTGGAAGACGTGCAGGAACTCGTCCGGGTCGGCCGGCCGGGGCCGGGGCACCTGCATGGCGATCCGCGACGACGCCGACTCCCGCATGAGCTTCCCGACCGAGACGACCGGGTCCAGGTCGGTGTTGCACATCACGAGCTGGCCCAGGACCTCGTTGTCCGGCGTCAGGTCGACGGAGTAGACCGTCGGGACGCCGAGGTCGGTGGTCGCGTCGTAGAAGCGCGTCCGCACGTGCCCGGCCCGGTGCCTCTCCACGTACGGCGCCAGCCGCGCGGGGATCTCGTCCAGCTCGATGCGCGGCCAGGGGATGCGCTGCAGCCAGGTCAGGGCGATCGCGTCCCGCTCCACCACCTCGCAGATCCCCCCCACCAGCGCCGAGGCGAGGTCCGTGTGGGCCGCGCAGCCGGTCGAGATGGGCATCGTGAACCGCTCGGCGGCTGACTTGGCCCGGATGTGCATCCACACCATCACCGCCGGCACCCACACCGGCCGGTTCCCGGTCAGCGACCAGCCCCTGGTCCAGCGCATCGGCCCGGCCGGGTCGGGGGCGGTGACGATGCTCTTGGGATGGGCCAGCTCCCGGGGGGAGCAGCGCGGCACCGTACCCAGGTCGAGCGCCTCGTCGCCGAGCTCCTCCGCGGTGGCCCAGCGCAGGGCCGCCTCGTCGAAGACGCAGCTTGAGTAGCGCTCCAGCGACTCGGCGACGCAGAGCCGGCCGGCGCGCTCGGTGCCGAGGCCGCCGCCGGCGCCGTCCATGCCGCCGCGGACGTCGGAGCCCGCGGCGGATTCGGCGATGTTCGGCGAGACCGCGGCCAGGTCGCCCATGGAGGCGGTGAAGATCGCGAACCGGGGCTCGCCGGGGTGGTTGGGGAGCCGCCGCACACGGCTGGCCAGGCCGTACGGGCTCACCAGGCGGTCCAGCTCGGCCAGCGCGCCCAGGGGCTCGGCGGCGGGGGCCGCCTCGGGTGCGGTGGTGCCCGTCGTCTCGGGTGCGGTGGCCCCCGTCGTCTCGGGTGCGGTGGCGCTCATCGCTTCTCACCGTCCGTCCAGCTGAACAGGGAGACGGCCCCGGCGGCGGCGACGAGCGCCACCCCGGCCATCACCAGCCAGCTCGTGACCACCGATCCCCCGGCCACCCCGGTCAGGTCCTGACGCAGCGCGTCGGCGAAGTAGGTGGTCGGCAGGTGCCCGGCCACGGTGCGCACCGCCTCCGGCAGGATCTCCATGGGCAGGAAGACCCCCGAGAGCATCAGCAGCACCGGCATGGCCAGCGCCAGCACGCCATTGGCCAGCTCGGCGTTGCGCATCCGCGCCGCCACCAGGTAGCCGGCCGCGAAGAGCATGACCAGGCCCAGCGCGCAGGTGACCAGGAGCCGGCCGATCGCCGACGGCTGCAGGAAACCCGTGGCCAGGGCGGCGGCCGACAGCACGGCGAGCTGGACGAGCGCGATGGCCAGCCGGGCGGGCGCCTGGGCCACGATGAAGGTCGTCCGGCGCAGTGGCGTGGTGCCGAGCATGCGCAGCGTGCCCTGCTGCCGCATCGTGATCAGCGGGGTGGCGGTGCCGAAGAAGGCCAGCGACATGAACGCCATGAGCAGCACCGCGGGGATGCCCGACCGGACGGGGTCGAAGCCGCCGCCGCCCCCCGAGGGGTTGAGCGTGCCCATGAACAGGAACATCGCCATGAACAGCAGCGGGAAGACCATGACGAAGAAGAGGCTCTTCGGATCCCTGACCAGCTCGCGGGCGTTGGCCCGGGTCAGCTCCGCGAAGGCGCCGGGCCGGCCTCCGGCCGCGGGCGGGGTGACGGCCGTCATCGCCCGCCCCCGTTCCGCCCGGCGGGGGTGCTCTCGTGATGCCCTGCGGGGGCGTCCTCGTGGTGTCCGGCGGGGGCGCTCTCATGGTGCCCGGCCGCCAGCCGCAGGAAGACGTCCTCCAGGTGGCCGGTGCGGACCTCGATGCGCCGGGCGTCGAGCCCGGCGACGGCGCGGACGACCTCGTCGGTGTCGGAGGTGGTGACCGTCACCCGGCCGCCCTCCGCCGAGACGCCGGTGACGCACTCCAGCGCCGAGAGGGCGGCGAGGTCGGCACCGGTCTCGAAGGACACCTCGTGGGCCGCGCCCAGCCGGTGGACCAGCTCACGGGGGGTGCCCAGGGCGACCATCCGG
This sequence comes from Streptosporangium pseudovulgare, assembly GCF_014648055.1. GTDB lineage: Bacteria > Actinomycetota > Actinomycetes > Streptosporangiales > Streptosporangiaceae > Streptosporangium > Streptosporangium pseudovulgare. Next base: position 336,661 of record NZ_BMQJ01000005.1, read on the forward strand.
CCGCCGACGACGATGCCGACGCGGTCGCAGAGCTCGGTGGCCTCCGTCATGTCGTGCGTGGTGAGCAGGACCGTGGTGCCCTCGGCGCGCTCGGCCCTGATCAGCTCCCACAGCTGCTGGCGGGCCTGCGGGTCGAGCCCGGCCGCGGGCTCGTCGAGGACGAGCACCTCGGGGTTGGCGATCACCGCGACACCGAGCAGGAGCCGGCGGCGCTGGCCTCCGGAGAGGGCCTTGACGCGCGTCCCGGCCTGCTCCTCCAGCCCGATGCGCCGGAGCGTGCCGGCCACGGTGCGGGGCGCGGCGTACAGGGACGCCCACAGCCGCAGGGTCTCCGTCACGGTCAGCGTGGTGAAGAGCGCCCCCTCCTGGGGCTGCACGCTCACCCGCCGGACGAACTCCGCCCGGTCACGCAGCGGGTCGAGGCCGAGCACCCTGATCCGGCCCTCGGTCGGCTCCCTGAGGCCGACCAGGCACTCCACCGTGGTCGTCTTGCCCGCGCCGTTGGGGCCGAGCAGGCCGAAGACCTCCCCGGCGGGTACGGTCAGGTTCAGGCCGCCGACGGCGAGGTGGGCACCGTAGGCCTTCACCAGACCGTCGATCGTTATCGCGGTTTCCTGGTCTGGACTCGCGGGTGACTCCGTGCGCTCGGCACGTGTCCCGCTGTCGAGCATTGTCATGCCGTTCTCTCCCACTGCCGGGACCGTTTGCTTGATCTCTGGCTGTGAGAGTAGGAGCGGCGGATTTCACCGCGATTTTCCCGCCGTTTTCCCCGGCGGCCCCGTCATTTCCGCCGGTTCCGCCGGTTCCGGCCGGCGCGCCCGCGTCCTCCGTACGGCGGACGGCCGGGCGCCCCCGCTCCTCCGGCGGCTCCCGGGGGTCAGGTTCTGGGGTCGGCCGGTTTGACGAGGGTGGCGTAGACGATGACGTTGTCGCGGTACTCGTGGCGGTCCCAGTCGAAGTCCCCGCCGCAGGTGATCAGCCGCAGGCCGTCCTGGAGGTAGACCTTGTCGGCCGGGAAGCGGTCCTTGCTCACCCGTTCGACGGAGTCCACCCGGTACTGGGCGACCTCGCCGTCGCTGCGCCTGACCTTGACGACCTGCCCCTCGCGGATGTCCTTGAGCCGGTAGAAGACCGCGGGGTCGGTCTTGGTGTCCACGTGCCCGAGGATCACCGCGGGGCCCTCGTCGCCGGGCACCGCGGTGTCCTTGACCCAGCCCGCCGCGTTCGGCTTGTCGTACGGCGGGAGCTCCACCTCGCCGTCCTTGACCCCGAGCTTCATCAGGGGCGCCTTGATGCCCAGCGAGGGGATCTCCACGCGTTCGGGCACCACCGGGTCGCGGGCCTCCGGGACGTCCACGCCGGCGCCCCGGTGGAGGAGCACCATGACGAAGCCGGTGACGATCCCGGCGGTGATGACGCGTGACCAGCGGGTGGGTGCGGCCATCGGCGGTTACGGGCGGCGACGGCGGGCGATCACGACCCCCGTGCCGCCCAGCAGGGCGGCGGCCAGCAGCACCCCGGGCACCCCGAGCGGCGTGCCGTCGTCCTCCGGGCCGCCGGCCGCGGTGCCGCCGCCGCCGGTGGAGGGCGCGCGGGTGCTGATGACGGTCCGGGTCGGCCGGGGCTTCGGCTTGCGGGTCGGCTCGTCGGACGCCTCCTCGCCGGGTTCCGCGGTGGGCTTGGCGCTGGGCTTGGCGTCGCCCACCACCCGGAGGCTCGCCTTGCCGGTGTCGTTGGTGCCCTCGCACCGGGCGTTGACCTCGTAGACGCCGGCCGCGGTGCCGGGGGCCACGGTGGCCTGGCCCCGGACCCACGGCCGCGCGGTCGGCGTGGAGGCCGACGAGGGGGCGGGGCTGGGCGTGACCAGGATCGGGTCGAGGGTCACCGCGGTGCGGAAGATCCGGGACGACCCGGTGCCGCGGTGCTCCGGCCCGCCCTGGGGGATCGGGCAGTTGGCCAGGATCCACACCTTCTGCCCGGCCTTCACCCGGGCCGGCTGGAGCTGGACCTCGATGTCACCCCTGCTGGCGGACGTCTGCGACGCCGCGGGCGAGGCGGTCGCTCCCGCCCCCGAGTCCGCCTCGGCCGTGCATCCGGTCACCCCGAGAAGAGCGAGGCCGCCCAGAGTGGCCCCCAGAACCGCGGCATGCTTGACGCTTGGCACCGTCGCACTCCACTTCCCACTCCGGCCGACGACCCTCGCCCGGCACCACTGCACCTGTTCCCCTTAAAACAAGGGCAAACCCGCTTGGGACAATCATCGATCTATACCAACTGGGACGCGGAGCGAACGCGCGGGGTTCCGTCAGACGACGCCCTCCCACCGGGCGCCGACCCCGCGCAGCCGTACGGCACGCTCCTCACCGGTCTCGCCGCGCTCGATGGAGATCTCCAGCCGGTCCTCGGCCAGGCCCTCGACCAGGCCCTCGCCCCACTCCACGACCGTCACCGACTCCTCCAGCGAGGCGTCGAGATCGAGGTCGTCGACCTCCAGGTCGCCGCCCAGCCGGTAGGCGTCCACGTGCACGAGCGCCGGGCCCCCGGACAGCGAGGGGTGCACCCGGGCGATGACGAAGGTCGGCGAGGTGATGGGGCCGCGCACCTTGAGCCCGTCCGCGATCCCCTGGACCAGGGTCGTCTTGCCCGCGCCCAGCGGCCCGGACAGCACCGCCAGGTCGCCCGGGCGCAGCAGTCCGGCCAGCTCCCTGCCGAGCTCCCGCATCTCCTCGGTGGTCGCCGCGATTCTCACTTCTCGATCAACTCCCCTGCGATGGTCGCGTCCTGCGGACCGCGCCCGGTGGCCCGGTCACCCGCGCGGGCCCCCGACGCCGTCGGCCCCGTCGGCCCCGTCGGCCCCGTCGGCCCCGTCGGCCTCGGCGACGTTGGCGGCGGCCTCGTCGGCGAGGGCCCGCTTGATCAGGTCGCGCAGTGCGTCGTTGACCACGGTAGGCCGTTCGAGCTGGACCAGGTGCGAGCTGTCGGGAACCTCGGTGAACTGGGCGCGGGGCAGTGCCGCCGCCATGGCCTTGCTGTGGTCCACCGGCGTCAGCCAGTCCTTGTCCCCCACGATGATGGAGGTCGGCACGTCGTCCAGCACTCCCAGGGCGGCCAGCTTGTCGTGGGCCATCAGCGCCGGGTAGAAGTCGGCGATCACCTCGAACGGGGTGGAGCGGATCATCGACTCGACGAAGTCCACCACCGTGGGGCTGACGTTGGTGGCGTCGCCGAAGCCCAGGTGGCGCAGCATCAGGAAGGCCAGGTCGTTGGCCGCCTCCCGGCCGCGGTCCACCAGCGTGCCCCGGCGGCCCAGCAGCGAGACCGTGCCCGGCGTGACCGTGTGCACGGCCCTGGCCAGCAGGGCGGGCAGTCCCAGGGAGACCTCGCCCAGCCTGCCGGCGGAGGTGGAGATCAGCGCGACCCCCCTGATCTTCTCCTCGAACAGCTCGGGGTGGCGGTCGGCCAGCGCCATGATCGTCATGCCGCCCATGGAGTGGCCCACCAGCACGCACGGGCCGGGCACCAGCTCTTCGATCACCTCGGCGAGGTCCTCGCCCAGCCGGTCGATGAGGGAGCCGTGGTCGTCGACCGGCGCGCGCGGCGAGCGTCCGTGGGAGCGCTGGTCCCACAGCACCATCCGGTAGGAGTCGAGCAGGTCGCGCCGCTGGTAGTGCCAGGAGTCGAGGTTGAGGGTGTAGCCGTGGCAGAACACCACGGTCAGCGGGGCGTCCTCGGGGCCGTCGACCTCGGCGTGCAGGACGAGGCCGTCGGAGGCGGTGACCGCGGCGGGCCGGCCGCGCAGCTCGCCGAACGGCTCGCCGGCCTCCAGGTCGGGCCGGAGCCTGATGCGGCCGATGGCGTAGCGCTTGGCGAAGGCCGCGGCGGCCACCCCGGCGGACGCGGCGCCGACGAGCGCGCCGGCGACCCCCACCCTTCGCCGTGTGGCAGTGCCCATACGACCCCCTGACGTGCCTCTCACCGGTGAACGCGCGGGACCCGCGAACCGATCCGGGTCACGATCTCATACGAGATCGTGTCGAGGGAATCCGCCCATTCCTGGGCGGTCGGCTCGCCGCGCGAGCCGTCGCCGAACAGGATCACCTCGTCGCCCTCGGCCAGCGGGTCGTCCCCCACGTCGATCATGAACTGGTCCATGCAGACCCGTCCGGCGATGCGGCGGCGTCGTCCACCCGCCATCACCTCCGCCCGATTTGTCGCGTATCGCAGAACGCCGTCCGCATACCCGAGGGGCACCAGTCCAAGCGTGGTCTCGCGATCCGTGACGTAAAGGTGTCCGTAGGACACCCCGGTTCCGGCCGGAACCCGCTTGGTCAGCGCGATCCGCGCGGTCAGGGTCATCGCCGGGCGGAGACCGAAATCCCCGAGCGCGGGCACCGGGCTCAGGCCGTAGACCGCGATTCCGGGGCGGACCATGTCGTAGCGCGCCTGCGGCAGCGTCAGTGTCGCCGCCGAGTTGGCGATGTGCCGGACCACGTGGGACCCCGCGGCGCCCGCCTTCTCCGCCATGGCCAGCGCGTCGTCGAAGACGGCGAGCTGGGACTCGACCGACGGGTGCCCCGGCTCGTCGGCGCAGGCGAGGTGCGACCAGATCCCGACGATCTCGATCGTCCCCTCGGCCTGACGGGCCAGGGCCCGGTCGAGCAGCGCGGGCCAGTCGCCGAACGCCGCGCCACCGCGCGACAGACCGGTGTCGATCTTCAGGTGCACCCGGGCGACCCGGCCGGCGCGGACCGCCGCCTCGGCGATCCGGTCCACCAGGCCGGGGACCGCCGCCGACAGCTCCACGTCCCGGCCGACCGCCTCGTCCAGCGGCTCGCCGGGCGTCATGATCCACGCCAGGACCGGCGCGGTGACGCCGGCGTCGCGCAGGGCGAGGGCCTCGCGGATCTGGGCGGTGCCCAGCCGGGCGGCCCCGCCCTCCAGCGCGGCTCGCGCGGAGGCGACCATGCCGTGCCCGTAGCCGTCGGCCTTGACCACTGCCATGACCTCCGCCCCGGGGGCCCGGCCGGCCAGCAGGGCGACGTTGTCCCGGATCGCGGAGAGGTCCACCCGCGCCTCGGCGGGCGTCGTCGGGAAATTCATCTTTCCAGTTTGGCAGCTCCGTCGTCCTCCCCGAGCCGGTCCATGACCTCCCTGACCGCCCCCGGGACGCCCGAAAGGACGTCCCACGCCGAGACCGGGCCGTTCCGCCCGGCCAGCCCGTGCAGGTACGCCGCGCAGGAGGCCGCGTCGTACGGTCCCAGCCCGGCGGCCAGCAGCGCGCCCGCGACCCCGGCCAGCACGTCGCCGGTGCCCGCGGTGGCCAGCCACGAGCTGCCGGTGAGGTTGATCCTGACCGGCCGCTCGTCCTCGGCGACCACGGTGGTCGAGCCCTTCAGCAGGGTCGTCACACCCAGCTCGTCCGCGGCCCGCCGCGCGTACTCCACCCGGCGGGCCTCGATCCGCGACCGCGGCACGTCCAGCAGCCGCGACAGCTCGCCCGCGTGCGGGGTGATCAGCACCGGCGCGGAGCGGCGCAGCAGCGACCGGTTCTCGGCGACCAGTGTCAGGCCGTCGGCGTCCACCAGCACCGGGACGTCGCTCGCCAGCACCGAGCGGGCGACGGCGAGCGCCTCCGGGCCGGTGCCCAGGCCGGGCCCGAGCACCCACGCCTGCACCCGCCCCACCTCGCCGATCCCCTCGCCCGGTTCGAGCGGGGTGATGACGACCTCGGGCCAGCGCGCCCGCACCTGGGCCACCGGCTCGGCGGGGCCCGCGTAGCGGACCATGCCCGCCCCGGCCCGCACCGCCCCGCCCACGGCCAGCACCGCCGCGCCGGTGTAGCGGTGACTCCCGGCCGCGACGCCCACGACCCCCCGGCGGTACTTGTCGGACTCCACTCCCGGCCGGGGCAGCATCAGCGCCACGTCGGCGTCGGTGAGCGCCGACGCCCCGGGGTCGGGGAGGTACGGTCCCAGCCCGATGTCCACCAGCTCCACCCGCCCGGCGCGGGCCGCGCCCGGGTCGGCGAGCAGGCCGATCTTGCGGGCCCCGAACGTGACGGTGACGTCCGCCCGGACCGCCGGCCCGTCGACCCGCCCGGTGCTCGCGTCCACCCCGCTCGGCACGTCCACCGCGACCACCGTCGCGGGCCCCTCGGCGGCCAGCCGGGCCAGGGTCGCGTACGGCTCGCGCAGCGCGCCCGTCCCGCCGATCCCCACCAGCCCGTCCACCACGAGGTCGGCCCCGTCGAGGAGGCGCCGCACCCCGGCGCCCACCGCCGGGCCCTTCGCCGGATCCCGCACGGAGCCCTTCCCGGGCCCCTGCACGGAGCCCTTCCCGAGCCCCTGCCCGGAGCCCTTTCCGGACCCCCGCGCGGAGTCCGTCGCGGAGTCCCGCGCGAGGTCCGCCGTCCCGCCGCCCGCCGGGTCCGCCGGGGTCTCCCCGGCCGCGCCGCCGAGGTCCGTCACCCGGCCCCCGGCCCGCCGCAGGGCCGCGAGCCCGCCCTCGTGGACCCGCGCCCCGGCCAGCACGGCGTGCACCCGGGCGCCCCTGGCGGCGAGCCGCGCCCCGGCGTACAGGGCGTCGCCGCCGTTGTCGCCGCCGCCGGCCAGCACCACGACGCGGGAGCCGTACACCGTCCCGAGGGCTCCGGCGCAGACGACCGCGAGGCCCGCGGCGGCCCGCTCCATGAGCGTCCCCTCGGGCAGCTTCGCCATGAGCGCCGCCTCGGCGGCCCTTATCTGATCGGAGGTGTACGCGGTCAGCATGGCTCCGACGCTATCCCGCGGCGATCTCCGGCGCATGCTCCGGCACGGCCCGCCGTACGGCCGGCCCGCCGCCGCCGTACGGCCCCGCGTTCCGCCGCGTCCGTTCCACCGGCGTCGCGTTCCGCCGCGTCCGTTCGGCCCGTACCGCGTTCCCGACCCGCGTCGCCGCGCCGTACGGCCGACCCTCCGGCCGCGGTCAGGCCTCGGCGATCACGTAGGCGATGGCCACGCCCCCGTCGTGGGTCAGCGAGAGATGCCAGCGCCCCACGCCCAGCTGCTCCGCGACCTCGGCGACCCGGCCGCTGACGTGCAGCTCCGGGCGGCCGTGCGCGCCGCGGCGCACCTCGGCCTCCAGGTGGTCCAGCCCCGGCGGGGCGCCGAGCGCCTTCGCCACCGCCTCCTTGGCCGCGAACCGCGCGGCCAGGGAGGGCACCGGCAGGTCCCGCTCGGCCTCGGTGAACACCCGCTCCCGCAGGGCGGGGGTCCGCGCCAGCGCTTTTTCGAGCCGGGCGATGTCCACGACGTCCACCCCGATGCCCACGATCACCGCCTCAGGCTACCGCCCGCACCCGTCTCCCGGCCGCCGCGTCACCGCCGCCGGACCCCGCCCAGGGCGGGCGGGGTCCGGCGGCGTCGTGAAAGGCGCGGCGGCTACTCCACGGTGACCGACTTGGCCAGGTTGCGGGGCTGGTCGACGTCGTGGCCCTTGGCGGTGGCCAGCTCGCAGGCGAAGACCTGCAGCGGCACCGCGGCCACCAGCGGCTGGAGCAGGGTCTCCACGGCGGGGACGCGGATCAGCGTGTCGGCGTAGGGCTCCACCGCGGTGTCCCCCTCCTCGGCGATGACGATGGTCCTGGCCCCGCGCGCCCGGATCTCCTGGATGTTGGACACGATCTTGTCGTGGATGACACGCTGACCCGACGGGGAGGGGACCACCACCACGACGGGCAGGCCCCGGTCGATCAGCGCGATCGGGCCGTGCTTCAGCTCCCCGGCCGCGAACCCCTCGGCGTGCATGTAGGCCAGCTCCTTGAGCTTCAGCGCCCCTTCGAGGGCGACGGGGAAGCCCACGTGCCGGCCGAGGAAGAGCACGCACCGCTCGCCGGCCAGCGAGCGGGCCAGCGCGCGGACCGGCTCCATGGTCGCCAGCACCTCCTCCACCTTGGCGGGCATCCCGGCCAGCCGGTCCAGGATCTGGGTGATCTCGTCGCCGAACTTCACCCCGCGGACCTGGGCGATGTAGAGGGCCACGAGGTAGCAGGCGACGAGCTGGGTGAGGAACGCCTTGGTGGAGGCGACGGCGATCTCCGGGCCGGCGTGCGTGTAGAGGACGGCGTCGGACTCGCGCGGGATCGTGGAGCCGTTGACGTTGCAGATGGCCAGTACCCGCGACCGCTGCTCGCGGGCGTGCCGTACGGCCATCAGCGTGTCCATGGTCTCGCCCGACTGGCTGATCACGATGACGAGCGTGTCGCGGTTGAGGATGGGGTCGCGGTAGCGGAACTCGCTGGCCAGCTCGACCTCGCACGGGACGCGGGCCCAGTGCTCGATGGCGTACTTGGCGATGAGGCCGGCGTGGTAGGAGGTTCCGCACGCGACCACGATGATCTTGCTGACGTCCCGCAGCTCCTGGTCCGACAGCCGCATCTCGTCCAGGGTGAGCAGCCCGTCGGAGCCGATCCTGCCGAGCAGCGTGTCGGCGACCGCCCGCGGCTGCTCGGCGATCTCCTTGAGCATGAAGTGGTCGTAGCCGCCCTTCTCGGCGGCGGAGGCGTCCCAGCCGACGTGGTAGTCACGCGTCTCGGCCGGGGCCCCGTGGAAGTCGGTGACCGTGATCCCCGGGCCGCGCAGCTCGACCACCTGGTCCTGGCCCAGCTCGACGGCCTCGCGGGTGTAGGCGATGAACGCGGACACGTCCGAGCCGAGGAAGTTCTCCCCCTCGCCCCGCCCGACGACCAGCGGCGAGTTGCGGCGGGCGCCCACCACCACGTCGGGCTCGTCGGCGGACACGGCCAGCAGCGTGAACGCCCCCTCCAGCCTCCGGCACACCCGGCGCATCGCCTCGGCCAGCCCGTCGGCGGCGTGCCGCTCCAGCAGGTGCGCCACCACCTCGGTGTCGGTCTCCGACAGCAGCTTGTGCCCGTCGTCCTCCAGCTCGGCCCGGAGCTCGGCGAAGTTCTCGATGATGCCGTTGTGGATCACCGCGATCCTGGAGCGGCAGTCGGTGTGCGGGTGGGCGTTGCGATCGGTCGGCGCGCCGTGGGTCGCCCAGCGGGTGTGCCCGATGCCGACCGTCGCCTCGGGGAGGGGCCGCGACGTCAGCGCCGAGCGCAGGTTGGCCAGCTTTCCGGCCCGCTTCTCCACGGCCAGTTCCCCGCCGGGGCCGACCAGCGCGACACCGGAGGAGTCATAGCCCCGGTACTCCAGCCGGCCCAGCCCCTCGACGGCGACCTCGACCGCCGGTCGGTGACCGACATATCCCACTATTCCGCACATGTCCAACCTCCCTCTTCCTGTGAGATCGACCGACGAGCCTATGGAGAACCCCCGAGGGAAACCAAGAATCCTGCCCGCCATCGGGCAGAACCTTGCCCTGAGCGGAGCCGCGCATGCCCGGACCCGCGCGGAGCGGCATCCGGCCGATCAGTACGCTTGCTGGCTATGACCAACGGGTGGGAGGCGACTCCGTACGTGGAGCTGAGCCGCGAGCAGTGGAGCGGACTCCGCAGGAACACGCCGCTGACGCTTACCGAGGACGAGCTGAAGGGGCTGCGCGGCGTCGACGACCCGATCGACCTGGCCGAGGTCACCGACATCTACCTGCCGCTCACCCGGCTGCTCAACCTGCACTTCACCGGGGGCAGGCAGCGCGGCGCGGCGGTCAGCACCTTCCTCGGGACGGGCGCCGGGCCCGCGCCGTACATCCTGGGCATCGCCGGCAGCGTCGCCGTCGGCAAGTCCACCACCGCCCGGCTGCTGCACACCCTGCTGGCCCGCTGGCCCGAGCACCCACGGGTGGACCTGATCACCACCGACAGCTTCCTGTACCCGAACGCGGTCCTCACCGCCCGGGACATCATGCACCGCAAGGGCTTCCCGGAGAGCTACGACCGGCGGGCCCTGGTCAGGTTCGTCGCCGACGTCAAGGCCGGCCGGCCCGAGGTGACCGCCCCGGTCTACAGCCACCTGGAGTACGACATCGTCCCCGGCGCGACGCAGACCGTCCGCCGGCCCGACATCCTCATCGTCGAGGGGCTCAACGTGCTGCAGCCCGCCCCGCCCGCCGCCCTCGCGGTCAACGACTACTTCGACTTCTCCATCTACGTGGACGCGAAAGTCGAGCACGTCCGGGACTGGTACCTCGACCGCTTCCACAAACTGCGCCGTACCGCCTTCGAGGATCCGCGTTCCTACTTCCGGCACCTGGCCGAGTTGTCGGATCATGAGGCGACCGAGTTCGCCAGGAACGTCTGGCGCGACATCAACGAGCGCAACCTCGTCGAGAACATCGCCCCCACCCGGGGGCGGGCCGACCTGGTGCTGCACAAGGGCGCCGACCACTCCGTCCGCCGGGTGGGACTGCGCCGCATCTGACGGGTAGGGGGAGTCGTGTGCTGCATCTCCGCGTGATCAGCCCGTCCGAGCGGACGGACGAGGTCCTCGGCCTGCTCGACGGCGCCGTCGGCGTGGCCAACGTCGTCGTGCTGCACGGCGCGGCCCGCTCCCCGAAGGGCGACCTCGTGGAGTTCGACATCGCCCGCGAGGCCGCCAGCGAGATGATCGACTGCCTGCGCGACCTCGACCTGGACACCCTCGGGTCCATCGCGGGCGAACGGGTCGACCTGTCGGTCTCCGAGGTGGCCGCCCGCGCGGAGGAGGAGGCGCCCGGCCACGGCGACGACGCGGTGATCTGGGACGAGCTCGCCCAGCGGGTCGAGGACGACACCGAGCTGAGCTGGGCCTTCCTGGCGTTCCTGGTGATCGCCACGCAGATCGCGGCGGTCGGCGTGATCGTGAACTCGCCGATCCTGATCGTCGGCGCGATGGTGCTCGGCCCGGAGTTCGGCGCCGTCGCGGCCGTCTGCTTCGGCCTGCTCAGGGGCGACCGGCACCTGATCGTCCGCGCCCTGCGCACGCTCCTCACCGGGTTCACGGTCGCCATAGCGGTCACGCTCGCCTGCGCGCTGACCTTCCGCGCGCTGGGCTGGATCGACCCCGGCACGCTGCGCGGGCACGAGGAGATCGAGTTCATCGTCAAGCCCGACCGCTGGTCGTTCGTCGTGGCCCTGCTGGCCGGGGCGGCCGGGGTGCTGTCGGTCACCGCGGGCAAGTCCTCGGCCCTGGTGGGCGTCTTCATCTCGGTCACCACCGTGCCCGCCGCCGGATACCTCGCCGTCGCCGTCGCCCTCGGCCGCTGGGCCGACGTGGCGGGCTCGGTCACCCAGCTCGCGGTGAACATCGCCGGCATGGTCATCTCCGGTACGGTCACCCTGCTCGTCCAGCGGGCCTACTGGGAGCGGTTCGGCGTACGGTTCCCCGCGCGCGGACCGCGCGGACCGCGCGGCCTGGAGCGCGGCGGGGGGCCGGGGCTCCGGCGGGGCGACCGGTAGGGGCGGGCGCGGCCGCCGGGCGGAAGCCGTACGGCGGGATCCTCAACCGGGCGGAAGGCGTGCGGGCGGGTGCGCCGCGCCGGGCGGGAGCCGGAACCGGAAGACGTGCGGGCGTGCCGGACCGGCCTTTCGGCCGAGGCGGATTCGTCCCCACGGCGGAGGCTCCCGGCGCGGCCGGTGGATAGTGTCCTGGTATGACTATCCTCGCCACCGAGGGACTCACCAGACGATTTCCCCGGGTGACGGCGCTCGACGGGCTCACCGTCGACGTCGGCCCCGGCGTCACCGGCCTGGTCGGCGCGAACGGCGCGGGCAAATCGACGCTGATCAAGATCCTGCTGGGCCTGCTCGCGCCCTCGGCCGGCCGGGCCGAGGTGCTGGGCATGGACGTGACGACCCGGGGCGCCGAGATCCGCGGCGCCGTCGGGTACATGCCCGAGCACGACTGCCTGCCCCCCGACCTGTCGGCCACGGAGTTCACCGTCCACATGGGCCAGATGGCCGGCCTGCCGCGCACCGCGGCCCGCGAGCGCGCCGCCGACGTGCTGCGCCACGTCGGCCTGTACGAGGAGCGCTACCGCGCCATGGGCGGCTACTCCACCGGCATGAAGCAGCGGGTCAAGCTCGCCCAGGCCCTGGCGCACGACCCCCGGCTGGTCTTCCTGGACGAGCCCACCAACGGGCTCGACCCCCAGGGCCGCGACGAGATGCTGGCGCTGATCCGCAGGATCGGCACCGAGTTCGGCATCAGCGTTCTCGTCACCTCCCACCTGCTGGGCGAGCTGGAGCGGATCTGCGACCACGTCATCGTGATCGACGGCGGCAGACTGCTGCGCTCCTCCCCCATCTCCGACTTCACGCAGACCACCCGGACCGTCATGGTGGAGGTGGAGGAGGGCCGCGACGCCCTGGCCGCCCGGCTCACCGAGCTGGGCGAGACCGTCACCCCGCACGGCCGGACGCTCCTGGTGGACGTCCGCGCGCCGGAGACCTTCGACACGCTCCGCGACGCCGTCTGCGACCTCGACCTCCACCTCGTCCGCATGGAGCAGGGCCGCCAGCGCATCGAGGACGTCTTCCGGGAGCCCGCCGATGCCTGACCTGCCCGGACCGCCGGACGACCGGAACCGGCCCGGCCCGCCCGACCAGCCGGACGACCGGAACGGCCGCGACACGCCCAGCCACCCGGCCGGGCCCCCGGCGGGCCCCGGCCGCACCCGTGAGAGGACCGCCGTGCCCGAGACGCCCCCCGCGCCCTCCGGCGCGCCTTCCGCGGCCCCCGCCGGGGTCATCCACGACATCGGCTACCGCCACTACGAAGGGGTACGGCTCGGCCGCGCCCACGCCGTCGCGGCGCTGACCCTGCACACCCTGCGCGGGGTGTTCGGGCTGGGCCGCCCGGCCCGCTCGAAGATCATCCCGTTCGCGCTCGCGACGGTCATGATGTTCCCCACGATCGTCTCCATCGGGGTCATGGCGCTGGTCAAACGCGAGGGGATCATCAGCTACACCGGCTACGCGACCATCATGCAGGTCGTGATCGCCGTCTTCCTCGCCGCGCAGTCGCCGTACACCGTCGCGCCCGACCTGCGCTTCCGGGTGCTGCCGCTCTACCTGTCGCGGCCGGTGCGGCTCCTGGACTACATCGGCGCCAAGGTCGCGGCGATGACCGCGGCGATGTTCCTGATCCTGGCCGTCCCGCTCACCGTGCTGTTCGTCGGCGAACTGGTCATCGATCCGCCCGGCCCGAACCACACCGCCGACTACCTCACCGCCCTCGCCGGGGCCGTCGTCCTCGCGGTGGCGCTGTCCTGCCTGGGCGTGGCGATCGCCTCCTTCACTCCCCGGCGCGGCCTGGGCGTCGCCGCGGTCATCGCGTTCTACCTGCTCACCTCCGCGGTCTCGGGCGCGCTCGCGGCGATGCTGGAGTCGGCGAACGACTACACCGCCGCCGCGTGGGCGTGGATGATCAATCCGTTCTTCCTCGTGGACGCCGCGGTCCAGGTGGGCCTCCTCGGCGCGAAGGCCTCGGGCCCCACCACCTACCCGGCGGGCGCCGGCGTCGCCGTGACGATCCTGGCCGTGGTAGCGCTGATCGCCCTGTCCGTGACCGCCCTGATCCTGCGTTACCGGAAGGCGGCCTCGCAATGAGGATCGAACTGGCCCAGGTCTCCCGCTGGTACGGCAACGTCGTCGCCGTCAACGACGTCACCATGACCGTCGGCCCCGGCGTCACCGGCCTGCTCGGCCCCAACGGCGCCGGCAAGTCGACGCTCCTGCACATGATGGCCGGGTTCCTCGCCCCGTCCAGCGGCACAGTGACCCTCGACGGGACGAAGATCTGGCGCAACCACCAGATCTACCGCTCCATCGGCCTGGTCCCCGAGCGCGAGGCCGCCTACGGCTTCCTCACCGGCTGGCAGTTCGTGCTGTCCGGGGCGCGGCTGCACCGCCTCCCCGACCCCGAGGACGCCGCCCGCAAGGCGATCGCCCTGGTCGAGATGGAACCCGCCAGGGACCGCAGGATCGAGACCTACTCCAAGGGGATGCGGCAGCGGATCAAGGTCGCCGCCGCCCTCGTCCACGACCCGCAGGTCCTCCTGCTCGACGAGCCGTTCAACGGCATGGACCCGCGCCAGCGCATGCACCTGATGGAGCTGGTCACCGGCATGGGGGCGGCCGGCAAGACCATCCTGTTCAGCTCGCACATCCTGGAGGAGGTCGAGCGCGTCGCCCAGCACATCGAGGTCATGGTCGCCGGCCGGCACGCCGCCTCCGGTGACTTCCGCGAGATCCGCCGCAGGATGACCGACCGGCCCCACGTGTTCCGGATCCGCTCCAGCGACGACCGCCGCCTGGCGTCGGCCCTGGTCGCCGACCCCTCCTCCAGCGCGGTCTCCCTCACCGGCCAGGGCCTGGAGGTGCAGGCCGTCGACTTCCGGCGGTTCACCCGGCTGCTGCCCAGGGTCGCCAGGGACACCGGGGTGCGGATCACGCAGGTCTCCCCGGCCGACGAGGACCTCGAAAGCGTCTTCTCCTATCTGATCGACAGGAGCAGCTGTTGACTACTCCCCGCCCGGAAGGACGGGGATTCCGGCCCTCGCGGGCTGGAGTTCCTGTTTCACCGGCGACCGCACCCGGGAGGACCCGGAGTGTCTGACGTCACCTCCACAGGCCGACACGGCAAGACCTGCCGCCAGAATGTTCTTCGCGGCGTTGACGTCCCGGTCGTGCCGGGTGCCGCAGGACGGGCACTGCCACGTCCGGGTGGAGAGGGAGAGCCGGGCGAGCAGGTGCCCGCACGCGCTACAGGTCTTCGAGCTGGGATACCAGCGGTCGATCACCATCAGGTGGCGACCGTATTTGGCGGCCTTGTACTCCAGCATGCGGCGGAAGGCGCCCCATCCGCAGTCGGAGATCGCCTTGGCCAGACTCCGGTTGCGGACCATGTTCGCCACCGCGAGGTCTTCGATCACGATCACGTCGTGGTCGCGGACCAGCCGCGCCGAGGTGCGGTGCAGGAAGTCGGCGCGGGAGGCACGGACCTTGCGGTGCGCGCGGGCGACCTTCGCCTTGGCCTTGGCCCGGTTGGCGCTGCCGTGCTGCTTGCGGGCCATGCGCCGCTGGTAACGGGCCAGGTTGCGTTCCCGTTTCGCCAGGTGGCGCGGGTTGGCGATCTTCTCACCGTCGGAGGTGACGGCGAAATCCTTCACCCCGACGTCCACACCCACCACCCGGCCGGTCGCCGGGACCTGCTCCGGGTCGTCGACGTCCACGGTGAAGGAGGCGTACCAGCGCCCGCACGGGTCGCGGGAGACGGTGACCGTGGCCGGGTCGATCGTGGCCGGGTCGATGTCCGGCCAGGACCACACGAACGCCGGCGGAGCGTCCATCTTCGCCAGGAACAGGCGCCCGTCGCGGTAGCGGAAGGCCGAGCGGGTGTACTCGGCGCTCTGACGTCCGGTGCGGGACTTGTAGCGCGGGTACCTGGCGCGTCCGGCGAAGAAGTTGGTGAAGGCGACCTGCTGGTGGCGGATGGCCTGCTGCAGCGGGACCGACGACACCTCGTTCAGCCACGCCAGCTCATCGGTCGCCTTCATCGCCGTGAGGCGGGCGTTGGCCTGGGCGAAGCTCGTCGTGACCCCTTCGCCGTGGTAGCGGGCGTGCCGCCAGGCCAAGATGCGGTTCCACACCACGCGCAGGCAGCCGAACGTGCGGCTCAGCGTGGCCGCCTGTTCGGGGGTGGGGTAAACCCGCACCTTGTACGCCGTACGCACGTTCGAATCTTATTAGAAGTCGCTGTATCCGGTAGGTCATTTGGCACGGTGCCGCGCTTCCTCCCGGCCCTGAAGGACCGGGTTTCCACGCTCAAGGAGTTTTGATGAACGGTGTCATCGCCGGGATCTCCTACCGCGCGTTGCTCGGCCGCAGAAGGATCTGGCTGCTCGTCCTGCTCCCGCTGGTGCTCCTCGGCCTGGCCGTGCTGCTGCGGTGGATCGGCGAGGCCGGCGAGCAGGCGACGGTCACGCTCATGCAGACCTTCGCCATCGGCACGATGCTGCCGCTGCTCGGCCTGATCGCGGGCACCGGCGTGATCGCCCCGGAGATCGAGGACGGCACGGTCGTCCACCTGCTGTCCAAGCCGATCTCCCGGCCGGTCATCGCGCGGACGAAGTTCGCCGTCGCCGCCTCCCTGCTCGCCCTGTTCGGCGCCGTCCCGACCTTCGCCGCGTCCTATCTGCTGGTCGGCTCCGAGTCCGGCATCGCGTACGGCTTCGCCGCCGGCGCCCTGGCCGGGGGCGTCGCGTACGCGGCGGTGTTCATGCTGCTGGGCATCATCACCCGGCACGCGGTCACGATCGGCATCGCCTACGCCCTGGTGTGGGAGGGCGTGGTCGGCAACTTCGTGCCGGGCGCCCGCAGGTTCTCCATCCAGCAGTGGGCCCAGACCGTCGCCGACCAGGTGTCGTCCTCGGCGTTCCTGTCCACCGGGATCACGATCGGCTTCGCCGCCGTCGCCCTGCTGGTCGTCACCGTCGGCGCGATCGTCTGGGCCGGCCACCGCCTGCGAGGCTTCTCCCTCACCGGCGACGAGTAGTTCCGGTACATGCGCGCCCCGGCGAGGGGGTGCGCATGTACCGTTCACACATGAGGTCTCTGACGGAGCTGCGTCTCACCGAGTTCAAGACCTTCCGTGACGCAAAGCTCCCCCTGGGCGGCATGACGACGCTCATCGGCCGCAACAGCAGTGGGAAGTCGAACGCGCTGGACGGCCTGGAGGTGCTGTCCCGCCTGGCATCCGGAGCGGACCTCGTCGACGCGCTCGACAGCAGACGGGGGGACGAGGGCCCGCTGCGCGGAGGCATGGAGGGATGTCCACCCCACGGAAGCGACAGATTCCGGCTGGGTTGCACCCTTGTCTCGACCGATCGACTGGGCAGGGGATATTTTCAGGTCTTCCTCGACGTCACTGTCCAGGTTCATCCTGAACCGGAGATCCTCAGCGAGACACTCGTCGGCATTTCGGGAGACCACCGCTCGACCCGGAATCCCCAGGACCGGGTGACCCACAAACTACTGAGAACGGCAGACGCTCAGCCGGGGTCCGGCAGTATCGACGCCACCTGGTACAACGGCCGTCCAGGCCGGGACCCGAAAGCGTCGTTCCGCTCCACGCGACTGCTCACCAGCCAGCTTCCGCTGCGACTTCCGGGCGAGACGAAGGCCGAGGACCGAGTGGTCGCCGCGGCGGAGGACGTCCTGGAGGCGCTTCGCGGAGTCTTCCACCTGGACCCCGTACCCCACCTGATGCGGCAGTACGTTCCCAGCCGCGACACCCGGCTGCGGAGGACCGCGGAGAACCTCTCCGCCGTGATCGGTCACATGGAGCGGCACGACCCCGATCGCTTCCGGCAACTCGTCGCCCGCGTACGCGACCTCGTCGAGCACGACGTGACCGGGATCGAGATCATCCGCTCCCAGCTCAACGACGTCATGGTGGCCCTGCGTGAGGACGGAGCGGTCACTCCGGCCAGGGAGATGAGCGACGGCCTGCTGAGATTCACCGCGATCGCCACGAGCCTGCTCCGCCAAGGGCGGGACCTCGACCTCGGGGGACGCGGCGCGGAGGATGACCGCAGATCTCCGACTCTGGTCATCGAGGAGTTGGAGAACGGCCTGCACCCCTCTCAAGCCAGTCAGATACTTGATCTGGTCAGGCAGGCCACACAGAAGGACGCCTCACAAGTGATCTTCACGACGCACAGCCCCGCCCTGCTCTCCGCCCTGGACGCGGACGATCACAAACATGTCGTCGTCTGCTCCCGTGACCGCAGCACCGGCCTCTCCCATCTTCGGAGGCTTCCGGAGATGGACGGGTATCCCAGCCTGATGGCCCAGGGTGATCTCGGCACGGTCGTCACCTCCGGCCTCCTGGAGCAGCCCCCCGCCCGCGAACGTGACTTCACCGAGTTCGACCGGCTGATGGGAATCGGCTGACCGTGGGACGCAGAGTGGAGTTCGTCGACACCTCGGTGCTCTGCAACATCCTCGACCTCCCCGGTAAGAACCAGAACCGGGAGAACGTGGTGCGACAGTTGCAGGAGAAGAAGAGGGATTGCGACCTCATCCTGCCCGTCACCGCGGTGATCGAGACGGGCAACCACATCGCCCAGCTCCCCGACGGCCGGATTCGCAGGGACCGTGCCGAGAAGCTCCAGCAGCTCCTCGAACTGGTCATCACCAGTCAGGCCCCATGGGTCCTGCACACCGTCGAGTGGGGGAGTGCTTCCTTCGGAAACTTCTCGCCGGAGCCGGCACCGGGACACCGTTCTCCGATCACGTGATGGCGAAACTCGGCCTCGGAGACCTGTGCGTCCTGACGGAGCGAGAGCTCTACCGGAGCAGGGTGACCGGGGTGGAGGTCGGCATCTGGACGCTCGACGGCCAGCTCCCCTCCCACTCATGACGAAAAGGGGCATGACCCGCGTGGACACGCGGGCCATGCCCCTTTTCATCCGGGCTGCGGGCCGTACAGCGGTCAGGCGCAGGCCGTACGGACGACCTCCGCCAGGCGGCCCGCCATCAGCTCGGCCTGCTCCGCCGAGGCGGCCTCGACCATGACGCGGATCATCGGCTCGGTACCGCTCGGCCGGATCAGCACCCGGCCGGTCTCCCCGAGCTCGGACTCCACCACGGCGACCGCCGCCGACAGCTCCGGAACCGAGGCCTTGGCCCGGTCGACGTCCTTGACGTTGATCAGGACCTGCGGCATCCGGGTCATCACCGAGGCGAGCTCGGCCAGCGACCTGCCCTCGCGGGCGACCACCTGCAGCAGCTGCAGAGAGGTCAGCAGGCCGTCACCGGTGGTGGCGTGGTCGAGCATCAGGACGTGGCCGGACTGCTCGCCGCCGAGGTTGTAGCCGCCCGCCCGCATGGCCTCCAGCACGTAGCGGTCGCCCACGGCGGTCTCGACCACCTCGATGCCGGCGTTCCGCATGGCGATCTTGAAGCCCAGGTTGGACATGACCGTGGCGACCACGGTGTCGGCCGCCAGCCTGCCCTCGGCGCGCAGCGCCAGGGCGAGCACCGCCATGATCTGGTCGCCGTCGACCACCTCGCCGGTGTGCGCGACCGCCAGGCAGCGGTCGGCGTCACCGTCGTAGGCGATGCCGACGTCGGCCCCGCCGGAGACCACGGCCTCCTGGAGCCGCTCCAGGTGGGTCGAGCCGACCCCGGAGTTGATGTTGAGGCCGTCCGGGCTCGCGCCGATGGTCTCGACCGTCGCGCCGGCCCTTCGCAGGGCATCGGGGGCGACCGTGTGAGCCGCGCCGTTGGCGCAGTCGACGACCACCCGTAGGCCGTCCAGGCGGCCTGTCATGGTGGACAGCAGGTGGGACACGTAACGGTCGGCCTCGCCGTACGTCTCGCGCACGCGGCCGACCGCGGCACCGACGGGGCGGTCCCACTTCTCGCCGAGCCGGCGCTCGATCTCGATCTCCACCGCGTCGGGCAGCTTGTGGCCGGTGCGGGTGAGGAACTTGATCCCGTTGTCCGGGGCGGGGTTGTGGGAGGCGGAGATCATCACGCCCATGTCGGCCCCGAGGGCCGTGGTGAGGTAAGCGACCGCCGGGGTGGGCAGCACGCCGAGCCGGAGGACGTCCACGCCGGACGACGCAAGGCCGGCGACCACGGCGGCCTCCAGGAACTCTCCTGAAGCCCGCGGGTCCCGGCCCACGACCGCGACGGGGCGGTCGTGCCGCCCCGTTCCGGCGTTGAACGCTCCGGCATCGCCGAGGACATGAGCCGCGGCCACGGACAACTCCATGGCCAGCTCGGCCGTGAGGTCGCTCCCCGCGACCCCACGGACCCCGTCGGTGCCGAAGAGGCGCCCCAACTTAACGCTTGCTGTACTGCGGAGCCTTACGGGCCTTCTTGAGGCCGTACTTCTTGCGCTCGGTGGCGCGGGCGTCACGGGTCAGGAAGCCGGCCTTCTTCAGCGGCGGGCGGTTGACCTCGACGTCCAGCGTGGCCAGCGCGCGGGAGAGACCCATGCGCAGGGCGCCGGCCTGGCCGGTCACACCGCCGCCGTCGATGCGGGCGATGACGTCGAACTGGTCCTCGGCGCCGAGCGTCACGAAGGGCTCGTTGACGATCTGCTGGTGGACCTTGTTCGGGAAGTAGACGTCCAGCGGACGGCCGTTGATCGTCCACTTGCCGGTGCCCGGCACGATGCGGACGCGGGCGACGGCCTCCTTGCGGCGGCCGGTGCCGTAGGAGTTGCCCGTCGTGATGGGCTTGCGGACGGCGGCCTCGCCGCCGGCAACGGACTCGGTGGTGTACTCGGAGGGGAACTCCTCCGACAGATAAGCTTCCTGCTCGCCCTCGATGGGCGTCTCGACACCGGTGGGCTCAGCCACGGTTCTCCTCTTACTTTCCTACTTGGCGCCGGCCATCGGGCCGACGCTGCTGGCGATAAGCAGCTGGGCGACTACTGGGCGATCTGGGTCAGCTCGAACGGCACCGGCTTCTGGGCCTGGTGCGGGTGCTCGGAGCCGGAGTAGACCTTGAGCTTCTTGATCATCTTTCGGCCGAGGGCGTTCTTGGGCAGCATGCCCCGCACGGCCTTCTCGACGGCGCGGTCAGGACGCTTGTCCATGAGCTCGCCGTAGGTCATGGAACGCAGACCACCGGGATAGCCCGAGTGACGGTAAGCCTTCTTCTGCTCCAGCTTGTTGCCGGTCAGCGCGACCTTGTCGGCGTTGATGACGATGACGAAGTCACCGGTGTCGACGTGGTTGGCGAAGGTCGGCTTGTGCTTACCGCGAAGCAGGATCGCGACGTGGCTTGCCAGCCGGCCGAGCACGATGTCGGTGGCATCGATGATGTGCCACTGACGCTCGACTTCAGCAGGCTTGGGTGTGTACGTGCGCACGGTCGTATGCCTTCTTTGCTCGCGTCTTCGGGACTGTCGGAAACGACAGCGGCTTGGTCGGTAGGTGCGGGCACACGACAGCCCGGACCTTCCGTCTCCCAATCATCAGGAGATGACGCCGGACGCGCCGCGTATCGGTCTTGATGGAGGAGACCAATTCGCACACAACGAACTAAGAGGATACCGGCGGTGGAGAGCATGGGTCAAAAAGACCCGGCCGCACGCCGGTGCCTGCGACCAGTGTACCCATGACCGGCGACTGCTCCGGGATCGCCGCGCCCGGGCCCGCAGAACGGTTCCGCTACGTTCCGGGCATTCTCTTCTTCCTCTTCCGAAACATCTCTATCTTTGACAGCGGTATGTGGCAGTTCCCTCACCCCCGGCGCACCCATCGGTCCAGCCTTCGCCGCATGGGGCTGTTCGCATGCCTGACCCTCGTGCTGCTGCTGGGTTTCCTGCTCGGCAGGAACAGCCGCGAGGTGACGACCACCGGCCAGGTGTACCTGAACAACTCCGACCCGGCGCGGCCCTCCCCCTCGGCCTCCGGGGCGCAGGGCCTGGGCGGCCGGGCCCCGCTCGCCCGGGTCGTGCGCCCCACCACCCCGACGACGTCGTCTCCGCGGCCGACCACGCGCGCCAGCAGGGGTCCCCGTCACCCCCTCACCGACCCCACCGACGACGCCCCCCGCTACCTCAACGGCGACGACACGGGCACGACCCGGGTCATGACGTCCCTGAGCACGATGGAACGCGAGGTCGTCCGGCTGACCAACGCCGAGCGCAGGCGGGCCGGCTGCGCGCCGCTGCGGATCGACTCGCGGCTGGTCAGGTCGGCCAGGGCCCACTCCACCGAGATGGCGGCCAGCGGACTCTTCTCCCACAACTCCCCCGACGGCACCTCGCCCTGGAAGCGGATGGAGGCGGCCCGCTACCGCGACGGGGGCGCCGAGAACATCGGCCGCGGCTACTTCACCGCCGCCGAGACGGTCCGCAACTGGATGGCCAACCCCGGCCACCGGCGCAACATCCTCGACTGCAGGCTCGCCGCCACCGGCGTCGGCCTCGTCGAGGGCCCGGACGGCCCCTGGTGGACGCAGGATTTCGGCTACAGCTAGACCGCGTCCTGACCGTGCCGCGCGGGGCGGGATCCCCGGCGGGGTCCCGGACCGATCCGTGCGGGCGGGCCGCCGGCGGGCGGAAGATCCGCAGCACATGGCCTAGTCTCGGCGCATGGGTTTTCCCGGTGAACCGCCGCGCCGCCAGCCGTACGTCCTGCCCGACGCGCCGACACCGCCCTCGCGCGGTGAGCGCCCGTCCGGGCCCGCTCCGCACGACCGGCCCGGGGGCCCGCCCGCCGGCGACGGCGGCTGGTTCGCCTCGCCGGGCAGGCCGTACGAACAGCCGCACGAACAGCCGTACGACCCCGCGGAGCCCGGCGGCGCGTCCGCGCAGCAGCCCTACCGCATGCCCGAGCCGCCGTACGCGCGCGAGCGGAACCCCGCGTCCGAGCCGCCCTATCCGCGGGAGCAGCGCGACGCGTTCGGGTCCCCGAACGACCCCTCCGACCCTCGCGACGGGTCGGGGCGGCCGTACGGCGCGCCGCAGCCGTCACCGGGACGCCACGGAGCCGCGTCCCCCGGGGAGGGCGCCCGGCCCGGCTCCGCGCCGTACGAGCGGGACCCCCAGCCGCCCGCGGGGACGTCGCGCGCCGGTGAGCAGGCCGGGGCGCCGAAGCGTCCGCGCCAGGCGTGGAGCCCCTACGACGAGGGCCCCCGCTCCTACCGGCCGTTCATCTTCATCGGGGCCGGACTCGCCGTGCTGGTCGCCGCGGGGTTCGGCCTGGCGGCCCTCGCCGGCTCCGACGACGTCCCGCCGGCCGCCACCGCGAGCCCGCCGGCCCGGACCTCCGGCGCACAGCTGCCCGACGCGCCGGGCGGCAAGTTCGGG
Organism: Streptosporangium pseudovulgare; assembly: GCF_014648055.1. Taxonomy (GTDB): domain Bacteria; phylum Actinomycetota; class Actinomycetes; order Streptosporangiales; family Streptosporangiaceae; genus Streptosporangium; species Streptosporangium pseudovulgare. Next base: position 359,418 of record NZ_BMQJ01000005.1, read on the forward strand.
TTCGCCGCCTCGCGGGCCACCGACCCCAGCAGGCTCACCCTCGACGAGGTGTTCAAGCGGAAGAAGGTCGCGCACGACGGCCAGCGGTTCGAGATGACCGTCCGCAGGAACGACACCAAGTGCAAGAACGCCGTGGTGGGCGACAAGCTGCAGAAGGCGCTCGCCGACGGCAAGTGCACCCAGTTGCTGCGGGCCAGCTTCCGCGACTCCTCAGGGAAGATCATCGGCACCGTCGGGGTCGCCAACCTCAGGACGTCGGCCGCGGCGTCCAAGGTCGTCTCCACGGTGCGGGGCAAGTCCCTGGAGGAGTATCTCAAGGCGCTGCCCGGTAAGGACAAAGTCACCAAATCTCTCGGCAGCGGCGAGGCGTTCGCCGGCGGATGGACCCACGGCCACTACGCCGTGCTGATCTGGTTCCAGTACAAAGACGGGCACCTGCCGAAGAAGACCGAGGTCAAGAAGCTGAACCAGGCGGCCTTCGGGGCCGCCGACGCGACCGTCACGCCTGTTCTGGAGGCGCGCTCGCTGACCGGGAAGCGCCCCTGACAGAGGGCCCGCCCGCCCGTTTCCGGCCCGGAAACGGGCGGGCCGGAAAAGGCGCGGACGTCCATACCCGCCTGACGATCTTGCGGCTATCGCTACGCTTCCCCGTATGCGTGGCCAGGAATCCGGGTCCGAGCACGAACGCGAAGCCGAACGTTCGGCCGCACCGACGACGCCGCCGCCGAGTTTCGGCCAGCCTTCGCCGCCGGTGCAGCGGACCGCCCCCTCAGGTGACGACCAGCCCTACGACCAGTCCCGCGACCCCTCGGCGTGGCCGGAGCGGGCTCCGGGCGCGGCCCAGCCGTGGACGGTCCCCGACGACGGCACCCCCTACGACTGGTACGCCGACCCCGACGACGAGGTGTCGGCCCCACAGCCCCCACAGCCCCCACAGCCCTCCCAGCCTCCACAGCCCCCCGCCTCGCGGCACGGCGTCCCCCAGCCGGGGGCGCCCGTGCCGCCGGAGCACTCCGGACCGCCCTGGGCGGGCCCTGCGGCCCCGCAGACCCCCCAGAGCGCCGGATCCGGGGCGCCGCCGTGGGCGGCGGCCCCGCAGGCGCCCCAGGCTCCTGCGGGCCCCTCCTCGCCGCCGTGGGCCCCGCCGGCGGGGCCGGGCGGGTCCGCCCCCTCTCCGTCCGGCCCCGCCTGGGCGGGTCCACCGGCCCCGCAGGGCGCGCCGGGCCGGCCCGGCGGTCCGGGCGGCGGGCCCGGCGGGCCCGTCCCGCTGACCACCGCGCCGATCGTGCCGGGGGCCCCGCCCTGGCAGCCGCCGCCCGCCTTCACCGCCGCCGCCGCCGGGATGCAGGTCTGGCCCTCCACCGAACCCGGGGCCCACGACGCCCCGAGGTGGCCGGCCGCCACCGGCGAGCCGGTCTGGACCGAGCACGACGACGCCGCGAGCCGTCCCGGCGAGTCAGGTGACGCCGCCGTACGGCCGCCCGGCGCGGACGGCCCCGGGGGCGATCCCGCCGGTACGGCCGGGCCCGGCCGCCCGGCCGCCGCGGAACGGCCCGCCGATCCCGCCGGTCCCGCCGATACGGCGCAGGACGGGCCCGCACCGGGAGCCCCGGCGGCGCACGCCGAAACGGCCGCCCCCGGCTCTCCCGGCCCCCTCCCCGCGGCTCCCGCCGTACCGGACGCGGCCGCGCAGGCGCCCGCCGGACAGGCCCGGCCCGGCACGCCGGACCCGGCACGCGAGACCGCGGCGGCCCCCGAGACCGCGGGGACCGCCTTCCCCGCGTCCCCCGGCCCCGCGCCGGCCGAGGAGGCGACCCCGCCGGGCGGCATACCGGAGCTGCCTCCGCTCTTCCCGCCCATCCCCGCCTCGCAGGCGGCCCAGCCGCCCGTCCCGATGCAGGCGGTCGCGCAGGAGCGCGGCCCCTTCACCCCGCCCTCGGCGGTGGCGCCCGCCCCGCCCGCGCCATCCGCCGCGCCTCCCACCGCCCGGCGGAACCGGGTCGTGATCCTGGCGGCCGCGGCGGTGGTCCTGGCGGCCGGCGTCGGCACCGGCGTCGTCCTCGTCCAGCGGTCCTCCGACGACCCGAAGCCGCCGGCCGTGGCCGAACCGGTCCCCACCGCCGGGGAGACCGGGCCCACGGACGACCCGGCGGCCACGGACGAGCCGCGGCTGGCCGACGCCCAGGTGATCAACTCGGAGAAGACCGACCCCGGCAGGATGACCCTGACGGACGTCTTCACCAAGAAGGTCACCGTGGGCTCGGCCACCTTCGTCCGGGTCAAGACCGACGTCGCCAAGCAGTGCCAGGAGGCGGCGGCCGGGAAGTTCGCCAGCGCGCTGAGCAACCGCGACTGCCGCCAGGTGCTGCGGGCGACGTACGTGGACAAGAAGCGGAAGTACGCCGTGACCACCGGGATCGCCGTGCTGCCCGACCGGGCGTCGGCCATCGCGGCCGACCAGGAGAAGAACCTCGGCAGCAACCTGTGGTTCCGCGGCCTGCCCGGGTCCGCCGGTTCCGGGGCCGAGCGCGTGAGCATCGCCGGTGGCTACGCGTCGGGGATGGTGTGGGGCCGCTACATCGTCTTCAGCTACGCCACCTTCAGCGACGGCCACACCCCGACGGCCAAGGAGAAGATCCTCGGCAGGGTCAGCGGGGCCTTCCGCGACCAGACCGCCAAGGCCGTCGAGAAGCGCGCGGTGGCCGGTCAGGCGGGTCAGACCGGCGGCGCGTCCGTCACCGACTGAGCGTGCGCACCCGGCGGGTCTCCCTGGCCCGCCGGGCCAGCTCCCCGGGCTCGGGGTAGCGCACCTCCTCCAGGCACAGGCCGTGCGCCGGCGCGACGCGCACTCCGGAGTCGCGCACGGCCCGCGCCAGCACCCCGCCCGGCCAGTCCACCGGCAGGCGGCCCTCGCCGACGGGCAGCAGCGCCCCGATGAGCGCGCGGACCATCGAGTGGCAGAACGCGTCGGCCACCACGGTGGCCACCAGGACGTCGCCCTCCCGCACCCAGTCGAGTCGCTGCAGCTCGCGGATCGTGGTGGCGCCCTCGCGCTTCTTGCAGAACGCGGCGAAGTCGTGCTCGCCGAGCAGGGTCCGCGCCGCCTCGTTCAGCCTGCCGAGGTCGAGGGGCCGGCCGTACCAGACGACCTCGTGGCGCCGGAGCGGGTCCACCCCGCCGGGCGCGTCGCAGACCCGGTAGGCGTAGCGGCGGGACACCGCGGAGAACCGCGCGTCGAAGCCCTCCGGTGCCACCGTGACGCCGTGCACCCTGACGTCCGGCGGCAGGACCCCGGTGAGCCTGCGGCCCAGCACGGGAAGCCGTACGGCGACGCCCTCCGCCGTCTCGGGGCCGGGGAGGGGCTCGGCCCGGCGATGCCGGCTGTCCAGCGCGCTCAGCACCCCGGAATCCACGTCCACGTGCGCCACCTGGCCCCGGGCGTGGACCCCCGCGTCGGTCCGGCCGGCCACGGTCAGCGCCGGCGGATCGGGGATCCTGAGGACCTTCCCGAGCGCCTCCTCGATCTCCCCCTGGACCGTCCGCCGCTCCGGCTGCCTGGCCCAGCCGGAGAAGTCGGTGCCGTCGTAGGCGAGGTCCAGGCGCAGCCGTACCACGATGTTCCTCCCATGAAGCGCGCTTTGAGCTCAGAACCCCTGAAACGCGGAACCCTTGAACGCGAACGGGCCCGGCACCCGCGAAAGGGGATGCCGGGCCCGTTCAGCGGGCCTGACGGATCAGGCTTCGTCCTTCTTGGCCTCGGCCTCCTCGGCCTTGGGGGCCTCGGCGGTCTCCTCGGCCGGGGTCTCCTCAGCCTTGGGGGCCTCGGTCTCCTCGGCCTTCGGGGCCGGGGCGGCCGGAGCCGTGGTGGTGCGGACCGTGTTCAGCGGCTCGGACACCAGCTCGATGACGGCCATCGGGGCGGCGTCGCCCTTGCGGTTACCGATCTTGGTGATCCGGGTGTAGCCACCGGGACGCTCGGCGAAGGTCGGGGCGATCTCCGTGAACAGGTGGTGGACGACGCCCTTGTCGCGGACGACGGTCATCACCTGGCGACGGTTGTGGATGTCGCCCTTCTTCGCCTTGGTGATCAGCCGCTCGGCCAGCGGGCGAAGCCGCTTGGCCTTGGCGACCGTGGTGGTGATCCGGCCGTGCTGGAACAGCTGGGTGGCCAGGTTCGACAGGATCAGCCGCTCGTGAGCAGGGCTTCCACCGAGACGGGCACCCTTGGTGGGCTGAGGCATTTCGATCTCCTTGTAGTTAACCCGCCCCGGCCGTACGAGGTACCGGGGTCGGGCCGGCGGGTCCTAGGACCCCCGATGATGAAACTCAGTACTGCTCGGTCTCGACGTACGCGCTGTCGTCGTCGTCGTAGCCGCCGCCGGCCACCGCGCTCGGGTCGAATCCGGGCGGGGAGTCCTTGAGCGCGAGCGACATCTCGTGCAGCTTCTGCTTGACCTCCTCGATGGACTTCGCACCGAAGTTGCGGATGTCCAGCAGGTCCTGCTCGCTGCGGGCCACGAGCTCACCCACGGTGTGGATGCCCTCGCGCTTGAGGCAGTTGTAGGAGCGGACCGTGAGGTTCAGCTCCTCGATCGGCAGCGCCAGGTCGGCGGCCAGGGCCGCGTCCGTCGGCGACGGGCCGATGTCGATGCCCTCGGCCTCGACGTTCAGCTCGCGGGCGAGGCCGAACAGCTCGACGAGGGTCTTGCCGGCCGAGGCCACCGCGTCGCGGGGCTTCATGCACGGCTTGGTCTCGACGTCCAGGATCAGACGGTCGAAGTCGGTGCGCTGCTCGACACGGGTCGCCTCGACCTTGTAGGTGACCTTGAGCACCGGGGAGTAGATGGAGTCGATCGGGATACGGCCGATCTCCTGGCCCGGCTGCTTGTTCTGCGCGGCGGAGACGTAGCCGCGGCCGCGCTCGACGGTCAGCTCCATCTCCAGCTTCGCCTTGCCGTTCAGGGTGGCGATGCGCAGCTCGGGGTTGTGCACCTCGACGCCCGCGGGGGGCGCGATGTCGGCGGCGGTGACGTCGCCGGGGCCCTGCTTGCGCAGGTACATCACGACCGGCTCGTCGTGCTCGGAGGACACGACCAGCTCCTTGAGGTTCAGGATGATGTCGGTGACATCCTCCTTGACCCCCGGGACGGTCGAGAACTCGTGCAGCACGCCCTCGATGCGGATGCTCGTCACGGCCGCGCCCGGGATGGACGACAGCAGCGTGCGGCGCAGCGAGTTGCCGATGGTGTAGCCGAAGCCCGGCTCCAGCGGCTCGATGACGAACTTGGAGCGGGTCTCCTCGAGGGACTCCTCGAGGAGGGTGGGACGCTGAGCGATCAGCATGTGGGTTCTCCCCCTGGATGGCGACGCCCGCTATTTGACGTCGCTCGCTACAAACAGCATAGGTGCCGTACGGCCCAGCCGTACGGCACCCACGTGAGCGCTACTTGGAGTAGAGCTCGACGATCAGCTGCTCCTGGACCTGCGTGTCGATCTGCTGACGGACCGGGAGCTGGTGGATCAGGATGCGCATGGCCTCGGGGGCCACACCCAGCCAGGCCGGGAAGGTCCGGTCACCGGCGGTGGCGCGGGCGACCTCGTAGGGCAGGAGGTTGCGCGAACGCTCCCGCACCTCGACGATGTCGTGCTCGCGAACGCGGTACGACGGGATGTCGACCTTCTTGCCGTTCACCAGGAAGTGGCCGTGGCGCACCTGCTGGCGGGCGGCGTCGCGGGACTCGGCGAAGCCGGCGCGGTAGACCACGTTGTCGAGACGGCTCTCCAGGATCTGGAGGAGGTTCTCGCCGGTCTTGCCGCCCTTGCGGTTGGCTTCCTCGTAGTAGTTGCGGAACTGCTTCTCGAGGATGCCGTAAATGCGGCGGGTCTTCTGCTTCTCACGAAGCTGGAGCTGGTACTCAGACTCCTTCGGACGGCCGCGGCCGTGCTCACCCGGCGGGTAAGGACGGATCTCGATGGGGCACTTCGCGGACTCGCACTTCTTGCCCTTGAGGAAGAGCTTGGTCTTCTCCCTGCGGCAGAGCTTGCAGTCCGCACCCGTGTAACGAGCCATTTTCTATCTTCTCCTGGGCGTCAGACGCGACGGCGCTTGGGCGGACGGCAGCCGTTGTGCGGCACGGGGGTGACGTCCTGGATGGACCCGACCTCGAGCCCGGTCGCCTGCAGCGAGCGGATCGCGGTCTCACGGCCGGAGCCGGGGCCCTTGACGAAGACGTCGACCTTGCGCATGCCGTGCTCCATGGCGCGGCGGGCGGCGTTCTCAGCGGCCATCTGGGCGGCGAACGGGGTGGACTTGCGGGAGCCCTTGAACCCGACGTGGCCGGCGCTGGCCCAGGAGATCACGTTCCCGTTCGGGTCGGTGATCGAGACGATCGTGTTGTTGAACGTGCTCTTGATGTGGGCGTGCCCATGAGCGACGTTCTTCTTCTCCTTGCGACGCACCTTCTTGGGCGCGCCCTGGCGGCTCTTAGGAGGCATTGTTTGCCTTCACTCCTGAGGTCTTCGGTCCTGCGGCTGCGCGGACTACTTCTTACCGGGCTTCTTCTTGCCGGCGACGGTCTTCTTCTTGCCCTTGCGGGTACGCGCGTTGGTCTGCGTGCGCTGACCGTGCACGGGAAGGCCGCGGCGGTGCCGGATGCCCTGGTAGCACTGAATCTCGATCTTGCGGCGGATGTCGGCCTGGACCTCGCGGCGGAGGTCACCTTCGATCTTGAAGTTGGCCTCGATGTAGTCACGCAGCGGGACGAGCTCGTCGTCCGTGAGCTGGTGAACGCGAAGGTCGCCGCTCACACCGGTGGCCTTGAGGGCCTCCAGCGCGCGGGTGCGGCCGATTCCGTAAATGTAGGTGAGAGCGATCTCCAGCCGCTTGTCGCGGGGGAGGTCGACGCCAACCAGGCGAGCCATGGTCGGGCATTCTCCTTCGTTGTGGCGGAGGTCCTGCGCCACACTGCCCCTCCCCATGCCCAGGGGCGAGGGCCCCGGCCTCCGACCGGGGGTCTCCCGCGTGGTCCGGCCCGGTGAGGACCGCCTGCACGGGTGTGAGACGCGCTTGCTTTCTCCGGCCCCACATGGGACGAGTCCGCCACGTGGAGCGGACTCATGTAAGGCCTTGCTCTTCGACTAGCCCTGGCGCTGCTTGTGGCGCAGGTTGTCGCAGATCACCATGACGCGACCGTGCCGGCGGATCACCTTGCACTTGTCGCAGATCTTCTTGACGCTCGGCTTGACCTTCATAGTCCTTATTCGTCCCTCAGACGCTTACTTGTATCGGTAGACGATCCGCCCACGACTGAGGTCGTAGGGGCTCAGTTCGACGACAACCCGGTCGTCGGGAAGGATTCGGATGTAGTGCATCCGCATCCGCCCGCTGATGTGGGCCAGGACCTTATGGCCGTTGTCGAGCTGCACCCGGAACATCGCGTTCGGGAGCGACTCAACCACAGTGCCCTCGATCTCGATGGCGCCGTCTTTCTTGGCCATGGTCCTCGCGTTTCACTGATCGGTCGTCTGAGGCATCGGAACACTAAGCAGCCGCGACCACGCGCTTCGATGAGAGCGACGGTTGCGAACCGCCGACGCGCAATGGTCATAGTGAACCGAAGAAGGAGTGTACGGCACCCGGCGGTGAAATGCGAAACAGACGGCCGGTACCTTGACACAACCGCTATCCAGGATACCTCAGATCGGGCCGTCCCCCTGCGTCGGCGAGGTCTCGCGGTCACCGCGCGCCCGGCGGCCGATCGCCAGCGTCAGCCCCGTTCCCAGCACCGTCACCACGGTGGCGAGCGCCCCGAACAACCACAGCGTCCGGACGGCGGACGCCGCCTCCGCCTCCCGGTCCGGGTCCCCGCCGGAGTACCCGGCGGGCCGCGGCGCGCCCACCGTGAACGTGCCGTTGTACGGCCCGCCCCGGACGCAGCGGACCGTGACGACGTAGGAGCCGGGGACGGTGTCGAAGCTGACGCGGGCGGTGCCGTACATCGCGCCGTCGTGGTCGCCGAGCCGGGCGGAGGTGGTGTCGAAGGCGGCGGAGTAGGCGACGGCGGGGGCGACGCACGGGTCGACGGAGACGATCACGAGCTGTCCCGGGCGGGCCGTGGACGGGGTGACGCTCACGTCGTCCCCCGCGGCGGCGCCGCCGGTGAGCACGAACACGGCCGCGCACAACCCGAGGACTCTCGCGCACGTCGCGACGTCGCGACCAGGCCCCATCGCCCACCCCCACCTCACGGCCCACCGATGGCGATCATGTACCCGGCCGCCCGGGGGGCAAGGGCCTCGGGGGGTAAAGATCACGCACAACGCGGGAAAGGCCCTCCGGCGGCGGACCGCCGGAGGGCCTTTCCGGAAGGTGAGGATCTCGTACGGCCACGGCCCGGCCGTACGGCGCCGGCCATGCCGAGCCCGGCGCCGAGGAGGCCGTCAGGGGTCCCGGCGGCGGCCCGAGCCGGAGAACATCGTGATGACCAGCAGGACCATGCCCCACGGTCCCATCACCCACAGCGGCCAGGGATAGGTGAAGTCGAGACTGCTCACCAGGCCGATGAAGAACCAGATCGCCCAGTTGATGGCGCCGACCACCGCCCAGGCCTGCCACGCCTCCTTGAGGTCGCCCGACCCCTTGCCGGACTTGGCCTTCCCGCTCCGCGCCGGCTGCCGGGAGGCGGGCTCGGGAAGGCTCCGCAGGTCGACGTCGGGGAGGTCGGAGGTCAGCCGGGCCAGCTCGCCGTAGGTCTTGCTGGTGTAGAGCTGCTCCAGACGCTCGTCGAACTCCTCCGTGGTGAGCCGGCCCTGCGCGTAGTGCTCCCTCAGCGCCGCGGCGACCCTGTCACGGTCTCCGTCAGAGGCTCGCATCTCCGGACCAACCGCCATCGGCATCACATCCGCTCACCGGCGGGCAGATCGTCTAGCCCGCGTCTCCCAACAGGTCGGCAAGCCGCTCTCTCCCCCCGTCAAGGGCGGTCAGTACCCACGGACCATTATCGGTCACCGCGACGCTGTGTTCGAAGTGCGCGGAGGCCTTTCCGTCGACGGTCACGACGGTCCAGTCGTCGGACAGCACCCTGGTCCGGTCGGTGCCGAGGTTCAGCATCGGCTCCACGGCGAAGCACATGCCCGCCTCGAAGCGCGGCCCCCGGCCCGGGCGGCCGTGGTTGGCGACCCACGGGTCCATGTGCATCTCGGTGCCGATGCCGTGCCCGCCGTACTCCTGGGGGATGCCGTAACGGCCCTGGGAGCGGACGTACCTCTCGATCTCGTGGCCGATGTCGGAGAGGTGACGGCCGACGGTGAGCGCGGCGATGCCCCGCCACATGGCCTCCTCGGTGACCCGCATCAGCTCGGTCAGCTTGGGATCCACCTCGCCCACCGGGACCGTGATGGCGGAGTCGCCGTGCCAGCCGTCGAGGATGGCCCCGCAGTCGATCGAGATGATGTCGCCCTCGCGCAGCGGGCGCCGATCGCTCGGGATCCCGTGGACGACCTCGTTGTTCACCGACGCGCAGATCGACGCCGGGAAGCCCTGGTAGCCCTTGAAGGAGGGGATCGCGCCCTCGTCCCTGATGGCCTTCTCCGCGATGCCGTCGAGGTCCAGCGGGGTCATCCCCGGCTGGACGCTCTCGCGGAGCAGTTGCAGCGTCCGGCCGACCACCAGGCCCGCCGCCCGCATCTTCTCCAGCTGCTCGGGCGTCTTCAGCTGGATTCCGTGCCTGTTCTTCTTGAACACGTGCGCACCCCCTGGGGTGGTTCAACGGGCGGTCGAGGAGGCCAATTCCCCCGATTCTGCCCTAAATGACAACACGCCACCCGTGGGGTTTCCATGGGTGGCGTGCTGGATGATTTCTCCGGCCTTCCGGTCCCGGCTCCGCGGGTCGTTCCCCGGGAACGGGACCCGAGCCGGGCCGTTCCCGGTCCGGGACCCGGGCGGGCCGCTAGTCGGCGAAGGGGCGCAGGGCCTCCATCGCGCGCTGGGTGATCTCCTCCACCGGGCCGGTGGCGTCCACCCCGACCAGGAGGCTCTCGTCGGCGTAGAAGGAGACGAGCGGGGCGGTCTGCTCCTGGTAGACCTCCAGCCGGTGGCGGACGGTCTCCTCGGAGTCGTCCTCACGCTGGTACAGCCGGCCGCCGCAGACGTCGCAGACGTCGTCCTTCTTGTCGTCGAAGTCGACGTGCCAGATGCGGCCGCACTGGCCGCACGTACGGCGGCCCGCCAGCCTGCGCACGACCTCCTCGTCGTCGACCACGAGCTCGAGGACGACGTCGAGGGCCGCGCCGAACTCCGAGAGCATCTTCTTCAGGATCTCGGCCTGGGGCACGTTCCTGGGGAAGCCGTCGAGCAGGAAACCGTCCTGCGCGTCGCTCTCCGAGAGGCGGTCGCGGACCATCGCGATCGTCACCTCGTCGGGCACGAGGTCGCCGCGGTCCATGTACTCCTTGGCAATCCTGCCGAGTTCCGTGCCGCCCGAGACGTTGGCACGGAAGATGTCACCTGTCGAGATCTTCGGGATGGACAGGTTCGATGCGATGAACTGGGCCTGCGTCCCCTTACCCGCTCCGGGGGGCCCGACCAGGACGAGACGCACTACTTCAGGAAGCCTTCGTAGTTGCGCTGCTGGAGCTGGCTCTCGATCTGCTTCACGGTGTCGAGACCGACACCAACCATGATCAGAATGCTCGTTCCTCCGAACGGGAAGTTCTGACTCGCACCGACGACCGCGAGTGCGACGATCGGCACCATGGCGATCAGGCCCAGGTACAGCGCGCCGGGAGCGGTCAGCCTCGTGAGCACATAGTTCAGGTACTCAGCCGTCGGCCGGCCCGGGCGGATGCCCGGGATGAATCCACCGTACTTCTTCATGTTGTCGGCCACTTCAACGGGGTTGAAGGTGATGGACACGTAGAAGTAGGTGAAGAAGACGATGAGCAGGAAGAAAATGATCATGTACGCCGGGGTGTCGCCCCGCACCAGGTTCTGCTCGATCCACTGGACGACCTGGTTCGGCTCCTCCGCGGAGTTGCTGAAGAGGGTCGTGACCAGCTGCGGGAGATACAGCAGCGAGGAGGCGAAGATGACGGGGATGATGCCCGCCTGGTTCACCTTCAGGGGGATGTAGGTCGAGGTCCCGCCGTACATCCGGCGGCCGACCATGCGCTTGGCGTACTGCACGGGAATCCGGCGTTGCGCCTGCTCGACCATGACCACCAGGGCGATCATCGCGATACCGGTGATGATCACCACCGCGAAGACGAAGGCGCCCTTCTGACGGGCGATGTTCAGCAGCTCGGCCGGGAAGACCGCGATCACCTGGGTGAAGATCAGGATGGACATGCCGTTGCCGACGCCGCGGTCGGTGACGAGCTCGCCCAGCCACATGATGACGCCGGTGCCGGCGGTCATCGTCAGCACCATCGTGACGATGGCGAAGATGTTGTCCTTGTCGATGAGGATCTCCTCGCGGCACTGCGGGAACAGCTGCCCGCTGCGCGCGAGGGCGATGAAGGCGGTGGACTGCAGGATCGCCAGGCCGATCGTCAGATAACGCGTGTACTGCGTGATCTTCGTCTGGCCCGCCTGCCCCTCCTTCTTCAGTGCCTCCAGCCGGGGAATGACCACCACGAGGAGCTGGAGGATGATGCTCGCGGTGATGTAGGGCATGATGCCCAGCGCGAACACTGAAAGTTTCAGCAGGGCGCCACCGCTGAACAGCTGCACCATGCCGTAGATGTTTCCGGAATCACCGGCCTGCGCCTGCTGGAGGCATCGGGCGATGTTCTCGTTGTTTACACCCGGGGTCGGAAGAACCGAACCGAGTCGGAAAAGCGCGATGATGCCCAGTGTGAAGAGCAGCTTCTTGCGCAGGTCCGGCGTACGGAACGCTCGGGTAAACGCGGTCAGCACGGTCCCTCCTGCGCGCCTGAAAGGCGAGGTCGGTCAACTATGGTGCGGGGGTGGCGCATCTTACTATCTCAAGTCAACGAGCCCGCGGAAATGAGTAGTCGAAGCCCACTGTCCAGCGAACTCTAACGCACTACGGGCGCGGGGGCCCATGATGAGCCCCCGCGCCACGTCATGCTGTGCCTACAGCTCGGAGACGGAGCCACCGGCAGCGGCGATCTTCTCCTTCGCGCTGGCGGAGAAGGCGTGCGCCTGCACGTTCAACGCCACGGAGATGTCGCCGGTACCGAGCACCTTCACCGGCTGCCTCTTGCGAACCGCACCCCTGGCGATCAGCGCCTCGATGGTGACGTCGCCACCCTCGGGGAAGAGCTCGCCGAGCTTGTCCAGATTGACGACCTGGTAGGTCGTCTTGAACATAGCGTTGGAGAAGCCCTTCAGCTTGGGCAGGCGACGCTGGAGCGGAACGTTGCCACCCTCGAAACCGGGGGTGTTGGTGGTCCTGGCGTGCGTGCCCTTGGTGCCACGGCCCGCGGTCTTGCCCTTGGACGCCTCGCCGCGACCCTTGCGGATCTTCGACTTGTTGGCGCCGGGAGCCGGCCGCAGGTGGTGAATACGGAGCGGAGTGTTCTCTGCCATGTCTAGTCGACCTCTTCCACGGTGACGAGGTGCGTCACCACGGAGACCATGCCGCGGATCTCCGGGCGGTCCTCCTTGACGACGACGTCGCCGATGCGCTTCAGACCGAGCGAGCGCAGCGAGTCACGCTGGTTCTGCTTGCCGCCGATCTTCGAGCGAACCTGAGTGATCTTCAGGCGTGCCATCGCCTAGCTCACCGCCTTAGCCGCCGCGGCCTCGGCGATGCCCTCGGCACGAGCCTTGAGCATGGCCTTGGGCGCGACGTCCTCGATCGGCAGGCCACGGCGGGCGGCGATCTCCTCGGGCCGGCTGAGGCCCTTCAGAGCCGCCACGGTGGCGTGCACGATGTTGATCGGGTTGTCCGAGCCGAGAGACTTGGACAGCACGTCGTGGATGCCGGCGCACTCCAGCACGGCGCGCACCGGGCCACCGGCGATGACGCCGGTACCGGGCGAGGCCGGACGCAGGAAGACGACGCCGGCCGCCTCCTCACCCTGCACGATGTGCGGGATGGTGCCCTGGATGCGGGGCACGCGGAAGAAGTGCTTCTTGGCCTCCTCGACGCCCTTGGCGATGGCCGCGGGCACCTCCTTGGCCTTGCCGTAGCCGACGCCGACCAGACCGTTGCCGTCGCCGACGACGACGAGGGCGGTGAAGCTGAAGCGCCGACCACCCTTCACGACCTTGGCCACTCGGTTGATCTTCACGACGCGCTCGATGTACGAGACGCCCTTGTCAGCGTTGCCACCGCGGCGGTCGTCACGACGACCATCACGCCGCTCGCCACCGGCGGCACCACCGCGACGCGGTGCTCCAGCCATTAGTGGTTCCTCTTCTCATTCGTAAGACGGGCCATCAGAACTCCAGCCCGCCTTCGCGGGCGCTGTCCGCGAGGGCCGCGATGCGGCCCGCGTAGCGGTTGCCACCGCGGTCGAACACGACGGCGGTGATCCCGGCGGCCTTGGCCCGCTGAGCGAGAAGCTCGCCGACCTGCTTGGCCTTGTCGGTCTTGGCGCCGGCGGCCGAACGCAGGGAGGCGTCCATGGTGGAGGCGCTCACCAGCGTGTGACCCTGAGCGTCGTCGACGATCTGGACGAACAGGTGCCGCGTGGAGCGGTTGACGACCAGGCGGGGACGCTCGGCCGTGCCGACGACCTTCTTGCGGACTCGGCCGTGGCGGCGGGCCCGCGAGACGGCGCGGGCGGCCGTGTGCTTGCCGAACGCAGTCTTGCCAGCCATGCCTACTTACCAGCCTTTCCGACCTTGCGGCGGACAACCTCGCCCTGGTAGCGCACACCCTTGCCCTTGTACGGGTCGGGCTTGCGCAGCTTGCGGATGTTCGCGGCGATCTCGCCGACCTTCTGCTTGTCGATGCCGTCCACGTGGAACAGCGTCGGCTTCTCTACGCGGAAGGAGATGCCCTCCGGCGCGTCGATGATCACCGGGTGGCTGAAACCGAGGGAGAACTCGAGCTGGGTCGGGCCCTTGGCCTGGACGCGGTAACCGACGCCCACGATCTCCAGGGTCTTGGAGTATCCCTGGGTCACACCGGTCACCATGTTGGCGATCAGCGTGCGGGACAGGCCGTGCAGCGCACGGATCTTGTTCTCGTCGCTGGGGCGCGTGACGGTCACGTTGCCGTCCTCGCCCTTGGCGACCTCGATCGGCTCAGCGACCGTGTGTGAAAGCGTGCCCTTGGGGCCCTTGACCGTGACATTCCGGCCATCGATGGCGATGTCCACGCCGTTCGGTACAGGGATGGGCAGCCGTCCGATTCGCGACATGCTGTGGTTTCTCCCTTCTACCAAACGAAGGCGAGGACTTCCCCGCCCACTCCACGCTTGCTGGCCTGCTTGTCGGTCATCAGACCGCCGGACGTCGAAATGATCGCGACGCCCAGCCCGCCCAGGACCCGAGGCAGGTTGTCCTTCTTCGCATAGACCCGCAGGCCGGGCTTGGAGACCCGGCGCAGGCCAGAGAGCGAACGCTCACGGTTCTGCCCGAACTTGAGCTCCACCACGAGGTTCTTTCCAACCTTGGCGTCCTCGACGCTCCAGGACTGGATGTAACCCTCCTGCTGAAGGATCTCGGCGATGTGCGCCTTGATCTTCGAGTACGGCATCGCCACGGTGTCGTGGTACGCCGAGTTCGCGTTTCGCAGACGCGTGAGCATGTCTGCGATCGGGTCGGTCATCGTCATGGCCGGTGGCCTTCCTCACCGCGGTTTCCCCAGGGGACCTGCGGTGCGGTCATGGGCGCCTGGAACGGCGCCCGGTGAATGGACTTACTGGTGTGGCCGGCGGCGCCGCGCGGCTCCACGTGCCCCTGTGGGACCCGTACGGCCGCGCGGACGGCTACCAGCTCGACTTGGTGATGCCGGGCAGCTCGCCCCGGTGCGCCATCTCGCGGAAGCAGATGCGGCACAGGCCGAACTTCCGGAAAACGGCGCGCGGACGACCACAGCGCGAGCACCGAGTGTACGCCCGGACCTCGAACTTGGCCTTGCGAGCAGCCTTGACCTTGAGCGACGTCTTCGCCATGATCAGGCCTCCTTGAAGGGGAATCCGAGGTGCTTGAGCAGCGCCCGGCCCTGGTCGTCGGTCTTAGCGGTGGTCACGACGGTGATGTCCATGCCCCGCTGGCGGTCGATCTTGTCCTGGTCGACCTCGTGGAACATGACCTGCTCGGTGAGGCCGAAGGTGTAGTTGCCGTTGCCGTCGAACTGCTTGGGCGACAGACCGCGGAAGTCGCGGATACGCGGCAGCGCCAGCGACAGCAGCCGGTCCAGGAACTCCCACATCCGGTCGCCGCGCAGCGTGACGTGGGCGCCGATCGGCATGCCCTCACGCAGCTTGAACTGGGCGATGGACTTGCGGGCCCGGACGACGGCCGGCTTCTGGCCGGTGATCGAGGTGAGGTCGCGGACGGCGCCTTCGATGAGCTTCGAGTCGCGAGCGGCCTCGCCGACGCCCATGTTCACCTTGATCTTGGTGATCGTGGGCACCAGCATGATGTTCTCGATCCCGAACTCCTCGCGCAGCTTCGCGATGATCTCCTCGCGGTAGCGCTGCTTGAGGCGCGGGACGGGCCGCGCGGCCTGGACGGTCTCGGTGGTCTCAGCGGTCATCAGTTGTCCTCACCCGACTCGTCGGAGGCGGACTTGGCCGACTCCTTCTTGGCAGGCTTCTCGTCATCCTTGAGCTTCTTGACGTTGCTCACGTGGATGGGAGCCTCCATGGTCTGCACACCGCCGGTCTTGGCGCCGCGCGGGCCCTGGTTGGTCTCCTTGGAGTGCTTCTTGATCAGGTTGACGCCCTCGACCACCACGCGCTCCTCGCGCGGGAAGGCGGCGATCACCCGGCCCTTGGCACCCTTGTCCTTGCCGGCGATGACCTGAACCAGGTCACCCTTCTTCACGTGAAGCTTCGGCATTTACAACACCTCCGGCGCGAGCGAGATGATGCGCATGAACTTCTTGTCACGCAGCTCGCGTCCGACCGGACCGAAGATACGCGTGCCACGAGGGTCACCGCTGTCCTTGATGATGACGGCGGCGTTCTCGTCGAAGCGGATGTAGGAGCCGTCGGGCCGGCGGCGCTCCTTGACAGTGCGGACGACGACCGCCTTGACGACGTCGCCCTTCTTCACGGTGCCGCCCGGAATGGCGTCCTTGACCGTGGCGACGATGATGTCGCCGATTCCCGCGTAGCGCCGGCCCGAGCCACCGAGCACCCGGATGCAAAGGATCTCCTTGGCACCCGTGTTGTCGGCGACCTTGAGCCGCGACTCCTGCTGGATCACTTGTACTCCTGTTTGTCTCGCCGGTTCTCACCCTCGGGTGAGCCTTGCGGAACCTGCTGGGTCTTTTTCCCCCGGGACAGCCCTGCGGGCGGGTCCGCCCGTCGCAGCCTACGCGGTGCGACGGGGTTCTGCCGCCTGCGGGCCGCCGCCGCAGGCGGGGCGAAGGTCTTCTTCGCCCCCTTGGACACCACCGTGGGGAGTGAACGGATCACTCCCCACGGGGCGCGCGTTCTTTACTTGGCCTTCTCGAGGATCTCGACGACCCGCCAGCGCTTGCTGGCCGACAGCGGCCGGGTCTCCATCAGAAGGACGCGGTCGCCGACGCCGCAGGCGTTGGCCTCGTCGTGCGCCTTGTACTTGGTCGTCCGGCGGATGACCTTGCCGTACAGCGGGTGCTTGACGCGGTCCTCAACGGCGACCACGACGGTCTTGTCCATCTTGTCGCTGACGACCAGGCCCTCACGGGTCTTGCGGTAGTTCCGCGCCTGGGTCGTGCTCTCAGCGGTCTCAGCCATCGATCGACTCCTTCTCAACCGTAACGATGTTGAGCTCCCGCTCACGCATCACGGTGTAGATACGGGCGATCTCGCGGCGGACGGCGCGCAGCCGCCCGTGGCTCTCCAACTGGCCGGTCGCGGCCTGGAAGCGGAGGTTGAACAGCTCCTCCTTGGCTTCCTTCAGCTTCTGGACCAGGGTGTCCTGGTCCTCCACCCGCAGCTCACCGGCGGTCAGGCCCTTAGCCATCACGCCTCACCCACTTCACGCTTGACGAACCGGCACTTCATCGGGAGCTTGTGCATCGCACGACGCAGAGCCTCGCGAGCCACCGGCTCGGCGACACCCGACAGCTCGAACATGACGCGGCCGGGCTTGACGTTGGCGATCCACCACTCCGGCGAACCCTTACCGGAACCCATGCGGGTCTCGGCCGGCTTCTTGGTCAGCGGACGGTCCGGGTAGATGTTGATCCAGACCTTGCCGCCACGCTTGATGTGCCGGGTCATGGCGATACGAGCCGACTCGATCTGGCGGTTGGTCACGTAGGAGTGCTCAAGCGCCTGGATGCCGAACTCGCCGAACACGACCCTGGTGCCACCCTTGGCGGCGCCGTGACGGTCAGGCCGGTGCTGCTTGCGGTGCTTGACCCTGCGAGGGATCAGCATGGTCAGCTCCCTTCAGCACCCGGCTGCGTAGCCGGGCCGGTCTCGGGGGCGGCCTGCGAGGCCGCCTCGTTCCTGGGGGCGCGGTCACCGCGACCGGCGCCACCGCGGCGCGGACGGTCACCGGCGCCACGGCGAGGACGGTCGGCGCCGCCACGACGGTCGTCGCGGTCACGACGCTGGCCGGCGCGGGCGCCGGCGGCGGCCGCCTCGCGCTCGGCGCGGCTGGTCGGGGCCTCACCCTTGTAGATCCACACCTTCACGCCGATGCGGCCGAAGGTGGTGCGGGCCTCGTAGAGGCCGTAGTCGATGTCGGCGCGGAGCGTGTGCAGGGGCACGCGGCCCTCGCGGTAGAACTCCGAACGCGACATCTCGGCACCGCCCAGACGGCCGGAGCACTGCACCCGGATGCCCTTGGCGCCGCTCTTCATCGCCGACTGCATCGCCTTGCGCATGGCCCGCCGGAACGAGACACGGCTGGACAGCTGCTCGGCCACGCCCTGCGCGACGAGCTGGGCGTCGATCTCGGGGTTCTTGACCTCGAGGATGTTCAGCTGGACCTGCTTCTTGGTCAGCTTCTCGAGGTCACCGCGGATCCGGTCGGCCTCGGCGCCGCGGCGGCCGATGACGATGCCCGGACGGGCGGTGTGGATGTCGACCTGTACCCGGTCGGTGGTCCGCTCGATCTCCACCTTGGAGATGCCGGCCCGCTCCATGCCCTTCTTGAGCATGCGGCGGATCGCCACATCCTCGGCAACGTACGACTTGTAGAGCTTGTCGGCATACCACCGGCTCTTGAAGTCGGTCGTGATGCCGAGGCGGAACCCGTGCGGGTTTACCTTCTGACCCACTAGCGGGTCCTCCCCTTCGGCTCGCGGGACTCCACGATCACGGTGATGTGGCTCGTCCGCTTGTTGATCCGATAGGCACGGCCCTGGGCGCGGGGACGGAACCGCTTCAGGGTCGGGCCCTCGTCGACCCACGCACGGCTCACGAAGAGCGTGTCGCGGTCGAGCTTGAAGTTGTGCTCCGCGTTCGCAATGGCGCTCGACAGCACCTTGTACACGGTCTCGCTCGCCGCCTGGGGAGCGAACTGCAGCACGGCCTGCGCCTCCGAAGCGGGCAGCCCGCGAATGAGGTCCACCACACGGCGGGCCTTCATGGGCGTGTGGCGCGCGAACCGCACCTGAGCCCTGGCTTCCATCGCTTACTCCTCTTACTTCTGCTTCGCTGAGGCGCTTACCGCCGGCTGCGGCGGTCTTCCTTGACGTGGCTGCGGAACGTCCGCGTGGGGGCGAACTCGCCGAGCTTGTGACCGATCATCGACTCGGTGACGAACACCGGGACGTGCTTGCGGCCGTCGTGGACGGCGATCGTGTGACCGAGCATGTCGGGCACGATCATGGAGCGCCGCGACCACGTCTTGATGACGTTCTTGGTGCCCTTCTCGTTCTGCGCGTCCACCTTCTTCTGAAGGTGGTCGTCCACGAAGGGACCCTTCTTAAGGCTACGTGGCATTTTGGCTGCTCCTACCGCTTCTTCCGCTTGGTCCTACGGCGGATGATCAGCCGGTCGCTGGCCTTGTTCGCCGCACGAGTACGACCCTCGGGCTTGCCCTTGGGGTTCACCGGGTGACGGCCGCCGGAGGTCTTACCCTCACCACCACCGTGCGGGTGGTCGACCGGGTTCATCGCGACACCGCGGACGGTGGGGCGCTTGCCCTTCCACCGCATACGGCCGGCCTTACCCCAGTTGATGTTGCCCTGCTCGGCGTTGCCGACCTGGCCGATGGAGGCCCGGCAGCGGACGTCGACCTGGCGCATTTCGCCGGAGGGCATACGCAGCGTGGCGTACTGGCCCTCCTTGGCGAGAAGCTGGATCTGCGCGCCGGCGGACCGGCCCAGCTTGGCGCCACCGCCCGGACGGAGCTCCACCGCGTGGATGAAGGTACCGGTCGGGATGTTGCGCAGCGGGAGGCAGTTACCCGGCTTGATGTCGGCCGTGGGGCCGTTCTCGATCAGGTCGCCCTGCTTGAGGCCGGTCGGGCAGAGGATGTAGCGCTTCTCCCCGTCGGCGTAGTGCAGCAGCGCGATGCGGGAGGTGCGGTTCGGGTCGTACTCGATGTGAGCGACCTTGGCCGGAATCCCGTCCTTGTCGTGGCGCCGGAAGTCGATGATCCGGTAGGCGCGCTTGTGGCCGCCGCCCTGGTGGCGGGTGGTGACCCTGCCGTGGACGTTGCGGCCGCCCTTGCTGTGCAGGGGCGCCAGCAGCGACTTCTCGGGCGTGCTGCGCGTGATCTCGGCGAAGTCCGAGACGCTGGCGCCGCGGCGACCCGGGGTCGTCGGCTTGAGCTTACGGATGCCCATCTTTTTCGTTCATCCTTTGTCGGTTGATCCGGCCGAATGCCCCCCGTCGTGGGACGGGGGGCGCTCCGGCCGGGTACTTACGTGCGAGCGGGTCAGCCGACCTGACCGAAGATGTCGATCCGGTCGCCTTCGACCAGGCTCACGATCGCGCGCTTGGTGTTGGGGCGCTGGCCGTAGCCGAACTTGGTCCGCTTGCGCTTGCCCTGGCGGTTGATGGTGTTGACGCTGGCCACCTTGACACCGAAGATCTGCTCAATGGCGATCTTGACCTGCGTCTTGTTGGCCGTCTTCCGCACCAGGAACGTGTACTTGTTGTGCTCGTCGATCAGGCCGTAGCTCTTCTCGGAGACAACCGGCTTGATGATGATGTCGCGCGGGTCGGCGATCTTCTCCATCAGGCGTCTTCCTTCCCGCTCTTGCCCAGACGCGCCACGACCTGGTCGTACGCCGCCTGAGTGAAAACGACGTCGTCGTAGCAGAGCACGTCGTAGGTGTTCAGCTGCCCCGCGTCCAGCAGGTGGACCTCGGGAGCGTTGCGCAGGCTGAGCCAGGTGAGCTCGTCACCCTCGTCGACGACGACGAGGACACTGCGAGCCTGCGTGATCTTCCGCAGCGACTCCAGGGCCGCCTTGGTCTTCGGGGTCTCGCCCTCGACCAGGCCGCTGACCACGTGGACGCGGCCGCCGCCGGCCCGGTCGGAGAGGGCGCCGCGCAGCGCGGCGGCCTTCATCTTCTTGGGCGTCTTCTGGCTGTAGTCCCGCGGGACCGGACCGTGGACGGTGCCACCGCCGGCGAACTGCGGGGCGCGGGTCGAGCCCTGGCGGGCGCGGCCGGTGCCCTTCTGGCGGTACGGCTTCTTGCCGCCGCCGCTGACCTCACCGCGGGTCTTGGCCTTGTGGGTGCCCTGCCGGCGAGCGGCGAGCTGGGCCACGACGACCTGGTGGATCAGAGGAATGTTGACCTTGGCGCCGAAGATGTCTTCGGGCAGGTCGACGGTGCCCGCCTTGGCCCCGCGCACGTCGAGGACGTCAATGGTGCTCACTTGGCAGCCCCCTTCTTGGCAGAGGTGCGGACGAGGACCAGGCTGCCGTTGGCGCCGGGGATCGCACCCTTGATCAGGATGAGATTCTTCTCGGCGTCCACAGCGTGGACCTTCAGGCTCTGGATGGTGGTGCGGACGTTGCCCATCCGACCGGCCATGCGCAGGCCCTTGAAGACGCGGCCCGGGGTGGCGCAGCCACCGATGGAACCCGGCGAGCGGTGCTTGCGCTGGGTACCGTGCGAAGCGCCCAGACCCCCGAAGCCGTGCCGCTTCATGACACCGGCGAAGCCCTTGCCCTTGCTCTTGCCCGTCACGTCGACGAACTGGCCGGCCTCGAAGGTGTCGGCCAGAAGCTCCTGGCCGAGGGTGTAGTCGCTCGCGTCGTCGGTACGGATCTCCGCGAAGTAACGGCGCGGGGTGATGTCGTGCTTGCGGAGGTAGTCGCCGAGCGGCTTGTTGACCTTCCGGGGGTCGACCTGCCCGAAGCCGAGCTGGATGGCGGAGTAGCCGTCCTTCTCGGCGGTGCGGACGCGGGTCACCACGCACGGACCGGCCTCGACGACGGTCACCGGGACCATCCGGTTGTCCGCGTCGAAGACCTGGGTCATGCCGAGCTTCTTGCCCAGGACGCCCTTGATCTGCTTAGCCATGTCAGTGCGTTCCCTCAGAGCTTGATCGAGATGTCAACGCCGGCGGGAAGGTCGAGTCGCATGAGCGAGTCGACCGTCTTCGGCGTCGGGTCGATGATGTCAATCAGCCGCTTGTGCGTGCGCATCTCGAAGTGCTCGCGGCTGTCCTTGTACTTGTGCGGCGAGCGGATGACGCAGTACACGTTCTTCTCGGTCGGCAGCGGAACCGGGCCCGCGACCTTAGCGCCAGTCCGCGTCACCGTCTCGACGATCTTCTTGGCCGAGCTGTCGATGACCTCGTGGTCATAGGCCTTGAGCCGGATGCGGATCTTCTGTCCCGCCATAATGGCCTCGGTGTCCTTCGCTGTCGTCTGAAAAAGTTGCGTGCGGCCTGTGGCCGCTGTGTGATGGCCGAGTCCGCCGGGCCTGGCGGCCCGCGCCGTCTCCGGCGTGGCGTCCTCGTCCGCGCCCCACGTAGCAGACGGTTTCGGTCTGCGCTTTCTTCCGTGATCTGGCAGTTACTTCGGTCACTTCGGCCGAACCAACTGCGAGATCACGGTTCGTGGGCCGCACCCGGCGGCACGTGCCGTACGGCACGGCCACCTCGTGGTGCGGCGGTCGGCCCTGCGTTGAGGGCCGACCGCCACTCCGCGATCGTACTACTTGATGATCTTCGTCACGCGGCCGGCGCCGACGGTGCGGCCACCCTCGCGGATCGCGAACTTGAGGCCCTCCTCCATCGCGATCGGCTGGATGAGCTGGACGGTCATCTCGGTGTTGTCACCGGGCATGACCATCTCGGTGCCCTCCGGCAGGTTCACAACGCCGGTCACGTCAGTCGTACGGAAGTAGAACTGCGGACGGTAGTTGTTGAAGAACGGCGTGTGGCGGCCGCCCTCGTCCTTCGAGAGGATGTAGACCTGGCCCTCGAACTCCGTGTGCGGAGTCGTGGTGCCCGGCTTGATGACACACTGGCCGCGCTCGACGTCCTCGCGCTTGATGCCGCGGAGGAGCAGACCGACGTTGTCACCGGCCTGGCCCTCGTCGAGGAGCTTGCGGAACATCTCGACACCGGTGACCGTGGTCGTGGTCTTGGTGTCCTTGATGCCGACGATGTCGACGGTCTCGTTGACCTTGACGATACCGCGCTCGATACGGCCGGTGACGACGGTGCCGCGACCGGTGATCGAGAACACGTCCTCGATCGGCATGAGGAACGGCTTCTCGGTCTCACGGGTCGGCTCGGGGACGTTCTCGTCCACGGCGGTCATGAGCTCGATGATGCTGTCGCCCCACTTCTCGTCGCCCTCAAGGGCCTTGAGAGCGGAGACGCGGACGACCGGCAGGTCGTCGCCGGGGAACTCCTGGGCCGAGAGAAGCTCACGGACCTCGAGCTCGACGAGCTCCAGGATCTCCTCGTCGTCGACCATGTCGGCCTTGTTGAGGGCCACGACGATGTAGGGGACGCCGACCTGGCGGGCCAGGAGGACGTGCTCCTTCGTCTGCGGCATCGGGCCGTCGGTGGCGGCGACCACGAGGATCGCGCCGTCCATCTGGGCCGCACCGGTGATCATGTTCTTCACGTAGTCGGCGTGACCGGGGCAGTCCACGTGGGCGTAGTGGCGCTTCTCGGTCTGGTACTCGACGTGCGCGATGGAGATCGTGATGCCGCGGGCCTTCTCCTCGGGCGCCTTGTCGATCTTGTCGAACGGGGTCGCCTCGTTGAGCTCAGGGAAACGCTCGTGGAGCACCTTGGTGATCGCCGCGGTCAGAGTGGTCTTGCCGTGGTCGATGTGCCCAATGGTGCCGATGTTTACGTGCGGCTTGGTCCGCTCGAACTTGGCCTTGGCCACTGTCTGTCTCCTTAGAGATTCTGACTTGACTTGCGTCTTTTCACTCGGGCTTGGGGAGGCCGGTCCCTCACGGGACCGGCCGGCGAGCACTCGCTCCCCGCACCCCCGGCGGGAAGGCGATCAGATCGCCTCCGCCACCGGAACGGATGCCGGACTTACTCGCCCCGCACCTTCGCGACGATCTCCTTGGCGATGTGCGCAGGCACTTCCGCGTAGGAGTCGAACTGCATGCTGAAGCTGGCGCGCCCCTGCGTCTTGCTACGAAGGTCACCCACGTAGCCGAACATCTCAGAGAGCGGCACGAGCGCCTGGACGATACGCGCGCCGGCGCGCTCGTCCATCGCCCGGATCTGCCCGCGGCGGCCGTTGAGGTCGCCGATGACGTCGCCCATGTAGTCCTCGGGGGTGGTGACCTCGACGGCCATCACCGGCTCCAGGATCACGGCGTCCGCCTTGCGCGCGGCCTCCTTGAAGGCCATCGATCCAGCGATCTTGAAGGCCATTTCGGACGAGTCGACCTCGTGGAAGGCGCCGTCCTGCAGGGTGACCTTCACCCCGACCATGGGGTAGCCGGCGAGAACGCCGAACTCGGCGGCCTCCTGGGCGCCCGCGTCCACCGACGGGATGTACTCCCGCGGGATGCGGCCACCGGAGACCTTGTTCGCGAACTCGTAGCCGTCGTTGCCTTCGCCGAGCGGCTCGAGGTCGATGATGACCCGGGCGAACTGGCCGGAACCACCGGTCTGCTTCTTGTGGGTGTAGTCGACCTTCTCCACCTTGCGGCGGATGGTCTCCCGGTAGGCGACCTGCGGCCGGCCGACGTTGGCCTCGACCTTGAACTCGCGGCGCATCCGGTCGACGAGGATCTCCAGGTGGAGCTCGCCCATACCCCAGATGACCGTCTGGCCGGTCTCCTCGTCACGGCGGACCTGGAAGGACGGGTCCTCCTCGGCCAGCCGCTGGATCGCGGTGCTGAGCTTCTCCTGGTCGCCCTTGGTCTTGGGCTCGATCGCGACGTTGATGACC
Source organism: Streptosporangium pseudovulgare (assembly GCF_014648055.1). GTDB lineage: Bacteria > Actinomycetota > Actinomycetes > Streptosporangiales > Streptosporangiaceae > Streptosporangium > Streptosporangium pseudovulgare. The sequence goes on from NZ_BMQJ01000005.1 coordinate 383,845, forward strand.
GGGGCCGGGAACGTCATCGACTCCAGGACGACCTGGTTGGCCGGGTCGCACAGGGTGTCACCGGTGGTGGTGTCCTTCAGGCCCATCACGGCGACGATCTGACCGGCGTGCGCGGACGGGCGCTCCTCGCGCTTGTTCGCGTGCATCTGGTAGATCTTGCCGATCCGCTCCTTGCGGCCCTTCACGGAGTTGATGACCCCGGAGCCGGACTCGAGAGTGCCCGAGTAGATGCGGATGTAGGTGAGACGGCCGAGGTGCGGGTCGCTCATGATCTTGAAGGCCAGCGCGGCGAACGGCTCGGTCACGTCCGCGTGACGCTCGACGGTCTCCTCCTCGTTGCCGACCGCGTGGCCCTTGAAGGCCGGGATGTCGGTCGGCGCCGGGAGGTAGGCGACGATCGCGTCGAGCAGGGGCTGGACGCCCTTGTTCTTGAACGCGGTGCCCGTCAGGACCGGGTTGATGGCGCTGGCCAGCGTCGCGCGGCGGATGGCCGCGACCAGCTGCTCCTCGGTGGGCTCGGTGCCCTCCAGGAAGAGCTCCATCAGCTCGTCGTCGTTCTCGGCGACGGTCTCGACGAGCTTGTCGCGCCACTCACGGGCGGCGTCGGCGTACTCGGCCGGGATGTCGACGACCTCGTACATCTCGCCCTTGGCCGCCTCGGCGCTCCAGAGCAGGCCCTTCATCTTCACCAGGTCGATGACGCCCTTGAAGTCGGCCTCGACGCCCCAGGGAAGCTGGATGACCGCCGGAGTGGCGTTCAGCCGGCTGACCATCATGTCGACGCAGCGGTGGAACTCCGCGCCGACGCGGTCCATCTTGTTGACGAAGCAGATGCGGGGCACGCCGTAACCGTCGGCCTGGCGCCAGACCGTCTCGGACTGCGGCTCGACACCCGCCACACCGTCGAACACGGCGACGGCACCGTCGAGGACGCGGAGCGAGCGCTCCACCTCGATGGTGAAGTCGACGTGACCCGGCGTGTCGATGATGTTGATCGTGTGGCCGAGCCACTCGCAGGTCGTAGCGGCGGAGGTGATGGTGATACCACGCTCCTGCTCCTGCTCCATCCAGTCCATCGTGGCTGCGCCCTCGTGGACCTCACCGAGCTTGTAGTTGATGCCGGTGTAGAACAGGATGCGCTCGGTCGTGGTGGTCTTGCCCGCGTCGATGTGGGCCATGATGCCGATGTTTCGCACCTTGGCCAGGTCAAGAGCGGTCGTGGTGGCCACTTCTCTCGCGTCCTCGTCGTCTCGTCGAACCCGCTGTTACCAGCGGTAGTGGGCGAAGGCCTTGTTGGACTCGGCCATCTTGTGGGTGTCCTCGCGCTTCTTGACGCTGGCGCCGAGGCCATTGCTGGCGTCGAGCAGCTCGTTCATGAGGCGCTCGGTCATGGTCTTCTCGCGGCGGGCGCGGGAGTACTGCACCAGCCAACGCAGGGCCAGGGTGGTGCTGCGCGCGGCGCGCACCTCGACCGGGACCTGGTAGGTCGCACCGCCGACGCGGCGGCTGCGGACCTCAAGGGTGGGCTTGACGTTGTCCAGCGCGCGCTTCAGGGTGACGACCGGGTCGTTGCCCGTCTTCTCCCGAGCGCCTTCGAGAGCGCCGTAAACGATGGACTGCGCGATGGAGCGCTTGCCGTCCAGGAGCACCTTGTTGATGAGCGCGGTGACCAGCGGCGAGTTGTGGACCGGGTCAGCCATGAGCTGACGACGACCAGGAGAACCCTTGCGAGGCATTCTTACTTCTCCTTCTTCGCGCCGTAACGGCTACGGGCCTGCTTGCGGTTGCGGACACCCTGGGTGTCGAGCGAGCCGCGGATGATCTTGTAGCGAACACCCGGCAGGTCCTTCACACGACCGCCACGCACGAGCACGATGGAGTGCTCCTGAAGGTTGTGGCCGACGCCCGGAATGTAGGCCGTGACCTCGATGCCGTTAGTGAGCCGGACACGCGCGACCTTGCGGAGGGCGGAGTTCGGCTTCTTGGGGGTCGTGGTGTAAACGCGCATGCAGGTGCCGCGTCGCTGGGGGCTGGCCTTGAGCGCCGGGGTCTTGGTCTTGGTGACCTTATCCTGGCGGCCCTTGCGGACCAGCTGCTGAATCGTAGGCACCGCGTCTCCGTTCGTGCTTGCCGGTGATTCGAATGTTGTTGCCTTTGCAGGTACTGCCGGTGTCATGACCTGCGAAGTGGCCGCCCACTCCGACCCACGCGGTCGGGCGTGTCGCGCACTTGTCGCGCCATCTCCGAACCTGCCTGGTGGAGGGGGCCACGCGGCGCCTCTGCCGACTCCCCGTGGGAACCTGTCGACGCGCACGCATGAGAGCCCATGAAGACATGGGCACGATGGGAAAGACTACCCAGTCAAGCGCAACGCGTCAAAACCATCGCGCCTGCCGGCCGTCTCAGTGGATACCCGTATTCGTGCCATGACTCCCGCGTCCGACTCACCGCCGGCCGCTGCTGGGTCCATGACGAGTTTACCGGTCGTGCGGGACTTCTCCGGCCGTTCTTCTCGTTAACGTCCGGCCTCCACCGCAACATTCCGGTCAAGAGAGATCAATAAGAATCCGGCGGAAAAGCGGACGGCGCCCGCCCCCCGAAGGGGACGGGCGCCGTCGGCGTCACACTCAGCGGTTGTACTGACCGAAGTCGTACTCCTCCAGCGGCACGGCCTCGCCGGAGCCCGAGCCGAAGGTGTAGTCCGCCGCGGAGCCGTCGTAGCCGCCGACCGTGTACATCGCGGCCTTGGCCTCCTCGGTCGGCTCGACCCGGACGTTGCGGTACTGCGGCATGCCGGTACCGGCCGGGATGAGCTTACCGATGATGACGTTCTCCTTGAGGCCGAGCAGGGAGTCGGACTTGGCGTGGATCGCCGCGTCCGTGAGCACCCTGGTCGTCTCCTGGAAGGACGCCGCCGACAGCCAGGACTCGGTGGCCAGCGACGCCTTGGTGATGCCCATGAGAACCGGGCGGCCGGAGGCCGGCGTGCCCTGCTCCGCCACGCACTCGCGGTTCATCCGCTCGAAGCGGGGCCGCTCGACGAGCTCACCGGGCAGCATGTCGGTGTCACCCGACTCCAGCACGTTCACGCGCTTGAGCATCTGCCGGACGATGATCTCGATGTGCTTGTCGTGGATGGACACACCCTGCGAGCGGTAGACCTGCTGGACCTCGGCCACCAGGTGCAGCTGCACGGCCCGCGGGCCGAGGATGCGCAGCACCTCGTTGGGGTTGACCGCACCGGCGATCAGCTGCTGGCCCACCTTGACGTGCTGTCCCTCCGAGACCAGCATCCGCGACCGCATCGAGACCTGGTAGGCGACCTCGTCGGAACCGTCGTCGGGAACGATGACGATCTTCCGGGTCTTGTCGGTCTCGTCGATGCGGACCCGGCCCTCGGCCTCGCTGATCGGGGCGACGCCCTTGGGGACGCGCGCCTCGAAGAGCTCCTGGACACGGGGCAGACCGTGGGTGATGTCCGCACCCGCCACACCACCGGTGTGGAAGGTACGCATCGTCAGCTGGGTGCCGGGCTCGCCGATCGACTGGGCGGCGATGATGCCGACCGCCTCGCCGACGTCCACGAGCTTGCCGGTCGCGAGCGAACGGCCGTAGCAGGTGGCGCAGACACCGATCTTGGCCTCGCAGACAAGGGCGCTGCGGGTCCTGACGGTCTCCACCCCGGCCTCGACCAGCGCGGTGACGTGGATGTCGTTGATGTCGACACCCGCGCTCGCGATGACCTTGCCGTCCACCTCGACGTCCTCGGCCAGGATGCGGCCGTGCACGTTGCTCTCGGCGTTCTCGGCCTTGACCAGGTTGCCCTGGGCGTCGCGCTCGCCGACGTGCAGCGGGACGGCGCGGTCGGTGCCGCAGTCGATCTCGCGGACGATGACGTCCTGCGCGACGTCCACCAGACGACGGGTCAGGTAACCCGAGTCGGCGGTCCGCAGCGCGGTGTCGGCCAGACCCTTCCGCTGTCCGTGGGTGGAGATGAAGTACTCCAGCACCGACAGGCCCTCGCGGAACGAGGCCTTGATCGGACGCGGGATCGTCTCACCCTTGGTGTTGGACACCAGACCACGGATGCCGGAGATCTGCCGGACCTGCATCAGGTTTCCGCGGGCACCCGACTGGACCATCATCCAGACCGGGTTGCTCTTCGGGAACGCCTGCTGCATGTCGTCGGTCACGTCGCTGGTGGCGTGGGTCCAGATCTCGATGAGCTCCTGGCGGCGCTCCTCGTCGGTGATCAGACCGCGCTCGTACTCCCGCTGGACCTTGTCGGCCCGGCGCTCGTACGTCTCCATGATCGTGGCCTTGTTCGGCGGCGCGATGACGTCCTCGATGGAGATCGTCACACCGGCCCGGGTCGCCCAGTAGAAGCCGGCGTCCTTGAGCGCGTCGAGCGCGGCCGCCACCTCCACCTTCGGGTACTTCTCGGCCAGCTCGTTGACGATGGCCGAGAGCTGCTTCTTGCCGACCTGGAAGTTGACGTACGGGTAGTTCGCCGGGAGCGTCTGGTTGAACAGGCAGCGGCCGAGCGTGGTCTCCAGGCGGTAGGGGTCGCCCGGCTCCCAGCCCTCGGGGCCCTGCCAGCCGCGCGGCGGCGGGACGTCCCCGTCGACCCGGACCTGGATCCTGGCCTGGATGTCCAGCTCGCGGCGGTCGAAGGCCATGAGCGCCTCCGACACGGAGCCGAAGATCCTGCCCTGACCCGGCGCGTTCTCGCTCTCGTCCTTCTCGGTGGTCAGCGAGTACAGGCCGATGACCATGTCCTGGGTGGGCATGGTGACCGGCTTGCCGTCGGCCGGCTTCAGGATGTTGTTGGTGGACAGCATCAGGATGCGGGCCTCGGCCTGCGCCTCGGCCGACAGCGGCAGGTGCACGGCCATCTGGTCACCGTCGAAGTCCGCGTTGAACGCGGTGCAGACGAGCGGGTGGATCTGGATGGCCTTGCCCTCGACCAGCTGCGGCTCGAAGGCCTGGATGCCCAGGCGGTGCAGGGTGGGCGCGCGGTTGAGCAGCACGGGGTGCTCGGTGATGACCTCTTCGAGGACGTCCCACACGACCGGACGGGCCCGCTCGACCATCCGCTTGGCCGACTTGATGTTCTGCGCGTGGTTCAGGTCGACCAGGCGCTTCATCACGAACGGCTTGAAGAGCTCCAGCGCCATCTGCTTGGGCAGACCGCACTGGTGCAGCTTCAGCTGCGGGCCGACGACGATGACCGAACGGCCGGAGTAGTCGACACGCTTGCCCAGGAGGTTCTGGCGGAACCGGCCCTGCTTGCCCTTCAGCATGTCGCTGAGGGACTTCAGCGGGCGGTTGCCGGGACCGGTGACCGGGCGGCCGCGGCGGCCGTTGTCGAACAGCGCGTCGACGGCCTCCTGGAGCATCCGCTTCTCGTTGTTCACGATGATCTCGGGCGCGCCGAGGTCGAGGAGACGCTTGAGGCGGTTGTTCCGGTTGATCACCCGGCGGTACAGGTCGTTCAGGTCCGAGGTCGCGAACCGGCCACCGTCGAGCTGCACCATCGGGCGCAGGTCCGGCGGGATGACCGGGATGCAGTCGAGGACCATGCCGTTGGGCGAGTTGCGCGTGTTCAGGAACGCGGACACGACCTTGAGACGCTTGAGGGCGCGGGCCTTCTTCTGGCCCTTGCCGCTGCGGATCGTCTCGCGGAGGTTCTCGGCCTCGGCGTCGAGGTCGAAGTTGGACAGGCGCTCCTGGATGGCCTGGGCGCCCATGCCACCGCGGAAGTAGCGGCCGAAGCGGTCGCGCATCTCGCGGTAGAGCAGCTCGTCACCCTCGAGGTCCTGGACCTTGAGGTTCTTGAAGCGGCTCCAGACCTCCTCCAGGCGGTCCAGCTCGCGCTGGGCCCGGTCGCGGAGCTGGCGCATCTCACGCTCGGCACCCTCGCGGACCTTGCGGCGCTGGTCGCCCTTGGCGCCGGCGGCCTCCAGCTCGGTCAGGTCGCTCTCGAGCTTCTTCTGACGGGCCTCGACGTCGGCGTCACGGCGCTGCTCGATGTGCTGCCGCTCGACGGAGATCTTCGCCTCCAGCGACGGCAGGTCACGCTCGCGCAGCTCCTTGTCCACGTGCGTGATCATGTAGGCCGCGAAGTAGATGACCTTCTCCAGGTCCTTCGGGGCCAGGTCGAGCAGGTATCCCAGACGGGACGGCACGCCCTTGAAGTACCAGATGTGCGTGACCGGCGCGGCCAGCTCGATGTGGCCCATCCGCTCACGGCGCACCTTGGCCCGGGTCACCTCGACGCCGCAGCGCTCACAGATGATGCCCTTGAAGCGGACGCGCTTGTACTTGCCGCAGTAGCACTCCCAGTCCCGGGTCGGACCGAAGATCTTCTCGCAGAAGAGGCCGTCCTTCTCGGGCTTGAGGGTCCGGTAGTTGATGGTCTCGGGCTTCTTCACCTCGCCGTGCGACCACTGACGGATGTCGTCGGCCGTCGCCAGTCCGATCCGAAGCTCGTCGAAGAAGTTGACGTCCAGCATTTGTAATCCCCTCCTCAGCTTCTAGATCAGACCTCTTCGACGCTGCTCGGCTCACGCCGGGACAGGTCGATGCCGAGCTCCTCCGCGGCGCGGAAGACGTCCTCGTCGGTGTCGCGCATCTCGATGGACA
>NZ_BMQJ01000006.1 GCF_014648055.1 Streptosporangium pseudovulgare
CGGGCCGAGGCGGTGGTTGTTCGCCGGGGTCTCGATCCGCAGGACGCCGTCGGCGTACTCGGCCGTGGTCTGCTCGGCGGCCTTGAGGTCGCGGTCCTTGGCGGCGTTGGCGGGCAGGATCTCGACCGTGGTGTCGGTGCGGTCGGCGGCGATGAGCCGGACGCGTCCGGCGGGGAGGTGCAGGACGGCGGTGATCGGGGCGGGGGTGGTGAACGTGTGCATCGTGTGCTCCCTCGTGGTGGCGGCTCGTTGTTTCCGACAACGAGAAAGCTACGTTGCTTTCCGAATGCATGCAACATGTTCTTTGCTTGCGATCAGCGTTTATGCAGGTAGATGCGAGATAATCATTGCAACGTCTTCTCGCGTAACGCAACGTCGAGGCGGTCGAACGTTGCAATGAATTGAAGGCGAACGCTATGGTGGAGGCGTCAGGGAACGCCGAGCGGCCCCATGGAGCACCCATGGGGCACGAAGGAGATCGCGATGCCGGGAGGCAGGCTCACCCAGCAGGACCGCCGGCAGATCGCACTGGGACTGGCCGAAGGGCAGGCCGTGGGGCGGCGAGCCCAGGCGGGCCGGGAGGGTCAGGCGAAGACGTCCTGCTGGTAGCGGCCCTCGGCCTCCAGCCCGCGCAGCCACTCCTCGCCGTCGCCGCCGGTCCGCTCGTGGTGGATCTCCGCCAGGACCCGCCGTACGGCGGGCGCCATCCGCAGGCCGTCGCCGCAGACGTAGACGTGCGCGCCCCGCTCCAGCAGCTCCCACACCCGGTCGGCGCGGGCCGCGATCGCGTCCTGGACGAAGCGGAAGGGGTGGCCGGGCACGGCGGAGAACGCCAGGTGCAGCTCGGTGGTCCCGGCGTCCTCCCATGCCCGCAGGTCGGAGCGGTACAGCCAGTCGTGCTCGGGGTGGCGGCAGCCGTAGAACACCTCGGCCGGGCCGGTCGCGCCGGTCAGCGCCCGCTCCTCCAGGAACCCCCGCAGCGGCGCGAACCCGGTGCCCGGTCCCACCAGGATCACCGGCGTGGCCGGGTCCTCGGGCAGCCGGAACGGCGGGGCGGGGACACGCACGTAGCCGTAGAACACCTCGCCGGGCTCCAGTCCCGCCAGGTAGGCCGAGCACATCCCCCGGTAGGAGCCGCCGCCCGACCAGGACGGGCCCTCGACCAGCCCGACGGTGATCCGCACCCGGCGCGGGTCGGCCAGTGGCGAGGACGAGATCGAGTAGTAGCGCGGCCGGATCGGGCCGGCCAGCTCCAGGAACACCGGCAGGGGCAGCGTGATCGCCGGGAAGCGCTCCAGCAGCGTGAGCACCGAGATCCGCTTGGCCAGGACCTCGTCGGCGTAGCCGTCCGAGAGGGCGGCGAGCCGCTCCCGGGTCCAGGGGCAGTCGGTGTGCGCGGCCAGCGCCGCGAGGTCCGAGCGGGTGGCGACCTCCTGCAGTTCGGCGAACTCCGACAGCAGCAGCCCGGCCGTCACCGGGGTGTCCACCGGCAGGTGGGTCGTGCCGCGCGAGCTGAGCCGTACCACCTGGTCGCGCGGGACGCGCAGGCAACGCAGCGCCCACTCGACCAGTTCGGGGTCGTTCTTGCCGAAGACGGCCAGGTGGTCGCCCGCGGTGTAGGTCACGCCCTCCGGCAGTTCGGCCACGATGGAGCGCACCCCGGGCCGCGGCGCCTCCAGCGAGAAGTCCCACAGCCCGGCCGGGTCGCCGGTCAGCTCCTCGTTGGACAGCACGGTCAGCGGGACGGCCTCCGGGGACACGACGGCGGGCCGCACGTCGGCCTCGGTGAGGACCTCCATCTCGTAGCGGGGCGCGTTGTCGGCGGCGGCGGCGCCGTACTCGGCCGCCAGCGCCGCCCACAGCCCGGCGGTCCACGCCGACACGTCGCCGTCGAAGTCGCCGTCGGCGTCGGCCTCGCCCCGCTCGACCAGGGGTACGGCCCCGGCGCCGACGAGCTTGTCGAAGGCGCGGCGCGGGAAGCCCTGGTAGGTCGGCCACTGGGTGTTGCCGCAGCCGAGCAGCGCGAGCCGTACGCCGTCCATGCGGGGCAGGTCGTCGAGCGCGTCGAAGCGCTGGGCGTTGTCGGGCGCCTTGCCGTTGTAGGTGGAGGTGACGACGACGAGCACGCCCTCGGCGGGCGGGACGAGGTCGTCGAGCGTGGTCAGCGTGGTCGCGAACCCGGACCGCGCGGCCCGGTCGGCCAGCCGCTCGGCGATGTCGGCCGAGCTGCCGAGGTTGGAACCGTAGGCGACGGTGAGGGCGGTGCCGGAGCCGACGGCGAGCGCCGTCTCGGCGACCTCGGCGGCGTCGTGCCCGGTGTCCGCCGCGGCCCCCGCCGCCCCCCTCTCGTACGGCCTGCGCTCCCGCACGCCGATCGTGAAGTCGTCGGGCTTGAGGGTGAGCGTCTGCTTGATGCGCATCCGGTAGACGCCGGGGTCGGAGACCGCGAGCCTCTGCAGCACCATCGCCAGGGCGAGCCGGGCCTCGGTCAGCGCGAACTGGCGCCCGATGCAGGCCCGTTCGCCGTTGCCGAACGGCTTGTAGGCGGCCGGGTGGTGGGCGGTCTTGTTCTCCGGCAGCCACCGGTCGATGTCGAACTCCTCCGGCCGGTCCCACGCCTTGGGGTGCCGGTGCAGCGACGGCAGCAGGACGACGCAGGTCTGGCCCTTGCGCACCGGGTAGCCGCCGATCGCGGTGTCGTCGAACGCCTTGACGGCGAACGCCGGGATCGGGGACCAGATCCGCAGCGTCTCCTCCAGGATCCGCGGGATCACGTCCAGCTTCATGATCGTCTCGTACGTCGGCGTCGTGTCTCCGGGCAGCAGCCGGTCCACCTCGGCGTAGGCGAGGGCGAGCACGTGCGGGTTGCGCAGCAGGTTGTACAGCGCGAACGACAGCAGGCCGCTCGTGGTCTCGTGCCCGGCGATCAGGAAGGTGAGGACCTGGTTGCGGATGTTCTCGTCCGACAGCCGCTCGCCGGTGCGCGGGTCGGCGGCCTCCAGCATCAGGCCGAGCAGGTCGCCCGTGCCCCCGCCGTCCCCCTCTCGCCGCTGCCTGATCACGTCGTCCACCAGGTCCTGCATCACGCGGATGTCGGCCCGGTAGTCCTCCTCGCGCTTCTTCTTCAGCCTGGTGACGACGGGCAGCTGCCGGTTGCGGAGCATCGCCTCGGTCAGCGCGTTGCCCATGGACCGCAGGAAGGGGTGGAGCTCGTCGGAGGAGAAGGAGTCGAACCGGTAGCCGAAGCCGGTCAGCGAGATCGTGTCGAGGGTGAGCCGGGTCATGTCCTCGGGCACGTTGACCCGGTCGGACCGCGCCCACTTGCCCACCAGCGCCTCGGCGACCTCCAGCATCTGCGGGAAGTAGACCTTCATCGACCGCTGGCTGAACGCCGGCATCAGGATGCGGTGCGCCTGCCCCCAGACGGGCTCGTCGTGGCGGGCGGTGAACAGCCCGTCGCCGCTGAAGTCGCGCACGATCGACAGCGGCGGGTCGATGCCCTTGTAGAAGCGCGTCTCGTCGCAGACCTCGGCCACCAGGTCGGGGTCGTAGACGAACAGGACCTGGCGGCCCAGCAGGTCGAGCTGGAAGATCCCCTCATCGTGCTCCGCCGCGACCTCGTCGAAGAACGCGGCGGGCGAGTGCGCGGGGATCTGCAGGGTGTTCCCGAACACGGGCAGCCCCCGGGGGGCGGGAATCGACCGGATCGCGGCCATGGAAATCCCTCCTTCGGCGGCGGCTCCCGATACCGCCAGCCATACACCGTATGGAAGCTATCATACGGTGTATGGCAGTAAGTGCGCGCAGGGGACGACCCCTGACCCCCGGGGAGATCCACACGACGGCCCTGCGGCTGATCGACGCGGCGGGCGTGGAGAAGCTGTCCATGCGCAAGCTGGCGGCCGAGCTCGACGTCAACCCGATGTCCCTCTACCACCACGTCCAGGACCGGACCGACCTGCTGCGCGGTGTCTGCGCCCTCGTCGCCGCCGAGGTGCGGCTGCCCCCCGACGACGGCACGCCCTGGCAGGACCAGCTCCGGGCCCTGGCGCACGCCTACCGCTCGATCGCGCGCTCCCACCCCTCGCTGTGGTCCCACATGGACACCCACCCCGACGTCGTGGACCAGTCGGGCGCGCTGTGGGTGGTCTACAACCGCATCCTGGTCGCCGCCGGGGTTCCCGCGGACCGGCTCGCCCACACCCGCAAGGCGCTCTTCACGTTCGTCTCCGGTTTCCTCACCGCCGAGAGCGGTGGTCTCCTGTCGAAGCTCGACGGTGTGGACGACGCCGACGCGACGTTCGCGGTGGCCGTGGACCTCATCATCGCCGGGCTGGAGAGCGGCGTGTCCCGGGAGCGCTGACCCGCGGCCCGCCTCCGGCGGCCCCCGCGGCGCCCTCTCCGGAGCCCGCCGTCACCGGATCCGCGGACCCGATGGCGCCCGTCTCGCCACGGCGCCCCTTCGGAGCCCGCCGTCACCGGATCGCGGATCCGACGGTGTCCACCCCGCCACGGAGGCCCTGACCGGGGCCCGGGCAGCAGGGCACATCCGCTCCGTCAGCCGCGGAAGCCCCGCGGCTCGGGCGGCGTGATCCGCACCCGCTCCTCCTCCGGACGGCTGTCGAGGTCGTCGAGCTGCTCGACGATCGTCTTCCGCAGGTCGTCGTAGTCCTGGAAGCGGTACTCCTTGAACAGGGTGTAACCCGCCCACATGAGGTTGGCGCAGACCCGCGCCGGCACCCGGCCCGTCGCCGCGCCCATGCCGACCAGCGCCACCGACCCGATGCTGCCCGGCTCCCGGTCGTTCTGCATGTGGACGGCCTGGAACGCGGCGGCGCACGCCAACGCCACGTTCAGCGTCTCGCTCACGTCCTGCACCGACTCCTCCATCGTCGGCGTCGAGATCAGGAACCTCGGCTCGACCGCCCCGGACGGCACACACACCGCGCTTCCCACCGGCAGCGACCCCCCGAACCCGTCACGGATGGCCCGCTGGACGCGCAGCTGGATCCCCGCCCCGAGATGCCGCTTGATGGCCGCGTCGACCCCGCCGTCCATCCGCCCGCGGGAGTTGGTCGGACTGACCCAGGCATCGACCTTCCGGCTGAGGATCGACCCCTTGTGGATCTCGACCTCGGGCTCGTCGGCGAACGCCGCCCGCCACGACTCCACCACCTTCGCGCTGATGTCCGCCAGCACTACCCTGAGCGGCTGCACACGCTCGACGGTCATGACTCACTCCGGTCGCGAGAGGGGATGTTTACGACACCCGGCAAAGTACCGAACCGGACCGACAATCCAGAACCTGCTCGACGGTCCCGGGGAACAGGCCGTCCCCCTGTGGAGCGGCTTTCCCGATATCGCGCCCACGCCCCTCACACGGCACAATTCCCCCAATTTGATCAACCGCACCGTCATCGGTGCGGCGCGCCGATCCGGGAGCCCACGATGAGCGACACCACCGCCCCCACCCCGCCGGACCCGAACGACCCGCTGGCCCTCGCCGAGCTCTTCAAAGGCGGCGGCGAGCCGTGGCTGCCGCTGCTGAAGCCCGTCGTCGAGGCGCAGCCGGACGCGGCCGCGTTCATCGGCCCGGGCCGCGGCCCGCAGGTCGTGCCGGTACGGGAGCTGACCTTCCAGGCGCTCAAGCCCAACCCGCCGCACAGGTGGAAGGTCGTCGTCTTCGGCCAGAACCCGTACCCGCGGGCCGAGAGCGCCACCGGCATCGCCATGTTCGACAACACCTTCCACGACTGGAACGACAGCCAGTTCGGCAAGGTCGTCTCCATCCGCTGCATCATCAAGGCGGCGGCGATGTGGAAGCACGGCATCCCCAAGAAGACGCCGATCGCCGACATCCGCGCGCTGCTGAAGGAGCACGACACCGTGCAGCCGCCGGAGTGGTTCCAGGCGATGCTCACGCAGGGCGTGCTGCTGCTGAACGCGGCGCTCACCGCCAGCGCCGACGGGGCGATGGCCACCGGCCGGCACACCGCGTTCTGGCGGCCGGTCGTCGAGGCGCTCGTCGAAGAGATCCTGAAGGCCAAGCAGAACGCCGACGAGCCGGACCGGGGTGTGGTGTTCGCCTGGTGGGGAGCCCACGCCCGCAACCTGAAGGAGGTCGTGCTCCGGCTCCAGAAGAAGTATCCCGAGGTGGAGGTCTGGCACATCGACCACCCCAACCCCGCGGCCCAGGGCGACATCTTCTGCGACGGGGACCACTTCGCCGCGGTGAACACGGCGCTCAGGGCGCTCGGGACCGACGAGATCGACTGGTTGCCCAGCAGGGGCTGGAACGAGGGCGCGGCGCTGACCGGTGGGGCGGACGCGGACACGGCCGACCGCATGGGGGCGTTCATCGCCTCCACGATGGAGCTGCACAAGCTCTACCTCGAACGGCTCGCGAGCGTCAAGGACGAGGGACTGGTCCTTCCCGCGATCAGCGGCGTGTCCGACACCCCGCTCATGGACTTCCGCGAGGCCGTCGCCCCGGTGGCCGCGCTGTTGCCGGGTCTCGACCCGCACGTGGAGCAGTCGTACCGGTTCGGGGAGAAGCAGGCGGGCGACGCGGCCGGCGTCCTGTCCGCCGACGAGGTCGCGGCCCTCTACCTCTACACCTGTGAGTCGGCGTTCTACCGGCGGATCAACGCCACCCTGCGCGACCCGGACCGCACCCGGATCGTTCCGTACCTCCCGTATCTCCGGCTTCTGTCCTCGGCCGTGTCGCGACTGCCGGCCCGCCGGGAGCCGCTGTGGCGCGGGGTCTCGCTGGACCTGCGGGCGCAGTACCCACTGGGCCGGACCGTGACGTGGTGGGGCGTGTCCTCGTGTACGCCCAGGCTCGGCGTGGCCCAGGCGTTCCTCGGCCGCCGCGGCAAGCGGACGCTCTTCGAGGTGCTTCCCGCGCGGGCCGTGGGCATCAGCGGCTTCTCCGCGTTCACCGGCGAGGAGGAGTTCATCCTCGCTCCCGGCACGCAGCTCGCGGTGACCGACGTGCGGGCCGAGCGCGGCGGCCTGTGCACCGTACAGCTCACCGAAGTGGACGGGCAACGCCTGGTGGCGTGAGCACCCGGGCGTACCAGGCGTCCCAGGACCGCGATCAGAAACGGTTGCCTGAGGGCGTATCGGTCATCAGCCTGCATACCCATACGACTATGCAGGTAACAGGAAGGGCCACGGGACTCCTCTCCCGCGCGGGCGCCGCACGGGCGCCGCGCGGAGCGCTCAGTCCAGCGGGAAGGAGCGGCGCTCGTCCGGACCGAGGCACGTGTCCCGGCCGCGGACCGTCACCCGGAAACGGCGGTGGCCGCCGCCGTCGCGGGTGACGGTGAGCCGGTGGTGGTCCGCCTCGACGAACAGGGACGTCCCGCGGACCCGGATCGGCAGTGCGATGCTCCCCAGCCGGCCGAGGGGCAGCGGGTCGAGGCCGATGCCGTGCTCGTGGATCTCCAGGCCGAGGTAGCGGCGCTGGAGCAGGTCGAGCGTGCCGGCCATGGCGCCCAGGTGGATGCCCTCGGCGGTGGTGCCGCCCTGCACGTCCTCGACGTCGGCGAGCAGGGCCTCGGTGAAGAAGTGCCGGGCGCCGGCGGGCTGGGACCGGGCCAGCACCCAGGCGTGCACCACCGCGCTGAGCGTGGAGCCGTGGCAGGTGCGCCGCAGGTAGTACCCGACGGTGCGGTCGGTCAGCTCGCGGGAGGCGGGGTAGCCGAGGCGGTCGAGGATCGCCCGCACCTGGGCGGAGCCGAGGAGGTAGAACAGCATGAGGACGTCGGCCTGCTTGGACGCGCGGTAGCGGTCGGGGTCGTCCCCCTCCGCCTCCAGGGCGCGGTCCAGCCTGCGCACGCCCGCGTAGCGCTTCCAGTCCAGCTCGGCCAGGCCGTCGTAGCCGGTGAACTGGCTGATCACCCCGTCATGGAAGTCGACGCGCATGCGGCGGGTGATGTCCCGCCACCGGCCGAGCTCCCCCGCGGTGACGGCGAACCTCTCGTGCCCGTGGACCAGGTCCAGGACCTCGCGGGTCCGGAGCAGCAGCCACACGGTCATGACGTTGGTGTAGGCGTTGTTGTCCAGGCCGGGGGCGGACGCGCCGGGGTAGGCGTCGTGATACTCGTCCGGCCCCATGACCCCGTGGATCTCGTAGCGTCCCGAGCGGGGATCGAGGACGGCGAGCGAGGCGAAGAACCGGGCGATCTCCACCAGCAGCTCCGCGCCGAACTCCGTCAGGAAGGCGGTGTCGCCGGTGGCCCGGTGGTGGTGCCAGACGTTGTAGGCGATGGCCAGCCCGATGTGGCGCTGCAGGTGGGAGTGGTCGGGCAGCCAGCGTCCGGAATCCGGGTTGAGGTGCAGGGACGGGGTCTCCTCCCGTCCGTCGCCGCCGCTCTGCCAGGGGAACATCGCGCCGGCGTGCCCGGCCCGGCGCGCCGCCCGTCTCGCGGCCGGCAACCGCCTCCAGCGGTAGAGCAGCAGCCCCCGGGAGACCTCCGGGAGGCGCAGGTCGAGCCAGGGCAGCACGAACAGCTCGTCCCAGAACACGTGGCCCCGGTACGCCTCCCCGTGCAGACCGCGGGCGGGCACCCCGACGTCGAGGCCGGCGGTGTGCGGGGAGAGCGTCTGCAGCAGGTGGAAGACGTGGAGGTGGACGATCTGGCCGACCTGGGACTCGCCGACGTCCATGAGCGCGCGTTCCCACAGCCGGTCCCAGGCGTCCCGGTGCTCGCGCAGCAGCTCCTCGAAGCCGGGTGCCCGCCGTACCAGATCGACCGCGTCGAGGGCGGGTGACGTGGTCAGGGCGATCGTCTTGGTCAGGACCGCGGTCCGCCCGCGGCGCAGGCTCAGCGTCGGCTCCTCGGCGATCCAGGCGTCCTCGGCGGTCCAGGCGTCCTCGGCGGTCCAGGCGTCCTCGCGATCCTCCTCGTGCGCGGTCTCGTGATCGGTCTCGCGCGCGGTTTCGTGACCGGTTTCGTGATCGGTTTCGTGATCGACGGTGACGCGCATGGCCAGCGAGATCGGCGTGCCCGAGGCGCGGGTCCGGGCGCGCAGCCAGGCGCAGCCGTCCCGCGTGCCCGTGGTGTGCCCGGCGAGGTGGTCGCCGCGCAGGTCGCGGTAGCGCCGTACGCCGCGGTTGGTGACCCGCCCCTCCAGCGCGGCGCGCACGCGGAGCGGCCCGGACCAGTTCTCGGCGGTGAACGCGCACTCCAGGGCCGCGAGGTGCGGGGCGGCCATGGACACCAGGCGGCGCTGCCGTACGGAGGTCACGCGCCCCCGGTCGTCCCGGAAGCGCAGGCGGCGGTGGAGCACGCCGTGGCGCATGTCGAGTTCCTGCTCATACCCGAGCAGGTCGGCCGTCTCGGGGTGGAACCACGGGGCGCCGGGGGCGGCGAAGGTGAGCGGAAGCCAGTCGGGCAGGTTCACCAGGTCCTCGTTGACGACCTCCCGCCCGGCGACCCGGGAGGTCAGCCGGTCGTAGCAGCCCGCGGCGTACGTTCCGGGGGTGCGCATGACCAGGCCGTCCGGCGTCGCCCCGCGGGTGGCGAAGTACCCGTTGCCCAGGGTGCAGAGGGTCTCGCGCACCCCTTCGGGCCGGGGGTCGAATCCCGTGTACACCAGGGTCCACGGGTCCATCGCGCCTCCGCCCTCGCCCCCGCGTCGCTCGGCACTCCCTTCCGGACGTTACGGGCCCGTCCGGCGCGGCGGCAGGGCCGAAAGTCCTCTCACGCGAGCCCTCGCGCTCCTTCCGCGCGGACGCACGATCCGGGCTCCCGGCGCTCACGGGGCACGCGTCCAGAGCAGCCTGTCGTGCGCGGCGTCTAGAAAGGCCACGAAGCCGGCGGCCACCGGCAGAGCCACGATCACGACCGCGAGAGGAACCTGCCGTTCATCTTTCTCCCCGTTGGCGTCCGGGAGCCGTCGCGGCAGACCGAGCCAGAGACGGCCCGGCCCTCCAGAGCGTCTGTCCATGCCTGGACGGTAGGAGCGGGGCAGGGCGGAGCGGCACCTCAGAAAGGTGAAGAGCGGAGTGAAGACGGACCGCCGCACACGCCGGGCGGCCCGGGACGGTGAACGGCCCGGGACGGCGGACGGCCCGGGACGGTGAGCGCCCGCGTCGGTCCGCTGGGCCCGCCTTCAGGTCACACTCATGAACCTCCCAGGATGACCGCCTAGCCTGACCGGATGTTCGTCGAAGCTGTGAAGACGAGTCGGAGCGATGCCGGAAAGGAGGTTCCGTCCACGCGGACGCGGTCGTCGTCCGCGGGGCGGCAGGGGTGGCTGGACGCGTTGCGCGGCATGGCCGCGCTGGTCGTGGTGTTCGAGCACTCCCTGGACGCGCTCTTCCCGGAGGTGCGCGCGAGCGCCGGCCCGTGGTTCGACTTCGGCCAGTACGGCGTGCTCGTGTTCTTCCTCGTCAGCGGCTACGTGGTGCCGGTCTCGCTCGAACGGCGCGGCAGCGTCGGCGGGTTCTGGATAAACCGGGTCTTCCGCCTGTACCCCCTGTGGCTCGTCGCGGCGGCGGCCGGGACGGTGTTCGGCGTCGAGGGCGTGTACACCCCGCTGCCGGACCAGCTGGCGGACAACCCGGGCACCGCGGCCCTGGCGCACCTGACGATGCTTCAGGACCTGCTTCAGGTGACCAGTGTCCTCAACGTGTTCTGGACCCTTTCCTATGAAATGGTCTTCTACCTCCTCGTGACCGCCATGTTCACAGCCGGTGTGCACCGGTTCAGCGCCACCGGCATGCTCGCCTTCGCCGTGGCGGCCCTCACCGTGGGAGGGCTGATCCCGGCGGGCGCGCTGTCACGCGGCCTGGGCACCGCGCCGGTCGTGGCGCTGACCGTTGTCGTGCTGCTCGCCGCGGCCGCGTCGCTGACCTGCGGGGGGCGCCTCCGCCTGTACGGCACCGCGGCGGCGGCCGTGCTCGCTCTGGTGCTGCTCGGCGCCAACAGCCGGATCGGGACGTGGCAGAGTCTCGCCATCCTCGCGACGATGTTCGCCGGCACCGTCTTCTACCGGCTCGACCAGGGGCAGGTCCGGTGGAGGAGGACCGGATGGCTGCTCGGCTTCGTGCCGGTCGCGTCCATCGGAGCCGCGTGGGCGTTCGGCCCCGGCTGGGGCATGCCCGACGACCAGGCGCGGGCCTTCACCTGGGGCTGGACCACGGCCGTCGCCGCCGCCTGGGCGACCTTCCTGATCGCCCGTCTTCTGCGGCACCGGACGATGCCCCGCCCCCTCGTCCGGCTCGGCCTGATCAGCTACTCCGTCTACCTGCTGCACCCCCTCGCGGTGCAGGCCCTCCGGCGGCTGACGATGGATCCCGGCCGCTTCCCCCTCGCCGAACGGCTCGTCATGGCCGTCCTGCTGCTGGCGGTGGTGCTCGGCTGTGCGGAACTCACCTACCGGGCCGTCGAGCGCCCGGCCCAGGCCCTGGGCCGTCGCCTGTCCCGGAGGCCGCGGGCCACTCCCGTTCCGGAGTCCGCCTCCCGGAAGGCGGCCTGAGACCGCTGCCCGGGGCCGGTGGCCGCGCCCGGGAGGGATCCGCGTACCGGTCACACGCGGGCGCCCCCGGTCCGGATGACTCGGACCGGGGGCGCCGGAGCGGAAGGACCGGCCGGCTAGTCGATGCGGCGCCTGCCGTACAGGCTGACGGCCAGGATGACTCCGACCGCGGCGAGGACCACCTGGATGACCAGTTCGATCCAGTCGATGCCGCGGGTGTCGGCGACTCCCAGGGCTCCGGCGATCGCCGTGCCGATGAGAGCGGCGATGATACCGATCACCATGGTCAGCCAGATCGGGATGCTCTGACGTCCCGGTACAACGAGCCGACCAAGCGCGCCGATGATGAGCCCGATGATTATGGCGGAAATGATGCCTGTCACGGCCATTACTTCACGCTCCTGTGGTTGACTTTCTCATTTTGTGCCCTTGCCCAGCTGTTCGACACATAACGAATCGACAGCACGCCACCGGGACGTCCGGTCAGGCTCCCGCCGTCGGCCGGGGCCCGTCGCCAGGCCGCGCATCTGATCAAGAAGTGGCCGACCCCGAGGAGGTGGGGGGTTCCACATGGCCGCCGGCGGCGACACGCACCTGACCGCTGACGGTCCACATGTCGTACCGGAAGTACATGATGTGAGCCATGACTCAGTCTTCCCCGCATCGACACCACGCCATCGACTACGTGGAGCTCACGGTCACCGACCTTGAGCGGGCCAAGCGTTTCTACACCGAGGCGTTCGGCTGGCGGTTCAACGACTACGGGCCGGGTTACGCCGGCATCCGGAGCGCGCAGGACGAGACCGCTCCCGAAGTGGGCGGTCTTCGCGTGGACGAGGAAGTGCGGCCGGGCGGCCCGTTCGTGCTGCTCTACTCCGCCGACCTGGACCGGTCCGTGGAGGCGGTGACCGACGCGGGTGGCCGGGTGGTGAGCGGGCCGTACGGGTTCCCCGGCGGCCGCCGCTTCCATTTCACCGATCCGAGTGGAAACGAACTGGGCGTCTGGGCCGAGGCGTAGGTCCACTCACCCTGGGGTCCGCTCACCCCGAAGGCGTCCGCGCTTCGGGGTGAGCCCTCCGGCCCGGCCGTGCCCCGGATTCGGGCTCGGCCGTACGAGACCCGATCCGCCGGGCGCCGGGGAAGCCGGGAAACCGCGATCCGGGAGGTCGACCACCCGTCCGGGAACCCGTTGCGGCAGTGGACATGCCAGAACGCCCCGCACGGGCATCCGTACGAGGCGTTTGTGAAAGTGGGGCTACCAGGACTTGAACCTGGGACCTCTTCCTTATCAGGGAAGCGCTCTAACCGACTGAGCTATAGCCCCTTGTTGCGAAGAAACGGTATCGCATCCGCTCTGCGGAGGCGAATCCGTTCGCTCGAACAGGGAAAAG
This sequence comes from Streptosporangium pseudovulgare, assembly GCF_014648055.1. Lineage (GTDB taxonomy): Bacteria > Actinomycetota > Actinomycetes > Streptosporangiales > Streptosporangiaceae > Streptosporangium > Streptosporangium pseudovulgare. The sequence goes on from NZ_BMQJ01000006.1 coordinate 12,882, forward strand.
CTTACCCTCTTCCAGCACCTGTTCGCGCCATGTCCCCGGCCCGCCGGCCCGGAGAGGACCGGTCGGCCGGGAACACGGCGCGGGACGGTTACTCGGCCTCGCTGAAGGTGACCTCGACACCGCCGACCAGGTCGGAGGCGATGTTGTAGATCACGGCGCCGAGGGTGGCCAGGGCGGTGATCAGCACGACGTTCACCGCGCCGATCAGGGCGGTGTACCCCAGGATCCGGACCGGCTCGAACCAGGAGGCGGCGTCGATGCCGCCGGTGGGCTTGCCGTCGGCCGTGGTCACCTGGTTCACCATCTGGATGATGTTGTCGAACACCCCCAGGCTGGACAGCGCCATGTAGAGCACCGCGACCGCGACGAACAGCACCACGAAGCAGACCAGCGACACCACGAAGCTGAACTTCATCGCCGACCACGGCTCGATCCGGCGCAGCACCAGGTGGGCCTTGCGCGGCCCCTTCGCGGGGGCCTCGGCCACCTTCTTGTCGGTCGCCGGGGTCCCCGGCGCCCCGGAGGACGACAGGTTCCCGGGAGCCCAGGAGGGGTTGCCGGCGTCCGGGGACGCCGGGCGGATACGCACCGTGGACTCGCTTGGCTTGCCGTCCTCGATCGCCGTCACGTTCTGCCTGCCCTTGAGATCGTCGGTCACCGATTCACCGGTCCCCGGCGTGGGCGCTTTACCGTCGGCCGGCGACTCGACCGCTCCGGCGGTCTCGTCTATCTTCTCCGTTACCTGATCGCGTGTCGACGAGGAAGCCGAACGTGGACCCTTTTTGCCCTGGGCACCCACGCGTTACTCCCCTTCGCCGTTCTCCGGGGCCGCAAGGGCCTCGGCGTTGTCACGGGCCCCGGCGGCCTCGGCGTTGCGCGCGAGCGCCACGACGCTGTCACCTTCCGCGAGATTCATCAGACGTACCCCCATGGTCTGGCGACCGGACTGCTTGATCTCCCCTGCGCTGGTCCGGATAACCCCGCCGTTGGACGTGATCGCGAAGACCTCGTCCTCCGGCCTGACCATGGCAGCACCCACAAGCTTGCCACGGGAGCTGACGATCTTAGCCGTCAGGACACCCCTGCCGCCCCTTCCCTGGACCGGGTACTGGTCGGCCGGGGTGCGCTTGGCGTAGCCGCCCTCGGTGGCGACCAGCACGTCGTCACCGTCGGCGATGCGGTTCATCGCCAGCAGCTCGTCGCCCTCCAGGAACCGCATGCCGATCACGCCGCTGGTCGCCCGGCCCATCGGGCGCAGCGCCTCGTCGGTGGCGGTGAAGCGGATCGACTGGGCGCCGCGGGAGATGAGCAGGAGGTCGTCGTCCTCGGACACCAGCCGGGCGGCGATCACCTCGTCGTCCTCCCGGAGGTTGATGGCGATGAGACCGCCCGAGCGCGGCGAGTCGTACTCCGCCAGGCGCGTCTTCTTCACCAGGCCGTGCCGGGTGGCCAGCACGAGGTACGGAGCGACGTCGTAGTCACGCAGGTCCAGGACCTCCATGATGACCTCGTCGGGCTGCATGGCCAGGAGGTTCGCCAGGTGCTGGCCGCGCGCGTCGCGGGCGGCGTCCGGCAGCTCGTACGCCTTGATCCGGTAGACGCGGCCCCTGTTGGTGAAGAACAGCAGCCAGTGGTGCGTCGTGGTGACGAAGAAGTGGTCGACGATGTCGTCCTGGCGCAGCTGGGCGCCGCGCACCCCCTTGCCGCCGCGCCGCTGCGCCCGGTACAGGTCGACGTTGGTGCGCTTGGCGTAGCCGCCGCGGGTGATCGTGACGACCATGTCCTCCTCGGCGAGGAGGTCCTCGATCGACATGTCGCCCTCGTAGGCGATGATCTCCGACTTGCGGTCGTCGCCGTACCTGTTCACGATCTCGGTGAGCTCGTCGAGGACGATCGTCCGCTGCCGCTGCGGCGAGGCCAGGATGTCCTGGTAGTCGATGATCTGTGCCATCAGCGCGTCGTGCTCGTCGGTGATCTGCTGCCGCTCCAGGGCGGCGAGCTTGCGCAGCTGCATGTCGAGGATGGCCTGCGCCTGGACCTCGTCGATCTCCAGCAGCGTCATCAGGCCGCCCTGGGCGGCCGACGCCGACGGCGAGCGCCGGATCAGCGCGATGACCTCGTCCAGCCGCTCCAGCGCCTTGAGCAGCGCGCGCAGGATGTGGGCGCGCTCCTCGGCCTTGCGCAGGAGGTAACGGGTACGGCGGACCACGACCTCGATCTGGTGCGTCACGTAGTGGCGCACGAACTGGTCCAGCCGCAGGGTGCGCGGCACCCCGTCGACCAGGGCCAGCATGTTGGCGCCGAAGGTGGTCTGCAGCTGGGTGTGCTTGTAGAGGTTGTTCAGCACGACCTTGGCGACCGCGTCGCGCTTGAGCACGATCACCAGGCGCTGGCCGACACGGGAGGAGCTCTCGTCGCGGACGTCGGCGATGCCGTTGATCCGGCCGTCCTTCACCAGCTCGGCGATGGACAGCGCCAGGTTGTCCGGGTTGACCATGTAGGGCAGCTCGGTGACGACCAGGCACTGGCGGCCCTTGGCGTCCTCCTCGACCTCCACGATCGCCCGCATGGTGATCGACCCGCGGCCGGTGCGGTAGGCGTCGTCGATGCCGCGGCGGCCCACGATGAGCGCGCCGGTGGGGAAGTCGGGACCCTTGATCCGGGCGATCAGCGCTTCCAGCAGCTCGTCGTCGTCCGCCTCGGGGTTCTCCAGGCACCACTTGATGCCGTCGGCGACCTCGCGCAGGTTGTGCGGCGGGATGTTCGTGGCCATGCCGACCGCGATGCCGGCCGAGCCGTTGACCAGGAGGTTCGGGAACCGCGAGGGGAGGACCAGCGGCTCCTGCGAACGCCCGTCGTAGTTGGGCTGGAAGTCGACGGTCTCCTTGTCGATGTCACGGATCATCTCCATGGCGATCGGCGCGAGCTTGCACTCGGTGTACCGCATGGCGGCCGGCATGTCGTTGCCGGGTGATCCGAAGTTGCCCTGGCCGTCGACCAGGGTGTAGCGCAGCGCCCAGGGCTGTGCCAGCCGTACGACGGTGCCGTAGATCGACGAGTCGCCGTGCGGGTGGTAGGAGCCCATGACGTCGCCGACGACGCGGGAGCACTTGAAGTAGCCCCGGTCGGGGCGGTAGCCGCCGTCGTACATGGCGTACAGCACGCGGCGGTGCACCGGCTTGAGCCCGTCACGGACGTCGGGCAGCGCACGGGACACGATGACCGACATCGCGTAGTCCATGTAGCTGCGCTGCATCTCCGACTGGATGTCGACCGGCTCGATGCGCTCTGCTGGCTCTGCGGGCGGAGTGTTCACGTCCGTCACGGGTGATGGGTCCTTTTCGAAGAGAGGTCTGTACGGCTGCCGCTACGCGTCGGGGGACCGCCGCTACACGTCGAGGAAGCGGACGTCCCGTGCGTTCCGGATGATGAAGGAGCGGCGTGCCTCGACGTCCTCGCCCATCAGGACGCTGAACAGCTCGTCGGCCTGCGCGGCGTCGTCGAGGGTGACCAGGCGCAGGACGCGGCTCTCGGGGTTCATCGTGGTGTCCCACAGCTGGCCGGCGTTCATCTCGCCCAGACCCTTGAACCGCTGGACGCCGTCGTGCAGGCGCGGGTCGCGCCTGCCCCGGTCGATGCCCTCCTGGATGATCGCGTCACGCTCGGGGTCGGAGTAGGCGTAGGAGGCGTCCTCGCCCCGGCGGTCCCACTTGATCTTGTAGAGCGGCGGCTGGGACAGGTAGACGTGCCCGGCCTCGATCAGCGGACGCATGAAGCGGAACAGCAGCGTCAGCAGCAGAGTGTTGATGTGCTGGCCGTCGACGTCGGCGTCGGCCATCAGGATCAGCTTGTGGTAGCGCAGCTTGGAGATGTCGAACTCGTCGTGGACGCCGGTGCCCATGGCGGTGATCAGCGCCTGGACCTCGGCGTTCTTCAGGACCTTGTCGATCCGCGCCTTCTCCACGTTCAGGATCTTGCCGCGGATGGGCAGGATCGCCTGGAAGCGGGAGTCGCGGCCGCCCTTGGCCGAGCCGCCGGCCGAGTCGCCCTCGACGATGAACAGCTCGCACTTCTCCGGGTCGCTCCACTGGCAGTCGGCCAGCTTGCCGGGCAGCCCGGAACCGGCCTCCAGCAGCGACTTGCGCCGGGTCAGGTCGCGGGCCTGGCGGGCCGCGAGACGGGCGCGGGAGGCCTGCAGGGACTTGCTGATGATGTCCTTGGCCTCGCCGGGGTTGCGCTCGAACCAGTCGCGCAGGTGGTCGTTGCAGGCCTTCTGCACGAACGACTTGGCCTCGGTGTTGCCCAGCTTGGTCTTGGTCTGGCCCTCGAACTGCGGGTCGGCCAGCTTCACCGAGATGATCGCGGTGAGTCCCTCGCGGATGTCCTCGCCGGTGAGGTTGTCGTCCTTGCCCTCCTTGAGGAACTTCTGCTCGCGCGCGTAGCGGTTGACGATCGACGTCAGCGCCGCGCGGAAGCCCTCCTCGTGGGTGCCGCCCTCGGCCGTGTTGATGGTGTTGGCGAAGGTGTAGACCGACTCGGTGTAGGAGTTGTTCCACTGCATCGCGATCTCGACCGAGATCCCGTCGCCGTTCTCCTCGAAGTCGATCACCGAGACGTGCGCCGCCTCCTTCTTCGAGTTGAGGTGCTTGACGAAGTCGGACAGGCCGCCCTCGTAGTGGTAGATCACCTCTACCGGCCCACCCTCGCCGTCCTCACCGGCGGAGTGGCCGGGGCGCTCGTCGCGCAGGGAGATCGTCAGGCCCTTGTTGAGGAAGGCCATCTCCTGGAAGCGGCGCGAGAGCGTCTCGAAGTTCCACGTCGTGGTCTCGAAGATGGTGGGGTCGGCCCAGAAGGTGATCGACGTGCCGGTCTTCTCGGTCGGCTCGCCCTTCTCCAGGGGCGCCGTCGGCCGGGAGTCCGCGTAGGACTGCCGCCAGTAGTGGCCGTCGGTGAGGATCTCCACCTCCAGCCTGGTGGACAGCGCGTTCACCACGGAGACGCCGACGCCGTGCAGACCACCGGAGACCGCGTAGGACTTTCCGTCGAACTTGCCTCCCGCGTGCAGCACGGTCAGGACGACCTCGACCGCGGGCCGCTTCTCGACGGGGTGCATGCCGACGGGGATGCCACGGCCGTTGTCCACGACCCGCACGCCGTTGTCGGCGAGGAGGGTGACCTCGATCCTGTCGGCGTGACCGGCGAGGGCCTCGTCCACGGAGTTGTCCACGACCTCGTAGACGAGGTGGTGCAGACCGCGTTCCCCGGTCGAGCCGATGTACATGCCTGGGCGCTTACGGACCGCCTCAAGCCCTTCGAGAACGGTGATTGAGCTAGCGTCGTAGGACAAGTGCGGAATCCTCCTGCCGCGGACACGCAGCGGGGACCCGATTAAGCCCCGCCCTGCCCGTCACCGTCGTGAATGCCCCGATGCGCCCACCCGGGGGAGTCGGCCTCGCAGGCCGGGGTGTCACGCAAACGGACGTGTCCGGAATTCGGTTCCATTCTAGCGGCTCGGGACGCGTGATGCGGCATTGACGGGCTCCAGAAGCCTCTCTAGCGCGTCCACCCTCCATTTGGGCATCCCCCCTCGGGGGTGGGGGGTCATCGCGCGAGAGGGGCTGCTGATCCGTTTTCGGCGTCAGCCGGACCACCGTGATCAACCGTACGTGTCACCTGGGCCCCGGCTGCCGGTGACCCGGAGGCCGCCGGGGCGTGGGCCGTGCTGCGGACCGCGCACCCGCACCCGCTGCACCGTGCCGTCCCCGAGCTCCTCGTTAAGCCGTCTGACCAGGGTTCTCGCCAGCAGGCGCACCTGGGTGGCCCAGGCCGTGGAGTCGGCGGACACCACGACCTCCCCGTCGGCGAAGGTCTCCGGCCGGGTGTGGGAGGCCAGCTCCGGGCCCACGATCTCGGGCCAGCGGCCGAACACCCCGCCCACCGCGGCGGGCCGCTCCCAGCCCCGGTCGGCCAGCAGGTCGGCGATGGCCCGGCCGAGGAGCTGGGGGTCGCCGCCCTCCCTGCGGGCGCCGGACGCCGCGCGCCTGGGCTCGCGCCGCGGCAGCCTGCCGCGGCGGGCCGCGTCGGCCTTGGCCTGGGCCAGCTTCTCCCTGGCCAGCGCGGCGCCCCGGGCCGCGGTGCCCGCGGCCGCCTCTGCCGCCGCCGCGGCGCCGGTCCCCGTACCGGGACCCGCCCCGGGTACGGCGCTCCCGCCGTCCGCCCCGGAGTCCCCGGAGCCGCGCGCGGGCCGGTCCGGCCGGTCCCGCGCGGCGTCGTCAGCGGACACGCCCGACACTCCCCTCGGTCACGTCGAACCGGGCCCCGGCCAGCTCCGGCGGCACGTCGGCGGGCACGGCGGCGGTGATGAGCACCTGCTCGGCGGGGGCGACGATCTCCGCCAGGCGGCGGCGCCGGCGGCTGTCCAGCTCGGCGAAGACGTCGTCGAGGATGAGGACCGGGTCGCCGCCGTCGGCCCGCAGCAGGTCGTAGGCGGCCAGCCGGAGGGCCAGCGCGAACGACCACGACTCCCCGTGGCTGGCGTAGCCGCGCGCGGGAAGGTCTCCCAGGCCCAGGAACAGGTCGTCGCGGTGCGGGCCGACCAGGGTGACGCCGCGCTCCAGCTCGGCGCTCCTGACCTCGGCCAGCGCCTCGCGCAGCCGCTTCTCCAGGACCGAGCGGTCGGCCGGGTCCGCGCCGTGCCCGGTGTCCGCGGCGCCCTCGCCGTCACCGGCGTCCGGCGCGTCCCCGGGCAGCGTGCCGCGGTAGACCAGGCCGGCGGGGGCGGAGTCGGGGGCCAGGGCGGCGTAGGAGGCGGCGACCAGCGGCCGCAGCGCCTCGACCAGCTCCAGGCGGGCCGCGAGCAGCTCGGCGCCGTATCTGGCGAGGTGGGCGTCCCACACCTCCAGCGTGCTCAGCGGGTCGCCCGCCCCTGCGGCGGCGAAGCCCGCGTCGTTCTCGGCCCGGCGCCCGCTCCGGCCGCCGCGCCGCGCCTGCGCCGCCGTGCGCAGCAGCGCCCCGCGCTGCTTGAGCACCCGGTCGTAGTCGGCGCGGACCCCGGCGAAGCGGGGCGTCCTGGCCACCAGCAGGTCGTCGAGGTAGCGGCGCCGCTCCGACGGGTCGCCCTTGACCATCGCGAGGTCCTCCGGCGCGAACAGGACCGTGCGCAGCAGCCCGACGGCGTCACGGGCGCGGGAGATCGGCGAGCGGTTCAGCCGGGCGCGGTTGGCCTTTCCCGGGTTGATCTCCAGCTCGACCAGGGCGCGGCGGTCGTCCCGCACGACGACGCAGCGGACGATCGCCCGGGCCGCCCCGTGCCGCACCAGCGGCGCGTCGGTGGCCACCCGGTGGCTCGACTGCGTCGCGACGTAGCCCAGCGCCTCGACCAGGTTGGTCTTCCCCTGCCCGTTGGGCCCGACGAAGGCCGTGACGCCCGGCTCCAGGCCGAGGTCTGCGGTGTCGTAGGACCGGAAGTCGGTCAGCGAGAGATGGGCGACGTACACCCCTCGAAGACTAGCCGCACCCCGGGGGTCGCGGTCGGCCCCGTCCGCCACGGGCGGCCGTCGCGAGGGTGCCCGTACGGCCGCGCGCCCCGCGTCTCCCGCGGCGGGGTGCGCGGCCGTACGGGCGCCGCGTCACCTGTCGGCCTCCGCCGGCGGGACGACGTCGGCGCCCGGGGCGTCGGCGCCCTTGGCGACCTGGCCCTCCTTGGCGGTGACCGCGTGGCCGCCGAACTGGTTGCGCAGGGCCGCGACGACCTTCATCGCCGGGGAGTCGTCCTGCCGGGAGGCGAACCTGGCGTACAGGGCGGCGGTGATGACCGGCAGCGGCACCGCGTGGTCCACGGCGGCCTGGACGGTCCACCGGCCCTCGCCGGAGTCCTGGGCGTAACCCTTCAGCTCCTCCAGCCCGGGGTCCTCGTCGAGGGCGCGGACCAGCAGGTCGAGCAGCCAGGAGCGGATGACCGTGCCGTTGCGCCAGCTCTTGAAGGCGCCGGCCACGTCGGTCACGACGTCGGAGGCCTCCAGCAGCTCCCAGCCCTCGGCGAAGGCCTGCATCATGCCGTACTCGATGCCGTTGTGGACCATCTTCGCGAAGTGGCCGGCGCCGATGCCGCCCGCGTGGACGAAGCCGCCCTCCTCGGGCTTGAGGGTCTCGAAGATCGGCATCAGCCTCCGGACGTCCTCGTCGGAGCCGCCGGTCATCAGCGCGTAGCCGTTCTCCAGGCCCCAGACGCCGCCGCTCACGCCGCAGTCGACGAAGCCGACGCCCCGGGCGCCGAGCTCCTCGCCGTGCTTGCGGTCGTCGAGGTAGTGCGAGTTGCCGCCGTCGATGACGATGTCACCGGGCGACAGCAGCTCGCCGAGCTGCTCGACCGTCGCCTGGGTCGGCGCGCCGGCCGGCACCATGACCCACACCGCGCGCGGCGCCTGGAGCCGGTCCACCAGCTCCTTCAGGTTCGCGACGTCGCTGATCGACGGGTCGCGGTCGTAACCGACCACGTCGTGGCCGCCGCGGCGCAGGCGCTCGGCCATGTTGCCGCCCATTTTGCCCAGCCCGATCATGCCGATTTGCATACGAGCACCCCCTCTTATTCGGGTTTCTTCATCCATCTACGTCAGGCGCGCCATCGCAAGCCGTACCAGATCGGCGTTTCCAGCAACGGGGTCGCCCACAGGGCTGTGGAGGACGTCCTCCAGGCCGACACGCGTGGCCAGACCCATCTGCCCCGCTTCATCCACAAGTATCCAGGTCGGCTCCTCCTCACCGTGAAGGAGCCGCCGCCCGGGGACGCCCAGCTCGTCCAGGCGGGCGAGGACGGCGTGCGCGCGGGACACGGCGGTGCCGGCCGGGCCGCCGATGATCTCCACCAGCACCCGCAGGCACTCCAGGCCGCTCGCGGCGAGCGCCTCGGCGTCGGCGGTGGACCAGACCCCCGCCTCGACGTCCACACCGAGCTCGCGCAGGTCGTGCCAGAGCTCGGCGAAGCCGGGCTCCGAGAGGTTCACGGAGGCGAAGTCGGGCCGGTCCTCCGGCGGCAGCCCCGCCCAGCCCCGTACGGCCCGCCGCCGCTCCCCGGCGTCCCCGCCGGATATCCACAGGCCCGTGCTGACGCCGACGGGCATGCCGGGGCACGCCCGCCGTACCTCGCGGACGGCCGCGCCGATGTGCGCGGCGCTGAGAGACTCTCTGCCGGTCTCGTCACGCGGATGCATGTGGACGGCCGACGCACCCGCCTCACAGGCCTCACGGGCCTCCTGAGCGAGCTGCAGGGGGGTCAGGGGCAGAGCGGGGTGCTCGCCGAACCTCCTCGAACCGTTGAGGCACGCCTTCAGCATGATCTCGGTCACCGGTGAACCGTACCCGGGCCCGCCGCGCGCTCACCCGGCGGGCGGCCCGAGCCGGCTCGGCGGGCGGCGCGGTGGGCAGTGCGCCCCGCCCGCCGGCGCCGCCCTCGCGTCACCCGGGCGCCCGCCGCGGTACGGCACGGCGCGTCCCGCCGGGACCGGGCCACCGGGGCCGGACCGCGTCAGCTCGACAGCCGGATCGGCATGATCAGGTAGCGGTAGTCGGGGGTCCCGCCGTCGTCCACGGGCTTGCCGCCGGTGAGGATCGCCGGCTTGGTGGAGGTGGTCATCTGCAGGCGGGCGACGTCGGAGTCGATCGCGCCGAGCCCCTCCAGCAGGAACTGGTGGTTGAAGGCGATGTTGATGTCGTCGCCGTCGAAGTCGACGGGCAGCACCTCGACCGCCTGGGCCTCGTCGCCGGTGCCCGCCTCCAGGACGACCTCGCCGCCGCGGAAGGCCAGCCGGACCGGGGTGTTGCGCTCGGCGACCAGGGCCACGCGCTTGACGGCCTCGACGAAGGCGCCGGTGGACAGGTCGGCGCGGGCGGAGAACTCCGTGGGCAGCAGCGAGCGGTACTTGGGGAACTCCGGGTCGAGCAGCCGGGTGGTGGAGCGGCGGCCGGCGCTGGAGAAGCCGATCATGCCCTCGCCGGTGCCGCCCGCCGAGCTCAGCGCGATCTCGACCTCGGCGCCGGTGCTGCCCAGGGCCTTGGCGGCGTCGGCGAGGGTGCGGCCGGGGATCATGGCGATCGCCGAGAAGTCGGGCTGCCCCGGCTGCCACTTCAGCTCGCGCACGGCCAGCCGGTAGCGGTCGGTGGCGGCGAGGGTCACGGTGTCGCCCTCGATCTCCACGCGCACGCCGGTCAGCATCGGCAGGGTGTCGTCCTTGCCCGCGGCCACGGCGACCTGGCCCACGGCCGAGGCGAACACGTCGCTGCCCACCCGGCCGGCGGCCGGCGGCATGGCCGGCAGGGAGGGGTAGTCCTCCACAGGCATGGTGAGGAGTGTGAACCGGGCGCTTCCACAGGTGACGACCGCCTTGGCGCCGTCCACCACGAAGTCCACAGGCTGTGCGGGCAGCGCCCGGGTGATCTCGGCGAGGAGCCGGCCCGAGACCAGCACCACGCCCGCCTCGCCGCTCTGGGGTTCGAGGGTCACCTCCGCGGAGACCTCGTAGTCGAAGCCGGAGAGCTTGAGCTGGCCGCCCTCGGTGACCTCGAGGCGCATGCCGGCCAGCACCGGCACGGAGGGACGCGCCGGAAGGCTGCGCGCCGTCCATGCGACCGCCTCAGCGAGGACGTCTCGCTCGATCCGGAACATCACGGGGATCTGCCTCCTGTGTGGCGAGCGCCCTTCGCTCGCCGCCTTGGGTTCGGGTGTTCACTGTCCCGCACCTGTGTGCTCCGGGACCCCTCTATGGGTCTTGAAGTTCTTAGAGAGATACATGGAGTCATCACAGTAGGGGCGGTGGAAACTGTGGAAGACCATCGTTTCCGCAGGTCAACTATAGTTTTTTCATCCACCGGGGGTGTGGGTGAAGGGTGTGGAGAACCTGGCGGCCTGGGGACAACCGAGCTGTACCCACAGGCCGTCCCCAGATCAAGGGGTGTTCATCCACCGGTTATCCACGAGGTTTCCCCAGGTTATCCACTGGGTAAGAGACCGTTTTGTCCTTGGGGAAAACTCTCCCCACAGGGCGTCCACAGGTTGTCCACGAGTTCTCCCCAGCTTTTCCCCAGGTTCTCCCCAGGTTCGTCCCCAGGCGCCGAAACCGATTCGAGTTCGGCCGCAGGTGATGATCATGACTGAATGCCCCGATAATTCACCTTCGGGCGACTCATACCTTCAGTCCACAAGGTTTTCCACAGCCTGTGCATCACGCGGTGGCGCGTCTCATCCGCCGCGCGACTGCTGCTTGATCCTCGTGGTCAGCTCGTTGACCTGGTTGTAGATCGAACGACGCTCCGCCATGAGGGAACGGATCTTCCGGTCGGCGTGCATGACCGTGGTGTGGTCCCGGCCGCCGAACTGCTGCCCGATCTTCGGCAGCGACATGTCGGTCAGCTCCCGGCACAGGTACATGGCGATCTGCCGGGCGGTGACCAGGACCCGCGAGCGCGAGCCGCCGCACAGGTCGTCGACCGACAGGCCGAAGTAGGCGGCGGTGGACGCCATGATCGTGGCGACCGTTATCTCCGAGCCGGCGTCCTCGGTGATCAGGTCCTTGAGCACGACTTCGGTGAGCTGCAGGTCGACCGATTGCCGGTTGAGGCTGGCGAACGCCGTCACCCGGATCAGCGCCCCCTCCAGCTCGCGGATGTTGGTGGAGATCCGGCTGGCGATGTACTCCAGCACCTCCGGCGGCGCGGCCAGCCCCTCCTGGATCGCCTTCTTGCGCAGGATCGCGATGCGGGTCTCCAGCTCCGGCGGCTGGACGTCGGTGATCAGACCCCATTCGAACCGGTTGCGCAGCCGGTCCTCCAGCGTGACGAGCTGCTTGGGCGCCCGGTCGCTGGAGATGACGATCTGCTTGTTGGCGTTGTGGAGGGTGTTGAAGGTGTGGAAGAACTCCTCCTGCGTCTGCTCCTTGCCCTCCAGGAACTGGATGTCGTCCACGAGCAGGATGTCCACAGCCCGGTAGCGGGCGCGGAAGCCGTCGGCCTTGTGGTCGCGGATGGAGTTGATGAAGTCGTTGGTGAACTCCTCGGAGCTCACGTATCTCACCCGCGCGCCGTCGTAGAGGCTCTGGGCGTAGTGGCCGATCGCGTGCAGCAGGTGGGTCTTGCCCAGGCCGGAGTCACCGTAGATGAACAGCGGATTGTACGCCTTGGCCGGCGCCTCGGCCACCGCGACCGCGGCGGCGTGGGCGAACCGGTTGCTGGAGCCGATGACGAACGTCTCGAAGGTGTACTTCGGGTTCAGCCGGGCCGGCTCGCCCTGTGGACGGCCGCCGCGGCCGTCCCACCTGTTCTGCGTCTGGGCCGGCGGCGGGCCGGGCACGGGCGACGGCCGGTCGAAGGCGTCGCTCTCCGGGCGGGGCGGCGCCGGCCGCGGGTCGTACCCGCCGGGGCCCGCCGGACCTCCCGTGCCCGCCGGGCGGTAGCCGTCGGGGCTCGCGGGGCCGTAGCCGTCGGAACCGCCCTGACCGTAACCGCCGGAACCCGCGGGACCGCCGTGACCGCCATGACCACCGTGACCGCCGGAGCCGCGCTCACCCGGGCGCTCCGCCTCCGCGTCGTCCGCGGGGAGGTACGGCTGCGCCGGCTCGTCCATCCGCCCGTACGGATAGGGAAACCGTCCACCCTGTGGCTGACGCTGTGGATAACCGGTGGACGACATCACCCCGGAGCCCGGGTCACGGTAGCCGTCCTGGGCGGCGATACCGTCCCCGAGCTGCGGTGACATGGGCTGTGCATAACCCTGTGGCTGCCCCGGGCCCTGTGCGTAACCCGACGCCGGAGCCTGTGGATAAGTGTCGCGCCGGGGCGAGACCGCGGTCTCGGGGCCGGCCGCCCCGGGATCGACCATGACCGCGACCTTCATGGGACGGCCGAACTCCGCCGACAGCGCGTGGCTGATCAGGGGACGGAGCTTGTTCTCCAGGACGTCGCGGGCGAAGTCGGTGGGGGCGGCGAGCACCACGGTGTCGTTCATCAGGCCGAACGGCCGGGTCATGCCAAGCCAGACACGCTGCTGGGACGGGACGCTCTCGTTGAGGGAGTTCTCCAGCGCGCGTGCCCACATCGCGCCGAGATCCACGTCATCCACGGCCCGGCTCACCTCCTCCGACGCGGCCCCCGACCGAGCTTCACCGCGACTCCCGTTATCCACAACCGGCGGCCGCCGGGCCCACCGGGTCCTCCCGCCGTCCACCCGCCGGGCGCCGCGGCGGCCCATCGGGCCACCGTCCGGAATCCACAGGCAATCCACACGGTGTACACAGCCCCGCGCCCGCCGCCCCGCGCATCGTCGCAGCGGAGAGTAGGTCTGGAAGGGCCGACAGTAGTCTTGTCCACATCTCTGTTCAAGACGTTGTCCACAGCCTAGTGGCAGTACGGGGGAGGCTGGGTGCATGCCCTGTGGATGGCGGGGCGGCGGTGGACGAAGGGGCTGTGGATTCGTGGACGAACCGTCGGCGGCCCGCCCGCCGGTTTGACCTGGGACACGCGGGCACCGTAACGTACGACGGTCGGCTTACCACGCGGCGGCTATTTCGCATGCCCCGCCTCCGGTAAGCCAGCCACTCTGTCAAGCGTCCCCATGTGCTGGGGGCCGCGCCTTGAGCCTGGAGCCCACTCGTGAGCAAGCGTACTTTCCAGCCGAACAACCGTCGTCGCGCCAAGACCCACGGCTTCCGGCTCCGTATGCGCACCCGCGCCGGCCGCGCCATCCTGGCCGCCCGCCGTCGCAAGGGCCGCGCCGAGCTCTCCGCCTGACGTATCCAGGCCCGGTCCGCCGGGCCAGGGCAGCAGCGTCTCGTCGCCCGCCGGCCGTGACAGCCGGCGGGCGATAGCCGTACCTGCCCGGATCCCACGAAGACCCACTCGTGCTGCCGTCCGAATCCCGCATGCGCCGGGGCGAGGAGTTCGCCAGCGCGGTCAGAAAGGGAGGCCGAGCAGGCCGCCCCACCCTGGTCGCGCACTTGAGCATGCGCCCGGAGAGCGGTGAACCGCCGCTGGTGGGGTTCGTGGTGAGCCGGGCCGTGGGAGGCGCGGTCGTCCGCAACCGCGTCAAGCGCAGGTTGAGACACCTCGTGCGAGAACGCCTGGATCGCCTCCCGCGAGGTAGCCTGCTGGTTGTACGCGCCAATCCACCGGCCGCGTCCGCGCGAAGCGAGCGCCTTGCCGCCGAACTCGATGTCGCGCTGGATCGTTTACTCAGGCGGCGAGAGCCTCCCAAGGCTCGCATGGATGGGCGATGATGACGGCGCAGCAGACCGACGGCGGCACTCCCGCCGCCAGGACCCTGATGGCTCCTATCCGGTTCTACCGGGCCTACGTGAGCCCCCTGCTGGGTCCCCGTTGCCGTTTCCACCCCTCGTGCAGCGCCTACGGCCTGGAGGCCCTGGCCGTTCACGGCGCGTTGCGCGGCACATGGCTGACGATCCGGAGAATCGGGCGTTGCCACCCATTCCATCCCGGAGGTTTTGACCCGGTGCCCCCACGCCCGGTCCGGTCCGACGAAACGCAAGGGAGCTAGCTCCGTGGAGCTGTCCTGGCTGAATTGGCTGTACACGGCCGTCGCCCATGTCATCACCTGGATCCACCAGGGTTATAGCAGCTTCCTCTCTCCCGACAGCGGGCTGACCTGGGCGCTGACCATCATCACGCTGACCGTGCTGATGAGGCTGCTCATCTTCCCGCTGTTCCTCAAGCAGATGCGCTCGTCAAAGAAGATGCAGGAGCTGGCCCCGAAGGTCCAGGAACTGCGCAAGCGCTACAAGAACGACAAGCAGCGCATGAACCAGGAGGTCATGGCGCTGTACCAGGGGGCCGGGGCCAACCCGCTCGGCGGCTGCCTGCCGATCGTGGCCCAGTTCCCGATCTTCATCTCGATGTTCACCGTGCTGCGGGCGATGGCCGACGGTCACACCAAGTTCGGCATGACGAAGGAACTGGTCGACAGCGCCCGCGCGGCGCACATCTTCGGCGCCCCGCTGCCGGCCACCTTCTGGAGCAGCTCCGAGCAGATCCAGGCCCTCGGTGGCGCCCACCCGATCCAGACGAAGATCGTGCTCGCGCTCTTCGTGGCGGTCAGCTCGCTGACCACCTTCCTCACCGTCCGGCAGAGCGTCACCCGCTCGATGGCGCAGATGCCGGACAACCCGATGGCGCAGCAGCAGAAGATCCTGATGTACATCTCGCCGCTGTTCGCCATCTTCTCGCTGAACTTCCCCCTCGGCCTGATCCTCTACTGGGTCACCACCAACCTGTGGACGCTGGGCCAGCAGCACTGGTTCTACAGCCGCAACCCCTCTCCCGTGGTCGACGCCAAGGGAAACGTGGTGACCCCCGAGCCCAAGCCGGGCCTGCTGGGCAAGGTCAAGAAGACCGAGCCCCCCGCTCCTCCCGTCGAGCCGGCACCCAAGGTGATCCGCCAGCAGCCGACCCGTCAGCCCCGCAGCAAGCGGACCGGTAGCAAGAAGTCATGACGACTCATCCCCGACAGCACGAAGGAGTGGCGGAGTGACCGAGGCTGAGAAGGAGACCGCGAAGACGGCTCCGGACCTCGCCGCGCTGGAGCAGGAAGGCGAGGTCGCGGCGGACTACATCGAGGGTCTGCTCGACATCGCCGACATCGACGGTGACATCGACATGGACGTCGAGGGCGACCGCGCCGTCGTGTCGGTGGTGGACGTCAAGGGCGGCGACCTCGTCGGCGCCAACGGCGAGGTGCTGGAGGCGATCCAGGAGCTGACCCGGCTCGCGGTCCACCGCCAGACCGGCCAGCGGTCCCGGCTGATGCTCGACATCGGCGGCTACCGCGACCGCCGCCGGACGGAACTGCGTGACCTCGGCACCAAGGTCGCCGCGGACGTCAAGCGCAGCGGCGAGCCCAAGGCGCTGCAGCCGATGACCCCGTTCGAGCGGAAGATCGTCCACGACGCGGTCGCGGCGGCGGGCCTGCGGAGCGAGTCCGAGGGCGAGGAGCCCCGGCGCTTCGTGGTGGTCCTGCCCGCCTGACCTTCTGCGGCGGACACGAGAGCACCGGCCGCCGCCCCTGGTCCGTCCAGGGGCGGCGGCCTTTTTCGTCGGTGAACCCTCTTCCCCGGGGCACGGCTTCCGTCTGCGGGCCGCCCCCT
Source organism: Streptosporangium pseudovulgare (assembly GCF_014648055.1). Lineage (GTDB taxonomy): Bacteria > Actinomycetota > Actinomycetes > Streptosporangiales > Streptosporangiaceae > Streptosporangium > Streptosporangium pseudovulgare. Next base: position 29,024 of record NZ_BMQJ01000006.1, read on the forward strand.
TCGGAGGCGGCTCTCATCGGCGGATGTCCCCTTCGGGCAGACCACCGGCGGTGGGCCGCCTTCCTCCGTCCTCCGGGTACGGCTCCCGGCGGCGGACCGCCCCCCGTCCGGACACGGCGGCCTTTCCCCGGTCCGCTTCGGTGTCTGCGGGCGAGGGTGGCCTATTAGCCTTAGAACGCCCTGACCAAGACAGTTTCCGAGAAAAGAGTGAACGTCGAGTGAGCGAGCAGATCCCCGAGCCGCCCGAGGTCGCGCGCGAGGTGTTCAGCGGCGACGCCTGGTCGAGAGCTGAGGAGTTCGCCGGGCTCCTGGCCGGTCCGGGGGTGGTGCGCGGGCTGCTCGGCCCCCGCGAGGTGCCCCGGATCTGGGATCGCCACCTGCTCAACTGCGCGGTGGTCGCCGAGGCCGTCCCCGCCGATGTGCGCCTGGTGGACATCGGCTCGGGCGCCGGCCTTCCCGGCCTGGTCCTGGCGATCGTACGACCCGACATCCAGGTCACGCTCCTGGAGCCGCTCCTGCGCCGGACGACGTTCCTCCAGGAGTGCGTGGACGCGCTGGGACTCGGCAACGTCGAGGTGCTGCGCGGCCGGGCGGAGGAGGTCGCGGGCCGGCGGGAGTTCGACGTGGCCTGCGCGCGGGCGGTGGCGCCGCTCGACCGGCTGCTGAAATGGGCGCTCCCCCTGCTGCGCGAGGGCGGCGAGCTCCTGGCGCTCAAGGGAGAGCGGGCGGCCGGGGAACTGGCGGACGCAGAAGCCCAGTTGCGGGCCAGCGGGGTACAAACCGCCGAACTTGTGTCCGTCGGGCACGGTAAGGTCGAGCCGCCGGCAACTCTCATCCGGGTGGTCGCCGGTCGGCTCCCCGGGAAAGCGCGCCAGGCGGCCCGCGGCAAGGACCGCGCCTCGCGGGCGAAGCGGACCCGACATCAGTAGGACAGCCGGACAGCAGTAGGCAGCCGGACAGCACCACCGGAAAGACCGAGCAAAGCGAGTACGAAGCCAGTGAATGACCGTGGAAAAGCGATCTCGGGCGCGACACGCGGTCTCGGCTGGCCCGAGAATCCCGTCACCCTGCCAGCGGGACACCCCGGTGGTCTGGGCTGGCCGGTCCCGGCTCCCGAAGCCGCGGCCCGGCCGGTCGAAAGGGCGGCGACCGTGACCCAGGTGACCCAGCCACCCCTTAGCCCCGGCGACTCGCCGCTGGTACGAGAGGCACTCAGTTCAGTGGTTTCACGTGAAACATCGGCCCAGACGACCATGACCACTCCGGGAAACTCCAGCGTGCCCCGGGACACCGTATGGCCGCGCCCGCCGAAGACCCGCATCTTCACGGTCGCCAACCAGAAGGGCGGGGTGGGCAAGACCACCACGTCGGTGAATCTCGCGGCGGCGCTGTCCATGCACGGCCAGCGGGTCCTGGTGGTCGACCTCGACCCGCAGGGCAACGCCTCCACGGCGCTTTCCATCGAGCACCGCGGCGACGTGCCGGACATGTACAAGGTCCTGGTCGAGGACGTACCGCTGGAGGAGGTCGTCAAGGAGGTCCCGGACATGCCGGGGCTCTACTGCGCCCCCGCGACGATCGACCTGGCCGGCGCCGAGATCGAGCTCGTCTCCATGGTCGCCCGGGAGGCGCGCCTCCAGCGGGCGCTGAACGCCTACGGGGCCGACGAGTTCGACTACATCCTCATCGACTGCCCGCCCTCGCTCGGCCTGCTGACCGTCAACGCCCTGATGGCCGCGAACGAGCTGCTGATCCCGATCCAGTGCGAGTACTACGCGCTGGAGGGCCTTGGCCAGCTGCTGCGCAACGTGGACCTGGTCCGCGCCCACCTCAACCCCACACTCGACCTGTCCACCATCCTGCTGACGATGTACGACGGGAGGACCCGCCTGGCCTCCCAGGTGGCGGAGGAGGTGCGGTCGCACTTCAGCGGCACCGTACTGAACACGGTCATCCCGCGGAGCGTCCGCGTGTCCGAGGCGCCCAGCTACGGCCAGTCCGTCATGACCTACGACCCGGGCTCCAGCGGCGCGATGGCCTACATGGACGCCGCACGCGAAATCGCCTACCGCGGCGCTGCCGTGTGAGCGCCCGGGGGCCTGTGGCTGTCATCATTACGAGGATCATTGGGGACGCCGACGTGAGCCGGGAGAGGCAGTGAGCAAGCCGCCGAGGGGACTGGGCAAGGGACTGGGAGCGCTCATCCCGACCGGCCCGGCCGTGACGGAGGTACGGACGCCGGTCCAGGAGCCGGTCGTGACCACCGGTACGACCGCTGCGGCGGTCATCATGGAGCCGGAACCGCCGGAGCTGCCGGAGCCACGGCGGCCCGAGCTGCAGCCGGTCGCGGGCGCCTACTTCCTTGAGATCCCGATCGGGAAGATCAGGCCGAACCCGCGCCAGCCCCGCGAGATCTTCGATGACTTCGCACTGGACGAGCTGGCCATCTCGATCCGCGAGGTCGGGCTGCTCCAGCCGGTCGTGGTCCGGGCGGTGGACGACGACTCCTACGAGCTCATCATGGGGGAGCGCCGCTGGCGTGCCTCCGAGCGCGCCGGACTCTCGGAGGTCCCCGCGATCGTCCGCGACACCCAGGAGGACAAGCTCCTCCTGGACGCCCTCATCGAGAACCTCCAGCGGGAGCAGCTCAACCCGCTGGAGGAGGCCGCCGCCTACCGGCAGCTCATCGATGACTTCGACGCGACCCACGAGCAGCTCGCCACCCGCATCGGCCGCTCGCGCGCCCACGTGACGAACACGCTGCGCCTGCTCAAGCTGCCGCCCAACGTCCAGCGGAAGGTCGCGGCGGGCACGATCACCGCCGGGCACGCCCGCGCGCTGCTGACGCTGGACGACCCGGCCGCCCAGGAGCACCTCGCCAACCGGATCGTGGCGGAGCTGCTGTCGGTCCGGGAGGTCGAGGAGATCGTGGCCGTCGGCGACGCCAAGGCCGCTCCGGCGCCCGCTCCACGGGCTCCCCGGGCGAAGCCGGCCGAGGAGCCGGGTCTCCGTCAGCTCGCCGACCGGCTCTCCGACCGGTTCGAGACCCGGGTGAAGGTCGACTTCGGCCGTCGCAAGGGACGCATCGTGGTGGAGTTCGCCACCATCGACGATCTGGAGCGCATCATCGCGACGATGGCCCCTGGCTCCATGGGGGACGGCGAAAGCTGACGGCTCGTCTGCGACGGTGGCCCGGTGTTTCACGTGAAACACCGGGCCACCGTCATTTCCGCCCCCCGCGGCAGACCGTCGCCGTTGCTCCATGATGGGCCGCCGCCATCTCCCCACGGAGCCAGGCCGCCGGTCGGGTCGCCCCTCATACCGTGCCGGTCCACCCCTTATGCCGAGTCGGACCGCCTCCGCGTCGAGTCGGACCGCCTCCGCGCCGCGCCGCCTCCGCGTCGAGTGGGAGCGCCCTCGTCCGCTATGCCCCGGCCACGTCCGCATCGGTTCCGCATCCCGCCCGCTGCCGCACCCGGCCGATCCCGCTCCACGGCTTCCTCCGGTGCGTGAGGCGGCAGCCGGTCGATGTTTCACGTGAAACATCGACGCCGCTATCCCGCCCGGTTCCATGAGGGGGCCGGTGTTTCGGCGCCGCGCCGGGCCGTCGTCGTTCCGGCTCCATCCGGCACTCGGTCCTGGCTGCACTTCGGCCGTCGCCATTGTCCGGGGGCTCCCGGTGGACGGGGAAGGTTCTCCTCCGAGGCCGCCGGGAAGCGGCGATGTTTCACGTGAAATAGTGACCGTCCATAGGCCCTTCGCTCCACTGCCGGGTCCCTGGTGAAGGCCCGGGCCTGTGCTCCAGAATCGGCTCTCGGACTTGTTTCACGTGAAACAACGACTGCCCCGGGTTCTCCGCTTTGGTCGCCGATCCGCCGAAGGAAACCTGGACTCTACGTTCAGGAGTCGTTTCTCGGCATCGTTTCACGTGAAACATCGCCGTCCGGACGGGCGGCCGCACCGGTCCGCCCAGCCGTACCGGGCAGAGGGGTCAGGCTCCGGTGGCCGCCTGTACGGCGAGCCGGATGTCGGCGAGGAAGGCGTCGATGTGTTCCGCCGTGGTGTCGAACGAGGTGACCCACCGGACCACGCGCTCCTCGGCGTTCCAGACGTGGAAGAGATACCGCTGCTGGAGTTCGGCGATCGCCTTCTCCGGAAGCGCCGGGAAGACGGAGTTGGACTGGACGGGGTAGCGGAGCGAGACCCCGGGAAGTCCTGTGACGCCCTCCGCCAGCCGACGGGCCATCGCGTTGGCCTGGGCGGCGTTCTCGCGCCAGAGCTCCCCGGCGAGGAGCGCGGCCAACTGGACGGAGACGAAGCGCATCTTGGAAGCGAGTTGCATCGCCTGCTTGCGGAGGAACAACGCGGAGGCGTCCAGCTCGGGGTTGAGGATGACGATCGCCTCGGCGCCCATGGCGCCGTTCTTGGTGCCGCCGAAGCTGAGCACGTCCACTCCGGCGTCCGTGGTGAGGGCGCGCAGCGAGCAGCCCAGCCCGGCCGCGGCGTTGGCCAGCCGCGCCCCGTCCATGTGCAGGAGAAGGCCGCGGGCGTGAACGAACTCCGCGAGCTCGGCGACCTCGTCGGCGGTGTAGCAGGTGCCGCACTCGGTCGCCTGGGAGATGGAGACGACGCGGGGCTGTGAGTGCTGGACGTTGCCCAGCGCCGAGAGCTGCCCCCGGACGTCCTCCACCGAGATCTTGCCGTCCTCCGCGGCGAGAGGGACCAGTTTCGTGCCGAGCAGGCGTTCGGGGGCGCCGCACTCGCTGGTGTTGATGTGCGCGCTGACGGGGCAGAGCACCGCGTCATAGGGCCGCAGGAGGAGACTCAGCCCGACGACGTTGGCTCCGGTGCCGTTGAACATGGGATAGACGGTCGCCCGGTCGCCGAACTCGGCGCGGAAGGCGTCCTCCATCTCCCTGGTCCAGCGGTCCCCGCCGTACGCGGGGGCGTCCCCGGTGTTCGCCTCGATGACGGCGGCCATGACCGCCGGGTGGACGCCCGCGTGGTTGTCGCTGGCGAAGCTCTTCGGAAATGGGGTGGAAGTCAGCACGGGACCACATTAGGACCTGTTTTGTGGATCTTCGCTGTAGCGAGGATCAGTCGGGCGGTCCCCATGGATCCCAGGCCCGCGCCGGGGTCCGTGCCGTGGCACGGACCCCGGCGGGGTCAGACCGTGCCGCGGGCGGCGGCCTGCTCCAGCAGCACCCGGCAGACGGTGCCGAGGTCGTCGCCGGCGGCTTCGACGGCCATCGGCAGGAGGGACGTCTCGGTCATGCCCGGGGCGACGTTGACCTCCAGGAAGTGCGGCAGGCCGTCCGAGTCGACGATGAGGTCCGTACGGGAGATGTCCCGCAGCCCCAGTGCGGTGTGCGCGGTCACCGCCATCTCGGCGCAGGCCGCGGCGACCTCGGGGGACAGCCGGGCGGGCGCGAAGAACTCGGTGTGGCCCGCGGTGTAGCGGGCCGCGTAGTCGTACACCCCTCCGTCCGGGACGATCTCCACGGGCGGCAGGGCCACCGGGCCCTCCCCGAGGTCGAGCACGGAGACGGCCACCTCGACGCCTTCGATGAACCGCTCGATCAACGCGGTGTCGCCGTAGGCGAAGCAGCCGACCATGGCGGAGGGCAGTTCCTCCGCCGTACGGACGACCGACGCGCCGAGCGCCGAACCGCCCTGGGACGGCTTGACGAACAGCGGCAGGCCCAGCCGCTCGACGATCCGGGACAGCACCTTGGACGCGCCGAGATCGTGGAAGGTCTCCTTCGGCAGGGTCACCGAGTCGGGCGTGCGGAGGCCGACGGAACGCACGACGGCCTTAGCGGTGGGCTTGTCGTAGGCCACCCGGCAGGCGTCGGGCCCGGCGCCCACGTACGGGACGGAGAGGAGCTCCAGCACCGAGCGGATGGCGCCGTCCTCGCCGGACCCGCCGTGCAGTGTCACGAAGGCCGCGTCGGGCGGGTCGGCGAGGACGGTGGGCACCAGGGAGGCGTCGGTGTCGCGGATCTCCACCGGGATCCCCGCCGCCCGCAGTACCTCGCCCACCCGGCGGCCGGAGCGCAGGGACACCTCACGCTCGTAGGACAACCCGCCCGCCAGAACGAGGACATGGCCCAGATCACTCACCCGAAACACCTCTCTTTTCCCACCCGTACCGCGTCCCGGTCCGCTTCCGTCGCGGCCGGGCCGTTCGCCGCGCGACGGCGGCGGAAGTCACCGTACGGCACCGCGCCCGGTCCGCGCTCGCCCGGTCCGTCACCGGACGCCCGCGTGGAAGGCCGGAGCCCGGCGCCCATGCCGGACCCTGTACCGGATGGCCGAGCCGGGCGCCCATGCCGGAGGCCGCGGGCCCGCCGGACGGCGAGCCCGGGCTTCCACCTCAGGGTAGGCGGGAAGGACCCGCGGGCCGGGCAGCGGCCCGCGGGGCGGCGAGACGTTCCGGCGCGCCGCGGTGATCCATGGGTGGCGTGGTGACAGACGGGACGGCGAGGCGCTCCGGCGCGCCGCGGTGGCCCGCGGGTGGCGTGGTGACAGGGGACGGTGAGGGCTCCGGTGGGCGGCGCCCACAGCGGTCCGGGACGCCGCTTCCGGCTCCCCCGCGCCGGCGGCGCCGGGCTGCCTCGGTACACGACGGGCGTGTTGCGGGCGCCGCGCCGGGCACCGGTCGGGGCGTGCCCACGGTGAGGAGATGAGCGACGAATCCGGCCTGGCGACGATCACCGGTCACCAAGCCTTCGACAAGACGGTGGACGACGTGTGCGCGGGCGGCCGGTGTCGCGCCGGATGACTTCGTGGCCGCCTCCGGCTTCAGCGGCGACTACGGCTCATCGGAGAGATCCCCACGCCTCATGCCGTGATCATCACGGCATGAGGCCCGGGGTGAAGGACGGCCTAGGCGATGTCGGGGCCGGGGGTGTCCACCCCGGTGTGACCCGGCGCGGCGCCCGGGCCGAACGTGTCGCGCAGTTGCAGCTCCTGCTCGATCACCCCGGCCAGGCGGCGGACGCCCTCGCGGATGCGGTCCGGCTCGGGATAGCAGAACGACAGGCGCATGTTCCGGGTGCCGCCGCCGTCGGTGTAGAAGCCGGTGCCCGGGACGAAGGCGACCCGCTCGGCGACCGCGCGCGGCAGCAGGGCCTTGGAATCGAGGCCCTCGGGAAGCGTGGCCCAGACGAAGAACCCGCCCCGGGGACGGGTCCACGTCATGCCGGTCGGCATCAGGGCGTCCAGCGAGGTGAGCATGGCGTCGCGGCGCTCGCGGTACAGCTCACGGAAGGTCTTGATCTGCTCGCGCCACGGCTGCACGGAGAGGTACTCGCCGACCGCGAGCTGGGTGAAGGTGGAGTGCGAGAGCACCGCCGACTCCATCGCCAGCACCAGTTTGTCGCGGATGGCGTGCGGGGCGAGCGCCCAGCCGACCCGGAAGCCCGGGGCCAGGGTCTTGGAGAACGAGCCGAGGTACACCACGCCGTCGGCGTTGTCGGCACGCAGTGCCCGCATGGGCTCGCCGTCGAAGCCGAGCAGGCCGTACGGGTTGTCCTCGACGACCAGGATGCCGGCGCGCTGGCAGATGTCCAGGACCTGCTGCCGGCGGGCCGCGTTGAGGGTCACCCCGGCCGGGTTCTGGAAGGTGGGGATCGTGTAGAGGAACTTGATCGGCGCGCCCGCCGTCCGCAGCGCGTAGATGGTCTGGGCGAGCGACTCGGGGACGATGCCCTCGTCGTCCATGGCGACGTGGACGACCTTGGCCTGGTAGGCGGAGAAGGTGCCGAGCGCGCCGACGTAGGACGGCCCCTCGGCCAGCACGACGTCGCCCGGGTCGATGAAGATGCGGGTGATCAGGTCGAGGGCCTGCTGGGAGCCGACGGTCACCACGACGTCGTCGGCGCCCGCATCGATGCCCTCCAGGCGCATGACGTCGCAGATCTGCTCACGCAGGTGCGGGTCGCCCTGGCCGGAGCCGTACTGCAGCGCGACCGGGCCGCGGCGGGAGACGAGGTCGGCGACGAGCTCCCCCACCACGTCGAGGGGCAGCGCGGTGACGTACGGCATGCCGCCGGCCAGCGAGACCACCTCGGGCCGCGACGCGACGGCGAAGAGCGCCCGGATCTCGGAGGCGACCATCCCGGTTGCCCGTGCGGCGTACCGGTCGACATAGGCGTCGATCCGCGAACCCTGGGGCGCGACGGTCCGACCGTGATCAGAATCGTGGGGCACGGTCCACCTCCTAGCTCATGTGGAGCACGCGAGTGCTCATGCCAGAGAAACCAGCGTACGTCAGTGAATGATGTCGTCTGCGTGGGGGGATGCGACAGTCTGAAACACGGACCCCCACTGGGCTACGATGCCAGCTGGGGACACCGTTTTCGCGGGGTTTTCGTCATGGCTCGCACTCGTCTCGCCAGGATTGGGGCCAACAGGTGTCGCGTCGGCTGGCCAACGTCACTCTCGACAATCTCGACGACCTGCCGCACCGGTGCCGCCGGTGCGTGTTCTGGGAGCTGGATCCCATGAGCGGCAACCGCGCCGTCGAGGCCGGGGACCCGGCGTTGGAGAAGGAGGCGTGGATCTCCTCCACCCTCCTGGAGTGGGGGAGCTGCGGGAAGATCGTCTATGTGGACGGCGTGCCCGCCGGGTTCGTGCTCTACGCGCCCCCGCACTACGTGCCCCGTTCGATCGCCTTCCCGACCTCGCCGGTCAGCGCCGACGCCGTGCTGCTGATGACCGCGCACATCATCCCGGAGTTCTCCGGGGGCGGCCTGGGCCGGATGCTGGTCCAGGGCGTCGCCAAGGACCTGACCCGGCGCGGGGTGCGGGCGATCGAGGCGTTCGGCGACCTGAAGTGGGAGCAGCCGGGGGCGTGCGTGATGCCCGCCGACTACCTGCTCTCGGTGGGTTTCAAGACCGTCCGGCCGCACCTGCGCTTCCCCCGGCTCCGTCTGGAGCTGAAGACCGCCGTGTCGTGGCGTGAGGACGTCGAGGTGGCCCTGGAGCGGCTGCTGGGATCCATGAACCCGGAACGGGCGCTACGGCCGGTCTGAGGCGGTCTCAGCCGCTTCCCGCCCCGCGCCGCCGTACGCGGCGGAACGACCGGCATGACCGGCACGGCCGTACGGCATCGCGGACATGACCGGTGCCCGGCCGTACGGCACGGCGGACGCGGCCGGCGTGGCCGTACGGCACGGCGGGGATGATCGGTACGGCGGACGCGGATCGGCGCGGCCGTGCGTCGGCGCGCATGCGAAAGCCCCCTGCCGTGGGGTGGAAGGGGGCTTTCGCGGGTGGGTGTGCCGCTCGGAAGCGGTGGTACGGCCCGTGCGCCGTGGGGTGCGCCGTGCCGCAGGGGGCCTTTCCCGGCCCGTCCGTCCGGCCCCGCCGGAGCGGGGCCGCGCGGGCGGTCCTAGATGATGCCCTCGAGCTCGCGGAGCAGCATGGCCTTCGGCTTGGCGCCGATGATCTGCTTCACGACCTCTCCACCCTTGTAGACGTTCAGGGTCGGAATCTGGAGTACACCGTACTTGCCGGCGGTCGCCGGGTTCTCGTCGACGTTCAGCTTGACGATGGTCAGCTTGTCGGCCTGCTCACCGGCGATCTCTTCCAGGATCGGGGCGACCTGGCGGCACGGGCCGCACCACTCGGCCCAGAAGTCGACGAGGACGGGCTTGTCGTTCTTCAGGACGTCGGCGTCGAAGCTGGCGTCGGTCACGCTCTTGATGGCGCCCAAGGTCTTGCTCCCTTTTCGTGTGTCTCTGTGTCCGGGTCGTCGGTCGGGTCAGCTCTCGCGGTCGGCCAGCCAGCGCTCGGCGTCGAGCGCGGCGGCGCAACCGGTGCCGGCGGCGGTGATCGCCTGCCGGTAGGTGTGGTCGACGACGTCGCCCGCGGCGAACACCCCGTCGGCGCTGGTGCGGGTCGAGGGGGCGTCGACCTTGATGTAGCCCTCCTCGTCGAGCTCGATCTGGCCCTTGAGGAGCTCGGTGCGCGGGTCGTGCCCGATCGCGATGAACAGGCCGGTGGCGGCCAGCTCGCTCTCCTCGCCCGTCTTGACGTTGCGCAGCCGGACCCCGGTGACCTTGGCGTCGCCGAGGACGTCGACCACCTCGCTGTCCCAGACGAAGCGGATCTTGTCGTTGGCGAACGCCCGGTCCTGCATGATCTTGCTGGCGCGCAGCTCGGCGCGGCGGTGCACGACCGTCACCGACCTGGCGAACCGGGTCAGGAAGGTCGCCTCCTCCATGGCGGTGTCGCCGCCGCCGACGACCACGATGTCCTGGTCGCGGAAGAAGAAGCCGTCACAGGTGGCGCACCAGGAGACGCCGTGGCCGGACAGGCGCTTCTCGTTGGGCACGCCCAGCTCGCGGTAGCCGGAGCCGGTGGACAGGATGACGGTCTTGGCGTGGTACGTGTCGGTGGCGGTCTTGACGACCTTGGGGTCGGCCTGCAGGTCGACCTCGACGACGTCGTCGGCGACCAGCTCGGCGCCGAACCGCTCCGCCTGCTTGCGGAGGTTGTCCATCAGGTCGGGCCCCATGATGCCGTCGGGGAAGCCGGGGAAGTTCTCCACCTCGGTGGTGTTCATCAGCGCGCCACCGGCCGTGACCGAGCCCTCGAAGACGAGGGGCCTCAGATCGGCGCGCGCCGAGTACACGGCCGAGGTGTAACCGGCGGGACCCGAGCCGATGATGATCACATTCCGGACGTCCATCACTGCGGTGCCTTCCCGTCGTCGTTGCCAGTGGCGTCAACAGATACTAAGCGCCGGTGATTCCCCCGCCCGAACCGGCGCGTCCACCTGCGGTGACGCCGCCTCCACCCGGTCCCCGCCGGGGGACCGCCCCGCATGACGGCCGGCCGTACGGCGAGCCGTACCGGCCGTACGGCGAGCCGCACCGGCGGCGGGGCCGGGGAGAGCGGGGCCGTGCGGCGGGGCGCGGCCGGAAGACGGAGGGCCCGGCACGGATGACTCCGTGCCGGGCCCCGATGTCCTCGCGGATCGTCCCCGAGGGCCTACTTCCAGCGGGCGAAGGCGGGCTTGCGAACGTTCTCGCACTGCGGGCCCACGACGTGCACGCGCACGGTGTTCTTCGCCTGGTTCTGCCAGAAGACCATGATGTTGGCCTCCTGCCCGTTGTAGAAGCCCTGGTCCACCGCGAACGGGAACTTCCCGATCTTCTTGGAGACCTGCTGCACGCACTGATCGATCTTGGACGCGTCGGTCGCCTGGGCGGCGTCCACGATCTGTGCCGGGCCGATGTACTCCAGCAGCGAGCCGCTGAGCTCCTGCTCGGTGTAGTTCCAGTTGCTGTCGGTCAGCTGATAGGCGGGCTCACTGGCCGACGGGGTCAGGGCGAGCGAACCGCCCTGCTCCGGCCCTGACGCGGTGAGCATGCCGGTCGACACCACGGTCGCGCCGATCACCGCGGCCGCGGCCACGCCCGCCACGGCGGGCAGGGCCCACCGGCGCCGCGCGGCTCCGGAGCCGCGGCGCCGCCTGACCGGAGCCGGGACCACGGTGCCGTCGTCGCCGACGACTCCGAGGCGGGCGGCCGGAACGGCGGGCTCGCCGTCGAACTCACGGTCGCGGTCGTCAGCGGCGACCTCCGGCCGCGTGGCGGGGGCGTCGCCGTCCCCTGCCGTTACGGGCCGCGTGACAGGGATCACGGTGCCGTCGTCGCCGACGATCCCGAGGTGCGCCACCGGCTCCGGCACGGGGGAGGACGTCGTCTCCCACGGCGCGTCGCGCATTATGTCGTCCCAGGCCGGTGCCTCCACCAGGCCTACTCCACCTCCACGGAAGCTCTCGGCCTCAGCGGCCAGCGCACGGTCGATCCTGAGGGCGACCCCCATCGGCATGGCCGGGGTGGGCGTCGCGGCAAGCACCTCACGGACCGCTGCGAGGTCGGCGAGGCTTTCGCCACAGGGATCGCAGATCGCGAGATGCTCGCGTACCTGCAGAGCCGTGGCGGCGTCGAGAAGACCCTCAGCCAGTTCGGCAAGGGTCTCCAGGTCGTAGTGCGTGTCACCCGTCACGAAGTTCTGCTCCCTTCGCGGATGAGACGCGAGTGAGGTCTGATCGGTTCCGTAGGTGGGAAAGAATCGGGGCCAGTTTCGCCCGGCCGCGGGCGCATCTGCTCTTCACGGTGCCGCTCGGCACCCCGAGGACCTGGGCCGCGTCCTCGACGGAGTAGCCCATCATGTCCACGAGCACCAGCGCGGCGCGCTGGTCGGCGGGCAGCAGCCGGAGCGCGGACGAGACCTCCATGGAGACCTCGCGCTCGGCCGTCTGGTCCTGCACGGGGGTGTCGCGCTCGGCGGCCTCGACGAGCTCGTCGTCGGCGACCGGGCGGACGGACTTCCTGCGCATGCGGTCCAGGCACGCGTTCACCACGATGCGGTGCAGCCACGTGGTGACGGCCGCCTCACCGCGGAAGCTGTCGGCCTTGCGGTAGGCGGAGACGAACGCGTCCTGTACGGCGTCGGCCGCCTCGTCGGGGTCGCCCAGCGTGCGCAGGGCGACCGCCCACATGCGGTCTCGGTGCCGCTTGACTATTTCACTGAAAGCGTGCGGGTCCCCGGCGATGTGCCGGGTCAGCAGATCGGCGTCGGACACGGCGGGCCGCGCCATCTGCTCCGCCGCTGGCGGGGTCTCTGGTGGGGAGTTCACAAGGAAAGTCCTGCTGCCGGTCCGGGGAGAATCACCACTACGGGATAGATGGTGCCACGAAATCTCCCATGATCGGCAAGAAGCAGGGTAAAAGCGTCCGAATCCGTACAGCTTTCACTTGGCAGCGAGGATCTTCACGTCCACGACCGTGCCGCGGTACTTCCCCTGGAAGGTCGGCATCCTGGTGAACCAGACGCACACGTAACGGCCCTTGTGCGGGGAGTCGGCGCTGAAGGTCTTCTTGCCCCCGAGGTCGGAGAACTTGTGGACGACGTCCAGGGAGCCCAGGTCGGCGGACGGGCCCACCCGCAGCTCGGCCGTGCCGCCGGAGCCGGCCCCGAAGTCGACCGTGACCTGCTTGACCGGCACGCTCTCGCCGAGGTCGAGCAGCAGCCCGACGCCCTTCTTCAGGTTGCCGAAGTCGGCGGAGAAGTAGGACTGGCTGTGCCAGTCGGTGGAGGACTTGCCGTCGACCGCGTTCAGGGCCAGCTCGCTGCGCTCGTCCCCGCCGGTCTGCGGGTCGAAGCCGGACGCCTTCTGGACCTTGACCTCGCGGGTGGCCGTGGCCGTCGTGGGCGTGGGCTTGGCGGTCGTGACGGCCACGGGCGGCTCGGAGGTGCCGAGGCTGCGGCCGAGAGTCCAGGCGACCAGGCCGACGGCCACCATCACCAGCAGCACGACGAGGGTCATGGCGACCTTGTTGACCGTCCCGCCGCCCGCCGGGCGCGGCTGCTGGTACGCCTGCTGGTACGACTGCTGGTACGGCGGCGGGGTGGCGGGCGCGCCGGCCGGGGCCGTGGCGGGCGCCGCCGCGGCGCCGGTGGGCGCCTCGGCGCGCGAGGCCGTCACCGGCGGCAGGGCCGTCGCGGGCAGCGGCATGGGCATGGGCGTGGGCCTCGGCACCGAGCTGAGCGCCTCGGCGAGCTCCGCCGGCGTGGTCAGCGGGGTGAGCCCCTTGCGGCTCTCCGGCAGCAGTGCCCGGCAGGTGATGGTGTCGAGGTAACCCGGGATCCCGGCGGTGACCTGCCGCGGCGTGCAGTAGTGGCCGTCGTCCATGGGGGCGGCAGGCAGCCCGCCCTCCTTCTCCTCGCCCGGCCAGTGGCCGGTCAGCCCGGCGTACAGCAGGCGGCCGAGGCCCTCGGTGTCGGTGCGGGCCGGGTCGTCGCCGGTGACCTCCGCCAGGGCGGCGTCGATCCCCACGCCCAGCAGCTTGACCGTGTTGCCGGAGGTCCATACCAGGTGGTCGGGGGTCAGGCACAGGTGCGCGATGTCCGCCTCGTGCGCGTGGGCCAGCGCCTCGGCGGCCTCGGCGACCAGCGCGGCGGCCCGCTCGGGCTCCAGTGATCCGGAGGCGACCATGTCGCCGAAGGTCTCGCCGCTCACCCACTCGCTGACGACGTAGGAGCGCCCGTCGTCCTCGGTGGCGTCGAACACCTGGGTCAGGCGCGGGTCGGTCAGCCGGCTCGCCGCGCGGGCGGCGGTGACGACCTCGTTGAGGCGCGGGAAGTCGGGGTCGAAGGTGTGGACCGCGACGGGGCGGGCGAGCACCTCGTCGATCGCCTTCCACAGGGTGGCACCGCCGGACTCGTGGACCCGGTCCTCAAGCCGGAAACGGTCGGCCAGCTTCGCGCCCGGCTCGACGGCGGCGGAGGAACTCATGGGGTCTCCGCGACTGGGGACACGACGCCGCCATCCTCGACGACCGACACGTCAGGACACATCACACTATGCCGGGTGGATCCGCCCACGCCCTCCTGCTTCCATTAGCCGCATGTCGTCACACGCGTCGCACCATGGTAGTCCCGCGCCGGTTCCGCCCGTGTTCCGCTTGTCAGACGCTTGGGACAAGTCTTGGGGTTACCGGCCTACCCGTCCTGCCACCATTCCAACGATCGAGCCGACCTCCGGGATGCGCATCCGATGCGCGAAGGCCAGATAGAGCACCATACCGAGACCACCGCCCGCGGCGAGCATGATGGCCGCGTTGAAAGGGGTCAGGTCGGCGAGTTCCCTGGTGATCCACAGCACGCCGAGCGCGAGCGCCGCGGCCGGCAGGGCCGCGATGTACATCCGGGACAATCCGGCGGCCACCACGCGCCCGTTCAGCCCGCCCGCGCGGCGGGCGGCCAGTCGCCAGGCCACCACCGTGCCCGCGACGTAGGAGACGGTGAGCGCGAACGCCAGGCCCATGACGACGTACTCGGGGGGCAGGACGGCGGCGGCCAGGAAGCTGAGCGCGATGCTCACCGCCGTGTTGCCCGCCCCGATGAGGACCGGTGTCCGCGTGTCGCCGAAGGCGTAGAACACGCGCAGCAGGAGCTGGAAGAGCGAGAACGGCACCAGCGCCAGCCCGAAGACCTGCAGCACGCTGCCGATGTAGAGGGCGTTGGCGGGGTCGTTGTTGCCCCAGGAGTAGATCAGCACGGTCACGGCCGGGCCCAGCACCATCAGCAGCACCCCGGCGGGAACGAGCAGCGACGCCACCAGTCGCACGCCCGAGGCGAACTCGTCACGGACCGAGGTCAGGTCGCCCTCGGCGACCGAGCGGCTCATCCGGGGCAGCATCGCGGTGATCACCGAGACCGCGATGATCCCGTAGGGGAGCTGGAAGAGCTGGAACGCCTGGGAGTAGGCGGTGTTGCCCGCACCCGGCGCCTCGTCGCCGGCGGCGGAGGCGATGTTGGTGGTGACCAGGAAGCCGAGCTGGGTGATGGTCACGTACAGGAAGGTCCAGGAGCCGGCCTTGGCCATCTCGCCCAGCCCGGCCTGGCGCAGGTCGAACCGGGGCATGAGGCGGAAGCCCGCCCGGTGCAGCGAGACCATCAGCACCAGGCACTGGGCCACGATCCCGAGGGTCGTGCCGAGTCCCAGGACCGTGAGGTCGGAGCCGCTCACCGCGGTGACGTCCGCGCCCGCCGGGCCCGCCTTCACGTAGTACAGGGCCAGGACGGCGATCATCACGATGTTGTTCAGCACCGGCGCCCACATCGGGGCGGCGAACCGGTCGCGGGTGTTGAGGATCGCCCCGGCGAGCGCCCCGACGCCGACGAAGGCGACCTGCGGCAGGAGGTAGCGGGCCAGCGTGACCGTGACCTCGATCCGCTCGTGGCCCCAGTCGTGGGTGTAGAGGCCGATCAGCGGCCGGGCGAGCAGCACCGCGATGACGGTCAGCGCCACCAGCCCGAGCACGCCCGCGGTCATCAGCCGCTGCTCGTAGGCCCGTCCGCCGTCGGGGTCGGACTTCTGCCGCCGCACGATCGACGGCACCACGACGCTGCTCAGCACCCCGCCGAGGAGGTAGTCGAACAGGATGAACGGGATCATGTTGGCGACGGTGTAGGCGTCGCCCATCTGCGCGCTGCCCAGCGCGGCCACCAGCACCGCCGAGCGGACGAACCCGGTGACGCGGGAGACCATCGTCCCCGCCGCCATGATCGCGCTCGCGCGCAGGACCCTGCTCATGGGCTTCCTTCCACTGGGGGACCCGCTCAGGACTCGGTGCCCGCGGGGGCGCCCGCCGGTCGCGGCGGGGCCGTCGGGGACGCCTGGGACGCCGCGACGCGGCGGGCTCCGCGGCGCCGCAGCACGCGCATGACCACGGCCGCCAGCATCACCGCCAGGGCCGCGCCCACGATCACCAGCGCGATGCCGGTGTAGCCGGTGGTCCGCACGGTCAGCTTCACCGGCTTGCCGTACTTGCGCATGTCCTTGGTGACGAGCTGGACCGTCACGGTCGTCTGGCCGCCGATGGCGGTCGCCCGCATCGGGACCCGGATCGTGCGGTTCTGCCCGCCCGCGATGACGATGGGGGAGTCCTTGCTCTCGTACGGGTCGATCTCCAGCAGCTTCGGCTTGTCGGACGTCACCTGCAGCTGCACCGCGATCTCGCTGCCGGGCCCCGTCAGGTCGTTGCGGACGCTGATCGGCACGTTGCCGTCGGAGCCGGCCAGGGTGCGGAACTGCGGCTGGTCGCTGCCGCTGATGGAGACCTTGCCGATCCGCGCGTCGACGGCGGCCGCGACCTGCCTGACGTACGGCGTGGCGTCCTCGGTCCGGCCGCGCCAGGCGGAGGAGGCCAGCCGAAGCAGCGCCGGCTCGAAGATGTCGAGGTCCTGAGCGGTGGTGACGCCGGTCGTCAGGTCGGCGCGGGAGTTCACGCGCTTGACGCTCGCCATGTACGGCTTGCCGAGCTCGGTCCGCCGGTCCTGCTCGGTGTAGGTGAGGCCGGACCGCGGCGTGACCGGCGTCTTGGGCCGCCTGAGCGCGTCGAGCGTGACCGGGGAGAGCCAGGGCAGCGTGGCGGCCGCCTTGACGAGTCCGGTGACGTAGCCGGGGTCCGGGTGCCAGCGGCGCGGCGGGACCGCGACGACGGTCTTCGCGGCGGTCTTGGGGGCGCCGGCCGAGCCGGCGGCGGGAACGGCCTGCTCGGCGCCGATCATCGCGGTCTCGGCGACGAACCGCTGGTGGCTCAGCGCCGCGGCCCCGGGGGCCGAGGTGTCGGCGCCGAGGACGTCGCTCAGCGCCGTGTCGGCGACCAGCGCGGTGACCGGGCCGTCCACGCTCTCCAGACGGGCGAAGGCGTCCGGGGTCGTGGCCGGCGTGGCCGGCGTGGTGGTGGTCGTGGTGGTGGACGGGACCGTGGGCGGCACGGTGGCGGACCGGTCGGCCGCGGGCGGCAGGTTGCGCTCGTCGAGCAGCACCGTGTCGACGCCCGCACCGGCCAGCGCGTCCAGCCCGTCGTAGTCGATCATGCCGTTGACCGGCCAGTTGACGTAGTCGATGACGTCGCGGCCGAGGGCCTCCCGGCCGATGCGGGCCGCCGCCCCGATGCCGTCGCGCGCCGCGTCGTCCACCCCGTTGTGGGTCAGGGCGGTCACGTCGGGGTCGGCGTAGGGGGTGGCGACCACGGGCGGCCTGGCGAGGGCGGCGCGCAGGTCGCGCAGCCACCGGCCGGCCTCGGGACTGGCCGGCCGCTTCTCGGTCGCGTCCTTGGTCTTGACCGTGTGCGTCTTCGCCATGGCCTGGGCGTCGTCGAGCAGGGCGGGGTCGACCATCCAGGTGAGCCCCTTGGCCGAGGTGTTGTCCTGGGCGATCTTCAGCAGGTCGCCCAGCCGCTGCCCGGACGCCATGGACTTGGCCAGGGTGTCGTCGACGAAGGTGGCGTCGTCGGCCCGGCGCGGCTGGTCGATGACCGGCAGGACCATGGCGATCTTCGTGCGGGGGACCGTGACGTCCTTGGGGAGGTAGGTCAGCAGGGTGCGCTGGGCGACGACCTGCTGGCCGAAGCCGTCCAGCACCTCCAGCAGGATCGGGTAGACCCCGAACCGGCTGATGCCGAGCTGCTGCGGGGTGACCGTGAACTCCCAGGGCGCCTTGGCCGAGGGGGCGATCATCGGCTCCAGGTACTGGTCGTGGTAGGAGTAGGGCTGCGCTCCCTCACCCCCGAGGTAGGTCGCGAGGTCGGCACGGCGGGCGAACGGCTGCGCCGAGTGGCGCAACCGGACCCGCAGGCCGCTGCGGGCCTCGCCGGTGTTGGCGAAGAAACCGGAGATCCTGATCTCGGTCGTCGGATCGCGCGGCACGTCCGGGGTGATCGACTCCACCGCGAGCTGTGGCTCCTGGCGCCCCTGCCGGGCGGCCGCCGGACGGGCGCCGGCCACGGCCGTCCCGGCCTCGCGGGCCTCCGCCGCGGTCGTCTGGGCGTTCGCCGTACCAGCAGGGACCACGACGGCGGAGGAGAGCATCGTGGTGGTCATCACGGCGAGCAGGGCGGCCTTGCGGATCACGTGCCGGCCTGGGTCGGAGTACGGCGCACGCCCGTAATGCTATGGCCTATCCGGCGAGCGGGAAGGTCGCGGGCTCTCTCCGTGACCGGGATTGGACCAGGCCGATGGTCTTCCCTGGGACAAGGGCGAGCAGGTGATCCGCCCTGATCCGCAGGGCCGTACGGCGCTCTCCGGTGGGGGTGTGGACGACCTGCGCGGTCCCCGACAGCCGCTCGTCCACCAGGACGGGAAGGGTCTCGGGGAGCAGCAGCGGGCACACCAGCCCGGCGGCGTAGTCGGTGACGGAGTTCACAGCGAACGCCGTCGCCGGGCGGACCCGGCGGGCCCCCACGATGCCGCCGACGACGCCGGAGGCCGGCGGGGTGCCCACGGTGGAGACGACCGCCACCGGCTCGCGGCCGATACGGGTCGTGACCTCGAACACGGTGACCTCCACGCAGGTCGCCGGGCTCACCGACAGCAGGTCCGGCAGCTCCCGGACGGACGTCATCGCCCGGGGAAGGCGTACGATCTCATGATGGACCTGGTGTGCGAGGAGCCAACGGTGGATCGCGAGGGCGTCCTTCATGTGTGTGCTCCTTGCCTCGACTGTCTCGACGCACGGCCCCCGACGGTCTCTTACCGACCGTAACCTGGTGATCGCTTCAGGTGTATCCCCGTAGGGAACATGTTTAGTAACCGAAGGACCTACCCGGCTTGTCCCTTTCAAATCTGACCGAGAGCCAGCGGAGCGGCGTGACCGAGCTGTTCCGGAAGATCGCCCCCGTGGCCGACGAACTCGGCGAGCTCTTCGCGGCCGGCGGACACCAGATCGCCCTCGTGGGCGGCTCCGTCCGCGACGTCTTCCTGGGCAGGATCGGCAACGACCTCGACCTCACCACCGACGCGCGCCCGGAGACCGTCCTGGCGCTGGTGCGCGACTGGGCCGACTCCGTCTGGACGGTCGGCATCGACTTCGGCACGGTGGGCGTGCGCAAGGACGGCTGGCTGCTGGAGATCACGACCTACCGCAGCGAGTCCTACGACCCCGCCTCCCGCAAGCCCGAGGTGTCCTACGGCGACACGCTGGAGGGCGACCTCGCCCGTCGTGACTTCGCGATCAACGCGATGGCGCTGCGGCTGCCCTCCCGCGAGTTCGTCGACCCGTACGGTGGCCTGGACGATCTGCACGCCCGGGTGCTGCGCACCCCGGGCCCGCCCGAGCGGTCCTTCGACGACGACCCGCTGCGGATGCTGCGGGCCGCCCGGTTCGCCAGCCAGCTCGGCTTCACCGTGGACGACGCAGCGCTCGCCGCGATGCGCGAGATGGCCGGGCGCATCGACATCGTCTCCGCCGAGCGGATCCGCGAGGAGCTCAACAAGCTGATCTGCGGCGACGACCCCCGCCGCGGGCTGTCGATCCTGGTCGACACGGGGCTCGCCGCGCATGTCCTGCCCGAGCTGCCCCGGCTCCGCCTGGAGATCGACGAGCACCACCGGCACAAGGACGTCTACGAGCACACGCTGATCGTGCTGGAGCAGGCGATCGACCTGGAGGAGGACGGCCCCGACCGGGTCCTGCGCTGGGCCGCGCTGCTGCACGACGTGGGCAAGCCCAAGACCCGCCGCCACGAGCAGGGCGGCCGGGTCTCCTTCCACCATCACGAGGTGGTGGGCTCCCAGCTCGCCAGGCGGCGGCTGACCGAGCTGAAGTTCCCCAAGGACGTGGTGGCCGACGTGTCCCGCCTGGTGGAGCTGCACCTGCGCTTCCACGGCTACGGCACCGGCGAGTGGACCGACTCGGCGGTGCGCCGCTACGTCCGCGACGCCGGGCACCTGCTCGACCGCCTGCACAAGCTGACCCGCGCCGACTGCACCACCCGCAACCGCCGCAAGGCCCAGGCCCTGTCGCGGACCTACGACCAGCTTGAGGAGCGCATCGCCCGGCTGGCCGAGGAGGAGGAGCTCGGCAAGATCCGCCCGGAGCTCGACGGCAACGAGATCCAGTCCGTCCTCGGCATCCCGCCGGGCCCGGCCGTCGGCCGCGCCTACAAGTTCCTCCTGGAGATGCGGCTGGAGTCGGGCGTCGTCGGCAAGGAGGCCGCCACGGAGGCCCTTCTCGCGTGGGCCGGGGAGAACGGGCTGACGGCCGCCGGGGGGTGATCGGCCCGCCCGCCCCGCGACCGGCGCGGCGGGCAAGCGCCCGGCGGGCACGGGCCCGGCGCCCGGGTCGTACGGCGGGCCGTCCCGGGGCGGGTCACGACGGCGACGGCCCCGGACGGGTCACGACGGTGACGACGGCAGCGGCTCGCGCGACCGGCCCGGCGCCACGGCCCGGTAGGCCAGCGCGCCCGCCAGATACCCGATGCAGATGACCGAGAGCACGACCAGCGATTTCCCGTTGGGCGGCAGCATCACCGCGGCCAGGGCGGCGGCGAGCACGTACGTGCCGTTGAAGAGCATGTCGTAGATCGAGAACGCCCGCCCGAGGTAGAGGTCCTCGACGTCGCGCTGGACGCTCGTGTCCGCGCAGATCTTGACGCTCTGCCCGGCGATGCCCAGCACGAAGCCGGCGGCCGCGAAGGCCCACTGGTGGAACGACGCGCAGAGCGCGAACGTCAGCACCCCGGCGGTGGCGAGCATGACCGGCACCCAGGTCTCGATGCCGAAGCGCGCGGTCGCCCACGGTGTGACCAGGATGGCCAGGAAGTAGCCCACCCCGGAGGCGGCCAGCACCAGGGTGACCGCGTTCAGTGCGCTCTCGGCGCTCTCGGCGAAGTAGTAGCGCGACAGCAGCACCAGCATCGCCGTGCACATGCCGTACATGAACCGGTGGGTCGCCATCGCCCCCAGGGCGGCGCTCGCGGCGCGGCGGTGGGCGATGTGCCGGGCGCCGTCGGCCAGTCCGCGGAGGACGTTGCGCACCGCCTCGCGGGCCTGCGGCCGCTCGGGGTCGTCGGCCGGGCCGAGCAGTCTGCGGTCCATGGTCCTGGCGACCAGGCCGCTGGCGCAGAAGATGATCGCGGAGAAGGCCAGCAGCGCCGCCGTACCCCGGTCGTCGCCCCCGACGACCAGTCGCAGCGCGTAGCCCAGGCCCACGCCGAGGAAGGTCACCACCGTCCCGGAGGTGGGGGTGACCGCGTTTGCCACCATCAGCCGGTCTGCCGGGACGACGTGCGGCAGCGCGGCCCCGAGCGCGGCCAGGAAGAACCGGTTGACGCCGAGGACGGCGAGCGCGGCGGCGTAGAAGACCGGGTCGGGGGCGTCCGAGACGACGATGGCCGCGGTCGCCAGCAGCAGCGCGCCGCGCACCAGCGGCGAGATCACCAGGATCCGCTGGCGGGACCACCGGTCGATGAACACGCCCACGAAGGGGCCCAGTATCGAGTAAGGCAGGAACAGCACGGCCAGGCCGGCGGCGACGGCGGCGGCGCTCGTGTTCGTCTCCGGGCTGAAGAAGGCGAATCCGGTCACCGCGAACTGGAAGACCCCGTCGGAGAACTGTGAGACCAGGCGGGTCGCGTACAGCCGCCGGAAGTCCCGGCCTTCCAGGACGACGCGGAGATCGGAGAGGAACGACACGCGATCAGCGTACGCGGGGCCGCCGGTCCCGACATCGGGGAAATCCCTGAGAAGCCGTTCGGCCATGGACGGACCTTCGTGAAACGGTGTTCACCGCACTACACGGACCTTTCATGAACTAACGCTCATGGAACCCGGTGTACCGGCATGGTCACGTACCCTCGGTCGGGTGACACGTGATGAACACGTCGTGCTCGTCGACACCGAGGGCAACGCGATCGGCACCGCCTCCAAGGCGACGGTGCACGGCTCCGACACCCCGCTGCATCTGGCCTTCTCCAGCTACGTGTTCGACGACCAGGGCCGGGTGCTGCTCACCCGCCGGGCGTCACACAAGATCACATGGCCGGACGTCTGGACCAACAGCTGCTGCGGCCACCCGCTGCCCGGGGAGCCGGTCCCGGCCGCGGTGATCCGCCGGCTCTCCTACGAGCTCGGGCTGGAGGTGGAGCGGGTGGACCTGATCCTGCCGCGCTTCTCCTACCGCGCGGTCATGGACAACGGGATCGTCGAGCGTGAGCTCTGCCCGGTCTACCGCGCCGTCGTCGCCCGCGACGCCGCGCCCAACCCCGAGGAGGTGGGCGAGGTCCGCTGGATGCCGTGGAAGGAGTTCGCCGCCGGGGTGCTCGACGGCAGCCTGGAGATCTCCCCGTGGTGCCGGGAGCAGATCCCCCACCTCGACCGGCTCGGCGCCGACCCGATGTCCTGGCCGGTCGCGGATCCGGCGGAGCTGCCGCCCGCCGCCCGCTGAGTGACCGGGGGAGGGCCGGGCGCGCCGGGCGAGGGGCCCGGCTTCGAGCGACCCGGGACGCCGTCCGAGGGGCCCGGCGCCGTCATGAGCGCCGGGACGGCGGAGAAAGGGTCCCGACAGCGGTAAGCCCCCCGCCCGGGCGGGCGGAGGGCCTCGTCATCGGCGGGGCGTCAGCGCTCGACCTCGCCGCGGATGAACTTCTCGACGTACTCGCGAGCCTCGTCGTCGGAGTACTGCTCCGGCGGGGACTTCATGAAGTAGGACGAGGCGGACAGGATCGGGCCGGCGATGCCGCGGTCCATGGCGATCTTGGCGGCCCGGACGGCGTCGATGATGATGCCGGCGGAGTTCGGGGAGTCCCAGACCTCCAGCTTGTACTCCAGGTTCAGCGGGGTGTCGCCGAAGGAGCGGCCCTCCAGGCGGACATAGGCCCACTTTCGGTCGTCCAGCCACGGCACGTGGTCCGACGGGCCGATGTGCACGTCGGCCTTGCCCATCTCGTGCGGGATCTGCGAGGTGACGGACTGCGTCTTGGAGATCTTCTTGGACTGGAGGCGCTTGCGCTCCAGCATGTTCATGAAGTCCATGTTGCCGCCGAAGTTCAGCTGGTAGGTGCGGAGCAGCTCCACACCGCGGTCTTCGAACAGCTTGGCCATGACGCGGTGCGTGATGGTGGCGCCGACCTGCGACTTGATGTCGTCACCGACGATCGGCACGCCCGCCTCGGTGAACTTCTGCGCCCACTCGGGGTCGGAGGCGATGAACACCGGCAGCGCGTTGACGAACGCCACCTTGGCGTCGATGGCGCACTGGGCGTAGAAGCGGTCGGCCTCCTCCGAGCCCACCGGCAGGTAGGAGACGAGGACGTCGACCTGGTTCTCCTTGAGGACCCGCACGACGTCGACCGGGTCCTCGTCGGACTCCTCGATCATGTCGCGGTAGAACTCGCCCAGGCCGTCGAAGGTGTGGCCGCGCTGCACGGTCACGCCGAGCGGCGGCACGTCGCAGATCTTGATGGTGTTGTTCTCCGACGCCACGATCGCCTCGGACAGGTCACGCCCGACCTTCTTGGCGTCGACGTCGAACGCCGCGACGAACTCGACGTCACCGACGTGATACTCGCCGAACTTGACGTGCATCAGGCCCGGCACCCGGGTGCCGGGATCGGCGTCCCTGTAGTAGTGCACGCCCTGCACGAGCGACGAGGCACAGTTGCCAACACCGACAATGGCTACGCGCACCGAACCCATGGCACTCGCTCCCCTTGGTCGTTAGTCGTCAGTTGCCACCCGGAACGGAACGCCGTCCCGGGTTATCAGATCCGGGCGCGGGCGCCCGGGGTGTTTCCTCTTGTGGAACGTCCTCGGCCGAACGCCGGGCCTCCGCCGCCGACGACTCGCGCCGCTCGGTGGCGATCAGCTCGTTCAGCCAGCGCACCTCGCGCTCCACCGACTCCAGCCCGTGGCGCTGCAGTTCGAGGGTGTAGCTGTCGAGCCGCTCCCTCGTCCGGGCCAGGGCCGTGCGGACGCCGTCGAGCCGCTCTTCGAGCCGGCTGCGACGGCCCTCGAGGATGCGCAGACGCACCTCGGCCTCCGTGTGCCTGAAGAAGGCGAAATGGATGCCGAAGCTCTCATCTTCCCAGGCGGACGGGCCGGCCTGGGTCAGCAGGTCCTGGAGCCGCTCCTTGCCGTCGGCGGTCAGCCGGTAGACGATCTTTGATCGCCGCCCGGTGAGCGTTATGGGACTCTCCGCCGGGGCAGGGGCACCATCCGCCCCGTCGTCCTCGACGATGAGGCCGTCCGCCAGCAGCTGGCGGAGGCAGGGATACAGCGAGCCGTAGGAGAACGCCCGGAACATCCCGAGCAGGGAGTTCAGACGTTTGCGCAGCTCGTAGCCGTGGAGTGGAGTCTCGTGCAACGACCCGAGCACGGCGAGCTCCAGCACGCCGCTACGCCCGCTGGCCACAGGAGAACACCACCTCTCGCGTCGATGTATCGCTCCGATACATCAGGAGGATACGTCGGGCCGTCATATCTCCGCAATCAATGACTTTCTCAAGATGTTGGGAGGAAACCGTAAAAAGCCGTAGTCTGGCGGCTATGTGGTCACGGCCGATCGTGGTGGGAAACGGCTCCCGCATGGCCCGGACCGCTCGTCGATGCGGGAAATCCCGGCCCGGTGCGGCCGAGGTCTGCCAAGGTTGTTCCGGGAGCCACCGGAAGACCTCGCTCGTCCTCGGTAACGGAGATCCACCCCAACGGACCGGCCAGTTGTGGGCCAAGGCGACGAGATCATCCATCCGCGGGAGGTAACCTCACCGCGCCTGTACGCCGCCGTAGACCTTGACGACCGAACGAGGACGCGTGAGTTACAGCAGCAGCAATGACCCGGAGCCGGACGGATACCGGCAGCGCCCGGACGCTCCGGCTCGCCAGGGGCGGCGCCGCCGCTCTAGCGCGGGGGCCGCTTCCCAACCGGTTCCCCCGGCGCAACCCTCTCAAACCGGTGACATGACCGCAGGCCGCGGGCCGTCCCAGGCGCAGCCGGGGCATCCCCCGTACGGCGCGGGCCGGAACGACACGGTACGGCTGCCGCAGGGCGCGGGGTCCGACCCCCGCGCTCCGTACGGCTCCGCCGCCGGCCGCCGCCCGGAGGCGGCCTTCGAGGACACCCAGGCGATGCTCGCCGCGGCGCGGGGCGCCGCCCCCGCGGGCGGCCCCGGGGACGGAGGCCACGCCGCGGCGCAGGAGACCCGGGTGCGGGGCGCCGGCTCGGGGAACCGTTCCCTGGACGACAACGAGACCCAGGTGGCCGGCCGGTTCGCGGCCGAGGGTGTGGCGGGCGCCAGGGCGCGCAGGCGGGCGCGCGGACGCGGGGCGTCCGGGCCGGGCGGCCCCAAGGGCCCCGGCGACGACGGGTTCGGCGATGACGGGGGCGATGACGGGTCCGGCGGCGGGAGGCGCAGGGGCTGGAAGCGGTTCCTGCCGAGCTGGAAGATCCTGGTGGCCGGCTTCGTGGTCGTCGTCGCCGGCGTCTTCGGCATGATCGCGGTCGGCTACGCCAACACGCCCGTCCCGTCGGACAAGGACGCCAAGGACAGCGTGAACGACCGGGGCAGCGTCTTCTACTACGCCGACGGCAAGTCCTTCGCCCGCATGGGCGTCAAGCGCACCCCGGTGACGATCAAGCAGATCCCCGAGCACGTCCAGGACGCGGTGATCGCCCTGGAGAACAGGACCTTCCGCACCGACAGCGGCATCGACATCAAGGGCATGGCCCGCTCGCTGTGGAGCACGGCGTCCGGCACCCAGCTCCAGGGAGCCTCGACCATCACCCAGCAGATGGCCCGCGGCTACTACGACGGCCTCGACCAGGAAGTGTCGATCAAGCGGAAGATCAAGGAGATCTTCGTCGCCGTCAAGATCAGCAAGACGCTTGAGAAGGACGAGATCCTCACCCGCTACCTGAACACGATCTACTTCGGCCGCGGCGCCAATGGCATCGAGGCCGCGGCCAAGGCGTTCTTCGGCAAGCACGTCTGGCAGCTCACCCCGCCCCAGGGCGCCTACCTCGCCGGCCGGATCCAGAACCCGAGCCGCTTCGACGAGCTGGAGCAGGGGGGCAACTACGCCGCCACCAAGGAGCGCTACACCGTCGCGCTGCGGAACATGGCGGAGATGGACCCGGCCAAGTACGGCAAGTACGCCGACGTCCCCTTCGAGAAGCTCAAGTTCGCCAAGGTCAAGACCACCGAGATCAACAAGGGCGTCCGCGGCTTCATGCTCGACGTCGTGCTCAAGGAGCTCGCCCGGCGCGGCATCACCAAGCAGATACTGGAGACCGGGGGCCTGAAGGTCTACACGACCTTCGACAAGCAGAAGATGGAGGACGCCCAGAAGGTGGTCAAGGCCCGCACCGCCGGCCTCGACCCCACCATCCACGCCAGCATCGCCTCGGTGGACCCCAGGAACGGCCGGGTGGTCGCCTTCTACAGCGGCGACGACTTCCTCCACGGTTTCACCAACCGCGCGTTCTCTTCGCCCAAGCAGGCGGCGTCGGCGTTCAAGCCGTACGTCCTCGCGGCGTGGCTGGAGAAGGGCTACTCCCTCGACAGCTACATTGACGGCGTTTCAACGATCAAGATGCCGGGCACCACGCCGATCGGCAACTCCCACGCCGCGCCGTACGGGCCGATCAACATGGTCAAGGCCATGGCCGACTCGGTGAACACCGTCTTCGCGCAGATGGGCGAGAAGGTCGGCCTGGACAGCGTCGCCCAGATCGCCAAGGACGCCGGGGTGGGCGAGGAGGCCAAGAAGAACTCGAACTACCGCGGCCTGAACGCGGTCGACTACGCGGTCCAGGAGCAGAAGTACCTGACCACGATCGGTGTCGCCTCGGTCACCCCGGTCGAGCAGGCCGCCGGCTACTCGATCTTCGCCAACGCCGGCAAGCACGCCGACTGGCACACCGTCATCAAGGTGATCGGCCCCGACGGAGGGGTGGTGCTGCCCGAGCTGGCCAACACCCGGGAGGTCATCACCCCCGAGACCGCGGCCGACGTGACCGTCGCACTGCAGGCCGTCGTCAAGAGCGGCACCGGCACCGCGGCCAACCTCGGCACCCGGCCGGTGGCCGGCAAGACCGGAACGAACAACGACTACAAGGACGCCTGGTTCGTCGGCTTCACCCCGCGGCTGGTCACCGCGGTCGGCATGTCCAAGGACGTGCCGTACAACAAGCCGGTCGGCGCCGCCGGCCGGCGCCCGCTCAAGGTCGACAAGTACGGCCAGCCGAGCAGCAAGGCCAAGTCGGTGTCCTGGGCCGAGGAGCCGATGCCCGCCTTCATCGGCGGCGGCGGCACCCCGACCCAGATCTGGCACGACTACATGGCCCTGGCCACCGCCAAGGACCCGGTCGAGCAGTTCCCGCCGAAGGCCGGCGTCGGACAGCCGAACAACCTGGTCGAGCCCAAGCCGACCCCGTCGGCGACGGAGGAGTCCGAACAGCCCGAGGACCCGTTCGACGAGAGCTGGCCGGACGACGGCGGCACGGACACCCCGTCCGTCGACGACGGAAGCTGCCAGCCCGGCGACCTGTCCTGTGACACGCCGCAGGACAGCACCGACGACGCGCCCTTCCCCGACGACGGCGGGGGCGGCGACATCGGCAACGGCAACGGCGGCGGAAACGGCAACGGTCCCGGAAACGGCAACGGTCCCGGGAACGGCAACGGCGGCGGCGACGTCGGCACCACGAGTCCCGGAGCGGCGATCATGCCGAGCCCCGAGCCGTCCCGCCGGCGTCCCTGATGAAGGGGAACCGGCCCGAGTGGCCCGCCCCGTCCCGCGGGCGCGGGGGGATCCCGTACCTCCCCCTGGCCCTGCTCGCGGGGCTGGGGGCGGTGCTCGCCTACCTGTGGAAGTGGCCCTGCCGCTTCGGCGGGGCGTGGAACGACGGCACCCTCCAGTTCACCAACTTCTGCTACACGGACATCTATCCGCTGTGGTGGAACGAGAAGCTCAACGAGGGCAAGGTCCCCTACTTCGACCACCCCGTCGAGTACCCCGTCGGCATCGGCGGGATCATGGAGTTCTTCCGCCGGATCGTCACGCCGATGAGCGACCCCCCGACGGCGTTCTACGACCTCACCGCGGTCCTGATGGCCGTCTGCCTGGTCGGGGGCGTGCTGCTGACGGCGGCGCTCGCCGGGCCGGCCCGCCGCTGGGACGCCGCGTGGTACGCGCTCGCCCCGGCGCTGATCCTCACCGCCTACATCAACTGGGACCTGGCCGCGGGGGTCCTCGCGCTCGGCGGGCTGCTGGCCTGGTCCAGGGGACGGCACGTGTTCGCCGGAGTCCTGCTCGGGCTGGCCGTCGCCACCAAGTTCTACCCGCTGATGTTCCTCGGGCCGCTGTTCCTGCTGACCTGGCGCACCGGCCGGTGGAAGGAGTTCGGCCAGGCCGTCGCCGGCGCGGCAGGGAGCTGGCTCGTCGTCAACGTGCCGATCATGCTCCTGGCCTTCGACGGCTGGAAGCGGTTCTACGTCTTCAGCCAGGAGCGCCCCGCCGACTGGGGGTCGGTCTGGTACTTCTTCTCTCAGAAGCAGTGGCCGCTGCTGGGCGACCCCGACCGGGTCGACAGCCTGGGCGTCGTCACGCTGGCCCTGCTCTGCCTGGGCATCGCGCTGCTCGCGCTGGCCGCGCCGACCAGGCCCCGGCTGATGCAGCTCTGCTTCCTGGCGCTGGCCGCGTTCATGCTGACCAACAAGGTGTGGTCGCCGCAGTACGTGCTCTGGCTGATCCCCTTCGCGGTGCTGGCCCGGCCGAACTGGAAGCCGCTCGCACTGTGGATGGCCGCCGAGTGCTGGTACTTCTTCGCGATCTGGCTCTATCTCGTCGCCCTCCAGCCGGGCAACGCCGACCTCGGCATCGCCGGCGACACCTACTTCACCGCGGTGTGGGGCCGGGCGATCGCCATCGTGGTCATGATGGCCTTCGTGGTCCGTGACATCCTGCGGCCGGAGAAGGACGTGATCCGCCGGGGCGGCGTCGACGACCCGTCCGGAGGCGTCTTCGACGAGGCCCCCGACCGGTTCCGCCTCGGCGGCTCCCCCGGCTTCGTGCTCCCCGACCATGACCCCGCGCGCGCCTGAACCCGGGCCGGGGCAGGAGTCCCCCGGCGGCGCCGGCGAGCCCGGTGCGGGCGGGCCGGTCGAGGCCGCCGTCGCGCGGCGGACCGTGACGCCGCCGGCGCCGCCGGTGCCGCACGACACGCGCAAGGAGGCGCTGCTGCTCTGGCTGAGCTCCCGGCTGGGAGTCGTCGTCCTCTCCCTCGCCGCGGGGGCCGGGGCCGTGTCGCAGGTGGCGACCGTGCCGTTCCTGGACCGCTGGCGCCACTGGGACGCGCAACTGCTCATCACCATCGCCGAGCACGGGTACGGCGGCGACCCCGCGGCCAAGCCCGACGCGGGACTGCCCGCGTTCTTCCCGGGGATGCCGCTGGCGCTGCGGCTGGTGCGGCCCCTGGTCGGCGACTGGACGCTCGCGGGGCTGCTGATCTCCCTGGCCGCGGGAGCCGTCGCCGTGGTGGCGCTGGCCCGGCTGGCGGAGTTCGAGGGGCCGCCGGGGACCGGATGGCGCGCCGTACTGGCGCTGCTGCTGTGGCCGATGTCGGTCTTCCTGTTCGTCGGCTACAGCGAGGCGCTGTTCCTGGCCTTCGCGCTCCCGGCCTGGCTGGCGGCGCGCCGGGGCCGATGGCCGCTGGCCGCCGCCCTCGCCGCCGGCGCCTCCTGCGTGCGGATCACCGGCCTGTTCCTGGCGCTCGCGCTGGTGGTGGAGTTCTTCACCCGCCGACACCCGGTACGGCAGGCGGCCTGGCTCGCGGTGCCGTTCGTCCCGCTGGGACTGTACTCGGCCTACCACTACGCCCGCACCGGCGACTGGCTGGCCTGGAAGCACGCCCAGGAGGCCGGCTGGGGCCGCCAGCTGGTGTGGCCCTGGCAGTCGCTGGCCACGACGTGGAACTCCGCGATGGGCGACGGGCAGTTCGCGTGGGCGTTCCGGATGGAGATCGCCGGGGCGGTCGTCGGCGTCGGGCTCGTGCTGTTGCTGCTGTACCTGCGCCGGTGGAGCGAGTTCGTCTACGTGGGACTCCAGGTGGGCGCCCTGGTCTGCTCCGCCTTCTACCTGTCGATCCCGCGGTCCGCGCTGCTGTGGTGGCCGCTCTTCCTGATCGTCGCGAGGGCGAGTGCCACGGGGCCGCCCTGGCGGCGGGGGATCATCGCCGTCTACGCGCTGGTGGCGGGGCCGCTCATGGTGCTCAACACGCTGAGTTTCATGCAGGGCGCCTGGGTGGGGTGACCCCCTTTACCCAATTTCGGCGGTGGGTAATCCAGAAAAGTTATCCACAGGCTGTGGACGGAAGTCGCCCGGGACACTTCGGGGCCGGCCCGGGACCCTTCGCGGAGCCGGGTCCGCGAAGGGTCCGAGCCGCCCCCAGGGACTCCAGGGCCTCCTGGAGCCGCCGTCCTAGAGCCTCTTCCTGAGAAGGGCGATGTCCTCGGCCTGGCCGGCGGCCGGGGTCTCCACGATGATCGGCGCGTTGGCGCTCCGGCACACGTCCAGGATGAGCTCGGTGTCGATCCGGCCCGCGCCGAGGTTGGCGTGGCGGTCGGCGCCCGACCCGGCGGCGTCCCGCGAGTCGTTGCAGTGGATCAGGTCGATCCGGCCGGTGATCGCCCTGATCCGGTCGACCACGTCGGCCAGGTCCTCGCCGGCGGCGTGCGCGTGGCAGGTGTCCAGGCAGAAGCCCACGTCGAAGCCGTCGAGGGCCTCCCACAGCCGGGCGATGCGGTCCAGCCGCCGCGCCATCGCGTTGTCGCCGCCCGCGGTGTTCTCGATGAGCACCGGGACCTCGTGCTCCTCCAGGCGCTCGAACACCTTGCGCCAGTTGTCGAAGCCCTTCTGCGGGTCGTCGCCGGCCGTCACGTGCCCGCCGTGGACGATCAGACCCTTGGCCCCCAGCTCCGCGGCGGCCGCGAGGTGCGCGCTCAGCAGTTTGCGGCTGGGGATGCGGATGCGGTTGTTCACCGTGGCCACATTGATCACATAGGGGGCGTGGACGTAGACGTCGATCCCCGAGTCCCTGATCTCGCGGGTCTTCTCCTCGATGACCGGGCCCTTCCAGCCCTGCGGGTCACCGAGGAAGAACTGCACGGCCTCGGCGTCGCACGCCCTGGCGTGGGCGAGCGGGTCGTCCGAGGCGACATGGGCTCCGATACGCGGCATGTGTTCGAGCCTAACCGTTTCAAGACCCCGCGTACGGGCAGTCGGACGGCGCGCCCCCACGCGCTCCCGGCGTGCCCCCCACACCCGCCTCCCCGGCGGGCCGACGCGAGGAGTCGAGATGGCCTACCGCAGCAGAGGGATCGGCCTGATCGGGCTGATCTACATCCTCATCGGCCTCTACGTGGCCTGGGTCCACGACTACATCACCCCGGCGCTGCTGAAGGACGTCGCCAAGGCGCTGCTGGCGGTCCTCCTGTGGTTCCTCGTCCTGCTGGGCGTGGACCTGCGGCTCGGCGGCTGACTCCTCCCGGCGGACCCACGGCCTTCGGGATCACGCCTTCGGGATCACGGTCTTCGGGATCACGGGTAGAAGCCGCCGTGGTAGACGCCGAAGGCCAGGCCGACGAACGAGGCGACGATGCCGACGATGTTCAGCGAGCGCTCCGCCGTGGTCGCCGAGACGTACTGGGAGTAGAACCCGCCGACGAACCCCAGCGCGCCCAGCCACGCCGCGAACGCGTGGGCCCCGGGGTTGAACCCGCAGGCGAAGGCCACCAGGCCGAAGATCAGCGTGACGACGCTCAGGACGTTCTCCAGCGGGTGCCGCCGTCCGTCGCTGTTCAGCCTCAGCCGGAACCTCTGGCTGCGCACGGGGCGAGACATCTGCGACATGACCCACCACTTTCCTCGTGTTTCCCCTGGTGGGAGGCTTGCGGTTCCTCCTGCTAGGGGGTGCCCGGCGTGGTGGCGGCCCAACCCTTGACATCCTGGTAGGCTTGCACGGCTGCGTCGCACGGGCGTGTTTCCGCCCTCCTCCGCCTCCGCCGCCGAAATGGGCGCCGGGGCGAAGACGTCAGCGTCCTCCTGTCACGGCACGGTGTCGTGACCGCGAAAGTCCAGAGGAGGTTGGAAGCCAGCATGCGTCGTTACGAAGTGATGGTCATTCTCGACCCGTCGCTCGATGAGCGCACGGTGGCCCCTTCCCTCGACCAGTTCCTCACGGTCGTCCGCAATGACGGCGGCACGGTGGAGAAGGTCGACGTGTGGGGTCGTCGGCGGCTGTCCTACGACATCGCCAAGAAGCCCGAGGGCATCTACGCCGTGATCGACCTGACCGCGACTCCCGCCACGGTCAAGGAGCTCGACCGGCAGATGAACCTCAACGAGGGCATCCTCCGCACGAAGGTCCTGCGCCCGGACGTGCACTAACCCCCGGCTTTTGTCGGGCGTCAGCCGTACTCTGAGCCGATAACAGCTAAGGCCGCAGGAAAGGCATCGCTAGCCATGGCAGCAGGCGACACTCAGATCACCATCGTCGGCAACCTCGTCGACGACCCGGAGCTGCGCTTCACCCCCACGGGGCAAGCCGTGGCCCGGTTCCGCATCGCATCCACCCCGCGGTTCCTCGACAGGCAGACCAACGAGTGGAAGGACGGCGAAGGGCTGTTCCTGACCTGCAATGTCTGGCGGCAGGCGGCGGAGAACGTCGCCGAGAGCCTGCAGCGCGGCATGCGGGTCATCGTCCAGGGACGGCTGCGCCAGCGGTCTTACGAGACCAAGGAAGGCGAGAAGCGCACGGTCTACGAGGTCGAGGTCGACGAGGTCGGCCCCTCCCTCCGCAACGCGACCGCCAAGGTCAACAAGACCACCCGGCAGGGTGGTGGCGGTGGCGGCGGCGGTTTCGGCGGCGGCCCGGCCAACGACCCGTGGGCCTCCGCCACGCCGACCGCGCCTCAGGGAGGCGGCGGTTACGGCGGTGGCGGTGGCGGCGGCTTCGGTGGCGGCCAGCAGGGTGGCGGCGGCTTCGGCGGCAACGACTTCAGCGACGAACCGCCTTTCTAGGACCTGCTCCGCGGCTCCCCGCCGTGGCGGGGGTCCACCGGACAGTTCCACGGCGCCGCCCTCCGGGGCGGCCGGGGACCGCGTCCCACAACCCAGTCCATATCCGCAGCGACCATTCCCGCCTCGCGGCGGGGCTCTGAAAGGAGCACCACGATGGCCAAGCCGGCACTGCGCAAGCCCAAGAAGAAGGTTTGCCTGTTCTGCCACGACAAGATCTCCTACGTCGACTACAAGGACACGGCGCTGCTTCGGAAGTTCATCTCCGACCGCGGCAAGATCCGTGCTCGCCGGGTGACGGGCAACTGCACCCAGCACCAGCGTGACGTGGCGACCGCTATCAAGAACGCTCGTGAGATGGCGCTCCTGCCGTACATGAGCACCGCGCGCTAAGGAGGTCCGACAGATGAAGCTCATTCTCACCAGTGAGGTCTCCGGCCTCGGCGCCCCCGGCGACATCGTCGAGGTCAAGGGCGGCTACGGCCGTAACTTCCTGCTCCCCCGCGGCTACGCGATCCTGTGGACGCGCGGCGGCGAGAAGCAGATCGCCTCGATCAAGAAGGCTCGCGACGCCCGCGAGATCCGCGACCTGGGCACCGCCCAGGAGGTCGCCGCCCAGCTCAAGGCCCTGCGCGTGGTCCTGACCACGAAGGCCGGCGAGTCGGGCCGCCTGTTCGGCTCGATCACCACCGCCGACGTGGCCGCGGCCGTCAAGACCGCCGGTGGCCCCGAGCTCGACCGCCGCCGCATCGAGATCACCCCGGCGATCAAGAGCCTCGGCTCGCACCGGGTCACCGTCAAGCTGCACCCGGAGGTCACCGCCGCCCTCGACGTCGAAGTCGTCGCGGCCTGACCGGTCACGCCTGACCAGGGCCTCTTCCCGTCTCCTCGGGAGGGGGCCGCGAAGGGGTCCTTCCCGTCTCCTCGGGAGGGACCCCTATCCGTATGCCGAGACGGGGGACATCGGACGTGCGGAAAATTCGTACAATTTCGGGGCTGTTGCTTCGTTCATGGAGGTTTGTCGTGGTCCGTCCCTCGATTCTGCTCGCGCTCGGCGCCCTCGCGGTGGCCGTGACCGCCTGCGCCCCGGCATCGGACACGACCCAGGCGGCACCGTCCGGTACGGCGGGCACCCCGGCGGCGGACGCATGCGCCAAGGACAACCTCGCCCTGAAGACCCCGGGCACCCTGACCATCGGCACCGACAAGCCCGCCTACGAGCCGTGGTTCAAGGACGACGACCCGGCCAACGGCAAGGGCTTCGAGAGCGCCGTGGCCCACGCCGTCGCCAAGCGGCTCGGCTTCGAGAGCGGCCAGGTGACGTGGAAGACGGTGAAGTTCGACGCCGCCTTCGCGCCCGGCGCCAAGCAGTTCGACTTCGACGTCAACCAGGTCTCCGCGACCCCCGAACGGGCCAAGGTCGTCGATTTCAGCAAGGGCTACTACACCGTCAAGCAGGCCGTGGTCGCGCTGGAGGGCTCCCCCGTCGCCTCCGCGACGGACCTCGCCGGCCTGCGGGACGCCAAGATCGGTGTTCAGGTCGGCACCACCTCGCTGCAGGCGGTCAAGGACGTCATCCGGCCCTCGAAGGAGCCGAACGTCTACAACGAGCAGATCGACGCGGTGAACGCGCTGAAGAACAAGCAGGTCGACGCCGTGGTGGTGGACCTGCCCACCGCGTTCTACGTGACCGCCGCCCAGGTCGAGAACTCCAAGATCGTCGGACAGTTCGGCTCCGTCTCCGGCACACCCGAGGTCTTCGGCGCGGTCTTCGAGAAGGGCAGCCCGCTGGTGAGCTGCGTCAACAAGGCCATCGACGAGCTCACCGCCTCCGGTGAGCTGGCGAAGATCGAGAGCGAGTGGCTCGGGTCGGCCGCGGGCGCGCCGGAGCTGAAGTGACCGGAAGCGGCGACCGGGACGGCGCGACCCCGTCCGGCGGCGGCGCGCGGACTCCGGGTGACGGCGTGGCGTCCCCGGCCGGCGGCGCCGCGGTCCCGTCCGGCGGCGGCGCTCACGCTCCGGCGGACGGCGCGGCGATCACGCCGGACTGGGTGAAGAGCGCGCGGCAGGAGGAGCGGGAGCGCCTGCGCAGACGGCGGACGGTCCGCTCGGGCTCGATCGCGACGGCCTCGACGGTGCTGGTGATCGTCCTGCTGCTGTGGGTCTTCACCGCCTCGCCGGGCTGGCCCATGGTCCGGGAGACGTTCTTCGACCCCGGGCAGTTCGTCTCGGCGCTGCCGGACGTCCTGAGCGGATTCCTGCTCAACATCAAGATCTTCCTGATCGCCGAGCCGCTGATCCTGGTGCTGGGACTGCTGGTCGCGCTGGCCCGCAACCTCAGGGCGCCGGTCTTCTTCCCGCTGCGGGCCCTGGCGGTCGCCTACACCGACGTGTTCCGCGGCGTGCCCACGATCCTGGTCATCTACCTCGTCGGGTTCGGGTTGCCCGCCCTCGGCCTGCAGGGCACCCCGACGGACCTGGCGACGCTGGGCGTCATCGCGCTGACCCTGTCCTACGGCGCCTACGTCGCCGAGGTGTTCCGGGCGGGCATCGACTCGGTGCACCCCAGCCAGGTGGCCGCCGCCCGGTCCCTGGGCCTGAGCCACGGCAAGGCGATGCGGTACGTGGTGGTGCCGCAGGCCGTACGGCGTGTGGTGCCGCCGCTGCTCAACGACTTCGTCTCGCTGCAGAAGGACACCGCGCTGGTGGCCACGATCGGCCCGCTGGAGGCGCTGCGCCAGGCGCAGATCCACGTCGCCAGCACGTTCAACTACACGCCCTACCTGGCCGCCGCGCTGCTGTTCATCGTGCTGACCATCCCCATGGCCCGCTTCACCGACTACCTCGCGGCCCGCTCGCAGCGGCGGCGGGGCCAGTGAGCGGACGGCGCGCGGCTCCCGGCCGCTCGCTGGACCGTCCGCGGCCCGCCCGGCGGCCGGGGAAGGAGACCTCATGAGCCTGCTGACCATCGACGGCGTCTGGAAGAACTACCACGGCCACAGCGTGCTGCGCGGAATCGACCTGTCGGTCGAGGCGCACGAGGTGGTCTGCCTGATCGGCGCCTCCGGGTCGGGCAAGTCCACGCTGCTGCGCTGCGTGAACCTCCTGGAGACCGTGGACGACGGCACGATCCACCTGGACGGCCAGGAGATCACCGACGTCCGGGTCGACGCCGACGACGTGCGCAGGAGGATCGGCATCGTCTTCCAGGCGTTCAACCTCTTCCCGCACATGACCGTGCTGGACAACATCACCCTGGCCCCGCGCAAGGTGCACGGGACCGGCCGGGAGCGGGCCGAGGAGGAGGCCCGCGAGCTGCTGGGCAGGTTCGGGCTGGCGGACAAGGCCCTGGCCTACCCCGACCGGCTCTCCGGCGGTCAGCAGCAGCGCGTCGCCATCATCCGGGCCCTGGCCACCCGGCCCCGGCTGATGCTGCTGGACGAGGTGACCTCGGCGCTCGACCCGGAGCTGGTCACGGAGGTGCTCGGGATCATCCGGGAGCTCAAGGACACCGGGATGACCATGATCCTGACCACCCACGAGATGGGCTTCTGCCGGGAGATCGCCGACACCGTCTGCTTCCTCGACGGCGGTGTGCTCCTGGAGCGCGGCACCCCCGAGCAGGTCTTCACCGACCCCCGGCAGCCCCGCACCCGGGAGTTCCTGCGGAGCGTGCTCGACGCCCGGCGGCTCTGAACCCGGTACGGCTCGCCGGGCTCACCGGGCCCGGCGGCTCACGCGCCGGTCACCAGCCAGCGGGAGCCGTACGCCCGCGCCCCCAGGGTGACGAGCCGGGCCGCCATCCACACCCCCAGCGCCAGCCACAGCGCCACCAGGCCGCCGCCGGACGCCGCCACCAGCACGGCGGCCGGGAGGTAGGCGAGCGTCGTCAGCACCCCCGCCCAGGCGAGGTAGCGCTGGTCGCCGGCGCCGATCAGCACCCCGTCCAGCACGAACACCACCCCGGCGATGGGCTGCAGGGCCGCCACCACCCACAGCACGGCGAGCAGTTCCCGGGTCGCCTCCGGCGACGCGTCGAACAGCGCGGGCGTGAACGGCCGCAGCGCGACCACGACGAGGAGGAGGACGACCCCGGAGCCGATCCCCCACACCACCATCCGCCAGGTGGCCGCGCGGGTCCCGGCCACATCCCCGGCGCCCAGCGTGCGGCCGGTGATGGCCTGCCCGGCGATGGCGATCGCGTCCAGGGCGAACGCCAGCAGCGTCCAGATCCTGGAGGCGACCGTGTGGGCGTCGATCTGCGCCTCTCCCATCCGGGTGGCCAGCGCGGTGGCCACGGCCAGCACCGCCTGCAGGCACACCGTACGGACGACCAGGGCGACCCCGGCGGAGCCCGCCGACCTGATGCCCGCCAGGTCGGGGCGGAACGGCGCCCGGTGCCGTCCGAACAGCATGGCGAGGTACACCGCGGCGGCGAGCGACTGCGCCAGCACCGTGCCCCAGGCCGACCCGGCGATCCCCCAGCCCAGGACCAGGACGAAGACGGCGTTGAGCACCGCGTTGAGCGCGAAGGACCCCACCGACACCAGCAGCGGGGTGACGGTGTCCTGCATGCCGCGCAGCACGCCGGTCCCGGCCAGCACCAGCAGCATGGACGGGACGCCCAGCAGGCTGATCCGCAGGTAGGTCAGGGCCAGACGGGCCAGCTCGCCCTCGGCGCCGAGCAGGTGGACGAGCCAGGGGGCCAGCGGCCACACCACCGCGATGATCAGCAGCCCGGTCCCGGCGGCGAGCCACAGGCCGTCCACCCCCTGCCGGAGCGCCCGCCGGGTGTCGCCCGCCCCGATCTGCCGGGCCACCGACGCCGTCGTGCCGTACGCCAGGAACACGCACAGGCCCACGACGGCGCTCAGCACCGTGCTCGCCACCCCCAGCGCGCCCAGCGCCGGTCCCGGCAGGCGGCCGACGATGACGGTGTCGGTCAGCAGGAACAGCGGCTCGGCGACGAGCGCGCCGAACGCCGGTACGGCCAGCCGGAGGATCTGTCGGTCGTGCTCGCGGCTCGCCGGGCGGGTAAGAGGCATCCAATCATTGTGCCTCTTACCCAGGGGTGGTTTCCCGGCCCGCCGGGCGCCGGGTGAGCAGCGTCACGGCGTGTCGCGCCGACTTTCTTTCCTCCACAGGCGGTGGATGAAGTCTTCCCAGGCAGGAGCGGTGTTGTGGATCCGGAGCGAGAGTTATCCACAGCGCTGTCCCCAGGCTGCCCACATGTCTGGGGAAGAAGTGCACACCTTATCCACACCTCTGTCGACAGGTCGCGTTGCGACATGGCGCGGGAAGCGACGAGACTGTCAGACCGGCCGGGTAACAATAGAGGTGTCGTAACTTTGTTCGAAAGAGGGGGTGCTCGGTGAGCATCGCGGAACCGCCGGTCTTCGAGCCCGGATTCGAACGCACCCCTCCCAACAACATCGAGGCCGAGCAGTCCGTCCTGGGCGGCATGCTGCTGTCCAAGGACGCCATCGCCGACGTGGTCGAGGTCGTGCGGGCCGACGACTTCTACCGTCCCGCCCACCAGATCATCTACGACATCATCACCGAGCTCTACGGCCGGGGCGACCCCGCCGACGCGGTCACCGTATTCGGCGAGCTGCAGAAACGCGGCGAGGTGGCCCGCGTCGGCGGCGGCGCCTACCTCCACACCCTGACCGCCGTCGTGCCGACCGCCGCGAACGCCGGCTACTACGCGCGGATCGTCCGCGAGCAGGCCATCCTCCGGCGGCTGATCGAGGCCGGCACCCGCATCGTCTCCTACGGCTACGGCGGACAGGACGAGGAGGTCGACGACATCGTCGACCGCGCCCAGGCCGAGATCTACAAGGTCACCGAGCGGCGCACCTCGGAGGACTACGTCCCGCTGGCCGAGATCATGCCGGGCGCCCTCGACGAGCTGGAGGCCATCGGCGGCCGGAACGGCCAGATGGTCGGCGTGCCCACCGGTTTCCAGGACCTCGACGCCCTCACCAACGGCCTGCACCCCGGACAGATGATCGTGGTCGCGGCCCGACCGGCGATCGGCAAGGCGCTCGCCCTCGACACGCCGCTGCCCACTCCGGACGGCTGGACGACCATGGGTGAGGTCAGGCCGGGTGACCACCTGCTCGGCGCAGACGGCAAACCGACCAGGGTCGTCGCGGCGACGGACACGATGCACGGGAGGCCGTGTTACGAGGTGGAGTTCAGCGACGGCACGGTGATCGTGGCCGACGCGCAGCACCAGTGGCGGACGACCACGCGCGCGAGCCGTCGGCAGAAGTCCGAGGCCAAGAACAGCCATTACTGGCCCGCCGAGTCGATCCGACGGGTCAGGGACGCATACGAGGCGGCGGCGAAGGAACCGGAGAGGCTCATCACCCACCGGGAGGCGTGTTCTCTCGTCGGTGAGGGGTTCCGTCATGTTCTTCACACGGTTCAGAAGAGGATCGGCGCGGCGGGCAGATCCCCTGTCCTCGCCGCCGGACCGGTTCGTCAGTACACGCGCAACGCTCCCTCGTACCGTTGTGGAGAGCTGTTCGAAGGGCTGTACACACGGGTGTCCCAGCCGATCAGCGCCTCCCTCGCCGCGGAGCACAGGAGCGTCGTGACCACCGAGGAGATCGCCCGCACGCTGCGCTGTGCCTCCAGCGATGGGCGGCCCAACCACGCGGTGACCGTCGCGGCCCCGTTCGACCTCCCCGAGCGGGATCTTCCGCTCTCGCCCTACGCGCTCGGGGTGTGGCTGGGTGACGGTCACAGCGACGCCGCCCGATTCACCACGGTCGATCAGGAGATCATCTCCAACCTGGAGGCCGAAGGGCTGCGCGTCACCCGTGCGGGCTCCGGCGTGACCTACTCGATGAGGCTGCCCGATCCGGAGCCGGTGGTGGAGCGATCCTGTGTGGTCTGCGGTGCTTCGTTCGTTCCGCAGACGTCCCAGGTGCGCACCTGCGGTCGCTCGTGCGGCGGGAAAGCCCGCCTGAGCTCCGAGCCGGTCCCGGCGCCCACCTGTCCGGACTGCGGCGGTCCTTCCAGCGGCATGAGGCAGTGCCAGACGTGCCGAAACCACCACGGCACGGTTCAGGCCGTTCTGCGGAGCCTCGGTGTCCTCGGTGACAAGCACATTCCGGAGATCTACCTCCGGGCCTCGGAGGGGCAGCGACGTGCGCTGCTGGCGGGGTTGCTGGACACCGACGGCTATGTCAGCCGCAACGGGCAGATCCAGTTCGCCGTCACGAACCGGAGGCTGGCCGAGGGTGCGCACGAGCTGATACTCAGCCTCGGCTACCGGGCGACCATGCGGACGAGACCGGTCAGAGGGAGGACCGCGGACTCCTCCACCTGTTACATGATCAACTTCACGGCCTCGGAAAAGGTCTTCCGCCTGTCCCGCAAGGCCGTGCGGCAGGTGACCGCGGCACACCCGTCGACGTCGGTCAGATACATCGTCGACGTGCGGCCGGTGCCCTCGGTGCCGGTGAGGTGTGTGCAGGTCGACAACGCCGACCACATGTACCTCGCGGGCAGGTCGTGCGTTCCCACACACAACAGCACTCTCGGCTTGGACTTCGCCAGATCTGCCGCCATCAAGCACCACATGACGACCGTCGTCTTTTCTCTGGAAATGTCCAGAAACGAGATTACGATGCGTCTGCTGTCCGCCGAGGCCCGGGTGGCGCTGCACAACATGCGGTCCGGCACGATGACCGACGACGACTGGGCCAAGCTGGCCCGGCGGATGGGCGAGGTGGCCGAGGCGCCGCTGTTCATCGACGACTCGCCCAACATGTCGATGATGGAGATCCGGGCCAAGTGCCGCCGCCTCAAGCAGCGCAACGACCTGCGCTTCGTCATCATCGACTACCTCCAGCTGATGTCCTCGCCGAAGAAGACCGAGAGCCGCCAGAACGAGGTCTCGGAGATCTCCCGGGCGATCAAGCTCCTGGCCAAGGAACTGGAGGTGCCGGTCATCGCCATCTCCCAGCTCAACCGAGGTCCGGAGCAGAGAACCGACAAGCGGCCGATGGTGAGCGACCTGCGCGAATCGGGATGTCTCACCGCCGACACCCGGATCCTCCGAGCCGACACCGGTGCGGAGGTGTCGTTGGGCGAACTGCTCGAAAACGGGGATCGTGACATCCCGGTATGGTCGCTCGACGAGCGCATGCGGCTGGTTCCCCGGACGATGACCCATGTGTTTCCCAGCGGGACCAAGGAGGTCTTCAAGCTCCGGTTGAGGTCCGGCAGAGAGATCAAGGCCACGGCGAACCACCCGTTCATGACCTATGACGGATGGCAGCCGTTGGAAAAGCTGCAGCCGGGCACCAGGCTGGCCGTACCGCGTCATGTACCCGCTCCTGAGCGCCTGCAGGAGTGGCCCGATGATGAGGTCGTCATGCTGGCCCACATGATCGGTGACGGCTCGTTCGTGAAGAGCCGGCCCATCCGCTACGCCAGCAAGGACGAGGCGTGTCTTCAGGTGATGACCGAGGCGGCGAGGCACTTTGGGATCACCGCGATACGTGACGAATATGAAGCCGCCAGAGTGACGACCCTGAGGCTCCCCGCCCCGTATCGCCTGACGCACGGCAAGCGGAACCCGATCGCGGCCTGGCTCGACTCGATGGGACTCTTCGGGCGGAGGAGCCATGAGAAGTTCGTTCCCGAAGGCGTTTTCTCTCTCTCCAAGCGACAGATAGGGCTTTTCCTCCGCCATCTCTGGGCGACCGACGGCTGTGTCTGGTGGGACGGGAAGACCGGTCAATCGCGGATCTACTATTCCTCCACCAGTCGTCGACTGGTCGACGACGTCGCCAGGCTCCTACTGCGCTTCAACGTGATGACCAGGATCAAGGAGGTCCGCAAGAGCGGCTATCGGCCGGGGTACCACCTGTACATCTACGGTGCGGACAACCAGCTTCGCTTCCTGCGAGAGATCGGCGTGCATGGGGAACGATCGACGCAGGCCGAGCGGTGTGTCACCGCGTTGCAGGGGCTCACATCCAACACGAACCTCGACACCGTTCCCAAGGACGTCTGGGACAAGGTGCGGAGCGTGCTCGCCGAGAAGGGGATGACGCATCGGGAGTTCTCCACCCGGCTCAACACCCAGTTCTGCGGAAGCGCTTTGTGGAAGCGCGCTCCCAGCAGGGAGCGACTGGGGCGGGTGGCAGCCATTCTCGAGGACGCCCAACTCGAGATGCTCGCGACCAATGACGTGTTCTGGGACGAGGTCGCCTCTATCGAGAGCCAGGGAGAGCAGCCCGTCTTTGACGCCACCGTCCTCGGCACCCACAACTTCGTGGCCGACGGCATCAGCGTCCACAACTCGATCGAGCAGGATGCGGACATGGTCATCCTGCTGCACCGGGAGGACGCCTACGAGCGCGAGTCGCCCCGGGCGGGCGAGGCCGACCTGATCGTGGCCAAGCACCGTAACGGCCCCACCGCGACGGTCACCGTGGCGTTCCAGGGCCACTACAGCCGCTTCGTCGACATGGCCCCGCACTGACCTGACCACGCCGCCGTTCCGGCCCCGCGGCGGAGCGGGCACCCCCTGGCGATCCGGATCGGCGGCCTCGGGCGGGACCTCGGACGGCCTCTCCCCGGGCGAGCGAACGCGGCCACGGGACGCGGCCGATCAGGATCGGCCCATCGGTCGTCCCGTCCGGGGGACTGGGAAGCCCCCAATTTTGACTTATAGGTCAAAAACCGTGCTAGTGTTCCGGCCATGGGAAGGCCCAAGCAGTTCGACCCGGATGCCGCCGTCGAGCGGGCCATGGACGTGTTCTGGCGGAAGGGGTACGCGGGGACGACCCCGCAGGACCTCGTCGACGCGCTCGGCATCGGCAAGGGCAGCCTCTACAACACCTTCGGCAGCAAGCACGCCTTGTTCGAGCTGGCGCTCCGCCGCTATCGCGACAGCCAGGCCACCGCCCTGGTCGAGATGCTGGAGGAGCCCGGTCCGGTCAGGGCGCGCCTGCGCAGGACGCTGGGGTTCCTCGCCGAGATGGACCTCGCCGACCCGGACCGCCGGGGCTGTATGGCCGTGAACGCGGCGGCGGAACTCGCCGGAACGGACGAGGCGGCGACCGAGCTCGTCCGGCGCATGTTCGCCCGAACCGAGGACGCCTTCCGCGCGCTGATCGAAGAAGGTCAGCGTTCAGGGGAGATCGCACCCGGCCGTGACCCCGCGGCCCTGGGGAGCCTGCTGCTGAACACGGTCGTGGGTCTGCGGCTCATGGCGCGTGTCGCAGAGGGCCCCGACCGGCTTGCCCGGGTGATCGACGCGATGGTCGACTCCCTCTGACCCGAACCGCGGGGCTCGCCCCCCGGAGTTCGTGCTGCCCAAATTTTGTACCTGAAGTTCAATAAAAGGAGTGCCGTGAACCTCAACCTCGCTTCCAAGACGGCCGTCGTCACCGGCGCCAGCCGCGGCATCGGACTCGCCACCGTCCAGACCCTGACCGCGGAAGGCGTCCGCGTCGTCGGCGCCGCCCGCACCATCACGCCCGAGCTGAAGGAGACCGGCGCGTACACGGTGTCCGCCGACCTGAGCACGGCGGAAGGCGTCGCCACCCTCATGGACGGCGCCCTGGCCGAACTCGGCGGCATCGATCTGCTGGTGAACAACGTCGGGGCCGGAGACGACGTGGAGCTCGCCGGCTTCCTCGACACCGACGACACGCAGTGGACCCGCATCCTCGACCTCAACCTGCTCAGCGCCGTCCGCGCCACCCGCGCCGCCCTGCCCAGCCTGATCGAACGCCGCGGATCGATCGTCAACGTCTCGTCCATCAATTCCCGGATGCCCGCCGCCGGGCCGGTCGCCTACAGCGCGGCCAAGGCGGCCCTCGCCGCGCTGGGGAAGTCACTGGCTGAGGAGTTCGGGCCTCGGGGTGTGCGTGTGAACACCGTCTCGCCCGGGGTGACCCGCACCTCCATCTGGGAGGACCCCGACGGCTTCGGCGGCAAGGTGGCGGCCGGGGCGGGAATGGAACACGCGGCGTTCCTCCGGCAGGTCCCGCAAGCCTTCGGCATCACCACCGGCCGCCTCACCGAACCCCGGGAAGTGGCCGCCCTGATCGCGTTCCTTCTCTCCGACGTCGCCGGCAACATCACCGGCGCCGACCACGTCATCGACGGCGGCACGGTCAAGACGCTCTGAGCCGGGGAGGGCGCCGGCGACACCGGCCCGGGGCCCGCCCTCCCACACCGAGCCGGACGCGTACGGCGGCGCCCGGCCG
Source organism: Streptosporangium pseudovulgare (assembly GCF_014648055.1). Taxonomy (GTDB): domain Bacteria; phylum Actinomycetota; class Actinomycetes; order Streptosporangiales; family Streptosporangiaceae; genus Streptosporangium; species Streptosporangium pseudovulgare. Next base: position 73,651 of record NZ_BMQJ01000006.1, read on the forward strand.
CCCGTCCGGGAACGGGCCCCGGCGGGTAACGGGCGTCATGGCAGGGCTGGGTGGTGAGGCCGTACGGTGGCCCGCCGTACGTCAGCGGGCCGCGGCGTCCGCGGCGGGTGACCAGTGCGCCGGGTGGGCGAGCACCGACGGCAACTTCGTGGTGGCGTCGCCCCGGGCCGCGTCGAGCTGCGACTGGATGAGGAAGATGCTCCCGGTGAGGTCGGCGCCGCGCAGGTCGGCGCCGCGCAGGTCCGCGCCGATGAGATCGGCCCCGCGCAGGTCGGCCCCGCGCAGGTCCGCGCCGATGAGGTAGGCGCCCCTGAGGCTGGCCCCGCGCAGGTCGGCGCCCCGCAGCCTGGCGCCGATGAGGTCCGCTCCGCGGAGATCCTTGCCGCGGCCCTTCCCCGAGCCTTTCCCCTGACCCCTGCCCCGGCCCTTGCCCCGGGCCTTTCCGGCTTCCCGGCCCTGTTCCGGGGCCTCGGCTCGGGCGAGCTCGCTCGCGCGCAGCAGCAGGGCGTTGACGTCCCGCCGGTGCGCCTCCAGGTCCAGCTCCAGCAGTTCCTCCGGGGCGCTCCGGGTGAGGCGCTCGGTCTCGTCGAGCGCGCGGCCGAGCTCGGCGTGAATCGGCCGGGCCGGGCGCAGGGCGAGCGCCTCGGTGAGGTACCACAGCAGCTCGTGGAGCTGCCGCATGACCGGGAACACCTCGAACATCCGGCCCGCGGTCTCTGGGAACCGCCGCCAGTCGCGCCCGCCGAAGGTGACCTGGGAGATCTTCTGGCCCGCCCCGAAGCAGTCGAAGACGGTGCAGCCGGCGAAGCCCCGGTTCCTCAGGTCGCGGTGGATGCCGCAGCGGAAGTCGTCCCGCAGGTTGGGGCAGGCCTTGCCGGCGGGTTTGTCGATGGCGAAGTCCGAGGAGGCGGCGAAGGCAGGGGCGACGCAGCACAGCGCGAAACACCGCTCGCAGTCGGCGCGCAGGTCCCGGCGGCCGGGACGGCCCCCGCCCGCGGGCGCCGGAGCACCCGGGTCATCCGGGGCGTCCGGGGTGCCGGGGCGGGGTTCGGTGTGGTCGTGTCGCTCGGACAATGTGCGTGATCTCCTGTCGGGCCGGGTGGGGCCTCACCGCCGAGGGGGTCGATGAAGGTTACCCCCGGAAGCCGTACACCTGTTCATCCGGATCCCGGCCCGCCGGTTCCGGAAAGGGGGGGCCGGGAACGGGACGCGGTGTCAGTCGAGCGACACCAGGTCGGTGTAGCCGGACGACCAGAGGTCCTCGACGCCATCGGGCAGCAGCAGGACCCGGTCGGGTTCGAGCGCCTCCACCGCGCCCTCGTCATGGGTGACGAGCACGATGGCCCCCCGGTAGCCGCGGATCGCGCCGAGGATCTCCTGCCGCGAGGCGGGGTCGAGGTTGTTGGTGGGCTCGTCGAGCAACAGCACGTTGGCGCTGGAGCAGACCAGCGTGGCCAGGGCGAGCCGGGTCTTCTCGCCGCCGGACAGCACCTCCGCCGGTTTGCCGGTGTCGTCACCGGAGAACAGGAACGAGCCGAGGATCCGCCGGGCCTCGCCGTCGGTGAGATGCGGCGCGGCGGCCGCCAGGTTCTCCCGGACCGAACGCGCGAGGTCCAGCGTGTCGTGCTCCTGGGCGTAGTAGCCCAGGCGGAGCCCGTGCCCGTGGACGACCGCGCCGGTGTCGGGCCGCTCGCGGCCCGCCAGGATCCGCAGCAGGGTCGTCTTGCCCGCGCCGTTCAGGCCCAGGACGACCACCCGGCTGCCGCGGTCCACGGCCAGGTCGACGCCGGTGAAGACCTCCAGCGAGCCGTAGGACTTGGACAGTCCGGTCGCGGTGAGCGGCGTCCTGCCGCAGGGGGCCGGTTCGGGCAGCCGGATCCGGGCGACCTTGGCGGCGCGCCGTTCGGGTTCGAGTTCGGCGAGCATGCGGTGGGCGCGGCGGGCCATGTTCTTCGCCGCGCTCGCCGTGCCGACGCTGGCGCGCATCCTGTCCGCCTGGGCGAGGAGGGAGCCGGCCTTGCGCTCGGCGTTCACCCGCTCGCGCCTGCGCCGCCGCTCGTCGGTCTCGCGCTGGGCGAGGTACGCGCGCCAGCCGACGTTGTGGACGTCGATGACCGCGCGGTCGGCGTCCAGGTGGATGACCCGGTTGACGGTCGCCTCCAGCAGGCCGGTGTCGTGGCTGATCATGACCAGCCCGCCCCGGTAGGAGACGAGGAAGTCGCGCAGCCACCCGATCGAGTCGGCGTCGAGGTGGTTGGTGGGCTCGTCGAGCAGCAGCGTGTCGTGGCCGGCGAACAGGACGCGGGCCAGCTCGACCCGCCTGCGCTGCCCGCCGGACAGGGTGCCCAGCGGCTGGGCGAGCACCCGGCCGGGCAGTCCGAGGCCGGCCGCCGCCTGGGCGGCCTCGGCCTCGGCGGCGTACCCGCCGCGGGCGAGGAACTCCTCCTCGGCGCGGGCGTAGGCCCGCATCGCCCTCTCACGGGCCGTCCGGTCGTCCGAGGCCATCGCGAGCTCGGCGGCGCGCAGCGAGCGGACGACCTCGTCGAGGCCGCGGGCGGACAGGACGCGGTCCCGCGCGGTGACACCGAGGTCACCGGTCCGGGGGTCCTGGGGAAGGTGCCCGACGGAACCCACGACGGTCACGGTGCCGGCGGCGGGCTGTTCCTCACCGGCGAGGATCCTCGTCAGCGTGGTCTTGCCGGCGCCGTTCCGGCCGACCAGGCCGATCCTGTCACCGGGGGAGACACGGAAGGAGGCGTCGGAGAGCAGGGTACGGGCGCCGACACGGACATGGACATCGCTTACGGTAAGCATGGAGATACGCTCCGGATTCGCTCAAGGACACAGGAAGGACGCGGAACCTGTGTCCGAGCTAGGAGATCCGGGGCAGAGCCATACCGGGCATCTTATGAGGGGGCCCGTCGCGGCGTCGAAGGGTTTTCCGCCACCGTGCGTCCTCTTCGACGCCGCCTCCGGATGCGGCACCCGTGGAACCTCCGGCCATCCCGCCGACCGGCCCCTTACCGCGCCATCCGGGCGGTCCGCGCGTCCTACGCCCCGCCGCCCGGGGCGGCCGATGCCCCGTGGACCACCAGGGCCCAGGCGAGGCAGCCGAAGGCCGCCGTCGACGCCGCCGCGCGGACGACGTTCCAGCGCACCCACGCCGCCTCGAAGTGCTCTCGCGCCGCCGCGAGATCACCGGTCCCGGCCGCGGCGAGCCGGTCGTTGAGCGGCACGTTGACCGCGAAGGTCACGGCCAGGACGAGGCCGTACAGCACGAGGGCGGCCACGATCCAGGGCAGCACCGGCCGGGCGTCCCCGCGCAGGTGGAGCGCCGCCGCCAGCAGGGTCAGCACCAGTGCGCCGCCGAAGGCGAGGGCGAACCAGCCGTTGAGGATGGCCACGTTGATCTGCCGCATCGCCTCCACGAAGGTGCGGTCGCCGCCGCGGCCCAGACCGGGCATGACCGCGTAGGCGAAGGCGGCGAACAGGCCGGCCGTGAGGCCCATGGCGAGGGTGGACGCGACCAGGGCGGCGCTTCTGAACAACTCGAACATCGCTTTCTCCATGAACAGGGGGCGGGTGTCCGCACGGGGAGGCGGACCCTTCGGGAGTGGGCGCGAGCCCGCCCCGCACGGGCGGGTGCGGGCCGCTTCGGCGGCGCGGGTCTCCGGCGCCCGGACGGTCCGGCGAGGTCCGGCGCGGTCAGGCGTTCCAGACGCCGGTCGCGGCGGTCTCGCGGGCGTAGTCGGTGAAGTCACGGGGCTCCCTGCCCAGGACGCGCCGGACGCCGTCGGCGAGGTGGGCGTTGCGTCCGTCCAGGACCCTGGCGAACAGTCCGGCCAGCATAGCCGCCTCCCCGGCCGGCACGCCCTGCCCCACGAGTCCGGCGGTGTACTCCTGCGGAGAGACCGGTACGTACCGGACGTCCCTGCCCGCCGCCTCGGCGATCTCCCGAGCCGCGTCGGCGAAGGTGAGCAGGCGGGGGCCGGTCAGTTCGTGGATCCGGCCCGCGTGGCCGTCCCGTGTCAGCGCCGCGACGGCGACGTCCGCGATGTCCTCGACGTCGACGAACGGCTCCGCCACCGTCCCGGCCGGCAAGGTGATCACTCCGTCGAGCACCGGTCCCAGCAGGTGGTGCTCACTGAAGTTCTGGCAGAACCAGCTCGCCCGCAGGATCGTCCAGTCGGTGCCGCAGGACTCCACCTCCCGTTCGCAGGCGCGGGCCTCCTCCTCGCCCCGGCCCGACAGCAGCACCAGCCGCCGGACCCCGCCTCCCGCCGCCAGGCGGGCGAACGCGCCGATCGCCTCCACCGATCCGGGGGCGGCCAGGTCAGGCTGGTACGTCACGTACACCGCCTCCGCGTCCCGCAGCGCGGGGCCCCAGGTGGCCGGCTCCTCCCAGTCGAACGGGAGCGCGGTCGAGCGAGAGACGGCCCGCACCGGCAGGCCCCGGGCCGCGAGCCGCGCGGCCACCCTGCGGCCGGTCTTGCCCGTGCCGCCCACAATCACCGTTGTCTTCTGCATGTCTCCAGTCAAGTACCGCTCGATGAGACTTTCCATGGTGTAAAAGCTCATCCCCATATTCGAGCGTCTATCGCGGAGAGGGCGGGCGTACTCGTCACCCTGTGGACCATGCGCCCAACCCTGCGGACCATGCGTCACGAGCGGCGCAGACCATGCGCCATGAGCGGCGCCACCTCCATCACGGGGGCGCCGCTCGCGCGCCACGAGCGGCACCCCTTCACCACAGCGGGTGCCGCTCGCGCGCCACGAGCGGCACCCCTCCATCACAGCGGGTGCCGTTCACTCTCCTCGAACGGCACCGCCCCCGTTCGCACCCGGATCAGAGCGCGAAGTCCACGGCGAACTCCCGGTACACCTGCTCCCTGGCCGCCTGGGCCTTGGGCGAGTACGCGGCGTAGAAGGACTTCCCGCACTCCAGGTCCTTCAGGGCATCCTTGATCTCCCTGTCCAGGTACGGCTTGGCCTCCTCCGGCTTCAGCACCGGCTTCATGGTCAGGACGCGGCCCTTGGGCACCTTCGGCAGCGGACCCTTGTGCTGCCTCTTGGCGACCTCCGTGGCCTGCTTCATGTACCGTGACCGGCCGAGCTCGGCCAGGGCCGAGGGCTTGGTCCGGCCGACGCCCAGGCATGTGGCGAACCGCCCGCCGAGTCGCGCGATCTCCTTGTCCTTGTCGAGCGCGGCCAGGGACCTGTCCGTCGCCGCGTCGAGCTTGGTGAGGTAGTCGTCGAACGAGGTGACGGTCTTGCCCAAGTGCTGCTCGACGGCCTTGGCGAAGCAGCCGTCGTCGGCGGCGCGCCACTTCTTCAGCTCGTCCGCCGACATCGCCATCAGGTTCTCGTTGTTCGGGTTCTCCCCCGACACGGGGTTGACCACCGGGTCGTGCGGATAGACGAGCCTGGACCAGACGCCGTAGCCGTACTTGGCCCGGTACGCGCGCAGCGCCGCGTAGTCACCCGCGAGCCGCTCCCGCTCCCCGTCCTGCCACTCGCGCCTGATCACCGGTTCGGCCAGGTAGGTGAAGCCTCGCTCCTGCATGCAGGCGACACGCGTCTCCTCCATGGCGGCCTTCTTCTCGTACACGGCCTCCGCCCCCGGTGAGGTGAGACCGCCGAACGAACCGATGAGCAGGGTGGCCGCGACGGCCTTCGCTGCGACGAACATGGCAATGCTCCTTCATCTGTGTGGACATGCGAAACAGAACTCCCGGCCGAGAAGGCCGGATCGGGGAAGGTCTCAGCAGGGGATCTTCATGCGGGACGCCTTCGGCGACACCTCGGGCAGCCCGGGGACGAGATCGACGGCGAGTACGGCGGTGCCGTTCACGTCGCCCTTCCTGACCGCGAACTCGCGGGTGGGCAGCCTCACCTCTCCGTCCCTGGTCTTCACCGTGCGCTCACCCAGGTAGCGGTAGGTTCGCCGGTCGAAGACCAGCTCGGACCGGGTGCCGTTGCCCTCGTCCATGGCGACGGCCAGGCCGGGGCGGCCCGCGACGTCAACGGCGTCGGGGATGAGCACGATGCCGTCCAGCCCGGCGGCCACCTGGTACAGCGCGGCGCCCAGGCTTGGGCGTACCACGGACTCGGCGACCAGCTCCCGGAGGGAGGACCAGATGCGCGACGGCTCCTCGCCCGTGTCAGCCACGATCTTCGCGCGCACCCGGACGGGGTCCGTCGGCCAGGCGCTCAGCCGGGCGTAGGCGGGCCGGCCGGGGCAGGCCGCCGGCTCGTACACGGTGTCCTCGAGGCCGTGGTCCCAGCGGTTCCGGGGCGCCGGTCCCGTGGCCGACAGGCCCTGCTCGCGGCTCAGCCAGGGCTTTCCCACATCGGCGGCCTCCCAGCGCTCCTCGCTGACCAGCACCTTGGTGTGCTGCGTCCCGCCCGACTCGTCCTCGGTGTACAGGCTGCGCTGGGTCAGTCTCCTGGTGTGGACGTACTGGCCGCGGGCCGGCACCGTGTCGGGCCGGCCGGACGCGGCCCGCGCGGCCAGGGTGAGCAGCGTCTTGGCGTCGGCCGGCGGCGCGGCGATCAGATACCCGGGGGTGTGCGGGCCGGAACCGCCCAGACCCACCTCGGTGACGAGGATGCCGGCGGTGAGCGTCACCGCCATCGCGCCGACCAGGGCGACGCGCCGGACCGGCAACGCGGTACGCCACCTGCGGCGCGGACGGTCGAACCGGGACACCAGGGCGGTACGGGAACCCGCCAGGTCGCGCTCGGTCGCCTTGGGGACCTCGGCCCACAACCGGGCGAGCTCCTCCATCTCATCCATGCTCTGCCCCTTCCAGTGCCTGGCGGACCTTCTTGCGCGCTCGGTTGAGCCGGGATCGCACGGTCCCGACCGGGACGTTCAGCGCCTCGGCCACCTCCTCGTACGTCAGCTCCGCCCACGCCACCAACAGCAACACGTCCCTGTCCCCGGTGCGTAACCCGGCCAGTGCCGCCACCAACGGCCCGTTGACCGCCAGCGTGCCCACCTCGTCCTCCACCGGCCCGCCGGTGATCTCCACCGGATCCACGCCGCCGCGCACGTAGGCGCGATAGCGGGCCATCTCGCGCCGCCGCCGCTTGCCGATCACGTTCGAGGCGATGCCGTACAGCCAGGGCCGGGCATCGGCCTGACCGAGCCGGTAGCGGTGCCGGTGTTCGAACGCCGTCAGGAACGTCTCCGACACCACGTCCTCGGCGGAGTCCCGACCGAGCCTGCGGGCCGCGTAACGGTGCAGGGCGGGCGCGTGCCGGTCGAACACCATGGCGAATGCCTCCGGATTCCGCAGTGAGCGGTGGATCAGGTCGGCGTCGGCGGCCTCGGCTGTCGCCGGTTGGGCCATGGACTGGTCAGCTCCTTCACGCGGTGCCTGGGTCCGGCAAACGGGCAGATTCGCTGGTATTTACCGTTGCTCCGCCGAAGAGTTCACGCCGGGCCGATCTTTCTCCGCGGGCCGTTCGGGCTCATTCAGGCGAGGGCCCGCGGGCGAAGCGATCGATCCGGCGGCGCGTCGCGTGCTGGTCCGGTGGCGCGTCGAGTGCTGATCCGGCGGCCGTTCCTCGCCGCGGGCCGGTCCGCCGCCCGGCGTCCGTCTCGTCTGGGCCCCGGATCCCACGACATCTCCATCCCCGGTCAAGCGTTCCGGATGAGACCCCAAATGCTCGAAAGGCGATATTTCATATTTGAACGTCTAGGATGGAGCCATGGACGCACTCGCCGGTCTGCTGGACGGGCCGCGGGCCCACCGGGCCTTCCTGCTGCGCTCGATCCTGGATTCCCCGTGGTCCCTGCGGATCCAGGACGAGGCGCCGCTCACCCTGGTCACCGTGACGCGGGGCCGGGCGTGGATGATCCCCGACGACGGCGAGGCCGTACGGCTGGACACGGGGGACGTCGCGATAGCGCGCGGCCCCGACCCCTACACGGTCGCCGACGACCCGGCCACCCCCTGGCAGGTGGTGATCCACCCCGGCCAGCGCTGCACCACGCTGGGCGGCGAGCCGCTGGAGGAGGAGATGGGCCTCGGCGTGCGCACCTGGGGAAACAGCTCCACCGGATCGACGGTGCTGCTCACCGGCACCTACCAGATGCGCGGGGAGGTCAGCGGGCGGCTGCTCACGGCGCTGCCGCCGCTGCTGGTCCTCCCCGGGGAGGACCGCGAGCGCCCCCTGGCCGCGCTGCTCGACCAGGAGATCGTCAGGGACGACCCGGGCCAGGAGGCCGTCCTCGACCGGCTGCTCGACCTCCTGCTCATCACCGTGCTGCGGAGGTGGTTCTCCCGGCCCGAGGCGGAGGCCCCGGCCTGGTACCGGGCGCACGCCGACCCGGTGGTCGGCCGCGCGCTGCGGATGATCCACAATGACCCGGCCCACCCCTGGACCGTGGCCGGGCTGGCCGCCGGGGCAGGCGTGTCCCGGGCGTCGCTGGCGCGCCGCTTCACCGAGCTGGTCGGCGAGCCGCCCATGGCGTTCCTCACCGGCTGGCGGCTGGCCCTGGCCGCCGACCTGCTGCGCGAGACCGACGCCACCGTCGGCGCGGTGGCCCGGCAGGTCGGCTACGGCGGCCCGTTCGCCCTCAGCGCCGCCTTCAAGCGCGCGTTCGGCGTCAGCCCGCAGCGGTACCGCGAGGCGGGGATACCCGGAGCCGGAGCCGGAGCCGGAGCGGCCGGGGCCGCGGTCAGCCGGCCGGGTGCGTGACGACCGGGCGCGTGTGGGTGGTGAGACGGCCGTCCGCGAGGACGTGGATGGAGATCTGCGGCGGGAAGCCGTAGTCGACCGGCTCGGCGGCGGGAGACTCCTGCGGCAGCAGCAGGGTCGAGACGACGCCGGGGGCGACGAGCAGGGGCAGTCCGGCGAAGGTGGTGCTCGCCGCGGTGTGGGCGTGGCCGGTGAGCACCGCCGTCACCCGCGGATGCCGCCGCAGGACCTCCGCCAGCCGCTCCGGCGCGCGCAGGCGGATCTCGTCGACGTACGGGATGCCCAGCGACACGGGCGGATGGTGCATGCCCACCAGCGCGGGCGTATCGGGGTCCTCGGCGAGGACGGCGTCCAGCCAGGCGAGCGTCCCGTCCGAAAGGAAGCCCTCCGGCCGGCCCGGGACGCTGGAGTCGCACAGCGCCACGGTGAGGCCGTCGAGCCGCAGGACCTGGTCGACCGGGTCGTCGCCGCCGCCGTCCTGGCCGAGGAGGACCTTGCGGAACGCCGCCCGGGTGTCGTGGTTGCCCGGGCACATGACCGTGGGGTGGCGGGAGGCGAGCAGTTCGCGCGCGGTCTCGTACTCCTCGACCGTGCCGTGGTCGGCGACGTCCCCGGTCACGATCACGGCGTCCAGTGGGCCGGGCAGGCCGTCCAGGTGCCGCATGACGGCCCGGGTCCTCTCGACGCTGTCGGGGGAACCGCCGATGTGGGTGTCGCTCACGTGCGCCAGTGTCAGCATGCCGCCAAGCGTCGCACAGACGTCTCCGCCCTCCCACCCGTGATCCCGCGGGGGACCCGGGCGGACCGGACGCGTCCGGGCGGGACCTCCGGCCGGTCATGCGGGCCATCAAGCCGCGGGCCGGGAGCCACATCGAGGAGATGCGCGACGCCTGCGCGTCTTACGACCGCCGGTCCCGGGCGTCCCGGGAGGGTCAGGGCCGGTCGCCGCGGGGGTCGAGGGGACGCTCGAAGAAGGTCTCCAGCACCACCACGGTCCGGGTGCCGGTGACACCGGGCACACCGTGCAGGTGTCTCAGTACGGCCTGCAGATCCTCGGTGCTGGAGGTGCGCACCTTCACGAGCAGCGAGGCGGACCCGGCGACGACGTGGGCCTCCTCGATCCAGGGGAGCGCGGCCAGTGCCTCCGCCGTCTCCGCACCGCCCATCCACGCGTTGGCGTCGACCATCACGAACGCGGCCACGCCCTTGCCCACCGCAGCCGGGTCGACCTCCACCGAGGTCCGCCTGATCACCCCGCGTCGGCGGAGTTTGCGCACGCGCTCGTGGGTGGCGCCGCTGGACAGTCCGACTGCCTCGCCGAGCGCCGCGTACGACTGGGTGGCGTCGGCCTGGAGCAGGGCGAGGAGTTCACGGTCGATGTCGTCCACGATGACATCGTAGCGCCGAACCACAATCTGTATTTCGCCGCTTGACCGAATGGTGTCTTGTGAGATTAGGTTTACGCAGGATGAGATTCGGAAGGTGCAGTATGGAAGTGATCGAGGCACGTTTTGAGGTCCTGGACGACCGGTTCCGGGCATGCCGGGGCGACGACCGCATCGAGCGGCTCGCCACGGGCTGCCGCTGGGCCGAGGGCCCGGTCTACTTCCCCGCGGGCCGGTACCTGCTCTGGAGCGACATCCCCAATGACCGGATGCTCCGCTGGGACGAGACGACCGGCGTGGTCGGCACGTTCCGGCAGCCCGCCGGACACGCCAACGGCCACACCATCGACCGTGAGGGCCGGCTGGTCTCCTGCGAGCAGGGGAACCGCCGGGTCACCAGAACCGAGCACGACGGCTCCATCACGGTCATCGCCGACCGGTGGCGGGGGCGGAGGCTGAACAGCCCCAACGACGTGGTGGTGCGGTCGGACGGCTCGATCTGGTTCACCGATCCGTCCTACGGCATCGACAGCGACTACGAGGGGCACCGGGCGGAGAGCGAGATCGGAGCCTGCCACGTCTATCGGGTGGACCCGGTCACCGGGGAGGCCGCGATCGTGGCCGACGACTTCGTCCGCCCCAACGGCCTGGCCTTCTCCCCCGACGAGTCGACGCTCTACATCGTCGACACCCGGGCCGGTCACATCCGGGCGTTCGGGGTGGGCGAGGACGGCGCGCTCACGGGCGGCGCGGCGCTCGCCACCTGCTCCTCCGGGATCTTCGACGGCCTCCGCGTGGACACCGACGGGCGGATCTGGGCCGCGGCCGGAGACGGCGTGCACTGCTTCGACCCGGACGGCACGCTGATCGGAAAGATCCGTTTCCCCGAGGCGGCGTCCAACCTGTGCTTCGGCGGCGCCAAGCGCAACGTGCTGTTCGTCACCGCCACCACCTCGCTCTACTCGATCATGCTCACCGTCAACGGCGCCACCCGGCCTGCGGCGCCCGGCCGCCGCGGCCCGGTCGACGCCGTCCCGGTGCCGTGACCGGTGCGGCGGTGTGATCCGGGCGGTGCCGTGACCGGTGCGGCGGCGTCGGTCGCCATGATCGGGTCGGTGCCGCCGGGACCCGCCCCGGATCACTCCCACCGGAACAGCCGCGCCGCCAGCGCGCCGGTGGCCAGCACCGTCACCGCCATCACCGCCAGGTGCAGCGGCTGCGGCGCGTGGCCCGCCCAGGTGTCGCGGATCGCCTGGCCGAACGGCGCCAGCGGCAGGAAGTCGCCGATCCGGCGCATCACGTCCGGCATCAGCTCGCGGGGGATCCACATGCCCGCCACGAACAGCAGCGGGAACATCAGCAGCGAGCCGATCCCGGACGCGACCTTCGAGCTGGGCGCGACGGCGGCGACCAGCAGGCCGAGACCGAGCACCGAGGCGGTGCCGAGCGCGAACACGCCGGTGAACGCCAGGAGGTTCCGGGGTACGGCCACGCCGAGGAACAGGTGACCCAGCACGATCAGCAGGACGGTGGCGACGATCGCCACCGCGAGGTTGTTCACCACCTGGGCGACCAGCAGCCGGACCGGGCTGACCGGGGTGGTGGACATCCGGCGCAGCACGCCGTTCTCCCGGTAGGCGACCAGCGTGGCCGGCAGCGCCGTCAGCGCCATCGTCACCACCGACAGGATCACCATCATGCCGGGGAGCTGGGTGTCGATGACCCGCTGCCCGCCCATCGCCGGGTCCGGCTCGCCGAAGCCGGGGATGCTGCCCAGCCCCAGCAGGAGGGCCAGCGGGAGCAGGATGGCGAAGATCGGCCCGGCCGGATCGCGGAGGAAGAGTTTGGCCTCGGTGATGATCATCTTGTTCATGCGGAGATCTTCTTTCCGGTCAGGGCGAGGAAGGCGTCGTCGAGGGTGGCCTGCTCGATCCGCAGGTCGGCCGGTGTGACACCGGCCGCGGCCAGGGCGGAGACGACCGGCGGGAGGAGGTCGCCGGTGCCCGAGACCTCGACCCGGCCGTCCTCGTGCCGCACCCCGGTCACCTCCGGCAGGGCGCGCAGGATCGCGTCGTCGAACGGGCGGGAGGGCCGGAACCGTACGCGCTGCGGGCTGCCGATCCGCGACACCAGCCCCTCCGGGCTGTCGAGGGCCACCACCCGGCCGGAGTCGATCAGCGCGAGCCGGTCGCAGAGCCGTTCGGCCTCCTCCATGAAGTGGGTGACCAGCACGATCGTCACCCCGTCGGCGCGGACCTGCTCGATGAGCTCCCAGGTGTCGCGGCGGGCCTGCGGGTCCAGGCCGGTGGTCAGCTCGTCGAGGATCGCCACGCGGGGCCGGCCGACCAGCGCCAGGGCGATGGACAGCCGCTGCTGCTGGCCGCCGGAGAGCTTGCCGTAGTAGGCGTCCCGCCTGGCGGTGAGCCCGACCCGCTCCAGCAGCGCGCCGGTGTCTGCGGGCGCCGGGTAGAAGGAGGCGTACAGGTCGAGCGCCTCCCAGACCTTGATCTTCGCCGGCAGCGCGGAGCTCTGCAGCTGCACGCCGAGGTGCCTCCTGACCTCGGCGGGGCCCATGCCTCCGAGCACCCGGACGGTGCCGGAGTCGGGGACGCGCAGGCCCGCCACGCACTCGACGGTGGTGGTCTTGCCCGCGCCGTTGGGACCGAGGACGCCGAAGATCTCGCCCTCCTCGACGGTGAACGAGACGCCGTCCACCACGTTCCTGCCGCGGTATTCCTTGCGGAGATCGCTGACTTCGATGACCTTCATGACGACGACGTTAGAAATCCGGCGGATCACGCGGAATCCACCTGGGCACCCGGCGGGGGTGGGGCTACCTCCACCCCCGCCGGGTGCCTGAGGTCATTGGAAGGCGGGCACCGAACCCGGACACTGGTGGGCATGAGACGACACGCGGTGACGATCGGCCGGGCGCTGGCGTTGGGAGCCCTGGCCCTGACGGACGTCCTCCTGCTCACGACATCCCTGGTCGCCGCCGTCCTCGCCGCACTGGGCCTGGTCTTCTTCTTCATGCCCATGATCGGTCTCGTCAGGCGCCGCACCATGCTCGCCAGGCGGCTGACCGGCGCGTGGCTGGGCGTCGCGACGGAGCCGCCCTACCTGCCGCCCCCGCCCCCTCCCCGGCCCCAGCCGGACGGCTGGTACCGCCACGAGCGCCAGCTCTACAGGACACCGCGGTGGCCCGCGTGGCACGACCGCTGGAAGTGGATGTTCACCGACCCGGCCACCTGGCGGGACCTGGCCTGGCTCTGGCTGAACCCGCTCGTCGGCGGAAGCCTGCTTCTCCTGCCCCTCGCCGCGGTCTGGTGCGGCCTGGACCTGCTGTGGCGCCAGACCCCCTTGACCGTGCCGTCGGGGGTCGCCGTCATCGTGGCCGGGGTGGCCGCGGTGCCCTGGCTGCTGCGGCTCTACGGCTGGTGGACCCACCTGTGCCTCGCGCCCACCGCCAGGTCCGTGCTGGCCGGGCGGGTCCGCCGGCTCGACCAGCTCAGGACGGAGACGGCCGACTCCCAGGCGGCCGAGCTGCGGCGGATCGAGCGCGACCTGCACGACGGCGCCCAGGCGCGGCTGGTGGCCATGGGCATGACGCTGGGCGCGGTCGAGGAGCTGATGGACAAAGATCCCGGGGCGGCCAAGGTCCTGCTCGCCAAGGCGCGCGAGGCGTCGTCGGTGGCGCTCACCGAACTGCGCGACCTGGTCAGGGGCATCCACCCGCCGGTGCTGGCCGAACGCGGCCTCGGCGACGCCGTACGGGCCATGGCGCTGGACAGCCCCCTGAAGGTCACGGTCACCGCGGACCTGGGGAAGCGGCCCGCGGCGCCCGTCGAGTCGGCGGTCTACTTCTCGATCAGCGAGCTGCTCACCAACGCGGCCCGGCACGGCGGCGCGGACCGCGTGTGGATCGACATCGGCGTCCGGGACGGGGCCCTGCGGGTGACCGTCACCGACGACGGCTCGGGAGGCGCCGACCCCGCCCGGGGCAGCGGCCTGCGCGGGGTCGAGCGGCGGCTGGCGGCCTTCGACGGGGTGCTGGCGCTGAACAGCCCACCCGGCGGGCCGACCACGGCCACCATCGACCTTCCACTCGCAGGGGGCGGAGACGCGTCCGAGGACAAGGTGCCGCTGAGGGGGTGGCGGCGCGTCGCGGTGGCCCTGGGCTGGGGGCTCGGCTGGCTCCCCCTGTTCCCGCAGGGCCTGGTCGCGATGAGCTTCAAGATCTTCGGATCCGACGAGAGGAGCTGGTTCCTCGCCCTCTACCTGCCCGGACCGTTGCAGTGGCCGATGATCGTCTTCAATGTCCTCCTCGGCCTGGCCATGTACGGCGCGGCCATGGCGATCACCTCCGCGCACTCGCACCGGCGGCTGATCGAACGGGCCGGACCGGCCCTAGGGTTGGACGGGTGAGCCCGCGAATCGTCATCGCCGAAGACCTCCACCTGCTGAGGGAGGGCCTGGTCCACCTGCTCCAGGCCCACGGGTTCGAGGTCGTCGCGGCGGTCGAGACCGGGCCCGAGCTGCTGCGGGCGCTGGTCGGCGAGCGCCCCGACGTCGCCGTGGTGGACGTGCGGCTGCCGCCCACGTTCACCGACGAGGGCCTCCAGGCCGCGCTGGCCGCCCGCAGGGAGGTCCCCGGCCTGCCGGTGCTCGTGCTGTCCCAGCACGTCGAGCAGCTGTACGCGCGTGAGCTGCTCGCCGACGGCTCCGGCGGGATCGGCTACCTCCTCAAGGACCGGGTGTTCAACTCCGGGCAGTTCGTCGACGCGGTCCGCCGGGTCGCCGACGGGGGCACCGCGATGGACCCCGAGGTGATCGCCAAGCTGCTGGCCAGCAACGCCCGGCACGAGCCGCTGGGCGCGCTGACCCCGCGGGAGCGGGAGGTGCTGTCCCTGATGGCCGAGGGGCGTTCCAACGCCGCCATCTCCCAGCGCCTGTACCTCAGCGAGAGCGCCGTCGGCAAGCACACGGCGAGCATCTTCGGCAAGCTCGGCCTCTCCCCGTCGGACGACGACAACCGCAGGGTCCTCGCCGTCCTGGCCTACCTCGACGCGGCCCGGGAGAGCTGAGACCTTCACGAGGTCCCCGGCCGGTTCCGCCCGTACCCCTGGGCGGCCGGCCTCGCGTCGGCCGGAAACGGCCCCGCTTTCGGGAAACGCCGGAGCATATGGGCTTTGCATGGGTTCTGTCGGTCACACCGGCTACCTTCTGATGGGTACGGCCCGCGATTCCGCCGTGCCGTTCAGGACGAAGGGATGATCAGGTGAAGTTCCGGGTTAACCGTGATGTCCTGGCCGACGCCGTGGCCTGGTCGGCCCGGGCGTTGCCGAGCCGCCCGGCCATCCCCGTGCTCTCCGGCCTTCTCCTGGAGGCCGGAGACGACATCGTGCTCTCGGCCTTCGACTACGAGGTCTCCGCCCGAGTCTCGGCCGAGGCCGACGTGGCCGAGCCCGGCCGGGCGCTCGTCCCCGGCAGGGTCCTCGCGGAGATCACCCGCAGCCTGCCCGCCCAGCCGGTGGAGATCGTCACCAGCGGGGCCGAGGCGGTGCTGACCTGCGGGAGCATCGAGTTCGGCCTGCCCACCATGCCGGTGGAGGACTTCCCCGCCCTGCCCGCGACGCCGGCGAGGCTCGGCGCGATCGGCGGCGGCGTCTTCGCGACCGCGGTCGGGCAGGTCGCCCCCGCCACCAGCCGCGACGAGGCGCTGCCCATGCTGACCGGCGTCCGGATCGACATCGCCGGCGAGACCGTGACCATGGCGGCCACCGACCGCTACCGCATCGCGGCCCGGGAGTTCGACTGGCGGCCGGAGCGGCCCGATGCCACCGCCGCCGCCGTGGTGCCCGCACGGGCACTCGTCGAGGTGGCCAAGTCGCTGCGCGGGGGCGAGGTGTCGATCGGGCTGGGCGACGGCGTCGCCGGGTTCGAGAGCGTCGACCGCAGCACCACGGTCCGCCTGCTCGATGAGCAGTTCATCGACTACCGCTCCCGGCTGACCGAGGACTGGCCGATCCGGGCCGACGTGCGGGTGGCCCCGTTCATCGAGGCGATCAGGCGGGTCGGGCTGGTCGCCGAGCGCAACACCGCGATCCGGCTGTCGTTCGACCACGGTCAGGTGTTCATCCAGGCGGGTGGTGGCGAGATCGGCCGCGGCGCCGAGTCCATGGACGTCGAGCTGTCCGGCGATCCCATCCAGATCGCCTTCCAGTCGCATTTCCTGCTCGACGGCCTGAGCGGGGTCGAGACCGAGTTCGCCCGGATTCACATGCAGTCCTCCAGCCGCCCGGCGCTCATCACCGAGGTCCCCGGCGACGCCGACCCCGCCTTCCGCTACCTCACGATGTCCCTGCGCGCGGTGTGACGCCGCCCCGACCGCCCCGGAAGGCGCGGGAACACCGGCCCTGAGACGCGAGAACGCCCCGCCTCCCAGCGACCCCGAAGGGAAGGAGACGGGGCGTTCCCATGTGCCGATCGGGCCCGCGGATCAGTTGGACAGTTCCTGGGCCTCGGTCAGGGAGATCAGGATGTGCTCCATGCACGCGTGACCGGCGCGCTCCGCGGCGGCCACGTCACCGTCCGCGATGGCGCGGGCGATGGCGTCGTGCGGGATGTAGGTGCTGTTGATGGAGGTGCCCGCGGCGGTGATGCTGGCCCGCAGGGCGGCCGAGAAGTCCTCGTAGAGGTCGCTCAGCACCCGGTTATGGGTCGCCTCGACGACCGCGATGTGGAAGGCGAGGTCGGCCTCGACGAACGCCTCGGGCCCGCCGGACTCCCAGGCCCGCTCGCGCTCGGCCAGGGCGCTCCGGATGCGGGCGATGTCGGCGTCGGTGCGCCGGGTCGCCGCCAGGCGGGCGGCCTCGACCTCCAGGGCGCGCCGCACCTCCAGGATCTCCAGCTGCTCGGCGGTGCGCAACCTCCGCTGCATGGCTCCTGAAAGCTCACTCGTCGCGCGGACGTAGGTGCCGTCACCCTGGCGGCACTCCAGCAGCCCGGCATGGGTGAGCGCTCGTACGGCCTCGCGCACGGTGTTGCGTCCGACCCCGAGCTGCTCGGCGAGCACGGTCTCGGTAGGGATTTTCGCGTGCATCTGCCAGGAGTTCGATGTGATCTGCTCCTTGAGCTGATCGATCACCTGGTCGACGAGGGACGCGCGCTGCGCCGTACGCAGACTCACAGTCCGCCTCCTCCGGGGAAACCAATCATCCTATGAGTCAATGACTGGTAGACCCTAATTATTCCGGAGGCTTGAAAACAAATCCAGGTCTGGCGGAGCGCCGATCTCTACCGGGCCAGAGCGGAGTCGACCGTCACCCCCACCATCGCGCTGCGCACTCCGGCGGCTTCCAGGGCCTTACGATACGCGCCCGCCTGTTCCTCGCCCGCTCCGGCTCGTCCGTACAGGTCACCCAGCTCACGCCAGGCCCGTGCCGCCTCGCGGTCGGGCGCGGAGCCCGCCGGGCGCGGCCTGTCGAGCAGCTGCCCGGCCCGGTGCAGGATGACCGGCACGTCGCGGTCGCCGTGGGCGAGCGCGATCTCGGCGAGCAGGAGCTGTGCGGTCGCCGCGACGGGGGAGGCCCGCCCGTCCAGCATGGCGAGGGCGGACCCGGCCAGCCGGGCGGCGTTCTCGGGGTCGTCGCCGGCGAACCGCACCCGGGCGAGGGCGACGAGACTCCGGGCGTGCTCGTGGACGGCCCCGGGGAACGCGGCGAAGACGCGGCCCGCGGCGGTCACCAGCTCGCCGGCCTGCTCCAGCGGCTCCTCGCCCGTGGAGGCGGCCAGCCGTGCCCAGCTCGTCGCGACGCCGGCGAGCCGGAACGCCATCCGGGCCGGGCGGCCGGTCGCGATGGCGTCGTCGGCCAGATGCACGGCCAGGGCGGAGTCCTCGCCCTCTGCCGCGGCGAGGCTCGCCCGCCACAGCGCGTGGATCTCGGCGGTGCGGTTGACCACGGCGGGCATGCCGTTGTCGGCCAGAATCCGGCGGATGTAGGCCATGCCCGGCGAGTGCGGCTGCCGGGGGTTCTCGGTCTCCATGAGGGAGGCGGCGAGATCGACGGCGACCTCGCCCTGCGTCAGCGCGAGTCTCTCCACCTGGACGAGCGCCTGGGCGGCCAGGTCGCGGGCGCGCAGGATGTCTCCGGCGCGCTGGTAGCAGCGGCTCAGCGCCACGGTGAGGGGCAGGTCGGCCAGACGCTCGGGGTGGGCGGCCGCCTCGCGGCGGAGCCACTCGAACGCCTCCACGGCCGGCCCGATCCTCCCCTGGGCCTCCAGTGCCCGCGCGCGGCCGAACCGCGCGTGCGCGCCCAGCAGGACGTTCTCCTCGCCGGCCACCTTGACGATCTCGCCGAACCGCTCCGCGGCCACGGCCGGGTCGCCGTGGAGGAGCTCCAGCTCGGCATGGCGCAGCCCGAGTTCGGTGTCGATGCGCTGGCGCGGTTCGATGCCGTGCAGCAGGAACTCGGTGGTGCAGCCCAGGCGTTCGGCGAGGAGGCGCGCGACCACGGGAGTCGGCGTGCGCTTGCCGGACTCGATGAGAGAGACGTAACTGTCGGAGAGGTCAGGCCCGGCCAGCTGGGCCTGAGACATGCGCCTACTGAGCCGCAGTCCGCGGACGCGGTCACCGATGGTTCCCTGACTCGGCATCTGATCTCTCAGGGCGGGGGATGGTCAATGTTCCCGCCATGATTGCACGAAGCAGTCGAATAAGGTAACCCCGCGTGAAAAATATCGGGTGGACTCTCCGCTAAGGCACCGCCGTAAAGGACGAAGAGGCACTAATCATCGTCACTTCCCCCGGGGAAGATCATCTGACACACCTCAAGGTAGAGCGTCTCGGGGTAGGGAATGTAGGGAATCCTCGACAGGGCCTGGTCCTGGCCGGCCGACTCCAGGACGAACTCGCCGTACCCCATCATGCGGCCGAGCAGCGACCGCTGGAAGCTCATGTCGGTGACCTTGCCCAGCGGCATCATGTCGACCTTGCGGGTGATCAGGCCCGTGGTGAGCAGCATCCGCTTGGACGTGACGACGAAGTAGTCGACCGACCACTCCGCCACCTTCCAGACGAAGCGGATCAGCAGCAGGAGCCAGGCCCACCAGACGACGACGAGCGCGCCGCCGCCGCCCTGGTCGCCGAGCCACTTGCTCAGCAGCCCGGCGATGATCAGGCCGCCGAAGACCTCGGCGACCGGGCGGAGCAGTACGGCCGGGTGACGCCGCACCATGATGACCTGGTGTTCGTGGGGGAGCAGGTAGCGGTTGACCGACGAGGGAGCTGAGTCCCCGTGGGTCACAAGCCTCATGACAGATGGGAGACGAACTGGGCCAGAGAGTCGGCCGCGTTGTACACAGTGTCCATGGCGCTCCTCACCGTGCTGGCGGCGTCACCTGGTCGGGTGAACAGGAAGAACGCCACAAAAGCAATACCGCCGTACGTAAGAACCTTCTTGACCTGCACTTCGGCCTCCTGCAACCGCTAACCCACTGCACCCGCCGTATACATTACCCATGCCATTCGCCGGGTAAAGCGCTTCGGTCCATTACGTCTGGCCCCGTTCGGTAGACCTGACGAATCGGACAGAATGGCTTTTTCCCGGTCACCCGCGCTCGCTCGCGACGAGCGCGAGAACCTCGAGATGCTTGCGGGCGATCCGCTCCACCAGTCCGGGATGGACGTGGCCGGTCACCTCCAGCGCGCCGTAGTGCGCCGCCTCCACGCAGCGGGTCACCGTGGCGGCCGGATGGATCCCGGAGAACTCGGCCCGCAGCGCGGCGCTGACGGCCTCGTACGGGTCGGGCTCCTTGCCCGGCGTGATTCGCTCGCTCATGGTTCTCCCTGGTATGCGCCCGCGGCCCTCGCGAACCGGGGCACGCAAGAGCCGCTTTCGCTACTCTGAGTACCCAGAGAGTAACATTACGGAGTCGAAAGTTGCAGAACGTCCCTTCTATCGGAAGGGAAGTTTTCTCAGACGACCCCGTAAAGACGGTCACCGGCGTCACCGAGGCCGGGGACGATGTAGCCGTTCTCGTCCAGCCGCTCGTCCACCGCCGCGGTGACCAGGCGGATCGGCCGTCCGCTGCCCGCGAACACCCGGTCCATGTGGGCGATGCCCTCCGGGGCGGCCAGCAGGCACAGCGCGGTCACGTCGTACGCGCCGCGCTCGAAGAGGAACTCGACGGCCGCGGCCAGGGTGCCGCCGGTGGCGAGCATCGGGTCGACCACGTAGACCTGGCGGCCCGACAGGTCGTCGGGCAGGCGGGTGGCGTAGGTCTCGGCCTTGAGCGTCGACTCGTTGCGGATCATCCCGAGGAAACCCACCTCGGCCGTCGGCAACAGCCTCGTCATGCCGTCCAGCATGCCCAGGCCCGCCCGCAGGATCGGCACCACCAGCGGGTACGGCTGCGCCAGCCGTACACCCTTGGCCGGCGCGACCGGGGTCTCCACGGTCACGTCGGTCACACGGACGTGCCGGGTGGCCTCGTAGGCGAGCAGGGTCACGAGCTCGTCGGCGAGGCGACGGAATGTGGGTGAATCCGTCTCCGCGTTCCGCAGCACGGTCAGTTTGTGTGCCACCAGCGGGTGGTCGACGACCAGGGTCTCCATGGAGGCCAACGGTATCCCGTATGCCGAGGTGAGGGATAACGGTGGAGTCCGTACGTGATGTGCCCCACTTTCACTTTGAGTTTGATCACGATTTGGTAGGAGAGACGTACGCTCGCAGGCTGGTTCTGAAAGCATTGACGCCCGGAGAGAACGCATCGGTGGGGATGGCCATGTCAGATCAAGAGGCACTCGACTTCGCCATCGTCGTCTACCGCGAGGACGACGTATGGGAGGCGGAGGTGCTCCCCACGGCCCTCACCTCCGACCTGGACGGCCTGATCTACGCCCTGCGCCAGCAGCCGAGCATGAGCGGCACGATTGGTCTGGTCGCCGTTGGGGATGAGTTCTTCGTGGCGCTACGGGTGTTCGGCGAACGGGTGGACGTCTTCCTGTCCGACATCGCCGCGTCCTGGGACTTCCCGCTCGCCGAGCAGGTGCTGGAGTACCTCGACGTGCCGGTGCCCGACGAGGAGGAGCTCGACGCGATCCTCCAGGACGAGGACACCGCCCTTCCCGCCGGCGATCTCTCGATCTTCGCGGACCTGGGTCTCGACGAGATGGAGCTCGGCATCCTCTCCGGCGACGTCGACCTGCTTCCCGAGGACGTGCTGTCCAGCATCGCCGCGCGGCTGGGATTCTCCGAGCCGTTCGAACGCGCCATCGACTCGATGTTCGGCTGACCTTGGGAGATCGGCCATGTCCTCCAGCCCATCAGCAAGCAGCGTGTTCTCGGCGGCCTTCGTCCGCACCCCCGACGGGTGGAAGGGCGCGGAGGTCGATCTCGGCTCCGCCGAGATGGCGGACGACCTCGGTGACGCCGTCACCGAGCACCTCGGACTCGACGGCGACGAACTGGTCCTGCTGTGCGTGGAGGTGGAGGACGAATGGTTCGGGATCGTCCGCTACGACGGTGACGAGGAGCCCCGTGCCTTCCTCTCCGACGCGCAGGCGGGGCTCTCGGAGGGGATCGGGGAGATCTTCAGCGATCTGGCCGGGGTCGCGCCGGCCAAGGAGACGCCCGAGATCGGCGTACGGCCCGCCGGCGACTTCGAGCTGCTGGACGACCTCGGCGTCACCTCCGAGGAGCTGATCGAGCTCAGCATGGAGGAGGGCGTCCTCCCCGCGGACACGCTCTCGGTCATCGCCGAGCGGCTCTCGTTCGCCGACGAACTCGACCGGCTGCGATGACCGTGGCGGGGTCCGGCGGGCCCGCCCGACCCGGCGGATCCGGGGTGGAGGCCGGCTACATCCCCGTGATGCGGCTCGCCCTCGACCAGGCGGCGCGGGCCGGCGCCCGCGGCGAGGTGCCGGTCGGCGCGGTCGTCGTGGACGCCGAGGGCGCCGTGCTGGCCCGGGCCGGCAACGACCGCGAGTCCCTGGCCGATCCCACCGCCCACGCCGAGGTCCTCGCCCTGAGGGGGGCCGCGCGGGCGCGCGGGGAGTGGCGGCTGGACGGCTGCACGCTGGTGGTGACCCTGGAGCCCTGCACGATGTGCGCCGGCGCCGCCGTACTGGCGCGGGTCGACCGTGTCGTGTACGGCGCCGCCGACGCCAAGGGCGGCGCCGTGGGCTCGCTCTGGGACGTCGTCAGGGACCGTCGTCTCAACCACCGGCCCGAGGTGGTGAGGGGCGTGCTGGCCGACGAGTGCGCCGGGATCCTCACCGATTTCTTCTCCGTCCGGCGGATGCGCGAGCAATAGCGGTTATCCGGTAAGCTGCTCCGCGGTGGAGTCGCCTAGTGGCCGAGGGCGCACGCCTCGAAAGCGTGTGATGGGGCAACTCATCCGTGGGTTCAAATCCCACCTCCACCGCCACAGCGAAAGGCTCCCGGCATCGTCAGCCGGGAGCCTTTTCCGTTTTCCGCCCTCCCCGCCCCTCCGGCGGGCCGCGCCGGCTCAGTCGCCCGGCAGATCCAGCACCCTGGCGTGCAGGATCGAGCGCTGGTGCAGCGCCGCCCGCAGCGCGCGGTGCAGGCCGTCCTCCAGGTACAGCTCGCCGCGCCACTGCACCACGTGCGGGAACAGGTCGCCGTAGAAGGTGGAGTCCTTGGCGAGCAGGGAGTGCAGGTCCAGCACCGCCTTCGTGGTGATCAGGGTGTCGAGCCGGATCTGCCGTGGCGGTATCTGCGCCCACTCGCGGTGCGAGAGGCCGTGGTCCGGGTAGGGCCGTCCGTCGCCGATCATCTTGAAGATCACACTATGTAGTTTATGAGAGTATCGGGCGTCATGCCCGCCGGATGTCCGCCGGGCGGCTCATTCCGCAGGTCGCGGGCCTCTCAGACGTCGCCCGCGAAGGTGTCGCACTTGTTGGGGTCGCCGCTCTCGTAGCCGGTGGTGAACCACTTGACACGCTGCGCCGACGTTCCGTGGGTGAACCCCTCGGGGTCGACCCGGCCCTGGGTGCGCTTCTGGATGCTGTCGTCGCCCACGGCCGAGGCCGCGCTGATCGCCTCTTCGATGTCGGTCTGGCTGAACGGCTTGGCGAACAGGCCGGTCTTGTAGGCGTTCTTGGCCCAGGCGCCGGAGTAGCAGTCGGCCTGCAGCTCCAGCCGGACCGAACCGCTCTCCGGCCCCTGCCGGTCCCCCTCCGCCTTGGCGTTGGTGCCGAGGAGGTTCTGCACGTGGTGACCGTACTCGTGGCCGACGACGTAGGCCTGGGCGAACGGGCCGCCCTTGGCGCCGAACCGGCTCTGGAGCTCGTCGAAGAAGCTGAGATCGAGGTAGACCCGCTGGTCGGCGGGGCAGTAGAACGGGCCGACCGAGGCGTCGGCGGCGCCGCAGCCGGTGTTGACCTGGCCGGAGAACATGACCGTCTTGGCCGGCGTGTAGTTCCGCACGACCTCGGGCCAGTAGTCCTGGATGCTGTTGACCACGCCGACGATCCGGCACTGCTCGTTCTGGTCGGCGTCCTGGCCGGTCTTGCACTCGGAGGCCAGGTTGGAGCTGGGGTTCACCGGGGCGGGGCCGTCGCCGCCGGTGATGTTCCCGGGGTTGACGCCGAATATCAGAGCCACGATGAGCGCGATGATCCCGGCCGCGCCGCCGCCGACGGCGATGCCACCGCCGGGGAAGCCGCCCCTGCCGCCGCTCTCCACCTGTGAGGTGTCGAGCCGGGCGTCATCTTTGAAGTCCATCGCCGATGTCCCTTCGATCCGCTTGGGACCTTCCACTGCCCCGGGGAGGCCGGGACATTCCGGCGGAACCGGATGACGGACGGGAGGTCACGGCTCCTCCGCGGCCCGGCGCTCCGCGTGGGAGAGCCGGTCCGGACACCCCTCGCCGAACGTCGCGCGCCCGCCGTGCTCATCGGGCATCCCCCGCGCGTGGTCCGGACGAATCGCGCGGGCCGGCGCGGGGTGAAGACGGGCGGATACGGCGAAGGGGCCGGGGCGCGTGTGCGCTCCGGCCCCTTCGGGCGGCGGAGGATAGGAGATTCGAACTCCTGAGGGGTTGCCCCCAACACGCTTTCCAAGCGTGCGCCCTAGGCCAACTAGGCGAATCCTCCGTGGAGAAGCTTACCGAACTTTCGGAGTGCGGTGACCGCATATTCGGTGCCCCGAACACTCCGGTCAGACGTTAGACTGTCCTCGGACCCCTCGCGCGGCGTCATCCTGTGAACCTCCCCAGGGCCGGAAGGCAGCAAGGATAAGCAGGCTCTGGCGGGTGTGCGAGGGGTTCTCTTCGTTTCAGGACCCCTCGCAGGCGGGATGGTCGCATGAGTCTTGCGCTTTACCGCAAGTACCGGCCCGGGACCTTCGCCGAGGTCAAGGGCCAGGAGCACGTCACAGAGCCGCTGCGGCAGGCGCTGCGGAGCGGCCGGATCAGCCACGCCTACCTGTTCAGCGGGCCCCGGGGCTGCGGTAAGACCTCCAGCGCCCGGATCCTGGCCCGTTCGCTGAACTGCGAGCAGGGGCCGACGCCCGATCCCTGCGGAAAATGCGAGTCCTGCGTCGCGCTGGCCCCCACCGGCCCCGGCCACCTCGACGTCATCGAGATCGACGCCGCCTCGCACGGTGGTGTGGACGACGCCCGCGACCTGCGCGAGCGGGCCTTCTTCGCGCCCGTGTCGGCGCGCTACAAGATCTACATCATCGACGAGGCGCACATGGTGACCCGCGAGGGTTTCAACGCGCTGCTCAAGCTCGTCGAGGAGCCCCCGCCGCACCTGAAGTTCGTCTTCGCGACCACCGAGCCCGAGAAGGTCATCGGGACGATCAAGTCCCGGACCCACCACTACCCCTTCCGGCTGATCCCGCCCGCCGCGCTGCGCGCGCTCATGGAGGAGATCCTCACCGCGGAGAAGGTCCCGTTCGAGCCCGCCGCGCTGCCGCTGGTGATCCGGGCGGGCGCCGGCTCGGCCCGTGACTCGCTGTCCATCCTCGACCAGCTCTTCGCCGGGTCCGACGAGTCGGGCATCACCTACGCGCGCGCCGTCTCCCTGCTGGGCTACACCGACGGCGGCCTGCTCGACGACGTGGTCGCCGCCTTCGCCGCCCGTGACGGCGCCCGGGTCTTCCAGACGGTCGGCCGGGTGATCGAGGGAGGTCACGACCCCCGCAGGTTCGCGATGGACCTGCTGGAGCGCTTCCGTGACCTGGTGATCCTGGCCAACGTGCCCGAGGCGGCCGAGAGCGGGCTGCTCGACCGGCCCGCCGACGAGCTCGACCGGCTCCGCGAGCAGGCCGCCTCGATGGGCCCGGCCGAGCTGACCCGCGCCGCCGAGATCTTCAACGCCGGCCTGACCGAGATGCGCGGCGCGGCCTCGCCCCGGCTGATGCTGGAGCTGATGTGCGCCCGGACGCTCCTGCCCGGGACCGGCCGGGACGAGGCGGCGCTGCTGAGCCGTCTGGAACGGCTGGAGCGCGGCGGCCTCGCGGCGGCTCCCGCCGTCCCCGCCGTCGCCGCCCCGCCGGTGCAGGTGGCTCCGGCCGTGGCGGCCCCCTCCCCGGCGGCCCAGGCCACGCCGCCCGCGCAGGTCCCGGTCGCGCCGCCCGTGCAGGCCCCGGCCGCCCCCGCGGGTACGGCTCCGGCCCCGGTGGAGCGGACCCGCGCGGACGACGACTGGCCCGCCGTGACCAGACCGGGCGCCCCCGCGGCCGAACCCCAGGCCCCCGCGGCCCCGGTGACCCCGGCGGCCCCGGTCGCCGGCGCGATGACCGGGACGGGGGCCGCGGCGGTGCAGCAGGCGTGGCCGCAGGTGCTCGCCGCCCTCAAACGGCGCAGCATCGTGGTCTGGGCGAACGTCAACACCAACGCCCAGGTCGTGGGGGTCGAAGGAAAGCTCGTCACGCTGGGGTTCGCCCAGGTCGGCGCGATGCGCAACTTCACCGGCGGCGGCAAGGACGTCGTCGTCGCGGCGGCCCTGCAGGACGTGCTGGGCGGCTCCTGGAAGGTCGAGGCCGTCGTGGCGGGCGGCGGCCCGTCCGGCGGCGCCCGCCCCCCGGCGGGCCCGCCTCCCCAGCCGGTCCAGCCGGCCCCGCAGCCGGCCCAGCCGCGCCAGGACCCCGCGCAGGGGCACGCCCCGGGGGCCGCTTCGGGTCCCGCCTCGGGATCGGCTCCGGGGCCCGCCTCGGCGCAGGCTCCGGCGGCCCGGCAGGCCCCTCCCGCGCGTCAGTCCTCCCCGCCCACCGACGATTCGTGGCCGGACGCGCCGCTTCCCGACGACCCCGGCTCGCCGCCCTCCCCGGCCCCCGGCCTCGCCGCCGCCCGCTCGGCCGCGAGGGCGGCGGCGCAGACGGGCCCGAAGGCCGGCGGCGCCAGGCCCGCCTGGCCGGACAAGGTGCCGGGACGCGTGCCCGCGCCGGACGGCGACGAGGTCGATCCGCTGAACGACGCGGACGCCGACGTCGACGCGCTGACCGGCATGGCGCTCATCCAACGGGAACTGGGCGGTCAGATCATCGAGGAGATCGACCACGCCTGACGCGCGGCGCCGGGCCGTACGGGGCCGCTCTCCGCGCGGTGGGCTCCCGCGGCGGTCTTCCGTGCCGGGCGCGGCCGGTCCCTCGCCCGGCGCTCCGGGGCGGCTCGTCACGTCCGGGTCCCCGGCACCGGGAAGAAGCGCACCGGGTTATTGAACAAATGCAATGTGTGACGGGCCCGGGTCCGGTTAAATTTCCGTCAACACGTTGCCGTACGCGGCCGCTCCGGTGCGTGTCACGTCGGGTCCCGGACGTCTTGGAGGGGGGCCGGGACCCGACAGGGGGTTTAGCGTCCCCCTCTGGGGAACACGTGCCCGGGCCAGTGCAACAGCCGGTCCGGACCCCGTAGGCTCGTGACGACTGACGTCACGGACGAGGAGCACACGACGGTGAACCCAGGGGATGTAAACCTGCAGCAACTGCTGGAGCAGGCGCAGCTCATGCAGCAGCAACTCGTCAGCGCCCAGCAGGAGCTGAACGACGCCCAGGTGCAGGGCTCGGCGGGCGGCGGGCTCGTCGTGGCCACGGTCAACGGCAGCGGCGAACTGCTCGAACTGAAGATCAAGGCGGAGGCCGTCGACACCGGTGACCGCCAGGAGACGGCCGACACGATCGCCGACCTGGTCATCGCCGCCATCCGGGACGCCGTGCGCTCGGCGGCCGACCTCCAGCAGGAGAAGCTCGGTCCGCTCGCGCAGGGCCTCGGCGGCGGGGGCGGCCTCGGCCAGCTTCCCGGATTCTGAGCCATGTACGAGGGGGTCCTCCAGAACCTGATCGACGAGCTCGGCATGCTGCCGGGCGTCGGTCCCAAGAGCGCGCAGCGGATCGCGTTCCACCTGCTGGCAGCGGAGCCCGCCGACGTCAAGCGGCTCGCCCACGCCCTGCTGGAGGTCAAGGACAAGGTCCGCTTCTGCCGCGTCTGCGGCAACGTCGCCGCCGAGGAGGAGTGCCGGATCTGCCGTGACACCCGGCGCGACACCCACGTCATCTGCGTCGTGGAGGAGTCCAAGGACGTGGTGGCCATCGAGAAGACCCGTGAGTTCCGGGGCCGCTACCACGTGCTCGGCGGAGCGATCAGCCCGATCGACGGAGTCGGCCCCGACGACCTGCGCATCCGGGAACTGATGACGCGCCTGGCCGACGGCCGGGTGACGGAGCTGATCATCGCCACCGACCCCAACCTGGAGGGGGAGGCGACGGCGACGTACCTCGCCCGTCTGGTGAAGCCGATGGGCCTGAAAGTCACACGACTCGCCAGCGGCCTGCCCGTGGGCGGTGACCTCGAGTACGCCGACGAGGTCACCCTGGGCCGCGCGTTCGAAGGAAGAAGGCTGCTGGATGTCTGACGCATGGGCCGACCTGGCCGACCGGATCGCCGTCCACGCGCGCGACTACATCGACGGGTTGACCCGGCTGGCGGGCGGAGAGGGCGGCGACGCCATCCTGCCGCTGCTGCTGGTGGAGGTGGCGCAGGTCAGCTCCGCCGGTGCCCAGCTCGGCGCCTGCCAGGACGTGATCCTCTCCGGCAACTGGGAGCCGCACCTGAGCGAGGACCCGGACGTCGACGGCGTCCGGACCACCCTCGCCGAGCGCCTGGGCCCGGTCGACGACTACGCCGAGGTCTTCGACCCCTACAAGGACACCTCGGTGACGCCCTACCGGCTGTCGGACGACCTGACCGCGGTGGCAGCCGACCTCATCCACGGGCTCCGGCACTACCAGGCGGGCCGGCCGCTGGAGGCCCTGTGGTGGTGGCAGTACTCCTACTTCAACACGTGGGGCAACCACGCGGGTGCCGCCCTGCGGGCGCTCCAGGCGCTCGTCGCGCACACGCGCCTCGACGTGGCGGAGGAGCGTACCACGGTCTGACCTGTCCACATCGTGGTCAGGCCCGAAAAAGCTCGACGGGGCGCAAGTAGACTGAGGGCTCCACAGCCCCAGATTGCTTCGGAGAGATCTCGTGGCGCTCGTTGTACAGAAGTACGGTGGTTCGTCCGTCGCCGACGCGTCCTGCATCAAGCGGGTCGCGCAGCGGATCGTCGCGACGAAAAAAGCCGGCAACGACGTCGTGGTGATCGTCTCGGCGATGGGTGACACCACCGACGAACTGCTGGACCTCGCCCAGCAGGTCTCGCCGCTGCCCCCGGGCCGCGAGCTCGACATGCTCCTCACCTCCGGCGAGCGCATCTCGATGGCGCTGCTGGCGATGGCGATCGCCAACCTCGGCCACGAGGCCCGGTCGTTCACCGGCTCCCAGGCCGGTGTCATCACCGACTCCTCCCACGGCCGCGCGCGCATCATCGACGTGACGCCCGGCCGGATCCAGGAGGCCCTCGGCAACGGCCAGATCGCGATCGTGGCGGGGTTCCAGGGTGTCTCCCAGGACACCAAGGACATCACCACGCTCGGCCGGGGCGGATCCGACACGACCGCCGTCGCCCTCGCCGCCGCCCTGGAAGCCGACGTCTGCGAGATCTACACCGACGTGGACGGCATCTTCACCGCCGACCCGCGCATCGTCCCGACCGCCCGTAAGATCCCCAGGATCTCCTACGACGAGATGATGGAGATGGCGGCCTGCGGGGCGAAGATCCTGCACCTCCGCTGCGTGGAGTACGCGCGCCGGTTCAACCTGCCGATCCACGTCAGAAGCTCGTTCAGCACCAAGGAAGGCACGTGGGTCGTCTCCGACCCCGACAGCGAAGGAACAGAGATGGAGCAGCCGATAATCTCCGGCGTCGCGCACGACCGGAGCGAGGCCAAGATCACCGTTGTCGGGGTGCCCGACAAGGTCGGCGAGGCTGCCACGATCTTCAAAACGCTGGCGGACGCTGAGATCAACATCGACATGATCGTGCAGAACGTGTCGGCGGCGGCGACCGGCCGTACGGACATCTCCTTCACGCTGCCCACGACCGACAGCTCCACGGCGCTGACCGCGCTGAAGAAGATCCAGGACCGCATCGGGTTCGAGTCGCTGCTCTTCGACGACCAGATCGGCAAGGTGTCGCTGATCGGCGCGGGCATGCGCTCGCACCCCGGCGTCACCGCGACGTTCTTCGCGGCCATCGCCAACGCGGGAGTGAACATCGAGATGATCTCCACCTCGGAGATCCGCATCTCGGTGATCGTCGGACAGGACGAGGTCGACGCGGCGGTCACCGCCGCGCACCACGCGTTCAACCTCGACGCCGACCAGGTCGAGGCAGTGGTCTACGGAGGTACCGGACGATGAGCCGCAAGCCGACCCTCGCCCTGATCGGCGCGACCGGTGCCGTGGGCACCGTCATGCGCGACATCATCTCCCACCGGGAGGACGTCTACGGCGAGATCAAGCTCGTCGCGTCCGCCCGGTCGGCCGGGAAGGTCCTTCAGGTCCGCGGTGAGGACGTGGTCGTCCAGGAGCTGACCCCCGAGGTCTTCGACGGCGTCGACATCGCGATCTTCGACGTGCCGGACGAGGTCTCCGCGGTGTGGGTGCCGGTCGCGGCCGAGCGTGGCGCGACCGTCATCGACAAGTCAGGCACCTTCCGGATGAACCCCCAGGTGCCGCTGGTCGTGCCGGAGGTGAATCCCGAGGCCGCGCGGGAGCGGCCGCTGGGCATCATCTCCACCCCCAACTGCACCACGTTGTCGATGATGGCCGCGATGGGCGCGCTGCACGCCGAGTACGGCCTGCGCGAGCTGGTGGTCGCCTCCTACCAGGCGGTCTCCGGCGCGGGCGTGGCGGGCTCGGCACGCCTCTACGACGAGATCGAGGCCCTGGCCGGCGACCGGACGGTCGGGCAGACCGCCGGTGACGTGCGCAAGGCCCTGCAGAACGCGCTGGGCGAGGCCGAGTCGCCGTTCCCGGCTCCGGTGGCGTTCAACGTCGTGCCGTGGGCGGGTTCGCTCAAGGACGGCGGCTGGGCCTCCGAGGAGATCAAGCTCCGCAACGAGTCCCGGAAGATCCTCGGGATCGACGACCTGAAGGTCTCGGCGACCTGCGTGCGGGTCCCGGTGATCACGACCCACTCGCTGGCCGTGCACGCGACCTTCGAGCGTGAGATCACCGTCGCCGACGCCCACCGGATCCTGGAGGCCGCGCCCACCGTGGTCGTCATGGACGACCCGGCCAACGGTGTCTTCCCGACCCCGGCCGACGTCGTCGGCACCGACCCGACCTACGTCGGCCGGATCCGCCAGGCGCTCGACTTCCCCAACACCCTCGACCTGTTCGTCTGCGGGGACAACCTCCGCAAGGGTGCGGCCCTGAACGCCGCGGAGATCGCCGAGCTGGTCGCGGCCGAGTTCGCCTGACCCGTCCGCCCCGTCTGACCGGCCCGGCCCGTTCGGGCCCGGCCGGTCCGGCCGTCACCGTCACACGCCGTACGGCGGGCCGCCCGCCGTACGGCGTGTGACGGCCCGCCGATGGTCACAGCGTCAGGACTCGCGGTGCCGGGGTGTCACGGCGATCGCCGCCCGGTGGCGTCCGGGGACCGTGGTGATCGCGGCGGGGACCGGGGCTCACGCTTTCGCGGCGTCCGGGCGTCCGGGCGTCGAAGAAGGTGTCACGACGTCCGGGTGTCGAAGAACAGGATGTCCCAGTGGTCCAGTTCGCGGGCGTAGAGGGCGTTCGGCGCCCGGTAGAGCGGGGCGCCGTCGTCGCGGATGCCGTCGAACGGATAATGCCGGATGATGTGGTCGTTGACGCATGAGTTCGGCTGGATATCCAGTTTGTAGCCCTTGGCGTGGCTGTAGCGGCCGGGAGCGTGGCCGACCTCGGTGCCGCCGGTGATGACGATCGGGCAGCCGCTCGCGCGTTTCAGCGCGATCACGGAGGCGACGGTGGTCCTCCGCACGGTGTCCAGAGAGGTGCACTGTCCTATCGTGCGGTCCACGCATCCCCCCGTGGATTTCCAGGACAGGCCCGAGCGTTTCAGCCGGTGCGCGGCCTGGGCCTGGGTGAGCCGTACGGGCAGCGCGCGGGCGGCCTTCGCGCTCGCCGTGCTGACGCTCGCCGCCTCCGTGCCCGCGGCCGGCTTCACCTCGGCCGCGGGTTTCGCCGCCGGAACGCGCCCGGAACCCGTGACCGGTTTCGCCGCCGCCGCGGGCTTGGCCACCGGGGCGGCCTCGGCGCCGGTGGCCGGTTTCGCCTCCGTCGCGGGTTTCGCCACCGGAGCGCGCCCGGAACCTGCGACCGGTTTCGCCGCCGGAGCATTCCTGGTGCCCGCGACCGGTTTCGCCTCGGTCGCGGTCTTCGCTCCGGCCGCGGACTTTGCCGCCGGGGCGCCCTTCGTACCCGGGGCCGTCCTCCTCACGGGGGCGGCCTTCCTCACGGAGGCGGTCCCCGTGATCTCGGTGCTCTCCTTCACGGTGACGGCTTTCGCTTCCTCGGCGGCCTTCCGCGCCGAGACCGCCTTCGCGCTCGTGGTGGCTTTCGCGCGTCCGGTGGCCCTCGTCGTCCTCGCGGCCTTCGCGGCCCTCACCGACGCCGCCCTGGCGCTCGCGGTCCTGGCGCCCCTCGCCCTCGGGGACCTCGGGTCGGCCGCCCGAGTGTCCGCCGCCGACCCCGTGTCCGCGGCTGATCCTGTTTCCGCGGTCGATTCGTTGTCCGCCGTCCACGTGCCCGCCGCCGTCCCGGCACTCGCCGCCGCGTCCGAGCTCACCGGTGTTCCGGTGCTCGCCATCGGCCGGTCGGCGGTCAGCGGTCCCACGAAGGCCGGCGGCCCCGCGGCGGTCAGCGGCCTCGCAACCGTGAGCGAACCCGCCGTGAGTGGACCTGCCACGAGCGGACCCGCCACGAGCGGACCCGCCACGAGCGGACCCGCCACGAGCGGACCCGCCACGAGCGGACCCGCCGCGAGTGGACGCGCCGTCATGAGCGGCCCCGTCGCGGTGAGCGGGTACGCCGCCGTGAGAGGGCCCGCGTCCACCAGCGGGTTCATGGCCGCGAGGCCGGCCGGGCGTGTGACGGCACCGGCGCCTCCCGCGGTCACCGTGGTGAGCGCCGCGGGCAGAACCAGAAATGCTCCGGACGCGAGCCAGGAGGCGCCACGTCTACGGGGAGGTGCTCCCATTCTTCATCCCTTGTCGCGGGAGCCCTTCCGCCAAGGGGTTCAATCCCACGATCGAACTGGTACGACTCCTCAGAAAGCCTCGAATTTGCTCTTTAATGGTGATCAACGTGCGGCTCAATGACCTGACCCGTTCACCCGCCGGGTCGTGGATCACCAACGGGGTCACAGGGTCGTACAGTGACGAACGTGGCTGAGCCGACCCAGAGAAGCCGAGGATCAGACAAGACTCGTGAAGTCATCGTCGAGACGGCCCTGCGGCTGTTCCGCGAGCGGGGATACGAGGCCACGACGATGCGGGCCATCGCCGCCGAGGCCGGTGTCTCGGTGGGGAACGCCTACTACTACTTCGCCTCCAAGGAGGCTCTCGTCCAGGCGTACTACGACCGGGCGCAGGCCGAGCACGAGACGGCGTGCGAGGAGATGTTGTGCCGGGAGAGCGCCTTCGCCGCGCGGCTGAGCGGTGTGCTGCGGGAGTGGGTACGGGTCTCCGAGCCGTATCACGAGTTCGCGGTGAAGTTCTTCAAGCACGCGGCCGAGCCGAACAATCCCCTCAACCCCTTCAGCGCCGAGACCTCGCCCGCCCGGGACTCCTCGATCGCCATCTATCGCAAGGTGGTGGAGGGTTCGGCCGAGCGCATGGACGCCGAGTTGCGGGCCGAGCTGCCCGAGCTGCTGTGGCTGCTGTCGATGGGAGTCGTGCTGTTCTGGGTGCATGACACGTCGGAGGGGTGCCGACGGACGTACCGGCTCATCGAGCTGGTCGTCCCGCTGGTGGACCGGCTGGTCGGGCTCTCCCACCTGCCGGGTCTGCGCGGCGTCGCGCGGGACTTCATCGCGGGGGTCCACGAACTCCGGACGTGACGCACCGCGGGGTCCACGGCCTTCGCGCGTGACCTCACCGCGGGGGTCCACGAACTCCGGACGCGACCTCCCCGCGGGATCCATGACCTTCGCCCGGGACTCAGTCGCGGGGTCCATGACCTTCGCGCGTGACCTCACCGCGGGGATTCGCGAACTCCGTGCGCGACGGCGGGCCCGAACCCGAGAATTTCGGTAATCAATTCATTACCCTCGGTAGTTATTCTCATGACTACTCCGAGGGGGTCCCATGGCCTGGGTAATCGTCCTGGTGGTCTCGACCACCGCCGTCACGCTCCTCACGCTCCTCACGCTTCGCCGGAGGGGCAGGCCGGACGAGGAGCGGGGGGCGACGTCGGTCGACTTCTCCGCCAACCTCGCCCTCGCCGTCTACCTTCTCGTGCTGGCCTACGCGGCGGTGCTCTGCCGCGACGCGATCTCCACCTCGCAGGCCGACGTCCAGGCGGAGGCGGAGACCCTGACCGAGATGTACTGGTCGGTGGCTCCGATCCCCGAGGCGGCGCAGATTCGGACCCAGATCCGCGAGTACTCGGCGCAGAGCGCCAACCTCGACTGGCCGCTGATGGCCGAGGGTGAGATGTCACCCGTCCCGGCGAGGATCCTCGAGGACATGCGCGCCGCGACCCTCCGGCTCCGGCCGGTCGGGAAGGAGGCCGAGGACCTCCGCCAGGACGCGCTCCTCCGGGCCTCCGAGGTCGCCCACGCGCGCGCCGTGCGCGCCGACGACGCCGAGGGCGGCCTGGAGAGCATCTTCGTGATCTCAATGATCATCTCTGGGGCGCTGGTCATCGCGCTGCCCTGGACGCTCGGGATGAAGCCCACGCGCCAGTCCGTGATCAGCGACGCCGTGCGGGTGGGCGTGGTGGTCATCGGCATCGGCTTCATCATGCTGATCAGTCATCCCTTCACCGGGATCGGCGCGGTCGGGCCCGACGCCCTGCGGGCCGCCCAGCATCAGTACGACCGGATCGACGGACAGTTCCCGCAGCCCTCCCAGGGCTGAGCGGGAGGCGGCGTCCGGGCCCGCCACCGGGGTCACGGCCCCGGCGGCGGGCTGTTCCGCCGGTCGTCCCCGGTGCCCGCTCAGCGGCGGGCCCGGCTCTTCAGCGCGGCGGCGGCGCTCACCGAGATCACGGCGGTGAAGACGACCAGGATGACCAGTTTGCGGTCGGTGCCCCGGCGCCGGTCGGCGAAGCGGTCCAGCACCATCGGCCTGCGCGCGGCGAGGGGCGCGAAGGAGGGTACGGCCGGCCGGGGCGTGGCGGACGGCGACGGGGTGGGCTCGGGAGCCTTCGGCGGGACGGCCGCCTGGCGGAAGCGCGCGGACGGCTCGGACGGCGCGGACGGCTCGGCCGGCCGGTGTTCGGGTCGCCGCGGCGGATGGGAGGGGGGCGGAGCGGGGGGCGGCGTCTCAGGGGGCTCTGGAGGCTCCGGAACGGCGGGCACCACCGGTGCCGTCGGGGCCGGGGCGGTTGGCGCCGGGGGCGCGGGCTCCGGAGCCGGGGAGGGCGCCTCGGAGGGGCGTGCCGGGCTCGGAGCGGGTTGCTCCGGGACGACGGCCGGGGGGCAGTGCTGCGGACACACCTCGCACGTCCCCAGGCGCACGCCCAGGATCACCTCCACGAGGCCCGGCCCCGCACCGGTCCACGACGGACCGCCCGGACCGTTCACCCCGCCCGGCCCGTCCACGGAGCCCCGATCGACCGTGCCGTTCCGGCCGTCCACGTCCTCCCCGCCGTGCGGGCCGCCCGGATCGTGCGAACGGCCCGAGCCGTCCGAGCCGCCCAGACCGCTCAGGCCGTTCCCGCCGTTCGCTTCGCGCGTGCCGTCCAGGCCGTCCGGAGCGCCCCGCCCCGGAACGCCCAGTCGCACGGCGGCGGCCACGCAGTGCGGCCGTACGCCGGCACCGGGCAGGCCGCCCGACCGCACGCCGGTGGTGGCCGCGTCACCGGCCCCGGCCGGCGCGAGGGCCGCCAGGCAGGCCGCCGCGGCCACCGAGACCGCCGCCCGCGGCCCGCGTCCTTGTCTTCCGTGCCGCTTCATCGTCACCAGAACGTTCTAACATCTCACTCAGTGTCACGGAGGGGTAAACGGCCACCCCGGGAAGATCTTCTCGGGGTGCCGGCCGTACGGCTGTGGCGGGCGGGTGGTTGACGGGGTCCGGGGCCGATGCGGCAAGCTGTTTCAGAACATCATTCTAGTAATCGCGGAGGCGGCATGATGGCCACGGGCGCACGCTGGGGAATGACGCTCCCCTTCTCGGACCGCACACTCGCCGGATCGCGGGAGCTGGTGGCCGAGCTGCCCGAGCTCGGCTACACCGACGTCTGGTCCGCCGAGGTGAACGGCGCCGACGGCTTCGTGCCGCTGGCGCTGACCGCCGAGTGGGCCCCCGGCGTACGGCTCGGCAGCGCGATCGTCCCCGCCTCCACGCGCGGGCCCGGCCTGCTGGCCATGTCGGCCGCCACGCTCGCCGACCTCGCCCCGGGGCGGTTCGTCCTGGGCATCGGGGCCTCCTCCCCCGTCATCGTCGAGGGCTGGAACGCCAGGGAGTTCGTGAAGCCGTTCGCCAGGACGAGAGACACGCTCCGCTTCCTGAAGGCGGCGCTGTCCGGCGAGAAGGTCACCGAGCGGTACGAGACGTTCGCGGTCCGGGGCTTCCGGCTGGAGCGCGCCCCCGAGACGCCGCCGAAGATCGTTCTCGCCGCGCTGCGGCCCCGCATGCTTCATCTGGCCGCCACCGAGGCCGACGGCGCGATCACGAACTGGCTCTCGCCCCAGGACGTCCGGAAGGTCAGGGCGGAGATCGGCCCGGACGTCGAGTTGATCGCCCGGTTGTTCGTATGCGTCAGCGAGGACGCCGCCCGGGTGCGCGAGCTCGCCCGCCGCATGCTCGCCGGATACCTGACCGTCCCGGCCTACGCGGCGTTCCACGAATGGCTGGGGCGTGGCGAGACGCTGCGCCCGATGCGCGAGGCGTGGGCGGCCGGCGACCGGAAGGCGGCGTTGCGCGCCATCCCGGACGAGCTCGTGGACGCGCTCGTGGTGCACGGTGACGCGGCGACGTGCCGGGCGAGGATCCGCGAGTACGTGGAGAACGGGCTCACCACCCCGGTGCTCGCGCCGATCCCGGTGGGCGAGGTCCCGCTGGAGCGGGCCGTACGGGATCTCGCGCCGGTCGAGGACTGACGGGACGGCGTGGGGTCTCCGCCATGGAAGCGGAGGCGGAAGCGAGGGCCGGGACACCGGAGCCGGGGAGCCGGAGAGCCGGGGATCCGCGTGCGGGACGGTGCCCGCGTGGGAACCGGCCGGAGCGATTACGCGTTATATCGTGTGGCGGCCGGGTAGGGGACCCCCGCCAGACGAGCGTGCTTCCGAGGAGGTTCCCCCATGGCGAAGGCAGCGCGTGCGGCACAGGCGTGGCGGGTCTACAGGCAGGTGTCCGGGCCGGGTTCCCCCGGCTTCGCCACCCGCCTGCGCGCCGTGCCGAAGATGGTCGGCGCGGTCATGCGCGGTCAGTACCCCGGCATGACCAAGGGCAAGCTGGCGATGCTGGGCCTCGGCGTCGTCTACATCATCTCCCCCATAGACGTCATCCCGGACTTCCTGGCGCTCATCGGGGTCGCCGACGACTTCGGTGTCTTCCTGTGGCTGATGGGCTCCCTGCTCGGCGAGAGCGGCCGCTACGTCGACTGGGAGCGGCACGGCGGGGTCAGGGCCTTCCCGTCCGCGGCGGGCCCGTTCCCGCACGGGCGGCGCGGCTGAGCCGCGCCGCGGCGGGAAACCGGCCGGGCGACCGCGGCGGGCGGGCCTGGGCGACCCCGGTGAGCGGGAGGATCCACGAAGCGGATCCCGGGTCCTGCTTCGTGGATCTCCGTCTGGGCGACCGCGGCGGGCGGGGCGACCCGCGGAGCGGCTAGAGCTGCTCCATCCTGAGCCAGGCCCGCGAGGGCAGCGGGTGGCCGAACAGGCGGGCGGCGTTGCCGTAAGCCACCCGGGCGATGTCGGCGGGCGGTAGCCTGCCCAGACTCGTCGCGACGGCCTGCTGGGTGTCGGGCCAGGTGGAGTCGGAGTGCGGGTAACCGCTCTCCAGCAGCACGTGCTCCAGGCCCACGGCGAGGCGCACGCCCGACAGGGCGTGGTCGTTGAGCGTGCCGAAGTAGAAGTTGCGGCGCAGCACCTCGCTGGGCTTCAGGCCGCCCTCCCACTGCGCCTCGCCCGCCACCGGGTGGTCCAGCGCGTAGTCGGCCCGCTCGGCGAGCATGGGCAGCCAGCCCACGCCGCCCTCCACGATCAGGATGCGCAGGGCCGGGAATCGCAGCGGGACGCCCGACCAGAGCCAGTCGGCGCAGGCGAACATGGCGCTGGCCGGCATCAGCGTGGTGATCGCCTCGATGGGGGTGTCCGGGGACGGCACCGGGGTCCACGAGCCGGCCCCGGCGTGCAGGCAGACGACGGTGCCGGTCTCCTCGCACGCCTGGAAGAACGGGTCCCAGTGGTCGCTGTGGATGGACGGCAGGCGCAGCCGGGTGGGGAACTCGGGGAAGAGCACCGCCTTGAAACCGCGGGCCGCGTTGTCGCGGACCTCCTTGGCGGCGATCTCGGGATCGGCCAGCCAGGGAAGCTGCAGGGCGATGATCCGCTCGGGGTAGGTGCCCGCCCAGACCTCCACGTGCCAGTCGTTCCAGGCCCGCGTGACGGCCAGGCCCAGCTCCTGGTCGCGGGTCTTGGCGAAGAGCATCCCGGACTGCA
Organism: Streptosporangium pseudovulgare; assembly: GCF_014648055.1. Lineage (GTDB taxonomy): Bacteria > Actinomycetota > Actinomycetes > Streptosporangiales > Streptosporangiaceae > Streptosporangium > Streptosporangium pseudovulgare. Next base: position 111,970 of record NZ_BMQJ01000006.1, read on the forward strand.
GGGCCAGCATGCCGGGGAAGCACAGCGACGCCCAGACCCCGGCGCGGTCCATGTCGTCGATCCTGGCCTCGATGTCGTGGCAACCCGGTCGCATGTGCTCGAAGCGCACCGGGTCGAGCGTCCACTGCTCCCGGGGCAGGCCGGCGCCCACGTCGAGACCCGCGCACGGGTAGGTCGCGCCGCCGTACCTCCAGACCTGGTGTCCCGCCTCGGTCTCCACGACCTTGGGGGCGAGGTCGGCGTATTTACCGGGGAGCCGGCCCTCGAACATGTCCGGCGGCTCGATCAGATGGTCGTCGACCGAAATGATCACATAGTCCCGCCGCCTGGGCTCGGGGTCGGGGAGCAGCGGCGTCGTCACGCGGTAAACCGTACGTCCCCGTCATAACACTGGACAAGCCAGAGGGTCACGGTTTGACGCGCGTAGTCCGGAAGCCCGCGCCGGGGCCATGACCTCGCGACTTCGGCGGGCGGCATGTGAGGTCACCGGCCGGCGCGGCGGGGCTTTCGGCCGGTGCCGCCCCCCGGGCCCGAGGCCGCCGTCAGGGGGATGGCGACGGCCCCGGGAGGGCGGGCCCGCCGATGAGGGTGCCACTCGTGGCGGGCCCTTGAGAAATGCCCCTACCCGTAGATCGCCGGGATAACGGTATTTCCTGAAAAAGATCCATTCTGGAGTTAAAGGCGGAAAAGACCAGTGGGGTCAAGGGAAACGGCGACCGTCCGGGGGTCCGGCCGGAGCGGGGTGAGCCGCCGGGCCGGACGGAGGGAACGGCGACCGGCCGACGCAGGGAACGGCGACCGTCCGGGGGTCCGGCCGGAGCGGGGTGAGCCACCGGGCCGGACAGAGGGAACGGCGACCGGCCGACGCAGGGAACGGCGACCGTCCGGGGGTCCGGCCGGAGCGGGGTGAGCCGCCGGACCGGACGGAGGGAACGGCGATCGGCCGGCGGGGCGAGCCGGCGGGGCCGGAACGGGATGGAACAGGGCGGTACAGGACGGTACAGGACGAGGCGGGGTGGGACGAGGCGGGGCGGAGGGGGTGGCACGGGTCCGCCGGCCGTAACCTGTCCGGCGGGTCCGAGGGCGCGAGGGGGCGGCATGCCGACGGTGGTTCCGGCGCGGGGCGGTCTGGAGTACGGCGCGCGACTGGCGCTGCTGTTCGTCCTCACGCTGTCCTTCGTCGTCATCCTGGCCGACCAGGACCTGCCGCGCCGCGACGCCGAGGAGCTCATCGCGGACCTGCGGGCGGGGAGGGTCACCACGGTCGTCTACGACCGCGACTGGCCCGCCTACGGCACCCTGACGTGGTCACGCGGCCCGCTGTCCTGGACCCAGGCCGCCCACCGCCAGCCGGACGACGTCTGGGACCACCGGACCGGCGAACTGGTCCGCCCGGCCCTGGAGCGCCGCCAGGGCGCGTTCCTGGCCCGGGTGCGCGCCGCCGCGGACCCGTCGGTGGAGATCGTGCCGGGCGGGCCCTCGTGGTTCCGGGTGGGCTCGCCGGCCTACGCGCGGTGGTGGCCGCCGTTCGCGCCGGTCGCGGTGGCGGCCGAGGTGCTGGTGTGGATGATGATGCTCACCCGCCGCGACCACCGTTTCGCCGGCCGTCGGGCGTGGTTCTGGATCCTGCTGGCCGGGGGCTCACCGCTGTACGCGCTGCTGGAGCCGTACCCGCTGTGGCGCCGGCCGTACGAGGCGCTGCCCGCGCCCGCCAGGCTCGGCGGCCCCGCGGCGTTCGCCCTCGCCGTGACCGCCATGCTCGCCCTGACGATGCTGGGCACCCCCGCCTGACCGTCTTCCGCCTTCCGCCGGACGGGCCGCCGAGGTAGGAAAGAGGGATGACCCCCTTCCCCGCCGGGGTGCGGGAGGGCTGGCGGATCGCCGGCCTGGTCGTCCGGATCGTGCTGCTGGCCGTCCTCCTCGCGGGCGCGCTGGTCGCGGCGCTGAGTTCCGCGCCCACCGCGCGGACCCGGGCCGAGTTCCGCGCCGCCGTGGCCGCGGGTCGGGTGTCGGCCGTCCTGTACCGGGAGCACGGCGACCTGGTCCAGGAGGTCAGGTGGTCCGAGGGGCCCCTCGTCTGGCATCGGGTCGGGGACCCGCCGGTCCATCGCGGCAGGCCGGGGTACACCGCCGCCGAGTTCTGGGCAGAGATCTCCAGGGTGCCCCGGAAGGCGGTGTCCTCCTTCGGCGACCGGAGCGACCCGTCGGGATTCGTCCCCGACTGGCCGTTCCGGGTCCTGCGGTACGGCGGCGTCCCCTGGGTCGCGTTCGCCTGGGGGATCGCCTTTCTGATCATGCTCGGCTCGACGCCCCGGCTGGGCAGCCGGTGGGCGTGGATCTGGCTGTTCACCGTGGGGCAGGTCGGCGCGATCGGCTTCCTGCTGCTGGAGCCCCGGCCGCTGTGGTATCGGGCCGATCGGCAGCCCGCCCCGGTGGTGAGGATGAACGGCGGGCAGGGTTGCCTGATGTCGGTCGGCCTGGCGATCGCCGCCGTGTTCACCGCGATGGGCGTCGGCCTGCTGGCCAGGCTGCTGCTGGACTAGGTTCCGCCCGGCGGGTCTCCGCCGTGGCGAGGACCGGCCGGGCGGCCTTTCGGCGGGGGCGGCTTCCCCGGTCGCGGAGACCGCGCACGGCCCGGACGTGCCGCAGGGCGGCTTCCCCGCCGTGCTCGCCCGGCGGGAGCCGGTCGGCGTCGGTGGGGCGTCGGTGGGGCGTCGGTGGGCGTGGGGACCGGTCAGGCGTCGATCGGCTCGGTGGGCTCCTTCGTGTCCCGCTTCGATCCGTCCTCCGCCTGGCCGGCCCGGATGTCGGCGGCCTCGCGGCGGATCAGCAGGATCCAGCCGCCGATCGCGACGGCGATGAAGAGCCACCACTGCACGCCGTACGCGAGGTTGAGCCCGCCGCCCTCGCCGACGTCCGGCTCGGGCACCGGGACGGGCGCGGCGGCGGCCTGAGGCGACTGGGAGGTCAGCTCCACGAACCCGCCGTAGAGCCGGTACGGCAGGCCGCCGCCGATCCGTCCGGTGTCGATCAGCATGACCTGGCCCGGGGGAAGGCCGGGCCGGTCCTTGATGCCGCTGGTGTCCTCGGTCTCGGCGGGGCGCAGCCGGCCGGTGACGGTCACCCGGCCAGGGGCCGGGGCGGGGACGTCGGGCACGGCGTCGGCCGACGCGCCCGCCTTGACCCAGCCGCGGTTCACCAGCACGGCCTGGCCGTCGCCGGTGACCAGCGGGGTGAGGACGTAGAAGCCGAGCACGCCCTCCTGGGGACGGCGGCGCACCAGGAGCTGGTGGGCCGCGTCGAACGTCCCCGCGGCCGTGACGGTGCGGTACTTGTCCTGGACGCGCACGGTGCCGCCGGGCGTGGTCAGCCGGTCCACGGGCACCGGGGCGGCCGCCAGGTTGGCGGTGGCCTGGTGGCTGGTGAAGGACCGTTCCTCGTAACGCCCGAACTGCCATCGGCCCAGGAACACGAAGGCGGGTATGACCAGCAGCACCACCACGTGCAAGGAGATCCAGCGAGGGGTCAGAAGAAACCGGTACACGCATTCAGGGTAGGCACCGCGGGCACCGCCCCGTCCTTCCGGGTGGGGGGACGGCGTGGTGCGGTACGTGGACACCGGCGCGAGCGCCGACGTGGGCCGACGTGGGGCCGACGTGGGCGCCGGCTTGGTGCCGTCAGACGGAGGCGTTAGGATCACCCGGGCCGGAGCCGTTTCCCGGATCGTTTGCGGAACAAGGTTCTGTTGCCGCACCATGGAATCCGTGAAGACTGCCAAGAGCGGACGTGACGGCCGGTCCCGCATCATCGAGGGCGCCCTGCGGCGGTTCAGCCAGGATGGCGTGTCGGCCACCACTCTGGCCAGCCTCCGCGACGAGAGCGGCGTCAGCGTCGGAAGCTTCTACCACCACTTCGCCAGCAAGGAACACGTCTTCGGCGTGCTCTACGCCGACACCCTGCGCATGTACCAGGAGGCGTTCCTCGACGAGCTGCGGCGCCACGAGACCGCGCGGGAGGGCATCGAGGCCATCGTCGCAATGCACATGACCTGGTGCGGCGAGAACCGCGAGCGCGCCCACCTGCTGATCAGCGAGCGACCGCCCCGGCGCGACGAGCCCGGCGGCACCGAGGTGTCGGAGTCGCGGCGGGCGTTCTTCCGCCAGGTGTCCGACTGGTGGCGTCCGCACATGAAGGAGGGCCTGCTCCAGCCGGTCCACCCGACCATGTGCTACGTGCTGTGGCTGGGCCCGGCCACCGAGATGTGCCGTCTGTGGTTCGCCGGCGCCCACCAGCCGACCCAGGACGAGATAACGGGCCTGTGCGAGGCCGCCTGGCAGAGCCTGCGCCAGCGGCCCTCCTCGGAGCCCGCGTAGAGGGGTCCCGGGGGCTCGCCCACCGTGCGGCGCGGCCATCAGAGCCCACGCGGAGGTCCAGGGGCCTTCGCCGGCCGCCGTGCGCGGGCGGGGACCCGCCAGGTCGTCCCGTCCAGGGTGATGTCCAGCCGCGCGTCGTGCCGCCTGCGCCGCAGGCCGGGGACGGGCAGCCGGTCCTCGGCGTCGAACCCGCCGCGCCGGGCGTGGCCGTACACCAGCTCGCCGGTGAAGACCCGCAGCTCGTCCCGGTTGCCGCACCGGGGGCAGGTCCAGGACACCAGGTCGGCGCGACGGTCGTAGTCGTGGCAGGCGGGGAAGTACTCGTCGGGCCGGAAAGGGGCGTCGCAGGCGAGGCAGGGGATCGGCATCCAAGTCCTCCCGGGGCCGCTGTGGTGGCCGGTCATGGCCGCTTACCGTGATCAACGGCTATCCCGGCCCGCTTGACCTGCGCTTTCAGGATGCTTGACACCCTACGTAGTCGATGGTCACTCTCCGTGTCCGACGATGTCCCGGCCCGTACGGCCCGGCCGGGCCGCGGTGCGAGGATGGGCCGGTGAACGATCTGTTTGACCGGCTCAGGGAGCTGCTGCTCGACGCCGGATACACCATCGACGGCGTCCGGGAGCGCCTCGGCGAGGTCGCCGCCACCGCGCTGTCCCGCGAGGAGACGGTGCCCGCGCTGCGCGCCACCCGCGACGGAGACCCGCTCGGCACGCTGATCCGGCTGTGGTGGCTCGGCGTGCCGGTGGACGCCCCGGCGGGCCTGCCGGTGGCCGAGCTGGCCGCCGCGGGCCTGGTGGCCTCGGACGGCGGCCGGGTGGTCTCCACGGTCCACCTCCAGCCCTGGGAGACCGGCGGCTACGTCGTGTCCGACCGCAAGGTCCGCCCCGGTGACCCGGCGCTGCGCCCGGACCACGTCGTCGGCGCGGGCGGCGCGTCGGCGAACCTGGCCCAGCTCGTGACCCGCCGCCCGGTGGAGCGCGCCCTCGACCTCGGCACCGGGTGCGGCGTCCAGGTGCTGCACCTGGACGGGCGGGCGCGGGAGATCGTCGCCACCGACGTCAACCCGCGCGCCCTGGAGCTGGCCCGGATCAGCTGGGCACTGTCCGGGATCCGCGACGTGGACGCCCGCGAGGGATCGCTGTTCGAGCCGGTCGCCGGCGAGCGGTTCGACCTCGTCGTCTCCAACCCGCCGTTCGTGATCTCCCCGGCCGGCCGGTTCACCTACCGCGAGTCCGGCTTCGAGGCCGACGGCTTCTGCCGCGAGCTGGTACGGCAGGCCCCCCGTTTCCTCGCGCCCGGTGGCACCTGCCAGCTCCTGGCCAACTGGCTGCACGTCCGGGGCGAGGACTGGCGCGACCGGGTGGGCGGCTGGCTGACCGGCACCGGATGCGACGGCTGGGTGGTCCAGCGCGACGTCCAGGACCCCGCCGAGTACGTGGAGCTGTGGCTGCGCGACGCCGCCGAGCAGGGCACCGCCCGCTACCGCGAGCTGTACGACGGCTGGCTCGGATGGCTGGAGTCCATGGACGTCACCGGCATCGGGTTCGGCTGGATCACCCTGCACGACTCGGGCACCCTCGACCCGGTCGTGCGGGTTGAGGAGCTCGGTCAGCGGGTCGAGCTGCCGGTGGGCGGCTACGTGGACGAGGTGCTCGCCTCGATCGCGGCGGCGCACCGGCTGTCCGGCGCGGAGCTGCCGGGCGTACGGCTCGCGCTGGCGGAGGGCGTGCTGGAAGAGCGGATCGGTCCGCCCGGCGCCGAGGACCCGTCCAGGATCACGCTCCGGCAGACCCGGGGGCTGCGCCGTACCGCGCGGGTGGGGACGGTGGAGGCGGCGCTCGCCGGGGTGTGCGACGGCGATTATCCACTGGGCCCGCTGCTGGCCGCGATCGCCGAGCTCACCGGCGAGGACGCCGATGACCTGCTGGCCAAGGCCCCGGAGGCGATCCGGCCACTGGTCGCCGAAGGGTTTTTCCACATATCCACAGGGTGACCGTCCACAGCCTGTGGATATTTTCCGGCGATCGGTTGTTGATCGGACGTTGACCCCCGTGGGAGAGGCTCTGACCACGGACGCGGCACCCGGGGGGAAGGGACCGCGTCCGGTCCGGCCGGTCGCCGGCATGAGGCGGCCGGCCGCCGGGAGACGCGCCGGACAACCGGGCCCCCTATGCGTCCCCGGCGGTCTCGCGACCGGCCGGACACCTGCCCTCGCTGTCCGACCGCCCGGTGCCAGGTCCCCGGGGCGGGAACCAAGACGGGAGCCCGATGAACAACCACGCCTGGATGACACGTCTCGACGACGGCCTGTACGACGGGCTGGAGCCGGTGGCGGACCGCCCGGCGACTCCGGCGTCCCCGGCGGTCTCAGCGGACTGCACGGCGACTCCGGCCTCCCTGGCGGTCTCAGTGGACGGTTCCGCGATCTCGTCGGACGTCCCGGTGGTCCCGGCGGGCGGTCCCGCGGTCTCAGTGGGCGGCGGGGTCGCCGCCCGCGGCGGCCGCCCGGTCGAGCAGCGCCCGCAGGTCCGCGGCCTCGGGGGCGCCGAGCCGGGCGAAGACGTCGTGGGCGCGCCGGAGGCAGTCGTGGCTGCGGGCGGCGTCGCCGAGGCCGTCGAGGGCCCGCCCGAGCACCCACAGTGACAGCGCCTCGCCGTACGGGTGGCCGATCTCGCGGCTGACCGTCAGCGCCTGCTCGGCATGCCGGGTCGCGTCGGCGAACCGCCCGGCGGCGATCAGGGTCTCGGCGAGCCGGGAGCACACCCGCTGCTCCCACACCCGCTGCCGGCTCGCCCGGAAGAAGGCCAGGCACTCGGCGTGGTGGTGGACGGCCTCGTTCAGCCGCCCGACGCGCGACAGCACCATCCCCAGGTGGTAGCGGGCCCGCGCGGTGCCGGGGCCGGAACCGATCTCGGTGAAGAGGGCCAGGCCCTGCTCGGCGGCGGCGATCGCCTCCTCGGCCTGGCCGAGGAACAGGTGGTCACGGGCGGAGTAGCTCAGTGTCAGGGCCTCGCCGCCGCGCGCGCCCGCCTCCCGGAACGCCGTCCGCGCCGCCTCGAACCAGGACAGCGCCTCGGCGTGGCGGCGGCGCCGGCCGGTCACCACGGCCAGCGCGTTCATCGTCTCGCCGGTGACGACCCCGTCGCCCGCGCCGGCCAGGTCCAAGGAGGTGCGGAACTCCTCCTCGGCCTCGGCGAGCCGGTTGGCGTTGAACAGCACCCGGCCGAGCACGTAGTGGCAGCGCATCCGGCAGGAGGCGTCCCCGAGGCGCCGGGCGGCGGCCAGCGTCTCCCTCGCCCGCTGCTCGAACTCGCGGACGTGGCTGCCCGACTCCAGCAGCGGTTCCATGGCCAGCAGCAGGTCCGCGCCGGGCAGCAGCCCTCCGGCGTCCCGCGCGCCGGACGCCTGGGCGATCGCCGCGAACAGCGACTCCGCCTCGGCCGACAGCCAGGCCACGGCCTCGTCGGCGGAGGCGAACGCGTGACCGGGCGCGGTCACCGCGATCCGGTCGGCGACCGTGCTGCCGTCGTAGGCGAGGCGGTGCGCCGACCGCGCGGAGGCCAGGTAGAAGTCGAGCAGCCGGCGCAGCGCGGCCGCCCCGGTGTCGGCGGTCGCCGGCCCGGCCGTCCCGGGACCGCCGGCCTCCGCTTCACCCCCGGCCCCCGCGACGCCGCCCGCCCCGGCCCCCGCCCCCGCCTCGGCCCGTTCCGCGATCCGGCGGGCGAAGAGCCTGAGCAGGTCGTGGAAGCGGTAGCGGCCGGGCGCGGGGGCCTCCAGCAGGCTGGTGTCAACCAGGGACTCCAGGACCTCCTCGGCGCCGCCCTGCCCCGAACCGAGGAGGGCGGCCGCCGCCCCGACCGAGATGTCGGGTCCGCCGGGCAGGGAGAGCAGCCGGAAGGCGCGGGCCTGCTCCGGGCCGAGCTGGCCGTACCCGAGGGCGAAGGTGGCCTCGACCGCGAGGTTGCCCACCCGCATCTCGTCGAGGCGGCGGCGCTCGTCGGCCAGCCGGGGCACCAGCGAGGCGACCGTCCAGGACGGGCGGGCCGCCAGGCGGGCCGCCACGATCCGCACCGCGAGCGGCAGGAACCCGCAGGCGGCGACGACGTCCATGGCCGCGGCGCGCTCGGCCGCCACCCGGTCGGCGCCCGCGACCGTGCCGAACAGGGTCAGTGCCTCGTCGGGCTCCATGACGTCGAGGTCGAACAGCCGGGCCGCCGCCAGGTCGGCCAGCTTGCCGCGGCTGGTCACGATCGCCGCGCAGCCGGGCGTGCCGGGCAGCAGGTGGGCGACCTGCTCGGCGTCCCGGGCGTTGTCCAGCAGCACCAGCATCCGGCGTTCGGCCAGCAGCGAGCGGAACAGCGCCGACCGCTCGGCCAGGCCGTCCGGGATGACGTCGGGCGGCAGGCCCAGCCCGCGCAGGAACGCCGCCAGCGCCGACTCGGGCGCGACCGGGTCCTCGCCGTAGCCGCGCAGGTCGGCGTAGAGCTGGCCGTCGGGGAACAGCTCCTGCAGGGCGTGCGCGACGTGTACGGCGAGCGTCGTCTTGCCGACGCCGCCGATGCCGGAGATGGCGGCCACCGGGACGCCGTCGGCGCCGTCCCCGGCGGACAGCAGGGCGCGCAGCCGGGAGATGATCCGGTGGCGGCCGGTGAAGTCGTTCACGGCCGCGGGGAGCTGTGCGGGCCGCGGCAGCTCCGGGGGGCTCGCCGGGCCCGGCGGGTGCGGCGGCGCGGACGGGTGCGGCGTGGCGGCCTCCGGCGCGTCCCGGCCCGGTCCCCCGGCGGGCGCGGAACCCGCCGCCCCGGCGGGCGAGGCGGACGAGACGGACGAGACGGACACAGCGGGTACGGCGGACACGGTGGGTGTGGTGGGCGCCGCGGAGCCCGCCGGGTCCCCGGCGACCGGCGGGGCCGGAGCCGGGGCCGGAGCCGGGACGGGAACGGCCGGCGGGCGCGGGACGAGGCTCGGGTCGCCGCTGAGGACGCGCCGGTGCAGCGCGGTCAGCTCGGGTCCGGGTTCGATGCCGAGCTCGTCGACCAGCACGGTCCGGGTGTCGGCGAAGACGGCGAGCGCGTCCCCCTGCCGCCCGCACCGGTAGTAGGCCAGCATCAGCTGGGCGCGCAGCCGCTCGCGGAGCGGATGCTCGGCGGTCAGCGCGATCAGCTCGGAGACGACGTCGGCGTGCCTGCCCACCTCCAGGTCGAGGTCCATCAGGGTCTCCAGCACGCTCATCCGGCGCTCGGCGAGCCGGTCGCGCTGGTGCTCGGCGTAGGGGCCGACGGCCCCGGCCAGCGGCTCGCCGGTGTACAGCGCCAGGCTCGTCCGCAGGTGCCCGGTGGCCGCGGTGAGGTCGCCGGCGCCCCGGGCCGCCTCGGCCTGCCGTACCCCGTGCTCGAAACAGGCCAGGTCGAGGGCGTCGTCGGCCAGGCGCAGCGCGTAGCCCCGGCCCACTGAGGTGAGCAGCTCCGGACGGGTGCGGGGCGACCTGCCCGGCTCCAGCACCGACCGCAGCCGGGAGACGTAGGTGCGCAGCGCCCCCAGCGCGCGGGGCGGGGCCTCCTCGCCCCAGACCCCGTCGATCATCTCGGTCGGGGTCACCGCCCGGTTCCCGCGCAGCAGCAGCATCGCGAGGATGGAACGTTGCAGGGGCGTGCCGAGATCCAGCTCCCCGCCGTCACGCCAGGCTTGGACGGGGCCGAGTACGGCGAAGCGCAACCCGCCCGCCCTGCCCTGATCAGCCATTCCGTGGATCTCCGCCCTAATGGGAAGTTTTATTCGCAAATAATAGATCCTTTATCCGCGATCCACAGGAGAGCGGCGGTTACCCCTCGATCACCGTTGATCGGGTATTGATCGGCTGTTGAGCCCCGATGCCGATGATTCCCTATGTCGGGCATGGCGCCATACGGGGGCTGTCATGCCCGACATGTCAGTCAATTGCAGGTATGGAGAAAGATGCGGTAAGCGGGGTGCAGGCGGTCCGGCCTATCAATGAGCCATGGCTCCCCGAACGGAGACGGGAGCCGCCTCACCCCCTGGGAGAACCGCAATGCGCACCACCGCCCGCACCCTCCTCGGCCTCGCAGCCGCCACCGCCGTCCTCGCGGTCACCCCGGCGCTGGCCTCCCCCGCTTCGGCCGCCACGCTCGCCGCCGGCGCCGCCGGCACCGCCGCGGCGTCCACGACGGCCACGACGACCGCGAGCCACGACTACGACGACAGCTGGGGCCCCTACTACTCGAAGTACTTCGGTCACTCCCGCGCCATGGCCGCCAGGGGCCGGGTGTGGACCGACGACTCCGACCGGGTCCACGTCGGGGGCAGGCTCTACGACAGGTACTCGCCGAGCTGGCTCTGCGGCTACGTCCAGGTCAAGTTCGAGAACACCGACGGTGACGAGTCGACCTACTGGGCCAAGAAGTGCGGCTCCAGCGGCTACCGCTCCTTCCACTTCGCCTCCGACGACGTCGACAGCGCCCAGGTCCGGGTCTGCTACTGGCACCAGGGCGAGGGCCGGACGAAGATGTGCGGCAGGTGGAACTACGTCTACGAGGCCGACGGCGACGACGAGTGACGCCGGGTCCGGCTTCCGGACGAACGTCAGGCCCGCCCGGTCCCCGGGCGGGCCTTCCGTTCCAAGAGATCGTCGAAGTGACGGATGACGGGGAGGGTCCTCCCTCTCCGTTGTTCGGCTAGGCGGCCTCGACCAGGCCGAGCCGGGCGTGCAGCCGTTCTCGCACGAGCGGCCACTCGGAGCTGAGGATCGAGTAGTACGCGGTATCTCGGACCGTGTCGTCGGCGCCTCGGGATTCCGCCCGCCGCACACCGTCGAGGTGTGCGCCGAGGGCCTCGATGGCGGCCCGGGAGCGTACGTTGCGCACGTCGGCTTTGAGGGTGACGCGGTGGACCTGCCACGTCTCGAAGGCGAGGGAGAGCATCAGGTACTTGCTCTCCCGGTTGACACCGGTGCCCTGGGCCGACGCCGCCAGCCAGGTGTAACCGATGTCCGCCACGGACGGGACCTCGCCCACCGCTCCACGGGCGCCCGGTGGCCAGGGCATGGGGCCCTGCCAGTACTCCAGGTTCATGAGACGGGTGGCACCGACCACGCGGTCGGTGTGCAGCCACCGGACGGCGAAGGGCATCGTGCGGCCCTCCGCCTGCTCAGCCAGGGCGGCCTCCACGTAGGAGACCACCTCGCCCCGACCATGGGGCACACGAGTGAAGCCGTAGGTGGAGCGGTCTTCACTCGCCGCGGCGACGAGGTCGTCGACGACCGCGAGGCTGAGCGGCTCCAGGCGCACGAGGCGCCCGGACAGGGTGACAAAAGCGGGCATGAGCACATGATGAGGGCTGCCGACGTGGGCTTTTGCCAAATGATGCGGGGCGTTTCGGTGGCCGCTGGGTGAATCGCCCTCTCTGCCCCGTTTTCGACGGTGAAACCGCAGGTCAGAGGCGTGAAGGCCGCCCCGGGGACGGCCGGCCCGCGGGTAAATTTTCCGTCAAGCGCTCACATCGCGGACCACCGCGCCGCCGGAGCGGTGGCTTCACCGCTTCCGGACGTCTTCGGAGCGGTCGCTCCACCCCCTCCGGACGTCTTCGGAGCGGCCCGTCCGCCCTCCCCGGAGGCTTTTCCGAGCGGCCGCTCCACCCCGCCGGGCACCGCCGCGGGCACCGCCGCGGTCAGCGTCCGCCCGGCGTTCCGGCGCCCGCGCCGAGACGGCTCAGGACCCCGGCCAGCCGGTCCAGCGAGGCGGAGATCCAGGGCAGCTCCAGGGGGTCGGGGGCGGCCAGCGCGGCCAGCCGCCGCTCGGTCGTCTCGCCGTACAGGAGGCTGGTCGCCATCCGCACCCGCAGGGCCCGCGGGTCGTCACCGAAGGCGTGGCCGGGGAGCACCCCGACGCCGTGCGCGCCTAGCAGGTGCGCGGCCAGGTCGGCGGAGGTGCCGAAGGGCAGTCCGGTGAAGTCGGGGTACAGGTAGAAGCCGCCGCGTGGCGCGCCGGCCGGCACGCCCGCCCCGGCGAGCAGCCCGTGCACGGCCCGCGCGACCGCGCCGTGCAGCCGCCGGCTCCGCTCGATCCGCTCGGTGAGCTCGGGGGGTTCGGTGTAGGCGTGGGCCGCCGCCTGCTGGACGGGGGCCGCGGGACTGGACCAGATCTCGCTCGCCACGGCGAGCAGCCGGTCGCGCAGCTCCTCGGAGGGAAGGCGGGCCACGCCGATCCGCCAGCCGCCCAGGGCGAGGCTCTTGCTGAGCCCGGTGGTGACGATCGTGCGCTCGGGCGCGACGTCGGCCGGGCTGAGGAACCCCGCCGCGGGGTCGTGGACGAGATCGCGGTAGATCTCGTCGGAGATGATCAACAGGTCGAGCTCGCGGGCCAGCTCGGCGACCCGCCGGACCGTCGCGGCGCCGGCCAGCGTGCCGGTGGGGTTGTCCGGCAGCGTGACCAGCAGCGCGCGCACCCGGCGCCCCCGGGAGCGCGCGTCCAGGACCGCGTCGGCGAGGAGGGCGGGGTCGGGCACCCCGCCCTCGCCGGGCGGCGACGGGACGGGCAGCGGACGCGCCCCGGCCAGTTCCGCCTGGGCGGCGTAGCTGACCCAGCTCGGTACGGGCAGCACGACGTCGCCGCCGATCGCCGGCAGCAGGCCGTACAGCAGGGACTTGCTGCCGGGGCCGCAGACGACCGACTCCGGGTCGGTGGGCAGGCCCCTGCGGCGCCAGTACCCGGCCGCCGCCTCGCGCAGCTCCGGAACCCCGGCGACCGGGCCGTACCCGTTGTGCCCGGCGGCGTCGGCCAGCCGCTCCCGCAGTACCGGGTGGACCGGCAGGCCCGCCTCCCCGAAGGCCAGGTGCAGCACGCGCTCCCCGGCACGCCGCCTGCTCTCGATCTCCTCGTTGGCCGCCAGCGTGGCGGAAAGGGCGATGCCCATGGGTGCCTCCGGTCGTTGCGGAACGCTCCCCAGCATGGTGAGGTGGATCCCTCGGAACAACCATCGGTCGCCGTGGGAAGGCATAAGGAAAACCGATGCTCGATCTGCGCCGCCTGACGGTGATCTGCGAGTTCGCCCGCCGGGGCAGCATCGCGGCGACCGCCGAGGCCCTCGGCTACAGCCCGTCCGCCGTCTCCCAGCAGCTCGCGGTCCTGGAGCGTGAGGCCGGGGCCGCCCTGCTCGACCGGACGGCCCGCAGCGCCGCGCTGACCGACGCCGGCCACCGCCTCGTCGAGCACGCCGAGCGCATCCTGGCCATGGTGGAGGCCGCCGAGTCCGACCTGTCCGCCCAGGCGGGGACGCCCTCGGGCCACGTCGCCGTCACCGCCTTCCCCACCGCCGCGGTCGCCTTCGCGCCCGCCCTGGCCCGGACGCTGCGCCGGCACACCGGGCTGACCCTGCGGATGCGGCAGGCGCCCGCCGGGCGCGGGATCGGCCAGGTGCGGTCGGGCGAGGCGGACATCGCCCTGGTGGACGACTGGCACGGCGGGACGCGCGAGGAACCGGCGCCGCTGCGGGTGTTCCCACTGCTGCGCGACCCTCTGGTGCTCGCGGTGCCGCGCCGGCACCGGCTGGCCGCCCCGGAGGAACCCGTCGACCTGCGGGAGCTGCGCGACGAACCGTGGATGGCGACCCCCGAGGGGGAGCCGTCCCGCCTGGCCGTGGACCGCCTGCTGGCCGGCGTCGGCGGCGCCCGGCCGGTGCCGTGGGAGTTCGAGGGGCTGGGCACCGTCCTCGGCCTGGTCGCCAAGGGCATCGGCATCGCGGCCGCCCCGGCGCTGACCCTGGCCGCCGGGGTGCGTGGCGTCGCCGTACGCGAGCTTCCCGGGCCCCCCATCGTCCGCGAGATCCATGCCGTGGCGCGGGCCGGGAGCGTCCACCGTCCCGCCGTCGCGGTCACGCTGCGCGCCCTGCACGTCGCCGCGCGCCTGCTGGCCGCCGACCTCGCCCCGGTCTCCGCTCCGGCCCTCACCCCGATCATCTCCCCGACTCCCACCCCGGTCGGGCCCGCCGGCGGGTGACCGGAGCCGGGAACGCCCCGGGGACCGGGGCCGTGGTGCCGTACCGGGCGGGGTGGGACGGGTGAGCCGGGAACGCCCCGGGGGCCGGGGCCGCGGTGCCGTACCGGGCGGCGGCGGGGCGGGTGAGCCGGTAACGTCGGGGCCGTGCCTCCCTCCTACGCGCTCGAACGCCTGCTGTCGGCCGGCGGCTCGAAGACGGTGGCCGGGATCGACGAGGTCGGGCGGGGCGCCTGGGCCGGGCCCGTCGCGGTCTGCGCCGTCGTCACCGACCTGTCGGAGCCGCCCGCGGGGCTGACCGACTCCAAGATGCTCACCCCCGCCCGCCGCACCGCGATGGCCGCCGAGATCACCGGCTGGGCGGCCGGGATCGGGTACGGCGAGGCGTCGTGCGAGGAGATCGACGAGCTGGGCATGACCGAGGCCCTGCGCCGGGCCGCCCGCCGGGCGCTGGCCGAGCTGCCGGTCCGGCCGGACGCGGTCATCCTCGACGGCAAACACGACTACCTCGGCGCGCCGTGGCCGGTGCGGTGCGAGGTCAAGGCCGACCTGTCGTGCGTCTCGGTGGCCGCGGCGTCGGTGATCGCGAAGGTCCGCCGCGACTCCTACATGGCCTCGCTCGGTTGTGAGGAGTACGGCTTCGCCGACAACGCGGGCTACCCGTCGCCGGTCCACCAGCGGGCGCTGGCCGAGCGCGGGCCGACGGAGCACCACCGCCTGTCATGGTCCTATCTCGACGACCTGCCCCGCTGGCGCCACCTGAAGCGGCACCGCAATCCCCTGACCGGCGAGGGCCAACTGGGCCTCTTCGGCTGAAAGCCCATTCCCTCTCTCGGGGCCCGGGTTCGAATGGCCGGACGATGTCGGATCGAGCGGCCATGAAGTCCGGGAGTAATGGTGGTCTGGTCTTTCTCGGCAGGGTTCGCTGATCCACAGTGGCGGCATGCGGATGGGCGTCTTTCTGATCGCGGCGGGTTTCCCCGGGCGGGACGCGGGAGAGGTGCTGCGGGACACGGTGGAGGCGATCGCCGTCGCCGAGGAGGCCGGTTTCGACGACGCGTGGATCGCCGAGCACCATTTCATGTCGTACGGCGTGTGCCCGTCGGCGGCCACCCTGGCCGGGGTGGCGCTGGGCCGTACGTCCCGGATCGGGGTGGGGACGGCGGTGAGCGTGCTGTCCACCCGGCACCCGGTGGACCTGGCCGAGCAGGCGGCGATCCTCGACCGCGTCTCGGGCGGGCGGTTCACGCTCGGGGTGGGGCGGGGCGGCCCGTGGGTGGACCTTGAGGTGTTCGGCACGGGGCTGGAGCGGTTCGAGCGGGGGTTCGGCGAGTCGCTGGACCTGCTGTGCGCGGCCCTGGACGCGGGGACGGTCTCGGCGGAGGGGGAGTTCTTCCGGTTCCGGCCGGTGCCGGTGGTCCCGCCCGCGCGGCTGCGGCCGGTGGTGGCGTGCACCTCCGCGCCGACCGTCGCGCTCGCCGCGGAGCGGGGGCTGCCGATGCTGCTGGGGATGCACATCGGCGACGCCGAGCGGGCCGCGATGATCCGGTCCTACCGTACGGCGAGCGAGGGGGCGGGCGGGGAGCGGCGCGGGGGCCGGGACGGCGGCCTCGGGAACGGAGACGGCGACCCGGGCGAGGGGCGGGACGTCGGTCCGGGCGGTGGGGGCCGGGACGGCGGCGCGGGCGGGGACGCGGATCCCGGGCACGTGGGGGCGGCCGTCGGGTACGTGGCCGACACCACCGAGCGGGCCGTGCGGGAGCTCAGGGAGGCCATGCCCCGGTGGCTGGCCCCCGGGCTCGCCGGTCATGTGCCCGTGGACGGCCGGCCGGGCCCGCGGCGCGACATCGGGGCGTACGTGGACTTCCTGTGCGACACGCACCCGGTCGGCTCGCCGGGGCGCTGCGCCGAGAGGATCGCGCGCACCGCCGGAGCCACCGGGCTGCGGCATCTGATCCTCATGGTCGAGGGTGCGGGCGACCACGCCCGCACCCTCGACAACATCCGGCGGCTCGGGGAACAGGTGCTCCCCCTGGTCCGGGACCTCTGACCGGTGGCCCCGGAGGCTCCGCCGTACCGGGCGGCGGCCTCCGGGGCGCGGGCCGGGGGTCCCGGCGGTCCGGACGGTGCGCGGCTAGCAGTCGACGAGTTCGGGTGACTGGTTGAGGATCTGGGACCTGGCGGTGACGAACTCGGCGAGGGCGCCGGTGGCCGCCGGGTCGAAGACCGCGACCCGGTGGCAGTTCTGGAAGGCGAGCCTCATGCCGAAGTGACGCTCCAGGGCGCCGCGCATGGAGTCGCTGGCCAGGCAGCGCAGGAGCTGACCGCGGGCCTGCTCGTCCGGCGGTGGAACGGTGTTGTCGGCGAACTCGGCGCCGGTGCGTTCGCGCCTCTCGACCAGCTCGGTGATCACCGCCCAGGCGTACGGCAGGGAGTCGCGGACGCAGGCGACGAACGCCTCGTCGTCGACCTCGCCGGCCCTGGCCTGGTCGAGAAGATCCTTCGAAACGGTCAGCGACATGCTGCGTTCTCCTTTCGCAGATTGCAAAGGGGACGTTTCCCGACACTAGGTCGGCCTGTCGGCCGCTCCACCTAGCGCGGGAGCGACACTCGTGTGGGTCCGAAGATGAAGCCGGGGTCGACCTGGGCGGCCAGGTCCTCGCCGGTCGTCCGGTTCGCCCAGGCCCGGGCGTTGCGCAGGTGGAACTCCACCGCCTGCTGCCCGAACTTCCACCAGTCCTTCTCCTGGGCGTCCAGGCGCGCGAGAAGCGCGCCGAGCGCCTTCATGCCGGCCGGTTCCAGGTCGCCGAGCGTGAACGGCCGGCCCTGCTCCATGGCCCGGACCGCCGCCGAGTGCTCCAGGCACACCAGCAGGTCGTCGCCCACGTGCTCACGCAGGAACGCGACGTCGGACGGGCCGTGCACCTTGTTGCCGACCACCGCGACCGGCACGTCGAAGTCGGCGGCGTAGTCGCGGTACTGGCGGTAGACGCCCACCCCCTGCCGGGTGGGCTCGGCCACCAGGAACGTCATGTCGAAGCGGGTGAACAGCCCGGAGGCGAACGAGTCGGCCCCGGCGGTCATGTCGACCACGACGTACTCGCCGGCGCCGTCGACGAGGTGGTTGAGGTACAGCTCCACCGCGCCGACCTTGGAGTGGTAACAGGCCACCCCCAGGTCGGTCTCCTCGAACGGGCCGGTGACCATCAGGCGCGGCCCGTCGGGCGTGATGGCCGAGAAGCGGGTGTGCACGGGGTCGTCGAACTCCCCCAGGCGCAGCAGCCGCGACCCGCGGCCGGGCGGGGTGGTCTTGACCATCGCCGCGGCGGAGGAGATGAGCGGGTTGTCGCCGCGGAGGTACTCCTTGATCTCGGTCAGGTGCGTGCCCATCGGGCGCGGCAGCGCGCTCTCGGGCATCCCGAGCGCCATGCCGAGGTGCTGGTTGATGTCGGTGTCGATCGCCACGACGGGTCCGCCCCTGGCGGCGACGTATCTCGCGAACAGTGCGGACAGGGTCGTCTTGCCGCTGCCGCCCTTACCGACGAATGCCACCCTCACGTCAACGATCCAATCATGATTATGAAAACCGTTTCACTCCGCTGGAGCATCATGCCACGAAGGGCGGGTGCGCGGGGGCAGAACCGCTGTGACAGGCTCTGCCAGATGACGATCGCATGGGTGGTGCTGGTGTTGTCGGGGCTGATGGAGACCGCGTGGGCGGTGGCCCTGGACCGGTCCCAGGGGTTCTCCCGGCCGGTGCCCAGCCTGATCTTCGTGGTGACGCTGGCGCTGAGCATGGTCGGGCTGGGGTACGCGCTGAAGTCGATCCCGGTCGGTACGGCCTACGCCGTGTGGGTCGGGATCGGCGCGGTCGGCACGACCGTCGTCGGCATGGCGTGGCTCGGCGAGTCCACGTCGGTGGCCAGGATCGCCTGCCTGGTGCTGGTCGTCGCCGGGGTCGTCGGACTGAAGGTCTTCCACTGAGCCGCGCGGCTCAGGTCACCGGCTCCCCGTGGCCGCCGGGGACGGTGTTCCGGGTGATGTGGGCGATGGTGATCTCGGAGAGCAGGGTCTCCTCGTGCTCGCGAAGCACGCTCCAGACGTGCGCGATGGGCCGCGCGACGCCGGGGTAGTCGTCGTTCCTGAAGTGCTCGGGCCTGCCCTCGATCACCATGATCACATCGGCCAGGGTGATCTCCTCGGGGGGCCGGGCCAGCCAGTAGCCGCCGTCCGGACCGCGCTGGCTGTGGATCAGGCCGGCGCGGCGCAGCTGCAGCAGGATGTTGTCCAGGAACCTCCGCGGGATGTTCTGCGCCGCGGCGACCTTCTCCGCGGGCACGGGCCCCGGGCCGGTGGCGGCCAGCTCGGCGACGGCCCGCAGGGCGTACTGGGTCCTGGCGGAGACGCGCATGCCGTCAGGCGCTCGTCCGGGCGAGGCCCCAGCGGCGGCGCAGCGAGGTGTCGGCCGTCTCGAACAGCAGGTCCACCGCGATGCCGATGACCAGGATCACGATCATCGTGGAGAGCAGACCGGCCGAGTCGGCGAGCTCGCGGTCGAAGAACAGCCGCTCGCCCAGCGACGACTGGTGAGCGATGATCACCACCAGCTCCCCGGCCATCAGCGACCGCCAGGCGAAGGCCCAGCCCTGCTTCAGCCCGGCCAGGAACGACGGCAGCGACGCCGGCAGGATCACGTGGCGGTAGAGCTGCAGGCGGCGGAAGCCGAGCACGTGCCCGGCGCGCAGCAGGATGGGCGGCGTGTAGTCCACCCCGGTGATCAGCCCGTTGGCGATGGACGGCGCCGCGCCGAGGATGACCACGAAGGTGATCGCGCTCTCGGTCAGCCCGAACAGCAGGATGGCCAGCGGGAACCAGGCGATCGACGGCATGGTCTGCAGGCCGGTGATCAGCGAGCCGAAGGCGGCCCGCAGCACCCGGACCCGGGAGACCAGGGCGCCGACCACCAGGCCCGCCACCACCGAGACGGCGAAGCCCGTCACCGCGCGGCGCATCGTCACACCGATCGCCTCCCAGTACTCGCCGGTGGTCAGCCGGTCGAGGAGGACCGGGGCGACGTCGGCGGGCCCGGCGAAGACGTACTCCGGCCAGAAACCGGCCCACACCACGCACTGCCACACCGCCAGCACGATGGACACGGCCAGGGCCATCGGCCACAGGCGGCCCCAGACGCGGGCGGCCGGGCCGCCGGACGACTCGCCGCCCAGCTCCAGCGCGTCGAGCCCGGCGAGCTGCCGGGCGTGGGCGTCGGCGGGCGCGCGGTCCGCGGCGCCGGCGGTGGTTCCGGTGACCCCGCCGTCCCCGGCGACCGCGGTGTCCCCGGGAACCGCGGCGCCGTCGGCGCCGATCGCGGTGTGACCGGTGTCGTCGACGCCGGTGGTGACCCTGGTGTCAGCGGCCATGGCGCATGACCTCCTCCCGGAGCCGGCCCGTCACGGTGCCGGCGATCTCCGCCACCTCGGCGGAGTCGGTACGGCGGGGCCGTTCGAGCGTGATGGGGAAATCCTCGACGACCCGCCCCGGACGGCTGCTGAGCAGCACGACGCGGTCGCCGAGCCGTACGGCCTCGCGGACGTTGTGGGTGACGAACAGGACGCTGAGCCGGCGTTCCCGCCAGATCCGCTCCAGCTCGTCGTGGAGCAGGTCGCGGGTCATCGCGTCCAGCGCGCCGAACGGCTCGTCCATCAGCAGGACGTCGGCGTCCTGGGCGAGCGCGCGGGCCAGGGAGACCCGCTGGCGCATGCCCCCGGACAGCTCGTGCGGGCGCTTGCCGCCGAAACCGCCCAGGTGGACGGTCTCCAGGAGCGCCGCCGCTCGCTCACGCCGTTCCCGGGAGGCCACGCCCTGGACCCGCAGCGCCATCTCGACGTTGGCCGAGACGGTGAGCCAGGGGAACAGGGCCGGCTCCTGGAACATCATGGCGATCTTCCGGCCGCCGGTGCCGATCCGGCCGGCCGTGGGGGTGTCCAGCCCGGCGACCAGGGAGAGCAGCGTGCTCTTGCCGCAGCCGGAGGCGCCGAGCAGGCAGACGAACTCGCCCGGGGCGACGGAGAGCGTGACGTCGTCCAGGGCGTGCAGCCCCTTTCTGCCCTGGCCGTAGACCTTGGAGACGCCGTCCAGCCGGACGGCGGGCCCGGCGTCTCCGGCGGCCCCGGTGTCCTCGGCGTCCTCCGGACGGGCGGTCCCGGGGGCCGGGGCGTCCTCGACGCCCCGGCTGTTCCGGGCGCGTTCCCTGAGCGGAGTCCTCACGTCCTCATCCTTCCGATCGGCGGTTGCGACGGGTTCGACGGGTTCGGCGGGTTCACGACTCACCTGTCGGCGATCTCCGGGCGGCCCTCGGCCTTGTGGATCTGGTTGAGGACCGACAGGTCGTAGATGCCGTTCAGGTCGACCGGCTGGAGCAGGCCGATCTTGATCGCGTGGTCGGCACTGGCGGTCAGCGAGGAGGCGATGGGGTCGTCGGTGAAGGTGATGTTGGCGAAGGCGCGGTCCAGGACCTCCTGCTTGAGCGGCTTGCCGGTCAGCTCGGCGAGGGCCGCGTTCACGGTCTTCGCGGCGTCGGCCGGGTCGGCCTCGATCGCCGCGTTGGCCTCGACGTGCCCTTCGAGGAGCTGCCGGACCGTCTCCGGGTGCTCGGCGGCGAAGTCCTGGCGGACGATGAGGTGGGTGATCACGAACTGCTTGCCCGGCCACAGGTCCCGCTCGTCGACGAGGACCTTGCCCTTGCTCTCCAGGACCAGCCGGCTGGCGAACGGCTCCGGCACCCACGCGCCGTCGATGTCACCGGTGGCGAAGGTCTGCAGGGTCTGGGAGTTCTCCTGGGGGACGATGCCGACGTCGCCGCCGCCCTTGGTGTCGGTCTTCAGGCCCTTCTGCTGCAGCCAGTAGCGCAGGGCGACGTCCTGGGTGTTGCCGAGCTGGGGTGTGGCGATCTTCTTGCCCCGCAGGTCCTCGACGCTCTTGATCTCGGGCTTGACGACCAGCGAGACGCCGCCCGAGGCAGCCCCGGCGATGATCTTTATGGCCTTGCCCCTGGACTTGGCCCAGGCGTTGATGGCGGGGTTGGGGCCGATGTAGGTGGCGTCGACCGCGCCCGAGAAGATCGCCTCGATCGCGGCCGGGCCGGCGTTGAAGGTGCTGGTCGTGAGCTTGGTCGAGCCGAGATGTTTGGCGAAGAGGCCCTTCTCCACGCCGACCAGCGCCGTGGCGTGGGTGATGTTGGGGAAGAACCCGAGCCGCACCTCGGCGAGCTTGTCCCCGCCACCGGAGGCGGTCGCGGTGCCCGCCGTCTCCGATCCCCCGCAGGCGGCCGACAAGGTCGTGAACGCCAGGGCGGCCAGCGCCGCCACCACCCCGCGGGCCCTGCGAGCCTTCATGGCCACTCCTAATTCCTACTAAACAAGTCGGCTATGGGTATATAAAGGCCGACTCTACCCACCTGTCAAGTAGGGAAATGACACGTCCCGGTCACGACGCTCTCCGGCGGGCACCGGGCGTCCCGGGACGGGAGCCGGGCGGGAGCCCGGAGCCGGTGCGGGCGCGGCGGCGCCGAAGCGGCCGTACCCCGAGGTCCGTCGCGGGCGGGACGAAGACGGCGGGCATCACGCGACGGGGTCGCGCGATGCCCGCCGTCCCGGACGGCCTCGCGGGTCAGCCGCAGACGGAGTCGAGGACCGTCGCGGTGTTCGGGCGGAACCGCTGGGAGTCGTCGCGGTGCGCGACGACGGGGGGAGCCGGCTTGACCAGGGTCGCCGCGATCTTGTGCTTGATCAGGTCGTAGTCGGGGTACGCGGTGTTGATCAGCGGCGGGACGAACTGCAGGGTCCGGATCTTCGACCGCTTCACCTTCTCCGCCAGCTCGACCAGGTTCGGCAGCAGCCCCTGCGGGATGTCGGTGGAGACGGCGTGCATCGTGGCGTCGGCCAGCCTCTCGAAGCTCCGGAGGACCGTCACCGGATCGGCCTGCTTGGCGACGGCGTTCATCAGGCACTTCTGCCGGCCCATCCGGACGTAGTCGTCGCTGTAGGTGCGGGCCCTGCCGTACCAGAGGGCCTGTTCGCCGGTCAGCCTGCGGGTGCCGGCGGGGATCAGGCCCTCGTTCTGCCGGCCGTACACGATGGGGTCCCTGACGGTGACCCGCACGCCGCCCATCGCGTCGATGATGTCGGCGAAGCCGAACATGTCGACCATCGCGTAGTAGTGGACCGGCAGGCCGGTGATGCCGCTGACGGTCCTCTTCAGCAGCGTGGGGCCGCGGTGCCCCCGGGGGACGCCCGGGACGACGTCGGGGTGGTCCTCGGCGTACTGCCAGACCTCGTTGAGCAGGCCGGGGGTGTAGGGCGGCTCGCCGCCGAAGCCGTAGGGGAAGTGCTGACGCGCCGGGCCGGGCGGCATCGGGACCTTCTCCAGGTTTCTCGGCAGGCCGAACAGCACGGTGTCGCCGGTATGGGTGTCGACGCTGGCCACGGTCATGCTGTCGGTGCGCACGCCGACCCGGTTGGCCGCGGCGTCGCCGCCGATCAGCAGGATGTTGATCCGGTCGCGGCCCTGCCAGGGGTCCACCGGGATGGGCGCGCCGTCGGCGGTGAAGATCGAGGTCACGACGTGCTGGGAGACGTAGGCGAGCCGGGCCGCGTACGCCATGGGGGCGACCACCAGGGCGCACAGCACGCCCACGGCGAGGGCCGACAGCAGCCGGGCCGGGCCGGACAGCGACTCCGGCCGGACGAGCTGGTAGGAGCGCACGGTCACGGTCACGGTCGCGGCGGCGAACAGCAGCGCGGCCAGTCCGAAGACCCACAGCCAGGCCGGCTGGACGATCAGGGCGAGCAGCTCGGCCCGGGAGGTGAGGAGGAGGATCGCGATCCCTCCGACGAGGGTGACGAAGGTCCCCATCAGGGCGATGCCGGCCGCGCGCCGGCCGGCCCACAGGTGGGCCAGGCCCCACAGGACGGCCGATCCCAAGGTGATCGCCAGGCTCGGCCCAATGTTCAAATGACCCCGTTGACCTGCCATCTCTCTAACATCTCCCGTCCGTTGGCCCCAGGCGTCACAGGTTAGTAACGGTTTTCGGATGAATGCGCTATGAGGCGGTGCGACGCGCGGGGAAGTCCGAGTCAAGGTTCGTTGGGAGGTCCCTGCCGTTTCCGGTGATTGCCCTCATCCAAATCGCGGCCAAAAGAGAGACATATGCGGTTTTCCACGGTGAATTCGGGGATTGCCCATTAAGGGGCGGTGAGGGGGATCGGTGCGGGGAGTGATCAGCGCTTTTTCGATCATGTTCGGTTGCGCGCTCACCCCGTTCGCGCTCGCCGGTTTCTGGGTGGCGGACGAGATATCCGGCTCCGGCCGCTACGTGACGGACGTCGCGCCGACGGCGGCCGACCCCGCGGTCCGCGACGCCGTCGCCGACAGCGTCACCGCCGCGATCTCCCGGTCACTGGACGGCATGGACCGTCCGGCCACCGCGGACCTCGTCCGCCGGTCCGTGAACGCGGTCGTCACCGGCGGCGACTTCCCCGCCGTGTGGGCCGAGCTGAACCGGGCGGCGCACCGGCGGGTGGTCTCCGTGCTGCGGGACGGACCCGGGCGGGCGGTCCCGGACGGCGTGGAGCTCGACCTGACCCCGGTGTACGGCATGGCCCGGCGGGAGCTGGCCGCGGCCGGGCAGGCGGGCGCCTCCCGCCTGCCCGACCTGCACCCGCGGATCGAGCTGTTCCCCGTTCGGGCGCTGCTCGGCGCGCGGACGGCCTGCGACTGGCTGGTCCGGCTGAAGTGGGCGCTGCCGCTGCTGCCCGTGCTGCCGCTGGCCGCGGGGGTGGTCCTCGCGGGCGACCGCGGGGAGGCGCTCAGCGGCGCCGGGTTCGGGCTGGCCGCGAGCATGGTCGCGCTGACCGCCGGGCTGGCCGCCGTCCGCTCGCTCTGCCTGCCTCTCCCGGCGGGCGGCGGTCCCCCGTCCCCAGCCGTCTACTCGATCTTCGACGCGCTCGCCCTGTTCCCGAGGATCGGCCTGCGCGTCGTCTTCGCGGCGGGCCTGATCACGGCCGGGGTCGTCGCCGTCGTCCGCGAGCACCGGTCCTCGCGCGAGTCGCCCCCGGTGCCGGACCCGGGCGGTTCCGAAGCTCCCGCCCTGGTCCAGGGTGGCATGAGATGTTCCTCACGGGGTAGCCGGTGGCGCCATGAGCGACGTTGAGACGGGGACGGTGACCACCAAGGTCCCCGCGCGGCTGGACCGGTTGCCATGGTCACGATGGCACTGGATGATCATCATCGGCCTCGGAACCGTCTGGATCCTCGACGGGCTCGAGGTGACCATCATCGGAAACCTCTCGGCGCAGCTCGCCAAGGAGGGCAGCGGCCTGGCGATCACCCAGGCCCAGGTCGCCGGTACGGCGGCGGCCCTCTACGTGGCCGGCGCCTGTGTGGGCGCGCTCTTCTTCGGCTGGCTCACCGACAGGTTCGGCCGCAAGAAGCTGTTCATCATCACGATGGTGGTCTACCTGGTCGCCACCGCGGCGACCGCCTTCTCGTTCTCCGCGTGGTGGTTCTTCCTCTTCCGCTTCCTGACCGGGTTCGGCATCGGCGGTGAGTACGCGGCGATCAACTCCGCCATCGACGAGCTGATCCCCAGCCGCCACCGCGGCCGCATCGACGTCGTCATCAACGGCAGCTACTGGCTCGGCGCCGCCGGCGGCGCGCTGCTGACCGTCCCCCTGCTCAACGACCTCCCGGTCAACATCGGCTGGCGTGTCGCCTTCGGCCTGGGCGTGGTCCTCGGCCTCGGCATCCTCCTCGTCCGGCGGCACGTGCCGGAGAGCCCCCGCTGGCTGTTCATCCACGGCCGGGGCCGGGAGGCGGAGGAGCTGGTCGACGGCATCGAGGAGCGCGTCGAGACCGAGAAGGGCGAGCGCCTCTCCGAGCCCTCCTCCTCCATGACCATCCACCAGCGCCGGTCGATCGGGTTCGGCCAGATCGCGCACACGATGGTCGCCCGCTACCCCAAGCGCACCGTCCTCGGCTTCTCGCTCTTCATCGGGCAGGCGTTCCTCTACAACGCCATCACCTTCGGGTACGCCCAGATCCTGTCGACGTTCTTCAAGATTGACACCAACACCGGTTACTTCTTCGCGGTCATCGCGGTCGGCAACTTCCTCGGCCCGCTGCTGCTGGGTCACCTGTTCGACACCGTCGGCCGGGTGCCCATGATCTCCGGTACCTACATCGGGTCCGGAGTGCTGCTGCTCGGCACGGCGTGGCTGTTCAACCAGGGCGTGCTGACCGCCGTCACGCTGACCGCCTGCTGGTGCGTCGTGCTCTTCTTCGCCTCGGCGGGGGCGAGCGCGGCCTACCTGACGGTCAGCGAGATCTTCCCGATGGAGACCCGGGCCATGGCCATCGCCTTCTTCTACGCGATCGGCACCCTCGTCGGCGGTGTCGCCGGGCCGCTGATCTTCTCGCACCTGGTCGAGAGCGGCAAGCCGGGTGACACGGCCCTGGCCTTCGTCATCGGCGCGGTTCTGATGATCGCGGCCGGACTGGTGGAGGTGTTCCTCGGGGTCAAGGCCGAGGGCAAGAGCCTTGAGGACATCGCGGAGCCACTGACCAGCGCGTCGGCCAAGAGCAGCGCCGCGGCGGCCTGATCCGGCCTTTCCGGGCCCGCCGGGTTTCCCGGCGGGCTTCGCCGCGGCGCGCGGCCCTGGGAAACGGCGAAAGACTTGGTATGATACTCATTATCATTTGAGCAGTCGTTCAGGAGTTTTCCAATGGATGCCCTCGCCGACCCGGACGCCTGCGCCGGCAGTGAGCCGGACACGGGCCGGGTGGCGGCGACGCGCGACCGGCTTCTCAGTGCCGAGGAGGCCACCCGGCTGGCCGAGCTGTTCCGGCTGCTGGGCGACCCGACCCGGGCCCGCCTCCTGTACGCGCTGCTCGACGCCGGCGAGCTGTGCGTCTGCGAGCTCACCGAGACGGTGGAGGTCAGCGACACCGCCGTGTCGCACGCGCTGCGGCTGCTGCGGACCTCGGGTGTCGTGGCGGCCCGCCGGGCGGGCCGGATGGTCTACTACCGCCTCGCCGACCTCCACGTGCGGATGCTGCTCGACCTCAGCCGCGAGCACCTCCGCCACGGCTGACCCGCCCGCCGTACGGCGGCCCCTTCGCCTAGCCTTGCCGGGTCCTGCCCGTCTTTTCCGTCTTTCCCGGCCGGTGCGCGTCCCCCGTGCCGCCGGGCGGCGTCTCCACGTCACCGGACAGCGGCAGCCGCAGGACGAACCGGGCGCCCTCCCCCCGCAGCCGGTCCGTCGCGTACAGCGTGCCCCCGTGCGCCGTCGCGATGTCCCTGGCGATGGACAGGCCGAGCCCCGTCCCGCCGGCCTCCCGGCTGCGCGCGGTGTCCAGGCGGGTGAACCGCTGGAAGATCCGTTCCCGGTCGGCCTCCGGGACGCCCTGACCGTCGTCGACGACCTCCAGCACGGCGTCGTCCCCGTTCTGGCAGACGTTGACCTCGATCATGCCCGCCGCGTGCCGTTCGGCGTTGGCCAGCAGGTTGGTCAGGACCCTGCTGAGCTGGAGCCGGTCTCCCCGGACGACCACGCCCGGGTGCAGCCGCATGAGCACCTCGTGCCGGGACGGCCGCTGCTCCATCTCACCGGTGACCAGCTCCGCCAGGTCGACGCGCCGGGGTTCGGGTCGCGCTCCGGCGTCGAGGCGGGCGAGCGTGAGCAGGTCGTCGATGACGGCCTGGAGTCGCTCGGCGTCCTTCAGCGCCGACCGCATCGTCAGCGCCGAATCCTCGGCCTCCGGGTCGGCCAGTGCCAGCTCCAGCTTGGTGCGCAGGCCGGTCAGCGGGGTGCGCAGCTCATGGGAGGCGTCGGAGGCGAAGCGGCGCTCCATCTCCCTGGCGTGCTCCAGCCGGTCGAGGGTCCCGTTGATCGACTCGATGAGCGTGTTCAGCTCGCTGCCGGAGGCGGGGACGGCTATCCGGTGGCTGAGGCCGGAAGCGGCGATCTCCGCCATCTCGGCGCGCATCCGCCGCACCGGTTCGAGGGCCCGGCCGACCAGACACCAGGTGCCCCAGCCCACCAGCCCGAGGAGTATGAGGCAGAAGGCGGTCAGCGCGCCCTCCAGGGTGTGGCCGGCCAGCAGGGGCGGTTTCCGCTCCGCCGCGTAGACCATGACGTCGCCGTAGGGGGAGGACCTGTCCTGCAGGCCGACGACGACGAAGCACGTCCGCCCTGCCCCGGGGACCGTCACGCAGGGGTCGTCCACCACACGGGTGTCGTCCGGGCCGGGCCACATGCGGCTGATCGGCGGCATCCCCCGCATCATGGGGCTGGCCGCGACGACCCGGCCGGCGCGGTCGACGACCTGCAGCCAGCCGACGGCGTTCGTGGGGACGGTCCCGTCGGGCATCCCCCGATGGACCTCCCTGACCGCCACCCGGGCCGCCCGGGAGGCGCCGTCCGTCACGGCGCCCAGCGCCTTGTACCGCAGGCCCGCCGACGTCGCGAGCGCGCCGATCCCGAGCACCAGCGCGAAGATCAGAACGGTGATGAGCGTCGCCCGCCCCTGTAAAGAGCGCGGACCTCGCCAAACGGCCACGGACCTCCTCCGGTCTCCTTTCGGTCGAAACACGTACCGAACACTAGGAGCCGGGCATCCATCGGCGGGTAAAGAGGGAAGGCCTTTCGTGGCTTTTTACGCAAAAAGGACAATATCCCGTAGTTCGCCCCGGGAAGCGACGCCGAGCTTTGGATACGCCTTGTAGAGGTGGTATCCGACCGTGCGGGGGCTGAGGAAGAGCTGGGCGGCGATGTCCCGGTTGGACAGGCCGCCGGCCGCCAGCCGTACGATCTGCAGCTCCTGGGGGGTGAGGCGGGCCAGCACGCCGGGGGCGGGCGCCTCGGGCGCGGCGGATCCGGTCGCGCCCAGCTCCGTGCGGGCCCGCGCGGCCCACGGCGCGGCCTCCAGTCGCTCGAAGGTCTCCAGCGCGGCCCGCAGGTGCGGACGGGCGTCCGACTTGCGCCGGGTACGGCGGAGCCACTCGCCGTAGAGCAGCTCCGTCCTGGCCTGCTCGAAGGGCCGCGCACCGGCCTCCAGCGCCGCGGTGAAGCACTCCTCGGAGTCCTCCAGCAGGGCCCGGCAGCGCAGCGCCAGGGCGTGCGCCCAGGGCCGGCCGGTACGGCGGGCCCAGTCGTGGTAGCGGGCGAAGGGGCCAGCCGCCCGTTCCGGGTCGCCGAGCCGTACCGCCGCCTCCACCAGGTCGGGCACGCACCGCGTCTCCGACACCTGGTACCCGCCGGCCAGGGGCGCGAGGCGGGTGAGCGCCGCTTCCACGCGACCGTGGCCCAGGTCGAGTGTGCCCAGCGCCCAGGCCGTCCAGCCCGTCCCGACCACTCCGTCGGCCAGGGCGTCGTTGACGAGCGCGTGGCAGCGCCCGTCGTCGCCCTCGACCGCGGCGAGGTAGGCGAGGAAGGCGCTCAGCTGGCCGGCCCACTGCGCCTGGCCGGTGTCCCGGGCGATGCGCAGCCCCTCGTCGGCGGCGGTCAGCGCGTCGCGGTGCCGTCCGTGGAACAGCTCCGTCTCGGCGGAGAAGAACAGCAGCGTCGGCAGCACCCCGATGGTGCCCCGGGTGCGAGCCTCCTCCACCAGGGACCTGGCGACCTCGCCGACCTCGGCGTCCTGCCCGGCCGCCAGCCCGATCCCGCAGACCTGGACCAGGTCGCGCGGGCTGTCGGCGCCCGCCCGCCGGGCCTCGGCGACCACCTCGGTGAGCGGGGGGAGGTCGCCCGACCCCGACAGCACCGCCGTGACGAAACCGGCGACCGGGGCCAGCGGGTCGCCGGGGGGCAGGGTCAGCGCGCGCAGCCGTTCCGCGACGCGCGCCACCTCGGGCTCGCCGAGGTACCAGGCGCTGTGGAACGCCTGGATCAGCATCCGGGCCGCCCGCGCGCCGTCCACCGGAGCGGCGCCGTCGAGCAGCGCGTCGTAGGCCTCGCGCGGCGCCCCGCGCATGAAGCCCGCCGTCGCCCGGACGTGTGTGAGCCTGGCCCGCAACGCCGGGCTCCCGTCACCCTCACCGGTTCCGGCGCCCGCGCCGCTCCGGCCGCCCTCGTCTTCGCGGCTCTCGCCGCCGGGGCCGCCGTGGTCGTCCGCGTCGCCCGTACGGCCGGCGTCACCGGCGAGTACGGCGAGCTGCCGGGCGCCCTGCTCGGCGAGCGCCCCGGCCCGGTCCAGCTCGCCGGCCCAGATCGCCGCCTCGGCCGCCAGCGTGAGCCGCCGCGCCCGCGCCCCGGGCAGCGCGCTGAGCCGGGCCGCCCGGTCGTAGGCCGAGGCCGCGGCGGCGTACCCGCTGCGCTCGCTCGCGCGGGCCGCGGTGCGTTCCAGCTCCGCGGCCACCTCCTCGTCGGGGCCGGTCGCCGCCATGGCCAGGTGCCAGGCCCGCCGGTCGGCGTCGTCAGCGCCGGTGAGCGCCTCGGCCAGCGCCCGGTGCACGGCCAGCCGAAGGCTGGGCGGGATCCCCTGGTAGACGGCGGCGCGAACCAGGGGGTGGCGGAACACGACGGCGCCCGCCTCGACCCGGACCAGACCCGCGCTCTCCGCCGGGTGCAGGTCCTCCAGATGGTCCCCGAACGTGGCCGCCGCGGGCAGCACGACGTCCAGGCCGCCGGTTCCGGAGGCCGCGGCCACCGCCAGCAACCCCTGCGTCGCCTCGGGCAACCGCCTGAACCGGTCGAGGAAGGCGTCCTGGACCCGCTCGGTGAGCGGCAGCGCCGTATCACCGGCCGGGTCGCCGGCCGGATCACCGGGTCGTCCGCCGGGGGATCCGGCCCGGGAGAGGGCGGCGGGCAGCTCGATCAGCGCGAGCGGGTTGCCCCGCGCCTCGGCGAGCACGCGGTAGCGGACGACCGGGTCGATGCCCCCGCCCGCCACCGAGCCCAGCAGCGCCGAGGCGGCGACGGGGTCGATCCCGCCGAGCGTCAGCTCCGCCACGCCCGGCGCGGTGAACGGCTCGCGGGCGGCGAGGACCAGCGCGATCCCCTCGGCGTCCAGCCGCCGCGCGGCGAACAGCAGCGCCTCGGCCGACGCCCGGTCCAGCCACTGCGCGTCGTCCACCAGCACCAGCAGCGGGCCGTCCTCGGCCAGCTCGCTCAGCAGCGAGAGCACGGCCAGGCCGACCAGCAGCCGGTCCCCGGCCTCCGCGGCGGCCAGGCCGAACGCCGCGCGCAGCGCCCGCTCCTGCTGCGCGGGCAGCGCCCCCGCCCGGTCGAGCACCGGACGCAGCAGCAGGTGCAGGCCGGCGAACGGCAGCTCGGACTCCGGCTCCACCCCGGTGCCGCGGATCACCCGCGTGTTCCCGATGGCCTCGGCCGTCTCGGCGGCGTAGTCGAGCAGCGCGGTCTTGCCGATGCCGGGCTCACCCCGGACGAGCAGGGCGCCGCTCCGGCTCTCGCGGGCGTCCGACAACAGCCGGTCGATGACGGACTGTTCGGCCGATCTCCCGTGCAACATGGGCGGAACCCTACTCATTCGCCCGAATTGAGGGATCAGGCACCCGCGCAGGAGTCGTGGGTGGCGTCGAACCCCTTCAGGCTGTCGGTGTCGTTCGTCCTGAGGGGCTTGAGCCCCTTCCAGTCGTCGCCGATGGTCAGGATGAGCCTCGACGTGGTCGCCCGGGGCACCGCCCGGCCGGTCGAGACGAGCAGGTCGCGGCTGAGCGTGGGGACGCCGGGCTCGCCCTTCGGCGAGTACATGATCGTGGTCTTCGGGTACGGCTTACGCGGCGCGTCACCGATCTTGTAGATGTGGTAGCCCCGCTCCTCAAGCTGGACGGCCACCTGCGACCCCAGGCCGGAGCGGTTCGTCCCGTTGCGCACCTCGACCTGGATCTTCGAGCGGGAGACCTTGGTCTGCCCGCCCTTGATCCCGGAACCGGCGAACGTCCTGTCCCGCGCGACCATCTGGAACAGCGTCCTGCTCTGCGGCTGCACCCACTCCACCCGGCCGGGGTGGGTGGCCGAGTATCTCCAGGGCGTGGTGACGAAGTGGATCTGCCCGGCGGCCATGCCCTTGGCGCTCGTCGCCAGGTCCTTCATGACACCCGTGGTGAGGCCGGAGTCGGTGGTGACCGACTTGGTGGCCGCGTCCAGGAAGCCGAAGAGCCTGGTGGGATCGGTGAGCGTGTCGCCGCTCATCACCTTCTTGACCATGGACGCGACGAACATCTGCTGCCGCTGGATGCGCCCGATGTCGGAGCCGTCACCGAGGCTGTAGCGGACGCGGACGTAGCCGAGGGCCTGCTCGCCCATGAGGACCTGCCGCCCGGCGGGAAGGTTGAGCAGGGCCTTCACGTCGCGGATCGGCTCCGGAAGACAGACCTCGACGCCGCCGACCGCGTCCACCATGCTCTTGAAGCCGGTGAAGTCGACCTTCACGAAGTGGTCGATGCGGATCCCGGTGAGCGACTCGACGGTCTTCCAGGTGCAGCCGATCCCGCCGAAGTTGAACGACTCGTTGATCATGCCGATGTGCGCCCGCTGGCCCTGCAGGCCCCCCGTGGCCTTGCAGTCGGGGAGCTGCACCATGGAGTCGCGGGGAAAGCTGATGACCATG
This sequence comes from Streptosporangium pseudovulgare, assembly GCF_014648055.1. GTDB lineage: Bacteria > Actinomycetota > Actinomycetes > Streptosporangiales > Streptosporangiaceae > Streptosporangium > Streptosporangium pseudovulgare. The sequence goes on from NZ_BMQJ01000006.1 coordinate 143,981, forward strand.
GCGTTGTCCCGCTTCGGCGAGATGTGCGCCAGCATGATCGTGTCGGTCCGCTCGCCGACCTCCCGGCCGTACTTGGCGTTCTTGCCGTTGCGCTGGTCGGAGCCGACCACCAGGACGTTCATCGCCTTGGTTGCGATCTTGGCGGGTCGCGCGCCCAGCTCCTCGGCTCCGACGTCGACCCGCTTGACGTTCCCATTCAGCTTGACGTAGGCGGCGGCCGCCGTGCCGGCCACCGCCACCACGACGGCGGTGCCGCCGGCCACCGTCCACCGGAGCCACCGGCGGCGGCGCCGCCCGGCCCGCGCCGGGGGCTGCGCGGGCGCGGTCTGCGCGGAGGGTTCCGCGGGCGCGTCCATCGACCCGTTGCTCACGTGACTCCCAAGGGGACTGGCCGGGGCGCGCGCCCTCGGCTGGGGCCGGATTCCGGCAGGGGGAGTGTACAGATCCCAGGTAAAAGTCAAGTAAGGATTGCGCATATACCCTTTTGACCTTTGGCTAGGCGTTCGTGAAGAACGAGATGTTCTGGCCGGTCGTGGGCCCCGGCGAGACGGGAGTGCCGGAGTGCGCCCACCGGGGCGGTGGGGCCGGAGAGGGCGGCCTTGTTATGATCCGCCGATGATTATCCGAGTCGGCGGTCTCGCCGATGTCCCGGCGGTACTGGCGATGTTCGACGGCGCGGTGGCGTGGCTGACCGCGCGGGGCCGTACCGGGCAGTGGGGCAGCGAGCCCTTCTCCACCGATCCCGTCCGCGTCGAGAAGGCCACCGCCTGGGCCGCCTCGGGCGGGATGCGCATCGCCGAGATCGACGGCCGGCCCGCCGGCTGCCTCGTCGTCGGTTCCGCGATGGAGTACGTCCCCCCGGCGGCCGAGCCCGAGCTGTACGTGCGGGTCCTGATCAACGACCGGCGGTTCCACGGCCGGGGCGTCGGCGCCGCGCTGCTGGAGCGGGCCGTGACCGAGGCGGCGGAGCTGGGTGTCTCGCTGGTCCGGGTCGACTGCTACGCCGGGGACGACGGCCGGCTGGTGCGCTACTACGAGAGCCAGGGCTTCACCAGGACCGAGACGTTCACGGTGGGCGAGTGGCCCGGTCAGATACTGGAGCGGAGGCTTCCCGTCGCGACGGGCTGACCGGGGCGGCCCCGCCGGACACGGCCGGGTGCGGTCGCGGCGCGGCGCGGGGCGGGGCCGGGTGCGCTTGCAGAGCGGCTCCGGGTGGGTCGTGGGGCGGTGCGGGGCGGGGCCGGGTGCGTTCGCGGGGCGGGGCAGTGCGGGGTGGTGCCGGGCCGGGCCGGGTGCGGTCGCGGGCGCCATGCTTCGGCGGCGGGGCGGTCATATATAGGAAATATCGACAAGAGAGGATTGGGACTGGGTTTACCGTCTTATGGGGGTTTCGTGAACACTGCTCTCGATCATTCCTATCGGGGCGAACATCCCGTCCGTACCCTCGCCTACCTCTTCAAGGAAGACCGGCTCAAGCTCGTCGCCGCGGTCTTCGCCTTCCTCTTCAAACACAGCCCCACCTGGCTGCTGCCGCTGATCACCGCGAACGTCATCAACATCGTGGTCGGTCACCGCCCCATCGTCGAACTGTGGGGCAACACGGCCGTCCTGCTCGTCCTGCTGCTCCTCAACCACCCCTTCCACCTCCTCTACGTCCGCTGCATGCACGGCGCGATCCGGCGGGTGGGCATGAACCTGCGCTCCGCGCTCTGCCGCCGCATGCAGCAGCTCTCGATCGGCTACCACTCCCGGGTCAGCGCCGCCGTACTCCAGACCAAGGTCATCCGGGACGTCGAGAGCATCGAGCAGACCAGCCAGCAGGCGAGCGACATGGGCCTTTCGGCCCTCACCACGCTGGTCGGCGGCCTCGTGGTGATCGCCTTCCGGGTGCCCGCCGCGATCCCGGTCCTGCTGGTGGTCGTGCCGACCGCGGCCTTCCTGGTGATGCGGCTCCGCACCCGCCTGCGGGAGGACAACGAGAGCTTCCGCCGCGAGGTCGAGACGCTCTCCAGCCGGATCAGCGAGATGACCACCCTCATCCCCATCACCCGGGCGCACGGCCTGGAGCGCGACGCGCTGCACCGCGTGGACGGCACGCTGACCAAGGTGCTGCGCAAGGGACTCAAACTCGACCTGCTCAACGGCAGCTTCGGCGCCCTCGCCTGGATCCTGCTCAACGCGCTGGGCGTCGCCTTCCTGACGGGCTCCGCGCTCATCGCCTACTACCAGGTCATCCCGATCACCGCCGGCGACGTGGTCATGCTGACCACCTTCTTCACCACCCTCACCTCCGCCGTCACCTCCCTGCTCAGCCTGACCCCGGTGATCAGCAAGGGGCTGGCGTCGGTCCGGTCGATCGGCGAGGTGCTCCAGGCCCCCGACCTGGAGCACAACGAGGGCAAGGTGAAGATCGACTCAGTGCGCGGCGAGGTGGAGTTCCGCGACGTCGAGTTCTCCTACGGCGAGCCCGGCGAACCCCCCGCGGTCACCGGCCTCACCCTCAGGGCGGTGCCCGGCGAGACGATCGCCCTCGTCGGACCGTCGGGCGCGGGCAAGTCGACCGTGCTCAACCTCGTCATCGGCTTCCTGCGGCCGACCTCCGGCCGGATCCTGCTCGACGGCCGCGACATGGAGACGGTGGACATGCGGACCTACCGCCGTTTCATGTCGGTCGTGCCGCAGGAGTCGATCCTGTTCGAGGGCAGCATCAGGGAGAACGTCACCTACGGCCTGGCCGACGTCTCCGAGGAGCGGCTGACACGGGCCCTGCGGGACGCCAACGCGCTGGAGTTCGTCGAACGGCTGCCCGCCGGGCTCGACACGGTCGTCGGGGAACGCGGGGCCCGGCTGTCCGGCGGCCAGCGGCAGCGCCTGGCCATCGCCCGCGCCCTGATCCGCGACCCGCGCGTGCTGATCCTCGACGAGGCGACCTCCGCCCTGGACTCCCGGTCGGAGGCGCTCATCCAGCAGGCGCTGGCCCGGCTGGTCGCCGGCCGTACGGTCTTCGTCGTCGCGCACCGGCTGTCCACGATCCGGAACGCGGACCGCATCGCGGTCATGCGGGACGGCGGCATCGTGGAGGTGGGAACCCACGAGGAGCTGATGCGGCTGCGCGGCGTCTACGCGGGACTCCAGCAGGCCCAGCTCGCCTGACGCGGCGAAGCCGGGAAGAACGGATCCGGGAACGGCGGATCCGGGAACAGCGGGGTCTGGAACGGCGAGGCCGGAAAGAAGGAAGGGCGCGGGACGGTCGCCGTCCCGCGCCCTTCACCGCTCAGGTCGCCCGGCGGGGGATCAGCCCGTACCGGCGGCGTTCAGCGGATAGACCCGCAGCCAGTCGACCTCCATCCACGCCTCTCCCTCGGTGCCTCCGCCGGGGAACCAGTCGAGCTGCAGGCACGGCTGCATCACACCGGTCGTGTGTTTGGTAGAGCGGAACCACTCCTTGCCGTCGATGTAGCCGACCGTGCCCTGCGGGCTGACCTCGACCGCGTAAGTGTGCCAGGTGGTCACGTCCACGTCGGAGTAGGACTGCTCCTCGCCCTGCGGGGTCTGCAGGTAGAAGTTGGGCCGCCACTTGCCCGGGTAGTCGTAGACCCCCAGGAAGTCGATCTCCTCGCCCGTGGTGCTCAGCACGTCGCCCCCGCCGTCACGCGGCCACAGCAGGGCGAGGGGGCGGTAGGCGGTCGCCCCGCCCTCGTACATCCGGACCCGGGTCTCCCAGCGTCCGTACGCCTGCTCGTGGCGGGCGCCGATCCCGGCCGTGGTGCCGTCGGCGCGGCCGTAGAAGTAGAGCGAGCCGTTGCCGACGTAGAGCTGGTCGGGGGAACGACGGCCCTTTCCGGCGTGACCGGCCGAGTTGTAGATCACCCAGTCGGCCGGGTCGAGGACGCCGTCGAACTCCGCGCACCACGACGGCGTGCCCCAGCCGAGGGCTCCGGCCGCGCTCGCCTGGCCGGCCGAAGCCGGGCCGCAGACGGCCCTCGCGGCGCCGGACGCCGCCGCACCGGGGGCGGCGCCGATCGTGCCCGCCGCCAGCGCGGCCACCAGGCCGAGTACGGCCGTCCGCGCCGGTAATCGATGGATCATGGTTGCTCCCTGGAACTGGCACAGAGCGCCGAGGGGCTGAAGCCCCAGCAACCGGCCTTGACCGGTGTCACGGGCTGCGGGACGGACCCGCTCGGCGCGAGCGGAACGGAGTATGCGGGTGGTGCGAAGGCCCACCGGGGCGCCCAGGACGGCGCCTGACGGCCGGTGGCCGGGAGTGGCGCGGCGGAGCCGATCGTACGGCCGTGCCAGGGCGCGAGACTCCAACATGCCGAATCCCGCCACGACGCGCAGCCTCCGGAACCCACGACCCCCGAGGTGAAGAAGGAGCGCGCCAGCGGGGGCAGCGGCAGGACCGGCCTGGTCGCGGGGACTCCGAGGAGGGACGCGGCCGAGTCGGCGCCGGACTCGGCGGCCGGCTGACCGATGGAGAACGCGAGGGTGGTGGGGGTCACGGTGGGGGTCACGGCGGGGGTCACGGCGGGGGTGGGGAAGGGCGCCGCGGTCGGATCGGCCGTGGGCCACGCCGTACGCGCGGGCGGGACCGGGTCGGGGACGGCGGGCGCGTCGCCGGTGACGTCGGCTTCACCCGCGTCATCGGCGGTCGGGGCGGGAGAGGGCCTCGCCGTGTCCTTCGGGGCCTTCCTGGACGTCTTTCCGGACCTGTCCGGGGCGCCGTCCCCGGGCGTGACCTTCTTCGACGACTCCTTGGCACCCTTCCCGGACGGTTCCCTCGCCGACTCCCCGGCGTCCTTCTTTCCGGGGTCCTTCTTCCCGGACTCCTTTTCGGAGGACTCTTTCGTTCCCTTCCCGGCCTTTTCCCCTTTTTCCTTTTGGGTGTCCTTGGCGGTGCCCTTGTCCTTCTCCTTCTCCTCGTTCTTCTTCCCCGAGCCGTCCTGCCCGGTGGAACCCTCGCCGCTCTGGGACGGCTTGGGCTCCGCCGGTTTCTGGGACCGCTCGGGCGCCTGCGGGGCCGGGGACTCACCTCCCGAGGACGGGGGCTGCGCCGTGGTCTCGGGCGTGGCGCTGGGAGCCGGGGCGGGGAAGTCCTTCTTTCCTCCGCCACCGGAGTCGGGCGCGTCCTCGCCCTTGGCGTCCGGCTGCGGCGCGGCCTTGCCCTTGTCATCGGAGTCGGGCGTGCTCCTGGTGTCCGGCTGCGGCGCGGCCTTGCTCTTGGTTTCGGCGTCCGGTGTGCCCTTGCTCTTGGTGTCCGGCTGCGATGCGGCCTTGCTCTTGGTTTCGGCGTCCGGTGTGCCCTTGCTCTCGGTTTCGTCGGCGTTCTTGGCGGTGGAGTCGGACGTGCCCTTGCTCCTGGCGTCCGGTTGCGGCGAGGTGCTCCGCTCGGTCCGCTCGGTCCGCTCGGTCCGCTCGGTCCGCTCGGTCTCACGCCCGGCGTCGCGGTCGGTGTCACGGCCGGAAGGGCGGCCGGAGTCGTCCGCCGCCCTCCGGCCGGTCCCGGGGGCGCCCTCCGCCTTTCTCGGCGCGGATTCGGACCGGGTGGCCGGTCCGGATCGGGGCGCGGAGCGGGGCTCGGGCGCCGGATCGGATCGCGGCGCCCGGTCGGAGCCGGACCGGGGCGCCGTGTCGGACTCGCGGGCCGTATCGGACTCGCGGGTCGGGCCGGTCTCGCCGCTCCCGCGGGAGCGCGAGGACGTGCCGGTCTCCGCGCCGGAGGAGCCGCCTCCTTCGTTCCGGGGCGCTCTTTCGGTGGTGGGTTCGTCGCGGGAGGAGCCGCCTTCTCCGTTGCGGGGCGCTCTTTCGGTGGTGGGTTCGTCGCGGGAGGAGCCGCCTCCTCCGCTCCGGGGCGATCCTTCTATGGTCGATGACTCGTCACGGGAGGAATCACCCGGTGGCGCGGGCGCGTGTTCCCGGCCGCCGGGAGGGGGTTCGCCCGGGGCGATGGCGGAACCGCCGGCCGGGTCGGACGACGCGCCGGTCCAGCCCTGGTCGGCCTTGGCGTACCAGGGCTGGGCGACGACCGCGCCGGCCGCCGCGGAGACCCCTGCCAGGAGGAGGCCGGAGACCAGGGTGACGCGGCGAGGTGAGCTGCGTGGGGACATGTGCGGTCTTCCTCGTTCCGTGGGCGTTCTACGCGTTCCAGGTGTTCTACGGGGTGGGATCGGGAGAGGGATCGGGAGCGGACAGGGACTTCCAGCCCGCGGCGGTGAACTCCGGGGTCCCGGGCAGGGCGACGGCGGGCAGGGCGCCGGGGGACGGGTCCGGGATGTTGACCCAGTCGCCCTTCCCCCCGGCCCGCATGTCGGGGTGCCAGGTCATGAGCAGGTTCATGGCGTACGGGCTGGAGTAGATCGGGTCGGTGTCCTGGGTGCCCTTGGTGGCGGTCACCTGCACCAGCACGGACACCTGGATCTGGTCCTGGGCGCGGACCCGCCACTGGACCCCGATCGTCCGCGTCCGCATGGCGGCGCCGTCCGGGAGAGCGCCGGTCTTCGGCAGGCCGAACGTCTCGCGCCAGCTCGCGACGGTGTCGCGGGCGCCGGTGCGGGCCGCCTCCTGCTGGTCGGGCGGGACGTACAGGACCGCGGCCTGCTCGGCCTGGGCGGCGTCCAGCGTCCAGGCCGCCTCCAGGGTCGCCGCCGCCGCCGAGACCGCGCCCAGCTCGGTGTGGGGGAACCCGACGGGGTAGCCGGCCTGACCCTCGTACCCGGAGGGGGTCGCGAGCACGACGGAGTCGGTGGCGGCGTTCGTCACCCGCACCGTCGGGGGCTCGGCCCCGGGCCGCAGCACGTGCCACGCCCAGACCGCGGCGAGGATCGCCCCGACGATCGAGACGACCACGATGATCATCCGTCGGGGGGAGCGGGACGGCGATCCCAGATCCCAGTCGAGATCGGCGTCCTCGGGAACGGGCGGCACTAGCGGCTCCGGTCGGGACGCTGGCCGAATGCCTGGCCGGCCGCCGCCGCCAGGCGCAGGTACGCCCCCCGGGTCGTGGGCCGCAGCCGGGCGAGATCGACCTCCGCGCCCTCCTTGAGATGCGGGTCGTAGGGGATGCGGACCACCGCGCGGCAGCGGGAGGCGAAGTGCCGCTCCAGCAGCGACAGGTCGACGTCGGTCTTCGGCTCCACGGCGTTCAGCACGACGATGGCGTTCTTGACCAGGTCGGCGTGCCCGTGGGCGGTGAGCCAGTCGAGCGTGGCGGCGGCCGAGCTGGCCCCGTCCACCGCGACCAGGGTGACCAGCACGATCTGGTCGGCCAGCTCCAGCGTCGCGTCCATGGCGCCGTGCAGCAGGCCGGTCCCGCAGTCGGTGATGCAGATCGAGTAGTAGCGCTCGATGATCCCGGCCACCGTACGGTAGTCGTCGGCGTTGAACGCCTCGCTCACCGCGGGGTCGGTGTCGGACGCGAGGACCTCCAGGCGGGCCGACGACTGGGAGGTGAAGGCGCGCGCGTCGGCGTAGCGGAGGATGTGCGGGGCCTCGGCCAGCATGGTGCGGATGGTCGCGGCCGTCTCCGACTTGACCTTCAGGCCGAGGGTTCCGCGGTCGGGGTTGGCGTCGATGGCGATGACCCGGTCACCGCGCAGCGAGGCGAGCGTGTTGCCGAGCGCCACGGTCGTCGTGGTCTTGCCCACCCCGCCCTTGAGGCTCATGACCGCTATCCGGTGGTGCCCGCTCGCGACGGGCGTCTGGGCCTGGGCCATCAGCGTGCGGCGTTCCAGTTCGGCGGAGGACTCGGCCGGGGTGATCCGGCCGCCGGAAAGCCTCCAGACGAGCCGCCGCCATCCGCCCGTGGGTTCGGGGCGGCGGTTGGTGAGCAGGTGTTCCGCGGTGAGCGGGATCACGTCGTGGAACTGCTCTGCCGGGCCGTGCGGCGAACGCTGCGTCCTCGGGGGCGTCTCCGTCATAGCCGGGGTCCTTTCGCGTAGAACTTGCATGAGGCTGGGGGACGGGGCGGTCAGCAGGTGCGCCAGCGCACCGTCGTGGTCACCGAGTCGTCGGGGCCGAACACGGTCAGGGGGGCGGAGACGGAGGCGGGGACCCCGCACCACTGGCGGACCCGGAGGGCGCGCAGCGCGATCACGCTCGTCTCGCCCTGCCGCAGCGTGCCGCTGGACGGGGTCACGGCCAGCCCGGGAGCCGAGATCCGCCACTCCAGCGGCTCGCCCGTGAGGGTGAGGAGCAGGCTGCCCTGTCCGAACTCGTCCAGCGTCACGACGGGCGGCACGCGCAGCCGCCCGGCGAGCCCGCCCGAGGGTGCGGGGGCGGTGCCGGTGTCCGTGGGCGGGGCGGTCTCGGACCCGGTGGCGGCGGACGACTGCAGGGGACCCGCCGGGTCCTCGGCGCCGATGACCGGCCCGAGGAGACTCATCCCGGTCAGCGTGCCGGCCGTGCCCGCGACCACGATGATGGCGACCTTGATCGTCGTGGTGCGGAGCCTCGTCCCGGCCCACGACATCGCCTCGGCGAACCGGACCCCGGCTCCGAACCGGATCCCCTCCGGCCCGTCGTCCGGTCCGTCGTGCGTCCCGGCGTCCGTCCCCGCCCGTGTGCCGCGCCCGCCCGGCGGGGTCCGGCCGGTGACCGCGGGCATGGAGGGAACGGTGACCGCCGCGTCCTGCGCGCGGGTCTCACGCGTCCACGACTGGGAGAGCAGGGCGTTGTAGAGCGGGGTGTCCTGGCCGGGCGGGGGCGGGGACGGCGACCGGGTCTTCGGCGGGGACGGCGGCGCGGGTGTGGAGCGGTCCGGGAGGGCCGGCCGGTAGGGGTTCCTGGAGCGGTCCTGGCGCGCGGGACGCGGCGCGGCGCGGTCGGCCTGCTGCCGTTCGGGGCGGACCGGCATGTAGGGGGGCCTGGCACGACCCGGCCGGGGACGCCGTACGGCGATGCCGGGCATGGTGTCCTCCTGCGACCTCGGCACCGGGCCGGGATCGGCCGCTCCGGCTCCGGCGGTCTCCGCGGACGGCGGCGCGACGGGTGCGGGGGGCACGGCGGACGCGGGGGGCACGGCGGGCGCTGTGGGCGTGGGTGCTGTGGGTGCTGTGGGCGCGACCGGCGCGGGCATGGGAGCCGCGGGAGCGGTGGACGACGCGGGTGCCGCGGTCACCGAGCCGGTCTCCCCGCCCGGTGGCGGGGGCGGGGCGGTGGAGGCGGCCCTCGGTGCCGGCGGCCGCGTGGCGGGCCGGAGGGAGTCCAGGAGTCGCTGCCTGACCTCGGCGGTCAGCGGCGTGATCCGGGGGTGGGAGATCATCTGCGGGACGGTGTAGCGGATGTTGATCGGCCGCGTGCACACGGAGCACCGCACCATGTGGGACAGCAGGTCCTCGCGGGCATCCGCGAACTCCGCGGCTGGTGGGACCGTTCCCTCGCGGGGGAACACGCGCTCGGCCAGCGGGGCGAGGTCGGGGCAGGTGGAACGGCCGTGGGCGAGGGAGTCCAGCCCGCTCACGAGGGTCTCGATCAGGTCCTGGGTGCGGGTCGTGAGACCGGGGACCTCCTCCACGGAGATCGACAACGCGTGGACGAGGTCCTCGGTGGTCAGCTCGTGCCGGTACATCAGCCGGAGCGCCTCCGCGCCCAGCGGATCGACGATCGTCCAGGCGCGTTCGATCAGCCGGCGTTCCGGCATTCCCAGCATGTCGGCATCCGGCACGTACCCCGCCCGATAGCCGGGCGAGATACGGCACTCCCGCCGGAGGAAGGCCAGCAGACGCCCCCGGGGCGTGACGCCCCGGGGCGCCGGTCCGCTCCGGCACGCGGCCAGCGCGGACGCCGCCGCCGCCACCGCCCGGTCGGGCGGGAGGTGGCGGACGGCGTAGTCGATCAGGTGTGCGCCGTGCTCGCCCACCCAGGCCGCGGCCTGGCCGGGACCGAGCACGGCGCGCCCCGCTCCGGGGGACGTGCTCATGAGCCCGAGTACTCGCCCTGGTCCTGCTCGGCCTGATCCGGTTCGACCTGGTCCTGCTCGGTCTGACCCGGTTCGACCTGGCCGGTGCCGGGCTGAGCGGGCTGGACGTCGGACGGGTCGGTCACCACGAGCTCCAGGTTGCGTTCGGGGAGGCCGGTGAACTTGGTCCAGTTGCTGACCTGGCCGGGAGCCGGGTCGGCGTACAGCCAGCGGACGAACGCGGGCCACGCGCACGAGTCACGCGGTACGGCGAAGCCCCCCTGGGACGTGTCCAGGTTCGCGAGCTCGTCCTCGGAGTAGTTCCGGCACTCGGGGGTGCCGGGCGGGGCGATGTTGAGGTCCCACACGCCGTTCTCGTCGGTGTAACGCATGTTCTTGTCCAGCCCCAGGGCCTCCTGGGCCCGCCGCATGAGCTCCGGGTCTCGGAAGATCGGCAGGGTGGAGGCGGAGGGGTCAGGGGCCTCGCTTCGGGGTGCGGACCGGTCCGCCGGGAGCTGGTCGGCCGGAGGCCGCGCGTCCTGGCCGGTCGGCGGGACGTTGTTCCGATCGGTGTTCGGGTCGGTGTTCGGGTCGGTGTTCCGGTCGTTCGGCGGAACCGCGTCCTGGCCGGTGGGCGGGAGCGCGTTCTGGTCGGCCGGCGGGAGCTGGGCGTCACCGGACGGCGCCACGGGCGGGAGCTGTGAGCCGTCGGCGGACGGGAGCCGGTCCTGGGGAGAGGGCAGGGGAACCGGGGTGATCCGGGCGGAGGGCCGCGGGTCCACCGGCTGCCGGGCGGAGCTCGTCGGCTGCGGGCCCGCGGGAACGATCGGCCTCATGGTGCTGTTGGGCGCCGCCGGGGTGAGGGTGCCGGTCGGCCGCGTGCCGATGGACGCGTCGGAAGGCCGGTTCGCCGTGCGCGGGTCGGCCGGCGGCCGGGTCGCCATGCGGCGGTCCACCGGCGGCTGGGTCTCCACCCGGGGAGCGCTCGGCGGCTGGGTCGCCGTGCGGGGGTCCCCCGAGGGCCACGCCTTCACCCGCGGGTCGGCCGACGGCCGGCCGGCTCGCCGGTCCCACCGCGACCGGTCGCCGGGCGAGGGCTGGGCCGTACGGATCGAATAGCCGTCACGCGGGGAGCGGCTCCGCTGGTCGTGGTCGCCCTTCCGGGGGGAACGCGGGTACGCCGACGGCGGCGGGGTCCGGGAGCCTTCGGACGGCCGTGCCACGTCGGGCCCGTCCGAGGGACGGGTGGCGGACCCGTCCGGGGGACGGGTGCCGGGCCCGTTCGAGGGGCGGGCGTCGTTCCGCGGGGAGGGAGGCGGCGGAGGAGGTGCGATGACCTCCTGCTGCTTCTGCTCGGCGGCGGGCTGCTGGATCTTGCTGCCGTTCTCGGAGAGGCTGCGGCCCACCTGCTCCGTCGGGGCGGGCTTGGGAGGCGGCGCCTTGGGAGCGGGGGCCTGCGGCTGGGCGGCCACCTGGCGGGTGTTCGCGGGAGGCTGCTGCACCGGGGCGGCGTCCTGCTGCTGCGCGCGCGGGGCGGCCGGCGGGTTCGGCACGGGCTGGGTCTTCGTCTTCTCGCTGGCCTTCGGCGCGGAGCTCTCCTTGGGGGGCGGAGCCGACTTGGCGGCGTTCTCCGGAGTGCCCGGCCGCAGCAGCGCGCCGACCGCTCCCGCCACGGCCGGGAGCGCGACGCAGCCGCTCGCCCCGCCCGCGATCGCGTGCCCGTCGGTGGTCGCGGCCAGGCAGACCTTCGTGTTGCCGGTGGCGGCGCCCTGGGCGGCCTGGCCGCCCCCGGAGAGCCGGCCCGCGTCGGACGCCCCCAGCGCCGTCCAGGCGCCTATCCGGTCGTCCAGGCGGTAGGTGCCCGCGACCAGGCGCATCCCTCCTGCTTCGGAGGGGCCCGCGGAGTCGGACCGAGTGGCGATGACGGCTCCCAGCCCGGCGCCGGCCCCGAACACGCCGATCGCGACACTGGCGGTGATCACCGTCGCGCGTGAGGCCCTACGTGAGGGTGTCATCATGAACGTTCCTCTTCTTTCGGTGGTACGTCAGTCGCCGTGGCTCTCCAGGACCTCGCTCCAGTCGCCCAGCACGCGGACGGGATCGGGGGAGCCGGCGGGGGGGATGTAGGTCACGTACATGCGTCCGTAGGAGGCCCGCGCCGAGTGCGCGAAGGACCTGTTGCCGGTGCGCACGGCCGCCGCCCCCTTCAGCCCGACCCGCGCCCCCGGCCGTTCGACCTTGCGCGTGTCGGTCGAGCGGGCCCCGTACCAGACCAGGGCGCCCCCGTCGGCGGTCCGCAACGCGCGCACCGGGCCCTCGGGCAGGTACGACAGCGTGAGGCTCCAGCCGGCGTCCTCCAACTGGGCGCGCTCCTCCTGCCAGAACAGCGCGATGTCGCTGGTCCACGGCCCGTCGGCGAACATCGGGTCGATCTCGGCCCGCTCCATGCTCGCCAGGTGGGCGTCGACGACCTGGCGCGGGGTGGCGACCAGGCCCGTGGCGTTCTCGGACAGGCTCGTGGCATAGCCGTCGTCGTCGGTCGCGATCACGGGGAACCGGTCGGGGGTGGGCCGCGTGTCGGCGGCGGAGGCCACCAGTCGCCAGCCGTCGGGGGTGGAACTCATCAGGTCGGCGACCCGGCCCACTCCGGGCTTGGTGGAGATCGCCACGAACCAGTCGGGGCGGCCCGCGACGTGGCGGGGGATCCACACGCGTGGGTTGGGCCATATTCCCGCGGCCACCGAGCCGCCTTCCATCTCCGCGGTTTTGAAACCGGCCCGTGTCATCTGCACCGCGAGACCGCCCTCCAGCTTGCCCATCGCGACCTGGTCGAGGTCTCGCTGGGCAGCCGACAGCCCGTGCTGGTAGTCGCTGTGGATGCGATACGCCTGTTTGGCGGTGAGCTGGGCCGAACCGCCCTTGGCCGAGGAGTCGGCCGGGGAGGGGGAGGAGACGGGGGGAGGAGGCACCACCGCCCTGGTCTCCGTCCCCTCACCGGCGTCGGTCTTGGGCGCCGTGGACGGCGGAACCGCGGGTTTCGTGTCGGCCTTGCCGGACTTGTCGTTCTTCTCGGGTTTCTCGGGTTTCTCGGGTGCGCCGGACGGGCTGGGAGCGTCCGGCTCGGGGGACGAGGCGGGGACGGAGGGAGAGGGGGACGAGACGGAGGCCGACGGGGAGGCGGGGGCCGAGGAAGACGCCGACCCCCAGTCCGCGTCGGGCGGCGCGGATGACGGATCCGCGGCCAGCGCGCCGGGGCGAGGGGTGTTCGAAGTGGTCAGCCAGACCCCCGCGCCGATCAAGATCACCAGAATTGCGCCGAGCAGAATGAGCTTCCGCGGGTCGAATGCGAGCAGTCGCGACGGGTGCCAGTCCGACAGATGATCGAATTCCTGTCCGCGGGAAGATCCTGCGGGGTAGGCGGAACCAGCGTTCCTATCTGGGAAATCTGATGCGCGCCATGACATAGGTCCAAATATTAGACTGACCGTGATCCATAGGGAAGGTAAAGGGGGCGGGTAATCATCACTTATGGTTATTAGGTTTTAATTAGTTCATAATTCTTATAAGTGACTGTCCGAAACCCCGGCCCGCTGGCCCGTTCCACGGGTGGCAGGCGCGTCCCGAACCCCGTCGGGTGGCCGCGACGGGCGCGATGTCCTCGGGTTCGGCCTTTCTTGTTATCCAATATTCATCTCTGGCGGGTTTGGCGTTGCTCTTGCGGTGAATTGCCGCGCTTGCGGGGGATTGCCGTGCCGGTGGCGGTGCCGCATTCGCGGTTCCGGCTCCGACTCCGGCTCTCGGGTCCGTGATCGATATGAACGGTCTTCGTATTCCGGACGGCCGGGTTGCGGTCCGTCGCCGCCGCCCGGAGGACCCGGGGAACGACCTGCCCGGGACCCGTGCGAGCCACCGAAGGAACGACCCGCCGCGCCCCCGAACCCGTGCGAGCCACCGAAGGAACGACCCGCCGCGCCCCCGAACCCGTGCGAGCCACCGAAGGAACGACCCGCCCGGGACCCGCCACGAACCCGTGCGGAGAAGAGCGCTTCGGCGGGCGCGTCACCCCGGCATCGCCGCTTTGTCGTGCGCCCCGCCCCGGTCGTCGAGGACCACCTCGGGGATCACCTTGGGGACGCCGCGCAGGGCGAGCAGCACCGCCACCGCGAGAAGCGCGAGAAGCGCGGCGCCGGTCAGCACCGTCAGCTGCATGGCGGTGACGAACGTCCGCCGTGCCGCCTCGGTGACCGTCCCGGCCAGCGCCGGAGGCAGGGCGGCCGCGGTCTCCAGCGCCCCGCCGAGCGACTCGCCGATCTGACGCGCCGCCTCCGGCGACACCCCGGAGGGCAGCTCCAGGCGGTCGCGGTAGACGCTGTTCAGCACGCTTCCCAGTACGGCGATGCCCAGCGCGCCGCCCATCTCCTGCGCGGTCTCCGCGATCGCGGACGCCGCGCCCGCCCGTTCCCTGGGCACCGAGGCCAGGACGGTGTCATTGGTCACCGCGAAGGCGAGACCCGTGCCGGAGGAGGCGACCAGCATCGCGGCCAGGAGGTACGCGTAACCGGTGCCGGCGTCCATCCGGCCGTACATGAGGAACCCCGCGGCGGTCATCGCCAGCCCCAGGGCGGCGACCCGGGCCCGGCCGACGGTCATGACCAGACCGGAGGCCAGGGCCCCGCCCAGCGCCGCCCCCAGGCCGCCGGGCAGGCTCGCCAGCCCGGAGACCAGCGGTGACCAGCCCCGGACGAGCTGGAAGTACTGGGCGAAGGTGAGGGACGACGCGAGCATCGCGAAGACCCCGATCATGTTGGCCCCGATCGCCCCGGAGAAGGCGCGGCGGCGGAAGAGCCGGACGTCGATGAGGGGCTCGGCCAGCCGCGTCTGGCGCCGGACGAACAGGATGAGCGCGGCGGCGCCGAACGCCCCCGCCCCCCAGACCTCCGCTCCGGTGACGCCGTCGTGGGCGGCGGTCTTCAACGCGTAGATCACGGCGACGACGCCCGCGGCGGACAGCGCCACGCTCACCGCGTCGATCCGGCCGGGGCGGGGGTTGCGCGACTCGGGGAGCACGAAGGCGCCGGCCACCACGATCAGCGCGGCCACCGGGACGTTGATCAGGAAGACCGAGCCCCACCAGAAGTGGTCGAGCAGGAGCCCGCCGGCCAGCGGACCGACGGCGAACCCCAGCGCCGAGACGCTGCTCCAGGCGCCGACCGCGGTGGCCCGCTCCCTCGTGTCGGTGAAGACGTTCCGGATGATCGACAGTGTGGACGGCATGATGGTGGCGCCCGCGACGCCGAGCAGCGCCCGGGCCGCGATGAGCCACGCCGGGGTCGGCGCGTACGCGGTCAGCGCCGAGGCCGCCCCGAAGGCGGCCATGCCGAACAGCAGCAACCGCCGCCGCCCGATCCGGTCACCGATGTTGCCCATGGTGACGAGGAGCCCGGCCAGCGCGAATCCGTACACGTCGGCGATCCACAGGAACTGGGTGGCGGAGGGCCGCATGTCCTCGGCCAGCCTGGGCGCGGCCAGGTGCAGCACCGTGAGATCGATGGAGAGGAGCAGTACGGCGAGGCAGGCGATCACCAGCGTGCCCCACCTGCGTGACGAAGAGGGCGTGGGGGAGGTCATGGACGCAGCGTCGCGGGTCTCTCCTACGGCCGGCTGACCGGACGCTGACGGGCCCCCGACGGTCCGTGGACCACGGTCCGGGCGGCGGCGATCCCTGACCGCGGGTGGCTCGCGGTCCGGGCGGTGGCGATCCTCCGCCCGCGAACGGCCCGCGGCCCGTGGGGCCTTCGGTGAGGCGCGAACCGTGGTCCGGTCGGCGGCCGGACCACGGCGTGCGGGTCACCGCCCGGACGTGGACGGCTGCCCGGCGCCGGTGCGGATCCGGTCGAGGGCGGCGAGCGCCCGGCCAACGGTGAGGCCGCCGCCCCGCCGGTGGGCCGCCTCGAACCTCGCGTCACCGACCAGAGAACGGGCCCCGGCTCCGACCCGGGCGATGTCCGGGTCGTTCGGACCGTCCGGTGCGGAGTCGCCGCACAGGGCCACCCCGAGACCCAGCAGGAAGGCGGCCCGTTCGCCGTCCCCCTCCAGCAGGGCGACGCCCGCCAGACCTTCCGCGGCGAGGGCGGCCAGCGGCGGGTTGCGCCGCCACGCCGTACCGGAGAGCACCGAGAGGTGCCGGTCCAGCGCCTCGCGGGCGTCGCCCTCCATCTCGGCGAGCCGGCCCAGGGCGATGCGCAGCCGCCCGCGCACCTCTTCGGCGAGGTGCCCCTCCAGGTCGCATCCGGCGAGAGCGGCCTTGTAACAGGCGCGGGCCTCGGTGAGGTCGCCGCGGATCCGGGCGACCTCACCGAGACCGAGGCGGGCGCCGGCCAGTGTCGCCGGATCACCCGCCCGGCGGGCGAACCCGGCCGCGCGCTCGTACCCGGCCCGAGCGCCGTCCAGATCTCCCGCCCGTACGTCCAGCTCGGCGCGGCGGCACAGCAGGTCGGCCAGGTCGGTGGTGGCACCCAGCTCCTCGGCGAGGGACATGGCCTCGCCGACCAGCCCGGCGGCTCTGCCGTCGTCCCTCCGCCAGATGGCGAGCTCGGCCAGCGAGGTGAGCGCGGTGACCGTTCCCCAGCGGTCGCCGATGGACCGGGAGTTCTCCAGGGCCGCCTCGAAACCACGCTCGGCCTCCACCGGCCGCCCGTTCGACCACCAGTGGTAGCCGAGTCCGAAGTTGACCAGCGCGCGGGTCCACGGGTCCGGGCCGAGCCGGTCCATCCGCCGGATGGACCGCAGGTGGTGGTCCTCGTCCGGCAGTCCGAGGACCACCGCCTGGACCACGAGGGCGAAGGGCTGCCGGGGCATCCCGTCGAGGCCGGCGAGGATCGACCTGGCGGCCTCGACGTGAGGCTTGAGCCGTGGGTCGTACCCGCCCGCCGACGCCGCGAGGAACACGCACAGGGCGTACTCCTCCTCCGCGCCGGCCGGGGGGTGAAGGCCGATCCGGCCGAGGAGCCGCCGGGCCGGGGCGGCCGCCTCGCCCCGCAACCCTCGCAGCCACCAGTACGGGGTCAGGGCCGACAGCAGCCGCAGAGCGAACACCGGATCGAAGGAGCCGCGGGAGCCGGAGGAGCCGCGGGAGCCGGAGGAGCCGGCGGTACCGGAGGTTTCCAGGGAGCCCGGGAACCCCGGGGCCTCTGGAGGGAGGACCGCCCGGTGCATCGCGGCGCGCAGGTCCTCGTACTCCCGGTCCAGCCGCCGCAGCCATTCGAGCTGCCCGGCGTCGCGCAGGTGCGGGCCGGCGGTCTCCGCCAGGCCGAGGAAGTACTCGCCGTGCGCCCGGCGCAGCGCCTCCTCCTCTCCCGCCTCGGCGAGCCGTTCGGCGCAGAAGGCGCGGATCGTGTCGAGCATCCGGTAGCGGTCGCCCACCATCTCCACCAGCGACTTGTCCACCAGGCCGGCCAGCAGGTCGATCGCGTCGGGCAGCCCGGTCACCCGTTCGACGGCCTCCAGCGTGGCGCCGCCCGCGAAGACCGTGAGGCGTCCGGCCATCGTCCGCTCGTCCTCGCCGAGCAGGTCCCAGCTCCACTCCACCGCCGCCCGCAGCGTCCGGTGACGTGGCTGGGCCGTACGGCTGCCGCGGGACAGCAGGCGGAAGCGGTCGTCCAGCCGCGCGGCGACCTCGGCGGCCGTCAGCGACCGCAGGCGGGCCGCGGCCAGCTCGATCGCCAGCGGCAGGCCGTCGAGGGCCCGGCAGACGCGCAGGACCGCGTCCGCCTCGGACTCCACCGCGTACCCGGGTCGTACGGCCGCCGCCCGCTCGGCGAACAGCCGGACGGCCGGGAAGCCGAGCGCCTCGGCGGCGGGGGTCTCCGGGGGCGGGAGCGCGAGCGGAGGGACGGGGCACAGCGTCTCACCGGTGATGCCGAGCGGCTCGCGGCTGGTGGCGAGGACTCGCAGCCCGGGGCAGCCGCCCAGGAGCCCGGCGGCCAGCGCGGCGGCGGCCTCGACCACGTGCTCGCAGTTGTCCAGGACGAGCAGCGTCCGCCGCTCGGCGAGCGCGGCGACCATCCTCGCGACCGGATCGGGCACGGCTCCGCCCGGGGTGGGCAGCATCCCGGATTCGTGGAGTCCCAGCGCGCCGAGCACCGCGTGGGGCACGGCGGCGCCGTCGGTGAGCGGCGCCAGCTCGACGAAGCAGACATCGTCGTGACCGTGCGCGGCCGCCTCGACCGCCAGCCGGGTCTTGCCGGTGCCGCCGGGACCGGTGAGCGTGACGAGGCGGGCCCCGGTGAGCAGTCCGCGGATCCGGGCCAGCTCGTCCGCACGGCCCACCAGGGGCGTGAGCTGCGCGGGCACGCCGGCCCGCGCGGTCATGCCGTCCCCGGCCAGGGGGACGTCCGGTCCGGGAACGGGCAGGGCGGCCCGGAGGACGGAGAGGTGGATCGCGCTCAGCTCCGGCGACGGGTCGGCGCCGAGCTCGTCGGCCAGCCGCGTGCGGACGTCCTCGTAGACCGCGAGCGCCTCGGCCTGCCGGCCGCACGCGTACAGTGCGCGCATGAGCTGACCGCGTGGCCGTTCGCGCAGTGGATGGGCCGTGACCAGCTCCCGGAGGTCCGTGACCAGCGTCCGGAGGTCCGCGGTCGGCTCGCGGTGCCGGCCGAGGGCGAGCCGGGCCTCGGCGTGGTCCTCGGCGACGGCGATCCGCGCCTCCTCCAGACGGGCGGCCGCCGCGGCGGCGAACGGCGCGTTCAGGACGTCGGCCAGGGCGGGCCCCCGCCACAGGCCCAGGGCCTCGCCGAGCAGTTCCCCGGCCCGTTCGTGCTCCCCCGAGACCAGGGCGGCGCGGCCCTGCCGGGCGAGCCGCTCGAAACGGTGCGCGTCCACGGCTTCGGGCGGTACGGCGAGCCGGTAGCCCGCGGGGTGGCGCGTCACCATCCCGCCGCCTCCACCGCCGTCCGCGGCGTCGTCCACATCGCCATCCGTGCCGCTGCCCGTGCCGCCGTTCGGGTCGTCGCCCACGGTCCCGGCCGTACCGCCGCCCGCGTCGGCGGCGTCCAGCAGGTGGCGGAGCCGGGAGATCTGCGCCTGGAGGGCGTTGCCGGCGCCCGCGGGCGGGTCGGCGCCGTACAGGCCGTCGATGAGCCGGGAAGTGGTCACCACCCGGCCGGGGGTGAGGAGCAGGAGCACCAGCAGCGCGCGCAACCGCGGCCCGCCGACAGGCACGGGGGGCCCACCGGTGAGCCGTACCTCCGTCGGGCCGAGGATGCCGAACCGCACGACTCCGATTCTCCATCATGGGCGCCCGGACGGGGCGTTCCGGCGACCGGAGGATCGCCGGAACGCCCCGGGGCCGGCAGCCCGCCGGGGGATGCCGTTGATGCGCCGTCAGAGAATCGGAAAGAAACCGACAAAACGGTGGAATGGCGAAGAATGGGGGAATTGTCTCTTGAGGGTGCTGTTCTTCAGCATCGATGTCTTCGATGTGCGGAGGGGTGCCGAGGGGCGCCGAGGGACGGGCGCCGGCGCGGGGACGGCCCTCACGGCGACCCGCGGGAAACGGGGGTCGGCATGACATACGGCGCGCGGGCGAGCGGCTGGCTCGGCTGGATATGGTTCGCCGCGGTGATGATGATCCTGGTGGGCGTCTTCAACGTCATCACGGGCCTGTCGGCCATCCTCCGGGGCGCCCTCTACGTGCAGACGGGCGACCAGGTGCTGGTCCTCAACCTGCCGGCGTGGGGGTGGATCCACCTGATCCTCGGCGTCCTCCTGATCGCCGCGGGCATCGCCCTCGTCGCCGGGCAGACGTGGGCACGCGCCGTGGCGGTCGTGCTCGCCGCGCTGAACGCCATCGAGCACATGCTCTTCATCCCCGCCTATCCCTGGTGGTCCCTGATCGTCATCGCGATCGACATCCTCGTGATCTACGCCCTGGTCGTGCACGGGCACGAGATGGAGAGAACGGCCTAGCGGCCGCCGGCGGTCACGGCGCGACGGGACGGCCGCGGAACCGGCGGACTGGGAGGAGCGGCACATGCGGGTGGCGGTGCTGGGAACGGGACGGATGGGCACGGCGCTGACCCGGCGGCTGCTCGCCCGCGAACACGTGGTGCGGGTCTGGAACCGTACCCGGGGCAGGACCGGAGAGCTGGTCCGGGCCGGCGCCGAGGAGGCGGCCAGTCCCGAGGCGGCCGCCCATGGCGCCGACGCCGTCCTGATGACGCTCACCGACGACCGGGCGTGCCGCGACGTCCTGACCCGTATCGCGGCGCACATGGGCCCCGACCCGCCGGTCGTCGTCGACCTGAGCACCGTGTCGCCGGCCACGGCCCGGGAGCTGCGGGAGATGACGCCGGAGCACCGGTTCGTGGCCGCCCCCGTCGTCGGGGGACCGGCCGCGCTCGCCGCCGGTCAGGCCATGGGGCTGCTGAGCGGGGACCGGGAGGTCATGGGCCGGCTCCGGTCCCTGTGGCCGGACGTCTTCTCGGTCCAGCGTTACTGCGGGGAGGACCCGGGCGCCGGCCTGATCTACAAGGTCCTCAACAACCACCTGCTCATGTCCGGTGTGGCCCTGGTCTCCGAGGTGGTCGCCACGGGACAGGCGGCCGGGCTCGACGAGAGGATGCTGCACGACTTCCTCTACCAGTGGTCGACCGTCGCCCCCGGCATGCGCAACCGGCTCGACGACATCTTCCACGGCGACCACGAGGGCTGGTTCACGACGCGTCTCGGCGCCAAGGACCTGCGGCTCGTGATCGAGCTCGCCCGGTCGCTCGGCCTCGACCTGCCGATCGCCCGGACGGTCGAACGCCGTTACGAGGAGGCGGCCGCGAGCGGCTGGGGGGACGCCGACCTCGGCGCGGTCGTGGAACTGCTCCGCTCGGAGCACCACTCCGAACACCCCCCGGGACACGAGTCCCCGGAAAACGAGGCAACGGAACACGGGACCGCGGGACACGGGACCGCGGAACACGAGGCAACGGAACACGGAACCGCGGAACACGAGGCAACGGAACACGGCACGTGACGACGTCCCGGACGCCCGGGACGGGAAGACGAGAGGAAGAGAGGAGCGGTGCGATGGCCGAGCGTGGGAACGGATGGCCGGCGCTGCCGGTGAGCGGATGGCAGCACACCTACGACACGCTGCACATGTACGCGCAGGTGGTCGGGAAGATCTCGCTCGCCCTGCGACCGATGGTCAACCACTGGTGGCAGGTGGCGTTCCACCTCACGGCCCGGGGCCTTTCCACCGGCCCGATCCCGTACGGCGAACGCACCTTCGAGATCTGCTTCGACCTGCTGGACCACTCCCTGCACATCGAGACCTCCGACGGAGGGAGCCGCACGATCGCGCTGGGCGGCGCGGTGCGCGACTTCTACGCCGAGGTCCTGCGCTCCCTGGCCCACCTCGGGGTGGACGTCGAGATCCGCACGATGCCGGTCGAGTTCGCCGACCCCGTACGGTTCGACCGGGACGACCGCCACTCCACCTACGAGGCGGCGCAGGTCCAGCGGTTCTGGCAGGTGCTCCTGCGGGTGGAGGAGATCTTCACCGAGTTCCGGGCCCGGTTCACCGGCAAGTGCAGCCCGGTGCAGTTCTACTGGGGCGCGTTCGACCTGTCCACCACCCGCTACTCCGGCCGGCCCGCCGAACCGCCGGCCGACGCCGACCCCGTCACCAGGCTGAGCTTCAACGCCGAGCAGAGCGACCTCGGCTTCTGGCCGGGCGGAACGTGGATCAACGGCGCGCGGATCGACCAGCCGGTGTTCTACTCCTACGCCTATCCCGAGCCTCCCGGCTTCCGCGACCGGTCCGTCCTACCCGAGGCGGCCTACTACGACGACGCCTTCGGCGAGTTCGTGCTGCGTTACGACGACGTCAGGAACGCCCCCGACCCCCACCGGGCGATCCTCGACTTCGCCCAGTCCACCTTCGAGGCCGCGGCGCGCCTGCAGGACTGGCCGGCCGAGGCGCTCCAGTGGGCCCAGCCCCCGCCCGCCGGCCGGGCCGCGGGCCGGGCGCCCGCCGCCTCGGGTTCCCGGAACGCCCGCTGACGGCACGCCGTCCGCGCCGCGTTCCCGTCCGTGCCGCGTTTCCGTCCGCGTGGCGCCCCGGCCGTGCCACCGGGCGGTCCTCGGACCCGGGCGTGCCCGGGTCCGCGCGGCGTGCCCGGGTCAGTCCTCGAAGGTGATGACCACCTTGACGTCGTCGGGCTCGGCGGTGAACGCCTCCGCGAACCGCTCCAGCGGCACCCGCCGGGTGATGAGCCGGCCGAGCCAGTCGCGGTCGGCCTTGGCCAGCGCCTCGGCGGCCGCGGCGTAGTGGTCGAGGTTGGCGTTGACGGACCCGATCACCGCGTCGTTCTCCAGGACGATCTCCCGGTTCAGGCCGCCCGCGTCGATCGTCAGCCGCCGCCCGGACGAGGAGACGCCCGTCAGGCAGACGATGCCGTAGGGCACCGTGGCGGTGATGGCGTCGAAGACGACCCGGCTGGCCCCGGTCGCCTCGATCACGATGTCGGGCCTGGCGGCGGCGGCCGCGTCGGAGAGGTCACCGGAGTGGTAGGTGGCCCCGAGATCGGCCACGAGCCGCGGCTTGGGCCCCTCGGTGACCACGTCCAGGACGTGGACGTCCAGGCCGCGCTGCACGCCCAGCAGCGCGGCCAGCAGCCCGATCGGCCCCGCGCCGGCGACCAGCACCGTCTCCGGCTCGAACCACGACCGGCCGCCGACCTTCTCGACCTGCTCCCACGCCTTGGCGACCACGCTGGTCGGCTCCATCAGCACGCCGACCTCGCTGAGGCCCGGGTCAAGCTTGACCGCGTAACCGGTCTCCACGGTCCAGGACCGGCTGCCGTAGCCGTCGAGATCCTTGATGCCGCGTTCGGTGTAGCGGCCGTTGCGGCACATGTCGAACTGGCCGCGCGCGCACGCTCCGCAGGGCACCGGGTCCGGGCGCCGCACCACGCCGACCACGAGATCCCCCTCGGAGAAGCCGCTGCCGTCCGGCGCCCGCCGTACACGGCCCAGGGACTCGTGGCCGATCACGAGGCGGTCCCGGCCGTCCGGCGCCGTGCCGTAGTCGCCGGCCGCGATCTCCCGGTCGGTCCCGCACACCCCGAGGGCGAGCGCGTCCACGAGGAGGTCGTTCTCGCCGGGCTCGGGGTCGGGGACGTCGATCACCGCCAGCGAGTCCTTCCGCTGGGGTACGACGGTCAGGGCGCGCATGGTCACTGGTTCCTCCTGGTGGTCCGGTCGGTGGACGGCTGGTCCGAGGCGTGCCCGGCGCCGGGTTCCTCACCGGTCCGCGCGGCGGCGGTGAACTCGGTGAGGGCTCCGGCGAGCGCCCGCCGGGTGCCGGGCGGCAGGCGGGTCAGCGTGGCGGCGATACGGCGGCGGCGGGCGGCGCGCAGGTGTCCGATGGCCCGGCGGCCGGCCGCGGTGACGTCGATGCTGATCTCACGGCGGCTGTGCGGGGACAGCAGGCGGATGAGCAGCCCGGCGTCGTCGAGCCGGGCGACCAGCCGGCCGGCGGCGGAGACCGACACGGCGAGATGGGCGGCGAGCGCGCTGAGGTTGAGGGGGCCGTGCCGGTCGACCGCCAGCAGCACGCGCAGCTGGGTGACCGACAGATCGCTGTCCTCGGCGACGGCGTCGAGCGTCATCTCCACCAGGGCGAGCGACGCCTCCTCGACCCGCCAGGCCGCCTCGGCCAGGCCGTTCCGGGGTCCGGCGGCGGTGTCGCGGGCTTCGTCGGTGTTCATCGCGCCTTTCTCGGGTGGGCCGCCGGTCGCGGGCGCCGGAGGCTCCCGGCGGGTGCGGCCTCGGGTGACCGCCCGTGCGGCGCGTCCTCTCCGGTCCCGGGGTCGCGGCCCGCGGCGGTCGTCGACGTGGTGAGTTCCCCGTGATCCACGGTTCTCACCTCCCGCCGCGAACCGGCCGTGCCCCGTCCGCTCCCGCCCGTGCCGCCTCCGCACCCGCCTGGTCCGCACGCGTCCCGGACCCGTCCGCCCGCGCCGCGTCCGCCCGTGTCCCCTCGGCCCGGTCCCGTACGGCGGCGGCGAGGACCTCCGCCAGGTGCAGCGCCCGGCGGCCGGTCCCGGCCTGTTCGAGCTGGGTCCGGCAGCTGAACCCGTCGGCGAGGACCAGCGTGTCCGGCCCGGCCGCGCGCACGGCGGGAAGCAGCTCCTGCTCGGCGCAGGCCATCGACACCTCGTGGTGGCCGGCGGTGAAGCCGAAGTCCCCGGCGAGGCCGCAGCAGCCGCCGACCACGTCGAGACGGACCCCGGCGCGTTCCAGCAGGCGGCGGTCGGTGTCGTAGCCGAGGATCGAGTGGTGGTGGCAGTGCGGCTGGGAGACCGCCGTCCCGCCGATCCGCGGCGGCTCCCACCCCTCGGCGCCGGTGAGCAGCTCGGCCAGCGTGCGGGTCTGCTCCGCCAGCCGGGACACGTCCCGGTCGTGCGGGAACAGCCCGGCGGCGTCGTCGCGGAACACGGCGGCGCAGCTCGGCTCCAGCGCGACGATCGGCACGCCGCGGCGCAGCAGCGGGGTGAGCGTGCGCACGGTACGGCGCAGCACCCGCCGGGCCGTGCCGAGCTGGCCGGTGGAGATCCAGGTCAGCCCGCAGCACAGCGTGCGGGGCGGGACGAGGACGCGGTATCCGGCCTCCTCCAGGACGTCCACCGCGGCGCGGCCGATCCGCGGGGAGAAGTTGTCGGTGAAGGTGTCGGGCCACAGCAGCACCGGCCCGCGCTCCCCGCCGCCGCGCGGGCCGCGCCGCCGGTACCAGTCGCTGAAGCGGGTGTCGGCGAACTCCGGCAGGCTTCTGGCCGGATCCACGCCGCCCAGCCGTTTGAGCAGCGCCGCCGTGCCGGGCCCGTGGGCCAGCGCGTTGACCGCCCGCGGGGCGAGCGCGGCCAGGCGCGCCCACAGCGGCAGCCAGCCCATCGAGTAGTGGGCGGCCGGGCGGAGCCTGCGGGCGTAGTGGTGGGAGAGGAACTCGGCCTTGTAGGTGGCCATGTCGACGTTCATCGGGCAGTCGTGCTTGCAGCCCTTGCACGCCAGGCACAGGTCGAGGGCGTCCCGTACGGCCTCGGAGCGCCAGCCGTCGCCGACCGGCGAGTCGGCGTGGCCGCCGAGCATCTCGAACAGCAGCCGGGCGCGGCCCCGGGTGGAGTGCTCCTCCTCGCGGGTGGCGCGGTAGGAGGGGCACATGACGCCGCCGTCGTGCCTGCGGCACTGGCCGACGCCGACGCAGCGCATGACGGCGCGCTGGAAGCTCCCGTCGTCGTCGGGGTAGCCGAAGTGGACGCGCGGGTCGGCCGGGGTCCAGCCGGTGCCCAGCCGCAGGTTCTCGTCCACCCGGTAGGGGGCGACGATCTTCCCCGGGTTCATCCGGTCGTCGGGGTCGAACACCGCCTTGACCCGGCCGAACGCCGCCATGACCGTGTCACCGAACATCCTGGGCAGCAACTGCCCGCGCGCCTGCCCGTCGCCGTGCTCCCCCGACAGCGACCCGCCGTAGGAGACGACCAGGTCGGCGGCCCGGCCGAGGAAGGAGGTGAAGGCGGCGACGCCGTCGGCGGTGACCAGGTCGAACGGGATGCGGGTGTGCACGCAGCCCTGCCCGAAGTGCCCGTACAGCGAGGCGGCGCCGTACCCGTGCTCCTCCAGGAGCCCGCGCAGATCCCGCAGATAGCCGCCGAGCCGTTCCGGTGGCACGGCCGAGTCCTCCCAGCCCTCCCACGTCTCATGCATGCCGGGGACGCGCGCGGTGGCCCCCAACCCGGACTCGCGGAGCTCCCACAGCTGCTTCTCGGTCCTCTCGTCGTCGAAGAAGGCGATGTGCGGCTCGTGCTCGGTGCCGTCGAGGTCGTCGGTGAGGGCGCGGGCCCGCTCGTCGGCCTCGCGCTGGGAGCCCGCGCCGAAGGACACCATCAGCCAGCCGCCGCCCTCGGGCAGCCGCTTCACCGCGTCGGGGTGCATGCCCTTGCGCCGCTCGTAGTCGATCAGCTTGTCGTCCACGCCCTCCAGTTGCAGCGGACGGTGGGCGGCGATGCGCGGCACCGCGTCGGCGGCGGCGATGATGTCGTGGTAACCGAGCAGGACGAGGCTCTCGGCGGCCGGGGCCGGCACCAGGCACAGCTCGGCCCGCAGCACGGCGACCAGCGTGCCCTCGGAGCCGACCAGCGCCCTGGCCAGGTGGAAGTCCCCGCCGGGCAGGAGCTGGTCGATGTTGTAGCCCGACACCCGCCGCGGGATGTCGGGGAAGCGGCGGCGGATCTCCCCGGCGTCGGCGGCGACGATCTCCCGCAGCTCACGGTAGATCTCCGCGCGCCGGCCGCCCCCGGCGAGGATCCGCGCGTACTCTTCCTCGTCGGTCGCGCCGACCCACATCCGCGTGCCGTCGTAGGTGAGGATCTCCAGGCGGTTGACGTTGTCGGCGGTCTTGCCGTACGCCTGCGCGGTCGATCCGCAGGAGTTGTTGCCGATCATCCCCCCGAGCGTGCACTGGGAGTGCGTGGAGGGCCGGGGCCCGAACATCAGCCTCGTCGGCGCCAGCCGCGCGTTGAGGACGTCGAGCACGATCCCCGGCTCGACGACGCAGGTCCGGGCTTCGGCGTCCACGGAGACGAGACGGTCGCAGTACTTCGACCAGTCGATCACCACGGCGACGTTGCAGGTCTGCCCGGCCAGGCTGGTTCCGCCGCCCCGCGAGGTGACGGGCGCCCCGTGCTCCCGGCAGACCGCGATCGCCTCGACGGCGGCCTCGACCGTGCGGGGCACCACCACGCCCAGCGGCACCTGCCGGTAGTTGGACCCGTCGGTGGAGTAGGCGCCGCGGCTGCCGGGGTCGAACCGCACCTCACCGTCCACCCGGGCGGTCAGGTCGCGCTCCAGGCCGCGCACCCGCACGTACGGCTGGGCCGGGCGGGTCGTGACCGGAGACGGCACCGGGATGACCGGGCTCATCGCGCTCACCTCCCCAGCTGGGAGATCTTGTCCTTGAACAGGGTGGTGGCGATCGCCGCCCGGTGCGGCTGCCCCCTGAGGAACGCCTCGGCGAACTTGACCGCCTGGTCGTGGCCGACCTTGCCGGGCATCGGCGGCTCGTTCGGGTTGACGTCCACGTCCACCAGGGCGGGACCGTCGTGCGCGAGCGCCTGCCGTACGGCCTCCTCGACGTCGCCGGGGGCCTTCACCTTGCGGCCGTAGGCCCCGCAGGAGCGCGCCCAGGCGGAGAAGTCGGAGGCCGGCTCGGCGAACCGCACACCGTGCTCGGGGTAGCCGAGCACCATCTGCTCCCACAGGATCTGGCCGAGGGCGTTGTTGTTGTTGATCACGACTTTGATCGGCAGCCGGTGCTGCGCGGCGGTGAGGAACTCGGCCATCAGCATCGCGAAGCCGCCGTCGCCGACGAACGCGATCACCTGCCGGCCGGGGAAGGCGTGCTGTATCGCGATCGCGTACGGCAGGCCGGGCGCCATCGTGGCGAGGTTGCCCGACAGGTAGAACCGCCGGTCGCCCCGGATCGTCCAGTGCCGCGCCGCCCAGGTGGCGATCGTTCCGGAGTCGCAGGTGAGGATCGCGTCGTCGGCCGCGGCCCGGTCCACGCAGCCCATCAGGTACTGCGGGGCGATCGGGTCGCGGTCGGGCGACTCCAGGGCCGCCATGTCGGCGCGCCAGCGGTCCATCGCCCGCCGGTACTTCTCCAGGTGGCTCCGGTCGTCCTTGCGCCTCAGCAGCGGCAGCAGCGCGGCCAGCCCCTCCTTCGCGTCGCCGATCATCGGCACCTGGGTCGGCATGCGCACGCCGGCCCGCGCCGGGTCGGCCTCGATCTGCACCACGCGGACCTTGCCCGGCTCCGGCAGGTGCTTGGTGTAGGGGAAGTTGGTGCCGACCATGAACAGGGTGTCGCAGTCATCGACGAGGTCCTCCCCGGGCCTGGTGCCCAGCAGGCCGATCCCGCCGACCGCGTAGGGCGAGTCGTCGGGGATGACGGCCTTGCCGGGCAGCGTCTTGATCACCGGGGCGCCCAGGACGTCGGCGACGGCCAGCACCTCCTCCCGCGCGTGCAGGGCGCCGGCCCCGGCCAGGATCGCCACCCGCTCGCCGGCGTTGAGCACCCGGGCGGCGGCCTCCAGGTCCTCGGGGCGCGGCATGCCGGGCGCGGGCAGGTAGATCGGCGCGGTCGCCGGGGGCCGCGCCGGGGCGACGTGCTGGTAGGGGTCGGCGTCGGCCGGGGCCACCTGCACGTCGTTGGGCAGGCACAGGTGGGCCACGCCGCGCCGGGCGTAGGCGGTGCGGATCGCGAGGTCCACCACCCCGGGAAGCTGCGCCGGGTTGTCCACGACGAGGTTGTACTCGGCGAGATCGGCGTACAGCCGGTCGAGGTGGACCTCCTGCTGGTAGCCGGTGCCCAGCACGCTGGTCTCCTGCATTCCGGTGATCGCCAGCACGGGCTGGTGGTCGAGCTTGGCGTCGTAGAGGCCGTTGAGCAGGTGGATGCCGCCGGGTCCGGAGGTCGCCAGGCAGACCCCGATGCGCCCGGTCGCCTTGGCGTGGGCGGTCGCCATGAACGCGGCGGCCTCCTCGTGGTGCACGAGGACGAACCGGACCCGGTCGGTGTGGCGGCGCAACCCTTCCATGATCCCGTTGATGCCGTCGCCGGGCAGGCCGAAGACGGTGTCGACTCCCCAGGCGGCCAGTCGTTCGATGAGCACTTCGGAGGCGATGTCGGTCATACATGCGAGCGTGCGCCGGGCGGGTGCCACCAAACGTTCGCCGAATGGAAAGTCTCGCCTTTTGCCGAGATTTGCCGTTAATCAAATGTCCCGGGGATATGGCGGCCCGACTTCCGGCGGGAGGCTCGGCAGAGGGGGGAGGCTCCGCAGGGGGAGGCGTGATGACGGCGATCAAGGAGATACGCGCCGCGGCCTACCGGGTGCCGACCGACCGCCCGGAGGCGGACGGCACCCTGGCCTGGGACGCGACGACGCTGGTGGTGGTCGAGGCCGCCGCGGAGAACACCGCCGGCACCGGCTGGACCTACGCGCCCGCGGCCGCCGCGGCCTTCGTCACCGAGGTCCTGGCCGGTACGGTGGCCGGCGCCGACGCGATGGACACCCCCGCGACCTGGACGGCGATGACCCGCCGGGTGCGCAACGCCGGCCGCCCCGGGATCGCCGGATACGCGATCTCCGCGGTGGACGTCGCCCTGTGGGACCTCAAGGCCCGGCTGCTGGGCACGCCGCTCACCCGCCTGTTCGGCGCCGCGCGCCCGGACGTGCCGGTCTACGGGTCGGGCGGGTTCACCACCTACGACGACGACACCACCCGCGCGCAGCTCCGGCACTGGGCGCACGAGCTGGGCATCCCCCGCGTGAAGATCAAGATCGGCGAGTCCCGCGGCACCGCCCCCGGCCGCGACCTGCACCGCGTCGCCGTCGCCCGTGAGGCCGTCGGCCCCGGCGCCGAGCTGTACGTCGACGCCAACGGCGGCTACACCGCCAAGCAGGCCGTACGGCTGGCCTCCCTCCTCGACGGCCAGGGCGTGAGCTGGTTCGAGGAGCCGGTCTCCTCCGACGACCTGGCCGGGCTGCGCCTCGTGCGCGAGCGGATCGGCGCCGACGTCGCCGCCGGCGAGTACGGGAGCGACCTGACCTACTTCACCCGGATGTGCCAGGCGGACGCCGTGGACTGCCTGCAGATCGACGCCACCCGCTGCGGCGGCTACACCGGCTGGTTCGGCGCCGCCGCGATCGCCGCCGGGCACCACCTGGAGGTGTCCGCGCACTGCGCGCCCAACCTGCACCTGCCCGCCGCCGCGGCCACCCCCGGCCTGCGCCACGTCGAGTGGTTCCACGACCACGCGCGCATCGAGGCCGAGCTGTTCGACGGCGCCGCCGACCCCGCCGGGGGGACCGCGCGCCCCCGAACCGACACGCCCGGCCACGGCCTGACCCTGCGGCCCGGCGCCGCCGGCCACCGCGTCGCCTGACCGGGGAAGGCCACCGGAGACCGGCGGAGGGCACGGGGCAGACCGGTAGAAGCCGATAGAAGCCGGTAGAAGACGGCATGGGACGGACCGGTGGGAGGCGCGGGACAGACCAGAAGGCGGCACGGGACGGACCGGCAGGAGGCACGGGATGCGGATCGAGGACTACGCGCTGGTCGGTGACATGCACACCGCCGCCCTGGTCGGGCGGGACGGCTCGGTGGACTGGCTGTGCCTGCCGCGCTTCGACTCCGGGGCCTGCTTCGCCGCGCTGCTGGACGGCCCGCGCGCCGGACGCTGGCTGCTGGCGCCGGCCGGCCGGGAGACCTGCACCGGACGCCGCTACCGTGGCGACACGCTGGTGCTGGAGACGACGTGGGACTCCCCGGACGGGTGCGTGCGCGTCGTGGACTTCATGCCGGCCCGCGGCGAGGCGCCCGACCTGGTGCGCGTCGTCGAGGGCGTCCGCGGCCGGGTCGAGATGCGCACCGAGCTGACGCTGCGCTTCGACTACGGCCGCGTCGTGCCCTGGCTCCGCCACGAGGGCGGCCGGCTCGCCGTCGTGGCCGGCCCGGACGCCGCCTGGCTCCAGTGCCCCGTCCCGCTGTGCCCCGACAAGGAGGCCCACCGGACCACCGCCGCCTTCACCGTCTCCGCCGGGGACCGGGTGCCGTTCGTGCTGACCTGGCGGGAGTCGTGGCTGCCCCGCCCCGAGCGGACCGACGCCGAGGAGTCCCTGACCGCCACCGAGCGGATGTGGACCCGCTGGCTTTCGGGCTGCCGCTACGACGGGGAGTACGGCGAGGCCGTCCGGCGCAGCCTCCTCACCCTCAAGGCGCTGACCTACGCCCCCACCGGGGGCCTGGTCGCCGCCCCCACCACCTCCCTGCCCGAGCGGCCCGGCGGCACCCGCAACTGGGACTACCGCTACAGCTGGCTGCGGGACGCGACCTTCACCCTGCAGGCGCTGATGCACGCCGGGTACGACGACGAGGCCACCGCCTGGCGCGACTGGCTGCTGCGGGCCGTCGCCGGCGAGCCCGCCGACCTCCAGACCATGTACACCCTCGACGGCGGCCGCCGGATCCCGGAGTGGAACCCCGACTGGCTGGCCGGCTACGAGGGGGCGCAGCCGGTGCGGATCGGCAACGCCGCCTCCGCCCAGTTCCAGCTCGACGTCTACGGCGAGATCATGGACTGCCTGGAGCTGGCGCGCGACGCCGGGCTCAGGCCGGACGACGACGCGTGGGACCTCCAGCTCGTCCTCATGGACTACCTGGAGGGCGCCTGGCGCAAGCCCGACAACGGGCTGTGGGAGACGCGTGGCCCGCGCCGCGACTTCGTCCACTCCAAGATCCTCGCGTGGGTCGCGGCGGACCGCATGATCTCCGCCGTCGAGAACCACGGCCGCGAAGGCCCCGCGCACCGCTGGCGGGCGCTGCGCGAGGAGATCCACCGGGACGTCTGCGCCCGCGGCTACGACCCCGGCCGCAACACCTTCACCCAGTACTACGGCTCGACGGGCCTGGACGCCGCGCTGCTGCTCATCCCCAGGCTCGGCTTCCTGCCGCTCGACGACCCCCGCGTCGCCGGGACGGTGGACGCGGTACGGCGCGAGCTGTCCCGGGACGGCTTCGTCCATCGCTACCGCTCCGGCACCGGGGACGTGGACGGCCTGCCCGGGGACGAGGGGGCCTTCCTCGCCTGCTCCTTCTGGCTGGCCGACGCCCTGGCCCTGCTCGGCCGCCGGGAGGAGGCCCGGGAGCTGTTCGACCGGCTGCTCGCGGTCCGCAACGACGTCGGCCTCCTCTCCGAGGAGTACGACGCCGCCCACCACCGCCAGCTCGGCAACTTCCCGCAGGCCTACAGCCACGTGTCGGTCGTCAACACCGCGGTCGCGCTGGCCGGTGACAACCGCACCCGCCGCGCCCGCGGCCACCCGGGCCGCTCCTGACCCCGCCCCCGGACGGCCCGCACCGGCCGGCCGGGCCCGGTTTCCGTACGGCCGGCGACGGGCTGGATGTGGACCGCAAGAGGTCCCTGATCCTCGCGGTCATTGAGGGCTGCCACCTCCATCAGAAGGGGCGTGGTGTTCGCCGCGCCGATGAGCGGCATGTTGATGTGGTGTTCAAGGCAGGAGACTCCGCGAAGGTCGCGATCATCTAACACAGAAGAGGAAGCGGGATGAAATCCCGAAGGGCCCCTGTCCTGGGAAATCCTATTCTCCGGAGGGTGCTCTCAGGAGAGTCATACCCCCACCCTTGACGGCGGCTCCACTCCCTCAAGCAGCGCCGCACAGACATTGATCAGCCGGGCGCGCAGGTGACCAGCGCGTTGAGAGAACGCACGTTGACGGGCCACGTACTCCGCCTTGCCCTCCGGCGTCTCGATGGCTACCGCTGGCTGTCCGTACGAGGACAGGTCATATGGGGACGCCTGCATGTCGAGTAGCCGGATGTCCTTTGCCAGCTCAAAGCAATCGAGCGCCAGTTCACCGGGGACCGCAGGACCAAGTTTGGTTGCCCATTTGTGACAGTCCATCGAGGCATGCAAGCAGCCCGGCTGGTCAAGCTCTGCCTGGCTCTTCCTCGTGGGCCGGAGCCGGTTGAGGCTCACAGCGTCCGGCGTGAAGAACCGGAACGCATCAAAGTGCGTGCAGCGGATCTGGTGAGACTCGACTACCGCATCAGTGCCTTCCTGCCCGAGTCGTAGAGGAAGTGGATGCCGATGCTCGCGTTGACGGTACACCATCGCCCACTCATGCAAGCCAAAGCAGCCGGTGAAGGCCGGCCGCGAAGCGATCGCGGACAGCAACCGATGGATGAAGCGCACCGAGTCGACCCGGTCGGCGAGGAACGCTGCTGCGTTGAAGCTGACGACGCCGTCTGCGTCCGTGGCGTACCAACGCCACTGCTGATGCGGTGCGGAACCGTTCGGCCCGGGTTCCAAGGCGATGCCTACGCCGGGATGCCAGCGTCGCAGAACAGAAGGCCTTGTGCCGTAGTAGTCGTAGAGGAAGTCATCGATCGCGTGGCGTTCTCTCGCCGCCTTGCGGGCACGGTGCTCAGCGGTCAGGGAGGCAGCGCGCTTCTCATGAGCATGTGAGAGGGAAGCCCAGGTGGAAGCGGGCAGAATGGTCATTGGTTTCACCCCCTTTATCCGCTTTGTTCGTCTTCAACACCCTATCTTTCTGGGTTTCTGAGTTGCGCATACGTAGATCCGTGTGACGTGCAGGCAGTCGCACGATCCACTCGACGGAGGATCCGCGCCGGCCCATCAGCGCCATCCACGCCTCGACGCGCCGCTCGTAGGCCGCCGCCCGGGCCCGCCACTCCTCCGGTTCCAGAACCTCCACCGCTGCATGGTATGCGCGCCCGGACGGCGCCCGTCGCACGGCCTGGCCCCCCGGGGCCCGCGCTTCCCGGGGCCCGGGGTCCCGGCAGGCCGACGCCGCCGAGCGGGCCTCCCGGCACCGCGATCCCGCGGGCTCGGGGCCCCGGGCGCCTCCCGCGACCTCGTCATTGATTGCCGTCCGTTGACCCGCTCACGTCCAGCTCCGTGATCAACGGTTCGATAACCTGGCGATCGTCACAGATAGTGACAGTAAGTGGACAGGAGGTCATATGACTGTGATCCGCCGGCTCCTTCTGGCCGGTTCCGTCTGCGCCACGCTCGCCGTCGCGGCGCCGGTCGCCGCTTCGGCGGCCGTCACCGTCCCGGCCCGTCCGACCGGCCTCACCCAGGCCGGTTTCACGGCGGGCGGCCCTGGCTGGGGCGTCCCCGGTGGCGGGTTCGTCCGTCCCGTCGGGGGCTTCTACCCGCCCGGCGCCGGTTTCGTCCGTCCCTGGGGTGGGTTCGTCCGCCCCGTGGGCTACTGGGGTCCGCCGGTCGTCGGTGGCTACTGGGGCGGCACGGCCCTCGTCGGGGGCGGCTGCGTCCCCTCGTACTACACGGGCTACACGGGCTACACGGGCTACACCGCCGGGTGCTGCTGATCCGGGATCCGTCAGCGGATGACCGGAGCTGAGGAGCCCGCGCCTTCGCC
Source organism: Streptosporangium pseudovulgare (assembly GCF_014648055.1). Classification (GTDB taxonomy): domain Bacteria; phylum Actinomycetota; class Actinomycetes; order Streptosporangiales; family Streptosporangiaceae; genus Streptosporangium; species Streptosporangium pseudovulgare. The sequence goes on from NZ_BMQJ01000006.1 coordinate 177,917, forward strand.
CCTGTTCACCGGCGGTTTTCGCCGGTGAACAGGGGCTCCCGTCCGATGCGCTCCGCCGGGGAACCCGGACCGCGCCTCTCCGCCCATCCCGGCCCGGCTCGGACCGGTCAGCCCCCGGGTGTGAGGACCACCACGCCGCCGAGCGCCACCAGCGAGATGAGGACCGTCGACAGGGCGCCGAGCACGACGGCCCGGCGGCCGGTGCGCGCCAGCGCCCGAAGGTCGACCGCGGTCCCCATGGCGAACAGCGCGGCGGTGAACAGCAGGGACTCGGCCGTCTTGAGCGGCGCCAGCCAGGTGGCCGGCAGGGCGCCGAGGCTGCGCAGCGCGACCATCGCGAGGAAGCCGGCCACGAAGAGGGGGACGATGGGCGGCTTCCCGCCCGTCCGGGACCCGGCCGTACGGCGGCGCAGGACGCTGACGCCGGCGATGAGCGGGGCGAGCAGCACGACCCGGGTCAGCTTGACGACCACGGCCGTCGCGAGCGCCGCCGTACCGGCCGTCTGCGCCGTGGCCACCACCTGGGCCACCTCGTGCACGCTCGCCCCGCTCCAGACGCCGAAGCCCTCCGCGGGAAGGCGCAGGAGTCCCTGGAGCAGCGGGAGGGCGACGATGCAGACGGAGCCGAACAGGGTGACCAGGGCGACCGCGGTCATGACGTCCTCCTCCTCGCCGTCGGCCACCCCGTTCATCGCGGCGACCGCGGCCGCGCCGCAGATGGCGAAGCCGGTGGCCACCAGCAGTGAGAGGTCGCGGCTCAGCCCGAGCCGGCGTCCGAGCCACCACGTGCCGGAGAAGGCGACGACGACCGTCGCCACCACCAGCAGCACCACCGGGAGCCCGAGCGCGAGGACGTCCCGTACGGCGAGCTGCGCGCCGAGGAGCACGACGCCGAGCCGGAGCAGCCGTCTGGAGGCGAACGCGAGGCCGGGCCGCAGGGCCGCCGGGCACGCTCCGAGGTTCGCCACGAGGGCGCCGAGCACGACCGCCGCCATCAGCGGGCTCACGGTGGGTAGGAGGGCGTTGATCCCGGTGGCCGCCGCGACACCGGCGGCCGACGCGACGAGCCCGGGCAGGAGGGAGCGGATGCCGGTGGCGGGTGCCGGCGCGGTGGACAGGGTCATGTCCGCATTTCTGTCAGGTGTGATGTTGGTCCGGTAGCCACCGATTTCGCGGCAGGTCATACGGTGACCGCATGAGCAACGCGCGATGGCCCGACCTGGCGAGCCTCGAACTCCTGCTCCTGGTCGCCGAGCAGGGCAGCGTCGGCAAGGCGGCCCGGCTGCACGGCATCACCCAGGCGTCCGCCAGCCGCCGGCTCGACACCCTGGAGCGGGAGCTGGGCCTGCCCCTGCTGCGCCGCTCGACGACCGGCTCCCGCCTCACCCCGCAGGGCCGGATCGTCGCCGACCAGGCCCGGGCGGCGCTGGCCGCGGCGGACGGCCTGCTGGCGAGCGTGCGGGCCCTCCGCCGGGAGCACGACGCGCTCGTGCGGGTGGCGGCGAGCATGACGATCGCCGAATACCTCATGCCGGGCTGGCTGGCCGCGCTGCGCCGTACCCTGCCCGGCGTCGAGGTGAGGCCGCGCGTGGTCAACTCGGACATGGTCTGCCGGCTGGCGCGGGACGGCGAGATCGACGTGGGCTTCATCGAGTCGCCGTTCCTGCCGCGGGGGCTGAGCACCCGGTACGTCGCCTATGACCGCCTCATCGTGGTGGCGGGGCCCCGCCATCCCTGGGCGCGGCACCCGGTCCATCTGCGCTTCGCCGATCTCGCGGCCACCCCGCTGGTGGTGCGGGAGCCGGGGTCGGGCACGCGCTCCGCCCTCGACCGCGTCATGGCCGGGCGGGTCACCGTTCCGCCCGCGCTGGAGCTGTCCTCCAACGCCGCGGTGAAGGTGGCGGTGGAGGCCGGCGCCGCCCCGGCGGTGCTCAGCGCGCTCGCCGTCGCGGCCGAGCTCCGTGAGGGGCGGCTGGTCGAGGTCCCCGTCGCGGGGTTCGACCTGCGCCGGCCGCTGCTGGCGGTCTGGCGCAGGCGGACACGCCTCCCCGGCGCCGCCGCCGAACTCGTCCGCCTCGCCGCCGCCTCCGGCCGGCCCGCGCCACCCTCCTGACCGTGGAACCACGGACCCACCCAGGGTGAAAACCATTTTTCCGGGCTAAAGCCGGATAAAGCATTCTGGGGATATCGGGAAGGGTAAAAGCCCGATGGATGAAGCTTTGTTCGCGGTGCTTCGGGAAAATGTTTCGTGTATCCATTGAACGCCCATGTCTAATGGTGTTGACGGGAACCAGGAGCTTGGGCATGAAATATGGGCTGAATACCGGCGATTCCGCATGGGTGCTCGTCAGCTTCGCCATGGTGCTGCTCATGACACCGGGCCTCGCCCTCTTCTACGGCGGAATGGCCCGGGCGAAGAACCTCGTCAGCGTCCTGTACATGAGCTTCGTCTCGATCGCAGTGGTGACCGTCATCTGGTTCGTCTACGGGTTCGGCCTGGCGTTCGGCGATGACGTGGGAGGACTCGGCCTGATCGGCTGGGGCGAGTGGGAGTTCTTCAAGACCACCCCGTCGGTCCTGCGGGGCGTCATCCCGATGTACGTCTTCTCGCTCTTCCAGCTCGTCTTCGCCATCATCACGCTCGCGCTGGTCAGCGGTTCGGTCGCCAACCGCGTCAGGCTCGGACCCTGGATGGTCTTCGGCGCGGTCTGGGTGACCCTGGTCTACCTGCCGGTCGCCCACTGGGTGTTCTCCAAGGACGGCTGGCTCAACAGGTGGGGGGTGCTGGACTTCGCCGGCGGCCTGGTCGTCGAGCTCAACTCCGGGATCGCGGGCCTGGCGCTGGCGCTGGTGCTCGGGCCGAGCCTGTCCTTCCGCAGGGAGGGGCCCCCGGAGCCGAAGAACATCCCGCTGGTCATGGCGGGCATGGGGCTGCTGTGGTTCGGCTGGTTCGGGTTCAACGGCGGATCGGCCCTGACGGACGGCGCCCTGGCGGCGAACGCGGTGGTCAACACCATGATGTGCGGCTGTGTCGCGATGCTGGTCTGGATGCTGTTCGAACGGGTCCGGTTCGGGCGGTTCTCCAGGCTGGGCGGCACGACCGGCGCGCTCGCCGGTCTGGTGGCCATCACCCCGGCCTGCGGGTACGTCAACCTCTTCGGCGCGACGATCATCGGCATCGTCGTCGCCGTCGTCTGCACCTACGCCGTGGAGGTCAAGACGACCGTCGGATACGACGACACCCTGGACGTCGTCGGCATCCACGGGGCCGGCGGCATCGTCGGCGTGGTGCTCCTCGGGTTCTTCGCCACCGGGAAGTACGCCAAGCCCATCGCCGGTCTCTTCTACGGCGGCTCGGTCTCCCTACTGGGCAAGCAGGTGGTCGCCGTCCTCGCCGTCGCCTGCTACACCTTCGTGCTCACCTACCTCATCGGCAAGGTCGTGGAGGTCCTGTTCACCTTCCGTCCGAGCCCCCACGAGGAGACCGCGGGCCTCGACACCGAGCTGCGGATCGGATGAGACCCGCCGGCGCGAGGTCGTGACCGACGGCACGCGGGGCGGTGGCCGGCTCGACGGGCCCCTGCCGTACGTGCTCGTCGCGCTCGCCTTCACCACCGGGATGATCGACGCGACGAGCTTCCTGGACCTCGGCCAGATCTTCGTCGCCGCCATGACGGGGAACGTCATCATCCTCGGCCTCGGCCTGGCCGGTCACGGTACGCCGCTGTCCTCCGCGCTGTCACTCATGTCCTTCGCGGCGGGAGCGGCCGGCGGCGGCGCCGTCCTGTCGTGGTCCGGGCGCCGGCACCGCGGCCTGCTGCTGGCCGCGGGCACCGCGGTCCAGACGGTGCTGGTCTGCGGCGCCTCGGTCCTGGCCTCCCGGTACGGGCTCGCCGATCCCCGGGTGCGATGGCCGGTCATCATGACGCTCGCCTTCTCCCTGGGCTGGGAGTACGCGGTCGTACGCGGGATCAGGGTGCCCGACCTGAACACCACGGTCGTCACGACCACGCTCACCTCGCTGTTCGCCGAATCCGTCGTGCCCGCCAGGCAGGGCCGGAGACTCGTCTCGATCTGCGCGCTGCTGGCCGGCGCCCTGGTCTCGGGCACGCTGCGGCGGGTGCTCTTCCCGGTGGCCCCGCTGTGGACGGCGGTTCTCATCCTCACCGGGTGCACCGTGATCGTGTACGTCGCCGCCAGGCGTCCCGGCGCGGAGCGCTGGGGCTGAGGACGCCTTCCGCGGATCGGCGCGGGCCCCCCTCTCCGGCGGCCCCGTGCCGGGCACGGCGGCGGACGGGACGGAGTCCGCCGGAGCGTGCCGGCTCACCCGGGAGCCCGGGGACGGACCGGACCGCGCCCGGCCGGGCGGCCGTCACACCGCCCGGAACGCGATGTACAGGAGCGTGAGGACGATGAAGCCGAGCACCATGGAGACGAGCACGTTCGTCACGGCCCTGGCGTACCTCCCGTCCTGGAAGAGGTGGACGGTCTCCAGCTCGAAGGTGCTGAACGTCGTCAGCGCGCCGCAGAAGCCCGTGCCGGCCAGGGCCTCCGCCCCGATCCCCACGCCCGCTCCGTGCAGCGCCCCCAGAATCCCCGCGCCCAGGAGGTTGACCGTCAGGGTCCCCCAGGGGAACGCCTTGCCGAACCGCTTCTTGACCGCCGCGTCGAGGACGTAACGCAGCACGGCGCCGAAGGCCCCTCCGATGAGCACCAGCAGGATGATCATGATGGCGCGCCGCCTCCGGACCCGTCCGCGCGGTGCGGCACCAGCCTCCCGAGCCTGAGCCCCGCCACGATCGCGATCCAGCCGCCCACCACGCTGACCACCGCGTAGGTGACGCTCAGGTCCCAGCTCCCGGCGCGGCCGAGGGCGTGTATCCCGTCGATGAGATGGGAGAACGTGGTGAAACCGCCCAGGTAGCCGGTCACCAGCAGCGGGCGGGCGAAAGCATGCGGCCGGCCCTTGAGCAGGTACGTCGTCAGCGTCCCCATGAACAGGCAGCCGAGGACGTTCACCAGGAGGGTCCCCCAGGGAAAGCCTCCCCGCCCCCCGGGCATCGCCTCGGTGATCAGGTGACGCAGCAGGGCCCCGACCGCTCCTCCGACGGCGATGTCGAGGAGCGCGCCGGGCCGGACCCCCGGATGGCGGGGCGGCCCCTCCCTGCGCCGGTCCAGGACGGACGCCTCGGCTCTTTCACGATGGAGCAGATGCCCCTCCGCCCTTCCCGGGGACTCCATGGCCTCCTCCTCCAGGTCTTCTCGCCGTCGAGAGCACCGGGCCGGTGTCAGCGTCCGCGCGGGGCGGGCGCGGACGTTCCCGGCAGCAGCCCGCGGACGGTGTCCAGGGCCTGCCCGAAGGCGGCCTCGACCTCGGGTGACCGCTCACCGAGGACACGGGCCCAGGCGCCCCGCTCGCCCGGCAGGACGCCGGCCCCGGCTCGCGACCCGGTGCGGGTGAGCGCCTCGTGCATCGCGTCGGCCAGGATCCGCGCGGGCCGCGCCCCGGTGACGACGTACAGGGACGCCAGGACCCCGTACCGGTCCATCACCGCCGGTCCCGTCACCGCCCGTTCTCCCGGCACCAGGCGGAGCGGGTCGGCGAACAGCAGCCGCCCCGCGGTGTCGCGTACCTCGACGTCGCCGCAGTACGCCGTGTACGCGTGCCGTTCCCCCCGGGCGAGCCGGCCGGCCAGCAACGTCTCGCCCAGCACGACGGTGGAGTCGGGGTGGGCGGTGACGTCGATCCGCTGGTAGTACCGCGTGCCGCCGAACGGGATCGTCCTGTCCGGCAGGTACTCCAGGTGACCGCCGGGCCCCACGGTGAGGCGGACGAGCTGCGTGGCGTAGTCCTGCTCCATCCGGTAGAGCCGGGTGGCGCCCTGGGTGGTCAGGTGCACGGCCGCTCCCGGCCCGCAGGAGACGTCGACGCGGTAGCGATCCCCCTGGAGGACCCCGCCTCCGGACGACATGATCATGACGTACGGCAGGCCCGGGTCCTCGGGGTCACGGTAGAGCGGCCGGGTGATGTGCAGCGGCGCCTTCTGGTAGTGGCCGGTCAGCTCCGTCCGGTCGCCGATCCGCTCGAACGCGAGGTCGAGGATCCCGACCTTGCCGGGGCTGCCGACCGGCAGCATGTCCGGGGTGCCGGCGTGCCGCCGCACCGGTTCGGGCACCCAGCCGGGGAGGTACCACTCCGGTGAGAGGCGGTCGCCGGTCCTCCGTGAGCCGTCCACCGTCCCTACGCCGGCGAGGTGCACGCCGCTCCCGCCCGCGCCTCGATGAAGTCGACGACCTGGGGGACCCCGGTGCCGGTGAGGCAGTCGGTCAGCGCGACCGGACCGTCGCCGCGCACCGCCCGCGCGTCCCGTTCCATGACCCCCAGGTCGGTGCGGACGTACCGGGCGATGTCGATCTTGTTGATGACCAGCAGGTCGGAGTCCGTGGTGCCCGGACCGCGCTTGCGCGGCATCTTCTCGCCCTCGGCGGTGTCCAGGACGAAGATGTACACGTCGGCCAGCGCCGGGCTGAAGGTGAGCGTCAGGTTGTCGCCGCCGCTCTCGAACAGCAGCATGTCGAGGTCGGGGAAGCGGTCGAGCATCTCGGCGGCCGCCGCCAGGTTCATGGTCGGGTCGTCCCGGACCGCGGTGTGCGGGCAGGCCCCCGTCTCGACGCCCACGATCCGCTCGGGATCGAGCGTCCCGGCCAGCGTACGGCGGACGTGCTCGGCGTCCTCCTGGGTGTAGATGTCATTGGTGATCACACCGATGCGGTGCCCCCGGGCCTGCAGGTGGGGGACCAGCGCCTCGATCAGCGCCGTCTTGCCGGATCCGACGGGGCCGCCGATCCCTACCTTGAAGACCTTCTCCAGCTCCATCTCGTTCCTCCCACGTACGAACGGATCAGGTGGCGAACAGGCGGGCCTCCGCCCGCTCGTGCGCGGCCGAGACGACGTCGGCGAGGGGCACCGCGCCGTGCAGGTCCCGCGGATCCCCGGCGGCGAGCGCCGTCCGCGCGACCCGCGCGAGATCCGGGCGGATCTCGCGTAGCAGCCCCTGCGCGCGGCGGAAGTCGGTACGGCCCAGCCGCACCGCCGCCGCCGTCCAGCTCGCGGCGAAGGCGTACAGGTCGGCGGCGACCGCGTGTGCCACCGGCACTCCGAGCCCCGCGTACAGCGCGCCGACCACGACCGCGTGGTTGCCCGGTGTGGCCTTCTCCGCCACCAGCTCCGCCAGCCGGGCGGCCTCCGGCACCGGGAAGGCGAAGGCCGCCGTGTCGAGGACCTGCCGGCCGGTCCGCACCGAGGCGGCCCGCTGCTCGCTGTTGAGCTTGATCGCGTGCAGCCGCCGGTCGACCTGGACCAGCCGCTCCCAGTCCCCCTCGCCGGCGGCGCGGTGCGCCAGCACCAGGGCCGCCGCGTCCGCCGGGCCCACCGCGTTGTACAGCAGGTCGGTCAGCAGTTCACGCAGGTTCTCCGGACCGGTGATCCGGAGCTGGACGTACCCCTCCAGCCCGTGCGACAACGTGTACATCCCGCTGGGGAAACCGGAGTCGGTGAGCTGGAACTGGGCCAGCAGCGGGTCCAGATCGCCGGTGCCGGGAGGTGCGCTCATGCCAGGAAGTACAGCCGGTTCAGCGGCAGCTTCTTGGCCGGTTCGATGTGCGCGGGCTCCCCGTCGACGGTCACCCGGTAGGTCTCGGGATCGACCTCGATCCGGGCGAGCGTGGAATTGCGGATCATGTGGCGCTTGTCGACGGTACGGCACTGCCGTACGGGCCGGATCAGCCGTTGCAGGCCGAGCCTCTCCGGTACGCCCGCCTCGATCCCGGCGCCGGACATGAAGGTGACGCAGGTGCTCGACAGCGCCCTGCCGAAGGCCCCGTACGTGGGACGGTAGTAGACCGGCTGCGGCGTCGGCAGGGACGCGTTCGGGTCGCCCATCTGGGCCCAGCTGATCAGGCCGCCCTTGACGACCATGGCGGGCTTGGCCCCGAAGGAGTGGACCGGCCACAGCACGATGTCGGCGAGCTTCCCGTCCTCCAGCGAGCCGATCGTGTCCGCCATCCCGGAGGCGCGGGCCGGGTTGATGGTCACCTTGGCCAGGTAGCGCAGCACCCGGAAGTTGTCGTTGCGGGCGGAGTCCTCCGGCAGCGTCCCCCGCTTGTCCTTGTTGTGGTGGGCCACCTGGAAGGCCCGGGTGAACGTCTCGCCCACCCGGCCCATCGCCTGCGAGTCCGACCCGATGATGCTGATGATGCCCAGGTCGTGCAGCACGGTCTCGGCCGAGATGGTCTCGGCGCGCACCCGGCTCTCGGCGAACGCCACGTCCTCGGGCACGTCGTAGCTGAGGTGGTGGCAGACCATCGTCATGTCCAGCAGCTCGTCCACCGAGTCGGCGGTGTACGGCAGCGTCGGGTTGGTGGAGGCCGGGAGCACGTTGGGCTCGCCGGTGACCCGCAGGATGTCGGGGGCGTGCCCGCCGCCGGCGCCCTCGGAGTGGTAGGTGTGGATCGTGCGGCCGTTGATCGCGTTGATGGTGTCCTCGACGTAGCCCGCCTCGTTCAGCGTGTCGGTGTGGATGTTGATCTGGATGTCGAGCTCGTCGGCGACCGACAGCGCGCAGTCGATGACGGCGGGGGTGGTGCCCCAGTCCTCGTGCACCTTCAGGCCGGCCGCCCCGGCCCGGATCTGCTCCTCCAGCGGGGCCGGCAGGCTGCTGTTCCCCTTGCCGTACACCGCGATGTTGATCGGGACGGCCTCGTAGGCCTGGAGGATGCGGGAGATGTTCCACGGGCCGGGCGTGGTGGTGCAGCCGCGGGAGCCGTCCGCCGGGCCGGTGCCGCCGCCGACCAGCGTGGTGATCCCGTTGCTCAGCGCGTGCTGGGCCTGCTGGGGGGTGAGGAAGTGGACGTGCGTGTCGATCCCTCCGGGCGTGGCGATGAGGTTCTCACCGGAGAGCACCTCGGTGCTCGCGCTGACGATCAGGCGCCGGTCGACCCCGTTCTGGGTGTGCGGGTTGCCGGACTTGCCGATCCCGGCGATCTTCCCGTCCTTGACGCCGATGTCGCCCTTGACGATGCCCAGCACCGGGTCGATGATCACCGCGTTGGTGATCACCAGGTCCAGGGCGACCGAGCTGTCCGAGGCCGGGTCGGCCGACATCCCGTCCCGGGCGGTCTTGCCGCCGCCGTACTGGGTCTCGTCCCCGTAGTGCCCCTCGGTGTAGTCCTTCTCCACCTCGGCGATGAGGTTGGTGTCCCCCAGATGGAGCCTGTCGCCCACCGTCGGCCCGTACATCGTCGCGTACTGCTTGCGGCTCATCGTGGCCATGGCGGTTCAGCCCTTCTTCCCGGAGCTCTGGGATTTCGACTTCCTGGCCGGCTTCTCCTCGGACGTGCCGGACGTGCCGGACGTGCCGGACGTGCCGGACGTGCCGGACGTGCCGGACGTGCCGGACGTGCCGGACGTGCCGGACGTGCCGGGCTCGTCGTGGTAGCCGCGTTCGCGCATCCTCTTCAGCGCCCTGCGGTGCGCCTCGCCGGAGCGGACGCTGCCGTTGAGGAGACCGCCGAAGCCCACCAGCCGCTGACCGCCGCCGTACTCGACCAGGGTCACCTGCTTGGTGTCCCCGGGCTCGAACCGGACGGCTGTCCCGGCGGGGATGTCCAGGCGTTTGCCGAACGCCTCGTCGCGGTCGAAACTCAGCGCCCGGTTGACCTCGAAGAAGTGGAAGTGGGAACCGACTTGAACGGCGCGGTCGCCGGTGTTGTGGACCGTGATGGTCGCCCTGGGCTGGCCGGCGTTCAGCTCGATCTGCCCTTCGCCGTACATGTAAACGTCATCCGACATGGGATGCCGCCCCCTTCAGGTCCGCCGTCACCGGTACGGACGGGTTCCGGTGACGATCTGTGTGGTCATGCTCGTCGCGATGGCCGCGGCCGTGCCCGTGCTCACGGCCGTGCTCGTGGCCGTGGCCGTGGCCGTGGCCGTGTTCGTGGCCGTGGCCGTGGTGGACGGTCGCCAGCCCGTCGTCGCCGTACCGGTCCCACCGGTGTTCCGCCTCGGCCACCCGCTCGCGGACCAGCGTGGCGAGCGAGGCGGCCCCCAGGAGCGGGCCCGCGGTCCGGACGCCGGGCCGCGGGGCCACCGGAACGAACGAGGCGGGCACCAGCACGACGCCGTCGGCCCCCAGTCGCAGGCAGCGTCCCACGCCCTCGTCCACGTCCGGGTCACCGCCGATCAGCGCGACCTCCACCCAGCGCACGGAGGTGTACTGCCGCACCAGCCGCGCCACCCTGAACAGTTCCGCGTCCGGCTCGGGCCCGGCCGCCGGCGCCACCAGCAGCACCGCCTGCCGCGGCGGCCCGTCGCGCAGCGCCCGGGTCACCGCACCCCTGATCCAGCCGACCAGATGCCCGGTCGTGCCCAGCGGCCCGGCCAGCAGCAGGTCCCCCGGCGCACGCTCACGAGCCGCCCACCTCAGGGTCTGCGCGGCGACGGCCGGCAGTTCCGGGTCCCGCCCGAGCGTCATCGGCACCGCCACGATCCGGTCGCGGCCGGCGAGCGCGGCGTGCAGGTCGCGGCCCACGGCGCGGACCTCGGGACCGTCCGGCCCCACCAGGCCGGTCAGGCACCGGCCGTCCCGGCTCTCGTGCCCGCCGACCAGCAGGACCCTGCGACGGTCCGGCCTCACTTCCCGCCCACCGGGTCGTGGCAGGAGACCAGCTTGGTGCCGTCGTCGAAGACCGCCTCCACCTGGATCAGCTTCATCATGCCGCGCACACCGGGCAGGACGTCGTCGGGCCCGACGACCTGCTTGCCCAGCTCCATGCACTCCGCGACGGTCTTGCCGTCCCGGGCCGCCTCCACGATCGCCGAGCTGATCAGCGCCACCGCCTCGGCGTAGTTGAGCTTCAGGCCCCGATCCCGGCGCTGCTGTGCCATCTGCGCGACGGTGAAAATGACCAGCTTGTCCATCTCTCGCGGTGTGAGGTTCATTGACGGTCCTTTCCGCGCCCGCGGCCATCGACGGTCATCCGGCGCGCTTGATCTTGTTGAACATCGGGACGGCGACGAGGAATACCCAGGTCACGAGTACGAACGGCCAGGTGAGAGTGTGGCCTCCGACCACCCGGAACAGATTGCCGACACCGGCCGTCAGCCCCGCCGCCGACACCGCGCCGATCACGGCGTAGGCGGCGCTCACCGGGGTGACCGCGATGAAGGTGCCGAACAACGCGAGCCCGGTCAGCGCGGAGTTGTAGCCGTACAGTCCCGCTCCCAGGTCCGCGGCCTGCGCGCCCAGCGCCCAGCCGGTGAGCAGGCCGATCAGGCTGGACACGAACGCCACCAGTCCGGTCATCCATCCGCTGACGAACAGCCCGACCAGGAAGATCACGCCGACGTACCACTTGTTCTGGAAGAACACCTGGCCGACGCCGTTGAAGGTGCCCTGCCAGAAGTGGCTCCAGGTCATCGCGGTGCCGGGAGCGGTGGCGGACGGCGGGGCCGCGCCCGCGTGGCCCGCCCAGATCCGGTGGAAGGACGGCCCTCCGATCACCATCACCGTGGTGATCACACAGAAGGGCGCGGTGAGGGTCGGCAGGCGGTACGGCGTGAGGAGCACGTTCAGCGCCGAGGTGAGCACGCTTCCGGCGATCGCGCCGACGACGACGAGCGCGACCGTCATCCACCGGACGTCCAGATAGAGCACCAGGCTGACACCGATCAGCGTGCCGCAGAAGCCCTCCAGGCCCGGCGAGACCCGGTCCGGCCAGGAGACGCCGAACAGGTGGGCGGTGAGCGTGGCGACCACCGTCCCCAGCAGCCCGAAGACACCGAACTGCCAGCCCCCCACGAACAACGCGACAAGGAACACCAGGCCGGTCCAGAGACTCGACTGGAAATCGACCTGTGCGACACCCTTCGGAACGGTGCGCAGAAAGTCGAGGCCTCGCGGCCTCTCCGGGTGGGTCGTCTGCTCCGCCGGATCCGGTGGTGCGGGTGCCGAGGACAAAGACGCCAACCCCTTGGACTCCGACGGTGTGATCAGGGCGAGGGGACCCCACGCGCTGCGGCGATGATTCCCGGGCCCTCGGACCAACAAAAACCGCAAAAGGTCATGCTCTGGTCAATCATTTTATTCATGGCATTGACCAGATATGCGGGTATTAGCCATGACTGAGGCCACCGGCGAATTCGGAGAATCCGGGCGGACGTCGAAACGTAAGTGGGAAAATGTCAACCAGTGAAAAGCCAGGAACGCCCGTGCCGGTGGGAAACGGAAGCTCTTCCCGGTCCTCCTCCTCTGCCGCCGGTCCCACGATCAGGAGAACGGCCGACCGGAGGACGGGCTCCGGGGCGTCATGAAGGCCTCGTGACATGCCCTCACTCCCGCGGTGGAAACGCCGGGGCTCCAGGACCCCGATCGCCCGCCGCAGGCTCCAGCTGCGACACGGCGAAGGGGACAGGCAGCATCTGACCAGCCTGGAGGGACTGGCCGCACTGTCGCTGGACGCGCTCAGCTCGGTCGCCTACGGGCCCGAGGAGATCGCACTCGTCCTGGCGGGCGCCGGCGCGCTCGCGGTGGGCGGCACACTGCCGATCACTCTGGTCATCGTGGGACTGCTCATGGTGCTCGTGCTCTCCTACCGCCAGGTGATCGCCGCGCATCCCCAGGGCGGCGGCTCCTACGGGGTGGCCAAGGAGAACCTGGGCGAACGGATGAGCATGCTGGCCGCCGCGGCGCTCATCGTCGACTACGTGCTCACCGTGGCGGTCAGCCTCGCGGCCGGGGCCGCCAGCCTGGCCTCGGCCTTCCCCGTTCTGGCCCCGTACCTCACGGAGACCTGCCTGGCGGGGCTGGCGCTGCTGACGGTCGTCAACCTGTACGGGATCTCCGACAGCGCGCGGGTGCTGATGGCGCCGACCGTCCTGTTCGTGGTGTGCATCGTCGGCGTCGTGATACTGGGGCTGGCCCGCTCCCGGCCGGTGGCGGTGGTGGGAGCGCCCATGACCGTTCCCGTGACCGAGACGCTGGGGGCGCTGCTGATCCTGAAGGCGTTCTCCTCCGGCTGCTCCTCACTGACCGGCGTCGAGGCCATCGCCAACGGCGTTCCCATGTTCCGCGAGCCCAGGACCGTGCGGGCACGGCGGGCCGAGCTGATCCTCGGACTGCTGCTCGGCTCGATGCTGCTCGGACTGGCGCTGCTCATCCACCGGGACCACGTGCTGCCCCGGGAGGGGGTCACCATCCTCTCCCAGCTCGTGGCCGGCTCCTACGGCACCGGCTGGGCGTACTACGTGACCAACATCGTGGTCACGCTCGGCCTCGCCCTGGCCGCGAACACCAGCTTCGGCGGCCTGCCGGTCCTGCTGAGCCTGCTGGCCCGTGACGACCGCCTGCCGCATCTGTTCACGCTGCGGACCGAACGCCCCGTCTACCGTTACGGCGTCGCGGTCGTGGGGGTCCTGGCCGCCGTGCTGCTGATCGCGGTGGGCGGACTGACCCACAAACTCATCCCGATGTTCGCCATCGGGGTGTTCACCGGCTTCACCATCAGCCAGGTCGGCATGGTCAAACGCTGGTGGAGCCTGCGCCCGCCACGCTGGATCGGCAACGTGATGCTCAACGGCATCGGCGCCCTGCTCACCTGCGTCGCCGCCCTGGTGCTGCTCGTCTCCAAATTCCGGGAGGGCGCCTGGGTCGTCGTCATCGTCGTCCCCCTGCTCATGCTGCTGTTCAGCCGGATCCAGCGTTACTACACCGAGATCGGCGCCGAACTGGGGACACACCGGATACCGGCCAAGCCCACCGGATCCGCCGGGACGGCCGGCCGGGAGAAGCTGGTCATCATCCCGGTCGGCGCCGTCACCGCCATGACGGAGCGGGCCCTGAGCGCGGGCCTGGCGCTCGGCGGAGAGGTCGTCGCCGTCACGGTGTGCTTCGACTCCGCGGGCGCGGACCGCATGCGCGAACAGTGGGCGAGGTGGGATCCGGGCGTCCGGCTCGAGACCATCGTGAACCCCCACCGCACGGTGGTGCATCCCGTTCTGGAGTACGTCCGCGCGGCGGACGCCACGGGCAGGCGGGTGATCGTCCTCATCCCCCTCATCGAGCCGAGGCATTTCCGCTACCGGATACTGCACAACCAGCGTGGCCTCTTCATGGCCCTCGTACTGCGGGAGCACCTCGACGTGGTCGTCGCCCTGCTGCCCTTCCGGCTCAGGATGTGACCGGACGGTGAGCCGGCGGCATCCCACCACGGACCGCCCCTCCCGGTGCGCCCGCCCCGCCGGACGCCGCCGGAAACGCTCCGGACGGCGGGCCTCGTCGGAAAGACCATGACCCACGACATCCCGGGTCCCCGACCGGTTCACGACCCGGAAAGCACGAAGTCCTGGCCGCTCTTCCAGCGACCAGGACTCCTGAGCCATCGAATGTGTCCGAGGGGGGACTTGAACCGTTCGCCCATCTCCTGAGGGCCCAGGAGGCCCCTTGGCTGGACGTCGACTGAGGCTCAGCTCACCCCCACAAGCGTAGGGAGGACTGTGACGAGCAGCCGGGGCAGGTGTAGATGCCCGGCTCACCCCCACGGGCGTGGGGAGGACGGCCTTGGGGTCAGGGCGGGCAGCCGCACCGTCGGCTCACCCCCACGGGCGTGGGGAGGAAAAGGCCGCGCACGAGGCCGCCCAGCTCCACGCCGGCTCACCCCCACGGGCGTGGGGAGGACGACGACATCACCCAGCCGGAGACCACCTGGGTCGGCTCACCCCCACAGGCGTGGGGAGGACACAGTCTCCCTCAGCCCGAGCGGGACGTTCAGCGGCTCACCCCCACGGGCGTGGGGAGGACCGTTGGCCAGCTCGACCCCGGCGGCCTCGACCGGCTCACCCCCACGGGCGTGGGGAGGACGCCAGGCCGCGCTTGGCGGCGGACGTCTCGCACGGCTCACCCCCACGGGCGCCCGTGGGGGTGAGCCGACCCTGGGGCTGAAGATGGCCACCGACACCGCGTCCTCCCCACGCCCGTGGGGGTGAGCCGGCCAACCTCGCGATCCTGCGTGAGCACGGCGAGTCCTCCCCACGCCCGTGGGGGTGAGCCGCTCACGCTCATCGTCGCCGCGGCCGGGCTGCTGTCCTCCCCACGCCCGTGGGGGTGAGCCGCAGCTCGCCCGTGGTATCGCCGCTGGGCAGGAGTCCTCCCCACGCCCGTGGGGGTGAGCCGTCATGCCACAACCTCGTCATCTCGACGGCCACGTCCTCCCCACGCCCGTGGGGGTGAGCCGCCACCGATCCAGGGACACAGCTCTGGGGTGGGGTCCTCCCCACGCCCGTGGGGGTGAGCCGGGTGACAGCCCCCTTCAGGGGTTCCCATTGGAGTCCTCCCCACGCCCGTGGGGGTGAGCCGCGATCGAGATCGTGCAGCAGGGCGGATGCCGCGTCCTCCCCACGCCCGTGGGGGTGAGCTATTCGGTCACGACGAGGAGGCCATGGCGCGGGAGTCTCCCTAGAAAGAGGACTTGGCTGAGCTAGGTGCATGGCGCGGTGCAGGCCGATGATTGCTCGATTGGGCTGCAAGTAGAGTGACATTGATGTATCCGACCTTGCTACCTAAGCAACCCTGGAGTTGATCACGGTGGGCAGTCCTCAGGATGAGGTGGGAAGCTCGGCGTCCTACCTGGCGCCGCGTTCCGGCGGAGCGGTGGACGCCTGGTCGGAGGAGCTCGCCGCGAAGGGGGAGAGCGGCTCGCAACGGCTGCTTGAGGTGAGGGAGATGGCCCCTCCCGCCCAGGTGGCCGAGTCCCTGGAGCTGTCGGCCGGAGACATGGTGATCGTCCGTCGCCGGATGATGCTCGTGGACGAGCGGCCGGTCGAGCTCACCGACTCCTACTATCCGTCGTCCGTGGCCGCGGGCACGGGCCTCGCCCAGATGGCGAAGATCCGCGGTGGGGCTCCGACGTTGCTGGCGGAGCTCGGCTATTCGCCGGCCGAGGCGTACGAGGAGCTGATCGTCCGGCCCGCGACCGCGGAGGAGGCCGAAGCCCTCCGGCTGAGCGAAGGGGCGCTGGTGATCGTGCTGGTCCGGACGGTCTTCACAGCCGACGGGGCGCCGTTCGAGACGTCGCTCATGACGATGCGCCCCGAGGGGCGGCGCTTCACCTACCGGATCAAGGTGTGATCACCCATGCCCAAGAAGGACGGCCGTCCCCGTCACCAGCAGATCGCGGCGGAGCTGCGAGCCCTCATCATGTCGGGAGACCTGGCCCCGGGAACCCGCCTGCCGACCACGCAGCAGTTGATGGCCCAGTACGCGGTGACCAGCCAGACGGTGCAGCGCACGCTCAACGTCCTGAAGGACGAGAACTTTATCGTCGGCCGGGCCGGCGTCGGGGTCTACGTCCGTGACGAGCCTTCACTGGCCATCACCCCGGCGTCCTACATGACTCCGGCGGCTAGGGACGAGGCGTACCCGTGGATGACCGAGGCCGCGAAGCGCTCGCAGCGGGGGGCGATCCGGCTGCTCGGCGTCTCCGAGGTCGCACCGCCGGCGGCCGTGGCCGAGGCGCTCGGCCTGGACGACGGTGAGGCCGTCTCCCTGCGCCACCAGATGCTGCTGCTGGACGACCGGCCCGCCGAGCTGGCGTGGATCTATCACCCGCTGAGCATCGCCCAGGGCACTCCCCTCATGGACAGGAAACGCATACCCGGTGGCTCGCCCCGGCTGCTCGCCGAGCTCGGTCATCCGCCGCGGCAGTGGGTGGATCGGCTCTCCTCGCGCCTGCCCACCACGGAGGAGCTGGAGACGCTGGAACTGCCGGATGACGTGCCCGTACTCCGGACGCTCCGGGTCGTCTACACCGATGAGACGCGGCCGATCGAGGTGCAGGTCCTGGTCAAGGGCGGTCATCTCTACGAGCTGATGTACCGGCAGGACGTCGACTGAGAAGAGTCCCGCGAGGGCATCGACCTGGGAAAGTCGCGTTGAGAACCTTGCTACCTTAGCGGCTAAGGAGTTATGGTCGGCTCGTACAATTGAAGAGGCCCCAGCGGGTTCTGCGAGAGGTGCGTCAACACCTCTCTCCGCCGGGGCCGTCGCATCAGCCCAACCTCGCCAAAGGAGCACTGATGCAGGAGCAGACTATCTCCCCCGCTGTGCTGGAGATGGCCAGAGCCCTTGTCGCGGCCGGGTTCGCCGCGACCTCGGCCGAGCCTGCCAACGAGCCCGTCCCGCACCAGGAACGGCGCAAGCCGTACCGGGTCGCCGAGGTCGCGCGGATCCTCGACGTCCACCAGTCGACGGTCTACCGCGAGATCGAGTCCGGGCGCCTGCGGGCGTTCCGCGTCGGCAACCGGCGTGGCACGCTCCGGATCCCCGCCGACGCGTTCGAGGACTACCGCCTCCGCCTCGTTCTGGCCGCGTCCGAGACCCCGGATGAGGTGGCGTGACATGGCGCGCACTCACCGGAACCCCGCAGACGTCCGCCTCATCGCCCGTGCCCTCCGGCATGCCGGCCCGCGCGGCGGGCGGTGGGAGGCGTGAACGAGACGACCGCGACCTCCCCTGTCCCGCCGCGCCATCCGTCGGCCGTTCCCACCCGTCCCCGGACGAAGGCGCAGCGGCTCGCGGCCGCCGCCCGATCGGCCGCCGACGTCCGTGCCTACCAGGTCGACCCCGACGTGGTGGCGCTGCGCATCGAGCGCATGCGCGCCTGGGTCGACCGGCTCATCTGGACCGGCATGATCCTGGGCCTGGCGTTCACCGCCGTCAACGTCCAGCAGTTCGCCGCTGGAGACGCCGAGCGGTACTCCCTGGCCTGGTGGTCCGCCTGGCTGCTGGATCCGCTGGTCTCCCTCATCCTGATCGGCGCGCTGATCGGCGAGCAGGTCATCAGCCGTCACCAGCTCAGGGCCGGCCCCTGGGTGCGGGCGCTGAAGTGGGTGGCCCTCACCGCCACGTACACGATGAACACCTGGGAGGCGTGGGCGGCCCTGAGCCCCGCGCTGATCCTTCTGCACTCGGTTCCGCCGATCATGGTGTTCGTCGCCGCCGAGGCCGTCAGCGACCTGCGGTACTGGATCACCGAGGCGGTGAACGTCGCCTACCGCGTCACCGCCGAACACGCGCTGAGCGTCCAGGCGGAGCCGGTCCATACGGACCTCACCCCGGTCGGGCCCGTCCCAGCGGTGGAGGCCCGTACGGATGCCGAAGGCGGCGCCCGTACGGAACCGAAGGAAGCACCCCGTACGGACGCGGAGGACGCGCGGCCCGTACGGCTGGAGCCCCGTACGGCCCCGGCCCTGACTCCGACGCCGGTCGACCGCGACGCCGTCGTGGCGGACCTCCGCAACCAGATCCTTGCCGCCGCCGGGCGCGGGGAGAAGTGGACCCCTGACTACTCCGACCTGGAGTTCCGCACCGGCCGCCGCCGGTCCTGGTGTGAGAAGGCCGTGCGCGACGCCCGCAACGGCGTGATCGGCGCGGACGGCGACCGGCCCCGTACGGCTCCGGTCGACCCGGCGGACGAGGACGTCCGTACGGAGACACGAGGCGATGGCCGTACAGACGCGGAGACCGCGAGGGAGACCGTCCGCGCTCTCCGTACGGGCCGCGAGGACGAACACCCCGTACGGCCCGCGCCGAGCCGTACGGACGACGGCGAAGGCGACGAGACCCGTACGGAGGAGGCGGCATGAGCGCCCGTCGGATCACCCAGGACCTGACCCTGTGGGCGGCCGACCGCCCCGACTGCCCGCTCGCGGCGGTGCTGTCCTACGACGCCGCCGACCCGTGCGCGGTCCGCCTGGCCTTCGTGCAGGGTCACCGTGAGACCGTTGTCTACGGGTTCGCCCGGGACCTGCTGGCGGACGGCCTGCACGGTCCCGCCGGGCAGTGCGACGTGATCGTGGGACCGCACGAGCACGGCACCCATCTGGTCGTCGTCCTGCGTCCCGAGTACGGCTACCCGTTCGTCGTCTACGCCCTCCGCGACCAGGTCGAGGACTTCGTCGACCGGATGTACCGGCTGGTCCCGATGGGGTGCGAGAGGGTCGACGTCGACGCCTGGATCGAGCGGATCCTCGGGGAGGTGGCCTCGTGAGCTCCCTGAGCGAGGCCACCGCCCGCGGTTCGACCGTCGAGGACCGCCTGGCGCTGCTGCAGGCCACCTACGTCCAGCTTCTGGCGGCCGCCCGCGCCTGCGTGGCCGCCGAGCGGCTCGGCGAGGCCGACCCCGTCGGCTACGTGCGGGAGCTGCTCGCCGACAACGGCCAGCTGCCGCCGGTCGGGGTGCGCCCGTCGCACCTGCTGGCCGACACCTCGGCCGCCGGGGACAACCCCGTCTACGAGAGGTCCTTCGCCGGTCGCGCGGAATCCGTCCCGCAGGTCCGCCGGTTCGTGACGACGCTGCTGAGAGGCTGCCCGCGCGCCGAGGACGCCGCGTTGTGCGCCTCGGAGCTGGCCTCCAACGCGCTGCTGCACACCCGCTCCGGCCGGGCCGGCGGCCGGTTCGTCGTCCGGCTGCAGGTGTGCGGCCAGGTCTGCGTCCGGATCACCGTCGCCGACCAGGGTGTGGACGACGGTCAGGACGAGCAGCCGGGGGAGACCGGCACGCGGGATCCGGAGCTGACCCGCCCGGCCGGAGAGGGCGGGTACGGCCTGGCCGTCGTGCGCGCGCTGGCGGGCGGCGGGCCGGGCCTGACCTGGCGGCGCACACCGGCGGGCGGTGTCGCCTCCTGCATGCTCGCCTGGCCCGCCCAGGTGACGGGGGTGAGCGCGTGATGAGCGGGCTTCCTCCTTCCCGGGGCGAGTCCGGCGAACCGGCCGTGGTCTACGTCGTCACCGACGCGGGGCGGCCGGCCGGGGAACGGCCCGGCGATCCGTACGCCGCGCTGTGGGCCGTGCTGCGGCCGCTGCTCGTCCTGGCCCTGGTCGTGGTGCCGGTGCTGGCCACCACGGCCCTGCTGGCCGGGCTGCTGCTGGGCTGGCCGCCGGGCGCGCTGGCATCAGCCGCCTTCCTGGCCCTGCCGATCCTGGTCAACCTCACCGACCTGTTCGGCGCCCGGCTGGGCTGGCCTCCGCTGGCCTGGACCGCCGCCCGTATCGCGGAGAAACGCCGCCCCGCGCTGGCGGGGCCGACCGAGGAGACGCCGACCGATGACTGAGCAGAACACCGACCGCAAGAAGAGCTCGATCCCCGAGCTGTCGACGATCGAGCTGCGATCGACCGCCGCGCTGAAGCAGTACGTCGACGCGAGCCGGGCGCTGGCCCGGGAGTTCGCCGGCGAGTTGGAGTGGGCGGCCGAGGAGCTCACCGCGGTGCTGACCGTGACCGCCAGGGGCAACCCGTGGCTGATGGGGATGGACGTGAAGATCCGTGCCCGCCGGGTCGCGAACCGGGCTCGCCGAGCCTCCGAGCTGCAGCGCGGCAGCGCCGTCGAGATGGTCAAGCTCTGGCAGGACTTCCTGGTCCAGTTCGCGCCCGCCATCGAGAAGAAGCCCAACCCGAAGGTCAAGTCCTTCGACTTCGACGCCTGAGACGGGCGGTCGGCCTTCGTATCCGACGACGTCCGGCGCCCCGGCCACGATCCGACAGGAGGACCACAATGGGCCGCAGGAAGACCACCGCGCCCGCCCGCGCCATCACCGAGGGCGGCGTGATCTACGACAACGTCCTGGAACGCGTCGTCGCCGCCGGGATCGCCAAGGCCGCCCCGCACGCGGTGCCGTGGCTGGCGGGGGCCGGGATGGTCCCGGTGGCCGCCGCCACCCACGGCATGTGGGGCACCGCGGAGGCGCTGCCCTGGGCCTCGGCCGGCCTCGCCCTGTCCGGGGCCGGGCTGACGGCGGTGACGTGGGCCATCTCCCGCTACCGGCACGTGCTGGGCCGCCTGCAGTCCACCGGCACCACCGCCGTGGCGTCCGGGTGGCTGCTGGCCGCGACCATCACCGGGCCGACCGCCCGGCCGACCCTCGACTTCGGGCTGTGGCTCGGCGGGACGCTGGCGGCGGCGTGGAACATCCGCAACGTCGTCCGGCCGAACGACGCGGGCGATCTCGGCGGTGCGCTGCCCGCCGGCCGTGACCTGTTCAAGCGGCTGCTGACCGGCACCGCGGAGAAGGCCGGGATGGAGGTGCGGGTCGGCTCCGTCACGGCCGAGCCGCACCGCATCACCGGCGCGGTCGAGCTGGCCGACGGCGACACGGTGGAGGACCTGCAGCGGAGCATCCCGGCCATGGAGGCCGCCGGGCGGCTGCCCACCGGGGCGCTGGTGGCCACCCCGAACCCGGCCAACGCCGGGACTCCGACGGTCACGCTGTCGGACCCGCTGCTGCTGGAGGAGCCGATCCTGTGGCCGGGCCCGTCCCGGCCGGGCGGATCCATCGCCGAGCCGCTGCGGATCGGCATCTTCCAGGACGGCACGACCTTCGAGATCTGCCTCGTCGGCTCCCACCTGCAGATCATGGGCATGACCGGATCGGCCAAGTCGACCGGCGGCGGCTGGACGATCCTGGGCGAGATCATCACTCGCCGCGACGTCGTGGTCCTCTTCGTCGACGTCACCAAGGGCGAGCAGACGGTCGGGCCGCTGCGCCCGGCCCTGCACCGGGTGGAGTCCACCGTCTCCGGCGCCAGGACCCTCATGGGCGAGCTGTCGGCGATCCTGGCCGAGCGCACCAACGACCTGGCCGCGCGGGACCTGCTCAAGTGGGCGCCGGGCTGCGGCCTGCCGTACATGGTGCTGTGGATCGAGGAGGCGGCCGACGTCTTCGACCACATCGACATGGAGGAGTTCATCAACCTCATGCGGGCCATCCGCTCGGCGGGCGGCTCGATCGTCTGGTCGCTGCAGCGGGCCGACTCCACGCAGATGCCGACCATGGTCAAGGGCCAGGGCGGCGCGTGGATGTGCTTCGGCGTCGCCAACGGCCACGACGCCGGGTGGGGCCTGTCGGACGCGCAGCGAGACGCGGGGGCGGCGCCCGAACGGTGGAAGAACACCAACCCCGGCAAGGTCTACGCCGAGGTGCCCGGCGTGGCTCCGGAGCGGATCGCGATGGCGGCCCGCGTCTACGACTGGGGGACCACCGACGAGCGCCGGGTGGCCGCCATGCGCGCCCACGCCGCCGCCTGGCCCGCCGCGGCCAAGCCGGTGGACGCCACCACCGCCAGGCTCTGCCGTACCGGTCCCCACCACCCCGCGGACGGAGCCGGGATCCTCACCGCGGTCCCGGCCGCCGCTGACGACGACCTGGAGGTCACCGCCGTGACGACCGAGTACCTGCGCACCGAGGACCCCGACCCCGGCCGGCCTCAGCCGGACATCGACGCCGAGCTCGACGACGTCGAGGACACCCCGCTCGGCGAGCCGGTCAAGCTCAGCCCCGCCGAGGCCCGCGAGGTCCTGGACCGGGCCCTGGCCGCGCTCGCCGACGGCCGTCCCTTCGCGCCCCGGGACCTCGGCCACGTCCTGGACGCCACCGGCATGGGCCGCGCCTGGATCCAGAAGTCGCTCAAGGCCCGGGTCGAGGCCGGAGAGCTGGAACACGACCCGGAGCGGGGCACCTACCGCGTCCGCGCTCTCGCGGCCGCCTAGCAAGATCACTTGAAGACGTGCCGTGCGCCCGATCCCGGAGCGGCGCCCGTGACAGGGGCCGGGGTGTCACGACCGGCGTGACAGGTGGAGAACCACAGGTCAGCGACGCTGTGACACCCCGTGACACCCCTTCGTGACACCTCCCGTGACAGCAGACACAACGGGACGAATCTCCGGCATGACGTCCGCGTGACACCCCGGCCGACCGGCCCGTGACACCCGACCGAACCCCGAACGAGGAGACACCGGTGATCCACCGACCAGACCCCGGCGAAGCCGCCGGACCACGCCACACCGCTCTCGGCGATGCCCTGTTCGCCCGCGCCGCTCGCACCGACCTGACCCCGATGATCCGCTACGCCGCAGCCGAGGAAGCCGCCGCGCGCGCCGGCCGCCGCGCCCCGGCACGCGCGGGCAACGATCTGGAGGGTCTAACCGGTCTGGCGTGGGCCCTGCACCGGGCCGCCGGGCTGCCCGGCGTCCTGGTCCACATCGACGATGAGCTCGGCGACAACGCCGCGGCCGTCGACACCGGACGCTGCCACCGGACCCCGATGGTGGAACTCGGCTCCGGCCTGCTGGACGGCCCCGCCGACGTGCTGGCCGCGACCCTGGCCCACGAGATCGCCCACGTGGCACTCGGCCACCACGACCGGCGACGGATCCCGTGGGCCGAACGGACCTGTGCCGTTGCGGGAACGGCCGCAGCCATCGCCCTCGTCACCTCCCAGGTGATGTTCGGCATCGCGGCCGCGGTGGTGGCCGCCGGAGCCCACCTGCTCGGCGCCTACTGGGCGCGCCGCCAGGAGTACGCCGCGGACGCCCGAGGCGCCGGCCTGCTGGACGAGATCGGCCTGCCCGGCGCCTCGGCCATGAGCGCCATGCTCCATGGGCTGGAGGCCCATGAGAGCACCGCTTATCGGCGGGGCGGATGGATCGGAGCCACCCACCCGACCTCCCGGCAGCGCCGTCGCGCGCTCGTCCTGCCGCCGCGTCGCATCCGGTGGGCATCGATCGGGATCTGCCGTTCGACCGGCCACCGCGTCGGCACCGCGGGCCACCGCCACGCCCACAGGGCCCTCGGCGGCCCCCGCTGCCTGCCGACCTCCTGGCGGTGGCTGCCCACCCTGCACCGGCCCGACCGCTGACCCTCCGGACGGGCGCGCACCAGCGTGGTCACTCCGCCAAGAACGCCCACGCCGGGCGCGCCCGCTCGCCCCGCTCATCCATCCAGATCAGGAGGCACATCCAATGATGCCAACCACCGGCCGAACTCCGTCAGGGCCCACCGCGGCCCGGGAGGTCCTCGAACGGGAGTCGGCCGCCGTCCGCGCCGAGCTCGCCCGCGTCGACGCCAAGTCCGGGCTGCTGCTGTCCTGGGCCGGCGGCGCGTTCGCGGTCGTCGCCGCCCTCGGCGTCACGGGCGCGGACCGGCTGCCCGGACCGGCCGCGGCCGGTCTGTGGTCGTCCGCGGCGCTCTTGGCGGCCGCGGCGGCGGTGCTGCTGACCGCGGTCCGGCCGCGCATCCCTAGGGACGGGGGAACGGGCTTCGTCGTCCACGCCGCCGCCGGGAACGACGCGGAGCTGCTGTACCGGCTCGACCTGTCGGAGACCGGACGGCTGCAGGAGGCCGCCCACGAGGTGTGGCTGCTGTCGCGGCTCGCCGTGGCCAAGTACCGGACCATCCGGGTGGCCGTGGACCTGCTGCTGCTCGCCCTGGTCGTGCTGGCCGTCGCCCTGCCGCTGGCCAGGGGCTGAGGGCGGGGCACGTGAGCATCGCGGTCATGAACTGGGTGTGGCAGCACTCGCCCACCTCCGGCAACCAGCGCCTGGTCCTGCTCGCCCTCGCCGATGCCTGCTCGCGCGACGACGGGACCGGCTGCTGGCCGGCCGTGGCGACCATCGCCCGCAAGGCCAACATCAGCCCCCGCTCGGTACGGCGGGTCATCGGCGACCTGGTCGCCGCCGGACACCTGGTCGTGCACCGCGGGATCGGACCGCGCGGGACGAACGGGTACGCCCTCGTGCTCCGCGCGCCTGTGCGCAACGAGATCGAACCTGTGTACGAGTCTGTGGAAACTGTGGATAACTCGTTCGACCCCGGACAGGATGTCACCCCTGACAACCTGTCCGGGCTGACACCGGCGACCGCGAGGGGTGACACGGGTGACAGGGGAGGGGTGACACGGGTGTCACCCGATCCACCAAAGAACCACCAGGAACCACCACCGCCTCCGCGGGCGCGCGCGACCGCCGCTCCGGCGGCGAGCCGGGCGCCGGGCGGCGGCGGGGAGCCCGGACAGGAGATCCCCGAACCGGTCCGGCGCTTCACCGCCGCGCTCGGAGCGGCCTGGCCGCTGTCGCCGACGCAGGTCCGCCGCCTCGCCCCGGCCGTCACGGCCGCGCTGGCCGAGGGCTGGACGCCCGCCGAGCTGGCCGGGCACGTCGGCGCGAACACCCTCGGCGTCCGCAACGCCTACGCCGTCCTGAGCAGCCGCCTGGCCGACCTGCCCGACCCGCCGCGCGCGACGCCCCGGGTCGATCCCGCCGACCGGACGCTGGCCGAGGCCCTGGCCGCCGGCTGCCCGCACGGCGCCGCCCACCCCGGCCGGTGCGCCCTGTGCCGACGTGGCCGAGTCACGGATGCCCCGTGACGGCCCGTCCAGAAGCGGCCCCGGAGCCAACCGCCAAGCAAGCCACCGGGGCCGCACTCCCGAACGACGAGACGACGAACAGGAGCGTGACCATCATGACCGCGACCAGGAGAACCGACCAGCAGGGCGTCCACGTGGTGCTCCCGCAGGGCCCGCCGGCGCTGAACGCCCGCGCCGCGCGGGAGCTGTTGGAGATCCTGCTGGAGGCGCACGCCGAGCTGCGCGGCGGCGCCGTACCCGACGTCGCCTGACAGCCCGGAAGGTCCCGAGGAAGGAGTTGGAGAGCACGATGCGGTTCGCGTTCTACGGCCGGGTCTCGACCGAGGACAACCAGGACCCCGAGTCGTCAAGGGCCTGGCAGATCACCCGGTCCCGGGCGCTGATCGAGGCGAGGGGCGGGGAGATCGTCGCCGAGTTCTTCGACGTCGACAAGTCCCGCTCGATCCCCTGGCAGCGGCGTCCGCGGGCCGCGGCCCTGCTGGCCGAGCTGCGCGACCCGGGCCGCGGGTTCGAGGCCGTGGTGATCGGCGAGCCGCATCGGGCGTTCTACGGCAACCAGTACGGCCTGACCTTCCCGATCTTCGAGCACTTCGGGGTGCCGCTGTGGGTGCCGGAGGTCGGCGGGCCGATCGACCCGGCCAACGAGGCGCACGACCTGGTGATGAGCGTCTTCGGCGGGATGAGCAAGGGCGAGCGCAACCGGGTCAAGATCCGGGTGCGCAGCGCCATGTCGGCGCAAGCCCAGATGGAGGGCCGCTTCCTCGGCGGGCGGCCACCGTACGGCTACCGCCTGGGCGACGCGGGCCCGCACCCCAACCCGGCCAAGGCAGCCGACGGCCGACGGCTGCACCGGCTGGAGCTCGACCCCGTGGCCGCGCCCGTGGTGGCCCGGATCTTCGCCGAGTTCCTGAACGGCCACGGCCTGTTCGCCATCGCCGAGGGCCTCACCCGCGACGGCGTCCCCAGCCCTTCGGCGCACGACCCCGGACGCAACCGGCACCGCGTCGGCATCGCCTGGTCCAAGGGCGCGGTACGGGCCATCCTCACCAACCCCCGCTACACCGGCCACCAGGTGTGGAACCGCCAGCGCAAGGACGAGGTCCTGCTCGACGTCGACGACGTCGGCCTCGGGCACACCACCAAGCTGCGGTGGAACTCCCGTGAGGAGTGGGTCTGGTCCGACGACGTGGCCCACGCGCCGATCGTCAGCCCGGAGGACTTCACCGCGGCTCAGGACACGCTCGCGGGCCGGGGCGGACGGCGCAGCGGCCGGCGGACCCGGCGAACGAGCAATCCCTACCTCCTCCGGGGCCTGCTCTTCTGCGGCGTGTGCGAGCGGCGCATGCAGGGCAACTGGGTGAACGAGGCGCCGTACTACCGGTGCCGGTTCCCCGAGGAGTACGCGCTGGCCAACCGGGTCGTCCACCCGCGCAACGTCTATCTCCGGGAGGACGTCCTCGTGCCGCGGCTCGACCGCTGGCTCGGCCGGCTCTTCGCACCGCATCGCGTGGAGGAGACCCTGAACGCCCTCGTGGCCGCCCAGCTGGTCGAGGCTCCGGAGGGCGAGGCGCTCGCCGTCGCGCGGCGGCAGATCGCCGAGTCGGACCGCAGGCTGGCCCAGCACCGGGCGGCGCTGGAGGCCGGCGCCGATCCGGCGGTGGTCGCGGGCTGGATCCGCGAGGAGCAGGCCAGGAAGGCAGAGGCCGAGGCGAGGCTCCGGCGGGTTCCGCTGCGCCGGCGGCGGCTCGACCGCGACGACCTGGCGGCCATGATGCGGACGCTGGGCGACATGGTGCGGGTGCTGGGCGAGGCCGAGCCCGCGCGCAAGGCGCGGATCTACGGGGGACTGAACCTGAGGCTGACCTACCACCCCGGCAAAAGAAAAGTGCTGGTCAGCTCTGGAGCTGACCAGCACCTCATAGGCGAATCGAATGTGTCCGAGGGGGGACTTGAACCCCCATGCCCCGCAAAGGGCACTAGCACCTCAAGCTAGCGCGTCTGCCTATTCCGCCACCCGGACGTGGTGCCTGCACGAGAGACCGTCATCGCTCGTCGGCGGATTTAGGTTAGCAAACTCTTGGGCGTGCGTCATATCGGTTGCCCGGCGGCCCTCCCGGTGATGCCCCGCCGTCCCGGCGGCGGCAGGATGGGACGGCAAGCCGTACCAAGCGTAAGGAGTCGACATGACCGTGCTCAATGGCGAGGACGAGGTCGCCGAGCTGTGTCGTGACCTGATCCGGATCGACTCGACCAACACGGGGGACAACACCGGCCCCGGCGAGCGGGCCGCCGCCGAGTACGTCGCCGGGAAACTGGCCGAGGTCGGGCTGGAGCCCCGGATCCTGGAGTCGGACGACCGCCGGGCGAGCGTGATCGCCCGCATCGAGGGGGAGGACTCCTCCCGTGGCGCGCTCCTCCTGCACGGGCACCTCGACGTCGTCCCCTTCCACGCCGAGGACTGGACCCACCACCCGCTCAGCGGGGAGATCGCCGACGGCTGCGTCTGGGGACGCGGCGCGGTCGACATGAAGAACATGGACGCGATGATCCTCGCGGTCGTCCGGCAGCGGCTCAGCGAGGGCCGCCGCCCGCCGCGGGACGTGGTGCTGGCGTTCACCGCCGACGAGGAGGCCGGCGGCGCGTACGGCGCGCAGTGGCTGTCCGAAGAGCACCCCGAACTGTTCGAGGGCTGCACCGAGGCGATCGGCGAGGTCGGCGGGTTCAGCGTCTCCCTCGACGACGACCGCAGGCTCTACCTCATCGAGGCGGCGGAGAAGGGCATCGCCTGGATGCGGCTGACCGCCCGCGGCCGGGCCGGTCACGGCTCGATGCTCAGCGCCGAGAACGCGATCACCGAGCTCGCCGAGGCCGTCGGCCGGATCGGCCGCTACGAGTGGCCGGTACGGCTCACGCCCACGGTCGAGACCTTCCTCGTCGAGACCTCCCGGGCGCTGGGGGTGGAGCTCGACCTGGACGACGCCGAGGCGACCGTGGCCAAGCTCGGCCCGCTGGCCCGGATGATCGGCGCGGTGCTGCGCAACACCGCCAACCCGACCATGCTGCAGGGCGGTTACAAGGCCAACGTCATCCCGCAGACCGCGACCGCGCACGTGGACGGGCGATTCCTGCCCGGCTACGAGGACGAGTTCTTCAAGACGATCGACGAACTGCTCGGCCCCAACGTGACCAGGGAATTCGTCTACCACGACATCGCCCTGGAGACCGGGTTCGACGGGCCGCTGGTGCGCGCGATGGCCGACGCGCTGGTCGCGGAGGACCCGGGGGCGCTGGCCGTGCCGTACACGCTGTCCGGCGGTACGGACCTGAAGGCGTTCAGCAGGCTGGGCATGCGAGGGTTCGGCTTCGCGCCGCTGCGGCTTCCCGCCGACCTGGACTTCTCCGGGATGTTCCACGGCGTGGACGAGCGGGTGCCGGTCGACTCCCTGCAGTTCGGTGTACGGGTTCTTGACCGTTTCCTGGACGCCTGCTGAACCGATCCTCGGAAAAGCATTACGGTGACTCCGTGTAGTGCTAACGTAGCTTTCCGTTGATGGGGGCGGGCCATGCGAAAAGCAGGTCCACCAGAGCTTCGAGGAGGCTGCGTGGCACGCGTGCCGTATGGGCGGTGGGGGGCGTTCTCGCCCGCCGTCCGGCGCGTGCCCGCGGCCGTCTCCGCCGACGGCGCGGTCTTCGCGCGGGATGACCGGATGGCGCGGTTTGCGGCCGGCTCCCGGCTGATCGTCAGGCGAGTGCTCTCCATCGGCGGCCTGCTGGCCGCCGGATGGCTGCTCGCGGTCGTCTTCGGACTTCTCGGCGCCGCTCCGGCCGCTGCGGACACCACCGCGGCGGCCGGAGCGGCCGGTTCGCGCGCCCCCGTCCCCGCCGCTTCCGGACCGGCCGTCAGGGCCGGTGTCTTCCCCGCGGAGAGTGGCATGTCTTCGGCGTCGGGCGACGCCGAGGCGATGGCCGGGCGAGGCGTGGACGGGCTCACCAGCCAGTCCGGGCCGGTGTCCCCGACCCCCGCCGCCGTTGACCACGGCTCCGGCACCGATGGGTTCCTGCCTCAGGGCAACGGCGGTTCCGGCCCCTCCGGGCCGGGTGTGGGGGATGTCGCGAGGTTCGTCTACGACCCGCGGCCCATGGCGCGGCGCGCCCCGCTGGCGTGCGTGCTCCCCCCTGTCGTCCGCACAGCGGCGGACGACCCCTCCTTCTCCCCTGACTGACGCCGTGTCCCGCGTGCCCGGGTTTCCCCACCGGACACGCTCACCGGCCGCGGAGCGCGTCATGGCCTCCCCTCTGCGGGGAGTCGCTCCGCCCGCCGGACGACCGGTGATCTCCAGTTCCTCGTGACGGCCGTCGGGGCTTTCCGCTGCACGCGTTCCCGTCAGGTTCTCGCGCGGCCTCGCATGCCCGCCACGAGACGTCAGGTATTCCCCCCGAACAACCGCAAGGAGCATCAAACATGCGTACGTGGGTTAAGGGCTCGACCCCCGCGGCACTGCTCGCGCTGGGTGTCATGACACTCGGCAGCGGTACGGCTTTCGCGGACACCTCCGGTGACCATTCGGTCGGCGGTGGCAACCAGGTCAACCTCCCGATCACCCTGCCGATCGACATCAGCGGCAACGCCGCCGCGGTCGCCGGGAAGTCCCGGGCGGGCTCCACGGGCGGCGCCTCCGCCGGCGCCACGAACACCGCCGGCGCCACCGGCGGCACGGGCTCCGGCGTCCCCGGCGAGACCTCCGGCAGGGGCAGCGTCCTGGGCGGCAACCAGGTCAACGCCCCGATCACCGCGCCCATCGACGCCTGCGGCAACGCGCTCTCCCTGTTCGGCCGCTCCGAGGCCGGCTGCCGGGGCGGCGCGTCGGTCTCGCGGGGCGGTGGCGGCGGGGCGGGTGGCAACCGTACGAACGGTGACCACAGTGTGGTGGGCGGTAACCAGGTGGTCGCGCCGATCACCGCTCCGGTCAACGTGTGCGGCAACTCCGTCGCGGTCGTCGGCAGGGCTGTCGCGGGGTGCCGGGGTGGCGCGTCCGTTCACGGTTCCGGCGGGGGCAGCGGCGCGGGGGGCAACGTGACCTCCGGGCGTGGGTCCGTGCTGGGCGGCAACCAGGTGGTCGCCCCGATCACCGCGCCGATCAACATCTGCGGCAACTCCGTCGCCGTCATCGGCCGGGCCTTCTCCGGCTGCGTCGGCGGAGCCAGGGTCGGTGACGACGGACCCGGCGGTCCGGGCCACCCCGGCGGTCCCGGTCACCCGGGGGGTCCGGGCCAGCCCGGTGGTCCCGGTCAGCCCGGCGGGCCTGGTCACCCGGGCGGGCCTGGTCACCCCGGTGGTCCGGGCAAGCCTGGTTACCCGGGTAAGCCCGGTTACCCGGGCGGGCACGGCGATCCCGGTAAGCCGGGCGGCCACGGCCGTCCTGGGCAGCCGGATGGGCACGGCCGCCCCGGCGGTCCCGGTCACCCGGGTCGTCCCGGCCACCCCGGTCAGCCGGGCGGCCCGGGTCAGCCGGGCGGTCCCGGTCAGCCGGGCGGTCCGGGTCGGCCGGGCGGTCCCGGTCAGCCGGGCGGTCCCGGTCAGCCGGGCGGTCCGGGTCGGCCGGGCGGTCCCGGTCAGCCGGGCGGTCCGGGTCGGCCGGGCGGTGACGACGGTTCCGGTCCGCGTCCGGGTTCCACTGGAAACGACACCGACGGCCGGTTCAGTGTCGGCGGCGGTAACCAGGTGGTCGCGCCGATCACCGCTCCGGTTGAGACCTGCGGCAACGCCGTCGGCAACGCCACGGCCGGCTGCCCGGGCGGGGTGTCCGTTCCCGGCTCCGGCGGGGGGCGCGGCACCGGGGGCGCGGGGGGCAACGTGACCTCCGGGCGTGGGTCCGTGCTGGGCGGTAACCAGGTGGTCGCGCCGATCACCGCGCCGATCAACATCTGCGGCAACGCGGTCGCCGTCATCGGCCGGGCCTTCGCCGGATGCCAGGGCGGTGCCTCCGTCGAGGGCGGCGGTGGCGGCGGGGCGGGTGGCAACCGTACGAACGGTGACCACAGTGTGGTGGGCGGTAACCAGGTGGTCGCGCCGATCACCGCTCCGGTCAACGTGTGCGGCAATTCCGTCGCGGTCGTCGGCAGGGCGGTCGCGGGGTGCCGGGGCGGTGCGTCCGTTCACGGTTCCGGTGGGGGCAGCGGCGCGGGAGGCGCGGGGGGCAACGTGACCTCCGGGCGTGGGTCCGTGCTGGGTGGCAACCAGGTGGTCGCGCCGATCACCGCGCCGATCAACATCTGCGGCAACGCGGTCGCCGTCCTCGGTGACGCCGCCGCCGGTTGCCTGGGCGGCTCCCACGCCGGCGGGCCGGGGCGCTCCGGGGTCTCCGCGATGCCCACCGCCGCTGGGGCGGGCCGTACCGCGCTACTGCCCGAGATCCCCGTCCTGCCGGGCGCCCGCGGGGCCGCCCAGCACCCGGACCGCGGATTCGGTCAGAACGCGGGTCGCGAGTCCGGCCTGAACGCGGGTCGCGGGGTCGCGCAGCATCCGGGCCGCAAGGCCGGCGCCCAGGGCGCGGTCACCTCCGCCCCGGTCGGCCGTACGCTGCCCGCCGGCGATCTCGGTCTGATGAGCGCCGCCCGGCCCGCGGGTGTGGCCGGCATGAACTCCGGCGCCCTGGCCGCCCTTCTGGTCGGTGCCATGGCCGCTCTCTCCGCCACCCTGTTCGCGGCCACCCGCCGCTTCCGGCTCGGTCGGAAGTAACGCCGAGGCGGTCCGGAACCATCCGGAACCAGCCGGAGCGGTGATCCGGACCCAGGGCCGGACACAGAGCCGGATCCAGGGCCGGGAGCCGACCGCCGGACAACGGGGCGGGAAGCGAGACGGCAGGTAATACATCAGTAACTCTTTGGTCATGTCCCCTCAGAGCCGCTGGGGGAGACGCGCAGGCGCTCCGCCGCCGGTGAGAGGAACCGCGGGCCCAGGCGGCCCGGGTTCCGATCGCCGGGCGGAGCGGGAGTGCTTTGCCCGTTCCGGGGGCGCGGCCCGGGGCGGGCAAAGCCATGTCGGTCCACCGCCTTCGCGGGTTGCGGGGACCGCGGCCGGTCACATCGTCCTGGCCACACGTATGATCTTGCGACGCAACCGGACGTCCCTGCGGCCGTCGGGATACAGTCGCAGACGGTCGAGCTCCCAGCCGCCGTACTCTGCGTGTTCGGTCAGGATCTGGCGGGCCGTGTCCCGGGTCGTACCGCGCGGAAGGTGGAGAACCAAGTAGGAGTAGTCCAGCACAGCGATTAGTCTCCGAGGATGGGCTGGGGGACGTCAGCACTCATAGGGCTTTATTGTGCGTCCTTGCGGCTTTCCTTGGGAGTGCGCCCGATCTGGATCGGGTAACCCGAGGGGAAGTGAACGGGGAACGAATGCGAACAGCGAGGTAGGAAGCAGCGTGCCAGCCAAGAACGGCAACGCCGGCGGAACCCGCCTGGTGATCGTCGAGTCGCCTTCCAAGGCGAAGACCATCGCCGGGTACCTCGGCCGCGGCTACATCGTGGAGTCCAGCATCGGGCATATTCGCGACCTCCCCGAGAAGGCCGACGACATCCCTGAGAAGTACAAGGGCAAGTCGTGGGCCCGCTTAGGCGTCAACGTGGAGCATGAGTTCGAACCACTCTACGTGGTCAACCCGGACAAGAAGGCCCAGGTCAGCAAGCTCAAGCAGCTGCTCAAGGATGCCGACGAGCTCTACCTCGCCACCGACGAGGACCGCGAGGGCGAGGCGATCGCCTGGCACCTGCGCGAGGTGCTCAACCCCAAGGTCCCGGTGCACCGCATGGTGTTCCACGAGATCACCCCGCGGGCGATCCAGGAGGCGGTGGCCAATCCCCGGTCGCTGAACCTGCGGCTGGTCGACGCCCAGGAGACCCGGCGCATCCTCGACCGCCTCTACGGCTACGAGGTCAGCCCCGTCCTGTGGAAGAAGGTCAAGCCCCGCCTGTCCGCCGGTCGGGTGCAGTCCGTGGCGACCCGGCTGGTCGTCGAGCGCGAGCGTGAGCGCCTGGCCTTCACCAGCGCGACCTACTGGGACCTGCAGGCGCTGTTCGACACCGGTCGCGACGAGTCGCCGAGCGAGTTCACCGCCACGCTGACCGGCGTGGACGGCAGGCGCGTCGCCCAGGGACGCGACTTCGCCTCCACCGGCACGCTCAAGAGCGCCGGCGTGGTCCACCTGGACGAGGCCGCCGCCCGCGCCCTGGCCGCCCGGCTGGACGGCGCCGCCTACCGGGTCGAGTCCGTCGAGCGCAAGCCGTACACCCGCAAGCCGTACGCGCCGTTCCGGACGACGACGTTGCAGCAGGAGGCCAGCCGCAAGCTGGGCTTCTCGGCGAAGTCGACCATGCAGATCGCCCAGCGCCTGTACGAGAACGGCTTCATCACCTACATGCGGACCGACAGCATCACGCTGTCGGAGACGGCCGTGGCCGCGGCGCGCAACCAGGCGATCAACCTGTACGGCGCCGCCTACGTCCCCGACAAGCCGCGCGTCTACACCAGCAAGGTCAAGAACGCCCAGGAGGCGCACGAGGCGATCCGCCCCTCCGGTGAGGTGTTCCGCACGCCGGGCGAGACCGGGCTGACCGGTGACATGTTCCGGCTGTACGAGCTGATCTGGCAGCGGACCGTCGCCTCGCAGATGAAGGACGCGGTCGGCGAGTCGGTCACCGTCAAGGTGGGCGGCACGTCCAGCGCGGGCGAGCGGGTGGAGTTCAGCGCCTCCGGCCGGACGATCACCTTCCATGGTTTCCTCAAGGCCTATGTCGAGGGCGCCGACGACCCGGCCGCCGCCCGCGACGACGCCGAGCGTCGCCTGCCCAACCTCACCGAGGGCGACCGCCTCACCGCGGCCGAGCTCAAGGCCCTGGCGCACGCCACCAAGCCGCCGGCGCGGTACACCGAGGCCACGCTCGTCAAGGAGCTGGAGGACCGGGAGATCGGCCGTCCGTCGACCTACGCGTCGATCATCGGAACGATCCTGGACCGCGGTTACGTGTTCAAGAAGGGCACGGCGCTGGTGCCGTCCTTCCTGGCGTTCGCCGTGGTCAACCTGCTGGAGCGGCACTTCGGCCACCTCGTCGACTACGACTTCACGGCCGACATGGAGAAGGTCCTCGACGACATCGCCAACGACCGGGCGGAGCGGGTGCCGGAGCTGCGCCGCTTCTACTACGGCGACGGCGGCGAGGGCGACGAGGGGCTCAAGGAACTGGTCACCGACCTCGGCGAGATCGACGCCAGGGAGATCAGCTCCTTCCCGATCTCCGGCACCGACATCATGATCCGGGTGGGCCGCTACGGCCCCTACCTGGACCGTGACGGCGTCCGGGTGAACGTGCCGGAGGACCTGGCGCCCGACGAGCTCACCGCCGAGATGGCCGAGGAGCTGTTCTCCCGCCCGACCGGCGTCCGCGAGCTGGGCCGGGACCCGGCCACCGGCAACCTGATCGTGGCCAAGGACGGCCGGTTCGGCCCGTACGTGACGGAGATCCTTCCCGAGGAGCCCCCGGCCGAGGGCGCGAAGAAGCGGACGAAGAAGGCCGACGCCCCCAAGCCGCGCATCGAGTCGCTGTTCAAGACGATGTCCCTCGACACCGTCACCCTCGACGACGCCCTGCGCCTGCTGATGCTGCCCAGGCTCGTCGGCGAGCTGGACGGCGAGGAGGTGAGGGCGCACAACGGCAAGTTCGGGCCCTACCTGAAGAAGGGCTCCGACTCGCGGTCGCTGGCGTCCGAGGACGACCTGTTCACGGTCACCATCGAGCAGGCCAAGGAGCTGTTCGCCCAGCCGAAGACCAGGGGGCGCCGCGCCGCCGCCGCGCCTCCGCTGCGCGAGCTCGGCGCGGATCCGGTCTCCGGCAAGCCGATCGTGGTCAAGGAGGGGCGGTTCGGCCCCTACGTGACCGACGGCGAGACGAACGCCTCACTGCGCAAGGGCGACGAGGTCGAACAGATCACCACAGAGCGGGCCGCCGAGCTGCTGGCGGACCGCCGCGCCCGGGGCCCGGCGCCGAAGAAGCGCCCCGCCGCCCGCCCGAAGGCCAAGACCAAGACCTGACGGCCGGGGCCGTGCCGCTGGAGCCGCCGCGTACCTGAGGGAGCTCTCAGGTACGCGGGAACGCGCCGCCCGTGTCCGGCGTTCTCGAAAGCACGTCGGGCACGTCGGGCACGTCGGGCACGCCGGGTCGCGGTGCGGTCCGGCGTGAGCACGGCGGTCGCCCGGATCACCGTGCGGTCCGGTGCGAGCGCGGCGGTCGTGCCGGGACGACGTGACCCGGCGCGGGCACGGCGGCGGAGTACGGCGGGCGCGGCGACGGGTACGACAGGCGCGGAGAGCGAGCGGTGGCGGGCGTGGGTTTCATAGCGATGGTCCTGACGGCGGTCGTGCTGGTCCACTACTACCTGTGGCGCCGCCTGGTCAAAGACACCACCGTCCCCGGGCGGGCGCGCGTCGTGCTCACCGCGGCGCTGGTGGCCCTGGCCGCGCTCCTCATCGTGATGCGGGCCGGTGAACGGCTGACGTGGGGCCACCTGCTGGCCTGGCCGGGTTACCTCTGGCTCGCCGTGATGTTCTACCTGTTCGTCTTCCTGGTGGTGCTGGAGATCCCGCGGGCGCTGGCCCTGCTGGCCGTACGGCGGGCCGGGCGGAGGGCCCCGGAGCGGGAGCCGGAGCGCGTGGCCGTACCGGCGACCGCGGGGTCCGCGGGGTCCACGGTGGCCGGGCCGGGGGCCGCGGGCATGCCGGACTCCCCGGACGTCGCGGGTTCCCCGGACGCGACCGGGGCCGCGGGCACGGAAGGCTCCCAGGACGCGACGCGGGGCCCCGGTGCGGCGGGCGCTTCGGACGCCGGGGGAGACCCGGCCGGGCCGCGCGGTCCCGCCGGGGCGCCGGTGGGGCGCAGGCTCTTCATCGGCCGCACGGTCGCCGCCGTCGCCGGGGTGGGCGCGCTGGCCGCCGTCGGGAGCGGCGTCCGCACCGCGCTCGGCGACCCGGTGATCGAGTCGGCCGGGGTCAGGCTGCCCCGGCTCGACCCGCGGCTGAACGGGCTGCGCCTGGCCGTGGTCAGTGACATCCACCTCGGCCCGCTCACCGGGGTCGGGCACACCGAGCGCATCGTCCGCATGATCAACTCGTTGGAGGCCGACGTGGTCGCCATCGTCGGCGACCTGGTCGACGGGACGGTGGCCGAGCTCGGCCCGCAGGCCAAGCCGCTGCGGAACCTCGAATCCCGCTACGGCTCCTACTTCGTCACCGGCAACCACGAGTACTACACCGCGGGCGGTCCCGGCGAGTGGATCGAGGAGCTCCGGCAGCTCGGCGTCCGACCGCTGCAGAACGAGCGCGTCGAGATCGCCCATGCGGGGGCCGTGCTGGACCTCGCGGGGGTCAACGACATCTCCGGTGGCCCGGCGGACGGTGCGTCCGGCGGCCCGGACTTCGAGCGCGCGCTGGGCGGCCGGGACCGCTCCCGCTCCACGGTCCTGCTGGCCCACCAGCCGGTCCAGGCGGACGAGGCGGCCCGGTACGGCGTGGACCTCCAGTTGTCCGGCCACACCCACGGCGGGCAGATGGCGCCCTTCAACCTGCTCGTCTCCCTCCAGCAGCCGATCGTCTCCGGGTTCGGCCAGGTGGGCGACACCCGGGTGTACGTCACCCGGGGTGCGGGTTTCTGGGGGCCGCCGGTCCGGGTGGGGGCGCCGCCGGAGATCACGCTGCTGGAGCTGCGCGGCTGAGCGGCCCGGCGGGCGGGTGAGGACAGGGGACACGGGACACGGGCGAGGGCACGGGGGTCTCCGCCGCGCTTCGTGCCCGCCGCGCCTCCTGCCCGCCGTGCCTCCTGCCCGCCGGACGCGGGACGGCGTGGTCCGGCGAGTGGGACAAAGGGTGGGGTGAAACGGGCGGGTGGCGCGTATCACCCGACTCATTACTCGGATGGGCATATCGGCTCGACCGGTGTTCGCCCCAGCCAGGTGGACGTCTCGATACGCTGAGACCATGACCACCCCTGGCCCGAGCACCGCACGACGCAAGCCGCCTCACGTGCTTGCCCACACGCCGTTCCGCAAGCTGTGGACGGCGATGGCGGTGTGCAGCCTGGGAGACTGGCTCAACATCATCGCGCTGACCGCCCTGGCGGGTAACCTCACCGCCGGGCAGGGGTACACCACGCAGAGCCTGGCCATCGGCGGCGTCTTCGTCGCGAAGATGCTGCCGGCGGTCCTGCTCGGTCCCGTCGCGGGCGCGTTCGCCGACCGGTTCGACCGCCGCCTGACGATGTTCACCTGCGACCTGCTCAGGTTCGCGCTGATCCTGTCGATCCCGCTGGTGCTGTCACTCACCTCGGTCGGCAACTACCAGTGGGTGATCATCGCCACCCTCCTCGTCGAGTGCGTCAACCTCTTCTGGGTCCCGGCCAAGGACGCCACGGTCCCCAACCTGGTGCCCAAGGACCGGCTGGAGTCGGCCAACCAGCTCAACCTCCTGGTCACGTACGGCACCGCCCCGGTCGCCGCGCTGCTGTTCGCGGTGCTGTCGGTCGCCGACGACGCGCTGGGCCGGTTCATCCCGTACTTCTCCGGCCGTGACACCTACCTGGCGCTGCTCATCAACGCCGTCGCCTACCTGGTGTCGGCGGTCATCGTCTTCACGCTCAAGGAGATCCGGAGGGTCCCCACGGGGGACATCGTGATCTCCACGCCGTCGGTGCTGCGGCAGATCGTCGAAGGCTGGCGGTTCGTCGGCGGCAACCGGGCGATCCGGGGGCTGATCATCGGCATGCTGGGCGCGTTCGCGGCCGGCGGCGCGGTGGTCGGCGTGGCCAAGATATACGTGGGCGCGCTGGGGGGCGGCGACGCCGCCTACGGCGTGGTGTTCGGCGCGGTCTTCCTCGGCATGGCCGGCGGCATGTTCTTCGGGCCCAGGCTGCTGAGGGAGCTGTCGCGGCCGAGGCTGTTCGGGCTGTCGATCATCGTCGCGGGGCTGGTGCTCGCCGCGGTCGCGGTCGTCCACAACCTGGTGATCGTGGTGCTGCTCACCGTGGTCCTCGGAGCGTGCGCCGGAACCGCCTGGATCATCGGCTACACCATGATCGGGCTGGATGTGGAGGACGGCCTGCGGGGCCGTACGTTCTCGTTCCTGCAGTCGCTCGCCCGGGTCACCCTGCTGCTGGTGGTCGCGGTGGCGCCCACCCTGGCCGGCCTGTTCGGCAGGCACCTGGTCCGGGTGCGCGGCGAGACGGTGTACCAGTTCGACGGCTCCAACCTGGTGCTGCTGGTCGGCGGATTGCTCGCGACGGTCGTCGGGTTCCTCGCGCTGCGCCAGATGGACGACCGCAGGGGCGTCCCGATCCTGACCGACCTGCTGGCGGCGGTGCGCGGCGAGCGGTTCGTCCCCGAGGTCGCGGAGCAGCCGCGCGGGATGTTCGTCGCGTTCGAGGGCGGCGAGGGGTCGGGCAAGACCACCCAGTCCCGCCTGCTGGCGATCTGGCTGCGCGACCAGGGCTACGACGTCGTGCAGACTCGCGAGCCCGGCTCCACCAAGATCGGCATGCGGCTGCGCGCGATCCTGCTGGACGCCGTGCACCAGGGGCTGTCGGCCCGATCCGAGGCGCTGCTGTACGCGGCGGACCGCGCCGAGCACGTCGAGAAGGTCATCCGCCCGGCCCTCTACCGGGGGTCGATGGTCGTCTGCGACCGCTACGTCGACTCCTCGCTGGCCTACCAGGGCGCCGGGCGGTCCCTGGAGAAGGAGGACGTGGCGAAGATCAACGAGTGGGCCACCGGCGGGCTGATCCCCAACCTGACCGTGCTCATCGACACCCCGCCGTCCATCGGGCTGACCCGGCTCGGCGGGGCCGCCGACCGGATCGAGTCCGAGCCGCTGGAGTTCCACGAGCGGGTGCGCCGCGAGTTCCGCGCGCTGGCCGCCGCCCACCCGGACCGCTACCTCGTCGTCGACGGCACCCTCGACCAGAGGTTGATCTCCGAGATCGTGCACGACCGGGTGCGCGAGATCCTGCCCGACCCGGTCCCCCGGGAGGCGGAGGACGCCACGAGCACCATCCCGGTCATCCACGACTGATCCCGGCGGTAGGTTGGTCGGGTGGGAGTCTTCGATGACCTGGTGGGCCAGGAGCGGGCGGTCGAGACGCTCCGCAGGGCCGCCGCGTCGGCGGCCGAGACCCTGTCCGGAGGCCGCGGGGCGGGGATGACCCACGCCTGGCTGTTCACCGGCCCGGCCGGGTCCGGCAAGGAGGAGGCCGCGAGGGCGTTCGCCGCCGCGCTGTTCTGCCCCGACCGGGGGTGCGGCCACTGCGACATGTGCCACCAGGTGGCCGTCGGCTCTCATCCGGACCTGGAGGTGGTCCGCCCGCAGGGGCTCTCCTACGGGATCAAGGACACCCGTCAGCTCATCCTCCGCGCGGCCGGCGCCCCGACGCTGGGCCGCTGGCGGGTCGTGCTGTTCGAGGACGCCGACCGCGCCACCGAGGGCGCCTCCAACGCGTTGCTCAAGGCGATCGAGGAGCCGCCGCCGCGGACGGTCTGGCTGCTGTGCTCGCCCTCCCCGGACGACATGATGATCACCATCAGGTCCCGCTGCCGGGTGGTCACGCTCGTCACCCCGCCCGTCGCCGCCGTCGCCCACATGCTGGTCACCCGGGAGAACGTGCCGCCGGAGACGGCGGAGTTCGCGGCCAGGGCCGCCCAGGGGCAGGTCGACCGGGCCCGCAGGCTGGCCCTGGACGCCGAGGCGCGCGGGCGCCGCGAGGCGGTGCTGTCCATCCCCGCCTCGCTCGCCGGTGTGGCGGAGTGCGTGACGGCCGCTGAGCGGCTGGTGAAGACGGCCGAGGAGGAGGCCGCCGCCGTCACCACGGCGCTGAACGAGTCGGAGATCGCCGAGCTGCGCAAGGTCTACGGCGAGGGCTCCTCCGGCAAGGGGCTCAACAGGGGGCTGATCCGCGGCGGCGCCGGGGCGCTCAAGGAGCTGGAGGACCGGCAGAAGTCCCGGGCCACCCGGACCAAGCGCGACGTCATCGACACGGCCCTGCTCGATCTGGTGACGTTCTACCGCGACGTGCTGGCGGTGCAGTTCGGCGCCCCCGTCGAGCTGGCCAACGACGACCGCCGTGCCGACCTGGAGAGCCTGGCCCGCTCCGCCACCCCCGAGGAGACCCTGCGCAGGATCGACGCGATCATGCTGTGCCGGGAGCGGCTGGCGGCCAACGTCAACCCGCAGATGGCCGTGGAGGCGATGACCCTCTCGCTGCGGTGGCCCGTTTCCTGACCCGGTCTCGCTCCTGGCCCTGATCCCGGTTCGGGTCCTTCCGCTTCGTCCTGGGTCCTGTCCCCTGACGCGGCTTCAGGGTCCGTTCTCCGGTTTCGGCCTGGATTCCGGTTTCCTTTCCGGTGCCGGCGCGTTCTCCGGTTTCCGAGCGGTTCGTTTTTCTCGTGACTTCGCCGCTTCCGATGATGTCTTCACAGGTCAGCGGCCGGTATCGAGCCCGTGGCCGGGCGGGGCCCGTTTCTGGTCCGCTGGGGCATGCAACCTTACGGGTGGCTTTCGAGTCTTTAAAGGTATGCAGTGTGATTTTCCGGGATTGTCTTACCGGGGAACCGAGGCCGTCCCCAGTGCGTTCCGCGCCGGGGACGCCGCCCGGCTCCGGAGCGGGGCGCCCGGCGGTACGGCGCCGCCCTCCGGCGTGACATCCGGCGGCGCGGATCGTCCCGGGGGCCCGGGTGCGCCCG
This sequence comes from Streptosporangium pseudovulgare, assembly GCF_014648055.1. Lineage (GTDB taxonomy): Bacteria > Actinomycetota > Actinomycetes > Streptosporangiales > Streptosporangiaceae > Streptosporangium > Streptosporangium pseudovulgare. The sequence goes on from NZ_BMQJ01000006.1 coordinate 218,943, forward strand.
GCGGTACGGGGCGCCTCGGGAGTCCGGGTGTGGCGTCCGGCGGTGCGGGCCGTTCCGGGGGGCCGCCGGGTGCGTCCGGGGGTGCGGGCCGTCCGGGGAGCCAGGGTGTGGCGCCCGGCGGTGCTCCGGGCCCGCGACGGGCGCGAGGCGGGGCGGCGCTCGCGTCGCCGTACTGATCGGTGGCGCTTTTTCGCGTCAAATCCCCTCGAAGGGGAAGTGAAGATCGTTAGAATTCCCAGCGAATTTATACACACTTGTTGCCAATTTAAGTTCTATGCGTGCTCTACGGGGTGAGCAGGCAAGACGGGGGTTCCTCGATGGGTACGGGAACGCAGGGCGGAGCGGTCGTGGCCGGAGGCAGGAGAGCCGTCACCGGCAGGGTGGACGGCGACGACGTCCTGAGGGTCGAGTGGCCGGACCCCGGCGGCGGACGGTCGGGGGCGGAGGACGGGGACATCGTCCTGCGGCACGCCGAGACCGGCGAGGAGCACGCCGGCACCGCCCTGGCCGGGCTGGCGCCGGGCATCTGGGTGGTGTCGTACCGGGGCGAGCCCATCGCCACCGACGACCCGGGTTTCTCGCTGGACGGCCTGATGAGCTACGCCGCCATGCCCCGCGAGCGGGAGATCCGGGCCTTCCGCACCTCGGTCGGCACGCTCGCGCTGACCGTCCGGGAGGTCCGTCCGTACGTCGAGGTGACCGGTGTCGTCTCCGACGACGGCGTGGTCGGGGTGACGGGCGTGATCGCCTACGGCGAGCCGATCGAGGGCCCCGCCCGGCTGGTGGCCGTGCCGAGGAAGGGGGCCGAGCCGGTCGGCGGCCCGGGAGCGTTTCACGGGCGGAGCTTCGAGGGCGGCGTCCGGATCGAGCCGATGGCCGAGGGACAGCGCCGCCGCCGGACCTTCTGGGACCTGTACGCCGAGGCCGGCGGGGCGCGGCTGCCGCTGGCGGCCCGCCTCGACGACGTCACCGACAAGAAGACCAAGGTGCGCTTCCCCGCCCAGCACGTGGGACAGGTGCGGGTGCGGCCGTACTACACCGACACCGACTCCCTGGCCGTGGCCCTGACCATCGAGGAGGAGGGTACGTGAAGATCTCCTTCCTGATCCTCAACGCCTACGGCATGGGCGGGACGATCCGCGCCACCTTCGACCTCGCCACCGAGCTGTCCCTGCGTCACGACGTCGAGGTGATCAGCGTCTTCCAGCACGTCGACCGGCCCTTCCTGCGGCTCGGCCCCCGGGTGCGGCTGCGCTCGCTGGTGGACCTGCGGGAGGGGGCGAGGGTCCGCTGGCCGTACACGAAGCGGGCCGAACGGCTGAGCGGGCAGGAGAGCGCGCTGATCCACCCGGAGGAGCGCGCCTACGCCTCCTTCAGCGCCTGGAGCGACGACGTGCTCAGACGCGAGCTGCGGCGGCTCCGCACCGACGTGCTGATCACCACCCGGGCCGGGCTGAACATCATGGCCGCCAGGTTCGCGCGCCGGAAGGTCGTCACCATCGCCCAGGAGCACCTGCACTTCGAGGCGCACAAGCCCGGCATCTTCCAGGAGATCCGGGAGTGGTACCCCAACCTGGACGCGGTGATCACCCTCACCGAGGCCGACGAGCGGGACTACCGCGCCATGCTGGGCGGCGGGCGGACGCGGGTGATCACCATCGGCAACGGCCTGCCCGCCACGCCCCGGCCCCGCTCCCGGCAGGAGAACAGGATCGTGCTGGCCGCCGGGCGGCTGGTGCCGGTCAAGGGGTACGACCGGCTGCTGAAGGCGTTCGCCCAGGTCGTCCAGAAGCGACCCGACTGGAAGCTGCGGATCTACGGCGAGGGCCGCTCCGGTGACAAGCTGGTACGGCAGTCCGTCAAGCTGCGCCTGCACAACAACGTCACGTTCATGGGCCCGACCGAGGACATCGAGGGAGAGCTCGCCAAGGCGTCGATCCACGCGGTCAGCTCCCGGTTCGAGGGCTTCGGCATGACCATCATCGAGGCGTTCTCCTGCGGGGTGCCGGTGGTCAGCTTCGACTGCCCGAGAGGGCCGCGTGAGATCATCACCTCCGGTCACGACGGCCTGCTGGTACCGGCCGACGACGTCGACGCGCTGGCCGAGGGGCTGCTCCGGATGATCGACGACGAGGAGGGCCGGCACCGGATGGCCCGCAACGCGCTGGAGACGGCCGCGCGTTACGACATGTCCGTGGTCGCCGAGCGCTGGGAGCGGGCCTTCGCCGAACTGGTCGGCTGACGCGGTGCCGTACGGTGAGCCGCCGTGGCGCACGTGAGCTGCCGTGCTGCCGCACGTGAGCTGACGCGGTGCCGTACGGTGAGCCGCCGTGCCGCACGTGAGCTGCCGTGCCGCCGTACGGTGAGCCGCCGGGAGTCCACTGGAGGCCCGCCTGAGGATCCGCCGGGCCGCCGGGGCTCGCTGAGGGATCCGCCGGGAAGGTCGCCGGAAAATGTACGCCGGACCGAGCAGCAGACGACTCGGTCCGGCGTCTCTGTGACGTGACCATGTCATTCTCGGGGACGACCCCGGAACCGAAGACCGAGGCTCCTCCCCGTGCGGAGCGTCCGGCGAGGGACCGCGTCGACGTCGCGGGACTGTTCGCCGAACACCACCTCGGCCTGGTGCGGCTGGCCCTGCTCATGGTGGGCGACCAGGCCACCGCCGAGGACGTCGTGCAGGAGGCGTTCGCCCGGACGCACGCGGGGCGGCTCCGCCTGCGCGACCCCGGGCGCGCGCTGACCTACGTCCGCTCGGCGGTGCTCAACGGGGCCCGGTCGGTGCTGCGGCGCCGGGCGGTGGCGTTCCGGCGGGCCGTGCCGTACGAGCCGCCCGTCTGGTCGGCCGAACACGCGGCGCTGCTCGGCGAGGAACGCCGCGAGGTCCTGACGGCGCTGCTCGGCCTGCCGAAGCGGCAGCGCGAGGCGCTGATCCTGCGCTACTACCTCGACCTGCCCGACCAGGAGATCGCGGAGGTCATGGGCATCAGGGCCGGCACGGCCCGGTCCACCATCGCGCGCGGGCTGGCCGCCCTCGCCCGGACGCTTGGGGAGGAATCATGAACACCGACCGGAACGCCACCGAGGGCCGCCTGCGCGACGCCCTGTCCGCCGCCGCCGGGACGGTCGCGGACGTCCGCCCACTGGCCGTTCCCGCCCGCCGGCGCCTGCGGGTCCCGCTGCGGATCGCCGCCGCCGCGCTGGCCGTCACGGCCGTCGCCGTCGGCGTCACGAACCTCGCCGCGCCCTCTCCGCTGCCCGGGGAGGCGATGGTCGTCGCCATGGCCGCGGGCGGTACCGGGCCGTCGGGGATGGCCGACGTCTCGGTCTTCCTGTGCAAGGACCAGAGCCCCTTCCCCAACTGCGGGGGCAAGGGGGTCACCGAGGCGGGACGGGAGGAGCTGCGCCGGGCGCTGGCAGGCCGGCCCGAGGTGGAGAGCGTCACCTTCGAGGATCAGCGGACGAACTGGGAGAACTTCCGGCGGCAGAACGCGGACAACACCATGCTCCTCAACGTGATCCGCCGCGAGGACATGCCCGAGGTATTCCGGCTCCGGGTCAAGCCGGGCACGGACTCCCTGGCCCTGACGCGGGCGGTGGGCGGGCTGCCCGGCGTGTCCAACGCCGTCGACACCCGGTGCCTGATCGAGAAGGGTTCCCTGTTGGGGAGGATCAAGAGCAGACTTCCGTGGTCGGACGACCCGCAGCGGTGCTCCTTCCCCGAAATCACCTTCCCGGACGCCACCCCTTCGAGCGGGGGATGACCGTCCACCCCGACTGGGCGGAGGAGCACGGCCCGCGCCCATGAAACCGCTCCGGTGAGGCCGGTGAGGGATCACGCTCCACGAGGTACGGCCCGGCCCGCGAAGCGGCTCCCTCACGAGTCGCTTCGCGGGCCGCCGCACCGTCACGGATCCGCGCGGCCGGCGGGACCCGTGGCGACCGGCCGCGGAGGATCCAAGAGCCCTGCGGCGGTCGGCCGCGGGAGGATCCCGGGGGGTCCGAGGTGATCGGTCGCGGAGGCTCCGGGGGGTCGGCGGCGGTCGGCGGCGGAGGACCCGAGGGGGCCCTGCGGCAGCCGGTCGCGGGGGGATGTCGCGGGGGGATCCAGGGGGTACGCGGCGGCGGTCCGGCGCGTAGGGTGGCGTGGAGGGCGCCAGCCGTACCCCCTGCAGTTTGGAGCCTCATGAGCATGATCATGGCGGTGAGCTTCACCCGCTACGGCCGTCTTTACTACCTCGACCCCGGCGAGCACAGCCCCAAGGTCGGCGACAAGGTGCTCGTGCCGACCGACGCCGGGCCTGAGGTGGCCGAGTGCGTGTGGGCTCCGCAGTGGACCAGCGAGGAGATCGGTGACCTGCCGGTGTGCGCGGGCATCGCCGGCGAGGAGCACCTGGCGCGCGACGAGAACAACCGGCGGCGGCGCGCGGAGGTCAGGAGCGTCGCCAAGCGGCTCATCAAGCGGCACGAGCTGCCGATGAAGGTCGTCGGCGTCGACTACCTCGACGCCGACAACGTCTACACCGTCTACTTCTCCGCCCCGCACCGCGTCGACTTCCGCGCCCTCGTCCGCGACCTCGCCCGGAACCTGCGCGCCCGGGTCGAGCTGCGGCAGATCGGCCCGCGCGACGAGGCCCGCCTGCAGGGCGGCATCGGCCCGTGCGGCCGCGACCTGTGCTGCGCGACCTTCCTGAAGGACTTCGAGCCCGTCTCGGTGCGGATGGCCAAGGACCAGAACCTCCCGGTCAACCCGATGCGGATCGCGGGGGCGTGCGGGCGGCTGATGTGCTGCCTGAAGTACGAGCACCCCCTCTACATGGAGGCCAACCGCACGATGCCCCGGGTCGGGTCGAAGGTGGACACCCCCGAGGGGCCGGGCACCGTCGTCGGGCGCAACGTCCCCTCCGACTCGGTGACGGTACGGCTGGACGAGGGCGGCCGCCGCTGCGCCTGCCCGTCGGCCTCGGTCTGCTCACCCCGCAAGCAACACGACGCGATGTACGGCGCGGCGCCGGAGACCGCCTCCGGAGGTTAGACGGACTCCGGAGACCGGGGCGGGTGCGGCGGGAGGCCGGGGCCGGGGCGGAGGCCGGCTGAGCCGCGAGACCGGGGTGGACGGCGCCCGCGCGGTGACGGCGGGCCGGCGTGTGTTCCGACACGGAGAAATCCGTTGGACGATCCGCCCGGAGGGCTGTCAGCCTCGGAACATGGTTGCGGAGGCGGCGAAGCGGTCGTTCGACGATCTGGTGGCGGAGGCCGAGTCGGTCTCGGTCGACGGCTGGGACTTCTCCTGGCTGGACGGCCGGGCGACCGAGGAACGGCCCTCCTGGGGATACTCGCGGCTGATGGCGGGGCGCATGGCGCGCGCCCACGCCGCGCTGGACGTCCAGACCGGCGGTGGCGAGGTGCTCGCGGGCGTTCCGCGGCTTCCCGCCGTGACGGTCGCCACCGAGTCCTGGCCGCCGAACATCGCCCGTGCCGCCGCGAGGCTGCGCCCGCGCGGGGTCGCGGTCGTCGCCGACGACGACGAGCCGAGGCTCCCGTTCCGGGACGGCGTCTTCGACCTGGTGACGAGCCGCCACCCGGTGACCACCTGGTGGGAGGAGGTCGCCCGGGTGCTCCGGCCCGGCGGGACGTACTTCTCCCAGCAGGTCGGCCCGCGGAGCGTCGTGGAGCTGACGGAGTTCTTCCTGGGGCCGCAGCCGCGCGACAGCGCCCGCGACCCCGAGCTGACCCGGGCCGCCGCCGAGAGCGCCGGCCTGGAGGTGCTCGACCTCCGGCCGGAGCGGCTGCTCACCGTCTTCCACGACGTCGGCGCGGTGATCTACTTCCTCCGGAAGGTGATCTGGATCGTCCCCGGCTTCTCCGCCGGCCGTTACCGCGCCGAGCTCCGGGAGCTCCACGACCGCATCCAGGACGAGGGGCCCTTCGTCGCGTACGCGACCCGCTTCCTCATCGAGGCCCGCAGACCCCTTCCCGCCTGAGGCGCGTTCCGCTGAGCCGGGATCGGGCGGGCCGATCCCGGACCGCCCGCCGAATCCGGGGATCGACCGATTGGTATCGCCAGGGGAAGGCCGGGTCCGTCGACGAGGCGGAACTGGAGGCGTACTCGGTGGCGGAGACGGAGTTCCTGGTGGCTGGGCCGGACCGCGGCCGCCACGACCTCACCCCCGAGGTGTGGGCGGCGGCGCTGGAGCGCCCGGTGGAGTTCACCGCCGCCCTGAAGGACTTCCTGGCGGCGCTGTAGAGCGGGCGGGGTCAGGGGAGGAGGCCGGCGCGGGCGCCGGCGGTGGCGTCCAGCGCGCGGTGTTCCCGGCGGCGCCGATCCGCGCCGCGCCGCGCGCGCAGCTCCAGCTCCTCCAGGCGCGCCTCGGTGTCGAGCCGGACGCGCCTGTTGTAGACCATCTCCTGCGCCTGGTTCGTCCGATCCACCATGCGGTCGTAGGCGGTCGTCCCGCTCATGATCTTGACGAGGACGGGCAGGCAGTCGACGAGGATCAGGAAGAAGCGGAGCAGCCACGTCGCCTGCCTGAGGTAGACGTTCGCCGCGGTGACCTCGTGCAGCGCCCGCATGCGCTCCAGCAGGCCGACGGGGTCGTCCTTGCCGGGCATCGCGGCCAGCCGCTCCTCGACGCGCGCGTCCAGCCGCCGCTCGAAGTCGGCCTGCCGCTCGGCGAGCGGGCCGCGCAGCGTCGATATCCGGCCCTCCAGCCTCTGGAGCTTCTTCTGGTTCTCCCCCAGCCCGCTGCGGTCCATGAAACGCTTGGCGGCGGCGTCGAGGCGTCTGCAGAGCGGGCCCCTGCCCCTCCTGCCGCTCAGGCCCTCACCGCTTTCACCGGCGCATTCGGCCGTCGCCTGGTCAACCAACCTGTCGTACCGATTCCGGTCGGCGGTGACCTGCGTCCGCAGCGTGCCGGCGTCGCGCTCCAGGCTGCTCAGCCGGTTGAGGTCGGCGTCGGCCGTCGAGGTCAGAAGCCTGGCGTTCGTGCAGTCCCGGTGGCCGGACGTCCTGCCGGGCACCCGCGAGTTGCACTCCAGCAGCCGGTCGCGTTCCGCGATCAGCGCGGCCTCGCGGCCGTCGATCACGTGCTGGACCACGGCGGTCTCGAAGACCCGCAGGACCAGGGGCTCGGCGATGATGAAGCCCAGCACCACCGCGACGAGCAGCCGGGGGACCAGCAGCATCAGCCTGGCCCGCCAGGTGCCGGTGACGGTCGAGACGAGCCAGCGGTCGAGGTTGAGCACGATGAGCGCCCACACCGCGACGGGGATGAGCATGGCGACGTGGGCGCCGCCCAGGACCTGGCTCAGCGCGAACCACATCGAGATCCCGGCGACGACGGCCGTGCCCAGGACCACGCCGCCGAGGCCGACGTAGCGGGTCCGCTCCAGCGGTATCCGGCTCAGGACGCCCTCGTCCACACCCGCCAGCGTCCGCAGCCGCCGGCCCAGGCCGCGCCGTCCGGCGACCACCTCTTCCGCGGCCCTCGAACCGCCCGGGGTGGCGAGGGGGCGTGTGAAATGGCTGCTTCCCATGGATTCTTTCCGGTTTCCCGCGCGTCGCCGCCGCTACCTGGTCGGAGTCACCCGGGTGGGGTGACGGGCGGGACGTTCCGCGTCAGTGGGAATGTGTCCCGCCGGTTATGAAGAATGAGGCTCAGAATGCATTGATTCATGTTCGTACCACGCTCATCGCTATCGGCCGATGGTGACCCGCGTGGCTGGGGAAAACGTTACTTTGGGCCGAACAAGCGCCTCATGGATCGACAAACGGGGGATCAGCCGGGATGCGCGCCGTCGGCGCCTGTTCCGGGCACCGCACCCGTTGCCTGCGGTGAGGATGCGGCGGCTGCCGTCCGCCGTACGGTGTCGTTCCGGGGATCGCGTCCGTTGTCCGTGGCGGGTGCCGCCCGGCCCGCCGTACGGTGCCGTTCCGGGGAGTGGTTCAGGGCGATGCCGGATGCGCGGACGGTGTTCCATGGCGTGGCGGGTGGGGTTAGCGTGGTCCTCGCCGCCCGTCCGGGCGGGTGCGGACGCGGCGCGGCGACCCTCCTTCCCCAAGGGCGGGCGCGGTTCGCCGGGTGATCCGGGGCCCCGGGTCTGGAGGACGAAGCAGTGCGTAGACGCGCCGGGCACCCGCCCTCCGAGGCTCCGGCCGCCTCCCGGGCCGTCACCGTCGTCGTCGCGGTCCTCACGGCGCTGGCCGTCCTCGCCACCGGCTGCGCCGGGGAGACCAGGCCGGACACCGGGCTCGCGTGGAAGGACTGCGGCGACGGCTTCGAGTGCGCGAAGCTCCCCGTGCCGCTGGACTACGGAAAGCCGGACGGCGAGCGCATCGAGATCAGTGTGATCCGGCTCCCCGCCACCGGCCGCCGCATCGGCTCGATCCTCATCAACCCCGGCGGCCCGGGCGCCTCGGGCGTCGAGTACGCCCGCAGCGCGCGTTCCGTGCTGAGCGGCGCGGTCCGTGCCCGTTTCGACGTGGTGGGGTTCGACCCGCGCGGGGTCGGCGAGTCCTCGCCCGTACGGTGCCTGTCGTCGGGCGACCTCGACGCCTACACCGGCCTGGACGCCTCCCCCGACTCCCCGGCCGAGGTGGCCGCCCTGGAGGGGGGCTCGCGGAAGTTCGCGGCCGGCTGCCAGGCCAGGTCGGGACGGCTCCTGCCGCACGTCGGCACGGCCGACGCGGCCCGCGACATGGACCGCCTGCGCGCGGCCCTCGGCGACAGCCGCCTCACCTACCTCGGCAAGTCGTACGGCACGCAGCTCGGCGCGGTCTACGCCGACCTGTTCCCCGCCCGGGTCCGCGCCCTCGTGCTGGACGGCGCCGTGGACACCTCGCTGTCCCCGATGGCGATGAGCGCCGCCCAGGCCCAGGGCTTCGAGGTCGCCCTCGACGCCTTCCTGGCCGACTGCCTCACCACCGACGACTGCCCGTTCACCGGCACGGCGAAGTCCGCCCGGCGGGAGGTCGCCGACCTGTTGCGCCGTGTCGACCGGCAGCCGCTCGCCAACCGGAACGGCGACGACCGCCAGGTCAACGAGGCGTGGACCGTCCTCGGTCTGATCACCCCCCTCTACGACCGGCAGGCGTGGCCGGTGCTCCGCCAGGCGCTGAACGAGGCGCTCAAGGGCGACGGGAGCCTGCTGCTGCGCATGGCCGACCTGCTGATCGACCGCAGGGAGGACGGCTACTCCAACCAGACCGAGGCCAACATGGCCGTCAACTGCGTCGACGCCCGCTACCCCGCCGGCCCCGCCGCCTTCGCCGAGGCGGCGGACCGGGCGGCGAAGAAGGCGCCGCTGTTCGGCCGGTACGTCACATGGGGATCGCTGCCCTGCGCCTACTGGCCGGTCAAGGGGAAGACCCCGGTCCGGACCGACGCCCCCGGCGCCGCCCCCATCATGGTCGTCGGCACCGAGCGCGACCCGGCCACGCCGTACGAATGGGCGAAGGCCCTGGCCGACGAGCTCTCCTCGGGCGTGCTGGTCGGCTTCGACGGCGACGGGCACACCGCCTACCTGACCGGCTCGTCCTGCGTCGACCGCCTGGTGGACGACTACCTGATCGACCTGAAGGTCCCCCGGGACGGGACCCGCTGCCCGAAGATCGGCTGAGCAGGACGGCGGCCGGCCCGAACGAGGGGGAACGGCCGGCCTGAGGCACAGGAGCGGTCGGCCTGAGCACGGAGGCGGCCGGCCGGGCGGGGAGACGGCCGACCGGATACGGGGAGCCGGATGACGGGGGGCGGGTACGGGTGCCGGATGCGGGGGCGGATGCGGGGCCGCTCGGGGGAGCGAACGGTCCCGGAAGCCTGTAGACTGCCATAGGCCGTGTGCACCACACGGCATGCCGCCTTAGCTCAGTCGGCCAGAGCACTTCACTCGTAATGAAGGGGTCTCGGGTTCGAATCCCGAAGGCGGCTCTGCAGGTCAAAGGCCCTCCCGGATCATCCGGGAGGGCCTTTTGCATGCCGTACAGCGGAGAAATACAGCAACGGGTTCGTATGACCGAGGGTTGCGGAACTTCGGCGGGCCCTGTTCAGTTGGCCGAGGTGAGTTCTGCCTGCCCTTCGTCTTCAAGAGGTCCCATGGCTGAGCTGGCCGAGGCCGAACACCTGCCGTCTGCTGTGAAGAACGCCCAGTTCGTCATGATGATTCAAGGTGCGTGGGGACTTGTAGGTGGGGTGCTGCTGCTCTTCGTCCTGTTGACCGCCTCAGACGGTGTCAGGCCGGCTGAGGCGGCTGCGTTCTGCTTCACCATCGGGATCGCAGTGCTGATCGGCTGGCTGGCGCAAAAGCGGTTCTCTCGGAGGAGACGAGTTTGGGCCGTTGCGATTCTGCTTGAGGGCGTCATGCTCCTAGGCGGCATTGCGGCGGTCATCTTCGAATCCGAACTCGGCATTGACGCGCCGATCATCCTTGGCCTGATCATGCCGGTTATTGTGCTCTTCCTGCTGTTGCTTCCCTCTGTGAGGGCCTGGTTCAACGTCGAAGGACTTCCTGGCTGATCCAGAAATGCCCTATTGCGAGGGGCATATTGAGGAAACGTCAGCCGTCGGGGTTCTCGCTGAGCCGGCCGAGTGCCTTGCGGGTCTCTGAGAAAGGGACCTGGGTGTAAGTGTTCATAGTCATCGAGATCTGCGAGTGCCGGAGGATGCGACACTGACCGGCGCCTTGCCGCGTGGGACGAGACCCGCGCCGGCCTGGAGGCCGGCGCAGACGCGGGGGCCCTTTCGCCTCCGCCGTCGGCTTCACGATCGGCGGCGCCGAAGGTTGGTCCTCTTAGGTCGGCTACGTGGGCGGACTCGCCTTCGCCGGCATGGGCCTCTCGCTCGCCTTCTGCACCCGCTCCTACCGGCGCCGTACCCGCCCCCGGCCGTCCTCGCGCACTCCTGAGCATCTTCACTCCGTCTGTCCACAGAGGGAGCAAGGCTGGTGGAGCGCCGAATCGGCCTTCAGGTGTCCTTCCTAGAGGGACACTCCTCCAGGTCTGGAAGGCAAGGTAGGCGCCGAGCGCGGCGATCACGGCATCCTGGTGTTCGGTGCCGTCACCGTGGCCATCGCGTACGCCGGGCGAGCAGGGCCAGCAGGGTGATCATGACGAGTCCGAGGGCGGCCAGCGACACGCGGTCGGTGGTGTTCTCGCCGTTGGCGATCACTCCGAACGCGGTGTGCGCCACGAGCGCCCCGCCGGCCAGTGCCAGGCTGTGCCGGTCGTGCCACCCGCCGTGCGCCGTCCACCGGCGCACCAGCACCCCCGCCGCCATCGCCAGGAGTGCCGCCGCCACCATCGGGACCACCGCCCAGCCGCCCTGGGTGAAGGCCGGGTGCCGGGCGCCGCCGAAGGGGAACAGCAGCGCGAGATATCCGAACGCCGCCACCCCGGCCAGGCACGCGATGACCGGCGGTGCGGGAACCGTCCGGAGTGTGGCGGCCGGTGGCGTGGGAGCCGTCCGGGGCGCGGTGGCCGGCAGGCCCTGCGGCGTGGGAGCCGTCCGGGGGGCGGCGGTCGGCGGGTCCGGTGGCGTGGAAGCTGTCCGGAACGCGGTGGCCGGCGGGCTCGACGACCGGGGGGTGAACCGCAGCGCGAGTACCGCGAGCGCCGCGATCACCAGCACGAATGCCGCCAGTGCCGTCGGCGGAGCCTGGTAGCCGGGGTCGATGAAGGCCGTCGTCCACCGCAGCAGCAGGGCGCCCAGCACGAACACCACCCCCGCCACGACCAGCCCGGTCCGCCCCAGGTAGGGCCGATGGCGAAGATCAGGGAAGAGGAGATCCACCAGCAGGATCGGCAGCGCCACGCTGAAGACCGCGTGGTAGGGGATGTTCAGTTCGGTGTAGGCGCTGTTGAGGCCGAGGATCCGGGGCGCCCAGTCGGCCACGCCGTAGATGGTCGGGCTGGTGAGCGCCTGCAGCGCCAGCCCTTCCTCCACGATCCCGTACGCCGCCCCGAGCAGCAGGACGGCGGGCCAGCCCCGGCCGGTACGGCGTACCAGTTCGCGGATCAGTACGGTGCCGGCGCCGTAGATCGGCACCCACAGCAGGAGCAGCCACGCCTGGCGGAGGGGCGGGTTGCCGAGCGTGAGCTCGGCGACGACCGGGGTGAGCCCGGCCAGCAGGAGCGCGGCCCACCGGCCGCGTGCTCGTGAGGTGACCATGCGCCCACGGTCTCCCGCGGCGGGTGCGGCGCGCTGCTGCCGCCGGACCGGTCCGTGGCCTCTTCGGTCGCTTCCCAGCGGTGACTTTGGTTGCCATGGCGGGGGCGGCGACGGCGACCTTGGTTGCTTACCAGGCGGAAGACCGGCGGATACGCTCTGCGGTTGTGTTCGCAGCACAGGGCCGGGACGGGGGCCGCCGCGACGACGGGTCCCGGAGACACGGAGAAGCCGCAGACGGTGGGGGCCCGGGACAGGACCGCGCAACCGCAGGTGACGACGATCCGGGACAGGAGCGCGTGACCGCAGCCGACGACGGCCCGGGACGGGACCGCGGAGCCGCGAGCGGCGGCGAGGCCGGGAGCGGCCGGAGCCCGGGGGCGGGCGGATGGCCGGGTCCGGGATGGTCGCGGCGTGACCGGGTGGTCGGGACCGGCGGCGTCGTGCTCGCCGTGGCCGGAGCCGTCGCGGTGGTCTGGGGGGATCTGGCCCCGGGGGCGCCCGGCTGGTACCTGTGGACCGACGTGGCAGGCGGGATCCTGGCGTGCGCGGGGATATGGCTGTGCCGCCGGTGGCCGGTGGCCGCCCCGCTGGCCGTCATCGCGCTGTCCGTCCCGGCCGCGGCCGCGTCGGTGGCCGCGGGGATCGCCACGCTCTTCGCGGCGCTGTACCGGCGACCGCCCGCGGCCGTCGCGGTGGGGATGACGTGGGTGGTGGCGACGCTGGTCAGGTTCGCCTGGCGGCCGCCCGGGCTGGCGCCGTACCCGGTGTGGGCGCTGGTCGGCGTGCTGTTCGGCGGGGCGATCACCGGCTGGGGCATCGTGGCCAGGACCCGGCGGGAGCTGCTGGCGTCACTGGCGGAACGGGCCCGTCGCGCCGAGGCCGATCAGCGGCTGCGCGCGGAGGAGGCCCGCCGCGCCGAACGCCTCGGCATCGCCCGCGAGATGCACGACGTGCTCGCCCACCGGCTGTCGTTGCTGGCGGTGCACGCCGGGGCGCTGGAGTTCAACGCCGGCGCCAGGCCGGACGAGGTCGCGGATGCGGCCGGGGTGATCCGGACCAGCGCTCACCAGGCACTGCAGGAGCTGCGCGCGGTCATCTCCGTGCTGCGCGAGAGCCCGTCGGCCGAGCTTCCGCTGACCGGGCTCGCGCCGTTGGTGGAGGAGTCGCGGCGGGCCGGGATGCGCATCGAGCTACGCGAGCACGACGTACGCTTCGCCGACCTGCCGGAGACGACCCGGCGCACCGCGTACCGCGTCGTGCAGGAGGGGCTGACCAACGCGCGCAAGCACGCGCCCGGCCGGCCTGTCACCGTCGTGGTCTCCGGGGCGGCCGGCGACGAGCTGACGGTCGAGGTGCGCAACCCGCCTCCCGCCGGGCGGGAGGCGGAGGGGCTGGCCATGACCGGGGCCGGAGCCGGGCTGGCCGGGCTGGAGGAACGGGTCTCGCTGGCGGGCGGGCGCCTGGAGCGGGAACACACCGACGGCGGAGGGTTCCGGCTGGCGGCGCGGTTACCATGGCCACGTGAGCGGCCCCATGAGTGAGCCGGCGAGCGGGCCCGCGGGTCCGTCCGCGAGCGGGTCTGCGAGTGCGTCCGCGGGTGAAGTGGCAAATGCGTCCCTCGGTGGGCCCGGGAGCGCGTCCGCGGGTGAGGTCGCGGGTGCGTCCCCCGGCGGGCCCGGGAGCGCGTCCGCCGCGATCCGGGTGCTCATCGTCGACGACGACGCGCTGGTCCGCGCCGGGTTGACGCTGATGCTCAGGGGTGCGCCCTCCCTCCAGGTGGTGGGCGCGGTGGCCGACGGCGCGCAGGTCCAGGCCGCGGTCGAAGAGCACTCCCCCGACGTGGTGCTGATGGACATCCGGATGGCCGGCGTCGACGGCATCGACGCGACCCGCAGGCTGCGCGCCCGTCAGGACGCGCCGGAGGTCATCATCCTGACCACGTTCGACGCCGACGAGCACGTCTTCCGGGCGCTGCGCGCGGGAGCCGGCGGGTTCCTGCTTAAGGACACGCCGCCCGAGGGGATCGTCGAGGCGATCCGGCGCGTCGCCGCCGGCGAGCCCAGCCTGTCGCCGAGCGTCACCCGACGGCTGATCGCCCATCTGATGCCCGAGGAGGACGACCGGCGGCGGGCCGACGCCCGGCGGGTGCTGTCGGCGCTCAGCGACCGCGAGCGGGAGGTGGCGCTCGCGGTCGGGCAGGGAAAGACCAACGCGGTCATCGCCGGTGAGCTGCACATGAGCGTGGGGACGGTCAAGGGCTACATCTCCCGCATCCTCACCAAGTCGGGCCTGGACAACCGCGTCCAGCTGGCCCTGGTCGTCCACGACGCCTCATAGGGCAGCCGCCCGCCATGTCTTCGTCGGCGTTCGCCGGCCCCTCTGCCGGCGGCCTTATCCGGCGAACTCCGGGCGGGCGATCACGACATACCTCTCGTCGTCGATCGGCTTGCCCCACAGCGCCGGATCGGTGAGCTGCTCGACGTGGACGATGCGGGCCCGCTGCTCCAGCGTCTCGATCAGCCGCGCGGCGGGGACGCCGCCGAGCCAGGGCAGCGGCGGGGAGTCGGGCACGTAGGGGTCGTCGCCGCCCGAGGCGTTCCAGCGGCCCTCCACGAGGATGAGTCGCCCCCCGGGGCTGAGCAGGCCGAGCCAGCGGTCGAGGGCCTCCCGCGGGTCGGGAAGCGTCCAGACGAGGTGCCGGACGAGGATCACGTCGAAGGTGTCGTAGGCGGCGACGGGCGGATTGCCCGCGTCGCCGACCATGAAGGGCACGTCGAAGCCCGCCGCGGACAGCTTGCGCCCGGCCTGCTCGATCATCCGGGGCGACAGGTCGACCCCGGTGGGACGGTGCCCGAGCTCGGCGAGCAGCAGGGTCAGCGAACCGGTGCCGCAGCCCAGATCCAGGACATCGGCGGGGTCACCGGGAAGCCATTCGACGAGTCGTCGCGTCCACGCGGCACGCACCTGCCGATCCCGGAGGCCGTGGTCGGCTTCGTCGTCGAAGGCGTCCGCCACGGTGTCCCAGAAGGCGGCGATGGGTGCGAGGTCTGACGTCGGCATGGGGAGACCCTCGCAGGCGTCACCGACAAAAACGGGAGTCCCGGCCGGGCGGGCGGCCGGGGTTCCGGCGATGGAAGCGGGCCGGCATCCGGACCGCGCGAGCGGAGCGCCGGCACGGTGCTCCACGATCCGGGGCGCCTGATCGCAGTAGGTATACACCGTTAACCCTCTGATGTACGTTGCATACATAGGCGTCGCGGAATCGGAAGGCGTGCCGGGCTGGGCGCGATCGTCTTCAGGGACCTGTGCGAACGGGACGGACGGAGGATTCTCAGTGGCCTCAGTGTTCAGGAAGACCCTGGTCATCGCGCTGGTGCTGGTGGTGGGAGCGGTCGCGTTCGGCGCCTGGTTCGGCAGCGAAGCCAGCGTGAAGGTCGTTCGCTACGGCGAGAGCAACACCAACGTACTCGCCGTGGGGGATAGAACGGTCACACTGACCGAAACGCACGAGACGATCAAACCCGGCACCTATTGGCTGGAGTGGACGGGCGCGTACACCATGCTGGGCGGCATCGTGACGCGGTCGCCGGGAAAGGTCACGCGTCAGGTGCTGCGCGGGCCCATGCCTTCTCAGGGGACACCGGGACGCTTCGGCAATGTCCCACCGGGCGATCCCGAAGTGGCCTGGGGCATCGACTTCTCCGAGATCACGATTCCGACCGAGCTGGGACCCGCCCCCGCCTGGTATGCACCCGGCAGAGGCACCACGTGGTTCGTGGCCGTGCACGGGCAGAACGGGCGGCGCAAGGCCGAACTCAAGGTCCTTCCCGTGGTGCACGACCTCGGACTGCCCTTCTTGGACATCAGTTACCGCAACGATGAAGGCGCGCCGGGTTCCCCCGACGGGCTGATCCATCTGGGCGATTCGGAGTGGCGTGATCTGGAGGCCGCACTGCGCGGGGCGCGGCGGCTGGGGGCCGAGCGGTTCGTGCTGTACGGAACGTCGATGGGCGGTCAGATCATCGGGCAGTTTCTGGCCAGATCCGAACTGGCCGGTCTGGTCAACAAGGTGATCATGGACGCGCCGATGATCGACGTACGGATGACGGCCGAGCAGGGCGCGCGGAACTACCATCTGCCCGCGTTCGTCGCCTCGCTGTCGAACCAGGTCGTCCGGTGGAGGACCGGTGTGGAGGTGGACCGGCTCAGCCTCATCCGCCACCCGCCGAAGGTCAGGCCACCGCTGCTGTTGATCCACACCACTCCGGACACCGAACATCCGATCGAGGAGGCCCGCGACCTGGTGGCCACGGGCCGGCGACTGGGCTGGGACATCACCTTCGAAGAATTCGCACAGGGCGAGCACACCGAGGCGTGGAACGTCGACCGGACCCGCTACGACCGCGCGGTACGCGCCCACCTGACGGCGGACCGGCCCGGCAACGGATGAACGGTCCGGTGCCGACCGAAGGCGATCAGCACCGTCTGGGCGGCAGCGGCTGCCTGCCCTCCGGCCCGGTGACCCCCCGGGCCCGGCACTAGGACCGCGCGCGTTCGTGGTCGGTGAGGACCTCGCCGATCGTGTGCCGGGCGAGTGCCGCGAACGCCGGGTTCGTGTCCCGGTAGTACGGCAGCGCGATGAGCGCGATGGACAGGGCCCGGCCGCGGCCTCGCGCCCAGGCCGCGTCGTCGACGTCGAGGGCCGTACGGAAGGTGTCGCGCGCGTCGGCCGGAAGCAGGTTCCACGCGACGATCAGATCGCAGGCCGGGTCGCCCACGCCCGCCGTGGCGAAGTCGATGACGGCGCTGAGCCGGTCCTCGACGACCAGGAGGTTCCCCGGCAGCAGGTCGGCGTGGACCCAGACGGGTGGACCGCCCCACTCCGGGGCCTCCAGCGCGGCCTCCCACGCCGCGGTCGCCGCCCGGGTGTCGATGATCCCGTCCAGTTCCCCGATCGCCGCGCGTGTCGGCCGGTCCAGCAGCGCCAGGGGCCCGCCGCGGTAGGCGGGCGGCCCGTCCGGCAGGTCCATCCGGCGGAACGCGACGACGAACTCCGCCAGGTCCCGCGCCAGCGGGTGCGGATCCGTCAGGCGGCCGGCGGACGGGTTCTCGCCGTCGAGCCACCGGTAGACGGACCAGGGCAGCGGGAAGAACTCGGTGGGCTCACCCCTGCCGAGCGGCACCGGGACGTCCACGGGGAGGAGCGGGGCGAACCGCGGCAGCCACCGCAGATCCTTCTCGACCTGGGCACCGGACCCCGGCCTGCGGGGCAGCCGTACGGCCATGCCGTCCCCGAGCCGGTAGACGGCGTTGTCGGTGCCGGAGGAGGCGAACGGCTCGACGGGGAGGTCCGCCCACTCGGGGAACTGCGCGGCGAGCAGACGGCGTATCAGGGGGACGTCGTGGTCCGGCTCGTCCGCGTGCAACTTGGCGGCGTGCACGGGTACCTCCCTCGCCTGGAAACACATCGCGGAAACGGCTGGCCAGTATTCACCTCGGTCACCCGTTCCGCCATGGGATTTCCGGCCGTCCGCGAGGGCCCGCCGCCTCGGAGGCGGCCGGAGGCCGCCGGGTCTGGTCCCCCGCCTCACCGTGGCGTTTCCCGGCCGTCCGCGAGGGCCCGCCGCCTCGGGGGTGGTCGGACGTCACCGGGCCTGGCCCACCCGCTCCGCCAGGAAGTCCTCCCAGGTGCGGCGGCCGACGGCCCGGTCGGGGGCGAGGTTGACGCCCTCCCGGTAGGCGGCCGCGGCCTTGCCGGGGGTCCTGACCTGCATGATCAGCCGGTGCTTGCCGGTGGCCCGCAGGTAGTCGCGGGCCAGTTCGGCCATGCCGTACACGCGCGGGCCGGCGATGTCGGGCACGAGGCCGGCCGGCTCGCCCAGTGCCAGCTCCACCAGCCGGTCCGCCACCTCGCCCGCGTCGACCGGCTGGAACCGGGCGCCGGCCCATAGCGGCATCACCGGCAGCTTGGCCATCTGCCCCAGCGTCGTCAGGATCCAGTCGTGGAACTGGGTGGCGCGCAGGGTGGTCCACGGCACGCCGGACCCGGCCACGACGCGCTCGGCCTCCCGCTTGGCGGCGAAGTAGCCGAACATGGCGCGGTCGACGCCGCTGACGACCGGGACCCGGTCGGCGCCGACGACCGAGATGTACACGAGGTGCGCGGCGCCGGCCCCGGCCGCCGCCCGAGCCAGGTTCCGGGCCTTGACCTCGTCACCCTTGGCGCTCCCGGCGCAGTGCACGATGGTCTCGACCCCCTTCGCCGCCGCGTCGAGTCCCTCGCCGGTGCTCACGTCGCCGGTCACGTACTCGACGCCGTCCGCGGGCTCGTGGTCGCGGCGGCTCAGTACCCGCACGTCGCGGCCGGCGTTCCGCAGGAGCGGTACGACGAGGCGTCCCAGCGTGCCGGTGCCGCCGGTGACCAGGATGGGTGACGTCATGATCTCTCCACGTTCGTCCGGTCCGGGAGGTGATCTCCCGATCGTTTCGACCCGTTTTCGGGGGTCTACTGTTGTGACACGCCGCGAGGAAGGAATGTGACACGGTGGACGAGCGCAGCCTGCTGGCCGAGCGTTTCGAGGAGCATCGGGCCAGGTTGCGGGGGGTGGCCTACCGGATGCTCGGTTCGGTGAGCGAGGCCGACGACGCGGTCCAGGAGGCGTGGCTGCGCCTCGACCGCGACGGCGCCGACGGCGTGGAGAACCTCGGCGGGTGGCTGACCACGGTGGTGGCGCGGGTGTGCCTGAACGTGCTGCGCTCGCGCGAGCAGCGGCGCGAGGACCCCTTCGAGGCGTACATGCCCGACCCGGTCGTCAGCCCGGAGTCCGGGACCGACCCCGAGCGCGAGGCGGTGCTGACCGACTCGGTCGGGCTGGCGCTGCTGGTGGTGCTTGAAACGCTGTCACCGGCCGAGCGGCTCGCGTTCGTGCTGCACGACATGTTCGCCGTACCGTTCGAGGAGATCGCCCCGGTGATCGAGCGGTCCCCGGCCGCGGCGCGGCAGCTCGCGAGCCGGGCGCGCCGCCGGGTGCGCGGGCAGGCCCCGGTGCCCGACCCCGACCTCGCCCGGCAGCGCGGCGTGGTCGACGCGTTCTTCGCCGCCGCCCGCGACGGCGACTTCGACGCGCTCGTCGCCGTGCTGGACCCGGAGGTCGTGCTGCGGTCCGACGGCGGTACGGCGCGCGCTCGCCACACCGTCACGTTCCGCGGCGCGCGGACCGTGGCCGGGCAGGCGGTCACCTTCGGACGGTTCTCCCCGTTCGTACGGCCCGCGCTGGTCAACGGGGCCGCCGGGGTGGTCGTCGCCGCGAACGGGCGGCCGCTGTCCGTCATGGCGTTCACCGTCACCGGCGGGCGGATCGCCGCCATCGACGTGCTGTCCGACCCCGACCGCCTGAACCGGCTCGACCTGCCGCTCCTCGGCGGCTGAACAGCACGGGCCGTCAGGGTCTGCGGGCGATGAGGACGTCGGTGACGTCCTCCTCCTCCCAGTCCGCCCCGCCCGGGTTCGCCGCGGCCAGCGCCTCGCGCAGTGCCCCGGTGAACGCGGGCAGCCGGTCGCCGAGGCGCGCGGGCGAGGAGTAGGAGAACGACAGCTGCAGGCCCACGATGTCCTCGGCGGAGCGGCGGACCACGCGGGTGAAGCACCGGGACTCCATCCGGCGGAACGGCGACTCGCGCAGCACGTCGTCGTGGTGCCGCCCGGTCTGTTCGTAGGACTCGCTGTTCGCCCGCCACTCCAACCCGAAGTCCCGCCGTACGGCCTGCGCCACCGGCTCCCAGGAGGGCTCCTCCGGGTCGTGGACGGGACCGACGAGGACGACCGCGCCGTGTGCGGGCAGCAGCCGGTCGAGGTCGTCGAGCACCCGCTCGCGGTCCATCCAGTGGAAGGAGCGGCCCATGACGACGTGGTCGATCCGGCCGAGCGGCAGCTCGCCGAGCATCGAGGAGTCGCCTCGCACCCAGCGGATCCCGGGGACGCCGTGCCGGGCGCCCTCGGTGAGCATCTCCTCACTGGGATCGACGGCCACCACCTCACCGGCCCTGGCCGCGAGGGGGATGGCCAGGGTGCCGGGCCCGCAGCCCAGGTCCAGCACCCGCGACGCGGCGTCGAGGGCCAGCTCGTCGGCGATGTGCTCGACGACCTCTGGCCCGTAGTCCGTGCGGTGACGCGCGTAGTAGGCGGCGGCACCGGCGAACAGCTCAGCCCGGGAGATCATGTCTTCAGGGTAGATGTGCGGGCCGTGCGGGTTGATTGCCGATTGCCGTATCAGCCGGGGAAGCGATGGCGAGGGCTGGTAAAGGCATGGCCAAGCGGTTCGTGTCGCGGTGCCGGATGTGGATGATCGCCTGTGTCCTGGCAGGAGTGTCGATCACACTCTCCTGGAGGCCGGAGATGAAGAAAACACTCCCCGTCGGCGTGCTCGCGCTCGGGCTGCTCGCGGCCGGCTGCGGCGCGGGCGAGGCGGGGGCGACCGGGCCGGTCGCCGCGGACCAGGTCAAGGCGTCACCCACCTACGGCGGGCCGTCCGTCTCGCCGACCACCCGGTCCCGGGTCGGGCTGGGCGAGACGAGGCTCGGGAAGGTGCTGACGGGTGCCGGGGGCCGCACCCTGTACCTGTTCGAGAAGGACCGGAGGGGCGGGTCCAGGTGCTATGACGACTGTGCCAAGGTGTGGCCGCCGTACCTCACCGGGGACCGGCCGCGGGCCGGGAGCGGCGTCAGGGCGTCGCTGCTCGGCACCGTCCGGCGGACGGGCGGCACGAGGCAGGTGACCTACGGGGGCCATCCGCTCTACTACTACGTCAGGGACCATCGGCCCGGTGACGTCACCGGTCACGATGTGGAGAGCTTCGGCGAGGAATGGTACGCCGTCGGCGTGAACGGCAGGAAGGCGGAGGACTGAGGGCGGTCCGGGGCCCCTGACCGCCCGCGGGCTCAGGCGGTCCAGTCGGGGCGGCGGCCGAGATAACGCAGCAGGGCGGCGGCGTCGTCGTCATCGTCCCGTGCCTCCAGCGCAGGCGCGTACGCCCCGAAGGCGCGGAGCGGCTCGACGATCCGCTGGGCGACGTCCGTCAGCTCGCGGGCCAGCTCCGGGGTGAGGGGGGAGGGCCGGCCGGTGGCGACGGCGATGTCCCAGGCGTGCACCGCGGCGTCGAGGGCGCAGGCGCCGACGCCGAGCCGGGCGGGCAGCTTGTTGGGCGGAACGGGGACCGAGACCTCCTGCTCGTCCTCGCCGACCGTCGCCCAGGCGTCGGCGGAGGCCCGCATCGCCTCCTCGGCCACCGTCTCGGGGGAGGCGGCGAGCCTGCCGGAGGGCGCGAACGGGTTCTCGGCCGGGCCGGGCCCTCCGGTGATGAACGAGGCGAAGCCGATCTGGTCGCCCGCGGCGTGCTGGAGCACCTGGGTGACGTTCCACTCCGCGCACGGGGTGGGCCGGTCCCAGTCTCCGGCGGCGACCCCGCGAACGGCGTCGCGCAGTGCCCGGTGGGCCTCGGCCAGTACGGTCCACATGGTCGCGTTCTCGTTCATCTCGTTTCCCCGCTTCTCGGATCCGGCCGGATCAGCGCCGCCTCTCCGGCGCGATCCGTCATGTCGATCATATCAGAACGGAATGCTCCATTCCGCAAATCGGCCGTTCGGATCCGAGCGCCGGAGCTCACCCCGCGGGGACGGCGAGCGTCTCCCACGTCCCGGGCCCCGCCGTGCAGGGGCCGCCGTCGTGCACCTGGAACAGGCCCGCGGCCGGTTCCACCAGCACCGTGGCGAGGG
This sequence comes from Streptosporangium pseudovulgare, assembly GCF_014648055.1. GTDB lineage: Bacteria > Actinomycetota > Actinomycetes > Streptosporangiales > Streptosporangiaceae > Streptosporangium > Streptosporangium pseudovulgare. The sequence goes on from NZ_BMQJ01000006.1 coordinate 240,875, forward strand.
TCGCCCACCGGGTGCCGAGCCGTCCACCGGCCGGGGCGTGGCAGCAGACCTCGGCCCCGTCACCGGGATGGGCGGTGAGCAGGGCGGCGAGGTCGTCGGAGCCGCCGATCCCGCCGCGCCCGCGGACCCGCTCGCCCAGCACGCGCAGCCGGTCGTAGGTCTCCGGCTCCAGCCGTCCGCGGTGCTCCCCGGTGGCCAGCGCCGGATCCTGGAAGTGGTTGGTGCGGACCAGCCAGCCCTCGGCGTCCGGGTGCACCACCGCGGCGCCCGCCGGGCTGACCTCGACCGATGCGGCCCGGTCGGCGGTCACGACCGTCATCACGGTGGAGGCGGAGACCGGGGCGCCGGTGATGACGGCGACCGCCTCGTCGAACGACGTCGCGGAGCCGAGCGCCCTGCGGGCGACGAGGTGGACGGGCACGCCGCCCGCGCCGTCGCCGGCGTGGCCGAGGATGTTGAACAGCACGCCCACCCCGGCCTCGTTGAGCCCGATCTTCCCCAGGATGCCGTACTCGGTGATGCCGGTGAACGCCAGCGAGCCGCCGTCCGCCGGGTCGCCCGCCGCGCCGCGGACCGACTGCGGGTGCCAGCCGTCGGCCAGTTCCTCGTGCCAGTCCCAGCTCTGACCGCCCACGGTACGGCCGGCCGCGCCGTTCCCCGAGCCGCTGGCCGTACCGTCTCCGGAACCGCCCGCCGTACGGTCTCCGGCGGAGGTTCCGGAGCGGGGGGTCCCCACGTGGACCAGCGTGGAGCACTCGCCCGCGCGGGGCGCGGCGGCCTCCGACAGGATCTCGGTCCGGGCGTTGAGCGCGGCGACGACCCACAGCGGCACGTCCGCGCCCTCGGCCACGCCCTCCATCTCCTCGGCGAGGTCCGGCGCCCACGCACGGGTGGCCGCGACGCTCGCCAGCGCGAGCGCGGGGACGTCGAGCGGCCTGCCCCCGGCCGCGGCGGTCGCGTCGAAGAGCTCGGCGTACGTCCGCCAGGTCCGGGCGATCTCGGCGGCGGCCCGGAGGCCCCGCTCCCGGCCGCGGGCGCGGGGGCGGGTCTCCTCCAGCAGCAGGTGCGCGCGGCGGTTCACGCCTCCACCTCCGCGGCGTCGCGGCCGATGGCGCGGACCGGCCGCCATCCCGGCCGGGGCGCGCTGTCACGCAGCAGCCTGGTGTAGGGGTGCCGCGGGTCGTCCAGCACCTGGGCCGTGCTCCCGCGTTCCACGATGCGGCCCTGTCGCATGACGACGACCTCCTCGCTCACCTGCCGTACGACGGACAGGTCATGGGTGATGAACAGATAGGTGAGCCGGCGGTCCCGCCGGATCTCCGACAGCAGGTTCAGGACCTGGGCCTGCACCGAAACATCGAGCGCGGCCACGGCCTCGTCGAGCACGAGGACACGGGGTTCGGCGGCCAGCGCCCGCGCGATCGCCACCCGCTGCCGCTGGCCGCCGCTCAGCTCGCCGGGCAGGGAGCGGGCGTGCGCGGGGCGCAGGCCGACCTGTTCCAGCAGCTCCTCGACGCGGCGGCGCGCGTCGGCGCCGGTGACCCGGTGGTGGGCCGCCAGCACCTCCGCGATCGCCGATCCGGCGGTGCGGCGGCGGTTCAGCGACCCGTTGGGGTCCTGGAACACCATCTGGATGTCCCGGGCGCGGGCCCGCCGCTCCGCCCGGCGCGGCCGCCGGGCCACCGGCCGTCCGGCGAGGACGACCTCCCCGGCGTCCGCGGCCTCCAGCCCGACGAGGATCCGGGCCAGGGTCGACTTGCCCGATCCCGACTCGCCGACCACGGCCAGGCAGCTTCCGTCGGCCACGGTGAGGCTGACGTCGTCGAGGGCGTCGACCGTGCGGCGCCCCGAGCCCCGGCCGGTGACGAACCGCTTGCGCAACCCGCTGATCGCGATGACGTCCCCTTCAGAACCGCCCGCACCGCCCGGACCGTTCGCGCCGGAGCCCCCGGAGCCCCCGGAGCCCCCGGAGCCCCCGGGACCGCCCGTACCGGACGTACGGCGGGAGCCGCCGCCCGCGCGGCCGATGACGCCGCCGTCCGTGTCCTTCACGTCGTTCTTCACGTCGTCGTTCACGCCGTCGCCTCCGTCCCCGTCGCGTGGGCCAGCTCGCCGGCCAGTTCCTCCTCGCGCGCGCACCGTACGGCGCGGTCGCCGTCCCGGACGAGCGGGATCTCGCCGTCGGTGCACCCGGGTTCCGACCACGGGCAGCGGCCGGCGAACGCGCAGCCCCCGCCGACCTCGTAGGCGGCGACCGGCCGCCCCGGGATGACGGGGAGCACCGGGGTCCGCGCGGTGAGGCTGGGCCGGGAGTCCAGCAGCAGGCGCGTGTACGGGTGCCGCGGCGCCGCGTGGAGCCGTTCCGGGGTCGAGATCTCGACGATCTCCCCGGCGTACATCACGGCGATCCGGTCGCACACCGCCGAGGCCAGCTCCAGGTCGTGGGTGACGAAGATCATCGACATGCCGCGTTCACGCCGCTGCTCGTCGAGGATCGCCATGACCTCCGACTGCGTGGTCACGTCGAGCGCCGTCGTCGGCTCGTCGGCGAGCAGCAGCCGCGGCGAGCCCGCCACGGCGGCGGCGATGACGACCCGCTGGAGCATGCCGCCGGACAGCTGGTGGGGGTAGGAGTTCATGCAGCGGTCCACGTCGGCGATCCCCACCTGCGCGAGCAGGTCGCGGGCCCGGCGGGTGGCCGTCCGCTCGTCGTCCCCGCGCGCGTCGCACAGCCCCTCGACGAGGAACCGCGAGACGCGCAGCAGCGGGTTCAGCGCGGCCCGAGGGTCCTGGCTGATCATCGCCAGGGACTCGGCGCGGACCCGGCGCAGCTCCGCCGTGCCGAGGCCGCGCACGTCACGGCCGTCCAGCAGCACCCGGCCGGTGACGTGGGCGCCGCGCGGCTCGGTGCGCAGCACGGTCCGCAGCGTCATCGACTTGCCCGAGCCGGACTCGCCGACCAGGCCGAGCGCCTCGCCGGGCGCCACCGACAGGGAGACGCCGCGCAGCAGCGTCCGGTCCCCGGAGGGGTGCGGTACGGCGAGACGGATGTCGTCGAGTTCGAGAACGCTCATGCCCTGCCTCCCGCGGCGCGGCCGCCGAGCCGTTCGCCGATGACACTGAACGCGGCCACCGCGACGACGATGCACGTGCCCGCGAGCAGGCTCTGCTGCGGGTACCCCTGCAGCAGGGAGTCCTGCCCCTGGGAGACCATCAGTCCCCAGTCGGCGGTCGGCGCCTGGACGCCGAGGCCGAGGAACGACAGCGCGGCCAGGTCGATCATCGCGTAGCCGAAGTTGATGGCGGCGCCGGTCAGGATCTGCGGCGCGATGTTGGGCAGCAGGTGCCGCCCGCTCACCGTGACCCCGGACAGGCCCTGCAGCTCGGCCGCCTGGACGTAGGGGAGCCGCCGTTCCCGCAGCGCGACGCTGCGCAGCACGCGGGCGGTGTAGGGCACGTACGCCATGGCGAGCGCGACCGTGGCCTGCGCCATGCCGGTCCCGAACACCGCGACGACGATGATCGCCAGCAGCAGGTTCGGGAAGGCGAACAGCAGGTCCAGCACCCGGCCGACGAAGGCGTCGACGCGCCCGCCGAACCAGGTGGCGACGAGCGCCAGCAGGGTGCCGCCGACCCCGGCGATCACCACGACCGCGGCGGCGCCGAGCAGGCTGGTCCGCGCGCCGTACAGCAGCCGGGACAGCAGGTCGCGGCCCGACTGGTCGGTGCCGAGCAGGTGCTCGGGGCCGGGCGGGAGGTAGCGCTGGACGATGCTGCCGATGTCCGGGTCGTACGGCGCGAGCACCGGCGCGAGCAGCGCGGCCAGCACGAGCAGCGCGGCGACCGCGACCGCGGTGACGCCGAGCGGGCCCAGCCGCCCGGACAGGCCGCCGCCGGGCCGCCGCCGTCCGGCGGGGCCGCCGGACCGCCGGGCGGCCGGGGCGGAGACTGCGGTTTTCACGCGCTCTCACCTCCGAGCTGGACGCGCGGGTCGATCACCGCGTAGAGGACGTCGATCACGAGGTTGACCACGCCGAACACCGCGACCAGGACGAGTGCGACGGCCTGGACGACGGCGAAGTCCTTCTGCTGCACGGCGTTGATGAGCAGCGCGCCGACGCCGTCGAGGGTGAAGGCGTGCTCGACGACCGTCGCGCCCGCGACGAGCGCGGCGATGTTCACCCCGACGATCGTCGTCACCGGCAGCATGGCGTTGCGGACGATGTGCCGGCGGGCCACCGTACGCCACGGGACGCCGCGGGCCAGCGCGACGGAGACGTGCTCGGTGTCGCGCTCCTCCACCACGGCGGTGCGGGTGATCCTGGCGACCACCGCCGCCGCGGGCAGCGCGAGCGCCACCGCGGGCAGCGTCAGGTGCAGTATCCGGTCGGAGAAGCCGGAACCGGCCCCGAAGACCGGGAACCAGCCCAGCGTCACGGAGAAGACGCTCATCAGCAGCAGCGCCGCGAAGAAGGTGGGGATCGCGAAGCCCACGCTGGAGCCCAGCAGCACGGCCGTGTCGAGGAGGCCGCCGCGCAGTCCGGCCACCACCCCGGCCACGACGCCGAACACCACGATCAGCAGGGCGGCGTAGGCCGTGAGCCAGGCGGTCGTGGGGATGCGCGAGGCCAGCAGCGAGGCGACGTCCTGGCGGGTGGTGAGGGACTCGCCGAGGTTGCCGGTGAGCACGCCGGTCAGCCAGTGCCAGTACCGCAGCAGGAAGGGGTCGTCCAGGCCGTACTGGGCGCGGATCGAGGCGAGGACCTCGGGGCTGACCGTCCGGCCCTGGACGAGGAAGCTCTCGGGGGTGCCGGGCGCGAGGTACATCGCCCCGTAGATGACGAAACTGGAGAACAGGAGGGTGACGGCCAGCGCACCGAGCCGCCGGATCACGAAGCGTTGCACGAGGACTCCGTTACGGGGACCCGGGGCGCGTCGCCGCGCCCCGGGCCGGTCGTGGTCAGGCCGCCCCCAGGCTCGCCGCCCAGGGGTAGTAGAGGTAGACGAACGAGGCCGGGACCCCGGTCACCCGCTTGTTGAGGAACAGCTGGACGGCCGGGGCCGCGATCGGGATCCAGGGCGTCTGCTCCATGACCTTCGCCTGGATCTCCGCCGTGATCTTGGCGCGCTCGGCGTCGTCGGCGGTGGCCGCGGCCTTCCCGATGAGGTCCTGAACCTGCGGGTCCTCGTAGCCGTTGAAGTTCTGCGAACCGCCCTTGGCCGCGATCGTGCGCAGGAAGGCGAGCGGGTCGGGGATGTCCATGTAGTTCGTCGTCATGAACCCGTCGTATCCGGCGCGCGCCTTGGCGTCGGAGAAGAAGGCGCCGTACTGCGCGCTCGGCACGCCCTTGGGCTGGATGGTGAGGCCGAGCTCACGGCCGGCGTTGGCCACCTCCGACAGGATGTCGGCGTAGAACTGGCGCTCGCTGGGGTAGGCGATGACGATCGGCGCGCCGCCGGTCTTGCCCGCGACGAGCTTCTTCGCCTCCTCGATGTTCTTCTTGGTGTCCGGCAGGGCGTCGTAGGCGGGGCCGAACACCTCGTCGCCGTAGGACCAGCCGCCGCGCGGCACCAGCGAACGCGACGCCTGGGCGGTCCCGGCGAACACGGTCTGGGCGATCGCCTCGCGGTCGGTGGCCATGGCCAGCGCGCGCCGTACCGCCGGGTCGCCGAGGAGGCCGTTGCCGGTGCTGATGACGGCGACCATCTGCAGCGACTTGCCGAGGTACAGCTTGCCGTTCTGCGACGCCGACAGCCGGTCCAGCGCGCCGACGGGCACGTCGTAGGACCCGTCGATGGCGCCGGTGTCGAGCGCGCTCGCGATCGCGCCCGGGTCGACGATGAACTGCAGGTCGAGCTGCTTGGTCTTGGCCTTGCGGGCCGCGTCCCAGTAGGCGTCGTTGCGGTCCAGCGTGATCTTGGAGCCCTTCTGCCAGGAGGCGACCTTGAAGGGGCCGGTGCACATGACCGACCCCTCGGGCGTGCCGTACTTGGCGCCGGCCTTCTCCCGCTGGGCCTTCTCCACGACCACGCCGACGGGCGTGACCATGTAGGAGTTGAGCGTGGCGTCGGGCTGCTTCAGCCGGATCGTGACCTCGTGGTCACCGGTCTTCTCGATCGAGTCGATGTTGCCGGTGATCTGGTCGGACGCCCAGTAGCTGCCCTCGTCGGGGTCGAGGTGGCGGCGGAGGCTGAACACCACGTCGTCGGCGGTCATCGGCTCGCCGTCCCAGAAGGTCACGCCCTCGCGCAGGGTGTAGACCCAGGTCTTCGGGTCGGGGTTGGCGACCTTCTCGGCGAGGTTGGGCTTCACCGAGTAGTCGGGGTCGAGCCGCATCAGACCCTCGCAGAGGTTGGCCACGACCGTGTTCTCGGGGTAGTTGAACGCCTTGATCGGGTCGAGCGACGCGGGCTCGCCGAACGGCAGGTTCCACGTGGCCTTGTCCAGCTCGCCCTTCGCCGCGGGGGTGGTGACGAGCAGGTCGCCGGTCTGCCGCGCGGCCGCCGGGCCGGCGGGGGCGGCCGGGCCGCCGGCCGTCCCGCCGCCGCACGCGGACAGGCCCAGGCCGAGCGTGACGGCGAGGGCCGCCGTCGCACGTATACGCATCCTCAGTCCTCCGAACACTTCAAAGGGGGTCGGCCCCGAAGCGGGGCGGTGGGTGACCGCTCGTCGCGGGGCAGTGAGTGGCCCCTGCGACGCGATCGGCGGCGGTACCACGCACAAAACGTTTTGGAAAATGGACGGTACCGGAGAAAAACCCCTAGTAAAAGGTTTTGTGTCCTACTCTTTACCTATGTCGAAGGAGGCGCCGCCCCCCGCCGCGCGCGCGACGATCAGAGACGTCGCCCGCGAAGCCGGAGTCTCGGTCACCACGGTCTCCCACGCGCTGAACGGCAAGGGCACGGCTTCGGAGGAGACCCGCCGTAAGGTGCTCGCCGTCGCCGAGCGGCTGGCCTACCGCGCCCACCCCATGGCGCGGGGCCTGCGCCGCGGGCGCACCGGTGTGCTCGGCCTCGACATGCGCCCCCTCGACGCCATCGGCTCCTACATCCCCGAGGGCGTCGACTACTTCGTACGGTTCGCCGGCGCGGCGGCGGTCACCGCGCTCGACCACGGCCTCGGGCTCATGCTGGTGCCCGACCTGACGCGCTCGGACGTCTCCCGGGCCGCCCTGGGCGTGGACGGCTACGTCATCGGCGACCCGATGCGCGACGACCCGGTCCTCACCCGGCTCCTCGACGCGTCCGTGCCGGTCGTCACGGTGGGCCGCGACCCCGGGCGGCCGGACTTCACCGACTGGGTCGGCACCGACGATGCCCGGGAGACCGAGCGCATGCTCGACCTGCTGCGCTCGCGCGGTGCCCGGCGCGTCGCCTTCCTGGCCGGTACGGACGACAACGCCTGGAACGTCGACGCCGAGCTGGCCTACCGGGAGTGGACCGCGCGCCACGCCATGCCGGCACGGCTGCTGCGCGTCCCCGAGGCGGCCGGCGAGGACGGCGGACGCGACGCCGCCCGGCGGCTGCTCACCGGCGCGGGGGAGCGGCCCGACGCCGTCCACTGCCAGACGGGCCGCCACGCGTCGGGCGTGCTGGCCGAGGCGCTGCGGCTCGGCGTGGCCGTGCCGGACGACCTGCTCGTGACGGCCGGGTCGGACGCGCAGCAGACCCGCATCGCCTCTCCCGCGATCACCGCGCTCGACCTCGCGCCGGAGGAGTCGGGCCGGGCGGCCGTCGAGCTGCTCATCGCCCGCCTGTCCGGCGAGCCGGCCACCGGGCCGGTGGTCGTCCCCGCCCAGCTCCACGTCCGCGCCTCGACCGGCCCCGCCTGACCGCCGGTCACGCCGTGAGCCGGGGTCAGCTGTAGTGGCGGGCCTGCGGCCACAGCCGGTCCCACGGGGCCACCGGGTCGCGGCAGACGAGGATCGGCAGGTGCTGCTCCTCGTTGGACAGGCCGACACCGTTGTCGATCCGGCCGCGCCGCTCGCACGAGGCGAACGACCGCGCGTAACCGGCCGGGTTGTCGGTCACGACCACCGCGACCCGCGCCGAGGCGGGCGGCGGGCCGTACCGGTAGAGCTCGTTGTGGCCGCTGTAGACGGCGGGCAGCCCGTATCGCCGGGCGTAGCGGGTCAGCGCGCCGGCCTCGCCGTAGTTCTGGGTGAGGAGCACGGCCCGCGCCCGGTCCGCGGGCGGCAGGTCCCGGACCACGGCGGCGACCCGCGCGGCGAACTCCGGCCAGCCGACCGACTCGCGCGCCACCTCGTTCAGTGCGGCGACCGGGGTCCCCTCCAGTGACGCGGGCGGGACGACCGGCAGCGCGACGACGGCCGACACGAGCGCGCCGGCGGCCAGGAACCCGCCGAGCAGCGCGCGCCGTCCCGTCCGCCCCGCCGGCCGCTCCGCCGACCGTTCCGCGCCCTGCTCCGCCGTCTCTTCCGCCGGCCGTCTCACCGCCCGCTCCGCCGTACGCCCCGCGCCGGACATCCACCGCTCGGCGGGGCCGCAGCCCGCCGCGAAGAGCAGCACGAGCAGGCCCGCGACGTAGTCGGCACGCCCTCCCGAGTACAGCACCAGCGCGCAGGCCACCGGGTAGGCCAGAGCGAGGCACCGCAGGCGCGGCTCCCGCCACAGCCGCACGAGACCGGCCACCTGGAGGACCGCCTGGGCCGGCCCGAGCAGCAGGATCTGCAGCGGCACGAACATGACCCGGTTCTCCGCGCCGTCGTCCGCCTCCAGCGCCGCGGCCATCTGCAGCTGCGGCCAGCCGTGCGTCGCCTGGTAGACCAGGTTGGGCGCGGCGAGCACCAGGGCCAGCAGCGCGCCGAGCCAGAGCCGGCGGTCCCGCAGTACGTCGCGCGGCCCGGCGGCCAGCACACCCACGCCCACGGCGGCCAGGAGCAGCACGACGAGCTGCCGGTTGTAGGTCGCGACGCCCGCGATGGCGCCCACCGCGAGCCACCAGCGGCCGTCGCCCCGCAGCGCCCGGACGCAGAACAGGATCGCCGCGACCCACAGCGGCAGGTCGGCGCTCAGGGTGAGCAGGGTGTGCCCGGCGACCAGGACCAGGGTCGTGGTGGCGACGCCCGCCGCGGCGACGATCTGGGCGGTCCGTCCGCCGCCCAGTTCCCGGGCCAGCAGGGCCGTCAGGACCACCACGAGGGCCGCGGACAGGGCGGGGAGGACGCGCAGCGCGGTCACACCGTCCCCGAAAAGCCCGATCGAGACGCGGGCGATCATCGGGGTCAGCGGTGGGGTGTCGAAGTATCCGAGCGCCGGGTGCTCACCCAGCAGGCGGAAGTACAGCTCGTCACGGTGGTATCCGTAGCGGGGGCTCACGGCCAGCAGCACGGCGAGGGTGGCCAGGGCGGTCGCGGCGACGGGCACGCGAGCGGAACGGGGGGTTTCCGGCACCCCGCCATCATCTTCCTCCCGCGCCGTCATGACCATGGGGTACGGCCGGCCCGGCGGAGGCGCCGGGGAACCACTCGGGTGACCGGGTCGTCTCCGGCCATGCCGCCCGTTCCCCGGGGCCTCCGCCGCGGTCATCCCACGATGAGACCCCGCTCCACGATGAAGCCTCACCCCATCGTGAAGCCGATCACCCGTCCGGCCAGCACGACCAGCCACCGGCCGCATCCGCACCGCGCGTAGCCCACCGTCCCCTCCGCGCTGCCGTGGGTGGAGGCCGTGACGCCCGCCCGCCCGCACGCCGGGCAGCCGGGACCCGTTTCCGCCGCGATCTCGTCGATCATGCCACCAGCGTGGTGTCATTGTTCAATGCATTTCAACCCTTACGGCGGCGCCGCCGCCCAGCTCGCCGCCGCGCTGGTGAACCTGGAGCCCGGCACCTCGCCCGAGACGATCACCGAGGTGCTGCGGGAGCACGACTACCGTCCCTTCCGGCAGGTGAGTCCCGCCGAGGCGGCGGAGCTGCTGCGCTGGGCCGGCCGGCTGCGCCCGGTCTTCGCCGACGCCGACCTCGACCGCCGGGTGGGGGCGGTCAACGCCCTGCTGGCCGTCACCGTCAGCCGGCCGTACATCTCCCGGCACGACGGCCGCGCGCCGCACCTGCACTTCGCCCACGAGCGGGGGCCCATCGTCGACCGGCTGCGGGCCTACACCGCCTCCGGCCTGGCCCACGCGATCTGCGAGGACCACACCCGGCTGGGCGTGTGCGACCGCCCCGGCTGCGACGTGGCCTACGTGGACACCTCCCGCAACGGCCGGCGCCGCTTCTGCGGCGTCCGCTGCGCCAACCGGGTCTACGTCGCCGGCCACCGGAGCCGTACGGCCGCGGAAGGCCCGAGCCGGCTGTGACCCGCCCTCCCCTCTGCCCCTCTGCCGCTCTGCCGCACACCGGGCACGACGGCGCGGACAGGGCCGTGGCACCGGCCGGACCATGGACCGGGGGCGGATCGCGGCCGACGGCGCCGGAGTGCCAGGAAATCCGGATGCCCGTCACCGAAACCGGCATGTACTCTTCCCGGGAGCTTGAGAGAGGGAAAACGCCGTGGGACACGTCGAGGTCGGGCATCTGACGTATGTGCTGCCGGACGGGCGGCCGTTGCTGAACGACGTGTCGTTCCGGATCGGCGACGGTGTCAAGGCCGCGCTCGTCGGCCCCAACGGCGCCGGCAAGACCACGCTCATGCGGCTCATCGCGGGCGACCTCCAGCCGGTCGACGGGAGCGTGGCGAGCTCCGGCGGGCTCGGGATCATGCGGCAGTTCATCGGCGGCATCCGCGACGGGCGGACCGTCCACGACCTCCTCCTCAGTGTCGCCCCCGAACGCGTACGGCAGGCCGCCGAGCGTCTGGAGGCCGCCGAGCTCGTGATGATGGAGCGCGAGGACGAGAAGGCCCAGATGCGCTACGCGCAGGCCATCACCGACTACACCGACGCGGGCGGCTACGACATCGAGGTGCTCTGGGACACCTGCACGATGGCCGCGCTCGGCGTGCCGTACGACCGGTGCAAGTACCGCGAGGTCAACACGCTGTCGGGCGGCGAGCAGAAGCGGCTGGTGCTGGAGGCGCTGCTGCGCGGGCCCGACCAGACGCTGCTGCTGGACGAGCCGGACAACTACCTCGACGTGCCGGGGAAGCTCTGGCTGGAGCGGGCGCTGCGCGAGACGCCCAAGACCGTGGTGCTGGTCAGCCACGACCGGGAACTGCTGGCCAACGCCGCCGACCGGATCATCACCGTCGAGTCGGGCAACATCTGGGTGCACGGCGGGGGCTTCCGCACCTACGCCCAGGCGCGCCGGGAGCGCAACGAGCGCCTCGACGAGCTGAAGAGGCGCTGGGACGAGGAGCACGCCAAGCTGAAGCAGCTGGTCAACACGCTGAAGAACAAGGCGAAGTACATGGACACCATGGCCGCCGCCTACCACTCCGCGCAGACCCGGCTGCGGAGGTTCGAGGAGGCCGGCCCGCCCGAGGCCGCGCCCAAGGAGCAGTTCATCAGCATGCGCCTCAAGGGCGGCCGGACCGCCAAGCGGGCGGTGATCTGCGAGGGCCTGGAGCTCACCGGCCTGATGAAGCCGTTCGACCTGGAGATCTGGTACGGCGAGCGGGTCGCCGTCCTCGGCTCCAACGGCTCCGGCAAGTCGCACTTCCTGCGCCTGCTGGCCGGTGAGGACGTCCGGCACGCCGGTGTGGCCAGGCTCGGGGCCCGGGTCGTGCCCGGCCACTTCGCCCAGACCCACGCCCGCCCGGAGCTGACCGGCCGGACGCCGTGCGAGATCGTCATGACCGAGCACGCCCGGCTGAAGAACGAGGCGATGAAGGCGCTGGCCCGCTACGAGCTGGCCGGGGACGTCGCCGAGCAGCGGTTCGAGACGCTGTCGGGCGGGCAGCAGGCACGGCTGCAGATCCTGCTGCTGGAGCTGTCGGGCACGACGCTGCTGCTGCTCGACGAGCCGACCGACAACCTCGACCTCGCCAGCGCCGAGGCGCTGCAGGAGGGGCTCGACGCCTTCGACGGCACCGTGGTCGCGGTCACCCACGACCGCTGGTTCGCCGACGACTTCGACCGCTACCTGGTGTTCGGCTCCGACGGCAAGGTCTACGAGACCCCCGAGCCGGTCTGGGACGAGAGCCGGGTGGTCCGCGCGAGGTAGGGCGTGGACGCGTTCGACCTGCGCACCCCGGAGAGCATCGGGTGGTCCGTGCGAGGTGGGGCCGTAGGGCCGCCCGGACCGGCGGCCCGCCCGCCGACGCCGGGACGTGGGCCCGGGACCCGCCCCTGATCACCGATCAGGAACGGTAAAGAATGCCGTCGTTCCCCGTGTGTCCCCTGGGGGACGTCCCGAATACGGGTTATCACCATGGGGTGACGCACAGCACCCGAATCGTCGGCGTTATCGCCCTGCTGCTCCTGGCCGGATGCTCCTCCGGCACGGAGAAGCGGCAGGCGGCCCCGCTCCGGCCGCTCACGGTCAGGGAGCAGGTCTCCTCCGTCGTCAAGGGCGACGACGGCTACGTCGTGAACTGGGCCGGGGTGCTCTCCAACGCCAACCCCTGGCACTTCGGGGAGCACGTGGTGGCCACGGTGGTCGCCAAGGACGCCCTGGGCCGGGAGATCGTGCGGACCGAGCAGCAGCTGGACGCGGTGCCGCCGGGCGGGACGCTCCCCTTCAGCGGCCAGACGACCGCCGCGCGCAAGCCCTCACAGGTCAGCGTCACCTACGGCTCCGCCCAGTGGCACCCGGCCGCCCGGATCGTCTCGGCCTTCGAGAGCTTTCCCGTCACCGGCGTCCTGACGGCCCGGCAGGACCACGGCTATCTCGTCACCGGGTACGTCGGCTCGCCGTACAGCCTGCCGGCCGGGAACCTGGTGGTCACCGCGCTCCTGCGGGACCGGAACGGCAGGCTGCTCGGCGGGGGCAGCACGTTCGTGGACGACGTCCGGGCGAACGCCAAGCGCAGGTTCATCCTGAACATCCAGAGCGTCCAGGACACCGGGAAGATCGACCGGGCCGAGGTGCACGCCGGCACCTGGGGGTCGACCAGCCGTCCGTACGAGGCGCTGGCCCTCGGCGGCATCGTCCCGGTCAACACGGCCAAGCCGACCACGGCGCCCTTCGCCAAGGACCGGGGCAGGCCCGCCACGCTCACCGCCGACGCCCGCCCCTGACGGCCCGGCCGCGTCACGGATCCGGCGGATCACCCTGAATCCCCGCATACCAAAGGGGCCCGTACCCGAGTTCGAAGGGGGCCGGTTGCCTGCTTCGCCGACGGAACGCTGACAACGGCCGTCAACGCGAAAGAACCGGTAGAACTTTCAGTTACCAATCATTTACCGTCTGTCACATGGACAACGGTGTTCTGGTCGAAGCCCTCCGCAGGGGCGAGCCCGGCGCTCTCGCCGCGCTGTACGACGTCCACGCCCCGGGCCTTTACCAATATTGCTGGTTCATGCTGGGCGGCCCCGACGGGGCTCAGGTGGCGCTCCGCGACACCATGATCATCGCGGAGGCCCGCGTCCACGAGCTCGCCGACCCCGGCCTGCTCCGGGCGTGGCTGTACGCACTCGCTCGGGGGGAGTGCGTACGGCGACGCCCCACGGCCGGCCCGGAGCCGGGGATGCCGGGCCCGGCGGCCGCGGACCTCGCAGCCCCCGGCCCGGCGGTCGCGGACCTCGCGGCCCCCGGCCCGGAGGCCCCGGCTCCGGAGGCCGCGCGGCCCGGCTCCCCGCGATCCGGAGCCGCCGCTCCGGCGTCCCCGGGAGACGGTGTCGCTTCGGCCTTCCCGGGGGACGGCGTCACCGGCCTGGCCGCGTCGGCGTGGCACGCCGTCCGCAGCCTGTCCCCGCAGGACCAGGAGGTCCTCGAACTCCTTCACCGGCACGGGTTGTCCGTCGCCGACCTGGCAAGGGTGCTGGGGGTGCCGGTCAGGCGGGCCGGCACGATGGACGACGCGGCACGGGAGCGGCTCCGCGACGCGATCACCGTGGAGGTCCTCGCCCACCGGAGCCACCACGAGTGCGCGGACCTGGCGCGGTCACTGGACGGACCACCCGGCCGCCTCACCCCGCAGGCCCGGCGGCGGGCCGCCCGCCACGTGAGCGGCTGCGACGCCTGCGCCCCGCACCGGGCCCGGCAGGTCTCCGCGAGCAAGGTCCTCGCGGTCCTGCCGCCGGTCGTGCCGCCCGGGACGCTGCGCGTGCGGGTGATGAGCTGCTTCACCGACCCCGACCTCGTCCCCTACCGCCGCTACGTCGCCCGGAGGGCCGGCCTGCTCGACGCCGCCGGATTTCCCGGCCGCCCGGATCGCCGGAAAGGCCGCGGGGCTCGCGCTGTGGCCGGCGCGGTGGCTGCGCTCGCGGCGACGGCCGGCGTGGCGGTGATGTCCGTCCAGCTCATCGGTGAGTTCGGCGAGGACGCCGCCGGCGCGCCGGAGACGCGGCCGGTGACCGGGAAGCCGCCCGGCCTCCTCCTGCCGCGGACCCCCGGCCCGGCCGGTCCCCCGGCGGTCCTGGGATCCCTGGCCGGGCGGGAGACCGCGCGTCCGGCCGGGTCCGGGCCACCCCGGCCGATCGTGCCGATCGCCTTCACCGGGCTCGGGGGAGCGGATGGCCGGCACGTGGGGGGTCCCGTTCCGGAGCCCCCGCCACCACCGGTCCCCACTCCGGCTCCCACCCCGGGCAGCGAGCCCGCCCCCGCGCCGACGACCGGGCCCACCGCGGGGTCCACCGCGGGACCCACCGCGGCGCCCTCCGCGCGGCCCACCCGGATCGGGGCCACCGGCGGAGGTCCGACCGGCGGCCCGATCGCCGGGCCCGGTGGCGCTGACGGCCATGGCGGGCATGGAGGCACTGACGGCTCCGGCGGACGACCCGGCGGTTCCGGTGACCCCGGCGGGCGGCCCGGCTCCCACCAGCCCGGCCCGCCCGCGTCCGAGGGGCGTCCTCCGCGGCACGACGGGCCGCGGGAGCATCACTCGCGAGGGCGTCACCGCGCGGACCGGCCCGACCGGCCCTGTCCGCCCGGCTCCCGGCCCACCCCGGCCACGCCGACCCCGCCCGGGGCGGGCCCCGGTCCTCGGGAGACCCCGCCGCCGGCCCCGGCGCCGGAGCCGCCACGGCGAAGGGACCCCCAGTCCGCTTCACGACCTTCACCCACCGCCCCCGGCGGCCGTTCCCCCGCCCCGGATCCGTACGGGCCCCGGTCATCGGCTCAGACGAACCGGCCCGCCGCGCCTCCCGCTCCGAATCAGCCTGCCGTGTCATCAGGGCCGGACCGACCGGTCGCGCCTCCCACTCCGAGCCGGCCCGTCGCACCCTCGGGGCCGGATCGGCCCGCCGCGGCTTCGGAGCGGCAGCGTCCCTAGGTCTCGCCGCGCGCCGCTGAACGGCCCGGCGGTTCCGGTGATCCCGACGGTGGCTGTCCGGCGGATCGCTCACGGTGTGTGAGTTGCATGTGTGCACAGAGTGACCAGCGGGAATCCTGAGGCAATCAGTGATCACGCTGTGACGTGCATCGGCACAGTGCCACACAGTGATTCGGAGATTGGACGCATGCGTTCCGCGGGGAAGAGACGACGGCACTGCCACGCCGTGGCAGCGGCGGGCCTGGCCTGCTGCCTGATCACGGGCGCGGGGTTGCCCGTCCACGCGCGGCAGGGCAGGCCGGGCCCGTCCGCCGACGAGGTGGCGGAGGCCCGGTCCAGAGCCGTCGAGCGAAGTAAACAGGCGCGCGCGGCCGCCGACCGGCTCGCGAGCGCCCGGAAGAGGTCGGCCGAGCTGGCCGCCAGAGTGAGGAGACTGACCGAGATCCATGACGGCGAGCTGGCCGAGGCGGCCCGAGCACGGATGCTGGCCGAACAGGCGGATGAGCGGGCCCGCGAGGCCGGGGCCGAACTGGAACGGGCCGGGTTCCCCGACCGGTACGGAGCCCTCGCCTCAGCGGTCCTCCCATCCCGGCCCCCCTTTCCGGTCCTCTCCCCGGCGAACCCCCCTCCACCCCCGGCGGGCTTCCTGCGGTACCTTCCCCTTTCCGCCGGCGTAGGTCTTCCGGCGCCGCCCGCCACTCCCTTCACGGACGATTTCCCGGCCGGTTTCACCGTTCCCCTTCTCCAGGAGGTTCTCCTCTCCGGAGCGGGTGACGCGCCGTCGCCGGCCGAGAGGCTCGACGGGCTGCGGCGGGCCCGGGACTTCTTCCTCGCGCTCGGCGCCCGCGCCGAGGAGGTCCGTGTACGGCATCAGGCGGCGGCGAGCCGGGCCGCCGCCGAACGGGCGGCGGCCGAGGCGCAAGCGGCCGCCCGGCTGGCCGAGGTGCGGCGGATCACGGCCGAGCGGAGCCGTCTGCGGGACAGGGCTTCCGCGGCCAGGAGCGCCGCGGCCCGCCTCACCGGGCAGCGACGCGCCGCGCGGGGCCGTACCGGGGGCGTGGGGCCGGTGGGCCCCCTGGGGTTCGTCCGGGGCGGGTTCGCAGGCCCGTGGGCGTACGGCGGGATCAGGCTCGTGCGGCGCGCGGTGCTGGGCCGTACCGGAGGTCCGACCGGATGGGCCGGGGCGGCCCGGTGGACCCGGCGGCCGGCGGGGGCGCTCAGGACGGGACGCCCGGCCGGAGCCCGTGTCGGCGGGAGCCGTCTCGCCGGAGGCCGCGTGATCGGGGTCCACACCGCCGGGAGCCGTCTCGCCGGAGGCCGGATGATCGGAGGCCGCGTGATCGGAAGCCGCCTCGCCGGAGGCCGCGTGGCCGGGGAACGTGTCGCCGGGGCCCGCGTGATCGGAGGCCGTACCCTGCGGGGACGCGCCGGGGGCGACCGCTGGGGGCGGGGCGCGGGCGGCGGGTGGCCGGAGCCGGACTGGTGGCTCGACCCCGCTCCGTGGCAGATGCCCGGCGACGTCGTCGCCGACTGGGCGCTCACGCAGCTCGACAAGCCGTACGTCTGGGCGGCCAGTGGACCCCGCGGCTACGACTGCTCGGGGCTGGCCATGCGGGCGTGGGAGCGGGCCGGGATCAGGCTGGACCACTGGACGGGCTCCCAGTGGACGTCGGGACGGCACGTACGGCTCGATCGGCTCCACCGGGGCGACCTGCTGTTCTTCGGGCGGCTCACCGGAAACCCCGCGGACGTGCGGCACGTGGGGATCTACATCGGCGGAGGGCTGATGGTGCACGCCCCGCAGACCGGGGACGTCGTGCGGATCGCGCCGATGTGGCGCGGTGACCTCGTCGGCGCGACCCGCCCGGCGTGACACCCGGTGACCGTCCGCTCGGCGGCCACCCGCGTCGTGACCGCCGGCTCGGCGATCGCCCGTCTGGCGACCGCCGAGCCGGTGACCGTCCGCTCAGTGCTCGCCGGCGGTCTCCGCCCGCTTGATCGAGCGCGCGATCTCCTCCTCGGCCTCGACCCGGCCGACCCAGTTGGCGCCCTCGACGGACTTGCCGGGCTCCAGGTCCTTGTAGACCTCGAAGAAGTGCTGGATCTCCAGCCGGTCGAACTCCGCCACGTGGTGGATGTCGCGGATGTGCTCCATCCGGGGGTCGGTGGCCGGGACGCACAGGACCTTGTCGTCGCCGCCCTTCTCGTCGGTCATGCGGAACATGCCGACCGCGCGGCACTTGATCAGGCAGCCGGGGAAGGTCGGCTCCTGGAGCAGCACCAGCGCGTCGAGGGGGTCGCCGTCCTCACCGAGGGTGTTCTCGATGAAGCCGTAGTCTGCGGGGTACTGCGTGGAGGTGAAGAGCAGCCGGTCGAGCCTGATCCGTCCGGTCTCGTGGTCCACCTCGTACTTGTTCCGCTGTCCCTTGGGAATCTCAACGAGAACGTCGAACTCCACCGCTGTTCCTCCGCTCAAGCCCCCGGGTACACCCGGATGGGCATTAGTGTCTCGTAGGCGTTGAACCTGTTGGGTACCGTTTGGCGAAAGGTCGGCGACGTGATGCGGCGCGAGCGGTTGGTGGCCTTGGTCACTCTCGTCTTGCTGCAGCTTTTCGTCGTCGCGGCCGGTGCCCACCTGCTCACCAGCGACCTGCTGACCAAGAAGGCGCCCGAATCGACCGCTTCGGCCGAGCCGCCTCCCGTCCCGGTCGTCACCGCGGGTCCGGTGCTGGTCTCGGGGGGGAACGGACCTCTCCCTGCCAAGGGTACTTTGACCGCGGCTCTCACCAAGGCGCTGGGGGACCCCGCACTGGGCAAGAGGGTCGGCGGAGCGGTCCTCGATGTCCAGACCGGTGGCGTGATCTTCGCCGGTGACGCCGAGACGGGCATCACCCCGGCCTCCACCACCAAGGTCGCCACCTCGGTCGCCGCGCTGGCCTCCCTGGGGCCGGACACCAGGCTGAGCACGCGCGTGGTGCGGGGGACGACCGCGAACTCGATCGTCCTGGTCGGCGGGGGCGACCCCACGCTCGCCGGTCCCAAGCCGCTCGCCGGTCCGGTCTACCCCGTTCAGGCGTCCCTGCCGGTCCTCGCCCGGCGGACGGCCAAGGCCCTGAAGGCTGCCGGGATCACCAAGGTGTCCGTGACCTACGACGACAGCCTCTACACCGGCCCGCGCGTCCCCCCGTCCTGGAAGCCCAACTACATCCCCGACGGCGAGGCCGCCCCGGTCACGGCCCTCATGGTCGACGAGGGCAGGGTCACGCCGGGCGTCCGCCAGCGGGTCGCCGACCCCTCCCGGACGGCGTACCGGGTGTTCACCGCCCTGCTGCCCAAGTACGGCGTCGCGGTCTCCGGCGGCGGCGCCACACGGGCCAGGGCCCAGGCCGGCGCCCAGGAGATCGCCAGGGTCGACTCCGCGCCCGTCTACGCCCTGGTCGAGCGGGCACTGACGCTCAGCGACAACGACCTGGCCGAGGCGCTGGCCCGGCAGGTCGCCCTCAAGGAGGGCCTGCCGGTCTCCTTCGACGGCGGGGCGGCGGCCGTGCGGAAGGTGCTGGCCAGGCTGGGCGTGACCCAGGGCGTGCGGGTCTTCGACGGCAGCGGGCTGTCCCCCGACAACCGCATCGCCCCGGCGAGCCTGGCCCGGCTGGTCGCGCTGGCGGCCTCCCCGGCCAACCCCCACCTGCGTTCGGCGATCAGCGGCATGCCCATCGCCGGGTTCACCGGCACCCTCGGCCACCGCTTCACCAAGAACCACTCCGTCTACGGCCTGGTCCGCGCCAAGACCGGCACGCTCAACGGCGTCAACACGCTGACCGGCGTGACGACCACGCGGGAGGGCCGGCTGGTGGCGTTCGCCTTCATGGCGGACGACGTCCCGCCCGGGTGGGGCAAGGCGGAGGCGGCCCTCGACAGGCTCGCCGCGACGGTCGCCGCGAGCTGACGCCCGCCGCGGGCCGGTGCCCACCGTGCGTGCCGCCGGTCGTCGTGCTCCCGCGGCCGGGACGGCTCCGGCGCCCGGCGCGGGACCGCTCAGGGATGCCCGGCGCGGGACCGTTCAGGGATGGCCGCGCCGTCGCCGGCGGCCGATTCCCACGGCTTCCCGCGACGTGGACGACGCGGATGGCGCGATCAGGACGCTCACCACGTACGGTGGACGGTATGCAGGTGATCGACTGGGATCTTGCCGTAGCGACCGGAACGCGCCTGGTGCGCCCCGGGCCGCAAGTGAGCCGAGAGGAGGCCCGCCAGGCCGTCGCGCAACTGCGGCGGCTGTCCCGTGAGGCCGAGGGGCACGTCCGCGAGTTCACCCGAATCGACACCGAGACCGCGCCACAGCCCGCGACGATCGTCGACCGTCCCGGCTGGATCAAGGCCAACGTCGACGGTTTCCGGGTGGTGCTGGAGCCGCTGACCGACCGGCTGGCCGCCCGCGGGGCCCAGACCCCGGCGATCGTGACCTCGATGGGCGCGCGCGTCACCGGCGTCGAGGTCGGCGCGGTGCTGGCCTTCCTGGCGTCCCGCGTCCTCGGCCAGTACGAGCTGTTCCTGCCGCCGGATCCCAGGGGTGAGGCGCCCACCGGCCGCCTGACCCTGGTCGCCCCCAACATCGTGCACACCGAGCAGGAGCTCGACGTCAACCCGGACGACTTCCGCCTCTGGGTCTGCCTGCACGAGGAGACCCACCGGGTGCAGTTCACCGGTGTCCCGTGGCTGCGCGAATACGTCCGCTCCCAGACCACGCAGTTCCTGCTCGCCTCGGACATCGACCTGAGCACGCTCCTGGAGCGGTTCCGCTCGGCCGCCGACGCGGTGGCCGACGCCGTCCGGGGCGGCGAGGGCAACCTGATCGACGCGATCCAGACGCCCGAGCAGCGGGCGATCCTCGACCGGCTCACCGCGGTGATGACTCTGGTCGAGGGGCACGGCGACTACGTCATGGACGCCGTCGGGCCGTCCGTGGTCCCCTCGGTCGCCGAGATCCGCGGCAAGTTCCAC
Source organism: Streptosporangium pseudovulgare (assembly GCF_014648055.1). Classification (GTDB taxonomy): domain Bacteria; phylum Actinomycetota; class Actinomycetes; order Streptosporangiales; family Streptosporangiaceae; genus Streptosporangium; species Streptosporangium pseudovulgare. Next base: position 261,211 of record NZ_BMQJ01000006.1, read on the forward strand.
CACCGCCGCGAGGGCGGCTCGCGGTTCGACCGCACGATCCGCAGGCTGCTCGGGATCGACCTCAAGATGAAGCAGTACGCCCAGGGCTCCGCCTTCGTCCGCGCGGTCGTCGACCGTGTGGGCATGGACGGTTTCAACAAGGTCTGGGCGTCTCCCGAGACCCTCCCCACCACGGACGAGATCGCCCACCCCGAGCGGTGGGTCGCCAGGGTGGCCGAGGCGAGGACCGTTCCCGGGGCCGGCGGCGGCACGCCCCTTCCGGCGGGTGGCGACGGCGCCGCCCCGAAGGCGGGCGCCGCCGGAGACGGCACCCCCGACACCGGAGACGGCACCCCGGACACCGGGGACACCTCGAAGCCCGGCGGCGCCGAGGGCTGACGACGGGCTTCGGCGAGGCCGGTGGCGCCGCCGGTCGCCCTGAGGCCGGACAATGACGGGCATGGGTCCGCCTCCGGCCGTCGCCGACGTCCGCCGTGCCGTACGGCACGCGCTGGGTGATCTCGCGCCCGGCTCTCTCGTGCTCGTCGCGTGCAGCGGCGGCGCCGACTCCCTGGCGCTGGCCGCCGCCACGGGTTTCGCCGCGCCCCGCGCGGGCCTGCGCGCCGGCCTGGTGACCGTCGACCACGGCCTGCAGGAGGGCTCCGCCGCCCGGGCCGCCGACGTCGTACGGCTGGCGCACGCCCTCGGGCTCGACCCCGCCGAGGCGGCGGCCGTCCACGTCGGCACCGCCGGGGGACCGGAGGCCGCGGCCAGGGAGGCCCGGTACGGCGCGCTGGCGGAGGCGGCGGGGCGGCTGGGCGCCGCGGCCGTGCTCCTCGGGCACACCAGGGACGACCAGGCCGAGACCGTGCTGCTCCGCCTGGCCAGAGGCAGCGGCACCCGGTCGCTGGCGGGCATGCCGGCCCGTGCCGGGCTGTACCGGCGGCCGTTCCTGGAGCTGGGCAGGCGGACGACCGCGGCGGCCTGCGCCGCGCTGGGCCTCGCCCCCTGGGAGGATCCGCACAACCTCGACGACCGCTACGCCCGCGTCCGGGTCCGGCGGCGGCTGCTGCCCGCCCTGGAGGAGGAGCTCGGCCCCGGGGTGACCGAGGCGCTGGCCCGGACCGCGTCCCTGTGCCGGGACGACGCCGACGCCCTCGACGGCTGGGCGGACGAGGTCTACGCCCGCGCCGCCGCCGGTTGCGCTCTTAGCGATATCGGCGGGGTCGCGCTGGCCGTACCGGAGCTGGAGAAGGCGCCCGCGGCGGTCCGCCGGCGGGTGCTGCGGCGGGCCGCGGTCGAGGCGGGCTCGCCTCCGGGCACGCTGGCGGCCGGGCACGTCCTGCGGATCGACAGCCTGGTCACCGGCTGGCGGGGGCAGCGGCGCGTGGAGGTCCCCGGGGGGATTGGGGTGGTCCGCCGGTATGGCACCCTGGTGTTCGCCAGACAGCCAGCCAGTCCCGCTTCGTAAGGAAATCCCAGGTGGACGCAGCCGACATGGACAAGGACCTCGCGCGGGTCCTCATCTCCGAGGACGAGCTCCAGGCCAAGATCAAGGAGTTGGCGGCCCGGATCGACGAGGACTACGCGGGCCAGGACCTGCTGATCGTGGGCGTGCTCAAGGGGGCGGTCATGGTCATGGCCGACCTGGCCAGGGCGCTGCACCTGCCGGTGCAGATGGACTGGATGGCCGTGTCGTCCTACGGCGCCGGTACCAAGTCCTCGGGTGTCGTGCGGGTGCTGAAGGACCTCGACACCGACATCGCGGGCCGTCACGTGCTGGTCGTCGAGGACATCATCGATTCCGGCCTGACCCTTTCGTGGCTGGTCCACAACCTGAAGTCGCGCAACCCGGCCTCCGTGGAGATCTGCGCCGCGCTGCGCAAGCCGGACGCGGTCAAGGTTCCGATCGATGTGAAATACATCGGATTCGACATCCCCAACGAGTTCGTGATCGGGTACGGCCTGGACTACTCCGAGCGCTACCGGAACCTCCCTTTCATCGGGACTCTCGCGCCGCACGTGTACGGAGAGGCCTGAAAAGTACGCCCTGCGCGAAGCGGGCCGTCCGAAAAGGCGACATCGCCCGCTGCGGCAGGGAACACACACCCACCTGACGTACGTTGGTAGGGCAAAGCCGGTGCTGCCTGAGCGGTTACCCTGCGCGGCACGCCGGTGTACCTTCGGACTTCTAAGAGAAGGCCTACAGCGCCGTCTCTGGGTAGTCAGTTGGAAGCGGTTAGGGATGCCGCAACCCCGGGCTCGCCCGGGGTCTCCAGGCCATGGTCAGGAAGGGACGGGCCCGCCGGGGTTCCGCATCGGATGGATCTCAAGCGATTTACACGTGGGCCACTGCTGTGGATCCTGGGCATCGTCGTCTTGCTCTTGCTCGTAAGCACCATGTGGGGTGGTGACGGCAGCTTCGAGAAGAGGGACACGTCCCAGATCGTCAGCTGGATCAACGAGGGCAAGGTCTCCAACGCCAAGATCATCGACAAGGATCAGCGCATCGAGGTCACACTGGCCGACGGCAAGCGCTACTACTCCTCGTGGGTGACCGGCCAGGGGGTCCAGCTCGCCGACCAGCTCCAGACAGCGCAGAATGCCGGAAAGCTTTCCAAGGGCTACACCGTCGACGTGCCGAAGGAGAACATCCTCGTCGGCCTCGTGGTGAGCTTCCTGCCGATCATCCTCATCGTGCTGATCTTCCTGTTCGTCATGAACCAGATGCAGGGTGGCGGCTCGCGGGTGATGAACTTCGGCAAGTCGAAGGCCAAGCTCATCACCAAGGACACTCCCAAGACCACCTTCGCCGACGTCGCCGGCGCGGACGAGGCCATCGAGGAGCTGCAGGAGATCAAGGAGTTCCTGCAGGCCCCGGCCAAGTTCCAGGCGATCGGCGCCAAGATCCCCAAGGGCGTCCTGCTGTACGGCCCGCCCGGAACCGGCAAGACCCTGCTCGCCAGGGCGGTCGCCGGTGAGGCCGGGGTGCCGTTCTACTCGATCTCCGGTTCCGACTTCGTCGAGATGTTCGTCGGCGTCGGCGCCTCCCGGGTGCGCGACCTGTTCGAGCAGGCCAAGGCGAACGCCCCGGCGATCATCTTCATCGACGAGATCGACGCGGTGGGCCGTCACCGCGGCGCCGGTCTCGGCGGCGGTCACGACGAGCGCGAGCAGACGCTGAACCAGCTCCTCGTCGAGATGGACGGCTTCGACGTCAAGGGCGGCGTGATCCTCATCGCCGCGACCAACCGGCCCGACATCCTCGACCCGGCGCTGCTGCGTCCCGGCCGGTTCGACCGCCAGGTCACCGTCGACCGCCCGGACCTGGAGGGCCGCAAGGGCATCCTCAAGGTCCACGGCCGCGGCAAGCCGTTCGCCGAGGGCGTCGACCTCGACGTCATCGCCCGCCGTACCCCCGGCTTCACCGGTGCCGACCTGGCCAACGTCATCAACGAGGCCGCGCTGCTCACCGCCCGCGCCGACCAGAAGCTGATCACGATGGAGACCCTTGAGGAGTCCATCGACCGCGTCATGGCCGGCCCCGAGCGCAAGTCCCGGGTCATGTCGGACCAGGAGAAGAAGATCATCGCGTACCACGAGGGCGGTCACGCCCTGGTCGCGCACGCGCTGCCCAACTCCGACCCGGTCCACAAGATCACGATCCTGTCCCGCGGCCGCGCCCTCGGTTACACGATGACGCTGCCCATGGAGGACAAGTTCCTCGCGACCCGCTCGGAGATGATGGACCAGCTCGCGATGCTGCTGGGCGGCCGCACGGCGGAGGAGCTCGTGTTCCACGAGCCCACCACCGGCGCCTCCAACGACATCGAGAAGGCCACCTCCATCGCCCGGCGCATGGTCACCGAGTACGGCATGAGCGAGCAGCTCGGCGCCCGCAAGTTCGGCACCGGCCAGGCCGAGGTCTTCCTGGGCCGCGAGATGGGCCACGAGCGCGACTACTCCGAGAAGATCGCCTCGGCGATCGACGAGGAGGTCCGCCGCCTCATCGAGTCCGCGCACGACCAGGCGTGGGAGATCCTCGTCGAGTACCGCGACGTGCTCGACAACCTGGTGCTGGAGCTGATGGAGAAGGAGACCCTCTCCCGCGAGCAGGTCCTCCAGATCTTCGCTCCGGTGGTCGTCAAGGAGAAGCGGCCCTCCTACTCCGGTTACGGCAAGCGGCTGCCGTCCAACCGCCCGCCGATCCTCACCCCCAAGGAGCAGTCCGGCAACGGCGCGCTCCCGGCGGGTACGTCGGGCGTCTACCCGGACGCCGCCCCGAGGGACGGTAGCTGAGCGTGGACGTCGAACAGCCGGCGAGCGTCGACTCGGCCCGGATCGAGAAGGCCGTCCGCGAGATCCTCATCGCGATCGGTGAGGATCCCGACCGGGACGGCCTCCAGGAGACCCCGGCCCGGGTCGCCCGCGCCTACGCCGAGCAGTTCGCCGGACTGCGGCAGACCCCGGAAGACGTGCTGACCACGGTCTTCGACGTCGACCACGACGAGATGGTGCTCGTCAGGGACATCGAGGTGTACTCCACCTGCGAGCACCATCTGGTGCCGTTCCACGGCGTCGCCCACGTCGGCTACATCCCCAACCAGAAGGGGCAGGTCACCGGCCTGTCCAAGCTGGCCAGGCTGGTCGACGTGTACGCCCGCCGCCCGCAGGTGCAGGAGCGGATGACCTCCCAGATCGCCGACGCGCTCATGCGGGTGCTGGAGCCCCGGGGGGTCATCGTCGTGATCGAGTGCGAGCACCTGTGCATGACCATGCGCGGTGTCCGCAAGCCCGGCGCGAAGACGATCACCTCGGCGGTGCGCGGCGACTTCCGCAACAGCGAGAAGACCCGCGCCGAGGCGATGTCGCTGATCATCCACTGATTCCACCGAGCCCATCGGGCCCGCAGGACCCACCGGGTCCACCGGGTCCACCGGATCCACAAGGCCGCCCGTCCACCGGGTCCGGGCCTCGAAGCCCCGCCGGAGCCGCCCTCGCGGTTCCGGCGGGGCTTCGCCGTACGGTAGGGGCGGAAACGCTGTCGGGCCTCCCCGGATCGGGTTAGTATCGCCACACTTGCCGACCGTCCGGCATGCTCCGATTCCTGTTTCGAGCGCTTCCTCGATCGGCTGGCCGGGAAAGGCGACCCACGCGGGAGATGATCGCGAGAAGTGCCGTCCACCGCCCTCCGCGCCGTCCCGGCGCCTCCCGGCCCCCCGACCGGCCGGAACGGACCCGTCGTCTCGCAAGCCGGACCCACGATATGGGCGAAGCATGGGGAACGCCTAGGCTTGTCGGCATGACTACGTGGAAGGTGCCGGGGGTGCCCGGTCGCGGCCGGTGCCTGGTGATGGGCGTGGTCAACGTGACCCCCGACTCGTTCTCCGACGGCGGCCGCTGGTTCGACCCGAAGGCGGCCGTGCGGCACGGTCTGGAACTGGTCGAGCAGGGCGCCGACATCGTCGACGTGGGAGGGGAGTCCACCAGGCCCGGCGCGGCGCGCGTGCCGCTCGACGAGGAGCTGGCCCGGGTCGAGCCGGTCATCCGGGAGCTCAGCCGCGAGGGCGTCGCGGTCAGCGTCGACACCATGCGGGCCGAGGTCGCCCGGGCCGCCGTGGACGCCGGGGCCGTGCTGGTCAACGACGTCAGCGGCGGGCTGGCCGACCCGGAGATGCCGAGGGTCGTCGCCGCGACCGGCGTGGCGTACGTGGTCATGCACTGGCGCGGCCACAGCCACGCGATGGAACGCCGCGCGGTCTACGACGACGTCGTGACCGAGGTGCGCGAGGAACTGGCCAAGCGGGTGGCCTCGGTGCTGGCCGAGGGCGTCGCCGAGGAGCAGATCGTGCTCGACCCTGGACTGGGCTTCTCAAAGAACGCCGAGCACAACTGGGCCGTGCTCGCCGGGCTCGACCGGCTCGCCGAACTCGGCCACCCCCTGCTCATCGGGGCGTCCCGGAAGCGTTTCCTGGGGCGGCTGCTCGCCGATCCGGACGGTACGCCACGGCCCTTCGACCGCAGCGACGACGCCACGCTCGCCGTGACGGCCATCGTCGCCCGGGAGGGGGCGTGGTGTGTGCGGGTGCACAACGTACGCCCGAACGCGGACGCCGTCCGCGTCGCCGCCGCCGTCCAGGGAGCGAGATCATGAGCGTCGACACCACCGCCGTCGAGACGGTCAACCAGGCGTTCTACACCGCGATCGAGAACGCCGACCTCGACCGGATGACCGAGATCTGGGCCGACGACATGGACGGCCGGCAGGTGAGCTGCGTGCATCCCGGGTGGCCGATCGTGTCGGGCCGCCCGGAGGTGCTGCGCTCCTGGGCGCTGCTCATGGCGAACACCCCCTACATCCAGTTCGTGCTGACCGACGTCCGGGTGATGGTGATGGGCGACGTCGCCATCCTCACCTGCGAGGAGAACATCCTCACCGCGGGCGACGAGGGTGATTCCAGCTTCGCCGCGGGCAAGGTGGTGGCGAGCAACACCTTCGTCAGGACGGCGGAGGGCTGGCGGCTCTGGCTGCACCACGGTTCGCCCGTGCTGCAGAGTGATGACGACGAGGAGGAGGACGAGGCGGCGTGACGGACCCGACCGGCACCGACCGGATCAGCGTGCGGGGGTTGCGGGCGAGAGGGCGGCACGGTGTGCTCGCGGCCGAGCGGGAGCTGGGCCAGGAGTTCGTGGTGGACGTCACGCTCTTCCTCGACACCGCCCCCGCGGCGGCCACCGACGACCTGACGAAGACCGTGCACTACGGCGAGCTCGCCCAGGAACTGGTGAAGGTCGTGGAGGGCGAGCCGGTCGACCTGATCGAGACGCTCGCCCAGCGCCTGGCCGACGTCTGCCTGGCGTACGAGCCGGTGGGGTCGGCCGAGGTGAGCGTGCACAAGCCGGCCGCGCCGATCCCGCTGCCGTTCGACGACGTGGTCGTGACGATCAGGAGAAGCCGGGAGGGCCGCGGATGAAGGTCGTGCTGGCGCTCGGCAGCAACCTGGGCGACCGCTTCGACACCCTGCAGGGCGCGCTGGACGCGCTCTTCGACGCGCCGGGGTTCGGCTTCGTCGCGGTGTCGCCGGTCTACGAGACCGACCCGGTCGGCGGCCCCGAGCAGGGCCATTATCTCAACGCGGTGGTGATCGCCGAGAGCTCCCTGGACCCCCGGGCGATCCTCGAACGCGCCCAGAGCGTGGAGAACGCCTTCGGCCGGATCCGGATGGAACGCTGGGGGGCGCGCACCCTCGACGTCGACCTCATCATGGTGGGGGATGCCGTCTCCGATGACCCCGAGCTGACGCTGCCGCATCCCCGGGCGCACGAGCGGGCGTTCGTGCTGGTGCCGTGGTCGCGGGTCGATCCTGAGGCGACGCTGGCCGGGCGGCGGGTCACCGACCTGCTGGCCGGGCTGGACCAGGAAGGTGTACGGCTGCGCGCCGATCTGACGCTGCAGAGGCCCGAGTGAAGCCCAGCCGCCCCGACGTGATCGTCGGGCTCATCGTCGTGTTCGGCGTCCTCACCTGGATCGCGCTGAAGCCGTTCTACTCGTCCCTGCCGACCGTGCCGTGGACGGCGATCCCGACGGTCTTCCTGCTGGCGATCGGCGAGGCGTACACCGGGTGGATGACCAGGGCCCGGATCAGGCGCAGGCCGGGCACCAAACCCGTCGAGCCGATGGCGGTGGCCCGCCTGGCGGCCCTGGCCCAGGCGTCGGCGTACGGCGGAGCCGTCTTCGCGGGCGTCTTCGCCGGGTTCGCCTTCTACACCGCCGACCTGCTGGAACAGGGTGTGCCGCGCCGCGACTTCCTCATCGCCGGCGGCTCGTTCGTCGGGTGCGTGGCGCTGATCTGCGCGGCGCTGTACCTGGAGCACTGCTGCCGGGTGCCCAAGGACCCCACCGAGAAGGGCCGGGAAGCCGGGCGCTGAGGTCCGCGTCCCGGCGGCCGGCCGGGTCCGGCGTCGTGATCCGCCGGTTCGCCGGGGATCCCGGAGACGCCGGTTCGCCGGGGCGCCGTTCACCGGAGACCCCGGAGACGCCGGTTCGCCGGGGCGCCGTTCACCGGAGACCCCGGAGACGCCGGGTCCGGCGCCGGCGGCGTCACTTGTCGATGTCGCCGACCACGAAGAACATCGAGCCGAGGATGGCCACCATGTCGGAGACCAGGTGGCCGGGGAGCGTCTCGCGCAGCACCTGGACGTTGTTGTAGGAGGCCGAGCGGAGCTTCAGCCGCCACGGGGTCTTCTCGCCGCGTGAGACGAGGTAGTAGCCGTTGAGGCCGAGCGGGTTCTCCGTCCAGGCGTAGGTGTGGCCCTCGGGGACCTTGAGCACCTTGGGCAGGCGCTGGTTGATCGGTCCCGGCGGCAGCTCGCGCAGCCGCTCCAGGCAGGCGTCGGCCAGGTCGAGGGACACCTTCACCTGCTCCAGCAGCACCTCGAACCGGGCGTGGCAGTCACCGGCCTCCCGGGTGACGACCCGCACCGGCAGCTCGCCGTAGGCGAGGTAGGGCTCGTCCCGGCGCAGGTCCATGTCCACCCCGGAGGCGCGGGCGATCGGGCCGCTCACGCCGTACTGCATGATCGTTTCGCGGTCCAGGACGCCCACTCCGCGGGTGCGGGCCAGGAAGATCTCGTTGTCCACGATCAGGTTCTCGATGTCGGGCAGCCGCCGCCGCACGTCGGCGACGGCCCGTGCGGCGCGGTCCGACCAGCCCTCGGGCAGCTCCTCCTTCAGGCCGCCGACCCGGTTGAACATGTAGTGCATCCGCCCGCCGGAGACCTCCTCCATCACGGCCTGGAGGGTCTCGCGCTCGCGGAACGCGTAGAAGACGGGGGTGATCGCGCCGAGTTCCAGCGGGTAGGAGCCGAGGAACATCAGGTGGTTGAGCACCCGGTTCAGCTCGGCCAGCAGTGTGCGGGTCCAGACGGCCCGGGGCGGCGTCTCCATGCCGAGCATCCGCTCCACCGCGAGAACCACGCCCAGCTCGTTGGCGAACGCCGACAGCCAGTCGTGCCGGTTGGCCAGCACGATGATCTGCCGGTAGTCGCGCACCTCGAACAGCTTCTCCGCGCCGCGGTGCATGTAGCCCACGATCGGCTCGGCCGAGCTGATCAGCTCTCCGTCCAGGGTGAGCCGCAGCCGCAGCACCCCGTGGGTGGAGGGGTGCTGCGGTCCGATGTTGAGGACCATGTCCTCGGTGGCGAGCTCCTTGCCCTGCGCGCCGGGAGCCGCCGGCCCGTCACCCGGGGCCGGCCGTACGGCCTCGGCCCCGGCCCCGATGCCCACGTGCAGCTCCCGGGACGTCCCCTCGGCGTGACGCTCACTCATAGGGCCATGCTCCCACGTCAGCGCCGCGCGGCAATCTCCCGCAAAGCGGACACCAGCCGGTCCACGTGCTCGTCGGTGGTGCCGATGCCGATCGACGCGCGGACGGCCGAGGCGGTCCCGTCGTCGCAGCCGCCGTCCGCGGTGTCCGGGCGGTGAGTGTCCTGGACATGGGTGTTCTGGAGGTGGGTGTCCGGGCGGTGGGCGTTCTGGAGGTGGGTGTCCGGGCGGTGGGCGTTCTGGGGGTGGGCTTCCGGGCGGTGGGCGTCCAGGAGGTGGCGGACGAAGGGGTGGGCGCAGAACTTGCCGTCCCGGACGCCGATGCCGTACTCGGCGGACAGGATCTCGGCGACCTCGCGGGCGGTACGGCCGGCCACGGTGAAGGAGACGATGCCGACGCGGGGGTGGGCGGGGTCCCACAGGGACAGCTCGCGCACGCCCTCGATCCCGGCGAGCCCGGCGCGCAGCCGGGCGAGGAGGCGCTCCTCCTCGTGGATCAGCGCGGTCCAGCCGGTGGCGGTCAGCGCGTCGCAGGCGGCGGCGAGGGCGACGGCGCCGAGGACGTTCGGGGTGCCGGCCTCGTGGCGGGCCTCGGGGTCGTCGTGCCAGTCGACCTCCCAGCCATCCGTCCCACCCGTCTGGGGGGCGTTCACCGCCCGCACCGCGCCCCCGCCGCGCAGGTACGGCTCGGCGCCGGACAGCCAGTCCGGGCGGCCGATCAACGCGCCCGTGCCGAACGGGGCGTAGAGCTTGTGACCGGAGAAGACCACGTAGTCCAGGTCGAGCGCGGTCAGGTTGATCGGACGGTGCGGGACGAGCTGGGCGGCGTCCACCAGGACGCGGGCGCCGTGCCGGTGGGCGATGTGCGCCAGCGCGGCGATCGGCCACAGCTCCCCGGTGACGTTGGAGGCGGCGGTCACGACCAGCAGCTTGGGGCCCTCGATCTCGGCGAGTGCCCGGTCCGCGGCGCGGACCGCCTCACCCGGGAACGCGGGCGGTGCCAGCCGTACGGCGTGCCGCCAGGGCAGCAGCGAGGCGTGGTGCTCGGTGTCGAAGACCACGACCGTGGTCCCCTCGGGCAGGCAGCGGGCCAGCAGGTTGGTGGCGTCGGTGGTGTTGCGGGTGAAGACCACCGCGTCGTCCGGGCGGGCCTTGGCGAAGGCGCGGACCGTGTGCCGGGCCCGCTCGTAACGGGCGGTGGTGAGCTGGGAGGCGTAACCCGCGCCGCGGTGGACGCTGGAGTAGGCCGGGAGCGCGGCGGCGACGGCGGCGCTCACCGGCTCCAGACAGGGCGCGCTGGCGGCGTAGTCGAGGTTGGCGTATGGGGCCAGCCGGCCGCCGCGGACCGGCACCTCAAGGTCCGCGCCGAGCACCGCGGGGATCCGCCGGCCCTCGGGCGCGCGGGTCGCGGGGACGGCGGCGGCCGGGGACGGGGCGGCCGGGGGCGCGGCGATTCCGGCGGTGGGGACGGCGGTCCGCGTGGTGCGGACGGCATCGGCGGCGACGTCGCCGGAGGCGGGGGCGGTGTCGGCGGGGACGGTGGAGGCGAAGATCGTCAGAGTGGACACGCCGGCTCTCCTTCGAGGTCATCGGACCCCAAGCCACGGCGTTGATGCGTGGAGCCCGCGCTTGCCCGGCGCACCTCGCGCCGGACCAGGTCCTCACCCGGGGCACCCCGCCGCGGACGCGAGGGTTGCCGGCCAGCTAGCCGGGGCTTGTCGCTGGCACTCATGACCTACCGGGGACTATAACCGACCACCGCGGCCCCGCCGCAAGCTCCGTGTCTCGGAATGCGGACATGTGTCCCCCGGATCTCGGGGGTCTTGGGGCCCGGCTACCTGGGACATTACGATGCCTACGTGCACTTTGATCCTTGGAATCCGGAATTCGTCGCCCACCCCTACGACGTCTACGACGAACTGCGGCGTGAGCGGCCGGTCAGCTTCTTCGAGCCGACCGGCCAGTGGCTGGTCGCCCGGCACGCCGACGTCAACGCGCTGCTGCGCGACCGCCGGCTGGGCCGGTCCTACCTGCACGTGGCCACCCACGCCGAGTTCGGCAGGCCGGACGACCCGGAGTTCCAGGACCCGTTCTGGCGGGTGATCAGGGCCGGGATGCTCGACGTCGAGCCGCCGGTGCACACCCGGCTGCGGCGGCTGGTCTCCAAGGCGTTCACCCCGCGCATGGTCGAGGCGCTGCGCCCCAAGGTCGCCCGGATCGCCGGCGAGCTGGTCGAGGCGTTCGCCGAGCGCGGCGGCGGCGACCTGATCTCCGAGGTGGCCGAGCCGCTCCCGGTGACCGTGATCGCCGAGATGCTCGGCGTGCCCGAGGCCGACCGGCACCTGCTGCGACCCTGGTCGGCCGACATCTGCGGGATGTACGAGCTCAACCCCTCGATCGAGGCCCAGCACACCGCCGTGCGCGCCGCCGAGGAGTTCTCCGCCTACCTCGTCGAGCTGGCGCGTGCCCGCCGTACCGACCCCGGTGACGACCTGATCAGCGCGCTGGCCCAGGTGGTCGACGAGGGGGACCGGCTCACCGAGGAGGAGTTGGTCGGCACCTGCGTGCTGCTGCTCAACGCCGGGCACGAGGCCACGGTCAACGTCACCGGCAACGGCTGGTGGTCGCTGTTCCGCAACCCGGCCGAGCTGGAACGGCTGCGCGCCGACCACGGCCTGCTGCCCACCGCGATCGAGGAGCTGATGCGCTGGGACACCCCGCTGCAGATGTTCGAGCGCTGGGTGCTGGAGGACATCACCGTGGGCGGGATGGACATCCCGCGCGGCTCGGAGGTGGCGCTGCTGTTCGGCTCGGCCAACCGCGATCCCGAGGTCTTCGCCGACCCGGCGCGCCTCGACGTGGGACGGGTGGACAACCCGCACATCTCCTTCGGCGCGGGCATCCACTTCTGCCTCGGCGCCCCACTCGCCCGGATCGAGCTGATCGAGTCGTTCGGCGCGCTGCTGCGCCGGGCCCCGAAGATGGAGCTCACCGCCGAGCCGTCCTGGGGTCCCGGCTACATCATCCGCGGCCTCACCGCCCTCAACGTGACGATCTGACCCCGCCCGTGCGTCCCGCGGAGGTCGAGGGGTTTCCCGCGCGGAAAACCCCTCGCGGTGGTTTCGATCGATCTCCTACAGTGCGCTCCATGACCAACCCTCCCCCGCTGAGAGCGGGCACCCGGCTGGATTTCAACGGGCCGCTGTCCGCCGAACGAGCAGGCAGGCTGACGACCGTCCTCGCCGCCGCCGAGCCGTCGACCGTGCTCGATCTGGGCTGCGGATGGGGTCGTCTGCTGCTGAGCGTGCTGGAGGCCGTACCGGAGGCGCGCGGGGTGGGCGTCGACGTTCGCGAACTCGATCTGGAGCGCGGGCGGGCCGACGCCGCCGCTCGCGGTCTGTCCGACCGTGTCACCTTCGTCGAGGGCCCGGCCGAGGAACACCTCGGCAGCGCCGACCTGGTGCTGAACGTCGGCGCCTACCATGCTCTCGGCGACGTCTCGAAAGCGCTGCATACGTTGCGCCCCCTGGTCAACCCGGGCGGCCGCCTGCTGTTCGGCGCCGAGTTCTGGGAGCGCGTCCCCACGGAGGGTGAACTGGCCGGGATGTGGCCGGGAACCTCCGTGGACGACTGCACCGACCTGGCCGGCCTCGTGGACCGGGTCACGGCCGCCGGATTCCGGCCGCTGCGCATCGAGACCGTCACCGGCGACGAGTGGGCGGAGTTCGAGTCAGGCTTCACCGCCGAGGTGGAGGAGTGGCTCGTGGCCAACCCCGACCATCCCGAGGCCGAGGCCACCCGCGCCAAGGTGGACCAGCATCGCTCCTACTGGCTGCGGGGCTACCGCAACGTGATGGGTTTCGCCCTCCTCATCCTGGGCTGACCCACGGCACGGTCCGGCGCCGCCGTTCCCCGGTTTCACGGCCGGGCGCCGGCCCTGCCGGCGGTCGTCCGACGCCCTCCGTACGGGCGCCGGGCTAGCCGAAGAGTTCGTCGATGGTGTCGACCGTGCCGGCGCGGCGTCCCCACTCTTCGATCCGCTCCAGGTCGGTGCACTCCAGGATGCGGGCGCGGGCGTCGTCGGGCACGTCGATGCCCCGCCCGGTCAGGACGAGCAGCAGCATCTTGGCCTCGCCCTTGGCTTCGCCCTTGGCTTCGCCTTCGGCGATGCCCTGGGCCTTGCCCTGTCCGAAGTAGTGGCGGGCGTATTCGCTCTTGTACTCGCGGGTGCCGGTGCGCATCATCGCCTCCAGGATCTGGCGGGCCGCTACAGGGAGCATGGCCAGCACTTCGTCAATATAACCTTGGGCCCGGTCGATTCCGAGATGGTCCAGGCCGTGGAGCATCGCGGCGAGGATCTTCTCGCCGTTCTCGCCGTCGCCGTGGACGAGGGCCGACAGGACGGCCAGTTCGGGGTTGTCCTGGGCCTGGGCGGAGTCGGCGACGGCGGGGATCTGGTCGGGTCCCAGGACCAGGGGGGTGAGGGTCAGGCCGGGGTGGCCGAGAGCGATGGGGCGGGCGCACCAGGTGGCGGTGTCGCGGCAGGGGCTGATGACCAGCAGCAGGACCGGGCAGTACAGGCGGGCGCGCAGGGTGGCCAGGTAGGCGGGCCAGCTCCAGCGTTTGCGGAGGTCTTTGCGGCGTTGGACCTCGACGATGACGGCGGCGACGATGTCGGTGTGCTCGTCGCGGAGGCTGACGACGGTGTCGGCGCGGTATTCGGTGGGTTTGTACTCGTTGAGGTCGGCGGATTCCACGCGGGCGTGGGTGTGGGCGGGGACGGTGTCGGGGCGGACGCAGCCGAGGAGGTCGGCGGCGAGGGTGGGGCGTTCCTGGATGAGTTCGAGCCAGATCTCGTGTTCACGGGTGGGCACGACGTGAACACTATAAGTGTTCACATGGCTACGCTTTGAATTCGCGATGGTCTTTACTTGACCCGCATCGGTGATCGCTCCGACCGCGGACATCTGACCGTAGAGGTCCAAAAAGACCGGTCTCGGGGTTTGTCCGTGGAGGCATGGCGGTGCGGGACGGGGGCGCTCCGCACCGCCATGCCGGTTCAGGGGGCGGTCACGCCATCCTGAAACAGGTGCGGCGTGCCGCTGTGCTGATCCCCGTGCCTACGCGATGGGGCGCCGGTTCGCGGTCCGGATGATCGGGCCGCCTCTCCCGTGGCGTCTTGCGGGCCGGGTCCCCGTGCCGCCTCCTCCTGCCGGATGACCTCGGCACGGAGCTCCTCGAAGGTGTCGGCGTCCACGGTCCGGTACGGCGGGCCGTCCCACCGTGACCCCTCGGCGAAGGGGCGCTCCCGGCTGGCCCGGAACCGTCCGGCGTCGCTGCGGATGATCCGCCACCCGGGGATCACCGGTCGGGGTCGTGCGGCCTCGGGCTGATCCACAGGTCAAACCTCCGTCGTCGTGTCCAGGTCCTGCCCGCACGTCGGTGACGTCGGACGGGTCGGTTCCGGGGGACGTGCGGATCTCTCCGCTCGTTTCGGCGGTGGTGCGGGTTTCACCGTTCGTGTCGGTGATCGCGCTGTTTTCATTGCTCGCGCCGATGCCGGGAGGAACGGGGGCTGCCACGCCCTGGGGGCCCTGCGGGGCGAGGTCCTGAGGGGCGAACCGCGCGTCCAGAGGGTGCCGGGCCGTGGGCTCCTGCCGTACAGGGGCCGGAGTCTGCCGGACGGCCAGGGCGGTTGGTTCCGGGTGGCGCTGGGCGGGGACCAGGGGGATCATCTCGGCCGGAGCCACCGCGGCGGGCGGCGCGAAACGCGGCACGTGCCTTGGCTCCAGCCGGTGACGCGCCTCCATCCGCTCGGTCATCAGCTCGCCGGACGGCTGCGCGTAGTCGTGGTCGGCGATCCGGCCGGGACAGCCGTGTTCGTACGGCGGGTGTCCGCATCGGGCGCACCCCATCGGCATCGGCGGCTCGTCTGCGAAACAACCACATCCACCGGCCGCGGCCCGGTCGAGCACCGGAGCACTAATGTTCGTCATGGGTCAGGAGTCACTTCCTGATCAAGGGCCCGTCAGGCGTTGCGAGCGTCCTGACGGGTCTGTAAAAGTGTCATAGGACACCTAAAGTTAAGGCTGGTCAGGCTTGTCGTCAAGGAAATGGCCTACGACACTTCGGTAAGGTGCTCATATGCACCCAGATCCTCAGTCACCCGCGCAGCGCATCGTGGCCGATCTGCGCGACGACATCGCGGCCGGTCGTCTGCCCGCCGGAGCGAAGCTGCCCTCCGTCCGGGATCTCGCCGAGCGCTACGACGTGTCCCGCAGTACGGCGAGTAAGGCACTGATCCTGCTCAGGAACGAAGGGTTGGTGGTCACCCGGCACGGTTCGGGCGCCTACGTGCGCGAGGCGTATCCGATCCGCCGATTGGGACCGGATCGCTATGCGCGGCACCGCTGGGAGCAGACCAGCGTCGAGGCGTTCACCACCGGTGTCCCGGGCAGTGACTCCACTCGGCAGCAGGGGCACCAGACGCAGGACGTGTCCCTGGTCGCGGCCGACGAACCGGTCTCCGCCGCGCTCGGTGTCGAGGTGGGTTCCTCGGTGTACGAGAGGGCACGTGTCATGACCCGTGACGGCATCCCCACCCACACGATGACCTCGTACTACCTCCCCGCCCATGTCGAGGGCACGCCTCTGGTCGATTCCTCACCGGGGATCGCCGGGCCGGGCGGCGGATTCCGCGTGCTGGCCGACCGGGGTCTTCCTCCGCATGAGATCACCGAGGACATCCAGGCGCGCATGCCCACCGCCGAGGAGGCGCTCCTCCTCGACCTTCCGTCAGGGGAACCGGTCGTGGAGGTACGCCGTGTCACCCGTACGGCCGACGGGCAGGTGGTCGAGTACGCGTGTGGTGTGCATGCGGCGAGCCGGTTCGTGTGGTCGTACACCTACGCCATCCCCGACTGAATCTCCCGGAAGGCGCCGGAACGGCGTCCCGGGCCGGACTCCGGGTGGCGACGGCGTGCCGCTATGTTCTCCCGGGGTGGCGTGGGCGCGTTCCGGGACTCAGAGCCGGTACGGCCCGGCGCCGCGGAACCGACGATCGGAAGGGGCGGGCAGTGACCACGGAGCGGATCGGGCCGCCGTTGACCGCGGGGGAGCGCGAGACGCTGCGCGCCTTCCTCGACTACCACCGCGCGACGCTGGCCATGAAGTGCGAGGGCCTGTCCGACGAGGAACTGCGGCGGCGGTCGATGCCGCCCTCGACGCTCTCGCTGCTCGGCCTGGTGCGCCACATGGCCGAGGTGGAACGCACGTGGTTCCGCAAGGTCATCAACGGCGAGGACATCCCGCTCGTCTGGTCGGACGAGGGCGACTACCAGGTGGCCTACGACGCGAGCACGGCCACCCGTGCCGAGGCGTTCGACGCCTGGCGGGCGGAGGTCGAGCACTCCCGCCGGATCGAGCGGGAGGCCGAGTCGCTCGACGTGACGGCGTACAACCCCAGGTGGGATGAGAACGTCTCGCTGCGGCTGGTGATGCTGCACCTGATCCACGAGTACGCCCGCCACAACGGGCACGCCGACTTCCTCCGGGAGGGCATCGACGGGACCGTCGGCGCCTGAGGGACCACCGCACCCGCCCGCACCCGCCACATCTGTCGCACCCGCCGTACGGGACGGACGCGCCGCACGGGACGGACATGACCGTACGGGACGGACGCGCCCCCGCCGTCCGACGCCGCCCCCGCGACCGTCGCGCCCGGCCGGGGCGCCCTTCACCGGTGTTCGTCGTGTCCGATCAGGGGGTCTGCCCGGGTTCGTCGACGACGCCGGAGCCCAGCACCGACATGGCGGCGGTGTCGTCGCCGGTCACGACCTTCGTGCCGAGGTAGCGGTAGTCCCGGGCGTCGAGGATGTAGTACCCCTTGCCCGCCGGTCCGAGGTCGAGCACGACGCCGATCCCCGGGCGGCCGTCCCCGTCCGTGGCGTTCTCCTCGATCCTGACGTTCGGGATCTTCGCCAGGGCCCGGTACATCGCCGCGGTCTTCTCCGGAGGGATCATGGGACCGAACTTGAGGTACCACCCGATCGTCCCGAACGCCTTGACGTCCGTCTCGGTTCCGGCGGGGCAGTTGGGCTGGCAGATCGACAGCGGGGTCATGTCCCGATCCATGCCGCGGAAGTGGGCGAGCAGCGCGTCCGGATCGGTCGGCAGGGCGTCCACGTCGCGCTGGGTCGTGGCGGGGTTCATCGGTCCTTTCTCCCCCTTTCCGATCTTGAGCTCCCCGCCCTCCTCCCGGACGGCCGTTCTCTGCCCGTCCATCCGGGCCCACATCTCGAACGTCGGCAGGTCACCGTGCGGGAAGTGCTGCGACTCCTTGCGGTAGACCCACTGGTCCGGGCGGATGTCGGCGGCTTCGGCACGGGCGGCGACGAGCGCGGCGTTCTCAAGGACGACGGCCGCGCTGGGCGGCCGGTCGGCCGACGGCCCGGCGACGGCCGGCCGGTCCCGCGGTTCCTCGATCCCGCCGGCCTGGACCGCGACCACGGCGCCGGCCGCGAGGCCCACCCCGGCCAGGGCGAGACCCCAGCGCGGGCGGAACGCCGGGCGCGCGGGCCGCCGGCCGGGGGACGGGGAGCCGCCGCGGATCTCGGCGAGCAGGCGGCGCTCCTCCGCGTGCACGTCGGGCCGGTGCGGAACCTCGTCCCGCAGGTTCCTGACGATGTCGATCTCGTTCATCCGATCTTCCCTTCGCTCTCGATGGCCGGGTCCATGCCGCCGAGCGCCCGGCGCAGCCTCTCCCGGGCCCGGCTGATCCGCGAGCGCACCGTTCCCACCGGGACGCCGAGCGCCAGTGCGGCCTGCTCGTAGTTGAGGTCGCCCCAGGTCACCAGCAGCAGCGCGTCCCGGTACGGCCGGGAGAGACCCGCCAGGGCGGCGGCGAGCCGGCGTCGCTGCCCGTCCGCGGTGACCCTCCGGTCGACCTCGTCGGTGAACGGCTCGACCACCGGGTCCGTCCCTGTCCGGCTCAGCGCCCGGTACATGCTGACCTCCTGGCGGCGGTGGCGCCTCATGAGATTGGTGGCGATGCCGTACAGCCACGGCCGTGCGTCGCCGTAGGCCGGGTCGTACGACTCCCGGCGCTGGAAGGCCAGCGTGAAGGTCTCGGCGACGATGTCCTCGGCCGGGTCCTGGCCCAGCCGCCTGATCACGTAGCGCTTGAGCGTCGGCGCGTGGCGGGCGAACAGCACGGCGAACCGTTCGGGTTCGTATCGGGATCGTGCGATCACCGCGGCGTCGTCGATCTCCTCCGGGTCCGGGGGCCGAGGTGGTGTCGCCGTTCGGCTCTCCTGTCGCATCTGGTGCCTCTCGCTGTCTGTCATGACACCGGTGATTGCCACGGGCCCGATCCCCGGTTCCCGGAAAAACCGAGATTCCTGGAAAAACCGAGATTCCTGGGAGATCGAGGTTCCTGGAAAACCGGTCAGACGGGACCGGAAGGACCGGGTGACCCGGTCGGCACCGGAGGGGACGGACGGCTCAGCCGACGCGACAGGATCGGCAGGACCCGCTCGGGGACGAGCCGGAGCCGGCCGGTCCTCTCGGGGACGAGCCAGGTCTGACCGTCCCGTTCAGGAGGACTGTCCCGTTCGGGAGTGAGCCCGGGCCGGCTGGCCCGTTCAGAGGCGCGACTGGACCAGCCAGCCGAAGTCGCCCAGGCCGCCCGTGGCGATCAGCTCCGCCTCCTGGGACGCCCTGGTGAGGGCCTGGAGATAGCCGCGCGGGTCGGTGCGGGCGAGCTCGACGGGCGGGCGGGTTCCGGTCACACCGAGATCGAGGAGGGCCCGACGCTGGGTGGTCAACGTCGTGACGACGCCCCCGGCACCCCCGACGCCCCCGGCACCCCCGACGCCCCCGGCACCCCCGGCACCCCCGATGACCTCGGCACCTTCGGTGGCCTCGGCGTCGGCGTCCCGTGCCCCGGTGACCCCGGCGCGTTCCCCGGCCGCCGCGCAGGCGTCCAGGGCCACGTGGGCGGTGATGTCGCACGACCCGTCCGGCACCGGCGGGACCAGGGACCCGTCGCGGTAACCGGTCAGCGTGCCGTACGGCGGGCGCCCGGCCAGGAAGTGCGCGTAGTCGATCGCGACGGCCTCCCCGGCGGCCAGCCGTACGATCGCCGAGGCCCACGCCTCGTCGCGCGGCCTGCCGATCTCGGCCCGCTCACCGGGCGAGCGCATCGGCCACCAGCGGGCCAGCCAGGCGAGGTCGGCGTCGCAGGGGGCGTCCCCGAGGCGTTCCGCGCCGTTCGCCGGGTCCACCAGGACCAGCCGGGGACCGTCCGCCGTCTGCTCGGCGACGTCCAGGGGCACGTTGTCCAGCCACTCGTTGGCGATCACCAGGCCGCGGACGCCGCCGGGTACGGCGTGCGCCCACCGGATCTCCGCCGGGAGCGAGAGCGGCCGGGACGCGAGGTCCACCCCGGTCACCCGCAGCCGCTCGCGGAGGCCGGGCGGCGCGGCGGCGAGCACCCCGGCGGCCAGCGCACCCTCTCCGGCGCCGACGTCCACCAGGTCGACCGCCGGCGGGTTGCCGAGCGCGTCGTCCACGGCCACCAGCCGGCGCAGCACCGCCTCGGCGAAGACGGGAGAGGCGCCGACCGAGGTCCGGAAGTGCCCGGAGGGGCGCTCCCGCAGGTAGAAGCCGTTCTCGCCGTAGAGCGCTTGCTCCATCGCGACGCGCCAGGTGAGCCACACGCCCACGACGCTACAGGTCCGGCGTGCTCCACGGGCCGATGATCCACTGAGCGTGCGGCCGTACGGCGCGGGCGTGCGGGCACGTGCCGGTGCGTGGGCGGGAAAGCCGCGCCCGTTACTCTGGTCAACTGGACACGGAGCCCCCGATGCGGTCAAGGACGGGACAACATGGACGCAGGTGATCATCCGGCGCGCCTGGCCGTCGGGGTGGTCGGGGCGGGCCGGGTCGGCTCGGCGCTCGGCGCGGCCCTGGCGCGGGCGGGCCACCGGATCGTCGCGGCGAGCGGCGTCTCCGACTCCTCCAGGGAACGGGCGGCCGAGCGGCTCGGCGTCGCCCCGTCCCGCCCCGAGGAGGTGGTGGCGCGGTCCGACCTCGTCCTGCTGACGGTCCCCGACGACGTCCTGCCGGGCCTGGTCTCCGGTCTCGCCGGCACCGGCGCCGACCTGCGCGGCAAGATGGTGGCCCACACCAGCGGCGCGTACGGCCTGGCCGTACTGGACCCGGCCGCCGAGGCGGGCGCGCTGCCGCTGGCGCTCCACCCGGTGATGACCTTCACCGGCAGGGACGACGACCTGCGCCGCCTCGTCGGCATCTCCTACGGGGTCACCGCGCCCGGCCCGCTCCGCCCGGTAGCCGAGGCGCTGGTCATCGAGATGGAGGGCGAGCCGGTCTGGATCGAGGACTCCGACCGGCCGCTCTACCACGCCGCCCTCGCCGGCGCCGCCAACCACATGGTCACGCTCATCGCCGAGTCCGCCGACCTCCTGGGGCGGATCGGCGTGGAGCAGCCGGGCAGGATGCTCGGCCCGCTGCTGGGCGCCGCCCTGGACAACGTGCTGCGGCTCGGCCTCGCGGGGCTGACCGGGCCGGTGGTGCGCGGGGACGCCGGGACGGTGCGCAAGCACATCGACGCCCTCATCCTGGCCGCCCCCGAGGCGGCGGACGCCTACGTGGCGCTCGCTAGGCTCACGGCGGACCGGGCGCTGGCGGCCGGGCTGCTCAAGCCCGAGGCCGCCGAGCGCCTCCTGGACGCGCTGGGAGGCAACATATGGACGTGATCGTGGCGCGCAACCGCGCCGAGCTGGCCGAGGCGCGCCGGGCGCTCGGGGCGCACGGCGGGATCTCCCGGGGTACGGCCGAGCTGGCGCTGGTACCGACGATGGGCGCGCTGCACGAGGGGCACCGCTCGCTCATGCGGCTGGCCCGGGAGCAGGCGGACCACGTGGCCGTGAGCGTCTTCGTGAACCCCCTGCAGTTCGGCCCGAACGAGGACTTCTCCCGGTACCCCCGGACGTTCGACGCGGACCTGGAGGTGTGCGCCGCCGAGGGGGTGAGCCTGGTGTT
The DNA here is from genome assembly GCF_014648055.1 of Streptosporangium pseudovulgare. GTDB lineage: Bacteria > Actinomycetota > Actinomycetes > Streptosporangiales > Streptosporangiaceae > Streptosporangium > Streptosporangium pseudovulgare. Next base: position 282,578 of record NZ_BMQJ01000006.1, read on the forward strand.
CGCCCCCTCCGCCGACGACATGTACCTGCCGGACCGGCAGGTCGGCGTGTCGGCGGGGCGGATGGGCGCGGTCGCCGAGGGCGCCTTCCGGCCGGGCCACCTCGACGGCGTGCTGACCGTGGTGCTCAAGCTGTTCAACCTGGTACGGCCGGACGTGGCGGTGTTCGGCCAGAAGGACGCCCAGCAGCTCGCGATGATCCGCCGGATGGTCGCCGACCTCGATGTGCCGGTCGCGGTCGTCGGCGGTCCCACGGTCCGCGAGGCCGACGGCCTGGCGCTGTCCAGCCGCAACCGCTACCTGTCCGGCGACGACCGGCGGGCCGCGCTGAGCCTGTCCCGGGCGTTGTTCGCGGGGGCGGAGCGGCGGACGCCCGCGGAGATCCGCCGGGCCGCGCGGGAGGTGCTGGACGGCGAGCCCGCGGTGTCCCTCGACTACCTCATCCTGGTCGACCCGGCCACCTTCGAGGAGGTCGGCGACGACCACGTGGGGGAGGCGATCCTGGCCGTGGCGGCGAAGGTGGGCTCCACCCGGCTGATCGACAACGTGACCGTCGCGCTCTGACCTCCGTACGCGCCTTCGGGGCACGCGGGTCCCGGTGACGGCCCGCGGCCCCGTCCCGTGGCGGGGCCGGACGTCCGGCGGGAATCCGGTGAAACGGAGCACACGGCGAACAGGGCCCGGGGCGGGCTCGGATATATTCCGCATCAGGCGTGCACGCCACGGGGCGGCGCGACCGTACGGAAGGGCTTTCGAGGCATGCTCCGGACCATGCTCACCTCCAAGATCCACCGGGCCACCGTCACCCAGGCCGACCTGCACTACGTGGGATCGGTGACCATCGACGAGGACCTGCTGGACGCCGCGGGACTGCTCCCCGGTGAGCAGGTGCACATCGTCGACATCGACAACGGCGCCCGGCTGGTGACCTACACGATCCCTGGCCCCCGCGGCTCGGGGATCATCGGCATCAACGGCGCCGCCGCCCGGCTCGTCCACGTGGGCGACCTGGTGATCATCATCGGGTACGGCCAGATGGAGGACGCCGAGGCGCGGAACTTCCGGCCCCGGATCGTCCACGTCGACCGCGGCAACCGGGTCACCGGTCTCGGTCACGACCCCGCCGAGGCGCCGGACCCGGCCATCCCGGGGGCCGAGGGCCTCCTGCGCGGCGACGAGCGGCACGTTCCGGCCTAGGCGCTTCGGCCGGTCTCGGGACTCCGATCACCGCGGATTCCGGGACCGGCCGTGGTCCGGTCCTTCCACGCGGTGACGAGCCGCGCCTCCCGGCGCGGGCGTTCCGTCCGGCCTCGGGGTCCCGGTCTCCGTACGGGACGTTCCGAGGTCAGGGCCGCGGCGCGTGCAGGCCGGCGGTGATCATACGGGTGAGCAGCTCGTAGGTGTCGTCGAGTGACTCGGGCAGGCCGAACGCGCCCGCGGCCTCCAGCAGGACGAAGCCGTGTACGGCCGAGCGCAGGCAGCGGACCGCGTGGACCGACTCGGAGTCGGTCAGCCCGTAGGAGCGCAGGGCCGCGAACATGACGTCCAACAGGCGTTCTCCCGCCTCCGCCAAGCCCGGCTGCGGGCTCTGGATCATGGCCGCGTAGCGGCCGGGGTGGGTCCGGACGTATGAGCGCCAGGCGGTCATCAGGGCGTGCAGGGCCTCGTCGCCCGAGCGGCCGAGTACGGCGTCGCCGATGCGGGCCGAGATCTCGCCCATCACGTGTGCGGAGAGGAGCTCGCGCAGCTCGGCCAGGTTCCGCACGTGCTTGTACAGGGACGGCGTGGCCACCCCGGCCCGGGCGGCCACCGCCGACAGGGTGAGGGCGGCGGGGCCCTCCTCGTCCACGACGCGCAGCGCGAGGCCGACGACGGTCTCTCGGGACAGGGAGGCCCTAGGCACGGGTGTGCTCCTTCAGGAAAGGCAGCATCGCGGCGGCGACCTCCTCGGGGAACTGGGTGTGCGGGTAGTGCCCGGCGCCTTCGATCATCACGTACGACCCCTGCCCCTCCGGCAGGGTGTCGACGATGGCGCGGGCCTCGGCCTCGGGGTCGGCCCAGTCGGGGTCGAGGTCGCCCATCATGACAAGGGCGGGACACCGGAGTTCCGACAGGGCCTCGCCGGCGTCGTCCGGGGCGGCGAAGCCCATCGACGAGACCACGGCCATCCGGCCCGGCCTGCGCAGGTCGGCCTCCAGGGAGGCGAGGTAGTCCGTCCAGTCGGCGGGCTTGACCCCGGGGACGGCCACATCGAGGTAGCTCTTCCACAGGCCGGGGCTTTTGAACATGGCCGCGCCCAGGAGCCGCAGCATGCCCGCGCGGTGGCGGCGGACGCGCAGGAGGCCGCCGAGGTCGAACTGCTGCGGGCGGGTGAACGGACCGATCTCGACGACGGCGCTGACCAGGTCGGGTCGTCGCACGGCGGCGATGGTGGCCGCGCCGCCGGAGAACGAGTGGCCGACGATCACGGCGGGGCCGCCCAGGTGCTCGATCAGCGCGATCAGGTCGCCGGCGGTGTCGGTACGGGTGTAGGAGGGCCAGCCGAGCGTGGACTCGCCGTGTCCGCGCAGGTCGGCGGCCGCGACCCGGTATCCGGCGGCGGTGAGCCGGGGGATGAGGAATCGATACGCCTCTTTGCTGTTGCCCATGCCGGGTGACAGGACGACCAGCGGGCCCTCCCCGGCCACCCGGTACGCGATCTCGCCACCGTCGACCTTCAGCGTCTCGACCATCGTCCGCTCCTCTCGGCTAATCTTCATAGCCTGAAAGCTAATGTCATTAGCTCAAAGAGTCAAGCGTCGACTTTCCCCGAAAAATCCACCTATGTCGGCGACGGCGGTGAGCGGATCCCGCCAGGCGGAACCGCCGGCGCGGCCCTGCTCGGCGCACCGGCGGCCGGCCTGTCAGCGGTACTCGTCGAAGCCCGGGGTGGGGGAGTCGACGAGGACGCACGGCGCCACGGTCCCGTTCGTGATCCGCGCCAGGGACGCCATGACGACGCCGCTGGGGTTGCCCCGCATCTCGGCGAACTGCAGCATCGCGGTCTGGCCCGGCTTGAGGACCGCCGGATCGAGCCGCAGGGTGATCTCGTCGAGGCGCTTGGCGATCCCGGTCTTCTCCCGGTCCACGGTCAGGAGGTCCCCGGCCTCGCTTTCCGGCAGGAAGTCGCCGCGCGTCCCCTCGCACCGCTTGCCCGGCGGCACGTAGTCCACGACCACGTTGAGACCGAGGTCCTTCAGATCGGCCTCCAGCTTCTTCGGGTCCTTGAACTCCTTGATCTGCACCTCGATCGAGCCGTCCGGGTTCTCGGCCACCGCGTAGGCCGGGGTCCCGCCGGTCACCATCGGCACGGTGACCGCCGCCGCGGCGGCCACGGCCGCGGCGGCGAGGAGGAGGACCGGACGGCGGAACGGGAGACGGCGGGCCGGGGCGGGCCGCGGGTCCTGCTGGATCTCCTGCATCAGGAACTCCTTGATCACTTGATGGCGGTCCGCCGGAAGCGCGCGTTCGGCGTTCGCCCAGGGGTCGGGGTCGACGTTCAACGGACTCTCCTCGGAAGGGTGGAGACCCCCGCCTTCGGGCGTGGGAAGGGCGTGGGAAGGGCGTGGGGAGTGGTCATGCGGTGGTCTCCCGAACGGACCGGACCGCGGTTCCGCGGTCACCATCTGTCTGTCCGCGGCCGGTGTGCGGTTCCGGGGGCTTCGCCGTACCGGTGAGGGTGGCGAGCTTCCTGCGGGCCCGGAACAGCCGGGAGCGCACGGTGCCCACCGGCAGGCCGAGCGCCCGCGCGGCCTCGGTGTAGCCCAGGCCGGCCCCCACGCACAGGGCGAGGACCTCCCGCTCGGAGCGGCGCAGCCCGGCCAGGGCCGCCCGTACCTCGTCCAGGGACCGCCGGTCGTCCAGGCGGCCCGCGACCTCGTCGGCGATGTCCGGCTCCGCCGTACCCGGGGGGAGCCTGGCGAGGGCGGCCCGGTACCGGCGGGCGGCGCGGGTGGTGTTGCGCGCGACGTTCGTGGCGATGCCCAGCAGCCAGGGACGCAGTGAGCCGCCGACGGCGTCGACCCTGGCCCGCAGCCGCCACGCCTCCAGGAAGGTCAGCGAGACGATGTCCTCGGCGACCGACCAGTCCCCGGTCAGGCGGAAGGCGTGGTTGTACACCGATCCGGCGCACTGGTCGAAGAGCTGCCCGAACGCGTCGGCGTCGCCGGCGCGTACCCGGGCATGCATATCTGTTTCCACGCCTATGTACTGTCCGGCGGAAACGTCAGGGTTCGGGCATCCGGGGGTTTTCGTATCCCCGGCGGAGCCTTTCCGTATTCCGAGTTCCCGGCCCTGTCCTCCCCCCGTGTCCTCGCCCGGCGTCCCCGCCCCCCGTCATCCCGGCCCGGAGATCTCGGAGCCCCGGCCCCCGGAAACCGACGTCCCGGGAGCCCGGCGAAAGTCCTACATGCCTCCCGCCACCCGCAGGATCGCCCCCGTCGTGTAGGAGGCGTCGGCCGAGAGCAGCCAGGAGACGGCTCCGGTGATCTCCTCCGGCTGCCCGGCGCGGCCCATGGGGATGGTGCCGGCGAGCTTCGCCGGGCGCTCCGGGTCGGCGTGGAACTCCGTCCAGATGATGCCGGGGGCCACGCAGTTGACCCGGATGCCGTCGGCGGCGACCTCCTTGGCCAGGCCGACGGTCATGGTGTCCACGGCGGCCTTGGTGGCGGCGTAGTGGACGTACTGTCCGGGGCTGCCGAGGGTGGCCGCGGCCGAGGAGATGTTCACGATCGCTCCGCCGCCGGTCCGCGACATGTCCCGTACGGCGCGGCGGGCGCACAGCAGGTAGCCGAGCACGTTGACCTCCAGCGCGCGGCGCATGCCGTCGGCGTCGGCGTCGGCGAGGCGGCCGTTGCCGCCGCTGATCCCGGCGTTGTTGACCAGCCCGGTGACCGGGCCGAGCTCGGCGGCGGCGTCGAAGAGGCGGTCCACGGAGGTCTCGTCGGCGGTGTCGGACGGGACGGTGAGGCAGCGGCGGCCGGCCGCGCGGACGGTCTCGGCGACGGCCTCGGCCGCGGTCGCGTCGGAGCGGTAGCCCACGACGACGTCGTGGCCGTCGGCGGCGAGGCGGGCGCAGATCGCGGCGCCGATGCCGCGGCTGCCTCCGGTCACGACGGTGACGGGCTGGTGCATGACGGGCCTCCAGGGACGACGGGCCTCGCCTGGACCTTCCGGGGCGGCGGCCTCGATGAGAAAAGATCATCTGATCATCCCATGAAAGGCCCTCTGTGGACCAGACGCGAAGGCGTTCCGGGGGCTCCCGGCCGGGGTCGAAGGCGTCCCGGGGAGTGCGCGGGCCAGGTGTGGAGAGGTCCCGGGGGTCCGCGGGCCGGTGTTGGGGGCACCCCGGGGAAGAAGCATCGTCCGGCACCCGTTATCGTCACATTGACGAAATCAGGTGCCTCTACCCATCCCACAAGGAGGCGGCAATGACGATCCCGGCCATCCCCCAGAGGCTGACCGCGCCCTCCCCGGGCTGGACGGTCGAGGCCGACGTGGTCGTGGTGGGCTCCGGTGTCGCGGGCCTCACCCTGGCCCTGCGGTACGCGGCCCTCGACCCCGCCGCCAGGGTCCTGGTCGTCACCAAGGACGTGCTGTCGTCGGGGTCCACCCGCTGGGCGCAGGGCGGGATCGCCGCCGTGCTCGACCCCGGGGACACCCCCGAGGAGCACCTGTCCGACACCCTCCTCGCCGGCGTCGGCCTCTGCGACACCGAGGCGGTGCGGACCATGGTGACCGAGGGCCCGGACGCCCTGCGCCGGCTGATCGCCACCGGGGCGCGGTTCGACACCGACGCCGCAGGCGGGCTCCAGCTCACCCGCGAGGGCGGCCACCGGCGTGACCGCATCGTCCACGCGGGCGGCGACGCCACCGGCGCCGAGGTGCAGCGGGCCCTGGTGCAGGCGATCCGGGAGTCGGCGATCGAGGTCATCGAGCACGCCCTCGTGCTCGACCTTCTCAAGGACGCCGAGGGCCGGGCGGCCGGGGTGACCCTCCACGTCATGGGCGAGGGCGAGCGCGACGGTGTGGGCGCGGTCCGGGCCCGCGCCGTGGTTCTGGCCACCGGCGGCATGGGCCAGGTGTACGCCGCGACCACCAACCCCGTCGTCTCCACCGGCGACGGCGTGGCCCTCGCGCTGCGGGCCGGAGCCGTCGTACGCGACCTGGAGTTCGTCCAGTTCCACCCGACCGTGCTCTGGCTGGGCGAGGAGGCCACCGGCCAGCAGCCGCTGATCTCCGAGGCGGTCCGCGGCGAGGGCGCGGTGCTCGTCGACGCCGACGGCACCCGCTTCATGCAGGGCGTCCACGAGCTGGCCGACCTCGCCCCCCGCGACGTCGTGGCCAAGGCGATCATGCGGCGGATGCGCGAGACCGGCGCCGCCCACATGTACCTCGACGCCCGCCACTTCGGCGAGCACAAGTGGCGCACTCGCTTCCCGACGATCCACGCGGTCTGCCTGGAGCACGGCATCGACCCGGTGACCCAGCCCATCCCGGTCGCGCCCGCCGCCCACTACGCCAGCGGCGGCGTCCGCGTCGACCTGCGCGGCCGTACCGACGTGCCCGGCCTGTACGCCTGCGGCGAGGTGGCCTGCACCGGCGTGCACGGCGCCAACCGGCTGGCCTCCAACTCGCTCCTCGAAGGGCTGGTCTTCGCCGAGCGGATCGCCGCCGACATCCACGCCGTACGGCCCGCGCCCGGCGACCCCGTCCCCGACGAGCGGCCGTCCGGCCTCGCCGACCCCCGGACCCGCACCCGGATCCAGGCGCACATGAGCCGGGGCGCGGGCGTGCTGCGCGGCGAGGAGTCGCTGACCGAGGTCGCCAAAGCCCTGCTGGGCGCGCGGTGGACCCCGGTGGCGGTCGAGCCGTGCACCGAGTCGTGGGAGGCCACGAACCTGCTGACCGTCGCGTCGGCGCTGGTCGCGGCGGCCCGCAACCGGGAGGAGACCCGCGGCTCGCACTGGCGCGAGGACTTCCCCGACCGGAATGATGCCTGGTGGCTGGGCCACCTGGACCTGACCCTGACATCGGAGGGAATGACGATGACGTACGTGCCCCACGAGCGGCGCGCGACCGGGCTGCCGCCGCGGGTGGCGGCCGACCTGGCCGAGGCGGGCCTCGACCCGGCCGAGGCGGAGGCGGTCGTCACGGCCGCGCTGCGGGAGGACCTCCAGGAGGCCGGCGACGTCACCAGCGCCGCCACCATCCCCGCCGGCCGTACCGACACCGCCGACGTGGTGGCCCGCGCGGACGGGGTGGTCTGCGGGCTGGCCCTCGCCGAGGCCGTCTTCTTCCGCGTCGGCGGGGACGGCGTCGTCGTCGAGCGCCGCGTCAAGGACGGCGAGCGGGTCTCCCGCGGCGACGTGCTGATGACCGTCACCGGCCCCACCCGCGACCTGCTGACCGCCGAGCGGACCGCCCTCAACCTGCTCACCCACCTGTCCGGCATCGCGACCTTCACCGGCCGCTGGGTCGAGGCCGTGGCGGGCACCGGCGCGCGGATCAGGGACAGCCGCAAGACCCTGCCCGGCCTGCGGGCGCTCGCGAAGTACGCCGTCCGCTGCGGCGGCGGGGTCAACCACCGCATGTCGCTTTCGGACGCCGCCCTGATCAAGGACAATCACGTCGTGGCCGCCGGCGGGGTGGCCGAGGCGTTCCGGGCAGTCCGCGACGCGTACCCCGGGCTGCCGATCGAGGTCGAGGTCGACCGGATCGACCAGATCGAGCCGGTGCTCGCGGAAGGAGCCGAGGAGATCCTGTTGGACAATTTCAGCGTGGAAGACCTGGCGCGGGCCGTACGACTGGTGGGCGGCAGGGCACGACTGGAGTCCAGCGGGGGCCTGACCCTGGAATCGGCGCGCGAGGTGGCCGCGACCGGCGTCGACTACCTCGCCGTGGGCGCGCTCACCCACTCGGCGCCCGCGCTGGACATCGCCATGGACCTTCGAGGGAACTGATACTGATGCTGCTCGCCATCGACGTCGGCAACACCCACACCGTCCTCGGCCTCTTCGAGGGCGAGGAGGTCATCGAGCACTGGCGCATCGCCACCGACGCCCGGCGCACGGCCGACGAGATAGCCGTGGTGCTGCAGGGCCTGCTCGGCCAGTCGCCGCTGCTCAAGGGCACCGACGTCGACGGCATCGTCATCTGCTCCACGGTGCCGTCGGTGCTCAACGAGATGCGGGAGATGTGCCGCCGCTACTACGGCGACGTCAACGCCGTGATCGTCGAGCCCGGCGTCCGCACCGGCGTGCCCGTCAGGATGGACAACCCCAAGGAGGTCGGCAGCGACCGCATCGTCAACGCGCTCGCCGCCATCAACCTGTACGGCGGGCCCTGCGTGATCGTCGACTTCGGCACCGCGACCTCCTTCGACGCCGTCTCCGCCAAGGGCGAGTACGTCGGCGCGGTCACCGCGCCCGGCATCGAGATCTCAGTGGACGCCCTGGCGGCGGCCGGCGCGCAGCTGCACAAGGTGGAGCTGGTCCGGCCGCGCTCGGTGATCGCCAAGAACACCGTCGAGGCGCTCCAGGCCGGCATCATCTACGGCTTCGCCGGGCAGGTGGACGGGATCGTCGAGCGGATGGCGGCCGAGCTGGCCGACGACCCCGACGACGTCACGGTCGTCGCCACCGGCAGCGCGGCGCAGCTCGTGGTGGGGGAGGCCCGCTCGATCGACGTCCACGAGCCGTGGCTCACTTTGATCGGGCTCAGGCTGATCTATAACAGAAACGTTTCCTAGCCGGACATCGGTACCCTTGGCTGTGTGACCGCTGACCTGACGAACCCAGCCGACGATCTGCCCGAGCAGATGCGCGTGCGCCGGGAGAAGCTCGACCGCCTCCGCGCCGAGGGTGTCGACCCCTACCCGGTGACCTTCCCACGCACCGCGACCAACGGCGAGATCCGCGAAAAATACGCCGATCTCGCCGCTGACACCGCGACCGGCGACAAAGTGGGCGTCACCGGCCGCGTCATGCTGGCCCGGACGGGCGGCAAGCTCTGCTTCGCCACCATCCGCGACGGCTCCGCCGACCTCCAGGTCATGATCTCCCTGGACAAGGTCGGGGAGGAGTCCCTGGCCGCGTGGAAGCGCGACGTCGACCTCGGCGACCACGTCGGCATCGAGGGCGAGGTCATCACCTCCCGCCGGGGTGAGCTGTCCATCCTCGCCGACCGCTGGGCGATCACGTCCAAGTGCCTGCGCCCGCTGCCGGAGAAGCATGTCGGCCTGACCGACCCGGAGGCCCGGGTCCGCCAGCGCTACCTCGACCTCGTCGTCAACGACGAGGCGCGGAGGATGGCCTACGTCCGCAGCGCCGTCGTGCGGGCCATGCGCGACTTCTGGCACGGCGAGGGCTACCTCGAGGTCGAGACGCCGATGCTCCAGCGCATCCACGGCGGCGCGACGGCCCGTCCGTTCAAGACCCACATCAACGCCTACAGCATGGAGCTCTACCTCCGCATCGCGATCGAGCTCTACCTCAAGCGGCTCGTGGTGGGCGGCATCGAGAAGGTCTTCGAGATCAACCGCAACTTCCGCAACGAGGGCGCGGACGCCACCCACAACCCCGAGTTCACGATGCTCGAGGCCTACGGCACCTATCTCGACTACAACGACATGGCCGACCTGACCCAGCGGATGATCCAGAACGCGGTCGTGGCCGCGCTCGGCCACTCCGTGGTGGTCCACGAAGGCCAGGAGGTCGACCTGGGTCTGCCCGAGTGGCCGCGGATCACCGTCTACGGGTCGGTCTCCGAGGCGCTGGGCGAGGAGATCACGACCGAGACGCCGCTGGAGCACGTCCGCAAGCTCGCCGACGCCCGTGACATCCGCTGGGATCCGAAGTGGGGTCAGGGCAAGCTCGTCCAGGAGCTCTTCGAGGAGCTGGTCGAGCACACCCTCATCCAGCCCACGTTCGTCATGGACTACCCGCTGGAGACCTCCCCGCTGGCCCGCCTGCACCGGGACAACCCGCTGCTCACCGAGAAGTGGGACCTCATCGGGTTCGGCACCGAGCTGGGCACCGCCTTCTCGGAGCTGGCCGACCCGGTCGAGCAGCGCCGCCGCCTCACCGAGCAGTCGCTGCTCGCCGCGGGCGGCGACCCCGAGGCCATGCAGCTCGACGAGGACTTCCTCACCGCCCTGGAGTACGGCATGCCGCCCACCGGCGGCGTGGGGGTCGGCGTGGACCGCCTCGTCATGGCCTTCACCGGCAAGAACATCCGCGACACCATCCTGTTCCCGCTGGTCAAGCCCACCGGCTGAGCGTCGCCGGCCCGGTTGGGCCGGCCGGTCCCGCCGGACGAGCCCGCGGTCCCCATGGACCGCGGGCTCGTTCCGTTGCCCGGAAGCCCCGGTCGCCCGGTGGTTTCCGGCGCGCCTTCCCGCGCCTTCCCGCGCCTTCCCGCGCCTTCCTGTGCCTCTTGTGCCTCTTGTGTCTCCTGTGCTTCCTGTGGCTTCCCGTGGCTTCCGCGGCGCGGAGACGTCATTTCGCCGATGATCCGGGTGACGCGCTGTCCGCCCCCCCGGGAATGCCGGAAAGCGGGTTTCATCCGACATCCATTGCCCGGTGATTTTCTCGACGCCGTCAGGGGGGACACGGCCGGGGCTGCGGTCAACGGGGATGCGGTCAACGGGGATGCGCGACGCATGCCGAGCAGGTCGTTTTCCCGGGGAAATGCGGTGTGCGCCGGCCGTACGGCTCGTCCCGGCGGCGGCCCCGCGGCGTGACCCGCGGCACTGTTCCGCGAGGTGGATCGCGGCGATGACCTCGGACGCGACGGCGGTCCGGCGGCACGGCTTCCGGGTCGGCCGCCTCTTAATCACAATGGGCCCGACATATCATGAGTACTTCATGTAACGCCCACTCTGTCAATAGTGCGCATCACCTCTATGAAGAGCAGAGCTTGACGACCTTTGAACGGGGCGTTTACCGTTCCTGACGGGCGACCTCGATTCCAGCGTGCTCACGCCTTAGTCCCGTTGCGGGGGGAGTGGCTAGATGGCATATCCGGAAGTGGATTCCCGCCGCGGCGAAAGCCTTCCGGGTACGGAGGATATCGATCTCAGCGAGGAGGACCTCGTGCTCCTCGCCGAGCTGGCCAAGGGCGTCACCGTCGACAGGGTGGGCCGCCGCCTCGACATCAGCGGCCGGACGGTCCGGCGCAGGCTGCGCGGGATCTGTGACCGCATCGGCGTGGCCACCGCGATCGAGGCCGTGGCCTGGGCCGCCCGCCGTCGCCTGATCTGACGCCGTACGCCCGGCCGGTTCAGCCTGGGCCCGGCCGGGTTCGGTCGTACGTCCGGCCAGGCTCAGCCGTACCTCCCGGCCGGGTTCAGTCGGCGACGCGCACGCCCCCGGCGAAGGGCCGGTTGCCCATGGGCGCGATGCGGACCACGTCGCCGGTCTGCGGGGCGTGGATCATCAGGCCGGCGCCGACGTAGATCCCGACGTGGTGCAGGTCGCTGTAGAAGAAGACCAGGTCGCCGGGGCGCAGGTCGTCCCGGGAGACATGGGTGCCGGCGGTCCACTGGTCACCGGTGTAGTGGGGCAGGCTGATGCCGACCTTCTGGTAGGCCCACATGACCAGGCCCGAGCAGTCGAAGGAGTTGGGCCCCTCGGCGCCCCAGACGTACGGCTTGAGCTGCTGGGTGAGCGCCCAGCGCACCGCCTCGGCCGCCTTGCCCTGGCCCACGATCGGGACGCTGAGCCTGGTGGCCCGGCCGCGCATGTTCTCGGCGCGGTCGCGGACCTCCCGGTAGAGGCTGCCCTCCAGCTTGCCGACCAGACGCTCGATCTTGGAGCGCTTGTCGCCGAGCTCCGCCAGGAGCTTCTTGACCTCGGCGGACCGGGCGGCGGCGCCGGCCCGGGCCTGTTCGGCGACCTTGAGCGCCCGGGCGACCTGGGCGACCTCCTCGCTCTGCCGCTGCTGGAGGGCGTAGCTGGTGGTGGCCTGGTCGAGGAAGGAGTCGGGGTCGTTCGACTGGGTGAAGGCGAGCGTGGATCCCAGGCCCCCCGACATGTAGGCGCTCTGCGCGAGGAGGGTGGCCTTGGCGCGCCGGGACTCCAGCTCCGTCTCGCTGGCGGACAGGTTCTTCTTGGCCACCTCGGCGGCGCGCTGCGCCTGCTTGAGCTTCACCCGCGCGCCGTTGTACTGCTCGCTGAGCGTCTCGACCTCGACGTGGAGCTTCTCGACCTGCTTGGCGAGCTGCTGGAGGTCGGGCTTGGGGTCCGCGCCGGCGGACGTCAGGGGGGCGCCGACGGCGAGGAGGGTGAGCGCCAACCCGATGAACGCCGCCCGGCCGGGAAGGCGGTGGGAGACGCGCTCCCGCATCGGGACGTGTCCGGCCGAACGCCTACTGCCACGGCTCGGCGTGCGCTTCACCAACAGGCTCCTCTCTTGGCCGCCTACCGGGTTAGCTGACGGGTTCGGGCCGGAGGCAGCCCTACCGAGCGCGCCGGTGGCGGCTCGGATTCACCCCTGGGGACACGCGGAGGGTGGGTCCCCGGCTCCCCGGGTCCGGGGATTCGGCGGGTCAGCATTTCGGGGGACGCTGACATCGAGCACGGACATTAGTGCAATTGGAGGTTCATGCTCAACCAGAACCACAAACTCGGTAGAGCTTTCACAACCGGAAAGTCACGGGCAGATCACATACTTTCATGATCCACGCACCTGTCAACCTGGACCTATGCCGTTCCGAGTGGCATACCGCCTATGTCATCGCAGATCCCGGTCCATGCCGAGGGCGAATGGCCGCCGTCACCGGCGTTTCCGGCCGGGTGAGACGGCGGTGACGCCGTGCACCGGACGGTGCCGTTGTGACCGAAGTTACGGCCGGACCGTAATGGGGGCGCGACGAGGACGTACGCTGATCGGTCATGGAGCAGGTTGCGGGACACTCCCCGGCGCCGGGGTCCCGGGAGGGCGAAACCGGGACGACGGCCGGGTCTGCCGGGTTCGCCGGGTTCGCCGGGTTCGCCGGGATCACAGTCCGCCGCGCCCGTACGCCGGACGTGCGGGCGATCCGGCGGCTGGTCGACACCTACGGCGGCGCCGGGCCGCGGCTGCTGGAGAAGGCCACCGTCACCCTGTACGAGGACGTCCAGGAGTTCTGGGTGGCCGAGCGGGACGGGGCCGTCGTGGGCTGCGGGGCGCTGCACGTCCTGTGGGAGGACCTCGCCGAGATCCGCACCGTCGCCGTCGATCCGGAGTGCCGGGGCCGGGGCATCGGCCACCTGATCGTCTCGGCGCTGATCCGGACGGCCGGCGAACTCGGCCTGCGGAGGGTCTTCTGCCTCACCTTCGAGGTCGACTTCTTCACCCGCCACGGCTTCCGGCGGATCCAGGGCACGCCCGTCTCGCCCGAGGTCTACGCCGAGTTGCTCGCCTCCTACGACGAGGGCGTCGCCGAGTTCCTCGACCTGGAGCACGTCAAGCCGAACACCTTGGGAAACACGCGGATGCTGCTCCATCTGCCGCCCGAGCTCCGGCACGGCGACCCAGGTTACGACTGTGACAAAAGGTGACTCTCGGACGCCTATCTCGATACCTTGTGCTGCAACGTGCATGTGAGTCTCGAACGCGCCACATGCGTAGTCGAAGTGAGGTGACGCGGTGACCACCGGACAGCCGCCGTATCCGCAGGATGATCCCGACCGCGACCGCACACCGTCGGGACACTCCGGATACGGCTCGCACGACATGGGCAGAGGCCCCGACGAACTCGATCCCGACGCGACAATCGTGGGATATCGGACAGACAACACCGGTCCGGGGCAGGGCCAGCCCGGCTACGGTCAGCCCGGCGCCTACGGCCAGGGCGGGCAGCCCGGGTACGGCCAGCAGCCGTCGTACGACCAGCAGCAGGCGTACGGTCAGCAGGGCGCCCAGCCGGGGTACGGCCAGCAGCAGGCGTACGGTCAGCAGGGCGCCCAGCCGGGGTACGGCCAGCAGCAGGCGTACGGTCAGCAGGGCGCCCAGCCCGGCTACGGCCAGCAGCCGTCCTACGGTCAGCAGAGCCCCCAGCCGGGGTACGGCCAGGGCGGGCAGCCCGGCTACGGTCAGCAGCCGTCCTACGACCAGCAGCAGCCGTACGGTCAGCAGGGCGCCCAGCCGGGCGCGTACGGCCAGCAGAGCTCCCAGCCGGGGTACGGCCAGCAGCCGTCGTACGACCAGCAGCAGGCGTACGGTCAGCAGGGCGCCCAGCCCGGCTACGGCCAGCAGCCGTCCTACGACCAGCAGCAGCCGTACGGTCAGCAGGGCGCCCAGCCGGGCGCGTACGGCCAGCAGCCGTCCTACGACCAGGGCGCCTACGGCCAGCAGAACTCCCAGCCCGGCGGCTACGGTCAGCAGCCGTCGTACGACCAGGGCGCGTACGGCCAGGGCGCCCAGCCGGGCTACGGCCAGCAGCCCTCCTACGACCAGCAGCAGGCGTACGGCCAGCAGGGCTACGGCGCGCAGTACGGCCAGCAGCCCGGCTACGCGGCCCAGCAGCAGGCCTACGGCCAGCAGGGCTACACCCCGCAGTGGGACGGCGGCCACGCCCCGGGCGTGTCGGCCCCGCTCGCCGAGTGGTGGCAGCGCCTGGTCGCCCGCCTCATCGACGGTCTGATCCTGGCGATCCCCACGTTCGTCATCACCCTCGTGCTGACCGGGCTCCTGGTCACCGCGCCGTCCTTCAACATGGAGACCGGCGAGTACAGCGTCGGGAGCGGGGTGCTGCTCGCCGGCATCCTCACCGGCGTCATCGGCGGGCTGATCTACTTCGTCTACGAGCTCCTGATGCTGAAGGCGAAGGGGCAGACCGTCGGCAAGATGGCCATGGGCATCAAGGTCGTGCCGGTCGGCGGGGCGCCCCAGGCCGAGGGGCTCCCCTCGAACAAGGCCATGAGCCGGGCGGGCGTCCTGTGGGGCCCGTCCATCCTGCGCGGCCTTCCCATCGTGGGCTTCATCATCGGGATCTTCTCCCTGGTGAACGTGCTCTGGCAGCTGTGGGACAAGCCGCTGCACCAGTGCCTGCACGACAAGGCCGCCGGCACGACGGTCGTGAAGACCAGGTAGTTCCGGTAGTTCCCGAAAAACGGGGCCGGCGGGTTGAACCGCCGGCCCCGTTTTTTCGTGTGTGGAGGGAAACGAGCGGGGTAACGGAACTCCGGAAGGGACGGTAACGGCGTCCGGAGACGGCTGTGGCGGGGCGTGAACCCGGGTGCGTCCGCGCGGGGCGTTATGGGCCTTCTTCCGGGCTTCCCC
Organism: Streptosporangium pseudovulgare; assembly: GCF_014648055.1. GTDB lineage: Bacteria > Actinomycetota > Actinomycetes > Streptosporangiales > Streptosporangiaceae > Streptosporangium > Streptosporangium pseudovulgare. Next base: position 297,879 of record NZ_BMQJ01000006.1, read on the forward strand.
GGGGAGGGCGTTATGGAGCCTTCCAAGTGCGCTTCCGGTCACGACAAACCCCGTGGATCGGCCGTGCCGTCACGCCGGGTGCCTATCGGACGTCAATGGGGTGACAGTTACCGGGGGAACTTCCGTGACGTCCGGCGAATGGCGGGTGACGGGCGGGCCGTGCCGCGGCCGCCCGCGACTTCCCGCGCCTTCTCCCGGCCCGGCGGGGAATGCCGGTGCGCCTTCCCGCCGTGCCCGGGAAGGCGTTCTCGCGGATCCGGCCCCGGTTAGCGGGACGTCACCGGCCCGGCGGTTTGGTGGTTATAAGGGCTACGACTATGTTCCTTGCGCCCGGGGGCCGTAGGCTTGGGAAGAAAGCGATGAAGATCCGTCTTGTTCCGTGGGGCGAAGGCGTACCGCGGAACCGGCCGCGCACCGAAGAGGGCGAGGCCCGGCGGGGCCCACCCGGGTGTTCCCGTCCTCTTGACATTACCGCCGTCGACCCGGCGATGATGATCCGGAGCTTCGGCAAGATCTTTTCTGTTGCGGCCGAAAAGCCCTTGTGAGCAGGGGGTTTTCGGGATCGCCGGGAGGGAGTCGCTGTCAAGTGGCCGTAGTTGACATTGGTTTTTCGGCGGAGTGATCATCAGATGATCGTCCTGTCGGTTTTTTCCCTCCGGCTTTACGGACGGCAACCGGTAAGACGGCTGGAGAGAAGCATTAAGGTGGAGATGGGCGGTCCCGGGGGCCCGTGCCGCCCCCCGGTGACGCTAAGGTCGTCTCTGGGTGGGCGTCCACCGGTCCCAGCGGCTTCCCGTCCGCGGGCGGGCCACGCCGCCCCAGGAATTCCACGGTCCCCAGAAAGTCACCCACGGTGCGGAGCGAGGACGAATGAACGACGTATTGTCCGCGTTGATACCCCCGGTGGTCGTCGGCGGGGCCTTCATCTACGGAGTGGTCAAGCTTCTTCGCAGTGAAGCCGCCGGCCGGCGTCCGGCAAAACGGGAGGACGTCCCCGGGCCCCAGGACGGATGATCGCGGCCGTCCGGTTCCGGTCGGGTTCCCGGGAGAATCGCCGGGGTCCCGGAATTGCCGCCCCCCGATGGCGGGTATATGTTTGGCTAGCGAATGAAACAATACTCCGCGAAAGGATTGCGTAGATGGCCAAGCAGATCCAGGAGATTCTCATCGACGACCTCGATGGGGGCGAGGCCAATGAGACGGTCGCCTTCGCGATTGACGGCACGAGCTACGAGATTGATCTCAGTGAAGTAAACGCGAAGAAGCTCCGCGACTCCCTGTCGCCTTTCGTGCAGAGCGCCCGCCGTTCCGGCGCGGCTCCGCGTCGCCGTCGCGCCGGCGGCAGCAGGGCTCTCACGCGGGAGAAGAGCGCCGACATCCGGGCTTGGGCGAAGTCGCACGGCCTTAATGTCAGCGAGCGCGGCCGTATCGCCTCCAAGATCGTCGAGCAGTACGAAGCGGCTCACTAGCGAGTGACGCGCGACTGCTCGCGGGATCGTTGAATCATGCGGTTATGGCGGCCACGGTGGGGTCCGGTGGCGGCCATGACCGCATGACGCGTTTGATCGTCTATAAACGTCGTTCGCTTGCGGCGTAGCGGGAACATCTCACCCCCGGTAAGTAGTTGGATGGAGGGTGAACGCCCTGCTCCCGGGGAACGTCTCGTTCATAGAGCGGTCGTCTGGGCGGGGCTACCATGCGGGATGACAGGGCCCGGATATCCCGGACCTGCCTGACCGCTCTGTGAGGAGCGACGAGATGTTCGAGAGGTTCACCGACCGCGCACGGCGGGTTGTCGTCCTGGCCCAGGAAGAGGCCCGGATGCTCAACCACAACTACATCGGTACGGAGCACATTCTTCTTGGCTTGATCCATGAAGGTGAAGGCGTTGCCGCCAAGGCTCTGGAGAGCCTCGGCATCAGCCTCGAAGGTGTGCGTCAGCAGGTCGAGGAGATCATCGGCCAGGGACAGTCCGCGCCTTCGGGGCACATTCCCTTCACCCCGCGCGCCAAGAAGGTCCTTGAGCTGTCGCTCCGTGAGGCCTTGCAGCTGGGTCACAACTACATCGGCACCGAGCACATCCTGCTCGGCCTCATCCGTGAGGGCGAGGGCGTGGCCGCCCAGGTGCTGGTGAAGCTGGGGGCGGACCTCAACCGCGTCCGGCAGCAGGTGATCCAGTTGCTCCACGGTTACCAGGGCAAGGAGCCGGCCGCCGCGGGCGGCCCGCAGGAGTCGGCGCCGTCGACCTCCCTTGTGCTGGACCAGTTCGGCCGCAACCTGACACAGGCCGCCCGTGAGGGCAAGCTCGACCCGGTCATCGGCCGCGACAAGGAGATCGAGCGGGTCATGCAGGTCCTCTCCCGGAGGACCAAGAACAACCCGGTCCTGGTGGGTGAGCCCGGCGTCGGCAAGACCGCCGTCGTCGAGGGCCTGTCCCAGAAGATCGTCAAGGGCGAGGTTCCCGAGACGCTCAAGGACAAGCAGCTCTACACCCTGGACCTCGGCGCGCTGGTGGCGGGCTCCCGCTACCGCGGTGACTTCGAGGAGCGCCTCAAGAAGGTGCTCAAGGAGATCCGCACCCGCGGCGACATCATCCTGTTCATCGACGAGCTGCACACGCTCGTGGGCGCGGGCGCCGCAGAGGGCGCGATCGACGCCGCCAGCATCCTCAAGCCGATGCTGGCCCGCGGCGAGCTGCAGACCATCGGCGCCACCACCCTCGACGAGTACCGCAAGCACCTGGAGAAGGACGCCGCGCTGGAGCGCCGCTTCCAGCCGATCCAGGTGGCCGAGCCCAGCCTCAGCCACACGATCGAGATCCTCAAGGGCCTGCGCGACCGTTACGAGGCCCACCACCGGGTCTCGATCACCGACGGCGCCCTCGTGGCCGCCGCGCAGCTCGCCGACCGCTACATCAGCGACCGGTTCCTGCCCGACAAGGCGATCGACCTGATCGACGAGGCCGGCTCGCGCATGCGCATCCGCCGCATGACCGCGCCGCCGGACCTGCGCGAGTACGACGAGAAGATCGCCAACGTGCGGCGCGACAAGGAGTCCGCGATCGACGCGCAGGACTTCGAGAAGGCCGCCGCGCTGCGCGACCAGGAGAAGCAGCTCCAGCTCAAGCGCGAGCGCCGGGAGAAGGAGTGGAAGGCCGGCGACATGGACGTCGTCGCCGAGGTCACCGAGGAGCTCATCGCCGAGGTCCTGGCGACCGCCACCGGCATCCCGGTCTTCAAGCTCACCGAGGAGGAGTCCCAGCGGCTGCTCCGCATGGAGGACGAGCTGCACAAGCGGATCATCGGCCAGGACGACGCCATCAAGGGCCTGTCCCGCTCGATCCGCCGCACCCGCGCCGGTCTGAAGGACCCGCGCCGCCCGGGTGGCTCGTTCATCTTCGCCGGCCCGTCCGGCGTCGGTAAGACCGAGCTGTCCAAGACGCTGGCCGAGTTCCTGTTCGGGGACGAGGACGCGTTGATCATGCTGGACATGTCCGAGTTCATGGAGAAGCACACCGTCTCCCGGCTGTTCGGCTCGCCCCCCGGCTACGTCGGATACGAGGAGGGCGGCCAGCTCACCGAGAAGGTGCGGCGCAAGCCGTTCTCCGTGGTCCTCTTCGACGAGATCGAGAAGGCCCACCCGGACATCTTCAACTCGCTGCTGCAGATCCTGGAGGACGGTCGTCTGACCGACGCCCAGGGCCGCGTGGTGGACTTCAAGAACACCGTCATCATCATGACGACCAACCTCGGCACCCGGGACATCTCCAAGGGCATCGGGGTGGGCTTCGCGAAGTCCAACGACACCGAGTCGAACTACGACCGGATGAAGGCCAAGGTGCAGGAGGAGCTCAAGCAGCACTTCCGGCCCGAGTTCCTCAACCGCGTCGACGACATCGTGGTCTTCCACCAGCTCACGCCGAAGGAGATCATCAGCATCGTGGACCTGATGCTGGCGCAGGTCGCCGAGCGTCTGAAGGACCGCGACATGGGCCTGGAGGTCTCGCAGGAGGCCAAGCAGCTGCTGGCCGACCGCGGTTACGACCCGGTGATGGGCGCCCGGCCGCTGCGCCGGACGATCCAGCGCGAGCTGGAGGACACGCTGTCGGAGAAGATCCTGTACGGCGAGCTCCGTCCCGGCCAGATCGTCAAGGTCTCGATCGAGGGCGAGGGCGACGCCGCCAAGTTCGTCTTCGTCGGCGAGGCTGCGCCGACCGACCGGGTCCCCGACTCGGCGGCCGCGATCGCGGAGCCGATCCAGCACTGACCCGGTCCGGATCGGCGCCGGCCCGGCGTCGATCCGGCGGTGGCACAACTCGATGGCACAACTCTGAGCGGACCCCCCGTGAGCAGTCTCACGGCGGGGTCCGCTCATTTGTTACGGAAGAAGGTATACCGCCACCGTAGGTAGTACTACACTCTGTAGAGTGATTCGGCCGGCTCGTCGGCGTGACCTGGTTCGGCGGTCACGCCGTGACCGGTCCCGACGTCAGCCCGCCGACGTACCGACGTATCGGCTCCGGGGATGACGCGGGGACCGGTGCCCAAGCGGGAAGCTCGGCGGATCCGGTCGAACCCTCGGCGGCAAAGGACCCGCCGGCCCGCGGCTCGGGTTTCCGCGCGGGCGTCCGGGATCGCCGTACAGAGCACTCCTTGGAGGCATCGGATGCGTTTGCGGCACGAGGACGGGACGCTCGTTCACCTGTCCTACAACGCGGGCGTGCATCCCGCTGAAGACCTGGAGAACCTCATCGCCCACCTGACCCGGTACGCGGTCCCGGTGCGCAAGCGCCTGGGCGTCGACCGGATGGGCGTCGGCCTCTGGCTGTCTCCGGGGGTGGCCGACCACCTCATCGCCGACCGGATCGAGCTGGTACGGCTGCGCCGCTCCCTGGAGGAGCGCGGCCTGGAGGTCGTCAGCCTCAACGGCACCGGCGGGCGCAACCAGGACGCCCCCGGCCCCGACTGGGCCAAGCCCGAGCGCTACCGCTACACGATGGCGCTGGCCAAGATCCTGGCCTTCCTGCTGCCGGAGGACGTCCGCTTCGGCAGCATCTCCACCATCCCCATCGGCTGGCGCCGCGACTGGCCGTCCGACCTGCACGCGATCGCCACCCGCCGCCTGGAGCGCCTCTCGCGTGAGCTGCGCGGCCTGTACAGCGTCACCGGCAAGACCATCAGGGTCGGCTTCGAGCCGTGGCCCGGCTGCGTGCTGGAGACCACCAAGCAGGCCCTCGACCGGGTCTGCGACATCGACTCCGAGCACCTCGGCGTCTGCCTGGACGCCTGCCACCTCGCCGGCGGCGCGGAGGAGCCGGGCACGGCGCTGCGCGGCCTGGCCGACGCAGGCGCCCCGGTGGTGAAGCTCGGTCACGTCCACAACCACGTGAGCGACGCCTGCCGGGAGCTCCCGAGCACCCGCCCGATCCTGGAGGACACCCTCACCGCGATGCTCTCCGGCGCGGTGAACGGCACCGCCCACATCGAGGTCGAGACCCACGACCTGGCCGTGCCGGTGCGGACCAAGGGCCCCGGCGCGCTGGTCACCGCGATCGCCGACGAGCTCGACTGGGCCCGCACCAACCTCACCGCGCTCGGCCTGCGCCTGGCCGCCTGAGCGCCGGCCGGCGGTTCAGCCGGGCAGGCGGTAGGTGCCGTCGTCCAGCACCTCGGCCAGCCCGTCGGCGACGAGGCCGTCCAGGGCGCGCTCCCGCTGCGTGTCGCTCTCCCAGACAGCGTCCAGGGCGGCCTTGGGAACCGGACCGTGGGCCTGGCGCAGGACCGCCAGCAGACGTCCCCGGCACTGGCGGTCGGTGCCCGCGTAGGACTGCCCCCGGCGGGCGGGCCCGTCGTAGGGCGGTTTGCCGGCCAGGCGCCAGGCGCACAGCGCGCTGACCGGGCAGTCGGCGCAGCGCGGGGCCCGGGCCGTGCAGACCAGCGCGCCCAGCTCCATGACGGCGACCGCCCAGACGGGCGCCTCGTCCGGGCCGGGCAGCAGCGACTCGGCGAGCCTGCGCTCGGGCGGCGTGGTCGCCTTCGGCGGATACTCCTCGCCCCGCACGGCCCGCGCCAGGACCCGCCTGACGTTGGTGTCCAGGACCGCGTGGCGGCCCCCGAAGGCGAAGCTGGCCACCGCGGCCGCGGTGTACTCGCCGACGCCCGGCAGCGCCAGCAGGGTGGCGTGGTCGGACGGCACCTCCCCGTCGTGCCGCTCGGTGATCGCCCGCGCGCAGGCGTGCAGGTTGAGCGCGCGGCGCGGGTATCCGAGGCGTCCCCAGTGGCGTACGGCCTCGCCGGGAGGCTCCTTGGCGAGGGCGGCGGGCGTGGGCCAGCGCTCCATCCACTCGGTCCAGACGGGCAGCACCCGGACCACGGGCGTCTGCTGCAGCATGATCTCGCTGACCAGGATCGACCAGGGGGAGGCCCCGGGGGCCCGCCAGGGGAGGTCGCGGGCGTGCTCGGCGTACCAGCCGAGCACGGGGTCCAGGAGAGGGTTCGACTCGGGCACGCTTCGACGATAGTGCGGGGCGGCGACCGCCTGCCCCCTTCCCGCCGACGCGGAACACGTGACAGCGGCGGGTCTCCCCTGTCGCTCCACCCACGGTCCCCATACTGTACGCATGGACCCGGACACTTTCCGTAGCGGAATAGGGGCGGACGTCTACTGGCGGCGCCGGGTGGTCGCACTCATCGGCGTGCTCGTGGTGGTCGCCGTCGTGGCCTGGGCCTGCTCGTCGAGCAAGCCGGAGCGTCCGCGGAAGGAGGGCTCGGCCGACCGGCCGGCCGGTCCGGACGCGGTGTCGGCCGCCCTGCCGACCGTGACGGTCACCACCTCCCCCGGGACGCCGTCCCCGCCGTCACCGTCCCCGTCCGCGTCGCCGTCGTCCTCGGCCGCGGCGGACGGGCGGCCCGGCGGCCCCTGCTCCCCGGCCGACCTCGTGCTGAGCGTGCGCGGGACGGGGGAGATCTACGGGCCGGGCGTCCAGCCGAAGTTCCTGCTCACCCTCGTCAACACCGGCGAGACGCCGTGCCGGGCCGACGTCGGGCCGCAGGCCATGGAGGTGCGGATCACCTCCGGCGCCGACCGGGTGTGGTCCTCCGCCGACTGCGTCAGCGGCGGGGCCGACGACTTCCACCGGCTGGAGCGGGGCGTGCCGTACGTCCGGGAGGTCGTCTGGGACCGCCGGCGGTCGGGCGCCGACTGCGCGATCGAGGGCGCGGCGGCCCGGCCGGGCACGTACGTCGCCGCGGTCGGCACCCCGGGCCTCAAAGGCGACAGGGCTGTCTTCCACCTGAGGTGACGGAAAATCCCGGCGAAGTGCGGTCCGTACGGTTCCGCGGCGGGGTCCGTCCGGCACGACCCCGCGGCGGGGTTCCGGGGCTCGGAGCGCGGCTCGAACAGGTGAAGGGCGGACCCGCCAGACGCGGCATTCCGCGATGGAAGGGACATCCGGGGCGGCCACGACGGCGTCAGACGTAGCGCTCCAGGATGCGTCAGACGTAGCGCTCCAGGATGCGTCAGACGTAGCGCTCCAGGATGGAGGACTCGGCGAGACGGGAGAGGCCCTCGCGGATGTGGCGGGCCCGGGTCTCGCCGACGCCGCCCACCTCCTGGAGGTCGCCGATGCTGGCGGCCAGGAGCTTCTGCAGGCTGCCGAACTGGTCGACCAGGCGGTCGACGACCGTGCCCGGCAGACGGGGGACCTTGGCCAGCAGGCGGTAGCCCCGGGGGCTCACCGAGGTGTCCAGGGCGTCGCTGCCCGGATGGCCGAGGACCCGCGCGACGACGGACAGGTCGAGCAGGTCGCTGGAGGAGAGCTCGTCGAGGTGGTGCAGGGCCTCGGCGAACCCGCGCCGGCGGCCCTCCGTGGGGAGGTAGTCACGCACGATCAGCTCGCGGTCGGTCTCGGTGCCGGCCACCAGCTCGTCGAACTGCAGGGAGAGCAGGCGGCCGTCGGTGCCGAGTTCGACGACGTATCCGGCGATCTCCTCGGAGATGCGCCGGACCATCTCCAGGCGCTGGGCGACCACCGCGACGTCGCGGACCGTCACCAGGTCCTCGATCTCCAGCGCCGAGAGCGTGCCGGACACCTCGTCCAGGCGGTGCTTGTAGCGCTCCAGCGTGGCCAGGGCCTGGTTGGCCCGGGAGAGGATCGCCGCGGACTCCTCCAGCACGTAGCGGACGCCGTCGAGGTAGAGGGCGATGATCCGCATGGACTTGCTGAGGGTGATCACCGGAAGGGACGTCTGCACGGCCACCCGCTGGGCGGTGCGGTGCCGGGTGCCGGACTCGTCGGTCGGGAGGGACGGGTCGGGCATCAGGTGCACGGCCGCGCGGACGATCCGCAGATCGCCGGAGTTGAGCACGATGGCGCCGTCCATCTTGGCCAGCTCGCGCAGCCGCGTCGCGGAGAACTCGACGTCGAGCTCGAAGCCGCCACTGCAGATCTCCTCGACCGTGCGGTCGTAACCCAGCACGATCAGGCCGCCCGTCTGACCGCGCAGAATGCGCTCCAGGCCGTCGCGGAGGGCGGTGCCCGGTGCGACGGCGGCCAGGACGGCTCTGCGGCGCTCGTCCAGTCCTTTGTACGTCGTTGCCACTTGACCCCCGTGGTCTGCGCGTCAGGCCCAGCTTACCCACGAAGCCTCATCGGAACCCGGAGAGCGGGTCCTCACCGGGAGCCTCAGGTGACGTGGGTGAGCGCGTCCCAGACGTTCTCCGCCTCGATGACGTCGAAGCCGGGTGCGAAACCCGCGGCCCGGCCGCCGACCGGGACCAGGGAGCGGTCCGCGCCCTTGCGGCGCCCGCTGTCCAGGGAACCGGCCGGGACGAGGGCGCGGGTGAAGCCCAGCCGGGCGGCCTCCGACAGGCGGCGCCGTACGTCGCGCACCGGGCGCAGCTCACCGGCCAGGCCCACCTCGCCCATCACGACCAGCCCGGACGGCAGCGCCTTGTCCCCGGCCGCGCTCGCCACCGCGAGCATCACCGACAGGTCGATCGCCGGGTCGTTGAGCTTGATGCCGCCCACGGTGGCGGTGAAGACGTCGCAGCCGCCCAGCTTGGCGTTGAGCCGCCGCTCCAGCACGGCCAGCACCATCGTGACGCGGTAGGCGTCGAGCCCGGAGGTGGAGCGGCGCGGCTGCTGGGCCTCGGTCCGGGCGACGAGGGCCTGGACCTCGGCGGGCAGCGGCCGGGTGCCCTCCAGAGTGACGGTGACGCACGTGCCGGGCACGGGGTCGGTGCGGTGGGAGACGAACAGGCCGCTGGCGTCGGCGATCCCCTCGATGCCGTCCTCGTGCAGGTCGAAGCAGCCGACCTCGTCGACGGGACCGTAGCGGTTCTTGATCGCGCGGACCATGCGGAGCCGGGAGTGGCGGTCGCCCTCGAAATGGAGCACCACGTCGACCAGGTGCTCCAGAGTGCGGGGGCCGGCGATCGAGCCCTCCTTGGTGACGTGGCCGACCAGGACCGTGGACATGCCGCGCTCCTTGGCCAGCCGGACCAGGTTGCCCGCGACCTCCCTGACCTGGGTGACGCCGCCGGGCACGCCGGTCGCCTGGGCAGAGCCGATGGTCTGCACCGAGTCGACGACGAGCAGGTCGGGCCGGACCTTCTCGACGTGCGTGACCAGGGCGCCCAGGTCGGTCTCGGCCGCGAGGTAGAGGTGCTCCTGGATCGCGCCGATCCGGTCGGCCCGGACCCGGACCTGGGCGGCCGACTCCTCGCCCGTGACGTACAGCACGGTCTGCTGCCGGGCCATCTTCGCCGCGGCGTCGAGCAGGAGCGTGGACTTGCCGATGCCGGGCTCCCCGGCCAGCAGGATCACCGCGCCGGGCACCACGCCGCCCCCGAGCACCCGGTCGAGCTCGGGCACGCCGGTGCCGCGGGCGTGCGCCACCTCGGCCTTGACCTGCCCGATCGGGACCGCCGGGGCCGACACCGCCCCGGCGGAGGCGACATGCACGCCGGCGCGCGCGGTCTCCTCCTCGACGGTGCCCCAGGCCTGGCACTCACCGCAGCGACCCACCCACTTGGCGGTCTGCCAACCGCACTCACCACAGCGATAGCCGACCTTCTTAGCCATGGCCGCACGCTACCGGCACCGACCGACAACTTTCACCCGTCCGCGGCGCGCGCCGGGCGGGAGGGACCACCGCGGGCCGGGAGCGGGTGGGCCCGGAGGCCGGGGAGGTCCGAGGTGGACGGGGAGGGACGGACCCTGAAGCGGGAGGGCGCACGAGGCGGGCGGGAGGGACTGCCGCGGCCGGGCGGCGGCGCGTACGATCTGGCCATGTCCGGACGGTTGGTGACGATCGTGATGCTGGTCGCGCTGCTGACGGCGTGCGGTACGGCCGGCCGGTCGCCCTCGGCCGGGGGGACGCCCGGAACGGCCGGTCCGGGCCGGGGATCGCCCGGCACGACGGCGGCCCCGCGCGCCCCGGTCGTGTCGCCGTCGCCCGACCCGTCCGCGCCCCCGTGGGCCCAGACCGAGGTGAGCGAGTGGGGCGGGTCGATGACGAGCGCGGTGGCGTTCGCCGCCGACGACGCCTGGGCGGCCGGCACGGTGGACGAGGGCGAAACCCTGATCACCCACTGGGACGGCCGCGCCTGGCGCGAGGTGGCCCCGCCCGTCCGGAGACGGGAGGAGGTCTCCTTCCGGCTGCTGGCGGCGTCGTCCCGCGACGACCTGTGGGTGTTCGCCGACGACGGGCGCGCCTGGCGCTGGACGGGCACCGGGTGGGCCGCCCGGGGCGGCCTGGGCGGCACGACGGGCACGAACGGCACGGCGGGCACGGCGGGGCCGGACCGTACGAACGGCACGGACGGCACGGCCGGTACAGGCGGTGCCGCGGGCAGCAGCGGCACGGGCACGAGCGGCACGGCCGGGTCCGGCGGGCTCTGGCTGCGCGCGGCGGCCGTCGCGGGGCCGCGCGACGTGTGGACGGCGGGCACGACCCGGGGCGACCCCGCGCGCCCGTTCCTCGTCCGGTGGGACGGCTCGGGCTGGTCGGATCTGCCGCTGCCGCCCGGTGCGGAGGTGAACGATCTCGGCGCGCTGTCGCCCCGCGACGTGTGGGCGGTGGGCCGGTCGGGAGACCAGGCCATGATCATGCACTGGACGGGGGAGCGGTGGGACCCCGTACCGGTGCCGCCCGTGCCGGGCGCGCGGGGCGCGGTCCTGGACCGCGTGCTCGCGGTGTCACCGGACGAGGCGTGGGCGCTGGGCACGGCCGAGGTGTCCGACCAGGAGAGGCGCCAGTTCCTGCTGCGCTGGGACGGGAGCCGGTGGAGCGAGGCCGGACCTCTCCCGGAGGACACGCGCCTCACCGCCGTGGAGTCCGACGGGCACGGCGGGATCTGGGCCGGCGGCGAGAGCCGGGGCGCCGGGGACGGGGACGGGGACGGGGACGGGGAGAGGACGATCCTCCACTTCGACGGCGCCGGCTGGACGTACGGGAGGACGCCCGGCACCCAGTCGGGCCCCGTGGTGAACGACCTCGCGCGGTCCCCGGACGGTGACCTGGTCGTCGCGGTCGGCGGCAACCCCGACTACGACGAGGACAGCGAGGCCTGGGTCTGGACACGGCACTGAGCCGCCCGGCCCGCGCGGGACGCCCGGACCTTCCGGTCCCGGGTCCGCGTGCCCCGGCCTCGGCCCGGCTTCGTCCCGTGGGGACCCGCCACCGTGAAGGCCCGCGGAGCGGAACCTAGATGTGGCCCTCCAGGTCGGCGAGGAGGAGGCGCTTGGGCTTGGCGCCGACGATCTGCCGGACCACCTCGCCGCCCTTGTAGAGGTTGAGCGTGGGCAGGCCCGTGACGCCGTAGCGGGCCGCGATCTCGGGGTGCTCGTCGGAGTTCAGCTTGGCGATCGTGAGGCGGTCGCCGTACTCGGCCTCGATCTGCTCCAGGACCGGCGCGATCATCCGGCACGGCGGGCACCACTCGGCCCAGAAGTCCACCAGGACGGGCTTGTCGCTCTCCAGCACCTGCTCGGCGAAGTTGTCGGTGGTCAAAGTGATCATGATTCTCCCTCGTTCCGGTCGGGAGGCGGCCCGAACATGCATCCCGGGCACGCCGCGCCGAGCTGGGCGGCCACCTCGGCCCGGCGTGTGAGCAGCGTGCGGATCTCGCCGTCGATCTCGGCCAGCTTGCGCCGGTAGACCTCCACCGACTCCGGGCACGAGGCCCCCGACTCGTGTCCGGCCCGCAGGCACGCCACGAACGGCCGGGCGTCCTCCAGCGTGAAGCCGACGGTGAGCAGCGACCTGATCTCGGTGACGAGCCGCAGGTCCGCCTCGCTGTACTCGCGGTAGCCGTTGGCGGCGCGCCGCGCGGTGATCAGCCCCTGCTGCTCGTAGTAGCGCAGCGCCCGGGTGCTGACCCCGGCACGTCTGGCGAGCTCTCCGATCCGCATTCGGACCTCCTCATCCGTCACGGTAGGCGTTGACGCCAGCGTCAAGGTCAAGCCGTACGGCGGGCGATCCCGTTCCCGGCCCCCGGTCCCGTCCCCGCCGGCCGGGGTCAGAAGCGCCGCCAGCGCAGCACGTTGGGGTAGTCGATCTCCAGGCCGGGGGTCTCGGCGACGGCCTGCTCGGCGACCTCGGGGGTGAACTCGATGCGCAGCACCGCCTCCAGGTCGGCGCGGCGCTCGAAGGACATGCGCAGGTCCAGCGGCCGGCTGTGCCACCCCTGGCGGGTCCAGAAACGCTCGACGGCCTCGGCGGAGTAGGCGGCGGGGACCGACCGGCTGAACCAGCGGCCGAACGCGCCGCGGGTGGCGTCCAGGTCGATGACGAAGGCCGCGCCGCCGCGCCGTACGACGCGGGAGAGCTCGGCGAGGCCGGGTTCGCAGCCGGGGCCGAAGAAGTAGGCCCAGCGGGCGAAGGCGACGTCCACCGACGCGTCCGGGAGCGGCAGGGCCTGGGCGGTGGCCACGTGGACCTCGACGCCGGGCAGGGCCCGGCAGCGGCGCCGGGCGAGCTGGGCGAGGCCCTCGTGCGGTTCGACGCCGATCACGCGGGAGGCCGTGGCCGCCAGGGACGGCAGGTGGTAGCCGGTTCCGCAGCCGATGTCGAGGACCGTCGCGCCGTCCCACGGCCGGATGGCGGCCATCGCCGCCTCGGCGCGCCCCTCCGGGTCCACGGCGCGGTTCTCCAGTTCGTAGACGTGCGGGGTGTTCCAGATGTTCGGGCTGGGGATGGCGCCCCTCAACGGCCTCGGCATGCGTTCACGGTAGCGGTGTGTTCTCCGTCGCATCCGCGAGGCCGACTCCACAGGTCGCTCGGCGCGCTTAGGCTGGCAAGGTGAGCGAGCGAAGCGGATGGGACGCCGGGCGCGGGGAGGCAAGCCCGCGCGCGTCCCGGGTAGGCGGTCCGGAGACCCCGGCGGACGTGCGGACCGGCGGACGCCGCGACGCCCGTTCGTGCGAGCTCCGAACCGGAGGGAAAGACAGATGAGCGTTGTCCGGGAATCCAGTGCGAAGATTGCTTTGTCCACCGCGTCGGTTTACCCCGAACGCACCCCGGACGCCTTCGAGCTGGCCGCGCGTCTCGGATACGACGGTGTCGAGATCATGGTGGGCGCCGACCCCGTGAGCCAGGACGTCGACGTCCTGGAGCGTCTGTCCGACCACTACCAGCTGCCGATCCTGGCCATCCACGCCCCCTGCCTGCTGGTGACCCAGCGGGTGTGGGGCAAGGACCCCTGGGCCAAGCTCCAGCGGGCGCAGCGGGCCGCCGAGCGGGTCGGGGCCCGGACGGTCGTGGTGCATCCGCCGTTCCGCTGGCAGCGCGACTACGCGCGCGAGTTCGAGACCGGCCTGGCCCGGATGCGCGAGGAGACCGACATCGTCTTCGCGGTGGAGAACATGTTCCCGCTGCGGGCCAGGGGCAACGAGGTGGTGCCCTACTCGCCGGGCTGGAACCCGGTCGACTACGACTTCCCCCAGGTGACGCTGGACCTGTCGCACACGGCGGTGTCGGGCGTCGACGCCATGGAGATGTTCGGCAAGCTCGGCGATCGGGTCGCCCACCTGCATCTCGCCGACGGCCTCGGGACGGCGAACAAGGACGAGCACCTGGTCCCCGGCCGGGGGAACCAGCCGTGCGCGGCGATCCTGGAGCGCCTGGCGGGCGGCGGCTTCGGCGGCCTGGTGGTGCTGGAGATCAACACGCGTAAGGCGGCCAGCCGTACCGAGCGGATCGACGACCTCACCGAGGCGCTGGCCTTCGCCCGCCGCCACCTCACCGCGCCCTCGAAGGCCTGAGGGGCGCGGGGCGGAGGGCGCGGGGACGTGGGAGCGGAGGACGCGTCGGCGGTCAGGCGGCGTCCGGGGCGCAGGCCGGGGTCGGCCGACACCCGGGGGCAGATCCTGACGGCCGCGCGCCAGATCTTCGCGGAGAAGGGGTTCGACCGGGCGACCGTCCGGGGGATCGCCCGGACGGCGGGGGTGGACCCGGCGCTGGTCCACCATTACTTCACGAGCAAGGCGGGGATGTTCGTCGCCGTCATGGACCTGCCGCTGAACCCCGAGGAGGTCGTCCCGGTTCTCATCGGCGGGCCGCGCGAGGAGGTCGGCGAGCGGATCGTCCGGTTCGTCCTGACGCTGACCGCGGACGCGGAGGCGCGCCAGCCGCTGCTGGCCATGATCCGCACCGCGATGACCAACGACCAGGTGGCCGCCATGGTGCGGGAGTTCCTCACCGAGGAGCTGCTGGACCGGGCCGCCCGGGGCCTCGGCGTTCCGCGGATCCGGATGGAGGCCGCCTTCTCCCAGATGTTCGGCCTGCTCGTGATGCGGCACGTGCTGCGGCTCGATCCGCTCGCCTCGGCCGGCGTCGAGGAGCTGGTCGCGCTGTTCGCGCCGACGATCCAGCGGTACCTGGACGAGGACTGACCGGCCCGCCCGGATCCGCCGTACGGCTCCCGCCGCGCCCGTAGAGCATTGTTCTGGACACGGATTGACCGTAGGGTGACCACGGTCACCGCGGGTCCGGGATCGACGACATGTTACCGATGGGTAGGATCCGTGGTAACCCGTCGTCACCGTGGATGACCGGCGGTCGTACGCTGGCAGCCAAAGCCGTCTGTGGGAGGACCCCGTGCTCTGGGTAGCGGTCATCGGGCTGGTCATGACAGCCGTCGCGGTCACACTCGCCGCGCGTCGCGTGCTGTTCCTTTACAACCTCGCCACCGCCGGGCCACCCGCGCCCGAACGGATCGAGTACGCCAGGAACAACGTGGGCGCGGAGATCAAGGCCCAGCTCGTCGAGGTCTTCGGGCAGAAGAAGCTGCTGAAGTGGACCCCCTCGGGCACCGCCCACTTCTTCGTCATGTGGGCGTTCTTCATCCTGGCCACCGTCTACCTTGAGGCGTACGGTGCGCTGATCCAGGGCGGCGTCACCGGCCGGCCGGACTTCCACATCCCGCTCATCGGGACCTGGCCCGTACTGGGCTTCCTGCAGGACTTCATCGCGGTCGCCGCCCTGATCGGGCTGGTGGCCTTCACGGTCATCCGGATCAAGAACTCCCCCAAGAAGCTCGGCCGCAGGTCGCGATTCTCCGGCTCGCACCTCGGCGGCGCCTGGCTCGTCCTCTTCATGATCTTCAACGTGATCTGGACGATGTTCCTCTTCCGAGGCGCCGCCTTCAACACCGGCAACCTGCCCTACGCCTCCGGGGCGTTCGCCTCCGAGGCGGCCGCCGCGCTGCTGCGACCACTGGGCACCACGGCCAACGAGGTGCTGGAGGGCGTCGGCCTGCTGCTGCACATCGGCGTCATGCTGGTGTTCCTCGTCATCGTGGTGAACTCCAAGCACCTGCACATCTTCACCGCGCCGCTGAACGTGATGTTCTCCCGTCGTCCCGACGGCAACGGCCCCGCCCAGCCGCTGCGGATCGACGGCAAGGTCGTCGACTTCGAGGACGAGGACCTCGACGGCGACCGGCTGGGCCGCGGCAGCATCAAGGACGTCAGCTGGAAGGGCTTCCTCGACTTCTACACCTGCACCGAGTGCGGCCGCTGCCAGTCGCAGTGCCCGGCCTGGAACACCGACAAGCCGCTGTCGCCGAAGATGCTGATCCTCGACCAGCGCGACCACGCCTTCAAGATCGCGCCGTACCTCATGGCGACCGAGGAGCAGCGCGCCGACCTGCACGAGGACGTGCTCGCCCTGCTGGACAAGCCGCTGGTCGGCGAGGACGGCGTCATCCACCCGGACGTGCTGTGGTCCTGCACCAACTGCGGCGCCTGCGTAGAGCAGTGCCCGGTGGACATCGAGCACATCGACCACATCCTCGACATGCGCCGCTACCAGGCGATGGTGGAGTCCAACTTCCCCACCGAGGCCGGCGTCATGGTCCGCAACCTGGAGAACAAGGGCAACCCCTGGGGGATGTCCGAGATGAAGCGGGCCGACTGGATCGAGGAGCTCGCCTCCCGTGAGGACGACCCCATCGAGATCCAGCTCGTCGACGAGAAGATGCCCGAGGACACCGAGTACCTCTTCTGGGTCGGCTGCGCCGGCGCCCTGGAGGACCGGGCCAAGAAGACCACCAAGGCGGTCGCGGAGCTGCTGCACGTCGCGGGCGTGAAGTTCGCCGTGCTCGGCCCGATGGAGGCGTGCTCCGGTGACCCGGCCCGCCGCCTGGGCATGGAGTACCTCTTCGACATGCTGGCCAAGCAGAACATCGAGACGCTGAACGAGGCCGGGGTCAAGAAGATCGTCGCGACCTGCCCGCACTGCTTCAACACCCTGGCCAACGAGTACCCGCAGCTCGGCGGGACCTTCGAGGTCGTCCACCACACCCAGCTGCTGGCCAGGCTGGTGGACGAGGGCCGGCTGGTGCCGGTCACGCCGATCGACGAGAAGATCACCTACCACGACCCCTGCTTCCTCGGCCGCCACAACAAGGTCTACTCCCAGCCGCGCGACATCATGGCCAAGGTGCCGGGCGTGCGGACCCAGGAGATGCACCGGCACAAGGACCGCGGCTTCTGCTGCGGCGCCGGCGGCGCGCGGATGTGGATGGAGGAGCGGCTCGGCAAGCGCATCAACACCGAGCGCGTGGACGAGGCTCTGACCACCGACCCCGACACCATCTCCACCGCCTGCCCGTTCTGCCTGGTCATGCTGGGCGACTCGATCAACGAGAAGAAGAACGCGGGCGAGGCCAAGGAGAGCCTGGAGGTCGTGGACGTCTCCCAGCTCCTGATCAGGTCCATCAAGGGACAGCCCGCCGAGCCGCCGGTCGAGCCGGCCGGGACGGCGGTCTGAGGCTCGGCGCCGCGGTTCCGGAGAGGTTCACCACGTTCCGGTGAGGCTCCGGATCACGTTCCGGTGAGGCCCGGGACCCCGCTCAGGCGGGGATCCGGGCCTCACTCCGTGGAGTCGGTATGGCCACGGTCCGTGTTTGCCCGGTTCACTGACAACCGGTCAAGGTGGCGAGAAAAGGACATCGGGTCTGAAACTCTTTCTCCACATAACGGGTAAATCACGGTAACCTCAACGTCGCATAGCTCATTCGACGGGAGGGGGCCGGTGATGCGCGTCATCGTCACCGACGCCGAAGTCACCCTGGCCGACGTCCTGTCGCTGCGCGTGGCCGCCGACGCGCCGCTCACCGGTCACGCCGACCTGGTCCTGCGCCACCGGGTCACCGGGACCGAGCGCCGGGTGCCGCTGGGGCCCTTCGGGGCCGAGGCGCGGGACGCGACACTGGCGGTCTCCCTCGCCCCACTGTCGCTGGACCCCGGCCGCTGGGACGCCTACCTCGAACGCGGCGGGACACGCTCCCGGATCCACAGCGTCGATCCGGGTTTCTCCCTCGACCGCCTGGAGACCTACGCGCTGGGCCGCCGTACCCTGGCCTACCGCTCCTACCGCACCCGCACCGGCTTCCTGGCCCTGCGGGTGGACCGGGCCGCGCCCGCGGCCGAGGTGCGGGCGGTGTGGTTCCGGGAGGGACGCTTCGAGGTCACCGGGGTCCTGGCCTTCACCGGGCTCGACGACGACGAGTCGCGGCACGAGGCGCGTCTCGCGCTGCGCCGCAGCCGGCCCGACGCCGCGCTGACGGTCGGCGCGACGGTCCAGGGGGTGCGCTTCCACGCCGCGCTGTCCCTGTGCGACGTGCTGGCCGCCGCGCCCGAGCACCCCGGCACCTGGGAGCCCTCGCTGGAGGTGGACGACCTGGCCGAGCCGCTTCGCCTGGGATCCTGGCTGGACGACGTGGACGGCAAGCGCCGCCGTCTGCACTACCCGGCCGCGCGGATCGACGGGGTGCCGATCCAGCCCCGCTACACGCTGGACGACGAGCTCAGGATCGAGGTCGGCGGGTGAGGATCTGCCTGCTCGTCCCCTCCGTCTACGGCATGCGCGGTGACGCCCGATCGATCGTCAACCTCGCCGGGGAGCTCTCCCGGCGGCACGACGTGGAGATCCTCAGCGTCCGCCGTCACCGGGAGCGGCCGTTCTTCCCGGTGCCGGCGGAGGTGCGGCTGTCGTGGGTGGTCGACGACCGGCCCGGCGTGCGGCATCTGCTCCCGCCGGGGCAGGTCCGCACCGACGTCGCCCTGTGGCGGCGGCTGCGCTCCCTCAAGACCGACGTGCTGATCAGCACCAGGCCGGGCCTGAGCGTCCAGGCGGCCAGGCACGCGCCCCGCGACTCCGTACGGATCGCCCGCGAGTGGGGCCGCCCGCCGGTCGCCGCGTCGATCAGGCGGTTCTACCCCAGGATGGACGCGGTCGTCACCGCCACCGAGACCGGCCGCGCCGAGTGGGAGCGCCTGGTCGGGGGGACGGTCGGGGTCACCACGATCCCGGACGCGCTTCCCGACGGTCCCTGGCCGCGTTCGCGGATGGACAACCGCCTCGTCGTGGCGGGCGGGCGCTGGGTGCCGGCCAAGGCGTACGACCTGCTGATCCGCGCGTTCGCCACCGTCGCCGACAAGCGCCCCGACTGGCGGCTGCGCCTGTACGGCGGGGGCCCCGAGGACCGGCGGCTGCGCGCCCTGGTCGCCGACCTGGGCCTGCACAACCACGTGTACTTCATGGGCACCACCCCCGACCTCGCCGGCGAGTTCGCCAAGGCGTCGATCGTGGCGACGACCGCCAGGGCCGAGGGGCTCGGGATGACCGTGATCGAGGCCCTGGCCAGCGGAGTGCCGGTGATCGGGTTCGACGGCCCCGGCGGGGCGGGGGAGTTCGTGACCGACGGCCGCAGCGGGGTCCTGGTCCCCCCGGGGCCGGGCGGGGAGCGGGACGGCGCCGGGTCCGCGGAGGAGAGCGAGGTCCGGGCGTACGCGTCCGCGCTGCTCGCCCTCATCGACGACGAACGGCGGCGCCGGGAGCTCGCGGCCGGCGCGCTGGCCGCCGCCGCCCCGCACCGGGCCTCCTCGGTGGCCGAGCGCTGGGAGAAACTGATCGCGGCCGCCGCTCGCCCCGCCTGACCCGGGTACCGTTGGGACATGCATGGGTACAGCGCAGACAAGCAGGCCTATCTGACCCGCCTGCGGCGGATCGAGGGGCAGATCCGGGGCCTGCAGCGGATGGTCGAGGAAGACTCGTACTGCATCGACGTCCTGACGCAGGTCTCGGCGGCCACCCGGGCGCTCCAGGCGGTGGCGCTCGGTCTGCTGGAGGACCACATCCGCCACTGCGTCGCCGACGCCATCAACAGTGGAGGCCCTGAGGCGGAGGAGAAGGTCAAGGAGGCGTCGGCGGCCATCGCCCGTCTCGTCCGGTCGTGACTAGTCACCCGGCGCCTCGGAAGGTCACCCGGACAAGGGCGTCCCGGACCCCTTCGAGGGAGCCCGGGACGCTTTCCGGTCTTCCGGACGGTTGGTCATCCCAACGGCTTCAGCAGATCGCCGAAGCACTCAGCCCGAGCGCGTTGTCGAGCTCCGCCAAGGTAAGCGGCCGTTCGCTGATGGCGACGGCGGTAAGCACCTCGGCATAGAGCGCGATCTCGTCCAACGCGACACGGTCGTGGACCCTAGAGTCCAGGTCGTCGTGCCCCACCGCGTCGTCCTTCCTTCCGCAGCCCACACCCACTTCGAGGTTACGGCGGAGGGTCCCCGCGTTCCCATGGCCCATCGGGACCATTCCTGGCGTCCCCACCACACCCTCGGAGGGGTCATTTCCCGGCTGCGAGATCACAATTCAGCCAATCGGCGGTACCGGCCGTCTGAGAACGCTATGAGCGGAGTAAGTGAGAAATAACTCCATTTGTGGTTTAACTGAATGGATCTTTGTCAGAAGTGACGGAACGGTGTTCCGGGGGCCTCCGGGATCCCCGGGATCCTCGGGCCTCCCGAGTCCGCCGGGTCGCCCGGGACCGGATCGTCGCGCTCGTGGACCAGTCGGTGCACGACCGCCGAGGCCGTCGCGAACCCCCGCTCGGGAACCGGGGTCCCGGTGAGGCGGCACCAGGCGAGCCCGGCGGCGTAGGACGTGCCCAGCAGCGCCGCGGCCGCCGCCCGGTCCGGCGGGTACAGGGCCGTGGGCAGCTCCCCGGTGCGGGGCCAGCACCTGCGCAGCGGGTGCGACGGATCGTCCAGCGCCACCCGCAGCATGTGGCGCAGCTCCGGCTCCAGCCAGGGGCACAGCTCCTCGACCGCCCCGGGAGCGGCCTCGGACAGGTCGGCGGCGAGCAGCGAGGCCGCTATCGCCCGGGGATCGGCCCCCTTGGCGGCGACGAACCCCAGCGCCACGACCAGGTCGTAGACCACGTGCTGGAGATGCTCGCCGGGCGAGGTCTCCGGCAGCGTCACGTGGGGCGGGCAGCGCTCCAGCCACGCCCGCCGTACGGCGTGGTCGCCGGCCTGGGCGGCTGAGGGGTCGGCGCCCGTACGGCGGAGCACCGGCTCCAGCATGGCCGGCAGGGCGTCCGCCCGGGGCCGGAAGCGGGGGTCGTCGCGGATCACCCCCGCGGTGTCGGCCATGAGCGCCACCAGGCGGCGCCCGGCCTCCGGGTGCCCGGCCCTGACCCGCTCGCCGTACAGGGCGGCCAGGTCCTCAAGGGAGAAGGGGGACAGCCACCGGACCCACTCGTCGCCGGGCAGCGGACGGGCGAGGAACTCACCGAACATCGACAGCAGCACCTCGTTGCCGTCGAAGGCGGGGGCGTAGGCGCACCACATGAGCGTGCCCCAGACGGCGGCCACCGGGCTGGCCACCTCCTCGGCGAAGACCTCGGTGAACGGGCCGGTGAGGGGGAAGTCCTCGCGGCGCCTGCCGCGCTGGGCGGCCAGCAGCTCGCGCACCCGGCCGGTGATCCGGGGAGGCACGTCGGGGCCGACGAACCCCTGGACCGAGCCGCGGTCGGCCGTGACGTCCGGGCCGTGCGGGACCAGGTGCCGCGGGATCACGGACGTGTCGTGGGCGACCCGCGACGCGGCGCGGAACTCAGGGTCGACCGGGGGCGCGGCCGGGTGCCAGCGGCCGCCGGCCGGGTCGTGGCGGTGCCACCGGGCGTGCGCGCCGAACAGCCAGCGCCCGCCGTCGGGGGCGGCCAGGACGCGCGACGCGATGGCCTGGGCCCGCGCGGGCTCCGGAAGCGCCGCCCACCGCGGATCGGCCACCATGGCGCGCACGTCGCCCTCGATGGCGTCGAAACAGTCCCAGCGCGACACGGCGGCCATGTTACCCGCGGCCTCCCCGGCCGTCCCGGGCCTCGGGGCGGCCGGGGACGCGGTACGGCGCCGCGCCTCTCACGGGCCCGCGCTCGTCGGCGGAGCCGGTCGGGCGGGACCGGGACGGCGGGACGGGGGCTGCTGTCAGGGGAGCCGGTCGGGCGGGACCGGGACGGCGGCGCGGTGCCGTACCGCCTTGGCCACGTAGTTGTCCGGGGTGCGGGCGAAGGACGCGCGGTCGTCATCGGTGAGCTCGCGGACGATCCTGCCGGGGACGCCCGCGACGAGCACCCCGGCCGGGATCTTCTTGCCGGGGCCCACCAGCGCCCCCGCCGCGACCAGGGAGCCCGCGCCGATCCTGGCTCCGCCGAGCACGATGGCCCCGATGCCGACCAGCGCCCCGGTCTCCACGTGGGCGCCGTGCACCATGGCCTTGTGGCCCAGGCTGACCCGCGGTTCGAGCACCGTGGGCTCGCCGGGGTCGGCGTGCAGGCAGCACAGGTCCTGGACGTTGCACTCCTCGCCGACCTCGATCAGCTCGTCGTCGCCGCGGAGGACCGATCCGTACCAGACGCCGGCGGCGCGGCCGATCCGTACCCGGCCGACGACCACCGCGCCCGGGGCGATGTAGGCGTCCGGGTGGATGCTGGGGGTCGCGTCACCGTCGAGGGAGGCGATGTACGGGTTGGTAGTCACGCGTCCGATGTTACGCGGCGTGAGGTTGCCCGATATTTCCGCAAGCAGGTAAGGCGTTCCGGTTGCGGACTTGGCCGGTAAGCAGGAAAGTCGTCTACCGACGTCTCCTTTCCGCCACCAACCTCCACGGGCAGCAGCATGACAAACGAGCACGACAGCTTTCCCGATCTGATGCAGGAGAACCTGTTCGAGGTCGCGATGCGCGGTTACAGCCGTCGCCAGGTTCATGAGTACATGAACCGCACCCGCGCGCAGATCCGCGACCTTGAGGAGCGGCTCACCCGGGCTGCCGAGCAGGTAGAACGGAGCCGGGTCGAGCTGGCCGACGCCCGGCGCAGGCTCTCCGACGCCCCCCAGGACTACGACGAGCTCGGTCAGCGGCTCAGCCAGATCCTGAAGCTGGCCGAGGAGGAGGCGGCCGCCAAGCGCGAGACGGCCATCGCCGAGGCGAGCAAACTGCGTGAGGACGCCGCGGCGGAGGCGGAGCGGCTGGTGGGCTCGGCGCGGGAGCGCGCGGAGGCGATCCTGGCGGCGGGGCAGCAGGAGGCCGAGCGCAGGGTCGCCGAGGCCACCGCCATGGCCGAGAAGAGGCTCGCCCACGCGGGGGCGGAGGCCGACGAGACCCTCGGCGCGGCCCACGCCGAGGCCGAGCGGGTGCTCACCGCGGCGCGGAACGAGGCGGAACGGATGGTCGAGAGCGCCCGCGCCGAGGCGGAGGCCACCCTGGGGAACGCCAGAGCCCAGGCCGAGGCGACCGTGTCCTCCGCCAACGCCGAGGCGCACGCGACGCTGACCGCGGCCCAGCAGCGGGCCGCGGCCCTGGACGAGACGACCGGCCGCCGGGTGACCTACCTCACCGACACCCACCGGGAGGTCGTGCGCCGTCTCACCGAGATGGGCGCCGTCCTGGGCGACCTGCTCCACCGGGAGGGCTCGGCCGGGCCCCTGGTGGACGAGGACGCCGTCCTGCCGCCCGCGCCCGTACGGCCCGCCCCGATCCCGGTCCCGGCGGGCCAGGAGACGCAGGCGCTCCCCGGAGCGTCCGTCCCGGCGCCGGAGGCCGTACCCGGCTCCGGCTCCGTACCCGGCTCCGGCTCCGGTGACGAGGTCGTGGACGTCGCCGACCCGGACGCGGAGAGCGGCGCCGACGGGGACGCGGGCATCGAGGAGGACGTCGAGGCCGTCCGCGTGATCGTGGCCGAGGACGACGAGGAGAACGAGACGGCCGGGGACGCCGGGGGCCGGGCCGATGCGGGCGACGAGCGCGGTTCGGACCACGCGGGCCGTGCGGACCACGCGGGCCGTGCGGACCACGCGGGTCGCGTGAACCGTGCGGACGGCGATGACGAGGCGGATGACGCGGACGGCGCGGACGGCGGTCGCGCCGACGGTCATCGAGCCCCTGCCGCGCCGACCGTCAGACTCTGATCCGGGGCCCGGCCTCTGATCCGGTCCGGCTTCTGACCCGGCCCGGCCGGCCCGGTCGTGGGGACCGCTCAGCACCCGGACCGCTCAGCACCCGGACCGCTCCGCACGCGGACCGCGCGGGGCGGTCCGAGTGCGGCGGCCCGGGCGGAAACCCCCGCCCCCGATAGGGCCCGGGGGCTTCCGCGATTGGGGGCCCGGTGCCGGGACCGCGGAAATCGCTGGCCCCGGCACCGGGCGGCTCTCAGCGGCACGTTCCGCCGGAACGTTCCTGTTGGTCGAGCAGTTGCTCGCGTAGTCCCTCGGGCTCGTCGGCGTCGATCGTCATCGCGCAGCCGGCCTCGCGTTGCGCGGACGTCAGCGGGTGGTGGCGGGTGGCCCACCACCGCCCCGCGTCACTCCGCCAGATCGTCCAGTCGGGAAACTCCCGGGCGATTTCCGCCAGATGCCGGTCGAATGACATCCCCGCACCTTCCCCGCGCCCGGTCCCGACTGTGTGACGCTCCACCTCCGACGGTGCGGCACCTCTCTAGAGAAATCAATGATCGTGAGGGACAGGTCAACCTACCGGTTGACAGATCGGCTTGATCTATGCGTCGAAGTCGTACTGGAGTACATAGGAGGCGGCGTCGAGGATCATCTCGTTGACCTCCAGGGGTCTGCCGTCCGCCGTGTAGGCGGTCCGGAAGATCACGATGACCGGGGTACCGGCCGGCAGGTCGAGCAGGACGGTCTCGTGGGGATGGGGCATGCGGGCCCGTACCTCCTCGCTGAAGTGCGCGGGAGGATGGCCCAGGTCGTTCAGCCGCGCGTACACGCCGCCCAGTCCCGTGTCCTCCCGTGTGATCGCGGTGCCGTCCACCAGATCGGCGGGGAAGTGGGAGACCGACAGCTGCACCGGCCTGCCGTCCACCGAGTAGCGTCGCCGCCGGACCCACACGTCCGCGCCGCCGAGCACGCGGGCCACGGCCTCCTCCGCGGTCTCCCGTTCGATGTTCATGTCGTCCACGGTGTAGGGGCGGCCCCTGGTGTCGGACTCCCAGATGGCCTGTCCCCGTCCCCATTGCTCGTGGGACAGCCGGCGCGAGCCGTGCCGTCTGATCGGCCGGAACTGCCGGACGTACACCCCCGAGCCGCGCCTGGGCACGGCGAGTCCTTCATTGATGAGCACGGACAATGCCTGTCTGGCGGTCGCACGGGCTATGCCGTGCCGCCCCATGAGGGCGTTCTCGCCCGGAAGCCGGTCTCCGTCTCGGAGCTCACCGGACAAGATCGCTTCGCGAAGCTCGTCGGCGATGCGCCGGTAGATCGGGGGCTCGGGAGGTACCGGGGATTGCTGCACGTTTGATCACCCTCTGTCACCAACCGGGTTTGGCGTCTCCAGAGAACTTGCCCCGTCTTGTCCACGATCGCACAGATACAGAGGTTGGTCGCGTGCTTCTTTTGAGAGGAACGTGCCCGTGTGGCGATCTCCGTGTGTTTCACCGGGCCGTTACCGAGGAACGGTCCCGGCCGCTATCCGGGATGCCCGCCACCGGCGGGTGGCCGTCACCGCCGGCACGGCACCCGCCGTGTTCACCGGCACGTCACCGGCGGGGTCACCCGGCCGGGGCGGAGGATCGGCGGGCGGGCGGCCATGCGGACCGGTGGAACCGCCGAAAGCGAAGCAATAATGATATTTCCTCATTGCTCCCATGCCTGCCGCATGGAAGCAATGACGCCGGATGTCGCCCCGGGTGGGCGGTCCCCCGGATAGGGAAAGGTGGCCCTCCGGGCAGGTCCCGTTTCGGGGCGCCGCGCTCATCCCAGGTGGCGCCGGAGGAACTCCACGGCCCGCTCCCAGGCGACCGGCGCGGCCTCGGGGTCGTAGAACTGCGGGGCCTCGTGGTTGTGGAAGGCGTGCCCGGCCTTCTCCGCGACGTGCGTCTCCACGTTCGGCCGTCCGGCGGCGGCCTGCTCCACGATGGCGACCTGGTCGCGCGGGATGTAGGGGTCGGAACCGCCGAACACGAACAGCAGCGGGGCGGTGATCTTCTCCATCATGCCGGTGGCCTCCGGCACGGCCGAGCCGTAGAACGACGCCACCGCGTCCACCTCGACGGTCGCCGCCAGGAGGTAGCCGACCGAGCCGCCCAGGCAGAACCCGACCACCCCCGCCCCGTCCCGCGCCTCCGGCAGCGCCCGCAGGTGCGCCAGCGCGATCGCCGAGTCGGCCACGCCCTGGGGGAGGTCGAACCCGGAGGCCAGTTCGAGCGAGGCCGCCGTGCCGGCCTCGCCGTGGTCGGACACCCAGTCGCGCCGCAGCCGCCAGAACAGGTCCGGCGCGCCGACGACGTACCCGAGCGCCGCCAGGTCCCCGGCGACCTTCCGGATGTACGGTCCGACGCCGTAGATCTCCTGGATCAGCAGGACGGCCGGGCCCGAACCCCCCTCCGGCAGCCACAGGTGCATGTCGAACGAGCCGTCGGCGACGGTGACCGTCTCGGTGCGGGTCTCCATGGGTCCTCCTGCTTGTCGTCCCGATACAGCGATGTCCTGATACGGCGTCCTGATGCGGCGGCGTCCCGACGCGGAGGTGTTCCGCCGCAGAGGCCAGTGAACCGTATGCCCGCCGGGACGCCCGACCCACGGCCGGGACGGCCGGTGTGCGGCGCGACCCCATGGCCCGGGGCGCACGGCGGAGCGTCCGGCCTCCGGGGCCGGGAAGCCCGGCCCGCGGCCGGGGGCCGGTGTACCGGCGGGTGCCGATGGCCGATGATGGACGGACCGAAGGCCTCATCCCGGAGATGATTCATGACCATCAGCCGTGCGGACTGTCTGGCACTCGACGCCGACGACCCCCTCAGGCATTTCAGGGACGAGTTCGTCCTCCCCGACGGGACCGTCTACCTGGTAGGGAACTCCCTCGGCGCGCTGTCCAGGACGGCCGCGGCCGCGACGGCGCGGGTCGTGGCGGAGGAGTGGGGCGGGCAGCTGGTCGGCGGCTGGAACGCCTCGGGCTGGTTCGACCTGCCGCTGACCACCGGCGACCGGCTGGCCCCGCTGATCGGCGCGGGCCCCGGACAGGTCGTGGTGGGCGACACCACCTCGATCGCGATCGTCAAGGCCGTCTCGGCGGCCCTGCGCCTCCGGCCGGAACGCCGGGTGATCGTCTCCGACACCGCCAACTTCCCGACCGACCGCTACGTGGTCCAGGGGCTGGTCGGCTCGCTCGGCGGCCACGAGATCCGGGACATCGACGGCCCGGACGCCCTCGACGCCGCGCTGTCGGACGACGTCGCCTGCGTGCTGCTGTCGGAGGTCGACTACCGGACCGGGGCGCGCCTCGACACCGCCGAGGTGACCGCCCGGGTGCGGGGGGCGGGCGCGCTGATGATCTGGGACCTGTGCCACAGCGCCGGGGCCTACCAGGTGGACGTGGCCGAGGCCGACTTCGCGGTCGGCTGCACCTACAAGTATCTCAACGGCGGCCCCGGGGCCCCCGCGTTCCTCTACGCCAACCCGCGCCACCACGCCGACGCCGAGCCCATCCTGACCGGCTGGCACGGGCACGCGGCGCCGTTCGCCTTCGAGCCCGCCTACCGGCCCGCCGAGGGGGTCCGGCGCTTCTCCGTGGGCACCCCCCACGTGTTGTCGTTCGCCCCGCTCAACGCGTCGCTGGACATCTGGGAACGGGTGGACATGGCGCAGGTCCGCGCCAAGAGCGTGGCGCTGACCTCGCTTTTCATCGACCTGGTCGAGGAGTCGTGTGCGCCGTACGGCCTGGAGCTGGTCTCGCCCCGCGACCCGGAGCGGCGCGGCAGCCAGGTCAGCTTCCGGCACCCGGACGGCTATCCCGTGATGCGGGCGCTGATCGACCGCGGCGTCCACGGAGACTTCCGCGCCCCCGATCTGCTGCGTTTCGGCTTCGCCCCGCTCTACATCGGTTTCGCCGACGTCCACGACGCGGCCACCGCCCTGGCCGAGGTGCTCGGCAAGGAGCTGTGGCGGGACGAGCGTTACCGGCGGCGGCTGGCCGTCACCTGACCGCGGCCCGGTCGGCCGTGCCCGCCCGTGCCGTGCCGTACGGCGGCCGTACGGCACGGCACGGGTGAGGCGGACCTCGGGGGCGGAGGGGCGGGCTCAGGGATCGATTCCGCGCCGGCAGCCCTTCGTGTGGCAGTCCCACAGCACGTGGCCGTGGAACACCGGGCGGCTGGTCTCCCAGTACTTCCAGCCCTCCACCCTGGCGGGCACGTTGGCGATGCCGGCGACGACCTTGTGGAAGCGGCAAGTGCTGGTCCGGAACCAGGCCGAGAACCCGACCCGGTAGCCGAAGACGCGGTACCACAGGTGGCCGTACATGTCGTCGGAGATCTCGTGGGTGTACTGGTGCCCCGCCTCGACGATGTACTCCTCGGCGATCAGCGGGTTGAGGTTGTTCCGTATCAGGCGGAGGACCTCCTCCCGGTCGAGCCGCGGGCCCCTGGTGATCTCCAGGGCCCTGAGCCTGTGCTGGAGCTTCTCCCGCTCGAACTCGACCTCGTAGTACACCCGGTGCTGCCGGGTCACCGTCGCGGTCACCGAGCCGCCCGGGCCGTCGATGAAGTGGGTGCGGGCCAGGAAGAAGTTCCTCGGGTGGAAGTTGTCGATCCTGAAGAGGAAGCGGGGCCGGCAGATGTCGTCCCAGCCGCGGCGCAGGTGGGGCCGCCTGGGCGTCGGGCTGGGGCTCACCACGGACCTCGATACGGCGAAGGAGGTGGCGGTGGCGCTCGCGCTGGCGCTGGCGCTGGCGCTGGGGGTGGCGCTGGGGGTGGCGCCGGCCGTCTCGGAGACCGAGGGCGTGGGCGTGGCCGTGACCGTGGTCGTCACGGTCGGCGTGGGGGCCGGGGTCGGCTGCCGGACCTCGGTGGGTCCGGGGGTGAAGCCCAGCTTGATGAAACCACCGCGCTTGCCCGGTGTGACGAACCGTTTGGTGGGGCTGACCGGCTTGTGCACCGGGCCGAGCGCGGCGGATCCGTCGTTCGCGCGGGCGCCGTTCGCACGGGCGCGATTCCCGTGAGTGCCGTTTCCTCGGGCGCCGTCCGCGTGAGCGCCGTTTCCTCGGGCGCTGTTTCCGCGGGCGTCGTTCCCGTGAGCGGAGCCGTGCCCCGGTCGCCGGTCGTTCCTGAGCCCGCGCGGTGCGCCGGGGTCGTCCGCTCCGGCCCCCCTGCCCGGGGCGTGCCCGGACGCCCGGGGACCGGGCGAAACGGAAGGCCGCAGGTGGGCGGCGGAGGTCGGGGCCGCGCCGGAGGAGGGCTGGGCGATCGCGGCGACGGCCGCGACGAGCGACCCGGCCACCCCCAGCGCCGCCAGGCCCCTCACCGGGCGCTGCCCCTTCGGCCGGGCGGACGTGGCCGTGGCGTCTTCGGAGTTGGGCGTGACCATGGAGATACCGTTCCTTCTGGAACGCGGCACTACGGCCGCGACTGACCGTCGGCCGGAACAGCGGTTCCCGCCTGTGCTGATCACTCAGCGTCGCAGGAAAGATACTTACAGTCGCCTTATGTCGTTGTGGGGAGGCACGCCGACAGAATGCGGATCCGATCCGGTGAGTGGCGTATCGGCCCGATCGGGGGAAGATGGCGTCTCCGCCGCATCCGGAGGTTCTCGCGTCGATCGAGCGTCAACCGCGGCGTGCCCCGGCCGCTACAGCCCGCCGAGGGCGTCGAGCGCGGTCACGAGCCTCTTGGGGGCGACGGCGCGGTAGCTCTCCTCGACCCAGTCGAGCAGCACCTCGATCTCCGGCGGCGCGCCGCCGTCCAGCGGGATCGTCACCCAGCACGCCCGGCCGAGGCCGTACCGCGAGGGCTCAGCGCCCGCCACGCTGAGCGCGTGGCCGTGCGACTCGGGCAGCTTCAGCCAGACGGCGGGCCGCCGGTCCCCGGCCGGCTCCTCCGCGCCGAGGAACGCGAAGATCTTCTTGTTGACCTTGACGACGGTGTCGCCCCAGGGGTGGTCCTCGTACGCCTCGGGCAGGCCGAGGGCGAACTCGCGCAGTGTCCGGCGGGTCTCGCGCCACTCATCCATGGCGGTCATCATGGCCGGGGCCACCGACAGTTCCGCGCCAGCCGCCGAGCACTCGGTCGATGTCCGGGCGGATCCGGTCCCTGGCCTCGGCGCGCGGCACGCCGGACATCAGCAGGCGGTCGTAGTCGGTGTCGAGGTGCCGCACCGAGGCCACGACGGCCAGGGTGATCGCCTTCTCGTCCAGCACCTTGGCGGCGGCGGTGCGGCCCACCCGGCCGCTGCCCCGCAGACCGGCGTGCAGGGCGATGTCGCGGGCCCGCTCGGGCGGGCAGCCGGGGAAGATCCGCAGGATCGCCTCGGCCATCCGGGCCTGGAACACCACGTCCTCGCCCGCCCGCCGTTCCCGGTCGCGCTCCCGGCGGCGCAGCCGTACCTCCTCGTCGGCCAGGCACCGCTCCTCGGCCAGCTGCAGCGCGGCCTCCTCGACCAGGATGCCCCGCCGCTCGTAGCGCCTGCGCCGGGCGTTGTACCTGACCACCACCGCGGCCAGTCCGCTCTCCTTCTTCGCCCGGCGGCTGAGCGCCGCGTCACCCGCCGGGAGGAAGACCAGGTGGTCCATGTCCGCGCAGGTCAGGCAGTGCGGGCCGGCATCCTCCATGATCAGGTAGGGGCCGGTGTCACCACAGCCGGCGCACGTCCACGCCTTCTCCGGCTCGACCACCACCAGGTCGGGGGCCTTGCTCTGACGCTCGGCGAGCCGCCGCCGCCCGGCCTCCCCCATCTCCGGGGACACCCAGTGGACCCGGAAGGCGCCGTCGTCGCCGTCGGCGACGAACCGCAGCTCCCGGCGGTCTCGGCCACCGGAGAGGTAGGCGGTCTCGCCGGGGACGAGCCCCCGGGAGAGCGCCCAGCGCCGGAGCACCGCCACCGCGTCGGTCATCCTGGCGCCGTCGACGGCCGCGAGCTCCTCCAGCGTGGTGGCCCGGCCCTGCCGCCAGACGTCCACGTGCCGGGCGTGCAGCCAGCCGAGGCCCGTCAGGACGTCGATCGCGGTGACGAACCTCCGCTGCGCGAGCGCGGCCTCGGCGGCCGCCGTGATCCGGCGTTCAAGTCTGCTCACCCCGCAAGCCTGCCGCATCCGGCGCCGTGGCGGGGCGGCACGGCGGGGCAGCGCGGTGGGGCAGGACGGCGGGGACGGTCCGGGCCGCCCGCGGCCCGCCCGCGCCGGGCGCGCGGAAGGACGGGGACGCCCCGGAGCCGGCGAGGTCAGGGGCGGGGGATGTGCCGCAGGTTGGCCCTGGCCAGGTTGATCATGCGGCCGACCCCGCCGTTGAGCACGACCTTGCCCGCGGCCAGCGCGAACCCCTTCACCTGCGCCTGGGTGACGCGCGGGGGCATGGACAGCGCGTCGGGGTCGGTGATGACGTTCAGCAGGTACGGTCCCGGCGTGGCGAGCGCGGTGGCCAGCGCCTGCTGGACCTCCGTGGGCTTCTCCACCGTCGCCGAGGGGATGCCCATCGCGGCGGCGACGGCCGCGTAGTCCACCGGCGCGGAGTCGGTGCCGAAGTCGGGGAAGCCGTCCACCAGCATCTCCAGCTTGACCATGCCGAGCGAGGAGTTGTTGAAGAGCACGACCTTCACCGGCAGGTCGTGCATCCGGACGGTCAGCAGCTCGCCGAGCAGCATGCTCAGGCCCCCGTCGCCCGACAGCGAGACGACCTGCCGTCCGGGGGCGGCGAACGCCGCGCCGATGGCGTGCGGGAGGGCGTTGGCCATGCTCCCGTGCCAGAAGGAGCCGATGACGCGGCGGCGGCCGTTGGGCGTCAGGTAGCGGGCGGCCCAGACGTTGCACATGCCGGTGTCCACCGTGAAGATCGCGTCGTCGTCGGCCAGCTCGTCCAGGACGTCCGCCACGTACTCGGGGTGGATCGGCACGTGGCGCTCGATGTTGCGGGTGTACGCCTCCACGACCTGGTCCAGCGTCCTCAGGTGCCGGTTCAGCATCCTGTCGAGGTAGCGCCGGTCGGACTTCTGCCTGACGGAGGGCAGCACCGCCCGCAGCGTCGCGCCGATGTCGCCGTTGACGCCGAGTTCGATCGGGGTCCTGCGCCCCAGGTGCGCCGGGTTCCGGTCGATCTGGACCGTCTTGCGGCCGGGCAGGAAGTCCGGGTAGGGGAAGTCCGTGCCCAGCAGCACCACCAGGTCCGCCTCGTGCATGGCCTCGTAGCAGGCGCCGTAGCCGAGCAGCCCGCTCATCCCCACGTCGTAGGGGTTGTCGTACTGGATCCACTCCTTGCCGCGCAGCGCGTGGCCGACCGGCGCGAGCGTGCGCCCGGCCAGCTCCATGACCTCGGCGTGGGCGTCCCGCACCCCGGCCCCGCAGAACAGCATGACCTTCTGCGCGGTGTTGAGCGCCGCGGCCAGCTCCTCCACCTGCTCCGGTGGGGGCACGAGCGTGCCGGTCCGGGTGACGAAGCGGTGGTGCCCGGTCTCGTTCGGGGCCTGCTCGCCCGCGACGTCGCCGGGAAGGACCACGACCGACACGCCGCCGCTGCCGAGGGCCTGCTGGACGGCGACGCGCAGCACCCGGGGCATCTGCTCGGCCGTGCTGATCATCTCGCAGAAACCGCTGCACTCGGTGAACAGCCGCTCGGGATGGGTCTCCTGGAAGAACCCGGTGCCGATCTCGGAGCTGGGGATGTGCGAGGCCAGCGCGAGCACGGGGGCGCCGCTGCGGTGGGCGTCGTACAGTCCCTGGATCAGGTGGGTGTTGCCCGGTCCGCAGCTTCCCGCGCAGACCGCCAGGCGGCCGGTGATCTGCGCCTCGGCGGCGGCGGCGAACGCCCCGGCCTCCTCGTTGCGCACGTGCGCCCACTCGATGCCGGGTGTCCTGCGGATCGCGTCCACCACGGGGTTGAGGCTGTCGCCCACCACTCCGTAGACCCGCTCGACGCCGGCCTGGCGCAGCACCTCGATGAACTGCTCTGCGACGGTTGCCATGGTCTCGTCTCCCCCTCGCTTCTCGCGTCACCGGATACCTCACCCGATTCGACCGGGTCACTCGTCGCGGCGGGCGATTCGTGACGGCGCCGGCCGCCCGTGATCGTCTCCGGCCGCGGACGGAGGCGACGCCGTACGGTGTCCGGAGGGGGGTGCCGTACGACCTCGGGAACGGGCGCCGCGCGGCCGTACGGTCCGGGGAAGGGGTACCGTGTGGCCTCCGGAAAAGGCGCCGTACGCCTTCGGGGAGGCCGTCGCGCCGTCTCGGGAACGGGCGCCGATGTGTCTGGGCCGGTGATTTGTCTTATGTTGTGCGTGATAGATGCCTGATGAGGCGACTTCGCCGTGGGGAGCTTGAGCCGATGGTGCAACCACCTGAGGGAACTACCTTGAGTTCCGACCTCGAACCGCACGGCAGGATCGGCGTCGTCCGGTTGGGCGACGCGCTGGACTGGAGCACCGCTCCGGATGTGCGGACCATGGTCTCCACGATGTGGGACGACCTCGCGGGCGGGTGCCTGGTCCTGGACCTCGCCGCGACGACCTTCTGCGACTCCACCGGGCTGGGGACGCTGGTGTCGATCTGCACCGACAGCGGGGAACGCGGGGTCCGCCTCATCGTGGCCGCGCCCCCTCCGGGCGTGCTCCGCATGCTGCGCATCACCGGCCTGACCGCGTTCTTCGAGCTGTACGACAGCGCGGAGGACGCCCTGCGGAGCGCGCGGGCGGGCCGCTGACCCGGGCGGGCCGGTGTGAGCGGGCCGCCGGGCGGCGGGTCCCGGGGACGGGCCGGGGAGACGGTCCTCACGTGTGACCGGGGAGAGCGCTCCCCGGAGGACGACCCGGGGGAACGGCGGGCGACGGGTTTTCCTTGCCAACGTTTGGACGTTCCGGCGCGTCGGGGGAATCCCGCCGGGTAGGGCGCCCCGTATGCCACAGGAACAGAGCAGCATGCCTCCCCAGAGCCAGCCCTACCCCGGCGAGACCGGGAAGATGGCCCCGAAGCCCCGGGACGAGATGCGCGACTACGTCGGCCGCGATCTCCTGGCGGGCAGGAAAGCCCTGATCACCGGTGGTGACTCCGGGATCGGCCGGGCCGTGGCGGTGGCCTTCGCCAAGGAGGGCGCCGACGTCGCCATCGCCTACCTCACCGAGCACGAGGACGCCGAGCACACCAGGAGCCTGGTCGAGAAGGAGGGGCGGCGCTGCGTGCTGCTGCCCGGCGACCTCGCCCGGGCCGACCACTGCCGGGAGGTGGTGGAGTCGGCCGTCTCGGCGCTCGGCGGGATCGACGTCCTGGTCAACAACGTCGCCACCCAGTCGCCGGTGGACTCCCTGGAGGAGCTCTCCGACGAGCAGTGGGAACGCACGTTCTCCGTCAACATCGACAGCTACTTCCGGGTCACCAGGGCCGCGCTCCACCACATGCCGGACGGCGGGGCCATCGTGAACACGTCCTCGATCAACGGGTTGCGCGGCAACAAGTCCCTGATCGACTACTCCGCGACCAAGGGGGCGGTCAACGCCCTGACCTACTCGCTCGCCCAGGTCCTGGTCGAGCGGCGGATCAGGGTGAACGCGGTGGCGCCCGGCCCGGTCTGGACGCCGCTGATCCCCGCGACCATGCCGGAGGAGAAGGTCGAGAAGTTCGGTCAGCAGGTGCCCATGGAACGTGCCGCGCATCCGGACGAGATCGCGCCGTCGTACGTCTTCTTCGCCTCCGACCGGCTCTCGTCGTACTACACCGGGGAGGTCCTGGCCCCGATCGGCGGCGAGACCCTCCCCGGCTGAGCCACCCGGCCGCGTCCGGCCGCCCGCCGCACCCCGCCACGTCCGGCGGCTTGCCGCTCGCCGTACGCCGCGGGCCCGGTTCCGCGGGTCCCCGCCATGACAGGAGGACCCGCGGGAGGGCACTAGTCGTTGCCGAACACGGCTTTGCTGACCGCGTTGGGCCCGTCGTACTCCCGGTCGGGGATCTTCTCCAGGGTGCTGACGAGGGCGTCGTCGGCGCCCTTCTCGCGGGCCACCCGCACGAGGTCGTCCCGCTTGGCCGGATAGTCGACGCCCGACAGGTGCTTCTGCAGGTCGATCGGGTTCGGTTTGTTCGCCATGATCGTGTTTCCTCCTTCCGCAGGCTCGCCTACCCGGCACTTTCGCGCGGCAGCCACCCGGTCTGCCCAAATCCCCGCTGGAAGTGGGTAAGCCCCACCGGCCGGGGGAGCGTCCAGCGACGCGCGCGCCGCCTCCACCCGCCACGGCGGCGTACGGCGGCGCGCCAGCGCCCGGGGCAGCCGGCGTGCGGCGTCCCGCAGGCCCCGCCGTCCCGCCGGGCCGCCGCGGGCGGCGGTGAGCACGGCGCGCGCCACCACCGGCCACGGGCGGCGCATGACGGCCGTCAGCACCGCGTTGCGGACGGCGAGGGCCCGGCGGCCCTCCGGGTCCCGGGACGGCGAGGGGTGGTGGTGGGCGACGACGTCGTCGACGTAGGCGAGTCCCCAGCCGGCGGCGGCCAGGTCCAGCGCGAGGCGCTCCTCCTCGCCGAAGAAGAAGACGACGTCGTCGAAACCGCCGGCGGAGAGGTGGGCGTCCCGGCGCACCACGGCCCCGCACGCCAGGAACCCCAGCACGCTCGGGCCGGGGAGGTCGGGTTCGGCGGGGAGGGGGGAGGCGGCCATGCCGTGGCAGGTCGGATCCGGGCGCTCCTCCGGTCCCACCAGCACCCGCCCGGCGAGTACCGCCAGGCGGGGGTGGGCGTCCAGCACGTCCGCGGCGCGGGCGAGCGCGCCCGGCGCCCACCAGGAGTCGTCGTCGGCGAAGGCGACATAGGGGGTCCGGGCCAGCCGGACGCCGAGATCACGCCCCGGCGCGCCGAGGTTGCGCCCCGCCTCGACCACCTCGACGTGCGGGAACCGCTCCCGGACGAAGGCCGGGGTGCCGTCGGTGGAGCCGTTGTCGACCAGGATGACCGGCGCCTCGTGGCGCGGCAGCGACCGCTCCAGGTCGCGGCGGCGGTTCCGGGTGGCCACCACGACCGTCACGCGTCCGGCGGCGCCGTGGCCGCCGCCCGGTGCCGCGCCGCCGGGCGGCCACGCCCCCGCGGATTCGGCCGGCTGGTCCTCGGTCATGTTCTCGTCGGCCGGATACGGCCTGCTCCTCCGCATACGTCGGGTCCGTCACGCGCGGGGGTCTCCGGCCGTCCGCCGCCGCACCCGGCGGCGTCGCCGTCTCGGACCATCGTAACCAGCGCGATCCGGAACACCCCTTTCCCGCAGGTGTGTCGCCCGGTCCGAGCCGGGGCGGCGTGAGCGGTGGCGCCGGAGGCCGGTAGCATCGCCCGCGGAGGCGTCAAGGTGTCTGGTGGCCCTCCCGGTCTTCAAAACCGGTGGCGTCGAGCATCTCGGCGCGGCGGGTTCGATTCCCGTCCGCCTCCGCTGGCGATGCCCCGGGGCCGTGCGCCCCGGGGCCGGCCCGGGTCCACGCGCCGGGGCCTTCCCGGGCCGGGGCCTTTCCGGGGTCCGGGGCGGGGAAGTCCTCGGAGCGCCCGCGCCGGTCGCCCCCTCCGGGTCAGAACCGGCCCAGGTTTCCCAGCCGGCGGGCGAGCTCGGCCTCCTGCTCGGCCATCGACCGCTCGAAGTCCTGGCGCATCCTCCCCAGCCCGTCCCAGAACCGCGCGTGGTCGAGGGGCTCCCCGGGGGCGCCGCCGGACTCCGCCGGGCCGAGCGTGCCGTCGACCAGCTCCCGTGCCCTGCGTTCACCGTCCTCCTGTGCCCGCCGTACGGCGTCGCCGACCTCCCGGGCCAGCTCGTGGCTGTCCAGGCGCATGACGCGCGGGTCGAAGACGATGTCCAGCAGGCGACCGGACGGCCCGGTGACGGCGCGGACCAGCCCGCCGGCCGCCTCGCCCGTGCCGGTGATCTCGCCCAGTTCCTCTTCCATCCGGCGCAGGGCCGCGTCGTCGGAGTGTCGCACGGGTCCTCCTCTCGTGTTCGTGCCCGGATCCCGGTCGGTCCGGCTCGTGTCCGGACTCGGGCGGGTCCGGCTCGTGTCCGTGTCCGTGTCCGTGCCCGGCTTCCGGCGACCGGCCGGGCGGCGGGGGAGCCGCCGGGTCCCCGGGTCCCCGGCCGCGCCTACCTGAACTTCCAGCCGGGCGGGAAGACGACCGCCCGCAGGCCGTGCCCGGTCAGCTTGGCCGCCCACTGCTCGGGAGTGGGCAGGATCTCCTCGCCGTCGTCACTCATCAGGTTGTACGCGGGGGTGTAGCCCAGACCGGAGCCGGACAGGCGGGCGATCAGCTCGGTGGCGCGGGTGGGCGCCACCCCGCGCAGGGCCGTCGCCTTGACCCCGTCGTAGACGAGGGCGTAGGCGCCGTTCGCCGCGGCGATCCTGCCGAGCTCGGTGACGTTCTCCCCGGCGGAGCCCGTCGGCAGGCCGTGCGACGCCTGGACGCTCCTGGTGATGCCCAGCGAGACGGAACCGTAGGCCGCGCCGTCCACGATCATGTAGAGGAGCGTCGTCATGGCGTACTTCGGGAACGCCATCGCCATGATCCTCCCGGCGCTGAGCGCGAAGGCGGACTTCATGCCCTGGGCCACTTTGATCAACGCGGCGATCCGGGCGGCGGCGAAGCCGTAGAGGGCCGTGGTCATCGGCTGGAACATCACCAGCCACAGGATCTGCAGGAGCAGGTCCTCGATGTCGGCGAGGTTCTTCCGGGTGGTCTCGACGAGCTGCGCGTACGCCTCGCAGCCGGCGGCCACGACGCGGCAGTCCCTCGCGAGCTGCGGCGCGTAGCCCCGGACGACCCCCTGGTACAGGGTCTGGAACGCCTCGACGGCCTCGCCGCCGTTGCGGGGGTTGTTCCACACCGCCTCGGCCAGGGCGTCGGCTCGGCCGGCGACGCCCCCGTCCGAGCCGTTCCCGCCTGAGCCGTTTCCGCCGTCGATGTCGTCGGCGAGCCGGTTGAAGATCCGCGCGATCTCCCGCAGCCGCTCCGGCGGGATCTCCGGGGCGGTCACCCCGGCGTAGATCTTCAGCGCGGCCAGGGCGGCGGTGCCCGTCCCGAGGAGGAGCATCATGCCGCGGGTGGGGGACAGCGCCGACACCGGCGAGAGCGGCAGCGGCGGCGTCATCGGCCGTCCCGGTCGGGGATCGGACCGGGGACGGACATGGGAGCCCGGCCGGAGGGCGGCGCCGCCGGGGGAACGGGCGCCGGGCCGGGGGCCGGACCAGGGATCGGGCCGGGTGAGGCCGTGCCCGGCGGCGGTCCCAGCGGCGGGCCGTCGGCCGTGTAGTCGGGAACCCTCGCCAGGTCCTCGGCGAGGCCCCAGTCGACGTTCCAGACGTTCCGCCCCGTCATGAGCAGCCCCTCCCCGATGTCGCCGTAGGCGCCGGCGAGGTCACGGGTGAGTTCCAGCATCTGGTCGCGCTTCGGGGTGAACCACTGGAGGAATCGCCGGTCCGTCTCCTCGTCGGCGGGCAGGGGCCCGAGGGCCGCCAGGGCGCCCACGGCGCGGGCGACCGCCTCGTAGAGGTCACCGCCGGCCACCCGGAACCCGGGGGCGACCACGTTCTCCAGCTGGTCGTGGTCGACCTCCATGGGGACGACCGGACGGCCGGGAGATGGCTCCGTCAAGCAACGGCTCCTAACCGGGAACGGAACGCGGATGTCGGAAAGATGTCGGGTGACGAGAGCTTCGTCCGTTGATGTTCCTAATCGAATAATCTTCGGTTAAGGCCTTATTAATACATTGATGTCCGGGATCTTGTACATCGTCACGGAGCAGGACGTACGGCCACCGGCGGCCCTCCGGCGCGGCCCGGTTCTCCCGCGCGGCCCGGTTCTCCGACGATCTCCCGTACGGCCCCCGCTCCCGGTGGCGACGGACGTCCTAGGGTGGTCGTCGTGCAGGAGTGGCGGCCCGAGAGCCCGTTCGAGAAGCGTCTCCAGGCGGCGTTCGCCGCTGAGGACCTCCCGGTCTGCCTGGCGCTGTTACGGCAGGCCGAGATCGGCCTGCCGGTCACCCCGGCCGCCGCGGAGGGGAGGGAGCCGGCCGCCTGGCCGACCTTCACGGGCGACGGGCGCACCTGGATGGCCGCCTACACCTCGCTCGACGCCATGCGCGCCGTTCTCGGGGACATCACCGAACACGTCCGCATCGTCACGTTCGCCGAGCTGGCCGCGGGCTGGCCCGACCCCCGGTGGGGGCTGGCGGTGAACCCGGGCCTCTCGACGTCCTTCTTCTTCCTGGAGGCCGGTACGGTGGCCAGGCTCGCCGTGCCGTCCCTGGTCGAGGAGCGCCTCGCCGAGCCCGGCTCCGGACCGCCGATCATGCAGAAGCTGCTCCGGCCCGCGGACCTGTACGCCCATCTCGCCGAGGGCGGGTCCCGGGTCTCCGGATACTGCCACCGGGCCAGGGACGTCGCGCACATCGCGACCCCGACCGTCCTGGCGGACGCGCTCGGGCAGGCGCACGAGGAGGGAGTGGTCACCGACGAGGGGTCGGTGAACATCCTGCGGTGGCGCGCGGTCGGGCTCGACCTGTACCGCACCCCCTACGGCGGCGTCGATGAGGCGTCGCGGGCCGCGGTGGCCGGGTGGGTGATCGAGGAGCCACCGTTCGTGGGCATGGGGCTCGTGCCGAACGCCGACCAGCTCATCCGTGAGTACAAGGTGGACGGCGTCGGCCTGCCCCACGGCGCCGAGATCTGGGAGCTGACCGTGGACGGCGTGGAGTACCGGCGCGCGGTGTACGACGGCGACCTCGGACGCTGGTTCCTGGTCGACGACGTGCCGGCGGGCGAGGCGCCCGACGGCGCCGACGCGTCCGGCGGCCCCGCGATCGCCTGGGGCCCCGGGGCGGCCGGTGGTGCCGGAGCGGCCGATGACCAGGTCTTCGATGGCCCGTTCCACCGGGGAGCCGACGCTCCGGGAGGGGCGGCGTGATGTGGCATTCCTACCGGGCGCGCTGGCGGGGGACGGAGTACGCCGCGAGCCCCGATCCGCGCCCGGACGCGGTGTGGGTACGGCTGCGCGCCTCGGAGCCCGCCGAGGGTTTCGAGGAGGTCGAACCGGGCTGCTTCGTGCGGCCGGTGCGGGCCGAGGAGTGCGAGTCGATCTCCTTCGTCACGACCGTCTGTGAGTGGCGCGGCGCGCCGTTCCAGGTGTGTGACCGGCGCGGTGACACGCTGCTCCTCGAATACGTCGGGGGTCTGCTGCCGGTCGCCCGCGAACTGGAGCTGGAGCGGGTCGAGCGTGGGATCCACCGGCGCTGGGTGCCCAGGCACGAGGTGACCGATCTCCGGGAGAACGTCGCCTTCCTGGAACCCTGACCCGCGTCCCTCCGCAGGACGACGTCGCTTATGGCGTTGTATGAGCGTTTTCAGTGGTATTTGGTGCTTGCCGTACCACAGTGGCGGATGTCAGGATGATCGATAATTCACGAAGATTTAACGTGCGAATCGTCCAGGTGTCGGCGGGGGGCACGGGAGGCAGGGGGGTCGCGGTGGCCACCGCCACCGGTCCCGCGCTTCGAGGGGAGGTCGATGTGGAACCTTTCGCGGTCTCGGATGAGGCGAGGAGCATGCAGGCCTACGCCGAGGAACTGCGCGCCACCTTCACCCGCCTGCAGGAGCGGGGGCCGGAGATCCACCGGCAGGCGCGGGCCGTACAGGTGACCGAGAAGTCGCGGGACGGGCTGGTGTCGGCGACCGTCGGCGCGCGCGGCGACCTGATCAGGCTCGACCTCGACCCCCGCATCTACCGGCGGCAGGACTCCCGGGAACTCGCCGACGTCATCACGGACACCGTCCACCGGGCCACGGAGAAGGCCCGGGCCATGGTCGTGGAGCTGTTCGAGCCGCTGGTCCCCGGCGACCAGATGAAGGAGCACCTGGAGGGCGACCTCGAAAGCGTGCTGGAGCGGATGGCGGCCCAGATGCTCGGGAAGAGGTGACCCCGGTGAGCGAGTACGGCGGTTACGAGGACGTCGTCGGGGTCCACTACCAGGGCGTGACACACGGCCTGGTCCGATGGGACACCATGTCGGTCGACGTCCACACCCTGTGGGTGATGAAGGTGGAGCGGATCCGGGCGCTCAACGCTCTCGCGCCCTGGGGCCGGGACACCGCCGGCGCCGCGTTCCAGGCGGCCTACATGAACGGCGGCGGCCCGGAGAAGATGATCGAGTACGGCGACGGCATCGTGAAGACGGTCATCGAGGCCGGGCCGAAGGTGCGGAACAACATCGGCACCACGCAGGCCACGGACGACCACGAACGCGCGGCCATGGACAGGCTCATCGAAGAGGTGTGACCGGTACCGAACCGTCCTTCCGCGCCGCCGGCGCGAGGAGGATCCGGACGCGCCGGACGTCCGTCCGGTGACCTGACAGCACCACAACGGGGGAGATGGCGTGGCCGTCAACACGGATTCCGCCGGAAGCCGCACCGGGATCAATCCCAGTGCCGCCGGGGGGACTCCGCCCGACGTCGTGGGCGGCGCCGCCCCCGACGTCACGCCCGCGTGGGGCGAGAGCCTTCCGGCCTGGGCCAACACCCTGATCTCGTATCTCGCCTCGGGCCAGAACTGGCCGGAGGCGAGCGAGAGGTTGATGTGGCAGATCGCCACGGCCAACCGGGAGCTGTACGAGGGCCTGGTCACCTCCGTCGAGTCGGGCGTCACGGCCGGCGGCATGATCCTGCAGTCGTGGACGGGGCCGGCGAGCAAGAAGTTCGCCGAGGACTTCGCCCAGGCGTACTCCCAGGACTCGGGCGTGCCCGTGCTGGCGCAGCAGGCGGCGGCCTACTTCCAGCAGGCCGACAACTTCGCCCGCGAGGTGCAGTACTCCAAGATCTCGATCAACGTCGCGTTCTGGATCGCCGTGATCGCGACCTACATCGCCCTGCTCGCCGCCTTCTTCAGCGCGGGCGCGACCACCTCGGCGCTCGGCCCCATCGCCGCGGCCGCGCGATCCAACATCGGCCGCATCCTTGAGCGGCTCGCCGTGGTCGCCGGGCGCACCCCCGAAGGCGCGGTCACCCGGCTGGCCGCCCGCGGGGCGGCCACCAACGGGGTGACCGCCGCAGGCGGGGCCGCGCACGGGCTCCGGACGCTCCTCACCGGTGCGGCGGGCCGGGAGGTCACCGAGGAGATGGGTGAAGAGGGCGCGATCGACTACCTGACCCAGAAAAAGCAGATGGACATGGGCACCCGCACCAGCCGGGACTGGCAGCGGTTCCTGGCCTCGCTGGTCGGCGCGGCCGGTGGCGCGGTCATCGGCATGAAGGCCGCCCCCATGCTGAACAGGTTCTCCAGCAGCATGCCGGTGCTGCGGCGGCTGAACGAATTCGGCGGCACGGACCCGGGGATCATGAACGCCGTCAAGCGGTTCCCCGCCCGCGCGGTGCAGACGGGCCTGAACAACATGGTCGCCTCGCCGGGCGGAAGCATCATCGCCAACACGCTCGTCTACAGGCAGAACCCGCTTGAGGCGCTGCCGAACGGGGAGGCCCTTCTCGGAGCCGCGCTGGGCGGCGCCGGCCGAACGAACACGATCAGCCCGTTCAACCCCGATGTCTTCAAGGCGATCACCC
This sequence comes from Streptosporangium pseudovulgare, assembly GCF_014648055.1. Taxonomy (GTDB): domain Bacteria; phylum Actinomycetota; class Actinomycetes; order Streptosporangiales; family Streptosporangiaceae; genus Streptosporangium; species Streptosporangium pseudovulgare. The sequence continues at coordinate 340,210 of NZ_BMQJ01000006.1, forward strand.
ACCTCCGGGCGACCCTCGACAGCGGCGCCGCGATCGCCGCGGCCTCCGACGCCCGCCTGGCCGGCGGCGACCCGCCCGCCGGGTCCGGCGGACCGGCGGTGACGCCGGGGAACCAGCCCGATCCGGGGAGTGGCGGCACCAGCCTCGCGAACGCCCCCGCGCCGGACCCCGCGCCGGACCTCGCGACGGTCGCGGCCGCCGGGAACGGCGGGAACAGCGGGCATGTCGGGAACAGCGGCAACGGCGGCAACGGCCCGAACCAGTCCGGCGTCCCCGCCGGGAACGGCCAGGCGACGGGCGGGGCGCAGAACCCGCAGGCCACGGGCACCGTACCGGTGGCACCGGTCGCGCATACGGCGCCCGGCGCGGGAACGACCCCGGCCGGAAGCCCGGCGCACACTTCCGTCTCGCCGGCCACGGCACCGTCCTCGCCCGCCCCGGCGTCCGGGACGGCACCGTCCGGATCCTCCGGGACCGGACCGAACACGCCGAGCACCTCCCACGCGCCGCAGGCCGGAGCGCCCGCCGCGCAGAGCGGACAGGGCGCGTCCACCGCGGCGCAGGGCCCACAGGGTCCAGCCACCGCGCAAGGCGCGCAGGGCACGCCCGCCGCGCAGGGTTCACAAGCCGCGCAGGGCCCGCAGGGCACGCCTGCCGCGCAGAGCGGCGAGGAGGCGTCCGCCGCTCGGGGTTCCCAGGGTCCGCAGAGCCCGCAGGGCTCGCACAACGCGCCGCAAGGGGCGCCCGAATCACAGTCTTCGCAGGGCGCGCCGAACACGGCCGCCGCGCCCGGTTCCGCCAACACGGCCGCCGCGCCTGATCCCGCGAACACGGCCGCCGCGCAGAACCCGGCTGCCGCGCCCGGTTCCGCGCCCGGTTCCGCGAACACGGCCGCCGCGCCTGATCCCGCGGGCGCGCCCGTCACGCCGAGCGCGCCGACTCCGTCGGTGCCGGGGGGAGCCCAGGAATCGGCACCCGGCGCCGGAACGGTGACCACGGCGGCCGGCACCCCGAATGCCGTGGTGGCGCCGGGGACCGCGCAGGCGGGCACGACGGCCGGAGCGAACGCACCGGCCACCGGCGGGGAGACGGCTCCGGGCACGTCCCAGACCGCGCAGGTCGTCCCGGCCGCCCCCCAGACCGCGCCGGGCACCAGCACGCGTGCGGCGACGAGCGCGCCGGCCACCGCCGGGCCGGACGCCGCCGCGGCGCTGCGGCTCGCCGACTCGGTGCTGGCCGAGACCGTGCGGATCGTCGCACCGACCGCGACCCTCCTGAACGACGGCCGCATCCGGCTGGCCAGGGAGGACGGACAGGTCCTGCACATCCCCGCCGACGCCGTCCGCTTCGTCGGACGGCAGCTGACGACCCGGGTCCACGACGGCGTCGGCAGGCAGCGGCTGACCGCGGAGGCCGCCGCGTGGCTGGGCATCGAGGTCGCCCGTACCCTCGGCGAGGGAGGCAGGGAGGGGGCCGTCCTGGCGCTGCACCAACTGGTCGAGGCGTCCCCCGAGTTGAGCGACGCGGCCACGCAGGTGGCCGTGGAGATCCTCATGGACAATCCCGCCGACGGAGGGATCGACGGCTCTAACCCGGACGCCGGCCGGTTCGCCGAGGAAGTGGCCGAGCGGGCGAAGGAGCCCGCGAGGGCGCCGGTGGACGAATACGCCGAGCTCCGGGCGACGGCGATGAGCCGGGAGGTCGGCGCTCTCCTGCAGCAGGTCACCACGTCCGGACAGGCGGGGGCTCCGGCGGGCACGGCGACCGCGGAGCCGGGACAGGAGGTCCTTCCGCCCGCGGAGCTGTCCGTCAGGCTGCAGCGGCTGGCCGAGACCGTGGCGAAGGCCGAGACCGCCCTGGAAGAGCGCGCCAAAGCATGGTCGGGCAGGGCGAAGGCCGCCCGTGAGGACGCGGACAGCACGCTTGAGAAGGTGGAGGCCGCGGAGAAGGCCGAGCGGGAGGGGAAGCCGCTCAGGGGAGAGCGCGACAGCCGGGCGCAGGAACGGCGCCGCCAGGCTCGCGAGAGCGCCAAGGCCGGCCGGGAGGCGGCGGCCATGGACAGCCGGGTCGCCGCCAGGTACAGGACGGCCCGGACCCGGGCCGTGGCGGCGCGTGCGGCGCTGGCGGAGGCGGCCGACGCCCTGAACCGGCTGGCCGGCGAGCGGGAGGGGAGCCCGACGGCGGCCGGCCTGTCCGCCGAGGCCGCGCGGCTCGCCGGGAATGCGCAGGACGCGTTCGACAGGTACCTCGACGCGATGAAGGAGGCGCTGCCGCCGGAGGCCGTACGGTCCGCGACCTTCGCGGCCGGTCCGCTGCCGCACATGGCCGCGCTGACCGACGCGGTCAACAAGCTGCTGGCCGACCAGAGGATCGATCACGAGTTCTCCCCGGCCGAGCTGGAGGACCGCCTGCGGGCGGAGTTCCGCCGGATGATGTCCACCGACGGAGCGGTGCTGCGGCTGGAGACAGGCAAGGGCGCCGAGCTGGTGATCAGGATGGAGGTCGAGGACCTCGTGGAGGTCCTCGACCCGGAGGTGACGCACTCCGAGACGATGCTCGGCTGGCTGACGCAGGGAAACCGCTCGGCGTCGGCCGGTGCCGGCCGCAGCGCCGGCACGTCCGTCGGCGCCGACGTGCCGGGGTTGGTCGGGAACCTTCTCGGGCTCCTGCCGGGCGCCGGCCCCGCCCTGGCAATGGTGAAGGGACTGGCGAAGCGTCTCGGCCTCGACGTCGGCTACGGCCGCGAACAGGGATCGTCGCAGAGTGTGAACGGTTCCAGGTACGTGCTGGGCGGCGGGGTCCTGGACAACCGGGGCCCGGCGGCCAAGTACCAGGCGGGGAAGGTCAAGTTCACCGCCGGGCTCGACGCCCCCGGGATGAGCGGGCGGGTCACCGTCCAGGTCACCGAGGGCGCCCCCGGCGACGGGACGACCGCAGAGCTGTGGGTCTCGCACGCCCACATCGAACCGGCCCCCGAGAAGACGGCCCAGCGCGACTTCGCCGAGGGACACCGGCCGACCCTTCCCGGCCTCCAGGTCATCCACGTGGCCGGTCTGGAGGAGGCGATCGACGAGGTTGAGGTGAGCCTCGCGGACAGGGGCGCCGGCGTGGGCTCCATGATCCATCACGAGATCCGCACCGCCCTCGCCGAGGAGGTGGCGAGCAGGCTGCCCGAGGTGGTCAACAACCCGGGCGGGCTGTCGCGGCCCATCGCCGGGGCGTCGGGGATCACCCTCGACGTCGAAGGTGATCTCAAGGTGCGGCGCGCCGGGCAGGGAAGGTTCACGGTCGACGCCGAGATGGTGGGAACGGCCACTTCCCAGCAGTTGGGGGAGGAACTGGGCGTCGGGTTCGTCTCGATCTCGGACGGCCAGGGAGTCAACCAGTCGCGGAACGTGAACCTCACGGTGGGCGGGAAGTTCGCCGACCACGTACCCTTCCTCGACATCGACGCCAAGGGCCTGTCGGGGAAGCTGAGCGGCAGCGGCTCCCGGGGAGTCTCGCGGTCGGAGGGGGTGAACGCGAACGGCACGGGCATCCTGCCGCTCGTCGGGCGGAAGAAGGACCACAACGAGACGTGCGTGTTCGACGTGATCACCACGATCACCGTGCGGGTGCCCGGGGAGAGCGAGCCGCGACGGCTGGGGCCGATCACGCTGACGGTGACGGCGCAGATGACGGAGAGCGACGCCTACAAGGCGTACTTCCCGGTCGACGAGGCGGCGGTCACCCGGGACGAGGACGCGGTGACCCTGAGGGACGACGTCCTTCCGGAGGCGCCCCCGGGACGGCGGAACCGGCCCGCGGACTGGGAGGGAGAGGGGCCCGGGCGGGTGCGCAGCGTCGGTTTCGCGCACGTCGAGCTGATGGACGACATCACCGGCCTGCGGGAGCAGGCGGAGACGTACCTGCGCGGGCTGGACCTGCTGCCCGGCCCGGACGGCGAGGTGTCGAAGGACGAGGTGCGGGCCGCCGGCCAGCGCGACAACCAGCGGGCCCTCGACGAGACGCTGTCCAAGTCGCGGTTGCAGACCGAGTACGGCAACCGGGTGCTCTACCTCCCCGTCGTGGACCAGCGCAAGGGCCGTCAACCGCAGCACTCCACCCTGCGCATCCAGGTCAACCGGGGCTGGAGGACCAGGATCTACGCCGGCCACACCCCCGGCAGGCCGGTGGTCTCCCTGTTCATCGGGTCCGACACCTCCGGAAGTTCGAGCGGCGGGTCGGGGTCGTTGTCGGGGAATGTCGGGGTGGGTGCCGGGTACGGGACCGCGGACGGGGAGTCGAAGATCTCCGGGGGCGCGGGGCACGGCAGGAGCATGGGCCGGGGGTCCGGCGAGAGCCGGGGCTTCACCACCAACGACGTCTATCTGGTGGAGAACCTGACGTCGACGGCGCTGACCGACGAGGTCGACACCGTGACGATCGACCACCTGACGGGCGACACCTCCCATCGGGTCGCCTCCGACCAGGTGCGGGTACGGCAGAAGCTGCCCGCCGACCTGCTGCCCGCGGCCGGCTCCGCGATGCCCGCGACCGGCATGCCCTCCTCCGAGGAACTGCTGGACGTGTCCGTGCCGCTGGCACTGGACCTGGGCAGGGACGCGGATGCGGCCCCGGGCCGGAACGCCGAGATCGCCGAGGAAATCGCCAGGAAGGCCGGCATACAGCCGGGCACCCTCGCCTTCCAGGCGGTCACCGGGTTCCTGAGCACCCTGAACCTCCTGACCCACCCCGACTTCCTGCACACTCCTCACGAGATCGAATTCACCGTCGACCCGGACGGCCCCAGTCCGCGCCGCTGGTCGCTGACGATCGGCGCCCGCCTGGGCGACTCCACGTTCGTCGGTGAGAGCGACCTGGTGGACAGCCCGCTCAACCTCTCCCTGACCAGTCACGGCGCCACCACCGGCAAGCAGAGCGGCCGTACGACCGACGGTTCGGTCTCCGGGGGCCTCAGCCAGGCCGAGGACCCCACGACCGGCGGGGACGCGAACGGCTCCGCGGGCAAGAACACCTCCAGCGAGGTCATGGACCTGGGAATCGGCGGAAACGAGGTCCTGCCCATCCGGACCGGCCCGAAGGACGTGTTCCGGGCCGACCTGGAGACCGTCATCACCCTCGCGGAGGTGGGCACCGACAACAGCGTCACGATGCGGACGACCGACGGCACCTACATGTACGGCGTCCCGCTCCGGGACGGGCTGAGGGCCTACGCCGAGGGAAGGGCGTCCCTGCCGCTGGACTACGTGGCAGACGTGGTGGAGCGCTACCTCTACGGCCACGTGACCCTCGGCCGCGACGTCCAGGCGCCCCTGGTCCAGCGCTACCTGAAGGATCTGGCCGCCGCGCGCCGTTCCGGTGTGAAGGTCCCGCTGGCCGACGAGCACACTCCGCGGGCGCTGCTCGACCGGATGATGCAGTTGTTCGGCAACCATGACGAGGAGCTCAGGCGGGAGGCCGACCCCGGCCGCCGCCTGGCCAAGCTGCTCGCCAAGGAACGCGACAGGATCGCGGATCCGGAGAAGGTGCGGCTCGCCGACTCCGTCAGGGAGCGGATGGGCCAGTCGTGGCCCGAACGGGTCGTGCTGCGCACCGAGGACGGCACCAGGACCGACGTCCACCACGCGATCCTGCGGGCCGTCGAGGAATACGCGCCCGGCGCCCTGGCGGCGAACTCCGCGTTGCGGCGGCGCCTGTTCGGTGACTTCGCGGGCAAGCGCTGGTGGGGAAAGATCATCAACATGCTGGGGCAGAACGGGCACGCCCAGTCCCAGCCGCTGACGGACGAGGCGCGGCGCGGCCTGCAGATCCCCATCAGGCTGAAGATGAGGATCGACGGCGAGGACGTCGTGCTGCTCGCCCATGTCAGCGAGGACGGCATCATCGTCCAGGGATACGACTACGAGGAGAAGGCCGTCACCGAGACGGTCACCAGGTCGCTCGGGGGCGGCGTGGGAGGCAACGGCTCGGTGGGCGTCTCCGGCATCAGCGTCGGCACCTCCGGTTCGCTGAGCACCGGGCGGAGCCGCTCCGAGTCGACGACCCGGGGCGAGCAGTGGACCTGGATGGAGCGGATCGCCTCGTTCAACGGGATGGAGAAGGTCCGGCACGGGTTCGAGATCACCATCGAGGTCGGAGACGGCCAGGCCGCCCAGGGCACCCGGCCGCCCGTCACCGTCACGCTGAACGGGGAGATGACCCGCTTCGTCCCCACGGAACTGGTGGAGACCGAGGAGAACGGGCCCGTGGAACCCGACCCCCGGCCGGTGAGGCTCCCCCAGCTCTTCAAGGTGGACAACCTGCAGCTCGACGGGTTGCCGACGGCGGTGCAGGAGGTGCTGGCGGACAAGAGGCTGCTGGGCGCGGAGAACGCCCGCGCGGTGTTGCCGATGCTGGAGCAGAACCTGTCCCGGCTGCGGCAGACCGGTCATCTCCGCGCCCTGCTGGAGGGACGGGCCACCACGCTCCGTCTCCGGCATCCGGATCACCCTCGCAGGTTCGTGGACGTGACCGTCCGCGCCCGGCCGAAGGACGTACGCGTCACCGTCACCGGCCGGCACAACACCGAACTCGGCCGGGTGCACCGTATCCAGCGCATCATCTCCAGGTCCTTCGCGTACACCCGGCGATTCTCGCTCAGCAGGGTGCGCAGGTTCTTCGGCCTGTCCAGGACCCGCACCAACGGCTGGCAGGTCTCCTTCAGCTCCTCCTACAGCGGCGGCAACCGCAACGAGACCAGCGTCTTCGAGAAGGGCACCGCCGCCAGCGCCGAAGTGCCGCTCGTGCTCGACGTCACCGCCGAGACGAAGATCGTCAAGCGCAACCGGGCCGTGAAGATCCGCGCACGGGTCGACGCGCCGAACGCCGCGACCGGCATGGCCGAGGTGACGCTGTTCGAGCGCGACCTGCGGGCGCTGGAGGCCCAGCGCGGAACCGAGGGCCGACGCCGGTGGGGCTGGAGGTTCGGTGATCCGGAGGTCACCCGGACCGCCGAGCGCCCCGGCTGGCGTGCGCGGTGGCGGAACGGGGCGCCGGCCGCCGCACCCGGGTTCGATCTGAACGAGCTCGCCGCCGAGATCTCGGACCGCTCGCTGACCGCCGTCGAGACGGAGCGTGAGATGACCGCGGCCGCCAGACGGCGGCTGCCCGAAGGCTGGAGGCCCGGTACGCCGGTCCGGATCACCGCCCGGGCGGACGCCCCCGGACGGTTGGGGCAGGTGACGGCCGCGCGCCTGCTGGCGCAGAGTCTGGCCACCGACGTCTACGTCGAGATCCGCGATCCCGGCGGCGCCGTCCGCGGTCACTACCGTGCCACCCGTGAGGGTGAGCTGAGCAGCGCGGTGCTCGACGGCACACGGCCCAGGGCGATGCCCGACGGCGGGTTCGCCTCGGCGTTCGCCACGCTCCCCGCCGCGCTGGTGAGACAGGCGGACGAGGCGGGGATCGACCTGCGCGTGCTGTACAACGGCTCGCCGGACAACGGGGACTTCGCCGCGCGCGTCCGGGAGAGGCTGTCCCCGGTCGGCGAGACCGGTGGCCGACCCGGCACCTCGCAGGAGACACAGGAGACAGAGGAGGCGGGCTCGCCCCGGCCGAGCGGTGGCACCTACCAGGGGGCCGCCGCGGGCTCACAGCCGGGGGGCGCCGGAGGTTCGGTCCAGGGCGGCGGTTTCGCGGCGATGGCGTCCCAGATCCCGGGGACGACGTTCACCGTGGACAGCCGGCCGCCGCATCTGCCCTCGCTGACGCGGGAGGAGATCCGTCAGGTGATGGCGGCCGTCCATCCGTCGGTTCTGGGCCCGGACGTCGTGAACGTGAGCTGGTCCGCCGACGGCTCGACGATGGCGGTGGAGACCCGCAACCGGGGTGTCCTGCACATCCGGTTCGACATCGGCCGGCCCAGGAGGTGGATGACGTGGGACCGGGTGTCGGGTATGCCGAGCCTGACGTTCGGCCGGTCCGGCAGGGTGATGGCGAGGACGCGGATCAGGTCCGGCACCGCGGAGGCCCCGCACCGGGTGCTGGTCACCAGCAGGCCCCACCCGAGGGTGGTGACGCGGATCGTGATCCACGAGCTCAGCCACATCCGCCAGCGGGTGGCCGCCGCCGATCGCCTGGCGGATTCGAGGGCGTTCCGCCGTGCCCTCGCGCGGGTCTCCGAAACCGCGACGCAGGACCACTGCGTGCAGGCCCGGTACGACGAGCACCGTGAGCTCGGGAGGCAGTGGAGGGCGGCCCGCACCGCTGACGACAGGCTCTACTACGAGCATGAGATCAAGGGGGTGGCGCAGGCCATCTGGGAGCACGGCCACGTCCCCCCGGTGCCGCCCTGGGAGGCCGGGACGCCCGCCGAACCCGGGTTCGGGCTGGACGCCCTGCTGAACCGCCCCGCGACGCCGTCCACGACCGAGGAGACGAAGGACGCCTACTGGGCGCGAATGCGCCGGCTCACCAACTCCACCGGCTGGATCCCGCCGGAGAACGAGGAGTGCGTCTGCCCGCCCACCGGCCCGTGCGTCTGCGGGCGGCGTTCGCGGACGCCGGGGGACGGCACGTCACCGGTCCCCTCCCCGCGTGCGTCCTCACCGGCCCCCTCCGAGGGCACGGCCCCGGGACCCGGCGAGCCGGAGGACCCGCGCCCGCGGGACGGCGGGGACACGCCGGTGACCGGCCGCCGGGTGAAGGTCTCCCGGGACACCTCGCTCTGGGCGCTGGCCGAGCGGTACTACGGCGAGGGCCGCCACTGGAAGGTCATCTGGGAGCGCAACCGTGAGGTGATCGGTGACGACCCCGGCATGCTCCGGGCGGGGATGACCATCACCGTTCCCGACCTGCCCCGGAAAGCCGGACGGGCCGGGTGAGCGGGGTGACCCGGTGGCCCGCCGTACGGTGCCCGGACGGGCCGGATGAACGGGAGGATCGGAGGAGGACGGTTCGCGGGCCGGAGAGGACCGGGGAAGGGAGGATGCGATGCCGTTTCCGGTGGCGCGGAGCCGGGACGAGGCGCTGTTCTATCTCGACCTGAACCCCTGCGGATGCGGTTCGGCCGATACGGCCTGGCAGAGCGGGCTGGTGACCGTGGCGGACGAGCTGGTCTCCCGCTACGCGGGAAGGTGCCGGGGCTGCGGTGCCGACCGGGAGTTCTTCTTCGGTCTGCCCGAGCGGGAGACGACGTCCGCCCGGTTCCCGGCGTTCGGCGGCCCTGAGCCCTCAGGGCTTCTCGACGCCGGGGAGTGGCTGTGGGCCTCCGACCGGATCGCGGGCAACGTGCCCTCCGACGACCCGCACGAGGCCGCGATCGCCCTGGCGATCGCGACGGCGGCGGTGGAGGAGGTCGTCAAGTTCGTCCCGCCCGGTCAGGAGGAGGTGCCCGGGGAGGCGTTCTGGACCGAGCGCGGCAGGCGGATGCGGGACGCCGGTCCGGGGCGGTTCCGCCTGGACCGGCTGCTGGTCGTCCGCGACGCCTACCGGTCCATGGCCGCCCAGAAGACGACATGACAGCAAATACGAAGAAATCCTAAAAGCGGGTTAGGCCGCCGAGGCATGGGTAACAAGAGGCGCATGACACGGGAGAGGGGGATCTTCCGCTGGCCGGTACTCCGGCAGCTCAGAGGAGAGGATCCCCGGAGCGACGCGGCGCGGTCGGCGCGGACCGACGCGCTCCGTCCCCGTGTCGAGCAGGCGGACAAGGTCGCGCGGTCGGTGTGCCCGTACTGCGCGGTCGGCTGCGGCCAGCTGGTCTACGCCAAGGAAGGCCGGGTCACCCAGATCGAGGGCGACCCCGACTCCCCCATCTCCCGGGGGCGCCTGTGCCCCAAGGGCTCGGCCAGCAAGCAGCTCGTCAACCACCCCGACCGGCAGACGACGGTGCTCTACCGGCGCCCGCACGGCACGGAGTGGGAGCGCCTCGACCTCGACACCGCGATGGACATGATCGCCGACCGGGTGGTCCGCACCCGGCGGGAGACCTGGCAGCAGGAGGAGGACGGCAAGGTCGTCCGGCGCACCCTGGGCATCGCCAGCCTGGGCGGAGCGACGCTGGACAACGAAGAGAACTACCTGATGAAGAAGCTCTACACCGCCCTCGGGGCCATACAGGTGGAGAACCAGGCCCGTATTTGACACTCCTCCACCATCCCCGGTCTGGGGATCAGCTTCGGGCGTGGCGGCGCCACGGACTTCCAGCAGGATCTGGCCGAGTCCGACTGCATCGTCATCCAGGGCTCCAACATGGCCGAGTGCCACCCGGTGGGCTTCCAGTGGGTGATGGAGGCCAAGGCCCGGGGCGCGAAGGTCTTCCACATCGACCCGCGCTTCACGCGGACCAGCGCGCTCGCCGACCGGTACCTGCCGATCCGCGCGGGCACCGACATCGTGCTGCTCGGCGCGCTGATCAACCACGTGCTGACGAACGGGCTCGACTTCCGCGAGTACGTCCTGGCCTACACCAACGCCTCGACGATCATCTCGGAGGACTTCCGCGACACCGAGGACCTCGACGGGCTGTTCTCCGGCTACGACGCCGAGGGCCGCAAGTACGACCCGTCGAGCTGGGCCTACGAGGGCGCGGAGGAGGAGGCCGCGGCCGGGCAGCGCCGGGAGCAGCTTGAGGGCGGGGCCCTGCACGCCGAGGCGGCCGGTCCGCACGAGTACGGCTCGGGCGGTCCCGCCATGCTGGCCACGCCGTCCACCGACCCGACGCTGAACCACCCGCGCTGCGTCTACCAGATCCTCAAGCGGCACTTCGCCCGCTACACCCCGGAGATGGTGGCCGAGGCGTGCGGCATCGAGCCGGAGGCGTTCGCCGAGCTGGCCGAGGCGATCACCGCCAACTCCGGCCGGGAGCGCACCACCGCCTGGGTGTACTCGGTCGGCTGGACCCAGCACTCGGTGGGCGCGCAGTACATCCGCGCGGGAGCCATCCTGCAGCTGCTGCTCGGCAACATAGGACGGCCCGGCGGCGGCATCCTGGCGCTGCGCGGCCACGCCAGCATCCAGGGCTCCTCCGACATCCCGACGCTGTTCAACATCCTGCCCGGCTACCTGCCGATGCCGCACGCCCACCGGCACGAGGACCTCGACGGCTACCTCGCCGCCGCCGGCGCCGACACCGGCTTCTGGGGCAGGAAGCGCTCCTACATGGTGAGCCTGCTCAAATCGTGGTGGGGTGACGCGGCCACCGCCGACAACGACTTCCGCTTCGACCACCTGCCGCGCCTCACCGGCGACCACGGCCACTACACGACCGTGCTGGGGCAGATCGACGGCACCGTGAAGGGCTACTTCGTGGTGGGCGAGAACCCCGCGGTCGGCTCCTCCTCCGGCAGGCTCCAGCGTCTCGGGCTCGCCAACCTGGACTGGCTGGTGGTGCGCGACCTGCGGCTGGTGGAGACCGCCACCTTCTGGAAGGACAGCCCGGAGCTGGAGACCGGGGAGATGCGCACCGAGGACATCGGCACCGAGGTGTTCTTCATGCCCGCCGCCAGCCACGTCGAGAAGGAAGGCACCTTCACCAACACCCAGCGGCTGCTGCAGTGGCGCGAGAAGGCGATCGACCCGCCGGGCGAAGCCCGCAGCGACCTGTGGTTCTACTACCACCTCGGCAAACGGATCAGACGGCGGTTGACCGACGACGACATCGACCTGCCGCTGCGTGAGCTGACCTGGGACTACCCCGAGCACGGCGAGCACGCCGAGCCGTCGGCCGAGGCGGTGCTGCGCGAGATCAACGGCACCGGCCCCGACGGGCGGGCACTGTCGGCCTACACCGAGCTGGAGCCGGACGGCTCCACCCGGTGCGGCTGCTGGATCTACTGCGGCGTCTACGCCGACGAGGTCAACCAGGCCGCCCGCCGCAAGTCCCGTCACGAGCAGGGCCGGATCGCCCCGGAGTGGGGCTGGGCCTGGCCGGCCAACCGGCGCGTCCTGTACAACCGCGCCTCCGCCGACCCCGAGGGCCGCCCGTGGAGCGAGCGCAAGAAGCTCGTCTGGTGGGACGAGGAGAAGGGCGAGTGGACCGGCCTCGACGTGCCGGACTTCGAGAAGGACAAGCCGCCGCACTACCTGCCACCGGACGAGGCCAGGGCCGAGGACGCGATCTCCGGCAGCACGCCGTTCATCATGCAGGCCGACGGCAAGGGCTGGCTGTACGCCCCGGCGGGCATGGCCGACGGACCGCTGCCCACGCACTACGAGCCGCACGAGTCGCCGGTGCCCAACCCGCTGTACGGCCGGCGGGCCAACCCCTGCCGGAAGGTCTACGACCGTCCGGAGGTGCCCTACAACCCCGCGGGGTCGTCGCGCTTCCCGTACGTGCTGACGACCTACCGGCTGACCGAGCACCACACGGCGGGCGGCATGAGCCGGTCGCTGCCGTACCTCGCCGAGCTCCAGCCGGAGCTGTTCTGCGAGGTGTCGCCCCGGCTGGCCGAGGAGCTGGGCCTGGTCAACGGGGGCTGGGCGACGATCGTGACGACGCGCGCCGCGATCGAGGCCCGCGTCCTGGTGACCGGCCGGATCCGCCCGCTGCGGCTCGACGGCCGCCGGATCGAGCAGGTCGGCCTGCCGTACCACTGGGGCTGGAGCGGCGGCGTGGCGACCGGCGACGTGACCAACGACCTGATGCCCGTGGTGCTCGACCCGAACGTCTACATTCAGGAGGGCAAGGCCGCGACCTGCGACGTGCGACCCGGCAGGCGTCCCAGGGGACCGGCGCTGCTCGAACTGATGGAGGAGTACCGCCGTGGCTGAGCGGGTGGGGTTCTTCACCGACACGAGCATCTGCATCGGATGCAAGGCGTGCGAGGTGGCCTGCAAGGAGTGGAACGACGTCCCCGACGACGGGTTCGTCTTCCGGGCGACCTCCTACGACAACACGGGCGGCCTCGGCGCGAGCACCTGGCGGCACGTGGCGTTCATCGAGCAGCGCGTCCCCGCCCCGGGGGACGGCGGGCCCGGCGGCCCGTCCGGCGCCGGCGAGCTGCCCGCCGACTCCGTGGGCCCCGGCGTCGAGACCGGCGCGGACGGCGAGCGGCCCGGCGCCGTGACAGGCGAGCCGGTGGACCGCTGGCTGATGGCGTCCGACGTGTGCAAGCACTGCACGCACGCCGCCTGCCTGGACGTCTGCCCCACCGGAGCGCTGTTCCGCACCGAGTTCGACACGGTGGTGGTGCAGGCCGACGTGTGCAACGGCTGCGGGTACTGCGTGCCGGCCTGTCCCTACGGCGTGATCGGCCGCCGGGAGGACGACGGCCGGGCCTTCAAGTGCACGATGTGCTACGACCGGCTGCGCGGCGGGCTGGAACCGGCCTGCGCCAAGGCGTGCCCGACCGACTCCATCCAGTTCGGCCCGCTGGACGAACTCCTGGAACGCGCCGAGCGGCGGGTCACGGACCTGCACGGGCAGGGCAGGACCGAGGCCCGGCTGTACGGCGCCGACCCCACCGACGGCGTGGGCGGCGACGGCGCGTTCTTCCTGCTGATGGACGACCCCGAGGTGTACGGCCTGCCGCCCGACCCGGTGGTCACCACCCGCGACCTGCCCGCGATGTGGGGCTGGGCCGCGGGCGCGGCGCTGTCCATGGCCGGGATCATGACCGCGGCGTTCCTGAGAGGAAGGCGGTAAGGCGGTGGCAAGGCGCGAGGACGCGATGGTGCCGGAGGCCGAGTTCCGGTCCTACTACGGGCAGCCGGTGATCAAGGCCCCGGTCTGGCACGTGCCCCACATGCCGCTCTACCTCTACCTGGGCGGGCTTTCCGGCGGGGCGTCGCTGATGTCGGCCGCGGCCCGGCTCGCCGGGCACGACCGGCTCGGGCTCACCGCCCGGGTCACCGCCGCCGCCGGGGCCACCCTCGGCGCGGGCTTCCTGGTCGCCGAACTCGGCCGGCCCGAGCGGTTCCTCAACATGCTGCGGATCTTCAAGCCCACCTCGCCGATGAGCGTGGGCTCCTGGATCCTGGCCGCGCACAGCGGGCTGAGCGCGCTCGCCACGGCCTCGGCGGTGGCGTCCGCCGCGCCCGCCTCGGCCGTCGCCGCCCGGCTGCCCCGGAGGGTCGCCGCCGCGCTGCCCGCCGTGGGCGACGCCGCGGCCGTGGCCACCGCCCTCACCGGTCCGCTGATGGCGACCTACACGGCCGTGCTCGTCGCCGACACCGCCGTGCCGGCCTGGCACGAGGCACACCGGGAACTGCCGTTCCTGTTCGCCGGGAGCGCGCTGGCCAGCGCGGGCGCCATGGGCATGCTGGCCACCCCCCGCGCCCAGGCGGGCCCGGCCCGCGTCGCCGCCGCGGCGGGGGCGGCCGTCGAACTGGCCGCGGGCGCGGTGATCGAACGCCGGCTCGGCCTGGTCGGCGAACCGTACCGGGAGGGGAAGTCGGGCCGCCTGATGCGGGCCGCCCGCGCCCTCACCACCGGCGGCGGCCTGCTCGCCACGGTCGCCGGCCGCAGCCGCGCGCTGACCGCGCTGTCCGGCCTCGCGCTGACCGCCGGCGCCCTGTGCACCCGGTTCGGAGTCCTGGAGGCCGGCCGGGCCTCCGCCGCCGACCCCAAGTACACCGTGGTGCCCCAGCGGCAACGCCTGGAATCAGGCGACCGCGCCTCCACCCCGGCCCCCGCCCGCTCCTGGCCGTAGGCCGACGGACGTCCCTTCACCGGTCGCGCGCCTCGCGCCGGGGCCGAACCACGCCGGCCTCGTACGCGAGCACCACCGCCTGCACGCGGTCCCGCACACCGAGCTTGGCGAAGATGCGGTTGATGTGCGTCTTCACGGTCGCCTCGCCGAGATGCAGTTCCCCGGAGATCTCGCGGTTGGACAGCCCCCGGGCCAGCAACCGCAGCACCTCGGTCTCCCGGGCGGTCAGGTCGGCCAGCCCGGGAGCGGTGACCGGTGGCGCCTGGGAGGTGTAGTGGTCGATCAGACGGCGGGTGATCTCCGGTGAGAGCAGCGCGTCCCCACGGGCGACGGCGTGCAGCGCACCCGCCAGTTCCTTAGGCGGGGTGGTCTTGAGCAGGAATCCACAGGCGCCCGCGCGCAACGACCGGTAGACGTACTCGTCGAGATCGAACGTGGTGAGCATGACGACGCGACGGTCGGGGCGGTCCGCGAGGATCCGCTCCGTCGCGGCCACGCCGTCGAGCCTCGGCATGTGGATGTCCATCAGCACGACGTCCGGCTCTTCCCGGATGGTCAGCCTCAGCGCCTCCTCGCCGTCCGTGGCCTCCGCGACCACCTCGATGCCGGGCTGAGCGCCGAGGATCATCCGCAGGCCGGTGCGTACGAGCACCTCGTCGTCCGCGATGAGGACGCGCGTCACACCGACGCTCCCGTGTGCGACGGCACGGGGGCCGCGGAATCTCCGCTCAGGGGCAGTTCCACCCGCACCTCGAACCCACCGCCTTCCCTCGGACCGGTGACGGCCGTGCCCCCGAAGAGTTCCACGCGCTCGCTGATCCCCGTCAACCCGAGGCCGCCGCCGTCGCTCTGGCGGACGATCCGCGGGCCGTCGTTGACGGCGTGAATCCTCAGATCGGTGCGTCCGACGTCGATCGCGACCGAGACCGTGGTCCCCGGCGCGTGTTTGACCGCGTTGGTCAGGGCCTCCTGCAGCACCCGGTAGCCACTGACGTCGACGGCCGCGGGCACCCTGCCGAGGTCGCCGTTGACGGCGACGTCGACCCGCCCGCCGGCGGCCCGGACTCCGGTCAGGAGCGGCTCGATGTGCCGCAGCGAGGGCAGCCGCTCCAGAGTCCCCTCGCCACGGAGGATGACGAGCAGGCGACGCAACTCGGTGACGACGTCACGACCGACCTCCTGCACCACGTCCAGCGACTCATGGGCCTGCCGGACGTCGGAGTCGAGCATGACCTGGGCGGCTCCGGCCTGCAGCACCATCACGGCGACGCCGTGCGAGACGATGTCGTGCAGCTCCCGGGCCATCCGGAGCCGCTCGTCGGTGCGCGCGGCGGCCTCCCGTTCGGCGGCCAGCGCGACCAGACGTTCCGCCTGGGCACGCCGCATGCGTACGGCGTAGGCCGGTCCCATGACCGCGAGCGCGACGAAGACGATGAAGGCCCAGTCCGGGTCGTCCGCGACCGTGGTCTCGATCCCGAGCGAAACGAAGTAGGAGACACCGGCGATCACCGGGCCGTGGCGGCCGCCCACGGCGACGCACGCGAAGCAGACGACGACCAATGCCAGGAGCGGCACGACCGGCCATTCGGGGAGGACCGGCGTGAAACTCTGCGCGACGAAACAGACGCCGACCAGGACCACCGCGGCCCGGGGGTACGACCCGCAGGCCGCGACCGCGAGGCAGTAGCCGGCGAGCAGTACGGTCAGCACGGCCAGCCAGCCACCGGGCAGCGCGGCGAGATCGGGGCTCTCGCCCTCGACGTACGGGGCGAGCGGCACGTAGATCTCAACCGAGCCGAACCCGAACAGCGCGAGGCCCGCCGCGACAGGCCCGAGGTCACGCCGACGCCGTCCGAAGCCCCGGAGCCATCCCATGGCGGGGAGCATATTCGAGCCGCCCGCCGCCCGGCATCCACCCACGGGTGGAGCGGCGTCCCGCGGCGTCAACCCGTCGATCAACATCCGGACCGACGACCTGAGCGGTACGACGCTCCTAGCCTCTGCACCGTCAACGGATCACGACGGGAGATGTCGATGGATGACCAGGCCGCCAGGCCGTACGGCCGGCGTTTCGCAGCGATCGCGATGGCGGGTGGCGGCGTTCTCTACGCCGTCGCCAACGCCTTCTACTGGGTGATGTTCCCGGACGAGGTGTCCGAGACCGCGGCGAACGTGGATGTGGCCGCTTCCGACCTCGGCGCCTGGCGGGCCGAGACGATCCTCTTCGCGCTGGCGCACCTGCTGCTCCTGCCGGCGGTGGCGGGCCTGATCGTGGCGGTCGGCCGCCGCAGGCGCCTGGTCGCCACCGTCGGCGGAGCCTTCGCCGTTCCCGCTCTCTACTTCTCGGCGATCCACCTGTGGCACTACAACGCCTTCTTCGGGGCCCTCGCCGGAGGGGGCGTGAAGGTGGAGGCGGTCCGGCCGGTCGTCGGCGCCCTCGACGAGGACCCGCTGGTGATGGCGTCGTTCGCGGTCTGGATCCTGGGCTGGATGATCGGGCTCCTGGTCCTGGCCTTCGGTGCGTGGCGAGCCGGCCTGGTGTCCCTGTGGGTGCCGCTCGTGCTCACCGGCGGCCAGGTGCTCGACTTCGTCTCCAACGGCGTGGCGCCCAAGCTCGTGGTGAGCGTACTGATGGCCGCCGGACTGATCGGGCTGGCGCAGGGCGTCCGCCCGGGACGCGTGGAGAGCGTGGCCGCGGCCGCGCGCGGTACCGAGACCACCCGATGACGGATGACCACCACTCATGATCCCGGCCCACCGCCGGAACGAGCACGCCCGCACCACGCCACACCCGGCCGTTGACCCGCGACGTCAGGATGAGGCGAACGCATCGGAAGCGTTCACCCGCATCCTCACCGTCAGCGCAGCCGCAGGGCCGTGCCGTCGAAGGGGACGAGTTCGCCGACGACCGGTGCGCCGGGCACCTCGCCCGCCACCAGCAGGCCGCCGGAGGTCTGGGCGTCGGCCAGCAGCAGCACGTCCTCCTCGGCCAGGCTCCCGGCGTCCAGGTGCGGCTCCACCCAGGCGAGGTTGCGCCGGGTGCCGCCGCTGACGTGGCCGTCGCGCACGGCCTCGCGGGCGCCCTCCAGGTACGGCACGGCCGCCGCGTCCACCACGGCCGTGACGCCGCTCGCCCTGGCCAGCTTGTACAGGTGGCCGAGCAGGCCGAAGCCGGTCACGTCGGTGGCGCACCGGGCGCCCGCGGCGAGCGCCGCCCGGGAGGCGTCCCGGTTGAGGGTGGTCATCGCGGCGACCGCCTGCGGGAAGACCTCACCGGTCGCCTTGTGCCGGGTGTTGAGCACCCCGACGCCGAGCGGCTTGGTCAGCGACAGCGGCAGCCCGGCCCGGCCGGCGTCGATGCGCAGCAGCCGCTCCGGGTCGGCCAGGCCGGTGACGGCCATGCCGTACTTCGGCTCGGGGTCGTCCACGCTGTGGCCGCCCGCGACGTGGCAGCCCGCGGCGCGGGCCACGTCCAGGCCGCCGCGCAGCACCTCCTTCGCCAGGTCCATCGGCAGCCGCTCGCGGGGCCAGCCGAGGAGGTTGACCGCGACGAGGGGCTCGCCGCCCACCGCGTAGACGTCGGACAGGGCGTTGGTCGCGGCGATCCGCCCCCAGTCGTAGGGGTCGTCCACCACGGGCGTGAAGAAGTCGGCGGTGGCGACCACGGCCCGGCCGCCCTCGATGCGGACGACGGCGGCGTCGTCGCCGTCGTCCAGGCCCACGACCAGCTCGCCCAGCGGCGAGGGCGAGCCGTCCGCGGACCCGTCCGCCTCGGGCCGCCGCACGAGGCCCGCCACGACGGCCTCCAGCTCCCCGGGCGGGATCTTGCAGGCGCATCCGCCGCCGTGCGCGTACTGCGTCAGCCGGATCCTCCCCGGCGCCGGGGCGCCAGGGGCCGCCGTGAGACCGGGTTCCGCCGTCGTTCCCGTCATGCCGTGTCCTTTCCGGTGCCCGTGGCGCACCGGGCCGGCGCGCCGCCTTTCCCTACCCGGCTCACCGTACGCTCACCCGCCGCGGCCACGCGGCGGGCCGTGGCGGCAGGGCGGGTGGGGTCTCCTTTCGGTCCGGCTCTATTTTCGTTACGTGGACCCACGAAGGCACGTGCCGCGCACCGACACCGTCCTCGCCGACCCGCGGCTCGCCGCGGCGGAGCGCAGACTCGGGCGGACGATGGTCAAGGAGGCCGTCGCCGAGGCCCAGCGGCGGGTACGGCAGGGCGGCCTCGCCCCCGCCGAGGTGGCCGACGCCGCCGTGGCGGCGCTGCCCCGGTACGCCGCCGGTCTCCGGCCGGTGCTCAACCTGACCGGCGTGCTGGTCCACACCAACCTGGGCCGGGCACCCCTGTCGCCGGCCGCGGTGGAGGCGGTCACCGCGGCGGCGGGCTGCACCGACGTGGAGTTCGACCTGGTCGCCGGGGGCCGCGCCCGCCGTGGACGGGGCGCGCTGGAGGCGCTCGCGCGGGCGGTTCCCGCCGCCGAGGGCGTCCACGTGGTCAACAACAACGCCGCCGCGCTGGTGCTGGCGGCCACCGCGCTCGCCGCCGGGCGGGAGATCGTGATCAGCCGGGGCGAGCTGGTGGAGATCGGGGACGGCTTCCGCATCCCGGACCTGCTGGTGTCCACCGGGGCGAGGCTGCGGGAGGTGGGCACCACCAACCGGACCTCCTACGCCGACTACCGGGACGCCGTGGGGCCGGAGACCGGGTTCGTCCTCAAGATCCACACGTCCAACTACCGGATCGAGGGGTTCACCGGGTCGGTGGAGGTGTCCGCGCTCACCGGGCTGGGCGTGCCCGTCGTGGCCGACATCGGCTCGGGCCTGCTGTCCCGGGAGCCGCTGCTGCCCGACGAGCCCGACGCGGCGGGCGCGCTGCGGGACGGGGCCGACCTGGTCACCGCCAGCGGCGACAAGCTGCTCGGCGGACCGCAGGCGGGACTGCTGCTCGGCCGCCGCGACCTGGTCGAGCGGTGCCGGCGGCACCCGCTGGCCCGTGCGCTGCGGGTGGACAAGCTGACGCTGGCCGCGCTGGAGGCCACGCTGCGCGGTCCCGAGACCCCCGTGCACCGGGCGCTGCACGCCGACCCGGCGGTCCTGCGGGAGCGGGCCGAGGCGCTCGCCGTACGGCTGGCCGCGGCCGGGACGGACGCGCGGGCGGTGCCGAGCGAGGCCACCGTGGGGGGCGGCGGCGCGCCCGGCGTGACGCTGCCCAGCGCCGCGGTGAGCCTGCCGGCGCGGCTCGCCGTACCGCTGCGGACCGGCGAGCCGCCGGTCGTCGGGCGGATCGAGGGCGGCCGGCTCCTGCTCGACCTGCGGACCGTCCCGCCGGAGGCGGACGACGAGGTGGCGCGGGCGGTCCTCCGGGCCGCCGCCCCCGCGGGGGCGAACGGCTCCGCGGAGGGCGGGGTGGCCGGTTCCGGGGGCGGCGGGGCGATCGGTTCCGGGGCCGGGCGCGGGGGGAGGCGCTGATGCACGTCGTCGCCACGGCCGGGCATGTCGATCACGGCAAGTCCACGCTGGTACGGGCCCTCACCGGGATGGAGCCCGACCGGCTTGCGGAGGAGCGGCGGCGGGGCCTGACGATCGAGCTGGGCTACGCCTGGACCGCGCTGCCCTCGGGGGAGCGGCTGGCCTTCGTCGACGTGCCCGGTCACGAGCGCTTCCTCGCCACGATGCTGGCCGGGGTCGGCTCCGCGCCCGCCGTCATGTTCGTGGTCGCCGCCGACGAGGGCTGGATGCCGCAGTCGGAGGAGCATCTGACCGCTGTCGAGGCCCTCGGCGTACGGCACGGCCTGCTCGTGGTGACCCGCGCCGACCTCGCCGACCCCGCCCCGGCCATGGAGACGGCCCGGGCGCGCCTGGCGGCCGGCGGGCTCGCCGGGATCGAGGCGCTGGCGGTGAGCGGACGCACCGGGCGGGGCCTCGACGAGCTGCGCGGGGCGCTGGACCGGCTGGTGGCCGGCCTGCCCGCGCCCGATCCCGGGGCGCCGGTGCGGCTGTGGATCGACCGGGCGTTCAGCGTCCACGGCAGCGGCACGGTCGTGACGGGCACGCTGCCCGAAGGCCGGATCGCCGCGGGCGACGAGCTGGAGCTGCCCGGCGGGCCGGTGCGGGTCCGGGCGCTGGAGTCCCTGAAGGAGTCGCTGCCCGCGGTGACCGGTGTGGCGCGGGTGGCGCTCAACCTGCGCGGCCGGGCCGTCCCCGAGCGGGGGCAGGCCCTGGTCACGCCGGGCGCGTGGACCGTCACCGACCTCGTCGACGTACGGCTCTCCCCGGTCGGGACGGGCGGCCGGGGCGCGGGGACGGGCGGCCGGGAAGCGGAACCGGGCGCGCCGGGTGGTCCGGGAAGGGACCTGGACGTGCCGGGTGGCCGCCGCGCAGCGGGGGGACGGGCGGGGCCGGGTGCGCCGGTGGACCGCCTGCCGGCCCGGCTGACCGCCCACATCGGCTCGGCGGCCGTGGTGTGCTCGGTGCGTCCGCTCGGCGGCCGCGTCGTGCGGCTGCGCCTGGCCCGGCCGCTGCCGCTGCACGTGGGCGACGTGCTGCTGCTGCGCGACCCGGGCCGCGAGCGCGGCGAGGTGCGGGTGCTGGCGGGGGCGAGCGTGCTCGACGTGCGGCCGCCATCGGTGAGCCGCCGGGGCGCGGCCCGCGAGCGCGCGGCCGAGCTGGCCGGAGCCGTTCCCGGCGCGGCGGCCCTGCTGCGCACCCACCGGCTGCTGCGCGCCGGCGAGCTGCGGGCGATGGGCTGCCCGCCCGCGGACGAGCCGGTGTGCGGCGACTGGCACGCCGACCCGGAGCACTGGTCGCGGCTGGTGGCGCGGCTGCCCGAGGCGGTGCGGCGGTACGCGGCCGGGCACCCGCTGGAGCCCGGCATGCCGGTCGAGGCCGCCCGGCACGCGCTGGGGCTGCCCGACCGGCGGCTGGTGGCGGCGCTCGTCCGGCCGCCGCTCTCCGTCGCCGACGGGCGGATCTCCGGCGGCCGGCCCGCGCTGCCCGCGCCGGTGGCCCGCGCGGTCGCCCGGCTGGGCACGGAGCTGTCCGCGCGCCCGTTCCTGGCGCCGGAGGCCGGACGGCTGGCCGAGCTGGGGCTGGGGCCCCGGGAACTGGCGGCGGCGGTGGCGGCGGGGGCGCTGCTGCGGGTGGCCGACGGGATCGTGCTGCTGCCCGGCGCGGACGTCCGGGCGGCGCGGGTGCTGGCCCGGCTGCCGCAGCCGTTCACGGTCAGCCAGGCCCGGCAGGCCCTGGGAACCAGTCGCCGGGTCGCGGTGCCGCTGCTGGAGCACCTCGACCGCCGGGGGCTGACCGAGCGGGACGGCGACCACCGCCGGTGCCGCCCCCCGGCGCCCGGCACCGTACCTCCAAACCATCGGAAATCCGGTCAAACTTCGCATAAGCGCACATCTCCATATTGAGCTGCGGGTATGGCCCGGAAGAGAAGCGGGAACCGCCTGGGGGTGCGCCATGGCCGGAAACAGGGGCGTCGTCTACGAGGGACCGGGCAGGGTCGTGGTCGAGGACTTCGACTACCCGGTGTTCGAGCTGAAGGAGGGGCCGGGGGTCAACCCGGCGAACGTCGGCCGGAAGGTCCCGCACGGCTCGATCGTCAAGACCGTCGCGACGAACATCTGCGGCAGCGACCAGCACATGGTCCGCGGCCGTACCACCGCCCCCCACGGCCTCGTCCTCGGTCACGAGATCACCGGTGAGGTCGTCGAGAACGGCCCCGACGTGGAGTTCATCAAGGTCGGTGACCTGGTCTCGGTGCCGTTCAACATCTCCTGCGGGCGCTGCCGCAACTGCAAGGAGCGCAAGACCGGCATCTGCGAGAACGTCAACCCCGACCAGCCGGGGTCGGCGTACGGCTACGTCGACATGGGCGGCTGGGTCGGCGGGCAGGCCAGGTACGTCCTCGTGCCCTACGCCGACTGGAACCTGCTGAAGTTCCCCGACAGGGACCGGGCGATGGAGAAGATCCTCGACCTGGCCATGCTGTCGGACATCTTCCCCACCGGCTACCACGGGTGCGTGACCGCCGGGGTGACCACGGGCTCCACCGTCTACATCGCGGGCGCCGGCCCGGTGGGCCTGGCCGCCGCCGCCTCGGCGCTCCTCCTCGGGGCCGCCGCGGTGATCGTCGGTGACCTGAACGCCGACCGCCTGGCGCAGGCCCGCAGTTTCGGCTGCGAGACCGTCGACGTCTCCCAGGGAGATCCTCGCGACCAGATCGAGCGGATCCTCGGCACCTCCGAGGTGGACTGCGGCGTGGACGCGGTGGGCTTCGAGGCCCGCGGCCACGGGACCGAGGCCGCCACCGAGCACCCGGCCACCGTGCTCAACACGCTCATGGGCGTCACCCGGGCCGGCGGCGCGCTCGGCATCCCCGGCCTGTACGTGACCGGGGACCCCGGAGCCGCCGACGAGGCCGCCAGGGAGGGAACGCTGTCGATCCGGCTGGGCCTCGGATGGGCCAAGTCACTCGCCTTCTTCACCGGCCAGTGCCCGGTCATGCGGTACAACCGGCAGCTGATGATGGCGATCCTGCACGACCGGGTGCAGATCGCCAAGGCGGTCAACGCCACGCCGATCCCGCTGGAGGAGGCGCCGCGCGGCTACCGGGAGTTCGACCAGGGAGCCGCCCGCAAGTACGTCTTGGACCCGAACGGGATGCTCGGCACGTCCTGACGCTCGCGAGTGTTCGCCGTGTCGATGTGTTTTCCCTGCCCGGAAGTGATTTACATGGTGCAGGAGAAGATCATCGATTGCCATTCCCGGGAATGGCGGAGTTTTTCACATTGAAACGATCTTGGGTAGGATAATGGTAATGGCCTGTTCTCCCGTACCGCCCGGCCAGCTCCGAGCCCGTTCCGGTCGGGGACGAGGCGGGGCGCCGCCGAGGACGGCCATGGCGAGCGCGTCCTGCCGACCGCGCCAGGCCGTGCCGGGCCGTGCTCGCCGCGAAACGCAACCGGTGACAAGAGGTCGAGCAGGACCTGCGTGAGGGAGTACAGCCAATGGGCCGGGGTCGAGCCAAGGCGAAGCAGGCGAAGGTGGCGCGCGAGCTCAAGTACGGCAGCCACGGGATGGATCTCGATCGGCTGCGCGAGGAGCTCGTCGCGGCGGGCGGCTCCCGGACGGAGTCCCAGGCCGAGGACACCGCCGACGACTACTTCGCCGACCGTTAGACGAAGCCGGTCGGAAACCGGGGACCGTTCCGCGGACCGCCGGCCTTCGGATTCGTTCCGCAGGCGCCGTGACGCGGGACGGCGAGCCGGGTCCGCCGGATCCGTTCCGCGGGCCCCCGCCGTGACGACGGGGGTCCGCGAAGCGAGCCCGGCGACCGTGCGGCCCGGTCGTCCGCCCGGCGGTCGTGCGGGCGTGACGTCGTGACCCACGGCCGGCGGGTGTGACTCGCGGTCACTCGCCCGAGCCCGGCTCCGACAGCCGACGGCTCGCGGCGGCCTTGGCGGGCTCGGGGGTGACCCGGGCGGCCTGGGCCATCGCCTTGTTGGCGAAGGACCCGGCGACGATGTGGTCCTTGCCCGCCATGAGGGCCTCGAAGCCCTGGCGCGCGACCTCCGCCGGGTCGTCCTTGTGCCCCGAACCGATCCTGGTGTCCTCCATGCCCGCCCGCTCGAAGAACTCGGTGTCGGTCGGCCCCGGCATGAGCGAGGTGACCGTCACCCCCGTGTCCTTGAGCTCGTTGCGGATCCCCTCGGCGAAGGATTGCACGAACGCCTTGGAAGCGTGGTAGACCGCCTGGAACGGGCCCGGCATCGTGGCGGCGATGGACGAGGTGAACAGGATCCGCCCGCGCCCGCGCGCCACCATGTCCCGGGTCACCCGCTTGGCGAGGTGGACGGACGAGGTGACGTTCAGCCGGATGAGCCGTAGCTCGTCCTCCAGCGAGGTGTCCCGGGCGAAGTCGCCGCCGGCGCCGACACCCGCGTTGATCGCGACCGCCTCGGCCGGACGGCCGGTCGCCCTGACCGTCTCGTACAGCCTCTCGACGCCCTCGTACTCGGCCAGGTCGGCCCGCACGCTCTCGACCTCGGCCCCGAGGTCCCGCAGCGACCGGGCGGCCGTGTCGAGCTCCGCGTCCTCGGCGGCGATGACCAGGTCGAAGCCGTTGCGGGCGAACTGCGCCGCGAGCTCGTAGCCGATGCCGCTGGAGGCGCCGGTCACGACGGCGAGTGGCCTGTCGGGGTTCATAGCCATATTTCGTGATTCCTTCACTTATCGGGTGATTGCCCCTCCAGGGCGGCGTGCCCCGACCGGTGGTCCTTACACCGCCCCGGACGGCCGGCCGGACCCGGGGCGAGTAGGGACCCCGCCCGGGGGGTACGCGCGCCTCGGAGGAGGGGTGCCGGGGGTGCGCCCGGGAAAGGAGACGGCGATGGCCGGAACGTCACAGGCGGGCTCCCCGCCCGGCCGCGCGGGAGGCGGCGACTACGACCGGGTGGCGATCGTCACCGGAGCCGACTCCGGCATCGGCCGGGCGACGGCCGTGGCCCTTGCCGAGCAGGGCTTCGACGTGGGGATCACCTTCCACTCCGACGAGGAGGGCGCGGAGGGGACCGCCGGGGAGGTACGCGGCCACGGCCGGAACGCGGCCGTGCGCCGGCACGACCTGACCGACCCGGAGGCGGCCGCCGCGGTCGTGGACGAGCTTGCCGACGAGCTGGGGGGCCTCGGCGTCCTGGTCAACAACGCCGGGACCGGCAGCAGCGAGCCGCTGATGGAGATGGACTTCCAGCGGTGGCGGTCGGTGATCGCGGTCGACCTCGACGGTGCCTTCCTGTGCTCCCAGCGGGCGGCCCGGCGCATGGTCGCCGCCGGCCGGGGAGGCCGCATCGTCAACGTCACCAGCGTCCACGAGGAGTACCCGCGCGTCGGCTCGGGGCCGTACTGCGCGGCCAAGGGCGGCCTGCGGATGCTGAGCCGGGTGCTCGCGCTGGAGCTGGCGCCGTACGGGATCACGGTGAACACCGTCGCGCCGGGGGAGATCGCCACCCCGATGACCGGTCAGGACGACCGGCCGCCGCGGCCGGGCAGCCGTCCCGGCTACCCGATCGACCGGCCCGGCGACGCCCGGGAGGTCGCCTCCGTCGTCGCCTTCCTGGCGAGCCCCGGAGCGTCCTACGTCACGGGCTCGTCGGTCTTCGTGGACGGCGGGCTGGGGCTCATGGGCCCACAG
Source organism: Streptosporangium pseudovulgare (assembly GCF_014648055.1). GTDB lineage: Bacteria > Actinomycetota > Actinomycetes > Streptosporangiales > Streptosporangiaceae > Streptosporangium > Streptosporangium pseudovulgare. The sequence continues at coordinate 366,034 of NZ_BMQJ01000006.1, forward strand.
GCTGCCGGAGCCCTGGAGTCCGGGGACTGGCGTCAGGGCTGACCCGCCCGGCCGCGGACACGCGTCCGGCCCTGGAGACGCGTCCGGCCCCGGCCTTGGAGGCCGAGGGGGGACGAGGGGGCGGTCGGCGGCAACACCAAGGTCGGCAACCGGCGGGGCATGATCGGCCGCTGGCAGCACATCGAGTACGTCATCGGCTTCAACCTCGACCGCCGCGCCTTCGACCTGCTGGGCTGCATGCCCACCGTGCCGGGGGCGATCGGCGCCTTCCGCCGTTCGGCGCTGCGGGAGATCGGCGGCGTCAGCACCGACACGCTGGCAGAGGACACCGACCTCACCATGGCGATGTGCCGAAGCGGCTGGCGGGTCGTCTACGAGGAGCACGCCCTGGCCTGGACCGAGGCGCCGACCTCCCTCGGGCAGCTGTGGCGCCAGCGCTACCGCTGGTGCTACGGCACGCTGCAGGCGATGTGGAAGCACCGCCGCGCCGTGACCGAGCGGGGCACGTTCGGCCGCCGCTGCCTCGGCTACCTGACGCCGTTCCAGGTGGTGCTGCCGCTCCAGCAGTTCGTCTACCGGCAGCTCATGTACCTGGTGGTGATCCAGTCGGTGGCGACCGCCGTCCTCGGGGTGCGGCTGCGCTGGCAGACGATCCGCCGCGAGGGCACCTTCGCCTCCGCCCCCGCCTCCTCCTGAAAGGTCCGGGTCTCGGGGCCCCGGGACTTCAAGGCCCCGGGGCCCGACGAGCCCGGACCCCGGGCCCGGTCTTAGAAGAGCGTCGGGGCGGCGGCCTCCGCGGCCACCCGGTCCAACTCGCCGGGCCGGAAGAACCGGATCGAACCGAACACCCCGTCGTAGCCGGGGTCCCGGATCACCTCGCCGCGGCGCAGCCGCCCGACCGCCTCGGCCAGCGGTGGCGAGTGGACCGCGATGTCGTCCACCGGCACGTCCTGGAGGATCGCCAGCTCCGGGCCCAGGGCGGCGGTGAGGTCGTCGATCTCCCGGGCGACCTTCTTGGTCTTGGACCCCACGCCCAGGACCTCGCCCACGATCTCCGGCAGCGGGACGAGGCTGCGGAAGCCGGGCACGCCGGCCGGGCGGGCGCCCTCGGGCCGGTCGGCCAGGTCCTCGACCCGGCTCAGCACGCCCACCGTGAGCGGCCTGCCGCACACCGGGCACCGTCCACCGCGCTCGCGGGTCTCCCGCGGGGTCATCCGGACGCCGCACCCGCGGTGCCCGTCGACGTGGTACTTCCCCTCCTCGGGGAAGAACTCGACGGTTCCGGCGTACCCGTCGCCGGTCCGCAGCGCGTCGAGGACTGCGAAGTAGTCGAGGTCCGTCTCGAACACCGTGGTCTCGCGGGCGACCATGGGCGGCGAGTGGGCGTCGGAGTGGCTGACTAGCCGGTAGCGGTCGAGGGCGGAGACCCGCCAGTTCATGGCCGGATCGCTGGACAGTCCGGTCTCCAGCGCGAAGATGTGGCCGGAGAGCTCGCCGTAGCACTCCTCGACGGTGTCGAAGCCGGACTTCGAGCCGAACACGCCGAACCACGGCGTCCAGACGTGGGCGGGCACCAGGTAGGCGCCCTCACCGCTGTCCAGGACGGTCTCCAGCAGGTCACGGGAGTCCAGGCCGAGGATCGGCCGGCCGTCGGCTGCGAGGTTCCCCACCTTCGCGAGTTCGCGGTTGAACCTCTCGGCCGCCGCGAGGTCCGGCATGTACACCAGGTGGTGGATCTTCCTCGTACGGTCGCCGCGCCGGTAGATCGTGGAGACCTCGGTGGAGAGCATGAACCGCACCTCGGCGGAGGCCAGGCGGGGCGGCAGCGTGCGGGCGACGTCGCGGTCGATCTCCTCGCGCAGCCGGAACAGCCCCGGCTCGGCCGGGACGAGGCTCTCGCGCAGCCGCTCGAACCACACCGGGTGCGTGAGGTCGCCGGTGCCCATCAGCGTGACGCCCTTGCGCCGCGCCCACCACGTCAGGTGTTCGAGGTCGCTGTCCCTGCTGCAGGCCCTGGAGTACTTCGAGTGCATGTGCAGGTCGGAGTGGAACCGCATCCGCGTCCGTCCCGTCACCGGCCGCGCGGGCCCGGGAACGGCCCGGCGGACCCGGTCGGCTGGGGGGAACCGGGCCGGTGGCCGCGGCTGTACGTCGTCAATGGGGTCATGGGGACTCGTTTCCCTGCGTGACGGGGGGTACACACGCACGCGAACCGGGAATGGCCGGAGTGACGACGGACGCACGGAGGTCCGGGGAGCGGCGAGAACGGCGACGGACGTGTGCCGGACGCGGGGGCAGGAGGCGCGATGACGGCGGTGGGCACCACCACATGGGCCATCCCGGAGGGCTACATCCCCTCGGGCGGCACCGGCCCCGAGCCGGAGATGCTCAGTCACGAGACCGCGTGCATCCTCAACGCGGCGGACGAGGACGCGCACGTCGAGATCACGCTGTACTTCGCCGACCGCGAGCCGGTCGGGCCGTACCGGGTGACGGTGCCCGCGCGGCGCACGGTGCACCAGAGGTTCAACGACCTGACCGATCCCGAGCCCGTGCCGCGTGACACGCCGTACGCCTCGGTCATCCGCAGCGACGTCCCCGTGGTGGTCCAGCACACCCGCCTGGACTCACGCCAGGCCGAGAACGCGCTGCTGTCGACGATCGCCCACCCGACGTGACCGGCCACGGCGCGCGCCGTCCCACACGATCGGGTACGGCGCGCGGTTCCGCGTGATCGGGTGTGACACGCTCACCCGGCGGTGGGCGGTGCCGCGTCCCCGGGGGCGAAGAACTCCAGCAGCAGGCGGTTCAGCGCCTCGGGCCGCTCGGTCGGGATGCCGTGGTGTGACACATCCGGCAGCACGGCCGTTCCGGCGTGCGGCATCAGCCGCCGCGCACCGGCGACGACCGCGCGGGCGTCGTGCGCCCGGCTGTGCTCCGCCGCCACGACGAGCGTCGGTACGGCCGAGGCCCGCAGCCGGGCGGCGTCCGGGCGGCGGACGGGGATGATCTTCGATCGCGGGAAGTCCGTCGCGCCCGAGACGTAGAGCTCCAGCCAGTCCTCGTCCACGGGCGTGCCGCCCGACTCCCAGGTGGTGAAGGCGCGCACCCGCCCGGGGGTCGGGCGCAGCAGCGTCGGCAGGGCGCGCAGCAGGTAGCGCGGGCTGAACCTGGTGAAGCACCGGGTGGGGTCGAGGAGCGCGAGGCGGCGCACCCGGTGCGGCGCGCGCAGCGCGAACGCGAGGGCCAGTTCGGCCCCGTACGAATGTCCGCACAGGTCCGCCCGGTCGAGGCCGAGGCCCGTGAACGTCGCCTCCAGCCAGTCGAGCAGGTCGTCCTCGTCGCGGATCGGCCTGTCGCCCCGCGTGCCGCGTCCCGGTTCGCCGATCCGGTCGATCGCGTAGACGCGGTGTGTGGTGGCCAGGGCCGCGACGTTGGCGAACCAGACCGCCGAGGTGGCCCCGCCGCCGTGTGCCAGCGCCAGCGGGGGCGCGTCTCCGGGCCCGCAGGCCAGCACCCGGGCGGTGCCGTACTCCGAGTGGACGTCGATCTCCTCGGGGGTGACGGGCCACCGCGCGAGGACGCGCCCGTAGGCGGCGGAGAAGCGTCTCTCGGCCTCGGGCGTCCGGAAGGCGGGTGCGGGGTGCGTGGTCTCGGGCATGCGATCCCTTCCTGTTCGGCGCGGGGCTTCCGCGCGGCGTGGAGAACGTCTCCCGCACCGGCTCCCGGGAGATCTCCCGCGCCGGTTCCCGGGGAGGGAGGGCCCTCCTGCGTGGATCCCGTCGGCCCGGAGAGACCGTCCCGGTGGGGCGACGGCCGGTCGACGGAGATCCACGACGAGTCTTCACCCCGGGGTCGGCGGGTCCTCATCCTCCCCAGCGTTCGTCCGACTACATAGATAGCATTTCTAACTAGGTTGCTCTATCGTTTAGGTGGCAGAAACAACGAAAGGACCCCCATGCCCTCCCTGGTGCTCGCCGCGGCCCTCGTCGTCCACCTCGCCCTCGTGAGCCCCTGGCTCGGCAGGCGCTCCTACGCGCGCCTGGAGCGCGACCGCGACCGGGACGGGAGGGCCCTGGTCCGGATGTTCACCGCGTGGACGGCGGAGCTGTGGGCGCTGGCGGCGGTGGCCCTCCTGGTCGTCGGCCTGTCCCCGGAGATCGACCTGGCCGGCGTGGGCCTCGTCCTCCAGGCCGACCCGGCGACCACCGCCGGGATGCTGGTCGGCGCCGCGATCGCGTCGGCGGTGGCCGTTCTGGTGGCCGTCCGGATGAACAGGGCGGGCAGGCCGGTGCCCGGCCAGGCCGCCTTCCGGGCGATGCTGCCGCGCACCCCGGCCGAGCGGCGGGGCGCCCTGGTGCTCTCCGTCAGCGCCGGGATCTGCGAGGAGATCGTCTACCGGGGGCTGCTCATCGCGCTGGGCACGCGCGTGCTCGGCCTGCCCCTTCCCGTCGCCGCCGGTCTGGCCCTCGCGGTGTTCGTCGCCGGTCACCTCTACCAGGGGTGGCGGGGCATGGCCGTGGTGACACTGGCCGGGTTCGGCCTCACCATGCTGTACCTCAGGACGGGCAACCTGCTGCTTCCGATCCTCCTGCACGCCGTCGTCGACATCCGCTCGCTGCTCCTCGTCCCGGCGGGTAAGCGTGACACGCTAGATGGCGCCGCTACCGTGCGAGGATGAGGTCATGGCGACCGACCGACGCGCGAGCTGGCTCAAAGGCGTCCTCGACCTGCTGGTGCTGGCCAGCCTGACCGGGGGCGAGAGCTACGGCTACGAGATCTCCAAGACGCTCGCCGAGGCGGGTCTGGGTCAGATCAAGGGCGGCACCCTCTACCCGGTGCTCAACCGGCTGGAGGAGGCGGGTCTGCTCGCCGCCGAGTTCCGGGTCACCGAGCGCGGCCCCGGCCGCCGTTACTACCGACTCACCGAGCGGGGCCGCGAGACGCTGACCGAGCAGAGCGGGCTGTGGCTCGCCTTCGACGAATCCGTACGGGCCATGCTGACCAAGGGGGCGGCCGGATGAGCGACTACTTCGACGAGCTGGCCGCGCTGCTGCGCGACAGGGGCGTCCCGGCGGAGCGGGTGGCCTCCACGATCGAGGAGCTGGCCGGGCACGTCGCGGAGAGCGGCGCCGACCCGGAGGAGGAGTTCGGCCCCGTCGCCGCCTTCGCCGACAGCCTCGGCGGGGACACCGGGGCCGCCGGGGACGACGGGACCGCCGGCGACGGGCGGGCGGCCTCCGCCGGGGAGAGCTGGTCGTGGACGGCCGACATCTTCGCCGACGAGCGGCGGCTCAACGAGTTCGGCGAGCAGGGCTGGGAGGTCGACCGGGTCGACCGGCGGGGCATGTTCGTCAGCCACCGGGACTCCGAGCGGCCGCAGCGCTGGGAGTACCGCCGGGAGACGGTGTGGCCCGAGGGCAGGAGCGCCGTGACCGAGCGGCTCGCCCCGGACGGCTGGGAGCCCTGCGGCACCTGGTTCCTCTACGAGTACTTCAAGCGTCCCGGGGCCGCCTCGGTGGGCCCGGCGGCCGAGATCGGCTCCCCGCCCCCGGCGCCCGGCGGACGGCTGTTCTTCAGTGCGCGGTTCCTGCTGATCCTGGTCGCCTTCGTGCTCCTGACGGTGGTGGCCGGGTGGGTCGTGGTGGGCTTCATCGGATCCGCCGGCTCCGGCGACGACGGCGCCGGGTTCGCCGCCGGCGTGGCGGTGGGCGTCGCGGTGGTCGGGGGAGCCGCCGCCGCCCTGTGGTCGCTCGCGCGCCGCGACCGCTGACCGGCCGTCCGGCGGCTGTCCGCGTCGCGGGGAAGGACCACCGTCACGACCAGGCCGCCGCCCTCCCGGGGACGGGCCGTGACGTCGCCGCCGTGGGCGAGGGCCACCGAGCGGACGATCGACAGGCCCAGCCCCGCGCTCCGCGCCGTGACCACGCGGTCGGCGCCGAGCCGACGGAAGGGCTTGAAGAGCGTCGGGACGTCGTAGGGCGGTACGGCGGGTCCGCTGTTGCCGACCTCGACCTCCACGTGCTCGTCGGAGACCGTACGGCTGGCCACCCGCACCCAGCCGGAACCGTCGCCGACGTTGTGCCGGATCCCGTTCTCGACCAGGTTGTGCACCAGCCGCTCCAGCAGCAGGGCGTCCCCCCGGGTGGGCGCGGGGCCCGCCGTCTCCCGTACGGTTACCCCCGCCTGCTCCGCCTCCGCGGCGGTCTGCTCCACCACGTGGGAAACCACGTCGGCCAGGTCCACCGGCGACCGGTCCGTGATCTCGTGCTCGGCGCGTGCCAGCAGCAGCAGCCCCGAGATGAGCCGCTCGTGCCGGGCGCTGATCTCCAGGAGGCTCTCGCCCAGTTGTACGACGTCCGCCGAGGCTGATCTACGGTGCATGGCGAGTTCGACGAGGGCACGGGTGAGCGTCAGCGGGGTGCGCAGCTCGTGCGAGGCGTTGGCGACGAACCTGCGTTGCCCGTCGAAGGAGCGGTCGAGCCGTTCGACCATGGTGTCGAAGGTGTCGGCGAGCTCCTTCACTTCGTCTCCCGGCCCGCTCAGGGCGATCCGCTCACGCAGGCCGTGGTCGGCGACGGGGGCGGCGGCGATCCGCCGGGCGGTCTCGGTCACGCGGTGCAGTGGGGCGAGCACCCGCCCGGCGATCACCCAGCCGAGGCCCGTCGCGGCGGAGCCGACCACGGCCAGCGCGACGGCCCCCTGGATGAGCAGCGACGTGACGGCCGCGTCGTTCAGCCTGTCCTTCTGCTCCCGCAGCCACTGCTCCGCCGCCGGGCCCGTCAGCACGTCGCCGTCCTTGGCGATCAGCGTCAGCCGCCTGTGCCGGCCGTCGGCGGAGGTGTACCGGTCGTCGAAAGACTGCGAAAGCTGCTGGTTGAACAGCAGGTAGGTGACACCGAGCAGGATCAGCCCCGTGACGAGGAAAACGGCGCCGTAGACGAGGGTGAGCCGGGCCCGCAGTGTGGGCGACCGGTGCGGCGACGTAGGGAAGATCATGCGATCCGGTATCCCGCGCCCGGCACCGTACGGATGACCTGTGGTTCACCCAGTTTGCGGCGGAGCTTGAGGATGGTGAGACGCACCGCGCCGGTGAACGGGTCGGCGTACTCGTCCCACGCCTTCTCCAGCAGCTGCTCGGCGGAGACCACGGCCCCGTCGGCGCGCAGCAACTCGGACAGGACGGCGAACTCCTTCTTCGAGAGCGGGACGTACCGCTCGTCCCGGAAAACCTCCCGCCGCGCTGGGTCGAGGGTGATCCCGCCCCGCCGCAGGACCGGAGGGGCGGCCGGCCGGGATCGCCTCCCCAGCGCCTGGACACGGGCGGCGAGCTCGGCGAACGCGAACGGCTTGGCCAGATAGTCGTCGGCGCCCAGGGACAGGCCGGTCACCCGGTCACCGATCTCCGCGGCGGCGGTGAGCATCAGCACCCGCGCCGCCGACTCCGAGGCGACCAGTTCTCGGCAGACGTCATCGCCGTGCACGAGCGGCAGGTCCCGGTCGAGGACGACCACGTCGTAGTCGTTGACCGCGATGCGCTCCAGCGCGGCCTCGCCGTCGTGCACGGTGTCGACCGCGTGCGTCTCCTCGCGCAGCCACTCCGCTATCGCGCCGGCCAGCACGCGTTCGTCCTCCACCACCAGTACCCGCATCGCGGTCTCGTGCCCCCTCTCGTCGCCTACGGGGAGATGGTGGCGCATGCGATGTTTGCTCGGCGTTAACGCCTGTCACCCGGGGCCGAGGCCGGCTGTCCGGCTCCGGCTCCGGCTGTGCGGCGCCGGTGGAAACGGCCCGGAAACACGCCTCGCTGTTGCATCCGCTGTCGAACGCTCCGCCCCGGACGCGGACGTTCCGAACACACCCGGCGTTCCGGATGACCGGCGCGGCGACGCCGGCTCCGGAGAGGAGGACGACATGCGATTTCCCGGCGCGCTGGCGGTGGTCCCGCTGGCGCTCACCCTGACTCTCACCGGTTGTGCGCCGGACGGCGACGACGGTCCAGGAGCGGCGTCCGCGAACGGCGGGGGCGCGGCCGCCCCCGCCGCGACCGTCACCCGCCAGGCCACCCCCGCCATGGACCAGGACGAGCGGAACATCAGGTTCGCCCGGTGCATGCGCGAGAACGGCGTCCCCATGAAGGACCCCCAGCCCGGCAAGCCCGTCCTGGTCAGGGGTGACGGGAGCGACAGGGAGACCGTGAGGAAGGCCGTGGAGGCGTGCAAGGAGTTCCAGCCGACGGGCGGCACCGGAGCGGCCGGCGCCGAAGCCTCCGAGAAGCTGCGCCGGCTCGCGCGGTGCATGCGGGACAACGGCGTTCCGGACTTCCCCGACCCCGAGCCGGGCGATGGCATACGGCTCGACAAGAAGCTCGCCGAGGACCCCGACTTCCCGGCCGCCCAGCGCAGGTGCCAGCTGGAATCGGGCGGCTCCTGATGGACACGGCCACCCCTGGGGAGGGACCGGGTGCGACCGCCGCCACAGCCACCGCCCGGCCGCGCCGCCGGGCCGGGCGGCTCGCCGTACTGCCGGTTCTCGGGCTCGTCCTGGCCGGCGCCGCGGTGGTCGTGAACGGCGCGGACCGGCCCGGCGGAGGCGATGCCACCGGCACAGCGGCAGCCGTCCGCCCCCCGGCCACCGCCGTGGTGACCAGGGAGACGCTCCAGGACACGCGCGACGCCGACGGCGAACTCGGTTACGGACCCGCCACCGCCTTGGTGAGCCGCAGGCCGGGCACGGTCACCTGGCTCCCGGACAGCGGAGCCCGGATCACCCGGGGCCGCTCGCTGTACCGGATCGACGACGACCCCGTGGTGCTGATGTACGGCTCGCCTCCGGCGTACCGCGACCTGCGGCCCGGCGTCGAGGGACCGGACGTCGAGAGCTTGGAACGCAACCTCAGGGCACTGGGCTACGACGGTTTCACCGTGGACGACGAGTACACCTCCGCCACCGCCGCCGCGGTCACGCGCTGGCAGGAGGACCGCGGCCTCGCCGGGACCGGCGTGGTCGAGCTCGGCCGGGTGGTCTTCGCCCCGTCCGCGGTCCGGGTGGAGAGCCTGGACGTACAGGCCGGCCAGCCCGTCGCCCCAGGGCAGAAGGTGCTCTCCCACACCGGCACCGCCAAGGTGGTCACGGTACGGCTGAAGACGGAGGACCAGCGGGTGGCCGAGAAGGGCGCGAAGGTGTCGGTCACCCTGCCCGGCGGCGGGACCGTGGGCGGCCGGGTCACCGACGTCTCCACGGTCATCGTCCCGGGGGAGGGACGGGACGCGGAGCCGGAGACCGAACTGGAGGCGCTGGTCTCCCTCGACGGGCGGCGGGCCGCCGAAGGGCTCGACCGGGCGGCGGTGGACGTGACCTTCACGGCCTCCCGGCGGAGGAACGTGCTCGCCGTGCCCGTCGCGGCGCTCGTGGCGCTGCGCGAGGGCGGGTTCGGCGTCGAGGTGGTCGAGGGCTCCGCCTCCCGCCACGTCGCGGTGAGGACAGGGCTGTTCGCCGGCGGCCGCGTCGAGGTCTCCGGCGAGGGCCTCGCCGAGGGCGTGACCGTGGGGATGCCGGAATGATCTCACTGACCGATGTGTCGAAGACCTACCCCGGCGGCGTCACGGCGCTGGCCGCGGTGTCCCTGGAGATCGCCCGCGGTGAGCTCGTCGCCATCGTCGGGCCCTCGGGCTCCGGCAAGTCGACGATGCTCAACATCATCGGCACGCTCGACCGGCCCACCTCCGGGGAGGTGCGCATCGACGGGTACGACGTGTCGAAGCTGCCGGACCGGCGGCTCGCCGCGTTGCGCGCGACCGGGATCGGCTTCGTCTTCCAGCACTTCCATCTGGCCCCGGGGGTCTCCGCGCTGGACAACGTGGCAGACGGCCTCCTCTACGGCGGGCTCCGCCGGGCCGAACGGCGGCGCCGGGCCGCGGCCGCGCTGGAGCGCGCCGGGCTGGGGCACCGCCTCGGCCACGAGCCGCACGAGCTGTCCGGCGGCGAGCGGCAGCGCGTCGCCATCGCCAGGGCCGTGGCCGGCGATCCCCCGCTGCTGCTCGCCGACGAGCCGACGGGCGCGCTGGACTCGGTCTCGGGGACCGGGGTGATGGAGCTGCTGCGCGCCCTCAACGCCTCCGGCACCACCGTCGTGATCATCACCCATGACCGGGAGATCGCCGCCGCGCTGCCCAGGCGGGTGCCGATGCGTGACGGACGGGTCGTCCCCGATCCGGACACGGGCCACCGTACGGGCCGTGACGCGGATCGCGGGGCCGGTCCAGGACGGCGGCACGCCGGATCGGGGGCGATGTGATGGCCGTTCCCGCCCCCGGCCATGCGGCCCGGCCCGACCCCGGCCACGCGGAGCGACCCGGTCCGGTCCCGGCCAGGATGCGGCCACCCGACGTGATGCGGGTCGGCGCGGCCGGCCTGCGCACCCGCCCGGCGCGGGCGCTGCTGTCGGCGCTCGGCATCGCCATCGGCATCGCGGCGGTGATCGGCGTGGTCGGCATCTCGTCGTCGTCGGGAGCCGAGCTGGACCGCCGTCTCTCGGCGCTGGGCACCAACCTGCTCACCGTCTCGGCGGGACGGACCCTCCTCGGGGAGGAGGCCGAGATGCCCCTCGAAGCCGAGGCGATGGTCGAGCGGATCGGGCCGGTGGAGTCGGTCTCCGCGGCCGGATACGTCGAGACCGCCAAGGTCTACCGGAGTGAGGAGGTCCCCGAGGCGCAGACGGGCGGGATCTCCACCTACGCCGCCCGCACCGACCTGCTCACGACGGTGGGCGCGACGGTGCGCAACGGCACCTGGCTGAACGAGGCCACCCAGCGCCATCCGGCCGTGGTGCTCGGGGCGACCGCGGCCAGGCGGCTCGGGATCGGCGGGACGGGACCGGACACCCAGGTGGTCGTCGGCGGCGTGCGGTTCACGGTCGTCGGCGTCCTCGACCCGGTGCCGCTCGCCGCCGAACTGGACAGCGCGGCGCTCGTCGGCTGGCCGGTGGCGGAGTCGGTGCTCGGCTTCGACGGCCACCCCACGATCCTCTACACCCGCTCGGCGGAGTCGGGGCTGGAGGACGTCAGCGCGGTGCTGGCCGCCACGGCGAACCCGCGGGCGCCCAACGAGATCGACGTCTCCCGGCCCTCCGACGCGCTCGTCGCCAAACAGGTCGCCGGTCAGGCGTTCACCGGGCTCCTGCTGGGGGTCGGCGCGGTCGCGCTGCTCGTCGGCGGGGTCGGAGTGGCCAACACCATGGTCATCTCGGTGCTGGAACGGCGCGCGGAGATCGGGCTTCGGCGTGCCCTCGGCGCGACCCGTGGCCAGATCCGCACGCAGTTCCTCACCGAGTCGCTGCTGCTGTCCGTGCTGGGCGGGACGGGTGGAGCGCTGATCGGGGCCGGCGTCACCGCGGGCTACGCGCTGTACCGGGGCTGGCCGACGGTGGTCCCGGCCTGGGCGGCGGCCGGCGGTCTGGCGGCGACGCTGGTCATCGGCGCGCTGGCCGGTCTTTACCCGGCGGTCCGCGCCTCCCGCCTCTCCCCTACGGAAGCCCTGGCCACGCCGTAGCCGGGGAGCTTCACCTGGGAATCCGCACCCGAGGAGCCGCCCTTCAGAAGTCCAGCCGGTAGTAGACCGACATCCGCCGCATCACCGGCAGGCGCCGGGCCACCGCCACGAGCGTCCGGTATCCCCGGCCCAGTTCGGTGTAGCCGGGGTCGTCGAAGACGCTCTCGGACGCCGTGCACCGCAGGCCGGGGGCGATCGTCTCCAGCTCCGCGCAGCCGTCGATTCCCCAGTGGAGGGTGGCGCCGGCCTTCCGGACGATCCGGTTGGCCCACTGCATCCGGACGCCGAGCCTGCTGAAGCCGTCGAAGACGAATCGCCCGGAGGGGAAGCGGTCCACGACGCGCCGGAAGAGCGCCCGGCCCTCGTCCTCCTCCAGGTACATGGTCAGGCCCTCGGCGACGACGAGGACCGGCCGGTCGGCGGGCACCTCCTCCAGCCAGGCGGGGTCCGTCACGGACGAGGCCACCAGCTCGTAGCCGTCGCGCGCCGGATAGAGCCCCCGCTTGAGATCGATCACGGCGGGCCGGTCCACGTCGTACCACCGCACGCCGGGGCCCGGATCGACGCGGTGCACCCGGCTGTCCAGGCCGCAGCCGAGGTGCAGCACGGTCGCCTCGGGGTGGCCGGCGAGGAAGTCGCGGGTCCATGAGTCGAGGAACCTGCCCCGGAGCGCGATGGTGACATGGTCGCCGCGGTGGACCCCCGTGTCGGCGGGGTCGAACTCGATCTCCCGCAGGGCTGTCACGGCCAGCGTGTCGCCCAGGATCGGACGCGGCGACCGGGCGTCCAGGGCCCTGCAGTACAGCGTGGCCAGCATGGTGGCCTCCGCACCGGAAAGGCGCGCCTTCGGCATGGGTTCACCGTAACTCCGTTCCCTTCGGGACGCGCGGTCGCCCGGGATGATGTTTGACCTAAGATAGTTTGACGTCTTACTATCCGATGGCTAACCAAAAATGCGAGGCCGAAAAGAGAGATTCCGATGCGAACCCTCATCCGCGACGTCCGCGTCTTCGACGGCGAGCGGACCGTCCCCCGCGCCGACGTCCTGATCGACGGCGCCCTGATCGCCGAGCCCGACGGCCGCCCGGTGGACGTCGAGATCGACGGCTCCGGCAGGACCGTCCTCCCGGGCCTGATCGATGCCCACACCCACGTCTTCGACGGCGACCTCGCGCAGGCGCTGACGTTCGGGGTGACCACGGAGCTCGACATGTTCTGCCTGCCGCGGAACCTCGCCCGGCAGCGGCGGATCGCCGCCGAACGCGACGACGTCGCCGACCTCCGCAGCGCGGGCGTCCTCGCCACCGCCCCCGGCGGGCATCCGAGCCAGCTCATGGCGGCGGAGGGGATGGCGGCTCTGGGCGACGCGGTCGGGCCGTTCGAGACGGTGGCGGACGCCGGCCAGGCCCGGGCGTTCGTGGCGGCGCGGCTGGCCGAGGGCGCCGACTACCTGAAGATCGCCATCGACGGCGGGACGGTGTCCGGGACGCCGCTGCCGGTCCTCGGGCCCGACGTGGTGGCCGCCCTGGTCGAGGCCGCGCACGACGCCGGCCTCCAGGCGATCGCCCACGCGGTCACCACGAAGGACGCCCTCGTCGCCCTGGACGCGGGCGTCGACGGCCTGGCGCACGTCTGCTTCGACGCCGACCCGCTGGACTCCGCGGCCGATGATCTCGCGGCCCGGATCGCCGCCCAGGGGGTCTTCGTCGTCAGTACGCTGAGCTACTTCGAGGCGATCACCGGCAGCCCCGGCGGCGCGGAACTGATGCGGGACGAGCGCATCCGGTCGCGGCTGCCGGAGCACGCCCGGACCGCCGGAGACCGCGACACCGACGCCCTCCCGGTCTACTCCGAGGGCGTGGCGGGAGCCCTGCACGCCGCCCGGGCGCTGCACCGGGCCGGGGCGCCGTTGCTGGCCGGAACGGACGCGACCCCCTTCGCCCCGCTGCACGGCGCCGGCATGCACCGGGAGATGGTGCTCCTGACCGAGGCGGGGCTCACCCCTGAGGAGGCCCTCGCCGCCGCCACCGCCGTACCGGCCCGCTGGTTCGGGCTGACCGACCGCGGGCGGATCGCTCCGGGACTCCGCGCGGACCTGGTACTGGTGGAGGGCGACCCGACCGGCGACATCACCGCCACCCGGGCCGTCGCCGACGTCTGGCGCCGCGGCGTCCGGCAGTCACGCTGACGGCCGGACCGGGCCGGGCCGGCGTCCGGCCGAGCCGGTGCTCACGCCGGTGCTCGCAGGGGCCGCGCCGCCGGACCGGCGGTCCCGCGGTCACGCCGGTGCCGGCGGCGTCGCGGTCACGACGGCGTGCGGGCCGCCAGCATGGCGCGCAGAATCCGGTCGAGCTCGGCGGCGTCCTCCGGCGGCAGGCCGACCGCCAGCCGGGCGAGGCCGGCCGCGTGGTCGGTGACCGCGGCATCGATGACCTCGCGGCCCGTGTCGGTCAGGGCGACGCGGAAGCTGCGGCGGTCAGCGGGGTCCAGGCTCCGCCTGACCAGCCCCGCGGCCTCCAGCCGGTCGATCCGGTTGGTCATGCCCGCGCGCGATGTCATCAGCACCGCGGACAGCTCCGAGGGGATCAGCGTGTACGGCGGGCCGGAACGGCGCAGCGCGGCCAGCACGTCGAACTCGCCCTGCCGCAGGCCGTGCCGCGCGAACACCTCCTCGACCGCCGCCTCCAGGAGCCGCGTCAGCCGGGAAAGACGGCCGAAGACCCCCATGGCCGACAGGTCGAGGTCGGGCCGTTCCCGGCGCCACCCCTCGATGACCAGGTCGATCGCGTCCGGAGCTCGTTCCGCTGTCTCACCGCTCATGGGGCCACTTTATTCGGCGCCAGATAGTCAGACCGCGTACCGTCTTCACCCTCGACCCGGTGCACCTGGTTCAGGCCGCGGGCCTGGTCCGGCTCGCTGAGCTGACCCGCACCGGCCGTCAGCCGCGCCGGAACGTGGGTCGCAGGACACCGCGGGCGACGGTGTGCGCGGTGAGGACGAAGCCCGCGTGTCCGGCGGGGGTGTCCGGGGCCAGCGCGAGGTCGTCGGTGTCGAGGGCGTGTACGGCGAACAGGTAGCGGTGGTCCGGATCGGCGGGCGGCGGGCAGGCGCCTGTGTATGCGGCCTGCCCGAAGTCATTGCGCAGGTGAAACGCTCCCCCCGGAAGCTGCGGGCCGTCGCCGTGTCCGGCGCCGGCGGCCAGACCGGCGCAGTCGGCGGGAAGGCCGAGCAGTAGCCAGTGCCACAGGCCGCTGCCGGTCGGGGCGTCCGGGTCGTAGCATGTGACGGCGAACCCGCGGGCCGACGCCGGGGCGCCGGTCCAGGACAGCGCCGGGCTTTGGTTGCCCCCGCCGAGGCCGTCGTGAACGTGGCGCGGGTCCAGCGGCGCGTTGTCGGCGATGTCGCCGCCGGCCAGGTCGAGTGCCGGAACCGGCGGCAGCAGGTCGTAGGGGTCGGGGGCCTGAGGGCGGCCGGCGTCGTAGGTGCTGATCTCGACGAGGTTCCGGTCCGGGTCGCGCAGGTAGATGCTGGTGATCGGGCCGGTGGCGCCGGTACGTGCGACCGGGCCGGTCTCGATCGGCACGGCCAGCGCGTGCAGGTGTGCCCGTACCTCGTCGAGGGGGACGGCGCTGACCAGGCACAGGTCGGCGGAACCCGGTGTCGGGGCGGCGGCTTTGGGTTCCAGCTCCTTTCCGGCCTGGTGCAGGTTGAGCTTCTGGCCGCCGAAGGCGAGGGCGACTCTGCCGCCGCCGAAAACGACGGGCCGCATCCCTAGGACGGTGCGGTACCAGTCGACGCTGGCCGGGATGGAGCGGACGGTCAGGACGAGGTGGTCGGCGCGGACGATGCGCATACGGCTGCCTCCTGTCGTGGTCTCGGGTGCGAGGAGGAACGGGTGCGGTCCGGCCGTCCGGGCCGCAGGTGTCTGCCCCACGGCTTACGCAGCCGGGCCGCGACTGCCAGGCCCCCGCCGCACCGCCTCCCACGCACCTGCGGACAGCAGATGACGGACGGGCTCCAGCACCAGGCGCAGTCCGGCACCGTGGCGGTTCGCCGGTTCCCTGTTGTGCTCGAACACGTCGAGTTCGTTGGCTGCGGTGATCTCCAGGAAGGCCCGCAGGTCCTCGGTGGCGGGATCGTGGTCGGTGCCGGTGAACCGGTCCCTGAAGACCGGCCGTCGGCCGCCGCCGAGGCGTGGATAGGTGGCCGTCCGGTCGCAGCTCGCGTACAGGTACACCAACGCCTCGGCCCGCTCGCCGACCAGCGCGGCCAGGACCGGGCGGTCCCCCAGGCCCACGAGGGACCTGGCGAAGCCGTCGGTCCCGTAGGCCGCGTGGCAGAGGCCGGCGACCTGGATCTCGTGCGAGGCACCCCAGTCCGCGAGCCGCTGCCTGACCCGGATCAGATGTTCCAGCAGCGTCCCGCCGGGGTGCGACAGGTCTGCGGCGTCCCGGGAGCGCAGGAAGTCCTCGATGCCGCACCAGTGGGCGGGCGCGGGGACGCTCGGATTCTCAAGCACGTCACGAGTTATAGTCGTGATGTGAAGCCGGACGCAACACCGACCGATGACCTGCCCGCCGGGGAGCCGGCGTTCAACTTCCGTTCCGGGCGGCTCAGCCTGGCGTTCGTCGCCACGGTCGGCGAGCGCTGGCGCCGGAACGTCGAACGGCTGCGCGACCCCGCCGATCTGGCCCGCTGGTACCGCGAGGTGGGCCTGCTCGGCGAGGCCGTCACCGTCACACCGGCCGGGCTCGACACGGCCCGTACCGTGCGCGAGGCGGTCTACCGCTGTGCCAAGGCCCTGATCGCCGGACGTCCCGCGGCCGAGGCCGACGAAGCCCTGATCAACGCCGCCGCCGCAGCCGCGCCGCTGGTCCCGGTGCTCCGAGGCGGCGCGGGGCTTCTCACCGCTCCTGCCACTGATGCCGAGTCGGCCGTCCTGAGCACGGTCGCTCGCGATGCCATCGACCTGTTCACCGGCGTCCTCGCCGATCGCATCCGGGAGTGCGACAGCCCCGAATGCGCGCTGCTGTTCGTGGACACCAGCCGCCCCGGCCGCCGCCGCTGGTGCTCAAGCGACGCCTGCGGCAGCAAGGACCGTTCCGCGGCCTACCGCCGACGCCGCCAGGCCGGACCACCCGCGTAGCCGGCCCCGACCGATGACGGTCAGCTCCGCCCCTGCAGCGCCGAGTCGGCCGTCGGCTCCCGGCCAGGCTCGTCCGCTGCCTGGCGGGTGGCCTGGCAGTGCTGCCGGACCATGTCGGCGAAGGTGCGGGCGAGCGGGGTCAGCGCGTCCCAGCGGCGGACCGCCCAGCCGACCGGGAGCGGCGGCAGGTCCGGCAGCGGCAGGAACCGCAATGGGCTGTCCGGCGCGCCCGCGGAGAGCTGTCCGGGCAGAGCGGGGACGACGGCGTGCCCGACACCGAGCGAGGCCAGCAGGATGGCCGTGTCCCAGTCGGTGACGCCGGTGTCGGACGTCGGATGGATACCCAGGCGGGCCAGGGCGGTGTCCAGGTGGGCCCGGGAGGAGGAGTTCGCCGGGAGCCGGATGTGCCTGATGCCGACGAGATCGGCGGCTGTCACCGGTGCCCGCAGGGCGAGCGGATCGTCCGCCCGAACCGCCAGGACCCACGGCAGTTCCACGACCGCGCTCTGCTCGATGCCCGGTGCCGGACGGCCGATGGTCACCCAGGCCAGATCGACGGTGCCCGCCGCGAGCGCGTCGAAGCAGCTGCGTGTGGCGGTCTCCGTCCGGAACTCCAGGTTCGCCCCGGGGTGCCGCGCCCGGAAGTCGACGACCGCCTCGGACATGAAGTGCCGCACCGTCGTCGCGCCCGTCGTCACGCGGACCGATCCGGCTTCGCCACGCGCGAGTTCACCGAGCCGGCGCAGGGCCAGGTCCAGCCCGACGATCCCCTCTCTCGCCGCAGCCTGGAGCACCAGGCCCTCCGGAGTGGGCACCACACCGCGCGCCCTGCGTTCCAGCAGCCGCACCCCGGTCGTCCGTTCCAGCCGCTTGACATGCTGGCTCACCGCGGACTGGGTGCAGGACAGGTCGCGGGCGACGGCACTCAGGCTTCCCGCCTGGCAGACCGCCACGAACACACGCAGGTCGTCGAAGGTCATCGGCACGCAGGACACGGTAGCCCCCTCCCCGATCCAAGCTCCGACTTGGGGATTCTTAAGCAACCCCGAGGATTGACTTGCCTGTTGTTCCTCACCGAGGATCACTGCGGGCCCAGGGCGGCAACCCTGTCCCGCCTTCCCTGCCGCGTCCGGACGAGGCAGTCAGCGGGCGGGACGGGTGCCGACCCACCAAGCTGAGAGGAACCCATCCGTGCCCCATCCCGCATCCGTCGACAGCGCCGGCGTCTCCCCGCCGCCCCCGGCGACAGCCTCGCAAAGACCGGTGGCCACGGTGGCCTGCGCCGCTCCAGGGATCGGCGGATCGGCCGGCGCCCCGAGAGTGTCGCGGGCCCTGGCCGGGTCCCGGCCTGCCGAGGGTTCCGCGAACGAGGAGGGCGGTGACTCTTGAGCAACGCGAACCCGGCTTCCCACCCTCACCCGATGGGACATGACGACCTCCCGGCTCTTGAACTCGCCTTCCCCGGCCCGGAGCGCGACCGTGGTGTGGCGGCGATCCTGAGCGGTCAGAAGACCGCGCTCACCGGCCTTCTGGAGATCTACGAACACGCCGGAGAAGCGGTACCGATGACCGGTCAGCGATTCTCAGTGAGCCTTTTTCATCTCGAATAGCGGTCAGCTTCGAAGGTCTGCAGCACGACGATGGCCTGGACGATCGCAGTGGCGCGGCGCGGGCAGCAGCGGAGCCGGTCCA
>NZ_BMQJ01000007.1:0-897 GCF_014648055.1 Streptosporangium pseudovulgare
CAGATGGCCTCCAGCGTGGCCCGGGCCAGGTGGGCGTTGGTGTTGTACCGCGACAGCCCGACGATCGCGCCGCGGGCGTCGGAGCGCCAGTAGGGGGCGAACAGACCGGAGAACGCCGGCACGAAGTACACCCCGCCGTTGTCCTCGACCTGCCGGGCCAGCGCCTCGCTCTGCGCCGCCCCGGAGATGACGCCGAGCTGGTCGCGCAGCCACTGCACCGCCGAGCCGGTCACCGCGATCGACCCCTCCAGCGCGTACACCGGCCGCTCGTCGCCGAAGCGGTAGCAGACGGTGGTCAGCAGGCCGTTCTTGGAGCGGACGAGTTCGTGGCCGGTGTTGAGCAGCAGGAAGTTGCCGGTGCCGTAGGTGTTCTTGGCCTCCCCCGGGGAGAAGCAGACCTGGCCGACCGTGGCGGCCTGCTGGTCACCGAGGTCACCGGAGATCCCGACCTCCCCGCCGAACGGGCCGTCGGGCCGGGTCGTGCCGTACAGGCCGGGGTGCGAGGAGGGGAGGATCTTCGGCAGCATGGCGCGGGGGATGCCGAAGAACGACAGCAGCTCGTCGTCCCACTCCAGCGTTTCGAGGTCCATGAGCATGGTGCGGCTGGCGTTGGTGGGGTCGGTGACGTGGACGCCGCCGTCGGTGCCGCCGGTGAGGTTCCACAGCAGCCAGGTGTCGGTGTTGCCGAAGATCGCCTCGCCGTCCTCGGCGGCCTGACGGACGCCGTCGACGTTCTCCAGGATCCACTGGATCTTGCCGCCGGAGAAGTAGGTGGCGGGGGGCAGGCCGGCCTTGCGGCGGATGACGTCGCCGCGGCCGTCGCGGTCCAGGGCCGAGGCGATGCGGTCGGTGCGGGTGTCCTGCCAGACGATCGCGTTGTGGTACGGCCGGCCGGTG
>NZ_BMQJ01000007.1:1045-382381 GCF_014648055.1 Streptosporangium pseudovulgare
GCCAGATCGGAGGCGGACAGGTTCGCCCTGTTGAGAGCCGTCTGGACCACCGAGCGGGTGCGTTCCCAGATCTCCACCGGGTCGTGCTCGACCCAGCCGGCCCGGGGCAGGATCTGCTCGTGTTCGAGCTGGTGGCGGGCGACCTCGTTGCCGCCGTGGTCGAAGATCATGAATCGGGTGCTCGTCGTCCCCTGGTCGACTGCTCCGACGAAGTCAGGCATGAGGGTCGTGTCTCCTTTGGCGCTCGGTTGATCAGCCGGGGCCTCTCCGGTCCGGCGGCTTGCGGGGCGGCTCGCGCGCGGTCTCCCGGCCGGTCTCGTGTACGGTCCCGGACGGACGTCAGGCGGGGTCAGGCTGCCTCGCTGTCGGCCGGCACCCGGCCCGCCCCGGGCTCGTCGGCCGGCACCGGCACCCGGCCCGCCTCGGGCTCCTCGCCGGGCGGCAGGAACCGGGCCACCATGATCTGGTAGAGGCCCGCGCCGAGCAACCCTCCGATCAGCGGGCCCACGATCGGCACCCAGAAGTAGAGCCGGCCGTACTGGTCCTGCCAGGCGGTCTCGTAGCCGGTGAGGAAGGAGGCCAGGCGCGGCCCGAAGTCGCGGGCGGGGTTGATGGCGTAGCCGGCGTCGGTGCCCCAGGCCATGCCGATCGCCACCACGATCAGGCCCACCACGAAGGGCGCGAGGTTCGCCGCGGGCGCGGAGTTGCGCAGGTCGGAGACGGCGAGTATGAGCAGGAGCAGGATCGCGGTGCCGATCACCTGGTCGCGGAGGGCGCCCCAGGTGCCCACGGGCAGGGTGCCGTTGCCGGGCAGCGTCGAGAAGACGCCCTGTGTCTTGATCGTCAGTCCCGGGTCGGCGGCGTGCAGCACCTCGGTGTAGTTCCACCGCACGATCAGCGCGGCGACGAACGCGCCCGCGGTCTGCGCCAGCGAGTAGGGAAGCACCTTGCGCCAGGGGAAGCCCTTGAACGCGGCGAGTGCGACGGTGACGGCGGGGTTGAGGTGCGCCCCGCTGATCCGGGCCGCCACGTAGACGCCGAGGGTGACGCCCAGGCCCCAGGCCCAGGCGATGCTGTCGTGGTCGCCGATCCCGCCCGCGACGACCTGGGCGACGACTCCGGTTCCGAACAGGATAAGGATCATGGTTCCCGCGAACTCGGCGGCCAGCTCACCGAGCAGGCCCCGGGCTCTCACAGATTCCGCCACTTCTCCTCCTCATCGTGCCGTGCTGCGGCGCGGGCCGTACCCGGCTCGATGCGGCTACCGGGGGCCTCGCGGACAGCCATGGAGGAAGGCCACCGGAACCCGGCGGCCCTCGCACAATTCGGACGTTAAGGTCATGATGATCAACGGTCAACCGTAATAACAGAGAAATATTCTGGCATTTCGGCGCGTTTCCGCCGTGGCGATTCCGCCGGTCGTGACGTGTGCGCCGGGCCGCCACGCCCCCGGCGAACCGGGACCCGGCCCTTGCCGTGCCCGCCCTGACATGTAACGGTCGAAGAGAATCCGACCGCGAGTACAGGGGGGTACGTTCCGCATGGAGAAGAGGATGCCGTTCGAGCGGGAGAACCTGCTCGACCTGCCCGACACGTACCGGGAACTGCGCGCCACCGAGCCTGTGGCGCGGGTCCGCACCTACGTGGGCGACCCCGCGTGGCTGGTCACCGGCTACGAGGAGGCCCGGCAGGCCCTCTCCGACCCGCGCCTGGGCCGCTCGTCCCCCGATCCGGAGCGCTCCTCCCGGATCTCGGACTCGGTGCTGTTCGGCGGCCCGCGCGACGAGATCGAGACCGAGAAGTCCCGGCACCAGCGGATGCGCCGGATGCTCACCCCGGCCTTCTCCGCCCGCCGGATGGGCGCCATGCGGCCGCGCGTCCAGGAGCTCGTCGACGAACTCCTCGACCGCCTCGCCGAGCTGCCGAAGCCGGTCGACCTGCACGAGGGGTTCTCCGTCCCGCTGCCCATCCTGGTGATCTGCGAGCTGCTCGGCGTGCCGTACGAGGACCGCGACCACTTCAGGAAGCTGGCCGACGAGATGGGGATGCTGGGCGACCCGATGCGGGCCCAGGCGGCGATGGACGCCATGACCGACTACGCCGGGGGGATCCTCGCCGAGAAGCGGGCGCGCCCGGCCGAGGACGTCTTCTCCGACCTGGCCACCATGGACGCCTCCGACGAGGAGGCGGCCAAGCTCGCGGGAGGGCTGCTGTTCGCGGGTCACGAGACCACGGTCAGCCGGATCGACTACGGCGTGCTCCTGCTGCTGTCCAACCCCGAGCAGCGGGACGCCCTGGTCGCCGACCCGTCGCTGGCGGACGCGGCGGTGGAGGAGATCCTGCGCCTGGCCGCGCCGAGCGACCACGGCCTGCCCCGCTACGCCCAGGAGCCGGTCACCGTCGGCGGCGTGGCCGTCGAACCCGGTGAGGCGGTGGTCGTCTCCATCCAGTCGGCCAACCGCGACGAGCGGGCTTTCCCGGATCCCGAGCGGTTCGACCTGCGCCGCCCCACCGGCGAGCCGCACGTCGGGTTCGGTTACGGCCCGCACTTCTGCATCGGGGCGAGCCTGGCCCGGGTGGAGCTGCGGACGGTGTTCGGCACGCTGTTCCGGCGCTTCCCCACGCTGGCCCTGGCGGTGCCCATGGAGGAGATCCAGGCTCGTCCGAACGCCCTGACCGGCGGCCTCACCGGCCTGCCCGTGACCTGGTAGCCCGGCCGTCCCCTGAAAGGGGCGGCCAGGGCGGGGAGATCGCTCAGGCCAGGGGGACGAAGGAGTCGCGGGCGTGGTCGGCGACGGCGGCGCCGACCACGGTCGCCTCGATCGGCAGCACGTCCATGCACAGCCGGATCGCGTCCACGAGCATCGGGCTGGGCACCCGCATGGACAGCGTGCAGTGCGGCACCCAGCGGCCGGGCAGATAGACGTCGAAGCCGCCGATCCCGGCCCGGCCGAGCCGTTCGTGCACCGCCGCGTGGTGGGCGAGCAGCTCCGGCGTCGGGATCGGGCCGAGCCAGAGCACCCGGCCCAGGAACTGCCCGACGAAGTCGAAGCGCAGCTCGAACGGCACCGCCACCCGCATGTCCCGCAGCGCCGCGACGACCCCGGGGCCGTCGAGCCGGGGAGCGCCGATCAGCGAGACGTGGGGACGGTGCCGGCCGCTGAGCAGGTCGCGCATCGACGGCACACCCGCCCGCGCCAGCGCGTCCCACAGCGTCCTGATGCGTTTCTCGGCGGCGGGATCGAGATAGAGCTCCAGGGCGGCGACCATGAGGGAAGGGTAGGGCCTTTCCCGCGGACCCCCGTCCCGCCGGGTCCGGCACCCGGGTCAGGGACGCGGGTGCCGGACCGGTGGGACGGGCGCCGGACCCGGGCCAGGGCGCCGGGTCCGGCGGGTCAGAGCAGGAAGCCGGTCGCCCCGTAGGTGACCTCGGACAGGACGGCCTGACCGCCGGTGTTGGGGTGGAAGTAGTCCCAGGTGCTCAGGTGCGACAGCGTGAAGGGGTAGGAGAAGACGGCGCCGCCGTCGTGCCGGCAGTTGACCTGCTCGGAGCAGACCCGTGTCAGGACGTCGTTGAAGTCGACGACGCGCTGCCGCACCCGGTCACGCCGGTCGGCGTCGGCCTGGGCGGTGGACAGCGGGTTGGCCAGCATCGACTTGCAGATGCCGAAGGCCGACCACGCCGTCCGGGCCGACGAGCTGCCCTTGCCCGCCTCCCACAGCCGCTTGATGTCGGGGATGGTGGCGACGAAGATCGACGCGTTGGGCAGGCCGGTGACGAGCGTCTGCATCGCCGTACGGAATCTCGCCTCGAAGTCGGCGACCGACGTCATGGTGGACTCCGACGACGTACAGGCGTCGTTGGCCCCGATGAGGATCGTCACGTAGCCGGCGTTCTGGGAGACGGCCTTCTGGGCCTGGCCTGCCATGTCGGCGACCTTGGCGCCCGTCTTGGCGTCGTTGTAGGCGACGAGAGACGGGTTGGCGGCGCGCAGGCGCAGGTAGTGGCTGTTGACGGACGTGCTGGACCCGGTGGACCACGACCTGGACGCGCAGTCGAGGTAGTAGCCGCAGGCGTTGAAACCGCGGGTGATGGAGTCGCCCATCGAGGCCATGACGCCGGGGGCCTGGGCGGCCTGCGAGGCGTTCGCCAGGGTCAGGGCCGGGACGAACGCGAGCATCACGGCCGCGAGGAGGGTGAGGGCGCGATGGAGGGTGAGGGCGCGACGGAGGGTGTGCATCTGCTCTCCTGGGGGGTGCTCCCCTGTCGGGGGTCGTGCTCAGAATGTCAGGTCGCCGCCTCGCTTTGACAAGTGGAGATGACAGATCGGTTATTCATTCTTGACTTTCGCCTCCGCGCCGCCGCGAGACCGGGCGGGGCGCCGCGCCGGGTCCGGTGTCCGGACCCGGAAGTCCCAAGACACGCCCAAGGACGTTGCCGGAGTTATTGGGGGCCCGGGGGCGGCGCGGTGACCTGCGGCGGAGGAGAATGGGAACGGTTGTCCGGGAGTGGACGGGGCGCGAGCGCCCACACGCCGAGAGGACACGGCAATGATCACCATCGAAACTCCTCTCTGGGCCGCCCGGCTGCGTGCGCGACGGCGGGCCCGCCTGTGGAGCCGGAGAGAGCTCGGGGAACGGGTCGCCGAGGCCGCGGGTGACGCCGGCCGCGACCGCCTGCCCGGCCCGGACGGGATGGCCGGGATGGTCGCCTCCTGGGAGGCCGGGGAGCGGCCGGACGAGATGTGCGCGGAGTGGCTGTGCCGGGCGTTCGACGCCGACGAGACCGGCGAGAGAGGCCTGTTCGGCGGGGAGGCGGCCGGCACGACGCTCTGGCACCACCTGACGGGCGTGCCGCTGGTGCCCGAGCGGTTCTCACCCGACGACGAGGAGCGGACCGGCCGGGCGATCGAGGACCCGGCGCGGGCCGACGACCGTACGGTCGCCTACTTCGAGGCCGTGCTCGACGCCTACACCCGCACGGACATGCGCCCCGCGGGCCTGGTCGGCGCCCTGGCCCCGGTCTTCGGCGCGATCCAGGGGCTGCGCCGCGACGCGGGCCCGGCCGTCCGCCGTTCCCTGCTGCGGCTCAGCTCGCAGGACGCCGACCTGGTCAGCCGGATGTACTGCGAGGCCGGTGACCCGGAGGCGGCGCTGGTCTGGTCGGACCGCGCCCTGCGGGCCGCCCGGGAGGCCGGTGACGAGCGGCTGGTGGCGTACGCGCTCGCCCACCGGGCCGGGCTGGAGGAGTTCCGCGGCGATCCCGGGGAGGTGATCGGCCTGGCCGTCGCCGCGCGCGAGCACGTCACCCCGGCCGAGCCGCCGGCCGCGACGGCCCGCAGGCACGAGGCGCAGGGGCACGCCATGGCGGGTGAGGAGGACATGTGCCACCGCTGCCTTGAGGAGTGCGCGGAGGAGGCGGCCGCGGGGACGCCGGAGACGCCGGGAACGCCGGGAACATCGGCGGCGTCCGAGGCGCTCGGGGCGTCACGGTCCGGGGTGGAGGGGGTGGCCCGCCCGGAGCCCGGGACGCCGGACGACGACCGGCTCCGCCCGATCGAGTACCCCGCCGGGCTGGGCGGCGCGCTGGCCGCCGGCTGTCTCATCGACCTGCACCGTCCCGCCGACGCGATCGAGATGCTGGAGCGGGAGCTGCCCGGCGCCCCGGCCGGGTACATGACGGCGTACGCCATGGCACGCCTGGCCCACGCCTACGCCGACGCGCACGAGGACGAGCGGTCGGCCGCGACGGCCCGCGCGGCGCTCGCGCTGTCGCAGCGGACCGGCGCGACCCGTGCGATGCGGGAACTCCTCCTGATCCACGGCGAGGCGCCCCGCTGGATGTTCGCGGGCTGACAGCCGGCCCCCGCGAACTCAGGCGGGGTCACCGGGGTCCCGGGACGCGCGGAGGATTCCGGCGCGGGCGGCGACCAGGGCGGTGTCGGCCGCCCGGTCGGCGATCGTGTCGTCCACCGGCTCGCCGCTGACGAACAGCCGGTAGTACAGCGGCGCGACGGCGGTCCGCACCACCTCGGCGGGGTCGGTGCCCGCCGGCAGCTCGCCGCGCTCGACCGCCCGGGTGACGAGGACGGCCGACTGCTCGTGGCGGGCGGCGAAGAACGCGCGCAGCGCCCGCGCCGTGGGCACGTTGCGCATGGCGGCCGCGATGAACGCGGTCGAGACCGGCCCCAGCTCCGGATCGGCGAAACCGGCCACCACCAGGCGGGCGAGCGCCCGCAGGTCGCCCTGGATCGAGCCGGTGTCGGGGACGGGCCAGGGCTCGCCGCCCGCGAGGTCGAGGGCGTCGGCGGCGAGCCCCTCCACGCCGCCCCAGCGCCGGTAGACCGTCGTCTTGTGGACGCCGGCGCGCGCGGCGACGCCCTCCACGGTCAGCCCGTCGAACCCCTTCTCGCCCAGCTCGGCGAGGGTCGCCTGCCGTACGGCCTCGCGCACCCGCGCGGCGCGCCCGCCCGGCCGGGTCGTCCCACCGGAATCCACGATCCCTCCCGTTATCCGTTTGCCCGTCCCGCGTCGCGTCGGGCATACTCCATCTTAACGCAACTAGTTGCGTTAAGATCTGCCACAGCGACCAGGGAGCGCAGCAGCCATGGGCATCTCGCCGGACACCGCCACGACCCGTTCATCCCGTCTCCCGGAGGAAAACCCTGTCCACCCAGCTCTCCCTTCGCGACGTTTCCAAGGCGTACGGCGACCGGCCGGTTCTTGACCACGTCTCCTTCACCGTCCGACCCGGCGAGCGCGCCGGGATCGTCGGGGAGAACGGCTCCGGCAAGTCCACGCTGCTGCGGCTGATCGCCGGCGTCGAGCCCCCGGACGACGGTGAGATCACCGTCGTCGCCGACGGCGGGATCGGCCACCTCGCCCAGACCCTCGACCTGCCGGACGACCACACCGTCCAGGACGCCGTCGACGCCGCGCTCGCCGACCTGCGCGACATGGAGCGGCGGATGCGCGAGCTGGCCGCCGACCTCACCGGGGACCGGCTGTCCGAGTACGGCGACCTGCTCGACGCCTACGAGGCGCGCGGCGGCTACGAGGCCGACGCCCGCGTCGACAGGTCCCTGCACGGCCTCGGGCTCGGCCGCGTCGGGCGCGACCGGCGGCTGGGCGGCCTGTCCGGCGGTGAGCGGGCCCGCCTCGCCCTGGCCTGCCTGCTGGCGGCCTCCCCGGAGATCCTGCTGCTCGACGAGCCGACCAACCACCTCGACGCCGCCGCCACGCACTGGCTGGAGGAGCGGCTTCGGTCCCACCGGGGCACGGTGGTCGCCGTGTCGCACGACCGTCTCTTCCTCGACCGGGTGGCCACCGCGATCCTGGAGGTCGAGGACGGCGGGGTGACCCGCTTCGGCGGCGGCTACACCGGGTTCCTGGCGGAGCAGGCCGCGGCCCGGCGGCGCTGGGAGCAGGCGTACGCCGACTGGTGCGAGGAGGTACGGCGGGCCGAGGAGTTCACGGCCGTCACCGCGCACCGCGTCGCCCACGGTCGCGCCATGAAGGACAACAACAAGATGGCCTACGACCGTGACGCCGGCCGGGTGCAGAGCTCGATCGCCGGCCGGGTCCGCCAGGGCGCCGAACGCCTGCGGCGGCTCCACGAGGACCCGGTGCCCAGGCCGCCCGATCCCCTGCGTTTCGGGGGCGTCCCCGCCTCCGGCGCGGCGAACGACACGGTGAGCGACGCGGCGGACGGTACGGCGGACGGCCCGGTGAGCGGCCCGCTGGACGGTACGACGGCCGGCGCGGTGCACGGCACGGTGAACGGCACGACGGCCGGCGCGGTGAACGGCACGACGGGCGGTGCGATCGCCGAGCTGCGGGCCGTACGGGTGGCCGACCGGCTCCACGTCGGCTCCCTGACCGTCGGGCCGGGCCGGCGGCTGCTGGTCCACGGCCCGAACGGCGCGGGCAAGTCCACGCTCCTGCGGGTGCTGGCCGGCGTCACCGAGCCCGACGAGGGCACCGTACGGCGCCGCGGCCGGATCGGCTACCTGCCGCAGGAGTCGTCCTTCGACCGGCCGGAGCGCCCGCTCCTCGCCGCCTTCGCCGAGGGGCGGCCCGGCCACCCCGAGGAGCACCGGGCGCGGCTGCTGTCGATGGGACTGTTCCGGCCCGAGCAGCTCACGACGCCGGTCGGGGCCCTCTCCGTCGGCCAGCGGCGCCGGCTCGGCCTGGCCCGCCTGCTGACGGAGGAGGCGGACCTGCTGCTGCTGGACGAGCCGGCCAACCACCTGTCGCTCAGGCTCGTCGAGGAGTTGGAGGAGGCGCTCGCCGCCTACCAGGGCGCCCTCGTCCTGGTCTCCCACGACCGGGCGCTGCGCGGCCGGTTCACCGGCGAGGAGATCGAGCTCCGCGACGGCCGCCTCCGCTGAGCGCCGAGCCCCGTCCGCGGGGAAGGTCCTCCATCAGCCGGTCCAGGACGTCGCCGCCGAGCGCCGAGCCCCCGCCCGCATGGAAGAGCCCGTCCTCCCCCGTGACGACCGCCTCATGGCGCGCTCCGACCCACCATCTGTTCCCCCGGACGAAAGGACCCCCATGTCATCCGACCAGACCTTCTCCGTGACGGAGATCCACGTGTCCGGCCCGGACGCCGGGCCGTACGGCATCGCCGCCGGACCCGACGGCGCGCTGTGGTTCACCCTGGTCCACCAGGGCCGGATCGGCCGGATCACTCCCGGCGGGGAGCTCACCTCCCATCCGCTCGATCCGGCGTCGGGCGGGCCGACCACCATCACCGCCGGGCCCGACGGCGCCCTGTGGTTCACCGAGTACCGCGGCCACCGGATCGGGCGCCTCACCACCGGCGGTGAGGCCACCGCGTTCCCGCTGCCCACGCCGGAGGCGGGGCCGTTCGGGATCGCGGCGGGGCCCGACGGCGCCCTGTGGTTCACCGAGACCGGCGCCGACCGGATCGGCCGCGTCACGGTGGACGGGGAGGTCACCGAGTTCCCGCTGCCGGAACGCGGTGCCTTCCCGTCGGCCATCGCCGCCGGGCCCGACGACGCCCTGTGGTTCACGATGAACCAGGCGAACGCCATCGGCAGGATCGGCATGGACGGTGACGTCGCCGTCCACCGGCTGCCGACCGAGGGCGCGGCCCCGGTGGGCATCACCGCCGGGGTGGACGGCGCGATGTGGTTCGTGGAGATCGGTGCGGGTCAGATCGGGCGGATCACCCCGGACGGGCGGATCGAGGAGTTCCCGCTCCCCGACCGCGCCGCCCGCCCGCACGCCATCGTCGCCGGCCCGGACGGGAACTGCTGGTTCACCGAGTGGGGCGCCAACCGCGTCGGCCGGATCACCCCCGGCGGGCGGATCGACGGGTACGCCCTGCCGACCCCGTCGTCGGAGCCGCACGGCATCGCGGCCGGTCCGGACGGCGCGCTGTGGGTGGCGCTGGAGATCGGCGCGCTGGCCCGCCTCGCCCCGGAGTTCGCGGGCTGACCGTCCGGCGTACGGGCAGGACCGGGAATTCAGTTCCGAAGCGCGGGTATGGACCCCGAATGAGCATCAACGACGAACTTCACGAGGTTGAAGAGGAAATCGCGCGACTGCGTTCCGAGGCGGCCGACCTGCGCGAGCAGGTGAACGATCTCGGCCCGACCGACGCGGTCGAGCGGTCGGCTCTGATCACCATGGCCGAGCAGCAGGAGTCCCTGGCCGACGACCTGGAGGTCAGGCGCGAGGGGCTGAACCGGAAGCTCGGCGAGGCGGGCCAGGGGGAGTCGCGGGGGTCCTGAGCCGCGGGGACCGGTGGGCCGCTTTCTCCGGGGACGTGACGTGACACATCGCAGGCGGTCGGTTACACGCCACCTCGAAGGGTACCCATAACAACGAACCATCATCGGGGGGACGAAATGATCAAATCGCTGCACAAGATGGGCGTGAAGTCCAGCATGATGTATGCGGCCGGGCTCGCGTCCATCGGCCTGTCGTTCGCGACGTGGTACATGTCGCTCTCGCAGGAGAAGGCCGGGCTGGACCGGGCGGACCGCTGGGGCATCTTCATCGGCGAGTGGGCGCCCACCTTCTTCGCGATGGGCGTCGCGCTGCGGATCGAGGAGACCCACGAGGGCATGGAGCAGGGCCGGGGGCACGGCATGGAGATGACCGAGGGGACCTACGCCGAGGGCATGATGCCCTCGCGCGCCGGGGTCTAGCCCTTCGCGGTCCCCGCCGCGGGGACCCACGCGAAGGTTCGGTTCACGGTGACGACCGCGAACGGGCCGCGTCCACGGGTGCGGCCCGCTCGCGGTCATGACCGTCCGACCACCGCCGGATGCCGGGGGTCGTCGGCGCGGACGACGACGTCGGCGCTCTTCACCGGCCCGGCCTCGTCCTCGTAGCGCGCGTAGGCGGGCAACGTCCACCGCAGCCCGGGGTCGGTCCGCCGGTCCAGCGCGCCCGGCGACAGCCACAGGTGCACGGTCAGATCGAACGGCAGGCCCCGGCCCAGCAGCAGGCCGCCGTCCAGCAGCAGCACCCCGCCCGGCGGCACGGTGACGTACGGCGCGCGGGTGGCCCGGTCGGTGACGCTGTCCCACAGTGTGGGGACGATCCGCCCCGAGGAGCCGGGGCCGAGCGGGGCGAGGACCTCGCGCACCAGGCCCTTGAGGTCGAGCCAGTCGTCGTAGTAGGCGTCCGGATCGGTACGGCCGTGCTCCAGGCGCAGCGATGCCGGGCGCAGGAAATCTCGCGCCGACACCCTCATCACCTCCCTGCCGCGCAGGCGGAGCGGGCCGGCCAGCGCGTCCGCGAGATCCTCCGGCCGCGCGGCCGGGGCTCCGTCGAGCGCCACCCGGACCCAGGCGTCACGGGGGGCCGCGGCGATCCGGTCGGCGAGTTCCTCCACCAGCAGCGACGGGGTGATGGGCCGTATCCTCACCGGGACATCCTCTCCCACACGCCTGTCCGGAAACTCCCGCGAACCCACCTGGAAACCCTCGCGCGACCGTCCGGAAGCCCCCCGCCCGCCCGGGAGTCCCCCCGCGCCCGGAGACACGCGACGACCCGGCAACGCGCCGCCATCGAGGACGCGCCACCACCGGGGCGAACTCATCGTCCGGCCGGCAAGGCCCGCCCTCCGGGGACGCGCCGCCACCGGGGCGAAACCGCCGTCCACCGCCCGAGGCCCGGCCAATCGCCATGATCCAGTCAAAGTCGGACGTGATCTCGCTCAAAAATCAGCACATCCGGGTTGTCACACGGTCACTCGCGGTAACGATCCTGATGGATCGTACCGGCTCGGCCGTGACTGGACGCCGGTCTCCCTGGCGGCGCCGCCCTCTGGCGGAGGCGGCGACGGGAGGCCGACGTGACCTTCGCGTCTCACCGTCACCGCGCTCGCGGCCGGCTACTCATGGAGACCGCGAGTCAGGAGAACTTCAATGATCAAGCGTGGCAAGCCGACCAAGAACGGACAGGTCAAGCTCACCTTCAGCGTGCCGGCCGACCACGCCGCCGGCGGGATCTCGCTGGTCGGCGACTTCAACGGCTGGGATCCCTACGCCCACCCGATGCAGCGCAGGAACGGCACCTACCAGGTGAGCCTCACCGTCCCCTCGGAGAGGCCCATCCGCTTCCGCTACCTCGCCGACGGCGGCGTGTGGTTCGACGACGCCGACGCCGACCACTGTGACGAGCACGGCTGTCAGCTGAACCCGACGGGCCGCGAGGACTCCTCCACGGCCCCCTTCCCGGCCTGACGCGCCGCGTCCCGGCCGTGCCGGCCCCACCCGATGGCCGCCGTCCACCGGGACGGCCCTACGCCTCCCGCTCCGGACCGCGGCGGAGACGGTCCAGCAGGACGGCGAGCACCGTGCCGTACACCACATGGCCGGCGGCCATCACCGCCGGCCGACCGGGCCGGTCGTCGGAGATCGGCGGCAGGATGCCGAAGCCCGGCACCCAGCCCTGGTAGCTGACGAGCCAGATGGCCAGGCCGTAGCCGGCGCCCAGGGTGACCGGCGCGCGCCGTCCCCCGCGGAGCAGCGCGAGCAGGGAGCCGCAGGCCGCGCCGAACCCGAAGTGCGCGATCGTGCCGAGCGCCTTCTCCCCCGGCTTGGGACGGTGCCGGTGGCCCGGCAGGACGGCGCGGGCGATCCGCTTGGGAGGCTGGTCGGGCATCAGCCCCGCCCGCTGCCCGGCGATCGTCACCGCGCTCATCACCGCCGTCGCACCCGCCCCGGCGACCGCGCCGCGCACGAGATTCCCCACCGTCACCTGATCTCTCCCGTCTTCCCGTCCCCGTCGGACGCCTTCTTCCCGTCTCCGCCGAGCGCGGCGAGGGTGTCGCGGGCGAGCTGGAGCTCCTCCCGCGGTTGGACCACCAGAACCGGTACGGCCGCGCCCGGCGCGCTCACCACCCCGTCCTCCTCCACCGCGGCACGGGCCGGCGGTTCGACGCCGAGCAGGCCGAGCCGGGCGCAGACGGCCTCGCGGACCTCCGGCTGGTCCCAGCCGATCTCCCCGGTGAACACCAGCGCGTCCAGCCGGTCCAGGCTCGTCGCGGCGGCCCCGATCTCCCTGGCCACCCGGTGGGCGAACACCGCGAGGGCCAGCGCGGCGGCGGGGTCGGCGGCCTTCACCAGCTCCCGCGTGTCACCGGACCTGCCCCCCGACAGCCCGATCAGCCCGGAGCGGTGCTCCAGGCCGTCGCGCAGTTCCGCAAGGGTCAGCCGGGAGTCCGACAGCAGCCACAGCAGCATGCCGGGGTCGACGCTGCCCGACCGCTTGCTCATCGGGACGCCCTCCAGCGGTGTGAAGCCCATCGAGGTGTCCAGGCTGCGGCCCTCGCGGACCGCGCACACCGAGGAGCCGCCGCCGAGGTGGGTGAGGACGAGCCGGAGCGTCCCGGCGGGCCTGTCCAGCAGCTCCGCCGCCCGGCCCAGCGCCCAGGAGTAGGACAGGCCGTGGAAGCCGTAGCGGTGCAGGCCGTACTTCTCGCGCCACTCCGCGGGCAGCGGGTAGGTCGCGGCGCTCTCGGGCAGACCGGCGTGGAAGGCGGTGTCGGGGCAGAGCACGTGCGGGACGCCGGGCAGCAGCCGGCGGCACGCCTCGACGAGCGCCAGCGCGGGCGGCACGTGCAGCGGGGCGAGGTCGGCGTATCCGCGCACCGCGGCCACCACGCCGTCGTCGGCCACCGTCGGGCGCCGTACGGCCTCGCCGCCGTGCACCAGGCGGTGCCCGACGGCCGTGATCTCGTGGTCCCCCGCGGCGTCGAGGAAGTCCGCCACGGTCCGCTCGACCTCCGCCGGGTCCGGGCTCCGCTCGCTGTGCTCGACGCGCAGCACCTCGCCGTCGCGGACGAGGTGGAGCTGGAGGCTCGACGAGCCCGCGTTGACGGTGAGCACCGCCCGGTCTGTGGTGGCCATGGTCTCCGGGTGCCCGGCCCGGAGCGGGGCAAACGCCCACCCGGACCGGGGCGGACGCCGGCCGGGCGGGGGTGGACACCGGCCGCGCGGGGGCGGATGCCGGGGCGGACGGGGGTGGACGACCGGCCCGGACCGGGGCGGTCGACCGGGGCGGACCGGGGCGGACGACCGGGCGACGCCCCTCCTCCCGGGGCGCGGCGGGTCAGGCCCCGGCAGCATTGAACTGTGCCCGGCCCGGGCGTACGGTGGTCGCAGCGGTTATCCGTCTCTGCACGCTCCGTAGGGAGCCGTCAGGCGTGGTGAGAAGAACGCCGGGTCCGCCCGGCGGGGAGGCCCTCGCTGATATGGTTCCCGTGATCGAAACGGGCAGGGTTGTCCGTCGCCCACCTCGACCGGGGAAAGCGAGCAACCGCTCTCCCCAGAGGGCGGAGAGGTCGCGAGGGCGCTGTTTCCAACAGCTGTGGACAGCGGGGCACATATTGATGAACCGGCTCTCCATCGCCGTGAACGACCAGCCGCGGTTCGCCGTGGTCTCGCTGGCCGGCGATCTCGACAAGCTGTCCGCCTCCGATCTGGAGGAGGCTCTCTCCGCGCTGCTGACGCGCGGGCGAGTTCACATCATCATCGACGTGCACGAGCTGAGATTCTGCGACTCCACCGGCGTGTGGGCGCTGCTCAGCGGCCTGCGCGGCGCCTACGAGCGCAAGGGCTGGCTGCGGCTGGCCGGGGTGCACGGCTTTCTGGAGCGCCTGCTCGACCTCACCCGGCTCAGGGACGCCTTCCCCATCGACGCGAGCGTGGACGAGTCCGTCCTGCGCGCCTTCGAGGGAAACGTCCCGCTCTCCCTCTGACCCGTCTCCTCTTCTGAGATCACGGAGAACCATCGAGGGACCATCGGGTCCGCCCGCCCCCCGCGGTGATCCGCCGGGGCGTCCTCCGTCCCGGTTCCGCCGCGCGGACCTCCCCCTCCCGCACGGCCGCGCATACCTCCCGTACGGCTCGCCCGCCGTCCCCGGCGCCACCCCCGGCCTCCCGTTCGGATGCCTGCCGTACTTCGGATGCCTGCCGTACTTCGGATGCCCGCCGTACGAGCAATAAAAACGAATTCGGATTGCCATTACCGGAAAATCCACGTTTAACCCTCCCTTTAAGGGAAGGGGCCTGTCTCACAAGTGAACCAAGGAGGCGTGGATGCCCAAGTACCACCCGGGCCGTATCTCGGCCGTGGCCCTCCTGGTGGCGGCCCTCAGCGCCTGCGGCGGCGTCGGAGCGAACAGCGGTGACAGCCGCGGCGGAAGCGGAGAGGCGGGCAGCGGTGGCGCGGGATCGTCACTGACCACGATGGGATTCGGTCTCCCCGACGAGATCGCCACCGTCCGGGTCGACGCGTTCAGGAAGGCGTACCCGGACGTGAAGGTCGCGATCAACGAGGGCCAGTTCGACGAGCAGGCGTTCCTGTCGGCGGTGGCGAGCGGCAACCCGCCGGACGTCGTCTACCTGGGCCGTGAGCGGATCGGCAGCTACGCCGCGCGCGGGGCCATCCAGCCGCTGGACGACTGCGTCTCCCGCGAGAAGATCGCCACCGGCGACTTCTACCCGGCGGCACAGCAGCAGTCGAAGTACGACGGCAAGTGGTACGCCGTCCCGGAGTTCTACAACTCGATCGTCCTGCTGGTGAACAACAAGGCCGCCAAGGACGCCGGGGTCGATCCGGCGAGCATCGACACCTCCGACTGGGACGCGCTGGCCAAGCTCGCGGAGAAGATGAACCGCGTCCGGGACGGCAGGATCGAGCGGTTCGGCTTCTATCCCAAGTTGCCGGAGTTCCTGCCGCTGTGGGCCAAGGCCAACGGCGCCGACATCCTGTCCGCCGACGGCCGCACCGCGAAGCTCGACGACCCGAAGGTGGTCGAGGCCCTCGACTACGCCGGCCGCCTGGTGGAGTCGCAGGGCGGCTGGAAGAAGCTGAAGGCGTTCACCGAGACCTTCGACTACTTCGGCGAGGAGAACCCGTTCGCCACCGACAGGCTCGGCGCCATGCTCACCGAGCAGTTCGTGGTCAGCGCCATGGCGGGCACGACGCCGGACGCCGACATCACCGTGCTGCCGGTCAAGGACCGCCAGGGCCACCCGGTCAACAACGTGGGCGGCAACGCGTGGGTGGTCCCCAAGGGCGCCAAGCACCCCGACGTGGCCTGCCGCTGGATGAAGACCATGACCTCCGCCGACACCTGGATCGCGGCGGCCAGGGCCCGCGCCGACAAGCGCGCCAAGGAGGGCAAGGTCAACATCGGCACCTACACCGGCAACGTCAAGGCCGACGACGTCATCTTCTCGGAGGTCGTGAAGCCCAGCGGGCACAAGGCCTACGACGACGCGGTCAAGACGATCCGCTCGGTGCAGCAGGCCGGGTTCGTGGTTCCGCCGTCGGCGGCCGCGGCCGAGTTCACCAAGGCATGGCAGGACGCGGGCAACCGGGTGCTGCTCGGCGAGAGGAAGCCGGCCGACGCCATGAAGCAGGCGCAGCAGCAGGCGCAGCAGGCCATCGACGAGGCGACACAGTGATCCGCGCAGTGATCCGCGCGGTGGTTTCCGTGGTGAGCCGCGCGGTGGTTTCCATGGTGAGCCGCCGGTCGGCGGCCCCGCGGGGGCCGCGGTGAGGCGGATCCGTCCGGAGACGCGGTGGGCGTACGTCTTCCTGCTGCCGTGGCTGATCGGCCTGGTGGTCTTCCAGCTCGGCCCGATGGTCGCCAGCCTGGTGCTGTCGTTCACCGACTTCGACCTGATCGGCAGCCCGGAGTTCGTCGGCCTCGGCAACTACGCCAAGACGGCCCAGGACCCGAAGGTCCTCCGGGCCGTCGGCAACACCGTCTACTACACGGCGCTGCACGTGCCGCTGTCCATCGCGCTCGCGCTCGCCCTGGCGCTCATGCTCAACCGGATCACCGGGCGGGCGGCGGGCGTGTTCCGGACGATCTTCTACCTGCCGTCCATGACGCCGTACGTCGCCGTGGGCGTGCTCTTCCTGTTCCTGCTGAACGGCCAGGCCGGGATGGTCAACCAGTTCCTCGGCCTGTTCGGGATCGAGGGACCGCAGTGGACGACCGACCCGGACTGGATCCTGCCGGGCATCGTGCTGATGTCGCTGTGGAACCTGGGCTCGACCACGATCATCCTGTTCGCGGCGCTGCGCAACGTGCCACGCGAGCTGACCGAGGCGGCGATGATCGACGGGGCCGGCCGGTGGCAGCGGTTCCGGTCGATCACGCTGCCGATGATCAGCTCGGCTGTCTTCTTCGTGGTGATCATCAACACGATCTCCGCGCTGCAGATGTTCGACCAGGTCTACGCGATGTTCTTCGGCAACCAGATCGCCCAGCAGTCCCACGGTGACGCGGCCCTGTTCTACGTGGTCTACCTGTTCCAGCAGGCCTTCCAGTTCCTGCACATGGGATACGCCTCCGCCCTGGCCTGGGTGCTGTTCCTGGTCATCATGGTGATCACCCTCATCCAGGTGAAGGTGGGCAACCGGTTGGTCTACTACGAAGCCGAGGAGCACGCCGGATGACCACCACGCTGGACCGGGCGCGGCCCCGGGTCGAGGCCGGCGGCCCGGCCGACGACGCCGGACGCGGGTCGCGGAAGGTCTTCTTCCTGGTCATGCTGTCCGCGGCGTCGGCCCTGTTCCTGTACCCGTTCGTCTGGCTCGTGGTCGCGTCGCTCAAGCCGCGGTCCCGGACGTTCGCCGACCCGTTCGTCCCGTGGCCCCACCCGTTCGCGCCGGAGAACTACCTGGCGGTCTGGGACGCGGCGCCCATGCTGGCGTGGCTGGTCAACACGCTGATCATCGGCGTCGTCGCGGCGGGCGCGGCCACCCTGTCGAGCGCCTTCGTCGCCTTCGGGTTCGCCTACTTCCGCTTCCCGGGCCGCAACCTGCTCTTCGGCAGCGTGCTGGCGACGATGATGCTGCCCGCGGCGGTCACGCTGGTGCCGACCTACCTCATCTGGAACTCGGTGGGGCTGACCGGCACGCAGGTGCCGCTGTGGGCGGGCAACCTGTTCGGCTCGGCGTTCTACGTCTTCCTGCTGCGCCAGTTCCTGCTGGGCGTGCCCCGGTACGTCTTCGAGGCCGCCCGGGTGGACGGGGCGTCCTACCTGGACCTGTTCTGGCGGATCGCCGTGCCGCTGGCCAGACCGGCGCTGATCATCGCCTTCGTCTTCGAGCTCAAGGCGAGCTGGTTCGACCTGATGAAGCCGCTGATCTATCTCCAGGACCCGGCGCTCTACACGCTGCCGCGCGGCCTGAAGGCGATCGTCGACCAGTTCTACCAGGGCGGCGACCCCAAGTGGGAGATCGTCCTGGCGGCGAGCGTCATCACCACGCTCCCGCTGGTCGTGATCTTCTTCTTCGGCCAGCGCCACTTCGTCCAGGGCATCGCCACCACCGGACGCCGCTGAGCGGCCGCCGGGCCGCCGGGCCGGAAGGACGGCCCGGCGGCCCGGCGGC
This sequence comes from Streptosporangium pseudovulgare, assembly GCF_014648055.1. GTDB lineage: Bacteria > Actinomycetota > Actinomycetes > Streptosporangiales > Streptosporangiaceae > Streptosporangium > Streptosporangium pseudovulgare. The sequence goes on from NZ_BMQJ01000007.1 coordinate 18,944, forward strand.
CCGGTCAAGCCGGTCGCCGCTCGAAGGGGGTGCCGGGCCGGTACAGGACGGCGTGGATGCCGACCGCCGCGGCGGCCTCGACGTTGACCGCCCGGTCGTCGAAGAAGGTGACCTCGCCCGGTTCCGCGCCGAGCTCGTGCAGGACCTTCTCGAAGATCTCGGGGTCGGGCTTGGCCAGGCCGAGGCGGCAGCTGTAGAAGAGGTGGTCGAACGCCCGCGCCCACGGCGCCCGGTCGATGGCCGCGGCCATCGGCTCGGGGGCGTTGGACAGCAGCGCGAGCCGGTGGCGGCCGGCGAGGGCGCGGATCGCCTCCAGGCTCGCCGGGTCGGGGCGCGACCAGCTCGCGGTGTCGGCCGCGTCGAGCGCGGCCACCAGCGGGTCCCCCTCGGAGAACCCGCGGTCCAGGACGTCGCCCCAGTAGGCGTGGGAGGGTCTCCCCCGGTCGTAGAGGTCCCGGTGACGCCAGTAGCGGTCGAGGAACGTCTCGGTGTCGAGGTCGGCGAGGACCGCCATGGCCGTCACGTCCTCGGCCGCCTGCGGCAGCGAGATGACCTCGCCGTAGTCGAGCAGCATCCAGGTGGTCACGCGTCTCCTCCGTCTCGTGGCGAACTTCGTCTCCGTACCGGAGCCGGTCGCGGCGGTCCCGCGGCACCCGGCCGGCCACTGCGGGCGGACCGCCGGAGGCCACCGGAGACCGTCCCCGGAGCCTCGCCGTACAGAGGACCGCCGGAACCGCTCCGCAAGGCTTTCCGGTTCATTTGAACATCTCACGTGTTCGAAGACAAGGGAGACCGGTCACCGGGAGAAGGCACGGGTACGGCGAACGGACCGCCCAGGTGGTGCGGCGCGGTCCGGATCAGTCGCAGCGCATGACGAGCCGGACCGTCGAACCGGCCGGCCCGGATGTGATCTCCACCTCGTCGCACATCTGGCGCATCAGCCAGAGCCCGTAGCCGCGGCGGGACCCGACCTCGGGCGCGGTCATGCCCGCCCGGGGATCGGTGAGCGTCCCCGCCTCGTCGCTGATCTCGGCCACGACGCGGTCGGCGTATCGCCGCAGGACGAGGACGCCCGGGGTGCGGGCGTGGTCCAGCACGTTGTTGGCGGCCTCGCTGATGGCGAGGATGAAGTTCGCCTCCTGCCGCTCGCCCAGCTTCGCCGGGGTGAGGAAGTCACGGGTGCGCTCGCGCAGCTCCGACAGGTTCCCTCCGATCGGGAGGCTCGTCACCGCCTCTCCATGAGCGTCATCGGCCATGGGGCGGCTCCTCGATGATCGGGACGACCCGGTCGAGCGCGGAGAGCCGGAAGAGGCCCCGCAGATGCTCGCCCACGTCGGCGAGGGCGAGCCAGATGCCCCGGCCCGTCGCGTCGGCGTGGGCGTCGAGCAGCATGACGATCCCCGAGGAGTCGCAGAACGGCACGTGGGTCATCCGGATCACCAGGCGGGCGGGGCGTCCGGCGAGCTCCTCGCCCACCGCGGCGCTCAGCGGTTCCACGGCGTCCCTGTCGAGGTCACCGATCGGGATGAGGACCCGAGCGCCTTCTCGATCCGTCTGTCTGTCCAGACGAATGCCCATATGTCCCCGCCGTGGAATAGATCGATCGACCAGGTATCGTCACACTACCCAACGCATGGGAGGCAAACTCCGAGGTGAGAGCCTACGGCGGCGAGATGGGCAGGCGGGTCCGCGAGCACGACTGGGCCGGCACCCCGCTCGGTTCGATGGAGCGGTGGCCGGCGGTGCTGAGGACCGCCGTCGACATCGTCCTGTCGTCACGCACCCAGATCGTCCTGTTCTGGGGCCCCGAGCACATCGGCGTGTACAACGACGCCTACGTCGCCGCGATCGGCGCCAAGCACCCGGCGGCCCTCGGCCGGCCGGCCGCGGAGACCTGGCCCGAGATCTGGGACGCGCTGGGCCCGCTGCTCGACCGGGTCCGCGAGTCGGGAGAGCCGTTCTGGGACCGTGACCACCCCTTCCTGCTGGAACGGCACGGCTTCCTGGAGCAGACCTACTTCGACCTCTCCTACGACCCCGTCCGGCTGCCCGACGGCACCGTCGGCGGAGTCCTCTGCCTGGTCAGCGAGATGACCGGCCGGGTTCTCGGAGAGCGCAGGACCCGCGCCCTGAACCGTGTCGGCCTGGCCGCGAGCGGGATGACGACGCGGCCCGACGTGGCGGCGGCCGTGGTCGCCGCGCTCGCCGGGCACGGCCGCGAGGACGTGCCGTCCGCCCTCGTCTACCTCCTCGGCGACGACGGCGACCTGCGGCTCACCACACCGCGCGACACCGCTCCCGGCCGGATCTCCGCCGGTGACGAGCCGGTGGCCGCCGCCCGCCGGGCCCCGGTCGTCGCGGCGTCCGGCGGGCGTTTCGGCGTGCCCGGCCCCGTCATCGTCCTGCCGCTGGACTCCGGGACCAGGTTCCAGGGCCTGCTGGTGTGCGGGGTGAACCCCCTGCTGCCGGTGGACGAGTCCTACCGGGAGTTCTTCCAGGCGCTCGCCGAGAGCGTGTCGCGGGCGCTGACCGCCGCCGAGGCCCACGAGCGGGAACGCGACCGGACACGCGCGCTCGCCGAGCTCGACAGCGCCAAGACGGCGTTCTTCGCCAACGTCAGTCACGAGCTGCGCACGCCGCTGGCGCTGATCCTGGGACCGCTGGAGGAGCTGCTCGGCCGGGTGCGCGGGATCCTACGGCCTGCCGAGGCGCGGTCCCGGCACAACCGCCGGCTGCGCGAGCTGACCGAGGCCGCGCTGGCGATCAACAAAGCGTCGACGGCCCACGAGGTGCTGACCCTGACGGAGCGGTACGGCCGGCTGCTGGCGGACTCCCCCGGGGCGGCGGTGACGCTCACCTCCGACGGCCTCGTCGTCACCCCGCCGGACGGAAACGCCCCGGGCGGGACCGTCACGGGCGAAGCCGTCGCGAGCGGAGACGCCTCGGAGGGGACCGTCGCGGACCGAGACGCCCCGGAGGGAACCCTCGCGGGCGGGACCGTCGCGGGCAGAGCCGCCGTCACCGGTGAGCCGGCGCTGGACCGGCTCGCCCAGCTCGCCCTCGCGCGCCTGGCGAACCTGGAGCGGCTGGAGCTGGAGCACCGGATCGCGACCACGCTGCAGCTCGCCCTGCTGCCCGAGGTCCCCTCCGCCGGCGACCTGCGGATCGCCGGCCGCTACCTGCCGGGCAGCGACGAGGCGGAGGTGGGCGGCGACTGGTACGACGCCATCCGGATCTCCGACGACGAGCTGATGCTGGTGATCGGCGACGTCGTCGGAAAGGGCGTCGAGGCCGCCGCCACGATGAGCCGGGTGCGCAACGCGCTGCGTGCCTACGCCGTGGAGGACCCCGAGCCCGGCCGCGTCCTCTTCCGCCTCAACCGGATGGCCTGCGGCCCGGGTGAGCGCATGCGCTCCACCGTCCTGTGCGTACGGATCTCCCGGGTCACCGGGTACGTGCGGTACGCCGGCGCCGGGCATCCGCCTCCCCTGGTCTGCCGGGCGGGCGGGGAACCCGAGTACCTCGACGGCGCGCTCGCCCCGCTGATCGGGGTGCTGCCCTCCATCGGCTTCCCCGCCTCCGAGGCGCGCCTCGGGCCCGGCGACCGGCTGCTGCTGTACACCGACGGCATCGTGGAGAAGCGGCCGACGGGCATCCTCACCGGCATGGACCGGCTCCTCACCGAGGCGGCGCGAACGGCCGGCCTCGACCTGGAGGCCCAGCTGGAGTCGCTGCTCTCGCTCGTCGAGGGCGTGGACAACCGGGACGACGTAGCCCTTCTCGGCTTCGTCCACCCCGTGGAGCGGTGACCGGACCGGGACGGCGGAGCGGGACTTCCAGGCCGGGGCGGCGGGCCAGGACGCCCAGGTCAGGACGGCGGGACCGGAAAGGCAGGGTCGGAAACGGCCTAAACTTCACCCATGATTCGCCCCGCGACACCGGACGACGTCCCAGCCATCATCGGTATGATCCGCGACCTCGCCGAGTACGAGAAAGCGCTGGACAAGGTCCAGACCACCCCCGACGACCTGCGCGAGGCGCTCTTCGGCGACTCCCCCGCGGTGTTCTGCCACCTCGCCACCGAGCGCGACGAGCGGGGCGAGGAGAGGCCCGTGGGCTTCGCGATCTGGTTCCTCACCTACTCCACCTGGGTGGGCAGGCACGGAATCCACCTCGAAGACCTCTTCGTCCACCCCGACCGGCGGGGCGGGGGGCACGGCAAGCAGCTGCTCGCCGAGCTGGCGCGTATCTGCGTGGAACGCGGCTACGGCCGTCTGGAATGGGCGGTCCTCGACTGGAACACCCCCTCCATCGAGTTCTACCGGTCGCTGGGGGCCGTGCACCTCGACGAGTGGCACACGTACCGGCTCGCCGGCCCGGCGCTGGAGAAGCTCGCCGCCCGGTAGGGACCTGCGGGGAACGGCCCCGGCGGGATGCCCGACGCGCCTCCCGGCGGGGTCGCCGACCGGGGCCGATCCGGAGATCACCGTCGGCCGGGGCATGAACCTTTCATCCTTCCGTCCATCCCCGCACCCCGCTGACCTGCGCCGATGACGCACGCCCCGCCCGCGGCGACCGCACCGCGTTCACTCCCCGGAGACGACGGCCTAAAGTCCGTCTCGCGTGAGCGCTTCACCGCCATGAACCAGCGGTTCGTCGTCCCCGGAAGGGGGAGGTAATCCCGTGAAGAAATGGCCAGGCGCCGTCGCCGCGGGCGCGGTCGCCCTCCTGTCCGCGTTGCTCGCGGTCGTTCTCGTCCCCGGTTCGGCGTCCGCGCACGGCGCGATGATGGTGCCGGGCAGCCGTACCTACCTCTGCTGGCAGGACGGGCTGTCGCAGACGGGGCAGATCATCCCCGTCAACCCCGCCTGCGCGGCGGCGGTCGCGAAGAGCGGCCCCAACTCCCTGTACAACTGGTTCGGCGTGCTCCGCTCCGACGGCGCCGGGCGCACCCGCGGGTTCATCCCCGACGGGCAGGCGTGCAGCGGCGGCAACCCCACCTACAGCGGGTTCGACCTGCCGCACGCCGACTGGCCCGTGACCCACCTGACCGCCGGAAGCTCCATCCAGTTCCGGTACAACAAGTGGGCCGCGCACCCCGGCTGGTTCTACGTCTACGTCACCAAGGACGGCTGGGACCCCACCCGGCCGCTGACCTGGGACGACCTTGAGGCAGAGCCCTTCTACACGGCCGACCACCCGCCGAGCGTCGGCGCGGCGGGCACCGCGGACGCCTACTACTACTGGGACGCCCGCCTGCCCTCGGGCAAGTCGGGCCGGCACATCGTCTACTCGGTGTGGAAGCGGTCCGACAGCGCGGAGACCTTCTACAACTGCTCCGACGTCGTCTTCGACGGTGGAAAGGGCGAGGTGACCGGTGTGGGCCGTCCCGGCTCGACGCCGACCGCGACCCCCACGGTGACGCCGACCTCGACGCCCACCTCGACCCCCACCTCGACGCCCACGGTGACCCCGAGCTCGACGCCGATCGCTGGCGCCTGCACGGCCGCCTACCGGACGGTCAGCTCCTGGCAGGGCGGGTTCCAGGGCGAGGTGACCGTGACCAACCGCGGCTCCTCCCCGCTCAACGGCTGGACGGTGAGCTGGACTCCGGGCAGCGGCACCACGATCAACAGCGTCTGGAACGGCGTCTACACCGCGTCCGGATCGGTCGCCGTGGTCAGGAACACCGACTGGAACCGGACCGTCGCGGCGAACGGCTCGACCACCTTCGGGTTCGTCGCCAACGGCACCAGCGGCTCTCCCACCCCGACCTGCACCAGCCCCTGACGGATCCCGGTGAAAGGCGGTCCCGGCCGGCGCCCGCGTTCCGCGCCGGCCGGGACCGCCGCGGTCCGCCGCGTTCCCGCACGGAAGGAGGCCCCGCGGTGGTGACCCGGAGGATCGCGCCCCTGCTGGGCGCCGTCTCACTGGGGGCCGCGGCGGCGCTGGTCGTGGCGTCCTGCGCCGGCCGTACGGCGGACACCCGGCACGCCGCCGGGCACGCGGCGGAGACCCGGAACACCGCCGGGCACACCGCGGAACCCCGGAACGCCGCCGGAGCCGCGGCGGGGACCCCGGACGCCCCCGGGTCCGCGACGGCGTCCGACGTCGGCTGCACCGCCACCGTCACCCTCGTCGAGTCCTGGCCGGGCGGCTACCGGGGAGCCGCGACGATCAGCAACGTCTCCGGCCGGCCGATGCGCGACTGGTACATCCAGTGGCTGCTCCCCCAGGGCGCCAAGCTCACCCAGGCGTGGAACGGCACGCCCATGCAGAGCGGGCCCATCGCGATGATCCACGCGCCCGAGGGGGCCGTCCTCGCCCCCGGGGCCACCGTCTCCGAAGTCGGTTTCGTGGGCTCCGCCGCCGCTCCCCCGGCCTTCACCGAGATCACCTGCGGCTGACCGGCCGGCCGGCCGTGCGGGGCGACCGCTGACACCGGCCGGTACGGTGCCGGCAGATCATGTTGCCTGAACGCTTCAGGGAATTACACAATCTCTGCAGGAGGACGGGGGGAGGATCGTGGCACGCGCGGGACTGACGACGGAACGCCTGGTCCGGGCGGGGGCGGAACTGGCCGACGAGGTCGGCTTCGACCAGGTGACCGTCTCGGCGCTCGCCAGGCGGTTCGACGTCAAGGTCGCGAGCCTGTACTCCCACCTGAAGAACTCGCAGGACCTCAGGACCGGGATCGCCCTCCTCGCACTGGAGGAGCTCGCCGACCGGGCCGCCGCCGCCCTGGCCGGGCGGGCCGGCCGGGACGCCCTGGCCGCGCTGGGAAACGTCTACCGCGACTACGCCCGGGAGCACCCGGGCCGCTACGACGCGGCGCGGCTCCGGCTCGACCCGGACACGGCGGCCGCCGGCGCCGGGGGCAGGCACGCGCAGATGACGCGGGCGATCCTGCGCGGTTACGACCTGACGGAGGCGGACCGGACGCACGCCGTACGGCTGCTGGGCAGCGTTTTCCACGGTTACATCAGCCTGGAGGCGGCCGGCGGCTTCAGCCACAGCGATCCCGGCTCACAGGAGAGCTGGGAGTGGATCCTGGACCACCTCGACGCCCTGCTGCGGAGCCGGGTCGTGCCCTGAAACCCGCCCGCGGCGACCCGGTGGCCGACGGAACGACGCGCCCCGCGGCGCCTGACACCGGGCCCCGCCCGGAGCGCGCCCGCCGGGACCGCCCGGGGAAGACCCCCGGGCGGTGAGGACCGGCGGGACGGGATCTCAGCGGTCCTCGCGGAACTCCACGTGGCGCCGGGCGATCGGGTCGTACTTGGTGAGCGTGAGCCGGTCGGGGGAGTTCCGCCGGTTCTTACGGGTCACGTAGGTGTAGCCGGTGCCCGCGGTCGAGCGCAGCTTGATCACGGGACGGAGCTCGTTTCCAGCCATGGCCTTCTCCTTTTCCGATCGACGAGACCCACAACAACGCCGATAACGATTTCCATTCCTCTCGGCGCGGGGCCCCCGGCCGGACGATCGGTCGAATCGCGGGATCGCCGACCGCCGGACATGCCGCGATCTCCCCGACGCCCCGGAAGGAGCGGATCGCCGCCGACCGGAGAACCGGTGCCACCGCGGCCGACGGAGCCGTCCGGGGTGGAACACCCGCGGCACCGGAACGGCGATCCGGCCCCCGCGCCGAAGCCGCCGACGCCACCGTGACGCCACACGACATCCAGAGAGACGTCATAAATGACGTCATTCGGCTTGACGTGACGTCACCATTGGCGTCATAGTGATGCCCATGGACGTCACGCCCTTCGTCGAGAACCTCCGCCGGGCACTGGCCGCGTCGGCGGCGGTCGCCGACCCCGAGACCCGGGCCGCCGTGGAGAACCTGACCACGTCGCTCGACTCCGCGGTCAGGCTCACCCTCATCGAGGTCCTGTCGGCCGCGGCCGACGAGGTCACCCGTGAGCTCGCGCCCGGCTCGGTCGAGGTACGGATCCGCAACCGCGAACCCGAGTTCGTGGTGACACCGCCGGACTTCGGGGAGACCGGGGGTTTCGCGCCGCCGCCCGGAATGCCCGGCGCGTTCGCGCCGCCGGGCGCTCCGGCCCCGCCGGGGCCGCCCGGCTTCCCCACACCGCCGTTCCCCCCGGCCCCGCCGACGCCTCCGACGCTCCCGGGCGAGGAGGGCACGGCCAGGATGACCCTGCGCCTGCCCGAGTCGCTCAAGAGCCGCATCGAGGAGGCGGCGGGCGCCGAAGGCGTCTCGGTCAACGCGTGGCTGGTCCGCGTGCTGTCCGCCGCGTTGCTGGACGGCCCGCGGGAACCGCGTCCCCGCGGGGGCGGCAAGCGCCTCAGCGGCTGGGCCCGCTGAGACTCCCGCGCCCGCCGGTCCGCGCCTGAGCGACGGGCACCCGTTCCCCGGCGGCGGGCGCCCGCCCCCCGTTCCCCGGCGCGGCGGCACCGCGTCCGCCGCGCATCAGCCCATCGCACGCCGGCCCGCCATACGAAGCGCACCACCCGCCGGCCCGCCGTACGAGGTGCACCGCGCGCCGGTCGCTCGCCCCGGGCCTTCGCACCCTCCGCACCATTCCATGATCCCCCGCACCCGAAAGGGAGATTTCGCCATGCCCTCGTTCCCCGCCCCCGGACCCGTCACCCTGCGGGTCAAGCTCCCCGCCGGCCTCCTGGAGGTCACCGCCGCCCCGCGCGAGGACGCGGTCGTCGAGGTCCGGCCCTCCCGGCCGTCCAGCTCCGCCGACACCGAGGCCGCGAGCAGGACCCGCGTCGAACGGCTGGACGACGGCACGATCCTCGTCGAGACGCCCGAGCAGCGCGCGATGCTGGGACGCCGGGCGAGCGTGGACGTGCTCGTCGCCCTTCCCGAAGGGTCGGCGGTCGCCCTCGACGCCGCCTCCGCCGACGTCCGCACCTCCGGGCCGCTGGGGGACGTCGCGGTCGGCTCGGCCTCCGGCGATGTCCGGATCGAGCGCTGCGCCCGGCTTGACGTCAGAACGTCGAGCGGTGACGTCACATGTGATGTCACCGGCGCCGAGGCCGGCGTCCAGACCTCCTCCGGCGACATCCGGCTGCGTGAGCTGCGCGGCGAGGCGGAGATCACCACCTCCAGCGGACGCGTCAAGCTGGGCGCCGCCCACGGCGACACCACCGTCAGGAGCGGCTCCGGCGACATCACCGTCGAGACGGCGGCCGCGTCCTTCAGGACGAGGAGCACCTCCGGCGAGGTCACGATCGGGACGGCCGGTGACCTGGTGGAGATCCACAGCTCCTCGGGTGACATCGAGATCGGGGCGGTGACCCGCGGCCGGGTGTCGGTCGACAGCGTGTCGGGCGACGTCGGGATCGGTGTCGCCGACGGGGTGAGCGCCTGGCTCGACGTCTCCACGGTCTCCGGCGACCTCCGTTCCGGCCTGGAGGAGGCGGACCGGCCTGATGACGAGACCCCGCGGACCGAGATCCGCGTCAAGACCGTGAGCGGCGACATCTCCCTGGTGCGCACCCGCCCGTAGGACCCGTGCCGCGGATCCCGCCACGAGAAGGATCCGCGGCACGGGCCGCCGAACCGCTCCCGGAAGGCAGACCCCCCGTTCCCAGAAGGGAAGAGCCGTGAACAACGAGTTCCAGATCACCGCCCTGTGCCGGGCGACGCACGCCGAGGCGATCGCCGAGGCCGAGCTCTCACGCCTGGCCCCTCGGCGTCCCGGTCCCGCCCGCCGGTGGACCGCCGGCGCCATGCGCCGGCTCGCCGACCGGATCAGCCCCGAACCGGCCGGGGCGCGTCCCGGCCCCGCCCACCGCCGCCCGACCGCCGTCTGACCATCACCGGGCCGCCGTCCGGCCACCGCCCGACCACCATCCGGCCGCCACCCGACCATCACTCGGCCGCCACCCGGCCGCCGGCCGACCATCGCCTGACCACCGCCGAGAAGGCCGGGCATCCGGCCGGTGTCGCATCGCCCGGCCGCGACCACCGAGCCCGCCGCGACGCCGGCGCCGCCCTCCCGTCACTCTCGCCCCGCTCGCGGACACCACCGGGACAACCCCGTCTCCGCCGGACCCTGTCGGGGTCGCGCGGTAGCTTTGGGGCTGCCCACAGGGCCGCCCGCCCCGGCTGCCCGTCCCGAGGAAAGAGAGACCGTGACCACGTCAATTCATCAGCGGATCGCCGACGAGCTGGGTGTGCGCGAGCGGCAGGTACAGGCGGCCGTGGAGTTGCTCGACGGCGGCGCCACGGTGCCGTTCATCGCCCGTTATCGCAAGGAGGTCACGGGGGCGCTCGACGACACGCAGCTGCGCACGCTGGAGGAGCGGCTGCGCTACCTGCGGGAGCTGGAGGACCGGCGGGCCGCGATCCTGGAGTCGATCCGTTCCCAGGGCAAGCTCGACGACGCCCTTGAGGCGCAGATCGTCGCGGCCGACTCCAAGGCCCGCCTGGAGGACATCTACCTCCCCTACAAGCCCAAGCGGCGGACCAAGGCGCAGATCGCCCGCGAGGCCGGTCTCGAACCGCTCGCCGACGGCCTGCTCGCCGACCCGTCCGTCGACCCGCAGGCCGCCGCCGCGGCCTTCGTCGGCGAGGGGGTGCCCGACGCCGCCGCCGCGCTGGACGGGGCGCGGGCGATCCTCGTCGAGCGGTTCGCCGAGGACGCCGACCTGGTCGGCGAGCTGCGCGAGCGGATGTGGACGAAGGGCCGCATGGTCTCGGCGGTCCGCGAGGGCAAGGAGGAGCAGAGGGCGAAGTTCTCCGACTACTTCGACTTCGCCGAGCCGTTCACCAAGCTGCCCTCCCACCGGATCCTGGCGATGTTCCGCGGCGAGAAGGAGGAGGTCCTCACCCTCACCCTGGAGCCCGAGCCGGAGCCCACCGGTTCCTACGAGGCGAGCATCGCCCACCGCTTCGGCGTCTCCGACCGGGGCCGCCCGGCCGACAAGTGGCTGGCCGACACCGTCCGCTGGGCCTGGCGCACCCGCGTCCTCGTCCACCTCGGCATCGACCTGCGGACCCGGCTGTGGCAGGCGGCCGAGGACGAGGCGGTGCGTGTGTTCGCCGCCAACCTCCGCGACCTGCTGCTCGCCGCGCCCGCCGGCACCCGCGCCACCATGGGCCTGGACCCGGGCCTGCGCACCGGCGTGAAGGTCGCGGTGGTCGACGCCACCGGCAAGGTGCTGGAGACCGCCACGATCTACCCGCACGAGCCGCGCCGCCAGTGGGACCAGTCGCTCGCCACGCTGGCAGCGCTCGCCAAGAAGCACGACGTGGAACTGGTCGCGATCGGCAACGGCACCGCCTCCCGCGAGACCGACAAGCTCGCCGGCGAGCTGGTGAAGCTGGTCCCCGGGCTGACCAAGATCGTGGTGTCGGAGGCCGGCGCCTCCGTCTACTCCGCCTCCGCCTACGCCGCCCAGGAGCTGCCCGGCCTGGACGTCTCGCTGCGCGGCGCGGTGTCGATCGCCCGGCGCCTGCAGGACCCGCTGGCCGAGCTGGTCAAGATCGACCCCAAGTCGATCGGCGTCGGCCAGTACCAGCACGACCTCGCCGAGACCAAGCTGTCCCGCTCGCTCGACGCGGTCGTCGAGGACTGCGTGAACGCGGTGGGGGTCGACGTGAACACCGCCTCGGCGCCGCTGCTGGCACGTGTGTCGGGCATCACGGCGGGCCTGGCCGACAACATCGTCGCCCACCGCGACGCGTCCGGCCCGTTCCGGTCGCGCCGGGCGCTCAAAGAGGTGCCCCGCCTCGGCCCCAAGGCGTTCGAGCAGTGCGCGGGCTTCCTGCGCATCCCGGACGGCGACGACCCCCTCGACACCTCCAGCGTGCACCCCGAGGCGTACCCGGTGGTGCGCCGCATCCTGTCGGCCACCGGCGGCGGCATCCGCGAGCTGATCGGCAACGGCACGGTCCTGCGGTCGCTGCGGCCCCAGGACTTCGTCGACGACACCTTCGGCCTGCCGACCGTCACCGACATCCTGTCGGAGCTGGAGAAGCCCGGCCGCGACCCGCGCCCGGCCTTCAAGACGGCGGCCTTCAAGGAGGGCGTGGAGAAGATCTCCGACCTCGAACCCGGCATGGTGCTGGAGGGCGTGGTCACCAACGTCGCCGCCTTCGGCGCGTTCGTCGACGTCGGCGTGCACCAGGACGGCCTGGTCCACGTCTCGGCGCTGTCGCACACCTTCGTCAGGGACCCGCGCGAGGTCGTCAGGCCCGGCGACATCGTCCGGGTGAAGGTGCTCGACGTCGACATCCCGCGTAAGCGCATCTCCCTGACCCTCCGGCTGGAGGACGAGCCCGCCCGCGGCGGGGGCAGGCGTGACCAGGCCGACGGCGGCCGCCGCGGCGGCGACCGGCAGCAGGGCCAGGGCGACCGCCGTCAGGGGCGGGGCGGGCAGCAGGGACGCGGCGGCCAGCAGGGGCGTGGCGACCGCCGGCGTGAAGCGCCGGGCGGCGCGATGGCCGACGCGCTGCGCCGCGCCGGGCTCACCGGCTCCGACGGCGACCGGTAGCCGGCGACGCGCCACACGGTACGGCCGCCGCCCGCGTGGGCGGCGGCCGTACCGCCGATCCAGGCCGTACTGCCTGCCAAGGCCGTACCGCCGGCCGGGCCGCGCCTCCCGGAGGCCGGATCCGCCGTCCGGACCCGGGCGAGCCGGGCGGTCGTACCGCCGGTCAGCCGCGCGGCGCGTACATGATCACGGCCATTCCGGCCAGGCAGATCAGCGCACCGGCCACGTCCCAGCGGTCAGGCCGGAACCCGTCCATGACCATTCCCCAGACCAGCGAGCCCGCGACGAACACCCCGCCGTAGGCGGCGAGGATCCGGCCGAAGTCCTGCGCGGGCTGAAACGCCGCCGCGAAGCCGTACGCGCCGAGCGCGATGACACCGCCCGCGATCCAGAGCGGCCCGCGCCCCTCGCGCACGCCCTGCCACACCAGCCACGCGCCGCCGATCTCCGCCACGGCGGCGAAGGCGAACAGCAGCAGGGAGCGGAGGACCGTCATGGGTACGACGGTACCCGGCGGCGATCAACAGCCCGACCAGGGCCAGCACCGCCACCTCGAAGACCACGACCAGCCGCTGGGTCACCCCGGCGGGGATGTCCTCTCCCGCCAGGGGGATCCCGAACATCCGCACCACGTACGGCAGGACCACCAGCACCAGCACGCCCAGGGACGCCAGGCTCAGCAGGCGCACCGGCCGGGCGTAGGAACCGGCGGCGTGCCGCCGGGAGAGGATCAGGCCCGCCACCGGCATGGCGAGGAAGGCCCCGAACGCCGCGTAGCGGTGGATGCCCCCGGACATCGACAGCGGCAGGCCGGGCGCGTCCGTGGGGAAGACGCCGATCAGCAGCATGCACAGGCCCCAGGCTCCGACCAGCAGCGCGGCCCCGCGGTCCGCGGCGCGCCGCGCCAGCGCGATCCCGAAGGCCGCGGCGCCGGCCGCGAAGAACGTGAGGGAGACGGGCAGCAGCCACCCGTCGGGCGCGAACGCGTACTCGCTGATCAGCGTGTGCACCGGGTCCAGCCCCGTGGCCACGTGCAGCCCCACCATCGACGCGGCTCCGGCGCCGATCGCCGCGTAACCGCCGTGGATCATCCCTGTTCCGGAGAAAGCCTGACTCGCCATGACTCAAAAATGGCGATCGACCAGGGGGTCGGAGTATTGGAGATGGTCCCCAGGCGTCCCTGAGCCGTCCCCGAGGGGCTCCGGCCCGGGGTGGGGTCACCTTCTTCGGGGACGTCCCGGGTATGACAGCTCTGAGCTGCGCGAAGACCGCCGGGGGTAGGGCCTTCCCCCTCAGGGTCGGACCCCCGGGACGGCTCCGGAGCGCAAGTCCCCTCACGGGGCGTCTCCGGACCCGGCACCCGCGGACGGGACGCCTCCGATCCGGCGCCCGCGGACGGGACGCCTCCGGACCCGGCGCCCGCGGACGGAACGCCTCCGGGGCCGGGTTTCCGCTCGCGGGACGCGCCTCCGGAGCCGCGTGCCCCGCCTGCCGGACCGCTCCGCGAGCCGGGCGCCCCGGGGGGACCCGCTTGACTTCGAGCGCGCTCTAAGCGGCAAGGTGAGACATATGGGGATCACCATCCAGGAGGCCTCGCGCCGCTCGGGACTGAGCGCGCACACGCTGCGGTACTACGAGCGGATCGGGCTCATCCACGAGGTGGAGCGCGACCCGAGCGGGCACCGCGCCTACACGGAGGCCGACCTGGCCTGGCTCGACTTCCTGACCAGGCTGCGATCGACCGGCATGCCGATCGCGGACATGTGCCGCTACGCCGAACTGCGCCGCCGAGGCCCGGAGACCACCGCCGAACGGCGGCGGATCCTGGAGGCCCACCGGGAGCGGGTCAGGACGCGGATCGCGCGGCTCACCGAGGACCTGGGGATCCTCGACTACAAGATCGACTTCTATGCGACAACGGAGGCACGATGAACAGGCGCCGTCTCGGCCTGAACGGCCCGGAGGTCTCGGCCATCGGCCTGGGCTGCATGGGGATGTCGGAGTTCTACGGCGCGGCCGACGAGGCCGAGTCGATCGCGGTCATCCACCGCGCCCTCGACCTGGGGGTGAACTTCCTGGACACCGCCGACATGTACGGCAGGGGCCACAACGAGGAGCTGGTGGGCCGGGCGATCGCCGGCCGCAGGGACGAGGTGGTGCTGGCCACCAAGTTCGGCATCGTCAGGAGCGACGACCCCGATGCCCGCGGCGTCGACGGCAGCCCCGCCTACGTCAGAAAGGCCGCCGAGGCCTCCCTGAAGCGGCTGGGCGTGGACCACATCGACCTGTACTACCTGCACCGCCGCGACCCCGACGTCCCCATCGAGGAGACCGTGGGGGCGATGGCCGAGCTGGTCGCCGAGGGCAAGGTCGGTCGCCTCGGCCTGTCGGAGGTGAGCGCGGAGACCCTGCGCCGGGCGCACGCCACGCACCCGATCGCCGCCCTGCAGAGCGAGTACTCGCTGTTCACCCGCGACATCGAGGCGGAGATCCTGCCGGCCGCGCGGGAGCTGGGCGTCGCGCTGGTGGCCTACTCCCCCATCAGCCGGGGCCTGCTGGGCGGCACGCTGCCGCCCGCCGGGGAGCTGCCCGACGACGACTTCCGCAAGCGCCACCCCCGGTTCACCGGGGAGAACGGGGCACGCAACGAGGAGCTCGTGGCGGAGGTGCGCAAGGTCGCCGGGGAGGCGGGCTGCACCCCGGCCCAGCTCGCCCTGGCCTGGCTTCTCTCCCGGGGCGAGGACGTGATCCCGATCCCGGGCACCAAGCGGCTGCGCTACCTGGAGGAGAACGCGGCGGCGGCCGGCGTCACGCTGACCCCGGACCAGCTCGCCGCGCTGGAGGCGGCGGTGCCGGGCGGCGCCCGGGGCGAGCGGTACGTGAACATGTCGCTGATCGAGCGCTGACCTCACCGGAGCCGGAACGCCGGACGGCGGCTCCGGCCCGGCTCCCGGTCCCACCGGTTTCCGGACGGCCGGGAGCCGGACCCACGCCCCCGGGCGGCGGGAGACCGGCACCCGGCCCCACCGGCCTCCGGAAGACCGGGAGCCGGGCGCACGCCCCCGGACGGTGGGAGACCGGGAGCCGGGCCCACATCCCCCGAACGGCGGGAGAGTCGTGACTCCTATCAGTCTCACGGCGGATGCCGCGCGCCCGGCGCCCGCCCTACCCTCGCCCCATGAGCCTCCGTCTTCCCCCCACCGCGGCCGGTCGGCTGCCGGCGTTGGCGCTGGTGACGGCGGTCTGCGCCGCGGCCGGCGCGGGCCTCGCCGTACGGCGGCGCCTGCGGATCGGTCGCCGCGCGCGGGAGTGCGGCGAACTGCTCGCCCGCGAGCCGGTGCGCGGGAAGCGGACGGTGAGCGGCCGGACGGTGAGCGGCCGGACGGTGAGCGAGCGGACGGCCGGCGGCGGGACGGCGGGCGAGTGGGCGGCTGACGAACGGGCGGCGAGCGAGGAGCGGGCGAGGATCGCCCGGGAGCTGCACGACGTCGTCGCGCACAACGTCAGCGCGATGGTCATGCAGGCGGGCGCCGCGCGCCTGTCGCTCCGCCCCGACCAGATCACCGAGCGCGAGGCGCTGCACGTGGTGGAGGAGACCGGCCGGGCCGCCGTGGAGGAGCTGCGCCGTACGCTGGGGCTGCTGCGCACCGGCGCCGAGGACGACGGGCTGGCGCCGCAGCCGACCCTCGCCCACCTGGACGATCTCGCCGAGCGGATGCGCGCCGCGGGCCTCGACGTGCGGCTGAGCGTCGAGGGTGAGCCGAGCCCGCTGCCCGTGGGCCTGGACCTGTCGGCGTACCGGATCGTGCAGGCGGCGCTGGACAACGCCCTGCGGCGCGCGGGTTCCACCGCCGCCGAGGTGCGGATCGCCTACCGGCCCCGGGAGCTGTTCCTGGAGATCACCGACAGCGGGCCGCGCGACGGCCGCGCCGGGGCCTGGGCCGGGGCCGGGCTGGTCGGCGTGCGGGAGCGGGTCGCGCTCTTCCACGGCAGCCTGTCGGCCGGTCCCGAGCCCGGCGGAGGGTACGGCGTGCGGGCGGCCCTCCCGCTGACCGCCCACGCGGTCAGGCCGAGCAGGGTCACGGGGTAGGACGGCCTGGCCGCCGGCCTCCCACGCGGTCGGGCCGGGCGAGGTCACGGGCGGCCTGGCCGTCGGCCTCCCACGCGGTCGGGCCGGGCAGGGGCACGGGATGGGGCGGCCTCCCCGCCGGCCGCCCAGGCGGTCAGGGACCCGGACCCGGCAGCCGGCCCCCGTCAGGTCCGGCCGGAGCGTTCCGGCGGAACCGCGGGTTCAGGAAAGGGATGATGATCACCTATCCGGCGTAAACCCCTACATTCGCCCTGTCCTGTAAGGCTGCCGTGACCGCCCGGCAACCTGGGATGGTTACTGTCCCGTAACATGCACAGTAAGAAGATCGCCGTCCTCGGCATGGCCGGGCTGACCGCCCTGGCCATCCCGTCGGTCGCACACGCCTCGGCCGGCAAGTCGGTGACGGTGACCGTGATGGGCACCTCCGACCTGCACGGCAACACCCTCAACTGGGACTACTTCAAGAACGCCGAGTTCGACGACGGCAAGGGCAACGACGTCGGCCTCGCCAAGGTCTCGACGATGGTCAACAAGATCCGTGCCGAGCGCGGCGCCGACCACACCCTGCTGTTCGACTCCGGCGACACCATCCAGGGCACGCCGCTGGCCTACTACTACGCCAAGGTCGAGCCGATCACACAGACCGGTGAGCTCCACCCCATGGCCCGCGCGATGAACGCCATCGGCTACGACGCGGTGACCCTGGGCAACCACGAGTTCAACTACGGCCTGCCGCTGCTGGCCACCTGGATCAAGCAGGTGAAGGCCCCGGTGCTCGGCGCCAACGCCGTGGACGCCGCCACCGGCAAGCCCGCCTACCAGCCGTTCGTCATCAAGACGATGAAGGTCAAGGGTGAGAAGCCGATCCGCGTCGGCGTGCTCGGTCTCACCAACCCCGGCGTCGCGATCTGGGACAAGGGCAACGTCGAGGGCAAACTGCGCTTCGACGACCTGGTCAAGACCGCCGGGAAGTGGGTGCCGGTCATCCGCGGCCTCGGCGCGGACGTGGTCGTGGTCACCGCGCACGCGGGCGACAGCGGCCTGTCCTCCTACGGCGGCGACCTGCCGGTCGAGAACGCCGCCGCCATGGTCGGCGAGCAGGTCCCCGGCGTGGACGCCGTGCTGTTCGGGCACGCCCACAACGAGGTGCCGCAGCGGTTCGTCACCAACAAGGCCACCGGCCGGCAGGTCCTGCTGACCGAGCCGGCCAAGTGGGGCCAGCGCCTCAGCGTGCTGGACTTCACGCTCACCAAGCAGCGGGGCCGGTGGACGGTCACCGGCAAGTCCTCCACCACGCTGAACACCAACACCGTCGCCGAGGACCCGAAGATCGTCACGCTCATGAAGAAGCAGCACGACACCACGGTCGGGTACGTCAACAAGGAGGTGGCCGCCTCCAAGGACGAACTGCTGGCCGCCGAGTCCCCCTACAAGGACACCCCGATCCTGGACTACATCCAGAAGGTCCAGACCGAGACGGTGAAGAAGGCCATCGCCGGCACGGCGGACGCCGACCTGCCGGTGCTGTCGCTCGCCGCGCCGTTCAGCCGGACCGCGACGTTCCCCGCCGGGCCGGTGAGCATCCGCGACATGGCCGGCCTGTACATCTACGACAACACGCTGATGGCCGTGAGGCTCACGGGCGCCCAGCTCAAGGACTACCTGGAGTACTCGGCGAAGTACTTCGCGCAGCTCGCCCCGGACGCCCCGGTCGACCTGTCCAGGCTGACCAACGCCGACAACATCCCCGACTACAACTACGACCAGCTCTCCGGCGTCGGCTACGACGTGGACGTCGCCAAGCCGGTCGGCCGGCGGATCACCGGCCTGTCCTACAACGGGCAGCCCGTCTCCGCCGACCAGCGTTTCGTGGTCGCCGTCAACAACTACCGCCAGTCGGGCGGCGGCGGATTCCCGCACGTCTCGACCGCGCCGGTGGTCTACAACGCCCAGGTGGAGATCCGCCAGGCGCTGATCGACTATGCCACGGAGACCAAGGTCATCGACTCCGCCGACTTCGCCGAGGTCAACTGGAGGCTGACCCGCGACGGCAAGCCGCTCTTCTAGGTCCTCGGACCCCTTTTTCCGGAACCTTCCGGATCACGACGGTCCATCGATGTCCCGGGGCCGCCTCCGCCGTACGACGGAGGCGGCCCCGGCCCGTCTCCCTGGCGGCCCCGGCCCGTCTCCCTGGCGGGCCCGGACCGACGGCGACCCGCGCTCGACCGGGAGGCGCCCGGGACGCCCGGCCCGCGCTCGACCGGGAGGCGCCCGGGACGCCTGGGACGCCCGGCCCCGGCCGGGAGCGGACCCGCGACGCCCGGCCCGGCTCAGCCCCCGCGGGAGGCGCTCCGCCGGGGGACGACGGCGACGGGTTCCGCCATGTACCACCGGGTGAACCGCTCGCCCCTCGCCAGCGAGTCGAGCCTGCGGGGCAGCTCCCGGCGGGAGAAGGGGTCGGCGCCGGCGTTGCGGATGTGGATGCCCACGGCGTACATGTCGCGGACCTCCATCAGGGTGGCGTAGCCCGGCCACGACCGCAGGTCCCGGCCGTAGGCGAGGGCGAAGGCGTCCACGTCGGCGGCGGTGAGCCCGAAGCGGCGCTGGCCGTGGTAGGTGTGGACCAGGTCCCACTCGCACGGCCCGACCGCGACGCCGTCCCAGTCGCAGAGCACGACGTGCCCGTCGGTGCGGCGCAGCAGGTTGTCGATCCAGGCGTCGCCGTGCAGCAGCACCGGGGCGCCCTTCACCTCCAGGCCCGACCACCGCTCGGTCAGCTCGGCGATGCGGTCGCGCAGCCAGGTCCGCTGGCCGGGGGTGAGCACGGTGGAGCGGTCCACCTCGGCGTGGATCCCGGCCAGCGGGTCGGTGAACCGTTTCACCGCCACCGGCGGCACCGGCAGCAGGTGCAGGGTGCGCAGGATCTCGCCCAGCTCGGTGGTGGTGGGACGCTCGGCCGCCGCCGGGACGTAGTGCCAGAAGGTGACGACCCTGCCCTCGTGGACCACCGGCTGCTCGCAGATCGTGTCGGCCGGCCGTACCGCGGGGAAGCCCTGCTGGGCCAGCCACCGGGCCACCGCCAGGACCACCGGCAGGCGGGCCCGCGCGTCGGACGCGGTGGCGATCCGCACCACGATCCCCCCGCGCAGCTTGAAGACGGCGTTGCTGCGCACCCGCAGCAGCTCGGCGCCCCGGTGGTCGATCCCCAGGTCCTCGCAGACGTCGCGCAGGACCGCGAACGCGTCCCGCGCCAGCGAGCCGCCCGAGCCACCCGGACCGCTTGAGCCGTTCGAACCGCCTGAGCCGCCCATCACACGGCCCGCGCCGCGTCGTCGAGCAGTTCGGCCAGCCGGCGCGCCGCCGCCGTACGGTGCCGGGACGGCGGCACCTCCGCCAGTACCGCCCGGGCCCGGTCGAGCACGATGGAGGTGCGGTGCTCCGCCGGCACCTGGAGCAGTGCCTTCTCCGCCAGCAGGCAGGCCTCCTCGACCTCGCCGCCGCGGGCCAGGTGCGCGGCCCGGTCGAGCAGGATGAGCACCGGGTCGATGGCGTAGGCGCCGGAGGGGCCCGGTGTCCAGTCGACCTCCTCGCCCAGCTCGATCAGGGTGCCGATCCGGTAGAACTGCAGCCGCCGCTCGGAGAAGCGGAAGGCCAGGTGGTCGTGGCCCTCGGGGGGCATCCTGGCGAAGATCCGTTCCGCCTCGGCGAGCGCGACCCTGGCGGCCCGGTGCTCGCCCATCCTGGCGAGCGCGCGGGCCTCGGCCGCCGCGCCGAGGGCCGCCGGGGAGCTGGGCGCGCTGCCGGCCAGCGTCCGCGCCTCCCGGGCGAGCCGCACGGTCTCGGCGAGGTCGCCGTAGTAGTAGGGCAGCATGGCCTCCTGCGCCCGGACCAGGGCGCGCAGCCGCAGGTCGCCCATGTCGTCGGCGGCGGTGCGGGCGGTGCCGTACCAGGTGTGGGCCTGGCGGGTGTCGCCGAGCTTCATCAGCGCGTCGGCCGACAGCAGCGCGAGCATCACGGTGGCGTTGAGCAGGCGCCGCTGGGCCATCGCGGGCTGCCGGGCGCCGACGAGCGTCCGCACGTCGGACAGCTCCAGCATCAGCCGGTAGAGCATGGGCAGCGGGGCGCTGGTGACGTACTCGCGCCGGTAGCGCAGCACCTGCTCGTCGAGGCGGTCGAGTTGCTCCTCGGAGACGGTGGCCGCGACGAGCGTGCGGTCGAGGTCCTGGCGGATCCACTCGACCTCGGCGAGCAGGCGCCCGTTCAGCGGCAGCCGCGCGCCGAGCAGCGCGTGGTGGAACAGCGCGCGGCGCTCCATGCCGTCGTCGCCGCCGGCCCTCTCGTCGGCCTGGTACGGCATGCGGCCGTCCCCCGCGGCGACCACCACGATCCTGGCCCCGCCGCCGTCGTCCTCGCAGTAGTCGCCGGCCAGTCCGAGCCGTACGGCGTTGGCCCGGTACAGCCGCGCCAGCAGGTCGATGGTCTGCGGCCGCGGCCGGGCCCGGTGGTTCTCCCAGGCGTTGAGCAGGTCGATGCTGGCCCGCGCCTCGCCCAGGTCGTGGCGTTCGCACAGCTCCTCCAGCTCCTCGACCGCCTGCCGGGCCGACCAGCCCCGGGCCAGCCGGTGCGCCTTGAGCAGGCTCACCCCGCAGCAGCCATGGATGGCCTGGGCCGTCTGCCAATGGGTCCATCGCCTCGCCTGCGCCTGCTCGCGCCAGCGCCGCGCGCACGCGGGCGGGTGTTCACCTCGGGCCACGGCGCCCTCCCCGGTCGCTGTTCACCCATCACGGACGGGGGCGCGCCACAGCGTGAGCGCTCCGCGTCTCGCCTTCCCGTTATCGCGCTTTCCGCACGGAACAGCGGGAATTTTCCTCCCTATTCCACCAGTTCGGTGGGAGATAGCAAGATGGGACATTGCCTGCCGCGCCGGGAAAACGCACTCTGCTGGGAAGAACGACACCAGCATCCGCCGGGAGTGATCCGGATGACGGCAGACGACGGCCAGGCCGTTGATCATCTGCGGCGACTCGCCGCCCAACTGGAGGCCCACTCCTTCAAGGTGTGCCTCGACGCCCCGGCGGGGCCGCTGCCCCGCCTGCACGTGACCAACCCGATGGTCCCCACCGTGTCCGAGGACGTCCTCGCCGCCCACGAGGAGGACGGCGAATGGTGGTTCTGGCTGTCGTGGGCCGGCCGCATCGGGCACGCCGAGGACATCGCCACGGCCGCGGAGCGCGTGGCCAGTGTGCTGCACGTGGCGCGCCGATAGGTGATTCTTGGCGAGGACATGGGTAACACGTGTTAAGCCCGTGAGAGGAGTGACCTGTGAGAAGGATCCAGATCATCCAGCGGCCGCGGCCGCCCCGTGGACCGGCGCCGCTCGACATGCGGACCCCCTCGGGAAAGATCCTGCCCTTCTAGCCCCGCCGGAGGAAGCCCCCGAGACCTCCCTCGGCCTCCGGCCGGCGTGCCGGAGCGAGCGCCCCACCGGCACACTCCATCCGTGCCGAGGCCGTACCGAGGTCGCGTCCGAGCCCCGCCGGGGCCGTGCCGCGACGCCTCCCCACGGCCGTGCCGCGGGCCTTGCAAGGAGGCTTAAAGCAGGTTGCAGGCGGTCCGGTGAACCTTGGGACCATGAGCAGCCGTCCCTTTCCCGTGAGCGTCAGCGTGGTGGTCCCCGCCCTCAACGAAGCAGCCAACCTCCCACACGTCTTCGCGACCCTGCCCTCGTGGATCGACGAGGTGATCCTCGTCGACGGAAACTCCACCGACGGCACCGTCGCCGTCGCCCGGTCCATCCGTCCCGGCCTGCGCGTGGTCACCCAGACCCGCAGGGGCAAGGGCAACGCCCTCGCCGAGGGGTTCGCCGCCGCCACGGGTGACATCATCGTCATGATCGACGCCGACGGATCCACCGACGGCCATGAGATCTTCGCCTTCGTGACCGCGCTGGTCGAGGGCGCCGACTTCGCCAAGGGCTCCCGTTATGCCCCCGGAGGCGGATCCGACGATCTCAGCCCGCTCCGCTCGCTGGGCAACAGGGCGCTGACCCTGGTCACCAACCGGCTGCACGGCACCCGCTACACCGACCTGTGCTACGGCTACAACGCCTTCTGGGCGCGCCACCTCGACGCCCTGGGCCTCGACTGCGACGGCTTCGAGGTGGAGACCCTGATGAACATCCGCGCGGCCAGGGCCGGGCTGGTGATCCGCGAGGTGCCCAGCCACGAACGCAGCCGCATCCACGGCGTCAGCAACCTGAACGCCGTACGGGACGGCTGGCGGGTGCTCCGCACCATCCTGCGCGAGCACCGCTCGGCCGAGTCCTCGACGCCCGTCCACGCGGCCGCCACGATCTGACCCGCCCTCCCCGGAGCGGAAAACCCTCTTTCCGCCTTGGGTTTGGCTACTCTGCATCTAGACAGGCTAGACAGGGGGTTGCCATGAGCGGGTGGCAGGTCCAGGAGGCGAAACAACGCTTCAGCGAGGTGGTACGGCGCGCGATCGACGAGGGCCCTCAAGTGGTCACCCGGCACGGCGAGGAGGTCGCCGTCGTCATCGACATCGCCGAATACCGACGGCTCAGGGGAGACCTTCCCGATTTCAAGGAGTTCCTCCTCGCCTCGCCGGACTGGGACGACGACATCGAGTTCCCGCGCAGCCGTGACCTTCCCCGAGAGATCGATTTCGACTGATGGGCTCCGGCTACCTGCTCGACACGAACGTGATCTCCGAGCTACGGAAACGAAACAGAGATCCCCAGGTCGGAGAATGGATCGCCGGGACGCACGGACCCACTCTCCACCTCAGCAGCCTCACGGTCGGCGAGATCCGCCGGGGCATCGAGCTCCGGCGGCAGAAGGACCCCGCTCAGGCCACCGTCCTCGAGCGCTGGCTTCACGCCCTTCACCGGCAGTTCGGCGACCGCGTCGTTCCCGTCACCCCGGAGGTGGCCGAGGAGTGGGGGCGGCTGAACGCCGTCCGTCCGCTTCCCGTGGTGGACGGGCTCATCGCCGCGACGGCCAGGGTCAACGGATGGACCCTGGCCACCCGGAACGTCAAGGACTTCACCGGAACGGGGGTGTCGGTGGTCGACCCGTTCGAGCCCTCCGCCTGATCACCGGGGCCCGCCGTACGGCGGCCGGGCGGGGTCAGCAGGTGGTGGCCTCCAGGGCCTCGGTGACGGAGGGGAAGATCTCGAAGACCTGGGTGAGCCCGGCGAGGTTGAGCCGCCGGGCCAGGTTGCCCTGGATGCCTGTGAGGATGAGCCGGAACCCCCTGACCTGTCCGTTGTGCCGTGCCTGAAGCAACTCGCCGATGCCGGAGGAGTCGCAGAAGGTCAGGGCGGACAGGTCGAGGATGACGGTCTTCGACGGCGCGGCGCGCCAGACCTTGCTCAGCTCGGCCCGCAGGATCGGCGTGTGGTAATGATCCAGTTCGCCGCTGGCCTGCACGACGATCGTCGAACCGTGCAGTCCTGACGTCGCCGTGAAACTGGGCTCCGGCTCATTACCCACGAACATGATCAACCTTCTACAGCGGCCGTTCTCAGCCATGCAACTGTCTCATACGGAGCGGACCATCCCGGTGGCACGGCGGTCCGGCGCCCCTCGGCGCCCGGCGTCCCCACCCGGTCTCCGCGTGCGCCCGCGGTGTGGAACGTCCGCGGATCCCGGCCGGGGTCGCCCCTTGTACGACGCCTGTCAATCCCCTTCGGGTGACAGGTGCCCCCCGGCGGGGGGAGTATTCAGGATCCGACCGCCGTCTTGTGGCACGGGGCCGGAGAGCCGCCGGAGGAGCGGGCGAGACCGTGAATCCCCGCAGGTCCCCGCGATGGCGGCGCATCGGGGAGGCGGGCCGGCCGGACCGCGCGACGCGGCCGCGGGGCGAGCGGACGAGGGCCGCCGTGGACGGCGGCGTCTCAGCATGTGAACAAAGGAGGCGAAATTCCCGAGGCGTTGGCGTAGTCTCTCCGAAACTCCACCTAAAAGGGAGTCGGAGATGAAAAGGGTACGAATCGTTCAGAAGCCCCGTCCGCCTCGTACGCCCGCCCCTCTCGACCTGCGCACGCCCTCAGGCCGAAGGCTCCCTTTCTGACGGCTCCCCGCGCCGCCCGCCCCTCGCCCGCAGGAACAGGCGGTTGGCGAACCACAGGACCACCCCCACGGCCAGGAGCGCGCCCGCGCGAAGGTACACCTCGCCTTCGCGGCCCGTGACGGGCAGCGCCAGCACCACGCAGACCACCGCGCCCAGGACGGGCATCCAGCTCGGGGCCCGGTAGTGCGCGTGCTCCACCGGATCCCCGCGCAGGATCAGCACGGCCACGTTGACCAGCGCGAACACGCACAGCAGCAGGAGCACGGTGGTGTCCGCCAGGCCGCTCACGTCACCGGTGACCACCAGCGCCACCGCGATGCCCACGGTGAACAGGATGGCCACCCACGGGGTGGACCTGCGGTGGTGGACGGACGCGAAGACGCCCGGCACGATGCCCTCGCGGGCCATGCCGTACACCAGGCGCGAGGCCATGAGCATGTTGATCAGGGCGGTGTTGCCCACGGCCAGCAGGGCGATGAGCGCGAACAGCTTCGGCGGGAACGCCAGGCCCGCGACCTTGACCACCTCCAGGAGCGGCCCGGTGGACTCGGTCAGGGTCCTGGTGTCCACCAGCATGGTCGCGGTGAAGGCGACGGCCATGTAGATCAGCGCGGCCACGGTGATGCCGCCGAACAACGCCCGGGGGAAGTCCCGCTGGGGGTCGCGGCACTCCTCGGCGAGGTTGACCGAGTCCTCGAAGCCGAGCAGCGAGTAGAAGGCGAGGGCCGTGCCGCCGAGGACGCCGAGGAACGCGCCGTTGACCGGATGGAACTGCACGGCCCTGGCGGGCTCGCCCTCGCCGGAGACCAGCGCGTAGACCCCGATCGCGACGATGACCAGCAGGCCGAACGCCTCGATGATCGTCAGGACCACGTTGACCCGGACCGACTCGGAGATGCCGGCGAAGTTCACCAGCGTGACCAGGCCGAGGAAGATCAGCGCGCCGACGACGGCCGGCAGCGTGACGAACTCGCCCAGGTAGTTGCCGCCGAAGGCGCGGGCCGCCGCGCTCGCCGAGGTGATCCCGCTCATCAGCACGGCGAACGCCACCATGAATGTGACGAAGGGGATGCCGAACGCCTTGTTGGCGTACAGCGCCGCACCGGCCGCCCGGGGGTACTTGCCGACCAGCTCGGCGTAGGCCGTGGCGGTGAGGGCTGCGAGCACGAAGGCGATGAGGAAGGGCAGCCACAGCGCCCCGCCGACGTAGCCGGCCACCTTCCCGACCAGGGCGTATATCCCCGCGCCGAGGATGTCCCCAATCACGAACAGCAACAGCACCTTGCGCCCGATGACCCGCTTCAACGATTGCTTACCGGTTTCGGACCCGACGACAGCCTCAGCCATGCGGCTGCCTTACCCGAAGTCGAGACGGAATCACACTCGGTCACACCGGCCGCTTTTTTCGGCAACCGTGAAGTGCCTTTGAGGACAGCCCCCTAAGGTACACCTGTCA
Organism: Streptosporangium pseudovulgare; assembly: GCF_014648055.1. Classification (GTDB taxonomy): domain Bacteria; phylum Actinomycetota; class Actinomycetes; order Streptosporangiales; family Streptosporangiaceae; genus Streptosporangium; species Streptosporangium pseudovulgare. The sequence goes on from NZ_BMQJ01000007.1 coordinate 45,061, forward strand.
CAAAAGGCAAAGAAGGGTAAAAAGTGGTTTCCGTCCTCACCTCCCGCCGTGTCGCCGCCACCGTCGCGGGAGCCGTCCTCCTCTCCCTGTCCGCCGCCTGCGGCGGATCCGCCGACGCGGCGATGTGCGCCGACGCGAAGAAGGCCATGACCGGCTTCCAGACCGACATGGCGGGCGCCGGCCTGGATCTGAAGAACATGACCGCGGTCGCCGAGAAGCACGCCGCGAACCTCAAGGCCATGGCCGCCAAGGCCGACGGCGACCTCGCCTCGGCGCTCAACGACCTGTCCGCGTCCCTCGGCGCCCTCAAGCTCGACGCCGATGACCCGGAGGCCTCCGCCGCCGCCACCCACGACTTCAGCAAGAAGGTCATGGAGGCCAACGCCAAGCTCACCACCACCTGCTCCTGACGCGCACCGCGCCTCCCCCTCTCCCCGAGCTCCCCGGGGAGGCGCGCCGCCGTACGGCCCGAGCGGCCGGGCCGTGACCGGCACCGCATCGGCCGCGCACCGCATCGGCCGCGCACCGCACCGGTCGCGCGCCGTACGTGCCGCGCGAGCGGATCCGTACGGCGCGCACGGCTCAACCCCGCGGCCCCCGCGCCTGCTCGTAGCAGCGGTCGAAGCCCTCCAGCACGGCCGGCCAGGAGCTGCGGACCGGCTCGGTCGCGCGGTTGTGCGCCGTGATCGCCTCGCGCAGCTCGCGGTCGCGCACCAGCCTGGCCACCGCCGCGACCAGGCCGTCGAAGCTCTTGCCCAGCAGCCCCTCCTTGCCGGGCCGCACGAAGTCGGCCACCCCGCTCTGCGCCCGCGCGACCACCGGTACGCCCGCCGCCCTGGCCTCCAGCGCCGCCAGCCCGAACGACTCGCGGGGCGCCGGGGCGACGAACACGTCCGCGGTGGTGAGCAGCTCGCGGATCCGGTCGCGGTCGTAGCGGCCGGGCAGCGACACCCACCCGGTCATGCCGTTGGACCGCAGGTAACGCTCCATCTGGGCGCGCGCCGGGCCGTCCCCGACGATCGTGGCCCGCATCGGCGTGTCCCCGGGGACCTGCGCCCTGGCCTCCTTCAGCAGCCGCAGCAGCCGGACCGGCTGCTTGCGGGGCGCCAGCCGCCCCACCGCGACGACGTGCACCGGCTCGCCGCCGGGCACGCGCCGGGCCGGGCCGGTGGCGCGCCAGCCGGAGACGTCCAGGCCGTTGGAGACGACGTGCACCGGGACGCCCCGGCCGGCCACCGCGCGGATCGGCCGGGCCGCCGCCTCGCTCACCGTGGTGCCCACCAGCCCCCAGCGGTGCCACTCGAACGCCAGCCGCAGGCCGGTGTAGACGGCGCGGGTGACCGGGTCCCACATGCTGTGCACGGTCACCACGGTGGGCAGCCCCAGACGGACGGCCGCGCGGACGCCCATCCAGGCGAACGGCGAGACCGCGCCGGTGTGCACGTGGACCACGTCGGGCCGCCGGGCCCTCATCAGCCGCAGCAGGTGCCCCACTCCGAACGGGTGGACCGGCAGGTCGAAGGGCAGCCTCGCGACGATCCGGTGCACCCCCGGCAGGGGGTCGCCCGGCGTGGCGGTCGCCACCTCGACGTCGTGGCCCGCCTCGCGCTGCGACCGGATCAGATCGGCGACCTGGACCTCGATCCCGCCCAGGCGCGGCAGGTAACAATCGCTGACGTGGAGGATCCTCACCGTGCCAGCGTATCCCCGCGTGAGATCATGCCTGCGTGCCCGTCTGGGGAGGGCCCCATGAGCGGGAGACGGACCGCGCGAACGGAGTGAGGGCGATCAAGACCGTCAGGACAGCCGTGTTCTTCCATGCCCATCCCGATGACGAGGCCCTGCTGACCGCGGGGACCATGGCCATGCTCGCGGCCGAGGGGCACCGGGTGGTCCTCGTGGTGGCGACCTCCGGCGAGCGGGGCCAGGCCGACCTGGAGCCGGGCGAGGCGCTGGGCGCGGCGCGGGTCGCGGAGCTGTACAGGTCGGCGGCGGCGCTGGGCTGCGCCCGCGTGGTGAACCTCGGGTACGGCGACTCCGGGCTGGCGCCCGGCGGCGGGATCGCCGACGACCGCCCGGACAACGCGTTCATCGACGCCGACACCGAGGAGGCCGCCCGGCGGCTCGCGGCGATCCTCGCCGAGGAGGACGCCCACCTGCTGACGACCTACGACCCGGCCGGGGGCTACGGCCACCCCGACCACGTCCAGGTGCACCGGGTCGGCGCCCGGGCCGCGGAGATCGCCGGCACCCCGATCGTGCTGGAGGCCACGGTCAACCGCGACCCGCTGCTCCGGGGCATCCGCCTGATCAGCCGCTTCTACCCGCAGCTCGACATCCGCGCCTTCGAGAGCGCCTACTCCCCCGGCGAGGCGATCACCCACCGGGTGGCCGTGCGGCGCTTCGCCCGCCAGAAGCGGGCCAGCATGGCCGCCCACGCCTCCCAGGCCACCGGGGCCGACACCCGCACGCTGGGCGTGATGCTCAAGGTCCCCCGCCCCCTCTATCGCCTCATCTTCGGCACCGAGTGGTACGTTCAGCGCGGCCTGCCGCCGGGCACGAAGTTGAGGCACCCCTTCGAAGTTCCTTCGAAAGGATGAGCCCCGGACCGGCAGACTGGTTCATGGGGGTGTGATGAAGAACAAGTGGGTCCAGATCGGATTGTCGGCGGTGTCGCTGGCACTGGCCGCCACGCTGGTGCTCTTCCTGCCGGAGATCCTGCAGGCGATGACCGGTGAGCACGTCTCCTGGTCGACGATCGGCGCCCAGTTCGCCAAGCTGAGCTGGCAGACGGTCGCGTTGATGACCGCCGTCTGGCTGGCGAGCCTCCTGGCCTACACGTTCGTGCTGACCGCCTCCCTGCCGAAGCTGACCCACCTTCAGGCGCTGACGCTCAACGCGGGCGGCAGCGCGGTGAGCAACCTGCTGCCGTTCGGCGGCGCCGCCGGGGTCGCGATGACCCTCGCGATGACCAAGGGCTGGGGCTTCCCACTCCGGGCCGTCGTGGTCTCCACCCTGGTCAGCGGCATCTGGAACACCCTCTTCCGGTTCATCCTGCCCGCCGTGGGCATCGTGGCGCTGCTGTTCAGCGGCCACGACCTCAACCCCGCCGTGACCGGCGCGGCCTGGGCGGGCGTGCTGTCCATCCTCATCCTGGTCGCCGTGGTCACCGCCGCCCTCTACTGGGACCGCGCCGCGGCCCTGCTCGGCCGCGCCCTCGACGCCCTGGCCCGGCTGCTCCCGTCGGGGATCCGGCCCGACCGGCACGGGCCGTCGCAGGCGCTGGAGAAGCTGCGCGCCGACACCTCCGAGATCGTCCGGCGCCGCTGGTCCGGGCTGACGCTGGGCATGATCTTCTTCCTCGGGCTGCAGTGGCTGATCCTGGTCTGCTGCCTGCAGGCGACCGGCGCCTACACCGGGCTGGCCCAGTCGGTCGCCGCGTTCGCCCTGTCCAGGGTGCTGACCACCGCCCTGGTGACCCCGAGCGGGGCCGGGATCATGGAGGCCGGCACCGTCGGCGCACTGGTCTTCTTCGGCGCCCCGGTCGATTCGGCGACCGCCGCCGCCCTGCTCTTCGGGTTCTGGACCTACACTGTCGAAATCCCCTTCGGCGGCCTGGCGCTCGGCGCGTGGGCGCTCCTGCGCCGGCGTGAGAACGCCGCCCCGGCCCGCGAGGAGGAGCCGGTCCGCCGTTAGGAGAAAAGACCTTGTGCGCGATTCGAAGGCACGCATAGCGTGGCGCCTGACATGGTGGCGTTCCGGGTTCTCGGGCCGGTCGAGGCGCATTCGGATGATGACGAGCTCGACCTCGGCGGGCTGCGCCAGCGCGCCGTCCTCGCCCGGCTGCTCGTGGCGCGCGGGCAGGTCGTCCCGGTCGACTCGCTGCTGTACGACCTGTGGGACGACGACGGCGCCCGCGGCGCCCAGGCCAACCTCCAGGTGTACGTCTCCAGGCTGCGGCGGGTCCTGGAGCCCGGCCGCCCGCGCGGGGGCCCCAACCGGCTGCTGGTGACCGTCGCCTCGGGATACGCCCTGCGGGCCGGCCCCGACCAGGTGGACGCCCTGCGGTTCGAGGCACTGGTCCGCACCGCCGGGGAGCAGTTGGAGGGCGACGACCCCGTCTCGGCCCGGGCCCGCCTCTCGAAGGCGCTGGGGCTGTGGCGCGGCACTCCTTACTCCGACTTCGCCGACCAGCCGTGGGCCGAGGCCGAGGTCAACCGGCTGGCCGAGCTGCGCCTGGTGGCGCTGGAACGGCACGCCGACAGCGGCCTGCGCCTGGGCATGCCCGCCGAGTCGGTGCCCGACCTGGAGGCGCTGACCGCGCTGCATCCGCTGCGCGAGGAGGGCTGGCGGCTGCTGGCCCTGGGCCTGTACCGCTGCGGGCGGCAGGGCGACGCGCTCGCCGCGCTGCGCCGGGCCCGCACGATCCTCGCCGACGAGCTGGGCATCGACCCCGGCCCGGCGCTGCGCAAGCTGGAGTCCGACATCCTCGCCCAGGACCCCGGGCTGGAGCTGGCCGTACCGGTCACCCGGCAGCGCGTCGCGGCCCCGGCCGACACCTGGCCGCCCAGGCCCGCGGCGGGCGCGGCCGGTACGGCGGGCGCGGTGGAGCCGCCGCCGCTGGAGACCGAGCCGTTCGTCGGCCGGGACGCCGAGCTGGGCCGACTGACCGCGGCCGCCGCCCGGACCGCCCGCTTCACCGTCTCGCTGGTCGGCGGCGACGCGGGCGCGGGCAAGACCACGCTGGTCCGCCGGCTGGCCGCGCGGCTCGCCGCCGACGGCTGGGTCGCCGCCTCCGGCGCGTGCCCCGACAGCAGCGCCACCCCGCCGGGCTGGGCGTGGGTGGAGATCCTGCGGACACTGGTGGACGCGGCCGGCCCCGGCGAGTACGCCCATCTGCTCGCCCCGCTGCTGGACGACACGGCCCCCGAGCCGGACGACGACCAGGCGTCCGGGGGTTTCCGGCTGCACCGGGCGGTGGGCGGCTACATCGCCGCCGCCGCCCGCGCGACGCCGATCCTGCTGACGCTGGAAGACCTTCACTGGGCCGACGACCAGACCCTGGCGCTTCTGCGCGCGCTGCCGAGCCTGCTGTCCACCAGCCGCGTGCTGCTGGTGGTGACCTGCCGCGACAGCGAGCTGAGCGACCAGCAGGCCGACGTGCTGGCCGCGCTGGCCCGGCTTGGACCGGTCCGGGTCGGCCTGGACGGTCTCGACGCCGAGGCCGTCGCCGAGCTGGTCCGGGCGACCTGCGTGCGCGAGGTCGACGAGGACGCGGTCGGCACCATCGCCGAGCGGACCGGCGGCAACCCCTTCTTCGTCCGGGAGACCGTCCGCCTGCTCGACGCCGAGGCGACGCGCGACCGCGCGACGGCCGCCGAGGTGCTCTCCGGCGTGCCGTCCGGGGTGCGCGACGTGCTGCGGCGGCGGATCTCCCGGCTGCCCGCCACGGCCCAGCAGATCCTGCTGCAGGCCGCGGTGATCGGCCGCGACGTCGACGTCGACGTGCTGGTGGACGTCGCGGGCGACGAGGACGCCGTGGTGGACGCGGTGGAGGCGGCGCTGCTGGCCGGGCTGGTCACCGAGCCGGGGCCCGGCCTGCTGCGGTTCGACCACGACCTGGTCCGCGACACGATCTACTCCGACGCCTCCCGGCTGCGCCGTTCCCGGCTGCACGCCGCGGTGGCCGCGGTGATCGAGCGCAGGAACCCCGGTGACGTGGCGGCGCTGGCCCACCACTACGACGCGGCGGGCACCGTCGAGACGGCGGGCAAGGCGGTCCACTACGCCCGGCTCGCCGCCGCGCAGGCCGAGCGCCGCTTCGCCCACCGCGAGGCCGCCACGCTGTGGGAGCGGGCCGTGGCCGCCTTCGACCGTTCCGGCGCGGCCCACACCCCCGAGACCACCCGCGAGCGGCTGCTGCTCACCCTGAATCTCATCAAGGCGCTGGCGTTGTGCGGGGACATGGCGGCGGCCCGCAGGCGGCGGCGCGAGGCGATGGACGCGGCCCGGCCGCTGGGCGACCTGGAGCTCACCGCCCGGGTGGCGGCCTCGCTGGCCGTACCGCACAAGGGCATGGCCCGCGACTTCACCCGCACCGCGTGGGAGATCGTCGACGTCGCCGAGCAGGCGCTGGTGGAGCTGCCGGCCGCCGAGCAGTCGCTGCGGGCGAGCCTGCTGGCCACGCTCGCGCTGGAGCTGGAGGGCTCGGCCACGCCGCGCGGCGAGCAGGCGTCGCTGGAGGCCGAGGAGCTGGCCCGGCGGACCGGCGACCCGGCGCTGCTGGCGACCGCGCTGAGCGGGCGGCTGCGCCAGTCCTACGGCATCACCCCGGTCGGCGAGCGCGAGGTCATCGGCCGGGAACTGCTGGAGGTCGGCGAGGCGAGCGGGCAGGTCTCGGTCCAGGCCCTGGCCCACCTGGTGCTGATGGAGTGCGCCGCCGCGCAGGGCGCGTTCGCCGAGGCCGACGCGCACGTCGCCGCCGCCGAGCGGCTGGCCAGGCGGTACGGCCTGCCCGCCCCGGCCGCCGTGGGCGCCTGGTACGCCGGGCAGCGCCTGATGATCGCCGGTGACTTCGCGGGCGCGGAGCGCGCCTACCGCGACGCGGCGCGGCTGACCGCGCGGGCCGGGATGCTGGAGGGCCGTCAGGACCTGCCGCTGATCACCGCGTTCTGCCTGCGCCTGGTGAACGGCCGGGCCGCCGAGATGGTGGAGTCCCTGGCCGAGGCCCACCAGCGCGGGGCCAAGTGGACCACCGACGCCTACGCGGTGGCGCTGGCCTCGGCCGGGCACCCCCTCGACGCCAGGGCGGTCATCGCGGTGAAGACGCCGGTGCGGCCCGACTTCCTCTACGAGCTGGCGATGATCTGGCGGGCGCTGGCGGGCATGCTGCTGGACGACCGGGAGCGGATGACCGAGGCGTACGACACGCTCAAGCCGTTCTCCGAGCGGATCGCGGGGGCCGGCACCGGCGTGGTGGCGCTGTGGCCGGTGGCGCTGACGCTCGGCGATCTGGCGCTGCGGCTCGGTTTCACCGACGCGGTCCGGCCGCACTACGAGAAGGCGCTCGCGGTGGCGCGGCGGGTCGGGGTGACCCGCTGGATCGAGGCGGCGCAGCGGTCGCTCGGCGGCTGACCCGGCAGATCCGCTCCGGACGCCCGTCCGCGGTGACGGCCACCGCGCCCGGCGTGGAACCGGAGTGGCGGGCCGCCGCACCGGGGCCGGAGCCGGCGTGACGGGCCGCCGCGTCCGGAACGGAACCGGAGTGGCGGGCCGCCGCGCCCGGGACGGAGCCGGAGTGGCGGGCCGCCGCGCCCGGGACGGAGCCGGCGTGCTCCACGGTCGTGCCCGCGTATGCCCCGGCGAAGGCGAGGCTCGCCACCAGCAGTCTCGTGACGCTCGCGGTTCCGCTCGCCAGCACCGTGACCCATCCGCTCCGCGGACCCATGACCGCACACCTTCCCCTCTTCGTGTCAGGTGTACGCCTCGACGGTTGATCTCTGCTTGACGCCCGCTTGCAGTGGGTCCGTAGTATCGAACAGGTAAGCCTGACCTAATATCCGACACATCCGGCATGTGCCGGCGATTCAAGCGCGAGGCGGTGTTCACCGGTGCGATCTCCGGCGGCGGGCGTCCCCGACCCCACCTCCGCGGCGCTGTGGGGCCTGCCGCTGTGGCTGTGGGTCGTCCTCGGCGGCATCGGGCTGTTCGGGGTGTTCCAGGTCTACTACTGGGTGGGCCACCGTCTCGGCTCCCGGCTCTACGCCTCCCGGCTGGGCCGCAGGCTCGGCCAGGACAACATCCGCCGGGTGGAGAACGCCGTCCGGAGATGGGGGGCGCTCGCCGTCTACGGCTGCTTCTGGGTCCCCGGGCTGCGGCACACGCTGCCCTGGACCGCCGGGGTGCTGCGGATCTCCTACCCCTGGTACGTCGTGGCCAGCGCGCTCGGCTGCCTGACCTGGGTGCCGGTGACGTCCTTCGGCCTGTACTCGATGATCTGGGGCTGGCTCCGGCTGGCCGCGCGGTCGCCCGCGCTGGCGGCCGGGGTCGCGGTCGTGGTCGTCGCCGCCGTCGCCGTCCTCGTCCTGCGGCGCCGCCGTCGCCGTCGCCGCGAGGCCGAGCGGCGTCCCGAGGACACCCTGACCACCGCCTGAGGCCGCCGCCCGGTCAGGGAGCCCCGCGGGAAAGGCCACCGGGACCCCGCCGGGAGAACACCGGGACCCTGCGGGGAGAACGCCGGGGCCTGCCGGGAGAACGCCGGACCCCGTGGGGAGAACGCCGGGGGACACCGGGCCCGCGGGAGGCCGCCGGGAAGACGTCTCACCCGGAAAACGGTCAAGGGTCGTGTGCCGGAGGCCGGTTCTGTCACCATGATCCCATGCAGATCGGGGGAATCCGCCTCGGCGCGTGCGCCGCCCTTGCCGCCCTTGCCGTCTTCGGCACCGGCCTGTCCGCGCCCGCCCACGCCCACCCGGCGCCCGCCGCCGCGCGGGCCGGCCACGCCGCGCCGGCGGTCACCGGCGTCCCCGGTACGGCGGGCTCCGCCGTACCGGCCCTGCCCACCGGGGCGGACGGGCTCGCGGGCGCGGCGGCCCGGCCGGTCGCCGGCCGCACCGCGCCGGCGGTCACCGGGAAGGCCGCCTACCTCTTCGACGCGGCCACCGGGACGGCCTACTTCGGCAAGCAGGCGGGCAGGCGGCTGCCGGTCGCCAGCCTGACCAAGGTCATGACCGCCTATGTCGTGCTGCGGCAGGCGAGCCTCGACACCGTCGTCAGGATCGACGCCTCGGACGTGCGGCACGCGCGGGCCAACGACGCGACCTCGGCGGGGCTGCGGGCCGGTGAGCGCCTGACCGTCAGGGACCTGCTCTACGGCGTGATGCTCCCCTCGGGGGCGGACGCCTCCCACGCCCTGGCCCGCGTCTACGGGCCGGGCGCCACCCGTTTCACGGCCAGGATGAACGCCGCCGCGCGCGCCCTCGGCCTGTCGCTGACCCGCTACGCCAACCCCGACGGACTGCCCGAGCCGGGCGGCGGCTACTCCACCGCCATCGACCAGGCCAAGCTGGCCCGGGTGGCGCTGAACGACCCGGTGCTGCGGACCATCGCCTCCACCAGGCGCCACGTCGTGCGGGCGTCGAAGCTGCACCGGGCGCACACCTGGACCAACAGCAACAAACTGCTCGGCAAGACCCCTGGGGCGCTGGGCGTCAAGACCGGCTACACCCGGGCCGCCGGGTACTGCCTGTCGTTCGCCGCCGACCGCGACGGCCGCCTGCTGATCGGCGTCGTCCTGGGCGAGTCGAGCTCCGACCGGCGGTTCAGGAGCGCCGACCGGCTGCTGGACTGGGCGGCCGGGCAGGCCGCGGAGCCGCCGGACGTGGGCGCCGGGACCGTCCGGAACCTCTGAGGGCGCGTCCGCGCGGGTCTCAGAAGGGCACGGGTTCGGCGTCTGAGGGCGCGTCCGCGCGGGTCTCAGAAGGGCACGGGTTCGGCGTCGCCCTCGCGGCGGCGCTGCGCGGCGCGGGCGCGCAGCACGGCGTCGAGCAGGCCGGGGAAGAGCTCGTCGAGGTCGCGGCGGCGCAGCGCGTTCATCTTCGCGGTGCCGCGGTAGACCTGGCTGATCACCCCGGCCTCGCGGAGCACCCGGAAGTGGTGGGTGCTGGTCGACTTGCTGACCACCAGGTCGATCGCCGAGCACGGGGCGCCCTCATCGTCCACCCCGGACAGGAAGGCCACCACCCGCAGCCGCATCGGGTCGGACAGCGCGTGCAACACGGCCTCCAGCCGGATGTCCTCGCGGCGGGGGTGATCGAGAGCCCTGTCGGACGTGACCCGCATGACGACTCCTTCCCTCGGGATCACCCGATTGTACGAGAATCATCGTAGTTTGACATACCTCGTACTACGAGGTTTATCGTACAAGGGTGCCCGGACGGCGAGACCCCCGCTCCCGGCACGGAGTGCCCGGAGCGGGACGACCCCGCACGACGACGAAGGAGCAAGGCCGTGAGCGCGCTGTTCGAACCCCTCACCCTGCGGGGACTGACGATCCCCAACCGCGTCTGGATGGCGCCGATGTGCCAGTACTCGGCGGAGGCCGAGGGCCCCGAGCAGGGCGTTCCGCACGACTGGCACTTCTCGCACCTCGCCGCCCGGGCGGTGGGCGGGACCGGCCTGATCATCACCGAGGCCACGGCCGTCACACCCGAGGGCCGCATCTCCCCCTTCGACCTCGGCATCTGGAACGACCGCCAGGTGGAGGGGTTCGCCCGCATCACCCGCTTCCTGAAGGAGCACGGGACCGTTCCCGGCATCCAGCTCGCGCACGCCGGCCGCAAGGCGTCCACCGACGCCACCTGGCACGGCGGCGGCCCACTCGGCCCCGACCGGTACGGCTGGCAGCCCGTCGCGCCGAGCCCGCTGCCCTTCACCGACCACCACCCGGCCCCGGAGGAGCTGAGCGTCGAGGAGATCGGGCGGCTCGTCGAGGGATTCGCCGCCGCGGCCCGGCGGGCGCTGACCGCCGGCTTCCAGGTGGCGGAGGTGCACGGCGCGCACGGCTACCTGATCAACGAGTTCCTGTCGCCGCACACCAACCGCCGCACCGACGCCTACGGCGGCTCCTTCGAGGGCCGCACCCGGTTCGCCCTGGAGGTCGTGGACGCCGTGCGCGCGGTGTGGCCGGAGGAACTGCCGGTCCTCTTCCGCGTCTCGGCGACCGACTGGCTGACCGAGAACCCCGAGGACGGCCGCGAGGGCTGGACCGCCGACGACACCGTACGGCTGGCCAAGGAGCTGCTCTCCCACGGCGTCGACCTGCTGGACACCTCGACCGGCGGCAACGCCCCCGGGGCGCGCATCCCGACCGGCCCCGGTTACCAGGTGCCGTTCGCCGCCCGGGTGAAGGCCGAGACGGACCTACCCGTGGCGGCCGTCGGGGAGATCACCGAACCCCGGCAGGCGGAGGAGATCATCGCCTCCGGCCAGGCCGACGCCGTACTGCTCGGCCGGGAGCTGCTGCGCACGCCGTACTGGCCGAACCTCGCCGCTCGCGAACTCCGCGGGCTCGGGGCCGAGCCCCGCTGGCCGGACCAGTACCACCGGGCGGTCTGACCCACAGTTCCCTATATTCCAGATATAAGCGCATTAATATTCAAATAACGCCTTACGCTTATTTATTTCTTATTTATGCGCACCCTATGGCCTTTGCCGAAGCATAGGTCCTTTGCGGTTTAATGGTCGATCCCTGTCCGGCAGTGTTGTTCCTCAGGGAACCCCGAGGACGAATCCTGTCCTCACTTTCACCCGGAGGGTCGCATGAGGACGAAGATCACTGCTCCGGCCGTCGCCGGCGCCGTGGGGGCGGGCCTGCTGGCCGGCACCCTGCTCGCCGGCCCGGCGGGAGCCACGGTGACGCCGGCGTCGGCGCCGCAGACCGTCTCGCAGGCCGCGGCGGCCACGACACAGACCGCCGGCTCGCAGTACCACCCCTGCTACCGCTGCCACCGCTGGCACCGCTGGCACCGGTGGAACAACTGGGACGGCGGCTGGCGCTGGAACCGGTGGAACAACTGGAACGATTGGGGTGGCTGGTCCTGGTGACCGCGTTCATCCGTACGGCGGCCCGCCCGGACCGCCGTACGGACGGTCCTTCACCCCGGGGGCTCAGCGCCCGCGCATCAGGCCGTGGCAGGCGATGGCGGCCGCGGCGACCACGTTGAGGGAGTCGACGCCCAGGTCCATCGCCCGCGGGCTCATCGGGATGCAGACCGGTTCGTCGGCCTCGCGCAGCCAGCGTGAGGAGAGCCCGTCGCCCTCCGAGCCCAGCAGGAGCGCCACCCGCTCGGTCATGACGGCCCGGTCCATGGGCGTGGCCGACTGGTCGGGGGTCAGCGCCAGGGTGCGGAACCCGGCCGCGCGCAGCTCCGCCAGCCCGCCGTACCAGTCGGTCATCCGCGCGTACGGCACCGCGAACACCGCCCCCATCGAGACCTTCACCGACCTGCGGTAGAGCGGGTCGGCGCAGCGGGGCGACAGGATCACCGCCTCGACGCCGAGCGCGGCGGCGCACCGGAAGATCGCGCCGACGTTGCCGTGGTCGACGAGGTCCTCCAGGACGACGACCCGGCGGGGCCCTTCGGCGGACGGGCCGCCCAGGACCCCGGCCACGGAGGGCAGCTCCCTGCGTTCCATGGCCGCCAGCGCGCCCCGGTGCACCGGGAAGCCGGTGACCTCCTCCATGACGGCGTCGTCCACCACGTGGACCCGGTCGCCGAGGCCCTCCAGCACGTCGGAGAGGGAGGCGACCCAGCGGCGGGTCAGCAGCACCGAGCGCACCGGGTAGCCCGCGGCGACGGCCCGGCGGATCACCTTCTCCCCCTCGGCGACGAAGAGGCCGTGCCGGGCCTCCAGGCTCTTGCGCAGCTCGACGTCGCGCAGGTTGGCGTAGTCGGCCAGTCGGGGATCGGAGGCGTCAATCACCCTCGCATACTGCCACGACGGCTCCGCGCCGCCACCCGGCGGTCCGTCCCCCAGGAGCGGGCCGCGCCGCGTTCCGGCGGGAGCCTCGCGTACGCGCCCCCGTGACGCTCCGTGACATGTATGTTGCTGGGAGCTTCGTCGCGGAGATCGGGGGCGTCGTGACCGACCAGGTCGTGCTGTCACAGCCGGTGGCGGGAGACGGGTGGCTGCGCGACGCCCGGCGGGCCCGGCTCCTGTCGCTGGCGACCCTGGCGTGGCTGGGCGTCGAGAGTGTGCTCGGCCTGGCCGCCGGGCTGGGCTCCCACTCGCTGGCGCTGATCGGCTGGGGGGTGTCGTCGCTGGTGGAGGCGGCGGCCAGCCTCATCGTCGTCTGGCGGTTCACCGGGGCGCGCACCCGCTCGGCGGACGCCGAGGTCAAGGCGCGCAGGGCGGTGGCGGTCAGCTTCTGGGTGCTCGCCCCCTACCTGGTGCTCCATGTGGCGCACGACCTGGAGGCGGGGCACCGGGCCACGCCCAGCCTGCTGGGCGTGGTGGTGACGTCGGTCAGCCTGGTGAGCATGCCGCTGCTCGGGCTGGCCAAGCGGCGGCTCGGCGCGCGGCTGGGCTCGGCGGCCACCTCGGGCGAGGGCACCCAGAACCTGCTGTGCGCCGCGCTGGCCGCCGGGGTGCTCGCGGGGCTGGCGCTGAACGAGGCCGGCTGGTGGTGGGCCGATCCCGCCGTGGCGACGCTGCTGGCGGCGGTCGCCGTGCGCGAGGGCCGCCGGGCCTGGCGTGGGCACGCCTGCTGCCACCACTGAGGACCCGGGAGGGGCCCGGGACCCGCGATGCTCTCCGGGGTCGGCGCAGGTGCCGGGGATCCGGCATGAGCCCCGAGAGCCGGGAAAGCCCGCGAAGGCCTCATCCCGGCACACGCTGTGATCTCCGCACCACGAGTGGTGTTTCGCCGCACCGGTCATTCCCAGTACAGTTCCCTGCACATTGCAGGACATCTGCCTATAAGGTGACCGGCCAAGGCGCGTTCCGCACGCCGTGCCCGCCGTACCGGCGGGTCGGCGCGGCGGGTCTCCCGGCGTGGCGAGGCCGCCCGCGCGGACGCCGCCGGACGGCGGCTTCCCCGAGAAGGACGGGCCCGGCGCGGCCGCCGGGGCGGATCGGCGTGGCGTGCCCCAGCATCGGACTTCGAACCCCTGAGAGGGCATCGTGGGCGGACGCCACCGGACGGATGAACTCGACGACGGCAACCTCTCCCCCTCTCCCCGGCCGGCCAGGCGGCGCCGTACCCGGCCCGGCATGGTGCTCGCCCCGCTGGCCGGCGCGGTCGCGCTGGCCGTACTGCTGGGTGTAGCCGCCTTCGTGGTCGTCAACCGGGACCGGGGGTGCACCGGGGGGCAGGTCGCGGTGCGCGTCACCGCCTCGCCGGACATCGCGCCGGCCGTGTCCCGGATCGCCGAGCGCTTCACCAGGGCCCGGCACGACGTCGGCGGCCGCTGCGTCAAGGTCGCGGTGACGAAGGAGACGCCGGCGACCGTGGCCTCCGCGCTGGAGGACGGCGCCGGCACGCCGGGCGCGATGGACGTGTGGATCCCCGACTCGTCGCTGTGGGTGACCGGGCTGCGGGAGCGGAACCCCGGCGTGCCGGCCCCCGGCGCGTCGCTCGCCCGCTCCCCCGTCGTCCTGGCGGCGTCCGAGGCCGTGGTCGGCGACCTGCGGAAGAACCTCGGCGAGGTGAGCTGGCGCGGCGTGGTCGACGCCGCGAACGTCGCCAACGTCGAGGGGCCCGGCCGCAAGGTGCGGGTGCTCGCGCTCGACCCCGCGGCCAACGCGGCCGGGCTGGGCGCGCTCCTGGCCGCCTCCGGGGCGGCCACGGCGGCCGGGGCGAGCCAGGAGCAGCTCGCCGGCGCGCTGAAGACGCTGTCCGGCTCCGCGGTCCGCGACCCGGAGGCGCTGCTGTCGAGCCTCGGCGTCAAGGGCAGCCGCGCCCCCGTGGGCGTCGCCTCGGAGCAGGCCGTGTGGGCGTTCGGCGCGGTGGGCGGGCCCGAGGTCCCGGTCGTGCCGCTCTACCCGGCCGAGGGGACCCTCGACCTGGACTACCCGATGGTGGTCACCGGCGACGACCCGGCCGTGCGCCGGGCGGCGGCGGCGTTCGCCGCCGAGTTCGGCACCGAGGCGGCCCGCGAGGTGCTGCACGGCCAGGGTTTCCGCACCCCGGACGGTACGGCCGGCGCGGCGCTGTCCGCCGCCGGCGGTTTCAGGGCCGAGGCGCCCCGGCGGCTGGAGACGCCCGGCCCCGCGGAGATCGCGCGGATGACGCGGTCGTGGTCGCGGCTGAACCTCGGCACGCGGCTGCTGGCGCTGGTGGACGTCTCCGGCACGATGGCCCTGCCGGTCCCCGGCACCGGGCGCGACCGGATGGAGGTGATCTCCAGGATCGCCGTCGAGGGCATGCGGCTGTTCCCGCCCAAGAGCGAGATCGGCGTCTGGGAGTTCTCCACGGACCTCGACGGCCCGGGGGTGGACTTCCGGAAGACGGTCCCGGTCGGCCCGCTGGCCGAGCGCGTCGACGGCGTGCTCCGCAAGGACCTGCTGGCGCGGAGGCTCTCGGCGGTCCGGGCCGTGCCCACCGGCGACACCGGGCTGAACGACACGCTCCGGGCCGCCTACGAGCAGATGACCGAGGAGTACCGGAGCGACAAGATCAACACGATTCTGGTGCTGACCGACGGCGCGGGCAACGACGACCCCGGCGGCCTGTCCGACGCGGAGATCCTGAAGTACCTGCGCGGGGCCTACGACCCGGACAAGCCGGTCAGCATCCTGCTCATCGCCTTCGGGCCGGACGCCGCCCGGGGCAAGGCCCGGATGGACGCGCTGGCCAAGGCCACCGGCGGCGAGGCGTTCATCGCCAAGGACATCCTCCAGGTCCGCACGTTCTTTCTGGAGGGCATGCGGCGCCGCACCTGCCTGCCGGACTGCTGAGCCCTCCGGTCGTGAACGGCCCCCGCGACGGGCGTCGCGGGGCATTCACAACAGCCCCATCAATCACAGTTTTACCAGTTCATGCCGTGTCGGCATGGGATGGGGCGATCAGGACAACCCGCCGCCCGGGGGTGGCGTCTCCTACGCGTATGGGGTCTCGGGCGTGGCCCGTGAACGAACGAGCCCGTCCCGCGGGGAGGAATGTACGTGCCCGGATGGCCGGCCGTGGGCCGCACCGACGATCAGCGACTGGTGGAGGAGCTCCGGCGTGCCGACGCGACTGCGGCGGCACGCCTCTACGACTCCTATGCCGAACGTCTCTACGACTACGCCCGCTCGCTGCTGGGCGACCGTGACGGCGCGGCCGGCGACGCGGCCGGCGCCGTGCACGACGCCCTGGTCACCGCCCGGGAGCGGGTGGGCCTGCTGCGCGAACCGGGACGGCTGCGCCCATGGCTGTACGCGCTGACCCGGGTGGAGTGCGCGGAGCGGTCCCGGACCCCGCGGGAGCCGGCCCGCACCGCGGTGCTGGACCCCGGCGACCTCCCCGACGACCCGGGTGAGCGGGAGCTGGCCCTCCTGGTGCACGAGACCCTGGCCGAGCTGGGCGGGCAGGAGCGCGAGGCGCTGCTGCTGGCGGTCCGGCACGGCCTCGGCGCGGCGGAGGCCGGCGCCGTGCTGGGCCTGAGCTCCCGGCAGGCCGGCGCCCGCCTCGCCCGCGCCCGCGACCACCTGGAGAACACCGCCGCCGCGGTGGTGCTGGCCAAGGTCGGCCGGGCGCACTGCCCGGACCTGTCGGCCATGGTGGACTCCCTGGAGGGCCCGCTGCCGGTCGCGCTGCGCAGGCGCCTGTCGAGCCACATCGGCCGGTGCGAGGTCTGCGTGGAGCGGCGCGGCCGGCACGTCGCGGCCGAGCGGCTGCTCGACCTGGTGCCGGCGGCCTTCGCGCCGCTGTCCCTGCGCCGCCGGGTCGTTGCGACCTGCGTGAACCCGGAGCTGCGCGACGCCCGGGCCGCCGCGGCCCTGCCGGTCGGCCGCTTCGACCGGTCGGGGTTCCCGGTGTCCGCCGGGGAGCGCGGGGGGCGGCGCCGTACGGCGGGGGCGCGGCGCGCGAAGGCGGGCCGGGCGAGCGAGACCGCGGGCCGGGGACGCGAGGCCGCGGGCGGGGCCGCGCGGCGTGCCCCGCGGGGGGCGAAGCCGGCGGTCGTGGCGGCGGCGTGTGTGCTGGCCGCGACCGGGGCGATGGTGGCCGTCACCGGGGGCGGCTTCGCCGGCGGCCCGGCGCGTGGCGCCGCGCCCGCCGGGGAGCCCGCCGTGATCTCCCTGGAGCCGGGACCGGAGACGGACCCCTCCGAGCCGGTGCCCGATGACCCGGCGGACGCCGGGGAGACCGCGCCGGCGGCCCCGGAGCCGACCGGGGACGGGGAGGACGGGGAGGACGGTGGAGCGGACGGGGCCGGCGGGTCCAGGACGTCCGCCCCGGCCGTCCCCACCCCCTCGCGGGCCGCCGGCCCGGCCCGGCCGGCCCCGCCGCGGCCCGCTCCCCGGCGCAGCCCCTCCCGCCGCGCCTCCGCGACCCCGGCGGCCGGGCGGCCGGCCGTCTCGTGCCCGGCGGACCTCGGCAGGGGCGCGGGGCGGGTTCTCCTGACGGCGAGCGGAGGCGCGCTGTCGTGGTCGGCGTCCGCCTCGGGCGGGCTGGACGTCAGCCCCGCCTCGGGCCGGTTGGCGACCGGCGGAAGGGCTGTGATATGGGTCACAGCCGCCGATCCGAGCGAGAGCGGCTCCGGCCGGGTCTCCATCAGGGCCGCGGGCCGCACCCTCGGCTGTGCCCTTTCTTGGGAAGCTCCTGGTCAGGAGGAGGAAGACCCGCCGGGCGACCCGCTGCCCGTCCCCTCGTCCGACCCCTCGGCGGCCACCTCCGCGGACGACCCGTCGGCGCCGGAGGCGACCTGACCTCGTGACCTTCCGCCGACTCGATTCGGCACTTCCTTTTGCGATCCGGTAAACCAGGCACCTCTGCCAGGCGTCGGCATTGACGTGCAGTGAAGTGGTTGGTCACATGAAGTTGCGATCAACCGTGCGAAGACGAGATCGGATCGGGGAGCCAGGAGATGCCGGGTCACCGCGTGGTGCTCAGGTGGATCCTGGTGCCGGCCTGCGCCGCGGGCGCGGTGATCGCGCTGGCGGGGTTCGACACCCCGCTGCGTCCGGTATTGACGGGTTTGTTCATTTTGCTCACACCCGGGGTCGCCGTGGTAGGACTGTTGCGTGATCGTGACTCTCTTGCGGCAATATCGACTGGGGTAGCGGCAAGTCTGGTCATGAACGTTTCCCTTGCCACCTCGATGCTGATCCTTGACGCATGGTCGCCTCGCGCCGGAGTGGCGACGATCGCGGTGCTCAGCGGCTTCATCTACGTACTACGCCTGCTGCAGCCGAAGAACGCACGCTTGCAGACCGAACAGGGGGCCGGGTCGAAGTGAAGATCACCGTCGTGAGTCCGAGGGATCTCGGGGAGTCCGAGGCGTCACGGTGGCGCGAGCTCCAGAAAACCTCTCCCAGCCTCGACAATCCCTTCCTGTCGGTGGAGTTCACCCAGGCCATGGGCCGGCTGCGCGACTACGTGCGGGTCGCCGTGATCGAGGACGGCGGGACCGTCGCCGGTTTCTTCCCCTACGAGCGGCACGGCCTGGGCGTCGGCAGGCCGCTGGGCGGCTTCCTGACCACCTGCCACGGGCTGATCTCCGTACCGGGTCTGCGGCTCGACTCCCGCGAGCTCCTGCGGGGCTGCGGGATCTCGGCCCTCGAGTTCGAGTACCTGGTCCCGGGCCAGCCGACGTTCGCCCCGTACGAGACGGACGTGCGGCCGGCCCCGCTCATGGATCTCCGCGGCGGCTTCGACGCCTACATCGAGCAGGTGCGCGCCCAGTCCGCCAAGAACTACAAGACGGTCCGCTACAAGGAGCGCAAGCTCGGCCGCGAGCAGGGCGAGATCCGCTTCGAGTACGACTCCGCCGACCCCGCGACGCTGCGCACGCTGCTCGCCTGGAAGTCCGACCAGTACCGGCGGACCGGCCGCGTGGACCGTTTCGCCCAGCCGTGGATCGTCCGGCTCGTCGAGGAGCTGCACGCCCGGCCGTCGGCCGGCTTCGCCGGCGTCCTGACGATGCTCTACGCCGGTGACACTCCCGTCGCCGGGCACTTCGGCCTCCGTACGGAGACCACCCTCGTCGGGTGGTTCCCCGCCTACGACCCCGAGTACGCGCGGTACTCGCCCGGGATCATGCACCACCTGCACATGGCCGAGCACGCCGCCGCGGCGGGCCTTGAGCAGGTGGACATGGGCAAGGGCGGGCGCGAGTACAAGGACTGGCTCAAGACCGGCTCCGTCATGGTCGCCGAGGCGCGCGTCTCGCGGCCGTCCCCCGTCGCCGCCGCCCAGTGGCTGCGCCGGGTGCCGGTGAACCGGCTCCGCGCCGTCGTGGTGGAGAACCCCACGCTGTTCCGTGCGGCCGACCGGGTGCTCAAGGGCTACGGCCGGGCGCGGTCGAGCCTCCAGTCACGCCCCGCCCCGCGGGATGCCGGCCCCGCGTCGCAGCCCGCCGCGCCGGAACGATCCGCCGCACCGGAGCGGTCCACCGCGCCGGAACGGCCCGCCCAGGAGTCGTCGCGGACGCGCTGAACCTCCCGGCCCCTTTTCTCCCCTCCAGTCCCTGTCCCTGTCCCCAACGCAAGGCTCCCTCTATCGAAGTCGCGCCGTTCTCATTTCCCGAGTGAGGGCGAGCGGGCGGAAGGACCAAAGGAACATCCGTCATCATGAACCCTGACACCGTCAGACAGAACTCCAAGCAGCTCGGCGTGCTGCGCTCGGTGCCGCCCATCGAGCGCTTCACCCCCATCACCCCGCACGTGGCCGTCTCCCCGACCGTCAGCGTCGTCGTGCCCGCGATGAACGAGGCGGAGAACCTCCCGCACGTCTTCGCCACGCTGCCTCAGTGGATCGACGAGATCGTCCTGGTGGACGGCAACTCGGTGGACGACACCGTCGCCGTGGCCCGGCGGCTGCGTCCCAACGTGAAGGTCGTCACCCAACGCGGCAAGGGCAAGGGCGACGCGCTCTCGGCGGGCTTCGCCGCGTGCACCGGCGACATCATCGTGATGATCGACGCCGACGGCTCCACCGACGGCCGCGAGATCATCCAGTTCGTGGGCGCCCTGGTCACCGGCGCCGACTTCGTCAAGGGGTCGCGCTACGCCGCCGGCGGCGGCAGCGACGACCTGACCTTCAGCCGCCGGTTCGGCAACACGGTCCTGACCACGCTGGTGAACTGGTTCTACGGCACCCGCTACACCGACCTGTGCTACGGCTACAACGCCTTCTGGGCCCGGCACCTGCCGGCCCTCGACCTCGACTGCGAGGGTTTCGAGGTCGAGACGCTGATGAACATCCGCGCCGCCAAGGCCGGGCTGCGCATCCAGGAGGTTCCCAGCCACGAGCGGTGCCGGATCCACGGCCAGAGCAACCTGCACGTCGTCCGCGACGGCCTGCGTGTGCTGCGCACCATCCTGCGCGAGCGCTACCGGCGCCCGGCCGCCGCACTGCCGGAGCCCGCGACCACCCCCGCGGCGGACCAGGGCGCGGCATAACCATGAAGATCAGTGTCGTCATCTGCGTCTACACCGAGGAACGCTGGGAGGACATCCGGGCGGCCGTCCGGTCCGTGCAGGACCAGCGGCGCGCACCGTACGAGATCGTCCTCGTGGTCGACCACAATCCGGACCTGCATCTGAGACTCAAGCGGGAGTATCCGGACGTGGTCGTGGTGGAGAACACGCACCAGAAGGGCCTGTCCGGTGGCAAGAACACCGGCGCGGAGATCGCCACCGGCGACGTCGTGGCCTATCTGGACGACGACGCGGTGGCGGAGCCTGGCTGGCTGGAGGCTTTGGAGGAGGGCTTCCAGACCCCGTCCGTCGTGGGGGTGGGCGGGCTGACCAGGCCTCTGTGGGCCACGGGGCGCCGTCCCCGCTGGTTCCCCGAGGAGTTCGACTGGACCGTGGGCTGCACCTATCGGGGCATGCCCACGGTCCGGGCGCCGATCCGCAACGTCATGGGCGGCAACGCCGCCTTCCGCCGCGAGGTCGTCGGCGAGGTCGGCGGCTTCCACACCGGGATCGGCCGCAGCGTGCAGGGCCGCAAGAGCCGCCCGCTGGGCTGCGAGGAGACCGAGTTCTGCATCCGCCTGTCCCAGCGGCGCCCCGGCTCGGTGATGCTGTTCGAGCCGGGGGCGGTGATCGGCCACAAGGTCCCCGTCCCCCGGATGGGCTTCGCCTACTTCCGGTCGCGCTGCTACGCCGAGGGCCTGTCCAAGGCCCTGGTCGCCTCCAGCGTCGGCACCGAGGACGGGCTGTCGAGCGAGCGCAGCTACGCGACGAAGACGCTGCCCCTGGGGGTGCTGCGCGGCGTCGGCTCGGCGCTGCGGGGCGACCTCGCCGGTCTCGGCCGGGCCACGGCGATCGTGGTCGGCCTGGTCTGGACCGCCTGGGGGTACGCCGTGGGCACCGCGCGGCTGAGGCTGGGACGGTCATGACCGGCGTTCCGATCCTGATGTACCACTCGGTGAGCGACACCCCGAACGACGAGACCCGGCCGCTGGCCGTCTCGCCGCGGCGCTTCGCCGAGCAGCTCGGCCTGCTGCGCGACCGGGGCTTCACCCCGATGACGCTGTCTGACCTGGTCGCGGGCGTGCACCGGACCGGGAAGCTGCCGGCCAAGCCGGTGGCGATCACCTTCGACGACGGCTACGCCGACTTCCACAGCGAGGCGCTGCCGATCCTCGACCGGTTCGGCTACCCGGCCACGGTCTTCGTGACCAGCGGCTGGATCCAGGACGCCGGCCCCGACGAGGCCGGGCGCAGGCTGGCTCCGATGCTGACCTGGAGCCAGGTCCGCGAGGCCGTCTCCTGCGGCATCGAGATCGGCGGGCACAGCCACAGCCACCCGCAGCTCGACCAGCTCCCCGACGCCGAGCTCCGCAACGAACTGCGCACCAACAGGGCCCTCCTGGAGGACCAGATCGACCGCCCGGTGGCCACGATGGCCTATCCCTACGGTTACTCCAGCGCGCGGGTGCGCCGGGAGGTGCGCCGGGCCGGGTACTGGACCGCCTGTGCGGTGGCGAACGACGCCTTCGAGGAAGGCGACGAGATGCTCACGATCCCCCGTCTGACGGTCACCGAGCGGACGTCCATGACGAAGTTCGCCAGGGCCGTCGAGGGAGAGGGGATCCCGCTGCTCTATCTGCGGGAGCGGGCCCTCACCAAGGGCTACGCGCTGGTGCGCCGCGCGCGCTACGGGTTGCGCCAAGTCTCGACGAGGGCCGCGCGGGGGCGGGTAACGGCAGGTGAGTGACACGAGTCTCTCCGGCGGGACGACGGGGACCCGGGCGACGCGGGGCGGACCGCTGAAGAACCTCTGGAGCCGTCTTCCCAAGGACCTCAACGACCCCCTGCTGCGCAACGCCTACTCGCTGATCGTCAACGCGGGCGCCGCGGGCGCCCTGGGGCTCGCCTACTGGACGGTGGCCGCGCGGTTCTACGACGAGGGCGACTACGGCCGTTCCTTCGCGCTCATCGCCGCGATGCGCCTGCTCGCCGCGATGACCGCGTTCGGGTTCGTCGGCGCGCTGACCCGGTTCCTGCCCGAGGGCGGGCGGGCGACCGGGCGGCTCGTCGGCGCCGCCTACCTCGTGGGCGGCGGCGCGGCCGCCCTGGCCACCGGCTTCTTCCTGGCCACGCTCGACCAGTGGGGTTCCAACTACGGGAGCCTGCACGGGATCGGCACGGCCGGGTGGTTCCTGCTCTCGGTCGTCCTGTGGTCGGTCTTCACCCTCCAGGACGTGGTGCTCACCACGCTGGGCAAGGCCACCTGGGTGCCGCTGATCGGGGTGGGCGTCGGAATCGCCAAGATCGTCCTGGTGGCGGTGCTGGCCCCGGTCTTCCCCGGCACCGGGATCTTCCTGGCCTGGACGATCCCGGTGGCGTTCACCGTCGTGCCGATCAGCATCGCGATCTTCGGCAGGCTGTCCCCGCTGGCCGCCGCCCGGGGCGCCCACCGCGCCCCGCCCCGCCCGCGCCGCATCGGCCGCTTCCTCGCCGGGGACTTCCCCGGCACGCTGCTCACCCTCATCAGCGTCTATCTCATGCCGGTGATCGTGTCCGGCGGCGTCGACGCGGAGATGGCCGGATACTACGGCGCGGCCGTCACGCTCGTCGGCGTCTTCGACATGCTCGCCCTCAACATGGCCATCTCGCTGACCATCGAGGGCTCCGGCGACCCCTCGCTGCTGGCCGGCAAGTGCCGGCTCGCGCTGCGGCGGACCCTGATGCTGCTGGTCCCGGTGGTCACCGTGACCGCGCTGAGCGCGCCGCTCGTCCTGCGCCTGGGCTGGGGCGCCGCCTACGCCGAGCACGGGGCGGCGGTGATGCGGCTGCTGGCCCTCGCGTGCCTGCCGCACGCGGTGATCGAGATCTACCTCGGTGTGCTCCGCGCGCGCAGCCGGGTGCGGACGCTCCTGATGCTCCAGGCGCTCCTGTGCGTCCTGGTCGTGGGCCTGTCGTTCGTCTTCTTCCGGCTCTACGGCATCACCGGCGTGGGCGTCGGCACGCTGACCGCCCAGCTGGTCGTGGTGGCCATCGTCGCGCCCGGCCTGGTCTCCGTGCTGCGCGCGGCGCCGCGGGCCCCGGCCGCGGAGGCCGAGCTCTCGCCGGACGAGACCCCGACCCTGGTCATGATGATCGTGGACGCCCAGCCCACCGTGGCGACCGTCGCGTCGGCCGCCCACGACCCGGGCCGGGCCTCCGGGCGGGAGGCGGCGCCCGCGCGGCCCCGCGTGCCCCTGGTGGTGCGGGCCAGGGCCTGGCTGCCGCCGCTGATCACCGCCGAGGGGCTGGCCGTGGCCGCGCTCGCCGCCCTGTCCGGCGGCGCCCTGTCGTTCCCGTCCACCGCCGCGGCCGTCGCGGCCGCCGGTCTGGTGGTCGTCGCCTTCGCCGCCGAGCTGCTGATGAACCGCCGCCACCCGGTGCTGTGGACGCAGCTCGTCGCGGTCGCGGTGTGCCTGAACGCCACCGCGGCGCAGGCCGGTCCGGCCGCGGAGCTCGCCGGCCGGGTGACGCGCATCATGGCCACCGGCGAGGCCACGGGCGGCGACCTGCTGCTGGCCCTGCCGGCCTTCCTGGCGCGCGCCATGGGCCTGGCCGACCCCACCTGGCTGCTGGCGTGGGCGCCGGCCGCCTTCGCCGTGGCCGCGCTGGCTCCGGCCGCGCTGGCCGTACGGACGATCCGTCCCGGCGGGCGGCTGCGCTGGCCCGCGGTGATGCTGGTGACGATCGTCTTCCGGCTCGTCTCGGCGGGGTCCCCGCAGGTGGCCCTGGCCGTCCTGCTCGGCCTGTGCGTCGCCGCGCTGGCACTGGTGCCGGCGCGCAGGACCCGGCGCGGGCCCGAGCCGGCCGTCTCCACGACGGACGAGACCCTGAGAACGGCGGCCTGAACGGCCTAGACTGCCGCCGCGGGGCTCGACCTGCGTCCCCCCACAGCTCAAGCTCCATCGAAAGGACCCATCGTGAACGACTGGCCGGCGGTCACCGCAGTCATTCCCACCCGCAACCGCCCGGACATGCTCCGGGAGACGATCGGCTCGATCCTCGGCCAGGACTACCCGGGCGACGTGACCTGCATCGCGGTGTTCGACCAGAGCGACCCGGACGAGTCGTTCGTGTCCGACACCCCGGGACGCCGCGTACTGGTCACCCCGAACAAGCGGCAGCCGGGGATCGCCGGGGCCCGCAACACCGGCAGTCTCATGGCCGACGGCGAGCTGGTCGCCTTCTGCGACGACACCGACCTGTGGCTGCCGCACAAGCTCCGCGCCCAGGTGGCCGCGCTCGGCGACGGGCACTTCGTGACGTGCGGGGTCGAGCTGTTCAACGACCGCGTCTCCTACCCCAGGTCGATCCCCCTGACGTCGGTGACCCTGCGCGACCTGCTGAACAAGCAGCTCCCCACGATGCACCCCTCGACCTACCTGATGCGGCGCGAGGCGCTGGTGAACGGCTTCGGGCTGGTCAGCGAGGAACTGCCCGGCGGCTACGGCGAGGACTACGAGCTGCTGCTCCGCGCCGCCAAGATGGGGCCGATCGCCAACCTCACCGAGGTCGCGGTGCGGCTGCGGATGCACAACTCCTCCTATTTCTCCATCGTCGACACCAGCGCGACCATCTCCGAGGCACTGCGCTGGATGCTGGACCGGTATCCGGAGTTCTCCGGGGCGGGCGGCTACGCGCAGCTCGCCGGGAAGATCGCTTTCGCCGAGGCGTCCCTGGGCCACTCGTCGCAGGCGCTGCGCTGGATCGGCCGCACCGTCCGCAAGCGTCCCTGGGAGCCGCGCGCCTACCTCGCGCTGGCCGTGACCGCCGGGGTGCCCGCCGACGCGATCGTGAGCCGGCTGCAGCGGATCGGCCGCGGCATCTGACGGACGCGGGTCCCGCGACGGCGGGCCCGCGTCCGCGGTGAGACCGGAGCACCCGCCCCGGCGAAATCCAGCGGAATCCATGGGTCCACGGATTCACAGGAAACCGTAAGAAACGGCCGGAACGGCGATCACCTGCGGCTAAGCACGTTTCCTTATGCTCGCCATAACAACGGACGAGCATGATCTCATATAAAAATCAATTAAAACTCGAACGACCCGGAAAGCCGCGCTCTATGTTGATCATCACCGGTCCACCGGCCTCACCCACTCGGACGGATTCATGATCCAGCCTGGAAACAGAAAGCGCGCCGGAGCCGCGGCGAAGTCCCCGGCCTCACGGTGGCTGCTCGCCACCCTGGCCGTCGTCCTCGTGGTCGCGGCGGGCGTCTACGCGCTCGTCTCCAGGGGCGGCGGGAGCAACGAGGCCGCCGCGCCCCCTCCTCCCCCGACGGTCCCCGGGGAGAGCACCCCGCCCGCCTCGTGCGCCCCCACCGACAAGCTCGTGCCGCCCTGCGGGGCCTGGTGGGGCATGCACGTGCCGGTGTCCAGCGACGCCGAGCTCGTCTCCGGCGTGGAGGGCATCGAGAAGCAGATCGGCCGCAAGCTGGACGTCACTATCAGCTACCACGACATGTCCGACAGTGAGGCGGGGCGGTTCTTCCGGGACGGCGAGGTCGCGCTGAGCTCCGACCGCATCACGTTCCTCGGCTGGGAGTCGTCGATCTGGAGCGACAACCTCGACATCCCCTGGCGGGAGATCGCGGCCGGATATTACGACCAGGCCATCACCGACCAGGCCGCCCGGGTCAAGGCGTACGGCAAGCCCGTCCTCGTGGGCTTCGACGGCGAGAAGGACCGCGACGAGACCGGCCAGGACCCGAAGGACTACATCGCGGCCTACAAGCGCATCGTCGACGGCTTCCGCCGGGAGGGCGCGACCAACGCCGTCTGGGTCTGGGGCGTCACCGGCTACTACCCGTTCCGCGACCGGTGGAAGGCGTACTACCCGGGCGACGAGTACGTCGACTGGATCAGCTACGACCCCTACAACTTCGCCTCCTGCCGCAACGCCTCCTGGCAGAACTTCGAGGAGACCGTGAGGCCGACCTACGACTGGTTCCAGGAGAACGGCTTCGCGGGCAAGCCGATGATGCTGGCCGAGTACGGCACCGAGAGCGACAAGGGCGACTCCTCGGCGCGGGCCGACTGGTACCGCGACATTCCGAATGTGGCGAAGACCATGCCCAACCTCAAGGCGTTCATCCAGTGGAACAACGTCGACGGCGACTCCTGTGACTTCCGGCTGACCGGTTCCGGCGTCATGGAGGCGTTCGCCGAGGCCGGCCGGGACCCCTACTTCAAGCAGCCGGGCGCGGCCCAGGGCGACGCGGCGCAGGCCACGGGCTGAGCGACGGCATACCCGCCGTCCGGGTCGTCCCCGGGCGGCGATATGCCGGGAACGGGGTGGATCCCGGCGGAACACGCCAGACGGGAGTCCCGGCCGACACGCACGGAGAAGAATCCGCGCGGAGTAAAGTCGTGGTCTGGCATTGGCATGGCGGGGACCGGGAAAGGGCGAGCGTGGAGGGCAGAAAGGCCGAAGAAATGATCGAGGAGCCGGCCACCCGAGCGTTCGCACGACCGCCGTCCACCCCGGCCGCGCCCCCCGGCCACCCCGCGGAGACCGAGACGCCCGGAACACCGGAACGCTCCCCGGACGACGGGAAGACCCCGGACCGCGCGGAGCCCTCGGGCGAGGAGAAGCCCTCGGACGGCGGGACCGCGTCCGACAAGCCCTCGGATAGCACGGCCGCGTCCGGGGAACCTCCGAACGCCACCGACGACGGAGCCGCCCCGGACCGCACGGGCTCGGATCGCACGGCCGCGTCCGGGGAGCCTCCGGACGGCGCCGCCGGTGGCGGAGCCGCCCCGGACCGCACGGACGACGAGAAGGACGAGCCTCCCCCCTGGCCCGTGTGGCGCGCCCTGCGGAACGAGGACCGTGCCGGTGACGAGACCGCCGGAGGGAAGGCCGCCGACGGGCCTTCTGACGGGGGCGGGTCCGCCGGCGAGGACGAGATCCCCGGCCGGGACGACCCCGGCGCGGAGGGCGCGACCGTCGTCGTGACCGGCGCCTCGCTCGCGGCGCTCCGCGCCGACACCCGCGACGGTGACGGCGACGAGATCGAGATCCTCATCGAGGACGAGGCCCCGGACGAGCACGCGGACGCCTCCCCCGGCGGCAAGGACGGCGGTCACAAGGCCGAGAAGGCTGAAGAGGCGGGCGGCGCCCCGCCCCGGACCTCCTCCGGCGACGCCCCACCCGAGGACGACGGCGACGCATCCGGCGAGAAGACCGGGGAGGACAAGGGAGACGAGGGGGACGAGGAACTCGTCGTCCTCGCTCCCCCCGTGGAGGACGACGACGCCACCGTGAGCTGGCGCATCCCGGCCGACCTCCTGAGCGGACAGGCCCGCGGGTCCTCCGTACCGTCCGCCGGATCGTCCACCTCGCCGGCCGCCGGTTCGGTGCGGACGGCCACGAGGACGGCGATGCGGACCGCGGACCCGTCCCTGTCGGTGGTCCTCACCGGCGACTCCATGGACTCCCGGGCCCGGCTGACCGCCACGGTCGCGGCGCTGCGCGCCCAGGACCCGGCGCCCGAGGAGATCATCCTGATCGTCGACCAGTGCCCGGAGCTGGTCTCCTGGGCCGAGGCCGAACTCACCGGCGTCACGGTGCTGCCGGGACGCGAGGCGGGCGGCTCGGCCGCGGCGCGCAACCTCGGGCTGGCGAGCGCGCACGGCGACGTGATCGCGTTCCTGGACGAGGGCTCCCTGCCCGAGCCGGGCTGGTCGGCGTCCCTGCTGGCCGCCTACGCCGACGACGACGTGGTCGCGGTGCGCGGCCGGGTGACGCCGCGCTGGAGCGCCGGCCGTCCCGACTGGTTCCCCACCGAGCTGTCCTGGGTCCTGGGGGTGCCGTGCACCGGCTCGCCCGACGAGACCGAGGAGATCGACGACCTGTACGGCGGCGCCCTGTCGTTCCGGCGCCGGACGCTGACCGAGGCGGGCGGCTTCCCCGAGACGCTGGACCGCCGGGCGGGCGACGCCGCCGCCGAGCCCGCCGGGGGGACCGCGACCGAGCTCCGCTCGCGCCTGCGGGAGCTCGCGCCCGAGGCGAAGCTGGTCCACGAGCCCTCGGCCGCGGTGCGGCTGAACGTCCCGCCGCGCCGGGCCCGCCTCTCCTACTTCCTGGCCCGGTGCTTCGCCGAGGGCCGGTCACAGGCGGGCGTGCCGCAGCGGGCCAGTGGGCGGGAGGGGGCGCTGGCCCACCTGGCGCCCGTCAGGGCCGGGCTGCCCAAGGCGATCTTCCGGGCCGTCACCTTCACCGGCCCGGCGGACGTCAAGGGCTGGAAGGCCCTGCTGGTGATGCTCCTCGGCCTGGTGACGGTCAACGCCGGTTACGTCGCCCGGCGGCTGCGCACCACGCGCACCGAGGGGACCGCCGGGCAGGTGAACACCCTGACCTGGTTCGTCTCCCGCACGTCGCTGCCGCTGGCCAGCATCCTGTGGGGGCTGTCGCTCCGCGGCGTCCACCTCGACGGGATGACCGACCTCGGGCTGATCACGGTCATGCCGGTCACGTTCTGGCTGGCGATCGCGGTCATGGTGATCGGGTTCGTCTGCCTGCTGGGCGACCGGGAGGCACTCGAGTTATGGCACGCGGGCTACGTGCTCGTGCTGATCGCCGTGCTCCACGCGACCCCCGCCCTGCTCTACCCGTCGCTGCGCTACTCCTGGGCGTGGAAGCACGTCTCGGTCATCGACTACCTGATCAGGCACGGCGCGACCGACCCGGACGTCACGCCGCTGTCGGCCTACCACCAGTGGCCCGGGTTCTTCTCCTTCTTCGCCCTCATGACGAGGGCCGCGGGGCTGGAGAACGCCCTCGGCATCGCCGTGTGGGGACCGGCCGTCTTCAACGTCGCGCTGCTCCTGCCGCTGCTGCTGCTGTGGCGTACGGTGACCCGCAACCGGCAGCTCGTGTGGGGCGCGGTGTGGGTGTACTTCTCCTGCTCCTGGGTCGGGCAGGACTACTTCTCCCCGCAGGCCACCACCCTCGTCCTCTACCTGATCGTGCTCTCGGTCGTGGTCAGGCGCTTCCGGCGCGGTCCGATCCGGGCGGGCGAGGATCCCGAGGCGCTGGGCGCCGAGCCGCCGCCCGTCTCCGACACCCGGACCCGCCTGGTCTGGTCCTGCCTGCTGGTCGTCGTCGCCCTGGGGATCGCCTCCTCCCACCAGCTCACCCCGCTGGTGCTGACGGCCGCGCTCTTCTCCCTCGTCCTGCTGCGCCGCCACCGCAACGTGGGCATCCTGGTGGTCACCGGGCTCGTCGTGGCGGGGTGGGACCTGCTGGCCGCCCGGCAGCTCCTGGAGGAGCGCTTCGGGGACATCGTGGAGTCGCTCGGCGACGCCGGCGGTAACCTCGACGACGGACTCATCGCCCTCGGCGACGCCTCCCCGGGCCAGGTGATCGTCGCCTACGCCGACCGCGCGCTGTCCGCCGGCCTGTGGCTGCTGGCGTTCGCCGGAGCCTACAAACGCCGCCACCTGCTCAGGCGGGCGTGGCTGCCGCTGGTCGCGATCGGGCTGAGCCCGCTGCTGTTCCTCGCCGGCGGAAGCTACGGCGGTGAGATCGTCTTCCGGGTCTACCTGTTCACGCTGCCGCTGACCGCGTTCCTGGCCGCGGCCCTCTTCCTGCCGGCCCGCCGGGAGTGGATCCGCCTGGCGGTGCTGCCGCTCGTCTTCCTGCTGATGGTCACCGGCTTCTTCTTCGGCAACTACGGCAAGGAGCAGACGAACTACTTCACCTCCGCCGAGGCCGCGCTCGTCCAGGCGGTCTACAAGGTCGCGCCGTACGGCTCGCAGATCGTGGCGCCCACGTTCGTCCTCCCGGGGGCCTACGACTACTACGAGCGCTACGACCACACCTGGCTGGACGAGCTTCCGCCGACGCGCACCGCCGTGAAGAACCTGCCCGACTACGTCCCCACCCTGCCGGAGATGATCAAGAATCCGATACCGTCCCTGACCAGCCTGATGTCGAGGCTCCCACCGGGAGGAAAGGCGTATCTGATCATCAACCGGGCGCAGAAGGCCGCCACCGAGACGGCGGGCATCTTCCCCAAGGGGACGGTGGACCGGATCGACAAGGGCGCCGCCGCGTCGGACCGTTTCAAGCTGCTCATGCGCACCTCCGGGGGCGTCGTCTACGAGCTGGTCCCGGAGAAGAGCAAATGACCCCCTCGAACCGGCCGAGCTGGCCCATGCCGCTGCTCGCCCTCACCGGATGGCTGGCCCTGCTGGTGACGCACGTGGCCGACCCCGGCTTCCTGCGGGTCACGGTGACGGTCGTCTTCATGATCACCTGCCCGGGGGCCGCCGTGCTGGCCCTGGCGCGCCCGCTGTTCGGACGCCGTGACCACGCCGGGGACGCCACGGAGAGCATGGCGCTCGCCCTGGCCCTCAGCGTGGCCATCGGGATGATCGTGAGCGAGGCGTTCTTCATGAGCGGCACGTTCACGACGGACCGGGCGATGATCGCGCTGGCCTCCATCACCACGGTCGCCGCGCTGGGCGCGCTGCTGACCGGGCGGCTGGCGCGGCGTTCCCGCCGCGACGCCCGCCGCCGCGCCGTGGCGGGCTCCACCGACCCCTCCTGACGTACGGGCGCGCCGGGCGGCGGCGCGCCCCGGAGCGGAGCGGCGCCGAGCGTGAACCCGGGGGCGGGCGTGTGGCGATACATCACCGACCACCCGTCCCACGGAAGGCCGGCCTCGATGCCATGGTGCCCGCGATGACCGCTCCGCCCACAGTCCGGAGCCTCGACTCCGACCTCGTCAGGGAGTCCCTGACACGTCCGGAGGCGTTCTCCGCGTTGTTCGACCGCTACGCGGCGATGCTCTACCGGTACGTCTCCCGCAGGCTCGGCCCGGAGATCGCCGAGGACCTCGTCGGCGAGACGTTCCTGGTGGCCTTCGCCCGCCGGAAGAGCTACGACCTGGCCTGCGAGGACGCCCGCCCCTGGCTGTTCGGCATCGTCACCAGACTGGTCTCCCGGCACCGCCGCACCGAGGCCGCCCGCTACCGGTCGCTGCTGCGTACCGCCCCCGAGGACGTCGTGGAGTCGCCCGCCGACCGGGTGGCCGCCGGGGTCACCGCCCAGGCGTCCCGGCCGGCACTCGCCCGCGCCCTGGCCGGGATCGCGGCCCGCGACCGCGACGTCCTGCTGCTGGTCGCCTGGAGCGACCTGTCGTACGAGGAGGTGGCCCGCGCCCTGGACATCCCGGTCGGCACCGTGCGGTCCCGCCTCAACCGGGCCCGGCGCAAGCTCCGCGCGGCGCTCGGCGACACCAACCCGCTGCGCGAGGAGGCGTGACCATGGACGACCTGACGACGCTCCGCGACCTCGGCCGCGACCTGGAGCACGAGCCGCCGGCGACGCTGGCGCACCAGCGGCGGCGCCTCCTCGACACCGCCTCCGGCCCGCGCTGGACGTTCCGGGCGGTCCGGCCGCTCTGGACGCTCCGGGTGACGCGCGGCTGGGCGGCGCTCGGCCTGGCCGCCGCGGTCACCGCGGCCGCCGCCGTCGCCGTCCCCGTGGTGTTCCGGACCTACGGCTTCCAGGCGGCCGTCGGGGACCCGTCCGTCACCGCTCCGCGGGGCGAGCGCCCGCCTGGGGCGGAGGGGACCCTCGACATCCTGTTCGTCGGAACCGACAGCGAGGCGCTCAACCCCCGCCACCGGGCGGGCACCGGCGCCCGCAGTGACACGATGCTGCTGATCCACCTGCCCGCCGGGCGGAAGAAGGCCACGGTCGTCTCCTTCCCCCGCGACTCGATCGTCCGGATCCCCTCCTGCGAGACCCCCGGCGGGAAGCCCGTACCGGCCCGGACCGACATGATCAACTCCGCCTACGACAAGGGCGGGCTGAACTGCGCGTGGAGGACGGTGGAGTCCCTGACCGGGATCCGCGTCGACCACGTGGTGGAGACGGACTTCTCCGGGTTCGCGAAGCTGGTGGACGCGCTGGGCGGAGTGGAGATGACGCTGCCGCGGGCGGTGGTCGACCCCAAGGCGAAGGTGCGGCTCCCCGCCGGCCGGCAGATACTGAACGGCAGGGCCGCGCTGGGCTACGCCCGGGTCCGCTACGCCCTGGGCGACGGCTCGGACCTCATGCGCGTCCAACGCCAGCAGCGGCTGATGGGCGCCCTGGTGAAGAAGGCGGAGAAGCTGACCGGCGATCCGGCGAAGCTGGCGGGCTTCCTCACCGAGGCGCGCAAATGGGTCAGGACCGACCCCGGGTTCGACGCGGAGACGATGCTCGCCGTCGCCGAGAGCCTGCGGACGGTCGGGCCCGGCGAGGTCGAGTTCGTGACCGTCCCCGTGCATCCCCACCCCGAGGACCGGAACCGGCTGCAGTGGGACGCCCGCGGCGCCGAGCGGCTGTTCGCCGGGCTTCGGAAGAAGTAGGGCCGGGCGCTCCCCGGCGGGCGGGCCGGGGAGCGCGTTCGGCGCGAGCACACGTCAGAGGACACATCCGAGACGGAGACACGACGGGGGCGAGGGCCGTCGCGGCGGGGGCGCCTCAGAGGCCCTCGTCCAGTGCCCGGTGCGCCCGGGCGACCAGCAGCGGCACCGCGGCGCCGATCTCGTCGAACCCCTCCCCGACCGTCTTGCCCTGGACGAAGCGGGCGTGGATGCCCTCCACGATGACCGCCAGCTTGTAGTTGCCGAACGCCACATAGAAGTCCAGGTCGCCCAGGTCGGCTCCGGACACCCGGGCGTAGTGCTCGGCGAACCCCCGGCTGTCGAGGAAGCCGGGGGTGAGGGTGATGTCACCGGCGACCGGCAGGGCCGAGCGCTCGTCGTCGCCCGGGTCCTGCCAGTAGGTCAGAGTCAGGCCGAGGTCCGCGATCGGGTCGCCCAGGGTGGACATCTCCCAGTCGACGACCGCCCGGATGTCCGGGGCCGCGCCGGGTGCGAGCCGTACCAGCGTGTTGTCCAGGCGGTAGTCGCCGTGCACGAGGGCGGCGCGGGAGGCGGCGGGCAGGCGGTCGCGCAGGCGGGCGGCGAGCCGGTCGTACTCGGGCAGCTCGCGGGTCTTCGAGCGCTCCCACTGCTGCCCCCAGCGTTCGAGCTGGCGGGCCATGTAGCCGTCGGGGCGGCCGAAGTCGGCCAGGCCGACGGCCTCGTAGTCGACGGCGTGGATGGCCGCCAGGATCTCGGCGAGCCGCTCCGACAGCGCCCTGGCGTCCTCCGGCGACAGCTCGGCGTCCTGCCGACCCCGGACGGCCTGCCCCTCGACGTGTCCCATCAGGTAGAACGGCGCGCCGATGACGTCCTCGTCGACGCAGAGCGCGACCGGCTCGGGCACCGGCACCGCCGTCCCGGACAGCGCCGAGATGACGCGCCACTCCCGGCGCATGTCGTGCGCGGTGGGCAGGACGTGGCCGAGCGGGGGACGGCGCAGGACCAGGGCGCGGCCCTCGGTGTCGGCCCGGGTGTCGATTCGGGTGTCGATCCGATACGTCAGGTTGGACTTCCCACCCGAGATGAGGGAGACCCCGGTGGGTTCCCCCACGTCGGGGACGTTGCTCGCCATCCAGGCGACCAGGCGGGACCAGTTGATGCCGGGCGTGCTCATGACCAAACATTAGAACGTCATTCGGCTTTTATCCGCCAGACGGGCCACGCCGGGCGTCCTTTCCGGTCCGCGCCCGTCTCCTCCTGTTTTCTCCCGTCCGCCCTCCCCCGCGCCTCTCCCGCTCTCCCCGCGTCTTCCTGGCTCTGCCTGCGCCTCCCCTTTCCGGCCCTCCCCGTCCCGCCAGGCCGCGACCAGCTCGGCGATCACCGCGGCGCCCCGCCTGACCTCGGTCAGCGAGGCGGAGCCGTACCCGAGCACCAGTCCGTGACCGCGCGGCCGGTCGCCGCGGCGCGGGTTCTCGGTCCAGTCGACCAGCACGCCCCGCTCGGCGGCGCGGGCGACGACGAGGGGGACGGCGGCGGGCGGGACCTCGATCATCACGTGCAGCCCCGCGGTGTCCCCGCTGACCAGCGGGCCCAGGGCGTCGACGACGACGGCGCGGCGGCGGGCGTACTCCAGCCGCATGCGCCGCAGGTGCCGGTCCAGGTCCCCCCTCTCCAGCAGTACGGCGACCGCCTGCTGGGCCGGGCCGCCGGTGCGGTCGGCCAGGTCGTTGCGGGTCCGGGCGACGGCGGCGAGCAGATCGGGGGCGGCCACCAGCCAGCCGACCCCCACGTCCGGGGCCAGGGACTTCGACAGCGTGCCGAGCAGGACGACGCGGCCGGGGTCCAGGCAGTGCAGCGCGGGCAACGGGGCGACGTCGTAGCGGAACTCGGCGTCGTAGTCGTCCTCCACGACGATCGCTCCGGTACGGCGGGCCCAGGCCAGCAGGCGCTCCCGCCGCGGGATCGGCAGGCGTCCGCCGAGCGGGTACTGGTGGGCGGGGGTGGTGTAGAGGACGCGCAGGTCGCCGGGGAGCCCCTCGACGACGACCCCCTCCCGGTCCACCGGGCAGGGCACGATCTCGGCGCCCCGGGCGGCGAAGACGTTGCCGGCGACGCGGTAGCCGGGGTCCTCGACGCCCGCCCGGTCGCCGGGGCGCAGCAGCGTGGCGGCGACGAGGTCGAGGCCGTTGCCGGTGCCCCGGGTGACCATGATGTTCTCCGGGCCCACGGCGACCGCCCGGGTCTTGCGCAGGTGTTCGGCCAGCGCCTCGCGCAGGCGGGGCAGCCCGTAGGGGTCGGGGTCGTCTCCCGGCGGCAGGTCGGCGGCGGCCCGCCAGGCCCGGCGCCAGGCGGCCCGGTCGTAGTCGTGGACCCACGGCCGGCCGGGCCGCAGGTCGATCACGGGCCCGGCGGGAGCGGCGCCGTTCCCGGCGGAGAAGGCGGGCGGAACGGCGCCGGACCGGGCGGCTCCGGCGGCCCCGGACGGCCGGGTGGAAACGGCAGGCCCGGCGGGGGCGGGCGGGACGGCGGGGGCGGCCGGCGGGGAGGGGGCGTGGACGACCACGTCGGCCACATAGGTGCCCGAGCCGTGGCGGCCGTCCAGCCAGCCCTCGGCGTACAGCTGCTGGTACGCCTCGGTGACCACGGTGCGGCTGACCGCGAGCTGGCGGGCGAGGGCGCGGGTGGAGGGCAGGCGCTCGCCGGACTTGAGGGTGCCGTCGCGCATGGCGGCGCGGAGCCGGTTCCCGAGCTGGACGGTGAGCGGAACGGGGGCGTCGCGGTCCACCGAGACGGGCAGGTCGACGGAGGTGCGCGGCAAAGTGGTCTCCCGGAAGCATGGAAAAGTGGCCATGTTTCTTATGTCCACTTCTTCCTAGATTAGGGTCATGCTTTCCACGACTCCGCGCACCCGGCCCGGCCGCATGAAGGAACGGGCCAGGACCGGCCGCGAGGACCTGTACGCGGTGCTGGACGCCGGGCTGATCTGCCACCTGGGCGTGGTGAGGTCCGACGGGACGCCGACGGTGCTCCCCACCTGCTACGGCCGCATCGGCGACACCCTCTACCTGCACGGCTCGACCGGCTCCCCCTCGTTGCGGGGGGAGGGCGAGGTGTGCGTGACGGTGACCCACCTGGACGGGGTCGTGCTGGCCCGCTCGGTGTTCAACCACTCGGTGAACTACCGCTCCGCCATGGTCTACGGCCGTCCCCGCGTCGTGACGGACCCCGAGGAGCGGCTGGCGGGGCTGCGTGCGATCACCGAGCGGCTCGCGCCCGGCCAGTGGGACGCCGTCCGCCTGCCGACGCGGAAGGAGCTCGCCGCCACCGCCGTGGTGGCCCTCTCCCTGGCGGAGGCGTCGGTGAAGGTACGGCAGGGCCCGCCGGGCGACGAGGAGGAGGACTACGCGCTGCCCGTCTGGGCCGGCGTGCTGCCGCTGCGCGCCTCCTGGGGCGAACCGGAGGCGGACCCCGCGCTGCCCGCGGGCGTGGACGTCCCCGGGCACATCGCCTCCCGCGCCGCACCCGGCCGGTAGGGCGCGTTTTTCCAGGCGTTCTGACGGTTTGTGGTTAATCCCCGGAAACCGATGTTCTGTCGCTAAGCTACGGTCCGTCTTTCATGGGTGGGGGCCCAGTCAACTGAGGAGACCGCATGTACGGCACGTCATCGGCATGGCGAGTCCCCGGCTACACGGAGATCCGCGAGCTGGGCGCCGGCGCGGCCGGCCGCGTGATGATGGCCCGGCACGACGCCGACGACGTCCTGGTGGCGATCAAATATCTGTCCGACAGGCTCAGGGGCGACGTCGGCTTCGTCGCGCGCTTCCGACACGAGGCCCGGGTGCTCTACACCCTCGACAGCCCCCACGCCGTCCGGCTCTACGACTACGTCGAGACCGGCGAGGGCGCCGCGATCGTCATGGAGCTGGTCAACGGCGTCCCGCTGCGGGCCGTACTCCGCTCGGAGGGGCCGACCGGCCCGGAGGCCGCGCTGGTGGTGCTCAAGGGAGCGCTCACCGGCCTGGCCGCCGCGCACAAGATCAACGTCGTGCACCGCGACTTCAAGCCCGAGAACGTCCTGATCGAGCCCGACGGCACGAGCCGGCTGGTCGACTTCGGCATCGCCGTCCGCTCCGGCGAGGGGGACGTCCCGGCGGGAACGCCGCCCTACATGGCGCCGGAGCAGTGGTCGGGGGGTCCGGCCTCCCCGGCCACCGACGTCTACGCCGCCACCGCGGTGTTCTTCGAGTGCCTGACGGGCGCCCGCCCGTTCCGCGGGACGAACATCGCCGCGCTGGCCCGGCAGCACCAGAGCATGGCCCCTCCGTCGGAGGAGGTGCCCTCGGCCCTGCGGGGCCTGGTGGAGCGGGGCCTGGCCAAGCACGCGGCGGACCGCCCGCCGACCGCCATCGCCTTCCTCACCGAGCTGGAGGCGGTGGCCGCCGACGCCTACGGCCCCGACTGGGAGGAGCGGGGCCGCCGCCGCCTGGCGGCGCTGGCCGGGATCATGGCGTCGCTCTTCCCCTTCCCGCGCAGGTCGGCGACCTCGGAGGCGCACACCTCGCTCGCCGAGACCGACCTGGGTGATCCGGTGCCGGGCGAGGCCGACCCGGACGGGCGGGAGGACCTGGACCTGGACGACCACGGCTGGCGGGCGGTGCTGTCCAGGCGGACCTCCAAGATCCTGGTCGGCGTCGGGTGCGTCGCGCTGGTCGGCGTCATCGGGATGGTACTGGTCAACTCCTCCGGCTCCAGCGAGATCCAGGCCCGCAGCTCGGCCGCCACCGCGAGCGCGACCCCCTCGGACCCGGTGGAGTCGATCACCCCCGGGGAGACCGACGAGCCGCAGGAGGAGACGCCGGAGGAGACGCCGGCGAAGGCCACCCCCAGCGCGTCGGCGACCGACGAGACCCCGGCGGCGACCTCCGCCGCCAGCCCGCCGCCGGTGTCGCCCACGCGCAGGCCCACCGCCCGGCCCACCAGGACCACCGCGGCCCCGTCGGCCACCCCGACGCGGACCCGCCGCCCGCACCGGCCCACCCCCACCCGGACGGCCTCACCGTCCACCACCGAGGAGGAGACCTCCGACGTCGGCCGCCCGGGTGAGCAGCCGGCGCGGACCTCGACGCCGCGGGCCACCTCCACGCCGCAGGCGACGCAGCCGCCGAGGACGCAGCCGCCGAAGACGCCGAAGCCCGACCCCAGCTCCAGCTCCAGCTCCAGCTCCAGCCCCAGCGGGGATGACGGCACGTCCAACCCCTCCCCGTCGGACACCCGCAGCGGAGACATCGGCTTCTCGCCCACCCCGCCCGCCACGACCGCGTCCGCCGCGTTCCTCGCCCTCGGGGCGCTGACCGGCGCCGTCCCGTTCGCGGCCGTCCCGTTGGCGGCCGGGCTGCGCCGCGGGCGTCCGAACGGCCGGACCCGGCGGTGAACCCGGGCCCGGAGGGCCCGGCCGGGTTCCGGCCGGGCCACCGAACGCGGGCCGGTGAGCTGGGCACCTGGTGGTCCGCGGTGACGGCCGACGGGCGTCCGGGCGGCGCCCTGCGCTTCTCCCCCGAGTCGGTCGCCGACCCGGCGGCGCGGCGGCGGCTGGCCGGGGTCGTGACCGCGGACCTGGGGTTCGCCCGGGGCGGCCGGAGCGGACTGCTTCCGGTCGCCGACCTGGTCGCGGCCGGGGACGACGTGTGGCTGCTCACCGCCGAGCCCGCCGCCCCCACGCTGGCCGACCTGCTGTCCGAGCCGCCCACCGCCCACGGTCCCGGCCCGGGCGGGGCCGCCGCGGTCCTGGTGGAGACCGCGCAGACGCTCCTCGCCCTGCACGCGGCGGGCCTGGCCCACGGCGCGCTGCATCCGGGCACGGTGGTGGTCGCCGCCGACGGGTCGGCGCTGCTCGCCGAGCGCGGGCTGGCCGGGGCGCTGCGCGGCCGCCCCGCCGCTCCGGAGCACGACGTCGCGGCGTGGGCCTCGCTCGCCACGGAGCTGGCCGCCCGCTGGGCGGCGCCGTACCCGGAGGCGGCCGGGCTCCTGGAGCGGGCCGCGGCGACCGCCTCCGCCCGGGGCCTCGCCCAGGCCCGCGACGTCCTGCTGGCCGGGCGCGACCTGCTGCCGGACGGCTTCGCCGGACGCGACCGGCTGGCGGAGGCCGCGCGCCGGCGGCCGGCGGAGGCCACGCTTCCCCCGGGGCCCGTCCCCGGGGCTCCCCTGCCGGACGAGGGGGGGATCGCCACGCTGCTGCCGGCCGCCGCGGGCGGCGGGCGCGCGGGCGGTGACGAGAGCACGGTCCTGGGGTCCGGGTCCGGGGCGCCGGCGGAGACCGAAGCCGCGCGGATCTGGCGGGGCGGCCGCGACGGGTCGTCCGGTGCGGCCTCCCGAGGGCGGCGGGCCTCCCGCGGCAGGGTCCGGCGCGGCCGTACGGCTCTCGCCTCGGTGATCATCGCGTTGATGGTGGTCGCGGGGGTGCTGGTCTGGCTGTTCCGCGAGCCGGCGGACCCGGGGACGCCGCTGGCGGTGACCGGGGTGCAGGTGACCGCGCCGAAGAAGCCGCAGGGCTGCGGCACGACCGTCAGGATCACCGGCGTGCTCTCCACCAACGGCTCCGCCGGAAGGATCCGCTACCAGTGGCGGCGCAGCGACCGCAGGACGCCGACCGAGCAGACCGAAGAGGTCGAGGCCGGGAGGACCTCGCACGAGGTGACCCTGCTGTGGACGGTCCGTGGCGACGGGGACTTCCGGGGGACCGCCACCCTGCGGGTCCTCTCTCCCCTGCCCAAGGGCGGAAAGCTGCAGGGCAGGGCCTCTTTCACCTACCGGTGCACGTCATGATCCGGATATACCGATAATGCAGGATAAATAGGTTCTTACTACTCTGACGGCCATGACCACGCAGACCCCCGCCGGCTGGTACCCGGATCCCTACGGCTCACCGCGGCTGCGGTGGTGGGACGGAAACCAGTGGACCGACGCCACCCACCCGGTGGAGTCCCCCGCCGGACCGGCGTCCCCGCCCCAGACCGGACCGCTCCCCGGGCAGACCGGACCGTTCCCCGGCCAGGCGGGTCCGGCCGGGCCGCACGACCAGCCGGGGGCGTCCCCGTGGCAGCCGCCGGGACAGGCCGGGCGGCAGGGACCGGCCGGTCCGCCGGGAGGACCTCCGTCTCCGGAGGCCCAGCACGGCCGGCCGGGTCCGGGAGGCGGGCCCGACCAGCACGGCCGACCGGGACAGCCCGGCCAGTACGGGCAGCACGGGCAGCCGCCGTGGGGCGGCCCGCCGAACGTCACGGCGCAGCTGCCCGCGGGCGCGTACGGCCCGCCGCCGCGCCGGAGCGCCCCCTGGCCCTGGATCCTCGGCGTCGGCGCGGTGGTCCTGGTCGCGGTGATCGTCGCCGCCGTGTTCCTCATCCCCAGGGGCGGCGAGCTCGCGGACGACCGCCCCTCGCCGCTTCCGACGACGACCGCGGAGCCGACCTCCCCGCCGACGCCCACGCCGTCGGACCCGGCGACACCGGAGTCACCGCCCTCGGACGGCCCCGAGCTGCCCCAGCCGGAGAACGGGCGCATCACCGACTCCACCTCCGGCCTGTCCTACGACTTCCCCGGCGAGCCCTGGAAGGTGCCGCCCGGCACCCGTACGGACGGCACGAGCTTCCTGAACGGCAGCAGGGTCGAGGCGACCTCCCAGAAGAACTTCGATGGCGAGGGCCACGACTGGGTCGGCAACCTCTTCACCGGCGAGCTGCCGGACAGGTTCGGCTACGACGGCGTCCCCGGCATGCGGGCGACCCTCTCGTCGCTGCTGCTGGGCGTCGAACCGGTCTTCTACAGCCCCCCGCACACCAAGAAGATCGTCGAGAACAAGGCGATCAAGGTGAGCGGCAGGGACGCCTGGCTCCTCGTCTTCGACATGGACTTCTCCCAGGAGGCCAAGGCCAACGGCTGGAAGTTCAAGAAGGAACGCGGCGCCATGGTGCTGGTGGACCGCGGCGCGGGCAGGCGCCCGGCGCTGATGTACATGTCCGTGCCCGACAACCTCGGTCTCGCGGTGGTCGACCGGGTTGTCGGCTCCCTCAAGCTCTCCTGAAGGTGGGACTACGCTGAAGGCTATGAGTGACCTGCTGGTCTGGATCGACTGTGAGATGACCGGGCTCGATCTCGGCCGAGACGCCCTTGTCGAGGTGGCCTGCGTGGTCACGGACAGCGAGCTGAACCAGCTCGACGAGGGCATGGACGTGGTGATCAAGCCTCCGCCGGAGGCGGTGGAGCAGATGTCGGACGTCGTCCGGGAGATGCACACCGCGTCCGGCCTGCTGGAGTCCCTGGCCGGCGGGGTGACCCTGGCCGAGGCCGAGGCCATGGTCCTGTCCTACATCAAGGGCCACGTCCCGGAGGCGAAGCGGGCGCCGCTGTGCGGCAACTCCATCGCCACCGACCGCTCCTTCATCGCGCGCGACATGCCGGGGGTGGACGCGTTCCTGCACTACCGGATGGTCGACGTGTCCTCGATCAAGGAGCTGGCCCGGCGGTGGTACCCGCGGGTGTACTTCGCCGCGCCGGAGAAGCAGGGCGGGCACCGGGCGCTGGCCGACATCACCGAGAGCATCCGCGAGCTGCGCTACTACCGCGCGGCGGTCTTCGTGGCCCAGCCCGGCCCCGACTCCGCCACCGCCCGCGAGCTGGCCGAGGGCGTCTCGGCGGAGCCGGTCTGACGGTGCTCGCGGAGCCGGTCTGACGGTGCTCGCGAAACCGGGTACGAAACGACTCCCGGGAACCGCTACACTTTTCCATGTGCTGCTGCGGCAGACATGGTGGGTGTAGCTCAGTTGGCAGAGCGCCAGGTTGTGGTCCTGGATGTCGAGGGTTCAAGTCCCTTCACTCACCCCACGGAGAACGGCCGGTCCTACGGGACCGGCCGTTCCGCTTTCCACCCGCGACTGGATCACCAAATCCAGATATAACCAGTTATGCTCACTTCTATCGCCTCGCCGTAAGATCGGGGGGTTCGGCGACCTGACCGTGTAGCCGCCACGGAGGCCGGATGAGACCCGACGACGCCCCCCACGCCGCCGACCCGCGAACCGCGACGGGCCTGAGCAGACGCGAGGCCG
This sequence comes from Streptosporangium pseudovulgare, assembly GCF_014648055.1. GTDB lineage: Bacteria > Actinomycetota > Actinomycetes > Streptosporangiales > Streptosporangiaceae > Streptosporangium > Streptosporangium pseudovulgare. Next base: position 86,687 of record NZ_BMQJ01000007.1, read on the forward strand.
AGGTCATGGAGCTGATAGCCACGGGCCGCTCCAACGGGCAGATCGCCCAGCACCTCTTCCTCAGCGAGAAGACCGTGAAGAACCACGTGAACCGGATCTACGCCAAGCTCGGCGCCGACTGCCGGATGACCGCGATCGGCCTGTGGCGGCAGCGCTCCGGCAAGGGCGACGTCCCGGCCAGAGCCCCGGACAGGACGTCCAGGGCGGCCGGCTAGGCGGGCTAGGGCGCGTCCCGCAGGGTGGTCAGGGCGCGGGAGATCGCCTCCGTCCCCTCCTCCAGCTCCTCGCGGGTGATCGACAGGGCCGGGCGCAGCCGTACCGACCGCTCGCCGCAGGGCAGCACGAGCACGCCCTCGTCCTGCCGGAGCAGGACGACCAGCCGGTCGCGCGCGGCCGGGTCCGGCAGGTCGAAGGCGCACATGAGGCCGCGGCCCCGGGCGTTGCCGACCAGTTCGGGGAAGCCCGCCTGGATCTTCTGCAGCGTGGCGAGGAGTTCGGCGCCGAGCTCGCCGGCCCGGGCGATGAGCCCGTCGCGTTCGATGATCTCCAGGATCCGGCGGGAGCGGACCATGTCCACCAGCCCGCCGCCCCAGGTGGAGTTGATGCGCCCGCTCACCCGGAAGACGTTGTCGGGAACCAGGTCCACCCGGCGGCCCGCCATGATCCCGCCGACCTGGACCTTCTTGGCGAAGGCCACGATGTCGGGGCGCAGGCCGAGCTGCTGGTGGGCCCAGGGGGCGCCGGTGGTCCCGGCGCCGGTCTGCACCTCGTCCATGACGAACAGGGCGTCGTGTTCGTGGCAGAGCCGTTCCATCGCCTGGAGGAACTCGGCCCGCATGTGGTTGTCGCCGCCCTCGCCCTGGATGGGTTCGGCGATGAAGCAGGCGATGTCGTGCGGGTGACGTTCGAAGGCCGCCCGGGCCTGGGCGAGGGCCCGCTCCTCGGCGGCCTCGACGTCGCCGAGGTGGATGGCGGGCACGTCGATCCGCGGCCAGTCGAACTGCGGGAAGCGGTCGGTCTTGACCGGGTCGGTGTTGGTCAGCGAGAGGGTGTAGCCGCTGCGGCCGTGGAAGGCCCGGGTGAGGTGGAGGACCCGGGCGCCGAGTCCCGGGGAGCGGCCCTGGGCCTCGTTGTGGCGGCTCTTCCAGTCGAAGGCGCACTTCAGCGCGTTCTCGACGGCCAGCGCGCCGCCTTCCACGAAGAACAGGTGCGGCAGTTCGGGATCGCCCAGCACCCGGACGAAGGTCTCGGTGAACTCGGCGAGGTGGACGGTGTAGAGGTCGGGGTTGGCCGGCTTGTTCGCGGCGATCCTGCCGAGCCGGTCCAGGAACGCGGGGTCGTCGTCGAACGGGTTCACGCCCAGCGGCGCGGAGGCGAAGAAGGTGTAGAAGTCCAGGTAGCTCCGGCCGGTGCGGGCGTCGACCAGCCGGGAGCCCCGGCTGCGTTCCAGGTCCAGCACCAGGCGGTAGCCGTCGACGAGCAGATGACGAGAGAGCCGGCCGTGCACGTCCATATCGCCTCCACGGTGTTTGGGAAGATGATTCCCCGTTGAACGGTCATCCCTATGGAGACGTTACGCAGAAGAGGCGGTTTTTATAAATATTCTTCGGCGTCTCCCCTTGGTGACCTTTCCGGTCGTCCGGCCGCCCCGGGCCTCTTCCCCGCCGTCCCGCTCCCCGGCCGCCCGGCATCCCCGCCGCCCCGCCCCGGCGGCCTGACCCGTCGTCCCGCTCCCCGGCCGCCCGGCGTCCCCGCCGTCCCGCCCCGGCGGCCGTACGCTCCGGCCGGGGCCGCCCCGGCGCGGCGGGGTCGCCTCCCCGCCGGGAAGACGACCCCGGGCCCCGGCCCCCGTCAGGCGACGGTGGGCGCGGCCCCCGCGGGACCGGCCCTGCGGGAGTGGAGCGCCCGCACCCGGAAGGCGAGCGCCATCAGGGCGACGCCGTAGACGATCGCCATCGTGCCGATGAGCCAGACGACCGCCAGCGCGCCGGCGGCCGGCCAGACGAACAGCAGGACGCCGAACAGGACCGCCAGCACCCCGCTGAGGATGAACGCCCACTCCCCCGTCACGGCCTTCCGCAGGCGGATCCCCGCCATGATCTCCGTGACGCCGACGACGACGGCCCAGGCCGCGATCAGGAACAGCAGGGTGAGCGCGGTGATCCCCGGCCAGACCAGGGCCGCGACGCCGGCCAGGACGCTCAGCACGCCGTAGGCGATCATCCAGGTCCGGGAGCCGCGTTCCCTCGACCCGAGGAGCGCGAACACGCCGTTGACGATGGCGTACACGCCGAAGACGACGACCAGCACGAAGACCGTGATGCCCGGCCAGAGGATCGCCAGCAGGCCGAACAGGATCGCGCAGACTCCGCGAACGAGATAGACCCACCATGTACGGGTCAGCTCTTCCATGACCCACCTCCCCTTTTGACCGATTTATGCCCAGAAAATCCCTGATGACGGTCCGAGATTCGGTCAAAACGGTCTTATTCTCCGGAGGTCGGCCGGCTCGTCGCCCCGGCCCGCGCTCCCCGCCCTACGGGCGGGGCCGCACGACCGCGACCGGGCAGTGCGCGTGGTGCAGCACCCCGTGGCTGACCGAGCCCAGTACGGCCGAGCCGAACCCGCCCAGCCCCCTCGCCCCGACGACGACCAGGTCGGCGTCCCGCGACTCCTCCGTCAGGAGCGGCACCGGGTGGGTCAGGGCCGCCGACTCCGCCACCTCGACGTCGGCGTACTTCTCCCGCCAGGGTTCCAGGCGCTGCCGAGCCGTACGGACCTCCTCCTGGAACGGCTCCTCCAGCAGGGACGCGTAGTCGAAGGTGTAGGAGGGGATCACCGGGGCCCGCCAGCCGTGGACCACGCGCAGCCGGGCCCCGCGCAGCCGCGCCTGGGCGAACGCGTGGCCGAGGGCGGCCTCGGAGTGCTCGGAGCCGTCGAAGCCCACGACGACCGTCCCGTGGACGGTACGGGCGGGGGCGCGGACCACGACGACCGGGCCGGGGGCGTGCCCGGCCAGGCCGAGTCCCACCGACCCGAGCAGCAGCTCGGCGAAACCGCCCGCGCCCCTGTTGCCGATCACGACCTCGTCCGCCCGCCCGGCCTCGTCCCGCAGCCGCTCGACCACCGCGCCGGTCACCACGGAGCCGGTGACCTCGATCTCCGGCGCGCACTCGCGGGCCCGCCGTACCGCCGCGTCCAGCACGTCCTGGCAGTACCGGGTTCGCACGTCCTCGCTCATGCCGGTCCCGGCCAGCGGGAACGCCGCGGCCCACGGCTCGCTCACGTGCACGACCCTCAGCGCCGCGCCGGCGCGCGCGGCGTCCAGCGCCGCCCACTCCACCGCGGCCGTCGCGGACGCGGAGCCGTCGGCCCCGACGACGATCAATCCGGTCATCGTTCTCTCCTTCTCGGTCTTTCCTCGCGTTCTGCGATCATTGCCCGTCACCCCACGCGCATTCACCCGGACATGCCGGTGCCCGTCCCGGGGGCGGGGACGGGCACCGGACGAGGGTGGGCGCTACCGCAGGATCGGCAGGCGGCGGACCAGGGCGGTGCCGCCCCACCACCGGCCCAGGCCCAGGGTCCCGCCCGCGCCGGCCAGGGCCAGCCCGACGAGGACGACGGCGTAGATCAGGTGCTCGTCCAGGAAGGGATTGTTGGCCAGCGGCAGCTCGGCGGCCCACATCAGCACCAGCATCAGGGTTCCGGCGGCGGCGGCGATCCGCATGCCGACGCCGAGGACGAGGGCGGCGCCGATGCCCAGCAGACCGGTCATGAACAGCCAGTCGACCCAGGCGTGCCCGGCCAGGGCGCCGAACAGGCCGCCGAGGGCGTTGTCGCCGGTGCCCTTGAGGAAGCCGGTGGTGGGGCTGCCTCCGTTGATCCAGGCGCGGTCGGCGGGGGTGGCGAAGCCCCAGCCGAAGACCTTGTCGAGGAAGGCCCACAGGAAGATCCAGCCGATCCCGATCCGGGCCGCGGCCCAGGCGTAGGCGGCCGGCCGCGCCGTGGCCGCGGTCGTGGTCGTGGTCTCCCCGGCGGCTCCGGCGACGGTCGCGGGTCCGGCCGGCTCGGTGGTCCCGGCGGCGGCCCGGTGGACGAGCTTGCGGTTGGTGTGGTGGTGCGCGGTGGCTGCCATGGGGGGCTCCTTCGTCGCCGGCCGCTGCCGGTGTTCCCTGTTCTCCGGTACGTCTCCATCACACTCTTTGCCGGGCCTTTACCGCAGGTGCCGTACGGCCCGTCCCGCGGCGGCGGAGGTCCCCGGCGGCCCGGGACCTTGGTCAATTACCGCCCATGCATCGCGCGGGCACCCATGGGAGCCGTACGGAAGGTCCCGCCGGAACCCCGCGGAGGCGGCGCACCGCCGACGTCCCCGCACCGGGAACGTCGGCGCGGACATCGGGCCGCGGCGGACCGGACGTCCGCGATGACCGATTTCATGCCAGAAGATGGCCGTCGGGAAACGACAATCCGCGCAAAACGGTCTTATGGTGCTTCAGTCCCACGAGCGCAGAGGAGCCTCCGATGTCGCTTCGCGCGTCAGCCGACGACATGCGGGACGAACTGGCCCGCCTCCGTCACGACCTGCACCGCGAGCCCGAACTGGGCCTCGACCTGCCGAGGACCCAGGAGAGGGTGCTGACCGCCCTGACGGGCCTCCCCCTCGACGTACGGCTCGGCCGGCGGCTGAGCTCGGTCACGGCTGTGCTGCGCGGCGCGTCCCCGGGGCCGGTCGTGCTGCTGCGGGGCGACATGGACGCCCTGCCGGTCACCGAGCGCGGCGACCCGGCGGTCGCCTCCCGGGTGGCGGGCCGGATGCACGCCTGCGGACACGACCTGCACACCGCCATGCTGGCCGGGGCGGCGCGCCTGCTGGCGGCCCGGCGCGACCTGCTCGCCGGAAGCGTGGTCTTCATGTTCCAGCCGGGCGAGGAGGGGCAGGGCGGCGCGAAACTCATGATCGAGGAGGGCGTGCTGGACGCCGCGGGCGAGCGTCCCGTCGCGGCCTACGCCCTGCACGTGTTCAGCTCGGGGCTCCCCCGTGGGGTGTTCGCCACCCGGGGCGGGCCGATGCTGGCCGCCTCCGACACCCTCTCGGTGACCGTGCGCGGCGTCGGCGGCCACGGTTCGGCGCCGCACCGCGCCAGGGACCCTGTGCCGGTCGCGTGCGAGATCGTCACCGCGCTGCAGACGATGGTCACCCGGAGCTTCGACGTGTTCGACCCGGTGGTGCTCACGGTCGGCAGCTTCCACGCGGGCACCACCGAAAACGTGATCCCGGACCGGGCCCGCTTCGAGGCGACGGTCCGCTCGTTCTCACCGGCCTCCCACGCCCTGGTCCGGGACCGCTCGACGGCCCTGGCCCGGGGCATCGCCGCGGCGCACGGGCTGGAGGCCGACGTCGAGTACCGGGTGAGCTACCCGGTGACGGTCAACGATCCCGAAGAGGCGGCCCTGGTCGCAGAGACCGTGCGGGAGGTGTACGGCGAGGACCGGTTCGTCATGGTCCCGCGGCCGTTCCCCGCGTCGGAGGACTTCTCGTTCGTCTGCGCCGAGGTTCCGTCGGCGTTCGTGGCGCTCGGCGCGTGCCCGAAGGGCGTCGACCCGGCCACCGCCGCCGTCAACCACTCCCCGGACGCGCTGTTCGACGACGCCGTGCTGCCCGACGGGGCCGCGCTGTACGCCGAGCTCGCCGTCCGCCGCCTGGCGCGCGCCGCGGGCTGAGCCGCCGGGGAGCGGGCCGGGCGTACGGGCGCAGGCCGGGCGCGGGCATGGGCCGGGCGCGGGCATGGGCCGGGCGCGGGCATGGGCCGGGCGCGGGCATGGGCCGGGCGCGGGCATGGGCCGGGCGCGGGCATGGGCCGGGCGCGCGGGTGTCTCAGGAGGCCCCGTAGACCACCAGCGAGACGGCGACGTACTGGACGACGTAGGCGGCGACGGTGAAGGCGTGGAAGACCTCGTGGAAGCCGAACCACCGGGGCGAGGGGTCGGGGCGGCGCAGGCCGTACACCACCCCGCCCGCGGTGTAGAGCACCCCGCCCGCGATCACCAGGGCCACCGCGGCCACCCCGGCGCCGGACAGGAGCTGGGGCAGCACGAACACCGCCGTCCAGCCCAGGGCGATGTAGAGGGCGGTGGACAGCAGGCGCGGGGCGGAGATCCACAGCACCCGGAACAGCACCCCGGCCATCGCGCCGGTCCAGATCACGGCCAGCACCACGACGCGGGCCGGACCGTCGAGGGCGAGCAGCGCGAACGGGGTGTAGGTGCCCGCGATGATCAGGTAGATGTTGGCGTGGTCGAGGCGGCGCAGCACCCTCTCCAGGCGCGGGGAGAGCGTGCCGCGGTGGTAGGTGGCCGAGACGCCGAAGAGCAGGCCCGAGGTGATCGCGTAGACCGCGGCGGCGAGCCGCGCCTGCAGGGTGGGGCCCAGGGCGACGAGGACGTACCCGGCGATGATCGCGACGGGTAGCGCCCCGGCGTGCAGCCAGCCGCGCAGCCGCGGCTTGATCGACATGGAGATGGAGGGTCTCTGGGTGCCGGTCGAGCTCATGAACCTACGGTAGCGTAAGTTACGCCTCCGTAGGTTGTGATCTTCCCTACATCGCCCCCAAGGGGCCGCCTTGCCCACAAGGACAACCTGATTTACTATCTAGACAACTGGGTTGACCTTTTGGCGCGGCGCACCGAATCACCGCGCCCGGTCGCGCCGGGCGCCCGGCCCCGTCCGCCGGACCCGTCCCACCGCCGCGCCGCGCTCCGCCGTACCGCGGCGGACGACCCTTCGACACCGAGAAGAGAGAAGACACGTGCTCGACGACCTGTTCGTCCTCCACACCCTCGAAAGCGCCCCCGCCGAGGCCCGCCCCATCATGGAGGGCACCGCCCGCAAGTTCGGTCACGTCCCCGCGGCGGTCGCCCTGATGGCCGGTGCCCCGCACCTGCTCAAGGGGTTCCTCGCGGCCAACGGCGCCTTCGAGCAGACCTCCCTGACCCCGCTTCAGCGGGAGGTCGTCGTCATGACGGTCGCCACCCGCAACGCCTGCCACCTCTGCGTGGCGATGCACACCGCCGCGCTGGCCGGGCTGGAGGCGCCCGCCGGACTCGTCGAGAGCCTGCGGGAGCGCACGCCGCTCCCCGACCCCGGGCTGGAGGCGCTGCGGCTGTTCACCCTCGCGGTCATGGACCGCCGGGGCGCGGTCAGCGACGAGGAGATGCGCGCCTTCCTCGACGCCGGCCACACCCCGCGGAACGCCCTGGAGGTCGTCCTCGGGGTCGGCGCCTACACGATCTCCACCTTCGCCAACCGGATGACCGCCGCACCCGTCGATCCCGCGCTCCAGCCCTTCGTCTGGGAGGGCGAGCCGACCTGACAGGATGGTCGGGAGCACGACGCACCAGGAAGGCGGGCCGCGGGCGATGAGCAGGCGGGAACCACGGGAGCCGATGCCGGGCCGCTACCCGGTCACCTTCGGCGAGGTCGAGCTCCTGGCCGACCTCGACCGGCCCGCCGGATGGGTGATCTCCAAGGACGGCGTGCCCCAGTCCTACGTGGACCTGGACGACCCCACCTACCTCGACTTCGAGTACGTCCAGCTCATGGCCATCGTGATCGACCTCCTGGCGGAGGGGCCGGTGGACGCCGTGCACGTGGGCGGCTGCGCCTGCACGCTGCCCCGTTACGTCGCGGCGACCCGCCCGGGGTCGCGGCAGATCGTCGTCGAGCCGGACGGCGACCTCGTCCAGCTCGTCAGGGACCAGCTCCGGCTGAAGTCGGTGCCCCGGCTCAAGGTCAGGGTCCTCGACGGCCGCGCCGCGACCGCCGCGCTGCCGGACGCCTCGGCCGACCTGTTCGTGCTCGACGCCTTCAGCGGCGCCACGATGCCGCTCGACCTGGCCACCCGCGAGTACATGGACGACGTCGCCCGCGTCCTGCGCCCCGGCGGCACCCTGCTGGTCAACGTCGCCGACGGCAAGGGCCTGGCCTTCGCCCGCCGGCTGCTCGCCACCGTCGGCGGCGTCTTCCCGCACACCGCCCTGCTCGCCGAGCCGGGCGTGCTGCGGGGACGCCGCTTCGGCAACCTCATCGTCACGGCCTCCCCCGCCGAACTGCCCACCGCCGGCCTGACCCGCCGGTGTGCGGGAGGCCTCACCCAGGCCAGGTGCCTGTACGGCGAGGCGCTGACCAACTTCGTCGCCGGAGCGCCGCCGCTGCGGGACGGCGACCCGGTGGTCACCCCGGTTCCGCCCCCGGGCGTATTCGGCTGAGCGAACGTCTCGCCGGCCTCGGGCACGGCTCCTCCCGTCCGAGGTCGGTGAGACGTCGCGATGCCCGCAATATACTATTTCCCGGTTGGTAAAGGAGGTTTTATGCCATACATGGCCATGTCCCCCGACACCGTGAAGTGGTCCGTCGCGAGGCCCTTCACGACGGAGGGCACCGAGCTGACCAAGGGCGTCGTCATCGAGACGAACAGGCTGTACACGGTGGGGAACTTCTGGGGGGACGACCGGGCCGGGAGGCTCTTCTACGACGGCGACTCCGGATCACCGGGCTACCGGCACATGACCGAGGGGGTCATGGGCGAGGCGCACGCCCTCGCGGGCCTCTGCGTCCGGATCGGGGACCGCCTCTTCGCCATGGGCACGAACGTCGAGGCCGCCGAGTGGGAGGCCATCGCCCAGGTGCCGCGGATGCCGTGGTGAGGCTCGGACGCCCGGCGCTGTACCCGCTGGGCCTCACCGGAATGGCGGGCCTCGTCGCCTACGACCTGTACGAGCACTGGCCGGAGGGCGACCCGGAGGGGGCGCGCGCCGCGGCGGCCGTCTGGAGGTCGCTCGGGGAGCGGGTGCGCGGGGCGGCGAGGACCCTCGACCCGGTGGCGGCGCGGATGTGGCACGACCACCCGGGTCAGGGCAGCACGGCGTTCCGGCGGTTCTGGCAGGGCGGTCTCCTGGCCGTCGCCGCGCGTCCCGCCGGCGGCCGGGACGAGGGCGTCCGCCTCTCCTTCGAGGAGTACGCCGGGACCGTCGTCGCCCACTGCGAGCTGACGGCCGAGGCGTGCGAGGGGTACGCGGAGGCGGTCGAGGCGACCCGGCACGCCCTGAAGGTCCTGGCCGCGACGAGCATGGCGCAGCTCGCGTTCGCCGGATCCTGGCCGTGGCTGGGCGGGCCCGGCACGGCCGCCGTCAAGTGGGCCGCCGAACGTCTGTACCGGAGGATCCGGGCGCGGCTCATCGGGCAGCTCCTCGAACGGCACGTCGCACAGATCGTGCGGGAGAAGGCGGCGACGTACGTCGCGGGCAGCGCCTTCTTCGCGCTCGGCGACACCGCGTTGTCGATCGGCACGAAGGCGGCCTTCGGCGACGGCCCCGGTTCCTTCGAGGACAACGCGGTGGCGACCATGAAGGACTTCGCCTCCTGCCTGGTCTTCTTCGGCGTCTGGGACCTCACCAAGGTCGGACCCCTGTCCCGGGTGTTCCGGAACAACGACCTGGGGGACTTCGCCTCCTACTACGTCGGGTCGACCTCCTACACCGTCACCTACAACGCACTGAGCGGCGAGACCGGGACCGACCTGGCGCCCACCCCGGAACAGCTCGCCGGCAAGCTCTTCATCGGTACGGCGCAGCGGGGCAAGGCCCCCGGCTGACCGCCACGGCGGCCGGACGGCCGCGCGCCGCGGTGGCAGGTGACGCGGCGGCAGGTGACGCGGGCCCATGCGGCACGGAATAGTTGAACTATCAACTGAGTTGATGTCGACAAGTTCTTTGGAAGGAGCCGTCGGCCGCGCCGGCGGATGCCGTGCCGCGCCCCGTGATCGGTGTGACGACCGCACCGATCGACGGCGTCTTCGACCACCAGGACTCCCACGGTGGTGGCGGCACCATCACCAACGGCGACACCCAGTGGATGACGGCCGGCGCCGGCCTGCTCCACATCGAGGCGCCGCCGGAGCACCTGGTCATGTCCGGCGGGCTCTTCCACGGCCTCCAGCTGTGGGTGAACCTCCCGGCCAGGGACAAGATGATGGCCCCGCGCTACCAGGACATCCGCGGCGGCAACGTCCGGCTGCTCACCTCCCCGGACGGGGGCGCGCTCCTGCGCGTCATCGCGGGCGAACTGGACGGCCACGAGGGCCCCGGCATCACGCACACGCCGATCACCATGATCCACGCGACGCTGGCGCCGGGTGCGGAGATCACGCTGCCGTGGCGGGAGGACTTCAACGGCCTCGCGTACGTCCTGGCGGGCCGCGGGGCGGTCGGCGCCGAGCGCCGGCCGATCCGCCTGGGCCAGACGGCGGTCTTCGGCGGCGGCGGCTCGCTGACCGTCCGCGCGGACGAGAAGCAGGACTCCCACACGCCGGACCTGGAGGTCGTGCTGCTGGGCGGACAGCCGATCCGGGAGCCGATCGCCCACTACGGCCCGTTCGTCATGAACACCCGGCAGGAACTCCAGCAGGCGTTCGAGGACTTCCAGAAGGGCCGGCTGGGCACGATCCCGGCCGTGCACGGCATGTCCGAGGGCGGCCTGTAGGGCCCGCAGGGGCCGCACGCGGACGAGTCCGGTCCGGACAGGGACGGGACCCGTCCGCGCTCGCCGCCCACCTCTGACGCCCGATACCTCCCCGCCCCGCACAGCGCCCTACAAACTTCGGGGCCGGACCTTTGTCCGGTCCGGCCATTGGGCGAACCGGAGCCGGGTCCGAAGATCGGTTCCATGGATCTGCTGACCCGGCTGGTGGACAAGGGCCTGCGCGGCGAGTCCGCGACGCGCGAGGAGGCGCTGGCGGTGCTGGCGACCTCCGACGACGACCTGCTGGCGGTGGTCACCGCGGCGGGGCGCGTGCGGAGGCGGTGGTTCGGGAACCGCGTCAAACTCAACTATCTGGTCAACCTCAAGTCCGGCCTGTGCCCGGAGGACTGCTCCTACTGCTCCCAGCGGCTCGGCTCGACCGCGGGCATCCTGAAGTACAGCTGGCTCAGGCCGCAGGAGGCGGCGGACGCCGCCGAGGCCGGCGTGGCGGGCGGCGCCAAGCGCGTGTGCCTGGTGGCCAGCGGGCGTGGGCCCACCGACCGCGACGTCGAGCGGGTGGCCGACACCATCGCGGCGATCAAGGATCGCGCCCCGGACGTGGAGATCTGCGCCTGCCTGGGACTGCTGTCGGACCGGCAGGCCACCCGGCTCCGCGAGGCCGGCGTGGACGCCTACAACCACAACCTCAACACCTCCGAGGAGGTCTACGGCGAGATCTGCACCACGCACACCTTCGCCGACCGCGTCCGGACGGTGCGGAGCTCCCACGAGGCGGGCCTGTCGGCCTGCTCGGGACTGATCGCGGGCATGGGAGAGACCCCCGAGGACCTGGTGGGCACCGTCCTCGCGCTGCGCGAGCTGGCCGTGGACTCGGTGCCGGTGAACTTCCTGATCCCCTTCGAGGGCACCCCCCTGTCGGAGAACTGGACGCTGACCCCGCAGCACTGCCTGCGCATCCTGGCGATGACCCGGTTCGTCTGCCCCGACGTGGAGGTACGGCTCGCCGGTGGCCGGGAGATCCACCTGCGCACCCTCCAGCCGCTGGCCCTGCACGTGGTGAACTCCATCTTCCTGGGCGACTACCTCACCAGCGAGGGGCAGCCGGGCGCGGCCGACCTCGACATGATCGCCGACGCGGGCTTCGAGGTCGAGCAGGCCGACGAGCCGTCGCTTCCCGAGCATCGCCGTACCCAGGACGGCGGCACGGCCGGCGCCCCCGCGGCCGCCGCTCAGGCCGATACGGCCGCCGACGCCCCGGCCGCCGACGCGTCCAGCGGCACCGGCACCGCCACCGGCTCCCCGGCGTCCGCCCGCACCGACCTGGTCGCGCTGCGCCGCCGCGGCGCCGGCACCGACCTGCCGCCCAATGCCTGAGCCCGGCACGCCCGCCCGGGGCGACGTCGCGCGGCTGCTGGAGCTGGACCGGGCGCACGTCTGGCACCCGTACGGGCCGATGCCGGGGCAGGAGGCCCCGCTGCTGGTGGAGTCCGCCTCGGGGGTACGGCTGCGCCTGGCCGAGCCCGTCGAGGGCCGGACCGAGCTGATCGACGCCATGTCGTCGTGGTGGGCCGCCATCCACGGATACGGCCACCCGGCGCTGGACGCCGCCGTCCGCGACCAGCTGGGCCGGATGAGTCATGTGATGTTCGGCGGGCTCACCCACGAACCGGCGATCCGGCTGGCCACCCGGCTGGTGGAGATCACCCCCGAGCCGCTGGAACACGTCTTCCTCGCCGACTCCGGCTCGGTGTCGGTCGAGGTGGCCGTCAAGATGTGCCTGCAGTACTGGCGCTCGCTCGGCCGGCCCGCCAAGCACCGCCTGCTGACCTGGCGCGGCGGCTACCACGGCGACACCTTCCTGCCGATGTCGGTGTGCGACCCCGACGGGGGGATGCACGCGCTGTGGACCGGGGTGCTGCCACGGCAGGTCTTCGCCGACGCCCCGCCCGCGGGCTTCGACGCCGAGCCCGACCCCGCCTACCTCACCCACCTGGCCGACCTGATCGGTCGGCACGCGCACGAACTGGCGGCGGTCGTCGTCGAGCCGGTGGCGCAGAACGCCGGTGGCATGCGCTTCCACTCCCCCGGCTACCTGCGGGCGCTGCGCGAGCTGTGCGACGCCCACGACGTGCTGCTGGTCTTCGACGAGATCGCCACCGGCTTCGGCCGCACCGGCGCCTTCTTCGCCGCGGACCACGCGGCCGTCGCGCCCGACGTGATGTGCGTGGGCAAGGCCCTCACCGGCGGCTATCTCACCATGGCCGCCGCCCTGTGCACCTCGGAGGTGGCGTACGGCATCGGCCGGGGGGAGCATCCCGTGCTCGCCCACGGGCCCACCTTCATGGCCAACCCGCTGGCCGCCGCCGTGGCCTGCGCCTCCCTCGACCTGCTCGGCGACGGGGCGTGGGAGGCGCGGGTCAAGCGTGTCGAGGCGGGGCTGCGGGCGGGACTCGCCCCGGCCCGCGAGCTGGACGGCGTCCGCGACGTGCGGGTCCTCGGCGCGATCGGCGTGATCCAGCTCGACCGGGAGGTGGACAGGGTCGCGGCGACCCGCGCCGCCGTACGGCACGGGGTGTGGATCCGGCCCTTCCGCGACCTGATCTACACCATGCCCCCCTACGTCACCGGCGACGCCGACCTGGCCCGGATCACGGCCGCGCTCGTGGCGGCCGCCGGGGCGACATCCCCGGGAGGCCCGGCCGCCTGATGGCCGCGCCCGGATCCGGCCCCCTCGGGGCGGCCCGGCCGGCTTGACCAGGTCGACTCGGGCCGGCATGACCAGGCCGACTCGGTCGGCTCGGTCAGCTCGGCACGAGGGTGACGCAGGCGACGCGGGCACCGGCCGCGCCGGCGTCGGGGCCGGACGTCGTGGTGGGCTCGGCGTGGATGACGAGGGAGCGCGGCCGATGGGCCGGGGTGAACGCCCAGTCCTGCCGGGAGGTGGCCGTGGCGGCGCCGGTGGCGTCGGTGGTGAAGTCGAGCCAGAACTCGGTGGCGGCGCTCGCCCCGGCGCCGTCGTGCCCGTGATCCGCGCCGGGGTTGGAGTGACCGGCCTTGGCACCGGGATCGGAGTGGCCGGTCTTGGCGCCGGGTCCGTGCCCCCCGCCGGGATGGGCGTGGCCGGCGTCGCCGGGACGGCGGAAGTGCGGGCCGGCGGCGGCGGGCTTCTTCCCGCAGGGGTCGACGTGCAGGTGCGCGCCGTACGTCCGGCCGGGTAGGAAGCCGCTGACAGTGGCGGTGGTGACGGCGAACACCGACCCCGACTCGGCGGTCACCTGGACCGAGGCGCCGGGTGGCGCCAGCGCGGCGTCGTAGACGATCGCCGTGGCCTTCGGCGCGGCCGCGGTGAGCACGCCGCCCCCGGAGAGACGGATCTCGGCCGGGAGCGGTTCCCGGGCCGGGATGGGGTCCTGGGCGGGGGCGTGGCCCACCGGGTGGGACGCCACCCCCCGCTGCTCCCCGCAGGCCGCGCAGAGCAGCCCGGCGGCGACGAGGACGACGACGGCGGCACGCATACGGCATCTCCTTCGGCGGATACGGCGTGGGCGGCCACTCTATTGAGTGACCGCATGATCACGCATGGTATTCGCCGTTCTCGTCCGGCGGCCGTCATCGCCGCCCGTCAGGCGTGTGAGGCGGCGATCCCGTCGATCCGCGCGGCCAGGGTGAAGTCCAGCTCGGTCAGGCCGCCCGCGTCGTGGGTGGTCAGGGCGAGGTGGAGGGTGCGCCAGCGGATGTCGATGTCGGGGTGGTGGTTGAGCTTCTCCGCCTCGACCGCGATCTCGTCGACGATGCGGATCGCGGTGGGGAAGTCGCGGGCCTCGACCGTGCGGCGGATCTCGTCGCCCTCGCGCCGCCACTGGGGCACGCCGTCCAGCCTCTGGTTCACGGTGGAGTCGTCAAGCGGGTCCATCGGGCCATGACATCACACCGGGCGGGGCCGCGCCGAGCCGAGGCGCCTCTCGGGCGCGGCCCGCCGCCGGAGTGGGGACGACCTCGCGGACGGTTTCCCCGGAGGCGCCTCTCGGGCGCGGTCCTCCGTCCGGTGCGTGGACGGGGTTTGCCGCTTCTCGCGGCGAGCGCCTACTTTGATCGCATGTTGCTGGCGGAGCAGCGGCGCCTGCTGTGTGAGTACGGCCGCCGGGTGGTCGGGACCGGACTGGTGCTGGGGACGTCCGGGAACCTCAGCGTGCGCGCGGGAGACCTGGTGGCGGTCACCCCGGCCGGGGGCGCCCTGGACCGGCTGGAGCCGGAGTCGTGCCCGGTGGTCGACGTCGAGGGCCACCTGGTCGACGGAGACCTCCAGCCGTCCTCGGAGACCCCGATGCACCTGGCGGTGTACGCCTCCGCCGACGTCCGGGCGGTGGTGCACACCCACTCCACCTTCGGCACCGTGGTCGCCACGACCATGACCGAGCTGCCGCCGATCCACTACAACACCCTCCTGCTGGGCGGCATCGTCCGGGTGGCCGACTACGCGACCTACGGCACGCCCGAGCTGGCCGCCAACGTCCGGGCCGCGCTCGACGGCAGGCGCGCCGCGCTGCTGGCCAACCACGGCGGGGTCACCGTCGGCGACGACCTGGAGGCCGCCTTCGAGGCGGCCCGGCTGCTGGAGTGGCTCTGCGAGGTCTACGTCCGCGCCAGGTCCGTGGGCGAGCCCAGGGTGCTCACCGAGGAGCAGCTCGCCGAGGTGGTCCACCGCTCCCGGAACCCCCCGAGGTTCCCGCGCCGCGAGGGCTGACCGGCCCGCCCGGCGCCCCGCCCCGGAACGCCCGCCATCCCGTGGCCGCCCCGGCGCCCTCCGGTCCGGGAAATCCCGGAACGCCCGTCACCCCGTGCCGCCCCTCCCCGCCACGGAGGGTCCCCGGAAAGCCCCCGGAACGCCCGCCCCGCTCCCCCGTCGGAGGTTCGATCCATGCCCCTGCAGCTCACCGGCACCCCCGATGACCCCGACCTGATCCGGCTGCCCTGGGACCGGCCGCTCGCGGAGTGGCCCGAGCACCACCTCGTCTCGCTTCCGCGCGGCATCTCCCGGCACGTCGTGCGCTTCGCCCGCCTGGCGGGCCGGGTCTACGCGATCAAGGAGATCAGCGAGTACTACGCCAAGCGGGAGTACCGCCTGCTGTGGGACCTGCACCGGCTGGACACCCCGGCGGTGGAGCCGGTGGCCGTGGTCACCGGGCGGACCGGCCCGGACGGGGAGCCGCTGGACTCCGCGCTCGTCACCCGGCACCTGCAGTTCTCGTTGCCCTACCGCGCGGTCATGTCGGGCACGCTCCGGCCCGAGACGCTCAACCGGCTGCTGGACGCGCTGGCCGTACTGCTGGTGCGGCTGCACCTGACCGGGTTCTACTGGGGCGACTGCTCGCTGTCGAACGTGCTGTTCCGCCGGGACGCCGGCTCGTTCGCCGCCTACCTGGTGGACGCCGAGACCGGCGAGCTGCACCCGTTGATCAGCGAGGGGCAGCGCCTGCACGACATCGACGTGGCGCACGTCAACATCTTCGGGGAGATGCTGGACCTCCAGGCGGGCGGCCTGCTGCCTCCCTCGATCGACCCCGAGGAGGTCGCGGACTCGGCCCGTGACCGCTACCACGGTCTGTGGGAGGAGCTCACCTCCGACGACATCATCGAGGAGGTGGACTGGCACGTCATCGACCAGCGCATCCGCCGGCTGAACTCGCTGGGCTTCGACGTCGCCGAGATGATGGTCCGCCGCAAGGCGGGCACCGGGCGGCTGGTCGTCCGCCCCAAGGTCGTGGACGCCGGCCACCACCAGCGCCGCCTCCTGCGCCTGACCGGCCTGGACGTGGAGGAGAACCAGGCCAGGCGGCTGCTCAACGACCTCGACTCCTTCCGGGTGTCGCACGGCCTGCGCCACGAGGACGAGGCGATCGTGGCGCACCGCTGGCTCGCGGAGGTCTTCCTGCCGACGGTGGAGGCGGTCCCCGGGGAGCTGCGCGGCAAGCTGGAGCCGGCCCAGTTCTTCCACGAGGTGCTGGACCACCGCTGGTTCCTGTCGGAGGAGGCCGGGCGGGACGTCGGACTGACCGCCGCCGTGGAGTCGTACGTGAAGCACGTTCTCGTCTACAAGCCGGATGAGGAGGCCTTCATCTCCGGAGAATGATCCGGGGCGGATGATGTTTTCCCCCGGGGGATGAACATCCTTCTTCTCAGTCGAGGAATATCACCTCCTGAAATATCTGTGTTTCACATAGAACGCTTCCTTCCTCAGGAATGTCCCTACGCTAACCGGGCGACGCCTTGAAGTCGTCGGCGAGGGAGATCCAGTGCTCGGAATCGAAGACTGTGTGACGGAGGCCATGGCCATCCCCGGCGCGCTGGACGCGCTGCTGATCGACCAGACCAGCGGGATGGCGGTGGCGGTGGGCGGTGGCCGCGACGAGGACGTCGACGAGTCGGCCGCCGCGCTGAGCGAGACCCTGCGGGCCGCCATGGACGGCCTCGCCCTGAACTCCCCCGGCGGAACGATCCGAATAAACGACATGATCGTAACCGCGGATAACGGACATCATTTACTCCGGCCGATGGAAACGGCATTCGACGGCCCGCTGGTGATTTACGTCCGTCTTGACCCGGAACGCTCGAATCTCGCTCTCGCCCGCCACCGTCTGCGGTCCATTTCCGGCCGGCTCGTCACGACGTGACGTCATGCCGACGATGGAGAGCGTTCTCAGCGATCTGGCCGAGGACCGCGTCACCGGCGCGCTGCGCCTGGACGAGGCGGGGACGGTCTACCTGACCGACGGCCGGGTGACCTACGCCGAGAGCCCGGCCGTCCCGAGGCTGGAGGACCTGCTGACCGCGGACGACAGGATCCCGGCGCAGGCCGTACGGCAGGCCAGGCAGGCGGCCACCGAGGACCGGCCGGGCGGCGAGCGGCTGGTCGGGCAGGGTGTGCTGACCCGTGGCGAGCTGGAGTTCTGCGTGCTGAGCGCGGTGCTCGACGCCGCCTACTTCCTGTCGGGCTCGGCCGCGCACCACAGGGGCTTCCGGCCCGGGGACCGGCACTGGCTCGGCCCCCAGTGGTATTTCGACGTGGCCGGGCTGTCCCGGGAGTGCGAGCGGAGGAGGGCGCAGTTGGACCGTGCCTGGCCGTCCGGTGAGCTGGACACGCTCCCGGTCGTCCCCCTGGCGCGCATCCCCGCCCAGCGGGTGGTGCTGACCTCGCTGCAGTGGGAGGTGCTGGTCGCGGCCGACTCCACCGCCACCCCCGCCGAGCTGGCGCACAGACTCGGCCGGCCCGCCTACTCGGTGCTGCTCGCCGTACGGCGGCTGGCCGCGGCGGGGCTGCTCCGCGTCCCGGAGGCGGGCGGACGGCCCGGCGCCGCGCCCGCCGGGACGGGAACGCCGGCACCGGCTCCGCAGACGCCACCGGCTCCGCAGACCTCGCAGACGTCGCAGACGCCGTCGGCTCCGCCGGCGCTGCCGCGGCGTCCGAAGACCACCGGGGAGCCCCGGGCGGGCGGGGAACCCCGGGAAGGCGCCGCGGGGAGCGCCGCGTCCGCGCGGTGGCTCCCCGCGGCGACCGGGGACCCCGCCGACGTGAACCTGCTCATCCGGCTGAGGAACGCACTGGAGGCACTGACATGAGCTCGTCCCGATGCCGCTGAGGTTGCGGACGTTGAAGCTGATCGGAAGGAGGCCGCCGGTGGAGGCGCGTGACCGGGAACCGCAGGGGACGCGGCCGTACGCGGACCCCGCCGCGTCCCGCGACCGGGACGTCGTGCCGTTCCGCGAATCCGGCGCCGAACCTCCCGGTCCCGGCACCGAGCCGTCCGGACCGGGTGCGCCGGGCGCCGATCCGTCCCGACCGGGCACGCCGGTCGCGCCGGGCGCCGTACCGGTGTCCTCCGCCGCGGACGGCGCCGGGGCGCCCACGGAGGCACCCGTGGAGACGTCGGCGGGGACGCCCGCGGGCGCGTCCTCCGCGCAGGCGCCTCCCGCGCCGGACGGGGAGCGGGTGCCGCTCCACGACCGGGCCCGGCGGGAACTGACCCTGCTGCGCGACCGGCTGCACGAGGAGATGGCGCTGCTGCGCGAGCGCGTGCCGGAGGTGAACGGGAGCGTCGCCTGCAGCGTGGACGGCCTGCCGATAGCGAGCGACCTGCGAGGGGAGACCGAGCAGATCGGCGCGCTGTCCTCCGCGGTGCTCGCGCTCAGCGGCCGGCTGACCGCCATGGCCGACAAGGGCTCCTTCGAGGAGACGCTGATCTCCGGCAGCAACGGCTACGCGGTCTTCTACGCCGCCGGCCCCACGATCGTCCTCACGGTGCTCGCCCGGCCCGGGACCAACCTCGGGCTGCTGCGCCTGGAGGGCCGCAAGACGGCGGCGAGGCTGGCCGCCATCACGTCCTGCACATCGACAACCCACTGATCGGAGTCAGACATGGGCAACATGGACATCTCTCTCAAGGAGATGATGGGCATCGACGGCGCGATCGGCGCGGTCGTCGTCGACTACAACAGCGGCATGGCGCTGGGCGCCCTCGGCGGCTCCAAGGACCTGGACCTTCAGGTGGCCGCGGCGGGCAACACCGAGGTCGTCAAGGCCAAGCTGCGGACGATGGACTCCCTCGGCCTCAAGGAGGCCATCGAGGACATCCTCATCACGCTCAGCGGGCAGTACCACATCATCCGCCCGGTCACCGGCCGGAGCGGCAAGGGCCTCTTCCTGTACCTGGCGCTGGACCGCAACCGGGGGAACCTGGCGATGGCCCGGCACACCCTGCGGATGATCGAGGAGAGGCTCGAGATCTGATCCTCCGGTACGGCTCCGCGCACCGGGAGCGCGGGCCGTACCGGAGCTCACCGCTCGGCGGAGGCGGTGAGCTCGCCGATCGCGTCGGCGAAGTCCGGCCAGAGCCGGCGTGGCAGGTCGTGGCCCATGCCGGGGAAGGTGACCAGCTTGGCGCCGGGGATCGCGTCCGCCGTGGCGATCCCCCCGGCCACCGGGATGAGCTGGTCGGCCTCGCCGTGCAGCACGAGGACGGGTACGGTGACCTCCCCGAGCAGCGCCGTACGGTCGCCCGAGGCCATGATCGCGGCGAGCTGCCGCGCGGTCCCGGCCGGGTCGTGGCCGCGGTCGTAGCCGAGTCCGGCGATCTGGGCGACGCGCTCCCGGTCCATCCGGTAGCCGGGGGACCCGAGGATCTCCCAGGTGCTCAGCGCCTGCCGGATCGCGGCCTCGCGGTCGGGCGGCGGCGGCGCCATGAGCGCCGCCATCGCCGCCTCGGTGGGCGGGGCGACCGCGTGGCCGGGGGTGGACATGATCGAGGTGAGGCTCCGCACCCGGCGCGGGTGGCCGATCGCCATCGCCTGGGCGATCATGCCGCCCATCGAGGCGCCGACCACGTGGGCCGACTCCCAGCCGAGCGCGTCGAGCAGCCCGGCGGCGTCGTCGACCATGTCGTCGAGCCGGTAGGGGGCCCCGCCGCCACCGCCGGGGGCGGGCATCCCGGCGTCGCCCAGGTGGGTGGACTCGCCGGCGTCGCGGTTGTCGAACCGCACCACGTGGTGCCCGCGTCCGGCGAGCAGGTCGCAGAACTCCTCGTCCCAGTGGATCATCTGGGCGCCGAGGCCCATGATCAGCAGGAGTGGCCGGTCGCCGGGAGATCCGAAGGTCTCGTAGACGATCTCGATGCCGTTGGCCCGGACGCGCGTCGTCATGTCGCTCCCTCTCCCCGTCCGTCCGCGGGCGGGCCGGGTGGCCGCCCGGGCGGTTCCCGCCGCGCGGAGGCGGCGGACCGGTGACCCGAAACAGAATGTCATTCTGCCCAGGCCGGGGCAAGGCATCCCCGCGCCGGAGGGCCGGAGACGCAGAACGGGAGCGGACGCCCTGCGCCGGCGTCCGCTCCCGTGTCCAGGGGAGGCTGGGGTTCGAAGTTCTTCGCTTCCGGCCGTCACGGTCCGACGGCATCGTGGCGGCGCGACGGCATCATGGCGGCGCGACGGCATCATGGCGGCGCGACGGCATCATGGCGGCGCGACGGCCGCGACGGTCCGGCGCCGTGACGGCGCGGCGGCCGTGACAGCCGTGCCGGTCCGGCGCCGTCGCCGTCGTCACGACTTCGGCGGCGCCGCCCTCATTACGGCTTGACGGTGATCTGGACCGGCTTGGCCGGGTCGCCGTCCCGCTTGTTCCAGGCACCGGCGGAGAACGGGACCGGGTAGTTCTTCTTGCCCGGGCCGTCGCCCCACTTGGTGATGACGTAGTCGACCTTGATGTGGCCCATGCCGCCGTTGCCGTCCACGCCGAGGGTGTCGGGGTTGAACGTGCCGCCGGTCAGGTCGGCGAAGGTCTTGGCGTCGAGGTCGATCATGACGCCGCTGCTGGAGGGGACACCGGGACCGCGGTCGCCGACGAAGAACTTGGCCTTCTTGCCCTTGTAGATGACGTAGCCCTCGGTGAACAGCGGCCAGCTCGGGCTGGCGATCATGCCCTTCTGCATCGGCTTGCCGCTGGCGGGGAGGCCGGTGTCGCCGGCGCGACCGGAGGAGTCGTCCCAGAAGTAGGAGGCCTTGGTGTGGCCCTTCAGCATGACGGTCTTGGTGACCTTCTGCGGCTTGGCCGGGGCGGCCTGCTCCGGCGCGGCCTGCTCGGGGGCGGCCTGCTCGGGGGCGACGGCGGGCTTCAGCGCGGCGGCCTGGGTGGGGGCGGTCTCGGGGGCGACGGCCGCGACCTGCTCGGTCACCGCGGCGACCCGGGCGCCGGCCGCGGGGACGGCGGCGGGCACGTCGTGGTCGGCCGAGGGGAGGGCCGAGACGGCGGCGGCGGAGGCGAGGAGCCCGGCGCCGACCAGGCCGGCCACGGCATAGCGGGTCTTGCGGGCGTTCTTACGGGGGTCCAGGGAGGAAGGCATGAAGAAACGAACTCTTTCGCGAGGGAACGGGGCAGCCGCGTGCCATTGCGAAAAGGCACCGGCGGGGTCGCGCTCACAGGGAAGAGGGGCGCAGGAGTAGATCAGGTGGTGCTACACGGAGCGCTGGGGGATGCCGCGACCGATCGCGGCGAGAGGGCCCAGGGGGCGTGGAAGTCTCAGAGGACCGGCAGTGAAATGGTGTATACCGGTACGAAAGTGGCGCAGTCTCCCACTGGGGGATCTCCTCTCCATCTCGTCTACCGGGTTAGCTGACGGGTTCGGGCGGTGGAGTGCCCTACCACCGCGTTCGCGGCGGATTCACCCCGGAAGGGTGGGTCCCCGGCTCCCGTGGCCCTGGCGGCTTCGGGATTCGACGTCGGCCCGGCCGCTCCCTCGGATGAGGGTGCAGGTCACCTGCCGATGACTAGGACACTACCGGGCAAATGCGACAAAGCAAAGCAGAACCCATGGAAACGCCAGAAGATCTACCTTCTATAGCCAAGAAAGGGCAGGCGTCCGGGTTTAGCCTCCGTCAGACCGGCTCGGACCAGGGGATACACGCCGCGGCGAATTACCTGAAGGTGATTCACCGCCGCCATTCCCGGTGGTCCGGCCCGCCGTTCCCACCCGGCCTCGCGGGCCCCGCGCCCGCCCCCCGGGACGTCCCCGCACCGGTCAGTCCCACCAGAACGACCAGGCGTTCCTGCCCATGATCTGCTCGGCATAGCCGGCGAGCGTGCCGGCGCTGTAGATGACGCTGTCCGGGCAGAACGTCCAGTGCTCGGCCGCGACGTGCAGGGCGTGCTCCGCCGTCGTCGGGGGCGCCGCGACGCTCAGGTCAAGGGTGTTGAAACCCACGCCCACCAGCCGCGCCCCGAACCGCTCCTCCCAGCTCCGCACCACGGCGGCCAGCGGGACCATCCACTCGTTGTGGTTCAGCGCGCCCTGCCATCCCATGACGGCCAGCGCGTCGGCCCCCCGGCCGGCGGCCACCAGGCCCAGGGGGGTCCTGCGCTCGGCGACCAGGCCGGCGTACCAGTCGGCGACCACGTCGGGGTCGGCGGCGAGCCGCCCGGAAGGGGCCGGCCCCGGGCACCGCGAGCCGAACGGGGCCAGCAGCTCCAGCTGGTCGTCGCTCGCCTTCTCGGTCCAGTCGGCCCAGACCTCGGCCATGAAGGCGGAGGTGTGGTAGTTGTCGATCTCCTCCACCGTGTCCGGGGCGATCTGCCCGGACGACCACGGCTGGACGGAGTCCTCCAGCAGCAGCGGCCACAGACCCGAGCGCGGATGCTCGGCCCGCAGGCCGGACCACAGCTCGGCGGAGACCGGCTCGTCACTGAGCCAGAAGGCCGGACGGTAACCGACCATCAACGGGGAGTAGCCGGGGTCGGGCCACACCACGTCGCCCGGAGGCAGCTCGACCGAGAGCGCCCGGCCCTCACCGCCGCCGGCGAACAGCTGGCCCAGCAACGGCGGAAGTTGCCCCCGCTCGCAATCGCTCATCCCTGTCGATCCGATCCTGACCACGGACCAATTTTGGCCTGTCAGGCGGCGGGAGGACAGTTCTCCCCCCAGCGCGGCCGAAAAACAACGCGCTCGCGGCCCTCGCGGGGAGGACTCCCCCCCGCCTCCCGGCGGGAAACGGGCGGCCTGCCAGGGGGGGCCGGGCGGTCTCCCCGTGAGGACGCCGGACGATCCTCCGCCGTCTCCCGTCGGGAACCGGGCGGCCTTCTCCGCCGCCCTCAGCGGGAACCGGGCGGCGCGGACGCGAGCTCCGCGAGCTCGCGGACCACCTCGACGAACCCGCGCACCAGCGGGTCGTCCGTACCCTCGTGCCAGGCCAGGGCCACCCGCAGCGGCTCGACGTCGGTGAGGGGCACCCAGGCGAGGTCGGGGCGGGCGTAGTAGCGGGCCATGCTCGACGGGGCGAAGCAGACGGCGACGCCCTCGGCCACCTGCTCCAGCATCTCCTCGACGTTGTCGTTGGTCGGTCCCCAGCGCGGGGCTGAACCGTCCGGCCGGGGGTTGACCGCCCACCAGTCCACCCATTCGCGCGGCGCCCGCTCGGTCCACATCAGGGGCTCCTCGGCCGTCTCCATGATGGAGACGCCGTCGCGGCCGGCGAGCGGGTGACCTGACGGCAGGCCGACGACCCGTCCCTCGACGTGCACGATCTCGGACCGCATGCCGGTGAGGTCGGCGGGCAGCCAGGCGAAGGCGACGTCCACCCGGCCCTCGCGCAGCGCGGCGGCCTCCTGGCCCCAGTCGAAGCGCTTGGGCTCCACCCGCACGCCGGGGTGGCGGCGGGCGAACTCGGCGCGGGCGCGGGTGGTGAGCTCTCCGGCGCCGCTGGCCTCGAACCCGACGCGCAGCCTCCCCGCCCGTCCCAGCCGGTGCCGCTCCGCGGCGGCCGTCACCCGGTCGGCCTGCAGGAGCGTACGGCGGGCCTCGTCCACCACCTCGCGTCCGGCGGCGGTCGCCCGCACGCCCCCGGCGTGCCGGTCGAACAGCCGGACGCCGAGCTCGCCCTCCAGGCTCCTGAGGGCGTAGGACAGGGCGGGCTGGCTGACATAGAGGCGCTCGGCGGCCCGCCCGAGGTTCCCCACCTCGTCGATCACGACGAGGTACCGCAACTGGCGAAGCTCCACCCTGCGATCATAAATCCCCTTTATGGCTTGCCTCGTTCTCTGTCTTGGACGCCCCCGCATGCCGTCCGGCATAACGGAAGACGTTGACGACGACATGGAGGCCGAGATGGACATCCGTACGGGTACCGAGACGAACACCGGGACGAGCGCTCCCGCACGCCGGGCGGAGGGCCGGGTCTGGCTGATCACCGGCGCGTCCTCCGGCTTCGGCCGGGCGATCGCCGAGGCGGCGCTGGCGGCCGGTGACACCGTCGTCGCGGCGGCCCGCAGGCCGGAGGCGCTCGACGACCTGGCCGCCGCCCACCCGGAGCGGGTCGTCATGGTCGGGCTGGACGTCACCGACACCGCCCGGATCGCCGCAGTGGTCGCCGAGGTCGTCCTCTGGTACGGGCGCGTGGACGTGCTGGTCAACAACGCCGGGCGAGGGCTGGTCGGCGCCGTCGAGGAGACCTCCGACCGCGAGCTGCGCGACCTGATGGAGCTGCACTTCTTCGGCCCGGCGGCGCTGACGCGAGCCGTGCTGCCGCACATGCGCCGGCAGGGATCGGGCGCGATCGTGCAGATGAGCAGCATGGGCGGCCGGTTCACCTTCCCGGGCGTGGGCGCCTACTCGGCGACCAAGTTCGCCCTGGAGGGGCTCTCCGAGGCGCTCGCCCAGGAGGTCGCGCAGTTCGGGATCAAGGTGCTGGTCGTCGAGCCGGGGGCGTTCCGGACGGGCTTCGCCGCCGGCGGCGCCCTGCTGCAGTCGGCCGCCATCCCCGCCTACGAGGCCGTCGTCGGGCAGGTCCGCGCGGACCTGCCCGGCTCCGACGGCAGGCAGCCCGGCGACCCGGCCAAGGCGGCGGCGGCCATCCTCGCCGCCCTCGACGCGGAGGAGACCCCGCTGCGCCTTCCGCTGGGCGACGACGCCGCCGACGCGATCGCGGCCAACCTGGAGAACGCCCGCGCGGAGTTCGCCGCCTGGGAGAAGGTGGCCCGCGCCACCGGCTTCGACGCCTGACCGGCCCGGCGCGCCCCCGGGGCCGGGCGGGGGCGGGAATCCGCCGGGCCGGCCCCCGGCTCCACGCGGGAGAGGGACCAGGACCCGGGACGCCTCAGAGCCGGCCCGGCGAACCCCGGCTCCGCGCGGGGAGGGACCGGGTTCGATGGAAGCGGGCCCCGATCAGGTCACGGGACGATAACGGTTGACCGTTACCGTCCCAATGAAGATCGGAAACGGATATCCAGGAGCGGCTCCGTCCCCTTTTCGACCTGGAAGACGGCCCATGTCCCACCCCGAACGCACCCGACACTCGCGCCGCGCACCGCGCCCCCGGCCCGCCTGGCCCCTCCGGCTCGCCCGGAGCCTCCCCGTCCGGGTGGTCCTCGTCGCGGCCGTGACCCTGGCCGCCTTCGCCTACTCCAACAACGGCTCCTGGCGGGCGCACGGCAAGGGCGAACCGCTGCTCCTCGCCCACCGCGGCCTGGCGCAGACGTTCGGCTTCGAAGGCATCACCAACGAGACCTGCACGGCCGAGCGCATCCACCCGCCGGAGCACTCCTACCTGGAGAACACGCTGGCCTCGATGCGGGCGGCCTTCAGGGCGGGGGCCGACATGGTCGAGTTCGACGTCCAGGTGACCCGGGACCGCCGGATCGCCGTGTTCCACGACGCCACCCTCGAATGCCGCACCGACGGCCGGGGCGAGGTCCGCGACC
Organism: Streptosporangium pseudovulgare; assembly: GCF_014648055.1. Classification (GTDB taxonomy): domain Bacteria; phylum Actinomycetota; class Actinomycetes; order Streptosporangiales; family Streptosporangiaceae; genus Streptosporangium; species Streptosporangium pseudovulgare. The sequence continues at coordinate 112,459 of NZ_BMQJ01000007.1, forward strand.
ACACCCTCGCCGAGCTGCGACGCCTCGACATCGGCTACGGCTACACCGCCGACGGCGGCGCGACCCACCCCTTCCGCGGCAAGGGCGTGGGCCGCATGCCGACTTTGGAACAGGTCCTCGCCGCGTTCCCGGAGCGGAAGCTGCTGATCCACGTCAAGAGCGACGTGGCGGCCGACGGCGACCTGCTCGCCGGCCGCCTGGCCACGCTGCCGCCGGAGCGGCTCGCCGCGCTCACCGTGTACGGCGGGGACAGGCCGGTGGCCGCGCTGGCCGCGCGGCTGCCGGCCGTACAGGTGATGTCGAAGGCCCTCATGATGGACTGCCTGAAGCGCTACGTCGCCGTGGGCTGGACCGGATCCGTCCCCGACGCGTGCGCCGGCCTGGAACTGCACGTCCCGGAGAAGTACGGCCGGTGGCTGTGGGGCTGGCCCAACCTGTTCGTCGAGCGCATGCGCGCCCGCGGCACCCGCGTCGTCGTCGTGGCGGGATCCGGCGACTTCTCCGAGGGCTTCGACGCCCCCGCCGACCTCTCCCGCCTCCCCGAGGGCTACACCGGCGGCGTCTGGACCAACCGCATCGACGTCGTCGCCCCGCTCCTGGACCGGTGAGACCGGCCGGGGAGCACGCGGTGGTCAGCGGCCGACGGCCGCCCGTACCTCCCTCATCAGGGCCGCCGCCTCGGTGACGGTCTCGGCGATCCGCTCCGCCGGCTCGCCGACGCGGCCGAGCAGCCGCCCCGCCCGTACGGCGAAGTCCTCGGGCGCGGCGGGCAGCCGGCCGGCCGAGGCCACCATGCCCTTCTCGTTGATCAGCCAGCGGCCCGCGTGCCCGTGCAGCGCCTGGCAGGCGACGCCGACCGCGCGGAACAGACAGCCGGCCGCGTAGGCGGGGTCGGCTCCGGACACCCCGTAACGGGCCAGCTCGACGCAGAAGTCCGCCTCCCACATCCCGTCGGCGAGCGCGTCGCCCAGGGCGGGCGGGTAGGCGCGGGTCCGCTCCCGCAGGTCCGTCAGCTCCCCGCCGGGATCGGCCAGCACCCGGCACAGCGCGACCTCGCCGGCGTAGGCGTGGGAGTAGAAGCCCAGCGGGTGGCCGGGCTGGACGCCGATCTCGTAGCGGCCCTCCCGGCAGCCGGCCCAGACCCGGTGGACCCGGTCCAGGTCGCGGTAGATCCAGTCGACCCGGTGACCGCCGACGGTCAGCCAGCCCCCGCCGTTCACCCACGGGCCCCAGCCGCCCGGCGCGGTCAGCTCCGCCCGCTCCCCCGCCTCCCGTACGGCCAGCGCCCGCAGCGCCGTCACGTCCAGCTCTCCCCGGTAGTACAGCCCGAGGTCGAAGTCGGAGTCCGGGCGGTGCGTGCCGCGGGCCCGGCTCCCGCCGAGCACCACCGCGACCACTCCGGGCACCTCCGCCATCCACCCGGCGAGCGCCTCCAGCTTCGTGTCGTCCACGACGACATGATCACACAGCCGTCCCGCCGGCGGCGTCGGCGTCAGTCGTCGTCCTCGTCATCGTCCTGGTCGGCGGCGGCCGTCGAGGTGATCCCGCCGGTGGCGGCGTCCACGACGATCTCCTGCACGGCCCCCTTGCCGTCGGCGACCTCGACCTCCCACGAGGTGGCGTCGCCCTCGGTCTCCAGCTCGGTGGAGACGATCCATCCGCCGCTCACCTTCGACAGCGCGGTCCGCTGGGCCTGCTCCGCCGGTACGGCGGGCTTGCGCAGGGCGCCCGCGTCGTCGCCGGAGCCGGTCCCGGGGGTGGCGGACGAGGACGGCGAGGCCGGGTCGGCCTGGATCTCGTCGGCGAGGGCGGCGCCGCCACCGGCCACGACTCCGGCGAGGGCGAGTCCGGCGATAACGATCATCGGCTTGCGCATCGGGCTTTCTCCATATCCGTTGAGAGGCGCGGTTCCGTGGAATCCGCGACGACCCCTCAAGGCTGCTCGCCCGGGTGATAGCGCGTTGCTGCGAAGTTCCTAAGGAATCGTTAACAGCCCGCCCCGGACGGCCCGCCGGCGGCGCCCCGGGATCGGCCGGCGGCCGGGGCGCCGCCGGAGGACGCCGCCGAGCCCGACCGGATCCTGCCGGGATCGGCCGGCGGCCGGGACGCGGCCACCACGCCCCCACGGGCCGCGGTCTCCGGGCCGCCGGCGATCGACGCCCGTACGCGCAGGTCAGGACGTCACCGCGCACTGCCCCCTGTTCTCCCTGACGGGACCGGCCCCTCCGGGGCGGATGTCGAAATCGAACATCTCCGTGGGCAGGTAGAGCGTGCAGCAGGCGTTCGGGACGTCGACGATCCCGCTGATCCGCCCCTCCACGGGCGCGGAGCCGAGGAGCAGGTACGCCTGCTCACCCGTGTAACCCCACTTCCTGAGGTACTCGATGGCGTTGAGGCACGCCCGGCGGTAGGCCAGCGTCGCGTCGAGGTGGTGGTTGACGTCCCTGTCGTGGTCGACCGAGATGCCGACGAACGACAGGAACTCCGAGTAGCGCGGTTCCACGTTTCCCGGCATGAAGACCGGGTTGGTGGTCACGCCGTACTTCTCCATGCCTCCCTTGATGAGGTCCACGTGGAGGTCGATGAAACCTCCCATCTCCACCGCGCCACAGAAGGTGATCTCGCCGTCGCCCTGGCTGAAGTGCAGGTCTCCCCCGGAGAGCTTGGCGCCCTCCACGTAGACGGGGAAGAAGACCCGCGCCCCGCGGGTGAGGTTCTTGATGTCCTGGTTGCCGCCGTTCTCCCGGGGAGGCACGGTGCGGGCGCCCTCGCGGACGATCCGCGCGGCCAGTTCGCCGGTGGCCGTCCCGGCGAGGGCGCCGTCGGACAGCGGCGGCAGCGCCAGCGGCGGGACCCGGTTGGGATCGGTGTCGATGAGGGCCTGCTCCCGGCGGTTCCAGCGCGCGAGCATCTCCTCCGACGGCGCCGTGCCGAACAGCCCCGGATGGGTGATGCCCGTGTACCGGATGCCGGGCAGGTGGCGTGACGTCGCGAATATGCCGTGGAAGTCCCAGACCGCCTTGTAGGCGTCCGGGAAGTAGTCGGTCAGGAAACCGCCGCCGTTCACCCTGGCGAAGATTCCGGTGTACCCCCACCCCTGCCCGGACACGGGGCCGGACTGCTGGGGGATCGGGCCGATGTCGAGGATGTCGACGATCAGGAGGTCGCCCGGTTCGGCGCCCTCGACCCCGATGGGGCCGCTCAGCATGTGCGGGACGGACAGGTCGACGTCCCGCACGTCGTCGGCCGAGTCGTTGTTCCCGATCTGGGAGTCGGTCCAGTCGCGGCACTCCAGGCGGAACTCGTCTCCCGGCCGCACGGTGGCGACCACCGGGATGTCCGGATGCCACCGGTTGTGGCCGGGCACGTCCTGGTCCCGCATTGACTTCGACTGGTCCACGCCGAACACGACTTCTGGCATGACGGCCCCCTTCTCGTGGAATCCGTGCTCCCGGTACGGCGGGCGCCGGCGGGCGAGCCGGGTGACCCCGTACCGCTCATGGCCTGGGCAGGCGTGCCGTCGCCGGGTGCGGAGGGCGCACGGCCCGCCGGCCGGGCGGCGCGGGGACGACCTCGGGCGCCTCCCGGCTCCGTTCCCCACGGTCGAGGGCGGCCGACAGCGCGGGAGACACCCGGGAAAGGCGAGGTGCGGACAGGACGCGCCGCGCGGCCCGCTCACAGGCGGGGCAGTCCCGGGTGGGCGGCGCGGCCCCCATCGGCAGGCGCACCTCGAAGCGGCCGCACTCCGGGCAGAGATATTCGTAGGTGACCATGGGCACCCCTCCGCGTCGGAAGGACGGATCTCCGGTACGGCCACGGGGCCGGCCCCCGGAATCGGATGGATCGCCTCTCATCACGTCGGATGACCCGGACAACGCGTTCCCGCCGGACCGGTCGCGTTCCCCCGGATGACCGACGATGTCTCCCGGTCTCCCGGTCTCCCTGGTCTCCCGGGTCTTCCGAGACTCCCGGGCGATGTTCCCCCCGGGCGACCGCGAACGTCTCCCGGCAGGCGGGACGCTACCCCGCCGACCGGCGAGAGTCCGTTTCATACCCGCCGTGAGCAGGGCGAATCCCGGCGCGCCGGGGCCGGGCCCGTTCTCAGCGGGCCGGGCCGGGGCCGAGCTCGACGACGACCTCGGCTCCCCCCGAGGCGCGTGTGCGGGCCAGCAGGCCGCCGCCCGACTCCTCGGCGGTGCGGCGCGCGATGTCGAGACCGAGACCGGTGGACGCGCCGCCGCTCACCCCCCGGCCGGTCGGGTCCGGGTGGGCGAAGCCGGGTCCCTCATCGGTGATCACCAGCCGGGCTCCGCCCCCGGGCCGCCGGGGTGTCAGCTCGACGGCGAACGGGGTGCCGTCGGGGGTGTGGGCGAACACGTTCTCCAGCAGCAGGTCCACGCAGGCCGCGAGATCGTGCTCGCTCACCCCCACGGTGATCGGGTCGTCCGCGAGGTCCAGCCGCAGCGGCCGGTCCTGGTCCTCGGCGAGCGCCGACCAGAAGGCGACCCGCTCGCCGACGACCCGGGTGGCGTCGCAGCCCGGCACGCCGTCCCGGTCGAACCGGCGCGCCTCGCGGATGATCTGGTCGACCATGCGCTCGACGCTGTCGACGACCCGTCCCACCCGTTCCGCCTCGTCCCGGTCGCGCATGCCGTCGGCCTCCAGCCGGAGCGCGGTGACCGGGGTGCGCAGCCGGTGGGAGAGGTCGGCGACCGCCTCGCGTTCGTGGGTGAGCAGCCCGCGGATGCGGGCGGCCAGGTGGTTGAGGGCGTTGCCGACCTCGCGGATCTCCGGCGGGCCCGCCGGTTCCACCCGGGCCCGCAGGTCACCTCGGGCCAGCCGCCGGGAGACCTCCGCGACCTGCCCGACCGGCCGGATCAGGGAGCGGGCGAGCCGGTCGGCGACGGTGATGCCGACGAGGAGCAGCGCCAGCCCGGTCAGGCCGAGCACCAGCCAGGCCCACCCGACCCCCCGGCGCAGCCGTTCGGCGTCCACGAACGCGCGGACGACCATGGTGCCGCGCTCCCCACCCTGGACGGCCACCAGCACCTCCCGGCCCGCGGGCGTGTCGACGGTGATGCTCCGGCCGCGCGCGGCCAGCTCGACGCCGGGTCCGCGCGGCGCCAGCGCGCCGAGGAAACCGTGACCGGGCAGGAAGACGGTGATCGGCACCCCGCCGGCGCCGCTCGCCTGCCGTACGGTGGCCTCCAGGACCTTCCGGTCGTCCAGCGCCGCGGCGGTGGCGACCGACTGCGCCCACGTGGTGGCGGCGGCCGTGGCCCGCTCGGCCGCCAGCGTCCTGACCAGCAGGGCGAGCGGCACGAGGAAGGCGATCAGGACCAGCGAGGTGGTCGCCACCGCGAGCAGGGCAAGGCGTCGCCTCATCGGGGTCTCCTCACGTCCCCGGATCGACGATCTTCACGCCCACGCCGTGAACGGTCTGCAGGTAGCGGGGCCGCTGGGCGCTCTCGCCGAGCTTGCGGCGCAGCCACGACAGATGGACGTCGACGGTCTTGTCCGCGCCGCCGTACGCCATCCGCCACACCTCGGCCAGCAGTTCCCGCTTGGGGACGACCTGGCCGGGGCGGAGCGCGAGGTAGTGCAGCAGGTCGAACTCCTTGGGCGTCAGGTCGAGTCTCACTCCGTCGAGGAACGCCTCCCGGCCGGCCGGTTCGATGAGCAGCCCGCCGACCCGCACCGGCGCCGCCTCGGCGCCGGCGCCCGCGTCCCGGCCGCGGCGCAGCACGGCCCGGATGCGCGCGTCCAGCTGGGCCGCGCTGAACGGTTTGACGACGTAGTCGTCGGCTCCGGCGTCCAGTGCCCGGACGATCTCCGGTTCGGCGTCGCGCGCGGTCGCCACGATGACCGGGACGGCGCTGACGGCCCGGAGCATGCGCAGCACCTCGCAGCCGTCGAGGTCGGGCAGGCCCAGGTCGAGCACGACCAGGTCGGGCCGGTCCTCCACCGCCAGGGTGAGTCCGGGCATGCCCGCGACGGCCGAGGTCACGGCGTGGCCCCGGTCGGTCAGCGCGCGGCTCAGCGCGGATCGAACCTGGGCGTCGTCCTCGACGAGCAGCAACCGGGCCACGGTGACGTACCGACCTCTCCTGGCTGGTTAACGGTCCCGACGAGAATGGAAGGTTCCCCGTCGGACAGGAAAGACACCGGGGGAGGAAACCCGCCGACGGGAGGGACGTGATGGACCGCCGCGCGTTGCTGGGGGTGGGGGGCTGGCTGGCCGCCGCCGTCCTGACCACGATCGCCGTCGTCTGGGCGGTGTCCCTGATCGGCACCGACATCACCGGCCCCGCCGCCCGCCCCATGACCCTGGAGGAGGTCGAGCGGGCCCTGGCCACCGCTTCCGCCGTGCCGAGCGTCGGGCCGCCGGCCTCGGCCGGTCCCGGCTCGCAGGCCCTCGGCTTCTCCTACGCCGAGGGGTCGGTGACCGCCGCCTGCGACGCCGGGCGGGCCCTGCTGCTGTCCTGGACGCCCGCCCCCGGGTACGGCGTCGACGACGTCGAGCGCGGTCCGGCCCACACCGCCTCGGTGGTCTTCGAGTCGGACGACCGCACGACCACGGTCAGCCTGACGTGCCGCTCGGGAACGCCCGTCGCCACGGTCCGCTCCGAGATCGAACACGACGAGGACTGACCGCGGCGGTCCCCTTCAGGTCCCCGCCAGGTCCCGGTCAGGTCCCGGTGGGGACGGACGGCGGCGTGTCCCCGGCCTCCGCGTCGTCCTCCGCGTCGTCCCGGCCCGCCGCCAGCCGGCGTCGTCCGGCGAACAGGAGGAGGGCGCCCGCGGCGGCGCCCGCCGCGCCGCACGCCGCGGCCCAGGGGGCGCTCGCGTGCTCCAGGACGAACCCGGCGGCGGCCGATCCCAGCGCCGTCCCGCTGGTGATCAGCGTGACCAGCCAGGCGAACGCCTCGGTCACCGTTCCGCGCGGGGCGAGCTCCCCGATCAGGGCGAACGTGACCGTCAGCAGGGGCGCCAGGAACAGCCCGGTGACGATCATCAGGCAGGCCATGAGGGGCGGGGCGGGCAGCAGGCAGAGCAGGGCGTAGCCGCCGGCCAGCCCGGCGGCCAGCGGCGGCACCCGCCGTGCGGGACGCGCCGCCGGGCGCATCGCCCCGTACAGCAGGGCTCCGATCATGGCCCCGAGCGCGTTCAGCGCCAGGAGCGCGGGGGCGCCGCCGAAGACGCGGTGCTCCTCGGCGTAGGAGACCACCAGGACGTTGAGCGTGCCGATGGCGACGCCCGCGCCGGTGAGCCCGGCCAGCAGGAGGAGCAGGGCCCGGCTGCGCAGCGGCCCGAGCCAGTCGGTCGAGCGGAAGGGGGCCCGCCAGTCGCGGGAGGGCGGGGCGGTCACGACGAACAGCACGCCGGCGACGCCCAGGGCCGCCCCGGCCCACAGCGCGGCGACCGGCGAGGCCAGCGCCACTGCGCCGGCCACCACCAGCGGCCCGCCGATGAAGATCAGCTCCTGGGCGGCGGCGTCGAGGGCGTAGGCCGACCCCAGCAGCTCGGGGCCGACGAGGTTCGGCCACAGCACCCGCAGGCACGGTTCGAGCGGCGGCGTCGCCGCGCCCGCGAGGACCGCCCCGGTCAGCACCGCGTACGGGTTCCCGGGCGCGACGGCGACGGCCGCGAACCCGGCGGCCGCCGCGAGCGCCGCCGGGAGGAGCACCCGCGCCTGGCCGGCCCGGTCCACCATGCGTCCCAGGACGGGCCCGCCCACGGCCGCCGCGACGGCGAAGGCCCCGGCCGCGACGCCGACGAAGGCGTAGCCGGCGCCGTTCTCCCGCAGCGCCAGGGGGATGGCCACGGCCGCCATCGCGCTGGGCAGGCGGCCGACGAGGCTGCCCAGCAGCAGCCGGACGACGTACGGGACGCGGAGCAGGCTGAGATATCCCATCCGAGCATTCTGAACCGATCCGCGGGCGTACGGGAGGTGCCGGTCGTGTCACCTGCCGCGGCGGCGGGGTGGCGGGGCGGCAGGGCGGCCGTGCCGGCGAACGCGCGGGCGGGCCGTACCGGGGGCGGCGCGGGCCGTACCGGGGGCGGCGCGGGCCGTACCGGGGGCCACGCGGGCCGTGCCCGCGAACGCGCGGGCCGGCCGTACCCGCGACCGCGTCCCAGTGAAATGTCCGGTACGGTCATACACCGCCGTCTGCCGGGACGAAACGGGAGGAACCAATACCGTGGTGCGCAAGGCGCGTGAGGCGCTGCCCATCGCCGTCCTGGCGGTGAGCCTGACCGGCTGCGGCCTCGTGTCGCCCTTCTCCGCCCGGCCGGCCGGCACGCCCGCCGCGGCCTCCCCCTCCCGGCCGGGCGCGACGCCCGCCCCCGCCACCACCCCGGCGCCGACGCCGGAGCCGTCGTCCGGGGCGCCCCGGCTCACCCCCGCCGCGGCGAAGAAGGCCGCGGCGTCCTGGGTCGCCGCGTACAACAAGATGATCAAGAAACGCGGATGGTGGCGTGACCCGGCCCTGATGGTCACCCTCCTCGGCGAGGCCGCCCTGCACGAGGCGGTCATCGACCGCGCGCACGCGGCGGAGGACAAGAAGCGGACCCGCAAGCCGATCCGGCTGACCGGCAGGCAGACGTACTACGTGCCCCGGGAGCAGCCGCCCGGCGGGGAGTGGTTCATGCTCCAGGCGACCTACCGCGGGGAGGACCGCCCGCACATCCTGTCCTTCTGGCGGGAGGCCGGCACGCCGTCCTTCGTCCTGGCGGGGAAGAGCCCGCTGCACTACGGCGAGCGGGTCCCCGAGCCGCGCCGGGACTCCGGCGGCTACGTCACCGCCGCGCCGCGCACGGTCGGCACGCTCCTCGCCCTGGAGTACCAGACCTTCTGGAACTCCCCCAAGCACACGAGCGCGGCGGGCGCCACCGGCTACCGGCTGGCCAAGGACAACTTCAGCCGCCGCGCCTTCCCCCAGGTCTACAAGGGCCTCTACGCGGCCTACCGGTCCTTCACCCCCGCCTACGGCTTCGTCACCCGGAGCGGCGGCTCGTTCTACCTCTTCAGCCTGCTCAACCACCCGCAGGGGGTCACGCAGGTCCTCACCGTCGGCGCGTTCGTCCCCCGGGGCCGTAAGACGATCGACGAGATCGCCGGAGACTGGTACGCCTGACCGTCCGCCGGACCGGCCGGCGACGCGGCGCGTCGCCGGCGGGTGATCGCGCTCGGCCGGATCCTTCCGCTCGCCGGATCCCGGCGGGCCTCCACGGCGGCCTGCCCGCTCTCGGCGCCACGGCTTGAAAACATATCTCCAATCTGTTTTCATGGCCACAGAGAGGAGATCGCGACATGCGAGCCATCATCATCGGAGCGGGGATCGCCGGACTGGCCGCCGCGCTGCGGCTGGAGCAGGCCGGCTGGGACGTCCTGGTGGCCGAGCGGGCGCCGGAGCGCCGCGGCGGCGGCTACGGCGTCACCTTCGGCGGGATCGGCCACGACGGCGCCGAGCGGATGGGGATCCTGCCCGCTCTGCGGCGGCGGGCCTTCACCACCCGGGAGCTGGTCTACCGCAGGCCGGGCGGAGAGCCCCGCTTCACGCTCAGCGGCCAGGTCATCACCGCCACCATGGGCGCCAGGTCCTTCAACATCCTGCGCGGCGACATCGAGGCGGTGCTGTACGAGGCGGTCAGGGAATCGGCCGCGATCCGCTTCGGCACCACGGTCACCGCGGTCGGCCAGGACGACGAGGCGGTGCACGTCACCCTCAGCGACGGCACTGTCGAGCACGCCGACCTGCTCATCGGCGCCGACGGGCTGCACTCCGCGACACGTGCCCTCGTCTTCGGGCCCGAGGAGGACTACCGCCTCGACATGGGGCACCGGGTCGCGGTCTACATGCTCGGGGAGCGGCCCGCCGGCCTGCCGGAGGGCACCACGGGCACCATCAGCGCGGGCGGGCGCACGTTCGCGATGATGAGCGTCGGCGACGGCCGTACGGCCGCCTTCTTCGGCTACCGCAGCGACCTCGGCCGCCCGCAGAGGTCGCCGGAGGAACTGCACGAGGTCTACGGCGACATGGGCTGGCTGGTCCCGCAGGCGCTGGAGGGCCTCAGGAGCGCCGACTCGGTCTACTTCGACACCATCAGCCAGATGGTGGTGGACCGGTGGAGCCACGGCCGGGTCGTGCTGCTCGGCGACGCCGCCTGGTGCGTCACGCTGTTCGCCGGCTACGGCTCCTCCCTCGCCGTCGGTGGCGCCGACCTGCTCGGCGCCGCCCTGGAACGCCACCCCGGCGACGTCGCGGCCGCGCTCGCGGAGTGGGAGGCGCGGCTGCGGCCGGAGGCGGAGAAGAAGCAGAGACTCGGCCGCCGGGTCAAGGGGGTCTACGCCCCGCGCAGCCAGGTCGCGCTGGAACTCACCCAGCTCCCGCTGCGGCTGTCGTCGTGGGGGCCGGTCCGGCGGATGGTCGAGCGGAGGTTCCAGCTGCGAGGATGAGGTCCTGCCCTTCTGAAAACATATGATCGGCATGTTCATATGGAAGGGACTCGCTCATGCCTCCAGCCTTCTCCGCCGAGGAGCGAGCCCGTATCACCGGGCTTCTCGTGGCCAACGGCCGACGCCTGTTCACCACCCAGGGCCTGCGCAAGACCTCCCTGGAGGACCTGGTCGCCGGCACCGGCATCGCCAAGAGCACCTTCTACGTCTTCTTCGACTCCAAGGAGGCGCTCTACCTGGAGCTGATGCTCGCCCAGATGGCCGAGGTCAAGCACCGCGTCATCGACCAGGCGCTGCTGGGCGGGCCCGACGCCCGCGCGGGACTGCGCCGCTTCCTGCACGCCACCATCGAGGAACTGACCACCAACCCGCTGTACGGCAGGCTGATGACCCACCCCGAGGAGATGGAGGCCGTGACCAGGAGGCTGGATCCCGACCGGGTGGCGTCCGCGCCGGAGAACCCGGTCACCGCGCTGGCCGCCTTCCTCGCCCGGCACGGCGAGGACTTCGTCGACGCCGACCCCGCCGTGATCACCGGCGTCCTGCAGACCGTCCTCCTGGCGCCCATGCACAGGGACAGGCTGGCCGACCCCGACCTGTACCCGAAGATCCTCGACCTGCTGATCGACATCGTCGCCACCGGCCTGACCGAGAGATCGCCGCGGCCCCGCCCTTCGTGAGGGCGCAGTGTCCGTCTCCGCAGTGCGGGATGCGGCGTCCGTCTCCGCGGTGCGGGATCTCGCCGCCTCCGCCGCCGGACCCTTCCGGCCGCGGAGGCGGGGCGCCGGGGATATCCGGTGGTACCGCCCCGTGCGGGTGTGCCACCGTGGGCGGATGCGACAGACCGTGGGCCCACGCCGGGCCCGGCCCGAGGACGCCGAGCGGATCGCCGACGTCTTCCTGGCCGCCCGCGCCGGGATGACCTACCTGCCGGACCTGCACACCGACGAGGAGACCCGGAGCTGGATCGCCCACGTCGTGATCCCGGACGACGAGGTCTGGGTGGCCTGCCCGGACGGCGAGGTCGCGGCCTTCGCCGCGCTCGGCGACGGATGGCTGGACCACCTGTACGTCGCGCCGGAGGCCCAGGGCCGGGGCGTCGGCGCCGCGTTGCTCGCGCTGGCCAAGGAACGGCGGCCGGACGGGCTCGACCTGCACGTGTTCCAGGAGAACACCGGCGCCCGCCGCTTCTACGAGCGGCACGGCTTCACCCTGGTGGAGCTGGGCGACGGCGGCGGCAACGAGGAGAACCTCCCCGATGCCCGCTACCGCTGGCGGCCCGCCGCCCGGAACGCCTGACCGTACGCTTCCCGGCTCCGCCGCCCGGAACGCCTGACCGTACGCTTCCCGGCTCCGCCGCCGGACGCCCGACCGTACGCCTCCCGGCTCCGCCGTCTGGAACGCCCGGCCTCGCTCACCGCCCCGGCGTCCGGCCGTACGCGCCCCGGGTCCGCCGCAGGGTCGCCGCGACGGCGTGGGCGAAGCCGTCCACGTTGTCGATCATGATGTTATGGCCGCAGTCCGGGACCGCCATGACGTCCACCCCGGCCGCGGCCAGCCCGGCGGCGCCGTCCGGCGCCCCGTCGGCCTCGGGGTGGAGGAAGGCGCGCGGGATCGTGAGCTCCAGCAGCAGTTCGCGCACGGTGCGCGTGGCTCCGCCGTACGGCACGGCGCACCGGACCAGGTGGACCGCGCTGCGGTGCAGCGCCTCGGGGCCGGCCAGGCGCATGGTGGCCGCCCAGTGCGGGCCGACCCGCTCCATGGTCTCCGCCCAGCCGTACCGCAGGAAGTCCTCCTCGGTGTAGCCGGCGATCCCCGAGCTGCCCGGCCGCGGCGCGGGATCGGTCGGATCGAGGTTGGAGTCGACCAGGACGAGCGCCGAGACCAGGTGCGGATGCCGTACGGCCAGCACCGTCGCCACCGCGCCGCCCATGCTGTGCGCCACGACCTCCGCGGTGCCGACGCCCGCCTCGGTCAGCGCGGCGGCGAGCATGTCGGCGTGCCCCTCCAGGGTGTAGCCGAAATCGGCGGGCCGGTCGCTGATGCCGAACCCGAGCATGTCGATCATCAGGGTCCGGTGGCCGGACAGCGCCGGGTGGGTCACGGCCGGGGTGAAGTACGGCGCCGACGACGCGCCGAGTCCGTGCACGAACGCCCTGACCGGTTCCGCGCCCGGCAGCTCCACCCAGCGGATCCGGCTTCCGTCGGCCCTCACCCGCGCGTCACGCATGTGCTCTCCTCCTCTGATGCGCATGTGCGTGTACCGGTGCGCCGACGCGTTCCGGCACGTCAGGTGTCGCCAGGCGCGTCTGATACATCGCGAAGGAGATACTAAGACACCGATATATATCGAGCGCAAGTTACGATGCGGTCATGCTGGAGCTGGCCATCCTGGGGTTCCTCTATGAAGAGCCGCTGCACGGCTACGAGCTGCGCAAGCGCACCGCCGCGCTGACCGGGCACGTGCGGCCGATCGCCGACGGCACGCTCTACCCGGCGATCAAGCGCCTGGAGCGCGCCGGGCTGCTCGCCCGCGAGCTGCGGCCCGGCACGCTCGCCGCCCCCCGGCACGTGCTGAGCCTCACCCCGGCCGGACGGGAAGAGCTGCTGCGCCGCCTGGGTGAGCCGGACGAGCAGTTCGTCACCGACGAGAACCGCTGGTTCACCGTCCTGGCCTTCCTGCGCCACCTCGGTGACCCCGCGCGGCAGGCCGCGGTCTTACGCCGCCGGCTGGACTTCCTCACCGAGCCCGCCAGCTTCTTCTGGGACGGTGACCGCCCGCTGCGCGCCGCCGACTTCGACGACCCCTTCCGGCAGGGCCTGTTCACGATCGCCACCGCGACCAGCCGTACGGAGATCCACTGGTTGCGCGAGACCCTCGACCTGCTGGACCGGGAGCCGGGCCCGGCACGCTGACCGGGGCACGCCGGAGCGGACGCCCGGCGACCGCCATGCGGGTGGGCCGGGAACCCGGATCGGGCCGGCACCCCTTCGGCCGACCTGGCCGGAGGCACGGCTCAGGCCGGTGACCAGACGGCCGGCGGCACGAGCATCTCGTCCTCGGTGCCGGAGGCACGGCTCAGGCCGGCGGCCAGAGTGCCAGTGGCACGAGCATCTCGTCCTCGGTCAGCGCCCCGTGCTCGAAACGCGGGCCGCGCACCGGGAGGGGGAAGCGGGGCGAGGCCGCGACGGCCACCACCTCCCCGAGCCGCTCCCGGACGGCCGGGGTCAGCTCCAGCAGGCCCAGGCCGGGCAGCTCGCCGGCGGCCAGCACGAGCGCGTGCTCGCCGAGCGCGGCGGCGAGCCGTTCCGCCGCCTCGCCGGCCCGTCCCGGGCGCGGGTGGAGCCAGCGCACCCGTCCCGCGCCCCCGCCCGGCAGCGCGCACAGCTCCGGGGCGTCCACCTCGGCCCACGCGGCCTCCAGGACCGGATCGGGGGCGACGGGCACCTGTCCGTGGTCGGAGTGCGCGATCACGTGCCAGCCCCGCGCGGCCCAGGACAGCGCGTGACGCTCCAACCCGGCGACGGCGCGCATGGCGAGAGGGTCGTAACCGTGCCGGTGAAAGTGGTCGTCCAGGTTGACGTAGATCCACAGCAGCAGCCGCCGGCCGTCCGCGGCGTGCTCCGCGAACGCGGCCTCGACGTCGCGGGCCACGGCCGCCACCAGGCTCTCCGGGTCGAGCGCCTGGGCCGCGAGTTCGCGCCGCCGCGCCGCCGGGACGCCGCCGGCGTCCCGGAACGCCGGGAACCGGGCGGCTCCCCGGAGCAGGGCCGCCGACCAGGGGCTCGTGAGCGTGTCGATCTCGCGCCCCACGGCGACGGCGACGGTCCCGGGAAGCGCGGCCGCGCGCTCGAACACGGTCGTCCGCGCCGCGATGAGATCACCGTTCGGCGGACCGCCGTCGGAGAAGGCGCCGCCGGAAAGGGCGTCCACGGGAGGGCCGCCGCCCGGCGGAGCGCCGTCCGCCCGGTCCGGTACGGCTCGCGCGAGGGTCTCGCCGGTGATCACGTTCACGAGGGAGCCGTCGGCGGGCGAGCGGCAGGCGGCTCCGATCGCCAGGTGCCCGGCGACGGGAAGGCCGGTGACCGAGGTCATCCAGGCGGTCGCCGAGGTGCTGGGGAACGTCGAGGTGAGGCGGGCGAGATCGGCCGCGGGCCAGGCCGCGCGGGCCGCCCGCCATGACAGGCCGTCCACCGCGAGGACGACGACGCCGCGCTCGGCCCGGTCCAGCGCCGCCAGGATCCGGTCCGGCACCGCGCGCAACGACTCCCGGGGGTGGGGTGTGACACCGACCCCCGGGACGCCGGCGTGTCCGCCCGTCAGGTCCGCGTCATCCGGCAAGGCCGGACGGGTTTCTCGCGACGGACGTCCCGGGTACTCCGATCATCAGTAATTCGGCACGCAGTCCGTGCAGGTCGTGCGGAATTTCATCACCTGTACGGCCTGGCGCTCGGAGAGCATTGTCTCCACGAGTTCAGGCGTGAGCATAACCGGGGTTTCGGTCGTCGTTTGCTGCAGGATCTCGGGCATCACGCGGGACCTCCTGACGGGGATTTGACGATTTCCCCTGAGATTATGTGAATGAACGTAAAATGGGGCGACTTACCTGTCAACGGGGAAATCGCACAGTCCGCCGTTCATTTACCGGCGGGCTCGCGCCGTGCGCCGGTACGTCCCGTCAACGGCCCCGGCCGCATACCGGTGCGCCGCTCACCGAACCGGTGAAAACCTCCGGAAGCCCCGACGAACCCCGAGGGCCCGGGCACCGGCCCGTCCCGGCCCCCGCGCCCGGCGACGCCCGGGAAGGGCCCCGGGTCACCCGGCCTCCCCCGCGGCCACCGGGGACCTGCGGCGCGACAGCAGCACGTACGCCGCCACCGCCGCGAACGCCACCGCGCTGAAGGCGTAGATGAGCCGGAACTCCACGAACCGGATGATGAACGCCCCCACCGCCATCGACGCCACGAACGGCAGGTCGATCAGCGCGTCCATCGCGGTCAGCGCCCGGCCCTGCAGCCCGGCCTCGGTGCGGCGCTGCACGAGCGTGGTGGTCGCGACCATGAACACCGGGATGGAGAAACCGACGAAGACGCCGCTCACGCAGACGCTCACCACGCTCGTCGGGATCACCAGCAGCAGACCGAACGCGCTGGAGGCGAAGCCGACGGCCGCCGTGCGCTGCTCGCCGTACCTCCTGATGAGGGTCCCGGTGATCAGGCCGCCGACGATGGCGCCACCGCCCTCGAACGCGGCGATCACCCCGACGAACGCGGGCGGCCGGTCCAGTCCCTGGTCCACCGCGGCGAACATGGCGGAGTTGATGAGCCCCGCCGCGCCCAGTGCCAGGCCGAGCGCGACGACGCCCGCGCGCAGCTCCGCGTCGCGCAGGATGTGGCGGATGCCGGCGGTGAGGTCGCGCGTCAGGCGGCCCGGCTCACGCTCGCGCTCGCCGGAGCGCGTCAGGTCGGGTGCGCGGCGCAGCGCCAGGAGCACCAGCACCGACACCAGGAAGGTGCCCGCGTCCAGCACCGCCACCGCGCTCAGGCCCATCGCGGTGAAGAGGGCGGCGCCCAGCAGCGGCCCGATGATCCGCAGCCCCTGGCTGAAGGAGCCGAACAGGCCGTTGGCGTCGCCGAGCAGCTCGGAGGGGAGCATGGAGTGGACCAGCCCGCCCCTGGCCGCGTTGAACACCTGGTTGGAGACGCCGTAGCCGAAGGTGACGACGAAGACGATCCACAGGTCGCCGGGGTGCCGTACCAGCAGCAGCGACAGCACCAGCACGGCGGCGACCAGGTCGTTGACGATCATCGTCGTGCGACGCGGGAACCGGTCCACCAGCAGCCCGGTGAGCGGGGCGATGAAGGACGGCAGCGACAGCAGCACCAGGACGACGCCGGCCATCGAGTCCGACCCGGTCAGGTCCTTGACGAAGATGGCGAGGACGATCAGCAGGGCGCGGTCGCCGAACATGTTGACCGCCTGGCCGAAGAAGAGCAGGACGAACTGTCGGTCACGCAGGAGCCTGCGCATCGGCGCCCCTTTCGGCGGTGGTCGTCTCCTCTGCCCAGCCCGCCTCGACGAGGACGGACAGGAACCCGTCGGCGAAGTCCGTCCCGACGGGCAGTTCGGCGGCGTACTCGGCGTACCGGGCCAGCTCCGCGCGGTCCCGCGTGCCGTCGACGCCGTGCGCCAGCGCGAGCATCAGCGCGTAGGCGCGGGAGCGGTCCGCGGCCAGCCGCCCGTCGATCCAGTCCCGCCCGGCCGGGCTCGCGGCCTCGGCCAGCCCGCGCAGGTTGAAGGGCCCCTCCCAGGTACGGCGCAGCGGCGGCCCCACGGGCTCCGGTGTGCCCGGCCCGGTTCCCGACGCCGACGGCTCCGGCCCCGCGCGGCCCGCCGACGCGGTTTCGGGCCGCGCGCTGCCAGGGCTCTCGGGCTCCGCACGGCCGGAGCTCTCGGGCCCCGCCGACGCGGGCTCCGACCGGGTGTCGGGCAGCAGCCCGGCGACGTGCGCGGACAGGCCCTCGACCCACCGGCGCGGCCCCGGGTCGCCCGGTCGGCCGCACAGCCGGTCCACCCCGTCGAACGCGCCGAGCGCCACCGCCGTACGGTGCCGCAGCAGCCCGCGCGCCCGCTCCGCCATCCGGTCCGCCGTCCGGTCCGCCGTCCGCTCCGCTGTCCGTTCCACCGCCCGTTCCGCCGCCCGCTCCGCCGTTCGGTCAGCCGTACGGTCCGCGATTCGGTCCGCCGGGGGCGCGCCGGGCCGGGGCAGGCACTCCAGCAGCCGCGCCGCGGCCCAGCGGGTCGCGATCCGCTCCAGCTCCTCCCGGTCCTCCTCGCCGGCGGCGGCCAGCACCGCGGCGGTGGCGCAGGCGATCGTCGCGGTGCGCCGCAGCTCCTGGAAGTCCACCTTGTCGAGGGTGTCGGCGGAGCTGTGGTTGAACCGGTCCGGCCAGTGGCCGAGCGTGACCGTGGGGCAGCCGACCGACCGGTCCACCAGCAGGCTGTGGTCGGAGGCGCCGACGAACGGCGTGGCCCGCCAGGCCCAGGTGTCGCAGGCCACGGCGCCCGAGTAGGAGCGGCCGGCCTGCGGGAGCGCGCCGACCACGTACTCGGCCAGCGCGTTGACGAAACCGGGCAGGTGGTCGGGGCTGCGCTCGACGATGAGCGGGCCGCCGCACAGTCGCTGGTCCTGACCCGCCATGTCCACGTTCACCGCGGCCACCGGCGGAGCGGGCGCGACGTCGTGCAGGTAGGCGGCCATGCCGGTGAACTCCGGGCCCCACACGAAGCGGACGGCCCGGCGACCGCGCCGGGCGCCCGCGAGGACGGCCGCCGCGCCGAGGAGGGCGGCGACCCCCGAGGCGTTGTCGTTGGCGCTGGGGCGGGGGTGGCACAGGTGCGCCGACAGCAGCACCTCCTCCTCCGCCGCGGGGTCGCCGGGCTCCCGGGGCTCCCCGGGCAGCAGCGCGGTGACCACGGGCATGGGCGCCGCGCCGTGGGTCCGTACCGTGACGCGCACGCGGTCGCGTCCCGCCAGGTCGGCGAGCTGCCCGGGGGTGAGACTGAAGGCGAGGAGGGTGCCGCCCGCGCGCAGCTCGATCCGGCCGGTCCTGCCGGGGCCGGAGACGCGGTCGGACGCCAGGCCGAGCGCGCCGTACCGGGCGGCGAGGTCCAGCGCCGCGGGCAGCGGCAGGTCCGGGTCGTCGTGGACGGCGACGGCGCCGCGCAGCCGTTCCGGGTCGTCGTGCGCCGTGACTGCGCCGCGCGTGCGCCCCGGCCCGCCCGCCCCGGGCGCGGACCCCGGCGCCGTCCCGCGTGCGGACCCCGGCGTCGCTCCGCGGGTCGTCCCCGGTCCCGCGCCGAGCCGGACGACGGGAGCGTCGACCCCGTCGGGACCGGTGGGCGCCGAGTATGCCGCGAGCGCGAACGGCCGGTCCGGGTAGGCGGCCACGCCGGCCAGCTCGGCGTGGACGGGCGTCCACGAGGAGGGGGCGCGGAAGGTCCACCAGTGCCGGCCGCCGTCGGCGGGGAACTCCAGCAGCCGCACGTCGGAGAGCCCCGCCCGCTCCGCGCGCTCGGCGACGTACGCGGCGGCCGCCATGATCCCGTCGGACGCCTGGTAGCGGTCGAACCGGCACAGCTCGGCGACGTCCCGCTCGGCCGCCCCGACGTCGAACCGGGCGTGCACCAGCCCGGCGGTCCCGCCGACGTCCCCCGCCGCGCCGGGCCCCGTCATCCGGCCCTCCCGCCCGCCACCGGCTCCGCCTGCCCGCCACGGACCACCGTGTCCGCCGCCACCGTGTCCGCCGCCATCGGTTCCGTCACCGGTCCCGTCATCCGCTCACCGCCGTCCGGCCGGTCCGCCCGCCGTCGCCCGCGGCGGCCACCGCCTCGCGCAGCGCCCGCCGGCGCGCGGCCGACAGCGGCACGCTGATCCTCGTCAGCGCGGGGCCGCCGGCGCGGTGGCGCAGCGGCCTGCCGAGAACACCCGGCGGGGCGTCTCCCTCGACCGTCACCCACGGCAGCGCGGGGTGTCCGGGGTCGGCCTCCCGGCCCAGGGCGCGCAGGGCCGCGACGAGCTCCGGCTTGGCCTCCGCGACGGCCGCGCGCAGCGGGCCGAGGACGTCGCCCTGCTCCAGCAGCTTCAGCGCGACCTCCAGCGACAGCGGTGACACGGCCAGCGGCGGGGCCACCGCGCGCAGGGTGTCCGCGGCGCCGGCGGAGGCGACGGCGAACCCGGCGCGCAGGCCGCCGCAGCAGTACCCCTTGGAAACGCTGCGCAGCACGACGAGGCCGCGGGCTCGCGTCGTGAGCGGCACCGCGCTCACCTCCGGTCCCGCGTAGGCCGCGCACGCCTCGTCGACCACCAGCAGGCCGCCGGCCCCGCTCACCGCCTCGGCCAGTTCCAGGACGCGGCCGGGCGGCAGCAGGTCACCGCGCACCCCGGGCCGCTCGACGAGCACCATCGAGGGCCGGAGCCGGGCCACCAGCTCCGGGGCCGCGACGTCCGCCGGGTCGAACACGTGGAGGGCCGCGCCCCGCCGCGCCGCCCACGCCGGCAGGTCGGGATGGGCGTACGGCGTGCACAGCAGCGCCCTGCCCGGCGCGGCGAGCGCGCTCAGCGCGTTGAGCAGCCCGGTCGTCCCGGCCCCGGTCACGACCCGGTCGGCGGACAGGTCCGCGCCGAAGTGCCGGCCGAGCACCGGTGCCGCGCGGGCGCCGCCGTACGGATCGTCCAGCGCGTAGCGCCGCGCGGTCTCGGCGAGCCCGCCCGGTTCCGCGGCCGCCCCCGCCCAGGCCCGGTCGACGGCCCCGCGCACGTACTCCACCTCGTCGGGCGCCCAGCGCAGGTCCACCTCCCCGGCGGACGGCTCCGAGCGCGCGTGGTCGAGCACCGCGGGCTCGGGGCGCGCGGGCGCCACGGCGACGAACTGGACGTACCGGGTGCCGGGCCGTACCGGGGAGCCGGCGGTGAAGTCCGCGTCGGCGCGCACGATGTCGAAGCCGGTCTCGCGGAGCAGGGCGGCCACCTCGTTCGGCTGGTAGAGCCGCACGTCGTCGCGGAGCACGGTGACCGTCTCCCCGGACCCGGGCCCGGAGCCGGAGGCGTCAGGGTTCCCCGTACCGGCGGCGTTCCCGGAGCCGTTCGCGCTTCCGGCCCCGGTGCGGCGGGTGACGCGCAGCTCGCCGCGGCTGCGCCCGCTCACCGGGTCGTAGGAGCGCAGGAAGTCGAAGACCTCCCCCTCGGCCTCGAAGCGCGCGGTCGGCTCGTAGCGGCTCAGGATGGCCGAGACGTTGGAGTGGTCCAGGATCAGCACGCCCCCGGCCGCGAGGCGCTCGCGCACCCGGGCCAGCAGCGCGCGCTGCTCGGCGTCGGCGCCCCAGCCGAACGCCTGCACGCAGATCGCCGCGTCCGCCTCGGGGAGGTCGGGGGCGGCCAGCAGGTCGGCGTGGCGGAACTCGACGCGGACGCCCGCCCGGCCGGCCGCCTCGGCGGCCCGGTCGAGCGCCCACGCGCAGACGTCGACGCCGACCACCTCGAAGCCGTGCCGGGCCAGGGGGACCGCGTGCCGTCCGACGCCGCAGCCCAGGTCGAGCACCCGCCGCCCGGGGGCGTGCTCATGGAGGATCTCGGCCAGGTAGGCGACCTCGCCCGCCGTACGCTCGGCGGTGTACTCGTGGCGGGCGAAGCTCCAGTAGTCGGCGGTGAAGTAGTCGGCGTACCAGCCCGTCACGCGAACCGGCCCGTCACATGGACCCCCGGCGCGTGAACCCCCGGCGCGGAGAAGCCCGTCACGCGAACTCCCGGCGCGCGAAGAAGTCGCACACGTCGCACAGGCCGGCCGGGTTGCCCGGGACGCCCTCCTGCATGACGTACACGCCCTCGCACACCCGGCACTTGTCCTCCACCAGCGGGAACATGTACCGCTGCATGTTCCCGAAGGCCTCGAACAGGTAGTAGTCGATGCCCGGCCACAGGTCGTAGAGGTGGTCGGCCATCGCGTAGGCCATCGACCTCTCCTGCGGCCCGGTGGTGAACCGGCCCGGCGTGCCCTGGCGGTTCAGCTCGGGCGCCACGAGCTCCAGGTAGAGGGTGAGCTCCTTCTTGGGGATCCGGTAGAGCGGGAAGATGTAGCGCATCCCGCCGATCTCCCGGACCGGGATGCCGCCCATCCGGTAGCCGCTCGTCATCCAGGTGACCATGCTGGCGACCAGGTCGTCGGCGTTGAACCCGAAGGCGACGGTGCCCGCGCCGATCCGCTGGGCGTGGTCCTCCAGCATGCGGCGGAGCACCTGGTGGCCGACGACCATGGTCAGGTGGCTCGTGTCGCCCGCGACCACGCTGTTCATCGCCTCGACGAACGGCCTGCGCAGCTTGAAGACCCGCTCGATGTCGGTGGCGTCCACGATGACCTGGTCGATGCCGAGCCCCTCGGCCGAGGCGCGGGCCGCGGCGAACGTGGCGGGCTCCTCCCAGTCGGGCAGCCCGGTGATGGTCACGGAGGTCATCGTGAAGGCGGGCAGCCGGTGCCGGGTGCGTTCCAGCAGTTTGAGGAAGGCCACGCTGTCCCGGCCGCCGGACAGCCCGATCACCACGGAGTCGCCCTGCCGCAGCACCTCGCCGCGCAGCACGCTCTGGACGAAGGTCTCCTCCACGTAGCGGACGAACCCCTCGGCGTCGAACTGCTCGACGCGCTGCTCCAGGCGGCCCAGGGTGTCGAACAGGACCGACTTGACGTAGACCGGGTCGGGCGTGCCGTAGACCGTGCGGGCGGGCCTGCGGGTGACGTCCAGGTCGTAGTGACGCACCTGGCGGACCTCGATGAGGTCGTCCTCCCCGACGATCGTCGTCTGCTCGGGGACGATCTGCCCGTTGCGGGTCGTCAGGACGGCGTTGATCGGGATGCCGTGCGCGGCGAGGACCGCCGTCAACGGCTGGCCGGGGGCGGCCGCGAGATTTTCGGACCCACCGACTTTGTTGTGGAAGACGACGTGAACCACGGCTTTCTCCCTCGCTACGGAGAGCAGTATCCGCTTAGTATTGCGCCATATACGACATTGTCGTCAAGCGTCTTGTCTCCCCCGATCCGCGCCGGTTTCCGAGGCCAGGTGTGCCATGAGTGCGTCCTTAACCGTCGAGATCAGCACGTCCATAGAGACCGTTGACACCGCCGAATGGGATGAGGTTGTATCGAGGTCGGGAGCACCGGTTTTCTACCGGTCCCGCTATTTGCGCGCCTACGAGCGGTTTCCCCTTATCGCGATCGAGGCGTTTTTCTATTTCGTCGTGCGCGCCGGCGGACGTGCCGTCACGGTGCTTCCGGTCACGCTGCTGCGCGGGCTCGACCCGCTCGGTCAGCTCCGCGTCCGCTACCCGCTGTCGGGAGACGAGACCGGCCTGCTCAGCCACGTGTGGCACTGCTACGACGCCTGGGTGCCCGGGGAACCGAACCTGGAGGCGGTCACCGGGGCCATGCGGGAGCTGGCCGCCGAGCGGGGAGCGGCGTGGTACGGCTTCGTCAACGTGCCGCGCGGGTCGGCGCTGGGCGACGGCCTGGTCTCCCTGGGCTTCCCTGCCCGGCACATCGAGGACCGTTTCCGCGCCGACCTGCGCCCCTTCGGCGACGTGACCGACTACGTCGCGAGCGCCAACCCCCGGGGGCGGGCCAACATGCGGCGCAACGGCCGCCGGGCCGGCGACGCCGGGGCTCGGAGCGCGTCCATTCCCCTGGAGGAGGCGGACCTCGCCGAGATCGGCGAGCTGTGCGAGCGCACCGCCGCCCGGCACGGCACCGGGTCCTTCTACCCGCAGGAGGTCTTCGCCGGGTTCCTCACCGAGCTCGGCGACGCCGCGCACGTCATCGAGGTCCGCGAGCGCGGGCGGCTGGTCGGCGCGGCCGTCTGCCTGCGCGACGAGAGCCGCTTCCACGCCTGGGCCTGCGGGGTGGACTACGAGGTCGGCGGCAACTACAGCCCCTACCCGCTGCTCTACCCCCTCTCGGTCGGGCAGGCGCTGCGCGAGGGGCTGACGACCCTGGAGGGCGGTCGGGGCAACCACGTGTTCAAGCTCAGACACGGCCTGACGCCGCTTCCCCTCGACGCCTGCCTGCTCCCCGTCCGATGAGCGCCTTCGAGTTCGAGGCGGTGGCCGGCCGCCCGCCGGAGTGGCCCGCACTGGCGGCGGACGGGCCGATGTTCGCCACCGAGCGGTGGCTCGCGGCGATGCGCGGCCGCGTGCCCGGCGCCGCATACACCTTCGTGCTGCGCGAGGCGGGCGCGGCCGTGCTCGCCCTCTACGGCACGGTGGTCACCGGCGTGGACCGCCCCGGCCGCGGCGAGGTCTTCGACCTGCCGTACGTCCTGGTCGGCGACCCGGCCGAACTGCCGCTCAGCGCCGCCGCGCGGGCCGCGCGGGCCGCGGGCCCCCCTCTGCCCGCGCCCCCTCGGGAGGACTGGTTCCCGTACCTGGTGGTGATGCTGCCGGGCTACGAGTGCCATCCGCTCGGGCCGCTGGCCCGCGACCGCGAGGCCCTGGACGCCCTGGTCGGGGCGATCACGGACTGGGCCCGGGAACGCGGGCTGCGCGCCGTCGCCTTCCTCTACCCCCCGCCCGGCACCGCGCCGCTCGGGCGGGTCCTGGCCGCCCGGGGGTTCACCGGGGTCCCCCTGGCGTACTCCTGCGAGCTGCGGCTGCCCGGTGGCGGGTTCGGGGACTACCTGGCGGCCCTGTCCCGCAAGCGGCGCGGCGAGGCCCGCCGCGAGCTGCGCCTGCTCCGCGAGGCGGGGGTGGAGGTGCGCGCGGAACGGGTGTCGGAGCCCGGCGCGGACGTCGTGGAGCTCAAGTGCGGCCACTCGGCGAAGTACAACGGCCGCCCGCCGGACCGGGCGAAGACCGCCGGGCGGCTCCGGGACCTGTGCGCGGGCGGGGCGCTGCTGCTGCGCGCCGAGCGCGCCGGGGACCTGCTCGGCTACGGCCTGTTCGTCGAGCACGCGGGCGTCTGGTACTGCGTGAGCACCGGCATGGACTACTCCTCCACCGCGGCCCGGCACACCTACTTCGCGACGGTCTTCTACGAGCCCGCGCGGCTCGCCTACCCGGCCGGTGTACGGCGTCTGCACTACGGCCAGGGGAGCTGGCGGGCGAAGACGGCACGGGGGTGCGAGGCGGTGGAGCTGTCCGGGTGGGTGCTGCCGCTGGATCCGGCGCTGGAGCCCGCCGTGACGTGGAGCGCCCGCACGACGGCCCTGTCCCCGTGAGTCCCTGTGAGCCCCCCGGGTCCTCCCGGGCGTGCGGGGTGCGGGTCAGTCCCGCCGCAGCGGGGGGAAGATCATGGAGGTCTGCAGCACCACGTTCTCCCACCGGTCGAGGGTGAGGCCGTACACCGCCATCCGCGCCGCCGCCCGCCTGAGGTCGATCTTCGGGTGGTCCGGCAGGAACTCGCAGGAGAGCAGCTCGGCCAGCGGGTGCGCGGTCCCGCCCGGCAGCAGCGCGGCCAGCTCGGCCCCCACCCCCGGGCGGGTCAGCCCGGTCAGGCCGGGCGCCAGCTTGCGCCCCTCGGGGGTCAGCTCGTTCCAGACCGCGGCGACCAGCTTGGCGCGCAGCCCGGTGAGCACGTCGTCGTACTCCCTGGTCTCCCTGGGGATGCCCGCCTCCAGCAGCGCCACCAGGTCGCGCAGCTCCGCGGGGCCGCCGTCGAGCGGCCTGCCGAGTCCGGGGCCGAAGAACACCTCGGCCTCGTGCCGGGAGTCCTCGGGGCTGTCGGAGCTGTGCACGATGTCGAGCATGACGTTGATGCCGCGCAGGTCGCGGCGGATTGTTCCGGGCGCGGCCTCGGCGGGGTCGCTCGCGCCCTTGAGCGCGCGCAGCCGGGTGTGGCTCGTGCCGGGCGCGGCGTCGGCGCGCCTGTCCTCTACCAGCAGGGCGAGGGTGGGTCCGAGGTCGAACACCAGGTCGACCTGCCGGTAGAAGTAGGCCTTCCAGACGGAAGTGATGTTGCGTTCCTGAAAGGCGTCCTGGTTGGGGGGCCGGTGCCATAGAACGTCGTACCGGACCGGCGAGAACCCGTTCTCCTCCAGCATGTCGAGGACGGGTCCGCACAGGTGACGTTCGAGCGCGTCGGGCGGTAGGAGGAACAGGACGGTCCTGTGCCACTCGATCGCGGTCACCGATCACTCCCCGTTCGTTCGCCTCGGTTCTCCGGCCGGTCATGGTTCCCGGCCGGTTTCGGCCCGCGGCCGGCATCGGTTCTCCCCGATCCCAGCCGCCGGCTGACGCCGGTCCTCGCCGGCCTCAGCCCCTGATCCGGTTTCGTTCTCCGGCCCGGGTCAGCCCTTGGCCTGCTTCACGATGCGCGGCCTGCGGGCCGTCACGCGGTTACGATCCATCGGTCACCCCTTCTTGGGCTTCGCCGTCCGGGGGCGGCGGAGCAACTGGTGCCTGCGGTCCATCGTCACCCCTTCTTGGGCTTCGCCGTCCGGGGGCGGCGGAGCAGATGGTGTCTGCGATCCATGGTCACCTCTTCCTCGGCTTGGACGTCCTGGGCCGGCGGAGCAGATTGCACCCGCGGTCCATGATCAGCTCTTCCTCGACGCGACGGCCCTGGGCCGGCGGAGCAGTTTGCGCCTGCGGTCCATGGTCACTTCCCCTTCGGTTTGACGGTCTTGGGGCGGCGAAGGAGTTTCGCTTTCCGGTCCATACCGATCCTCCCTTTCGGCCATGGATCACCGCCGAACAGGACAGGAAATGTCCCGCCGGGCCGATCCCTGATAAATGAGTTTTTAGGGATAAATCAGCATTAGTCAATACCGGCGATGGCGATGACGAGGGGGTCCATCGCCGCCCGCAGCGCGGCGAGCACGTCGTCCGAGGTCACCGCGCGGATCGCGGCGACCTGCGCGTCGAGCGTCCAGTGCGGGTCACCGCCGAGCAGCCCGTACCGCCCGTACAGCAGCGCCTCCTCCAGCGACTCCTCGGCCTCCAGCCGGAACAGGCCGGCCGTACGGCGGGCCGCCAGCGCCACCTCCTCACCGGTCCAGCCGAGTCCGGCGCGCTCCTCCAGCAGCGCCACGGCCGTGTCCACCACCTCGCCGACGTTCTCGGGGGCCGTGGAGACGAAGGCCCGCCACACCCCCGCGTCGCGGTAGGCGTTGGCGAACCCCCACATCTCGTACGACAGGCCGCGCCGGTTCCTGATCTCCTCGGTGAGCAGCGCCGAACTGGCGTCCGCGACCAGGTCCATGAGGACCTGCCAGGCGGGCAGCAGCCGGTCGCCGTACGGCACCGCGGGCCCGCCGAGGACCACGCCCGCCGAGTCGCTGTTGAGCGCGAGCGTCCGCCGCCCGCCGCCGCCGAAGCGCGGCCGTTCCGGCTCGGGGAGCGGGCCCGCGGGCGGCAGCGCGCCGAGCGGACCGGTCTCCAGCGCCCGCAGCAGCGCCTCGGGGTCGGCTCCCCCGCAGATCACCGCGGCCACCGTCCCGGCGCGCGCCCACCGGGCGTGGTGGGCGCGCAGCGCCTCCAGCCCCAGCCGGCCGACGCTCCCGGCCGTCCCGCCGACGGGGCGGCCCAGGGCTCCGCCGGGGAAGGCCGCGTCGAAGAACAGGTCGTGGACCACGTCGGCGGGATCGGACGCGGCCAGGCGCAGCTCCTCCTGGACCACCCTGCGCTCGGCCTCCAGCACCTCGGCGGTGATGACCGGCTCGGCCAGCGCGCGCGACAGCACGTCCAGCGCGGCGAGCGTCTCGGAGGTGGGCACGCGGGCGTACAGCACGAGGTGGTCCCGGCTGGTGACCGCGTTGGCCTCGCCGCCGAGCGCCTCCAGCAGGTCCACCGGGCGGCCCCCGCCGGGCAGCGGGGCCTGCATCAGGATGTGCTCCAGCAGGTGGGTGCCGCCCGAGAGGTCCTCGTCCTCGTATCTGGACCCGGTCAGCGTCCACAGCGTGACGGTCGTCACGCCGGCCCCGGGCCGGTGCAGGATCCAGGCGGGCACGCCGCCCGCGAGCTCGGCGCGGATCGGCTCCGTCATCCCCGGTCCTCCTTCCCCTGCGGCTCCTCGCGCCCGCCGCCCGCCGCCCTCTCTCCCTGCGGTTCCTCGCGCATGCCGCCCGCCGCCCTCTCCTCCTGCGGTTCCTCGCGCATGCCGCCCGCCGCCCTCTCCTCCTGCGGTTCCTCGCGCATGCCGCCCGCGACCTTCGCCCCCGCCAGCAGTTCCTCGTCTATCTCGTCGCCGTGGACCAGGACGAACCCGCCCACCGGCGTGTGCGCCCACAGCACCCCGCCGCGCTCGATCAGCGTGAGCCCCTCCGCCCGGTGGTCGTCGCCCTCGACGGGCAGCGCGAAGAGCGGCAGCCCCGCGTCGAGCGCGGCGCGCGGGCTCATCCTGCGCGACACGGCGTCCCAGGCCCGCCTGCCGAACATGCCCGCGGAGCCGTTCACCATGCCGTTCTGCAGCGCGGTCACCGCCAGGCCGAACGGCCGCCGCAGCCCGCTCGCCGCGGTCGCCCGCCGCCACATGCGGCTGGCCCGGACCAAGGCCCGCTCGTCCCCCGGCAGGCGGGGGACGGTGAACGGGCTCTCCTCCAGCAGGGCCGCCAGCTCCGCGTACTCGGGCCACAGCGCCAGCTCGTGGACCGCGAGCGCGCAGGACGCGAGCAGCCGCCGCGGGGCCCCGGTCAGCAGCACGGCGGCGTCGACGAGGTCACGGGCCCGGTACGGCTGCTCGAACCGCTCGAAGAGCAGCGCGACCAGGTTCTTGACCACGGGGTCGGCGCACAGGGCGGGCAGCGCCGTACGGACCGGCACGCCGATCCGGTCGCCGACCAGCGGCGTGGTGCTCAGCTCGATGCCGTACGGCAGCGCGTACGGATCCTCCGGGAGCCTGCGGAGGCTGAGCAGGAACTGCAGGTCCCCGCCGGCCAGCATGAAGGTCGCCGTGTGCATCGACCAGCCGTCCGCGAGCAGCAGGCCAGCGGCCTCCCAGAGCCGGTCCCGCTGAGGGAACCAGTAGTCCAGGTCGTTCATGTAGCGCACCAGCGCGTCCGGGTAGCGGTCGGCGACCTCCAGGCCCTTGAGCGGCACCGCCTCCGGCCACGCCCGGCCGAGACCCGCCTGCAGCCCGCGGTAGAAGTCCGTCCGCGCCCGCTGCTGCCGCAGCTCGTGCGAGAGGGCGGGCCCGAGATCGCGCCCCTCCCGTTCCCAGGCGCTCAGCAGCGTCGCCACCAGGGACGGCTGCTCGCGGCGGGCGACGTGGAGGATCTCACCGGGCGTCTCCTCCTGCTGCCCCGTGACCAGGGTCAGCACTTCCTCCAGGTCACCGGACGTCAGCTCGATCACCGCGTTCCGCCTTCCACGCGCGCCGGCCGGGATAGTGGATCTTCTGCCGACTGTGACAGATGGGGTTACCCCCGACAAGAGGCGACCGGCCGTTCGTGGCGTTCGCGGCGTTCATGGCGTTCATGGCGGGGGCGCACCCGGGGCTCCCCGGGGACGAGGAGCCGGCAGATCGGGGATTGACGAAATTTAGTTACATGCTTTTCATGTGAAAAGTCAGGAAGTTTCATGCTACTGCGCCGCCTGATCGGGCCCCCGACGCCCCGACGTCACCCCCACCTGATCGGGCCCCTCAGCACCCACCCCACCCCCCGCCTCCCATCCCCCCAGGAGGACGCGCATGACGCGCAGCCAGCCCACCGATCCGCCCATCGACCTCCTCGCGGCCGTCCAGGGAGAGGTCTCCTGGTTCTGCTGCGGCACGGCCTGGGGGCCGTGCAGCAGTACCGGCAAAGGCGCCTGCGGCACCTGCAACTCGGGAAGCCTGCAACACGCCTGGCCCAACACCTCCGACGCCTGCTGGTCGATCACCCGGCCGGACAGCTGCGGGGTGTCGCTGAGCCGGAGGACCTGCGGCTTCCAGCACCGGATCACCTCGCTGTGCGGCGGCGGCAGCGTCGTCACCTCCATCGCCGACTGCGGCCCGCAGACGGACCTGTTCTGCGGCGAGCGGAGCTGCTGCGGCTCGACCTGCGCGAGCAACCGCCTGATCGACCTGACCCCGGCCGCCTACAGCCGGATCGCCAGCCTGTCCACCGGCCTGCGGCCGTGCGAGATCTCGACCCCCTAGGAGGGCGACGATGACCAGCAGAAGGCAACTGCTCAAGTCCGCCCTCCTCGGGGGCGGGGCCGGTGTCGTCGCCGCGACCGCGCTGGGATCGCTCGGGCCGGAGGCGGCCTTCGGCGCCGCCGCCCCCGACGTCGCGCCCGGCGCGCCCGACCCCGACTTCGCCGAGGGCCGCATCCGTTCCGTCAAGGAGAACACCCTCCTCGTCCTGGGGTCGAACATGGTGTTCCACCGCATCAGGATCGTGGACGGAACGAGCCTGTGGAAGCTGGGCCCCACCACCTTCGACCAGGCGAAACCCGGTGACGGCCTCTACGCCCGCGGGGTCCGCATGCCGGACGGCGTGCTGGCGGCCGAGGCGGTGTGGCTCAACATCGTCAACATCAAGGGACACGTCCGGAACATCACCGCCGAGCGGATCCACCTCGACCACAAGGGTCAGCAGGTCCTCTGCCACCGCGTGCCGGGCAAATCCGTCGCCATCTACTCCGACGCGCCGCCCTCCGGTGACCTGTCGCTGCTGCGCGTGGGCCAGCACGTGCAGGTCATGGGCGCCTGGCGGCCCGACACCAACGAGGTCGACATCGCCACCGTCTTCTCCGCCCACTAGGAGCGACAGATGCAAGGGATCGCCGCGCTGCAGCCGTACGTGATCAGCCTCTTCCTCCTCTGGGCCGCCCTGCTGAAACTGCTCGACCGGCGGATGCGGGCGCAGGCCGGGCAGACCGCTCTGGCCGGGCTGGTCGGCCCGGCGCGGGCGGTTCCCGCGCTCCGGCTCGTCGGGGTGCTGGAGCTCGCGGTGGCGGCGGCGCTGCTGCTGCCGCCACCGTCCGCCGCGGAGGGTGTGGCCGCCGCCGCGCTCTCCGCGGGTTTCCTCGGCTATCTCGCCTACGCGCACCGGGTGGCGCCCACCTCGTCGTGCGGCTGCCTGGGCGCGCACTCGCGCCCCGTCGACCGGCGCGGCTTCGTCCGGGCCGGGCTCCTGCTCGCCATGAGCCTCGTGGCGATCGGGGCGGAGCCGTACCCGATGGATCCGTCGCTCGTGGCGCTGGGCCTGGCGGAGGCCGTCGTCCTGCTGGGGCTCTCGGCGGAGCTGGACCGCCACTGGCTCACCCCCCTGCGCCGGCTGCGTGTACGGCTGCGCAGACCGCTCGCCCCGCCCTCCCCCGGTGAGGTCCCGCTGGAGGTCACGCTGCGCCTGCTGTACCTCAGCCCCGCCTACTGCTCGGCGTCCGCCCTGCTCACCTCGGACGTCCAGGACACCTGGGACGAGGACGGCCTGCGGTTCGTGGCCTACGGGGCCGGTCGGCGGACGGCGGTGTTCGCCGCCCCGCTCGCCGGCGGCGACCCGTCGGCCGTCCGCGTCGCCCTCACCGAGGTCCCCGCCCTCACCTGACCGCTCGCCGGACCCGTCGGGACACCGCGCGAACGACCGCCCCTCGTCCGGTACGGCACCGCACGCCGGCCGGGCGAGGGGTGGCACGGATGTCGTGGGGTGGGAGCCCGAACCGGTTCCCGTCGCTGCGAATCCGGGGTCCTTCCGATTCCCGTCGCCGCGAATCCGGGGCCTTCCGTCTCAGGCCGTTCCGGGCACGGCGACGACGACCTTGCCGCCCGGGTGTCCCCCGGTGAGGTGGCGGATCGCGTCGGGCGCGGCGGCGAGGGGATAGACACGGTCGATCACCGGGGTGACGGCGCCGGACTCGACGAGCCGGGTCAGTTCCTCCAGGTGCTCGGCGCGCTCTCTTGACATGAGTGGGCGAAGCCGCTGCCTCGTGAACATCGACAGCAGCGGCGCCCGGAACGTGCGCCCCATGCCCCCGGTGAAGCGGTACGCGGTGTGCCCGCCGCCGACGACGACCAGCGTCCCCCGCGGCGTCAGGACGCGGCGCAGCAGGGACAGCGGCCGGTTTCCCGCGGTGTCGAGGACGACGTCGTAGCGTCGCCCGTCCCGGTCGATCTCCCCGTGGGCGTAGTCGATGACGTCGTCGGCCCCGAGTGACCGGACGAGCCCGGCGTTCGCCGCCCCGCACACGCCGGTGACGCTCGCGCCGTCGGCCTTGGCGATCTGCACGGCGAACGACCCCACGCCTCCCGACGCGCCGATCACCAGCACCCGCTGCCCCGGCCGTACGCGGGCGCTGTGCCGTACGGCCTGCAGCGCCGTCATGCCGGAGACCGGCACCGCGGCGGCCTGCTCGAACGTGAGATCCGCCGGCTTCGGCGCGAGCCTGTTCTGCCGGGCGCTCGCGTACTCGGCGTACGAGCCGCTCTCGCAGGTGCCGTACACCTCCTGACCCGGCTGGAACCGGGTCACGCGGGCGCCGACGGCCGCCACCACCCCGGCCACGTCACGGCCCCGGACCGCGACCTTGGGCCGGCGCAGCCCGAAGCCCGCGGCGCGCATGAGGTACGGCCGGCCGGTCATGAGGACCCACACGCCGGGGTCCACCGCGGCGGCGCGGACCTCGACGAGCACCTCCTCGTCACCGATCCCGGGGCGTTCGACGTCGCCCAGGCGGAGCACATCCGCCGGGCCGTACGCGTCCTGGACGATGGCTTTCATGGCGTTCCTTCCGGGAGGTCTGGGTACTGGAACACGTCGTCGAGCGGAGCGCCGAACACCCGGGCGATCCGGAAGGCCATCTCCAGGGAGGGCGAGTACCGGCCCTGCTCGATGGCGATGACCGTCTGCCTGGTCACACCGATGCGTTCGGCCAGTTCGGCCTGGGTCATCTCGTCGTGGGCGAACCGCAGCGCGCGGATGCGGTTGGTCACGTGTGTCGGCTTCACCACTCCGGAAGACTCCTGCGATAGAGGACGATTTTGGTGATGCCGCCGAGGACCGCCGACAGCGTGAAGCAGAGGTAGACCGCGTTCGCGATCCAGAAGCGGTCCCATCCGGCCATGGCCATGAGCATCGCCGCGAGCGCGCCGATCACCACGAACGCCTGACCGGTGTACTCGCCGAGCCGCCCGATCTCCCTGTCGCGGACGTCGACGACGCGCGAGGCCCCCGGGTTGACGATCGCCATTCCGATCTCGGCCACGATCGAGACGACGATGCCCCCGCCGACCGACCACAGCAGGGCGGCTGTGTACGGCACGTCGGGTAACGGCCCTCCGTCCGCCCGTCTGAGGACGGCGACGACGTACGCCGCGTAGGCGAGCACGGCGACGACCAGCCTGATCCAGGCGCGCTTCTCCACGTGAGTCATGATCGGCACCTTTCTATGTACAGAATCTTTGACACCTTCAAGGTAGCCAATCTTTGACCTCGTGTACAGAATTTTTTACATCGCGCCCCGCCGTTCGCCGGTGGGCACCCGCTCTACGCCGATCGCCTGCTCGTCGGATGTTCGGCCTCTGAGGCCATCCGCTGATGCCATGACGAGGAAGGTCGCGCTCGTGTCACCCCGCTGCGGCCCCCCGGCCGGGAAACCGGGTGGCAGGCATGGCGGGCGTCCTTCCCGGGGCGGACCGGCCGCCCCGCAGGCACGCCCAGCGGTGACCACCCCTCCATGCCGCTTCCGCCGGAACACCAGAAATGATCAATCGCGTCGCGGCGGCCCCTCGAACGCGCCCGCGCCGACGCGAGGCCCGGCCTTTCCGGCACGGCCTCGCCTGGGCCGGGGGGCTGATGGCAGGATTCGACGACCGCGGGGGCCGGCCCGGTTCACGTCGCGCCGGTCAGGCGGGTGAACTCCTCGCGTACGGCGTGGCCGAGCCCGTCGAGGAGCCGGTCGGTACGGCCGTCCGAGGTCGCGGAGAGCAGTCCCGCGGCGACGGCGGGCGGCATGTGGGCGAGCACCCGGCAGGCGCGCCGTAGCGTCATCGCCTCCACCAGGCGGGCCGTGGCGGGGACGGTGCCGAGCGCACCGAGGACGGCGGCCGTGACGCGGTCGTCCGTGTGCACCAGGACGCTCGCGGCCAGGCCGGGGGGCATCGCGCCCACCAGCCTGGCCGCCCGCTGCGGGATCATGTGATCGATCAGCCGTGCGGCGCGCGACGGCGGCAACAGCGCCAGCGCCTCCGCCGCCGGGCCCGGTGTCTCAGCCGCGTCGTTCAGGAACCGTCCGGCGGCGTTCGGCTCCATCGAACCCAGCAGGATGGCGGCCTCCCGGCGGGACCGGCCGAGCAGCGGGTTCCCGCCGTCGCCGGCCTCCCTCGGCCGGACCGCGTCCCCGACCCGTTCCGGGCCGTGCGCGCCGGGTCCGCGTCCCGCCTCCCGGACGCGCTTCGGCCCGTGGTCGTCGGGTCCGCGCCGCGCCTCCCCGTCCTGACCCGGCCTGCGGGCGTCGGGTCCGCGCCGCGCCTTCCGGTCCGGCCCGCGCTCGTCGGGTCCGCGCCGCGCCTTCTGGTCCGGCCCGTGCGCGCCCTGTCCGCCCCGCGCATCCCGGTTCGGCCCGTGCGCGTCCTGTCCGCCCCGCGCATCCCGCTTCGGGGGGCGCGGGTCGTGTCCGCCTCGCGCCTCCCGGCCCTGTCCCCGGCCGGTGCGCCGTTCCTCCTCGCGTCCACGGGCCCGCGGCCCGGCCGCGAGGATCGCGTCCAGCCGGCGTCCCAGTTCGGCCGCCCCCGTCCGCCCGGCGGGGTCGGCGACGAGCAGGCCGGCGATCGCGTCGGCGAGCGGGCCCGGCCGCCGGAAGCCCGGGGGACGCCCAGAGGTGACCGCCCGCACCGTCTCGATCGGACCGTCGCGGAGGAACGGCGAGTAGCCCTCCAGCGCGCAGAACAGCGTCACCCCCAGCGACCACAGGTCCGACGCCGGTCCCACCGGCTGTCCCTCGATGCGTTCCGGCGCCATGAACTCGACGGTTCCGATCAGGGTGTTGGCCGAGGTGAGGCCGCGCTCCCCGGAGATCCGCGCGATGCCGAAGTCGACCAGGAAGACCCGGTCTCCGGAGTCGACGATGATGTTGGCCGGTTTGACGTCCCGGTGCAGCACCTGCGCGTCGTGCGCGGCGGTCAGCCCGTCCAGCACGTCGCGCCCCACCCGGGCGATCTCCCGTTCGGAGAGGGTCTGCCGCTCGATCCGGCTTTCCAGCGAGGTGCCCTCGATGTACGACATGACGATCCAGGGCGACTCGTCGTCCATGATGGCGTCGTAGACGTGGACGACGGCCGGATGCCGGATCCGCGCGGCGGCGCGCGCCTCGCGCAGCGCCCGCTTCCGCCGTACGGTCATGTCCTCGCCGTACGGCGCCAGCACGACCTCCTTGAGCGCGACGGACCGCTGCAGCGTCCGGTCCCAGGCGAGCCACACCGTGCCCATGCCGCCCCTGGCGAGCCGGGACCTCAGTTCGTACCTGCCTCCGATGATCCGTGCCGTCACCCGGGGCCTCAGTCCTCGTCGGGGAGCAGCTCGACGCCGCCCGAGCGCCCCGCGCCCGATCCCGCGCCCGGTCCGGCGCCCGAGTCGGGTCTCCGCACGATGCGGGTGTCGGCCATCCCGCGCAGGGCCTGGTCCTCCAGGGGCTCGTACCCGTCGCCGGACGGGGGGCCGTACTCGTCGCGCGGAGAACGGTGCCCACCACGCGGGGGACCGTACCCGTCGCCGGACGGCGGCCCGTACTCGCCGGTCCGGGGACCGTACCCGCCGTCGTCACCGGACTGCTCGACCCGGGTGCCGCTCGGCCCGCGGGGCGTCCCCGTCTCCCCCCCGAAGGCGGGGCCGGATCGCGGCGGCGTGTCCTGCGAGGACGACCAGATGCTCCAGACGCTGTTCGACCCGCCGGACTCCTCCGGCCCGGACCGGGATCGCGAGCCGGAGCGGGTGCCGAACTCCTCGCGCACGCTGTCCATCTGCCGGCGTTCGGCGAGCGCGAGCGCCTTCTCGTAGACGCCGGGCCGCTGCATCAGCTTCACCGCGACCGGCAGGCACTCGATGAGCAGGAACAACGCGAACAGCAGCAGCCGGGCCGCGCTGAGGGTGAAGTCCTTTCCGGTCAGCTCGTTGAGCGCCCGGAGCCGGGTGAGCAGCCCGTCGGTGGCGAGGTTGTCCTCGTCGAAGGACCGCTGGATGCGGGCCTGCTGCTCGACCGCGGCGTCGAGCTGGCGCTGGGCCCTGGGCAGGGCGTCCTGCGCGGCGGCGAGCCGTATCCCCTTGGCCTGTTCCCCGGTCGCGTTCAGCTCCCGCTTGCGGTCCTCCATCTGCCGGGTGAGCAGCTCGATGCGCTCCTTGTCCTTCTCGTAGGCGCGGCGGCTCTCCTGAGCGAGGGGACCATTGCCCTTTTTGGGGCAGTTTGCACCGCCGTAGAGCTGGCACTGCCACTCTTTGTAGTGTTTGTCCGCCTGCTTCTGCTCATCGGCGCGCCGGGTGGACAGCGCCTTTATCTTCGGGTCCTGCTCCAGGTCGAGGGGGACGTCCCCGCCGGAGGAGATCACCTGCTGCAGGCCGGTCACCTCCTTGCGGAGCTGGTCGACGCTCTTGCCCACCGCGCCCTTCTCCTGCTGCACGGTGAAGGCGTCGGCGCGCCGCTGCTTCATCTCGGAGATCTGGGTGTCGATCTCCGCCTTGAAGACCTGCAGCACCAGGGGGGTGGAGATCACCAGGCCGAGCACGATGGCGATGGCGACGCGCGGCGCGGCCAGCGCCCAGCGGTTCGGCGCGTCGGCCCTGATGGTGGAGACGAGCCACCGGTCGAGGCTGAGGATGGCCAGGCCCCACAGGAGGGCGACGACGACGGCGAGGACGATGTTGACGCCGAGCGCGCTGTTGAGGGCGAACGTCATGGAGACGGCGGCGAGCACGCTCGTGGTGAGGACCGCGCCCCCGATGCCCTCGAACTTGCCGCGTTCGGTGGGACACGTCCGGAGAACCTCGGGGCGCGCCCCCGAGAGCGCGATCAGCACCGCGGACAGCGCGGTCAGAAAACGTCGCATACCCCTCCTCGGAAAGGAAGTCGTACCGCGCCGGCATCGATCGGAACGCCGCGGGCCCCCTCGGAGGGGCTATCATAGGCGCCCAATGTCACATTTCCGGATGCCCAGTGGGATTTCACCGGTGAAACTCGCGGAACCTTATTCGGATAGCTCGTCATAGCATTCTATAAGCCGACTAATCGGGATATTGGGGACGCGGCGCAGCTGATACGACATACCTACGGAGGACTCCCCGTGCCGGAGCCCGACAGGGACCTGACCAGGAAGGCGATCGCCCAGGCTCTGGCCGGCCTCGCCGACACCGGCCACCTCACCGTGGTGGAGGTCGCCGCCGACGGCGTCACCACGTTCCTGCTCCACCGGGACGGCAACGGCCGCCCCCGCGGCCGGAGCTGGCCGGCGACCTGGCCGGACCTCGCGGGCGAGCACGGGTGGGACGCCGATCCGGCCGCGGCCCGGGAGGCCGTGCTCCGCGCGGCCCGCGTCCACCCGTCCCCCGCCGACGTGATCCTCGTGGCCGCGTCCGCCGACCCGAGGGCCGAGCGGGCCCTCGACTGGCTGCGCGCGGCGCATCCCGCCGCGCAGATGCTGCGCGGCGACGCCCCGACCGCCGCGCTGATCCGGGAGGTCATGGCGGACGACCCGCTGACCAGGCCGTACGAGCTGGTGGTCCTCCTCGCCGATCCGGGCACCGGCGGGCTCCGGCTGACCGGCAGGCGGCTCTTCCCCATCGGCTCCCGCCCGGGAGCCCGGACCCGCGTCGCCCTCCGCTGCACGGAGCCGGGCGCGCACGGCACCGCGCTGGCCGTGGTCACCTGGCAGGGCCCCGAGCCGCGGCTGCTGTCCCTCCAGTCCGCTCCGCTCGCACCCGGCCGGTACGACGTGACCGCCGAGCTGGTACGGCCCGGCCGGGTACGGTTCACCGGCCTGCCCGCGCTCTCCCCCGACCACCGCGACTGGGAACGGCTCGTCGGCTCGCTCCCGGACCGGCTGCCAGGGCGCGCCGGCCCGGCGCACCTCGTCTGCGCGGTGGAGATCTGCGGGGCCGACGACCAGGTCGCGGAACGGCTGAGCCGGGCACGCCAGATGATCAGTTTCGCCTCCGGAGAGCTCGGCGACCTGCTCCGGGTCTCCCTCCTCGCCTACGCGGCGCACTCCTTCGACCCGTCGGCGCCGGAGCACCCGGTGCGGGTCGCCGCCTGGAACGCCGACGCCGGGGAGGCCCTGGACGCGCTCGGCGAGCTGGAGGAGCAGGGGGCGGTGACCAGGGGATATCCGTACCACCCGCAGGCGGCGCAGCTGGAGGACGCGCTCGCCGCGGTGGCCGGACGGCTCGGCCACACCGACCCGGCGCCCGCCGTCGTCCTCACGGTCGGGGGCCGCCCGCCGCACCCGCCGCGCACCGACCGGTCCAGGATCCTGCCCTGCCCCCGCCGGCACGACTGGCGGAAGCTGGTCGCCGTCCTGCGGCAGCGGCCGGGCACGACGCTGGGCGCGATCTGCGACCACGCCGCCGGTCAGGCGCATCCGCTGTGGCACGAGCTCGGCGCGACGGCGCTGGCCCACCTGGAGGCGGTGGACGTGCGCGGGCTGGCCGCCGACCTCGGCCTGACCGCCCCCTCCCCGGTCCACCTCCCGTTCCCCCTGCTCGACGAGACGGAGTGACGACGCCCATGCAGCCCGACCCGAGCCGGGGACGCCCCGATCACGACATCGCCATGTGGGGCGCCCCCGGCAGCGGCAAGACCACCCTGCTGGCGGCGCTGTACATCGCCCTGACCAAGAGCGGCAACGGCTGGAAGATCGTCGGCTCCGACCCCGCGTCGTCGGACTACCTGGTCGAGCGGACCAAAGACCTGCTGCAGGGCAAGGTGTTCCCCGAGGCGAGCATGGCCCTGGAGCGCTACCACTGGTCGCTCATCGGCCCCCCTCCCCGGAAGACCGGCTTCTGGAACAGGAAGGCCAAGCCGGGGCAACCGCCCAGGATCGGCATCGGCATGATCGACGCCCCCGGAGGGTTGTTCGGCGCGGGGCAGCGCCCGGCGGGCGGCCCGAGCCCCCAGGACGGCTCGGGGGACCCGCGCCGGCAGGAGCTGCTGGACAACCTGGAGCACAGCCGGGGAATCGTCTTCCTCTTCGACCCGATCAGGGAGTTCACCTACGGGGACGCCTTCGACCACATGTATCCCCCGCTCACCCGGCTCGCCGAGCGGATGCTCGCCGCCGGCGAGTTCACCGACGGAAAGCTGCCGCACCACATCGCCGTGTGCGTCACCAAGTTCGACGACCCCCGGGTGCTGGAGACGGCCGAGGCCCGGGGGCTGCTCACCACGGACGACGACGACCCGTACCGGCTGCCGCGGGTGGCCGGCGACGACGCGCGGGAGCTGTTCCACGAGCTGTGCCAGGTGTCGGCCACCGGCAGCGCCGACATGGTGCTCGAGACGCTTGACCAGTACTTCCACCCCGACCGGATCCGCTTCTTCGCCACCTCCTCGATCGGCTTCTACGTCGACCGGCGCGCCAGGCGTTTCGACTGGGACGACTTCCAGAACATGCTCCCGGAAGAGGTGGACGAGGACTCTCGCATCCGGGGGCAGCTGCATCCGATCAACGTGGTGGAGCCCCTGCTCTGGCTGGGACAGCGACTCGCCGCGATCCGGTCGGCGAAGGGGGTCTCATGACCGGCCGTACGGCGGGACCCCGGCCCGGGACGCCCGCCGGACGGCCGGGGAGGGAGGTCTCGTGACCGGCCACGAGATCGGGTTCGAATGGGCGCTGGAGGGGAAACGGCCCGGCGCCCACAACGACTACGAGCTGCTCTCCTGGAGCGACGGCCGCCTCGGGCCCGAGGTCTTCGAGGAGATCAGGAACAGGTTCGCCGTCGGCCTGTCGGCGGACCTGCCCCAGCTGACGGTCGCGGTCGCGGCGACCAGGGAGCGGGAGCGGGTGTCGCGCCACGTCGTGCTCGCGATCCAGGAATGGTCCGGGCACCGGGACGCCACCAACCGGAAGATCGCCTACACCCGCTGGTTCTACGTCCCGTACGAGGAGCTGGCCGCTCACCGGGTGTCCTACGAGGCGCTCTACCGCGCCCTCGCGCGCCTGCCGGTGACCCCGTACGCCCCGCCGGCCGTACGGGTGCCGGAGTCCGATCCCGCGGCTCTCGTCCCCGGACCGGACGCGCGGTGCGCCGCCGCGCTGCTGCTGACCGGGCGGCCCGTCTGCGTGGTGGGCGCGGACGGGGTTCCCATGATCGAACGGCTGCGCTTCCTGGACACCGTCGCCGCGCTCCTGCCCTACGGCATGCGGACGAGGCTGACCGCGGCGACCTGGGTCAGCAGCACGGCCCGGCACCGGATCAAACTGTCCTTCGCGCGGCACGCGCCGGAGGGCGCCCACGAGGTGTGGTGGGGCCACGGAACGGAGACCGCCTGGCAGGACAGCCGGGCGAGCGTCTGCCTGGACCTGCTGACCCGGCCCGACGTCCGCGTCGAGGACATGCTGGAGAACCTCTCCAGGATGACCGAGCCGCTGTCGTTCGGCCCCGAGGACCTTCCGTTCGCCGTACGGCTGCTCGAACACTCGGGCTATCCCGAGGAGCAACTGTCCTCCGATGACGCCGAGGCGGAGGCGGGGGCGGGGTGGGAGCCGGAGTTCCGGGAGGCTCCCGGCGCGGCCCCGGGCTTCACGGCCGGCCGCCAAGGCGCGGAGGACCCCTGGGCGGAGGAACCCGGCGCGGCCCCGGGAGCCACGGCGGGGCTCCGGCGCGCCGTGCCCGGCGGCGGGGTGCCGGAACCGGTTCCGGCGGGCGGCTCCCCGTGGCCCGGCGCGGCCCCGCGCGCCCTCGGACCCGGCGAGGAGCGGGAACCCGACGAGGCGCGGCACACCTCTCCCGTCAGCAGGCTGACCTCGCTCATCGGCACGCCGTGGAGGCGGCTGAGCCGGGGCGCCGACGGGACGCGGGTCGTGCGGCCGCCCGCAGCGGCGCTCGACGCCGCGCCGGGGAGCCGGACCGCGCCCCCGCTCGATCTCACGCCCGGAGGCCGGGCCGCCCCCGCGATCGGACCCCCGGCCGAGAGCCGGGCCGCGGCCGGCGCGGCGACCGTGCCCCATCGGCCGGGCACCGTACCAGGGCCGGGCGCCGTGCCGCCCCTGATGCGTGCCAAGCTCGGCGGGCTGGAGCGGGCGGACCACGCGAAGCGGTTCGGGCCCCTCTGGAGCCCGCACGGCAGGCTCACCCTGGCCGCCGCGTTCATGGCGCTGGCCGTCACCCTGATCGCCATCGGCGCCGTCGCGATGGTGAGCGCCTCCGGCGACGACCCGCCCGCCGAGGAGGGAACCGCCGGGACGGGCCCGGACGTGGTCGTCGTCCAGGCATCGGCCGGGCGGCGCGACGAGTTCGCCAGGCGTCTCGTGGAAGCGGCCGTACGGCGGGCGGGCCACCGGCCCGAGGTCCGGCTGAGCGACACCCCTGCCGCCGCCGCGCCCCTCAGGGAACCGGCCGTGCTGCTCGTGGCGGCCCCTTCCCCGGACCCCGCCCCGCCGGACGGCGCCGCGCCCGAGCCTCCGGCGGATCCGCCTGCGGCGCAGGGGTTCTCGGAGGTCGCCACCGTCCCGGTCCCGGACCCGTACGTCCTGGTCTACGACGCCAGACGGACCGGACCAGAGCAGGTGACGGCGGCCCTGACGAGCCCGGACGGGAAGGCCCGGGTCTCGGTGCCCGACACCCCTCCCGACGCCCTCTCCGGGGAGAGCCCCGAGCGGTTCCTGCGCGAGCGCCATCCCTCGCTGAAGCCGAGGACCGTCCCGGCGGCCGACCCGCTGCACGACCTCCGGAAGGAAGAGGTGCTGGCCGCCCTCGTGCCCAGGGAGGTCGCCGGAGACTATTCCAGGTCGGAGGCGTTCGCCGACCCGCCGGGCCGCTCGATCCTCGTACTGGCCAACGGGTCCGTCGGCCGCGGGCTGCGCGACGCGCTGGGCAGGGTCGCCCGGTCCGTCGATCCCGGCAAGCTGGTGTCGGCGGAGTTCGACACCCCGGCGCGGGCGGCGACCAGGCTGGTCGAGTCGGCCCTGCCGCCGCCCGCCGCCACCTCCCCCGCCGCGGACCGGGAGGACGACCGAGGGCAGGGCGACTGGCGGCTCGCCCTCATCCTGATCATCAGCGGGGGCGTCATCGGGTTCCTGGCCCTCCTGCTGGCCATCCGGCTGCCGTCCAGGTTCGAACCGCGCTGAGACGGCGACGTGAGGAGATCCGTACTCGAAGCCCCGCCGGAGGGGTGAAGCGAAGAGACCCCGGCTCGGTCACACCGAGCCGGGGTCTCTTCTCTGTGCGCCGCCAGGGACTCGAACCCCGGACCCGCTGATTAAGAGTCAGCTGCTCTAACCAACTGAGCTAGCGGCGCGTGAAGCCCTTGAAGAATAGCGCACTCCGCCGGACGATCCGAACCGGAATCCGGGGCCGGGACCGGAGGCGGGGGCGACGGCCGGCCGCCGGCGGCAGGCGATCCTCCACCCGGAGCACCGGAGCCGTCCGCGTCGTGATCCGCAGCACCGCCGGGCGCGATCAGCGGCTACGCTAGAACAACATTCGGTCCCTGTCCGAGCCTGTTCGAGCCTGTCCGAGTCCGCCCGGATCGCGTCCGGGTCCTGTCCGGGAGCACACATGTGGTTCGCCTCGCCCGCCGACGTCCGCGACCGGCTCGCCGCCGCCGACTACCTCTCCGACGACTCCATCGCGACCTCGGTGTTCCTGGCCGGCGCGCTCGGCAAGCCGCTGCTGGCCGAAGGCCCGGCGGGGGTGGGCAAGACCCAGCTCGCCAAGGCCGTGTCGGCGGCGACCGGGGCCGCGCTGGTCCGGCTCCAGTGCTACGAGGGGCTGGACGAGGCCCGGGCACTGTACGAGTGGAACTACAAGAAGCAGCTCCTGCGCATCCAGGCGGGCGGCGGCGAGGGCTGGGACGCCGCCCACGACGACATCTTCACCGAGGAGTTCCTGCTGGAGCGGCCGCTGCTGCGGGCGATCCGCGCCGAGGCCCCGACCGTCCTGCTGATCGACGAGATCGACAAGGCCGACGTCGAGGTGGAGGGCCTGCTGCTGGAGGTCCTGTCCGACTACCAGGTCACGATCCCCGAGCTGGGCACGATCACCGCCGCGCGCCGGCCGTACGTGGTGCTGACCTCCAACGCCAGCCGCGAGCTGTCGGAGGCGCTCAAGCGGCGCTGCCTCTACCTGCACCTTTCGTACCCGACACCGGAGCGCGAGCGGGACATCGTGCTGACGCAGGTGCCCGGCATCGAGGCGGACCTGGCCGAACGGCTCGCCCGTACGGTCGCCACGATGCGCGCCCTGGAGCTGAAGAAGTCGCCCTCCATCGCCGAGACCGTCGACTGGGCCAACACCCTGCTCGCCCTCGGGCGGACCGAGCTGGACGAGGCGACCGTGGACGCGACCCTGGGGGTGGTGCTCAAGCACGCCTCCGACCAGACGCGGACCCGCAAGGAGCTCGGCCTGTGACCGGCCGGGGCGACGCCCGGCAGGGAGCCGGGCGGTGAGCCTGCTGGACCGGCACGTCGGCTTCGTGCGCGCGCTGCGCGAGGCCGGGCTGCCGGTGTCACCGGCCGAGGGGCTGGACGCCGCGCGGGCGCTGCTGGTCGTCGACCTGGCCGAGCGCGAGTCGCTGCGCGCCGCCTACGCCGCCACGCTGGTCAAGCGGCCGTCGTACCGGCCGGGGTTCGATGCGCTCTTCGACCTGTGGTTCCCCGCCGCGACCACCGCCCCGCACGCCCTCCAGGACCCGGAGGACCCTCGGGACCCGCGCACTGGGGACACTGTCGCGGACCTCTCCGAAAGAGCGGACCTCTCCGGCGGCGTGGACCCGGGGACCGCCGAGCTGCCCGCGCTGCGCGACCGGCTGGCGGAGCTGCTGCTGGACCCCGAGGGCATGGACGCCTTCGCCCGCGCCATGGTGGAGCGCTTCGGCCGCCAGGCCGCCTCACCCGGCCGGCAGAACTGGTTCTCCTACCCGGTGCTGCGCGCGCTGTCCCCCGAGACGCTCATCGCCCGGCTGCTGGCCGAGGTCCTGGCCGGGCGGGAGCGCGGCGGCCTGGCCGAGAAGGTGGCCCGGCGGCGGATCGGCGACAGCATCCGGCGCTTCGAGGAGGCCGTCGCCACCGACGTGCGCCGCCGGATCGCCGAGGAGTCGGGGATCGAGCGGATCGCGCGCTCCGCCGTACGGCCGCCGCTGGAGCGGGTGGACTTCCTCCGGATCACCCGGGCGGACCTGGCGAACCTGCGCCGGGAGGTCCACCCGCTCGCCCGGCGACTGGCCGCCCGGCTGACGGTCAGGAACCGGACCGGCCACCGGGGCCGCCTGGACTTCCGCCGTACCGTGCGGGCCTCGCTGTCCAGCGGCGGCGTGCCGTTGGCCGTCTTCAACCGGCCGCGCCGCCCGCACCGGCCCGAACTGGTCGTCCTGTGCGACGTCAGCGACTCCGTCGCCTCCTTCGCCCATTTCACGCTGCTGCTGACCTACGCGTTGCGCGAGCAGTTCGCCAAGGTCAGGGCGTTCGGGTTCGTGGACACCGTGGACGAGATCACCCGCTTCTTCACCCCCGGCGCCGACGTGGCCGAGGCGATGACGCGAATGGCGGCCGAGGCCGACATGGTGCGGTTCGGCCGGACCAACTACGGCCACGCCTTCGAGCGGTTCGCCGAACGGTACGGCGACGCCGTGGGGCCCAAGACGTCCCTGCTGATCCTGGGCGACGCCCGGTCCAACTACCAGCCGCCCGCCCTGGAGACGCTCCGCGGCCTGGTCCGCGAGGCCCGGCACGCCCACTGGCTCAACCCCGAGCCGGTGAGCCAGTGGGACACCGGCGACTCCCTGGCGAGCGCCT
Source organism: Streptosporangium pseudovulgare (assembly GCF_014648055.1). Lineage (GTDB taxonomy): Bacteria > Actinomycetota > Actinomycetes > Streptosporangiales > Streptosporangiaceae > Streptosporangium > Streptosporangium pseudovulgare. The sequence goes on from NZ_BMQJ01000007.1 coordinate 156,314, forward strand.
ACGGCGCGGTCGTCCCGATGCGCGAGTGCCGCAACGTCGTCCAACTCGCCGCCTTCGTCGAGGACCTGGCCTGACGGCCTGCCGTCGGTGTCACCTGAGGATCCAGCGTTCGGCGGGGGCGGGGTAGCAGTTCTTGGTGCCCGACTCGAAGCCGTCGCCGAAGGCGCGGGTGCGCTCGAACCCGCTGCCGTGGGCGGCCGGGTCGGTCCACGCGGTGCCGGGCAGGTCCCGGCCGGAGAAGACCGCCAGCGTGGCCTCGTCCAGGTCGCCCTCCTCCAGCAGGTTCTGCTGCGCCACCCACCGCGCCCAGGCTCCGGCGAAGCAGTCGGCCTGCAGCTCGCGCAGCACCCCCGTCTGCTCCTGGCGCGGCAGCCGGGCCTGCATGGCGTGACCGAACTCGTGGGCCAGCACGAAGGAGGCGGCGAAGTCGCCGCCGCTGACGTAGTACGGGATCATCAGCCCGGACTCGTCCCAGGCGATGAAGTCCCCGGCCGGGCAGTAGAAGGCGTTGCGGGCGGGGGCGGGCTGGTCACCGCAGACCGGGCCGCCACCCTCGTCGGAGCGGTAGTAGGTGTAGGCCCGCGGCTTGCTGTAGGAACCGCCCAGCTCAGGTACCTCATCGCTCCAGTACCGCTCCAGAAGACCGAGCGTGACCGACAGGGTGCGCTGGTAGGCGGCGTAGTCGAAGGACGTGCGCCCGTCGGTGCCCAGCGGCGTCGAGTCCCGCCGGCTCGCGGTGGTGCCGCTCTTCTGCTCCCGGTGCCGTTTGACGTCGTCGATCGCCTGCTTGATCACGTCGGTGATGCTGCGGTGCTCGCCGTCCCCCGCCGAGCAGGCCGGCAGCAGCAGCACCAGCGCGGCGATCACGGCGTGCAACGCCCGGAACCGGCCGCGGGGACGAGGCGGGCGGGGGCTTGTCTTCGGCATCACCCGCCCGCCGCTACCCAATCACTGACAAAACATCCATGGCGCACCTACCGGGGCGAACCATCCGCAACCCACCGGCAGCGGGACGGTGAACAGCGGAACGCCGGGCGAACCGGCCGTGGCCCGTGGTCCGATGTGGCTCACCGGACGCCGCCCGCGAGGCTTCGCCCACCGGATGCCGCTCAGCGGACGTTTCTCACCTGACGCCGCTCAGCGGATGCCCGCGAGGAAACCGAGCACGCGCTCGGTGAGCAGCGCGGTGGCCTCCGCGTCGTACGTGGACAGACCCGGGTCGGCGAACAGGTGCCGGTCACCGGGATAGAGGAACAACTCGGCGTTCTCGGCCTCCGCGACCAGGGCGCGGGCCGCGTCGAGGCTGCCCCCCTCGACGAAGAGCTCGTCGGCGTCCATGCCGTGGACCTGAACCGGGACCCCCTCCGGCCACGCGCCGACCTCCGAGACCGGCATGCAGGTGTGGAAGAACAGCGCGCCCTTCGCGCCGGGCCGCGTCTGGGCCAGGGCCTGCGCCGGGAAGACACCGAGCGAGAAGCCGGCGTAGACCAGCTCGCCGGGCAGCCCCTCGGCGGCGGCCCGCCCGCGCTCGGTCAACACGTCGAACCCGACCTTCCGGGCATAAGCGACGCTCTCCTCGAAGTCGTCGAAGACCTTCCCTTCGTACAGGTCCGGGACGTGGACGGTGTGCCCGGCCCGCCTGAGCTCCTCGGCGAACTCCAGCACCCCGGCCGTCAGCCCGTGCACATGGTGGAACAGCAGAACCTCGGCCATCTCATTCCCTTCATCCGGCGGCGCCGGAACGGCTTCCGCCGGGGAACGAGTATGGCCGAGGGCACCGACAGTTTTCGATCATGGCGGTGGCACTCAGGCCGGACCGTCGAACTCCCCTGACTTGACGCCACCGACGAAGGACCGCCACCCGGCGGGAGAGAAGAGGAGCGCAGGACCGGCGGGGTCCTTGCTGTCGCGGACCGCCACCACCCCCGGAAGGTTGGCGGCGACCTCGACGCACTGCCCGCCGTTGTCCGAAGAACGCGATGACTTCCGCCACACTGCGGCGCTCAGGTCCATTCCCGCCTCACTTCCTCGATCTTTCTCATGGATATATGCCCAGGATAAGCCCATTGGCGTATCGCTTCATAGCGGTCCCATATCGAAGCCACATAGATAGGGTCATCCGTAACCTGCCCTTCGACAGGAGAATCCGCGTGCACGGTGTCCGGTTGTCCGTTCGGAAGCTTGGCGATCATAAAGGGACCGGCCAGTCCGGCCATGCACTCCGGGTCGACGACCTGAATCGAGACGTCGGGTCGTTGCGTGGTCTCCAGCAGGTGCGAGAGCTGCTCACGCATTACCTCCGAACTCCCGACCTTGCGGCGCAGCACCCCCTCGTCGAGGAGGACCAGAAGCAGGGGAGAGTTCTCTCGACCGAGGATCAGCTGACGTTGCATGCGGGCCTGGACGCGTTCTTCCACCTCCTCGGGAGCAGCCCGGGGGCCATTGACGAAAAGATGCCGGGCGTACGCCTCGGTCTGCAGCAGGCCCGGAATGAGGAGCGGATCCCATGACCGCAGGACGAGGGCGTTGGGTTCGATCTCCTCGGTCCAGCTCATGAACCAGGCCGGGCTGCCCGGCTTGGCGAGGATGCGGTGGTAGAGCCGGGTGAAGGAGGTGGCGCCCTCCAGGCCGAAGAACCGGTCCAGCCGTTCGGCGTCCGACCTCGACGGGGTGCGGGTCGCGGCCTCCAGGCGGCTCACCTGGGTCTGGGTGCATCCCAGCCGGGCGGCCACCGCCGCCTGGGAGAGCTGGGCCTCCTCCCGCAGCCGGCGCATCTCCGCGCCGAACCGCGTCCGCGGTGACCCGGGGTCGAGAAAAGGCTCGACGCTCATCGCATTCCTCCCAAAAAGAGAAAAACGGACTCCCCGTTCCGGCGGCGATACCGCGACACGGTTTGCACAAACCAGCGGTCGTCATTCCCCGCCATCTCCGATTACGCGGACCAGCCATTTTCTCACCTGCCGCAAGGGCAATCTAATCACACGCATTGTCCTTCCCGCAGGAAGGACAGGAAAGCGGATACGCTCCCTTCGGACAGGAGAGAAACCAGCGATGCCCCATCAGGAAAGCAGCATTTCCCATTCCTCTCCCGGCCCCTGGAAGACGTCGGACCCCGCGACCGTGGAGCAGCAGACCCGGTTCATCCACCTGGTACGGCTCGGCTGGGACCTGCGCACCCTCGGGGTCCGCAGCTCGCTGGTCCTTCCGGTGGCCGGGGACCCCGTCCTGGAGGTCCACGCGGCGGCCGGGATCCTCGCCCGGATCACGGCCGTCCGGCGTCACCGCGGCTGGGTCTTCACCTGGCGGCCCTGGTGGGCGCGCCTGTGGCGGCGGGGCGCGTGGGTGTGGGCGGAGGCCGACAACGCGGCGGACATCGTCATGTCCATCGTCGTATCCGAGGCGGGAGCGTGAGACCGGAGCGGAGGGACGTGCGCGAGGCCGACGTCCCGGACACGCGCCACGGATTCTGGTGGCGGGAGTTCCCGGGCGAGGAGGCGTCCGTACCGGCGGCCCGTGCCTGGGCACGCGGGCTGCTGGCCGTACGGCTGGCACCCGGGACGCTCGACGACGTCCTGCTGCTGCTGAGCGAGCTGGTCACCAACGCGGTCGCCCATTCCGACTCCGGCCGTACGGCGGGCGGCCGGGTGACCGTTCACCTGGGCGACGATCCCGGGGGCGTCCACGTGGAGGTGACGGACGACGGCTCGGCCACGAGCGCCCCGGCCGTACACGTGCCGGACGCCGACGACGACGGCGGCCGGGGCCTGTGGCTGGTGGCCCTGCTCGCGACCGCCTGGGGCACGTCCCGCCACGACGGCGAGGCGGGCAGGTCCGTCTGGTTCAGGATGGCGCACCGGTGACCGGGCCGACGCCTATCGCCCCGGGATACCGGTCGCCCGGCGGGCTCGGCGTGGTCAGGGCGCCGAGTCCGCCGGGCGATGCGTCACGGCTTCACGAGCCGGACGGGGGTCACGGCGTACGAGCTAGCCGAAGGTCACGTTGAGCCGGCCGTCCGAGGCGAAGGACCAGTGCAGGGCTCCGGAGTAGGTGGAGCACCGGGAGCCGTTCGAGCCGGTCCAGAACTGGTTGGAGCCGTCGACGTTGCCGACGGTCTTGTCGTTGCTCCCGCTGCCGCTGCGGCAGGAGGTGTTGCCGCGGAAGACCGAGGTGCCGGTGTCGAAGGAGAAGTTGCGCTCGGTGTTGTCGACGCTGACGTTGTCCGAGATCGTCATCGAGCCGGGGTTGCTGTTGTAGGTGAACCCGTGCTTGCCGTTGCGGTAGGCGATGCTGCGCCGGACGACGTGGTTGACCGCGATCTTGTCGCCGCCGAGCTTGTAGCCGTTGCGGTCACCGTTGCCGGCCTGGGTGCCGTTGCTGAGGGTGCCGTTGCCGTAGGCCAGGGAGTCCTCGATGGTGACCGGGCCGATGGGTCCCGTGTCCGTCTTGGTGTAGAGGTCCCAGCCGTCGTCGATGTTGTTGTGCGACACCGCGTAGCGGAAGACGTTGCCTGAGCCGACGGTGAGCTTCGCGGCGAAGCCGTCGGCGTCCTCACCGTCGGAGTCGGCGTTGTCGTGCGACTCCGCGCTGAGGATGAGGTTGTTGGACGGCCACTGGTCGCGGGGGGTGTCGGAGGCCATCCGCGAGATCTGCAGCCCGGTGTCGCGGTTGAAGCGCGTCACCGTGCGCTCGAAGACGTTGTCGCTGCCGCCGACGAAGATCCCGTTGTCCCCGGCGCGCTCGACGACGATGCCCTGGACGCGCCAGAACGACCCGTTCACCGCGAGCCCGCGGTTGGCCGGGTCCTCGCTCTGGGCCGAGAAGTTCAGGACCGGGGTCTCACCCGGGTAGGCGGCCAGGTTCTTGCGGGCGCCGGAGGTGCCGTTGTTGCCCGCCGCGATGGTGACGGTCTGCGAGAAGTTGTACGTCCCGCCGCGCATGTAGATCGTCCCACCGGCGGCGACACGGGTGATCGCCGAGGTGAGCGTCGTCGGGTCCGACTGCGTCCCGGCCGCGCCGTCCCTGCCGCCGGGCGCCACGTACAGCGTGCCGCCCGACGTGGGGGTGACCGTCGGGGTCGACGTGGGGGTCGAGGTCGGGGTGGACGTGGGGGTGACCGTCGGGATCGGTGAGGGACCGCTGCCCGCGGGGCGCAGGGCCCACTGCTTGCTGGTCACCGAGTCGCAGGAGTTCTGCTGCAGGAGGGCGCCGGAGGCCGTGGAGCCGTCCTTGACGTTGAGGCACTTGCCGCCGTTGGAGTTGACCAGGCGGTAGTTGGATCCGGACGCGGTGAGGTTCCAGATCTGCGAGGCGGCGCCGGTGCACGCCTCCTGCTGTACGGCCTTGCCCGCACTGGTGGAGGCGTCGCGGACGCCGACGCATCTGCCGCTGTGCGCGGCCCTGATCTGGTAGCCGGAGCCGGAGGCGGTGAGCGTGAAGGTCTGCCCGGCGGACTGGTCGCACCCGTTCTGCACGAGTTGCACGCCGTCGCCGGTGCTCTGTCCGGGGACCGCGGCGCACAGCCCGCTCCCGGCGTTGACCAACGTGTAGTCGCCGTTCGACGGGGCCGCCGAGGCCGGTGTGCCGAGCACGGCCATCAGCCCGCCGGTCGCGACGACGCCGGTGGTCAGCACGACCGCCGTTCTCTTTCCGAGGGGTTTGTTCCTGCGCACGTCCAGCTCCATTCGTAGGGGGTGCCGAGGGTGAGGCGTTTCAGGGCATGGCGAAGCAGGCCATGGGGCGGGGTGGGCCGGCCCGGACCGGCGCCGCGAGGAGCGTCGTGGCGGGACTCCGTCGGCGACCGGGCGGTGGAGCGGGCCGGATGGGGTGGGAGGGCGGGGACGGCTACGGGTTCGCTGTCACGCGCGTTTCACCTTCTGTGCACCCGACAGCAACCGGTTGTAGAAACAGTGACGTCACAGAACGGAAACGTCAACAGGCCGGAGTAAAGCTGCAAACGCCGCTGGGCGTCCTCCCTGGTTACGCCCGCTATTTCTGCAACAACCGTTTGCAGGAACGGTGGCCGGACGGCCTCATACGGGGTGCCGGCGGGACTGGAGCCCGGCGTCTCGTCCGGGAAGCGCCGACCATGGCCTCATGGCCTCATGGCCGCCGAACCGCGCGGTTCGGCGGCCATGAGGCCATGAGGCCATGAGGCCATGAGGCCATGAGGCCATGAGGCCATGAGGCCATGGTCGGTGGCTCGGGGCGGTGCGGAACCCGAGCGGACGGACGGTCAGTTCATCCGGCGCAGGACCCGGGCGGCGGTGCGGGCGAGCAGTTCCACCTGCTGGGCGTCGTAGTCCGCCCGCGGACCGCTCAGGATCCAGCGGGTCACCAGGCGCGGCTTGAGGAGGGTGATCCCCTCGGCGGTGACCGTACGGCGCAGCCTGCCGCCGTGCACCGCGAGCAGCGGCTCGATCGTCACCTCGACACCCGACTCGCGGGTGAGCACCTCGGCCAGGGCGGTGGAGACGTCGACGAGAGCCTTGGCCACCTTCGTGCCGTACTTCTCGCCCAGGAACAGCCGCTCACCGTAGCGGGCGATCTCGGTGTCGGGGTCCCACGCCTCGTTGTCGACGACCCAGACGCCGCCGGGACCGATCACGAGGTGGTCGATGGACGCCTGCCCGGGGACGGCGCGGCCGTCGAGGACCTGGTAACCGCGTCTGCGGAGCCTGCGGCGCAGCAGCCTGCCGGTGATGGTCTCGCCCCGCCGCCTGCCCCGCCAGACGGCGGTGGCGTTGTAGGAGTACCAGGCCCAGGCGGCGTCGGCGGCGGCGACCAGCAGGGCGGTCACCACCCCGGCGAGCGGGAGGTTGAGGCCGAAACGGTAGCCGAGCAGCACGCCCACGACCAGGCCGCCTGCGGCCTTGACCGCCCGCGCCTTCCGGCGCTCGCCCGCTTCCTTGATCCAGAACTGCTCGTACATGACCTGAGGGGACAGGCCGTGCACCTGGTCCTCTGGCGTCACGTAGATTGATCCGCCGGACACAGCGAACCCCCGGAGGTCGAGAGCTGACAAGGAGCGGATCTGCCACGCTGAAGATCCCTGTGCCAGAAAATACCCAACCGGGGGCTCCAGGCAGCCGAAGGTGACGCAAATAACACACCTACGCCATGTACCGGACGCTTTAACCGACCAGTCGGTATGCTGGGTCGGCACACGGCGGGGGGCCAGACGGCTGGGGCCGGCGGCGGGGAGGGACCAGATGACGCGCGACAGGGAGTCCGTACGGCAGCGCCTGCTGAGCGAGGCCACGCGCCTGTTCGCCGAGCAGGGCTTCGAGAGCACCTCGGTGCAGGAGGTGGTCTCGGCGGCCGGCGTCACCAAGGGCGCCATGTACCACTACTTCGACTCCAAGGACGACCTGCTCCACGAGATCTACGGGCGCGTGCTGCGCATGCAGATGGAGCGGCTGACCGCCATCGCCGACGGTCCCGGCACGGTGGCCGAGCGCCTGCACGCCGCCGCCGCGGACGTCGTGCGGACCACGGTCGAGAACCTGGACGACTCCAAGATCTTCTTCCGCTCGATGCACCTGCTGGCCCCCGACACCCGCAAGAGCGTGCGCGCCGAGCGCCGCCGCTACCACGAGCGCTTCCGCGACCTGGTCACCGAGGGGCAGCGCGAGGGCGTCTTCAGCACCGCCTCCCCCGCCGAGATCGTGGTGGACTTCTTCTTCGGCTCGGTCCACCACCTGGGCACCTGGTACAGCACCGAGGGGCCGCTGTCGGGCGCCGAGGTCGGCGGGCACTTCGCCGACCTCCTCCTGTCCTCCCTGCGTCCCTGACCTCACCCACTCCGGCCCCCGCCTCACCTCTCTGCGGCCTGACCACACCCGCCCCGGTCCCCGCCTCCCTGACCCCACTCTCCCCGGCCGCCCTCGCGGCCGAAGACGCGCCCATCGCGGAAAGGTTTCTTCCGCGATGGGCGGCACAATCGGGGGATGCTGGAAACCTCGGCGCGGCTGCTGCGCCTGCTCTCCCTGCTGCAGACCCCTCGTGACTGGACCGGCCCCCAACTCGCCGAACGGCTCCGGGTGACCACCAGAACCATCCGCAACGACGTCGAACGGCTGCGTGAGCTCGGCTACCCGGTGCACGCCACCCCCGGCGTCGCGGGCGGCTACCGTCTCGGCGCGGGCGCGCAGATGCCGCCGCTGCTCCTCGACGACGAGGAGGCCGTCGCGGTCGCCGTGGGGCTGCGCACCGCCGCGGGCGGCTCCATCGCCGGGATCGAGGAGATCTCGCTGCGGGCGCTGGCCAAGCTGGAACAGGTGCTGCCGTCCCGGCTGCGCCACCGGGTCAACGCCCTGCACACCGCGACGGTGGCGGTTCCGGACCGCTCCCCCGCCACCGTGGACGCCGCCGTGCTCACCGCCATCGCGAGCGCCTGCCGGGACCACGAGCGGCTGCGCTTCGACTACCTCAACCACGACGGCGACGAGAGCGTCCGGGAGGTGGAGCCGCACCGGCTCGTGCACACCAGGCGGCGGTGGTACCTCGCGGCCTGGGACCCCGCCCGGCAGGACTGGCGCAGCTTCCGCGTCGACCGGATCCGGCTGCGCACCCCGAACGGCGGACGGTTCGCCCCCCGGGAGGCGCCCGGCGGCGACATCGCGGCCTATGTCACCAGGGGTGTGACCACCGCGGTGATCCGGCACCGGGCCACCGTACGGTTCCACGCGCCGGCCGAGGCGGTCGCCGAGCGGATCTGGCCCGACTGGGGGGAGCTGGAGGCGGCGGACGAGCGGAGCTGCCTGTTCCGCACCGGGGCCTCGTCCCTGGACGCCCTGGCGATCCACCTCGGGATGACCGGCCTCGACTTCGAGGTCGTCGATCCGCCGGAGCTGGCCGCGCACCTGCGTGAGATCGGCGCCCGCTACACCCGCGCGGCCGGCACGCCCGCGGAACCGTCCTGAGCACCTCGCGGAGCCGTCCTGAGCGCCTCGGGAGGCGGGCCGTTCCAGGCCACGGTCCCGACGGGGCGAGGCGAACCGTCCCGGGCGTTCGCCGCGCTCCCGGCGGGTCTCCTCTCCGGAGTTCCACGGCCTGACACCAATGCGGAACCATCCTTTCCGCGATGATCCCTAGTGTTCCTCCCGTCCCCCGAACGAGACGCTCTGGAGGAGCCGATGACCACTCTCGACACCCACCCGGTACAGGCGCCGGAGGCCGCCGGGCCCGCGCCGTACCGGTGGCGCTGGCCCGCGCTCTTCGTGATCCTCGCCGGGTCGGTGATGGAGCTCCTCGACGCGACCGTCACCAACATCGCCGGGCCGACGATGCGGGCCGACCTGGGCGGCGGCACCTCGATGATCCAGTGGCTCGGTGCGGCCTACACCCTCGCCATGACGGCCGGGCTGCTCACCGGCGGCCGGCTGGGCGACATCGTCGGGCGCAGGCGGATGTTCCTCATCGGCGCGACCGGGTTCGTCGTGGGCTCGCTGCTGTGCGCGGTGTCCTTCTCGCCGGAGACCGTCATCGCCGCCCGGGTCGTCCAGGGGCTCTTCGGCGCCGCGATGGTCCCGCAGGGGCTCGGCATGATGCGGGAGATGTTCCCGCCCACGGAGCTGCGGGCGGCCCTCGGCATGTTCGGCCCGGTCATGGGCCTGTCGGCGATCGGCGGGCCGATCCTGGCGGGCTGGCTGGCCGACGCCGACCTCCTCGGCACCGGGTGGCGCATGATCTTCCTGATCAACCTGCCGGTCGGGCTGGCCACCCTGGCCGCCGCGCTGCGGTTCCTGCCCGCCTCCCGCCCGGCGCGGTCGCTCACCCTCGACCTGCCCGGCGCCGCGCTGGCCTCCCTCGGCGCCCTGCTGGTCGTCTTCCCGCTGGTCCAGGGCCGCGAGTACGGCTGGCCGGCCTGGGCGTTCGCGATGATGGCCGCCTCGGCGGCGGTGTTCGCACTGTTCGGCCGGTACGAGTCGCGCCGCGCCGGCCGGGGCCGCGACCCGCTGGTGGCGCCCAGCCTGTTCCGCAAGCGCTCGTTCGTGGGCGGCCTGTTCACCGGCACGATCTACTTCGCGGCCTTCACCGGCTTCGGCCTGGTCTTCAACCTCTACACCCAGCTCGGCCTCGGCTACAGCCCGCTGAAGGCCGGCCTGGCCGGGATCCCGCTGTCCGCGGGCATGATCGTCGGCATGGGCCTGGTGCAGGCGCTTCGCGGGCACGGCCGCCGGTTGCTGCACGCCGGAGCCCTGATCATGACGGCCGGGGTCGTCGCCCTCCTGCTGCTCCTGGGCGCGGAGGCGGGCCCCTGGCAGTTCGCCCCGGCGCTGCTCGTCACCGGTGTCGGATCGGGACTGATCATGGGCCCGTACTTCGAGATCGCGCTGGCCGGCGTCGAACCGCACGAGATGGGGTCGGCCTCCGGGACGCTCACCGCCCTGCAGCAGGTCGGCGCGGCGCTCGGCGTGGCGCTGCTCGGCACGGTCTTCTTCGGCGCGACGGGCGGCGACCCCACCGCCGCCGCGCGGCAGACGTTCTGGGTGGTGGCCGGGATGGTCGCCCTGACCTTCCTGGCCGGCTTCCTCCTGCCCCGCCGGACCGGCGAGGACACCGGGCCCGGCCACTGACCCGCATCCGGCCTCGTACCCCGCGCGGCGCCTCCGGCCTCCCGGAGGCGCCGCGGCCCGTTCACCGGCCCCGGCGGTGCAGGCCGAGAGACGACACGAACCGGAAAGCGGCACAGGCTGGGAAGCGGCATCGGCCGCTCAGCGACGACCGGGGACGGGGCCGACCGCCTCGTCCGTGCGCCTCCCCGCCACCCCGCCACCCCGCGCGCCGGGACGGACGGGCCACCAGGAGTGGGGTCCGAGGTCCAGCAACAGCGCCGGCACCAGCACCGACCTGACGGCGAAGGTGTCGAGCAGCACGCCCAGGGCGACCAGCACGCCGAACTGGACGGCCCACACCAACGGCAGGATCGTCAGCGCCGAGAACGTCGCCGCCAGGATCAGCCCCGCACCCGTGATCACCGAACCGGTCAGAGACAGCCCTCGGAGCACTCCCCGCCGGTGATCTCCGCCCACCGCCGTCTCCTCCCGGATCCTGCCGGTCAGGAAGATGTTGTAGTCGACGCCGAGCGCCACCAGGAAGACGAAGCCGAGCAGGATGGCGTCATAGCCGAGAGCGGGAAACCCGAGCAGGTGGTGGAAGACCGTCCAGCCCAGTCCCAGCACCGCGCCGAACGACAGCACCACGGTCGCGGTGAGCAGCAGCGGCGCGACCAGCGAGCGGAGCAGCGCGACGAGTACGGCCAGCGTCACCAGCAGCACCAGCGGGACCACCAGAAGCAGGTCGTGCCGCTGCGCGGCGGCCGTGTCCACGGCGGTCGCCGTCTGCCCTCCGACGAGCGCGCCCGGCACGCCACCGAGGGCGGCGCGCAGCCGCTCGACGGTCCGCTCGGCGGCCGCGCTCTCCGGCGGGTCGGCGAGCGTGACCCGCAGGCCGGCCAGGTCGCCGACGGCGCCGTCCTGCCGTACCGCGGCGACGCCGGTGACCCCGGCGGCCACCGCGGCGGCCCTGCCCCGGTCGGCCGGGCGGACGAGGACCTCGGCCGGGGCGGAGGCGCCGGCCGGGAAGTGGGCGGAGACCAGCCGCTGCCCGGTGATCGACTCCGGCGGCGCGGTGTAGGCGTCGGAGCCCGGGATGCCCGCTTCGGCTCCGGTGAGCGGCAGGCACAGGGCGGCCAGCACCGCGACCGTGACAAGCCACACCGCGCGGGGCCGGCGGGCGACGCGCCGTCCCACCCCCTCCCAGACTCCGTGCCGGATCCGCCGTCCCGGGCGGGGGATGAAGGGCCAGAACGCCCCGCGCCCGCAGACCAGCAACAGCACCGGCAGCAGCATGGTCACGGTCAGGAACGTGCAGAGCACCCCGACGGCGGCCACCGGGCCCAGGGAGGCGCTGGACCGCATGTCGGCGACCAGCAGGCACAGCACTCCGGCGGCGACGGTGACGGCCGACGCGGTGACGGCGGGCAGCGCCCCCCTGAGGGCGGCAGCCATGGCCTCGTGACGGTCCTCCGTACGGTGCAGCTCCTCCCGGTAGCGGGCGATGAGCAGCAGCGCGTAGTCGGTGCCCGCGCCGAAGACCAGCGCGGTCAGCACTCCCGAGCTCATCCCGTTGACGACCAGGCCCGCATGCCGGGCCAGCAGCGTGACGGCGCCCTGGGACATCCCCGCCGACAGCACGACGGCCACGAACGGCGGCAACCACAGCAGCGGGCCGCGGTAGATCACGATCAGGAAGACCGCCACCACGCCCACCGTGACGAGCAGCAGGGTGAGGTCGGCCTCGACGAAGGCGTCGGCGCCGTCCACGTAACCGCCCGCCGGGCCCGTCACCGCGACCGTCAGCCCCGCGGGCAGGCCCTCCCGCACCCGCTGCCGCAGGTCCTTGACCCGTTGGTAGACCACGTCCTCGGACGCGGCGTCGATCGGCACCACCACCATGGCCGCCGCGCCGTCGGCCGAGGGGACCGGCTCCGCGCCGGGCACGGCGGCGTCCACCGCCGCCCGGTCGGCCGGGGTCAGCCCTCCGTCGCGGGCGAACACGACGACCGCCGGCAGGTCCCGCCCCCGGGACGACCGGGCCACCAGGTCGCGCACCCGGGACGACTCCGCGGCGGCGGGGGTGAACTGCGTCAGGTCGTTGCGCATGACCTCGTCGATCTCACTCGCGTGAGACGCCAGTGGCAGCGCGAGTGCCGCCCACAGCAGAAGAATCAGGTATTTGGTCCTCCGACCCGTGATCCATCTCATGGCATCAGGGTCGCGGCGGTCCCCTCACACGTCGTCGGCGTACGGACCGATCCTCACCGCACATCCGGCGTACAGCGCGCTCCACGCTCGGCGTAGGGCACGGTTCGGCTCGGCCTGGCACGGCTTCACACCCGGCGTACGGCACGCTCCGCACTCGGCGCAGGCGTGCCCCGGATTCGACGCAGGCGCGCTTCACGCCCGGAGCGCGACCCGGTCAGCGGGCGAGGCCGCAGCGGTGGGCGATGACCACGAGCCCTGCCCGGTCCCTGGCGCCGAGTTTGGCCATCGCCCGGCTCACGTGGGTGCGCACGGTGGCCGGGCTCACCACGAGACGGGCGGCGATCTCGTCGTTGGACAGGCCCTCGCCGACCAGGCCGAGAACCTCCAACTCCCGCGCGGTCAGCTCGGCGAGCCGGCGCGGCGGGGGCCCCGGAGCGGGCCGCGCGGCGAACTCCCGGATCACACGGCCGGTCACGGTCGGCGACATGAGCGCGCCGCCGTTCACCGCGGCCGACATCGCCCGCAGCACCTCACCCGGCTCGCCGTCCTTGACCAGGAAACCGCTCGCACCGTCCCGCAGGGCCTCGAAGATGTACTCGTCCATCTCGAACGTGGTCAGCATGATGACGCGGACTGCCGAGAGCGCCGGGTCGGCCGCGATGTCACGCAGGGCGGCCAGGCCGTCCCGGACCGGCATGCGGATGTCCATGAGGACCACGTCCGGCCGCAGGCGGCGGGTGAGGTCCACGGCCTCCCGGCCGTCGGCCGCCTCACCGGCGACCTCGAAACCGTCCTCGCTCTCGATCAGCACCCGCAGCCCGATGCGGACCAGCGGCTGGTCGTCGGCGATCAGCACCCGGATCACGGCGCACCGCCCCCTTCTCCACCGGGGGAACCGGCTTCCCCACCGGGGGAACCGGCCGGGGAACCACTCGGGGAAGCCGGGGAACCGTCCACGGAACCGCTGTCGCGGCCCGTCCGGGGACCGGGGCCGGGCCCGTGCCCGGGTCCGGCCCCGTCGCCCGGACCGGGTGGCCGCGCGGGCAGCCATGCCCACACCGCGAAGCCCTCACCGGGCTCCGGCCCGTGGCCGAGCCGTCCACCGACCGCTGCGGCCCGCTCGGCCATCCCGGCCATCCCGGCGCCCGGCCGTCCGGGCGCGGCCGTGCCGTCGTCCACCACGCGGACGCTCACCCCCTCGTCGTCATAGCCGAGCCGTACGGTGGCCCGTGTACCCCGGGCATGGCGGACCACGTTGGTGAGCGCCTCCTGCACGATTCGGTAGACCGCGTGACCCGTGGCGGCCGGGAGTTCCCCGGCGTCGCCCGTCACGACCAGTTCGACCCGCGGCCCCGCCGCGCCGACCGACTCGACCAGATCCGCGACGTCGGCCACGCCGGGAACGGGCCGTTCCCTGATCACCCCGAGAGCGGCCTTGAGATCGCCGAGCGCGTCCCGGCTGATCTCCCTGATCGCCTCCAGGGCCTCGATCGTCTGCTCAGGGCGGCGGTCCGCGACGTGCAGGGCGACCCCCGCCCGCATGGTGATGACGCTCAGGGTGTGCCCGAGCACGTCGTGGACCTCCCTGGCGACGGCCAGCCGCTCCTCCTGGGCGCGGGCGAGGTGACGTTCGGCCTGAGCCCTGGTCTCCGCCGCCCGGTGCTCCCGTTCCGCCCTGATCACCGCTCCGACCCCGAACGGCAGCAGCGCCGCCGCGTACCAGGCCGGCCAGTAGGCCGCCGCCGCCTCCGCGTCGCGGCCCGCCCCCACGACGTCGGCGAGCAGGAGGGCCGTGCCCATGGCACCCGCGGCGCCGAGACCCGCCCGCGGTCCGTGCCTGACGACCACGGTGGCCAGCGCCAGGCAGGGGGAAAGGAACACGGGACCGAACGCGTGGTGCCGGACCAGCATGAGGGCGCCGCAGGCGAGAGTGACCGCGAAGACCGTGCCGGGGCGAACGGCCCGCAGCGCGAGCGCCGCGCCCGCGAGCACCAGCAGGGCGTAGGCCGGCAGGTCGAGGGCGCGGTGGGGCGGTACCTTCGCCGAGGAGGCGAGCTGGGTGCCGACCACGTACAGGGGGGCGGCCACCGTGGCGATGACCGCGTCGGCCCGCCGGATCCGGCGGGCGCGGATCCACCGGAACAGGCGACGGGCCACGGTCGTCAGGGCGGCCGGGCGGGGCGGACGGCCGTTCGCGGCACCCGCCCCGTCAGCGGCGAGCCCGGCGTCCGCGGTGAGTTCGGTGTCCGCGGCGGGTCCGGCGTTCAGGGCGAACACCGACCTTACGGTCCTCAAGGTCCTCACGGTCGCACCATAGGCCGGACTCGGCGGTGTGTCGTCAGCCCTGGAACGTACATCGGCCCGGACGCGCCGCTCCGGAAGCGTCCACCGCACCGGCCCGGCCCCGGGTTCCGGCGGGGGTCGCCGGCGACCTCGGCCGGTCGGGTCGGGGCCGTCGGCGAATCGGCCGGGTCAGATCGGGGCGGGGAGGTCGGCGAGGGCGGACAGGGCGTCGCGGTGGGCGCCGGGGGTGCCGAGCGCCGTCTCCGACGCCTTGGCCCGCTTGAGGTAGAGGTGCAGCGGGTGCTCCCAGGTCATCCCGGTGCCGCCGTGGAGCTGGACGCCCTCCTCGGCGACGCGGACCGCCACCTCCGAGCACCACGACTTGGCCACCGCCGTCGCGGCCTCGGCCTCCAGGGCGGCCTCGGTGCCCGGCTCCGGGCGGGCGGCCAGCAGGTTCGCGGCGTTCCTGGCCGCCGCGCGGGCCCGCGCCACGTCCAGCCACAGATCCGCCATCCGGTGCTTGATCGCCTGGAAGGAGCCGATCGGCCGGGCGAACTGGTGGCGCTCCCTGATGTGGGCGAGCGTCGTCGCGAGGCACCACTCGGCGACCCCGAGCTGCTCGGAGGTGAGCAGCCCGGCCCCGAACGCCAGCACCCGCCGCGCGTCGAAGGCCCCGACCCGCTCGCCGGGCGCGCCGGAGAGCGTGACGACGGCGATCGGCCGGGTCAGGTCCAGCGAGGGCAGCACGTCGATCCGGGCGTCCCCCGCCCGCACCCGGTAGAGCGCCGTGCCGACCGGGACGAGCAGCACGTCGGCCGCGTCGGCTCCGGCCACCGCCCGGATCTCGCCGCCGAGCGTGCCGTCGTCGTTCAGCGTGACCGGCGGCGGCAGCGGCCGGTACGGCGAGGCCGCCAGCGACACGGCCAGCGCCGCCGTGGTCTCGCCCGCGGCCAGCTCGGCGAGCAGGTCGCGCCCGCCCGCCGGAAGCCCCTCGTGGACTCCCGCCTGGAGCAGGGCCTCGGTCGCGAGCACCGCGCTGGTCAGGAACGGCACCGGCGCCACGGCCCGGCCCAGCTCCTCCAGCACCACCGCGGCCTCGCGGGCCGACGCGCCGGCCCCGCCGTACTCCTCGGGTACCAGCAGGCCCGCCACGCCGATCTCCCGCGACAGGGTCTTCCACAGGTCGGCGTCGTACGGCGAGGCCGACTCGGCCCGCCTCAGCACGGCGTCGGGCCGGCAGCGGTCGGCGAGCAGGTCGCGGACGGAGGCGCGCAGCTCCTCCTCGACCTCGGTGTACAGCAGCGTCATCGGCACTTCTCCTCGTTCGCCGTGGGAGCCGCCGGCCGGCCCGCTCCGGGGCCCGTCACCGGGGCAGGTCCTTCCAGGGCACGTCCTTGTCCACGCGGGGCTCCGAGGGCAGGCCCAGCACCCGCTCGGCGACGATGTTGCGCAGGATCTCCGAGGTGCCGCCCTCGATCGAGTTGCCCTTGGCCCGCAGGTAGCGGTATCCGGGGCCGCGGCCGAAGAAGTCGACGCTCTCGGAGCGGCGGAAGGTCCAGTCGTCGTACTCCAGGCCCTCCTCACCGCGCAGCTCCACGTCCAGCGCGCTGAGCGCCTGGTTGAGGGAGGCGAACGAGAGCTTCATGGCCGAGCCCTCCGGGCCGGGCTGTCCGGCCGCGAGCTGCTCGCGCAGCCGCGCCCCGGCCAGCCGGGTGACCTCCGACTCCACCCACAGCGCGAGCAGCCGCCGGTGCAGGTCGTGGGTGCGCAGCTCCGGGCGGGACCGCCAGGTGTCGGCGACCAGGCCGATCATGCCGCCGCCCCGCCGGACCGGCCCGCCGCCGATCGCCACCCGCTCGTTCATGAGCGTGGTGGTCGCGACCCGCCAGCCGTCGCCGACGGCGCCGAGCCGCAGGGAGTCGGGGAGCCGCACGCCGGTCAGGAAGACCTCGTTGAACTCCGCCTCGCCGGTGATCTGCCGCAGCGGCCTGACCTCGACGCCGGGGGCGTGCATGTCGCAGACGAAGTAGGTGAGTCCGCGGTGCTTGGGAACGCCGGGGTCGGTCCGGGCGACGAGGATCGCCCACCGGGCGTGGTGGGCCCCGGAGGTCCACACCTTCTGCCCGTCCACGACCCACTCGTCGCCGTCGCGGACCGCCCGCGTGGCGAGCGTCGCCAGGTCGGAGCCGGCGCCGGGCTCGCTGAACAGCTGGCACCAGATCTCCTCGCCCGTCCACAGCGGGCGCAGGAACCGCTCCTGCTGCTCGCGGGTGCCGAACGCCAGGATCGTCGGCGCCGCCATGCCCAGCCCGATGGCCTGCGTGCCCGGGTCGGGCTGCGGGGTGCCGGCGAGCTCCCGCTCGACGACGTTCTGCAGTTCCCGGGGGGCGCCGAGCCCGCCGAGCCCCTCGGGGAAGTGGACCCACGCCAGCCCGGCGTCGAACCGGGCCCGCAGGAATCCCGTACGGTCCCCGGGGTCGTGCCCGGCCAGGAACGCGACGGCGCGCTCCCTGACCGCCTCCTCGTCCAACGTCACGACGCTCCCTTCGCAGTCACGCGATCACCTCTGCCGCCCGGTGTTCCGGATGTTCCGGATAGGTTCGGCCCGCGCCCGGAGCCCGGTGACCCGGCGCAGGGGGGCGCGGCCGGCCCCGGGTCAGCTCATGTGCTTCTTCAGCTCGCGGTAGGCCAGCGAGCGCTTGTGGACCTCGTCCGGGCCGTCGGCCAGGCGCAGCGACCGGGCGCCCGCCCACAGCCCGGCCAGCGGGAAGTCCTGGCTGACGCCGCCGGCGCCGTGGGCCTGGATGGCCTTGTCCAGGATCCACTCGACCTCGCGCGGGGTGGCGATCTTGATGGCCTGGATCTCGGTGTGCGCGCCGCGGTTCCCGACGGTGTCCATCAGCCAGGCGGTCTTGAGCACCAGCAGGCGGAGCTGCTCGATCCTGACCCGCGACTCGGCGATCCAGTCCTGGACGACCCCCTGCTGGGCGATCGGCTTGCCGAACGCCGTACGCGACAGGGTCCGCCGGCACATCAGCTCGACCGCGCGCTCGGCCATCCCGATCAGCCGCATGCAGTGGTGGATGCGGCCCGGCCCGAGGCGGGCCTGGGCGATGGCGAAGCCGCCGCCCTCCTCGCCGACCAGGTTCTCCACCGGCACCCTGACGTCGGTGAAGTCGATCTCCGCGTGCCCGCCGTGGTCGGCGTCGGAGTAGCCGAACACGTGCATGCCGCGCCTGATCTCCAGGCCGGGGGTGTCGCGCGGCACCAGGACCATCGACTGCTGCCGGTGGGTGGCGGCCTCCGGGTCGGTCTTGCCCATCACGATGAGGATCCGGCAGTTCGGGTTCATCGCGCCGGAGGCGAACCACTTGCGGCCGTTGATGACGTACTCGGAGCCGTCGCGGACGATGGACAGCGAGATGTTCGTGGCGTCGGAGGAGGCGGTGTCCGGCTCGGTCATGGCGAACGCCGACCGGATCTCCCCGCGCAGCAGCGGCTCCAGCCACTCCTCGCGCTGCCACTCGTTGCCGAACATCGACAGCACTTCCATGTTGCCGGTGTCGGGGGCGGCGCAGTTGGTGGCGGTGGGGGCGATCCTCGGCGAGCGGCCCATGATCTCCGCCAGCGGGGCGTACTGGAGGTTGGTCAGGCCGGCGCCGTGCTCGCCGGGCAGGAACAGGTTCCACAGCCCGCGCTTGCGCGCCTCCTGCTTGAGGTCCTCCATCAGCGGCGGGCTGGACCACCCGCTCTGCGCGGCCTGGGCCTCGAATGCCTCCTCGGCCGGGTGGACGCACTCGTCCATGAAGGCGAGCAGCCTCTCCCGCAGCTCCTCGGTCCTGGCGTCGAACGCGAAATCCATGACTCTCCTCACGGTCTCCACGGAGCGTACCGACCGGACGGTATGGCTGTCGACAAGGAACGGCGGGGTGTCGGCCGCCCGGCCGCCGAAGCGCCCCCTCGGTTGTTCGACCGCCGAAGCGCTCCCCCGGCCATCCGGCCGCCGGAGTGCCCCCCGGCCGCGGGGGCGGCGAATCGTCCGCGAGGCCCGAAGGCGCCGGGGGTCCGCTTCCTACCGGGCCTTCCGCACGTGGGTGGTGTCGGTGTCGAGGGGGGCGCCGTCGGCACCGGTCGGCGCGATCTCCGGCACGGGGGCGCCGTGCCGGTCGACCAGGACCGAGTGGGCCTCGCCGGGGGCGAAGGCGTGGCGTTCTCCCCACTGCCGCAGGGTGAGGACGACCGCGAAGAGGTCGCGGCCGGCGTCGGTGAGCACGTACTCCCGGCGGCGGCCCGACGGGGCGGCGCGCTGGGCGAGGAGCCCGTGGGCGATCAGCCTGCGGAGCCGGTCGGTGAGGATGTTGCGGGCGATGCCGGTGCGCCGCTGGAACTCGGTGAACGACCGCGCCCCGTCCATCGCGTCACGGATGACGAGAAGGCTCCACCTGTCGCCGACGAGGTCGAGCGCGCGGGCGACCGGGCACTCGGGGTCGGTCCAGTCGAGGTTCGGGACGCCCGTGGTGGCGAGCGACATGGCACCTCCCGATGAGTTGCGAATTGAAACCATCATGCCGTACGGTCAAATTGGTTGCAATTTGCTACTTATTGGATCGGGGTGCGATGAACCCGTGGCGGCGGTCGTTGCTCGCGGTGGTGTGCGGTGTCTCTGTGGCGAGCGTCTACGCCGCGCAGCCGGTTCTGGGTCCGATGGGACGTGATCTCGGTGTGCCGGCGGAACTCACCGGCTGGATGGTCGCGACCGGCCAGTTCGGCTATCTGGCCGGGCTGGTGCTGCTGGTGCCGCTCGGCGACGTGGTCGACAGGCGCCGGCTCATCCCCGCGCATCTGGCGATCACCGCGCTGGGGATGATCCTGACGGCCTCGGCGCCGGCCGCGTGGGTGGCGTTCTCGGGGCTCGCGGTGGCCGGGATGTTCGCGGTCGTGGTGCAGACCACGGTGGCCTACGCCGCGTCGGTCTCGCCGCCCGCCGAACGCGGGCGGAACATCGGTGTCGTGACCTCGGGCGTCGTGGCCGGCATCCTGGGCGCGCGGATCGTCGCCGGCACGCTCGCCGAGGTGTGGGGCTGGCGGAGCGTCTACGCCGTGCTCGCGGTGCTGTCGCTCGGGCTCGCGGCCCTCGTCCTCGCCGTGCTGCCGTCAGAGGATCGCCCCGACCGGCCCGCGGGGGTCGGGCGGGCCGTCGTCTCGCTCGGCGGGCTGTTCGGCCGGCGCGTCTTCCTGACGCGCGGGATCATCGCGTTCTTCCTGTTCGCATCGTTCGGAACCCTGTGGAGCGGACTGTCCCTGCCGCTGGCGGACACGCCGTGGCGACTGAGCGAGAGCCGGATCGGGCTGTTCGGCATCGCCGGGCTCGCCGGCGCGCTCGGCGCGGCCCGCGCGGGACGGTGGGCGGACGCGGGACGGGCGGCCCCGGTCACCGGTCTCGCGCTCACCCTGCTCATCGTCTCGTGGGCGGCGATCGCGCAGCTGCCATGGTCACTGTGGATCCTCGTCGCCGGAATCGTGGTCCTCGACTTCGCGGTCCAGGCCGTGCACGTGAGCAGCCAGCACCTGCTCACCGCCGCGCATCCGGATCGCACCAGCGGCGTCATCGGCGGCTACATGGTCTTCTACTCGCTCGGCTCCGCCCTCGGCGCGGCGACGACCACCGCCGTCTTCGCCGCCCACGGCTGGGCGGGTTCCAGCCTCCTCGGGTCCGGATTCGCGGCCTGCGCGCTGGCCGTCTGGGCGGCCGACCGGCGAGCGCCCCTCGGCCGAAGGGGCCGGCCGCTCACCGGGGACGCCGCCCCGCCTCCGAAGTGGTCGTCCGGCAACCGGGCCGAGTGGACCTTCCGGGCCGCGCGCCGCCGGCCGTAGGGTCGCCGCCATGACCGCGAAGATGCCCGACCCGCTCGTCCTCGAAGGCGCCGCCGTACGGCTGGAGCCGCTGACCGCCGGCCACGTCCCCGACCTGTTCGCGGCGGGCGGCGGCGACGAGGAGGTGTGGCGCTGGCTCCCGTCCGCCGCGCCGCGCGCCGAGGCCGAGCTGGCCCGCCTCGCCGACGCGCTGATCGGCGACCCGGGGCACGTGCCGTTCGCGGTGGTCCACCGGGAGAGCGGCCGCGCGGTCGGCTGGACCTGCTACATCGACGTCCCCGGCTTCGACTCCAGCATCGAGATCGGCTGGACCTGGTACGGCAGGGCCGTGTGGCGCTCGGCGGTGAACACCTCCTGCAAGATCCTGCTGATCGACCACGCCTTCGACCACCTGGGCGTGAACCGCGTCCTGCTCAAGACCGACATCCTCAACACCCGCTCCCAGGCGGCGATCCGGCGCATCGGCGGCGTCCCTGAGGGCGTGCTGCGCCGCCACCGCCGCCGTCCGGACGGCACCTGGCGCGACACCGCCTACTTCGGCATCCTCGACGACGAGTGGCCCGCCCACCGCGCCCGCCTGCTGGCACGCTGAGACCCGGCTCCGCCTCCTACGGGCCCCGCGCGGCCCGGGACCGGGAAGGCCCGGGTCAGGGGCGGCCGGGTTCGGAGGCGGCCGGAGGTGGGCCCAGCATGCCCGCCAGCACCTCCCTGACGCCCAGGCGCAGGTCGTCGAGGGTGGGTTCGGCCCCGGCCCCGGCGATGGCGTCGAACATCACTCCTTCGCCGTAGGCGACCATCTGGCGGCCGTGCCGTACCGGGTCGGGGGATCCGGCGGCGGTGAGGACCGCGACGGCCAGCGTGCGGAAGCGCTGTCCCGTCTCGTCGTAGATCTTGCGCAGTTCTGGGCGGCGGGTGGCCTCCAGCGCCAGCTCGTAGCGGGCGACCGTGCGGCGGCGGTCGACGGTGAGCTGCGCCCACAGGGCCCGCGCGGTCATCTCGGCGAGCGTCTCGGGCGTGACCGGCCCGGCGCTCCCCCCGGGCGGCGCGTGTTCCACGGCCTCCGAGCCCGGAGCGGCGGATTCCGCCTCCGAGCCCGGAGCGGCGGGTTCCGTCCCGGTCGCGGCGGGTTCGGTGGCGCCGAGGAGCGGCTCGAAGACCGCGCCCTCGATCTCGGCCAGCCGCTCCAGGGCCAGTTCCAGCAACGCCGAGCGGGTGCGCGCGAGGTTGGAGGTCGAGCCGGGCGGCAGCCCCGCCTCCTCGTCCACCGCCCGGTGGGTCAGGCCGCGCATGCCCCGCTCGGCCAGCAGGGTGATGGCGGCCTCCGCGACGACCCGGGCCCGTTCCGACTTCATGCGACGAGACTACATGTGTAGTGAAGCCGCGTTCACCCACCGGGAGCCCCGGCGACCGCGCCACGTCCGAGCCACGACCGCGCCGGCTCCGGCGCCGGGTGCATCCCGCCCGCGCCGCCGGAGCCGGAGGAATGACGGGCCCCGGCACACCGTGGTGCGCCGGGGCCCGCCGCCGTCCGCGCCGGTCACCCACCGGTCATCGGACCGGTGGGTGACCGGCCGGGATCACCCTCCCCCCGCCAGACGGATGATGTGCATGAAGAGGCTGTCCAGGTCGCCCTCGTTGATGAACTTGGTCGACCGGGCCGCCGTCTCGGCGATGATGCCCGTCCGCGTCGAGGGCGGGTCCAACTCCGCCGGCTTGTAGTCCTGCCGCATGGCCTGACCCGACCCCGAGGGCCGCACCATGCCCGCGGGCGGCTGCCCTTCGGGGTACATCTTCCCGTTGCGGTAGACGCTGACGGATTTCGACGGCTGCCTGCTCCCGTCGATGCGGTAGTAGCTCCCGTCCCTGACCGGCGAGCGTTGCGCCTTGGGCGGGGACTGCCGTTGGACCGCCTTGCGGCTGGTCGGACGGTGGGCGGGCCGCTGCCGGGCAGGCTTGGCCGGGGCCCTGCTCACGCGCCTGCTGCGCGCCTTGGCCGCCGCCGCCTTGGCCCGCTTGGCCGCCGCCCGGCGGGCGGCCGCCGCCGCTCTTCGCTTGGCCGCCGCGGCGGCCGCCTTCCTGGCCTTCTCGGCCGCTCGTTTCTTCGCCGCCTGCGCGGCCTTCTTCTTCGCCAGCTCCGCGGCCTTCTTCTTCGCCAGTTCCGCGGCCTTCTTCTTGGCGAGCGCGGCGGCCCGCCGCTTGGCCAGCGCGATGGCCGCCCGCCGGGCCGCCGCCTGGGCCGCCCGCCTGGCGGCCGCCTGAGCGAGCTTCCTGGCCAGGGCGCGCGCCGCGATCCTGGCCGCGATGCCGACGACGATCCAGACCAGCTGCCCGTCGGGGTCGCTCATCGTGACGGGGCTGTTGTTGGCGTAGGCGTAGGCGTTGAGCTGCTGGGGGTCCTCCTCGTCGATGACCGGGTCGACGGACAGGAACCGGCCGTTCACGGGGTCGTACTCGCGGGCGCCGAGCTGGACGAGCCCGGTCGACGCGTCCCGCACGCCTCCCACGAATCCCCGCTGGCCGGGCCACCACGGCGGTGCCGTGCCACGGTCCTCACCGAACGGCGTCGTCCTGCGGACGGCCACGTCTCCGGTGCCGCCGTTGACCGCCGCCTGCGCGGTGCCCTGGTGGTCGGACGCCAGGAAGTACACCCTGTTGTCCGGGGTCCGCACGGCGATCGTCTCGTCGCCGATGGTGTAGTAGCGGGTGCACTCGACGACGTCCTTGGCGAGGTCGAGCCGCAGCTCCATGTCGTCGATGTAGAGCGTCGAGTCCGTCGGCGTCTTGCGGAGCAGCCGCTCGCCGTCGGCGTCGTACACGAACGACGTGGTCTTCCCCGCCTCGGTCACCGATTCGAGGTTGCCCTCGGCGTCCCAGACCAGGGTCTGGTCGGCCGCCCCGACCTTGCGCCGGGTCGTGTTCCCGGCCTCGTCGTAGGCGAAGACGTCCGTGCCGGCCGTCAGGAGGGCGTGCGGCCGCGCCTCACCCGCGGCGGGGTAGGTGTAGGAGCGGACGGACTCCGCGCGCCCGCCGAACGCGTGCCGCGTCTCCTTCGTCCTGTTGCCGGTGGAGTCGTAGGCGTAGCTGGTCGCGTACGGCGCCACGCCTCCGATCGTGTCCGACCGCGGGCCGCCGCCCGCGCAGTCGTCGGTGGCCGTCCACGCCGCGGTCAGGCGGCGCAGGTGGTCGTAGGTGAAGCACTGGGTGTCCCTGGACCGGCCGCCGTCCATGTCCGCGATTTTGGTGATGTTCCCGGCCGGGTCGTAGGTGTAGTTGAGGTCCAGGTCGGGCGCCGGGGCCGACTCGCGGTCCAGCCGGGTCCGGGTCAGCCGCCGGGTGCTCTCGTCGTGGGTGTAGGTGAGCCAGCTCTTCTTCCCGCCGCTGTTCAGCTCGTACTGCAGGGTCTCACCCAGCTTGGAGTAGCGGGTGGCCGTGACGTACGACGACAGGCCGCTGACGGTGACCGGCTGACTGAGCCCGTCGTAGGTGTAGACGACCGACTCCTCCGCCAGCCCGCCCGCGGCGGGGAAGCTGACGGACTGCACCTGGTCGTCGAGGGTGTAGCGGCTGTTGAGCACGTACGACCCGGCCAGCTTGCCTTCTCTGGCGGGGACGGTGACGGTCTGCCGCAGGGTGCGGTACTCGGCGTCGATCGCGTTGATCTCCGCCTTGTACGCCTGGCCGCCGACGTAGCGGATGCTGGCGTTCATGTGCCCCTTGGCCAGCGCGTCGTACTTCCACTCCGCGAGCAGCGGGCCGGTCGTGGAGCCCTCGTGGAGCTCGCGCTTGCGTCCCAGCGCGTCGTGGACGTACGCCAGGGTCCGGCCCCGGGCGTCGGTGGAGGTGACGACCTCGTCGACGTCGTTGTAGGTGAACGTCGTGACGCCCTTGTCGGGGTCCTCGGTCCTGATCTCCCTGCCCCGCAGGTCGTAGGTGTGCCGCCACACGTTGCCCGCGTGGTCGGTCACGGTGGACAGCCGGTCCGACGTGTCGTAGGTGTACCTGGTCGCCTCGTAGTCGCCGGTGGGCGTGGCCCCCTTGTACTGCCGCAGTTCGACGAGCCGGCCCTCGGCGTCGCCGATGCGGGTGACGGCGGTGCCCCCGGCGGGAGCGGTGATGTGCATCCGGTCGCCGCGGTAGGTGGCGGCGGCCCGCCACTTCTCCACGCCCTTGACCCGGAAGGCCTGGACGGACACCTCCCCGGTCCCGTCGTAGGAGGTGACGATCTGGCTGGGGACGGCCGTGTCGGCCACCCCCAGCAGCTCGGTGGACGGCTCGCCGGGGCTGAAGTAGCCGCTGTTGGACTTGGCCACCTCGCCGAGCGAGTTGTGGAAGGTGTCGGTGATCGTGCGCCCGTCGCGCAGCGCGGGATCCTGCGCCTGGTCGTCCCGGGGCGCCGGCTCCTGGGTCTGCCGGGGGCGCAGCAGGCCGTCGAGCAGCTCGTGGCTGACGGTGTAGCCGCCGTCCGCCCGCAGGGTCTTCGTGGTGACGACGTTGGGGCCGTCGTTACGCGTCAGGTACGAGTACTCGGTGCTGGGCGACTGGCCGGCCTCCTTGCTGCGGTCGCCCTGCCACACCTTGACGAGGCGGCCGAGCGCGTCGTGCTCCAGGTCGACGCGCCGGTTGTTGGCGTCGATCTCGGTGACGACCTCGCCCCAGGCCGGCTCGATGAGGGTGCGTTCCACGTGACCGAGCGGGTTGGTCTCCGTGACCTCAGTCGCCGGCGCGCCGGAGGTCGGCGTGTAGGTGGTGACGACCTTGGTGCCGGCCGCGTCGGTCTCGCTGGTCATCCGCCCGTAGGCGTCGTAGGTCTTGACCGACTCGGTGACGGCCGAGCCGTCCCCGGCCACGGACTGGACGGCGGTGACGTCGCCCTTGACGGGCGCCTGGCCGTACGGCCCGCCGTCGAACTGCATCCGCTCGTCGGAGATCACGTCGGCGGCGGCCAGTTTCGACACGCCGGCGCCGCATCCCGCGGCGACCTTGTGGATCCTGCTGGTGTAGTCCAGCAGCCACGCCGTGGTGTTGCGGGCGTAGGTGTAGCGGGTGCACTGGTCGTCGTCACCGGTGTCCAGGTCGCCCTTCTCGTCGACCTGGGTGAGCATGCCCTGGGTGTCGTAGGCGCGTTCCTCGGCGGTGCGCCGCCACTTCCCGCCCTCCAGCGCGGTGCGGGTCACCATGGATTTCGGTTCGACGATGTGGGCGAGCTTGGTGACGCCGCCCTGGGTGGACTCGGCCGTCTTGAGCGACCACGGCTCCTCCGCCGTGGCGGTCGCGATCTCCCCGCCGTCGCCCTCGTAGAGGATCTCCTCGCGCTCGAACCCGGCGAACTGGTCGAGGTCGTCCAGCTTGCCGCCCTCGGAGTCCACGACCTGCGCCCGGCGCTTGGAACCGTCGGCCTGGCGGTCGCCGTCCATGCCGCGGAAGTACCTGAACTCGGTGAGCGTCCGCTTGGTGTCCTGCCCGTCGCCGCCGCGGACCCTGACCCTGCCGAACCCGCGCCACTCCGACCAGGTGCGGTGCTCGGGCTTCACCAGGATGTTGTCGGCGTAGTGCCAGGCGGCGCCGTCGAGGTACTCGTAGTCGGTGACGACCGGCGGTGACTGCGCGACCCGGTCGATCTCCAGCGTCCGCGTCACGACGTACTTGTGGAACCAGTCGGTGACCTCGCCCTCGTCCGGCGGCGCCCACCGCTGGGGGAAGCAGAGCCGGCCGTTGCGGTCGGCGGCCGGCGCGTCTCCCGGCTTGCAGTCGGCGGGGCCGTACTCGACCCGGAGTTCCCCGCCGCTCTCGTTGTTCACCGACCGGACCCGCCACTTGACGAGCGGCGCGCGGCCCTCGTCGGAATCCACCCTGTTCGGCAGCTGGACGCCGACGAACGTGACCTTCGGCAGGGTGACGGTGCCGCCCACGTGGCCGCTCTGCTGGATGGACGCCAGCCACAGCGAGGGGCTGAGGCCGTCACCCGTCGCGGGGAAGGAGTGCGTCAGCGTCCAGGAGTCGACGTCGCAGTACGGCTTGCCCGAGCACTTGGCCGTGTCGGGGTTGAGCACCTGGGTGGTGACCTTCGCCAGGCGCAGGCGGGTGAAGAACGTCGGCGACAGCCGGTTGGTGCACTTCTCCCCCGAGCCGCAGATCTGGTCGAAGGGGACGTCGGGCCAGTGGCTCGCCGTCTCCTTCTTGAGCTGGTCGGCGGCGCAGGTGACCGTCCCGCCGGGCACGCAGCGTTCGGCGACGTCGAAGACGACGCGGGCCGCGGGCGACCGGGTGAACAGCTCGCCCCGCAGGTAGCCGTAGTCGATCCGCTTGAGGTATCCGCCGCGCACGTACTCCGTGCCCAGCTCGGGCTTCATGTTCCGCCCGTAGTGGTTCTTCTCGGCCCCGTACCAGTAGGTGGTGGCGTTGCCGTGCGTGTCGACGGCGAGGTCGAGGTTCCACCGGTAGGCCTGCTGGCACCAGGAGGACGCCGCGTCGCTCTTGTGGCAGGGCTCGCCGCTGTTGTTGCCGAACACCGGCACCGTCCACGTCGACCCGGTCTCCGGCTTGCCCGTGGCCCAGCCGGGCAGGCGGTTCAGGCCGAAGGTGTACTGGGTGCCGTCGTCGGTGGTGACGCGCCAGTACTCACCGTTGTCGTCGCCGTTGGCGGCGCCCGTGAGGTACTCGACGCGCGTCCCGTCGTCGCGCCTGGGCCGCCACTGCTTGGTCGTGGCGTCCTTGACCAGTTCGACGGCCGAGTTGCCGAGGGCCAGTGTCGCGTTCTCCTGGTCCCAGCACAGGTCGCCGGTCTTCTTGCCGTCGATCATGCACGACTTGTAGCGGCGTTCGATGTAGCCGCCGGGGTTCAGCTCGAACCCCTCGCCCGCCCAGGACGGCTGGTTGTTCGTCGAGACGGTACGGCCGTCCACGCTCTGGGAGCTGTAGACGAGCGACATGTCGGGCTCATCACCGCCCAGCGCGGGTGGCGCCCGCAGGCCGTAGTCCCAGGTGAAGTCACCCGACTGCGTGCCGACGCTCCAGTTCGACGAGGGGGCGAGCGAGGTGGCCGCGTGGTCGCCCGACGGCCCGGAGGGCGCCGCCTGCAGCGCGTACAGCGCCGGCAGGTCGACGTCGGCGGCCAGCGTGCCGCTCTTCGCGTCGTTGTCGGACGGCACGGGTTCGGGTCGCGGGCAGGCGGCCGCGGCGGCCGGCGCGGCCGGGGCTGTCAGGGCGCACTCGTCCAGCCGTACCAGCCGCAACCTGGCGCCGTAGTCGCCGCCGAAGGCGTACCGGAAGCCGGAGTAGTCGATCTCCAGCCGGGTGCGTCCCCTCGCGACCGCCAGCCCCTGCCCCGCCGTCACCCGCAGGGCGAGACCGAGCAGTCCGGACGGCGCGGTGTCGAGCAGTTCGACGCGGACCCTGTCGGGGGTGGCCGCCGCCGCGGCCTCCTTGCCGTCCTTGGCGTCCTTGGCTTCCTTGCCGCCCTTGTCGTTCCCGTCGTCTGCGGCCTTGGTGGACTCGGCGGACTCGGCGGGCTTCTTCGGCGGGGCGAGCCGTACCGGGAAGTCGGCCGCCAGCGTGCGCGCCCCCGCGCCGCCGGTCGCGTCCAGCTCGACCGCCTGCGGTTTCGGCCAGACGACGCTCGGCGGCGTCTTCCACGCCTGTTTCTCCGCCGGGTCGGCCGTCCTGGGCAGTACGGGGACCCGCTTTCCGAGGACCGGGGTCTCCCGCTGGACGGCCGGGGCGGAACGGGGCGCGGCGCTCGCGGGCACCGCGGGCACCAGCGGCGCCATCACGACGACCGCCAGCGTGGCCGCCAGCCGCCGGGGCCACGGCGACTTCCGTACGGGAAGCGTCAGACGGTTCCAGTAGGACTCCGGAGGATCTGGATCATGTGCCAGGTTCACTGACTTCACCCAATCTGTGGACGAGTCGAACGGGGGGAGTGACCGGCTGGACGAGCCGGGGCGGAGGGGTGAACGACCGGTTCGGAAAGGGACGGGAAGGGGTGGGGCGGTGGGCGACCGAGAGGAGAAGAAACGGGATAAGAAGGGATAAAAGGAGACATAGAAGGCCGAAATCGGGCAGGGAAGGTCGGCGCGGGACCGGAGGAAGACCGGGGTCGGGGAAAGGCCGGGATCGGGGGCCGGGGATCGGTGAGGCGGGGAGACCGATGGGGCGGGGTCCGGTGGGTCGGTGCTCGGTGGGTCAGGGACCGGCGGGTCGGGGCTCGGTGAGTCAGGGACCGGTGAGTCAGGGACCGGTGGGACGGGGCTCGGTGGGACGGGGCCGCCCGGCGGAGTGCCGGGCGGCCGATCGGGAGATCCGCCCCGGGACTACTGGGCGGCCAACTGGGCGATCTGTTCGGC
This sequence comes from Streptosporangium pseudovulgare, assembly GCF_014648055.1. Classification (GTDB taxonomy): domain Bacteria; phylum Actinomycetota; class Actinomycetes; order Streptosporangiales; family Streptosporangiaceae; genus Streptosporangium; species Streptosporangium pseudovulgare. The sequence goes on from NZ_BMQJ01000007.1 coordinate 185,580, forward strand.
GCTCAGCACGCCGTCGTAGGTACGGACGTCGTCCACGATCCCCGGCCAGTGACCGGTGAAGACGCCCGCCGTCTTGGCACGGCCCAGTTGCAGCGGGCCGGTGGCGTTCCACGCGCTGACGTGGGCGGTGACGGTGCCGGCCGACAGCCGGCCGTTCACGTAGATGCGCAGCTCGCCCTGGAGGGGGTCGTAGACCCCGGCCACGTGGGTCCACTCGAACGGCGCGGGGACCGCGTCGGAGCGTGTCCGCGCCACCGCGGCGGTGTCGGTGTCGGCGGCGGCCATGCCGAGGACCCAGCGCCCCTTCTCCTTGTCGTAGCCGAGCTGGAATCCGCTGGCCCTGTTCCCGGCCTGGGAGACGATCGCCGCGTCGCGGGTGGGCAGGTAGTCGAGCTGGGTCCAGGCGGTGACGGTGAATCCCGCCGCGGTGTTGACGGCGGGACCGGCGGCCTGCGCGTGGCCGCCCGTACCGTCGAGGGCGAGCGCGCCGTCCAGCCAGCCCTCGGTCCACGACGCGCCACCGCCCAGCGTCGCCGCCGACGCCCGGCCGGAGGAGTCGGCGGCGACGGTGCCGGATCCCTCGTCCAGCTTCCAGTGCCCGACCAGCGTCGCGGCGCTGTTCACCAGGTCGGCGACCTCGTCACCGAACATGGCGCGCCCGTGGACGCGGACGTCGTCGACGTCGCCCGGCCAGAACTCCGTCTCCGCCCCGCCGGCCTTCGTCCTGCCGATCGTCAGCGGCCCGGTCGCGTCCCACGGCCGGGTGAACGGGACCGTCGACTCCAGGCGGCCGTTGACGTAGAGGGACAGTTCCCCCGCGGCCGTGTCGTAGACGCCGGCGAGGTGGGTCCACTCACCGGGCTTCGGCGCGGACGCCGACAGCGCGCGTACCACCGCCGCCCCGTCGGTGTCCGCGACGGTACGGCTCAGCGCCCAGCGGCCGTCGGCCTTGGAGTACCCCAGGGAGAAGCCGCCGTTGCGCCCGCCGTCCTGGCCGACCGCGGTCGCGGCGGCGCCGGTGCCGGTCAGCCGCACCCAGGCGGCGACCGTGAAGTTGCCCAGGGTGGACACGACGGGGCCGGTGGTCCGCGCGTGGCCGCCGGCGCCGTCGAGTCGCAGCCCCGCGCCCGTCCTGCCGGATGTCCAGGCGGCCGCGCCGTACAGGGTGGCCGGGTGGGCGCCCGTGCGGTCGGCGGCCACCCCGCCCTGCCCGTCGTCCAGGGTCCAGTGCCCGTCGGGGCCGGTTCCCGGGTTGACGTTGAACACGTAGGTGCGGATCGGGCTCTGGTGTCCCGCGCGGTCCTTACTGCGCACCGCCAGCACGTTGGGGCCGTCGTGGCGGGGTGTGAGCCGGATCGTCGCGGGCCCGCCCGCCTGGTCGGCCGCGACCTCGGCCTTGGGGGCGGTGTCCAGCCCGTAGACGTAGCCGACGACGTCCGCGACGCCGGCCGCGGTGAACGTGAAGGATCCGGTCCGGCCGACGCCGCCGCTCCAGCCGTCCTCCGGGTAGTCCGTCGAGGTCACCACCGGTTCCCCTCCGGGCGCGGAGGCGTCGGCGGTCATCTCGCACCAGGGACTCCACGCGCTGTTGATCCTGCCGTCCTCCGCGCGGACCCGCCAGCGGATCACGTCGCCGTCGCCGAAGGCGCCCTGCGGGACGGTCGCGTAGAAGGCGCTGCCCGTTCCCTGCGACTCGGTGAGCCGCTCCCCCACCTTCGTGCCGGCGGCGGTCCACCACTCGAACCGTCCCCTGACCGCGTCGTCGGCGTCCCGCAGCTTGGCCCACAGCTTCGGCGTGGTGGTGCCGATGATCGGCCGTTGGTCGCCGGCGGCGCAGGCTCCTCCCGGGTCCGACCAGGTGTCGGCGGCCACGGGCGCGGCGGGCGGCGAGTTGAACTCGATCACCAGGCTGGGGTTGTTCTTGAACTTCTTCCAGGCGTAGACGTCCGTCTCGCTCGTGGCCCTGAGCCCGACGGTGATGTTGGGCCAGTTCTTCGCCGCGGCGTCGGCGGCCTGGCTGGTGACGTCGAACTCGACGCCGCCGGGCAGGCAGGACGCCCCCCAGCCCTTCGCGACGTTCACGGTGTCGAGGAGTCTGGACCAGGTGGGCTGCTTGCTCCAGGTGGTGCTCTTGCTGATCGTGCCGGTCGCCCAGGCCTCGACCTTCCGCGCGCCGCACGAGTAGGACCAGGTCTCGTACGTGCGCAGCGTCGCCTTGAGGATCTGCTTGCCGTGGATGGTCGTGCCGGTGTTCATCTGGAAGAACGACCTGTTGGTCTGCCCGGAGACGTGTCCCACCCTGGCGACGTCACTGGCGTTCAGGAAGTTGGACGAGGGGTGGTTGCTCCAGACGGCCGTCCAGGCGCCGCGGGCCGCGGAGAAGAACGGGTCGAGGTAGACGGGGAACCTGGTCCCCGGGTCCTCGATCATGCCGCGGTGCGGCCTGAGCACCAGCTTCCCGCCGGCGAGTTCCACTCCCATCACCTCGTGGCGAGCGCCGGGGGGCACGCCCTCCCCCGCCGCCGCCTCGACCCCGGCGGCCGTCTCCGCCCCCGCCGACGCCGGCGTGCGCGTGGCCGGGGTTCCCGAGGAGTCCCACATCAGCGGCGGTGAGGCGGTGAAGACCGATCCGCCGTTCCCGTCGACGGCCTCCAGGTTGCCGCCTCCGGTGGATCTCAGCGACAGCCCCTCGGCCGAGATCGGGAAGTTCAGCTCGGCGATGGCCCTGTTCCGGGCCGCGGCGCGCGACTTGACCACGAGGAGGTGGGAGAAGCCGTCGACGTCCGCCCTGACCTGGAGGTCCACCCCGGGAAGCACCTCGGGGTAGGTCGCGGTGTCGCCCTTCAGCACGGGCTTCGGCAGCGTGCCCGGCCAGCCCAGCTCCAGCGTCCTGTCACCGCGGGCCATCCGGGCGAGCGGCGCGTTCCCCCCGCCTGAGAAGGTCAGGCCGACCGCCGTCGCGACGGGGGCGATCGTCCCGTCGGGGCGGGCCCGGAGCGTCGGATCCACGTCCACCCATCGGCCGTCCTGGCGGACCCGCACCGGACGCGCGTACTGCTCCAGGGTGAAGGTGCCGTCCGGCCTGGCGAAGACCTGGCGCGTCTCCGTGCGCATCGCGGCGACCTCGACCGGTTTCCCCGTCCGGCGAGCGAGTGCCTGGGCCGGTTCCTCCGCCGGTCGTTCCGTACGGCCGGCGAGGGGTCCGGCCGGTTTCCCCGCGGGATCCGCGTCCCGCCGTCCCGTGACGGCGTCCGTGGTCTGTTCCCACGTGCCGGCGACGGCGTCCGAACGATTGAGGGGTGTCACGGCGGCCACGCCCGCCAGCATCACCACGACCAGTCCACGACCTAAGCGCATCGGCCCTCGCCGTCGTCGAGCTGGGACGTCGCGCGGCTCATGGCCGCCCGGCGTCTCCATGATCTTGAATTGACAAGCGGATTGTCACCCGCGTGGAGGGGGCCGTCCAGATCTTGTGACACATTTCTTCAGAAACTTCCCCTTCCTGAAGAAAACTGCCAGCACACGGCCCGACCGGCCCGCGAAGACGGGCCGGGCGGCCCTGCCCCCTCCCCGGCGATCACGGTGTCACCCGGCGACCGTCCCGGCGGGGACCGGTCCTCTACCTCCAGGTCGCGCCCCCGCGACGCCCCCCTTGCGGCGCCCTTTCCGCGGACCCGGCATGCCACGAATCCCCGCCCCCGAAACTACACTTGTAGTGAGACTACAGACGTAGTACCGTCACTACATCTGTAGTGACGAAGGAGGGGCCGTGGCGCACGCGGTGGTGGTCGGGGCGGGAATCGGCGGACTGACGGCGGCGGTGGCGCTGCGGCGGCGCGGCTGGGAGGTCACGGTGTTCGAGCGGGCGCCGTCCCTGGAACCGGTCGGTTCGGGGCTGGGCATCGCCGCCAACGCGCTCCGGGCCCTCGACACGATCGGCATCGGGGACGACATCCGGCGGCTGTCCGCGGTCCAGGGCGAGGCCGGCGTCCGCCGCGCGGACGGCCGATGGCTGATGCGGACCACCGAGGAGGCCACCTCCGCCCGGCACGGCGACTCCGTCGTGCTGCTACGCCGTACGGACCTGGTCGACGCGATCGCGGCCCGGCTGGAGCCCGGCGTGATCCGGCTCGACTCCACGGTCACGGCGGTGGACCCGTACACCGGCCGGGTGACCGTCCGGACCGGCGGCCCGTCGGGCGCGGACACCGGTGCGGGCGGCGCGGACACCGGTGCGGGCGCGGGTTCGGGTGGAGCGGGCGCGGACACCGGTGCGGGCGGCGCGGCCCATGACGGCGCCGCCGGGACGACCGAGGTGGTGGCCGACCTCGTCGTGGCGGCCGACGGCATCCGCTCCCCGATCCGGACCGCGCTGTTCCCCGATCACCCGGGCCCCTCCTACGCGGGCGTCACGAGCTGGCGGCTGCTCGTCCCCGGCGGGGGACGGCCCGGCCGGACGTTCGAGAGCTGGGGCGAGGGCAGGGTCTTCGGCGTCATGCCGCTGGCCGGCGGCACGGCCTACTGCTACGCCACCGACACCGTCCCGGCGGGCGGGGACCCCGGGGACGGCGAGAGCCGCCGTGCCGAGTTGCTCCGCCTGTTCGGCGGATGGCACGACCCGATCCCGGCACTGCTGGAGGCGGCCCCGCCGGAGCTCGTCCTCCGCAACGACGTCCACCACCTCGCCACCCCGCTGCCCGCGATGCACCTCGGCAGGGTGGCGCTGCTGGGCGACGCGGCCCACGCCATGACGCCCAACATGGGCCAGGGCGCCTGCCAGGCGATCGAGGACGCGGTGGTGCTCGCCCACGTCGCCGGGGACGGCGACGGCCCGGCGGGCGCGGCCCGTGGCACGGGTACGGCCGGCGCGACGGGTGTGGACCTGGCCCCGTACACCGCCGCCCGGCTGGAGCGGACCAGCCGGATCATCGCCAGGTCGGCGTCGATCTGCCGGACGACACGGATCCGCAACCCACTGGCCGTACGGCTGCGCGACACGATGATGGGGCTCGCCTGGCGTCTCGCCGGCGGGCGGATGACCGCCGCGATGGACGAGGTGCTCGGCTGGCGACCGCCCGGGTCCCGGGTCAGGCCACCCGTGACGCCTCGGACGTCTCCGGCGGCTGCGGCGTCTCCGGCGGCTGCGGGCCGGCGGGGGGCGAGGTGATCGGCGGGACCTCCGGGACGGGGGTGCGGCCGTGGTCCGGGGAGAGCCGTCCGAGGGTGACGGTCCCCCAGATCAGCAGCGCCGAGGCCAGCAGAGCGGGGATCGCGTCGGCGGCCCCGCTCGGCAGGGCCTCGTCGAGCAGCAGCGCGCCGGCGAGGACCGAGGTGATGGGGTCGACCACCTGGACCGCGGCGTAGGCGATCCCGAAGTAGCCGACCGCGTAGGACCTCTGCAGCAGCACCACCGCGCAGACCAGCAGCACCGGGATGGCGAGCGTGAACCAGGTCAGCAGCCTGCCCAGATCACCCTGGAGGTCGCCGCCCACCACCCGGACGAAGGTGGACACGCTGGCCGTCACCGCTCCCGCGCCGACCGACATCAGCAGCGCCTTGGCCGGGCCGCGCGCCCTGCGGGAGGCGAGGTGGGAGATCAGCACGACCAGCCCGACGCAGCCCAGGAAGCCCAGCGCCTCGGTGTTCGTCAGGTGCGGGACGCTGGGGTGGGCCGGGACCAGCAGCATCAGCCCGAGCAGGCCGACGGCCACCGCGACCGACCCCAGGATCTCCGCCCGGTGCGGCCGCCTTCCGTGCAGCATCGCCGCCAGCGGCACCGCGAACACCAGTGTCGCCACGCTGATCGGCTGCACGACCACGAGGGGGGCGAGGCTCAGCGCGACGGCGTGGAGGCTGGCGCCGGTGAACCCGATGATGCCGCCGATCCACCAGCGGGGACGCCGCATCAGCTTGAGCGAGGCTCCCTCGGTGACCGCCTCGAACTGCTGGAGGGCGGCGCCGAGCGCGTAACCCAGCGCGCCGACCAGGGCGATCGTCACTCCGACCCAGGTCATCGCCGCTCCCCGAAGACGAGCGGGACGGGGTAATGCGATGGCAGTCGGATCATTGTTCCAGCTTAGGGGCCCGGCGGGGAAGTAAGCGCCGGGTCATGCACCGGCAGATACCTCTTGGCGATGTGAACCCGTGTCCTCCCCCGCGGGCGGGAGCCTCAGTCCTTCTGCGGGCAGACGCAGAAGAGGTGCCCCTCGGGGTCGGCGAGGACGACCCACCGGCCCTCACCGGGCTGGAAGTCCGGCTTGGAGGCGCCGAGCTTCAGGTAGTCCTCGACCGCCTGCGCCACGTCCGGGACGAGGACGTCGAGGTGGAACTGCTTGTCGGGCCCCGGCCAGGTGGACGGCCTGCGGTCGGGGTTCTGCTGGAAGTAGATGTTCATCGTGCCGTCGCCGATCCCGGCGTAGGTGTCCTCGGCGTACTGCACCTCGTAGCCGAAGACCTTCGAGTAGAACTCGGCGAGCCCCCGGGGGTCGGCGCAGTCGATGTTCACGGCGAGGAATTTCGCGGTCGTTGTCATGACCCTCATCGTGCCGCCCATACCTGCCATGTGCTGTCAGGTACGGGCCGAAAACGCGGATCTCCCGGATCGGCGAGGCTCCCGCGCCCGGCCCCCGGTACGGCGGGCGGACCCCTTCCGGCCGGTCGCGTCACATGCCGGGGCCACGGCCGCGGCACGTGGCACGGACACGACGTCCGGAACCCGCCGGAACCCGAGGCCGGGCCGGCGTTATACAGGGTGAGGGGGAAAAGGGCGCGTTCCAGCCGCCGCCCATGTGACCCGGACCCGAGCCGGGTGCCCCGGTTCCCACCGACGCGACACCGAGGAGCGAGCATGCCGACACCGATGGCGGTCACCCCGCACGAACGCGTGGCGGGCACCGACTGGGCCGGCCTGGCCGAGGAGATGGACGCCCACGGCTGCGCGCTGACCGGTCCAATCCTCACCGGGGACGAGTGCCGCGAGATCGCCGGACTCTACGACGAGGTCTCCCGGTTCCGTTCGACGATCGACATGGCACGGTTCCGCTTCGGCCGCGGCCAGTACCGCTACTTCGACCGGCCCCTCCCCCACCTGGTGGAGCAGCTGCGGCAGGCGTTCTACCCACGGCTGCTGCCCATCGCCCGCGACTGGGCGACCAGGCTCGGCAGGCCCGCGCCCTGGCCGGACAGCCTGGACGAATGGCTCGCGATGTGCCGTGCCGCCGGGCAGACCAGGCCGACGCCCATCCTGCTGCGTTATCGCGGCGGTGACTGGAACGCCCTGCATCGCGACCTGTACGGAGACCTGGTGTTTCCGCTGCAGGTCGTGATCGGCCTGGACCGGCCGGGCACGGATTACGACGGCGGGGAGTTCCTGCTGGTGGAACAGTGCCCCCGGGCCCAGTCGCGGGGTACGGTGACGCTGCTGCCTCAGGGTCACGGGCTGGTCTTCACCACCCGCGACCGGCCGGTCGCCTCCGCGCGGGGCTGGTCCGCCGCTCCGGTACGGCACGGCGTCAGCACGGTACGGCGCGGCCTGCGGCACACCCTCGGGCTGGTCTTCCATGACGCGGTCTGACGTCCGCCCGGGCTGGCCGCGACAGACCGGCCGCCCGGTCCACACGGGAACCGGAGGGCATGGCGCCATGCGAACGGCCTCGCCGCTGCTTCACGGGATGCGGGCCACCGAGACGATCACACCCCCGCACACGGCCGCCGAACTGGCCGCGCTGCTCGGCCTGCTGCGTGCCCAGCGCCCCAGGATCAGGACCGTCACGATCGGCCACAGCCGCGACGCCGTCTCGGCGGCCGCCGCGGCGGCGTTCGCCGACGCCTGGGAAGGGAAGATCCTCGCGGTGGTCGACTGGCCGGAGGAGGCCGCCTCCTGGCTGCGCCCGGCCCGGCGTTTCACCGCGGGCCCCCCGGACGCCTGGGTGGTGGCCGGCGTCCCTCTCGGCTGGGCCCAGATGAGCCGCCGCCTGCGGCACAGCACCGGCTGGCGGCCGGCGAGGACCTTCGGCTTCGCCTCCGTCACGCGAAGCGCGGCGCTCGCCGGCCCCGGCACGCTGGAGGGCCTGCGCGGCGCCGCGTTCGACGGCGGCACCTGGGAGATCGGTCCCGGCCTGATCACCTTCTTCCCGCCATGGACCGAGCGGGGACCGTCACCCGATGACCGTAAGGTCGCCGCGTACGGACCGCGTGGTGACCGGTTCCGCGGAGCCGGAGCCGCGGAGGCTTGGGCTCCCGGCCGGGGACCGCGTTAGGATCCATCCGTGCGCATGCTGATCGTTTCTCCGCCGCCCGCCCGCTGACGCGGGCGGTTCCCTCTCCTGACGACCGGATCCGAGCGATCCGGTGGGTGGCTGCCGCCCGCACACGTGCGGCCTGACAACCACCTTCCTTTGGAGAGAACTCCATGACGCACGTCTCCGTACGGCGAGGCCTGCTGTACGTCTCCTTCGCGGCGACCGCCTGGGGCACCGGCGGCGCCGCCGGGGCGATGCTCCGCCTCTCGGGCGGACTGGACCCCGTCTCGATCTCGTTCTGGCGGTTCGCCGCCGGAGCGGCGACGCTCCTTCCGATCCTCCATCTCATCGGCCGGAACCGGGGCCGCGAGACCCGGCGGACCGCTCGCCCCGGCCTCCGGCGGCCGGCTCCGGTCCGTGACATCCGGCTTCCCGGCCGGGCCACCGCTTCCGGCATCCCGGGCGTCGGCGGGTTCGTGCTCGCCGGTGTCCGGCGGTACGGCCGGATCGCGGCCACCGGCGTGGCGATGGCCGTCTGCCAGACGGCCTACTTCGCGGCCGTCGCCTCCTCCGGCCTGGCCGTCGCCACGGTGGTGACGATAGGCGCGACCCCGGTGTTCGTGGCCGCCGCGGCGCGGCTGCTGCTGGGCGAGCGACTGGGCGCGGCCGGGCTGGGCTCCGCGGCGGTCGCCCTGGCGGGCCTGGCCATGCTGGTCCTCGACGGCGGCCCGGCGTCCTTCTCGGCGGCGGGCACGGGCTGGGCGCTGCTGTCCGCGGCCGCCTACGCGGGGGTGACCCTGCTCAACCGGGCCTTCTCCGCCGAGCCGTACGCCGCGACCTTCGGCGGCTTCGCCGTCGGCGGCCTGTGCCTGCTGCCTCTGGCGCTGTCCGGGGGGCTGTTCCCGGACGGCGACCCGCTCGTCTTCTGGGCGGCCGTCGCCTACCTGGGCGTCGTCCCGACGGCGCTGGCCTACGTCCTGTTCTTCACCGGGCTGGGATCCGTCCGGGCCACGACGGCCTCGGTGATCTCGCTCGTGGAGCCGGTCGGGGCGGCGGCCATCGGGATCATCGCGTTCGGCGAGCGGTTCACCGCGCAGGGCGTCGCGGGCGCGGCCCTGCTGCTCGCCGCGGTGGCCCTCCTCGCCCTGCGGGAGAGGAGGGAACCCGCGCCGGTGACCGGCTGATCCCCGGCACGGTCCCGCGCCCGCCGTCCGGCGGCGCGGGACCGCGCACCGGGACCGATGTCCCGGACCGCGCACGACCGGACGCGGGACCGGACGGCGGGGACGCGGGGACCGCGCCCCGGGGCCACCCGGCCCGGTGTCAGTCGAACATCTCCGGCTCGGCCGCGCTGATCTGGTCGTAGAGGGGCTGGAAGTTGACCCAGCCGACCAGGTCGTTGCCGATCTGCCCGTGGGTGAGCTTGGCGTTCTCGTGCTCGATCGGGACGGTCGGCCCGGCGGCCTTGGCCAGCAGCTGCGCCTGGCACGAACGCTCCATCGTGATGAACCACCAGGCCGCGGCGTCCACCGAGTCGCCCACGGTCAGCAGGCCGTGGTTGCGCAGGATGACCGCCTTGCCGGACCCCAGCGCCGCCGCGATGCGGCGGCCCTCCTCCGTCTCCAGGACCACGCCGGTGTAGTCGTCGAACAGGGCGTGGTCCTCGTAGAAGGCGCAGGCGTCCTGGGTCAGCGGCTCCAGCAGCGTGCCCAGCGACGACAGGGCCTTGCCGTACACCGAGTGGCTGTGGGCGGCGGCGACCGCGTCCGGCCGGGCCTGGTGGATCATCGCGTGGATCGCGAACGCGGCCTGGTTGACGTGGTAGCGGCCCTCGACGACCTGCCCCTCGTGGTTGACGAGGATCAGGTCGCTGACCTTGATCCGCTTGAACGACATGCCGAACGGGTTCACCCAGAAGTGGTCGGGGTGCTCGGGGTCGCGGGCGGTGATGTGCCCGGCCACGCCCTCCTCGAAGCCGAACCGGCCGAACAGCCGCAGCGCCGCCACCAGGCGCTCCTGGCGGTGGCGGCGCTCGTCGGCCACGTTCTCGAACTTCTGCGGCAGCCGGAAGGTGAGCTGGTCGGCGGGGATCGGCTTGAGGTCGGACAGGCTCATCGTGCCTCCAGTGCGAACGGGTCGGGATGGGCGGGGACGAAGCGGAGGGAGATCACAGGAGGGGATCACAGGGCCGGCCGGAGCGGGCCGGCCGGAGCGCGGGGCCCGGGCCGCGACGGGTCACCGGACCGACAGGACGGACGGGTCGAGACCGGCGGGCGAGCGGTGTCCCGCGAGCCCGAGCGTGAGGTCGAGTTCGGCGAGCAGGCTCCGCACCACGTGGCGCACGCCGTCCTCTCCGCCGGCGGCCAGCCCCCAGACGTACGGCCTGCCCAGCAGCACGGCGCGCGCCCCGAGGGACAGGGCCTTGAAGATGTCGGCGCCGGTGCGGATCCCGGAGTCGAACAGCACGGTGAGCCGGTCGCCCACGGCGGCGGCGATGCCGGGGAGGGTGTCCAGCGCCGCCACGGCGCCGTCGATCTGCCGGCCGCCGTGGTTGGAGACGACGATCCCGTCCATCCCGGCGTCGGCGGCGCGCAGGGCGTCGTCGACGTGCTGGATGCCCTTCAGGACGATCGGCCCGTCCCAGTTGTCGCGCAGCAGCGGCAGGCGGTCCCAGGTGTGGGAGCGGCCGTTGAACATCGGCGCCCACTGCATGATCGCCGCGTTCAGGTCCTCCTCCACCGGGCGCGCCAGCCGGGAGCGGAAGACCGGGTCCGACAGCGGGATGGCCAGGCCGGTGCCGCGCAGGAACGGCAGGTACGCCTGGTCGAGGTCGTTGGGCCGCCAGGCCAGGGTCCAGGTGTCCAGGGTGACGACCAGGGTGTCGTAGCCGTTCCCGGCCGCCCGGTCGAGCAGGCTGAGCGTGACCTCGTCGTCGTGCGGCCAGTAGAGCTGGAACCACCGCGGGCCTTCGGGACCGGCGGCCTCGGCGACCTCCTCCAGCGTGTGGGAGGAGGCGGTGCTCAGGATCGCGGGGACGCCGAGGGCCGCCGCCGCCCTGGCGGTCGCGAGCTCGCCGTCCGGGTGGACGATCGACTGCACGCCCACCGGGGCGAGCGCGACGGGGGCGGGGTAGGTTCTGCCGAACAGCTCGGTGCGCAGGTCCCTGACCGAGGCGTCGCACAGCATCCGGGGCACGATGCGCCACCGGTCGAACGCCTCGCGGTTGGCCCGGTCGGTCGCCCCGGTGCCGGCCGAACCGGCGACGTACCAGTAGGGGCCGGGGTCGAGCTTCTCCCTGACGGCCTGTTCGAGCCTGCCGACGTCGGTCGAGTACGGCGGGAGCCGCCCGGCCAGCCCGTTCAGGTAGATCTCGTACTGGTAGTCAGAGAAGTTCACGGGTCAAGCCTGTCCCGGATAGAGGGAGATGTCCATATTCACCGCGGGTCCGCGACCTTCCGCGTTCGCCGCGGGCCCGGCCCCTCCGCCGGGCGGGTGAGGAACCGGGAAGCCGGCTTCGCTAAAGCTGCTTCAAGAACCGGAAAGCGGGCGATTCGGTCCCTCGCTCCGGACCTTCGCCTTCCTACCGTGGTCGCCGAATACGGCCGCCGGGCGACCTCCGCCCGCGGTCCGATCACGGGGAGGAACCCATGTACGGCAAGAGAGAACTGACGGCGCTCGGCACGGCGCTTCTCGCCGCCCTCGCCATCGGGGCGGTCTCGGTCTCGGCGGCCTCGGCCGCGCCGACCCCGGCGGGCACGGCGGATACCGCGCAGAGCGCGGCGCAGCCCACGATCGCGCCGCGCAGGCCGCCCCAGGACGACTACTGGCGGGGTTACCGGGACGGCTACCGCGCCGCCGGCCAGGACTGCGTGTCGGCCTACGCGAACTCGCTGAGGTCGCTGGCCTCCCCCGGCATGACCCGGATGAGCGACTACGACAGGGGATGGCTGGACGGCTACGACGACGGCTACGCCCGCTTCTGCAGGCGCCCTCCCCGGTAGCCGGCCCTTTCCCGGAGAGGGGACGGTCACCGCGGCCGCCCCTCCCGGGCACGGCGACGCGCCGGGTCGCCGCGCCGAGACACACCACAAATCACGAAAAAGGGCCTTAAAGCTCTGTTTATCGCATTCCCCCACGACACGTGATCCGTCCCCTGGGTACGGTGAGGCGACACCGGAACCATGGCCCCGGAAGCGGGCGTTGGAGGGAACGTGGCCTCGATAACCGCACGCATCAGACGATTCCTGGAGCGCCCCGGCTCGATCGATCTCGCACCCTTCCAGCGGATCGTCGCGGCGGCCGGGGAACGCGAGGACGACCTGCGGGCGGCGGACGAGCTGCCCCGGCCCTCCACCGACGACCTGGCCGGGTTCTGCGCGATCATGCGCGAGGCCGCCCGCCGTACGCTGGGGCTGCGGCCGTACGACGTGCAGCTCGTCGGCACCCTCGCCATGCTGTCCGGCAACGTCGCCGAGATGGCCACCGGCGAGGGCAAGACCCTGTCCGGGGCGATGGCCGCCGCCGGATACGCCCTGCAGGGCAAGCGCGTCCACGTGATCTCCGTCAACGACTACCTCGCCCGGCGCGACGCCGAGTGGATGGGTCCGCTGTACGAGGCGGTGGGCGTGTCGGTCGGCTGGATCTCGGAGTCCGCCACCCCGGACGAGCGCCGGGCCGCCTACGCCGCGGACGTCACCTACGGCTCGGTGAGCGAGATCGGCTTCGACGTGCTGCGCGACCGGATCGTCACCGACGTGGCCGACCTGGTCGTGCCCGAACCGGACGTGGCGCTGGTCGACGAGGCCGACTCGGTGCTGGTGGACGAGGCCCGGGTGCCGCTGGTGCTGGCCGGGGCCGCCGACCCGGGCGACGCGGCGCCGGAGACGGCGGCGCTGGTCCGCCGGCTCGTCAAGGGCTACCACTACGAGATCGACGACCAGGAGCGCAACGTCCACCTGACGTCCCGGGGCATCGACACCGTCGAGGAGGCCCTCGGCCTCGACCTGTACGACACCCCCGCCGCCCTCACCGAGGTCAACCTCGCCCTGCACGCCCACGCGCTGCTGACCAGGGACGTCGACTACATCGTCCGCGACGGCAGGGTCCACCTGATCAACCCCTCCCGGGGCCGGGTGGCGATGCTCCAGCGCTGGCCGGACGGCCTCCAGGCCGCGGTCGAGGCCAAGGAGGCGCTCGCCCCGTCCGAGAGCGGCGAGGTCCTCGACTCCATCACCGTCCAGGGGCTGATCACCCGCTACCCGCAGCGGTGCGGCATGACCGGCACCGCCGTCGCGGTCGGCGACCAGCTCCGGGAGTTCTACGACCTCAGGGTGGCCGTGGTCCCGCCCAACCGCCCGTGCGTGCGGATCGACGAGCCGGACCGGTTGTTCGAGTACGCGATGGAGCGGGACCACGCCCTGGTCGACGAGATCGCCGAGGTGCACGCCACCGGACGGCCGATCCTGGTCGGCACCCTCGACGTCGCCGAGTCCGAGCGGCTCGCCGGAAACCTCGCCGGCCGCGGCCTGGACTGCGTGGTCCTCAACGCCAAGAACGACGCCGAGGAGGCGGCGATCATCGCCCGGGCCGGGGAGCGCGGCGCGATCACCGTCTCCACCCAGATGGCCGGGCGCGGCACCGACATCCGTCTCGGCGAGGGTGTGGAGGAGCTCGGCGGGCTGTACGTCATCGGCTCCGGCCGGCACGCCAGCAGCCGCCTGGACGACCAGCTCCGCGGGCGCGCCGGCCGTCAGGGCGACCCGGGCGGGTCGGTCTTCCTCGTCAGCGGCGAGGACGACCTGATCACCCACTACGTGGCCGACGAGTACGCCAGGGGTGTGCCCGACCGCGAGCTGGTGGGCCACGCCCAGCGCGTCGCCGAGGGCGTGGACATGGAGATCCACCGCAACACCTGGCGCTACACCCGGCTGCTCGAACAGCACCGCGCCATGGTCCTCGGGCTGCGCGAGAAGGTGCTGCGCGGCCGTTCGGCGAGTGACGCCCTGTCCGGGGCCGCCCCGGAGCGGTGGACGGAGCTGTCGGAGCGCGTCGGCGAGGACGTGCTCGACGAGGCCGCCCGGCAGATCGTCCTGTTCCACCTCGACCGCTGCTGGGCCGACCACCTGGCCTACCTCGGCGAGCTGCGCGAGGGCATCCACCTGCGCGCGCTGGGCCGGCTGAGCCCGATCGAGGAGTTCAACAAGGAGGCCAAGCCGGCCTACGAGCGGATGCTGGCCGAGGTGGAGTCCCGCTCGATCGCGGCGTTCGAGGCCGCCGAGATCACCGCGGACGGCCTCGACCTCGACGGCGCGGGCCTGAAGCGGCCCACCGCGACCTGGACCTACCTCGTCCAGGAGAACCCCTTCGGCACCGAGTGGGAGCGCATCCTCAACCGCCTGACCACCAAGGTCCGCCGCCGCTGACCCCCGCGCCGCCCGCGGGTTCCACACGCCCGCGGCCGGGCGGCCCGGCGCACCCGAGGACCGCACGTTCCGGCCCGGCGGTGCCCGCGGCGGTTCGGCGTCCCCGCGGCGCTACGGGTTCCACGCCTCCGGCTCGGCCACCCAGCCGGCCGCCAGCACGAGGCCGCTCGTCCGGTCCGCGGCGAGGAACCCGAAGGGTCGGGTGAGATCGACCTCGACCCTCCGCACCCGGTGGGCGGGCCGCGTCACCGCCGCGGCCGTGACCATGCCGAAGGCGGTGACGGCCGCGGCCTCGAACCCGGTGGCGGAGAACGTCGCGACCGCGTCCTGCCTGGCCTGCCCGACGGCGAGCGGTTCGTCGCCGATGCCGGGGAAGTGGCCGCGGCCGGTGTCGGTCACCGCGGCCAGGCCGAACACCTCCGGCAGCGCCGTCAGGTCGTGCGAGGAGGCGACGGTGAACCGCGGCACCGTGACGGCCAGCAGGTCGCCCGGCTCGTGGGAGCGTTCGCTGGAGACGGTGACGCCCGGCCCCGCGTCCCCCTCCGCCAGGGCGTCGCCGTCCACCGCGGGGTGCCGCCCGGCCAGGACGCCGATGCCCTGGCTGAGGATCTCGCCGGCCGTACGGGACTCCTCGCCGAGGAGGAGGTGCACGTCCACCTCCCCGTCCCCCTCGATCCGGAGCGCGGTCAGCGGCCCGGCCGGGGTGCCGGCGACCCGGACCCGTCCGGGCGTCCGGGTGGTACGGCGCAGCACCGCGACCGGCCGGCCGGCCCACGGACCGGCGACGGGCTCGGCCCCCTCGTCGAGGAACGGGTGGCGCCAGGCGGTGCGGACGGTGAGCGCGCCGGCCAGCACCAGGCGCGTGTCCCCGGTCACGGACACGGGCAACGCCCGTATCAGCCCGCCGGTCCGGTCCGCGGCCCACGCGTCCAGCGCGGCCCGGTCGTCCTCCGGGACGCCGGTCAGCTCGCCGCGCAGGTGCTCCGGAAGCGCGGCGGTCCACGACGGCCGCAGCCGCAGCCCCCGCCCTGTCCACAGCCCGAGCGCCGCGCGGACCGCCGGCGAGCCGTCCAGGATCGCCAGGACCTCACCGGCCGCCCGGGCCGCGCCGGCGGCGTCCACCCCGACCGCCCGCTCCAGTTCCTCGCGTCCCGGCCCGTCGGCGGCCGAGGCGAGGTACGCCAGCAGCGGCCAGACACCCGCCCCCGCCAGCACGGTGGACGACTCTCCGGAACAGGCCGCGGCCCAGCGCGCGGTCAGCGCGTTCACCGCCGTGACGAGTTCCCCCTGCGATCCGCCGAGCACCATGCCCACCTCCGGGGTGAGAGTCCGTCGGAAGGCGCGATCATCTCACCACCTCCCATACCGGGCAATGCCCTCCGCCTCCACCTGTGGCACACCGCCGGCCCTTTCGCCCTTCCCACCGTCAGGCCCGGAGAACGGGGATCAGTACGGTGGGGCGGTGCAGGCGGTGATCTCGGCGTTCGCCCCCATCTGGCTCATCGGCGCCCTCGGCTGGCTGGCCGCCCGGTCCGGGTGGGCGGGTGAGGAGTTCCAGCGGACGCTCACCCGGTTCGCGTTCACCCTGGCGATGCCGGCCGTGCTGTTCGGCACGCTGAGCCGTACGCCGCTGGACCGGATCCAGCCGCTCCCGCTGCTCGCGTTCGCCGTCAGCACCTTCGCCGTCGGTCTGGCCGCGCTCACGCTGCGGCGCGGCAAGCTGCCGGACCGGGTGGTCGCCGCGATGGCGTCGGCCTACGTCAACTCCGGCAACCTCGGCATCCCGGTCGGCCTGTACGTCCTGCACGACGCGACGTTCGTGGTGTCGGTCATGGTCTTCCAGGTCGCGCTGGTCTCGCCGCTGATCTTTCTCGGCCTCGGCGCGGAACGCCCGTCCCCGCTGGCGCCGCTGCGCACGCCCATCGTGGTGGCCTCGCTCCTCGGGCTGGGCGTGTCCGCCCTCGGCCTGCACCCGCCCGAACTCGTGACGAAACCCCTGGAGATCCTCGGCGGGGCCGCCGTACCGCTGGCGCTCTTCTCGCTCGGCATGTCGCTGAACGGCTCGGCCGTCGCCTGGCGGGGGACCCTCCCGGTGGTGGCGCTCAAGCTGCTCGCCCAGCCGCTCGTGGCCTTCCTCGCCGGGAGGTTCCTCCTCCACCTCGACGACCACGCGCTCTTCGCGGCCGTCCTGTTCGCGGGGCTGCCCACCGCGCAGAACACCTACGTCTACGCCGTCGAGTACGGCCGCGCCGCCGACCTGCCGCGCGACGCCATCCTCGTCTCCAGCGTCCTGTCTCCCCTCACCCTCGCCGCCATCGTCCTCACCGCGGCCCCCTGACCCCCTCCGGCCTTCTCGGACCGGTGGCCTAACGCGACCGGTAGGCGTCTCCCCGATGCTGAACGGTGACCACCTGAACGATGACCCGGCCGTCATCGATCAGGTACAGAACCCGATATTCCCCTCGACGGGCCGACCATTGAGGAGCCAGCGGCTCATCGAGCGGCTTACCCACGCGGCGGGGGTTGTCCAGCAGCGGCCCGGTGATGAACTCCCAGACAGCGGGCACGACCTTCGCGGGCAGGTGCTCGGTGAGGTCCTGTCTCGCGCGACGGGTGAGACGAAGCTCGTACCGGTCGCTCACAAGCGGCCGATCCGGCGCAGCTCCGCTTCCACGTCGGCTTCGGAGTGGGTGCGTCCCGCCCCCAGATCGGCCAGCCCTTCACGGATGGCCTCAACCGTCTCCGCCGAGGAGAGGATGTCGATCATCTCACGCATCGTCTCGTAGTCATCGGCGGCCAGCAGCACGGCGGCGGGCACGCCGTTACGGGTGATCTCGAATCGTTCATGCGTGCTGATGGCGGACTCGACGATGCCGGACAGCCTCGCACGAGCGTCAGCCAGAGGAAGAACCGTCATGTACATAATTATAGTCAAAGCCCTTCGGGGGATGGGCGACATCGCCGGCTCCAGCGGTCCGAGATGGCCGGGGCCTGAGGAGGTGACGTCGGAGAAGCGCCCCGCCAGAGCCGTTCGGGACCGCCGGAGTGCGTCGGTGACTTCGAGGTCACGATTACGCTCGTGACGATGGTTCCGCCGGCGGGGCTGTGGCTATGGTGGTGATCGTGACCACCGCCAGCGCGTCCCGGCCGGTCGGCGAGCTGCTGCGCCAGTGGCGGGAACGCCGACGGATGAGCCAGATGGACCTCGCCCTGCAGGCCGACATCTCCACCCGGCACCTGAGCTTCGTGGAGACCGGGCGGTCCAAGCCGAGCCGCGACATGATCCTGCGGCTGGCCGAGGAGCTGGACCTCCCGCTGCGCGAGCGCAACCATCTCCTGCTGGCCGGGGGTTTCGCGCCGGTCTACTCCGAGACGCCGCTCAGCTCGCCGCACATGACCTCGGTGCGGGAGGCGCTCGGCCAGGTACTGCACGGCCACGAGCCGTACCCGGCGGTGGTCGTGGACCAGCGGTGGAACCTCGTGGACCGCAACGCCGCCACCGGCGTGCTGCTGCGCGGCGTCGCGCCGGAGCTGCTCGACCCGCCGGTCAACGTGCTGCGGCTGAGCCTGCACCCCAAGGGGATGGCCCAGCGGATCATCAACCTCGGCGAGTGGCGGGCCCACCTGCTGCACCGGCTGCGCCGCCAGATGAGCCTCACCGCCGACCCCGACCTGGCCGCGCTCTGGCGGGAGCTCGACGGCTACCCCTGCGACCAGCCCGAGCCGGAGATCGAACGGCCCGGCCCCGGCGACATCGTGATCCCCCTGCGGCTGCGTCGCGGCTACCGCGAGCTCGTCTTCTTCAGCACGATGGCCACCTTCGGCACCCCGCTGGACATCACCGTCGCCGAGCTGGCCATCGAGGCGTACTTCCCGGCCAACCCGGAGACCGCCGCCTACCTGCAACACCAGCACCACCCCGACTGACGGCCCGCGGCGGACCCCGGCCAGGCGTCCCCCGAACCCGTACGGCGGAACCCGGCCCGGTGTGACCGAACCCGGGTCCGGACCCGTACGGCGGACCCCTGATCCGGCCCGACGCGGCGAAGCCCGGGGCACACATTTGCCGAAGCGATCCCTTCCCTCGCCGACGGCCGGGTATGACCCTCTCTCACCAGCGAGGGAGGAAACGACATGGCACAGACCGTGGCCGAGGTGATGACCCGCGACCCGGCGACCGTGGACGCCGCGCAGCCCGTGTCCGTGGCGGCCCGGCTCATGAGCAGCCAGGACACCGGGGCGGTGATCGTCACCGTGGACGGCAGGGTGAGCGGGATCGTGACCGACCGCGACATCGCGGTCCGCGTCGTGGCCGAGAGCAAGGGGCACGAGACGCCCGTGCTGGAGGCCTACAGCGGTGACCTGGTGACCGTGGGTCCCGACACCAGCATCGACCAGGTGGTGCAGCTGATGCGCTCGAACGCCGTCCGCCGGATCCCGGTGGTCGAGGGCGACCGGGCCGTGGGCATCGTGAGCATCGGCGACCTGGCCATCGAACGCGACGAGGAGTCGGCGCTGGCCGACATCTCCGCCGCCCGGGAGAACAACCCCTGACGGCCCGCCTCCGGGTCCGGGCGCCGGTCCTTTCCGGCCCCGGCCCCGGATCCGGGCGGGCCCGGGTGACCGCGTCGCTCAGCCGGTGACCGGGACGATCCGCGCCTCGGCCAGCGTGCCGTTCTCGATCCGCAGCAACCCGACGGTGCCGTACGGCTGGCGGCGCCGGTCGGTCGGCGAGCCGGGGTTGAAGATCCGCAGGCCGCCCTGGTCCTCGCCGCCGCTCTCGTCGAGCGGGATGTGGGAGTGACCGAAGACGACCAGGTCGGCGGCGGGGAACCGGCGCCGCATCCGGGTCAGGCGGCCCTTCGCCGCCCCGCTGTCGTGGATCATCGCCACGCGCAGCCCGTCGAGGTCGAGCTCCAGGGTCTCGGGCGCCACCACGTCCGGCCCGTCGTTGTTGCCCTTGACCGCGCGCACCGGCGCGTAGCCGACCAGTTCCTCCAGCACCTCCGGGACGCAGACGTCCCCGGCGTGCAGGATCAGGTCGGCGTCGCGCAGGTGCTCGGCCACCCGCGGCGGGCACGACTTCCACCGCCGCGGCGCGTGCGTGTCGGACAGGACCACGACCTTCATCCCCCCATCCTCCCCGTCACGGCCGGCCGTATGTCCGGAGTTCCCATATGCCCGTGGCACGGTGGAAATCCGGGTGACACGCCTGTCCGGCGGGTGCTGGGATGGCCCGATGGACGCTGACGAGATGCTCGCCCTGTTCGACCGGCGGATGCGGCGGGAGGCGCGGGCCGACGCCCCGGGAGCCCGGATCGAGCACGTGGAGGTCCCCGGGCCCCCGGGCGGGCGGGCCGGCGTCGTGGTCCGCCAGGTCGGCGGTGACGGCGACTGGAACGGCGTCCTGTGGTCGGATCTGGACGAGACCACGGCCGACGCGGCGATCGCGGCCCAGACGCTGTTCTTCGGCTCGCTGGGACGCGACTTCGAGTGGAAGCTGTACGGCCACGACCGGCCCGCCGACCTCGGCGAGCGCCTGCGGGCCGCCGGGCTCGTCCCCGAGCCCGAGGAGACGGTGATGGTCGCCGAGATCGACGGCCTGCCCGCCGGGACCGGGCTCCCCGAGGGCGTCCGGCTGCGCCCGGTGACCGGCCCCGCCGGCGTGGACCTCATGGTGGAGGCCCATGAGCTGGCGTTCGGCCGGAGCGACCCCGGGATGCGGCGGCAGCTGCTCGACCGGCTCGCCGGGAACCCGGAGACGACCGTCATGGTCGTCGCGACGGCCGGGGACCTGCCGGTGAGCGCGGCCCGTATGGAGCTGCACCCGGGCACCGGGTTCGCGAGCCTGTGGGGCGGCGGCACCGTGCCCTCCTGGCGGGGCCGGGGCGTCTACCGGGCGCTGGTCGCCCACCGGGCCCGCATCGCAGCCGAGCGCGGCTACCGGTATCTCCAGGTCGACGCCTCCGACCAGAGCCGCCCGATCCTGCGCCGCCTCGGCTTCGTCCCGCTGACCGTCACGACCCCGTACATGTACGAGCTGTGAGCGCGCCGGCTCCCCGGCCCCGGCCCCGGACACCGTGCGACCTGGGCGCCGGGCCGGGGCGCCCCGGCCCGGCGCGGCCGGCCGTACTGAACTGGCCTTTCTTCGTCGGTTTCCGAATCCCCCACCGCCCCGCCGCCCTCCTCACACCCGGCCCTCGGCGGCGACCTGATCTCCGGGAAGGGGAGCTTCCACGCGACCACCGAGGTCGCGGCGGGCGTGGTCGACGGGCCCGGGCCACTCCCCTGAGCAGGCCGTCGGCCTTCCGGGTGGTTTGGTCAAGATTTGAGTAAAAAGTCCAGGTGTCGTGGCTCACCCTGTTGACGCCGTAATCCACATGGACACATACTCGCCCTCATGAGCCCACAGAAGTCCACAGAAACGGGCACGCATGCTGCCCGCTGAACGGCACTCGCGGATCGGCGAGGCGCTCCGGACCTCCCGTGTGGTCAGCACGGAGGACCTCTCCCGCGAGCTCGCCGTGTCCGCGGAGACGATCCGCCGCGACCTGGTGCTCCTCGAACGCCAGGGAAAGCTGGTGCGCGTTCACGGAGGCGCGACGATCGCGCTCGGGCGGCCCGCCGGCGAGGAGGCGCCGTTCGCCGAGCGGTCGGTGACCGCCGCGGAGGCGAAGCGGCACATCGGGCACGCCGCCGCCGCGCTCACGCGGCCCGGCCAGACGATCGTGATAGACGTGGGGACCACCGCCGTCGAGGTGGCCCGCGCCCTGCCGATGGACTTCTCCGGCACCGTCGCCACGTGCTCCCTGCTGGTCGCGGCGGAGCTCGCCGAGCGGCCAGGGGTCGAGATCCTCGTCTGCGGAGGTAGGCTCCGCAAGGGAGACCTCGCCCTGTCGGGGCCGGTCGCCCAGTCGTTCTTCGAGGACCTGAACCCGGACCTCGCCTTCCTCGGGTCCGGCGGCATCGACGCCGCGGCGGGCCTGACCGACTACTACCTGGACGAGATCGCGGTCCGCAGGATCATCCTGAGGAACGCGGCCCGGTCGTACGTGCTGGCCGACTCCGGCAAGTTCGGCCGGATCGCCCGCCACCGGGTCGCGGGCGTGGAGGAGTTCACCGGTCTCATCACGGAGGCGGAGCCGCCGCCGAGCGTCCGGGACGCCGTCACCCGCGCGGGCGGGGTGATAGCGCTGCCCTGAGACGTCTCCCCGATGGTTCGAAGGCCGGGCGGCGCGGCAACGCCACCCGGCGTGGACCCCTCACAATGCGCCATCTCACAGGAAACACAGAGGTCGAGGATCCATGTCCCAGTATTCACCATCCCCACCCCCGTCCGGTGATCAGGCGACCGCCGGAGGCGTCGAGGAGTTCGGTTACCAGCAGGCGATGAAGCGCGGCACCGGCCGTTTCGCCTCGTTCGCGGTGGCGTTCGCCTTCGTCTCGATCGCCACCGGCATCTTCACCACCTACGGCTCGGTGCTGAACAGCTCGGGACCGGCCGGCATCTGGACCTGGCCGCTCGTGATCGTCGGGCAGCTCGCCGTCGCGTTCATCTTCGGCTCCCTGGCCGCCCGCATCCCGGTGACCGGCTACTCCTACCAGTGGACGTCCCGGCTGGCGAACCCCGTGCTCGGCTGGATCATCGGCTGGATCTCGTTCACCTTCCTGGCGATCGTCGTCGTGGCGGTCGACTACACCATCGCCTCCACCGTCCTGCCCGTGCTGCTCCGGTACGAGGGGACGGCGCTGAACGCGTGGGTGATCACCGGGGTGGTCATCCTGGGCCAGGCCTTCCTGGTGGCGCTCTCCACGAAGTGGACCGAGCGGGTCAACAACTTCGCGGTGACGGCGGAGCTGATCGGCATGGTCGCCCTCGTCCTGCTGCTGCTCGGCGTGGGGTTCGTCGCCCGCGAGGTCGACTTCGCGAACCTGTTCGACACCGGCGCCGTCCCGTCCGAGGGCTACCTCCACTTCGGGACCCTCACGTCCGCGGGCCCGTGGATGCTGGGCTTCCTGCTCGGCGCGTTCACGATCGTCGGCTTCGAGTCGGCGGCCAACCTCGCGGAGGAGACGAAGGACCCGGCGCGGGTCGTCCCCCGCGCGATGTGGCAGGCGGTCCTCGCCTCCGGCGTGCTCGGCTTCCTGTTCCTCATCGCGGTGACCCTGCTCGCCGGCGACCCGGTCGAGCTGGCCAAGTCGGCGACGCCGATCGCCGACGTGATCACCCGGGTGCTCGGCCCGGTCGTGGGCACGGCCCTGCTGGTGCTGGTGGTCGTCGCGATCTTCGCCTGCGGCATGGTGATCCTCATGACCGGGGTGCGCCTGGTGTGGGCGATGTCCCGCGACGAGAGGTTCCCCGGCTGGCAGGCCTGGCGGAAGATCTCGCCGCGGTTCGGCACGCCGCTGAACGCCACCGTGCTCATGTGCGTCATCGGCGAGCTGATCCTGGCGATCTTCTCCACCCGGACCGACGCGCTGTTCGGCCTGTTCGCCGCCGCCACCCTGCTGCCCGCCATCATCTACACCGCGACCGTCGTGCTGTACGTGGTCAAGCGCAGGGTGCTGCCGCCGAGCAGGGGGTTCTCCCTGGGACGGTGGGAGATCCCGGTGATCGTCGTGGCGCTGGTCTGGCTCGTGTTCGAGCTGCTGCTGTTCCGGGACTCCTCGTTCGTGGACCCGTGGACCTACGTGCTGATCATGCTCGTCCTGGGCGCCCTCTACCTGGGCTACCTCCTGTTCTCCCGGGGCGGGGCGGCGGGCCTGGCGATGCCGACGATGCGCTCCATCGACGCGGAGCTGGACGCCGACGCCGAAGCGGCCGGGCACACCGGAACGACCGACGTGAACCGGAGCCGGGAACGATGACGACCGTACTGGCCATCGACCAGGGCACCTCCGGCACCAAGGCGGTCGTCGTCGACGGCGACGACACCGTGCTCGGCCTCGCCGAGCTGCCCGTCCGGCCCGCCTACCTGCCCGGCGGCGGGGTCGAGCAGGACCCCCGGGAGCTGCTCGACTCCGTCCTCGACGCCGGCCGCCGGGCCGTCGCGCAGGCGGGCGTCCCCGTCGACGCCGTCACGCTGGCGAACCAGGGCGAGACCGTCCTGGCGTGGGATCCCGCCACCGGCGAGCCCCTCTCCCCCGCCATCGTGTGGCAGGACCGCCGCTCGGAGGGCCTCTGCGCGGAACTGGCCGGGCACGCCGGCCGGATCGCGGAGGTCACCGGGCTGGTCCTGGACCCGTACTTCTCCGCGCCGAAGATGGCGTGGCTGCGCCGGAACGTGACCGCGGAGGGGGTCGTCACCACCTCCGACTCCTGGCTCGTCCACCACCTGACCGGGGAGTTCGTCACCGACGCCGCCACCGCCAGCCGGTCGCTGGTCACGCGGCTCGACGACGCCGAATGGGACGCCGGGCTGCTCGACCTGTTCGGGCTCGGCGGGGAACGGCTGCCGCGCATCGTCTCCTGTGACGAGGTGGTCGGCCACACCACCGCCTTCGGCGGGAACGTCCCCGTCGCCGGGCTCGTGGTCGACCAGCAGGCGGCGCTGCTCGCCCAGAACCGCCTGACGGCCGGCGACGCCAAGTGCACCTTCGGCACCGGGGCGTTCCTGCTGGCCAACACCGGCACCTCGGCCGCCCGCTCCACGGCGGGACTGGCCGCCTCCGTCGCCTGGCGGGCCAGGGGCGAGACCTCCTACTGCCTCGACGGCCAGGTCTACACGGCCGCCTCCGCCGTACGGTGGATCCAGGACCTCGGCCTCGTCCGCGACGCCGCCGACCTCGACGCGGTCGCCGCCGACGACGCCGAGGGGGTCATGTTCGTCCCGGCGCTGGCCGGGCTGGCCGCCCCCTGGTGGCGTCCCGACGCCAGGGCCGCGTTCACCGGGATGACGCTCTCCACCGGCCCGCGGCACCTCGTGCTGGCCGTGCTGCAGGGGATCGCGGCGCAGGTCGCCGGGCTCTGCGACCTCGTCGCCGCCGACCTCGGCCGGCCGCTGACCACCCTGTGCGTGGACGGCGGGCTCACCCGGAGCCGGGTCCTCATGCAGGCGGTCGCCGACCTGACGCAGCTCCCGATCGGCGTCTACCCGTCCCAGCACGCCACGCCGCTGGGCGCGGTGGCGCTGGCCCGCGCCGCACTGAACCCCTCCCTCCCCCTCCGGGAGGCGGTGCCGGCGTGGGAACCCGCCATGACATACGAACCTCGATGGTCCGCCGACCGGGCGGCCGGCTTCCGCTCCCGCTGGGAGAACGCGGTGGCCGGCGTCCTGGCGCGGGAGGGGAACCAGTGAGCACCACAGACAGGAACACGACCGCGAACGGCGACGCCTCAGCCACGTTCGACGTGGTGGTGATCGGCGCGGGCATCGTCGGCTCCGCCATCGCCCGCAAACTGGCCGGCCACGAACTGAGCGTCGCGCTGCTCGACGCGCGCAACGACGTCGGCGACGGCACGAGCAAGGCGAACACCGCCATCCTGCACACCGGCTTCGACGCGAAACCCGGCACGCTGGAGTCCCGCCTGGTGCGCGAGGGCTACCACCTGCTGTCCGACTACGCCGAGCGGACCGGCATCCCGATCGAACGCACCGGCGCCCTGCTGGTGGCCTGGAACGACGAGGAGCTGGAGGCCCTGCCCGGCCTGAAGGAGAAGGCCGAGCGGAACGGCTACGACCGTACGGAGATCGTCGGCCCCGCCGAGGTGTACCGGCAGGTCCCCCACCTCGGGGAGGGCGCGCTGGGCGGCCTGACCGTCCCCGACGAGTCCGTCATCTGCACCTGGACCACCAACCTGGCCCTGGCCACCGACGCCGTGCGGCGCGGCGTGACGCTGCTGCTGAACCGCAGGGTCGAGGCGGTCGAGGAGCGCGGCGGGACGACCGTGCTGCGCACCACCGGCGGGGACGTGACCACCCGCTGGGTCGTCAACGCCGCCGGTCTCGGCTCCGACGTCATCGACCGGATGTTCGGCCACGACCGCTTCACGGTCACGCCCCGCCGCGGCGAGCTGCTGGTCTACGACAAGCTCGCCCGCCCGCTGGCGGACAGGATCATCCTCCCGGTGCCCACCTCGCGTGGCAAGGGCGTGCTGATCAGCCCGACCGTCTACGGCAACGTCCTGCTCGGCCCCACCGCCGAGGACCTCACCGACCGCACCGACACCGGCACCTCGGAGAAGGGCATCGCCTTCCTGCTCGAAAAGGGGCGCAAGCTCATGCCGGAACTGCTGGAGGAGGAGGTGACGGCGACCTACGCGGGCCTGCGCGCGGCCAGCGACCACTCCGACTACGTCATCGACGCCGACGCGCGGCGGCGCTACGTCCTCGCCGGCGGGATCCGCTCGACCGGCCTCACCGCCGGCATCGCGATCGCCGAGTACGTCGCCGGGCTCGCCGGGGAGGCCGGCCTGGAACTGGTGCCGCGCGAGGACCTGCCGGAGCCGCCCCGCATGCCCAACCTCGGGGAGGCGTTCCCGCGGCCCTACCAGGACGCCGCCCGGATCGCCGCCGACCCCGCCTACGGCAGGGTGGTCTGCTTCTGCGAGCGGGTCACCGCCGGGGAGATCCGCGACGCCTTCCGCTCGCCGATCCCCCCGGCCGGGCTGGAGGGGCTGCGCCGCCGTACCCGGGCGATGAACGGGCGCTGCCAGGGATTCTTCTGCGGCGCCGAGGTCGGGAGACTGATGGAAAGCCGGGGCGCGGACGCCTGCGGACCCCGCGTCCCCCATGAGAATCGCGAGCACGGCGGGGAACGCCGCTCGCCGGAGGCCCGCCGATGAGCACCGACACCGACACCACGCCGGCGAGCGCCGGCGTCACCACCCTCACCCCGGCCGTCGTCATCGTCGGCGCGGGACCGTCCGGGCTGAGCGCCGCCCGCGAGCTCGCGCCGCGGGTCGGAGGCGAGGTCCTCGTCCTGGACCGGGAGAGCACCGCCGGCGGCATCCCCCGGCACAGCGACCACCCCGGCTACGGGATCAGGGACATGCGGCGCTTCATGAGCGGCCCCGCCTACGCCCGGCGGCTCGTCGAGCAGGCCCGGGCCGCCGGCGCGACGATCCGTACGAACGCGACCGTGACCGGCTGGGCCGGTGAGCGCACGCTGGAGGTCACCACCCCGCAGGGCCGTCTCCGGGTCGAGGCGGGAGCCGTCGTCCTCGCCACCGGCGCCCGCGAGCGTCCGCGTCCCGGCCGCCTCATCCCCGGGGACCGCGGCCGCGGCGTCTACACCACCGGCCACCTGCAGAACATCGTCCACCTGCAGCACGGCAAGGTCGGCAGGAGGGCCGTCATCGCCGGCGCGGAGCTGGTGAGCTGGTCGGCCGCGCTGACCCTGCGCGAGGCGGGCTGCGCGACCGTGCTGATGACCACCGAGTATCCCCGGCCCGACTCCTACGCCCTGTTCAACATCGGCGGCCGGGCCTTCTTCCGGCCCCGGATCGCCACCCGAACCCGGGTGTCGAGGATCATCGGCAAGCCGGACCTCCGGGCGGTCGAGATCGAGAACCTCGACACCGGCGCGCGTCGGATCGTCGAGTGCGACACCCTCGTCCTCACCGGCGACTGGATCCCCGACCACGAGCTCGCCCGCGCCGCCGGGATCACCCTCGACCCGGGCACGAAGGGCCCACTGGTCGACAGCGCGTTCCGGACGGACCGGCCCGGCGTGTTCGCCGTGGGCAATCTGCTCCACCCGGTCGACACCGCCGACATCGCGGCGATCGACGGCGCCCGCGCCGCCCGTTCCGTCCTCGCCTGGCTGAACGGCGGGAGCACGCCCGACGGGCAGGTGCGCCTCGTCGCCGAGGCGCCCTTCCGGTGGGTGACACCGGAGGTCATCCGCCGCGGCGACCCCGCCCCGGCCCGCCGCCGCCTGCTGCTGTGGAGCGACCGGTTCATCCCGTTCCCCCGGGTCGTCCTCCGGCAGGACGGGAAGGTCGTCGCCCGGAAACGGCTGTGGTGGCCGGCGTCCCCGGGCCGGGTGTTCCGCGTCCCGTCGATCATGCTGACCTCGGTGAACCCCCAGGGCGGACCGGTGAGCATCGGCGTGGAGGACTGACGGCGTGCCGGAGGTCCCCGCCCTCCCCTGACCACCGGCGCGCGGCGCGGCCGCCCCCGGCGCCGCGAGCGCCGCGGGCGGTCCCCACCGGATTTCCCTTGTTCTCACGGGATGGATCTAATAGGCCGGTGGCCAGGAAACGCGCTCGCGACGACTCCCGACCGGACCGCCCCACCCGCCGGCGTGCCACACCGTCGCCGGAGCCTTCGGACCCGCCGCCGGACCGTCCCGGCTCTTCGGCCCGGACCGACTGGACTCAGCGGCTGACCGCCGTCGCCGCCATGGCCGGCGTGTTCGTCACGATCGCCGCGCTCCTCTACACCAACGCGGCCAACCGCGAGACGATCAACGCCGCCCGGGCACAGCAACGCCTGGCGGAGCAGGGGCAGATCACCGACCGGTTCACCAAGGCCATCGAGCACCTGGGCTCCAGGAACCAGGACGTCCGGCTGGGCGGCATCTACGCCCTGGAGCGGATCATGAAGGACTCGCGGCAGGACGAGCCCGGCGTCATCGAGGTGCTCTCCGCCTTCGTGCGCGAGCACGCCAAGCTACCGCCGAAGCTGCCGCCGGCCCGTATGGGGGACGACGTCCGTCCGGCGGCGGACGTCCAGACCGCCGTCACCGTCCTCGGCCGCCGGCCCGCTCCGGGCGACCCCGCCCTTCCATCCGTCGACTTCACCGGGACGAACCTGCGCGGGGCGAACCTGACCGGCGGCGACTTCAGCAGGGCGATCTTCAGCCGTGCCGATCTCAGCCTGGCGCGACTGGAGGACGCGAAGCTCGTCGGGGCCGATCTGAAGTTCACGAACCTCTACCTGACCATGTTCTGGAGGGCGGACCTGTCGAACGCGTCATTGCTGTTCGCCGACATGGACGAGACGAAGCTCGGCAGGGCGATCCTGCGCGGCGCGTCCCTCGCCGATCCCGAGCAGGCCGATCTGAGCGAGGCCGATCTCCGTGGCGCGGACGTGAGCGGCGCGAACCTGGGATACGCGGCCACCCTGCACGGCGCGGACCTGCGGGGCCTCGACCTGAGCGATGAGGACTTCACCGACGCGCAGCTGAGCCGGGCGAAGCTCAACGGGGCGAATCTGACCGGGGCGACGCTCACCGGAGCGGAACTGGGGGGGACGGACCTGCGCGGGGCGAACCTGACCGACGCCGAGCTGACCGCCGGAAGCCTGGATGTCGCCCTGACGGACGCGACCACGAAACTTCCCGTCGAATACGCCGCGGCCACGAAGTGACCCTTCGGAGCCGGAACGCGCCCCGCCGGCCTCACCTGACCCGCCGAATTCCGCCCCGTTCTCCGGACGGACACGTTCCCGGGAGAACGGGTAGCCTCACCGGAAGCGAAGGAGTGTGATCATGCCTCGTTCCCCCGGCGGCCCGCCGGAGTACCGCGACCGGGTGCGCGGCTGCCTGCTGGGCGGCGCGATCGGCGACGCGCTGGGCGCCCCCGTCGAGTTCGACCCGATCGGCGCGATCCGCCACCGGTACGGCCCCGCGGGCGTGACCGGGTTCGTCCCCGACTCACGCGGCAGGGTCGGCCTGATCACCGACGACACGCAGATGACGCTGTTCACCGTGGAGGGGCTGCTGCGCGGGGGTGACGTCACCGCCGTCCACCACGCCTACCTGCGCTGGCTGGACACCCAGTCGTACCCCGCCCCGCCCCCGGCGGACGGCGCCGCGTTCCGCACCGGCGCGCTGCGCGAGCAGACCTGGCTCTACTCCCGGCGCGCCCCCGGCAACGCCTGCCTGTCCGGCCTGAGCCAGGGCCGGTCCGCGCCGCTCTCCGGCGGGTCCGGGCCGGACGGCCACGGCCTCACGTTCTCCGGCGGGTCCGAGCCGGACGGCTACGGCCTCACGTTCTCCGGCGAGCCCGGACCGGTCAACCCCGGCTCCAAGGGCTGCGGGACGGTCATGCGCTCGGCCCCCTTCGGCCTGAACGCGCCGAGCCCCCGGCACGCCTTCGAACTGGCCGCCGCGTGCGCCCGGCTCACCCACGGACACCCCACCGGTTATCTCGCCGCCGGGGCCTTCGCCGCCGCCGTCCGCCTCGTGGTGTCCGGGGAACCGCTCGTGCCCGCCGTACGGCAGGCGATGGACCTGCTGGCGGCCTACCCGGGCCACGAGGAGACCACCCGGGCGTTGCGCGCCGCCGTGTCCCTGGCGGCCGAGGGCGACCCGGACCCGGAGAAGGTCGAGTCGCTCGGCGGGGCGTGGGTCGCCGAGGAGGCGCTGGCCATCGCGGTCTACTGCGCGCTGTCCCATCCGGAGCCCGGTGACCTGCGGCGGGCGCTGCTGCTCGCGGTCAACCACTCCGGTGACAGCGACTCGACCGGCGCCGTCTGCGGCAACCTCCTGGGCGCCCTGCACGGCGGGTCCGCGCTCCCCGCCGACTGGCTCGCCGGCCTGGAGGGCCGCGACACCGTCACGGAACTCGCCGACGACTTCGCCGCCCGGTTCGGCGACGGGGCCGCCACGGATCGATCCGCCGGGCGCGGCCATCGATGAACGGCTCCATCGACCGCGGACATCGGTGAACTGCCCTGTCGGCCACGGCTGCCGGTAGACGACCTTCCTGGCGGACCCGCCGGGGAAGACCATGACCATTCGTCCTGCCGCACGCCTTCCGCCGCCTGCGTATCCGCTGGGAGGTCCGCGCCGACATCCACGAAGCCTTCCTCAAGCCCGGTTGCGCCTTGATCTGCCGGCGCCGCCTTGCTCATCGCGTCAGGAGCTCTTAATCGCCCCCGTCGCCCCCGTCGCCCCCGAGTCCCCCGTCTCCGCCGCCGCCGTATCCGCCGCCCCCGTATCCGCCGCCGCCGTTCGGTGGGTCGTCCCACGAGAAGGTGACGGCGAGCAGGACACCCAGGATGACAACGAGCGCGAGGGCCCAGGGTCCGTCCTCGTCCCGGTTGGCCGCAACGTAAAGGATGACAGCGGCTATCAGCGCCAGGATTACAACGCGCACACGCGTGAGCACGACGACCTCCTCGGCTTTGCGAGGAGCCCACTCTTTCTGACCGAAAGTAATGAAGTCAATACACTCGATTTCTCACCGGACACATGATCGCTCAGTCCGCGGCGGCCCCTCCCCTCGGCCGGATGGTGGTGCTGCCCCACCCTCCGCACGCCGGCCGCCATCCGCACCCGCGGGGCTTCGCCCGTGACGGGAACGGCGCCCTGCCCGGCCGGCCCGCCCGGCGCGGCGGCCGGGCCGTCCCGGGACGCGGCCGGGGCGCGGCCGGGGCGGGGTCAGCCGGTGACGGAGATGGTCCAGGTCTTCTGGCAGTTGGAGCCGAACACGCCGGTGTCGCAGCCTTTGACGTTCCAGCGGTAACCGCCGTTGGTGCGGAGGCGGGTGTGGGCGCGGCCTCGGACGCCGCCGATGAAGTCCTCCTGGGCACCGTTCGGGTCGGCGGCGCTGGCCCAGCGGACAAGGAACTTGTCGAAGGCGCGAGCGGTCGCGCGCCAGTCGAAGTAGGCGTAACCGTTGTCCGACCAGGCGGCCACCACCAGGTTGGGACCGTTCTTGGGGGACCAGGCCATCTGGCCTCGGGCGAACGTCTGACGGCGGCCGGCCCAGCCGACGTTGTTCTGGTAGATGTCGCTCTCGGACGTGGTCGGGCAGCCGAGCCTGCCGTTCTCGCCGCCGAGCTGGGCCCAGCGAGCGCCGATGAGGCCGTACGGCTGGATGCTGCAGCCGCTCGTCCCGCCGGCGGCGTGGGCGGGGAGGGCGACGGTGGACAGGACCGCGGCCGAGGCTAGGGCGACGGTCATGGAGAGGATCGCGCGGCGGTTCATCTGGACTCCTCGAGGTGAGACCCGCCCTGCTCGCTGCGGGCTTCGTACCTCAGTGGTACGGCGTGCCGCTTACCGGCCGCTTGAGTGCCGCTTGCCCGGACCCACCGGCCACGACCGCAGGGCGTCCGGCCGGTCGGCCCCTCGGCCGTTCCCGCCGCCGGGCAGGTTTCACCCCGACCGGCCCCGGCAGACGGACCGTACCACCGTCGACCACCGGCTGGGTCCCGGCGCCGACCTGGTCAGCTTCGGCCGCGCCTACATCGCCGACCCCGACCTCGTGGAGCGGCTGCGCCAGGGGCTCCCGATCGCACCGCACGACAGGTCCACCTGGTACCAGGGCGGCGACGAGGGGGCCGGGATCAGAGGACCCGGGTCATGAACACGCTGCTGGGGTCGGGGCGGTAGTCGGCGAACGGCTCGCAGTAGGTGAAGCCAAGCTTCTCGTACAGCCTTCTGGCGGGCAGGAAGAACTCGGCCGACCCGGTCTCCAGGCTCAGCCGCGTGAAGCCCATCGCCCCGGCCTCGGCGATGATGTGCTCCAGCAGCCGGGACGCGATGCCGCTCCGGGCGCGTTCCGGCGCGGTGCGCATCGACTTCAGCTCGGCGTGGCCCGCGTCCAGCCTCTTGATCGCCCCGCAGCCCACCGGGTCCTCGCCGTCCAGGACGGACCAGAACGTGACCCCGGGCGCGCGGAGCCCGTCAAGATCGAGGGCGTGCTTGCTCTCCGGCGGGGTGATGGACCGCATCTGCCGGACATGCCCCCGAAGGAACTCGATGATCCGCGGACCCGACAGGTCGTCCACCACGATCCTCAAACCGCTCAACTCACGTACTCCGCGTCATGGAGGGTCGCGCCGCCGGACCCCGAACCCGTCGATGTGCCGGGAGAGGCATCTCGCACCCGGCTGTGAGGGGCGTCCCGGTACGGCCAGGCCGTACCCGGATGCGCCCTCCTGCCCGGATCGATCCGAGCCTGCCCCAGGTTTGTTCCGGACCCGTTCCGGACCCGTTCCGGGCCTGTTACGGGCCTGCCCCGGCGCTATCCGGCCAGTTCGGCCAGGTCGTCGGCGGTGAGGCGAAGACCGGCCGCCGCGACGTTCTCGGCCACGTGGTCCGGCGAGCTGCTTCCGGGGATGGCGAGGACGACCGGTGAGGCGGCCAGCAGCCAGGCCAGGGCGATCTGCGCGGGCGTCGCCCCGTGGCGGGCGGCGACGTTCGCGACGCCGGGCCGGTCGATCGGCTCCCGGCCCCCGCCGAGCGGGAAGAACGGCACGTAGGCGATGCCGTCCTCCTCGCACTGCGCGAGCACGGCGGCGTCGTCCCGGTGGGCGACGTGGAAGTGGTTCTGCACCGCGGCGACCGGGGCGATCGCCCGCGCCTCGGCTAGCTGTGCCGCGTCGACGTTGCTCACGCCGAGGTGCCGGATCAGGCCCTGGTCGCGCAGCTCGGCGAGGGCGGCGAACCGCTCGGCGACCGCGAGGGGCGCGTCGGCGCCTGGACTGACGAGCGCCGGGAGCGCAGCGACCGGAGCGAGGAGGGAAGGAGCCGGCTCCGAAGCGTCCCGAGCCGCGGCGCGAAGCGCCGCCATCGGCACTGCCTCGCCGCCCGGCCGTCCCATGCCGCCCACCCGCAGGTAGACCAGGTCGAGGTGGTCACGGCCGAGGCGGCGCAGGTCCTCCTCGACCAGACCCCGCAACTGCCCGGCGGTCGCCTGTCCGGTGGGCACGACACCGCCCTCCAGGAGCGGCCCGACCTTGGTGGCGATCACCAAGTCGTCGGAGTACGGCGACAGCCCCCGCCGGATCATCTCGTGCGCCTGGAGGTCGCCGAAGCCGTAGAAGCCGGCGGTGTCGATGTGGTTCACGCCGAGCTCCACGGCGCGGCGCAGCACCGCGACGCCCTCCTCGGGGTCCCGGATCCGGCCGCCGAGGGCGAGCCGCATCGCGCCGAAGCCGAGCCGGTTGACCCGCAGGTCACCGCCCAGCGGGAAGTCTCCGGCGGCGGTGGCGGAGGGCTGGTTCATCGTCATGACGGCACCGTCTTTCTCGGGTTCTCTCGGGTTCTCTCGGGTTCTCTCGGGTCTTCTCTGGCTTCCCGGAACGGGGGGCGTACGGAACGGGCCGACCGTCCGGAGCGGGCGTGATGCGCGGAGTGCGGAATACAGGGGGCGCGGAATGCACGCGGGATGCGTGGATCTCAAGTGCCCCGGTAACAGTCGGCGAGCGCGGCGAAGGCGGCCTTGGGCTCCCACGGCAGTCCCGGATACGCCTCCCCCGTGCGACCGCCCTCCAGGACCTTGACCACGCCGTAGCTCGCCAGGTCGAAGTCCTCGCGGGGGTCGTCGCTGTGCGGCAGGTCGTAGCGCGCGAAGGTGTTGACGAACGCGGTGTCCACGCCTTCGGCGGTGAAGACGTCCAGCAGTTCCCGCAGGTAGGCGGCCTGTTCCTCCTCGTCGCGGACGTGGTCGCCGACGAGCCGGACCGGCCGGCCGTCCTGGCCCCATTCGACGATCATGTCGCCACGACCGCCCAGGTCCGCCGCGCCACGGTACGTGGTGCACCCGAACTCGGTGATGGCGAGCGGCTTGCCCCGCCGTACCGCGGCCCGGATGTCGTCGCGGAACCGGGGGGCGATCTCGGCGTTCCGGTAGCCGGCGTCGGAGGAGACGATGTCGAACGGCGTCCAGTCGACGCCGTCCATCGGCAGGGACGCGTAGCTGACCTTCCCGCCGAAGCTCCCCCGCACGGTCTCGACCGCGTGGGCGAGGAAGTCGTTCACCCGGGCTGGGACCTTCGGCAGCGCCTCGCGCAGCCGCTCCGGTTCGGCCAGCAGCGCGAGCCGCTCGTCGAGGGTGTCGCCGGGCAGGAATCCGACGGTGAACAGGCTCAGCTCGGAGCCGGTGAGCAGCACGACCTCGGCGCCGTCCCGGCGCAGCCGCTCGGCGCGGCCGGCGCTGTCGGCCAGGAAGTCGAGCAGTTCGCCGGTGGTCAGGTCGCAGGTGAACGGCGAGTACCAGACCTCCAGCCCGGCTTCCGCGGCGTACCCGGCGGCGATCTCCAGGCGGTCCTGCCGGCCACCGGTGATCCGTACGGCCGTGCAGTGCAGGTCCGTACGGATGATCTGCATCTCATGCCGGACGACGCCGGGGTCGAACGGCTCCCGGGTGCTGTGGCCCGACCCCGCGACGAACCCGGTGTCGTAGGTGATGCCCTTACCGCGCATGACGCGTTCCTCTCCCCGGCCGACACGGACTCCGGCCGCCGCCGAGGGCCGGCCCGGACGCCGGCCCTCGCTCGAAGACGGCCGCTGCCCGGCTCCATTTGAAGGTACGGTACGTACCGTACTCTAAAATCGATGTCCGTTCCAGCCGCCTCCCCCTCCCTGGGATACGCTCCATACCGGAAGGAGCGGGATGGCCGACGAAGCGACAGCGAGCTCGACCCAGCAGCCCCGGCCCGCGTCGGGCAGGCGGCGCGGGGCCGCGCTGGAGCAGGCGATCCTGCGCGCGGCCATGGAGGAGCTCACCGAGCACGGCTACGCCGGCATGACCATGGAACGGGTCGCCCGCCGCGCCGGCACCAACAAGAACGCCATCTACCGCCGCTGGCCCACCCGCGCCGCCCTGGGCATCGCCGCCTACGGACAGTTCGCCGTCATCCACGCCCAGGTCCCGGACACCGGCAGCCTGCGCGGCGACGCGCTGGAACTGCTGCGCCGCGCCAACGGCACCTACTCCTCACCCGTCGGCGGCATCCTGCGCGCCCTGCTGGCCGGCGCCCGCGACGACCCCGAACTGCTGGCCCAGCTCCAGGAACGCACGGCCGACGCGGGCAGCGACATCTGGCTGACCATTCTGGCCCGCGCCGTCTCCCGCGGCGAGCTGCGCCCCGAGGCCCTGCACCCGCGCGTCGCCACCGTGGCCGTCGTGCTGCTCCGCGACGAGTTCATCACCCGCGGGCACCCCTCGGCGCCCGACGAGGTCCTCGTCGAGATCATCGACGAGGTCTACCTCCCCCTCCTGCACGGCCGCGGCTTCGATCGCCCCGTCCGCTGATCCCGTACGGCCCCATCGCCCTGCCCGCTGATCCCGTACGGTCCCGTCGCCGCGGCGCGTGGAGGCACGGCGGCAGAGCCCGTCAGCCGCCGTGTGCCGCGCAAAACACGTTGAGCATGCAGTACGCGCACAACCATGATGAACCTCATGGACCTCACCCCCTCTCTGCCCGCCTTCGTCCTCGCCGTGGTGCTGATCTCCGCCTCGCCGGGTCCGGCGATGGCGCTGATCCTGCGCCGCGCGGCCCTGCGTGGCTTCTCCGGCGCGGTGCCCACGGTGCTGGGCCTGGAGGTCGGCCTCTACCTGTGGGCGTTGCTCGCCGCCGCCGGGCTCGCAGCCCTGGTGGCCGCCTCGGAGGTGGCCTTCCTCGTCCTGCGCGTGGTGGGCGCGGGCTTCCTGCTGTACCTCGGGATCAAGACCTGGCGCTCGGCGTGGCGCAGCCGCGGAACAGACGGAGCGGCCGAGGAGATCGCGACCGGGGAACCGAAGCCCGGATCGGCGCTGACCTGGTGGAGGGCGTTCGGCGAGGGATCGGTGGTGATGCTGGCCAACCCGAAGGCCGCCGCATTCATGATCGCGTTCTATCCGCAGTTCGTACCGGCCGACCGGCCGCTCTTCGCCACGACCGCGCTGCTCGCCGTACTCCAGGTGGCCATCGAGACCATCCTGTACCTAGCGCTGGCGGCCGCGGTCGGGCGGGCCGGCGCGTGGTTCCGCCGCCCGGTGATCCGGCGTCGGCTGGACGCGGTCAGCGGCACGGTCCTCGTCGCCCTGGGCCTGCGCGTGGCCATCGAGAGCCGCTGACGCGCCGGAGCGGGGCAGTGATCCGCCGGGGGACATCAGGCGGACCGCCCACTGGTGAACGACCGCACTTCGGTAGCGTGCTCGCATGACGGAGCTTGAGGATCTCGCCGACCGGCTGCGGCGGTTCGCGCGCGAGCGTGACTGGGAGCAGTTCCACACGCCCAAGAACCTCGCCATGGCGTTCGCCGGAGAGGCCGGCGAGCTGGTCGCGGAGTTCCAGTGGCTGACGCCCGAGGAGTCGGTCGCGGTCATGAACGACCCCGAGGCCGCCGAACGCGTCAGGTCCGAGCTGGCCGACGTCGTCACCTACCTGGTCCGCCTCGCCGACGTGCTGGGCGTGGACCTCATCGAGGCCACCCACGCCAAAATCGACCAGAACGAGAAACGCTTCCCGGTGGAAGCCTCCTGGGGACGGGCCAGGAAGGCCCCGCCGTTCGCCTGATCCCGCCGGAAGATCGCTGTAGTGTTCCCGGCGTGGTGATGCGGTCCGGCAGGTTTTGCGCCGATATCACGTGTTCACCGGCGAGGACGTCTCCGGCGCGAGCCTGGGCGACGGTCACGCCGACCACCGCTGTACGAGATCACACCGGAGCTCCTTCCGGCTTCACGCGCGATATCCGGCAAGAACGCAGTGATCGGCTTCGATGGCGCTGCGTCCCCGTCGGCCCGCGACGGGGACCGTATCGACGAACCGCGCGATGAGGGGTTGGGCATGTCGCCGAGAACACACCTGTATGACCTGCTGGTATCGACGATCTTCACCGAGGGGCTCGACGACCAGATGGACCTGTGGACGCTGGGGTTCAGCGCCATATGGATCAAGGGCGCGGACCTCGGCACGCTCGCCGCGGATCTGCACCTGGATCCCGCCACCCGCACCCCCTGCCACCTGAGTGAGATCCTCGACCGCAACATCGACGACGGATCCGACTGGGTGGCCGAGGTCAACGGCTGGATCGGCATCGTGCCGGGGGTCGACCGCGAGCGCCTGCGCTCCATCAGCGAAGGCAGCCGTGAGGTCCTCAACGTCAGTATGGACATCAGCGGCAGAGAGTACTTCGACTACGCCCGCGACGGGCGGATGATCGTCTCCTTCGATCCGGCCTTCCCGGATGATCGGTCCGGCGACGACCCGCACGCGCTCGATCACCTGATGGACGGTCTGCGCTTCCAGATCAGCGATGACGGCTCCGTCGACGACCGGGTGGAAGAGGACGAGAGTTTCAGCTCGGCCCTGGCGCTGATCGGACGGATCACAGGAACGGACATGGCCGCCGACTGGTTCGAGGCGCGGCATTCCAGCATGCGTCCCGTCTCCTCCTGATGGTCCTGTCGAGGAGGAAGCAGGCCGGCGGACCGCAGGGCCGGTGATGCGAACGGTTCCGGTCGTGGAAGGGCCCGGACCGACCTCGAAGACCTCGCCGACCGGCCGCGGCGGTTCACGCGCCACGACGCGGTGCGCTCACTCGGGAAGCAGCGGTGCGCTCACTCGGGGAGCAGCGGTCTCATGAAGGTCCGTTCGTAGCGGAGTACGCACCCGCTCTCGTCCCTGATACGGTCCGCCTCGACGAAGTCCGGGTGAACGCCGAAGAGGCCGCGGTACTCCTCGTACGCGGCGAGGCTGGGGAAGCTGAACAGGGCGAGGGCCTTGTCGCTGGCGCCCTCCGACGGCAGGAAATAGCCGTGGTGCGTCCCGCCGTGCAGGTTGACCAGCTCGATCCAGCGACGACCGAAACGCTCGAACGCGTCGATCTTCCGGGGATCGATCACATATTCGACGACGCAGGTGATCATAAGACCATTTCTATCCTGCGCGACGACCGGCCTCGACGGCACGTGGAGCGGAACAGGCCGAAACCGACTCCGTCGAAGGAGGAGGCCGTCCGCACCGAGGACGAAAAAGGCGGGGAGGTCGAACACTCCCCTTCACTTTCAACCTATAGCCCATAGGTGGGCTTGCGGCAAGACCCGGGTCGTGCCGCAGAATCTCCGACCGGAGCCATGACCCGTGGAAACAGGGCTCACCAAGCACGTGTGCTCCTGTCGGCGTCCGGGTCACGCGGGACGCCGAACAGGCGGTGGAACGCACGACATGGTCACGGAGGCTCCGCGCCGAGACGCGAGTGTGCGGGCCTCCGGACCGTGCGGAGCAACCGGCTGAAATGTGATTTCGAATGGGGGATTTTCGTGATCGACGTGATCATCGCCGGCGGCGGCCCGACCGGCTTGATGCTGGCCGCCGAGTTGCGGCTGTACGGCGTGCGCGTACTCGTGCTGGAGAAGGAGGTGGAGCCGCCCCGGCATGTCCGCGCGCTCGGCCTGCATGTGCGCAGCATCGAGGTGATGGACCAGCGCGGCCTGCTGGAGCGGTTCCTCGCGCACGGCAAGCAGTACAACGTCGGCGGCTACTTCGCCGGCATCATCAAGCCGTGGCCGGACCGGCTGGACACCGCGCATTCGTACATCCTCGGCATCCCGCAGACCATCACCGAGCGCCTGCTGGCCGAGCACGCCACCGAGGTCGGCGCCGAGATCCGGCGCGGCTGTGAGCTGGTCGGGCTGAGCCAGGAAGAGGACGGGGTGACCGCCGAACTGGCCGACGGCACGCGGCTGCGCTCGCGCTACCTCGTCGGTTGCGACGGCGGCCGCAGCACGGTGCGCAAGCTGCTCGGCGTCGGTTTCCCCGGTGAGCCCACCAGGATCGAGACGCTGCTGGGCGAGATGGAGCTGACCGAGGATCCGGAGACGGTCGCCGCCGTCGTGGCGGAGGTCCGCAAGACCCAACTGCGGTTCGGCGCCGGACTCCTCAGGGACGGGAAGGTGTACCGCGTCATCGTGCCCGCCGAGAAAGTGGCCGAGGACCGTACGGTTCCGCCGACCCTTGAGGAGTTCAAGCGGCAGCTGCGGGCCTTCGCCGGCACCGACTTCGGCGCGCACTCACCGCGCTGGCTCTCCCGGTTCGGCGACGCCACCCGGCTGGCCGAACGCTACCGGGTCGGCCGGGTGCTGCTGGCCGGCGACGCGGCGCACGTTCACCCCCCGATGGGCGGGCAGGGGCTCAACCTCGGCATCCAGGACGCGTTCAACCTCGGCTGGAAACTGGCCGCCCAGGTCAACGGCTGGGCACC
This sequence comes from Streptosporangium pseudovulgare, assembly GCF_014648055.1. Classification (GTDB taxonomy): domain Bacteria; phylum Actinomycetota; class Actinomycetes; order Streptosporangiales; family Streptosporangiaceae; genus Streptosporangium; species Streptosporangium pseudovulgare. The sequence goes on from NZ_BMQJ01000007.1 coordinate 225,109, forward strand.
GGAAGGGCTGCTGGACAGCTACCACACCGAACGGCACCCGGTGGCCGCCGACGTGCTGGAGAACACCCGCGCACAGGCCGTGCTGATGTCGACCGAGCCGGGGCCACAGGCACTGCGCCGGCTGCTGTCGGAACTGATGGACTTCGAGGAGGTGACCCGGCACCTGATCGAGAAGATCACCGCGATCGGGGTCCGCTACGACTTCGGCGAGGGGCATGAGTTGCTCGGCCGCCGGCTGCGGGACGTGGAGCTGAAGCGGGGACGCCTCTACGAGCTGATGCGCGGCGGTCGCGGACTGCTGCTCGACCGGACCGGCCGGCTTTCGGTCACCGGGTGGGCGGACCGGGTCGACCACGTCGCCGACGACGGTGAGGAGCCGGACGTGCCCGCGGCGCTGCTGCGACCGGACGGGCACGTGGCGTGGGTCGGCGAGGACCAGGAGGAGCTGTCCGGTCGGCTGTCCAGGTGGTTCGGCGCACCCACCGGGTGAGGCCGGGCGCGCCGACCTGAGCCGCCTCGGCCGGTCAGTCGCTATCTGCTTCGGCATGGGCCGCGAGGCGGGCGGTGAACCAGTCGAGGCAGGCGACGACCACGTCCCAGACGGCCTCGTCGGCCATCAGATCGACGTCGAAGGAGGGAAAGAGCTCCAGCTTGGCCATGGGCAGCTCCACGCCCGGGGCCTGGTTGAGCCTCCTACGCAGTTCGTCGCGGAGGATCGGGTCGTCGAACGGGACGCGCTGCTTGAGCGTCCTGAACGGCACCTCCACCGTCTTGGTGTAGAAGCGGACGATGGGCAGGATCTCGGTGCCGCGTTTGATTATGGGCGCGCAGGAGGCGCTCGCGGCCCGGCCGAACTGCACCTCGCCGCCGCGGCCGCGCCACCAGCCCAGCAGCCGGGAGACCGCGCCGGCCGTCTGCGGGCCGCGCTCGTCGCCCAGCTGCTGGAAGAACCGCTCCTCATGCTCGCCGACATCGGCGTGGCCGTCGTCAGCGGTCAGCTCCGCCTCGCTGAGATTCAGCGCTCCTGGGAGATCGAGCAACTCGGCCAGCTCCCGCGCCGTCATCCGCTGCGCGAGGTCGGCGCGGTTCGCCTCGTCGAGCTTGACACCCTCGGCACGCAGGACGTCGTGGACGTCCCGGTCATCGTCGTCGTCCGTCCACCGGAACCCCTTGGAGACCTGCCCCGACGCGTTCAGCACCCGATGCGCGTTGAGCATCGGGGACTTCGACAAGTGGGCGCCGACCGGTACGGCGTGCGATCCGATCAGCTCGGCCAGGTCACCGTAGGTCGTCCAGGTACCCGCGGGCAGCGCCGCGAGGGCCTCATGCAGCAACGTCCAGTCCCGGGAGGGACCGGCCGGGCCGACATCGATCGGGCTCGGCCAGATCTCGATGGCCCGCTCGGCGAGCCGGTCGGCACGAGCCTGGATCTCCTTTCTTCCCCACCGCTCGTGCTCGGCGATCTCCTGGTTCATGGCGAGACCGCTACGGCCGAGGAAGTCGCGCTTCCTGGCGAACGACATATTGCCGAGCTCGGAGTTGTAGCCGCTGAGCGTGAGGTTGCCGAGGGTGTGCACCAAGTCCTGGTGGAGACGCGCGGCGTCTCCCTCGGCGCCGAGCTGCTCCAGCCAGTCGGCCGTCGGGCTCTGCGGGAGCACGTGCTCGATGGTGATCTTCTTGTCCGAGAGATCCACGGCTTCCTTGGTCCCGTAGCTTTCCTCCAGGCGGCGGAGCACGAGCTTCTGCTGCGCGGTACGGCCCTGCCAGTAGAACGCCCGGTTCTGGATGTCCGCGCGGAACTGCTCGTCGGACGACCAGTACAGCCGGGCGGGCGAGAGCCCGGCGCGTACGGCGTCGGCGGGCCTCTCCCCGCTCAGCTCCCCCGTCAGCCGCATGAAGATCCTGCTAAGGCTGCTGGCGCCGACTCTTCCGATGAGCCGGCGGACCAGGAAGCTCTCGATGTAGCGCTGCGCCTCGACCACCTCGTCCTCGGTGGCCTGGCCGTTGTCGTGCAGCTCCAGCAGGCGCATGATGACCGGATAGGCGGGGATGCCCTTCCACTCGTTGAGGAAGCGCAGACGGGCGTCGATCTCCGACTCGCCGCCGGGTTCGAGGATCCGGTGCAGATAACGAGCACGGCGGGCGAGGTCTTTGACGTAGCTCTCGACCCGGGCCTCGACGTCCCGGTTGTTCAGGATCACGGTTCGGAGCAGTTCCTGGTGGCCGCGGTAGGTGTCGTTGTACTGCGCCTCGTCGCCCCGGTCGAGGATCAGGGCGAGATACATCAGCTGATCCATCCCCTTCGCCCCGAGCAGCCTCTGCATCGGCAGCCAGTGGACGTTGTAGACGTGCTGTCCCCGGGTTGGCAGATGCATGAAGACGTAGTTGCGGATCAGGTCGACCTGGCTGAGCCGCATCCCGGTGTTGTTGATGGACTCGAAGATCCGGAAGGCGTTGTCGTCGTCCTCGACGACGATCTGCACGAGGTTCAGCCGGTTGAGCACGACACTTTCGATGCGCCTGATGTCGTGGGGGTCCGCCGGGTCGTCGACCGCCGCCAGCTTGCCGCGGAAGAACTGGTAAGCGCTCGCGATCCGGCTCTCGGTGTCGCCGAACGGCTGCCCCTCGACGCAGTCAATGAACGCCTGCCGGTCCACCTGGGTCGGCAGCAGCCGGTATCTCCGTTCGTCGGACTGGAATTTGTTGATCAGGTGGGTCTCGTTGATCCGGTCCCGGTGCAGAGGGTCCTCGGCCACCTGGTAGTCGCGAAGCGCGCATAGGGCCACCATGAGCGTGGTCAGGCGCTGCTGGCCGTCGACCACCAGCCACTGTGACCTGCCGGGCGAGTTGTCCGGGCCGGGGGCGAGCACGACCGAACCGAGGAAATGACTGTTGTCTCTCCGCCGTTCGAGCTGCTCGGCCTGCAGTTCGATGTCCCTCCACAGCGCGGTGAGTTGCTCGCGCTCCCAAGAGTAGGGGCGCTGGTAGAGCGGCACCAGCAACTCCTGTTCACCGTCGATGAGCTTCCGCAGCGTTGTCTCGTTGGCCTTCACACCGACCCCTTCCGGAATGCCGCTACCACAAAAGATCAACAATCCTTACACAATCGGTTGCCTTCTGCATACGGAAAGTCAAAAAACGCTGGGAAAACCCTCATGCCGTCACATGGGATTCCGGATCTCCACGAGCAGGCCGGATCCTAATGGGCCGGGGCGACCCTCCTGATCCGGCTGGTCTGGGGCAGCCACGACCGTATCGCCGACCGGGACTACGGTCGCACCTGCGCCGAGGCCGCCTCGAATGCCGAGTTCACACCGCTCACCAAGACCGGCCACCTACCGCAGCTGGAGACCCGGAGCGACTGGTGCCGGCGATCTGGGACTTGGCGGAGTCTTCAGGGTGCTCGACATCGTGAAAAGGACAACGGAACCCGATGCAAGGCTTCATCGCCGCGTCGGAACACGGCCGGGCAGTCGCCCGGTGATCAGCCTTGGCCGTGGCCGTTGATCAGCCAGCGGCCGCCGGTTCGCTCCAGGAAGAACCTTTCACTGTAGGGGCCGTCCTCCGTCGTGTAGAACTCGCACTGCTCGAAGGTGTAGCTCACCGGCACCCGCACACACCGCCGTATGTCCCCGCAACTCTCCACCTCGGGCTCGCCGACCTCCACGTCGGTCAGGCTGGTCCAGTTGGTGAAGCTGCTGTCCACACTCCCGAACTCGGCCTCGTACTGCGGACTGCGACGATCCCACATGGTCCGGCCGGTCCTGTCGTCATGGCCCGCCACGGCCTCCAGGTATCTCCGGACCACCTCGACCGGAGATGCCTCCTCGGGTGGCGGCGCCACGCGATGCACCTCGGCCTTCCCCCCGCATGTTCCGCACCCGGCCACCGAGCCGGAACCGAGCACGACGCAAACCGCGAGCGGCAACCCGATCCTCTTCATCACAACCCCCGGTCGTCGGCGGGCACGTGGGCGACGCCCGCCGACGACGATCGAATCACATCACGAAACCGGTGTTCCGCTGTTCACCAGTTCACTTTGGCGAACATCAGCCCCTTGAACTCTTTGGAATCGTAGCGTTCGCTCAACGACATGTAGGGTCCGCTGCCGGTTCCGTTCTGGCCACCGTGCTGTGCGAAATAGATGTCCCGGATTCCCTCGTTGTAGGGGAAGCGGTAGGTCACGATGCCCATGTGGGAGACCAGATCGGTCTTCCTGTTGATGAAGTAGATGAGGTCCCCCTTCTGGACCTCGGAGACGCTCTTTCGCATCGTCACCCGCTTCTCTCCCGCGAAGTGGTTGTAATTCTTCTGCGCTCCGGTGAATGTCCAGGAGTCGTTCCCCACTCCCGAGCTCTCCCACCAGGAGGCGTTGCTTCTCTTGTCCAGCCAGCTCCAGGAGCTGTCGTGGATCTGCCGGTAACGACCTCCTCGGGCCAAGGCCTTGGACACGAAGTTGGCGCAGTCGTTGGGATACTCCCAACCCGCACGAGACGGGCCTCCCACGTTCTTGACCGCCCAGGAAACGGCGGCGTCCAAATTGCCGGCCAGCGCGACACTCTTGCTCGCCGCACCGTTCCCTTGAAGCTCCGTCAGGGGAAGTGCGGGATCGTCCGGTATGCCACCGGCCCAGGCGTTGATCTCCATCTCATCGATGCCGGTTGACGCGTCAGAGGCTTCGCTGCCGTCCTGCCTCGTCAAACGGATGTTCGACCCGCTGACGGCGAACACGAAGTCGCTCTGGTCCTCCCAGCCGTTCTCCAAGGGAGTACCACTGACGTCGTAGGTGGTCTTCCCGGTGATACGTGCGCGCACGATGACGCTTCCGTCCGCGGCGGCCGACACCAAGGTCTGAGACAGCGAGATCTCTGAAGTGTTCCGCCCTGGAGTCCCGCCGCCCAGCAGGCTGTCCTCATTGGTGTAGAGGATGGGGAGGATGGCCGCGGCCTGGGAGTCACCGCTGACGGCCTCGGCCACGTCGGTGTAGCGCCTGTCCCGCAACCCCTCGGTCGCCTCGACGAACTGTTGAGCCGCCCCGACGAACTTCGCCGAGTCGATGACGGCACGGGGCGTCACCGAATCAGACGCCTGCCACGGGCCGGTGCCGTACGTCGTTCGGGCCCGCACCTGGAACCGGTAGCTCGTCCCATTGGTCAGACCGCTGATGATCGTGCGGTCTTCTTCCGCGCTCAACGTGCGCAGCACCCCGCCGGCCGCGTTCAGGACCTGAATATCGTATCCACTGATGGACGCATCCCCACCAGGAGTTTCCGGCTTGCCCCAGGCCAGCAGGGCACCTCCGTCTCCCTCCCGCGCCCGGACAGCGGTGACCTTTCCGGGAGCCGTCGGGGGAAGATACTTGACGACGAGGGAGATCGGCGTCTGCCCGGAGGCGGCGCCCATGGTCGTCACCGGAAGATTCTCGTCGGCGAGCAGGACGAGGCCGGGATCGACGAAGACGGTGGCCTCGGGCGTCTCACGCCGCCATTGGCGCGCGTTACCGGTGACATCGAACTGTGCCGCACTCAGATCGGTCTGCTGTTCCGGATCGGAAATCAGGTCAGAGACGAGTTCGGCGCCGGTGGGAGAGCCCGACAGCTCGGTTTTCTTCGCGTACACCGAGATCTTCGCACCCGCGGGGCACGTTCCGCCGCAGTCAGCGCTTCCCAACGCCAGGATCGCGGAAGTGATCTGAGCGCCCTCCGGAATCCCGGTGAGATCCGGCTTGAGCAGAGAGATCCGGCGGTCCGGTCCAGTTCCGCCGAGCTGTACGGCGGTCGCGTCCGTCAGCGCGCAGGGAGCGCTGCCACACCCGTCCGCCGCGGTCTTGGCGGTCCGTATGGCCAGCTTGCTTCCGTCCAGAACAATGGTGTGGGTACCTACCGGGTCCTGGGGTGCGGAACCGGCGGTGGCGAAACCGACGGCCGAGGACTTGGCCGAGCAGACCTCCTCCACGCACGCCTGCATCTGCCAGCTGTACGAACGGTTCGCCGTCAAGGTGCCGTCGGGTACCTGCAACGAGACGCGGCCGCCGCCCTTGGCGACTCCTTCGCCGAAGGGGCTGCCACCGACGGCGTTGCCCTGATCGTCGTAGAGGAAGAACCGTCCGGTGACCAGCCCGGCCGAAGGACGCGAGACCACTCCCGAAAGGATCGGTTTAGTAGGTTCGGTCAACCCGGTGACCAGGCCGGTGGGCGGGTGAGGCGCATTGGACGTGATCCGGTATGCCGGAGTCTGGCTGCACACCGGGGGCGTTCGGCCGCTGACGCATGCCTTGAATGACACCTTGAAGGAATCAGGATTCCCCATGGCGAAGGTGTATTCGTTGACCTGCCCGGACGGGATACCGGTCAGGTCCGGTGGTCCGGTTATCGGCCCCGATGCGTCAGAGATCGTCGTGGAGTAGTCAAGGTTCTCGCCGCCGGAGGATGCCGAACCGTAGACGACCCGCACCTTGTCGCTCCGTGAGATCACGTCGTTCCCGGTGACGAGGTCCGCGCTGTTCACCGTCACTTCGGGGACATCGGGCGGGGGAAGATATGTCACCGTCAGCTTCGGAGGCATATTGAACTCAAAGGCCTCCTCGGACGACGGGAAGACCCGGTAGTTGGCGCTCTTGGTCTCGGATGGAGACATCAGAACGAGACCGTTGTTACTGGTGCCACCGGCCCATTGCCGCGCCATGGCGGTGATGTCCCAGTTCATCGGAGCCGGAGCACACGAGCTTGAGGACACGCTGCTGGTGTTGATGACGGCGTTCTCTGTGGTGTTGCCAGGCTGGTTGGACCAGATGATGCCTAAAGGATCCCAGGTGCCGGTGACGCGGCGGACCTGCACGCCGGCTCCCACTTTTGTGCCACAGCTGGGCCCATCGATGTTCAAGAGGGACAGGGTGGCGTTACTGATGGACTGACCGGTCATCGATGAGAGATCGAACTTCAGATAGGCACGGGACTCCCCCCGGATGACTCGGTCCCTGCCTTGAGGTATTCGCTGTCGGCGTTGTTCCAGTCACCCAGGCTGTAGACGTCGGTGTCGGCTGTAGGCACGGTGCTGAAGACGGAGCTGATGGTCACCGGGTAAGAAGTCGCCGGATCGGCGAGGAACGATGCGTCGGGCTTGAGAACCAGTACTTTGTTCTTGCCGCTTGCATCGAGCTTGGCCGTGACCGCTCCGGCACGCCCCCGGCCCCCATGGCGGCCAAGGGATCCGGCGGCCTGGCTGGCGGGACCCGCTCCCCACATCGCCGGCGTGTCCAGCGATGCGATCCGCTCTTTCTTGTCTCTTGCGAACAGAAGCCGACCGTCTTCTCCCGATTCTGCGCTCAGTCCGTTCAGTTCGAGCGGGATCCTGAACTCGACCGGCTCAGTCGCACGTTCTCGCAGAACGACGTCAAAACGCATACCGCTCGGCAGAGCCGTAGCAGCCAAGTCGCCCTTCGCCCCTGCCGCTCCCTGATAGACAGCGGTGTTGCCCTTGAGTTGCGGTTCGGGCAGGCGCGAGGGCCAGAGCAACGCGATGGACTTTCCCCCATCGCGCCTCGCCTGTGCGAAGGGACCACGTCCGCCGGCCGAGAACCGGACATCGGCTTTGGCGACCTTGGGAACGAGGACGCCTTCGGACTCGACGAGGGTCGTATCGATTTTTGCCCAGGAGCCATCCGCTTGCTTGATTTGGACGGCTCCGGCATAAACATCGGTGACGAGTCGACCATCCGGCTGGGCGAAGGTCGTGGTGGTCTCCGTGGTGAGGCTCTGCACTTCCACGGGCTTCTTCTGCTTCTTCGCCGCCGCCAAGGCCGCCGCCTGAGCAGCATGGTTCGCGACTTTGTCGGCCGGACGCGGCAAGGTCACTCCAGCTGGAGTTTTCTTGCCGGGGGCGGGAGCCGGGGCGGCCAAGGCGGGGACGGTGACCTGCCCCGCCGCCACCATGGCCACCACACTGATGATCGTTAACCGACTGGCGATTCCGTCTGATGTTCGCCGAATTCTGCGCACTCCGCTCCTAGGCAGGTCGATGCTGGAAAACCGAAGGCCGAAAGAAGGTCAACGCAGAAAGTAAACGATCAAGAGAGCGATGTAAATGATCTTTTCCTCCACCAGTCGCGCACAGTAAGTGTTCTTGCAAGAACAGATCAAGGTCAGGCCGCCGAGCCAGACGCGAGCCATCCGTTGGAGAAGAATAAAAATAACGAAACCGTTACAAAGTCTTGGATTCCGGAGCGCCCGGCGGCGGATTTAGTGGCATCCGAAACAGGTGAAAATGGAAGAGTAGAGCCGGCGGCCGATCTCGGCGGGCGCGTCCGGCGCAATGCGAGCCAAGCGATCCAACACGACCGTCAACGAGCAGGATTCGGACTCTCAAAAGTGAGTCGTTTCGGCTCATCCAAGGTTCGAGAATCAGGATTCCCGGCCCATGTATTTAAGGACAGGTGGAGTTGAAGTGAAGACTCCGAATGCGTCGAGGGAAGCGATGAGCCGATGGCATCGGGAACGGAGCCTTGTCGCCGGACTCGTGGGCGCAGGAGAAGGGTCACCCCGTCAGCGAGCGTGGCCGCCTCGCGCGGGAGATCCCGGATGCCTTCTTCACCGCCCACCCCGAGGTCCACGAGCAGGCGGAGAAGTTCGAGATGGTCCACGCCGCCGCAAGAACCCTCCGTGAGCCACCGGATGACTACGGATGTAAGGGGACGATCGACTCGAGGACATCTACACGATCGTTTTCGTTCGCGGGCTCGACGAGCACGAGGTGCTGCGCCGGCTCGGCGCCGCCATACCTGGCGCCTCCTCCTGACCCGGCCGCTACGTCCGCCTCGGTGAGACCTCCGCCCGGAGATCGAAGCCGGCCGGGGCTTCGCGGGCGATCGATTCCGCGAGCCGTTCGACGGCCGAGAGCAGCCCGGCCGGCGGCAGGGTCAGGTCGAGGGCGTGCCGGACGATCTCGATGCCCGCGCCGCGCACCACGTGCCGGTACGGCTCGGCCTCCCCCTCGGCGTACACCAGGTGGCCCCGGTCGAGGCCGAGCACCGTGCAGTACGCCAGCATCTGGTACAGGTCGGCGTTGTGGCCGTCGGGGCCGGTGGAGATCTTGTACTTGGCGTCCACCACCCCCGCCGGGACCTCCCGCCCGTCGGGACCGGCGGCGTAACGCACCAGGTCGGGCCTGAGGCGGACCCGCTCGCCGTGGTCCAGGTGGTGGCGGCGGTCCTGCGGGTCGCAGCGCCCGCCGTACGGCCGCAGCGCCTCGGTCAGGGCCACCGTCACGAAGTCCTCGAACACCCGCCACATCTCCACGAGCAGGCCGTCCACCCGGACGGCGGTGCCGTCGTCGAGCTCATAGGAGGCGCCGCGCAGCACGAGCTCGGCCAGCCCGAGCGCGGTGTGGTAGCGGGTGTTGAGCCGGCTGGGCCGCCAGACCGGCGCGGGGCGCCCCGGCGTCGGCGGGGTGACGCCCGCCAGCCTGGCGATGACGTGCCGCAGCGTCCTGCGGGTCGGTACGGCGAGGCCCGGCAGCCGCAGCAGCCGCACCGAGGCGGCCAGCAGCAGCCGGTTCTCGGCGATGTCGACGGTGTAGTCGTCGTAGCGGACCTCGACCGGCAGCGGCAGGCCGTACCGGCGGCGGAGCTGGTCGGCCTCGCGGATCCGGCCGCGGACGACCGGCAGCGCCTCCTCCACCTCCCGGTACCCCTGGAGCACCCCCTGCCGCAGGGCACGGTCGGCGGCCCTGGCGTAGGCGTGCGCGAGCGCGGGAAGCAGGTCGGGGTGCTCCCCGGCGTCCACCTCCTCCTGCCGCCGGCCGCCGGGCCGACGGGCGTATCCGAGGAGGAAGAAGACCCGGTCCACCGGGATCTTCGGGGCGATCCGCACCTCCACCCCACCGATGACGGCCGCGCCGACGTAGCCGTTGTCGCGGACCCGCCACAGCCCGGCACGCGGGCCGGGGCTCACCCGGACGGCCTTCGTCGCTGTCAGGACCGCCGCCTGTTCGGCCGTCAGCTCGCACTCGACCGGCGGACCCCCCTCCACCAGCTTGATCACGAAGTGGACTCCCCGGCCGCCTCTTCCGGCTCCTGGCCGAGTTTGAGGGCCTTCCGCAGCGCGGACAGGCCGTACCGCTGGGAGACGTCGACGCCGTCGCCGTAGTGGTGCTCCTCCAGCAGCGGCAGGATCTGCGTCCGCCAGACCCGCTCGAAGCCTTTTCCGTCCCGGTGAACGGCCTCCCGCATGAGGTAGGAGGGACCGATCTTGAAGTCGCGGTCGTCGATGCGGGCGTTGAGCTCGGCCAGGAGGCGGGCCGCGTCGCCCGGCAGGTCCCGCTCCCCGAGCCACCGGCCGAGCATCTCCCGGGTCGGCGTCTCCTCCGGATGCAGCTCCACGAACGCGAACCGCCGCCGCATGGCCGCGTCGACCAGGGCGATCGACCGGTCGGCGGTGTTCATCGTGCCGAGGATAACGAGGTTCTCCGGCAGGGTGAACGCCTGGCCGGTCCCCTCGGCGGAGGAGTAGAGCAGGTCGATGGCCCTCCTGCGGTACTCCAGCAGGAAGTACAGCTCCCCGAAGATCTTCGCCAGGTTTCCGCGGTTGATCTCGTCGATGATCAGGACGTACGGCTCCTCGGGCCGCTGCCGGGCGGCGTCCACCAGGCGCAGCAGCGGTCCGGGCAGCGGCCTGAACGTCACGCCCTGCCCATCGGGGGTCTGCACCGGCCGGAACCCCTCGAAGAAGTCCTCGTAGGAGTAGGCCGGATGGAACTGCACGAGCTTGACGTTCTCCGGCCTTCCGCCCGCCAGGAAATGCGCGAGTTCCTGCGCGAGATAGGTCTTGCCGGTGCCGGGCGGCCCGTAGAAGACCAGCTGCGGGCGGTCACGGAGCAGCTCCACGCACTCCTGCAGCCAGTCGCGGTCGACGAGCAGCCTGCCGGCCAGTTCGTCATCGACGTCGGGGAGCGTCATCTCCCGGACGACCTGAGGCCTCGACGGTTCCGGCCTGCCCAGCTGTTCCAGCTCCTCGGCGAACTCCGTGAGGTCGAGCACGTCGTGCTGGGTCGCCAGTTTGGCCGAGATCTCGTCCGGCAGGTCGTCGGCGAAGTCCAGCGGCGAGTCCGCGTTCAGCCAGGCGACCGGGCGTTGCAGGTTGGCGCGGTTGCCGACGCTGACCCGGAACGCCGGGCCGCCGGCGAGGCGTCCGACGTAGACTTTGCCCCCGTCGTTGGTGATCACCAGGTCGTTCTCCCGCATTCGCGACAGGAACGCGTGGAACTCGGCCGTCTTCTTCAGCCGCTCGTTGTAGGAGCCGTGCGCGTAGTCCTCGGCCACGGCCGCCTGGACCGCCTCCTGGCTCACGCCCGGCGGCAGCTCACGCAGCTTGGCCGCCGGAAGCGAGCAATAGCCGTCCACCAGCCAGTCCGGCACCAGGTTCACGCCCTGCACGTTGGAGCCCCGGACGAACCAGGCACGGCGCGGGCGCTCCGAGCCGTCGTCGGGATCCACATCCGTATCCGCGTCCTCGTCGAGGAGCTGGCGCAGGTCGGCGCCGGAGATCCGCCGCCCCGGCGGCGCCATGCCGAGTACGGCGTGCAGCCCCTCCTCATCGAGGATCTCCTGCCAGGTCTTACGCAGGCGTCCGTCGGCGTGGGAATCGTCCGGGATGCCGCCGTCCCGATCGAGCACACGGTGCCAGCCCTCGGGCCGCTCCCCCTGAAGCCACCCGACCAGGTGGAGAGCGTCCACCCCCGTCTGGGCCGCCAGGTCCTCGGCCGCGACCCAGTGCCCTACGGGTACGGCCTCCAGCAGCCGCTCCGCGGCCTCGAACCCTTTCCTGTTCTTCTCCCAGTAGACGTATCCGGCCTGCGCTTCGGCCATGAAGGAGGAGCCGTCGGCATGCCGGCCGAGAGCGAGCCGGCCGAGCGGGGTCAGATACCAGCGGCCATGCGTCTTGGTGATCCAACCGGGCTTGACCAGGCGGCCGCTCTTCCACTGGAGGGCCTGCTTCGGCGTGTTGCTCACCGGCCCTCCCCCGTCCCACTCCTGGGCCAGGCCCGGCATCCGCTTCTCGACCAGGGGCCATATCCCGGAGGCGGGCAGGCCGTCGGGATGGTCGGTCAGGATCCGGGCGGCCATGAACAGGATCTGCCGGGTGAGCTCGGTCCGCGACGCCATAGCTACAAGATCGCTCAATCCGCCCTGATCATTACACCTGTGACCGAGGCAACGGCGGTCGGTTCGTACAAAGCCCCGCGCTTCCGCATCAGCCCCGCCTCTTCTTGATGGTGTCACTGCCGAACCCGGGCGAACCTCGCTTCACCTTCCATGACCTGGCGGGAGTCATCACCTGGCGAATCGCCGTCGGGGCAGGACAGGAGAAACATCCAAAACTCGCTCTGAGTGACGATATCTTTACCCAGTGCTTACGGCCTATATTGACGAGAGTCTCCGCCGTCGCTCTGACGACTGCCACGTTTATGCGATGGCGGCGGTCATCGTGGACTCCACCGATCACGACGACATCCGCGTCAGTCTGCAGGCCCTCCGCATCGGCAAGAGCCCTCGTCTGCACTGGCGAGAGGAAACCCCCGCGAGGCGGCTTGCCGTCACCAAAACACTCACCGACCTACCGATACGCGGGATCGTTACGGTCTACCTCCACGAAAAGGAGACCCGGACCGAACGGGCCCGTCGGAGGTGCTTGGAGGCACTGCTGATCGAACTCGATCAGGCCGGGGTGGCATCAGTCCTCATCGAGAGCCGCTCACCCAGTCAGGACCACTTGGACCTTCTCCTTCTGATGGGTGCCCGCAAAGCCCGTGTCCTGTCGAAGGAGATCAGGGTCTCTTGGAGGTCCTCTCACAAAGAACCACTTCTCTGGGCCGCCGACACCGTGGTGGGAGCCACGACCTGGTGGCTTGACGGATGCGCGGACTGCTTCGATCTATTGACCGACCAGGTACGTGTGATCTGTTTGGAGTGAGAGAAACGCGAAGGCCGGACGCCCGATTCCATCGGGAGGCCCGGCCTCACTTCCGACACCCACCGGGGGCGCGGCACACTCAGTTTGCCTTACCAAGTGTGCTCAGGCAAGTGCAATCAGCCATATCCGCAACGCGACGGAAGGTGGAAGGCGGCGTGAGACGGCCTGGATACGCTCTCACCCGGCACTCGCCCAACGCGGCTCTCTTCGGCGGGGGTCGTAGCTGTCGATGTAGTCGGCGAAGTCGGCGGCGTCGCGCGCCGCCGACGCCGTGACGCTCGGGTAGTAGTCGGAGATCCGCTCCGGGGGGATCCCGTCCCTGAGCAGCGCGGCGACCTCGTCGTAGGGGACGCGGGTACCCTCGATCACCGGAACCCCACCGCGGATCGCCGGGTCCACCGCCACATGCTCGCGGGGCTGCAGCAGGTCGGGGATGTGCCGGCCGTCGCGGTAGAACGGCCGTAGCACGTCCGCCATCTCGTGGATTACCACGTTGCCCTTCGTCCGCACCAGGTCGACCGCCTGGTCGGGGGCGGTGAGGTAGATGATGCTGCCGTCGGCGACCAGCGTGCAGGACGACAGGTGGTCGCTCTCCTTCAGGTCCTCGCGGAGGGTGTCGAGCGCACGCCTGATCTTCTGCAGGAAGGCGTCGTCACGCAGGCTGACGCAGGTCCACAGTGCCACCACGTCGCGGAAGGAATAGAGGACGGGCCGGGTGCCGGAGATCTCCGGCATCAGCACCGCGCCCTGGCTCGCTCCGGTCTTGCGCCAATGGGCGAGTTGGCGGAGCGTGGCGCCCGAGAGCGCCGCGACGAGCTTCGGATCGTACGCCACCGTCCCACCCCCTTCGTCTCCTGCAAATGCCGAGGAGACCGTCATAAGCGGTTGATACGTGCGATGGCCTGGTTAAGCTGAGCAGTGCGCGAGCGAGTACGAACCGCGAAGTGAGGCCGGGTTTCCCGCCGTATGACGGGCACCCGGCCATCGCGTTTCATCGGATGGCCCTCACCGGTCACCCAGGATCTTCGTGTTGGCCCGGCGCAGGCCGTCTCTCGCCTCCAGGAACTCCGACCTGAGCGCGTCGCCGACACCGGGGTCGTCGTGCTGCGGCGGCCGGGCCTCGCGTCGCGCCTGGAATCGCTCGCGGAGCGCGCCCGCCTGCCTATGGCGACGCGCCCGGTTGAGGTCGAGCAGGACTCCCCGCTCACCGGCCGCGCACGCCTCCACGATCGGAGCGGTCTCACGGAAGAGGTCACTCAGGTCGGCCTCACTCCGGCCGCCGTGGAGGTGGATCACAGCTCGTACGCGATCCATGGTGGACGGGCTGAGCGGGTCGTCGATGTCAACGGTCAGGGAGAGGGCGCGCGAGCCGTACTCGGCGGGCGGCGAGTCGCGGCGCTCCGCCAAATCGCTCTTCACGGTCCACTCCTCGGCGAGGATGAGCGCGTGGTCGTAGGGGCCGTGACCGTCCCAGCGCCAGGCGGCACCGCTGAACCGGGTGCGCCCCGACTCGATGGCGTCCAGGTCGGCCAGGTAGAGAAGCGGCGCGAGCTTCGTCCTGGTGATCTCCACGTACAGCTCGCGAGCCACTTTCAGCACCGCCAGCACGGCGCGCGCCAGAGGGGTGGGTGAGTCAGGGAATCCATCCATCGTCACTCCTTCGCGAGAAATGCTGAGGATGCAGCCCGAACCGGGGCGTAGACAGTCTTATGAACTGGTTCTGTCACCAATACCGGGTTTTGGGTTCAGATCCGGACACCGGAGCAGACATCAAGCATGCCTTCGGAAAATTTTACGTTACTGTAGCCAATAGTTCATCACAAATAGTTGATCGTCGCGAAGCACCGACGGCGCTTCGCGACGATCGGCCGTATTAAGACACCTGATACCAGTGGAAGGGCCGGAGCATTGCTCACCGACGCCGAGAAGCACTACAAAGACCTCATCGAGCGCAGCATTATTCTCGGTGAGCTCTGCATAACGTGGTGCCGGGCAGACTCCGCCGATGAGGTGATCCGGGCTCTCGATGTCGAAGTGCTCGATATCACTAATAGCGGGTTTAAAGGACTGTCCGACGAGTCGTACAAGGAGCAGATCGAGGGCGGATTCGGTGGGTTCCTAATGCTAGGAGAGGAGCCGCCCTGGTTCCTCGCGATGGAGTACACCGGCGATCGGGCTTATAGGGCGCTCGATCGACTCTCCTCCGGCGGCGAGGCGATCTGCCTCATCGGGAGCGCGACCCTCTATCGATTTGCGTTGTTCTACGCGCGTGATGGCAGGAAAATATGCAAGTTCGACTACGCGGGCGATATTTTTGGTGAAACGGCGGCCATCGATGAGCATCTCCAGGGCCTGTTCCATCTGCACGAGCGATACGCCGACACCGAGGCAGGTCGCGCCCCGGATGGAGGGCTGCTGGACGACTGGCGCATGCACGCATTAGTGCTGATGGAGCGGATCACCGGAGTCCGTCTATCCTTCGAATGGCTGACACGAGGACACGCGCTTTATCGTTTCCGAGTCTAGGGTGTGCATTCGGTTGCAATTGAGCTTGATGGGTTGAAGTCACCTCGCGCCCGATCGGCGATTGGACATTGATTGTCGGCGATCACCGTTCCGCGCCCCGGGTCGCGCCCGGAATCGCTCGCGGAGCGCCTACGCCCGCCTATGGCGACGCACCTGGTTGAGGTCGAGCAGGACTCCCCGCTCACCGGCCGCGTACGTCTCCGCGATCGGAGCGGTCTCACGAGAGAGACCGCTCAGGTCGACCTCGCTCCGGCCACCGTGAAGGTTGATCACGGCTCGCACGCGGTCCATGTCCGCCGGGCCGAGCGGGTCGTCGACGTCGACGGTCAGGGAGAGGATGTGCGGGCCGTACTCGGCGGGCGGTGAGTCACGGCGCTCTACCAGGTCGCTCTCCACGGTCCACTACTCGGCGCGGACGAGCGCGTGGTCGTAGGGCCTGTAGCCGTCCCAGCGCCAGGCGGCACCACTGAACCGGATGTGCCCCGACTCGATGGCGTCCAGATCGGCCAACCTGAGCCCAGAGCGTTCAACCGACCTCCTCGGCACCGAGCGTCTCGCGGGAAAGCATCGAAGGGGCGGTCAGGGTGCACCAGACGACTTTGCCGCCGGTGGCGAGGCGGTAGTGGCCCCAGCTTCGGGCGAGGAGGTCGACGAGGCAGAGGCCGCGGCCGCCCTCGTCGTCCGGGCCGGGGTCGCGCAGGACCGGCGGGGTACGGCCGGCGGCGTCCCAAACGCGCAGCACGACCAGGTCACAGGACCGTCGGGCGTCCTGAGCGCTCCCGGGACTTTCGGGGCTTCCGGGCTCTTCGGCGGCCTCGGTGTCCCGGACGGCTCCGGTGAACCCTTCACTTCCGGTGCTTTCAGGGGCTTCGGTGTGGTCGGGGTCGCCGGGGCGGTAGAGGTCGAGCCAGATGTGGTCGGGGGGCGGGGGTGCCGCCGTGTCCAGGTCCGCGCCGGGGACGGGGGCGAGGTGGGCCTTGATGGCGTTGGAGACCAGCTCGGAGACGATGAGCTGGGCCGTCTCGACCAGGTCGCCCCGGCCCCAGCCCTCCAGTACACGCTGGACGTGGACGCGGGCGTAGTAAGGCGAGGTCGGGAAGAGGGAGAGTTCCAGGTGGTGCTTTCCGGTGCTGAACTCGGTCATCGGCTACCCGTTCCTGGTCGGCATGACAGGCGGCAGGGCATGGGACCGGCGCCGTTCGCAGACGGGGGCGGCTGCTCTCCCCACGGGGGATGGGAGCACGGCGCCGGTCCCATGAGGGCACGACCTGGGACGCGGCAGGGGGCTGCCGCGGGTCATGCCGCTTGAGCCGGACGGACCCCGAACGGGGTGGGCCGTTTCGGGAGGGAAGATCATCCGTCCGGCTGACTCGGGAAATCACTGATTCCGCCATCCGGAATGCGCCCGATCCGGAAAGCTTGACTCTGCGAGCATGCACCATCACCCTAAGTAAGTGCAAGGGCTACATTCGTAGTGACTACATCGTCCAGAAAGGTGCAGAAATGCGAGATGAGCAGGGAATCGGCGGAAGCGTTTCTCGCCTGTCGGGTCGGCGTCAGCCGCCCACCGTTCGCCTGCGCCGACTGGCGGCAGAGCTGCGCCGCCTCCGTCAGGAAGCCGGCCTCTCCCAGGACGACGTCATGGAGAAGACCAACGTCAACAGCGTCACGCTCTACCGGATCGAGACGGCCAGGACAAAGCCGCAGCTCCGCACCCTCATAGCCCTGCTCGACGCCTACGGCGTCACCGGAAGCGAACGCGTCGACCTACTCGCCCTGCAGAAGGAGGCCAAGCAGCGCGGCTGGCTGCACGGCCTCGAAGCAGACCTTCCCGACAAGTACAGCACCTACATCGGGCTGGAAGCGGAGGCGCAGAAGGCCATCAACTACGAGTCACTGTTCGTCCCGGGGCTGCTTCAGACCGAGGACTACGCACGGTCGGTCGTCCGGGGCGTGCTGCCGACAGCCACAGAGGCAGAGGTCGAAAGCTTCGTCACCGCCCGAATGCAGCGCCAGGGCCTCCTGGAGAACGAGACGCCTCTGCGGCTATGGACGATCATCGATCAAGCGGCCCTGTGCAGGACAGTCGGCAACCACGCCATCATGCGTGACCAACTCACGCACCTCATCCAGCAGGCTCAACGCCCGCACGTCACCGTCCAGGTGATCCCGTTCTCCGCAGGAGCCCATCCCGGCATGCCGGGCAGCTTCATCGTGCTCAAGTTCGGCACGGACGGTCCCGACGTTATTCACATTGACAGCATGGCCGGTGATCTGTTTCTTGAGAAAGAGACAGATATCCAGCGGTACAACCAGATTTGCGAGCATCTGCAAGCGGTAGCGCTCAGCCCGAATGACACCACAGCGCTCATCGCATCCCTATGTAAAGATCATTAGAGAAGGAAGCAGGATGCAGAAGCCTGACCTCTCCGATGCGCTCTGGCGCAAGAGCAGCCTCAGCGGTAGCGGCCCGAGCTGCGTCGAGGTGGCGTTCGTCAACGATGCCGTCGCCGTCCGCGACACCAAGGACCGCGACGGCGGCACCCTCCTCTTCCGCCACGACACATGGGCCGCCTTCGTCGGCGGCATCAAGGCCGGCGGCTTCGACCGTCTCTCCTGATCGGCAGGCCCGCTCCAGGACCACCACCGCCTTCCGGAGGTGTGCCGTCGCGTCGCGGCACGCGCCTTCCGGAAGGCGACTCGAGCATGACGAGGAACGCGGCATACGAGGCCGCCTGAGACCTTCGGCCACAGGCCGGCCAGGCGACCGATGACGGGCCGTCCCGGTCCGCACCCATGTCCGTGTCCGTGTCCGCTTCCGGGAGGGGCGTGCCCTCGGGGGTGTCGCGCCGATGGGGAGCGCGCTGGTCACCATTCACTCCTCACCGGCGGCTGCCCCGCGGCGCCCGCCGTACGGCTCGCCGGTCTGTGACCCGTGAAGGGAGAGGTCGCCGGAGGAGAAGGCGGCCCGACCGGGTCACCGGAGGGCGACGAACGTTCCGAGACGGCCGACCGAGAGCCGGGACTCGGCTCTGCCTTCGTTGAAATGCGTGATATCTGACATCATGATCACGCAGGCCACCTCCTGGATCGATCCATCGGAACCGTCCAGCCCCGCCGTACTCCCCCGCCCACGAGAGGAGGTCGGACGTCCGTGACCGACCACACGCTCGTCACCGAGCTCCGCGATCTCGCCGACCACCCGTACCTGGCGGCGCGCGGCGAGCAGCTGCGTGACCTCGCCGACGCGATCGCCGAAACCGGGCAGAACGACATCCCGGAGAACGGGAAAGCGGTCCGCTGGTGCGAGGTCGATCTCTTCTCGGCCTTCGCGCCCGGCGACACGGTTCTCCCGTCCGGCGCCGGGGACCACCCGGGGGACCTGTCCGGCTCTCCGGAGGCGAAGCCGTCCTCCCGGGGCTCCGGCTTCCGGAGGTGGGTGCCGATCCTCAGCCACGTCCTGGTCTTCCTGCCGATCGTCGTCACCTGGCTCGGGTTGAAGATGGCGACCGACGCCTACGGCCAGACGCTCAAGGCCGACGGCGTCGAGGCGGCCCGGCACCCCTTCCTGGAGATGTGGCAGCAGGGTTTCGGCGGGCGGCTGGCCGAGTTCTGGGAGTTCGACAACGTCGCCCTGCTCACCCTGGGAGCCATCGGCGTCCTCGTCGTCGTCACGGTGGCCGACCACCGGCTCCGCAACGGCGAGGAGGACGCCGCCGACCGGCGGCAGAGGGACCTCGACCGGGAGCTGGCGGTACTGCGCGGCAGGCTCAGGAACGCCCTGACCCGGGCGAGCCTCACGCTCGGCCAGGTACGGCTCGCCTCCCCCGCGCGCTTCACCGCCGAACTCACCAAGGCGGCGACCCAGATCAACAGGGTGGGGAACACCACCCGCCGCGCCCAGACGGAGTTGGTCGACGCGCTGACCCGGGCACTGGAGGCGACGCAGAAGACCACGGACGCGCTCGTGGCCGGCGCCGCCGACGTGCAGGGCTCCATCGGGTCACTCGACCGGCACCTCACCGGCATCAACGCCGCCTGCATCGACCTCGCGACGGCGGTCGACCGTACCTCCTCGGTGGTGGACGACGCGGGGACCAGGGCCACCGAGGCGGTCGGGCAGGCCGGGGACCAGCTGGCCACCGCCATCTCGCAGACCACCCTGGGGTTGCGGGAGTCGTTCAACGAGGAGCTGGTCCGCTCCGTCGAGTCCATCCGGAAGACGGTCGCCGTCCTCGACGCCCGGGTCGGCGAGCTGGCTGGCAACGCCGCCGGCATCGGCGTCGCCGTCGACCGCGTCGCGGTCTCCGTCGGCGCGATGGGCGCCGGCACCGAGCGGGCGGTCGCCTCCGTCGGCGACCGGCTGGCCACCGCGCTCACCGGCACGTCGGCCGACTTCCGGGACGCCTTCGGCACCGTCGGCGCCGAGATCCGCGACGCCCTCGGCAACTGGTCGGACGCCGCGGGCGCGCACGCCTCCCGGATCGAGATCGTCTCCGGCATCTCGGGCCGGACGGCCAACGTCCTGGAGGACACGCGGGACGCCCTGGACCGGCTCCCCGCCATGCTGGACGGCGTCCTCGCGGGCCTGCCGTTCCGGATCAAGGAGGTCACAGAGGGCGACTTCTCCGACCTGACGCACGCCATCGTCCGGCTCCAGGACGCGCTGGACCGGGCTATCGACGTGATCGGCGGCGCCGTACCGAACGGTGCCGCGGCGGGCCTCGTCACCTCCGATGGCGTCGCGTCCGGTGGGGTCGTTCCGGACGGCGCCGCTTCCTGCGGCGTTCCCGGCGGAGTCGTGGCCGGTGGCGCCATGGCCGGTGGTGTTCTCGGCGGAGTCGTGGCCGACAGCGTCGTGGCCAGCGAAGTCGTGGCCGGCGGTGTCCCGAGCGGCGCCGGTGGACCCGTATGAGAGTCGGCCCGAGTGTCTCCCGCCCGACGCTGCTGGCCGGCTGGCTCTTCGCCGACCTGCTCCTCGGCTTGACGATCATCATGCTCGGCGCCCAGGCCCCGCCCGAGCCGCCGAAGGCGCCGGCCGGGCCGGAGACCGGCAGCGCCACGGCCACTCCGGCCCCGAGCCCCTCCCCGTGCGCGACCCGCGTCGCCGGGGTGAAGGCCGAGCCGGTGAAGGTCACCTTCCGGGTGAGCCCCGGGGCCGACGGTAAGGTGCTGAACGCGCAGGTGAAGAAGGAACTGCTCACCTACCAGGACCGCCTCACGGGGCGGCACGCCGGCATGGTGCTGACCTTCGGCGCGGGCAGCGGCCCGGGAGAGGGCGCGCGCCTGGCCACCCGGGTCAACAAGGCGGCGCGCAAGGCCTACCCGAGCGTCTTCGGGGCCGCCGCCACCCGGAACTTCCACGACCTGTCCGCACCGGGCGGAATGATCTCCATGGAGATCTACTTCGTCTCGGACGGCTGCGCCCCGGCGACCGACAAGAGCTGAGGATCATGCGATGAGCGGGGAGATGCTCCCCCGCCGCCCTGCCGGAGTTCTTCCGGCAGCTCAGCCTCCACGCAGAGCCACCACGACGACAGATGGGAAGCGTGAGATCTGACGGTATTCGAGTGCGACGCCGTGGACATACTTCTCATGAATCACACGCGTCACCCGTAACTCGGGGAACGCCGAGCCGAAAGAGGAGAGCCCATGTCGAACCCGCCGCTTCCCGAGGGCGCCGTCGAGATGCTGAAGAAGGCGAACCCCGCCGTCATCGCGACGCTCCGGTCCGACGGCCAGCCCGTGTCCACGGCCACCTGGTACCTCTGGGAGGACGACGGCCGGATCCTGGTCAACATGGACGAGGGCCGTAAGCGGCTGGACCACCTGCGTAACGACCCCCGGGTGACGCTCACCGTGCTCGACGAGGGCAACTGGTACACCCATGTCAGCATCATCGGGCGCGTCGTCGAGATACGTGATGACGAGGACATGAGCGACATCGACCGGCTGTCGCGGCATTACGGGGGCAACCCGTACCCGCGGCGGGACCGCAAGCGGGTCAGCGCCTGGATCGAGGTCGACCGCTGGCACGGCTGGGGCGAGCACAAGGACAGCAGCCAGGCCTGACGGCCGCGGGCCGGGACGGGCCGGGAAGACGCGCGTCGCGGGTCGGCGCGGGAGCACCCTGGAGAGCCGGGGAACCGCGCGTCACGGGTCGGCGGGGCGTGCCCTACAGCTATCGGGCCGGAAGGCGGTCAGCCGCGGAGGGTGCCGTCGCCGAGGCCCTGGATGCCGAGCCGTACCAGGGTCGAGCCCCGCTCCGCCAGGCCGGACGTCGCGGCCTCCACGGCGGCCAGCCGCCGGAAGGCGTCACCGAGGCGGCGCTGCTCCGCCAGGGGCAGGCGGGGCAGTTCCACGCGGCGGATGTCGGAGCGGGAGCTGCCGGTCTGGCCACGCCGGGAGGTCTGGGAGCCGGCGATCCGGAGGAAGCCGGCGAGGCAGTCGGGGTCGACCCGCTCGGGGTCGGGGCGCAGCAGGTACAGGCCGGGTCCGAGGAGCGCGCCGCCCTCGGTGACGACACGGGCGGCGAAGGACCGGCTTCCGGCCGGGACGACGACGTCGCCGGGTTCGAGGATGACAGAGCCGGGGGCGGACGGGGCCGAGGAGCCGGAGGTGGACGCGACGGAGCCGGGGGCGGGCTCGGCGCGGCCGGTGGGCGGGCGTCCGGCGATCACGTCCTCGACGGTCAGCATCGGGGTCGTGCCCGCATCGGGCTCGCCGGGGGACGCCTGCTGAACGGTGACCGCGCCCGCGCCGGGCTCGCCGCGGGGGGCCTGGAAGACGACGATCGTGCCCGCCCTGACCTGCTCGGCGACCGTGGTCCTGGGCAGCTCGTCCGCCGACGCGGTGAGCGTGCGCAGTTCCTCGACGGCCCGCTGGAGCGCGGCGGCGGAGGCGGCCAGCGCGTCGAGCGAGGCGGTGAACTCCTGTCCGGTACCCGCGGCTGACCGGCCCGTGACGTGGCGGGCGGGGGTCAGGTCGACGTCCTCGTCCAGCAGCTCGATGAGCGGTACGGCTCCCGGTGTGTCCACGCCCACCTGCGTTTCCGCGGTCCCCCGAAGACCCGCTCCCCCCTGTGCGTTTGCGGCTCCCCCGGGGACGACGGTGAAGGACCGCCAGCCGTCCAGGACGGTCTCCCGTACCCGGGGCCAGGGCAGGTCGGCGGCATCGATCATCAGGACGTGGGACGGGATCGGGTCGCCATGCTCGGGCTTGCGCAGGACCCACAGGTGAGGTGAGCCGAGGGCGTTCGGGGCGGTCCCGGCGGGCAGGGCGACCACGGCGCGCAGCGCGCCCGCGCGCAGGAGCTGGGCCCGGATGCGGCGTCCAGAGCGGCGGTCGGCGGCGGCCGAGGGCATCAGGACCACGGCGTGGCCGCCGGGCCTGAGGTGGAACAGCGCGTGCTGAACCCAGGGCAGCTCCGGCTCGCCGCGCGGGGGCAGGCCGTACTGCCAGCGGACGTCCCCGGCCAGCTCCTCGTAGCCCCAGGCGCGTTCGGCGAAGGGCGGACCGCAGACGACGGCGTCGGCCTGGAGGGAGGCGAACCGGTCGTCGCGCAGGGCGTCGCCGACACGGACCGTCGCCGGGTGACCGTGCAGCAGGAGCCGTACGGCGGCGATGCGGGCGGCGTGCTCGTCCCGTTCCTGGCCGGAGAGGGCGGTCGCGCCCGAGGCGGCTGCGGACAGCAGGAGCGTTCCGAGCCCGCACAGCGGGTCCAGGACCACGCCGTCCCCGGCGGCGGACAGGGTCGTCATGAGGTCCGCGACGTCGGGTGACAGCGTCACGACGCGCCGGGAGTGGGCGTCGAGGTAGCGCTCGCAGAGGAAGTCGAAGGTCGCGGCGGCACCCCGTTCGGCGGCCAGCTCGGCGACGGAGCGCAGCAGCGGGACGGACACCGTGGAAGGCCCGGCGGCCTCACCCCGCTCCGGGCGGTCGTCCAGGGCGGACCCGGCGGCGGGCGGCCTGCCGGGAGAGGCACCTGTCGGCCCCGGGAGGTCGTCCATGGCGAGCTCGGCGGCGAGCGGCGCGGACAGCGCGTCGTCGTCCTTCCTTGCGAGCTTCGCCCACGTCTTCGGGGACCGGTCGAGGAAGAGCAGGAACGCGCCGACCTGGCCGACGGCCTCGGCCAGGCGCAGGTCCTCGACGCCGGCCCGCAACTCCTGCCACACGCGCTCGCCGAGGGGGACCTCGGCCAGCTTGCCCTGGCGGCGCAGCCACTCCTCCACCTCGGTCAGGGAGAACAGCGGGCTGCTGGACGTTCCTCCCACCGGCACGGGGAAGTCGTCGAACCGGCGGCGCCAGTTGCTGACCGCGGCCCGCCCGACCCCGGCCAGCCGCGCGATGTCCGCGGCCGCGACCGTGGCGCTGTCACCCATGGGAACCCCAAACCTACGTACCGACGCGCTGGACGGCCGCCGCGTACATGTGCACGGGATCGGTGGACAGATCCCTGTTCACCAGCCCCGGCAGCGGCGGCACCGTCCTCACCAGGGGTGCCAGTATCTCGAAGACCCGGGCCACGTCGTCGGGGCGCCCCTCCGGAGACTTGGCGAGCAGCCGGAACGTCAGTTCCTTCAGCTCGCGGGGGACGTCCGGCCGCCTCATGGGGGGCGGGTCCTCGCGCCGGCTCCGGTCGATCTCCGTCAGCAGGTCCCGGGAGGCGAACGGGCGCGAGCCGGTGAGCAGCTCGTACAGCAGGCATCCGACCGTGTAGAGGTCGCTGGACCGGCTCGCCTCCGCGCCGTCCAGGAGCTCCGGGGCCATGTAGCGGGCCGTTCCGGGGATCTGCCCGGCCGCGGTGATCTGTGAGAACTCCGTGGGGCCGAAGGAGGTGGCCACCCCGAAGTCGATCACCTTGACGGTGGCGTCCGCGCAGACCACGAGGTTGCCGGGCTTGATGTCCCGGTGGATCAGCCCGGCTCCGTGCGCCGCGGCCAGGACGGCGCAGACCTGCGCCCCGATGAGGACCACCCACGGAACCGGCAGCGGCGTGTGCTCGGCGAGCACGTCCTGCACCATGTGGCCGTCGAGGTACTCCATGACCATGAACAGCTCATCGTCGTCGCTGCCGAAGTCGTAGACGACCGGTACGCCGGGGTGGCGCAGGCGGGCCGTGATCCGCGCCTCCCGATAGAAGCGGCGGGTCGCGTCCTTCCTGGCCGTCAACTCCTCCTCGCAGATGAGCTTGACCGCCACGGGACGGTTGAGCCGCAGGTCGGACCCCTGCCAGACCGTTCCCATGCCGCCGCGAGCGATGGGGCCGGCCAGCTTGTAACGCCCGGCGATCGTCCTCAACCCGAAAGTCCTGGGTGTCCCGGCGATTCCTGGGATCCCAGGAACCTGCTCTTCTGCCCGTGCCAGGAGATCACCAGGGTGTCCCTGGCCCGGGTGGCGGCGACGAACAGCAGCGACCGGGCCTGCCGCAGTTCGCGCCGGTAGCGCAGCGGATCGGTGTGCTCGTACTGCAGGGCGCGGCCGGAGGGGACCAGTCCGTCGGCGACCCCGGCGAGGATCATCCGCTGGTACTCCAGACCCTTGAAGCGGTGCATCGTCCCGACGTGGACAGCATCCCAGAGCTTGGGTCCGTCCGGCCCGATGGCCACGGCCTTGATGCCGGCCTTGCCCAGCCGGTTCTCGACCTCCGCGACCATGCGGCGCTCGGGAACGCAGACGGCGATCGACGAGAGCGCCGGGGCGTCCCACTCCCTGATCTGGTCGGCGAGGGCGTTCAGTTCCGCCGCCCAGGTGGACGCCGGGCGCAGCACGGGGCGCGGGCCGGAAAGGACCGACCGGTACCCGGACAGGTCCTCGCGCTTGTCGTCGAGGTCGTCCCACTCCTCCTCGCCGAGGATGCCGAGGGCGGCCTTGAGGTTCTCCTGCGTGATCCGGTAGCTGAGGGTGAGCTTGGAGGACCGTCCCCGGATGTTGACACCGAGGCTGCCGAGCGACACGTAGTTGCCGTAGATCCGCTGGTGGGTGTCACCGACGAGGAAGATGTCGTTCGGGCCCTCGGGGACCATGGCTCGGAGCATCTTCCAGTGGGCGGCGCTGAGGTCCTGCGCCTCGTCCACGACGATGTGCCGGTACCGGGGGCGGTGCCAGATCCCCGACTCGCGCTGCACCTTGACCGAACTGATCTGGTCGGTCTCGTAGGAGGCCCGCCGCCGGGCCCGTTCGATCTCCAGCCGGGCGGCTCTCTCGGCCACCTGCCGGTAGGTCCACACCTCCTTCTCGTCGAGCCGCTTGACGTAGCGCTCGACGAGCTGCCAGATCGCCGCCCGGTCCTCCCGGCTGATGGGCCGGCCCCGGCCCGCGCGGCGGGCGCGGAAGTAGTCGGCGCGCGAGTTGATCGACTGGCCGAGGATGACGTGGGACCACTCGGCGTGCAGGAACTCCGCGTCCCACCGGGTCTCCCCCTGCTCGTCGAGCAGGTGCTCCCACTCCTGCAGCGCCTTGGTGTCGTCGATCCATCGGCGGTGCCCGCCGGGTTCGGCGTCGGCGACGATCTGCGTGGCGAGCTTGTCGATGTTGACGATCTCGACTCGCCTGGCCGTCTCGTTCCCGGCGAGCACCAGCAGGCGCTGGCGCAGGTCCGCGGCGAGGTTCTTGTTGAACGTGGTGAGCAGGACGGGGGTGTCGTCTCCCGGGCCGAGCCGGTCGACCAGGTGTCTCACCCGGTGGAGCGCGACGATGGTCTTGCCGGTGCCCGGTCCCCCGCTGACCCTGGCGGGCCCGCTGTACTCCCGCTCCACCACCTTGCGCTGGGCGGGGTGCAGGAAGACGCGCCAGCGCTCGAAGCCCTCCTCAAGCGCCTCGCGCAGGGCGGTGTCGTCGGTGGTGACCTGAGTGGCGGGCCGGGTCAGGGCGGTCTGGTAGTCCTCGGCGTCGACCGGTTCGTCCGCGGCCACGGGGGTGGTGACCTGGTCGAGGACCTCCTCGTAGGTCCTGCCGTCGTGCAGGGCGAGCAGCACCTCGGTGGTGAGCTGCGGCGCGTACTCGGTCAGGCCGAGCAGCTCGTCCTCGGTGGTGATCTTCGCGATCAGCCCGATCAGCGGCTCGGCCACGCCGAGCGAGAGGAGCTGTTCGGCGGTGAAGGCGGCGAACAGCGTCTTCGGTTCAGGCGCGGGCACGGGCTCCGGCGCCGGGCCGGGCCGGGGATCCGGACGGGATGCTCCGGAGTGGATCGTCTCCTCGATGGAGACCAGGTCGAGGAACTCGATGCCGCCGGTGACCGGGTTGATCTGGTAGGCGAACCGGTCGAGGTTGTCGTAGACGTCCTTGCGGTGCTTGACCGCCACCAGGATGTAGTCGGAGTCGCCGGCGTGCAGCAGCAGCGCGCGGTAGTCCTGGTTGACCCGCGCCGAGTACAGCCTCGGGTGCCCCTTGAGCTGCTTGAAGCGCAGGCCCGGGTTCGCCGGGTCCCTCCGGAATTTGTGCTGGAAGTCGTAGATGGCGCCCTTGACCTCGCGGGGAAGCTTGAAGATCTCCCTGTCCGCCTTGTCGAGCAGCCGCAGCGTCGCCTCACCCTGCATGTTCACTCCGTCTCGTCTCCGCGTCCGCCGATGAGCGCGGCCGGCCCCTCACCCCGCATGGTCACTCCGTCCTGTCTCCGCGTCCGCCGATGAGCGCGGCCAGCTCCCCGGGGTCCCAGCCCCCCACGTCCCGCACGTCCCAGCCGGCCGCGGCGTACGCCTCGTTCCGCCTGTGCGCCTCGTCGTCGTCACCGGCCAGCACGACCGCGACGTTGGCCGACGGCCAGGCCAGCTCCGCCTGCCATGCCTGCTCGCCCAGCTCGAACCCGACGTCGCCGGAGGCGGGGGCGGGCACGCCGAGCCGGGCCAGTTCCCGGGCGAGTTCGGCCAGGCCGGGCTCCTCCGGGTCCAGCAGGTCGTAGACCTTCTCCCAGCGCGGATCAGGCCCCGCGATCACCTCCTCCGGCGCGGCCGGCGCCGGTACGGCCGGCTTCGGTACGACGCGTGTCCCGGAGTCGTCCGATGCGGGCCGTACGACCCGCATCGGGACCGTCTCCGCCTCGTCCGCCTCGTCCTGCTCGTCCGCCGGGTCGTCAGCGGGCAGGAGGCTGAGGACCGCCCGGACGCCCGCTCCCCCGGTCACGGCGAGCAGTGAGGGATCGAAGGCGTCCAGGTCGCTGAGCGCGAGCTGGCCGCCGTCCCCTCCCCCGGCGTCCAGGAACTGCAGCACGTTGCCCCAGTGGAGCCAGGCCGCCCAGCGGCGCCGGTGGCCCTCCTCGTCGGCCCGGATCGTCTCGTCGGTGTCGTCGATCACGGCGAACGCCGTCACGACCAGGCCGCCGCGCGAGTCGGCCACCACGGCGACCGGGCAGCCGGAGTGGTCCACGGCGCGCGCGGTCGTGATGCCGCCCTGGCCTTGAGCCCCGGCGGGCAGCGGCTCTCCGCGGAGCGCGGCCGTCAGCCGTTCCGGCACCCCGTCCGGGCCGGAGGTGCTCCTCTCCGCCTGCGTGAGCAGCCCGCCGGCGGCGGCTCCGGCACGGTGCAGCCACAGGTCGAGGTCCGGCTCCCGCAGGAATTCGAGCAGGGCGTCGACGGGGTTGGCCCACACCGTGCGGACCAGCTCCTCGGGGTCGCGGTCGCCGGTGAACATGCGGTAGAGCTGCCGGGCGGCGGCCTGGGCGTTGCCCAGGTAGGGGGCGCGGGCCGGCTCACCCCTGCCGAGGGGGGCGTGCCCCCGCTTCTCCCAGTCGTCGAGGTCGTCCCAGGTGAGCTGGAATACGGGACGGCCGTGCGCGCGCAGCACGGCGCGCTTCGCGGCGTCGCCCGCCAGCCGGTTCTTCTGCGGCGACGCGTGGTAGTTGTAGCCGTCGAGGTAGACGGCGACCTCCAGCGGCGCGTCGTCCAGCCGGCGGAACAGCACGTCGGGGCGGGTGCCCTTGATGGTGTTCTGCAGGATCATCTGCCAGTGCACGATCGAGCCGTCGGCGGCCTCGACGCGCAGGTCGGCGGTCTTCTTGCCGCCCACGACGCCGCCCCGGCCCAGCGTGCCGGGGGTGTCGGCCCGCCGCGCCCAGGCGTCGAGCCCGCCGAGGAAACGGGCTTCCAGCTCGCTCTCCACCTGGTCCCACAGGGAGATGGCGCCGGTGGTGGCGACCGTTGCGGTGCCCCAGTCGTCGAGCAGCTCCCGCAGCATGATGAGCGCCTCGGCCCGGCTGACCTTGTCGTACCTGTTGCCCGGCACGTGGGCGAGCAGGCAGCGGTGGCAGGCCGCCTTGACCGTGTCCTCCCCGCAGGAGCACCCGGCCACGATCTCCAGCGCGGCCTCCAGCACCCGGCGGAACCCCTCGTCGGTGGAGAGGCGGTGGAGGTAGCCGGTGCCGCCCGGCAGCGTGTCGTGCAGGACGAGGAAACGGCGCCGCCGCCCGGTCTCCTGGTCGGGCATGGTGGCCGTGACGACGGCGAGGTGCGCGGGGTCGCCGCCGTACTCGGCCGCCACCCCGGCCATCAGCGCGGCCTCGAACGAGGCCATCCGCTCCTCGATCAGCAGCGTGGCGACCGGCAGCAGGATGCGCAGCGCCTCGGTGCGCAGCTCGTGCGCGAGGATCAGCCTGACGTGTTCGGCGTCGTGGGCGGAGCGCCGGTGGACGCACCAGGGCCGGTGGTGCCTGCGCGCCGGGTCGGCGAGGGAGGTGGCGGTCAGCGCGGCCTGGGCGGCGGACTGCGGCGGCCCGTCCACCGTCGTGCCGCCGCAGGCGGGGCAGGTGTGGAAGGGGTTGATCCGGACGTCCTCCCCGGCGAACCTGTCGGTCGCCGGCCGGTCGTAGCGGGTGGTGCCGAGGTTGAAGCGCCGGATGACCGCCTTGCGGGTGAAGTCGACGCCGAAGACCGCCTTCTTGTGCCGCCACGACCCGGGCGCGATGTCCTCCGGCGCGATGTCCACCGCGACGGCCGTCTCGTAGTAGCGGCGCTGCCGGTCCTCGTGGTCGTCGCGGATCTGGGCGTCGTCGCGGCGGTCGTGCGCGGTCACCCGGGTCGGGCGCAGCACGCCGTACAGCGAGTCCAGCTCTCCGATATCCTGGCCGCCGCAGCGCGGGCACGGGGCGGTGTCCTTCTCCGCGAGGGTGGTCCGGACGTGGCCGCAGTCGGGGCAGACCCGCCACTGCTCCCACGCCTGCCGCGACGGGGTGCCGATGTCCAGGCCGGTCACGCGGTGCTGGTAGCCGCGCATGTAGAAGGAGTTGCCGGGGGCGAGCTCGGTGAGGGCCAGCCGGGCCGGGCGCTGGTATTCCCTGACCTCGCTGTGGTAGCGCTTGCCGCCCTCGACCTCCTCCTCCCAGGTGATCGTCGCCTCCAGCGCGGTGGTGGAGTCGATCAGGGAGTAGTTCGGCAGCAGGCCCAGCTCGACGAGCGCGCCCTGAGCGTTCTGCCGGCCGATCTCACCGATGCGCCTGGCCACGGCCCGCCGTTCGGCGGTCAGCGCCCGCTTCTGGGCGCGCTGCCCGGGGTCCGACTCCAGCAGCGCCTCGATCGCGGCGTCGATGGCGTCGAGCCGTTCCCGCAGGTCCGTCAGCCGCTGCCCCCACGTCCGCCTCGCCTCGTCCACGACCCGCGCCAGGTCCTCGGTGGCGAACCGCCGCAGGTCCCCGGCGGCCTCCGGGTTCACCGAGTCGCCGAACAGCCCGAGGAAGCCCTCGGCGAGGGCGGCGCCGTCCGCGAGCGCGGCGGCGGTGAACCCGGCCATCCAGCCCGTCTCCCCGAACAGCGCCGACGCCAGCCGTGGCAGCGGCGGCACACCACCGAGGCGGCCCCGGGCGCAGAGGTCGACGAGGTGGGCGACGTACTGGCGGCGCAGGATCTCCACCGCCGACAGGTAGCTGCCCGGCGGAATGATCTCCCCCGCGATCATGTCGCGCGGCTCGTTGAGGAAGTACAGGTCGCGCGGGGACCGGCCGACCATGGTGACCAGGAACGCGTTGCCGGTACGGCGGCCCGCGCGGCCGGCCCGCTGCACGTAACTCGCCGGGCCGGGCGGCAGGGACGCCAGGATCACCGCCGACAGGTCACCGATGTCGATGCCCAGCTCCAGGGTGGGCGTGCAGGCCAGCGTGTTCGGGTCGTTGTAGCGGGTGCCGTCGCGGAAGCGCTGCTCGACCTGTTCGCGCTGCCTGCGGGTCAGCGCGCCGGTGTGCTCGGCGGTGACCACCCGGAACGCGCCCCGGCCGCCCCGGGCGAGGTACAGGTCGCGGTAGTAGTCGAGCCGGTGGTCCTGGGTGCCGCGGTCGGTCAGTCGGCCGTGGCAGCGGTAGCGCGGGCAGGGCTGGCCGTACCAGTCGTCGAACAGCAGCGGGTGGACGGTCTGGACCCAGGCGCACGTGTCGCAGCCGATCCCGGCGTCGTTGACCTGGGAGTCGGTGAGGAGACGGACCTGGATGTGGCCGGGCTGCAGGCCGTACACCCGGGTCGCGCCGTCCTCGGCGGTCCGTACGGAGATCACGCCCTCTCCGGCGAGCAGCGGCAGCAGCCGGGAGAGGTACTCCCCCGAGGCGCCCCGGCCGAGGCCGAGGCAGCGGGTGGTCCAGTCCTGGTACCAGCCCTGCTCGGCGTCGATCCGGTCGAACTCCGACCTGCGCTTCTGCCGGTCGAGGAGGAACGCCGGCGCGGACAGCCCCTTGGGGAAGGCGGGCATCCCCTCCGGACGCCTGCCCCAGATCGCGCCGTACCTGCTGGTCCCGGCGTTGCCGATCCACCGGTCGAGCCAGAGATGCTTGATCGCTCCGCTGCGGCGCAGCCGCTCCAGCAGGCCCCGGACGTAGACGAGGTAGCGGTCGTCGGCGGCCAGCTCGATCATCCCGGCCATGCCGGTGTGCGCGTCCCTGGCGAGGGCGGCGATCTTCTCCGGGTCGGCCAGCACGACCTCGGCGGCGGCCGTGCGGGTCAGCTCCAGCGTGCGACCCTGCCGGGAGCGCAGACCCAGCTCCATGACGGTCGCGAAGGCCAGCCGCTCCCCGATGAGGTCCCACGCCGTCTTGGAACCGGTGGTCTCCTGCGCCAGGATCGCGTCGATCTCCGGCCGGTCGTGCAGGTCGGGCGGGACGACGGCGGGCAGCACGTCCGCCTCGCTGGCCGCCGCGGCCAGGTCGGCCATCAGGTCGTTGAGCAGCGTCGGCGTCTCGGGGTCGAGCCGGCCGGCCAGCAGCCGGCGCAGCGAGAACGCGTACGACCGGTTCGCCACGAACCCGGCCCGGTGGGCGGCGTCCTGCACCGAGTCGTTGAACAGCAGCGTCTTGCGCTGCTCGACCTCAAGCTGGTTGCCCGCGAAGAGCTGGGTGACGGTCACCGCCGCCAGCGAGGCGAGCCCGGAACCCAGGAAGCGGATGCCCTGGTCCACCCGGCAGGCCGGGCAGCGGTCCTGCTCGGCGGCGTTGTTCGCCTCGGGCCTGGTGTCCAGGTCGGTCAGGACGAACACGATGCCCTCCCGGCCGTACTCGTCCCTGGCGGGGTCGAGCGGCCGGACCCGGTCGGATTCGAGGATCGCGAGGTTCTGCACCCGCCCCTCGGCCTCGCTCCGGGTGGCCAGGATCAGCGGCCGGACGCGCTTCTTCTCCGACCCGACGGCGGCGCGGTAGATCCGCTCCGGGCTGGTGACCAGCTCCGCCGGGTCGCGTTCCGGGGAGAGCGCCGCCCAGCCGGACCGCCCGCAGTGGCGGCAGTACACCGAGGGCAGCAGGCTCTTGCCCATCACGTTGAACGTCGAGTCGGTGTCCAGCACGGGCAGCTCGCCGATCCAGGCGAAGGCCGGGGTGTGGTCGACCAGCCGCATCAGCCGGGAGACGGCCCGCACCCAGACGTGGGTCTCGATGTGCAGGAACGGCCTGCGGGGGTCCTCCGGGTCGCGGGCGTGCGACAGCAGCGCCACGAACCTCGCCAGCGCGGTGGCCGCCTGCGCGGGCGAGTTGCGGATGGCGGTGCCCCAGCCGTAGGCGCCCCGGCGCGGCAGCAGCTCCAGCATCTCCGCCGGCGTCTTCGGGCCGTCGCCGAGCAGGTCGAGCACCGCCTGGGTGAGGATGTGCTCCTTCAGCACCGCGCCCAGCGCCTGCGGGTCGAGGCCGTTGCGCCCGGTGACCGCCGCGGCGACCAGGTCCATCGCGCCCGGGTCGCGCAGCGGGTCGGGAAGGCCGGAGAGGTCCTGCACGTCGGGCAGCGGCAGCGTCACGTCGATGTCACCGACGAACTCCTCGGCGGCGAGCCGGTCCTCCCCGACCACGGCGTCCTCGGGGAACGGCGTGCCGAAGACCTGCTCGGCGACCCGGCGGACGGCGGCGGTGCCGGCGGCCCCGCCGTCCTTTCCGCGGCTCTCGCCGAGGGTGGCGGAGGTCGCGACCGGGCAGATGCCGCCGAGCGGGCTGCCCGGCCGGGCGTGACCCGTCGCGGCGGCCAGGCGGCGCAGCAGCATCGCCACGTCGGTGCCCTGCGCGCCGTCGTAGGTGTGGAACTCGTCGACCACGACGTACGCCAGGGCCGCGTCCCGCCACAGCGGCAGGTCGTCGGCGCGCTGGAGCAGCAGGTCGAGCATCTTGTAGTTGGTGATGAGGACGTCCGGCGGGTTGCGGCGGATCTCCGCCCGCTGCGTCATCACCTTCTGATAGCCGGTCTCGGGGGTGTCGCCGATGTAGAGGGCGGCGGTCACGTCGTGCAGGTCCTGGTGGAGCAGGTAGTCGTTGATCCGGTGCGCCTGGTCGGTGGCCAGCGCGTTCATCGGGTAGAGCAGCACGGCCTTCACCCCGTGCCGGCCGTTCGCCCGCTCCCTGCGGCAGTGGTCGAGCACCGGGACGAGGAACGACTCGGTCTTGCCGGAGCCGGTGCCGGTGGTGATCAGCGTCGGCTCGGCCGCCTTGCCGAGCGTGCTGAGCCGCCGGAAGGCCGCCGCCTGGTGCCGGTACGGTGTCCAGTCGCCGGGCGGCGCCCACTCCAGGACGTCGCGCCACCCTGGTTCCGCCACCCGGAACGGCGTGCGGATCCGCAGGTAGGGGCCGCGGAAGATGCCCTGCTCGGGGTGGTTGAGAAACCGCTCCAGGGCCTTGCGGACGGGTTGCTCCGCCAGGGCGAAGGTGGTCGTGAGGTACTGCGTCAGGCTCCGCCGCAACTCATCGGCGGCCAGCGTCGGTCTCACCCGACCTCCAGGTGGTGTCGTACGGTCCGCCGGCACCCGGACGTGGCCCGTGCCCGCGACACCGTCTGATCAGGATTGAGGAGGGCCGCGCCCGGCCGGAACGGGGTGACGGCGGCGGTTCCCGTCATGACGCGCCGCCCGCGTCAGGGGCGGCCGGCGACTGCCAGTCGGAGCGGCGGAGCCGCTCGGAGAAGACGGCGTGCGCCTGGCGGTACTCGGCTTCGCGGTCGGCTTTGTAGAAGGGGGCGGTGTAGCCGTCGGGGACGGGGCCGTTGACCTCGGGGTCTAGGTGGGCCATGAGCTGCTTCCATGCTTCAGATGGTTGCCCAAAGCCTTTTTGCTTTCGACCAACCTGTCGACCTGCAGCGTCGAAATACATTTCGCTTTCGTAGCCGCTTAGAACGGGGAATCTCGATGTGTAAATAGCAACAAGGTCTTCGACAGCAACCCCAAGCCATACAGCGACAATTGCATCAAGTTCGACGAGCGCTGCACGGCGCTCATACTCTGCACGAAGCGGCGTACTCCACTCCCAGCGGCCGCTAACAGCACCGAGCTCCATCAAGCCCCACCCGCGAACCCATTTTTCCTGAGTCCACATATCATCAAACAGCTCTTCCCAGATGTCTTTGTAAGCATCCGTTAGACAGTTGAGCCGAAGGGTACGCAGCAGGAGTGGACCCGCAAGTGGATGGTGGGGGCTTGGAGCGGGCATAGCCTGAGCATCACTGCCATGAAAATTCTTTTTCCCCAGCAGGCGAAGCATGTAGTCCAGTGGTAGTGATGCTAGAAACCCCGCAGCGAGAGCCGTTTCACGCAGACCTGGAAGCGACATACTATAGACGCCGTCTATATGAGCAGGACCGGGGGGGATCAAGGCAGCAAACAGAGAGCGCTCGGTATTATCAGCCACCATTTTACGCCATGCGATCCGATAGAAGTCCACATATGGCCGCATGGCCAAACTCTCCAATTCACCCCTTGTCAAATTTGAGGATTCCACCTCACTAAGTTTGGCTTTGAAATTCAGGAGATCTTCAAGATAAGAATGATCAACCCAGATTTGGCGATGCGCTTTCCGATACTCATCCTTAGGCAGGGCTCGCTGATAATCCGTACATGGAACCGCATCGACTGGAAGTTCCCTTAGGTCCCATACATCATAGTCGCTCTTGCCCAATCCTGACATATTAGGCTGTTTTGCAAAGGGTGTCGCTACAGAGAAATGTGGCCCCTTTAGAACCACCTCAGACCAATCTCCTGGGTCCGCAGTCTCCCACTTAATTATCTTACGACTTTTTGCCCCCTTTTCATGGAATCCATCACTAGTCTGAGCTCCGGCCTCACCCAGTCGCTTCTCAATTCGCCCAAGTCCGGCAATTACCCCTAACTCTTGACGCAGGATTGGATAGAGAAGCTTTGTTCTATTCAGAGGCACTCCCACATCGCCAGTAATAGGCTGCCACATCCTGAGGACATCCTCATTTACTTCAATTAGGCGATCTCTATGCGGCCGCAGGTCCCAATCCCCATTGAATTTTACACCAGGAAGAGCGCCTAAGCCATCGTGAATAAGCGACTGCTCCAGAACGGAGGGCCAAAAGAGCCAACTAAGATGCAAAAATCTTATTTTACGTGGCTCTCCATAAATGTGGACACCAAAATGCTTTGTGTGGCTAACGGGGTCGGAAAAAATCCTCTTTTCATTTACAAATTCCGCATGAATTCTGAGGCGCGGATAAGCTTCGGCCCGGAGAGCGGCTTCGCCTCGCGCGCCACCGAAATGGCTATCGGGATGAATTAAGCCGATTATTCCAAAACGTCCAGAATTTGTCCAACATTTGACCATGAATGCGCGGTAGAGGTCAGGCTGGGTTCCTGATAGCGGCGGATAAATTATTGGAGACCCTAGATACTCCGCCAATCCAGAATTAATGGATCGCTCTCTAAGGTAGTTCCACCTAAACTCGCTTCCCAACAGATCTAGACGGCGGCTAGAGTAAATGTTGGTCGAAGCGGTATCAAGCAGCTTAAACCAAGGCTCTTGCTCAGCAAGAACCTCCGGTTCATCCCATTCGGGACGCACCCATGGCGGGTTACCTGCCTGAAGGTCAAAACCGCCCTTGTGGAAGACCTGGGCGAACTGAAGCTCCCAGTGGAAGAAGCCCTGCTGTTCAGTGATGTCCTCGGTGACGTCGAACCACGGAAAACGCTCCGGCAGCCGATTCGCCGATTCCATGCCCATCCACGCCGGAAGCTCGTCCTCGTACACCTCCAGGTCCGCCAGGGAGGCGAAGCTCTCCACCAGCGAGTCCGCGGGGATGTCGGCGCGGCCCAGCATCGCCTCGGCGAAGTCGAGCCAGTCGTCCAGGTTCGCCAGCGGGATGACCGGGCGCAGCGGCTCGAAGACCGGGCTCGACTTGCGGCCGACGCTGCGGCGGGACTCACGGGCGAAGCCGTCCAGGCTCGTCTGCTTGGGCAGGCCGAGGTCGAACAGCGACTCCGTCTCCCAGCTCCCCCCGAAGCCGGGCGCCTCCACAGGCTCCACAGGCTCCACAGGCTCCACAGGCTCCACAGGCTCCACGGCCTTCGCGGACTCCGCCGGCTTCGTGGCCCCCTCGGCGGGCTCGGGCCGTACCTCTCCCCGTACGGCCGGAGACACACCGTCTGATCCGTGATCAGACGGTGCATCAGCGGCGCGACGCGCATAGACATCGGCGGTGCCGTCCAGCAGGCCCGCGCGGTCGAGCGGCCAGAACCACAGCGCGCACCAGGCGTCCATGACCTTCTTCAGCCGCCAGTACGGCGTGCCCGGCGCGACCAGGTCGCCGTAGACCTTCTCCTTCCGCACGGCGTCGGCGGGCTGGTCGATCCAGTCGGCGCCCCAGACGTCGATCCGGCGGCTGATCTCCCGCTCGGAGATGGTCAGGCGCTGGACGACGAGGTCCCACAGGTACTCGGCCCGTCCGGAGAGCGCCTGGAGCCGCTGGAGCTGGGAGGACTTCCGGCCGCCGGACTTCTTGTCGGAGACCTTGGCGCGCATCCGCCTGCGCCAGTCGCCCAGTTGCTTCACCTCGGCCGGGGCCAGCTCGCGGGCCTCCTTGGCCCCGGCGACCGCGCCCCAGCCCTCGGCGGGCAGCAGGAAGTGGTGGACCTTGCCCTTGGGCAGCGGGCCGGCCGAGAACGGCAGGTCCTCGGGGGCCTCCTTCAGCCAGGCGCCCTTGGTCAGCGACGCCGGGCCGTACACGCGGCGGCCCGCACCGATGAGCGAGTTGCCGCGCCGCAGGTGCAGGCCGAACCAGGGGGCCCGCAGGCCGGGGTACATGACGTTGAGCCAGACGGAGACCTCGGCCAGTTCGATGGCGGTCTCGTTGAGGTCGACGCCGTAGGAGTTGTGCAGCGCGACGTACGCCTTGACCTTCTGCAGCTCGTCCTCGTAGCGGTCCGGGTCGATCCGGACGTCGAGCTCCTTCTGGCGGCGGCGGAGATACTCGGCGGCCACCTGGTTGACGGCCTCGTTGAGGAACGCGCCCGACCCCAGGGCGGGCTCGCAGATCTTCCACTCCAGGATCTCGCGCGCCGGGGTGACCGTACCCTCCTGGTCGAGGCGGTGCTGCAGGGCGAGCTGGACGGTGACCTTCGTCAGCGACTCGGGCGTGTAGTAGGAGGCGCTGGTCTCCCGGTCACGGCCGGCGAGGCGGTAGACGAACGCGCCCTCCCGGTAGCGGACGTACTCGCCGGTCCGGTTGCCGTCCTCGTCGACGGCGGGCACGAACACGCTCTCGGGGTAGTCGTCCACCTTGGACGCGGGGATCATCCACGAGCCGTCCTTGGGGTCGCCGTTCTTGGCGACCTCGTACAGCTCCTCGGCGGCGATGAACCCGGTGTAGGACATCAGGCCCTCGTAGACCGCGCCGAGCTGGTTGATGCCGAGCTGGGCGTAGGAGATGAAGCCGCCGCGCTCCTTGCGCCGGCCCCGGGTGAGCATGAGCAGCCGCAGCACCCGGTGCAGGGTCGCGTTGCGCAGCCGGGTGTCGATCCTCGGCGCGTCCGGGTCGTCCTCGTCGTATCCCGGCACGACCATCGCCTCGCGGCCGATGAGCCCGGTGTGCCGGGAGTCGAACAGGTCGGCGCGCAGCGGCTCGAACCGGAGCCCCTCGCCGCGTGACCCACCGCTTTCCTCCCTGGCCGCGGGTTCCGGAGCGTCCGCCGCCGTCTCCCCGTCGTCGTCGCCGGTGTCCAGATCGCCGCCGTTGACCAGGCGGAACAGCAGGTCGAGCGACTCGTACAGGTGGAAGCCGTTGCGAGCCTCCTCCCCCACCAGGTCGCGCACCACGAGGTCGCCGAGCCGGGCGAGGCTGTAGCCCCGGCCGTAGTCCTCGTCGTCGGTCGGCAGGATGCCCAGCTCCGGCCGGGCCTCGGCGTACAGCAGGAACAGGATGCGGTAGAGGTAGCGCAGCGCCTCGCGGCCCAGCTCCTTGGCGAGGGCGCCCGGCTCCATGACGTCCTCGGGGCGGACCTGGCGGACGGTGCCGTCGTCCAGCGGCATCTCGGCCTGGCGGATCCGGTCGAGCACCTCGTTGGCGATGAGTTCGACGGACTGCTGCAGCCCCTTGCGGAGCTCGGTGGAGACGCCGACCGCGTGGTTGCGGGAGTTGGTGAGCAGCTCGGCCAGCGGCTCGGAGCCGCCCTCCTCGGGGGGCAGCAGGGAGTCGGCGCCGAACAGCGCGGCGACGACCTCCAGCTCGGCGGGGTTGTTGCGGCCCAGCGCCACATCGAGGCTGACCGCGAGGTAGCGGCCCTCGCCCCAGGTGGCCCGGTCGGCCAGGATGACCACGCCGCCGGCGAGGATCAGCACGTATCGCGGCGGCTCGTCGCCCGCGAACAGCCAGGACGCCAGCCTGGCGCCGGAGGTGATCCGTTCGTTCCCGTCGAGCTGAACAGGCTCCAGCAGCCGCCCGGCCAGGTCCTCGTCGAGGGCGGCGTCCACGTCGGCGGCCCAGCCGCACTCGACGGCGATGAGGTGCCGGTCGGCGCGGGCCACCGGGACGGCGTACTCACGGCCCGCCCGCTCCACGGTCAGCTCGCGCGGTGTCTCGGCGAACCCGAGGGCTTTCAGCGTCTCGCCGTGCAGCTCGGTCAGCTTCTTGCGCCACTCGGCGCGCTCGTCGGGGTCGGTGAGCTCACCCGCGCGCAGCCGGGCGTCGAAGTCGGCGAAGAGCGGCCGGTCTGCGAAGTACGGCCTGCCCAGCGCCCGCAGGCCCCGGCGCGGGGTGGCCTCTCCCGCCTTCTCCCGCTCGTTCCAGCGGGAGAGCAGGCCGCCGGACCTCTTCAGGTCCTTGGGCAGCACCTCGGCCAGGTAGTGGGCCGAGAAGTAATCGCCGCGGTTGACGATGGAGTCGAAGCTCACGGGTGCCCGTCCTGCTGGGTCGTGCCGGAGTCCGGCGTGGCGGGGATCAGCACGGCGAGGATCCGCAGCAGCGGCTCGCCGGTGGTCTCAAGGGATTCGAGGAGTCGCCGCTGCTCGTCGGCGGTCTCGCGCACGCCGGCCTCCTTCCGGCCGACCTGGGAGACGTGCAGGCCGTCGAGGGTGAGCTGCTCCCAGTCGGCCAGCCGCTCGCGGTACTTCTCCAGCGGCGCGGTGACCTCGGCGTCGTAGTGGGCGCGGCTCTCCTCCAGGTGGGCGCGGGCGACGGCGACGGCGGGCCGCACCATCCGCTGGAGCGGTTCGAGGTCCGGCTTCAGGCCGGTGTTGACCATGCCGGGGCCGACCCCGGCCGTCGCGAGCACCTCGACCATCGACCGGCCCTGTACGGCGAGCGCCCCGGGCGGGCCGCTGACCGCCATCCACTCCACGACCGTGGGTCGGCCGCGGCGGTTGGAGTAGATCCCCTGGATCAGGAAGGTCGGCTCGGTCACGCCGGCGATGACGACGGGGGCCCGCTGGCGACCGAGCTGCACGAGGACCTTGTCGGTCAGCCACTCGACGAGGGGGTGCAGGTCGGACAGGTAGGTGATGTCGGGCCACATGGTCTTGGTCCGGCGGGCCTCGTCGAGCTTGCGCCGGGCCAGGGCGCGGTCGAAGGTGACCTTCATCCGCCTGCGGACGTCGTGGGTGCGCAGGTACGAGGACGGAAGCGCCGACAGGCGGTGCACGAGGTCCTTCGGCGGGTCGAAGGCGAGCATCTCGCCGTCGTCCTCCAGGCCGGGCAGGAGGCCCAGCGTGTCGATCGCCTCGCGGGCGAACGCCTCGGTGCCGGTGAAGAGCCGCGGCACGTCCGCCCGGGGCGGCTCGGCGGCCTGGTGGCCCCCCTGCTGACCGCCGGTGGGATTGTCGCCGAGCAGGTTGGCCAGGAAAGGGTCTCCCGCCTGCGATTCGAGCGACTCCTCCACCGTCCGGCCGGCGAGGAGGTCCTGTACGAGGCGGCGCTCCTCGCGTTCGGCGCGGTACTCCCCGGTGACGGCCTCGGCGGTGCCGAAGTGCCGGTGGGCCGTCTCCTCCTTGAGCAGGAGCTTCTCAGCGACCGTACGGTCGTCCTTGGCGCCCTCGACCTCGGAGGTGAGGATCAGCGCGGTGAACCGGGGCTCGTGCTGCTGGCCGTAGCGGTCGATGCGGCCGTTGCGCTGCTCGATGCGGATCAGGCTCCACGGCACGTCGTAGTGGATGAGCTGGTGGCACTGGCGGTGCAGGTTGACGCCCTCGGAGGCGACGTCACCGGTGAACAGGATCCGGATCTTGCTGTCGGCGAGCGAGAAGCGCTCGACGATCTCCTGCTGCTGGATGTCGGACAGCCCGCCGTGCATGATCTCCACGGCGTCGCCGGACAATCCGAGCCGCGCGGGCACGGTCCGCTTCAGCCACTTCAGGGTGGGGACGCTCTCGGAGAACACCACCACCCGGGTGTCGCCGCGCGGGCCGACGCCGATCTCCCCGAGCCGGGTGACCAGGGCGCGGAGCTTGGCGGAGTCGTCGTCGCCGACCCGCGCCGCCAGGTCCGCGAGGACCTTCAATCCCTCGATCTCACGGCTCTCCGTGGCCTTCTTCAATCTGTTGCCGACCGTGGCGGCCAGGGCGACGTGCGAGGAGAGGAACGACTTGAGCAGCGTGTAGGGGAAGAGCCGGTGCTTGGCGTCGACGACCGGGCCGCCTTCCCGGGCATCGCCGGCCAGCCAGGCCCGGGTCAGCTCCTCGAAGATCCTCTCCTCGGCTTCGGTGGCGGCGCAGTGCAGCGGGACGGAGGGTCCGCGGTCGGGCCACTTGCTCCCCATCTGGTCGCGGACCTCGGGGTTGACCTTCGTGCGGCGGATGTAGAGGTGGGCGATGTCCTTGGCCGAGTACTCGGTGTCGTCGGCGATCGCGGCCGGGTCGAGCATGCGGATCAGCTCGGCGAAGGACTTGCTCTCGCCGTTGTGCGGGGTGGCGCTGGCCAGCAGCAGCGCGTCGGTGTTACGGGCCAGCAGCCTGGCGAGGCGGTTGCGGAAGCTCTTCTCGCCGATGAGGTTGTGCGACTCGTCGATGACGACCGCGTCCCAGTGGATCTTCTCCAGGTGCTGGCCGTACTTGCCGACGTTCTTGAGGGTGTCGATCGAGACGATGACCCGCTTGTAGTAGGTGAACGGGTTGCGGCCCGCCGGGATCTCCCGCTGGATGCGTTCGATGCCGACCGAGTCGAGGCGGACCAGCGGGATGGAGAAGCGGGTCCACAGCTCATGCTGGAACTGCTCCAGCACCTGCTGCGGGGTGACCACGAGGATCCGGTCGCCGCGGCCGCGGCGGATCAGCTCGGCCAGGATGAGGCCGATCTCCAGCGTCTTGCCCAGACCGACGACGTCGGCGAGCAGGATCCGCGGGCGCAGGCCGTCGAGCGCCAGCTGGGCCGGCCGCCGCTGGTAGGGCAGCGGGTCCAGCAGGAAGCGGTCGGCCAGGGCGAGCCCCTTCTCCGTCTGCGGCAGCGGCGTCCTGCGCAGCACCGCTTCGAGGAAGAGACGGCTCTTGGCGAACCGGGAGGTGTCGTCGTGCTCCAGGACGGTGTCCTCGGGGCGCATCAGCGTGACGCGCTCGATCGCGGTGAAGAAGACCGCGTCCTCGTCGCGGACGAACTCCGAGGCGCCGACCGCGGTGATGCGGGTCCCACCCGGTCTCCCGGGTCTGATGGGCTCGGCGGGACCGCAGGTGCGGACGATCCACTCCGCGTCGCGGACCTCGATCCGGGCACCGGGGGGGTACGGCGTCTGGGGCACGGTTCTCCTTGGAAGAGAGCGCTTCGGGGGTGAGCGGCCTTCGGGGTGCCGCCCGGGGTCTCGGCGGTCTCGGGTTTCTCGCGGGGGTTGCGGGCGGTGATCGGCGGTCCTCAGAAGCGGGCGTTGGCGGCGTAGGCGTCGCGCAGCCGTTCGGCGAGGAGGGCGACGACGGAACCCGGGACGACGACGTCGGTGAGGTCACGTCGTTTCGGCAGGGACGGCTCGGGCTCGGCGGGGTCGGACTCGCGTTCGACGTAGGTGGCCACCGCCAGTCGCCGAACGGCCACCGGCAGGGTGAGCCCGCCCGCGGTGGCGGGCCCGGTCAGCCAGGAGGTCACCTGGGCGAGCCCGGGGCGGGCGGCCGGGTCGTGGGCGAGCATCGCGGTGACGAACGGAACGAAGTCCTCGGGGAGACCGGCGAGGTCGGGGGCCTTCTCCGAGTTGATGATGTTCATCAGCAGCGCCGCGAGGTTCGCCCCCTGGTAGGGGTAGTGGCCGGTCAGGGCGAACAGGAGCGTCGCGCCCAGCGCGTACACGTCGGTGGCGGCCGTCACGCTCCTGGGAGTGTTGGCCTGCTCGGGGGACATACAGGCGGGCGTGCCCAGCGTCGACCCCGAGGTGGTGAGGTCCGTCGGCCCTTCGGCGAAGGCCACCAACCCGAGATCGATGACCTTGGGGCCGTCCCGGCCCAGGAGGATGTTCCCCGGCTTGAGGTCGCGGTGGAGCAGCCCGGCCCGGTGGACGTCCTTGAGCGCGGCGGCGAGCAGAACGCCGAGGGTGGCCGCGTCGGCGGGCGCGAGCGGTCCGCGCAGCTCGACGAACTCCTTCAGGCTCAGTCCCCGGACGTACTCGACGGCGAGCCACGGCGGCTCCTCGTCCTCCTCCGACGCGTCGACGAGCCCGGCGACATGCGGTCCCTGGACGGTGCGCAACGCGTCGACCTCCCTGGCGAACCGCGCCCGCACCTCGGCCCGATCGGCCATCTCCTCGCGGATGACCTTGACGGCGACCGGTTCGTAGTCGGCCGTCAGGCCGTAGAAAACCCGGCCCATGCCGCCCGAACCGAGCCGGCCCCGCAGGGCGATGCCCCCGATGATCTGGGGGTCGGAACGGTCCACGGGTTCCATCCGCACCTGCCTCACGGTCGCCTCGTGCCCTCCGGCCGGGCGGACCCCCGCTCGACCGCTCATGACGAGCGGCGGGACGGGGGAAAATCGGCGAAGGAGGTCTTTTTCTTTACGCGCGCTTGAACACAGTAGCGATCACTAATAAGACTTTTCAAGTGAATCTGGTTCACAATGGGGCCGCATATCGATAACCGGCCAGGTTGACGGAGGCGATGACCCGGCGATACCCCTTGCCGTCCTCGGGTCGGGCGCTCAATACGAAGAGGGCGACTTTTGATTTAGGTAGATACCAGACTTTCTGGACATATTGGCCATTCGCCATGCAAGGGATCACCCATTCGCGGTAGGCGGCCTTCCTGCCGTCCGCCATGCGCGCGAGGCTGGAGCGGCGCAGGCTCGACCCGTCGGCGTAGACGCCGTCGTAGAGGCCGAACTCTCCGATGGCGTCGTCGTAGGAGCCGTTCGGGTCGCGCCACACGGAGCCGTCCGCCAGGCATGGCATCGGGCTCCCCACCACCCAGCCGAAATGAGGATCGTCGATGCCGTTCCCCGGCCAACTCCCGGGTCCGGCACCGGTTTTGAGCACCATGGCGTCGGGGCGGCAGGCGAACTCCCACGGTCCACTGCTCCCCCGCGCGTTCGGCGACTCGATGCAGGCGAGATCCTTGCGGACGCGCAGCAGTCGCCACCCTTTCGGCAACGTCATCGCGATTCCGCGAAATGAGACGGCCTCACCTCCGGAGCGCGGGACCGTCCGGGTCTTCTCCGTCGCCCCGGTCGAGGTCTCCCCCGTTCTCACCGGTGTCGCGGAGATGGCGACGGGTGCGGGCCGGGTCGGGGCCGCGGACTGCGCGAGCGCCTTCGGCACGGCGGACGGATCGCTGGAAC
The DNA here is from genome assembly GCF_014648055.1 of Streptosporangium pseudovulgare. Taxonomy (GTDB): domain Bacteria; phylum Actinomycetota; class Actinomycetes; order Streptosporangiales; family Streptosporangiaceae; genus Streptosporangium; species Streptosporangium pseudovulgare. The sequence continues at coordinate 269,003 of NZ_BMQJ01000007.1, forward strand.
GTTCCTGGAAAGGCTCCGGAGGAGACGAGGTCGCCGCGGCGGCGATGATCGCGGTGACCGCCACCAGGGTGACGGCCGCAGCCGTGGCGATGTAGGCGTGCACCCACGACGGCCCGGAGCGCCCGCGCGCGCCCGCGGCGGGTTCACCCGCCGGAAGCGCCCTCACGGCCGGAACCGCCGGAGTCGCCTTCAGCGCCGGGGCCGTCGGCGGCGCGGGCGGCTCCGGCCATTCCGTGGTCTCGCCGGGTGACAGTACCCAGGTGCGCTGGATCATGACCGTGGCGTCGGCCTCCGGCTCCGCCAGGTCGTCGGCCCGGTCACGCCAGGCGTCGGTCACCCCGGCCAGGACCTCGGCGGCGGCCGGCCGCTCCGCCGGGTCCTTGGCCAGCGCCCGCTCGACGAGGCCGCGCAGGTCGGCGGGGACGGCCCCGGTGTCCGGTGTCTCCTCGCGGACGCGGTAGGCGAGCACCTCGGGGCGGCCGGTGCCGTACGGCGGCTCGCCGGTGACGGCGAAGAACACCAGCAGGGCCCAGCCGTACACGTCGGCCGGGGTGCCCGCGGAGCCCTCACCGTACTCCTCCGGGCTGATCCAGCCGGGTGATCCGACGAGCGTGCCGGTGTGCGTCATCGTGCTGCCGTCCAGCACCTTGGCGATGCCGAAGTCGATCAACCGCGGCCCGCCGGGCGCGAGGATCACGTTGGACGGCTTGAGGTCGCGGTGGACCACCCCGGCCGCGTGCATGGCCACCAGCGCCTCGGCGACCCCGGCGGCCAGACCGTACAGGGCGTCCCCGGACAGCGGGCCCTCGGCGCGCACGTGCTGCTCGATCGTGGGGCCGGGGATGTACTCGGTGGCGAGCCACGGGCGTTCGGTGCCGGGGTCGGAGCCGAGGACCCGGGCCAGGCAGACGCCCTCCACCCCGTCCAGTACGGAGATCTCTCGGCTGAAGCGCCGGCGGAACTCCAGGTCGACGGAGAGCGGCTCGTGCACGAGCTTGACGGCCACCCGCCGGCCTACGTCGTCGACGCCCGCGTAGACGACCCCCATGCCGCCCGCGCCGAGGCGTCCCACCAGCCGGTACGGGCCGATCTCGCGCGGATCACCTGACAGCAGCGGCAGCACGCGGCCTCCGTGGGGGTTCGTTCGGCTTGGGCGGAGATTGAAGCAGATGGCGGGGAGATCCTCCAGAGGAAGACGATACACACCATACGTCGGGAACCAGATTTATCCTTGTTGACTCAGTTCACAATATGGTTAACTCGTGGAACCGGGCGGCGTGCGAGCGCCGCCCGGTCCACCCACTCGCGCTCCCCGAGAGCCCACCTACTCGCGTCCCCCGAGAGTCCACCCACTCGCGTCCCCCGAAAGCGAGCCCTCGCCATGCACGGAAACGAGCAGCCCCCACAGCCCGGCCACCCGCGGCAGCCCGGCCGGCCCCCGCACGGCCCGCAGCCGCAGGGTCAGCCGCCGCAGTACGGCCCGCCCCCGCAGTACGGCTCACCCCCGGTACACCCCCAGTTCGTGGCCGCGCCGAAGAAGAAGGGCGGCTGCCTGCGGGCGTTCGTCGTCGGCGTGGTCGTGCTGGCCGGGCTGGTCCTGGTGGGCGTCGGCGTGCTCCTCAGCGGCGGGGGCGACTCCCCCCGCTCGGACACCGCCGCCTCCCCCGGTTCGGACGCCGGCACCTCCGCCCCCGCCGGGGAGGCCGGCAAGCGGGCCGCGGCCGGCATCGGCGACACGGTGAAGGACGGCAAGTTCTCCTTCAAGGTGACCAAGGTGGAGAAGGGTGTCGAGCGCGTCGGCGACCAGTACATCGGGTCGAATGCCCAGGGTCAGTACGTCCTCGTGCACGTCACCGTGAAGAACATCGGCGACGAGGCGCAGATGTTCCTGGACTCGGCGCAGAAGCTCCTCGACACGGCCGACCGCGAGTACGACGCCGACTCCGGGGCGGCCGTGCTCGGCCTGAAGAACTCCAACGCCTTCCTCAACAACATCAACCCCGGCAACAGCGTCAGCGGCATCCTGCTCTTCGACGTCCCCGACGACTTCAGGATCAAGGCGATCGAGTTGCACGACTCGCTCTTCTCCGACGGCACGCAGGTGGCGCTCCGGTGATGAGTCCACCAATGTGATCTCATTCCGGGAACGTTCCAGCCACCGGAGATCACCGGCCACTAACATCACGCCACCCGCCCGATCACCCGGACGAGAGGGGCCGGGTTCGCACCGCCATCATGCGGCGAGCACAAGCCGTACGACGTGAAGGAGAGAAGCCGCGTGAGCGCGCAGCAGTCCCGGGCCCGGGACCCCCGTCTGATCGACTCCACCACGCGCCTGGTGGAGTTCCTCCGCGACCTGGCGACCGCGCGCCGCGCCCCGGTCCGAGACGTCCGGCACCACGGGCAGGTGCTGTGGCTGGTCGACCTGCCTGACGCGGTCCGGCCCCGACCGGAGGCGGGGCCCGGCGAGGTCCTCCTCTCCGTCGACCACGTCCGGAGCGTCCCGCCCCCGTCCCCGCCCGAGGAACTCCACGGCTGGCTCCGGCCGAACGAGCTCGCCGATCCCGAGCTGAACGCCCCCGGACTGTCGGAGACCGGGCCGGGGCTCGTCGAGGAACCCGGTGAGGACGGCCGCCCGGTGTCGCGGCCGGAGACCGAGGACGACCGGCCCGACGTGGTCACCGCGTACGAGGCGTGGCTTCCCCTCTGGCGGGCGTGGGCGGACCGGGAGCGGGAGCGGGTCCGGCAGCAGCGCTGGCACCGCGACCTCTACTCGATCGCCAACCAGCTCGGGCAGATCGACGACGAGTGGGAGCTGGTGCTGGCGACCGGCCTGCTGTCCTGGACCGCCCCCGGCGGCGTCGGTGTCCGCAACCACCTGATCGCGACCCGTCTCCACCTGCGGATCGATCCGGACACCGAGCGAATCGACGTCCTGCTGGGCGAGGCGGCGCCGGCCCTGCAGGACCGTGAGCTGCTGGCAGACCTCGACGGGTTCACCCCCCAGCGGACCGACTCCCTGCGGCGGCGCGTCCGGGAGGGGGAGGCCGCCGGACTGCAGGGCGGCGTCACCGGGCTGCTGGAGGCATGGTGCGACCGCGGGCTCGACGTCAGGCCCGCGCCACGATTCCTGCCCGACTGGGCGCCCGGGAAGGCGTCCAGCGGCCCCGCCGAGGTACGGCCGGCGCCCGCGCTCGTGCTGCGCAAGCGGGACCACGGCTCTCTCATCTCCTACTACGACGAGATGATCTCCGTACTGACCGGCCCGGACGCCCAGACGCCCCTCGGGCTGGCCCAGCTCGTCGGCTCGCTCGAACCGGAGGAGCGCATGGCCTTCCTCCAGGAGCGGAAGGTCGTATCCGGGGACGTCCTCGGGCAGGACCCGCTCTTCCCGCTGCCCGCCAACCCCGAGCAGCGCACGATCATGACCCGGCTGGGGGCGGACAACGGCGTCGTCGTCCAGGGGCCGCCCGGAACGGGCAAGACCCACAGCATCGCCAACCTGCTGTCGGCGCTGCTCGCCCAGGGGCAGCGGGTGCTGGTCACCAGCCAGAAGGCGCAGGCGCTGCGGGTCCTGCGGGACAAGCTCCCGGCGGAGATCGCCGCGTTGTGCGTCTCCATGACCGACCTCGGCCGTGGCGGCTCCGCGGAACTCGAAGGCGGCGTCAAGGCGCTGTCCGGCCGTTTCTCCTCCTTCGACCCCGCCCGGCAGGCCCGGGGCATCGCCGGGAAGCGGGGGCAGCTTGAGGCCGCCCGCCGTGCCACCGCGGAGCTGACCGAGCGGATCCGGGCCCTGCGCGAGTCGGAGACCTACCGCCATCCCGAAGTCTCGGCCGGTTACGCGGGCACCCTCGCCGGCATCGCGCGGCGGCTGCGGCAGGAGGCGGCGGAGTGCTCGTGGATGCCGGTCCCGCTGCCCGCCTCCGCGACGTCCGCGGCCCCGATCACCGTCGGTGAGGCCGCGGAGCTCATCGCCCTCCTCGCCGGGGAGACGTTGCGGCGGAAGGCGCGACTCTCCCAGCGCCTTCCCGACGTGGCCTCCCTGCCGGGCGTGGAAAGGCTGAACGGCCTGATCGCGGCGGAGTCCGCCGCGCACGACGTGGCGCGGCAGGCCGAGACGGAGGTCTCCCGGCGCATCGAGCACCTCACCCCCGCCCTGCTCGCCCGGCTGGAGGGGATCGCGGCCGACGTCGCCACATGTCTCCACCGGCTCGGCCTGCCCGAGGAGGCGGCGGCCTGGGATTCCGCGGACTGGACGGTCCGCGCGCTGCAGGACGGCCTGGCCGGACGCGAGGTCACGGTCTGGGAGCAGCTCGCCGCGCACGCCGGCCGGCTCGCCGCCGCCAGGGACGCCGTCCAGACGATCGGGTTCCGGGCGGTCAGCCACCCGCCGCTGGACACGCCGGGCGCGACCGGAGCCTACCTGCAGGCGATGCGGGAACTGCGCGACCACCTCGCCGCCGGGAACCAGCTCAAGCGCGGCCCGTTCAGGCCCGCCGTACAGAAGCGGGCCGCGCCGTGGCTGGAGGGGACGCTGGTCGACGGGATCCCCCCGTCCAACGTCGAGCTGCTGTCGCTGGTCGTCGCCGAGTTCGAAGGCCGGGCCGCCGCCGCCGAGCTGCGGCGCGGCTGGCGGCTCGTCGGGGTGGAGTTCCCCGAGGACGTGCCGCTCCAGCGGGCGGTGGCCCAGCTCGGCGACGCCTTCGACCGGCTCGGCCAGGTGCGCCACGTCCTGTCGGCGGTGGCGGAGGCCACGCGGCTGCTCACCATGGCGGGCGCGCACGTCAGGCTCGGCACGCCCGCCGACTGGACCGCGTACGCCACGGCGCTGCGTGCCGTACGACTTCGGGCCGAGGCCGCGCAGGCCACCTCCGCGTTGGGCGAGCTGCACGCGGTGCTGCAGCGCGAGATCGGGTTCGGCACCCCCGCCCCGGAGCTCGTCGAGGCCGCGAACGCGGTGGCCACGCGTGACGACGCCACCTACCGGCGGTGCCTGCACGCTCTCACCGAGGCGCACCGGGAGCAGGCCGAGCAGCGGCGCTGCGACGAGCTCGCCGGCCGGGTCCGCGCCGCCCATCCGGCGCTGCTCCACCTGCTGTCCGAGGCCGGGGCGTGGCGGCCGGAGTTCTCCACGTGGGAGCGGGCGTGGGCGTGGGCGAAGGCGCAGACGTTCTTCACCGAACAGCGCCGCCCCGGCCTGGAACAGCAGCTCGAAGCCGAACTGGAGGCGGCGACCGCCCGTGAGATGAGACTGACCGCGGAGCTCGCCGCCGAGCAGGCCTGGCAGGCGGCGCTGAGCAGGATGAACTCCCGGCAGGCCACGGCCCTGCGTTCCTACCAGGACCACATCGGCAAGCTCGGCAAGGGCACCGGCCGGTACGCCGCGAAGTTCCAGTCGCTCGCCCGCGAGGCGATGCTGCACGCCCGCGACGCCGTACCCGCCTGGATCATGCCGCTGCAGCAGGTGCTGGAGACGATCCCACCTGTCCGGGACTCCTTCGACGTGGTCATCGTCGATGAGGCCAGCCAGGCGAGCATCGAGGCGCTCTTCCTGCTGTGGCTGGCGCCCCGTGTGATCGTCGTCGGGGACGACAAGCAGTGCGCGCCCTCGACGGTGAGCCACGGCGAGCTCGCACCGATCTTCGCCAAGCTGTCGACCTACCTGCCGGACCTCCCGCCGTACCTGCGGGACGCGTTCACCCCCAAGTCGAGTCTCTTCGACCTGCTGGCCACACGGTTCGGCTCGGTGCTGCGGCTCAAGGAGCACTTCCGCTGCATGCCGGAGATCATCGACTTCTCCTCGCGGCAGTTCTACGCGGACGAGCCGCTGGTGCCGCTGCGGCAGTTCGGCGCCGACCGGCTGCCCCCGCTGCGGACGGAGTACGTGCCGGGCGCCGTGACCGAGGGGACAACGACCCGGCTGCGCAACCTCGCCGAGGCCGAGGCCATCGTGGAGCGGATCCTCGCGTGCACGGAGGATCCGGCCTACCGGGAGCGGACCTTCGGCGTCGTCGTGCTGCAGGGCGGCGCGCAGGTGCAGCTCATCCACAACCTGCTGCTCGACCGTCTGGACACCAAGGAGTGGGAGAGACGCAGGCTGCGCGTCGGGACGCCGCCCGACTTCCAGGGCGACGAGCGTGACGTGGTGTTCCTGTCCATGGTGGTCGCCGAGAGGCGGTCCGCACTGACGAGCACCGAATGGCAGCGCAGGTTCAACGTGGCCGCGTCGCGGGCCAAGGACCAGATGTGGCTGTTCCACTCCGTCACGCCCGACCTGCTGTCCCCCGCCTGCCTGCGCAGGTCGCTGCTCACCTACCTGCTGAACCCCCCGTCGGCGCTGCTCTCGGCATCGTTGGACGACGTGACCCCGGACGTCTCCCATCCGGAGTTCGACTCGCTCTTCGAGCAGCGGGTCTTCCTGCGGATCCGCGAGCGCGGCTACCACGTCGTCCCCCAGGTGGAGGTCAACGGCCGCCGGATCGACCTCGTGGTGAGCGGTGCCGGCGGACGCCTGGCGGTCGAGTGCGACGGCGACTTCTGGCACGGCACACCCGAGCAGCGGGAGGCCGACCTCGACCGGGAGCGGGAGCTCAAGCGCGCGGGATGGCGGTTCTGGCGGGTCCGCGAGAGCGAGTTCCACTTCGACCCCGAGGCCGCCCTGGAGCCCCTCTGGTCCGAGCTCGCCCGGCGGGGCATCCGGCCGGGCGAGGTCGCGGGCGAGGGGGACGCCGGAGCGTCCTCGTCATGGAACGCGCTGGACCTGCCGGAGGAGGACGGCTGGGACGGGTTCGACGACCTGCTCGACGGGCTCGACGGCGTGGGCACGCCGATGGGTGTCCCTCTGGCCGGCTCATCAACGGAATCGACCACGGCCCGGATCCGCTCCTGGGCGCGCAGCCAGGGGTACGCCGTCGGTGAGCGCGGCCGGCTTCCGGAGAACGTCGTCGACGCCTACCATCGCGCGGATCACGCCGCTCAGGAGGAGGCCGTACGGCGGGCATGACTCCGGAGAATCCTGCTCGTTCGCCGTCCTGGCCGCAGTCGGTCAGCGGGTGCCGCTGAGAGATTCCAGAGTGGCGGCGGACTTGCCGATCAGGGCCGTGCCGAAGTACCTGTCGGGGCCGGGGAGGTTCATCAGCCTCAGGGCGAGCCGGCGCAGCCGCAGCCGCGCCGGGGACGACGGCAGGAACCACTCCGCCCCGCTCCGCCCGACTTTCTGCTTCTCGGTGACCACCGGGCGCCACTGCTCCTGGTAGCGCGCCAGCGCCGACTCCACGGAGCCGGGGGAGGTCGCGGGACTCGCCGGGTCGGCGGTCGCGAGCCGTTCGCCGAGGAGGTACGCGCCGGCGGCGGCGAGCGAGGCGCCCTGCCCGGCCAGCAGTGACACCGCGCCGCAGGCGTCGCCGAGCAGCGTCACCCGGCCGCGGCTCCACCGCGGCATCTCGATCTGGGCCACCTGGTCGTAGTAGACCTCCGACGGCTCGGGGCAGCGCTCCAGCGCCCGGGGGACGAGCCAGCCGAGGGTCGAGCACGCCCGCCGTACGGCCGCCCGGGGGTCCTCCGGGAGGGCGGGGTCGGTGGCGCGGTGGACGGTGAAGACCGCCACCCGGCCGTCACGCAGGCCGTACAGGCCCATCTGCCGGCCCGCCGTGTCGGTGAGGCAGAAGCGGCCGTTCACCGCCTTGTAGACCTCGGGGTCGTCGAACACGTAGGCGGCGGTGTGGAAGCCGAGGTAGCGGAAGAACCGCTCCTCCTCGCCGAAGACCAGCCGCCGCACGGTCGAGTGGATGCCGTCGGCGCCGATCAGCAGGTCGGCGTCGAGCGTCGTGCCGTCGGTGAGCGTCACCCGGACGCCACCCTTGCCGTGCCCGTCATTCCCGTCACGTCCGCTGCGGCCGTCGTGCCCGTCACGTCCGTCGTGCCCGTCACGTCCGTCGTGCCCGTCACGTCCGTCGTGCCCGTCACGTCCGCCGTGCCCGTCGCGCCCGCCGTCCCTGTCGCGTCCACCGCCCCCGTCGCCACCGTCGCGTCCGCCGTGGCCGCCGTCTCCGTCGCGCCCTCCGTCTCCGCCGCCTTCGAGGTTCTCGACTCCGGTGACGCCGCAGCCATAGCGCAGGTCGACGCGGCCCGCCACCCGCTCGCGGAGCGCCAGCTCCAGGTCGGGGCGCATGATGCTCAGCAACCGGCCGCCCAGAACGCGGTCGAAGCGCTCGTAGTCCAGGCGGGCACGGAGGCGGCCCGACTCGTCGAGGTAACGCACCTCGTCGAGCCGGTAGCCGAGCTCCTTCAGGCGGGGCAGGACCCCCATCTTCCGGGCCGCGTCGTAACCGAGCCCGAAGAAGTCGATCATGTATCCCTGGCGGCGCGGGCCGGGGGCCTTCTCGACCAGGACGACGTCCCAGCCGTGGGCGTCCAGGCGCTGGGCGGCGGCCAGACCGGCGATGCCTGCCCCGCAGATCACGGCTCTTCTCATCTTCATCCTTCCGGTTCCTTCCGGTGTGGGGGCCCGCGTCCCGGACGCGAGGACCGGCCCGGCGCACCCGGGCTTCCGGTACGGAGATCCGGTTCGGTGTGCTTCCGGCGCGAGTGGACCGGTCAGTGCTTCAGCTCCGGGGAGAGGGACCAGCCGGCGCCTCAGCCTCCGGCGCGGTGGTCGTCACCTCCGGGGCGGGTGAGGAGGCGGCGCAGGACGGGTGTGACGGCCGCCGACGTCAGCTCCGGGTTCAGCGGCCGGTGCAGCATCATCCCGTCGAGGGCGGCGGCCAGCACCGAGGCGGTCTCCTCCGGCGCCTCCTGACCGCGGGCCCGGAGCCAGCCGGCCAGTTCCCGGCGGAACCGGGTGACCAGGGCGGTGAGCTCGCGACGCAGGTCCTCGTCGCGGGCGGCGGCGAGGTAGGTCTCGGTGAACAGCACCGACACCGGGTCGCTCCCGGTGAAGGCGTCGAGCGCGCCGAGCATCCCCTCCAGCCCGTCGTCCAGGGTCTCGGCGCGCTCCAGCAGCGGACCGGTCTCCGCGACGACGCGGCCGATGACGTCGAGGGCCGCCTCGTTCAGCAGCGCCTGCAGGGACGGGAAGTGGTAGTGGACCAGGCCGGGCGCGACGCCTGCCCGTTCGGCCAGGATCCGCGTGCTGACCGCGGTCCACCCCCGCTCGGGGATGAGGTCGGCCGCGGCGTCCAGCAGCTTCCGCCGTACCTCCCGGCCGCGCTCCACCGACGTCTTCACCCGCGTGCCGCCTCTCTGATCGGACGATCGCCTTGGTCGATCGACTTGGTCACCCGTCCAAGTAATAGCACGACGCGTCCCCCGACGCCAGCCGGCGATCGGTCATGCCCCCGATGCCGGCCGGTGTCGGTCGTGCCTCCGGTCACGCGTGCCGAGCCGTTCCGGAAGAACCCGGTTACGGCGCGGGCCTGATCTCCGTGCCCTGGGCGGAGACCAGCCGCCAGCCTCCGGCCGGGTCGGCGGCGAAGACGTGGGTGTAGCGGCTGCCGGCCGTGAAGGCCGTCCCGTCGTCGCCGGTGAAGCTCATCTCGGTCCGCCCGACGACGATGCCGACGTCCCCGACGCGGCGGACGACGGCCTCTTCCGGGAAGGACCGCACGGCCGGGAACCGGAGGTCTCCGGAGGACACCGCGCCGAGCAGGTCGGCCGCGGTGGCGACGGCGCCGTCGTTGACGGCGACGATGACGAAGTCGTCGCGCAGCAGGCCACCCAGTGCCGCGGTGTCGGCGGCGACCAGCGCGTCGAAGAAACGCCGGTCGTGGTCCAGCAGGGACGCGCGGTCGCCGGAGTCGGCGGTGATGGTCATCGGTGGTGTCCGTTCCCTCGGTGTCGGTTTCTGGGCTTCGAAGGATCGCGATGCTAGACCGTGACGCCGGTGACAAGGTCAAGGGCGGGCTCGTGGCCGGTTTTCGGGGACCGGAGCCGAGCGCCCGGTACGGCTCACCCTTCGGGGCCCGCACCCGGTACGGCTCACCGTTCGGGACGCACGCCCGGTACGACGCACCCGCCCGGACCCCGCACCGGACGGTGCCTCCGCCCGGGGCGCACCGGTACGGCTCCCCGCTCCGGGACTCACGCCGGATACGGCCCATCCGCCCAGGACGCGGCCCAGGTCAGCGGGTGCGGCCCGAGCGGCGGGCGTGGGCGCGGTAGCGGTCGAGGACGTCCTGGCGCAGGAGGTGCCCGAAGCCCGCGCCCTCGATGCGCAGGCCCAGCTCCGGCTCGGTGACGCCGAGCGCGGCGGCGGTGGCGGCCAGGTTCCAGTCGCACGCGGCCAGTTCGGTCAGCAGGTGGCCGCGCCGTACCTGGTTCTCCGACAGCCGGAACGTCTTGAGGTACGCGAGCCTGCCGTGCTCGTCCGTGATGAGCTCGCCGATGTGGTTCTCCCGGTGCCGCTCGAAGGGCGGCAGGAAGCGGGACAGCCGGTAACGGCCCATCGTGTACACACGCTGGTAGGTGTATCCCGGGCCGAGCGGTCCGGCCGCCATGACCCGGTCGTGGAAGGCCGCCCACTCCTCCGTCTGGCGGCGGGCCGCCGCGCGCAGGTCGGCGAGCGAGCGCACCCCCGCGTCCGCGATGCGGGCCCTGAAGTCGGGCACCGGCATGGTGAGCGTCGCGTAGTGGTGGATCAGCTCGCCGTACAGGTCGTGGACCAGGGTGGCGTGCAGGGCACGGTAGTCGGCGGGGTGCGGCACCACGAACGCGGCGGCGAGCGCGTCCGCCGCGTAGACGACGACGCCGCACTGGCCGGGGTGGATCTCGAAGACGCGCAGCGCGTCCGCCAGCCCCCGGACCTGGGCGCCGGTGTACGCCTCCTCGACGCGGGGCGAGAGCCCGCGGCTGATCGCGCGGTGCGACCACTCCTCCCAGGAGACCTCGGGGCCGCCGAAGTGCAGCGCCAGGTAGCCCTCCATCGCCAGATGCTGGGGCATGAAGCGCAGCCGGTTCCGGTCCTCACGGCGGGCCATGCGGCGGTGGAAGCGCAGCGGCATCCGGCGGGGCGGGGAACCGTCCTTCGCCGCGTCCCGGAGCTGGGTGCCGTACGCCGCGGCGGGCGTGCCGTCGGACGTCCAGGTAGCCACGAACGCGTGCGGGATGTAGGAGATGTAGCGGTCCCGGCGCCCGATCTCGACGACGTCGAGGCCAGGACCGTCGTAGTGGCCGCGGGGGTCCTCGTCGAGGCCGGGGTCGTCGTGGAGGCGGGCGTCGAGCCGCAGGTCCTCGATCGGCTCGTCGCGGACCAGCGGCACGAGCCGCACGCCACCCCAGGTCTGCGCAGGACGGGTGGAGAGCCCGGTGAGGGTGAGTTCCTGCGTCATGCGTCCTCCTCCGAGGGCTCCGCGTCCAGGAAGGCCGCGACGCGGCGCGCGAGGTGGGCGCGCAGCTCCGGCAGCCCGGTGCGGCCCTCCGCGAACCGGGCCAGCTCCACGAGGGCGACCAGGTTCTCGGCGTCGCGGATCCCGGCGGACGGCACGCCGGCCGCCAGCCGCCGCACGTCGAAGGAGGCCGCGTCGTACACCGGGTTGAGGTGCACGACACCGCACGCGCCGTCCGGGTCGAGCCGGGTGCGCCAGATCCGCAGCACCTCTCCCGCCAGGCCCGGCGGCGCGTTGTCCCAGCCGTCCGAGACGATGACGAGGCGTTCGGGTCCGAGCTCCAGGGCGTCGAGAACGCGTTCGCCGAGCGGTGTCGCGCCGTACGGGCGGACGAGCAGCGCGTCCGAGCGGCCCGACAGCCACAGCGGCGTGTACCGCGAGGCCAGCGCCTCCAGCAGGAAGTGGCAGGCCAGCGCGACGGCGAGCGGGCGGCGGCGCTTCTGCGCCGAGCCGTACGCCGAGAAGCTGTCGTCGAGCACGGCGGTCACCCTCCCCCAGCGCCCGGCCTGCTCGCCCGCGGTACGGCGGGCCGCCGCGCGCAGCGCCTCCGTCAGCTCGGCGCGGCGGCGCACGCGGTCGTCCGGCGGGAGGCCGAGCACGTAGGACGCCAGCCGGGTCAGCGGCATCGCGGTGAGGTCGGCGCGCACCGCGCCGGCCTTGAGGGTGCGGGCCGACTCCTGCAGGCGCAGCCGTTCCAGGCGGGTGAGCCGGGGCGCGATGCGCTCCAGGAATGCGGCGCGGGGGATGCCGTGCTTCGCCGCGAAACCCTCCGCCACCGTGTAGGGCAGGTCGTAGATCGCCTCCTGCCGGTAGTGGGCCTGACGCCAGCTCTCCAGGATCGGCGTGGCGTAGGCGGCCTTCCTGCGCGGGGCGAACAGGAACGTCCCCAGCTCGCCTCGCGGCTCCAGGTGGGCGTGGCGGAAGGCGGTCTTGACGGCGCCGCGGTACTTCACCGCGTCGAACGCGAGGTCCGGCCGGGCGGCCAGCCAGTCCCGCATGATCGCCCTGGTGCGGCGGTTGTTGACCCTGGCGCGGCGCAGCTCGCGGAACAGCCGGTAGACCCGGGGCGGCGGCAGCAGAGCCAGCCGCCGGGCGATCAGACGCCCCTCGGCGCGGCGCCGCTCCGGGTCCGCCTCACCGGCGGTGACCAGCAGGTTCCGGATGATCAGGGCGGCGTTGTGGTCGTTGACGTCCAGGGCGAGGGTGGCCGCGTACAGGTCGCGGTAGTTGCCGAGCAGGTACTCGTGGAGGAAGCCCAGGGACAGGCCCTGCTCGTCCTCGCCCGAGTGGAACTCGCGCTGCCCGGTGGAGGTGATCGCGGCGTTCACGAACAGCAGGACGTCCTCGGCGGCGACCAGGTCCGCGAAGGTCTCCGTGCTCTCGGCGGTCACGGCGGTCGTCCTGCTCTCGGTGGTCGCGACGGTACGGCGCCGGCCGGGGTGTGAGGGCACGAACTGCGAATCATCGCTTCACAGGCGGGTTCCGGAAGTCGCGCCGAAGTCCCGCGGCCGGCCCTGGAACGATAACACCGGCTTGTCCGCCTTTTCCCGGTCTTTTCCGCCGTCGCCGATCATCCGTACCGGTCGTCCTCACCCCGCACAGGCACGGCTCGCACACAGGCACGGAATCGTCAGTGGTCACTCCCGCCCCCGCACAGGTACGGAACCGTCAATGGCCGCGATGGACACGTCCCACCGGATGGATCTTCCGGAGTGGGGGCCGATCTTCGTCGGCCCCGCGTCAGCGGTCGCCGAGGTTCTCCAGGATGGCGCGTACCTTCCTGGCGTTGGCGTGGTGCGGGCCGTACCTGCGTTCCAGGTCGGGCAGCAGGCGGCCCAGCGTGCGCCCGGCCCGCGTCGTACGGCCCGCGCCGAGTTCCACCAGGCCGATCTGGCAGCGGAGTTCGAGGAGGCGGTCCTCGTCGGCGCCGAACCGTCTCTCGTCGTCGAGGAGCCGGCGGAGATCGGACAGCGCGAGGTCCGTCTCGCCCACGGCCGCGTGGCAGTTGGCCTCCATCAGCCGGCAGCGCAGGGCGAGGTTGCTGCCGGGGCCTTCCACGGCGGCGACGTCGGCGGCCAGCCGGCGGAACTCCGGCGCCGCCCTGCGGTAGTCCCCACCGAGGAAGAGGAGCTCGGCGAGTTCGATCCGCAGGCCGATGACCTCGGAGCTGGTCGGGCCGAACGACCCGGCCGCGGGGCCCACCATCTCCGCCAGCGCGTCGGCCGCCTGGCCGAAACGGGACGCCGCCTTGAGCGCCTCGGCCTCCCGGCGGGCCCGTTCGATGTCCTCGTGTTCGATCTGCACCAGCCCGGCGGCGAACCGGAACCGCGCCGGCCGCACCGGGTGGGCGGGGCCCCGCCCGTACTCCGGTTGCCGTTCGTGGCCGGGGCGCCGTTCACGGCCCGGAGTCGCCTCGTGGCCGGGGTGACGCTCGTGGCCCGGCCGTTCGTGGCCCGAGTGCCGTTCGTGGCCCGTCCGGTGCTCGCCGTACGGTGGCCGTTCGCGACGCGGCGCCCGTTCGCCGTCGGGCCGCCGTTCGCGGGGCTGCTGCCGTTCGGCATGCGGGGCATGTTCGATGTACGACGTCCGTTGGGTGTGCTGCCATTCGATGTGCGGCGGCCGTTCGGCGTGTGACGTCCGTTCGGCGTGCGGTGGCCGCTCGGTGTGTGGAGGCCATTCAGTGTGCGGCGGCCGTTCGGCGTGCGGTGGCCGCTCGGTGTGTGGAGGCCATTCAGTGTGCGGCGGCCGTTCGGCGTGCGGCGGGGCGGTCATGCGGCCCACGACCGTGGCGTACATCCGCGCCGGGTGGGGCGTGTCCAGGTCGACGTAACCGGGGAAGGGCGGCAGCTCGCGGCAGAAGTCCAGCAGCCGGTCGTAGACGACGTCCGCGCCGCCCGGCCGGTCCTCCGGTTTCTTGGCCAGCAGCCACAGGACGAGGCGTTCCAGCCCCTCGGGGACGTCCGGCCGCCTGGCGCGCAGCGGCCGGGGCGGGACGTCGGTGTGGTTGCGCATCGTGGCCAGCGCCGTGGGGGCGGTGAACTGGTTGTCCCCGGCGAGCATCTCGTCGAGGATCACGCCGAGGGAGTACAGATCGCTGCGCGGGCTGACGGCCCCGGTCATGGCCTGCTCGGGCGCCATGTACGCCGGGGTGCCGAGCACCTCGCCCGTCCTGGTGAGGCGGATCTCCCCACCGGCGGCGTCCGCCCCGGCGGAGGCGAGGGCGGCGGCGATGCCGAAGTCGAGGACCTTGACCGTGCCGTCGGGGCAGAGCATCAGGTTTCCGGGTTTCAGGTCCCGGTGCACCAGTGCGCCGTCGTGGGCCACGGTCAGCACGGAGCACACCTGCGCGGCGATGGCCGCGGCCCAGGCCACGGGGATCTCGGTCTCGTCGAGCAGCGCCGAGACCGGGTGCCCCCTGACGAGCTGCATGACCATGTAGAGGTCGTCGCCGTGCGGGCCGCAGTCATAAACGGTGGGTACACCGGGGTGTTCCAGTCTGGCCGTAATTCGTGATTCGCGTATGAAACGCCTGGCCAGTTCCTTGTCCGGACGGCCATCGGGAAACCGGGCTGTTTTGATGAATTTGATGGCGATCCGCCGGTCCAGACGGTTGTCGTAACCGAACCAGACCTCCCCCATTCCACCGGAACGGCGGGATGCGGGATCCAGCTCGTAACGCCCGCCGATAACGGTTCCTCTGCCCAAAACCCCGCCCCCAGAAAAGGCGTCGACTCGTCGGATAAATCCGGAGAACCTTACGACGAGAAAATACAGGTTCGCGTGCCGTGCCGCTGAGGCGTCCCGCCGCTGAGACGATCACAGCGTCCGTCATCCCGCCGACGGCCGTCCTCTCACGGGCCGATCACCGCTCCCACCACCCCCGCCGACGGCCGTTCCCCACGGACCGATCACCGCTCCCGCCACCTCCGCCGACGACCGTTCCCCACGGACCGATCACGACTCCCCTCGCCTCCTCGGCAAGCGTCCTCCAGACGGTTTCCGTGGACGGCGGGATCAGCCGAAGATCCTGTCGCGCGTGAGATCCAGGGCGGTCAGGACCGCGCCCTGCAGGACGGCGTTGCCCGCCACCGTGCTCGCGCGGACCTCCGTCGGGGCCGGGGACAGGTCGCGCAACCGCTCCTCGACCAGTTCCGCGAGGTCGTCGCCGCCCTCGCGGCCGATGCTCCCGCCGAGGATGACCAGGCCGGGGTCGAGGATGGTGACGAGGGCGGCGGCGCAGGCGGCGATCCGCCCGGCCGTGTCGTTCGGGCCGAGACCACGCAGGACATCGGGCCCCACGAGGTCGCAGAAGAACCCGCCGTCCGTCCGCAGCATGCCGATCTCGCCCGCGCCGCCCGACGCGCCGCGCCGTACCCGGCCGTCCAGCACGAGCGCGGCGCCCACGCCCTCGTCGAGCCAGAGCAGCACGAAGTCGTCGCGTCCGGTGGCGGCTCCCGTGCGGTGCTCGGCGACGGCGGCGAGGTTGACCTCGTTCTCCAGCGTCACCGGGACGTCCAGGTCGCGCCGTACCGCCTGGAGCAGGCCGGGCTCCCAGCCGGGCACGTCGTTGGGGGTCACCAGGTCACCGCGCCGCGGGTCCACCAGGCCGGGGGCGCCGAGCACGACGGTGTCCGGGGTCCGGCCCGCGGCGGCCTCGGCGACGGCGCACCCGATCAGCGCGGAGAGGCCCGGCGTCCCGCCGGAACCGGGGGGCGCGGAAACGGCGCCGGTCCCGCCCGGTTCCGGCGTCCCGGAAGAGGCGGAGAAACCGGAGGGCCCGCCCGGCCCCGCGTCCCCGCCGGAAGCGGGGGCGGAACCGCGGCCGGACCCGGGGAGGCCGCGTACGGCGGAGCCGACCGTCCGGCCGGTGATGTCCGCGACCGTCACGTTGACCGCCGTGCACCGCACGTCCACCCCGGCCACGTGGGCGCGGCCGGCCACGATCCCGAACAGCCGGGCGTTCGGTCCCCGCCGGTTCTCGCCGCACTCGCCGGCCACTTCGATCAGGCCGCCGTCCCGCAGCCGTTCGATCAGGTCGGACACGGTGGGCCTGGACAGGCCGGTGAGCTCGCGGAGCTGCGGGGCGGTCAGCGGACCGCGTTCGAGCAGCAGGTCGAGGACGAGCCGATCGTTGATCGCCCGGGCCGTGGCCGGGGTCGCGGTCTTCATCCCGCCATATTAGTCAGGGTTCCTGCCTGTTCAGCTTTTCATCAGGAAGCCTGCCTGTTAGATTCTCCGACATGACCCCCCACCGTGCCATCGCCGCCGTCTTCGCCCTCCACGGCGCCGTCGCGGGCAGCCTGGCCACCCGCATCCCCTGGATCCAGGACCACCTCGGCCTCAGCCCGGCCACCCTCGGCTTCGTCCTGTTCTGCCCGTCGATCGGTGCCTTCGTGGGGATGCCGATGGCCGCCCGCCTGGCCCACCGCCTCGGCGGGACCACCGCCACCCGCCTCCTGATCACCGTGTGGTGCGCGGGCCTCGCGCTGCCCGCCCTCATGCCCGCGCCCGCCTGGCTGTTCCCCACGTTCCTGCTGTACGGCGCCGCCGCCGGCATGAGCGACGTGGTGATGAACTCCCACGCCGTGGTGGTCGAGCGGCACCTCGGGCGGTCCATCATGTCCGGGCTGCACGGCATGTGGAGCGTGGGCAGCCTGGTCGCCGCCGGAGCCGGAGCCCTGGCCGCCCAGGCGGAGATCGACGCCCGCCTGCACCTCGGGGTGACCGCGCTCGTGCTGGTCGCCCTCGCCGCCGTCGCGGGGCGCGGCCTGCTGGCCGACACCACTTCCGCCGGCACCCCGGTGCCGCGCCGCTTCGCCCTGCCCTCGCGGGCCGTCGCGATCATCGGACTCCTCGGATTCTGCGCCACCTTCGCCGAGGGGTCGAGCACGAACTGGTCCGCCCTCTACCTGACCGAGGTGACCGACGCCGGGCCCGGCGTCGCCGCCGCCGGCTACACGGTCTTCATGTTCTGCATGGCGGGCACCCGCCTCGCCGGGGACCTGTTCGTCCGGCGCTTCGGACCGGTGGCGACCGTCAGGGCCGGCGGCGTCGTGGCCGCGATCGGCGGCGCCGTCGTGGTCGCCTCCCGCGCGCCCGCCCTGGGCATCGCCGGATTCGCCCTGCTCGGGCTCGGCATCGCGGTGATCGTGCCGCTGGTGTTCGTCACGGCCGGCAAAACCGGTCCGACGCCGGGGGACGGCGTGGCGGGCGTCGCGACCATCACGTACCTGTCGGGGCTGCTCGCCCCCGCCGTCACCGGCTGGATCGCGGACGGCCTGTCCTACCCGGCGGCGTTCGGGGTGATCACCGGTGTGATCGTGCTGGTGCCGCTCCTGGCCGCGGCCCTGCGCCCGCGCACCGCGGCCTCCGCCCCGGAACCGGCGGCCCCGGCGGGCCGCGGGTAGCGGCGGCCCTCATAGGCCGCGGGTAGCGGCGGTCCTCGCGGACCGCGCCGTTCCCGGCGCAGGAGTACGGCAAGTTCCGGCTGAACCAGAGCTAATACTGTCGAACTTCTCCCCGAATCCGGCGGTCCAACCGGGTGAAGTCCATACGGGGGACTCGTCGACTCGGGAGGTCCGATGAGGACGAAGGTCGCAGTGGCCACGGCGGCGATCCTGGCCGCCGCGGCACTCGGAGGGATCCAGGTCGCGAACGCCGCACCGGCGCCGCAGGCGGGGGCGGCGCCGTACACCGGGACCGCGCCCCACCCGGGGGCGGCGCCGTACGGTGAAGCGGGACCTCATGCCGGCGCGGCGCCGTACACCGGGACCGCGCACGACACGGGCATGGAGCGCCACGCGGACGCGGTGCCGCACTCGGAAGCGGTCCGGTACGCCTCGGTGCGAGGCTGCTCCGACAAGCACGAGGTGCAGTACCCCTGCGGGAAGTGGCGCCTGGTCACCCACGGGGGTGAACGCCGGGGACTGGCGGACGCCCGCATCACGCCGCTGGACGCGAAAGGCAGGCCGCAGAAGTACTCCGTCGCGCCGATCGAGGTCAGCGGCAACGGCCTGCACGTCGCCTACTTCAGGAAGTCCGACGGCCGGCTGGTCGTCCGGGAGATCGGCGGGAAGGTCCGCGCCATGGCCGGCGCGCTGCCCGCCCGCGTCGGGATGGACGACGTCACCCTGATCCTGTCCCAGGACGGCGCCCGCCTGGCGGTCGTCCTCCCCGAGGACCGGAAGCTGCCCACCCGGGTGTACGACACCGCGAGCGGCGCGCCGCTCTGGACCGTGCCGTGGAACCGGGTGCTTCTCGGGTTCAGCGCCGACGACGACGAGCTTCTGGCGTACGGCGAGACCACCGAGACGACCCTGCGCGTCCTCGGACCGTCCGGAGAACGGCTGCGCGGCCGGACCCTGGACAAGGAGGGCGTCTACGCCCCCTACGGCCTCGCCGCGGACGGCGCGACCGTGGTGACGGCGCAGGAGAAGCGCGGCCGGTGGGACGTCGTCGTCCACGACCTCGCGTCGGGCAGGGTGCTGACCCGGGTGCCGGTCGGCAGGAGCGCGCCCGAAACCCTGGCCTGGACGGGGCCGGAGCAGGTCACCGCCCACTTCGTCACGTACGACGGAAGCTCCCGGCCGGCCCGGGTGCGCGTCCTGCGGATCGACACGGCCACGAAGAAGACCAGGGTCCGGGAGTCCTACAAGGTGCTGTCCGACACGATCGCGTTCGCCGCCTGCGGCGGCTGACCGTACCCGGCCCGCGGGGCGTTCCGGCCCCGCGGACGGCGGTCTCGCGGACGCCGTGGCCCGGGTGGTGGGGCGGGTGCTGCGCTTCAGACGGTGGCGGGCTTGCGGGCGGCGAACCGCTCGATGACGCCGAGCTTAAGGCGTTCGTGGCGCTCGATCCCGAATCCCATCGCGCGCACCCCCGGCAGCGGCCGGCGGCGGTAGTGCTCGCCCTGCAGCGGCACGGACACGGCGTCGGCCAGCGCCTGCAGCACCCGGACCGGCCAGGAGGTCGAGACCACGTGATCGGCCAGGAGCAGCAGACCACCCGGCCGCAGGACCCGCGCCATCTCGGCGAGCGCCGCCCCGTCGTCGGGGATGGCGCACAGCGAGAACGTGCAGACGACCGTGTCGAAGCGCCCGTCGGGGAACTCCAGCGCCCGCGCGTCGCCCTGCCGCAGGTCGGCCGCCAGACCGAGGTCACGGGCCCGGCGGCGGGCGACCGCGAGCATGGGGTCGCTCCGCTCCACCCCGGTCAGCCGGACGCCGGACGGGTAGTGGGAAAGGTTGAGGCCGGTGCCGGCGGCCACCTCCAGCACGTCGCCGGCCGCCTGCCGGCACAGCCACCGGCGGGTGTCGCCGAAGAACCTGCGTTCCACGGACGCCATCCGCCGGTCGTAGGATCCGGCCTGCCGGTCCCAGTACCGGCGCAGCCGCTTCTCCCGGTCGTTCTCTTCCGCCCGCCCGTGTCCCACCGCCGAGGAGTCCGCCACCGCTTCAGCGTAACTCCTCCCGAACCGGGTGTTTCGGGTCATGGCGAAGCCGTATCCCCGACGCTAGGCACCGGGCGTGCACCCGTGGAGCAGGCCGTAACGCTTCTGCGCGATCCGCATCAACTCGACCATGTCCTTGATCCCGTCTCGTCCCTTGGATACCTTGGCCAGGGCGAGATCTATGATCCGGTCCTTGCCGCCGCAGGAGAATCGGGCGGTCACCTGGTAGGGACGATCGCTGAACGGCCCCTCCGGGAAGTAGACGGCATACCCCTCACCGAGGTCAGACGACAGCTTCATCGCTCCGTGCCTGGTGAAAACCTTGCGCCTGTCGTCCATGAGGTCGTCGAGATATTCAGGCGACGAACCGGCGGTCTCCCGTATCCATACGACTTCCAGCAGACCGGGCCCGGTGGTGGGAACCAGGCAGTCGCCGTCCTCGCCGGTACCGTTCGTCCTCTCCTCAAGGGGCCCGGCCACACCGCCGGCCAAGCGGAATGCTCGTTCAGGGACCAGCCCGCAAAGGTAGGGAGCCGAATCAGCGATCATTTCCGTGTTATCCGGCGTGGGCGTGGAAACACCTTCGTTCTTCATGGTGCATGCCGAGGTGATCAGCAGCCCCAGAAGGAGCGGAACGCCGAGCCGGGGAAGCCTCACTTGCCACCTTCCTGGGAAGCAGGAATCCTTAGGTTGAGGTAGTCATCCACATCACTGGTCCTGCGGAAGGTGCCGCTGAACCGATCGAACAGATCCTGGCTCGCGCCGTTCCTGCTGACCCAGCGGAGGAAGCCGCTGTACTCCTCGGGTTTCATCTCCGTGAATGGTTTGATCATCGGCGGGGAACCGGTCGCGAACGGTTGTCCTTTCAATTCGATCCCGTCGAGCAGGCCCTTCTGCAGCATGGTGGTGGCGATCATCTGCTCGGTCAGTTTTTCCACCGCGAGCCGGTCGTTCGCCAAAGTCTGATAGGCCGCTCCCAGATCCAGCCCCTGGTCCGACACCTGCTGTGCGATCCGCTTGGCGGCCTGGTCGTAGCCCGCGCCGGTCGCCTTGTCATACGACTTGGTGAGCAGCGAGCCGAAGGCACCGGTGGCCAACTCACCCACCTGCTTGGCGCCCGGCACCGGGAACATCCCGATGGCGTCGCGCACCATCGTCTGCAGCGCTTCGCTGGCCTTCTTGTCGTCCAGCCCCTCGGCGATCAGCGCCTGACGCCTGATCTCCACGATGTGCCCGAAGGGGCGTGCCTCACCCACGATGCCATCGAGGAGGAACTGCCGGACGTCGTCCTTACCGACGCGGCCGTCCTCGTCGAAGTCGTACGTCTTCAGGTCTGCCGCGCTGAATCCCAGCTCCTTCAGGTTCGACTTCTCCAAGCCGACCGGGGGCATCTTGTCCAGGGCCGCCCTCATGTGCTCGGTCTGCGCCCGGATCAGCGCCTCGTATCCGGCATCGTCCCGGGCTGCCAGCGCCAGTGCGTACGACATGTCCTTGGCGTCGGCCTTGCCGAAGGTGGCGTGGTTGAGCAGGAGGCTGGAGACCTGGCCGATGTTGGCCGCGATCGCCCGGGCCAGCGGGTAGCGCAGCGGGGCGAGCCGGTCGAACGCGGCCCGGTCGGTGATCTCCAGGTTGCCGTCACCGGCCTTGCCGAAGACACGCTGCGCCTGGTCGGCCGCCGCCTTGGTCAGTTCGGCGGCCAGTTTCCTGGAGGTGGCGTCCTGGCCCGTGGTGGCCGCCAGCAGCACCTGGCTGAACGGTCCGTGACCGTCGCTGTAGGCGAAGGCGTCCAGCCGGGTGGTGAGCAGGTAGCTCAGCACGGACTCCTTCCGGCCCGCGGGGGTGTGGTCCAGCAGTGCCCGGGACGCCTCCCCGCTCGATCCGGCGGCGTGGAACAGGTCGTCCACGACCGCGGACTTGACCTGTTTTCCGGGCCGGGTCACGACCCCCTGACCGGGCCGCAGCAGCGTGCCCAGCCCCAGCGCGGCGGCCAGGTCGAACATCGGGACCTGCCTGCCACCGCCGACGGCCTGTCCGAGTTTGTCCTTGCTCGCCGCCCACCTGCGTTCGTACTGCTCCTTCTCGTAGGCGATCGCGTCGCGGCCGACGGTCTCCATGAACTTCGCGGAGAACGGCGGCCGGCCGTCGTGACCGCGCCATGCCAGCGCCTGGGACTGGTAGCCCGCGTACTTCACATTCCCTGCGGTGTGTTCCGCCCGGCCCTGTGCGGCGAGTTCCTTGAGGAAGTCGTCGCCCGCGTACGCCTTGCCCTTCGGGTCCGTGCCGGTCGCGAGGGCCGTGCCGAGCAGGCGGAGGGCCTGCTTGCCCTGGGCGGACAGGGCGGCCACGCCCACGGTGTCACCGTGGTCCAGGCCGTCCCGCAGTCGCTCCGCGAGGGTGGCGGGCAGTTCGGTGACGCCCTTGGCACCCAGTTTCCGCAGGAAGACCTTGGCGAACTCGGGGTCCGCGCCCCGGTCTGCGTACTTCTGCAGGGTGGCGAGTGCCGTGACGTCCCCGCCCGCTGCCTGCCTGGCCGCCCGGGAAGCCACGGTGCCGTCCAGCAACCCCTGGGCCGCGTTCAGCCCGTCGGGCATCTCCAGGAACGATCCCTTGACCGTGGAGGCGCCGAAGACGACGTCCTGCTTCTCCATCTCGCGGACCAGTGCCTGCCTGCGTCGCAGGTCCTCGGCCTGTTTGCCGACGCGGCCGGCCAGTTCGCGCAGGCGCAGCGCCGGGGAGGTGTCCAGCCCCGCGCCCTGCAGTTCGCCGTACAGCGACTGGGCCAGCCGTTCGAGCTGACCGGCGGCCTGGGTGTGCTTTCCCGCCATGGTGTCGAACTCGGGCTGCTTGACGCCGGTGAAGTCCGCGGAGCTCGCGCCGGTCACTGCTTGCCCGATGACGCGGCCGGCAGGGAGGCGAGTTTCGTCTGCGCGCTGTGCACCGCGCTGGTGAGCAGCGCACGCAGTTCCCGCTGGGCGGCGTGTATCTCGGTGCCGAAGCGGCTGCCGGTGGGGCCCACCCACGCGTCGTTCTCCATCAGCCGGCAGGACGGGTCGAGCACCGACCAGTGCTCGTCCGACAGCCGCTGGATTCGTTCCACCACCGCCTGCATCGCCTCGCGGTCGAGACTGGCCACATCGATCTCCCGGGATGGCTTTCCGTACAGAAACGATCATGAGGCGGCCCCCGTGCCCGTTCAGATTAATCGCCCATCCATTTACGAACAAGGCATGAATTTTGCAATGTCGAATCACCGAATCGATGTATCAAAAAAATATGCCGCCGAAATCGGTGCGCCATGCTCGTCCGGCATGCCCCATGGGCGGCCGGAGGCGAACGGCCGGTCCTTGCGTCGTGCGCCGAGGTCCGGGTCACGTCAGGTGGCGTAGGGCGGCGCCGATGGCCGCCACGCCCGCCGCGATGTCGGCCGGCGTGCTGACCGCGTAGCCCAGGACGAGCCCGGGGCGGGAGGGGCACTGGCGGTGCCACGACAGCGGCTGGACCTTCACCCCGCGGGCGAGCGCGGCCGCGGCCAGGTCGGTGTCGGCGAAGTCCGCGTCGAAGGTGACCGTCACGTGCAGACCCGCCGCGGCGCCGTGCACGACGGCCCCCGGGAGGCGGGCCGCTATCGCCTCGACCATCGCGTCCCGGCGGCGGCGGTGGCGCCGCCGCAGGAAACGCAGGTGCCGTTCCATCTCCCCGGATTCCATCAGCCGTGCCAGCACCAGCTGCGGCAGTACGGCGTTGCCGAGGTCGGCGTACCGCTTGGCGTCCACGAGGGCGTCCCGGTATCGGCGGGGCGCGAGGACCCATCCCGTCCGCAGCGCGGGGGCCAGGAGCTTGGACACGCTGCCGGCGTAGCAGACCCGCCCGGGGAGCATCGTCCGCAGGGCCGGGACCGGGGGCCGGTCGTAGCGGTGCTCGGCGTCGTAGTCGTCCTCGATGACCAGCCCGCCGTCGGCGGCCCAGCGCACCAGCTCGCGGCGGCGTCCACCGCCGAGCACGACCCCGGTGGGGAACTGGTGCGCCGGGGTGACCAGTACGGCGGGGGCTCCCGACGCCCGCAGCTCCCCGACGCGGATCCCCTCGTCGTCGACGGGGACCGGCGGGGTGCCCATCCCCCAGTGGCGCAGGTGCAGGCGGGCGCCGAGTGATCCCGGGTCCTCCACCGCGACCCGCCCGATCCCGTCGTCCTGGAGCACCCGCGCGAGCAGCGCGAGGGTCTGGGACGTGCCGGAGACGACGAGCACCTCGTCCGGGTCCGCCCTGATGCCGCGGTTGCGGACCAGCCAGTTGACCACGGCGAGACGCAGCTCCGGGGCCCCGCGCGGGTCACCGTACCCGAGTCCGGTCGCCGGGAGGCGGCCGAGCACCACACGCTCGGCGCGCAGCCATGCCGACCGCGGGAACGCCGCGAGGTCGGGCACGCCCGGTGACAGGTCGATCCGGGCTGGGACCGCGCGCAGCATGTCGAAGACGTCGTCCCCCGGCGGGGCGGCGAACGGCCCACCCGTCACCGGCGCGGCGGGGACGGCGGGCCGCACCGGGAACGCGGACGGAGGAGCGGCCGCCGACGCGGCCACTGACGTGGGCGGCGGCGCGGTCATCGGGGTCGCGACGACGACCGTGCCGGCCCGGCCGCGCCCGGCGACGTGCCCGTCCTCCCTCAGCCGCTGGTACGCCTCGGTGACGACGCCACGCGACACCCCCAGCTCGCCGGCCAGGACCCGGGTGGCCGGCAGCCGGCTGCCCACCGGCAGGCTGCCGTCCGCCATGGCGAGCCGGAGCCGCCGGGCCAGCCAGTCGGCCAGCCCGCCCGCCGGGGCGTCGTCGATGTTCAACTGGAGGAAGTCCGAGCCGGACCTTATGGACCTGTCCTGTGCGTCGTCATTGGACCTTTCCATCGGACCATTGTGGCGGCAGGGTGAACTCGCGAGCCGGGCGGCACCCACCCGGCGGGGACCGGACAACCTCGGAGGCGGACAGTGAGCGTCGCATTCCTGGTGACCGCGCTCATCGTGGTCGCCACCCCCGGCACCGGCGTCGTCTACACGCTGTCGGCCGCCCTGTCCCAGGGGCGCCGCGCGAGCGTCGTCGCCGCGTTCGGCTGCACGCTGGGCGTCGTGCCGCACCTGGTGGCCACGGTCACCGGCCTGGCGGCGCTGCTGCACGCGAGCGCCGTGGCGTTCCAGGCCCTGAAGTACCTGGGGGTCGCCTACCTCCTCTACCTGGCGTGGGTCACGTTCAGGGACGGGGGCGCGGTCGTCGTGAGCGAGGACGCCGTTCCCCGCCCGGCCTCCGGGGTGATCCTCTACGGCGTGCTGGTCAACCTCCTCAACCCGAAGCTGACCATGTTCTTCCTGGCGTTCCTGCCGCAGTTCGTGAACACCGGCGACCCGGGCTCCACGGCCCGGATGCTGGAGCTGAGCGTGGTCTTCATGCTGATCACCTTCGCCGTCTTCACCGTCTACGGGATCTTCGCCGCCTCGGTGCGCGATCAGGTCGTCTCCCGGCCGCGGGTGACGGCGTGGCTGGCGAGGGTCTTCGCCGCCTCCTTCGTCGCGCTCGGCGTCCGGCTCGCCCTCACCGACCGTTGACCCGACCCACGACAGAGGTCCATCCCATGCATCTGCAGCACTCGCCCGAGGTCTGGGCGGAATACCCGGAGCTCGTCGCCGGTGCCCTGTTCGTCACCGGGATCACCGCGGACGTCTCCGCCGAGTCCCGGATCGCGGCGTACACCGCGATCGCCGAGTCCCGGCTCGCGGACGGCCCGGAGACCGGGTTCCCCGAGATACAGGCCTGGCGGCGCGTGTTCTCCCGGATGGGGCTCAAGCCGACCCAGTACCGGTGCGCCTCGGAGGCGCTGCTGCGGCGGTTCAGGAAGGAGGGCGTGCTCCCGCGGATCCACCCCCTGATCGACCTGTGCAACGCGATCTCACTGGCGTTCGCGATCCCGGTGGCGGCGATCGACCTCTCCCGGGTCTCCAAGGGGCTCGACGTACGGCACGCGGACGGCGACGAGGTGTACCAGACCTTCTCCGGGGAGACGGAGCACCCCGACGCGGGCGAGGTGATCTTCACCGACGCCGCGGGACGGGCGCACGCCCGGCGGTGGACCAACCGGCAGAGCGGCTACTCGGCCGTCCGGGACACGACGGCCACCGTACTGATCGTCACGGAGGCGATGCACGACACCGCGTCCGCGGACGTCCCGGAACTGGTGGCCGCGGTCACCGGCGAGCTGGGCCGCGTGTGGGGTTCCACGCCGCAGAGCGCGGTGCTGAGCCGTTCCACCCCCCGCTTCGAGTTCCCGGCTTAATCCCCAACCCAATCCAGGATCAGGTACCCGCGGTGCGGCACCTCCGCGTCGACCAGCACCCGGTCGCCGTCCCGCCGCGCCGTGACCTCCCGCGGCTCGGCGAGCGGTTCCAGCAGGGTGGCGCGGAGTCCGGTCCCGGCGGGGACGCCGGTGACGACGGGCGCGGCGGGGTCGGCCGAGCCGTTGGCGACGGCCAGCCGCCACCGACCGCCCACCCGCGCGTACTGCGGCATCAGGTACGGCCCGCCCGTGACCAGCGGCAACCCGGGCGGCCCAGGCGATCCAGGCGATCCAGGCGATCCACTGTCCACCCCGTCCGGAACCGACGATCGCCCGCCGCCCGGCCGGCCCGGCGTCGCATCACCCGCGACCGACGGTGGACCGTCATCCGGCCCGCCCGGGACCGGCGGTGACCCGCCGAGCCAGCGGACCGCCGCCTGCGCCAGGAGCCGTCCGTCGTCGCACCGGCCCAGCAGTTCCGGCGCGCACGCCGCCATGGTGAGGACGCGCCCGCCGAGGGCGTTGACGTGCGCCACCCGTCCGGCGCCCCAGTGCTCGCCGCGCGGGGTGAGCACGTCCGTCCACACCTCGGCGTCGTCCGCGGCCGTCAGCCGGGCCACCGCCGCCTGCACGTTGACGCTGAGCAGCGCGCCGCCGTCCCGGACGCGCTCCACGGCGTACGGCCGCGGCGACGTCGTCTCGCGGGTGACGACCTCGGCCACCGACACTCCGAGCAGATCGCCGTACCCGCGCTCGGTGAGGATCGCCGCGGCGGCGCCGTCCAGCAGCACCCCGCCACGCAGCAGCTCCGCCGGGTCCGGCACCGCCCAGGCCGTCGCGCCGAACAGCGCGGTGACCGGTGCGACGCCCGCCCGGACCGGGATGCCGTACGGGAGCAGGAACTCCGCGGCCCGCAGCGGGTCCGCCACGAGGCCGCCGAGCGTCCCGTCGCCGTGGACGCGGGCGGCGGTGTCCTCCCACCAGGGGACGCCGACGCCGAAGGTCTCCAACGCGCCGGTGACCGTGGCGTCCAGCGCCGGGCGGGACCGGGTGAGCATCCGCCCGACCCGGGGGTAGCGGCCGGGGTCGCCGGTGACGAACGGGAACACGTCGAGCAGCAGGGCGTCCGCGCCCGACAGGTGGGCGGCCACCATCTCCGACCACGTCTGGGTGTCGGACTTGCTCCACTCGGTGTGGGTCCAGTTCTCCACCTCGGGCGCGACCTCGACGCCCGCGGGGCGCAGCGGCCGTTGCAGTTCCAGCATCGCGATGGAGTAGGCGAGCCGTCGGCCGGGCGCGTCGCCGTACGGGGCGAAGTGCGGGCGGTGCGCCTCCACCAGATCGAAGAGCGCGCTCCACGACCTTCCCTCGGCCGAGGCGACGCCGAGGCCCGAGCTCATCAGCCCGAGCCGCGCGCGGCCGGCGACGGCCCGCCGTACCAGCGCGACGACTTCGAGCTGCGCCTCGCGCCAGGTCCGCTGGAGCAGTGCCCGCCACGGGTGCGGCTCGCCGGGCGCGGTGATCGCGGCGACGAGTTCCTCGCGGGTGGGCTCCTCCCCGGCGAGGCGGTGGAAACGTGCCAGCATCCCGGGTTCGAACCCGCCGCCCCAGGTCAGCGGCGCGTGGTTGTGGAAGCGGAAGTCGTCCTCCAGCCACATGACGCGGAAGCCGAGCCCGGCGAACCGTCCGTAGTGCGCCGCCAGCCAGTCGCGCCAGATCGGGCAGGCGAGCGACGCGGCGGCCGTGGAGGTCTCGCCCGCGGGTGAGACCAGCGGCGCGAAGCCGAGGTCCTGGATCCGCCCGCGGTCGGCGTGGCCGACGGTGACCCAGGGGTTGAGGCTGACCTGGACGCCGCGGGCGGACAGGGCGTCCCGGGCCGCGCGGACCGTCTCGAACCACAGGTCCTCGCCGTCGCCGGCCGGGTGTCCGGCGTGGAGTTCCTCGGCACCGGTCATCAGCACGACCTCCTCCACCCCGTGTGCGGCGCAGAAGTCCGCAAGCGGGCCGGGGGCGCGTCCGGGGAGGACCTGGTAGCGCAGGTGGTAACGGGTCATCGCCGGCCGCGCTCGAAGCAGGCGGCCGGCTCCGCGTCCAAACACAGGTGGCGGCGGGTCATCGCCGGCCCCGCTCGAAGCAGACGGCCGGCTCCGCGTCCAGACGCGGGTGGCGGCGGGTCATCGCTGGCCCCGCTCGAAGTAGGCGGCCAGCTCCGGATCCAGCGGCGGCACGTCGTACGGCGTGCCGCCGTCGCGCAGCGACATCGTGGCCATGTATCCGGCGGCGACGCTCATCCGGGCCGACACGGGCGAGGTGTCGGTGGCACCGCCCTCGCGTACGAAACGGTTGAACTCCGCGATGATCCCGGTGTCGGCGCCGCCGTGCGAGCCGACCGCCGCGGGCACCCGGTAGGCGATGTCGCAGTCGTCGCGGTAGCCGCTCGGCCCGGTGTTCCAGACCTTGACCGTGTCACCGGGGCCGTCGCCGAAGTTCTCCAGCCGCCCCTCGGTGCCGATGACGGTGTAGTTGCGCACGTAGTCGGGGCTGAAGTGGCACTGCTGGTAGGCGGCGATGACGCCGTTGTCCAGGCGCATGTTCATCACCGAGACGTCTTCGACGTCCACGACGTGGTTCAGGTCGCCGCGCCGGGTGGGCGGCCACTCGAACTCCTTGAGCCAGTTCTCCGGCCGGGGGGTGTCGGGCGCGCGGCGCGGCAGGTCGCCGTAGAGCATCAGGTCGCCGAAGGCGTTGACGCGCGTGGTGTAGCCGCCGGCCAGCCAGTGGACGACGTCGAGGTCGTGGGCGGCCTTCTGCAGGAGCAGGCCCGTGGTGCGGGTGCGGTCGGCGTGCCAGTCCTTGAAGTAGTAGTCGCCGCCGTAGGAGACGAAGTGGCGCACCCAGACGGTCTTCGGCTCGCCGATGACGCCCTTGCGGATGATGTCGCGCATGGTCCGCACCACGCCCATGTGCCGCATGTTGTGCCCCACGTAGAGGCGGGTGCCGCTCTCCTTTGCGGTACGCAGGATGTTGTCGCAGCCCTCCACGGTGATGTGCAGGGGTTTCTCCAGGTATACGGCCTTTCCGGCGCGCAGGCAGTCGATCGCGACGCGCTCGTGGGTGTCGTCGGGGGTCATGACGATGATCGCGTCGAGGTCGGGGCGGTCGAGCAGCTCGCGGTAGTCCTCGGTGAGGATGTCGGCGTCGAACCGCTCGGACTGCCGTTTGAGCACCGCCGGATCGGAGTCGCACAGCGCCGCGACCACCGAGCCGCGGCCCGGCCGGTGGGCCGAGAGCGCCAGGCTGGTCCGCAGGCCGAGGCCGATGACTCCGATGCGCAGGTCTTCCACTTCTCATCCCTTCTCAGGCCGTACGGCCTCTCAGCTCGTACGGCGAAGCGTCCAAGGTCGTACGGCGGGGCGTCAGCCCTTGGCGATGGACGCCTCGTACTCGGCCTTCATCGCGGCGCCGCCGCGGTCCATCCACTTCTTCACGAAGCCCTGCCACTCGGAGAGCGATTTGCGGCCGGTGACGACGTCGACCACCATGTCCGAGCCCATGGTGGACAGCTCGCCGCCCTTGGTGGTGAAGGTGTCGGAGAAGTGGCCGGTGGTGACGCGCTCCTGGAGTATGGGCGCGACCTTCGTCTCGAAGTCGTGGATGAGCCGGGTCCCCTCGGGCTTGCCGGGCAGATAGATCGCGGAGGGCGAGCCGATGACGAACGAGATCGGCTGCTGGGTGGCCGGGACCTCGGCGGCGCCCCGGTCGGTGAAGGTCAGCTCGCCGTCCTTCCGGGTGAAGTGGACGCCCTCGACGCCGTAGTTGACGAGCTGGTTCTCCTCCGTGCCGAACGGCGCGGCCATGAAGTTCAGCACGTTGAGGAGCATCTCGACCCGCTTGGGGTCGGCCTTCTTGCTGATGGCGGTGAAGCCCACCGAGCCGAGGCCCGCGTTGTAGACGGGCTTGGCGTCCGGGGTGGCGGCGAAGGGGACGATGGCCCCCAGCTCGTACTTCTGCGTCCGCGCGTCGTTGTAGAAGCCGGGGAAGGACTCGACGTAGGCGCCGAGCTGGCCGTTGGCCACCTTCTCCTTGGTGGTGGCGAGCGTGGCGTCGGGCCAGAAGAGGCCGGCCTTGAAGCATTTGACGGCGAACTCCAGGGCGGCCTGGTATTCGGGCGTCTCGTACTGGTGGACCAGCTTGCCCCCCGTCAGCCGCCAGGTGTTCGGCGCGCCGTACCACTGGCTGAACATGTGGACGTGGTTGACGTAGGCGGGTTCGAGCACGTACCTGTTGCGCTTGGCGTCCAGGAGTTGGACGGACTTCTGGAAGAAGTCGTCGGCGCCCGTGAAGCCGATGCCGCCGACCGGCCGCCAGAAGTCCTGGTTGACCAGGTAGACCTGGCCGAAGCGGCTGTAGGAGACGGCCACACCGAAGATCTTGCCATTGGTGACGGCCGACTTCCAGGCGACGTCGCCCAGATTCGCCAGGTTCGGGTACTTCTTGATCGCGTCACCGGCGAGGTGCGGGGTGAGGTCGTGGAACTTCGCCTCCAGCAGCTCGGGTACGCGCTGCAGGCCCTGGTTCGGCGGGAACCACACCAGGTCGGGCAGGTCGTCGCTGGCGATGATGGCGTTGAACTTGTCGGGGTAGCCTTCGCCGACCACGATGTTCATGTCCCATTGAGCGTTGAGGCGCTTGCCCAGTTCCTGCAGGTAGGCGCTCTTGTCGGCGCCGGGCGGCGCCACGTCCCAGGTCTGGGTGAGGGCGGTGATCCGGCTGCCGTCGCCGGGCGGCGCCGGGACCGACCTGACGAGCTGCTCGGGGTACTTCAGGTACGACGGGTCCTGGCCGGCGTCGATCGGCAGGTCGGGGGTGGGGATCTTCGCGGGG
This sequence comes from Streptosporangium pseudovulgare, assembly GCF_014648055.1. GTDB lineage: Bacteria > Actinomycetota > Actinomycetes > Streptosporangiales > Streptosporangiaceae > Streptosporangium > Streptosporangium pseudovulgare. Next base: position 300,036 of record NZ_BMQJ01000007.1, read on the forward strand.
GTGTAGGTGGGGAGCCGGAGCTTCCTGGACAGGTCGGCGCCGCCCTTCCCGGCTCCGGCGGCGCCGCCGCCCTCGCCTCCGCAGGCGGCGAGCCCGGCGGCCGTGGCGCCGGCGAGCGCGAGTCCGAGGAAACCGCGGCGGGACATGCTCATGGACATGGGTCTCTCCTGGGGGGTGGTTCTCAGCCCTTGATGGCGCCGGTGAGGACGCCCTTGGTGAAGTACTTCTGGAGGAAGGGGTAGGCGAGGAGGATCGGCACCAGGGCGATGACGAGCACGGCCATCTGGACCGAGGCCGTGGGCAGGTCGCGGACGATCGCCACGTCGGTGCCCTGTGCGGCTCCGCCGCGGAAGATGTACTGGCGCAGGACGAGCTGGATCGGGTGCTTGTCGTGGTCGTCGATGTAGAGGAGCGCGCTGAACCAGCTGTTCCAGTAGCCGACGGCGTAGAAGAGGCCGACCACCGCGATCACCGCCTTGGACAGCGGGATCGCGATCCGCCACATCATCCGCCACTCGCCGGCGCCGTCCATGCGTGCCGCCTCGAACAGCTCGTCGGGCAGCCCCTGGAAGAAGGCGCGGACCACGACCACGTTGAAGGCGTTCACCAGGACCGGCACGATCACCGACTGGTAGGTGTTCAGCATGCCCAGTTCTTTGACCATCAGGTAGGTCGGGATCATGCCGGGGGTGAACAGGAAGGTGGCCAGCACCATCATGAGGATCGGCTTGCCGCCGAGCATGCCCCGGCGCGACAGCGCGTAGCCGAGGAAGACCGTGCACAGCAGGCTCAGCGCGGTGCCGCAGAGGGTGATGCCGACGCTGGTCAGCACGGCCCGGGTCACCGCTCCGCCGGACAGGATCAGCCGGTACGCCTCCAGCGTCGGGTGGGCGGGGAGAAGCACGTAGCCGCCGCCGTTGGCGACGCTCTCCGCGCGCCCGGTGAGGCTGGTGCCCACGGCCAGACCGAACGGGTACAGCACGGCCAGCACGATCGCGGTCAGCGCGGCGGTCTTCAGCGCGCGGCCCGCGACGGTCGGGCGTTCCATCCACGGCGGCCTCATCGGTAGATCCCCTGCTCTCCGAAGCGGTGGGCGAGCTTGTTCGCGGCGTAGATCAGGGCGGCGCCGATGAGGCCCTTCATCAGGCCGGCGGCGGTGCTCATCCCCCAGTCGCCGTTGATGACACCGTGGTAGTAGATGTAGGTGTCGATCACCTCGGACGCCTCGGCGCCGACGGCGTCACGCTGGAGCACCATCTGCTCGAAGCCGACCGACAGGATGTCGCCCAGCCGCAGGATCAGCAGCATGATGATCACGGGCCGGATGCCGGGCAGCGTCACGTGCCACAGCCGGCGCTTCCAGTCGGCCCCGTCGATCGCGGCGGCCTCGTACTGGCTCACGTCGATCGCGGTGATGGCGGCCAGGAAGATGATGGTCCCCCAGCCGGTGTCCTTCCAGATCACCTGCGCGGTGGCCATGAGCTTGAACAGTCCCGGGTCGGCCATCAGGTTGCCGATGGTGACGTCGTGCGCGGCCAGGAACGTGGTGATCGTGCCGGCGCCGCCGATGACCTGCTGGAACATCGCGACCACGACCACCCACGACAGGAAGTGCGGAAGGTAGACGACGGTCTGGACGAGGCGCTTGACCCGGTTGCCGACCAGGGAGTTCAGCAGCAGCGCCAAGGCGATCGGGGCGGGGAAGTAGAGCAGGAGCTGGAGCGCGGTGATCTGCAGGGTGTTGCCCACGGCGGTCCAGAACTCCGGCTCCTCCAGGAGCATCACGAAGTTCTCCAGCCCCACCCACGGGCTTCCCTCGATCCCCAGGAACGGCGCGTAGTCCTTGAACGCGATCACGTTCCCCAGCAGGGGGACGTAGAAGAAGACGACGAAGTACAGCACGCCCGGCAGGCACAGGAGCAGCAGCGTCCAGTCGCGTTTCAGCCGATCGCGGAGGGTCCGGCGCTGAGGGCGGGCGCCCACCTGGACCTCCGCCGCGGGGGCCGCCGTGGATACGACCACGTCTCACCTCCAGGTCAGAACGAATTCCCTGGAGGCTAGCGCCCATTTATGCAAACAACTAGAGTAAATAGCGCAGGAACGAGCAATCGATGCGCGGCGGCGATCCGGCCGTGACCCAAGAGTTACGGCGGTCCGGCCGCTCTCAGGCATGCCTGACCTAGGGGAACGGCGTCACGGCCGGATCGCCCCGGCTCCGGATGGAATATTCAAGCGGGGAGCGTAAACAGCAGCCGCTCGGCGTGATCGAGTGCCAGCCGTACGGCGCCCACGGCGATGCACTCGCCGCCGAGCCCGGAGACGACGGCCCGCGGCGGGTACAGGCAGTGCTCGTCCAGCGACTCCTGGATCGGCTCCACCAGCAGGTCGCCCGCGGAGGAGAGGTCACCCCCGATGATCACCATCTCCGGGTCGAGCGGGTTGACCACGGTGAGCAGGCCGGCCGCCAGGGCGCGCCCGAACTCCCTGACCGCCAGGCGGGCCTTCTCGTCGCCCGCGCGCGCCCGGCCGACGGCGAACTCCGCGCTCTGCCGGCCGCCCCGCAGCTCACCGGGCTCCACCGCCATCGAGTAGTCCATCACGTGGCGGAAGGCCGACCAGTTGTCGTTGGGCTGGGAGCCGATCTCACCCGAGGCGGCGTGGGCGCCCCGGTGCACCCGGCCGCCGATGAGCAGGCCCATGCCGATCCGGTCGGCGGCGAAGAGGTAGACCACGTCGTCGCAGCCCCGGGCCGCCCCGCGCCAGTGCTCGGCCGTGACGGCCAGGCGCATGTCGTTCTCGACGACCACCGGCGCCGGGAGCCGAGCGGACAGCTCGGCGTGCAGGTGCAGCCCGGTCCAGCCGGGCAGCACGATGCTCTTGACCACGCGGCCCTCGCCGTCGACCACGCCGGTGGTGCCCACACCCACGGCCGTCAGCTCGGCGACGGCGAGCCCGGCGTCGGCGGCGGCCAACCGGATCAGCTCGGCGACGGCGGACAGCCGGTCGGGCACCGGGGTGTCGACGGGCAGCGGCCGCCTGCGCACCGCCCTGACCTCCCCTCCCAGGTCGCAGACCATGACCTGGAGGTTGGAGCTGTCGATGTGGACGCCGGCCACGTGCCCGGAGGAGGCGCGGAACCGGAAGCGCCGGGCCGGACGGCCGCGCTGGCGGTCGGCGCGCTCGTCCTCGGCGTATTCCTCGACCCAGCCGTCGGCCAGCAGGTCCTCGACGATCCCCTCGGCCGTGGGCCTGGACACGCCGGCGGCGGCGGCCAGCTCCGTCAGGGTGGCGAGCTCCCGGCCGCGCAGGATGCGCAGGATCGCGTCGGAGTTGAGTCTTCTCAGGACGGACGCGTCCCCGCTCACCTGTCTCATACCCTCGATCCTACTTTGACAAGATCCTTGAATAAAACGGAATTCCCCCGGCCCGCTCGGGGGCGCCGGTGTCTGGACCGAGGAAAGCCGCGAGGGGGCGCCGGTGTCTGGACTGAGGAACGCAGGAGCGGAGCGACGGAGTGACGAGGGAAGACACCGGGCAAGAGCCCCCGAGCCGCGACGCGCAGCGTCGCCATGAACCCGCGAGGGGGCGCCGGTGTCTGGACTGAGGAACGCAGGAGCGGAGCGACGGAGTGACGAGGGAAGACACCGGGCAAAAGCCCCCGAGCCGCGACGCGCAGCGTCGCCATGAACCCGCGAGGGGGCGCCGGTGTCTGGACTGAGGAGCGGAGGAGCGGAGCGACGGAGTGACGAGGGAAGACACCGGGCAAAAGCCCCCGAGCCGCGACGCGCAGCGTCGCCATCAACACAGCGTCGCCATCAACACAGCAAGGGCCCTTTGGTCAAAGCTTGCCGGAGATCGCGGAGCCGGCCCGCGGACCGCTCCCGCCGCCACCCGCACCTCCTCCGACCAGCGAGGACACCGCTTCGACCGGGGTTTCCCCCGAGATTACGTGACCACATTCACATGATGAGAGCCGTCTGGAAGACATGACCCGGCTCATTGCGGGGACGGTGATTTCGTGAAGGGATCCGAGCTGCTGGGGCACATCGCACTTCCAGGAGACGCCGCGTCCGTTCCGCAGGCCCGGCGGTACGTCCGTGACCTCCTGGAGGCCGCGGGCCATCCCCGTACGGACGACGCGCTCCTCCTCGTCACCGAGCTGGTGACCAACGCGGTACGGCACTCCGACTCCGGCCGCCAGCCCGACGGGAAGGTCACTCTGATCATCATGAGCCGGGACGGGACGATCCTGATCGACGTGATCGATGAGGGATCGCCGGGCACCGCCCCCGAGCTCAGGACGGACGTCCAGGCCGACTGCGGCGGCGGCCGGGGGCTGTGGCTGGTGCGGGAGCTGTCCACCGCGTGGGGCTGGCGTGACGACCAGGCCGGGCGGGTGGTGTGGTTCCAGATGGCCGAGAACGACCGTGAACCGGCCCACGTGTGACCGGCCGGACCATGCCCGGCCACGGGCGGACCCGTACCTGACCGCCCCGACCGCCCCGACCGCGCCGGATGCGGACCGGCCCGCGTGACCGCCACCGGCCCGCGCGCGACCGCCCTGACCGCCCTGACCGCCCCCGGAGGCCGCCCGGTGGACGGGGCGCGGAAGAATGTCCCTCCATGGAAGAAGCCCGCATCGCGATAGCACCGCCGTCCGATTCGGAGGCGGAAGGGGCAGGTGACCGCGCCAACTCCCCCGCCCTCGACCACCTGCGCGCCCGGGTCGCCGAGGCCGTGACCGCCGGAGGCGGTTCCAACGTCCCGCCCGCCGAGGCCAACGGGCTCGTGTGGCTGGTGCCGGGCGACCCGGACGGGCTGGCGCGGATGCTGGACGACCATCCCGGGATCGGGTGGGTGCAGTTCCCCTGGGCGGGCGTGGAGAAGTTCGCCGAGGCCGGGATCCTCCGCCGGCCGCAGACCTTCACCTGCGCCAAGGGGTCGTTCGCCGGGCAGGTCGCCGAGCACGCGCTGTTGCTGACGCTGGCCTGCCTGCGCAGCGTCGTACGGCAGGCCCGCACGCCCCGCTGGTGCTCGGCGGACCCGCGTTCCCTGCACGGCCGCCGGGTGACGATCCTCGGCGGCGGGGGCATCGCCACGGAGCTGGTCCGCCTGCTCGCGCCGTTCGGCTGCCGCGTCCGGGTGCTCCGCCGCCGGCCGGACAAGGTCGAGGGCGCCGAGGAGACGCTGCCGTCCTCGGCCCTGCACGACGTGCTCGGCGACACCGACGTCCTGGTGCTCGCCCTGGCCCTGACACCCGAGACGCGGTACGTCGTCGACGCCGCCGAGCTGGCGCTGCTGCCGCGGCACGCCGTCGTGGTCAACGTCGCCCGGGGCGAGCACATCCGGACCGGCGCGCTGGTCGAGGCCCTCCGCTCCGGGACGATCTCCGCCGCCGGGCTGGACGTGACGGACCCCGAGCCGCTGCCCGAGGGGCATCCGCTGTGGGACGACCCCCGGGTGCTCATCACCTCGCACAGCGCCGACTCCGCCGACTACACCACCCGGGTGCTCAGCGAGCGGGTCGAGCGCAACGTGCGCAACCTGCTGGCCGGTCGGCCTCTGGAAGGCATGATCGATCCCGACGCGGGCTACTGACCCCGCGCCGGGCGCACGGCGGGGTCTCCCGGACCGCGTCTTCGGCCGCACGGCGGGGTCTCCGGGACCGCGTCTTCGGTCGCGAAGGGGCGGCCCCGGCACCCGGTGGCGGTATCCGCTCGGCTCGCGGTACTCTCCCAGCCTCTGTTTGATCTTGGGCGCCGTGAGGCCGAGCGCGCCGCTCCGCTCATGGAAGGCTCTCACGGAAGGCACGGTGTCACAGTGGACGGACAGAACGGCCACGGCGTCGGCGACGTCCGCGCCGCGGTCGCCGCGCACCTGCCCAGCCACCGCGCCGGCACGGTCGTGCGGAGCGGCGCGGGGCAGGACAACGTCGCCTACGAGGTGGACGGTGAGCTGATCGTCCGCTTCAGCCTTCAGGACGACCCCGCCGAACGGGCCGCGCTGGTGGAACATGAGTCCCGCCTGCTCACCGCCGTCGCGGAGATATCACCGCTGCCCGTCCCCGAGCCGATGTTCGCCGATCCTGGCCGAGGCTGCCTGGCCTATGCCAAGCTGCCGGGCCGGCCCCTGCTGCACCTGCCCGGCCCGGCGCGGGAGGCGTACGGCCCGTCGGTCGCCGCGGTGCTCGGCGGGCTGCTCACCGCGCTGCACGCCGTACCGGCCGAGCGGCTGGCGGACCTGGTGGAGCGGGACGACTTCCCGCCGGAGGAGTGGCTGCGAGAGGCCGTGGAGATCTACGAGGCGGTCTCCGGGCAGGTGCCGGCGGCGCACCGCCGTGCCGTGGAGGCGTTCCTGGCCGCGCCGCCGCCGCCGACGGGTGGGTGGGAGCCGGTGTTCTCCCACAACGACCTGGGCGTCGAGCACGTCCTCGTCGACCCCGACACCGGGCGGGTGACCGGCGTCATCGACTGGGGTGACGCGGCGATCACCGATCCGGCCTACGACTTCGGCCTGCTGTACCGCGACCTCGGCCCCTCCGCCCTCGACGCGGCAATCGGCCGCTACCACGGCGGTGCCGAGCCCGCGTCCCTGCGCGAGCGGGCCGTCTTCTACGCCAGGTGCGGCGCCCTGGAGGATCTGGCCTACGGCCTGGAGCCCGGACAGAAGGTGTACGCCGACAAGAGCATCGCCGCGATGACGTGGCTCTTCCCGGTTTAGGACGTGGCTCTTCCCGCGTTCAGCCGTGGTCGCCGGTCCGGTTCATGACCCGGCGCGGTTCACAGCTCGGCGCGGTTCACGGCCCGGTGACGGATACGGCCCGGCGCGGTTCACGGCCCGGTGGTATTCACGATCCGGCATGGTTCACGGCCCGGTGACGGGTGCGGCGCCGGTCGCGGCGTCGACCAGCTCCCGGTAGACGAGCGGGTCGGTGACGCAGGCGCCGAGCCGTACGGTCTTGTTGGTGCCGTGGTAGTCGCTGGAGCCGGTGACCCGCAGACCCAGGTCACGGGCGAGGGCGCGGACGTTCGCCCGATCGGCCTCGACGTGCTCGGTGTGGTCGGCCTCGACGCCCCACAGGCCCGCCTCGGCGAGGCTCGCGATGAGCGCGTCGGGGAGGGCGTGGCCCCGGACCTCCGCCTTCGGGTGCGCCAGCACCGACACCCCGCCGGCCTCGCGCACCAGCCGGACCGCGGTGAACACGTCGATGTCGTCCTTGGGCAGGCGGTAGCGGCGGCCCAGCCACTCGGGCCGGAACGCCTCGTCCACGTTCCTGACCAGGCGGCGCCGGACGAGTGCCTGCGCCAGGTGGGGGCGGCCGACCGTGCCGCCCGCCGCGTACCGGCGCACCTCGGGGACGGTCACGTCGATGCCGTCGGCGTTCAGCAGCTCGACGGTCCTCTCGGCCCGGCGCTCCCGGGAGCGGCGCACCCCGGCCAGCTCCGCGGCCAGCGGCTCGTACGCGGGGTCGAACAGATAGGCCAGCAGGTGCAGCCCCATCGTCGGCTCCGTGCCGTACCACCGTCCCGACAGCTCGGCGCCGCGCACCAACGTCAGCCCGGCGGGCAGCGCGGCCGCGGCGGCGTCCCACCCGGCCGTGGTGTCGTGGTCGGTGATCGCCACCACGTCCAGCCCGGCCGCGGCGGCCGCGGCCATCAGCTCCGCCGGGGAGTCGGTGCCGTCGCTGGCGGTGGAGTGGGTGTGCAGGTCGATGCGCATACCGCCAGCTTCCCAGTGATCCGCGGACGATGCGCCATGGGCAATCAATGCGTCCCGGATAAGGGAGAAGACGCGTAGATCGGGCAGTGGACCGGGATGCGGATCGGACACGGCGAAACGAGCGGCCTCTCTCATGCGCCGGACGGCTCCCATGTGCCGGACGGCCCCGACATGCCGACCGGCTCCCACGTGCCGGACGGCTCCCACGTGCCGGACGGATCTCATACGCCGGACGCCGACGGCGCGCCGGACGGCCCTGAAGCGCCGGGCGGCCCTCAGCCAGGCGATCCTCACATGCCGGAGACCGGCTTTCACGTGCAGGAGACCGGTCCCCACGTGCCGGAGACCGGCTCTCGCACGCAGGAGACCGGTCCTCACATGCCGGAGGGCGGTTCGCGTTCGCTGGCGGGCCGTTACCGGCTGCTGGCCCCGCTCGGCGCGGGCGGCATGGGCGTCGTCTGGCGGGCCCGGGACGAGCTGCTGCACCAGAGCGTGGCGGTCAAGGAGGTCTCGCTGCCCGCCCACCTGTCCGAGCGGGACCGCGAGGAGCGGCTGCGGCGCACCCTCCGGGAGGCCCGTACGGCCGCCGCGCTGCGTGACCACCCCGGCATCGTGACCGTCTACGACGTGGTCGAGGAGGACGGCCGTCCGTGGATCATCATGGCCCTGGTCGAGGGGTCGTCCCTGGCCGGGGCGATCCGGGCCCGGCGGCGGCTGCCCGAGGCCGAGGTCGCCGCGATCGGGCGGCAGGTGATCGCCGCGCTGGTCGCGGCCGAGGCTGCGGGGATCGTGCACCGTGACGTCAAGCCCGCCAACATCCTCCTGGGGAACGGCCAGGCCGTGCTGACCGACTTCGGGATCTCGGCCACCGACGACGACCACACCGACCTGACCGGCACCGGCCGGCTCCTCGGCACGATCCCCTACCTGGCGCCCGAGCGCTTCGCGGGCCGTCCGGCCTCCGCCGCCACCGACCTGTGGGCCGTGGGCGTGACGCTGTACGAGGCGGTGGAGGGCCGCAAACCGTTCGCCCGGGGAAGCACGGCCGCCACGATCGCGGCGATCATCAACGGGCTCCCGGACCCGGCCGAGCACGCGGGCCGGCTGCGTCCGGTCATCGAGGGACTGCTCCGTAAGGATCCGGCCGAGCGGCTGACCGCGGCCGAGGCGCTCGCCCTCCTCGCGCCGGTCGCCGGGACCGGTCCGGCCGTCCCGTCCCCGGCGCCCGGCCCCGGTCCGGCCGTACGGCCCGGCGCGGCGCAGGCCCCAGACCGTACGGTGGCCCCGGATCATGCGGCGGGTCCCGGCCGGAGCCCGGCGACGGACGACATCCCGGCCACGCAGGCGGGCGGACCCGACTCGTGGACGGGCGCGCCGGAGTCTCAGCCGGACAAGCGGGCGGCCGCCCGGCGGGACGCGGCGGCGGGCGAACCGGGGTCGACCGCCCGGCAGGCCGCCGCGGAGCCGCAGGACCGGCGCGACGCGGAGCCGCGGAGTCCGGACACCGGGAAACCACGGGACCCGGGCATCGATGGATCACGGGACCGGAGCGGCGCGGAGCCGCGGGACCGGGCCGCCGTCCCGAGGTCGCGTTCCTGGGCCACCGCCTCCGGGTCGCGTTCCTGGGTGACGACGGTGGGATCGCGGACGCGGAGGACCGCGGCGGCGGGCACGGGATACCTGCGGGCGCTGACGGCGACGGCGCCGGAGCGGCTGCGCGAGCCGCTGCCGGCGGTGGCGGCGTGGTCGCGCGCCCTGCTCTCCGAGGGGACGGCGCTGCGGCGCTCCCTGATGTCGGCGGCGGCCGGGACCGCGCGAATGCGCGCCCGGGTGTCCGTGGCGACGGGCGCCGCCCTGCTGGCGACCATGGTGACGATCGCGGTGGTCGCGGTGGCCCAGCGGGACGCCCCCGGTGCGGGCACCGGCCGGACGTCCGCCGTCGCCGAGGGGTCGGTGATGTCCACCGTCCCGACGTCCGGACCGGCCACCGGCCGGGCCCCGGAGGCCGCGGCGAGCCGTACACCCGGGCCGGACCCGAACGGGACGGCCGGACCCGCCACGAGCCCCGCCCCGAACGGGACGGCCGGTCCGGCCGGGAACCCGAGCCCGGGTCCGGGTCCCACCGGGGACCGGAACTCCGCCGGGGAACCCGCCATCGCCTCCCCCGCCACGCCGCCGCCGGGTTTCCGCCTCTACCGGGACGGCAGGCACCGCTTCTCCCTGGCCGTTCCCGAGGGCTGGCACCGGGAGGTGCGGAAGAGCCAGGTGGGCTGGGTGTCCGGCAAGGGTAAGGGCGTCTCCGTCCGCCTCCTGGGCGTCCTCGCCGACCCGAAGAAGAAGGAGAAACGCTCCCCGGAACGCATCCTCGCCGAGCTGCGTGACGGGCTGAAGCCGCTGCTGATGGCGCGCGGCTCCTACCGGGAGTTACGGAAGGGCCCGGTCGCCTTCCCCGGGGGGAAGGGCGCCGAACTGGAGTTCCGTTTCGCGCGCAAGGGGTCGCCGAAGCAGATCCACCGTTTCTACGCCCGGTGCGTGGTCCGCGACGGCGGCGGCGCCGGGATGTTCTGGTTCTCCACCCCCGCGGAGCGGTCCGGCACCGCCTCGTACATCAACGCGTTCGCGAGCACCTTCAGGCTGGGCTGACGGCCGCCCCACGCCGTCTTCGGGCCCGGTGCGCCATCACCCGGCGGTCACCTCCGGGCGGGCCGGTTCCCGCCGGTGGCGACGACGCGGGCCGCGGCGAGGTAGGCGGCCAGCAGACTCTCGGCCACCGCCCTGACCGTCTCGTCCCCCGGCAGGAACGTCGGGGTGTGCAACCCCGACACCGTGTCGGTGCCCACGAAGAGCATCAGCGACGGCACGGCCGACGCGAAGTGGGCGAAGTCGTCGGCCCCGCAGGAGCGCAGGATGGCGGGCGTGTGCCAGGCGGTTTCGGTGAGCAGCCGGGCCGTCTCGTCGGCCAGGCGTTCGTCGTTGACCAGCGGCGGCTCGCCCAGCGCGATCCACACCTCCGCCTCGCAGCCGTGGGCGCGGGCCATCCCCTCGGCGATCTCACGGAACCGGTCCTGCAGCCGCCAGCGCCAGGTCTCCGACATCGCGCGGAGCGTTCCCCTGGCGACGGCCCGGCCGGGGATGGCGTTGGGGGCGGTGCCGGCGCTCACCGTCCCGAAGGTGATGACGGTCGGCACCATGGGGTCGGCGTCCCGGCTGACGAGTTGCTGCGCGGCCACGACGATCTGGGACAGCGCCAGGACGGGGTCCCGGCCGAGCTGGGGGTAGGCGGCGTGGGCGCCACGGCCCCGCACGGTGAGGGTGAACTCGTCGGCGGAGGCGTTGACCGCGCCGGACGTGCAGGCGGTCTGGCCGGTGGCGAGCACCGGCTGGACGTGCGCGGCGATCATCGCGCCGACCCGGTGCCGTCCGAGCGCGCCGGACTTGACGATGTCGAGCGCCCCCGAGGGGTGGGTCTCCTCGCGCGGCTGCAGGACCGCGACCATCGGGGTCTCCGGCCGTACGCGGTCGACGGCCCTGGTCAGCGCGGCCAGCGCGGCGAGGTGGACGTCGTGGCCGCAGGCGTGCATGGCGCCGTTGCGCGAGGCCCAGGGGACGCCCGTCTCCTCGGTGATCGGCAGGGCGTCCAGCTCGCCGCGCACGCCGATGGCCGGGCCGCCCTCGCCGACGCGGAGCATCGCGCCGGTTCCGGCCACCCGCTCCAGGACGCCGTCCCCGGGCAGCGCGTCGAGCATCCGTTTGAGCGTCGGCTCCTCGGTGCCCGCGAGGTACGGCTCGGCGTGCAGTTCCCTCCGCAGCTCGTAGGCGGCGGGGAGTTCGTCGTGAAGCGCGGCGTACAGCCGCTCGTGGACGTCCTTCACTTGGCCTCCCCGGCGCCGGGACGATGGGAGCCGGTCACCCCGCTTCCCTCCGGGCTTCCCGCGGGCCGATGGGCGTGGGTGCCGTACATGCTTCCTCCCCGAGATAGACAGGCGATAAGTCCGTTAAGTCCGCTAATAGTTGTTCCGCTTCCCCACGAGACACGGATGATGCGGCCCGCGCCGTTTCCCGGGTCACACCGCTCCCGCGGGGTCCGGTCTCCGGACCGCGTCCCCGATCAGGCCGCTCCCCGTCCGGCCCGTCACCGGACCCGCCCGAGTCGCCGCCCGGCCCGTCCCCGGACCCGCCCGAGTCGCCGCCCGGCCCGTCACCGGACCCGCCTGAGCCGCCGCCCGGCCCGTCCCCGAACCCGTCCGAGTCGCCGTCCCCCAGCCCGTAGACCCGGCGGGCGTTCTCCGCGCCGATCATCGTGGCCACCCGCACCGCCTGCTCCGCGCTCCACTCCCCCTCGGCCACGAAGCCGCCGAGGACCCGGGTCATCGCCCGCCGCCACAGCAGGGCGCCCAGGTGGTGCAGCTCGGCGGGCCCGCAGGCGTCGGAGGAGAAGAGGATCTTGGCGAACGGCGCGAGCTCCAGGCTCTCCGCCACGACGGCCGCCGCCCGCGCCCCGGTGTGGTGCACGCCCAGCCCGACGTCGAAGAAGACGTGCGGGTACGCCTGCGCCAGGAAGCCCGCGCCGCGATGGAACGGGTAGCAGTGCAGCAGGAGCAGCGGGATCCCGCGCGGCTCGGCCAGTTCCGCGAAGCCGCGCAGCAGCAGCGGATCGGCTCGGCGGAGGTCGAGGTCGGGGTCACCGTACCCGGTGTGGAACTGCAGCGGCAGCCCGCGCCCGACGCCCGTCCAGACGAGGTGGCGTACCAGCACCGGGTCGTCCAGGCGGGTCCCGCCGGTCCGCTCGACCCGCCGCAGCCAGCGGCCGGCCGCCGCCGTCACCTCCCCCGGAGAGGGCGGGGCGGGGTCGAAGTCGAGGCCGCAGCGGTAGGCGGCGACGGTCTTCAGGCCGCGCGCCGTACGGCTGCGCTCCCACAGGGCCGCCTCGAAGGCGGCGGCGAAGGCCGCGGCGCCGACGCCCTCGGCGGCGACCCGCTCGGCGACCGCCTCCAGCCGGACGATCTCGTCGGCGGGCCGGCCGGTCAGGGCGGACATCCCGGACGGTCCCAGCAGTTCACCGGCCCGGTGGCCGGTCTCCACCAGGAAGCGGCCCACCCCGGCGGCGGCGAGCAGCCGCCGGCCGGCCTCCTCGGCGCCCAGCTCGGCGCGGCGGGCGAGGTAGGCGTCCGGTTCGGGATGCGGATCGAGGCCGAGCACGGGCGCGCAGTGGCGGAGGACGGCGAAGCCGAGCTGGGAGTCGAACTGGGTCGCCCAGGCGGGCACCGGCCGGTCCGACTCGGTGAGCGCCTCCTCGAACTCCCGCCGCGACAGGTCGCGGACCAGCACCCCGTGGACGTGGTGGTCCACCAGCGGGATCTCCCCGATCGCCCGCCGCAGGTCCTCCAGGCCGGCCATCGGACCACCTCCGCCCGCCTCACGGCCGCTCTCCCACCATTGTGGGCACCGGCCGGGCGCCCCGGTCGTACGGCCGGGTAGGCCGGACGGGCGGGTCCGGCGGAGCCCCGGCACGGAACCGGCGGGCGCTCAGCGGGACGGCGCGGTCACCGGGTCGTCCCAGGAGAGGCGGTAGTCGTACATCCAGGCCAGCATGTCCTTCTTCTCCACCTGCCGCATGATCGTCGGCAGCACGAGGTCGCGGAGGAACGCGCCGGCGGGTCCCGGGGCCTTGCCGCTGCCGTTGCGCCTCCCCTGGGCCACGACCTTCTCCACCCGCTCGCGCCGCAGCCGTTCGAAGACGGCGAACGCCTCGCGCGTACCGGGCACGTCGCGCAGGCACCTGGCCAGCACCACCGCGTCCTCGATGGCCATGGACGCGCCCTGGCCCGAGGAGGGCGAGGTCGCGTGCGCGGCGTCGCCCAGGAGCACCATGCGGTCGTTGAACCACGTCGGCACGGTCGGGAAGTCGTAGGTGTTCCAGGGGCCCAGGAGGTGGCGGGTCGCGCCGATGACGTCGGCCATCGGCCCGGTGTCGCCCTCGAACAGCTCCAGCAGCCCGGCCCGCCACCGCTCCGGGTCGATCGCGGCCAGTTCCTCCGGGGTCGGCTCCGTGGGGCTCGCCGGGTTGGCGAACCACCACACCTCGCCGTCGGGGTGGATCAGGTAGCCGAAGAAGCACCTCCTGCCGAAGATGAAGTAGCTCGTCCCGGGGACGCCCGGCACCGTGACGCCGCGGGCGAAGCCGCCGGTGTTCAGCAGGCCGACGTGCCGGGCCCGCGGCGCGCCGGGGTCGATGATCGTCCGGGTGCGCGAGCGCAGGCCGTCGGCGCCGATCAGCAGGTCGCCCTCGGCCGTGCTCCCGTCCGCGAAGACCGCCCGCACGCCGTCCGGGGTCGCCGAGGCGTCGGTGAGGCGTCTGCCGTAGTGGATCGGCACGCCGCGCCGTACGGCCTCGTCGCGCAGCGCCCGGTAGAGGTCGGCGCGCCGGATCGTCCGGGAGGGCTGACGCTGGACGGCGAGCCGCCTGCCGCGCCGGTTGAGGATCTCCATCCGCGGCGAGTCCATGCCCAGGTCGCGGACGAGGTCGTGCAGGCCGAGCAGGCGCAGCGCCTCCATCCCGTTGGCCGCGAGCGTGAGGAAGGCGCCCACGCCTTCGGAGCCGCGGTCGTACGCCTCGAACACCTCGCCGTCGATGCCGGCGCGCCGCAGGGCCATGGCCGTCACCGGACCGGCGATGCCCCCGCCGATGATCAGAGCTTTTTGGGTCATATCATGAATATACATAATATGACTATCAAGGACCAGGGGTGACCGCCGTTACGATGGCAGACATGTCGACGAGGCGATCTCCCCTGGCCATGGCACTGCTCTCCCTGGTCAGCGAGACGCCGATGCACGCCTACCGGATGCAGCAGCTGATCAAGGAGCGGCACAAGGACGACGTGGTCAACGTCGCGCAGCGCAACAGCGTCTACCAGACGATCGACCGGCTGCTGCGCGCCGGGCTCATCGCGGTCCGGGAGACCTCGCGCGAGGAGAACCGTCCCGAGCGGACCGTCTACGAGCCGACCGGCGAGGGCCACGAGACGCTGCGGCGGTGGATGCGGGAGATGCTCTCCGCCCCCGCCCGGGAGTTCCCCGAGTTCCCCGCGGCCCTGGCCTTCCTGCCGGCGCTGGAACCCGACGAGGTCCGCGCGGCGCTGGAGGAGCGGGTCGCGTCCCTGGAGTCCCGGCTGGCCTCGCTGGAGCAGGAGCTGGCCGAGGGGGCGGCCTTCCTGGAACGCGTCTTCCTCGTGGAGAGCGAGTACCAGCGGACCGCGCTCACCGCGGAGCTCGGCTACGTCCGCGGCCTCGCCGAGGACCTCCGATCGGGCCGCCTCACCTGGGACTACCGGCTCCCCTAGCCGACCGGCACGGCCCGGCGGGCGGCCCCGCGGCCGGAGGTCAGCCGGAGCCGCCCGTCTCGGCGGCGATCCGGCCGGCCAGGCGCTCGTAGCGCTGCCGGGCCGCCTGGGAGGTGCCCAGCCCCAGCCCGAAGGCGATCTCCTGCCAGGTGAGACCGCGACCCCGGGCCATCTGCAGGAGCCCCGCCTCCAGCTGGTCCATCTCCGCGCGGGCCAGCGGGATGAGGGTCAGGGCGGCGGTGATGTCGGTGTTGTCCACCTCCGGCTCGCCCTCCTCCGGCAGGGCGGAGCCCGCGGCGAGGAACGAGACGAGCCTGACGGCCTCGTGCGGGCCGAGCACCGACGGGTGGACCTGCCGGGAGCGCTGCTCCTCGGTGGCGGCGTGCCGGTCGGCGATGTGCGACAGCGCGGCGTACACGCGGTGCGCCCGCGCCTGCCCCGGGTCGGGGGGCGTGAAGGGGTCGAGTGACTGCGATGGCTGGTCGGTATCGGAAGACATGCGACCAGCATGATCCTGACAACACCGCGTTGTCAACGGATTGATGTAAACGAAATGTTCAAAAGAGGGTGACGGTTCGGCGCTCTCCACCACCGCTCCGCGTGGATCGCCGCCCCGGTCGGCCGGTCACGTGACACTTCCCCTGACGTGCCACCCGTCACACCGCACGACTCCACCCGCCCCGGCACGCATCCGCCGCGCCACACGACTCCACCCGCCGCGCCGCACGACTCCACCCGCCCCGGCACGCATCCGCCACGCCGCACGACTCCACCCGCCCCGACACGCGTCCGCCACGCCGTACGGCCCCGCGCCTCGACCCGCCCGTCACGCCGTGCGGTTCAGCCCGTTTCCGGCGGCCGGGGCACCGGGGGTCCTCGGATGCGGGACGGGCGCGCCGAAGACGAACCAGACGATCTTCCCGCCGGCGGCCGGCCAGGTGACGCCCCAGCCGTCGGTCAGGACGCCGACGATCTGCAGGCCACGCCCGCCGGTGGCCTCGTCATCGGCCTCGCACACCCGGGGCGCCCCGGCCCCCGGGTCGAACAGTTCGCCGTACACGTGGCCGGCGCCGCAGCGCAGCCTGAGCGCGCACGCCGCGCCGCCGTGCCGGACGGCGTTGGTGACCAGCTCACTGACGACGAGCACGCAGTCGTCCACCAGGTCCCCGGCCCCGGACAGGGCGAGCTCGTCCCGCACCAGGGAACGCGCGTCGCGCACGCTGGCGGGGGTCGCGGGCAGTAGACGCTCGGCCGTGCGGGTGAACACCGTGCCGGCGGAGACCGCGGGCGCGGGCACGACAGGCGCGGGTACGGCATGCCCGGACGCCGCGCGGACCGGCACGGCGTGCGCGGACGCGGCGTGGACGGACGTGGCATGGAGGGACGCGGCATGGACGGACGCGCCGTGGACGGACGCGGTGTACGCGGGCGCGGCAGGGGCGAGTGCGGTGGGCGCGACGTGGGCGGACGCCGCCCGGGGGGTCACGGTGTGGGCGGCGGGTCCGTGAGCGGACGCCGGGCCGAGCGGCTCGACGCACGAGCTGGGCTGGAGGGTCACCTGCTTCTCCTCTGTATGGGAGCGCTCCCACAATCCAATGTAGAGGAGATGACCGGGTTATGTGAACTGATTGCGACACAACTGTTTCGTCCGGGTCTCCTTTCCTCACCGAACCTTCGGCGAATCGCCGGGCCTTTCCACGCCGAGCCGCCGGGCCGACGGACCTTTCCACGCCGGGCCGCCGAGCCGCGTCACCGGACCACCCGGGCCGCCGAGCCCGTCGCCTGACCACCGCCGGGCCCACCGAGCCCGTCGCCCGAGCACCGCCGAGGTTTCGCCGGACCCGCCCGCGACCGGCGAGCGGACCCGGCACGGGCGGGTCCGGCGGAGCCCGCAGGCTCAGGGGGTCCGGCGGGTTCCGGGAAACCCGCGGGCTCAGGGAAGCTGCGGCAGGACCTTCGCCCCGAAGGCGTCGATGAACGCCTCCTGCTCCTGGCCCACGTGGTGCAGATAGATCTCGTCGAAGCCCAGCTCCACGTACTCGCCGATCCGGGCCGCGTGCCATCCCAGGTCCGCCGAGACGTTGACCGACTCGGTCACCTTCGACGGCGGCACGTCGGCGGTGATCATGTCGAACAGCTCGGCGGTGTCGATGTCCCAGCTCGCCGGGGGACCGAAGACGTTGCTCCGCCACTGGTCGTGGGCGGTCGCCAGCGCCTCGTCCTCATTTTCGGCCCAGCTCAGGTGGACCTGCAGGACCGCCTTGCCCTTCCCCCCGGCGTCGCGGTAGGCGCCGAGGACCTCGCGCAGCGTCTCCACGGGGCCGTTCACCGTGATCAGCCCGTCGGCCCACTCCGCGCACCAGCGGGCGGTCCGCGCGCTCACCGCCGCCCCGAACAGCTCCGGCGGGACCTCCGGCCTGGTCCACAGCCGGGCCCGGTCCACGGTGACCAGGCCGTCATGACTGACCTCCTCGCCCGCCAGCAGCGCCCGGATGACGTCGACGCACTCCCGCAGCCGCGCCGTACGGACGTCCTTGCGCGGCCAGCGGTCGCCGGTGATGTGCTCGTTGCTCGCCTCGCCGGTGCCCAGCGCCGCCCAGAACCGCCCGGGGAACATCGCCCCCAGGGTGCCGATCGCCTGGGCGATGATCGCCGGATGGTAGCGCTGGCCGGGAGCGTTGACCACGCCGAACGGCAGGCTCGTGGCCTGCAGGGCGGCGCCCAGCCAGGACCAGGCGAAACCGGAGTGGCCCTGCCGGGTGCTCCAGGGCGAGAAATGGTCCGAGGACATCGCCGCCGCGAACCCGGCCTGCTCGGCCCGCGTCACCGCCTTCAGCAGCTCGGCCGGATGGATCTGCTCGTGTGATGAGTGGAAGCCATAGGTCGCCATGGCGCCCGGCTACCCGAACCCGGACAGTTCACGCGGAACCGCGCGTGACGGTCCCGCGCCGGTCGCGCATGCTGGTGGACGGAGGATCTTCGACGAGGAGGGAGCCGGGAGTGGGCTCGAACGTACCCCGGATGATGTGGCAGTTGCTGGAACCCCTGCACGCCGTCACCTACTTCGCGCCGGAGGCGCGGGCGGCGGCCGACGCGGCCGGAATGCGCGGGTTCTGGATGGGATACTTCGCGACCCGGGCGGCTCCGCTCGGCACGGTGGGCCCGGAGGTGGTCACCGCCGCCTTCCACGGTTTCCCGCCCGCCCGGGTGGCGCGGGCGCTGCCGGACGCCTGGGGGTTCGCGTCCCCGGAGGCCGTGCTCCGGGCGCGTCTCGACGGGGCCGGGGCCGCCCTGCGGCGACTGCTCGCGGACGCGGTGGCGCCGGGCTCCCCGGAAGGAGCCGGTTCGCTGCCGGACGCCCCGGAGAAGGCGGGCTCGCCGGCGGATGTCCCGGAGCAGGCGGATCCGCTGCCGGACGTCCTGGAGAAGGCCGGTTCGCTCGCCTGGGAGGCTGCCCGCCGCGCCGACACCGCCGGGCGGGTGCTCGCCGCGGCGAACCAGGCCCTTCCCGAACCGGCGGAACCGTATCTGCGGCTGTGGCAGGCGGCGACCACGCTGCGCGAGCACCGCGGTGACGGGCACGTCGCCGTCCTCGTCGCCTGCGGCGTCTCCCCCGTCGAGGCCCACCTGCTCAAGATCGCAGCCGCCGAGACCGGCGCGGACGGGCTCCGCCTGGCCCGGAAGTGGGACGAGGCCGAGTGGGACGCGGCGCTCGGCTCCCTGCGCGCGCGGGGATGGCTGGACGGCGCGGGCCGCCTGACCGGGGAGGGCGCGCGGGAGCGCGACCGGATCGAACGGCTGACCGACGAGGCCGCCGCCGGCCCCTGGCGGGCGCTGGGCGAGGAGTCCACCGCCACGCTCGCCCGGCTGCTGTGGCCGCTGGCGAACGCGGTGATGGAGTCGGGCGTGTTCCCGGTGCCGAACCCGGTCGGCATGCCGTGGCCGCCCGAGCCGGTGGACGGCCTCACCGGCGGCCCCGTGACGCCCTGATCCATGACGCCCTGACCTGCAACGCCCGGATCCGCGGCACCCGGCTCCGTGATGGCCCGACCCGTGGCGCCGGGCGCGGCGCCCCCTCCCGGGCCGCGGCCGGGGCCGTCAGCCGCGGGTCCGCGCGCTCGCCAGGGAACCGGCGACGTCCGGGTCGATGATGAAGAAGGAATGGAGGTCGGTGATCTGCAACAACCGCTCCAGGTGGCCGCCCACCCCGGCCAGCCGCAGCCAGCCGCCCGCCTCGAAGGTCGCGGTCATCCCGCTCAGGAAGGTCCGCAGGCCGGTGGAGTCGCAGAAGGTGACGCCCTTGACGTCGATGACGATGTGCGCCTGCCCGCCGGAGACCAGGCGGTCCACGGCGCCCCTGAGCAGCGGGCTGGAGGTCCGGTCGATGTCGCCGGTGACGGTGACCACGGCGCAGTCCGCGTCATGATGGTGGGCGATGTCGACGAACAGCTCTCTACTCATCGTCATCCACTCATTCCACGCGGCTGAGATGCCACCCGCGCCGGTAGCCGGCCAGTGATCAAGGTATACCCCCGGCACCGGGCCGGCCGGGCGACGCTCAGGAGACATGTGCGTAACGGCCCCGCCCGCGCCGATCGGATCGCCCTCCGTCCAGTGGAAGCGGACCTGCGGCGGCTCGCCGGTCCTGTCGCGCGGAACGCCCACCCGCGCCGCACGAGGCGGCCGGGGCCGTCGTGGCCCCGGCCGCCTCACGTCCCGCCCGGCCGCACCGCACCGCCGCCCCGCCCCGCCCCGGAAGGACGGCCGGCCGCCGCGGTCGCCGCGGCGGCCGGCCGGACGGCGGCCGGTGTCGCGCCGGATCAACCGAGCGACAGCCGGTGTGGCGGCGGACCAACCGAGCGGCGGCCGGCGTCGCGCCGGATCAGCCGAACGGCAGCCGTACCAGCGACGTGTCACCCGCGCCGAGGGTGGTGGCGCCGGTGCCGATGGCGTTCCAGACCTCGACCCGCACCGTGCCGCCGGTGAGGTTCCCGTACGCTCCGGACGCCGACTGCAGCCCGGCCGCCTGGGTGTAGTGCTCCCACCCGGCCAGCGGGTCGGTGGCGAAGTAACGGTAGGTCTCCACCCGGTCCCAGCTCCCGTTCCCGGTGAAGTCGTAGGAGATCCTGAGCTGGGTGCCGTTGCCGACCGTGGTCCCGGCGTCCAGGAACAGGTCGAAGGCGGTCGTGCCGCCGTTGTGTGCGGCGGTCAGGCCGGTCGCGGTGAAGACCCGCGCGTTCGTGGGCGTGCCGTCGTGGTTGACGCCGCCGGCCGAGGCGATCGTGACGGCGCCCGCCGTGCCCTTGGCGCCCGGGAGCGTCCCGTCCGCCCGGAGGTACCGGGTCGCGGTGAAGGGGGCGGCGGTCACCGTCGGCGTCACCGTCGGGGTCGCCGTCGGGGTCGCCGTCGGGGTCACGGTGGGGGTCGCCGTCGGGGTGGCGGTCGGGGGGAGGCCGCCGTCCGCGTCGCCGCCGCTCCAGTTCAGGGCGCCCGAGGCGACCGTCCTGCCCGCCGGAACGGTGAGCCGGGTGCCGTTGGAGAAGGTCACCGTCATGTCGGTGCCGGTGATGTTGGACGCCACGTAGGTGCGGGCGCCGTTCCTGCTGAACACCTTGGCCAGCGGGTGGTCGGCGACGACGGTGGCGTCCACCGTGCCGAGCGCCGCCAGGTTGCGGATCCAGTGGAAGGTGTGCGCCCGGCTCTCGCCCTCCTCGGGGGTGTAGCCGGGTGCCGCGCGCAGCTTGGCCAACGCGGCGTCGCCGTCGCCGAGCGCGAGGTACTCCCACAGGATGTCCTGCCACACCGTGGGCTCTCCCCCGTTGTTCCTGACCACCTCGGCGTAGTTGCGGCGCACGTAACCGGGGTCGTCGCCCAGGTAGAGGTGGCCGCCGGTGATCGGAAGCATGTTGATGCCCTGGATCATCTCCGGTTCGGCGCTGAACCAGGTGGCGTAGGCGCCGCCGTCACCCCAGACCATGCCGACCGCGCCGTGGCCGAAGTCCCCGGGGAAGTTCCGGTCGCGGATGTCGAACCAGTACTCCTTGATCGCCTCGGCCTGGGTCGTGTACATGTAGACGCCCGCGTCGCGGACGGCGGTGTCGCCGGTGGCCTGGCCCCACTGGATGAGGGCGTTGGCGAAGTTCATGCCCTCGGACGAGGACTCCTGGTTGTTTCCCGCGGCGAACGCCCCGTGGCCCGACGCCCAGTCGTGGCCGGCGTAGATGTCGAAGTCACGCAGGTACGGGAAGCGTTCGTCGCCGCGGTCGTAGTTGTCGGCGTCGCGGATCAGCAGGTCCACCATGCCGCCGTACCGGCTCTTCTTCGCCCAGTCCGGCTGGAACTTGGCGAGCGTCGCCGCGGCGGCGATGTAGTAGCCGTAGTGGAAGTGGTGGTCGTTGAGCTCCTGGTCGGAGCCGTAGGAGGCGGGGTAGCCGATCAGCGTGCCCCAGTTGGGGTCGTAGTAGAAGACGCGGGAGGTCTTGCCCGCGGCGGCGGTGAACCAGTCGGTGAGGCGGGTTCGGACGGCGGTCAGCGCCGCGTCGCGGACCGAGGTGAGGCCGAGCTGGTCGGCGATCTCCGCGATCCGGGCGGCGCGGCCCAGGCCCTTGCCGGTCCAGTAGGTGTCGTCGCCCCTGGCCGCCATCGGGTCGCCCAGCTCGGCGTTGAGGTGGCCGGTGACCGTGGCCAGGTCGGCGCCCGAGCCGTCGGCGACCGCGGGAACCTCGGGCAGCACGCCGGTGTAGGCCATCGTCGTCGTGAACCCCGTCCCGGTGATGATCTTCATCGGGCCGCGCGCGGAGGCGTACGTGGGGGTGAGGGGGGTCGCGCCGGTCAGGTGGTTCCACTGGTGGGGGTACAGGGCGATGACGGTGCCCCGCTCCGTGCCCTGCCTGGCCGCGGTGGTGAAGCCGTACGTCGTGGTGACCCTGCCGCCCGACGGGTCGTACGCGTAGGAGACGCGGGTCCCGGTGACGTGCGCGTGCGCGTACCTGGCGTAGGTGGCGGCGAGGGCCGCCCTGTCCTGGCCGCCGGGCAGCACCGCCACCGAGAAGAAGCCCTTGCCCGCGAGGGAGGA
Organism: Streptosporangium pseudovulgare; assembly: GCF_014648055.1. Lineage (GTDB taxonomy): Bacteria > Actinomycetota > Actinomycetes > Streptosporangiales > Streptosporangiaceae > Streptosporangium > Streptosporangium pseudovulgare. Next base: position 322,173 of record NZ_BMQJ01000007.1, read on the forward strand.
GGTGATCGTCGTCCCGCTGACGGTCCAGGTGGAGCCCGCCGGGGCGTAGGCGACGTAGTCGCTGCCGCCCGCGGTGAACCCGATGACGGGGCCGTCGTTCGACCAGACCGCGGGGACGCCCGCGGTGCCGTTGATCCGCGCGTCGCCACCGGTGACCTGGAAGTAGGTGAACGGCAGGCCGTGGCCGATGGTCGCCTTCATGGTCCGGGTCCCGCCGTTCCAGTACGGCGTGACGGTCCAGTCGCTCCAGCCGTCCACCTTGACGTCGGGGGAGCTCATCCCGGTGACGCCGACCCGGATGTCCTCGCGGTACTCGTACTTGTACTCCCCGACACCGGTCGCCGTGCCGGTGATCGAGGTCGGCCCGGAGTCGTAGGAGAGGCCGATGCCGTCGGGGAAGGTGTCGTAGGAGACGGGGTGGGCGTGCAGGGTGTCGCTGTAGGCGCAGTCGTTCCGCTTGAAGAGGAGCGAGGACCACCAGTCGTTGGTGGGGACGGCGCCCTTGGGCGCGTTGCCGGTCACCCAGCGGCGCGGGTTGGTGGAGAGGTCGGCGCAGCCGGTCGGCAGGGAACGGCCGGCGGGCAGCGTGTCGGCGTAGCCGCCGGCGCCCACCGTGGCCGCCTCGGCGGGACGTGCCGCGCCGAGGCCGGCGCCGGCGCCGAAGACGCCGGCCAGCAGCGCGACGGCCGCGAGCACGGCCAGGCCGCGCCGGCGGGCGGGGCTTCTTCCCGGGGGTCGTGGTGTGTCCGGCATCGCGGCGTGGTTCGGGTGATCCATGGGGGTGCCTCCAGGGGAGGGGTCGGATCTGGAGCGGAGCGGCTGAGAGAGCGCTCTCACAGCGGAACGTAGCCAGCCGTCCGGCCGTCGTCAATGTTTCACCGCGATTACCGCCGGACGAATTTCCGCCGTTCGCTTTTCTCAACGGAACCGCTGACGGGAGGGGTTCTCCTCGGGCTCCGGGAACCTGACAGGGAGCCTGACCGGCCGCCCCACCCAACGTCCGATGTCTTGAGAGCGCTCTCCCAGCAATGCCGGGGAATTCGGGCGGCGCCTCCCGGCCGCGCCCGCCCGGAGAGCGCCGGCCCGCGCGCCGCAACTGGCGGGACGGCCACAAAACCATGACTGGACACGCTGAGTGATTGTTCGTTTACTGTCAGTGTTCACTCCGGCACCCCCTGCTTCAGGAGGAATCATGCGGCACGGAAAACTCATGGCCATCACACTGGCGACCGTCGTCGGCTGCGCGGGTCTGGCCGCGGCGGCGGCCGCCCCGGCCACCGCCACCGTCGACGCCCCCACCAGCTCGGCGGCCGACTTCACCGGCTACCAGATCGTCAAGCTCCCCAACGCCAACGTCCCCAACTTCTCCCGTCGCGTGGTCCGGTGCCCCGACGGTAAGCGGGCGGTCGGCGGCGGCGCCGAGGCACAGGGCGCGGACGCGATCCTCGTCGGTTCCTTCCCGACCGACGACGGCACCGGCTGGATCGGCCTCGGCCGGCAGAACCGCTACGGCGACGTCGGCATCAGCGTCTACGCGGTCTGCGCCAACGTCAGCTGATCCGCCTTCCCTTCGCTCTGGCCAGACCTCCCCCGGGTCTGGCCAGAGCCTTTTTCGGATCCAGGTCCGGGCTCGGGCCCCGGGCCGGGGCCTGTTTCGATCTCCCGCGGCGGCCCGGCCACCCCGTCAGCGGGACCGCTTGCGATCCAGCGTGCCCCAGGCGCGGCTGTTCTGGGCCTCGACGAGTTCCGCGGCCTCCCGCATCACCGACTCGTCCACGGTCGCGACGACCTCACCGCACCGGATGAGGGGCTCGTTGTCCGGCCCCCGGGACACCTCCTCCCCCGCGAGGATCCACGCCCTGACGTCCGGCCCCCGGTCGCGGCGGATGTGGGAGTAGTCGTAGAGACGCCGGGCGGCCCACAGCCTGGTCGAGCGATCCCCCCACCAGCTCTCGACGTCCAGCGGATTGGCGGACAGTCCGGGCAGCTCGGCGCCGGTCAGGGCGTCGCGGCTGCGGCCGGTCGTCTCGTCACGGTCCAGGTCCCGCGACCACCGGATGAAGAGCCCGTGCCGACTGTCCAGCAGCGTCGCGAGTTCCGACAGGCTGGTGATCACAGTCGGTGCCGACGCCATCGTCTCCACCTCGCTTCGACGTGCTTCCCCGATCGGGCCCGCCGGGCTCACCGGCGGGCCACCTCCGGCTTCCCGCCGGGCGACATTCCCACGGTTCCCACGTTCTCCCAGCTCACACCTGACCCGGGAATCCCTCCCCGGCGACGGCGTGCGGCTCAGCCGTGCGATCCGGTGTCGTACAGCGTGCGGCTCAGCCGTGCGATCCGGTGTCGTACAGCGTGCGGCTCAGCCGTGCGATCCGGTGTCGTACGGCGTGCGGCTCAGCCGTGCGATCCGGTGTCGTACGGCGCGCGCCGCTGCAACAGCAGCAGCCACGCCATGGACGGCAGGACCAGCAACGCGCCCACGGCGAGCACGAGGAGCGTGGCGCCGAGCACCGACCGGGTGGCGGCGGCCTGGTAGACGGTCAGGCCGGGTGGCAGCATCGCGGGGTACTGGGCGACCGGCCACCCCCACAGCACCGCCGTGACGGCCAGCGCGGCGGTGACCCGGACGAGCAGGAAACGCCTCAGCCACAGCAGGACCAGGGAGACCAGGCCGAGCACGGCGCTGCCCGCCACCAGCGGCAGCGCCCGGTGGATGAGCCCGTCGAACAGCCGGGGGGCGTCCCAGCGCAGCACGGCGACGCCGGCCAGCGCGACGGCGCCCACGACCAGGCCCGTCACCAGCGCCCGGCGCCGGAACCCCTCGGCCAGGTCCGGCAGCCCGGCCCGTCTCGCGTCGTCGCACAGGTACACGGCGGCGAGGTAGACGCAGACCCCGATCGCGAGGACCCCGCCCAGCATCGAGGTGGGGTTCACCCAGCTCGCCATGATGTCCCCGGCCCCCAGCCCCGGCGGGACGCGCCCGGAGGCGATCCCCCCGGCGACCGTGCCGAGGAAGAAGGGCGTCAGGACCGAGGAGATCGCGAAGGCCGCGCCGAACAGGCGCTGCTGCCACAGCTCGGTGCTGGCCTTGCGGAAGGCGAACGCGGCGCCCCTGGCGATGATGCCGAGCGCCACGAGCGTCAGCGGGATGTAGAGGGTGGACATCACCGCGGCGAACGTGGACGGGAAGGCGGTCCACAGCACGACGAGCACGAAGATCAACCAGACGTGGTTGGCCTCCCACACCGGCCCGATCGTGTGCTCGATGAGCCGGCGCTGCGGCATGCCCGCCCTGGCGCGCCCGGCCAGCAGGTCGAGGACGCCGCCGCCGAAGTCGGCCCCGGCCAGCAGCGCGTACAGCGTCACGCCGACCCACAGCACCACCAGCATGGCCTGCACCAGGTCCACCGGGTCACCCCCGGTCCCCGGTCGCGGGCGTCGCGCCCCGGGCGGGCTCCTCCGGTTCCTGGGGCGCGTGCGTCCCCTCCTCCCCGGCGGCCTCCGGCGTCCTGGACGCGCGCGCCATGCGCCGCAGCACGTAGACGGTGGCGACGGTGAGGAGCGCGTAGACCAGCAGCACGACGGCGAACCCCACCCACAGCCCCGGCACCGGGTTGACGGCGTCGACGGTGCGGAGCCTGCCGTACACCGTCCAGGGCTGGCGGCCGACCTCGGTCACGATCCAGCCGGACTCCACCGCGACCGCGGCGGCCAGCCCGGAGATCGCGGCCAGGCGCAGGAACCACGGGGAACGCGGCAGGTCGCGGCGGCGCCACCAGGCCACGGCGAACCACGCCGACAGCAGGAGCAGGAAGAACCCGACGCCCACCATCGTGTCGAAGGCCAGGTGGACCGTGGTGACCGGGGGCCGGTCGGCCACCGGGACCGTTTCGAGGCCGCGGACCACCGTGCTCGGGCTGTTGCCGACCAGCAGGGACAGGCCGCTGGGGATCTCCACCGCGTAGCGCATCTCCTCGCCGACCGCGACGCCGCCGAGGCTCAGCGGGGCGTGCGACCGGGTCTGGAAGAGCCCCTCCATCGCGGCGAGCTTGACGGGCTGGTACTCGGCCAGGAACCGGGCCGCGTAGTCGCCCACCACGATCTGGATCGGGGCGAAGACGGCGCCCAGCGTGAAGGGGATGGCGAAGCCGAGGCGGTGGTAGCGGTCACGCCGCCCGCGCAGCAGCGCCACGGCGTAGACGGAGGCGACCGTGAAGCCGGTCACCATGAACGCCGCGATGATCATGTGCAGCGTCTGCGGCGGTGTCGCCGGGTTCATCATCGCCCGCCAGGGGTCGACGTCGCGGATCCGGCCGTTCTCCAGGGTGAACCCGACCGGCTGGTTCATCCAGGCGTTGGCAGTCACCACGAAGAACGCCGAGGCCACCCCGGCGACCAGCACCGGCACCCCGGTCAGCAGGTGGAGCCGGGGCGACAGCCTGCCCCAGGCGTAGAGGTAGACGCCGATGAAGATGGCCTCCAGGAAGAAGGCGTTGCCCTCCAGCGCGAAGGGAAGGCCGATCACCTCCCCGTAGACGCCCATCAGGCCCGGCCACAGCAGGCCCATCTCGAAGCTGAGGATCGTCCCGGAGACCGCGCCGACGGCGAACAGCACGCCCACCGCCTTGGCCCAGCGGTGGACCAGCCGCATGTGCTCGTCGTCACCGGTTCGCAGGGCCCGCCACTCGGTGAACAGCAGCAGCGCGGGCATGCCCACCCCGAGGCAGGCCAGCACGATGTGCCAGCCCAGCGAGAAGCCCATCTGCATGCGCGCCGCGAACATGTCGGCCGGGCTCGCCGGGCCGGCCGCCGCCACCGGCGTCGGTACGGCGAGCCCGGTCAGCCCGGTCAGCCCGGTCAGTCCGGACAGCCCGGTCAACCCGGTCAACCCGGTCAACCCGGACAGTGCGGACACGGCGCCCCTTCCCCCCGGGCAGCGGTCCCGCCGGTCCTCGCGCGTTCCCCGGCTTCCATGACGTTCCCCCAGGTCACATGGGCACCCATGGCCTCATGGGCCCCTCACCCATACGGCCTTCCCCCCGCCCGTTTCCCGGCAAACGGCGGAAAGCCGCGTTGGAACCACCGGACTGCCATCGCTTTCCGTAGTGTTTCCATGACGCAACGTCACACCTCATCGGGTGTCGCGGCCCCGCGCGGCACGCCCTTCGGCGGAGGAGAGCAGCATGAGAAAGGTCATCGCGTCGGTCTACACGACGCTGGACGGCTTCATCGACGACCCGCACCTCTGGTCGCTCAAGTACTGGACGGACGAGGCCGCCGCGTACTCCCACGACCAGCTCTTCGCGAGCGACGCGCTCCTGATGGGCCGCGTGACCTACGAGGGGTTCGCACTCGCCTGGCCCGGCAGGACCGGGGAGTTCGCCGACCGGATGAACGGCATGCCCAAGTACGTGGTGTCCTCGACACTGGACAAGGCCGACGAGTGGCACAACACCTCGGTCATCCCGGGCGGCGAGGTCGTCGAGACGGTGGCCGAGCTGAGGCGGCGACCCGGCCGGCAGATGCTGATCTACGGCTGCGGCCGGCTCACCGACACGCTGATGGAGCACGGCCTCCTCGACGAGTACCGGATCTGGGTCCACCCGCGGATCCTGGGCGGGGGCAGGCGCCTGTTCCGGGAGGGCACCGACGCCCGGCTGAGACTCCTCGACACGCTGAGGTTCGGCTCGGGCGTCGTCGTCCTCTCCTACGCCCCGCAGGACCCCTCCCCCACGACCTGACCCCTCCCCCGCCGCTCAGGTCCCCCGGATGTTGCTGGTCAGGGTGGCGATCCTGGCGGCCCAGGCGTCCCGCTCCTCGGGGCGCCCGATGACGCCGGGGCGCCGCTGCCAGGGCAGCGGCCCGTCCTCGCGCCGGTACTCCACGCCGAGCGCGGCGAGCCGGTCCTCGTGGACGCGCATCCGGTCGCGGAAGCCGGCGAAGTCCCGGGCGCGCGGGCTCCACACCGTCTCGGCGAAGGCGCACATCCGGGGGAAGACCATGTAGTCGACGTGCCGGGGCGAGTCGATCAGCTCGGTCCACAGGCAGCACTGCGAGCCGATGACGTGCCGGGCGGCGTCCTCGCCGTCCAGCTCGGCGGGCACCGGATCGAAGGAGTAGACGTCCTCCAGGGTCAGCACGGTGCCGAACGGCACCGGCTCGTCGTCGCCCGGCGCCTGCCGGTAGTCGAGATAGACGGAGGTGTTCGGGCAGGTGATGACGTCGTGCCCGGCCCGTGCCCCCAGCACCGCCCCCAGGGTGTCGCGCCAGGAGGCGACGACCGCGCCCGGGGCGAGCCCGCCCTCCAGGATCTCGTCCCAGCCGACGAGCCTGCGGCCGCGCGCGGTGAGGTGGTCGTCGAACTGCCGGATGAACCAGCTCTGCAGGTCGTCCTCGTCGCGCAGGCCCAGCTCGGCGATCCGGCGCTGCGCCGCGGGGCTGGCCCTCCACTGGTCCTTGCGGGCCTCGTCGCCGCCGACGCACACGTACGGGCTCGGGAACAGCTCCATGACCTCGTCCAGCACGTTCTTGAAGAACGCGATGGTCCCGTCCTCGACGTTGACGACGTTGGGGCCGACGCCCCAGGTGGTGCGGACCTCCAGCGGGACGTCGAGGTTGCCCAGCTCGGGGTAGGCGGCGATGGCCGCCTGGGTGTGCCCGGGGATGTCGATCTCGGGCACGATCGTGACGTGCCGCCGCGCCGCGTAGGCGACGATCTCCCGGATGTCGTCCTGGGTGTAGTAGCCGCCGTGCGGCCGGCCGTCCGTGGGGCCGTTCCAGCCGGTCGAGCTCTCGCGGCGCCACGCGCCGACCTCGGTGAGGCGGGGGTAGCGCCTGATCTCCAGCCGCCAGCCCTGGTCGTCGGTGAGGTGCAGGTGCAGGACGTTGAGCTTGTGCATCGCCATCAGATCGACGAACCGCATCACCTCCCGCTTGGTCATGAAGTGCCGGGCGACGTCCAGCAGGCAGCCGCGCCAGGCGAACCGCGGCCGGTCCTCGATCCGCACGGCCGGCAGCGACCACTCCCGCGGGCCGTCCGCGGCCCTGCGGAACGCCTCGGCGGGCAGGAGCTGGCGGAGCGTCTGCGCTCCGTAGAACGCGCCGGCCGGCCCGCCGGCCTCGATGCGCACGCCGTCGTCGCCGACGGTCAGCGTGTACTCCTCCGGGCCCATCGCGCCGACCGCGAGGACGATCGCCCCGGGACCGGGCTCGCCCGGGAGCAGCTCCCAGCCTCCGGCCGGGCCGAGCTCGCTCCGCAACCAGGCGGCCACCCCGGCCAGCGCGGGGTCGGACGCGAGGACGGTGGCGGGGCCCAGCGTGAGACGGCCCGGTCGGGTCTCGAACCGGACGGGCTTGGGGATGATCATTTCTTCCTTTCGGTGGGGCTTCTCCCCGCGCGGCCCCCTGCGGGCCGCGCGGACGCGACACGGTTCCCCGTACGGCTCCGGCGCGGCTCCGGCACGGGTCCGACGCGGCTCCGGCGCAGGTCCGGCGCAGGTCCGGCGCGGGTGGGCCGCCGGCGCCCCGCGGGGGCGGGACCCCCCGGGGAAGGGGGCGCCGGCGGCCGGTCTCAGGGGGCCTGGGCGACCAGGGCGGCGGCGGACGAGGTGACCTCGGCGCGGCCGTCGAAGGACGCCTTCGCGCCGATCTCGTACCGTCCCGCCGTGACGCCGGCCGGCGGGGTGACGGCCCAGGTGACGGTGAACGCCTCGCCCGCGGCGAGCTTCTCCGGCGACGCCGCCGGGGTCACCGGCCGGGCCCGCCAGCCGTCCGGCAGGGTCAGGGCGATCTCGGCGCCGGTGAGCTTCTTCGTCCCGCCGGTGTTGACCAGGCGGGTGACGATCTCGCCCTCCCGGCCCGCGGTGAGCGTGGTGAGGCGGTCCTCGCCGAGGGTGGCGGCGGGGTCGGTCTCCAGCGTCACGAGGGGCGCCGCGCGGTCGCCGCCCGCGTCACGGGTGGCGACGCGGTACATGACCGCGCCGTGCGCGGGCACGTACGCCGCGAGGTCGCCCTGGGTCGCGGCGACCTCGCCGGTCCACAGGTCCTCGACCCGGTAGTGGGGGGCGCGGGGCAGCTTCAGCTTCGCGGCGGTGACCGCTATGGTGGCCGCCCGGTCGCTCTCGTTGAACAGCACCACCGCGCTGTCGCCGTTCTCCAGCGGCTTGACCAGCGCGTGGTACCAGCCGTCGGTGCGGGCGTAGCGGCTCTGCACGCCCAGCCGGTCCTGGTTCACCGCGATCACCTTGGGGTTGGCGACGATCGCGGCGGGTGCCTTGGCCGGGTCGGCCTGCAGGATCAGCGGGGAGGCGCCGATCGCCCACAGGCTGAACTGGGCGCGGTACTCCCGTTCGGTCATCTTGCCGAGCCCGGCCTGCAGCAGGTCGGGGTCGTTCCAGGAGCCGGGCCCGGCGTACTCGTGGCGGAGCATGTTCGTCTCCCACACGTCCACCATGTGCGCGTAGGAGTCGGTGAGCGGTTTCGTGACCACGTTGGTCCGCCAGGTCGTGGCGACCTGGCGGCCCCACAGCCAGGGGACGGTGCTGCCCTCCTCGTTGTTCATGGCGAACGCGATCCCGTCGCCGAGGGCCTGCCGCATCGCCGGGTAGAGGATCTGCGCGATCTGCTGGACGTTCTTGCCGGGGAAGTCGGCGGTGGGGATCGAGCACCAGTCGTACTTGAGGTAGTCGACGCCCCAGCTCCGCAGCAGGGCGCCGTCGGCGGCCTCGTTCCGGTAGGCGCCGGCGCCGCCGCCGGCGCACGCCTTGGTTCCGGCCGACAGGCCGAGGCCCAGCTTCAGGCCCTTGCCGTGGACGTAGTCGGCCAGGGCCCGGATGCCGGAGGGGAACCGGGCGGGGTCGGCCACCAGGCCGCCGGAGGCGTCACGTCCGGCGGCGGTCCAGCAGCCGTCCACGATGACGTACCGGTAGCCGGCGGCGGCGAGGGGGCCGTCGGCCAGGGCGTCGGCGGCCCGCCGTACCGCGGTCTCGGAGACCGAGCAGGCCAGCGCGCGGCTGTTCCAGCCCATGGGCGGGGCGTCGACGCCGGGCGGCGCGGCGGAGGTGCGGGCCGTCGCCGCCGAGGGCACGGCGAGCGCGCCGAGGAGGACCGCCGACAGGGCGGCCGTGCGTGTGCGCATGGAAGGACTCCCGTCAGGCAGGGTTGAGGGCCGGGTTGCCGGGCTCGATGACGAAGGACCCGGAGGTGTAGGCGCGGGCGTAGGGTTCGGTGACCCGGTCGATGGAGCGGAAGTCGACCTTCATCTCCCGTTCCGACACCACGGTGCGCACGTAGCCCCGGCGGCCGTTGAAGAACTTCACGTGCGGGTTCTCGGCGAGCAGGGTCTTGGTGTCGGGGTACTCGTCCCGGCCGTCGCCGGCGGAGGTCACCGAGGTGGTGACCAGCTCCACGGCGACCGACTTCGACTCCGGGTCGCGGTGGTCGCGCTTGACCTCCCCGGCCCAGTGGGAGTGGACGTCGCCGGTGAGCACGACGCCGTTGCGCCGGTTGTCGGCGATGGAGGCGGCCAGCCGGTCGCGGCTGGCGACGTAGCCGTCCCAGCCCTCGTTGGAGTAGCCCTTGGCGGGGCCGTTCGCCCAGTCCATCTCCATCATGAACACCTGCTGGCCGATCAGGTCCCAGGTGGCCCGCGACTCGCGCAGCTCGCCGGTCAGCCACGCCTCCTGCTCGCCGCCCAGGATGGTGCGGTTCGGGTCGAGGCGCTCGGCGCAGTCGTCGCCGACCGTGCCGCTCTTTCCGGTGCAGGCGTACAGGTCGCGGTACTGGCGGGTGTCGAGCAGGTGCAGGTTCGCCACCGAGCCCCAGTGCAGCGTCCGGTACAGCTTCAGCGACGGCCCGTCGGGCCGCTGCGCGCGCCGCAGCGGCATGTTCTCGTAGTACGCCTGGAACGCGGCGGCCCGGCGGGGCAGGAACGGCGGGTCGGGCTGCTCGGGCACGTCCCCGGCCCAGCCGTTCTCGATGTCGTGGTCGTCCCAGACCACCACCCAGGGCGCGACGGCGTGGGCGAGCTGCAGTTCGGGGTCGGTCTTGTGCTGGGCGTGCCGGAGGCGGTACCCCGCCAGGTCGAGGCACTCGCCGCCGGCCTGGTCGCGCACGGGGTACTTGTAGTCGCCGTACTCGTAGATGTAGTCGCCGAGGAAGGCGATCAGGTCGGGCTCGTCCTCGGCCATCCGGCGGTAGGCGGTGAACCAGCCGGTCTGGTAGTCGGCGCAGGAGGTGAACGACAGGTTCAGGTCGCGGCCGCGGGTGCCGGGCGCGGGCGCGGTGAGGGTCCGCCCGGCGGGGGAGATCTCGCCCTCGACGCGGAATCGGTAGAAGTACTCGGCGCCGGGGTCGAGGCCGTCCAGCTCGACGTGGACGCTGTGCGCCTCCTCGGGCCGGGCCGTCTCGGTGCCGCGCCGGACGATCTTGCTGAATCTCTCGTCGGTCGCGAGCTGCCACTGGACGGGAACCGGCCGGTTCGGCATGCCGCCGAGGCCGTCGGGGGTGAGGGGGTCGGTCGCCAGGCGGGTCCAGAGCACGACGCCCTGGGCGTCGGGCTCGCCGGAGGCCACGCCGAGCTGGAAGACGTCGGTCAGCGGGGTACGGCGGGTCGCCGCGCGCACGGGTGAGCCGAGCGCCGCGGCGAGTCCGAGACCCGCGCCGCCGGCCAGGAGAGTACGCCGGTTGATCATGGGGGGAACCGCTCCTCAAGGGGGGTGCCTGCGGGGAAGGGGGATGGGGCCACCGGGGAGCCGGCGGCCGGGGATCGGAGGGGCGAAGGCGGAGGGAGGGTTTCGGGGCCGGGGCCGGGGGCGGGCGGAGGAGGGCGGCGCCGCCCGGGGGTCGGGGCGGACGGTGCCGGGCGGGTCAGCCGATGCTCGCGTTGCCCTCCTGGACCGCCTGGTCGGCGGCCTGCTTGGGGGTGATCCGGCCGAGGTACATCTCGTTGAAGATCTGCACCAGCTTCGGCTCGTAGCCGGGGAAGCCGGTGACGACCGGCATGCCGTACGTGGTGCCCTTGGACTCCTCAAGGAAGGGCGAGACGTCGAGCTTCTTGCTGTTCTTCCAGTAGTCGACGTAGTTCTGGCCGAACTCCACCAGGGCCGGGAAGACGTAGCCGCCGTCGGCCATGATCTTCTGCGCCTCGGGCGAGCCGAGGAAGGCGGCCAGCTTGTTCGCCTCGGCCGGGTGCTTGGTCTTGGCGTAGACCGCCTCGGACAGGCCGTTGAGGTTCACCGAGCGTCCCTTGGGGCCCTCGGGCATCATCGCGATGCCGATCTCGAAGTTGATCTCCGGGGCGATGAACGGCAGGAGGGCGTTGTTCGCCGGGAACATGGCGACCTCGCCCCGCTCGAACATCTCGGTCATCTTGCCGGTCGGCAGGTTGGTCTGGGAGGCCGGCGGCGCGACGTGGTACTTGTTCACCAGGTCGACGCCGAACTGCAGGGCCTGGACGGAGGCGTCGTCGTTGAAGGTGTAGCGGCCGAAGTTCTTGTCCACGAGCTTGCCGCCGTTGGACTCCACCCAGTTCATCCACTGCGTCTGGTAGTGGTTCCAGGAGCCGAAGCCGTACTGCTTGACCTTGCCGGCGTCGAAGCCGGGCTCGTCGGGGTGCTTGCCGGCCTCGTCGACGGTGAGCTTGCGGGCCGTCTCCAGGAGCGTGCCGGAGCCGTCGGGCGCCCAGGTGAGCTTCTCCGGCATCTCGACGCCCGCCTTCTTGAAGGCGTCCTTGTTGTACAGCAGGCCGACGATGCCCCAGTCCTTGGGCACGCCGTACAGCTTGCCCTGGTAGGTGTAGGCGTCCACGACGGTCTTGTGGTACTTGCCCGTGTCCAGCTTCAGCGGGCTGAGGTCGGCCAGTACGCCCTTGGTGACGAACTCTGGGAAGTAGGAGGTCTGCATCCAGAAGACGTCGGGCGCGGTGCCCGCCACCGCGTCGGCGGTGATCTTGGTCCAGTACTGGTCCCAGGGCAGCATCTCGACGGTGACGTCGATGTTCGGGTTGGCCTTCTCGAAGGCGGCCATCACCTTCTCGTAGCCGACCTTCTGCTGCTCGTCCCAGAGCCGGTAGGTGAGCGTGACCTTCTCGCCCGACCCCCCGGAGGAGGAGTCGGAGGAGTCGGAGGAGCCGCAGGCGGAGACCGCGGTGAGGAGCGCGGCGCCGGCGAGCGCCGCGGCCCAGCGGATGCGGGGGGTGTGCATGTTCTGGCCTCTCACTGTTCATTTCAGGCCGGTCAGGACCACCGACCGGACGATGTACCGCTGGAAGAAGATGAAGATCAGGAGCATGGGCAGCAGCGCGATCAGGCCGCCCGCCATGATCAGGTTCTGGTCGACGCCGATGCCGTTCTTCAGGCCGGCCAGCGCGACCGTGATGACCTTGGTGTCGTCACCGCTGGTGATGATCAGCGGCCACAGGAAGGAGTTCCACGAGGAGATCACCGTGATGATCGCCAGCGTGCCCAGGGCGGGCCGGCACAGCGGCAGCAGGATGCGCACCAGCACCGTCAGGGGCCCGGCGCCGTCGATCCGCGCGGCCTCCTCGATCCCGGCGGGCAGGCCGCGGAAGAACTGCCGCATCAGGAAGATCCCGTACGGCGTGCCCAGCAGATGCGGGAGGAGCAGGCCCCACCAGGTGTTGATCAGCTCCAGCTCGCGCATGATGAGGAACAGCGGGATCACCGTGACGGCGCTCGGCACCATGAGCGTCGCCAGGTACAGCCCGAACATCGCGTCCCGGCCGCGGAAGCGCAGCCGCGCGAAGGCGTAGGCGGCGAAGGTGGTGAAGACGAGCTGACCCACGGTGAGCGCGACGGTCATCAGCAGCGTGTTGCCGAGATAGCGGGGGAAGTCCGACGCGAGCAGCGTGGTCAGGTTGGCGGTGGTCGGTGGGAGGCCCGGCAGCCACGGCTCGGTGGAGTTGAGCTGGCCCCTGCTCTTGAACGCGGTCAGCACGACCAGCAGGTAGGGGAAGACCGTGACGAAGGCTCCGGCGGCGAGCACCGCGTGCAGCAGGATCCGCCGGGCCCTCCCACGGGGCGCCTTCCCGGCCGGCGGTCCGGGCAGCGGGCCGGTCGCCGTCTTGGTCTCCGTCATCGTCATCGTCGTCCCTCAGCTCAGGTCGTAGGTGGTGCGCTTGGCGAAGAACCGGACCTGGACCAGCGTCACGGTGAGGATGACCACGAAGAGCAGCATCGACAGCGCCGAGGCGTACCCGAAGTCGAACTCGCGGAACGCGGTGCCGTAGATCTTGAAGTTGATCACCTCGGTCCGGTGGCTCGGCCCGCCGTCGGTCATCACGAAGACGGTGTCGAAGATCTGGAAGGCACCGATCAGGTTCGTCACCAGGACGAAGAACATCGTGGGGTTCAGCAGCGGCAGGGTGACCCGGAAGAACCGCTGGACGGGCGCGGCGCCGTCCACGGCGGCGGCGTCGTAGAGCTCGCGCGGGATGCCCTGCAGGCCGGCGAGGAAGAACAGCATGTTGTAGCCGGCGTACTGCCAGATGTTGACCAGGGCGATCGCGGGCAGCGCCCAGGTGGGGTCCGACAGCCAGGCGGGCCCGGTGACGCCGAACAGGTCGAGGATGTTGTTGACCACGCCGTCGCGCGGGTCGAAGATCCACTTCCAGGTCAGGCCCAGCACGATCGGGGTGGCCATCCACGGCACCACGTACAGCGCGCGGTAGAACCGCACGCCCGCCAGGCGCCGGTTCAGCAGCAGGGCGAGGACCATGGCGAGCACGGTCTGCAGCGGGATGCACAGCAGCACGTAGCCCACGGTCACCAGCATCGAGCGCCACACGCCGCCGTCCCCGGCCATCCGCCGGTAGTTGTCCAGGCCGACGAACGTGGGATCGGACAGCAGCTCCCAGTCGAAGAAGCTCAGGACCAGGACGATCAGGACCGGCAGCAGCAGGAAGGCCAGCACGCCGAACAGGCTCGGCGCGATGAAGAGATAGGCGTGCAGGTCGCCGAGCCCGCGGAGCCCGCGCCGGGGCCGCCGCGCGGGGCGGGAGACCGCCGTGCCCACCGGTCCGGCGGGGGCGGCGGGCTCCTCGGCGTCCGGGGCGGTCCCGGAACCGGGGGGCGCGCCGAGGCCGGAGCCGGAACGGGGGGCGGTCACGACGGCTCCGTCGCGGTGGGGACCATCAGCTCCCTGGTGGTCCGCAGCCCCCACTCGTCCAGCGCGGCGATGGGGTCGCTCGACCCGCGCAGGCCCCCGGTCGCGGCGATGTGGGCGGCCCACTCCTCGCGCGCCTCCACCTCCGGCCGCAGGATGACGCAGTCGGGGTCGTTGACCCACCAGCGGGCGTGCAGGAACTCGCGGGCCGCGCCGGTGAGCCGGGCGCCGAGCTGGGACGGCTGGCTGATGTCGCCCGAGCGGGGCATCAGGTTGGGCGCCATGTCGGGGCTGACCCGCATGATGTCCACCAGGCCGATGCTGGGCAGCAACGGGGCGCCGCAGCCGTGCAGCGTGGCGTCCGGGCCGGCTCCGGCGCGGACCAGCTCCAGGCCGCGCCGGTAGGCGGTGATCGGGTCCACGTCCTCGTGCCGCGCGCCGGCCAGCGCCCCGGCGTAGCAGTAGTCGAGCTTGAAGTGGGTCACGCCCAGGCGGGCCAGGCCCTCGAAGACGCCGACCAGGTGGGCGGCGGCGTCGGGGTGGGTGACGTCCAGCACGGCCAGTTCCTGGTCCCACATGCGCCCGGCGCTCACCGGCCCGTCCTGGCCGCCGACCAGCCAGTCGGGGTGCTCCCGGAAGAGGCGGCTGCCGTGGCCCACGAGGTACGGCGCGACCCAGATGCCGGCCCGGCGGCCCGTCCCGACGACGGCGTCCACCGCCCGTTCCAGCGAGCCGAACCCCGGCCGGATCTCCAGCCAGTCGCCGATGCCCGCCTCGTAGCCGTCGTCGATGAGGAACATGTCGGCGTCGATGCCGTGCCGGGTGGCCAGGTCGAGGTTGTCGACGATGTCCTTCTCGGTGACCCGGTCGAAGTAGCCGTACCAGCTGCACCACATCGGCGGCACCGCCGGGAAGGCGGCGGGCGCGTGCCCCTCGGCCATGGTGTCGGCCCAGCCGCGCAGCGCGGCGTCCAGGCCACCCTCGGCCAGCCAGTGCCGTACCGGGCCGTCCGCGGAGACCACCAGCCGTCCGCCCTCGGCGCGGGCCCGGATGGAGGGGACGGTCAGCGGGTCCGGAGCCGACCAGACGGCGACCGGGCCGCCGTCTCCGGGATCGACGGCGAGCAGTCCCTCGCCCTGGAACGTCCCGGCCGGGACGGGGGTCTCCGGGCGGTAGCAGATGAGGTGGATGTTGTCGCCGGCCGGCCGGGGAGGCGTGCCGTCGAGGGGGTAGGCGCCGGTGGGGCTCCAGGATTGCCAGCCGTGTTCGAAGACCCGTGCCCGCCGGGGGTCGCACGTGGTCTCGCCCACGTCTGTGAAGCCGGTACGCGGCATCGAGCTTCCTCGCTCTCGCTCAGTTACGAAGGAGTCCATCATTATTAGCACCGCGGCCATCAGCGGGCAATGGCCGTTTTCCAGGAAAAGTCCGGACCGGTTCCCACCGTCCAGGGCGGGGATCGCTGGCATACTTTGGCGTTAAACAGGAGACCTACATTAGGGATGGCGATGTCGAATCCCCCGCCGAGCGGCGGAGACCTCTCCCGGCTCCGGCAGCTCAACGCGCTGTCGGCGATCAGGGCGCTGCGCGGGGCCGAGCCGCTCCCCCTGTCGGCCATCGCCTCCCGCACCGGCCTGTCGAGGCCGTCCACCAAGGAGGTCGTGGACGAGCTGATGGGCCTGGGCTGGGTCGAGGAGGTCCCCCCGGCGCCGGGGTCGGTGGGCAGGCCCGCCCGTCGCTACCGGTTCCGTTCCGGCAGCGGTCACCTGGCCGGGGTCGACATCGGGGCGCACAACGTGCGCGCCGCGGTCGCCGACCTCGACGGCAACATCGTGGCCGAGACCCGGCAGGCGGTCCGGCCCGACACCCCCGTCGCCGACCGCCTGGCCGCGGTGGAACGGGCGGTCGCGGGCTGTCTGGCCATGAGCGGACTGACCACGGGGAACCTGTGGACGGTCGTGATCGGCACCACCGGACTCGTCGACCGCGACGGCCGGGTCATCTTCTCCGCGGCGATCCCCAACTGGAGCGGCCTCGACCTGGCCGGCCTGCTGGGCGGGGAGTTCCCCTGCGACGTGCTGGTCGAGAACGACAGCCGGCTCGCCGCGCTGGCGGAGACCCGCCGCGGGGTGGCCCGCGGCTCCCGGGAGGTCGTGTTCCTGCACATCGGGCGCAGGATGGGCACCGGTCTGATCATCGACGGCAGGCTGCACCGCGGGTTCGGGGCCGCGGCGGGCGAGATCGGCATGCTGCCGGAGACCCGCTGGAAGAGCGCGATAACGCACCTGCACGACTGCGCGATCGTGCCGGAGGGCACGCCGCCGGAGGACGCCGCGGGCTACGTCCTGGCGGCGGCGCGCACCGGCGACCCGGCCGCCGTGGCGGCCGTCGAGCGCTACGTCGACGAGCTGGCCGTCGGCGCCGCCGCGACCGTGCTCACCCTCGACCCGGAGCTCGTGGTGCTGGGCGGCGGTTTCTCCCGCTCCGCCGACGTTCTGCTGCCCCCGCTGCGCAGCAGGCTGGAGGCGGTCTGCCTGCACATGCCGGAGCTGCGGGCCTCCACGCTGGGCGACGAGTGCGTCGTCCTCGGCGCGATCGACTACGCCGCCGACCACCTCGACCGGCAGCTCTTCGCCGCCGACACGGGACCCGCCCTGCCGCTCCCGCTGTCCGCCACCCGCTGACCGTACGGCCACCGGCCCGCGCGGCCGGCCGTACGGACCACCGCCCGGCCGCACCCTGATCTCCGCCCCGGCCCCCGCCCCCCCCGGCCCCGGCCTCGACCGATTTGACCTCGACTTTGGTTGAGGTTGCAGGCTGATCTCAGCACTTCCACCGAGGAAAGAGATCACTCTCATGATTCTGGTCACCGGGGCGACCGGCAACGTCGGCGGGCACGTCGTCTCCCAGCTGCTGGACAGGGGCGTCGCCGTGCGCGCGCTGACCCGCGACCCCGCCGCGGCGGCCCTGCCGGACGGCGTCGAGGCGGTGCGGGGCGACCTGGCCGACCCCGCCTCCCTGGACGCCGCACTGGACGGGGTGGAAGCGGTGTTCCTGCTCTGGCCCACGCTGGTGGCCGACCACGCCGCCGCGGCGGCCGTCGAGAGGATCGCCGGGCGGGCGCGCCGCGTGGTCTACGTCTCCGCGCGCGGCGTGTCCGACGACCTGGAGCGGGCGCCGGGCTCGATCCTGGGCTCCCACGCCTACCTGGAGCGCCTGATCAGGGGGACCGGCGTGGAGTGGACGTTCCTGCGTCCCGGCGGGTTCGCGGTGAACACCCTGCTGTGGGCGCCGGAGATCCGCGCCACGGGCGTGGTCCGCAGGTCCCACGGGGCGGCGGGCCGGGCGCTGATCCACGAACAGGACATCGCGACCGTCGGGGTGCTCGCGCTGACCGAGGACGGCCACGCCGGGGCGGTCTACGAGCTGACCGGGCCGGAGACCCTGACCCAGGCCGAGCAGGTGGCCGCCATCGGCGAGGCGATCGGCCGCCCGGTGCGCTGGGAGGAGGTCTCCCCGGAGAACACGCTCAGGGAGCTCGTCGCGGGCGGCATGTCGGCCGCCATGGCCGAGGGCATCGTCGCCGCCCACGGCGCGATGGTGACGTCGCCGGAGACGACCACCGCCACGTTCGAGAAGGTCACCGGGGTTCCGGCGACGCCGTTCCGGCAGTGGGCGGTCGACCACGCCGGCGACTTCCGCTGATTTTCCGCCTCCGGCGGCCGGGAACGAAGAAGGCCCGGGTCGGCATCGCCGACCCGGGCCTTCTTTCCGTGCGCCGCCAGGGACTCGAACCCCGGACCCGCTGATTAAGAGTCAGCTGCTCTAACCAACTGAGCTAGCGGCGCCCGACTTCGACAAGACTACCGGACTCGCGACAGTGGTCCGTACCCGAAATGACCCGCCCCGTCCGCCACCACCGGTTCGGGATCGCCGCGCGGTCCGGCCCTGCCGGTAAGCTTCGCCTCACTCCCAGGTGACATTTCGCCGCCGGGCGCCGATCGGCAGGCCCGCACCGCCGTACGCCCATCCCCTGGTCGAGGCCGATGATCTTTTCTCTCGGGTGAGGCAAGCCGTCCCCCCGGTTCTCCCAGGCGCCGTCAGGTCTCGTTTAGGTCTCATTCCCCGGGTAGCAGGGTGGAGTCCGGAGAACCGACCAAGGGAGACAGACATCATGCAGCCTGATCTCTGGAACTACCGATCCGACGTCTACGGTGACGACAAGTCCCTGGATCTCGCGGGCTACCACGTCGAGGCGACCGACGGGAAGATCGGCTCCGTGGACGAGGCGACCTACGACGTCGGCGAGAGCTACATCGTCGTCGACACCGGCCCGTGGATCTTCGGCAAGAAGGTCATGCTGCCGGCCAGCACGGTGACCCGGATCGACCCGCAGGAGCGCAGGGTCCATCTGGCCCGTACCAAGGAAGAGATCAAGAACGCTCCGGAGTTCGACGAGGCGGCCTTCAAGGAGCCGGCCTACCGCCAGACGGTGGGCGACTACTACGGCCGCTTCCCCTACGACGGGCCCGGCACCTTCTGACCCGGCCGCGGCGAAACAACCGAAAGGGGCCCCGCCCGATGGCGGGGCCCCTTCGCGTGGCGGACCGGCCGGCCCGCCACGGGGAGTTCAGGGCCACGAGGAGTCACCCGTGGCGTCGACGGGGCCGGGGACCACCTCCAGCCGCTCCAGCAGGGTCAGGAAGGTGGAGGCGTACGGCGAGGCCTGGGCGACCGACGCCACCCGGTTCCAGTCGACCTGCTCACGCAAAGCCCTGACCTGCGGCAGGAGCGAGCCGTAGTCGCAACTGTGCTCCGACAGCGGCAGGAGCCAGGAGATCACCAGGTCGGTCGCCTCCAGGACCGGCACGATGACGGCCGAGGCCTTCATCTGCTCGGACCGCTCAAGCAGCTCCGGGGTGACCGGGTTACCGCAGATGTTGAAGATCAGATCTACCAGTCTGCCCTCGTCGTAGGCCTTGACCAGCCAGTCCTCCGGGGGCTTGGCCGTCTCGAAGCCCAGCTCGCGCAGCGCTTCCAGGGCCGTCGGCACGTCCTCCTGGGGCAGGACGAAGTCAACGTCGTGCAGTGAGGGCGCGGCCCCGCGGGCGTAGGCGGCGCACCCTCCGGCGAGCGCGAATCTCACCTTCGCGTCCTTCAGCGCCGTGCTCGCCCGCTTCAATGTCTCCAGGATCGAATCCGTTACCTCATGGCTGTGACTTCCCATGGGACTCGCTTACCCCGTGTCTCCGCAGGTAGGCATGGCAATCTTTTACCAGGGCATTGGAATGGCATGATTCAGCCAGAATTTGCCCAACAAGAGCCGATCGCGGAGGATCCCCAGCCGAACGAGAGCCACAAGGAACGGGTGGACCGGGAACTCGGGGAACTGCTGCAGGGGCTGCGGGTCGCCGTCACGGGCGTCCAGGTTCTGTTCGCGTTTCTGCTGACCCTGCCGTTCGCCAGCGGTTTTCATAAGGTTGACGCATTGGGCCGCTGGCTGTTCTTCATCGCGTTGCTGAGCGCCGCCCTCGCCTCCGTCTGCTTCATCACCCCCGCAGCCCAGCACCGCCTGCTGTTCCGGAGCGGACTGAAGGAGAGGATGCTGCACCGGGCCAACGAACTTGGCATCGCCGGGGCCATCGGGCTCGCGATCGCGATGACCACCTCGGTGGCGCTGGTCGCGGAGACCGTCATCAACGCCTGGCCGGCCGCGCTGTTCGGCGGCGTGATCGCCCTGTCCAGCGTCTGGCTGTGGATCCTCCAGCCCATCGTCGATCTCTACCGGAGCAAGGATGTTAAGCAGTGAAACGTGAGGGCAGTGCATTGTCATGGCTACCTTGCTCTGGATCATCGCAGTCGTTCTCGTCATCGCCGGGATCTACGTCATCCTGGCCCGCCGCGATCTCCTCTGGGGGATCGTCCTCATCGTCCTCGGTTTCCTGGTCGGCCCCGGAGGCGTGAGCATCTTCAATGTCTGACGCGGGCGCATGAGCCCGCGCACTGGACAACCGAACACGAAGTCGCCCCGAATTCCAAACAAAAGCATCGGCGGGCCGGGTCCATACCCGGCCCGCCTCTTCTTTCCCCGGCGGTTTCTTCTCTCCCCGACGACTTCTTCCCGGTTTCTCTCCCGGCGGTTCTCCCCCCGGAGGCGGGGCGGCCCACGGCCTGGGGGCGGCCGGGCAGCCCACGGCCTCAGAGGCAGTACAGCCCGTAGGCGCGTTTCAGCACCGGCAGCGCCACGTTGCGCACCCGGACGCCGCCGGGCGTCTCCCCCTTCTCCGTGCCCGCGTGCGCGTGCCCGTGGATGATCAGGTCGGCGCCCTCGCCGTCCACCGCCTCGGCCAGCAGGTAGCTGCCGAGGAAGGGGTAGATCTCCAGGGGCTCGCCCTCAAGGGTGTCCTTGACCGGGGAGTAGTGCGACAGCACCACCTTGCGGTCGGCCTGGAGCTCCTTCAGCGCCACCCGCCAGCGCTCCGCGATCCGCTTGGTGTGCCCGACGAACGCCTTGATCTCGGGCTCGCCGAAGTCGCTGGCGCACTTGCCCGCGTACCCCCCGCCGAACCCCTTGCCGCCGACTACACCGAGCCGTACCCCGTCGATGTCGAGCACGGTCGAGTCGTCGTGCAGCACGGCGATCCCGACGCTCTTCAGCAGGGCCGCGATCTCCCCGGGAACGTCGGAGTGGTAGTCGTGGTTGCCGAGCACGGCGATCACCGGGACCGGCAGGTCGCGGAACTCGTCGGCCACCACCCGCGCCTCCTCGATCGTGCCGTGCCGGGTGAGGTCACCGGCCAGGAGCAGCACGTCGGCGTGGTCGGAGAGGTCCTCCAACCGCTCGCGGTAACGGCCCCGCATGCTCTCGTCCAGGTGCACGTCCCCGACAGCCGCAATCCGCAGCTCTCTCACAGTTTCTCCCTCTCCCCGGGTTCCCTGACGTCCATGACGGCGATCTCGTTGCGAACCGTCAGCCCGGGAGCCGCCTCGCCGGCCACGTCGGCGATCAGCGCGCGTCGCTCGTCACAGGAGACCTGACCGTGCAGGAAGAGCTGGTCACCCCGGACGGCCACGCGGATGCCCAGTTCGTTGGTCCTCTCGTCCTCCGCCAGCGCGCTCTGCACGCGCGCGGCGACGTACTGCGGAGCCTCCATCGCCTGAACTCCTTTCGTCCAAAACGCTCGCTTTCCCGAGAAAGCCGAGGTCAAACGCGTTTAAAGAGCCCATGGCCGGGGAATTACCTCCGATTGGATGCCTAGGACGCAGGCACGTTCCTGTCGCATTTTCCGCCACGGAGCCGTGCCCATGAAGATCGCAATGGTGTCCGAACACGCCAGTCCTCTGGCGACCGTCGGCGGCGCCGACGCCGGAGGTCAGAACGTCCACGTCGCCGCCCTCTCCCGGGCACTCGCCGAGCGGGGGCACGACGTCACCGTCTACACCCGCCGGGAATGTCCCTTTCAGTCCGCCGAGGTGGCCTTCGCCCCCGGCGTCACCGTGGTCCACGTGCCGGCCGGCCCGGCCGTGACCCTGCCCAAGGACGACCTGCTGGCCTGGATGCCCGACTTCGGCCGGTGGCTGGCCCGGCGCTGGGACGCGGCTCCTCCGGACGTCGCGCACAGTCACTTCTGGATGAGCGGGCTGGCCTCGCTGGCCGCCGCCCGGGACACCGCGGTGCCGATCGTGCACACCTTCCACGCCCTCGGCGCGGTCAAGCGGCGCCACCAGGGGAGGGCCGACACCAGCCCGCGCGAACGGGTGGGCGCCGAGGCGCTCGTCGCCCGGCAGGCGGACGCGGTGATCGCCACCTGCGCCGACGAGGTCGCCGAGCTGGTCCGGATGCGGACGCCCGAGCGGGCGGTACGGGTGATCCCCTGCGGCGTGGACCTGGCGGCGTTCACCCCGGACGGCCCCGCGGCGGACCTCGGCCCCCGGGACTCCGGGCCGGTCCTGCTGGCCATCGGCCGGGCAGTGCCGCGCAAGGGGGTGGAGACCACGATCCGGGCGCTGCGTCATGTCCCGGACGCCACCCTCGTCGTCGCGGGCGGCTCCCCCGGCGAACCGGAGCCGGCCCGCCTGGTGCGGATCGCCCGCATGTACGGCGTGGCGGACCGCGTCCGGTTCATCGGCCGGGTGGCCCGCGAGGACGTCCCCGCGCTGATGCGCGCGGCGGACGCGGTGGTCAGCGTCCCCTGGTACGAGCCCTTCGGGATCGTGCCGCTGGAGGCCATGGCCTGCGGGACTCCGGTGGTCGCCTCGGCGGTGGGCGGGCATCTCGACACGGTCGTCCCCGGCGTCACCGGCCTGCTGGTCCCGCCGCGTGATTCGGCCGCGCTCGGCCAGGCCCTGCGCGAGCTGCTCGCCGACCCGGCCCGGCTCCGCGCGTACGGCGCCGCCGCGGCCGCGCGGGCGAGGTCCGGCTACGGCTGGGACGAGGTGGCGGACCGTACCGCCGCGGTCTACGCCGAAGTGCTCGCCTCACAGGGGCCCCGGACGGCGGCGGGCGCCTTCCGGGGCACGGGAGCCGCCTGACGGCGGCGGGAATGCGGGAGGCCCCCGTTGAGGACCATGGAAAACGGGGGCCTCCCGTTGAGGACCGCGGAGAACGGGGGCCTCCCGACGACCGCGGAAACGTGGAGGCGCCCCGGCCGCACCGGTGGTCCGGTGCGGCCGGGGCGCTCCGCGAGGGTCAGCGGCCGGTGGCTCGATGGATCTTCCCCGTGGCGGTCCGGTCGATCACGGCCTTGACCACTCCGAAGATCGCACCCTGGATGGCCGCCGCGACCAGGATCTCCTTCCAGCCGTACTGGTCGGAGGTCGGGTCCGGGGTCTCGTCCTTGCCCGAGGCGAGTTTCCAGACCTGCTTGAAGATGGCTCCGGCGACGGCGCCGCCGACGAGGCCGGTCACGGCGCCGGTACCCTTGGATACGATCTTGCTCAACTTCGCGTCCTCCGTTCGCGTTCGGTGGGGGCCGCGCCTACCCGGTACAAACCGCCGTTAACGGTGCATACCAGAAGAACGGACGGCAGGGAGGGGCGACGTCCGCGCCCGGGAACCGCCTCGGATCACACCACCGGCGGGTCGTCGTAGTGGCGCTCCTCGTAGACGCGACGCTGGGTCACCGGGTCCTCGATCACCGTGGTGGTGGGAGGCTGCACGACCCGGCGTGCGACGCGGAGCCGGTAGAGCGCGAACAGCAGCCACACGAGGCCGCCGAGCATCAGGATCACACCGACGACGTTGATGTCGAACCCGGCGATGTCGAACTCGACCGCCCAGGTGAGAATCGCACCGAGCATTATGAGGATGATGCCGCCTGCGATGGTCATGGGATTACCTCCTTCGAGCCAACGCCCCATCCCCTATCCCACCCACGGATCTCAAACGTCCCCCGCGGGAGGACACGTGAAATATGACCCCCCGATCGTCGTCACGGGCCTGATGGGCGCGGGCAAGTCGTCCGTCGCCCGGATCCTGGCCCGCGAGCTCGGCCGGCCGCTGCGGGACAGCGATCCCGACCTGGCCGCCCGGTACGGCGGCGCGACGGCGGCCGAGACCGCCGCCCGGGAGGGCGCGGATGTGCTCCACGAACGGGAGGCCCGGCACCTGCGCGAGGCCCTCGCCGAGCGGCCCCCGGCGGTGACGGCCGCCGCCGCCAGCGTGGTGGAGAACCCCGCCTGCCGCCGGGCGCTGTCCTCGGCGCTGGTGGTCTGGCTGGACGCCCCGCCCGCCGTGCTCGCCGTACGGATGCTGTCGAGCGGGCACCGCCCGCACTTCGAGCCGGACCTCGCGGCCATGCTCACCGAACAGCGCGCGGTACGGGGGCCGTTGTTCGCCGAGGTCGCGGACCTGACGTTCGACGTCTCGGCGCTGACCGCCGACGAGGTCGCCGCCCGGGTGCTCGCCTCGCTCGAAGGCCGCTGACCCGCCGGGCCGGACCGGCCGCCGGGCGCACCCTCGGACGCGCCGCCGGGCGGTCACCGGCCGAGCAGGGCCAGCATCCGCTGGATCTGCGCCGTACGGGACGCCTCGATCCGCCCCGCCAGCGCCCGTACCTCGGGGTTCACCCCGTTCATCGCCTCCAGCCTGGCCAACTGGATCGCGTCGTCCTGCTGGGCGATCACCATGTTGAGGAACCTGCGCTCGAACTCGGCGGGCGGCGCGTCCGCGACGGAGCCGATCTCCGCCTCGGTCAGGCCCGGCATGCCGCCGTGGGCGGCGTGCTCGCCGGGGTCAGCGGTCAGGGGCCGCCCCCATGCCCTCAGCCACCCGGCCATCGTCGCGGTCTCCGCCTCCTGGGTGGTGGCGATGGCCGCCGCCAGGGTCCTGACCTCCGGGCGGGCCGGCCGGTCGCGGGCGAGCCGTGCCAGCCGTACGCCCTGGCCGTTGTGCGGGCCCATCATCTGCAGGAACATCACGTCGACGGCGTTGACGTCCCCGGGCGGGGTGGTCGCCGGGATGGCCGCCGGAGCGGACGCGGCGGCGCTCCCCCCGCCGTGCGCCCCGTGCCCCGGGCCGGCGCCGTAGAACTCGTGGGCGTCGGTGCCGCACCCGGTGACCAGGGCGGCGCACAGGACGAGGCCCGGCACGGCCCAGGCGATGCGCTTCACGGAAGACCTCCTCGGCGAACGCCGCGGCGGGCCGGGACGGCGTGGCGTCCCGGCCCGTCGGCGGATCAGGCGCGGGTCCAGAGCGAGGAGGCGTTCGGCGGCTCCCAGCCCGGCAGGGAGGTGTGCGCCTGCAGGCACCGGTAGGCCAGACCGTCGTAGGTGACGCGCGCGCCCACCGCGTAGGCGGTGTTCGCCTTCCACGCGTCACCGGGCTGCGGCGTGGTGGTCGCCGTCGGGGTGGCGGTGGGCGTCGCCGTGGGAGTCGTCGTGGGGATCACGGTGGGGGTCACGGTCGGCGTGGGCGTCGGGGTGGGCGTGGTCCCCCCGCCGAAGTCCACGTCGGAGCAGGTGTAGAACGCCTCGGTGCTGCCGACCACCCGCTGCCAGATCGAGTAGATGAGCTGGCGGCCGGTCCGCTGCGGGAGGTTGATGGTCCAGTTGGTGAACGTGGTCGGGTTCTGGTTGGTGAAGGTCTTGATGGGCTCCAGGTCCGACCAGCGCAGCGGCTGCGTCGGGTTCCAGCTCTGCTTGGTGATGTAGAACTCGAAGTTGCTGTTCGAGTGCGGCGCGGTCGCGTGGTAGGTGATCGTCAGCGGGCCCGGGGAGACGCGAGTGGCGGGCCAGTCGGCCCGGGTCAGGTCCAGGCCCCGGTACTTGTCGCGTCCGGCGCTGCACAGCTTGCCGTCCGGGATGATCGCGCGGTGGTTGCCCCCGGCCTCCAGCCGCGAGACCTCGTGCCAGTCGTAGAACGCCTGGGTGCCGCCGGCGGCGATGGCAGCCTTGCAGGCGTCCGACTTCGGCGTCTCCGGGCCCTCCAGGTGGCAGACGTAGGCGCGGCTGGGCGGGTTCGACATGGAGCCGTGGGCGGCCGCCGGGGTGGAGGGCAGCAGGACGACCAGGGACGTGACGGTGAGCGCGGCGGCGCCGGCGGCCGCCTTGTGTCGCAGGAGCACGTGGACTCCTCCTTCGGGGGAATGGAGGCGGACATGTCCAACGGCCGACGGATAGCACGTTATTAAAAGTAAACCTTACTAACAATTACCATCGCCGCGCCAGACGTTCCCACCACCTCCCCACACATTCCCCGCTGCTCCCGCCCGGCGGACGTCCGCCGCGACGCCACCCCGCTCGTATGGGCGGACAGGCGATGGTCAATATTAGTAAACTACAGTTGAGTCAACTACGATTCGGTCAACTATACTTCGGACTATGCGTAAACCCGAGCACGTCTTCAACCGCGAGCGGGAGTGGGCGAGCCTTGTCTCGTTCGCCGCTGAAGAGGGTGCGGGAGCTCGACTCGGCGTGGTGAGCGGCCGCCGCCGACAAGGGAAGAGTTACCTTCTGCAGGCTCTGGCCGCCGGCATGGGCGGCATCTACTTCCCCGCGTTGGAAGTGACCGAGGCGGTGGCCCTCCGTCTGTTCGCGGATGAGCTGATCAGGTTCACCGGTGCGCCGGTCCCGGCCTTCCGCGACTGGATCGACGCCGTCCCCTACCTCTTCGGCGCCGTCCGCGATCGGGCGATTCCTGTTGTGTTCGACGAATTCCCTTACCTGATCAAGGCGTCTCCCGAGTTGCCCTCGATCATCCAGCGGGAACTGGGCCCCGGTGGTTCCGGGGCTTCCAGCAGCGCCCGAGTGCTGCTCTGCGGCTCGGCCATGTCGGTGATGGGCGGGTTGTTGTCGGGTACGGCTCCGCTCCGCGGACGCGCGGGGCTGGAGATGGTCGTCAGGCCCTTCGACTATCGCCAGGCCGCCGCGTTCTGGGGAATCGGCGATGCCCGGCTGGCGGTGCTGGTCCACGCGGTGGTCGGCGGAACCCCGGCCTACCGGCGGGAGTTCGTCCGCGGCGACGTCCCATCCGATCTCGACGACTTTGACGACTGGGTGATCAGGACCGTTCTGAACGCTGAAGGGTCGCTGTTCAGGGAGGCCCGCTACCTGCTGGCGGAAGAGACGGAGATCCGCGACCCATCGCTCTACCACTCCGTCCTGGCCGCCGTCGCCGACGGGAACACGACGTCGGGAGGGATCGCCGGCTACGTAGGCCGCAAGTCCAATGAGATCGCCCATCCTCTCCGCGTGCTGGAAGACAGCCATCTCCTGGTCAAGGAGCGCGACCTCTTCAGGCCGAACCGCAGCTACTACCGGGTGGCCGAGCCGCTCGTCACCTTCTATCAGGCGATCATGGCCAGGGAATGGACACGTCTGGAACGCGGGGACGCGGCGACGGTCTGGCGGGGCAGCCGGGCACGTTTCCTGTCACAGGTGGTCGGACCCCACATCGAGGTACTCTGCCGGGAGTACGCCCTGGGCGACGACGCCGAGGCCGGTGAGGTGGGAAGCGGCGTGGTCCCCGATCCGGCCAACCGCACGCAGATCCAGATCGACGTCGCCGTGCTGGCGCGCGCCGATCACGGACGTCCGCGCCGGATCCTCTCCCTGGGCGAGGTCAAGTGGGACCGGGTCATGGGGACCGAGCACGTGGCACGGCTCCGGCGCGCGCGCGACCTGCTCACCGCCAAAGGGTTCGACACCCGGGACACCGTTCTGACGTGCTACTCCGGGGCGGGGTTCAGCACCGAAGCTGCGAGTGACGTCCGCCTGGTGACCATCGACGACCTCTACGCGTGATCGCTTCTCCACACGGGCCGGGCACACGGGCCGGGATCTCCAGGAGCCGACACCGAACTCATGGGGAGTCAGCCGAATGCCTTCACCGCGGCGACGGGGCGGCGACGAGGACAGGCGGCGGCCGTGGCCGGCACGCAGGCCGCCGGGGCGCCCGTCATGACGAAAGCCCAGGCCGGGTGATCCGGCCTGGGCTTTCTCGTCGGTGCGCCGCCAGGGACTCGAACCCCGGACCCGCTGATTAAGAGTCAGCTGCTCTAACCAACTGAGCTAGCGGCGCTTGCGACGGACGTAACTGTAGCAGCAGCCACGGGGCCAACGCACATCAACCGGGCAGGGGCGGGCGGTACGGCCCGCCGTACGGATTACCCCGCGAAAGAAGCCGGGACTCGTCGCACGGAGCCGGGCCTTCGATGGACGAGGCCGGACGGCTCCCCGGCCGCCCGGCCCCTGACGAACGGTCTCGTGAAGAAGCCGGGGCCCGGCGGTCGTCCGACCGTCGGGCCCCGGCAGGGCGGAGGCCGGACAGCCCCCCAACCGTCCGGCCTCCTGTCGGCCGGGCGGGCAGTCCCCCAACTACCCGAACCCAGCCTCCTCGCGGGCCCTTCCTTCGTCTCCCCCAAGACTCGGGCGGCTCCGCTCGGGGACGCGATCCCCCTCGCGTCCTTATCCGGTGAAAAGTCTCTGCAACGCTCCCCCCGGGCTTCGCAGAACCCCTTGACCTGCTACAACAGTACAGAACCGAACGTAAGAAGCACGTCATACGCGAGTTGTTTTTGGACCTACATCCACACTTGACCCGGTATAGCCGAACGGGTCCGCCCACCCCCCGCGGAGGACCCGGTCACCCGCCGGAAAGCCCCCGCGGACCCGGGGATCCCGGGTGCGGAGACGGCGCGAGGAGCGCCCGTCAGGCGGGCAGTTCGAGGACGACCTCGCTCTTCTCCCGCAGTGCCCGGCTCACCGTGCAGTATTTGTCCTCGACGCGCCGGGCCACCGCGCGGAAGACCTCGTCGGCCTTCTCGTCGCCCTCGGGCAGCTCCACGTCGTAGGTGATGGTGATCGGTCCGAGCAGCGTCGGCTCGACCTTCTCCGCCTGGACGGTCATGGCCAGCCGGACCAGGCGGTGTCCACGCTGGGCGGTGAGCGGCTCCACGGTGACGATGTTGCAGCCGCCGAGGGCCGCGAGCAGCAGCTCGACCGGGGTGAAGACCCCCTGCTCGTCGGCGCCGCCCATGGCGACCTCCGCCCCGCGATCGTTGCGGGCCACGAACCCGTCGTCGGTCCGCTCCACCCTCACCTGCGCCATGGCGCACCTCCCCGGCTACGCCGCTCACCCTATCGAACCGGGCCGGGCCCCGGGCCCCGGACCGGGACCCGGGGCCCGAACTCCGGGCCCGGACCCTGTTCCGCGGACCGTCCCGCCTGCCGCGGGGACCCGCAGAACGGAACCTATGCCTCAGGGTGCCTGGCCAGGTACTCGATGTAGAACGGGCGCAGCGCCTCCCCCAGCTCGCCCTCGCCGGCGGCCACCGCGTCGCTGAGCAGGGCCGAGACCCGGCTGAGCTCGTTGGCCGTCTCCTCCTCGTTGCCCGTGGACGCCTCCGCCGCGGGGATCATCTTGAGCAGCTCCCACAGGAACGCGAGGTCCCCGTGGTGAACCGCGTAGCGGACTGCGCGGTCGTGCAGTTCCTGGGCCGGCAGCGCCTCCAACTCGTCCGTTTCCAACCGTCCCACCTCCTCACCGCGCCTTCTGCCCCCCGATCACGCTGATCATGCGTGGTCGGCCGCCAACCGGACGATCATCTTGCCGACGTTGGCGCCGCCCAGCATGTCGATGAAGGCGCGGGGCGCGTTCTCCAGGCCGTCGACGACCGTCTCCTGGAAGGTGATCCGGCCCTCGGCGAGCCACGGCCCCATCTCGGCGAGCATGTCGCCCATGCGGCCGGCGTGGTCGCCGACGATGAACCCGCGCAGGGTGAGCCGCCTGCCCACGGCGAGGAAGAGGTTGCGCGGTCCCGGCGGCGGCTCGGGGGCGTTGTAGGCGGAGATCGCCCCGCACATCGCGACCCTGCCGTACGTCCGGAGCGCGCCGATGGCGGCCTCCAGGTGGTCGCCGCCGACGTTGTCGAAGTAGACGTCGATGCCGTCGGGGGCCGCCCGCGCCAGCAGGTCGTGGACCCGGCCCTTCTTGTAGTTGAAGGCGTCGTCGAACCCGAGCTCCTCGATCAGGTAGGCGACCTTCTCGTCCGAGCCCGCGCTGCCCACCACCCGGGAGGCGCCCTTGAGACGGGCGATCTGCCCGACCAGGCTGCCCACGGCCCCCGCCGCGCCGGAGACGAACACCGCGTCGCCCTCCTTGAAGGAGGCGACGTCGAGGAGGCCGACGTAGGCGGTGAGGCCCGGCATGCCGAGCACGCCGAGGTAGGCCGACAGCGGTATCCCCCGCAGCCGGTCGATCCGGCGGCCCTGCCCGGCGTCGAGGACGGCGTGCTCGCGCCAGCCGTACCCGTGCAGGACGAGGTCGCCGGGCGCCAGGGCGGTGGCCCGTGAGTCCACGACCTCGCCGACCGCGCCGCCCTCCAGGGCCTTGCCGAGCTCGAACGGCGGGACGTAGGACTCGCCCTCGTTCATCCGGCCCCGCATGTAAGGGTCGACGCTCATGAAGAGGTTGCGGACGAGGATCTGGCCGTCGCGGACGTCGGGCGGCCCGGCGTCGGCCATCTCGAAGTCGTCCTCGGTCGGCCACCCCGAGGGCCGCGAGGCGAGCCGGATCTCACGGAACATCGTGCCGCCCGCGAACCGCGGGCCGTCGGACGTCTGGTCTGCCATGGTGAAGCCCCCTCGGCCTTCGTGCTCCTTCGCCGGAGGCGTTCTGCGTCCGGTGCACGGGACCATCCCCACATCCGGGCGGATCTCCCATCCCTGTGACCGAACGCACCGCCCCCGGCCTGCGGCGACGCCCGTACGGCGCGGCCCGCGGGGCGCCGCCCCCTCCGGGGGACGCTCCGCCCGGGAGGCCGCGGCCTCCGTACGGCACCGCCGTCGCGGCCGGGCGCCGCCGGGGCCCCGCGGGGGACCTCGTCGTGGTGACGAGGTCGTGACCGCCGTCGCGGGCACGGAGTGGCTAGGGTCCGGGTAGGCCCGCGCGGCGGGCCTACCGTCCGTCCGACTTTCCTGCGAGGATGCCCAGGCGTGAGAATCATCATCAAGATCGTGGCCGTGGCGGCCGCCCTGTGGGTGGCCACCCAGCTTGTGCACGGCATCACGGTGTCCGCGTCCACCACCGCCGGGGAGGTCGGCACGCTGCTCGCGGTCGCCCTGGTCTTCGGCGTCATCAACACGGTCCTCAAGCCGATCATCAAGACCGTCGGCTGCGCCTTCTATGTGCTCACGCTCGGGCTGTTCGCCCTGGTGGTGAACGCCGGTCTGCTGCTGCTCACGAGCTGGATCGCCAAGCAGTTCCACCTGGCCTTCCACGTGAGCGGGTTCTGGGCGGCGTTCTGGGGCGCGATCATCATCGGCCTGGTGAGCTGGCTGCTGGACCTGGTGTTCGGCGACTGAACGACCCGCGCCGCCGGGCGGGGCTCAGCCTACCGAGCCCCGCTCGCGGAGCTGCGGGGACTGGACGATGCGCCGGTGGCGGGTCTCGCCGTCCGCCGCGTCCACGACCGTGCCGACGGCCGCCCGGACGATGCGGTCGATGTCCCAGTCGACGGTGGTCAGCGGCGGGGTGAGCAGCCCGGACATCGGGTGGTCGTCGTAGCCCATCACCGAGACGTCGAGCGGGATGCGCAGGCCGCCCGCGGCGGAGGCGGCGTAGACGCCGTAGGCGATCGAGTCGGAGAAGCAGAAGAACGCCCGGTGCCCGGCGGCGAGCGCGCCCCGGGCGACGCCGGTGGCGGCGGCCGGCGACTGGGGCGCGGTGATCACCTCGATGTCCAGCGCCAGCCGTTCGGCCTCGGCCAGGACGTGCACGTCGGCGGGGCGGTCGGGGGTGCTGGCCCGGGTGGGGGTGAGGACCGCCAGCCGCCGGTGTCCCCGGTCGCGCAGGTGCTCCAGCGCCAGGGTGACCCCCGCGCGGTTGTCGAAGACGACCTCCCCCGCCGTACGGGCTCCGGCCAGCGCGTCGCCGATCGACACCACCGGCAGGCTCTCGCACAGCTCGGACCAGAACGGCGCGGCCGGGTCGACCGGCTGCACGATCAGGGCGTCCACCCGCTGGTCCCGGAGCTGCCGGGCCAGCGTGCGCTCCCGCGCCGGGTCTCCCACGGCGTCGAGGATCAGCGCGTAGCGGTCGTTGTCCTTCAGTGCCCGGCCGATGCCGACGGCCAGGGCCTGCTGCCAGAGGTCCTCCAGGGATCCGCAGAGCAGGCCGATCATCCCGGTCCGGCCGCTGGCCAGGGCGCGGGCGATGGGATCGGCCTCGTAGCCGAGCTCGGCGGCGGCCCGCCGTACCCGCTCGATGGTCTCTCCGGACACCTGCATCCCGCGCAGCGCGTACGAGACCGAGGCCGGGGACAGTCCGGTGGCCTTCGCCACCTCACGTATCGTCGCTCGTTTCCGTGGCTGGGGCACCAGCCCAGGGTATGTCGCGGTCCGCCGCGGCAGGCGTCTCCCGCGCGGTATTCCGGCGTTTCACCGCGTCGCCGGGACCGGCCGGGCCCGATGAGGCCGTGCCGGAGCAGCCGACCTCAGCGGGTCGGCGGGAGCGGCCCGGCCGGGCCGCTCCAGTCGGGCGATCCGGCGGCCCGACACGCCATCGCAGGGGCGAGGATGCGGCCCGGCCAATTACCTGTATTCTAGGTAGGAAATAACAGAAGGGAGGGCCTGATGGCCGTCGACGTGCACCAGCACCTCTGGACGCCCGCGTTCACCGACGCGCTCCGGCGCCGTACGGCCGCGCCGCGCCTCGACGGCTGGACCCTCCACCTGGACGGCGAGCCCCCCTACGAGGTGAATCCCGCCGACCACGACCCGGCCGCGCGCCTGGCCGCCGACCCCGGCCTGGACCTGGCGCTGGTGTCGCTGTCCAGCCCGCTCGGCGTGGAGTCGCTGCCGCCCGGGGACGCCTGGCCGATCATCGACGCGTACCACGAGGACGCCCTGGCCCTGCCCGCGCCCTTCGGCGCCTGGGCCGCGACCTGCCTGAGCGACATCGACCCCGGTGCGCTCGCCGGCGCGCTCGACCGGGGACTGGCCGGGCTCCAGCTGCCCGCCACGGCCGTGGGGTGCGCCGCCGGCCTGGCGCGGGTCGCCCCGCTGCTCGACGTGCTCGCCGAGCGGGACCTGCCGCTCTTCGTGCACCCGGGCCCGGCCGCACCCGCCGTACCCGCTACCGGGCCCGGAGCGCCCGCCGGGCTCGCGGCCGGCGCGGAGGCCCCCACCCGCCCGCCGGCCGGCTCCGGGGCGCCCGCCGTACCCGGGTGGTGGCCGGCCGTCGTGCCGTACGTGCAACAGATGCACGCCGCCTGGTTCGCCTTCGCCGCCTTCGGCCGCCCCCGCCACCCCGGCCTGCGCGTCTGCTTCGCGCTGCTGGCGGGCCTGGCGCCGCTCCACTCCGAGCGGCTGGCCCGCCGGGGCGGCGGCGGCCGGGGAGAGGTGGACCGCGACGTGTTCCTTGAGACCTCCTCCTACGGCCCGCGCGCCATCGACGCGATCGTGCGTGAGCTCGGCATCGACGTGGTGGTCAACGGCTCCGACCGTCCCTACGCCGAGGCCCCGGACCCCGCGCTCGGCGACGCCGCCCGGCACGCCGTCACGGTGGTCAATCCCAACCGCCTGCTGAACCGGAAGGAGCCCGGAAGATGAACCAGGTGATCACCCCGGCCCGGGAGCGGCACGCGCTCCCCGAGGGGCCGGACACGGGCGGCGCGGGCTACGACAGCCTGCCCGCGCGCCCCCTCGACCGGCGCGAGCTGCGCGCCCTGGTCGAGGAGCTGGCCGCCGACCCGTCCCGGTGGGAGGGCGACGTGGACTTCCCCGCCGAGGGGGG
The DNA here is from genome assembly GCF_014648055.1 of Streptosporangium pseudovulgare. Classification (GTDB taxonomy): domain Bacteria; phylum Actinomycetota; class Actinomycetes; order Streptosporangiales; family Streptosporangiaceae; genus Streptosporangium; species Streptosporangium pseudovulgare. The sequence continues at coordinate 355,525 of NZ_BMQJ01000007.1, forward strand.
CCGCCACTACGCCTCGCTGCACCGCGACTCGCACGTCGACGTCTGGCTGCTGTGCTGGCGGCCCGGGGACGACACCGGCTGGCACGACCACGACATCTCCTCCGGGGCCGTCCGGGTGGTGGCCGGGGCGCTGCGGGAGTCCAACCCCAGGATCGGCGGGGAGCACGTGGAGACGCTGGTCACCGCCGGGCAGTCGTTCTCATTCGGCCCCGACCACATCCACCGGCTGAGCGGGGCGGCGGAGGGCAGCGTGTCGATCCACGCCTACTCCCCGCCGCTGTGGCGTCTCGGCCAGTACTCGATCGACGAGGGCGGGGTCATGCGCCGCGTCTCGGTCAGCTACGCCGACGAGCTGCGGCCCGTGGACCCGGCGGAGGACCTGCCGGAGGACCTACCGGACGCGCCGGTCGGCGAGGCCGCCCTCGCCTGACGGGGCGCCACCCCGGTCCGGGGGGGGGCCGTCCCCGGCCGGCGGGACGGCCGCCCGGAGCCCGGCGGGGCCGCCCTCGCCTAGTGGGAACCGCCGGTTCCGCCGCTTCCGCCCGTTCCGCCTTTCCGGCCGCCCGCGGGGCGGGTGGCCATGACCGCGTGCTCCTCCTCCTCGTGCTCGCGGTACTCCTCGTGGCTCTCCTCCAGCGGCACCTTCTCGCCGCCGTAGGCCCGGCTCATCCTGGCGCGGAGCCTGCCGAGCCGGCCGCGCAGCTCCTCGGGCGGCACTTCGCCGTCCCCGTCGCCGTGACCGTTCCCGAGCCCGGGCAGCATCGGGACCGGCACCTTGCCGCGGATCCGGTCCTCGAGGTCCGGGGTCGGCGGGGCGTGCACCTCGATGTACTCGCCGTCGGGCAGCCGCCTGATGACGCCGGCCTCCACGCCGTGGGCGAGGACCTGGGCGTCCCTGCGCTGCAGGCCCAGGCAGACCCGGTAGGTGATGACGTACGCCAGGACCGGCCCCAGGAAGATCAGGACGCGGGCGACATAGATCAGCGCGTTCATCGAGAGATGGAAGTGCGCGGCGATCACGTCGTTGGCGGCGCTCAGCCACAGGATGCCGTAGAAGGTGACCGCCGCCATGCCGATCGAGGTGCGGTGCGGGTTGTTGCGGGGCCGGTCGGCGACGTTGTGCTCGCTGCGGTCGCCGGTGACCCACTGCTCCATGAACGGGTAGAGGGCCAGGCCCAGCGTGAGGAGCAGGATCGGGACCAGTGCCGGGATCAGCACGCTCAGCGTCAGCGTGTAGCCGGCGAAGTCGATCTCCCAACCGGGCATCAGCCGGAGCGCGCCGTCCAGGAACCCCATGTAGAAGTCGGGCTGGGTGCCGGCCGAGATGTTCGCCGGGTTGTAGGGGCCGAACAGCCAGATCGGGTTGATCTGCGCGAGGCCGCCCAGCAGCGCGACGGTGGCGAAGGTGAACATGAAGTACGCGCCCGACTTGATCATGAAAGCCGGCCAGAGCGGCGAGCCCACCACGTTCATGTTCGTGCGGCCCTTGCCCGGCATCTGGGTGTGCTTCTGCACCCACATCAGGATGAGGTGGCCGGTGATCAGCGCCAGCAGCAGGGCCGGGATGAGCAGGATGTGCAGCGAGTAGAACCGGGCGATGATGTCACTGCCCGGGAACTCCCCACCGAAGATCAGGAAGGTTATCCAGGTGCCCACGATCGGGATCATCTGGGCGATCCCCGCGGTGATCCGCAGGCCGGCGCCGGACAGCAGGTCGTCCGGCAGGGAGTAGCCGGTCAGGCCCTCGATGAGGGTGATCAGCAGCAGGGCGACGCCGATCAGCCAGTTCAGCTCGCGTGGCTTGCGGTAGGCGCCGGTGAAGAACACGCGGAGCATGTGGATCATCAGGCCGCCGATGAACAGCAGGGCGGCCCAGTGGTGGATCTGCCGCATCAGCAGGCCGCCGCGCACGTCGAAGCTGATGTCCAGCGTCGAGGAGTACGCCTCGGACATCATGACGCCCTTGAGCGGCACGTAGGAGCCACCGTAGGTGATCTCCTGCATGCTGGGTTTGAAGAAGAACGTCAGGAACGTACCGGTCAGCAGCAGGATGACGAACGTGTAGAGGGCGATCTCCCCCAGAAGGAAAGACCAGTGGTCAGGAAAGATCTTCCGTAGGTTCCGCCGGAGGAAGTTTCCCGCGCCCAGACGATCGTCCAGGAAACTGCTCGTGCTCGCTATGGGCTTCGGAACGGTTCCGCTGCTCACGCGTGGCCTCCGTTCTCAGGGCCCCGGCTCCGGCGCGGTCTGGCGCCCGATGACCGGACCGGGGTGTACGGCGAAGCACGCCGTCGCCGACCAGGTCCTTCCATCATCCACAGCGGGTTACAAGCGAATGTAAAGACAGAAGCCCACAAATAGGAATGAAAGCCCTGAAACTTATTCACCGGGCGGGCAGCGGTCACCGGCCGGACCATCCGTACGGCGGGCGGTGGCACGGCCTTTATCGCCCTTTTAACCTGCGCCGTTATCCTTTCGGGTGACGCGGCGACGATCCGTCGCCCCGATGACAACGTTGTCGGCGAGGAGTTCCTGGGTGATGATCGGGCCGTGACAGACAGTGCGCGCGGACGGCCCACCATGAAGGACGTCGCGACGGCGGCCGGGGTGGCGCTCAAGACCGTCTCCCGGGTCGTCAACGAGGAGCCGGGCGTCACCCCGGCCACCGCCCGGCGGGTCCTGGCCGCCATCGAACGGCTCGGTTACCGACGCAACGAGAGCGCCCGGCTGCTCCGCCGGGGACGGACCGCCACCATCGGCCTGGTGATCGAGGACGTGGGCGACCCGTTCTACTCCGGGATGGGCCGCGCGGTGGAGCAGGTCGCGCTCGCGCACGGCTCGCTGATGTTCAGCGGCTCCTCCGGCGAGGACCCCCGGCGCGAGCGCGACCTCGTCCTCGCCTTCTGCGCCCGCCGGGTGGACGGGCTGGTCATCGTGCCCGCCGGGCCCGACCACGGCTATCTCCGCCCCGAGCTCGACGCGGGCGTCGCCGCCGTCTTCGCCGACCGGCCGGGCGGCCTCGACGCCGACACCGTGCTCTGCGCCAACTCCGCCGGCGCGTACGCCGGGGTGGCCCACCTGCTCCGGCGCGGCCACCGCCGCGTCGCGTTCCTCGGCGACGACCCGGCCATCTTCACCGCCGCCGAACGTCTCGCCGGCTACCGCCGCGCGCTCGCCGACGCGGGGCTCGGCGCCGACCCGTCGCTGGTCGCGATGGGGCCGCCGGAGCGGGCCGGGGCGGCGCTGTCGGCGATGCTCGCGGGCGGCGACCCGCCCACGGCCGTGTTCACCGGCAACAGCCGGATCACCGTGGCCGTGCTGCGCGCCGGCCACCGGCCGCCCCTGGTCGCCTTCGACGACTTCGAGCTGGCCGACCTGCTGGTGCCCGGCGTGACTGTGGTGGCCCAGGACCCGATGGGGCTGGGCCGTACCGCCGCGGAGTTGCTGTTCGAGCGGATCGCGGGCGGGCGGGGGCCGGCCCGCCGGATCGAGCTGCCGACCCGGCTCGTCCCCCGCGGCTCCGGCGAGCTGCCGCCCGCGCCCGGTACGGCGGGCCCCGGGCACAGGTGACGGACGCCGGCCGCCGGACCGGAGCCGCCGGGGGACGAGCCGGGTTCGCAGCCGCGGGGGACGGTGACGGTCAGGCGGGCCCCGGGCTCAGGTGACGGCGGAGCGCGAGCGAGCAGCCGATGACCGCGAGCCCGGCCAGGGCGATCGCCAGGTGCGGGGCGATCGCCTCGGCCACCGCGCCCGCCAGGGCGGCGGCCAGGGCCTGTCCGGTCATCACCCCCGCGCCCGCCAGGCCGAACGCCTGCCCGGCGACCGCCTCGGGCACCGCCGCCACGAACCGGCGTTGCAGCCCGAGCGCGTAGGAGCCGCCGGCCATCGTGGCGAGGAGGACGAGGAGCGCGGCCGCCGCGAGCCCTGGCCGGAGGACGAAGCCGAGCAGCGGAACGCCCGCCAGGGCCGCGAGCGGCAACGCCAGCCGCTCCCGGCCGGACGGGGAGGCCAGCCGCCCCACGGCGAGGTTGCCCGCCGCCAGCCCGGCCGAGGCGGCGGCGAGCGCCACCCCGGCCGTGCCGCCGAGGTAGGGGATGAGCACCGCCTCGGCCCCCGTCAGGAACGACACCGGCAGCCACTGGGCGAGCAGCAGCCCGCGCACCCGCGGGTCCGCCAGCAGCGCCCGGTTGACGCGCAGCGTCTCCCGCACGGTCCCGCCGCCCGCGCCCCGGGTCCGCACGCCCGTCCCGCCCGCACCCGGGCCCCGGACCCGCGCGCCGGCCTCGCCTTCGCCTTCGCCTTCGTCCTCGCCCCGGGCCGGTACGTCCGGCAGGCCGAGCCGGAGCAGCACGGCGGCCACGGCGGACAGTCCGGCGGTGGCGGCCAGAGCGCCCGCGGGACCGGTCGCGGCCAGCACGCCGCCGCCGGCCGCCAGCCCGGCGACCTGCCCGCCGGCGGCCGTCACCGACAGCACGGACCTGCCCAGCACGAACGCGTCCCCGGGCAGCAGCGCGGGCAGCAGGGCGTTGCGGGCCGCCATGAAGACCGGCGAGAACAGGCCGCCGGCCAGTACCAGCGCCAGCATCGCCCAGACGGGGAGCCCGGCGAAGGCCAGCAGCAGGCAGGTCCCCGCCCGGACCAGCTCGCCGACGATCATCAGTGTGCGGGGCCGGACCCGGTCGGCCAGGGAGAGCAGGAACGTCCCGCCGACGACGTACGGCAGGAAGCCCAGCATGTAGGCCGCCGCCGACAGCCCGGGCGAACCGGTCCTCGCGTACACCAGCGCCGACAGGGCCAGCGCCTTGACCTGGTCCCCGGCGATCAGGAGTGCGAAGCTCGCGAAGAGCGTCCGGAATTCGGCGACGGCGAAGAGCTCCCGGTAGGTCGCGGCCCGTTCCCGTGCGGTGGTCATCATGCCCGCCAGGGTGGGGCGTCCCGCCGCCGGGAGATAGGCTTTCGGAAATCGCCGAAAGATCGCCGTGCGGGGGCCGGCCAGGGAGACGTCGTGGCCATCAGGATCGAGGTCAGCCCGGGAGACGTCGTGGCCACCAGGTTCGCCGTCTCCCCGCTCATCGTCACCAAGCTCGCCCTGCGGGTGCTGTCCGGCGGGAGGCAGGCCGGGGTGTGGCGGGCCTGGGCGGACCGGGCGCGGGAGCCGTACGGGAGACTGCTGGCCGAGCGGCCGGGGCTCGGGGCGATGGTGGCGTTGTTCCGCGACCGGCGCTACAACGCCGACTTCGTCGCGCCGCCGCCGGCCCGGGTGGGCACCCCGTTCGAGGCGGAGCTCGCGACGGTGCGCGCGACCTCCGCGGCCCAGGCGCACCGGGAGATCGCCAGGAACCTCGACGGCATGCCCCGGCCGCCGGCCGCCGTGCTGGACGTGCTGTCCTCACCCGACGTGGTGACGCTCTTCGCCGACGCGCTCCAGGCACTCTGGGAGGAGATCGTCGCCCCCGCCTGGCCGCGCTTCCACGCGATCCTGGAACGGGACGTGATCCAGCGGGCCGGCCGCCTGGCGACGTACGGCTGGGCGGCGGCGCTCGCCGATCTCAGCCCCAGGGTGCGCTGGCACCCCGACGGGGTGATCGAGGTCCGGGCGGAGAGCCCGGACGAGACCCGCCGGCTCGGCGGGCGCGGCCTGTTGTTCGTGCCCTCCCCCTTCCCCTCCGGGGTGGGTTCCTACCTGGAGGACGCCTGGCCGTACGCGATCTCCTACCCGGCGCGCGGGGCCGGGATCCCGCACGAGGTGCCGGACGGCCTGGCCGGGCTGATCGGCCGGACCAGGGCGCGGGTCCTGCTGGAGCTGGCCGTCCCGGCGACCACCAGCCATCTCGTCGCGCTGCTCGGCCTGGGGCTGGGCACCGTCGGCGGCCATCTGGGCGCGCTGCGGCGCGCGGGCCTGGTGGCCCGGTGCCGCACCGGCCGCGCCGTGCTCTACCACCGCACGGCGCTCGGCGACGCGCTGGTCAGCCCTTCAGTGCCCCCGCCATGAGGCCCCGCATGAAGAACCGGCCCAGCAGGACGTAGACCACCATCGTGGGGATCGAGGCGAGCAGGGCCGCGGCCATCTGCTGGCTGTAGGGGACGGTCTGCGCCCCGGCGATGTTGTTGAGCATGACCGTGGTGGGCCAGCTCTGCGGCCCGGTGAGGAAGACCGCGAACAGGAAGTCGTTCCACATCGAGGTGAACTGCCAGATGACCACCACCGCGAACGCGGGCCCGGAGACCGGCAGCACCACCGACCGGTAGGTCCGCAGCATCCCCGCGCCGTCCACCCGGGCCGCCTCGATCAGCTCCTCGGGGACGGTGACGTAGTAGTTGCGGAAGATCAGCGTGCAGATCGGGATGCCGTAGACCACGTGCGCGAGCAGCAGCCCGGGGATCGCGCCGTAGAAGACCCCCTGCGCCCCGGTGACGGCCTCGGTGATCTCGTTGAGCTTCACCAGGAGCTGGACCAGGGGGATCATGACGCCCTGGTAGGGGATGAACATCCCGAACAGCAGCAGGGTGAACAGCACGTCGGCGCCGGGGAAGCGCCACCTGGCCAGCACGTAGCCGTTCATGGAGCCCAGCGCCGCCGAGATCAGCGCCCCCGGTACGGCCAGCAGCACGCTGTTGACGATGCCGGGGGCGAGCTTCTCCCACGCCACCCGCCACGGCTCGAACGTCCAGACCTCGGGCAGCGCCCAGGCCCGGCTCGGGTCGGCCTCGGTGAGCGGCTTGAAGCTGGTGACCAGCAGCACGTAGATCGGGATGAGGAAGACGACGAGGAAGGCGAGCAGCAGCGCCAGGCGCACGCCGCGCGCCCACCCCGCCCGGGTGCGCGCCCGCCCGCCGTCCCGCCCGTCCCGCCCGTCCCGCACCGGGGGGACCGGGGCGGCCGGGGTGGCGGGGGTGGTCGCGGCCGTCATGATCGCTTCTCCCTGCGCAGGGACCAGACGAGGTAGGGGACGACGAAGATGCTCACCGCGAGCACGATGTAGGACGCGATGGCGGCGCCCTTGGCCGGGTCGTGGGAGTCGAAGACCGCGACCCACATGGAGATCGCGGGCACGTAGGTGACGATCTGCTTGCCGGAGACCGCGACGATGAGGTCGAAGACCTTCAGCGAGATGTGCCCGAGGATGATCAGCGCGGACAGCGTCACCGGGCGCAGCAGCGGCAGCACGACGTGCCGGTACACCTGCCACTCGGCGCAGCCGTCCACCCGGGCGGCCTCGCGCAGCTCCTCGGGGACGCCCCGGAAGCCCGCCAGGAACAGTGCCATGACATATCCGGATATCTGCCAGATGGCGGGGATGGCCATGGCGGCCATCCCCCAGTCCTGGTCGCGGAACCATCCCCACTGCAGGGCGTCCAGCCCCAGCCCGTCGAACAACCGGTTCAGCCCGACGGCCCGCTCGTCCCGCGCGGAGTTCATCAGCCAGCGCCAGACCACCCCGGTCGCCACGAACGACACCGCCATCGGGAACAGGTAGACCGCCCGGAAGGTGCCCTCTCCCCTGATCCCCTTCTCCATGAGGAACGCCAGCAGCCAGCCCAGCGCCAGTGCCCCGAGCACGAACACGGCGGTGAAGACGATCGCGTGGTGGACCGAGATCACCCACGGCTTCTGGCTCCACAGCGAGAAGAAGTTGTCCAGGCCGACGAAGGACCCCTCGGACACCTCGTCGTGCCTGTCGGTCATGGCCAGCCGGAAGTTCCAGCCGAGCATGCCGTACACGAAGACCCCGACGGCGACGAGCGACGGCATGACCAGCAGCAGGCCGGGCAGCCACCTGCGCACCCGCGTCATCCGGCACCTCCCGCGCCCCTCGACGGCGGCTCCCCGGCGGTCATCGACGGCTCCCCGGCGGTCACTGGCCGGAGTTCTTGGCCGCCTCGGCCAGGGAGGACTGCAGGGCGGCCACATCCTTGTCCTCGTGGAACAGGCCGACCGCCTCGTTGATCGCGGTCCGCCAGGCGTCGTTGACCACCACGCCGTGCTGGATGGACCCGGCGAGCTTGTTGCTCCCCCAGTCCTTCAGCGCGTCGGCGAGGTAGTCGGTGTAGAGGGAGGTGTCGGCGTCCTTACGGGCCGGGATGGAGCCCTTCTTGGGGTTGAAGGCGTCCTGGCCCTCCTTGCTCGCGGCCACCTTCAGCCAGGCCACCGCCCCGTCGCGGTTCGGCGCGCCCTTGGGGAGGGTGAAGCTGTCCGACAGCCACATGAACGTGCCGGCGGTTCCGGGCGAGGGCGCCCAGTCGAAGTCGGTCTTGGACTTCTTGCCCAGGCCGCCGTCCGGCGGGTTGTGGAAGTAGCCGTAGGCCCAGTCGCCCATGATGGTGAACGCTGCCTGGCCGTCGGCCACCTGCTTGGCGGCGGGCTGCCAGTCGTCGGCCGGGTCCCCGGCGTAGGACAGGACGGTCTTGAAGTCGTTGAGCGCCTTGGTCACGGCCGGGCCCGACCAGTCGGCGTTCGCGGTCCACAGGGCGTTGTAGGCGTCGGTGTCGAGCGAGCCGAGCAGCACGCTCTCCAGCAGGTGGACCATCGTCCACTCCGAGCCGATCGCCAGCGGCACCTTGCCCGCCTTCTTGACCTTGTCCAGGGCGGTGACGAACTCCGGGATCGTCTTCGGCACCTCGGCGACCCCCGCCTCCTTGAGCACGCCGGGGTTGAACCACATGACGTTGGAGCGGTGGATGTTCACCGGGACGGAGTAGATGTCGCCCTGCACGCTGATCTGGTCGATGAGCTGCTGCGGGAAGACCTCCTTGAGCTTGAGCTCGTCGTAGAGGAAGTTGACCGGCTCCAGCTGCCCGGCCTTGATGTACCCCTGCAACTCGGCGCCGGCGTGGCCCTGGAAGGTGTCCGGTGGGTCCCCGGCCTGCAGCTTGGTGGCCAGCAGGGCGCGCGCCTTGTCGCCGGATCCGCCCGCCACGGCCGCGTCGAAGAACTCCAGACCGGCGTTGTTCTTCTGGAAGATCTCCCGCATGGCCTTCAGGCCGTCGGCCTCGCCGGGGCCGGTCCACCAGGAGAAGACCTCGACCTTCTTCTCTCCTCCGCCGCCCCGCGTACCCTGCGCCGCGCCGCCGTCACCACCGCCGCAGGCGGTCAGGGTGAGCAGGCCCGCCACGGTGGCCGCGACGGCCGCCATCAATCGTCGTCGCACAGTTTCCCGTCCCTCCGGAATCAATCCGACAGAATCACCGAGAGATATGACAACGTTGTCAGCAAGGCAATCAACCCCGCCGGATCGCGTCAAGGCATGCGCGCACAACCCGCGGATAACGTCTGTGCATCCCCACCCCGGAATGTGCATCCCCACCCCGGAAAAGGGTGTGGGGGCCCCGCCCCGCCGCGGGACCCCCACCAGGCGCGCCTCAGGGGCCGCGCCGCCCGCCTGTGCCATCGGCGGGCCGCGCGCTCACCCCTGGACGCGCTGGATCGCGCCGTCGGGCAGCGCCATCACGGTGACGCCGAAGTCGTGGATGGTCGCCGCCAGCTCCTCGGGGGAGAGGCCGGGGGCCACCACGACCAGCGCGCCGCGCATGAGCGCCAGGCCGATCAGCGTGGTCGTGGCCAGGACGCAGGTCAGGGACCACGTCACCAGCAGAACGTCTGACTTCTCCAGGACCGCGAGCCGGTCGAGGACGTGCATCCGGCCGATGAGGTCCTCGTGGGTGAAGACCCCCGCGTCCTGGGTCAGCAGGGCGGGCTGGACCGACGGGTCCAGCAGGGGCAGCGGCCCGGGTTCCAGCAGCAGCAGGTCGGCGAAGTCGACGGTGTCCCGCGCCTGGCCGAACGTGATCACCTGCCGGACCCTGGACGCCTCGGCCGCCCGCAGCGACGCCTCCGCCAGCTCGGGGGTCGTGATGAGCAGCCGGGCGTCCCACCGGGCCAGCAGCGTGCCGATCTCCCCGCCCCCGGGGGCGACGGGGGCGGCCACGCCTCCCGCCGCGATGACGGTGTGCACCGCGAGGGTCTGCGCGGCGGCGTCGCCGACGTGGATCCCGGCCACCTGACGTCTGCGGGCGCCCCGCCGGACCAGGCCGGAGGCGCCCAGCGTCACCTCGCCGGCGAGGCGGCGGTAGCCGTACACGACCCCGGCGCCGAGGTCTATCAGCGCGGGCCGGTCACCCCGTTCGTACGCGCGACCGAACACCGCCTCGGTGACGGTTCCCCTGATGGAGGAGGTCGGTCTCATGGCGCCGACCGTAAGGCCGGTCTGACGGCCGGGGCATCGTTCGATGTATGTAGATGAGTGTGTATTCGAGATCACCCTTTCCGAGGGGTGCGGGCCCGAGCCCTGCGCGGCTCGGACCCGCTGTCGCGTGCCCCGTGGCCCCGAAGTCCCCACCCCTCCGAGGAGACCTCGGCCGACGGGCGGGACACGCGACGCCTCCGGTGTGCCCGGCCGTGACGCCGGGGATGGTGTGGGCCCGCCGCGCTCGTGACCCTCGCCCCGGCGGGACGATGCGGAAGGCCGGCCTCACCGGCCGGACACGAGGGAAACGTACGGCGGGCACCCGGGGCCGCGCATGCGCCGAACTGCGTATCCCGGGGTGTAGCCGTACGGTCACCGGCGCCCGCCGGGGTATGTAGACCGGGCGACGGGCGCTCCCCGGCCGCCGGAGCGCCGCGGGCGGGTCCCTCAGGCGCGATTGTGCTCGATGACCCAGGTGGCGACCTGGGTGCGTGAGGAGAACCCCAGCTTCGCCAGGATGTTGGCCACGTGCCGGGCCGCGGTCGCCGGGCTGATCACCAGCTCGTCGGCGATGGCCTTGTTGCTCAGGCCGCGGGCCACCAGCTCGGCGATCTCCCACTCGCGGCCGGTGAGGGTGGTCAGCGGGGCGGCCGCCGGGCCGCGGGCGGCCGTCGGCGGCGTGCCGGTCTGCTCGCCGTCCGGCTCGTCGTCCTGGAGGGCGTAGCGGATCGCCTGCTCCTGCGTCATCTCCTGGCCGTGCGCCCAGAGCTGGGCGACGAGGGCGTCGCCGAGGCGGGTGCGGGCGGGCTGGAGCAGCTCCTCCATCCGGGCGCCGAACCCCGACGGCAGGAAGGCGCCGCACATCGAGCCGCGGATCGCGGCGGAGGCGCCCGCCAGCCGTACGGCCCGGCGGTCGTCCTCCTCGGCCAGCGCGAGCTGCGCGAGCGTCTCGATCCGCCGGGCGACGCCGAGCCGCTGGCCGGTGCCCAGGCACAGCCGCAGGCTCTCCACCAGCCGGACGCGGGCGGTCGCCAGGTCGCCCTGGGCGAGGGCTATCCGGCCCAGCCCCGACAGGCAGGTGATCGTCTGCCAGTGTGAGGTGATGTCCTGCAGCAGGTCGAGGGCCTGCTCGTAGTAGGCGCGGGCCTCGGCCAGGTCACTGCGCAGCCAGGCGACCTGCGCCAGGCCGATGAGCGCGACCGGCTCGGCCCAGTGGTTGTCGAGCTCGTGGGCGATGGCCAGCGCCGCCTCGAACGACCGCTGCGACTCCTTGGCGCGGCCCTCCGACAGGGCGAGGGTCCCCTCCATGGAGCGGATCACCATCTCGTGCCAGGGGTCGTCCACCTTGCGCACGGCCTCCAGCGCCTCGTCGAGGCAGGCCCTGGCCGCCTCCGGCCGCCGCTGGTAGATGGCCACCCAGGCCAGGATGGCGAGCGCCCCGCTCAGCGGCCCGTGCAGGCCCGTCGTCCGGCACAGCTCGGCGGCCGCGGTGCAGGCGACCTGCGCGGTGTCGGGGTCGCCCTGGCCGAAGGCCACCTGGCCGCGCAGCGCGAGGGCGTCGCCGCGCACCCGCGGGGACAGCAGCGCGGGCTCGGTCTCCAGCAGGCGGTCCAGCCACTCGTCGGCGGGGGTGAACCGGCCGCCGGCGATGGTCGGCCAGCGCAGCAGCACCAGCAGGCGCAGCGCGCTCTCGGGGTCACCGGTGTCGGCCGACCAGCGCACCGCCGCCCAGATGTTGGACTGCAGCTCGTCCAGCAGGACCAGCTGCGGGCAGATCTCCTCCCACGTGGGGCGGGGGTGGCGGACGATCAGCCGGTGGACCCGGTCGGCGATGCCGATCATGTGGTCACGGTGCCGCTGCCGCAGCGGACCCTCCTCGCCGGAGGCGTCGAGCTGCTCGGCGGCGTACTCGCGGATCGTCTCCAGCATCCGGTAGCGCGTCTCGCCCGCGGCCGCCGCGTCGGCCAGCACCAGGGACTTGTCGACCAGGCCGCACAGCACGCTGAGGATGTCCTCGGCGCACAGCCCGTTGCCCGAGCAGACCTGCTCGGCCATGTCGAGCGTCCAGCCGCCGGTGAAGACCGCGAGCCGCCGCAGCAGGATCCGCTCGGGCTCCTTGAGCTGCTGGTAGCTCCAGTCGACGGTGGCCCGGAGCGTCTGGTGCCTGGCGGGGGCGGTGCGGTCGCCGGCCGACAGCAGCCGGAAGCGGTCGCGGATGCGGGCGTGGATCTGCTCCACGGTCAGCGCCCGGCACAGGGCGGCGGCCAGCTCGATGGCGAGCGGCATCCCGTCGAGCGCCTCGCACAGGCTGGCGATCTCCGCGGTGTTCTGGTCGGTCACGGTGAAGCCGCGCGAGGCGGCGCCGGCCCGGTCGACGAACAGCCGTACGGCCTCGCTGCCCGCCGGGTTCTGGGCGTCCGCCCCGGGCAGCGAGAGCGGCGGCACCCGCCACACCGTCTCCCCCGCCACCCGCAGCGGCTCGCGGCTGGTGGTGAGCACCCGCACCTCGGGGCAGACGGTGAGCACCATGCGGCAGAACCGGGCGCACTCCTCGATGAGCGACTCGCAGTTGTCGACGATGAGCAGCAGCCGCCGGTCGGCGAGGGCGTCGATCAGCGTCTCGGCCAGCGGGCGCGACGGCTCGGCGCCGACGCCGAGCGCGGCGGCCACCCGGGGCACGATCTGGTCGCCGGGCACCGCCTCGGCCAGTTCCACCAGCCACACGCCCCCCGGGAAGTCGTCGGCCACCTGGGTGGCCACCCGGACCGCCAGCCTGCTCTTGCCGATGCCGCCCGCCCCGCACAGCGTCACCACCCGGGCGACGCCGAGCAGATGGGTGAGCTCCTCCACGTCGGCCTCGCGGCCGATGAAGGCGTTGGGTTCGAGGGGCAGGTTGCCCGCGGTGAGGGAGGAGTGCGCGGTGTCCTGTGTCATCGGCTCTTGGTCGCGGTGTCCTGGTCTCGGCGATCGGTGGCATCCGGTGGTGCGTCGCGGGGCGGCCGTCACAGAAAGTGTGACACCAATTACCGTGCCGTGCCCAGGCTTAACACCATTTCGGATCTCCGGATCACCTGGCCGTATCCCCTCATCACCCCCTCACCATCCCCTCACCGTCTCCGCGTGAGGCCCGCGCCGCCGCCGGGGGAAGCGGCCGGGGAGGGAGCCACCCTGCGGCGGGCCCGCATAACGGTCATCGCTCATATCCCGACGGCGCACCCGCATAACGGTCATCGCCCGCATTCCCATGGCGGGCCCGCATGACGGTCGCCGGCCACGCCGGGCCCGCGGGCGCGGGCCGTCACCGCTCGCGCGGGCGGCGGCCGGTGGCCGCCTCCGGTCACCGGCCGCCGCCCGCGAGCGGATTGTCAGTGCCCGACTTCAGACTGTCACCATGCCAGCCGAATCCTCAGCCCCGGCCACCGCCGTCTCCTCCGTCCCGGCGCCGCGCGACGGCCGTCCGGACCCCGCGGAGCCCGTCGAGCTCGCGGAGTTCGGAGAGCTCACCGTGCCCCACTGGTACGCCTTCTCCGACCGGCTCTCCGGGATCGGGTTCCTCACCGTCGCCCGCCGGCTCCCCGCGCTGGTCCGCCGGGCGCTGGGCATGGCCTGGCGGGCGAGCCCCCGCGACACGGCGGCCACCGTCGTCCTCAGCCTGCTCGGCGGGGTGTTCACCGCCTTCGGCCTGCTGGCCACGACCGGCGTGCTGAGCGCCCTGTTCAGCGCCGGGCCCACACCCGAACGGGTCAGGGCGGCGCTGCCCTCCCTGGCGCTGGTCGCCGGGGCCGCCTGCCTGCGCTCCGCGCTGCAGGCGGGCGCCGGCTGGGTGCAGGGCCGGCTCCGCCCGCAGGTCGGCCGGATCACCGAGGAACGGCTGTACGGCCTGACCAGCCAGGTCGACCTGGTCGCCTTCGACGACCCGGAGTTCCACGACGCGCTGCAGCGGGCCCAGGTGCGCGGGACGGACACCGCGCGCACGATGGTGGACACCACCATCGACACGATCACCGGCCTGATCGGCATCACCGCCGCGGCCGGCGTCCTCGGCGTGCTCCACCCGGTGCTGCTGCCGCTGCTGGTGCTGGCGGTGGTGCCGGACGCCTGGGCGGCGGTGCGCGCCGCGAAGATGGGATACGCCGCCGACCACTCGCTGATCTCGGCCCGCCGCCGCAAGTGGATCCTCGCCGACCTGATGGCCGAGCGGGAGACGGCCGCGGAGGTGCGGTCGTTCACGATGCGCGGCTTCCTGATGCGGATGTACGACTCGGTGGCCCGGGCCGAGCAGCGGGTCATGCTCGACCTGGCCAGGCGTCGGGCTCTCACCCGGGTCGTCGGGGAGGCGCTCGGCGGTCTCGGCACCCTGACGGTGTACGTGGCGCTGGGCGTGCTGCTGTCCCTCGGCACCGTCGCGCTGGCGGTGGCGGGCACGGCGGTGCTCGCCGTCCGTTCGGGCAAGGGGTCGCTGGAGAACCTCATGTACGCCGTCAACCGTCTCTACGAGGGGGGCCTGTACTTCACCGACTTCCTGGAGTTCTGCGCCCTGGCCGAGCGGCACCTGCCCCCGTCCCGCCCGCACCCGGCCCCCGAGGGGTTCGAGCGGATCACCGCGGAGGAGGTCGCCTTCACCTACCCCGGGGCCGACCGGCCGTCCCTGCGCGGCGTCTCCGTCCGCCTCGACCGCGGGGAGGTCGTCGCGCTCGTCGGGGAGAACGGCTCGGGCAAGACCACGCTGTCCAAGATCCTGGCCGGGCTCTACGAACCCGACGGCGGGCGCGTCCGCTGGGACGACGTGGACCTGTCGGAGGTCGACGCCGCCTCGCTGCGCCACCGCGTCGCGGTCATCGCCCAGGACCACAGCCGCTGGCCGCTGACCGTCCGGCACAACATCACCATGGGAGAGGGCAAGGGGGAGGCGGCGCTGGTCTCGGCCGCCGAGGTGGCGGGCGCCGACGAGGTCGTCGCCGAGCTGCCGCGCGGCTACGACACCCTGCTCGACCGGCGGTTCAAGGACGGCAGGGAGCTGTCCGGCGGCCAGTGGCAGCGGATCGCGGTGGCCCGCGGCTTCCACCGCGACGCCCCGCTGCTGATCTGCGACGAGCCGACCGCGGCCCTCGATGCCCGGGCCGAGCACGCCCTCTTCGAGCGGGTCAGGCGGCACGCCGAGGGCCGCACCGTCCTGATGATCACTCACCGGCTGGCCAGCGTCCGCCACGCCGACCGCATCTACGTCCTCAGCCACGGCGAGGTCGTCGAGCAGGGAACCCACGCCGAGCTCATGGAGCTCGACGGCCTGTACGCCGAGCTGTACAACCTCCAGGCCCGTGCCTACGCCCCCTGACCGGCCCGTTCTCCCGGGTCCGGCACGTCCCCCGGCCGGTCTACTCCCCCGGCGCGGCCCGTTCCCCCCGGCCGGGGGGCGGAAGGACCGCGCGCATGACGGCCCTGGCGATCGGGGCCGCCACCTCGCCGCCGAATCCGCCGTACTCCACGACGACCCCCACCGCGACCCTGGGGGCGTCGGCCGGGGCGAACCCGGTGAAGATCGCGTGGTCCTCGCGGGAGGCGGCGTTCTCGGCGGTGCCGGTCTTGGCGGCGACGTCGATCCCCGGGATCGCCGCCGCCGTGCCCGTACCGCCGGGCCGGGTGACGGCGATCATCATCGCGGTCAGCCGGTCGGCCTCGTCGGCGCCGAGGACCCGTCGATACCTCGACGGCTCGGCGTTGCCGATCACCGTGCCGTCGGCGAGGCGCACCTCCTCCACCAGGTAGGGGCGCATCAGCTCGCCGTTCCCGGCGATCGCGGCCGAGAACATCGCGATCATCAGGGGGGTGGCCCGGGTGTCGAACTGCCCCAGCGCCGACATGGCGGTCTGCGCCCGGTTCATCCGCTCCGGATAGACGCTCATGGCCACCGGCATGGGCACGGCGAGGTCGGCGGCGCCGAACCCGAACGCCTCGGCCTGCTCGCGCAGCGCGTTCTGGCCGAGATCCAGGCCGATCTTCGCGAACGGGGTGTTGCAGGAGACCTTGAAAGCGTAGGCCAGCGAGGGGTGGCCGTCGCCGCAGGCCGCGCCGCCGGAGTTGCGCACGCGCACGTGGGTGCCGGGCAGGCGGAACGCGGCGGGCGCGCTGACGGCGGTGGCCGGGCCGTACCGCTCGGAGCTGAGCGCGGCGGCGGTCGTGACGACCTTGAAAGCCGAGCCGGGCGGGTAGGTCCGCTGGATCGCCCGGTTCAGCAGCGGCCGGCCCGGGGCCCTCTGCAACCTCCGGTCGGCGGCGTCGAGCACGGCGGCGTCGAAGGTCGCGTACAGGTTCGGGTCGTAGGAGGGGTAGGAGGCCATGGCCAGGATCGCGCCGGTGTTCGGGTTGATCGCGACGACCGCCCCGGGCCGCCCGGTGGCGCGCAGCGCCCGGTAGGCCGCCCGCTGCGCGCGGCCGTCGAGGGTGAGCT
Organism: Streptosporangium pseudovulgare; assembly: GCF_014648055.1. GTDB lineage: Bacteria > Actinomycetota > Actinomycetes > Streptosporangiales > Streptosporangiaceae > Streptosporangium > Streptosporangium pseudovulgare. The sequence goes on from NZ_BMQJ01000007.1 coordinate 372,157, forward strand.
TGAGGGTGGCCCCGCTGCGGATGCCGTCCATCAGCGAGCGCACCCTGACCTCGGGGTCGCTCCCGGACAGGGCGGGGTCCTCGGCCGCCTCGATGCCGGAGGAGCCGTAGAGCGACAGATAGCCGGTCACCGGCGCGTAGAGGGGGCCCTGAGGATAGACGCGCCGGTACCGGTAGGTGCGGTCGCCGCTCCTGCGGCTGGTGGCGATCACCGTCTCGTCGCGGAGCACGATGTCGCCCCGGGGACTGTCGAAACGCTCGATCATGCCGCGCCGGTTGCGGGGGTCCCCGGCGAGCCGGTCGGCCCGGAACGCCTGGATGTAGGTGGTGTTGACGAGCAGGGCGAGCAGCATCATCTCGCACGCCACGGCGACGCGCCCGAGCGGAGCGTTCATCCGCCGCGCGCGCTGCGTCGCCACGGCCCTCATGGCCCTCCCCCCGATCCCTTTCCCGGTCTAACAGTCAGACCGGAAAGGGGCCGCCGCACAGGGGCAAAGCGGCCGTACGGCTTGCGCCCCGCCACCGGGGCCCGTCCCACGGCTCCTCACCGGCTCCCCGCCGGGGGCGGGAGACGGCGGGACGGGCTCAGTCCACCACGGACCGGTAGTAAGCGATCTTGGCGCGGATGGCCCGCTGCCGTTCCTGGAGGGTGGTGATCTGCGCCTCCACCCGCTCGTCGTGGGCCTCCAGCAGCGCGATGCGGTCGCGGACCGTGTGGTCGCCGGCCCTGGCCAGCTCGGCGAAACGGACCATCTCCGCGATCGGCATACCGGTGTCGCGCAGGCAGCGCACCATGCCGAGCCAGCCGATGTCCTCATCGGAGAACCTGCGCTGGCCGGCCGCGTTGCGGCGGATCGACGACAGCAACCCGATCCGCTCGTAGTAGCGCAGGGTGTCGAGGCTGAACCCGGTCTCCTCGACCACCTGTCCCGGGGTGTACACGCTCACGCCCGGCAGCATCCCACCTGGAGCCCACTCCAGGTCAAGCGGGATACGCCGGACTTGACCCGGAGCGCACTCCAGGTCGCAGGGTTGGGCACATGACACGGATCCCCTTTGCTCTGGGCACCATTCCCTTCGGCACCGCCCTGGACGACCGGGCGACCTTCGCGATCCTCGACCGGTTCGCCGAGGCCGGCGGCACGATCCTGGACACCGCGAACAACTACCCGTTCTGGGTCGAGGGCGCGACCGGCGACGAGAGCGAGCTGGCCATCGGCCGCTGGCTGGCCGCGCGGGGCCACCGCGACCGGATCACGCTGAGCACCAAGTGCGGCGCGCGCCCCACCGTTCCGGGCGACCGTACCCTCGACTCGGTCGAGGGCCTGTCCGCGGCCGCGATCCGCTCGGCCGTCGAGGGCAGCCTGCGCCGGCTCGGCACCGACCACGTCGACGTCTACTGGGCGCACGTGGAGGACCGGTCGGTGCCGCTGGAGGAGACGCTGGGCGCGTTCGCCGAGCTGGTCGAGGCGGGCAAGGTGCGGGAGATCGGCGCGAGCAACCTGCCGGCCTGGCGGCTGGAGCGCGCCCGCGCCGTGTCGGCGGCGCACGGCCGGCCGGCCTACACCCACGTGCAGCTCCGTCACACCTATCTCCGGCCCCGTCCGGGGACGCGGCTGCCGGAGGGCGGGCACGTCCTGGTCCAGGACGACATGACGGACTACCTGCGCTCGGAGCCGGGCCTGACCCTGTGGGCCTACAACACGCTGATGGCCGGCGCCTACACCCGCCCCGACCGGCCGCTGCCGGAGATCTACGACCACCCGGGCACCGCCCGGGGACTCGCCGTGCTGCGCGAGGCCGCCGGCGAGCTGGGCGTGACCGTCAACCAGGTGGTGCTGGCCTGGCTGATCGGCGGGGACGTCCCGACGATCCCGATCGTCGGCGTGAGCTCCCTGGCCCAGCTCGACGAGGCGCTCGGCGCGGTCGACCTCAAGCTCGACGACGAGCTGCGCGCCCGCCTGGACACCGTACGGTGAACCGCCCGGACCCGGTACGGCGCGCCGCCCGGTGAGCCGCCCGGCCGCGGGGCCGGACGCGGCGGGCCGGGAGGGCAGGCGGTCAGGTGCGGGGCAGGAGGCCCGCGAGGTAGCGGCGGACCAGCAGCTTGCACTCGGCGATCAGGTCGGGGTCACCGTCGGGCCGGGTGCGGAAGGCGAGCTTGAGGACGGCGTCGGCCGCCTCGACCGCGACGACGAGCGCGCGGTCGAGACCCGGCCCGGCGGCGCCACCCGCCTGCTCGACGACGACGGCCCGGAGCCGGTCGGCCACGATGGCGTTGTTCTCCAGCGCCGCGTCGAGCATCCGCTCGGTCCCCCTGATCGCCGGGCCGCCGGGCGCGGACAGCACCTCGCCGAAGTCCACGACGCCGAACCCCGGCGTGGTGCGCTTCATGGCCACGAACTCGTCGACCGCCAGATCGGTCATCTCGGCCCAGTCCGACGGCGGGGCGGCCGACAGGCGGGCCACGATCCGGCCGAGGAAGGCGTCCAGGTTGCGCAGCGCGAGCGCGCGCACCAGCGCCTGTTTGTCGGAGAAGAACTGGTAGAAGGTCCCGATCGGCACCCCGGCCCGGCGCGCGACCTCCTTGGTGGTCAGTGCCTCGTACCCCACCTCGTCCAGCAGCCGCGCGCACTCGTCGAGCATCCGCTCGACGCGTTCCGCGCTGCGCCGCTGGGCGGGGCGGCGGCGCAGCGTTCCCCCGGCGACGTTCGTCATCGCCCCATCATCTCGCACGCGGGGGGACCGGCGGTTAACATGAGCCGGACTCATACCACTCGGAGGTCAGGATGTTCCTTTGGGGTACGGCCACCGCTTCCTACCAGATCGAGGGGGCCGTCTCCGAGGACGGCCGGGGCCCCTCGGTCTGGGACACCTTCGCCGGCGAGCCCGGCCGCGTCCGGGACGGGCACACCGGCGAGGTCGCCTGTGACCACTACCACCGCTGGCCCGAGGACGTCGAGCTGATGGCCGGACTGGGGGTGAACTCCTACCGTTTCTCCATCGCCTGGCCCCGCGTCCAGCCCGCGGGCTCCGGGCCGGTCAACCAGGCCGGCCTGGACTTCTACGACCGGCTGGTGGACGCCCTGTGCGCGAAGGACATCGTCCCGGCGGTCACGCTGTTCCACTGGGACCTGCCCCAGGCGCTGGAGGACCGCGGCGGCTGGCTGGACCGCGACACCGCCCACCGGTTCGCCGAGTACGCCGCGGTCGTGGCCGACCGGCTGGCCGACCGGGTGCCGCTGTGGATCACCCTGAACGAGCCCTTCGTGCACATGGTCTTCGGCTACGCCCTGGGGACCCACGCGCCCGGCAGGACTCTGCTCCTCGACGCGCTGCCGGTGGCCCACCACCAGCTCCTCGGGCACGGCCTGGCCGCGGCGGCGCTGCGCGAGCGGGGCGCCGGCCAGGTGCTGATCACCAACAACTGCACCCCGGTCCGGGCGGCCTCCGCGGACCCGGCCGACGTGGCCGCCGCGCACGCCTACGACACGCTGCACAACCGCCTGTTCAATGATCCCGTACTTCTCGGGAAATATCCGGATATGTCGGCGTACGGCGTGCGTCTCGACTGCGTCCGGGACGGCGACCTCGACTTGATCTCCGCCCCGCTCGACGGCCTCGGAATCAACTACTACAACCCCACCCGGATCGCCGCCCCCTCCGGCGACGGCCTGCCGTTCACCGACGCGGGGATCACCGGGTACCCCACCACCGCCTTCGGCTGGCCCGTCGTTCCCGACGGCCTGCGCGAGCTCCTGACCGGGCTCAAGGCCCGGTACGGCGACGCCCTGCCGCCCGTCTACGTCACCGAGAACGGCTGCTCCCAGGACGACGAGCCGGGCTCGGACGGCACGATCGACGACCGGGCCCGCATCGACTACCTCGACGGCCACATCGCGGCACTGGACCGGGCGCGCGCCGAGGGCGTGGACGTGCGCGGTTACTACGTGTGGTCCCTGCTGGACAACTTCGAGTGGGCCGAGGGCTACCACCAGCGGTTCGGGCTGGTCCACGTCGACTTCGCCACCGGGCGGCGCACCCCGAAGGCGTCCTACCACTGGCTCCGGGAGCGGCTGGTGGAGCGGACCGGAGCGGACGCCGATCCTCGGGAACCCTGACGCCCAGGCGTTTCAGGGGAAATATCCCTTTTTCTCTACCCTCAGGGGTGTTTTCTGTACGACCCATGGCCGTTCGAGTAGGCTCCGTGATCACCGGTGACGCGGGCGCGGGAGGCGCTTCGCGAAGGCCACCGGGAAGGGGGCCGGGCGAATCCGCGCCGCCGCGTACGCCCCGGACGGTCGTGTGGAGGTGCATCATGGCGGATCCAGACAAGCATCTGGCCGAGGACCACAGCTGGCTGGAGTCCCAGTGGCCCGGGCTGGAGGTCAAGAAGGACCAGACCGAGCACAACCCCACAAAGATCAAGAACTGCGTGACGGAACTCCAGGACATCCTGGAGCGCATGCAGGGCAGCGAGAAGGGCTCGTTCAGCACCGTGTCGGCCAAGACGAACGTCATGACGCTGAGCGCCATGGCCAAGGACTGGCCGGCGGGCAAGGCCCTCGGTGAGACCCTGGAGAACGGCAACCGGGAGTTCACCCAGGTGTACCAGGAGGTCATCCAGAAGCTCCAGGCCGCCATCCTGCTGCTCCAGAGCGGGGCCGGCACCTATGACGGCGCCGGCCTCGCCAATGGCGGAACGAAGAGCGTCTAGGGGCCGGAATGGACATCTCCAAGAAGACCCACATGATCAAGACCAGCTGCTATGACTTCACCGTCAAAGGCGACCAGCCGGTGGCCAGGGTCAAGCAGATCATCGAGACCTTGGACGGCGAGTCCATCAAGAACGCCGGGACCGCCTACCTGGACGCCTGCTCCCTGCTGGCGGAGTGCCAGCGCGCGGTCGAGAACGTCAGCAAGACCCTGGCCGAGTGCTGGAACGACAAGGCGTCGGTCGAGGCGCAGACCGCGCTGCGGTACATCCACGCGACGGCGCGCGAACTCTCCAACAAGGGCAACATGATGGGCCGCCCCCTGGAGTCGCTCGGCAACGCCCTTCCCGCCTACAAGGAGACCGGTGAGGGCGGGTTCGCCCCCTCGTGGAGCGAGAACACCTTCACCTTCAACGACAGCGTCCCGGACTTCTACGACACAAAAGACGGCGTCCAGTGGGGGTCGCAGAACCAGCTCGCCAAGGAGCACCTGGAGAAGCTCAACGCGGAGATCCAGCAGTGGCACGCCCTGCTTCCCGATTCCCTGCGCAAGGAGCTGCCGAGGATCGAGCCGCCGACCGTGCCCGGCCCGCCCTTCACGACCGTGGACTACCCCGGCGGATATCCGAACGCGGGACCGTACGGGCCCGGCGGGACGGGACCGTACGGCACGGGGCCCTACGGGAACGGCCCGAACGGGACGGGACCGTACGGGACGGGACCGTACGGCACCGATCCCTTCGCCACCGATCCCAACGGAACCGGCCCCAACGGCACGGGTCCCGATGGAACGGGTCCCGACGGCACGAACCCCGACGGGACCGGAACCCTGCCTCCGGGCGCCTACCCCGGTGACGGCGGCACCGGGCTTCCGGGGCAGAACGGGCCGGGTGCGGGGATGCCCGGGGGCGCGGGCGGGAACGGCACCGACCCCACCGGCGGCCTGACCGACCCGTCCAAGGGCCTGACCGACCCGTCCGGGAACCTGACGGACCCGTCCAAGGGCCTGACCTACCCCGCCGGATACGACGCCGGCAACGCGCGGACCACCGACCTGTCGTCGTTCCAGCCCCCGCAGGGCTACGACGGCAACGGCGTCGGGAACCCGAACCTGTCCGGCCCGAACACCTCCACCGGCACCTCCCCCTACACCTCCGCCACGCACACGGGTTCGCCGACGAACACCGGAACGGGCACCGGCGCCGGCACCGGTGGGATCGGCTCGTCCGGGTCGTTCGGCACCGCCGGGGTGCGCGCCGCCGCGCTGAACGCCGCCGAGGGCGCGGCGGGCAGCGGCATGTTCATGCCGCCCATGGGCGCCATGGGCGGCGCCGGCGCGGGCGCGGGCGAGCAGGAGCAGGAGACCGGCAGCAACCTGTGGGAGCACGACGACGTGTGGGGCGCCAACGACCACGAGGGCGCCGTCGACGGCCACATCCGCAGCGTCTGACGCCGTCGCCGGGCCGCCCGCCGGACGGGCGGCCCGGCGGCGCGGTCAGAACACCGAGACGTGGACGTGGTCGTAGTGGTTGGCGGTGACGCCGCCCCGGTCCGACATCATCCGCCAGCCGCCGCCGGAGCGGACGTCGTAGTAGCGCTGCTGCCAGATGAGGTACATCACGCCGAGGCGCGGGCCGTTGTCGATGACCCACTGGGCCAGGCGGTCGCCGCGTTCCTTGTCCGCCGGGGACGGCATCCGGCCGCCGCCGCTCATCATGAAGTCGCAGGCCCGGCCGCTGCCGTGGTCGCCGGGGTCGCCGGAGCGCAGGCAGCCGTAGCTGTAGGGCATCGGGAAGTTCCGGAGGACCTCGTTGCGCACGGCGACCATGCGGGGGGTGAGGCCGTCGCTGCCGGAGGGGGTCTCGAAGCCGTACTTGGCCAGCAACCCCTCGATCCGGACCCGGTCCTTCTTCAGTTTGGCGATGTCGGCCTTCAGCGCGGCGACCTTCTCGTCGGCGCTCTTCTCCGCCTTCTCGGCCTTCTTGATCAGGTCCTGGAACCGGCCGAGCTGGTTGGCGCGCAGGTCGGCGAGATAGGACATGGTGGCGGCGCCGCCCAGGGCGGCCGAGACGTCGCCCTGGAAGCTCAGCAGGTTGTCGCCGTCCAGCGGGACGCTCATGTAGGAGGTCTGGGCGAAGCGCACCACGTCGGCCCGGGCGGCGGCCAGTGACCTGCGCAGGCTCTTGACGTTCGTGGTCGCCTTGCCGGCCCGCACGCGGATGTCCTCCAGGCTCTGCACCTGGCCGCGGTACGCCTTGTCGAGCCGGTCGGCCTCGCGGGTCAGCCTGCGCAGCTCGGCCTCGGGGTCGGGCTTGGCGGCGGCGGGAACGGCGGCGGCCCCGGCGGACAGGAAGGGCGTCAGGAGCAGGGCGGCGAGCAGGACGACGAGCGCGGCCGGGCGGCTCCGTCTCACGCTTCGCTCACCTCCAGAGCCGCACGGACGGAGCGAAACTATAGAAGGTGATCTTGTAAATCGCCACCGGAACGGTCGAACTCGGCCTCACCGGTGCATCGCCCTCCCGTCCCCCTTGCCATCAACGGCAGAACATGATTCCGTCTCACCACCGGGAGGGCCCTCGGCGACAGGAGGCAGGACGACATGCGCCAGCACGACACGCTGTTCATCGGGGGCGACTGGGTGGCCCCCGCCGGAACCGGGACCATCGACGTCGTCTCGCCCCACACCGAAGAGGTCGTCGGCCGCGTTCCCGACGGGACCGCCGCCGACATGGACCGCGCGGTGGCCGCCGCCCGGCAGGCGTTCGACCACGGCCCCTGGCCGCGCATGACGATGGCCGAGCGCGCCGCCGTCGTCGGCAGGCTCGCCGAGATCTACGCGTCCCGGCAGGAGGAGATGGCCGAGCTCATCACGATGGAGATGGGCTCGCCCATCACCTTCTCCCGGATGGCGCAGGCCCCGCAGCCGCTCGGCATGCTGCAGTACTACGCCGAGCTCGGCCGCACGTTCCCCGTGGAGGAGGAGCGCCCGGGGACCTTCGGCCCGGTGACCGTGCGCCGCGAGCCGGTCGGCGTGGTCGCCGCCGTGGTGCCGTGGAACGTCCCGCAGTTCGTCATCATGATCAAGCTCGCCCCCGCGCTCGTCGCGGGTTGCACGGTCGTGGTCAAGCCCGCCCCCGAGACGCCGCTCGACTCCTACCTGCTGGCCGAGATGGTCAAGGAGGCCGGCATCCCCGACGGCGTCGTCAACATCGTCGCCGCCGGGCGCGAGGCCGGCGAGCACCTCGTCTCCCATCCCGGCGTGGACAAGGTCGCCTTCACCGGTTCCACCGCGGCGGGCCGGCGCATCGCCGCGATCTGCGGCGAGCAGCTCAAGCGGTGCACCCTGGAGCTCGGCGGCAAGTCGGCCGCGATCATCCTGGACGACTGCGACCTGCCCTCGGCGATGGGCTTCCTGTCCATCGCCACGCTGATGAACAACGGCCAGGCGTGCGTGGCCCAGACCCGCATCCTGGCCTCGCGCAACCGCTACGACGAGGTGGTGGAGGCGGTCGCCGGGATGGTCCGCGCCATGCCGGTCGGCGACCCCGCCGACCCGGCCACCGGCATCGGCCCGCTGGTCGCCGAACGGCAGCGGGAGCGGGTCGAGAACTACATCAGGATCGGCATCGACGAGGGCGCCAAGCCCGTCCTCGGCGGCCTGGAGCGACCCCGCGACCGGGGCTGGTACGTCGCCCCCACGGTCTTCGCCGGGGCCACCAACGAGATGCGCGTCGCCCGCGAGGAGATCTTCGGCCCGGTCCTGACGGTGATCCCGTACGAGAACGAGGACGACGCCGTCCGCATCGCCAACGACAGCGACTACGGCCTGCACGGCACGGTGTGGACCGCCGACCCCGGGCACGGCATGGAGATCGCCCGCCGGGTGCGCACCGGCTCCTACGGCGTCAACCTCCTGATGATCGAGAACAGCTCGCCGTTCGGCGGGTACAAGAGCAGCGGCCTCGGCCGGGAGCTGGGCCCGGAGGGCCTCGCGGCCTACCTGGAGTACAAGTCCATCGCCCGCCTGGGCTGAGCCGCCGGCCCGGCCGTGCCGTACGGTTCTGCGGAAAACCGTACGGCGCGGCCGGAAGCGTGGATGGCCGGCCCAGCGCGCCCCCGCGTCGCTGGACCGCCGCCGCTGCGGTGGAGCATGCCCCACGTGTCCCGGCATGCGGGTCTACGTGCCCCTTGGGCGTCTCCCGGCGGGTTAAACCCATCCGTTCTAGGTAGACGTCATTCATCCGGGATTGGTTCGTGGAATCCGGCAAAGTTTTTTCGGAGCCCCGAACCCGGCCCGGCGGTGCCGTCCGGGGTCGCCCCGGTTTTGGTGTGGAGGACCTCGCGGGCCTGTTCGGCGGCGCGGAGGAGGTTTTCGGTGATGAAGTCGTGGAATCGGGCGACGTTCTCCAGGCGGACGGCGGCCGGGGTGCCGGGGCCGAGGATGGCGACGCCCTGCCGCGCGGTCTCGATGAGCTGGTCGTTGGCCCGGGCGCTGCGGATCATCGACTGGTACCACAGGTCGTCGTCGACGAGGTAGCGCTCGCGGCGGCGTTCGTCGCGTTCCCGGCGGACGAGGTCCAGGCCCTCCAGGAACGTGATCGCCTTGGAGACGGAGGCGGGGCTCACCTGGAGGCGCCGGGCGAGCTCGGAGGCGGTGAGGCTGCCGGCGTCGGTGGTGTAGAGGCAGCCCAGCACCCGGGCCATCATCTTGGGCAGGCCCGAGATCATGAAGACGGTGGTGAGGGCCTCCTGGTAGTCGCGCACGGCCTCGGCGTCGCGTCCGTAGGGCTGGGGGGCCGGCCCCGTCCCCCGGGGCGGGGTCTGCCCGCGCCGGTGGGTGCGTTGCTGGGTGGCGCGGTGAGCCAGGTCGGCGCGGTAGCCGGTGGGGCCGCCGTTGCGCATCACCTCGCGGGTGATCGTGGAGGTGGGGCGGTCGAGGCGGCGGGCGATCTCGGCGTAGGCGAGGCCGTCGGCCAGTCCCAGTGCGATCTGCTGGCGGTCCTGCTGGGTGAGCCTGCCTCCCGGCATCGCGATCTCCTTCGCGCCCCATGGGTGCTCCATGGGGCCGCTCGGCGTTCCCTGACGCCTCCACCATAGCGTTCGCCTTCAATTCATTGCAACGTTCGACCGCCTCGACGTTGCGTTACGCGAGAAGACGTTGCAATGATTATCTCGTGTCTACCTGCATAAATGCTGATCGCAAGCAAAGAACGTGTTGCATAGATTCGGAAAGCAACGTAGCTTTCTCGTTGTCGGAAACAACGAGCCGCCACCACGAGGGAGCACACGATGCACACGTTCACCACCCCCGCCCCGATCACCGCCATCCTGCACCTCCCCGCCGGACGCGTCCGGCTCATCGCCGCCGACCGCACCGACACCACGGTCGAGATCCTGCCCGCCAACACCGCCAAGGACCGCGACCTCAAGGCCGCCGAGCAGACCACGGCCGAGTACGCCGACGGCGTCCTGCGGATCGAGACCCCGGCGAACAACCACCGCCTCGGCCCG
>NZ_BMQJ01000008.1:0-216750 GCF_014648055.1 Streptosporangium pseudovulgare
GAAGCGCAGTAATGTGTGGAGCTGACCGGTACTAATAGGCCGAGGACTTGACCATAAAGCGTTTTGCTCGCGTCCACTGTGTGATTCTGAGGCAGCAGGCACCGCCTGCACCCCCGGAACTGGTTGGTTTCGGGTTGGGTGCGCGTGTTTGTGTGTTTCATAGTGTTACGGCGGTTATGGCGAAGGGGAAACACCCGGTTACATTCCGAACCCGGAAGTTAAGCTCTTCAGCGCCGATGGTACTGCACCGGGGACGGTGTGGGAGAGTAGGTCGCCGCCGGACAATCTTTGAAGCGGGGTTCTGGACGTTCGTTCGTCCGGGGCCCCGCTTTTTTGCGTGCCCGATTTTCGTGTCTGATCTCGTGTCCGCTTCCCGCGCTGTCCCTATTCGGGCCCCGGCCCGCCCGGCGTCTCGGGTGCCGCGCCGAGCAGCGGCTCGATCCGGTACGGGATCTGGACGGACAGGGCGATCGTGGTGTCCGAGCGCTGGATCGTCGGCGAGGTCAGGATGCGGGCGATGATCTCCTGTAGGTCCGGCGTGCTGCGGGCGACCACCCGGCAGAGCAGGTCCGCCTGGCCGCTGGTGCCGTACACCTCCAGGATCTCGGGGACCGCTTCGAGCGCCCGCACGGCTTCCGCCAGGCGGCCCTGGGCGATCTGCAGGGAGACGAAGGCGAGGATCGGGTAGCCGGCGCCCTCGGGGGTGACCGTGGGCCCGAAGTCGGCGATGACGCCCCGCGCGATGAGCTTGTCGAGGCGGGCCTGGACGGTGCCGCGGGCCACGCCGAGCAGGCGGGCGAGCTCGGTGAGGCCGACGCGGGGGTGGGCACGCATGGTCACCAGGAGGCGGCTGTCCAGCCTGTCGATCGGCACCGCCTCAGGCTAGGCGATATGACCAGTCGAAACCAGACCTTGGCTCGCGTTTGTGCGCGAAACGCCCATTGGAACTGCTCGCTCTTGCCAACGATTCGCGTAATTGCTGTCATTCCAGCATGTTCGAGGAAGCACAGTACTTCGCACCGGTGGCGACCCGCGACGACGGCACGGTCGAGGTCGAGCTCGCCAAGAGCCACCCCGGCTTCTCCGACCCGGTCTACCGGGCCCGCCGTAACGCCATCGCCGCGCTCGCCCTGAACCACGTGCCCGGCGCGCCGATCCCGACGGCCGGCTACACCGAGCAGGAGCACGAGGTGTGGGCGCTGGTGAGCAGGGAGCTGGCGGTCAAGCACCGCAAATACGCGACCGCGGAGTATCTGGACGCGGTCGAGCGGCTCCGGCTGCCCGCCGACCGCATTCCGCAGTTGCAGGAGGTCAGCGAGCTGCTGGAGCCGCTCACCGGGTTCCGGTATCTCCCGGCGGCCGGGCTGGTGCCGCTCCGCGACTTCTACGGCGTGCTGGCGGACGGGTTCTTCCATTCGACGCAGTACATCCGGCACCACTCCACGCCGCTCTACACACCGGAGCCGGACGTGATCCACGAGGTGATCGGGCACGCCAACGCGCTGGCCTCCGACCGGTACGCGCGGCTCTACCGGCTGGCCGGCGGCGCGGCGCGGCGGGTCGAGAGCGAGGAGGCCCTGGAGTTCGTCTCCAAGGTCTTCTGGTTCACGCTGGAGTTCGGTGTCATGACCGACCAGGGCGAGCTGCGGGCGTACGGCGCGGGCATCCTGTCCTCCTACGGGGAGATCGAGGAGTTCCGCGGCATGGACGTCCGGCCGCTGGACCTGGCGGCCATGGGCACGACCAAGTACGACATCACGAAATATCAGGATGTGCTGTTCCGGGCCGACTCGCTGGAGCACCTGGAGGACGTGGTCGGCGGGTTCTGGGCGGACTGCGACGACGATTCCATCGCGAAGCTGATCGCCGACGCCCGCTGAGCGGTCACCTCATGGTTCGGCCGGATCGGCCGGATCGGCCGGCGGCGGGTCCCGCCGGTCGGTCCGGCCGTTCGCATTCGTACCTCTGCCGCCGCGGCCAGGCTCGGGAGCGCCTGGGAGCCGCCCCTCGACGGTCCTGAGCCGGACCCGGACCGGCCCAGGTCCCTCCGCTCCCGCAGCGCTCCGCCAGGCTGCTCGGGAGCCGGGCCGGGGCCGTTCGCGGCCCGCCCGCTACGGTGTTCCGACGGGCCGGTCCTGGGCCGTCCTGTCGACGAGCCGGTAGCCCACCCCGCGTACCGTCTGGATCAGCCGGTCGTCGGTGTCGCCGAGCCGGGCCCGCAGGCGCTTGACGTGGACCGCGATCGTGTTGGTCGAGGTGGTCTCGGTGGAGTTCCAGACGTGGCGCATGATCTGCTCGCGGGTCACCGTACGGTGGGCGTTGCGCATCAGGTAGTGCAGCAGCTCGAACTCGCGCAGCGGCAGGTGGACGGCGCGGCCGTCCACCCTGACCAGGTAGGCGTGCACGTCGAGCTCCACCCGGCCGACCACGAGCGTCCGGCGGCCTCCCGGTTCGCCGGAGAACGCGCCGTGCACCAGGGGCAGGAGCTCCGGCACCCGGTACGGCCGGGCCACGCACGCGGTGGCTCCGGCGGCGAGCGCCTGTACGGCCTGCTCAGCGTGCCCCTCGCCTACGCCGAGCAGTACCGGGACGGTCCGTGCCAGCCGTACGGCGCGGACGAACTCCACCGCCCCGATGACCGGCAGCGAGGCGCTGACGAGCACGACGTCGGGTTGGAGGGCGCCGGCCTGCAGCAGGGCCTGGGCGCCGTCGGTCACACCCGCGACCTCGACGCCCTCGCGTTCGAGGGCGTCGGCCAGCCCCTGGACCAGAGATGTCTCCGGGTCGGCCACCAGCAGCAGTGGCGCGGTCCGGGAGTCCCCGTTCACCTCGGGTGCCGTCTGCGGCTGGGTCACCCGGTCCCTCCAATGCGGTCGGTTCACCCGGACGGCACGGCCGGCTCGCCCGGGTGGTGTGGTCGGTTCACCCGAAGCGGCCGGTGATGTAGTCCTCGGTCGCCTTCTGGGAGGGGTTGGTGAAGATGCGGGAGGTCTCGTCCATCTCGATGACGCGGCCCGGCTGCCCCTGCCCGGCGAGGTTGAAGAAGGCGGTGCGGTCGCTCACCCGGGCGGCCTGCTGCATGTTGTGCGTCACGATGATGATCGTGAACTGGCTCTTCAGCTCGGCCATCAGGTCCTCGATCGCCAGGGTGGAGATCGGGTCCAGGGCGGAGCAGGGCTCGTCCATCAGCAGGACCTCGGGCCGTACGGCGATGGCCCGGGCGATGCACAGGCGCTGCTGCTGGCCGCCGGACAGGCCGGCGCCGGGCTTGCCGAGGCGGTCCTTGACCTCGTTCCAGAGATTGGCGCCCTTGAGGGAGGTCTCGACGATGCCGTCGACCTCGGACTTGGAGCGCCGCCCGTTGAGCCGGAGGCCGGCCGCCACGTTCTCGTAGATGGACATCGTGGGGAACGGGTTGGGGCGCTGGAAGACCATGCCGATCATCCGGCGCACGGAGACCGGCTCGACGCCGGGGCCGTAGAGGTCCTCGCCGTCGAGCAGGACCTTGCCCTCCACGCGCGCGCCGGGGATGACCTCGTGCATGCGGTTCAGCGTGCGCAGGAAGGTCGACTTCCCGCAGCCCGAGGGGCCGATGAACGCGGTGATCGTGTTGGGTTCGATGGTCATCGAGATGTCCTCGATGGCCTTGTGCCTGCCGTAGTAGGCGTCGAGGCCGGAGACCTGGATCTGCTGGCTCATTTACGGGTTACCTCCTATCGGCCCCTGGCCGGCGAACGCCACCAGGCGATGAGGCGCGCCACCAGGTTGAGCAGCATGACGATCAGGATGAGCGTGAGAGCTCCGGTCCACGCGCGGTCGACGGCGATGTCCGTCGGACGTCTCGCCTGGTCGAAGACATAGAGCGGCAGGCCCATCTGCGGCCCGTTGAACGGGTCGGAGTTGATGGAGTCGGTGAAGAAGACCGTCAGCATGAGCGGGGCCGTCTCTCCCGCCACGCGGGCGATGGCGAGCATGACGCCGGTCACGATGCCGGTGAGGGCGGTCGGCAGCACGACCTTGACGATGGTCCGCCACTTGGGCACGCCCAGCGCGTAGGAGGCCTCGCGCAGGTCGCCCGGGACCAGCAGGAGCATCTCCTCGGTGGAGCGGACCACGGTCGGCATCATCAGGATCGACAGGGCGAGCGCGCCGGCGAAGCCGGAGAACGGCATGCCCAGGGCCAGGACCCAGAAGGCCAGGACGAACAGGCCGGCGACCACCGAGGGGATGCCGGTCATGACGTCCACGAAGAAGCTGATCGCCCGGCTCAGCCGGCCGCCGCGGCCGTACTCCACCAGGTAGATCGCGGTGAGCAGGCCGATGGGGACGGAGATCAGCGAGGCGAGGAGGACCTGTTCCAGGGTGCCGAGGATGGCGTGGTAGGCGCCGCCCCCGATGTCCCGGGCACCGATGCCGCGCATCGAGTGGGTCAGGAAGTCGAGGTCGAACCGGGCGAGGCCGTTCTTGATCACCAGCCAGAGGACGGAGATCAGCGGGATGACGGCGACGGCGAACGCCAGGTAGACCAGGGTCTGCACCAGCCGGTCCTTGAGGCGCCGGCCGGTCGAGACGCGCTGGACGGTGTGCGTGGTCACGCGGCGGCTCCGGAGAACTCCTTGCGGCGGGCGACGATGAAGCGGGCGCCCATGTTCACCAGCAGGGTGATGACGAACAGCACCAGGCCCGAGGCGATCAGTGCGCCGCGGCCGGTCTGGGTGGCCTCGCCGAACCTGTTGGCGATGTTGGCGGCGATGCTGTTGCCCTGGGGCGTGAGGATCCGGAAGCTGATGTCGAACGTCGCCTGGAAGATGAGCGCGACCGCGATCGTCTCGCCCATGGCCCGGCCGAGGCCGAGCATGGCCGCGCTGATGACGCCGGGACGCCCGTACGGCAGGACCGCCATCCTGATCACTTCCCATCGGGTCGCGCCGAGGGCCAGGGCCGCCTCCTCGTGCGCCCGGGGGACCTGGAGGAACACCTCGCGGGAGATCGCCGCGATGATCGGCAGGATCATGACGGCGAGCACGAGCGACGCGGTCAGCATCGAGCGGCCCGCGACGATGTCGCCGCCGAACAGCGGGATGAAGCCCAGGTGGTCGTGGAGGAAGTTCGAGGGGCCGACCATGAAGGGGGCGAGGAACGTGATGCCCCACAGGCCGTAGACGACGCTGGGGACGGCGGCGAGCAGGTCGACGACGTATCCCAGGACGCCGGCCAGGCGGCGGGGCGCGTAGTGGGAGATGAAGAGCGCCACGCCCACGGCCACCGGCACCGCCATGATCAGCGCGAGGAGCGCGCTGAAGACGGTGCCGAAGGCCAGGGCGGCGATGCCGAAGCTGGGCCGGGTCGCGTTCGGCTCCCACGTCTGGGTGGTGAAGAAGCCGCCGGTGTTGGCCCGCAGGGCGGGAATCGCCTCGACGACGAGGAAGACGGCGATGGCCGCCATGATCGCCAACAGGAGGATTCCGGCGCCCGTGGAGGCGTAGCGGAAGGGGGTCTCACCCCGGCTGCGCCGCGAGGCGGACCGGCCCAGGGCCGATCCGCCGTCGCGGGTGTGGACTGTAGCCGCCATGAGCCTAGGAGATCGCCTCGACGGCGGTCCGGACCTTGGTGAGCAGCGACGCCGGCAGCGGGGCGTAGCCCAGGCCGGTCAGGGCCTGCTGGCCCTCGTCGCTGGCGGTGTAGGTCAGGAAGGACTTGACGAGCTTGGCGTCCTCGGCGGGCAGGCCCTTCTCGCAGGTGATCTCGTAGGTCACCAGGACGATCGGGTAGGCGCCGG
Organism: Streptosporangium pseudovulgare; assembly: GCF_014648055.1. GTDB lineage: Bacteria > Actinomycetota > Actinomycetes > Streptosporangiales > Streptosporangiaceae > Streptosporangium > Streptosporangium pseudovulgare. Next base: position 5,780 of record NZ_BMQJ01000008.1, read on the forward strand.
CGGCCTTGGTGGCGTAGTCGATGTCGAGCTTGAGGTCGTTGCCCTGGCCGACGACCTCGGCGGCCTCGACCGTCTTGGCGGCGCTCTCGGGGGTCAGCTCGACGAACTCGCCGGAGCCGTTGGCGACCTTGGCCTTGGTCAGGCTGGAGTTCTCCGCGTAGGAGAGCTCGACGTAGCTGATCGCGCCCTCGGCGCCCTTGACGGCCTGCGCGATGCCGTCGGAGCCGTTGGCGCCCTGCCCCTTGGCCTCGGCCGGCCACGCCTTGGCGGCCTCGTACGGCCAGCCGGCCGTCTTGGAGAGGAACTTGGTGAAGTTGTCGCTGGTGCCCGACTCGTCCGCGCGGTGGAACGCCTGGATCGGGGTCGAGGGGAGCTTGGCGTCCGGGTTGTCGGCCTTGATCGCGGCGTCGTCCCACTTGGTGATCTTGCTGTTGAAGATGCCCGCGAGGGTCTTGGGGGAGAGCTGGAGGCCCTCGACGCCCGGAAGGTTGTAGACGACGGCCACCGGGCCGGTCACCATCGGCAGGTTGATGGCCTTGCCGGTCTTGCAGCGGGCGTCGGCCTGGGCGGGCTCGCCCTTGTCGTCCTTGAGGGCGGAGTCGGAGCCGGCGAAGGCGACCGTGCCCTGGATGAACGCCTGCACGCCGGCGCCGGAGCCGCTCGGCTGGTAGTTGACGCTGACGCCGGAGTTGGTCTGCTGGAAGTTCTTCTTCCACTCGTCGATGGCGTTGGCCTGCGCCGACGAGCCCGCGGCGTTGATCGTGCCGCTGAGACCGGCGTCCGACCCGGCGGAGGGAGCCGCGGCGCTGGAGGTGCCGCTGCCGGTGCTGTTGTCATCGGTGCCGCACGCAGCGAGCGAGAGCGCGCCGACGAGGGTGACCGCGGCGAGCCGGCCTGCATACTTCACGGTTGGGTTCCTCCCACTAAGTCCTTCAACACTCAAGGAAGGTAGGGAGGCAAGATGACTCGGGACCCGTGTGAAGGTGAACGGAGAATGAACCTCTACGGTCACCGTCGTGGTGGAGGCGTGGCCTGGTTCACAAAAACGGACATGACCTGATTCATCAGGTCATGTCCGGCGTCGTGGCGTCTTCGGGCGGGCGGATCAGACGGGCAGGGTGAGCGGTCCTCCGCCGAGGCGCTTGAGGACCTCCCCGTGCAGCGGACCGTTGCTGCACACCAGGCTGCCGCCGTCCAGGTCGGGGACCCCCGACAGGTCGGTCCAGGTGCCGCCGGCCTCCTCGACGATCACGGTCAGCGCCGCGATGTCCCAGGGGGACAGCTCCGGCTCGGCGGACACGTCCACCGACCCCTCGGCGACCATCATGTGCGACCAGAAGTCGCCGTAGGCGCGGCTGCGCCAGACGGAGCGGTTGAGGTCGAGGAACTCCTGGAGCCGGCCGGTCTCCTCCCAGCCGCCGAGGCTGGAGTAGGAGAACGAGGCGTCCTCCAGGCGGGAGACGGAGGAGACCTGGCAGCGGGTGGCCCTGCTGAGGCTCCGGCCGGTCCACGCGCCGCTGTCGCGGGCGGCCCACCAGCGGCGGCCGAGCGCGGGGGCGGACACCAGGCCCACGACGACCCTGCCCTCGTCCATGAGGGCGATGAGTGTGGCCCACACGGGGACGCCCCGCACGTAGTTCTTGGTGCCGTCGATCGGGTCGATCACCCACGACCGCGCGCCGTACCCCGTCTTGCCGAACTCCTCGCCGATCACCGCGTCGCGCGGCCGGGCGCGGCGCAGCGTGCTCCGGATGGACTCCTCGACCGCCTGGTCGGCGTCGCTGACCGGGGTGAGGTCCGGTTTGGTCTCCACCCGCAGGTCCACGGCCCTGAACCGGCGGAGGGTCAGGTCGTCGGCGGCGTCGGCCATCACATGCGCGAGGCGCAGGTCGTCGTTGTAACCCGTCACGGAGAGCAACGCTATCGCGTCGGCGGCCGGGTACAGGAGACCGGGGAACAAGGCGGGGAATTGTGTCGCGGGTCGTCAGTCGGCTGGATACCGCGTAAATCCCCCGTCGAATCCAGGGTTACCAGCGAGTAGCATTCCGGGCATGACCTTTGACGTGGGCGCCTTCATGCTGGAGAGCGTGCCGTTCGCGCGGACGCTGGGCATCTCCTTCGACGCGGTGGAGCCGGGCCGGGCGACGGCCCGCATGCCCGACCGCGCCGACCTGCACAACCACGTGGGCGGCCCGCACGCCGGAGCCCTGTTCACGCTCGCCGAGTCCGCCTCCGGCGCCGCGATGCTCTCGGCGTTCGGCGACCAGCTGTCGCGGGCCACCCCGCTGGCCGCGGGTGCGACGATCCGCTACGTGAAGCTCGCGATGGGCGAGGTCGTCGCCGAGGCCCGCCTCGGCACCTCCCGCGAGGAGGTCCTGGCCGAGCTGGACGCCGGGCGGCGCCCGGAGTTCGAGGTCGCCGTCGGGATCAGCGCCGTCGACGGCACCCCGGTGTCGGAGATGACCGTCACCTGGACCCTGCGCCCCAACCGCTGACGGCGGGGGCGCCGCCCGGCGGGGGACGGACCGGTCGTCCGGCACGGGACACGATGCCCCCCCGGCCCCCGGCGGCTGATCACCGGCTCGGGTCGTTCGGTACGGAACGCACGGTGACTCCCGGGCCCCGGCGGCTGATCACCGGCTCGGGCCGTTCAGTGCGGAACGCACGGTGACCTCCGGGCCCCGGCGGCTGATCACCGGCTCGGGTCGTTCAGTGCGGAATGCTCCGAAAGGGTGGATATCACAACCCGGTGTGAGACAGTGACAGATGTGCTCATCCTGGCCGGATGTCCCGTGCACGAGCTGCTGGAACGCCAGGCGACCGGCCTGGCCAGGCAACTCGTGCGCGTCTTCGTCGAAGAGATCCCCATCTACCGGCGGCTGCCCAGGGAGGAGCTCGACGGCGACATCACCTGGATCACCGAGCACAACCTGCGGATGATCTGCGGGGTATTCCGCCACGGGCGCCCGCCCCTCCCCACCGAGCTGACCCCGGTACGTGCCTCGGCCGCGCGCCGGGCCCAGGAGCGGGTACCGCTCGAAGCCCTGCTGGCCGCCTACAACCTGGGCGCCCGCTGGGTCTGGGACCGCCTGATCGCCCGCGCCACACCGGCCGACTTCGCCGCGGTGCTCGACATGAACCGCCTCATCTTCGCCTACACCGAGGCGGTGACCTCCGCCGTGTGCACCGCCTACCTCAGGGAACGCGAGGGCATGCTCAGCCAGGAGCAGCACGCCATGCACGCCGCCGTCTCCGCGCTGCTCGGCGGCGACCCCGCGGCCCTGGCGGCGGTACGGCCGGCACCCGCCTACCTCGTCATGGCGATCTTCGTGGCCGAGCACCCCGACGAGAAGCAGGACGAGCCCGGCGGGGCCATCGCCGCGCGGCGCAAGCTGGCCAGGATCAGGGCGGCCGTCCAGCGGCACGCCACCGAGCAGGTCCTCTTCGTGCTCGACGCGGCGGGCGGGCTCGTGCTGCTCCCGGTCGCCTCCGGCGAGGCGCCGGAGGCGACCGGGGTCGTCGAGGAGATGTCCCGGGCGGCCGGGGTGCCCGTCTGGGCGGCGGCCGAGCGGGCCGTGCCCGCCGAGGTCCCGGCCGCCGCGAAGGTGGCCGAGGAGGTCCTGGAGGTGGCGCGGGTCTTCGGGCACCCGCCGGGCGCCTACCGGCTGGCCGACGTACTGCTGGAGTACCAGCTCACCCGGCCGAGCCGGGCCACCGCCGAGCTCGCGGGCCTGCTCGACCCGCTGCTGGACAACCCGGACCTGCTCCGCACGCTCAAGGTCTATCTGGAGACCGGGCTCGACCGCCGCCGCGCGGCCGAGCTGCTGCATGTGCACCCGAATACGGTCGACTACCGGCTGCGGCGGGCGGTGAGCCTGACCGGGCTCGACCCGGCCGATCCGGCGCAGCTCCAGCGGATCGGAGCCGCGCTGGCGGCCAGGCGGCTCACGCCCCCCTGACCGCGGGGATCACCGCGTCCGCGAAGCCGCGCATGCCACGCGCGTTGGGGTGGAAGGGCGCCGCCGGCGAGGCGGGGACGTAGGGCTCTATCCACCGGGTGTCCGCCGCGGCGCACGGGTCGTGGCCCACGCTCGGCGTCTGCAGGTCGATGAACCCGATGCCCGCCGCCGCGGCCTGCTCGGCCAGCATCCGGTTGAAGTACTGCAGGGTGGCGCGGACGTAGTTGGCGTCGGAGGGGATGATCGGAACCCGCGGGTAGCAGCCGTTCGGCGGGGCGTAGGTCCCGTAGCCGACCATGAAGATCCTGGCGCGCGGCGCGCGGGCCCGGATGTCGGCGGCCAGGGTGGTCAGCCTCGGGCGCAGCGCGTCGGTCTTGACCCGCCAGCTGTCCTGCCCGTTCACCACGTAGTCGTCGTTGCAGGCGTCGCCGACGGGCGGCGGCAGCAGGTTCAGGCAGTCCTCGATGAACCCGGTCAGGCCCACGTCGTTGGCGCCGATCTGCACGGTGACCAGGGTGGTGTCCGCGCTGAGCGCGTCGAGCTGCGGCGGCACGGAGCCGAGGTCGGTGCCCTGCGGGGCGTACATGTCCCGGGTGTCGGCGCCCGAGCAGGTGACGTCGCGGAACACCGAGGCCCCGATGGCCCGCGCGGTGAGGTGGGCGTAGTTGCGGTCGGAGCGCCAGCATCCGAGGTCGGGCAGCACCTGGTTGGGCACCAGAGGCCCGGAGGCGGCCGAGTCGCCCAAGGCCACGTAGACCTCGCCGGCCGCGGCACGGGCGGGTGAGACGAGGGCGACCGCCGTGGCGGCCACCATGACGATCGCGGTGATCACTGATCGGATCACGCTGGACTCCCTTCGGGGGGTGTCGGCTCGTCGCCGAGGTGGGAGGAGGGAATGCGGTGTCCCGGGACGAAGGAGGGGTGTTCCCGGGGGAGGGGACGACGGGGGACTCGGGAGACGGCGTCTCAGCGAAAAGGAAGGATCTGTCCCGGGACGCACCGCCTGCCGGGAGAGGAGGGGGCGGTGCGTCCCGGGAGGCGGGAGCCGTGGGAGACGGGCGTCCCGGGAGGAGGACCGGGGGAGTGCGGGAGGAGGGGGCGGATCAGCGGCGGAAGGGGCCGCTGATCTCGTAGGTGATGCCGCCCGTCCCCGCTCGCTCGCCGCTGGTGCCGCGCTGGGAGGAGAAGTACAGGCGGCTGCCGTCGGGGGAGAAGGCGGGGCCGGTGATCTCGGACTCACCCTGGCCGTCGAGCCGCATGACCGGCGCGACCACCCGGTCCGGGGTGATGATGTTGATCTCCATGTTGCCGCCGTCCTCGGCGACGTAGAGGTCACCGCCCCGGGTGCCGGTGATGTTGTCGACACCGCTGAGCGTCCCGGTGCCGTCGTAGATCGCGCTCACCGTCCGGCGGGTGGCGTCGTAGGCCCACACCTTGCGGTCGCCCTTGGCGGTGAAGTAGCAGACGCCGTCCGCGTAGTGGCAGCCCTCGCCGCCGCTGAAGTGCCTGGCCGCGCTCACCTGGTGCCTGGTCTGCCGAGCGAGGACGGCGGGCGTGGGATCGGGCACCGGCCGCCAGACGTCGTCGACGCAGAAGACCTCCAGGCGGCCGCTGGACAGGTCGCCCCAGACGTCCGGGACGAAGCGGTAGAAACAGCCGTCGTCCTCGTCCTCGGTCAGGTAGACGACCCGGTTGTCGGGGTCACAGGCGGCGGCCTCGTGCTTGAACCGGCCCATCGCGGGACGCTGCTGCGCGCCGCGGACGCCGTACGGGTCGGTCTCGTAGACCCTGCCGCGGAAGATCTCCTCGCACGACAGCCAGGTGTTCCACGGGGTGCGCCCGCCAGCGCAGTTGAGGTTGGTCTCCGACAGGATCCGGTAGGCCCGGTCGATCGAGCCGTCGGCCCTGAACCTGATCGCCGAGGCGCCGCCGATCAGAGGTACCTCGGAGTTGGACACGTAGATCCAGCCGGTGCCGTCGGCGAAGCAGGCGCCGCCGTCCGGGGCCGGGTGCCAGAGGATGCCGCCGACGAGGTGGCCCGTCCGGGCGACCACCCTGCTGCCGAACCCGGCGGGCAACGCGACGCCGTTGGCGTCCGGTACGCCGAGCGGGCCGTACGGGCTCTCACCGGCGAGCGTGGACGAGGCGCGCGCGGCGTTCTGCCACAGGGTGCCGGAAAGGGCGACGGCGGAGAGGGACGTGATGAAGGTGCGGCGCTGCATAAGGGGGGCTCCAGTGATCGCCTACATCTCTCTCAAACCATGAGCTGACGGCGGTCTTATGGGAACTGTGGAGCGGGGTAAATCTCAGCGGTCAAACCTGTGACGGATCACAAACCCCTCAGGGCGCCCCCGGTCGCGGCGCGGAGAACACCGGGGACCACCGGAGCCGCCGCGGCCACGGGGACGGCGGGGATGGGGCTCGGCGACGCCGGCGACGCCGGGGACGGCTCGGCGGGGGCAGGGGCCGCTCAGCGGCGGCGGTCGTCCGGGCCGCCCGGCTGGTCGTCGTCGGCCGTGCCCTCGCGGCTGGCGAGCAGGCGGCGCAGGGACAGCAACCGGGCCGGGTCGGCGTGCCCGGCGGACACCCAGGCGTCCAGCGCGCAGTCGTCACCGAGGTGCGTGCAGCCCTTGGGACAGTGGACCGTGCCCTCGACGAGGTCGGGGAAGCCGGCGAGGACGGTCTCCACCGACACGTGGGCCAGGCCGAAGCTCCGCACGCCCGGGGTGTCGATGATCCAGCCGCCGTCGGGCAGCTCCAGCGCCACGGCCGAGGTCGAGGTGTGCCGGCCCCGGCCGGTCACCACGTTGACGTGGGAGACGGCCCGGTTGGCGTCCGGCACCAGGGCGTTCACCAGGGTGGACTTGCCCACCCCCGAGTGGCCGACCAGGACGCTGACCCGGTCGCGCAGGTGCTCGCGGATCTCCTCCAGTGAGCCGCCCTTGTGCAGCACCACGTACGGGACGCCCAGCGGGGCGTAAAGGGAGACCAGCTCGTCGGGCGGGGCCAGGTCGGACTTGGTGAGGCAGAGCAGCGGCTCGATGTCGGCGTCGAACGCGGCCACCAGCATCCGGTCGATCATGCGGGGGCGCGGCGGCGGATCGGCCAGGGCCGTCACGATCACGAGCTGGTCGGCGTTGGCCACCACCGGGCGCTCGACGCCGTCGGTGTCGTCGGTGTCGTCGGCCGAGCGGCGCAGGATCGAGCTGCGGGGCTCGACGCGGACGACCCGGGCCAGGGTGTCGGGGGCGCCGGAGACGTCGCCGACCAGGGCCACCCGGTCACCCACCACGATCCCCTTGCGGCCCAGCTCGCGCGCCTTCATGGCGACCACGATCCGGCCGGTCGCCGCGGCGTCCCCGGCGCGGGCCCTGCCGCCCTTCCCGCCTTTGCCGCGACGGCGGCCCCTGCCGTCGCCGGCCTCGACCAGGCAGGTGTAGCGGCCGCGGTCGACCGCCACCACCATCCCCTCGACCGCGTCCTCGTGGGCCGGGCGGATACGGGTGCGGGGCCGGGACCCCTTTCCCGGCCTGATCCTGACGTCGTCCTCGTCGTACTGCCGCTTTCTCAGCTTTCCCGCCTCGATCTACCCTCGGCTGCCTTGGTCTTCCCACCCGTCACGGGGCGCCGCCGCCCAGCATCGCCTCCCACATGGAGACGAACTCGGGGAGGGTCTTACCCGTGGTGGCGATGTCCTCCACCTCCACACCCGGCACGACCAGGCCGATCACCGCTCCGGCGGTGGCCATCCGGTGGTCGGCGTAGGAGTGGAACACCCCGCCGGTGAGCGGGCGCGGCCGGATCACCAGGCCGTCCTCGGTCTCGGCCGCGTCGCCGCCGAGCCGGTTGATCTCGGTGACCAGCGCGGCCAGCCGGTCGGTCTCGTGCCCGCGGATGTGCGCGACGCCGCTGATCCGGCTGGGGGAATCGGCCAGGGCCGCCAGCGCGGCGATCGTCGGGGTCAGCTCGGCCACGTCGCGCAGGTCGGCCTCGACGCCGGTGACGCGGCCGGTGCCGGTGACCGTCAGGCCGGCGGGCGTGCGCTCGACCGAGGCGCCCATGCCGGCGAGCAGTTCGCGGAGCTGGTCGCCGGGCTGGGTCGTCTCCGCGGGCCAGCCCGGGACGGTGACCGACCCGCCGGTGACCATCGCGGCGGCCAGGAACGGCGCGGCGTTGGACAGGTCGGGCTCGACGGTGAACTCCCGGGCGTGGATCGGGCCGGGCTCGACGCGCCAGACGTCCGGCTCGGAGTCGTCGACCCGGACGCCGAACTCGCGCAGCATCCGGACGGTCATCCGGATGTGCGGCTGCGACGGGATGGGCGGGCCGGCGTGCCGTACGGTCACGCCCTTGTCGAACCGGGCCGCGGCCAGCAGCAGACCCGACAGGAACTGGGAGGAGCCGGAGGCGTCGAGCGTGACCTCCCCGCCGGCCAGCGGCCCCCGTACGGTGAACGGCAGCGCGTCGCCCCGCACGTCGGCGCCGAGGGCGCGCAGCGCGTCCAGGATCGCGCCCATCGGGCGCCTGCGCGCGTGCGGGTCGCCGTCGAAGAAGACCTCCTCGGCGGCCAGCGCGGCGATCGGCGGCACGAACCGCATGACCGTGCCGGCGAGCCCCACGTCGATCCGCGCCCCGCCGGTGACCGGCCCGGGGACGACCTCCCAGTCGACGCTCGACGCGGTCTCCCCCGAAGGGGTCAGCGTGGCGCCGAGGGCGCGCAGCGCGGCGGCCATCAGGTCGGCGTCGCGGCTGCGCAGCGCCAGCCGTACGGTGCCGGGGCCGTCGGCCAGCGCGGCGAGGGGCAGGGCGCGGTTGGTCACCGACTTCGAGCCGGGCAGCGGAACGGTCGCGCGGACGGGGTCGGCCGCGGTCGGCGCGGGCCACAGCGGAGCGGACATGGTGCAAAGCCTACCGGGGCGTCGCCACCCCGTACCGGAACGCGTGGCAAGGTGATGATATGTGCGGGAGATACGCGTCTGCGCGGGCCAAGCAGCAGCTTCTTGAGGAGTTCCAGGTCGAGGTCGACGGGGCGGCCGACGAGGACCTCCGGCCCGACTACAACATAGCGCCCACCAAACCGGTCTACACGGTGCTGAGCCGGGCGCCCAAGGACGACCCCGAGGGACATCCGGTCCGGCAGCTCAGGGTGATGCGGTGGGGACTCGTCCCCTCCTGGGCAAAGGACCCGTCGATCGGCGCGCGGATGATCAACGCGCGGGTGGAGACGGTCGCCGAGAAGCCGTCGTTCCGCAAGGCGTTCGCCGAGCGGCGGTGCCTGCTGCCGGCGGACGGCTACTACGAGTGGGGCGTGGTCGAGGGCGCCGGGACCGCGAAGAAGCCGAAGAAGCAGCCCTACTTCATCCGGCCGGCCGACGGCGGGGTCATGGCGATGGCGGGCCTGTACGAGTTCTGGCGGGACCGCGGCCGCCCCGAGGACGACCCGCTCGCGTGGCTGGTGACCTGCGCGGTCATCACCACCACCGCCGAGGACGAGCTGGGCGCCATCCACGACCGGATGCCGATGCTGATCCAGCGGGACCGCTGGGCCGACTGGCTCGACCCCGGGACGGCCGACGCGCGGGAGTTCCTGGTGCCCGCCGGATCGACCGGCCTGTCGGCGTATCCGGTCTCCACCGCGGTCAACTCGGTGCGCAACAACGGCCCCGAGCTGATCGAACCGCTCGGCGAGGGGGAGGGTGACTCTCGGGTGCTCTTCTGAGAACCCTCCGTAGCGAACACGTGTAAAAACCACGTCAAGCGGGCATCCGCTGAGAAAAGCGAGCTTCGCGGCGGGGTCCTCCGGTTCCCCGGCTCCGCCGGGCCTTCCGGTCTCCGGACTCCGCCGCGGTGACTCGCCCCCTTTCGCGCCTGCCGGGAGAAGTCGGGGTCCCCCTCACAGGTCGCCTGCCTTTTGCGGAGGTGCGGATCCGTGGACGCCTCGACCGCGCGTATGCGCCTGGAGAGCACGCTCACCGAGATCGACCGGTCCATCGTGGTCCTGCGCGGGGACCCCTCGGCCCGGGACGGCCGGCCCGGCTCCGACGCCGGATCGGTCATGACCGACACCGACCGCGACCGCGCCCTGCTGGAGGCGGCCGTCCAGCACCGCCGCGCGGTCGTCGAGGCGATCGCGCGGCTGGACGGCGGGCGCTACGGCCTGTGCGTGGACTGCGGCGCGGCCGTCCCCGAGGGCCGGCTCCAGGCGCGGCCCGAGGCCGAGCGCTGCGTGCCGTGCCAGTCCAGGCGCGAGCGCAGACGCTGACCCCGACGCGGCGCGGGTGGCACAGGGCCGGGCGGGACGTCGCCGTGCGGCGGCCCGGGGCGGTCCGGGGCCGGGCGGCTCAGGGACGGCGGGCGCTGGCGACCAGGTGGATGCCCACGGTGTCGTCGTCGTCCGGGTGCGCCTCCAGCTCGGTGTTGACCAGCCAGGTCAGGGCGCGCGGGTCGGAGGCGAGCACATGGTCCACCGTCGAGGGGGACAGCACCGTGCGCGGCCGTATCCACTCCACCTCCAGGCCCGCGCCGGTCAGCAGCTCGCGGAGCTGGCCGCTGCTGAAGCAGCGGGTGATGCTGCCGTCGGGCCAGGGCACGAGCATGACCTCGTCGGTCTGGCGCAGGTGGGCCCAGAAGTTCTGCTCGGCGAGGATCGCCATGCCCAGCACGAGGGAGTCGACACTGACCAGTGCCCGCCCGCCCGGCCGCAGCACCCGCGCGACGTCGGCGATCGCCGACTCGGCCATGAGCTCGATCGACAGCGCGCGCTCCTCGGCGAGCACGGCGTCCACGCTGCCGTCGGGCAGGAAACGCAGGTCGTCGGCGCGGACCTGACCGACCCGGGATGCGTCGTGCAGCGGCGCCGGGCCCTCCACCGTGCGGCGGAAGTCGACCACCTCCAGCACCCGGTGCCCGGCCTTGGCCGCCTGCGCGGACCAGCGGCCCCGGCCGCCGGACAGGTCGAGGACCGTCGAGGGGCTCTCCGGCAGCCAGCGGGACAGCTGTTCGGAGGCGACCGCGCGGTAGAAGGTCCAGTACGGTCCAAGCGTTCCTGTGCCGTTCAGCTCTTCGGCCGGGATGGGCAGCACGAGCGGCTCCTGGCGTCGGGGTTCCGGTGGTTTGGCTACCTGCCGGTACGTATTTTTTTCCCCGTACCGGGTTGATCGTCACCTTCCATCTTGTGGGAACAAGTGACCGATCGGGGGTGTTGCAGCGGACAGCACACGATCCTTTCGGAGGTTGGCAAACCGATGCTCGCGTTGAGCGAACCCAAGGCCCGCCCCGGTGACCGGTCCTTTCCCGGCGAGCGGGTATCCTCCGCTCAGTACGGAGTCCCGCGTCAGCAGGGCTCCGGCGATCTTAAGGGGGTGGGTCCGGTCCCTGCGACAGGCCAGGAGACGCTGGAGCAGCGGAGCACGCGGTTCGAGCGGGATGTCATGCCGTATCTCGACCAGCTCTACTCCGCCGCGCTCAGGATGACGAGGAACCCGGCGGACGCCGAGGACCTCCTTCAGGAGACGTTCGCCAAGGCGTTCGCGTCCTTCCACCAGTTCCAGGAGGGCACGAACCTCAAGGCGTGGCTCTACCGCATCCTCACCAACACCTTCATCAACAGCTACCGCAAGAAGCAGCGGGAGCCCAAGCAGTCGGGCGCCGAGGAGATCGAGGACTGGCAGCTCGCCAGGGCCGAGTCGCACACCTCCGCCGGGCTGAAGTCGGCGGAGATCGAGGCGCTCGAGCATCTGCCCGACAGCGACGTCAAGCAGGCGCTCGCCGCGCTGCCCGAGGAGTTCCGCATCGCGGTCTACCTCGCCGACGTCGAGGGGTTCCCGTACAAGGAGATCGCCGACATCATGGGCACCCCGATCGGGACCGTCATGTCGAGGCTCCACCGTGGCCGCCGCCAGTTGCGGACGCAGCTTGAGGACTACGCCCGTGACCGCGGGCTGATCTCGGCGGAGGGCGCGAAGTGAGCGGGTCGGCCGGCGCGTTCCGCGGGGCATGTCCGCGAGCCGTGACGAGCGGGTTCCGCGGGGTGCGCCCGCGGGCCCTGACCAGCAGGGCGAGGTGATCGCATGAGCTGCGGGAAGCCCCACAGCACGGACTGTCGCGAGGTCCTGGACAAGGTCTACAGCTACCTCGACGGTGAGCTCGACGACGGCAAGTGCGTCGACATCCGCGAGCACCTCGACGAGTGCGGTCCCTGCCTGGAGGAGTACGGCCTGGAGCAGGTCGTCAAGCAGCTGGTCGCCAAGCACTGCGGCTGTGACCGGGCTCCCGAGGACCTGAGGGCCAAGGTTCTGCGGCGGATCGACCAGGTCCGCTCCGAGTTGACCGGATGACCTCCTAAGATCTCTCCTACGGCCATGGCCATACGATCGTGGGGGCGGCATGCGGATTCTCGTCACCGGTGGAGCGGGCTTCATCGGGTCCAACCTGGTAGACCGGCTGCTGGCCGACGGTCATGAGGTCGCGGCCGTCGACGACCTGTCCGGAGGAGACCGCGCCAACCTCGCCGAGGCGGCGCGCAACCCGCGGTTCGCCCTCCACGAGATGGACATCCGCGACCCCGCGCTGACCGGGCTGGCCGCCGAGTGGCGGCCGGAGGTCGTCTGCCACCTCGCCGCGCAGATCAGCGTGCGCAAGAGCGTGGCCGACCCGGTGCACGACGCCCGCCTCAACGTCGAGGGCACCGCCTCGGTCCTGACCGCCGCGCACCACGGCGGCGCCCGCAAGGTCGTCTTCGCCTCCTCGGTCGCCGTCTACGGCGTCCCGGAGGTCATCCCGGTCCCGGGTGACGCGCGGACCGACCCGCGCTCGCCGTACGCGGCCTCCAAGCTCAGCGCCGAGGTGTACCTCGCGGCGTTCCGGGCGCTGCACGGCATCGACTACACCACGCTGGTGCTCTCCAACGTCTACGGCCCCCGCCAGTCGCCCGGCGGCGAGGCCGGGGTGGTCGCCATCTTCACCGACGCGCTGCTGTCCGGCCGCCCCACGGTGCTGTACGGCGACGGCGGGCAGACCCGCGACTACGTCTTCGTCGACGATGTGGTGGACGGTTTCGTCCGGGCCTGCGGCGAGGCCGGGGGCGGCCGCCGGTTCAACCTCGGCACCGGCCTGCAGACCACCGATCGCGAGCTGCACGCCCTGGTGGCCGCGGCCGCGGGGGCCCCCGACGAGCCGGGGCTCGCCGAGGCGCGGCAGGGAGACCTCCCGGCGATGGCCGTCGACCCGGCGCCCGCCCTCGAGGGGCTGGGCTGGCGGCCGCACACCGACCTCGCGACCGGGTTGAAGGCCACCGTGGCCTGGGCAAGGGCTCGTCAGGCGACGCTCTGAGCACGACTCATGTCCGTGGCTCGTGGTGATGAATTGGTTACGCTTTGCTTGCGATTCCCGCTCCGCCCCTCGGCGCCTGACGCGCTTCTGTAGCCTGAGTCGCGGATACCAACGTGGAGGCAGCGCATGTTGAAGGAAACGGTCGGCCCGGTGCATCCGGGGATCTCCTGGACCTGAGCACGCGCCCGTAGAACCGAGGGTGGCTGCTTTGCGTGGACTGCCGTGGTTTGCCAAGGTCTACCTTGGCGCGGTCATCGGAACCGCGTGGGCACTGATCGGTCACAGCGTGCTGGTGAGCGCCCGGCTCGCACCTCTCGACTGGTCCACCCTGCTGGTGCTGGCCCTGCTGTTCCTGGTGTGCGAGTCGGTCCCCACGCTCCTGAACGTCCGGCAGGCCGCGGTCTCGGTCAGCTTCTCGGCCGCGCTCGCCGCGGTGGTGCTGGTCGGCCCCGAGGGCGCCGCGCTCGTCGGCATGACGGCGGTCTTCAGCGTCCGGCCGGGGCTGCCGCTGGTCAAGCGGCTGTTCAACGGCGCCCAGTTCGCGATCTGCGGGTTCGTCGCCGGCTGGGTCTACAAGCGGCTGCTGGGCGGCCACCCCGTCATCCCGTCCATCGCCGGGTTCGACGACCTGATCGTGCCGTTCGCGGGCGCCGCCGCGGTGTTCGTGCCGCTCAACTTCATCCTGATCGCGGTCGTGCTCGTGACGACCGGCCAGGCCCACCAGGTGCCGCTGCGCGGCCTGGCGCAGTTCCTGGTCTCCTATCTCGGCTACGCGACCTTCGGGCTGCTGATCGCCGGCCTGTGGACGACGGTGAACTCGATCTCCGCGGTGCTGGTGCTGCTGCCGCTGTTCGTCGCCCGGTGGGCCTTCGGCCAGTACCTCGCCCAGCAGCGCGCCTACGACGCCACCATCGCCGCGCTCTGCCAGGCGGTGGAGACCAAGGACTACTACACCCGCGGCCACTGCACCCGTGTCTCACTCGCCTCGGGGATGATCGCCGAGGAGATCGGCATGGGTCCCGAGCGGCTCCGGGCGATCCGCTACGCCGGGATGCTGCACGACGTCGGCAAGCTCGGCGTGCCGACCAAGGTGCTGCAGAAGGAGGGGCCGCTCACCGAGGAGGAGTACGCCGCCATCCAGCTCCACCCCATGCGCGGGCTGGAGATCGTGCGGGGCATCGACTTCCTGGACGAGGCGTTCGCCGGGATCATGCACCACCACGAACGGCAGGACGGCAAGGGTTATCCCATGGGGCTGGCCGGGGACGAGATCCCGGAGTTCGCCCGGATCATCGCGGTGGCCGACGCCTTCGACTCGATGACCTCCGACCGCTCCTACCGCGGCGCCCGCCCGGTGGAGGTGGCCGTGGCCGAGCTGCGCAAGGGCGCGGGCACCCAGTTCGACCCGGTGATGGTCGCGGCGTTCGTCAGGGCGGTGGACCGCGACGGCTGGGAGCCGCCGCGCAAGGTCGTCCCGCCCCCGGCGGACGCGTCCCAGACCACCACCAAGGACCACGACGACCCCACGGCCCCGATCCAGGTGGTGTCGGAGCGGTGAGCCGCCGAGTGAGCGCAGCGAACGAGAAGGCGAACGCGACCATCGGGCACGGAGCGGTGAGCCGCCGAGTGAGCGCAGCGAACGAGAAGGCGAACGCGACCATGGGGGTCGTGCGGTGAGCCGCCGGGTGAGCGCAGCGAACGAGACCATCGGCCACGAAGCGATGGGCCGCCGGGCGGCGGGCCGCCCCGCCGCCGGTGCGGCGGCCCGGGCCCTGCGCAGGTTCGACTCGGTCCGGTTCCTGCTGGTCTGCGCGGCCGGGGTGCTGGCCGCGGTGGGCGTGGCGCACACCGCCGCCGCGGGGCTGGTCGATCCGGAGATCGCCATCGGGTTCGGCGCGCTGATCGCGGTGGGGGAGCTGGCGCGGCTCACCATGCCCGGCAACCGGGAGGTGGCGCCGATCGGCGCGGCGGCGGCGCTCGGCTACACGCTGCTGCTGGACATGGGCGACGTCCCGGCGCGGCACTCGGCGTTGCAGGTCGTCGCGGTGCTGACGGTCGGGATGACGGCCGGGGCGCTGCCGCACCTGGCGGTGGGCCGCCCGCCGAAGCTGGACGCCATGGCGCGCAGGCTGTTCACCGGCGGGTTGCTGGCGCTGGCCTACCGGCCGCTGGCCGACGGGCTGTTCGGCCTGACGAGGGGGCGGGGAGAGGGCTGGTGGCCGCCGCTGGGGGTGATGGCCCTGCTCATCGCCCTGATGGTGCTGGCGGACGTGGTGCTGGCCGCCGTGCTGCGGGCCGAGCGGGTCCGGGTGGCCTTCCGGGTGGTCATCCGCGACGAGCTGCGGTCGGCCGCCCCGCTGTGGTCGGCGGTGTCCGCCTCCGGCATCCTGCTCGCGCTGGCCTCGCACAGCATGGGCATGGCCGCGCTGCTGGTCTTCGCCGCGCCGCTGCTGGTCACCCAGGTCGCCTTCCGCAAGTACGCCGGGATTCGCGCGACGTACCTGCAGACGGTCCGGGCGCTGGCGCGGGTGACCGAGGTCGGCGGGTACGTCGAGCCGGGCCACTCCCACCGGGTGAGCCGGATGGCGGTGGCGATCGGCCGGGAGCTGGGCATGGCCGAGCCCGAGTTGCTGGAGCTGGAGTACGCCGCGCTCATGCACGACATCGGCCAGCTCTCGCTGCGTGACCCGATTCCCGGCGGGGCCACCGTGCTCACCGACCGCGGGCAGGCGCGGCGCATCGCCGAGCTGGGGGCGGAGGTGATCCGGCAGACCGGGGTGCTGGACCGGGTGGCCGAGGCCGTCCGCCGCCAGTGCGACTCCTGCGCGGAGGACCCGCCGCAGGCCAGCCGGATCATCAAGGCGGCCAACGCCTACGACGACCTGGTGGGGGGTTCCACCGACCGGGTCCGGGCCGCGGCGGCCCTCGACCGGATCCGCCTGGGCGCGGGCGACGAGTACGACCCGGAGATCGTCGAGGCGATGACCCGGGTCATCGGCAGGCTCGTCCCGGCGCGTCGAGCCTGAGGGATTTGTGGAATTCCTACAGATCGCCTCGCCGTGATCGGTGGTTTCGGGCGAAGGGTTGTGCGGAGCCCACGGTCATAGGGTGGAGCGGTCGAAAGGGGTCCACCAACGTGTTCGAGTCCGTTCTGGTCGCAAACCGCGGCGAAATCGCGCGGCGGATCATCCGTACGGTGCGTCGCATGGGCCTGCGGGCCATCGCGGTGTATTCCGAGGCCGACGCCGATCTGCCGTTCGTACGGGAGGCCGACGAGGCGATCCTGCTCGGCCCGGCCAACCCCGCGCAGAGCTACCTCGACGCCGGCAAGGTGCTCGAGGCGGCCCGCGCGTCGGGCGCCCAGGCCGTCCACCCCGGCTACGGGTTCTTCTCGGAGAACGCCGGCTTCGCCCGGGCCGTCGTCGACGCGGGTCTGACCTGGATCGGCCCGTCGCCCGAGGCGATCGAGCGGATGGGCGACAAGATCAACGCGCGGAACCTCATGGAGGCCGCGGGCGTGCCGGTCGCCGCCGGGACCCGCGAGCCGGTCACCGAGCTCGAGCAGGCCGTGGCGGCCGCCGCCGGGATCGGCTACCCGGTCATGGTGAAGGCCGCGGGCGGGGGCGGCGGCATCGGCATGGGCGTCGCCCACGACGAGGCGGGCCTGGCCAAGGCGTTCGAGCAGGCGTCCCGGGCCGCCGCCCGGTTCGGCGGGCCGCCGGCGATCCTGCTGGAGCGCTACATCGAGCGCGCCCGCCACGTCGAGGTGCAGATCCTCGGTCTCGCCGACGGCACCGTCCTCGCGCTGGGTGAGCGCGACTGCTCGGTGCAGCGCCGGCACCAGAAGGTCGTGGAGGAGACGCCGTCCCCCGGCGTCACCCCGGAGCTGCGCGAGCGGATGCTGGCGGCGGCGGTCCGGGCGGGCGAGGCGGTCGGGTACCTCGGCGCCGGCACCGTGGAGTGCCTGGTCGACGCCGACCGGCAGGACTTCGTGTTCCTGGAGATGAACACCCGCCTGCAGGTGGAGCATCCGGTGACCGAGCTCGTCACCGGGGTGGACCTGGTGGAGCTGCAGCTGCGGATCGCCGCGGGCGAGGCGGTCGAGCCGCCGCCGGCGCCGCGCGGCCACGCGATCGAGTTCCGGGTGTACGCCGAGGACCCCAAGCGGTTCTTCCCCGGCCCCGGGAAGATCGACGTGTGGGAGGAGCCGTCCGGCGAGGGCGTCCGGGTGGACTCCGGCTACACCGGCGGCAACACGGTGACGCCGTTCTACGATCCGCTCATGGCCAAGCTGTGCGTGTACGGCGAGACCCGTGACGAGGCGCTGGAGCGCGCGGGCAAGGCGGTGGCGGGCTTCCTCGTCGAGGGGCCCAAGAACAACCTGCCGTTCTGCGCCGAGCTGCTGGCGCATCCCGAGTTCGTCGGCGGCGGTTACGACACCGGGCTGGTGGCCCGCATGAGGGCCTGAACGGGCCGCTCTGACACGGTTGGACTATGCGAGTGATGGGAGTTTCCGGTGGCTGAAGTGCGCGCGGAGATGGTGGCGAACGTCTGGAAGGTCCTCGTGGCCGAGGGTGACACCGTCGAGGACGGCGACACCCTGGTCATCCTGGAGTCGATGAAGATGGAGATCCCGGTCATCGCGGAGGACGACGGCGTCGTCGTCCAGCTCAAGGTGGCCGAGGGAGACGTCATCCAGGAGGGCGACGTCATCGCAGTGATCGAGTAGCGGGTCGCGCCCCGCCCCACCCGCTCGCCGTCCGGCGGGCGGGTTCGGCCGGGTTCGGCGGGATTTTGCAGGGCGGTCCGTGACCGGTCAGCGGGCGGCCCGGGCGAGGAAGCGCTCGCGGTCGACGACCGCCCGTTCGATCGTGCCGGTGGCGACGACGGTGTCGCGCCGGTCGCGGGCGGTGAAGGCGAAGACCAGGCGGCGGCCGTCCACCTCGGTGAGCTCCGCGGCGATCTCGACGTGGGTGCCGACCGGGCTGGCCGCCAGGTGCTCCAGGGCGACCTTGGTGCCCACGGAGGTCTGTCCGGGGCCGAGGGCGTCGGCGACCGCCTGGACGGTGGCCCGCTCGGCGAGGGCCAGCAGCCGGGGGGTGGCCAGCACCGGGACGTCCCCGCTGCCGACCTTCGCCGCGGTGTCCGAGGTTTCGACCATGGTGAGGATCCGGGCGCGCAGGCCGGGAGCGAGCGTCATGCGCGCCAGCATAGGGTCCGTCCCCGTGATCATCACGTCCGGCTGGAGGACCGCCGGAGATTTCCCCTTATCCTCACGAGTCGGGCAAGGTGTACAAGTCTCCGCAAAAGCTGTGAGTTTTGTGCGATGCTACGGCACGCGTCTTATTTGTGAGGCATCCGGCATGCAGGGTTTCGTTACCGTGGCGTTACGGTGACGCGATACGGATCCGCTTTCTTGGAGAATCCTGGGGTGGGAGCGGGAAGGGTTACGGGGGAGTAATGGTGGCCCAAGGCACGACGCTGGCGGGGCGGTATCGCCTGGATACCCGCATCGGCGCCGGTGGCATGGGCGAGGTCTGGCGCGGCGAGGACACGGTTCTGGCCCGGACCGTCGCCGTCAAGGTGCTGCTCCCGGGCCGTACCGACGACCCCGGCTTCCTCGTGCGCTTCCAGGGCGAGGCCCGGGCCATGGCGACGATCAACCATCCGGGGGTCGTCGACGTCTACGACTACGGTGTTCACGAGGTGCCCGGCGCGGGGGCGACGGCCTACCTCGTGATGAAGTTCGTGGACGGCGAGCCGCTGGACCGGTTGCTGAGCCGGCTGGGGAGCATCGCCCCGGGCCCGGCGATGGAGCTCATCTCCCAGGCGGCCTCGGCGTTGCAGGCCGTACACGACCAGGGGATCGTTCACCGCGACATCAAGCCCGGCAACCTGCTGGTGCGGCCCGACGGCATGCTCGTGCTCACCGACTTCGGCATCGCCAGGTCCGACGCCGCCAGCAGGCTGACCGACGCCGGCATGGTGCTCGGCACCGCCGCCTACTGCGCGCCCGAGCAGGCCGAGGGCGCGCCGGTCACCCCGGCGGTGGACATCTACGCGCTGGGCGTGGTGGCCTACGAGTGCCTCGCCGGGCAGCGGCCGTTCGACGGCGACACGCCCGTCACGATCGCGCTCAAGCACATCCGGGAGGCCCCGCCGCCGCTGCCTCCGCACATCCCGCGCGCGGTCCGCGCCCTGGTGGAGCAGGCGCTGTCGAAGGACCCGGCCCGGCGGTTCCCCAGCGCCGCGGCGATGAGCGCCGCCGCGCGGCAGGCCGGGCAGCTCGGGCCGGAGACCGGCCCGATGATGTTCGGCCAGCCCGGCCCGCCGGAGACCGGGTGGAACGCCACGCAGGCGGGTTGGCAGGGCCAGAGCGGCCAGCAGGCCGGTTGGCAGGGCCAGGGCGGGCAGCAGACGGGCTGGCAGGGCCAGGGCGGGCAGCAGGCCGGTTGGCAAGGGTCCGCGCCGCAGGCGGGCTGGCAGGCCGGCCAGCAGACGGCCCACCAGGGGGCCGCGTCGGCCGCGGCGACGACGGCGGCGTCCGGCGCGGCCGCCGAGGCGGCCTCCGGGGAGCGGGGCCGCCGCGCCGGGCGCAAACCGCGCCGCCGGGGCGGGATGCTGGCCGCGGTCGCCGTGGCGGGCGTGCTCTGCGCCGGCCTGGCGGCGGTGGGCATCAACGCGATGGCGTCCAGCGACAAGGTGTCGCACACCGACCTGGCCGCGGAGGCCACGGCGACTCCCTCCGAGCAGCCCTCGAAGCCCTCCAAGGGCAGGCGCACGAAGTCGCCGTCCCCCACCCCGACCGTCGACCGCCAGCCGGTGAGGCCGAGCGCGGAGCCGAAGGAGACCGAGGAGCCGGAGCCGACCGAGAAGCCCACGCCGGAGCCGACCGGGAAGCCGTCCATCACGCCGAAACCCAAGCCGTCGCCGACGCCGACGCCGACCGTGCAGAAGGTGCAGGTGCCGGACGTTCGGGGCCTGGAGCCGGAGCCCGCCAAGGGCCGGCTCGGGCAGGCGGGCCTGAAGGTGAAGGTGACCGCGAGCGGCGACATCAATTACGAGATGTGCGTGCGGGTGGTCGAGCAGGATCCCGCCCCCGGGACCGAGTGGGACCCGCGTAAGCCGGTGGAGATCGTGCTGGCCAACCCCAAGTGCCCGGAGAGCTCGCCGCCGGCCTCCCCGGCCGCGACGCCCAAGCCCTGACCGGCCGGGCGTCCGGGCTCTGACGTTCCGGGGGCCCGCGACGCCCATGCCCCGCCGGTTCCGGGCGCCGGTGGCGCCCGGAACCGGCGGGTCAGACGCCCGTGGTGTTGCGCGGGTAGGCGATGGACGGGTCGGTGGCGATGTTCACCATGTACGGCACGCCGGAGTCGAACGCACGGCGCAGCGCCGGGCCGATCTCCGACGGGTCGGTGACGAGCTCGCCGCCGCCGCCGAGCGCGGTGACCACCTGGTCGTAGCGGCACTGCGGCTGCAGCTCGGCGGCCACGTCGTAGCCGTACAGCATCTGCATGGGGTGCTTCTCCAGGCCCCAGATGCCGTTGTTGCCGCAGATCATCACCACCGGCAGGCCGTGGCGCACGAGCGTGTCGACGTCCATCAGCGAGAAGCCCGCCGCGCCGTCGCCGAGCAGCAGCACCACCTGCGAGGAGGGGCGGGCCAGCCGGGCGGCGATGGAGTACCCCAGGCCGGTGCCCAGGCAGCCGTACGGGCCCGGGTCGAGCCAGTTGCCCGGCCGCCTGGGCTCGACGTACTTGCCGGCGTAGGAGACGAAGTCGCCCCCGTCGCCGATGACCACGGCGTCGTCGGCGAGGACCTTGTTCAGCTCGCCGTAGATCCGCATCGGGTGGATGGGGTCGGAGCCGGACGCCAGCAGCTCGGCGTCGCCGGCGACGGCCGCGGCGGCGGCCTCGGCCAGCCGCGCCAGCCACGGCTGGTAGGTCTTGGGGGACACGCCGGCGTCGGCGCAGGCCGTACCGAGACCCCAGAAGACCAGCGACAGGTCGCCCGCGGCGGTCGCGGCGGGCTGCATGTGCGTCGTGAGCTGCGACGGCGCGTCGGCCAGGTGGACGACCCGGGCGAGCGGGGCGCCGTCCTTGCCGCCGAACCAGCCGTAGCCGAGGCGGAAGTCGAGCGGGGCGCCGGCCACGATCACCAGGTCGGCCTGGGAGAACGCCATGCCGCGGGCCCGGGTGACCAGCAGCTCGTGCCCGGCGGGCAGGATGCCGCGGCCCTGGCCGTTCAGGATGACCGGCAGGCGGAGCTCCTCGGCGAAGGCCAGGGCGACCTCCTCGGCGCGGTCCATCCACACGTCGGAGCCCAGGACCAGCACCGGGCGCTCGGCCTCGGCGAGCAGCCGGGCGACCTCGGCGAGCGCGTCGGAGTCGGGCTCCAGCGGCGAGGGGGTCAGCGTCTCGATGGCGTGGTCCGGCGGGGGCGCCGCGGCGAACAGGTGGTCCATGTGGAAGTCGAGGAAGACGGGGCCGCGGTGCGGGGCGAGGGCGGTGCGGAAGGCCATCTCCACGTCCTCGGCCACGGAGTCGGGGCCCGAGCCGGTGAAGGCCAGTTTGGTGATCGGGGCGAACAGCGGCGGGTGGTCGATCTCCTGCAGCGCGCCGGCCCCCCAGCGCGACTGCGGCGCCCGGCCGCCCATGACGACCACGGGGGAGCCGTTGAAGTGCGCGGTGGCGACTCCGCTGACGCCGTTGGTGACGCCGGGACCGGCGGTGAGCACGGCCAGGCCCGGTCTGCGGGTCAGCCGGGCGGTCGCCTCGGCGGCGAAGACCGCGCTCTGCTCGTGCCTCACGTCGACGATGGGCAGGCCCTCGTGGACCGCTCCGTCGTAGAGCGGGAAGACGTGTCCGCCGGAAAGGGTGAACATGGTCTCGATGCCGTATGCCTTGGAGACGGCGACGGCGATGTCACCCGCGTGCTTTGGAGACTCCATAACGCGCAACCTACCAGTCAGTCACTTAGCCGGACAGGGCTTGTTCACCCTGCCCAGATTCGTCCCGCCTAACGCCGCCGCGGGCATCGCCGGGGGCGATTCCCGCTTCCCGTGACCTGGGGGAGCCGCGCCGGGCCGATCCCGGAACCAGGCGGCTCCGCATCGTTTCCGGTGACCCGGGGGAGCGGCCTTCCGCGACCGGGAGAGCCCACCGGTCCGGCGAATGCGGGATCGGCCGCGTTCGGCGAGGTGACCCGGCCGGGCCGCGGGCGGCGGCGTTCATCCCACCACCTCCACCTGCCCGTTCCCGTTCTCGTTTCCGCCCCGGTCACCGCCGCGGTCGCCGTCCCGCTCCCCGGTGGGCCTGCGCGGGGCGCAGCCGTCGCCGCAGCCGCTGAACCGGTCCCGGTCGATCGGGTGGAAGGACGTGGCGGGGACGCCCTTCAGCGCGGCCAGCATGGTGTCCTTCCAGATCGGGCCGGGGATGCTGGCGCCGACGACGGAGCCGTAGTACTGGCCGCCGATGGTGACGCCGGTGAGCTTGTACTTCTGCGAGCCGCGCGGGTCGCCGAGGCTCACCGCGCCCGCGAGGTCCGGGGTGAACCCGGCGAACCAGGCGGTGGCGTAGGCGTCGGTGGTGCCGGTCTTGCCCGCGGCGTCGCGGCCGATGCCGCCCACGCCGCTCATGGTGCCCCTGGTGAACACCCCCGACAGGATGTCGGCCGTGGCGTCGGCGACCTCGGGTTCCAGCGCCTGCCGGCACCGGGGCCGCCAGACGCTGTCCTTGCCGTCGCGGTCGGTGATCCGGGTGATGGCCATCGGCCGGCAGTACTTGCCGCGCGCCCCGATCGCCGCGTAGGCGCTCGCCACCGTCACCGGGTCCATCTCGTTGATGCCGAGCGTGAAGGTCTCGAACTCCCGCAGGGGCTTGCCGTCGGCCCGCCTGATGCCCAGCGACTGGGCGGTCCGCACGGTGTCGCACAGTCCCACGCGCTGCTCCAGCTCCACGAAGAAGGTGTTGACCGACGCCCACGTGCCGGTGCGCAGCGTCTTGAACCCGGGCGAGCCCTCGTCGTTGGTGACGGTGTGGGACGGGTCGCCGATGCTCTGGCCCGCGCAGTTCTTGAACGCCGAGTAGCCCGGCGCGCGGTAGCCCGCGCCCGCCGTGAAGCCCTGGTCGGGCTTCATGCCCTTCTTCAGCGCGGTGATCAGCGTGAAGGTCTTGAACGTCGAGCCGGCCTGGAATCCGATCAGACCGCCGTGCGCCACGTCGGCGACCGCGTTGTAGGAGATCTCGTTCTTCCGCTCGGCGGAGCCGTAGCGGCGGCTGGCCGCCATCGCCTTGATCGCGCCGGTGCCCGGCTGCACCAGGGCCTCGGCGGCCACCGGGTTGTCGGAGGCGTGCACCCGCTTGCGGATCGCCCGATCGGCGGCGGCCTGCATCTTCGGGTCCAGCGTCGTGTGGATGGTCAGGCCGCCGCGGTTGAGGAACCGGCTGCGGGCCTGCGGGGTCTTGCCGAAGGCGGGGTCGGTGAGGATCTCGTTGCGCACGTAGAGGCAGAAGTAGGGGTACGGGCTCGCCTCACACCCGCCCGGCAGCGGGGTGCCGCGGTAGCCGAGCTTCCGCTTCTTCGCCGCCGCGGCCTCGGCCGGGGTGATCTTCCCCAGGTCCGCCATCCGGTTCAGCACCACGTCGCGCCGCTCCAGCAGCCGCTTCCGGTACGCCGCGCCCCGGCTCGGGTCGGTGTCGTTGGGCGACTGCACGGCCGCCGCCAGCGTGGCGGCCTGCCACAGGGTCAGCCTGGCCGCGGACCGGCCGAAGAAGCGCTTGGCCGCGGCCTGCACGCCGTTGGCTCCCGCGCCGAAGTAGGCGATGTTGAGGTACTTCTCCAGGATCTGGTCCTTGGTGTACTTCTTCTCCACCGCCATCGCGTGGCGAAGCTCGTTGAGCTTGCGCGCGTAGCTGGCCTCCAGGGCCTTGGCCTTGCCCTTCTCGGTCGTGGCGGAGTTGAGCAGCACCTGCTTGACGTACTGCTGGGTGATGCTGGACCCGCCCTGGCTCACCCCGCCGGAGGACAGGTTCCTGGCCAGCGCCCGGACCGTTCCCTCGACGTCGATCGCGCCGTGCTCGTAGAAGCGGTCGTCCTCGATCGAGACGATCGCCGTCTTCATCACGTCGGCCACCCGGTCGAGCGGGACGACCTCGCGGTACTCCTCGTAGAACTGGGCGATCACGTTGCCCCGGGAGTCCAGCACCGTCGACTTCTCGGCCAGCGGCGGCTCGACGAGGTCCGCGGGGGAGAGGTTCAGCTCGTCGGACGCCGTGATGACGGCCAGCCCCGCGCCGCCGACCGCCGGCAGCGCGAGGCCCGCCACCAGCGCGCCCGCGACGGCCGCCGCGGCCAGGAGGCGCGCGGCGCGCGAGACGCCCCCGCCGCGGGGAGCGGCGTCCGGCGCCGGTCGGAAGGGGACAAGGGGGTGCCGCACGACGAGGCTCCTCATCTGGATCGTCACAGGGATCACTGAAAGGATGAGAACACCAGATCCGGCGGACCTTGTCCAATATTGTGGTTAGAGCCGGATCCATACCGGTACGGATATCACCACAGGCAGCGGTCCCGGCGCTACGGCAGGCGGCCCTGGCCGCTCCGGAAGACCGCCGGGTCGAACGCGCCGCCCAGCGCCGGGCCCAGGCCCGCGTGGGCCGTACGGGCGAAGGAGTCGCGGTCGAGCGCGCCGGAGCCCTCCGGGAGCGCGCCCGCCAGCGGCCGGGCGGCCAGCATCTCCAGGTCGGCCACGTTGCACCGCTCGGCCAGGCCGGGTTCGGCGGGCCAGGACCCGATCACCACCCCGGCCAGGTCGAGCCCCCGGTGGGCTATCGCCTCCAGCGTCAGCGCGGTGTGGTTGAGCGTGCCCAGGGAGGCCCGGCACACCAGGAGCACCGGCGCGGACAGGGCCCGGGCCAGGTCGGCCAGGGTGGCGCCCTCCTCGTCGAAGCGGACGAGCAGCCCGCCCGCCCCCTCGATGACCACCAGCCGGTGCGACTCGGCCAGCTCCCTGACCCGTAGCGCCGCGCGGGCCAGGGAGACCTGCGGCAGGCCCGACACGCGGGCGGCCGCCGCCGGGGACAGCGGGTCGGGGAACCGGGCGAACTCGAACGTGGTCGTCACCCCGGACAGCCGGATGACGTCGTCGAGGTCCCCGGGCTCGTTCTCGCCCACCCCGGTCTGCGCGGGCTTCACCACGGCGATCGAGGAGCCCCGCTCCCTGGCGAGCGACGCCACGGCCGCGGTGACGACCGTCTTGCCCACTCCGGTGTCGGTACCGGTGACCACGAGAATGCTCACCCCCCTCACCTTAGGAGGCCCCGGCCTCCCCCGCCCCGGCCACGGGACGTTTCCGGGAGTGCCAGGGCGCGGTTGCGCCGCCCCGCCGTACGGTGTGACCGGGCGGGGCGGCGCTCGCGCGGGCCGCGGTCAGGGGCGGCGCAGCCGGGTGACGAACTTGTAGCGGTCGCCCCGGTAGAGGGACTGCGCCCACTCCACCGGGTCGCCCTCGGCGTCGAAGGCGTGCCGGGTGAGCAGGAGCATCGGCAGGCCGACGTCCACCCCCAGCACCTGCGCGTCGTACGGCGTGGCCAGCACGGTCTCGATGATCTCCTCGGCGTCGGTCAGCCGCACGTTGTAGGCGTTGTGCAGCGTCTCGTACAGCGAGGAGTGCACCTCCAGCTCGCGCCGGAGCCGGGGGAAGCGCCTGGCCGACAGGTGGGTGGTGTCGATCGACATCGGCTCGCCGTTGGCCAGGCGCAGCCGGTGGATGCGCAGTACCCGCCCGCCGGGGTTGATCGCCAGGCGGCGGGCCAGCGGCTCGTCGGCGGTGACGTAGCTGATGTCGAGGATCTTGGTGTCCGGCTCCAGGCCGACGGTCCGCAGGTCACCGGTGTAGGAGGTGAGCTGGAGGACCTGGGCGACCTTGGGGTGCGCGACGAACGTCCCCTTGCCCTGGATGCGCACCAGGCGGCCTTCGACCACCAGCTCCGACAGGGCCTGGCGCACGGTGGTCCGGGAGGTCTCGAAGCGCACGGCGAGCGTCCGCTCGGGGGGGAGCGCGCTGCCCGCGGGCAGGCTCTTGGTGAGCGTGAGCAGGTTGCGCTTAACGTCGTAGTATTTCGGGATCCGGGGGGATTCGTCCGTCACGGCAGCACCTCGCCGGACGGCTTGGAACGGGCGTGCCCGAAGTACCGGGCCCGCCGGACCCGTCCGCTTCGCTCACTCACATGGTCACCTTCATCTCGGCCACGGCGGTGAGTGCGTCCTCGGTCACCGCAAGTTCATCGGAAGTCAGATTGGCCCGCGCGGTAAGCCGCAGGCAAGAGCGGCCGACCGGCACCGAGGGCGGCCGGAAGCATCCGGCGCGCACTCCGTGGTCCGCGAAGATGAGGGCGGCCCGAAGCGCCGTCTCGGGATGGCCGAGCACGATCGGGACGACCGCACCCGCCGGGTCGTTCGTCTCCAGGCCGAGTTCGCGGGCCGCCGAGGCCAGCTCCCTCGCCCTGGCTCGCACGTGTCCGGGCAGTTCGGGCTGGTTCCGAAGGATATCCAGAGCGGCGAGTGCCGCCGCAACGCAGGCGGGCGCCAGGCCGGTGTCGAAGATGAACGGGCGACCCGTGTCGAGCAGGGTCTGGATCACCTCGGGAGCCCCGAGCACGGCCCCTCCCTGGGAGCCCAGGGACTTGGAGAGTGTGATCGTTTTCACAACATTGCGTTCACCGGCCAGACCCGCCTCGTACACCGCGCCCCGGCCGCCGGGGCCGAGCACGCCGAGCGAGTGGGCCTCGTCGACGACGAGCAGCGCGCCGTGCCGTACGGTGGCCTCGTGGAGCTCCGCGAGCGGGGCGAGATCGCCGTCGACGGAGAAGAGCGCGTCGGTGACCACGAGCGCGTGCTCCTCCGTCCGGCCGGCGAGGGCCTTCTCCACCGCCCCGGCGTCGCCGTGCGGGGTGACGACCACGCGCGAGCGCGACAGCCGGCAGGCGTCGACGATGGAGGCGTGGTTGCCGGCGTCGGAGACCACCAGCGCGTCCCGGCCCAGGGCCGCGACCGCGGCGAGGTTGGCGAGATAACCGGAGGAGAACACCAGCGCGGCGGGGGAGCCGGTGAAGGCGCACAGGGCGGCCTCCAGCTCGGCGTGCAGCGCGGTGGAGCCGGTGACCAGGCGGGAGCCGGTGGAGCCGGTGCCCCAGGCGCGGACGGCCGCCGCGGCGGCCTCGGCGAGGCGGGCGTCCCTGGCCAGGCCGAGATAGTCGTTGGAGGCCAGGTCGATCATGCCGTCGTCGTCCGGGGTGCGGGGGCGCAGGGCCCGCCTCAGCCCGGCCGCCTCGCGGTCCGCCGCCGCCGAGCGAAACCGCGCGAGCGGGTCCGGGACGTGCCGGGGGCTCTGCTCCATGGGGAAATCCTTCCAGCCGGACCCGCCCGATTCGCATTCGGACCGGCAAAGAACGCATGATGCACGAGTGCCGACTCTAAGCGACCTGGCGGTTCGCCACACCGCGCTCAACGAAGCGGACATCGAGTGGATGCACTCGCTGGTCTCCGACTGGCAGCTCCTGGCCGACCTGTCGTTCGCGGACCTCATCCTGTGGATCCCGCTGCGGGACGCCTCCGGGTGGATCGCGATCGCCCAGATGCGCCCCACCACGGGGCCCACCGTCTACCACGACGACATCGTCGGGGTGACGGTGAGCAAGGGCGAGCGTCCGCTCATCGACACGGCGTGGGACGAGCGGCGGATCTGCCGGGAGGGCGACCCCGACTGGTCGAGCGGCGTCCCGGTCCGTGAGGAGACCATCCCGGTACGGCGGGCGGACCACTTCCTGGGTGTGATCCAGCGCTCGACGAACCTGTCGTCGGCACGCACCCCGTCCCGGCTGGAGCTGACCTACCTGCAGAGCGCCTCCGACCTGGCCCAGATGGTGGCCGAGGGGCGGTTCCCGTTCTCCGGCGCCGAGCCCATCCTGGTGCGCTCGCCCCGGGTGGGCGACGGGCTGCTCCGGCTCGACCGCGCCGGCCGGGTCACCTACGCCTCGCCGAACGCGCTGTCGGCCTACCGGCGGCTGGGCCTCAACGCCGACCTGGTCGGGGCCGAGCTGGGCCGGACGACCGCCGCGCTGTGCTACTCCGACGAGCCGATCAACGAGAACCTGATGATCGTGGCCAGCGGCCGCGAGCCCCGCGAGACCGAGGTCGAGTCGGGCGGCACGGTCGTGCAGCTCCGGGCGATCCCGCTGGTCGTCGGCGGTGGCAGGATCGGCGCGCTGGTGCTCATCCGCGACGTCACCGAGCTGCGGCGGCGCGAGCGGGAGCTGATGACCAAGGACGCCACGATCCGGGAGATCCACCACCGGGTGAAGAACAACCTGCAGACGGTCGCCGCGCTGCTGCGGCTGCAGGCCAGGCGGCTGCGGGTGCCGGAGGGCCGGGAGGCGCTGGAGGAGGCGGTGCGCCGGGTCGGGTCGATCGCGATCGTGCACGAGACGCTGTCCCACACGCCCGAGGAGCAGGTCGACTTCGACGACATCGCCGACCGCGTGATCGCGATGACGGGGGAGGTGGCCGCCCCGGAGGCGAAGGTGACGCCGCGCCGGGTCGGGACGTTCGGGGTACTGCCCTCGGAGGTGGCCACGCCGCTGGCGATGGTCCTCACCGAGCTGCTGCAGAACGCCGTCCAGCACGGGTTCGCGAACCGGCCGGGCCGGCTGCAGGTGATCGTGTCGCGGGGGGACGAGCGGCTGCGGGTGGTCGTCTCGGACGACGGCCGCGGGCTGCCCGAGGGGTTCGACCCGGAGTCCACCACCAGCCTGGGCCTGCAGATCGTCCGCACGCTGGTGGTCGGGGAGCTGGCCGGGCGGCTGGCGATCGATCCCAGGCCGGGCGGGGGGACGGAGGTGACCCTCGACATCCCCCTGCCCGCGGCCTGAGCGGGTCGTTCGGGCGCTCCTCCCGCGGTGCCGAGGTCCGGTTCGCGGGCGGTCAGACGCCCGGACTCCGGGGTTCCCGGGCGGGGTGGGGCGCCGGTCGGCGGGTGGCGGTCAGGCGCCGCTGCGGACGCGGGCGCGGGCGGTGCGGCGCTTGAGGGCGCGGCGCTCGTCCTCGCTGAGGCCGCCCCAGACGCCGGCGTCCTGGCCGGACTCCAGAGCCCACTTCAGGCAGGCCTCGCTCACCGAGCAGGTGTGGCACACCTGCTTGGCCTCTTCGATCTGCATGAGAGCGGGGCCCGTGTTGCCGATGGGGAAGAACAGCTCGGGGTCCACGTCACGGCAGGCAGCGCGGTGGCGCCAGTCCATGCGTCCACTCCTTCGTAAGAGGAGCCCTTGCCGCAGGCTCCGTCGGCTCACTTTGTGAAGAGTTTCACTAATTATGGCGAACAATGACCCGAACCCTGTTCGGTTCGAGGCGCGTCCGCTTGATCGCCGGTGGCCTGGGAGCGAGGTGCCCGCTCAAAGGTCCTACGTTCCGACGTCACTGTTGAGATTGGCAGCCACGCCCAGTACACGCAAGAGGTTTGCCCGAATGTTTTGCCATCCGTGCATGTCGGATGCATCACACAATGACGCTATGTAACGAACTAGACCAGAACTTGTAACGCGTCCGGGATGGAACGGAAGGTCACCCGCTCCGTCTCGCCCAGGTAGTCGCCGTCGAGCTGGAAGGCCACCGGCCGCTCCGCGGTGAGCGTGAACTCGCCCTCGTCGTGGAGCTGCACCAGATGGCGGCCGGTGGGCAGGGTCTCGCGGCGCCCGAGGATCTGCGGCACCAGGTCGAGCATCGTCGGCAGGCCCAGCCGGCACAGCCCCAGCATGTCGAGGCCGGTGTCGAAGCTCGCCCACGGGGTCGGGCAGACCGGCCGGGACCCCACGTAGCTCCAGGGCGAGGTGTTGGAGACGATCGCCAGGAAGATGCCCTCGGCGGACGGCACCTCGGGGCCCTCCAGAGACATGGCGGGCCGCCGCCGGTCGGTCGACAGGTAGTGCCGCAGCGCGGTGTTCACGTAGCGCGCCGGGGTGGCCCGGTATCCCGTGCCGCGCAGCCCCTCGACCGCCCGGATCACCTCGGCGTCGTATCCCATGCCGCCGCAGAAGGTGAAGTGGCGGCTCTCGCCGTTCCAGGAGGCCCGCCCGAGGCCGACGGTCCGCCGCCGCCCCTCGCGCAGCGCCTCCAGCACCGCGCCGGCCGCCTCGACCGGGCTGTTGGGCAGGCCGAGCGCCCGCGCGAAGACGTTGGCGCTCCCGCCGGGGATCACCAGCAGCGCCGGCCGGTCGGCCGAGCCGCGGGGGCCCCGCGGCTCCGGGGGGTCACCGGCGTCGTGGGGATCACCGGCGTCGTCCAGCAGGCCGTTCACCGCCTCGTTGATCGTGCCGTCGCCGCCCAGGACGGCCACCGCGTCGTACCCCGACTCGCGGGCCTTGCGGGAGAGCAGGGCGGCGTGGCCGCGGTAGCCGGTCTCCTCGACGGTCAGGTCCACGCTCGCGCCGAGAGCCCTGATGATCACATCGCGCGTCCGCTGGTTGGTCGTCGTCGCTTTTGGATTCACCAGGAGGAGGGCGCGCATAACGCCAGCGTATCGGTCGATACGGGGGTTATGCCGGGTGAAGGGGGACCGGGACGGCCCGGCGATAGGGTTGGGGCGTGTCCAACCGCCCCGTCACCCTCACCGTCGCCGCCGTCGTCGTGGCGCTCGAAGGAATCCTCGCCGTGCTCCTCGGCGGCTACGTCGGCGTCGAAACGGTGATCGGCAAGCCGTCCGACCCGATCAGCTCCCTCTTCGTCGCCGGGTTCGGGATCGCCGTCGGCGCGGCCCTGCTGTGGGTGGCGTGGGGCCTGCTGCAGACGCAGCGGTGGGCACGCGGCCCCGGAGTGGTGGCACAGATCTTCACCACGATCGTCGCGATCACGCTGATCCAGTCCGGCCAGGGCGCGATGGGCATCCCGCTCATCGCCGCGACCCTGGCCGGACTGGTCACGCTGCTGTCCCCGCCGACGACCCACGCCCTCTACGGGGACGAACGGCCGGACTGACCCCCGCCGGTCCGGTCCTAGTCCTCGGCGGTCAGGCCCTCGCGGAGCTGCGCCAGGGTCCTGGCCAGCAGCCGCGAGACGTGCATCTGGGAGATGCCGAGCTCGGTGGCGATCTGCGACTGGGTCATGTTGCCGAAGAACCGCAGCAGCAGAATCCGCTTCTCGCGCGGCGGCAGCCGTTCGAGCAGCGGCTTGAGCGACTCGCGGTACTCGACACCCTCCAGGGAGTCGTCGACGATGCCGAGCGAGTCGGCCACCGCGGGCGCGTCGTCGTCACCGGAGTCGGGGGCGTCGAGCGAGACCGTGGAGTAGGCGTTGGCCGACTCCAGCCCCTCGAGCACCTCCTCCTCCGACATCTTCAGATAGGCCGCGAGCTCGCTCACCGTGGGCGCGCGGCCCTCCCGCTGCGACAGCTCGCTTATCGCCTTGGTCAGCGACAGCTTCAGCTCCTGCAGCCGTCGCGGCACGCGCACCGCCCAGCCCTTGTCGCGGAAGTGCCGCTTGATCTCGCCCACGATCGTCGGGGTGGCGTAGGTGGAGAACTCCACCCCCCGGTCGAGGTCGAAACGGTCGATCGACTTGATCAGGCCGATGGTGGCGACCTGGGTCAGGTCGTCGAGCCATTCGCCCCGGTTACGGAACCGGCGGGCGAGGTACTCCACCAGGGGAAGGTGGAGCTCCACGAGCTCGTCGCGGATACGCTGGCGCCGCGAGTCGTCGGGGGTCAACTCCGCCAGTTCCGCGAAGAGCAGGCGCGCGCGTACCCGGTCGGGTACCGCGTGGTCGCTGGCGGCCATGGCACGAGTCCTTTCCGTCACGCCGGCCTCGCCGCGCCTCGGCGCTTGCGTAGCACGATCGCCATGCGGTCGGGGGAGTCGGTTACGGCGTCGACGTCGTCGGTCAGGGCGGTGAGCACCATCCAGGCGAAGTCATCGCGTTTCGGCGCGGAACCGCCGACCGTGCTGACCTCGACCCGGACCTGCATCACCTGACCGGTGAGCTCGAACTCGGCGGTCAGGTCCGTGCCCGGCACGGCCTCGCCCAGCAGCATCGCGCACGCCTCGTCGACCGCGATCCGCAGATCCTCGATCTCGTCCAGCGTGAAGTCCAGCCGTGCAGCCAGCCCGGCGGTGGCCGTACGCAGCACGGACAGATAGGCACTCGCCGCCGGCAACCGGACGCTCACCACGTCGCGGATCCCGCCCATGCCGACCGCGGGTGTCTCGGTGTGTTCGGTCACGTTCCTCCTCGCAGAGTCGCTGACTGCAACCTACAGCCCCGCCGGGGTGAGCGGTCCGTTTGGACTCGCGATCGGGGCGAATTAGCACCTCAAGAACACCCTAAGACACCTGAATGGGACATCCCAACAGGTCAGGCCCCGTGCGAACACGCGTCGCACGGGGCCTGGGGTCCGATCAGCGGTGACCCGCTCAGGCGGCCTTGGTCGCCCAGAAGATCTTGGAGATCTCGTCGATCTTGCCGAGCAGCTCGTCGGCCTGCGCCGGGTCGACCGTTCCCTTGCCGCCGGCCGCGCCGGCGAGCTTGGTGGCCTCCCAGAACAGCTGGTGGAGCTGGGGGTAGGCCTCCAGGTGCGGCGGCTTGAAGTAGTCGGTCCACAGGACCCACAGGTGGTGCTTGACGAGCTCGGCCCGCTGCTCCTTGATGATGAGCGCGCGGGTACGGAAGACCGGGTCGTCGTTCGCGGCGTACTTCTCCATGATCGCCTTGACCGACTCGGCCTCGATGCGAGCCTGGGCCGGGTCGTAGACACCGCACGGCAGGTCGCAGTGCGCCGACGCCACGTGCTTGGGTCGCAGAAGTCGTGCAAGCATCGGAAAATCCTTCCTTGATGCTGGGTTCAGCATGGTCCACAACAGACCTTACTCGCCTTGGAATTCCCGCCGTGGCAGGGGGAGGAGACGGATGAGAGTGCGTGTCGAGGGCGACTCGATGCTGCCCGCCCTGCGCCCGGGAGACTGGCTCTGGGTACGGCGGGGCGCCGCCGTACGGGAGGGCGACCTCGTCGTCGCCCGGCTGCCGGGCGACCCGGAGCGGCTGATCGTCAAACGGGCCGCCTGGCGGGAGGCCGACGGGCGGTGGTGGCTGGAGAGCGACAACCAGCGCGCCCCCGGCCGCCGCGACAGCTGGGACTTCGGCGCCCTGCCGCCCGCGCTGCTGGTCGGCAGGGTGGTGCTGCGCTACTGGCCGCTGACCTTCTTGCGCGCCCGGTAGGCCGCCACGTTGGCCCGGCTGGCGCACCGCTCCGAACAGTAGCGGCGCGAGCGGTTGGAGGAGGTGTCGAGGTAGGCGCGGCGGCACGGCGCGGCCTGGCACAGGCCCAGCCGGTCCACCCCGAGGTCGGTGACGATGGTGGCCAGGCCCATCACCGCGCCCACGGCGTACTGGTCGGCCATCCGCCCGCCCTCGGTGAGGTGCAGGTGCCAGCGCTCGCCGTCGTGGCCGGAGATCTGCGGCTGGACGGGATGCTGGATGAGCAGCGAGTTGAGCCGGTCGACCACCGCCTGCTCGTCGCCGAGCGCGGCGGTCTCGAACACGGCCACGAGCTCCTCACGCAGGTCGCGCAGGGCGTCGAGGTCGCTTCGCATGATGCGGCAACCGGGGCGGTAGCGGTTGCCCTCTTCGAGGATGGACCGCAGCCCGTCCATCCCGGTCAGTCGGTCGGGGCTGTTGATGAGCAGCACAGCCAGCTCGGCGTAGGAGGTCAGATCCACCGGTGGTCCGTCTTTGCTGTAAGCGATGTGCAGGGGTTCGAGTATTACACGCTGTCACGGCCGCCACCATCCGAAACAAACTAAGCGCTATCTGTCACCATTCGTGGCCCGGTCATGTGGCAGAATCGAGCGACGGGTGACCCCCGAACCCTCCGGACGACCGTTTCCGGCAAGCAGGCCCCGGGCTGCAACCGAAGCCGGGCCGGGCTTCCCGCGCCGTCCACGCAGGAACAAGTCCTTCCGTCCGACTGAACCACAGGGGTCGCTTTGGCCGTCACGCCGTCCTCAGTCTCCGTCGAACCCTCCGACCGCCTCGATCTCGACCCGGCGTTCGCCCTGCACCGCGGCGGCAAGATGGAGATCCGCTCCACCGTCCCGGTCCGCGACGCCGCCGACCTGGCGCTCGCCTACACCCCCGGCGTGGCCCGGGTCTGCAGCGCGATCGCCGAGCGGCCCGAGCTGGCCGCCGACTACACCTGGGTGCCCAACGTCGTCGCCGTCGTCTCCGACGGCACCGCCGTGCTCGGCCTCGGCGACATCGGCCCGGCCGCCGCGATGCCCGTCATGGAGGGCAAGGCCCTGCTGTTCAAGCAGTTCGCCGGGGTCGACGCGGTGCCGATCTGCCTCGACTGCACCGACGTCGACGCGCTGGTCCAGACCGTCGCGCGGCTGGCGCCGTCCTTCGGAGGCGTCAACCTGGAGGACATCAGCGCGCCCCGCTGCTTCGAGGTCGAGGCCCGGCTGCGCGAGCTGCTCGACATCCCCGTCTTCCACGACGACCAGCACGGCACCGCCATCGTCGTGCTCGCCGCGCTGCGCAACGCCGCCCGGCTCACCGGCCGCTCCCTGGGCGAGCTGCGGGCCGTCGTCGCCGGCGCCGGCGCCTCCGGCGTCGCGGTCAGCCGCATGCTGCTCGACGCCGGCATCGGCGACCTCGCGGTGGCCGACTCCGCCGGGCTGATCCACGACGGGCGCGACCGGCTGAACCCGGTCAAGGAGGCCCTGGCCCGCGACAGCAACCGCGCGGGCCTGCGCGGCTCCACCGAGGACGCCCTGGCCGGCGCCGACGTGTTCGTGGGCCTGTCCGGCTCGACCGTCTCCGAGGAGGCCGTCGCCTCCATGGCGCCCGGCTCGATCGTCTTCGCGCTGTCCAACCCGACGCCCGAGATCTACCCGGAGGTCGCCGCCAGGTACGCCCGGGTGGTGGCGACCGGCCGCTCCGACTTCCCCAACCAGATCAACAACGTGCTGGCCTTCCCCGGCGTCTTCCGCGGGGCGATCGACGTCCGCGCCACCGCCATCACCGAGAACATGAAGGTCGCCGCGGCCGAGGCGCTGGCCGGGGTGGTCGGCGACGACCTCGCGGCCGACTACGTCATCCCCAGCCCGTTCGACGAGCGCGTCGCCCCCGCGGTCACCGCCGCGGTCGCCGCGCAGGCCCGGCTCGACGGGGTCGCCCGCCGGTAGACCGCCCGGGACGGGTCCCGGCAGGCCGCCGGTGACCCGCCGACGGGCCACCGGCGGGCCGCCCTCACCGGGACCCTCACCCGGGAATCCTCACCGCCCACGACGCCCTCCGCCCGACCGGCGGGGGCGTCTCGCGTTGCGCCGCCCCACCTGGTGTTCCAGGGAATCTTCAAAAAGCGGTAACCGAACGTGCTATAAACGGAGCGCTCCGTCATCGTTCCGGCAAGTGCGTCAGGGAGGGGCGGAGTCCGGCACGGGGTGCGAATCCCTCCCGGCACCCGCGCGGTGCCCACGCCGTGCTCGTCCGGCACCCGCGTCGTGCCCCCGCGACGCCCCCGCGGCGCGCACGCGGTGCCCACGGTGAGGAGATGAACGATGACACACCGGCCCGACCACTCACTTCGGCGGCTCATGGCTCTCATGGCCGAGGCGGGACCCACCCGCCGGAGGCCGTCCCGCGGGGCCGACGCCCCCGGGCAGGAGTTCCCCCATACCTGGCAGGAGGCGATCACGACCGTGACGGCACTGTGGCACGGAGACGTGGAGAGACGCAGGTTCCTGCTCGACTCGGCCTTCGCGGTCGGGGCGGGCTCGACCGGCGCGCTGCGCTGGCTGACCCTCCCGCAGGAGTCCGCCCCCGTCGCGGGCGGCCACCGGCGGGTGGGCACGGCCGACATCGCGGCCATCCGGGAGGTGACCCGCTCCTTCGGCGAGCTGGACAACAGGTTCGGCGGCGGCCGGATCCGCCCCGCCGTCGTGAAGTACCTCGACACCGCGGTCGCCCCGCTGCTGTCGGACGGCTCCTACGGCGAGGCCACCGGCCGGGCCCTGGCGTCCGCCGCGGCCGAGCTGACCCGGCTGGCCGGGTGGATGGCCTACGACCTGGAGCGGCACGGCCTGGCCCAGCGCTACCTCATCCAGGCGCTCCGGCTGGCCAGGGAGGCCGGCGACCACGGCCTCGGCGGGGAGATCCTCGCCGGGATGAGCCACCAGGCGGTGTACGTCGGGCAGCCGGCGCACGCCCTCGACCTCGCGCGGGCCGCACAGCTCTCGGCCCGCCGCGCCGGGATCTTCACCCTGCTCGCCGAGGCGCACGTGACGGAGGCGCACGCGCACGCCGTCAAGGGCGACCGTACGGCGTGCGCCGCGTCGCTGCACGAGGCCGAGCTGGCCTTCGACCGGCGGGGCGGCGACGAGCCCGGCTGGATCTCCTACTTCGACGAGGCGTACCTCGCGGCCAAGTTCGCCCACTGCTTCCGCGACCTGGGCGACGGCCCGGCCACCGTACGGCACGCCACGCGGTCGCTCGACATGGACGGGCGCTACGTGCGGGGGCGGATGTTCAACCTGTCCCTGCTCGCGGCGGGGTGGCTGCGCAGCGGCGACCTGGAGCAGGCGTGCTCGGCGGCGGGGGAGGCGCTGGAGCTGTCACGCGACCTCCAGTCGGCCCGCAGCCGGTCGTACGCGGACGACCTGCGGCGGAGGTTCGCGCCGTTCGCGGGGGAGACCGCGGTGAAGGAGCTGGGGGAGCGGGCCGGGAGCGCGGCGGCGGTCTGACCGGGGGACGGAGAGGCCGGGCGGCGCCGAGAGGACCGGGTCGCCGGGAACGGCCGGAGCCGGGCGGGCCGGGGCCCGAGGGGGCGGGCACGGAAACCCGGGTGGGGCGGGAAAAGACTGAGGGGCCCGGCAAGAGCCGGGCCCCTCAGGTGGAGCAGGGTGAGCTTGAGGTTTGGACCCCCGAGCTCAGGTGATCGTCAGAGACTACTTGACGATCGAGCCGGACCAGACAGCCTGGGCCTGGTTGTAGACCGTCGCGGTCTCACCGTCGAAGTACGGCGAGGTGCTCAGGTCGTAGCGGCCGTTCTTGTCCTGGTCGCCGAACAGGCTGGTCACGCCGTTGACGTAGCCGAGACGCTTGGCGTTGCTGTACTTGATGAGCCACGGAGCGCCGTCGGCACCCGGGGTCATCGAGCACTTGAGGCCAACGTGCTCCTCGACCTTCTCGGCCGCGGAGACGTACACCTTGGCGGAGGTGGTGCCGTAGCACCACTTCGGCGTGACACCGGTGAAGGCCTTGTTGCCGTCGGGGTGCGCGTCGGCCGGGTAGCCGAACACGTACACCTTCTGGCCGGTCTTCTGGTTCCAGGCCACACCCTGGCCACCGACGTTGTCGCCGAGCTTGCCGGCGTCCTTGATGAAGCCCTCGCCGATGACGTAGGTCTCGACCCAGTAGGAGACGTCGGTCGTGGCCTTGACCCACTTCTTGACGAAGAACTGCTGCTTCGTCCAGCCGATGACGTTGTTCTTGGCGTCCTTGACCTCGGCGATCTCGCCCAGGAAGTCGCCGTCGCCCTTCTTGGCCTTGAGGGCGTTGTACTCCTCGAGGCTGATCGGGGTCGGGGTGAGCTTGCCGTCCTTCTCGCTGCTCAGGCCCTCGTAACGGTTGCCGTTCTCGAGACCGTGAGAAGCAGCCTCGTAGGCCGACTTGGTGACCTCGACGCCGATGACCTTGACGCCCTTGTAACCCTCAGCGGAGGTGTACGCCTTGAGGTTCGTGGCGGCGTCGGCCGGCTTGGCGACGGTCTCCACCTTGGGGTCGGAAGCGGCCGACTTGAAGGGGCCGTCAACGCCGTACTTCTCAACGCCAGCGTCGTACTGGTCCTTGGTGACCGGGGTCTTCTTGACCCACTTGGCACCCTGGTAGGCGTCGAACTCGCTCTTCTTGACTTCCTTGGTGGTGCCCCCACCGATCTGAACACCGTTGTACACGGTCACGAACGCGTAGTCGCGGTCGCGGTCGTTGAACACGGAGTAGTCGTAGTGGGTGTAGGCGGTCTTGCCGACGTAGACGCCGAAGGGCGCCTTGCCCTGGTAGTAGGCCGGGACGAAGACCCACTTGCCCATGACGCTGCCGTTGGCCTTGTCGTCGTAGACGCAGTGGCCGGCGGTGGCGACGAGGTTGTGGTACTTCGACTGCACCGAGGTGGCGGAGCACCACTTCAGGCTGCCGTCGGGGGCCTCGAAGAACACCTTGCCGATGGTCTTCGGCAGGTTGATGTTCTGAACCTTGGCCGCGGTCTTCTTCTCCTCGCCGATGGGGGCGGCGAGGCCCGGCTTGCCGTCAGCGGTGTAACCGCCACCGGCCTTCAGCTGCGGGGTGGCCTTGGTCTCCCAGGTGTAGGGAGTGGCCTTGGCCAGGTTGATGGTGTCGCCGTTCTTGGCGAACCAGAACTTCGCCACTTCCTGAGCGGACGGAGCGTCCTTGGCCATCGTGTCGAAGGCCCAGTCGGGAGCGGCGTTGGCGGTGCCGGCCAGGCCGGCGGCCAGCAGGCCGGAGGCGAGGACGACGCCACCGGCGGGGAGGAGGATGCGCTTCAAGGGAAACTCCTTGGTCTGATGTGGAACGCTTCTTGCGTCCCATGCGTCAGTAAAGGGATAGCCAGAAACATACAGGGCGGATCTTGTGAATCGGAAGCCGCTTTGGTGGGTAAGAAGGGCATAGGCGGGGCCGAGACCGTTCCGTTACCTTCGGCGTGTGATGAAACCGTTGTGACGGTTGGGGTTTGCCGGAGTCGTTTCCGCAGATAGTCATGATCTCGTAATGGGTGTGGCCCAAGTGGGGTGAGTGTCCGGTCGCGATCCGTGATCGCGTCAATGTGACGCAGATCACATGGAACCGATGGCACCGAATCCGGTCGAACCACGTCTAACGCGCCCGATCTCCGCCCCGGCGGGGTCTCCAGCCCCCGAGGGCCCGCCTTCCGGCCCCGTCCGGTTCGTCCTTGGCCTCGCTTGAAGTCCGTTTTTTCGCCGCGCCGGCTCGATCCCGGACCTCTCGGACGCCGCCATGCGGACCCCGGAAGTCCGCCCGGAACCCGGGAAACCCGTCACACGATCCCCGGAAACGCCGACGGGGCCCGGCAGAGATCTCTGCCGGGCCCCGTCGGATGGGGTGGAGAAGGGTCCTCAGCGCCCGCCAGGGGCCCCGAGGGACGGACGGCCTACCGGTACAGCTCGCCGTTCGGTCCGACGATCTTGCCGGACCACACGGAGGCGGCCTGGCGGTAGATGTCGGCCGTCTCGCCGTCGAAGTACGGCGAGGTGATCAGGTCGTAGCGGTCGTTCTTGTCCTGGTCGCCGAAGAGGCTGGTGACGCCGTTGACGTAGCCGAGGCGCCGGCCGCTGCTGTACTGCGTCAGCCACGGGCCGCCGTCGGCGCCCGGGGTGAAGGAGCCCTTGAGGCCCATGTGCTCCTCGACCTTGTGCTCGGGAGAGACGTAGACCTTGCCGGACGGCTTGCCGTAGATGTACTTGGGCGTCACGCCGCTGTAGGGCTTGTCGCCGTCGGGGTGCGGGGCCGCGGGGTAGCCGAAGGCGTAGACGGGCTTGCCGGTCGGCTGGTTCCAGGTGACGCCCTGGCCGCCGACGTTGTCACCCAGCGCGCCGACGTCCTTGGACCGCAGGATGTAGTAGCGGCCGCCACCGCCCCACTTGGGGCCGGTGAACTTCTGGAAGTCGCCCCGGCTGACCTGCTTGATGCCGTCGAAGGCCACGCCGTTGAAGACGGTGACGAAGGCGTAGTCCTTGTCGTAGTCCTCGTAGTTGGCGAAGTCGTAGTGGGTGTAGGCGGTCTTGCCGACGTAGATGCCCCACGGCACCTTGCCCTGGTAGTAACCCGGGACGAAGACCCACTTGCTCATCGTGTCGCTGTTGGTCTCCGGGTCGTAGACGCAGTGACCGGCGGTGGCGACGAGGTTGCGGTACTTCGACTGGATCGAGGTGGCCGTGCACCAGCGGTACTGGCCGTTGACGACGAAGAACACCTTGCCGACCGTGCGGGGCAGGTTGACGTTC
This sequence comes from Streptosporangium pseudovulgare, assembly GCF_014648055.1. Taxonomy (GTDB): domain Bacteria; phylum Actinomycetota; class Actinomycetes; order Streptosporangiales; family Streptosporangiaceae; genus Streptosporangium; species Streptosporangium pseudovulgare. The sequence continues at coordinate 46,146 of NZ_BMQJ01000008.1, forward strand.
TTGACGGTGGTCTGGGCCGGCCTCTCCGAGCCGGTCGGGCCGACGCTGCCGGGCCGTCCGTCGGCGGAGAAGCCGCCGCCGGCCTTCATCTTCACACCGCCGGGATCGGGGTTGTAGGCCGTGGCCCTCTTGAGGGCGGCGAAGTTCGAGGCGGCCCAGAAGTTGATGACCGAAACGGCCGAGGCGCTGTTGGTCGCCATGGAGTCGGTGGCCCAGTCGGGGGCTGCCTGGGCGGTGCCGGCCGTACCACCGGCCAGCAGGCCGAGGACGAGCGCGGCGCCACCGAGGGGGAGGAGGGAACGCTTCACAGACATGCTCCTTGTTCTGCACCGTTTTCCGGATGACCCGGAAACTGCGGGAAGACAAGGAGGCAACCTACCAAGATCTGGCGAACCGAGGGGGGTTCGGTCCTCTTCGTCCGTCTCCGGACCTCAGCTCGCGGTCTGGTGCGCGGCCCAGCGGTAGACGACGTATGTCGAGGCCATGAAGTACGGCGAGGAGATGCGGTCGTACTTCTTGTCGGTGTCGGTGTCCCAGGCGAAACTGTTGACGCCGTTGAGGTAGCCGACGCCGTTGAGGGAGTCGTAGTAGATCAGCCAGGGGCCGCCACTGGCGCCGGCGGTGAACCCGCACCGGAGCGCGATGCCGCGGTCCACGAGGCGGGCCGGGGCGTTGGCCCGGTAGGTGCGGCCGTCGCACGACTTGATCGTCCGGCCGTCGTACGGCCTGCTGCCGTCGATCTGCGGGGCCGCGGGGTAGCCGAAGGCGAAGGTGAGCAGGCTGATGCCGCGGTTGACCATCAGGCCCTGACCGCCGACGTTGTCCTCCAGGGCGCCGACGTCCTCCATCACGTAGCTGCCGGCGGTCTTGCCGGGCTTCCAGCGGAACCCGTCGTGCACGGTGATGAACGCGTAGTCGTAGTCGTAGTCGCCCTGGGCGATGAAGCTGGAGTGCAGGTTGAGCGTGTGGCCGACGTAGATGCCGTACGGCGTGCCACCGTCGGCGTAACCGGGGATGAAGATCCAGTACTCGGCGAACTTGTCCTGCTTGGCGTCATAGGTGCAGTGCGCGGCCGTCGCGACCAGCCGGTGGTTGGCGGCGGCCACGGACGAGGCGGAGCACCAGTAGTCCTTGTCGCCGATCCGGAAGAAGACCTTGCCGACGGTGATCGGGTTGCCGCCGGCCGGCGGCCTCTTCTTCGGGAGGCTGGGGCTGACGACCGGGGACGAGGCGGCCCCGGCCGGCTTCGTGCCGCCGGAGGTCGTGCCGGCCGCCGGGATGACGGCGCCCCCGGCGGGGATGGGCATCCCGCCCGCGGCCGTCGCGGTGGCGCTCGGCTTCGCGCTGGACGCGGGGGACGCCGACGCGCTGGAGGTGGCGCCGCCGCTGGGCTTGACCTCGGGGGTGGCGGGCGTGTTGTCCTGGGCCTTCTTGAGCCGGGCCGGGCTCCAGTACTCCGCGATCCGCTTCATGTCCGCGTCGGTCTTGGTCAGCGTGACGGAGGTGATGCCGTTGGGAGTGCCCGACCAGGGGGCGGCCACCGCGTCCGCCCCGGCGCTCCCGGCGAACGCGGACACCAGCGTCACGCAGGCGGCGAACAGCGCGCCGAGCGTGGCCGTGAGCCGCCGGACGCGGGGGGACATGAGGGGCTTCCTTTCGGGGGACGGAGCTGGGGACGGAGGGACGGGGGAGGCTGTAAGAACCTATTTTTCCAGATCAATTCGGTTTTGGGCAGGTCGGCCGACCGATTCGCTCTGGCCCGCCGTCCTGCCAGCCTGCCGCCGGGCGCATAAGCGCCCCGTCAAGACCCGGAAGGGCCGGGGCTTGCGCACCCGGCCCTTCCGCTGCTCCACACCGCGAGAACTAGGACGGGAGCTTCCCGGTCCAGAGGTTGGCGGCGTGCTTGTAGATGGCGGCGGTCTCACCGTTGAAGTACGGAGTGGTCGTCCGGTCGTAGCGGTCGTTGTTGTCGCTGTCGACCGTCAGGCTCACGACGCCGTTGAGGTAGCCGGTCCGCTTGCTGTTCTTGTACTGCAGCAGGAAGGGGCCGCCGCTGGCGCCGGGGGTGAAGGCGCACTTGATGGCCTGCTGCTCCTGGGCCTTGTACTTCGACACCACGGGGGCGGCGACGGTCGTGCCGTAGCACCACTTCATGGTCTGGCCGCTGTAGGGGCGGCTGCCGTCGGGGTGGCCCAGGGTCGGGTAGCCGAAGGTGAAGACCTTCTTGCCCAGCTTCTGGTTCCAGGCCACACCCTGGCCGCCGACGTTGTCACCCAGGCGGCCGGCGTCGGCCATGAGCACCACGAAGTACCGCGTGTGGAAGTAGAGCTCCTTCACGGTGGTCTTGACCCACTTCTTCACGAAGTACTGGGTCTTGAACCAGGCGATCTCGGTGCCGTTGGCGTCCTTGGTCGCCTCCAGCTTGCCGAGGAAGTCGCCGTCGCCCTTCTGCTTGAGGAGCTTGTTGTACTCCTCCTGGCTGATCGGCGCCTTGACGGTCTTGCGCTCGAACTGGTTGCCGTTGTCGAAGCCCTTGGGAGCCTTGTTGTAGTCGCTCTCCACGACCTCGACGGCGGTCAGCTTGACGCCGTTCTTGCCGGTGGCGATGTACTCGTCGACGTTCTTGCCGGTGACGTCACTCGGCTTGGCGACGGTCTCGACGGTCGGGTCGGCGGCCTTCTTCCAGTACGGGCCCAGCTCGCCGTACCGCTCGTACCCCTTCTCGAACTCCTCCTTGGAGATCTCCTTGTCCTCGGTGTACTTGAACCCCTTGAAGGCGGTGTACTCGGACTTCTTGACCTCCTTCACGCCCGTCTGCTTGATGCCGTTGTAGACGTTGACGAAGGCGTAGTCGTAGTCGTAGTCCTCGAAGACCGTGAAGTCGTCGTGGGTGTTGACCTTGGCGCCGACGTAGATGCCCCAGGGGGCCTTGCCCTGGTAGTAGCCGGGGATGAAGACGAAGTTGCTGTACGGCTTGTTGCTGTCGGTGTCGTACACGCAGTGGCCGGCGGTGGCCACCAGGTTGCGGTACTTCGACTGGACCGAGGTGCCGGAGCACCAGCGCTCCTGGCCCTTGTCGTCGACGAAGAAGACCTTGCCGACGGTGATGGGCAGGTTCACGTTCTTCGAGCTGCCGGCGGACTTGCTGCTGCCCGGGCCGGTCGGGGCCACCAGGCCCGCCTTGCCGTCGGCGGCGGCCTTGGCGGCGCCGGTCTTCGTCAGCTTGGCCGAGATGGTGGAGTCGGCGGTGAAGGTCTTCGCCGACTTCAGCCTGGAGGGGCTCCAGTACGCCGCGATGGCGTCGGCATTGCCGGAGGAGGTCAGCGCGGTCGACTTGACGTCGGGCCCCGCCGCCTGGGCGGTGCCCGCGAGGGGCGCGGCGATCATGGCGGCGGCGACGAGGGCGCCACCGGCGGGGAGGGCGAGGCGCTTGGCTCGGGAGTTCAAAGTAGCTCCTTCTTTGTCATGAGTCGCTCGGGTTGACTCACGCATGCGTAAAGAGACAAGAGGAGACCGTACTCGGCAAAGTTGGTTTAAAGAGCCCGAAAACGGACAGTCAAGGGGGACCGTTACAGGGTCGTTACCAAAACCAGGGAACCGAAAGCCGCGAACCGGCGTCTGATCTGCTCCGTCTTGATCGACTGCCTCGGCGGCGACCGTGCACCGTGCTGAGCTGGGGTGTCGCGCCACCGCCGCGAGGCGGGAACGATCCACGATCTTTTCCCGGAAGGTGCGTCGCCGCGAGACAGGAAGCGGCCGGGCGTTATAGCATTCCCGCAGTTCAGAGCCTTGATCCATCCCCCCGGTCAGGCCGGTCGCCTCGCTCCGGCCCGCCCACGCAACACCGTCCATCGGGGGATTCCATGTCACGTCTCCGCTGCCTGGCCGCCGCCGGTCTCGTCCTGCTCTCCAGCGCCGCGCTCACCACCGCGACGGCGACCGCCGCCACCGCCGCGGCCGGGCCCCGGGAGGCCGGAATCTCCGGGGCGCCCGGAGCCTCCTCGCTGAAACCCGTTCCGCCGCGGGTCCAGCGGACGCGGCAGCGCGACGCCGCACCGCCCCGGCGCAGGAGCCCCTGGAAGACCGTCCGGATCGAACCGGCCGCGCCCCGCGCCACCGACCAGAGACCGTCCGCCGCCGACCAACGGCCGCCGGCCAGTCGGCAGCGACCGCCCGCGAGCCGGCAGCGGCCGCCCGCCGCTCCCGTGACGCAGCAGCAGCCCGCCGTCGCCCCGCAGCCCATGGCCGACCCGCGCCGGCCGGCGCCCCTGCTGTCACCGGAGAACATGCGGGTGCTCGTGCTGAGCGCCACGCCGGGGGAGCAGTTCTCGGCCGCCGCGGCGCAGTCCGCCCTGCTCGTCTGCGACCCGCCTCGCGGCTCGCACCCGCATGGGGCCCAGGCGTGCGCGCAGCTCGGCGTGGTCAACGGCGAGTTCACCGCGCTCAAGCCGCTGCAGGGGGTGGCCTGCACGATGCAGTACGACCCCGTCACCGTGACCGCGAGCGGCATCTGGGACGGCCGCACCGTCAGGTACCAGCACACCTTCGGCAACTCCTGCGTGATGCGGTCCACCACCGGCTCGGTCTTCGCCTTCTAGGAGCCGCCCCGACCGGAATCTGAGGGAGACGGGCCCCGGAAAAGGGGGTCCCGTTCCCCGTGAGTGTCCTCGCGGCTCCCCGTGCCACGAGGCGCCGATGCCCGAGGGCGTCGTGAACCCCCGGTGCCGCAGCGCACCGCAAGCCCCGGGTGAGGGCCGCGGAATCCCGAAGCCGCGGACCCCCGGACCGCGAAGGGGCCCGGTCTCCACGGAGACCGGGCCCCTCGTCACGGCGGGCGGCCGAATGGCCTTGCGGCCGCCCGGCGGGGGTTCGCGCTACCTCGTCACTTGGTCCAGCGGTTGGCCGCGGCCTTGTAGACCTTGTAGGTGTCGGTGTCGAAGTACGGCGAGGAGATCCTGTCGTAGCGGTCGTTCTTGTCGGTGTCCCACGCGACGCTGTTGACGCCGTTGATGTAGCCGGTCCGCGTGGAGTTCTTGTACTTCAGCAGCCAGGGGCCGCCGCTGGCGCCCGCGGTGAAGGCGCACTTGAAGCCGAGGTGCTCCTGGATGTCGTACTGCGGGGCGGCGGGCATGGCGGCCGCGGTGCCGTAGCACCACTTCATGGTGCGCCCGCTGAAGGGCTTGTCGCCGTCGGGGTGCAGGCCGGCCGGGTAGCCGAAGGAGAAGATGTCGTTCTTCACCTTCTGGTTCCAGGCGAAGCCCTGGCCGCCGACGTTGTCACCGAGCCGGCCGACGTTCTTGACGGTCGGCTTCCACGTGCCGTCGGAGCCCTTCTCCCAGTTGACCTTGTAGCCGGAGCTGACGTTGACGAACGCGTAGTCGAAGTCGTAGTCCTCCTTGACCACGAAGTCGTCGTGCGCGTTGAACCACTTGGCGGCGTAGATGCCGTACGGGTTCTTGCCGTTCCACGCCTGGTCCCCGTCCCAGTAGGAGGGGATGAAGACCCAGTTGTCGTAGAACTTGTCGGTCTTCACGTCGTAGACGCAGTGCGCCGAGGTGGCGACCAGGTTGCGGTACCTGCCCTGGATCGAGCTGCCGGAGCAGTACTTCCAGCTCTTGGGGTCCGCCGGGTTGGCGCCGGGCAGGGTGAAGAAGACCCGGCCGACGGTGTTGGGCAGGTTGACGCTCCTGCTCTTGGCGGTCTTGCCGCCCTCCTGCCCGATCGGCGGGACCGATCCGGCCTTGCCGTCGGGCCGGCCGGCGGCCTTGGAGGCGGTGCCGCCCTTGACGCTCAGGTCGAGGTCGCGGGAGGCGTCGGTGGCCCGGCGCATCCGCTCCGGTGACCAGAACGAGGTGGCTTCGACGGGGGTCTCCGAGGCGGAGGAACTCACCACGTCGCCGGGGGAGGACGCGCTTGCCTGCGCGCCGGAGGTGGCGCCGATCACGCTGGTGACCAGGAGGGCACCGGTGAGGGGGATCGTGAGGTGCCGTGCTCGGGAATTCAATGGAGCTCCTTTCGTTCTCGGCGAGGGTCGGGACCTCCACTCGCCAGGAAAACGCTCGGAACGCTACTGAATTGATCAAGGCTTCGGCGAGGAAATGACATGAAAAAGTTTGGAACAGTTCCATCCGATGCGAAGACGTTATTTGAATAACGACTGGTTATGGCTTAGCGAAAAGGTATTTCCCCTGGTGGGGGCGCCTGTTCGGGTCGGATCGGAATATCCGCAGCACCACCTTCACCACTGGCTCGAATTCGTTTCCCAGGTAACCGGGAACACGTGGGACCGTTCAGGCGACGCGGTTCAGGGCGGGGACGGCGCGGCGGCACGGACAAAACGCGGGGAGTACGGCCGCGCGTGGTGACACGCGGCCGGTGCGGCGGCGCGGTGTGACGCGCGGGCGGTGCGACGGTGTGTGGTGACGCGCGGCCGGTGCGGCGGCGCGGTGTGAGGGGCGGGCGGTGCGGCGGCGCGTGGTGACGCGCGGCCGGTGCGGCGGCGCGGTGTGACGCGCGGGCGGGGGCGTAGGGTGCGGGCATGTTCGCCGTAACCGCCACACAGACCGACCCCGACAACCCCCTCGCCGGGCTGACGCTCGGCGAGCGACCCGAACCCGAGGTCCCCGACGGCTGGACCACCGTCACGGTCCGGGCCGCCGCGCTCAACCACCACGACCTGTGGACGTTGCGGGGCGTGGGCATCCGCCAGGATCGGCTGCCGATCGTCCTGGGCTGCGACGCCGCCGGAGTCGACGAGGACGGCAACGAGGTCATCGTCCACGCGGTGATCGGAGACGGCCCCGACGAGACGCTCGACCCGAAGCGGTCGCTGCTGTCGGAGACGTACGACGGCACTTTCGCCGAGCGGGTAGCCGTGCCACGGCGCAACCTGGTTCCCAAGCCCGCCGCGCTCGGGTTCGAGGAGGCGGCCTGCCTGCCGACCGCGTGGCTGACCGCCTACCGGATGCTGTTCGACAAGGCCGGTCTGGAGCCCGGCTCCACCGTGCTCGTCCAGGGCGCGGGCGGCGGCGTGGCGACCGCGCTGATCGCGTTGGGCCGCGCGGGCGGCTACCGGGTCTGGGCCACCAGCCGCTCGGAGGAGAAGCGGGCGCGCGCCCTCGACCTGGGCGCCGACCAGGTCTTCGAGAGCGGGGCCCGGTTGCCCGAGCGGGTGGACGCGGTGATGGAGACCGTCGGCCAGGCCACCTGGGACCACTCGCTGAAGTCGCTGCGGCCCGGCGGGCGGATCGTGGTCTCCGGCGCGACCAGCGGCGCGGTGCCGCCAGCCGATCTGAACCGGGTGTTCTTCCTCCAGCTGTCCGTGGTCGGCTCGACCATGGGCACCCGCGACCAGCTCGCCAGGCTCGCCCGGTTCCTGGAGCAGACCGGCACCCGCCCGGTGGTCGACCGGACGCTCCCGCTGACCGAGGCCCGCGAGGGGTTCGCGGCCATGGAGAAGGGAGACCTCTTCGGGAAGGTCGTCTTCACCGCCGGAGGCTGAGCCGTCCCGGTACGGCCGGCGCCCGCCCGCCCGGCACCGGCGCGATCCGAGCATCCGTGATCGGAGACGCGCCGGTACGGCCGGCGACGGCCGGCCGTACCGGCAGGTCAGCGCAGGGCTCCGCGGATGCGGCGGGCGGCGTCGTAGAGCGCGTCCTGCGCGGTGGCCAGGGTCTCCTCGGTCACCCGGCGACCGGCCGCGTCGGCGCGGACCTCCTCGACGAACTCGGCCAGCATCTGCCCGAGCCGGGGGTCACCGGCCGGCTCGTGACCGGCGAAGCCCTCGGCCCAGAGGCGCTTCCACTCCTGCTTCCATTCCTGCTTCAGCTCACCGACGTGCTGCTGCCACTCCTGCGTCTGCCGTTGCCACTCCTGCTTCTGACGCTGCCATTCCTGCTTCTGGCGCTGCCACTCGGCCTTCTGCTCCCGCCAGGCCTCGCGCTGGTTGCGCCGGTCGTCACGGTCGTCGCGGTCGTCCCGCCGGGCACCGCCCTGCTGCCCGGCGCCCTGCCGCATGTCGCGCGCCATCTGGGTGAGCTCCTCGCGCAGCGACCGGACCGTGTCGCGCACGTCCTCCTTGACCTCGCGGGCGATGTCGCGGACGGAGTCGGAGATCTCCTGCTCCAGGTCGGCGAGCTCGTCCATCCGGGCGTTCAGCTCCTCGCGACCCCGGTCGGTGATCGTGAAGATCTTCTTGCCGTTCACCACCTCGTGGGTGACCAGGCCTTCCTCCTCCAGCCGGGCCAGACGCGGGTAGATCGTGCCGGGGGAGGGGGAGTACACGCCGAGGAAGCGGTCCTGTAGCAGCCGGATCACCTCGTAACCGTGGCGGGGGCTCTCCTGGAGCAGTTTCAGCAGGTACAGCCGGAGCCGTCCGTGGCCGAAGACCGGGCTCATGCCTGTTCTCCCTTCAGAAGCGTGACGTCCGCGGTGACGGTGGCCGCCGACAGGGACGCCATACCGCCGCCGAGCCTGCCGCCGAGCGTCCTGATCCCGGGCTGGCCGGACTCGGCGAGCTCGGTGAAGGCGCTGGCCAGCCTGCCGGAGGTGGAACGGATCGTGACGTCGGCCGCGACGTCGTGCGGCAGGCGGAGCACGATGTCGCCGGAGACGCTGTGCAGCGTCACGTGCCCGGTCGGCGGGAGCTCCAGGTCGGCGGTGATCCGGCCGGAGACGGTGTTGGCGCGCAGCCGGCGGGGCGTGCCCTTGGCCACGGTCAGCTCGCCGGAGACGCTCTTGACCGACAGGTCGCCGACCAGGCCGCGGCTCTCGACGGAGCCGGAGACGGTGTCGGCGTGGGTCTCGCCGCTCACGCCGTCGAGCACGATCTCTCCGGAGACGCTCCTGACCGAGGTGCGGTTCTCGAAGCCGGTGACGACCGCGGAGGCGGAGACGACCCCCACGGCGACCGGGCACTCCCTGGGCACGGTCAGCGTCAGCGTGGCCTCCCGGCGCCCGGACCGCAGCCAGCTCAGCAGGCCCTCCCAGGTAAGGTCGCGGTAGGTGACGGTGAGCGTGCCGTCGTCGTCGTGGGTGACGACCAACGGCGGGCTGTCGATGTCGGTGACGTCCAGGGTCGCGGGGCCGTCACTGGCCAGCACCGCCAGCCTGCCCGCGACGATCCGGACGTTGAGCCCGCTGACCGCGTCGAAGGTGAGCTGTCCGGGTTTCTCGATGGTCCACTGCCGCATGTCGGTGACCTCCTTGAGGAACACGATATGTCGTGTTCTCGATGAAGGTCAAGATATGTCGCGTTGAAACCGGTCATTCCCGCCGTCCGCGCCCGGCACGTTCATCATCCGGCGGGCAGGCCTGCCATGTTCAGCATCCGCCAGGACTGGCCAGCGCGTTCATCATCCGTCGGAACGGGCCCGCCGTCCGCCGGAATCGTGCTCGGCGTCCGCCCGGGTCAGTCGTCCTCGTCGTCCAGGCGGGCGAGCCAGGTGGCCAGCCGCTCCACCGGGGTCTCGAACTCCGGGTTCAGGTCGACGAACTCGCGCAGCCGGTCGGCCAGCCAGGCGAAGCTGACCTCCTCCTCGCCACGGCGGTCGGCGAGCTCCTCGATGCCGCGATCGGTGAAGTACATCGTTCTCCTCGAATGTGAAAAGGGGCGCGGTAACGGGGAAGTCCCCCGCACGGAGCATGCGGGGGACTTCCGGGAAGCGGTGCCCAGGTCCGGCCCCGTCCCCCGGACATCCAGCGGAAGCGGGGGACGGCCGGCCTGCGGCCTGTGCCGGGACGGAGATCAGTCGAAGATCTGCGCCAGGATCTGCCGCAGCTCCCGCTCGTGCGCCGAGTGCGAGCCGGTCGCCGGGGAGGAGTTGGCCCTGCGGGAGACCCGCTTGACCGGGCGCCCGCCGAACACGTCGGGCTTCTCCGCCATCTTCAGCGTCAGGAACGGCCACGGCCCCATGTTGAGAGGCTCGTCCTGCGCCCAGATCAGCTCGACGCCGTCGCCGTAGCGCGCCAGCTCCGCCGCGAGCGGGTTCGACGGGAACGGGTAGAGCCGCTCCAGACGGACGATCGCCACGTCGGTACGGCCCTGCGCGTCGCGCGCCGCCGCCAGGTCGTAGTAGATCTTGCCGGAGCAGAGCACGACCTTGCGGACGTCGCCCGGCTGCACCGTGGCGTCGCCCACCACCGGCTGGAACGACCCGGAGGTGAAGTCGGAGACCGCCGAGACCGCGGCCTTGTGCCGCAGCAGCGACTTGGGCGTGAACACCACCAGCGGGCGGTGCCGGTTCGACTTCGCCTGCCAGCGCAGCAGGTGGAAGTAGTTGGCCGGCAGGGTCGGCTGGGCCACGGTCATGTTGTCGTAGGCGCACATCTGCAGGAAGCGCTCGATGCGGGCCGACGAGTGGTCGGGGCCCTGGCCCTCGTAGCCGTGCGGCAGCAGCAGGGTCACGCCGGAGCGCTGGCCCCACTTCTGCTCGCCCGCGGTGATGTACTCGTCGATGACGGACTGCGCGCCGTTGACGAAGTCACCGAACTGGGCCTCCCAGCACACCAGTGCGTCGGGGCGCTCCACGCTGTAGCCGTACTCGAAGCCGAGGGCGGCGTACTCGCTGAGCAGCGAGTCGTAGACGTAGAACTTCGTCGTGCCGTTGTTGAACGTCTTGAGCGGGGTGTGCTCCTCGCCGGTGAGGCGGTCGACCAGCACGGCGTGCCGCTGGGTGAAGGTGCCGCGCCGGGAGTCCTGGCCGACCAGGCGGACCGGGTGGCCGTCGATCAGCAGCGAGCCGAAGGCCAGGGTCTCGCCCGTGCTCCAGTCGATGCGGTCCTCGGCGACCATCTGGCCGCGGCGCTGGATGACCGGCAGCAGACGCGGGTGGATGGTGAAGCCCTCGGGGAGGTTGAGCTGGGTGTCGATGATCCGCTTGACGGTCTCCTCGGTGACGGCCGTCGGGACGTCGTCGTGGCACCACTCGATGGCGCCGTCGACGTCGACCGGGCGGGTGAACTCGCCCGTGGTCTCGCCGGCGGTGCGGGTCTCGGCGAAGGCGTTCTCCAGCTTGGCCTGGTAGTCGCGCAGCGCGCCCTCGGCCTCCTCCACCGTGATGTCGCCCCGGCCGATCAGCGCCTCGGTGTAGAGCTTGCGCACCGACCGCTTGGCGTCGATCAGGTCGTACATCAGCGGCTGGGTGAAGCCCGGGTTGTCGGTCTCGTTGTGGCCGCGGCGGCGGTAGCAGATCAGGTCGATGACGACGTCCTTGCGGAACGCCTGGCGGTACTCGAACGCCAGCCGCCCGACCCGGACCACGGCCTCGGGATCGTCGCCGTTGACGTGGAAGATCGGCGCCTGGACCATCCGGGCGACGTCGGTGGCGTAGACCGACGAGCGGGACGAGGCCGGGGAGGTGGTGAAGCCGACCTGGTTGTTGACCACGATGTGCACGGTGCCGCCGGTGCGGTAGCCGCGCAGCTGCGACAGGTTCAGCGTCTCGGCCACCACGCCCTGGCCGGCGAAGGCCGCGTCGCCGTGGACCAGCACCGGCAGGACGGTGAAGCCCTCCTCGCCGCGCTCCAGCAGGTCCTGCTTGGCGCGGACCACGCCCTCCAGGACCGGGTCGACCGTCTCCAGGTGGGAGGGGTTGGCCACGACCGAGGTCTTGAGCTTGGAGCCGTCGGCCGAGACGAAGTCGCCGCTGGAGCCCAGGTGGTACTTCACGTCGCCGGAGCCGTGGGCGGTGCGCGGGTCGATGTTGCCCTCGAACTCGCCGAAGATCTGGCCGTAGGACTTGCCCACGATGTTGGCCAGGACGTTCAGGCGGCCGCGGTGGGCCATGCCGATGACGGCCTCGTCGAGCTTGTCGTCGGCGGCGGCGCTCAGCACCGAGTCGAGCAGCGGGATCAGCGACTCGCCGCCCTCCAGCGAGAACCGCTTCTGGCCGACGTACTTGGTCTGCAGGAACGTCTCGAACGCCTCGGCGGTGTTCAGGCGCTCCAGGACGCGCAGCTGCTCGGCCCGGTCGGGCTTGGCGTGCGGGCGCTCCACCTGGGCCTGGATCCAGGCCCGCTCCTCGGGGTTCTGGATGTGCATGTACTCCACGCCGATGGTGCGGCAGTAGGAGTCGCGCAGCACGCCGAGGATCTCGCGCAGCCGCATCAGCGGGCGGCCGCCGAAACCGCCGGTGGCGAACTCGCGCTCAAGGTCCCACAGGGTCAGCCCGTGCGACTTGATGTCGAGGTCGGGGTGCTTGCGCTGCTTGTACTCCAGCGGGTCGGTGTCGGCCATGAGGTGGCCGCGGACCCGGAAGGCGTGGATCAGCTCCAGGACCCGGGCGGACTTGGCCACGTCGTCGTCGTGGGTGGCCGAGATGTCCTGGACCCAGCGGACCGGCTCGTAGGGGATGCGCAGGGCCTCGAAGATCTCGTCGTAGAAGCCCTCCTCACCCAGGAGCAGGCGGTGGATCTGGCGCAGGAAGTCGCCCGACTGGGCGCCCTGGATGATCCGGTGGTCGTAGGTGCTGGTGAGCGTCATGACCTTGCTCACCGCGAGCCGGGAGAGCGTCTCGGGGGAGGCGCCCTGGTACTCGGCGGGGTACTCCATCGCGCCGACGCCGATGATGGTGCCCTGGCCCGGCATCAGGCGCGGCACCGAGTGGACGGTGCCGATCGTGCCCGGGTTGGTCAGGGAGATCGTGGTGCCCGCGAAGTCCTCGACGGCGAGCTTGCCGCCGCGGGCCTTGCGGACGATCTCCTCGTAGGCCACCCAGAACTGGCGGAAGTCCATGGTCTCGGCGCGCTTGATGGACGGCACGAGGAGCTGGCGGGTGTCACCCTTCTGGATGTCGATCGCCAGGCCGAGGTTGACGTGCTCGGGCTTGACCAGCACCGGCTTGCCGTCGACCTCGGAGTAGGAGTGGTTCATCTCCGGCAGGGCCGCGAGGGCCTTGACGACCGCGAAGCCGATCAGGTGCGTGAACGACACCTTGCCGCCGCGACCGCGCGACAGGTGGTTGTTGATCACGATGCGGTTGTCGATGAGCAGCTTCGCCGGGACCGCGCGGACGCTGGTCGCCGTGGGCACATGGAGGCTGGCCTCCATGTTGGCCGCCGTACGGGCGGCGGCCCCTCGGAGTCGGACTTCCTCGGCGCCGGCGGCGGGCACGCTCGTCTCCTGCTTGGTCTTGGTCGCCGGGGTGGTCGTGGCGGCCGCGGGGGCCGCCGCCTTCGGCGCGGGGGCTGCCGGTGCGGGGGCCGGGGTCGCCGGGGCCGCAGCCGGGGTGGGGGTGGCGGGCGCGGCGGCCGCCGTGCCCGGGGGCGCGGCGCGACCGGCCCCGGAGTCTGGGGTGTAGTCGGCGAAGAAGTTCCACCAGGCCCGGTCAACGGACTCGGGATCCTGGAGGTACTTCTGGTACAGCTCGTCGACCAGCCATTCGTTCTGACCAAAGGCTGCCAGCGGGTTTGTCCGCGACGACTCAGACGACACGGCGGAAATCGCCCTCTTCCGCAGATCGGCGTTGATGATGTTGATGATGGAGAACCGGTCCAAGGCTACTCGCCTGGACCCGGACCTGCGCCATTCCGACGGCAGCTCGCCGCCCGACCTTCCCAGGGTAGTCGAAAACGGTCACGCTGGAGGGCGATGTCCGGGAGATGCGATCCTCGTCACTCGCCGCCGGCGGGTCCGATGATCCTCGTCTCGACGCGCGCGCCGGGGCTGACGGCCCGCAGGAGTCCGGCCAGCTCCTCGCCGGCGGCGGTCAGCTCCCCGATCGTCATGGGTTCGAGCCGCTCCAGCAGGAACAGCGCGTCGGTCGTCTCCTCGGTGATCCGGGTCCGCACGCACTGGCGCCAGTTCCAGCGGCGGCAGGTGACGCCGTGGTCGTCGCGCCAGACCACCTCGCCGATCTCGGGGTGGTCGACGGACGGCTCGCCCCGGTCGGTCGTCTCGAACGGCTCGTCGCCCGTGGCGCGGACCAGCCTGGCCGGTCCCTCGTAGTGGCCGAGGTCCTCCCCGCCGATCGGCAGGCCGTGCCGGACGCTGACCGCGTTGTAGGCGTCGACCACGAGGTTGATCTCCGGCAGCGGCATCCGCCGGACCAGCGCGTCCACCGACGGCCGGGTCCGCTGCGGCTTGGCCCCGAAGGCGCGGTAGGCCTCCCGCCACGCCTCGATCCTCGGGTCCGCGGCCGGTACGGCGTCGCGGGCGGCCTCGGCCAGCCAGGCCCGCGACCGGTCGTCGGTCGGGCCGTTGCGCAGGCCGTACACGCCCATGGCCAGGACCGCGAAGTCGGGCCGCAGGGAGGTGACGGAGGGGTCCACCCGGATGTCGTCGATCACGTGCCCAGTTTAGGCGGGGCGTTCCGTCACCTCGGGGCCGGGGAAACCGGCCCGGAGCGGCGGGGCCGGCCCGGAGCCGTGGAAGCGGCCCGAGGGTCCCTCCCCGGCGGGCGCGCCGGGGAGGGACCGGGAGAAGACGCTCAGCGGCAGGGCGCGCCGTTGAGGAGGAACCGCTCGGGGGCCGGGTCGGCGCCCGGGGCGGACCTGCCGTTGAACCCGAAGGTGACCGACGCGCCGGGGGCGATCCTCCTGTTCCAGTCGAGGTTCCGCGCGGTGACCGCCGAGCCCTTCTGGTCGACCGCCGCGCTCCAGGCGCCGGTGATCTTCCGGCCGCCGAGGAAGGACCACTTCAGCGTCCAGCCGTCGATCGCCTTCGCGCCGGTGTTGCGGAGGGTGACCTGGGCGGTGAAGCCGTCGGGCCAGGCGCCGTGCCGGGTGTAGGCGACGTCGCAGGAGGCGGCGGGGGCGTCGTCGGCGACGAAGGACGCCACCCAGGCCAGCGGGGCGTTCCAGTTGATGGTCAGCTCGTTGGTCGACCACGACTCGATGTCGTCGATGTAGCAGAACTGCGGGGCGCAGCCGCGCAGTTTGGCCTGGGCCACCGGATCCTGGAGGCCGGAGTTCGGGCCGCCGGCCAGGGTGCCGCGCGGCGGGTTGGGCAGGGACGGGTCGAGCTGGTGGGAGTACCAGCGGCTGTGCTGGTTGTGCGAGGAGACCTCGCCGTAGCCGGTGACGTACGACTGGTTGAGCGCGTTGCGGCCGAGGACGTAGTCCATCGTCTCCACCGCCCCGTCGCGGTACTTCGCCTCGCCGCTCAGGTCGTGGGCGACGGCCAGCACGACCGCGTTGTTCAGCACCTGGCTGTTGGAGCCCCACTCGAAGCGCGCCGGGCCGTACGGCATGCCGTACGGCTGCGCCTTCTGGACGGCGAGGTACTTGTCCGCGCCCGCCAGGACCGACGCCCGGACGGCGTCGCGGCCCGGCAGGCCGTTCGGCACGGCGGCCAGGTCCAGGCGGCCGAGCTGGGCGACGCTGCCCCAGTTGAAGCCCTCGGGATGGAAGATGTCGGCCTTGTGCAGCGGGGAGGCGAGGACGCGGTCGGCGAACTCCTTCTCGCCGGTGGTGATGTACAGCTCGGCCGCCGCCCAGTAGAACTCGTCGGTCACGTCGGCGTCCTCGTAGGCGCCGCCGCCCACGCCGTCGGAGGGGCTGGCGTAGATGCCGGGCTCGGCCTTGGCCGCGGCCCACGCCCTGCGGGCGGCCCTGAGGTTGCGCTCGGCGAACGCGGCGTCGTACGGCGCGAACAGCCGGGCGGCCTGGGCGGCGGTGGCGGCCAGGTTGAGGGTGGCGGCGGTGGACGGCGGGTGCAGCTCGCGCTTCTGCGGATCGCGGTGCGGGAGCAGCGGCAGGCCGGTCCAGTTGGCGTCGTGGATCTTGTGGTGGGCCATCCCGGCGTGCGGCTTTCCGTCCGGGACCTGCATGCTGAGCAGGAACTCCTGCTCCCAGCGGGCCTCGTCGAGGACGTCGGGCACCCCGTTGCCGCTCTCGGGGATGTCCAGCTGTCCATCGGCGAAGACGCCCGTCGCCGCGGCCCGCTCGAAGGCCGACATGAGCTGGTGGACCGAGATGCCGCCGTTGACGACGTACTTGCCGTGGTCGCCGGCGTCGTACCAGCCGCCGCTGACGTCGAGGGAGTAGTCGCAGACGCCCGGCTGGCAGGGCACCTTCACGTCGCCCTGGTTCGGCGCGACGCCCAGGTGGCCGGCGGGCCTGCCGTACCCGGGGCGGAGGTCGTCGCGGATCTCGGCGCCGCTGCGCTGGGGGTAGTAGAACTTCAGCGCGTCGTCCCGCAGCCGGTCGTAGAGGTCGCGGCCGATGTCGAAGGGGCGGCTGGTCTCGCCGTCGGCCTCCAGCGTGTAGCCGGTCCCGGCGGCGGTGAAGGAGCCGAAGTCGACGGAGTGGACGTTCTGGCCGGAAGTGGCGTCCGTCCCGCGCGGGGTGGTCTCGCCGGTCGCGACGACCTCGTCGCCCTTCCTCAGGCGCCAGGTCACCGGCTCGGTCCGCTCGGTGACCAGGGTGGCGTTCTTCGGCCCGGAGGGGAGATAGCCGACCATGTTCACCCGGACCCGCGGGCCGGTGTCGGGCTTGTAGACGTCGGGCTCGGCGCCGCCCTTGAGGGAGACGTCGTCCAGGCAGAAGCGCCAGGGCGTGGCGCCGCCGCCGAGCTGGAAGACCACCTGGGCCTTCGGCTGGTCGACGGGGGAGGTGAAGGTGTAGGCGTAGTCGTTGCCCGACACGCTCAGCTCGGGACTGGCCGACAGGTAGGCGGTGTAGGGGTCGGAGGGCATCTGGACGATGGCCTTGGCGACGTGCCCGGGGTCGGCGGCGGCGAAGAACGAGAACGCGTAGGTCTCGTCCTTGACCAGCGGGATGTCGTTGATCCCGACGATGACGTCCCAGGGGTTGACGGTGCCGCCGGGGACGTCCGCGCAGAGCCGGCCGCCGTCGACCTCCAGCGCGGTGTTGGCGGTGCTCCACCAGGGGGCGGAGCCGGTGTCGAAGGTGCCGTTGGGGATCTGCTCCGGCCCCTCCTCGGCGGCGGTGGCGGGCACCGCGGAGAGGGTCACCGCGGCGGCGGCCACGGCGAGGGCGAGCCAGGCGGGGGGTCTGATCACGTGGTGTCCTTCGGGGGCGCGCGGTCAGCGGGTGCTCGGGAACCGGGGACGATCCGAGAGGGTGGTGGGAGCGTTCCCACGGATGGGACGCGCCGATGGTTCCAGCGTGTTTCCCGGGGCGTCAACGGCCCGGTCCCGGCGCGCCCGCTGACCGGCCCGACGGCGGTTCGCCCGGTGAAACTTTCACGGAGCGCCCGACCGGGCGGGAGACCGGCCGGGCGAGGACCGCCCGGTCCGGCGGCCAGGGACCGGCCGGGCGGTCGGGGATCGGCCGGGCGGTCAGGGGCCGCCGGCGTCGCGGCGGGTGCGGGTCGGTCCGGCGGTCAGGGGGCCGTCCAGTCGATCTCGGGGCCGCGGGGAACGATGCCGGTGGGGTTGATGTTCCGCTGCGTCACGAAGTAGTGCCGCTTGATGTGGTCGAAGTCCGTCGTGTCGCGGAAGGCCGGGATCGCGTACAGACGGCGGGCGTAGGCCCACAGCGCCGGATGGTCGGTCAGCCGCCGCACCGAGCACTTGAAGTGCGAGTGGTAGACCGCGTCGAACCGGGCGAGCGTCGGGTAGAGCCGTACGTCGCTCTCGGTGAGGGCGTCACCGTGCAGGTAGGGGCGGTCGGCGAGCCGCCGCTCCAGCGCGCCGAGCGTGTCGAACACGTCGGTGACCGCCTCCTCGTACGCGTCCTGCGAGGTGGCGAACCCGGCGCGGTAGACGCCGTTGTTGAGGCCGTGGAAGATCCGGTCGTTCAGCTCGTCGATCTCCGCGCGCAGCGCGGCCGGGTACAGGTCGGGGGCGCCCTCGGCGTGCCAGGGCGCGAAGGCGGTCTCCAGGGTCAGCGTGATCTGCGGGTAGTCGTTGGTGACCAGGACCCCGGCCTTGGCGTCCCAGACGCAGGGCACGGTGTAGCGGCCCTCGAAGCCGGGATCGGTCGCGAGGTAGAGCTCGGAGAGGAACTCCGCGCCGGTGACGGGGTCGCCGCCGGGGATCCGCCAGCCCCGCTCGTCGCGGATCGGGTCGACGATCGTCACGCCGACGACGTCCTGGAGGCCGAGGAGTTCGCGCACGATGAGCGAGCGATGCGCCCACGGGCAGGCGTAGGAGGCGTAGATCCGGTAGCGGCCGGGCTCGGGCGGGTGCTCCCCGCCCTCCTCGATCCGCGCGGTGAACCGGTTCGGCTGCCGGACGAAGCGCCCGGTGTCGGAGGTCTCGCGTGCCAGGTCCATGCTTCCGACCGTACGGCACCGCAGTAGAACATCGTTCGGTAACCCGGCAGAATCACGGGAGAGTCGGGGTGACGAAGGGAGAGGCGGGAGATGCGGCGGGACATGAGGAGAGAGAAGGTGACCCCGGCGAGCGAGGCCCAGCGCGAGGCGTGGCGGAGCGGGGGTTTCCCCGAGGTGGAGCGGGTGCGGCCGGGGGTGTGGTCGATCCCGGTGCCGATCCCGATCAACCCCCTGCGCTACGTGCTGGTCTACGCCCTCGAACTCCCCGGCGGGGTGGCGATCGTGGACGCCGGGTGGGACACCGACGAGGCGTACGACGCGCTGGTCGCCGGGCTGGGGGTCGCCGGATACGAGATCACCGACGTCCGGGCGGTCCTGGTGACCCACATGCATCCCGACCACTACGGGCTGGCGGGGCGGGTCCGCGAGGCGTCGGGCGCGTGGATCGGCCTGCATCCGGCGGACGCCCGGCTGCTGCCCGGCCGCTACGACGAGAGCCTGGTCGGCGACCTCGTACGGCGCGAGCGCGGCCTGCTGGCGCGGTCCGGGGTGCCGGAGCCGTCCCTGGACGAGCTGGCCGGGGCCTCCATGATGATCCGGCGCTTCGTGAGCATGGCCAAGCCCGACCGGCTGATCGAGGACGGCGAACGCCTCGACCTGCCCGGCTGGGATCTGCGGGCGGTGTGGACGCCCGGCCACTCGCCGGGCCACCTGTGCTTCGCCGAGCCGGAGCGGCGGCTGCTGTTCTCCGGCGACCACGTGCTGCCCCGGATCACGCCGATCGTCGCCGTCCACCCGCAGTCCGGGCCCAACCCGCTCGCCGACTACCTGGAGGCGCTGGCGGCGGTGGGCCGGCTCGACGTGGAGGAGGTGCTGCCCGCGCACGAGTACCGCTTCCTGGAGCTGGCCGGCCGGGTCGGCGACGTGATCGCCCACCATCACGAGCGGCTGGCCGAGATCGAGGCGGTGGTCGGCGCGGCGGACGGGATCTCCTGCTGGGAGACGGCGACCCGGCTGACGTGGTCGCGGCCTTGGGAGAGCATCCCGTCGTACATGCGGCGGGGGGCCAACAACGAGACGCTGGCGCACCTGGTGTGGCTGGAGACCGCCGGGCGGTTGCGCCGGATCGCCGGCGAGCCCGATCTCTGGTTCCCCGCCTGAGTCCCCCGCCGGACGCCGTCCCCGGCCGGGCGGCGCCTGAGCCCGGGGCGCGGTGTGGGACCGCCTTCCCGGTGCGGTCCCCGCCCGGGTGACGGCCGCCCGCCCGCACCGCCGACGCCCGGCGCGGTCGGTCCCGGTCCACTCTCGGACATCCGATTCAGGGGAGATTTACCACACTTCGGGAAGATATGGCGCTGGTACCGGGTTATGGGCGGGCGGGCGTGACGTCGGAGAAGACGAGGAGGAACGGTGACCGAGGCCATCTCAGGCCGGGCGATCGACGCCCAGCGGTTCCGGCGGGCGCTGGCCCTGCACGCGGCGGGGGTCGTCGTGATCACCGCGCAGTGCGAGGAGGGTCCCGTCGGGCTGACGGCCACCTCGTTCTCCTCGGTCAGCCTTGAGCCGCCACTGGTCTCCTTCTACGTCGGCCGGGAGTCGAGGACCTGGCCCAGGCTCCGCGAGGCGGGCTGCTTCGCGGTGAACGTCCTGGCCGGCGACCAGGCGGAGCTGGCCGCCCGCTTCGCGAGCCGGGGCGTCGACCGCTTCGCCGCCCCCACCGTCTGGGAACTCGCCCCACCGGGGGTGCCGCTGCTGGCCGGGGTGTCGGCCCACCTGGTGTGCGAGCCCCACTCGACCGTGGACATCGGTGACCACGTGCTGGTCGTGGGCCTGGTGGCCGAGGCCCACATCGATCCCGGGGGGCTGCCCCTCCTCTACCATCGCGGCCGCTTCGGCCACTTCGTCCCGCATTCCTGAGCCGCGGGCGGGCGTCCCCGGACCGGGACGCGACGCCTCCCGGCGATGACGCGGTGCCATCGACGGCGGTCACCGATACGGGTGGATTTTTCGGACAGATCCCTGTGGAGTCTGCTAGGAAATCCCAGGACCGAAATTCATCCCGGAGAGGGACGCTGTGGAACCGGAGAACCTGTCCAGACCGTATGTCATGCGGCACCATCCCGATCAGGAACCGTACGACGAGGACGCCCGCGAGCGGACCGGTCCCATCGAACCGATCGCGCGGCCGCAGGACGCGGCGCCCCCGGCGGGGGACGTGCTGTCGGACGGATGGGTCCTGGTGGAGGAGCGGGGAGCGGCCGGCGGCGGGGAAGAGTTCCCGGAGCGCACGGAGCGCACGGAGCCCGCGGGGCTCTCGGAACCCGAGGCGGCCCGTCGCACCGGTTCCCCGGACCTGACGCCCGATGACGACCGGCGTGACGAGCTCACGGAGCTCGATGCCATCAGGGCGGACGGAACGGCCGGAACGGACGGATCATCCACGGCCGAGTGGACACCCGACCACGACGCGGCGGCCACAGCGGAGCGGGACTCCGACCGTGACGTGGCCATCGCGATGTGGGGACCCGATGGCGACGGTGGACCCCGGCGCCGGGGCAGGCTCCTGCTGGCGGCCGTCACGGGTGTCGTGACGGTGGGTCTCGCCGGGGGCTGGTTCCTGTCGTCCATGGGCGACTCGACGCCCGACGCCGGGTGCTCCGCGAACGGCCGGTGCGTGAAGGCCGAGGTGCCCCAGGCGCCCGCCGACGCGCCGACGAAGGCGGTGAAGGAGCGGCCGCGGCCCGTGGAGACCACGCCGCCCCCCGCCGAGGAGCGGGCCACCGCCGCGCCGGAGACCTCCCGCTCCGCCGCGCCCCGGACCAGTGAGCCCCGCCCGGAACCGGCGCGCGCCACGCCGACGGCGAGGCACACCGCGGAGCCCACCCGGGAACGCGAGGAACAGCGCGACATCGACCACCGGCCGCGCGTCACCTCCGCCCCGTCGGCCGAGACGCCCGACTCCCGGCAGAGCACCGCGCCCGAGCAGACCTCCCAGACCTCCCAGCCCGAGCAGCCCTCCGGGCCGGCCGAGACCACCGTGCCGGCCCAGAACCCGCCGCCCGAGAGGGAGCGGCGCGGCGGCCTGCTCGACTGGCTGTTCTGAGCCCCGTCCCGGGTCGCGTCCCCGGGACGGGAAACGGACGCCGGAAAGGACATCGGTGGCGGGCGCCGAACGCGGTGGGAGCGGCTCTCCGGGGATAAGCGCGCCGGTTCCGGAATTGGACGAGCGCCGTACCGGGCCGACGCGCCGCGGGTGCGGCCGTGTCACCACCGGGTCCGTCGATAAAAGGCGATTATCCCCAAATATCACCTATTTCATTTCATTTATGGACGGTGCGGGAACGTCCTCCGTCGGCCGGACCGTACGGTGCCCGCCGGCCGGGCCGTACGGTGCCCGTCAGGCGAGCCGTACGGTGCCCCGGCCGGTGGTGAGGGGCAGGTCCAGGATGGTGCGGATGCCGGGCGGGGCCGCGCAGACGGCGGCCACCGCGTTGACGGCGTGCGCCGCGGCCCCGGCCAGGCCGTGGGACATCTCCTCCACGGCGAGCGTCATCTGCGGGACGCCCTCGATGTGCACGGTGAACCCCGGGTCGGACCAGCGGCTCACCCTGGTGGAGTCGGCCTTGTAGACGCACTCCACGGTCATGAAGGGACGGCCGCGGACCAGCCCGCTGAAGGTCCAGCGGGACGCGCACACCGTGCCGGCCCGTACCGGGCCCGCGGCGATCTCGAACTCCTCGGTGGCGAGCTCGAACTCGTCGCTCTCCTCCACCTCGTCGAGGGTCACGCCGAGGTGGCCCGCGACGAGCTGGACGCTCTCGGCGAACAGCGAGCGCTGCAGGACGCGGAACGGGCGCACCGCCGCGGCGTAGTCCTTGGCCGAGCGGGTGAATCCGTACAGGTCCACCACGATCTGGCGGGACGGGTGGCCCCGGAAGTCGGACGACTCGCGGACGTAGATGTGGTCGATCCGGCTGGACAGGCCGCTCAGCGCCAGGGGCAGCATGTCGCTCATGAAGCCCGGGTTGATGCCGGTGCCGTGCAGCGAGGCGCCGCCCCGGTGGCAGGCGGCCTCCAGGCGGTCGACCAGGCCGCGGCCGTGGCAGGCGGGGTAGACGAAGCCGGTGGTGGTGATGACGTTCTTGCCCGAGGCGAGGAGGGCGCAGATCGTCTCGACGTCGTCGATGGCGCTCCCCTCGCCGAAGAACGCGGCGGGCAGCGGCATGTGCAGCACGCAGTCGGCGTCCAGGGCGAGGATGCGGTCGACGTCGTCGGTGCAGATGACGCCGGTCTCGGAGAGGCCGACGAGCGTCCCGGCGTCCTGCCCGGCCTTGTCGGGGTCGTAGACGAGCACCCCGGCCAGTTCGAACTCGGGGCGGGTGATCAGACTGCGCAGCGAGTAGCGGCCGACGGCGCCGGTGGCCCACTGGACCACGCGGAGGGGCGGCTGTGTGGCCATGCCATGCCTCCAGCCCGGTTCTGTGGGCGGGGGTGCGGTCGGAGGAGCGCCATCAATGACCCTCGCCCTGTGCGGGGGCAGAAACTTTAGCAGAAATTCACATGTCCGCTCACTATCCACGATGGTTTCACTTCGGGCGCGTTTTCCGGGCGCCCGGCGGGGTCTTCTCCTGATCCCGGGAGAGGGTCGGAGGATCGTGCGGGAGAGGCGCGGGGCGGGCTTCCGGAGATGCGTCGGGCGGGCTTCTGGAGAGGTGATCTGGCGGATGAAAGATGGCATTAGACGGCTTTGACGGATATTGTGCGAAAAACAGAACTATATTCTCCAGGGAGTCCGGATGACGGAGCTGCGGTTCGACGGCAGGGTGGCGATCATCACCGGTGCCGGGCACGGTCTCGGCCGCTCGCACGCGCTGACACTGGCCGAGCGCGGCGCGAAGGTGGTCGTCAACGACCTCGGCGGCACGCTGGACGGCACCGGCTCCTCCGCCGGTCCGGCCGCCGAGGTGGCCGAGCTGATCGCCAAGAACGGCGGGGAGGCCGTCGTCAGCACGCACGACGTCGCGACCCCGGAGGGCGCCGCCGCGATCGTGCAGACCGCGATCGACGCCTTCGGCAAGGTGGACATCGTCGTCAACAACGCGGGCATCCTGCGTGACAAGTCCTTCGGCAAGATGAGCGTCGAGGAGTTCGACCAGGTCCTCGCCGTCCATGTGCGCGGCTCGTTCCTGGTCACCCGGGCCGCCTTCCCCCACCTCAAGGAGCAGGGCTACGGGCGGATCGTCAACACCTCCTCGCCGGCCGGACTGTTCGGCAACTTCGGCCAGGCCAACTACTCCACCGCCAAGATGGGGCTGGTCGGCCTCACCAAGACGCTCGGCATCGAGGGCGCCAGGGCGGGGATCAGGGCCAACGCGATCGCGCCCATCGCCTGGACCCGGATGACCGAGTCGCTGCTGCCGGCCGAGTTCGAGGAGAGGTTCACGCCGGGCCGGGTCAGCGCCCTGGTCGCCTACCTGGCGCACGAGTCCTGCGAGACCAGCGGCGAGGTCTTCAGCGTCGGCGCGGGCCGGATCGCCCGGGTGTTCGTGGCCGAGGGGCCCGGCTGGCGGCAGGAGGACCACACCGTCGAGGACATCCGGGACAACTGGCAGGCGATCATGGCCGAGCAGCCGTACCTCACCCCGACCACCCTCGGCGAGCAGGCCGGGGCGTCGCTGCGGGCCATGCTCTGACCTCGCTCCGGCCGTTCTCCGATCATGTTCCTGCGGTTCACACGGGCCGCGCCCTGACCTCCGTGCGGCCCGTGCCGCCATCCGTACTCTGACGTCCGCCTGCCGAAGGGCGCCCCAGCCGGGGCGCCCTTTTCGCTGTTCAGAAGCGGTTTTCGGGGGTTCGCACGCCCCCACCCGCACGGCCCGCCGGACTTTTGCGGATTTCTGCAAAAGTTCGGTGACTTTCGGCGAAAGGTCTTCACAAGCCGGGAAGAAGGGAGTTACCTTCTGCTGCACCGGCTCCAGATGCGGTCAGACCCCCGACCCCCAGCGAGGTTCCATGTCCGCCGTCACCCCCCTGCTGCAGATGAAGGGCATCGTCAAGCGGTTCCCCGGCGTGCGCGCGCTCGACGGCGTCGACCTGGAGGTCCTGCCCGGCGAGGTGCACTGCCTGCTCGGCCAGAACGGCGCCGGGAAGTCCACCCTGATCAAGGTCCTGGCCGGCGCGCACCGGCCCGACGAGGGCGTCGTCACCCTCGGCGGCGAGGAGGTGCGCCCGGCGAGCCCGATCGACGCGATCCGGCTGGGCATCTCCACGATCTACCAGGAGCTCGACCTGGTCGACGGGCTGACCGTGGCGCAGAACGTCTTCCTCGGCCACGAGCCGTCCCGTCTGGGATTCGTCGGACGGTCCGAGGCGGGCCGCGCCACGCGCGGGCTGCTGACTCGGCTGGGACACGGCGAGATCCGCCCCGGCACCGAGGTCGGCCGGCTGTCCCCGGCGGCCAAGCAGGTGGTGAGCATGGCGCGGGCGCTGTCCCGCGACACCCGCCTGATCGTCATGGACGAGCCGTCGGCGGCGCTGGCCCACGACGAGGTGGCGAACCTGTTCCGGATCATCCGGGAGCTGACCGCCCAGGGGGTCGCGGTGATCTACATCTCCCACCGGCTGGAGGAGATCCGCGAGATCGGCGACCGGGTGACGGTGCTCAAGGACGGCCGCACGGTGGCCGTCGGCCTGCCCGCCAAGACCACCCCGACCGGCGAGATCGTCTCGCTGATGACCGGCCGGTCCGTGGAGCACGTCTTCCCGCCCCGGCCGGACCCCGGGAGCCACGAGGACCGTCCGGAGGTGCTGCGCGTCGAGGACCTCGCCGTCCCCGGCGTCCTCGCCGGCGTCTCCTTCTCGGTGCGGGCCGGGGAGATCGTCGGCTTGGCGGGGCTGGTCGGCTCCGGCCGCTCGGAGATCATCGAGGCCGTCTACGGCGCGCGCCGCTTCACCGGGAACGTCCTGCTGGAGGGACGGCCGGTGGGCCGGGGCGGCACCGGGCGCACCGTACGGCTCGGCATGGGCCTCGCCCCCGAGGAGCGCAAGTCCCAGGCGCTGCTGCTGGACCAGAGCGTGACCCGCAACATCTCGCTGGCCGGCCTGGGCCGCTACTCCCGGCTCGGCTGGCTCGACCGGCGCCGCGAGGCCGCCGACGCCCGCGCCCTCGTCGAGCGGCTGGACGTCCGGCCGGGCGACCCGGACCGGCCGGTCAAGACGCTGTCCGGCGGCAACCAGCAGAAGGTCGTGCTGGCCCGCTGGCTGCTCAACGAGCGCAGGCTGCTCCTGCTGGACGAGCCCACCCGGGGCGTGGACGTGGGCGCGCGGGCCGAGCTGTACGCCGTCATCCGGGAGCTGGCCGACTCGGGCATCGGGGTGCTGCTGGTCTCCAGCGAGGTGCCCGAGGTGCTGGGCCTGGCCGACCGGGTGCTGGTCATCCGCGAGGGAACGGTCATCCACCAGGGTGACGCCCGCGACCTGGACGAACATCGAGTGCTTGACATGATCATGGAAGGCGGTGCGCTGTGACCGAATCGCAGGGCGGGGCCCCCGCGAGCCCCGCGAGCCCCGCGAGCCCCGCGAGTCCCGTGGACGTCGCCGGGCCACCGGCCGGACCGGACGCCCCCGGCGCCGCCGCCCCCAGGCCCGCGCCCCCACCGGCGGCCCGGCTGTCCCGGCTGGGGGAGGTGCCGCACCTGGGACTGGTCGCCGCCCTGGCGCTGCTCGCGGTGGTGGGCCTGGTCACCGTCCCCGACGCCTTCGCCAGCGCCTCCAACCTGGTCGGCATCCTGTCGCTGGCGGCGACGATCGGCGTGATCACGGTCGGCGCGACGTTCGTCATCATCGGCGGCGGGATCGACCTGTCGGTGGGGGCCGTCATGGCGCTGGCGTCGGTGTGGGCGACCACGCTGGCCACCCAGTCGTACGGCCCGCTGGTCATGATCGTGTGCGCGGTGCTGGTCGGCGCCGGCGCCGGACTGGTCAACGGCCTGCTGATCGCCTACGGGCGGCTGGTGCCGTTCATCGCGACGCTCGCCATGCTGGTGGCCGCCCGCGGCCTGGCCCAGCGGATGTCGGACCGCAGGACCCAGCTCGTCCAGCAGGGCAACCAGGCCATCGTGGACCTGTCGACCACGCGGGTGTTCGGCGTCCCGGTGCTGGTCTACATCTTCGCGGTCGTGGTGGCGGCGGGTTGGATCCTGCTGAACCGCACCACGTTCGGCCGCCGCACCTACGCGGTCGGCGGCAACCCCGAGGCCGCCCGGCTGGCCGGCATCGACGTGCGCCGCCACACGATGTGGCTGTACGCGCTGTCCGGGCTGTGCTGCGGCATCGCCGCCGTGCTGATCATGGCGCGGACCACCACCGGCTCCTCCACCCACGGCGACCTGTACGAGCTGGACGCGATCGCCGCGGTGATCATCGGTGGCACGCTGCTGACCGGCGGCCGGGGCTCGATCGTCGGCTCGATCCTCGGCCTGCTGATCTTCACGGTGATCACCAACCTGTTCATCCTCAACGGTCTCAACACCAGCGACCAGCTCATCGCCAAGGGGCTGATCATCGTGGTGGCCGTGCTGCTGCAGCGGCGCAGCCTGCGCTCACCGACCTGACCGGCGCCGCCGGCCGTACGGCCCGCGACACCATCCGGCCCGCGGCGCCGTACGGCCCGCCGTGCCGTCCCCGTCCGCGACACCCCCCACCCCCCACGGGAGCAAGGAGAACAACCATGTCCACACCAGTCGGTCGCCGGGGGATCCTCTTCGGCGGCGCGGCGATCGGCGCCGGGGCGCTGGTCACGGCCTGCACCGGCAACACCCCGGCAGGCACGGCGGCCACCTCGCCCCCGGCCGCGCCCGCACCCGCCGGTGACAACGACAAGCCCGGCGAGAAGGTCGTGATCGGCTTCTCCGCGCCGGCCGCCGACCACGGCTGGATCGCCGCGATCGCCAAGAACGCCGAGAGCACCGCCAAGCAGTACTCCGACGTGGAGTTCAAGCCGGTCGAGCCGACCAACGACATCAACGCGCAGATCTCGGCGGTGGAGTCGCTGATCGCGGCGAAGGTGAACGCGCTGGTGATCCTGCCCAACGACGGCCAGCAGCTCAATCAGGTCGCCCGGCAGGCCGCCGACGCCGGCATCCCGGTGATCAACCTGGACCGGGTGTTCCCCGACAAGCTGTCGTACCGGACCTGGATCGGCGGCGACAACTACGGCATGGGCGTCGCGGCCGGCCACCACATCGGTAAGACGCTCAAGGACAAGGGCGTGTCGAACCCGGTGATCCTGGAGATCCAGGGCATCGCGACGCTGCCGCTGACCCAGGACCGCAGCAAGGGCTTCGAGGACGCGCTGAAGACGTACGGCTTCTCCGTGACGGCCAAGCAGGACGCGCAGTTCACGGTGGAGTCCGGCACGAAGGTGGCGAGCAACCTGCTGCAGGCCCACAAGAAGATCGACGCGATCTGGAACCACGACGACGACCAGGGGGTCGGGGTACTGGCCGCGATCAAGGAGGCCGGGCGGAACGAGTTCTTCATGGTGGGCGGCGCCGGATCGGCCAACGCGATGCGCGAGATCCAGGCCGGCTCCGGCGTGCTGCAGGCGACGGTGACCTACAGCCCCACGATGGCGTCCTCGGCGATCAAGCTGGCCCGCCTGATCGCGCAGGGCAAGGGGATGAGCGACCTGGTGGAGAACGGGGTGCCGCAGTCGATCACGCTGGCGTCGGAGACCGTCACCAAGGACAACGTCGACAAGTATCTGCCGCTGGGGTTCGAGTCCTGATGGCCGCCGACAACAGGCCGACGCTGGGGATCGGCATGGTCGGGTACGCGTTCATGGGACGGGCCCACTCCCAGGCGTGGCGCAGCGCGGGCGCGTTCTTCGACCTGCCGGTCAGGCCCGTGATGGCGGCGCTGGCCGGCCGGTCGAAGGAGTCCGTGGCCGCCGCCGCCCGCGACCTGGGCTGGGCGGCGGCCGAGACCGACTGGCGCGACCTCGTCGCCCGCGACGACGTGCAGGTGGTGGACATCTGCACCCCGGGCGA
Source organism: Streptosporangium pseudovulgare (assembly GCF_014648055.1). Lineage (GTDB taxonomy): Bacteria > Actinomycetota > Actinomycetes > Streptosporangiales > Streptosporangiaceae > Streptosporangium > Streptosporangium pseudovulgare. The sequence goes on from NZ_BMQJ01000008.1 coordinate 74,373, forward strand.
CTCGCACGCCGAGATCGCGATCGCCGCCCTGGAGGCCGGCAAGCACGTCATCTGTGAGAAACCGCTGGCCAACACGGTGGCGGAGGCCGAGGCGATGACCGAGGCGGCGAAGCGCGCCGCGGCCCGCGGCGTGCACGCCATGGTCGCCTTCAACTACCGCAGGGTCCCGGCCGTCGCGTTGGCCCGCCGGTGGGTGGCCGAGGGCCGCCTGGGGGAGCTGCGCCACGTGCGGGCGCAGTACCTCCAGGACTGGATCGTCGACCCGGACTTCCCGCTGGTGTGGCGGCTCCAGCGGGACATGGCCGGGTCCGGCGCGCTGGGCGACATCGGCGCGCACATCATCGACACCGCCCAGTTCGTCACCGGCCGCCGCCTGACCGGCGTGTCGGCGCTGACCGAGACGTTCGTCAAGCACCGCCCGCTGGCCGAGGGCTCCGCCGGGCTGTCCGCGGGCGGCGCCGCGCGGGAGACCGGCGAGGTAACCGTGGACGACGCCGCGCTGTTCATCGGCCGCTTCGAGGGCGGGGCGCTGGGGTCGTTCGAGGCGACCCGGTTCGCCGCCGGCCGCAAGAACGCGCTGCGCCTGGAGATCAACGGCTCGGCCGGCAGCCTGGCCTTCGACTTCGAGGCCATGAACGAGCTGTGGTTCCACGACCACACCCTGCCCGCGTCCGAGGCGGGCTTCCGCCGGGTCATCGTGACCGAGGCCGACCACCCCTACGCGGGGGCGTGGTGGCCGCCCGGCCACGGCCTCGGCTACGAGCACACCTTCACCCACGAGGTGAAGGACTTCGTCGAGGCGGTCGCCGCCGGCCGGGCGCCGTCGCCGTCGTTCGCCGACGGCCTGCGGGTGCAGCGGGTGCTGGCCGCGGTCGAGGCGAGCGCGGCGGACGACAGCCGGTTCACCGCGGTGGAGGACGTCCCGCGCGCGGGCGCCGCCGTACCGGACGCCGTCCCCCAGACCCCCGAGGAGGAATCATGACCCGACCCGTCACGCTGTTCACCGGGCAGTGGGCCGACCTGCCCTTCGAGGAGGTGTGCCGGCTGGCCGCCCAGTGGGGCTACGACGGTCTGGAGATCGCCTGCTGGGGCGACCACTTCGAGGTGGACAAGGCCCTGGCCGACGACTCCTACGTCGAGCGTAAGAAGGAGACGCTGGCCAAGCACGACCTGAAGGTGTGGACGATCTCCAACCACCTGGTCGGCCAGGCCGTCTGCGACAGTCCCATCGACGAGCGGCACCGGGGTATCCTGCCCGCGCGGATCTGGGGCGACGGCGAGCCCGAGGGCGTGCGGCGGCGCGCCGCCGAGGAGATGAAGGACACCGCCCGCGCCGCCGCGAAGCTGGGCGTGGACACGGTGGTCGGGTTCACCGGCTCGTCCATCTGGCACACCGTGGCGATGTTCCCGCCGGTGCCGCCGTCGATGATCGAGGACGGCTACGCCGACTTCGCCGCCCGGTGGAACCCGATCCTGGACGTCTTCGACGAGGCGGGGGTGCGCTTCGCCCACGAGGTGCACCCCAGCGAGATCGCCTACGACTACCACACCACCGTGCGGACGCTGGAGGCGATCGGCCGCCGCCCGGCCTTCGGGCTGAACTGGGACCCCTCCCACATGGTCTGGCAGGAGATCGACCCGGTCGGGTTCATCCTGGACTTCGCCGACCGGATCTACCACGTCGACTGCAAGGACGCCAAGGTTCGCACCGGGGACGGCCGGCGCGGCCGGCTGGCCTCGCACCTGGCCTGGGCCGACCTGCGCCGCGGCTGGGACTTCGTCTCCACCGGCCGCGGCGACGTGCCCTGGGAGGACTGCTTCCGCGCGCTGAACGCGATCGGCTACGACGGGCCGGTCTCCATCGAGTGGGAGGACGCGGGCATGGACCGGCTGGACGGCGCGCCCGACGCGCTGGCCTTCATCCGGGCCCTCAACGCGATCACCCCGCCGGCCGCGGCCTTCGACGCCGCCTTCTCCACCGAATAGGGGCTCCCGCCGGTACGGCCCGCGCCGCTCGTCCGCACGGGCGAGGGCCGCGGGCCGTACCGGCACCGCGGCACCCCGCTCCCACGTGCCGCCACTCGATCAGGCGGCCGTCGCCGATGCGGCGTGGACCCGTTCGGCGATCCGGCGTGCGACCTCGGCCGGTCCGGGACCGGGACCGGACGACTAGCCCTGTCCCCGGGAGGGTGAGAGGGGCGCCGTCCCGCCGGAACCGCCGGACGGACCGGAGGCGGCGAGGTCGAGAAGCGTCATCGCGTCGTGGTCCGGGCTGCCGGGCGGCGCCATGTAGACGATGAGGCGCTGGCCCTGCGCGCGGTTCAGGGACAGCCCCTCGTGCGAGAGCGTCATCGTGCCGACCTCCGGGTGCCGGAGCGTCTTGGTGCCGTCGCCGATCGTGCACACCTCGTACCGCTCCCAGAGCCGGTTGAAGTCGGGGCTCTTGACGATCAGCTCACCCACGAGTGAGGCGAGATCCGGGGCGTCCGGATCGGTGCCGGCGAGCGCCCGCAGCTGGGCGACGCATCCCTTGGCCTTCCGCTCCCAGTCCGTCCACAGGTCCCGGGCGGCCGGGTGCAGGAAGGTGTACCGGATGGTGTTCCGCTGCCGCTCCGGCCAGTCGGTGATGCCGTGGAGCAGCCGGAGGCCCCCGGGAGTGGCCGCCAGCAGATCGTTGGTGCGGCTCACGACGTACGCCGGGTTGGGCCGGAGCGTCTCCAGAAGCCGCATGACGGTCGGGCGGACCCGCCGCGACGGCAGGGGGCGGGGCTCGGGCGCGCGCCGCGCCGCCCGCGCCGCCAGCTCACGCAGGAAGCCGCGCTCCTCCTCGTTGAGGCGGAGCGCGTCGGCCAGCGCCTCGACCACGGAGGGGCTCGGGCGGGTCTCCTTGCCGCGTTCCAGGCGTACGTAGTAGTCGATGCTCACACCGGCCAGCGCCGCCAGCTCCTCCCGGCGCAGACCCGGCGTACGGCGTGTGCCGGTTCCGGGGGGCAGCCCGACGTCTTCCGGGCGTATGCCGCCACGGCGAGCCAGCAGGAACTTCCCGAACTCGGTCATATCGCCATTTTGTCAGCGGGTGGGCACGTTCCCGGCCCGGAGCCAGGCCCTGTCACACCCCCTGTGGCGCACCCCGGAAGACCGCGGTCTGCCTCGCCCCCGCGAGTCGCACCAGCCTGGACGGATGACTCCTCTCGCACCGGTCCGCGCGTCACAGGGCGCCCGGCGACGCACGGCCGGGCCGAAGCTGATCCTGGCGACCACGCTCATGGGCGCCTTTCTGCTCAACCTCGACGCCATGGCGATGAGCGTGGCGCTGCCCGGGATCGGGCGGGCCCTCGGCGGCGGCACGGCGGGACTGCAGTGGATCGTGGACGCCTACACGCTGATGTTCGCCGCGCTCCTGCTCTCCGCGGGCACGCTCTCCGACCGCGTCGGGGCGAGCCGCGCGTTCGGCGCCGGCGTCGCGGTCTTCACGGTCGCCTCGGCGGCCTGCGGACTGGCACCGGGGCTGGGCGAGCTGATCGCCGCCCGCCTGCTTCAGGGGAGCGCCGCGGCGATCATGCTTCCCTCCTCGCTGGCCCTCGTCCGTCAGGCGTTCCCGGACGCGGCCGAACGGGTGCGGGCCATCGCGCTGTGGGCCGTCGGCGGAGCCGTCGCGGTCGCCGCCGGCCCGGTGGCCGGCGGGGTGCTGTCCAGCACCCTGGGCTGGCGGGCGATCTTCGTCGTCAACCTGCCCATCGGCGTCGTCACCCTCGTGGTGCTGGCCCGCGCGGAGCGCTCGCCGCGCGGTGTCGCGCCGCTCGATCCGTACGGCCAGCTCACGGCGGTCATCGCGCTCGCGGCGCTCACCTTCGGGGTGATCGACGGAGGGGAGAACGGTTTCGGCGAGCCCGTGGTGCTGGGCTGCCTGGGGCTCGCCGCGGTGGCGGCGGCCGCGTTCGTCGTGATCGAGGCGCGCACCGCCGCGCCGATGATCCCGCTCGGTCTCTTCCGTTCGCGCACGGTGACGGTCTCGGTCGTGATCGGCTTCGTCGTCAACGCCGCGTTCTACGGGCTGGTGTTCGTGCTGAGCCTGTTCTTCCAGGACATCCTGAACCTGTCCGCCATGAGCGCGGGGCTGATGTTCCTGCCGATGATGGCCGTGATCGCCGGAGCCAACCTGGCCTCGGCCAGGGCCGCGGCACGCTTCGGGCCGCGGATGCCGATCGCCCTGGGGCAGGCGGTCTTCGCGCTGGCGATGTCCGGCCTGCTCTGGACGGACGAGGGGACCGGCGGGGCGGTGATCGCGGCGATGCTCGTCCCGGCCGGCCTCGGCATGGGTCTCGTCGTGCCCTCCCTGACCGCCGTCCTGCTGAACGACATCGCCGCGGACCGGGCCGGAACGGCCGCCGGGATCCTGAACTCCTTCCGGCAGACGGGCGGCGCGCTCGCCGTGGCCGCCTTCGGAACCTTGGCCGCGGACCGGGGTGAGTTCATCGTGGATCTGCGGGTCGCCCTGTGCGTCGCGGCCGTGATGCTGGTGGTCACCACGGCCGCGGCCCTCATGCTGCCGCGCGACCGTGGCTGACGGGCCGACGACGAGCGGGTCCGGTGAGGGGCCCTCTCGCCGGCGGCGTTCCCGTGAGGCGGTCAGCCCAGGGCGTCAGTCCAGGACGACCACTTGGCGCAGGACCTCGCCGCCGCGCAGGGCGGCCACGGCGTCGTTGAGGTCGGCGAGCCTGATCCGGGCGCTGATCATGCTCTCCAGGTCGAGCTTGCCGGCCTTGTACAGCTTGGCGAAGAAGGGGAAGTCGTGCCGGACGTCGGATCCGCCGTACATCGAGCTGAGGATGTTCTTGCCCTCGAACAGGAGGTTGAAGGCGCTCAGCGGGACCATGTCGTCGACGGCGCCCGCGCCCACCACGATCATGTCGCCGCCGCGCCGGGTCGCCTGCCAGGCGGTCATGATGGCGGCGGACTTGCCGACCGCCTCGAAGCCGTGGTCGAACCCGTGGCCGCCGGTCAGCGTGGCGACGGCGTCCTGGAGCTGGTCGGGGGTGACGGCGTGCGTGGCGCCGACCTTCTTCGCCAGCTCGTGCTTGGACTCGAGCGGGTCGATCGCCAGGATGGTGGTCGCGCCGGAGATCCGCGCCCCCTGGATGATCGACAGGCCGATGCCGCCGGCGCCGACCACCGCGACCGTCGAGCCGGGCCGTACCTTGGCGGTGTTGAGCGCCGCGCCGACGCCGGTCGTGACGCCGCAGCCGATCAGCGCCGCGATCTCGTAGGGGATCTCCGGATCGACCTTGACCGCCCCCTGCCAGGGCACGACGATCTCCTCGCACCAGGTGCCGCACCCGGCCATCCCGAACGCCGGGGTGTCGCCGCCGTAGCGGAACCGGGCGTTGACGAAGCTCTCCATCATGTAGGTCATGCACAGGTACGGCTGGCCGACCAGGCAGTTGGCGCAGTGGCCGCAGGCCGGGGTCCAGTTGACGATGACGCGGTCACCCGGCTGGACCGAGGTCACGTGGTCGCCGATCTCCACCACCTCTCCGGCGCCCTCGTGCCCCGGGATGATCGGGAGCGGCATGGGCAGCACGCCGCTGATCACCGAGAGGTCGGAGTGGCACACGCCGGTCGCCCTGATCTTGATGCGGACGTCCGTCGGGCCCACCGGGGTGAGGGTGAAGTCGTCGCGGATGTCCAGCTTGTCGTCGCCGACGGCGTGCAGAAGCGCACCACGCATGGGGGATCCTCCTAGCTCTCCTTCAAGGAGATGGCGGCTTTGGGGCAGGACCGCGCGGCGTGCCGGACCCGGTCCGACAGCTCCGCGGGCGGCTCGGGCAGCAGCACGTGCAGCTGGTCGTCGTCGTCAAGCTCGAAGACCTCGGGGGCGAGGCCGGTGCAGACGGCGTTGGCCTCGCAGACCAGGTAGTCGACGGTGATTCTCACAGAGGGCCTCCTATGCCGGTGAGGCGAGCTTACGGTGATCCCAGGAGACCACCCGGACGGGCTCGACGACGAAGGCGACCCTTTTACGGCCGGTCTCCGCGACGTACCCCCGCAGGGCCTCCTCGTCGGAGGGCATCCCGGCCATCCGCCGGGCCACGTCCATGCCGACGCCGAGGACGCCCTCGGGGTCGCCGATCCGCCGGGCGGTGCCGTACAGCAGGACGCCGCGCAGGTCGAAGTAGTCCTCGCCGGCCTCGATGAGGCAGGTCACCCGCGCGTCCCGCTCGATGTTGCGCGCCTTCTGGGCCTTGCCGTACGTCCAGAAGGAGATCCTGCCGCCGGTCAGCCCGTAGAACATGGTCACCAGGTGCGGCGTCCCGTCCGGGTTGATCGTGCCGAGCTGGAGTTTCCGCGACGCGGCGACGAAGGCCGTGACCTCGTCCTCCGCCATCGTGATGCGGGCGCGCTGGTTCACGGTGGAAAGTAGAACACGGGGCACAGGGGCGGGCAAGGGTTGTTTGGAATGTTGTTCGGTTTCCGGAGTCGTCGCGGTGTGACGGGGTTTTCGTCGGGATGATGCCGCTTCTGGGTAGGCTGCCTCGATGAGCATCCCGACCATGCCGACCGAGCTGCGGAACGCGGCCCGGCGCGCCAAGGGTTTCATGCCCGACGCCGAGGGCCTCGCCCTCTTCGAGACCGCCGCCGAGTACGGCACGCGCGGCCCGATCTGCGAGATCGGCACCTACTGCGGCAAGTCCGCGATCTACCTCGGCGCGGGGGCGCGTCAGGCGGGCTCCGTCGTCGTCACCGTCGACCACCACCGCGGCTCGGAGGAGATCCAGCCCGGCTGGCCGTACCACGACCCCTCGCTGATGGACCACCGCTTCGGCAAGATGGACTCGCTGCCCACCTTCCGCCAGACGATCGCCGCGGCCGGCCTGGAGGAGGAGGTCATCGCGGTCGTCGGCCCCTCCGACCGGGTCGCGGCGCTGTGGAACACCCCGCTGGGGATGCTCTTCATCGACGGCGGGCACTCCGAGGAGCCGGTGACCAAGGACTACGAGGGATGGGCCCCGCACGTCACGCCGGGCGGCGCGCTCGTCTTCCACGACATCTACCCCGACCCGGCCGACGGCGGGCAGGCGCCGTACCGGGTCTACCAACGGGTGCTCGCCTCCGGGGCGTTCAAGGAGGTCCGGCACACCGGCTCGCTGCGGGTACTGGAGAGGGTCGGCCCCGGCATCGGCTGACGGCCCCTCTCCGCCTCCGCCTCGGCGGCGTCCTCCCGCGCCGCCGGTTCCGCGGCCGGCTCCGGCGGCGTCCACCCCGCCGGGTCCGCCTCCCGCAGCCGCAGGCCGGTCCACGCCACCACCAGCCGGCCCCGCACGTCGGTCGCGGTGACGTCCCAGACGTGCTCGTCCCCTCGGTGGTCGCGCCCGGCGGCGTGCAGCCGCACGTCCCCCTGCGAGGGCCGCACCAGCAGCCGCTCGCCGCCCGAGGGCAGCAGCCGACGATGCGGCACGCACGCCTGCAACGCGTGGATCACCGCGTCGTTCAGCCCGGGACTGCCCAGCACCGGCCTGCCGTACCCGGGGCCGAACCAGCCCAGGGAGTCGTCGCCCCGCAGTTCGCCCCGGCAGCTCCGCGGCCCGGTGAGGGTGAGCCGGACGACCCGGCGGAACCGGCCGGTGGGGAAGCGCGCCGGGCCGCCGGGGAGACCGGCCGTGCCGTACAGGTCGGCGGCCGAAAGCGGGGGACCGTCCGGGCCGAGCCGGGGGACCTCCAGCGTCCCGTCGGTCGGCTCCACCGGGAAGGCGGCGCGGAAGTGGTCGACGTGGAAGGCCGTCTCCTCGCAGCAGAGCACCGTCTCGATCAGCGGCCCGCACCGCAGGGCGCGCACCCGGATCAGGGTGCCGCCGTCGTCGGGCACGACCACCGGCCGGTCGAACGCCATCCGCGTGATCTCGTCCGGCGGCCGCCCGGCCAGCGCGCCCGCGGCCTGCGCCATGGCCTCCAGGGCCACCACGGCGGGGAGCGTCGCGCGGCCGTCGACGCGGTAGTCGTCCAGATAGGGGTCGTCGGCGAGGGAGAGGCGGCTGTCGGCGACGAGCTCCACCCCGGGCACGTGGGTGCGCGCCCCGGCCAGGAACCGCCCCCGTCCGTCCCCGTCCGTCCCGCCCGTCCCGTGGCTCATCGTGGTTCCGCCGTAACCGCCGTAGCCGCGGAGGCCGTGGGAGCGGAAGCGGCGGGAGCCGTCCCGGGGGAGACCGCCGAGCGGGCCGCGGAGGAGGCGGTGAGGGCCCTGCCCGCGCGGCGCCGTACCCGGTTCCGCACGGCCAGGGCCGCGCCGCGGCAGGCGCAGACGGCCACGAGGGCGAGGAACGGCCCGTGGGCGACGCCCAGCACGACCAGCAGGCCGTGGACCGCGGCGGTGGCCGCGCCGAACACGACCTGGGCGCGCCGGCCGGCGGGGGTCGTGTCGGGGTCGGCGACCACGTAGACGGTGTAGAGGGCGAAGGCCACGCCGGTCACCGGCAGCAGGGCGTCCATCACCGAGACGCCGGACAGGACGCCCCGCACGACGGCCTGCGCGGCGAACCCGCCGGCCCAGCCCGCCAGCACCGGCAGCCTGCCGGTCAGCCCCGCGTGCAGCGCCACCCCCAGGCCCAGCACGACCGGCGGAGCCACCACGTCGAACGGCTCCGGCACCCCCGCGGTGAACCGGTACGGTGACGCCGCACCGGTCCACGACAGCAGCACCGTGGCCGTGCCGAGGGCCGCGGGGTTCAGGACGGGGCCGCCCGTCCAGCGGAACCGGAAGACGTACCTGCCGCTGACACCGACCAGCGTGGCCAGCACCACGGGGGACAGGCGGCCGTCGCCGTACAGGAACATCGCGCAGAGCAGGCCGGTGACGTACGACGGCAGGAAGAAGTCGAGCGTCCCGCCGGCCCGCCCGCTCCGGGGGCTCAGGTAGCGGGGCCGGCGCAGGCACGCCCACGCGTCCAGGCTCTCCAGCACGAGTTCGGCGGCGACCCCGGTGGCCGCGCCCGCGATCGGCGCGAGACAGGGCTGCTCGAAGCCGGGGACGAGATGCCCGAGCACGGTCACCAGAGTGAGCGAGCCGGCGAGGCAGCGCAGCGCCGTCCGCCGCGCCCGCGCGGGCGGGATTCCGGAGACCCCGGCCCTCCCCGTGACCCCGGCGGTTCCGGCGCCGTGGACGAGGGTGGCGTCGCGCTCCTCCCCGGCGGCGGTCATGAATACCGGTTCCGCCGCGTCCAGGCCCTCCGGACGCCCGCCCGCCACAGCGACAGCCCGGCCAGGCTCCACGGCCTGGGCGGTCCCGGCATGGCGGGACCGGCCGACGGCGGCGGCGAATCCCACGTGTCCGGGCCGAGCGACTCCGGCAGGAACGCGTGGACCCGCTCAGCGACGGACGCCTGCGCCGTACGGACGTCGGCTGGAGGTCCGGCGGAGGGATCGACGGGGAGGCCGGCCGAAGGAGCGGCGGAAGACCCGGTGGAGGGCGTGGATCGGGGCCCGGCGCCCGCGTTCGCGCTCCGGTCCGGACGGGATTCGGGGAGCGGAACGGGGTCGCGGGCCCGACGGGGGCCGGAGGCCGGGCGATCGCCGGCGGACGGGTGGTCGTCAGTGTCCTCGAAGAGGTCGAGGATCGGGATGACGCCGGTGTCCGCCTCCGCCAGCGCCTCCTTCTCCTTCCTCGAAAGAGGCCCCCGGTGCCGGCCGGGGGTCGTGCGCGGCACCGGGACGCGTCCCGTCTCGGGGGCGGGGTCCGCGGGGATCTTCTTCGCGTCAGGGAACGTCTCCGCCCGGGACATGCCGACCCTGTCGCTCTGAGTCGCTATCCGGGTACCCTCGGCATCGCTCACAGGCCCGAACGTAGTAACACGCATCCGGGCCTTCAAGTACCGCGTTTCGGGTGCCTGGCAAAGAAAACACCAGGCCGGGGGGTCGGAAACGGATCGGGTACGGGGCCCGCGGGGCGGGTGCGGGTCGGTGCGGGAGCCTGTGGAGCCGGAATCTGACCGGGCCCGGGAAACCGCGGGGCCGGGGACGGGTCAGGCCCGGGGACGGATCAGGCCCGGGAGCCCGCGTGGCTGCACCCGCAGCCCGCCGTGGGGCGGTCCGTCGCGTACCCGCCCGCGTCCCGGAAGACGCCCCCGGCGGGGGTGTGACCGTCCAGCGCGTCGGCGGCGAGCACGACGGCCGCGGCGGTGTAGGCGGAGCGCTCGTGCGGGAAGTGCCTGCCGTTCACGAACTGCCAGCCGGTCCAGTAGGAGCCGTCCTCGTGCCGCAGGTGCTGCATGTCGGCGAACAGCCGCAGCGCCCGCTCCCGGTCGCCCACGGCGTCCAGGGCGAGCACCAGCTCGCACGACTCGGCGCCGGTCACCCACGGCTGGTCGGAGACGCAGCGGATGCCGAGGCCCGGTACGACGAACGTGTCCCACTCCTCGGCCAGCCGCGCCCGGGCGGCCGCGCCGCGTACGGCGCCGCCGAGGATCGGGTAGTACCAGTCCATCGAGAAGCGGCTCTTGTCGGCGAACGCCTCGGGGTGGGCGGCGAGGACGTGGCCGAGCCGGTCGGCCGCGAGCTCCCAGTCGGGCTGCGGGTCGCCCAGGCGTTCGCCCAGCAGCACGCCGCAGCGCAGTCCCTGGTGGATGGAGGCGCACCCGGTCAGCAGGGCGTACCCGGCGGGCTCGCCGCTCGCCGTACGCTCCCAGACGATCTCGCCCCGGGTGGTCTGCAGGCCGACGACGAAGTCCAGTGCGGCGCGGACGACCGGCCACATCCCGCGGGCGAAGCCCGCGTCGCCGGTGACCAGCAGCTCGTGCCAGACGCCGACCGCGACGTAGGCGGCGTGGTTGGACTCGCCGCCGTGCTCGGCCGCGCGGCCCCCGACCAGCTTCATCGGCCAGGAACCGTCGGCCCGCTGGGTGCGGGCCAGCCAGTCGTAGCCGCGGCGCACCGGCTCGGTGAGGCCCGCCACGCTCATCGCCATCAGGCACTCGACGTGGTTCCAGGCGTCCACGTGCCCCTCGGGCCACGGCACGCCGCCGTCGGGCTCCTGCAGGGCCGCGATGCTCCGGGCGGTCTGGACGACCTGCTCCCATCTCATCGATCGCTCATCGCGTCGGGTTCGCTCCCGCTCCGGCGGCGACTCCTGTTCCGTCGGGTCGCTCATGCGGGCTTGCGGACGTAGAGCACCACGCTCTTGCCGATGAGGGGGTTGAGCACGGCCTCCGCGATCCGGGTGACGGCCGGGCGCTTCATGATGTCCCAGACGAGGATCTCGTGGTACGCCTTGGCCAGCGGGTGGTCGTCGTTGTTCACACCGACCGCGCACTTGATCCACCAGTACGGCGCGTGCAGGCCGTGGGCGTGGTGGTGGGGGCCGACCTCGAAGCCGACGGATTTGAGCTTGGCGCTCAGCTCGGCCAGCGTGTAGATGCGGACGTGCCCGCCGGGGGCCGTGTGGTACGCCTCGTCGAGGGCCCAGCAGATCCGCTCCGGCAGGAAGCTCGGCACCGTGACGGCCGCCCGGCCGCCCGGTTTGAGCACGCGGAGGATCTCCCGCATCGCGGCCATGTCGTCGGGGATGTGCTCCAGCACCTCGGCGGCGATCACCCGGTCGAAGCTCGCGTCCTCGAACGGCATGTCGAGCGCGTCGCCGGTCACGGTCCGGGCCGTCGCGCCGGGGGGCACCTCTCCGGCCTTGTCCATGGCGGTGAACATGGTGGCGACGCCTTCGAGCTCCTTGGCGTCCATGTCGAAGGCCACCACGTCGGCGCCCCGGCGCAGCACCTCGAAGGCGTGCCGTCCGGCGCCGCAGCCCAGGTCCAGGACCCGGGTTCCGGGCCCGACGGGCAGCCGGCCGAAGTCGACAGTCAGCACTCGCCGCTCCTCTTCAGATGGTCGGGGGTGGAGGGGTGGTCAGGGCCCGAAGGCTCTGGTCCGTGCGGGCCCGGGGGTCCCGGGGGCTCCGGGGATGGGATGGCAGGGCTCGGAGGGCTCGGGAAGGGGCCCCCGAGGGGCCGTCACCGGTCGCGGCGTGCCCGGATGGCCTCGCGGTAGGCGTCCACGGTCCGCTGGGCGACGACGTTCCAGGTGTAGCGCTCCATGACCCGGTCGTAGCCCTTCCTGCCGACCGCCGCCCGCTCCTCGGGGGAGTCGTGCAGGCGGCGCAGCGCGGCGGCCAGCTCCTCGGGGTCGCCGGGCGTCACCTGGACGGCCGCGTCGCCCACCACCTCGGGCAGCGCGCCGGTGCGGCTGGCGATCAGCGGGGTGCCGCAGGCCATGTGCTCGACGGCGGGCAGCGAGAAGCCCTCGTAGAGGGAGGGGACGACCGAGATCTCCGAGGTGGCGATCAGCTCGCCCAGCTCGGTGTCGGAGATGCCGTGCACGAACCGCACCCGGTCCCGCAGGGACAGCTCGGCGACCAGCTTCTCGGTCGGCCCGCCCGGGGTCGGCCTGCTGACCACGGTGAGGTTCACGTCGCGCTCGGTCGCCAGCTTCGCCACCGCGCGCAGCAGCGTCGCGACGCCCTTCATGGGGGAGTCGGCGCTGGCCACCGCGACGATCGAGCCGGGCCGCTTCGGCATGTCCGGGCGGGGGTGGAAGTAGCGGGTGTCCACGCCGAGCGGGATGAGCCGCATGTTGGCCTGGGGCACGTTGAAGTCGCGGTGGATGTCGGCCAGGGACGACTCGCTGACGGTCAGGATGGGCTTCAGCCGGGGGGCGACCTTGGCCTGCATCCGGACGAAGCCGTACCACCGCCGCAGCGACAGCCGCTTGCGCCCCGACGCGGCCGCGAGCTCGATCCGCCGGTCCACACTGATCGGGTGGTGGATGGTGCCGACCACCGGGAAGAGCTTCTGGATGCCGAGCAGGCCGTAGCCGAGCGTCTGGTTGTCCTGCACCACGTCGAAGTCGCCGACGCGCTTCTTCAGCTCGCGGTGGGCCCGCAGGGTGAAGGTCAGCGGCTCGGGGAAGCCCGCGGTCCACATGGTGCCGACCTCCAGGAGGTCGATCCAGTCGCGGTACTCGTGCAGCTTGGGGGTGCGGAAGGGGTCCTCGTCGCGGTACAGGTCCAGGCTGGGGACCTTGTTGAGGATGACGCCCTCGTCGAGCTCGGGGTAGGGCTGGCCGGAGAAGACCTCGACGTGGTGCCCGAGAGCGACCAGCTCCCTGCTGAGATGGCGCAGGTAGACGCCCTGGCCACCGCATGTCGGCTTGCTGCGGTAGGACAGCAGCGCGACGCGCAGCGAATCCGCCCCTGGCACGGCGACCCCTTCCTCATCCCTGCCCGGAAGGGGACAGGTACCGTGAAAGATGACCTTTCCCTCCGGACCCTACCATTCAGTAGGTCTCGCCGACCCGAGGTGTAATCGTTCCCACAGTCCGCCGTACCCGGCCCCAACTGCGATATCAGGGCGACAGAGCATTATTCTATGCAACGCGTTCTAGTTGTGGCGGCGGCGGCGTGATGTCCATGCCAACGACAGGACGGTACATTCGCCGTCACACGCCATATGAGGGGCGAAAGTCTCATCCCATCAGCAAGGAGGACGCGTTGGCCAGGCGCGCACTGATCACCGGCATCACCGGGCAGGACGGTTCATACCTGGCCGAGCACCTGCTGGACGAGGGTTACGAGGTCTGGGGTCTGGTACGGGGCCAGGCCAACCCGCGCGTCTCACGGGTCCGCAGCCTGCTGCGGGACGTCCGGCTCGTCCGTGGCGACCTCCTCGACCAGGGGTCGCTGATCTCCGCCGTGGAGAAGGTCCAGCCCGACGAGGTCTACAACCTGGGCGCCATCTCGTTCGTCCCCATGTCGTGGGAGCAGGCCGAGCTGACCGCCGAGGTCACCGGCATGGGCGTGCTGCGCATGCTGGAGGCCATCCGGGTCTGCTCCGGCGTCTCCTCCTCCCGCTCGGTGGCCGGCTCCGGCCAGATCCGCTTCTACCAGGCGTCGTCCTCGGAGATGTTCGGCCAGGTCCGCGAGACCCCGCAGACGGAGACCACCCCGTTCCACCCCCGCTCGCCGTACGGCGTCGCCAAGGCGTACGGCCACTTCCTCACCCAGAACTACCGCGAGTCCTACGGCATGTACGCGGTGTCGGGGATCCTGTTCAACCACGAGTCCCCGCGCCGGGGCGCGGAGTTCGTCACCCGCAAGGTGAGCCTGGGCGTGGCCAGGATCAAGCTCGGCCTGGCCGGCGAGCTGCGCCTGGGCAACATGGAGGCCCGCCGCGACTGGGGCTACGCCGGCGACTACGTCCGTGCCATGCACCTGATGCTCCGGGCGGACACGCCCGAGGACTACGTCATCGGCACCGGCCGCACCCACACCGTGCGCGATCTGGTGGTCGCCGCCTTCGCCGCCGCCGGCCTCGACTGGGAGCGGTACGTGGTGTGCGACGCGGCCCTGCACCGCCCCGCCGAGGTGGACCTGCTCTGCGCCGATCCGAAGAAGGCCCGCGTCCAGCTCGGCTGGGAGCCCACGGTCTCCTTCGAAGAACTCGTCGCCATGATGGTCGAGTCCGACATCAGGCTCCTGTCCGAGGGCGGCGACCCCGGCCAGGACTCCTCCTGGCCCTGATCCGGCGCCGTCCGGTCAGGAGCGCGCGGCGCCGGGCCGGTGGAGGTCGATCAGCCGGGCCAGGTGCCGTCCGGCGGCGTGCAGCGGCCGGTCGTCCTGCGACACCTGGGCGGCCAGCTCGGCGCCCTCCAGCGTGCTGATCACCGTGTGGGAGAGGTCGTGGGCGTCGTCCTCGGCGAAGCCCGCCCGGCGGAGCCGGTCGAAGACCAGCCGCCGCCAGTGGGCGAAGGCCTCGGCGGCGGCCCGCTGCACGTCGGGCACCCGGCCCGCCGTACCCAGCGCGGTGGCCGTGACCGGGCAGCCGTCCACCCAGTCGGAGGCGCGCAGGCCCTCGGCGAGCCTGCGGGTGCAGGCGACGACGGCCTCGGCCGGGTCGTCCTCGCCGTCGAGGATCTCCCGCAGCTCGTCGGCGAACTCCTTCTCGCCGTGCCGGATCGCGGCGACGGCCAGCTCCTGCTTCCCGCCCGGGAAGAAGTGGTAGACCGAGCCGAGCGTGGCCTCGGCCTCCTGGGAGATCTGCTTGATCCCGGTGCCGTCGTAGCCCTGCCGCTGCATCAGCCGTGAGGCGGTACGGACGATCCGGTCGCGGGTGCCGAGGGCGCCGTGCGGGCCGGCCGCCCCGCGCTGTCGTGCGCTGGTCTTCATCCGGCGAGTCTACCGAATAGAACGTTCGTTACAGGGATGTGCTACGGTCCTCTCTAGATAGAGCGTTCGTTCTAGAAGGGATGCGCGATGAGCGTGCGGGCAGTGACGGTCATCGGACTCGGGCCGATGGGCCGGGCGATGGCGGAGGCGTTCCTCGACCGGGGCTACGAGGTCACCGTGTGGAACAGGACCCCGGAGAAGGCGGACGAACTGGTGGCCAGGGGCGCGACCCGGGCCGCCACGGCCGGTGACGCGCTGGCCGCCGGCGAGGTGGCCGTCCTCAGCCTGACCGACTACGACGCGATGTACGCGATCCTCGGACCGGCCGCGGCGCACCTGCCCGGCAAGGTGATCGTCAACCTGAGCTCCGACACCCCGGACCGGGCCAGGGAGGGAGCGGAGTGGCTGGCCGGGCACGGCGCCCGGCAGCTGACCGGCGGCGTGCAGGTGCCGCCGTCCGGCATCGGGGACCCGGCCTCCTCCACCTTCTACAGCGGCCCCCGGGAGGTGTTCGAGCGGCACCGGCCGACCCTGGAGGTGCTGACCGGCGCCGACTACCGGGGAGAGGACCCGGGGCTGGCGGCGCTGTACTACCAGCTCCAGATGGACATCTTCTGGACCTCGATGCTCAGCTGGCTGCACGCGCTCGCGACGGCCGACGCCAACGGCATCACGGCCGCGGAGTTCCTGCCGTACGCCGCGCGGACCGCGGCGTCGATCCCGGGGTTCATGGAGTTCTACACGCCGCGGATCGACGCCGGGGAGCACCCCGGTGACGTGGACCGGCTGGCCATGGGGGTGGCCAGCGTCGAGCACGTCACGCACACCGTCCACGCGGCCGGCGTCGACGTCGCGCTGCCGGGCGCGGTCCTGGAGATCTTCCGGCGGGGCGCGGCGGCCGGGCACGCCGACTCCAGCTTCACCAGCCTGTTCGAGGTGATGCGGAAGGTCCCGGAGCGCGTGGGCTGAGAGAGGTCTCAGCGGCGCTCAGCGTCACCTCAGCGATCGTCCGGCACCGTGGAGGCGGTCGATGAGGTTGAGCCACGAGGAGGCGCCATGCCCGTCCACGCCGTGCGGCCGGAGGAGATCCTCGCCGTTCCCGCCGTCTCCGCGGGACTGGCGCGGGTGGAGAGGCGCATCCGGCGGCTGAGCGCCTCCTCCCGGCTGCCGCTCGTCAACCGGGCGGCCGGTCACATCACCGGCGCGGGCGGCAAGCGGCTGCGCGCCGCGCTGACACTGGCGACCGCGCTCGCCGTGGGCGGGCGGATCGACGGCCGGACGGTCACCGCGGCGGCCTGCGTCGAGCTGATCCACGCCGGGTCACTGGTCCACGACGACCTCATGGACGGCGCCGGGCAGCGCCGGGGAGTACGGACCCTCAACGCCGAGCTGGGCGACGCCAGGGCGTTGGTCGTCGGCGACTTCATGCTCGCCCGGGCCGGGCTCGCCGCGCTGACCTCGGCCTCCAGGCACGTGGCCGAGACGCTCGCCGCCGTGGTCGTCGAGCTGGCCGAGGGGCAGTTCCAGGAGACGGCCGAGCTGTTCGACCCCGCCCGCACCCCCGAGGCGGCCCTGCGGTCCATCACCGGCAAGACCGCCTCCCTGTTCCGGGCGAGCTGCGTGGTGGCCCACCCGGCCGGGCGGACCATGGCGGCGTACGGCGAGCGGTTCGGCGTCATCTTCCAGGTCCTGGACGACCTGCTCGACCTGGCCTCCACCGCCGACCGGCTGGGCAAGCCGGTCGGCAACGACCTGCGGCAGGGCGTCTACACCCTGCCGCTGCTGCTGGCGCTCCGCCACGACCGCGGGGAGCTGCGGTCCCTCCTCGGCAGGCGGCTGACGGAGGAGGAGATCGCGTTCGTGCTCACCCGCCTGCGCGAGGGGCACATGGTCGACGACACGCTGGAGTACTGCCGGGGCCTGGCCGCCGACGCCCTGGCCGCGCTGCCCGCCGTCGCCGACCCGGAGGTCGCCGCCGCCCTGTACGCGCTGCCCGGTGCCTACGTCGACCGGGCGGAGTCCCTGCTGACGCGGTGAGGGCGGGACCCGGCCGCCGATCCCGGGACCCGCCCGCCGATCCGGGGGCCCGCCCGCCGATCCGGGGGCCCGCCCGCCGATCCGGGGGCCCGCCCGCCGATCCGGGGGCCGGCGGGCGGGAACGGCGGCGCCGGGGTTCAGGAGACCGTGGCCGGGAGCTCCTTGATGCCGTTGATGAAGTTGGAGCGGAGCCGCCGGGCCGGGCCCGCCTGGGCGAGGTTCGGCAGCCGCTCGGCCAGCACCTCGAAGAGCACCCGCAGCTCCAGCTTGGCCAGGTGGTTGCCGAGGCAGAAGTGGGCGCCGCCGCCGCCGAAGCCGATGTGGGGGTTGGGGGTGCGGCCGATGTCGAACACCCCGGGGTCGGCGAAGACGTCCTCGTCGCGGTTGGCGGAGGTGTAGAACACCACGACCTTGTCGCCCTCCTTGACCTCCTGCTCGCCGATCACCGTGTCGGCGGTCGCCGTACGGCGGAAGAGGTTGACCGGGGAGACCCAGCGGACGATCTCGTCGGCGGCGGTGCCGGCCAGCGCGCGGTCGGCGACCAGGCGCCGCCACTGCTCGGGGTGCTCGAAGAACCCGAGCATGCCGCCGGAGGCCGCGTTGCGGGTCGTCTCGTTGCCCGCCACCACCAGCAGCAGCACGAACAGGTCGAACTCGTTCTCGTCGAGGACCTCGCCGTTGTCGTCGGGACGCAGAAGCTTGGTGATGATGTCGTCGCGGGGCTCCTCGCGGCGCTCGGCGGCGAGCCGGTTGGCGTAGGCGTAGACCTCCGCGGCGGCGTCGCGCCCCTCGGTGGGGTCGGCCGCGTAGTCGGGGTCCTCCGCGCCGATCATCTGGTTGGACCAGGTGAAGAGCTTGTCGCGGTCCTCGACGGGGGCGCCGAGCAGCTCGCAGATCACGTACAGCGGCAGCGGGGCGGCGATGTCCCGGACGAAGTCGATGGAGGAGCGGCCCCTGGCCTCGTCCACGAGGTCGTGGCAGATGTCGCGGATGTGCTGCTCCAGGGCGCCGATGACGCGCGGGGTGAAGCCCCGGTTGACCAGCGAGCGGCGCCGGGTGTGCTCCGGCGGGTCCTGGTTGAGCATCATCATCCGCTGGAACTCGCGCTGCTCCTCCGGCATCTCTTCGAAGAGCGCGAGCTTCCTGCTGGAGGAGAACAGGTCGGGGCGGCGGGAGACCTGCACGACGTCGGCGTGCCTGGTGACCGCCCAGAAGTCGGGCCAGCCGAGGCCTCCGCCGGCGTGCCGGTGGACCGGATCGTTGGCCCGCAGCCAGGCGAACCGGTCGTGGGGCGCGCCTTCGCGCGCGTAGAGATCCTGGTCGACGAGGTTGATGTCCATGGCCCTCCCCGGGGGAACCGCCCGCGCGTCCTCGCGGGCGTCGTGCTGCCGGCGTACGCCACGCCACGCCGCGGGTGACGGGCGTGCCCGCCCGGCCCGCCAGCCTAACCGATCAAGCGCTTGGTGGGGCATCTGCTGTAACGCGTTCTATTATGTACCTCCGGGCGCGTCAAGGTACGGCTTCCGCGTCTCTTCCCGGCGTTCCGCGGCACGCCTCGATCGGGCCGGCCCAGCGCTCCACCCGGCCGTCACGCTTGATCATGAAACCGCGCTTGAGCGGCCGGAGCACCACCGTGGTCTCGATCGCCCGCATCCCGGGCAGGCCGCCGATGCCCCGCAGGAACTCGTACAGCTCGGACCGCCCCGGCACGACCACGTGCGCCACGAGCTGGTGGTCGCCGGCCACCGCCACCAGGTACCGCACCTCCGGAAGCGCGGCCAGCGCGTGCCCGACGGCCTCCACCTCGCACTCGGCCACCCGCAGCCAGAGCACCGCCTCGACCGGCAGCCCGAGGTAGGCGGGCTCGATCTCGGCGCGGATGCGCAGGATCCCCCGGCGCAGCAGGGAGTCCAGGCGTCGGCGGGCCGTGGACTCGCTGATCCCGGCGGCGGACGCGACCTCCGCGTGGGTGGCGCGGCCGTCGGTGACGACCGCCGCGATGATCCGCGCGTCCTCGGCCGGCGGCGCCTCGCGCGGGCGCTGGAGGCGGCCCGGCAGCGGGGCCCACTGCTCGCGCAGCCCCTCCACCTCCTGCGGGGTCAGCACGTCGAGGTGCCACTCCTGGGGGGTCTTGAAGTAGCGCAGCGCCGGATAGGCGACGCTCTCCACGACCCCGTCGATCGACGGGATGCCCCGGAACAGCAGATCGATCATGGCGTCGTCGGCCACGGACAGCTCGGCCGTGCAGTCCACCGAGCCCGAGACCAGCGCGGCGAACCGGGTCTCGGGCAGCTCGGCGAGCGCCTCGCCCGCGTCGATCACCGTCCCGGGACGGCAGCGCAGCCGCAGCACCGACGACCCCAGCCGCCGGTCCTCGACCAGCCCGACCACCGAGAGCACCCCCGACTCGATCAGCCGGGCCGCCCTCCTGGCGACGTTGCGCGTGGGCTCGCCCAGCACGCGCCCGATGCGGTCCCAGGTGGCCCGCCCGTTCACCTGCAGGGCGGCGACCACCCGCAGGTCGGCTTCACCGAGTGGCTGCATGGCGTCATCCTCATGGCGGGAAAGGGTCGCCGCAAGCGTACGGCCTCGTGATCATTCCCGGCGGGGGAACGCGGGGAGCCGGCGGGGAAACGCGGGGAGAACACGCACCCCCGCGGACGCGTCGCCGCCGCGTCAAAGCCGTTCGAGGACGGTCGCGGTGGCCAGCGCGCCGCCCGCGCACATCGTCACCAGCGCGGTCGAGGAGTCCGACCGCTCCAGCTCGTGCAGGGCGGTGGTGACCAGCCGGGCGCCGGTCGCGCCGACCGGGTGGCCGAGCGCGATGGCCCCGCCGCAGACGTTGACCCGGTCCATGTCCGGCCGGTGCACCGACGCCCAGGACAGCACGACCGAGGCGAACGCCTCGTTCACCTCGAACAGGTCGACGTCCGCCACCCGCATGCCCGCCGCGGACAGCACCCTGGCGGTCGCCTCCACCGGCCCGTCCAGGTGGTAGTACGGCTCGGCGCCGACGAGCGCCTGGGCGCGGATCCGGGCGCGGGGGCGCAGGCCGTACCGGGCGGCGGCCTCCTCGCTCGTCAGCAGCACCGCCGCCGCGCCGTCGGAGATCTGCGACGAGGTCCCGGCGGTGTGCAGGCCGCCCTCTCCCGTCACCGGCCGCAGCCGTGCCAGCCCCTCGGCCGTGGTCTCGCGGAGCCCCTGGTCGGCGGTCACGACGCGGCTCTCCCCGGTCGGCCGTCCGTCCTCGCCCAGGACCGGAGCCGCCACCGGGACGACCTCCCGGTCGAAGCGGCCCCCGGCCCACGCGCGGGCGGCCAGGCGCTGGGACCGGACGCCGAAGGCGTCGAGCCGCTCGCGGGTCAGTCCGCGCCGCCGCGCGATCCGCTCGGCGGCGGTGAACTGGTCGGGCAGGTCGATGGCCCAGTCGTCGGGCCGGGGGTCGGCCGGGAGCACGTTGCTGCCCAGCGGGGCCCGGCTCATCACCTCGACGCCGCAGGCCACCCCGACCTCGATGACGCCCGCCTCGATGAGGGCGGCGACCAGGTGCACGGCCTGCTGCGAGGAGCCGCACTGCGCGTCGACCGTGGTCACGCCCGTTCCGTACGGCAGGCCGGCGTAGAGCCAGGCGTACCGGCCCACGTGCCCGCCCTGCTCACCCGCCTGGGTGACGCACCCGGCGAAGACCTGGTCCACGGCCGCCGGGTCGATCCCGGACCTGCCGATCAGGCCGTTCAGCGCCGCGGCGAGCAACGCCTGCGGTTTCAGGCCCGCGAGCACGCCGCCGCGCCTGCCGATCGGGGTCCTGACGGCCTCGACGATCACCGCGCCCATCCGACCTCCCAGCCCGACCGCACCCGCCTGTGACTGTAACTCGTTCTAGTTTCCGGCGGAAGGCGAAGGAGGGAGGTCACCGGAAGGAGGCGGAGGGCGGGAGGCTCGGGAGGGCGAGGGTAGGAGATCTCCGGAGGGCAGGCGGGGACGGGAGGTCTCCGGGGAGCAGGCGGGGATGGGAGGTCTCCGGAGGGAAGGGCGGGGCGGGATGAGCGGTCAGAAGCCGGCGAGCAGCCGGTCGGCCGCGATCTCGACGCGGCGCTGCACCTGCTCGTGCGTGCGGCGGCCGCGGAGCATCTCCAGCAGCTCCTGCACCCAGACGCTGGACAGCGAACCGGCCAGGATGGCCTGCTCCTCGGTGGCGGTCTCCATCGTCAGCCGGTCCCCGGCGGCGCGCAGCAGCAGGCCGGTCATCCGGTCGCCGAACGGGGTGCCGACCTCGGCGATGATCAGCGAGCGGATGAGCGCGTCGGCCAGCTCGGGCTCGCGCATGAGACCGCGGGTGGCGCGCATCAGCACGTCCACGGCGCGTCCGGCGGCGGTGGCGGCGCTCGGCGGGCGGCGCTCGATGCTGCCTTCGAGCAGGTCGAACTCCTCGCTGACCACCGCGACGACCAGGTCCATCTTCGATGGGAAGTAGCGGTAGAGGGTGCCGAGGGCGACCCCGGCGCGCTCGGCGACCGTGCGCATCTGCATGGCCTCGACGCCGCCGCGGGAGGCGAGCGCGGCGGCCGCCTGGACGATGCGCTTGCGGCGCTGGTGCTGGCTCCTGGAACGGACGCCGCCGGACGCCGCCGGCTCGCCCTGCGAACCCTGTGCGCCCGAGGCGCCCTTGGCGGCACCCGAGGATCCCTTGGCCGCGCCCGGCCGGGAGGACCCGGGGGTCGAAGCGTGCGGGGCGCGGGTGGCCGCGGATGCTCCGATGGTCGTACGCGGGACACGCATGAGAACACGTTATCTGATCTCCGGTCGTCCGGGTGAGTTACCCGCCGGTTGTGAGGGCCATCGGCCCTTCCACGGAAGACGCCCGCCCACCGTACGGTGCCGCACGTCCCCGCCGGTGGCCCCTGGACGGGGATTGAAATCTGTTCTAGTTTCCGGATCGGTTGGCTTGAGCGTTTTAGCCCCCTGGAGCGCCCGTGGACTTCACCCTTGACGAGACCCAGAGCGAGCTGCGCGCCCTCGCCGCAGACCTCCTCGGCCGCGAGGCGGCCACCGAACGGATCGAGGCCCACGAGGCGGGCGGCGCGCCGTACGACGCGGGGCTGTGGCGCTCCCTCGCCCACGCCGGGCTGCTGGGCGCCTGCCTTCCCGAGGAGGCGGGCGGCGCGGGGCTCGGACCGGTGGAGATGGCCGTCCTGCTGCGGGAGGCCGGGGCGCACGTGGCCCCGGCGCCGCTCCTGGCGAGCCTGGTCGCCGCGCTGACCGTCGCGCGGCACGGCTCCCCGGAGCAGCGCGCGGCGCTGGCCCCGCTGGCCGAGGGGCGGGCGGTGCTGACCGCCGCGCTGCGCGGCCCCGGCCGTGACCTCGGCGCCGCCCCCACCGTGACGGCCCGCCTCGCGGGCGGACCCGATCCCGCGGGGGGCCCGGACGCCGCCCCCACCGTGACCGCCCGCTCCCGCGGCGACGGGTGGGTGCTGACCGGACGGGCCGGCACCGTCCCCTACGCCGCCCAGGCGTCGGCGATCCTCGTCCCCGCCGCCACCGAAGAGGGCGCCGGCCTGTTCCTGGTGGCCCCCGGGGCGGCGGCCCTGCGGCCGGTGCGCGTCTCCACCGGCGAGCCCGCCGCCACCCTCACCCTCCACGACTCCCCGGGAGAGCCCGTGGGCGGGCCGGACGGCCGGGCCACGGAGGGTCTGCGCCTGCTGGCGCTCGCCGGGATCGTCGCCGTCGCCTCCGGCGTGCTGGCCGGGGCGCTCGCGCTGACCACCGAGCACATCAGGAACCGCAGGCAGTTCGGCCGGGCGCTGGCCGAGTTCCAGGCGGTCACCGTGCAGATCGCCGACGTCTACATCGCCGCCCGCACCCTGGACGTCGCCATGTGGTCCGGGGCGTGGCGGCTGGCCGAGGGCATGGACGCCGAGGCCGACGCCGACCTGTCCGTCGCGGCCCTCACCGTCACGGACGCGGCGCTCGCCGCGCTGCACACCTGCCAGCACCTGCACGGCGGGATCGGCCTGGACGTGGCCTACCCGCTGCACCGCCACTTCGCCTGGGGCAAGCACCACGCCCACCTGCTGGGCGGTGTGGAGGCCCGGCTCGACGCGATCGGAGCCCTTCTTCGATGATGATCGACCTGACCCCCGAGCAGCGGCGGCTCCGCCACGAGCTGCACGAGTACTTCACCGTCTGCCTGTCCGCCGAGGAGCGCCGGGAGATCGCCGCCGACCCGTTCGGCCCGGCCTACATGCGGCACTGCCGCAGGCTCGGCCGTGACGGCAAGCTCGGCCTGGGCTGGCCGGAGAAGTACGGCGGCGGCGGGTACGGCCCGATGGAGCAGCAGATCTTCGCCAACGAGATCGCCCGCGCCGAGGTGCCCTACCCGATCATCACAGTGCAGACCGTCGGCCCGACCATCATGCGGTACGGCACGGCCGCGCAGAAGGAGTTCTTCCTGCCGCGCATCCTGGCCGGGGAGTGCCACTTCGCCATCGGCTACAGCGAGCCCGAGGCGGGCACCGACCTCGCGGCCCTGCGCACCACCGCGGTCCGCGACGGCGACCACTACGTCGTCAACGGGCAGAAGATCTTCACCTCGGGCGCCCACCGCGCCGACCACATCTGGCTGGCCGCCCGCACCGACCCGGCCGCCGACAGGCACCGGGGCATCACGATGCTGATCGTCGACTGCGCCGACCCGGGCTTCTCGTGGACCCCGATCACGACCATGGACGGCCGCCACCACACCAACTCCACCTACTACACCGATGTGCGGGTGCCGGTGGACATGGTGGTGGGGGAGGAGAACCGGGGCTGGGACCTGATCGTCGAGCAGCTCAACCACGAGCGGGTCACGCTCGGCCCGGCGGGCAACATCGCGCACGTCCACGACCGCTTCCTGAGGTGGGCGCGCGCCACCGGCCTGATCGACGAGCCCGCCGTACGGCGCGCGCTGGCCGGGGTGTACGCCTGCCTGCGGACCAACGAGCTGCTGAACTGGCAGGTCGCGGCGGGCATGGACCTGGGCTGGCTGGGCGCCCCCGACGCCTCGGCCACCAAGATCTACGGCTCGGAGCGCATGCAGGAGGTCGGCCGGATCGTCGGGGACGTCCTGGCCCGGTTCGGCGACCCGGACGACGAGGAGACGGCCGACTTCGCCGAGCGCCTCGACCGCGGCGTCAAGGGCGCGATCGTGCTGACCTTCGGCGGCGGCGTCAACGAGATCCAGCGCGAGCTCATCGCCATGCTGGGCCTGAACCTGCCGAGGCCGCCCCGATGACCGCCGCGAACCCTCCCGCCGGGGTCCCGGACCCGGGCTTCCACGAACGGCTCACCGCGCTGGCCGAGAAGAGGATGGCCGCGGGCGAGGTGTACGGGGAGGCCGCGGCCGACCCGGTCAACCTTCCGATGATCCGGCACTGGGCCGCCGCCATGGGCGACGCCAACCCCCTCCACACCGACGCGGAGGCCGCCGCCGCGGGTGTCCACGGGGAGATCGTGGCTCCCCCGGCGATGATCCAGGTCTGGACCATGCCGGGCCTCGCCGGACCGGCCGGGCGGACGGGAGGGGACGGGGGGTCCGGAGGGCAGGGGAGGGCCGGGGACCAGGGACCGGGCGGGCGGGCCGTACAGGCCGGTGGGAGCGGAGAACACGGCCCGGACGGGCGGCCCGGGAGCGGGGGCGGCCCGATCGACGACGTGCTCGCGGCCCTCGACGCCGCCGGCTACACCGGGGTGGTCGCGACGAACTGCGAGCAGACCTACGACCGCTACCTGAGGCTCGGCGAGCGGCCGGTCCCGGCCACCCGGCTCACCGGGCTGTCCGGGCCGAAGCGGACGGCCCTCGGCGAGGGTTACTTCGTCACCTGGAACGTCACCTGGTACTCGGAGGGCGAGCGGGTGGCCCAGATGCTGTTCCGGGTGCTGAAATTTCATCCCGAGGGGCGCAAAACCACTCCCGATACCCGGCAGCCGTACCCGCTGGGACCGGCCGTCAACGACGACACCGCCTTCTTCTGGGAGGGTGTGGCCCGAGGCGAGTTGCGGATCCAGAGATGCGCCGACTGCGGCGAGCTCCGGCATCCCCCCGGTCCGGTCTGCCCCTCGTGCCGCTCGGCCGGCCGGACGTACGTCGTGGCGAGCGGCGAGGGTGAGGTCTACAGCTACGTGGTGCACCACAACCCGCCGGTCCCGGGATGGGAGACGCCGTTCGCGGTGGCGGTGGTCCAGCTGCCGGAGGGCGTGCGGATCGTGGGCGCCGTCGTGGACTGCGCTCCCGCGGAAGTGGGTATCGGTATGCCGTTGCGTGTGACGTATCGCCAGAAGGACGACAACCTCATACTGCCCCTCTGGGTCCCCCGGGAGACGTGATGCGGACGCTTACCGAAGACGAGGTCCAGGTCGGAGTGGCGCTCCCCGAGCTCGCGATCGACCTGACCCCCACCGCGGTCGTCTCGACGGCACTGGCCACGATGGACTTCACCCCCGTCCACCACGACCCGGCGAGCGCCAGGGCACAGGGAGCGAAGGACGTCTTCCTCAACATCCTGACCACGATGGGCCTCGTCGAGCGCTACGTCACCGACTGGGCGGGCCCCGAGGCGCTGATCCGCGGCATCAACGTCAAGCTGGGCGTCCCGGCCTACGCCGGTGACCGGCTGACCTTCACCGGCACCGTCGTCGGGCGGGAGAACGGCGAGTTCACCGTCGAGGTGCGGGGCAGGGTCAGCCTGGGCGACCACGCCTCGGGCACCGTCCGCGTCGCCCTCCCCGACCGCTGACCCACCAGAAAGGCCCCCACCGTGGTCTCCTTTTCGGGGAGTACGGCCGTCGCCGGCATCGGCGCGACCGAGTTCTCCAAGCAGTCGGGCAGGTCGGAGCTCCGGCTCGCCGCCGAGGCGGTGTTCGCGGCGCTGGACGACGCCGGCCTCGGCCCGTCGGACGTGGACGGCCTGGTGACCTACACCCAGGACGCCAACGACGAGATCGCCGTGGCCCGCGAGGTGGGCATCGGCGACCTGACCTTCTTCTCCCGGGTCCACTACGGCGGCGGCGCGGCGTGCGGCACGGTGATGCACGCGGCGATGGCCGTCGCGACCGGCGTCGCCGAGACCGTCGTCTGCTACCGGGCGTTCAACGAGCGCTCCGGCCGCAGGTACGGCCGGCCCGACCCCGGGCTCGGCGGCGCGCCGTCGTCCCTGGGCCTGGAGATGAGCTGGCACGTGCCGCAGGGGCTGATGACCCCGGCGGCGTGGGTCGCCATGTTCGCCCGCCGGTACATGCACGTCCACGGCGCGACGTCCGAGGACTTCGGCAGGGTGGCGGTCGCCATGCGGCGGCACGCGGCCACCAACCCCGCCGCGTGGTTCCACGGCCGGCCGATCACCCTCGCCGAGCACCAGGCGTCGCGGTGGATCGTCGATCCGCTGCACCTGCTCGACTGCTGCCAGGAGAGCGACGGCGCGGTGGCGCTGGTGGTCACTTCGGCCGAGCGCGCCCGTGACCTGCGGCGGACCCCGGCCCTGATCACCGCCGCGGCCCAGGGGTCGGGGGCCGAGCAGATGATGATGACCAGCTACTACCGCGACGACATGACCGGCCTGCCGGAGATGGGGGTGGTCGGCCGCCGGCTGTGGGAGCAGGCGGGGTTCGGCCCCGAGGACGTGCAGACGGCCGTCCTGTACGACCACTTCACGCCGTTCGTGCTCGTCCAGCTGGAGGAGCTGGGGTTCTGCGGGCGGGGTGAGGCGCGCCACCTCGTGGCGGACGGCGGCATCGAGATCGACGGCCGGCTGCCGGTCAATCCGCACGGCGGGCAGCTCGGCGAGGCGTACATCCACGGCATGAACGGCATCGCCGAGGCCGTCCGGCAGGTCCGGGGCACCGCGGCCAACCAGGTGGCGGACGTCCGCAACGTCCTGGTCACCGCCGGCACCGGCGTGCCGACCAGCGGGCTGGTCCTGTCGGCGGGCTGAGACGCCGGACCGTTCACGGCGTCACGGCGTCACGGCACCGGGGCGTCATGGCACCGGGGCGTTACGGCGCCGGGGCGTTACGGCGCCGGGGCGTCACGGCGCCAGGGCGGGCATGGCGAGGAAGACGATCACCGCGATCGCCACGCAGATGAGGAAGCCCACGAGCTCCCAGACCCAGTCGTGGTGACGCTCGGCGTGCCTGCCCGGCCGGCGCCTGGGCCTGCGATGCGACCGCCCGCCTGACCGCGCCGTACGGGACGCCCGGGGGCTCGGCTCCGGGACATCGGCCCGGACCCCGGTCACGGCCGCGGCCGTGGCTCCGACCTCCGCGTTCCCAGTGTTCCCGGGGTTCCCGGCGTTCGCCAGCATCCCGGCCCGCCAGGCGGCGACCTCCTGGAAGTCGGTCGTCGCCGCGTCGGTCGTCCGGGGGTCCTGCGTTTCCGCGGCGGTCGTCCGGAGGCCGGTCGTCTCCGCCGTGGCCTCGGGCTCGGGCTCCTGCCCGCTCAGGGGCCACCCCGTGTCGGCGGGCCGTTCCAGCCCGTGCACGCGGACGGGTCGTTCCGGCGCGGTCCAGTCGACGATCGGCCACTCGTCGCGCGGAGCCCGTACGGCCTCCACCGGACCGGCGTCCGCGTGCGGCACGTCCCCGGTGTCCGCGAGAGGGGTCCTCCCGGCGTCCTCGTACGGGGACGCCGCGGCGTCCGTACGCGCCGTCGGGTCCTGGGCCGTGGACGTCGTGGACGTCCGGTCCTGGACCGGGGACGTCGTGGAGCCGGGGACGGTCAGGTCCTCCAGCTCGTCGGCCCGCAGCGGCCAGCCGGGCAGCGGACGCTCGTGCTCCCCCCGCCGGCCGGCGTCCTCGCGCCACCCGCGATCCCCTCGCCGATCGGGCTCTTCGCGCCGCTCGTGCCGTCCGCGGTCCGTGCGCCGCCTGTCGCGGTCGCGTTCCTCGCGCGGCGCGGCGGCCACCAGCCTGTCGGTCCGGATCAGGGCCGCCCGCGCCTCGGGGGTGAGGGGCTGGAACAGGTTCCCCACGGAGGGGAACCCGTCCGGCGACGACGGCGACGACGGTGGTGATGACGGCGATGACGATGGTGGTGACGGCGACGCCTCGGGTTCGAGCACGTCCCCGGGGACCGGGGCGGACAGGGGCGCCGAACCGCGCGGCGAGGGCCGGCGCAGCCTCGCCCGCCGGGCGCGGGGCGACATGTCGTCGAGCGAGGTCAGGACCGCGTCCTTGAGCCGGGGCATCGGCTCGGTGGTGGCCTCGTGCGCGGAGACCACGTCCGGGTCCGGCGGCGAGAAGGGGTCGGACGCGCGGTCCCGCGCGGAGGAGCCGGGGTGACCCGAAGATCCGGTGAAGCCGGTGAAGCCGGTGGGACCCGACGGCCCGGACGATCCGGGGGAGCCGGGAAGGATCGGGGAGCCCGAGGGACCCGGGGAACCGGGCGAGCCGTCGCGCGGTCCGCCCGCCGGCCCGATCGGCAGCGGGAACACGGTGGTGCTGGTCAGCGCGTCGGTCTCGGAGGGCGGGAGCGGCCACACCGGGGGCGCGGGCCACAGCCTCCTGAGCGGGGGACCGGAGGGGCGCGAGGCGGAAGCCGTACCGGGTCGGATGCCCGGCGCGGCGGAAGCCGTACCTGACCGGACCTCCGGCGAAGCGGGAGCGGCACCCGGCCGGACCACCGGCGTGGCGGGAGCCGTATCCGGCCGGACTCCCAGCACGGCGGCGCGCAGATCCGGCGGCGGGACGGCCCAGGGGGCGCGGGCGAGGACGTCGCGGATGGGCGCGGCGTCCAGAGCGCCGAACACCTCGGCCATGCGGTCCGGCACCCTCATCGAGGCCAGGGCCGGGCGCAGCGCCTGGGCGAAGCGCCGGCAGGCGCTCACGGTCAGCTCGTCGGCGGTGTCGGCGGCCACGTCGAGCACCCAGGAGAGCTCGAAGGCGTCCATCTCGCACACGCCGGACAGGTACAGCACCTCGCGCTGGTGGGGCCGCAGGTCGCGCAGCACCCGCCCGACGAAGGCGGCCACCAGGTCGGCTCCGGCGATCGGCGGCGCGTGGACGACGTCGCGGTGCTGGATCTCGCGGCGGGCCAGCGCGTAGAGGGCGGCGCGCGGCGGGCCGGCGGCCTCCCCAACGGAGTACGGCCCGGCGGCCTCCCCGGCGGCGTGCGGCGCGAGGGTCTCCCCGGCGGCGCGCGGCGGCCCGGCGGTCCCCACCGTGGCGCGCGGCCCGGCGGCCTCCACGGCGGCGAAGACGGCCGCCAACACGGCGGCTGCGGCGCCGGGATCACCGAGCTGGTCGTGACAGTACGCGAACAGTCCGGCGGCGTGACGGTCGTAGAGCTCGGCGACGAGGTCACCACGCGAGCGCCGACCGAGGAGCGGCTGGGTCACGGGAACCGGTTCCTCTGGTGGTTCGGATGGTTCAGGCGGGGCACCTGACGATGAAACCGGGATGAGCGGAATACGTACGGTGCCGATGTGGCTGTTGGTGCATGTGTGTCAGATGAGTCACTCCCCACGATATGGGTAATCATGCCGGGTCGGCGGGCCCAATCGCACTATTGACTGCCCTTTCTCCGGAGGGCTTGCTAGCCTGAGCGGCCCCCTGGTGGGGGCCATGGGAGGGTTGAGTTGGATACCTCACCTTTGTCGGTCCCGCGTTAGACCATGGGGCGGTTGTGGGCAGGGGGTCCCACGCCCCGCCGGCGAGCAAAAGGTTACGCATGATCACATTCGACCGTGTCACCAAGCGATATCCAGACGGAACCGTCGCCGTGGACGACCTCAGCCTCGAAGTTCCCACGGGTGGGATAACCGTGTTCGTCGGTCCCTCCGGATGCGGCAAGACGACGTCCCTCCGGATGATCAACAGAATGATCGACCCGAGCGAGGGCCGCGTCCTCCTCGACGGCGTGGACGTCACCACCGTCGATCCGCCCACGCTGCGCCGGGGCATCGGCTACGTGATCCAGCAGGCCGGCCTCTTCCCGCACCGGAAGATCGTGGACAACGTCGCGACCGTGCCCCAGCTCCTCGGCTGGGACCGGCGGAAGGCCCGGGACCGCGCGATGGAGCTGCTGGAGCGGGTGGGCCTGGACACCGGCCTCGCGAACCGCTACCCCTTCCAGCTCTCCGGCGGCCAGCAGCAGCGCGTCGGCGTGGCCCGCGCGCTCGCGGCCGACCCGCCGGTGCTGCTGATGGACGAGCCGTTCAGCGCGGTGGACCCGATCGTGCGCGCGAGCCTGCAGGACGAACTGCTGCGGCTCCAGGCCGAGCTGCACAAGACGATCGTGTTCGTCACCCACGACATCGACGAGGCCGTCAAGCTCGGCGACCGGGTCGCCGTGCTGCAGGTGGGCGGGCACCTGGCGCAGCTCGACGACCCCGCGACGCTGCTGGCCAGGCCCGCCGACGGGTTCGTCCGGGAGTTCCTCGGCCGCGACCGGGGCATCCGGCGGTTGTCGTTCGTCCCCGGCGCGGGACTGGGGCTGCGCGGCGACCTGACCGTGCCGGTCTCCGCCGACGTCGCCTCGGCCCGCGGCACGGCGGAGCCCTGGCTGGCCGTGGTCGACCCGGACGGCGGGCCCCTGGGCTGGGCCGCCACCGCCGGTCTTCCGGAGAGCGGGACGTTCGAGGCGGTGCCGCTCGCGCCGTACGGGACGTTCGTCAGGGACCGCGACTCGCTCCGCGCGGCGCTGGACGCGGCGCTGCTGTCGCCCTCGGGGAACGCGATCGCGGTGGACGACTCCGGGCGGGCCGAGGGCGTGGTCACCCGCGAGGTCCTGGACGAGGCGCTGGTCCTGGCCGCCCGGGAGGCGTCCCGCGTGGCGGGGGAGACCCGGGCCGACGAAGGACCCGGGGAGGCCGGCGGAGCCCGGGAGGCCGCGGATGGACGGTGAGCCCCTGGTCCGCTGGGACTGGATCTGGCGCAACTGGAGCACCGGCCGGGCGGGCAGCATCGACTCCCTGCTCCAGCAGCACGTGGTGATGGCGCTGCTGCCGGTCGTGCTCGGGCTGGTCGTCGCGCTGCCGATCGGGCTGGCCTGCGTGCGCTGGCGCTGGCTGTACCAGCCGACGGCCGGGCTGATGAACGTCGTCTACGCGCTGCCGTCCCTGCCGGTCTTCATGCTCCTGCTCCCGGCGACCGGCCTCGGACCGGCGACAGTGATCATCCCGCTGAGCTTCTACGGCGTGGCCGTGCTGATCCCCGCCGTGGTGGACGGCATCGCCTCGGTCCCCGACCACGTGCGGCAGTCGGCGGTCGCGATGGGCTTCACCCCGCTGCGCCGGCTGCTCCGGGTGGAGCTGCCGATCGCCGTCCCGGTGGTGCTGGCGGGCCTGCGCGTGGTCGCGGTCTCCAGCATCAGCCTGGTCAGCGTGGGCGCGCTCATCGGCCAGGGCGGGCTGGGCAACCTGTTCACCGACGCGTTCAAGCGGGACTTCCCCACCCCGGCGGTCGTGGGCATCGTGCTCATCGTGGCGCTGGCCCTGCTGGTGGACGGCCTCCTGCTCGCCGCGCAGCGGCTGCTCACCCCCTGGCAGCGGGCGAGGGGGAGCGCGTGAACTGGCTGACCGACTTCTTCGGCGACCCGGCCCACTGGTCGGGGCCCGACGGCATCCCGGCCCGGCTGCTGGAGCACCTGGCGTTCTCCGCGGCGGCGCTGCTGCTGGCCGCGCTGATCGCGCTGCCGCTGGGGCTGTGGATCGGCCACACCGGCCGGGGCGCCTACTTCATCGTGGCGACGGTCAACGTCGCCCGCGCGATACCCACCCTCGGCCTGCTCGTGCTGTTCGTGCTGCTGCTCGGCACCACCACGGTCTGGCCGGTGCTCATCCCGCTGGTGGCGCTGGCGGCGCCGCCCATCCTGGTCAACACCTACGAGGGCGTCCGGGGCGTGGACCCCGACCTGCGAGACGCCGCGTACGGCATGGGCCTGCGCGGCGGCCAGGTCCTGGGCAGGGTGCTGGTGCCGGTGGCGCTGCCGCTGATCCTGCTCGGGCTGCGGCTCTCGGCCGTCCAGGTGGTGGCGACCACGACCGTGGCGGCCTACGCCGGGCTCGGCGGGCTGGGCCGTTTCATCATCGACGGCCTGGCGACGAAGGACTACGCGAGCGTCGCGGGCGGCGCCGTGCTGGTGGTGCTGTTCGCGCTCGCCGTACAGCTGTTGTTCACGTTGGCACAGCGGACGGCGGTGTCGCCGGGGGTGAGCCGGAGACAGCGCGTCCGCTAATCTACTAATAACCCCCCGTTTGAAAGGGAAATGCACGATGAAGCGTCTGTTCGGCACCGCGGCGGTAGTCCTGTCCGCGGCGCTCACACTTACCGCGTGCGGCGGGGGAGACCCCCTGACCAGCGCCTCCGCGAGCCCGGCCACCACCGGTTCCGGCTCGGGATCGGGTTCCGGGGGCGGCAGGGCCGTCGTCGGCTCCTTCGACTTCCCCGAGAGCGTCCTGCTCGCCTCCATCTACGCCCAGGCGCTGGAGTCCAAGGGCGTGACGGTCGAGGAGAAGCCCAACATCGGCAGCCGTGAGATCGTCTACGACCAGGTCAAGAGCGGCGGCCTGACCGTGCTCCCCGAGTACAACGGGGCGCTGCTGGCGTTCATCGACCCGAAGACCACGGCCGCGTCCAAGGACGAGGTCAACGACGAGCTGAAGGCCAAGCTCCCGGCCGAGGTGGAGATCCTCGACTCGGCCGCCGCCGAGGACAAGGACTCCCT
Organism: Streptosporangium pseudovulgare; assembly: GCF_014648055.1. Classification (GTDB taxonomy): domain Bacteria; phylum Actinomycetota; class Actinomycetes; order Streptosporangiales; family Streptosporangiaceae; genus Streptosporangium; species Streptosporangium pseudovulgare. The sequence continues at coordinate 107,306 of NZ_BMQJ01000008.1, forward strand.
CACGGTCACCAAGGAGAGCGCGACCAAGTACAAGCTCACCACGATCGAGGACCTCGCCAAGATCTCCAAGCAGAACGCCGTCGGCGGCCCGCCCGAGTTCAAGAAGCGGCGCGAGGCCCAGTTCAAGGACGTCTACGGCCTGGAGTTCAAGGAGTGGAAGCCGACCGGCGCGACCACCGCCGACGCCGTCAAGAGCGGCACGGTCCTGACCGGCAACGTCTTCACGACCGACCCGAAGATCGTGCTCAACGACCTGGTCCCGCTGGAGGACCCCAAGAACGTCTTCAGCGCCCAGAACGTCACCCCGCTGGTCAACAAGGCGGCCGCGAACGACACGGTCCGGACCACGCTGAACGCGATCTCCGCCAAGCTCGACACCCAGACCCTCGTCGACATGATGAAGCGCGTCGCGGTGGACAAGGACGACGCCGCCGTGGTCGCCAAGGACTGGCTGACCAAGAACGGCCTGGCCTCCTGACACCCCGCCGGAGCGGTGGCCGGGGTCCGGGATGATGACGGTATGAGCGAGTTCACCGAGGCCATGGCGGGGGTGGCGACCGCGGTGACGGTGGTCACCGTCAACGACGGGCGCGACGACGTGGGCGGAACGGTCGGCACCTTCACGTCCGTCTCGCTCGACCCCGAACTGGTGATGGTCAGCCTCGCGAACACCGGCTACCTCAACGAGCTGCTGCTGCGCCGCGACCGCTGGGCGGCCAGCGTGCTGTCGGCCGGGCAGAAGGCGATCGCCAGCCGCTTCGCCACCCCGGGCCGCCCCGGCGCGCGGCTGCTGCTCGCCGGGACGCCGCACCACCGGGGCGAGCTGAGCGGGGCGCTCGTCGTGGAGGGCGGCGTGGCCGCGCTGGAGGCCGAGACGACGCAGGTCGTCCCGGCCGGCGACCACACGCTCCACATCGCCCGGGTACTCGGGGTGAGCTACGTCGAGCCGTCGCTCACCCCGCTCGTACGGCTCCGCGGCCGCTACCGCCCCGTCGGAGACCCGGACGCCCGTTAACCCCGGCCGCCGCGCGTTGGGGCGGGGAGGCGGGGAGCCGGCGGCGACATCAGCGGCCACCGCAGACCGGACGGTACGGCTCGCCGGGGAGGTACTGCCGCCACTCCTGAGGAGTGAGCGAGCGTCCGGCGGCCGAACAGGCCGCCCGGAACAGGTCGGAAGGAATGGCCACGTCCCACAGCCAGACCACGCCGTTCGCGGCGCCGGTGGCGAGAGTCCGGCCGTTCGGACTGAAGGCCACGGCGTAGACGCCGCCGTCGTCGGGATGTGCGGCGGCGCCAATCTGCTGGCGTGTGGCCAGGTCCCACAGCCGCACGGTGCCGTCGTCGCCGCCGGTGGCGATCACCCGCCCGTCCGGGCTGAAGGCGACATCCCTAACGGTGCCGGTATGGCCGGTGAACGGCCGGCCGGCCTGACGGTGGGCGCGCACGTCCCACAGCCGGACCGTGCCATCGGCCCCGCCGCTGAGCAGGTGACGGCCGTCCGGGCTGAACGCGACACGGTGGACCGCCGCGGTGTGCCCGAAAAGGGGGGTGCCGAGACCGCGCTGCGTGCGCACGTCCCAGAGCCGGATCGTGTGGTCGTCGCCCGCGGTGGCCAGTGTCGCGCCGTCGGGGCTGAACGCGACCCCTCTGACGCCCTCGATCCCGCTGGACCGGTGACCACGCAGCGGTCCGCCCAGCGCGGTGTGCCGGGAAATGTCCCATAGACGGGCGGTGCCGTCCACGCCCGCGGTGGCGGCCCACCGGCCGTCCCGGCTGATCGCCACCCCTCTCGCTCCGCCGTTGAACGACGCCTCATGTCCGACGAGCGGCGCACCGATCCTGCGCCGGGCCTTGACGTCCCAGACCCACAGGTCCGCCTCGTAGTCGGCGATGGACACCAGGGTCCGCCCGCCGGGGCCGAAGGCGACCTGCTGGACGCCATCGGTGTGCCCGGTCAGCGGCGGGTCCTCAGGCCGGTGCGTGGCGGGGTCCCACAACCGGATGTCCTTGTCGCCACCGGCCGTGGCCAGCACTCTCCCGTCCGGGCTGAAGGCCACGGTTTCCACCGAGCCTTTGTGACCCAGGAGCATGGGGCCCACCTGCCGGAACCCCGCCGTGGTCCACAGCCGGACGCTGCCGTCGCCACCGGCCGAGACCAGGGTCGAGCCGTCCCCGCCGAACGCCAGCCCCGCCACCCCGGCCAGGCTTGACCCGTGACCGGTCAACGTCGGGCCGATCCGCCGCTGGGACGTCAGGTCCCACAGCTGGATCACTCCGTCCAGGGCGGTGCCCGTGGCGATGGTCTGACCGTCCCCGCTGAGGGCCAGGGCCGAAACGCCGTCGCCGGTGACCTTTATGGGCCTGCCCAGCGGTGTGCCGCGCTCCACGTCCCACATCCGGACGGTCCTGTCCTGACTGCTGGTGATCAGGATCCGGCCGTTGGGGATGAACGTCGCCCCTGTGATCCAGCGGGTGTGACCCTTGAGCGGACGGCCGAACGGCTTGCGCGTCACAGCGTCCCACAGCCGTACGGTGCCGTCCCCCTCGCCGGTGACCGCCAGCTTGCCGGCCGGGTCGAACGCGACGAACGTGACCTGTGTCCGGCCGCCGGAGGTCAACCGGCCGGCCCGGTGGCCCTTATGGGTGTCCCACAGCAGGGCGGCACCTCCGGTGGTGGCCACGGTGATGCCGTCAGGGCTCCACGCCAGCCGGCGGATGCTCCAGTCGCCCGTGTCGAACGCCCGGAGCTGGACCTTGGTCGAGGAGTCCCATATCCGCAGCATCCCCTGCTGGTCGACGGTCGCGATGCGCGTGCCGTCGGGGTTGAACCTCACCGACTCGACCCTGTGGTCGCCGGTCGAGAACCAGCCCACCTGACGGCGGGCGGCCACGTCCCACAGCCGCACAACGCCGTCGCCGCCCGCAGTGGCCAAGATCTTGCCGTCGGGGGCGAAGGCCACGTCAGAGAACATCACGTCGAGATAGCCCGAGATCGGGTTCTCCGGCACGCCGGCGGGGGCGGGACTGATGCGGTCGTCGGCGGTGGTGAGCGTTCCCCTGCCGCGGCGTGCGAGCGCGTTGATCATCGCGTGTCCGGCCTCCGGTGTGTGCGCGGTGTCCCACGCCGTGGCGGCCAGCATGAGGGCGGCACCGGGGTCGGTGTCGGCGATCGTGACGCTCTGCAGCGACAGCCGCCGTGACAGGTCGACGCCTCGCTGCGCGTCGGCCCTGTCACGTTCCATCCGGGCCGTGCCCGCCGCGCTCACCGCCAGTCCGGCACCCGCCAGCGCGGCGACCAGCAGCAGGGCCAGGCCGGCCGTCACCACCCGGCGTACCCGGGCCGAGCGCGTCACGGCCCGGGTGCCGGCCGCGACGAACCGCCGGGCCTCCGGCGTGAGCGCCGGATAGCGGTCCGGGTCGGACTCCCAGCGTGCCCGCTCCTGTTGGACGGCGGCCAGTCGCGTGCCCCGGTACAGGAAGGAGGCGTCCTCGCCGCCGGCCGCCCACTCGGCGGCGTCCTCGGTCAACTGGGTGTGGACGACGTGGCTCGCATGGTCGTCGGCCAGCCACTCGCGCAGCCTCGGCCAGACCGTCAGCAGCACGTCGTGCGCGATCTCGGCCGTGCCCTCGTTGAGCACCACCAGTCGCCGATCGGCGAACGCGCTCAGCACCCTCGCCGCCCCACCGGCTTCGTCGAGCGCGGTGAGCGCCACGGGCCGCCGGGTGACGCGCCCGCCCCGTACCACGGCCATCTGCCTGAACATCGTTCGCGCGGTCGCGCGCTCGGCTTCGGTGGACAGCGTGGCGTACGCGGCCTCGGCGCTCGTCTGCACGGCCTTGGCCACCCCGCCGCCCTCGCCGTACGCCCTGGTGGTCAGCCGGGTGCCCTCTCTGTTCTCCCAGGTCGCCAGCAGGGCCTGGGACAGCAGCGGCAGGACTCCCGCCCCGTACCCGGCGGATTCCGCCGCCTCGCCCCGGACGGCGGGGGTGGCGACGTCGTCCAGAATGGACTCGGTCAGTCCCGCCTCAAGGGTCAGCCCGGCGGCCTCGGCCGGGCCGACGACGGCTCTGCGCAGCTCGGCCCTGGTCATCGGGCCCAGCACGAACGGTCCCTCCCGCATCGCCGGGGCCAGTGCGGCGGTGTCCGCGCAGCGGTCGATGAAGTCGCCGCGCACGGCCATGACGACCAGCGCGCCCGGCTGCCCCGCCGCCCCCGCGGGCTCGGTGGCCGCCGCGACCAGCGTCGTCACGAAGGCATCACGGATCCGGCGGTCGGTCACCAGCGTGAAGACCTCCTCGAACTGGTCCACCACGATGACCAGCCGTGAACCGCCGGTGTCGCCCACGGCCAGCAGGACCTGCCGGACGACCAGCGCCGCCCGCGTGGGATCGTCGGCCAGAGAGCGCCGGATCGTGACCGGATCCAGCGACCCCGCCAACGACGCCAGCGCCGCCGCGAGCTCACCCAGCGGGTCCGCCGTCGCGGTGATCAGCAGACGCGGCCAGCGCTCCGCCCCCGGCACCGCCAGCAGTCCTCTGGCCAGCGCGGGCATCAGCCCCGCTCGCAGCAGCGACGACTTCCCGGCGCCGGACGCTCCGGTGACGATCAACGGGCCAGGCCGGTTCAGCCGCTCGGCCAACGCGCCCACCAGCCGGATCGTCTCCTGCTCACGGCCGTAGAAGATCCGCGCATGGTCGACCTCGAACGGCCACAGACCTCGGTAAGGGCTACCCGACTCCCAGACAGGACTGTCCTGCGGCGCACCCGGCTCCCCGGCTCCAGCGGCGGTGCCGTGGTGACGGCGTACGCCGCTCTGCCGCAGAATGGCCAGATCCTCAAGGACGCGCATCAACTGCGCGGACTGTTCGCGCAGCCGTTCCCGGTCGCTGCGGTGCTCGGCGTCCTGGCGGCGCAGCGTCCGCTGGATGTCCGCCGCCGCGTCCCCGATCCCGGTCAGCAGGTCGGAGAACTCCTCGAACTCCTCGCTCAGCTCGGCGAACGCCCGGGTGATCTGTGTCCTGGTCGCCCGATCACCGGACTTGATCGCGACCTCCAGGGCGATCCCCGCCATGTCGATCTCTCGCATCAGCGCGGCGATCTCCCGCCGCAGCAGCGTGGCACGGGCCTGATCCCCGGTCAGGGCACGCTCGATCCGTTCGGCCAGCTCGTTCTCGGCCTGCGCCGGGGTCGGGGGCCCCGCGCGGCGGCGCAGTGCGGCGACCGCGTCGCTGATCACCCCGCTGAGCACATTGGTGCCCACGCCCGCCGCGATGCCCAGCGTCGCCGCACCCGTCATGCTCGGTTCGGTCAGTGCCAGCGGAAGCAGGGCGCTCGCCGACAGAACCGCCAGCAGCGTCGGGGGAGTGGCCCTCAGGGCGCCGGAGGCCATCTGGCGGGTCAGTGCCAGGGAGACCCGCTCCCTGGTCGCCTCGGCGCTGTCTTCCCCGCTGCCGTCCGCCATGGCGTTTCACCTGACCGAGCTCGTCACCACCACCGTGTTTCGCATTCACCTATCGGTTCGTCGGCGCGTACCGCTACATCCGGACGGCCGGCCGGTCCGCCCCGGCCCGAGTACGGCCTCACGTGGACCGGCGGCGCCGGAGAGGCCGACCGGTCGGCGGCCGGGACCTCGATGACCTGTCCGTGGGTGAGCTCGGCCAGGTCATCTACGGAGCAGGGGCATCGACCGTGCGGGGACGGGGCTGGAAGGCCACTGAAGATCTTGTATCGGTGGCCTTCTAGCGGATCGTCCAGGAGCCGGGGAGCATGAGCGGGCCGTACGACGGCAGGCCCAGCTCGGCGGCGAGGTGGGAGATCGAACCCCACGACTCCAGCCGGACCCGGGACAGCGCGGCGGCCCTGTCCTCGCTCGACTCCGCCGGGCGCAGCCGCTCCAGCGGGCTCAGCCTGGGGTAGACCCGCACCGGGGCGTCGGCGGCGACGCCCGCCTTCTTCCGCGCCAGGGCGAGGGCGTCCTCCAGGCCGCCGAGCTCGTCGACGAGCCCGTGCGCGTGGGCGTCCGCGCCGGTCCAGACCCGGCCCCTGGCCAGCTCGTGGACGCGCTCGCGCGGCAGGTCACGGCCCTCGGCGGCCTTGGCCACGAAGTCGTCGTAGACCCGGTCCAGCCAGGCGTTGACCCGCGCCCACTGGGCCTCGGAGAAGGCGTTCGTCGGGGAGAACATCCCGGCGTTGGCGCCCTCACCGACCGTCTCGGAGGAGATGCCGATCTTCTCCAGCAGCCCGCCGATGACGGCCTTGCCGCCGAACACGCCGATGGAGCCGGTGAGCGTGCCCGGCTGGGCCACGATCGCGTCGGCGGCCATCGAGACCATGTAGCCGCCGGAGGCCGCGAGGTCGCCCATCGAGACCACGACCGGCTTGCCCGCCTTACGGGTCAGCACCACCTCGCGCCAGATGGCGTCGGAGGCGACGTAGGAACCGCCGGGGCTGTCCACCCGGAACACGACGGCCTTGACGTGGTCGTCGTTGCGGGCCGCGCGCAGGGCCGCGCAGACGGTGTCGGAGCCCATCGCCCCGCCGCCGCCCAGCGGGCTGCGGCCGCTGCGGCCGAGCCGTACCGCGCCGTTGCCGTGGACCAGCGCGACGACGTCCTCGCCGGGGCGGGGCAGCTTCTTCGCGATCGGGCCACGGGCGTAGCGGGTGACGTAGAGGAGCAGGGAATCCTCACCGGCGGCCTTCTTGACCTCGTCGTAGACCTCGTCGCGGTAGGCCATCCGGTCCACCAGGCCCGCCTCGACGGCCTCGGCGCCGATGAACGGTCCCCGGTCCACCAGCTCACGGACCCTGGCGGGCTCCATCCCGCGGCCCTCGGCGATGCCCGCGACGACCTGCTCGGTGATCGACTCGGTGATCCGGCCCATCGACTCGCGGTGCGCCTCGGTCATGTGGTCCTGGGTGAAGGTGTTGGCCGCGGTCTTGTACTCGTGCCGCTGGCCGATCTGGTAGTCCACGCCGAGTTTGCCGAGCGCGCCCTTCAGGAAGCGCTGCTCGATCGCGACGCCGGTGAGCCCCACGTCGCCCGACGGCTGCAGGTAGACCCGCTCGAAGGCGGTGGCCAGGTAGTAGGGGACGGTGCCCGCGCCGAACTCGCCGAACGACTCGGCGAACGCGACCGTCAGCTTGCCCGCCTCGCGCAGCCGGGTCACGGCCTGGCGCAGCTCCTGCACCATCGCCAGTCCCAGCGGGCGGGTGCCGATCTTGACGACCAGGGCCCTGACCCGCGTGTCCGTCCGGGCGCGCTTGAGGCCGGACAGCACGTCGCTCAGCCGCGGCCTGCGCATGGACAGCACCGCGTTCAGCGGGTCGGCCGGGGGGCCGTCGAGCAGGCCCTCGGTGAGGTCGAGTTCAAGGACCAGCGGGGCGGTGCGCCGCTGCCGGAACCGGTCGACGGAATCGATGATCACCTTGGTCGCGTCCATGGCTAACACCCTAGGCGACCAAAAAGCTACTTATGCGGTACCGCGGACATTCACCCCTTTCCGCAGCATCGAGGTGGACGAGGTGAGCGAGGCGCCGGTGAGCCGCCGCTTCTCCGCCGTGGCGATGACGCTCCCGACCGTGGCCTTCGCGCTCCCCGTCTTCTCCGCCGAGCCCGTACGGCCGGCCTTCGCGGTGAGGCCGGCCGTGCCGTGCGCCCAGTTCAGCCAGGCGGCCAGCAGTTCGCTGTCCAGCGCGGCCCGCGCCGTCCGCTTGGCCGGGCGCAGCACCCGGTAGGCCGTGCCGAGCGTGGAGGCGCGGGTGACCTCGGGGAAGACCGCGCTCGCCTTGGAGACGAGCCGCAGGTAGCAGCCGAGCGTCCCGTCGCTCAGCACGCCCCTGCCCCGGGTCATCTCGACGGCCCACTGCTCCGCGGTCAGGCGCTTGCCGCCCTTGCCCCGGGTGCAGACGGCGGGCGCGGACGCCGGGGACCCGGTAGGCGGGACGGTGACGGGCGCGGCGGTGACCGTCACGGTGACCGTCACCGTCGGCAGCGGGACGGGCTCCGGCTCGGCGGGCGCCGGGGTGTCCTGCGGGTCCGGGGCAGGCCCTGAGCTGGGGTCCGGGACGGGGGCGTCCTGGTCGCCGGGCGCGGAGCCGTCACCCGAACCGTCACCCGAGCCGTCGCCGGGCCCCGGCTCCTGGGTGGCCGGCGGGCCGGGCGCCTGACCGGTCAGCGCGCCGTACACGTCGAGACGCGGGGTGGTGACCCCGCCGTAGACGATCGGGCGGCCCGCCGCGGTCAGCCTGCCGACGAGCGCGTCGGGGGAGGCGCCGGCGGACTTCTGCGCCAGCGCCGCCAGCGCGCCCGTGACGTGCGGGGCCGCCATCGAGGTGCCGCTGTAGACCGCGGTGCCGCCGCCGGGCACCGCGGAGTCGATCTCAAGGCCCGGCGCGAAGAGATCCAGTGTCGGGCCGTGGTTGGACCAGGAGGGCACCCGGTCGTCGCCGCCCACCGCGCCCACGGTCACCGCGCTGGAGACGCAGGCCGGCGCGCCGCCGCCCGCCACGCCCTCGTTCCCCGCGGCGGCGACGGTGACGACGCCCCGGGCGCGCAGCGCGTCGATCCGCTGCTTCAGCGGGCCGATCTCGGGCGCACCGTCGCACGCCCCATCGTAGAAACCGCCGCCGAGGCTGAGGTTCACCGCGACCAGGCCGGGCCGGGAGGTGTCCTTCAGCTTGATGAGGTGGTCGAGGGCGAGCAGGATCGTGGACTCGTAGGCGCCCACGCACGCCTCCTCGACGACGCACTCCTCGACGCCGTCGAACCGGCTGAAGACCTGGAGCGCCACGATGTCGGCGCCCGGCGCGACCGCGTGCGCGATGCCCGCGACATGGGTGCCGTGGTCGCACAGGTTGGCGGCGCCGCTCACGCACGCCGCCGTCTTCGCGTCGGCCGCGCCCGGACCGGTCTGCGTGTCCTGGCCGCCGGGGCACAGGGACTTCGCGCCGTCGCCGGTCGCGGAGAAGCACGCCTCGTCCACGACCTTCCCGTTCAGCGCGGGATGGCCGGCGTCGATCCCGGTGTCCACCACCGCGATCGTCCGGCCCTCACCGGTCGCGCCCTCCGCGATGGCCCGGTCGGCCCCGATCAGCGTCAGCCCGGAGGACAGCGAGGCGGCGGAGTAGGCGCGGTCGCGCCGGACCGACACCACCCGGGGGTCGGCGGCCAGCTTCTCCAGGGCCTCGCCGGTGCCCTCGACCACCAGGAAGGAGGTGTCCGGCGGCTGCAGCACGACCTCGGTGCCGGGCAGCGTCCGCGCCTCGCCGGCCACCGGCGCGGTCTCGGCGGGCGCGGTCACCTCGACGATGACCCGGCCGCCGTTTTCGCCACCGTCCTCGTCGCCGCCGAGCCCGGCCTCCAGCTTCGGCCGCTCCGCAGGTGGCGTCTCCTGTACGGCGGGCGGGTTTTGCACGCCCGGCGGATCCTGTGCGGCAGGCGTCCCCTCGGGCGGGGCCGTACCGGTGGCGGCCTGAGCCGGGGCCGTACCGGCGGTGTCCGTGACCGGGGGCGCGACGGCGGGCGGAGGTGGGACGGGCGGGGAGTCGGCGGCGAGCGCGGGCGCGGCCGGGGTGATGGTGAGCATGATCGCCATGGCCACGAGAGCGCGAAGTCGCACACGTCCTCCGGGGGATGAAACGGGCGATTCGGAGTCTAGGGAGCGTCTCGCCTCCGGTGAATACCTTCGCGGCGGATTTCCGGATCTTCCCAGGTCGCGTTCAGAAGCGGGCGGTCCCGGGCGTGGGACGGCGTGGGAGGAGGTCCGGGTCGGGAGCGGCGCGGGGTTCCCGAACGTGAGATGTCGCGGGATTCCCGAGGGTGAGACGGCGTGGGAGCCCTGAGCGTGGGATGGCGCACGGGCCGGGGCAAGGGACGGCGCGGGAGCCCGGGGCGTCCGGTTGATCATTTATGGAAGCATGTACTAATCTGCTTTCTCATTATGAACGACGTACGTAATTTCGAGGTCGATCCAGCCGGTTTCCACTACGACCCCCGGGTCAGGGCCACCATGGCCCGGTTCGTCACCGACGGCGGTGATCCGCTCGCCTTCGAGGCGGCCGCGGCCGTCCGCACCGCCCACCGCGCCGTCGAGCGCATGCGCTCCCACGGCTCCGAGGGCCGGGGGCTCAGCGCGGGCGCGCTCGACGTGCTGATCCGCCTGGACGGCGAGGAGCGAGGACTCAGCATCGGTGAGCTCGCCCGAGCCGCCGGGGTCAGCTCGCGCAACGTCACCGGGCTGGTGGACACGCTGGAACGCGACGGCCTGGTCCGCCGGGTCCCCGACGAGGCGGACCGGCGTTCGGTCCTCGCCGAGATCACGCCCGCCGGACGGGCCTGGCTGGACGCCTTCCGTAAGCCCACGCAGGCGGCCATGCGGGCGATGTTCCGCGGATTCACGCCCGAGGAGCTGGTCGTCTTCCGCGACCTCTGCCTGCGGCTGGCCGACAACCAGATCCGGCTCTCCGCCCACCTCCGCCAGAACGGACAGCGCGATGACCACTGACAGGGGTGACGCGGGTGAGCACCTCCCGACGAGGCCCGGCCCGATCCCTGACACCCCGGAGCGGACCCGCCACGCCGTGCGGGGCTACCACGAGGCGCGCTTCCGCGGCGACGCGACCGCGGCGGCGGCGTACCTCGGCGAGCCGTTCCGTTTCCAGAGCCCGTTCATCACCTCCGACGACCGCACGGAGCACCTGGCCACGCTGCCGGGGTTCGTGTCGATCGTGACGGGAGTCGACCTGATCAGCGAGCTGTACGGCGAGGCGGAGGCGACGCTCGTGTACGACGTGCATACCGCGACGCCGGCCGGCACCCAGCGCACGGCCGAGCACTTCCGCCTCGACGGCGGCGTGATCACCTCGATCACGCTGGTGTTCGACACCGCGCCCTGGCAGCCGATGAGGGAGTGGATAGAGCCCTGACGGGACACCGCCGCGCCGCGCGGCGGAGAGAAAGCGGACGGTGCCCGGACAGGGCGCAGCCGCGCGGTGGAACGGCCACCGCGTGGCGCGTCGGCGGTGAAACCCTCCCCAGCTCATCTCGCCCAAGCCCTACGTGTTCCTGTGAAGAAAGGAAAGAAACCAGCGAACCACCCTTTGGGTCTTTATTTTTCCCAGGACCCGTCGGGGATGCTATAGAAAGTGCGGGTCGACGCCCACCATTCCCGGTCGGCGAAGCGACCCGTGATGCGACCCATCATGCAGAAGAAGAGATGCACGTCCCAATGAGTGCCCGTCCTGCCGAGTTCCAGGCCCGCTGTGTAGGGCAGGTAGTCGGCGAGGTCCATGGGGCCGCCTTCAACCAATGGCGGGGAGATGTCACCGAGTTGCTCTCCGTCGTAGTTCAGGTACAACGGCTCGAGTCCTTCGCCCACTTCTCCTGCGTAGCAGATCTCGAAGACGCGTCGCTTTCCCAGATTGCGTATCGCGGGGTGGAACGAGTACATGCCGAAGGCGAACATGTGTGTCCAGCCGGATGTGTGCGGCCCCATCCAGATGGCCTTGTGCGGCAGGCCTTCGTAAGTCTCAAAAACGGTTTTCAGGTCGCACTCCAGGCGCGAGCCCGGATCCACCTCAAGCAGTCGGGCAAGCTCTTCTTGATCACTGCTCTCTATCCAGAGGGCGTGGAATCCCTGGTCGAGCCAGTGGCCGTACTCGGCCAGCAAGGCCCATTGATTCGCTTCGGGAAGCGCCTGTTTCGTATTCATCGTTCTCTGTGTTCTTGTATCTGATGGGGGGCGGGGCTGCGCTCGGCGGCCCCACATTAATGGCCGTTAATCCACGATCTTCACCAGAACGGGCTGTCGCTAACCTTGGTGATGGTTTTTGTCGGATCATAGGTGAGGAGTCGGCAATGGCCATAGAATGCCTTGAGCGCGGCTCCATGCAGTATATTATGGCTCTTCCGGACGCCCTGGACGGATCAGTTCATCTTGTCCTTGGCGACTCCTTCCTGAGTGGAGGCGAAGGGATATTCATCACACTGCGTATCCGTGTAGCCGTATTTTTTGTAAATATCCCAGGTGCAGTACTTGCAGTAATTCAAGCCGTAGTTCTTGGCGCCAGGTCTTCCCAGGGTGAAGTTGTCCTCGGGTACCGAGAACGGATGTCCGGAGAAGATGGCCCGATCGTCTTCGCAGCCCGTGTCGGTGCCCCTCCACAGGGAGGCTTTTTCATCCTGATGGCCTGGTGCGACAAGCCTGCGGAGAACGGCACCGTGGAGCCCGCAGGAGCTTGCAGCGGAGTGGTCCATCGTCTACGGCCGACTCGCGGGGGTCGCGGACTGTGGGTTCGGCTCACCTCGGGTCAGGAACGGCTCCGCACAGGTAGGTGGCCTCCTCCAGCAGCTGCGGCGTCATCGTGATCCCGGTGAGGCGCTCGGCCAGGAGGAACGCCGGCCCTTCGTTGGGGTCGGTGTGTGGAGGGTAGACGGAGTCGATCCGCTCCATGGTCTCTGCGAGTTCGTCCGGCATCTCCTCTGAGTAGCCTTCCCAGTGCGGGAACTCGCGCTGGATCTTTCCGTCTTCGATCCAGTGGGAATAGCCGTCCTGGTACTGGAACTCGAACCGGATCTTTCCGTCTTCGATCCAGTGGAAGTAGTCCATGCACTTGATGTCGAGGTAGAAGTGGGAGACGAGGCGGGTGCCCGCCGACAGCGGCACGGTGATCTCGTCGGTGACGCCGAGCCTGCCGTTGGCCTCGACGATGAGTACCCAGTCGCCTACAGCCGTGACGCCGAAGAACATGCTCTTCCCGTCGTAGCCGGAGTAGGCGGTACTCGTCAGCTCATCAAGCGTCATGTGAGAGCAGTCTTCGACCCGGACGCCGAGCCGGGTCACCAGTTCCTCAGGTGTCAGGCCGCGGACGTAGGTGAAGCAGTAGGCACCCCCCAGATCGGGGAGGTGCTCGGAGGGGAACCGGGAGTAGTCGTCAGGGGACGCGATCACCCCGTCATGCTCGCAGCGCCCACCGACACAATGAACCTTTTCCTCATTGAGCGATCCGGTGGTTCTGAAGGACGGCGATGGCCTTGGCGTCCTGCAGCAGGGTCGGTCGCACCTGGGTGAGTGCCTTGCCGTCCTTGCCTGTGACGGTGGGCTGGCCTGCGGCGTTCTTGCCGAAGGCGAGGCCCGGGGGCAGTTCCACCGGCACGCTGAAGGAGGCCGGACCGGCAGGCCGTTCGGTGATGACGACCTGCTGCCGGAATCGAGCGCGGCGCGGGATGAGGACATGGCTCGACCCCCCGCGGCCTTGAGCGCACGGAGGGCCGAGCGAGCGAAACTTTACCGGAGTCCGCCTGCCATGGCGCTGACGAGCTCACCGTTGGCGGTGTCTCCGCTGGTCTCCCAGAAGAACGCGCCGCCCAGACCCTGGTTCTTGGCGTAGGTCATCTTGCCGGCGATGGTGGCCGGGGTGTCGTAGCTCCACCACTGGCCGCCGCAGAAGCCGTAGGCGGTGCCGGCGACGGTGCCGGTGACCGGGCACTTCGTCTTGAGGACCTTGTAGTCCTCGATGCCCGCCTCGTAGGTGCCGGGGGCGGCCCCGGTGGCGGTGCCGCCGGGCGCGGCCTGGGTCACGCCGGTCCAGCCGCGGCCGTAGAAGCCGACGCCGAGCAGGAGCTTGGACGCCGGGACGCCCTTGGCCTTCAGCTTCTGGATCGCGGCGTCGGAGTTGAAGCCCTCCTTCGGGATGCCGGTGTAGGAGGTGAGGGGCGAGTGCGGGGCGGTCGGGCCCTTGGCGTCCCAGGCGCCGAAGAAGTCGTAGGTCATCGGCATCAGCCAGTTCAGGCTCGCCGCCGCGCCCGCGTAGTCGGTGACGTCGAGCTTGCCGCCGGAGGAGCCGTCGGCGGTGATCGCCGCGGTGACCAGCGCGTTGGAGCCGAACTTGGCGCGCACCGCGGAGACCACGTTCTTGAAGGCGTTCGGGCCGCTGGTGTCACAGGTCAGGCCGCAGGCGTTGGGGTACTCCCAGTCGATGTCGATGCCGTCGAAGACGTCGGCCCAGCGCGGGTCCTTCACCAGGTTGTAGCAGGAGTCGGCGAACGCCGCGGGGTTGGCCGCCGCCTGGGTGAACCCGCCGGACCAGGTCCAGCCGCCGAACGACCACAGCACCTTGAGGTTGGGGTAGGCCTTCTTGAGCTTGCGGAGCTGGTTGAAGTTGCCGCGCAGCGGCTGGTCCCAGGTGTCGGCGACGCCGTCCACGCTCTGGTCGGCGGTGTACGCCTTGTCGTAGTCGGCGTAGGAGTCGCCGATCGAGCACCGGCCGCCCGTGGTGTTGCCGAACGCGTACAGGATGTGGGTCAGCTTCGCTGCGGTGCCGCTGGTGGCGAGGTTCTTCACGTGGTAGTTGCGGCCGTAGACGCCCCACTCGGTGAAGTAGCCGACGAGCTTCTTGCCGCCCGGGGTTCCGGGGTCGTCGGTCGGGGTGACCGTGGGGGTCGCGGTGGGAGTCGCCGTGGGGGTCGCCGTGGGGGTCACGGTCGGGGTCACGGTCGGTGTGGGGGAGGGGTCCGTGGGGCCGCCGCCACAGGGGGCGCCGTTGAGCTTGCAGTTCAGCACGCCGGACAGCCCGCCCGGCGCGCCGTTGAAGCCGAAGCTCACCGAGGCGCCCGCTGCCAGGGCGCCGTTCCACGACTTGTTGGCGAAGGTGTAGTGGCTGCCGCTTCTCGTCATGTCGGCGTCCCACGCCGAGGAGATCGAGTTGGCGGCCGGCAGGTCGAACTCGACCTTCCAGCTGGTCAGGGGGCTCGTACCCGCCTTGACGGTGACCTTGCCCTCGAAGCCGGTGCCCCAGTCCGAGGAGGTCACGTAGGTGGCGGTGGCCGGGGTGGCGGCCGTCGCGGTGCCGATCCCGACGGGGACGAGCAGCGCCGCCGCAGCGATGAAGGAGCCGATGGTGATTCTTCGCAAGGGTCGCTCCAGGTCAGAGAGTTCCTAGCCCCCGTACATATAGGAAAGTTTCCTATTGATTAACTGAGCGTAGGTTCCCGTTGTCCCGGGGTCAATGCCTTGTTCGCGGCCGTGTGGTCGGCCGCGGCCGGCCGGGGCGGCCCGGAAACGGCGAACGGGCCGGCCACAACACGTGTGACCGGCCCGTTCGCGGCGCGGCGCGGCGGCCGGGCCGCCGGAGGGTGGTGAGAAGGAAGTCGGAAAAACTTACCGGCCGCTGTCGGAACGGCCGGAGCCGCCCGCGCCCGGGACCCCTTCCGGCGACTCAGCGGTCATGCCCTCGCCGCCCCCGGTGACCGCCATGGTCTCCGACGCCGCCGACTCCGCCGCGGTCTCCGTCACCATCGACCCCACGACGGTCTCCGAAGCCGCCGATCCCGCCACGGTCTCCGTCACCATCGGCTCCGCGTCCGGGGGCGGGACGTCATCGGCGCCCTCCTCGGCCAGGACCTCCTCGGCCGCCTCCTCCACCACGGCCGCCGCCGCGGTCAGCGCGGCCTCGGCCTCGGTGGCCGGGTCCTCGACGCGCTCCCCGGCGTGCCGGAGCCAGACGGCGCCCAGCGGCGGGACGCGCAACCGGGCGGAGTACGGCTGGCCGTGCCAGGACTCCTCGACCGCCTCCACCGTGCCGAAGTTCCCCACGCCGCTGCCTGCGTAGTCGTAGGCGTCGGTGTTGAGCACCTCCTCCCACGCGCCTCCCCACGGCAGGCCGAGGCGGTAGTCGTCATGCGGCGCGCCGGAGAAGTTGACCACGCAGGCGACGGCCGAGCCGTCGGGCGCCAGGCGCAGGAACGACAGCACGTTGCCCTGCGCGTCGTCGGCGTCGATCCAGCGGAAGCCGTCCGGGGAGACGTCCTGCGTCCACAGCGCCGGGGTCTCCCGGTAGACGCGGTTCAGGTCGCGCACCAGCCGCTGCACGCCCCGGTGCAGGTCGAAGTCGAGCACCCACCAGTCGAGCCCGCGCGTCTCCGACCACTCCGAGCCCTGGCCGAACTCCCCGCCCATGAACAGCAGCTGCTTACCGGGGTGGGCCCACATGTAGGCGAACAGCGCGCGCAGGTTGGCGAACCGCTGCCACTCGTCGCCGGGCATCTTGCCGAGCAGCGACCCCTTGCCGTGGACCACCTCGTCGTGCGACAGCGGCAGCACGAAGTTCTCCGAGTAGGCGTACATCAGGGAGAACGTCATCTGGTGGTGGTGGTACTGCCGGAAGACCGGCTCGTGCGCCAGGTAGGCGAGGCTGTCGTGCATCCAGCCCATGTTCCACTTGAACCCGAACCCGAGGCCGCCCAGATGCGCCGGCCGCGAGACGCCGGGCCAGGCCGTCGACTCCTCGGCGACGGTGACGATCCCCGGCTGGTCGCGGTAGACGACCGCGTTCATCTCCTTGAGGAACTCCACCGCGTCGAGATTCTCCCGTCCGCCGTACTGGTTGGGCGTCCACTCGCCCTCGCGTCGCGAGTAGTCGAGGTAGAGCATGGAGGCGACCGCGTCCACCCGCAGTCCGTCGATGTGGAACTCGCGCAGCCAGTACAGCGCGTTGGCGACCAGGAAGTTGCGCACCTCCCGGCGGCCGAAGTCGAAGACGTAGGTGCCCCAGTCGGGGTGCTCGCCCCTGCGCGGGTCGCCGTGCTCGTACAGCGGCGTCCCGTCGAACCGCGCCAGCGCCCACTCGTCCTTCGGGAAGTGCGCGGGCACCCAGTCGACCAGGACCCCGATGCCCGCCCGGTGCAGGCTGTCGACCAGGTGGCGGAACTCGTCGGGCGTGCCGAACCGGGAGGTCGGCGCGTAGTAGGACGTCACCTGGTAGCCCCACGAGCCGCCGAACGGGTGCTCGGCCACCGGCATGAACTCCACGTGCGTGAACCCCAGGTCCACCACGTACTCGACCAGTTCGGTGGCCAGCTCCCGGTAGGACAGGCCCGGCCGCCACGACCCGAGGTGCACCTCGTAGACGCTCATCGGCTCCTTCACCGCGACGCGCTCGGCCCGGCGGCGCATCCACTCGGCGTCCTGCCACTCGTGGTACGAGGCGTCGACCACCGAGGCCGTCGCGGGCGGCACCTCCGTGCGCCGGGCCATCGGGTCGGCCTTGGCGCGCCAGACGCTGTCGGCGCCCAGGACGGAGAACTTGTACCGCTCGCCCTCTTCCAGCCCCGGGACGAACAGCTCCCACACCCCCGAGGAGCCCAGCGACCGCATCGGGTGGCCCGAGCCGTCCCAGTGGTTGAAGTCGCCGATCACCCGGACGCCCCGCGCGTTCGGCGCCCACACGGCGAAGGCCACGCCGTCGGTGTCCTCGTGCCGCATCACCCGGGCGCCGAGCACCTCCCACAGCCGTTCGTGGCGCCCCTCGCCGATCAGGTGCAGATCCACCTCGCCCAGCGTGGGCCAGTGCCGGTAGGGGTCGGACATCTCATGCGGCTCGGCCCCGGCGTAGGAGACCCGGAACCGGTAGTCCGGGACCTTGTCCAGCCCGGGGATCGTCACCTCGAAGACCCCGTACGCCACGTGCTCCATGTCGTGGACCTGGTCGTCCAGCATGAGCTGGACCTTCTGCGCCAGGGGGCGCAGCGCCCGGACCGTCACGCCTTTCGGCCCGGGATGCGCCCCGAGGATCGAATGCGGGTCGTGGTGTGCCCCTCCCGCCAGGCGGTTCAGGTCCAGGTGCGCGTTCATGGATCACTCCCGTAGCTCGGTGTCCCCTACCCTGCCCTCCCCGGGCACCTCAACCCATGCCCGTGTCCGCTATCACCATGCGTGTCGGGTAAACGTGGGAGACGCAGGCGGGGAAGTCCGTTCGTCCGTTGCCGGCTGCCCACTGCCTGGTCGTAGCGTCCCACTCGGCGGACACCACCCGCAAAACCCGCCGCGCCCTTCCCGACGTCCACCGCGTACTTCCCGGTTTCCCGCCGCGCACTTCGCCATGTCGGCCGTCCGGAGGGGCGACGTCACCGAGGTGCGGCCGCCGCCGGAAGGTGCGGCCGTCGCCGGGAGGTGCGGTCGGCGCCGGGAGGTGCGGTCGGCGCCGGGAGGTGCGGTCGGCGCCCTCAGGCGGGGTCGGCGCAGTCGCCGGCCGCGGTCTCGATCCGGGCCGTCACCTGGGTCGACAGCCGTTCGAGCGCGGCGACCTGCTCGGGGGTGAGTCCCTCGAAGAACAGGCTCCGGACCGCCTCGACGTGCCCGGGGGCCGCGGCGGTGATGGCCTCGCGGCCGGCGTCGGTGAGCACGACGAATGCCCCCCGGCCGTCCTCGGGGCACTCCTCGCGGCTGATCAGGCCGCGGCGCTGCATCCGGGTCAGGTGGTGCGACAGGCGGCTCTGCTCCCACTGCAGCTCGCGCTGGAGCTCGAAGGGGCGCAACCGCCCGTCCGGGGTGTCGGTGAGCTCGACGAGCACCCCGTAGTCGGCCAGGGAGAGGCCGGAGTCGGCCTGCAGCTGCCGGTTGAGCAGGGCCGTCAGCTGCCCGTGCATCCGTATGTACGCCCGCCAGGCGCGCTGCTCCTCCTCGCGGAGCCATCTAGGGCTTTCCATGCCTCCCACCCTACCCAAGTGGATGACACGTCATTGGAATTGCGGAATGGATGACGTGTCATGTACGTTGTGGGCGTGTGAATGACACGTCATCCAACCGGATGGCAGATCGCGAAGGAGAGCGTCATGACCGTCACCGCCACCGAGTTCGCCAAGCTCACCGGCACCTACACCATCGACCCGGCCCACACCCGCATCGGGTTCGTCGCCCGGCACGCGATGGTGACGAAGGTCCGCGGCGCGTTCAACGAGTTCGAGGGCACCGCCGTCATCAACGGCGACGACCCGGCCGCCTCGTCCGCCAGGGTCGTCATCAAGGCCGCCAGCATCGACACCCGCAACGCCCAGCGCGACGAGCACCTGCGCGGCAACGACTTCCTGGCCATGGACGACCACCCGGAGATCACCTTCGTCTCCACCGCCGTCCGCCAGACCGGCGAGACCGAGTTCGACCTGACCGGCGACCTCACCATCAAGGGCGTCACCAACCAGGTGACGATCCCCTTCACCTACGAGGGCACGGCGGCCGACCCGTTCGGCAACCTGCGCGTCGGCTTCGAGGGCTCCGTGACGATCAACCGCAAGGACTACGGCGTCACCTGGAACGCCGCCCTGGAGACCGGCGGCGTGCTGGTCGGCGAGAAGATCGTCCTGGAGTTCGAGGTCTCCGCGATCAAGAACGCCTGACGACCCGGCGCCCCGGAGCACCCCCCCACCGCCCGCCGCACCCCGGCGGGCCGTCGAGGACCGGTGCGCTCCGTGCCGCCCGGCGTACGGGTGCCCCGGAGAACCGCGCGGCGCCCGCCGTACCCCACCGAATCGTCCGAGATCAGCAGCACACTCCGTCCCGGAAAGGGGAAACCATGACCACCACCCTGCCCACCCCGGCCGTGGACATCCGCCGCGCCGACGAGCGGTTCGCCACCAAGATCAGCTGGCTGGACTCCAAGCACTCGTTCTCCTTCGGCGGCCACTACGACGACGCCAACACCCACCACGGGGTGCTGCTGGTCAACAACGACGACATCGTGCGCCCGGGCACCGGGTTCGACACTCACCCGCACCGCGACATGGAGATCGTCACCTGGGTGCTGCGCGGCTCCCTCGTCCACCAGGACTCCGAGGGGCACAACGGCGTCATCTACCCGGGGCTGGCCCAGCGGATGAGCGCGGGCACCGGCATCCTGCACTCGGAGAAGAACGACTCCTGGCGGCTCTCCGGCGACGTCCACGACGAGCCGGTCCACTTCGTGCAGATGTGGGTGGTGCCCGACGAGCCGGGAATCGTCCCCGGCTACGAGCAGCTGGAGATCGAGAGCGAGCTGCTGGCCGGCGGCCTGGTTCCGGTCGCCTCGGGCATGCCCCAGCACGACGGCGCCTCGGCCATCCGCATCAAGAACCGCTACGCCGCCCTGCACGCCGCCCGCCTGGAGCCCGGCCGGAGCGTCGAGCTCCCCGAGGCGCCGTTCCTGCACCTGTTCGTGCCCAGGGGCACGGTCACCCTTGAGGGCGCCGGCACCCTCGGCGAGGGCGACGCCGTCCGCTTCACCGCGACCGGCGGGCAGCGGGTCACGGCCGTGGAGCCCGCCGAGATCCTGGTGTGGGAGATGCACGCGGCCCTCGCCGCCTGAGCCGCCTGAGCCGCCTGAGTGGCCTGAACGGCCGAACGAGATGATGAGCGAACACCGAGCAGGGGAGCCGTGAACGTCGTGAACATGGAGCAGACAGAGCCACGCGTCGTCGACGACCCCGAGGCGAGCCGCTTCGAGGTCGTCGTGGACGGGGAGGTCGCCGGGTTCGCCGAATACCGGCGGGCCGGGGACAGGCGGTCCTTCACCCACACGGAGGTGGACCCGCGCTTCGAAGGGCGCGGCCTGGGTTCGATCCTGGTGCGCGGCGCCCTCGACGCCACCCGCGCCGCCGGGCTGTCGGTGCTGCCGTTCTGCCCCTTCGTCCGCCGCTACATCGAGCGCCACCCGGACTACCTGGACCTCGTGCCCGGGAACCAGCGGGCCCGCTTCGGCCTCCCCGCCGATGAGCCGGACCGGCCGGCCGCGCCGTAAGGTTCGGCCCGTGACCTCCTCCCGGTGCCGGGACGGAGGACCCCGCGCCGACGCGCGGATCCCCGCCCCGGCACCGGTTCCCACAGCTGGAAGGACTGGAGCCTGAGATGAGCGATCCCGGTCGAGACACGGAACAGGCGGTGTACGGCTGCGCGGTCGCCGAAGTGCCCGAGCCGGAGAGCGTCCTCCTCCCCGGGCACGACGTGCCGCTGGGCCGCTACACCACGGTGCGGCGGCTGCTGCCGCAGCGTCCGCGCCGCATGGTGGGCGCCTGGTGCTTCGTCGACCACTTCGGCCCGGACGACGTCGCCGGCCGGCCCGGCATGCAGATCGCGCCGCACCCGCACACCGGCCTGCAGACCGTCACCTGGCTGGTCGAGGGCGAGATCATGCACCGCGACAGCCTCGGCAGCGCCCAGCCGATCACGCCGGGACAGCTCAACCTGATGACGGCGGGTCACGGCATCGCCCACTCCGAGCAGTCGCCGCCGGACCACCCGCCGGTCATGCACGGGCTCCAGCTGTGGATCGCGCTGCCGGAGGACGCCCGCCACGGCGAGGCCCGCTTCGAGCACCACCCCGCCCTGCCGACGCTGCGCGACGGAGACGCGACCGTCACCGTCGTGGCGGGCGAACTGGGCGGTGTACGGTCACCCGCGCGGGTGCACAGCCCGCTGGTCGGCGCGGAGGTGCTGCTGCCCACCGGCGGACGGCACCGGCTCCCGCTGGACCCGGCGTTCGAGAACGCCGTCCTGGTCATGTCCGGCGCCGTGACCGTCGCCGGCACGGCCCTTACGCCCGGCTCGCTGCTGTATCTCGGGCAGGGCCGCTCCGAGGTCTCCATCGAGGCCGCCGAGGCCGCCGGGGAGACCAGGCTGTTCCTGCTCGGCGGCGAGCCGTTCGAGGAGCCGCTGGTGATGTGGTGGAACTTCGTGGGACGCACCCACGAGGAGATCGTCCGGGCCCGCGACGAGTGGATGCGGGGCGACCGCCGCTTCGGCACGGTGGGCGGCTGCGACGAGGACCCGCTCCCGGCGCCCGTGATGCCCACCGTCCGGCTCAAGGCCCGGGACCGCCACGGCCGCACCGCCGGCTGACGCACCGAGGCGGCTCCCGCCGTCTCGGTGGGAGCCGCCCGGTTCACCGGAAAGTCCACGGGACGGCGGAGATCCGGCTCAGTAGGGGTTCTTGGCCGTCACGTCGCGGGGTGTGATGCGGAACCCCTGCCAGTGGGTCGGCATGGTGTCGCCGTCCTCGTCACGGGCGACGTGGTGGAAGTCGACGTTGACCCAGACCACCGGGTCGGTGATCCGCTCCCCGTTGACGTAGCGGTCCACGGACGTGGCGCAGCCGGGCGAGGGGTTGGTGGTCGCCAGCCGCTCGCAGGCGCGGTACTGGGTCACGTAGAGGTCGGCCTGGGTGAACTTCTCGTTCGCCGGGCCGCGGTACTGGGAGCTCTCGGAGTTGTTGATCTCCCAGGAGACGGGATGGCCGTCGGCGTTGCGGACCCGGGGATCGACCACGCGCCACCAGCGCATCGGGCTGTTGACGGCCTTGCCCTCCCGGGTGAACGTGGTGTGGGAGATCTTCCGCTTGGCCGTTCCGGACCCCGAGAAGTCGTACTGCTCGACGACGTCGTCCTGCTTGCCCTGGATGTCGAAGTCGAGGCGCCAGAAGATGTTGTGGCTGTGGCTCTCCTCGAACGTCGCGCGGCCCACCCCGATGGGCCAGCCGTGCTCGGGGGTGGTGGTGAACCCCGACAGCGCGCCGGTCGCGCCCACCCGCGGGGTGATCGCGCCGTCGTCGGAGAAGCCCCACTCGACGAGGTAGGTGTACCAGCCGACCTGGAAGGCGGCGAACACCACCAGCTCGCGCCCCTGGGCCGTCCTGGCCGGCTCGCCGTCGCCGCCCTTCAGGTAGGCGTGGCCACGCGGCCGGGTCGTCACGCAGACGAACTGCCCGCGCCGCGCGCCGCCGGGGCAGTCGACGGCCTGCAACGGGATGGCGGTGGCGCCGAGGGCGCCGATGTCGTGGTAGCGCGGGGTGCCGCTGTCGTAGGGCACGTGGATCTGGGCCAGCGCGGCGGTGCGCAGCACGCTGACCGCCCGGTTGCCCCGGGGGGTGTAGACGACCTTGGTCAGCGTCAGCCCCTCGACGTTGCGCATCTCCCAGCACATCTGCCAGCGCGCGCCGTTCGGCATGGCCTGGTCGATCCGGTACGGCGTGCCGCACGGCGCGGCCGGCGCCTGCGGGGCGGCCGCCGCCTGCGCGCCGGTCCGCCATCCGGTGCCGGGAAGCAGCGCGAGGGGGAGCAGGAGCGCCCCGAGCACGCCGAACCGGAACGTCCGCCGGGACGGAACCCGCGGCTTCCACCGGAGTGGTGACCGGGCCGCCGCGCGGGTGGGAAACCGGGCCGCCGCGCGGGCGAGAAGCCGGGGTGCCGAGCGGGTGAGGACACGGGGGAGGGCCGGGGGGAGGGGCACGGTCACCATTCCAGGGTGTAGATCTTCTTGGCGGACAGGTCGACGACGATCCGGCTGGTGTCCAGCCAGGTGCCGTCGGGAAGCCGGACGAACAGCCGCACGCACCGATGCGTCCCGCACTGCGCGGCCCCGCCGGCCTCCTCCTGAGCCGGGGTGAAGATCAGCCCCCGCACCCCCAGGTCGGACGGCGACCGCAGCTCACGGCCGCCCGCCCGGGTGAAGGACTGCCGTACGGCCGGGCCGTACCGGGGGTCGGCCAGCAGCAGACCGACGGCCCGTGACTCCTCGACCTTGGAGGGAGGCGGCTGCACACCCTCCTTCACCGTCTCCTCCACGACCTTCCGCAGGCCGAGGTCCACCTTCCGCACGATGAGCCGGTCGGAGCCGTAGTCGTACAGGTAGGCGTCGGCCTGTCGTCGCTCCTCGGCGTCCTTGTCGTCGTCGCGTTCGACGTAGAGCAGATCGACCCGGCCGGCGGCCATGTGCGCCCGCGAGCCGGCCGACGCCACCGCGCTCGCCAGCGCGACCTCCTGGCTGGTCAGCGGGTCTCCGGGGGCGGGTGGCCGCACCGCCGTCCGCGCGGCCTGCGACCCCTGCTCGCCGGGCAGGAACAGCACCGCCGCCACCGCGGCGGACACCACCCCCGCGGCGGCGATCGCCACGGTGGTCCGTCGTCGTCCCATGAGTGCCTTCTTTGCAGATTGTTGACCTGTAACTGCGGAGGGTAATCGATTCGGCGCTTTCGGTCGGGCCGGACGGCGCATTGTCCTGTTGATCGGTATTGCTTGTTTCGCACGTTCGGCGGCTTTCGCCCCCGCTCTCTTACGCCCCCGCTCTCCTTCGCCCCCGGCCTCCTTCGCCCCCGGCCTCTTTCATCCACCGCTCTCTTCCGCATGGTCCGCCGCTTTCCGCCCGGCGACCATGACCGGACGCGTTACGTCTCCCGTCCTGGCGAACACCGGAGGAACGGGCCACGGGGGAGCGGGTCGCGGAGGATCGGTGGCGGGCCCTGCGGGCGGATAACCGGTTGGCGGCGGGCCGTGGCCGGTGAATACTTCCCGGATGTTCTCCGACGCTGACGCCGCCGCCCTGTACGACCTGATGTATCCCTGGGACGTCGCCCGGTATCCCTCCGACGCCTTCCACCACGACCTCGTGATGGCCGCCGACGCCGTACTGGACGTCGGCTGCGGCACGGGCTCGATGCTGCACCACGCCCGGGAGTGCGGCCATTCCGGGCGGCTCGCCGGGATCGACCCGGACCGGGCCGCGCTGGAGCGGGCCCGTCGCCGGACCGACATCGAGTGGCACGAGGGCACCGCCGCCGACGTCTCCTGGGACCGGGAGTTCGACCTCGCGACGATGGTGAGCAACGCGTTCCAGTGCCTCGTGGGCGACGACGAGCTGCGCGCGTCGCTGGTCGCGATCCGTACGGCGCTGCGTGACGGCGGCCGGTTCGCGTTCGAGACGCGCCACCCGCAGGCGCGGGCGTGGGAGACCTGGACCCCCGGCAACCCCGATGACGGCAACGCCGCCGATGTCGTGGACGCCTCCGGCCGCGTCCTGCGCGTGTGGCACGAGGTCGAGTTGGTCATCGGTGACGTCGTGACGTTCACCGAGACGACCGCCGAGCCGGACGGCGCCGTCCTGCGCGTCGACCGGACGAGCCTGCGCTTCCTGGACGTGCCCGCGCTGAACGCCTTCCTGGCCGAGGCGGGCTTCGCCGTCGAGGGGCAGTACGGCGACTGGTTCCGCGGTCCCGTCACCGACGCCAGCCAAGTGATCGTCACCATCGCCCGCCGGACCTGAACCGGGTGACCCCCGGGGCTCGGACGGCGGGACCATCCCGGAGAGGCCCGAGGACTCCGCGCCTTCTCCGTGTCGCAGGCTCGTACAGGCGCGGTTTCATGACCGTGCTTCTGTATCCGAGCCCCCTTCAGCCACGCGGTCATGCGGTCGGCCGGGAGCGACTCAAGCGTTCCGGAGTGATGGCCCGGGTCCGTTCGAAGCCGAGGGGTGCGACGGGGCTTCGCCGGGATGTCACGTGATGGAAAGGTTAAACCTGTCGTGACCGCATTGTGATCTTCAATTGCGAAGATCAAACGCCGGTTTCCGCCGGACGACGGCATGTGACGACAGGAAAGGGCGCTTTCGATGAAGGCCACTTCGAGGGGACGGCGGCTCGCCGTGCTGGCCGCCGCGCTGACGGCCCCGGTTGCCATCGGGCTCGGTGGCGTCGCGAACGCCCAGGCCGCCACCGGATCCGCAGCCACCGCTTCCGCAGCCGCCGCTTCCGCAGCCGCCGCTTCCACCGCCACCGTTTCCATCGCCTCCGATGCGGCCGACGCGCTCAAGCGTCAGCTCGGCGGCAGCCGCGGCGTGGAGTTCGCCGAGACCATCACCGACACGGTCGTCTCCGGGTCGCAGCGCGGCCACCGGACCGTCTCGCGGACCGAGGGCGTCGCCCAGTTCGGCGGCGGGAGGATCGTCGCCACCGACTCGACGGACGGCACCACGCGGTGGATCTCCTTCGCCGACCGCGCCTACGGCACCGGGGCGCTCTTCCCGACCCTGCCCGCGGGCAAGGACTGGGTCGTCTCCGAGGACGCGGCCCGTCCCGACCTCACGTCCGGCAGCCTCGCGCTCGACGACCCGGCCGTGATCAAGGCCCTGCTCGCCACCACCGCGTCCAAGCGCTCCGGCGGAACCCACGACGGCATCCGCACCACTCTCTACCAGGGGAAGATCACCTTTGCCGGGCTGCGCAAGGCGGTCCCCGGCCTGCGCCTCGCGTCAGGCGCGCCGCTCGACGCCGCGCGCCTGAAGGCCAAGCTCTCGTGGCGGCTCTGGCTCGGGCAGGACCAGCTCGTGCGCCGCGCGTGGAGTTCCTGGACCGAGCCCCGGTACAAGGGCGTCACCGGTGACGTCGTCCACGTCAGCGACACCCGCCTGACCGACTGGGGCACCCAGGCCCGCATCGTGTCCCCTCCGGAGGAGAAGGTGACGACGCCCGGCGACGTCGCGCCCAACTACGCGGTCAACGGCGCCACCGGCGACTGATCTCACCCGTCCCGTACGGCGCCGCGCCGCCGCCCGGTCCGCCTCACCCGTCCTTGTATGTACGGCGCCGCACCGCCGCCCGCCTGGCCGCATCGTCATCCGTGGCCGTGGACAGTGACCTCCGCTCTCATGCGAAGGCTCACGCGCGGCGGCGCGACCGCCGAGTGGGCAGATTTTTGTTCTTGACGAAAATCCGCCTTCTGATGAAGATTCTTGCCAATTTCACGCTTCATACCGGGATGACCCCCCACCCGGGGAGCCGCACGGCGAAGGGGTCGGCGAACCGGAACAAGGCCGCCGCCAAGGTCGCGCGGGCACACACGAAGGTGGCCGACACGCGCCGGGACTTCGCCCACAAGCTCTCCACGCAGATCATTCGCGACAACCAAGCGGCGTACGTGGAGAACCTGTCGGTGAAGGGCCTGGCGCGCACGAGACTGGCCATGAGCGTCCACGACGCGGGCTGGTCACGGTTCATCGGGATGCTGGAGTACAAGGCCGCCCGATATGGGCGGCACTTCGCTGGGATCGACCGCTGGTTTCCCTCGTCGAAGCTCTGTTCGGCGTGCGGAGCCGTCGCCGAGTCGATGATCTGGCCGGGCCGTACCGGTCCGGTGCCGGACGTGCTGTACTCCGCGGCCGGCAACAGCGCCGACGAGCACTGGTTCAACCGGGGCATCATCGGCTGGGACTTCGAGGTCGGCGCGGACGAGGTCGGCCCGGAGGAAGGGCTCGCTCAGCCGCCGAACGCCGGGTAGCCCGGCAGCGGGGTCACCTTCCACGAGCCGGCCACCTCGCGCAGCAGCAGGCGCATCGTCTCGGCGAACGCCGGGAGCTCCGTCAGCGCGCTCGCCATTTCCCAGCGGTGCCGGAGCACCTGCCGCATCGTCGACACCGGCCGCCGCGTCCGGTGCATGAACCTGTCCTCCTCCACCACCCGGGGCAGCAGGAACACCGTCATGTGCGTCGTCCAGGCGGCGACGGCCCGGCGGACCCCGGCGTCCCACACCGCGTCGTCGGCCAGCGCCGGGTAGACCGTGACGACCTCCGCCCGGTACACATCCTCGATCCTCTCGGCCATGTCGTCCGGCAGGGTGAAGACGCACCAGCAGGAGGAGAAGGGCATCCGGCAGTACGCGGCGGTCAGGA
Organism: Streptosporangium pseudovulgare; assembly: GCF_014648055.1. Lineage (GTDB taxonomy): Bacteria > Actinomycetota > Actinomycetes > Streptosporangiales > Streptosporangiaceae > Streptosporangium > Streptosporangium pseudovulgare. Next base: position 134,543 of record NZ_BMQJ01000008.1, read on the forward strand.
AGACCGACTCGTAGGCCGCCGACTCGAAGTCGATCAGCCGCAGGCCGCCCGGGGAGAGCAGGTTGTTGTCGGGACAGGTGTCGCCCGGGGTGAAGGCCGGGTAGTCGTCCCGGCCCACCGTTCCGACCAGCGCCAGGTCCTCCGCCAGCCCCGGCGGCGCGGCGACGCCGACCTCGTCGAGCAGCCCGAACAACCGGGGGGCGAGTTCCGGGATCCACGACTCGTCCTCCACCGGGAGCGTGCCGTGCCGGGGCTGGTCCGCCGGAAGCCCGGCGTGCCGGCCCTGGTCCGCCAGGGCCCCGCCGTACCGGCCTCGCAGCTCCGCGAAGTCGGCCCGCCGGGGCATCGACGCGGCGGCCAGCCGGCCGAGCCCGCCCGCCCAGGCCAGCAGCCCGTCCACGGCGGCTTCCGGGTCGTCCCCGAGGAGCACGTCGGCCAGGGTCGGCGCGGTCCCGAGGTCGGCCATCACCACCAGCGGGACGGCGGGGTCCACGCCCAGCAGCTCGGGACCGGCCAGGCCCAGTGAGAGCGCGGCGGCCTCCGCGACGAAGCCGCGCAGCGCGTCGGGCTCGGCGGCGTACGCCTTGACGACCACGCTGTCTCCGTCGGCGGTACGGCAGCGCAGCACGGTGCTGCGGGGGTTGCCGCCCAGATCGACGGGCTCGGACAGCTCGACGCCCGCCGCCTCGCTCGCGGCGCGCAGGATCGCTTCCATGGGGGTCTCCTCGGGGGCCCGGGTGAGGCTCCGCGGTCCTCGCCGGGGTCGTGCGGTGCGGTGGCCGGACGCCGTGTCGTGCCGGTGCGGTGGCCGGACGGCCGTCCCCGAGGCTCGTTCCCCGGTGACAAGGAGGATCCTGCCGCGCCGACGCCGGGATATCCACCGAGATACGCGCCGGCCGCATTCAGGGGAGACGTCCCTCGCTGATCGAGCGTCCCTTCCGGCCGAGTCCCGGCATTCGGCGCTGGGAGCCTCCCGCTCCGGCTACGCGACGATGTACTCGGCGTCGCCGAAGTCCGCCACCACGCGGAGCCGCCCGCCGAGGGCCTCGACGTATGATCGCAGGGTCGCCACTTCCACGCGGTCCACCTCGCCGTGCTCGATGGCTGAGACCCGTGGGCCGGAGACCCCCATCGTGTTCGCCACATCGCGCTGCGTCAGATCCTGCTCACGTCTGATCTCCGCGAGCTTGTACGCCCTGACCTCCGCGGCAAGCCGGTCCATCGCGGCGGATTTCTCGGCCTCCGACTGCACGGGTAGCCCGGCGGCCTGACGCCGCTCCCGTGCCTGCCGCTTCACCTCATTCCAGTTGACCGTGCTCATTCGTACTCCCTGGTCGCCAATTCCGCTATGTGCTCGGCGTACCGTTTCTCCGCCAGCGGCACATTTTCCTCATACCAACGATCCCAGTTGCCCGTCTTGTCGCCGGCGACCAGCAGCACCGCTCGGCGGGTGGGATCAAAGGCGAACAGAATGCGAATCTCGCTTCTGCCCGTGGAACCAGGCCGCAGCTCTTTCAGGTGATGGTTATCAGCTCCCTTGATGCGGTCCACCAGCGGCCGGCCCAGCGTCGGCCCGACCCGCGCCAGCATGTCTATGGCGTTTTCGACCTGCTCAGCGCTATCCCAGTCGTCCTGGCACAACCGGTCGTACCAGTCGGCGACCTCGGTAATCAACACCACCTGCCATCCAGCCCCGCTCGTAGCTTAACCCTGGCATTAAGTTTGCAGCAAGGGGGCGCTTTTCTTGTTACTCGTGTCCGATCCCCGGCCTGAAGGCGTCTGTGGGCCGGAGCTTCACGCGGTGGGGGCGTCGTCGGTCAGGCACGGTTCGGCCGCAGACCTGCGTGGGGAGGCTCTCGTAGGCGTCGGCCGGCAAATGCATCGCGCCCGCATCGATCCCGGCGGGAGCGGCTACGGCCGCGTGCGGCTCCCGCTCTGAGCCTTCCCAACAGCCCGCACGCGGAAAGGGCCGTCCGCCGGGCATCGCGTGGATGCCCGGCGGACGGCCCGGGTGGGGACTCGGAGGACGTCGTCGCCGTCGGTCGGGTCGGACTCGTCGCGAGGGGTCCCGCTGTCGCCGACGGCGGTCCGCCGGCGATGGCGGGTCAGCCGTCGTAGCGGTCCTCGAAGGCGGTGAAGGCGGCCTCCTGCCGCCACTCGGCCGCGGCCTTGGGGCTCTTCTTCAGTACGGCCAGGCAGGACGGGGCCGGGTCGCCGCCGAGCGGGGAGCCCGCGCACTCCGGCACCGGGGTGTGGTCGTCCGGCGCCCGCCAGAGGCTGCCGCCCTGCAGGAAGCTGTGGTCGAGGGCGGTGCGGGCCAGGGTCTTCAGATCGGCGTAGCGCAGGCCGTACTGGGTGATCGCCCGGATGTACTCGCCGGCCAGGTCGGTGTGCTCGATGCCGGCGTCGTCGGTGACGAGGGCGACGGGCACGCCCGCCCGGCGGTACTCCGTGAACGGATGGCCGTCCCCGCAGACCTGGAGGATCTGGCAGTTGCTGGTGAGGGCGATCTCGACGAGGACGTGCCCGCGGGCCATGTCGGCCATGAGCCCGGCCGGGTCGTCCTCGCCGCGGATGCCGGCGCCGTGCCCGACGCGTTCGGCGTGGCCGGTCTTCACGGCCTCGCGGATGTGGAACTTCAGATCCGCGTCCGGCGCCAGGCCGGGGGTCAGCTCGCCGGCGTGCAGGCTGATGTGCGCCTCCGGATAGAGGCCGCGCAGGTGGTCGAGCATGCGCATGTGCAGCCGGTAGTCGCGCAGTGCGACCGGGTCGTCCTCGGGGGCGACGAGGTTGACGCCGACGTAGCGCTCGTCGGCCTTGGCCAGCTCGAAGCCCAGCAGCATCTGGGCGAAGACCACCTCGGGCGGGGCGGTGCGGGTGACCTGGAGGAGGAAACGCAGTGGCAGCGTGCAGCCGGGGTCGGCGTCTTCGCCGTCGCAGCGCAGTTCCTTGCGCATCTGGGCGATGTCGGTGTCGGCGTCGGCGCGGGCGGCCTTGACGATGCCCGCCATCGCGCCGTCGGCGAGCAGCCGGTCGCGCAGTCCCGCCAGGTCGGAGGCGTCGCCGCCGACCTTCTTGACGAGCTCCTGGACGGCCCCCGACTGGCGGGACAGCATGACCTCCAGCGTGAACTCCCGCTGGGCGGCGGCCCGGGAGGCGAGGACCGCCAGCATCTCCCCCTTGTGGGAGGTCGCCGCCCCGAACCTGCCGAACGCCGAGAAGAAGTGGTCGTGGCCCGACTCCTTGCCGGGGGTGAAGCCCCGCATGGACCAGGCCCGCACGATGTCGTCGGCGAGGCGCGGGTCGGTGGCCGCGTCGCGCACCGGTCGCTGCCCGTCGCCGCACGGCGGCGCCGACGCGGTGAGGGAGGCGGTGTCGAAGCACAGGCCGTCGCGCATGGCTGAGCTGAGCAGATACCCGGTGGGCACGGCGCCGGACAGATGGGTGTGCAGGTCGGCGCCCTTGGGCAGGTCGGCGACGAACTCCCCGAGCCGGCCGGGTTCGTGGCGGACGCTGTCGAGGTACGCCTCGACCCGCGCGATCGTGTCCTGCCCGTCGTCGGCGGCCTGCGCGCCCGTCCACGCCGGTGCCCCGGCGACCGCGACCGCCACTCCGATCGCGGCAAGACCTTTGGTCAACATCATGGCGGCCAGCCAATCATGATCTTCACGATCGGTTACGTAATGTGACGGCCATGTTTCCCCATGTGGCCGGGGACCGGTGCGGCGCGCCCACCGGATGTCCGTGGGCGCGCCGCAGGGGTGAGGGGCCGGGCGGGGTCAGCAGCGGACGAGGAGGCCGGTGAGGGCGGTGCAGGTGGCCGACGCCGTGTCGTCGGACGGCTGGGGGTCGGCGGGGGCGCTGTCGAGGCGGGAGGCGGTGACGGTGAGGCGGCCGCTGATGACGAGGAGCCGGGTGTAGAGGCCCAGGGACCTGGTCACCGAGCCGCCCGCGGGGATGACGCCGAGGTCGCAGGTGACGGTGCGCGCCGCGCCGTCCACGGCGCAACCCGGGGCGCTCGGCCCGGTGAACGCCGAGGGGTAGGTGAGGCGCAGCCGCGCCGAGGTCGTGGCGGCGGATCCCCGGTTGGTGACGGTCGCGGTGAAGGTGGCGTGGGAGACGCCCAGGCCCTTGGGGGAGGCGTCCAGCGAGACGGCGAGGTTCGTGGCGGAGACGGCGTCGATCGTCAGGCCGCCGAGGTCGGTGGCGGCGGGCCCCTCCGGGAAGGTCTCGACGAGGGCGGCGCTCAGGGGCGCCTGTCCGGATGCCGTGCTCTTGAACGGGACGTAGACCACGGTGCGGTTCGCGGCACCGGGCGCGAGGTCGCGCAGGGTGACGGTGATCGTGCGGTTCGCGGCGTCGCCGACGACCGTGTCGGTGTGGTGTTCGGGGTCGGGCGACCACCAGGAGAACCTGTCCGCGCTGAGGCTGCCGTCGGCCCCGGGGGCGAAGGTGACGGTCACCGTGGCCGAGACGACCGGGCGGCCGGAGGTGTTGGCGTAGTTGACGTCCAGCAGGGCCTCGGCGCCGGCGTCAACCGTCTTCGGGGCGGTGAGCGTGATGTGTCCCGGTTCCCCGATGGTGGTCGTGGCGGCGACGGCGGCCGCCGCGGTCCGCGGGCCGGTCAGGACGGTGGCCGCCAGCAGGGCCAGCAGGACGCCTGCCACCAGGGGTGTTCGGCGGGTACGGCCCGGCGCGGTGCCTGTCTGGGGGGACATGTCTCCTCCTTCGTGCCGCCTGCGCGGCGAAGAACGACTCGGTGGTCACCGTGCGGGCGGCCCGCCGCTCCCGGCCGCGGCGGAAGCCGGGCGGGGGAAGGGAAGCACTCCGTATGCGATGACAACCAGAGTGTGACGAATGTTCGTGAAAGAGGAAGCTGTTTTCGGATATCAGTCGAGATCGCGGTGATTTTTCGCTTATGTGCTTTATTGGTCCGCGGGCGGCGCCAGGCGGGCCGCCACCCGGTGCAGCGCCGCCAGCTCGCCGGGGGAGAGCTCCGACAGTACGGCGGGCGGCCGGTAGAGACGCCGGAGCATCCGTTCCCGCAGTTCCTCGCCCTCGGCGCTCAGTGCCACGACCTTGACGCGCCGGTCGGTCGGGTGGGGCCGGCGTTCGACGTAGCCCTGTTTCTGCAGCCGGTCGACGATCCAGGTCACGGTCGAGGCGTCGCACCGCCACATGTCGGCGAGCGCGCGCATCGGCTCGCCGCGGCCCGGGGCCAGTCGCATGAGGGCCTTGAGGTCTCCCGGGCTGACGCCCAGTTCGGCGACGGCCTCCAGGTTGCGCTCGTGCTCGGCCATGAAGAAGTCGTACAGGGCTTCCCAGATCTCCGACCTGAGCCGTTCGTCCTGCTCAGGGTCCCGTCGTTCCATGGCGACCATGGTACGTCCGTCGCATCTGTCCAAATATTGGATCAATCATAATGTTGGATATATCAAAGTATCTGTTATCGTTCGGAGCAGCAGAGCTTCGAGCCGTGCTCCCGCGAAGCGCCCTGGCGCGGCGGGAACGACCGGGGACGCCGACGACCGGGGACGATCCCGGCGGCGCGCCGGAACACCGGCGGAGCACAGCCCACACCCACAGTGAGGAGCACCCCATGACCGTTCTCGTCACCGGAGCGACCGGCCGGGTCGGCAGCAGGTTCGTCCCCCGGCTGCTCCAGCGGACCGGAGCCGTCCGCGTGCTGGTCCGCGACGCCGTACGGGCCGAGCCGCTCGCCAGGCTCGGCGCCGAGGTGGTCGTCGGCGACTTGCGCGACACCGGCGCCCTGGACGACGCGCTCAAGGGCGCCGAGGCGGTCGTCCACCTCGGCGCGGCCTTCCGCGGCGTCTCCGACGAGGAGGCCGTCGCGGTCAACCACACCGCCACGGTCGAGCTGGCCGCCGCCGCGCTCCGGGCCGGTGCCGGCCGGTTCGTCTACACCAGCACCAACCTCGTCTACGGCGCGGACTTCATCCACGGAGCGGGCCCCGCCCGCGGCGCGGGCCGCGGCCGGCCCGCCGCCGAGACCGACGAGATCCACACCCCCGCGGGGGCCTACCCGCGCAGCAAGGCCGAGGCCGAGAAGATACTCGGCGAGATGCACCGGGCGGAGGGGCTGCCGCTGCGCGTCCTCCGTCTGTCCTTCGTCTACGGCGACGGCGACCCGCACCTCGCCGAGTCACTCCACTGGGCGCGCGACTGGGCCGCGCACAGGCGCCTGCACATGGTCCACCACGCCGACGTCGCCCAGGCGCTGATGCTGGCGCTCTCGGCGCGCGGTGTGGACGGCGAGACGTTCAACGTGGCCGACGACGCGCCCGTCACCGCGCTGGAGCTGCACCGGCTCAACGGCGAGCCGGTGCCGGAGGGAATGGCCGGCCGCGCGCTGGACGACCCGTGGGAGGGCATCGTCGACACCGCGAAGATCCGGCGCGAGCTGGGTTTCCGGCCGATCCACCCGAGCGTCCACACCGCCCGGGACGCCGGGGCGCTCTGACCCGCGCCGCGGCCCGCCGCCCCGCCGGTCGCGTCACGGCCGGCGGCACCGGAGAGCCGTCACCCCCTACCAGGAGCGGGACCGGCGGGGGACGAAGGGAGTGCGCCGCTCCGGGTCGGCGGGACGGACCGCCCTGATCCACAGATGGAACGGGACCCGCGCCCGGGAGCCGTCGGCGCGGACGGTGACCGGCTCGCGCAGGGCTTCGACGAGCAGGCCCGCCTCCTCCAGGGCCCCGGTGTAGGCGCTCAGCGGGTGGCCCCACCCGCTGAACTCCATCCGCAGGCCGCCGCGCTCCTCGACGCTCCGGAACCGGTGACGTTCGAAGTAGGAGACGCCGGGCGCGAACGCCGCCGCCGCCCCGCCGTCGAGCACGACTCCGGGGTTGGTGACCGGATGGGTGATCGACAGCACCAGCCTCCCGCCGGGGGCCAGCACCCGGCCCGCCTCGCGGACCGACCCGGGAAGGTCGTCGACGTCCATCAGCGAGTTGTAGGCGATGACGAGGTCGAACTCGCCGTCGTCGAACGGCAGCGCGGCGGCGTCCGCCACGAGGTAGCGCCCGCCGCCGCCGGCCCGGTGCGCCGCCGCCACGAGCGTCGGCGACACGTCCACCCCGGTCACCCGGTGTCCCCGTTCGGCCAGCTCCCTGGTCACCCGGCCCTCGCCGCAGCCGAGGTCGAGGGTGGCGCGGCCCGGGGCGGGCACCAGTTCGAAGAACGCGGAACGGTAGCGCCAGTAGGAGTCGAAACCGGGCTCGCGTGCCCAGGCGATCCAGTTGCGCGCCTGCGCCTCCCAGTCTTCGGCCGAGGAACGGTCGGTCAGCTGGTCGCTCATCGAGGAACCTTTCAGACGTCCGGCGGACACACCAGGTGAAGGCTGACCCATCACGGCGGAGAGATCAAGGGCTGGACCGGGGGGCCGCGTCGATGAACGCGCCAGGCCGTCGCCCGGATGCGCGCGGTCCGGTGCCCGTGCGCGGCCGTGCCGCTGCCACCGTCGGGTCTTCGGTGGTGGAATGTCCGGACGAAAACCCTTTGAGTCTCCAGTCGGTGGAAGGTTCAGGCTGATCCCGTGAACGACCACGAGGAGCTGTTCACCATCGGACAGCTCGCCCGCCGTACCGGTTTGCCGGTGCGCACCATCCGATTCTGGTCCGACATCGGCGTCGTGCCGCCGACCGGCCGCTCGGCCGGGGGATACCGGCTCTACGGCGTCGAGGCGGTGGCCCGGCTGGACCTGGTGCGGACGCTCCGCGAGCTGGGGCTGGACCTGGAGACGGTCCGGTCGGTGCTGGCCCGGCAGGGCGGCGTCGCCGACATCGCCAGGGCGCACGCGGAGGCGCTGGACGCGGAGATCCGGATCCTGCGCCTGCGGCGCGCGGTGCTGCGGTCGGTCGCACGCAGAGGAAGCACGATCGAGGAGATGAGACTCATGCATGACATGGCACGGTTGTCGGCCGGGGAACGGCAGCGGGTCATCGACGAATTCGTCGACCGCGCCTTCGACGGCATCCCCGCCGACGCGCCGGGGGCGGGCATCGCGCAGGGGATGCGGCAGTTGCCGGCGGAGCTGCCGGACGACCCGACCGACGAGCAGGTGGACGCCTGGGTGGAGCTCGCCGAACTCGTCGGTGACGAGTCGTTCCAGCGCCGCGTCCGCGAGATGGCCACGGCGGGCGCGGCGGCCGACCAGCCCCCGTCCTACGACTTCGCGCTGGTGACGGAGCACGCGGGCGCCGCCGTGGAGGCGGGGGTGGACCCCGCCTCGGCCGAGGGCCTGGCCGTCCTGGAGCGGATCGTCGGCGCGGACGTGCCCGCGGCGGAGCGGGTCCGGATGGCCGAGACGGTGGAGCTGTTCAGCGACCGGCGGGTGGAGCGGTACTGGGAGCTGATGGGCGTCCTCAACGACCGTCCGCCGGTCCCGCCCAGGGTCCCGGCGTTCGAGTGGTTCGCCGCGGCGCTCCGCGCCCACGCCTGACCGGAGCGGACCGCCGTACCGGGCCGAGGCGGTTTCGCTACCGTTCGGCCTGGAAGGCGGCCATGGGGATGGGCAGCCAGGTGGGGCGGTTGCGGGCCTCGTAACCGACCTCGTAGACCGCCTTCATCATCTCCAGCGCCCGCAGCAGGACCGCGTCCTGGGCCTGGAGGCGCCCGCCGCCCGCGGAGTATCCGGCGAGGAACGACGAGCGGTTCAGCTCGGCCCACTCCACGGCCCGCGGGTAGAGCTCCTCTGCCCGCGGGTGCCCGGCCAGCAGGTGGCGGGCGGCGTAGTCGAACGAGCGCAGCATGCCCGCCACGTCCCGCAGCGGCGAGGACAGGGCCCGGCGCTCCTCCAGGGGCTGGCCGGGCTCGCCTTCGAAGTCGAGGACGATCCAGTCGGTCGTGGTGCGCATCACCTGACCCAGGTGGTAGTCGCCGTGGACCCGCTGGACCGGGATCTCGTAGGCGGTGTCGGCGACCCGCTGGTAGGCCTCCTGGACCACGTGGGCGTGGCGGCCCAGCTCGGGCACCTCCTCGACCATCTGGGTCAGGCGGCGGCGCTGGTCCTCGATGAGCTGCTTGACCTCGTGGGCCTCCATCACCGAGGTCGGGAAGGTCGCGGCCAGCTCGCTGTGGACCTCGGCGGTGGCCACGCCGAGGCGGTAGGACTCGGAGCTGAAGTCGCCGCCCGCCTCCGAGGCGGAGGGGGTGAGGCTGGCGTAGAGGTCGCGGACGCTGGCCAGCGCCAGGGCCCAGCCGTCGTTGGCGGTCGACAGGAACTCCTGCGTGATCGCCAGCGTGGTCGGCACGCCGTCCAGGTCGGTCTCGATCCAGCCGTACGGCCGCGCGATGTGCCGGGCGTCGCGGGCGGCCAGGGCGCGGACGATCTCCAGCTCGGGGTTGACGCCGGGGATCAGCCGGCGGAACAGCTTGCAGATGTAGGTCTCGCCGTACACCAGGGAGGTGTTGGACTGCTCGGCGCCCAGCACCAGGCTGCGCAGCGAGGTGTCGATGTCGGCGCCCGGCATGTGGCGCATGCGCAGCGGGCCGGTGTCGCGGTCCTCGGCCATCCCGTCCAGCAGGACGCAGGTGAGGTCGGCGTCGTGGGCGGCGTCGTAGTACTCCTCGCCGATCCGGGCGTGGCTGAACCGGCCGGAGGTGTCGCCGCCGGTGCCGAGCAGGAGCTGGTAGCGGTCGAGGTCGTCGCCCTGGCGGACGCGGAGGACGAGGTGACGGAGGCGGGGGGCGAGCTCGACGTCGGACTCGACGTCGAGCTCGTCTATCGGCCGCCCCTTACCGGCGAACCATCGCTGATGCGCTATCCATCCGGCAAGGAGCTCCGTCAACACGGCCTTACGCCTCCTGGGGTGCGGGCGGCAGGGTGAACCAGTAGAACCCATGCCCAGGAAGCGTCAAAAGATACGGAAGTTCGCCGATCGGGGGGAATGGAACTCCGCCCATCGTCTCCACGGGCACCGACCCCTCGAACCGGCGCAGATCGAGCTCCACCGGCTGCGGGAACCGCGAGAGGTTGTTGACGCACAGCATCCGGTCGTCGCCCAGCTCCCGGACGTAGGCCAGGACGCTGGGGTTGGAGGAGTTCAGCTCGGTGTAGTCGCCGAGACCGAACACCGGGTGCCGCTTGCGGATGTCGATCATGCGTTTGGTCCAGTGCAGCAGCGAACCGGCGCTCTTCTGCTGCGCCTCGACGTTGATCGCCTGGAAGCCGTAGATCGGGTCCATGATGACCGGGAGGTACAGCCGGCCCGGGTCGCAGTTGGAGAACCCGGCGTTGCGGTCGGGGCTCCACTGCATCGGGGTGCGGACGCCGTCGCGGTCGCCGAGCCAGATGTTGTCGCCCATGCCGATCTCGTCGCCGTAGTACAGGACGGGAGAGCCGGGCAGCGACAGCAGCAGCGCGGTGAACAGCTCGATCTGGTTGCGGTCGTTCTCCAGCAGCGGCGCCAGGCGCCGCCGGATGCCGACGTTGGCCCGCATCCGGGGGTCCTTGGCGTACTCGGAGTACATGTAGTCGCGCTCGTCGTCGGCGACCATCTCCAGCGTCAGCTCGTCGTGGTTGCGCAGGAAGATGCCCCACTGGCAGTGCTCGGGGATCTTCGGCGTCTGGGCCAGGATCTCCGAGATGGGGTAGCGCGACTCCCGCCGCACGGCCATGAAGATGCGCGGCATCAGCGGGAAGTGGAACGCCATGTGGCACTCGTCGCCGCCGGTGGCCGGGTCGCCGAAGTACTCCACCACGTCGGCCGGCCACTGGTTGGCCTCGGCCAGCAGCACCCGGTCGGGGTAGAGGCGGTCCACCTCGGCGCGGATCCGCTTGAGGTAGGCGTGCGTCCTCGGCAGGTTCTCGCAGTTGGTGCCCTCCTGCTCGAACAGGTAGGGGATCGCGTCCATCCGGAACCCGTCGATGCCGAGGTCCAGCCAGAACCGCAGCACCTCCAGCATGGCCTCCTGGACGTCGGGGTTCTCGTAGTTCAGGTCGGGCTGGTGGGAGAAGAAGCGGTGCCAGTAGTACTGGCCGCGCACCGGGTCGTAGGTCCAGTTGGACGCCTCGGTGTCGATGAAGATGATCCGGGCGTCCTGGTAGCGCTCGTCGGTGTCGCTCCAGACGTAGAAGTCGCCGAACGGGCCGTTGGGGTCGTGGCGGGACGCCTGGAACCAGGGGTGCTGGTCGCTGGTGTGGTTCATCACCAGGTCGGCGATGACCCGCATGCCGCGCTTGTGGGCCTCGTCCACCAGCTTCACGAAGTCACCGAGGTCGCCGAACTCCGGCAGGATCTTCATGAAGTCCGCGATGTCGTATCCGCCGTCGCGCAGCGGCGACTCGTACAGCGGCAGCAGCCACAGGCAGTCGACGCCGAGCCACTGGAGGTAGTCCAGTTTCTCGATCAGGCCGCGGATGTCTCCGGTGCCGTCGCCGTTGGAGTCGGCGAAGCCCCGGATGAGCACCTCGTAGAAGACCGCGCGCTTGAACCAGTACGGGTCTCGAGGCTTCTCCTCGTCGAAGGTGTTCGGGATCGGCTCGGATGGCTGACTCACCAGTGGACTCCCCGCTTCTTCAACCGGTATCGCGTGCTCCGGCCTGCTCACCGCTGGTTCGCCGGGGCGCGCAGAGTGAAGATGTGTGCTGGTCGGACATGAGGGTCGAGACGCACGTAGTTGTTCTGCCGCCAGTGGTACGACTCGCCCGACAGTTCGTCGTCGGCGACGAACTCGTCGTTCCAGCCGAGACCGAGGGCCGGCATGTCCAGCGACACCGTGGCCTCGTGGGTGTGGTACGGGTCGAGATTCACAACCGTCAGCACCACGTCGCCCAGGCCGTGCCGTCGTGTGGCCGTGTCGTAGGCACCGGGCAGTCGCTTGGAGAAGCAGACCAGGTCCGGATGGTCGACGCTGTGGAACCGTAGGTTACGCAGTTCCTGGAGCGCCGGGTGAGCTCTTCGCAACAAATTGAGTTGCGTGATCAGCGGGGCGAGGCTACGGCCCTCGCGCTCGGCCTCGGCCCAATCGCGAGGTCTGTACTGATATTTCTCGCTATCGAGGTATTCCTCACTGCCCGGACGAACCGGGACATTCTCCGCAAGCTCGTAACCGGAGTAGACGCCCCAGGTCGGCATCGACATCGCCGCGAGGACCGCTCTGATGCGGAATGCCGGGACACCCCCATGCTGAAGGTATTCGTGAAGGATGTCCGGAGTGTTGACGAAGATGTTGGGCCGCATGTAGTGCGACGTCTCGTGGGACAGCTCGGTGAGGTAGCTCTCGACCTCCTCCCGCGAGTTGCGCCACGTGAAGTAGGTGTAGGACTGCTGGAAGCCCACCTTGCCCAGCGTGCGCATCATCGCCGGCCGGGTGAACGCCTCGGCCAGGAACAGCACGTCCGGGTCGGTGGCGTTGACGTCGGCGATCAGCCGCTCCCAGAACGCCACCGGCTTGGTGTGCGGGTTGTCCACCCGGAAGATCCGCACCCCGTGGTCCATCCACAGCCGCACCACCCGTTTCACCTCGGCGTAGATCCCCTCGGGGTCGTTGTCGAAGTTCAGCGGGTAGATGTCCTGGTACTTCTTCGGCGGGTTCTCGGCGTAGGCGATGGTGCCGTCGGCGCGGACGTTGAACCACTCCGGGTGCTCCCTGACCCACGGGTGGTCCGGCGAGCACTGCAGGGCCAGGTCGAGCGCGACCTCCATGCCCAGCTCACGGGTCTTGGCCACGAACTCGTCGAAGTCCTCGAACGTGCCGAGGTCGGGGTGGATCGCGTCGTGGCCGCCCTCCTCCGAGCCGATCGCCCACGGCGAGCCCGGGTCGTACGGCTCCGGCGTCAGCGTGTTGTTGCGCCCCTTGCGGAAGCTGTGCCCGATCGGGTGGATCGGCGGCAGGTAGACGACGTCGAAGCCCATCTTGGCGACGGCCGGCAGCCGCAGGGCCGCCGTCTTGAACGTCCCGGACTTGGGCGCGACGCCCTCCTGGACGATCGCGCCCTCCGACCGCGGGAAGAACTCGTACCACGACCCGAACAGCGCGCGCCGCCGCTCGACCCTGACCACCCGCTTGCCGGTCCGGGTCACCAGGTCGCGCAGCGGGTGCGCGCGCAGCAGCGCGGCCGTCTCCGCCGACTGGGCCGCCGCGAACCGGGCCCGCGGGTCCACCGCCTGGTCGCGCAACCGGGCCGCCACCTCCAGCAGCGCCGCGCGGTGCCCGCAGGCCGCCGCCGCGCCCGAGGAGGCCCGCACCGCCGTACGGCCGGCCGCCTTCGCGTTCCGGGCGCCCTTCGCGCCCTTCGCCGCGGAGGGGGCGGGGACGGAGGGGCAGTCGGCGGGCCGTACGGCACGGGCGGCGCGCTCGAAGAGCCGGGCGCCCTCCTCGCACATCAGCTCGGTGTCCATGTCGCGCGGGATCTTGATGCCCGCGTCGTGCAGCCAGGTCGCGATCGGGTCGCTCCACGCCTCGACGCGGAAGTGCCACTCGCCCTCGTCGGGCAGGGTCACCTCCGTCCCCCAGCGGTCGGTGCCCGGGGCCAGCTCGGCCATGGGCAGCAACCGGCCGCGGGTGCCGTCGGGGGCGGTGAGCACCACGCCGGCCGCCACCGCGTCGTGTCCCTCGCGGAACACGGTGGCGGAGATCTCGAAGGTCTCGCCCGCGGCGGCCTTGGCGGGGTAACGCCCGCACTCGACCGTCGGGTGCACGTCAAGGATGGGAATTCGTCCGATCATCGCGTCTCAAGGTAGCGACGGCACACCGGTACCGCCGGAGAAGTCGGCAAGGAAAGATCTTCGTTTTTTTCAAACAACCCCGTGACCGGCACCCGGGGGCGTGACCACGCTCACGGGGGACCGGTTCCCGAGGGGGTGGAGCGGTCGGCCCCTAGATGCCTGCCCCAATAGTCCATCTTCATACCTGTGAGGGAAAGACCGGGGAACCCTCGCTTTCCCGGGCGAGTTGGGCCGGTGAACGGCCACCCCGCGATCGACCCTTCTTTGATGTGTTTGGGGGCGATTGATAGCGGTGAGGGGGAGACGCGTGAGTGTCGAGGTCGCCATCCGTGGCGCTGAGTAACTAGGGTCTGGCAGCGTGAGAGCAATCCGCAGGTTCACCGTACGCACCGTTCTTCCTCCGGAGCTGGCCTCGCTGGGCGAGCTTGTGCGCAATCTGCGCTGGTCATGGCACCCCGAGACGCTCGACCTCTTCGCCGAGGTCGATCCGGAGGTGTGGGAGAGGGTCGGTCACGACCCGGTCGCCCTGCTCGGCGCCGTCGATCCGGCGCGGTTGCGCGAGCTCGCCGCCGACCGCCGCTTCCTGCGGCGGGTCGCCGACGCCGCGGACGACCTCCACGAGTACACGACCGCGCCCGGCTGGTACCAGACGGTCCCCGACGCCCCCCGGGCCATCGCCTATTTCTCCCCCGAGTACGGCATCGCCGCCGCGCTGCCGCAGTACTCCGGCGGCCTGGGCATCCTGGCCGGCGACCACCTCAAGGCCGCCAGCGACCTGGGCGTGCCGATCCTGGCGGTCGGCCTGCTGTACCGGCACGGCTACTTCACCCAGTCGCTGTCGCCGGAGGGCTGGCAGCTGGAGCACTACCCCTCCCTCGACCCGGGCGGCCTGCCGCTGACCCTGCTGCGGGAGGAGGACGGCACGCCGGTGCGGATCGCGATCGGCCTGCCCGAGGGCCGCACCCTGCACGCCCAGATCTGGATCGCCCAGGTGGGCCGGGTCCCGCTGCTGCTGCTCGACTCCGACGTGGCCGAGAACGACACCGCCGCCCGCGACGTCACCGACCGCCTCTACGGCGGCGGCACCGACCACCGCCTGATGCAGGAGCTGCTGCTCGGCGTCGGCGGCGTCCGCGCCATCCGCGCCTACTGCCGGGTCACCGGCCACCCCGAGCCGGAGGTGTTCCACACCAACGAGGGCCACGCGGGCTTCCTCGGCCTGGAGCGCATCCGCGAGCTGACCGAGAGCAGGCTCTCCTTCGACGAGGCGCTGGAGGCGGTCCGCGCCGGCACGGTCTTCACCACCCACACGCCCGTCCCCGCCGGCATCGACCGCTTCCCGGCCGAGATGATCGCCCGCCAGTTCGGCGGCGACAACGCCTGGCCCACCGTCCCGGTGGACCGCATCCTCGCGCTCGGCGCGGAGAAGGAGCCCGGCAAGTTCAACATGGCCGCGATGGGCATGCGGCTCGCCCAGCGGGTCAACGGCGTCTCCGAGCTGCACGGCGAGGTCAGCCGGGAGATGTTCCAGGACCTGTGGCCGGGCTTCGACGCCTCCGACGTACCGATCGGGTCGATCACCAACGGCGTGCACGCGCCCACCTGGGTCGGCCGGGAGATCATGGAGCTGGCCGGCCGGGAGCTGCCCTCGCTCGTCGAGCGGGCCCAGGGCTGGGAGGGCGTCAACAAGATCTCCGACGCCGACGTCTGGGCCATCCGCGGGCGGCTGCGCGCCCGGCTGGTCGAGGCGGCCCGCGAGCGGCTGCGCCGCTCCTGGCTCGCCCGGGGCGCCTCCCGCGCCGAACTGGGCTGGATCGACGACGCCCTCGACCCGGACGTGCTGACCATCGGCTTCGCCCGCCGGGTGCCCTCCTACAAGCGGCTCACCCTGATGCTGAAGGACCCCGACCGGCTCCGCCAGCTCCTCCTCGACCCGGACAAGCCGGTCCAGATCGTGATCGCCGGCAAGGCGCACCCGGCCGACGAGGGCGGCAAGAAGCTCATCCAGCAGATCGTGAAGTTCGCCGACGCCGAGGACGTGCGGCACCGCATCGTCTTCCTGCCCGACTACGACATGGCGCTCGGCCAGCTCATGGTCCAGGGCGCCGACGTGTGGATGAACAACCCGCTGCGCCCCCTGGAGGCGTGCGGCACCTCCGGGATGAAGGCCGCCCTGAACGGCGGGCTCAACCTGTCCATCCGCGACGGCTGGTGGGACGAGTGGTACGACGGCACCAACGGCTGGGCCATCCCCACCGCCGACGGCGTCGGCGACCCCGACCGCCGCGACGAGCTGGAGGCCGGGGCGCTGTACGACCTGGTCGAGCACGAGGTGGCCGACCGCTTCTACGACCGGGCGGCCGACGGCCTGCCGCTGCGCTGGCTGGAGATGGTCCGCCACACGCTGACCTCCCTCGGGCCCAAGGTCCTGGCCGGGCGGATGCTCCGCGACTACGTCGTGGACCTCTACACCCCGGCCGCCACGTCGGGCCGCGCGCTGCTCAAGGACGGCTACGAGCCGGCCAGGGGCTTCGCCGCCTGGAAGCTCCGCCTCGCCCAGGCGTGGCCCGGGGTGCGGGTGGAGCACGTGGAGACCTCCAACCTCGGCGACACCCCCGAGGTGGGCGCGTCGCTGGAGGTGCGCGCCACCATCGCGCTGGGCGAACTGCGCCCGGAGGACGTCCGCGTCCAGGCCGCCTACGGCCCGGTCGGGCTCCACGACGAGCTGGTACGGCCCGCGTACACGACCCTGGCCCTGGAGTCCGACGGCGACGACGGCAGGGCCGTCTTCGCCGGGACCGTCCCGCTGGACCGCACCGGCTCGTTCGGCTACAGCGTCCGGGTCGTCCCCGACCACCCGCTCATGGACACGCCCGCCGAGCTGGGGCTGGTCACCGTGCCGGAGGAGCCGGCGGGGATGACCAACGGCACCCTGCGCTGATCCCGGCGGCCGGGCGGGGACGGAGAAGCCGATCCCGGCGGCCGGGCGGGGACGGAGAAAAGGGAGGAGGGGAGCCGGGGCACACACGCCCGGCTCCCCTCCTCTCATGTCCTCTCCGTGCCCTCCGGCGTCCCGGGGATCGGACGTCCTCCGGCGCACCGGAGGTCAGGCGTCCTCGGCGTTCCGAGGGCCAGGCGTCCTCCGGCGGCCCGGGGGTCAGGTGGCGGACACCACCACGTCCTCGGCCTTGACGAACATCACGCGGTGGCCGAACTGGATCTGGTAGTACTTCTGCTTCCCGCGGATCACCTGGTGGTTCGCGGGATCGAAGGTCACCGCCCGGTAGTACTCGCCGACCGCGGTCAGGCCGACGGTGTAGCGCTGGCCCGCGGCGAGGGTGTACTGCAGCGGGCTGATCGTCTGGTACGGCACGCCCGCCGGGTACGCCTCCGCCTCCGGGTACGCCCTGCCGTACACCGGCACGCTCGCCAGGCCCGGCTTGGGCGTCACCACCAGGCCCTTGGACGGCACCGCGGTGGGCTGGGACGCGGGGTTGTGGAACCACGCCTTCTGGCCGAGATACCAGATCGCGGTCCAGTCGCCCTGGCGGTCGGCGACGGCGTAGCGCTGGCCGGTGGCGGCGCGGGCGCTGTGGTCGTAGACGCTGTAGAGCGAGTCACCGGTCGGGTGCTTGCCGATGTCCTTGACCAGTGGGGCGTCCTCACGCGGCTCGGTGCGCAGCCAGACCGACGCCGAGCCGTGCGGGGCGCAGTCGGCCTCGGGGTTCTTGCGGTCGCAGCCGTAGTAGTACGGCTGGTTCTTCTCGTAGTCGGGCAGGATCATCACCGACTCGGTCCGCGGGCCGCCGGTGCCGTGCAGCGGGCGGCCGAGGAGCTGGAAGTAGTGCGCCCAGTCCCAGAAGGGGCCCGGGTCCTCGTGCATGCCCCGCACCGTGGAGGCGATCGTCCCGGGCACGTTGTCGTGGCCGATGATGTGCGCCCGGTCGAGCGGGACCTGGTAGCGCTGGGCGAGGTAGCGCACCAGCCGGGCCGAGCTGCGGTACATCGCCTCGGTGTACCAGAAGGCGCCCTCGCCGAGGAACCCCTCGTGCTCGATGCCGATCGACTTGGCGTTGACGTACCAGTTGCCCGCCTGCCAGGCGACGTCCTTGGTCTTCACGTGCTGGGCGATGTGCCCGTCCACGGAACGCACCGAGTAGTGCCAGCTCGCCGGGCGCGCGGGGTCCTGCACCAGCCGCACGGAGGGGGCGAAGTAGCCCTCCATGTCGTGGATGACGATGTATTCGATCTGCTGGTTGACCGGCCGGTTCGACGTGTCGTGGTTGCCGTAGTCGTCACCGGGCAGCGCCTGGTAGGGCGCGGGGATCCACTCGCACGAGACGGTGGGCGGGCACTCGGCCTCGCCGCGGACGGGCCGGCGCAGGCCCAGCCTGTCCAGCCAGCCGTCCATCTTCCGCAGGCCGGGGGCGGCCCTCAGCTCGACCTTCTGGCCGTCGTCGGTGACGCGCTCGGCGCCGGACTCGATCGTGGCGTAGACCTCGTCGGCGAAGAACTTCGCCGCCTCGGCCTCCTCGGCGCCGGAGTAGCGGGCCACCGCGCCGTACCACTGGCCGGGGTCGTCGCTGAGCGGCGCGCCGAGCGCCTTCTGGTAGTCGGCCAGCAGGGCCGCGCCGCCGCGGATGTTGGCGGCCGGGTCGCCGCGCAGTTCCTCGCGGCTCACGCCGGTGAGCTGGGCCGCCTTCTCCAGTGTCCTGAGCGAGGCGGGGACCTCGGCGGGCGCCGGCGCCGCCTGGGGGGCCGGCAGCGGGCGGCCGTCGTCACCCCGGGCGTCCTCGGTGCCCTCGGCGTGGTGGTTCCCGCCGCTCAGCTCGGCCGCGTCGGTGAGGTGCATCGGGCCGTACCCGGCGGAGCTGCTCGGCTTGCCCGCGTTGGCGTCCCAGCGCGACTCAAGGTAGGACACGCCGAGCAGGACGCTCTCGGGCACGCCGTACGCTTTGGCCGCCTCGGTGAAGGCCGCCTGCCGGCTGTCGGGAACGGCCGCCTGTGTGGCGGAGGCCGGTTGCGCTGGGGAGAGGCCGCCTGCGACCACGATGGCCGCGGCCGCCAGGCGGAGGGGGGACGATCGTCGCACGAACGCTCCTCGGCTGGGGGAATCCGATGCGAGACAGCCTGCGAAGCCGGGCCCGTGATGTCAATAACATTCTTCACTTTGCCGACACGTAGCGAAGAATTTCTTCACCCTGTCAGCCCGGCGACTCCCGGACCCGGCCGTCTCCGCACCTCGAACGGATCGATCCGCCCACAATGCGGCGGTCACGTCGAGCGGGCGGAGGAGACGGCGCTGAGCAGGTAAAACCTGCGCATGGGGATCCGGCGGGCGGTTCTCCTCCCGGGCGGGGCGGGAAGGGCAACGGGTTGGAGGCGAAGGCCCGCGAGCCGTACGCACTGGAGAGAAGACGTGAACGGGTGGACTTTCGAGGGCCAGCCCGGCGCACTGGGCGACAGCGCGGTGACCCTGGTGGAGAGCGGTTCCTTCTGCGTGTCCGGGCGCGGCGGGGACATCGTGCCGGGCGGGGCGCAGGGGGTCTACACCGCCGACACCCGGCTGCTGTCGCGCTGGGAGCTGCGGATCGACGACGTCGGGGTGGAACCGCTCAACGTGTTCGTGACCGAGCCGTACCACGCGACGTTCGTCGGCCGGGCGGCGCCGCGGCCGGGGCGCGCGGAGAGCACCCTGCTGGTGGTCAGGGACCGCTATGTCGGCGGCGGCCTGCGCGAGGACCTGACGCTGCGCAACCTGTCCGACGAGCCGGCCGGATGCCTGGTCGACATCCACCTGGCCGGTGACCTGGCCGACCTGTTCGAGGTCAAGGCGGGGCGGATCCGGCACGTGCTCGACGTGGAGACGACGCCCGACCGGACAGGCCTGATGATCTTCTCCGCCAGCCGGTGCCGGGGGACCCGGGTGGTGGCCGAGCCGCAGCCGATCTCCATGCCCGGGATCCTCGCCTTCCGGATCGTCGTGCCCGCCCGGGGGGAGTGGACCGCCACCGTCCAGGTCAACCCGATCCTGGACGGCGAGGAGCTGCCCGCCCGGTTCTCCACCCGCCACCCGCCGGAGCACGCCGAGCCCGCCCGGCGGCGGGCCGACTGGGACCGGCTCAGCCCGGCCGTCGTCACCTCCGACCGCACCCTGACCCAGGTGCTGCGCCGCTCCCGGGAGGACCTGGGGGCGCTGCGGCTGTTCGACCCCGACCGGCCCGAGGAGCCGCCGACGATCGCCGCGGGCGCGCCGTGGTTCATGACGCTGTTCGGCCGCGACTCGCTGCTGACCTCCTGGATGGCGCTGCCGATGGACCAGTCGCTGGCGCTCGGCACGCTGCGCCGCCTGGCCAGGCTGCAGGGCAAGACCTGCGACCCGCTCACCGAGGAGGAGCCCGGCAAGATCCTGCACGAGCTGCGCTTCGGAGCCCAGGCCGGCGGCCTCGCCTACTACGGCTCGGTGGACGCCACCCCGCTGTTCGTGATGCTGCTGGGCGAGCTGCGCCGGTGGGGCCTGCTCGGCGCGGAGGTGGAGGAGCTCCTGCCGTACGCCGACGAGGCGCTCGGCTGGATCACCAGGTCGGCCGACCCGTTCCTGTCCTACCGCCGCAAGACCGACCACGGCCTGGTCCACCAGGGCTGGAAGGACTCCTTCGACGGCGTCACCTTCGCCGACGGCACCCTGGCCCGGCCGCCCATCGCGCTGGCCGAGGTGCAGGGCTACGTCTACGCCGCCTACAACGCGCGCGCCCACTTCGCCCACGAGGCCGGTGACATCACCCTGGAGGAGGAGTGGAAGGGGCGGGCGGAGCGCCTGCGGGAGGCGTTCAACGACCGGTTCTGGATGCCCGAGCGCGGCTACTACGCCATCGGCCTCGACGGCGAGGGACGCCGCATCGACTCCGTCGCCTCCAACCCCGGTCACTGCCTGTGGACCGGCATCGTCGACGAGGACCGCGCCGCGTCCGTCGCCGGACACCTGCTCTCGCCGCGCATGTTCACCGGGTACGGCGTGCGCACCCTGGCCTCCGACATGGGCGCCTACAACCCGATGAGCTACCACAACGGCTCGGTCTGGCCGCACGACAACTCCATCATCGTGGCCGGGCTGATCCGGTACGGCTTCGCCGAGGAGGCGCGGCGGATCGCCTCCGGCCTGATGGAGGCGGCGGAGGCGTTCGGCTGGCGGCTGCCCGAGCTGTTCTGCGGCTTCGACCGGGGCGACTTCTCCCCGCCGGTGCCCTACCCCACCTCCTGCACCCCGCAGGCGTGGGCCGCCGCGTCGCCCATCCACCTGCTGCGCAACATGCTCCGCCTCGACCCCTGGGTGCCCTACGGGCAGGTGTGGCTGGACCCCGTGCCGATGGAGGACATCCGGGTCGAGGGGATGCCGCTCGCCGGGTCCCGGCTGACGATCGAGGTCAGCGACGGGAAGGTCTCCGTCGCCGGGCTGCCCGAGGGGATCATCCTGCACGACGAGCCGCGCCCGCCGGTGTCGGCCCCGGGCGGCGTCTTCAGCGCCCAGGGCCGGGGAGAGCGCGGTGACGGGCAGGCCCGGGAGGCGAGGACCCGGGAAAGGACATCGACAGGCCGGGGGGCCGGGAGCGGGGGCGAGGATGATCACTGAAGAGGAGCCGGCCGGGTGGCGCGGCGGGGGGCTGCGCGTCGTGATGATCGCTCCCCCCTGGTACGACGTGCCGCCCGCGGCGTACGGCGGCATCGAGTCGATGGTGGCGGACCTCGTCGCGGGGCTGTCGCGGCGCGGGCACGAGGTCACCCTGATCGGCGCGGGCAAGCCCGGCACGTCGGCCCGCTTCCTGGCGACCTACGCCGTGCCGCCGTCGGAGCGGATCGGCGAGGCGATGCCGGAGGTGCTGCACGCGGCCCGGGCGCACGGCATGCTCTCCGGCCTGGAGACGGACATCGTCCACGACCACTCGCTGGCCGGGCCGCTGCACGCCGGGTGCCGGGCCGTCCCGACGGTGATCACCTGCCACCTCACGATGGACGGTGAGTTCGGCGACTACTACCGCTCGCTCGGCGCCGGCGTGGTGATGGTCGGCATCTCCCGAGCGCAGCGGCGCAGCGCCCCGGAGCTGCCCTGGGCCGGGGTCGTCCACAACGCGGTGGACATCGCCTCCTTCCCCTTCCGCGAGGACAAGGAGGACTGGGTGCTGTGGCTCGGCCGGTTCAACGAGGACAAGGGCGCGCACCTGGCCATCGACGCCGCCCGCGCGGCCGGGCGGCGGATCATGCTGGCCGGCAAGCTCACCGAGCCGGTGGAGCGCGACTACTTCGCCGAGCACGTCGCGCCCAGGCTCGGCGCCGACGCCGAGTACGTCGGCGAGGCCGACGCCGTCGGCAAGCGCGAACTGCTCGCGGCGGCCCGCTGCCTGCTCTTCCCTGTCCTGTGGGAGGAGCCGTTCGGCATGGTGATGATCGAGGCGATGGCCTGCGGCACGCCGGTGGTGGCGTTCGGCAGGGGAGCGGTGCCCGAGGTCGTCGCCGACGGGGTGACCGGTTTCGTCCTGGACCGGCCCGAGGAACTGCCGGAGGCGATCGAGGCGGCCGGGAAGCTCGACCCGCACGCCTGCCGGTCCCACGTGGCGGACCACTTCGGCGTCGAGGCGATGGCCGCGGGCTACGAGCGCGTCTACCGGAAGGTGATCGCCGAGGCCGCCGCGCGGGCCGAGCCCGCCGGCGGGACCCGGGGCCTGATGCCGCTGAACTGACGCCGCCGGGCATCTCTCCGGGGCGGGGTCAGGCCGCGTGGTCCCCGTGTTCGCGGATGTACCGGGCGAAGGCCTCCCTGGCCAGCTGGGACACCGTCTTTCCCTCGCGTTCGGCAAGGGCCTTGGCGGCGTTCTTCTCCTCGGCGGTGAGGCGGAAGGTGACCTGCGGTGACCGCTCCCCGGGCGCACTGAGCGAAGGGCGGCCGACTGATCGCCGGACATGGGCCACGGCGGCGTCCACGTACGCCCGGTCGATCCGATTGCCCTGCCTGTCGTAGATCTCCTCGGCGTCCAGGTCGACGTCCGAGGCGTCGTCCAGGGTGAGTTCCACGTCCTCCGGCGGCCAGTCGCCGCGGTACTCGGTCATGGCGTGCTCCTCCTGAGTGCGGTCGGCATGACGTGGATGACCAGCAGGCACTTCTCGGTCAGCACCGCGATGACCTCCAACTGGAGGCCACGGTCGTCAGGCCCCAGCCAGTGCCACTGTTCGTCCAGGTGCGGCCCGGGCGACGGCACCACCCTGGGTGGGCTGGCTCGCATGACGTACATGGCTCGTGCCCTGCCGACGCGGTGCTTCCGAGCTGACTGCGTGAACCTGATTCTACGCACAGCCGGATTGTGCCATGCAGAATTAACCGATGACGCTACTTTCAGTGAGGAAATGTTTACCTGTTGTTCTGAAGGCCCGGCCGGGCGTGACCCGGCCGGGCGGGCGGGGACGGGCCCGCCGGAGTCGGATCAGCCGTGCGAGTCGGCCGGGGAGCCGGTGAAGGTGGTGAGGCAGGACGGGCCGTTGACGCCGTCGAAGCGGACCGAGTGGAAGAAGTCGCGGAACGGGGTGTAGAAGTTGCCCTTCCCCCAGGGGGAGGTCACGGCGGAGCAGCCGCCGTAGCCGGACTCGGAGTACAGGTGGATGTAGGAGGCCGTACGGTTCCAGTCGGACTTGGCCCGGCCCGCCATGCCGAGCGCGGCGAGGTCCGGGGTGTCGCTCTTGATCTCGATCATGTCGCCCGTGCCGTCGAGGCCGGAGAACATGCAGTAGGACCCGGCGTGGCAGCGGTCGTAACCGGTGGCGGCCTGGGCGGGGGCGCCCGCCAGGGCGGTCAGCGCGACGGCCGCGACGGGGAGTGCCAGCATCTGAAGCTTCTTGCCCAATGTTCCTCCATTGGTGAAACTTTCTTTCGATGACCGGCTCGACCATACCTGTTGAGATCTTGTAGAGGAAGAGGTCATTTTCCGGACCGCCGAAACCCGGCCGACACCTCCCGCCGTAGGGCGGGCGGGGCTACTGGGACGGCGAGGCGCTCCTCTAGGGTGCGGGTGACGGGTTGCTCTGAGGAGAGGACGGCCATGGGTGAGTTCGTGCGGGTGGAGACGGCCGACGGGGTCGCGACGATCCGGCTCGACCGGCCGAAGATGAACGCGCTCAACCGGCAGGTCCAGGAGGAGATCCGCGACTGCGCCCGCCAGGTGGACGCCGACCCCGAGGTGTACGCGGTGGTGCTCTACGGCGGGGAGAAGGTCTTCGCGGCGGGCGCCGACGTCAAGGAGATGGCCGGCATGTCGTACGCCGACATGGCCGTCCACTCCGCGGCCCTCCAGGGCTGCTTCACCGCGGTCGCCGGGATCGGCAAGCCGGTCATCGCGGCGGTGACCGGCTACGCCCTGGGCGGCGGCTGCGAGCTGGCGCTGTGCGCGGACATCCGGATCGCGGGCGAGTCGGCCAAGCTGGGCCAGCCGGAGATCCTGCTCGGCATCATCCCCGGCGCCGGGGGCACCCAGCGCCTGCCGCGACTGGTCGGCCCGGCGCGGGCCAAGGACCTCATTTTCACCGGCCGCCACGTCTCCGCCGCCGAGGCCCTGCAGATCGGGCTGGTCGATCGGGTCGTCCCGGACGCCGACGTCCACACCGAGGCGCTGGCCTACGCCGCGCAGTTCAAGGGCGGTCCCGCGCTGGCCGTGCGGGCGGCCAAGCAGGCCGTGGACCGCGGCCTGGAGACCGACCTGGCCACCGGCCTGGAGATCGAGCGCCTGCAGTTCTCCGGCCTGTTCGCCACCGAGGACGCCCGCGACGGCATGCGGGCCTTCGCCGAGAAGACCAAGGCCACCTTCACCGGCCGCTGACCGGCCGCGCGGCCGATCAGCGGCCTGCTCGCGCCGTCCCGGGCCGCCCGGAGCGTGGCCCGCGCCGTACGGCGCCGCCCGGGAGGGCCGCGTCACGGATGCGGCCCGTTCCCGGCCGGTCAGGCGGCGGCCGGGGCCGGGGTCCGGGCCGGGGTGGGGGTGCGCGGCACGGCCTGGACCAGCGCCGCGACGGCCAGGGTGACCACGATCAGGTAGACCAGCCCGTGCCGGAACGCCCCCGCGACCCCGGCCGACGGATCGCCGTAGAACACGATGCCGACGACGCCGACGCCGATGGCCGAGCCGACCTGCTGGGCCGTGGTGAGGATCCCGGCGGCGGCGCCGGCGTGCCGCGGGGCGACCCTGGCCAGGACGGTGCCCATGATGGGGGCGAGCGCCAGGCCCATGCCGACCCCGTCGACGACCAGGATCGGCACCAGCCAGCCGATCGGCGCGTCCCAGGCGACCGCGACGAGCAGGGCGGTCAGGCCGGTCGCCCTGGTCAGCCCGCCCAGGGCGATCGTCTGGCGGCCGAGGCGGGTCGTCAGCCGGGGCGCGAGCAGCGAGGCCGCGAGGTAGCCCGCGCCGATCGGGGTGAAGATCAGGCCGGCCTGGAGCGCGTCCAGGCCCCGGCCCTCCTGGACGTACAGGGCGAAGACCAGGAAGTAGGCGGCCATGCCCATGGTGAAGGCGAGCTGGGTGAGCAGCCCCGCGGTGAAGGCCCGCTCGCGGAACAGGGTGAGGTCGATCAGCGGTGACTCGTGCCGCCGCCGGCCGTACGCGATGAGGAGGGCGGCGGCGACGGCGAAGGACAGCCAGGTCCACAGTGGCCAGCCCTGCTCACGGCCCTCGATCAGCGGCAGCAGCGTGGCGACCAGGCCGAGCGTGACGAGTGCGGCCCCGCCGACGTCGAGCCGTACGGCGTCGGCGGATCGGCTCTCGGGCACCACGCGGCCGGTCATCACCAGGGCGGCGACGCCGATCGGCAGATTGATCAGGAAGCAGGCCCGCCAGCCGAGGCCGAACAGGTCGGCCTGGATGAGCACGCCCCCGATGATCTGGCCGAACACCGCCGCCAGGCCCATGGTCATCGCGTAGGCGCTGAGCGCCCTGACCTGGGCCGCCCCGTGGTAGGCGGTGCGCAGGACGGCCAGCACCTGGGGGGAGAGCAGCGCGGCCGCCGCACCCTGCGCGACGCGGGCGGCGATCAGCGTGCCGACGTCCGGGGCCAGGCCGCAGGCGACCGAGGCCAGCGTGAAGAGGGCCAGCCCGACGGCGAACATGCGGCGGCGGCCGAAGAGGTCACCGAGCCGGCCGCCGAGGACCAGTCCGGAGCCGTAGGCCAGGCCGTATCCGGCGACCACCCACTCGATGGCCGCGGCCCCGGCGTGCAGGTCGCGCTGGGTGGTGGGGATGGCCACGTTGACGATGAAGAAGTCGAGCATCGTGATGAAGACACCGGTCAGGACGGTGGGCAGGGTGCCCCGGCGTGGCATGGCCGCTCCAGTGGATAGATAGAACGATCGGTATACAGCGCCTCATTAGATAGAATGGTTGGTCTACTGTCAACCGCGTGCGAGGATCGGAGCCGTGACCACGACCACGAGACCGGGACCGCGCGAGCGGCTGCTGGAAGCCGCCCGCGAGCTCACCTACACCCATGGCGTTCACGTCGGCGTGGACGCCATCCTCAGCCGGGCCGACGTCGCCCGCCGTTCGCTCTACCAGCACTTCGGCGGCAAGGACGGGCTCATCGCCGAGATGCTGCGCACCCAGGCCACCACCGACCGCTACCGGGAGACCATGGACGCGGCCGGCGACGACCCCCGCGAGCGCGTCCTGGCCGTCTTCGACGAGCTGGAGCGGGTCACCACGCGGCCCGCGTTCCGCGGCTGCCGCTACACCGCCGCCGAACTCGCCCTCTCCGACCCGGACCACCCGGCGCACGCGGAGGTCCGCGCCCACAAGGGGGAGCTGCACCGGATCTTCGCCGCCGAGCTGACCCGGCACGGCCACCCGGACCCGGAGTTCGGTGCCGACCAGATCCTGGTGCTCGTCGACGGGGTGCTGGCCCACGCCGTCACCCGCCCCGGCGCGCACCCCGCGCTGGCGGCGCGGGCGATGGCCGAGACGATTCTCGGGCCGGGCGGGACGACGGAACCGGGCGGGACGGCGAAGCCGGGAGGGGCGCCGGAACGGGGATGACCGGACGCCGGGACCCCCGGCCGGGAGGGGCCGGAACCGGGAGGAGCGGGGCCGGCGGGCCCAGCCGGGTGGCCGGGAGGGGCGAGACCGGCGGCGGGCCGAGCCGGGTGACCGGCCGCGCTGGAATGCGAGGGTCGCACCAGGCTGTGCCGATTCCTGGGACTGTCCGGACATCTCAGTCTTTGCCGGTATCGTGCCGGGCTATGGCGCGATTGGCGAAGCGGGCTCTGGTGCCCGCCCGGCTGCGGAGTGCGGTGCGCGGCTGGTTCGACTCCCGGTACATCTCCCTGGCCGAGCACCGCCAGGACATCAAGGACGCGCTGTGGGAGGTCCAGGTGCTGCGCCGGGAGGTCACCACGCTGCGCGCCGAGGTCGAGAGGCTCCAGGCGCGCACGGCCAAGGCCCCCGCCGCCCCCGCCGGCCGGACCGTGGACGAGACGCGGGCGCGGCGCTGGGACGACGCCCACCGGCTGGCCACCGAGACGGCCGCCGCGATGGAGCGGGTGCTGCAGAACGAGGTGCTGCTCTGGCAGGCCGTGGACCGTGCCGCCGGCCGTACCCCTGAGACCGCCGAGGCGGCCCGCCCCGCGGGGGAGGGCCGTACGCCCGGAACCGCCAGGACCGGCCGCGCCGCCGGGACGGCCCTGGACCGCGCCGCCGGGAGCGCCGGATGAGGGTCTCCTGGACCTCCGACGGCGCCGTCCGGCACCTGACCTTCCGGCTGGACCCCGAGGACGACATCACCGGGCACTGCGCCGACGGCCAGCCACTGAAGATGGCCACGAACTCCTGCCGGGTCGAGCTGCCGCGCGAGCCGCGAGAGATCCACCCCGACCTCGCGGCCCTGGCGGCCTGGACCGTCGTCGCCCCGTGGACCCGCCGCGCGGTCACCTTCGACCGGCCGATCTCCGCCGAGCTGGCGGAGGCGATCCACGACGGCTGGGGGATCGAGGCGGGCCCGGTGGGCGCGTCGCCGCGCTCCGGCCGCCGGCTGGCGGTCTCCTACAGCGGCGGCGCCGACTCGGTGGCCGCGGCGGCCATGCTGCCCGACGCGCCGTTCGTCCACTTCCAGCGGGTGTCCCACCCGCGCGTGCCCAACCGCTGGACCCACTACCGCGCCGACGTGCTGGCGAAGCTGGCCGCGCGCACCGGCCGCGAGCCGACCGTCGTCCGCTCCGACCTGGAGTTCACGCTCGCCGAGCCCCGGCCCGGCTACCCCGAGCACCACGCGGTGGCCGCCGGGGCGCTGCTGATGGCCGACGAACTGGACCTCGGCGGCCTGGCGTTCGGCTACGAGCTGGGCTCGCGCTGGCTGGGCGGCGACCGCTACCTGCTGCGCTACACCCCCGACAACCCGATGTGGGCCCCGCACGGCGCCTGGGGCCGCGCCTTCGCCGCGGCGGGCGTGCACATCGTGCTGCCCGTCGGCGGGG
Organism: Streptosporangium pseudovulgare; assembly: GCF_014648055.1. Classification (GTDB taxonomy): domain Bacteria; phylum Actinomycetota; class Actinomycetes; order Streptosporangiales; family Streptosporangiaceae; genus Streptosporangium; species Streptosporangium pseudovulgare. The sequence goes on from NZ_BMQJ01000008.1 coordinate 162,731, forward strand.
TGAGCGAGGCCGTCACCATGCGGCTGGCCCTCTCCTCCCCGCTGAGGGAGTACGTCCGCTGGTGCCTGCGCGGCGAGGACGGCCCCTGCGGCACCTGCGGCAAGTGCCTGTACAAGGAGCTCATCCAGGCCGCCGTCGAACGCCGCCCGCTGCGCACCGCGATCGGCCCGGACCGGCCGGTCGCCCGCAAGTGGCAGGAGCCCCCGCCGTACGGCGGGCAGGAGATGATCGAGTACGGCTGCGCCCGGATCCCCGGCATCGAGGACACGGTCTTCGCCAAGGCCGCGGCGTTCCTCGGCGCGACCGAGTCCTCGACCGCCTGGCTGGACCGCTGCTACCCTCCCGCGATCGAGGAGATCCCCGAGCCGTGGCGGGCAACGGTCCGCGACTTCATCGCGGCCGAGATCGGATTCATGAACGACGACGAGGCGCGCCGCGTCGAGACATGGGGGCTGTCGTGAGGGTGTACGTGTCGGTGGACATGGAGGGCGTCACCGGCCTGACCGACCCCGAGGAGATGCGGGCGGGGGGCCGCGGCTACGAGCGCGGCTGCGAGCTGATGACCGCCGACGCCAACGCCGCCGTCCAGGGCGCCTTCGACGCCGGGGCCGAGGCGGTGTGCGTCAACGACGCCCACAGCTCGACGAAGAACCTCAGGATCGACCTGCTCGACCCGCGCGCCACCCTGATCAGGGGACCGGGCAAGCCGCTGCGGATGGGCCAGGGCCTCGACCCGGGCCACCGGGCCGCCTGCTTCGTCGGCTACCACGCGCGGGCCGGGGTCGAGCACGGCGTGCTCAACCACACCTGGATGGGCAAGGAGATCCAGAACCTCTACCTCAACGGCGAGGTCTGCGGCGAGACCCGCCTGGTGGCGTCGTTCGCCGGGTCGCTCGGCGTCCCGGTGGCCCTGGTCACCGGGGACGAGGCGGTCTGCGAGGAGGCCAGGGAGCTGCTCGGCGACGTCGAGACCGTCGCGGTCAAGAAGGGCATCAACAAGTTCTCCGCCGAGCTGCTGCCGCCCTCGGTGACCCAGGCCCGCATCCGCGAGGCCACCGTCCGCGCGCTCGGCCGGCTCGCGGACTTCCGCCCCTACGCCGCGGAGCCGCCGTTCACCCTCGGCGTCGAGTGGAACTCCACCGCGATCGCCGCCGGATGCGCCGTCATTCCCGGGGTGCGCTCGGTCGGGCCCCGGCACACCGAGTTCACCACCGACGACTTCGCCCAGATCATGGGGATGATGGGCCTGCTGGCCACCATCGGCGGCCAGATCGCCTGCGACAGCGGCGTGTACGGCTGACCCCGCCGGCAACCGCCACCGGCTCCCGAACCGCCGGCGCCCCCGACAACCCCCGAACCACTGACGACCCCCGACAACCCCCGAACCGCTGACGACCCCCGACAGCCTCCGAACCGCTGACGACCCCCGACGACCGACGACCCCCGCGAACCGCTCCGGCCCGGCCCCGCTCCCGGCGACCGGCCCGAAGGCGGCTCGGACCCCCGCGAGCCCGGAAGACCCGAGAAGACAGTGACCGAACGCAGGACGATGACGCGCAGGGCGCTGCTGGTGGGCGTGGGCGCGGCCGGCGGCGCCGGAGCCATGTTCGCGGCCATGGGGGCGCTGGGCCTGGCCCCCGACTCCCAGCCCTCCGACTACGTCCCGCCGCAGCCGTCCGACTTCTCCCTCAAGGGGAAGGGCGCGGCCAAGGTCGTGATCATCGGGGCCGGTGTCGCCGGGCTGACCTGCGCCTACGAGCTGGGCAAGGCGGGCTACGACTGCACCGTCCTGGAGGCGGCCGACCGGGTCGGCGGGCGCAACCTCACGCTGCGCGGCGGCGACCGGCTGCCCGAGAAGGACGGGCCGGACCAGACGGCCGGGTTCGGCGAGGGCGTCTACTTCAACGCCGGTCCCGGGCGGATCGCGCAGTGGATGATCGCCATGGACTACTGCCGCGAGCTGGGCGTGCCCCTTGAGGTGTTCGTCAACAACAACGCCTCGGCGTACGTCTACACGCGCGGCATGAAGGCCCCGGTCCGGGCCCGCACGGCCCGCGCCGACCTGTACGGCTACGTCGCGGAGCTGCTGGCCAAGGTCTCCCACGCGGGCGCGCTGAACCGCCGCCTCACCGCGGAGGACCGCGAGCGGCTCTCGGAGTTCCTGCGCCGGTTCGGCGACCTCGGGCCCGACCTGTCCTACCGCGGCTCCGACCGGCGCGGGTTCGCGACCTACCCGGCGACCGGCGACGGCGTGCCGCTCGACCCGCCCGCCTCGCTGGCCGAGGTGCTCTCCGCGGGCACCGGCCGGGCGATCACCATGGACTTCGGCTTCGAGCAGGCGGCGCCGATGTTCCAGCCGGTGGGCGGGATGGACGCGATCGTGACCGCGCTGGTCAGGGCGGTCGGCCCCGACCGGATCAGGACGGGGACGCCCGTCACCGGGATCAGGAACCTGCCCGACGGCGTCGAGGTGACCCACCCGGGCGGCGCGGTCCGCGCCGACTACTGCGTGGCCACGCTGCCGCCGCACCTGCTCGCCCGGCTGCCGCACAACCTCGGCGCCCAGGTCACCGCCGCGCTCCGCACCCCCGTGCCGGTCGCCGCCGGCAAGATCGGCCTGGAGTACGGCAGGCGCTGGTGGGAGACCGAGGACCGCATCTACGGCGGCATCACCGAGACCGACCTGGACATCACCCACATCTGGTACCCCTCCTACGGCTACCACGCCCAAAGCGGCCTGCTCGTCGGCTACTACAACACCGAGAAGGAAGCCGAGCTGTACGGCCGGCTCTCCCCGGCCGAGCGCCGCAACCGGGCGCTCACCCAGGGCAAGAAGATCCACGGAGAGAAGTACCGCGCCGAGCTGCGCTCCAGCGTCTCGATCGCCTGGCACCGCCAGCCGCACATCGAGGGAGGCTGGGTCCGCTGGCCCTCCTACGAGGGGGCCTTCACCCTCCTGCAGCGCCCGGCCGGGCGGGTCCACTTCGCCGGCGACTGGCTCACCCACCTGATCGCCTGGCAGGCCGGGGCCATGGAGTCGGCCAGGAAGGCGGTCACCGCGATCCACGAGCGGGTGCTGAGCACGTCCTGAGCACGCCGAGCGGCGTCGTCCCGGACGTGGCGGGCACGGCCGTACAGTCTCAGGGGGCGGCGGTACGAAGTCCCGGGGACCGCCGAGCGGTCCCCCAAACGGTGAGCGGTCCCGGGGACGGCGGGGCGCGTGACGGAGGGGAAGAACGGCGATGGCGATCGGAACGCTGGAATGGGCCAAGGCCGGCGAGCGGCCCGACCTGCTCGCGGAGCCCGTGGCGCGGGCGACGGCGGGGCTCGACGGGGTGCTCGTGGCCCCGATCGACCCGGAGCTGGCCGACACTGCAGCGTTCTGCGAGCGGTACGGCGTCGCCCTGTCGGAGTCGGCCAACTGCGTGATCGTGGCGGCCAAGCGCGCCGGGGAGGTCCGCTACGCGGCCTGCCTGGTGCTCGCCACGACTCGGGCGGACGTCAACGGCGTGGTCCGGCGGCACCTGGACGCCCGGAAGATCTCGTTCGCGCCGCAGGACGACGCGGTCGGGCTGACCGGGATGGAGTACGGCGGGATCACCCCGCTGGGGCTGCCCGCGGGGTGGCCGGTGCTGGTGGACGAGGCCGTGGCGGCGCACCCGGAGGTCGTGATCGGCAGCGGCGTCCGCCGCTCCAAGCTGGCGGTGGCCGGCTCGCTGCTGGCCGGGCTGGAGAACGCGGAGGTGCTCCGGCTGGCGAGCTGAGGCCGGGCCGGAGGCGCCGGGGGAGGCCGGGGCCGGGGAACCGGGACCGGACCGGGGGCCGCGGAGGCGCCCGGCCGGCGAGCCGAAGCCGGGCCGGGATGCCGGGGCGCTCCGGCCGGTGAACCGAACGCCCGGTGAGGACTCGGGGAAAATGGGCGAACCGTCGCCGAAAAGAGATTGAGTGTTGTCTGCCTTTGGGAAACCGTTGAAGTCTCGCGGACGTTACGTGTTCGGGGAGTATGGCCTGATGGTTCAGCTCATGGGCGGTGTTTAACCGGATATGGTGCTACATGCCATGAATCAGGACGACCGATTGGGTCCTTACCGGCTGCTCCGGCGGCTCGGCGAGGGCGGCATGGGCGTGGTCCATCTCGCCACCGATCCCCGCGGCCGTCAGGTGGCGGTGAAGGTCCTGCGCGGTGAGGTCGCCGGAGACGACGTGGCGCGCCGCAGGCTCTCCCGCGAGGTCGAGACCATGCGCCGGGTGCGCAGCGAGTACATCGCCGAGGTCGTCGACGCCGACGTGACCGGTCACCGCCCCTACATCGTGACGCGATACGTCCCCGGCCGGTCGCTGGAGGAACTGGTCAAGCAGGACGGCCCGCTGGAGCTGCCCGCCCTCCTCCAGGTCGCCCACGGGGTGGCGGTGGCGCTGGCCGCCGTGCACTCCGTCGGGGTGATCCACCGTGACCTCAAGCCCGGCAACGTCCTCATCCTGGACGGCCGCCCCGTCCTCATCGACTTCGGCATCGCGCAGGCCGTGGACGCCACCCGGCTCACCCAGACCGGCATGTTCATCGGCACGCCCGGCTACCTCGCCCCCGAGATCATCGAGGGGCACGAGGCCGGGCCCGAGGTGGACGTGCACGCCTGGGGCGGCACGCTGGTCTTCGCGGCCACCGGCCGCCCGCCCTTCGGCAAGGGCACGCTGGAGATGATCTTCTACAACATCACCGCGGGCAAGGCCGACGTCGACTCCGTCCCCGAGCCGCTTCGTCCGCTGCTGCGGGCCGCGCTCCAGCGCGACCCGGCCAGGCGTCCCGCGGCGGCCGAGCTGGCCGGGCAGGTGGGGCATCTGATGGCCGGGGGCGGCCGGCCCCGGGTGTCCGACGAGATGGTCACGGTCCCGCGCTTCGGCGACGCGGGACCCGGCGGTCCCGGCGCGGGCGGCGCCGGCGTCACGGGCCCGGCGGGCGGGAGCCTTCCCGGCGGGCCGGACGGCTCCGGCGGCCGGGGAGTCCCCGGCGGTCACGGGTTTCCGGGCCGGCCGGGCGACCTCGGCGACGTGCCGACCCCGGCGACACCTCGCCCGGGCGCCGGGCCGTGGCCGCCGGCCCAGCCGACTCAGCCCTCCCCGGTCTCTCCCGCGTCCCCGGCGCAGGAGTACGTCTCGCTGCTCGGCGAGCAGCGGCCCGATGAGCGGCCCGGCGAGCGGCCCGCCGGGCAGTGGTCCGATGAGCGGCCCGGCGGGCAGTGGTCCGCGGAGCGGCCCGGCGGGCGGTGGCCCGCCGAGCGGCCGGCCGAGCGCTCGGCCGACCGGTCCGATCCCTGGCCCACCCGCAGGGTGACGCCCGAGGAGCTGCGCCGCGCCGCCGCCGAGGACGCCCACGACCTGCCCACCGGCGCGCTCGGGCCGGAGGACATCCCCACCGGGCGCGTGCCCACCGGCCCGTCCGGCGTCCCGGGCACATCGGGACTGGGCGCCTCCGGACCGGGCAGGTCCGGTCCGGCCCCGTGGGCCGGCTCGGGCGCGTGGACCGGCCCGGAGACGTCCGGCCCGTCCGGCGACGGCGCCCGGCCCGGCGTCTCCGACCGGTCGCGGCCTACGCCACAGGTGCCGGACGGCGACATCCCGACGCAGCGGGTCCGTCCCCAGGACCTGCAGGAGTACGCCCGCGACCACTCCGCCAGGCCCGGCTCCGGCCCCGGGGCCGTCCGCCCGGCGGCGCCGTACCCGCCGCCGGTGCCCTCCGAGGGGCCGCGCGACCGGTGGCCCGCGCCCGCGGACCCGTTCGAGCACACGCCGCACCTGCGGCCCGACCGGTCGCCGGCGCCGCCGCCCTACCCCTACCCCCATCCCCGGCCGCCCGGGGCGCAGGCGGGCCGGCTGCTGCAGCGTTCCCGCGCGCACGGCGTCGCCGGGACGATGGCGCTGGTCGCCGTCGCGGCGGTGGCCGTCCTGGTGCCGGTCCTCGCCGCCGTCGTGGCCGTGCCCGTCGTGATCCTGCTGCGCGCGGCCGACATCGCCCAGCCCGGTCTCGCCGCCCGCCGCCCGGCCGGCGCGGCGGCGGGCGACGTCCTGCGGGTGCTCGGCAACCCCGCCGCGTTACTGAAGGCGGTGGGCGTCACGATCGCGCTCCTGCCGTACGCGCTGATCCTCGGCCTGCCGGTGACGCTCCTGCTGACCGTGCTGGTCACCGGGATGCCGACCGTGAACGCGCTGAGCTGGGGGGCGGCGGTGGCGCTGTGGGCGATCAGCGCGGGACCGGGGGTTGAGGGCCCCAGCCGCCAGATGCGACGTACGCTGGCATCATTGCTGCCTTCGCGCGGCGCGGCCATGATCACGGCCGCGGCGGTGGGGGCGGCGGCGGTGCTGGCGGTCATCATGGCGGCCGGCACCGTGCGTGACGGGGCACGGGAGGCGAGGTGGACGCCGGTCGGTGTCAAGACGGTGGTGAGCAGACTGGACGAGCTACGGGAGAGGGCGAGGCGATGACGGGGGAGACGCAGGCGCCCGAGCGGCTGGGTCCTTACCGGCTGCTCAGGCAGATCGGCGAGGGCGGGATGGGGGTCGTCCACCTTGGGCTGGACGAGGACGGCCGCGAGGTGGCGGTCAAGGTGCTCCACCCACACGTGGCCGCCGACCTCAAGGCCCGCGACCGCCTCACCCGCGAGGTCGAGACCATGCGGCGGGTGCGCAGCCCGCAGGTCGCCGAGGTCGTCGACGCCGAGCTGACCGGCAGGCAGCCCTACATCGTCACCCGCTTCGCGCCGGGCCGCACGCTGGAGGACATCGTCCTCACCGACGGGCCGCTCGACGCGGACGAGGTGATCAGGCTCGCCCGGGGCCTGTGCGCGGCGCTGGTGGCGATCCACGCCGCCGACGTCGTCCACCGCGACCTCAAGCCCGCCAACGTGATGATCGTCGACGGCGAGCCGCTGGTCATCGACTTCGGCATCGCGCACCTGGTCAACGCCACCCGGCTGACCCAGACCGGCATGTTCGTCGGCACGCCCGGCTATCTCGCCCCGGAGATCATCCGTGACTCCGAGATCACCCAGGCGGCCGACGTGCACGCGCTGGCCTCGACGGTGTTCTTCGCCGCGACCGGCAAGCCGCCGTTCGGCACCGGCAGCTTCGAGGTCGTCTGCTTCAACATCATGGAGGGCCGGGCCAACATCGACCAGGCCCCCGTCTGGTTGCGCGGCTGGCTCCGCCGGGCGCTGGCCGTCGACCCCGTCGCCCGGCCGAGCGCCCAGGAACTGCTCCGGATGGCCCGCGAGCTCGACCCCACGGCCACGGTCCTGCACGAGACGCCGCCGCCCGCCGACGGCGGCACCCGCGTCCTCGACGCCGACGGCACCCGGGTCCTGGACGCCGACGGCGCCTCGACCCTGCCCGGCGGCGGGCCGGTGTCCCCGCCGAACGGCACCCGCACGCTGCCGCGCGGCGACGACTACGCCGACCTGCTGCCGCCGGTGGAGTACGCCAGGCCCGAACGGCGGAGCCGGCCGTCCCGCCCCGAGCCGAGCCTGACCCCGGAGGGGATCGCCCCGTACGTGCCGGCCACGCCGCCTCCTTACGCCGCGGCTCCGACGCGGCGGGGCGGCCACCCGCCGCCTCCCTACCCCGACCAGCGGGTCGCCGGCTACCCGCCGCCCCCGCCGACCGGGCAGCCCCAGCCGTACGCCCCGCCGGCCCAGGCCCGGCCGCACACCCCGCCGGACGCCCGGCCCCGGCCGCAGGAGCGCGCTCCGTACCGCACCGGGCATCCGCTGGCCGCGGCGCTGCTGCTGACGATCCTCGTCGGGCTGGCCTGCGTGCGCCCGGTCATGGTGAGCGCCGTCGCGCTGGTCGCGGTGCTGTGCCTGCGGGTGGGCGAGTACCTCTTCGGGGACCTCGCCGAGCGCCGTTCGGTGCGCGGCGGCAGCGCGGCCGACCCGCTGCTGGCGGTGCTGGGCACGCCGTGGGCGCTGGTCAAGGCGGCGCTCGCCACCGTGATCACCGCCCCGCTGGCCGCGATGTTCGGCATGTGCGTGTGGGGCGCGCTGCGGTTCGGCGCGCATCTGGGACCCAACACGGCCGCCGCCTACGCGGCCGGCGGGTTCGTGGCCGGGCTGTTCGTGCTGCCCGGCGGGGGCAAGCCGCGCCGGGCCGTCGCCCGCACGCTCACCGCCTCCATCCGCAGCCCCGGGGCGGCGATGGTGACCACGATCATCCTGGGCACGCTGGCGTTCTTCGCGGTGATGGCCGTGTTCACCGTGCACCCGTCCTTCGCGCCCTGGAAGCCGCCGACCCAGGTCATCGACCAGCTCACCCTGGAATGGCAGAACCAGGTGAACCGCGGGAAGATGGGCGTGCTCGACCTGGTCGGCGGTCTCGTCGACGACCTGCTGAACAGTCTGGGGCTGGGTTTCGTCACCTTCTGGAAGTGATCGTCCCCCTGCGGCACGATGGGGGGACGCAGGGCCGGAGGGAGTTCGCATGGGAGCACCGGACGGCGAGAGCCTAGGCCCCTACCGCCTGCTGTCCACGCTCGGGGCGGGCGGCTTCGGGGAGGTCCACCTCGCGCTGGACCCCGAGGGGCGCACGGTCGCGGTCAAGATCCTGCACCCGCACGTCGCGGCCGACACGACGGCCCTGGCCCGGCTGGCCCGCGAGGTCGAGACCATGCGGCGCGTCCAGGGGCCGCACGTCGCCGAGGTGCTCGACGCCTCCATGACGGGCCCCCGCCCCTACCTCGTCACCCGTTACGTGCAGGGCCGCCCGCTCAGCGCGGTCATCGCGGACGGAGCCGTCGAGGGGGACGGCCTGGCGCGTCTGGCGTACGGCCTGGCCGAGGCGCTGGTGGCGATCCACGCCGCCGAGGTCGTCCACCGCGACCTCAAGCCCGCCAACGTGATCCTGACCGACGGCGAGCCGGTGGTGATCGACTTCGGTATCGCCTGCGCGCTCGACTCCGTCTCGGTCACGGCGTCCGGCGCGGTCCTGGGCACGCCCGGCTACCTCGCGCCCGAGGTGCTGGAGGGCGCCGACGCCGGTCCCGCGGCCGACCTGTTCTCGCTCGGCGCGACGCTGGCCCACGCCGCCACCGGCCGCCCGCCGTACGGCGTCGGCCCGCCCTCGGCGGTCGGCTACCGCGTCGTCCACCACGATCCCGACCTGGAGGGCGTGCCCGGCTGGCTCGCGCCGCTGCTCGCCGGGTGCCTGCGGCGCGACCCGTCCGCCCGGCCCTCGGCGTCCGAGCTGCTGGCCGTGCTGGAGGCCGAGCCGCGGGTGGCCGCACTGCCCGCACCGCCCGCCCGGCGGGTCCGCCCCGCGCTCGCCGCCGGGGTCGCCGAGGCGCGGGCGGCGGAGGCGCAGGCCACTGGGCTGCGGGGGGCGGAGGCGCAGGCCGCCGGGATGCGGGCGGCGGAGACCGGCGTCGCCGACGCCGCCTTCCGTGAGCCGGGGGGCGGCGCGGCCGGGGGCGGGCTGCACGGCCTGGTCACCCGCGAATGGCGTCCCGGGCGGAGACGGCCGCCCGGCCGGCCCTCGCCGGAGGAGCTGCGCGAGCGCCGCCGCGCCGTACTGCACCGCCGCTGGGTGATCGGCACCGGGCTGCTGGCCGCGCTGGCCGCGGCGACGGCGCGGAACCCGCTGCCCGAGGTGTCACTGCTGCTGCTGTCGGCGTACACGCTGGCGGTGACCGTCGACGCGGGGGTCGCGATGTTCGCCCGGAAGAACCGCGGGCGCGCGTTCCTCGACCTGGGCGGCATCGCCGGGACCCTCGCGCTGTGGGCCGCGCTCGGCGCGTTCTTCAGCACCCTGACCCTCGCGCTGGCCCTGGGAACCGTCGTCCTCGTCGTGGGGGCGATCCTCCTGGGCTCCTGACACCCCGGAGCCCGGGGAGCTTTTCGCCGCGGGCGAATCCCGGGTGAGGCTCCCGCGTCGGCGGAACATAGTTCGGTTAGGGTGGTGGGACACCGGTCGGAACGAAGGTCGATCGTCGGGTGAACAGCACACTGCCTGGCGGTTTGCACCTAAGCTACCGATGGGTAACATGATGTCGGGAGCCGGCGGGCGCGCGCCGGACCGGACATCCCACTGTCACGCCGCCCTCGGGCACCTGGCAGTCTTGGCATCACGTGCACGTGCCCCGCGTGTGCGTACCGCACATCCGGCGCCAACCGCAAGGACGCGGTGGCGTACGCGAACACGGGAGGTCGGCCACCGGCCATGAACATCGTCGTCTGCGTGAAGCAGGTCCCCGACACGGCGACCGAGCGCAAGCTGAGGTCCGATGACAAGACGCTCGACCGCGACGCCGCCGACGGCGTCATCAACGAGCTGTGTGAATACGCGGTCGAGGAGGCGCTGCGCCTGAAGGAGGCCCACGGCGGTGAGGTGACGGTCCTCACCATGGGTCCCGGCAAGGCCACCGACACCATCCGCAAGGCCCTGGCCATGGGCGCCGACAAGGCGGTCCACCTGGTGGACGACGCGCTGCACGGCTCCGACGCGCTGGGCACCTCCTACGCCCTGGCGCAGACCCTCAAGAAGATCGGCTTCGACCTGGTCGTGCTCGGCTCGGAGTCGACCGACGCCCGCACCGGCGTCCTCGCCGCCATGCTGGCCGAGCGCCTCGGCGTGCCGCAGCTCACCTTCTCCAACAAGGTCGAGGTGAACGGCGAGACCATCACCGCCCAGCGCGTCACCGACTACGGCTACGACCGGGTCGAGGCCTCGCTGCCCGCCGTCGTCTCCGTGGTCGAGAAGATCAACGAGCCGCGCTACCCCTCTTTCAAGGGCATCATGGCCGCCAAGAAGAAGCCGGTCACCACGCTCGGCATCGCCGACGCGGAGATCGACGCCTCCCAGGTGGGCCTGGCCAACTCCTGGAGCGAGGTCGTCGACTTCGCCGCCGCCCCGCCCCGCGCGGCCGGCACCATCGTCAAGGACGAGGGCGACGGCGGCGTGAAGACCGCCGACTTCCTCGCGTCGAAGAAGTTCGTCTGAGGACGGGGGTCAACCGAAATGTCTGAGATTCTCGTTCTCGTCGAGCACGTCGAGGGCCAGGTCAAGAAGGTCACGCTCGAACTGCTGACGCTCGCCCGCAAGCTGGGCGCGCCGTCGGCCGTCTGGGCCGGTCCCGGATACACCGCCGAGGCCCAGGCCCGGCTGGCCGAGCACGGCGCCGAGAAGGTCTACGTCGCCGACTCGGCCGACATCGCCGACCACGTCGTCGCGCCCAAGGCCGAGCTGCTGGCCCAGCTCGCCACGGAGAAGTCCGCCGCCGCGGTGCTCGTCGCCGCCACGGCCGAGGCCAAGGAGATCGCGGCCCGCCTGGCGATCAAGCTCGACGCCGGCATCCTCACCGACGTCGTCGGGATCCAGGACGGCATGGTCGCCGAGCACTCGATCTTCGGCGGTGGCGTCAACGTCCGGGCCCGGGTGACCAAGGGCCTCCCGATCATCGCCGTCCGTCCCAACTCCACGCCGGTCGAGCCCGCCGCGGGCGCGGGCGCCGAGGAGCGGGTCTCGGTGGCCGTCTCCGACGCCGCCAGGGCCGTCCGGGTCGTCGAGCGCGTCAAGGAGGAGAAGGGGGCCCGTCCGGAGCTCACCGAGGCCGCGATCGTGGTCTCCGGCGGGCGCGGCGTGGGCTCGGCCGAGAACTTCTCGATCATCGAGAAGCTCGCCGACTCCCTCGGCGCGGCGGTCGGCGCCTCCCGCGCCGCCACCGACGCCGGCTGGTACCCCCACCAGTTCCAGGTCGGCCAGACCGGCAAGACCGTCTCGCCGCAGCTCTACATCGCCGCGGGCATCTCCGGTGCCATCCAGCACCGGGCCGGCATGCAGACCGCCAAGACGATCGTCGCGATCAACAAGGACCCCGAGGCGCCGATCTTCGAGCTGGCCGACTTCGGTGTCGTGGGCGACCTGCACCAGGTCGTCCCGCAGCTGACCGAGGAGATCGCCAAGCGCAAGTGACGCGCGGCCCGCGAGGCGGGCACGGAACCCGGGAAGGCGCCGCACACGCGTGCGGCGCCTTCTCGCGTCCCCGGGGCCGCCACGTCCTCAGGCGACTCTGACGGAGTGCGGGCCGACGCTGATCGTCACGTCGACATGCCCGCCCAGCGCGGCCGCGTAGGCCCGGAGGGTCTCCAGCTCCATGGTGTCGATGTCGCCGTTCTCGATCTGGGATACCCGCGACTGGGAGATGCCGAGTGCGGCGGCGACCTCGGCCTGAGTCTTGCCCAGCGCTTTGCGCAGTTCCTTCAGGTGATGACCGGCCACGTACGCGTTCAGTGCGGCTTCGGCGGTCGCCTGCCGTTCCGGATCGGCCAGCTCGGGGTGCAGCCGGTGAGCCTCGGCCTTGACCTCCTGCCAGCGGCGTGCGGGGCTCATGGCGTCTCCTCCCTCTTCTCCGCGCGGTACTCCACATACCGGGACTTGGCCAGGGGGATCGCTTCGTCGTACCACCGCGACCACCTGCCCGCCTTGTCCCCGGCGACAAGGAAGATCGCCTCCCTGTCGGGATCGAAGACGAAGATGATTCTAATCTCCGACCGCCCTCGTGAGCCTGGGCGAAGCTCCTTGAGGTTGCTCAGATCGTCATCCACCAACGTGTCCACCAAAGGCCGCCCGAGGGTGGGGCCGATCTCCGCCAACCGGTCGATCGCCTTCTCGACGAGGGCTGCCGAGTCTGGATCGCTCTCACACAACTTGAGGAACCACGAATCCACCGGTTCCAGTAGGACGATCTCCCAGGTCATGCCAGGAATATAACTCTGAGCTCATATCTTGTCCGGAGCTTCGGCGATATGGAAGGGCCCTACCTGACTTTCCTGGGTTCCGGGGGCGCCGTCCCGTACGGCGAGGCGTGCGGGACGGCGGCCGGCGCGGTGGCCGGGTCAGGCGGCCATGGAGAGTTCGCGGTCGGGGGTGTCGGCCGGGGTGGCGGGGACCCGCGTGCCGGCGCGCGGCAGGAACCGCGCGGCCGCGGCGATCAGCAGGCCCAGCACCACGGCGATGCCGAGCGCGGTCCGCAGCGTGGCGACGTCGGAGATGAAGCCGATGACGACCGGGCCGAGCAGCAGCCCCGCGTACCCCATCGCGCCGGTCTGGGCGATGGCCGGGCCGGGGTTGGCGACGGCGCCGCCCGCCAGGGACAGGGCCATCGGGGAGATCGTCGCCACTCCGATGCCCACGAGGAACATGGTGGCGATGGCGACCATGGCCGTCGAGGCGGTGAGGACGACGGCGAACATCGCGGCGGTCACCAGCCCGGAGACCATGAGCATGCCGCGGGCGCCGAAGCGGGCCCGGACCCGGTCGCCGCCCAGGCGGCCGAACAGCATGCCGGCCTCCAGCACCGGGTAGCCCAGTGCGGCCAGCGCCTCGGGGGCGCCGACCACGTCGCGCAGGTACAGGCCGTTCCAGTCGGCGACCGTGCCCTCCACCATGAAGGCGCAGAACGCGATCGCGCCGAGCAGGTAGACCACCGGCGGCATCCGGTGACGCGTCCCGGCCTGGCCGTCCTCGACGACGACCGGGTCGGGCAGGTAGGTGCGGCTGATGACGACCAGCAGGGGCAGCGAGACCAGGGCGATGAGGGCCAGGTGCGCCGTGGACGACAGCCCCGCGGCGATGGCCGCGGTGCCGAGCAGGCCCGCGGAGATCGCCCCCACGCACCAGCCGGCGTGCATGCCGTTCATCAGCGGGCGGCCGTAGGCGCGCTCGACGGCCGAGCCCTGCGCGTTCATCGCGACGTCCACGGAGCCGAACGCCATGCCGAAGAGCCCGGCGGTCACCAGCAGCAGGGGGTACGTCGGCGCGAACGCCAGCAGGGCGAGGGTCGCCGCACAGAGGGGAGCGCCGATCCGCAGCACGCTCCGGCTGCCGAAGCGCGTCATCACCCGGCGCATGGACTGCATGGTGACGAGGGCGCCCAGCCCCCACACCAGCAGCGTCACGCCGACCGACGCCTCGGACAGGCCGAGTTTGTCGGACAGCGCGGGGATGCGCACGGTCATCGATCCGCACATCAGTCCGGCGAGCACGAAGGTGAGAACGGCACCGGTACGGGCCGTCCTCAGGGCGCGGGTCATCACGGGCTCCTTACATGAATGTCGTTGAACGTCGTCGTCGATCGGCACGCACGAGCGGGCCGCCTCCGCGCGGGCGGAGACGACCGCGGGCGCGATCGGTGGTGTGGGGGGTGTGCGCAGGGGCCGCGGGAGCGGGTCGCTCAGGCGGGCAGCAGCGCCAGCAGGCGCCGTTTCAGCTCGTCGTAGCGCTCGTCGTCGTACAGGGCCGGGTCGTGGCTGACCACGTCCCACAGCCCCTCGCAGGCGAGCCGTACGATCTGCGCGGCGACCGGGTCGGGCTCGTCGTCCAGCCCTTCGCGGTGCCATCTGGCCATCGCCTCGCGCAACGGGGCGAGGAGGAGGAGGTTGCCGGACGCGCCGGTGACCACGGCCCAGCGCCGCAGCCTGCCGGTCCGCACGGCCTCGAACGTGGCGGCCAGGTAGTTCTTGGTGTAGGTGTCGTGGCCCTGGGCGGCGACGAGCTGGTCGAAGTCCTCGATGAGGCGCTCGACCATGCCTTTGATCAGGGCTTCTTTGGAGTTGAAGTGGTAGAGCAGGCCGCCCTTGCTGCATCCGGCCCGCTCCGCGACGGCGGCCAGGGTCAGTGCCCCGGCGCCCTGGTCGCCGAGGAGGTCCTCCGCCGCGTCCAGTAGCTCTTCCCGTCGCATGACATCTACTGTACCGTCCGGACGGTTCAGCAAGCAAACGTGGCGGTTGTGACGCGCGTGACACTCGTGGCGGCCGTGGTGACCGCGATGGACACCGGGGGCCGCCGGCGGCCCCCGGGGAGCGGCGGGGACCGCCGAGACGGCGCTCGTCCGGGCGCGGATACGCTTGGGAGGGCCGGAGAACAGGGGCCGGGGAAGGGAGCGCGGTCGTGGAGTCTGCCTATCTCGATCACGCGGCGACCACGCCGATGCTGCCCGAGGCGATCGAGGCGATGACCGCCCAGCTCGGTGTGGTCGGCAACGCCTCGTCACTGCACGCCGCGGGCCGCCGGGCCCGCCGGGTCGTGGAGGAGGCGCGGGAGAACATCGCGGACGCGCTGGACGCCCGGCCGAGCGAGGTGGTCTTCACCTCCGGCGGCACCGAGGCCGACAACCTGGCCGTCAAGGGCCTGTACTGGGCCCGCCGCGCCAGGGGCGCGACCCGGATCCTGATGAGCGCGGCCGAGCACCACGCCGCCCTCGACCCCGCGCACTGGCTGGGCGACCACCAGGACGCGAAGGTGGAGCTGCTGGAGGTGGACGAGCTCGGCCGGGTGCACCCGCAGACCCTCCGCGACGCCGTCGAGCGCGACCCGGAGAGCGTCGCCCTGGTGAGCGTGATGTGGGCCAACAACGAGGTCGGCACCGTCCAGCCGGTCCGCGTGCTCGCCGCCATCGCCCACAACCACGGCATCCCCTTCCACACCGACGCGGTGCAGGCCGTCGGCCAGCTCCCGGTCGCGTTCGCCGCCTCCGGCGTGGACGCCATGGCTGTCTCCGGCCACAAGGTCGGCGGCCCGATCGGCGCCGGCGCGCTGCTGCTGGCCCGCGGCGTCGATCCGGTGCCGGTGCTGCACGGCGGCGGCCAGGAGCGCGACGTGCGCTCCGGCACGCTCGACGCCCCGGCGATCGCCGGGTTCGCCGCGGCCGTGCGGACCGCGGTGGACCGTCAGGCCGAGACCGCGGCCCGGCTGACCGCGCTCCGCGACGACCTGATCAGCCGGGTCCGCGAGGCCGTCCCCGACGTGATCCTCAACGGCGACCCGGTGAACCGGCTGCCCGGCAACGCGCACTTCTCCTTCCCCGGGTGCGAGGGCGACGCGCTGCTGATGCTCCTGGACGCCAAGGGCGTGGAGTGCTCGACCGGCTCGGCGTGCTCGGCCGGGGTGGCGCAGCCCTCCCACGTCCTGCTCGCCATGGGCGCCGACGCGGTCCGGGCGCGCGGCTCGCTCCGTTTCTCCCTGGGCCACACCTCGACCCGGGACGACGTGGACCGGGTGGCGGCCGTCATCGGCACGGTCGTCGAACGCGCCCGCCGGGCCGGTCTGAGCTGACCCGCGCCGCCTGCCGTACGGGGGGCGGAGCGCCGCGCGGCCGTACGGCGACCGCCCGAGCGCCGGGGAAGGGCACGGCCGGGCTGACGGCGTGCCCCGCCGCGCGGGTACGCTCAAGGGGTTATGACACTTCGCGTGCTTGCCGCCATGTCCGGCGGCGTCGACTCCGCCGTGGCCGCCGCCCGCATCGCCGAGGCCGGCCATGACGTCACCGGCGTGCATCTGGCGCTCTCGGCCAACCCGCAGTCCTACCGGACCGGCGCCCGCGGCTGCTGCACGATCGAGGACTCCCGTGACGCCCGCCGGGCCGCCGACGTCATCGGCATCCCGTTCTACGTCTGGGACATGGCCGAACGCTTCCACCGTGACGTGGTGGAGGACTTCGTCAGCGAGTACGCCGCCGGCCGCACGCCCAACCCGTGCCTGCGGTGCAACGAGAAGATCAAGTTCGAGGCGGTCCTCACCCGGGCCCTCGCCCTCGGCTTCGACGCGGTGGCCACCGGCCACCACGCCCGGCTCGTCGACGGCGTGCTGAGCCGCAGCCCCGACGCGGCCAAGGACCAGTCCTACGTCCTCGGGGTGCTCACCAGGGAGCAGCTCGGGCACGCGATCTTCCCGCTGGGCGACTCCACCAAGGCGCAGGTCCGCGAGGAGGCCGCCCGGCGCGGGCTCACCGTGGCCGACAAGCCCGACAGCCACGACATCTGCTTCATCGCCGACGGCGACACCCGGCGTTTCCTCGCCGACCGCCTCGGCGCGGCCCCCGGCCCGATCGTCGACGTCTCCGGCGAGGTCGTCGGCACCCACGAGGGGGCGTACGGCTTCACCGTCGGCCAGCGCAAGGGCCTGCGCGTCGACCGTCCGGCTCCCGACGGCCGACCGCGCTACGTGCTGTCCATCGAGCCGGTCTCCAACACCGTCACGGTCGGCCCCCGCTCCGCCCTGGAGGTCACCACCATCGTGGCCGCCCGGCCGGTGTGGAACGGCCCGGTGGCCGAGCCGCGCGAGCCGCTGGCCTGCACCGTCCAGCTCCGCGCGCACGGCGAGGTGTACGGCTGCCGCGCCCAGCTCTCCGGCGACGAGGTGCACATCACGCTCGACGCCCCGGCCACCGGGGTCGCGGCGGGCCAGGCCGCGGTGCTCTACCTGGACGACACCGTGATCGGCTCGGCCACCATCGTCACCGCCGCCTAGCCGTACGGCCGGTCGGCCGGTCGGCCGCCTGGGCGGTCAGCTATGCCCGGTCGGCCGGCCGGTCCCTCCCGCCCGGGGCGGGAGGGACCGGCGGCGCGACGGACCCATGTCTACGGCAGATCGACGGACTCGCCCGGCTTGAGACGGCGGATGTCGGCCTTCTGCTGCTCGCCCTCCCGCTCAAGCCAGCCGTCGATCAGGCCGAGCCCGGCGTCGTTGAGCAGGCCGTCGTGGGTGGAGAAGGCGCGGGCCGGGCGGACCCGGCGCAGATACTCCACCATCTCCGCCATCTTCATCCAAGGCGCGTTGGTCGGCACCAGGAGGGTGGGGACCTCCGTGCCGGGCGGGGTGAACGCGTCACCCGGGTAGAAGACCTCCTCGTCCACCAGGAACCCGGTGTTCCGCACGGCCGGGATGTCAGGGTGGTTGGGAGCGTGCCACTCGCCGACCACCTTCACCCCGAAACCGGCCGTGTCGAACGTGTCGCCGTGCCGTACGGTCCGGATCTCGGCGGGGAGGCCGGTCAGCGTGGCGGCCACCGCCTCGTTCGTCCAGATCTCCAGCGACGGGTCGGCCTCGACGGCCCGGCGCAGCCGTTCGACGTCGACGTGGTCGAAGTGCTCGTGGGTGATGAGCACGGTGCGCGCCCCCTCCAGTGCGGACTCCTCGCTGAAGGCGCCCGGGTCGATCACCAGGGCCGAGCCGTCCTTCTCCAGGCGGACGCACGCGTGCCCGAACTTCGTCAGCTTCATCGTCACAGCCTAGCCACGGGGGTCGGGACACGACCGGCCCGCCCGGCGGCCACCGGCTCCCGGACCCGCGCCGGGTGCCGGTGGCCGGGCGGAGCACCGGTCCGGGCGCGCCGGAGGCGGCGGGGTCAGTAGCCGACGTAGCCGCTGCCGGTCTTGCTGCCGACCACGCCGGGCACGTTGGAGACCGAACCGTACCGGCTGATGGCGTAGCGGACCCCGGCGATGATGTTGTCCACCGGGTTGTAGATGTCGCCGTGGCCCGGCAGCTTGTAAGAGTTGAAGGTCGGGTCGATGGTCTGCATCAGGCCCTTGGAGGGATGCCCCGCGGCCGCGTTGGAGTCCCAGTTGTTGATCGCGTGCGGGTTCCCGCCCGACTCGTGCTGGATGATCATCCAGATGTCGTTGGGGTTCATCTTCCCGACCGGGACACCCTGCTCCTTGAGAATCTCGATCGCCTGCTCGATCCACTCCTTGACCTTGCCGCTGGGGGCGGGGCCGCCGCCGGGCGGGGGCGGGCCGCTGGGCCCGTAACCGCCGAAACCGCCCCCCGATCCGTTGCCGCCGGGTGCGCCGCCTCCGGGGCCGCCGCCTCCGTTCGGCCCTCCCGCGGGGTGGTAGCCGATGGTCCGCTGCCAGTCCACGGTGTGGCCGGTCCCGGGCACGAACGGCTCGTCCCCGGGGTCGGCGATCCCGGTGAAGGTGAGATCCCGTTCACCGAGATACTTACCGATCTCCTTCATGGCCTTGGTCACGGCGGCGTCGGCCGCGTCGAAGTGGGGCTTCGCAGCGGTGGCGGCCGAGGAGGCCAGCTGCGAGATGCCCGCCGAGGTGTCCTGGGAGGTGTCCCCGCGGTTGGTCCTGCGGTAGGTGGCCACGTCGTTCAGGAGCGTGTCGGCGATTCTGCCGATCTTCGCCTTCGCGTCCTCCAGCGCCTTGGCGGCGGCGTCCAGGGAGTTCGCGCAGTTCGAGACGGCGAGCTCCAGCTCCTCACCCGCCCTGCCGTACTTGCTCATGTAGGTGGCGAAGTCGTCGGCGGAGTCGCCCTGCCAGGCGTCGTCCACGTTCTTCACGGCGGTGCCGAGGCCGCCGAAGTGCTCGTTCATCTTCCCGGCGGTACCGCGCCAGTGCTTGGCGACCGCGCGGATCGCCTCGGGGTTGCCGCTGACCTTGTCCAGGTAGTCGGCCAGCGGGCCGCCGCCGGGGAGCTGGCGGATCTGCTCGGAGCTCATCAGCTCCCACCCCCGGCCCGGTTCGCGCCGCGCACGTTGTCCTGCACCTGGTCGAGGGCCCGCTCCACGAGCCGGAGCTTCTTGCCGACGCGGCCGAGCTGGTCGTCGAGCGTCTTCTCGACCGTGTCGAGGGCCGCGGCGAGCCCGGAGGAGTCGGTCAGCCTGCCGAAGACGGAGGAGTCGGCCGTCTTGGCCGGGTACTGGCCGCCGAGCTCCTCGAACTTCCCGGCCAGTGTTTTCGCGGTCGTACGGCACTGATCGAGCATTTGGAAATGGATGTCGACACCCGCCACCGAGCCCGGCCTCCTCCCGTGTAGGCGCAAAGCCATCGAAGGCCGATCATAAGGGACATGGATCTTCGCGGGGCGGTGTCCCGGGAGGCACTGCCCGGCCGGACACCGCCGCCCGTGTTCCGGCAGGATGGATCCCGTCACGGTTTCGTTCCCGGTTCGTTGATGAGGACCCCGTATGAGTGAGAACGCGATCTCGATCGCGCGAGTGTTCGACGGTGTCGAGCCCGGCAGTGGGCGGCCGTTCTTCGACTCCGGTCACCCCCGGGCGGAGGATCCCGCCGAGCGGGAGCGGCTGGCGGCCTACCTCGACGGGGGCCGGGTGATCGCACACGAGCCGGGCCGCGACCCCGACCGGGTGGATTCCTCGCGCGGGGAGACGGTGCCGCGCGACGTCCGCACGGACGGGCGCTGGGTCTGGACGGACGCGGTCACCTACTACCTGCGGGAACACGGCCTGCTGCCCGACCCCGGGCTGTGCGGGCACGCCGCCGCCCACGGGTACCGCTGCCCCGAGGTCGGCGACGCCGAGGCGGACCGCGCGCTGCGTGCCCTGGGGCCTTCCTCGGTGCCCCTGCTCACGGTCGTCCCGGACGACACCGGGGCCGGCGCGCCCGAGCCCATCGTGCTGGAGACGTCCGCGGGGAGCCTGAGCGTCTCGCCCGACCTCACCCCCGAGGAGTTCGCCATCCTCGACGAGATGCGGCGGGCCACCGCCGAGCGGGACGGGGGCTCCTGACCGCTCTGCGGCCCCTCCGGCCCTGCCGGCGGTGTGTGCTCCGGCCCGGTCCCGCCCCGCGGTCCTGCTCCCCGGCCCCGTCCCGGTCCCGGCCGGCGTCCCCACCGTCCATGCGGCGGGCCGGGCCAGGGGTATGCCGGATTTATTGGATCTTGCCGGACTGTGAATAGTGTGTCTAGTTCTGTTGGGGTTCTTGTGGCGTATGGTTTTCCTGACTCCGGGAGGTGAAGACGGTGAGCGACGAGTTCCGCAGGACCATGGAAGAGCTGGCCGAGGAGTACAACCGGCAGGCGGCGCAGCTCCGCGAGACGTACGGCAGGCTCAACGAGCTGAACGTGACCGCGCAGTCCGACGACGGAATGGTGTCGGTGACGGTCGGACCGCGGGGCCAGGTCCAGGACCTCACGCTCGACCCCCGCGTCTACCGCAAGCTGTCCCCCTCCGAGCTGGCTCGGGCGATCATGGAGCAGATCGGCGCGGCGACGGGTGAGGTGGCCGATCAGACGAAGGAGCTGATGGCTCCGTTCCTGCCGGAGGGCCTGCCGTACGAGGAGGTCTTCGGCGAGGGCGCGAGCTTCGAGTCGTTCCTTCCCCAGCCGGTGGCGTTGCCGCCGATGGAGCCGGAGGGCCGTGAATGACGGCGTCCGGTGACGGCTACTACGCCGAGTGGGCGGACCTGCGCCGCAGATCGCTGCAGTACGGCGAGGAGCGCGACTTCCTGCGCGAGCGGCGCGACGAGCTGTGGCAGGCGTTCCTGCGGGAGAGCCCCCCGCTGGGTGACGACCAGTACGGCGCGGAGCTGGAGAAGCGGCTGCCCGGCATCAGGGACGCGCTCTTCGCGACGTTCGACGCGTACATCGACGAGGTCGGAGGCGTCCAGGAGCGGCTGAGGGTGAACGCCGCGACGTACGAGGGGGCCGAAGGAGCGGGAGTCATCCCCTCCTCGCGCAGCGTGTGATCCTCCGTGGGGTTCGACGGTTTCCTCGTGCCCGACTGGGCCAAGCCGTACGTCGGCTGGGCCGTCGGGATGGACTGGCCGGAGGGGGACGAGTCACGGTGCTTCCGGCTCGCCGACGCCTGCGCGGCCACCGCCCGGAGCGTCGCCGGGGAGGGGCCGCTGTCCTCCCAGGGCTCGCTGGGGGCCGCGGGTGGCGTGAAATGGGACGGCGAGGCCCTGAAACTCTTCGCCGAGCACGTAAAGCAGGTCTCCGGAGGTAAGCAGGCCGAGCTGGTCGACCGCCTGGTGTCGGCGGCGCTGGAGCTCAACCAGGCCGGGGTGCAGGTCGAGTACACCAAGAAGATGATCGAGGTGTCGGTCTGGTTCCTGATCTTCCAGATCGGCTGGCTGCTGGCGGCCTCGGCAGGCCCGTGGGGCGCGCTGTCACTGGCGCTGATCGGCCCGCGCGTGCAGCTCGCCCGGATGACGATCCGGCAGATCGCCCAACGGCTGCTGATCAACCTCGCCCTGTTCGGCGGGCTGGGCATCGCCATGGACGTGGGGGTGCAGCTGTCCCAGTCGCGGCGCGACGGCATCGACTGGGAGTCGGTCAAGGCGTCGGGAATGATGGGCGCGCTGAGCGGCGTGTTCCTCACCGCCCTGCCGGCCGGGCTGTCCGGGCTGTCGACCGCGGGGCTGCGGGCGGGGCTGAGCCGGGCCGAGATGACGGCCTTCGAGAAGTTCCTGGCGGCCTCCACCAGCTCCATGTGGGGCATGATGGCCCAGTCCGGGCTGGCCAACGGCGCGGCCACCGCGATCAGCCTGGGGATGAGCGGCCAGTTCGACTGGGAGATGGTGCTCAAGGGCACCACGGCCGGCGTGATCGGCGGCGCGGACGCGCACTGGGCTGGGCAGCCGACGGTGCGCGGCGCGGGCGGCGACGGAGGAGGGCCCGCCCACGGCGGTGACGGCGGCGGGCCCGCCGGCGGCCCGGCGGGCGGACACTCCGCCGGGGGTACGGTCCCGCACGACCCGGGAGGCCCGTCCGGTCCCGCCGGCGCGGTCACGCACGACCCGGGCGGTCCGTCCGGCCCCGGGGGGACTCCGCCCGATCCCGGTGGGCCGCCCGGACCCGGCGGCGCGGTCACGCACGACCCCGGCAGGCCGTCCGGCCCCGGCGCCGCGGGCGCTCACCAGGCCGGTTCCGGCCGTCCCGCCGACCCGGTCACCGCCTCCGGCGGCACCGGTCACGCCCCCGCGGACCCGGCCACCGTCCTGGCGCAGGCCGTTCCCCCGGCTGCCCTCGGACCGGACGGCACGGCCTCGCCGCACACCGCGCCGCAGGCCGTTTCCCCGGTCGCCCTCCGGCCGGACGGCACGGCCTCGCCGCACACCGCGCCCCTCGTGGACGCGGCGGCCCCGGCGCGCGTGCCGGCCCACGCCGAGACGACCGCCCCGGCCTTCACCTCCAGGAACGGGGGCGGGCCCGCCGGGTCCGCCGTACGGACGGAGAACCCCGGTCCGGGGACCGCGGCCGGGCGGGTGGAGAGCACCGGTCCGGCGTCCGCCGTCACACGGACGGAAGGCGGGAGCCAGACACATCCGGCCGCCGGGCCGGGCCGGGCGCACGTGACGGCGGACGGCACGGCACGTCCGGGTCCGGGCGGCACCGCGCACTCCGGGCCCGGTACGGCCGCGCATCCCGCGCCCGACACCGCGCGGCCCGGTTCCGGCGATGCCGCGCACTCCGGCACCGCGCGGCCTGGTTCCGGTGATGCCGCGCACTCCGGCGCCGGGGGCGCCGCGCGTCCCGGGCCCGAGGCCGCCGTTCCCACCGTGCCCGCCCCGCGGGACCCGGTCACCACCGGGGAGAGCGCCCCGGCCGCGCGGCCGGGGGCGGGGAGCATCGACTCGCTGATCAACCACGGGGACGGGCGGGGAACCGCCACCGTCCTCACCGAGCAGCCGGGCGCGCTCGCGCCACAGCCGTTCCCGGCCGCCGACCCGGACGCGGTGCGGCCGCCGCGCCCCATCACCCTGCGCGACCACGAGAGCTTCGCCCAGAGCGTGGCCACGGGGATCACCGGCCCCCGGGAGCCGCTCAGGACCGGCGCGGAGAGCATGCGGGCCGACCGGGTCACCCTGGGCGACGGAACGCGGGCGGTGGACAAGGAACTGGCCGGCCGGGACGCCCGGGACCGCGAGTACCTCACCTCACGCCTGGGGCAGGCCGTCGGGGCCGACGTGGCCGCCGTGCACATCACCGGCGAGCGGCGCGTCCTCGTCGACTGGGTCGGCGGGGAGCGGGCGGAGGTCCGCCTGAACCCCGACGGGAGCTGGGAGGCGCCGGGCCACCACGGCACGGCGGACGGCGTCCTGCTGGGCCTCCTCGACACGCTCACCAGCCACTACGACCGCTTCCGGTTCCCCGACGCCGACCTCGATCTACGGGCGGCGGACATCGACCTGCGGGTCGGGGAGAACGGCTCGCTGAGGGCGTTCGACCACGAGAAGGCGTTCCAGGGCATCCTCCCCGACACCCGCAACCCCTTCGTCCGGCACTTCTTCCGGGAGACGGCCCCGATGAGGGTCGAGTGGGCGGGGAACCCGCTCAGCCGGAGCGACATCGAGGTCCTCCGCGCGCGGATCGACGCGCTGGAGGGCGAGTTCCGGGTGCTGGGCCGGGACGACTGGTACGCCAACGCCAAATTCGCCTTCGACCGGATCGCCGAGCACGCCGAGGGCACGACGTCGCTCCTCGACGCCGCCCGGGAGCCCGCCGATCCCCGTCCCGGCCGGGCACCGAGCCGCGCGAACGGCCCGGACGCCCTACCGGGAAGCGAGGAACCGGCGTCCTCCGGCGGGACGCGGGACGGGACGTCCGAGGGCGAGATGCGGGACGGGACGTCCGAGGGCGAGTCGCGGGACAGGGCGTCCGAGGGTGGGACGCGGGACGCGGCGTCCGCGGACGGGGCGCGCGGCGTGCCGCCCCGGAACGAGGCGCCGTCGCCGGGCGAGGTCGCGGCGCGGTTGATGGACCCCGGTGGGGAACTGGGCCGGAGTGCGGCGGGCGGGGTGCGCCACTCCCGGCTTCTGGACGTCGGTGGTGTGCGGGCGGAGATCGTCACGTTCGGTGACGGGCGTACGGCGATGCGGCTGACCGGGCGGGACGCGGAGGCGGCGGAGGCGGCGGCGCTGACCCGGGTCGCGCTGGGGCTGGACGGTCCGGCGGTGCACCGTTCCGGTGACGTCGTCTACCGGGAGTACGGCGATGACGCGTTGCGCAGGAGCATCAAGACGGGCGTCCGCGAAACCCGGCTCATCCCCGACGGGAACAAGTTCCGGGAGCTCGTCACCTTCAACGACGGGAGACAGGCGTTCCGCGTAGAGCGCAGGACGATCGACGCCGCGGACGCCATCGAGAGGGCGGCGCTGCCCCCCCTGTCCACGGCGGACGCGAGCGGGGGGATCCACCGCGCGAGTGAGACGGTCGTCTACGAGACCCGTGTCAGGGCGGCCGACGATCCGGACGTGAAGCCACTGGTGTGGAGCGAGTCACCGGGCCACGAGGCCAAGCGGGGCCTGTACGACGTCCTGACGCTGGGCGAGACCTTCAACATGCACACGATGGAGACGAACGCGCACGGCGAGTCCTTGCTGCGCATCGAGCGGGGCTTCGCCGACATATGGGACAAGAAGCTCCTCGACGGCCTCCTCGACGAGGGCGTCGTCTCCCGGCTCGGCGCCGTCGATTTCAGGTTCCGCCGCAACGGTCTCACCGGGGAGGACGCCGCGGCCGTCGCGGCGCGGCTGGAGGCGCTGCGGCCGGAGTTCGAGCGGCGCGGGTGGCATCGCTGGCACGAAGAGATGACGGAGCGGTTCGAGTACCTCGGGCGACAGGCCCGGGGGGATCAGCCGTTGCTGACCGGCCCGGACGCCGTCCCGCACGGCCCGCTCCTGCCGGACGCGACGCCGCACGACGGCGCCGTGTCCCCGGTCGCCCGCTCGGCGGACGCGGAGTGGCCGCACGACCCCGCGACCACGCGGCCCGACGAGGCGCTTGAGCGGGTGCTGCGGGACGGTGACCTCGGACGGCTGAACGAGGCGCTGGCCGATCCCGCGGCCCACCCCGACGACGCGGCCCGGGCGCGGGCGTACGCGGAGCTGGTCGACGCGGGGCTGGCCGAGCTGCCGCGCAGCCGGGGGACCGTGCAGGTGCGGGTGCCCGTCGACCGGCTTCCCGAGGGGTTGGCGGCCGGTCAGGAGTTCACCGCGCGAGGGTTCCTGGAGGGGGTGGACGACCCCAGGTTCCTGCCGGACATGGATCGCAGCGCGCGGCTGATCGTCTACGGCGAGCACACGCGGGTGGGGGACCTGTCGGGCCGGCCGCACCAGGTGGTGTTCGAGGGGAACAGCCGGTTCAAGGTGCTGGGGGTCCACGAGACCTCCTACGGCGTCAAGGAGTACTTCGTGGCCCGCGTCTCCGACGTGGAGGGGGTTCTTCCCGACACCCGGACAGGCGGACTTCCGAAGGCCCCGCCCGAGCTGTCCCCACTGCTCCAGCGGCATTTCGACGAGCACCGCGAGACGACCGAAGCCGGCGTGTGGTACCGCGACCTGAGCGACCCCGAGGACCGGGACCTGGCGGAGAGCGCGCGCGCCGTACGGAAGATGGACGGCCTGTTCTACGTGGACGCCCACGGCGACTCGGACGGGATCTACATCGGCGAGGACGGGCTGAGTGCCCAGGAACTCGCGATGTTGCTGCTCAACGAGCCCGGCCTGCGGCCGGACGACGTCATCTACCTCGGCAACTGTGAGGTCGGCCAGAGGGCCTTCGCCCAGGAGCTGGCCAGGGAGACCGGCCATGTGGTGATCGCCGCCGACTCGATGATGTCCGTCAACCGGTTCGGCGACATGAACCCCGTGACCGATGGGAAGGCCCGCACGACCATGACCGCCCGCGGGCGGCTGATGATCTTCCTGCCCGACGTTCCGGTCCCCCCGGTGGCATGGGAGCGGGTCCGGTCCGGTCTCACCGACCTGCCGTTCTTCTCCGACGGTCCCGGAGCGTATGGGGGCCCGCAGCCCGGGATCAGGGCGGCGGAACCCGCGACCCGCGCGGAGTCCGTGACCCGTGTGGACTCCGTGACCTCTGCGGAGCTCACGACCCGCGTGGAGCCCGTGCCTCGTGCGGAGCCCGCGCCTCGTGCGGAGCCCGTGACCCGCGTGGAGCCCGTCGGTCGGGCGGAACCGTCGCGTCCGGCGTCTTCGGACGTGCCGCCGCCGGCCCGGACGGAGCCGTCTTCCGGCCGCCCGGACCCCGTGGACACGGCGCGGCCGGTCCGGGACGCAGGGGAGGACGCGACGTCCTCCGGCGAAGCGCGGGACAGGGCGTCCGAGGGCGAGATGCGCAACAGGGCGTCCGAGGACGAGGCGCGGGACGCGGCGTCCGCGGACGAGGCGGACGGCGCGCCGTTCCGGAGCGGTGCGCCGTCGCCGGACGAGGTCGCGGCGCGGTTGATGGATCCCGGTGGAAAGCTCGGCGGGAGCGTGGCGAGCGGGGTGCGCCATTCCCGTTTCCTGGACGCCGGTGATGCGCGGGCGGAGATCGTCACGTTCGGTGACGGGCGTACGGCGATGCGGCTGACCGGCAGGGACGCGGAGGCCGCCGAGGCCGCGGCGCTGACCCGGGTCGCGCTGGGGCTGGACGGTCCGGCGGTGCACCGCTCCGGTGACGTCGTCTACCGGGAGCACGGTGACGACGCGCTGCGCAGGAGCATCGAGACGGGCATCCGCGAAACCCGGCTCATACCCGTGGGGGACGACTTCCGGGAGCTCGTCACCTTCAACGACGGGAAACAGGCGTTCCGCGTGGACCACAAAACGATCGCCGCCGCGGACGACGCGGAGGTGGCGGCGCTGCCGCACCGGTCCGCCGCGGAGGTGAACGGAGGGCTCCACCGCGCGAGCGAGACGGTCGTCTACCGGACCCGGGTCAGGACGACCGACCCTCCGGTCGTGACAGGGGATCCGGGGGTGAAGCCGCTGGTGTGGAGCGAGTCGTACGGCCACGCGGTCAAGCGGGCCGTGTACGACGTCCTGACGCTGGGCGAGAGCTTCACCGCGCACGTGACGGACACGAACGCGCGCGGCGACACCGTTCTCGGCATCGAGCAGGGCTTCGCCGACATGTGGGACAAGACGCTCCTCGACAACCTCGTCGTATGGGACGACCACTACCAGTCCAACATCGAGTACTACAGGTTCCGCCGCAACGGTCTCGCCGATGAGGACGCCGCGGCCATGGCGGCGCGGCTGGAGGCGCTGTGGCCGGAGTTCGAGCGCCGCGGATGGCAGCGCTGGCACGACGGCATGGTGGAGCGGCTGGAGCTCATCGGGTGGCACACCGGGGGAGAGAAGGCGGTGCTGACCGGCCCGGACGCGGTTCCGCACGGCCCGGTCCTGCCGGACGTGGTGCCGCACGACGGGGCCGGTGCCTCGGCCGCGCATGACGGGGTGACCGCTCCGGCTTCTGTCGTGCGTCCGGCCGATGCGGCATGGCCGAATGATGCGGCCGGTGTGCGGCCGGATGAGGCGCTGGCCCGGGTGCTGCGGGACGGCGACCTGGGACGGTTGAACGAGGCGCTGGCCGATCCCGCGGCCCACCCCGGCGGCGCGGCGCGGGCTCGGGCGTACGCGGAGCTGGTCGGTGCGGGGCTGGCGGAGTTGCCGCGTGAGCGGGGGACCGTGCAGGCGCGGATTCCCGTAGACCGGTTGCCGGAGGGGTTGGCGGCCGGCCAGGAGTTCACCGCCAAGGGGTTCCTGGAGGGGGTGGATGACCCCCGGTTCCTGCCGGACATGGACCACAGCGCGCGGCTGGTCGTCTACGGCGAGCACACGCGGGTGGGGGATCTGTCCGGCAGGCCGCACCAGGTGGTGTTCGAGGAGGGCGCCCGGTTCAAGGTGCTGGGGGTCCACGAGACCTCCTACGGGGTCAAGGAGTACTTCGTGGCCCGCGTCTCCGACGTGGAGGGGGTCCTTCCCGACACCCGGACGGACGGCGGGCTTCGGGAGGCCCCGCCCAAGCTGACCGGAAGGCTCCGGAAGCACTTCGACGAGCACCGCGAGACGACCGACGCCGGAGTGTGGTACCGCGACCTGAACAATTCCAATGATCTGCGCATAGCGGAGAGCGCGCGCGCCGTACGGAAGATGGACGGCCTGTTTTACGTGGACGCGCACGGGAACTCGGACGGGTTCTACATCGGCTACGACAAGTTGAGCCCTCGGGAACTCGCGACGTTGCTGCTCAACGAGCCCGGCCTGCGTCCGGACGACGTCATCTACCTCGGCAACTGCGATATCGGCCAGAAGTCCTACGCCCAGGAGCTGGCCAGGGAGACCGGTCACGTGGTGGTCGCCGCCGACTCGACGATGACCGTCAGCCATCGTGGCGACATGGTCCCCGTGATCGGTGGCCAGCCTTCCTACTCCATGACCGGCCGCGGGCGACTGCTGATCTTCCTGCCCGACGCTCCCATCCCCCCTTCGGCATGGCAGCGGATCCGGTCCTGGATCACCGGCTTGCCGTTCCTGTCCCACGACTCCGGAGAGCATGGGAGCCCGCAGCCCGGGGCCAGGATGGCGGAGCCCGCCGGCCGGGTGGACCTGGCTCGTTCGACGCCTTCGGACACGACACCGCCTGCCCGGACGGAGCCGTCTTCCGGCCGTCCGGATTCGGCGGGCGCGGCGCCGCAGGCCCGGGACGCCGTACCCGCGGGGGAGGACATGCCCCCCTCCGGCGGTACGCGGGACAGGGGATCCGAAGCGCGGGACGCGGCGCCCGCGGGTAGGGCGCCGGAGGGGGCGCCCGCCGGGGAAGGCGCGGCGCCGCGGGACGGAGCGCCGCCGGCCGGACCGCGGACGCCGGACGAGGCCGTGGCGCGGCTGATGGACCCCGGTGGGGAGCTCGGCGGGAGCGCGGCGAGCGGGGTGCGCCATTCCCGTTTCCTGGGCGTCGGTGATGCGCGGGCGGAGATCGTCACGTTCGGTGACGGGCGTACGGCGATGCGGCTGACCGGCAGGGACGCGGAGGCCGCCGAGGCCGCGGCGCTGACCCGGGCCGTGCTGGGCCTGGACGGCCCGGCGGTGCACCGCTCCGGTGACGTCGTCTACCGGGAGTACGGCGACGACGCGCTGCGCAGGAGCATCGAGACCGGAGTCCGCGACACCCGGATGGTACACACCGGTTCCGGCCGGTCCGTGGAGCTCGTCACCTTCAACGACGGGGTGCAGGCGAGACGGGTGGACTGCGGAAGCATCGCCCAGGCGGACCGGGTGGAGGCGGGTGTCCTGCCGCCCCGGACGGTGGCCGACCCGAACGGGGGCCTCCACCGCGCGAGCGAGACCGTCATCTACCGGAGCCACCTTTCGCAGACCAACGTCCCGGAGCTGCGGCCGCTGGTGCGGGACGAGTCGCCCGGCCACGCGGCCAAGCGGGGCCTGTACGACGTCCTGACGCTGGGCGAGACCTTCGACCTGCACCGGACGGGAACGAACGCGTCGGGGGAGCACCTGATCGGCGTCGATCGGGACTTCGCCGGCAGGTGGGGCAAGCCCGTCCTCGACGGCTTCCTCCGCCGGCCCACTTCCGCGGGACCCGGAGACTTCGTGTTCCGTCACAACGGCCTGTACTGGACGGACGTCGTGGCCGCCCACGCCCGGTTGGAGGAGCTGCGGCCGGAGTTCGAGCGTCGCGGGTGGGGCGCCTGGCACGACGGCATGGTGGAGCGGCTGGAGCTTCTCGGGCGGCACGCCGGGGGAGAGAAGGCGTTGCTGACCGGTCCGGACGCGGTTCCGCACGGTCCGGTCCTGCCGGACGCGGTGCCGCGTGACGGGGCCGTCACCCCGGCCGCGCGGCCGGCGGATGCGGCGTGGCCGCGTGATCCGGCCGGTATGCGACCCCGTCAGGCACTGGTCGAGCTGCTGTGGGAGGGTGATCTTGGACGGCTGAACGAGGCGCTGGCCGATCCGGCGGCGCGTCCCGACGACGTGGCTCGGGCGCGGGCGTACGCGGAACTGGTCGGCGAGGCGCTGGTGGAGCTGCCGCGCAGCCAGGGGACCGTGCAGATGCGGGTGCCCGCCGACCGGCTTCCCGAAGGACTGGCCGCCGGTCGGGAGTTCACCGCCAGGGGGATCCTGGAGGGGGTCGACGACCCCCGATTCCTGCCGGACATGCCGCACAGCGCGCGGCTGATCATTCACGGTGAACACACGCGGGTGGCGGAGATGTCCGGCAGGCCCGGTCACGTGATGATCGAGGGGGACGCCCGGTTCAAGGTGCTGGGGGTCCACGAGACCTCCTACGGCGTCAAGGAATACTTCGTGATGCGGGTCACGGAGGGCACGGAGGGCGGCACGGCCGTCCCACACCGGGACGTCCGGCCCAAGGAGCGTCCCGAGCTGCCGGACAGGCTCCGGCGGCACACCACGATGAACCGTGAGGTGACCGATGCCGGCGTGTGGTACCGCACGCCCGCGGAGGTCCTGAAGACGGACTTCGCCGCCAGCGTGCGCGCCGTGCGCAAGATGGACGGCGTGTTCTACGTGGACGGTCACGGGAACTCCAGGGGGCTTTTCATCGGCGGTGAGCACATCCCCGCCGCGGATCTCGCGGCCATGCTGCTCAACGAGCCCGGCCTGCGTCCGGACGACGTCATCTATCTCGGCAACTGCAAGGTCGGCGCGGAGCGGTACGCCCAGGAGGTAGCCAACAGGACCGGCCATGTGGTGGTCGCATCCGAAACGCTGATGCACGTCGACGACAAGTCGGGTGACATGGTCGCCCTCCGTCCGGATCACCGGCCCGGCACCATGGCGGGCCGCGGACGGCTGCTGATCTTCCTGCCCGAAGGCCCGGTTCCCCCGGCGGCGTGGGAGCGGGTCCGGTCCATGGTCGAGGCCCCGCCGCCGCTCTCCCCCGACGGCCCCGGCGACCTCGGCGGCCCAGGTGGTCCAGGAGGGCTCGACGGCACACGACCCGGACCCGGCGGTGAGCACGGCGACCCGCTGAGCCGATCCGCCGACGAGCACGGCGCCCTGCGGCACCGGCCGGACGAAGCGCGGGAAACGCCGGGCACGGATTCATCGGGCACACCGGATCCGTCCCACTCGCCGGACGCGCCGGGCCCGTCCCGCGTGCCCGATGAGCCCGCGCCCGGCACGCCGGACCCGTCCCGCTCGCCGGACGCGCCCGCCGTACCGGTCCGGGACGACGGGCTGGCCGCGAGTGCGGCGGGCGGCGTCCGTGAGACCCGCGTCGTCGAGCGCGGCGGCACCCGCGTGGAGGTCGTCACCTTCGAGGACGGCAGGCAGGCGATCCGCCTCACCGGCCGGGACGCGGACGCGGCGGAGATGGCGGCCATGGTCCGCGGGGCCATGGGGATGGACGGTCCCGCGACGCACCGCGCCGGTGACGTCGTGTACCGGGACTACGGCAACGAGGCGCTGCGCAGGAGCCTCGCGACCGGGATCCGCCGCTCGGAGCTGTTCGAGAACGCCCAGGGCCGGATGGAGGAGCTGGTCACCTTCAACGACGGCCGGCAGGCCGTCCGCACCGAGTACATCCGCGCCATCGACGCGGACGCGGACGAGCTGACCGGCCTGCCTCCCCGGTTCGTCGGCGCCGCCGACAGCGGGATCCTCCGCGCGGGTGAGACGGTCGTCTACTCCGAGCACCGCGTCTCCCGGGGGGACCCGAGACCGGAGGGGGCCGCCTGGCACGAGTCCCCCGCCGAGCGGACCCGGCGCGGCATGTACACCGTGCTGACCATGGGGGACGGCTTCTCCCGGCATGAGGTGACCGTGGACGCGCACGGCGTGCACCACCTGCGGATCGGTGAGGAACTGCCCGTGCGGTGGGGCGGTCCGGCCATCCGGGAGTTCCTCGTCGCGCACCGGTCCCCGGAGGCGGCGGAGTCTCCCCAGGTCACGTTCCGGCAGAACAGGTTGAGCCCGGAGGATGCCGCGGCCGTCTCGGCGCGGCTGGAGGCGCTGCGGCCGGAGTTCGCGCGCCGGGGCCGGCTCGACTGGCACGACGGGCTCATGGACCGGCTCGGGCACCTCGCCCGGCACGCGGACGGTGAGCGTCCCGTGCTGGACGGCCTGGACGGCCGCACCGGGACCGGCGCGGACGGCGGGCATGCCCCGGAGGCCGGGGACTGGCGTTCGCGCGACCCCCGCGCGGCGCTCTCGGAGCTGCTGACGCACGGCGACCTGCCGCAGGTGCACGACGCGCTGGCCGGCCGTACCGGAGACCCCGGCGACGCCGCGCGGGCCGGCGCCTACCTCGACCTGGCGAACGCGGAGCTGGCCGTGCTGCCGCACCGCGCGGGACAGGTCGAGGTGCGCGTCCCGGCCGACTGGCTCCCCGGGGACCTCGCCCCCGGCCGTGAGGTCGCGTTCCGCGGCCTCCTGGAGGGGGTCGACGATCCGCGGTTCCTGGCGGACGCGCCCGGGAGCGTACGGCTGACCGTCCATGGCCGCTACGCGAACGTGGGCGACATCTCCGGAAAGCCCCATCACGCGATGTTCGACGCGAACGCGCGGTTCAAGGTGCTCGCCGTTCAGGAGTCCTCCTCGGGGGCGAAGAACTACTTCCTGGCGCAGGTCGGGGAGGTGGCGGACGCGCCCGCGGCGCAGGCCGGCGGCGTCCCGCGGCCGGAGCTGACCGGGGAGGCGCTGCGGCACTTCACCGAGCACCGCGAGGAGACCCGGGCGGGGGTGTGGTACCGCGACCCGGACAGCCCGCACGACATGGTGAACGCGGCGACGTCCCGCGGCGCGCTCCCGGTCGACGGGGCCTTCACCGTGTCCGCCCACGGCGGCCCGGAGGGCGTGTACATCGGGGGCAGGCTGCTGTCGGCGGAGGAGTTCGCGGCGCTGATGCTGAACGAGCCCGGCCTCCGCGGTGACGTGCTGCTGCTGGCCGACTGCGAGGTGGGCCACGCGACGTCGTCCTTCGCCCAGGAGGTGGCCGACCGCACCGGCCGGGCGGTGCTCGCCCCGGACGCGCTCTACGGCGTCACCAGGTACGGCGACGGGTTCGTCGGCTCCATCCAGGAGGCCCCGCACTCCCTCCTCGGACGCGGCCGGCTCCGCATCTTCCTGCCCGAGGGCCCGGTGCCCCTCACGACGTGGGAGAAGGTCCGGGCGTGGGCCGGGTCGGGGCGGCCGGCGCACCCCGGTCCCCCCGGTCACGACCGTGTCCCCGCCGTCCCCGCCGTCCCCGCCGTCCCCGCCGCGCTCCCGGACGGGCACGAGCCGGGGGCCGCGACCCGCGGCCTGCCGCGCGAGGCCCCCGGTCCCGGACGTGACGTCCCAGACCCCGGGCGTGAGGCCTCCGGGGATGACATCGCCTACTTCGGGCGTGACGCCACCGGCCCGGAGCACGGGGCGCCGGCCCCGGGGCCCGAGACCGGGCCCCGGGTCCCCGACGGGCCCGCGGCGCACCACGCCGGCGAGCACGGCGAGCCGGTCTCCTACATCCGGGACATGGAGGCGTTCGACCGGGTCTACGACGACGCCGCCACCCGCTTCGCCGAGGGGGAGCCGGTGGACGCCATCGTCCCCTACATGACGGAGAACGCCACCGACGGCGTCGGCGCGCCCGGGGGCGGGCGCGGCTTCGGCGTCGAGCTGGAGTTCGCCCTGCCCCGCATCCCCTGGAAGGACTGGCCGCCGGTGGTCGAGTCGATCGCCCGGGAACTGCACGAGGCGGGTCTGGCGGAGGACCCGGTCGTGTACGACTACCACGACTCCGGCAAGGGGTACGACCGCGGGTGGCGGCTGGAACTGGAGGCCGACGGCGGCATCGCCGGCGAGGTCATCTCCCCGATCCTGCACGACGACCCCGCCTCCTGGCGCGACCTGGAGCGGGTCGCCGAGATCATCCGGTCGCACGGGGGCGAGGCCACGGCGCTGACCGGCGGTCACGTCCACGTCGGGATCCCCGACTACGGCACGTCCGTCGCCAAGCACGTCCGGCTGCTGAAGATCTACCACGCCTTCGAGGACGTGCTGTTCCGGATCGCCCAGAACCCCGTCGACGAGCTGGGCATGCACCGCGGCTACGACAACTGCCTGCCCAACGCGGATCCCAGCCACTACCGGGCGAGTTTCGACAACGTCCGCCTGTACAACCTGGGCGTCTCGGCGGTGAGCATGACGGACGCCCGCGGGCTGCCCAGCGACCACCTGGAGTTCCGGATGTGGGACGGCCACGTCGATCCCGGGATCATCCAGACGCGGATCAAGCTCTCCCTGGCCCTGGCCGAGCTGGCGTCCCGCGAGCTCGGCGACATCCCCCCGCCCGAGCGGCTGGGCCATCACGAGGAGCGGCTGCGGAGCGGCGAGCGGATCTCGCGGGAGGAGGAGACCGCGTCCTTCCGCGCCCTGGCGGACCTGGCCTTCTCCCGCACCGCCGACAAGGAGCAGCTCACCGCGCTGTTCGCGCTGAACAGCTGGCAGCCCACGTTGGAGAGGTACATGGAGCTGATGGAGGATTGACCCCGTGAGCATCCGGATCCGCAACACCTCGGCGGCCCAGGCCCCGCCGTCCGAGCCGCTGAAAGACGACGGCACCCCGTACGCCTACGAGATGATCGACGGCTGGTGGCGGGTCTACGCCGACGACCCGGCGGAGCTGGTGGCGGAACTGATCCCCGGCTACGCCGCGCCGGCCGGTGAGGAGGAGCGCGCCGCCGCCCGGCTCCGCCTGGCCGTGGACTTCCAGGTACGGCTGCAGGCGCGGCTCGCCGTGGACGGGAACCTCGACGCCTGCACCCCGGAGGAGCAGGAGGTCATCCTCGCCGACCGCGCCGAGCCGCCCGCCCCGCCCGCCTGGAACGCCGCCGTGCCGCTGGTGCTGGTCACCTCCCACTACGAGCCGCACGCCCCCCGGCTCCGGCCGAGGGCGCCCGCGGGGGCGGTGATCTGGCTCGACCCCGCCGACGAGCTGAGCCTGCTGACCAGCCTCGCCGGGGCGGGCCTCATCCGGCTGGGGCGGGCGGCGTGACGCCGGCCGGGTCCGGCCCGGGCGCCGGCCACCGCCGTCCCCGCCGGGCCGCCTCCCAAGCCCGGGGAGGCGGCCCGGCGCCGGTCGGGCGGCCGGGTGTCACTCCTCCGCCGGCTCCTGCGGTGGCAGGAACGCCGTCTGGACCAGCCGTGCGCCGTACCTGCGGTCGACGTAGTAGCCGCGGCCCGGCGGCAGCGGGTGCGGCCGGACGTTGCCGAACAGGAAGCCCTCGTCCTTGTTGCCCGACAGGATGACCGCGGGGCTGGCCATGTCCTTGAGCCGCTGGATGTTCGAGTCGAACATCGCCCGCCCCATGCCGCCCATCGCGCGGGACACGATCAGGTGCAACCCGATGTCGCGGGCCTGGGGCAGCAGCTCCGCCAGCGGCTGCAGCGGGTTGGACGAGGTCGCGACGAGATCGTAGTCGTCGACGACGATGTACAGGTCCGAACCCTGCCACCAGCTCCTGCTGCGGAGCTGCTCGGGCGTCAGGTCGGCCGGGGGGAGCCGCTTGAGCAGGGCGGCGCGCGCGTCGCCGATCAGGCCGGCCGCCGCCGCGCTGGAGGCGGCGTAGCCGATGCGGTGCTCGGTGGCGGCCGAGTCCAGCAGGGTCCGCCGGTAGTCGATCACGATCATCATGGCCTCGCGCGGCGTGCGCCGGGCGACCAGGCCCTCGGTGATCAGGCGCAGCAGGTTGGACTTCCCGCTCTCGGTGTCGCCGACCACGATGAAGTGCGGGTCGGCGTCGAAGTCGAGCATGACGGGCGACAGGGTCGCCTCGTCGATGCCGATCGGGATCCGGCCGGGGCCGGTCTCCTCGACGCCGGGCAGGGTCTCGGCCGGCAGCACCGGCGGCAGGAGCCGCACGCCGGGGGCCGGGGGCCCCTGCCAGGCCTCACGGACCGCGTCGACGAGGGCGCGTACGCCGACCGTGAGGTCGTCGGCCTTGCTAACGCCGTCGATCCGCGGCAGCGCCCCCAGGAAGTGCAGGCCCTCCCGGGTGAGGCCGCGTCCCGGGGTGCCCTCGGGCACGGCCAGCGACGCCTTGCGGTTGACCTCCGACTCGTAGGCGTCGCCCAGTTTCAGCTCCACCCGGGTGCCGAACAGGTCGCGGATGCCGGGCCGGAACTCCGACCACTTGTTGGTGGCGGCCACGATGTGGATGCCGTACCCGAGGCCGCGCGCGGCCAGGTCGGTGATGACCGGCTCCAGCGACTCGAAGTCCTGCCGGACGGTCAGCCAGCCGTCCACCACCAGGAAGACGTCGCCGAACCGGTCGCCCTCGATCGCGCCGTCGGCCACCTGCCGCCGGTAGGTGGTGATCGAGTCGATGCCCTGCTCGGCGAAGTCGCGTTCCCGCTGCTCCAGCAGGGTGGCGACCTCGGCCACCGTACGGCGGACCCGGTCGGTGTCCAGGCGGGCGGCGACGCCGCCCACGTGGGGCAGGCCCTCCAGCGAGGCGAGCGAGCCGCCGCCGAAGTCCAGGCAGTAGAACTGCACCTCGCGGGGGGTGTGGGTGAGCGCCATGCTGGTGATGAACGTGCGCAGGATCGTGCTCTTGCCGCTCTGGGTGCCGCCGGCGACGCCGACGTGCCCGGCCGCGCCGGAGACGTCCAGCCAGAACGGGTCGCTGCGCTGCTCGAACGGTTTGTCGATGATGCCGATGACCGCGTGCAGCCGTCCCCGGCCCGCCCACCCGGTGGTGGTCAGGCCCAGCTCGGGCGTGACCGACAGCGGCGGCAGCAGGTGGGTGAGGGTCGGCGCGTCGGCCAGCGGCGGGAGCCAGATGCGGTGGGCGGGCGGTCCCTGGCCCTTCAGCCGGTCGACGACGATGTCCAGCAGGCTGAGGGAGTTGCCCTTGGCGGGGGTGCTCTCCGCCGGGGTCAGCTCCTTCCTGGGGGGTTCGGCCACGACCGGCACCGGCGCGAACTCCGGCCCGTACTCCACGATCTCCCGCACCGGCGCATCGCCGTCCGCGGAGGCCGCGCGGTGGGGGTCGGCCTGGTAGGCGCCCGACACGTAGGCGGCCTTGAACCGGGTCATCCCGGTGGTGTCGAACTTCAGGTAGCCGTTGCCCGGCGCGGGCGGCAGCTCGTAGGCGTCGGCGACGCCCAGCACGACCCGGCTCTCCATCGCGGAGAAGGTCCGCAGGCCCACCCGGTAGGACAGGTGGGTGTCCAGGCCGCGCAGCCGGCCCTCCTCCAGGCGCTGGGAGGCCAGCAGCAGGTGCACGCCGAGCGAGCGGCCGAGCCGGCCGATCATCACGAACAGCTCGATGAACTCCGGTTTGGCCGTCAGCAGCTCGCTGAACTCGTCGATCACGACGAACAGCGTGGGCATCGGGCGCAGGTCGGCGCCCTGCTCGCGGGCGCGCTCGTAGTCGCGCAGGGAGGCGTAGTTGCCGGCTGCGCGCAGCAGCTCCTGGCGGCGGATCATCTCGCCGTGCAGGGCGTCGTACATGCGGTCGACGAGGGGGAGCTCGTCCTCCAGGTTGGTGATGACCGCCGAGACGTGGGAGA
The DNA here is from genome assembly GCF_014648055.1 of Streptosporangium pseudovulgare. Lineage (GTDB taxonomy): Bacteria > Actinomycetota > Actinomycetes > Streptosporangiales > Streptosporangiaceae > Streptosporangium > Streptosporangium pseudovulgare. Next base: position 200,563 of record NZ_BMQJ01000008.1, read on the forward strand.
GCGTCTCCAGGCCCAGGAAGGTCGCGCCGCCCTTGAAGTCGACCAGGACGAAGTTCAGGATCTCCGAGGAGTGGGTGATCGCCAGGCCGAGGACCAGGGTGCGCAGCAGCTCGCTCTTGCCCGAGCCGGTGGCGCCGATGACCAGGCCGTGCGGCCCCATCCCGCCCTGCGCGGACTCCTTGATGTCCAGCTCGACCAGCCGGCCGTCCACGCCGAGGCCGATCGGCACCCGCAGCCGGTTGCGTCCGGCCCTGGGACGCCAGGTCACTCCCGCGTCGAGGCGCGTCGGGTCGCCGACGCCGAGCAGGTCGGTCAGCGAGGTGTTGACCGACAGGACGTCCTGGGCCTCGCCGCCTCCCGCGGTGGTGGACGCGCGCAGCGGCGCGAGCTGCCGGGCCAGGCCCTCGGCCCGCAGGAAGTCCAGCCGGTCGGGGTCGCCGAGCCGGGTCGAGCTGCGCTTGCCCGCGTGGTCCACCTTGACCATGTGGAAGCCGTCCGGCTGGACCTCCAGCCGCAGCGTGCTCTTCTCCTCGATCGCCCCCGCCGACCCCGACAGGTCGATCACGGTGACGCCCTGGATGGCGTCGGTGCCGAGCTGGGAGTCGTGCGGCACGTGCCCGCCGTCCAGGATCAGCACATGGTACGGCAGGGCGTCGGTGGAGGCGCCGGGCCGGAACCTCGCCCGCTCCTTCAGCTCCCCGCCGACGAGCCGGTCGAGCTCGGAGAGGTTCTCGGCCATGAGCCGCACCGGGCCGGCGGCGTCGGTCTCCTCGGGGTGCAGGGCGTGCGGCAGCCACTTGACCCAGTCCCACTGGGCCATCCACTCCTTGCTCGCGCACACCATGATCCGCATGTCGTCGGGGGAGTGGAACACGGTGATCTGCGCGATCATCGCCCGCACCAGCTCCCGCACGGCCACCGGGTCGCCGGTGAGGTTGATCCGGGCGAAGGAGTGCAGGGCCACCGCGACGGGCAGCCCGGCGACCGTCGAGTGCGCCCGGACGAACCTGCGCAGCGCGCCGGAGGTCAGCGCGTCCAGGTCCTCGACCGGCCGGGAGTCCGGCGGGACGAGCTGGACGGCGAGTTTCTGCACGCCGGTGCCGAGCCGTACGGTGCCGAAGTCGTCGTCGCGGGGGCGGCGCTCCCACAGCCGCTGGCTCATCGCGACCCACCACAGCGAGTCGGGGGCGGGGCCGCTCCACTCCAGCGCCTCGCGCTGCTGGACCGCCGCCCGCCGCGCCCGCTTGCGGATCTGCGACAGGTAGCGGAAGTAGTCGCGGCGCAGGCCGTTCAGCCGCTGCCGGCGCTCCCCGGACTGGCGGCCGAGCTGGCCCAGCGTCATGCCGAGCATGGAGACGCCGAACAGGCCGCTGGCCACGTACATGATCGGGTTGGCGTTGCCGCCCGCGGTGAACATCAGGCCCATCGCGGCCGCGCCCGCCACCATCGGCAGGTAGGTCAGCACGGCCGTCATGCCCTGCGACTGCACCTCGGGGATCTCCGGCGGGGATTCGAGCAGGATCTCGCCGCGTGGGGGCTTGGGCGGGGGCCGGCGCTCGGGACGCCGTACGACGACGATGCTCACCCTGCGGATGCCTTCCTGGTCGTTCCTCGCCGTCCGCGACGCCGTCCGTCCGGCGCCGTTCGGGTACGGCTCTCGCACATGATCCCTCTTCTCACCGCTACGGTATCCGGCATATCCCTGATGTCCGTGATGGATATGGGAAAAGGAGGACAACCGTGAGGTCGCTGGCCCAGCCGCCCGTCCCGGTCCCGGCGCCGCAGGGCGCGCTCGCCCAGTTCGCCGCGCCGCTGCCCGCCCTGTGCCACGTCACGATCGTCGGACCCCGCAAGAAGGCCGACCTGGCGCTGCCCGCCGACATCCCGCTCCCGCACGTGCTGCCCGGCCTGCTGCGCGCGATGGGCGAGATCGGGGGAGAGGCGGCGACGGCCCCCGGGTGGGTGCTGCAGCGCCCCGGCGGGCCGCCCCTCGACATCGCCCAGAGCCTGGGGGCGCTGGGCGTGCTCGACGGCGAGGTGCTCTACCTGCGGCCGCGCGAGGCCGCCGCGCCCCCCGCCATGTTCGACGACGTGGCCGACGTGGTCGCCACCGGCGTCAAGGAGAGCGCCGGCAACTGGACCTCCTCGCACACCCGCCTGGTCGGCGTGGGCTCGGCCATGGCCGTGCTGGCCGCCGGGGCGGTGACGCTGGTGTTCGCCGGGCCGCCGTGGACGGCCTCCGCCGTGGTCGCCGGGGTGATCGCCCTGCTGCTGGTCGTGGCCGGGGCCCTGGTGTCACGGGTGGTGGGCGACTCCTTCGCGGGCGCGCTGGTCGGCCACGCGGCCCTGCCGTACGGCTTCATCGCCGGGCTGCTGGCGCCCGCCGGGAACGGCGGGCTGACCGGGCTGGGGGCGGCGCACCTGCTCGCCGCGTTCGCCACCGTCGGCCTCGTGGCGACGATCGCCGTGATCGCCATCGCCGACGGCGTGCAGGGGTTCCTCGGCACGGCGATCGCCGCGATGGCCGGAGCGGTGAGCTCCGGCGTCGTGATGGTGTCGGGCGCCTCCCCGGCCGGGGTCGCCGCGGTCACGCTCACGGTCCTGCTGGCGTTCAGCTCCCTGATCCCGACGGTGTCGTTCCGGGCCGCCGGGATGCCGATGCCCTCGATGCCCACCAACGCCGAGGAGCTGCGCGGCGACAACCAGCGGGTCGACGGGCCGTCGGTCCGGGAGCGCACGCTCCGGGCGCAGGCCTACGCCACCGGGATGGTCGCCGGGCTCGGGATGGTCGCCCTGGGGACGGAGCTCTACCTGGCGCTGGAGGACGACTGGGTCGCCATGGCGGCGACGGTGACGCTGGCGCTGACCCTGCTGCTGCGCTCGCGCGTCTTCCGCGGGTTCGGCCAGCGGCTCTGGCTGGTCGCGGCGGGCCTCGCCGGGCTCGTCCTCTTCGCGCTCGCCCGGGTGGCCGGCGCGGGCGGGGTGGCGGCGATCATCGCGGTGATGGGGCTGATGTGCGCGGCGGCGGTCGCCGCGGGGATGGGGCTGTGGCTGCGCCACGGCAAGCCGTCCCCGTTCTGGGGCCGGGCCGGGGACATCCTGGAGATCCTGCTGATCATCACGCTGTTCCCCCTGGCCCTCGGCGTGCTGGACGTCTACTCCTGGGTGCGCGGCCTGGCCGGCTGAACCGGAATCGGGTCCGACGGAATGTCACCGAGTGGATTGCGGAGGTGTGATCGGGTGCGGTTAGCTTTCCGCGGAAACCGACCTTTGTGGCGGTCCGGGATGAGTGAGTGCTGGGTAAGAGGGAGCTACCGATGACGGCGGAGTTCGGGGATTTCGCGAACATTGATGTTGACAAGCTCCTGAACGGGGCCGACGGCCAGTTCGCCAAGATGGAAGAGCTCCAGAAGTCCCTGGCGACGCTGGTCGGGCACGCCCAGGACGACGACGGCCTGGTCATCGTGGAGTACGCCGCCGAGGGACTGCGGGAGCTTCAGCTCCACCCCAAGGCGATGCGGCTCAGCTCCGGCGAGCTGGCCGAGCGGATCAAGGATGTCCTGCACGCCGCCACGCAGGACCTCCAGGACCAGGTCAACGCCGCCATGGCCGAGGCGTTCGGCGAGGAGGACAACCCGATGCGGTTCGTCCAGGACCCGGACGCGGCGCTGCAGCAGCTCAAGAGCGCCGAGGCGGCCTACAACCGGACGTTCGAGGACGTCATGGGCGAGCTCGACCGCATCCGCCGCCGCCTGGACCTGTAGCCGTCACCCGGACCTTCAGCCGGTCCGGGGACCGCGCGGTCCTGCGGCCGGCCGGGGACCGTCCCGGACCGGTCCGGGACGGCCGTCCCGGACCGCGTTCCGGCACGGACCGCTCCGGGGCGCGACCGGTCCGGCACCGCCACGGGGCGACGGGGCGCGGACACGGGCGTGGGTCAGCTCCCCGGCAACCCCGGCATTCCCGACGCACCCGGCAGCCCTTTGGTGGACACGGGCAGGCCCTCGATCATCACCTGCTCGAAGGCTGGCATGTCGCCGTTGGTCGGGGTCGTCGCCGTGGACAGCTTCTGCTGGGTGGACTGGGAGAAGAACTGGCCGGCCATCCCGGCGATCATGGCGGCGGCTGCCAGGACCTTGAGGTTCTTCGTCGCCATGCTCTTCAGGCCCGTCTGGAAGATGTTGGCGTACGTTATCCCGGCGCTCTGGATGGCCAGGGAGGCGGCCTGGCCGATGCCGGGGACGACCTTGCCGGCCAGCGCCGCCATGGCGAACCCGAACAGGATGCCGGACCCGGTCGTCGAGACGAGCGCGCCGGCGAACGACATCTTCGCGGCCCCGTCCATGCAGCTCCCGACGGCGTCGTTCATGCCCTTGCACTTGTCCAGCTCGTCGCAGAACTGCTTGTAGGCCGCGTCGAACTCCTCGCGGCCCATCTTCTTCCACTCCTCGTCGGTCACCGACTTCGCCGCGTCATTGATGGCGGTCTTCGTGTTTTCGATGTGGGGGTTCAGGCCCTTCCACCCGTCTCCGCACCCTTTGATGTCGCTCGGGCTGGAGTACAGGACGCCGATCGATGCCGCGGCCATCCGGCAGGCGTAGGAGAACATCGGGCTGCCGGGGATCGCGGCGCTGGCCACGCACATGGCGAGCGAGGTCGTGTAGAGGCCCGTCCCCGAGCTGTAGACGTCCATGCCCGCTCATACCCCCTTGAGTGTGTTGGCGTCCTCGGCGGCCTTGATGACCGTCGCGCCCTCTTTCAGCTGTCCGCTCATCGTGGTGTTCAGATGCGCCCTGGCCGACTCCAGGTATCTGACCATGTTGTCGCGGGTCCCGTCGTGCGCGGAGTTGAGCCCCATCAGGCCGAGCACGCCCAGGCCGGGGAAGCCGCCCAGATTGATGCCGTTGGCGTTGGAGTGGGCGGTGGCGGCCTCCCCGCCCTCGTCGCCGATGGCCTTGATCTTGCCGCTGAGCTTGGTCAGCGCGGTGGTGTCGGCCTTGCGCCAGTGGTCGCCCATCCCGTTCGTGGTGAGGTACTGCTCACGCTGCTGGGCGGCCTGTTTCTTCTGCTGCTCCTCGGCGGCTTTCTGCTGCTCCTCGGCCGCCTTCTTCTGTTCCTCGGCCTGCTTCTTCTGCTGCTCCGCCAGGTCCGGGACGCCGGCGCCGCCTCCGAGCCCACCCGGTCCGGAGCCGCCTCCGGTACCGCCTCCGGTGTCGCCGAGGCCGCCGGGCAGCCCGCCGCCGCCCGTGTCCCCGCCGCCGGACGACCCGCCCGGCACCGCGGGGGTCTCCAGGCCCGGCGTCTCGGCGCCGGGGGTCTCCGAGCCGGGGGCCCCGGTGCCCGGGGTGCCCGTGCCGGGCAGCTCGGTGCCCGGCATCTCCGCGCCCGGGGTCTCCGGCTGGCCCGGCGACGTGGGGTCGGTGCCGCCTCCGGGGGTGTTCGGGTCGGACGGATTCGAGGGGTCGGCCGGGGCGTTCGGATCGGACGGGTTCGAGGGATCGGTCGGGTTACCGGAGCCGCCGGAGCCGCCGGGCTCGATGGGAACGGTCGGGTCGCCGGTTCCCGGACCGCCCGCGTCACCGGTGCCCGAACCGCCGGTGTCACCGGTCCCGGGGCCGTTCGCGTCACCCGTTCCGGAGCCGTCGGAGCCGCCGGGGTTCCCCTGGTCGCCCGGGTTCCCGGAGTCTCCGGGGTTCCCCTGGTCACCAGGGTCACCGGGGCCGCCTCCGTCACCGGAGTCCGCCGGGCCGTCGGCGCCCGGCGGGTTCGGGTCCTCGGTCACGTCGCCGTTCGGGTCGTCGGGGTAGATCTCGTCGTCCGGCCCGGTCGCGTCGCCGGTCCCGGCGGCGTCGTCGTCCGGTCCGCTCGGCTCGACGTACCCGGGCTCGTCGGAATCGGCGTCCCCGGTCTCCCCCGGGTCGTGCGCCTCTCCCTCGGGGACCCCCGCGTCGTCGTCCGGGTCGCCGGACCCGTCGGCGCCGGACCCGCCGTCAGGGTCCCGGGAGGCGTCGGTGGCCGGGTCGTCGCCGGAGCCGCGCGAGCCGTCGCCCGGGTTCCGGGAGTCGTCGAAGGGAGAGCCGTCGCCGGAGCCGCGCGGGCCGTCCGCGGCCGCCCCGCCGTCGTTCGCCGTTCCTCCGGCTGGGCCGGCCTCGCCGTACGGGTCGGTGATGATCTCCTGCTTGGGGCCGTCGTCGGGGGACCCCCCGGGCGCGGCGCCGCCCGTTCCCGGGACCGCGGCGGAGGCGTCGGCGCCGAGGGCGGACGACGCGGGCGACGTGGCCAGGTCGATCGGGCCCTCGTAGCCGGTGAGGCCGGAGAAGTCGGACGCCGCGGACGCCTGTGCCCTGGACGCCGCCTCCGCGCCGTCTTCGGCGGGGCGGATGATCTCCACCGGGCCGGTGGTGGGCGGGGCCTGAGTCTCGCCCCAGTTGAGCAGGCGTTCGATGTTGAGGCTCTCGGCCAACTCCACCCTCCCCGTCACGTCACGCAGTGATCGCCAACAGTAGCTCAACCACGTTTGGCCGGTACAGAAATGGATGAAGTATCAACTATCACGCACTCGATGGCCATTGCCGTCAGGCGGTCATTAGGAAGGCCACACTTCACTGACCTGGGCGTTTGCTTCGAAGGCGTTGAAACGTTATAAGTCCGTAATATATATGCGTGTTATTCATGTGGGTCTAGATCGCTAACATGCCGTTCGATGATGTTCGCGGGGGTAGTTCCTTTTGTCGCTCTGTGTGACCCATGAGCCACTGAGCGGGCGCAAGGACGTGGCGCCGTGACGAAGAGATAACCCCATGTCACGGAGGTGACCGGTGGCAGCTGATCTCAACACCTCAGGGTGGGACAAAGACAAGCTCCAGAAAGTTCGGAACGAAGTCGTCAACACCGCGCAGTACGTCGAAGGCATGCGCAAAGGCGTCAACACCACGACCCTCGAGCTCACGGCCTCGGGCTGGCTCGGCTCGGCGTCGGCCAGGTTCCAGCAGGCGATGACCAAGTGGGATCAGGCGATGTTGCGGGTCCGTCAGGACCTCGAGACGATCGCCGAGAAGGTCGGCCAGAACACCATCACGTACGCCGCGGCCGACGATGACGTTCAATCCGGGATGAACCGGGTCGACGCGCTGATCAACACGGGCAGCGTCGACGGTTCGATCAACAGGTAAGGGGAGCGCAATGCCGCAGTCGTCCGACTACACCCAGGGTGGCTTCCAGTCCGACTACACGAAGGTCAACTTCGTGGAGATGGAGCGGGTCGAGCAAGAGCTCCTCAAGGTCGTCACCGATATGGACAAGGCTACCGACGACCTGCTCACAAAGGTTCACAACATCTTGGGCGACAAGGCCTGGGAGGGCGGCGCGCGAGGCTTCTTCGAGGAGCACCGGCAGAAGTGGGACGCGGAGGAGCGGGAGATGGGGCAGCAGCTCAACGAGGCCGCCAAGGCTCTCGGCATCGCGACCGAGAACTACCGCGCGGCCGAGGCGCGGAACAGGGCCATCTGGTCCTCCTGACACGACCGGTACTTCTCGGTCACCGCGGCGGCGGTGACCGGGACAGTCCGTCTCAGGTCGCGGGCCCGCGGCCCGCGACCCGGCCTCTCCACAAGGGGTGATCATGACCAGTAAGGACGCCATCGACGGCGCCGGTGACCGCGCGCTCTGGGTCGACCCCAACTGGCCCGGTCTGGACGGCTCCCCCGGCGCCGAGTTCAGCGCCTCCAAGATGCGGGCGATCGCCACCGAGCTGGAGGAGTACGCCGGGATGCTCAAGGGCCCGGCCTACTCCGAGGGCTACACCACCGGGACGGTGGAGAGCGTCGGTGAGAGCGCCGGACTGACCGCCAAGGAGATCGGCTCCTGGAGTGCGGCGCAGGCGTTCGCCCACACGGTCGGCCAGTCCAGCGGTGACGAGGGCGCCCAGGCGCTGTGGAAGGTGTACGGCCTCTTCGCCCAGAGACTGGACGAGGCCGTCAAGGCGATCAGAGCGAACGCCGACGAGTACGACGGGGCCCGCCAGGCCAACGGCGGCTGAGGCGCGGCGCAGGGCAGAAGCGGGCAGGGGGAGGTGCTGTGGGAAGCGAAGCCAAGGTTCTGCTGATCCGGTCATATAGCGCGGTTCCGGAGGCGGGCGCGCCCGCCGCCGGCAAGAGCGAGATCGAGAGGCTGCTGCGCGACACCTCTCCGGCCGCCGTCAACGACGCGGGGTTCGCCTACGGCAACGCCGCCGGGACCATCGACATCGTCCTCGGCGCACTGCAGCGCAACGCGGCCGAGCTGTCGCGGGTGTGGGGCGGCGACGCGGCGAAGGAGGTGCAGAAGGCGCTGCAGATGCTGCACGCCACGGGCTCCGAGCTGGTCTCGAAGATGAACCAGATGTCCACCACCCTGCGGCTCTACGGCGGCGAGTACCTCCCCCAGGCCATCGAGAAGATCGAGAAGATCCCGGACCCGCCGGCGACCCCGCCAGGCTCGCCCACGCCGAACCTCTTCACCCCGCCGACCGGCACGACCGCCCTGACCCCCCAGGGCACGCCCCTCTACCAGCCGCCGCTCCGGCCCGGCCTGCTCCAGACGAAGGAGGGCGCCGACCAGGCGGCGCGCGAGGTGCTGAAGGAGCTCAACGAGAAGATCGTCGAGCTCTACACCTCGTACGTCCCCCCGCACGTGTCGTACGAGCTGCCGGTCGTGGCGCTGCCGGGCGGCCCCGGCGACTACCGGGACACCCGCTACCCGGACGGCTCGCCGAACAGCGGCTCGATCTTCTCCGGGAACGGTTCGGGAGGCGCGTACAACCCGAGCGGCTCCTCGTGGCCGAGCGGGTCCGGCGGCTCGGACTTCTCCGGCTCGGGTTCCGGTTCCCACGGCTCCGGTTCCGGCGGTTCGGGCTCGCACGGCTCAGGATCGGGCGGCTCGGGATCGGGCGGCGGTGGGGCGAACGGCTCCGGCGGCGGCTCCGGTTCGGGTTCCGGCGGTTCGGGCTCGCACGGCTCAGACTCCGGCTCCGGCTCCGGCTCCGGTGACACCGGCGCGAACGGGCCGGGCTCCCACGCGCCCGGCGACACGGGGACGGGCCTGCCAGGGGCGAACGACCCCGGGGCGAACGGTCCCGGCGCGAACGGTTCCGGGGCGAACGGCACCGGCCGGAACGGCGACGGCACCGTGCCGCCCGTGATCGGCGGAGACGAGGGATCCCGGTACGACCCCCGCGCCACCGAGACGTCGAGCTTCAACCCGCAGACGCCCACGACCACCGTCTCGCCGTACAACTCGCTCGGGCATCCCAATCCGGTGATCGGCAACACCGCCGTGACCCCGAACCCGAACGTGACCGCCTTCCCCAACGTCACGACCAGCGTCCCGCCGATCCTCGGCGGTCCCGGCACCGGGAACGGCCCGGGGAGCGGGTACGGCTTCGGGAGCGGCTCCGGCTGGGGCTCGGCGAACGCGAACGGCGTGACCTCCGCCGTGCTGTCGCGGGGCACGACGGGCGGCCCCGGGATGATCCCGCCCCTCATGGGAGGCGGGGCCGCGGAGGGGCAGCAGGAGGAGCGGAGCCCCGGCATCCCCGTCTCGGAGGTCGACGACGTCTGGGGCTCCGCCGAAGGCGGGGGACCCTCGCTGCTCTGCTGAGGGACCGCCGTCCACCGGGGGCCGGCCCGCCGGGGACCGACGCTCCGGCGGCGGCCGCGGACACCTCCGGCGTCCGTCCGGCGACCCCGCGGGCGGCGCGCCGTACGGCGGGCACCGAAGATCCGATACGGGTAGGGTGATCGCTTACCCGGAGGTTTCGGGGAGACCATCCGGAAAGCCGTACGGAAGAGGGCGGTGGTCATGTCCGACAACGGGGGGAAGCCCGCGCACGGCGGCGCCTCCCAGGAGGTGGGCTTCACCGAGGGCGAGGTGAAGGGGCTGGGCGGCTCCATGGGACAGTACGTCCCGCACCTCAGGGACCTCTCCACCAGGACCAAGGGCTTCGCCTTCGACTGGCCCGACTGCGGCGTGCTGGGCATGGGCATCAACAGCGCCCACTCGCGGGCGTGCGACGAGGGCGCCTCGGCGCTCGACGCCGCCGCGGCGGCGCTGGAGTCGTGGCAGCACTCCCTGGCCGACGCGGACAAGTTCTACAAGGACGCCGACGACCACAGCAAGGTCAAGGACTCCGACGACCACGGCAAGCCCAAGGACTCCGGCCGGGACGACAGGACGACTCCCGTCTCCGGCCCGGGGTCGCCCTCCGGCGGACCCGACATCGACTCCCTGCTGAACGGCCCGTCCGCGGGGGGCGGTCCCGCCGGTCCCGGGCCGGGCGGCGGTGTGCCGGGCGGCGGCCTGCCGTCCGCGCCGAACCCGAACGGCGGCCTGCCGGGCCTCGGCTCCGGCCCGAACGGAGGGCTGCCCGGAACGGACCCGTCCAGGATCGGCCTGCCGGGGGCCGACACCCCCCGGCCGAACATGTCCGGCGCCGACATCCCCCGCCCGAACATCCCCGACCCGAACACGGCCGCCCCGAACGTGCCCGTGCCGAACGTGCCCACCCCGAACGTGCCCGTCCCGAATACGGCCACCCCGGACGTGCCCGTCCCGAACACGCCGGACCTCAACGGCGCGCTCCCCGATCCCTCCCGCTACGACCCGAACACCACGCACCTGGCGGGCTACAACCCCGACGACCTGCTCGCCCAGCAGGCCCGGCAGGCCCAGCAACTCCAGAACGCGGTGCCGCCGAACTGGCCGGGCGACCCGGCGGGGCAGAGCCAGCCCCCCGGCAGCCCACAGGAGAACCAGGGCAACCAGGGCAACCAGGGCAACCAGGGCAACCAGGGGAGCCAGAACCGCGGGAGCCAGAGCGGCGGCGGCTTCGGCGCGAGCTCCCCGTCACAGGCGGTACGTCCCATCACGTCCGGCGCGGCCGGCACGCCGGGCATGGGCGGCATGCCGATGATCCCTCCCATGGGCGGCGGCGCCCCCGGCGGCGGCCAGGAGGGGGAGAGGGAGCCCTCGGCGCTGCTGCGCGGAAGCGAGCAGGACTGGGAGGACGACGTGGACATCGCCCCCTCGGTCATCAGCCACGAGGTGTGACGGTGAGAGACGGCAGGGCGGAAGGAGCGCCTCGTGGCGTATGAGAACGACGTCCGGTTGTTCACGGCGTCCGTGGCGGCGACGGTCGTCGCCGCCGGGCTGCTCAGGAGCAAGCAGGCATTGGCGATCCCCGTCGCGCTCGGCCTACTGGTCTCGAACCCCGCCAGCATGAAGAAGGCGGCCGAGGGCTGGTGCGACCAGGGCAAGGAGGACTCCCCGGAGAACCTCGACCGGATCGCGGACGGCATCAACAACCTGAAGAAGCAGGTCAAGGAGAACAAGCACTGGGAGGGCGAGGCGGCGGAGACCTTCAACACCGCCGCGGACGCCTTCCTCACGGCGCTGAGCGACAACAAGAGGTACCGCCAGGCCGCGGGCGAGTGCGCCGGACAGACCGGGGACGCCTACCACGCCGCGGCCGGGTTCTCCTGCTGGGTCGGCGCGACGATGCTGGGGCTCGGAGCGGCCTTCCAGGGCGCCAGGCTCCTTCCCCCGACCTTGAGGGTGCCCGTGCAGTTCGCGATCCTCCAGGTCGTCAACAAGATCAACACCGTGGTCAACGCCGTCGTCAAGCGGAAGATGGTGCTCGCGGCCGCCGCCGCCACCATCTTCTCCGCGGTCAACTCCCTGCAGAGCAGTCACCGGGCGCTGTTCTTCGGCATGAAGACCCTCCCCGGCCGGGCGCCGGACTTCACCCAGGCGGGCCTGCGGTACCAGCAGGGGGCGGGCATCACCCCGAAGTCGGCGTAGGGGGCCTTCCCGGCGGGACGCCCGCCCGGAGACCCGGACGGGCGCCACGCTCACCGCTGAGGCGGGGTCACCGCCGCCGGGGCGGTCTGGATCGGGTTCCTGGCCGCCTCCGGGTCGAGCGCCGGTCCCTCGGGGATGAGGTGCAGCAGGTGGGCCGGCAGCGGCGCGACGTTCTGCTCGCCGTAGCCGAGGGCGGGCAGCAGCTCGGCGGACGGGATCGCGTGCCGGCGCCCCTGGTCGCCGATGAGGTAGAGCGGCCCGACGGCGTCGAGCCGCCCCTCCCCGGGCAGGACGCCCACCAGGGCGGCCGAGCCCGGGGTGAGCAGCACCTGGTCGGCCATCTCCTGGTTGAACCAGCCCTTCGGCGGCGGCGGGATGGGATTGGCGGCGCCCACCGTCAGCACCGCCCGGGCCGATCCCCGTTCGGTGGCGGAGTAGACGGCGCAGAGCGGGGTCGCGCCGGACACCGTGATGACCTTCGGCATGGCCGACGGCAGGTCAGGGGCGCCGAGGTCGGTGGCGGACGCCTTCGTCGCGTTCACCGTCGCGGCGTCCAGCTCGACCGGCTGGGCGGACGCGCCGCGGTACGCCTTCTGCTTGATGACCGGGCTCTGCAGCAGCAGGGCGGCCTGCGCCGGGGTGAGGGGCGCCAGGCCGTCGGGGAGCAGGACGTACCAGCGGGCGGGCATGCCGGCCACCGGCGACACCGTGAACACCGTGCCGGCCCGGTAGCGGTCGCCGTCGGGCCCGGCCACGGCGCGGCCGAGGCCGGGGATGTCCGGGCCGCGGAAGGCGGGTCCCTCGGGCAGCGCGTTGAGCCAGGCCGCCGGGACCTGCCGGGGCCGCCCGGCGGTCATCGTCCGCACCGCCTCGGCCGGGACCCGCATCCGCCGGTTCGACCAGAGCATCCAGGTCTGGCCCCCCTCCTCCACGACCACGGCCGAGCCCTGCTCGATCGGGGCGCCGCCGACGTCGATGCCGCCGAGCAGCGTGGTGTACGGCCTGCGCTCGTTGCCGGTGTCCACGCCGTCGACCACGCACGCCGTCCAGGGGGTGCGGACCAGGCGGTCGGGGGCGGGCAGCGACTTCGGGGCGCCGGGGATGCCCACCATCGCGTCGCGCCGGAACTTCGCGAGCGAGGCCGCGCTGACCGCGCGGACCTTCACCTGCTGGTCGCCGAGCAGCAGCCGGGCGGAGGTCACGTTGTCGACCGGGATCAGCCTCTCCTTGGGGGCGCTGTAGACGAAGACCGCGCCCGACTCCTCCTCGATGAGCACCGTCCCGGGAGCGGTGAGCGCGGTCGCGCTGCCGGGGCGGAGCAGCCCCAGGATGCCGAAGATCGCCGCCACGACCACAGCGACCAGCGCGGAGCCGAACATGGCCACGTTGTGCCGGCGCGTGGGCGACTCCGGCAGGTCCGGCTCGCCCTGGAGCAGCGCCATGCTCAGGCGCTGGGTCATCAGCTTGTACGCCTGGTAGAGATCCCGACGGGTCTGCATTCCACCTCCGCGTCGCGGTGTGAGCGGTAGCCGACAGCATAGAAGCGCGATCAAGGGGACGGCTCACCGGTGGGGTCGGTGAACGGCCCCTGACCGCGGGGTTTCGGGGCGTCGAAAGCCTCCTGAACAGGCCGCCGGAACCCCCGGAGGGGCGCTGAGCGGATGGTAGAGATGTCCCGGAACGGTGTTGATCACGGAGGGGTCATGGCGCAGGAGATACACGTCACGTCGGCGGCGATCCGAAGCGTCCGCACCGAGATCGGCGACGACGTGATCCCCGAGATCAGGGAACTGCGGGACATGGTGCGCAGCACCGACCTGGGGGAGACCGGCCCGGATCTCCTGCGGCCCCTCGGATGGGGCGCCGCCGGGGAGCTGATCATCGGGATCCGCTACCGGGAGATCCAGCGGGACGTCGTCCACAAGTTCGACGAGGCCCTGGAGGTGCTGGACACGTGGCTGGAACTGCTGGAGAGGGCCGAGCGGAACTGGCGGACCGCCGAGTCGCGCAGCGTCGTCGTCTACCGGTGACGGGGCCCGCGAGATGAACGACTTCACACCGCCGGCGCGCGCCGCGGGCGTCCCGCCGCTGCCGCCGGGCTGGCAGCCGGCCACGCCGCCGCCGACGCCCTGGACACCGCCGCAGCCGCAGCCGGCCTGGGCGCCGCCACAGCCCTCGCCGACGACCTGGGCACCGCCACAGACGGCTCAGACGTCCTGGGCACCCCAGGGCTCCCAACCGTCCCGGACGTCCGGCGGAGGCGCTCACCGGTGGTCCTCCGGGGGCGGGCGGCACCGGGCCCCGTCGCCCCACCGGCCGTCCCCCGGCGTGGCGGCCAGGAGCGCCAAGGGCGTGCTGACCGACGCCTCGAAGATCCTCAGCAACCTGCAGAAGGGGGCGCGGCTGGCGCCGACCCTGTACGCGGGCGTGGCGATCGCGGCGACCGCGGCGGCGAACGTGCCCGGGATGGCCGACGTCTACAACAACTGGGAGTCCCTGCACTCGCGGCTGGACACCGCCGTCAAGAGCTACTCGGCCGCCCTGCTCACCGCGGGCGCCGGGGGTTGGATCGCGGAGGACCGCGACGCGTACGAGGACGCCGTACGGCGCTTCCAGGAGGGCCTGGAGAGCATGCGCGGCTACGTCAAGACGATCGCGGGCATCGTCGACGAGGTCGGCGACGCCTACCGCGCCTACTGGGTGGCGATCGCCCGGCTGGCCGCGACGTTCCTGCTGCTCGCGACGATCGCCGCCGCCATGCTCCTGACGCCCTGGGCCGGGTCCGCGGCGCTCAACCTCCGGATGCTCGGCACCCTGGCCACCCAGATCATCAGCGTCTCCACCGGCGCGCTGTGGAAGCTCATCGAGATGGTGGCCGGCGGCTTCGCGGTCTACTTCGGCGGCAAGGCGATCTTCCAGATGTACAACCTCGAACCCACCGGCGCGGCGCGGATCGACTTCACCCAGGCCGAGATCAGGATCGGCGACCTCCCGTCCTTCCGGGAGCCGCCGTCGTCCTCCGGGAACGTGCCCCAGCCCCCGCCGCCGTCGGCCGGGGGCGTGCCCGGTCTTCCCGCGCCGCCGGGTGGGGCCGTACCCGGGGGCGCGCCCCAGTCCCCGCCGGCCGGGAACGTGCCCGGCCTCCCGCCGAGCGCGGGTTTCCAGTGGCTTTCCCCCAGACAAGAGATTCCGGAGCCGGCCAGATGACGAGATTCGACCCCGAGAACCCGCGCGTGGAGAGCATGGAGGACCTCGACGAGGTCGTACGGCACAGCGAGCGGGTGATGGCCGGGCTGGCGGAGGCCCAGCGGGAGCTCGCGGCCGTGACGGGCGAGGGGACCGCCGCCGACGGCATGGTCCGCGCGGAGGTGGACGGCGCCGGCCGGATCCGGCGGATCGCCTTCGACCCGCGTGCGGCGCGGATGGACACCGCGGCGCTGGCCGAGGCGGCGACCGAGGCGGTCCGGGCGGCGCAGGAGGAGGCGGCGCGCCGCAACGACGAGCTGCTCAGGGCGGCGACGGGCGGCGCGCCGGTCACCCTGGACATGGAGCGGGCCCGCCGGGAGTTCGAGGAGATCGGCGCGGACCTGGCCCGCACCCTGCGCGACCTGACGGAGAAGTGTTGACTGCCCCCCTCCCTGAAGGGAGGGGATTCCCGGCTCAGGCCGCCTGACGGGCCGGCGGCCCGTCAGGTCTTACGCCCTCGACGCCGGCCGGGTCCAGACCAGCCCGGAGGAGCATCACGCGGGCGGAGTTCTTGTCCCTCGGGGAGACGGCTCCGCACGCGGTGCAGGTGTAGGTGCGTTCCGACAGCGGCAGGGCGTGCTTGGTTCTCGCTCCGCAGCCCGCGCAGTCCATGGTGGTGTGCGCGGGGTTGACCAGATGAACGGCCCGGCCGTGTTTGCGGGCCATCTCGATCAGGGCGTTCTTGGTGGCGCCGATCGCGCCGTCGGCGGCCTTGCGCGCCATCGTGGAGCGTGCCAGGAACTTCGGCGTGAAGTCCTCCACCGCCAGGACGTCGTGGTCGCGCACGACCTTCCTGGCCCACTTGCGGGCGGCGTCCTGCCGCTGCCGGGCGACCTTGCGATGCAGCTTCGCGGCCTGGCGGGCGGCCTGGCGATAACCCTTCGAGGCGGCCTGCCCGCGCTCCGGCTTTCGCCGCGCCATCGTCTTCTGATACCGCGCCGGTTTCGCCGCCGCGTTCCGCCCGTGCTGGGGGTGCGGCAGGTCGTGGGCGTCGCTGGTGGTGGTGGCGATCTCCCTGACGCCCCAGTCGACGCCGATCGCCCGCCCGGTGGCAGGCAACGCCTCGACACGCGCGGGCACGACGAAGGAGGCGTACCAGTGCCCGAC
>NZ_BMQJ01000008.1:216760-235735 GCF_014648055.1 Streptosporangium pseudovulgare
GTCCCGCGACCACACCACCGTCACCGCGATGCCCCCGGCCAGGTGCAGGCGGCCGTCGGTCAGGCGGAAACCCCGCCGGGTGTAGTTCAGCGTCGGCGCGGCGAGGTGCTTCTTCTTGAACCGCGGCATGCCCGCCCGCCGCCGCATCGGCAGCCGATCCTTGATGTCCTTGAGCGCCTTGGCACGTGCCTTGCCGTAGTCGCGGATGATCTGCTGCTGCGGCACCGATCCGCCCTCGCGCAGCCATGTGTGCTCGGCGCGCCAGCCGGTCAGCATCTTGTCCAGGGCGGCCGGGCCGCAGGGCTCCTGGGCCGTGTGCGCGGCGCGGGAGGCGGCCACGCACGCATTCCACACCCACCGGCACCGATCCCACTCGGCCATCAACGCGGCCGGCGCCGCAGACGACAGACGCAGCCGGTAGGTGTACCGGGCGTACCCGGCCCCCGGAGCACCGAGCGTCGTCATAGCCCGATTTCTAGCAGGGACCCCTGGCAGACGGACCCGTTTCCGGCCACCCGCCCACCTCCACGAACGCATGACCACGCGGAACCACGGCGGAGCGCGGCTCCCCCGACCGACGCTGAGACCGTCCGCCCGCCGCGGGACCGCACCCGGGTGGTCCCGGGACAGAGAAAGACGATCCGCCTGACAGCGGATCGTCTTTCTCTGTCCCGCTACGCGGGAGGCCGGATTCCTCCCCGGTCTGAAGACCGGGGCATCCTCCGATTTCTCGGTGATGACGACTCCACCGTGACGGCGGCTTCACCGTGACGCCGGGCGGCCACGGTCGCGTGGGCCGGAGGGGCGCCTTCCGCCGCCGGAACCGGCGAGGCCCGCCTCCCCTCCACCGAACCGCGGTGGAGGGGAGGCGGGCCTCCTCATGCGCCGGGATGCGGGCTCCGCCGTGACCGCCGGGAGTCGGCGGTCACGGCGTCCGCGGGGGTCAGCCGCAGTTGGCCCAGCCCGAGCCCGTACTGCCGGTGGAGGAGCCGCCGCTGACGCGCACGCACTTCCCCTTGCCGGACAGGACCACCGGCCCGGCGTAGAACTCGTAGCTGCCCCGGTCGGTCTTGCTCTCGCCGTTCTGGACCTCCAGGGTCGCCCAGACCGAGGTGGCGACGCCCACATTGGCGGTCTTCATCGTGACCGCGCAGTTGAGGCCGCTGGAGGAGTTGTAGAGCTGGTAGGCGGTTCCTCCGGCGAACGGGACCGACCGCTGCACGTAGAAGCCCGCCCCGCAGACCTGCTCGGGGGAGTACGGGTTACGGGCCGGCGGCTGCGTCGGCTTCTCCGGGGCGCTCGTCGACGGCCGGCTCGTCGGGGCCGGCGGGACCGCCGTCGGGCTCTTCGGGCTCGTCGGGACCACCGTCGGCCTGGTCGTCTCCGTCGGCCTGGGCGGCGGCGTCGGCTTGGCCGTCTGCGTCGGCCTGGGCGGCGGCGTCGGCTTCACCGTTCGCGTCGGCGTCGGCGTCGGCGACCAGGTCCTGGTGGGCTTCGGCTCGGCCGTCCGCGTCGGCCTCGGCGGGTGCGTCGGCCGGGGCGCCTGCGTGGCGGTCACCGTGGGCGTCGGCGTGGGGA
This sequence comes from Streptosporangium pseudovulgare, assembly GCF_014648055.1. Classification (GTDB taxonomy): domain Bacteria; phylum Actinomycetota; class Actinomycetes; order Streptosporangiales; family Streptosporangiaceae; genus Streptosporangium; species Streptosporangium pseudovulgare. Next base: position 218,339 of record NZ_BMQJ01000008.1, read on the forward strand.
CCCACGTCGGGCTCGCGGTCGGCGCCCACGTCGGGCTTCCGCTCGGCTGGGGCGTCGTCGGGGCCGTCGGCATCGGGGTGGCGGGTCCGCTCGGCTGGGGGGTAGCCGGGGCCGTCGGCGCAGGGGAGCCGCCGTCGGTCGGCTGGGGTGACGCGGGCCCGCTCGGCGGCGGCGTCGGGGCCGGTGTCGGGTCGACCTCCGGCTTGTTGGGGTTCCTTCCCTTGCCGTTGCCGTTGCCGTTGCCATGGCCGTTGCCGTTGCCGTTGGTGGGCTGCGCCGTGGGCTGGGCCGGGGCCGTGGGCTGGGCCGGGGGCGTCGGCGCGCCCGTGGCGGGGTTCGTCGGCACCGGTACGGGCGGCGAGGTGGGGTACGCCGTGATCGACGGGATCGGCGGGGGGACCGGGGTCTCCGTGGCCAGCCTCATCGGCGAGACGTCCGGGACCCCGGGGTCGGTCGTGGCGTTCCACGGCACGGTCACCCTGGCCGTCGGCTGGTCGCCGATCCCGCCCTGGTCGCCGTACCCGCCGGTGTCACCGGTGTCGCCCTGGCCCTGGCCCTGTCCCTGGCCCTGTCCCTGCCCCTGGCCGTTCCCCTGGGCGTTCCCCTGGGCGACCCGGGACAGGCCGGAGTGGCCGTTCCCGCCCTGGGCGGCGGCCTGCTCCACACTGCCGAGCGAGGTGTACTGCCCCGCCGCCCACAGCCCGGCGCCGGACAGCAGGACGGCCCCGCCCACGCAGGCGGCCAGCGCCACGGAGAGCTTGCCGTTCCTGCGCCGCTTCTCGGGCTCGGGGGCCAGCTGCATCACGACCGGTCCCTGCTGGTCCGGCGGCGGCGCGTCCGTGGGGAGCGGCGGCGCGCCCCAGCCGGAGGGGACCGCCGGCTGCGGGAGGGTGGCCTCCGGGTGGCCCGGCGCGGCGGCCTGCGGCGCCTCGGGCCGCCAGTCGTCCCCGGTGATCTGCGGCACCTGCTGCTCGCCGAGCAGGCGGAGCATGGCGGCCTTGGTGTCCGGCCGTTCCTGGGGGCGCTTGCTCAGGCAGACGGCGAGGAGGCCGGCCAGGTCGGCGGGCAGGCCGACCAGGTTGGCCGGGCCGTCCATCAGCCTGTCCAGCTGCCCGCCGAACGGGGAGCGGCCGGTGGCCGCGTACAGGACGGTGGCGGCCCAGGAGAAGATGTCGGCGGGCCTGCCGGGGACGACGCCGGCCCCCGGGGTCAGCTCGGCCTGGATGTGCTCGGGGGCGCGGTAGTCGGGCTCGGGGCCGATGACGCCGAGGCCGATGTCGCAGACGAGCGGCCCGTCGGGGCCGAGGATCACGGTGTCGGGGCTGAGGCCCCCGTGGGTGATGCCGGAGAGGTGGACGGCGGTCAGCGCGGTGAGGGTGGCGACGGCGAGCCGCTCCAGCGCGTCGCCGGTCAGTGGGCCGTCGGCGGTCACGGCCTCGCGCAGCGAGCGTCCCTCGACGTGTTCGCGTACGACGTACGGGGTGTCGCCGTCCCAGCCGACCTCGATCAGCTTCGCGGTGTGCGCGCCGGAGACCCGCCTGACGGCCTCCAGGCCGTCGGTGATCTGCGCTCGCGCGCCGGGGTCGATCCCGGGCCGCGGGGGCAGGATCCGGATCGCGCGCAGGGTGTCCTCGTCCGGCAGGTGACCCAGATGAACGGGGGGCTGAAGGCGGCCGAGACGGCCGACGAGGACGTATGGACCTATACGTCCTGGGTCTTCAGCCAGCAATGGGTTTAAATCGCCCATTTCACTCCTTCTGGCTCAACTTGCCATCAAAACCGCTGATTGGCGGTCTAGTCCTATCGAACCAAACGTGCGTCACGAAATTCACATAATTCACATCTCTTTCACGCCCCGTTCTCGAGCGCGCCCGCCCGCCACCTCCGGCGGCGCCCCGCGGGGATCGCGATGCCGGCCACGACGACCGCGCCCGCCGCGGCGAACGAGCCGAGGGCGACCCACCCGGCGATCGACATGCTCCGGACGTCCTTCGCCGGCGCCCGCCGTATCGCGTCGGGCGGCAGCGGGACGGGCGGCGGCGGCGCGAGCGCGACGGCCTCCGAGGGCAGCACCGCCGTGACGGCCAGTAGCGGGTTGACCATCCCCGCGCCGACGCCCGCCCCGGTGCCGCCGTCGGCGGTCAGCGTGATGCGCCGCACCGTCGCCTCGGCGCTCAGCTCCGGGTGGTACGCCCGGACCAGCGCCACCACCCCCGCCACGTACGGCGCCGCGAAGCTGGTGCCCCGCAGGTCCTCCCGGTAGGTGACCCACGGCCAGGTGCTCGTGACCCCCTCGCCGGGCGCCAGGACGCTGACCGGGGAGCCGGTGTTGGAGAAGTCGGTCCGGCGCCCGTCGGGGCCGGCGGCGCCGACCGACAGCACGCCGGTATAGGTGGCCGGATAGGCCGGTGTGGAGTCGTTGTCCTCGGAGTTGCCCGCCGCGGCCACGATCACCGCCCCCTTGGCCTGGGCGTAGGTGACCGCGGTGCGCAGGTCGGGATGGTCGCTCGCCCGGACAGACACGTTGATCACATCGGCGCCGAGGTCGGCGGCCCGCGCGATGGCCCGTGCCAGGTTCCCCACGTCGCCCTTGGAGGTGACCGTGTGCTTGACGGAGATCAGCCTGGCCTGCGGCGCGACCCCGGAGAAAGGCGACTCCTTGCGCTGCCGCCCGGCGAGGATGCCCGCCACCGCCGTGCCGTGACCGTCGCAGTCGCGCGTCCCGGTGTCGGAGCCGGTGACGTCGTACACGGCGGCCCCCTTGAGCTGGGGGTGCGTGATGTCCAGCCCGCTGTCGACGACCGCGACGGTGACCCCGGCGCCCTTGGTCAGCCGCCACACGTCTCGCAGGCTGAGCCGCCGCTGCGCCCAGGGCTCGGCGATGCTCCTCGTGCCGGGTTTCGGTGTGCACTGCGTCGGCTCGGCCGCCCGCGCGGCGGGCGGCCCCTCGGGCAGCGGGACCGCCCGCGCGGCGGCGGGCGGCCCCGGGGGCGCCATGGTCGCCGTGGCCGCTCGCGCGACGGACGGTCCCGGCGCCGCGGCCGCCGCCAGCAGCGACACGGCGGCTAGTGTCCGGCCGATCACCATGTGTCCCCCCGGGCTGGGTGAATACCGGGCGAAACACTACTCAACCCGATCAAGGGACGTCATGCCGACGGCCGAATCCCCGCCCGGGGACCGCCCGGGGACCGCCCGGGGACGGCCTGGGGACACGGCCGTGCGGCCCGGGAGGGCCACCGTCCCGCGGGGGACGCCGCCGGGCCGTCAGGCAGGACGTCGCCGGGCCGTCAGGGAGGGCGCCGTACGGCCCGGGAGCACCGCCGGGCGGTCGGTGGACGCCACCGGACCGCCCTAAGCTGCTGTCGTGCGAGGACGGGCCGCCGGACGTGACGGCGGCCGTCCGGTTCGCGGAGGAACGCGGCGAGGAGCGGCATGAGCGAGTATCCGTGGGGCGAGGCGACCGCCACCGGGATCGGATCCCACCCGGGGGAGGACCACGTTGAGGCGGTCAGGATCGTCTTCGGCGAGCTGCCCGCCCTGCCGTACCTCCCGGAGCTGCCCGCGCGCGGCGTCGGCGCCGACATGGTCGGCAGGGCCGCCTCGCTGCTGGTCGAGCTGCCGGTGGAGGTGCAGCCGTCCGGGTGGCGCTTCACCGACCGGCCGGGACGCGACCTGAAGCGGGCCCGCGACCACCTGCGGCGCGACCTCGACGCGCTGGAGGAGGCGGCGCAGGGGTACGAGGGCCCGCTGAAGATCCAGGCGGCCGGGCCGTGGACGCTGGCCGGGGCGATCGAGCTGCGGCACGGCGACAAGACGCTCGCCGATCCCGGCGCGGTGCGCGACCTGACCGCCTCCTTCGCCGAGGGGCTCGCCGCCCACCTCGCCGACGTGCGGCGCAGGGTTCCGGGGGCCACGGAGATCGTCCTGCAGCTCGACGAGCCGGGGCTGCCGGGCGTCCTGGCCGGCACGGTGCCGACCGCCTCGGGCTTCGGGCGGCTGCCGGCCGTGGATCCCCAGATCGCCGCCGAACGGCTGGGCGCGGTGCTGCCCGCCGGGGCGTTCCCGATCGTGCACTGCTGCGCCCCGGACGTGCCCTTCGCGCTCCTCCGTACGGCGGGCGCCCGGGGGATCTCGCTCGACGCCGCCCTGCTCCGGCGGCGCGACGAGGACGCGATCGGCGAGGCGATCGAGGCCGGGACCGCCCTGTTCCTCGGCGTGGTGCCCGGTGCCGGCGCCCCGCTGCCCGACGTGGGGGTGGTCGCCCGGCCCGCCGTCGAGCTCTGGCGCCGCCTCGGCTTCCCCGCCGCGACGCTCGCCTCGCAGGTCGTCCTGACCCCCTCCTGCGGGCTGGCCGGGGCCTCGCCCGCCTACGCCCGTGCCGCCCTGGCGAAGGTGCGCGGCGCGGCCCTGGTGCTGCGGGAGGACCCCGGCGAGTGACCCCGCCCGGACCGCCCTCCGGGGGGTGAGGCGGTCCTCACATTGTCGGTGCCCGGCGATAGCGTTTCACTTGGGAGTCGCTGCTTCTGCGGCCCCTGACCGGCCGGTTCGCGGTGACGAGGGGAGATCTTGGGTGATGGGCGCTGAGACGGAGGCCGGGGTCGCGCCGGCGTCGGCGAGGAAACGGCACGCGGAGCTGGCCGAGCTGGTCGATGAGGCCAACTGGCGCTACTACGTGCTCGACGCGCCCACCGTGAGCGACGCCCAGTACGACGCGTGGATGCGCGAGCTGCAGCGGCTGGAGGAGGAGAACCCCGCCCTGCGCACGCCCGACTCCCCGACCCAGAGGGTCGGCGCGCCGATCACCAGCGACTTCGCCTCGGTGGCCCACCTGCGGCGGATGGAGAGCCTGGACAACGCGTTCAACGCCGACGAGGTCGCCGCCTGGCAGGCGAGGGCCGAGCGGCTGGCCGAGCGCGACCCGGCCCCCTACCTGTGCGAGCTGAAGATCGACGGCCTGGCGATCGCGCTGGTGTACGAGAAGGGCCGCCTGGTGCGCGGGGCCACCCGCGGCGACGGCCGGGTCGGCGAGGACGTGACGGCCAACGTGCGGACCCTCGCCGACGTGCCGCAGCGCCTGTCCGGCGACGGCGTCCCCGACCTGCTGGAGGTCCGGGGCGAGGTCTACATGCCCGTCGAGGGGTTCAAGCGGCTCAACGAGCAGCTGGTCGAGGCCGGCAGGCAGCCGTTCGCCAACCCGCGCAACTCCGCCGCGGGCTCGCTGCGGATGAAGGACCCGCGGGAGACCGCGCGGCGGCCGCTGCGGATGATCGTCCACGGGGTCGGCCCCTGGGAGGGCGGCGCCCCGATGCCCGCCTCGCAGTCGCAGATCTACGAGCGGCTGCGGGAGTTCGGGCTGCCGGTGAGCGACCTCTACCGGGTCGTCGGCGGCCTCGACGAGATCAACGCCTACATCGAGTACTACCGCGGGCACCGCCACGACCCCGCCTACGAGATCGACGGCGTCGTGGTGAAGGTCGACGGCCTCACGCTCCAGCGCGAGCTCGGCTCCACCAGCCGGGCGCCGCGCTGGGCGATCGCCTACAAGTACCCGCCGGAGGAGGTCAACACCAGGCTCCTCGACATCCAGGTGGGTGTCGGCCGCACCGGCCGGGTCACCCCGTTCGGCGTCATGGAGCCGATCGTCGTGTCCGGTTCCACGGTCGAGCGCGCCACCCTGCACAACGCCTCCGAGGTCGTGCGCAAGGGCGTGCGGATCGGCGACACGGTGGTGCTGCGCAAGGCGGGCGACGTGATCCCGGAGATCGTCAAGCCGGTCGAGGAGCTGCGCGACGGCAGTGAGCGGGAGTTCGTGATGCCGACGCACTGCCCGGAGTGCGGCACCGAGCTGGCCTACGAGAAGGAGGGCGACGCCGACCTGCGCTGCCCCAACACCAGGTCCTGCCCCGCCCAGCTCCGCGAGCGGATCTTCTTCGCGGCCGGCCGCCGGGCCTTCGACATCGAGGGCCTGGGCTACGTCGCGGCCACCGCGCTGACCCAGCCGCTGCCCCCGCAGCAGCCGCTGATCCGCACCGAGGCCGACCTGTTCGACCTGACCGCCGAGCAGCTGCTGCCGATCCGCTCGGTGGTCCGCGACCCCGACACCGGACTGCCCAAGACCGACCCGGAGACCGGCGAGCCGAGGATCGTCTCCTTCTTCGCCAACCAGAGCGGCGGGCTGAGCAAGAACGCCGAGAAGATGCTCCAGGAGCTGGAGCGGGCCAAGACGAAGGAGGAGACGACCGTGGCGCGGGTCCTGGTCGCGCTCTCCATCCGGCACGTCGGCCCGCCCACCGCCCAGGCCATCGCCGCCGAGTTCCGCTCGATCGACGCGATCGCCGCCGCCTCCGAGGAGGAGCTCGCCGCGGTCGAGGGCGTCGGCCCGCGGGTGGCCGCCGCGATCCACGACTGGTTCCAGGTCGACTGGCACCGGGAGATCGTCGACCGGTGGAGTGCCGCCGGGGTGCGGATGGAGGACGAGGCGCCCGCCGACCTGCCCCCGCAGACCCTCGCCGGGCTCACCTTCGTGGTGACCGGCACGCTGGCCGGCCTCACCCGCGACGAGGCCGGCGCGGCCCTGGCGAGCCGGGGCGGCAAGGTGGCGTCCTCGGTCTCCAAGAAGACCTCCTTCGTGATCGTGGGCGAGAACGCCGGGTCCAAGTTCGACAAGGCGGTCAAGCTGGGCGTGCCGATCCTCGACGAGGAGGGCCTGAAGGTCCTCCTGGAGGACGGGCCCGAGGCCGCGGCCGGCATGACGGTCACACCCGAGGCGTGACCGGGGCGGCCCCGCCCCGGACGTGCCGGGGCGGGGCCGCCTCACGGCTCTCCGCCGGGGACGCGGGGCCGTACGGTGGGCCGGGGGCGGGAGAACGATCGGCGGAACGAGGGCCGGGGGACGAGCGAACGGCCGGCGGGACGCGGGCCGGGGGACGAGCGAACGGCCGGCGGGGCGGCCGGGGAACGGGAGGGCGGCCGGCGCGGACGGGAAAACGGACGACGGGCCGGAGGACGGGGAAGACGGGGAGAGACGGCGGGTAAGACGGGGAACCACTCAAACCCACTCGTAACGGAACGTGCCCAACCGGTTTCGCGAAGTGGCCCAAAGGCCGTACTCTCCCATAGGGAACTAATGGGGGTTTTGTTATTCATGGCTGACCCGAACGACACTCGCGACACCGGGCCACGCGTGGGCTCACCACTGTGGACCTACCTCACCGCCGTGATCACGGTCGGGTTCGCCATCCTCGCGGGGGCGCAGTGGTGGCTCGGCCCGGCCGAGATGCTCGTCCTCGCCCGCAGCCCGATGTTCTGGATGCTCACGGTCCTGGTCGTGCTCGGGGAACTGCGGCCGGTCCTGCTGTCGTCGTCGACGTCCGTGGGCGGCACCTACCCGTCGACGATGTTCATCTTCGCCGCGCTCCTGCACTACGGCATGCCGGTCGCCGTGCTGATCCAGGCGGTCGGCATCGTCGTCAACGCGGCCGTCACCCGCCGGGCCTGGCACCGGGTCATGTTCAACATCGCCCAGACGACGCTGGCCTGCGCCGCCGCCGGCGCGGTGCTGGAGGCGCTCGGCCACCCGCCCGTCACGGCGGGCGGGCGGACGCCCGAGGGTTCCGTCCTGCTCGCGATCGCGCTGGCCGGGCTCGCCTACTTCACGGTGCGGGGGCTGCTGGTCTCCGGCGCGGTGGCGCTGCACGAGCGCCGCTCGATCCGCCGGGTCGTCCGGGCGGCGATCGGCCACCAGAGCCTGGTCTACGCCGGGCTGATCGGGCTGGCGCCGCCGGTCGTGGTGGTGATGAACCACTCCCCGGCGCTGGTCCCGCTGTTCGTCGCGCCGATGGCCGCCGTCTACTTCACCGCGACCCTGTCGCTCCGCCGCGACCACCAGGCGATGCACGACGGGCTGACCGGGCTGCCCAACCGAAAGCTGCTCGTGCTGCGCACCGAGGAAGCGCTTGCAGAGGCCCGGCAGGGAGAGCGGGTCGGCCTGTTCCTGCTCGACCTCGACCGGTTCAAGGAGGTCAACGACACCCTCGGCCACCCGGTCGGCGACCGGCTGCTGCAGATCGTGGCGCACCGGCTGACGCACAGCGTGCGGCCGGGCGACGTGGTGGCCCGGCTCGGCGGCGACGAGTTCGCCGTGCTGCTGCCCTCGGTGCGCGATGCCGCCGCCGCCCGCGAGGTCGCCGCGCGGCTGCGGGTGGCCCTCACCGAGCCGGTCCGGCTGGAGGGGATGACCTTCGACCTCGACGCCTCGGTCGGCATCGCGCTCTACCCCGACCACGCCCCCGACTTCGAGCTGCTGATGCAGCGCTCCGACGTGGCGATGTACCTCGCCAAGGAGGGGCGGACGGGCGTCGAGACCTACGTCGCCGAGAAAGACCGCAACAGCCCCGACCGGCTCAACCTCCTGGGCGACCTGCGCCGGGCCATCGACCGCTCCGAGCTGCGGCTGTACTACCAGCCCAAGCTGGACCTGGCCGTCGGCGAGGTGCGGGGCGTGGAGGCGCTGCTGCGCTGGCGTCACCCGGAGCGCGGGATGATCTCGCCCCGCGAGTTCGTGCCGATGGCCGAGCAGTCCTACCTCATGCGGCACCTCACCCAGTACGTCGTGGACGCGGCCCTGGAGCAGGCCGCGCACTGGTGGCACGCCGGCCTGCACGAGCAGATCTCCGTCAACGTCTCCGCCCGCGACCTGCTCGACTCGGCGCTGCCCGACCGCCTGGAGGCCGGCCTGGCCTACCACCGACTGCCGCCCAAGGCGATCCAGCTGGAGGTGACCGAGCGCGTCCTGATGACCGACCAGTCCTACACCGCCGACGCCGTACGCGCCCTGGTCTCCCTGGGCGTGCCGCTGGCGCTGGACGACTTCGGCACCGGCTACTCCTCGCTGGTGCGCCTGCAGCGGCTGCCGGTCTCCGAGGTGAAGATCGACTCCTCGTTCGTCCGCCGGATCGGCCAGTCCGCCGACGACGAGCGGATCGTCCGATCCATCGTCGACCTGGTCCGCTCCCTGGGCCTGCGCTCGGTCGCCGAGGGCGTCGAGTCGGCCGAGGTCGCCGACCGGCTCACCGGCATGGGATGCGACCTCGCCCAGGGCCGGCTGTTCGCCGGGCCGATGCCCGCCGCCGAGGCCACCGCCTGGCTGCACGAGCACCGCGGCCGCGCCCTACCCGGCCTGGCCCTGCTGCGCTCCGGAGAGGTCCTCGACGCCCGGACGGCGTGACACCGCCCCGCCGTCCGCCTCCCGCGCGGTCCCGTCTTCCGCGCCGTCCCGCCTTCCGCGCCGGACCGCGGGGCGGGTCGCGGGGCGGGTCGCGAGCGGCGGGGCCGCCCGCGGGCCGGGCGCGGCACCGGTCCCCGGGCGGGCCGTGGGGGGCGAGGGGTCAGGCACGTTGGGTCACGCGCCCTAAGATGACAGTGTCCAATTGCCATTCCACGAGACGGGTTCAACGACTCATGTCCGCCATAACCCGCGACGAGGTCGCTCACCTCGCCCGGCTGTCCCGGCTGGCGCTGGCCGACGAGGAACTCGACCACTTCGCCGCCCAGCTCGATGTGATCATCGGTGCGGTCGCCCGCGTCGCCGAGGTGGCGGCCGACGACATCCCGCCGTCCTCGCACGCGCTCCCGCTCACCAACGTCTACCGCCCCGACGAGGTACGGCCCGGCCTCACGCCTGAGCAGGCGCTGGCCGGCGCCCCCGCGGTCGAGGACGAACGCTTCCGCGTTCCGCGCATCCTCGGGGAGGAAGCATGAGCCTCACTCACAAGACCGCCGCCGAACTCGGCGCGCTGATCGCCTCGGGCGAGGTCTCGGCCGTCGAGGTCGCCCAGGCCCACCTCGACCGGATCGCCGCGGTGGAGCCGCAGGTCAACGCCTTCCTCCACGTCGACGCCGAGACGACCCTGGAGCAGGCCCGCACCGTCGACGCCCGCCGGGCCGCCGGGGAGCGCCTCGGCCCGCTCGCGGGCGTGCCGATCGCGCACAAGGACGTCTTCACCACCGCCGACATGCCGACCACCGCCGGCTCGAAGATCCTCGAAGGCTGGCGCCCGCCGTACGACGCGACGGTGACGCGGCGGCTGCGCGAGGCCGGGCTGGTGATCCTCGGCAAGACCAACCTCGACGAGTTCGCGATGGGCTCCTCCACCGAGAACTCCGCGTACGGCCCCACCCGCAACCCGTGGGACCTGTCACGCATCCCGGGCGGCTCCTCCGGCGGCTCGTCGGCCGCGGTCGCCGCCTACGAGGCGCCGCTGTCCACCGGCACCGACACCGGCGGCTCGATCCGTCAGCCCGCCGCGGTCACCGGCATCGTCGGAATGAAGCCGACCTACGGCGGCTCCTCCCGCTACGGCCTGATCGCCTTCGCGAGCTCCCTGGACACCCCGGGCCCGTTCGCCCGCAACGTCATGGACGCCGCGCTGCTGCAGGAGGCGTTCTCCGGCCACGACCCGCTCGACTCGACGTCCATCGACGCCCCGGTGCCGAGCGTCGTCGAGGCCGCCCGCCAGGGCGACGTGGCGGGGCTGCGCATCGGCGTGGTCAAGGAGTTCGGCGGCGAGGGTTACCAGCCGGGCGTGCTCGCCCGCTTCCACGAGACGGTGGAGCTGCTGGAGTCGCTCGGCGCCAAGGTCGTCGAGGTCTCCTGCCCGTCGTTCACCGTCGCCCTGCCGGCGTACTACCTCATCGCGCCGTCGGAGTGCTCGTCCAACCTCGCCCGCTTCGACGCCATGCGGTACGGCCTGCGCGTCGGCGACGACGGCACGCGCAGCGCCGAGGAGGTCATGGCGCTGACCCGGGCCGCCGGGTTCGGCCCCGAGGTCAAGCGGCGCATCATCCTCGGCACCTACGCGCTGTCCAGCGGCTACTACGACGCCTACTACGGCCAGGCGCAGAAGGTCCGCACGCTGATCGCCCGCGACTTCGAGGCGGCCTTCGGCCAGGTGGACGTGCTCGTCTCGCCCACCACGCCGACCACGGCGTTCCCGATCGGCGAGCGCGCCGACGACCCGATGGCGATGTACCTCGCCGACCTGTGCACCATCCCGGCCAACATGGCCGGCAACGCGGCGATCTCGGTGCCGTGCGGCCTGGCCGACGAGGACGGGCTGCCGGTCGGCCTGCAGATCATGGCCCCGGTGCTCGGCGACGACCGCTGCTACCGGGTCGCCGCCGCGGTGGAGAACGCCCTGGAGTCCCGCTGGGGCGGCGCCCTGCTGTCCAAGGCCCCGGCGCTGTAAGGGCACTCGGGGAAAACGGCGACGGGCGCGACAGGGGGGAGCGGCGGCATGATCACTCGGATCGAGATCGACGGGTTCAAGTCATTCTTGAACTTCGACCTCGACGTGCCGCCCTTCCTGGTGCTGGTCGGTCCCAACGCCAGCGGCAAGTCGAACCTGTTCGACGCCCTGGAGTTCGTCGCCGACGAGGTCGCCGGGTCCGGCGGGCTGACGGGCGCCACCCGCGGGCTGCCCGCCGAGCAGTTCCACCGGGTGGCAGGCGGCACCCCGGTGCCGGGCTTCGTCGTCTCGGTCGAGGCCCTGGTCGCCCCGGAACCCGGCGCGCTGCTGCCGATCCGGATCGACGCGGGCGCCGAGATGGTGCTGCGGATTCCCCGGGCCAGCGGCCCGGTCGTCAGCCACGCCGTCCGCCAGATCCCGGAGGAGCTGCTGGAACTGGTGGTGGAGGACCCGGAGCCGGAGACCACGCCCCACCGTACGGTGCGGGCGTGGCGCAGGCACGCGCCGTCGCCGCGGGCCATGCGCCGCAGGAGCGTCCCGGCCGGCACCGGGCCGCTCACCGGCGACGGCACCAACCTCGCCGCGGTGCTCGCCCGGATGGCCGGGACGGCGGCGCTGGCCGACCTGGTGGCCGACCTCGCCGGGGTCGTGCCCGGCGTGGCCGGGCTGGTGCCCCACGTCGAGCGGGGAGAGTGCTCCTTCGACCTGGTCTTCGACGGCCAGGGGCCGGCCCCGGCCGCGCTGCTGTCGGACGGCACCCTGCGGGTCCTCGCCCTGCTGGCGGCCCTGCACGACCCCGACCACCCCTGCACGCTCCTGGTGGAGGAGATCGAGAGCGGCGTGCACCCCGCCCGCGTCGGCGAGCTGCTCCGGCGCGTCCGGCAGCGGGTCGCCATGCCCGGGGGCGCCGAGCCGTTCCGGCAGGTGATCGTCACCAGCCACTCCCCGGCCGTGGTGGCCGAGACCTACCGCACCGACCCGGACGCGCTGACCTTCCTCGACACCGCCGTCCGCGTCGACCCCGACAACGACCGGGTGTCGCGGGTGACCGTGGCCAAGTCGGTCCAGCCGTACGGCGAGCCGGGCACGTTCGTCTCGCCCCGGCAGGTCCGCGAATACCTCGGCGCGGCGGCATGACGCCCCGCTCGCTGGTCCCCGGCCTGATCGCGGAGGGGGAGGCCGCCGAGAGCTTCCTCGGCATCGTGATCTCCCGGCAGCTCCGGGAGCTGACCTGGATGTCGCCCCACGTGGTCGACGTCGAGGCGACGGAGGTCGTGACCTGCAGCCGCGACCGCGTGGTCGCCGCGATGCAGGAGCTCGCGGCCGACTGCCACCTGCTGTTCACGCACAACGTCGAGTGGGAGCGCGGCAAGATCGGCGGGCGGGCCGACGGCGTCCGGTACCACTCCCACTACCTGGTTCCGGTGGTCAGCCTGGGCGACACCGACGCGTGGCTGCTCGCCGACCCCGGAGTATGGGCGAAACTGGAGGGAAGCGACCTCAGCCGGCTGCCCGCCCGGCCTCGTGACGTCGCCAGGATCGCGGACCCCGGCGAGGTCCTGGCCGCGACCGTCCCCCGGCGGGGCAAGCCCCTGCGCGACTACTTCCAGTACATCGGACGGAACATCGATCTCGGCGTGCTGGCCCAGGTGCCCGCCTACGCGGACTGGGTGGCCGAGACGCGGAACGCACTGAAAGGACTTGGTTACCTGTGAGCGGCACGGCCGCTCGCAGCGAACAGGGAAAATGGTGAACGACCAGTGAGCGGGAGAGAACCCGACGCACTGAGCGGAGCGGAGTGCGGGGCACGAGCGCTCCGCGCAGCGAACGAGGAGTGGTGAGCGACCAGTGAGCACGGAAACGCTGATGCCGTACGACGAGGCGCTGGAGCGCTTCGAGCCGGTGCTCGGCCTGGAGACGCACGTCGAGCTCGGTACGGCGTCGAAGATGTTCTGCGGTTGCCCGACCACGTTCGGCGCCCCGCCGAACACGCACGTCTGCCCGGTCTGCCTGGCCCTGCCCGGCGCGCTGCCGACGGCCAACGCCGCGGCCATCGAGGCGACGATCCGCATCGGCCTGGCCCTCAACTGCTCGATCGCCGAGTGGTGCCGCTTCGCCCGGAAGAACTACTTCTATCCGGACATGCCGAAGAACTACCAGATCAGCCAGTACGACGAGCCGCTGTGCTTCGACGGCTACCTCGACGTCGAGGTGAACGGCGAGGTCGTGCGGGTCGAGATCGAGCGGGTCCACCTGGAGGAGGACACCGGCAAGTCCACCCACGTGGGCGGCGCGACCGGCCGCATCCACGGCGCCGACTACTCCATCGTCGACTACAACCGGGCCGGCATCCCGCTGGTGGAGATCGTCACCAAGCCGATCCCGGGCACCGACCGGCTCGCCCCCGAGGTCGCCCGCGCCTACGGCACCGAGCTGCGCGAGCTCGTCCGCGGCCTCGGCGTCTCGGACGTCCGCATGGAGGAGGGCTCCATGCGGTTCGACGTGAACGTCTCCCTCATGCCGCGCGGCTCCTCGGAGTGGGGCACCCGTACCGAGACCAAGAACGTCAACTCGCTGCGCAGCGTCGAGCGCGCCGTCCGCGGTGAGATCGAGCGCCAGGCGGCCGTCCTGGCCGGCGGCGGCCGGATCATCCAGGAGACCCGCCACTTCCACGAGGACACCGGCTCCACCACGCCCGGACGGTCCAAGGAGGAGGCGCAGGACTACCGCTACTTCCCCGAGCCCGACCTGGTGCCGATCGCCCCCGACCCCGCCTGGGTCGCCGAGCTCAAGGCATCTCTGCCGGAGCTGCCCGGCGCGCGGCGCAAGCGGCTGCAGCGGGAGTGGGGCGTGTCCGACCTCGACATGCAGTCCATGCACAACGCCGACGCCATCGACCTGGTCGAGGCGACGGTCGCGGCCGGCGCCCCGCCCGCGGACGCCCGCAAGTGGTGGATGGGCGAGCTGGCCCGCCGCGCCAACGAGGCCGGGGTGCCGCTGCGGGAGCTGCGCATCACCCCCGACGAGATCGCCCGGGTGTGCGCGATGGTCGCCGGCGGCGCGCTGAACGACAAGCTGGCCCGCCAGGTGCTGGAGGGCGTGCTGAACGGCGAGGGCACCCCGGACGAGGTCGTGGCCGCGCGCGGCCTGCAGATCGTCAACGACGAGGGCGAGCTGTCGGCGATCATCGACCAGGTGCTGGCGGGCAACGCCGACGCGGCCGACAAGGTCCGGGGCGGCAAGATCGCCGCGGTCGGCGCGCTGGTCGGCGGCGTCATGAAGGCCAGCCGCGGCAAGGCCGACGCGGGCCGCGCCCGCGAGCTCATCCTGGAGAAGCTCGGCGTCTCCGAGTAGCGTCCTTCCGGGGTGCCGGGAACGTTTCCCGGCGCCCCGGAGCCCGGCTGCGGCGTTCCGGTGGGAAACAGCCTGAGAGGCACGTGAGAGACCAATTGTTACGTCTTTCCGGAGCTTCGCCGGTGGTTCTGGTTTAGGGTTGCGGCAGGAAAGAGCCGGACGCGGGACGCAGGAGGAGCCGGGGCTGTGGGGAACGCCGGATCACCGACGGACCCGCCGACCGACCCGTTCGCGGCGGTGCCCCTTCCCACCCGGCCCGTCCGCCCGGGAGCCCGCGGCATCGCCCCGGTCTCCGGGAACGGCTCGCGTCTGCCCCCGGGCGTCTCACCCGACATCTTCGGCCCTTCCGCCCCGGCACAGCCCTCTGGCACCGCCGGGCAGACCGGCCGGCCGGGCGGCCTGCCGCCCGTGACCCCGGCCGCCCAGCCCTGGCGGGTGGCCGCCCAGCCCGAGAGCTCTCTGCAGCAGCGGACCCTGCGGGACGAACCGTCCCTGGCTCCCGGAGGCGGCCCGGCGAGGCCCGAGCCGTCCCCCTCCGGCGAGGAGAACCCGCCCCCGCGGCGGCTCCGCCGGATCATCGCCGCGGTGCTGGCCCTCGCGGTGCTGGCCGGTGCCGCCTACGCCGCCGCCGCGATCTTCATGTCCGGGAAGATGCTGCCCGGCACCCGGGTCCACGGCGTCCCCATCGGCGGGCTGACCGCCACCGAGGCCGCCGACCGGCTCAGGGACGAGCTGGCCGACGACGAGGCCAAGGACGTGGTCGTCCGGGCCGCGGGCAAGAAGTACGCGATCGACCCCGGCAAGGCCGGGCTGGAGTTCGACGTCGTCTCGACCATCGACCAGGCGTCCAGCGGCTTTCCCAGCCCGACCCAGGTCTGGCGGGCGCTGACCGCCACCACCGACCTGAAGCCCAAGGTCAGCGTCGAGCCCGAACTCCTGGACTCCACCGTCGAGGCCCTGGCCAGGAAGGTCGACATCGAGGTGCGGGAGGGGGCCGTCGCCTTCGAGGGCCTCAAGCCCGTGGCCGTCACCCCGGCATCCGGCCGGAAGCTGGACCGGGAGGCCGCCGCCCGCGCCATCGAGAAGGCGTTCCTCGGCCCGGCCCGGGAGGTCGAGCTGCCCGTCTCGACGGTCAGGCCCGAGGTCACGGCCACGGTCGTCAAGCGGGTCGCGGCCGACGCGGACAAGGCCGTGGCCGGCCCGGTCACCCTCACCCACTCCGGCAGGCAGGTCCGGCTCGACGCCGAGACCCTCGCCGCCCACCTGTCCTTCGAACCCGACGGCGCGGGCGGCATGCGCCCGGCGTTCGACGCCGCCAGCGCGGTGGCGACCGTCGAGAAGAAGCTCGTCGATCCGGCGCTGGCCCCCCGGGAGCCGACCTTCGAGATCGTCGGGGGCAAGCCCCGGCTGGTCCCCGGCCGCCGGGGCAAGGGCATCGACGACCACCGGCTCGCCCAGGCGGTCGCCCGGATGGTCGCCGAGGGCGGCAGCCGTACGATCCCCGTCACGCTGACGACCGTCCAGCCGCGGATCTCCGAGGCGGAGGCGCGGGGGCTCGGCATCAAGGAGAAGATCAGCGAGTTCACCACGAACTTCCTCTGCTGCCAGCCCCGGGTGACCAACATCCGCACGATCGCCAAGCTCCTGGACGGCTACCTCGTCAAGCCCGGGGAGACCTTCTCCCTCAACGGCGTCATCGGCCAGCGTGACACGGCCCGGGGCTTCGTCCCGGCCCCCATGATCCAGAACGGCCGACTGATCGATTCCGTGGGCGGCGGCATCTCCCAGTTCGTCACCACCATGTACAACGCGGTGTTCTTCGGCGGCCTGGAGGACGTCCAGCACGTGCCGCACGAGTTCTACATCTCACGCTATCCGGCGGGGCGGGAGTCCACGGTCTCCTGGCCCGCGCCGGACTTCCGCTGGAAGAACGACTCGAAGTACGGCGTGCTGGTGAAGACCTCGTCGACCGCCACCTCGGTCACGGTCTCCTTCTGGAGCACCAAGCGGTATGACATCGAGTCGGTCTCCTCCGACCGCTACGACTTCACGCCCTTCGAGAGCACGACCGACAGCGGGCCCAGCTGCATGCCGATGACCGGCCAGCAGGGGTTCTCGATCGACGTGACCCGGATCTTCAAGCAGGACGGGCGGGAGGTCAAGCGGGAGACCAGGAAGGTCGTCTACAAACCCGAGACCAACCTGACCTGCAACTCCGCGCCCGCCTCCGACTCGGAACAGGAGCAGGCGGACTAGGCGGGTCCCTCTTCTCCAGCTGGGGCTTTTCGCGCGGTGGATGGCTTGGGCGGGTTTCGCGCGTTCCGGCTGGGGCTTTTCGCGTCGCGGGGCGGTTCCCTTTGGCGGGGCGGGGTGACGCTTGCCGGGTTGGTGGGTGGTGCGCACTGCGGTGGGTGTTCCGGCCGTTCAGGCTGGGGCTTTTCGCGTTTGGGGGTGTTTGCCTGGGTTGGGGCGGGCCGGTGGTTGCCGGGCTGGTGGGTGGTGCGCGCTGCGGTGGGTGGGTGTTCCGGCCGGCGTTGTGGCTGGGCTCCGGTGGTCTCCGGCCTCCGGCCTGGCCTCGGGCGCGACGGTTTCCGGCGTTTTGAAGCCGGCCGGAACACCCACCCACCTCCGCGCCATGCCTGCTTCGTTCGTACGGCGTGCTCGCCGTAGCTTCTCCTTTTCCGCCGGCCCATGGTCCTCGCCGATGCTGAAGCGACCCGTTGCTCCTGGCTCAGGGCGGGTCGCCGTAGCCTTGCGGCCACACTGACGGGGGAGAGCGCAGGGCCGGGCGCCGTAG
>NZ_BMQJ01000008.1:235745-348209 GCF_014648055.1 Streptosporangium pseudovulgare
TCTCGCTTTCTGGCCGCCCACGGTCCCCGCCGTAGCCGCCCTTCTTTGATGGGTCGGCTGCGGGAGCCCCGCATGGGCTTGGGGCATCCTCGCAGGGCCCGCATGCATGACGCGCCGCCGTACAACCTGGTTCCCGCCGATGGCGGGTCGGCGGTTGTGGATCGCGGTGATCGCCGGTGAACGGCCTCGACACGGCCCCTGACGTCCATCCGCCGAGCCGTACGACCCGCTCGTGCCGGTGTCCTGCCGCTGCCGAAGGAGCCTCGGAGCGGTTGTGGATCTTTGGGGCCGCTGGGAGGCTGGAGTCGGCCTCCCGAACCGAAAGTAGGTCCCCTTGAGATCTCCGTACCCCCGCACCTCCCCGGCCGGCGATGCCCCGCTACGTCTCTCGTCCGTTCGCGGCGTGCTCGCGGCCCTCGTCGTCGGCACCACGGCGACCCTCCTGCCCGCCGCTCCCGCCGCCGCGGCGGCGCTGCCCGCCTGCCCTCTGATCTTCGGCCACGGCGGCTATCCCAGCGGGGCGAACGGCTCCGACACGTGGAACCGGGACCAGGTCCGCCAGCCCAACCACCCGACCGGCATCCAGCAGCAGAAGAACTGGGGTGCCGCCGGGGTGGAGGCCGACCTGCAGCTCACCAGGGACGGCACCAAGGCGGTCATGTGGCACAACGACTCGACCTGGGGCCTGACCGGGGTGAAGAAACCCGTCAACCAGATTTGGTGGGCCACCGGCGATGACAAACTCCAGGGGCGGCGCATCAACCGGGGTGTGTACGTCGGGGAGACCGTCTACACGTTCCGGGAGTGGCTGAGCGCCATGCGTTCCAGGAACATGATCGCGCTCGTCGAGATCAAGCCGGCGGCCAAGCAGTCCCTGTTCAACGGGGATGCGGCGATCAAGTCCCGGGCCTGGTCGGAGATCCTCGGTCCGATCAAGGAGAACTACGGCGCCCAGGAGATCATGGTCTACTCGCACGACTCCGCGATCTGGGCCGAGCTTCAGAGCCGCGTCAACGCCCAGGGCCTCTCGAACGTTCTCCGTAACAGGCCGGTGTGGACGGACAGCGTCGAATGGGAGGAGCCGCCGCCCGCCTGGACCGGGAACACCGCCAAGTGGCAGAGCGTCCTCGACCAGGGACCGAAGCGCGTGGCCACCACCTTCACCGACGCCTACCGCAAGTGGCTCAAGGGCAAGTGCGCCTGATCAACTCTCACTCCGAGTTCTCTGCGCGCCTCTGATCCCGCATGCTCTTCGCTCCTCCCCGCTCGATCCCGTGAGGTCGCCGCATGCGTGGGCGGATCTCGGCGCCGGTCAGGCGGCGCGGGCGCCCGAGACCGCCGACAGCAGGCGCGCGCCGGCGTTGCGGGCGGCGATGCCGTACCTGGTGGCCGGGATGAGCAGCCGGGAGGCAGGGGAGGCGAAGCGCTGCTTGGGGTTGGTCAACAGGCGGTGCCGGGCCTCGTAGGCACGGAACGCCGCCGCGTGGTCGTCCCGGTGCGTGGCCAGCGCATCGGCCAGGGTCGCGGCACCGGCGATGGCCAGGGTGGATCCGTCGCCGAACAGCGAGACGCAGGAGGCCGCGTCGCCGAGCAGCGCGATCCGCCCGGTTGACCAGCTGTCAAGACGTACCCGGCTGACGGAGTCGAAGAAGAGGTCGTCCGCTTGCCGTACCTGGTCGAGCAGCTCGGGGATGCGCCAGGAACCCCGGGCGAAGGCACCGGCGAGCAGCCGCTTGTGCTGGGTGGTGTCCCGGTGGTCGAAACCGGGCACGGCGGGACTACGGAAGAAGAACCCGACCCCGCCCTGACCACTGCCGGGGTGCAGGGAGACGGCCCGGCCGGGGGTGTTGTGCATGAGCACCTCATGTGGGTCGAGGGCGAGGCCGGGCAGGGGCAGGGTGGCCACGTAGATGCCCAGATGGTCGATGAACCGCTGCTCCGGGCCGAACGCCAGGCGGCGGACCGCCGAGTGCAGTCCGTCGGCGCCGATGACCAGGTCGAAGCGGCGGGGTGCGGCGTTCTCGAAGGTGACGTTCACGCCGCCGGGGTCCTGGTGCAGAGCGGTGACGGTGTCGTCGTAGAGGTAGTCGGCGGCCACTGTTGAGGAGAGGATGCGGGCCAGGTCGGCGCGGGGCAATTCGATGCCGCCGGAGGGCATGGATACGCCGCCGACCCGCTTGCCGTGGTCATCGACGAAGCTCAGCCGGGTCACGCGTGTCGCTGCGGCACGCAGTTTGGGCAGAACCCCCATGCGTTCGACGACCTCACGGGCGGGACCGCGCACATCGACGGGGTTGCCGCTGGAACGCTGTCCTCGGGCGCGTTCCACGATGGCGGGCTCGAACCCGTGGCGGGTGAGCCAGTAGGCGAGAGTGTTCCCGGCTATGCCGGCTCCCGAGATCAACACGCTTCTCATATTTGGACCATAACTGCACTCGATGCAAATTCGCAATGAGTGTCGATAGGCATTCTGTGCGGTATCGTCTGCGGCATGGCTGAGCTCACCCTGCGTGAACGGAAACGGCAGCGCACCCGCCGAGCGATCGTCGATGCCGCCGTGGAGTTGTTCGAGGAGCGCGGCTACGAGGGCACGACTGTCGCCGACATCGCCGAGGCGGCCGAGATCGGCACACGCACCTTCTTCAGCTACTTCGCCAGCAAGGAGGAGGTGCTCTTCCCCGAGAGCGACTCGCGGGTCGCGGCCGCCATCGAGGCCATCGCCGCGCGCGGGCCCGAGGACCGGCCGGCCGACGTGCTGCTGCGCGCGCTGCGCAACGTGAACCATGACAGCGACGAGATGGTGAGCAGGGTGGCCGCGCTCCGGTTGCGGTTCTTCCGGAGCGAACCCGCGGTACGGGGGCGCGGCCTGCAACTCCAGTTCGACGCGCAGCGGGAGATCGCGCGTCACCTGTGCGCGGCCTATGCCGAGGAGCTGGACGAAACCGGGGCGGCGGCTCTAGTGGGGGCGTTCATCGGGGCGGTCACCGGGGCTCTGCAGGTGTTGCTGGAGACGGCGGGCGACGATCCCGCCGTCATGAGCCGCCGCTTGGAGGAGGCGACGGACGCCGCACTGCGGCCCTGGCTCCGCGAACAGGGCAGGCTGCACACATAGGACAGGCCGTATCGCCGAACCGGGGACCTGTCGGGGCGGCACCGACTGACCGTCCTCGGCCCGGCTCACCGGCACGCCGGGAGCCCGGCCTTACCCGCGGCGTGGGGCCCGCAGCCCGCCGTATCATCCCGCGCGACCGAGGCGGGTGGCACTGTCGTACGTCTCGCGGCCATCGAGCAGTTCGCTCCAAAGAGCCTGCGGGCCCAAGGAAGTGGCTACAGAGCCCGCGAGTCCCAGGAGAATGACTACGGCGGGGACTCTGGGCGGCCCGAAAGGGAGAAGCTACGGCGCCCGGCCCTGCGCTCTCCCCCGCCAGTGTGGCCGCAAGGCTACGGCGCTCCTCCCTGAACCGGGCGGAAGGGAGGCTTCAGCGGCGGTGCGGACCGTGGGCCGGCGGAAAGAGAGCAGCTACGGCGAGCACGCCGTACGAACGAAGCAGGCATGGCGCGGAGGTGGGTGGGTGTTCCGGCCGGCTTCAAAACGCCGGAAACCGTCGCGCCCGAGGCCAGGCCGGAGGCCGGAGACCACCGGAGCCCAGCCACAACGCCGGCCGGAACACCCACCCACCGCAGCGCGAACCGCCGACCAGCCCGGCAATCACCGACCAGCCCGGCAACCACCGGCCCGCCCCAACCCAGGCAAACACCCCCAAACGCGAAAAGACTCAGCCTGAACACGCGGAACCCGCCCAAGCCACCCGCAGCGCGAAAGCCCCAGCCTGCGAAAAGGGACCCGCTCCGGGAAAGCCCTACGGTTTCAGGGCCAGGAGGCGGTCGTCGCCTCGGCGGGGAGAGCCGCGGCCGTCCTTGTTGCTGGTGCCGAACCACAGCGACCCGTCCCGTGCCGTGGCGACCGCCCGGAGCCTGCCGTACCGGTTCTCGAAGAGCGGGACGGGCTTGCCGGCGGTGCCGTCCGGGTTCAGGGGGACCCGCCAGAGCCGCTGGCCGCGCAGGGCTCCCACCCAGAGGGACCCGTCGGCGTAGGCCAGGCCGGAGGGGGACGCCTCGGAGGTGGGCCAGGTGACGATCGGGTCCGTGAACCGGGGGCCGCCGCCGGTGCCCTCGACCTCGGGCCAGCCGTAGTTGGCGCCCTTCTTGATGAGGTTGATCTCGTCGAACGAGCTGGACCCGAACTCGCTGGCGTACATCCGCCCGGACCGGTCCCACGCCAGGCCCTCGACGTTGCGGTGGCCGTAGCTCCAGATCACGTTCTGGAACGGGTTGCCGGGCGCGGGCCTGCCGTCCTCGGTCATGCGCAGGATCTTGCCGCCCATGGAGCCGAGGGCCTGCGCCAGCGACTGGTTCCCGGTCTCGCCGGTACTGGCGTACAGGTACCCGTCGGGGCCGAAGGCCAGGCGGCCGCCGTTGTGGATGGCGCCCCGGGGGATGCCGTCGAGGATCACCGTGGGGTCGGCGAGTTCGCGGTCGTAGCGGTAGCGCACGATCCGGTTGTCGCGGGCTGAGGAGAAGTAGACGAAGATCCGGTGGTCGTCGGCGAAGGTCGGGGAGACCGCGACGCCCAGCAGGCCGCCCTCGCCGGAGGGGCTGACGCCGTCGATCCGGCCGACCTCGGTGACCTTGCCCCCCGGGGTGACGCGCAGCAGCCGGGCGGTGTCGCGCTCGGTCACCAGGGCGTCGCCGCCGGGCAGGAACGCGATGCCCCAGGGGACGGCGAGGTTCTCGGCGAGGGTGCGCGGCTCGCCCGCCGGGGCGCCGGTGGCGGGCGGTTCCGGGGAGCCCTGGGCGTCCCGGGTGCTCGGGGAGCCCTGGCCGCCCGGGGTGCTCGGGGCGCTCTGCGAGCCCGGGGCGGACGGGCCGGAGGAGCGTTCGGCCGGGGCCGCCGAGCAGCCGACCGCCAGGGCGGTCCCCGAGGTGACGGCCACGACGAGGGCCGAGCGTGCGAAGCGGATCATGTTTACCTCCTCCGTCAATACCGCTGCATACCCGAAGAGGTTCCGGAGTGATCCCTTGGATAATGCGGGACATGAAGATCTGGGTCCCCTCCCGAGCCGCCGCCGATGTCCTGTGTGATCTGCCCGAGGTGGAGTGCGTCGTCTACGACGGCACCGGTCCCCACCCGGCCGGGGCGGAGGAGGTGGAGGTCTGGATCCCCCCGCTGATGCCGGTGCCGGACGTCGCCGGGCTGCTGGGCCGGATGTCGGGGCTGCGCCTGCTGCAGACCGTCACGGCCGGGGTGGAGGGGTACCGGCCGCACCTGCCCGAGGGCGCGGTGCTGTGCAACGCCCGAGGGGTGCACGACGCCGGGACGGCCGAGTGGGCGGTGGGCGCGATGATCGCGGTGCTGCGGGACTTCCCGGAGTTCGCCGCCGCCCAGCGGCGCGGGGAGTGGGCCTACCGTCACACGGGTGTGCTCGCCGACTCCACGGTGCTGATCGTCGGCTACGGATCGATCGGCGAGGCGCTGGAGCGCAGGCTCGACGGGTTCGAGGTGGACGTGGTCCGGGTGGCGAGGACCGCGAGGGACGGCGTGCACGGTCAGGACGAGCTGCCGGAGCTGCTGCCCCAGGCCGACGTGGTGGTGCTGCTGGTGCCGTCCACGCCCGAGACGGCGGGCCTGGTGGACGCGGCGTTCCTGGCGGCGATGAAGGACGGCGCCGTGCTGGTGAACGCGGCCAGGGGCGGGGTGGTGGACACCGGCGCGCTCGTCGCCGAGCTGCGCCGGGGCCGGATCCGGGCCGCGCTCGACGTCACCGATCCCGAGCCGCTGCCCCCGGGGCACCCGCTGTGGACGGCTCCCGGGGTGTTCGTCACGCCGCACGTCGCGGGCAGCACTCCGGCCTCCGGGCGGCGCACGCTGCGGCTGCTCCGTTCGCAGCTGCTGCGGTATCTGGCGGGGGAGCCGCTGAAGAACGTGATCACCGGCTCGTACTGACCGGGAAAGGAATCCGGCCGTGGCTGCCTCGTGACCTCCGCCGCCTACCGTGGATGGCGCGATCTCGATCGTTACATGGTTATCAGATCGGTGACGACTACGGCGTTGTCACCATCCGCGCCGACCGGGGAGCACAGACTGGTCGTGTGCCGCCCGGTTCGGGCGGAGGACGAAGGATGACGTGGTGACAGCGGCGACGCTGGAGCGGCGGCCAAGGGAACGCCGCGGAGGCAGGACGAGACGACACCGATGGGCAGACGACATTGATCCGCTGGCGTGACCCCCGGGTGCCGCCGGCCGCGGTCGCCGGGCTCGGCGCGGCGGGGCTGGCCGCCGCGCTCGCCGACGGCGCCTCGGCCGCGGTCGCCGGGGCGGTGGCGGGTGTCGCCGCGGCGGCGGTCGCCGTCGTGTCACTGATCATGGCGGTGCTCCGGATCGCCGACCGGCGCGAGGCGCGTGCCTGGCGCTGGCTGGCGGGGGGCGCGGCCACCTGGCTGGCCGGGGCGGGCGTGCGGCCGATCGCGGACGGCACGCCGTTCGCGGTGAGCTTCGCCGACCTGATGGTCCTGGCCGGTACGGCGATGCTCGCCATCGGCACGGGGCTGTGCGCCGTCCGGCCGGCGTACGGGCGGGCGTCGTTGCGTGACGCCTCCGACGCCTACGTGAGCGCCGCCTCGATATTCCTGGTCGGCTGGGTCACCCTGCTCGGACCGGCCTACCACGACTCGGGGGGGCCGGGCGTCTTCGCGGTGAGCCTGGCCTCGCCGGTGCTCTGCCTGGCCTTCACCTGCGCGGTGGGGCCCGCGGTGCTGCCCGCCCGCCGGTCGGCGGGGCCGGTCGGCCTGGCGGCGCTGGGGCTGCTGGCCGCCCTCACCGCCACGGAGACGGCGGGCGCGCTGACCCGGATGACGGGCGACGATCCGTCGCCGTTCGGGCTGTGGCTCGCGCCGGTGGCCTTCCTGCTGTTCGCCGCCGTCCCCTGGTGCCGCCGTACGGCGCGCGCGCCCGACGCCCCGGACCCGGGTGACGACACGGGTGCGGATGCGGACGCGGACGCGGGCGTGGAGGTAGGCGCGGGCGCGCAGGCCGCCTCCTCGCTGATCGCGGCGGTGCCGTTGATCCTGGTGCTCGTGGCGACCGTGGCCCTGGTCCTGCGGCTGCTGGGTGGGGGCGTGGCGGGACCGCCCGCCGTACCGGCGCTGGTGGCGACGTCGGTCGTCGCGGTCCTGGTGGTGCGGCTGTTCGTGATGCTGGCCGACGCCGGCCGGATGCGGCGTCTGATGGATCTCGGCGAGCGGCAGCTGCAGGATCTCGCGGAGAGCACCGGTGACGTGGTTCTTCTGTGCGACCACGCGGGCGTGGTGCGGGAGATCGGGGAGGGGGTGGAGGTCACCTACGGCTACCGCCCCGAGGACATGATCGGCGGTTCGATCTTCGACTACATCCACCCCGAGGACGTCCCGGGCATCCAGATGGCGCTGCGCGCGATGAGCCTCGCGGACGAGCAGGCCGAGGGCGGCGGCACCTGCATGATCGGATGCCGGGTGCGGGCGGCCGACGGCACCTGGCGGCCCACCGAGTCGGTGGCCACCCGGCACTCCCGGGGTGAGAACCTCCTGCTGGTCACGACCCGCGACGTCAGCGGCCAGGAGGCGCTGCGCAACCAGGTGGCGCACCTGACGTTCCACGACGGCGTCACCGGCCTGCCCAACCGCGCCTATTTCGAGGAGCGCACCCGGGAGGTGCTGGCCCGTCCCGGGGTGAACAGCGTCGCCGTGGTGTTCCTGGACCTGGACGGGTTCACCGCGGTCAACGACTCGGTGGGCCACGCCAGCGGCGACTACCTCCTGGGGCAGGCGGCCCGCAGGCTGCGCGCGGCCGTACGGGCCGACGACACCCTGGCGCGCTGGGGCGGCGACGAGTTCGCGGTGCTGCTGGAGGTGGCGGGTGACGCCCAGACGGCGGTGGACCTCGCCGAACGGCTGGTCCGGGCGGTCTCCGCCGAGCCGTTCCGGGTGGCCGACCGCGACATCGCGATGACCGCGAGCGTCGGGGTGGCCTTCGCCGACGAGGAGGTTTCCTCGGCCGACCTGATCCGCAACGCGGACGTGGCGATGGCGCGGGCCAAGGACATCGGCGGGCCGCGGGTGGAGGTGTTCGCCGCGCACATGCACGCCGACGTGGTGCGCCGCCTGGAGCTGGCGGCCGACCTGCAGCGGGCGCTGCTGGAGGACCAGTTCGCGATCGAGTACCAGCCGATGGTGGACCTGGCGACCTCGCGCGTCACCGCGGTGGAGGCGCTGGTGCGCTGGTGGCGGGACGGCGCGTTCGTGCCGCCGGAGCGGTTCCTCGGCCCGGCCGAGGACACCGGGCTGATCGTCCCGCTGGGCGAGTGGATCCTGCGCCGGGCCTGCCGGGAGGTGGCGGCGTGGCGGGCGTCCTCCTGGGACATCGGGCTGTCGCTCAACCTGTCGGCGCGGCAGATCATGGCCCCGCGGTTCGTCGAGACCGTCGAGTCGGCGCTCGCCGAGAGCGGCCTGCCGCCCAGCGCGCTGACGCTGGAGGTCATCGAGGAGATGCTGGTCGAGGACGCCGAGGAGACCCTCACCCGGCTGTCGGAGCTGCGCGAGCTGGGGGTGCGGCTGGCCATCGACGACTTCGGGACGGGCTACGCCTCGCTGGCGCTGCTGCGGCAGCTCCCGGTGGACATGATCAAGGTCGATCCGTCGTTCGTGTCCGGGCTGGGCGCCGACGAGACGCTGACCCTGCTGACCCGCACGATCGTACGGCTCGGCCATGATCTGGGGCTGATCGTGGTGGCGGAGGGCATCGAGCGGCCCGAGCAGCTCGACCTGCTGCGTGAGATGGGCTGCACCCGGGGGCAGGGTTTCCTGGTGGCGCGGCCGATGGACGCCCGGGGGATCGACGAGCTCATGCCCGCGGGTCTGCACAGCGCCGTCTGACGGCCGCGCCGTACGGGGAGGTGTCCCGTACGGCGCGGCCGTCCCATGGGCCTCTCCTGCCCGGAATTTCATCTCGGAGTGTGAGACACCCGTCCCACCAATTTGACTCAGGGCCGCAATGTCGGCCATGGTGGGAGCCATGCATCACCGTGGGATTCTCGTAGTACTTCGCCGGCGCGCGGGCCGATAAGCGAAGCACTTCGTCCTGCGCGCCGCCCCAGACCCGCCGGCAAGGTGGGATGGGGCCTTTTTTATGCCATAACATCCCGCTCAGCCACATGAGGAACGAGCCGATGACCGAGCAGATGACAGGAGCCCAGGCGCTGGTGAGGGCGCTGGAGCACGTCGGGGTCGACACCGTGTTCGGCATCCCGGGCGGCGCGATCCTTCCCGCCTACGATCCCCTTTACGACTCCGCCAAGGTCCGTCACGTGCTCGTACGGCATGAGCAGGGCGCCGGGCACGCCGCCCAGGGGTACGCGCAGGCCACCGGCAAGGTGGGGGTCTGCATGGCCACCAGCGGTCCGGGCGCGACCAACCTGGTCACCCCGATCGCCGACGCCTACATGGACTCGGTCCCGATCGTCGCGATCACCGGTCAGGTGGCCAGCGGCTCCATCGGCACCGACGCGTTCCAGGAAGCCGACATCTCCGGCATCACCATGCCGATCACGAAGCACAACTTCCTGGTCACCGACCCGGCCGACATCGCGCGGACGATCGCCGAGGCGTTCCACATCGCCTCGACCGGCCGCCCCGGACCGGTCCTGGTGGACATCTCCAAGGACGCCCTCACGGCGACGACGGAGTTCCAGTGGCCGCCGGTGATGCAGCTTCCCGGCTACCGCCCGGTGACGCGGCCGCACTCCAAGCAGATCCGCGAGGCGGCGAAGCTGATCGTGGAGGCCAGGCGGCCGGTGCTGTACGTCGGCGGCGGCGTCCACAAGGCCGGCGCGGCGCCGGAGCTGCGGGAGTTCGCCGAGATGACCGGCATCCCGGTGGTCACCACGCTGATGGCGCGCGGCACCTTCCCCGACAGCCACCGCCAGCACCTGGGCATGCCGGGCATGCACGGTTCGGTGCCGGCCGTCGGGGCGCTGCAGCGCTCCGACCTGATCATCGGACTGGGCGTCCGCTTCGACGACCGTGTCACCGGCGAGCTGTCCACCTTCGCGCCGCACGCCAGGGTCGTCCACGCCGACATCGACCCGGCGGAGATCTCCAAGAACCGGCACGCGGACGTCCCGATCGTGGGCGACTGCAAGGAGGTCATCGCCGAGCTGATCGCCGCGGTGGGCAAGGAGGACCGCAGGGGCGACTACGCCGAGTGGTGGACCCAGCTTGACGCCTACCGGACGACGTACCCGCTGGGTTACGAGACGTTCGAGGACGGCTCCCTGGCCCCGCAGTACGTCATGGAGCGGCTGGGCGCGCTCGTCGGCCCGGACGCGATCTACACCGCGGGCGTCGGCCAGCACCAGATGTGGGCGGCGCAGTTCATCGGCTACGAGAACCCCGGCACCTTCATCAACTCCGGCGGCGCCGGCACGATGGGCTTCTCGGTCCCGGCGGCGATGGGCGCCAAGATGGGCCGTCCGGACGCGGTCGTCTGGGCGATCGACGGCGACGGCTGCTTCCAGATGACCAACCAGGAGCTGGCGACCTGCACGATCGAGGGCGTGCCGATCAAGGTGGCGGTCATCAACAACGGCAACCTCGGCATGGTCCGGCAGTGGCAGACGCTCTTCTACAACGAGCGCTACTCCAACACCAACCTGCAGACGGTCCGCCGGATCCCCGACTTCGTGAAGCTCGCCGAGGCCTACGGCTGCGTCGGCCTGCGGTGCGAGCGTCCCGAGGACGTGGACGAGGTCATCGGGAAGGCGATGGAGATCAACGACGTCCCGGTCGTGATCGACTTCGTGGTCCACCAGGACGCCATGGTCTGGCCCATGGTCGCCGCCGGGACCAGCAACGACGACATCAGGTTCGCCCGCGACATGGCGCCCGTCTGGGACGGCGAGGACCAGGTGTGAGCGGCGGGCTGACGGACAGGCACGGCGGCTCGGCGAGACGCCCGGCGAGGAGGAAGGCATGAGCAGGCACACGCTCTCGGTGCTGGTGGAGAACAAGCCCGGCGTTCTGGCGCGCGTCGCCGCGCTGTTCAGCCGCCGCGGGTTCAACATCGACTCGCTGGCGGTCGGCCCGACCGAGCATGAGGACATCTCCCGGATGACCATCGTGGTCAACGTCGAGGAGCTGCCGCTGGAGCAGGTGACCAAGCAGCTCAACAAGCTGGTCAACGTGCTGAAGATCGTGGAGCTCGACCCGGCGCAGGCCGTGCAGCGCGAGCTCACGCTGATCAAGGTGCGGGCCGACGCCGAGACCCGCTCCAGCGTGCTGGAACTGGTCAACCTCTTCCGGGCGCGCTGCGTGGACGTCGCCCCGGACGCGGTGACAATCGAGGTCACCGGCACCCCGGACAAGCTGCAGGCGTTCGTCAGGCTCCTTGAGCCGTTCGGCGTCAAGGAGCTCGTCCAGTCGGGCATGGTGGCCATCGGCCGCGGTGCCCGCTCCATCACCGACCGCTCTCTGCGGGCCCTGGACCGGACCGCGTAAGCCGTACGAGAAACCCGAAAGGTTAAGCAAGTGACTGAGATCTTCTACGACGACCAGGCCGACCTGTCGATCATCCAGGGCCGGCACGTGGCCGTCCTGGGGTACGGCAGCCAGGGTCACGCGCACGCGCTGTCCCTGCGCGACTCCGGCGTCGACGTCCGCGTCGGCCTGCCGGAGGGGTCCAAGAGCCGGGAGCGGGCCGAGGCCGACGGCCTGCGCGTGCTCACGCCCGCCGAGGCCGTCGAGGAAGCCGATCTGATCATGATCCTGGCGCCGGACCACATCCAGCGCCACCTGTACGCCGAGCACGTGGCCCCGAACCTCGTCGAGGGCGACGCGCTCTTCTTCGGCCACGGCTTCAACATCCGCTACGGCCTCATCGAGGCGCCCGAGGGCGTGGACGTCGCGATGGTCGCTCCCAAGGGCCCCGGCCACCTCGTCCGCCGCCAGTACAGCGCCGGCCGCGGCGTGCCGTGCCTCGTCGCGGTGGAGAAGGACGCCAGCGGCAACGCCTGGGACCTCGCGCTGTCCTACGCCAAGGCCATCGGCGGCACCCGCGCCGGCGCGCTGAAGACGACCTTCACCGAGGAGACCGAGACCGACCTCTTCGGCGAGCAGGCGGTCCTCTGCGGCGGCGTCTCCGAGCTGATCAAGGCCGGGTTCGAGACCCTCATCGAGGCCGGCTACCAGCCCGAGGTCGCCTACTTCGAGTGCCTGCACGAGATGAAGCTGATCGTCGACCTGATGTACGAGGGCGGCATCCACAAGATGTACTGGTCGGTCTCCGACACCGCCGAGTACGGCGGCTACTCCCGCGGCCCGCGCGTCGTGACGGAGGAGACCAAGAAGGAGATGAAGCGCATCCTCGACGAGATCCGGTCCGGCGAGTTCGCCCGCGAGCTGGTCGACGAGTTCGACAGCGGCCAGAAGAAGTTCACCGCCTACCGTGAGGACCTGGCCCAGCACCCGATCGAGACCACCGGCGCCAAGCTCCGCCCGATGATGAGCTGGCTGAAGTAGTGGCACGCCCCTCCCGGACCCGCTGTCCGGGAGGGGCGCCCTGTACGGCGACGCCCCCGCGGACGATTCCGCGGGGGCGTCGCCGTCTCCTCCGCTTTCCGGGCCGTCCGCGGGGAGGAACGGAAACCGGCCCGGCCCAGGTGGGAGGAGAGGGGGAAGGGATCCCCGCGGTCTGGGCCGCGGGGACCGGGCCGCCGGGACGGCCCGGTGGGGCCACCCCGGCGGTCACCGGGGTCGTCCGGGCCGGCCCCCGCCGTGAGGGGGAGCGGGCCGGACGCGTCTTTCAGTGTTTTCAGTGTTTTTTGGTGTCTTTTAGTGTCTTTTGGGGTCTTTCAGTGCCGGTCGGCGCCTCGCGGCGCCTTCGGCGTCCCGCGGTGTCTCAGCGGGCGGCGAAGTCCTGGGTCCAGTAGATCTGGCCCTTGGAGTTCTTGGCCGCGCCGACGCCGATGAGGGTGTACTTGCAGTTCATGATGTTGGCCCGGTGACCGGAGCTGTTCATCCAGGAGGTGACCACGGCGGCCGGGGTCGGCTGGCCCATGGCGATGTTCTCCGCCCAGCCTGTTCCGCCGGTGAAGCCCGCCGCGCGGATGCGGTCCATGAAGCTGCGGCCGTCCTGGGAGGTGTGGCTGAAGTAGCCCTTGGCGGCCATGTCGGCGGAGTGGCCGTAGGCGGCGGCGCGGAGCTGCGGGTCGTGCTTGAGCGGCTGGCAGCCGCCCTTCGCGCGCTCCACGTTGGTCAGGCGCAGCACCTCGTTCTCGTCGGCCGTGCCGACCGTGCCCGCGGTGGAGGTGGGGGTGGGCTTGGCGGTGGCCGTCGCGGTCGGGGCGGGGGTCAGGGTCGGCAGCGGCGTGGCCGGCGTGGTGGGCTTCGCCGTCGCGGTGGGGGCGGCGGTCGCCGTCGGGGCCGCCGTCGGAGCCGTCGTCGGAGCCGCGGTGGGCTTGGCGGTGGCGGTGGGGGCGGCCGTCGCGGTGGGGGGCGTGGTCGGCTTGGCCGTCGCGGTGGGGGGTGTCGTGGGGGCGGCCGTGCCCGTGGGCGAGGGGGCGGCGGTCGGCGTCGCGGCGGGGTCGCACGAGAGCCTGGCCGCCTCGGACGTGGCGGTGTGGCCGCGGCTGTCACGGACGACGGTGTAGTAGACGCCCGGCGCGCACCGCAGGGTCATGAGGGCCCGGCCGTTGCGGCCCTTGTAGGCGCCGCTCTTGACGACCGGGTCGGCGCCGGCGACCGCCCGCTTGATCTGGATCCGCACCAGGGCGGTGTCGCGGCAGCCGAGCCGCGTGGCGGACGCGTGGATCTTCCCGGTGGCGGTGACGAGGGGCCGGTCCGCGTGGACATCGCACGCGGACGGCGAGGCCGCCGCGTTCGCGGCGACGGGAGCGCTCAGTGCCGCCAGAGTTCCAAGGCACGCGAGTGCCCCCAGCGGTCTGCGCATGTTGAGTCCTCCAGAGGGTTGAGGCCGGATCGAACCCGTATTCTGGCGGCGGCACAACGCCCCTGTCACGAAATTTCGGACAAAATCTTGAGTTGTCGGTAAACCAAAGTGATCGCTGGTGCGTCTGGGACCGTTCCCGTCTGTCCGAAAATCTGTCCCCTGAGCTGGTCTGCCGCCGCCGTGCGGACACGGCGGCGGCAGAGGCCCGGCGGGCGGAAAAATCTTGCCCGGTTGATCGGCGCCGGACGGGCCGATCGGTCACATCGGGTGGACCGTCAGGTCACACCGGGTGAGATCTCAGGTCGCACCGGGTGGGATCGAGGACCGGTTCCGGGTGGGACCGGGGGGTCAGCACTGGGCGGGCTTCAGCCACGAGCACTCCAGCTCCGAGGCATCCTCGGCCTGCGGCGTCTGCTTGAGCTGTACGACCGCGTCCACCGGCGCGTCACGGCGGAACTGCGCGAGACGGACGGCGATCCTGTCCTCGATGTCCCGGGGAGCGGCGGACAGGTACTGGTTGAGCATGACGGAGAAGACCAGCGGCTCGTTGTCGGCGCTGGTCACGTAGCCCGACAGTGAGGTGACGCCGGTCAGCGAGCCGGTCTTGGCGTGGACGTTCCCGGCGGCGGGCGTGCCGCGCATCCGGCTGCGCAGCGTCCCGCCGACCATGCGGTCGGCCTGACCCGCGATCGGCAGCGCGCCGTACCAGGCGTCGAACCACGGCTTGGCGCGCAGCGCGGCGAGGTAGCGCGTCAGGCCGCCGGGGGTCAGGCCGTCCATCCGCGACAGGCCGGAGCCGTCCCGCAGGTTCAGCGTCGTCATGCCGTTCGCCTTGGCGAAGGAGGTGATCGCGGCGAGCCCGGCGCTCCACGTCCCGGCACCCGAGACCTTGCGCCCGATCGCCTTGGTGAGGATCTCGGCGTGCATGTTGTTGCTGAGCTTCATGAACGGCACCAGCAGCTCGCGGAGCGGCATCGACTCGTGCGAGGCCACGGTGGCGGCGCCCTCCGGGGCCGCCGCCCGGGCCGCGCCGCCCAGCACCCGCACCCCGTGCCGGGCCAGCGACGCGCGGAACAGCGAGGTGGCGTAGGCCGTGGGGTCGTCGACGGTGACCCACTCCTGCTGCTCGTCCGCGACGGTTCCGGTGATCACCACGGTGTTCGTGCCGTGCCGGCGCTCGATGGTGACGTCCGTCTCGGCACCGGTCACCGCGCGGTTCTCGATCTTCAGGTGGTCCGTCTCGGGCGTGGTGGTGACCTTGGGCCGTTTGCCCGAGGCGTCCCCGGGGGCCACCGAGACGATGACGGTGCCGGCGTCGTAGTCGGTGTTGGGGGAGGCGGTCAGCGCCGAGATCTGCGCCGCGTAGTAGTAGGGCTCGTCGTCCCAGGCCCAGTCGGTGCCGAGCCGTACGTCGTCGAACCAGGTGTCGTCGGCGACGAGCCTGCCGGTGACCACCTTGATCCCCGAGGCGGCGACCTTGGCGGCCAGCGCGTCGTAGTCGGCGGCGAGCATGGTCGGGTCGCCGGTCCCCCTGAGGTAGAGGTCCCCGGCCAGGGCCGAGCCCGCCCGGCGGCCGGTGGACAGCACGCTCGTGGTGAAGCGGAAGTCCAGGCCGAGGTTCTCCACAGCGGCGGCGGAGGTCAGCAGCTTGGTGTTGGAGGCGGGGGTGAGGATCTTGCCGGAGTCCAGGGCGTAGAGCTCCTCGCCGGAGGCGGCGCTGCGGACCACCACCCCCGCCCGCGCCGGAGTGAGCCGGGCGTCGCCGAGGATCTGGTCGATGTCCTTGACCAGGTCCGCCACGCCGGGGGCCGGTCCGAGGGCGCCGGCCGGGGCGGCCGAGCCGGTCGTGGCCCAGGTGAGGCCGGTGAGCAGGAGGGCCGAAAGAGAGAGGGTGGTACGTCGCGAGGGCCGCACGGTGTCTCCAGGTGCTAGGCGTCTGCGGAGATCATCGGCACCGGCGGCCTGGCCGACAATACGGAAATATTCGTATCTTTCACCCCTATCGGGCCATCGACCGGTGGGGTTGAATGTGGCAATGGTCACACCGGCCCCCACCCCCCGCCCCGCCGGAGCCGCCGTCGCCGTCACCGTGCCGCGCGGGGTGCGCGTCGGCTACGGGGTCGGATCGGTCTGCACCGCGACGTTCTCCACGGTCCCGGGCCTGCTGCTGCTGTTCTACATGACCAACGTGCTGGCCGTACCCGCCTGGATCGCCGGCGCCGTGGCCTTCCTGCCCAAGCTCTGGGACATGGTCATCAACCCCTGGGTGGGCCAGCGCTCCGACCGCACGGTCTCCCGGCTCGGCCCGCGCCGCCCCTGGATGCTGCTGGGCGCGGTCACCCTGCCGGTGACCTTCGCGCTGACGTTCGCCGGGCCGCCCCTGACCGGCCTGCCCGCCGCGCTGTACGTCACCGTCTGCTACTTCCTCACCGCCACGGCCTACGCCTTCTACGAGGTGCCCTACAAGGCGATGGCCACCGAGATGACCGACGACTACCACGAGCGGTCGTCGCTGCTGCAGTGGAAGATGGTCTTCCTGGGCCTGGCGATCCTGCTGTCCGGGGCCGGCGCGCCGGCCCTCGCCGGGACCGAGGTGACCGGCTACCGGCTCATGGGCCTGGTCATCGGCGCGGTGCTGCTGGCGTCCATGCTCGCCTCCGTCGCCGGTACGGCCCGCGCCCCGCTGGCCGGGCGGGCCGAGGCCGAGCCGTCGCTGCGGGCGCAGTTCGCCGCGGCCCGCTCCAGCCGGCCGTTCCTGATCCTGCTCGCCCTGAGCTGCGCGCAGATGTTCGCCGCGGGCACCCTGCTGGCGGGCGCGCCGTACTTCGCCACCTACGTCCTCGACGCGCCCGGGGCGACCACCACGCTCTTCCTGTGCGTGGTCGGGCCGCTGCTGGTCACCATGCCACTGTGGACGTGGCTGTCGCGGCGCTACGACAAGCGCGGCGCGATGGTGCTGTCGGCGGCGCTGTTCACCGCCGGCACGGCCGCGATGGCGCTCTCCGACCGGTTCGGCACGGGCTACGCGCACGCCTGCGTGCTCGTCGTCGGCGTCGGCTACGCCGGGTTCCAGCTCCTGCAGTTCTCCATGCTCTCGGACGTGATCGTCCACGACGCGGCGGCCACCGGCAGGCGCCGCGCCGGGGTGTTCACCGGTCTGTGGACGGCCTGCGAGACCGTGGTCTTCGCGCTCGGCGCGCTGGTGCTGGGCTGGCTGCTCGGCGCGACGGGATTCGTGGAGTCCTCCGCCTCGGAGGCGGTGGCCCAGCCGGACTCGGCGATCGCCGCCGCCCTGTACGGCGGAGCGCTGATCCCCGCGCTCGCGGCCGGGGTCAGCGTGCTGCTCACGCTGCGCTACCCCATCACCGCCGAGACGATGCGGGCGGTGGACGCCGCCGGTACCGCCGGTGCCTCCGAGGCGTCCGAGGCCGGGGACGGGACGGGGGAGGAGCCCGGGGTCACGGCGCGCGCGGGTGACGAACCGGAGCCGGCCGGGGCGTGACCCGGTTCGGGCGGGCCGGGGTGTGACCCGGTTCGGGCCGGCTGAGGCGTGACCCGGTTCAGGCCGACTGGGGTGTGATCACGAGGAAGCCGCAGTCACCGAAGGACAGCACGTCGCCCGGCCGTACCGGGGCCGACCCGACCAGCCGCCAGTCGTTCAGCCGGGTGCCGTTGAGAGAGCCGAGATCGACGACGATCCAGCCGTCCTCGGCGCGGCGCAGCTCGGCGTGCACCCGTGAGACGGTCAGGTCGGCCAGCACCAGGTCACAGGCCGAGCCCCGGCCCACCACGTAGCGGACACGGTCGTCGCCGGGCAGCGCGAGGCGGGGCAGCCGGGGGCGTCGCCAGGCCGACTCGACCCGGCGGGTGAAGTCGGACGCCGAGGCGACGACGTCGGTCACCATCCGCCGCAGCCGGCCGCGCGGCGGCAGGTCGGCGATCAGGTTCTCCAACTCGCCCTGGCTGCGGGCGCGCAGCGCCATGTCGACCCGGCCGAGGAACGTCTCGTGCGAGAGGCGGCCCTCGACGGCGCGGTCGCGGAGCTCGTTGATGGCGCGGTCGCGGTCCCCATCGGACGCGCGGGACGGGGGAGGCGGCGAGCTCATCCCCCGAGTATCCGCCCCGGTGCCGGAACCTGTCCAGAATATGCGGATCTCTTGCCGTGACCATACTGAGTATGCATACTCAGTATCCATGGCGATCCGACAAGGGCTGCTGGCCCTGCTCAGCCGGGGGCCCCGCTACGGCTACCAGTTGCGGGCGGAGTTCGAGGCGTCGACGGGGGCGACCTGGCCGCTCAACATCGGCCAGGTCTACACGACGCTCTCCCGCCTGGAACGCGACGGCCTGGTGGCCCCCGGCGAGCAGGACGACCAGGGCCGGGTCGTCTACACGATCACCGAGGCCGGTCGGGCCGAGATGGCGCGATGGTTCGGCACCCCCGTCGCCCAGGCCGACCGGCCCCGGGACGAGCTGGTCATCAAGCTCGCGATGGCGGTCACCGCCGGGGCGGACGTGCGTCCGATCATCCAGGCCCAGCGCACCGCGACCATGGGCACCCTCCAGCGGCTCACCCGCGCCAGGCGGGCCAACGCCGAGGACCCGGCCCAGCGGCTGGTGCTCGACTCCATGATCTTCCAGGCCGAGGCCGAGCAGCGCTGGCTCGACCACTGCGAGGCCGTGCTCGCGGCCTCCCCCCAGACGCAGGAGAGACAAGCATGAGTTTTGATCCGGTCGTCCGGCTCGCCGACGTCGGCCGCGTGCACGGCGACGGCCCGGGAGCCGTGACGGCCCTCTCTGAGGTGAACCTCGCGGTCGGGGCCGGGGAGCTGGTGGCGGTGATGGGCCCGTCCGGGTCCGGCAAGTCCACCCTGCTCAACGTCGCGGGCGGCCTCGACCGGCCCACCTCGGGCGACGTGGTCGTCGAGGACGTCTCGCTGACGCGCCTTCCGGCCGGGGAACTCGCCGCGCTGCGCCGCCGGCACGTCGGCTACGTCTTCCAGGACCTCAACCTGATCCCCTCGCTCACCGCCCTGGAGAACGTGACGCTGCCCCGCGAACTGGACGGGATCCGCTTCCGGGACGCCCGCCGCCAGGCGCTGGAGGTGCTCGCCGAGGTCGGCCTCGCCGAGGTCGCCGACCGTTTTCCGGACGAGATCTCCGGCGGCCAGCGCCAGCGGGTGGCGATCGCCCGCGCCCTGGCCGGGGAACGGCGGCTGATCCTGGCCGACGAGCCGACCGGCGCCCTCGACACCCCGACCGGCGACGAGATCCTCCAGCTCCTGCGCGCCCGCTGCGACGCCGGGGCGGCGGTCCTGCTCGTCACCCATGAGCCCCGCTACGCGGCCTGGGCCGACCGCGTGGTCTTCCTGCGCGACGGCCGGGTCGCCGACACCGCCGCCGCGCCGATGGAGAGCGCCCGATGAGCGCCCCGGCGCCGGTCATGACGCGCACCGGGACGGCGGGGGCCGGACGTTCCCGGCCGGCCGCCTTCCTGGCGGCGCTGCGGATCTCCCGGCGGGACGCGCTGCGGGCCCGGGGCCGCAGCGCGCTGATCGTGACAATGGTCGGCCTGCCCGTCCTGGTCATCGTCTTCGCCCTGATCTTCGCCGCGACGGCCGACGTCACCCGGCGGGAGGGCCTCACCGCGCGGATCGGCACCGCCGACCTGCGGATCGTGACACTCGGGCGGCCCGATACCGACGGCCGCGCATCGACGCCCACCTCGCCGGCCGAGGTCATGGGGCTGCTCGGGCCCGGGGCCCGGATCATCCCGGCGAACGAGGGAAGCGCCGACTTCCGGGGCGAGCTCGGCTACGACAACGTGTCCGCGCGCGAGCTGGACCTGCGAGACCCCCTGACGAAGGGGATGTACCGCCTGCTGCGGGGCCGCCTCCCGGCCGCGCCCGGCGAGATCGTGGTGACCCCCGGCGCGGAGGAGCGGGGGGCGCGGTTCGGCACGACACCGGCCGTGACCTTCAAGCTGACCCCGATGCGGGTGGTCGGGGTCGTCGAACACCCGCACCAGACGAAGAGCGCGGAGATCATCGGCCTTCCGGGCACCCTGCTGTTCGACAGGGCCGACGGGCGCGGCACCGGCTGGCTGGCCGACACCCCGAAACCGGTCACCCTCCGGGACATCCGCGGGCTCCGGGCGGCGGACCTGGACGTCGAGGCCCCCGCCACCGTCAAGGACACGAGCGACTATCGCGACACCCGGGACATCGTGGCCGTCGGCCTGATCGTGGTGATGGGTGTGCTGGAGGTGGTGCTGCTGGCCGGTCCGGCGTTCGCGGTGGGGGCGCGGCGGCGTCGGCGGGAGCTGGCGCTGGTCGCGGCCCAGGGCGGTTCGCCGGGGCAGGTGCGGATGGTGCTGCTGGCCGACGGCGTGGTGCTGGGCGGCGGCGCGGCGCTGCTCGGACTGGCACTGGGCGTCGGCCTCGGGGCGCTGTCGGCCGCGCTGGAGGCGGGCCGGCTGATCGGCGGAGTGGGTCCGCTGGACGTCCCCTGGGTGCCGGTGCTGGCCGTCGCCGCGCTGGGGGCGGTCAGCGGGGTGGCGGCGGCCGTGCTGCCCGCCGTACGGGCGGCCCGGCAGGACGTCGCGGCGGTGCTCGCCGGGCGCCGGAGCCCGGCACGGGACCGCGCGGGCCGTCCGATCATCGGTGCGGTCCTGGTCGTCGCGGGAGCCGTGGCCGCCGTGCGCGCCATCGGGTCCGACCGGGTCTGGGTCCTCGCCGCGGAGGTCCTGGCCCTGCTGGGACTGGTCGCGCTGACGCCTTCCATGGTCCGTCTCGCGGCGGTGTCGGCGGCCAAGGTGCTGCCGCTGCCGCTGCGGCTGGCCGCCCGCGACGCGGCCCGCAACCGGGGCCGCACCGCCTCCGCCGTCGCGGCGGTCATGACGGCGGCCGCCGCCTTCACGATGGCGGCCGTCGCATTAGACAGCAACCTCGCCGAACGGCGTGAGGCCTTCCACCCGACGCTTCCGGCCGGGACCGTGCAGATCGACGGCGCGGGCCTCGACGACGCCCGGTGGGCCAGGGCCAGGACGATCGTCGAGCGCGCCCTGCCCGGCGCGCCGCTGATCGAGGCCGTCGCGCTCCGCGACACCCGGGGGGCCGCCGTGGAGCTCTCGGTCGGACACCTCGACGCTACGGACGGCATGTACCCCGGCAACCCCTTCGGCGTGAGCCTGCCGGTGGGGGACGGGCGGCTGCTGGAGTTCGTCCAGGGACGGCGGGACCCGGTCGCGGCGGCGGCGTTCGCCGCGGGCAGGGCCGTGGTGTTCGACCCGCGTCTGGTGCGCGACGGGCGGCTGCGGTTGTCCACCGTGCACTTCGTCAGCCACGACTCATCCGAGGCTCCGAGGGATCTCACCGTTCCCGCGGTCGTGGCGCGGGCCGCCGATCCCCGGCGCGCCGTCGCGGTGCTCCCCGCCTCGGCCCTGCCCGCCCTCGGCCTGAAGCCCGAGGCGCGCGTGCTGTACGCCGCCCCCTCCTCCGTCCGGCTCACCGAGGAGCAGGAGGTCAGGCTGGGGCGGGAACTGACGATCATGGCCGGCCCGGTCGGCGTGGCCTTCATGCGTGACATCGACTCGTACGGCTTCGTCAAGCCGCTGCTGTTCCTGGCGGCGGCGGTCCTGGCGCTGGGCGGCACGCTCGCCGCCACCGGCCTCGCCGCGGCCGACCTGCGCCCCGACCTCGCCACCATGGCCGCCGTCGGCGCGAAACCCGGCACCCGGCGGCTGGTCGTCGCCGGCCAGGCGGGGTTCATCACCGCCCTCGGCGCGCTGGCCGGCGCCCTCGCGGGGATCCCGGCCGGGATCGCGGTGGCCGGGGCGTCGATGCCGTACGGCTACCGCGCCTGGGCGCCCGACTCGTCGTCGTTCCTCGACCGGCTGCCGGCGGTCGAGCTCCCCTGGCTCTTCCTCGCCGCGCTGGTGGTCGGCCTGCCGCTGCTGGCGGCGCTGGTCGCGGGGACGTTCACCCGGGTCCGGGTCACCCTGACCCGCCGGGTCACCTGACCGCGGGCGGCACCCACTCCGCCGGGATCCGGTACGGCGGGCGGCGTCCGACCCTATGATCATCCGGATGATCTTCCGGACCGAGGTCGGACGCCGCCCGTCGTTCACGTTCCCGGCCGCGTTCCGGGCGGCGCTGCGGATCTCCCGGCGGGACGCGCTGCGGGCCCGGGGCCGCAGCGCCCTCATCGTCGCGATGGTCGGCCTGCCCGTCCTCGTCATCACCCTGGCCCTGATCCTCGTCGAGACGGCGGACGTCACCCCGGACGAGGAGCTCACCTCGCGGATCGGCGCCGCCGACCTGCGGATCCGGGCGAGCGACGTGCTACGGCCGGGGCGCCCGCCGGGTGATCCGGCGGCCCTCCTCGGGCCCGGCGCCAGGATCATCCCCTTCAACACGGGCGGTGCCGACCTCTGGG
Organism: Streptosporangium pseudovulgare; assembly: GCF_014648055.1. Classification (GTDB taxonomy): domain Bacteria; phylum Actinomycetota; class Actinomycetes; order Streptosporangiales; family Streptosporangiaceae; genus Streptosporangium; species Streptosporangium pseudovulgare. Next base: position 258,217 of record NZ_BMQJ01000008.1, read on the forward strand.
GCACGGGCGGCTACGACCGCGTGGCCGTCCGGGAGCTGGACCTGCGCGACCCGCTGACGAGGGGGACGTACCGCCTGCTGCGGGGCCGCCTCCCGGCCGCGCCCGGCGAGATCGCGGTCACCCCGCGCGTGGCGGAACGGGGATCACCGCCGGGCACGGCACCCGTGGTGACCCGGCGGCGCAGGCCGGTGCGGGTGGTCGGCGTGGTGGAGCACCCGCACCGGCCGGACAGCAGGGAGATCGTGGGCCTCCCGAGCGCTCTCCTTCCCGGAGGGACCGGCACCGGCTGGCTGGCCGACACCCCGGAGCCGATGACCATGGCCGACGTCCGCCGGCTGCGCGAGGCGGGTCTGACGGTCCACGCGCCCGTCATCCCCGGGGGTTCCGAGTATCTGGACGAGTGCTGCTTCGTCTCCGGCATCAACGACCCCGAGGAGGTCGCGGGCATCGCCCTGATCGTGGTGATGGGTGTGCTGGAGGTGACGCTGCTGGCCGGTCCGGCGTTCGCGGTGGGGGCGCGGCGGCGTCGGCGGGAGCTGGCGCTGGTCGCGGCCCAGGGCGGTTCGCCGGGGCAGGTGCGGATGGTGCTGCTGGCCGACGGCGTGGTGCTGGGCGGCGGCGCGGCGCTGCTCGGACTGGCACTGGGCGTCGGCCTCGGGGCGCTGTCGGCCGCGCTGGAGGCGGGCCGGCTGATCGGCCGGGTGGGTCCGCTGGACATCCCCTGGGTGCCGGTGCTGGTCGTCACCGCGCTGGGGGCGGTCGCCGGAATGACGGCCGCGGTGCTGCCCGCCGTACGGGCGGCCCGGCAGGACGTCGCGGCGGTGCTCGCCGGGCGCAGGAGCGGGGCGCGGGGCCGCGCGGGCCACCCGCTGCCGGGCCTGGTGCTGCTGCTCGCCGGGGCCGCGGCGACCGTGCTCGCCATCAGGTTCCGTACGACCTGGGTCCTCATCGCGGCGGTCCCGGCCCAGCTGGGGCTCATCGCCCTGGCGCCGTCGCTGGTCCGGGGCGCGGCGGTGGCGGCCGGGGCGCTGCCGCTGCCGCTGCGGCTGGCCGTCCGCGACGCGGCCCGCAACCGGGGCCGCACCGCCTGGGCCGTCGCGGCGGTCATGACGGCGACGGCGGCCTGCACCGTCGCGGCCGTCATGACCGCCAGTGGCTTCGCCGTCAGGAGCGCCGCCTACCACGCGGCCCTCCCGGAGGGGACCACGACGATCACCGGGCTCTCCCTCGACGACACCCGGTGGGCCAGGGCCAGGGAGGTCGCCGGGCGGAGGACTCCCGGGACGCCGCCGGTCGAGGCCGTCGCGCCCATGGACGTCAGAGGTGCCCACGTCGAGATCGTCACCGAGGTCTCCTCCGGTGGCGCGCCGTACGGCCGCCACTACCACGGAGGACTGCCGGTGGGGGACGGGCGGCTGCTGACGCTCGTCCAGGGCCGCGAGGACCCGGTCGCGGCGGCGGCGTTCGCCGCGGGCAGGGCCGTGGTGTTCGACCCGGACCTGGTACGCGACGGGCGGCTGCGGCTGCGGCTGACCGTCCGGAGGCCCGGCGGCCGTCCGCGCGGGATCCCGGCCGATCCCGCGGTCCCGGCGGTCGTGGCGCGGGCCGCCGACCCCCGGCACGCCGTCGCGGTGCTCCCCGCCTCGGCCCTGCCCGCCCTCGGCCTGAAGCCCGCGGCACGCGTGCTGTACCTCGACCCGGCCGCCCACCGGCTCGGCCCGGCGGAGCGGACCCGGCTGGAGCGGGAGCTGGCCGCCACGGCCGGCCGGGCCGAGGTGACCATCCAGAGCGGTCTCGGGCGGGGCGTCCTGCCGCAGCTCGCGCTCCTCCTCGCCGCGGCGGCGGTCCTGGCGCTGGGCGGCACGCTCGCCGCCACCGGCCTCGCCGCGGCCGACCTGCGCCCCGACCTCGCCACCATGGCCGCCGTCGGCGCGAAACCCGGTACCCGGCGGCTGGTCGTCGCCGGCCAGGCGGGGTTCATCACCGCCCTCGGCGCGCTGGCCGGCGCGCCCCAGGGGGTCGCGATCGGGGTCGCGGCGCTCTGGCCGGTACTGGCCCCGGGCAGGACCATCTCCATGCCGCCGCACCGGGGATGGCTGCCGCCGTTCCCCGCGGAGCCACCGGTCGTCGCCGTTCCCTGGGTCTTCCTGACCGCGCTGGTGGTCGGCCTGCCGCTGCTGGCGGCGCTGGTCGCGGGGACGTTCACCCGGGTCCGGGTCACCCTGACCCGCCGGGTCACCTGACCGCCTGACCTCCCCGGCCGCCCGGGGGGCGGACCGCCGGTGCTTCGCCGTCCGATGCGGCGGGATGCCGGTGCTTCGCCGCCCGGTGCGGCGAGGGTACGCCGCACCGGGCGTCCGGGCTGGTAGGTGTGGTGGTGACGTTCCGATCACCCGATCCCGGCGACGAGCGGGACGGCGAGCGAGACGATGCCCGACAGCGTTCCCGGCGACCCGCCGGACGGCTCGCCGGGTGGCGAGGGCCGGTTCGGCGCCGCCGGCGCCGGTGGACCCGGTACGGCCGGCGCCGGCCGTACCGGGTCCACCGGTACCGGCCGTTCCGGCGCGGCGGCGTTCCCGCGGCGGCGCGTGGACGGTGGCGATCCGGGGCTCCTCCGGCGCGGGCGGGGCGTCCCGCCCGCGCGGAAGGCGGCCTCAGTCGGTCACGTCGGCGCAGACCACGTGGGCGCAGAGCTCGATCATCCGCCGCTCGGTGCGCGCGTCGGCGACCCGCGCCATCAGGATCGGCGCCTCGCTCGCGGCGAGCTGCGGCAGCCGGGCGCGCACCCCGCGGTGGATGTCCCGGACCACGTCCTCGGCCGCCGTCATGTGCACCTTGACGTGCAGCATGATCCCGGGCGCGCCGGAGGAGGTCTTGGCCTCGGAGATCCACACGTGGTGGACGAGCGGGTAGTCGGCGAGGACCTGCGCGATCGCCACCCGCAGCGCGGGCAGGATGGGGTGGCGGCAGCGGCTGTAGCCCGGGTCCACCATCTGCATCGGCCCCGACAGGTGGGGCCGGGGGGCGGGGATCCACGGTTGCGCCGGTGCGGCGGGGACGGCGGCCCGTTGCTGGGGACGGACCGGCGCGGGACGCGACACCGTGGCCATCGCCCCGGTGGCGTACGCCGTCGGGGAGGTGGACGTCAGCGCGGGCGTGGGACCGCTGCGGGTGGAGTCGAGGTATCGCCTGAGGTCCTCGATGGGGACGGCGGCGGCCGCCGGTCCCGCCGCGTCGATCACGATTTCCCGCACACCGGTGACGCGTTGGATGTCGAGGATGGTGTCGGCGTCGCAGGCCGACAGGGAGTGGCTGCCACGGTGCCGCGCGTAGGTGCTCGCCGAGGTGTACCCGAGGAGCACGCGTTCACCGGTCTGCGTCGTGCCGAGCACGACGGAGCGGTCCGGCCGCACGGCGACCAGGAGTCCCCATTCGGCGAGCGCCGCCAGTAGCCGGTGCGGGCCGCCGTGCTGCGCGAGCACGTCGCCGAGAGCGGGGTTCCCGATGCTCATATGAGGAACGATAGGTAGGGGACCACGGCTTATGAGGGTAATCGTGAACTTTTGTGGTGAGCAATACCAAGTTGAATTTTGTACGCATGAGATCGTCCCGGATGGGTAGCGTCAAGACCCCGTCTCGTATGCCGGGACACTCGTGAACACGTTCACAAGCGCCGATAGACTCGAGAGGTCGTGCAGCAGCCTCTCGTCTTAAGGATCCCGCCTGTGAACAAGCCCGTCGTACTGGTCGCAGAGGAACTCTCCGAGGCCGGTCTCGCGGTCCTGGGCGCGGACTTCGACGTCCGCCACGTCGACGGCGCCGACCGCGCACAGTTCCTGCCCGCCCTCGCCGGGGTCGACGCCCTCATCGTGCGCAGCGCCACCCAGGTGGACGCCGAAGCGATCGCCGCCGCGCCGAAGCTCCGGGTCGTCGCCCGCGCCGGCGTCGGACTGGACAACGTCGACGTCGAGGCCGCCACCAAGGCCGGTGTCATGGTCGTCAACGCTCCGACCTCCAACATCACCAGCGCCGCCGAGCACACCGTCGCGCTGATCCTCGCCTCCGCGCGCAACGTCGCCCAGGCGCACTCCGCGCTCAAGGGCGGCGAGTGGAAGCGCTCCAAGTACACCGGCGTGGAGCTCGACGAGAAGGTCGTCGCCATCCTCGGCCTCGGCAAGATCGGCCAGCTCGTCGCCCAGCGCCTGCAGCCGTTCGGGGTCGAGCTGATCGCCTACGACCCCTACCTGCAGCCGGCCCGCGCCGCGCAGATGGGCGTCCGCCTGGTGTCGCTGGAGGAGGCCCTCGCCGAGGCCGACTTCATCACCGTGCACCTGCCCAAGTCCAAGGAGACCATCGGGCTCATCGGCGACAAGGAGCTGCGGGCCGTCAAGCCGACGGTGCGCCTGATCAACGTCGCCCGCGGTGGCATCATCGACGAGAACGCCCTGTACTCGGCCATCAAGGAGGGCCGGGTCGCCGGCGCCGGCATCGACGTCTTCCCCAAGGAGCCGGTCACCGACAGCCCGCTGTTCGAGCTGGACCAGGTCGTCGTCACCCCGCACCTGGGCGCCTCCACCCACGAGGCCCAGGAGAAGGCGGGCACCCAGGTCGCGCGCAGCGTGAAGCTGGCCCTGGCCGGGGAGTTCGTGCCGGACGCCGTCAACGTCCAGGGCGGCGCCGTCGCCGAGGACGTCAAGCCTGGCCTGCCGCTGGCCGAGAAGCTCGGCCGGGTCTTCACCGCGCTGGCCGGTGAGGTCGCCACCCGCCTGGACGTCGAGGTCCGCGGCGAGATCGCCGCGCACGACGTGCGGGTGCTGGAGCTGGCCGCGCTCAAGGGCGTCTTCGCCGACGTGGTGGAGGACTCCGTCACCTACGTCAACGCCCCGCTGCTGGCCAAGGACCGCGGGGTGACCGTCGAACTGGTCACCAGCCCGGAGAGCCCCGACTGGCGCAACGTGGTGACCGTGCGCGGCGTCCTCGCCGACGGCCGTACGGTCTCCGTCTCCGGCACCCTGTCCGGCCCGCGGCAGATCACGAAGATCGTCGAGGTCAACGGCTACCAGATGGAGATCGAGCCGACCGACCACCTGTCGTTCTTCGCCTACAGCGACCGTCCCGGCGTCGTCGGCATCGTCGGCCGCATCCTCGGCGACCACGGCATCAACATCGCCTCGATGCAGGTGTCCCGCGACGTCAAGGGCGGTAAGGCGCTCATCGCGCTGACCGTCGACACCGCGATCCCGGCCGACGTGGTGGACCAGATCGCCGGCGAGATCGGCGCCGACAGCGGCCGCTCGGTCGACCTGGCCGACTAGACCGCCGCGCCGCGGGTCCCCGGCACGGCGGGGGCCCGCGGGCTGACCCGGAGTCCGTACGGCGGGGCGTGCCCACCGTACGGCTCGATTCGCGGAGCCGAGTACGGCTCGATTCGTGGAGTCAGGACCGGTCACCCACCCGCGGCCTGAGACGTCGGCCGCCGTTCACCGCCGTGGGTTTTCGCGGCCGTCTTGAGTTGTCGCAGGTCGGAGCCTCTCGGCGACCCGCTCCTGGCCTTCGCCGCGGTCACTCTTTTTCTCACTATGTGAGAAATATGGACAGCGGGCGAGACGGCGTTCCGGCGGGCGGGTACTGTGACAGGAAATGCGCCAGGTTCTCGTAATCCTTACCTGCCGCGGCGGGGCCTGACGGGCAGGCCGGCACCTCGCCGCGGTGCGATGGCGTTCGCCGGCTTCACCTTCGCGTCGCGGATCCGCGACCCGGATCCGTGGCACCAGGCCCGGTCGGACTCGTGACCGGAGTTCCCTGCCATATTTCCCGCTCGCCCGTGAACGAGACGAGGCTTGTCATGTACGACATGTATCCCTGGAACCGCCCGGAAGAGAACAAGGACGAGGCCGCCGACGCGCTGCAGACCGCGCTGGACCGGCGTGACAACGGCGGAGTCCCCATCCGCTGACCCGGATCGGCGGAGGAGCCGCCGGCCGGGGATCGGGGCCGGCGGTCTCCCACCGCGTCAGGCGCTCTTCGCGCCGTCCTTCTTCGTGTCCTTCGCGGCGTCCTTGCCGGTCGACATGGTGCCGTTCTCGATCGCGAGCTTGACGCCCTCGCGGTCGGGGCGGACGGCCCCGGCGAAGACGCTGCGCCGCCAGGAGCTGAGCTTCTCCTCGCGGACGACGTCGCCGGTGCGCGGGGCGTGGACCATGTAGCCGGGCCGGCTGATCATGCCGACGTGGCCGAGGCCGCTGAAGAAGACGAGGTCGCCGGGCTTGAGGTTGTTCCAGGAGATCTTCTTGTCGAAGGCCGCGTACTGGTCGTAGGTGACCCGGGGGATCTTGATGCCGGCGGCGCCGTAGGCGCGCTGCATCAGGCCGGAGCAGTCGAAGCCGCCGTGGCCGGTGCCGCCCCAGACGTAGGGGGTGCCGCGCTTGGACATCGCCCACTCCACGGCCTTCTTCCAGGCGGGTTCGGGCGTCTTGGCAGGGGCGGCCTGCGCCGGCTTGGTCGTGGACTCGGACTTGGCCGTGGACCCGGGTTCGGCGGTGGCCGAGGGAGCGGGGGCCGGCGTGGGGACGGCGGCCGGGAGCGCCGCGGCGAGTGTGGAGGAGGGGGCGACCACCGGGGAGGGGGTCGGTGTGGCGGCCATGGCGGCGGCGGGGACCGCGAGTGCGGCGGTGCCGACGGCGACGATGGACAGGGCACGGGGGAAAAGCTTGCCGGACAGGACGATTCCTTCCATAAGGCCTGCCGGGTTAGCTGTCGGACTCGGGCGTGGAGGCCGCCCTACGGCGCGAGAACGCGCTGATTCGCCCCAAGGAAGACCCCGTATGCGGGCAGCGGGAAGCACGCTCACTGGAAGCGGAGCCGTGTCTCCCGGCGCCCCGGGTGTTTTCCGGAAGGTGGGTCCCCGGCTCCCCGGGGCCGGACATGGGGGTGGCCCACGGGGATTAGGCGTCGATACGAACGGGAGGACCATAACGAAAGTTCATGAATCGGTCAATACCACGCAAAGTCGGACAAATCGATCAAGTGGCGCATGACACGCCGTTGCGTCCGTACCGTGAGATGGGTGTTCGGCAGCCGAGACGAACCGGTAGGGTGCGTGCATGGATTCGCGCAACATTCGCCTGGCAGTCATCCCTGGTGACGGGATCGGAGTGGAAGTCGTCGCCGAGGGGCTGAAGGTCCTCCAAGCGGTCGGCGCCAAGGCCGAGACCACCACCTACGACCTCGGCGCCAAGCGTTACCACGCGACCGGCGAGGTCCTCACCGACGTGGTCCTGGACGAGCTGCGCGGATACGACGCGATCCTGCTCGGCGCGGTCGGCGACCCCAGCGTGCCCCCGGGCATCCTGGAGCGCGACCTGCTGCTCAAGCTCCGCTTCCGGCTCGACCACTACGTCAACCTCCGCCCGGTCAAGCTCTTCCCCGGCGTGGAGACCCCGCTCGGCGGCGCCCGGCCCGAGGACATCGACATGATCGTCGTCCGCGAGGGCACCGAGGGCCTGTACGCCGGGGCCGGGGGCGTGATGCGCCGGGACACCCCGCAGGAGATCGCCACGCAGGAGTCGCTGAACACCGCGTTCGGCGTCGAGCGCGTCGTCCGCTACGCCTTCGACAAGGCGCGCAACCGCCCTCGCCGGAAGCTCACGCTGGTCCACAAGACCAACGTGCTCACCTACGCCGGAGACCTCTGGTCCCGCACGTTCGACCGGGTCGGTCAGGAGTACCCCGAGGTCCAGACCGACTACTGCCACGTCGACGCGGCCTCGATGTTCTTCGTCACGCAGCCGGAGCGGTTCGACGTGATCGTCACCGACAACCTCTTCGGCGACATCCTCACCGACATCGGCGCCGCCGTCGCCGGCGGCATCGGCCTGGCGGCCAGCGGCAACGTCAACCCCGACCGCACCGCGCCGAGCATGTTCGAGCCGGTCCACGGCAGCGCGCCCGACATCGCGGGCCAGGGCAAGGCCGACCCGACCGCCACGATCCTGTCGGTCGCCATGCTCCTCGACCACCTCGGCCTGGCCGAGGAGGCCGCCCGGGTCGAGCAGGCCGTGGCCGACGACCTCCTGGAGCGGCAGACCGGCTGGACGGCCCGGACCACCCACGAGATCGGCGACGACATCGCCGCCCGAGTAGCCGGCTGAGAGGCCGCCTACCCGATTCACCCACGCGCCCGGCGGCTCTACGAGCCGCCGGGCGCTGCTTTTTGCCCGCGGTGGCACGCCCACTGCCGACTTTGTCCTACATGCAGTAGTTTCCCGGTATCCGGTCCATCGCAGAATGGACTGAGGTGCAGTTCGACTCGAAGAGAAGGATCCCCGCCATGACCACCGCTCAGAAGCTCAGCTTCGACGTGCAGCTATCCGACCACGCTCGCACCGCGGCCGAGCGCGAGCAGGTACTGGCGAACCCCGGATTCGGCCAGGTCTTCACCGACCACATGGTCCGGATCGACTACACCGAGGGCCGGGGCTGGCACGACGCGCGGCTCATGCCGTACGGCCCGCTGACCCTCGACCCGGCGACCGCGGTCTTCCACTACGCCCAGGAGTTCTTCGAGGGGCTGAAGGCGTACCGCCAGGAGGGCGGGTCGATCGTGTCGTTCCGGCCGCAGGCCAACGCCGCCCGGTTCAACCTCTCGGCGGGCCGGATGGCCATGCCCGAGTTGCCGGAGGAGACGTTCGTCGAGTCGCTGGAACTGCTCGTCCAGACCGACCGCGACTGGGTGCCCACCACCCCCGGCCACAGCCTCTACCTGCGCCCCTTCATGATCGCCACGCAGCCGGCGCTCGGGGTGAACCACCCGTCCTCGACCTACTCCTACATGGTGATCGCCTCCCCGGCGGCCTCCTACTTCGGCGGAAGCCGGGCCGTCTCGGTCTGGCTGTCCACCGAGTACACCCGCGCCGCCCCCGGCGGCACCGGGTTCGCCAAGTGCGGCGGCAACTACGCCGCCGCCTTCGTGGCCCAGCGCCAGGCCGTCGCGCAGGGCTGTGACCAGGTGGTCTGGCTCGACGCGAACGAGCACCGCTACGTCGAGGAGATGGGCGGGATGAACCTGTTCTTCGTCTACGGTGACCGCCTCCTCACCCCCGCCCTCACCGGCACCCTCCTGCCCGGCATCACCCGCGACTCGATCCTCACCATGGCCTCCGACCTCGGCCTGACCGCCGAGGAGGGGCGCCTGTCCATCGAGGAGTGGCAGGCCGGCGCGGAGTCCGGCGAGCTCACCGAGGTCTTCGCCTGCGGCACCGCCGCGGTCGTGACCCCGGTCGGCGCGGTCAAGGGCACCGACCGCGCCTGGACGATCGGTGACGGCACCCAGGGCCCGGTCACCACCCGCATCCGCGAGGAACTGGTCGGCATCCAATACGGCACCCGCCCCGACCCCTACCACTGGGTCCACAAGATCTGCTGAGAAAGCGTCCCGGGGTGGGCGGCGCGGCGATTCCCGCGCCGTCCGCTTCGTGTCATTAACCCCCGAGTCGACGCGCCGCGTGAGTCGCAAGGTGGAAAGCCGCGAAGCCGACCGGGACCGCCGAGTCTCTCCGGCGTGAAAGCAGGGACTCGGAGACTTCCGGATACGGTTTTGAGAGCCCGGCCGCCTACCCGCCCGAGTCTCTCGTGCCAGGTCTACCTCCTGACCAGTTTGCCGGTGTCGATGGTCAGATTCCAGGGCGCGGGCAGGTCGAGAGGCTTGCCGAGGGCATCGGTCACCTCGTCGGCATAGCCCTGTGGACTCGGCCGGCTGAGCAGCCTGAAACGGTTCGCGAAAGCGTCTATCACCAGATAGAGCGGAACCCCGGCCAAAGCGCAGTTCCGGGGCTTGGTGACGTGATCGTCGTGACTGCTGCTCGGAGAGACGACCTCGGCGACCAGGAACGTGTCGTCGGCATGCACGTGACAGGGATCCCACAGGCGGGGCTCGGGAGGGACGACGATGACATCCGGCGCGTAGCGATCCGCCCGTGTTCGCAGGAAGATCTGAGCCCTGGGATAGACCTGCCATCCCTTCCCCATCACGAAGGGCATGAGCTCGGCCGTCAGCCGATAGACGGCCTCGGCGTGGGCGATGGTCGACATCTCCCGCACCACGATCCGACCGTTGACGGTCTCGATGCGGTGCTTCTCGAACCGCTCGACGAGCTGCAGATAGAGCTGCTCGAGATCTCCCTCGTGGGTCATCCGGTGGCTGAGCGGTCCGTCTGTGAACGATGTCATGGTTCCGCCGTTCCCTCCGAGCGGGCGCAACGTATCCGGGGCAGCACTGAAAGTAGCGGTTGAGCCGCGCCCCCGCCCGGGATTCGGAGGGATTCTCGTCAGTGTTTTCGAATCAGTTCTTCCTGATCACGGTGAGGCCGTCGGCGATGGGCAGCATGACCGAGGTGACCCGGTCGTCCGCCGTGACCAGGTCGTTGAACTCGCGCATCGCCCGGGTCTCCGCGTCGTCGGCGGTGGGGTCGGCGACCCGCCCGCCCCACAGGGTGTTGTCGGCCAGGATCAGCCCGCCGGGGACGAGCCGCTCCATCAGCAGCCGGTAGTAGACCGGATAGCCCGCCTTGTCGGCGTCGATGAACGCGAGGTCCACGCCCTGCCACGGCGGCAGCTCCGCGAGCCGTTCGGCGGCCGGGCCGAGTCGCAGCTCCACCCGGTCGGCGACACCCGCCTTGTCCCAGTAGCGCCGGGCGACGTCCGTCCACTCCTCGCTGGCGTCGAAGCAGGTCAGCCTGCCGCCGGGGGCGAGCCCGCAGGCGATGCAGATGGAGGAGTAGCCGGTGAAGGTGCCCACCTCCACCACGTTCGCGGCGCGGCTGACCTGAGTGATCATCGTCAGGAAGCGCCCCTGGTCCGGGGAGACGAGCATGTTCGCGCCCTCGCCGGTCAGCTCGCGGGTCTCCATGGCCAGCGCGTCCAGGACGTCGTCGGGGAGCGTGGTGTGCGCCAGCAGGTACTGCCCGATCGCCGGGTCGATGTAAGTCGCCTTCATGGGGGCCATTCTTGCCTCTGTGATTGGCGTCATCCCTCTGATCTGCGCCGACATCGCAAAAACCTTGTCCAGGTCATCTGTGGGTCGTGCTCGTCACGGTAGTTCACAAATCGCGTATCACAATACGCTTGCCACGTTGGGATGCGTGGGCCTACAGTGCCTTCAGGACGAGGGCGGCAACCTTCGGACAACGGTTCATTGAAGGGTGCCAACCGGAGAGAGGCTCGGTGAAAAAGCCGTGCCCCGGGCGGCATGCGACGCAGAGGCGGACCCGGGGCTTACACGAAGAGTGTAGGCCGGGCGACCACCCCCCGACAACCATGCTTCTGGAGTGCCGTGATGAGCTCCCACTTGCCCGAATGGTTCTGCCGGATGTTCTCATCGCCGCGGTTCGCGCCGTACCGGAGTGCAGTGGGCGGGGACGACATGCGTGCATGGGCTTTGTACCGGTGGAACATGGAAGCGTCGGAGGCGTTCTACTCCTCCCTGCACTGCCTTGAGGTGAGCCTGCGTAACGCCGAGCACGCCCGGTTGGTCTCCAGGTTCGGCAGGCCCGACTGGTGGGTCGCGGCACCGTTGCGCGATCACGAACTGATGAAGATCGCTAAAGCTGAGCGCACCCTCCGCGACAAAGGGGTGGCCGATCCCACCGCCGACGCACTGGTCGCCGAGCTGTCCTTCGGGTTCTGGGTGTCGCTTCTGAGTCGCTTCCACGATCGGCGTCTCTGGGTTCCGGTGCTGCATGCGGCTTTCCCGTACTATTCGGGTCCTCGTGAGACGCTTCGGGACAACCTGCAGTCCATGGTTCTGCTGCGTAATCGGGTCATGCACCACGAGCCGATTCACCACCGCCATCTGGAGGCCGACCACACCAAGATCTACCGGCTTCTGGGCTATCTGGAGCCGGAGGTCGTGGTCTGGCTGAAGGGATTCGACAGGGCACCCGAGGTTCTCAAGAGGCGTCCGAACGGGAGGAGCCGATGACGGAATCCCCCGAAGGGCTCGTAGGACATGTGTCACGATCGGAGATCGCCCGGCTCGCCGGCGTGGGACGCTCCGCGGTGGCCAACTGGGAGAGGCGCCATCACGACTTCCCGGCTCCAATGATCGTCGACGGGGCCGAGGTCTTCGGCGTGGCGGCGGTGGTGGCGTGGCTCGATCGCCGGTCGGTCGGGAAGAAGGCGCTAGGGGAGCAGGAACCTCCAGGGACCACTTACGGAATGCGGTTCCGGCGCGCGCTCGACGCCATGGCCCATACCGATCAGGCCGCCGGTCCGTCCGCACCTGCCGGGAGCCCGTCGTCTCTTCCAGAGGGGAGGCGCGAAGCCGTGGCCCGCCCGGATCCCGAATCCGCTGTTCCGCGGCCTCCGAAACCGGCCCACCGGGCCTTCGGCGAGCAGGAAGGCGCCGAAGCCAGGCTCTGGACGGCGGTGCGCAGGTTCCTGTCTTCTGATTTCGCGCACGCCGACCGGAGCCTCGTCCTGGGTCTGGTCTATCTGCGCGCCGTGCACTCGGATGACTGGGAAGGCGTCTGCAAAGCACCGGAGGCCATTGTCAGGCGACTGGAGACTGTCATTCGAGGTCCTTTCCGGGACTTCCGGCATCGCCTGGACAGGCGACGCGAGCATCTTCTCGCGGAGGTCGTGCAGGCTGTGGACCAAGCCGTCTCCGTCCACGGAGGCGCACAGATCTTCGATTTTCTCCTTGAAGCGCTCGCCTTCGCGGACGGGCGCCGTGGTGGGGAGTTCTACACTCCGCGGTCCGTGGTTTCAGTCCTGGTGAACACGGTTGCGCCGCGCCCCGGGGAGCGGATTCACGATCCGTGTTGCCGTTCAGGGGAACTGCTGGCGAGCGCGGCCGCCCACGCGCGACGAGACGGCGGCCGGCCCCTGCTCGTGGACGGGTTCACATGGACCGCGGATCTCAGCGAGATCGCCAGGATGAACCTGATGTTGCACGGAGTGGCTGGAAGCGTCAGGCCATCAACGGAGAAGGTGGTGAACGGATGGCTCGACACGTCGAAAAAGTTCGACGTGATCGTCACCAATCCGCCCTTCAACATGAGCCTGGACCATGACGCCGTTGACGGGCGAGCCTGGATGTACGATGCGCCGCCATCCAACAACGCGAACTTCGCGTGGCTGCAGTACGTCGTTCAGTCACTGGCGCCCGGAGGCCGTGCCGCGGTTCTCATGGCATACGCCGCGGTGGCGTCGGAGAACCCAAGAGAGCGGTTCATCCGTACTCGTCTCGTCGAAGACGGCCGGGTGGAGGCGGTGATCGCTCTGCCACCGCAACTTTTCCCCAACACCGGCATCCCCGTCACCGTCTGGCTGCTCGGGCGGCCTCGGGAACCGAGAGGGGAGGTCCTGTTCATCGATGCCTCTGGGCTCGGGAGACCGGTCGGCCGTACGCGCCGTATCCTGACCGACGAGGATGTCACGTCGATTGCCGAAGCCGTCGGTGAATGGCGTGACGCCGGGCGCGGATACGCGGGAAGAACGGGATTCGCCAGGTCTGTGAAATTGGACGAAGTGCGGGCGCTGAACCATGTTCTCAATCCCCGGTCCTACGTCTCCTCCCCACCCGAGACCGCGGAGGAACCGGATGGCGGCATGCTGAACGAGTTGCGGCGCCAGCTGGACGAGCTTCACGCCAGGGCCGCCGACGCGGACGCCGCCGTCACCCGCGAACTGAGGAAACTCGGACTGTGAGATCGCTGATCGGTGAGCTTCCCGAGGGATGGCGGCAGGCCCCGCTCGGAAGTCTTTGTGACCTCGTCACCGGCCCGGGTATCCCGGCGCAGGTGTTCGGCGGTGATGTGCCGGTGGTGAAACCTCGGAACATCGGAGACGGAAGGCTGATCGGTCCCGTCGACCGGGTGCCCACAGATGTCGCGGCCGGCCTGTTCCGTTACCGGCTGGCCGCCGGGGACGTGCTGTGCGTACGGACGGGAAATCCCGGACGTCACGCCCTCGTGACCACGGAGCACGAAGAATGGCTCTTCGGCACGGGGCTGATCAGGCTCCGTCCCGGTGGTGAGGTCCTGCCGCCCTATCTCAACCACTATCTCGGCCATCCGCTGGTCGGGAACTGGTTTGAGCGCAACACCACGGGCTCGGCCGTTCCCAGCATCAGTGGCAGGGCCCTGGGCGCGCTTCCTGTCGCGGTTCCGCCACTCGACGTCCAGGCGGCGATAGGGGGCGTCCTCGAAGCGCTGAACGAGAAGATCGCCGTACATGACCTGATCAGCCGGACGACCGCTGAGCTGCGGGACGCCCTCCTCGTGCGTCTGCTCAAAGGTGGGTAGACACGCGCCGTACCGGATCGTGAGATGTATGTGTCAGATGGTGGTGGAGTACGGGTAGACTCCGAGGCACCATGTTCTACGGTCTGCTCATTATCGGCAGGCGCGCCGGCTGAAAAGGGACAACGCCGGCGCGCAGACCTCTCACGTCCGTGAGGGGTCTTTTTGTTTTCCGGGCTCCGTGGACCTTCGGGAGCCGGACGGCACGCGACGGATCGCCCGAACCCGCCCAAGGAGATTCGAATGACCGACGATCGGTTCCACGTGTACGACACGACGCTCCGTGACGGAGCCCAGCAGGAGGGCCTGAACCTCACGGTGGCCGACAAGCTGGCCATCGCTCGTCACCTGGACGACCTGGGCGTCGGTTTCATCGAGGGCGGCTGGCCCGGCGCCAACCCCAAGGACACCGAATTCTTCAGGCGCGCTCGAACAGAGCTGGACCTGAAGCACGCGCGGCTCGCCGCGTTCGGCGCGACCCGCCGGGCGGGCGTGAAGGCGGCCGACGACCCGTTGGTGGCCGCGCTGCGCGAATCCGGCGCGCCGGTCGTGACCCTTGTCGCCAAGAGCCACGACCGGCACGTGGAGCTGGCTCTCCGCACGACCCTTGAGGAGAACCTCGCGATGATCCGCGACACGGTCTCCCACCTTCGTGCGGAGGGCCAGAGGGTCTTCCTCGACGCCGAGCACTTCTTCGACGGCTACCGGTCCAACCCGGCCTACGCGCTGGAGGTCGTGCGCACCGCGGCCGAGGCGGGCGCCTCGGTGATCGCGCTGTGCGACACCAACGGCGGCATGCTGCCCGACGAGCTGGCCGAGGTCGTCCAGGCGGCGGTGGGGACCTCCGCCCGGATCGGCATCCACTGCCACGACGACACCGGTTGCGCGGTGGCCAACACCCTCGCCGCGGTCAGGGCGGGCGCCACCCACGTGCAGGGCTGCGCCAACGGGTACGGCGAACGCTCCGGCAACGCCAACCTGTTCACCGTCGTGGCCAACCTGCAGCTCAAGCGGGGCTTCGACCTCGTCCCGGCGGAGTCGCTGTCGGAGATGACGAGGATCGCGCACGCGATCACCGAGGTGACCAACGTCACCCCGAACTCCCACGCCCCCTACGTGGGCGTCTCGGCCTTCGCGCACAAGGCCGGGCTGCACGCCAGCGCGATCAAGGTGGACCCCAACCTCTACCAGCACATCGACCCGGCCCAGGTGGGCAACGACATGCGGATGCTCGTCTCCGACATGGCCGGCCGCGCCTCCGTGGAGCTCAAGGGCCGCGAGCTGGGCTACGAACTGTCCGCGGAGACCTCGCGCGAGCTGGTGGACCGCGTCAAGGACCTGGAGGCGAAGGGCTACACCTTCGAGGCGGCCGACGCCTCCTTCGAACTGCTGCTCCGCGACACCGTGGCGGGCCGCCGGACGCGCCACTTCACGGTCGAGTCCTGGCGGGTGATCGTCGAGCGGACCCGCGGGGCCGAACTGGTCAGCGAGGCCACGGTCAAGCTGCACGCCAAGGGCGAGCGGATCGTCTCCACCGGCGAGGGCAACGGCCCGGTCAACGCGCTGGACAAGGCGGTCCGGCTGGGGCTGGAGCGGCTCTATCCCGAGCTGGCCGAGCTGGAGCTCACCGACTTCAAGGTCCGCATCCTGGAGGGCACGTACGGCACCGGTGCGGTCACCCGCGTGCTGATCACCACCAGTGACGCGGACGGCGAGTGGTCCACCGTGGGCGTCGACGAGAACATCATCGAGGCCTCCTGGCAGGCCCTGGAGCAGGCCGTCACCTACGGGCTGTTCCGGGCGGGCCACGCCGCCGGCTGACCGGCGTCCGCCGGGCCGCCGCCTCCCGCCGCGGCCCGGCCCTCCCACGGACGCGGCCGGACCCCTGCCGGAGGCGTACGGCGAGGCCGCCGAAGGCGCGGATCCGGGGCACGGTCCCGCGGGCCGTACCCCGGCCGGAGGCTCAGCGCAGGTCGGACCCGGAGACCCGGAAGCTCACCGCGCCCTCGGAGGTCCCCACGGTCACCTTGGAACCGGAGCAGGAGACCGAGGGCTTGTCGGCTCCCGGCACCACGACGGTGAGCACCGGGTCCGCCGACGCGGGGGAGACGACCGCCGGGGCGGGCTGCTTGTTGAGGTAGGCGGTGGAGACCCAGCCCTGGTAGGGGTTCCGCTGCCCGCGGATCACCTTTCCGCTCACCGGCTTGCACGAGGGCATCGAGACCTGCGCCAGCGTGGCCTTCCAGCCCGCCTTGTCCTTGACCACGACGCGGCCGCCGGAGGCGGAGACGACGGACAGCTCCGAGGCGAGATGCCAGGTGGTGGAGACCCTGGAGCCCTTGGGCACCGTGTCCAGCACGGCCATCACGTCGCGTCCGTGGTTGACCAGCACCGAGCGGGTCCTCGGCACGCCGTAGGCCCGGTCGGTCAGCCGGTAGCTCTGCCGGTCCTCGCCGATGGACGACCTGCTCAGGGCGGTGGCCGTCCTCCCGCGGAACGGCCGTCCCACCACGGCCGGGGTGTTGTGCGCCTGCGGCGACATCGTCCAGCGGCGGTAGGTGTTCTCCTCGTAGGAGTGGAAGCCCACGTCCACCAGGACGTCGCGGCCCTGGGCGTAGTAGGTCACGCCCAGGTGGTCCTCGTGCCCGTGGTACTTCAGGCCGGGGCCGAAGCGGATGGAGTAGAACGCCGACTCGGGCTTGTCCCAGTCGGTGCGCCCGTAGACGTAGCCGTTGCCGAACACCTTGACCTTCGCCTTGGGGTGGTCGTAGCCGACCGGCCGCACGTCCGCGCCGCCGTCGCCGATCGGGACCATGAACCCGTTCGGCTGGGTGGAGTGGGCGATGAAGGTCTCCAGCCCCTCCCACCGCTTACCGATCTCGGCGGGGACCTTGAGGCCGCACGCCTTGATGTTGTCCATCGCGACCCTGAGCCGCTCGTGGACGTAGACCGCGTAGCGCGGCGCCTGCTCGCGCAGCACTCCCTGGGAGTCGACGTCCAGCTTCACCGTCTCGTTCAGGCGCCGCAGGGCGAGGCCGGACCACTTCGGGCGCTTGTAGCGGCACCCGATGCCCAGCAGTGCGATGTCCTGGTCGATGCCGTGGTTGTGGCCCTTCTCGTACAGGCGGGGGTCGGACAGCACCGCGGCGTGCTCGGCCAGGCTCTTCGACAGCCAGGACTCCTGGACGTGCTTGCTGAGGCAGACCAGGGCGGGGGCGCGCAACGCGACGGGGTGCTCCTGCCAGGCGTACGGGCTGGCCTTCGGGCCGCCACGGCGCGGGTTGTCGGCCACCCAGTCCTTGGCGATCTCGGTGGCGCGGGTCAGGTAGGACTTCTCCCCGCTGGTCTCGTACTCGGCCACCAGCCGCCCCATCCAGCGCAGCGAGTGGAAGACCATGCTCCAGGAGCGGTTGCGGTAGGGGTCGGTGCGCCAGTTGACGTCCTTGCCGACCTTGACCGGCGGCAGGTCCAGGAACTCGATCTCGCCGTTCATGATGTCCGGCGCGGTCGGAGTGGCCGGGAGCCAGTCGCCCTGGCATTCGGAGGTGCGTTCCACCGCGGCCTGCGCCGGGCCGGTCGCCGTGCCGTAGCTCGTGAGGAGGACGGCGGAGAGGATGAGTGCTCTGGTGCGGCGGCGCACGCCTGTTCCTTCCGGGGCTGACGACGAGGGCGGATCATGCTGTCCGAATCCCACCAAACCGGTCAAGTTGGAAGGAGGGCTTTCAGGAGATCGTTAGCAACTAGATGCGCGCGGCGGGTTTGACGGCTGGTTGGGCGGCGGCTTCGGCGTCGTGCCGGTCGTGCCGGTCGTGCCGGTCGTGCCGGTCGTGCCGGTCGTGCCGGTCGTGCCGGTCGTGCCCGGTCGGCCGCCCCGCCCGCCGGCCCCGCCGTGCTCACCGCCCGCCCCGCCCGCCGGCCCCGCCGTGCTCACCGCCCGCCCCGCCCGCGGGTCGCGTCGCCGCCTGGTTCATGCTGGGCGCATGCGACTCGCCGACATCGTGATCCCCGAGACCCCCGCCGCCCGCGCCGCGCTGGAGGTCGCCACCGAGTACTGCTCGCCCGCCCTGCTGAACCACTCCGTCCGCGCCTACCTGTGGGCGGCGGCCTACGGGGCGATGAACGGCATCGCCTTCGACGCCGAGCTGCTGTACGTCTCGGCGATGCTGCACGACATCGGCCTGGTCCAGGAGTTCGACAGCCACACCGTGCCGTTCGAGGAGGCCGGCGGCCACGTCGCCTGGGTCTTCGGCGCCGGGGCGGGGTGGCCCGTGGCGCGGCGGAGGCGCGCCGCCGAGGTGATCGTGCGCCACATGTGGGACGAGGTGGACGTCGAGGCCGATCCCGAGGGCCACCTGCTGGAGCTGTCGACCGGCCTGGACATCTCCGGGCGGCGGCCGGAGGCGTTCCCCGCCGAGCTGCGCGCCGAGGTGCTCGGCCGCCATCCCCGGCTGGGCATCGGCGAGGAGTTCACCGCCTGCATCAAGGACCAGGCCGCCCGTAAGCCGGACAGCCTGGCCGGGGGCTTCGTCCGCAACGGCATCGCCGGGCGGATCGCGGCGAACCCGCTGGACCGCTGAGGACTCCCGGCCGCCGACCAGGAAGGGCCGGGGTCCTCAGGACTCCCGGCCGCCGGCCCGGGAGAGCCGGAACGCTCAGGACTCCTGGCCGCCCGGGCCGGTGCTCTGGACGACCTCGAACGACCACAGCTCCGCCGCGGTGGCGGCCGGCGACTGCCCGTGCCCGTGACCGGCGCCCTCCCCGTGCCCGTGCCCCTGACCGGCCTCCTGTCCCTGCTCCTGCCCGTGGCCGTGACCGGCGCCGCCGCCCTCCCCGTGGCCCCGCTGGAACGCCCGGCTCTCGGTCCAGCGCCTGAAGTCGTCCTCGGAGCGCCAGCGGGTGTAGACCATGTAGCGGTCGGTGCCCTCGACCGGGCGGAGCAGCTCGAACCACTCGAACCCGTCGGCTGACTCGACCATCCCGGCGCGCGAGGAGAACCGGCGTTCCAGCTCCTGGCGCATCTCCGCCGGCACCGTCAGGACGTTTATCTTCACGACCGACACATCTTCTCCCTGGCGTTCGAGGCGTTGGCTGTGCCGGCCACTCTACGACCGGCGTCTCTCAGGCGACGGTCCGGCGGGGGCGTGGCGGCTCGGCCAGGCTCACCTTGGCCACGGCCGGGACGTGCTCGGTCTCCAGCACCTGGCGCATCCGCGGGACGGCCACCCCGCCGATCTGCTCGCAGATCGCGCTCATCGGGGTGGTCTCGTCGGCCGTCAGGCGCAGCCGTACGGCGGGGCGGGCGCTCGTGCCCGTCATGGTGGCGGAGACGTCGTGGATGGCCGGGTGCGCGCCGACCTCGGCCGCCATCGCCTCGGTCACCGTGTCCGCGCGGACGTCGGTGGCGCCGCCCGGACCGCGTTCCAGGCGGATGCCACGCAGTCTGCCGCTGCGCCCCTGGACGATCAGCCAGCGCAGGCCGTACAGGGCGAGTACCACCGCGGCGAGGGAGAGCGCCCCCCAGCTCCACGGGGCGGTGCGGGCGAACCCGGCGCGCGTTGCGGGGCTGATCAGCGGTTCCGTGGCGGACGCCCAGCTCTGCGGGAGCAGCCGGGTGCCGCGGACGAGCGCGTAGACGCCGGCGGCGGTCAGCAGCAGCCCGATGATCAGCAGTCCCAGCCGGTTGCCCCGCGCGGTCTTCCTGTCCACCTCGGGCTCACCTCCCTCGCAGCCGCACGTTCACCGGATGGTCGTGCACGGGGGAGAGCTCCTCGATCCGCGCGTGTACGGCCTGCCGTACGGCCTCGGGAAGCCCGGACGTGTCGCGCAGCGTGGTGCGGGCGGTCACCTGCGCGGTCCTGCCGACCAGCCGCACCCGGGCGTGCTCGACGCCCGGCACCCGGTTCGCCGCGTGGGCCAGGGCGCCGGTGAACCCGCGGGGGCGCATGCCGACGATCAGATCCGGGTCGCCGGTCCTGACCGGGACCGTCCTGGACCGGCCGGGGATGAGCGCGAACAGGACGAGCAGCAGGCCCAGCGCGGTGAGCAGGGTCGCGGCCCCCAGCGCCTGCGGGGACCGCCACGGCGTCGAGGCGGCCCAGGCGAACATCCGGTCGTACGGCACGACGCGCACCGGGCTGCCGAGCAGCGCGGAGATCACCTCCGTCGCGACCAGGCCGCCGATGACGAGCATCAGGGCGGCCGTTATGACGGCGGGGACCACCCGGCGCGGGCGGAAGGCCCGGACGGCCGCCCGGTCGGCGGCCCGGTTCCGCGGGACCGGGCCGGACGCGGACGGGCCGGCCGTCGGGGCCTGTTCCGGAGTTCCCGCGCCGGGTGCGGTAGTCGGTGTCCGTTCCGGGACCTCCGCGCCGGGTGCGGTAGTCGGTGTCCGCTCCGGGACCTCCGCGCCGGGTGTGGCAGTCGGTGTCCGTTCCGGGACTTCCGCACCGGGTGCGGTCGTCGGTTCCTGTTCCGGGACTTCCGCGCCGGGCGCGGCCGGCGTGCCCGGGGGAGGGAACCCGGTGGGTGTTCCCCCGGAGGGCTCCGGTGGGACGGAGGGTGTGCCCCCGGGGGCCGGGTCGGGCGGCCCCGGGGCGGAGGGGGTGGTCATGACGTGTCATCTCCCCGGGAAGGCACGAGGTCGGTCACGCCGATGTCGATGTGGCCGACGGCGAGACCGGTGAGGTCGTGGACGCGGCGGGCGACGTGCCGCCGGATCTCCTCGGCGACGTGCCGCAGCGGGACGGGGTAGTCCACCGACACGTCCAGCTCCAGGAAGGCGAGCTCGTCGTGCACGACGGCCTGGGTGCCACCCGGGGCCAGCGCGCCGCGCTCGCGGACCCGGTGCACGTGCGGCACCTCCCCGGCGGCCTGGGCGGCGATGCGCGCCACCACCCGCTCGGGGATGTCGGTTCTTCCCCGCAGCTCGGGCGGCACGGCCGCCGGGGCGGGCCCGGCAGGGGCCGGCTCCCGCGCGGGGACGCCGCCCGGTTCCGGGGGGCCGTCCGCCGGGGCGGGCGGCGCGGACCCGGCCGGAGCGGTCATCTGTGCCCCTTGGACAGCTTGGACAGGTCCACCGCGTCGCCGTCGACGAGGCGGCCGATGATCACCCCGACGGCGCCCAGGACCAGCACCAGCAGAAACGCGCCCAGTCCGCCGAAGGCCGCCGCGAAGCCCAGGGCCACGCCGGCGACCAGGCCGATGAGCGACCAGATGGGAAACCCGTTCACCGTATACCTCCGATGTGGACGTTCACCGGGCGGCCGCCCACCAGCGGGGCGAGGGCGGCGCGCACGTCTTCGGCGATCTCCGGCAGCGGCCGTCCCGGCTGGACGACGATGGAGACCTCGACCTGGTCGTCCCGTACGGCCACGCCGGGCACCTTCTCTCCCGGCAGGTAGGTCGCCACCGCGCCGAACGGGCCGCCGGACAGCCCCGCGACGCCGGGGCAGTGCCGTACGGCGTCGGCGACCTCGTGGGCCAGCTCGCTCACTGGACGCGCGCCTCCTGCCCGCTCTCCTGCCCGCTCTCCGGCCGTTCCGGCTCGGGCAGGTGGACGTCGTCGACCCGGATGTTGACCTCGGTGACCTCCAGGCCGGTCATGCGCTCGACCGCCGAGATCACGTTGCGGCGCACCGAGCCGGCCAGGTCGGGGATGGCCACGCCGTACTCGACCACGAGGTCGATGTCGACGGCGGCCTGCCGCTCGCCCACCTCCACGGCCACGCCCTGGGTGACGTTCCGGTCGCCGCCGCCGACCATGCCCCGGACCGCGCCGAGGGCGCGCGCGCCGCCGGCGCCCATGGCGTGGACGCCCTCCAGCTCGCGGGCCGCCATGCCGGCGATCTTCGCGACGACGCCGCTGTCGATGCTCGTGGTCCCCTTGGGCGTGATCAGGTCCCCGCCGGATCCCGGGTTGTCGGTCCGCGTCCGCGACGGCGGGGCGCCTTCGCCCCTCGGCCTGTTCGCCGTGCTCGCTTCGGTCACGTCGACTCCCTCCCCCTCGGGGGAAGACCGCCTGCTCCCCCGACTATTGCCTATAAAGGGTGGTACCCCTCATAACAATAGAAATCCGGAGATAATGATTCTTGGGCGGATAATGGAAATTCGTGATTCATTGATTGCCGTGACTTTCCGGGGAAATGCCGGGCGGGATTCCCGGTGATCGCGCCGGGGTCCCGGCAGGCCCTCCGGTGGCCGTCCGGAGGCCGGGGAGCGGTGGCGGTCCCGGGCGGCCCGCGGGCGCGACTAGCCTTGTCCTGTGCGTATCGCGAGGTTCTCCACAGGTGAAGGTGTCGGATTCGGGGTGGTCGAGGGCGGCCCCGGCGAGGAGTTCGTCTCCGCGATCTCCGGGCACCCGTTCGGCCCGATCCAGTTCACCGGCGAGCGCCACCCGCTCTCGCAGGTCCGGCTGCTCTCGCCGATGCTGCCCAGCAAGGTCGTGGCGATCGGCAAGAACTACGCCGACCACGCCCGCGAGATGGGCGGCGAGGTCCCCGAGGAACCGCTGATCTTCCTGAAGCCGTCCACCTCGGTGATCGGCCACGGGGAGGCCATCGCCTACCCCGTCGGGCTGTCCCGGCGGGTCGACTACGAGGGAGAGCTGGCCGTGGTCATCGGCAGGCTCTGCCGCGACGTGCCCGCCGAGCGGGCCCGCGAGGTCATCTTCGGCTACACCTGCGCCAACGACGTCACCGCTCGCGACCTGCAGAAGAAGGACGTCCAGTTCACCCGGGCCAAGGGCTTCGACACGTTCTGCCCGCTCGGCCCGTGGATCCAGACCGTGCTCGACCCGGACGACCTCGCCATCACCACGACGGTGAACGGCGAGCTCCGGCAGAGCTCGCGCACCTCCAAGCTCATGCACGACATCCCGGCGCTGATCGCTCACGTCAGCGCGGTCATGACCCTGATCCCCGGCGACGTCATCCTCACCGGGACCCCCGAGGGTGTGGGACCGCTGGACGTCGGCGACGAGGTCAGCGTCGGCATCGAAGGAATCGGCACTCTCACCAACCGGGTGGTCTCCCGTGATTAGGGTTCGTTTCGCTCCCTCGCCCACCGGCATGTTCCATGTCGGCGGCGCCCGCTCGGCGCTGTTCAACTGGGCGCTGGCCGAGCAGTCCGGCGGCAGGTTCGTCCTGCGCATCGAGGACACCGACGCCGCGCGCAACCGGCCGGAGTGGACCGAGGGCATCATCTCGGCGCTGGCCTGGATCGGCATCCACGAAGACAGCCCGTTCTTCGAGGGCCCCTACTTCCAGTCGTCCTACGAGGAGCAGCACCGCGAGGCGGTGGCCAAGCTCGTCGCCGCCGGCCGCGCCTACCGCTGCACCTGCACCCGCGACGACGTCAAGGCCCGCACCGGCTCCGAGCACCGCGGCTACGACGGCTTCTGCCGCGAGCGGGGCCTCGCCGAGGGCGCGGTCCGCTTCCGCACCCCCGACGAGGGCGTGACGGTCGTCGACGACCTCGTGCGCGGCAGGGTCGAGTTCCCCAACGACGCGATGGAGGACTTCGTCGTCGCCCGCGCCGACGGCTCGCCGCTGTTCGCGCTGGCCAACGTGGTCGACGACATCGAGATGCGGATCAGCCACGTGGTCCGCGCCGAGGAGCACCTGTCCAACACGCCCAAGCAGCAGCTGCTGTGGGAGGCGCTCGGCGTGACCCCGCCCGTCTGGGCGCACCTGCCGGTCATCGTCAACGAGAAGCGCCAGAAGCTCTCCAAGCGCCGCGACAAGGTCGCCCTGGAGTCCTACCGCGACGAGGGCTACCTGCCGGAGGCGATGGTCAACTACCTCATGCTGCTCGGCTGGGGTCCCGGCGGCGACCGGGAGATCATGCCCTGGTCGGAGATGGTGCCGCTGTTCCGCCTGGAGGACGTCAACCCCTCCTCGGCGTTCTTCGACGAGAAGAAGCTGCGCGCCTTCAACGGCGAGTACATCCGGGCGCTGCCGCTCGACGACTTCATCGCCCGCTGCGAGCCGTGGCTCGCGCCCGGCTGGGACCGTGAGGTCTTCGCCGGGATCGCCGGTCTCGCCCAGACCCGCCTCGCGGTGCTGTCGGAGATCACGGCGAACGTCGACTTCCTCTTCCTGGACGAGCCCGTCTTCGACCAGGCGTCGTGGGACAAGGGGATGAAGACCTCCGCCCGGGAGATCCTCACCGGTTATCTCGCCCGGCTGGAGAAGTCCGACTTCGACCCCGAGTCGCTCAAGACCGCGCTGGAGGAGGTCGGTGCCGAGCACGGCCTCAAGCTCGGCAAGGCCCAGGCCCCGGTCCGCGTGGCGATCACCGGCCGGACCGTCGGCCTGCCGCTGTTCGAGTCGATCGAGGCACTGGGCCGCGAGCGCTCCGTCGCCCGCCTCCGCGCCGCCCTCACCCGCCTGGAGGGCTGAACCCCTCGTTCCCGGGCTCCGGGGAGGAGCGCCTTCCGGGGTTTTTCGGAAAGGACCTCTCCCGGGCCCCCGGGAAGCACGGCGGGTGCCCGGACGCGACCCCGCGTCCGGGCGCCCGCCGTACACGAGGGAGGCTCACGCCGGGGCGATCGGCTCCTGGAGTTCGGTCACCCACCCCTGCGGATCGTCGGGGCATTCGAGGTAGAGCTCCCGGGCGTAGCCGATCGAGCGGTGACCGCTCGCCTCGATCCAGTGGGTCAGCGTCTGGGTCGTGGGCATGACGTCGTCCATCGGGCCGCGGTGCACGATGGTGGCGGCCCGCTCGATCGCGGGCAGGCCCACGACCGTCAGGCCGTGACCGTCCGCGGGGTCGGCCGCGACCGGCATGGCGGCGTGGACGAGGACGGCCTCGCCGCCCGGGACGTCCTCGTAGTAGGCGATGCCCGGCCCCGCCGGGGCCACGCCCGCCCGCTCCAGCCTGCGGCACAGCTCGTCGAAGAGCGGCCCGACCACCGGGCCGATGTCCTCGGGCTGGTAGCTCGCGGCGGTGCCGCTCAGCTCGGCCACCCGTACGGCCGGAATGCGCTTGACCACCACGTCGTCGGTGTTCATGCGTCCCTCACTTTCGATCGTCCGGAGCCTCGCCTCGATCTGGGCCAGCCGGGCCGCGGTGGCCGCCAGGGCCGCCTCCAGCTCCGCCCGCCGCAGCCGCAGCATGCCGCGCAGTTCCTCGGTGCTCACCGGCTCGTCCACGATCGCCCGCACCTGCTGGAGGGTGAACCCGAGGTCCTTCAGGGCGATGACGCGGTTGAGCCGGGCGAGCTGGCCGGCCTCGTAGAAGCGGTAGCCGCTGGACGGGTCGATGCGGGCAGGGCGCAGCAGCCCGACGGCGTCGTAGTGGCGCAGCATGCGGACCGAGACGCGGCCGTGTCTGGCGAAGGCTCCGATGGTGAACATGGTCCTCCCACTCCAGGGCCTCACATGGTGTCAGGGTCAAGCCTCCCCGATCTCCGGCTCCGGGGCGGACCCGGTGCCGGAGGGGACGCCCGTTCCGCCCGCGGCGGCGCCGGGCGCGAGGCCCGGCGCCGCCGGTGGGTCAGTGGAGACGGTCGAACAGGGTGATCCACTGGTCCGGGTGGACGTGGGCGACGACGCTGTCCGGGTCGAGGCCGGCCCCGGCGAAGGCGGCGTCGACCTCGGCGGCGGGATGGCGGCGGCGCAGCGAGGCGCGCAGGGTGCCGCCGAGCCCGCTGAAGCCGAGCTCGACCAGGTCGCGGTAGGCGCCCATGGCCTCCGGCGGCAGCAGGCCGGTGGGCCTGCGCCGGATGCGCAGGATCGCCGAGTCGACCCCGGGGACCGGGCGGAACGCGGCGCGGTCGATCACGCCGTGCAGGTGCCAGGTGTGGCGGGGCCAGCTCACCACGGTGAGCATGCTCCACCTGCCGTAGTCGCCGGTGCGTTTGCGGGCGTACTCCAGCTGGGTGACGAGCGTGGCCGAGGTGAGGTTCCGGGCTCGCAGGCACCAGTCGACGATGCGCGCGGTCACCGCGTAGGGGATGTTGCCCACGACGGCGAACGGCTCGGCGGGTGCCCCGGCGGCGATGAAGTCGCCGCGGACGACCTCGATGCGGTCGTCGTCGCGGGTGCGTGCGGCCAGCCTCCCGGCCAGCAGCGGATCGATCTCGTAGGCGATGACCTTTCTGCAACGGTCGGCCAGGGCACGGGTGAGGGGGCCTTCTCCCGCGCCGGGTTCGAGGACGAGGTCCCCGGGCTCCGGCGCGGCGGCGGCGACGACGCGGTCGATCTCGCGCGGGTCGGTCATGAAGTTCTGCGAGAGGACGCGCCTGGCCTGGTCGCGGCCGGTTCTCCCGCCGCCGCCGGTCCTGACCTTCTTCTGGGTGTGTGAGTGGTTTCCGTGTGCGAATGAACGCGCCACAGCGTTCCGCCCCTTCGGGGTCCGAGAGATGGATCGGGTCTCGGAAAGCCCTGGGCGCACGCGTGCGGACGCGCGTCGTCGTGAGATGCGGAGCGCGCGTCCTAGCGGGCCAGGGCCCGGGTGGCGCGAGGCCGCTTGACCAGGCCCACCCGGAGGTGGGCGAAGCACAGTGCGTGGTTCATGAATCCAGGTTAGGGAGGGCCGCAACCGGTTTTCCGGCGGGAGATCCGGCGGCGCCGAGCACTGTGACGAGGGCGGCGGCGAGGGCGGTGCCCGCCGCCATGGCCAGCCAGACGCCGGTGACGCCGAGCGCCGCGCCCAGCGCGTGGGCCAGGACGAGCTGTACGGCGAAGCCCGCCAGGGTGGCGGCCAGCACCCGGCCCCCGCGCCCGCTCGCCTGCAGCGTCCCGCCCGCGGCGATCAGCGCGCCGAACGGGACGAGGTAGAGCGTCATCCACCGCAGGAAGTCCACGGTCCCGGCGGCCACCGCCGCGTCGGAGGTGAACAGCCCGGCCGCGGGCACGGCGACGGCGTTGAGCACGGCCGCCACGATCCCGCCCGCGGCCAGGCCGAGGAACGGCGCGGGACCCGCCCGGCCGGACCGGGCCGTCTGGATCATCGCGGCCTGCCGGAGCGCGTAGAAGGCCATCACCCCGGCCAGCATGATCTTGGTGCCGGTGCCGTACGCGGCCAGCGGTGTGACCCCGAACCCGCCGACCAGCTCCACCATGAGCATGCCGACCAGCGACCGGGCCAGGAAGTCCCCGGACATGGGCAGGCCGGTGCGGACGATCTCCCCGACGTTCCCGGTCCCGCCTGTCTTCACGACCCGCACGATCTCCCCGGCGTCCCCGGCGTCCCCGGCGTCCCCGGTCGCGCCCGTCCTCACGACCCGCACGGTGTCCGCGTCGTCCGGACGGCGCGCCCGTGCCGGCCGTCCGGAGGTCGCGTGGCGGGAGAGCCGCCGGGAGAGGAGGGTCAGCGCGACGCCGAGGGCCACGGCGCGGGCGGCGACGGTCGCCGCCGCAGCCCCCTGGACGCCCATGCCGAGGCCGTAGACGAACAACGGGTCCAGGGCGATCACCAGTGCGTTGCACAGCAGCGCGGTGCGCATCGGGGTGGCGGTGTCACCGAGGCCCTTGAAGATCCCGTCGGTGAGCGTCTGGGCGTAGAAGACCGGCAGGCCGCCCAGGGAGACCAGGAAGAAGCCGGCGGTCAGCCGGGCCGTCCCGGGGTCCTCGGTGAACAGCCGGGCCAGCGGCTCGCGCAGCAGCACGCCGGGGACCGCCACCGCCAGGCTCACCGCCCCGCCCAGCAGCCAGGCCGTACGGACGACCGGCCCGAGCGGCTCCCGGCCGTCGCGCCTGCCGACCGCGACGGTGGTCCCGGTGGAGACGGCGAGCACGACGCCGAGGGCGAGGTTCTCGGCGGCCGTCGCGATCGTCACCGTCGCGACGGCCGGACCGCCCAGGGGGGAGACCCAGAGCAGGTCGATCAGGCCGACCGCGACCACCGCGGTCAGCAGCTCCACGTAGACGGGCAGGGCGAGGCGGAGCAGCTTCATCTGTACCTCTTTTCGAGCTATCTCGTTTAGAGGTATAGCGTTACGATGCGCCCATGGCAAGCGGTGATCTGACCCTGTCGATCCTCGGCCTGCTCGGGCGGGGGCCGATGCACGGCTACGAGCTCAAGGCCCGCATCCACGGGCTGAGCGGCCACCTCCGCCCGGTCAGCGACGGCGCGCTGTACCCGGCGATCGCCCGCCTGGAGAAGAAGGGGTTCGTCGAGCGGCACGAGGAGGAGGGGGCGGGCGCGGCCCGCCGCCAGGTCCTCACGCTGACCGAGGCCGGCCGCCGCGAGCTCCTGCGGCGGCTCCGCGAGCCCGCCGACCTCGACATCAGCGACCAGACGCGGTTCTTCGGCCTGCTCGCCTTCCTGTCCCAGCTCCGCGACCGCGAGGCGCAGGCCCGGGTGCTGCGCCGCCGCCTCGCCTTCCTGGAGACGCCCGCCAGCTTCTTCTACGAGGACGGCAGGCCGCTGCGGGCAGAGGAGGTCGGCGACCCGTTCCACCGGGGCATGCTCGTGGTCGCCCGGGCGATCAGCGTGGCGGAGAGGGAATGGCTCAGGGAGGCCGTCGCGGAGCTGGAGTCCGCGCCCGCCGGAGCCCGCCCGGAGTGACCCGGGCGGGCGTGGGCGTGTCCCGGAGCGGCCCCGGTACGGCCCGCCCGGCTGGAGGAGCTACGGGGCCGTACCGGGGTGGAAGAGCCGCTACGCCAGGCCTCGGCGCTCCAGCAGGGGCTCGATGCGCGGGTCGCGGCCGCGGAAGGCGCGGAAGGCCTCCATCGCGTCCTTGGCGCCGCCGACCGACAGCAGCGCCGAGCGGAAGTGGTCGCCGTTGGCGCGCACCAGGCCGCCGTTCTCCTTGAACCACTCGACGCTGTCGGCGTCCAGCACCTCGCTCCAGATGTAGGAGTAGTAGCCGGCGCTGTAGCCGCCCACGCCGCCCGCGAAGACGTGCGCGAAGTAGTTGGTCCGGTAGCGCGGCAGGACCAGCTCGAAGGCGATGCCGGCCCGCTCCAGGGCCGCGGCCTCGAACGCCTCGGCGTCCTCGACGGTCTCGCCCGGGGCGAGCTTGTGCCAGGCCCAGTCGAGCAGGGTCGCGGCGAGATACTCGACGGTGGCGAAGCCCTGGTTGAACTTCTCCGCGGCCTGCATCTTCTCCACCAGCTCCGCCGGCACCGGCTCGCCGGTCTCGTGGTGCCTGGCGAAGTTGGCGAGGATCGACGGCCAGGTCGCCCACATCTCGTTCACCTGCGAGGGGTACTCCACGAAGTCGCGCGGCACCTCGGTACCGGAGACGCGGGGGAAGCGCACGTCGGAGAACAGGCCGTGCAGAGCGTGCCCGAACTCGTGGAAGGCGGTGTTGACCTCGTCGAAGGTCAGCAGCGTCGGGCCCTCGGCCGGCTTGGTGATGTTGAGGTTGTTCATCACCACGGGCAGCTCGCCGAACAGGTGCGACTGGTCCACGAGGTTGTTCATCCAGGCGCCGCCGCGCTTGGTGGGCCGGGCGTAGGGGTCGAACACGAACAGGCCCAGCTCCGAGCCGTCGGCGTCGGACACCTCGAACACCCGGACGTCGGGGTGGTAGCCCCGCAGGTCGTCCCGCTCGGCGAAACGCAGGCCGTACAGCTCGCCCGCGGCGTGGAAGACGCCGTCACGCAGCACCCGGTCCAACTCGAAGTAGGGGCGCAGCTCGGAGCTGTCGAAGTCGTATCGGGCCTTGCGCACCTTCTCGGCGTAGAACGACCAGTCCCACGGCTCGATGGGGAAGCCGGCCTGCTCGCTCAGCGCCTCGGCCTCGCGGCGGGCGTTGGCCACCGCAGGGCCGACCAGCTTGCCGAGCATCTCCTCCACGGCGTCGGTGGTCTTGGCCGTCTGGTCGGCGACGCTGTAGGCGGCGTGGTTCGGGTAGCCGAGCAGG
This sequence comes from Streptosporangium pseudovulgare, assembly GCF_014648055.1. GTDB lineage: Bacteria > Actinomycetota > Actinomycetes > Streptosporangiales > Streptosporangiaceae > Streptosporangium > Streptosporangium pseudovulgare. Next base: position 288,331 of record NZ_BMQJ01000008.1, read on the forward strand.
ACGGCCCGCTCGGCGCGCAGCGCCGCCATCTTCGCCGCGATCCCGAAGTTCTCCGGGGCCCGGCCGGTCGACAGCTCGTACAGCCTGCGGCGGGTCTCCCGGTCGGTCAACTCGGCCAGCGCGGGCTGGTTGGTGAAGTTGAGCAGCGGCAGGACGTACTTCCCGTCCTTCTCGATCGCCCTGAGCGCGGTCTCGGAGAGGCCGTCGAGCTCCTTGGCGTCCTCGGTGACCAGCGCCGAGGCGGTGGTGGCGGCCAGCAGGTTCTGGGAGAAGGCGGTGCCGAGCGTGGACAGCTCCTCGTTCAGCTCCCGGAGCCGCTCCTGCTCGGCCTCCGACAGTTCGGCGCCGGCCCGGACGAAGTCCACGCGGTACTTCTCCAGCAGCCACGCCTCCTCCGGGTCGTCGGTGACGACCCGCTTGAGCCGGGCGTACAGGGCGCGGTTGAGGTGGATGGCGTCGCCGTGCTTGGTCAGCCGGGGGGCGACCTCCGTCTCGATCTCCCGGATGGCGTCCGTCGCGTGCGAGGAGGCGAGGCTGAAGAAGACGATCGCCGTCCGCTTCAGGACCTGACCGGAGCGCTCCAGAGCCTCGACGGTGTTGGCGAAGGTCGGCGCGGCGGGGTCGGCGACGATCGTGTCCACCTCGCGAAGCTGCTCGGCCATGCCGTGCTCGAAGGCGGGCAGGTAGTGCTCCTCCTTGATCTCGGCGAACGGCGGGAGCTTGTAGGGCAGGGTGCTTGGGGCGAAGAAGGGGTTCTCAGCCACGGCGCGGGCTCCTCATGTGGGGTTCTGTTCTGCCCCAGCAGCGTTACACACCAGGGCGTCGGAGGCCACGCCGGTGTCACACGACCGGACGCCGATCGGGCGCCTGATCGGGCGCGGACCAATCGTTTTGGTCTCCGCGCCCAACCTGGGCTATTCTTTCGGAGTCGCAAGCGAGCACCGCAAGGAGCTCAACCGCGGTGGGGTATGGTGTAATTGGCAACACGACTGATTCTGGTTCAGTTATTCTAGGTTCGAGTCCTGGTACCCCAGCTGCGTCTTCTTCTCGAAGACGCCGCGGATTTGGTTCCCCCCGAATCCGACGACAGTGTCTCGGTCCCGTCGTCTAGTGGCCTAGGACGCCGCCCTCTCAAGGCGGTAACGCCGGTTCGAATCCGGTCGGGACTACCAGCACTGTCACCTCTGCAAGGCTCCGTCGTCTAGTGGCCTAGGACGCCGCCCTCTCAAGGCGGTAGCGCCGGTTCGAATCCGGTCGGGGCTACATCGGTGAAACCCCCGGAAGCAATGGCTTCCGGGGGTTTTCTGTCTCTCCGCACCTTTTGCGGCGCCGCTCCCCGCTCAGGTGTCCTCCTTGTCCGGGTGGTCCCGTTGGCCAATAATTAGAGAGTGATGCTATCCAATGGAGGGCGCGTGATCGTTCCATCGGCGGGTCTCCTCACCGTCGCGCTGGCACCGGTGCTCGCCGTACAGGGAATGCGGATCCGGCGCGGGATACCCCGGCTCCCGGAGGCCGCGGGGCCGCGCACCGGTGTGGCCGGCGGGGCGGGCGGGGCGAGCGTGGTGCCGTCCGCGGGGGTCTCCGAGTCGCCGGGGGCCGGGGGAGCCGCGGGCGCCCCGTCCGGCGGGCCTCACGGCTCCGGCGGGTCGAACGGGTCCGGTGGGTCGGATGGGATCGACCGGTCGGACGGGTCCGGCGGGGCGGCGGGGCCGGTGTTCCGGCTGGCCGTGCTGGGGGAGTCCACCGCGGCGGGCGTGGGCGTCGCCACCCACGACGAGGGCCTGGCCGGCTTCCTGGCCCGGGAGGCGGCCGCGCGCACCGGCCGCCCGGTGCGCTGGCAGGTGGCCGCCAGGAGCGGTGTCAACACCCGCACCACCACCGCCGAGCTGGTCCCGCTGCTGGAACCCGCCGACGTCGTGGTGGTCGCTCTGGGGGTGAACGAGCTGCTGGAGCTCAACCGGCCGCGCAGGTTCCGGGGCGAGCTGCGGGAGCTGGTGGCGGCGGTGCGCCGGAGACTGCCCGGGGTGCCGATCGTGGTGGCCGGCATGCCGCCGGTCGGGAGGTTCCCCGCGCTGCCCCAGCCGCTGCGCGCCGTACTGGGCCTGCGGGCGCGGGCACTGGACCACGTCATGCGCGACGTGGCGCGCGGCGCCGAGGGGGTCGTCCACGCCACCGCGGAGGTGCCCATCGAGACGGCCGGGTTCTTCGCCTCCGACGGGTTCCACCCGTCGGCGACCGGCTACCGGCACTGGGCCGAGGCGCTGGCCTGCGCCCTGCCGGACCCACCGGGTCCGGCAGGTCCGCCGGTCGCGGGCTGAGGGGCGCGCCGTCCGCCGCGCCGCCGTACGGCACGGCCGACCGGCCGCCGGGATCCCCGGCGGCCGGCCATGGCGCTCAGCCGCTCAGTTGTGCGCCGAGCGGGCCTTGAACAGGGCCCGCTTGGCGGCCTTGCCGACCTGCTTGTCCGGGTGGGCCTGCTCGATCGCCTCCAGCAGCTCCTCCAGGTGCGGGTGCGGCACCTTCCAGATGACGTCCAGGAGACCGACCAGGCTCGACGCCGTGCCGATGTCGTCGAGGCTGCTGACGAACTCCGGCCGGCCGAGACCGGCGGAGATGGTCAGCATGTCGAGGATCAGCCAGTGGGTGTCGGCCTGGGTGGGCGGGGGCGCGTCGTCCACGCCGAGCTGGGCCAGGTGGGTGGCCGCGTAGGGGTGCAGGGACGGCTCGCCCAGGGCGTCCTTCCAGGCGGGCACCGCCACCTCGCCGAGCGAGCCGACCATGCTGGCCGCCTGCACCCGGATCAGGGCGTCGGCGTCGTCCTCGGCGGCGGCCTCCAGCAGCTCACCGGCGGCCTTGGCGGGCTCGCGCAGCTCCATCCAGGCGGCGAACTCGGCGTCCGCCTCCTCCTCGGGCAGCTCCGCGCTGAAGGACAGCAGGTCGAAGGCGGTCATCGCGTCGATGGCGGGCCGGGCGTCCAGCTCGATGTCGGCGTCGTCGGCCAGGTGGACCACGCCCTCCATGCCGAGCGGGGTCAGCCGTACCTGGTCGTGCTCGACCTCGGTCATGCCGTACCCGGCGAGCCAGTCGAGGACGGGGTTGAGCGGGTCGCCGTACTTGGCGGTGGCCGCGGCCCACGCCTCGGCGCCGCGCTCGTCGTACTCGGCGGCGGCCTCGGTCAGTTCGGCGCGCAGCTCGGGAAGCGGCCTGGAACCGCTCGCCAGGAGCACCCGGACCAGCAGCGCCCGGGTCAGCCCGGACAGGGCGATCGTGGCGTCCTCGTCGTCCAGCTCGGGGTCGCCGTAGTCGACCGAGTGCAGGCCGGCCATCCAGACGTCCAGGGCGTCGTCGTCGTCCTCGAACGGCCAGTCGGCGGCGTCGGGGTCGGCGCCGACGGTGTCCTCGCCCTCGGGCTGGAGGAAGTCCAGGTCGATGGCGAGGTTCCAGATGTTCCAGAGCGCGGGCACGCGGTCCGACAGCGGCCGGCCGTCATCTGAGGGGAGGGGCAGGCCCAGGGCGGCCATGGCCTCGGCGATCTCGGCGTCGGTGAGCAGGCTGGTCTCGCCCACCCGCCGCTCGGAGCCGACCCAGAGCGCGAGGTCGCGCGCCTTGCCGATCAGCGGCGCCTTCCGTACGGCCTCGGCCAGCTCCGCGTCGGGCCGCAGGCGGATCGTCGGCAGCTCGGCGAGATCGTCGGCGAACGGCTCGAAGTCGCCCAGCCCCTCGATCTCCTCCTCGTCCTCCTCGTCGTAGCCCTCGTCGTCCTGCTCGGCGACGAGGTCCTCCATCGCGTCGACGAAGTCGTCCTCCAGACGGTCGAGCTCGGCCAGCAGGTCGCGGAGCGAGGAGGAGCCCTTGGCCAGCCGGCCGGTCTCCGACAGGAACGTCAGGTAGGCCCGCAGCGCGGGCACCATGCCGTCCGCCGCGGCGTCGGGGTCCTCCACGACCTGGGGCATCCGTTCGAGGAGCACCTTGCGCAGATCGGCACGCTTCCATCGGCTGACGTCGTCGGAGGCGGTCAGCCGGTGCCACAGGGCGACGGGACCGACCAGGTTGGAATCGGTGCCGGGCGCGTTCTCGCGCACCCAGAGGATGAAGTCCTGGAGCAGGGGACGCAGTTCCGCCGCGGCCGCCTCGATGCGATCTGTCACGCACCCAGACTAGGGGTCCGCAAGGGTGCTCGCCTCCTCATATCGCACCCGTCACCCGGCTCGTCGCGCCTTCGATCGGCGGCCCCGGCCGGTCCGCCGTACCGCGGGCCGGGCCGGGGCGGCGGCGTGCCGCGGTACGGCGGGCCGGCCGCCCCGGCGGCCCCCTCGGCCGACTCCTCGGCCGGTCCCTCAGTTGGCCCGGCGCATCGCCTCGGTGATCCGCTCGGCGGCGCTCACCACCGGCGCCGCGTGCAGGCGGCCCGGAGTGCGGGTGAGGCGCTCGATCGGCCCGGAGACCGAGATGGCGGCGATCACCTTTCCGGCGGTGCCGCGGATCGGCGCCGACACGCTGGCCACGCCCTGCTCGCGCTCACCGACGCTGTGGGACCAGCCCCTGCGCCGCACGCTCGCCAGTGTCGCCGCGGTGAACTTCGCGCCGCGCAGCCCCCGGTGCAGCCGGTCGGGCTCCTCCCACGCCAGCAGGATCTGCGCGGCGGACCCGGCGATCATCGGCAGCGCCGAGCCGACCGGCACGGTGTCGCGCAGCCCGCTGGAGCGCTCGGCGGCGGCCACGCACACGCGCTCGTCGCCCTGGCGGCGGTAGAGCTGGGCGCTCTCGCCGGTCAGGTCGCGCAGCTGGGCGAGGATCGGCGAGGCCACGGCCAGGAGCCGGTCCTCGCCCGCGGCCGTGGACAGCTCGGAGAGGCGCGGGCCGAGCACGAAGCGGCCCTGCGTGTCACGGGAGACGATGCGGTGGTGCTCGAGTGCGACGGCGAGCCGGTGGGCCGTGGGACGCGCCAGGCCGGTGGCCTGGACGAGCTGGGCGAGGGAGGCCGGGCCGGCTTCGAGGGCGTTGAGCACGAGCACGGCCTTGTCCAGTACGCCGACTCCGCTAGAGTTGTCCATACACCGATACTGCCGTCTCGACATATGAGAAAGCAAGTCGGGTGCGGAATGGCTGATCGCAAGGAGGCGACATGGGCCGCACGCTGGCGGAGAAGGTCTGGGAGCAGCACGTCGTGCGACGTGCCGAAGGGGAACCCGATCTGCTCTACATCGACCTTCACCTCATCCACGAGGTGACCAGCCCGCAGGCCTTCGACGGCCTGCGCATGGCGGGCCGTCCCGTCCGGCGGCCCGAGCTGACCATCGCGACCGAGGACCACAACGTCCCGACCGTCCTCGGCCCGATCGAGGACCCCGTCTCGCGCACGCAGGTCGAGACGCTGCGCAAGAACTGCGCCGAGTTCGGCATCCGGCTGCACCCGATGGGCGACGCCGGCCAGGGCGTCGTGCACATCATCGGCCCGCAGTTCGGGCTGACCCAGCCGGGCATGACCATCGTCTGTGGTGATTCTCACACCTCGACCCACGGCGCCTTCGGGGCCATCGCCTTCGGCATCGGCACCTCGGAGGTGGAGCACGTCCTGGCCACCCAGACCCTGCCGGCCTACCGGCCGAAGACGATGGCCGTCGAGGTGTCCGGCGAACTGCCGCCCGGCGTGACCGCCAAGGACCTCATCCTGGCCATCATCGCCAAGATCGGCACCGGCGGCGGCCAGGGGCACATCGTCGAGTACCGCGGCGAGGCGATCCGCGGGCTGTCGATGGAGGGCCGGATGACGGTCTGCAACATGTCCATCGAGGCCGGCGCCCGTGCGGGCCTGATCGCCCCGGACGAGACCACGTTCGCCTATCTCAAGGGCCGCCCCCACGCGCCCACCGGCGCCGCCTGGGACGCCGCCGTCGAGTACTGGCGCTCCCTGACGACCGACGAGGACGCCGTCTTCGACACGGTCGTGGAGATCGACGCCTCGACGCTGACCCCGTTCGTCACCTGGGGCACCAACCCGGGCCAGGGCGCCCCGCTCGGGGAGTCGGTGCCGAACCCGGAGGACACCTCCGACCCCGCCGCCGCCCGGCGCGCCCTGGAGTACATGGGCCTGACCGCGGGCACCCCGCTCCGCGACATCGAGGTGGACACGGTCTTCATGGGCTCGTGCACCAACGGCCGCCTGGAGGACCTGCGGGCCGCGGCCGAGGTGCTGCGCGGCCGCAGGGTCGTCACCCGCACGCTCGTCGTCCCCGGTTCGATGCTGGTCAAGCTCCAGGCCGAGCAGGAGGGGCTGCACGAGGTGTTCAAGGCCGCCGGAGCCGAGTGGCGGGAGGCCGGGTGCTCGATGTGCCTGGGCATGAACCCCGACACCCTGGCCCCCGGCGAGCGCAGCGCCTCCACGTCCAACCGCAACTTCGAGGGACGCCAGGGCCGGGGCGGCCGCACCCACCTCGTCTCGCCCCAGGTCGCCGCGGCGACCGCCGTCACCGGCAGGCTGACCGCCCCCGCCGACCTGGACCAGGAGGTCTGATCACCATGGAAGCCTTCACCACCCACACCGGCCGGGCCGTGCCGCTGCGCCGCAGCAACGTCGACACCGACCAGATCATCCCGGCCGTCTGGCTCAAGCAGGTCAGCCGTACCGGGTTCGACAGGGGACTGTTCTCGGCCTGGCGCGAGGACCCCGGCTTCGTCCTGAACGACCCCGCCCGCCAGGGCGCGTCGATCCTGGTGGCCGGCCCCGACTTCGGCACCGGCTCCTCGCGCGAGCACGCCGTGTGGGCCCTGCAGCAGTACGGCTTCCGCGTCGTGATCGCCGCCCGCTTCGGCGACATCTTCCGCAACAACTCCACCAAGATGGGGCTGCTCCCGGTCGTCCTGCCGGCCGCCACGGTCGAGGCGATCCAGACGGCGACGGAGGCCGACCCCTCCCTGGAGGTCACCGTCGACCTGGTGGAACGCCAGGTGCGCTGGGCCGGCGAGACCGCCGCCTTCGAGATCGACGACTACACCCGCTGGCGGCTGATGGAGGGGCTGGACGACATCGGGCTGACCCTCCGCCACGCCGACGAGGTGACCGAGTACGAGAATGGTCGGCAGCCATGGTTGCCGACGACCGTCTGACGGATCCCGAAGAGGAACTGGCGCGGCGGCTGCGCGAGGCGCACCGCCGCGTCCGTGGTCTCAGCCTGCCCGCCGACCGGCGGGAGCGCCTGGCCCGGCGGCTGATTTCGATCAACGATGCGGCCAAGCGCAACGTGGGTCATGCCGCCCGACGCCTGGATTTATTCCTTGTAGACCTAGATGTTCTGGTTTCAGACACGCCGAGTCCTGGAAACATTGCGGAAGGTGATTGAGTCATACGGCTCCGTCCCCTAATTTCAAGCGGGCAAGGGGTTTCTCGCTCTGTTGAGACCTCATGCCGTGACAAATCGGGTGATGACGGGGCGATCTGCCTCATGGCCCACTCCCAGACATCGGTAAGCAGGGGGAGCAAACCTATGAACAAGAAGGAACTCGTCGACGCGGTCGCTGATCGGGTCGGTGACAAGAAGACGGCGACCGAGGCCGTGAACGCGGTGATCGACACCATCCAGAAGACCGTCGCCCGTGGGGACAAGGTCTCCATCACGGGGTTCGGCGCGTTCGAGATGGTCAACAAGCCCGCCCGCACGGCCCGCAACCCTTCCACGGGAGCCGAGATCAAGGTCGCCGAGAGCTGGGGGCCGAAGTTCCGTCCCGGCTCCGACTTCAAGGAGCTCGTCAACACGGAGGGAAAGAAGGCCGCGAAGAAAAAGTAGGGCCTTCTTCCGGACGCCCGGATCCCTGAGGGGGTCCGGGCGTCCGGCTGTCCGGGGCCCGGAAGCCGGCCGGGGGCGGGCCGTCCGGGAGGCCGTGTCCGGTAAGCCGGCCGGGGCGTCCGGCCGTCCGGGAGGCCGCGGTTCCGGGTGCGGCCGGGCGGCGGACGGGCCGCCGCGCCGTCAGGCCCGGCCGGGCAGCGGGAAGGTGGAGAGCGTGACGTAGGTGACCCGGCCCTCGTCGAGGAGGATGTTCACCCGCTGGCCGGGCCGGAGCAGCCGCAGCGGCCCGGCGTCGAACGCCTCCGCGCCGAACCGCAGCTCGGTCCCGTCGTCGAGGAACACCGACCCCGACCGGGTCGCCGCGTCGAAGATCCGCACCGTCGCCTGCACCCGACCAGCGTAGCCCGCGACCGCCCGCGCCGGGCCGTACGGACATCCGCGCGCCGGGCCGTACGCGGGATCACCCCGCCGGACGCTCCGTGGCGCCCGCCTCGTCGCTCCCCGTCCCGTCGTTCCCCGTCTCGCCGGTCGCCGTCTCGCCGGCCGCCGCGGCCTCGGCGGCGAACGACGCCAGGCCCCGGATGATGATCTCGACGCCGAGGTCGAAGCGCTCGTCGTTGGACCGGCCGAACATGGAGCGCGACAGCGCCGTCAGGTGCGGGAAGCGCTCGGGCGGCAGTTCGGCGAAGTAGCGCTCCAGCGCCTCGCGCATCCCCTGCCAGGTCAGCTCATCGGTGGCGCGGTACCTGTCCTGCCACATGCCCTCCTCCAGGGCGAAGCCGTCCACGAAGGTGGAGAGCACGTCGCCGGCGGCCCCGGCGACCCGGTCGGGCAGGCCGGCGGCGCGGAACACCCCGAGGAGCGCGTCCATGTGGGGGAGCATCTCCGGCTTGAACGGGACGGAGCCCATCGAGATCCTGGCCAGGTCGCGGTGCGAGCGGAGCTTGGCCAGCGCGGCGCGGGCGTAGTCCCTGAGCTGCTCCCGCCAGCGCTCCGGGTCGGGGTCGGGCAGGTCCATGTCGGCGAAGAAGCGGGAGTACATCAGCTCCAGCAGCTCGTCCTTGCTGCTCACGTGGGCGTAGAGGGCCGAGACCGCGACGCCGAGCTCGGCCGCGACCATGCGCATGCTCAGCCGGTCGTAGCCCTCCCGGTCCAGGACGACGTACGCGGCCTCGACGATCCGGTCCCTGGTGAGAGGGATCCGGGGCGGGCGCGTCCGGCCGCGCGGGCGATCCCAGGGCAGGGCGGGCAGCTCGTCGCTCATGACCTCAGTGTATGCCGGGGTGAACACTGATCACCGTATCGAACGGCGCTCTCTTTCGCGTTATATCTTGTCCTTCGATGCGATGCGACATATCTTAAGAACAGCGTACCGACTGCTGAACGCCGTTCTCCAAGAGAACATTGATCAGCTACTCTGAACACTGTTCACCGATGATGGACGCCATTCCCGCAGACCCGAGGAGTCCCCCATGGCCGCAGACCTGACCACCCCCGCTCCACCCGGGGCGGAGGCGCCCGCCTACCGCTGGCGCTGGGCCGCCCTGTTCGTGATCCTCGCCGCCGAGGTGATGGACCTTCTCGACGCGATGGTCACCAACATCGCCGCGCCCACGATCCGCGCCGAGATCGGCGGCACCGCCGCCACGATCCAGTGGCTCGGCGCCGCCTACACGCTCTCCATGGCCGTCGGCCTGATCACCGGGGGACGGCTGGGCGACATCTTCGGCCGCAGGCGGATGTTCCTGATCGGCGCGGCCGGGTTCACCGTCGGCTCGCTGCTGTGCGCCGTCGCCCAGTCTCCTGAGCTGCTCATCGGCGCGCGGGTCGTGCAGGGCCTGTTCGGCGCGGTCATGCTCCCGCAGGGGCTCGGCATGATCAAGGAGATGTTCCCGCCGAAGGAGATGGCCGCGGCGTTCGGCCTCTTCGGGCCCGTCATGGGCCTGTCCTCGGTGGGCGGCCCCACCCTGGCGGGATGGCTGATCGAGGCCGACTTCCTCGGGACGGGCTGGCGCATGATCTTCCTGATCAACCTGCCGCTCGGCCTGGCCGCCGTGCTCGCCGGCCTGCGTTTCCTGCCCGAGTCGCGCTCGCCGCACCCGCTCCGGCTCGACGTGCCCGGTGTGCTGCTGGTCTCCGTCGCGAGCCTGCTGCTGGTCTACCCGCTGGTCCAGGGCCGGGAGAGCGGCTGGCCCGTCTGGGCCTTCGTCATGATGGCCGTCTCGCTCGCCGTCTTCGCCGTCTTCGGCTGGTTCGAGTCCCGCAGGAGCCGCTCCGGCGGCGACCCGCTGGTCGTGCCCAGCCTCTTCCGCAAGCGGGCCTTCACCGGCGGCCTGCTGACCGGAATGGTCTTCTTCTCGTCCATGGCGGGCTTCACGCTGGTGTTCAACCTCTACACCCAGATCGGGCTCGGCTACTCGACGCTCAAGGCCGGCCTGGTCATGATCCCGTGGTCGCTGGGCATGATCGCGGGCTTCGGCGCCGCCCAGGCGGTGCAGCGGTTCGGGCGGCGGGCACTGCAGGGCGGAGTCGTGATCATGACGCTCGGCACGCTGGGCGTGCTGCTCACCATCGTGCTGGCGGGCGAGACCGTCACCGCCTGGCAGTTCGTCCCCGCCCTGGTGGTCACCGGGTTCGGCATGGGCCTGCTGATGGCGCCGTTCTTCGACATCGTGCTGGCCGGGGTCGAGCAGCACGAGACCGGCTCGGCCTCCGGCACGCTGACGGCCGTCCAGCAGCTCGGCGGCTCCTTCGGCGTCGCGCTGCTCGGCACGGTCTTCTTCGACCTGCTGAGCTCCGGAACCGACATGGGCTCCGCGATGCGGACCGTGCTGTGGGTGGTCGCGGCCATGCTCGTGGCGACCCTCGTGGCCTCCTTCCTGCTGCCGAAGCAGGCCCGCGAGGAGGAGCCGGCCGGGCACTGAGCCCGGCCCGGACGGGATCTCAGCGAAGGGAGCCCCCCGGCGGGGACTCCCTTCCGGGTCTCCCGGCGTCCTCGGGCTCTCCGACGCCCTCCGGCATCCCCGCCCCCGCCAGCCTCCCGGCGATCTCCGCCGTACGGGGGCCGACGCCCAGGGACAGGGCCGCCCGCAGGTCGTCGGGGGTGTCCACGTCCCGGCGGACCGACTCGACCCCGTGCAGGCACAGCTCCTTCGCGCCGCGCCGCAGGTGCCGGTCCCGCGACGGGCCGCCGAACCCCGGGGTGAACGGCACGCCGGGGCGTACACCGTAGAAGGTCGTGCCGACCTCGGCGGCGTCGGGGAGGAAGGACTGGTCGAACTCCCCGGCGGCGGCCAGCACGAGCGCCAGCTCCGCCGGGCGGAGCGCCGGCAGGTCCGCCTGGAGCGCGCCGACGGGGCCGCCGGGCGCCAGCCGTACCGCCTCCAGGCCGCCGTGCCGCAGCGCCGCGTTCAGCCCGGCCTCCGGATCGCCGGTGACGTGCGCGCCCACCTCCGCCAGCGCCGGGGCCGCCACCGGGTCGCCCGTCACCACCACCACCCGGGCCACGGCGGCGCAGCGCAGGGCGGCCTCGACCGTGTCGCAGGCGATCGCCACGGCCAGCGCCGCCCGGTGCGGGCCGGCCGCCTCCGACAGCCGGGTCTTGGCCGCGACGAGCGTCTTGACCGGCACGACCAGGGTCCAGCCGGGATTCTCCGCAGGAGGCATAGCCTTAGCATCCCGCCTCGACACCTCCCACGGCCAACCGGGACACTTGGGGCTGCACCGCACCCATATGGAGGAGCTCATGAGACGCCCTGGATGGCCTTCCCGGTTCTGGGTCGCCCTGGCGGTCACGATCGTCAAGCCCATCTCATGGCTCCTGGTCAGGAAGGACTGGCGCCGGGCCGACCGGCTGCCCAGGACCGGCGGGATCATCCTGGTCGCCAACCACCTGTCGTGGGTGGACCCCGTCCTGATCTCACACTTCCTCGTCAACAACGGCCGCTGGCCGACGATCCTGGCCAAGTCGGGCCTCTTCTCGGTGCCGCTGCTCGGGCACGCGGTGCGGTCGCTGATGGCCGTCCCGGTGTACCGAGGCAGCGCCGAGGCCGCCCGCTCGCTCGCCGAGGCCGAGCGCAGGCTCGCCGAGGGGGCGTGCGTGCTGTTCTACCCCGAGGGCACCTGCACCCGCGACCCGGACCTGTGGCCGATGGAGGGCAAGACGGGCGCGGCCCGGCTGGCCCTGGCGACCGGCGTGCCGGTCATCCCGGTGGCACACTGGGGTGCCCAGGAGATCCTTCCCTACGGTTCCAAGAAGCCCAGGCTGCTGCCGCGCAAGACGTTCCGCACGTTGACCGGGCCGCCGGTGGACCTGTCGAAGTACGAGGGGCGGCCACCGCACGCCGACGTCCTTCGAGAGGTGACCGCCGACATCATGGCGGCGATCACGGCGCTCCTCGCCGAACTGCGCGAGGAGGAGCCGCCCAAGACGCCGTTCAAGAAACCTGTGCACCACTGACTTCGACGTACGGTGATGAAATGACCAAGGCGGCTGTATTCGGTACGGGCTCATGGGGAACCACCTTCGCGATGATCATGGCGAGGGCGGGCACCCGGACGACGCTCTGGGGCCGCAGGCCCGAGATCGTCGAGGCGATCGACCGCCGCCACGAGAACCCCGACTATCTCCCGGGGGTGGCGCTTCCGGAGTCGCTGCGCGCCACGACCGACCCGGCCGAGGCCCTCGACGGCGCCGACTTCGTGGTCCTCGCGGTGCCCTCCCAGACGCTGCGCGAGAACCTCACCCGCTGGACGCCCCACCTGCCGCCGGAGGCGGTGCTGGTGAGCCTGATGAAGGGCGTCGAGCTCGGCACCACCAAGCGGATGAGCGAGGTGATCCGCGAGGTCGCCGGGGTGCCCGAGGACCGGGTCGCGGTGGTGTCCGGCCCCAACCTGGTCGGTGAGATCGTCCGGGGCCAGCCCGCGGCGACCGTCGTGGCCTGCACCGACGAGCGCGCCATGGAGCGCCTCCAGGAGGCGTGCCACCTGCCGTGGTTCCGCCCCTACACCAACCCCGACGTGGTGGGCGTCGAGCTCGGCGGGGCGGTGAAGAACGTCATCGCCCTCGGGGTCGGCGTCGCGGCCGGCATGGGTCTCGGCGCCAACGTCGGCGCGATGCTGATGACGCGCGGGCTGGCGGAGATCTCCCGCCTGGGCGCGGCGCTCGGCGCGGACCCGCACACCTTCGCCGGACTCGCCGGGATGGGCGACCTGGTGGCCACCTGCACCTCCCCGCTCTCCCGCAACCGCACCTTCGGCGAGAACCTCGGCCGGGGCATGAAGATGGCCGAGGTCGTCGCCGCGACGAAGCAGACCGCCGAGGGCGTCAAGTCGTGCGAGTCGGTCCTGGCGCTGGCCAGGAAGCACGACGTGGAGATGCCGATCACCGAGGTGGTCGTGGCGATCGTCCACGACGGCATGCCGCCGGACGAGGCGGCGGTCCTGCTGATGTCCCGGACCCCCAAGCCGGAGCGGTACGGCGTCTGAGGCAGGGCGTCCGCGTGTTCCGCGCCCGCCCCGGATCTCCGCGCGTCCCGTGCCCGTACGGCCGCCCACCGGGCCCGGGTGGTCTCCGGCCTGCCCGTCAGCGCGTCAGATAACCGGGACGACCCGCTGGAGACGGTACATTCGGTCATCATGAGCGAGCAGCACGAAACCCGGCCCCGGGTCGCGGTCGTCTTCGGCGGCCGTAACTCCGAGCACTCCGTCTCCATCCTCGGAGCCGGGAGCGTGCTCGACGTCATCGACCGGTCCAAGTACGAGGTGATCCCCGTGGGGATCGCCCAGGACGGGCGCTGGGTGCTCGTCTCCGACCGGCAGCGGTACGCGATCGAGGGCCGGGAGCTGCCGTCCGTCGACGCGGAGGGCATGGCTCTGGCGCTGCCCTCCGGCAGCGGCACGCTGGTCGCCTACGAGCCGAGCCGGGTCCCGGAGGAGCTCGGCCAGGTGGACGTCGTCTTCCCGGTGATGCACGGGCCCTTCGCCGAGGACGGCACCCTCCAGGGGCTGCTGGAGATGGCCGGGGTCCGCTACGTCGGCTCCGGGGTGCTGGCCAGCGCGGTCGGCATGGACAAGGGCTACATGAAGCTGGTGCTGGCCGCCGCCGGGCTGCCCGTCGGCCCGTACGTCGTGATCCGCGACCGCGACTGGCGGACCGACCGCCAGCGGGTCCTGAAGGAGGTCGAGGAGCTCGGCTGGCCGGTCTTCGTCAAGCCCGCCCGCGCCGGCTCCAGCCAGGGCATCTCCAGGGCCGCCGACCTGGGCGAGCTGGAGCGGGCCGTCGAGTTCGCCCGCGAGCACGACCCCAAGGTGCTGGTGGAGGCGGCGATCGCCGGGCGCGAGATCGAGTGCGCGGTGCTGGAGTCCCCCGGGGACGAGGCGCCGCGGGCCAGCCTGGCGGGCGAGGTCGTGGTCGCCGGCGGCCATGACTTCTACGACTTCGAGGCCAAGTACATCAGCGACGCCACCTCCGTGGCGGTGCCCGCCGACATCCCCGACGACGTCGCCGAGAACCTGCGGGCGATGGCCGTGCGCGCCTTCGAGGCGCTGGACTGCGAGGGCCTGGCCAGGGTCGACTTCTTCCACACCCCGGACGGCCGGCTGATCGTCAACGAGATCAACACGATGCCCGGCTTCACCGCGACGTCGGTCGCGCCGCGGCTGTGGGCGGCCAGCGGGCTTCCCTACCCCGAGCTGGTCGACCGGCTGATCCAGCTCGCCCTGCACCGCGCCACCGGCCTGCGCTGACCCGGCTCGCCCTGCGCCGGTCTCCGGCCCGCGCCGGCCCGGCTCGCCCTGCGCCGGTCTCCGGTTTGCGCCGGCCCGGCTCGCCTCGCGCCGCGCGGGCCGCGTGGCGCCGTACGCCGTGCCGCGCCGTACGGGCGGCGGCGTCTGCGCCGGTTCCGTCACCTCCGCGCGAGGGTACGGCGTCCCCGGGGCGGCGGGCCCACGTCCGCGGCACGGCCCGGCGCCATGTTGGCGTGCACCTGCCCGGGGCCGAGGCCGTGCCGTTCGGCGAGCCGGTCGGCGACGACCCCCGTGGTGAAGGCGTAGACGCCCTTGTGCAGCAGGTCCACCACCAGCTCGCGCCGGGGCCAGGTCCACGGCGGGGCGCCCACGCCGGTCGCGTTCTCCAGCGTCTGGTCGTTGGTGAGCCGCACGACCCAGAACATCGCCGAGGACCACGGGCCGCGCAGCCCGGCGGTCGCCATCATGCCGCGCAGCACGCCGAGCAGGCATCCCTGTCCGAGGTGCATCGCCAGGTTGAGCGGTACGGGTTGCCCGGCGGGCGTCTCGGGCAGCCCGGTCAGCCGCTCCAGCACCCGGGCCGGCACGTGGGAGTCGGGCCGCCCGGTCAGGCGCTGCTCCACCTTCTCCGCCAGCGTCATGGCGACCGCGCCGGCCGCCCCCGCTATCAGCCCTTCAAATACTGCTTTTCTCCACATTCGTCCTGAATGCCCGTTGTGGTTTGGGTTAAGCAGCCCGCGGAGGCGTCCCGACGCGGGCGGGGACCCCTTCCGCGCCGTCCCGGTACGGGTCACCCCGTCTGGGGCAGCGCCGCCTTGATCGGGGCCGCGAGGTCGACGAGGACCTCCTCCGACACGTGCTTGCGGGAGACCGTCACCTCGACGTACGCCTCCCGGCCGATCGCGGTGAACAGCAGGGGCCGGGCCGGGTCGGAGAACCACGCCACCCCGTCGATCTCCGGCACCTCGGCGGTGGCCGACATGGACGGTGGCCTGGGCACCCCGCAGCGCAGCGCGATCTCGCCGCCGCCCCAGACCGCGACGTACGGCGACGCGGGCTCCGACTCCGTCCGCTCCGCGCCGTCGAGCTCGGCCGGAAGCCGCCCGCCGAGCGCCCGGCACCCGGCGGCGGCCTGCCCCTGCGGGGCGGGCGGCTCCACCTGGACCGGGCCACCGCACCCGGCCAGGGCCAGCAGGGCGCAGGCACAGGCGGCCCAGCGGGCGGGCCGGGACGGCGTCCGGCGCCTCCCCGTGGCGCTCGGACCCTCCGTGACTCTCGGACTCCCCGTGGTGTTCGGGTCTCCCACGACGCTCGGACCTTCGGTGACGTTCAGGGTTTCCGTGACGATCGGCTTTCCGCGACGCTCAGATGTGGACGATGGGGCACGTGAGCGTACGCGTGATCCCCTCGACTCCCTGGATCCTGGCCACGACGAGCTTGCCCAGCTCGTCGACGTTCCGCGCCTCGGCGCGGACGATCACATCGTAGGGCCCGGTGACGTCCTCCGCCTGCGTGACACCGGGGATTCCCGCGATCTGCCCGGCCACGCTCGCGGCCTTGCCGACCTCGGTCTGGATAAGGATGTAGGCCTGCACCATAACGTCCTCCGGGGCGATTGGATCAGTGCCGAAGGGCCACCGTACCCTGTGATGAACAGGAGGTGCGCCATCACAGTCGGAGATCTCGGCGAATTCGGGATTGTCTCACGTATTTCCGGACGCTTGCCACAGGGAGGGGCGGTATTGCTCGGTCCCGGCGACGACGCGGCGCTGTTGCGGGCCCCCGACGGGCGGGTCGTCGTGACGACGGACCTCCTGATCGAGGGTAGGCACTTCCGCCGCGATTGGTCCAGCGGCTACGACATCGGCCGCAAGGCCGCCGCGCAGAACCTCTCCGACGTCGCGGCGATGGGCGCCCGTCCCACCGGCATCGTGGTCGGCCTCGGCCTGCCCGCCGACGCGTCCACCGGCTGGCTGGACGACCTCACCGACGGCTTGCGCGACGAGTGCGACCTGGTCGGCGCCAGCGTGGTCGGCGGCGACGTCACCCGCTGCGACGCGGTGGTGATCGGGGTCACCGCCCTGGGCGACCTGGGCGGGCGCGCGCCGGTCACCCGCTCGGGGGCGCGCCCCGGAGACGTGGTCGCGGTGACGGGGCGGCTCGGGCACGCCGCCGCCGGCCTCGCGCTGCTCCGCGCGGGCCTGGCCGTCCCCGCGGAACTGGCCGGGCTCGTCGAGGCGCACCGCCGTCCTCTTCCGCCGTACGCCCGCGGTCCGGAGGCTGCCGCGCTCGGCGCCACGGCGATGCTCGACGTCAGTGACGGCCTGCTGCAGGACCTCGGTCACGTGGCGCGGGCCAGTGGCGCCGGCGTCGTGCTCGACCCCGGGCGCCTCCCTGTGCCCGGCGCGCTGCGCGAGGCCGCGGACCTGCTCGGCGCCGACCCGCTGGAATGGGTCCTTTCCGGCGGAGACGACCACGCGCTCGCCGCGACCTTCCCGGACGGCGTAGCGTTGCCCTCGGAGTGGACCATGGCCGGCCGGGTCGTCGAGGGCGGGGGAGTGCGGGTCGAGGGACGCTCGGTGGAGCACGGCGGCTGGGACCACTTCCGCGAGTGACGCGTGCCACCGATGTGACCCCAGTGAAGTTTGTCCCCAAGGGTTACTGAACTGGTATGAAGATGTGCTGTCGGAATTCCTGGTGGAAGGGGCGACATGGGCCGCCATGGTGGACATAGGGAAAACGCCCGCCGTGCACGGCGGGAAGGTGACCCGGAGCTCCCCGAGGAGACCCGCAATCCTGACACGCCGGTCGGCCGGCGTCTCCGGCCCGAGGAGTCGGCGGAGACCGTGACCCGAACGACCGGGACCGGTGAGGCCGAGACCGTCACCCGCGCGGGCTTCCTGGGCTCGGGCTGGACGGCCACGTCCGAGATGCCGGAGCCGGCCTGGCCGGAGGACCGCCGGCGGGCCGGGCGGGGGAAGAAGACCGTGCTCGCCGTCGCCGCGGTGACCGCGGTGCTGGGCGGGACCTTCGGGGGCGTCCGCCTGCTGAGCGGCTCGGAGACCGCCCCGGACGCGGCGTGCCCGCCGGGCGGCTGCCACGCGACGGCCTTCGACGAGCCGGACGGCTCCGCCTCGCTCCCCCCGGAGGAGGAGAGCCCGCCCGGCGACGAGACCGAGCCGCCCGCCGAGGAGTCCCCGGCCGCCGGGGAGAGCGCGACCCCGGCCCCCGTGACGCCCCGGACGCAGCAGCACCGCTCCGGCCGCACGCCCACCGCGACGCCGCGTCCGGAGGACACCCGTGTCCCGCGGCGCGCCGAGCACTCGCAGCCGGTCGGCAGGTCCGGTGAGGACGCCACCGCCGGCCCCGGTGACCAGTCGCACATCGTCGGTCCCACCACCGGCCCCCGGCACGACGCGACGGAGACCCCGCAGGCCACCGCCCCGCCGCCGGTCGAGCAGACCCCCGAGACGCAGCCGTCCACGGCGGAGCCGGCCGCCGCCTCCGTCCCGGGAGCGGCCCTGCGGGTCGGGTTCGGCGTCGTACGGCAGAGGCAGCAGGCGTACACCGCCCGGCTCGTGGTCGCCGCGGACGAGCGCCTTTCCGGGCTGGACCTGAGCCTGCCGGTCGGCGGCGAGGTCACCTCGGTCGAGGGCGCCGGCTGGCGGCAGGACGGCGACACCCTGGTGATCGAGTCGGCCGAGGACATGGACGCGGGGGAGAGGCTGGTCCTCACCGTCACCGCGCAGGGCCGGGCCGAGACCCCGCGGACCTGCCACAGCCCGCAGGGGGAGTGCACGGTCGGCTGAGCGGGACCCGGCCGTGGTCCCGCGGACCCGCCACGGCCCGCGGGGTGAACGCACGGTCACCTGAGCGGGGCCCGGCCGTGGTCCCGCGGACCGCCCCGGTCTCCGGGGAGAGTGCGCGGTCAGCCGGGCGGGACCTGGTTGGATGGCGGTATGACCGATTCGATCCCTCCCCGCGTACTGACCGTCGCCGGTTCCGACTCCGGCGGCGGCGCGGGCATCCAGGCCGACCTGAAGACCATGCTCGCCCTCGGCGTGCACGGCATGAGCGTCATCGCCGCCGTGACGGCGCAGAACTCGCTGGGCGTGCAGGGGTACTGGGAGCTTCCCCCCGAGGCGGTGCGCGCGCAGCTCGACTCGGTGCTGGGGGACATCGGGGTCCAGGCCGTCAAGACGGGGATGCTCGCCTCACCCGTGCTCGTCGAGACGGTCGCGGAGGTGCTCGCCGGAGTGGACGCGCCGGTGGTGGTGGACCCGGTGGGGGTCTCCAAGCACGGCGACGCGCTGCTGGCTCCCGAGGCCGTGGACACGGTGCGGACCCGGCTGCTGCCGACGGCCACCGTCGTCACCCCCAACCTCTGGGAGGTGGCCCAGCTCACCGGGGTGAAGGTGGAGGAGGAGGGCGACATGCGCCGGGCCGCCGACGCGGTCCTCACGATGGGGCCCGCCTGGGTGCTGGTCAAGGGCGGCCACCTGCCGGGCGCGCCGGTCGACCTGCTGACCGACGGCGTCCGGGAGTTCCGTTTCACCGCCGAGCGGCACGACAACCGGCACACCCACGGCACCGGCTGCACGCTGGCCTCGGCCATCGCCTCCTACCTCGCCCTCGGCGAGGACGTTCCGGGGGCGGTGGGCAGGGCCAAGGAGTACGTCACGGGCGCGATCGCCCGGGGGTTCCCGCTGGGCGCGGGCATCGGCCCCGTCGACCACGGCTGGCTCTGGCGCTGACGGCCCGAATCCCGCCTCCGCCCGGCCCTCGGGCGCGCCGCGGCGGCGGGCCGGGCGGGCCGGACAGACCATGCCGGAGCGGCCCCGGAAAAGGCGGCAGCCCGCCGTTCCCTCGACGGGTACGGCGGGCTGCGCGGGAGGTCTGACTAGCGGGCGACCTTGCCGGCCTTGATGCAGGAGGTGCACACGTTCATCCGCTTCGGCGTACCGTTCACCACCGCGCGCACGGTCTGGATGTTGGGGTTCCAGCGGCGGCGGGTGCGGCGGTGCGAGTGGGAGATGTTGTTGCCGAAGGTCGGCTTCTTAGCGCAGACGTCGCAGACGGAAGCCACGATTCGCTCCTTAGATCGGTAGAGAGGCTCGATCCGCCTCGCTAGCGGGCGGTCATCGGGCACGCCGGGACGACCGGCTGGCCACACGAGGATATCCGATGTCCGGCCGTGCGTGCCAACAGGAGCCGTCACGCCTGGTCGAACGGAGATAATCTCCAGGACAACCGTAGCGCATCCCCGGCGGGCCGCCTCCGCGGTCCGGCGGGACGCGCGGCGGAGCGACCCCGCGGCGACGGGCAGGAGGGCGGGCATGCTGCAGGTTCTCGACGCGCCGGCGGTGCGGCGCTGGTCCCGGCTGGCCGCGGAGACCCTGGGCAGGGCCCGGCGGGAGATCGACGCGCTCAACGTCTTCCCCGTCCCCGACGGCGACACCGGCACCAACCTGCACCTGACCATGCTCTCGGCGGCCGAGGCGCTCGACGAGCTGCCCGCCGACGCCGACACCGCTGCCACCTGGCAGGCGTTCGCCCGGGGCGCGCTGCTCGGGGCCCGCGGTAACTCCGGCGTCATCGTCAGCCAGGCGCTGCGCGGCCTCGCCGAGGTGCTGCGGACCGCCGAGGGCCGGGGGTCCGACCTCGGGCGTGGGCTGGTCAGGGCCGCCGAGCTGGCCCGCGAGGCGGTGGCCAGGCCGGTGGAGGGCACGGTGCTCAGCGTGCTCACCGCCGCCGCCGGGGCCGTGCGGGGGCTGTCGGCGGACCTGGCGGCGGTGGCCGGGAAGGCCGCCGAGGAGGCGCGCGCGGCGCTGCGCCGTACGCCGGGCCAGCTCGACGTGCTGGCCAGGAGCGGGGTCGTGGACGCGGGCGGGGCGGGCCTGGCCCTCATCCTGGAGAGCCTCGCCGCGGTGGTCACCGGCTCCTACCCCGGCCGGCCCGACGTCCCCGCGCCGGTCCGCGGGACCCTGCCCGGACCTGCCGCCGAGCCGCGGGGCGGGCCCTGCTACGAGGTCATGTACCTGCTGGACGCCGGCGCGGACGCGGTCGGCCGGCTGCGCCGGGAGCTCGACGCGCTCGGCGACTCCCTGGTGGTCGTGGGCGGCGACGACCTGTGGAACGTCCACGTCCACGTGGACGACGCGGGGGCGGCGATCGAGGCGGGCATGGCGGCGGGCAGGCCCCACCGGATCAGGGTGACCTACCTCGGCGGACCCGGGCACACCCATCCGCCCGCCCGCCGCCGGGGCGTGGTGGCGGTGGCCGCGGGCCCCGCGCTGGGCGCGGTGTTCGGGCAGGCGGGAGCGGTGGTGGTGCGCAGGGAGCCCGGGTCCAGTCCGCCGCTGGCGGCGGTCCTCGCCGCGATCCGCGAGGCGGGCTCGGAGGTCGCGGTGCTGCCCAACGACGACGGCACGCGTGAGGTGGCGACGGCCGCCGCCGAGGTCGCCCGGGAGGAGGGCCTGACCGTGGCGGTGCTGCCCACCAGGGCATCGGTGCAGGGGCTGGCCGCGTTGGCGGTCCACGACCCGCTGCGCCGCTTCGACGACGACGTGGTCGCCATGACCGAGGCCGCCGCGCACACCCGCCACGGGCACGTCTGGGTGGCCGACCGGGAGGTCATGACGAGCGCCGGCCTGGTCGCGCCGGGAGACGTCCTGGGTGTGGTCGACGGCGACGCGGCGGTGGTCGGCGCCGACGTCACCGGCGTCGCGATCGAGGTCGTCCGCCGCATGATGACCCCCGCCAGCGAGCTGGTGACCATGCTGGAGGGCGTCGGCGCGCCGCCCGGCCTGGCCGGCGCCGTACGCGACCACCTGGCCGCGGAGCGGCCCGACGTGGAGGTCGTCGTGTACGAGGGCGGCCAGGGCGGCTACCCGCTGCTCGTCGGCGTGGAGTGAGCCGCGCCCGTTCTGTCCGTCCGGCACGGTAGAAACGTGGGGTGACGAGCTTCGACGAGCCGCTGACGAAAGCGCTGGATCCCAAGACCTCCAAGCTGCTGGAGAGCGTCCTCGGCCTGCGCACCGTCGGTGACCTCCTGCGGCACTACCCGCGCCGCTACGCCGAGCGGGGCGAGCTGACCGACCTCGACGACCTGCAGGTCGACGAGCACGTCACCGTGGTGGGCGAGGTGACCAGGCTCATGCGCAGGCCGATGCGCAACAAGGGCGGCACCTGGCTGGAGGTCGAGGTCGTCGACGGCCGCCGCAGCAAGATCTACCTCTCCTTCTTCGGCCGGGCGTCCCACATCGCCGAGACGCGGCTGCGGCCGGGGCGGCGCGGCATGTTCGCCGGCAAGGTCGGCGCGTTCGGCCAGGGCGACAAGCGCAGGTGGCAGCTCTCCCACCCCGAGTTCGAGATGTTCGACGAGACCGAGGCGGACGCCGAGGAGTTCGCCGCGGCGCTGGTGCCGATCTACCCCGCGGGCAAGGACGTGACGCCGTGGGCGATCCGCCGGGCGCTGGGGGTCGTCCTCGACACCCTCGGCCCGCTCGACGACCCGCTCCCGGCCGAGCTGCGCACCCGGCACCGGCTGCCCGGCCTGGCCGAGGCGCTGCTGGCGATCCACCGGCCGCGCGACCACGCCGACGTGTCCCGGGCGCGCAAGCGGCTGAAGTTCGACGAGGCGTTCACGCTGCAGGCCGTGCTGGTGCAGCGCAAGATGGCGGCCGGTTCCTGGCCCGCCACGCCCCGGCCGCCGCGCGGCGACGGCCTGCTGGCCGACTTCGACGCGCGTCTGCCGTTCCAGCTCACCGAGGGGCAGCGGGACGTCGGCGAGGAGATCGCCGACGACCTCGCCCGGCCCCACCCCATGCACCGGCTGCTGCAGGGCGAGGTCGGCGCGGGCAAGACCGTCGTCGCGCTGCGCGCCATGCTCCAGGTGGTCGACGCCGGCGGGCAGGCCGTGCTGCTGGCCCCCACCGAGGTGCTCGCCCAGCAGCACCACCGCTCGATCACCGCCATGCTCGGCGACCTGGCCACGGGCGGCATGTTCGGCGGCACCTCCGTCGCGCTGCTGACCGGCTCGCTGGGCGCCGCGGCCCGCCGCTCGGCCATGCTCGACGCGGCCTCGGGGGCGGCCGGCATCGTGGTCGGCACCCACGCGGTGCTCCAGGAGCGGGTGCAGTTCGCCGACCTGGGCCTGGTGGTGGTGGACGAGCAGCACCGCTTCGGCGTCGAGCAGCGCGACGCGCTGCGCGAGAAGGCCGGAGAGGGGCGCCCGCACGTGCTGGTCATGACCGCCACCCCGATCCCGCGCACGGTCGCCATGACGGTCTTCGGCGACCTCACGGTCTCCACGCTCTCCCAGCTCCCCTCCGGCCGCGCGCCGATCACCACGCACGTGGTGCCCGCCGCCGAGAAGCCGCACTTCCTCGACCGCGCCTGGACGCGGCTGCGCGAGGAGGTCGAGCTGGGCCGGCAGGCGTACATCGTCTGCCCCCGCATCGGCGACCTGGAGGGCGACGAGGGGGACCTGGACAAGGGCGACGACGAGCGGCGGCCGCCGCTGGCCGTGCTCGACATGGCCGCGATGCTGTCGGAGGGGCCGCTCTCCGGGCTCCGTACGGCGGTGCTGCACGGCAAGCTGCCCCCGGAGGAGAAGGACGCCGTGATGCGGGCCTTCGCCCGCGGCGAGGTCGACGTCCTGGTGGCGACCACGGTCATCGAGGTGGGCGTGGACGTCCCCAACTCCTCGGTCATGGTGATCATGGACGCCGACCGGTTCGGCGTCTCCCAGCTCCACCAGCTGCGCGGCCGGGTCGGCCGGGGCGGGCTGCCGGGGCTGTGCCTGCTGGTGACCGACGCCCCGGGCGGCACGCCCGCCCGGCAGCGGCTCGACGCGGTGGCGGCGACCCTCGACGGCTTCGAGCTGTCGCGCGTCGACCTGGAGCAGCGCCGCGAGGGCGACGTGCTCGGCGTGGCCCAGTCGGGGCGCCGGTCGTCGCTGAAGATGCTCCAGCTCCTGCGCGACGAGGAGGTCATCCTCGCCGCCCGCGCGGACGCCGAGGAGATGCTGGCGGCCGACCCCGAGCTGATCGGGCACCCGGTGCTCCGTACGGAGATCGACCGGCTGCTGGCCGACGAGCGCGCCGAGTACCTGGAGAAGGCCTGACGGCGGGCGCGGAAGGCGCGGGCCGCGCGGCCGGTCACAAGGGGCCGCGACGACGGGGAAGGGCCGTTCCGGACGGTGGCGCGGGCCGCGCGGCCGGTCACGAGAGGCCGCGACGACGGGGAAGGGCCGTTCAGGACGGTGACGCGGGACCGGCGGACGCCGGCGCGGGCGGGGCGCCGTACGGCGGAGATCCGGAAAGCCCAACTGCGGGGACGGCCTCCCCCCGAATGCCGTCCCCGCCTGGGCCCACTCTCGGGTCAGGTGCCGAGAGCACCGGCGTGCGGAAGGGCTCACGACCACGCCGGTCGGCCTTCCCCTGGGACTGTCGAAGGCCGCAGGACTCATCATGCAAGGCGCGGGGGCCGGGGGGAACGACCCTTGCGGTTTCGTCGCCGCTCCTTGCCCACTCTTGACCTAGATCACCTGACGAAACCCTTTTGACCTGCGGTTATGTGATGCGCCGCGACACGCCGGGGTGCGCCGCAGCCCGTCGCCGCCCTCCCGGGGGCGGCCCGTCGCCGGCCGTTCCGCGTCCGGCGCGCCCGGTCCGTCGCGGGTGATCGCGGGAGGGCCGGGGGAGCACCCGGGCCGCCGCACCGGGATGACTGGGACAATGGCCCGGTGAGCCGAGTGATCGCGGGAAGCGCAGGGGGGCGGCGGCTGGCGGTGCCGCCGGGGCGGGGCACCCGCCCCACGAGCGACCGGGCCAGGGAGGGCATCTTCTCCACCGTGGGCTCGCTGCTCGGCCCGCTGGACGGCGCCAGGGTGCTCGACCTGTACGCCGGGTCCGGCGCGGTCGGGCTGGAGGCGCTGTCGCGCGGGGCGGCGCACGCGCTGCTGGTGGAGTCCGACGCCAGGGCGGCCCGGACGATCAGGGCGAACATCGCGAGCCTGGGCCTGCCCGGCGCCGAGCTCGCGGCCGACCGGGTCGAGCGGGTGCTGGCCAGGGGCGCCGCGGAGCCGTACGACCTGGTGTTCGCCGACCCGCCGTACGCGGTGGCCGACACGGAGGTGCGGGCCGTGCTGGAGCAGCTGCGCGACCAGGGCTGGCTGGCCGGGGACGCGCTGGTGGCGGTGGAGAGGGAGAGCCGGGGCGGGGCCCTTCCGTGGCCTTCCGGGTACGAAGAGGAGAGGGTCCGTCGCTACGGCGAAGCGTCCGTTTGGTACGGTCGCGCCGCCGGGAATCCATAGAGCAGGGGGTTTCACCTTGCGTCGCGTTGTATGCCCGGGATCGTTTGATCCCGTTACCAACGGTCACCTGGACATCATCGGCCGGGCCTCCCGGCAGTACGACGAGGTCGTCGTAGCCGTCCTGATCAACATCGAGAAGAAGAGCCTGTTCACGGTCGAGGAGCGCATCGAGATGCTCCGGACCGTCACCAAGGAGTACGGCAACGTCCGGGTGGACAAGTTCCACGGCCTGCTGGTCGACTACTGCCGGCAGCAGGAGATCCCGGCGATCGTCAAGGGGCTGCGCGCGATCAGCGACTTCGACTACGAGCTGCAGCAGGCCCAGCTCAACTACCGCATGTCCGGGGTGGAGACGCTGTTCATGGCGACCGGCCCGGAGGTGTCGTTCCTGTCGTCCAGCCGCATCAAGGAGATCGTCCGCTACGGCGGGGACGTCAACGGCCTGGTGCCGGAACTGGTCGAGCAACGGCTGGTGGAACGGCTCAGGGGTTAGTCCCTGGTATTCTCTTGTTTTGCCTTGCACGACGGCGGTGATTCGCCATGCCTGATGAGAGCGACATGACTCTGCAGACCCTCGACCCCCGAGCCCCGTGGGTGATCTCCACCCATGATCTGGGGCGGAGGCCGGGGAGCATGCGGCAGATGTCCCTCACCCTTCCGGCACCGGCGAACCTCGGCGTCGAGATGATCGGCGTCCCCGCGGACGCCGACGTCGAGCTGGACATCCGGCTTGAGGCGGTCATGGAGGGCGTGCTCGTCACGGGCACGGCGCAGGCCCCGCTGCGGGGGGAGTGCGCACGGTGCCTGGAAGAGATCACTTCGGAGACCGAAGTGGGCTTCCAGGAGCTGTTCTTCTACTCGGCGGAGGATGCCGCCGAGGACGACTCGCTTCTCGACGGTGAACTGCTCGATCTCGAACCCGTCTTCCGTGACGCGGTGGTGCTGACACTGCCGCTGAGCCCGGTCTGCAGTGAAGACTGCGAGGGGCTCTGCTCGGAGTGCGGGGTCAGGCTGGCGGACGCCGAGCCCGGTCACAAGCACGAGGTGATCGACGCCCGCTGGGCCAAGCTGCAAGGTCTGGTTCCGGAAGATAACAACGATCAGGAGAGCTGACGTGGCTGTCCCCAAGCGCAAGATGTCGCGGAGCAACACTCGCTCCCGCAGGTCGCAGTGGAAGGCCGCCGCGGTCTCGCTCGTGAGCTGCCCCCAGTGCCGCTCGCCGAAGCGTCCGCACGTGGCGTGCCCGTCCTGCGGCACCTACAACCGCCGTCAGGTGATCGAGCCCTCCGCCTGATCGCGTTCTGACTGACGGATGCCGGCCGGGTCCCCTTTCGGGCCTGGCCGGCGTCTTACGTTCCATCCGACGCGATGGCGGCTCGCCCGCGGCTGTGGTGGACGCCGGGGTCACGGCGACGTGCACCCTCCCGGCGCCCACCACGTCTTCGGGCACTCCCGTCCTCTCTCGCCATCGCGCGTTCACCGTCGAAGAGCGAGGAGAAGACGTTGGGTGCAAGCGTCAAGCCGATGGCCGTCGAACTGGCCCGTGACGAGCTGGAGCGAGTCCTCGGGGTGCGGCTGGAGGCCGCGCTCCTGGAGCGGGCGCTGACCCACCGCTCCTACGCCTACGAGAACGGCGGGCTGCCGACCAACGAGCGCCTGGAGTTCCTGGGCGACTCGGTGCTGGGCCTGGTGGTCACCGACACCCTCTACCGCAACCACCCCGACCTGCCCGAGGGGCAGCTGGCCAAGCTGCGGGCCGCGGTGGTCAACATGCGCGCCCTCGCCGACGTGGCCCGCACGCTGGAGCTCGGCAGGTTCCTGCGCCTGGGCAGGGGCGAGGAGGGCACCGGGGGACGTGACAAGTCCTCCATCCTCGCCGACACGCTGGAGGCGCTGATCGGCGCGGTGTACGTCGACAAGGGTCTCGGCGAGGCGTTCCGCGTCGTCCACCTGCTGTTCGACCCGCTCATCACGCGCTCGGCGTCGCTGGGCGCCGGGCTCGACTGGAAGACCTCCCTGCAGGAGCTCACCGCCTCCGAGTCGCTCGGCGTGCCGGACTACCACGTCGAGGAGAGCGGCCCCGACCACGCCAAGTCCTTCACCGCCGTGGTCCGCCTCGGCGGGGAGGAGTACGGCTCGGGCTCCGGGCGTTCCAAGAAGGAGGCCGAGCAGCAGGCCGCCGAGGCCGCCTGGAACCGCATCCGCAGCGACCGCGACAAGCGCGAGGTCGGCGCCGCGTCCTGAGCGGCCCGGACGTCCCGGACGGGCCCCGCGTCCCTGGATGCGCCTGCAGGGCGCCGCGGGTACCGTGGGCGCCCTGAACGGCCCGGGCGCGGCGCCCGTGGACGACGTCCTGAGAGAGGGGGGCCGGCATGCCCGAGTTGCCGGAGGTGGAGGTCGTACGGCGCGGCCTGGAGCGCTGGGTGTCCGGCCGGGTCGTGGCCCACGCCGAGGTGCTGCACCCCCGGGCGATCCGCCGCCACGTCCCCGGCGCCGAGGAGTTCGCCTCCCGGCTGGCGGGCCGTACGGTCGGGGCGGCCCAGCGGCGCGGCAAGTACCTCTGGCTGCCGCTGGACGGCTCCGACGCGGTCCTGGCCCACCTCGGGATGAGCGGCCAGCTGCTGGTGGTCGAGCCGGACTCGCCCCTGGAGAAGCACCTGCGGATCCGGATCGCCTTCGCCGACGGCGGCCCCGAGCTGCGCTTCGTCGACCAGCGGACCTTCGGGCACGTCCTGGTCACCCCGCTGGCCCGCGCCGCGGGCCGGGACGTCCCCGAGCCGATCGTCCACATCGCGGCCGACCCGTTCGAGGAGCACTTCGACGAGGACGGCTTCGCCCACCGGCTGCGCGCCCGGCGGACCGAGGTCAAGCGGGCGCTGCTCGACCAGTCGCTGATCAGCGGGGTCGGCAACATCTACGCCGACGAGGCGCTGTGGCGGGCCCGGCTGCACGGGTCGCGGCCCACGGCGACGCTGACCCGGCCGAAGATCGCCGAGCTGCTGGGCGCGGCCCGCGAGGTGATGTCCGAGGCCCTGGCCGAGGGCGGCACGTCCTTCGACAGCCTGTACGTGAACGTCAACGGCGAGAGCGGCTACTTCGAGCGGGCGCTGAACGTGTACGGCAGGCGTGACGAGCCGTGCGGGCGGTGCGGCGCGCCGATCGTCCGGGAGTCGTTCATGAACCGCTCCTCCTACAGCTGCCCCCGCTGCCAGCCGCGCCCGCGCGGAGTCGCGGCGTGAGCGCCGTCCGGCTGACCGCCTGGGTCAGGGGGTACGTCCAGGGCGTGGGTTTCCGCTGGTGGACGCGGTCCCGGGCGCTGGAGCTCGGCCTGGTCGGCTGGGCCAGGAACACCGCCGACGGCCGGGTGGAGGTCGTCGCCGAGGGCTCCCGGGAGTCCTGCGAGGAACTGCTCGCCCTGCTGCGCGGCGGGCGCACGCCGGGGCGGGTTGACGGGGTGGTAGAACGTTGGAGCGACGCAAAAGGATCATCTACCGGCTTCGCGGAACGTTAAACCATTTCCCTGATTCGCCAAATTAGGGTATAATCTAATGTCGAGAGTGCCCACGGGTGCATCCACATGGAGCGTTCAGCTTGACCGTCTCCCACACCGGTGCGACTCTTGATAAGAACCACGCGCACCCCTCCCGCGGCAAGAAGTGCGCGAACCAGTCTGGTCACTCAGCGTGGAGGACCCTTAACATGGCGAAGGCTCTACTCGGCCACGTCGGCGGTCCTGACCCTCGGATGGTCTCGGAAATGCGCCGTCTCCAGCAGCGCATCCGTGATCTCGAGGCAGAGCTCACCCGGCTCCAGGCCCAGAACGCCGAACTCGCGGGCAACCGTGACGAGGAGTTCACCCGCCTGCAGGATCGTGAGCCGGCTCTCACCTAGAGGCCGGGGCGAACACACATTGTCCAGGGACGCCTCTTGAGGCGTCCCTTGTCATGTCGCGGGCCGCGCGGACGAAGCGGCCCGCCATGACATCCCCCGTCACGGGCCGCGTCCGACGCGGCCCGTCGTGGTGTTCCCCGCCGCGGCGTCCCTTTCCCGGCCGCCTCCGGCGTGCGCCCGTCGCGGATCACACCCGGTACGGCCCGGCACGGCGTCTCCCTTCCGAGCCGCCTCCGGCGTGCGCCCGTCGTGGCGTTCCCCGTCTCCGGCCGGACGTTCCCCTCCCCTGAGGAACGGTCCGATCTCCCGCGGGCGGGCACCGCCGAAGAACGGTAGTCTTCCCAGGCGGGAGCGGCGACCTCCCGGGCGGAGAAGCCGGGCCGCCCGCGCGACCGGGGCACCGGCGCCCGTGCCGTGGCCCGCGCCGACGCGCGGCTCCGGGGCCGACCATCACGCGGGAGGACGGGGGATCTCGTTGTACCTCAAGACCCTCACCCTGCGCGGTTTCAAGTCGTTCGCCTCGGCCACCACCCTGCGCTTCGAGCCGGGCATCACCGCCGTCGTCGGCCCCAACGGCTCCGGCAAGTCCAACGTGGTCGACGCCCTGGCCTGGGTCATGGGCGAGCACAGCGCCAAGTCCCTGCGCGGCGGCAAGATGGAGGACGTCATCTTCGCCGGCACCTCCTCCCGGGCCCCGCTGGGCCGGGCCGAGGTCACCCTCACCATCGACAACACCGACGGCGCGCTGCCCATCGACTACACCGAGGTCACGATCAGCCGCCTGATGTTCCGGGCCGGCCAGAGCGAGTACGCCATCAACGGCGACACCTGCCGCCTGCTCGACATCCAGGAGCTGCTGTCCGACTCCGGCATCGGCCGGGAGATGCACGTCATCGTCGGGCAGGGCCAGCTCGACCAGGTGCTGCACGCCGGCCCGGAGGACCGCCGGGCGTTCATCGAGGAGGCCGCGGGCGTCCTGAAGCACCGCAAGCGCAAGGAGAAGGCGCTGCGGAAGCTGGACGCGATGCAGGCCAACCTCACCCGGGTCCAGGACCTCACCACCGAGCTGCGCCGCCAGCTCAAGCCGCTGGGCCGGCAGGCCGAGATCGCCCGCCGGGCCGCCGTCATCCAGGCCGACCTGCGCGACGCCCGGCTGCGGCTGCTCGCCGACGACGTGCTCACCCTGCGCGCCACGCTGGAGCGGGAGGTCGCCGACGAGGCGGCCGTGCTGGCCCGCCGTACGGCGGTGGAGGCCGAGCTCGCCGAGGGCCAGCAGGCCGAGGCCGAGCTGGAGGCCGCCGAGACCGAGGCCCAGCCGAGGCTGGCAGCCGCCCAGGAGACCTACTTCCGGCTCGCCTCGCTGCGCGACCGGCTGCGCGGCCTGGCCGGGCTGGCCGCCGAGCGCCACCGGCACGCGAGCGACACCGCGGTGGAGCGGCGCGGCCGCGACCCGGAGGACTACGAGCGCGAGGCCGAGGAGGTCCGCGAGCAGGAGCGGGTGCTGGGGGAGCTGCTCGCCGAGGCGCAGGAGACGCTCGCCGCGGCCGTGGCCCGGCGCGCCGAGACCGAGTCGGCGCTGGCGGTCGAGGAACGCCGGCTGGCCGCCGAGGCCAGGGCCGCCGCCGACCGGCGCGAGGGTCTGGCGGCCCTGCGGGGCAAGGTCGGGGCCGCGCGCAGCCGCGCCGAGGCCGCCGAGGCGGAGATCGGGCGGCTGGAGCGCTCCCTGGAGGAGGCGCTGCGGCGCGCCGAGACCGCCCAGGCCGAGCACGACACCCAGGAGGGCGCCGATCCCGCCTCCGCCGACCCGGTCCTCACCGCCCTCGCCGAGGAGCTGGAGATGGCGCTCGCGGCCGTCGAGGAGTCCCGGGACGCCGTCGAGCGGGCCAGGGAGCTGGTGGACGACGCCAAGGCCGCCGTCGCCGGCCCGACCTCCGCCCTGGGCGCGGCCCGCGCCGCCCTCGCCGCGGCGCGCAAGGCCGAGGCGGAGGCGCAGCGGCAGGTCGCCGCACTGGAGGCCCGCCGCGAGGCGCTGGAGCTGAGCCTGGCCAGGGGGGTGGACGGCGGAGCGGCCCTGCTCGCCGCCGACCTCGCCGGGGTGCTCGGCCCGGTCGCCGCGATGCTCGCCGTACGGCAGGGCGCGGAGGCGGCCGTCGCCGCGGTGCTGGGCTCCGCCGCCGAGGCCGTCGCGGTGGGGTCGCTGCAGAGCGCGGCCGACGCGATCGACTTCCTGCGCGGCCGGGACGGCGGCCGGGCGGACCTGGTCATCGCCGCGGACGGGGACGGCTCCGGAGACGGTTCCGGGGGCGGCTCCCCCCGCGGCCCGGTGCCGGTCGCCGGGACCGAGTGGGCGCTCGACCTGGTCGAGGTCCCCGCCGGCCTGCGCGCCGCCGCCGAGCACCTGCTGGGCGGCGTGCTGGTGGTCGACGACCTCGCGACCGCGCGCAAAGCGGTCGAGCAGTGGCCCGGGCTGCGCGCGGTGACCCGCGCCGGCGACCTGCTGGGCGCGCACGTCGCCCGGGGCGGCTCGGCCGACGGCGGCTCCGCGTTGCAGATGCGGGCCACGCTGGACGAGGCCGCCGCCGACCTGGAGCGGGCCCGGCACCAGGCCGAGCGGGCCGCCGTCGCGCTGGAGGAGGCGGCCGAGGCCGAGGGGGAGGCGCAGCTCGCCGTCGAGGCCGCCCAGGCTCGGGTGGCCGAGACGCAGTCGGGCGTGCAGACCGCCCAGGCGGGGGTCAACGCGGCGCAGGCCGTACTGGACGAGCTGAGGTCCCGCCAGCGCGACGCCGACCAGCGGGCCGCCGCCGCGGCCCGCCGCCTGGCCCAGCTCGACGCCGCGGCCGCCGCCGCCCGCGGCGAGTGCGAGCGGCTGGCCCGGGGCGTGGCGGCGGCCCGCGAGGCCCGTGACCGCGACGCGGCGGGCCTGGCCGAGCTGGAGGAGCGGCTCGCCGCCGCCGAGAGCGCCGAGGAGCTCACCGAGGAGCCCACCACCGAGCTGCGCGACGAGCTGGCCGGGATCTGCGCCGAGGCCCGCCAGGAGGAGATGGAGGCCCGCCTGGCCGTACGGACGGCCGAGGAGCGGGTCAGGGGCATCGCGGGCCGGGCCGAGGAGCTGGAGCGGGCGGCCGAGCAGGAACGCGAGGAGCGGGCCAGGGCGGCCGAGCTGCGGGAGCGGCGGCGCCGGCAGGCCCGCACGGCCCAGGCGGTCGTCCGGGGCGCCGAGCGGGCGCTCGCCACGCTGGAGGTGTCGCTGGCGGCCGCCGCCGCCGAGCGCGACGAGGCCGAGCAGGCGCGCGGGCGGATCGACGCCTCGCTGAAGTCGGTGCGCGTCCGGGTCCGCGAGCTGACGGCGGAGCTGGACAAGCTGGTCAACCGCGCCCACGGCAGCGAGGTGGCCCGGACCGAGCGGCGGCTGCGCCTGGAGCAGCTCCAGATGCGGGCGACGGAGGAGTTCGGCGTCGAGACCGACGTCCTGATCGCCGAGTACGGCCCCGACCAGCCGGTCCCGGTGGCCGACGGTGACCCCGTGCCCTACGTCCGCGAGGAGCAGGAGAAGCGGGCGAAGACGGCCGAGCGGCAGATGACCCAGCTCGGCAAGGTCAACCCGCTGGCGCTGGAGGAGTTCGCGGCCCTTGAGGAGCGGCACGCGTTCCTGACCTCGCAGCTGGAGGACCTGAAGAAGACCCGCCGCGACCTGCTGCTCGTGGTCAAGGAGGTGGACGATCGGGTCGAGCAGGTCTTCGCCGCCGCCTACGAGGACGTGGCGCGGGAGTTCGAGCAGATCTTCACCCGGGTCTTCCCCGGCGGCGAGGGCAGGCTGCTGCTGACCGACCCCTCCGACATGCTGACCACCGGCGTCGAGGTCGAGGCCCGGCCGCCCGGCAAGAAGGTCAAGCGGCTGTCGCTGCTGTCGGGCGGCGAGCGGTCGCTGACCGCGGTGGCCTTCCTCGTCGCGATCTTCAAGGCCAGGCCCTCGCCGTTCTACGTGATGGACGAGGTCGAGGCGGCGCTGGACGACACCAACACCCAGCGCCTGTTGACCCTGTTCGAGGAGCTGCGGCAGACCTCCCAGCTCATCGTGATCACCCACCAGAAGCGCACGATGGAGATCGCCGACGCGCTGTACGGCGTGTCGATGCGCGGCGACGGCGTCTCCCACGTCATCAGCCAGCGGCTGCGCGAGCAGGAGGACTGACCCGGCCCGCCCGGCCGCGGACGCGTCCGGCCCGGTCGTATGGGTGCCGGTCGCGGGACGCGGGATTGAACCGCGGATGAGGGGGCATGGGAGCGGCTCGGGCCCCTCGGGGTCGGAGCATCACCCGCCGTCTGGAAAACTGTGGTCTTGTGGAACCCATCGGCATAATCGCGATCGCTGTCGCCATCCTGGTGCTGGCGGCCGGCAGCATGTTCCTGCTGCTCCGGCCGCGCGGCAAGGCGGCGCCTCCGCCGGTCGAGCCGCCCGAGGTGCGGATCCCGGAGGAGACACAGGCACCGCCCAAGGGGGCGGTGGAGGACCAAGAGGCGACGACCACCATCCCGCCTCCGCGGACCATGCCGGCCGAGCCGATGGTCGTCCCGCCCCCGGCGGTGGAGATCCCGCCGCCGTCCGCGGGCCGGATGGTACGGCTGCGCGCCCGGCTGGCCCGCTCGCAGAACACCCTCGGCAAGGGTCTGCTCGAGCTGCTCTCGCGTGACCGTCTCGACGACGACACGTGGGACGAGATCGAGGAGACCCTGATCACCGCCGACGTCGGGATCGCCCCGACCCAGGCGATGGTGCAGGACCTGCGGACGCAGGTGAAGGTCCTGGGCAGCCGCACGCCCGACGAGGTGCGCGCCCTGCTCCGCAAGGAGCTGCTCACCCAGATCGGCACCGACCTCGACCGCACCCTGCACGTCCAGCCGCACGGTGAGCGCCCGGCCGTGGTGCTCGTGGTCGGCGTCAACGGCACCGGCAAGACCACCACCACCGGCAAGCTGGCCCGCTCCCTCGTCGGGGACGGCCGCTCGGTCGTGCTCGGCGCGGCCGACACCTTCCGCGCCGCCGCCGCCGACCAGCTCCAGACCTGGGGAGACCGGGTCGGGGCGGAGGTCGTGCGCGGCCCGGAGGGCGGCGACCCCGCCTCGGTCGCCTTCGACGCCGTGGCCAAGGGCACGGCCGACAAGGCCGACGTGGTGATCGTGGACACCGCCGGCCGGCTGCACACCAAGACCGGCCTGATGGACGAGCTGGGCAAGGTCAAGCGGGTCATCGAGAAGAAGGCCACGGTCGACGAGGTCCTGCTCGTCCTCGACGCCACCACCGGTCAGAACGGCATGCGCCAGGCCCAGGTGTTCGCCGAGGTCGTGGACGTCACCGGCATCGCCCTGACCAAGCTGGACGGCACCGCCAAGGGCGGGATCATCATCTCCGTCCAGCGGGAGCTGGGCGTCCCGGTCAAGCTCGTCGGCCTGGGCGAGGGCCCGGACGACCTGGCGCCGTTCGACCCCGAGGTCTTCGTCGACGCGCTCCTCGGAGACTGACCCCGCCCGTCGGACCACCCGAGTCACACGGACGCCCCCGGGAACCATCCCGGGGGCGTCCGTCTTCATGTCCTCGCGGTCTTCGGCGCGTTCCCCGCCGGGATCAGCGGGAGTAGACCTCCATCTCGTAGAGCGAGTAGCCGTAGGAGGTGGCGCGCTTCCCGCCCTTCATCCGGACGTATCTCGTGCTCACCGGGGCGAACGTCACGTTGTCCACGCCGCCGTTCCCGGCGGTGGTGGAGAAGACGGTCGTCCAGGACGAACCGTCGGCGGACGTCTGGATCGAGTACGCCGAGCCGTAGGCCGATTCCCAGCGCAGCAGCACCCGGGCCACGGTCTTCGCCGGGCCCAGGTCCACCTGGAGGTACTCGTCGTCGCTGCGGGCGCTCGACCAGCGGGTCGCCGGGTCGCCGTCCACCGCCTTGCTCGCCGGGTAGAGCAGGAACAGCTCGGAGCTGGACGCCCTGGCCGTACGGCCGGCCGCGAGGTTGCCGATCGGGTCGCCCCGGTGCGAGGGGAACGACACGACCTGCTGGTAGGTCGGCCGGTTCTGCCAGGAGATCAGCGACTGCTTGATCCCGCCGAGCGGGGAGTGCCGGACGCTGTCGGCGCACCACTGGTCGCCCGCGGAGCAGACGTCGTCGGCGGGGTAGGTCGTCGCCGCGGGTTCGGCGAGGGCCGCCGCCAGGCTGTCCAGCAGCACCGTCCGGCAGCCCGCCACCGTGCCGTCGCCGCAGTACTTCGCGGGCAGCGGCCCGGAGACCGGCTCGCCGAGCACCGCCCGGAGGTCCTTGCTGACGTAGCCCCACCAGCCGTACTGGAACGACGAGCCCTTGTGCGCCTGGGCCTCGTTGGCCGAGCCGGGCTGCCCGGAGGAGTCGCCCCGCTGGTGGCCGGAGGGGGACTCGTTGATCTGCAGGGCGCCGGTCAGGGAGCGGTACAGGTCCTCGCCCATCCCCGGCCGGAACTCGGCCTGGACGAGCCTGGGCCACCAGGCGTCGAACGCGCGGATCGCCGCGGCGTGCGCGTACGTCCGGCTGCCCGCCGCGGTCTCGGCCCGTTTCGCCCCCGAGTCCGCCCACGCCTTCAGCCCGGCGACCGCCGAGGCGAGGGCCGGGTCGGCGGGGGCGGCGCCGATCACCCGGAGCAGGTGCGGCAGGACCTCCTTGCCGCGCAGGTCGGTGACGGCGGCCTCGGCCATGATCTTCACGGTGCCGGCCCGGTCGAGCCTGCCGGAGCCGGCCAGGGCCGCCTTGACAGGGGCGTCCAGCAGGTCGGCCCGGTGGACCGGGCCGAAGCTGAAGTTGCCGTCGGCGGCGCCGTAGTCCTTGGCCTGCTTGTTGTTCCAGCTGACGAAGTAGTCCTGGTCGACGGCCTGCGGGTGGGTCGCGGGGGCGGTGTAGGTCGCGGTGCGGGCGTCGGGGTCGAAACCGGCCCACTCGTGGGCGGCGTCGGCCGTCATCGGCAGGTTCGGGTCGGAGACCGCGGACCTGACCGGGGTGTCGCCCGACATGAAGTACGCCGAGCGGGTCGAGTTGACGTAGAACCAGTTGAACGCGAACCCGATGTCGGAGGCGGCGTCGGTGAAGCCCGCCGGGTCGCCCATCTGCGCAGGGTCGTTGAACCGCTGGAACCCGACCGCCGAGTCGGCCTCGTGCCCGTAGGTCGAGCGCAGCGAGGCGAAGGCGGTGGGCCGCCCGCCGACGGTGCCGCGCCAGGTCACCAGCCCGTACTTGGTCCGCTTGATCACCAGGTCGTAGGAGCCGGCCGCGGTGGAGTCGGCGGTGTTGGGCTTCCAGGAGTTGGTCTTGCGCAGCGTCTCCATGGCCGTGCAGACGCCGCGGTAGAGGTAGTGGTCCGACGCCGTGGTCGGGGTCCCGCCGCCGGGCTCGCAGAGCTGCAGGGCGTAGGTGTCGGTGATGTCCTGACCGCTGGAGGTGGCGCTCCAGGCGTAGTCGGTGCCCCGGCCGAGCAGTACGTACAGGTTGAGCCCGGCGAACGCCGCGCCGCGCGCCCGGATGCCGGGCCCGGACAGCTCCTCCAGCATGAGCAGCTGCGGGGCGAAGTAGCCGGTCTGCGGGCCGAACACCGCGACCGGGTGGCCGGTGGCGGACTCCGCGGCCGACACCACGACGGCGTTGGACATGCCGGGCCTGGCGTTGTCCACGGTCAGCCCGCCGAGCACGCCCTTGTCCGCCTCGCCGGAGCGGGCGGTGAGGGCCGGGCCGGTGGCCGACCCCCGCTCGTTCTCGGTGATGTCCACCGGCGCGGTCGTGGCGGCGTCGGGCAGGACGACGCCCGTGGCGCCGGTCGCGTTCCCCGAGGGGAAGCTCTGGCCGGCGTGCAGGGTGAGGGTGGTCTCCGGGTCGTTGCGCGACCGGAACGCCTCCCAGGCGCGGTCGCCGGCGGCGACGCCGTACCGGGTGCGGGCCGCGACCCGCACCAGCGCGGACTGCATCTCCGCGCCGCCGCCCCCGCCGAACAGGCCGCCGACCACACCGGAGATCGCGATCAGGTCGGTCATGGTGAAGTCCTGGGGGCCGCCCGCGTTGGTGATCGCGTCGAGGTGGCCGGTGAGGACGTACTCGCCGGGGCAGTTCCGGCCCGCCATGCAGTGGTCGATGTAGGCGTTGATGCCGTCGATGTAGGCCCGCACGTCGGCGTAGAGCTGTGCGCCCCGGGGGCCGGAGTCGCGCAGGCGGGTGAGCTGCGCCTGCAGGTCCGCCTCGGTGTAGGGGGAGTTGATCCAGACGCTCTGCTCCAGCGCGCGGTTGCCGGGCGCGCCGCCGGCGAAGGGCGTCAGCTCGCCCCGGCCGACGTGCCGGATCAGGTCCATGACCCACAGCCGGTCCTGCGCGCCGGCGTACCCGGCGCCGAACATCGTGCCCTCGCGGGTCGTGCCGGTGATGTGCGGGACCCCGGTGGCCCGGTCACGGACGATCTTCACGTCGGACCGCGGGCTGACGGTGCTCTCCACCTGTCCGTCCGGTACGCCGAAGGAGGCGTCGTTGAAGAACGCCGAGATCTGCTCGTCGGTCAGTCCGGTGTAGCCGGAGACGAGGTTCGCGTACGGGCCGAGCTGGTCGGCGCCGTGCCGGGGCATCGTGCCCGCCGCCTGGTTGGCGAGGATCTCGACCAGCGTGGCGTTGCCGTTCTCGCCGGGCGGCAGGATGTCCGCGCACTGGCCGAGGCAGTGGTCGTCGGGGACGAAGGTGTCCGCCGACGCCGGGGCGGGGGAGGTGAGGGGGAGGGTGAGCGCGACGATCGCGAACGCCGAGGCGGCGGCGATCATCCGCCGGAGACGTGAGTGCACGGGGGACCCCCAGAACATGAGGAGCACTCGGATGTTGGGAGGAACATACGCCCCGGTCACCGGCCGGGCAACAGCTCATCCGGTAACCGCGCCTGCCTCTTCCACCCGCCCACCCGGCCCGCGCCGCCCGTCCGGTGGCGGCGGCGCGGAGCGGACCTCGCGTGGCGGCCCGGCCGGAGCCGCCGGCGCCCCGGTCGGGCCCCGGTCATCCTGCTCGTCCTGCTCGTCCTGGCCGTCCTGGCCGTCCTGGTCGCCCTGGTCGCCCTGGTCGTCTCGTCAGCGTCCGGACGTCCCCAGCCGCGCCATCAGCCAGTCGGCCGCGGCGGGGAGCCAGTCGGGGTGGGCCTCGCCGAGCAGGTGGTCGGCGTACGGGACGAGCAGGTACTCGCCGCGCGGCGCGAGGCGGGCCAGCGGCTCGCCGTTGACCACGCCCGGGATGACGTCCCGGCCGCCGTCCACCACCAGCAGCGGTACGGCGATGCGCGGGGCGAGGTCCGTCAGGTCCACGTGACGGGCGAAGTCCCGGGCGGCCCCGGCGCCGCCGGCGCGCTGGGTCAGCGTGTCGTGCACGAACGCGGGCAGCGCGTCCCAGTCGAGGCGGAAGGGACCGCTGACGGTCACGGCGGCCCTGACCCGGGGCTCCCGGGCGGCGCTCTCGGCGGCGTAGTAGCCACCCAGGCTGAGCCCCACCAGGCCGATCCCCTCGACGCCGAGGGCGTCGATGACGTCGCCCACCACCCGGTGGTAGTCGGGGCGGACGACGGTGGTGGCCGCGAGCGCCCCCTGCCCGGGGCCGTCCATGGCGAACACCGCCGCGCCCCTGCGCAGGAACGTGTCGGCGACGGCGTGGAACTCCTCCTTGCCGGAGTCCATGCCGGGCACGATCACGACGGTCGCCACGGCGTCGGCGGGGCCGCGGAGCCGGCCCGTGAAGCCGGGGCCCTCGATCCTCCTGGCCTCCGGCTCCAGGACCTCCAGGGCGCGGCCCATGGCGGCGTCGGCCTCGGCGGCCGCCAGGGCGGCCGGCGCGCGGTCCGGGTGCGGCACGAGGGCGGCGAA
The DNA here is from genome assembly GCF_014648055.1 of Streptosporangium pseudovulgare. Taxonomy (GTDB): domain Bacteria; phylum Actinomycetota; class Actinomycetes; order Streptosporangiales; family Streptosporangiaceae; genus Streptosporangium; species Streptosporangium pseudovulgare. Next base: position 326,963 of record NZ_BMQJ01000008.1, read on the forward strand.
GTGGAACCACCTGGCGGCCGTGCGGTGGTGCTCGCCGGCCGAGACCGCGGACGCCGCCGCCCGGGCCAGGTCGAGGTGGCGCCGCCCGGCCCGGACGAAGGCGTCCGGCCAGTCGTCGAGGGACGCGAGCCCGGCCGTGACGCGGCGGTACTCGTGCGGATCGAGGCCGGCGGCGGTGGCGCGGCTGAGGTTGGCCTCGGCGAACCCGGCGACGCTCATCGCGGCTCCTCCGCGGTGCGAGACCTCCCGGCGGCGGGATCCACCGGACGGAGCGGAGCGGCGAGGCCCTCGCCGCGGCGGGCGCCGGCGCGGCCCCGGGTGGCGATCAGTCCCTTCATGCCATCATGGAACCGGAGGCCGGGGCGTCCCGGCCAACAACCGGCGGGAGGAGGCGACAACCATCGGTTGTCGCCTATGGTGTGGGCCGTGGATCTCGACCTGGCACAGGTCCGCGCGTTCGTGCTCACCGCGGAGGAACTGCACTTCGGCCGGGCGGCGGCGGAGCTGTCGATCTCCCAGCAGGCCCTGTCCAAGCGGATCGCCGCTCTGGAGGCCCGGCTCGGCATGCGCCTGCTCGACCGCGGCGGGCAGGGGGTACGGCTCACCGAGGCCGGGCGGCGCCTCCTCGCGCCCGCCCGGCAGGCGCTCGCCGCCGGGGATCTCGCCGTGGCCGCCGTACGCGACGAGCGCCGGCCGCTGCGGGTGGACGTGTGGGGCCATCTCTACGCGCCGATGCGCACGCTCGCCCGCGTCGCGGCGCGCGCCGAGGGACTGGAACTCGAACTGGGGCACGGCCGTGACCTGCCGTTCGTGGCGGCGGCGCTGCTGCGCGGGGAGACCGACATCGGGTTCGGCAGGGTCCATCCGCCGCTGCCGGAGGGGCTCACCCACCGGCTGGTGCGGCTGGAGCCCGTCGACGCGGTGGTCAGCGCGGACCACTCCCTGGCCGCCGAGCCGGCCCTGCGGCCCGCGCAACTGCGCACCAGCGTGCTGTGGACGCCGGGGCCGCTGGACCGGCTCGACTTCCTCGGCCGCTTCGCCGACCACTTCGGCGTCACCCGCCGGGAACAGGGCCCCAATCTCGGGCTCGACCACTTCGCCGGCCGCATCGCCGCGGATCCCGGCTGCTTCTCGCTGCTGCCCGCCGACTGCCCCCTGCCGGACGTCCCCGGCGTCCGGACGATACCGCTGGTGGACCCGACCCCGCTGTACGCCTGGTCGCTGCTGTGGCGGAGCTCCGGCGGGCCCCCACCGGCCGGTCTGCTGGTGGGGGCGTTCCTGGAGGAGGCGGGCCGCAGCCGGTGGCTGGAGTACGACCCGCGGCGCGACTGGCTGCCCTGAGGAGCGCCGTACGGCGTGGGCCGCCGGGGACGCGCACCGCTTTCCGCCCGGGGACCGGCCCGGGACGGCTCAGCGCCGTACGGAGGCCCGGAGAGGGCTCAGTGCCGGACGCCGACCGGGACGACCAGGGGCGTGCCCGCCACCGGGTCCTCGATGACCTTGGCCTCCAGGTCGAAGACCTCCGCCAGCAGCGGCTCGGTGAGGACCTCGTGCGGCGTCCCGGCCGCGATCACCCGGCCGGCGCGCATGGCGACCAGCCGGTCGGCGTACCGGGCCGCGAGGTTGAGGTCGTGCAGGACCATCACCACGGTCCGGCCGTGCTCGCCGTGCAGCCGGCGGACCAACTCCAGGACCTCGACCTGGTGGGCGAGGTCCAGGAAGGTCGTCGGCTCGTCGAGCAGCAGCAGGTCGGTGCCCTGGGCCAGGGCCATGGAGATCCACGCCCGCTGCCGCTGCCCGCCCGACAGCTCGTCCAGCGGACGCTCGCCCAGGCCGTCCAGGCCCGTCATGGCCAGCGCCTCGCCGACCGCCGCCTCGTCGCCGGACGACCACTGCCGGTACCAGGTCTGGTGCGGGTGCCGTCCCCGGGCCACCAGGTCGGCCACGGTCAGCCCCTCGGGGGCCGTCGGCGCCTGCGGCAGCACGCCCAGGATTCGGGCGACCTCCTTGGTCGGCATCCGGTCGATGCGCTTGCCGTCCAGCAGCACCTCGCCGCCGGACGGCTTCAGCAGCCGTCCCAGCGCGCGCAGCAGCGTGGACTTGCCGCACCCGTTGGGGCCGATGATCGTGGTGACCGTGCCGGCCTCGATCCCCAGGTCGAGACCGTCGACGATGACGCGGTCACCGTAGCCGAGCCTCACGCCGACCGCCTGCAGCCTCACGTCGTCTTCCTCTCCGTGTTCCGGTGCGCTCCGGAGCCCGTCGCTCCGGAAGGCCGGTCGTCCGTACGGTTCCCGCCGTTCACGCGCGTGCCCCCCGGCGCGCGCGGACGAGCAGGTAGATCAGATAGGGGGCGCCCAGGACCGCGGTGACCACGCCCACCGGGAGCTCGGCGGGGGCGGCCACCGTACGGGCGGCCAGGTCGGCGGCGGTGACCAGGACGGCCCCGCACAGCGCCGAGACGACCAGCGGCGGCTGGGCGACCCCGGCCACGCGCAGCGCGATCTGCGGCGAGGCCAGGGCGACGAAGGCGATCGGCCCGGCCGCGGCGGTGGCCACCGCCGCGAGCAGCACGGCGGCCAGGATGAGCAGACCCCTGGCGAGGTTCGTCCGCACGCCCAGCCCGGTCACGGTGTCGTCGCCGAAGCGCAGCGCGCCGAGCGACCGGGTGCCGGCCAGCGCCGCCGGGACCAGTACGGCCAGCGCGATCGCGACCGGGACCACGTGCTCCCAGCCCCGGCCGTTCAGCGAGCCGCTGATCCACACCATGGCCCGGCCGCTGTCGGTGACGTCCCCGACGGTCAGCAGCCAGTACTTGACGTTGGTGAACACCGCCGAGACGCCGACGCCGACCAGGACGAGGCGGTAGCCGTCCAGGCCCCCGCGCCAGGCCAGCAGGTAGACGGCCAGCGCCCCGGCCAGCCCGCCGGCCAGGGCCACCAGGGGGACGCCCACGCTCGCCAGGGCGCCGCCCGCGCCGCCCGCGGCGCTGCCGGCGGTCACGATGATCCCGACCACGGCGACGCTGGATCCGGTGGTGACGCCGAGGACGTCGGGGCTGGCCAGCGGGTTGCGGGCGATGGCCTGGGTGATCGCGCCGGCCAGGGCCAGCGCCGCGCCGACGAGGACGCCGGTCAGCGCGCGGGGGAGCCGCAGCTCCATCACGACGAAGTGGTCCGGCCCGTCGCCGGTGACCGCCCGGAACACCTCGGCGACGCTCATCGGGATGTCGCCGAGACGCATGTTCAGCGCCATCAGCAGCACCGCGGCGGCCAGCAGGACCAGGGCGGCGGCGGCCGAGCGCAGGCGCAGCAGCCAGGAGGCCGGGCCGAGCCGCAGCGGCCGCTCGTGCGCGAGCCGTACGGGGACAGGGGTCACGGGCGGGACGCCTTCCGGGTGGGGCGAGGGGATCGGCGGGGAGGTCACAGGCGCAACGGCTTCCTGCGCCTGACCAGCGCGACGAAGAACGGCGCGCCCAGCAGGGCGAGCACGACGCCGACCTCCAGCTCGCCGGGGCGGGCCACGACCCGGCCCACCACGTCGGCGCCCAGCAGGGCCGCGGCGCCGATCAGCCCCGAGTACGGCAGCAGCAGCCGGTGGTCGGGTCCCGACAGGGGACGCGCCAGGTGCGGCACCATCAGGCCGAGGAAGGCGAGCGCCCCGCAGGCCGCGACGGCGGCGCCGCTGAGCAGCGTGATCGCGGCGACGCCGACGGTGCGGGTCAGCGCGACGTTCTGGCCTAGGGCCCGGGCCACGTCCTCGCCGAGCGCGAGGGTGTTGAGGCCGGGGGCGTTGACCAGCGCCAGGACCAGGCCGGCCGCGACGAACGGGAGGACCTGCCAGGCGACGTCGGCGCCGCGGCCCGCGATCGACCCGGCCTGCCAGAATCGGAAGACGTCCATGGCCTGCTCGTCCATCAGGACCATGGCGGAGGTGAGGGCGTAGAGGAAGGCGCTGACCGCGGTGCCGGCCAGGGCCAGCGTCACCGGGGTGGGACCGCCCCGGCCGCCGCCGGCCATGCCGAGGGCGAAGACGCCCACGCTGGCCACCAGCGCCCCGGCCAGGCCGAACCAGATGTAGCCGTACAGGCTCGTCACGCCGAACACCATGATGGCGGCCACCATCGCGAAGGCCGCGCCCTGGGTGACGCCGAGCAGCCCGGGGTCGGCCAGGGGGTTGCGGGTGTGGCCCTGCATCAGCGCGCCCGCCACGCCGAGCGCGACCCCGGCCAGCAGGCCGAGGGCGGTCCGGGGGACGCGCAGCGAGGAGACGACGATGTCGTTCTCGGTGCCGGTCGGGCCGGTCAGCGCGTGCCAGACGTCGGCGGGCGGCACCGGCCGGGCGCCGACCATGACGCTCAGCACGGCCGCCACGGCCACGGCGCCGAGCAGCCCGGCCAGGACGAGGGACGGGCGCGGGCGGGCCGACCGGGGTCTGCCGGACGCCGGCGGCCGGACGGGGGTCACCGCTGTGCTCACCCGCGCTCCTCTCGGGTCGGTTGCCGGGCTTCAGGCAAGTATGTCAGGTTAGGTATGCCTAATCTAAATTAGGTGTGGCTTCAGCAAAGGAAATCGGATGAGAGTGTTGCGTACCCTGGCCGCCGGCGTCGCGGGGGCCGTGCTGGCCCTCGGGCTCGCCGCCTGCGGGTCGGGTTCGTCCACCGGGACGGCCGCCGGCCCCGGATCGGACGCCCAGGCGCCCAACCCGCAGGCGAGCGGTACGGCCGGCGCCGCGGCGTTCCCCCGCACGGTCAAGCACGCCATGGGCGAGACCGAGATCCCGGCGCAGCCCAAGCGGGTCGTGGCACTCGACCAGAGCTTCGTGGACGCGGTGCTGACCCTGGAGACCGACGTCGCCGGCTACACCACCTATCGGTCGATCGAGGAACGGCTGCCCGACTACCTCGCCCCGGTCCTCGGGCACGCGGGGAACGCCACGTCGGTCGGCACGCTGGAGCAGCCCAGTCTGGAGAAGATCGTCGCACTCAAGCCCGACCTGATCGTCTCGGCGAAGGTCCGCCACGAGGCGCTCTACGACAAGCTGTCGAAGATCGCGCCGACGGTGTTCAGCGAGACCACCGGCGCCATCTGGAAGGAGAACCTTCGGCTCATGGGCCGGGCCCTGGGCAAGGAGGACCTGGCCGAGCAGCGGATCACCGCCTACCAGGACCGGGCCGCGAAGATCGGCGAGTCGATCAAGGCGAAGGAGGGCGGGATGCCCACCGTCTCGGTCGCCCGCTTCGCCGGTGAGCCGACCGTCCGCCTCTACGTGGAGAACTCCTACTCCGGCCTGGTGCTGAAGGACGTCGGCTTCCCGCGGCCGAAGGACCAGCCGACCAGCGCGGACGCCATCATGGTGGACGTCAGCCAGGAGAACATCACCCAGCTCGACGCCGACCACATCTTCGTCGCCGCCTACGACGACCCGTCGGTCGAGCCGGTCAGGAAGAAGTTCGAGGCCAACCCGCTGTGGGACCGGCTGAAGGGCGCCAAGCACGACGTCTCCGACACCACGTGGATGAGCGCCGTCGGCATCCAGGGCGCCCACGCCATGCTCGACGACCTGGCGAAGATCTTCGAGGTCGATCCGGCGAAGGCCGCCTGAGCGCGCCGGGCCGGCGCGATACGTGGTACGACGGAACGATGAACGACCGTGCCCACAGTCTCCACGCCGAGGCCGTCGACGACTTCATCACCGAGGTCGTGCAGAGCCACCGGGCCGGCCCCTGCCGCATGGTCCGCACGAGCGGGGTGGACGCGCCGGACGAGTGGGCCCGCTACGCGTGGCGTTACGAGAGTGCCACCGGGGAGGAGCTGCTGTCCGGCGTCGACACCGTGCGTCTCACCCCGAGCGGGAAGATCGACGCGATCGTCGTCTTCGCCGGGCCGCTCGTCTAGGGCCCGTGTCGAAGCCGGGCGCCACCACCCGTTGATCGCGGCGATGCGCACGGTGGCCTCACAGCGGACGGCGGGCTCGCCGGAACCGGCGGCGTATCCGCCGGGCCGAATACGGTGGCTTGATGACGATCGGTTAAGTCTGTGAGCGCTCCGGAGTCTCTTCATGCGTACCGCAGCGGCGATCCCCTCCTTCGTACGGATCATCGACGACACGGGAGCCTTCCGCGGCCGGGACGGCGCTTTCGGCCGCGCATCACCCCATCCGGGGAGCCTCTTCCCCCATGGGAGGGAGGTCCAAGGCAGGTGGTGCGCCCTACCGTGGGCGGCCATGAGATCACATGCACGGTCAGCGCTGCTGGCCGCGGGCTGGGCGGTCTCGGCCGCACTCGTGCTGGTGGCGCCCGGGAACCTGGTCATGCGGCTGGTGTTCGGCAAGCTGGACGACCCGGCGCTCGTCTCGCAGTCACTGCTCGCCGCCCTGGGGGTGCTGCTGGCTCTGGCGGCCGTCCGTTTCGGCACGCGCATCGCCTCACAGCCACACGAGCGTCGGGCCGACGGGACGGTCCGTCCCGCGCCCTGGGCCAGAGTGGTGACCTGGACGGCGGCCGGCCTGCCGGTACTGGGCTTCTCGATTCCGCACCTGCTGTGGGGGCTGGGCCTGCCGCTCGGTGTGGCAGGAGGCTCCCGCGCCGGCCTGGCGGCTCTGGGTGGCTCGGCGGTGTTCTGGGCGTTGCTCGTCGCCGGGCCGGTGATCGGGGGGTTGCTCACGCTGGGGCTGATCAGTCGATGGGGGCAGGTCGTCCCGGGGTGGGTCCCCTTCGTACGGGGGCGTCGGGTGCCTCGTGGTCTGGCCGTCGTCCCAGCGGCGGCCGTGGGCATGCTGGTCGGCCAATACGGCGCGATGATGACGAAATGCCTGGCGTTCGGCATCACCCGCACATGCGCGCCGCGCGGCGGCGCAGAGATCCTCGGCGGGAGCTGGGGATTCGCCGCGACCTACCCGGTGTTCCTGTTCTGGGGGGTGGCCCTGCTCGCCGCCACCGTCGGCTACCTCCACACCACTGAGCACTGAGCGGAGAACACTCGCCGCGCCCCACCCTCGCCCGCATCCATGACCGACTCCGATACCGGCCCCGGACGCGGGCGGCCCGCCGGGTGCTCGTCCGGCGGGGCGGCGGCGCCTCACACCTCCGACAGGAAGGCCCGCAGGTCGCTCAGGTGCGGGGTGATGTCCAGGCCCTGCTCGGCCAGCCAGGCGTCGTTGTCATACGTCCCGCGGTAACGCTCGCCGCCGTCGCAGATCAGCGTGACGACGCTGCCCCGCTCGCCCGCCGCGCGCATCTCGCGCAGGATCCGCACCGCCGCCGCCACGTTGGTGCCGGTGGAGCCGCCGACGTCGCGGCCGGTGACCTCCCGGACCCAGCGCATGGCCGCGATGGACAGCGCGTCCGGCACGCGGATCATGCGGTCGATGACCTCGGGCATGAAGGAGGGCTCCACCCGGGGGCGGCCGATGCCCTCGATGCGCGAGCCCGGGGCGGTGACCGCGGTGTCGCCGCTCTCCCAGGAGGGGTAGAAGGCCGACCCCTCGGGGTCGACCACGGCCAGGCGGGTGAGGTGGCGGCGGTAGCGGATGTAGCGGCCGATCGTCGAGGACGTGCCGCCGGTGCCTGCGCCGACCACGATCCAGGCCGGCTCGGGGTGGGGCTCCATCTCCATCTGCTGGAAGATGCTCTCGGCGATGTTGTTGTTGCCGCGCCAGTCGGTGGCCCGCTCGGCGTAGGTGAACTGGTCCATGAAGTGGCCGCCGGACTTGGCGGCCAGCCTGCGCGACTCCGAGTAGATCGCCTTGGGGTCGTCCACGAGGTGGCACTTGCCGCCGTAGAACTCGATCAGGGCGATCTTCTCCGGCGAGGTCGAGGCGGGCATCACCGCGATGAACGGCAGGCCGACGAGCCGGGCGAAGTACGCCTCGCTCACCGCCGTGGACCCGCTGGAGGCCTCCACGACCGTGGTGGACGGGCCGATCCATCCGTTGGCCAGGCCGTACAGGAACAGGGAGCGGGCGAGCCGGTGCTTGAGTGAACCGGTCGGGTGGACGGACTCGTCCTTCAGATAGAGGTTCACTCCCCAGTGGGCGGGGAGGGGGAAGACGTGGAGGTGGGTGTCGCAGCTCCGGTGCGCGTCAGCCTCGACGCGACGGATGGCCTCGGCCACCCAGGAGCGGGTACGGGGATCGTGCCGATCCACCTGGTCCATCGGGGATTGCATGGGGCAAAGGTAGCGTGAGCTGCGATGATGTGAGAGTGGACACACTTTACGACTATTCCAAGGGAAAGATGTTACGATAACGATACTTGTCCGGCTGTGGGGCGTGTGTCCGTCCGCCACCGATGCAGCCAGAATCCAACCCCCTGACCAGCTAGGACTCTTAACGGCACCTTTACGGGATGCCTGCGAGCATGCGATGGCCCGTCAGGGGAAGGGGCATCGCACGATGTGCCGGATGTTACTGGGGGAAGGCCCGAGGGGGATCGCGTGATCACGATGACCGAAGAGCAGCGCAACGACTGGTTCGAGCGAGATGTCGTGCCGGTGACCAACCAGCTCTACGCGTCCGCGATGCGTCTCACCCGCAACTCGGCGGACGCCGAGGACCTGGTCCAGGAGACCGTGGCCAAGGCGTTCAGCTCCTACCACCAGTTCCGCGAGGGCACCAACCTCAAGGCGTGGCTGCACCGCATCCTCACCAACAACTTCATCAACGAGTACCGCAAGAAGCAGCGCTCGCCCAAGCTCTCGGCCACCGAGGAGATCGAGGACTGGCAGCTCGCCGCCGCCGAGTCCCACATGTCCTCCGGACTGAAGTCCGCCGAGACCGAGGCGCTGGAGCAGCTGCCCGACACCGCGGTGATGAACGCTCTGCGCGCCCTGCCCGAGGAGTTCCGCGTGGCGGTCTACCTCGCCGACGTCGAGGGCTTCGCCTACAAGGAGATCGCCGACCGGATGGGCACCCCCATCGGCACGGTCATGTCCCGCCTGCACCGCGGACGCCGCCAGCTGCGGACCATGCTGGCCGACTACGCCCGCGAGGAGGGCGCGGTCCGGCTGCCCGAGCAGCGTCGCGCCGCCTGACCCTCTCCCTGCGCGGCGCCGCCCGGTCCGCCGATACGGCGCCGCGCCTGCCCTCTCCCGGCCTCGTCGCCCGCTCCGCCGGGGGAACGGAGACTCAGGGCGACGGCGACGCGGCGATCAGCGTGACCGCGACCAGGGCGACGCCGACTCCGGCGCCCTGCACCGCGTTCAGCCGCTCACCCAGCACCTGGCGGGCCAGCAGCAGCGTGCTCACCGGGTAGAGCGACACCAGGACGGCGACGAGGCTCAGCATCCCGCGCTGCTGGGCGAGCAGGAACAGCACGTTGGCCGTCATGTCCAGCACTCCCGCCGTGATCACGATGCGCGATGCCCCGCGCCCCGGGCGCAACGTCCGGCCGGTGACCGCGGCCAGCAGAACGATCATGGTGATCGACACCGTCCTGGCCCCGGCCAGCGGCCACAGACCGCCGTCGTCAGGGGTCTGGGCCAGCAGCACGAAGAAGCCGCCGAAGCCCGCCCCGGCGACGAGCGCGGCCAGGACCGGGGTGCGCCGCGGGCCGGACTCCGCCGCGGGGGACTCGCGGCTCACCAGTACCACCGCGACCAGCGCCAGCGCCACGCCGCCCAGCGCCACCGGCTCCGGGCGGTCTCCGGTGGCCACCCCGAAGATCACCGGCAGCGCCGCCGAGGTGACCGCGGTGATCGGCGCCACCACGGACATCGTCCCGGTGGCGAGCGCGCGGTAGAACAGCACCAGCCCGACGGTGCCCGACAGGCCCGCCGCCATGCCCCAGCCCAGCGCCTCCGCCGACGGGCGGCCCGGCAGGAACGGCAGCAGGACGCCGACCGTCACCAGGCCCGCTGACTGCGACAGCACGACCACCGCCATGACGACCTTCGATCGCCGGGTCGCCAGGCCGCCGAAGAAGTCCGCGGTGCCGTACACCACCGCGCAGGCCGTCGCCAGGACCATCGCCGACATGTCTCCCCCTGGTGCAATAGGTTGCACCATTTGTACACCAGATAAGGTGCATTGTGCTGTAAATAATGTTCACTACAATGAACCGATGGATCCTGAGACCATCACCGGCGCCATCGCCAACAACGTCCGTGCCCAGCGGGCCCACCGGCACATGACGCTCGACGAGCTCGCCGCGCGCTCGGGCGTCAGCCGGGGCATGCTCGTCCAGGTCGAGCAGGGGCGGACCAACCCGAGCATCAACACCCTGACCCGCATCGCCGACGCGCTCGGCGTGACGGTCGCCCGGATGGTCGAGGTCGCGGACACGCCGGTCGTCCGGGTCGTCGCCCCCGCCGACGTCGTCACCTTCCCGCACGGCGAGGGGAGCTCCGCCCGGCTGCTGGTCGGCAGCGACGCCCCCGCGATCCTGGAGCTGTGGGACTGGCGTCTGGCCCCGGGCGAGCACCACGACGGCGACGCCCACCCGCCGGGCACCCGCGAGATGCTGAGCGTGCTGGAGGGGGAGCTCTCCCTGTCGGTCCACGGCAGGAGCCACCTCGTCCCGACCGACGGGGCCGTCCTGTTCAGCGCCGACCGGCCGCACCGGTACGCCAACCTCGGCGACACTCCGCTGCGATTCGTGATGGTCGTGACCGAGCCACGGGGGACGCCCGACCAGTAGGCGTCCTCGGCCGTACCCCGGAAGGCCCGGCCGGCGGACGGCCGTGGCCCGGGGGAGGCCCGGCCGGTAGGCGCCCGCGGCCCGGGGAACGCCCGGCCAGTAGGCGTCCGTGGCCGGGAGGACAGGTGGGGCGCCGCCGCCGGCCGGGTACACCTGTCGCTGACATGCGCCCGAAGGGCGCGTCGATACATTGAATTGCCGGTCGATGTCCCATCCTGGTGGGAGGAACTGGCCGAGATCGTGCGGGGAGACGCGGTCCAGGATCACCTCTCGCCCCGCGGCGATTTTCGGAGGGCGGCGGGCATGCGGCGGTGGATCGTCCCGGTGGCGCTTCTCCTGTCGGTCGGGGCGTGCGCCGCCCCCGCCCATCGCGCGCAGACCCGGGGACCCGCGCCCGCGCCCACCCCGTCCGCGGCCCCCAGTCGCCGGCCGGTCGACCCCGCCGAACTCGCCCTGAAGCTCGCCGGGATCCAGCCGGGCTGGCCCAGGCGCGGCTATCCCCTCCCGCCCCCGAAGCAGAAGATCGACTGCGGGAAGGCCAAGTGCGTGGCACTGACCTACGACGACGGCCCCGGGCACGACACCGCGAGGCTGCTCGACATCCTCGCCCGGCACCACGCCAGGGCCACCTTCTTCCTCGTCGGGAAGATGGTCCTGGCCAACGCCGACGGCGCGCTGCGCCGCATGGTGCGCGACGGGCACGAGCTGGGCAACCACACCTGGAGCCACCCGCAGCTCACCGCCCTGTCCGAGAGCGCGGTCCGGGCCGAGCTGACCCGCACCCAGAACGTCATCGAGCGCAGGACCGGCGTCCGGGCGACCCTCATGCGCCCGCCGTACGGGGCCACCGACGGCAGGGTCGCGGCCGTGGCCCGGCGCATGGGGCTGGCCCAGATCCTGTGGAGCGTGGACACCCTGGACTGGCGTGACCGCGTCACCCCGGTCGTCGCGCGGCGCGCGACCGCGATCAAGCCCGGGTCCATCGTGCTCATGCACGACATCCACCGCACCACGGTGGACGCCGCCCCCCGGATCCTGAAGGAGCTCACCCGCCGGGGCTTCGTGTTCGTCACGGTCTCGGAGCTGTACGGCAAGCCGCTCCGCCCCGGCGTGGGCTACAGCGAGCGGGAACGCGACCGATGACCGCCCGCCCGCGTCGCCACCGGAACGGGCGGACGGCCGCCGCGCCGGCGCCTGACCGCGGACCGGCGTCCGGCCGCTTCGCCGTTCCCCGGACCACGCGGGCGGACGGTCGCTTCGCTAGCGCTCGATCACGCCGCAGGCGACGCGCCTGCCGGAGTCGCCGGCCTTGAGCGTCTCGGCGTCGGGCCCGCCCTGGCCCTGCCCGCTGTGGTAGCGGTCGGGGATGTTGGCGTGGTTGTCGGACAGGGCGTGGACGACGACGGAGCTGCCGTCGGCGTCGAAGAGCTGCTGCACCCGGAAGCGGTCCGTCACCAGGACGGCCCGGCCGGTGCCGTCCTTACCGACCATGAGGTCGGGCAGGTCGCCGGAGTGGTACGGGTGGGCCTCGGAGTCCAGGTCGAAGTGCGGTCCCGCGCTGAAGAACGGGCTGCCCGTCGCCGGATCGGTCGACTTGGGGTCGCAGACGCCCTTGGCGTGGATGTGGAAGCCGTGCTGCCCCGGGGTCATGTCCCTGACGACGACCATGACCCTGGGCTTGTCGGAGTCGGCCCCCGCGATGCGCAGCATGCCGACCGCCCGGCCGTCGGTGTCCTTGATGGTGGCGCCGACCTGGCCGCCGAACGGGCCCGACGACGGCTCGCCGGCCGGTCCGGACGGGCGCGCCGGCGGCGCGGTGCCCGACGGGCCGGGCACGGGAGCGGCGGCGCCCGCGGTCGCCGCGCCCGCCCCGAGCGCGAGGGCCAGCGTCAAATGGACTTCACGAAGCATGATCTCCCCCGAATTCGTCCGCTCCCCGTCGTGCGGGGAGCGCCCTGCGAGTCTCCTACCTCGAAGATCAGGTGACAATCACGCCGTCGGGAAAGGGAGGGGAAAGGACCGCGCCCCGCCCGGGGACGGGGCGAGGGGACCCGTGCCGGTCCGTGCCGGTCCGGGCGGGTCCGGGCGGAGAAGACACGCCGCCCCGCCCGGAGGGGACGGGGCGGCGGAGCCGGTTGCCGAGCCCGGCGCGGGCCGTGAGGGCCCTGAAGGCCGTGGGGGCCGTGGGGGCCGTGAGGGTCGCGGGGGATCAGCCGTTGCGCTTGGCGCGGGCGGCGGAACGGCCCCGGGTGGCGGCGTCCAGGACGACCTTGCGGATGCGCACCGCCTCGGGGGTGATCTCCACGCACTCGTCCTCGCGGATGAACTCCAGCGCCTGCTCCAGGGAGAGCTGCCGCGGCGGGATGACCTTCTCGGTCTCGTCCGCGGTGGAGGAGCGCATGTTGGTGAGCTTCTTCTCCTTGGTGATGTTCACGTCCATGTCGTCGGAGCGCGAGTTCTCACCGATGATCATGCCCTCGTAGACCTCGGTGCCCGGCGACACGAACAGCACGCCGCGCTCCTGCAGGTTCAGCATGGCGAACGCGGTCACCGGGCCGGAGCGGTCGGCGACCAGCGAGCCGTTGTTGCGGGTGCGCAGCTCGCCGAACCACGGCTCGTACGCCTCGAAGACGTGGTGCACCAGGCCGGTGCCCCGGGTCTCGGTCAGGAACTCGGTCCGGAAGCCGATCAGGCCGCGGGCCGGGACCACGAACTCCATCCGGATCCAGCCGGTGCCGTGGTTGGTCATGTGCTCCATGCGGCCCTTGCGGACGGCCAGGAGCTGGGTGACGGCCCCGAGGTAGTCCTCCGGGCAGTCGACGGTCAGGCGCTCGACCGGCTCGTGCACCTTGCCGTCGATGGTCTTGGTGACCACCTGCGGCTTGCCGACGGTCAGCTCGTAGCCCTCGCGGCGCATCTGCTCGACGAGGATGGCCAGCGCCAGCTCGCCGCGGCCCTGCACCTCCCAGGCGTCCGGGCGCTCGGTCGGCAGGACGCGCAGCGACACGTTGCCGACCAGCTCCTTGTCCAGGCGGTCCTTGACCATGCGGGCGGTGACCTTGGACCCCTTGACCTTGCCGACCAGCGGCGAGGTGTTGGTGCCGATGACCATCGAGATCGCGGGCTCGTCCACCGTGATCAGCGGCAGCGGACGCGGGTCGTCGGGGTCGGCCAGGGTCTCGCCGATCATGATGTCCGGGATGCCGGCGATCGCGATGATGTCGCCGGGCCCGGCCTCCTCGGCGGGCCTGCGCTCCAGCGCCTCGGTCATCAGCAGCTCGGTGATCTTCACCCGCTGGATGCTGCCGTCGGTGCGGCACCAGGCGACCTGCTGGCCCTTCTTGATGACGCCCTGGTGGACCCGGCACAGCGCGATCCGGCCGAGGTAGGACGAGGCGTCGAGGTTGGTGACGTGCGCCTGCAGCGGGGCGTCGGGGTCGTAGGTCGGGGCCGGGATCGTCTCCTTGATGACCTCGAACAGCGGCTCCAGGTCCTCGGAGTCGGGCAGGCCGCCGTCCTCGGGACGGTTCAGCGAGGCGCGGCCGGCCTTGGCCGAGGCGTAGACGATCGGGAAGTCGATCTGATCCTCGGTGGCGTCGAGGTCCATGAAGAGCTCGTAGACCTCGTCCACGACCTCCTTGATGCGGGCGTCGGGGCGGTCGACCTTGTTGATGCACAGGATGACCGGCATCTTCGCGGCGAACGCCTTGCGCAGCACGAACCTGGTCTGCGGCAGCGGGCCCTCGGAGGCGTCGACCAGCAGCACGACGCCGTCCACCATCGACAGGCCGCGCTCGACCTCGCCGCCGAAATCGGCGTGGCCGGGGGTGTCGATGATGTTGAGGGTCATGCCGCCGTGCCGTACGGCGGTGTTCTTCGCGAGAATGGTGATGCCCTTCTCGCGTTCGAGGTCGTTGGAGTCCATGACGCGGTCGTCGACGTCCTGGTTGGCCCGGAAGGCTCCGGACTGCCAGAGCATGGCATCCACGAGAGTGGTCTTGCCGTGGTCGACGTGCGCGATGATCGCGATGTTCCGCAGGTCGTCGCGGCTGTTCAGAGGCATGGTGGAGTCTCACTCTTTGATCGTGGAGGCTGGCCGCCGAACGTGCGGCCTACCTATTTTAGGTGATGCCGCCGATCCCTCTCACGCTCACCGCGACGCTCCGCGGGCGGAGGGATCCGGCCCGGTGGCCGGAAGGCCGCTCTCACCGGCGGGGATTCCCGGCCGGACACGTCACGGACCTCGGGGAGGCCGCCGGGGAGAAAAGGCGGGCGCCGGGGAAATGGTCAGCCGTCTGCATATTCCTGACCATGCGCGGGAGGACCTGAGTTTCTATCGTGATCTTATGCCGACCTGGACCGATGTGGTGCTGAGCGCCGCCGGGCACCGCGGGGAGCGGCCCGCGGTCACCGACGCCGCCACCGGCGACGTCCTCTCCTACGCCGCGCTCGCCGAGCGGATCGGCCCGGCGACGGCGGAGCTGCGCGACCGCGGCGTCGCGCCCGGGGACCGGGTGGTCGTCCGCCTCCCCCCGGGGCCCGGCTTCCCCCTCGCCGTGCACGCCGCCGCGGCGGCCGGGGCGCTGGTGGTGCCGCTCGCGGCCGACCTGGACCGCGATGTCTTCTACGAGTGCCTGGCGGCGAGCCGCGCGCGGATGATGATCACCGACCGGGCGCAGGCCGAGCGGTCGATGAGGGTCGCCGGCGACTCCCGCGTCCGGCAGATCCTCACCCTGGAGGAGGTGGCGTCCCCCCGGCCCGACGGCCCGGGCGCCCCGCCGCGTCGCGGACCCGTGATCCCGCCGCAGCGCGACCCCGGCGCCCAGCCGCGGCGCGGGCCGAGCGTTCCGCCCCAGCGGGGGCCGAGCGCGCCGCCGAGCCGCGGGCCGGGCGTTCCGCCCCGGCGCGGCGCGGCCGTCCGGTCGCGCGGCGGCGCGGAGGCGCCCGCGTTGACCTTCGACGGCAACCGGGTGATCAGCCACGCCGGGGTGGTGGCGGAGCTGCGGCGGCTGGCCCCGGAGGCGATGCTCAGGGAGCGTGACCGCGTGCTCGTCGCCACCACCGAGCCGCGCGCCCAGGCCGTCCTGTTCGACCTGGCGCTGATGGGCGGGGCGCACGTCGTCGCGGCCCCGGGCGCCACACCGGGCGAGTGCCGGGCGCTCATCGAGGAGTACGGCATCACCGTCGCCGCGGTGCCGCCGTGGGCGGTCGCGCGGCCCGCCGGGAGCCGCTGGCCGCGGGTCACCGTGTCGGCGTACGGACGATCGACGGAGCTCGTCATCCCCAGGGGCTGATCCGAGGCGGGAAACCCCCGAGGGCTGACCTGAGGCCGGAAATCGCCATGGCGCCGTCCGGGAGCCGGAAATCCCCAGGGCTCGGTCCCGGAGCCGGTGCCCGCGCCGGCCTCCCGGCGATCCCCGGGGCCGGGACCCCCGGCGCCGCAGGGCCTTCCGTGCCCCGCGCGCCGTGGGGCCTCGGCCGCGGGAAGGAGTTCTGACCTCAGGTTCTAAGCTCGAAACATGTCTTTCGCGCCATCCTTCGCCGCGATGTTCATGACCGAGGACGACGTCCGGATCGACGCCGCGCACACGCCCTCGCGCGGCGCGGCGGACCTGGGAATCGTCGTGGCGCACGGGTTCACCGGCTCGCTCAGGGAGCTCACCACCCGGCGGATCACCCACGTGCTCAGCGAGTTCGGCGGCGTCGTGTCCTTCGACTTCCGCGGGCACGGCCGTTCCGGGGGCCTGTCGACGGTCGGCGACCTGGAGGTCCTCGACCTGGAGGCCGCCGTACGGCACGCGAGGATGATCGGATACACCCGCGTGGCCACCGTCGGGTTCTCCATGGGCGGTGCCGTGGTCGTGCGGCACGCGGGGCTGCGCGGTGCGACGCGCTCCGACGGCGCCATGGTGGGCCCCGCCGGGAACGGGCTGCTGGGCGGCGCCGGCGGCGGCCTGGACGCCGCCGCGGTGCTGAGCCCGGTCATGGACGGGCCGGTGAGCCTGGACGGCGACGCGCCGCTCCCCGGCCGGGGCGGGCCGGGCCCGAAGCTCGTGAACGCCGCGCTCGGCGACGGGCGCGGGCGGGTCGACGCCGTCGTCTCGGTCAGCTCCCCGGCCCGGTGGTACTACCGCGGCACCAAGCCGATGCGGCAGGTGCACTGGGCGATCGAGCGGCGGCTGGGCCGCTGGGCCGCGCGGGTGGGCCGGGGCACCCGGATCCGCAAGGGAGGCTGGGACCCGGTGCCGCTGGCGCCCTACGAGGCCGCCGCGACGGTCACCCCGACGCCGCTGCTGGTCGTGCACGGTGACTCCGACTCCTTCTTCCCCGTCGAGCACGCCCTGCAGCTCTACGGCGCCGCCCGCGACCCCAGGGAGCTGTGGCTCGAACCCGGGTTCGGCCACGCCGAGACGGCGGCCACACCGGGGCTGATCCGCCGGATCGGCGCATGGGTCAGCGCCAGCACCTGATCACCGAGGGTGTTTACTCCTCTTACGAGTCTTGCGAGGCGTCGCGAGGCACTGTGCCGAAGGGAGGAGCGGGCGCCCATGCGGAGCATCTACGTGGCCGGTCTCGGCCGCGGAGACGGCAGGCAGATCGTCGAGCTCGGCCTGATGGAGCTGCTGACCCGCCGGGTGGGCCGGGCCGGGGTGTTCCGGCCGATCTCCCGGGACGGGGAGGACCGCACCCTCGAACTGCTCACCGCCCGCTACCGACCCGCGGTCTCGGCGGTCGGGATGACGGCCGCGGCCGCCGCCGAGGTCTACGCCCGGCACGGCGCCGAGGAGCTCGTCAGCCGGCTGGTCGGCCACTTCCACACGCTGGAGCCGGAGTGCGACGCGCTGCTGGTGCTGGGCGCCTCGTTCGACACCGAGGTCCTGCCGCCCGCGACGGCGTTCAACGCGCGCCTGGCCGCGGAGTTCGGCGCGCCGGTGATCGTGGTGGTGGGCGCGCACGGCGACCGCGCCGACGAGGCCGAGATGGAGATGCGCACCGCCCACCAGGTCTTCTCCGAACTGGGCGGCACGGTGCTCGCGGTGGTCGCCAACCGGGTGCCCGAGGGGGTGACCGTACGACCCGGCCTGCCGGTGCCCTGCTACGCCATCCCCGAGCACCCGTCGCTGTCGGCCCCGACCGTCGGACAGGTGATGCGGGCCGTGGACGCCGAGCACGTCCAGGGCGACGAAGACGGGCTGCGCCGCGACGTGTTCGGGTTCGTCTTCGGCGGCGCCATGCTCCCGCTGTTCCTGGAACACCTGGCCGACGGAGCGCTGACGATCACCCCGGGCGACCGCGCCGACCTGCTGCTCGCCTCGGCCGCGGCGGAGGCGGCGGGCACGGCCAGACCGTCCGGCGTGGTGCTGACCCTGGGGGAGAAGCCGACCGAGGCGGTCAAGGCCCTCACCGCCGGCCTCGCGCCGGGGCTGCCGGTGCTGTCGGCCGCCGCGGACAGCTTCACCGTCGCGACCGTGCTGGCCGGGCTGGAGGGCCGGCTCACCGCCGACAACCCCCGCAAGATCGACACGGCGCTCGGCCACTTCGAGGCCCACGTGGACACCGCCGACCTGGCCGACCGGATCGAGCTGGCCCGCTCCGAACGGATCACGCCGATGATGTTCGAGCACACCCTGCTGGAGCGGGCCCGCGCCGACCGGCGGCACATCGTGCTCCCGGAGGGGGAGGAGGACCGCGTCCTGCAGGCCGCCGACGTCCTGCTGCGCCGCGGCATCGTGGACATCACCCTGCTGGGGCGGGAGGAGGCGGTCCGCAGGCGCATCGGCGCCCTCGGCCTCGACCTGTCCGGCGTGACCGTCGTCGACCCGCTGACCTCCCCGCTGCGCGAGCCGTTCGCCGAGGAGTACGCGGCGCTGCGGGCGCACAAGGGGATGACCCTGGAGCGGGCCCGCGACGTGGTCGGCGACGTCAACTTCTTCGGCACGATGATGCTGCACCGCGGCATGGTGGACGGCATGGTCTCCGGCGCCGCGCACACCACCGCGGCCACGATCCTGCCCGCCTTCCAGATCATCAGGACGGTCCCCGGCACCTCGATCGTCTCGTCGGTGTTCTTCATGTGCCTGGCCGACCGGGTGCTCGTCTACGGCGACTGCGCGATCAACCCCGACCCGGACGCCGGACAGCTCGCCGACATCGCGATCTCCTCGGCCCGTACGGCGAGGCGGTTCGGCGTCGAGCCGCGGGTGGCGATGCTGTCGTACTCCACCGGCGCCTCCGGCCGGGGCGCCGACGTGGACAAGGTCCGCGAGGCCACCGCCCTGGTGGCCTCGCGGGCGCCGGACCTGCTGGTGGAGGGGCCGATCCAGTACGACGCGGCCGTGGACCCCCGGGTCGCCGCGGCCAAGCTGCCGGGCTCCGAGGTCGCCGGGCAGGCCACCGTACTGATCTTCCCCGACCTCAACACCGGCAACAACACCTACAAGGCGGTGCAGCGCTCCGCCGGGGCCGTGGCGATCGGGCCGGTCCTGCAGGGGCTGCGCAAGCCGGTGAACGACCTGTCGCGGGGCGCGCTGGTCGCCGACATCGTCAGCACGGTCGCCATCACCGCCATCCAGGCCCAGGAGGGCGCCGGACAGGCCCGGGAAGGCGCCGGACAGGGCGTGGCGGGCCGTACGGCGGGCAGGTGAGCACCGGGCCGCACGGCGGCGCGGGAGAACCCGGCGGGCGGCTCCCGGAGGCTTCCGGGGGCTTCCGGCAGGAGCCGGGGACGGCGGGCGGAGCAGCGAGGGAAGAGGGAGCGGTGGGGCGCGTACTGGTGGTCAACAGCGGGTCCTCCTCGGTGAAGTACCGGCTGCTGGAGGGCGACGAGCGGCTGGCGTCCGGGACGGTGGAGCGGATCGGCGAGCCCGGCTCCCCGGTGCCCGACCACGAGGCGGCGCTGAAGCTGATCGGCGCCGAGCTGGCCGGGCGGGGCCTGGGGATCGACTCGCCCGAGCTGACCGCGGTCGGGCACCGGGTGGTGCACGGCGGCGTCACCTTCACCGAACCCACCCTGATCACCGACGAGGTGGTCGGGAAGATCGAGGAGCTGATCCCGCTCGCCCCGCTGCACAACCCGGCCGGCCTCGCCGGCATCGAGGCCGTGCGGCGGCTCCGGCCCGACCTGCCGCAGGTGGCGGTCTTCGACACCGCCTTCCACGCCACGATCCCCCCGGCCGCCGCGGCCTACGCGATCGACCGGGAGCTGGCCGAGCGGTGGAAGATCCGCCGCTACGGCTTCCACGGCACCTCGCACGCCTACGTCTCGCGCGAGGCCGCCCGCCTGGCCGGGACGCCGTCGGCCGGCGTGATCGTGCTGCACCTGGGCAACGGGGCCAGCGCCTCGGCGGTGTCCGGCGGGCGCTGCGTGGACACCTCGATGGGCATGACCCCGCTGGAGGGCCTGGTCATGGGCACCCGGAGCGGTGACGTGGACCCGGGGGCGCTCCTCTACCTCGCCCGGACCGCGGGCATGTCCCCGGAGGAGATCGACACGCTGCTCAACCGGCGCTCCGGCCTGCTGGGCCTGTGCGGTGACAACGACATGCGCGCGGTGCAGGAGCGGCTGGCCGCCGGTGACCCGGCCGCCGAGCTGGCCATGTCGGTCTACTGCCACCGGCTGCGCAAGTACGTCGGCGCCTACTACGCGGTGCTCGGCTCGGTGGACGTGATCGCCTTCACCGGCGGAGTGGGGGAGAACTCCGCGCCGGTCCGGGAACGGGCCCTGACCGGGCTGGAGCGGCTGGGCATCGTGCTCGACCCGGGCCGCAACGCGCGCGGGGAGCGGACCATCTCGGCCGACGATTCCCCGGTGCGGGTGGCGGTGATCCCCACGGACGAGGAGCTGGAGATCGCCCACCAGACCCTTGAGGTGGTCGCGCGGCACCGGTGAGGAGCCGGACGGGACCCGCCGACGGCTCGCGGACGGAATCCGCTGACGGCTCGGGACGGGATCCGCCGGAGGCCCGCGGGCGGGCCCGTGAGGCGAGTCCGCGGGACTCGGCCCCCTCTACCGGGCCGGGTCGGCCGCGTCGGCCGGTCCGGCCTGGCCGCGGCCGAACACCTCGGCGACGAGCCGCTGCGTCGCCTGCTGGAACGCCGCCGCCATGGACATGGCGGCGTCGTCGACGTAGTTCAGCGCGGCGGTCAGGGTCGTGCGGCCGTCGGGCGTGCTGTACATCAGCGCCGCGTGGCCGGCCATGCCGCCGTTGTGGGTGATGACGGTGCCGCCGCCCGGCGTCGGCTGCACGAACACGCCCAGGCCGTAGCCGGCCTTGGACTCCGGCGTGCACATCTCGGCCAGCAGCTCGGCCGGCAGCAGCCTGCCGCCCACCAGTGCGGTGATGAACGTCTGCAGGTCCCGAGTGGTGGAGATCATGTCGCCGCCACTGGAGATCCAGGAGGGGTTGTGCCGGGTGACGTCGACCGTCTTCTGCTCGCCGTCCTCCTCGTAGCGGTAGTAGGCGTGCGCGTGCGGGGCGGGGATGTCCTGCTCGGTGGCCGGCTGGACGGTGCCCGTCAGGCCGAGCGGCTCCAGGATGAGGCGCCGCATCTCCTCGGCGACCGGGCGGCCGGTGACCTTCTCGATCAGCAGCCGGGCCAGCACGTAGTTGG
>NZ_BMQJ01000009.1:0-124331 GCF_014648055.1 Streptosporangium pseudovulgare
AGAGCGAGAAGGTCGGGAACCTCAAGGGGTTCCTGGATGCGTGCGAACGACACACGACGGGGACCAGCGGGTACGGCGGAGGCGTTGCGCGAGGCTGCCAACAGATGTCCTTCCGAGGGCTCGCGGCGGACTGACTACACGCACGCCAGACGACCATGCATCGGAGCACCAAAAGAAGCGGGTCGTCAAAGGGCAGCGCAAAGGGGCAGTGTAGCCGAACGGCATACACCTGTCCAGTCCACTCTCGCTGCATGCTCCACGTTGGTCGCAGCATCGCTCGTCAGCGCCGAAACGTCAAGCCCGCGAGCTGACATTTCAGCCGAGGAACGGCCGAGACGTCGGGAGTTCTCCCCGCCGCGAACCGCGCGTCACCATCGGCCCCAGGACGATACCCGACGACCCGCCGAGGCTAACGCTCAGTCGCACGACGGCTCGAACGCTAGCCCATGACGGGCTGACGATCGACACTACCGTGGCTCATCTACCCCGGTCGGCACCGAACTCAAACATGAATTTTGCCGATAATTGACCGGCGCGCCACGCCGGTCAGGCGGGAGGAGGGGCGCCGAGCAGGGTGGACAGCTCCGCCACCAGCCAGCGCGAACCCTGCTTCACCATGCCGAACCGGGCACGGTTCTGGACGACCTGCCGCCGGGGCTCGCTCTCGCCGGGCGGGGTCCTGACCGTGCCGACGTTCGTGAACAGCAGCACGTCGACCCGGCCGGCCCGCACCGACTCCACCGCCGCGCCCGCCACCGTCACCTGCTGGACCGTGCGCTCCTGCCTGACCTGCGGGGCCAGCGACTTGGCGAGCTGGCGGTAGTGCTCGGTGAGGCCGCCGGTGGTGTACCCCGCCGCCCGCGTGAAGTCCTGCTCGATCGTGCGGTAGTCGTACGAGAGCATGTCGGGGGCGACCAGGCGGGCCGCCGCGAGCGCCTCGCGGCCGTCGGCCTCCTCCTGGCGCAGCCGGCTCAGCTCGCCGTACAGGACCCAGGTCACCACCGCGAGCACGAGCGCGACGGCGCCCAGCGCCGCGGCGACCGTCCGGGATCCGCCCCTCACGCGACCTGCTCCACCTTCGACACGAGCCAGCCCCCGGAAGTCCTGACCAGCTGCATCCGCCACCGGCGGAACTGCTCCCGGGGGGCGCTCTCGCTCCCGTCCCCCCGGACCACCGCGTCGCCGACCACGAGCGCCACGGCCGTGTCCCCCGTCAGCGAGACGATCCCGGAGGCGCGCAGCGCCCCGGTCCACAGGAGCCTGTCCCTGACCGTGGCCTCCCGCAGGGAGGCGGCGTCACGGGCGTACTCCGCCCGTGCCTGCCCGGTCGAGGTGTCGAGGACGCGCCGCATGTCGGCGTCGACGTTCTGGTACCCGACCGACATCAGGGTCACGGCGTGCTCCCTCGCCGCCCTGAGCACCGCCTCGCGGTCGTCGGCCGCCGCCCGGGCCTCCCGCAGGCCCACGCCCGCCCACAGAGCCGCCCCGAGCAGCACCAGGACCAGCAGACCCGGTGCGAGGCCGGCGGGCCCCGGGAGGCGACGCCGGGAGGCGTTCATCGGAACCCACCTCCCATCCCGGACCGCGTGACGCGAGCCGGCGGCCGTACGGCGCGGGCCACCGGGCCGGTGAGCCCCATCGGGCGGATCATAACCCGCCGGCGGCCGGAGCCATCGGCCTTTCCCCACCGAGAGGACGCGGAAGAGCACGGGAGCGGGGAGGAGCCTGGGAGCGGAAGGCGAGAGGCGCGGGAGAAGAGCGGGAAAGGGCCGGGGACCGGAAGGCGGGAAGCGCCCTGGGAGGGGCCGGGGAGCGGAGGGCGGGAAGCTCCCGGGAAGGGCCGGAGAAGACCCCGGAGACACGAAAAGAGCGGGCCACCGGCACCTGGTGGACCCGCTCTTTTCGCGGTGATACTTCGTACGCGACGGTCTTACTTGACGGTCACGGTGGCGCCGGCGCCCTCAAGGGCGGCCTTGGCCTTCTCAGCCTGCTCCTTGTTGACCTTGCCGTCGAAGACGGGCTTGGGAGCGCCGTCCACGAGGTCCTTGGCCTCCTTCAGACCCAGGCTGGTCAGGGCGCGGATCTCCTTGATGACCTGGATCTTCTTGTCGCCGGCGGCCTCGAGGATGACGTCGAACTCGTCCTGCTCCTCGGCCTCCTCGGCGGCACCGGCGGCGCCACCGGCGGCCGGGGCGGCCGCGACGGCGACCGGGGCGGCAGCCTTGACGTCGAAGGTCTCCTCGAAGAGCTTCACGAAGTCGGACAGCTCAAGGAGGGTCATCTCCTTGAAAGCGTCGAGCAGCTCGTCGGTGGTGAGCTTCGCCATGGTTTCCTCCGTATGGATCTAAAAACTTAAGAACTGGGACCGCGGTTCGTGTGCGCTAATCCCCCGGGCCGCCTGCGCGGACCTACTCGCCCGCCTCCGCGCGCTTCGCACGCAGAGCCTCGGCCAGCTGAGCCATGTTGGTGGGCAGCGCGTTGAAGACAGCGGCCGCGTGGCCCTGCTTGGCCTTCAGAGCGCCGGCCAGCTTCGCGAGGAGAACCTCACGCGACTCAAGGTCGGCAAGCTTGCTGATCTCGTCCGGCGTCATCGACTTGCCGTCGACGACACCGCCCTTGATGACCAGGAGGGGATTGGCCTTGGCGAAGTCACGCAGACTCTTGGCAGCCTCGACCACGTCGCCCTTGACGAACGCGATCGCCGACGGACCCGCGAGCAGGTCGTCGAGCTGGTTGATCCCGGCCTCGTTGGCCGCGATCTTGGTCAGCGTGTTCTTCACCACGGCGAACTTCGCATTCTCACCGAGAGAGACGCGCAGCTGCTTGAGCTGCGCGACGGTGAGACCGCGGTACTCGGTCAGAACGGCGGCGCTCGAGCCTTCGAAGCTGCTCTTGAGCTCGGCTACGGCCGTCGCCTTCTCCGCCTTCGCCATGGGCCTCCTTCCATATGTGCCGCCGGCAAAGGCCCGAGAAAAGAACAAGCCCCGGCGCAGGCGCACGGGGCTCACATAAGGAAGGCATTTTCCCAATGGAAACTCACTACACACCTACGCGGGCCGTCCACGACGTGGATCCTTGGGTCGACACACCATGAGGCATGACGACGACCGGCGGTCTTCGGCACGGACAGCATACGCCCTGCCGGGGCATGCGCCAAATCGCCGTACGAGCCACGTCCGACCGCCGGCCGCCTCCTCCGGCATCTTCCCCCCGCTCCCGGCCGCGCCGGACCGTACGGCGCCTCACAGGCCCGCGAACCGCCGGTGCCCGCCCCCGAAGCCGTACGGCCCGCGCCCCGGGCCGCAGGGGACCGGGGCGCGGGCCGTACGAGAGGCCGGGCCGGCGTCAGTTGCCGCCGGTGTGCCCGCGCAGCTCCTCCACCTGGTCGGCGGGCGGGGCCGCGACCTGCACGGGCTCGTTGAAGTTCTTGAAGAGCGCCGTCGCGTTGAACGTGGTGCCCCGCTCCGAGCCGCTCATCGTGACCTTGCGGGGCAGGCTCTGGGCGTCGGCCCACAGGTCGAACTTCACGTCCTTGACCTCCGCGAGCTGCCGCTGGACCTGCTCGCGCTTGGCCGGGTCGATCGCCTGGGCGGCCTTGTCCACCGGGAAGGTGCCGCTGTAGTGGGTGGTCTCCACGCCGCCGACCGTCTCGGTGCCGACCGCCTTGACGTCCTCGGACGTCGTCAGCATCTTGACCGTCCCGGCCAGGTCGAACTGCTGGGCCTGGGCCATGAGGTCGCGGATCTTCGTCTGCTCCCCGGCTCCGAGGTCGGTGAGCGAGACCTTGGCCCACGGCTTGGTCGTGTCGGCGAACTGCCGCAGCGTCTCCGACTTCACGTAGACCGAGTCGCCGGTGAGGATCGCGCGCACCCCGCCGGGGACGTTCTGCCCGCCGAAGGCGATCGTGCCCAGTGTGACGTCCGCGGCGAGCTCAGGCTTGCTCTGGTAGCGCACGGTGCCCTGGATCTTGCCCGCCCCCTGGTCACCGCCGGTGGTCTCGGCCACCAGGTCGGCGGTGTAGGAGGTGGCCTCCTCCGCCTTCTGCGCGCTCTGCAGCACCGCGTCGGCGGCGGCCAGCTTGATGTTCCCGAGCGAGCCGGCGCTCGTCACGCCGGAGCCGGCGCTCTGCGCACCGCATCCCGTGACCGTGACCAGCGCGGCCGCTCCCAGTGCGAGTGCGGGAGCATATCGGCGCATTAATCATCACCCCTTCGTTTCCCCCTCAACTGCCCAAGACACTACGCGGCGAACGCGGCGTCCGCGTCGTCCTGAGGAACGAAGGAAACACGAAGGGCCTCAACCGAATGGCCGATTCGGTTGAGGCCCCGGGGTCCACGCGGATCCCCGCCGTGGCGGGGTCTACGCGCGGACTCTCGCGTTCGAAGAGGTGATCGCCGTCAGGCTTCGGCGTCGGCGGTCGTCACCCGCGTCACGTTCGGGTCGACCGGGATGCCGGGGCCCATGGACGTGGTGAAGGCGACCTTCTTGACATAGCGGCCCTTGGCCGCGGACGGCTTGAGACGCAGCACCTCCTCAAGGGCGGCGGCGTAGTTCTCGACGAGCTGACGCTCGGTGAACGACACCTTGCCGATGATGAAGTGCAGGTTCGCGTGCCGGTCGACACGGAACTCGATCTTGCCGCCCTTGATGTCGGTGACGGCCTTGCCGACGGCCGGGGTGACGGTGCCGGTCTTGGGGTTCGGCATCAGGCCACGCGGGCCGAGCACGCGGCCCAGGCGGCCGACCTTGCCCATGAGGTCGGGCGTGGCGACGACCGCGTCGAAGTCGAGACGACCCTTGGCGACCTCGTCGATCAGCTCGTCGGCGCCGACGATGTCGGCGCCCGCGGCGCGGGCCTCCTCGGCACGGTCACCGGTCGCGAAGACCAGGACCCGGGCGGTCTTACCGGTGCCGTGCGGGAGGTTGACGGTGCCGCGGACCATCTGGTCGGCCTTGCGGGGGTCGACGCCCAGTCGCAGCGCGACCTCGACGGTCGCGTCGAACTTGGCGACGCTGGTCTCCTTGGCCAGCTTGACCGCCTCGGTGGGGCTGTAGAGGTTCTCACGGTCGATCTGGGCCGCTGCGTTGCGGTAGCCCTTGCTGCGCTTCACTTGATCACTCCTGGATCCGAGTGTCCGTGGTACGGGCCAGCGCCTGGCCCCTCCACTTGCTTCGAGGTTGTGGTGCCGGCGCGACGTCGGCCGCGCCCGCCTCCGGGGCCCTCGCGGGACCGGTGGACCTCCTCGGTCCACGCCCGCTCACGCCCGGCTCGCCGTGACTAGTCGGCGATCGTGATGCCCATCGACCGGGCGGTGCCGGCGATGATCTTCTCGGCCGCCTCGATGTCGTTGGCGTTGAGGTCCTGCATCTTGGTCTGGGCGATCTCGCGCAGCTGGTCGCGGGTCAGCTTGCCGACCTTGTCCTTCTGCGGGACGGGCGAGCCCTTGGCCACACCGGCGGCCTTCTTGATCAGCTCAGGCGCCGGGGGCGTCTTCGTGACGAAGGTGAAGGTGCGGTCCTCGAAGATGGTGATCTCAACGGGGATGATGTTGCCGCGCTGGGCCTCGGTGGCAGCGTTGTACTGCTTCACGAAGTCCATGATGTTGACGCCGTGCGGACCGAGGGCGGTACCGACCGGCGGGGCGGGCGTGGCCTGGCCAGCGGGAAGCTGGACCTTGACCAGTGCCGCGATCTTCTTCTTAGGAGGCATGGTTCTCTCCGGGTCCTCGTCGGGTTGACGCGGCTCCCGCGCAGAGCGTGCGGGAGCATGTCGGCGGGCCGTGCTTCGCGGACACGGCCACCGAACGACTTAGTGTATGTGAACCGGTCAGATCTTCGAGACCTGGTTGAACGACAGCTCGACCGGGGTCTCACGACCGAAGATCGACACCAGCACCTTGAGCTTCTGCGACTCGACGCTGATCTCGCTGACCGTCGCGGGGAGCGTCGCGAAGGGGCCGTCCATGACCGTGACGGACTCGCCGACCTCGAAGTCGACGGTCGCGGCGGCGGCCTTGGCGGTCGTCTTCTTGGTCTCCTCGGACGGCTCGGGCGCGAGCAGCTTGGCGACCTCGTCGATGCTCAGCGGGCTCGGCTTGTTGGACAGGCCGACGAAGCCGGTCACGCCGGGGGTGTTGCGCACCGCGGACCAGGACTCGTCGGTGAGCTCCATCCGGACGAGGACGTAGCCGGGCAGCACCCGCTCCTTGACGAGCTGGCGCTTGCCGCTCTTGACCTCGGTCACGTGATGGGTCGGCACCTCGACCTGGAAGATGTAGTCCTCCATGTTGAGGGACTGCGTGCGGGTCTCGATGTTCGACTTCACGCGGTTCTCGTAGCCCGCGTAGGAGTGGATGACGTACCACTCGCCGTACTGGCCCCGCAGCTCGCGCTTGAACTCCTCGACCGGGTCGACGTCGGGAAGGACGTCTCCGTCCTCATCGACGGCGCCGGCCGGGGCCTCCGCGGCCTCGGTGTCGGCCTCGACGTCAGTCTCGGCGGGCTCGACCGGCGAGCTCGCCTCGACGTCGACGGCCTCTTCCGGCTCGCTCACCCGGTCCTCGGGGTGCTCGCCGGCCGTCTGTGAAGACTCGGACACGGTGACTCATTCTCTTTCCGTCGATGGCTATTGACTTACCGCGGTACGACGCGGGGACGAGCGCGCCTGGCGGCGGATCAGGCTCCGCCGAAGATCCGCAGCACACCTTCGGTGAGGATCGCGTCGAGACCGGCCACGATCGCGACCATGATCAGAACAAAACCCAGGACGATGACGGTGTAAGAGATGAGCTCCTTGCGCGTGGGCCAGATGACCTTGCGCAGCTCAGCGATGACCTGTCGGTAGAAAAGGGCAGGAGAAGTACGCTTGGCCTTCTTCTCACCGCTCGGCTTGCCTGCGGTTTCGCCGCGCGTGTCGATCGCCACAGTCCTCACCCGAAATCCGTCGTGTCCAACGCATGTCTGCGGCGCGCTAGACGCCCTGATGCGCGGACCGCTCCTCGCAGGGCACGAGGGACTCGAACCCCCAACCGCCGGTTTTGGAGACCGGTGCGCTACCAATTGCGCTAGTGCCCTAAGACATGAACCACCATACATCGGTTGGACCGAAGTTTGTCCGTGGCTCACGGTCTTGACCGCCGATTCACGCGGAAGGCGGTAAGACCATGCCGGAGTCTACGTGGGAATGGCCCGTACGTCGAACCGGCGGACGATCGTCCTGGTCACGCCTCCTTTCCACCCGCCGCGCCGCATCCCCGCACCGGAATCGCCGTACGGCCCGGCGGCTCCGCCGGTCCGGCGCGCGGGAGTCCACATCATGGATGGGCGTCGGAAGGCGGGCCACGGTTCTGTAACCATGGAGCCATGACCCGTCCTCGCATCTCAGCGCGTATCTCCGCGATCTCCGAGTCCGCCACGCTCGCCGTGGACGCCAAGGCCAAGGCGATGAAGGCGGCGGGCCGCCCGGTCATCGGCTTCGGCGCGGGCGAGCCGGACTTCCCGACTCCCGGTTACATCGTCGAGGCTGCCGTCGAGGCGTGCCGGAACCCGCGCTTCCACAAGTACACCCCGGCCGGCGGCCTTCCCGAGCTGAAGCAGGCCATCGCCGACAAGACGCTCCGCGACTCCGGCTACCGGATCGAGGCGGCCCAGGTGCTGGTCACGAACGGCGGCAAGCAGGCGGTCTACGAGGCGTTCGCCACGCTGCTCGACCCGGGCGACGAGGTCCTGGTCGTCGCGCCGTACTGGACGACCTACCCCGAGGCGATCAAGCTGGCCGGCGGCGTCCAGGTCGACGTCGTGACCGACGAGACCACGGGCTACCTCGCGAGCGTCGAGCAACTGGAGGCGGCCCGCACCGACCGGACCAAGGTCCTGCTGTTCGTCTCGCCGTCCAACCCGACCGGCGCCGTCTACAGCCCGGAGCAGGTCGAGGCGATCGGCCGGTGGGCCGCCGAGCACGACCTGTGGGTCGTCACCGACGAGATCTACGAGCACCTGACGTACGGCGACGCGAGCTTCGTGAGCATCGCCACCGCCGTTCCCGAGCTGGGCGACAGGGTCGTCGTGCTGAACGGCGTCGCCAAGACCTACGCGATGACCGGCTGGCGGGTCGGCTGGCTGATCGGCCCGAAGGACGTCGTCAAGGCCGCGACCAACCTGCAGTCGCACGCCACCTCCAACGTCTCCAACGTGGCCCAGGCCGCGGCGCTGGCGGCCGTCGCCGGCGACCTGTCGGCCGTGGCGGAGATGCGTGAGGCGTTCGACCGCCGCCGCAGGACCATGGTCCGCATGCTGAACGAGATCCCCGGCGTGCTCTGCCCGGAGCCGAAGGGCGCCTTCTACGCCTACCCGTCGGTCAAGGAGCTGCTGGGCCGGGACTTCGGCGGCCGGCGTCCGCAGACGTCCGCCGAGCTCGCCGAGCTGATCCTGGAGGAGGCCGAGGTCGCGCTCGTGCCCGGCGAGGCGTTCGGCACCCCGGGCTACTTCCGGCTGTCCTACGCGCTGGGCGACGAGGACCTGGTCGAGGGCGTCAGCCGGGTCGCCAAGTTCCTCACCCAGGCGCGCTAGCCGTACGGCCGCCCGGCCGCGGGGAGGCGCGTTCCCCGCGGCCGGGCCCGGCTCACTCGACGAAGACGCTGACCCCCTCCTCCACGACGGCGGCGGTGTCCGGGCTCAGCACGAGGACGACCTCCCCCGTGCAGTAGGGGCCGTTCCAGACGTAGGCGTAGTCGTCGGCCTGGTTCTCGACGTCGAGCGGGAAGACGTCGGAGCCGTAGCAGCCGCTGGGGTCGTAGTAGACCGCCCCGTTGACGATCAGCGCCCCCTGGGCCGCCTGGGCGGGCTGGGAGACGGTCAGGGCGAGCGCCGCGGCCGCGGCGAGTGCGCCGAGTGTGGTGGTCACGCGTCTCATGGGTGCCTCCTGCTCGTGCGGGGCCGCCGTCTGCGACCCGGCCCCCACAACGTAAAGTAATCGCAAAGAGGCGTAGAGTAACCACGCGGTGAAACCCGTCTTTCCCTGGAGCCCCAGCCGCCCCTCCGGTCTCCTGCGGTAGGCCACCCCGCCCTACGGTGCGCGGGAGTGTCCCGGGTAGGGCACCATATGGAAATGGCACGTCCCCTGCGCGCACTGCCCAAGGCCCATCTCCACCTGCACTTCACCGGTTCGATGCGACACACCACGCTGGTGGAGCTGGCCCGGGGACACGGCCTGCACCTGCCGGACGCGCTGGCCCAGGACTGGCCGCCGAAGCTGCGGGCGACCGACGAGCGCGGCTGGTTCCGCTTCCAGCGGCTGTACGACATCGCCCGGTCGGTCCTGCAGCGGGAGGACGACGTCTACCGGCTGCTGCGGGAGGCCGCCGAGGACGAGGCGGCTGAGGGGTCGCGCTGGCTGGAGATCCAGGTGGACCCGTCGGGGTACGCCCACCGGTTCGGCGGTCTCACCCCGACCCTGGAGCTGATGCTCGACGCCGCGCGCAAGGCCGCCGGGCACGCGGGGATCGGCGTGGCCGTCGTGGTGGCCGCCAACCGCACCCGGCACCCTCTCGACGCCAAGACGCTCGCCCGGCTCGCCACCCGTCACATGGACCAGGGCGTGGTCGGGTTCGGGCTGTCCAACGACGAGCGCCGGGGCCGGGCCCGCGACTTCGACGGGGCGTTCCGGCTCGCCAAGCGGGCCGGGCTGCTGTCCCTGCCGCACGGCGGGGAGCTGCTGGGCGCCGGCAGCGTGGTCGAGTGCGTCGACCTGCTCGGCGCCGACCGGGTCGGGCACGGCGTGCGGGCGGCCGAGTCCGAGCGGCTCATGGAGCGTCTGGCGGAGCGGGGGATCACCTGCGAGGTCTGCCCGTCCTCCAACGTCGGGCTCGGTGTCGCCGAGCGGGCCGAGGACGTGCCGCTGCGGCGGCTGTTCGACGCGGGCGTGCCGATCGCGCTGGGCGCCGACGACCCGCTGCTGTTCGGCTCGCGGCTGCTGCGGCAGTACGAGCTGGCCAGGGAGGTGTACGGCTTCACCGACGCCGAGCTGGCCGAGCTGGCCCGGCAGTCCATCCGGGCGTCGGCGGCCCCGGAGCATGTACGCCGGGACCTGCTCGCGGACATCGACGGCTGGCTGGCGTCCCCGGCCTGAGCCGTACGGCGGAACCCGGCGGGGCGACGCGGGGTCCCGGGCGAGCCGCGACGGGGCGCGCCGGCCCCCGGCATTTCGAGCGGCCCGGCCGGTGAGGCCCGGGGCCGGGTCCCGGCGGGCTTCGGGCTCGGCGGCCCCAGCGAGTTCAGCGGACCGACAGGGCGATCTCCGGGGCACGGCGGCGCCTCAGCGGGCTCGATGGGCTCGATGGGCTCGATGGGCTCAGCGGACCGACCGGGCGATCTCCAGGGCACGCCGGAGGTCGGCGGCCCCCTCCAGGCGCAGACCCGTCCTCCCCTTCTGCCAGATGAGGGTCGGCTCCGCCCGGCGAGGACGGGCGGGCGCCTCGCCGACCCCCGTGCGGGGCAGGTAGACCAGGCCGTGCGGGCCCGGGATCCACCATCCCGCCGAGGCGCCGACCGTCACCTGGTCCGGCCAGGGCGGCCCCAGTTCCTTGCGGAAGACGACCTGGAGCACGCCGTCGTACTCGTCCAGCCGGATGCCGGGCCAGAGCAGCGACACCACCCGGCCGTCGTCGGCGACCCGGACGTCGGCGGGGTCCTCCAGCCCGGCGGGGACCGAGACGGGGAACGCCGCCTGCCGCCGGGCCTCCTCCAGCGTGACCCGGCGCTCCCCCGGGAGCGGCGCGGCCACCCCGGAGGGCAGCGGCCCGGGGCCGCCGACGCGCAGCTCGATCCCGGCGAACCGCAGGACCCGCGCGACCGCCGCCTGCCCCGCCGGGGTGACCCCGAGCAGGAGGGCGGCGGCGACCGCGACCGCGACGGCCGCGCGCCGCCGGGTGACGCGCCCCGGCCCGCGCCCGTCACCGCGCCACCCGGGCCCGCGCCGCGGTCCGGGACGGGAGGACGGTTCCGGCCGCGCACCGCCGTCGGACGCCCCGGCGGGACGGCCCTCCCCGGCGGCTTCGAGCCGGGCCCGTACGGCCAGCGCCACCTCGGCCGGGGGCGGCGCGGGCACCTCCAGAGCCTCCCCCAGGGCCAGGAGCGCGGCCTCGACACCGCCGGTGTCACCGGGCGCGGCGGCCCGGGAGGGGTCGTCCCCGGACGGCACACCGTCGCCGGCTCCGGCGCCCTCGGACGGGACGCCCGGCGGGACGTCGTCAGGTGAGGTCACGGTCCACCTCCTCGCGCAGCCGGCGCAGGCCCCGGGAGGTCCGGGACTTGACGGTGCCGACCGGCAGCCCGAGCACCTGCGCGGTCTCGGCCTCGGACAGCTGCAGGAAGTACCGGCAGACGACCGCCTGGCGTTCCCGCTCCGGAAGCGCGCGCACCAGGTCGAGGAGCCGGGCGCGCCGGTCGGTGGCGACGGCCGTGTCCTCGGAGCTCTGCGACGCGCCCGGCGGGTCGAGCTCGGTGACCCGCGCGACCAGCTCCGCGCGACGGCCCCGGGAACGGGTCAGGTCATGGGTCTCGTTGGCCACGATCCGCAGCAGCCAGGGGCGGAACGGCGCGCCGCGCCGGAAACCGCCCAGGTGACGGTACGCCTTGACGAACGCCTCCTGGACGACGTCCTCGGCCTCGTCGCCGGCCCCGAGCATCGCCGCCGTGCGGTGCGCGAGCGCGCTGTAGCGGGCGACCAGGACCTCGTAGGCCGCCAGGTCGCCGTCCAGGGAACGGGCGATCGCCTCGTCGTCGTCCGCCGGGGGCTCCTTCGGGGGGTGACGCCCCGGGGTCGGGGCGCCCCAAGATTCCACCGCATCGCGGCGTCCCCGGGAAGCCCCCGGACCCAAGGGGGTCCTCGCACGAACCGCCTCACGGCCGCGGCCCTCCGGGAAGCCCCGGACCCGCCGGAGTTCCCCGGGCACGCGCCGATCATGCCGGATCCTCAGCCGAGGGCGTGGAGCACCGCGGAGCCGGGGTCGCCGTCGCACCCCTCGGCGAAGGCGGCGTCGTAGGCGTCGTCACCGAGGAGCTGCCGGGCGGTCCGCTCGGCGACCGTCCCGGGCTCGCACACGCTCTCCCGGCCGGGTCCGCGCGCCCCGGACAGGCCGCGCATCCGCTTCTCGGCACCCTGCAGGCGGGCCGTACGGCGGGCGTCCCCCTGGATCGACGCGATCACCGCGAGCTGACCCAGGGTCTCCGCCGCGCCCGCCGTGTCCCGCAGGCGCCACCGGGCGGCGAGCGACCGCCGGGCCGCCCGCGCCGCCTCGTCGGCCTCGCCCAGGCCGAGCCGGGCGATGGACAGCACGTGGTCGCACTGGGCGCGGGCCCAGAGCTCGCCGCGGGCCTCGCACAACCGCCCGGCCTCCTCCAGCGTGGTGACCGCCCGGGCGAACTCGCCGCGCCAGGTGTCCGCGATCGCCGCGACCACCAGGGCGAGCGGTTCGCCGACGGTCATCACCCCGGCGCGGTGGAAGTGCTCGCGGGCGCGCCGTACGGCGGGCCGTACCTCGCCGAGGGCGCCGGTGAGCAGGGCGTGGCAGGCCAGTGCCAGCCGGGCGTGCCCGGCGGCCGCGTGGTCGGACCAGTCGAGGGCGGCCGACAGCGCCGCCTCGGCGCTGCGGTGGGCGCGTTCCGGGTCTCCCTGGGCGGCGGCCACGCACGCGTCGGCCCACAGGAGCCGGGACAGGCCGGGATCGGCCACCGGCGCGGCGGCGATCACCCGCCCCAGGTGACGGCGGCCCTCGTTCAGCCGGCCCGTGCAGTGCCAGAGGATCCACAGGGCCCCGGCGAGCTCGGCGGACAGCGGGTCGGACGGCGAATCGAGCACGCGGCGCAGGTCGGGCAGCGAGAACCGCAGCCGGGCGGCCCATTCCTCCTGCGCCGGGCCGTACCAGCCGGCCGCGGCGCGACGGGCCAGCCCGAGGTGGTGGTGGCGGTGCCGCCGGACCGTCCGGGCCTCCTCCCCGAGCCGGGCCAGCCGCTCCGCGCCGTACTCCCTGACCGGTTCCGGTTGCCGGTAGCCGCCGGGGACCGGGGTGAGCAGCCCCTTGGCCGCAAGGCCGGCCAGCAGGTCCGGCACGCCGGTGAGACGCTCGTCGCCGCACACCCACCGGGCGGACTCCGGGTCGATGGGGCCGGCGAAGACCGACAGGCGGGCCCAGAGCAGCCGTTCGGCCGGGGAGCACAGCTCGTGGCTCCAGTCGATCACGGCGCGCAGTCGCTGGGGGCGGAAGAAGGGCGGGTGGGTGGCCGGCCGGGGCCCGAGCCGCTCCTCCAGCCGGTCGGCGAGCCACTCCACCGGTCCGGCCGGTGACCCGGCGGAAGGCGGTCCGGCCGGAAGAGACCCGGCGGGAGGCGGGGGTGCCGGAAGAGACCCGGCGGGAGGCGGGGGTGCCGGAAGAGACCCGGCGGGAGGCGGAGCGGCCAGGAGAGATCCGGCGGGAGGCGAGGCCGTCGGGAGGGATCCGGCGGGGGGTGGAACGGCGGGAAGGGATCCGGCGGGAGGCGGGGCCGCCGGGAGCTGCCCGGCGGCGAGTTCCAGGGCGAGCGGGACGCCGCCCAGCAGCCGGCAGATCCGCTCGGCGGCCATGGTGGCCGCCTCACCGGTCACCAGGCCGGGCGCCACCGCCTCGGCCCGGTCGAGGAAGATCCGGAGCGCGTCGTCGGTCGCGGCGTCGGCCGGGTACGGGGCGGAGGCCCACGGATCCGGAGTCCACTGGGCCGGAGTCCGCGGTTCCGAGGTGCGCGGTTCCGGGGTCCTCGGGGCTGGAGTCCGCGGGGCGGAGGTCCTCGGGGCGGGGGGACGGAACGGTTCCACGGGCAGCACCGCCTCGTGCGGCAGCCCGAGCGGCCGCCGGGAGGTGAGCAGGAGGCGCACGCCCGGCGCCTCGGCCCGGATTCGGACGGCGAGCTCGCGGCAGGCGGCGGCGAGCCGGTCGCAGGAGTCGAGGACCAGCAGGAGGTGTTTCCCCGCGAGGAACTCGACGAGCAGGTCGTCCTGCGGCCGGGCCGACCGCTCGGGCATGCCCATGACGGCCGCGACGGCGTGCGGGAGCAGGCCGCCGTCGCGTTCGCCGGACAGCTCCACCAGCCAGGCGCCGTCCGGGTGGAAGTCGCGGCACTCCGCCGCCGCCCTGAGGGCGATCCGTGTCTTGCCGACGCCCGCCGCGCCGGTGATCGTGACCGACGACGTGTCGGCCAGGAGTTTCAGCGCCTTCGTGACCTCGGCCTGGCGTCCGACGAAACGGCTCGGTTCCGCGGGCAGGTTCCCTCGCCACCATGGATGGGGTTCCACCGGTTCGCGCTCCCTCCTGCTGGGCTTCCTGCTGAACGTGGGTCGCTCAGGAATCGCATCCCGTCAGGGTCACGGACCGGGCCACAGGCCCCTTGCCGGTGGGGGTTTCCTTCTCCTCCGGCGCATATCTCACCGCCGCGCCGAGGCCGAACTTCCCCCACGCGTAGGGAAATTACGGAAACATCCCTTTTGTCGGACCGAGGAGGGCGCGCCGGATCCGGCGAACCGGCGCGGGCCCCGGAGGGGTCAGGTCCGGGAGGAGGCGCGTCCGGTGGGCGGTTGGACGGCGTCGCCGGCGTTCCGGATCAGCGCCACGGCGACCCCCGGTGCCGTGGCCAGCCCCCGGGCGAACGCCCACTCGTGCGCGGCGTCACCCGCCAGCGCCCGGGCCCTCCGTTCCGTCCGCTCCCGCCCGACCGCGAAGCCGGGCGTGCCGTACACGGGCGTGCCGTGACCGGGCCCGTCCCACCCCGGTGACCCGCCCACCGGCGCACCGGCCCCGGACGGACCGCCCGCGGCGTCCGGGAGCATGCCGTACGCGGGTCCGCCACCGGTGGCCGCGTCGTCGGTGAACACGCCGTTCACCGACGCGCCGGAGTCCTCCCGCGCCCGCCGGGACGCCCCCAGCAGCCAGGCGGCCCGCCGCCCGTCACCACGGCGCGCCGCCACCGCGGCGAGCTGCTCCATCGCCAGGGCGGCGCCGGTCCCGTCTCCCAGGCGCCACCTGGCGTCGAGCGCCGCCCGCGCGGAGGTCTCCGCCGCGCCGGCGTCCCCCCGGCCCAGTTCGGCCAGCGATCGCACCTGCTCGCCCTCCGCGCGCGTCCACAGCTCACCGCGTACGGCGCGGCGCGCCCGGCGGTCGAGTATCGCCACCGCCCGGTCGAACGCCCCCCGCGCGCACAGGGTCCGGGCGAGCGTCGCCTCGGCGAGGGCGAGGCCGAGGTCGTCCCGGGCGTCCCGGGCGAGCAGTTCGAACGCCGCGACCACGAGGCGCCCGGCCTCCCCCGGGTCGCCGAGGGCGAGGCTGGCCGCCGCGGCGCACTGCAGCGCCCGCCCCGCGATGTCCGGGTCGTTCCCGGCCGTCGCGGCCTCGTACGCCTCCGCGGCTCCGGCGCGGGCCGCCACCGCGTCGCCGGCGGAGAGCGCGGCCTGCGCCCGCGCCCACAGGGCCAGGGTCCGCGCCGGACCCGGCCGGGTGTGCCGGCGCAGCGAGCGGTCGAGGTAACGGCGGCCAGGACCCGCCAGGCCGAGGCAGCACCAGGCGAACCAGAGGGCGCCGGGCAGGTCGGGACCGTCGTCGCGGTCGAGGGCCGCCCGCAGGTTGGGCAGCTCCCGGCGGGTCCAGGCGGCCCACTCCCGCTGGCGCGGGCCGTACCACTCCGCCCCGGCGCGGCGCGCGACGGCGAGGTAGTGGTCGCGGTGACGGCGGCGGAGGGCGTCCTCCTCGCCCAGTCGGCGCAGCCACTCCCCGCCGTAGTCGCGGGTCATGCCGAGCATCCGGTAGCGGTCTCCTCGCCTCTCCAGCAGGGACGCCTCGGCCAGCCGGGCCAGCGGCGGGTCGGCGAGCGCCTCGTCGCCGCACACCGCGCGCGCGTCATCGGCGCCGAAGTCCCCGGGGAAGACCGACAGCCGGGCCCAGAGCAGGCGCTCGGCGGGGGAGCACAGCTCGTGGCTCCAGCCGACCGCGGTGCGCAGCGTCCGGTGCCGCCCGAACGGCGCCGGACCGCCGCCGGTGAGCAGTCCGAGGCGGTCGCCCAGCCGGTCGGCGACCTGCCGGGCCGACAGGGCCCGCAGCCGACGGGCGGCGAGCTCGATGGCGAGCGGGACGCCGTCCAGCAGCCGGCAGATCCGGGTCGCCTCCGCCTCGTCGAGGATGAGGCCGGGTACCGCGGCGCGGGCCCGCTCGCCGAGCAGCCGCACCGCGTCGGAGCCGGGACCGCTCACGTCCAGGGGCCCGACCCGCAGGACCCGCTCGCCGGGCACGCCGAGCGGGCGGCGGCAGGTGGCGATCACCCGGACGTGCGGGGCCCGGGCCAGGATCGGCCGCAGCAGCTCCGCGCAGGCGCCGGTCAGGTGGTCGCAGGTGTCCAGGACCAGCAGCAGCCGCCGGTCGGCGAGGAATCCGGCCAGCACCTCGGCCTGGGGGTGGGCCGCCTGCTCGGGCAGACCGAGGACCGCGGCGACCCGGTGGCCGACGAGGGCGCCGTTCTGCTCGGCCGACAGCTCGGCGAACCACGCCCCGTCGGGGAAGGAGCCGCCGAGCACGTCGGCCGCCCTGAGCGCGAGCCTGGTCTTGCCCACCCCGGCGGCGCCGGTGAGGGTCACCAGCGGCGACCGGGCGACCAGCGCGGCGATCCCGCCGAGCTCCTCGCGCCGCCCGACGAGGCTGCTGATCTCCGCCGGGACGTTCCCCCGGCACGTGCGTGTCTCCCCCACCGCTCCGCACCCCCCGCGTGAGGTGGCAAGCCAACCACGGAAGCGGCGGCGAAGCCGACCCGAGCCGGCGGCGGCGGTTACGGATTCTTCTCCCCCAGCGCATAATCGACGGCGAAGGCCAGGTCAAAGGCCATTCCCTCGGTGAAGCGGGTGTCGAATCCTGCACCGCCGAGCACCCGGACGGCCTCCGCCGCGGCCCACCGGCGGATCATGGCGTCGACCGGCCAGCCGGCCGCCCGCACCCCCCGGGAGTCCCGGGCGGCCCGGGCCGCTCCCAGCAGCCCGGCCGCCACGCGCCCGCCGGCGGCCTCCGCCTCCGCGTTCCCGGCCGCGCCCGGCGGGGTGGTGGCGGTCCAGGCGACCATTTCGAGGCAGGCCGCCGTCAGGAGCGGGTCCCCCAGCCGCCACGCCCCGGCCAGCGCCGTCCGGGCGTGGCGCACCGCCGTACGGCCGCGGTTCCCGACCCGCTCGATCCAGGCCAGGGCGTACTCCGTCTGGGCACGGCTCCATTCCCCGCCCGGGTCGTCGCGCGGGCGCCGGTCGCGGGCCAGCGTCTCCGCGGCCTCCCCCGCCCGGCCCGCGGCCAGCAGGCTCAGGGCGGCCAGCGCGTGGCAGGCGGGCGGCTCCGGGGACATACCGCCCCCCAGGCCCCCGCGGCCGCCGGGGTCTTCCGCGCCGCCGGTCGCGTGCCGGTCCGCGGCGCGGCCGAGCAGCCCGGCGGCCCGGACGAACTCGCGGCGTATCAGGGCGATCAGGCCCTCGATCTGGAGCGCGTGACCGGTGGCGTGGCCCTCGCGGTCCTCCGCGCGCAGCAGGTCGAGCAGCCGCCCGGCGGTCT
The DNA here is from genome assembly GCF_014648055.1 of Streptosporangium pseudovulgare. Taxonomy (GTDB): domain Bacteria; phylum Actinomycetota; class Actinomycetes; order Streptosporangiales; family Streptosporangiaceae; genus Streptosporangium; species Streptosporangium pseudovulgare. Next base: position 17,598 of record NZ_BMQJ01000009.1, read on the forward strand.
GCGGATCCCCCTGGCGCAGGGCCACCCACGATCGGGCCCACAGGACGCGGAACCGCTCCGGGCCGGGTTCGGCGTGCATGCGCAGTGCCGCGTCCAGGCAGTGGCGGCCCTCGTCCGGCAGGCCGCAGCAGATCCACAGGAACCACAGCGAGCCGGCCAGTGCCGCACCGGCCCGCGACCGCGCGGGATCGGCCAGGCACAGGTCGAGTGCCGCGCGGAGGTTGTGCCGCTCGGCGCGCATCCGCCCGGCCCACTCGGCCTGCCGCCCGGGCCACTCGGCGGCGCAGCGCCCGGCCAGGTGGAGGTAGTGGTCACGATGGCGGCCCCTGAGATCACCGGTCTCCCCCAGGCGGAGCAGCCATTCGGCGCCGAACTCCCGGACGGTGTCCAGCATGCGCAGCCGCGCCCCGGCCGGGTGTTCCTCCCGCCGCACGAGCGACTGGTCGGCCAGGCCGGTCAGCGCGTCGAGCACCGCCCCCGCCGGGAGCGGCCCGCCCGCGCAGACCCGCTCGGCCGCCTCCAGGTCGAACCCGGCGGGGAAGACGGACAGCCGCGCCCACAGCAGCCGCTCTGCCGGACCGCACAGCTCGTGGCTCCGGCCCATGGCCGCGCGCATCGACTGGTGCCGTACCGGGCCGCCGCCGCCGGTCAGTACGGCGTAGCGGTCGTCCAGGGACCGCGTGAGCAGCGCGGGCGAGAACGCGGGCGACGCGGCGCGCAGCCGTACGGCGGCCAGCTCGACGGCCAGCGGGATCCGGTCGAGCCGCTCGCAGAGCGCGGCCAGCCCGTCCGGGTCCGGGTTCGGAGTCGGAGTCGGACCGGTGCCTTGTCCGGCACAGGGGCCGGGATCGGAGTCGGGACCGGGGAAGGGGGCCGGGGCGGGGCCGATGGCCGCGCGGTCGCGCAGCAGGGCCACCGCGTCCTCGGTCCGCATCGGCGGGACAGGGTAGACGTGCTCGCCCGGCGGGCCCAACGACCGCCGGGAGGTGGCCAGCACGCGCAGGCGCGGCGCGGCGCCCAGCAGGGCGACCGTCAGGCGGGCCACCGGCTCGGCCAGATGCTCGCAGGTGTCGAGCACGAGCAGCGACCCACGGGGGTCCAGCCGCGCGGCGAGCGCCTCCGGCACCGGCGGGGCCGACCCGTCGCCCGGCGCGGGGCCCAGGACGGCGGCGACCGTGAGCGGCAGCTCGTGCGGGTCGGTCAGCGAGGACAGGTCGACGATCCGGAAACCGCCGGGGATCTCCACCCCGATCATCTCGGCCACCCGGTGCGCCAGCCGGGTCTTCCCCACGCCGCCCGGCCCGGTGAGCGTGACCAGGCGGGCCCGCCGTACCAGGCGGGTCACCTGTTCCGTCTCGGCGTGACGGCCGACGAAGGTGGTTTCCGTGACTCCTCCGCTCACCGGAGGGAACGGCCTCCCGCCTCCCTGGCCGAGGTGGACGGCGGGCAGAGCCCCTGCCCGCCCGGGACGCAGGGAACCGTACCAGGAGTGCGGTCCTCCCGCCGGGTGAACGGCGGCCGGGCCGGGTGACGGGAGGGCGGGCGGGATGTCGGGCCGGCCGGGGGCACGAGACCGGTCAGGAGGGTGTCGGGCCGGTCAGGAGGACGAGGCCGTTCGGGGACGCGACGCCGGTCAGGAGGGTGCGGCCGGTCAGGGGTGTGACGCCGGTCAGGAGGGTGCGGCCAGGAGTGTGGAACCCGGCCGGGGGCGCGTGTCCAGGGGGCGCGGCCCGTTCGCGAGGCCGTCCCGGGGTGACGGCCACTAGACTCTTGGGCTGTCCATGGCCGCGTGCGCCAGCCGGTGCCGCGGCTCCTGAGTGATCGAGCTGGACGGAACCTCATGTCTGGGTATGACCGCGTAGTGCAACCCGCGGCCGGCGACGAGGCCCTGGAGAACCACCTGGGTGGGGACGAGGCCAAGAACTACCGGCAGTACGAGTTCGACATGGTCGCCCCGCACGTGGGCCGGTCCATGCTGGAGATCGGCTCCGGCCTCGGGCACTTCGCCGAGCAGTTCCTGCCCCGGCTCGACCGGCTGGTGGTCAGCGACTTCGACCCCTACTGCGTGGAGCAGCTCAAGAAGCGCTTCGCCGGCCGCGACGACATCGACGTGCTGAAGTTCGGCCTGCCGACCGACATCCCGATCGGCGAGAAGGTCGACACCGTCGTGATGATGAACGTCCTGGAGCACATCGAGGAGGACGTCGAGGCGCTGCGCTCCCTGGCCAAGGTGACCGTCCCCGGCGGGCGGATCATCATCTGGGTCCCGGGCTACATGCAGCTCTACGGAGACTTCGACCGCAAGGTCGGCCACGTCACCCGCTACACCCCCGCCACGCTGCGCAGCACGGTCTCCCGCGCGGGTCTGGACATCGGCGTGCTCAAGCCGATCAACTTCCTCGGCGGCATCGCCTGGTGGGCCGCGGTCCGCCGCGGCGGCGTGGGCTACCCCGACCCCCGGCTGGTGAAGATCTACGACCGCACGGTGGTTCCCACCACCCGCTTCATCGAGCGCTTCATCCGCCCGCCCTTCGGGCAGACGGTCTTCTGCGTCGCCCGCGTGCCGCGGTAGGGACCGGCGGTCCGGCCGGGCGGCGGTCCACCGCGGGCGCCCGATCGCCCGGATCTTCTTCCCGGTGTTCCCGCCGGACCTCCCGGTGTTCCCGGTGTTCCCGCCGGACCTTCCTCCCGGTGTTCTCGGTGTTCCCGCCGGACCTTCCTCCCGGTGTTCCCGATGTTCCCGGGGTTTCCAGGGTTTCCCGCGGCGACGGGAACCGCCCGGGTTCCCGGGGGCCACCTGGCCTTTCTCCGGTCTGTTACCGGGGCGTAACCTCGAAGCATCCGCGTCCGAGGAGGTCAGCATGACCGATTACGCCAAGGCACGTGAGGTGGCCGAGCAGGCCCGGGAGAAGGAGTGGACCCGGCCCAGCTTCGGCAGGCAGCTCTTCCTGGGTGACTTCCGCCTCGACCTGGTCCATCCGGCGCCGGTTCCGCCGGAGGCCGAGTCCGAGAAGGGCGAGCGGTTTCTGCACGCCCTGCGGCGTTTCCTGGAGACCCGGGTGGACCCGGCGCTGATCGAGCGGACCGCCCGGATACCCGACGAGGTGGTCAAGGATCTCGCGCAGCTCGGCGCGTTCGGGATCACCATCGAGGAGCGGTACGGCGGGCTCGGGCTGAGCCACCTCGACTACGGCCGCGCGCTGATGCTCGCCGGGTCCTACAACCCGGCGCTCGGCACGCTGCTGTCGGCGCACCAGTCGATCGGGGTGCCCAAGCCGCTCAAGCAGTTCGGCACCGAGGAGCAGAAGCGGGCCTTCCTGCCCCGCTGCGCGAAGGGCGAGGTGTCGGCGTTCCTGCTGACCGAGCCCGACGTCGGCTCCGATCCGGCGCGGCTCGCCACCACGGCCGAACGGGACGGCGACGACTACGTGCTGGACGGCGTGAAGCTGTGGACGACCAACGGGGTCGTCGCGAGCCTGCTGGTCGTGATGGCCCGCACCGGCAGGGGGATCTCCGCGTTCGTCGTCGAGGCCGACACCCCCGGGATCACGGTCGAGCGGCGCAACGCCTTCATGGGCCTGCGCGGCATCGAGAACGGCGTGACCAGGTTCCACCGGGTGCGCGTCCCTGCGGCCAACCTGATCGGCAGGGAGGGCCAGGGCCTGAAGATCGCGCTGACCACGCTCAACACCGGGCGGCTCTCCCTTCCCGCCGTCTGCGCCGGGATCTCCAAGTGGGCGGTCAAGATCGCCAGGGAGTGGAGCGGCGCGCGGGTGCAGTGGGGCCGGCCGGTCGGCGGCCACGAGGCGGTTGCCACCAAGATCGGCTTCATCGCGGCCACGGCCTACGCCCTGGAGGCGGTGACGAACCTGTCGTGCCGGCTGGCCGACGACGCGCGCAACGACATCCGGATCGAGGCGGCGCTGGCCAAGCTGTACGCCTCGGAGATGGCGTGGCGGGTGGCCGACGAGCTGGTCCAGATCCGCGGCGGGCGCGGCTACGAGACGGCCGAGTCACTGGCGGCGCGGGGCGAGCGCGGCGTCCCGGCCGAGCAGTTCCTCCGGGATCTGCGGATCAACCGGATCTTCGAGGGATCCACCGAGATCATGCACCTGCTGATCGCCCGCGAGGCGGTGGACGCCCACCTGTCGGCCGCCGGCGGAGTGATCGACCCGTCCCTGGACACCGCGGCGCGGCTCCGCGCGGCGGCGAAGGCGGGCGGGTTCTACGCGCGGTGGCTGCCGACGCTGGTCACGGGCCCGGGCAGTGTCCCCGGCTCCTACGCGGAGTTCGGGCCGCTGGCCGCGCACCTGCGCTACGTGGAGCGGACGAGCCGCAGGCTGGCCCGGTCCACCTTCTACGGCATGTCCCGCTGGCAGGGAAGGCTGGAGCACCGGCAGGGCTTCCTCGGCCGGATCGTGGACATCGGCGCCGAGCTGTTCGCGATCACCGCGACGTGCGTCCGGGCCCGGGAGGACGCCGCCGACCTGGGCATCAGGGCCGTCGAGCTGGCCGACGCCTTCTGCCACCAGGCGCGGCTCCGCGCCGACGCGCTGTTCGACCGGCTGTGGGACAACACCGACTCCCGCGACGCGCGACTGGCCGCGCACGTGCTGGAGGACCGCTACGCGTTCCTGGAGGAGGGGATCCTCGACCCCTCGATCGAGGGTCCGTGGATCGCATCCGCCGAGCCCGGCCCGTCGGCCGCCGAGAACGTGCACCGGCCGATCCGCTGACGACCGCCGGATCCGCCGATCCGCCGGGACCGCCGATCCGCCGAGGCCGCCGAGGCCCCGATCTCCCCGGGCCTGCCGGAGCTCGGGGAGATCGAGGGAGACCGAGGGAGCTCGGGGAGACCGGAAGCCGATCCGCCGAGGCGGGCCGGGGGCACGGCGCGCCGCCGCGCCCCCGGCCCGGTCCCGGGATACCGGGATAAATGGGTTGCACCGTACGGCGGGCCCGCCGTACGGTGGCCGCATGTGGATCAACTCCTAGAAGCCGGCGTCGACCAGCGATGACTGGTCCGCCCGCACTCAGCTCTCTGGCCCGTTCGTCCGACGCGGCGGCTGAGTCTCCGGCACGGCCTTCGGCCGCGTCTTCATGATCTTCGAGGAGTGGCACATGCGAATCCGTTTCACCCATCAGTCCCAGGACCCCGACCGGCCCGGCGAGGACGGCACGTCCGAGGGCTCGTCCCACGTCCTCCCGCCCGGCCGCGGGCTTCCGGCCGCGCCCCGGCGCGTGCCGATGCCCCGCACGCCGGCCAGGCCCACCCACCAGCCGCGCCGGATCCCCGGCAGGGGCGGCCGCTGACGGCGGGCCCCCTCGGGCGGCGCGTCCCGTTGAAAGCGCGTCCCCTTGGGGGCCGGCGGGTCCTCCTTCTCGGCGCGTCCTCTCGAAGGCGCGTCCTCTCGAAGGCGCGTCTTCCCGGAAGCGCGTCCCCTTGCGGGCGGGCGGGTCCTCCTGGCGGCGGACCCGCCCGGCCGGTGACGGGCGAAAGGCCGCCCCGGGCCCGGAAGACCGGGCCGGGGCGGCCTTTCGCCTCGCGCGCTCCCCTCGGGAACCCCTCGGGAGCCCCGGCGGGTCAGACCCGCTCGATGACGGTGACGTTCGCCTGGCCGCCGCCCTCGCACATCGTCTGCAGGCCGTACCGGCCGCCGGTGCGCTCCAGCTCGTGGACCAGCTTGGTCATCAGGATCGTGCCGGTGCCGCCCAGCGGGTGCCCCAGGGCGATGGCGCCGCCGTTCGGGTTGACCTTGGCGGGGTCGGCGCCCAGCTCCTTGATCCACGCCAGCGGGACCGGGGCGAACGCCTCGTTGATCTCGGTGACGTCGATGTCGCCGATGGACAGCCCGGACCGCTGCAGGGCCTTGCGGGTCGCCGGGATCGGCGCGGTCAGCATGTAGACCGGGTCGTCGCCGGTGAGCGCCAGCGTGACGATCCGGGCCCTGGGGACCAGGCCGTGGTCGCGGATCGCCTTCTCGGAGGCGATCAGCAGCGCGCCGGAGCCGTCGGAGATCTGCGAGGAGGTCGCCGCGGTGATCCGCCCGCCCTCGCGGAGGGTCTTGAGCGACGCCATCTTCTCCAGCGTGGTGTCCGGCCGCGGCCCCTCGTCGTCCTCGACGCCGTTGATCGGGGCGATCTGGTCCCGGAAGTGGCCGTTGGCGATGGCCTTGGCCGCCCGCTGGTGGCTCTCGTAGGCGTACCGCTCCAGTTCCTCGCGCTCGAAGCCCCACTTCTCGCACATCAGCTCCGCGCCGCGGAACTGGGAGATCTCCTGCTTGCCGTACCGCTCGACCCAGCCCTCGCCGAACGGGAAGGGCATCCCCTTCTCCAGCGCGGCGGTGATCGACGACCCCATCGGCACGACGCTCATCGACTCCACGCCGGCGGCCACCACGAGGTCCTGGGTGCCGGAGAGCACTCCCTGGGCGGCGAAGTGGACCGCCTGCTGGGAGGAGCCGCACTGGCGGTCGATGGTGACGCCCGCGACGTTTTCCGGCAGACCCGCCGACAGCCAGGCGTTGCGCGCGATGTCCATGCTCTGCGGACCGAACTGCATGACGCAGCCCATGATGACGTCCTCCACCGCGGCCGGGTCGACGCCGGTGCGGTCGATGAGCGCCCTGAGCGTGTGCGCGGCCAGGTCGGTGGGGTGGACGGTGGACAGCCCGCCCTTCTTCTTGCCGACCGGGGTGCGGACGGCCCCGACGATGTACGCCTCTGCCACAGTGCCTCCTGCTCATGAAACCGAGCAATGTTCGGTTACTAGGAGATTACAGGAGAAGCCTTCCCGCTGTCGTGTTCAGGAGGGGCGGTTCAGCACGATGTAGCCGTCGCGGTCGTAGACCTTGCGGTAGCCGTTCACCAGGGCCTCGTCCACCCGGCGCCGCTGCGAGTCGAAGTCGCCGAACGGGTAGCTCCACCGCGCCACGTCGGCCACCACCCAGGGCGCGTTGTGGCTCTGCGGCCCCCACAGCAGTACGGTCGTCCGCGCGGTGAGCGCGGGGCCCACGCTGTTGACCGCCTCGACGACCACGCCGTCCGGGACCGCGGCGACCGCCTCGCGGGCCGCGGCGACGTGCGGCTCGCCCTCGTAGAAGGACGATTCGACGAGGTTGCCCAGGGCGAACTTCGGGACGAGCGTGAGGCCGACCACGAGGATCGCGACCGCCCAGTGCGGCACCGGGTCCCACCGGACGCGCCGGCTCACCGGGCCGTCCACGGATCGGTTCCCCGCGGGCGTCCCTCCTTCGGGCGAACCGGCTTCGGAACGCCCCTCCCCCGGTGAACCGGCTTCGGACCGTCCGGTCCCCGGTCGCCCGGCGTCCGTTCTCCCGACCTCGGGCCGCTCGTCGTCCGTTCCCCCGACCTCGGGCCGCTCGCCTTCGGGCCGCCCGGCCGCCTCCTCCCCGGCCCGCCTCTCCCGGCGGGCCGCGAACCGGCCCCGCAGCCGGTGGACGCCGTCCGCCCCGGCGCAGAACAGGATCGCGACGACGAAGGCGTTGTACTGGAAGTCCGTCCCCCACCACTGCTGCCGGTCGGACAGGAACCGCTCCACCACGAGCGGGACCGCCACCAGGGTCAGCGGCGAGGCCAGCGCGGTCAGCAGCACCGGCCACAGCAGGAACGCCAGGGTGTCGACCTTGACCTCGGGGCTGACCATCTGCCACAGCGCCCCCGCCGGGTCGCGGGCGACGGCCAGCACGACCTCCCCCAGGCTCGTGCCCCAGGCGCCGTAGGCCCAGTGGAACCCCGCCGGGGGCGACCCGGCCATCGGCATCAGCACGCCGCGGATCATCACCAGCGCGCCCAGCGAGAAGAAGACGAACGCGGCCCCTTCGAGCCGTCGCCGGGTGAGGAAGAGGTACGCCCCGAACCCCGCGACGAGCAGCCCCATGTCCTCCTTGACCAGCAGCAGGCCGGCGGCGGCCACCACGCCCCAGGCCGGACGGCCGGCGTCGAACCGCTCGATCATGATCGCGCTGAGCAGCGGGACGAAGGCCACCTCGTGGAAGTCGAACCCGGCGGCCTGCGCGACCGGCCACGACACCAGGTAGGCGGCCGCCACCAGGTGGGCCGGGACCGTCCCCAGGCGGCGCTCGGCGTAACGCCGGATCGGGATCGCGGCCAGCGCGAGCAGCACCGCCTGGGCGACCAGGAGCGTCCGCGGGTCGTCGTGCAGCCAGTACAGCGGCGCCAGGACCGCGAGGATCGGTGAGAAGTGGTCGCCGAGCTGGAGGAAGTCCATGCCCATGCCGTAGGACATGCCGACCGACGGCGCGGCGGGCGGCCCGAAGTGCGCGTAGCCGCGCACCGCCTGGTCGAAGATGACCAGGTCGAAGACGCTCGCCTTGAAGGTGGCGAACTTGACCAGGCTCAGCGTCGAGTAGGCCGTCGCCGCCAGGGCCATCAGGGCGCCCAGGATCAGGCCGTGCCGCCGCCGGCGCGCGAAGCCCGCGACGGACCCCGCGGCGGTCTTCACGGCCGCGGTCCTCGCCGCGGGCTCCACGGCGGTCTCCGCGTCCGCGGTCTCCGCGGCGGCACCGGGCCGTGACGTCCCGGGGAACCGGGCGGCGGAGACGAGCGGGCGCGGGGGCCGCCGGGCGGCCGGGAAGGCAGGGCTCATTCTCGCCGTGTTCCCGTCATCGTCGCGTAGACGATGACGTTGTCGGTGTAGTGGCCGGTGGTGCGGTCGTAGGTGCCGCCGCAGGTGATCAGGTGGAGCTGGGCGTCACGCGACCGGCCGTACACCCGCTGGGTCGGGAACACCGACTTCTCCGCCTGTTCGAGCCCGCCCACGGTGAACATCGCGATCACGCCGTCCTTGCGGTGCACCTCGATGAGGTCGCCGTTGCGGATCTCGTCGAGGCGGCTGAAGACCGCGCTGCCGGACCGGGTGTCCTTGTGACCCAGCATGATCGCCGGTCCGGCCTCCCCCGCGGTGGGCCCGGAGCGGTACCAGCCGATGAGGTTCGGCTTCCCGATCGGCGGCACCTCGATCGCGCCCTGCCTGTCCAGCCCGACGGACCTGATCGGCGCGCTGACGCCGAGCTTCGGGATGACCAGGCGGACCGGCGTCGAGGGCTGCATCGGGGGCGCGGGCGGCAGGGCCGGCGTGGGCGGCGGCGCGGTCGGGGGCGCCTGGAAGTAGGGGCCGGCGCTCGCGTTCACCTGGCTGCGCGGCGGCAGCGCGGTGCGCCGGTCGGCCAGGCCGTACTCCTCGGGCCTGGCCAGCATGAGCAGCAGGCCCACCAGCACGGTGACCACCCCGGCGATGCCCGCCAGGATGAGCACCGACCGGAGCATCCTCCCGCCGTCGTCGGCCCGGCCGCCGGGCCACCGCCCGTCGTACGGCGGGCCGTACCCCTCGTGCGGCGGGTACGGCGGGCCTGCCGGTCGCCCCGGGTACGGCGGCACCGGCCCGCGGGGGCGCATCGGCGGGCGGCCTGGCGGCGTCGGGGGCGTCACCGGGTCACCCCGGTCAGCCTCTGGTCGCCGTGCGGCGGCGCAGCATCAGGCCGCCCGCGGCGGCACCCGCCGCCATCAGCACGCCGCCGAGCATGATCACACGGGCGTCGGGCCCGGCCTCGCCGCCGCCGCCGGTGGAGGCGCCTCCGCCGGGGGTCTTCTCGATCTGCTCGTTCTCGTCGTCCCCGGCGGTGCGGGTCGTGGTGATGGTGACCACCGGGTCGGGGGTCTCGGTGGCCGTCTCGGTCGGGGTGGGGGTGGGGGTGGGCGTCGAAGTGGGCGTCGAGGTGGGCGTGCCGGTGCCGGTGCTCGTGGCCTGAACGGTCACCAGGACCGCGGCGCCGGTGGCCGAGGTCTGCTCGGCGACGCAGTCGTACAGCGCGTTCTCCGTACCCGCGCCCGTGCCGGTGGCGGCCGCCGGGACGTGGAGGAGGGTGAAGGAGTCGGGGCGGACCGCGAAGACGCCGGTCGCGGTCGGCGTCACCGTGACCAGCATGGTCGGGAACGACGTGATCGACCCGCCGGAGGCCACCACCCCGGAGGTGGTCGTGGCCTGGGCCGACGGGGTCGCCACGAGGGACGGCAGCGGCGAGCCGGTGACGACCACGTCGGCGTCGACGGCGATCCGGTCGCCCGCGCCGAATGCCGTGGGTGCGGCCAGGGCCGGCGCCGGCGAGCCGATCTTCAAGGTGACCACGGCGGCGGAGCTGGGCGTGGGCGCGGTGGCCGGGCCGGCCAGCTCCACCTGGAAGGTGTGGCTGGCCGAGGCGCCGCCGCCCGTGAGCGCGGTGCAGGTGTAGGTGACCGGTTTCGGCGTGGCGACCAGGGAGGCGATGGCGGGGACGGCGCCGAAGAGGACGCCCGCGCCCGCCACCGCGATCGCGGTCATCTTGGCCGCGACGCGGCGCCGCGTCCTGGACTCCAGCACGGTGCTCTCCGTTCTCTCCACGTGGCCGGTCGGCCGCCCGGGCGGTCGTCCACGATTCCAAACCATGGTCACGGTTCGGCATAGATCCTATGAACGGTGGCCTAGAGATGCACGCAACTCCACAAAACGGGCACAAATTCCTTCCAGCCCCGTCGCGGCCACCTTCCCCTTGGCCGCGGGGAGGGCCGGGTCCCACCGCGGCATCGGGAGGAGAGCGCACCCTCCCGGTGCCGTGATGGACCGCTCCCACGGCTCCGCCGGGCCGCCGCTCACCCGGCCGCCGGCCCGCCGAACAGCAGGTCACCCGGCCGACGGCCGCCGATCCGGTGGCCACCCGGCCGCCCGGCCGACGGCCGCCGCGTCAGCCGCCCCCGGTACCGCGAGAGATCACCCGGGGTCCCGCCGGCTCCGCCCCGGGTCCCGCCGGCTCGCGAGGAACAGGGCGAGCAGGAGGTACGGCACGGCGGAGAGAGCGAAGATCACGCCGTGCCCGGCCACCGCCGAGGCGGCGGCGTAACCTCCGTACACCCCGAGGCAGGCCACGTCCGTGGCCAGACCGGCCACCGACGTCACGGTGGCCCGCGCCGGGCCCGCGATGGTGTTCTGCAGCCGCACGTCGACCAGTACGGTCGCCGTCTGGAAGACGCAGAAGGCCGCCGCTATGGCGAAGAACCCGAGCGCGTTCCCGGCGGCCGCGCCCGCGCCGAGCGCCACCGCCCCCACCGCGAGGAGCACGGCGAGCCCCCGGCCGGCCAGGCGGCTCCCGGCCGCCGCGAGGAGGCCGCCGGCCGCGACCCCCGCGGAGACGAGGAGCACCAGGAGCGGCACGGTCTCCGTGGCCACCCCGGTGCCGGCCGCGAGGAGGGGGACGTACTCCTCCAGCGCTCCCCACAGAGCCGCCACCGCGGGCACCAGCAGCAGGGCGCGCCGTACGGCCCGGTCATCGCGCGCCTCCCGCAGGCCCGCGCGCAGCATGCCGAGATAGGCGCGCGGCGACGACGGCTCCGCGTCCTCCCCGGCGTCATCGTCCCGATCCTCCGCGTCCCCTTCGGGATCGCCGTCACGGTCGCGCGCGTCCGGCCCGGGCGCACGGTCCCGGCCCGGCGTGTCCGGCGTGTGAGGCGTGTCCGGCGTGTGAGGCGTGTCCGGCGCGGGCGCACGGTCCCGGCCCAGCGTGTCCGGTGTGTCCGGCCCGGAGGCGCGGTCGCGCGCGTCCGGCGCGGGGTCGCCGTCCCGCCCGCCCGTCCCCCGACGGGAACGGCGCGTGCGGTGCTCGGGGAAGGCGGCCGCGACGGCCGCGCAGACGAGGCAGACCAGGACGCTGGCCACGCCGACCAGTGAATAGCCGCCCGCGGCGAACAGCGGGACGGCCAGGGCGGTGGCCGCCATCACGGCGCCGGTGCCGAGCGCGCGGGCCCGGCCCATGATCCCGGCGTAGCGGCCGACGGCGTCCTCGCGTTCCAGCTCGGTGTAGACCAGCGCCTCCAGCGCTCCCGACTGCAACGCCCCCGCGGTGCCCCAGAGCACGAAGCCCGCGGCGAAGGCTCCGTAGGAGGGCAGCAGGAACCACAGGGCGTAGCCCGTCCCGGCGAGCAGGGGCGCCAGGACGAGGAGCAGCCGGCGGGAGACCGTGTCGGCCCACGCCCCGGATGGGATCTCCATCACCAGGGAGGTGAGCGACCAGATGGCCAGCAGCGAGGAGATCTCGGCGGTCGACAGACCGGTGTCGGCGAACAGCAGAGCGTAGAGCGGGTAGAGCAGGGTGAAGTCGTCCAGGAACGTGTACGCGTAAAGTGTGGCGGCCAGCCGCCGCACGCGTGCGTCCGAGGCACGCGGCAAAGTGACGATCATGAGGTCCTTCTCACGGGGATGCTTCGCGGACGGGATGCTCGGCATCCCCGGCGGTCCGCGGCAGCGTGCCCCGCTCAGGCCTCAGGTCGTGAATCATTGTCGCCAGGTCATGCCGTGATGGTATCCGCCCATCTTCGGCGTGATCCATCCCTTTCCAGCGGATCCTCGTCGGCCCGCGTCCCGGAGGTCCTCGTCCCGGTGACCCGGATCCCCACGTCGCGCGTCACAGTGACCCCGACGGCCCCGACGGCCCCGGCGGTCCCGGCGGCCCGTGTCGCGCCGCCCCCGGCGCCGGTCGGCCTGATCGCCGCGGGGTGCGTCGCTCGCGCCAGGTCCAGCCCGGCGCGGGCGACGCCCGGATCGTCGGCGAAGATCCCGTCCACCCCGAGCCGGCACAGCCGGTCCAGCCAGCCGGCCGCGTCACCCGGAAGGCTCCGGTAGCGCGGGTCCCGGCGGTCGCCCCGGCGGTACTCGGCCGGGAGCCGGCCGTTCTGCGCGCGGACCGTCGACACGTGCACCAGCAGTCCCGCGGCGTGGGCGTCCGCGACGAGCGAGGTGGACGGCAGCGACCTGCCGTGCGGCCCGCGGGGGACGATCCGCCGGGTGACCACCCCGACGCCGTCGGCGTATCGGGCGATCTCCCGAAGGCCCGCCGGGGTGACCATGTCGTCGTAGGTGCGCGGGTCCCCGGCGGCCACCAGGTCGTACGGCGCGCCGGCGTCGGCGATGAACTGGATCAGCCGCAGCCTGGTCATGGCGTGGAGCTTCCTCAGGTTGCCGGTCTCGAAGGATTGGATGAACACCGGGTCGGTCGCGTCGTCCCAGCCGTACCGGGCGAGGGTGGCCAGCAGCGGCTCCTCCAGCGGCAGCCCGATCGAGGCGAAGTAGGAGGGGATCTTGGTCTCGATGTGCAGCCCGGCGCCGCGCCGCTGCGCGAGCCGGACGATCTCGTCCAGGGTCGGGATCCGGTCCAGGCCGTCGTAGGCGGCGCTGCCGGGCCGCTGGCCGGGGCAGCGTTCCCGGGCGCGCAGGGTGCGCAGCTCGGCGAGGGTGAAGTCCTCGGTGAACCAGCCGGTCCTCGGGCGGCCGTTGACCACCTTGGTGGTCCGCCGGGCGGCGAACTCCGGGTGGAGGGCCACGTCCGTGGTCTGCGACAGCTCGTTCTCGTGCCGGGCCACCAGCACGTGGTCCCTGGTCGAGACCAGGTCGCACTCGATGTAGTCGGCGCCCGTCCCGATGGCGAGGTCGTAGGCGAGGAGGGTGTGCTCGGGCCGCAGCGCGCTGGCGCCGCGGTGCGCGATGACGATCGGCGTCCCGTCCGCGCACGCGCTCCGCCCCGGTCCGGGCGCCGGCGCCGGCGCCGGGGCGGTGACGGGTGGCCGGTCGGCCGCCGGGTGCGCGCCGTACAGGGCGGCGAGCGCGGTTCCGCCCGCGAGCATGGCCAGCAGACCGCCGCGCGTCCTGCTCGGCATCCGGCACCCCCACTCAACGGCGGGGGACACATCGATATGTCCCTATATACCCGGACCAGCTCGGCGAATAACGAGCAATCCGGTCACCGGCCCCCTGCCGGTCACACGCCTGGGAACAGGCGGTCCCGCGCGGCGCGGGCGACGCCCGGGTCGTCGGCGAAGACCCCGTCCACCTTGAGGCCGTACAGCCGGTCCAGCCAGCCGGCCACGTCACCGGCGGCGCCGCGGTACCCCTTGACGGCGGGGTCGCCCCGGCGGTAGTCGGCCGGGAGCCGGCCGTTCTGCGCGCGGACCGTCGACACGTGCACCAGCAGCCCGGCGGCATGGGCGTCGTCGACGAGCGAGGTCGGCGGCCCCAGCCTCCCGTCGGGGGTGCGCGGCACGATCCGCCGGGTGTTCACGCCGATGCCGTCGGCGTAACCGGCGATCTCCCGCAGCCCCTCCGGGGTGACCATGTCGTCGTAGGTCCGCGTGTCACCGGCCGCCACCAGGTCGAACGGCGCCCTCCTGCCGCCGATGAACTGGATCAGCCGCAGATGCGTCATGGTGCCGAGCTTCCTCAGGTTGCCGGTCTCGAAGGACTCGACGAACACCGGGTCCGCCGCGTCGTCCCAGCCGTACCGGCTGAAGGCGGCCAGCAGCGGCTCCTCCAGCGGCAGCCCGATCGAGGCGAAGTAACTCGGGAACTTGGTCTCGGCGTAGACGCCGACGCCGCGCCGCTGCGCGAGCCGGACGATCTCGTCCAGGGTCGGGATCGTCGCCCTGCCGTCGTAGACGGAACCGCCCCGCCGCCCCGGGTGCCGCTCCCTGGCGCGCAGCGTGCGCAGCTCGGCGAGGGTGAAGTCCTCGGTGAACCAGCCGGTACGGCGGACACCGTTGATCACCTTGGTGGTCCGCCGGGCGGCGAACTCCGGGTGGAGTGCCACGTCGGTGGTCTGCGACAGCTCGTTCTCGTGCCGGGCCACCAGCACGTGGTCCTTGGTCGAGACCAGGTCCGGCTCTATGTAGTCGGCCCCCGAGCGGACGGCGAGGTTGTAGGCGAGGAGGGTGTGCTCGGGCCGCAGCGCGCTGGCGCCGCGGTGCGCGATGACGATCGGCGTCCTGCCGTGACGCTCGACCCCTCCGACCCCGCCGGCCGCGCCACCCTGGTGCTCGGCCCGGTACGCCACCGGACGCATGGTCCGGCCGTCCAGCGGGACCAGACGCCAGTCGGCGGCGGAGCTCACCCGGTGCTCGCTCGTCGATCTCGTGCTGCTCTCGCCGCCCGAGTTGCGGTACTCGTCGGCGTCGGAGTCCCGGTGCGTCGCGGGACGCCCGCCGCCCGGCCGGGCGTGGCGACCGGACTCCGTCTGCGCCCGCCGTACGGCCCCCTGCCGCGGGTGCCAGCCCGTCCTCGACCTCGTGCGCCAGCCACCCGGTGACTTGCCGTGCCGGTCGAACAGCGACTTGCCGTGCCGGTCGAACAGCGACTTCACGTGGTGCCGGTCGCCGCCCGGCCTGCCGTGCCGTCCGCCCGCGTTCTGGTGGTTCAGTGCTCCGACCGCCGCCACCGCGATGAGAAGGGCCGCCGCTCCGGCCCGGACAGTGCTCACCAGCGTCACTCCCGCCACTCGTTCTCACGGGGGGAGACTGGTGTGGATCTACCCGTTCCAGCTGAACGGCTAACGGCCGGACATCGGCGTCACGCGCGCCGCACGCCGGAACCGGTGCCGGCCGCCGTGCAACGCATCCGCCCCGAAGGTCGTCCGGGTCATGACGAATGAGAAGGGACGACCATTGGATGACGCATCCGGGTTCGAGGGCTTCGTGGCCGAACACGGGGACGCGCTGCTCCGGTACGGCTACCTCCTCGCCGGGAACCCCCACGACGCCGCCGACCTGGTCCAGGAGGCGCTGGTACGGCTGCGCGGCGCCTGGCCGAGGGTCCGGCGCAAGGACGACCCGCAGGGGTACGTCCGGACCACGATGGCGCGGCTGCACATCAGCCTGTGGCGGCGCCGCAGGCGCGAGCGTCTCACCTGGACGCCGCCGGAGCGGACCGGGCACGCGTTCTTCCCCTCCGATGAGGAGCAGGGCCTCTGGCGGCGGCTCGCCGAGCTGCCGCGCAGGCAGCGCGCCGTCCTGGTGCTGCGGTACTACGAGCAGCTCTCCGACTCCGAGATCGCCGAGGTGCTCGGCATCTCCACGGGAACCGTGCGCAGCCAGGCGTTCCGGGGCCTGGACAAGCTGCGCACCGCCCTCTCCTCCGCACCGGTGACCGACGGGAGCACACGATGACCCACCTCGAAGACACGCTGAACCGCGTCCTGTCCGGGGCGGCGGACCAGGCGCCGCGGGCGTCGGCCGGACTGGCCGCGGCCGTCGAGACGCGCCACCGCCGCCGGCGGACCCGGACGGCGGCGCTGCTCTCGGCCGCCGCGGTGGCGGCCGTGGTGATCGGTGCGGGCGCCGCGGTGAACACCCTCCGCGGACCGGCCGCGCCGTCACCCGCGACGGGTGAGAGCGGGTCGCCCTCCCCCGGGGCGACGAAGCACGCCGAGCCCCCGGCGGACGAGATGCCGCCGCCCGTCACGAAGGTGTGGCCGAAGGCCGTGCACGACCTCCCGGCGAAGCTGCCCGACGGCCGCGAGTACGAGCCGCAACTTCTCCTCGACGACCGCACGCTGCTGGTCATGACGACGGCACTGGACGGGAAGCGCCAGTTCCTGTGGCGCTTCGACCTGGGCAGCGGCCGGCCCACCCGGATCGCCGAGATCCCCCCGGCGAGGGGCTCGGCCATCTACGCCGACGGGGGCGGGAACATCGTCTGGTGGGCGTCGTACAAGGAGCCGGGCCGGCGGCGGGTCGCCCGGATCTGGACGGTCCCGGTCACCGGCGGCCGGCCCCGGCCGGTGGCCGACGTCCCCCTGGGGGACGTCATGAAGGAGGGCCACATCAACGGGCTGACCGTCGCCGACTCGGACGTGGTCTTCGCCTACGAGAAGGGCGGCGTCCACCGGGTGCCGTTGAGCGGCGGCCGGCCGCGGCCGGTGAAGGGCGCCGAACGGCACCACGTCCTGCGGTGGCCCTGGGTGGGCGTCCACCGCGGGAAGGTGGTCTTCCGGGAACTGCTCAACGTCGAGACCGGCGAGCGGCGCGACGCCGTGGTCAACTCCGGAGAGGAGCAGGTCCGGTGCGGGGTCGAGCGGTGCGTGGGCGTCAGGACGAGGAACGGCGTCTTCGCGACGTGGTTCGTCCGCGACCGCGACGGCTCCGGGGAGCGCGAGCTGCCGAAACGGTCCGTGCCGGGCGCCGAGGCGGGCCTCGGACGGTTCTTCATGTTCCAGCTCAACGGCCGGGAAGCCGCTCCGGCGGGGGTGGCGCTGTACGACGCCGACACCGGCAGGTCCGCCGACCTCGGCGTGCGGCCGGAGAAGCACACGATCCCCGCGAGGGTGGTCCGGGGGCGGCACATCAAGAAGCAGACCTATGTGAGCCTGGCGATACCCGACGGCGGTGACGACCGGCTGCTGGCCGTCCGCCTCACGGACAGGATGCGCATCGTGGACCTGGCCGCGATCGAGTGATCCGGATCCGGCCGGTGGGAGGCGCGGATCCGGGCCTCCCACCGGGTGCGACGCGGGCGGACGTGCGGCCCGGGCGGCCCGCGGCCTCCGCGGGCCGGGCCGTCTAGGGTCTGAGTTCCAGCACCAGGTTGACCGGGGTGGCCGCGGCCTCGCGCGCCCGGGTGAAGCCGGCCCGGCGCGCGACGGAGAGGAGCCGCTCCGGTCCGGCCTGCGCGCCCAGCACCTCCGTGCCGCCCTGCGATATCGCGCTGGGCACGCAGACCGTGGCGGAGGCGTTGCGGAAGACCCGCCCGACCGGGGTGAAGTCGTCGGGCAGCCTGCCGGTGGCGAACGGCTCGACCAGCAGCACGGTGCCGTCGCCGGCCAGCGTGGCGCGGACGTGCCGCAGCGCCCCCACCGGGTCCCCCATGTCGTGCAGGCAGTCGAACATGCACACCAGGTCGTAGCCGTTGCCGGGGTAGGCGGACGCCTCGGCCCGCTCGAACCTCACCCGGCCGGCGAGCCCCTCCCGCTCCGCCAGCCCGCGCGCCCGCGCGATCGACTCCCCGTGCTGGTCGAACCCGGTGAAGCGGGACTCCGGGTAGGCCGCCGCCATCACCAGCGTCGAGGCGCCGTGCCCGCAGCCGACGTCGGCGACCCGGGCGCCGGCCAGCAGCCGCGCCTCCACGCCGTCGAGCGCCGGGATCCATCTCGTGGTCAGGTTGGCGGCGTAGCCGGACCGGAAGGACCGTTCGGCCCCGCGGAACAGCGCCGGGTCGTGGTCGCCCCAGCCGAGCGGCTCCTCGCCCCGGTAGGCCCGCGCCACCTTGGCCTCGTCGCGGTGGACGGACCCGATGACCTCGGCGAACCCGACCATGAACGCCGGGCTGGACTCGTCGGCGAACACGGCGGCCTGCTCGTCGGTCAGCGTGTACACGCCGTCGGCGTAGTCGGCGTACCCGGCGGCGGCCTGGGCGGCGAGCCACTCGGCGACGAGCCGGGGGTCCGTGCCGGTGCGCCCGGCCAGTTCCTCCGGGGTGAGCGGCCCGGCCCCGGCGAGGGCCCTCCACAGGCCCAGCCGATCCCCCAGCATGACGGTCGCCGCCCCGAAGGCCGCCCCCATGTCGCCGGTGACCCGCTCCACCAGCTTCTGCAACCTGGACTCGTCCATCGGTTCCCCCGGATCTCCGGCGCCGCGCCGCTACGCCAGGGGGCCGCGGCCGGGACGGAGGCGGTCGACCAGGCCCCGCGCGTAGAAGACCTCCCAGGGCTCCGACCGGTCGGCCGTCGCGTACTCCGCGTCCAGCCTGACCAGCTCGTAGACGAGCCGGCTGCGGAGCGGTTCGGTGCCCAGCGCCTCCGGCAGCTCCGAGAGGTTGACCAGCCAGTCGGCGTACCAGTACGGCCAGTCGTCGTCGACGCCGTCGGTGATCCGGTAGACCCGGTGATGCGTCTCGGCCGCCTCGTGCAGGATCTCGCGGACCTGCTCCACCCGCCCGTCCATGCGCGACACCCCCTCCGGCCCCGCCGCGGCCCTCGGTCCCCGGCTCCCCGCCCCGGCCCGGCACGCGCCGCGGGCGGATACGGCCCCGTTCCCTCCAGGGTAGCGATCGGCCTTCTGACCAGCGGCGACGCCGTACGGCACCGCCGCGCCGCACGACATCGCCACGCTTGTACGGCGCGCGGACGGCAGGCCCGGCGTGCCGGTGCCGATCCGGTTCCGGCCACCCCGGTACGACCGCGTGTAGGCCACCTCGGCCCGGCGGTCAGCGGCGGACGACCTTGGAGAGGGTGGCGTAGACGATGATGTTGTCGGTGTAGTGGCCGATCCTCGGGTTGTAGACGCCGCCGCAGGTGATCAGGCGCAGGGTGGCCTCACCCGTGTTGCCGTAGACCCGCTTGGACGGGAACGCCTTCTTGCTGACCTGCTCCACGCCGTCCACGGTGAACTCCACCACGGCCTTGTCCGACCGCGACACCTTGATCGTGTCGCCGCGCTTGATCTCCTTCAGGCGGCTGAACACGGCGGGACCGCTCTTGGTGTTCACGTGGCCGAGGATCACCGAGGGGCCCTGCTGGCCGGGGACGGGTCCGTGCCTGTACCAGCCCGCCAGCTTCGGCTTGCTCAGCGGAGGGGTCTGGACCTCCTTCTTGGCGTCCACCCCGACCTGCGTCAGGGGGGCCAGCAACCCGATCTTCCCGATGGAGAGCTTGTTCGGCCGCACGCCGGCGGCGGTCTTGAGCGGCTCCGGCGGCTGGACCACGGGCAGCGGCGGCGGCGCCGTCGGGGCGGCGGCCGTCAGCGGCCCGTCCAGCCCGCCCGGCCCGACGGCCGCCGAGAGCGTCAGCGCGGGGTTCTCCTCCCCCGCCGCCGGCGGCGGGGGGTTCTGCGGCGCCGTGCCGGTCGCCGACTGCGACTCCGAGGCCCGGTAGTACTCCTCCTCGTCCGCCGGGGACAGGAAGGTGAGCAGCCCCGCCATGATCGCCCCGATCCCGCCGAGCGACCCGACCACGAGCAGCGCGGGCAGCAGCAGCTTTCGTGCGCTCCTGGGCGGGCGGCCGGCGCCGTACGGGTCATGGGGGTCGTGCCCGTAGGGTCCGGGGCCGCCGTGCGAGGGCCCTGAGTACATCCGGCGCCTCCTTACCTAACTCCGGTCGCGGGCGTGTGCCGCGCGCCGCCGTACGAGCACGACGCCGCCCATCCCGCTGCCGGCGAGCATGGCGCTTCCGGCGCCGACCAGCATGAGACCCGAGGGGCCGCCCTCCTCCTCGGGAGCCTCACCGGTCTGGGCGCCGCCCGAGGGGGTGATCGCCACCTGCGGGGTGGTGGGGGCGGTCCTGGTGGGGGTGACGGTCGCCGTCACGGTCAGCGTCGGCTTCGGGGTCGACGTGTTGCCGTTGGCGTTGTTGCTCTGGGTCGGCGTGGGCGTGGGGGTCGGCGTGGTCTGCGTGGGGGTCGGCGTGGTCTGCGTGGGGGTCGCCGTCGGCGAGCACGAGACGGTGGGGGTAGGGGTCGGCGTGACCGTCGAGGTGGGCGTCGGCGTGGGAGTGATGATGACGCATGTCGGGGTAGGCGTCGGGCTCCACGTACTCGTGTGTGTGTTCGTGGGGGTGGCCGGCGGGCACGTCGGCGTCTGCGTCGGGGCCGGGGTCAGCGTCGGGGCGATCGGCATCCGCTCCGTCGGCGGGTCGGTCGGCGTGGGCGTCTCCGGCGGGGTGGGGGTCCTCGCGGCCTTGTCGAAGCCCTCCGGAGCCACGTTCGGGTCATCCGCGACGGCGGGAGCGTCCTCCGTGGAGGTCGGTGTCGCGGTGGAATCCGGGGTCGCCGTCGGCGTGCTCGTCGGGGTGGGGGTGGGCGTCGGCGTGACCGTGGGGACGAGCGGCTGGTTCGTCGGGAGGCACGTCGGCGGGTTGGGGGTGGTCGGGCCGCCCGTCGGCGTGGTGGTCGGGTCTTCCGTCGGGCTCGGAGAGGTCGGCGGGGTGGTGTTCGGCGGCGGGGTGGTCGACGAGGGGTCCGAGATGACGACGTTCACCGACACCGGGTTGCTGACGATCTTGCAGGTGGCCCGGTGCGCCTTCGGCGGGGCGGCCAGCTCCCGAGTGATCACCCGGAACGCGTCGAGCTGCCCCCACTTGCCCTGCTCGTCGTTGAAGACCTGGATGGTGTGCTTGCCGTAGTTCAGCCCGCGGAAACGCCACAGGGTCAGCCCGCCCTTGCCGGCGTCGGTGGACGGGGAGCCGTCGGCCTTCTTGGAGGCGTCGACGTAGGCGGGGGTGGCGGCCTGGCCGTCGATGTAGAAGCGGACCTTCCCGGCGCGGTAGTCGCGCTGGGCGACGTACTCGATGCCGGTGCCGGTGAACGTGAAGGAGGCGGAGTCCTCCTTCTCCACGGTGCGGTGCAGGTCGCGTTGGTAGTCGTTGTGCTCGACCGGCTGGTTGTTCCTGTCCTTCCAGCCGCCCCCGGAGTAGATCACCCGGGGGTCGTCGTCGTTGACCATGACCTCGCCGGCCGGGGGCGTGAAGTCCACCACGATGTTCCGCGGCGTGACCTTGAGCGTCCCGGCCTGGTCGGTGTGCGCGAAGTCGGAGATCGCCTCGGGGAGCTTCAGGATGGTGCCCGGCTGGAGCTGATGGGGCTGCTCGACCGCGCCCACCGGCTTCAGGTTCCCGCTCCAGACACCCGACAGCGCCACGGTGCCGGTGGCGGTGACCGCGGCGCCGGGCGCGAAGTAGCCGGGCGAGCCGAACCTGGCGATGCCGAGGTAGCCGAGCTTCCAGCCGACGTTGAGCGGCTGGCCCACGGTCAGCGTCGTCGGCACCGACACCCGGGTCCGCAGACGCACCGGGCCGCTCTGCGCGATGCTGTCCGGACCGTCACCGGTGCACTGGTAGTCGACCACCAGCTCGGCGGTGTTGGCGCTCGCCTGTCCCGAGGGGAGCACGACCAGTGCCCCGCCCAGCAGACCCAGCATCGAGACCGCGACGGGCTTGCTCAGCCTGGACCGCCACCGAACCACCACAACACTCCGATCGCCGGGGCCGCTGTTTTGGGGCCACCCATAGCAAACCAAGGGTAGATCGTACGGTTTTCGACATCTTTGGCGCAGCGGGATCAGCGAATCCACAGGGGACCGTGGCGCAGTTGTGATGCGCCGTTCCCCGGGAGGACACCCGGCGGGAGCGGCGCGTTCCGGCCGGTCGGGGCCCGGACGGGAACCGCGCCGACGACGCCGGCCGGGCTGTACCGAGGCGACAACAGAATCGTATTCTGTTACGCAGACCCCAGGACCGCCCCGGGAGGATCCGTCGATGCAGCGAGACCTGTTCGAGGAGGAGCACCTGCTCTTCCGCGAGACCGTGCGCGAGTTCCTGGCCCGCGAGGTCGTCCCGCACCACGCCCGGTGGGAGAAGGACGGCATCGTCCCCCGCGAGGTGTGGAAGAAGGCCGGCGAGGTCGGCATGTTCGGCTTCGCGGTGCCCGAGGAGTACGGCGGAGCCGGCATCACCGACTTCCGCTACAACGCCGTGATCGTCGAGGAGATCATCGCGGCCGGCGCGTCCGGTCTGGGCTTCTCCCTGCACAACGACGTGATGGCCCCCTACCTTCTGGGCCTGACGGACGACGCGCAGAAGGCCCGCTGGCTGCCCGGGTTCGTCAGCGGCGAGCTGATCACCGCCATCGCGATGACCGAGCCCGGCGCGGGCAGCGACCTGCAGGGCGTACGGACGACCGCGGTACGGGAGGGCGACCACTACGTCGTCAACGGCTCCAAGACCTTCATCACCAACGGCATCAACGCCGACCTCGTCGTCGTGGTCGCCAGAACGGACCCGGACGCGGGCGCCCGGGGCATCTCGTTGCTCGTCGTCGAACGGGGCATGGAGGGCTTCACCCGGGGCCGCAACCTGGAGAAGATCGGCATGCACGCCCAGGACACGGCGGAGCTGTTCTTCGACGACGTCCAGGTCCCCGCCGCCAACCTGCTGGGCGGGCAGGAGGGGCAGGGCTTCTACCAGCTCATGGCCAACCTCCCGCAGGAGCGGCTGTCGATCGCCGTGGCGGCGGTGGCCGCCGCCGAGACCGTGCTGCGGACGACCATCGAGTACTGCAGGAACCGCACGGCCTTCGGCCGCAGCGTCGGCAGCTTCCAGAACACCCGGTTCGTACTGGCCGAGCTGGACACCGAGGTCGACATCGCCCGCCACTACGTGGACAGGTGCGTCCGGGCGCTCAACGCCGGGGAGCTCGGCGTCGTGGACGCGGCCAAGGCCAAGTGGTGGACCACCGAGCTGCAGAACAGGGTCATCGACCGCTGCCTCCAGCTCCACGGCGGCTACGGCTACATGCTGGAGTACCCGGTCGCCAGGGCGTGGATCGACAGCCGCGTCCAGACCATCTACGGCGGCACCACCGAGATCATGAAGGAGATCATCGGCCGCTCCTTCGGCTTCTGAGGTTCCGGCCGGCCTCCGGGCTTCCGGCCCGGAGGCCGGCCCTTCGGCTTCCGCACCCCGGTCGTCCGCCCCGGCGGGCGCCGCCGTCCCCCGCCCCGAGGTGGACGCGTCCGCTCCGGCCCGCTCCGGTTCCCGAAGCCCGCCCCGGCGTCCCCCGGTCAGTCCGGGACGATCTCCTCGATCCGCATGGCGAAGCCGTCCTTGACCGTGACCTTGGCGTAGAGGGACTTCCCCGCCTTGAGCGCCTTGCGGAGCTCATCCGTGGTGCACCGGTGCGGAAGCGAACCCTTCGTGCAGATGCCGCCCTGCACGTCGAGCACCTCGGTGAACGGCATGAGCTCGGCCTGCCGCGCGGCCTCACCCTCGGGGGCCACCGTGATCGCGCCGCTTCCCTGGAGCTGCACGTCCCCCACCAGGTCCCCGTCCAGCCCCCGCATGCCGGAGACGCTCGGCGTCGCGGCGGGCGAGGCGGTGAGCGTGGCCGTCACGGTGGGCAGGGCGGTGGCGGGCGGCTCCGAGGCCGTCTCGGGCGCCGCGGAAGACTCGGTCGCCGAGACGGCGGGAGTCGGCGCGGCCGACTCCCCGCCGTCACCGTCACCGGAGCAGGCGGTCAGACCGGCCGCGAGACCGACGGCGAGGACGGCGGCCGGCAGGATGCGCGATACCTTCGGTGAAGCGTTCATGAGGCGCAACGATCTCATGTGATCGCATCCGGCCGTTACCCGCCGCGTGATCGGCTCCGTCGACGCATACTGGTCTGCGTGGACTCCCTGAGGCGGTGGCGATGGACAGCGGGCTGATTCTGCTGATCTTCCTGGCGATCCTGTTCGCCTGGGGTCTCAACCGGGTGCGGCGGGCACTGCGGCTCGGCCCCGTCGGCTACGCCGGCATCGTGATCGTGTTCATCCTGGTGGTCCTCGCCCTGTGGGGCCGGACGTTCCGCTGACCGCGCCCGGACCTCCCGGCCGGTGATCGGCCCTGTCAGCCGGCCCTGCCCGCCGGCCGGGCGTTTCCGGTGGTCCGCCGTGCCGCCGGGACGGGCCGGCCGCGAGCCGGCCCACGCCGGCCGTTTCCGCCGCCCACCGGCCCGCGCCGAATGGGCGGGCCCGTCCGGGGAAGTGAGCCCGTCGGAAGGGCCATCGCGGCACGCGGGAACCCGGTCGACCGAGACGCGACACGTCTCGCCGGGCCACTCGCGGTGGATTCGGGGACATGGGAGACGGCATGCGGCAGGGCGCGGCACGGCAGGCGTTGACGGCGGGGGCGGTGGTGACCGGCCTGACGCTGGGGGCCACCGGGAACTACGGCGACGCGAACCGGTCGCCGTCGGCGATCGTCCCGCCCAGCCGGGCCTTCGGCATCTGGGGTCCGATCTACGCGGGCTCGCTGGCCTACGCCGCCTACCAGGCGATGCCGCGGCGGCGCGCCGACCACGTCCTCGGCCGCCTCGCCCTGCCCGCCGCGCTGGGCTACCTCGGCGCGGGCCTGTGGAGCCGCGCGCAGGGCACCCGGGCGTTCCTGCCCCTGGTGGGCGTCACCTGGGCGGCCGCGATGGCGGCCTATGCCCTCACCGGCCGGGACACCCCCGAGGAGCGGAAGTGGGCCGAGGCCACCGAGGGTCCCTTCGGCGGCGGGACCGGCTCCTGGGCTCCCATCGGGGGCTCGGGGAACGCCTCAGGAAACGACTCGGGGAACGGCTCGGGAAACAACTCGGGGAACGCCTCAGGGAACGGCTCGGGGAACACGGGCAGCGCGGGAGAAGCCGGGCGCCCCGGCACCCCGGACGCCGCCGGAGACGGTTCCCGCGGGGACCGCGGGCGGCGGGACGGGTGGCGCTGGGCGGTGCGGGAACCGCTCGCCGGGTTCGCGGGCTGGCTCACCCTGGCGTCGGCCATCTCGGTGCTCGACGGCACCGTCGACGGCCCCGCGACGGCCGACCCGCAGCGCCGCTGGGCGGTCCCGGCGCTGGCCGTGACCGGGGCCGTCGCCACGGCCGTGACCGCCGCCGGGCCCCGCTCGATCTCCTATCCCGCCACGCTGGTCTGGGGCCTGGCCGGCACCGCCGTGCAGCAGCGCCACCACACCGCGACGGCGGTGACGGCGGGCGCGCTGGCCGCCGTGGTCGCGGGAGTGGCGGCGCTGCGCAACCGCCGCCACGGAACCCGGTAGGGCCGGAGAACGCCCGTCCTCCCCGGGGTGGACCGGAACGCC
This sequence comes from Streptosporangium pseudovulgare, assembly GCF_014648055.1. GTDB lineage: Bacteria > Actinomycetota > Actinomycetes > Streptosporangiales > Streptosporangiaceae > Streptosporangium > Streptosporangium pseudovulgare. The sequence goes on from NZ_BMQJ01000009.1 coordinate 43,031, forward strand.
CGGGGTACGCGTCATGCGTCCGGACAGGCTCCGGAGCCGGGGTGCGCGCCGTACGTCCGGACAGGCACCGGAAGCCCGGCCACGCGCCGTACCTCCCGACAGGCTCCGGAGCCGGGGCGAGCACCGTACCTTCCGACAGGCACCGGAAGCCCGGCCACGCGCCGTACCTCCCGACAGGCTCCGGAGCCGGGGCGAGCACCGTACCTTCCGACAGGCACCGGAAGCCCGGCCGCGCGCCGTACCTTCCGTCAGGTGCCGGAAACCCGGCCACGCGCCGTACACCCCCGGCGCGGGTTCAGCCGGAGGAGCCCTCCAGGATGACGCGGGCGACCAGTCCGGGGTCGTCGCTCATCGGCAGGTGCCCGCACCCCCGCAGCAGCCGCACCCGCTGTCCCGACCACCGGGCCGCCCGCACGGCCTGGCGCCGGGGCAGCAGCCGGTCGCGCTCGCCCCAGGCGATGGTGATCGGCACCTTCGGCGGGGCGGGCGGCATCGTCCACAGGAACGCGTCGAGGGCTTCGTCGAACCCCGGGGCTCCGGCGAGCGCCTCGGTGGCGGCCGTCATCGCCTCGGCGGGAAGCCGGTCCGGGTGGGCCGTCATCAGGCCCATCGCCAGCGTCCGGCCGATCCGGTGCTCGGCGAGGGGACGGGCGCGTCCGGCCGGCAGTTCGCGTGCCAGCGACCTGGCCGCCCGGAGCACCGCGCGGGCGTAGGCCAGCTCGGTACGGTTCCAGAACCCGGCCGGGGAGAGGGCGGTGGCGGTGCGGACCACCCCTCGGGCGGCGAGTTCCAGGGCGACGTAGCCGCCCAGGGAGTTGCCCGCGACGTGCGGCTCACGCAGGCCGAGCATCCCGCAGAACGCCTCGACCGCGTCGGCGAGCGCCTCGGGGGTGTACGGCGTGCCGGGCGGCAGCGGCGGTGAGACTCCGAAGCCGGGGAAGTCCACGGCGACGACGTCCCGCTCGGCGGCGAGACGGTCGAGCACCGGTAGCCACGCCTGCCAGTGGTGCCCGATTCCGTGCAGCAGGATCAGGGGCGGACCCACCCCGCGCCGTTCGAAGGCCAGTTCCATGCCCACGAGTCAAGCACTTCGCGCGGAGACCGACCAGCCGCCCGCGCCGTACCGCCGCCCCGGCGGAGGAGGCGACCGGAGGGCCACCGAGCCGGACGCCGCCGGGGAGGGTTCGGCGGCGGGACGGCGCTTCGGCGGGACCTCGGCGGACCGGAACCTCAGTGGACCGGGGCCTCAGTGGACCGGGATCTCAGTGGACCGGGGCCTCAGTGGACCGGGATCTCAGTGGACCGGGGCCTCAGCGGGTCTTGGTGGGGATCTCGAACCAGACGGCCTTGCCCTCCTTGGTGGGCCGTGACCCCCAGCGCCTGGCGAGCTGGTCGACGAGGTACAGGCCCCGGCCGCCCTCGTCGTTCTCCCCGGCGCTGCGGATCCGGGGAAGCCGCAGGTCCTGGTCGAAGACCTCCACCCAGACCGCGTCGCGGCCCCGGCGCAGCCGGAGCGTGAACTCCTTCTCGGCGGTGATCTCGTCGTCGAAGTCGGGGCCGTCGCCCCAGGACTCGTCGAACGACAGGGACGACAGCGAGGGGCCGTCCATCGGCAGCTCCCGCCGGGGGACGCTGGCGGTGGCGGCGTGCAGCACGACGTTGGTCACCACCTCGGAGACCAGCAGGCAGGCCAGCTCGGCGCGTTCTTCGGGGACGTTCCAGCCGGTGAAGGCGTCCAGCGCCATCCGGCGGGCCTCACCGACCATGATCGGCTGGGCCGGGAACGTGCGCTCCTCGACGTCGAGGTCGTCGGGGGCGGACCTGACCACCAGGATCGCCATGTCGTCGTCGATCTCGCCCGGCACCGCGATCGTCGCCGCGTCGGCGATGCGCTCCACCGACGAGCCGGACTCCTGGACGAGCCGCCTGCGGAGGATGTCGAAGGTCTCCTCCTCGGTGGGCGCCCGGCCGTCGGCGTCGCGCACCGGGCGGCGGTCCACGAGGCCGTCGGTGTAGAGGACGAGCGCGGCGCCCGGGGGCAGGGTCCGGGTCTCCTCCTTGTAGACCAGGTCGGCGTGCATGCCCTTGGCGCGGACGCCGAGGGGCTGGCCCACCTCCTCGATCTGCAGCTCCCGGCAGGCCCCGTTGTGCAGCAGCAGCGGCGGGGCGTGGCCGGCGTTGGCGAAGGAGAGCTGCCGCGACCAGGCGTCGTAAACGAGGTACTGGCAGGTGACGATGGGCGGGACGCTGACGTCGGTGCCGCTGTCGTCGCGCTCGGGGGTGGCGATGATGCGGGTCCACTCATCGAGCTTGGCGAGGATCTCCGCGGGCGGTTTGTCGTCCTGGGCGAAGGCGCGCAGCGCGGCCCGTAGCTGGCCCATGACGGCGGCGGCCTTGGCGCCGCGGCCCTCGACGTCGCCGATGACGATGCCGACCCGGCCCGCCGACAGCGGGATGACGTCGTACCAGTCGCCGCCCACCTGGGTCTGGATGCCCTGGCCGTGGCTGGCGAGCGGGGCCGCCGGGTAGTAGCGGACCGCGATCTCCAGCCCGTCGAGCTCGGGCAGCGGCGCGGGGGGCAGCAGGTACTTCTGGAAGGACTCGGCGGTGTGCCGCTCCTCCTCGAACAGCAGCGCGTTGTCCACGGCCACGGCGACGCGGGTGGCGATGGCCCCGACGAAGTCGCGGTCGAAGGCGTCGTAGTGCGGGCTGCGCCGGTCGGTGAGGTTGGACAGCCCGAGGTACATCAGCCCGAGGGTCTCGCCGCGCACGCACAGCGGCGCCACGATGGCCGAGGTCAGCCCGATCTCGGCGGACAGGCGGGTGCTGCCCTCGCCGGGGCTGGGGTAGTTGGTCTGCGCGAAGTCCTCGACCAGGACCGTCTCCTGGCGGCGCAGCGCGATGTCGGCGTAGTGGCCCGGGGGGTAGTGGATCTCGGCCCCGAGCGGCGCCCAGGTGTCCGGCGGCGGGCTCCAGCCCTGGACGTGGGTGGAGACCCTGCGGGTCAGCCGGTCGCCCTCCATCAGCTCGATGAAGCAGTGGTCGGCGAACTGCGGGACGAGCATCTCGGCGACCCGCTTGAGCGTCTCCTCGACGTAGAGGGACCCGGCGAGCCGCTCGCCGATCCGCTCCAGCAGGCCGAAGCGGTCCTTCTCCCGCTCGTTGCTGCGCATCGCCTCGCGGGCGGTGATGACGATGCCGCTGACCGACCCCGAGGGGTGGCGCAGCGGCACGGCCTGCGCCCGGACGTAGATCATCGTCCCGTCGCCGCGCCGGACGTCGAAGGTGCCCTCCCAGACCCCGCCCTTGAGGACGTGCTTGGCGAGCTCACCGGCGAGCGGGTGGTCCTTCTCCATGACGCCGAGGGAGAACGCCTGCTCCCGGGAGGCCGCGGCCGCGGGGCGGCCGAAGAGCCTCTCGGCGAACGGGTTCCGGTAGAGGATGTTGCTGAATCTGTCGGTGACGACCACGGCCATCTCGGCGTGGTCGAGAACGGAACCGGCCGTGAGGTGGTCGGCGGTTTCCGGTGAGAGATCCCCCCACCGCTTCATCCGGTGACCACCCCTTGAGGACGGGTGTGCGCAAAGCGAACCACGGTTGCTCCAGCTGCAGTCTCGGCCTGGGAGTGGAAGCGGAGGGGCTCCCCAGGGGGATCCAACCAAGCAGAGGGGCCCTGGTCAGCGAGTGGAGACGAAGACGTGCGCGGCGATCTCCCGCGGAAGCTCCGCAAGATGGTTCTCCGCCTCGTCGTCACCTGTCACCCGCACACCGTCGTCGCTCGCCGCGAGCGTTACCTCGCGTCCGGGTTGTATCCCAACTTGCTTGAGTTTAAGCATCACAGCCGGATCGCTTTGCACTTGTTCGCTAATTCGGCGGACGACGACGGGTATATCTCTGGGTCCGGCCAGCGCGGCCATCGACGGCAGCGACTCCCAGCCGTTCCCGGGGCCCTCGACACCGAGTTCGTCGAGGCCGGGGATGGGGTTGCCGTGGGGGTCCTCGGTCGGGTTGTTCAGCAGGGAGACCAGCCGGGCCTCCACCGACTCCGACATGACGTGCTCCCAGCGGCACGCCTCGACGTGCACCTCCTCCCAGGGCAGCCCGATCACCTGGGTGAGCAGGCATTCGGCGAGGCGGTGCTTGCGCATGACGCGCGTCGCCAGGGTGCGGCCGAGATCGGTCATGGCCAGGTGGCGGTCGCCCTCCACGCGGACGAGGCCGTCGCGCTCCATGCGGGCGACCGTCTGGCTGACGGTGGGGCCGCTCTGCTGCAGCCGCTCGGCGATCCGGGCCCGCAGCGGGACGATCCCCTCTTCCTCCAGCTCGAAGATGGTGCGGAGGTACATCTCCGTAGTGTCGATCAGGCCGTGTGCGGTCAAGGCTCCTCCGTCCTATCTCGATGCCTCGTCCATCACGCGACGTTCCGCGAAGGGCAACGCGGGACGGAAGAAGTCTCAGACCCCGACCCTATTGGGAGATCGAGTCCGTGGTGGCATAGGACGGCAACACCGGAGCATGTCCAATGCTTCCCGAACAGGTCATACCTCGCGTGTGCCCGCACGGTAACCCCTGAACGAGGGCACCGCCAGCCCCACCGCGAGTACGGCGAGCGCGCACGCGACCCCGCCGCCCACCCAGGCCCCGGTGGCGCCGAACCACGTGGCCGTGGCCCCGGCGCGCAGGTCCCCGAGGCGGGGTCCCCCGGCCACCACGACCATGAACACCCCCTGCATCCGCCCGCGCATGTCATCGGGCGCGTGCGTCTGCAGGATCGTCTGCCGCCACACCGAGGAGACCAGGTCGGCGGCCCCGCCGAAGGCGAGCAGCGCGACCATCGCCCACAGCGCGCCCACCAGGCCGGAGGCGGCGACGCTGAGCCCCCAGGCGGCGATCACGAACGTGAGGGCCAGGCCCTGCCGCCGGACCCGGCCCACCCAGCCCGACATCAGCCCGCCGACGACCGAGCCGATCGCCATGCTCGCCGACAGCCAGCCGAACGCGATCGGGGAGTCGCCGAACCGCTCGGCCACGACCTGGGGGAACAGCGCCCGGGGCAGGGCGAAGGCCATGGCGATGATGTCCACGACGAACGACATCATCACGATGGGGTGGCCGGAGACGTAGCGCAGGCCGTCCAGGACCGACCGGAGGCCGGGGCGGGCCACCTCGCCGAGCGGCGCCAGGCGCGGCAGCCGCAGCGCGGCGTAGAAGCCGGCGGTGAACAGCACGGCGTCGGCCAGGTAGGCGGCGGCGAGGCCGCCCTGGGCGAGCACGACCCCGGCGACCAGCGGGCCCACGACGCTGCCGAGACCGCCGGCGAGGTAGTTGAGCGTGTTGGCGGCCGGGACCATCTCGGCCGGGATCAGCCTGGGGATGATCGCGCCGCGGGTCGGGCCGGTGATGGCGAAACCGGTGGCGTGCACGGCCGTGGTCGCCAGCAGCAGCCCGACGTTCGCGGCGCCGAGGGCGGCCTGGGCCAGCAGGGCGAGCGTCGCGGCCCAGGCGATGACCGATCCGGTCAGCAGCAGCCTGCGCCGGTCCACGGCGTCGGCGACGGCGCCGCCCCACAGCCCGAAGACGATCAGGGGGATGAGGTTGGCCGGGCCGAGCATGCCGACCCAGAACGAGGAGGAGGTGATGTCGTAGATCTGGGCGCTGACGGCCACCGCGGTGAGCTGGAAGCCGATGAACGACACGCCCTGGCCGGCCCAGAGCCGCCGGAAGGCCGGGACGGCGAGCGGACGGGTGTCCACCGCGAGCCGCCGCACCATGTCCCCGAACGCCACAGCTCCCCCTCTTCAAGACTGATACATGCGGATATATCAGTAACAAGGGAGTAATGCGTCAGGGGGCCAGGCGTTCCACGACCCATCCGCCACCCGCGCGCCGGTACCGCAGGCGGTCGTGCATCCGGGAGATCTGGCCCTGCCAGAACTCCACCTCCACCGGCGCGACCCGGAACCCGCCCCAGAAGTCGGGCACCGGCGGGTCCTCCGGCCAGCGCGCGGCCAGCTCGGCGTAGCGGACGTCGAGCTCCTGCCGCGAGCCCACCACGGCGGACTGCCGCGACGCCCAGGCGCCGATGCGCGAGCCGTAGGGGCGGGAGCGGAAGTAGGCGGCGGACTCCTCGCGCGCCAGCCGCGTCACCGTGCCCTCCACCCGCACCTGGCGGCGGATGGGGTGCCAGGGGAACAGCAGGCTGGCCCGTGGGTTCTCCCGCAGGTCGCGGCCCTTGCGGGACTCGTAGTTGGTGTAGAAGACGAACCCGTGCTCGTCGTAGCCCTTCAGCAGCACGGTGCGGGCCGTCGGCAGCCCGCCCGCCGAGCAGGTGGCGAGGATCATGGCGTTGGGTTCGGGGAGCCCGGCGTCCAGGGCCTCGCCGAACCAGATGGTGAACTGCGTCACGGGGTCGGGCGCGAGGTCGCCCTCCGTCAGGGGAGCGCCCTCGTAGGTACGGCGAAGGCCCGCGAGCGATGGCGGGCGCGATGTGGCATCCACGGTTCGGTATTCTCCCGTGGTTGACAGCAAGAGCATGCGCGCGCCCCCTACCTGGGACGATCGCGTTCCGGTGGGTCCGGGGCCACACCACTCTCCCCCACAGGGTTGAATATGACCCGCCGGTATCTCGACATCAAGGCTTTGACTTCAAGAAAGGGAGGCGGCCGAGAATGTCCGACTTCAAACCCGGGCTCGAAGGCGTCGTAGCTTTCGAGACGGAGATCGCGGAACCGGACAAAGAAGGGGGCGCCCTTCGCTACCGGGGCGTCGACATCGAAGAGCTGGTCGGTCGCGTCTCCTTTGGACACGTGTGGGGCCTGCTGGTCGACAACAAGTTCCAGCCGGGCCTGCCCCCGGCTGAGCCGTACCCCATTCCTGTCCACTCCGGTGACATCCGCGTCGACGTGCAGAGCGCGCTGGCCATGCTGGCCCCCGCGTACGGCTTCAAGCCGCTGCTCGACATCGACGACGCCGAGGCGCGCGACAACCTCGCGCGCGCCAGCGTGACCGCCCTCAGCTTCGTCGCCCAGTCGGCGCGCGGCCTCGGCCAGCCGATGGTCCCGCAGAAGCGGGTCGACGAGTGCGACAGCATCGTCGAGCGGTTCATGACCCGCTGGCGGGGCGAGCCCGACCCCAGCCACGTCAAGGCCATCGACGCCTACTGGGTCTCGGCGGCCGAGCACGGCATGAATGCCTCCACCTTCACCGCCCGCGTCATCGCCTCCACCGGCGCCGACGTCTCGGCGGCGCTGAGCGGCGCCGTCGGCGCCATGTCCGGTCCGCTGCACGGCGGCGCCCCGGCGCGCGTGCTGCACATGATCGAGGGTGTCGAGCGGGTCGGCGACGCCAAGAAGTACGTGCAGTCCGAGCTCGACAAGGGCCAGCGCCTCATGGGCTTCGGCCACCGCGTCTACCGCGCCGAGGACCCCCGCGCCCGCGTGCTGCGCCGTACGGCCAAGGAGCTGAACGCGCCGCGCTACGAGGTCGCCGCCGCGCTGGAGAAGGCCGCGCTGGAGGAGCTGCACGCCCGCAAGCCCGACCGGGTGCTCGCCACCAACGTCGAGTACTGGGCCGCGGTCATCCTCGACTTCGCCGAGGTCCCCTCCAACATGTTCACCTCCATGTTCACCTGCGCCCGCACCGCGGGCTGGGCCGCCCACATCCTGGAGCAGAAGCGCACGGGCAGGCTCGTCCGCCCCAGCGCCGACTACGTGGGCCCGGCGCAGCGTTCGATCAACGACGTCCCCGGCGCCGCCGAGGTCATCGGCTCCGTCTGAGCCGCCGCGGCCGGACCCGGCTCCCCTGCCCGGTCCGGCCGGCCCTCCCCCGTGGCCGCCGCGCGATCCCCTCGCGCGGCGGCCGTTCCGCTTGTCAGACACGAATGTCTCATCATGCGGACCTCGTACGAGTCAGGCGGTCCGGCTCAGTAGGCTGACGGGGTGGCTGACATCGTGATTCCCACTGACATCAAGCCCGCCGACGGCCGTTTCGGCTGCGGGCCCTCGAAGGTGCGCCCCGAGCAGCTGTCCGCTCTGGCCGCCTCCGGATCGGCTCTGATGGGCACCTCCCACCGCCAGAAGCCGGTCAAGTCGCTCGTCGGGCGGGTGCGCGCGGGCCTTTCGGAGCTGTTCTCCCTGCCCGAGGGGTACCAGGTCGTCCTCGGCAACGGCGGCACCACCGCGTTCTGGGACATCGCCGCCTTCGGACTCGTCCGGGACAGGTCGCAGCACCTGCACTTCGGCGAGTTCTCCTCCAAGTTCGCCGCCGTCACCGCCAGGGCGCCCTGGCTGGGCGACCCGACGGTGATCAAGTCCGAGCCCGGCAGCCATCCGCAGGCCCGCACCGAGGAGGGCGTGGACGTCTACGCCCTCACCCACAACGAGACCTCCACCGGTGTCGCCATGCCGATCCGGCGGGTGGGCGAGGAGGACTCGCTGGTCCTGGTGGACGCCACCTCCGGCGCCGGCGGCCTGCCCGTCGAGGCGGGCGAGTTCGACGTCTACTACTTCGCGCCGCAGAAGAGCTTCGCCTCCGACGGCGGCCTGTGGATCGCCCTGATGTCCCCGGCCGCGCTCGCGCGGGTCGAGGAGATCTCGGCGAGCGGCCGTTACGTGCCCGACTTCTACAGCCTGCCGACGGCGATCGACAACTCCGTCAAGGACCAGACCTACAACACCCCGGCGGTCGCCACGCTGTTCCTGCTCGCCGAGCAGATCGAGTGGATGAACGGCAACGGCGGCCTGGCCTGGACGACCGCCCGCTCGGCCGAGTCGGCCCGCCGCCTGTACACCTGGGCGGAGAAGACCTCCTACACCACCCCGTTCGCGGGTCCGGAGTTCCGCTCCAACGTGGTCGGCACCATCGACTTCGCCGACGAGGTGGACGCCGCGCAGGTGGCCAAGGTGCTGCGCGCCAACGGCATCGTCGACACCGAGCCCTACCGCAAGCTCGGCCGCAACCAGCTGCGCATCGCGATGTTCCCGGCCATCGACCCCGACGACGTCGAGGCTCTGACCGTCTGCATCGACCACGTGGTCGAGCGCCTCAAGCCGTAAGCCGTACCCGGCCGGTCCCGCGCCGGGCGGTCCGCGTCCGGCGGTCCCGGCGCGGGCCGTCCGGACCGGGGGCGGCCGGGCACGGGCCGTCCGAGCCGGCCACGCCCGGGGCGCTCACGCCCCCGGCGGCAGGAAGTCGACGTCGGGCAGCCAGCGGCACGGGTCCGACGGCTCGGGGAGGACCGGGCGGGGCAGCCGGTCCAGTAGCGCCCGCAGCGACGGACGCCGGTCGCGCCGGTGCCAGACGACCGACCAGGGCATCAGGATCTCCGGCTCGACGATCGGGATCCTGCGCAGGCCGCTGCCCGCGGCGTCGATGCTCATCTCGCCGAGGCCGACCGCGGCCTTCTCACGGAGGAACTGCTCGACGAGATGGCTCTGCCCGACGGCGGGCTCGGTGAACCGCAGCGGGACGCCGAACCGCTCGGCGAGCCGTTCCAGATAGCCGCGCCACTCCGCGGCGCCCACCGGGTCGGGCATCGCGATCCCCGCCTCGCGCAGGTCGGCGGGTCTCAACGCGGCGCGCCCGGCCAGCCGGTGGTCCTCCGGGACGAACGCGTGCAGCGGCTCCAGCCGCACCAGACGGTGGACCAATTCGCCGGGCCAGGGTGCGGGCAGGTCATGGACGCGGCCGAACGCCGCGTCGATCTCCCGCCTGCGCAGGGCGGGCAGCGCCACGGCCAGCCCCTGCCGCATGCTCGGCTCCACCCGCAGCCCGGGGTCACGCTCGACCGCCCGGCGCACCATCCGCAGCGGGGTGAACCGCTCGTCGTACACGTCGACGCGGAGTGGGTCGGGCGCCGCGCGGGCCTCACGGACGGCCGCGTCGAAGGCCTCCAGCGCGGCGACGGCCAGGGGCAGCAGGCGCCGCCCGGCCGCGGTCAGCTCCACGGCGCGGGTGGTCCGTTCGAACAGCGGCGTGCCCAGCGCCTCCTCCAGCCGGCGGACGCGCTTGGACAGTCCCTGCTGGCTGAGGAACAGCCGCGCGCTCGCCCGCCCGAAGTGCAGTTCCTCGGCGGTGACGGCGAATGCCCGCATGCCCTGGATGTCCGCGTCCATCGCAGCAGCATTCATTGACAACCCGGGGTTGTCAATGCGGTCCCGTCCGCTGTTGGACGCACCCACCGGGGAGCGGATTGGCTGGTCCACGACCGAAAGGACCCGCAATGAAGATCGTTGAGGTGCTGCCCCGGCTGCACATGCTCCTGCCGGACTTCGGGCAGGCGTACCTGTGGGACGACGGGGGCTCGCTGACGCTCGTGGACGCCGGGATCGCCGGCTGCGGTGAGGCCGTCGCCGAGGCCGTCGGCCGGCTCGGCTTCCGCAGGGAGGACCTGCGGCGGATCGTGCTGACCCACTTCCACGAGGACCACGCGGGCGGGGCGGCCGAGATCAGCGCCTGGGGGGACGCCGAGGTGCTGGCGCACCGGCTGGAGGCCCCGATCATCCGGGGCGAGGTGCAGGGCCCGCCGCCGGACTTCACCGACGAGGAGCGCGCCCTGCACCGTAGCCTGGGCGCCCACCTGCTCCCCCCGGCGCCGCCCTGCCGGGTGGACCGCGAGCTGACCGACGGCGACGTCGTCGGCTTCGGCGGCGGCGCACGGGTGATCGCCACCCCGGGCCACACCGGCGGCAGCCTCGCCCTCCACCTGCCCGAGCACGGCGTGCTGTTCACCGGTGACACCGTGGCGCACGTCGAGGGCCGGGTCATGCCCGGGGTGTTCAACCTCGACCGCGACGAGACGCTGCGGTCGTTCCGCGGGCTCGCCGGCCTCGACGTTCAGGTCGCCTGCGTCGGCCACGGCGAGCCCGTCATGGACGGCGCCGGGGCCGCGCTGCGCGCCGCCGCGGCCGCCCTGTGACGAGCCTCCCGGTGCGACGCGGGGCGGTGAGGGGGAGCCGCCGGGAGCCGCGCGGGACCACCCGCTCCGGCCCGCTTCTCCCGGTGCCGGGGCGAAGCCGTCAGGAGTCTCGCGGGACCACCAGGCCGGACTCGTAGGCGAGGACCACGAGCTGGGCGCGATCGCGGGCGTGGAGCTTCGCCATGGCGCGGTTGACGTGGGTCTTCGCGGTCGTCGAGCTGATCACCATGTGGTCGGCGATCTCGTCGTTGGACAGGCCCCGCGCGACCAGGGCGACGGCCTCGCGTTCGCGGTTGGTCAGCTCCTTCAGCGCCGTGCCGGCGTCGGTGCGGAGAGGCTGGGAGACGTACCGGTCGATCAGCCTGCGGGTGATCGACGGAGCGAGCAGGGCGTCGCCGCGCGCGGCGACGCGTACGGCGTGGAGGAAGTCCTCCGGCTGGATGTCCTTGACGAGGAAGCCGGCCGCGCCGGCGCGCAACGCGTCGAAGACGTGCTCGTCGAGGCCGTAGTTGGTCAGGATGACGACGTGCACCCGGGCCAGGGCCGGGTCTGCGGCGATGCGCCGGGTCGCCTCGATGCCGTCCATGACCGGCATCCGGACGTCGACGAGCGCGATGTCGGGCAGGTGCTTCCTGGCCAGCGCCAGGGCCTCACCCCCGTCGCCGGCCTCGGCCACCACCTCGATGTCGTCCTCCAGGTCGAGGAGCGCACGGAACCCACTGCGGATGAGCGGCTGGTCGTCGGCCAGCAGAACACGGATCATGACGTCCCGTCCACGGGGATTTCGGCCTGCACGGTGAAGCCGCCCTCGCCGCGCGGCTCCGCGCGGAGACGGCCGCCGAGGGCGGTGACCCGCTCGCGCATCCCGAGCAGCCCGACGCCGGGCGCCGGGACGTCCTCCGGCGTGGCCCTGCCGTCGTCGTCGACCCGTATGGCCAGGGTGCCGGGACGGTAGTCGATGCGGACCGACGCCGTCGCGGCGGCGGCGTGACGGGCGACGTTGGTCAGCGACTCCTGGACGATCCGGTAGGCGGTCCGGTCCACCGCGGCCGGCACGTCATGCCGCCGCCCCTCGACCGTCAGCTTCGCGTCCAGGCCGGTCGTCCGGGCGCGCTCCACCAGTTCCGGGACGTGGTCGAGCCCGGGCGGCGGGCTCTTGGCGTCGTCGCGCAGCACCTCCAGGGTCGCGCGCAGTTCCCGGGCCGCCTCGCGGCCGGCCTCCCGGATCGCCAGCAGGGCCTCCGGCACCTGCTCACCCCGTCTGCGGGCCACGTGGACGGCGGCCTCGGCCTGCACCTTGATGACGGAGATCTGGTGGGTGAGCGAGTCGTGCAGCTCCCGCGCGATGTGCAGCCGCTCCTCGTCGGCGCGGCGCCGCGCGGTCTCCTCCCGGGTGCGCTCGGCCTCCTCCGCCCGCCGTTCGGCCTGCCGCAGCGCCTCACCCGCGGCGCCGGCCGCGATCAGCCAGGCCATCTCCAGGGCTCCCCGGGCCTGCGCGAACGCCTCGCCCGTGTCGTGCAGGCCCGAGGCCAGGGCCGCGAGGGGCAGCAGGGCCAGCACGGCCACGCTCGCCGCCACCGTGACGGTACGGTGTCCCGCCCGCACGGCGGCGTACACCGCGAACAGGTACGGGACGGCCGGCACGTCGAAGCCGGCCGCCTGGTAACCCACCACGCACAGCCCGGTGACGGCCAGCACGGGAACCGGAGCCCGGCGGCGCGCGGCCAGCGCCAGGCCGCCGGCCGCCAGCAGCGCGTAGCCGAGCAGGTCGGGGCCCGTGGCGGAGTGCCGCCCGGCCAGTCCGGTGACCAGCAGCGCCGCCGCCATGCCGACGGCGATCGCCCAGTCCATGACATCTGCCCGGATACCGGACCGTCCTGCGCTCATGCGCGCACCTTAGCCCGATGTCCGCGCGGACGACTCCTGCGTACGGATGACCGTCCGGCTACCGCGCCCGCGGTACCTCCACGGCTCCCGCTGCGTCCGCGGCAGTCGGCTGCGGCGACGGCGGCAGCGCGGATTGTCCGCGTCCGCCGGACGACCGGCGGCGGGTCCGGCGGGCATGATCGGCGACGTCCGATCCTGTGAGGAGCACTTCATGTCGTCCGTCCGTCACCTGCTCGCCACCGCCGAAGCCGCCCTGAGCGGAGGTCCCGGGCATGCCGCACCGGTGTCCGCGCACGTCCTGGCCCAGCCGGCCACCGTCGGCTACTTCACCACCGGGCGTATCTGGGCCCTGGTCAGCATCGCGCTGGTGCTGGCCGGCGTGGTCATCGGGTGGCTGGCCCTGCGCGCCGCCGGCCGTACCGGCCGGCAGAAGGCCGTCGCGGCCATGGCGTCGGGGCTGGCCGGCACGGTCATGGGCGGCCTGGTCGTGGTCAACTCCGAGGGCGGTCCCGGCACCGGCGGCGGGATCGTCGGGGGCTACCTGGCCCTGGCACTGGGGGTCGCCGCCATGATCCTCGGCTGGCGGGCCCTGGCCCGCTCCCGCCGCACCGCCTGACCGGCCCGGACGCCGCACCGCCCGCCAGGCCCGGACGCCGCGCCGCCCGCCAGGCTCAGAACTCGTCGGCGCCGGTGACCTGGGCGATGGGGAAGACGTGGCGCGAGGCCGCGCAGACCGTCTCCAGGACATGCACCGGCGTGCCGTCGTCGCCATAGCCGGCGCGCACGATCTGCACCACCCACTCCCCCGGGTCGAGCCGGAGCGTGGCGGCCTCGGAGGCGGTGGCCGGGCGGGCGACGAGATGCTCCTCGGCGTGGCCGAAGCGGTGCCCGAGCGCCTCGATCCCGGCCTGCAGGGTCGGCGTGACGAAGCCGGGCGCGCAGATCGGGGTGCCGCCGAAGACGTCGAGGCGGAAGAAGCTCGTGGCGATCCGCACCGGCACGTCGTCGGCCAGCAGCAGCTTGCGGCGCGCCAGGACCTCCGTACCGGGCTCGACGCGCAGGGCCTCGGCGATGTGCCCGGCGGCCGGCTCCGGGCCGACGTGGAGCATCTGGCGGCCCGGACGGATGCCCTGGGCGCCCGCCTCGGTCATGAAGAGCGACGCCGAGCCGCGTACCGCCGGCTCGGTGGGCAGCGTGCGCCTCACCAGCACGCGGGGCGCCGGGCGGCCTCCTCCGGGGGCGTCCATGGCGCGATCGTCAGGTGTGGTGTCGTCCACGGATGTTCCGCTCCCCCGGGCCGGTGCTCGTCCGGACCACTCTAGCCAGGGGGCGGATCCGGCCCGGCGCCCGCCGTACGGTCCGGCCCGCCGTACGGTCCCGGCTCCCGTGCCGCGTCCGGCGGCCCGGGAGCCCGAGGCGTCTTCAGTAGGCGGTGTCCTCAGTAGGCGGGCAGGGCGCGGCGCCTGCGGCGCAGGACCCACGCCGCCACGATCCCGCCGATCAGCCCGAACAGGTGCCCCTGCCAGGAGATGCCGACCTGGCCGGGCAGCACGCCCCAGATGATCGAGTAGTACGCCACCGCCACGCCGATGCCGATCACGATGTCCAGGGCGCGGCGGTCGAACAGGCCCCGGGCCAGGACGAAGCCGAAGTAGCCGAACACCAGCCCGCTCGCGCCGACCGTGACGTACGTCGGCGGGCTGGTGAACCACACGCCCAGGCCGCTGACCACGATGATGATCAGGCTGGCGGCCAGGAAGCGGCCGATGCCGCGCAGCGCGGCGAGGAAGCCGAGGACCAGCAGCGGCAGCGAGTTGGCCATCAGGTGGCCGAAGCCCGCGTGCAGGAACGGGGCCAGGAGGATGCCCGGCAGCCCCTCCGGGTCCCAGGAGCGGATGCCGTAGGCGTCGAAGTCGGCGGGCATCACGTAGTCGGCGATCTCGCTCACCCACATGACCGCGACGAGGAGGATGTTGACCACCGCCGCGCCCGCCGCGCCCGCGGCCAGGTCGCCGGCCCTGCGGCGGAACCGGGCGGCGGAGGACGGGCCGGTCGGGTACATCCCGGTCGGGTGGTCGTTCATGCACTCTCCTGGCCGTCGGAGCCTCGCGTGGACATCACGTGCCCCCGCCCGGCTTGTCCACACCTTCACGGTATGCACTTCACGACGGAAACGCGCTCATTGCCCGGACCCGTTTCCCACCGGCGGGCGTGGCCGGCGGTAAACGGGTCCGGGATGACCGGGAGACGGCCCCGGGACGCCCCGCGAACGGGCCCGGGACGCCCCGGAGACGGACCCGGGACGCCCGGAGGCATGCGGCGCGGAGTGCTACTCGCCCCGCCACCGGGGGGCGCGCTTCTCGGCGAAGGCCGCCGCGCCCTCCATGGCGTCCTTGGAGCCGAACACCGGGTTGATGATCTCCTGCTGCCGCTCGAACATCTCCTCGGCGCTCCAGTCGGCCGACTCGACGATCACCCGCTTGGTCGCGGCCAGCGCCAGCGGGGCGTTCGCCGCGATCCGCCGGGCCAGCTCGACCGCCCTGGCCAGCGCCTCGCCCGCGGGCGTGACGTGGTTGACCAGGCCGGCCTCCCGCAGCCGGGAGGCCGGGAAGTGGTCACCGGTGAGGGCGATCTCCATCGCGAGGTGGTACGGGATCCGCCGGGGCAGCCGCATGACCCCTCCGGCCCCGGCGACCAGGCCGCGCCTGGGCTCCGGCAGCCCGAACTTCGCCTCCTCGGAGGCGATGACGATGTCGCAGGCCAGCGCCAGCTCGAACCCGCCGGCCAGGGCGTAGCCCTCGACCGCGGCGATGATCGGCTTCTTCGGGGGCGCCTCCACGAGACCGCCGAACCCCCGGCCCGCCACGACCGGGACGTCACCGGTCAGGAAGCCCTTGAGGTCCATGCCGGCGCAGAACGTGCCGCCGGCGCCGGTGAGGACGTAGGCGGCGACGTCCTTGCGTTCCTCCAGCTCGTCCAGGGCCGCGGCGATGCCCCGGGCCACGGCGCCGTTGACGGCGTTCCTGGCCTGGGGGCGGTTGATCGTGATGACGGCGACGCCGTCCTCGACGTCGACCAGAACCTCGTCAGACACCGGTCACTCCTACTTGGGCTGGAAGCGGATACCGCCGTCGAAGCGGATGACCTCGGCGTTCATGTAGTCGTTCTCGATCAGCGCGCGCACCAGGTGGGCGAACTCCGCGGGCCGGCCCATGCGCTTGGGGAAGACCACCGGCGCCACCAGCTTGGCCTTGAACTCCTCGGCGTTGCCCGAGAAGCCGTAGATGGGGGTGTCGATGATGCCGGGGCAGATCGTGTTGACGCGGACGCCGATGGCGGCCAGGTCGCGCGCGGCCGGGACCGTCATGCCGACGATGCCGCCCTTGGACGCCGAGTAGGCCACCTGGCCGGTCTGGCCCTCCAGCGCCGCCACCGAGGCGGTGTTGACGACCACGCCGCGCTGGCCGTCCTCGTCGGCGGGCTCCGTCTTGGCGATGGCCGCCGCGCCGATGCGCATGAGGTTGAAGGTGCCGATCAGGTTGACGTCGATGACCTTGCGGTAGGAGGCCAGGTCGTGCGGGGAGCCGTCGCGGTTGACCGTACGGGTGGCCCAGCCGATGCCGGCGCTGTTCACCACGACGCGCAACGGCTTGCCCGTCGCCACGGCGGCGTCCACGGCGGCCTGCACCTGCTCCTCGTCGGACACGTCGGTCTTGACGAACACGCCGCCGAGCTCGTCGGCGATGGCCTTGCCGCGCTCCTCGTTGAGGTCGGCGATGACGACGGTGGCGCCGTGCGCGGCGAGCTCGCGGGCCGTGGCCTCACCGAGACCGCTGGCGCCGCCCGAGATGATTGCTGCTGCTCCGTTCAGGTCCATGAGCGGACTTTAACGCGCGGACCGAATGAAGTTCTACTCAGGGTGGCCAAATCTCTCCTACGGCGTCGGCCACGTCGGGGTAGACCTTGATGCGCCGGTCGAGGCCGGTGGTGCGCAGGATCCGGGCCACCGGGGTCTGCGGCGCGGCCAGGCGGACACCGCCGCTCTGGGCGGTGGCCAGCCGCCACGCCTCGATCAGCACGGACAGGCCGCTGGAGTCCATGAACGACAGGTCGGCGAGGTCGAGGACGAGCCGGGGGCCGTCGAGCTTGATGGCGTCGCGGATCTCGTCCCGCAGGAAGGGAGCGGTGAACAGGTCGAGTTCTCCCTCGACTGCCACCACCACGGCGTCACCAACGGCGCGGCGAGCCAACCGCAGCTTCATAACTCCTCCTCCGGGACCCATGAGGCAGCCCCACTTTACTTCGGCATCACCGCCCGTGAGGTCCCGCGACCGTGCGGATCATCCCGCCGGATCAGGAGTTTTCCCTACAACCGTCACATATCACCGGCGCCTCCCGCGCCCACCCGTCCCGCGCCCGCGCCGCCCGGAATCGCGAAGCCGTACGGCAACTCCAGGCGGTGGGCGGCGAGCAGCTCCGGGTCGGCGAGGATCTCCCGCGTCGGCCCGTCGGCGACGATCACGCCCCCGGAGAGGATGAGCGAGCGCTCGCACAGCTCCAGCGCGTACGGCAGGTCGTGCGTGACCATCAGCACGGTCACGTCCAGGCCCCGCAGGATCTCGGCCAGCTCGCGGCGGGAGGCCGGGTCGAGGTTCGACGACGGCTCGTCCAGCACCAGGATCTCCGGTTCCATGGCCAGCACGGTCGCCACCGCGACCCGGCGGCGCTGGCCGAAGGACAGGTGGTGCGGCGGCCGGTCGGCGGCCTGCAGCATGCCCACGCGCTCCAGCGCGGTGACGACCCGTCGCTCCAGCTCGGCGCCCCGGACGCCCATGTTGGCCGGGCCGAACGCGACGTCCTCGCGGACGGTGGGCATGAAGAGCTGGTCGTCGGGGTCCTGGAAGACCAGCCCGACCCGCCTGCGGATCTCCATGAGCGAGTCCCTGCCCACCGGCAGCCCGGCCACGGTCACCGTGCCGTGACCGGCGGTCAGGATGCCGTTGAGGTGCATCACCAGCGTGGTCTTGCCCGCGCCGTTCGGGCCGAGCAGCGCCACCCGCTCCCCCCGCTCCAGGCGGAGGTCCACTCCGAACAGGGCCTGCGTGCCGTCCGGATAGGCGTACGCCAGCCGGCTCACCTCCAGCGACGGCACCGTGCCCGTGCCGGTGCCCGTCTCAGCGCTCAAGCCAACCCCCAGACTCCCAGCAGCGCCGCGAGCGCCACGCCAGGCAACATACCGGCGGTCAGCCACTGCCGTGACGACGCGGACTCATCGGCGAGCACCGGCATCGACCCGGTGTAGCCGCGGCTGAGCATCGCGAGGTGCACCCGCTCGCCCCGCTCGTAGGACCGGATGAACAGCGCGCCCGCCGACCTGGCGATCACCGGGATGTGCCGGACGTCCCGCGCGGCGAAACCCCGGGACTCCCTGGCCACCCGCATGCGCCGCATCTCGGCGAGGATCACGTCCAGGTAGCGGAGCATGAACATGGCGATCTGCACCAGCAGCGACGGCAGCCTGAGCCGCTGCGCGCCCAGCAGGATCATCCGGGGGTCGGTGGTGGCGGCGAGCAGGACGCTCGCCAGCACCCCCAGGGTGGCCTTGACCAGGATGTTCCACGCCGCCCACAGGCCGGCCACGCTGAGCGACAGCCCCAGGAACGGCGTCCGCTCGCCGGACCCGACGAACGGCAGGGCCACGGCGAACAGCACGAACGGCACCTCGACCGCCATCCGCCGCAGCAGGAAGCCCGGCGGGACCCGCGCGATCACCGCCACCGCGGCCAGCAGCGCGCCGTAGCCGGCGAACAGACCGAACCACTCGCGCGGGGTGGCGACCACCACCAGCGCGAAGCACACCACCGCCGCCAGCTTGCACTGCGGCGGCAGGCGGTGGACGAGTGAGTCTCCCGGCAGATGGAGGCGGTGGTGGTGCCCGGCGCCCATCAGGCCGCGACCCCCTCCCGCGTACGGCGCCGCACCGCGGCGAACAGCCCGCCGCCGACCGCCAGCGTCACCCCGGCGCCGATCAGGCCCGCCACCCCGACCGGGAGGCCGCCCTGCTCGCCGTAGTCGGCCAGCGGCTGGTCGCCCAGCGCGTGGTCGGTGGCGCGGTCGGCGAAGCCCTTGTCCTCGGCGACCCGCTCCAGGCCGTCGGGCGAGGCGGAGGCGTAGAAGCTGACCCCTCCGGCCAGCACCGCGGTCAGCGCGATGGCGGCCGGGGCGAACCAGCCGAGACGGCGGCGCGAAGTCGCCTGGGCGGGGACGCTCACCGCGTCCCCGGCGTCCTCGGCGTCCCCGGCCTCACTCTCCTGGCCGCCGGGGCCGCGCAGGACCAGCGGGGCGGCCAGGCCGCGCGCGCCGTACACCAGGTCGGGGCGGACGGCCAGGACGGTGCTGACGGTGACCGCGGTGATCAGGCCCTCGCCGATGCCGATGAGCGTGTGCACGCCGCCCATGGCCGCGGCGACCGTGCCGACCGCGACGGGCGCGGTGCCGCCGAGCCAGAACAGCAGGGTGAACCCCAGCGCCGTGGCGGGCACCGAGATCAGCGCGGCGGCGAAGGAGGCGGCGACGACGGCCCCGCGGCCGCGCGCGCTCCGGGTGACGAGCCGGAAGACGGCCCAGGCAACGAGGACCGAGACGATGCCCATGAGCGTGATGTTGACGCCCAGCGCGGTCAGGCCGCCGTCGGCGAAGAAGAAGCCCTGCACCAGGAGCACCACGGCTATGCACAACACCGCCGTGTACGGTCCCACGAGGATCGCGGCGAGCGCGCCGCCGAGGAGGTGACCGCTGGTGCCCGCCGCCACCGGGAAGTTCAGCATCTGGACCGCGAAGACGAAGGCGGCGACCAGGCCCGCCATCGGGGCCGTCCGGTCGTCGAGCTCGCGGCGGGCGCCGCGCAGCGCCACCGCCACGCCCGCAGCGGCGACGACCCCGGCCGACAGTGAGACGGCCGGGGTGAAGAATCCATCGGGTACGTGCACGGGGAACCTCCCAAATGCGGCATCGCTCCCATACTTTAGGCCATCGACTTGTAGTTGCAATGAAGTGGCATTAACGGAGCGACCTCCGGACGGACCTCCCCGGGACCGGGTGCCACCCACCACCCTCACCGGAGCACCCACCGGACGGATCCCCGGGCCGGAGGCCACCCGCCGCGCTCACCGGAGCACCCACCGGACGGGCCTCCCGGAAGCCCGGGCCGCCCGCCGCGCTCAGTGCAGCAGTCTCCGGACGAACGCCCCGGGGGTGAGGGTCCGCACCGCCGTGCTCAGCCGCCCCTTGCCCGCCGTGGCGTAGGGGCGCACGTTCCGCCGGACCAGGCCGCGCCACCAGGTGCGCGGCGGCACGATCGCCTCCGCCGGCGCCTCGATCCGGAAGAGCGCGGGCGGACCGCCGAGATCGAGCTCCAGGTAGGCGTCCCAGGTGCCGGGCCCGAGCCGGTTCGCCGCCTGCCGGACCGCGAACGCGCCGCCCTCCCCGGCGACGACCGGCTCGCGGCGCTCCCGCCCCGAGCACCGCTCCCGCCAGACCAGATGCCGTACGGCGCGCGCCGCCGGCCGGGCCGCGCCCACGGTGACCTCCCCGTCGATCGCCAGCCGGTGGCCGAACATCCAGCGGGTCCGCGTCAGGCGCACGTTGCCCGGGACGCTGACCACGTGGCCGCCGACGTCGACGCTGAGGTTGCCGTGCGGCCGGGTGAAGTACGGCAACGCCACGACGCCGCCCGCCACCCGGGGCACCGGCGGGACGACCCGCCCGTCGCGGTCGGCGCCGAGCCGGGCCAGCCGGGCGACCCCCTCGCACTCGATCCGCACGTGGACGTCCCAGACGCCGGAGGACAACGCCGCGACGTCGACCGCTCCGGTGAAGCCCTCGGGCCCGCCGTCGACCGGGACCACGACGTCGCGGGGCCGCTCCGGGCCCTCGTGACGCCGCCGCAGGACCAGCACGAGACCGCCCACATCCGGCTCCGGGCCGTCGCCCCCGACCGGCGCGCTGAGCGCGACCCGGCCGGAGACGGCCAGCCGTCCCTCGGCGTCCCAGCACAGGCCGGTGAGCTCGCGGCGGACCACGGCCGACTCGACGTGCGCCAGCCGGACGAGGCGGTCGATGTCCCGGAGCGCGGCGAGCCGGCTGCGGTCGATGGCCCGCAGCCGGTCGCGGACCCCGTCGGTCAGCCAGCGGTCGCACAGGTCGGCCACCTCGGCGGCGATCTCCTCCCGCTGGCCGGGACCCGCCTCCAGGAACGGCCTGCCCAGGCTGCCGAAGGCGTCCATCCGGAAGTGCCGCCGCAGCAGGTGGTCGCGGAGCGCCCCG
Organism: Streptosporangium pseudovulgare; assembly: GCF_014648055.1. Classification (GTDB taxonomy): domain Bacteria; phylum Actinomycetota; class Actinomycetes; order Streptosporangiales; family Streptosporangiaceae; genus Streptosporangium; species Streptosporangium pseudovulgare. Next base: position 64,158 of record NZ_BMQJ01000009.1, read on the forward strand.
GGCCGCACGTGGGAGGTCATCACCTCGATCGGCTTCCTGATCATCCGCAGCCAGGCGACCGGGTCGCGGCTGCCCGGCCGCTGCATGATGCTGCTGCCGTCGGGCCGGTCGACCAGGTGGTAACAGTCGTAGTCGGCGACCACCGAGATAACCTCGGCGTGGCAGTAGGCGTGGGTGGTGAAGACCACGTCCTCGCCCACCAGCAGGCTCTCGTCGAAGCGGATCGCGTGGCGCTCCAGCATCTCCCGGCGGAACAGCTTGAAGCAGCTCAGGCTGTTGTAGACCGCGCTGTCACCGAGCGGCACCCGGTCGGCGTTCTCGTGGAACATCGAGACCGGCGCCCGGCGGCCGTGCCCGACGATCTTCCCGAGGACGATGTCGGAGCCGTTGCGGTCGGCCATGGCGAGCATCCGCTCCAGCGCCTCGGGGCCGAGATGGTCGTCGGCGTCGCAGAAGAACACGTATCTGCCGCGGGCGTGGGCGAGCCCGACGTTGCGGGGGCGGCCCGCGCCGCCGGAGGGCCCCTGCCGGAAGACCCGCACCACGCCGGGATGACAGGCGGCGTAGAGGTCGAGCAGGTCGGCGCCGCCGTCGGTGGAGCCGTCGTCCACCACGACGATCTCCCGGGAGACCCGCTGGACCAGGATGGACGTCAGGCACCGGTCGAGGTAGGGGCGGCAGTTGTGGACCGGCACGACGACGCTGACGTCGATGTCGCGCAACACGTCCACCCGGGGCGGAGCCCCCGCGCGGGCCGCCCCCCTGCGCCCGGCCCCTCCGGAGGTGCCCGCACCCGCCGCCTCCCCGCCATGGCCGGTCCGGACTCGCTGAAGGATCGTCCCCGTCACCGCCGCGCCCCTCGTCGGTTACTTTCCGTTTTCTTGGCGATACAGTATGTGCCGTGAAGCCCCCCGCGCGCGGCGGATCCGCGGTGTTGGTCCGCCGGTCTTCCGGCCTCCGCGCCGCCGAGGGGTGAGGAACGCCCGTTTCGTACGACTTGTCGCCGGAACGGTCCCCGGCGACGAGACGACATGGAACTACCGTGATCACGGCGTGAGTTTGTTTTGCCGCCCCACCAGCCAATGTCCACGGCATGAACGTGACACCGAACATCCACGGCATGACCGGAACGCACGTCCACGGCACGACCCCGGAACCGGGCGGCGACCGCCGTCCGGAGGACCGCCCCGCCGTCTCCGCCCGCGCCCTCGTCCTGGCGGCCTGCGCGATGTCGCCCGCCCTCTGCCTCCCCGTCCCCGCCTCGGCCGCCTCGGCCGCCGCGCCGGCCGTCGTCCCGGCGGCCGTCACGGTCCCGGCCGCCGGGCCTGAGACGCCCGCCGACGAGACCGCGCCCCTGCGCTTCCGGCTGCGGTCGACGGCGAGTTCCAGCCAGATCAACGGCGGGGCGCGGGAGTTCATCATCAGGGTGGACGTGCAGAACCTCAACAAGGGACCCGTGACCCTCGTCGGGATCGGCCGCAACGGCCCGGGGCTGCGGCTGATGTCCGCGGACGACAGCCCCCAGACGCTCAGACCCAGGGAGCGGGTGAGTTACGAGCTGCGCTACCGGGTGACCGACTGCGACGCCGTGCCGCGGAAGGACTGGCCCATCCCGGTCCGTGTCCGGCAGGGCGCGGGCCAGCGGGTCGTCGAGGTCCCGCTGGCCGGGTTCGACCCGGACGCCATGGAGGGCGGTGAGGAGTCGTCGGCGACCGTCCCGTGGCAGGCGGCCATGGCGGGGGAGGTGTGCCGGATCTTCTGACGGCCCCCCGGCCGGGTAAAACGTTCCGCGGTTCGGCGCCGAACCGCGTCCCCGGCCGGGCGGCCCGGAGTACCTTCGGGATGCTCCGGGCCTTCCCCGGAGGCGGCGGCCGTACGGCCAGGCGGCCCCGTTCCGCGTCCCCTCCCGCCAGGGCGGAGAGGCCCCGCGTGGAGGCAGTGGAGGCAAGTGAGGCAAGTGATGACAGTCATCGCGGCGGTACTGCTCGCGACCGGCCTTGTGGTCTCCGGCTGCGAGGCCGGGAACGCGGGGGTGCCGGGAGACCTCGGCGGGCCCGCCGTGCCGCCCGGCGGTCCCGCGGGTCCCGAGCGGCACGAGACCGTCTCCTACGACGTCGCCGACCCGCTGACCGGCCTGCGGGTCGCGACCGGCGGGACCATCGAGGTGACGGAGACGTCCCGGTCCGGCGCCCACGTCACCGAGAGCCTCCGGTGGACGGACCGCAGGCCGGTCACCCGGCACCCCGTGCTGGACGGCACGCTGACGCTCGACCACACGTGCCCGCCGGTGTCCGACGGGATCGGCCGGACGTGCGTCGTGGACTACCGGGTGGAGATCCCGCGCGGCCTGCGGGTCAGGGCCGACAGCGGGGCCGGGCCGATCGGGCTGCACGGCCTGTCGGGCCCGGTGGAGGCGAGTTCGGGGGCGGGCGACGTCGTGGCCGACGGCCTGACGGGCCGGCAGGTGGCCGCCGCGACCGGTGCCGGCGCCGTACGGCTGGGGTTCGCCGGCCCGCCCGACGCGGTGGACGTGCGGACCGGCACCGGCGACGGCGTGGTACGGCTGCCGCCCGGGACCTACCGGGTCGTCACCGGCACCGCCACGGGGCTCACCCGGGTCGCCGTCGCCGACGACCCCGCCTCGCCGCGGCTGGTCCGGGTCCTCAGCGGCACGGGGAACATCGACGTCTCCCCGGCGTGAACCGGGGACCCGGCGTCACGGGCGGCGCTTCAGCCTTCTGGGAGCGGTGACCGCGCGGAGGGCGTCGTCGCAGGTGGGGTGGATGTCGAAGACGTTGTGCAGCCCCGTGGCCCACAGCAGCCGCTCCAGGCTCCCGTGGACGCCGCTGAGCGCCAGCCGCAGGCCCTCGGCCTCGCTGCGGTGCAGCGCCAGGACCAGCTCGCTCATCCCCACCGAGTCGCAGAAGGAGACCTCGGCCAGGTCCACGACCAGCGCCGGGGCGGCGGGCCGCTCCGTGGCCTGCCGCAGCCGCTCACGCAGCACCGGCGCGGAGCCCAGGTCGAGTTCCCCGTGGGCGCGGAGGACGACCGCTCCGTCATGCGGCTGGGACGAGATGGTGAGCGCCGTGGCGCTTTGCGGCTGGGACACCATGATCATTTCCTCATATCCGTATTCCGTGATCCGCGACAGGTGATGGACGCGTCCGGCGCCGGACGCGGTGGAACACGGGGATGTCACCCTCATGACCGGCCGGACCGCTGGACGAACGCCGAAAAAAACGGTGTTATCCGCTCGTGGACCCCCTCACCCGCACGCGATGGCCAGCCGTCGCCGGCGACCGGTCCCGCTCCACACCGGATCCCGCCGGAATGGAGGCAACCACGCCTCCCTACCCGATCACCGCCCTGTCACACCGGCTCCGTGAGACGCCAGCCTTTCAGTCGTCACCCAATGACATTCCCAAAACCGGGAGAAAGACCCCGAAAATGGTCATAAATCCTGTTTTGGGAATGAATGTCCGGGCAGGCGTGTCTCGCCTGGCGCCTCCCGGCCCGGCCCGAGGAAGGAGCGCCGATCCGTCGTGCCCTACCGCCATGACCCGCCCCAGGAAGCCCCGTTCACGGCCGCGCGGGAGCCGGGCACGCCGACGGCCACCGTCCCCCGGGAGGCCGCCGTCTCCGAGCTCACCCTGGGCATGGAGGAAGAACTCCTGCTGATCGATCCGCGGACCGGCCTGGCGCTGCCCCTGGCGGCGGAGGTGCTCGGCCGCGTGGCCGGCCCGGCCCGCGGCCGCATCGTGCCGGAGCTGACCAGGATGCAGATCGAGATCAACAGCGGCGTCCACACCGGGCTGCGCGACCTCGCGGACGACCTGCTGCGGCTGCGCGGCGCCGCGGCCGAGGCCGCCACCGCGTCCGGGGCCGCGCCGGCCGCGTGCGGCACGTGCCTGACCGGGGACGGCGGCATGCCGCCGCTGACGGACTCCTCCCGCTACCACCGCATCCACGGGCACTACCGGGCGCTGCTGCGGGGCCAGGTGGTGTGCGGCTGCCACGTGCACGTCGGGGTCCCCGACCGGGAGGAGGCCGTCCAGGTGATGAACCACGTGCGGCCCTGGCTGCCGACCCTCCTCGCCCTGTCCGGCAACTCCCCCGTCTGCGACGGCGCCGACACCGGGTACGCGAGCTGGCGGGCGATGCTGTGGTCACGGTGGCCGAGCGTCGGGCCGCCGCCCGTCTTCGAGTCCGCCGCGCACTACGACGCCCTCGTCGAGACCCTGCGCGCCGGCGGGACGATCCTGGACCACGGGATGGTCCACTGGCTGATCAGGCCCTCCCACCACCTGCCGACCCTGGAGTTCCGCACCGCCGACACCTGCGCCACCGTGGAGGAGGCGACGGTGCTGGCCGGGCTGATCCGCGGGCTGGTCGCCGTCCTCCTCGCCGACGTGCGGCGCGGCGTCCCGCCGCCCCCGGTCGACCAGACGCTGCTGCTCGCCGCGTACTGGCGGGCGGCCCGCGACGGCATCGAGGGCGACGGGGTGGAACTCCCCTCCGGCCGCCGGGTGCCGGCCTGGGAACTGGCCGACCGGCTGCTGGACCGCGCCCGCCCCGGCCTGGAGGAGAGCGGCGACCTCGGCCTGGTGACGGCCGGGCTGGACCGGATCCGGCGCCTCGGCTCCGGCGCGGCCCGCCAGCGCGCCGCCTACCACCGCCGCCGGCGGGTGACGGACGTGACCGAACTGGTCGTCCGGCAGACCCTGGCCGTCCCCGGCTTCCTCGCCGGCCGTCCCCCGCGGCCGCGCCTGGCCGCCGACCGCCCCTCCGCCTCCCCCGGCCCCCTCCGCTCCTGACGGCGTCCCCCGTTCCCGACCGCGTTCTCCGCTCCCGGTGGCGGCCACCGTTCCGGCGGCGGTCCCGGCGGTCCCGGCGGGCGCGGGGGCGCGGGGGCGCGGGGGCGCGGGGGCGCGGGGGCGCGGGGGCGCGGTCCCGGTGTCACCTCGCGGCGGAGGCCGCGACGAGCGACGGATAGTCCTTCAGCTCGATGTCCGTGGCGAACCGGTCGGTCAGCTTCACCATGAGCGCGAACATGAGCCGGCGCCGGAACATCCAGTTCCGCATCCTGATCCTCCCGCGGGTCGACGGGGCGAGGAAGGCGCCGGCGTCGCCCTTCCGGGTCACCTTGGCGTAGCCGCGGAGCAGCTCCTCGTACCCGCGGAACCCCGCCCGGTGGTCGCCGCCGGCCAGCGCCAGCTCCCCGGCCAGCACGTACGCGCCCACGACGGCCAGGCCGGTGCCGAAGCCACCGAGGGTGTTGCCGTAGGCGGCGTCGCCGAGCAGCACCACCCGCCCACTGGCGTACCGGTCGATGTGGACCCGGCTGATCGAGTCGAGGTAGAGCTCGCGGGCGTGCGGCAGACGGGCGAGGATCTCGGGCACCCGCCAGCCCGCGTCCCGGTAGGCGTCGGCCAGGATCCGCTTCTGCGCCGCGACGTCGTAGCGGTCGTAGTCGAGCCGCGGGGAGGCGAAGACGAAGAAGGCGGGCGACTTGGGGCCGCCGAGCGAGGCCATCCGGCCGGGCTCGTTGTACATCCCGGTGCCGAGGTCGGCGCCGAGGTCGGCCAGCGCGTAGTGGTACCCGAGGAAGCGCACGTACTCGGACTCGGGGCCGAAGGCCAGCCGCCGCACGTTGGAGTGGATGCCGTCCGCGCCGACCACCAGGTCGAAGGTGCGCGGCGCTCCGCGCTCGAAGGTGGCGTGCACGCCTTCCGCCGTCTCGGTGAGCGAGGTGATCGAGTCGCCGAAGACGTACTCGCAGCGGCCCGCCGTCCTCTCGTACAGCAGGGCCGACAGGTCGCCGCGCAGGATCTCGACGTCGCCGCCGGTGAACTCGCCCGGCAGGACCGCCAGCCGCCGGCCCGCGGCGTCGACGATGTCCTGGTCCGTCCCGCCGGTCTGGTGGCGCCGCACCTCCTCCAGGATGCCCATCCGCCTCAGCACGGAGAGCTGGCTCTCGCCCTTGAAGTCGACGGCCTGGCCGCCGGGGCGCAGCGAGGGCGCCCGCTCGACGACGGTGACGGCGCAGCCGTAGCGGGTCAGCCAGTAGGCGAGCGCGGGACCGGCGATGCTCGCGCCGGAGATGAGGACCGTGGTGTTCTTCATGCTCCGACCTTCGCCGGGGGCGCTGACAGCCCGCCGACCACCGGCTGACACCCGCGCTCCCCCGCCGCCGGCCGCTGTCAGCCGCCGTCAGCCGCCGTCGGCCACTCCTCCCGGCTCCGCCTCCGCGTCCCGCCGCTCCGCTTCCTCGGCTTCGCGCGCCTCCGCGTCCTCGGCTTCGCGCGCCTCCGCGTCGAGCACCGCCCGCGCCTCGTCGCGGCGCATGGCGGCCCCGCGGGCGAACGCCGCCGCGAACGCCTCCACGCCGGCGAGGTCCCGGGCCTCCGCGGCGGTCCGCGCGACGTCGCGGTCGCCGGCCACGGCCGTGCCGCGCAGCGCCACCGCCGCCCCCAGCAGCAGGGCCGCCCGCTCCCCCGCCGCCCGCGCGCTCTCCCCGGCCCGCGCCGTACCCGACGCGGGCTCCACGGGCCGCGTGGTGCCCGCCATGACCGTCCCGGGTCGCCCGGTGCCCGCCGTACCCGACGCGGGCTCCACGGTCGCGGGACCATCCGCGGTCGTCGCCGGCTCTCCCCCGTGTTCCAGCAGTACGGCGCCCGCCCACCCCTCGGCGGCGGCGGCGAGGTCCGACGTCAGCGGTGTCCCGCGGGCCGCGGCCAGGGCCCGCCGGTGCCGGAGCCGGGCCCCGGCGGGGTCGCCCTCGGCCCCGGCCAGCCGCCCGAGCGCGGTGAGCGCCCGCGTCCGCGTCCCCGCCGCCAGGGGCCCGTCCTCCGCGGCGCGCAGCGCGGCGCCGAACAGCCGGCGGGCCTCGACGAGGTCGCCCCGGTGCCACGCGATCCGGCCCAGGCCCAGGTGGACCTCGGCGGGAGCGTCCGGCCAGCCCGCCTTGCGGGCGAGCTCCCCGGCCCGCCGGTAGTCGGCGACGGCGGCGGCCGGATCGCCCTGACGCACCAGCGCCTCGGCCCGGTGCGCCAGCAGGTCGGCGCTCTCCTCCAGGGCGCCGAGCTCCTCCATGAGCCGCAGCGCCTCCCCCCATGGTTCCCGGGCCCGCGCCCACTCGCCGCGCAGCCCCGCGATGAGGGCCAGCCCGTCGAGGGCCTGGGCCGTCCCCCAGCGCTCACCGAGGTCACGGAACTCCGTCAGCGCCTCCGCGAACTCCCGCTCTCCCCGGGCGATCTCGCCGCCGAACACCGCCAGCAGCGCCCGGCTCAGCCGTCCCAGCGCCCGGTTCCACGGGTCGGAGCCGAGCAGCCGCTCCGCCTCGGGCCCGATCGGCCCCGACGGCCCGGCGAGCATGCCCCACAGCGCCACGGTGAACGGGTGACGCGTCGGCCGGTCCAGCGACCGCATGATCTCCCCGGCCCGCTCCCAGTGCCCGGCCGGCGCCCGCGGCACGGCGTGCGCCACGCACACGACGTACTCCTCCTCCAGCCCCTTGGGCGGCCCGCCGGCCGCGTCGAGGAGCTCGGCGGCGGCCTCCCCCGCCTGGGCGCGCCGCCCGCTCAGCCACCAGTAGATCGCCAGCGCCGCGACCAGCCGCATCGCCGTGCCCCGGTCCCCGCGTACGGCCCAGCGCAGCGCGGCCATCAGGTTGCCGTGCTCGGCCGACAGCCGCTCCAGCCACCGCAGCTGCCCGGCCCGGAGCAGATGGGGACCGGCGCGTTCGGCGAGGCCGAGGAAGTGGCGGGCGTGGGCGGCGCGCAGGCGCTCCCCCTCCCCGGACTCGGCCAGCTTCTCGGCGCAGAACAGCAGGATCGTGTTGAGCATCCGGTAGCGGTCGCCGTCCGCCTCGACCAGCGACCTGTCCACCAGGTCGGCCAGCAGCCCGGCGGCGGCGTCCACGCCGCAGACCTCCTCGACCGCCTCCAGGGACGCCCCGCCGGTGAACACGGCGAACCGCCGGGCCAGCGCCCGCTCGTCCGGGGTGAGGAGGTCCCAGCTCCACTCCACCACCGCGCGCAGGGTCCGGTGCCGGGCCGCCGCCGTACGGTCGCCGCGCGACAGCAGCCGGAACCGGCCGTGCTCGGCCAGCCGCCCCGCGATCTCCTCCGCGGTGAACGACCGCAGCCGTGCCGCCGCCAGCTCGATGGCCAGCGGCAGCCCGTCCAGCGCCGCGCAGATCCGGACGACCGCCGCCGCGTTGTCCGGACCCACCTCGAAGCCGGGCCGTACGGCGGCGGCCCGGTCGGCGAACAGGCGGACGGCGGGGTAGGCGGCCGCATCCCGCGGCGGGAGGTCCGGGGGCGGGGTGGGCAGCGGCGCCAGCGGCACCAGCGTCTCGCCGGTGATGCCGAGGGGTTCGCGGCTGGTGGCCAGGACGCGGAGCCCCGGGCACTCGGCCAGCAGCCCACGGGCCAGCACGGCGGTCCCCGCGATCACGTGCTCGCAGTTGTCGAGGACGAGCAGTGACTCCCGGTCGGCGAGCGCCGCCACCAGGCGGTCGGCGGGGTCGGCCGTGCGGAGTGACTGGAACCCGGTCTCGCGCAGCCCGAGCGCGCCGAGCACCGCCCGGGGCACCTGGTCGTCGTCGGCGGCGGAGGTCAGGTCGACGAAGCACGCCTCGCGCCGGTCCCGCCCGGCCGCCTCGATCGCCAGCCGGGTCTTGCCGGTGCCACCCGGTCCGGTGATCGTGACGAGCCGGGAGTCGCGCAGCGCGCCGATCCGCTCCAGTTCCCGCTCGCGTCCCACGAAGCTGGTGAGCTGGGCCGCGAGCCGCCGCCGCGGCGGCGGCGCGGGCTCGGCGGCGCGCAGCACGGCCAGGTGGACGGCGGCCAGCTCGGGCGAGGGGTCGGCGCCGAGCTCCTCGGCGAGCGTCCGCCGGGTCTCCTCGAAGACCTCCAGCGCCTCGGCCTGCCGCCCGGCCGCGTGCAGGGCGCGCATGAGCTGGCCCCTGAGCCGCTCCCGCAAGGGGTGCACGTCCGCCAGCCGCCGCAGCTCGGCCACCGAGGTCCCCTCGGGGAGGGCGAGCTCCGCCTCGACGAGGTCCTCCGCGGCGACGAGCCGCAGTTCCTCCAGGCGCGCCTCCCGCGCCCGCCGGAACGACCCGGGCGGCAGGTCGGCCAGGGCGGGTCCCCGCCACAGGCCGAGCGCCTCGCGCAGCGTGCCCGCCGCGGCCTCATGGTGGCCCGCGGCCAGCAACCGCCGCCCCTCGCGGGCGAGCCGCTCGAACCGGTGGACGTCGACGTCACCGGGATCGACCGCGAGCCGGTACCCGGCCCCGTGGAACTCCACGACACCGGCGGGAAGGTTCCGGCGCAGCCGGGACACCTGGGCCTGCAGCGCGTTCGCGGCGCCGGCCGGGGGGTCGTCGCCGTACTGGCCGTCGATCAGCTCCGTCACGCCGACCACCCGGCCCGCGTTCAGCAGCAGCATCACCAGCAGGGCACGCGGCCGGGGGCCGCCCACCGGGATCTCCTCACCGGCGGCGGACCGCACCTCCAGGGGCCCGAGAACGCCGAACTGCACGGTGCCGATTGTCCCCCATGCCCGGCATGCGCCCGCCGGGCCCGGTCCCGGACCGCGACGGACACGCCTGTCCGACACGAGCAGGAAGCGGTCGTGAGGCGCGGGCCGCCCGGGACGCGCCGGGTGGATCACCGGCCGGGCGTCCCGTGAGGGCGGGATCGTTCCGTTCGTCGTCAGTGGCCGGCATCCGCGGGCCGTGGAGCGCGGTCGCGGCGGGTGCGGAGCTTGGACCGGTTGCCGCAGCGGTCCATCGAGCACCAGCGGCGGGCGCCGGGCCGGGAGGTGTCCAGGAAGATGAGAAGGCACCGCTGCCCGCCGCACACGCGCACCCGGGAGGCCATCGGCCCGCCGAACAGTTCGACGGCGTCCCTGGCGACCGCGGACAGGAACTGCGCGCCGGTCACCGGCGTCGCCCAGCCCCGCTGGAAGGACGGCGTGACCACGGGCACGGGAGGCGGGGCGGCGGCGAACCCGTTGATCACGGCGAGCGCGTCCTGCGGGGCGGCGGCGAACCCGTTGATCATGGCGAGCGCGTCCTCCGCGCCGGGGAACGCGCTCCCGTCCAGTGCCGGGTCCGGGGACGCGCTTCCGCTCAGCGCCAGGTCCCGGGACGTGCTCCCGTCCGGCGCCGGGTCCGGGGACGCGCTTCCGCCGGTGTCCGCCGTACCCCGGTGGGTCCGGTCCGTTCCGGGATCTCCCGGGCCGCCGTGGCCCTCCGCCGCCGCACGCTCGGCCAGGGCCTGGATCGCGGCGCGCAGTCGTCTGGCCCCGGCCAGGTCGGCCTCGCCGACCACGACCTCGTCCGGAAGACCGACCCTGGACAGCGGGATCCAGGCCGCCAGGTCCTCCGGCGCGTGCAACTGCTCCCACTGCGGAAGCGCACCGGTGAGCAGGAACTCCAGGCACAGCGTCCCCGCGTCGAACCGGAAGGTCTGACCGTCCCGAGGCGTCAGAAGGATGCCGTTTGCGTTGTTCACCCCACCAGTCTAGCCTCTGACACCAGTTAAACCGGTGTCACCATCCGGTGTGAACGAAAGGCGAGTCATGCAGGAGATCATCGATCTGATGGACCGGGCGTGGGAGGCCAACCGGAACGGCGACGCCGCCTTCTACGACGGCTTCCTCACCGACGACCCGGTCAGCGTGTCGCCGTGGGGCGTGGTGACCGACCGCGACGCGATCCTGAAGGGGTTCGCCGAGAACCGGAACCCCTACACCCGCACCGACCAGTCGGACCACCGGGTGATCATGCTCGGCGCCGGCAGCGCCGTGCACACCAGCAGGGTCGAGATCGACATGCTGGTGAACGGCACCGACCCGCAGACCATGGCGGTCTTCGCCACCACCGCGCTGACCAGGGACTCGGACGGGGCCTGGAAGGCGGCCCTCTTCCAGATCACTCCCGCACCGGCCCGCTGACGGGACCACCGGGCCGGCCGGAAGGACCGACCCGGCGGCCGGTCAAGCGGACCCGGCGGCCGGCCGAGCGGACCTGACGCCGGGCGGCCGCCGCCCCGGGCCGGCGGGCTCGGTGCCCGGTGCCGGGTGGCCGGTGCCGGGTGGCCGCCGGCCCGCGTCAGCCGGCCACCGCACGCAGCGCGCCGGGCGCGCGGCCGGCGAGGCGGTCGAGGGCGGCGGACGTGGCGTCGTCGGCGGGGAGGTACACGACCAGGCGCTCGCCGTCCGCGCCGGACGGTTCGAGGGCCTCGCGCACCAGTCGCAGCTCACCGGCCTCGGGATGGACCAGCCGCTCTGCGCCCATCCCCCCGGCAGGCCCGGGAGGAACGGCCGGGGCCGCCATCCGGGTGGCGAACGGCGCGCCGGCGACGACCGTCAGCTCCTTGGCGAACCCGGCGAGGTGCGGGTCCGCCGGGAGGCACGCGGCCCGCAGGACGGCGATCTGCTCGTCGGCCACCCGGTCCCAGTCGGGGTAGGCGGTCCGGGCCCGGACGTCGGTGAACAGGTGACGGACGACGTTGGGCGACCGGCCGTCCAGAAGCCCGATCGGGCCGGCGAGCCGCTCGTAGCCGCCGGTGAAGGCCAGCACGTCCCCCAGCCGGTTGAGCAGTACGGCGGGCGCGGGATCGAGCCGGTTCAGCAGCGCCCGCACGGTGGGACGGACCGACCGGACCGGCGGCGCGGCCCCCGGGCAGGCCAGGAGGTCGCCGCTGGTCACCTTGGCGGCGCGCAGGAGGTGGAACCGTTCGCCGGAGGAGAGACGCAGCGCGTCGGCGAGCGCGGTGAGCACCTGCGGGGACGGGTGACGGTCGCGTCCCTGCTCCAGCCGCGTGAGGTACTCGACGCTGACCCCGGCGAGCATGGCCAGCTCGGCCCGCCGCAGCCCGGGGGTGCGCCGCCGTACGCCTTCGGGGAGCCCGACCTCGGCGGGCGTGACGGCCTCGCGGCGGGCGCGCAGGAACATGCCCAGCTCGTTGTCGCTCACAGGCGGAATGTACCGCCCGCGCCGCCGCCGAGGGTGGCCTCGCCAGGGCCAGTCTCACGCCGGTCTCCCTCCGCCGCGTACGGCCCGGCAGGTTGGTGGTCGTTCACCGGCGCGTCCTCGCCGGCGCCCCGGAACCGCGAGCACGAGGAGACATCACAGATGATCCGCATAGCCGTCGTCGTCGGCAGCACCCGTCCCGGACGCCGGGGCGCGGGCGTGGCCCGCTGGGTCGAGGAGGCCGCCGGACGGCACGCCGCCGTCGTGTCCAGCGAGGCGTCCGTCGAGGTGGTCGACGTCGCCGAGTACGGCCTGCCGCTGCTGGACGAGCCCCTTCCCGCGAAGTTCGGCGACTATCGCAACCCCCACACCGTGCGGTGGGCCGAGACGATCCGTTCGTTCGACGGGTTCGTGTTCGTCGTCCCGGAGTACAACCACTCCTTCCCCGCCGCGCTGAAGAACGCGATCGACTACCTGTACGCCGAGTGGTGCGACAAGGCCGCCGGAATCGTCGGGTACGGCGTCGAGGGCGGGATCCGCGCCGCGGAGCACCTGCGGCTGGTCCTGGCCGAGACGAAGGTCGCGGTCGTGCGCACCCAGGTGGCGCTGTCGATGTTCACCGACATCGTCGTCACCGACCCCGTCGACCTCGGCGTGGTCTCCCCGGGAGAGCGCCGGCAGCAGGCCCTGACGACCATGCTGGGCGAGGTGGTCGAGTGGTCCCGGGCCCTGCGGCCGCTGCGCGAGCCCGCCGGGACGCCGTACGGGGGCGGTGATCTCACGCGGCCCGTGCCCGCCTGACGCGCGGGGCGGGGGCCGGGTTCGGGCGATCTCAGGCGCGGAAGAGGCGCCAGAACGCCAGCGCGACCTCCTCCGCGGGCGCCGGGGGGTCGCCGGTGACCCAGTGCGCGATCACACCGATGAGGGCGCCGGCCAGGTAGGCGGCGTGCGTCTCCGCCGGGACGTCACCGAGCCGGCCGGGCGCCTCACCGGCGGGCCCCGCGCCGGTGAGGCGCCCGGCCAGCTCGGCGGTCAGCCGATCGCGCATGCGCGTGGCGAACAGCGCGCTGCCCTGGGGGCCCAGCATCCGCCGGTACAGCGGGGCCGCGGCGGCCACGTGCCCGAACAGGACGGTCAGCGGCTCGGGGGTCCGGTCGCGGGGCGCGTCGCGCGGGCACAGCGCGGCGGCCCGGGCCACCTGGGTCACCGCCTCCTCCATGGCGTCGGTCACGAGCGCGTCCACGTCGGGGAAGTGCAGGTAGACCGTCGCCCGGTTCACCCCGGCGCATCTGGCCACCTCCGACACCGTGATGGCGCCCACGTCCTTCTCCGCGGCCAGGGTGAGAACCGCGGTGCGCAGCCGCGCCCGGGTGCGCCGTACTCGGGGGTCGTCCGCCTTCATGCCCCGGACTATACAACAGGTGTTGCATAATCGACACATGTCGTATAAGTTGCCGGGCATGCGAATCGAGATCTGGGCGGACATGGTCTGCGGATGGGCGTACATCGGCAAGCGGCGGCTGGAGGCGGCACTGGCCGACCCGGCCTTCGACGGTGTTCCCGTCGAGGTCGTGTGGCGGCCGTTCCGGATCGACCCCACCGCGCCCGCGCGGTCCGCCCCCCTTGAGGAGGCGCTCGCCGACCCCGCGGTGGACACCGCGCTTCGCGTCTGCGCGCCCGGACTGTCCCCCGGGGAGAACCGGGCGCGGGTCTCCGAGATCGCCGCCGCGGAGGGGATCGGCCCACGCTGGGGAGCGGCCTGGCGGGCGAGCAGCCACGACGCGCACCGCCTGCTGTTCCTCGCCCACGAGCACGGCGGCGCGGAGCTGCAGAACGCCGTGGCCGAGCGGGTGATGCGGGCCCACTTCGTCGACGGCGCCGACATCGGCGACCGCCGGACGCTCGCCGCCGTCGCGGCCGAGGCCGGCTTCGCCGCCGGGGCCGCGCTGCTGGAGACCGACGCGGGCGAGGACGAGGTGCGGGAGCTGCTCCTCATCGGCAAGGCGCGCGGGGTGACGACCTCGCCGACGATCGTCGTCGGCGACCGCGCGCTGGCCGGCGCCCAGCCGGCCGAGGTGATCCGGGAGTTCATCGCCCGGGGCGGCCACCGCCGTGAGCTGCCCGACGAGGTGGAGCGGCTGCGCCACGCCGAGGCCCTCCTCGACCGGCGCGACCCGCTCGGGTCGCTGGTCCTGCTGCGGCCCCTGCTCGACGCGTACGGCGACGACCGCAACGTGCTGATGCTCGCCGCCCGCGCCTACTTCGCCTCGGCGCAGCTCGGCCGGGCCCGCGCCACGCTGGAGCGACTGGTGGGCGACACGCCGGACGACTCCTACGCCCGGCACCTGCTCGGCCGCACCCTCCAGCGGCAGGGCCTCGCCGAGCAGGCCGTCCCGCACCTGAGCATGGCCGCCGCCATGTCCCCGGAGTACGACTGAGCCCTGCCCCCGACCCCGCCGGCCCCGGTGACGCCGGTCATGTTCCCGGGGTACGGCCGAGCCCTGCTTTCAACTCGGCCGGCCCCGGTTCCACCGGCCATGTCCCAGGAGTACGGCTGAGCCCTGCTTTCGGCTCGGCCGTACTCGATGACACCGGCCATACCCCGGAGCACGGCCGCGCCGCGCTGTGGCCGGCTGCTCGGCCGTACTCCCCTCACGGGTGATCGGCCGCGCCGTCGCCGGGCGGGCGGATGTCCGGCGGGCTACGGTCGCGGCTCGCCGTACCAGCGCCAGGAGGTCAGGCGGGGACGGCCGGGAAGCTCGCCGCGCCCGGTGGCCCACAGCAGGGTGGGCCAGGGGCCGGTGTCCCGCGGGGCGTCCGGGAACAGCCTGGCCAGGACCCGCTCGCACAACCCCGCGGGCGGCGCCCAGCCGAGCCCGAGTCCCCCGGCCAGGTCGTGGGTGTGCACCAGGGCCTCGACGATTCCCATCGCGGCGAAGCCCTCGGGGTCGGATGCCCCGAAGACGTGGTGGGCGCGGACCTCCGGCGGCGTCGTGCGCACCATGGCGGACAGCAGCGCGCCGCTCGTCTCCAGCACCTGCAGCAGTCCGTCCGGTCCCGCCGCGCGATCGGCGTGGATCGCGTTCCGCGGGCCCCCGGGCCTGCGCCGCTCCAGGCGGAAGGGCACCTCCCGGTCGCCGGGCGGCGTGCGGAGGCCGAGCTGTACGGCGTAGGCGAAGAGGTCGTCGCCGAGGTGCTCGACGGTCTCCCAGCGGCTCCACTCCAGCGAGCCCGCCATGTCGTCCCACGCGGTCGCGGGCACCCGGCGGACGACGTCCATGGCGAGCCGTACGGCCTCGTCGAGGTCGTCGGCGGTGACGGGGGACCGGGGCGGCGCGGCTTCACGGGACTGCGACATGTCACGGACCATACCGCCCCGTGGAAACCGGCCACCTCCCCGTGGAAACCGGGCCATCGCATCGTCGAAGCCAGACCATCGCGACCGCGAGGTCGACCACCACGACCGCGGAAGGCGGGTCAGCGCGACAGCGGAATCCGGACCACCGCACCGCGGAAACCGGGCCGTCGCGGCCGTCGCCCGCGCGGGGCGAGGCCGGAACGCGGGAACCGGCCCGCCAGCGGCCACCGTTCCGGCGGGAACCCGCCACGGCCGTCGTCGTTCCGGTGGGAGCCCGCCACGCCCGGCGTCGTTCCAGAGGGAGGTCGTTCAGGGACGCATTCCGCCGAGGGCGGTCTCGACGAGCGCGGCGGCGTACTCGTGGGTGAGCGGGCCTTCGCGGTGCAGCCAGCGGACGAGCAGCGGACTCCACAGGAGATCGACCGCGACGTCCAGGTCGAGGCCCGCGGCGAGCTGCCCGGCCTCCTGGGCCGCGCGCAGGCGTCTTTTCTTGAGCTCCCGCATCGGCCGGTCGAGCCGTTCCGCGTAGAGGGCGGCGAGGTCGGCGTCATGGGCGATCTCGATGCTGAGCGCGCGCATCGTCCGGTCGTAGCGGGGGTCGTTCAGCTCGTCCACGGTCGCGAACATGACCGTCTTCAGGTCGGCCTCGATGTCCCCGGTGTCGGGAAGGGCGGCCTCCTCACCGGGCTCACCGCCACCTTCCCCGCCGACTCCCCCGCCGGGCTCACCGGCCGCGAACATCAGGAAGGCGTCGAAGAGGACGGCACCCTTGGACGGCCACCAGCGGTAGATGGTCTGCTTGCCGACCCCGGCCCGCGCCGCGATGCCCTCGATGCTGAGCTTGGCGTACCCGACCTCGGCCGCGAGCTCGAAGGCGGCGGTGAGAACGGCCCGCCGGGAGGTCTCGCTGCGCCGGGCCACACCGGCGGACGGACGGCGCTGATCAGTCATGGCGTCACCGTAGCACAGGCGTGAGACGAGACGGTCCGTCTTGACACGGGGCGATCGATGAGGCATGGTGAACGACATCTCGACGAGACGAACCGTCTCGTCACAATTTCGATTTCGTGCCGACAACGGAGGCCCCCTTTGGAAACCCCGCACACCCCCAGGACCTGGTTCGTCACCGGCGCCGGCCGCGGCCTGGGCCGCGCCTTCACCGAGGCGGCGCTGGAGCGCGGCGACCGGGTGGCCGCCACCTCCCGGGACGTCGGACCGCTGCGCGACCTCGTGAGCGAGCACGAGGGCCGCCTGCTGACCATGCCCCTCGACGTCACCGACCGCGCCGCCGTCCTCACCGCGGTGGCGTCCGCCCACGAGCACTTCGGCCGGCTCGACATCGTCGTCAACAACGCGGGCACCATGTCCTCGGGAATGGTCGAGGAGTTCACCGAGGCCGAGGCGCGTGCTCAGATGGAGGTCAACTTCTTCGGCGCGCTGTGGGTGAGCCAGGCCGTCCTGCCGCACCTGCGTGCGCAGGGATCGGGACACATCCTGCAGATCTCCAGCATCGCCGCCCTCGGCGGCTTCCCCAGCACCGGGATGTACAGCGCGAGCAAGTTCGCGCTGGAGGGCATGAGCGAGGCGCTCGCGATGGAAGCCGCGGCGTTCGGCGTGAAGCTCACCATCGTCCAGCCCGGCGGCTACTGGACCGACCTCTACACCCGCATGACCTCGACCACCCCTCTCCCCGCCTACGCGCCGCTGCGCGCCGAACTGGAGAGGCAGTGGGCCGAGGGCTCTGTGGACAGCGAGCCCCGCCTGGCCGCCGAGGCCGTGCTGAAGCTCGTCGACAGCCCGAACCCTCCGCTGCGGCTCCTGCTCGGCGACATGGTGTACGACCTGGCCTTCGACATCTCCCGGCGGCGCATGGACACCTGGGCCGCCTGGGAGGAGGTCAGCCGCGCCGCCGAACACGCCGTCCCGGCCCCGGACGGGTACGGCACGGACCACGATTCCTGACCGATTCCGGCTGGTTGCCCGTGCCGCGTCGTTCCTGGATGATCCGCACATGGCGTGAGGCGTACCGAGGGGCGACGATGAAGGCATTGCTGGTGCTCATGGGCGTCGCCGCGGTGGGCGCGCTGGTCGCCGTCCTCCTGTTGCTGCGGGCCCCGGCGGACGGCGGTGCCGGCGCGGGACGCGTGGCCGCGGATTCCACCGTCCCGACCTCGGTTCCTCCCGTGGCCGCGGATTCCACCGTCCCGGCGTCGGCTTCCCCCGCGGCCGGGAAGAGCGTCCTGCTGGACGTCGAGGGCGCCGTCATCGAGGAGTTCTCCGGCGACTGCGCCGGCAGCGGATATCCGTACCTCTGCCGGTATGTCAGGGAGCGGCTGCTCGCCGAGGACCCGGGGCTGCTCACCCGCGACGGCCTGACGATCCGGACGACGATCGACCAGCGGCTCCAGCGGGCCGCGCAGCGCGCCATCGACGCCCACGTCCACCGCGACGACGCGCCGGTCGCCACCCAGGTCATGATCGTCCCCGGCGAGGGCGCCATCAGGGCCATGGCCACCAGCCGCGGCGCCGGTGACGGGGCGGCTCTCCAGCAGGGCACCACGGCGATGCCGTACACCCTGGCCGCCGCGCTCGCCGCCGGCCTGCGGTACGACGACGGCTTCCCCGCCTCGGACGTCTACCAGGCCCCGGACCACACGGCGTTCAGGAACTGCGCGGGCCAGTCCGTCGGCGAGCCCTCCCACGTAATCTTCGACCGGGAGAAGGGCGGGGACCGGTTCGTCACCCTGCGGTCGGGCACCCACGGCGCGACGAACACCTTCTACATGCGTCTTGAGGAGAAGACCGGCCTGTGCGAGACCGTCAGGACGGCCGAGTCGCTCGGGCTCAGGCACGGCGACGGAACGCCGCTCCGGGAGCTGGAGACGTTCACGCTGGGCGTCAACGAGGCCGACCCCGTCTCGGTGGCCGGCTCCTACGCGAGCCTCGCCGCCCGCGGCCGCTTCTGCGAGCCGACGGTGATCGCGGAGATCCGCGACGGCTCGGCCGCCCCGCGCCTCTTCCCGCCGCGCTGCCGCCAGGTCCTGGACCCGGCGGTCGCCGACGCGGTCACCGGAGTGCTGTCCGAAGCCCTGACGAAGAGCGCGCTCGGCGTCGGCCGCGAGGCCGCGGGCATGCCCGGCACGACCGACGGGTTCACCGCCGCCTGGTACGCCGGCTACACCCCCGGCCTGGCCTCGGCCGTCAGCCTCGGCGACCCTCGCGGCGGGTTCCGGTACCCGCTGACGGACGTCACCATCGGCGGCCACCGCTACCCGAGGGTTGACGGCGCGTCGGTTCCCGGCTCGATCTGGAAGGAGACCATGACCGAGGCGGTGCGGGGAACGCGGGAGACCGGCTTCGTCCGGCCGGACACCGGCCGCTTCGGCGGCTGCCGCGACGCCTGCTCGAACTGACCGCCGCTCCCGGCGGGTCCCTCTAGAAGCCGGAGCTCTCGGCCCTGCGCCGGATCCTCGCGCTGCCGTACTCGCCGCGCTGGAGGCAGTCGGGGCACGGAGGGACGCCGTGCGCGTTCGGCATGTAGCGCCAACCGGTCACCTGGTTCACGCCGCGGATTCGGTGGACCTCCCCGGCGGTGATCGTCCGGGGGACGAGGACCTCCCAGCCCCGGGCGTCGTCGCGGCCGGCGATCAGGGCGGCGGCTTCGGCGCTGGGCAGCCGGGCGTGTTCCCGCCCGTAGTGTCCGACGTGGACCGGCTCGTCGTCCGGGATCCGGAAGTCGACGGCGACGATCGTGCGCCGGCCACCGCGTCTCAGCTCCCGGACCCACTGGTGGGTGAGCTGGTACGACGGCAGGATCGGCAAGCAGAACACCCCCGACAGGCCGCCGTGGCTCCGGCCGCTCGCACGGATTCCGGCCCGCCGTACCGAGCGGACGTTCTTCTCCGAGGTCAGATGGACGAACAGCGTCATCGGCGACGCCTTCCGGGGTACGGTGCCACGGCCTCGCTCCCTCCACGAAGATCCATACGCGGACGCCCAGAGCCTACGCGGCGGGTGAGCACGGGCCAACGGCTTTTCCCGGCGGGAGGCGTGCCGGACGAGCCGCGCGCCGACGCGCCGGCCGGCACGCGACGGAGCAGGACCCTGTGAACTTCCCTATGAAGGCCGCGTGTACTCCCGCAACTGGCTGTTCATGTCGGATCGGGGCTCCCGGACGCGGACGAGCGACGCGGAGGGCCGGAGCGGCCTCCCCAAGATCGAGACTTATTGCTTAGATAGTGCTATTGCAAGTAAGTTGCAGTTACGCCGATCGCGAGGAGAACGCCGATGGGGAACTACACCCTGCCGGACATGCCCTATGACTACGCCGCGCTGGAGCCGGCCATCACCGGGGAGATCCTGGAGCTCCACCACGCCAGGCACCACGCCGCCTACGTCAAGGGCGCCAACGACACCCTGGAGCGCCTGGCCGAGGCCCGCGACAAGGGCGAGTTCGGCGGCCTCGTCGGCTTGGAGAAGACCTACGCCTTCAACCTGTCTGGCCACGTGCTGCACTCGATCTTCTGGCAGAACCTCTCCCCGGACGGCGGCGACCGCCCCGACGGCGAGCTCGGCGACGCCATCACCGAGCACTTCGGCTCCTTCGAGGCGTTCGCCAAGCAGCTCACCACGGCGACGACGACCGTGCAGGGCTCCGGCTGGGGTGTGCTCGCCTGGGAACCACTGGGGCGGCGCCTGATCGTCGAGCAGGTCTACGACCACCACGGCAACGTCGGGATGAACACCACCCCGCTGCTGGTCTTCGACGCCTGGGAGCACGCCTACTACCTGCAGTACCGCAACGTGCGCCCCGACTACGTCGAGAAGCTCTGGGACCTGATCAACTGGAACGACGTCATCACCCGCTACACCGCCGCCAGGAACGCCACCCCCACCGCCCCCTGACGACGCCGTCCGAATCCCGGGCCCCGTTAACCCGGTGCCCGCACGCCGGCCTTCCTTGCGCGATGGTCCACCCGGCGTGCGGGCACCGGACCCTCTCCCCCACCCGGGCCTCTTCACCCGGGTCTCTCCACCCGGGCCCCTCCCCTTCGGAGACGCCCGAGCGGCTGCGCGCCCGGCTCGCCCGGTCGTTCACCCGGCTCGGCTTCACCGCCTGGACCGTCCATGACGACGACCGGCTGACCGGCGTGTGCTACGGCTGGCCCACCCCGGCCGATCTGCCGGACGACCACCTGTACGAGGCGATCATTGGCGCGCTCGGCCCGGACACCGCCCGTCGCCTGGGGCACGCAACGGGCACGACCACCAGGCATGTCACAAGGAGAACCAGCAGTAGAGCAGCTGGTCGTTCTCTCTCGCCCGACGTGCCAGACCGACAAGATCCTTGGTGAGCGACAGCATGTACCCGTCGTCATCATCGGTGAAGTGGGAGAACTCCTCGATGGCTGCCCACTGCTCCGCCAGCATCGGCAGACGGGCGTCGTCCACACCGGCGAGCATGTCACGAGCCTTCGCCGACAGCTCCATGATGCCGAGCCCTTCGAGGTACGGGGAGTCTTCGGGTAGGGCGTCCCACTCCTCGTCGCTTCGCGGCGCACCCTCCGGAGGCGGATACAGCACCACCGTCTCGGCCAGTCCCAGTCGATAGTCGACGTGGCCGGCGAACGCGACGAGCTGACCCAGGACCACTTCGGGGTCGATCCATTTGGCCACCACCACATCGAACTCCGGAACTCCACGCGAGGGATCGGCGATCTCGCGGGAATGCTCGGATTGGACGGTCGCCGCGGTACGGTCCGCGGCGCGGTAGTACTCATAGAAGACACCCACGTAAGCGCTCCTGTCCCGGGGTCCACGGCGACATGGCCGCCTTGTGGCAGGTGGAGACTAGGGCATGCGACTGACATTACGGGTAGGCACGACTCGCTTGAGGCGGACGCACCTTCCGCGGCCGGTGGCGGGCATCGAGTGAGCCCTCGGTCCACCGGTGGAAGGACGTCATGACGAGCGCACTATTCCCCGGTCTGGAGGGTCGCTCGTGTGACGTCCGTGAGCAGTGCGGCGGTCCAGAGGAATACCTTGGGGTCACCGAGACCTGAGTCGGTGAGCCATTGAGCGGCCCGGCGCGCGTCCTGCTCGTCCTGGATCAGCCCCCAGGACCCCGGCTGGACGCCGGTGGCTCGGTGGACATCGGCGACGAGGCCGCCCAGGCAGGTCCAGGTGTGCCAGCGCCCGCTGTCGAAGCCGACCAGTTCGAACCCCAACCGCCGGCCGCTGCGGTAGGGAAACCTCTCGCGCCGGGCCAGCCGTTCCGGGAGACTCCCGGCTGATATGTCCCAGCCTCCATCGGCGATATCGGCCAGCAGGCCGGGAACATCGGCAGTGGCGAATCCGGCCCCGAGCACGTGCAAGCCCGGCTTACCAGCGTGCTCGCGCGCGATCTCGGCCTCCTGAGGGCCGGCGAACCAGTCGTCCCAGCCACTGGGATCCACCGGCACCAGGTCCACCACGCAGTCGCTCAGCGACACCAGACCAGCACTTGGAAGACTCACGTCCTGCCAGTCGTGCCGATCCGCGCGTGTAGCGACCCTGTAGCCGGCGAGGACGTGGTCGGGTTCCATCGCGCTCTCTCCTTCCGCGGTCAGCATCGTGATTTTCCAGGCAGTCGGCCTCGGCCGCGTTGCGCGACTCATGGTGCGGGAGCCGTTCCATGATCCAGGGCGGCCGGACAGTGCGACGGTGAAGTCCGCGCATCCGCGGAGATCCACTCGCGTTACGGCCCCGGGCATCCCGTCTCGCGATCGATCACGGCGTCGACGCCCTGCATCCTGGCTGCGGTTCGTGCCGTACAGGCCGCGTTACGGCGAAGCTGGGGCCCTACCGGTCGCACACCAGCACTGTGTTCCCGTCAGGGTCGCGGGTGGTGAAGAAGACGCATACGTCCGCTGATCCAGCGATCTCTCCGGTCTCACAACCGTGGCGTCTCAGGAGGAGATGAGTCTGCGGGAGGTCGTCCACCACAAGGTTGCATGTCGCCCAGGAAAGGCCGGGGCTCGCCTGGATGCCGCTGGCGGGTCCGAGCAGCGTCAGGGACGCTCCGCCCTCCGTCTCGGACGAGAGCACCGCGCTCCACTCGTCCACGGACCCGATCTGGAACCCGAACATGTCGCTGTACCAGCGCGCGGACTCTTCGACGTCCGTGACGGGGATGAACGCGGTGCCGATGCGTGCAGTGGCCATGGGGGGGCACCGTATTCGACCTCACCGACCTTCTTCCCAAGCCTGTCGGTGAGGCTTGCCGACCTCGGCCTGTCTTCCGTGACGGTCAGCCACGGTGCAGCCCGCACAGGTCCCTCAGAGGTCCGGCGCCCGGCCGGCCACCCGCGCGGCGTCGCCGAGGCGGGGGTGATCTGGACGTGAGCGCGCTCTCCCTCATCGTCACCCTGGTGCTCGGGGCCACCGTCCTCGTCGGTTACACGCTCGTCCTCGTCGGGATGCGCCAGGAGGACCGGTGCATGAGTCTGGGCGAGGTGCCGCCGAGCCGTACGGCGGGCCTGGCACGGCGGGTGACCGGCTGCCACGTCCACGGCACCCGGCACACCCGCGCATCGCTCTCGACCGCTCTCGACGTCCACCCCCGGGTCGCGATGCGCATCCTGCGGCACTCGCAGATCTCGATGACCATGAACGTCTACGCCCAGACCCCCTCACCGGAGATCCGCAACGCACTCGATCGGTTGAACCGAAGCCTGGGCTGCGGAAGCTGATCACCCGCACCGTCTGCACGAGACCATGGGGTCCTCCAAGCGATTGGAGGGCCCCAGTGCTTACCTACGACGGTAGCCACTGCCGAGCAGGAAGGGCCTGCTGGCCGTACCCTCCCACGCCGTCGGGCTCTACGAACCAGGCGTTCCGTTCGGGGAGGACACCCAGGACTTCATGGAGTCGGTCGCCCACGTAGTGGAGGGCGACGCCGTCTTCTGTCGCGTAGCCCGCCGGGAGGTCTCCCGCGCTGATGAGTTCGCGAAAGCGCCGGTGCCGGGGTTGGTCGCCCAGATCATCGTGGACTCCGTTGCTGTACGGCAGGAAGCCCAACCCGTTGTCGATGGCGTCGAGGGAGTCGCCAAAGGAGTCGGTCACGCAGCCCAGATGCCAGCACAGGCTGCCGGCGCTCTGCCCGGCCAGCACCACTCCCGCTTCCCAGCACTCTCGTAGGACGGCGTCGAGCCGGTGTGCACGCCAGACCGCCAGCAGGTTCACCGCGCTGCCGCCCGACACGAAGATCACGTCCTGCGCCAGAAGGTGAGCCCGGATGTCCGCGATGTTCGGTCTGACGAACAGCTCCAGGTGCGACATCTCCCCGGCCCCGAAGAAGCCGGCCCGCTCATACCAACGGTCGATGGAGGCGCGCGCGTCGCCCACCGCGGTGGCGATCAGACAGACCCGCGGCTTCTGTACGCCAGTGAGCCGAAGCGCCTGCCACATCTGGGCGCCCGCTCGCTCCGGGGGAAAGTCCGCAGGCGGATACAGCACCCCCGAACCCGCCAAGATCTGTCGCTCCCTGACCATGCCAGGCATCCTCGTACCCGGCGGCGATCACTCGCAAGATCAGGTTCCGCCAACGCGAGAGCGGCCGGGGTCTCAGTGGATCGCCGGACCCCGTTGCTGTACGGAGATCAAAAAGGCCACTTCCGATGATCGGAAGTGGCCTTTGAGCTGCGAGCCGACGCGGGGAATCGAACCCCTGACCTTCTGTTCACAAGGTCCCCGAACGATGTCCAAGGTCGTTGAAGCCGTTCGCTCTGCTGTTCGCCGGAGTTCCGGCCGTTCAGACCCGTCCGGATCGGTTCGTGATCGTCCGTTCGGGTGGCTCCCAGAGTGGCTCCCAAGCCAGAAGGAGGATCGCCCGCCGCCGCCGGATCACGGTGGACACGGTGTGGACGCGACCTGCGCGCATGACCGATCATTGGGCGATGTCGCTCCGCACGCACGATGCTGATCTGTTCGAGAGCTCCAGGGGCCGTTTGGAGGCGATCGCCTACCGGCTGCTGGGGTCGGTCGGCGACGCGGAGGACGCGGTGCAGGATACGTACCTGCGCTGGCATGCGGCGGACCGGGAACGGATCGAGACACCCGCGGCGTGGCTGACGAAGGTGCTCACCAATATCTGCCTCAACCAGCTCACCTCGGCGCGGGTCAGGCGGGAGACCTACGTGGGGCAGTGGCTCCCGGAGCCGGTGCTGGACGGAGACCGGATCCTCGGCCCCGCCGACACCTTCGAGCAGCGCGAGTCGTTCTCCATGGCGATGCTCACCCTCATGGAGCGGCTGTCCCCCAATGAGCGCGTGGTGTATGTGCTGCGCGAGGCGTTCGGGTACGCGCACCGCGAGATCGCGGAGATTCTGGACATCACCGAGTCGAACTGCCAGCAGATCCACCGGCGCGCCAAGCAGCATCTGGCCGTCGAACGATCCCGTACGGAGATCGACGCGGCCACCGCGCGGAAGATCGTCGAGGAGTTTCTCGCCGCGGCCCTCAGCGGCGACACCGAGCCGCTGATCCGGCTGCTCGCCGATGATGCGGTCAGCATGGCCGACGGCGGCGGCAAGGTCCACGCCCGCAGGACTCCGATCATCGGAGCGATGGACATCGCGAAGTACCTGCGCGCGCTGTTTCAGCCGAGCGATGCCAAGCGAGCCCTCGTCGGTGGCAGTCCCGCCTTCTACGCCGTCGTCGTCAACGGCGGTCCTGCCGTGCTGGCCGAGGTCGATGAGCAGGTCATCGGCGTGTTCTGCCTCGATGCGACCCCCGACGGTCTGGCATCGATCCACATCCAGGTCAACCCGGACAAACTCCAGCGCATCGCGCGGCAGTGGGCCGCCACCGGACCCCATCACCCGCTGGCGGCGAACTGGTGACCCAGATCACACTCATTCGCTGTCAGGGATGGCGCCCCTGCCCGGTTCAGGAGGTGAGAACGACCGGATAGGAGCCAGCCATGAAGCATCGCATCGTCGTCCTGGGAGCCGGATACGCCGGAGCCAACACCGCCGGCCGCCTCGCCAGGCGGCTGCACCGCGACGACGTCGAGATCACCCTGGTCAACGGCGATGCGGAGTTCGTCGAGCGGGTGCGCCTGCACCAGCTCGCCGGCGGCCAGGACCTGAAGCCCCGCCCGCTGCGCGACCTGTACGCGGGCACCGGCGTACAGGTCCGGACCGCGCGGGTCACCGCCGTCGACGTGGAAGCCAAGACCGTCGATCTCGGCGGTGAGACCCTCGCCTATGACACCCTCGTGTACGCCCTGGGCAGCACCGTCGCCGATCACGGCGTCCCCGGCGTCGCCGAGCACGCTCACAACGTGGCCGGCAAGCAGGCCGCCCTCCGGCTGCGGGCGCGCCTGAGCGAGATCGAGCCCGGCGGGACCGTGCTGGTCGTGGGCGGCGGCCTGACCGGCATCGAGGCGGCCACCGAGATCGCCGAAGCCCACCCCGGTCTCAAGGTCGCGATCGCCGCCCGCGGCGGCGCCGGCGACTGGCTCAGCGACAAGGCCCGGCACCATCTGCGCGGCGCCTTGGACCGGCTCGGCATCACCGTCCACGACCACGCCGACATCACCCGCGTCGAAGCCGACGGTGTGGTCACCGGCACGGGCGCGAAGATCCCGGCCCGGGTGACCGTGTGGACCGCGGGGTTCACCGTGCACCCGATCGCGGCCGCCACCACCCTCGAGGTGTCCGGCACGGGCCGGATCATCGTCGACGCCGGCATGCGCTCGGTCTCCCACCCCGACGTGTACGCCGTCGGCGACGCCGCACTCGCCGAAGGAGCGGGCGGCAAACCGCTGCGGATGTCGTGCGCCTCGGCCAACCCGATGGCGTGGCTGGCGGCCGACGTCATCGCCGCGCGCCTGACCGGCCGCACGGTTCCCCAGACCACGATCGGCTACTCCGTGCAGTGCATCAGCCTCGGACGCCGCGATGGGATCATCCAGCGCGTGACCCCCGACGACCAGGTCACCTCCACCGTCATCACGGGCCGGACCGCCGCCCGCATCAAGGAGATGATCTGCGCGAGCGCGGCCTGGAGCGTCTCCCACCCGACCATGATGATGCCGAGCCGCCGCCGCCACCTCACGGCCACCGACACGGCGGCGACCCGGCTCCCCACCCGGGCATGACGAAGAGTGTTGCCGGGCGAGCGTGGTTGCCCGTTCGCCCGGCCGATGCGTACGAGCGAACCGCTCGGGCCACCCCCTGTCGCTGATGCGGCTGCGCTACGGCGGATCCGCCCCCGCGGGGCGCAGCCGTCCATGTGGCCGGCGCCGGTGAGTACGAAGATCAGATCTGGTTCACTTTCTCGCATCTGTTCTCCAGGCTGGCGCGCAAGGCCGGCCTCGGGCACTGGCATCCGCACGAGCTGCGGCACTCGGGAGCCTCGCTCATGCTCGCCCAGGGCACTCCCCTCACGTCGTCTCCGAGATCCTCGGGCACGCGAGCATCGCGATCACCAAGGACGTCTACGGCCATCTCGTGGAAGGCGAGAAGCGCGCGGCGACGGCGGCGATCTCCGGGGCGCTGCTGAGCAGACAAAGGCCGGTGGCTCTCAAAGTGGCTCCCAAAGACGCCGAGGACACCGGCTGAGCATCGAAAGCAGGAAGGCCCCTGACGGCGTTACGCCTGTTCAGGGGCCTTTCTCTTTGCGAGCCGACGAGGGGAATCGAACCCCTGACCTTCTGTTTACAAGACAGATGCTCTGCCGATTGAGCTACGTCGGCATGGTCGCCTCCTGAGTTTAGTCGGCTCCCGGCCTGGACGTCACCAACCTGATGACTCGGACGTCACCGAACCGGAGGAACCTCGAAGCGACAAGAGGGATGAGCACATCACCGGGTTCTCGGATTCGGCTCCGAGCGTGGGGGGGCGGCCTGTTCCGACTTGGCCAGGAACGGTGATCGGCCGAGTATGAAGATCCCTGCCACCATCGCGATCAGGCCGATGACCTCTCCCGCCAGTGCCCCGGACGTGACCCGTACCTTCTCGGAGAAGATCACGATGCCCAGCACGATCCCGACGATCGGTTCGGCGGCGGTGGTGGCGGGCAGCGAGACCCGGAGCGGCGCGGCGTCGAATGCGCTCTGGCCGAGCAGCAGCCCAACCAGGGCGACGCCGACCAGGACGTACGGCTGCCAGCTCATGGCGAGCACCTCCGTCCCCTCCCGCAGCCTGAGCAGCGAACCGCGGGTCAGCACGTCCTGCACGCCGTACAGTATTCCGGCGGCGCCCGCGAGCAGGGACGCCTCCACCTGCAGGGCGCAGCGGCGCCCGATCAGGACGAGGACGGCGGCGATCACGACCACGAGGAGCACCGCCAGCCAGCGCGCGGAGTCCGGACCGGGTGAGCTGCCTCCGTGCGGCTGCCCGAAGACCAGGAAGAGCGCCACCCCACCGCTGACCAGTACCGCGCCCAGCCATTCCGTCCGGCTCAGATGTTCTTTGTAGACCACGTGGGCGGCCGTCAGGGCGAACAGGAGGCTCGTCGCCAGGAGCGGTCCCACCTTGGTCAGGTCGTCCTCGTACAGCGCCACCGCGCTGACGATCTGGCCGGCGAGCATCAGGCCGATCCCGGTCAGCCAGAGCCGGGAGCGGATGAGGTGCAGCAGCAGGCGCGGGTGGAGGATCTCTCCCAGCGGCTCACGGTATGCCGCGTGCTGCTGGGCGACGAACCCGAGGCCGAGCAGGCACGCCGAGACGAGAGAGATCAAGAAGATCAACGTGCGTCCTCCGGGGTCGGCCCGCCGCCGTCCGGTGTGTCCGGCCAGGCGGGCGCCGCGAGGGAGCGTTCTCGTCTCCCGGACCCCGCGGCCCGCCGAAGGCGGCGCTCCCACCTCTCTGGGAGATCTCCCGCCCGGCGGCGGTCCGTACGGCTTCCGCGGGCGGCCACTGTCGGACGGGTTTCCCGCCCCCTACCTACCCGGGACGCCGAATCCCTACCTGACCAGGGAGGACTCCTTCGGACGACCGCCGCCGGCCCACGCCGTACCGTGTCCGGCCAGCCGTACGGCGCCGCGCCCGGCGCCCGTACCCGGCTCCCGCCCCGTGCCCGGAGGCCCGGCGCGTCACCGCTTGCGGTGGCGGGAGACCTCGTAGAGGGCGATGCCGGCGGCGACGCCCGCGTTGAGGGACTCGGCCGCGGCGTTCATCGGGATGCGGACGACCAGGTCACACGCCTCGCGGACCAGGCGGGACAGGCCCTTGCCCTCCGAGCCGACGACCACGACCAGCGGGTCGCCGAGGAGGTTGGCGTCGGCGAGGTCGACGGTGCCCTCACCGTCCAGGCCGATGACGAAGAGCCCGGCTTCGCGGTACTCGCGCAGCGTGGCGGTCAGGTTGGCCGCCCGGGCGACCGTCAGGGTGGCCAGCGTGCCCGCGGAGGTCTTCCAGGCGCCGCCCGTCACCCCGGCCGATCGGCGGGAGGGGACGACCAGGCCGTGGGCGCCGAACGCGGTGGCCGAACGGGCGATGGCGCCGAGGTTGCGCGGGTCGGTGACGCCGTCGAGCGCCACGATCAGCGGCACCTCGGCGGCGTCCTGGGCGATGGCGACCAGGTCGTCGGGGTGGGCGTAGTCGTAGGGCGGGATCTGCAGGGCCAGCCCCTGGTGGATCCCGCCTTCGGTGAGGCGGTCGAGCTTCTCCCTGCCGACCTCGAGCATCGCGATGCCGCGGTCGGCGGCGATCCGCATCGACTCCTTGACCCGGTCGTCGTTGTCGATGCGCGTGGCGACGTAGAGGGTGCTGGCGGGCACCCCGGCTCGCAGCGCCTCCACGACGGGGTTGCGCCCGCCGATGTACTCGGGGGCGTCCTCGCCGCGCTTGGCGCGGGCCGGGGGGCGCGAGGAGGGGGACTTGCCTGTCCGTTCCTCGCGCTCGACCCGCTGCGTGCGCGCCTTGTCCTTGTACCAGTGCCGCATGTGCGCCGGCGGGGTCGCCCCCTTGCCCTCGAGGCCACGGCGGACGTTGCCGCCCGTGCCCTTGGTCGGACTCTTCTTCTTCGCGGGTCGCCCGGACCCTCTACCCCCACCAGCCATGCTGTATAGGGTACGGCCTGCGCTTACCGGGACAGTTCCCAACGGGGGCCCTGGGGGGTGTCCTCCACGGTGATCCCGGCCTGGGCGAGCTGGTCGCGGATGCCGTCGGCCGCCGCGAAGTCCTTGCGGGCCCGGGCCGCCTGGCGCTGTTCCAGGGCCACGCCGACCAGCGCGTCGACGGTGGCGCGCAGGCCGGTGTCGCCGCCGGAGGAGCGCCACTGCTCCGAGCGCGGGTCGAGGCCGAAGACGTCGAGCATGTTCTGTGTCTCGGCGAGGAGCCTGGCGACCTGCTCCTTGTTGCCCTGCGCCAGCGCCACGTTGCCCTCGCGGACCACCTCGTGGACGACCGCGAGCGCCTGGGAGGTGTTCAGGTCGTCGTTGAGGGCGTCCACGAACGGCTCGGGCAGCGGCGCGTGCGCGTCGACGTCGTGGATGACCTCGGCGGCGCGGGTGACGAAGCCCTCGATGCGCTGGTAGGCCGCGGCGGCCTCGAACAGCGCCTCCTCGGAGTACTCGATCGCGGAGCGGTAGTGCGGGGCGGCGAGGTAGTAGCGCAGCTCGACCGGGCGGATCTTCTTGGTCACCTCGGGCACCAGCAGGGAGTTGCCGAGCGACTTGCTCATCTTCTCCGCGCCGATCTTGAGCATGCCGTTGTGCATCCAGTAGCGGGCGAAGCCGTCCCCGGCCGCCTGCGACTGCGTCAGCTCGTTCTCGTGGTGCGGGAAGACCAGGTCGACGCCGCCGCCGTGGATGTCGAAGGTCGGCCCGAGGTATTTGGTGGCCATGGCCGAGCACTCCAGGTGCCAGCCGGGGCGGCCGCGGCCCCACGGGGTCGGCCAGCTCGGCTCGCCGGGCTTCTCGCCCTTCCACAGCGCGAAGTCGCGCGGGTCGCGCTTGGCGGAGTCGGTGTCGGTGTCGCCCGCGGCGCGGAGGTTCTCCGGTTTCTGGTTCGACAGCGAGCCGTACCGGTCGGCGTAGGAGAGGACGTCGAAGTAGACGTCGCCGTCGGAGGCGTAGGCGTGGCCGCGCTCGATCAGCCGCTCCATGAGCTCGATCATCTCGGGCACGTGGCCGGTGGCCCGCGGCTCGACGGTCGGCGGCAGGCAGCCGAGGATCTGGTAGGCCCAGGTGAAGGCGCGCTGGTTGCGCTCGGCGACGACGAACCACGGCACGCCCTCGGCCGCCGCGACCCGAATGATCTTGTCGTCGATGTCGGTGACGTTCCGGCAGAAGGTGACGTCGTAGCCCGACCGGATCATCCAGCGGCGGAGCACGTCGAAGTTGACGCCGGAACGGATGTGCCCGATGTGGGGAGGAGCCTGCACGGTGGCGCCACACAGGTAGATCGACGCCCGGCCGGGTTCGACCGGAACGAATTCGCGGACCGTACGTACGCTGGTGTCGTATAGGTGCAGGGTGCTCACGAAGGCAAGGCTAACGCCTTACCTCACCTCACAAGCCGGGTTACGCGACGTTGACGTCGCTCAGGCGAGTCTTTTGCGGCCATTGACCGCCAATGGCATCAATGCCCATTTACGCGTGGCTTCGTGGCGAGCGCCCGCCGGTGACACGACCACGCCCGACCACCCGACCACCAGGCCTCGGACCGGCACGATCGCCGCCGTGACGGCACCGATCCATCCGGCGGGCCACGTCCGTCCCTGTGCCACAGTCGCCACCGTGACGGCACCGATCCATCCGGCGGGCCACGTCCGTCCCTGTGCCACGGTCGCCACCGTGACGCATCGGTCCGGAGAACGGTGGGCCCGCCGTACCGGACGCCCACGCCGGTCTGTCGTACGGTTCGCCGGACCGATCATTCCGTGACCGATTCTGTAGGCTCGAAGGGCCATGGACGTGAAACCCCCCGCGGCGGCAGACCCGGTCTCCCGCCCGTCTGCGCCCCTGCCCGCACCCGCCCGGCCGAGCAGGGCGGCGATCGTGTTACGCCGCGTCGGAGTCGCCCTCGCCGGGATCTGCGTGGCCGCCCTCACCGCCGCCGCGTGCGTGCTCTCCTTCGAGGACCTGCGCGCGCTCGCCCTGACCGGCGCGGCGGATCCCGGGCTGGCCTACCTCTACCCCGCGGCCTTCGACGCGCTGCTCGTCATCGCGATGACCGCCGCGCTGCTGCTGTGGAACGGCCGCTGGCCGGCCCGCCTGCAGGCGGGCCTGGTGCTGGCGCTGCTGCTCGCCGCCGCGGCCGCCGCCGAGGTGACCACGGCGGTGCGGGCCCCGGTGGACGTACGGCAGGCGGCCGTCGGGGTGGCCGTCGCGCCGTGGGTGATGGTGCTGCTGGCGCTGTGGCTCTGGTTCCTGCTGATCAAGCACGGCGCCGGCCGGCGGACCGCGTCCGGCCCGGGTACGGCGGGCCGGGACGGCCATGGCGGGTACGCGGGAGGCACCGGGGAGTACGCCGGGGGCTCCGGGGACGATGCCGGGCGGTGGGACCGCGATGACATCGTGCCGTTCCCGGACGCCGCCTCGGGCCCCATCGCGAGCGCGCCCTCCCCGGGCACCGCCTCCGGCCCCATCGCGGACGGCCCCTCCGCCACCGCGAGCGCGCCCTCCCCGGGCGCCACCCCATATGCCGCCCCGACCGACGCCTCGACCGACGCGACGGACGGCGCGGCGGACGGCGCGGCGGACGGTGTCCCGGCCGGCGGTGACCACCCGCGGGCCGCCCGTCCCGTGGAGCGTGCCCCGCACACCCCGCCCGGGGAGCCGGTCCACCACGCTCCGGTGGAGACCCCGCTCGATCCGCAGGCCGCTCCGCCGCTGGAGTCGGCACCGCACCACGATCTGCCGCCCGCCGTTCCGCTGGTCGGTCCCACCCCGGCCCCGGAGACCCCCGAGGTCGACGAACTGCCGCCGGTCGGCGAGCCGGACCCGGACCCCGCCCCGGCGCGTCCCGCGGCTCCCGAAGCGCCCACCGGTTCCAGGCCCTCCACCGGCTTCGAGACCTCCGGTTCCGAGGACCCCGCCGGCCCCGAGTCCGCCGCCGGTTCCAGGTCCGCTCCCGTGACCCGGCCGGCCACCGGGTCGCCCGCCGGCCGGGAATCCTCCACGCCCCTCGGACGGCCTCCCGTCCAGGAGCCCTTCACGACCACCGGGCGGTCTCCCGTCGGGGAACCCTCCGCGGTCCCCGAGCCGTCCGCAGGCCCGGAGCCCTCCCCGGCCGCCGAGCCGCCCGCAGTCGGGGAATCCTCCGAGACCCCGCCCGTCCCCGAGCCGCTCGCCGCTCCCACGCCCGGCAGGCCGGTGCGCTGGGGGGATCTGCTCCGGCCCCCGAAGGGTGACGTGCTGGTCCATCCGCTCCGCCCCGCCGCACCGGAGGCCGAGGCCGCCGGGCAGGAGGCCGACGAGCGCGGGGACGACACCCAGCCGATGCTCGCGATCCCCGACGAGGACGAGAGCGGGGACGAGGAGCGGGATCCGGCGGGGAGGCCCGGGACGACGGGCTCTGTCCCGGATCCCGATCCGGCGCACAGCGCCGAGACCGCCGACCCCGACGAGGGGCCTGCGGACGGCGGGGCGGCCGGTACGGCCCCGCCGCCCTCGGGGCGCATGCGGAGCACGCCCACTCCGCCGGACGAGTGAGGTCCTGACCGGGCCCACGGGTGCCTGACCGGGGACCCACGGGTGAAGGGCGGCCATGTCCGGATCCCGCTCGACCGGACCCGGCAGGGCTCGGCCGGCCTCGGCCGGCAAGGTGCCGGCCCATGAGCAGAGGGCGGTGGCCGCGTCGTGACGCGACCACCGCCCTCTGCTCGATGCCGGACCGGCCCGCAGCTATTCGCTCACATCTCGGTGAGCGGCGCCCCACTGCGGACCGGCGCCCTGCTCACCTCCGCGCCCGTCCCCGGATGGACCGGGGCCGACCACCTCACGACATTTCGGGAAATGGTCTAAACGGTGGTGATCCACTCGTCTGCCGGGCCAACCGGGTGGGTCACCCGCGAAGGCGGTGGCGCCGTGCGGGCCGCCGCCTTCACCTCCGGGCCGGAGGGCGTTCTTCCGGGTCACGGCGGAGCGATCGGGGCCGGGTTGCCCCGCCGTACCGGTTGTTCTCCTCCGCGGAACCGTTCCGGGTCCCGTTCCGTGGATCTCCCGCCCGCTGCGGGGGAGATCCACGGAACGGGACCCGGCGGCGGCTCACATCGCGGGCCTTACGCGCCGGGGGTCACACCCTGGAGCTCGACCGCCGCAGACCGGCGACCAGGCCGACACCGACGGCGGCGAGGACGACCTGCATGACAAGCTCGATCCAGTCGATGCCGTCCGTGGTGGCCACGCCGAGGGACTGGGCGATCGCGGTGCCGATGAGCGCGGCGACGATGCCGACGGCGATGGTCAGGAACCAGCCGATCGGCTGCCGGCCGGGAAGCACGAGACGACCGAGGGCGCCGACGATGGCGCCGATGACGATGGCCCCGAGGATGGACGCGATGGTCATATCAACCTCCTCAATGGGATGAGATCTTCACCTCACGGGAAGGTCGCTACCCTCCGGACCGGAGTTATGCGTGGTGGCCGGGAAATCCTGGATCAGGGACTTTTCCGCAGCTGCATCTGGGCGACGGCCAGCACCCCGATGACCGCGAGTGCGAGCTGGATGAGGTGCTCCCACCAGTCGATCCCCGGCGTGTCGGCGAGCCCGAGAGCGGCGGCGATGGCGGTGCCGATGAGCGCGGCGACGATGCCGACGATGACCGTCATGCCGACGGAGATGTTCTGCCGGCCGGGAAGGATGAGGCGTGCCAGCGCCCCGATGACGGCACCGATGATGATCGCGGCGATGATGGATCCGAGCATGTCCGGCTCTCCCCCCGATACGGAGCATGTCATCAGGGGGTTACCCAGGACGTTCACCGGTCATTCGGGAAAGGTGGTGGCCCGCACCGCGCCAGTTGACGGGCCACCGCCCCGGATTCCTCGGCGGGCATTCCGCACCGCCCGCCGGAACGCTTTCGCGTTCGTAAAGAAGACGTCCGCCTCCCGGTTCGGGTTCACCCGCCGGGGGACATCCGTCTCCGGGTCCTGGCGCGCCGCGCCAGGAGACGCCGCCGGGTCCGGCGGCGCCGCGTCAGGCGATGCCCGTCCCCGGGTTCCGAATCATCATGACGGGTTCTGACTCATCACGATCGCGGTCGCGACGGCCGCCACGCCCTCGCCCCGCCCGGTGAGGCCCAGGCCGTCGGTCGTGGTGGCGCTGACGCTCACCGGCGCGCCCACGGCCGCCGAGAGCACCCTCTCCGCCTCGGCCCGTCGCGGCGCGAGCTTGGGCCGGTTGCCGATCACCTGGACGGCCACGTTGCCGATCTCGAAGCCGGCCGCGCGCACCGTACGGGCGGCCTCGCCCAGCAGGGTGACGCCGGAAGCGCCCGCCCAGCGGGGGTCCGCGGTGCCGAACAGCCCGCCGAGGTCACCGAGACCCGCCGCGGACAGCAGCGCGTCGCAGGCGGCGTGTGCCGCCGCGTCACCGTCGGAGTGCCCGGAGAGACCCGTCTCTCCCGGCCAGTGGAGCCCCGCGAGGTGCAGCTCGCGACCGGATGCGAACGGGTGGACGTCGATTCCGACGCCCACCCGCGGAAATATGGTGTTCAGGAGTTGAGAACCTCGTCCAGAAGTGCCTCGGCCTTGTCCTCGTTGGTCTTCTCCGCGAGCGCGAGCTCGCTGACCAGGATCTGCCGGGCCTTGGCCAGCATTCGCTTCTCTCCTGCGGAGAGCCCGCGCTCCTTGTCTCGTCGCCACAGGTCGCGAACGACCTCGGCCACCTTGTTGACGTCACCGGACGCCAGCTTCTCCAAGTTGGCCTTGTAGCGGCGGGACCAGTTCGTGGGCTCTTCGGTGTGAGGCATGCGAAGCACGTCGAAAACGCGCTCAAGGCCCTCTTGGCCGACGACATCGCGAACGCCGACGAGTTCGGCGTTGTCTGCCGGCACCTGGACGGTAAGGTCGCCCTTGTCGACCTTGAGAACCAGGTAGGTCCTTTCCTCACCCTTGATGGTCCGGGTCGTGATTGCCTCGATCCGAGCAGCCCCGTGGTGGGGGTAGACGACAGTGTCGCCGACCTGGAAAGTCATGTGACAAGTACCCCTTCCGCTGTACTCAAGAGTACCACGTATCCACAGCCTCCCGGAACAGTGAAATCACCATAACTGCAGGTCAAAGCGGCATCTTATGGCTTGACAAATGTTCTCCCCTGTGAATCGGCAGGCTGAAAAGCGGTCCCCACCTGCATTCGGCACTCCTCCGCGATCAGGTGGGTCGCCGGAAAACCCGGTATTGGACACGGATAGGGTTGGCCCTGTCCTGCATCCAGTGTGACAAGGAGACCCCGTACCGTGACCCGCAACAGCCGTCGCTGGGCGATCGCCGCCGCCGCGTTCCTCGCCGCCGCCCCCGTCCTGGCCGGCTGCGGTACCGGAGAGGACGCCAACACCAACAAGCCCTACCACCCGACCGAGGCCGTCACCGTCAGGCAGAACGGCATCGACATCTCCCAGGCGTTCTTCCTCGGCCCCGAGCCCGGCTCGAAGATCCAGGCCGGTGGGGCGACCCCGCTGTACATGTCGCTGGTCAACAGCGCGCAGACCCCCGACCAGCTCGTCGGCGTCGGCGTCGACCCGGCCGTGGGCACCGCGAAGATCCCCGCACCCGTCGAGCTCAAGACGGGTCAGGGCGTGCGGGTCGGCACTCCCACGCCCACCATCGTGGTGGAGGGCCTGAAGCAGCCCCTGAGCGGCGGGGAGAGCATCAGGATCCAGCTGCAGTTCGCCAACGCGGGCATCATCCCGGTGACGGTTCCGGTCATCACCCGCAGCCGCGAGTTCGCCACCCTGGCTCCGGCGCCGGGCGGGGACCAGTCGTCCACGCCGTCCGCCACGCCGTCGGCGAGCCCCACGGAGGGTGCGACGGCATCGCCGTCCCCCAGCCCCTCCACCACCGAGTGACCGGCGGCGGCCGGCGCGGCTCCGCGCCGGCCGTGCCGCCGTGAACATGCGAAGGGGGCGTGCGGGACGACTTCCCGCACGCCCCCTTCGTCAGCTCTCCACGGGGTCGAACTTGTAGCCCAGCCCGCGGACCGTGAGGATGCAGCGCGGGTTGGAGGGGTCGGCCTCGACCTTGGCTCGCAGCCGCTTGACGTGCACGTCCAGGGTCTTGGTGTCGCCCACGTAGTCGGCGCCCCAGACCCGGTCGATGAGCTGGCCCCGGGTGAGCACCCGACCGGCGTTGCGCAGCAGCACCTCCAGCAGCTCGAACTCCTTCAGCGGGAGCTGTACCTGGTTCCCCCGGACGGCGACGACGTGCCGGTCGACGTCCATCCGGACCGGGCCGGCGGTCAGCACCGCCGACTCCGCCTCCTCGGTGTCGCCCTGGCGGCGCAGCACCGCGCGGATGCGGGCCACCAGCTCCCGGGAGGAGAACGGCTTGGTCACGTAGTCGTCGGCGCCCAGCTCCAGCCCGACGACCTTGTCGATCTCGCTGTCCTTGGCGGTGAGCATGATCACCGGGACGTTGGAACGCTGACGCAGCGAGCGGCAGACCTCGGTCCCCGGCAGGCCGGGCAGCATCAGGTCGAGCAGCACCAGGTCGGCGCCGTTGCGGTCGTAGGCGTCCAGCGCCTCCGGGCCGGTGGCCGCGACCGCGACCTCGAAGCCCTCTTTGCGCAGCATGTAGGACAGGGCGTCGGAGAAGGACTCCTCGTCCTCGACGACAAGCACGCGGGTCACTGCGCGGCCTCCAGGGGGATCGGGGTGGTACGGGGTACGGCTACCGCCGTCCCGCCGAAGGCGGGCAGGCGGAGGGTGAAGGTGGAGCCGGATCCTTCCTTGCTCCACACCGTCACCGCGCCGTTGTGGGCGGCGGCGACGTGTTTGACGATGGCGAGGCCGAGGCCGGTGCCCCCGGTGGCGCGCGAGCGGGCGGCGTCGACGCGGAAGAACCGCTCGAAGATCCGCTCCTGGGCGCTCTCCGGGATGCCGATCCCCTGGTCGCTCACGCTGATCTCGATCGACTCGTGGTGCGGACCCACGGCGCGCGCGCTGATCACGACCCGGGTCTGCTCGGGGCTGTAGGCGACCGCGTTGTCGATGAGGTTGCGCAGCGCGGTGACCAGGAGCTCGTCGTCGCCCCAGATCCGCAGGCCCTCGACGCCCCCGGTGACCAGGCTGATGTTCTTGGCCGCGGCGGTGGTGTTGCAGCGGTCGATGGCCTCGTGCACGGCGTCGTCGATCGGGACGGGCCCCGGGGTGGGGATGGGTTCGGCCCCCTGGATGCGGGAGAGCGTGATGAGGTCCTGGACGAGGTAGGTCAGGCGGGCGGCCTCGTGCTGCATCCGCCCGGCGAAGCGGGTGACCGCCTCGGGGTCGTCGGCGGCGTCCTGGATGGTCTCGGCGAGCAGCGACAGCGCGCCCACCGGTGTCTTGAGCTCGTGGCTCACGTTGGCGACGAAGTCGCGGCGCACCGCCTCGACCCGGCGGTGCTCGGTCTGGTCCTCGGCGAGCACGAGCACCTGGCCGTAGGAGCCCAGCGGGGCGACCCGGACCGCGAAGCAGGTGGAGTCCTGGCCGAACTTGTGCCCGGCCACCTCGATCTCGTTCTCCCGGATCTCGCCGTCCCGGCGGACCCGCCTGGCCATCGCGAGGAGCTCGGCCACCACCAGGTGGTCACCCTTGACGAGGCCGAACGCCCGGGCGGCCGAGCTGGCCCGGAGCACCCTGTCGTCCCTGTCGAGCACGACCGCCGAGGACGGCAGCACGGCCAGCACGGAGGCGACGCCCGGTGGCAGCGCACCGGGCGCGACGTCGTCCACCGGCGTCAGCACGACACGCCGTCCCTCGATGTTGTGCCGGACGACCATCACGGCCAGCGCTCCGACGACGAAGCCGGCCAGCGCGGCCAAGCTCGCCAGCAGCTCACTCATGCGGTCCTCCTGTAGGCTTCACGGTCCCGATGGTAGGCGGGCGTTTTCCCCTTCAGGCAGCTCAGAGCGGCACTACAACGGCCTTTCCCGCAATGTTCACTTTACGGTCGGGGTTCGTTCACCGTCGCCCGCGTACGTTGAGGGCCATGCGCGACCTCTATCACGAAGAACTCGACGCCCTCACCGACCGGCTGATCGAGATGACCCGTCTGGTGCGTTCCGGGATCTCCCGGGCCACCACCGCCCTGCTGGACTCCGATC
This sequence comes from Streptosporangium pseudovulgare, assembly GCF_014648055.1. Classification (GTDB taxonomy): domain Bacteria; phylum Actinomycetota; class Actinomycetes; order Streptosporangiales; family Streptosporangiaceae; genus Streptosporangium; species Streptosporangium pseudovulgare. The sequence continues at coordinate 102,736 of NZ_BMQJ01000009.1, forward strand.
TCCAGCTCGCGGAGAGCGTCATCTCCCAGGACGAGGAGGTCGATCGGCTCTTCGCGGAGATGGAGGCGTCGATCTTCGACCTGATGGCCCGGCAGCAGCCGGTGGCCGTCGACCTCCGCATGGTCATCGCCGCCCTGCGGATGGGCACCGACCTGGAGCGGATGGGCGACCTCGCCGAGCACGTGGCCAAGGTCGTACGGCTGCGCCACCCGGAGTCGGCGATCCCGCCGGAGCTGCGCGCCACCATCCTGGAGATGGGGCAGGTCGCCGAACGCCTGGTCACCAAGACCGGCAGCTGCATCGCCTCGCGCGACGTGGAGTCCGCCATGGAGATGCACGGCGACGACGACGCCATGGACCGGCTGCACCGCCGGCTGTTCAAGATCCTGCTGGCCGACGACTGGAAGCACGGCGTCGAGCCGGCCATCGACGTGACGCTGGTCGGCCGCTACTACGAGCGCTACGCCGACCACGCGGTCCGCATCGCCAACGACGTGGTCTACCTGGTGACCGGTTCCCGGCCGCAGGACGGCGTCCTGTAACGGAACCGCGGAACCGCAGGAACACGGAATCGGGAGCCGGTGGGCACCGTCACCGTGGAAGCCGGGAGCGGGAACACGGGATCGGGGGAGGGGAAGGGCCCGTCGGCGCGGCGGGCCCTTCCCCTTTTCCCGTGGTCTTCCGTGGTCTGGCTTCCGGCCGGTGGGGGCCTTTCCCGTGGTCTCGTTCCCGGCCGGTGGGGGCCCTTTCCCATGGTCTCGTTCCCGGCCGGCGGCGGACCGCCCCGACCGCGCCGGGGCGGCTTCTCGGGGCCTACCTGCCCTGGTTGGCCACGGCCTCGATGGCGGACGCGGCGGCCTCCGGGTCGAGGTACTCACCGCCCTTGACCACCGGGTGGAAGTCGTCGTCCAGCTCGTAGCGGAGCGGGATGCCGGTGGGGATGTTGAGCCCGGCGATCTCGTCGTCGCCGATCCGGTCGAGGTGCTTGACCAGCGCCCGCAGCGAGTTGCCGTGCGCGACGACCAGGACGGTACGGCCCGCCGCCAGGTCGGGGACGATCCGGTCGTACCAGTAGGGCAGCATCCGCTCGACGACGTCCTTGAGGCACTCGGTCCGCGGCATCAGCTCGCCCGGCAGCAGGGCGTAGCGCGGGTCACCGGCCTGCGAGAACTCGTCGTCGTCGGCGATCGGAGGCGGCGGGACGTCGTAGGAGCGGCGCCAGAGCATGAACTGCTCGTCACCGAACTCGGCCCGGGTCTGCGCCTTGTCCTTGCCCTGGAGCGCGCCGTAGTGACGCTCGTTGAGCCGCCAGGAGCGGTTGACCGGGAGCCAGAGCAGGTCCGCGGTGCCCAGCGCGAGGTTCGCGGTCTGGATCGCCCGGGTCAGCACCGAGGTGTGGACCACGTCGGGCCGCACCCCGGCCTCCACCAGCAGCCGCCCGCCGCGCCGCGCCTCCTCCTCGCCCTTTTCCGACAGCCCGGCGTCCACCCACCCGGTGAACAGTCCCTTGGCGTTCCATTCACTTTCGCCATGCCGCAACAGCACCAAAGTCGCCATGCGAACAAGCCTAGAGCGTGCCCGCGCCCCGCTACGGAGCGGCCACTGCGTCGGGGGTCCCCGGCCGCCCGGCCTCCTCATCGTCGAGGCCCGCCGGCCGCCGACCCCCCTCGTCCTCGGGACCCGCCAGCCGCTGGACCTCCTCGTAGGAGGGGACCTCGGCGACCGGGTGGCCGCCCGCGGCGACGGCCAGCGCCGTACCCGTGACCGCGCCCAGCGCCGCGCGGAACAGCAGCGAGCCGAAGCTGATCCGCCGCACCCCCAGCTCCGCCAGCCGGGACGGCGGCACCCCCGGCTGGACGAGCACGTTCAGCGGCACCCCGGCCGCCGTGGCGAGCGTCTCCAGGTCCCGTCCGGCGGTCGCGCCCGGGACGAACACCCCGTCGGCTCCGGCGTCGACGTAGATCCGCACCCGCCGTACGGCCTCGGCGAGGGCGCCGGGCATGCCCAGCCAGAACGGGTCGGTGCGGGCGTTGACGAACAGGTGCGGCGCGCTGTCCTTGATCGCCCTGATCAGCCCCGCCTGCTCACCGGGATCGGCCAGCCGGTCACCGCGGCCGTCCTCGACGTTGACGCCCGCGATCCCCAGGGCGGCCAGGCTCCCGGCCAGTTCGGCGACCTGGACGGGCGAGCCGCCGAAGCCGTCCTCGATGTCCACCGTGACCGGGACGTTCAGGTGCGCGATCCGGCGGGCCAGCGCCAGCGTCTCGGCGCGTGTCACGCCCGCGGCGTCCGGCTTGCCCGCCGCGGCGGCCACCCCCAGGCTGGTGGTCCCCACGGCCGCGAACCCTGCCGCCGCCAGCGCTGCGGCCGAGGCGTGGTCCCAGGCGTTGGGCAGCACCAGCGGCTCCGGGCCGTGGTGCAGCGCCCTGAAACGCTCGAACGCCGTCGCCGCGCCACCCGTCGCCTTCGCCGCTTCCGTCCCCATCGTCCTCGTATCCCCCATCCCCGTCGCCTTCACCGATTCCGTCCCCGCTCCCGTACCCGTCGCTTTCGTCACTTCCATCCCCCTCGCCATCGCCGTACCGCCTCGACCACGCCGGCCGCCAGCGCCAGCGCGATCCGCTCGGCGGGGCAGGGCCGCGGTCCTGCCCCGAAGGTCAGGTGCCGCGGGGAACGGCCGGGCCGGAAGCGGTCCGGGTCGTCGAACACGTGCGGATCCCGGTTGGCCGCGGCCACGTCCAGCAGCACCGTCGCCCCGGCCGGGACTCCCCCGGCGGCCTGCCGTACGGCGACGCGGCGCAGCGTCCGAACCGGCGGGTCGTGGCGCAGCGTCTCGGCCAGCAGGTCCTCCACCGGACAGGGGCCGGTGTCCGCCGCCAGCGCGTTCCGGACGAGACCGGCGGTCGCCGCGCACGCCTGGGCGAGCAGCCCGGCCAGTACGGCGAGCCGCTCCGGCTCCGGGTCGCCGAGCAGCCGCGACAGCTCGGCCAGGCCCGCGTCGGCCGCGGCGTCGTCCGGGGCGGTCTGGACGGGTGAAGCGATCTGGACAGGCGAGACGGCTTGGGCAGCCAAGGTGGCCTGGGCACGCGGAGCGCCCTGGACGGGCGAGGCGGCCTGGCCAGGTGGAGGGGTCTGAACAGGCGGAGGGGTCTGAACAGGCGGAGGGGTCTGAACAGGCGGAGGGGTCTGAACAGGCGGAGCGGTCGGAACGGGCGAGGTGGTCGGGGAGGGCGGGGTCGCGGGGGGCAGGTAGGCCGGGGCGAGGGCCGCGACCGCCCGCGCGGCCCGTGCGCCGTCCTCGGCCCGCACACCCAGCGCGACGGCCAGCACCTCGACCGGCACCAGTTCCGGGCTGGGATGCTCCGCCGCCCGCCGGAACGCCTCGGCGCGCAGCGCCCGCTCGTCCAGTCCGGCGAGCACGCGCACCGACGCGGCCCGGCGGACGGCGTGCACGGGGCCGTCGGCGAAACGGCCGACCGCGCCGCGCAGCCAGGCCACGGTCAGCGAGAAGGGCGGTCGCGGCACGGCGGGCACGGTCAGGGCGGGATCGGCCAGGAGCGCCCGCACCTCGTCGTAACGGCTCACGACCACCGGCTGGGCCGGCCGGGCCGCGCTGTTCGGCTGAGAGGTCATGACACGCACGCTAGGCGCAGAACCCTTCGGCGCCGGCCGAAACGTCCGGCGGGCCGCGGCCGGGCTTGACGGTCGGGCTCAGCGGCCGGGTTCGGCGGCCGGGCTTGACGGTCGGGCTCAGCGAACCGGGCTCAGCGGCCGGGTTCGGCGAACCGGGCGAACGCCCTGAGGTTGGCCAGCGACTCGCCGCGCTTGGCGCGCCACTCCCACTCGCGCCGGATCGAGGAGGCGAAGCCCAGCTCCAGCGCCCGGTCGAAACCCTCGTCCGAGTAGGTCAGCACGCAGCCCAGCAGCCGGTCGATCTCCTCCTCGGAGACCGCTGTGAGCGGCACCCGGCCGACGAGGTAGACGTCGCCGACGGGGTCGAGGGCGAAGTGCACGCCGTACATGGAGCCGTTCTTGGTCAGCAGCCAGCGGTAGAACTCGACGTGGTTCTCGTCGGGCTGGCGGCAGAAGAACGCCTCGACGTGCAGTGCCTGGTCGCCGACGATCAGCCACGTCATGGTGGCGAGCTTGTGCTGGCCGGGGAGTTTGACCAGGAAGGCCCCCGGCCGGGGCTCCTCGTAGGAGACCTCTGCGCCTTTCAGCGCCGCCTCGATCACTTCGCGCATGCGTCCACCCTACGAGCCGCCCGCGAGGAGGGGTGCGACGCGGCGAGCAGGCGGACGGGACGGGGACGGCGGAAGTCGCGCCCGCCCGTCCGGCGTACGGGCGGGCGGGACGGCGCGGGCGGGACGGAGACGGACGGCATGGGCGGCCGGCAGACGGACGGCGCGGGCGGGACGGAGACGGACGGCATGGACGGTCGGCGGGAGGCGGGATCAGCAGGAGACGGCGGTCAGCAGGAGACGGCGATCGGGACGCGGTGCAGGTGCGCCATCGCCCCGGCGTAGACCTCCGAGAGGCGGGCGGCGGTGGCCGACCACCCGAAGGCCGCCGCGTGGTTCACCGCGCCCGCCGACAGCGCGTCGCGCCAGGCGGGCCGGTCCACGAACCGGGTGAGCACCCGCCCCCAGTCGTGCGGGTCGTGACCCTCGACGAGCACGCCGGAGACGCCGTCGCGCACGGCGGTGCGCAGGCCTCCCACGGAGGCCGCGGCGACCGGGGTGCCGCAGGCCTGCGACTCCAGGGCGACCAGGCCGAACGACTCGTTGTGCGAGGGGACGGCGGTGACGTCGGCCGCGCGGTACCAGTCGGCCAGTTCCGGCTGGGGCGCCGGCGGGACGATCCTGACGACGTCCTCGATGCCCAGGGAGGCGGCCAGGTCGGACAGGTACGAGGGCCGGCTCAGGCCGTTGCCGCTGAGGCCGCCGACGCAGGCGACGATGAGCGTCCGCCTGAGCGAGGGGCGCTGGGCGATCATCCGGGCCGCGGCGCGCAGCAGCACGTCGGGGGCCTTGAGCGGCTGCACCCGGCCTACGAACAGCAGCACGTGGGCGTCGCGCGGCAGGCCGAGCCGGCGGCGGGCCGCCCTGCGGGACCCGGGCCGGAAGACGCCGAGGTTCACCCCGGGGCTGACGACGGCGACGCGGCCGGGGGCGGCGCCGTACAGGTCGACGAGCTCGCGGGCCTCGGTCGGGGTGTTGGCCACCAGGCGGTCGGCGATCTGGACGACCTGCTCCTCGCCCAGCACCCGCCCCGCGGGCTCGGGCTTGTCGTCCTCGGCCAGCAGGAGGTTCTTCACCTTGGCCATGGTGTGCATGGTGTGCACCAGCGGCACGCCCCAGCGCTCCTTGGCCAGCCAGCCCACCTGGCCCGACAGCCAGTAGTGGGAGTGGATCAGGTCGTAGCGTCCCGGGTCGTACATCGCCTCGGTGCGCAGCACGCCCGACAGGAAGGCGCAGAGCTGGCCGGGCAGGTCGCCCTTGTCGAGCTCCTCGTACGGCCCCGCGGTGATGTGGCGGACGGAGACGCCCGGGACGATCTCGGCGACCGGGGGCAGGTCACGGGCCGTCTGCCTGGTGAAGATCTCGACCTCGATCCCGAGATCGGCCAGGCGCTTGGCCACCTCCACGATGTAGACGTTCATGCCGCCGGCGTCCCCGGTCCCCGGTTGGTCCAGGGGGGACGTGTGCATGCTGATCGTCGCGACCCGGCTGACCCGCCGTCGCCTCACGGACACCACCTCCGAAAACGCTTTAACCACTCAATACTTCGCAACATTCCCAGCATCCGGACTCCCCGGAAGCGCCGGTGAACCGCCCTGGCAGGATGGGACGCCATGAGGAAGACAGCGGTCGTCACGGGTGCAAGCAGCGGGATCGGCGCGGCCACGGCGCGCCGGCTGGCCGCCGAGGGGTTCGACGTGGTGGCGGGCGCGCGGCGCCGCGACCGGCTCGACGACCTCGCCGCCGAGGTGCCGGGGATCCGCCCGGTGACCCTGGACGTGACCTCCCAGGAGTCGGTGGACGAGCTCGCCGCCTCACTCGACCGCTGCGACGTCCTGGTGAACAACGCGGGCGGCGCGATCGGCCTCGAACCGGTGGCCGGCGCCGACGTGGCCGACTGGCAGCGGATGTACGACGTCAACGTGCTCGGCTCGCTCCGGCTGACCAGGGCCCTGCTGCCCCGCCTGATCGAGTCGGGCGACGGCGTGCTGCTGATGCTCACCTCGGTGGCCGGGCTGGTCTCCTACGAGGGCGGCGGCGGTTACGTCGCGGCCAAGCACGCCCAGAGCTCGATGGCCGAGGTGCTGCGGCTGGAGCTGTGCGGCGAGCCGGTCCGGATCGTCGAGGTGGCCCCGGGGATGGTGCACACCGAGGAGTTCTCGCTGAACCGCTTCCGGGGTGACTCCGCCGCCGCCGGCCACGTCTACCAGGGCGTCCCCGACCCCCTGTCGGCCGACGACGTCGCCGACGCCATCGCCTGGTGCGTCACCCGCCCCGCCCACGTGAACATCGACCGGCTGGTCATCCGGCCCCGCGCCCAGGCCGCCCAGCACAAGGTCCACCGCGTCTGACGATGGCGAACCCGGTCGGGGAGATCACCAGGGGGACCACGGGCCACAACCGGCTGCGGCGGGTGGACCGCTGGACCATCGCCGCCTGCGGGCGGCTCCTGCGGTCGGCGGACCGCCCGCTGGTGGTCGACCTGGGCTACGGGGCCTCGCACGTCACGACCCTGGAGTTGTTCGGGCGGCTGCGCGCGGTCTGCCCGTCGGTCGAGGTCGTCGGGGTGGAGATCGACCCGGCCCGGGTGGCGGCGGCCAGGCCGTACGAGCGGCCGGGGCTGTCCTTCAGGCTCGGCGGCTTCGAACTGCCGGTGGGCAGGCCGCCGCTGCTGGTGCGGGCCTTCAACGTGCTGCGGCAGTACGGCGAGGCCGAGGCGTGGGAGCACTGGGCGCTGCTGCGGAGCCGGATCGCGCCCGGCGGGATGATCGTCGAGGGCACCTGCTCGGAGGTGGGGCACCGCGCGACCTGGGTGGGGCTCGACGAGCACGGCCCGCGGACGCTGACCCTCGCGGCGCGGTTCGACGCCTTCGACCGCCCCTCCGATCTCGCCGAGCGGCTGCCCAAGACGCTGATCCACCGCAACGTCCCCGGCGAGCCCGTCCACGCCTTCCTGCGCGACTTCGACCGGGCCTGGGCGGTCAACGCCGCTCTCGGCGCCCACGGCGCGCGGCAGCGCTGGATCGCCGCCGCCCGGACGCTCGCCGCGGCCTGGCCGGTGACCGTGCGCCCGCCGCTCGGCGGCGAGGGCCGCTGGCGGCTCGGCGAGCTGACCCTCGACTGGGCGGCGGTCGCCCCCCGGAACCCGTTCCGGCCCCCGGAACCCCCGGCCGATGTCCGGAACCCGTGACCGGCCGCCCGGGAGGCCCCGGCCGCTCCCGAGGCCCCGGACCGCCCTTCCGCGCCCGGAGATCCGGGGCGCCCTCCCCGGAGCCCCGGGCCGATCACCTCGAAGCCGGAAACCCTGACGGGAAGGCCACTTCCGCGTGACTCGACAACCCGTAGTACTACCCCTGGTGGTGCGGGAGCTAGGCTGGTTCCCGTGAAGGGTCTGGGCGAGCTGGAACGCAGCATCATGGACATCATCTGGGCGCAGTCATCCCCGGTGACGGCACGCGAGGTCGGGCGTCTGATCGCCGACCGGGATCTCGCGCCGACCACCGTGATGACCGTGCTCGACCGGCTGACCCGCAAGGGCTTCCTCATGCGCACCCGCTCCGGGCGTGCCTGGCGCTACGAGCCGGCCGAGAGCCGCGACGCGTACGTCGCGGAGCTTATGCTTGAGGCGTTGGACATGACCGGAGACCGGTCCGCCGCGCTCACCAGGTTCGCCCAGGCCGTTTCCGGCAGCGAGGCGGAGATCCTGCTCAGAGCCCTTTCGGAGCTGGAGGACGAGTGATAACCGCTGCAGCCCTGGCGATACTCGCCGTGGTCTGCGGGATCGGAGCCTGGCGGTTCACCCACGCACGGTGGACCTACCGCGCTCCCCATGTGGCGATCGTCCTGTGGCAGGCGCTCGGGGTGACCTGGGGCCTCGCCGGGACGGGGGCCCTGCTGGCCTATGCCCTGGAGCCCTACCGGCAGGGCGTGCTGCACGGCCTTTACTCCTTCATCTGCTCCGCCTTCGACGGCGGCTACGACGCGCCCGGCCCCTACGACGTGCCGAGGATCCTCGCCCTCATCACGGGGCTGACCGCGCTGTCGGTGCTGGTCGTCGTGCTGCTCACCGCGGCCTCCCAGACGCTCCGCGCCCGGCGCCGCCACCGCGTCCTGCTGGCGCTGGTCTCCCATGACGACCCCGGCGTCCCGGGCGTGCGGGTCCTCGACCACCCCGGCGCCACCGCCTACTGCGTGCCCGGCCTGCGTTCCCAGGTCGTCGTCAGCGCCGGCACCCTGAAGCTGCTGTCCCCCGACGAGCTGACCGCGGTGCTCGCCCACGAGAGCGCGCACGTCCGCGAGCGCCACGACCTGGTGCTGCTGCCGTTCGCCGCCCTGCACCGGGCGCTGCCCTGGTCGCGGCTGGTCAGGCTGATACAGAGCGAGGTCGGCCTGCTGGTGGAGATGGCCGCCGACGACGCCGCCCGCCGCTACTGCTCACCCCGCCGCCTGGCCACCGCCCTGCTGCGCTTCGGTACGGCGGGCAGCGTCCCCGCCCCGCAGGGCACGCTCGGCGCGGCGGGCACCTGCGACGCGGTGATGGCCCGGGTGCAGCGCCTGGTCACCCCGCTGCCGGACCTGCCCCGGCGGATCCGCTACGCCATCGTCGCCTTCTCGGTCACGCTGACCTCCTCGGCCCCGCTGCTCTGGCTGCTCCCGTTCCCGCACTGACCGCCACGGCCGCCGGGCCGTGGCGCCACGCTGGTCGGGCATGCCCGCGCACGGCTCGGGATGCCGCGCCGGCCGCGCCGTTCCGTCCCACCGCCTCGGCCCGCGTTTGCTGGTGTTAGCCACTGTGTTTGCATTTGCAAGCAGAGTGGTGCACACTGGACACATGGCACTACCGAAGGTCGGTTCGATCGGCGAGTACATCCGGGAGCAGCGCACGCAGGCGAAGATCTCTCTGCGCCAGCTGGCGGCCTCGGCGGGGGTCTCCAACCCCTACCTCAGCCAGATCGAGCGTGGCCTGCGCAAGCCCAGCGCGGAGATCCTCAACCAGATCGCCAAGGGCCTGCAGATCTCCTCCCAGGCACTTTACGTTCAGGCCGGCCTCATCGAGGATCGCGAGCCCGACAGTGACGTGCTGACCGCCATAAGGGCCGATCGCAACATCACCGAGCGGCAACGCCAGGTGCTGATCGACATCTATGAGTCGTTTCGCAAGGAGAACCGGTCGGAGACACCGGCCGAGGGCGCGTGGACCACGGAGGACGCGCACCCGTCGGCGGAGTCCCCGGGGGGCGGCACGGACTCCTCGCCCGACGACACGCCCTCGCCCGAGGACCGCGTGACCACGCCGGAGCACGGCGGGTCTCCGAAGGCGGCGGCGAAGCCCAAGACGTCAAACCGGAAAACCAGGAGGACTGATCAATGACGTTCACCACCGAAGTCAAGAAGCTGGCCGACTCCAAGCCGTTCTACGCCGTGGCGGGCGCGGGCGACTACGCGGTCGAGAAGCTCCGCGAGATCCCCGACCAGCTGCAGCGGCTCCAGGGCCGCCGCGAGGAGATCCGCGAGGTCGCCAAGGAACTGCCCGAGCGGGCCAGGACGTTCGCCGACAAGGCCGAGGTCTACGCCAAGGACTTCCCGGAGAAGGCCCGCGTCTACGCCGACCAGTTCACCAGCATGGCGGCCGGCCTCTACGAGGAGTTCGCCACCCGGGGCCGCAAGGTCGTCTCCCGGGCGAGCGGCGAGGCCGCGCTGGAGCTGGAGGAGGTCTCCGAGACCGCCGAGCCGGCGATCGCCGCGTCGGCCACCAACGCCTCGCCCAGGAAGACCACCCGCACCACCAAGCCGAACAACGCCGCGCGCGCCTGACGCCGGCACCGCGCCCGCCCCGCGCCCCCGCCCGTTCCTGCGGCGGGGCCGCGGGGCGGGCGCTTTCACGTCCCGCGCGCCCCGGAAGCCGGCCCGCGCGCCGCGGGTGTCCTCCGGGGAGCCGGCCCGCCCGCGGGCGGCTCCGGTTCGCGTGCCGCACGCACGTTCCGGCGGCATTAGTCTGAGAGACACCAGCGAGGCGAACGTTTAGGAGAGGCGATGCTCCAGATCCACGGCGTGTTGGACCTGATCTTCTGGGTGCTTTCCATCGCCGCGTTCGCCATGTCGGCCTGGGCCCTCTTCCACGCCGTACGGACGTCGGCGCGGGCGTTCGCGGTCGCGGGCAAGCAGAGCAAGAAATTCTGGCTGATCGTGCTGGGGCTGGCGGCCCTCTTCTCGTTCGCCTCCGCGGTGGGCTACTTCGGGGTCGGCCTCGGCCAGCTCAACATCTTCGCCATCGCCGCGGTGATCGCGGCCGGCATCTATCTCGCCGACGTGAAGCCGGCCGTCGGCGAGGTCGGCCGGGGCGGCAACTCGGGCCCCTACGGCCCCTGGTGACCCCTGATCGCGACCCCGGGTGATTCCGCCGTTAATCCATTGCCCGGCGAGCGGCGGACCCGGTAGACATTCCGGATGATGTTCGCCGACAAACCCACCCTGCCCGGGGACCGCGTGACGCTCCGCCCCGTCGGCCCCGAACACGTCGAAGGACTGTGGGAGCTGGTCAACGACCCGGAGACCGGCCGGCTGACCGGCTCGCACGCCAAGCCCGACCATGAGGCGATCAAGCGCTGGTACGCCTCGCGCGGCGAGCACGACAACCGGCTGGACCTGGCGATCTGCGCCAACGACCAGGACGGCGCCTACGTCGGGGAGATCGTTCTCAACGACCTCGACACCGACAATCTCTCCTGCAACCTGCGCATCGCCCTGATCGGGCCCCGGGTGTTCGGCAGGGGGTACGGCGGCGAGGCGATCCGGCTGGTGCTCCGCCACGCCTTCACCACCACGCCGCTGCACCGGATCCACCTGGAGGCCTTCGCCTTCAACGAGCGGGCCCTGCACGTCTACCGGAAGGCCGGTTTCGTCCAGGAGGGTGTGCACCGCGACGTCCTGCGCTGGGACGGGAAATGGCACGACTCGATCACCATGGCGGTGCTGGCCCCTGACTTTAAAGTCAGAGAGATTTGACATACATGTAGTGATTTTTTGGAAACATCTTTTGACACTTCCGAAACAATGCTACGTTCACTGGGAGCGCTCCCACCTGTGCGGAATGTTGGTGTGGAGGAAGTTATGTCGGATCTACCCACACTTGCCCAGGTCGCGGCGGAAGCGGGGGTCTCCCCCGCCACGGCGTCCCGGGTACTCACCGGTTCGGTGCGGGTCAGCACGTCGACCCGCAGGCAGGTGCACGACGCGATCTCACGTCTCGGTTACGTCCGGCACCGCGCCCCCAGGGGCGGCGCCGGACGCCGGTCCGACCACATGGTGGCCGCGGTGCTCTGCGAGCCCGTACACCGTCTGTTCACCGAGCCGTTCTACGCCAGGCTGATCACCGCGGCGGAGGAGGTGCTCACCCGCCACGGCGTTCCCCTCGCGATGATGACGGCCACCGCCGCGACCTCGACCGTCGCCACACCGCCGCTGGTCTCCGGCGGCGTCGACGGCGTCCTTCTCATCGGCGCCAGGGAGCGGCACCCGCTCGCGGTCACCCTGGCCGCCTCCGGAGTCCCGATACGGTGCCTGGGCAAGCCGCCGGAGGGCATCGAGCTTCCGCACGTCGACATGGACAACCGCGACGGCGGACGGCAGGCCGCCGAGCACCTGCTGCTCGGCGGGCGGAGGTCCATCGCCGTCATCTCGGGCCCGCCCGGGCTGCCGGCGGCGCGGGACCGGCTCGACGGCTTCCTGCAGACGCTCGCCCTGGCCGGGATGACCGGGGTGCCGGTGGCCTACGGCGACTTCAGCCACAACTCGGGCGTGCACGGCATGCAGTGGCTGCTGCGCCGGATGCCGAACGTGGACGCGGTGTTCGCGGCCTCCGACGTCATGGCCGCCGCGGCCGTCCAGACCCTCCGGCGGGCGGGACGCAGGGTGCCGGACGACGTGGCCGTGATCGGCTTCGACGACGCCCCCGTCGCCCGGCGGACCTCTCCCCCGCTGACCACCGTGCGCCAGCCCGTGGAGGAGTTCGCCGCCCTGGCCGCCCGCCTGCTGCTGCTGGCCATGTCGTCGCCGGCCACGGCGGGCGGCGCGGGCAACAACCCGGTCCTGCCCACCGAGCTGGTGGTCCGTGAGTCCGCCTGAGCCCGGCGGACTTCGGGCGGGAGACGTCCTCGCCCGCCGTTACGACCTGGTGGAGCCGATCGCGGCGGGCGGCATGAGCGTCATCTGGCGTGCCTTCGACCGGTCCCTGCAACGGCAGGTCGCGGTCAAGGTGCTGGACGGCGAGCTCGGCTCCGACCGGGGAGACCGGGAGCTGATCCGCCGGGAGGCCCGCGCCACCGCGCGCCTCATCCACCCGGACGCGATCGAGGTGTACGACTACGGCGAGACGGTCACCACCCGGGGCCGTCTCGCCGCGTACGTGGTCATGCGCCTGCTGGAGGGCCGGCCGCTGGCCGACCGGATCGCCGAGGGGCCGCTGCCGTGGCGGGAGGCGGCGGCCATCGCCGCCCGGCTGGCCGCCGTGCTGGCCACCGCCCACGCCCGCGGCATCGTCCACCGGGACGTGACCGCCGAGAACGTGCTGCTGACCGCGGACGGCGCCAAGCTGCTCGACTTCGGCATCGCCGCGTTCATCGGCGAGGGCGACGACGACCACGCCTCCGACTACGGCACCCCTCCCTACGTCGCGCCGGAGCGGCTGACCGGCACGACGGCCGACCCGGCCGGTGACGTGTACGCGCTCGGCGTGCTGCTGTTCGAGATGCTCACCGGCGGTCCGCCGTACCCGGAGCGGACCTGGGAGGAGATCGAGAACGCGAGACGGGAAGGGCCGCCGCCGGAGGTCCGGGTGCCGGGCCTGCCGTCCGAGATCGCCGTGCTCTGCCGGAGCTGCCTGTCGGCCGACCCGGCGGAGCGGCCGAAGGCGCGCGAGGTGGCCGACCGGCTCTCCCGGCCGCCGTCCAGGACCCGTACGGCGGCGCGGACCGTGATCGTGCGCTGGACGCTGGCGGCGGCGGCGGTGGTGCTGGCCGCGGGAGCCCTGACGTGGTACCAGGCGCTCGGCACGGGAGGCCAACGGTCCGGGCCGGGCACGGCGCTCGGGCCCGCCACCCGGCCCGTCCCGTCCGCGACCCCCCGTCTCGGCGCCTCTCCCACCCCGGGCCGGGCCCGCTCCCCGGGCTCCCCCTCCCCCGTCTCTCCAGACCGGTCCGCGGGCTCCCCTGACCAGCCCGCGGGCCTTTCCACGCCGCCCACGGACCCCCCTGACCGGTCCGCGGGCACCCCGGACGGATCCGCCGGCTCCCCCGAGCGGTCCCCGGGGGCGGGCGAGCCGCCACGCGCGGACCGGACGGCCCGCGTGTGGCGGTCACCGCCGGACCGCGGGACGCCGGAGACGGCCCCGGTGGCGGAGGTCCCACCGGTGCCGGACCTGGAAGGAAGCGTGCGGGGCTTCAACGCGCTGCTCGCCGAGGGGCAGAGCAGGGGCGGGATACGCCCGGACGTGGCGCTGGACCTGCGGCAGGTGCTGGACAACGTCGTCTGCTGCTCCGGCGACCTCTCCGCGGTCCGGGAGAAGATCGACACCCGGCACCGGGAGGGCGCCCTGTCGGACGGGTTCCGCGACGCGCTGAGGGACCAGCTCCGGTACGTGGCGCTGGCGCTGACCGGCTGACCGGCTGACCGCGCCCGGCCGCGCCCCGCCGCGTCCGCGGGGCACGGGGGCGCGGGGCGCGGGGGCGCGGGGCGCGGGGGCGCGGGGCGCGGGGGCACGACCGGTGAAACTTTCACGGAACCCGGGGGCGGGCGGGAGCCGTACGGGGCCGGGACGGCGCAGGTCACGCGGCCCGCGGGGGAGGCGGGACGGTCGGCGGGCGGTTGACGGGCGTCCGCCGGGCGGCCAAGCATGACGACGCGACCGGCCGCACCCTCCCTCGCGGGGATCCCCCCGCGGGCAGATCCGTCCTCGACTCCTCGAAGGGCACCCGATGAGAGTCCTGCGTGTTCGCAGGTGGATGGCGGCGCTGGCGGCGTTCGCCGTCACCTCGGCGCTGGCGGTCGTGTTCGTCTCCTCCCCCGCGGGCGCGGCGGGCGGCACCGGAACCGGCTACCTGCACACCTCCGGCAACAAGATCGTCGACAGTGCGGGGGCGACCGTCCGGCTGACCGGCATCAACTGGTTCGGCATGGAGACCGACAACAGGACCTTCCACGGTCTGTGGTCGAGCAACCCGTGGCGGAGCCAGATCGACAAGATGGCCTCGCTCGGCTACAACACCCTGCGCGTGCCGTTCTCCAACGACGCGCTCAAGCCCGGCGCGACGGCCACCAGCGTCAACGACTACGTCAACCCCGACCTGGCCGGGAACACCCCGCTGCAGATCCTCGACAAGGTCATCGCCTACGCGGGCGGCAAGGGCATGCGGATCATCCTCGACCGGCACCGCCCGACCTCCGCCGGGCAGTCGGCCCTGTGGTACGTCTCCGCGACGCCGGAGAGCACGTGGATCGATGACTGGAAGATGCTCGCCCGGCGCTACGCGGGCAACACCACGGTGATCGGCGCCGACCTGCACAACGAGCCGCACGCCGAGGGCACCAACCCGGCGGCCACCGGCTCCTGCTGGGGCTGCGGCGACCCGGCGCGCGACTGGCGGCTGGCGGCCGAGCGGGCGGGCAACGCGGTCCTGTCGGTCAACCCCGACTGGCTGATCTTCGTCGAGGGCGTGAGCTGCCCGAGCGGCGGCCTGTCCAACGTCTGGGACAACGACCCGACCAACGACGAGGACTGCGGCTGGTGGGGCGGCAACCTGTCCAAGGCCGGGCAGTTCCCGGTACGGCTCAGCGTGCCGAACCGCCTGGTCTACTCGCCGCACGAGTACGCCACGTCCGTCTACCGCCAGGCGTGGTTCGACGACCCGTCCTACCCGGCGAACATGCCCGCGATCTGGGACCGGTACTGGGGCTATCTCCACCGGCAGAACATCGCCCCGATCATGATCGGCGAGTTCGGCAGCACCCTGCAGTCCCCGATCGACAAGGTCTGGCTCCAGGAGCTGCTGAAGTACACCGGCACCGGGGTGAACGGCATGTCGTTCACGTACTGGTCGTGGAACCCCAACTCCGGTGACACCGGGGGCATCCTCAAGGACGACTGGACCACGGTCGACCAGGCCAAGCAGGACATCATCCAGCCCTACCTGATCCCGCCGTCCGGCGGGAGCGGCGGGACCCCGGGGCCCTCCCCGTCCGGCACCCCCACCGCCACCCCGACGGCCACCCCGACGGCCACCCCGACGGTCTCTCCCACGGCGAACCCGGCCTCGTGCACCTCGTCGTACAGGCTCGTCAACTCCTGGCAGGGCGGCTTCCAGGGCGAGCTGACCATCAAGAACTCCGGTGATTCGGCGCTGAACGGCTGGAAGGCCACCTGGACGATGCCCTCGGGCGTCACGCTCGCCAGCGCGTGGAACGCCGTCGTCACGACCGGCGGCACGACCTGGACGGCGCAGGGCCCCGACTGGGCGCGGAACCTGGGCGCCGGGCAGTCGGTCGCGGTCGGTTTCACCGCGAACGGCACGGCGGGCCAGCCGTCCGGCGTCACCTGCTCCGGATCCTGACCCCCTCCGGGGAGCCCCGGCGGCCGGTCCCCTCCCGGCGACCCGGTCTCCCGGGGCTCCCCGGAACCCCCGCGGGCACGTGAAAGTTTCAGCCGGCGGGAAATCCCCCGCCGGGATCTCAGCAGCCTGGCGGCCCCCGGCATGAAACGCGGGTGTAACCCGGAATCCATCCCATTGACATCCGGACACCCAGCCTCAAAAAATCCCTTTTGGGAGCGCTCCCACCCCCCTTTCCCCCGGCCCCACCCGGCACATGACCGCAACCAGCGGTTTTGTGCCGACCCACCCCCTGGAGGAACTTCCCGATGCCTCAATCCCCGCAAAGAACGGGAGCGCTCCCACGCTTCCGGAGACGGATCGCCGGGCTGGCGCTGCTCAGCGTGGCGGCCGGGATGACCACCGCGCTGGCCGCCGCGCCCGCGCAGGCGGCCGTCGCCTGTGAGGTGACCTACACCACCAACGACTGGCAGGGCGGCTTCACCGCCAGTATAACGATCAAGAACCTCGGTGACCCGCTGAACGGCTGGACTCTCGGGTTCGCCTTCCCGGACGCCGCGCAGAAGGTCCAGCAGGGCTGGAGCGCCACCTGGTCGCAGAGCGGCCAGAACGTCACCGCGAAGAACCTCGACTGGAACGGCAACCTCGCCACCGGCGCCTCGACCAACATCGGCTTCAACGGAAGCTGGTCCGGGTCCAACCCCAAGCCGAGCAGCTTCTCGATCAACGGCGCCACCTGCGGCGGGTCCGGCCCCGTCAACAAGGCGCCCACCGCGAAGATCACCAAGCCGGTCGCGGGCGCCACCTTCACCGCGCCCGCCACGGTGGACATCACCGCCGACGCGGCCGACTCCGACGGCACGGTCTCCAAGGTCGAGTTCTACAACGGCACCACCCTGCTGGGCACCGACACGACCGCGCCGTACGCCTACAGCTGGACCGGCGTGGCGGCCGGCGACTACTCGATCACCGCCAAGGCGACCGACGACAAGGGCGCCTCCACCACCTCCGACCCGGTCGGGATCAGCGTGCGGGCCGACAGCGCCCCCGCGGTCGTCCTGAGCCCGGCCACCCTCGCCGTCCCCGAGGGCGGCAGCGCGAACCTGTCGGTCAGGCTCTCCAAGGCCCCGGCCTCGAACGTCACCGTGACGACCACCAGGACCAGCGGTGACGCCGACCTGACGGTCGCCTCCGGCGGGACGCTGACCTTCACCCCGGCCAACTGGAACACCGCCCAGACGGTGCGGATCGCCGCGGCCGAGGACGCCGACAAGACCTCCGGCACCGCCGAGTTCACCGCGACCGCCGCCGGCCACACCTCGGCCAAGGCGACCGTCACCGAGGTGGACAACGACACCGCCGGCGGCGACAACGAGTACGTCCAGCGCTTCACCACGATGTACAACAAGCTCAAGGACCCCGCCAACGGCTACTTCTCGCCGGAGGGCGTGCCGTACCACTCGGTGGAGACCCTGATGGTCGAGGCGCCCGACCAGGGGCACGAGACCACCTCCGAGGCCTACAGCTACTACCTGTGGCTGGAGGCCGCCTACGGCAGGGTGACCGGCGACTGGACCAAGTTCAACGCCGCCTGGGCCTCGATGGAGAAGTACATCATCCCCGCCACCGCGGACCAGCCCACCAACTCCTTCTACAACCCGTCCAAGCCCGCCACCTACGCCGGCGAGTGGGACGACATCAAGCAGTACCCGTCCAAGCTGGACGGTGGCGTGAGCGTCGGCGTCGACCCGCTCGCGAACGAACTGAAGAGCGCCTACGGCACCAGCGACATCTACGGCATGCACTGGCTGCTGGACGTGGACAACACCTACGGCTTCGGCCGCTGCGGTGACGGCACCACCAGGCCCGCCTACATCAACACCTACCAGCGCGGCCCGGAGGAGTCGGTCTTCGAGACCATCCCGCAGCCGTCCTGCGACACCTTCAAGCACGGCGGCAAGAACGGCTTCCTCGACCTGTTCACCGGGGACAGCAGCTACGCCAAGCAGTGGAAGTACACCAACGCCCCCGACGCCGACGCCCGCGCCGTCCAGGTCGCCTACTGGGCCCACACCTGGGCCAAGGAGCAGGGCAAGGAGTCGCAGGTCGCCGGCTCGGTCACCAAGGCCGCGAAGATGGGCGACTACCTGCGCTACGCGATGTACGACAAGTACTTCAAGAAGCAGGGCTGCACCAGCACCACGTGCCCGGCCGGCACCGGCAAGGACAGCTCGGCCTACCTGCTGAGCTGGTACTACGCCTGGGGCGGCGCGCTCGACAGCTCCGCCGGCTGGGCCTGGCGGATCGGCTCCAGCCACAACCACTCCGGCTACCAGAACCCGATGGCGGCCTGGGCCCTGTCCAGCGTGGACGCGCTCAAGCCCAAGGGCACGACCGCCGTCCAGGACTGGTCCACCAGCCTGAAGCGGCAGCTGGAGTTCTACCGCTGGCTGCAGTCGACCGAGGGCGCGATCGCCGGTGGCGCCACCAACAGCTGGCAGGGCCACTACGCCGCCCCGCCGTCGACCCTGCCGACCTTCTACGGCATGGCCTACGACTGGCAGCCGGTCTACCACGACCCGCCGTCCAACCAGTGGTTCGGCTTCCAGGCGTGGTCCATGGAACGCGTCGCGGAGCTCTACTACGCGACCGGCAACGCCGACGCCAAGCTCGTCCTGGACAAGTGGGTCAAGTGGGCGACCGACAACACCACGGTCAACGCCGACGGCACCTTCCAGATCCCCTCGACCCTGGTGTGGACCGGCCAGCCGGAGACCTGGGACCCGAACAACCCGCGTCCCAACACCGGGCTGCACGTCAGCATCCGCGACTACACCACCGACGTCGGTGTGGCCGGCTCCTACGCCAAGGTGCTGATGTACTACGCGGCCAAGGCCGGTGACGCCAAGGCCCAGGGCATCGCCAAGGCGCTGCTCGACGGCATGTGGAAGAACAACCAGGACACCAAGGGCGTCTCCACCCCGGAGACCAAGGCCGACTACAACCGCCTCGACGACCCGATCTACGTCCCGGCCGGCTGGACCGGCAAGATGCCGAACGGCGACGTGATCGACTCGAACTCCACCTTCCTGTCGATCCGGTCCTTCTACAAGAACGACCCGGACTGGCCGAAGGTGGACGCCTTCCTGAAGGGCACCGGTCCCGCGCCGACCTTCAACTACCACCGGTTCTGGGCCCAGGTCGACGTGGCCGTCGCCCTGGCGGAGTACGGCCGGCTCTTCGGCTGACCCGCTCCCCCGCCCGGCGGGGCAGGGCCGGCCCGACCGGCCCGCCCCCGCCCTGACGGAGCAGGGCCGGCTCCCCGGCCGGCCCGCTCCCCGCGAGACCTCGGGGCGTGACGGTACCCCTGACCTGCCGTCACGCCCCGAGCACCATCGACCGCCCCGCCGTTCCCCCTCCTCACCGCCCCGCCGCTTCCCTCCCTCACCGGCCCGCCGTACCCCGGCGCCCGCCGTACCCCCGGCGCCGCCCGCCGTACCCCCGGCGCCGGCCGGCCCGCGGAACCCTTCTCCCCACAGCACCGTCTCGTCTCCCGAGAGGCACCCCCCGATGAGGAAACACCTGGCGGCACTCGGCCTGGCGGCCGTGGTCGCCGCACCGCTGCCCGCCGTGGCCCAGGCCGCGCCGGCGAACGCCGCCCCGGCGTTCGCCTACGGCGAGGCCCTGCAGAAGTCCATCTGGTTCTACGAGGCCCAGCAGTCCGGCAGGCTGCCGAGCTGGAACCGCGTCGGCTGGCGCGGCGACTCGGCGCTCAACGACGGCAAGGACGCCGGGCTCGACCTGACCGGCGGCTGGTACGACGCCGGCGACCACGTCAAGTTCGGCCTGCCCATGGCGGCCAGCGCGACGATGCTGGCCTGGGGGGCGGTGGAGTACCGCGACGCCTACGACTCCGCCGGGCAGCTCACCCACCTGCTGAACAACCTGAAGTTCGTCAACGACTACTTCATCAAGGCCCACCCGTCGCCGAACGTGCTCTACGGGCAGGTCGGCAACGGCGGCAAGGACCACGCCTGGTGGGGTCCGGCCGAGGCGATGCAGATGGAGCGGCCCGCCTACAGGATCGACGCCTCCTGCGGCGGGTCGGACCTCGCCGGGGAGACCGCGGCCGCGATGGCCGCCTCCTCGATGGTCTTCCGCCCGACGAACCCGTCCTACGCCGACACGCTGCTGACGCACGCCAAGCAGCTGTACACCTTCGCCGACACCGTGCGGAAGAAGTACAGCGACTGCATCTCCGACGCCCAGGGCTACTACAACTCCTGGAGCGGCTACAACGACGAGCTGGTCTGGGGCGCCATCTGGCTGTACCGGGCCACCAAGGACGCCTCCTACCTCGCCAAGGCCGAGTCCTACTACGACAACCTCGGCACCGAGCCGCAGTCCACGACCAGGTCCTACAAGTGGACGATCGCCTGGGACGACAAGTCCTACGGCGCCTACGTGCTGCTGAACAAGCTGACCGGCAAGCAGCGCTACCTCGACGACGCCAACCGCTGGCTCGACTACTGGACGGTCGGCGTCAACGGCCAGCGGGTGAAGTACTCGCCGGGCGGCCAGGCCGTACTCGACCGGTGGGGGTCGCTGCGCTACGCCGCCAACACCGCGTTCGTGGCGCTGGTCCACGCCGACACGATCACCGACTCGACCCGCAGGGCGCGCTACCACGACTTCGCCAAGCGCCAGATCGACTACGCGCTCGGCGACAACCCGCGCAACTCCTCCTACGTGATCGGCTTCGGCGACAACCCGCCGAAGAACCCGCACCACCGCACCGCGCACGGCTCGTGGACCGACCAGATGACCAACCCGGCCGAGACCCGCCACACCCTGTACGGCGCGCTCGTCGGCGGCCCGCCCGACCCCGACGACGCCTACACCGACAAGCGCGACGACTACGTGATGAACGAGGTCGCCACCGACTACAACGCCGGCTTCACCGGCGCGCTCGCCCGCCTGTACTCCGAGTACGGCGGAGCCCCGGCGGCCGGCTTCCCCAAGGCCGAGACGCCCGACGGCCCGGAGATCTTCGTGGAGGCCGGGGTGAACGCCTCCGGCACGACGTTCACCGAGATCAAGGCCATCGTCCGGAACCAGTCCGCCTGGCCGGCCCGCGTCCTGGACAACGGCTCGTTCCGCTACTACTTCACCCTCGACGGCGACACCACCGCGAGCCAGATCACCGTCTCGTCGGCCTACAACCAGTGCAAGGCGCCCACCGGGCCGACCCTGCTGTCGGGGAGGACCTACTACGTCACCGTGGACTGCTCGGGCACCTCGATCGCCCCGGCGGGCCAGTCGCAGCACCGGCGTGAGGTGCAGTTCCGCATCGCCGGCACCGGCACGTGGGATCCGTCCAACGACTGGTCGTACAAGGGCATCCCGACCACCCCGGGCGCGACCCCGGTCCGCACGCCGAACATGACCCTGTACGCGGGGACGGCCAAGATCTGGGGCGACCCGCCCGGTGACGAGCCGCCGCCGGTCGAGGACGAGGTCGCGCCGACCGCGCCGGGCAGGCCGTCCGTGTCGGCCGTCACCTCCTCCGGGGCCACGCTGACCTGGACCGCCGCGACCGACAACGTCGGCGTCACCGGCTACGACGTCTACTCCGGCACCACGAGACTCGACTCGGCCACCGGCACCTCCCTCACCCTGACCGGCCTCACCCCGAACACCGCCTACACCGTCCACGTCGTCGCCCGCGACGCCGCCGGGAACACCTCCCCGGCCT